>CAVRFE010000008.1:0-1864310 GCA_963720325.1 uncultured Actinomycetota bacterium | reverse complement strand
GGTGTCGTAGGAGCATTCGGGCACGTGGGCACTTTCAGACTGTTGATCTTGGTGGGCCGGGCGGCAGTCCGCGAGCCCGGGTCAGCGACCCGACGTGAACGCCGTCTCCGCCGTACGCAGCACTCGGCGCAGAGTTCGCCTGCGGAGGCGGACCGGTTGGGCCGCGAGCCAGCCGAGCAGCAGGTCGCCGTGGATGAGATGTAGCTGCACGTGGTCGTCGCCTCGGCGGCCGGCGGCCGGCAGCGACACCTCGACGACGTCGGAGGGCAGCGACGCACTCTCGCCCCAGAACACGGCCACCCCGGACGCGACGGCGGGGTCGACGTCAAGTTTCGCGGCCGTCCGCTCCACCTTCGCCGCCAGCGGGCCAAGCCGGGCCGCCAGCTCGCGTGTGTCGTCGTTCAGCGCGTACGCCTGAGTCTCGTTGCCGACGGCGTCGACCGCGGCAACCAGCGCCACGGTTCCCTGCCAGATCTTCGGCTCGATGACATAGCACCCGGCCGGTCCCACCAGCAGGAGGTCGACGGCGGCGACGCTCCCGCCCTCGTCTGCCAGCCGGGGCTCGAACAGTCGCCAACCCGCCGGGAGCCCAGCCGCGAGCAGATCCCGCGTACGCCCCACTCCACGTACCTCGTCCGCACGACCTGCGGAAACGGACGCCACCGCCGGACCCCGTCCGCCGCCCGGAAGCCGTCGGCACCGCCATGCCACCAGCGACATCGCCACCGCCAGCCCTCCGATCGGGGCGGCGGCCGGCGCGATCGGTGTCAGGCCGGCTGCCACGACCAGTGGCGCATGACCTAAAGCCGTCGTCAGCACGCGGTTTCGGCCCCGGGACGGCACCAGCCACACCACGCCCACGACGACGAACGCGAACAACCACAACACCAGTCCGGTCTGCAGCGGCGACACCAGCGGGTTGACCCGGGCCGCCCACGATGAAAGCTCGGACGTACACCACAACACCACCGCCAACGACAGTGCCGACCCGGCCGCGGCGGGACGACGTCGCCACCACGCCCCCCACGCCACGACAGCGAGCACACCGACCACGAGCGTCGTCGCCGCATCACCCTGCAGTGCCGCGACGAGAACGAGGAAGACTACGACGGTTCCAACCGACGCGACCAACAATGTGGACCGCGCGGATCTGCGACCCTCGCCGTTCGGGCTCAACGCTCAGGCGAGTCTCGTTGCGGCCGGCCACCCTGGCCGCCCCGACCACCTGGGCCACCCCGGCCACCACCCCGGCCACCACCCCGGCCGGCCGGCACAGCCTCGTCAGGCTGCTGCCTCGCCATCCGTTCCGAGGTCCGTTCGCGACCGGGTCGGGCCTCGGCTGTTTCTACCTCGTCAGCCCGGCTGCGTTCGTCGCGCTCGACCTCGCGGCGGCGGATCGCCAGTCGCTGCGAACGCTCCACCCGCTCGTGGGCGTGCTCTTCGGCATGAACGAGGTCCTGCCCACCCTCGGTGGTCATCCGCCCACCGGTGACGGCGCCGGACAGCCGGCCGCGGCGCACCTGCGCCCGCCAGTCCCGTGAGCCGCGCGTATGTCCGAGGCTCTCCGCGGCTTCGGCGGCGGCGAACCCGCCCGCGCGCGCACCGGCGCGTACGTTGCGTTGGAATCGGTAGGCACCACCGGCGGCCTGTCCGGCGCGGCCGAGGACGGCGGAGTCGGACGGCATCATCCCTGCCTGGCTGGTCTCCTGGACCACGGTCGGCGCGATCGCGCCGTTGCGCAGGGCGGTGAGCAGTTTCCAGATCGCCGCCGCGGCGACCAGCATCAGGAAGATCTTGATCACCGTGCCTCCGGTGGCGACCTGCAGGATGTTGAGAACGGCCAGCAGGACGGCCAGGACGAGGCCGAACACACATCGCAGGAACACCGCCTGCACCATGATGCCGGCCACCATCCGAACGATCCGGCGCGCTGGCGGGAACGCGGCGATCGCGCCGATGAGTGGCAGGAAGATCCACGCCATCAGGAACACCGCGTGCCAGAAGATCGTGAGCAGAGCAAGGATGCCCACGAACAGAAACGCGATCAGGTTGACGAAGAGTGCCGCGATCGCCGTCGCCATCCGCCCGGTCGGCTGAGTTCCTCGCCAGAACTCGTAGTTGGACGGGTAGGTCTGCCCGACCTGGTACTGCACGCCTTTCCACAGCGACGTCTGCTGCTCGATGTCGACCCGTCGGCCGTCCCGTTCGTCGAGGGTCTGGTTGCGGGTCAGCGACTGCGCCACAACCTGCTGCACCGCCAGGTTGAGCTTCGGTCGCGGCTGTCCGGGTGCTGTCGGCCGGTTCGCGCAGCGGTATTCGATGCTCTCGACCCCTGGCGGCCGTTCGTAGGCAGGTGATGGGCCGTCGGGACAGTGGTCCTTGCCGCCGAACACCAGGTCGTCGGCCTTGAGCTGACGTTCGGTCCCGTACTGACCGTTGACCCAGGGCTGGAAGAGCAGCACCTCGTAGAGCATGCAGGACGAGACCCGCTTGCCGAGGTTGTACGACAGTGCCTCCCGCGAGCTTCCACCGCCCTGGCCCGGCGTCGGCACCGTCGGGAGATAGCAGGGGCTGGACGCGTCCTTGTTCTTGTTGATGATCGCGAGGTCCATCACCGCCGAGTTGAACTCAGAGGTGTACGTGTCGACCGCGCGGGTGATGTGGATGTAGTTGTTGCCGGCCAGGATCGCCGCCACCGCCACCACGATGAGCGCCGAGCTGATGACGCCGCTGTAGGTCTCGCGGGAGTCAGATCTGCGCTGCACCCGGGTCAGTACCCAAAAGCCCGTCACCGCCACGGCGAGCGCGACCGCCGGCACGCCGATGTTGTCGTTCAGGCTGGTGAGCAAGCTCTCCTGGGCCTCGTAGAACGTGGCGAAGGGTGCTTCGTTGCTGGCCAGCTGCTTGACCCCGATGGTGATCCCGCCGAAGAACCCGCCGACCGAGAACATCATCTGCGCGACGCCGGTCGCGGAAGCATCCATGATCGAGCACTTGGTCTCGAAGTTGTCCTCGGGGTCGTCGGCGTTGAACTCGTCCAGATCGTCCTTGACGCGTTGGGGCGTGTACGACCACAGCAGTCCACGCGGTCCGGCGACCTCCAGCAACGTGTGGTCGGAGGGGCGTTCCTGCCGGCCGCGCTTGGCCCGGTCGGGGTCGGAGTCCGGCGGGACGTCCTCCTTGGCGATGATCGGGATCCACGCGGTCATTCCGGAGCCGCCGTGTTCGGGGCCGGCGTTGGCGATCTCGCCACTGCCGAACGCGCAGTCCCACGGTGCGGCCTGCGCGGGCTGCAGGGCGAGCATGCCGCCGACGACGGCACCGGCCACCACGCCGATGGCCACGAACGTACGCACCACCCGACGTACGCTGGCTCGACGCGGGAACAGCCACCGGCGCCGTCCGGACGTGACCGCGGCGGACGGCACGGCGAGCGGGGGCTGCCTTTGCGTCACACGGAGATCCCTTCGTCCGCCCGCACCGCATCGTCGGTCAGTCCGTCGTCGGGTCCTGGGTCGGCAAGGCTCTCCGGCGCTGCCGACGGGCTGCCCATCGCCAACCCGTCGACGAGTCGGGACGCCTCCTCGATCACCCGCCAGTCGTCGACGTTGGGCGATGGCTCGATCGCCTTGAACCTCGACTCCAGGTGCGGGTTGCTCTGGATGGCCGCGGCGAACTCGAAGAACGCCCGGTCGACCTCCACGCTCGCCAGCTCGGCGTCGACGTCGCGCATCACGCACTCGCCGTCCCGCAAGGACTTCAGGGTCTCGATCATCGGCCGGTCGCCCGGCATCCGGTTCAGCAGCGGCAGCGTCTGCGCAGCGTCGGCGTCGGAGTGGTGCCGGAACGCGAACACCGTGTGGATCTGGTTGGTGCCGGCCGCCTTCGCGTCCATGTCCTCGGACTCGATCCGGGCCAGGTCGCCGGCCTGCTGGGTGATGAGCACGACGCCGATGTTGAATGCCCGGCCCTGTTTGAGGACGAAGCTGATCAGGTCGCGACCTTCACCTGTGCTGGCGACGCTGTACGCCTCGTCGACGAACAGCATCTGCGGCCGCCAGCCCTTGGCAGGGTCACGCTCGCTGGTCTCCTCCAGCATCTGGAAGCCCAGCCGGGTAACGAGGTAGATGATGCCGCGGGCGATGTTGGCCGACGAGCTGTTGCCGTGTGCCCGAGGCAAGCCGCGCAGGGTGATGATCGTTCGGCGCTTCCCGCTGTGGTCGACGGTCACGCTGGACTCGCGGGCGAACGCGACCCGCGCGTACGGGTTCTTCCGCAGGTCTTCCAACACTGCCGCGGCGAAGCGCAGGTCGCGTACCTCGGTGTCGGCGACGCCGGCGTCCTTCACCCGTTCGAACTCGTCCAGCACCTGCTGGAGCACGTTCCATGTCGTCGGTCGGGCAACCGCCCGCTCGATGTCGCTCCAGCTCGCGTCGGGACGCCCGGAGCGGAACGCGACGACCTCCCGGTCGTACTCGTTGACCATCCGAGAGAACGCCTCGACCACATAGCCGCTGATCCTGCTCCACGCCGTCTCGCCGAGGAAGATCTCCAGCATCGCCTGGGCGTGCATCCGGCCTTCGGTGACGGTGGCCGAGGTGAGGAGCGGATCGAGGTTGCCGGCACGTCCTCGCAGCGGGTCGATGATCTCGGTGTCGCGCCAGTACGCCTCGTTGACCGGCTGGAACTGACAGCCCGTCGTACCCAGACAGCCTTCCGCCGCATGCCGCATGAACTCCGGATCGAGAACCTGCGACCCGAACGCGAGGTAGTAGGCCATCCGGGCGGCGTCGATCTTCGGGTCTATGAACACGCAGCGCACGCCGGCCTCGGACTCGTAGTGGAACACCTTCAGCGCGAGCGTCGTCTTCCCGCCGCCGGACGCGCCGACGAGCACCACACCAGCGCCGTTCTCCCTGGCGATCGCGGAGTGCGCGGAATAGTGCACGGGATAGTGGCCGTCGCGGGTACGCCCGACCAGCATCCCCTGCCAGCCCTTGGCGATCCCGTCTCGACCGACCACGACCCGGTCACCGACCTGGGTCGCCGTCGTCAGCAGCGCGACCCCGAGCTGGTCGAGCTCCTGCAACCGCCGGAACGGAGCGATGCGGCCGATCGGCGACTTGTCACCGTCGCCGGGCAGGACGTTGTAGAGGAGCCGGTACTGCAACCGCTTCGGCCGCAGGACCGTGGCGTCCAGCGTCTTGGCGAAGAGGCGTTCGATCCGCTTGCGCCGGTTTTCCAGCTCCTCCGGCGTGGGTGCGGAGATGGTGAGGAGCAGCTGGGACTCCATGCCGGGGAACGGCTTGCTGTCCTGTTCGTCGACCAGGTGGTTGGCCCGCTCGACCTGGTTGACCAGCAGGGCGTCGATGCGCGCGCTGGCGCGGTCCATGTCGCGTGCCTCGTCTTCGAGGTTGTCGCGGATCCGCTTGCCCCGGCCGCGGAACTCCTCCGGCGGCAGCAAGATGCCGCGCCAGGACACCACGACAGGAAACTCCAGCCGCTTGAGGATCCGCCCCCACGCCCGCGCCTTCGCGAACCGGATCGCGTCCGGCCAGCCGGTGGCCACCAGGGTGGTGAGGTAGGTGGTCTGGTCCACGCCGGTGTCCTCGTCGACGACGCTGACCTCGAGCCGGCTCTTGTGGTTCGGTGCCCGGAAGTCGGCAGCCAGCTCGAACTCGTGCGCGCCCCAGGGCCGCCGGTCGACCGGACCTTCGTCGGGCAGGGGCAGGTGGCCGAACAGACAGGTGCGAATGATCCGGACCAGGTCGCGACGCAGCATCGGCTGGACACCGACACCGGAGTCGACGGCCACCGCGTAGACCTCGTCGGCCCGCTCATGCCACTCGGCCACGGCAGCCGGGTCGAAGTGTTCGTCGTGAACGCCGGTCGCCTGGTCGGCGATGGCCGAGACCGCGGCGGACCCGGGTCCGCGACTGTCGCCGAGCTGGCCGACGCGCATCAAGAAGACGACGTCGTACTGTGCGCCGATCCGAGCCTGCGCGATGGCGCGGCCGGCCTCCCGCCCGATGAGCTTGCGGAAGTTGTCGGTGGGGCGCCAGACGCGTTGGAGCAGGTCGGCGACCCAGCCGCTGAGGTCGGGGCGGCGCGGCACCAACATCACCTGGAACTGCGGCCGGTGGAACTCCCGCGCGACCTGGTGCAGCAGGTTGGGCAGCTTCAGCGCCTCGGGAACGAGTTCGTCGGTGGTGATGTGCTCGTCGGTCCTGGTGGTGATGAAGAAGCCGGTCCAGACCGACTTGCCCCAGACGAACAGGACGTCGTTGCCGTAGCGGTACGGGAGCCGTTCGCGTTCGGTGCGCGGCTCGCGGTCCTTCTTGCCCGAGCCCCTGGTCTTGTCGTCGCCGCCGACGTTGAACACGAAGATCGCCACCGCACCGATGGCGACGACACCGAGTGCCATCAACGGGAGGAAGTACAGGATGTTCATGCTGTTCCCCTCATGCGACAGACCCCCACTCGTCGGCGCCGATCCCGTCGGGACGAGACTCCGTGTCGTACGCACGGATGAGTCCACTGGCCCGCTTGTCCCGGGCGGCGGCGAGCTTGCGATGCCAGCGCGGGTGCACCGGACGCCAGAAGATGACCCGCCAGTGCACCACGTCGGGTTCCACGTCCTCGGCCAGTCCGTGGATGCGACGGGGCTGGAGGAACAGGTAGTCGGCGGCCACCAGCAGGTTCTGCTCGGTGGTCAGTCCGTTGCGCCAGCGCCGCGGCCACACGACGTAGAGGACGACGGCGACAGCGGTGCAGGCCAGGATCGACCACAGGTCCAGTGCCACGAACGGGATGACCGGAGCCAACGCCGTCACCGCTCCGAGCAGACCGAGGAACGCCAGCGCGGCGATGACCAGCGCGCGCAGGTCGATGCCGCCGATCACCGTCAGTGGTACGCCGTCGGCGAGGTTCCACAGCTTCTTGCGACGTCGTTCCAGGTCGGTGTGGTCGAACGCGACGTACTGGCCATTTGTGTCGCTCACCCGCTACCTCCCCTCGGGTGGGTCACTCGCTCAGCCGCCTATCTGCTTGCCGATCGAATTGAGCAGCGCGGCGATCCCGGAAGCTCCTCCGATAAGGAGTGCCGCGAACGCCACCACTCCCATGTTCTGGATCGCGACCCGGATGTTGTCGCCGCTTCGGATCGCGAACATGATCTTGAACCCGATGATGATGATCGCGACGGTGAGCGCGCCCACGGCAACACCGGCAAGCAGGCCCTCGATCCGTCCGAAGAGTGCGTCGAGCTGCGACCCACCCGACGCCACGACATCTAGCTCGCTCATCTCGGCCTACCTTCCTTGTTGCGGTACCACTGCTCTGCCCACCCCGGACGACGACGTGGCGGAGCGAGCGCCTGCACTGTAGTGAACGCCGGACACGGGGGCGCGGAGACACATGCGTCAGCCCCCCTTGAGGTCAGGGACTCCGCCACGGATGTCTCGGACGGCCCATTCCTGACTCGGGTTGGATGCCTGGGTGGTCTTCACCAGTTGCAGTCGGTAGGCCCGGGTCTCGACGGCGCCTTCACCGACGGACGGGCTTCGCCAGTCGACCCAGACCCACGCCTGCGTGACCATGCCCTTCTTCCACTCGTACGCCTCCGACGCGGTGACGCCGGCCGGCAGGAACACCCTCGCTTCGACGATCGCGGGTTCGGTGGTGGTCCCGCCCAGGCCACTGGTGGTTCGGCTGGTCGCGTCCGGCGTCACGAACCTCTGCAAGGCCGGCCGGTTGGATTCACCCCAGGCAGCGAAGAACTGCTGGAAGAACTCACCCTGGGTCAGCGCGTCGGCAAGACCTCCGTCGACGGCTGCGGGTTGCTCCGGTTCAGGTGCCTTGACGAGGTTGGGCTGCGGCATCTCGCCGATGTCGCCGACGATGCGCATGCCGTCGCCGGAGGCGAGGTCGGCGACGTAGACCGGCACCGTGACGATCCGGCTGCCCGCGCTGGTGAGGACCCGGACCGTCATCATGCGCGCGTTGCCGGCGTACCCGGGGATGTCGATCGGCTCCGACTCACCCGTCCAGCTCGCGTCGGCCACGGACTGAACGCCCTCGCCGTTCCAGCCGCACGTCGTGTCGGTGCCGGTCGACACGAACCGCGACAGCTGTGTCTCCCGCTGGTCGTCGGCGCCGGCCGTGGTCTGGTGCGTGAGGCAGATGCGGGCATAGTCGGCGGCGAACCGGCCGGCCTGGTCGAGCGGGAACTCGGTGAGGCGGTAGCGGGTCTTGTCGTCGGAGCTGAGTCGGTACCGGTTGTCCAGAGCGGTGGAGACGCCGAGCGAGAACGCCATGTACGCGACGATGCCGCTGGCGACGAGACAGGCCGACAGGATGAGGACGACCTTCACGGCGGTGTGCGAGCCGCGGCCGCCGGAGAACCGTCCACCTGGAGCGGGTACGTCGAAGCCACCTCGCGGCGCGGCGGACCGGCGGGTGCGACGAGGCGGCCCGTCGCCTCGGGTGGCGCGACCGACCGGGGCGCGGCCCGGGCCGGACCGGTCCGATCGGGGCAGTCGGCTCGCGCGCTGTCCGGACGTAGCGAGCGTGGATCGGGCGAACTCGGGTGCGGTCGACGAGGAGGGCCCGTCGTCATCCCAGTACGCGGGGACGTCACCTGGCGGGGATTCGTAGCGGTCGTCTGTCGCGTCCAGGTCGGGGTCGGCTTCGACACCGACGTATGGACCGGCACCACTTGCACCTGCACTGGCACCGGCGCCGAGATCGGAACCGGCACCGGCACCGGCATCGACGTCGAGTGCCGCGCCGTTGCCCGGATAGGACTGTCCGGCTCGGGCCGTGCCCGGTTCCGGTCCTTCGGCCGTCGACTCCTCACCGGACTCAGGTGGTCCGGTGTCTCGCTGCCAGGAGAAGCGCATCCGGGACAGCGGTGGTGTGGGTTCGGTCGGCTCTGTCATGACCCTACTGTTCTCGGCTGCTTGCCCGTTGTAGTCACGATAAGCGCGAACGCAACCTGTGTGCGCCTTAGGTCCCGTCAATCCCGTTCAGTGACCACGCCACTGACCAGGTCAGTGGCTGCATCGATGAGACGGTCAATTCCGAACAATCTGGACCCGAACAATATGGACTACGAACCGGCGGCATGGGCCGCTGGCAGCAGGGTCTGCGTGGACGAGCACGCGGTTCTGCCTCTCCAGGCGCCTTTCCAGGCACGGTGCGGCGGGCCGTTCTCTGCACGGCGGACGCCGTGCCATCAGCACTGTGCGTGGGAGCAGGCCGCGTCCTCGGTCCGGCTACTTGAGCAGGCGCGAGAGTCGACGGTCTGCGAGCGGCTTGCCTCCGGTCTGGCAGGTCGCGCAGTACTGCAGGCTCGAGTCGGCGAACGACACCTCCCGCACGGTGTCACCGCACACCGGGCACGGCAGGCCCTTGCGTCCGTGTACCGCGAGGTTGGTCTTCTTCTCCGACTTGAGGTCCTTGGCGGCCAGGCCCTGGGAGCGTTCGGCCGCGTCGGTGAGCACCGAGCGGATCGCGGCGTACAGGGTGGCCATGTCGTCGTCAGCCAAGCTGTTGGCCGGCTTGAACGGAGACATCCGGGCCGCGTGCAGGATCTCGTCGGAGTAGGCGTTGCCGATGCCGGCGATGCGTCCCTGCTCGGTGAGTACTCCCTTGAGCTGCGCGCGCCCTGCCGTCTGCAGGATCTCCTTCAGCCGCTCGGCCGTGAAGTCGTCGCCCAGTGGATCGGGGCCGAGGCGGGACACTCCGGGGATGTCGGCCGAGCGCGCGACCAAGTAGCACGCGAGCCGCTTCTGCGTACCCGCCTCGGTGAGGTCGAAGCCGACCCCGTCGCCGAGATGGATGCGTACAGCCAGCGGGTTGTTGCGACCCTGGCGTGGCGGCTTGTCGGCCAGCGACGTACTCCACCGCAACCATCCCGCCCTGGCCAGATGGACGACGAAGTGCAGGTCGTCGGCACCGTCCTTCGTCATCCTCAGGTCGAGGAACTTCCCGTGCCGTCCGACGGCCGCGATGGTCCAGCCGGCCAGGGAGTCGATGGGTGGCGCGAACGTCTTCAGGGCATTGATCGCCAGCACGTCGACGCGCGTCACGGTGTGGCCGATCGCCTCTTCCCGTAGGAACTCGGCGAGGGCCTCCACCTCGGGCAGCTCAGGCATGGGCCAATCTTCTCCTGCTCGCGACGTCCGTGGCTCTCACGAAGACTCGGGGATTCAACCAGGGCCTAGGGACGCTCGTAGAGGGAATGGTTGCCGATCCGGCGCCAGACCAGAAGTGGCCCGCCCTCAACGTCCTTTTCGAGGTGAAATGTGGCCCACCCATGCGGGCTCGCGAAGCTCCACGTCAACGAGTAGATCGACCCGTCGCCCACCTCGTGCCTCCGCAACCTCGACGGCCATGGCGGCTGCCCCGTGAAGGATCCAGCCGCGATGGCTGGCAGGAAATGACGCTGGACGATCTCGTAGAAGGCTTTCCGATGTTCGGACGGGAGTCGCGAGAAGTCCCGGTCGAACGACCTGTACGTCCTGAACCTCATGACTCGTCGGCGGTCTCGCCCTCGTCCATCAGTTTGTCGAGATGGGCGAGGAACTCCTCTCCGTTCGCGAATTCCGTGTAGCGACCGGCAGCGAGTTCCTCGTCGGCCTCGCGCTCCATGGCCTGCCACTCCTTCGACCAGAACCAGGCCTGGTCGGTGGGGATCGCGATGTGCGGAACGAGAACGATCTCACCGTTGCGGACGACGATCTCGACCTGCGCGCCCGGCTTGTCCAGACCGAAGCGGCGGCGCAGCTGAGCCGGGATGGTGATCGTCCCGTTCTTGGGCTGCACAGCAACGAACGCGATGTGCGTATCCATGCATGCAAGCTAACAGGATCCCCGGATAACGAGATGGTCAGAAGTCGGGCGTACGCACCGAATCCGGGCTCATGCCTCCACCGAACACACCAGGCGCCGGCAGCTGGAGCGCCGGGTCGAGCCGCTTCAGGTACTCCGACCGGGATATCTCCAGCGCGCCGAGCGACGCCAGGTGCGTCGTCTGCCACTGCAGGTCGAGGAGCCGGTGCTCGATGTCCCCGTCCTTGGTGAGCAGATCGACCAGGCCGACGAGGGCCACCTTCGACGCGTCCCGTTCTCGGTGGAACATCGACTCTCCGCCGAAGAAACCGCCGATCGACACGCCGTACAGTCCACCGGCGAGCTTCCCGTCCGGCGTCCAGGCCTCGATCGAGTGCGCCCACCCGAGCTCGTGAAGTCGTTGGTAGGCCTGGATGACCTCGGGCGTGATCCAACCACCAGGACGCCGAGGATCCGCGCAGGCCGAGATGACCTCGTCGAAGACCGTGTTGACCCTGATCACGAAACGCCGGCACGACTGCCGCAGCGACCGCGAGACGGTGAGCCCGTCCAGCGGGAGGATGCCGCGCCGGACCGGCGACCACCACATCATCGGTCCGAAGTGCATGACGGGCATCGGGAAGATCCCCTGCCGGTACGCCGCGAGGATGGTGGCCGGCTCCAGGTCTGCGCCACGGCCGACGAGATCCTCGTCGCCGGCAAGGACAGGCGACGGGAACTCCCAACGAGTGGGGGAAGGTTCGGTCGGCACATGCCCATCCTGCCGAACGTCACGGGACTCCGCCCTCCCACGCAGGGCCCGGGTCTCGCGCGGAGGACGTAGAGTTCCGGGGAGATCACCGCACGCGGGCACTGCCGGCTCTGCACCGGTCCGACGCCAGACGTGCCCGTCTGGGATGGGACAGGTGAACCATGTCCGTAGGAAAGATGGTGGCCCGTCGCCTCGCTCCGGTAGCCCGGCAGATGACCCCTCGAGCGGCAGCCACGATGTTCCGTTCCGTCCTGGATGCGGCAATCGACGGCCGGCGCGGCTTTCCTGGCGCCGCCGCCGTGGCGGACCGGCAGCTCAGCCGCGCGGGAGGCGACCGGGTACGCGCCGCCAACGAGATCATCGAGCAGCACGTCCGGCTCGCCGGCGCCCAGGGCTTCGTGACCAGCCTCGGCGGATTCGCGGTGATGGCTGTCACGCTGCCGGCCAACATCACCGGCCTCGCAGTGCTGCAGGCCCGGATGGTCGCGGCGATCGCACACGTCCGTGGCTACGACCTCACTGACCCGAGGGTCCGCACCGCCGTCGTCACCTGCATGCTCGGCGACGACGCCGCCGAGGAACTCATCGAAAAGGGCGTCCTGCCCTCGACGCCGCTGGGGATCGCGACCGCGCCCGTCCACGACGCAACTCTCGACAACCGCGTCGCCACCGAACTCGGCACCATCCTCGCGGCGCAGGTCGGGGGCAAACGGCTGAGCCTCACCGTTGGCCGCCGGATCCCCTTGCTCGGCGGCGGTGTCGGTGCCGTGGTCGACGCGGTCGCGACCTACCGGGTGGGCCGTTATGCCCAAGCCGAGTTGCCGCCGCGACGGACCGATCAGGTCCTGCCAAACCAGTGAGGCGCTGAGCAGCGAGCACCACTAGTGAGCACCGACCAGTAATGCAGCGGCAAGGGGCGGCGGGAAGGACCACATGCGGAAGATGAGCACTGCCGAGATACGCGAGTTTCTCGAGCACGCAAACCGCATCGCCACCCTGGCCACGGTCCGTGCGGACGGCCATCCGCACGCGGTTCCGATGTGGTTCATCTTCGACGGCGACGACGTGGTGATCACCACCGGGAGCGGCAGCGCCAAGGCCCGCCATCTACGCCACGACCCGCGGGTGTCGCTGAGCGTCGACGACGATCGACCGCCCTACGCATTCGTCTCGTGCCTGGGAGTCGCGACTCTCCAGCACCGACCGCCCGACCTGGTGGAGTGGACGACCCGGGTCGCTCAGCGCTACGTGGGCGAGGCGGCGGCCGCTGAGGTCGGACGCCGAAACGCCGAGTACGACGACCTTGTGGTGCGCATACGCATCACCTCCGCGGTCGGTCAGACCGACCTCCTCTGACCCGAACCCGCACAACTCTCCAACCAGTTCAGAGCGCGCCTCGTGCTGCCGTCGCCCCCTCGGCGGAGTCGATCATCGGCCCAGGCAGGCGGCCGGATCGGCGGCAGAAGTCCGGAAGTGGCAAGCGTTCTTCCGCCCGGGTCCTCCAGGCTCTACAGTGCGGAAACGCTTCGACGACCGTAATCCGGCCGCCGAAGCCGCATAGCGCACGCGCGCCGAAAGCGACGCCGGCAAACGCCGGTCGAGCGACCGGGCCACGCGGCGCCAGCCGTCAAACAGAGCAGGCCACTCGGCTGGCAGAGGCGAGGAGGGAGGCGCAGCGGTTGCGCGTCTACCGACGAGGCTCAGGCAGGACTCTCGCACCATCGTGGGCGGGCATCCGGCACACCTCGTCGTCCACGACCTCAGCGCCTGTGTCTCTTCGTCGCGAACCATCCGAAAACCCCCAAAGCGCGACAGAAACGAGGTGAACCATGGCGCCCACCCGACGCACGTTCCTTGCGGCGGCCTCTGGCCTCCTCGGTACCGCCCTCCTCGGCACCTCAGGCTGCGGCCGTGGTAATTACCTGACGCCCGAAGGCACCACGAGCCTGTGGTACTGGAACAGGTCGATCAGCGACAAGCTCCTCGGCATGGTGAAGGACGAGACCGGTATCCCCCTGACCGCCCAGAAGATCGGCGGCGACTTCAAGGCCAAACTCCTGACCAGCCTGGCCGGTCGGGCCTACGTCCCCGACATCACCGGCCTCAACGAGGATGTCGCGACCTACTTCCCCGACGCCGACCAGTTCGTCGATCTCTACGAGTTCGGCGCGAAGGACATCGAGGACCAGTACCTGCCGTGGAAATGGCAGCGCGGTGTCACCCCTGACGGCAGGTTGCTCGGCTTCCCGATGGACACCGGGCCTACCGCCCTCTACTACCGTGCCGACCTCTTCGAAAAGGCTGGTCTGCCGACCGAGCCTGAGGACGTCGCCACCCAGTTCGACACCTGGGAGAAGTTCCTCGAGGCGGCGACGGGGTTCAAGGAGTCGCAGGGCGCGGTGATGATCCCCAACGTCACCATGGTCTACAACCAGGTGGTCTCCCAGCAGTCGACGCGTTACCTCGACGAGAAGGACAACTTCATCGGCGACGGCCCGCAGATCAAGGGAGCGTGGGACCTCGCCATCCAGACCCACCAGAACAAGGTCGCCGCCAACGCCTTGGAGTTCACCCCCGACTGGGGCGCCGGCATGAGCAAGGGCTCGATTGCGTCGTTCGTCGGAGCGGTCTGGATGGGCCAGGTGCTCGAGGAAGCGGCCGTGGACACGAAAGGCAACTGGCGGGTGTGCAGGGCTCCCGGTGGAGCGGGCAACAACGGTGGGTCCTTCCTCGGCATCACGAACTTCTGCCGAGATCCCGAGGCCGCCTACGAGGTCATCACCTGGGTCCAGTCGCCGGAGAACCAACTGGTGTACGGCCTCAACGAGATGCAGCTCTACCCGGCCGCCACCTCGGCACTCGAGGACGACCGCGCGAAGGAGAAGAACGACTTCTACGGCGGGCAGATCATCAACGACGTCTTCGCGACCTCGGCACAGGAGGTCAAACCGGTCTATCTGAGCCCGTACGACAACGTGATCGCCCCGGCGTTCACCGACGAACTCGCCCTGGTCTGGGGCGGCGGCAAGGACCCGGACAGGGCCTGGGCGGACGCGCTCCGCGAGGTCGACCGGCAACTCTCGCATCTCGGCCTGATATGAGATGGGGCTTGATCTGACATGACGACTGCACCGCTCACGGCACCGCCGACCGGCCCGGGTACGGCGGTACGGGCCGCCGCCGGCCGCAAGCGCTCCGAACATCTCGCGCTCTATCTCGCGATCTCGCCGTTCTACATTCTCTTCGCGATCTTTGGACTCTTCCCAATCCTCTTCTCGTTCTACCTGTCGTTCCAGAACTGGGACGGCATCGGCGAGATGCAGTTTGTGGGTATCGCGCAATACCAGTTCATGATCTCCGACCCGGCGTTCTGGAAGTCGATCGTCAATACTTTCCAGATCTGGATCATCTCGACGATCCCGATGCTGGCGATCGCGCTCGTGCTCGCCTTTATGCTCAACCAGCAGATCCGGGGCAAGAGCGCGTATCGGATGGCGTACTTCATCCCGAACGTGACGTCGATCGTGGCCATCGCGGTCATCTTCGGCTCGATCTTCAGCAACCAGTTCGGCCTGATCAACGCCCTGCTCCAGTGGCTGCCGGGATTCGAGACCGTCGAATGGCTGACCACGCCCTGGGGCATCAAGTTCGCGATCGCCGCGATGGTGATCTGGCGGTGGACCGGCTACAACGCCATCATCTACCTCGCCGGCCTGCAGGCAATTCCCACCGAGCTCTACGAAGCCGCCCGAGTCGACGGCGCCAGTTGGATCCAGGTGTTCTTCCGGATCACCATTCCGCTGCTCCGACCGGTCATCCTGTTCACGGTGATCACCTCGACCATCGGCGGGATGCAGTTGTTCACCGAGCCGCAGGTGCTGCTCGGTAGCGGCGGTGGTGTCGGCAGCGAAGGCCAGACGATGGTCCTCTACCTGTACCAGCAGGCGTTCGTCTTCAACCAGTTCGGCTACGGCGCCGCGATCGGCTGGGCATTGTTCGTCATCATGATCATCTTCTCGTTCGTCAACTGGCGACTCGTGCAAGGTGCGGGCACCCGCAGCCTGCGGAGAGGAGCGCGGGCATGAACACCCAGGGCTCGCAACTGCTCAAGTCGGCTGTCACCCACATCCTGCTGCTGATCGGTGTGGTCCTCTCGATCTTCCCGTTCTACTGGATGTTCGTGATGGCCACCCGGACGACCGGGGATATCTTCAAGTACCCGCCGGTCTTCGTTCCCGGCGGAAACCTGTCGGTGAACGTCGACAACCTGCTCAAGAGCATCGACATCATCGGGTCGACGTGGAACACGCTCGTGGTGGCGGTACTGACGACGGTACTGGTGTTGTTCTTCGACTCGATCGCGGCATTTGCCTTTGCGAAGTTCGAGTTTCCGGGCAAGAACCTGTTGTTCGTCATCCTGCTCGCGACGTTCATGATTCCGTCACAGCTGTCGGTCGTCCCGTCGTTCGTCATCATGGCCAGCTTCGGGTGGGTCGGAACGCTGCAGGCGCTGATCGTGCCGGGTGCGGTGAACGCCTTCGGAATCTTCCTGTTGCGGCAGTACGCGCAGGGCGCGATCCCGACGGATCTGCTCGACGCGGCCAGGATCGACGGCTGCAGCTTCCTGCGGCAGTACTGGCACGTGGCCGTGCCGCTGCTCCGCCCGATCATGGCGTTCCTCGGGATCTTCACGTTCATCTACACGTGGAACGACTACCTGTGGCCGCTGGTCGTCCTCATCGACCCCGAGCGGATCACCTTGCAGGTGGCGTTGTCGCAGCTGTTCGGGCTCTACCAGACCGACTACAGCATGGTGATGGCGGGCACGCTGCTCGCGGTCATCCCGCTGATCGTGGTGTTCTTCCTCGGTGCGCGGCAGTTCCTGTCCGACCTCGCGGCTGGGGCGGTCAAGCAGTAGGGCTTCTGGTTTGGGGCCCCCTGGCCGGATGTGCTGACCAGGGGTGCCCCGGCCCGGTGTTCGTTTAGTGTCGACGTATGCGCACGAGGCGCGGCGCGCCGGCAACCCTGCTCCTTCCGCACGGTGTGCGGGCGCTGGTGCCGGTGTTCGGCGTCAGCGGCGGCGTGGGGCGATCAACGCTTGCCGGCCTCCTGGCGCAGGTACTCGCGCCGACCACCCGCACCGTGGTCTTCGACCCGGCACCCCGGGCGGCCTCGCCCTGGACCTCCTGGCTCGGCATCGACGCGGCGCCGCCCGGTCACGCCGGGCTGGCAGGGCTGGCGTCCCGGCCAGCCCCGCTCGCCCCGGACAGCTGTCTGCAGGCGTCGGTCGGTCGGCCCGTACCGCTGGGTGGGCGAGCCCGAAATGACCTGCTCGACATCGGACCCGCCGGACTGAGCGGGCCGGGGTACGACGTCCTGACCGATACCCGACCGCTCACGGCTGTGCCGGTGCCGGCCCCTGGGGACCCGCAGTGGTACGCGGAGGTGCTCTCGGCGGGTGACTGGTTCGCCGGCGTCGTGGACGTGGGTGCGCAGGTCCCGAGTTCGCACATCAGCGCTCGGCATGCGGGTCGGGCGTCGGTGCTCGACCTGTGGTGGCGCCGCCCCGACGCCATGCCGGTCGTGCTCGCGGCCTCGAACGGCGATGGTGCGGCTGCCCTGCAACGGCTGCTGGGTCTGCTCGAGGCCGACGGCCTGGCCCCCGCGCGGGCGGTCGTCGGGCTCGTGGACGTGGCGGGATCGGCGCCGTCCCGCCGGGTACGCCGCCAGCTCGACGCCCTCAGCGGGCAGGTCCGGGCGGCGGTCTCCATCCCGTTCGACCCCGCGATCCGGGCGTACGGTCTGCGTCGCCTCGATGCCGTCTCCGACGCGGTCCTGGGCGCGGTGCGCATCATCGCGCAGGAAGCGGCGGGCAGCGTCCATCCGCACCGGCCGGACGAGGAGGCGCCGTCCGGGCGATGGGTGCCGGTGCGGCATCGGGTGGCCGCGACGCCGTACGTGCCTCCCGACGAGTTGGACGAGGACCAGTCCGACGAGGACCGGCCGGAACGGGACCAGGCCGACCAGCACCAGGCCGACCGGCACCAGGCCGACCAGCATCAGTCAGACCCAGACCAGGCCGACCGGCACGAAGCACGTCGGGGGGTCGTGTCCGGGCAGGGTCCCGCGACGCCCACACCGTGATCATGAAGCCAAAGTGGGCTATGCGCCCGAAACGCCTTCACGATCACGATCATGATCACCGGAGGGGGCAGGCGTGGGCAGCAGGGCGAGGAACTCCTCCGGAGCGAGCTGGCCCGGCGGAGTGCCGGCTCGCGCCGCCGCGTTGGCGAGTTGGCGGGCGAGCTCGTTCACCGGTGTGGGGATCCCGTACGTCCGACCCAGCAGCACGATCTCGCCGTTGAGGTAGTCGGCCTCGATCGCTCCGGTCGCCCGGGCCAGGCTCTGCCACGACGAGCTGCCGGTGCGGGCCTGCCCGTTGACCGGCTTCACCTGCAGGATGTCCCCGCGCCGGGCCCGGTCCTCCTCGAACGAGACGTACCGGATGCCAGCCGCCTCCAGCACCGCCATACCCTCCGCCCGGGCCCGTTGCTGGGCCTCGCGCCGGCCATCGCCCCGGTCGCACACCGCGTCGATCGCGTTGCCGAGATTGCCGAGGAGCTTCGTGTACTTCCGGCTCATGATGTCCGCGCACGGCTCGGACTCGAAGGTTGCCGACCGCAGGGCGCCGGCTACCTCCACCGCGAGGGCATCGATCCCGCTCGGGTATTTCCCGAGGTCGAGGATCCCCGTCACCGGCGTCGACTGCGCCTGCACCACCCCGGGCGTCAGGTGCGTCGCGGGAAACATCACGTGGACGCCGTAGACATGGGCGAAGTGCCGCAAGGCAACCGGCTCGTTGGCGACCCCGTTCTGGACGCAGAAGACCGGCGTCTCCGCGTCAGCGACGGCGGCCAGTTCGCCGACGGCGGCAGCGGTGGCGTCACTCTTCATCGCCAGGAGGACGACATCGCCGGATCCCCAGTCGATCTCCCGCGGGTGACCGACGGCCGGGATGCGCAGCGTCTGGGTGCCGTCCGGCGACTCGACCCGAAGTCCCTCAGCCTGGATCGCGGCCAGATGTGGACCACGGGCGATGAGTACGACGTCGTGGCCGGCGGCGTGGAGGCAGGCGCCCAGCACGCCGCCGATCGCTCCCGCGCCGTAGACGACATAGCGTCGCCGGTCAGCGGCGGCCGGGGAGGACAGAGCCGGCGACGACGCAGCAGGTGAGGACGCAGCAGGTGCGGACGCAGCAGGTGCGGACGAACCAGTCACGGAGGCAGACACGGGTCGAGCTTGCCAGCGCCCACCGCGTCCGGCCAACCCCGCGTCCGCCGCGCAGACAAATGCGATGCGCGGGCGCTGGCCGTCGTGGAAGGCTGGCCCCCGGTGTCCGGATGGTCTGCGGAAGGAGGTGCGGTCGACATGTGCACGACGAACCCCGCGCCTCCCGTGACGCCCTGACCGACGCCTGCCGTCACGGGATGCTCCGCTCATTCGCTGAGCGCGAATCCATTGGGAGATCCCATGGCAGTACGCATCCGAAGCATCACCTTCGACTGCGTTGATCCGTACAAGCTGTCCCTGTTCTGGACCCAGGTGACCGGGTACGCCGAGAACCCGGACGACCGCAACTACCCGGACGACCCGGAGGCGGCCCTGCTGGCTCCGGACGGCAGCGCGACCTTGCTGTTCATCCCGGTGCCCGAGTCGAAGACGGTCAAGAACCGCGTACACATCGATCTGCAACCCTCCGAGCGCACCCGCGACGAGGAGGTCGAGCGCTGCCTGTCGATCGGCGCCACGCTGTTCGCCGACCATCGCCGACCGGACGGAACCGGCTGGGTCGTCCTCGCCGATCCGGAGGGGAACGAGTTCTGCATCGAACGCAGTCCCGCCGAGCGCCAGGCCGGCGCGAACGGCGCTGACTCCGGTGAGAGCGCGGCTGGGAGCTAGCTAGTTTGTTGGAGGTTCGGCGGTCTCTACGCCGCCGAACCTCCAACAGGACAGGTCACCGTCTACATAGTGAGACGTGTGCCCAGCATCTGGGACACTTCGCCAACGTCCTGAAGCACCCCGTTAGCGTGTGTGTCCGGTCATGAGTGTCAGCAAGGGACGTTCGCGTTCCACCGGCCCCGGCTTGCTGGCCGGCAACCCTCCTCCGCGGTGGGGTGCCCCGGGTGAGGACCAGGCGGCGCCAACCGGCTCCGCAAGCGCGGGACCCGCCGCCCACAGGGTCCCCGGACCTGTGAGGTGTTGCTGTGAGTCCGATCGCTCTAGAGCGGGCTGCGCCCGCCGAACGCTGGCGGCAGAGCGGCTCGACCCTCGTACCTGTCGTACCGGCGCCTGCCAGCCCCAACTGGCCCGCGGTGCTGCCCGAGCTGTCCAAGCTGCCCGAGCTGTCCAAGCAACCTGAGCTGCCGGCCGAACACCCCGCTCCGCCGTCTCGCCAGGAGCGCCCCGGCCCGGGTGCCCAGCCACTCCTGCCGGTGGTCGGAGCCGGACTCCGGGTGCCGGTGGTGCCCGCGGAGTTCGTGCCGTACGCGAACCTCGACTACGCGGCCAGCGCGCCCTGTCTGGCCGAGGTCGCGGCCCACGTAGGCGAGGTCCTCCCGTACTACGCCAGCATCCACCGCGGCGCCGGCTACTCCTCCCAGGTGAGCACGGCGGTGTACGAGCGGGCGCGAGCCCAGGTCGGTGCCTTCGTGGGTGCGCGCGGCGACGACGTCGTGGTCTTCACCCGCAACACCACCGACGCGCTCAACCTGCTCGCCGGCTGCGTTCCCGGGCACGGGCCGGGAAACGGCAATGTCGTCGTACTCGACATCGAGCACCACGCCAATCTGCTGCCCTGGCAGCGCGGAAACCACCGCTGCATCCTGGCCGGTACGACGCAGCGAGCGACCCTGGTCGCCCTGCGAGCCGAGCTCGCCGCGCGCCCGGCCACTCTGGTCTCCATCACCGGGGCGTCCAACGTCACCGGCGAGGTTCTCCCGATCGAGGAGATCGTGGCCATCGCGCACGACGCCGGCGCCCGCGTGGTGGTCGACGCCGCGCAACTGGCACCGCACCGGCGGATCGACCTGGCGTCGTCAGGCATCGACTACATCGCGTTCTCCGGGCACAAGCTCTACGCCCCGTTCGGCGTCGGTGCCCTCGTCGGCCGCCGCGACTGGCTGGACGAGGCGCCCGCCTATCTCCCGGGGGGCGGGGCCGTACGCGAGGTCAGCCTGGCCGAGACCACCTGGGCAACTGCCCCGCAGCGACACGAAGGGGGAACGCCGGCTGTCGTCGGGGCGGCCGCCCTCGCGCAGGCGTGCGATGCGATCGCCGGGCTGCCGGCCGGAGCGTTGGAGGCCCACGAGTCGGCGCTGCGCGAACGGTTGGTCGGTCGGTTGGCCACCGTCCCCGGTGTACGCGTGCACCGGCTCTGGCGGGACAGCCCCGCCTCGATCGGCGTGGTCGCGTTCTCGGTGGCGGGATTTGCGCCGGGTCTCGTCGCGGCGGTCCTGTCCGCCGAACACGGAATCGGCGTTCGCGACGGTCGGTTCTGCGCGCACCCGCTGGTGTCCCGTCTCGGGGTCGGTGACGGCGCCCTGCGGGCGAGCTTCGGCGTGGGGACGACGCTCGACGATGTTGACCGGCTGGCCGATGCGGTCGAGGACCTGGTGACCTCCGGTGCACGCTGGACCTACGACGTCGTCGACGGCCGGTGGGCACCGGTGCCCGACCCGCGGCCGGTACCCGACTGGGCGATCGCCCCGGTCCCCGCAGACGGGCAGCCGCTCCAGGCCGGAACGTCCCCGTGCGAGGGCCGGACGGACGCATGAGACTCCGCAACGGCGTACCTCAGCTCGAGGTCTTCTGGATCGGTCGCCGCGGCGACCACTTCGACCAGCGGTGTCGGCGGACCGCTGGTCCACACCACTGAGAGGTCACGGCTCGGCCGGGCTCTCCTCCGGCACGTGGGTGAACGGAACGTGCGGGCCAGCAGCACAGGCACTCGTCACGTCACCTCGACACTGCTGGAGACCTCCTCATGTCCGCGCTGTCCCTGCCGTTCAGCGACAACCCGCTCGCTCCCGACATCGCCCAACCCAGCGTCGCCTCCGCCGCCGCGCTGGTCCGCCGACTCGTCGCCGAACCGTCGACCTGGCAGGATCTCGTTCGCTACGGCGGACGCGACGAACGCTGGTTCGAGCGGCTCGACGTCGACTCCGCGTACGAGGTCTGGCTCATCTCGTGGCTACCAGGTCAGGGAACCGGCCTGCACGACCACGGCGAAGCGCTCGGCGCTTTCGCAGTGGCTGAGGGCACGTTGACCGAGACCACCGTGCGGGCTGGTCCACTACAGTCCGGCGACCTGCGACTGCGGTCGGGATCGGTCGTCCAGACCGTCCGCCGAAAGTACGGTGCCGGCCAGGTACGCGGCTTCGGCCACGACCACGTCCACGAGGTCGGCAACCTCGACGATGCTCCGGCCGTGAGCCTGCACGCGTATGCGCCGAAGCTGACGGCGATGACGCAGTACGTGCTCGAGGACAGTCGGCTGCGGGTCGTGGCGTCGGAGCGGGTGGGAGTGGACTGGTGAGAGGAACCGACCGCATGACGATCGAGGAGATGCTGGCCAAGGCGCGTGCCAGGCTGCGCCGGGTCTCGCCGGCCGAGGCGCTGGCCCGGGTGGGCGCAGGAGGCGTGCTCGTCGACATCCGGCCGGCAGCGCAGCGGGCGCAGGAGGGGCACGTCGAGGGTGCAGTCGCGGGTGCGCTCGTGGTCGAACGCAACGTGCTCGAGTGGAGGTTCGATCCGGCAAGCGACGCGCGGCTGCCCCTCGCCGGTGGGTACGACCTCGACGTCATCGTGTTGTGCTCGGAGGGCTACACGTCCAGCCTCGCGGCAGCGGCGCTGCAGGACCTGGGCCTTCGCCGCGCGACCGATGTGGTGGGTGGGTTCCACGGATGGGTGGAGGCCGGCCTACCGCACCGCCCGCCCGGACCGTAGCCGCCGGTGCCGAGCCGCCGAGCCCGGGTTGTCAGAGGAAGGGACCGGATTCATGATCATGCGTCACGAACGCGGGTTCTGAGACCCGCGTGACCCAACCTTTCGACGCATGATCATGAAACCCAGCACTGCGGGCACACAGGTCGTGGGTTGGATCAGGAGCCACCCGGACGAGTGCCCTGATGAGCCGGCTGGTCCACCGGCGGAGCCGGGTTCGGCGTCGCGTCCGGCGTCGCGTCCGCGTCCGGCTTCGCATCCTGGCCCGGCGTCGCGTCCGGGCTCCCACCCGGGTTCGGGCGGTCGACCTTCGGCCGGTCGGGATCGTCGCCGGGCCACAGGTCGGTCACCTTGCCGACGCTCGCCGACCACCCACGGCGGGCCGAGCCAGTCAGCAGCGTCACGGCCAGCGAGGGGGTGAACTCGCCGGCGTTGCCGTGCGGCACGATCCCGCAGGCGCCGTCGTTCTCGCCCGGGGGCTTCACCCAGAGCTGCATGTCGAGGCCGCTCGCACCACCGGGCCGCGGCTTGTTGCCGACGCGCTGCCCGGGCGGGTTGCACCACTCCGACCCCGCCGTTGCCCGGCCGTTGCGACTCGTGTCGACGACGAACCGGGCGGCGATCCCGCCGTCCTCCAGCAGCCAGCCGATCTGTTGGCCGTACTCGATGCTCTGGCCGGTCGCCTGGTAGTTCGAGACGTTCAGCGAGAAGCCGCGGGCCCGGTCGATGTGCGCGCGGCGCAACCGGTCGGCCATGGACGCCGGGTCCTTCCAGTTCGGGTGGCCGGCGTCGATGTACACCCAGGTGTTCGGGGCCCATGCGGCGAACTGGTCGACCGCGTACCCGATCAGCTGGAACGTCTCCTCCTGCTGCTCCGGCGATCGGCAGTCGAGTGCGGGCAACACGTCCGGTTCGAGGATGACCACGGCCGGGCGGGCGGCCACGGCTGCTACCAGCCCGTCGATCCACTCCCGGTAGGAGTCGGCCGAGGCGGCGCCGCCCGAGCTCTGGCCACCGCAGTCGCGCAGCGGGATGTTGTACGCCACCAGGATGGGGAGCTTGTCGGCACGTTCGGCCTCGCGTACGTACGCGCCCGCCGAGGCGCGGTCGTCCCCGGCGTTCACGAACCAGCGACCTAGCGGGGTGCTCGCGATCTCGTTCTCGATCATGGTCCTGCGCGGGTCACGGGGATTGCTGCGTACCCACGTCGCCGGCTGAGACTTCGGGTCCACGAACAGGCCGGTCGTCATCGACACGGGGTTGCCGGCGATGGCGGGACCGGCGGGCCAGGTGCTCCCGGTCCAGTGGCCGGCCCACAGGCTGGACCGGCGGTCGAGGGTGAAGATGCCGAGGGCGTTGATGAGGAGAACCGCCGCTACCAGGATTGCCGCTGGTATGAGCCGGCGTCGACGCCTCCGCCGCATGCCCTGAAGATCCATCGCCTGCTCCACCGGGAGACCGGGACCGGTCCACGAGAGTCCGGGGGCCGGCCGCGCGTGCTGCGGTCCTGCCAACGTAACCCGGTGGCTGGAGGGACGTATGGGACTTCGGGCCAGCCGTATCCGGTCGAGTGGGTGAGCCTGTGCGCCTCGAGTTGTCCGAAGGTGTCACGCGTGGGACGGGTGCGTTCTTTCGGACAAGTCGTGCAAAGACCCCCGGACCGGACCCGGCCCCCCGGCCTGGCCTGGCGACCCTACGACCCCGGCGTCAGGCGCGCCTCGATCGCCGCGACCAGTTCGGCACTCTCCGGCGCGGTGCCCGGCCGGTAGCGCGCCACCACGGCACCGTCACCGTCGACGAGGAACTTCTCGAAGTTCCACTGGATGTCGCCCGCTTCGCCCTCGGCGTCGGCCGTCGCGGTCAGCTCGGCGTAGACCGGGTGCCGGTCTGGACCGTTGACGTCGATCTTCTCGAACATCGGGAACGTCACGCCGTAGGTCGTCGAGCAGAACTCCTGGATCTCCTCGGCGCTACCCGGCTCCTGCCCGCCGAACTGGTTGCACGGAAAGCCCACGACCGAGAACCCTTGTCCGGCGTACCGCTCGTGCAGGCGCTCGAGCCCCTCGTACTGCGGGGTCAGGCCACACTTGGACGCGACGTTCACGATCAAGAGGGTCGAACCGGCGAAGTCGCCGAGAGACGCGGGCTTGCCGGCGAGAGTCTGCAGCGGGATGTCGTGGATGCTCACGCGGTGATCCTTCCGACGGATGGAGCCTGAGGGGTAGGTCGGGCGCCCCCAAACCTAACGCCATGGACCGTGACAGCAATCCCGGCGAACCTCGAGGCGACCCGTCTGAGAGCCTGTCTGTGGAAGCCAGCGGGTGGGAGGCGGGATCCACGATGAGCACCTCCGACGACACCGACACCGCCGACAGCACGGCGGTGTTCGACCAGCACCGTCAGCTGTTGTTCGGCGTCGCGTACCGCGTGCTCGGTCGCGCTATGGACGCCGAAGACGTCGTGCAGGACGCCTGGCTGCGCTGGCGCGAGGTCGATCACGCGGAGGTCCTCGACCCTCGGGCCTACCTCGTCCGGGTCACGACCAGGCTGGCGATCGACCGGCTCCGCAGCGCCCAACACCGCCACGAGACCTACGTCGGTCCCTGGCTACCGGAGCCGATCCTGACCACACCCGACGTCGCGGACGACGTGATGCGGACGGAGTCGGTGTCGCTGGCGATGCTGGTGGTGCTGGAGACGCTGTCCCCGTTGGAGCGGGCGGTGTTCGTTCTGCGGGAGGCGTTCAGCTTCTCCTACGCCGAGATCGCGGAGATCCTCGACCGCAACGAGGACGCGGTACGCCAGCTCGCCCATCGAGCCCGACAGCACGTGCAGGAACGCCGGCCGCGGTTCGACGCCGACCGGGCGACCCAGCGGCGGGTGTCACAGCTGTTCGTCGCCGCCTGCATGACGGGCGACCTGTCGGCGCTGATGGCCATGCTCGCGCCAGAGGTGACGCTGCACGCCGACGGTGGCGGCGTTGTGAAGGCACCGCGCCGGGTGATCGTCGGTTCCGACAAGGTGGGCCGGTTCCTCGCGGCTGCGGCTACGAACGGGCCGCCGGAGCCACGCATGTACCTCGCCGACATCAACGGCCAGCCGGCGTTCGCGATCATGTCGCACGGCGAAGTGGTGACCGTCATCGCGCTGGACATCACCGGCGATCAGGTCACCACCGTGCGGCTGATCGCCAATCCGGAGAAGCTCCGCGCACTGGCCGGTGTGGAGGACCTCGGCGTCGAGGTCGATCTCACCCCCTGACCGGATGTCACGCCGATGCCTGCCGGGCCGTCTCCACGACCAGGGGGTGGCGAAATGCCGAACGTGCCAGTCAGGAACGTCCCAGTCAGGAAAGTCACCGTCATCGGTGGTGGACTCGGCGGCCTGGTCTCGGCGATCGCCTGCGCCGAGGCCGGCGCGCAGGTCGAGCTGTTCGAGGCGCACCGGAGGCTGGGTGGCCGGGCCCGTTCGACGGAACGGCCGTACGTCGCGAACGAAGGCCCGCACGTGTTCTACAGCGACGGCCCCCACTGGTCCTGGCTGACGAGCCGCAAGCTCGTCACACCGTACGCGCGGGTCCCGCTCGCCGACGGGCTCCGACTCCGGTTCCGGCATCGGTACGCGCTGCGGCGCATGCCTCCGGCCGCGCTGCTGCCGGCGATGACGGCTCGCTCCGTGCGGGCGCCGGTCGACCTGGACTTCACCACGTGGGCGACGTCGCGGTTCGGCGCGGAGAGTGCGCGCCTCGCCTCCCGGCTGATCGGTGTCGCCACGTTCGACGCCGACCCGGGCAGGCTGTCGGCCGCCTTCGTCTGGGAACGCGTACTGCGACTGACCCGGCCTGCCTACCCGGCGGCGCGCTATGTCCTCGGCGGCTGGCAGGCCGTAGTCGACCGGCTGGCCGCGCACGCCCGCGACCTCGGCGTACGCATCGAGACCGGTGCCCGGGTCGAGGAGCTCCCGACCTCCGGCCCGGTCATCGTGGCCACGTCGCTGCCGGCCGCGCGGCTCCTGCTGGGCGCGGGCGAGGAGTCGCTGCACTGGGAGAGCGGGCGGACCGTGCTCCTGGATCTCGGTATACGACGTCGACGTGGTGACGCGTTCCTGGTCTTCGACCTGGACGAAGCCGGCTTCCTGGAGCGCTACACCGGACCGGATCCGTCCCTGGCGCCGCCCGGCCACTCGCTGGTGCAGGCGCAGATGCCGTTGCGGGACGGCGAGTCCAAGGCCACCGGGCTGGCCCGCCTGCAGGCGATGGTCGACCTGGCGGTGCCCGGCCGGCGGGAGCGCACGACCTGGCAGCAGAGCGCCGTGGCGGCCGGCCGCACCGGAGCGCTCGACCTGCCGGGGACAACCTGGCGCGACCGACCCGCCATCGACCGCGGGGACGGGGTCTACCTGGTCGGCGACCAGGTAGCCGCGCCCGGCCTGCTCAGCGAAGTCACCCTCGCCAGTGCCCGCCAGGCCGCCCACCTGGCGGTAGGTGCGCCGGCACCGGCGTACGCGTGATCACGCCGACAGCGGACGAACCCGCCCCACGCGTACGCCTGATCAGTCCCGCCGCCCGCCCGGAGTGAGCAGGCCCCGCTCGAACGCGGTCGCCACAGCCGCCGCCCGGTCGTTGACGCCGAGCTTGGCGTAGATGTGCAGGACATGGGTCTTCACCGTCGCTTCGCTGATGAACAGCCGACCCGCGGCCTCGCGGTTGGTCGCGCCCTGGGAGATCAGCGTGAGCACCTCCAGCTCACGCTGGCTGAGCGGCTCCCGCGCCGGTTGGCGTACCTGCCCCATCAACCTCGTGGCGACCGCCGGCGAGAGCACGGCCTCACCGCGTGCCGCGGCCACCACGGCGCGGAAGAGTTCCTCGCGGGGCGCGTCCTTGAGCAGATAGCCGGTGGCTCCGGCCTCGATCGCCGCCACCACGTCGGAGTCGGTGTCGTACGTCGTCAACACGAGCACCCGCCCCGGCGCACCCCGGGTCGCCAGCTGGGAGATCGCCGTCACACCGTCGCCGCCGGGCATCCGTAGGTCCATCAGGATGACGTCGGGCCGCAGGGCTTCGGCGCGGCTGACCGCCTCCACTCCGTTGGACGCTTCGCCCACTACGTCGAACCGCGCGTCGCCGCTGAACATGCCCCGCAGACCGTCCCGGACGACCGGATGGTCGTCGACGATGAGCATCCGGATGGGAGCACCGTCGCGGGCAGGCTGCGCCGCCGAGTCAGTCTGGCTCATGCTCCACCCCCGGCGGCGATCGCCGGGACACTCGCCGAGATGGCGGTACCTCCGCCGCGTTCCGACTCGATCTCCAGGCGCCCCGCCAGCCGGTGGACGCGTTGCCGCATCGCCACCAGCCCGAAGCCACCCTGCGGGTCGGACGACGTCGCCTGGGTCGGCTCGAAGCCCACGCCGTCGTCGCGGACATCGAGCGTCACCACGTCCTCCATGTACGAGAGCGTGAGGCCGACCCGCGAGGCGTTCGCGTGCTTGGCGACGTTGGCCAGTCCCTCCTGGGCGGTGCGCAACAACGCGACCTCCACCTCCGGATGCAGGGGCCGCGCCGTACCGGTGGTCGTCACCTCCGCGGCGACCCCGTTCACCGCCGACCAGCGGGCGACCACCTCGCCCAGCGCCTCCGGCAGCCGCGCGACCTCCAGGGCTTCCGGGCGGATGGCGAGGAACGAGCGACGCGCCTCCGAGAGGCTCTCCCGGGCGAGCTGGGTCGCGGTGTCAACGTGGCGTTGCCACTCCGGTTGGGCCTGCCGGGCTGCCTCGAGCTGGGTAATGATTCCGGTCAGTCCCTGCGCCAGGGTGTCGTGGATCTCCCGCGCCATCCGCTGCCGTTCGTCCACCACGCCCGCCTCCCGCGCCTGCGTGAGCAGCTGGGCATGGAGCCCGGAGTTCTCCTCCATCGTGGCCTTGAGCTTGGCGTTGGTCTCGGCGAGCTCGACCAGCATCTGCTTGCGGTGCGCACCCTGCTGCATGCCGATCAGGGCAAAGAAGCACATCGTGGTGGCCACGACCGCGTTGATCGCGAAGAACACGAGGTAGCCGACCGCGGTGTCGAGGGTGAGCGGATGCAGGCCGCCCATCTGGGAGACCGACATGACTCCCGCGGTCGCGACGATTCCGGCGTACTTCCACCGCCCGGGCAGAACCATCACCGCATGGAGGTACAGCGACCAGGCGAAGATGCCGAACCAGGGTGCCGGCGCGACCAGGGCGGCGGCCAGCACCAGGAGGCCGGCGAAGTAGACGAACGCGAACGGCTTCCGGTCGACGGTCTTCGGTCGCAGCGTGACGAACGCACAGACCCAGAGGGCGGCCACGCCAGCGATGACCAACGTGCCGGTGAGGTATGGCCAGATCCGCGGGTGCTCGGCCAACGTCACCAGGACCGAGACGGCCAGCAGGATGTGGGGCAGGACGCGGTAGACCGGCAGCTCCCGGCCCTCCCACCGGTCGAGCCGGCTGGTCGTCTCGGTCACGGACACGGCTCACTCCCAGCGGAACACACGGGCTGCCACGGCTGCGGCCACCACAGCAATCGCCGCCATTATCACCAGCTGGAGGGGCTCCGGGCCGGTGCCCGTCCAGGCATCCTGCAGCGCCTGCACCCCCGGAGGCGTGTAGTAGCCGATCTGGACCAGGAAGTCGGGCAGCAGCATCCGGGGCAGATAGACCCCGCCGGCGAACATCGCGAAGAAGAAGATCGGCAGGGCGATCGCTGTCGCGGCTCGGGCGGTCGGCACCGTGGCCGCCGCCAGCAGGCCGAGCGCAAAGAGCGATCCGCCGCCGACAATGCCCGCGAGGACGAACCCCCACAGATCCTGCGGCAGCGGGACGCCGAACACGAGACGACCCACCACGATCAACAGTGCGATGGCGGCGAACGCGGCGATCGCGTTGACGACGAGCTGGGCGACCAGCAGGTACGCGGGGTGGACGGGCGTCGTGGAGAGTCGGCGCAGGACCCCCTTCTCCCGGTAGGTGGCCAGCCGAATCGGCAGCGTGTTGGCGCCCAGGGTCGCGAGGGTGATCACCACCAGGGACGGCGCGAACAGCTCGACGAAGGTCAGGCCGCCGAACGCCTCATCGGGAACCCGCAGCAGCGGAATGGCACCGAGGATGAGCAGGATCGCGGTCGGCAACGCCACGGCGACGATCAGGACGCCCGGGTCCCGCAGGAACAGCTTCGTCTCGACGGCCACGACCTTGGCCAGCGCGGACTTGGCCAGTGCAGACATGACATGGTCTCCTTTGTGGTTCCAGGTGCAAGGCGTGCAAGGCGTGGGAGGCGGGGTCAGGCGTCGAGGGACCGGCCGGTGAGCTCGACGAAGGCGTCGTCGAGGCTGGCCTGGTCCACCCGCAGCTCATGGGCGACGATCTGCTGCCGGGCCAGCACGGACGTCACGGCATGCAGGACGTTTCCGGTTCCGGTGACCTCGATCATGGTTCCGGTCCTGCGTACCTTCGTGACCTCGGGCAGCGACGTGAACAACTCGTCGTCCAGCGGACTGGACGGCCGGAACCTGATCCGCTGCTCGTCGGCGACCTTCGACACCAGACCGGCGGGCGTGTCCAGCGCGACGACCCGGCCGGCGTCGATGACGGCGAGCCGGTCGCAGAGCCGCTCGGCCTCCTCCATGAAATGTGTGACGAGGACGATCGTGACCCCCCGATCGCGGACCTGTTCGATCAGGCTCCACGTGTCACGTCTGGCCTGCGGGTCGAGCCCGGTGGTCAGCTCGTCCAGCACCGCGATCTCCGGATTTCCGACCAGTGCGAGGGCCACCGAGAGCCGCTGCTTCTGCCCGCCGGAGAGCTTCTTGAACGCCGTGTTGCGCTTCTCCGCCAGGCCCAGGTCGTCGATCAGCCCGTCCACCGAGGCCGGCGAGGCGTAGAAGGAGCTGTACAGGTCCAGCGCCTCCCACACCCTCAGCTGGTCGGGCAGCGCGCTCTCCTGTAGCTGGACCCCGACCCGCTCGCGGAGCTGGGCCCGGTCGCGTCGCGGGTGCAGGCCGAGCACGCTGAGGCTTCCGCTGTCGGGCGTACGCAGGCCGGCGACGCACTCGACCGTGGTCGTCTTGCCGGCGCCGTTGGGTCCGAGGATCCCGAAGATCTCGCCGCGTTCGACGGTGAACGACACGTCGTCGACCGCCACCTTGTCGCCGTACCGCTTGCGGAGGTTGCTGACCTCGATGATCGCCATCGCGCGCCGTCCTTCTCAGACCGATCCCGTTCGACGTCATCGAGCATCGCCTGCGGAGGGTGTCTGGCGGATCGCCCGGACAGCCAGTGTTCGCACGGGATCCGGTCGAGCGTGTGGTCCACCGGGCGACGGAGGGGCGCATCCACCGAACGGTGGATGCAGGGGCGCGGGACGGCGCCACGGAGCCACCGAGCCACCGAGCCACCGAGCAATCACCAGGGTCCTGGCACCGGAAAGGCTCCACGCCTTCGCACAACGGCGGTCCCGAGCCCGGATTGGTCTGCGCGTACGATCCATCGGCGTGGCGACCGTACGGGCCAAACTTGCCTGGGACACGCTCCTCGACGTCGGTGATAACGGCTCGGGTCCTTTGCACGAGCGGCTGACCCGCGCGCTCCGCCAGGCAATCCGCGACGGTCGGCTCGCCTCCGACAGCGCCCTTCCGCCCAGCCGGGTCCTTGCCGCCGATCTGGGCTGCTCGCGTTGGGTGGTGACCCAGGCGTACGAGCAACTCGTCGCAGAGGGCTACCTCGCCGCACGGGCCGGCTCGGCCACCACCGTGCGGCCCATCGGCGAAGGGCCGGCTCACGAGTCCGGGCGTGGACCGGACGTCGGGTCGACCGCCGCCAGCCCATCGGGTCTCGCCACCCCCGCCACCTCCGCCACCCAGGCCCGACGGGAAACCTACGACCTGGCGCCGGGGCTTCCCGACCTTCGCGCGTTTCCTCGGCGGCGCTGGGTCGAGGCCGTCCGGAGCAGGCTCTCGACGATGCCCTACACGGACCTCGGCTACCCCGAGCCCGGCGGCTCGCCACACCTGCGCGAGGTGATGGCCGCCTACCTCCGCCGGGTCCGAGGCGCCCAGGTCGAGGCCACCGACGTGACCTGCTGCACGAGCGTCAGCGACGGGGTCGCGCGGCTGGCCGCCCGGCTCCGCGCCAGCGGCATCCGCCAGATCGCCGTCGAGGATCCGGGCTGGACCCGGCTTCGCCAGACGCTCGAACACGTCGGTCTGGAGACCGTCGGCATCGCGGTGGACGCCCGGGGACTCCGCACCGACGACCTGAGCCGGCATCCGGACGCCCGGGCGGTCCTCGTCACGCCTGCGCACCAGTTCCCGACCGGCGTGGTCCTCGCGCCAGAACGACGGGCCGCACTCCTCGCGTGGGCGCGGGACGTCGACGGCATCGTGCTCGAGGACGACTACGACGCCGAGTTCCGCTACGACCGCAGACCTGTCGGCACCATGCAAGGCACCGATCCCGCCCGGGTCGCGCTGTTCGGGTCGCTGTCCAAGACGATGTCTCCCGCCCTCGGACTCGGCTGGATGGTCACGCCGAGACGCTGGACGGAGCGGCTGCGCGCCGACGACACAGGGACCGCGACGCCACCGGCGCTGGACCAGTTGGGGTTCGCCGAGTTCGTGGAGTCCGGCGGCTATGACCGGCATCTGCGGTCGGCCCGGCAGCGGTACCGGCACCGCCGAGATGCCCTTGTCGCGGCGCTGGCCGCCAAGCTGCCGGACTGCACGTTCACCGGTGTCGCCGCCGGTCTGCACCTGGTGCTGGAGCTCGAGTCCTCGACCCCGGCGGCGACCGTCGTGACGACTGCGGCGGCCAACGGGGTGCGGGTCGCCGACCTCGACGCCTACCGCCTGCGGCCCGATCCAGATGCTCCTGCGCTCGTACTCGGCTACGGCAACCTGCCCGACGGAGCGGTCCTCCCGGCGGTCGACCGGCTCGCGGCAGCGGTGCGGAGCGCTGTCCGATCCGTACGCGAAACGGGACAGCCGTCCAAGCGGCGTGGACAATAGCGCGATGAACGAGCGTCCGGAGGCCTGGCCGAGCGATGAGTTCCAAGCCGTCTTCTGGGCCACGAAGCGGGCCCTCGCCGAGGCTGCCGACATCGCATACCGGGCGCACGGCGTCCGCGATGGACAACAGTTCCTGCTGATGGCGTTGTGGCAGGAGGACGGGCTGCCGCCCGGAGAGCTGGCCCGTCGACTCGGGCTGGCGACCCCGACGGTCACGCGGGCCGCCATCCGGATGGAGGCTGCCGGCCTCGTCACCCGTCACCCAGACCAGCGTGACCGCCGGCTCGTACGCATCCAGCTCACCGAACGCGGCCGCCAGCTCGAGCACGTTCTCGACAAGGAGATGCGCAAGCTGTCCGAGCGCGCGCTCGCCACTCTCAGCGGAACCCAGCGGCAGGCATTGATCGAGTCACTCGGTCAGATCCGCCGCAACCTGAGCTGAGCCGCCGCGTGGCGGGCGCGTTCGGCGCCGGCGCTACGGGCAGCGGATCACCTGTCCCGCGTAGGTGAGGCCGCCACCGAAACCAAACAGCAGCACCGGCGCACCCGACGGCAGTTCCCCGCGTTCGACCAACTTCGACAGGGCCAGCGGCACGCTCGCGGCCGAGGTGTTGCCGGACTCGACCACATCCCGGGCTACTCGCTCCATGTCCACACCGAGTTGCCGGGCGACCGGCTCGATGATGCGGAGGTTGGCCTGGTGCGGTACGAACGCGGCCAGCTCGGACGGCTCGACGCCGGCCCGCTCGCAGGCTTCCCGAGCAAACTTGGCCACCGCCGTCGTCGCCCAACGGAAGACCGCGAGACCCTCCTGGGCGAAGACGCTCGGCGTACCTTCGATCCGGACCGCGTGGCCGAGTTCGGGCGCAGATCCCCACACCACCGGTCCGATGCCCGACTGCCGGGCCGGGCTGACCACGGCCGCACCAGCCCCGTCGCCCACGAGCACGCAGGTGGTCCGGTCGGTCCAGTCGGTGACCTCGGTGAGCTTCTCGGAGGCGATCACCAGCGCGTGCCGTGCGGCGCCGGCGCGGATCGCGTGGTCCGCCGTCGCCAGCGCGTAGGAGAAGCCGGAGCAGGCGGTGTTGATGTCGTACGCCGCGGGAGCGCGCACCCCCAGCCGCGCCGCCACCCGGGTCGCCATGCTCGGACACTTGTCGATCGCCGTACACGTGGCCACGGTGACCAGGTTGATGTCGCCCGCACCGAGACCGCTGGCCGACAGCGCCTTCTCCGCCGCGTACGCCGCCATCTCGTCGACGGTCTCGGCCTCGGCCACGTGCCGGGTGCGGATGCCCACCCGACTCTGGATCCACTCGTCGTTGGTGTCGACCATGCGCGCAAGGTCGTCGTTGGTGAGGACCTTCGCCGGCTGGTAATGGCCGAGTGCCACGACTCGCGAACCCGTCACCGCATCTCCCTCACGTAGCGCCCTGATACCCGCGGCCGTGCCCCGCCGGCACGGCCAAGACTCCGTACCCACTCTGACCGACACGACGCCCGATGAGTAGGCACGAGACCGGCCGGTGTTTCGGGCCGGACGTTGGAGGGTGTCGCCAGTCAGTCAGCAGAGTCAACAGAGTCAGTCAGCCCAGTCAGCCCGTCCGACGTCAGCCGCGGCAACGAGGCGGGCCCAGCCGAGGAGGTCCTCGTCGGCTCCGGGCCGAGCGATGACCTGGATGCCGAGCGGCAGTCCGTTGGACGCCTGCCCCGCCGGCACTCCGACGACCGGGAGGCGGGCCTGGGTCCAAGGAAGGTTCATCGCCGGACTGCCGGTGGTGTCGATCCCCTGCGGAGCGGGCCCGGTCGCGGCCGGGGCGAGCCACGCGTCGATCCCCTCGGCGTCCATCTGCGCTGCCAGGTCCGCGGCGAACTCCTCCCGCCTCGCCAGCGCGCGCTCGTACGCCGCGCCGGACACCTGCTGGCCCTCCCGTACCGCGGCCGCGGTCACGTCCCGATAGAGCCGGCCGTACACAGGGAAGAGCGACTCGTGCGAGCGCGCCAGCTCGACGAAGTTGATCAGTGCGTTGCGCTCGTTGATCTCGTCGATGTCGGCGAACGCGGATACCCGGCGGACGGACAGGCCCGCGACCTCCAACCGCCGCACCCGGGCCGCGAACGCCTGCTGGGCTTCCGGCGTGGCCTGGGCGAGGTAAGGCCCGTCCGGTATCGCGAGGGTCGGCCGGCGCTCCACCGCCGCACTCGGACGCCAGCCGGCGCAGAGCACCGCGGCGGCCGCCTCCAGACCGGCCATGTCGGGGCTGAACATCCCGACGGTGTCGAAGGTCGGTGCGTTCGCGATCACCCCATCGCACGAAATGCGTCCGTATGTCGGTTTGAAGCCGAAGATCCCGCAGTACGCCGCCGGCCGGATCACCGACCCGACCGTCTGGGTGCCGAGGGCGAGCGGGACCAACCCCGCCGCGACCGCTGCCGCCGAGCCGCTGCTGGACCCGCCGGGCGTGTGCGCGAGGTTGTGAGGGTTGCGGGTCGGCCCCGGTCCCATGAACGCGAACTCGGCCGTGACGGTCTTGCCGACGACGACCGCCCCTGCCGCGCGGAGCTTCGCCACCGCCGACGCCTCGGGGCCGGCGAGCGACTCCGGAGGTAGCTCCGAGCCGGCGCGGGTGGGCAGGCCGTAGACCCGAAAGACGTCTTTCACACCGAGCGGTACACCGTACAGAGGTGGACGGCTGGCGGCGTCCGGCCACCGGTCGGCGAGCTGTTCGGCTTCGGTCCGGAGCCGGTCTGCCCGGTCAGGCTCGTTCACGAACGCCTGCAGGTCAGGGTTGGCGTGATCGATCCGCGTACGCACTTCGTCGAGGGTGTCCGTCAGGTCCGTCGTCGCCGGCATCATCGACCTGTACCAGACAGGCGCGGCTCCTGGCGAGCGCGTGTCCGCTGGACGCCGACGAACGGCGACCTCCGACCAAGGCCCGCAGGTGTCCGCCGGTGGCCGCTGCACGGCGCGTGATGTCCAGGTTGCTGTGCCAGCCTTGGCGGGTGCCGTTCGACCACAACGACCACTACCACGGACTGCTGGTACGCCAACTGCCGTCAGGGTGCCGGACCGCACTCGACGTGGGATGCGGCACAGGGAGGTTCGCCCGCCGGTTGGCCCGGCACCGCATCGCCGTGCACGCCATCGACCGGTCGGCGGTGACCCTGGAGCGGGCACAGGCGCTCTCGGCCGGAATCCTCGCGCCCGGCTCGATCCGCTGGCAGCGGGCCGACGTCACCAAGCTCGACCTGCCACGCCAGCAGTACGACTTCATCTCCTGCCTGGCCAGCATCCACCACGTCCCGTTCGACACGGTGAGCAAGCTGCGCGACGCCCTGACACCCGGAGGCGTGCTCGCGATTCTCGGCCTCTATCGCGGTGCGGGCGTGATGGACCACCTGACGAGCGCCGCGGCCATCCCGTGCAACGGCGTCGCCCGGGTTGCCGTCAACGTGTGGGAACGCACGGTCCCCGAACAGGCAGCGCCCGCGCGCTTCGGCGGCCACGCGCCGGTGGCCGATCCGACCATGACTCTCGACGAGGTCAAGGGCGCGGCCGACGAACTGCTCCCGAAGAGTGACCTACGTCGGCTGCTGTTCTGGCGTTATCTGCTCGTCTACCGCAACGAAGTGGTGAGCGAGTTGCATCAGACGGCGTGACCCGCGGCGCCGATCGGGAAACTTCCGGGGTGCTGTGAGCCCTCGTGGCCTTCACAATCCCGGGGCACGATCCCCGGGGCCACCGCATTGATGCTGACCAGAGAAAGAGTGCGCGAGGGGGGAGTTGAACCCCCACGCCCTTGCGGGCACGGGAACCTGAATCCCGCGCGTCTGCCTATTCCGCCACTCGCGCGCGCTGCGCCCTGAGGCTAGCACCTCCTCCGCGCAGACCGCGCAGGCCATTCGACCAACCAGAGGCGGGCCAATCCTCCGTCCGACGCGCTCCGAACTACGTCTGACGACGGCCGCGGAGCCCGTCTGCGAACCAGAAGCCAACGACGAGCGAACCGGATGGGCGATACTCCTTTCCACCCCATCGGCCGGCCACGTCACCGGAACAGGCGGTAGGTCGCGGCCACGATCGGGGGTGACGGTTACGATCGACCGGAACATGCCACACCCAGCGCGGGAAGGGAGGTACCCGTGGGAGTTTTTCGTCGATTTGAGCGTGGTCTCGAAGGGCTTGTCACCGGGACCTTTGCGCGCGTGTTCAGATCCAACGTCCAGCCGGTGGAGATCGCCGCGGCTCTCCAGCGGGAGCTCGACAACTCCGCACAGGTGCTGTCACGGAACGCGAGCCTGGTTCCCAACGACTTCACCGTCGCCCTGTCACCGGGCGACCACGAGCGGCTCGGACCATATCTGCAGACACTCAGCCGAGAGCTGACAGATGTGGTGAATCGGCACGCGACCGCCCAACACTACTCATTCACGGGACCGGTCACGATCGGGTTCGAGCGTCAGGACGCTCTGTCCACCGGACGGTTCCGGATCCGCGGCAGCGCCGTCGCCGCGGTGACCCCGGGACGTCGGCCCCATCCGCAGTCTCAGCCCGGCGCCCGGCAGCCTGCCGGCCAGCGGCCCGGACCCCCGCCTGGGCCTCCGCCCGGACTCGGAGCCGGTCAACCGCCTGGTCCCGGGCAGGGCTACCGGCAGGGAGGCGGTCCTGGCGGCGCTCCCGGCCCTGGTCCCGGACCCGGCCCTGGCCCCGGACCAGCACCTGGACAGGCCCCAGGTCAGGCGCCCGGCCAGCCGCGTCCGAACGGGCCCTCACGGCCGGCGGCCCCCTACCTCGAGGTCAACGGCCAGCGGCATCCGCTCGAACCGCCTGGCGTGGTGCTCGGTCGCGGCACCGAGGCCGATCTCCGCATCACCGACCCCGGGGTGTCCCGACGCCACGCGGAGATCCGGGTCGCCCATGACGGCCCCCGCTTCACCGTGACCATCCACGACCTCGGCTCCACCAACGGCATCGTCGTCAATGGCCAGCGGGTCGACTACGCACCGCTCCAGGACGGCAGTCAGATCCTGCTCGGCAACACCCTGCTGGTCGTCCGTCGTCCCGGTGGGGAGCGTTAGTGTCCGAGCTGACTCTCACGATCATCAAGCTGGGGTTCCTTGCGGTTCTCTGGCTCTTCGTACTGTCGACGGTGTTGGTCATCCGCTCCGACCTGTTCGGCTCCCGGGTCACGTCCCGCAAGTCCGAACGCGCTCCTCGGCCCGCGCGCCAGCAGCCACGTCCACAGAAGAAGCGCCGCCGCGGCGACCCCTCGGTGGCGATGGTGGTGCAGGGTGTCAGCTCCGGCCTGCAGGTCCCACTCGCCGACACGCCTCTCGTCATCGGTCGGGGCGCGGAATGCGAACTGCACATCGAGGACGAGTACGTCTCCACCCGGCATGCTGTCTTCCGGCCCCAAGGCTCCACCTGGTATGTCGAGGACCTCGGTTCCACCAACGGCACGTTCGTTGGTGAGTCCCGCATCCACGGCCCGACCGCGGTCGGATCGGGAGTTCCCGTACGGATTGGCAAGACGATCATCGAGCTGTACAAGTAGGCGGGCACGATGACCCCAACGGTGAGCACAGCGATGACCGCAGACGTTCATGGCCATGAGAAGGCAGGATGACGCTCGCGCTCCGATACGCCGCACACACCGACGTCGGACTCGGACCCAAGACGTGGAACGAGGACTCCGGCTACGCCGGTCCGCACCTGCTTGCCATCGCCGACGGCATGGGCGGCACGGTGGGTGGCGACGTCGCCAGCGCCATCACGATCACGACGGTCCGTGCGCTCGACACCACCGGCCACCCCGAACCGCTGCGCGCACTCGGCCAGGCCGCCGTCGACGCCAACAGCCGCATCGCCGCCCGGATCGAGACCGAACCGCACCTCGAAGGCATGGGGACGACGCTCACCGCGGTGCTCTTCGAGGGCCAGCTCGCCAACGTCGCGCACATTGGTGACTCCCGCGCCTACCTGCTCCGCGACCGCGAACTGCGGATGATCACCCATGACCACACGTTCGTACAAAGCCTTGTCGACGAGGGCAGGATCACCGCCGAAGAAGCCGAGCACCACCCGCACCGTTCGCTGATCCTGCGGGCGCTGGAGGGCCGCCAGGACGCCCGCCCCGATCTGTTCGCGGTCGAGCTCCGACCCGGCGACCGGCTGCTCGTCTGCAGCGACGGACTCGACAACGCCGCGGTGAAGGACGACGCGATCGCCGACGTCCTCCTCGGAAGCTCCAGCCCCGAAGATGCGGCGGCGGCCCTGATCGCCCTCGCACTCGAGCGCGGCAGCCCCGACAACGTCACGTGCGTCGTGGCCGATGTGATCGACGTCGAAGGCAACAACGGCGCGGCCAGCGCGGGACCGGTCCTGGTCGGCGCGGCCGCCGGCGACAACGCACGGGGCTCCGACGACAACCCGCCGACGACCGAGCACCGCGCTGTCGCCCGCGCCCCACGACCGGCGCCTTCTGCGGACGGTGCGCCGCTTCCCGCGTTCGTGGACGACGTGCACGCCGACGAGGAGGAGGAGCTGCGCTATGCCCCGCGGCCGCCGCGTCGGTTCGGCTGGCTGACCCGCCTGATCGGCCTCGCGCTCGTTCTCGGCGTGCTCGGAGTGGCGGGGAAGTGGGCGTACGACTGGACGCAGGACCAGTACTACGTCGGCGCGTACCCATCCGGATCGCCGGAGGAGACCTCGAGCTCGCGGGTCGCGATCTTCCGCGGGATCTCACAGCAGCTTCCCGGAGTCCCGCTGTCGGAGCTGTTCGAAGTGGAGCCGCTCGAGCTGCGGAAGCTGCCGGCCTGGCACCGCCAGCGTGTCTCCGAGACCATCCCGGCCAACAGCCTGGGTGACGCCCGCGGCAAGGTGGCGATGCTGAGCGACATCGCCCGCAAGTGCACCCAGCCCACCCCGACGCCCACGCCGACACCGAGGGTCACGCCGTCAGCGAGCAAGACGCCGGGCAAGCCGACGTCGACCAAGGGCGCCGCCGCTCCCGACTCGACCGCCACGCCGGCCACTCCTGGCAAGCGGGCGGCGACCGCGCCGGAGATCCCGGTCGCCTGCGACGACGAGAGCGCAGGTCGATGAGCGACACCCAGGCCCCCGACGACGTCCAGCCACGCAAGCGCCGCACCGCGGAGCTCGTGCTGATCCTGCTCGCCCTGCTGGTGGCTGTGGGTGCCTACGCGATCGTCGGCATCACGATGACCGGGGAGTTCTCCCGGCAGGTGCTCTCCTACGGCGCGGGACTCACGCTGCTTGTCGCCCTGGCGCACGTGATCGTCCGTCTCCGCGCTCCGTACGCAGACCCGATCCTGCTTCCCTGTGTCGTCCTGCTCAACGGCATCGGCCTGGCGGTGATCCACCGGATCGACCTGGAGAAGATCGACTCCGCTCGAGCTGCGGGTGAGGACGCGCCACGGGCCGACGCGCCGCTCCAGCTCACCTGGACCGCCGTCGGTGTCGCGGCGTTCATCGTCGTTCTGTTCGTGATCAAGGACCACCGGCGGCTGCAGCGCGCCACCTACACCGCCCTCTTCGGCGGCGTGGCCCTGCTGTTGCTGCCACTCGTGCCTGGACTGGGCTACCGCTTCCAGGGCGCGCAGATCTGGATCCGGGTGGCCGGGATGTCGTTCCAGCCCGGTGAGCTGGCCAAGATCCTCCTCGTGGTCTTCTTCGCCGGCTATCTCGTCGTGAAGAAGGACGCGCTCGCTCTGGCTGGCCGGCGGTTCGCGGGGATCGATCTGCCCCGTGGCCGCGACCTGGGGCCCATCCTGGCGGCCTGGATGATCAGCCTCGCCATCCTGGTCTTCCAGCGCGACCTCGGGACCGCCCTGCTGTTCTTCGGCGCGTTCGTCGTACTTCTCTACGTCTCGACCGAACGGCCCGGCTGGCTCTTCCTGGGCGGCACCCTGTTCATCGGCGGCGCGTGGTTCGCCTACGTCGGCGCGACCGCGCTCAACATCGACCAGTTCTCCCACATCGCCAACCGGGTCAACGCGTGGCTGTACCCGTTCGCGGAGGAAAACCGCGACGGTGCCTACCAGATCATCCAGTCGTTGTACGGCTTTGCGTACGGCGGGATCCTCGGCCGCGGACTCGGCGACGGCCATCCCACGCTCGTCCCGCTGGCCGAGAGCGACTTCATCATCGCCGCGATCGGCGAGGAGCTCGGGCTCACCGGCCTGATGGCGATCCTCTTGCTCTACGGCGTCATCGTCGAACGCGGACTCCGGGCGGCCCTGGTGTGTCGCGACCACTACGGCAAGCTGCTCGCAACCGGCGTCGCGGCGGTCTTCGCGCTGCAGGTCTTCGTCGTCATCGGCGGCGTCACCAAGCTGATCCCGCTCACGGGTCTGACGACTCCGTTCCTGTCCTACGGCGGTTCGTCCCTCGTCGCCAACTGGGCGCTGGTGGCCCTGATGCTCCGGATCAGCGACTACGCGCGTCGGCCGGCGGCACCGCAGGTGGCGCAGAGCGACGACGCCATGACCCAGGTGGTGGTACGCCGGTGATGGCAAGGCTGAACGCGAGCGGCAGTTGTGGAGAGGCGGTGGCGCCGCGATGAACCGTCCCATCCGTCGGATCGCGGTGGCGTTCATGGCGCTGTTCTTCCTGCTGCTCGCGAACGTCAACTACATCCAGGTGTTCAAGTCCGGCGACTACAACGACAACGCCGACAACACCCGGGTGCTGCTCGACGAGTACGCCCGCAAGCGTGGCGACATCCTGGTCGGCGGCACACCGGTCGCCTACTCGGTGAAGACCGACGACGACCTCGTCTACCTGCGCAAGTACCGGCAGCCGCAGCTCTACGGCCACCTCACCGGCTACTACTCCTATATCTATGGGCCGAGTGCGATCGAGGCAGCCGAAAACCCCGTACTCGCTGGCACCGACGACCGGCTCTTCGTCCGCCGCATCGTCGACCTGGTCACCAACCGGCAGGCGCAGGGCGGCAGCGTCCAGCTGACGATCGACCCGCAGGCCCAGCAGGCGGCGTTCGACGGCCTGGGCGACAAGCGTGGCTCGGTCGTGGCGATCAAGCCGTCCACCGGCGAGATCCTCGCCATGGTGAGCAAGCCGACGTACAACCCCAACAAGCTCTCGTCCCACAACGGTGCGGAGATCCGCGACGAGTGGGACCGGCTCGACAAGGCTGACAGCCGGCCGAGTGAAAACCGGGCCACGCGGCGACGCTATCCACCTGGTTCGACGTTCAAGCTCGTCACCGCCGCAGCGGCGCTGTCGGCTGGCAACTACTCGCCGCAGACGAAGATCCCCGCGCCGGCCGAACTCGACCTGCCGCTGACCACGGCCCAGATGCGCAACTGGCAGAACGGGCTGTGTGGAACCGACCCGATCACCCTCACCGACGCGCTCGCCACGTCCTGCAACACGGCGTTCGCCGCGCTCGGCATGAAGGTCGGCGCCGACGCGCTACGTGAGCAGGCGGAGAAGTTCGGGTTCGGAGCCGCGTTCCTCCCCGAGCTGCGCGGCGTGTCCAGCGTGTTCCCCGAGGACCCCAACGCCCCGCAGACCGCGCAGAGCTCGATCGGGCAGTTCGACGTGTCTGCGACGCCTCTGCAGATGGCGATGGTCACGGCCGGGATCGCCAACGGCGGCAAGGTGATGAAGCCCTACATCGTCGCCAAGGTCAACGGTCCCGACCTGCAGGAGCTGGAGGTCACCGACCCCGAGGTGGCCTCGCAGGCCGTGTCGCCGGCGGTCGCCGACCAGCTGAAGCAGATGATGGTCGACGTGGTGGAGAGCCCGATCGGCACCGGCGGACCGGTCAAGATCGATGGTGTCTCGGTCGGCGGCAAGACCGGGACCGCCCAGACGACCGAGGATCGTCCGCCGTTCGCCTGGTTTGTCGCACTCGCGCCGGCAGACGACCCAGTCGTAGCCGTAGCCGTCGTCATCGAGCAGGCCACCGGCATCGGTCGCAACGAGATCTCCGGCGGCCGGCTGGCCGCGCCCATCGCGAAGGACGTCATCAACGCGGTGATCGGGAAGTGACGTCCGATGACCCCGCACAGAGAGGGCACGCATGACTGAGCCGCGATTCCTCGGTGGTCGATATGACCTCGGCGAGGTGCTCGGTCACGGGGGAATGGCCGAGGTACGCATCGGCGTCGACCGCCGGCTCGGCCGCACGGTCGCGATCAAGACCCTGCGCGCCGATCTCGCCACCGACCCGACATTCCAGGCCCGGTTCCGCCGGGAGGCCCAGTCGGCAGCCTCGCTCAACCACCCCTCGATCGTCGCCGTCTACGACACCGGTGAAGAGACCGTCGACGGCATCTCCGTGCCTTACATCGTGATGGAGTACGTCGAGGGGCGCACCCTTCGCGACGTTCTGCGCGAAGGGCGCCGGATCCTGCCCGAGCGCGCCCTCGAGATCACCGCCGACGTGCTCGACGCCCTGGAGTACAGCCACCGGGCCGGCATCATTCACCGCGACATCAAGCCGGCCAACGTGATGCTGACCCCTGGCGGCGACGTCAAGGTCATGGACTTCGGCATCGCGCGCGCGGTTTCCGACGCGTCGGCGACGATGACGCAGACGGCCGCGGTGATCGGCACGGCGCAGTATCTCTCGCCCGAACAGGCGCGAGGTGAGTCGGTCGACTCCCGCAGCGACATCTACTCCACCGGGTGCCTGCTCTACGAACTGTTGACCGGACGGCCCCCGTTCGTCGGTGACTCGCCGGTGTCGGTGGCCTACCAGCACGTCCGGGAGGAACCGCGACCGCCGTCGATGCTCGACCCCGAGGTGTCGCCGGTCGGGGACGCGATCACGTTGAAGGCCCTGCAGAAGAAGCCGCTCGACCGCTATCAGTCGGCCAACGAGATGCGCGAGGACATCGAACGTGGCCTGTCCGGCCAGCGGGTCTACGCGCCGGTCGTACCCCTCGATGCCACGGCCCGCTTCATGCCTGCCGACGAGCCACCGCCGACGTCGCACCGTCCCCCGCCCGACTGGGGCCCGCGCCACCAGGACGACGAGGAACCAGACCGCGGACGCAAGGCGGCCTACATCCTGTTGGCCCTCGCGATCCTGTTCGTCCTGGGTGTGGCGTCCTTCATCGCGTGGAGGTCGTTCGGTCAGGACACCCCCGAGCAGGTGCTCGCACCGACGCTGGTCAACAAGACCGTGGACGAGGCCCGCCAGCTCCTTGCCCAGAAGGAGCTCGAGCTGGGCGAGCAGGAGACTGCGGCCAGCGACAGCGTCCCCGACGGCAAGATCATCTCGCAGGACCCGCCGGCCGGTGACTCCGTCGCCGTGGGCTCCACAGTCAACATCAAGGTGTCGACCGGTCGGGAGGCGGTCACGGTCCCGGAGGGCTTGGTTGGCAGCCAGGTGGCCGAGGCAACCGCACTGCTGCGGGCCGAAGGTTTCAAGGTCGAGGAGCGTGACGACAACCGGTCGGACGACGATGCCGGCACAGTGACCCGCACTGCCCCGGAGGAGGGCTCTGAGGTGGCCCGCGGGGCAACGGTCACGTTGTACGTCTCGACCGGACTGGTTCGCGTTCCCAACGTCGTGGGTGACGAGGAGGATGTCGCCGAGGCCAAGCTCCGGGATGCCGGGCTCAAGGTCGACAGCGAGTCGCGCGAGACGACCGAGGCCGCTCCTGGCACCGTGCTCGAACAGGTGCCCGGCGCGGGCAGCCGGCGCGAGCGCGGCTCCACGGTGACGATCTTCGTGGCGAAGCCACCTGAACCCGAGCCGGAGCCGACGCCCACCGAGCCGACGCCCACCGAGCCGACGCCGACGGAACCCACGCCGACGGAACCCACGCCGACGGAGCCGACGCTGCCGCCGCCGCCCGATGACAACGGCAACGGCGACGGCAACGGCAACGGCAACGGCGAACTGAGGTTCAGGCTGGGCAGTTGAGGTTCAGGCTGGGCAGTTGAGGTTCAGGCTGGGCAGTTGAGCTTCAGGCTGGGCGACTGACGACCGGAGCGAGTCCGGCCGAACGCTCGACCGCGCCGGTCTCGCCACAAACCTCCAGCCAGTTGGCCAGCATCCGGTGGCCGCCCTCCGTGAGGACCGACTCGGGGTGAAACTGCACACCTTCACAGGCAAGGCTTCGGTGCCGGAGCGCCATCACGACACCGGACTGGGTGTGCGCGGTGACCTCGAGCTGCTCGGGTATCGCCTCCGGGTCCACCGCAAGTGAGTGGTAGCGCGTCGCCGTGAACGGAATGGGCAGGCCGGCCAGGACACCCGCCCCGTCGTGGTGCACCAGGCTGGTCTTGCCGTGCAGCAGTTCGGGCGCCCGGGTGACCGAACCTCCGTACGCGACCGCGATCGCCTGCAGCCCGAGGCACACGCCGAACACCGGGACCCGACCGGACGCGTACCGCACCATCTCGACACACACGCCCGCCCGCTCCGGCGTACCGGGTCCAGGCGACAGCAGGACGCCGGCGAATCCGTCGGCATCAGACGGTTGTACGTCGTCGTTGCGGCGAACGTCGCACTCGACCCCGAGCTGGTAGAGGTACTGCACGAGGTTGAAGACGAACGAGTCGTAGTTGTCGACGACCAGGATGCGTGCGGTCACGGTTCAGTCCTCACCCCCGTCAGTGTCACTCTCGCCGCCGTCACTCCCGCTGGAGGACTTCCACTCTTCGGCATAGTCGAGACTCAACGAACCGTCGAACGCCGGGACCGACACCTGCGGCAGCGTGTTCAGCTGCCAGCCGAGTCCGTACACCGCGGCATAGTCGCGATAGGTGTCGACCGCCCGCGACTGGCCGAGCGCCTTCACCATCCGGCCGGAGGGGCCGATCGCTTCGATGCTGTAGGGCGGTGAGTACGGGAGGCCGTTGACCCGCACGGTGTTGCCGACACAGCGGACGGCGGTGGTCGAGATGATCCGCTGGCCCTGCAGCGTCATCGCCTCAGCGCCCCCAGCCCACAACGCGTTGACCACGCCCTGGATGTCTTGTTGGTGGACGACGAGCGCGTCCGGGTCCGCGTCCGTAGGTCGGGAGTTGACGGGAGCGTCGTCGAGGACGACCCGGACGCCTGGGCCGGCCACCGCCGTGAGTCCAGCGGATGGAGCGAGCCGATCGGCGCGACGCTGTGCCTCACCGGCGTCGCCGTTGCCGAGTTGCCGCTCGAGGATCTTGTCGACGTCGTTGCGGAGCTTGGAGAGTTCGGCGTCGAGGGCACGGTTGTGTTGCACCTGGGCGCGGGCGAGGTCGGCGATGTCGGTCTGCCGTTCAGCCCGCAGATCGGTGCCTTGTGCGTTGACACCACTGGCGACGGCCAGGAAGCCGGCGATGCCGAATGTCGCGGTCGCCAGGAGTCGGGTCAGTACGCGGGCCCGCCGGCTGGGCCGAGGTTCGCCGGACTCCTCGTCGGGCTCGTCCTCCTCGACGCCGGCGCCGGACGCCTGCTCATCGTCGCCCTCCGGCTCGTCCTCCCACTCACCTTCGGCTTCTTCGTCCCACTCACCTTCGACGTCGTCATCCCACTCACCTTCGACGTCGTCATCCCACTCGTCGTCGCCGTCGCCGTCCCACTCACCCTCGGCCTCGTCGTCCCAGTCGGCCTCCGCCTCGCTGAAGGGTTCCTCGACGGCCTCGGCGTTCCCGGCGGCCTCGCCCTCAGTGCTCGCGTCGTCGCCGCCCTCGTGCCCAGGCGCGTGATCGTCGCCGGCCTCGTCCGCGATCTCGGTCGCGCTCGCGGGTTCCTGCTGCGCCTCGTCCCCGGAGCTCCCGGCGTGATCATCACGGGATCCGGGCTCGGAGTGATCATCCTCGGCGCGGACCTCCGGCTGGGTCGGCGGATCGGCTGGAGGGATCACCGGTGGCTTGGCGCCCTGCTCGCCCACGTAGCCTCCGTCGTCGTCGCATCGGCGTGTGACTACGCTAGCCGACAGTACGGGCCAGCCGGCCCGGAGATCACCCGTCACGTGGAGGACGGTGTCGTGCCTGAGTCGCGCAGCCGGAAGAAGCAGCCGTTCACCCCGCCGCCGCAGAAGGTGTCCGCCCGGAGGGTGGGCAGTGGCCGATGGGTTGTCCCGGTCATGCTCTTCTGTTTCATCGTCGGCCTTGCCTGGATCGTGACCTGGTACCTCGCCGGTCAGGAGATCCCGGGCCTTCGTGACATCGGCAACTGGAACATCCTCATCGGCATGGGCCTGATCGCGATCGGCTTCGTCGTATCGACTCAGTGGCGCTGACTGCCCCCGCTAGTGAGCGGGACACCAAGCGCTCCGCTTGGTGAGCGGATTACACGGCTGTAGTTCTCCACAAATCTCTCCACACCCTGTGGATAACTCCGACTCCCGGCACGCCTACGCACACCCGACCCAGCTCAGATCACCCGCAGGCCAAGGAGCGCGAGGCGGGAATGGCTCGTCACACCGAGTTATCCCCAGTTTCCACAGGTCGCTTGGGAAAACCGAGATCCATTCTCATTCAGCCAAATCCCGGCCAGCCAAATCCCATTCAGCCGAACGGGCTCGCGGTCAGCTGGGCAGTCCGCCACGCGATCAGGACGATGCACGCCACCGTGACCACGGCGAATCCGACGATCTGGAACATGTCACGACGTTCGCGCGGTGCGTACGCCAGAACCGCGCCCAGCGCCAGGCCTCCCACGAACCCGCCGAGGTGGCCCTGCCACGACAGCGCGCTGCTGAACACCACGTTGAGGACGATGTTGATCACGATGACCGGTATGAACATGCGCATGTCGGCCTGCATCCGGCGGGCCATCACGATGGTCGCCCCGAACAGCCCGAAGATCGCTCCAGAGGCTCCCACGACCGCGACGTTCGGCGGAGTGAACGCGTACGCCACAGCCGAGCCGGCAAGGGCCGAGACCAGATAGAGCCCAGCGAACCGGAGTCGCCCGAGCAGGTTTTCGAGCATCGGCCCGAGGACCCACAGGGAGATCATGTTGACCGCAATGTGCCAGAACGCGGTGTGCAGGAACGCCGCCGTGATCAGCCGCCAGTACCCACCGCCAGCCACGCCGGCGGCCTCGCCCACACCAGGGGCGAAGAACGCCTGCTGGCCTACCAGCGCGAGCCAGCCCTGGACGGAGCCACCCACCGCGTACGTCAGCAGGAAAACCCCGACGTTGATGCCCAGGATGACCTTCGTGACCAGGGCGTCTCTCCCGCGGGTGACGCCGCCGAACCTGGTCCGGGTCGCGGGAGTCGTACGCGCACCCTCCCGGACGCACTCCACGCACTGGAACCCCACCGCCGCCTGCCGTTGGCAGTCAGGGCAGATGTATTGGCCACATCGCTGGCACCGGATGTAGCTCTCGCGCTCGGGGTGCCGGTAGCAGGTCGGAATCTCCGGCCCCGGCCCGCCGGCGCTGCCTCCGTCAGGCGGTGAACTCTCTGGACGGGGACTGTCCGTCATCGGTCATCACTCGGGGTCGTTGTCGGTGATGTCCACCGACTCGATGACGATCGTCTTGAGTGGGCGGTCCATCGGCCCGGTCTCGGCCGCGCTGATCGCGTCGACGACGGCCCGGCTCTTCTGATCGGTGACTTCGCCGAAGATCGTGTGCCGACCGTTCAGGTGCGGGGTGGGCCCGACGGTGATGAAGAACTGCGAGCCGTTCGTGCCGGGGCCCGCGTTCGCCATCGCCAGCAGGTATGGACGGTCGAACCGCAGGTCAGGGTGGAACTCGTCACCGAAGCGGTAACCAGGGCCACCGGTACCGGTACCCAGCGGGCACCCGCCCTGGATCATGAAACCCCTGATCACCCGGTGGAACGTCAGGCCGTCGTAGAACCGCCTGGTCGTCTTCTCGCCCGACTCCGGATCGACCCACTCCCGGCTGCCGTCCGCGAGCCCGACGAAGTTCTGCACCGTCTTGGGTGCCTGATCGGGAAACAGGGTGACCTCGATGTCACCGGCGGAAGTCCGAAGTGTGGCGATGGTCGCGTCACTCACCAGAATGTCCTCTTCTCTCGACTGCCATCGGCGGTTGTCCCCCGGTTGTCCCAGGCGTGGCCCGATTGACGGTTGCGATCCTTTCACGGCAACGAGTCGAGCCCGGCCGGGGTGCCCGGTGCAACTCGATCGGCCGCCCATGGGCATGATCGGTAGGTATCCAGGGAAGTCATCACGGACGGGGACCGACAACTACCCCACCCGTAGTACGGGATGAGAGGGGCACGTGATGGGACGTCAGAAGAAGCCGTCGGGCCCGGCTCAGACAGCGCGGAGACAAGCTAACGAGGCCGCAACACACGCGTGGGACAAGATGAGCCCCGCGATGGACAGCGCGCGCCAGCGCCTCGGCCCCGCGGTGGGCGACGCGCGGGAGAAGATCGGACCCGCGATCGAGCATGCGCGTACGGTCCTGTCCGACGACGTGGTTCCCAAGGTCGCCGACGCCATGTCCGCGGCGGTGACGGCGAGCGAGCCCTACCGGACCGAGGCCCGCCGGCGGGGCACTGCGGCCTATGCCGCACTCAAAGGCGAGGTCGACGTCCCGTCCACGAAGCACAAGCGCCGCTGGCCGCGGATGTTGCTCGCCGTCGCGGCGTTGGCGGGTGCGGCGATCGCGGCGTACAAGTTCCTCACTCGCGGTACGCCGACGCAGTGGCAACCGCTGGAGTCGACCAGCCCGCCGAGGCGTTCGGATCAGATGGGCGCCACGTCACGACCGGCGCCTGGAACTTCGGACCCGGGCGGTGCCGGGCCAGATGAGGCCGTCGCCGACCAGGCCGCCGGCACGCCACCGCACGCGCCGACCACACCCGACGACCCGGCCACGCACACCGAGCCACCGGGAGCGGCCGGAGGCGAAGCCGGTGGGGTTCCGCCGCAGGTGGGCGGGAGCCGAGAGCGTTCGGAGGAAGCGCGCAAGCGTCCGCCGCGTTCTGGCACAAACGCACGCAGCACCGGCCCTCGCGGCCGCCCGCGCACCAGCTGACCAGAGCCGGGTCTCAGACGCCGGGGATTCACCGCGGCGCGGCGATCGGGCCTGCCAGGAGTGGGTCCTTGGTGTCGTGCTGCCACTGCGTGAGGGACTCGGCCAGGTGTTGCTCGACGTCGGCGACGTCAGACCCACCGGCGAGGTTGTGCTGCTCCCACGGATCGGCCGCGAGATCGTAAAGCTCGACATCCGCCCGCGCGGCCAGGTGCGCGTCACCGAGTCCGGCGCGCGTCGGGCTGTCCTCGATGTCGCCCGGCAGGACGAGCCGCGGGCCGGACAACGCGTTTCGGATGTACTTCCATCGCGTCGTACGAACCGCCCGCATCGGGTCGTACGCATCGTGGTACGTCTTCTCCGCGTACACCTGGCTCCGAGTCGGCGCATCCTCGACGCCGCGTAGCCAGCCCGCCAGGCTGATCCCCTGGGTCGCCGGCGGCACCGCACCACCGGCCAGTTCGACCAGGGTCGGCATGACATCGACGTGTGCCGTCAGCCCGTCGCTGGGTCCCCGCCGGAACGCCGAACCGTCCGGCGGCCGCATCACCAGGGCGACCTGGATGCCGGGGTCGTACAACGTCGACTTCGCCCGTGGAAACGCCATGCCGTGATCAGTGGTGAACACGATCCAGGTGCGGTCGAGCAGGCCTTCCTCCCGGAGCGTCTCGACCAGCCGACCGGTGGCACGGTCGGCTACCCGGATCGAGCCGTGGAACGCGGCCAGGTCGGCGCGGGTGTGCGCGTTGTCGGGGAGGTACGGCGGGACCCAGACGTCGCTCGGGTCGTCCGGCGGGTAGAGCTCGGCGGGATAGGGCCGGTGCACCTCGAAGAAGCCGACGACCGCGAGGAACGGTTCGCGCCGACGATCGGGACCCTTCAGCCAGGCGACAGCCTCGTCGACCACGGTGTCGGCCCGCTGCCATCCGGTGGCCGGGTCCCGCGCCTCGAAGACCTCGTCGTAGCCCAGCCGCGCGGGATCGGCGGCTTCGTGCTGCATCCCGAAGTTGGCGCTGTGGTAGCCGAGGGCGCGCAGGTGCATCGGCAGCGTCTCGACCCCGTCGGCGTACTCCCAGCCGAGGTGCTGCAGCCCGTTCATGCCGTTCGCGTGCGGGTAGCGACCGGTCATCAGCGCGGCGCGGGCCGGACTGCACAGCGGCGTCGCACAGAACGCCCGGTCGAACCGGATTCCCTCGCCGGCGAGCCGGTCGACGGCAGGGCTCGGCACACCGGGGACGCCGTAGGTGCCGAGCCGGGTACCGAGATCGTGCCAGTGGACGAGGACGATGTTCGGTCGCTCGATCGAGGTCACCAGGCGAGGCTAGCCGGCGGGCCCACCGCTGCGGTGCCCGGAAAACAGGTTGGCGTGCGAGGTCCTCGTTGGATGGACTTACGGTCGGAACCTTCACCGGAGTGTGCCTTGACCTTGAAGCCGCAGGACCTGACCATCCGTCCGATCAGCGGGCTTAACGAACTCGACCTCTTCTCCCGACTGCCCTACCTTCTCGACGACGAACTGGAAGCCGACCTGGCCGCCGGCCGCCGCCGACCGGAGTGGATGTGGATCGCCCTACGCGGCGACCGGATCCTCGCCCGCCTCGCCTGGTGGGGCAAGGGCAGCGACGGGCCGCCCGTCTATCTCGACATCCTCGACCTCGACGACGCCGCCTCGGATCCGGACCTGCTCGACGTCGGGGTACGGCTGGTGAAGGCGGCCTCGGACGAGGTGATCCCGGCCGGTACGCCGCCGCCGGAGTACCTCCGCTTCGTTCCGGCGGACTGGCGTGACGGCGCGGACACCCGACGCGTCGTCGAGGACCGCATGACCATCCTGGAACGCACCGGCGCCCGGCTGTTCGTGGAACGCCTGCGACTGGAGTGGCGGCCGGGGACACCGATCCCCGAACCCAGCGGCCGCCTCGCGTTCCGCCCGGTGCGCGACCCCGACGATCTTCTCGCCCTGATGACGCCGGTGATGGACGGCACGTTGGACGCGCACAGTCGACAGGACCTGACCCGGATGTCGGCACGGGACGCCGCGGTCCAGCACTACGAGGGCGAGTTGGCGCTCTACGCGAGCCCGCGGGAGTGGTGGCGGATCGCGACCCTGCCCGGTGGGGATCCGGTGGGTTTCGTCATACCGGCACGCAACGACTACAGCCCGATCATCGCGTACCTCGGTGTCGTGCCCGCCCGTCGCGGCAACGGCTACATCGACGACATCCTCGCCGAGGGCACCCGCATTCTGGCCGCACAGGACGCCCCGCGCATCGGGGCGTCGACGGACCTCGGAAACGTACCGATGGCAAACGCGTTCCAGCGCGCCGGCTACGTCAACTTCGGACGCTCGATCAACATGACCTGGTCGTGACCGGACCGGCGGCCTCGTCCCGCCGGCGAGCCGGCCGTCAGCGGGCGAGCCGGCCGAGGAGAGCCGCCGCGGTACCGATGCCGACGCCGGCAGCGAGGACCAAGACGCCGAAGTCCAGCAGCAGGTTGGACGGCGTACCGATCAGCAGTCCGCGCAGCGCGTCGACCTCATAGCTCAGCGGGTTGATGTGGGCGAGCCAACGTACGCCCTCCGGCATCAGCGCGATCGGGTACAACGCGTTCGACGCGAAGAACAGCGGCATGGTGATCGCCTGCCCGATCCCCATCAACCGGTCCCGGTTGAGGACCAGGCCGGCGATCGTCAGCGAGAGGCAGCAGAAGAACGCCGTCCCGAGAACCAGCGCTACGAACGCGCCAAGGATGCGCAGCGGGTTGGGCGTCAGGGACACCCCGAGGATCAGGGCCAGTACCAGCACGATCACACCCTGGACCGACGCGCGGACCCCAGCGGCGAACGCCTTGCCCGCGACCAGCGCGACCCGTGGCGTCGGCGTCACCAGCAGCTTCGCCAGCACTCCGGCGTCGCGTTCCCAGATGATCTGGATGCCGTAGAAGATCGCAATGAACAGCGCGGACTGGGCGAGGATGCCGGGCGCGAGAAAGTCGAGGTACGGCACGCCGCCGGTCGGGATGACCCGAAGCTGGCTGAACGTCGTACCGAAGATGATGAGCCACAGCGCCGGCTGCACGATCCGGGTGACGAGCTCGGTCTGGTCGTGGCGCAGCTTCTGTAGCTCGAGCAGGCACAACGTGGCCACCCGGCTCGGCAACCGCCAGCCGAGGGGTCGTTCGGCGATCTGGTCCTCAACCGAGGCGGCGCGCTGTGCGGCGGGTGCTTCGGACGTCACGGAAACCACCCCCTCCTTCCGCATCCTCGAAAGTGTCGCCAGCGTGGTGGCGGAACACGTCCTCCAGGGTCGCGTCCGGACCGAGCGCGGCCTTCAGCTCAGCCGGCGCGCCCACGGCACGGAGCTGGCCGAGGTGCATCATGCCGATCCGGTCGCACATCTGGTCGGCCTCGTCCATGTAGTGCGTGGTGACGAGTACGGTCATTCCGGTGTCGGCGCGTAGCTCGCGGACGCGCTCCCACACGGTGCCCCGGGCGATCGGATCAAGCCCGATCGTCGGCTCGTCGAGCACGAGCAGCCGTGGCCGGTTGATCAACGCCTGCGCGAGTTCGAGGCGCCGGATCATGCCACCGGAGTACGTTCCGGCCAGCCGGTCGGCGGCGTCTTGGAGACCCATCACCTCCAGGGATTCGTCGACCTGGCGGCGTCGCTCGCGCCGGGGTACGTCGAAGAGCCGGGCGAAGAGCATGACGTTCTCCCGACCGGACAGCGCGGCGTCGGCCGAGAGCTGCTGGGGTACGTAGCCGAGCAGCCGGCGGACGGCGATCTTGCGGCGGCGTACGTCGTAGCCGAAGACGTACGCCTCGCCCTGCTGGAGCGGCAGCAACGTGGTGAGGACCCGGAGCGTCGTGGTCTTGCCGGCACCGTTGGGTCCGAGGAGACCGAAGACCTCTCCTGGCCGCACCTCGAGGTCGAGGTCAGCCACCGCGACGTGTTCCTTGAACCGATAGGTCAACCCGCGTACGGACACGGCAGGTGTCGGCGCGGGCGAACGCTCCGCAGCCCCATCGTCCCGCGGGTGGGAGTTCACGGACGCGTCATCGCTCACGAACGCGCACCTCCTGCCGGGTCGGTCTGCCGGTCGGCGTGGTCATCGAGCGTGCGGGTCACGGCAGCGAGGACCGGCACGGCTTCGGCCAGCAGGTGACGCTGGTCGTCGGGCAGTTGCGCAAGGGCCGCGGCCAACGCATGCACCCGGCCGTCGCGCCAGCGCCCGAGCTGGTCCCGGGCCGCGTCGGTCAACTCCAACCGGGCGACCCGTCGATCTGTCGGATCGGTCGTACGGACCAACAGGCGCACCTCCGACAGCTGCCGGACCAGGGTGCTCACGGTGTTGGCGGCGACCCGCAACTCGGCGGCTGCCGCGGCGACGGAGATGCCGGGCTCGCCGCGGACCAGCCGCAGCAACTCGGCCTGCGCCCCGGTGAGCGGCCCGAACGGCCAGTCGGGTCCGGTGTGTCGCAGACCCCGACGAAGCGCGCCAATCCCCACCAACAGGTCGTCAGCGAGCACGATCTCGGCCGCGTCGTCAGTCGGAGCCTCCACCGTCACCCGCCTCACCTCCTCCGACAGTCAGCGGACGAACAGGCGTAGCCCTTCGAAGGATAGCTCTGTCACAGAGGTATTGCGAGTCGCGGGAAGGCAACTCGACGCCCAGGTGGTGGGGTCGGTCCCCCTCGGCGCGCCCGCCTCGGCGCTCAGCGGGCGTCGAGCGCCAACCGAACCGCCAGCGCACCGAACACGGCAGCGGAGACCCGGTCGAGCCACTGCCTGACGCGACCGCGTCGCAGGATCCGCTCCGACAGGGTGCCGGCGAGCATCCCGGCCGAGCCGTCGACGGCCAGGCCGACCACGATGAACGCCGCACCCAGCACCAGGAACTGAACGGTGGCCGGCCAACTCCCGGCACCGGTCGTCAGGAACTGCGGGAAGAACGCCAGGTAGAACAGGATCACCTTCGGGTTGGCCAGGTTGGTGAGCATGGCCATCGCGTACACGCGCGGGATCGAACGCTGCCGGGCCGCAGCCACCTCGTCCACCGGTTCCTGCTGCCTGCGGTGCGCCCGGCTGCTGCGCCACGTAGCGACCGCAAGGTAGACAAGGAACACCGCGCCCACGACCCGGATCCCGTCGAGCACCATCGGCGCCGCCTGGATCAGCGCACCAAGCCCGAGCGCCGCCGCCACCGTGTGCACCGCGAGACCCGTCGAGACGCCGAGTGCGGCGACGACGCCCGCACGCCGACCACCGGTGATCGCGTTCGCGACGATGAACAGCATGTCCGGGCCGGGGGCAAGGCTGAGCAGGGCGACGGCGACCAGGAAGGTCGCGAGGAGCGCGCGGTTCATGCTCCGGATTCTCGCCGATCGGGCCCGCTGGCCGAACCTCCACCGGGTGTAGAGCAGCTGAGCTGCGGCAATCCTCTCCTGGACACACAGAGTTGTCGCAAGGCTCGTGGACGGCTCCGGGGCTCGCACCTCGGGAAGACTCCGCGCCCTGTCCCGCCTCCGAACCGAGAGAGCGCCGATGCCTGACCTTGCCATCATTCGTCGGCGGATCGCCGGCGAGGTCCTCGAGCCGTCCGACCAGGCGTACGCAACGGTGCTGTCGGACCTGGTGTGGAACGGGCTCAAGCCAGACCGGCGCCCTGGCGTCATCGTCCGGGCCGCCCACGAGGCGGACGTCGTCGAGGCCGTGCGGTGCGCGCGAGAGCAGAACCTCAAGGTGGTCGTACGCGGCGGCGGACACTCCTGGTGCGGGCTTGCCGTACGCGACGGGGGCATGCTGATCGACCTGGCCCGCCTCAACGACGTGACCATCGACGCGGCCACCCGGATGGCGACGACGCAGCCGGTGGTTTCCAACCGCGACCTGATCCGCCAGCTGTCAGTGGCCGGCCTGTGCTTTCCGGTCGGGCACTGTCCCACCGTCAAGGTCAGCGGGTTCCTGCTCAGCGGAGGAGTCGGTTGGAACTCCGGCCATTGGGGACACGCATGCCACAGCGTCGACGGGATCGACGTGGTGACCGCGGCCGGTGAGTTGGTGCACGCCAGCTCGACCCAGAACACCGACCTGTTCTGGGCGGCCCGGGGCGGCGGCGCCGGCTTCTTCGGGGTCGCCACCCGCTACTACCTCCGGCTGTACCCGATGCCCCAGGCGATCTGGACGAGCACTTACCACTATCCGCTGGAACGTCTGGAGGAGATCGGCCACTGGTTGGGGTCGGTCACCGATCACCTGCCCAGCAACGTCGAGCTGACCGTCTACCTCACCACCGCGCCACCCGAGCTCGCCGATCGGTCGGCGTCAAGCGACGGAAAGGTCTGCATGATCACGGCCACGGCCTTCGCGGACACCGACGACGAGGCCGCCGCCGCCCTCGCGCCGATGGAGTCCTGCCCGGCTATCTCGGCGTGTCTGGCCCGGTCGAACGAGCCGACCCCGTTCGAGACCCTCTTCGACAACGCGGCGATCACGTTCCCCCCGGACCACCGCTATCAGGTGGAGACCCTGTGGTCGACCCGACCGACGGTCGACGTCCTCCTCGCGGTCCGGGACCACTTCGTCCGTACGCCGTCGCCCCGGTCTGTCGTCCTGTTCGCCATCTACTCCGCGTGGACGAACTTCCAGCCACCGGAGGACGCCGCGTTCTCGATGGCCGCCCGAACGTACGGCGGCGCCTGGACCATCTGGGAGCGCGCGGCCGACGACGCCGCGAACATCGCCTGGCATCGGGAGTGCATGGAACTCTTCGCCCCCATCACCGACGGCCACTACCTCGGCGAGACCGACATCGTGGACGATCCGACCCGCGCACCGGCGTCCTTCTCGCCGGAGAACTGGCGACGCCTCCACGCTCTGCGGGAGCGGTACGACCCAGACGGGCTCTTCCAGGGGTTCAGTGGCGGCCTGCCGTAGTCGGGCTCTGGGCTGGCCGCTGAGGTCGGCCCGCTGGAACCGTCCGGCGCTAGGATCCCGGGCATGACGGCGGCTGGAAGCGAGTTCGACGAGCGGTTTCCTGGCGACTCGCTCGACCGGGGCGTCTGGTTCCCCTACTACCTCCCGCACTGGAGCTCTCGCTCCGAGTCGGCGGCCACCCATGTCGTACGCGACGGCGAGCTTCACCTGAGCATCCCCGTCGACCAGCCCGTCTGGTGCGCCGACCTGCACGAGGAACCGCTGCGGGTGTCCTGTATCCAGAGCGGCAGCTTCGCCGGTCCGCTCGGCAGCACCGTTGGCCAGTTGCCGTTCCGCGACGGGCTGCAGGTCCGCGAGGAGCAGCCGACGCTGCGGGGATACCTGCCGCTCTACGGTCACGTCGAGGTGCGGATGCGAGGCATCATCACCGCTCGGTCGATGGTCGCCTTCTGGATGTCTGGGTTCGAGGACAGTCCCGAACGCGCCGGCGAGATCTGTGTCGCCGAGATCTTCGGCGACGCAGTCCGGGAGGGCACCGCCGACGTCGGCATCGGCGTCAAGAAGATCGGCGACCCTGCCCTGGTGCAGGAGTTCGCCGCCGATCCGCTTCCGCTCGACGTGGCGGAGTTTCACACCTACGGCGTCGACTGGACCCCGGGGGCGCTCGCCTTCACGGTCGACGGTGAGGTCGTACGCCGGCTCGACCAAGCACCCGACTACCCGATGCAGCTGATGATCGGCGTGTTCGACTTTCCCGCCAAGGCCGCCGCCACCGACGGCGAGGTGCCGGTGCCCGAACTGGTGGTCTCCCACGTACGCGGGTATCCGCTCGGCTGAGCGCCAGCACCTGGACTCTCCGTTCGCGCGTACGGCAGGATCGGCCCATGGAGCGCGCACCCCAGCCACCGGACGGCGACGAGCGTGCCATCCTCCTTGGCTGGCTCGCGTTTCACCGCGATGCGCTCGAGGCGAAGTGTGCCGGCCTGGACGCGGCCCAGATCGCCAGCCGAGCCGCACCGCCGTCGCCGCTCTCGCTGCTCGGGTTGGTACGCCACATGACCGAGATGGAGCGGGTCTACGCGGCCTGGGCACTCGGGCCCAAGGCCGACCTCCAGTGGGTCTGGGGCGAGTACACCGACGACGGACCCGAGTGGGACATCGACGCCGACGCGTCCATGCTGACCGACTCGATGGCGGCGTGGCAGCGGGAGAAGGCGCTCGCCGACGAGCGGATCGGTCAGCATCCGATCCTCGACTCGACCGGCGCCGGCAACGGGCAGAGCGTGCGCTGGAACCTGCAGAAGCTCGTCGGCGAGTACGCCCGCCACAACGGGCACGCCGACCTGATCCGCGAACGTATCGATGGCCAGACCGGCGAATAACCAGCCGGCCTGGAGGTTTCAAGGTAGTGGCGTTCGACCTGATGCGACACCTCGGCGGCGGTGAAGTCCTGCACAGCCACTTCGCTTCTTCCCCGGCAGCGCTCATGGCCAGGCGTTCGCCTGCGCCTCAAAGAGATCCCGATCGCTCTCGACCGGCAGTACGCAGACCAGGTGGCCACCCGGCGCACGGAGGACACGGCACTCCTGCCACTGCGCCTCCGATGTCGCCCCCAACGCCAGCAGCCGCGCGGTCTCGGCCTCCACATCGTCGGTCTCGATATCGAGGTGCACGCGCGGCGGCGAGTCTTGGACAGCCTGGATCGCGGTCACCACGCCAGGGACGCCGTCGGGTAGTTGGATGAACTGCGGTTCCGTTGGGTTCGGCTTCGGAGTGACGCCAAGGGCTGCGGACCAGAATGCCGTAGCTCGTGCGGCGTCGTCCTCGGGCGTATCGATCAGGATTGCGTACACACGGCTGCGATGCATGCCAGGCACATTAGCGTCGGACCGCCGACCACAAGCCGACCATAATCAACGAGCATGATCCGCTGTTGTCGATTGATTCCAGGCAGCTACCTCAGAAACTCAGAGCGTCGATCCCGTCGAGATTCCAAGTGTGCTCGTGGCCGACGACTGTGAACCCGATGCTCTGGTAGAGGCCGCCGTGCCCGGCAAGCTCCTCTGTGGTTCTCAGGGCCGCGACAAGGGCGCCTTGTCGTCGTGCCTCCGCACAGGCGGCTCGTACGATCGCTGACGCGGGTCAGCTCTGCGGGCGCGACGGCGTCGACTGGTCTGAGGTCGTACGCCATCATCGTGTACGGCCCTTCGGTGTTCCTGTGGGCACCAAGGGAGGTAAGTAGGGCTACTGCTGCAGTGTCGAAGCTCGCGGCAACACCGCGAATCAGGAGATGACCTCCCGGCGCCCGTCGGCCGCTCTCCTGAACCGCACGAAGCACATCCTCGAGTGGAACGTCGCTATCGGGAATGAGCCGGCCGTCATATCGGTGATCATCGTTGGCACTGCGCGGTCCCCACAGACACAGGGCACCCGGAACGTCCTCAGGGCGGATTGTCACCCTCGGCCTGGGGAGATTCGCGAGCCTGCGAAGGCCATCCAGCTCGGCTCGGAACACGAGAACGTCGTCAATGATCACCGGTACCTCCTTCATGGCGCGTACGCCAGTGCTTCCACCGGGGTCAGTCCAGTCGACTCTCCCCAAACCGTAGGAACAGATCTATGACCTCCGGGGCGTGGTAGAGAATCGCCCAGTGGAGTTGGTTGAGTGTCGTGTGTGCCCAGTAGAGGCGCAACAGCTCGGGTTCGAGCCGGGTCTCCAGGATCTCGTCCATCCGACTGAAGGCTGATGGTTCGACGCCATATTCGCCGCCGTCCTGGGCAAGGCTGCTCCAGTACAGGTCGACGTAGATCCGCACGAGAGCGAAGCGCCGATCACCCCGGCCGACCCCCCAGTTCCAGTCCACGACGCCGGTAACACGGCCATGCTCGTCATACAGAACGTTGCCAAAGGTGTAGTCCGGATGTACGAGATCGTCGCCGGTCATCTCGTGCGGCTCGCCGCGACCGATCTCACGGATCCGGCGAAGTAGACGTCGGCTCCGGTCGCAGTGCCGCTCCAGGACCTCATGCCTCGGATAGACCGGCCCACTGTCGCGCAGATACAGGGGCGGCGTCGGAACGTCGGGGCGATCAGCGAGCAGCCCGTCAAAGCGCTCGTTCATCTCCACCATCGAATCGATCACCTCTGCGTCGACACGGCTGGCGGGCCGCCCGTTCAGGCGTTCTTGGACCAATGCCACAGAGCCATCGCCGAGTTCAACCACCAGGTCGTGGCGTGGAACTGGAAGCCCTCTGGCTCTCACGGACTGCAGCACGTCGGCCGTCTGACGCATCTGCTCGACGGAGGCAGGTGATCGGGTGACGACAGCCTCCCGCCCGTCCGGCCAACGCACATATGCCGCACCACCAGAGCCGCCATGTTCGGCCGTGCTGACGAGCTGCAGATCGCTGCTCGCACGCTCGTTGACCTCGGACACCAGAGCGGACAGGGCTTCTCTGGACATGCCGCCGGTCCCCGCGTAGAGATCGTCGGCTGGATCCTGGGCGATGGCAAACACCTCCTGCGTTTCGGTGCGGCGTGGCCCGGGCGGAGACGAAAGGTTCCCGCCCGGGCCAGCCGTCATGACACGTCAGTCCGTGACCGACCTACCGCGGTACTGGCCGCACTTGGGACACGCCCGGTGCGCCAGTGTCGGTTGGCGGCACGCCCTGTTACTGCACGAAACCAACGAGGGCGGGATCGCCTTCCACTTTGCCCGGCGAGACCGGGTTCTTGATCGTGACTTCCTTCGCTTCGGTGCTTGCATTCCGTGGCTCCCGATGTGTGGACCCGCGAACCACCACTCCGTACGAGGGTGGGAGACCTCGCCACGACGAGCGCCGAAGTAGACGCAGACACGGAGTGGGATGGGGACGTGCAGAGCTGCTACGTCACGCGGATCGCGATGATGGCACAGGGCTTGTCGGGTACTCGCCCTACTGCGGGGGTATCCGGCGCCACTCGGGCACATACACATCGGTGTGCATGGACAGCACCATACAAGTCAGCGGTTGCGTACGCATGCCACCGGGCCATCCGCGGCGTAGGCGGCTGGGGCGTGACACCCGTGCAATGGTCTGAGAGGCTCTCGTAGCGAGAGAAACGGGGAAGGCCCACCACACTGGATGGAGAGGGAGGCCCCACGCCGTGACCCTTCCGCTGAGCGTACTTCTGTCACGGGCATTGATCGAATACGCGCGGGACTTCGACCGGGTTGGTGCTGACCTGAGCCCCGCGCCGTCCCTTCCGCTGTGGGCCAACGTGCTCCGCGTTCTCGACACGACAGGCACCGACATCCGCGACGTACCAAGACTTGCTCGGCTGTCACGCCGGGCCGTGCGGTCGAATATCGGCGGCCTGGAGCGGACCGGATGGGCAGTACAGCAGGGATCCGCTACGGCTGGCGGTGGAAAGGTCGTACGGCTGACACCGCAGGGCGCGGCGGTTCGAGCAGCCTGGCGCGGCCTTCCTGACCTGGTTGACCTCCGATGGCGGGATCGCTTTGGCGACGACCGGCTGCGCATACTTCGTACCTGCCTCGAAGGTCTGGTTGTCCAACTGGACCTCGAGTTGCCGCACTACCCCACGGGATACGGTCCCGGCGATCCCAGCCTGACCGGCGGCCGGCATGTGCCAGCGCGCGAAGGTCCTCCGCGGATGCCGGCCCACGGCCAGGACTGGAGTCCCGTACGCCGGACTGACCGCGACCGGGCAGGTCTCGCCGAGCTTCCCCTGTACGCATTGGTGTCCCAGGCACTGGTCGCGTTCACGATCGACTACGAGGCAGCGGGCAAGGGCGTACTGCCAGTGGTTGCCAACACCTTGCGTCTCGTGCCGGACGAGGGAGTTCCTCTCGCATCGCTCCCGATGACCTTCGGCCTGTCTGGCAACGGAAAGACACTCTTGGAACGACACCACATCGCTACTGTCGAGCGTGACTCGGCAACCGGACGGAAAGTGGTTCGGCTCACGGACGTCGGCCGCGAGGAACGCGACGGATATCAGCCGGCGCTCGCGCGTATCACCGAGCAATGGAATAGGCGCTACGGCGAAGCGTTGGTCTCCGATCTGAGCGATTCACTCCACGCAGTGGTGGTGGAACTCGACCCGGGCCTACCTCACTATCCAATGGTGGAGTGGAAGGGGTCGGCCTTCACCGACAGCTCGGCGGCGCACGTCGCTGAGTGACCTCTGCGCCGCCAGGGTCGCGAGAGACGATCTACGTGCCGACCGACCGCCGAAATCCGAGCTGCTCGTAAAGGGTCCGTGCAGCAACATTGGTGTCGTTCACCCGAAGTGCAATTCGCTCCCGACCGGAGTCTGCGGCAACCAGCATGGTCCTTGTCAGGAGGGCCCGGGCCAGCCCGTGTCGACGGTGGCCCCGTGCGGTGAACAACTCATTGACCCATGGGCAATCCGGCGTGTCAGCCCAAGGAGCCCGATGCACGGTCTGGATCGCCGCCACCGGGGTGGCATGGTCGTACTCGACCAGCAGGGACGCCTCCGGCCAGTAGTCGCCGTACTCCCCGTCGAAGCCCCGTTGCATGTCCGCGACGGCTTCCAGCAGCGAGTCCACCCGCGCGTCCGTAGCGTCGAAGTACAACCTGCCCAGGGCATCGGCATCTGTGAGCGCGCAAGGACGGACCGTGTACCCGCGTGGTACGTACCAGGGCGCGCTCTCGGGCAGGCGAGTGTTGGCTACCAGAAGGATGTTTCCCACGACGGCATGGTCCACCTGACTGGCGTACCTGGCCACATGGTTTACACACGTCCGGATGCGACGACGACATCCACCTCGTTGCCCTCGGGGTCTGCGAGTGTCCACCACCCGGGCGCCTGGGAGTCGTTGGTGATGCGCCCGCCGCCGACCAGCGCGGCGTCGATCCGCGCCTCTGCCTGGTCGTCGGGAACGAACAGGTCGAAGTGGATCCGGTTGCGCTGCGCCCGCCGCGCTTCGTCCATGGAGTCCATCTGCTGGAACCAGAACACCGGGTTGAGCCGGCGCGGATCGTAGATGTCCTGAGCCAAACGCAGGTAGGGACCCTGCTGATATCCGAGTACGGCCATCCAGAACGGCCGCACCACAGGGATGTCGACCGCGTTGATAGCGATCTGAAGGAACCGCACTCGGGCGGACGGATCGGCACTGAGTCCCATCCCGCGCGCCGCGGCCTGGATCCGGCGGGCTAGCTCCACGAAGCCCTCGTCGTTGACGAAGTCCTCGGTCTCCTGTTGGTCCTTGCCGGAGTCGAACGTGACGCAGCCGGGACGCACGTCCACCATCAATGCCTTCGCCGCCTCGTCGGCGTGGCCGGCAACGGTCGCTGCAAGATCAACCGACTCACGGAACGACGCCGTCGGGTAGCAGGTGAGCCCGCAGCCCATGTCCCGGAAGTCCTGGGTATCGGGATCGTTGCCCAGGGATGACGGTGGCCCGAGCAAGAGGCAGGCCTCATTTCCCTCCGGGTCGGCGAACACCCACGGGCGTTCGTCGTTGATCACGTGGCCGCCGTTCGCCAGTACCTCCGCCCGTCCCGTGTCGTCGATGTCGTACGCCCACGTGACATCGACATGAATCCTGTTGCGCAGCGGACGTGGCTGATCGGCCTGGTGGAAGCAGATTCTTGGATCCCGGCGCAGGCTGTCGGTGAGATCGTCCTCCGACTCCTCGTAGCCGAAGGCAGTCCGCCAAAACGGCATCACCGCTGCCTTGTCGGACGCGTCGATCGCGAGTTGCACGGACTGAAGCGCCGCCGGATCGGACCTCAGCCCCAGGCCACGCGCGATATCCGAAACCGCACGGGCGAACGACACGTCAGCGGCCGTCAACCCGGCCGGGCGGGCTGGGCCGGCTGGGTCAGATGGGTCAGGTGGGCCGAACGGAATCCGCACCTGGACTCCGCTCCGGCGAAGGTCGATGTCCGGTTGCCGTGCGCCATCGCCAACCAGGTCAACGATGCCGCGCATCAACTCCGCGCCAGCGGCATGCGACGACGCGTCGAACCAGCTGCCGGCCCCGACGGCGAGCACCCGCCAGTCCTCCGTGCCGCCGGCTTCCTGGAACTGCTTCGCGGTAAGCCGCCCCGAATGGGAGTGGGGCCTGGCGCTATGTGGCTGCGATCTGGATGAGGTTTCCGCACGTGTCGTCGAACACGGCCGTCGTGACGGGGCCCATTTGCGTCGGAGGCTGGGTGAACGTCACACCGAGGCTGTGGAGTCGCTCGTATTCGGCCTGGACATCCTTTACTGCGAACGAGGTGAAGGGGATGCCGTCGTTGACGAGCGCTTCCTTGAACGGGCCGACCGCGGGGTGTCCGCTGGGCTCGAGCAGAAGCTCGACGCCATCGGGATCCTCGGGCGAGACCACGGTCAGCCACCTTGCCGCACCGGCGGGCACGTCGGTCTTCTTCACGAAACCGAGCGTGTTGGTATAGAAGGCGAGCGCCTTCTCCTGGTCGTCGACCAGGACGCTGGTGACGGTGATCTTCATCCTTCTGGCTCCTTCGCCTGCTGTGGCCATCGCTCGCTGATCTCGCGTAGGGGCGATGTGTCGATGTGGTGGAACTTGTATCGACCCGAACGCTCGGACCGTACGAGTCCGGCCGATTCGAGCACGTCGAGGTGCTGGGAGATGGCCTGCCTCGTAGCGCTCACACCGTGCCGGGAGATGAGGCGACCGCAGATCTCGAACAGGGTCTGGCCGTCGCGATCGATCAGCTCGTCCAGGATCGCCCGCCGGGTCCGGTCGGACAGCGCCTTGAACAGATCACCCACCGGCACACCATAGGCAAGTAATCACTTGCCTGTCAAGGAATCCGCGCCCGTCATGGCCGTCGCGCCCAGATGTCGACTCCCTTCTTGGTGATGTCCAAGGGGACCGGGAGCTCCTCGGCGCGGGCTTCGGGGTCGGCCACGCCGTATGCGACGAGGTAGTCGACCACGGCAGCTCGGTCGGGTAGGTGGTATGCGGGAACCTCCCACCACTCCACGTCCAGATCGTCGAAGACCTGGCCTACGAGATCGGCTGCTTCCTCCGCGTCAAAAGGACCTCGGGTCCCCCAATGCGGAGTCACATGAGCGAGCTCGGGGTCGTGGTACCGGCTCGGCGTGGAGGCGAGGAAGATCCCGCCCGGTCTCAAGATCTCGTACGCCTCTCGGATGCCGTCGACTGGATCGGCGAGGAAGTACAGGCAGTTGACCGCAGCCACGGCGTCGAATGCAGCTCGCTTGATGGGCGTCGATCGAAGGTCTCCGACGACGGCGGGACGATGGTGGCCCTGCCAGTCGTGCACGTTCAGGTCGAGCAGGACGCACTGGATTCCGTCGGGGGCGAGTAGCTGGGAGATGGGTCCTTTTCCACCACCCAGCTCGAGAAACCGGTCGATCCGATGCGTACGGAGTCGTCGTGCGAACGCGGCTTCAAGAGGCTCTACCGTCAGGTAGTCGCCCAGGAGCCGCTTCCATGCGTCCTTCTGCCGTGTCTCCGTCGGGTGGACGTATGGCGCAGGTTCCTCGTGCCCGGTCCTCATCGCTCTCCCTGACGTCGCCTCCCGCGTGACCGCCCGGCCGGTCCCCATGATCTGCGAAGAGTCGTCCCCGCACGAGCGAGTTTCGTGCGCTGCCTCCACATGGGATCACTGGCTAGGTTGGGATCACCCGGGTAGTGAGGGGCCGCTGATCGACGGGATCTCGCGGGCGCGGTGCTGTCGATGTTGCGGGGGTCCGTTCGTGTAGAGGCTGAGTCGCCGGCCGCACGGGGCCGCGCACCGGATGGACGGAGCGGAACATGAGCAGAGTCGTCGTGGTCAACTTCATGTCCCTCGACGGTGTGATGCAGTCGGTCCTGTCGGCAGAGGAGGACCGCGACGGGGGATTCGCGCGAGGCGGCTGGGTGAACCCCTTCGTCGACGACACGGTTGCGCATGTCATGTCCGACGCGACAACGCAGGCCGCCGGTCTGCTCCTGGGCCGCAGGACCTACGAGATCTTCGCCGCACAATGGCCGTACGCCGACGAAGCCGAGCCCGCCGTCGCAGCGATGAACCGCATCCCGAAGTACGTCGCCTCCCGCACCATGCGTTCTGGCGACTGGCACGAGACGAGGGTGCTCGGAGCAGACGTACCAGCAGAGATCGCGGAGCTCAAGGCGCAGCCGGGTGGCGACGTTGTGGTGTTCGGCAGCGGACAACTGATCCAGACCTTGATCAAGCACTCGCTCGTCGACGAGTACCGCCTGCTGGTGTTCCCCCTCGTCATCGGCGCGGGCAAACGCCTGTTCCCCGACGGAGGTGTGCCGGCCAACCTTCGCCTCACGAGCGCCCTCACGTCCACGTCGGGGGTGCTGATTGCTACCTACCAGCCCGCCCCGTCGCCAGAACGCTAGACGACGGCCCGGAGGGAAGGGACCTACCTCATGACCCGGTTTCTGCTGAGCCTCTATCAGCCCGACACCGACCCACCCGTGTCTGGTGACCTGAACCGGATCAGGCGCGACCTGGACGCACTGGAGCAGGACGCAAGGGATGCCGACGCCTGGGTCTTCTCCGGTGGCCTGCATCCGCCGAACGAGGCAGCTGTGGTGCGGGCAGGGGCTGAAGAAGTCCTCACGACGGACGGCCCGTACGCAGAAGGAAAGGAACATGTCGGCGGGTTCATGATCGTCGAAGCACCCGACTTCGACTCGGCACTCGAATGGGCCGCCGGGCTCAGCCGAGCGGCCACCCTCCCGGTCGAGGTGCGGCCCATCCACGCAAGACAGAGCTGAAGGCCCGGCGCGCCGGGCAACCGGTCACCGACATGGGACGCGGAGCCTAACTCTCCGCGCCGCAGACCTCGCCCTGGATCTCGGTGACGAACTGGCCGTCCTCGAAGTGCTGATTGAGGTAGGTGAAGCCGGTCGCGCCTTCGTAGCGGCCGGTGCCGCCGGTGAACTCCTGGGTGCCGCCGGCGTGGCCGACATTGTCGGTCGACGTGTCGACGTTGCCGATGGCCGTCTCGAGCGCCGTCAACGTCGAACCGTCCGCGAACGTGTAGGTGATCGTCCCGCTGACCGGGCGATAGCCGGGCGACGTCGCCGGCGGCTCGGCACGAGAGCCGAGCAGGAAGACGTCCGTGCCGTTGAAGCCGTGCTTGCCGCGGAAGGTGCCGGCGACGCAGACCTGGTTCGGGGGCGGGCAGCCCACATCGACGACCTTGTCGTAGATCGTCGCGTCGATCTTCTGGCAGCGGGGGTGCGCGAGGGCCGGGGACGTGCCGACGGCGACGACGCCGGCACAGGCGACGGCTACCGCGGTGATGCGCAGGGATCTCATCGGGCCTCCTGTCGTGGGTGTCCGCGGCAGCCTAAGAACGGGGCCAGTGCGGTGGCGGCGCCGATTCGATGTGATCTGCGCCAGACCGATCTCGATCAGATAACACGGCGCAGCGCGGCGAGTCCGTCGGGGATCCGCTCGGCCGAGATGGCGCCGTAGCCGAACACGAACCCGTTCGGACCAGGACGCTCGATCCCCCAGCGCGAGATCGTCCCGAGGTTCACCCCTTCCGCGAGCGCACGCCCGGCGAGCGTAGTGTCAGGCGACTGTCCGGGTGTCAGCAGTGCGGCCATGTGCGTCCCGCCGCTGGACTCGATTGGCTCGAGGAGACCGGCGAAGTGCTCACCCAAGGTGCCGATCAGCAGGTGGTGCCGACGCTCGTACGAACGGCGCATCCGTCGGATGTAACGAGCCAGGTCGCCCTCTTCGATAAAGGCGGCGAGCGCGGCCTGCACGTGCCCGGCCGTGCCGTAGTCCGCGACGAACTTCGCGCGCCGTGCGGCTTCACCCAGCGTTGCCGGGACGCCGAGGAACCCGACCCGCAGCGCCGGCATCAGCGTCTTGGAGAAGGATCCGACGTACAGGACGCGACCCTCGCTGTCGGTCGCCTGCAACGGCGTGAGCGGACGTCCGGTGAAGCGGTACTCCGAGTCGTAGTCGTCCTCGACGATCGCCGCGTTGTGCCGAGCGGCCCATGCGAGCAGTGCGGCCCGGCGCGACTCGGACATCGGCATGCCGAGCGGGAACTGGTGCGACGGCGTCACGTACACCAGCCGCGTCCCGGCCGGAAGCTGGTCGACAACCAGGCCCTCGCCGTCGACGGGCACACCGACGACACGGGCTCCGTACGCGAGGAATGCACGGCAAGCCGGCAGATAACCGGGATCCTCGACTGCCACCGTGTCGCCCGGCTCGAGCAGAACCCGCGCGGCGATGTCGAACGCCTGCTGCGCGCCCGCCGTGATCACCAACTGCTCGGGCGCGATTCGGACACCGCGACTCACGACGAGATGCCGTGCGAGCGCCTCACGCAGCCGGGCCGAGCCCGCCGGGTCGGCGTAGTTGACCTCGGTACGGCTGCGCAACTGATCGTTGAGCAGCGCTCGCCACCGTGCGAACGGGAACTCGGTGCGCGCGGGGACGCCAGGCGCGAAGTTGAACTCGCTGGCCGGCACGGTGAGGTCCGGAACGGCGAGATGCTCGGCCCGCCAGATCGCCCGTGGCCGCAGCGGGGATTCGACCGGCGGGGCCGCCGCGGGGGTGCGTCGCCCGGTGACGAACGTTCCGATCCCGGCGCGCGAGCGGATCAACCCGTGCGCGGCGAGCCGCTCGTAGGCCGCGACCACCGTCGCCCGCGACACCGACAGCCGCGCGGCGAGCTCACGGGAGGACGGCAGCACCGTTCCTGCAGGCAAGGCGTCGGTGCTGATTCGCTCGTGCAGCTGTGCGTAGATCTGCTCGGCCAGCCCGCCCTCCTCACCCAGATGGAGATGCAGATCCATGCCGAGATCCTCGCCAACAGGTCGGCTCAGGCAGAGGTGGGTGATCGTCTGGATGCGGAATGATCACGTGTTCCCGTGGGTGGTCGGCTTCGGCTCGAATCGGTCACCTAGATGATGCCTCCCTCGCGGTGCCGGGGGACCGCGGCCTCCCGTGGACACCCGAGGTAGCGCCCCGCACTGTTGGTGCCGCACGACCTCTCACCAGATCGGCTTCGCCGATTTGTCCCGTACGGCAATGACGGCGTTGCTGGCGAACGACCTCGCCGCGGCTCGGGCGGAATCCGGCGTAGAACTCGACGAACGTTCGTTACCGAGAGGCCAAGTGGCTTTGGAATCTCCGGCTCAAGCAGCTCGAGGCCGAGCCGGTGGTGGAAGAACACGGCGTCCTTTCCGAGGGTGTCGAAGATCGGGGTGGGCTTGCGGCCGATCCTCAACGTGTGTTCGATGATCGCGTAGAAGGCAAACCCGGAGGCTCCGCGATGGATGACGAGGAAGCTGTCGCCGCAGTCCTCGTCGCGCCCCAACTCACGCGATTTCGTCAGGTCTGCGAAGTAGACGGGCCGATCCAACCGCGGTTCGACGGATACACGAAGCACGTGCTTCTCGCAGGAGACCGCGCCTTCCTCTTCCCTCGTAATCACACCGTTGTCGATCAGATCGAGCGCGAGTGCGCTGTCTATGCCACCGTGGACCACCCTGTCGTCCCCAACCTGCTCGGACGCTGGCACGAACCGGGTATCTCGCCTTACCCGTTCTTCGCGGTGACCAGGCTCGCCGGCTCCACACCCGATCAAGTACCGCCCAAGAACGTGCCTACGCTGGCGTCCCAGCTTGGCGCCGCGATTGCCGTATGCCACGAGACGAGCATGGACCTCGTTCCGCCGAGCCTATGGGCCAACGCTTGGGAGGAACCGCCAGCGGCTCCTCCGACGGCTGCCGACTGCTACTCCCCACTACGCGGTCTCGGCGGCGCCGAGCACCTGGCCGAAGCGGCCGCATCCTTCATCGAGGTTCGGTCTCCCGCGATGTTGTTGGAGGCGCTCAGGGCTGCGGAGGCGATGGCACCCGTCCTTGCCCACGGCGACCTCCACGAAGAACAGCTCCTTGTCGACGAATCCGGCACCCTGACCGGGATCCTCGACTGGGGATTCGGAGGAATCCTGTCTCCTCTCGTCGACTTCACAGGAGTGAGTGAATTGTTCGGCGACATTGCCTCCTACGGTGAGGTCCGGCGGCACATGTGGACGGCCTACGCGGATGGACGATCAGGACCGCTGCCCAGCTGGGAGCAGATCCAGCTGGCGATGACCGCGTTCGACATCACTGCGCTCGCCCCGGAGACCGACAGTCACTACTACTGGCAGCACAGCGCGGACTGGCAAGCCGCGCGGCGAGCGGCGGCCCGCGAGTGCTTGCTCGCAATGCTCGATTGATGGTGAGCGCTGGTTCTGCCCCCCGGAGCAGATCTCCGCTGAGAGCGACTGCCGCGCATCGCGCCGCAATTTGCGTACGCAGATGGCTCCGTAGGGGGCCAGCTTGTAACCAGTGGACAGCTCGACACAGCGGTGATCGAATCTGCTGCCATGAGTCGAGCCGACGCTCAAACCGTGACGGTCCCGGAGAGGCTGCGTGAGGCGCTCCTCGGGAGCCAGGACTCGAGGGCTCGCGAGTGGGTGGACCGGGTGCCCCGACTGGTCGCTGAGCTGTTGGAGCGCTGGTCGTGCGTCATCGCCGGGCCGGTCATGTCCGGATGGGGCGGAGTCGTGGTGCCGGTGCGTCGGGTGGATGGTAGCGGCGCGATGTTGAAGGTCTCGCCGCCGGCCGAGTCCACCCACTTCGAAGCGACAACGCTAGCGACGTGGGCGGGGCGGGGAGCGGTGCTGTTGTTGGAGCGCGACGACGCCAACTACGCGATGCTGCTCGAACAACTCCACCCGGAGTCGTTGGCCACCGTGGCCGACGCAGACCAAGCCATGACCATCGCCGGGCGCCTGGCCCGACGACTCGCTGTCCCTGCACCGACCGAGCTACCCCGGATGCAGCCGACCCTGGAGGAGTGGGCGATCGAGCTCCCCGCCATGTCGGCGGCCGCGGGCAATCCTCTTCCCGCACGTGTCGTCGACGCCGCCGTCGCGACCTGCGCGGAACTGGGTCCGGACCAACCCGACACGATCCAGCATGGCGACCTCAGCGAGAACAATGTGCTCCGCGGGACGCGCGAGGACTGGCTGGCCATCGACCCCCAGGGGTATGTCGGCGAGATCGCGTTCGAGTGCCTCACCCACCTACGCGATCGCTGGACCGAGCTGCGCGACCTGCCCGACCCTGCCCGAGGACTCGGCAGACGGATCGAGATCTTCGCCGACGCCGCCGAGATCGACGTGGCGAGGGCACGGCGCTGGGCGCAAGCCAGAGCCGTCCAAACGCGCGTCCGCGGGCCCTACGACATACCTCGAGACGACGGCGGCGTGCACGACTGGATGGCCACCACACTGGCTGACTGACCACGACACTCTCACCACACGGCATCGGCTCCCGGAAAGCGCTCAGGTCGTCAACAGGCGGAGCACGAGCGCGACAGCGGAAAGGCCGAGGATCAGGACCGGCGTCGCGATATTGCCGAGTTGGCGATGCCGGATGTGGGCGCCGACGGCGATGGCGAAGTAGACGATCAGGCCGCTCGCTGCGGCAATGCCGAGTGGCCGTACGACAAGGCCGATGGCGAGCCCGGCAGCTCCGGCGAGGAGGATGGCGGCGAGGAGTGGCAGCCGCTCCTCAGGGACGCCGACCCTCGTGTAGGTGGAGACCACCTGGGGCGAACGGCCGAGCTTTTGGCCCGCAGAGAACACAAGCAGAGCGGCGAGCACGATGGAGATGACGGCGGTCGCGATGAACATTGGGTAACCCCATCGGGTGGCGGGTCGCGGCAGAACGAATCTATACGTTCGTTCAATATGGGTCCAGCATGTGCACGACTCGAGGTGGCAGCCGATGAGCCCGCAACAAAGCAACCGACAGGTGCTCCTAGAGGCGACGCTGCGCTGCCTCGAGGAACTTCCACCTGAGCGGGTCACCGCTCGGGTGATCGCCGGCGAAGCGCGAGCAAACCTGGCGTCGATCACGTACCACTTCGGGTCGAAGGAAGGCCTGGTCACCGAAGCGATCATCCTGGGCCTGGATCGCTGGCTCGCCGAGGTCGAGTCCGACCTCGACGGCCTCGAGCCGGTGGCTCCGTCCGAGCGGTTCCAGCACGCGGCAGACGCGATCGTGCGTACGCGGGACCGTCACGAGACGCTGGCGCGGCACTTCATCGGCGCGCTGGCGCGAGCGCAGTACGACATGCAGGTACGAGACCTGCTGGCCGACGGCTTCCGCCGCACCCGCCCGCTGCTCGCTCAGCTCCTTCAGCTCGGCGACGACGACACCGCCAGCGACGCGGCAGGCCTGGTGCTGGCGATGTTCTACGGTCAGCTGCTGCAGTCCCTTCTCGCACCTGACCTGGCCATCGACGGCGGACGGATGCTGACGGCCCAACGACGGTTCCGGGCGCTTCTCCCGCAGGACGGTTGAGGCACGCCAGGCTCGCGCGGCGCTTCACGGCCAGAGCGTCGTCTGACCGACCTCGATCGCCAGCGCCGAAGAGCTACTGAACGTACTGCCCGCCCTGGCCCGCGGGCAGATTGTCAGGGGAGAAACTTCGCGAGGGTCTCGGCGTCTCGGGCGACGGCGGTAGTGGAGTCGTCGGCGGTGAGGATGGGGCGTTGGATGAGGATGGGGTGGGCGACCATCGCTTCGATCCAGGCTTCCCGGTGTGCGGCGTCGCGGGGGACGTCACGGAGAGGCTTGGCGTCCGGTTCGTTGTGGCGGACGAGGTCCCAGGGTTCGAGGTTCAGGCGGGACAGGAGATCGGCCAGCTCGGCCGCGGTGGGCGGGTCGTCGAGGTAACGGCGGACCGTGTAGGCGACACCGGCCTCGTCGAGGGCTTTGGTAGCGGTGCGGCACTTGGAACAGGCCGGATTTATCCAGATCTCCACAGGTGAGGACCTCCGGGTCAGCAGTGGTCTCGGTCGACTGCTAGAGCATCAGTACCAGCAATGCGTTGTGAATCGCCAGGCGGCGCTTGACGATCGCGAGCAGCAGACCTGCAAGTAATCCGGGTGACGTGACCGCCACCGATGAGCTCTTGAGAGAGCGGCTTCGGTTGACAGTAGACCGACTGGTCTATAACGTCTGGAATAGACCGGTCGATCTACTTAGGGAAATGCGATGACCACGACCACGCAGAGCATCGCGAGACCGAGCCCGGGGCCGCGGGTCGCCGCGCGCGACATGGCAGCCCCGGTCCTCGGCAGAGGGGGTGCGTCATGGCGGTGATCGAGGACGTTCGCGCTCTGGGCTCGGAGCTCGACCGCTCCTATCCGGTCTACGTGCGCGGGCGGTTGAAGTTCCGGGTCAAGCAGATCGTCTACGTCGCGTTCTCCCTCGACGAGGCGGTGATGGAGTTCGCGTTTCCGAAGGACGAGCGTGCCGCGCTCGTCGCCGGCGAGCCGGAGAAGTTCCGTCTGCCGTCGGAGCGGGACATGCGGTTCAACTGGGTCCACGCGGAGCTCGCAGCGCTGGACCCGACCGAGGCCCGCGAGCTCGTCGTAGACGCGTGGAGGTTCGTGGTCCCCCAGCAGGTCTCCCGCGCCTACGACCTCGCCCATCCCGGTGGCCCGGGCTGACGGGGCGCCCGCCCCGTCGTTGACGACGCTGCACGCCAGCCGGCATCGGCGCCACCGCGTTCGCCGGGAGAACGGGCCGCTCTTCATCGACTTCGAAAACACCGCCGAAAGGGCCAGTCGAGTACGACATCGCGTGGGTGCCCAAAGAGGCCGGCGAGCGCTATCCGAACGCTGACGAAGACTTGGTGGGCGACGCACCCAGAGATGAGCACCTCTGCGCCTGTCCTCCGTCGACTGATGTGCGACACCCGTCCGCCAGGTGATCTGCGGCAGCCGACTCGCGACGGTGCCACCTTCGTGGCCACTCAGTCGAGACAGAACTCGTTGCCCTCGATGTCCTGCATCACGATGGTCGACTCGTCGACGCCGTCGGCAGGCAGTAGCCGCTCGCGTACCGCGCCGAGCGGGACCAGTCGCGCGCACTCGGCCTCGAGTGCGGCCAGGCGCTCTTCACCCACGAGCCCGGTGCCGACCCGCACGCAAAGATGCACCCGGTTCTTGACGACCTTGCCTTCGGGAACGCGCTGGAAGAACAGTCGCGGGCCCACCTCTGTGGGATCAACGCAGGCGAACGCCGAACCCTGATGCTCCGGCGGCAGCGAGCGATCGAACTCGTCCCAGGTAGCGAACCCCTCCGGTGGCGGCGGCACGACGTACCCCAACACCTCGCACCAGAACCGAGCGACGCGCTCAGGTTCTACACAGTCGAAGGTGACTTGGAACTGCTTGACCGACGCCATCGGTCCACTGTAGAGGCGGACCTTCGCCGTCTCTACGGGCCTGCTCCTGCGGCAGACCTTCAGCCTGTCGCGCGCCACCTGATGGTCTACACCGGCCCGTTAGGCTTGCGCGACTGTGTTCGGGAACGACTACCTGGCGCGCGCTGAGCAGCGCTTGGACGCCGCCCATCAGGTCCTTGATGCCCTCGGTCTCCTCCCCCGCTGGAGGCGTTACGGCGATCCGGTTATCTGTGGCTCGGTCGCGTACGGCCTGGTCGTAGAACCCGACATCGACGTAGAGGTCTTCACCGACGTGCCGTCCATTGACGCCGCGTTCGGGCTACTCCACCAGGTCGCGAAGGTGCCAGGTGTCGTTCGCTGCGCCTTCACTAACGAACTGAGTGGTCCGGCGCAGGGCATCTACTGCCGCATCGTCTACGACCGTGACCACATGCGCTGGAATCTGGACAACTGGCTCTTGCCGCGCGGCCAGTCGGGCCCGTTCAGCGCGCGCCTGATCGAGCCGATGCGCCGGGCGTTGACTCCCGAGACCAGAAGGGCCGTACTGGAGATCAAGGAAGCGGCTCTCGACCGAAACGAACCAGTTCAAGGTATCTGGGTCTACCGCGCGGTACTTGCCGAGGGGCTGCGGGGCTACCCAGCCTTCCGCGACTGGCTCCGTACCGTCGACACGAGCATGCTCACGGACTGGACTCCGTAAGACCGACGTCCGCGCGACCAGATTGGATGCTGGCACGTGAATGGCACAAACGGCCGGACAGCCACCCGGACACTCGGAAGGGCGGCCATGCGAATGCCGGTTGACCTGGTGATTCGTGGTGGTGGAGACGAGGGGACTCGAACCCCTAACCCCTGCCTTGCAAACGCAAGGAGGCCATATCGGTCCTCGCCACCGAGTGTCAACGAGTGTCGTTAGCTACGCGGCGACTGTGATCGGGCCACAACTAGCGTCGGGCTGTGGCAGCGCCCCCCGGATGTTTCAGCGCATTCTCCTACCCACACAAAGGCCGTCCAGCCCCAGCCGTTGGTGGCTGTCCATCCACAGCTTGCGATAGTGCAGGGCGATGAAGGACTCACTGACGTTGGAGCATGATCTGGCGGTCGTCAACGACCGCCTGGACGATCTCTGCCTGCTTGGACCAGAGCTGGACGCCGAGGCGGTTCACGCGCCCAGCCGGCCGGATCAGTGACGTACGGGTTGACGGCCGGACTACCCAGGCCGCCGCGCGCCAGCTCGGAGACCTCATCGAGGAGCTGCGAGCACCTCGCGGATGGCGTGCCGCGCGTGGTTCGCCGTCGCCGGGTTGGCGTCCTTGTAGTGCGGCAACATGATCAGGGCCTGGGACAGCACGCGCCCGCGGCCGCGGAGCCACGTCGCGTCGTCCACGTCCAGCGCCGCACGGAACTCGTCGCGGACGTTCGCGGGCAGCAGGTACCACACGGGGAACAGGTCGCACGCCGGATCGCCGACACCGCACGTCTCGAAGTCGAGCACCGCCGTCAGCCGGCCCTCCGCCGACACGAGCAGGTTGCTCGGCGTCAGGTCCGAGTGCACCCACACCTCGCGCCCGTCGTATGGCGCCGCGAGCGATTCCTCCCACGACGCCAGCGCTGCGCGAGTGTCGATCAGGCCGTCCAGCTCGCCGATCGCCTTCCGCGTCGAGGAGTCCATCGAGACCATCGGAGCGCGCGTCCGGCGCTCGCCCGGATACGCCGGCGGCCGGTCCGGCAGGTCGATCCGCCGGAACGCGTCGACGAATGCCGCGAGGTCCGTCGCCAGCCCACGCGGATCAACCAGCGCACCGGGGGAGGGGTGCGTACCGGCGAGCCAGCGGTGGACGGACCACTCGCCCGGGAACGCGTCGGTGGGTGAGCCGATCGCCTCGACAGAAGGGATGGTCACAGGCAGGAACGGCGCGAGTGTCGCGAGTTTCGCCTGCTCCCGTTGAACTTCGTCGGTGCCCGCGGGCCGACGCGGCAGCCGTACGGACAGGTCGGAACCGAGGCGGTAGATCGCGTTACACAGTCCACCGGAGTCGACCGGCTCCAGCGGCAACGCGGCCCACTGCGGGAACTGAGCGGCCACCAGCTCGCGGACGAGCGGCGTGTCGATGTCGGCCTGGTCGGCGTGGATCTTGCGGGGACTCACGAGCCCATCCGAATGGTCGGACCCGTCCGCTGTCAACCGGCTTCGGATCGAGTGATCCCATGTGACGTTCGATCGAGTGGCGATCCTAAGGTCTAGTTGCCAGGGTCAGGCTGTTGACGCTTTTGGAGAACGCGCGCCAGCTGACGTCTCTCCTCCTTGGATTGCTCAAGCTGTGCAATCAACATCACCAACTCGTCGGGCCGATTTGGCGGATTCATCGATCCACGCGGTCGCTGCATCGGTCGGGATTACGGCCAGGTCCCACCCGCGGGCTCGCGGCCTCGCGTACGCCGTCTCCGGTCCGCGACGCGAGTGGTGCCCCGCACGTGACCAGGTAGAGGACGCGACTCATTGGAGGATTCCGGCTCGGGTCGCAAGTCCGCTCAGCCCTGCGCACGGTCGCCGCGATCGGCGGAGCAGTTCGCGCACCATCTCACGGGCGATCGTGTTGTACCGGAGCGCCTCGGGCGCGACGCGTTCGGCCTGCTGGAGATGCAGCACGGCCTCGACGTCGCGGCGCGCCTGGGTCTGCGCCCATGCGAGGTCCAAGTGAACCTGCAAGCGTCGTCCGTTCAGTCCTGGCGGCAGGGCCTCGGGGTCGATGCCTGTCGCCGTCTCCAGAACAGCACGGGGGTCGCCCAGCTCGGCAGCGACCGACGCGGTGTGGATGAGGACGTTCGTCGGTCCAAACGCAGTCCAGGCATGGTTCCCATCGTGGCCAAGAAGGTCCGCCAAGCCCTGGGCTGTCGCAAGCCGGTCGTTGGCTTCAGCCCTGTCAGCCTCGCGTGCGGCGATTACTGCCGCAAGAAGCCACAACAGGCCGCCGAGAGATACGGCGTCCGGCGCGTCCGAGGCCGCGTATGGCATCAGCCGCCACCTCGTACGCGGCCATTCCTTCCGCGATCCGGGAGTCCGCGGCCATCGCGGCGTGAACTGCTCGGTCGGCGGCCAGCCAGGCAAGCTGGGACTCTCCCACCTTGTCAGTAGCTTCGCCGCCGCCGCGTACGCCGAGCAGCGAGCCAGGTGGGTCTCTCGCCCATCACGAGCGTGGTAGCCGTCGTAGGCGTCGGCTGCGCGCAAGACATCGGGAAGCATCGCCGCGGCCGCCCGGCGAGTGATCGACGCACTGGAGAGCCTGGCGCTAAGGGTCGGCGAGCCCGGTCAGTCGGTGCGTGTCCCCAAGGTGGAATGGTCCATGGCCCACCACCAGGGCGACACCTACATCTTGAAGAACGTTGGCGACGCTGCTGCTGCCAAGGCTGTCGAACTGTCCGGAGAGACGTTGGTTGGATCAGGGCACATCACTGGCGGACCCGACCTCGGTCCACGTGAGGCTCTATCGGCCGCCACGCCAACGGCGACGCTAGGGGCCTTGCTGACGATTTGCTGACTCCGATGGGCAGCAGTGCTTCCCAAGCGCACCGAAAAGACGAGGGTGTAGCCGCTGACCTGCGGAAACGTGTGGTGGAGACGAGGGGACTCGAACCCCTAACCCCTGCCTTGCAAAGGCAGTGCTCTGCCAGTTGAGCTACGCCCCCGGGCGGTGCCAGTGCACCGGCGGTTCAGCGGACGCCTCCGGAAGGCGGCACCGGGTCGGTTGCCTCGGCCCAGAGGTTCTGCTCTGACCGGTCTGCCTGGATCCGACGGTAAGCCAGCCATCCGCCCAGAATGGCGATGGCGAGGAGGAGCGTCTTCTTGATCATGGGAGCCTCCTAGCAGGCAGGACCCGGCAGGCTTCGCCTCGACGGAGTGGGCCTAAGTGGACTTGAACCACTGACCTCTTCCTTATCAGGGAAGTGCTCTAACCGACTGAGCTATAGGCCCGGGCGCGGCGACGAACGTTACCCCAACCCTAGCGTCCCGCCCAAACCGGGCTGCGCAGCGGCGCCCCTCAGTCCTCTTCGGCGAGGGTGACTTCCAGGCCGCCGAGCAGGCTGGCCGACAGGTTGTAGAGGAAGGCGCAAAGGGTCGCGATCGCCGTGATGAGTACGGTGTCGACGACGCAGATCAGGGCGGTGAAGCCAAGGACCCGCTGGAGCCCGATGTAGTCCTCCAGGTCGAACCGGGTGTCCGAGGCACTCCCGAGCACGTCGGTGACCGACCGGCTGATCGACTCGTACACACCTGCGGCCTGCAGGACGTTCCACACCACGGTCACGGCGACCACGGTCACGACGGCGAACGCGATGGACAGCAGGAACGCGGTCTTCATCACCGACCACGGGTCGACCCGGACGGCACGTAGCCGGGCCCGGCGGACGCGCGCCCGGTCCGGTGGCTCGACGGGCTGCGGGGTGAAACGGCGTTCCCACCGGCGCTGCTGGCCGTTCGGGTCGGGCGCTTTGCCCCCCTGCGGCTTGGCGGCCTCCCGCGGTTGCCCCTCGCGCGGCTTGACGGCCTCCCGCGGCTGAGCGGCCTCGCGGGCGCCCGTCGTCTCGGAACGCTGCGGTTCTGGCCGGCGGACGTCTGGCCTGGGCGGGGTCGAGCGGGGCGCCTGCTGCGGTTGCTGCTGCTGGGGTTCTGCCGCCTGACCGGGACGAGCCTGACCCGCAGGTTGTCCGCTGCCGCTACCAGGCGTGGCGCCGGACGTGGGTATGACCTGCGTTCCTGACTCGTCAGGCCCGCCATGTCGTGTCACGTGCTGTCCTCCTGGCTGTCGGCCCGGGGCTCCTCGTCCGGACCAGTCGTACGACCATCATCGGTGGGCTGGTCCTCCGGCGCCTCCGGTTTCGCCTCGTCCACTGCATCGTCCTCGGTGTTGCGAGCGATGGCAACGACAGCGTCACCTTCCCGTACGCCGGCAAAGATCACTCCCATCGTGTCCCGCCCCTTTACTGGTACGTCAGCGGCCGGGCTTCTGGTGACCTGCCCACTCTGCTTGACGCACAACACCTGGTCTCCGTTGCTTACGACGATCGCCCCGACCAGCGAACCACGCGCATCGGATATTCGCATGGCCTTGATACCAAGGCCTCCGCGGCCCTGGCGGCGATATTCGGAAACGGCCGTACGCTTCGCATACCCGCCATCGGTGACGGTGAACACGAACTGGCCCTCCTCCTCACCGGCCCGGATCACCGCCATCGCCAGCAACTCGTCACCCTCGCGGAACCGCATCCCGGTCACACCGGACGTCGCCCGCCCCATTGGACGGAGTTGGCCGTCATCGGCCTGGAACCGGACGGCCTGGGCCTTACGTGAGACCAGCAACAGCTCGTCGTCGGCGTTCACCAGTTCGGCCCCGATCAGCTCGTCCTCGGGGTCCCTGAAGTTGAGGGCAATAACGCCGGCGGAACGGTTTGAGTCGTACTCACTCAGCGGGGTCTTCTTTGCCAGGCCCTTCTTGGTCGACAGAACCAGATATGGCGCCTGCTCGTAGTCCTGGATCGCGAGAACCTGGGCAATTTCCTCATCGGGCTGGAACGACAGAAGGCCGGCGACATGTCCGCCTTTTGCGTCTCGCGCCGCTTCGGGAAGTTCGTAGGCTTTTGCCCGATAGACCCGACCGCGATTAGTGAAGAACAAGATCCAATGGTGGGTACGCGTGACGAAGAGCTGGCTCACCACGTCATCGCCCCGCAAGGCGGCGCCTCGGACCCCCCTGCCGCCACGACGTTGGCTGCGGTAGAGGTCGGCGCGGGTCCGCTTGGCGTAGCCGCCCAACGTGATCGTGATGACGACGTCCTCGTCCGGGATCAGGTCGGCCTCGGAGAGATCGCCGTCGGCGGGGATGAGCTGGGTCTTCCGGTCGTCGCCGTACTTGTCGACGATCACCGCGAGCTCTTCGGAGACGATCGTGCGCTGCCGCTCGGGCGAGGCGAGGATCGCCTCGAACTCGGCGATCCTGGCCTCGAGCCCGGCTAGGTGCTCGATGATCTTCTGTCGCTCGAGGGCAGCCAGCCGGCGCAGCTGCATGTCGAGGATGTTGCGCGCCTGGGCGTCGTCGATCTCCAACAGTTCGATGAGGCCGTCGCGTGCGACCTCGACGGTCTCGCTGCGCCGGATCAGCGCGATCACCTCGTCGAGGGCGTCGAGCGCCTTGACGAGCCCGCGGTAGAGGTGAGCTTCCTCTTCGGCCTTGCGCAACCGGAAGCGGGTACGCCGCTGGATGACGTCGATCTGGTGGTCGATCCAGTACGTGATGAACTGGTCCAGCGCCAGCGTCCTCGGCACGCCGCCGACCAGGGCCAGCATGTTGCAGCCGAAGGTGTCCTGCAGCTGGGTGTGCTTGTAGAGGTTGTTGAGCACCACCTTGGCGATGGCGTCGCGCTTGAGGACGATGACCAGGCGCTGGCCGGTACGAGCCGAGGAGTCGTCGCGGATGTCGGCGATCCCGCCGATCTTGCCGCTGTTGACCAGCTCCGCGATCCGGCGGGCGAGGCTGTCGGGGTTGACCTGGAAGGGGAGCTCGGTGATGACGAGGCAGGTCCGCCCCTTGTCCTCCTCGACGTCGACCACGGCGCGCATGGTGATCGAGCCTCGACCCGTGCGGTAGGCGTCCTCGATTCCACGCCGGCCGACGATCAGGCCTGCGGTGGGGAAGTCTGGCCCGTGGATGCGGGCCATCATGGCCTCGAGCAGCTCTTCCCGGGTGGCGTCGGGGTTCTCCAACGCCCACTGCGCACCAGCGGCGACCTCCCGCATGTTGTGCGGCGGGATGTTGGTCGCCATGCCGACCGCGATTCCGATCGAGCCGTTGACCAGCAGGTTGGGGAACCGGGCCGGCAGGACCATCGGCTCCTGGTCGCGACCGTCGTAGTTGGGTCGGAAGTCGACCGTGTCCTGGTCGATGTCGCGCAGCAGTTCCATGGCCAGCGGCGCCATCCGGCACTCGGTGTAACGCATGGCCGCTTGCTTGTCGTCACCCGGCGAACCGAAGTTGCCCTGGCCGTCGACGAGCGGATAGCGCTTGGTCCAGGGCTGGGCCAGACCCACCAACGCGTCGTACACAGCGGTGTCACCGTGCGGGTGGTAGGTACCGATCACGTCACCGACGACGCGCGCACACTTGTAGAAGCCCCGGTCCGGCCGGTAGCCGCCGTCGTACATCGCATAGAGGACGCGCTGATGCACGGTCTTGAGGCCGTCGCGGACGTCCGGCAACGCCCTGCCCACGATCACGCTCATCGCGTACTCGAGGTAGTTGCGCTGCATCGACGTCTGCAGGTCGACCGGTTCGATCCGGCCGTGCGACGGAGGAGGTGTCGAGGTGGTGTCCTGGCTCACGTGCCCTGTTCCTTAAGGGAGAAGACGGCCTGGGGTCGGATCGGACGAAGAGGATTGCCGGCCATCAGATGTCGAGGTCGCCGACTTCGCGGGCATTGCGCTGGATGAACGACCGGCGCTGGTCGACGTCCTCACCCATCAGGATGGAGAAGATCTCGTCGGCCTGGGCAGCGTCGTCGAGCGTGACCTGCAACAGGATCCGGGTAGTGGGATCCATCGTCGTGTCCCACAGCTCGTCCGGGTTCATCTCGCCGAGGCCCTTGTAGCGCTGGATCGCGTTGTCTTTCGGCAGCCGGCGGCCGGCCTCCTGTCCGGCGGCGATGAGGCCGTCGCGTTCGGCATCGCTGTAGGCGAACTCGTGGGCGTGGTTGCTCCACTTGAGTCGATAGAGCGGTGGCTGCGCGAGGTAGATGAAGCCCTGCTCCACAAGGGGTTTCATGAACCGGAACAGCAGCGTCAGCAGCAACGTCTGGATGTGCTTGCCGTCGACGTCGGCGTCGGCCATGATCACGACTTTGTGGTAACGAAGCTTCTGGATGTCGAAGTCGTCGTGGATGCCGGTGCCGAGTGCGGAGATCAGCGCCTGGACCTCCTGGTTCTGGAAGACCTTGTCGATGCGGGCCTTCTCGACGTTCAGGATCTTGCCGCGGATCGGGAGGATCGCCTGCGTACGCGGGTCCCGCCCCTGCCGGGCCGAGCCGCCCGCGGAGTCGCCCTCGACGATGAAGACCTCGCACTCCTCGGGATTCGTCGACTGGCAGTCGACCAACTTGCCCGGCAGACCACCGCCGCCAAGCAGGCCCTTGCGGTCGCGGGCGAGGTCGCGGGCCTTACGCGCCGCCACCCGGGCCGTGGCCGCCGCGATGCCCTTGCGGACGATGTCCTTGCCTTCGCCCGGATTCTTCTCGAACCACTCCGCGAGCCGGTCGTAGACGGTCTTCTGGACGAATGTCTTCGCCTCGGTGTTGCCGAGCTTGGTCTTGGTCTGCCCCTCGAACTGCGGCTCGGTCATCTTGATCGACACGATCGCGGTGAGGCCTTCGCGGACGTCCTCTCCAGACAGCCGGTCCTCGCGCTTCTTGATCATTCCCCAGTCTTCACCGAACTTGTTGACCAGGCTGGTGAGCGCCGACCGGAAGCCCTCCTCGTGCGTACCGCCCTCGTGGGTGTTGATCGTGTTGGCAAAGGTGTGCACCGACTCCGCGTAGGCGGCGTTCCACTGCATCGCGACGTCGAGGCTCATGCCCGTCGCGGACTCTTCCTGCTCCGCCTCGAACGCGATCACGCTTCGGTGCACCGCGGCCTTGGTGCCGGTGAGGTGATGGACGTAGTTGACCAGCCCGCCGTCGTAGCGGTAGACCGCCTCCCGGACCTCCCCGGTATCGGAGAGTTCGGTGCGCTCGTCGCGCAGCACGATCGTCAAACCCTTGTTGAGGAAGGCCATTTCGCGCAGGCGGGTCGAGATCGTCTCGTAGGAGAAGGTCGTGGTTTCGAAGGTGTCTGGGCTCGGCCAGAAGGTCACGCTACTGCCGGTCTCGTCGGTGGGTTCGTGCCGCTGCAGCGGATGGTTGGGCTCGCTGCGGTCATAGGACTGCGTCCAACGGAAGCCGGCGTTCTTGACCTCGACCTCGAACCGCGTCGACAGCGCGTTGACGACGGAAATACCGACGCCGTGCAGGCCGCCCGACACCTTGTAGCCGCCGCCGCCGAACTTGCCGCCCGCGTGAAGCACGGTGAGGACGACCTCGACCGCCGAGCGTCCCTCGGCCTCGATGATGCCGGTGGGGAAGCCGCGCCCGTTGTCGGTGACCCGGCAGCCGCCGTCGGCGAGCAGAAGGACGTCGACCCGGTCGGCGTAGCCCGCCATCGCCTCGTCGACCGCGTTGTCGACCGCCTCTGTGACGAGTTGGTGGAGGCCGCGTTCACCGGTGGAGCCGATGTACATGCCCGGTCGCTTGCGTACGGCGTCGAGACCCTCGAGGACGGTGATGGCGCTCGCGTCGTACTGCGGCACCCCCGACTCAGGCACCCTGGCCGCAGGTGTCGTGGACTCGGGCACCGTGGACTCGGGCACTTCAGCAGTCGTCACGAGTGAAAAGACCTCCCGGGAACAGGACACGATAAAGCCGCTCCGTGTGGCGTCCGGCGCCTGACGGATTACGTCGCGCCCCAGACGGAGGAGCGGCCCTTTGGACTCCGCCAAGTGTACCTGCCCGCGCCCCGAGGACGGCGTTGGCCGGGCGTGGAGGGCGCTCTCGCCCGTTCAGTGCCCGGACAGGTACCCCCCTTCACGCTCTCGATCTCTTGCGAGGCCTACGGCGCTCCTGTCGAGTCTGAGAGGGAACGCTCATAAACCGTGGGAAGCGGCCCAAATGAGCACGGAGCGTCGCGGCTCGTCAGCCATAAGTATCGCGCGGGCCCCGTCCGTCGCGGACGGCCCGAGGTCCCTTGCGCCAGCTCGGGGAGGAAGGTCCGACGACCGTCACCCGGCGCACGGTGCCGTCGCCGAGTTCCTCGTTGATCCGGCGGACGAGGCTCGGCGCGAGGAGCCGCACCTGTGTCGCCCAGGCCGTCGAGTCGGCTCGTACGGTGAGCTCCGCGTCGGCGTAGCGCTCGGCGCGGCAGTGAGCGGCCACCTCGGACCCGACGATGTGGTCCCAGCGGGCGAGCGCTCCGGCGACCGCCACGTCGGCAGCCCAGCCGCGCTCGTGGACGAGCCGGTCCATCGTGTTGTCGAGGGCCTGTGGGTCGCGATCGTCAGGGCCGGCGCCGGACCGGGCCGTGCGGTCGGCCCGGCTGGTGCGGGTCCGTCCCGACCGGCCACCACGTCCGCCACCCGTGCGGCCGTTGTGTCGAGCCGGGCCGGAGGAGCCTGCGCGAGCTGCCGCGGCGAAGGAGGCAGCCACCGCGCGGGCGAGATCCGTACCACCTGGATCCCACGCCACACCGCCGTCACCTACGCGGTCGTCAGCCGCCCGCTCGTCTCCTACCTCGTCCCCACCCGCGTGGTCGCCACCGGCAGGGTCGTCATGCTCGTTCGGAGTCGACACGGCGCACCTCCCCGCCGGCCACCTCGTACCACACACCGGCCAGCTGCTCCGGCACATCCTCGCGTACTGCCGCGGTCACCAACACCTGTTCGGCGTCAGCGACCAGACTTGCGAGGCGGCTCCGACGTCCCGTGTCGAGTTCGGCGAACACGTCGTCGAGCACCAGGACTGGTTCGCCACCGTCGCTGCACAACAGGTCGTACGCGGCAAGCCGCAGGGCCAGCGCCATCGACCAGCACTCACCGTGGCTCGCGTACCCCTTGGCGGGGAACTCCCCGAGGCGCAGGAGCAGGTCGTCGCGGTGCGGCCCGACGAGCGAGACGCCGCGGCGAAGTTCCTCGGCACGGCGTTCAGCCAGCGCCGCCGCCACCCGCTCCGCGAGAGCAGCCGGTAAGGTCGCGTCGGCGAGATCGCAACTGCTGCGGTAGTCGACCCCGGTGTCCTCCTGGGCGGGCGACACATGGCCGTACGCCTTGGCGACCAGCGGCTGGATCAGGTCGACGGTGGCGAGCCGGGCGGCGAGTAGTTCACCGGCCAGCCGGGCCAGGTGGTCGTCCCAGGCGTCGAGCGTCTTCAGCGCGGACGCCGACGCCTGCCCGGCCGTCTTCAGGAGCGTGTTGCGCTGCCGCAGAACCCGGTCGTAGTCCTGACGTACGCCTGCCAGCCTGGGCGTCCTGGCCACCAGCAGGTCGTCCAGGAAACGTCGCCGCGTGTCCGGGTCGCCCTTGACCAGGGCCAGGTCCTCCGGAGCGAACAACACCGTCCGGAGCACCCCCAGCACGTCGCGGGGCCTCGACACCGCGGACCGGTTGAGTCGGGCCCGATTGCTGCGCCCGGGCGTGATCTCGAGCTCGATCAATGCGTGCCTGCCGCCGCGTACGACATCACCGCGGACGATCGCACGCGGCGCACCCGAGCGGACCAGGGGAGCGTCGTGGGGTACGCGGTGTGAGCCGAGGGTGGCGAGGTAACCCACCGCCTCGACGAGGTTGGTCTTGCCGTGGCCGTTCTGGCCGACGAACACCGTGGCGCCCGGGCCGAGAGTCAGCTCGACGGCCGGATAGTTGCGGAAGTCCGTCAGCGACAGACCGGCGACATACACGCCGCCGACGCTACCGCGACGGCTCAGGGAGCGTCGGTGTCCGGTCGGACAGCGCTGGATTCGGGATGGACCGCGTGCCCACCGAACTTGTTCCGCATCGCGGCGATCGCCTTCATCGCCGGCGAGTCCTCCTGTCGGGAGGAGAACCGGGCGAACAGGGCGGCCGCGATCGCGGGCACCGGTACGGCGTTGTCGATCGCCGCCTCGACCGTCCAGCGACCTTCGCCCGAGTCGTCGGCGTACCCCTTGATCGCGGTCAGGCTCTCGTCGTCCTCCAGTGCGGCGACCAGCAGGTCGAGCAGCCAGGACCGGATCACCGTGCCCTCCCGCCAGGAGCGGAAGACGTCGGTGACGTTGTCGACGATCTCGGTCGTCTCGAGCAGCTCGTAGCCCTCTGCGTAGGCCTGCATGACGGCGTACTCGATGCCGTTGTGGACCATCTTGGCGAAGTGCCCCGCACCAACCCGGCCGGCGTGTACGAAGCCGAACTCGCCGTCGGGCTTGAGCGCGTCGAACGCCGGCTGGACCTTCGCGACGTCGGCGGCGTCGCCCCCGCACATGAGGGCGTAACCGTTGGTGCGTCCCCACACTCCGCCGGAGACACCGCAGTCGACGAAGCCGATGCCGTGGGTGCCGAGCAACCGGGCGCTGGCCTGGTCGTCGGTCCAGCGGGAGTTGCCGCCGTCGACCACGACGTCGCCGCCTTCGAGCAGGTCGGACAACTCGGCGATGACGGTCTTGGTCGGCGCGCCGGCCGGCACCATCACCCAGACGACCCGCGGGGCCGACAGCTGCTGGACGAGCTCACGCAGGTTGGCGACGTCGGAGACCTCGGGGTTCTGGTCGAAGCCCACGACCGTGTGCCCGTCCGCGCGCAGGCGCTCCCGCATGTTGGAGCCCATCTTGCCCAGCCCCACCAGGCCCATCTGCATGCCGAGTCGTCTCCTGCTAGCTCTGCAGCCGGACCGGCATCAACAGGTAGCGGTAGTCGAGTCCCGATTCCGCGTCGGGGGCCTCCAGGCCGGTGAGTACGGCGGGACGGGTGGGCTGGGTGAAGGCGAGCTGAGCCACCGGCGCCTCGATCACGCCGAGTCCGTCCAGCAGGTATTGCGGGTTGAAGCCGATCGTCAGTGGCTCGCCCTGGGTGTCGGCCTCGATCGACTCCGACGCCTGGGCCTCGTCGCTGCTGCCCGCCTCGAGCGTGGCCACACCATCGCCGAGGGTGAGCCGGATCGGGGTGTTGCGTTCGGCGACGAGGGCGACCCGGCGAAGCGACTCGACCAGCGGCGCGGTCTGGAGCTTCGCGACCGTCTGCTGCTCCGGCGGGAAAAGCGTGCGGTATTTCGGGAACTCACCGTCCAGCAGGCGGGTGGTCGTACGCCTGGTCAGCCCGCCGCTGGAGCCGGCGAATCCGACCAGACCCTCGCCACTTCCCGTGCCCGAGCTCGCCAGCGCGATCGTCACGTCCGAACCGCCGGCGAACGCCTTCGCGGTGTCGGCAAGCACCCGCGCCGGCACCAGGGCGGTCGCGGACAGGTCGGGCTGTTCCGGCGTCCAGGTGAACTCACGGACCGCCAGCCGGTAGCGGTCGGTGGCCGCGAGCGTGACCGCCGCCCCGTCGATCTCGATGCGGACGCCGGTCAGAACCGGGAGCATGTCGTCGCGCCCGGCGGCTACGGCGACCTGAGCGACGGCGTTGGCGAACACGTCGCCCTTCACCGTCCCCGACGCCGTGGGCAGCTCCGGCAGCTCGGGGTAGTCCTCGACCGGAAGGGTCTGGATCGTGAAGCGCGCGCTCCGGCATGTCACCACGACCTTGCCACCCTCGGCGGTCAGCTCGACGGGCTGCGCGGGAAGGCTCCGGCTGATGTCGGCAAGCAGCCGACCAGACAGCAGCGAGGTGCCTTCGACAGCGACCTCGGCCGGGACCGCGACCCGTGCGGAGGTCTCGTAGTCGAAGCCGGACAACAGGATTTCGCCGTCGCGTGCCTCGACCAGCATGCCGGCGAGCACCGGTAGCGAGGGGCGGGTCGGGAGGCTGCGTGCCACCCACGCCACAGCATCGGCGAGGACGTCACGCTCGACGCGGAACTTCACCGCTCATCGCCTCCTCGACGGGACGGGCGGCCGGGAGAAGCGGCCGGGAGAACCGGGCCAACATTCGGGCCCGGGGAGGATGACGGTACACCGGCCGGAGGGACCTTGGTGGCGGCGGGTGTCCGTTGTGGATTGTGGGTTTTCGTCATTCACTGAGAGGGACTCGGAGTCGTCATAGCTTCGGTGGACACTGTGGACGACCGGCATCTGCGCAGGTCAGGTGCAAGTTTTCTGTCCACGGGGGCTGTGGGTTAATTCGGGACGACCAAAGTGCCCGGTGGAGAGCCCGAGTTCGTCCCATGTCGTCCACATTCCTTCCCACTTCTGATGGGTGTCGATCCACAGAGTTGTCCCCAGGCTGTGAGCAGCCAATTTGGGCTATGGACGGGCTTGTTGCTTGATCCGGTTGGTCAGTTCGGTGACCTGGTTGTAGACGCTGCGACGCTCGGCCATCAGCTGGCGGATCTTGCGGTCGGCATGCATGACCGTCGTGTGGTCACGGCCGCCGAACTGCTGGCCGATCTTCGGCAACGACAGGTCGGTGAGCTCGCGGCACAGGTACATCGCGATCTGCCGGGCGGTGACGAGCACGCGACTCCGGCTCGACCCGCACAGGTCGTCCATGGACAGCCCGAAGTAAGACGACGTCTGCGCCATGATCTGTCCGGCGGTGATCTCGGGCTCCCCACCGGTCGGGATCAGGTCCTTCAGCACGATCTCGGCGAGCGCCAGGTCGACGGCCTGCCGGTTGAGACTCGCGAACGCGGTGACCCGGATCAGGGCGCCCTCGAGTTCGCGGATGTTGGTCTGGATCTTGCTCGCGATGAACTCCAGCACCTCCGGCGGCGCCGTGAGCCGCTCCTGAGCCGCCTTCTTGCGCAGGATCGCGATCCGGGTCTCCAGATCCGGCGGCTGGATGTCGGTGATCAGGCCCCACTCGAACCTGTTGCGCAGCCGGTCCTCCAGCGTCTCAAGTCGCTTGGGCGGCCGGTCGGAGGAGATCACGATCTGCTTGTTCGCGTTGTGCAGAGCGTTGAAGGTGTGGAAGAACTCCTCCTGCGTCCGCTCCTTGTTCTCCAAGAACTGGATGTCGTCGACCAGGAGGACGTCGACGTCGCGGTATCGGCGCTGGAACGTCGCCGCCTTGTCGTCCCGGATCGAGTTGATGAAGTCGTTGGTGAACTCCTCGCTCGACACGTAGCGGATCCGCGCGTTGGCGAAGAGGTTGCGGACGTAGTGGCCGATCGCGTGCAGCAGGTGGGTCTTGCCGAGACCGGAGTCGCCGTAGATGAGCAGCGGGTTGTACGCCTTGCCGGGAGCCTCGGACACCGCGACCGCAGCCGCGTGGGCAAACCGGTTGGAGGAGCCGATCACGAACGTGTCGAACATGTACTTGGGGTTGAGCCTGGGCGGCTCGGCGTCAGCGCGTCCCGGCTGGCCCGGCGGGACCGACGACATCGTGAACGCGTCAGGCCCGGCGAGACGGGTCGCAAGCCCCTCGTTGTGGCCGTCGTCGTGGTCGGGGAGCGGCAGCGGAGCAACGGAGGCGTACGACTGATCGCCGGCCTCGGCAAGGTTCTGCGGGTGGACGTCACCGCTACTCGCGCCGTTGCTCTCGGCCGATGTCGCGGCGCCCGAGTCGGGCGAGGCATCGTCGAAGTCGTCCAGGGACAACGTTGGTTCGACCGTCACCGCAAGGCGTACATCCTGGCCCAGGACCCGCGACAAGGAGTCCTCGAGCCGTGGGCGCAGTTTGGTCTCGAGCTGGGTGCGGGTGAACTCGTCGCGAACGGCGATGATCGCGGTGTTGCCGTGCAACGTCACCGGCCGGCTCTGCGCGAGCCAGATCCGGTGTGCGGCCGGCAGTTCCAAGTCCAGGCTCGCCCTGACCTCCCGCCACGTGGCGGCTAACGCCTCAGGTTCCGCGACCACTGCGCTACTCCCGTCTCCTCAGGCGGTGAACATCCCCCGCGCCTGTGAACTCGATGCGGCGCGCTCGGGCACGGCGGTGGCTCACGGTGAGCGTTGCCGGTGCCCCGACTGACGTCCACAGATCCTTCCACAGCCTGTGCAAAGCGCCTGTGGACGACTATTCCCCCAGAGGGGGAGGACGGTAACAAGCTCACAATGCACGCTTCAAGGTGCCGTTCACCGCCCAACGCTAGTAATGCCTGACCTTTTTGGTGCACAGATCGGCGTGTTGCGTCGACGCGCGGACCGGGACGGGGCATGATCGCCTGTTTTGCGGTCCACCCGTCGATCGATGATCATGTGAGGCGCCGTCGCGACCTGCGGCGGTGCGACGCGGTTTGACCCGGTGACCGGCCCACCCGTACCGTGGGTCGGTCACGATGCCGTTCTCTCGGCGATCGCCGTATGCTCACGGACAGTTGTTGTGCCGCGCTCGAGGTGTGGGCCGGAGGCCGATGGTGCCCCGGTGACCGGAGCGCAGCCGATGAAGCCGCGGGTGGACGGTGACGTCGAGGCGTCGGTGCCCGCGAATCCTCCATGACTGACCGGGAGAGTCTCCAGTGAAGCGCACATTCCAGCCCAACAACCGGCGCCGCCACAAGACGCACGGATTCCGGCTGCGGATGCGTACCCGCGCCGGCCGCGCCATCATCTCCGCACGGCGCCGCAAGGGTCGCCAGCGGCTCGCAGTCTGAGGCGGCTCGGTACGCCCAGGTCGAGATCGATGTCGTGCTCCCGGCACCTAACCGGATGCGTCGTTCGGCCGAGTTCGCGACGGCCGTTCGGCAAGGTCGGCGAGCCGCACGGCCGACGCTGGTCGTCCATGTGGTGGTCGTCGACCGAACCTCGCCGGCGCGGGTCGGGTTCGTCGTGAGCCGCGCTGTGGGCAAGGCGGCCGTCCGAAATGTCGTCCGTCGACGCCTCCGGCACCTGGCAGCGCAGCACCTCGAGGAGCTACCGCGAGGAACCTTGGCGGTCGTGCGCGCGTTACCGTCGTCAGCGAAGGCGTCCGGCGATGAGCTGGCGGATGATCTGCGATCCGCCGTTGCCGCGGCGATCAGGCGGCCACGACTTGTCGCAGCGGAGAGTGTCCGGTGAAGACCGTTCTCGTCCTACTACTCAAGGGCTACCGGCTCGTGGTGAGTCCCATGTACGGACAGGTGTGTCGCTATCACCCTTCGTGTTCGGCGTACGCCCTGGAGGCTGTCGAGACGCACGGGGCGTTGCGCGGCAGCTGGCTGGCCGTTCGTCGGCTGGCGAGGTGTCACCCGTGGACCCCGGGCGGGTACGACCCGGTCCCGCCGCCCAGACCGCGTGCCAGTGTCGGCGCGCCGACCCCGACCAGAGGTGCGTAAAGCGTGGCTTGGTATGACCAGATCCTTTCGCCGCTCTACGACGTGGTGTCGTGGATCATGCGGGCCTTCCACACGATCTTCAGCCCGGTGCTGGGGGCCGACTCCGGTTGGACCTGGACGCTCTCGATCGTCGGCCTGGTCGTCGTCATCCGGATCCTGCTGATCCCGCTGTTCGTCCGCCAGATCCGGGCGAGCCGCAACATGATGCTGATCCAACCGAAGGTCCGCGAGCTGCAGAAGAAGTACGGCGGCGACCGGGAGCGCATGGGCCAGGAGCTCATGAAGCTTTACAAGGAGAGCAAGACCAACCCGTTCTCCTCCTGCCTGCCGATCCTGCTGCAGTCGCCGATCTTCATCGCGCTGTTCCGGGTGCTCGACGGAGCTGCGTACGGTCACGTCCGAGGCGGCGGGCTCAACCAGGAGCTGGTCGATTCGCTCCGCAATGCGACGATCTTCGGTGCCCAGATCTCGGACAAGTTCATCGGTGCCGACAGCCTGAACGTGCAGATCGTGACGGTCGTCCTGATCCTGATGATGACCGCCACTACCTTCACGACCCAGCGCCAGCTGATGCGCAAGAACATGCCGCCGGAGGCGCTCACCGGCCAGTTTGCGCAGCAGCAGAAGATCCTTCTCTACGTGCTGCCGCTGGTGTTCGCGGTCGGCGGGGTCAACTTCCCCGTCGGTGTGCTCATCTACTGGTTCACGACGAACGTCTGGACGATGGGCCAGCAGTTCTGGGTCATTCGGCGTAACCCGGCACCTGGTACCCCGGCGTTCGAGGCCTACCAGAAGCGCAGGAGTCGAAAGGCCGACCGCAAGGGTTTGTCGGGTTTGATCCCGGGCATGAAGGCCACCTCAAACGGGGCGTCGGCGGAGGCTGCCGCCGGTGAATCCGCGGATGAGTCCCCTGCCACGAAGACACCGCCGGTGAAGCGCGTCCAACCACAGCGGCTGCCGCGGAGCAAGCGCAGAAGTCGACGATAAGCAACGGCTGCGCCCCTGCCGTATCCATGGCGGGTGGGGCGCGGACCAACGTGCCGCGAGACATGAAGGAGTGAGGTTCGTGACCGAACAAGCAACCCCGTTTGCGGAGAACGCGGGCGAGGTGGACGAGGACCAGCAGGAGCACGATGAGTCCTCGTCGGCCGATCAGGAACGCAGTGAGTCCGCCGCGGACCTGGTCGCTCGGCTAGAGGGAGAAGGCGACGTCGCAGCCGACTATCTCGAGGAGCTTCTCGACATCGCCGACATCGACGGCGACATCGACCTGGACGTCGAAGGTGATCGCGCGATGGTGGCGATCGTCGGAGGCGACCTCAAGAATCTTGTCGGGCACAACGGCGAGGTGCTGGAGGCTCTGCAGGAGCTCACTCGTCTCGCCGTCTACCGGGAGACGAACGAGCGGAGCCGGTTGATGTTGGACATCGCCGGATACCGCGCGCACCGTCGGAGCGAGCTCGTTGCCCTGGCCGAGTCGATCGCGGCCGAGGTCAAGGCGAGTGGTGAGCCCACCCGTCTGGAGCCCATGACGCCGTTCGAGCGGAAGATCGTGCACGACACCGTTGCAGCGAAGGGACTGACGAGTGAGTCGGAGGGCGAGGAACCCGAGCGCAGGGTCGTCGTCCAGCCCGCCTGATACGACGAAGCCGGTTTCACGTGAAACCGGTGAAGCGCGGCATGCCCCGCCGCCACCAACAACCGCGCAGTCGGTCTTCGGTGCGCGGTTGTTGCTTGTCGAACGGTATGCCGAGTTGCTTGCAGGTCCGGGTGTCGAACGAGGGCTCCTTGGTCCGCACGAGGTCGAGCGGCTTTGGGATCGGCACCTGTTGAACTGCGGCGTGCTTGTCTCGGCGATTCCGGACGACAGCTCGGTCTGCGATGTCGGCTCGGGCGCGGGGCTACCGGGACTTGTCATCGCCCTTGCTCGACCAGATGTGCAGATGACACTGCTGGAGCCCCGGCTTCGTCCGGCAACGTTCCTGTCGGAGGCGGTGGACGCGCTGGAGTTGTCCAACGTCAGCGTTGTGCGGGCCCGCGCTGAGGAACACCGCGGTCACTATGACGTCGTTACTGCGCGAGCTGTGGCACCGTTGGACCGATTGCTTCGCGTCGCGATTGGCCTGTGCCGATCTGGTGGGTCACTCTTGGCGATGAAGGGTGAACGTGCCGCCGACGAACTTCGGGGCGTCGAACCCGAGTTGGAGGCATTCGGCGTGACACGCTGGTCCATCGAACAGTTTGGCGAGGGACAGGTCACTCCGCCGACCACCGCAGTCCGGTTGGTCGTCGGCGGTGCCGGGGGTGGACGTCGCCGCACTAAGGCCAAGACGAAGGCCCAGACGAAGGCCCAGACGAAGACCAGGACGAAAGCCCAGAGAGGGCCCCAGGTGAAGGCCCCGGCAAAGGCGCGACGCGACCCTGGTTCGACACGGGATGGGCGTAGGTGACGGAGGTAGTGATGCCCGGACTTGGCTGGCCCGTCGATCTGACGACAGGGTCCGAGGGCGCAGGTGCAGGCATTTCGGTACGCGGCCAGTCCACTGGGCTCGGCTGGCCTTCGGGCGGATCAGGCGGGATGATGTCACCGCTTCAGTCGGCCATGACCGTTGACCATGCAGAGAGTCGGGACGTGACTAGCCCGGACCTGGAGTCCGCGGATGTGGGTCCCCGGGACGTGGGTTCGATCGGTATCGCTCCGCCAACTGACGCAGACCCGAGCACATCTGATCCGCGTACCGACCCTGACCACGTTGAGTCGCTCGCAGCCGACGCGAACCTGCCCGGTGTGGCGTTCGACGCGACTGGACTGGACGAGAAGGGATCGCCTGACATGACAGCAGCAGGCACAGTGCCGTCCCATGCTTCGACCGAGAACCTTGTTTCACGTGAAACGGACGAGACCTCCCTGCCGTACCACCCGGAGGCCGAAGCCCATGTTCCGATGAGCTTCACGCCGACGCTGCCGTTGCCGACCGAGACGCGCATCTTCACGGTCGCCAACCAGAAGGGCGGTGTCGGCAAGACCACGACAGCAGTCAACCTCGCGGCGGCGCTCGCTGGATCGGGTGCCCGCGTACTCCTGATCGACCTCGACCCCCAGGGCAACGCCTCGACGGCGCTCGGCATCGAGCACACCGAGGGCCTCCCCAACATCTACGACGTCGTGGTTGAGGGTGAACCGCTTCGCGACTACGTCCATCCAGTTCAGCGATTCCCCACCCTCTTCGGCGTTCCCGCCACCATCGATCTCTCTGGCGCGGAGCTCGAGCTCGCCAGCGTCGTCGCGCGGGAGGCTCGCCTGAAGCGGGCCCTCGATGCATACCTCCAGGAGCAGGAGGCTGCCGGCCAGCGGTTCGACTACGTGCTGATCGACTGCCCGCCGTCCCTCGGCCTCCTCACCATGAACGCACTCGTGGCGGGCCGGGAGGTGATGGTCCCCATCCAGTGCGAGTACTACGCGCTCGAAGGAGTCGAGACCCTCTTCCGGATCGTCCACCTCGTCCAGCAGCTCAACACCGCGCTCGAGGTCAGCACCGTCATCATGACGATGTACGACGCCAGGACGCGGCTCTCGGCGCAGGTCGTGGAGAACGCTCGGCAGAGCCTCGGTGAGACCGTCCTTCGCAGCGCCATCCCGCGTTCGGTGCGCATCTCCGAAGCGCCGAGCTTCGGACAGACCGTCATGACGTGGGATCCCAGCTCGCCCGGCGCACTGTCCTATCTCGAGGCCGCTCGCGAGATAGCGCTCCGTGATCCAGGCGCCCCCTCGGTCACGCCACCACGCCACTCGAGTGCGGCGACAAGCACGCATCCTGGCGAAGCGTTAGGCTCGGCGACCGCGGCCGGAACTGATCGAGAGGGCTGACATGACGACGGTTCGACGTGGATTGGGACGGGGCCTAGGTGCGTTGATTCCGTCGGTGTCGGCACCGACGCGTGTTCAACCGGCGCCGACCGACGGTCCTGAGGTCGCAACGCCAGCACCGATGCGAGAGGGACAGCAGCCGGCTCCCGAGTCGTCCGGTCCTACCTACGCTCCGGTCGGCGGTGCACACTTCGCCGAACTCCCGGTCGAGGCCATCAGCCCCAACTCCCGCCAGCCCCGGCAGGTGTTCGACGAGGACGCGATGGGCGAACTCGTGCACTCGATCCGGGAGATCGGACTACTTCAGCCCGTCGTCGTCCGCCCACTCGACGACGAGCGCTACGAGCTCGTCATGGGCGAGCGTCGGTGGCGTGCAGCCCAGCAGGCAGAGCTGGCCACGATCCCCGCGATCGTCCGCGACACCGGCGACGATGCGATGCTGCGCGACGCTCTGCTCGAAAACCTCCACCGGGCCCAACTCAACCCGTTGGAGGAGGCCGCCGCCTACGGGCAACTTCTCGATGACTTCGGGTGTACGCACGACGAGCTCGCCCAGCGCATCGGCCGGTCGCGGCCCCAGATCAGCAACACCATCCGCCTCCTCAAGTTGCCCCCGCCTGTGCAGCGTCGCGTCGCCGCGGGTGTGCTGTCGGCAGGCCATGCACGCGCTCTCGCTGGGCGTCGCGGAGGAGGACCAGGAGCGCCTCGCCCACCGGGTGGTCGCGGAAGGGTTGTCGGTGCGGGCACTCGAGGAGATCGTCACCCTCGACCCGGGTACGAAGGAGCGGCGGCAGAGCAAGGTTTCACGTGGACCCAAGCCGGTGGCGCCGCGGTTGGCGGACCTCGAAGGCAGGCTCACGGACCGGTTCGACACCAGGGTCAAGGTCGACCTGGGCCGGTCGAAGGGCAGGATCACGGTCGAGTTCGCCTCGCTCGACGACCTGGAGCGGATCGTCGGCCTGATGGCTCCCGGCGGATCCGGGTCCGGCGGTACCTCGCTGGCGTCCTGACCACGGGCTGCCGCCCCGGCGCCCACAACGCCGCTCCGTTCGGCCGCGGTCGATCGCCCGCGCCGTCCCTGCCCAGCCGACTGGTGGCGCGTGACGACCTAGGACGTGGCCGTCAGCGCGCCGCCCGATCAGCAGCCGCGTGCAGCAGGTCGCGGCACAGCACGCCGAGGTCGAGCCCCGCCGACTCCACGGCGAGAGGCACCAGGGAGGTCTCGGTCATCCCCGGCGCCACGTTCACCTCCAGGAACCACGGAGTGCCAGCCGCGTCGACGATCAGATCGGTACGCGACAGATCCCGCAGACCCAGTGCCCGGTGCGCCGACAGTGCTGCCCTGGCGCACGCCGCGGCGGCGGAGTCGGACAGCCGTGCGGGCGCCACGAACTCCGTTGCCCCGGCGTTGTAGCGAGCCGCGTAGTCGTAGATGCCGCTGTCCGGAACGATCTCGACCGCGGGAAGCGCGCGCGGCCCGTCGCCCACATCGATCACCGCAACACTGACCTCGGTCCCGGACAGATGGCGCTCGAGGAGGGCCACGTCGCCGTACGCGAAGCAACTCACCATCGCACCCGGCAGGTCCTCCAGCGCGTGGACGACGTTGCAGCCGAGCGCTGACCCGCCGCGGGACGGTTTCACGACCAACGGGAGGCCGAGCCTGTCGACGATGCGCTCCAGCACTGTCTGCGCACCGAGCTCCCGGAACGTCTCGTGCGGGAGCACCACCGCTGCCGGCGTGGTCACCCCGGCCGCGTCGACGATCGCCTTTGCCACCGGTTTGTCGAACGCAGTCCGACAGGCCACCGCGGCCGAGCCGACGAAGGGTATGGCGAGCAGATCGAGGACCTCGCCCAATGCGCCGTCCTCGCCCGCCGTGCCGTGCAGGAGCGGAAACACGGCCGAGGGCCGGTCGTCCTGCAGCGCGGGGATCAGCCCGGCATCGACGTCCCGTTCCTCGACCTCGACGCCGACTGCCCGAAGCGCCTCGCTCACCCGGCGACCGGAACGTAGCGAGACATCCCGCTCGTGCGAGAGGCCTCCCGCGAGCACGAGGACTCGCCCTAGATCGCTCATCTTCCGTCCCTTCAAGGAACAACGGCTTTCATGGCGCTGGCGCCGGTCGGCCCGGCCCGCCTACCTGACATCGGGGCCAGGGGACTCGACTCCCTTGCCTCTACCCAGGTGGAGCGGACCGAAGGTCTCCCGTAGCTCCATCTCTCGTTCGACGACCGCGGCAAGCCGGCGGATCCCTTCCCGGATCCGCTCCGGTGACGGGAAGCAGTATGAGAGCCGCATGCACTGGCTGCCGAACCCGTCGGCATAGAACGCCGTACCCGGAACGTAGGCGACCCGCGCGGTGACCGCACGCGGTGACATCGCCTTCGCGTCGATCCCCTCCGGCAGCGTCACCCACACGAAGAACCCGCCCTTGGGCGTGGTCCAGGTCGTGGTCGCGGGCATCAGGTCGGCGAGCGACTCGAGCATCGCGTCCCGGCGTTCTCGGTACATCTCCCGAAATGTCTTTATTTGTCCCATCCAGTCATGACCTGCGAGGTACGCCGAGACCGCGAGTTGGTTGAACACGGGCGGGCACAGCGTTGCCGACTCCTGGGCCAGGACGAGGCGGTCCCGGATGGCGTGCGAGGCGAGCGCCCAGCCGACCCGAAGGCCCGGAGAGAACGTCTTCGAGAACGAACCGAGGTAGACGACCCGGCTCGGGTCGTCTGCGCGCAGTGCGCGGTAGGGCTCGCCTTCGAAGCCGAGAAGGCCATACGGGTCGTCCTCGATGACGAGGACGTCATGCCGTCGACAGATCTCCAGCACTTTCGCCCGTCGGTCGGCACTGAGGGAGACGCCGGCCGGATTGTGGTAGCTCGGGATGGTGTAGAGGAACTTCACCCGCCGGCCGCTGGCCGCCACGCTGGTCAACGCACTGTCGAGGTGCTCGGGGATCAGGCCGTTGTCGTCCATGGCGACGTGGACGACCTTGCACTGGTACGCCGCGAAGACGCCCAGAGCGCCCACGTAGCTGGGCGCTTCGCAGATCACCACGTCGCCGGGGTCGCAGAAGATCCGGGTGACGAGGTTGAGCGCCTGCTGGCTGCCGACCGTGACCACCACGTCGTCGGCGTTCGCCTCGATGCCGACCAGGCGCATCACGTCGGTGATCTGCTCCCGCAGGGTGGGGTCACCCTGGGCCGTGGAGTACTGCAGCGCGACAGTGCCGCGGGACAGGACGAGCTCGCCCATCAGGGAACTCACGACGTCCAGCGGCAGTCCGGAGATGTTGGGCGACCCACCGGCGAGGGAGACGACCTCCGGCCTGCTAGCCACCGCGAACAATGCCCTGATCTCGGACGCGACCATCCCCTTGGACCGGGCTGCATAGCGGTCGATGTCGGCGTCGAAGCGGGTCTCGCGGTGTACGGGATGTTGTTCGGGGCTGCCCTCCATGGCGGCGTCCGCTCCTCTCGCGTCAACGGGCGAGCGGTCTGCACCCGTGCCGCAGCCCCTTCGTGCGGGCCTCCCCGACCTTGGAGTCGGGCCAAGGCGACACGGTGTGCTCGACGGCAACCGGCCGGTTATGTTGCCTGCACGCCCAGCCACTACGATGCCTCATGAGGCGTCCCCGTGGGGAGTGGGTGCTCGCTGAGAAGGGCTAGTCATGCGGATCGTGTCCTGGATTCTCTTCGGGATTGGTGCCGGCGTGCTCGCCGGTTTCGCCACCGGTCTCTTTCGGCGGCGTCCTGTCCAGCCGGAACGTCCCGTTATGTCCTACGCGGGCGGATACTCCGCCCCTACTCCGTCGGCAGACCACACAGCCTCCCAGCCTGCGCGGCTTGTCGTACCCGCCGGGAACCGCCGGCACGGTCAGAACGGACCGAGCTGAGGCCCTGGCTGCCCGCCCGAGTATCGGCCTGAGATGAGCGCCACCCGCCGCCTTGCAAGCGTGACACTGGACAACCTGGACGACCTGCCCGGGCAGTGCCGGCGGTGTGTCTTCTGGGAGCTGGACCCTGTTGCCCGCAAGCGCGCCGAAGAGGCCGGCGATCCCGCACTGGAGAAGGAAGCCTGGATATCTGCTGCCCTGCTCGAGTGGGGATCGTGCGGAAAGGTCTGCTACGTCGGCGAATCGCTGGCCGGGTACGTCTTGTACGCCCCGCCCAGCTACGTCCCCCGATCGGTGGCGTTCCCGACTTCGCCGGTCAGCGCGGACGCGGCCCTGTTGATGACGGCACACGTACTCCCCGACTTCGCCGGCGGCGGCCTCGGTCGGATGCTCGTGCAGGGTGTCGCGAAGGACCTGGTCAAGCGGAACATCCGGGCGATCGAGGCGTTCGGCGACGCCCGGTGGGTCCGGCCGAGTTGCGTCGTCCCCGCGGATTTCCTGCTGTCGGTGGGTTTCAAGACCGTACGCCCGCACCACCGCTATCCCCGGCTTCGCCTCGAGCTGCGCAATGCCCTTACGTGGAAGGAAGATGTCGAGGCCGCGCTGGAGAAGCTGCTGGGTTCGATGACGCCGGAGGGAGCGTTCCGGCCGGTGCGGAGCTGACCGCGTAGCGCTGGTTCGAGTCGCGGAATCCCCTTGTTTTCAAGGCGAAATCCCGAATCCCCTTGTTTCTAAGGGCTCTGACTGAACGCGACCGAGCTAGACGACGCGGCTCGGCAGGGATGCCCTGGCCAGCCAGCGGATCGAGGGCTAGCGGATGAGCTCGCCCAACTGGAGAACTCCGGTCGGAGCGTCCATCTCCGGCGGAAGGTAGACCCGCTGGATAGCGACCACGACTGCCTCGGCGACCACGTCCCGAAAGCCCGGGTCCGACACCCGCGCGGCATCGCCCGGGTTGGTCACGTACCCGATCTCGACCCGCACCGCCGGCATCTTCGTATAGCGGAGCAGGTCCCAGGTCTTGGCGTGCGTACGGCAGTCCCGAAGGTCGGTGCGGGCGACCACCTCACGCTGGACCAGACCGGCGAACTTCTCGCCGAGGGTCGAGCGCATCTCGTCGCCGTTCACCGTTCCGTAGTAGTAGGTCGCGACTCCACAGGCCTCGGGATTCGGGTGCTCGTCGACGTGCAGCGAAACCACCAGGTCGGCACCCGTCTCGTTGGCGAACTGGGCGCGGGTCGCTTCGTCCGGGCTCGTGTCGCGTCCACGCGTGAGGTAGACCTTCACCCCGGTGGCCGCGAGCCGACCCTCGATGCGCGAGGCGAGGTCGAAGGCGATCTCGGCTTCGGTGAGCCCATGGGACGAGCAGCCCTGGTCGACACCGCCATGTCCGGGGTCGATGACGACGACCTTCCCGGGAAGCCGGGGTCCGGCACGGTGGATGCGTTCGGAGTCGCGGAGTGCGTCGGCGCGACCGCCGGTCACGATGGGTGCCAGCCGGGCGAGCGCCTTGAAAGTTGCGGGTCCGCAGGTGCCGTCCGCCGGCGCCCCGACGCTGCGTTGGAACTCACGTACGGCACGTTCGGTCGAGGGTCCGTAGACGCCGTCGACCCGATCGACCTCGAAGCCGAGCTCGAGCAACCGTTGCTGCAGGGTTGCTACGTCGTCGCCGATGAGCAGGTGACCGGCCTGGTAGGACAACAGTCGGTCGCCGAGCCGCCAACGGGCCTCGTCGAGCACCCGGTATGTCTCGGAATCGACCACACCGTGCGCACTCAGCCCGCGTTGCTGCTGGAACGCACGAACGGCGTGGTCGACGGACTGGTCGAAGATGGCGTCCATGGGATTGGCCTGCTCCATGGCGGCCGGCAGCATGCCCAGCTGGATGAGCTTGGAGCGGATCTCAGCGACCGCGGGACCACGATCGCCCAGCCCATATCGGTGCTCGGCCATGGCGCCTCCGACGTCGAGTGGAGTCCGAGATCCCCGTGCTGGACCCGGATCACCCTGGCCATGCTAACCATGGCCGGTCGAGACACTCGCGTAGTGGCTCCGGAGGCCGGGGCGCCGCCGCGTAATGAAGGGGCCAATGGGTGATCGTGGGTAGTCCCCATGGTCCCCCCGGTGCGCGGGGAGCGCCAGCCTCCGGGGAGGGAAAGCGTCAGGCCGGTACGAGGTCGGCGAGTTGTGCCTTGATCGCGGCCTTGGGTCGAGCACCGACTATCGCCTTCACGACCTCGCCACCGACATAGACGTTGATCGCGGGGATACCGGTCACGCGGTATTGCAGCGGGGTCTGCGGGTTTTCGTCGACGTTCATCTTGACGAAGGTGATCTTGTCGGCGTACTCGATGGCCAGCTCTTCCAGAACCGGCGCCACCTGCCGGCAAGGCCCGCACCATTCGGCCCAGAAGTCGACGACCACAGGCTTGTCGCTCTTCAGGACGACGTTGTCGAATTCCAAGTCCGTGACGGGCTTGATGGCTCCCACGGGCTTCTCCCTTCTAGTTGCGTACGAAGCTTCAGTTGCGTACGGAGGTCGAGGGTCAACGCTGCGACGCCTCGCTTTCTACGACGAGCTCGACGGGTGCTCCAACGCCGCGAGGTAGCGCTCGGCATCGAGGGACGCGGCGCAGCCGGTGCCTGCGGCGGTGACTGCCTGGCGGTAGCTGCTGTCCACCAGGTCGCCGGCGGCGAAGACGCCGGGCAGGTTGGTGAGGGTCGTCGGCGACGCCGCCACGACGTATCCGGCATCGTCGAGGTCGACCTGTCCACGCACGAGTTCGCTGCGCGGGTCGTGGCCGATCGCCTCGAACAGCCCGGTCACGGCAAGCTCGGACTCTTCGCCGGTGACGATGTTGACGAGGCGCAGTCCTTCGACCTTGTTGGTGCCGAGGACCTCGCTCACGGCGGAGTTCCAGACGAACGTGATCTTGTCGTTGGCGAGAGCTCGCTCCTGCATGATCTTGCTCGCCCGCAGCTCGTCGCGCCGGTGGATCACGGTGACGGACTTGGCGAACTTCGTCAGGAAGAGCGCCTCCTCCATCGCCGAGTCGCCGCCGCCCACGACGGCGATGTCCTGGTCGCGGAAGAAGAAGCCGTCACAGGTGGCACACCACGACACACCGTGTCCGGAGAGCAGGTCCTCGCCAGGAATCTCGAGCCGGCGGTAGCGCGAACCCATCGCGAGGATGACCGACCGGGCTTTGTGCTCGGTGCCGGCTGAGTCGCGGACGATCTTCACGTCGCCGGTAAGGTCGACGCTTTGCACGTCGTCGGGGATGAGTTCGGCCTCGAAGCGTTCGGCCTGCTTGCGGAACGCGTCCATCAGCTCCGGGCCCATGATGCCGTCGGGGAAGCCGGGGTAGTTTTCCACGTCTGTCGTGTTCATCAGGGCGCCGCCCGATTCGACCGATCCCTCGAAGACGAGTGGACGGAGCCGTGCGCGGCCCGCGTACAACGCTGCCGTATAGCCGGCCGGACCGGATCCGATGATGATCACGTTGCGGACGTCGGACACGAACGACCCCTCGCTTTCACGGGTGCTTGGCGTTGCCACTGGGCGGACGTTTCGCTCGTCCGGCCAGTTCGTACTCACGATGCGGTAACCGATCCTAGGTGCCTCGCATTCCGCACCAGGTGTGGCACGCCTGGTCACGCCGGTCTGCGGAAATCGGCGCCAGATCGACTGGCGGGGCCGGGCGGGCGGCGGACCCGGGCAAGAGCGGTTCGGACAGATCGCGGCTTTACCGCAAGGGGGCGGTGTCCGGACCTAACGCACCCGAACCTCTGCGGTCTTCACAATCGTGGCGTCCATGCCCGGACACCCTCGAACGGCGTGGATCCGGACGACCTGCGCATTGCGGGTCGAGGTGATTGCCAGGCTGACCGGCGTGCCGTCGAGTTGGCCGGGCCTGGTGTCGAGTACCTCGCCGGCCTTGGCGGTCTTGAGGACCTGGGTGACGCAGTGCTCGCTGTTTGCCGGCAGGGCGCCCGGGTCGCTGCCCTTGATGCCGATATCCGGCTCCTTCGACGCGGGCGAACCAGGACCGACCAGCGCGCCGACCTGACGGGGGAACTCCTCGGCGGTCAGGTCGGCCGGGCCGTTCTTGAACGCGTAGGTCTGCGCGACCAGCGGTGTTTCGGGCGAGCGAGCGGCGGACGTGTCGCGGCTCTCCGGACCGCCGGTGGGTCCGAAGCTGCCGGTTCCGAAGACGAGGTACGCGGCAACACCCGCCGCAGCAAGCACGGCGGTGCTGGCGGCCGCCGCGAACAACCGAGGGATACGGCTCGGTCGGCGGCGGTGGCGCGCCCGCGATAGCGGCGACACCTGGGCAGCCGATCGCCGCGGTGGACCATCCGCAGCGGAGCGGTCGCGCACCTCGGCGGCGAGCACAGCATCCAACCGGGTGGCAAGGGCGGGCGGCATCGGCGGCGGTGTCGCGCCTGCACGGCCCAGCACCATGCGCAGGTCGGCGAAACGGTCCCGGTTTGCGGCGCACGACTCGCACTCGGCGAGGTGGGTGGCGACGGCGACCCGGTTGCCGCCGACGAGGAGACCTTCGAGGTAGTCGGCGAGGACGTCGTTGCCCAGATGGCGGCTCGCGGTCATCTCGCCTCACCTCCCTGCCGGTCGATGCCGTCCGTGTCGTGCATGTGCGGGTCTGCCGGGTATCGCCTAGGCGCGTCTGGACGCGCGACCCCCCGGCGCCAGCCAGCCGATGCGGAGCTTTCCGCGGAACCCGGTGCCGGCGCCGCCGTCGGCATGCCTTGGACGTCAGATGACGCGGTCGGGTTCCGTCCCAGTAGGTCGTCTCCTGGCCGGGTGTCGCGGGGTTCGGGGCCAGCCGAGCTGAACGAGCCAGTCGAGCCGGCCGAGCTCGACCATCCCGACTCCGGCGGCCGGTCGCGAGGCTCCGCTCCGGCGTCGGACCAGCTGGCGGATCCCGGTCGTAGGTGGGTGAGGAGGGGGACCAGCTTGGCCCGGCCACGGGCGCACCGGCTCTTGATCGTGCCGGGGGCGCAGTCGAGGATCGCGGCGGCTTCCTCGACCGAGTAGCCCTCCATGTCGACCAGGACGATGGCCGCCCGCTGGTCGGGGTTGAGGGTCTGCAGGGCCGTCATGATGTCGATGCGCTGCTCGTGCATCTCGGCCGGATCGGGTGGCCGGTCGGCGGCGAGCTCAGCGGCTCGGTCGTCTTCGGGCAGCGGGTCGGCGGCGCGGACCGCTCGCCTGCGGACCCGGTCGAGGCAGGCGTTGACCACGACCCGATGCAGCCAGGTGGTGACCGCCGACTCGCCCCGGAACTGGGCCGCGTTGCGGAACGCCGAGATCAGCGCGTCCTGCAGGGCGTCTGCGGCCTCTTCGGGATCGGACAGCGTTCGCAACGCAACAGCCCACAACCGGTCGCGATGTCGGCGGAACAACTCCGCGAACGCGTCGGGGTCACCGGCGACATGGCGACCGATCAGTTCCTTGTCCGTGGGCGAATCGTTGCCGTCGCCAAGGATGCTCGGCGGGCTCGGGGTCATCGGCGTACGACGATCTCCCTGACTCCACCTCGGAACTCGCCGTCCTCGGGGGGAAGTTTGGTCATCCAGACAAGCACCCAGCGGGTGCGGGTCGGCTCGTCGGGCTTGAGTGTGACCTGCTCACCGGCACCCGTGGCCGAGGCGCCGGCGATCGCCTGCCAGCCGGCAGCGTCCGCAGGGGGCTCGGCCGCATCTTCGGGCGCTGCTCGCAGCTCGAGGTCGGTGCCGTTGCCCACCAGGTCGAGGCGCACCTGGCCGATCTCCGTGACCTTGCCGAGGTCGAAGTAGATGCCGACGCCCTTCTTCAGCAGGCCGAGGCGAGGGTCGCCCCGGTAGGACATCGTGGTCCATTCGGTGCCGCTCTTGCCGTCGAAGGTGAGGGCGACATCCTCGGGATGCTCCTCGCCGTTGCCGCCACCGTTGGTGGGGTCGAAGTCCTTCGCACCGACGATCTCGATGCGGGTGCTGATCGGCTGCGCCTTCGCCGGCTTGCTGTTGGTGGGCGTTGGCTCGGACGGCGTTCGCTGCGCGGGGTTGAACGCCTCGCTCATCAGCCCCCAGGCCAGCAGACCCGCGCCGGCGAGCAGGACGACACCGACGAACACACCGGCCAGCCGGCGCCAGGACGGCCCCTCGCGGCGCTGCGACCGGGAGTAGGGGCGTCCACCGCCGGGCGGCCGGATGGGAGCGTGCCCGCCGGTGCGATGCGTCATGCGGGTCGCGTCGTCGGCACCCGCCGGAGGAGGTGCGAACTGCGGGCGCCGGTAACCCGGGCCGCCGCCGTTGGGTTCGTACGGATCGGACTCGACCGGGCGTCCGCCCACCTCGGTCGGGTCGTCGGCGTAGCGGGGTCGTGGGTCCGGACTCATCCCGACCGGCGAGTCGCTCATCGCCGCCGCTCCGGAGAGCGGCAGCAGGCCCTCGATCGGAGTCACTCCCACGGTCTCGGTCAACGCGACGGCGATTTCGCGCGGCACCATCAGCGGCGTCCCACTGCGCGGCCGCTCGACCAGGATGCGCTCGGTGATCTCGTCGAGGGACCGGGGAACGCCGGCCCGGCACTGGCGAGGAGACAGCAGGCTGCCGTCGGCGGCCCGCGGCGCCGCGGCGAGGCCGCACCGCGGACCGGTCGGCCACCGGGCGGTGAGCGCGGCGTAGAGCAGGCGGCCGATCCCCAGCGCATCGAGGCGGGCCGGATCGGCATCGCTGACACCGCGCGCGGCGGTCAACGCGGCCTGGGTCGCCAGGCCGACGATCTTGAGCGAGCCGGACTCGGTGACAACGATGCTGTCGGGGTCGAGCCGCTCGTGGCTCAGACCCTGGTCGTGTGCTCGTGCCAACGCCTCGGCGACCTCGCGGACGAGGAGCCCTGCCTGCTGCGGCGGCAGCGGCCCGTCACCCAGGATCGTGCCCAGGCTTCGACCGGCGACCCACTCGCGTACGACGTAGGCGACACCGTCGTCGCGCAGGGCGTCGAGCACGCGCAGGAACCTGACGTCGGCAGCAGTGGCGGCCCGTCGAGAAGCCTCCAGCAGGTGTTCCGAGCGGGGGTCATCGGCAGCGAGTACGTGAACGACGACAGAGCGCGACAGGACTTCGTCGACCGCACGCCAGGTCTGCGCCACCCCACCATCGCCAGGGGTCTCGGCCAGAAGCTCTGCGACCCGGTAGCGGCCGGCGAGCGTCACGCCCGGGTCGACATCAGTCGGATGCACGGCCCTCCCGCTCGCTGGGGGACGCAATCGGTCCCATGCTGGTTGGCTTGCGCCTACATGCTAATGCCCGTCGCGCGTCGGCGCTGGAACGCCGAGCGCTGGCTGGTTGGGCTGGCAACGGCTACCGCCGGAACCGCGTGCCGACAAGGCCGAGGAGCTCGGTGATCTCGCGGACCCGGAACCAACGCGCGAGCACCAGGTAGACGCCGCCGAGGACCGCACCGCCGGCTGCCACCGCGCACGCCGATCCGACCGCCGTGGTGCCAAGCGCGCCGGTCAGCAGCCTGGCCACGACGAAGGCCAACACCCCGCCGACCAGTGCGGCTCCGCCTGCCCGGGCGTACGTGCTGGCCAACCGACGACCGTCGGCTCCGCCGATCCGGCGGCGCAGCACGCCGATACTGAGGAAGAACCCGATCCAGTAGCCCAGTCCGTACGCCACGGCGATCCCGACGGTCTTCCACTCCAACGGCAGCACGATGTACGCGGCGATCCCGCACGCCGCGCTCGCCGCCACGACGACGAGCTGGATGAAGACGGGGGTCTTGGTGTCCTCGTACGCATAGAAGCCGCGCAGCACGATGTGCTGACTGGAGAAGCCGATCAGGCCGATCGCGAACCCCATCAGCACGTACCCCATGAAGCGCGCGCTCTCCTCGGTCACCTGACCGTGCATGAAGAGCGCGACGGTCATGTCGGGACCGAGGGCGAGGAACGCGGCCGATGCCGGGATGATCGCGACCGCAGTCAGCCGCAACCCCTGGGAGAGGTCGGAGCGTACTCCGGCATGGTCGGCGTCGGCGGCCGCCCGACTCATCCGGGGCAGCAGCGCCGCGACGATCGAGACCGTGATCACCGCGTGCGGCAGCATCAGGATCATGAACGCGTTGAGGTATGGCGTGAGGCCGTAGCCACGGTCGGCACCGAACGTGTGCAGGGCTTCGGCGCCGACGCCGGTCGTGAGGCGGGTCGATACCAGGAACCACGCCTGGTTGACGAGTACGAAGCCGATCGTCCACAGGGCCAACCGACCCGACCGGCCGACGCCTCCGCCGCGGAAGTCCCACCTGGGTCGCAGCCGGAACCCCGCCCTGCGCAACACCGGGATCAGGCACAGCGCCTGAGCGGCGACCGCGACCGTGGAGCCGAGGCACAGCAGTGCGATCTCGCCGTGGGTGATGGTCTGGGGAGAGGTGGCGTCGGAGACGTAGATGAACGCGGCGAAGACGGCGATGGAGATCAGGTTGTTGAGGATCGGCGACCACATCATCGGGCCGAAGCGCCCGCGGGCGTTGAGGATCTGGCCGAAGATGATGTAGAGGCCGTAGAAGAAGATCTGCGGCAGGCAGTACCACGCACAGGTCACGGCGAGGTCGAAGTACGGCCGGTTGACCGGTTGGAGCAGGTCGCCGCTGGCGTAAACGGTGATGAGGACCGGGGCGGCGAGGACGGCCACCACACTCATGCCCGCGAGCACCACGGAGGTCAGCGTCAGCAGCCGCTGGCCGAATGCCTCGCCGCCGTCTGGGTCGTTCTTCATGGCCCGGACGAGTTGCGGAACGAATACCGCGTTGAGCGCGCCACCGGCGATCAGGATGTAGAGGGAGTTGGGGATCGTCTTGGCGAGGTTGAACGAGTCGGCGAACAACGCCGTGCCGATCGCCCAGACCAGGACGAGGCTGCGAACGAAGCCGGTCACCCGGGAGACCACGGTGCCGGCCGCCATCACGGCACTCGCGCGCAACAGGCTGGGTTCGCCGGGTTCCATCCGGTCGGGTGTGTCGCCAGACGTGGGCGTTCCCGCGGGAACCGCCGCCTCGCCGCTCACCGCTCCGCTCGGGTCATGTCGTGGCCGGAGGTGGCGTCCGGCGGGTCGCTCGGTGCTGGAGTGCCGGCCGTGTCCGCATGGTCGGCGCCTCCGGTGCCGTTGACCGGGGGGTCCGGCCTGGAATCGGGCGGGAGCGGAAGCTCGCCGTTCAGGGTGAGCGTGTGTTCGGCAGTACCGTTTCGGCTGGCCGCCCCTGCGTCGACCTCCACCTCGGCCGCGCCCGCCGCATCACCCAGCGCGGCGTCGGCCGACACCGTTCCGGCCACGAGGGCGGCCTGCCGGCGTCCGGCCAGCGCCGCTCGGACGCGACGGAAGATCCGTGTTCCGGAGGCGAGCAGCAACAGGCCGAGGCCGACACCGATGACGGCCCAGCCAACCTGGCCGTAGCCCCGGATCCGGACGTTGAACGACTCTGTCTCACCGAACTCGGTACCGGCCGGGGTGGCCAGGCGTACGTCGAGTTGGACCGCGCCACCACCGGTGGTGTCGGCGGTGACGCTGACGGTCACCCGCCGGCGCGGGTCGACCCGGACGGTTTCGATCGGGGCGACGGTGAGGAGCTCGGGGTCGTGACTGCGAACCTCCAGCTGGACGTGCACCGGCTGGGTGCCGCGGTTCCAGATCGTCACCGGGAACCGGCCGCTCCGGCTGGACAGGGTGACCAGCCGCGGAGGTATGACCGAGACCTTGGAGACCCTCTCGTTCAGGTCGGCGTCCATGGCGTCGATCAGCTCGACCGCCTGCTGGGGATCGCTCCGCCAGGACATCGAGGTTCCACGCAGGATGCCCCGGTCGAGGGAAGCTCGTGACTTGTTCGGCTCGGCAAGCAGGTCGAGCAGGGTGTCGGTGGTCGTGGACAGCTGGCGGAGCCGGCTGACGACGGCCGGGCTGAGGACCTGCCGACTGTCGGCGGCGGACTTCGCGAGTGGCCCGCCATAGGCCGTAGGTGCCTGGGACAGCAGGGCACCGGCCCGCACCGGGCGCAGCCACGACGTCGACTCCACGGTCGAGAACAGCACCGAGCCCGACGTCCCGGGGTTCCAGTTGCGCGGCAGCGCGGCGACCACCCGGCGCTGGGCGGCCGGCGATCCGCCGCCGCGGAGCGCGAGCAGTGCAGTCTCGCTCAAGAAGCGCTGCTGCACGCTGACCGGTGTGGTGGCGCCACCCGGACCACCGGCGGTGAGCGACGGATCAGCCACGAGAGCGGTGAGCGCGCCCTCGGGCGTGGCCAGGGACGCGACGGGACTCGAACCGTCCGCCGGCAACCGGGGCAATGCCCGGGCGGAGAGCAGCACCGTCTTGGCACCGCTCGCGGCGATCGTCTCCAGCGTTCCGGCGTCAGCGAATCCGGTGCCCGGCCAGGCCAGCGTGCCGCTCGTTCGGTAGTCCTTCACGGCCTGCTTGGCCGAGCTCACCGCCCGGCCGTACCGGTCGGTCAGTCGGTGGCGTTCGAGTGCCGGCAGGTCGGGGTCGGCGTACGGCAGCATCAGCGTGTGGCCGGCACCCAGGATGCCGCGCGCCCGGTTGAGCCACCGGCGTACGTAGGCGGCGTCCTCCGCGGTGACGGTCTCTCCGCTGGACGTCGTGTAGCCGTCGGCCATCCGTTCGGCCTCGGCCAGCAGCTCTGGGTCAACCACAAAGGTCAGGTCGTGCTTGGACCCGAGCTCGAGAAGTCGGGTGAGGCGGCCTTTCGGCCCGAACTCGCGCAGGTTGGGCATCCCGCTCGCGGTCGTGGTCGCGTTCCCGGCGGTCGAGCCGATCAGCCGGTCACCTGCCACGAGACTCGGACGAGCGGTGACGGGCAGCAGGAACGACACCTCGACCGGTGTCATCTTGGTGCCCTTCGGCAGGTACGGCAGGAAGGATCGGGCCCGCCAGGTCTCGCGGGCGTTCGAGTCGGACGGCGTTGCCCGCACATCGACTCCGGCCACATAGATACCGGTCGGACCGAAGGTCAGCTGGTCCACCGGTACGTTGACGGCGAAGGTCGCGGACTGGCGCGGGTTGAGAGTGGTCGCCACCTCGTCGACGAGCTCCCACGGTTCGTCCAGCCGGTTGCCGAGCCGCTCGCCCGGCTCCTCGGCAGCCGCCTGGGCGAGCTGCCTTCGGGTGGTGAGCGGCTCGTCGTCCACCCAGAGCATCGCGTTGACGGTCCAGAGCGAGACGTCGCCGGTGTTGACGACCCGCCCCGTCACCCGGACGTTCCTGGTCGACGGGTTGACGTACGGCGTGATCGACTCGAGTTCGACGCGGAGATCGGGTTCCTGCGCCGAGGCGGGTGCGGTCGCCACGAGAGCGGTTCCGAGGCTGACCACCACCGCCACCAGGGCGCTGGACAACCTCCGATGCGGCAACACCCCTCGATGCTAATGGTCCCCGCTGGAAGCCCACGGCCGACGACGACTTTGCCGCCGGTTCGCCGCTGGGGCGCGACGCCCGTCGGCGCTGAGCCTGGCCGCCGCGGCCGTGATTGGCACGGCTGTTCGGCAGCACCAATTGGGTAGGTAAGGATGGGGATGCTGAGCGGCGACGTACGCTTGCGTCCCGTGTCGAACGACCGTCCCGATGACCGCCCCAAAGACCGTCCCAAGGACCGCCCGAACGGCGGGTCCGACGATCGGTCCGATGATCGGCCCAATGATCGGTTGACCCGGGCTCAGCACCGCGCTGTGCGCGAGCTGCTACGGATCGCACCCGTGATCGATGAACTCGGCACCCGGTTCCAGGCCGCCGGGGAGGACCTGGCCCTGGTCGGCGGTTCCGTCCGGGACGCTCTGCTCGGACGGCTTGGAACCGATCTCGACTTCACCACCAGCGCCCGGCCGGACACTATCGAGCGGCTCCTCACCGGTTGGGCCGACGCGATCTGGGACATCGGCCGCGCGTTCGGCACCATCGGCGCCCGCAAGGGCAACTGGACGATCGAGATCACGACGTTCCGGGCCGACACCTACGATCCGGAGAGCCGCAAGCCCGAGGTGACGTACGGCGACTCGCTCGAAGGCGACCTCGGCCGGCGCGACTTCACGGTCAACGCGCTCGCCGTCCAGCTGCCCGGCCTGGACTTCGTCGATCCGTTCGGTGGTGTCACCGATCTGGTGGCCGGGGTGCTTCGTACGCCTCGCCGGCCCGAGGACTCCTTCTCCGACGACCCGCTGCGGATGCTGCGTGCGGCCAGGTTCGCGAGTCAGCTCGGGGTGGCGGTCGCACCCGAGGTCGTGGAGGCCGTACGCGCGATGGCCAACCGGATCTCGATCGTGTCGGCGGAGCGGGTCCGCGACGAGCTGGTCAAGCTGATCTGTGGTGCGCGCCCGCGCGCCGGCCTGGAGCTGCTCGTCGGCACCGGGCTCGCCGCACGGATCCTGCCCGAGCTTCCGGCCCTGCAGCTCGAGGTCGACGAACACCACCGCCACAAGGACGTCTACGAGCACACGCTGATCGTGCTGGAACAGGCGATCGCGCTGGAGAACCGGATCAGCGCGGACGGCCCCGACTTCGTGACCAGGTTCGCGGCACTGATGCACGACATCGGCAAGCCGGCCACACGCCGATTCGAGGCCGGCGGCCGGGTGACCTTCCATCACCACGAGGTCGTCGGGGCGAAGATGACCACGAAGCGGATGCGGGCGCTGCGGTTTTCCGGTGAGGAGATCCACGACGTCGCCCGGCTGGTGGAGCTGCACCTGCGGTTCCACGGCTATGCGGGCGGGGAGTGGACCGACTCCGCCGTCCGCCGGTACGTCCGGGATGCGGGGCCCCTCCTCGAACGGCTCCACGTCCTGACCCGCGCCGACTGCACGACCCGCAACCGCAGCAAGGCGGCCGCCCTCCAGCAGACGTACGACCGGCTGGAAGAGCGCATCGCCCGGCTGTCGGCGGAGGAGGAGATCAACAAGATCCGGCCCGACCTCGACGGCAACGAGATCATGAAGCTGCTCGGCATCCCGCCGGGCCCGCTGGTCGGTCGGGCCTGGAACCACCTGCTCGAGTTTCGGCTCGACCAGGGGCCGCTGGACAAGGAGGCGGCGCGGGCCGAGCTGCTCCGCTGGTACAAGGAGCAGCCTGAGTCCGGCGGGTAGAAGTCGAGTCCGGCGACTAGATCGGGACGAGTGGGCCGGGACGGTTAGGTCGGGACGAGTAGGAAGGCGGGTGGGGATGGCCTGGGCGGCGGCCGGCTTGCGGGGCCGGCTCCGCCGCGTCGACCCCGTCCTGCTCGTCGTCTGCCTTACCGTCGCGACCACCCAGACCGCCTGGTCGATCGTCGTACCGGTGCTCCCCGCCTACACCGCCGAGTTCGGTGCCAGCGCCACCGAGCTTGGACTGGTGGTCGCGATGTTCGCCGTCGGGCGGCTGCTGGTGAACGTGCCGGCGGGCATCCTCAGCAACCACATCGACCCGCGCAAGCTCCTCGTGGGCGCTGTCCTCGGCGTCGTCGCCTGCCAGGCGGCGACCGCGTTCGCCCCCTCGCTGTCGGTCCTTCTCGGGCTCCGGCTCGCCACCGGTCTCGCCGGCGGCATGGCGATCACCTGTGGCATGACCCTGATCGCCGACCTGACGCACACCAGCAACCGCGGTCGGGCGATGTCGCTGTTGCAGGGCGCCCAGCTGATCGGCGGTACGGTCGGTCCTCCGCTGGGCGGACTTGTCGCCGTCCTCTGGGGATCTCGGGCACCGTTCCTGGTCTGCGGTGCCATGGCGCTGGCGGTCCTCGTCGCGGGCTGGCGGTCGTTGTTCGGCAGTGGCCGCTCCGGCGTACCGACGTCGGGGGATGCGCCGGGAACGCGACCGGTCGATGGGCCGGAACCGTCGGACGCCGACGCTGCACCGGTCCGTGGGCGGACCCAGATCGGACGGCTGCTCCGCGACCGCAGCTTCCTCGCCGTGTGTGCCGTGGGCTTCTCCGTGTTCTTCCATCGGTTCGGCGGCACGCAGTCACTTATCCCGGTCATCGCGTACACCGTCGTCGGGTTGAGTGTCGGCGAACTCGGTCTGCTCCTCGGCATCGTCACGGCCTGCAACCTGGTCATGGTGTCGATGGCCGGTTCGGTGAGCGACCGGATCGGCCGGAAGAAGGTGATCGTTCCCGGACTCGCCGCGGTCGCGCTCGTACTACCGCTGTACGCCGTGGCCGATCACCCGGCCTGGTTCGTGGCCGTCACCTTGGCGACCGGTATCGCGGCCGGCTTCTCCGGACCCACACCGGCGGCCTATGTGGCAGACGTGGCGCCGGCTGCCGGACGAGGTCCCGCAGTCGGCATCTACCGGACGTTCGGTGACCTTGCCGGCATCGTCGGACCGGTGCTGCTGGGATGGCTGGTCGACAACGCGGGCTACCAGGTGGCGGTCCTCGTACTGGCCGGCGTGATCATGGGCGCCGTCCTCACCTTCGCGACCATGGCGCGCGAGACGGTGCACCCTCGCCAGAGGTCGGAGTCGACGCCGGAACGAGGACTCAGCCGTACGGATCGGTGACGCCGCCCGGGCTGGCCAGCCGCTCGGTGTCCCAGCCGGCCAGCCGTGCGCCCGCTTCGTAGGCCGACGCGTAGAAGTCGAGCACGGCCGCGCGCGGATCAGCCGTCGCCCGGGCGTAGGCGTAGGTCAGGACGGCCAGGTGGCTCCCGCGTTGGGTGACCCATCGTGCGGTCGCGGGCCGCAGCGGCTCCCGGGCGATGGCCTCCGGCGCCGGTGCGAGATAGGAGTAGAACGCGGGCTCGGGGAAGCCGGCGTCGCCGAACCAGAACCCTGCGCTGATCACCTCGCGGGAGTACGCCTCCCGGGTCACCAGGTCGGTCGCCGGGTCCTCCTCGACGATCCGGTCGGAGAACCTCGTCACCGCGATGTCGAACGTGTGCCAGAAGTGGTGGACCGGGCTGATCTTGCCGGCGAAGCCGGCCGCGAAGTCCTCCAGCACCAGGTTGACCTGGCTCAGCACCTGCCAGTAGCGGTTGACCCAGAACGGGTCGTACGCCATGTGTTCGGTGTCCTCGGCGAACGGCCTGTCGTGGTCCGGCAGGTCGAACGGCACCGGCCGGTCGATGGTGGCGTCGACGCCGATGTGCTCGAGAGCCTCCAGCGTCCGCCGGTAGAACGACGCGACCGACTGACCCGGCAGCGAGAAGGACGCCGTCCTGCCGTCGACGGAGTGGGCGTGCAGTCGGTGGTCGACGAAGTTGAAGTCGACCGCGAAGATCGGGTGGCCGCTCGGAGGTGCCATCGGGCGCGTGGTGATGCCGCGGCCGGTGAGATGAAACGGAACGTTCCACCAGTGGTTGCGGCGGACGCTCTCCTTCAGCCGGATCTTGCCCACGATCTGGGCGAACCGGTGCACGGTCTCCTTGGACTCGTCCCAGGCCGACAGCGGGATCGGCGGGAACACCTGCACAGCGATCACCCTGCCTTTCGCCCGGGATCGGGCTCGACCTCGTAGTGCGCGCGCGCCGGGCGGCCGGCGACGACTCCGGTCAGACGGGCGTAGACCAGTCCGGCGACGGCGCAGGTCACCGTCGAGGCCACCAGCACGGCGTAGGACCGGCCGGTCGGGGGCAGTGTGGCCGCTGCGAAGGCGGCCGCCGCGACGAAGACCACGTTGAACAGTACGTCGTAGAGCGAGAACACCCGCCCCCGATAGACGTCGTTGATGTTCTGCTGCACCAAGGTGTCGACACAGATCTTGATCCCCTGGGCACTCAGACCGAGCACGTACGCCGCGACCAGCATGCTCGCTCGGGTGTAGAACGCGCCGGGCATGACGAAGACGACCGCCGACAAGCCGAGCAGCAGGGCAGTCCAGGCCTCCTTGCGGATCCGGCGTACGACGATCGGCGTCAGGACCGCGGCGGTGCCGAACCCCAGCCCGGACACCAGGACGACGGTGCTCACCCCGGCGATGCCGGCCGAGGCGTTCCCGGGTTCGAAGTAGTTTCGGTAGAGCAGGAGCGTCGCCACCAGCGAGACGCTGTAGAAGAACCGCTGGACGCCGATCGCCGCCAGACCGTACGCCGCCGGCCGCCGGGACAGGACGTGCTTCCCGCCGTCGACGAACCCGCGGATGATGTGCGTGACCGCTTCCCGTACCACCGGCTTCGCCCGGTCGAGGTCGGGTCCGAGCAGAGCGCGCGGGATCCGCAACGCGAGCAGGGCAGCCGCCAGGTAGCAGAACGCCGCGACGACGAGGACGGTCAACTCGGCCGCGGACACCGCGCTGCGGCTCAGCGCCGCCACCGTGGATCCGGCGGCGAGGCCGATGAGGTACGCGAGAGTGCCGCAGGTCGGCGAGACCGCGTTGGCCATCACCAGGCGTTCCATCGGCACGACGTGCGGGAGCGACGCGGACAAGGCGGCCAGCAGGAAGCGGTTGACGGACAGGCAGGTCAGGACCAGGACGAAGAACCCGACACCGTCACCGTCGCGGGCGACGACACCGGCGAGGACGAGCACCAGGAGGGACCGGATCGCGTTCGACCCGAGCAGGACCTGGCGGCGCGACCAGCGGTCCAAAAAGACGCCGCAGAACGGGCCGAGAAGGGAAAAGGGCAGCAGGAGTACGGCAAATCCGGCGGCAATCGCGCCAGCGGTCGGCTGGCGTTCGGGCGCGAACAAGACATACGACGCGAGGGCGATCTGGAAAATACCGTCGGAGAATTGCGTGACCAAACGAACGCCGAACAAACGACGAAAATACCGATAACTCAGCAGCACGCGGAGATCAGCCAGGAACTGCACTTCTGAAGGCTATTCCGCGGTCCGTGATCATGACCGTGATCGTGAAGGTTCAGGGCCTGGGACGCCCTTGTCGCTTCAGGATCACGATCATGATCACCGGAAGGTCGACCCGCCGGGTCCGCCTCGCGGGTAAGGGATTCGGTGTAAGCCGTTCTACGTCAGTGTTCTGGCGTGGGGCTTGGCGTCAGCGTTCGACGTCGCCGCGGATGAACTTCTCCACGAGCTCGCGGGCCTCGTCGTCGGAGTACTGCATTGGTGGGCTCTTCATAAAGTACGACGATGCCGACAGGATCGGGCCGCCGATGCCGCGGTCCTTCGCAATCTTGGCGGCCCGAATGGCGTCGATGATGATGCCGGCCGAATTGGGTGAGTCCCAGACCTCGAGCTTGTATTCCAGGTTGAGCGGCACATCGCCAAATGCCCGGCCCTCGAGTCGCACATACGCCCATTTCCGGTCGTCCAGCCAGGGGACGTGGTCGCTGGGCCCGACATGGACGTTTCGCTTTTCCAGTTCGTGCGGGATCTGCGACGTCACCGACTGGGTCTTCGACACCTTCTTGGACTCGAGCCGCTCCCGCTCGAGCATGTTCATGAAGTCCATGTTGCCGCCGAAGTTGAGCTGGTAGGTGCGCTCGACCACGACGCCGCGGTCTTCGAACAGCTTCGAGAGCACCCGGTGGGTGATGGTGGCGCCGACCTGGGACTTGATGTCGTCACCGAGGATGGGCACGCCCGCCGCGGTGAACTTCTCGGCCCACTCCGGGTTGCTGGCGATGAACACCGGCAGCGCATTGACGAAGGCCACTCCGGCGTCGATGGCGCACTGCGCGTAGAAGCGATCGGCGTCCTCCGAACCCACCGGGAGGTACGACACCAGCACGTCGGCCTGGGTCTCCCTCAGCACGGCGACGACGTCCACGGGTTCGGCGTCGGCCTCGGTGATGGTCTCGCGGTAGTACTTGCCGAGCCCGTCGAAGGTCGGTCCGCGTTGGACGGTCACCCCGGTGGGCGGCACGTCGCAGATCTTGACGGTGTTGTTCTCGCTGGCGCCGAGGGCGTCGGCGAGGTCCTGTCCCACCTTCTTGGCGTCGACGTCGAACGCGGCGACGAACTCGACGTCGCTGACGTGGTAGGGACCGAACTGGACGTGCATGAGACCCGGCACCTGCTGGGCCGGATCGGCGTCCCGGTAGTAGTGGACGCCCTGGACCAGTGAGGTCGCGCAGTTGCCGATGCCCACGAGGGCGACGCGTACCGGCTGGGAGTCCGTCGAGGCCACACTCATGTGTCAGAGTCTCCTTCGGTCGAGCCGGGCTCCTTGGCAGGGCCGGCAGCTATCTCGCCCATTTCGCCGCGGCGTTGTCGGCGGGCTTGACGTTCGGACGCGATCAGGTTGCTGAGCCAACTCACCTCGCGTTCGACTGATTCGAGGTCGTGGCGCCCGAGCTCGATGGCGTAGGCGTCGACGAGTTCCTGGGTGCGTTCGAGCTGGGAACGGACCCGGTCGAGCCGTTCCTCGAGGCGGCGCCGGCGCCCTTCCAGGATCCGCAGCCGAACGGTGATGTCGGTGCGGGCGAAGAACGCGAAGTGGACGCCGAAGTTGTCGTCCTCCCAGGTCGACGGCCCGCCCTCGGCCAGCAGTTCGCCGAACCGTTGCTCGCCGCGGTCGGTGAGGCAGTAGACGATCTTCGCCCGCCGGACGGTCGGCAGCGCGGGCGCGGTCGTGGCCGGTGTGTGCTCGCTGATCCAGCCCTGCTCGTACATCGCCTTCAGGCAGGGGTAGAGCGAGCCGTAGGACAGGGCTCGACCCCAGCCGAAGAACGAGTTGAGCCGTTTGCGGAGCTCGTAGCCGTGCATGGGCGCCTCGTTGAGAAGACCGAGGACGGCCATCTCGAGGACACCGCTTCGTCGTGCCACACCCTCACCCGCTCAGGTCAGCGTCGTGTCGGTGCCCGAATCGACTGGAGGACTGGACTGGCTGGATGCAACTGGGCCGGATGGACTGCTGGAGCGGAACCCCGTCGATGTATCGAGTCGATACATCGTTCCGATAGGCAGAGACCATAGGTCGGCGACCCGCACATCGCAAGACGGCATTTGTCGCACCATCACATCCCGCCCCCCAACGACCATCACATCCATCCCCCGGCGGGCTTCGACACGCCGGATCTCCCGCCCCCGTCCACCATCCAGCCCTGCCGGTGACCTTCAACCCGTTGGCATGAGGCCGTAGTCTCGGGGGCATGTGGTCCCAGCGGTCGGTCGTCGACTACAGCCTGCAGCGCAAGGCAACGCTGCAGGCACTGTTCGGTGGCCAGGCGACCGTGATGGAGGACGTCTGCGACGCCGATCCGTATCTCCTGCGGGCGGCGAAGTTCCACGGGGAACCGACGGGCAGTTCCTGCCCTGTCTGTCGGAAGGAGAAGCTCACCCACGTCACCTATGTATTTGGTGACGAGCTTGGCCAGTACTCCGGCCGGATTCGCCAAACCTCCGAACTGGAGGCGATGGCGCGCGAGCACGGGGAGTTTCGCGTTTACATCGTCGAGGTCTGTCAGGGCTGCGGTTGGAACCACCTCACCCGCTCCTACGTCCTCGGCGATGGCGTGCCAAGGCGACCCCCCCGTCGACAGCGAACGGTGGAGGACGAATACTCGTAGACCGGACACTTTGCCGTACCCGTCGGTAGCCTAGGCGCCGACCAACCCCCTTGGGACGACACTGTGACGCGGACCCCTACCCGCGGCCGCCGCCCCCCACGCGGCGCCGCGTACGACAGTCGGCGACCTGCCAGCGCCAACGGCGGGAGAGACACCGGCCGGTCGGACGACCCCTACGCGGGCTGGACCGACGCTTCCTACGCCCGACGCGACAACGGCTACTCCGGCCGACACGACCCGCGCCACGCCGGATCCGACGGCGCTTACGGGGGCTATCGCGGCCGAAATGGTGGCTCCTCCGACGGTGGCTACGGCCGGGACTCCGGTTGGCACGATGACTCCGGTTGGCATGAGTACGGCCGAGGTGCCGACGCCGGCTCCGTCGATGTGCTCGACGACGACTACGACGGGCGCCGACGCACCAGCCATCGGCGTGGCGGTCCGGCCGGACACCGCAAGCGGTCGCGGACCCGCACCCGCCGCCGGCGGGGGGTCGGCCGCCGCATCCTCCTGGGTCTCCTGCTGCTCGGCGGCCTCGGTCTGGTCGGTGCGGTCGCGGCGTTCGCCATCGGCTACTCGATGACCCCCGTGCCCGACCCGAAGACGCTCGCGACGTCCAACACCTCGACGCTGTACTACCAGAACGGCAAGAGCGTGCTGGGGAGCTTCTCGTTCCAGTCACAGCACCGGTTGTCGGTTCCCCTCGACCAGGTGCCGGCGCACGTGCAGGACGCGTTCATCGCGGCCGAGAACCGCACGTTCTGGACCGACGGCGGCGTCTCGCCGACTGGCATCGTCCGGGCGGCCTGGAACCAGTCTCGCGGCCAGGCGACGCAGGGTGGCTCGACGATCACCCAGCAGTACGTGAAGAACTACTACCTCGAGCAGGACCAGACCCTCAAGCGCAAGGTCAAGGAACTCTTCATCACGCTGAAGGTCGAGCAGAAGTACTCCAAGCAGGAGATCCTGCAAAACTACCTGAACACGAGCTACTACGGTCGCGGCGCTTACGGCATCGAGGTGGCCTCGGACGCCTACTTCGGCAAGCACGTCAAGGACCTGACCGCCAAGGAAGGTGCCGTGCTCGCGGCCCTTCTCCGGGCGCCGTCCAACTACGACCCGTCGGTCGATCCGGACAACATCACCAGGCTCGAGGGTCGCTACCGGTACGTCCTGAGCGGCATGGCTTCGCTCGGCACGATCCCGGCGGCCGAGGCGAAAACGGCGAAGCTGCCCAAGATCCAGTCGGTCAGCAACCGCGAGATGTACGCGGGCCCGCGCGGGTACCTCCTGGTGATGGTGCGCAACGAGCTTCGCAAGCTCGGCTTCAGCGACCAGGAGATCGAGGCCGGCGGGCTCAAGGTCACGACCACCTTCGACCCGAAGGCGCAGAGGGCCATGGAGAAGGCGTTCAAGCGCCACTTCCCCAGGGAGAACGCGAAGGGCGTCCATGCCGGCGCCGCCGCGGTCAGGCCCGGCACCGGTGAGGTCGTCGCGGTCTACGGCGGCCGCGACTATCTCAAGCAGGGTTGGAACGACGCGACCCAGTCCATGCTGCAACCGGGCTCGACGTTCAAGCCGTTCGCGCTCGCGGCAGCGCTCGAGGAGGGCATCTCGCTCAAGAGCCGGTTCGCCGGCAACTCGCCGCTGAAGCTCACCGATGGCACGACGGTCAACAACGAGTTCAACCACGACTACGGCGAGTACGTCGACCTCATGAGGGCGACCCGAGAGTCCATCAACACCGCGTACGTCGACCTCACCGCCAACGAGATCACGCCCGGCAAGGTCGTCGACGCGGCGCACCGAGCCGGGATACCCGAGAACCGGGAGGGCCTGGACAAGCACGCCAAGGTCGCGCTCGGTTTCGCGTCGGTCTCACCGCTGGACATGGCCAGCGCGTACTCGACGTTCGCGATCGGCGGGCAGAGCGCGCCCCGGCATGTGGTCAGCAAGGTGACCGACCGCAACGGCGAGATCAGTTACGAGGCCGATCCCGAGCTGAAGCGGCAGTTCGAGAGCGATGTCGTACGCGACGTCAACTTCGCCCTCCAGGACGTCGTCCGACAAGGCACGGCCGAGGAAGCCGCGAAGAAGCTCGGGCGCGCAGCGGCGGGCAAGACGGGTACGCACGAGGACCTCACCGCGTGGTTCGTCGGCTATACCCCGCAGCTGTCCGCGGCCGTCGCGTTCTACAAGGACTCCAACGGTGACCACAAGAAGGAGTCCCTGGACAACGTCGGCGGCGAGGGCACGTTCTTCGGCGGCGGCTACCCCGCGCGGATCTGGGCCTCCTTCATGATGAGCGCCTTGAAGGGCGAGTCCTACATGGCCTTCCCGCCACCGGCGAACGTCGGCAAGACGATCAACCCGAAGCCGAAGTACACGCCGCCGCCTCCGCCGCCCGAGCCGGAACCGGTGCCGACGCCGACCATCGATCTGCCCGGGCCTGATCCCAAGCCGACCTTCCCGTTCCCGCGACCGACCGATCCCGAGCCCGAGCCGGGGCCGACCACGCCACCTCCGCCCGACCCCGAGCCAACTCGCCCGTGGCCGAAGTTCCCGTGATCGGGGCTACCCGTCGGTACCAACCACAGGGACACTAGGGCGTGCCTGCTCACCCCGGCCCAGTCATGGTCCCAGTCGTTGTCATGGTCACCGGTCATGGTCACGGGTTCATGGTCGCCAGCCGATCATGATCCAACGGGCCGCCCCTCTGTGCCGGCAGAGGCGGGTCGATAGGGCACGATGGGCCGGGACCGACGCGGACGCGTCCGCACCAGTGGCCGGTCCGGCCAGGGTGGTAGCGGCACGCGGAGCGTTACACGAGGCACGGAGGCGCGGTGAGCAGGAGCCCGTCGCGGGAAGACCCACTGGCCCGCTTGGCGACCACCTGGCTCGGAGGTCCCATCGGCCTGCATGCCCGCATCGGCGCGTCCCGCTGGGCGCCGCTGACCGTCGTGTTCCTGGTGACCACGGCGATGTTCGTCATCGGCGTCCTGCAGAAGGTGCCGTGCCACGGAGAAGCGTGGCCGCGCGACACCAACTTCGCCTACAGCCACCTCTGCTACACCGATGTCCCGTACCTCTACCGCGAGCGCGGCTTCGCTGACGGAGCCATCGCCTACCTCGACCGGGGCAACTACCCGGCGCTGGAGTACCCCGTCCTGACCGGCGCGGTCATGCAGGTCACGGCCTGGTTCACGCAGGTCTTCGAGACCGAGGCGACGCAGGCGAGCGTGTTGTTCTTCGACCTGACCGTGGTCGTCCTGTTCCTCTTCGCCCTCCTGGCGGCGTGGGCGCTGGTCCGGATCTGCGTCAGTCGCCCGTACGACGTGATGCTGTTCGCGGCGGCGCCCACCCTCGCGCTCGCCGGGACGATCAACTGGGACCTGGCGGCGGTCGCCCTCACCACGTGTGCTCTGCTCGCCTGGTCGCGGTCGCGACCCTTCGCTGCCGGCGTGCTGATCGGCTTGGGTGCGGCGACGAAGTTCTATCCGCTGCTGCTGCTCGGGCCGCTGCTCGTGTTGGCGCTGCGGGCGGGAAAGACGCGTCTGTGGGGCGTCACGGCACTGGGTGCGGCGGCGGCCTGGCTGGCGGTCAACCTGCCGCTCCTCGTGCTGGCCCAGGACAGCTGGAACACGTTCTGGACGTTCAATGCGCATCGGGGTGGTGAGTTCGGGTCACTGTGGTACGTCCTCGAACTCGGCGCCGACCGGGCGTCCATGGTCAACGCCCTGTCGCTCGGACTGTTCGCCGCGGCCTGCGCCGGCATCGCCTGGCTGGCGTTCTTCGCGCCGGTGCGGCCCCGGCTGGCCCAGCTGGCGTTCCTGACCGTGGCGGCGTTCCTGCTGGTCAACAAGGTCTACTCGCCGCAGTACGTCCTCTGGCTGCTGCCACTTGTCGTACTGGCCAGGCCGCGGTGGCGCGACTGGGCGATCTGGCAGGCGGGCGAGATCATCTACTGGGTGGCGATCTGGCTGCATCTCGCCGGCACCCTCGCTCCGGCGGTCGACGGAGCGCCTGACCGGTTCTACTGGCTGGCGGTCGGCATCCGGATGGCCGTGACTCTGTACCTGTGCGCGGTGGTCGTACGCGACATCCTCGACCCCTCCGCCGACCCGGTCCGCGAGGGTGGGTTGGTCGACGACCCGGCCGGCGGGCCCTTCGCCGGAGCCACTGACGCCGCCTGGTACCGGCGGGCGTTCGGCTCCGGTCGCACCGGCGCTCGCCGCGCCGCGGTCCATGGAGGCGTCGCCCCATGAGCAAGAGACGCCGATCTCACGACCCGGCCGAGGGGCCCCGCCGGTGGCCACCCGACGCCGAGGAGTGGTCGGAGTCGTGGTCCGGGTCCTCGGAAGCACCGCCGGAGTCGGGCGGGCGGCGGCGTAGGGCCGAGCCCACCCGGGAGGAGACGCCGCGCTCGCACCCTTCGAGGCACTCGTCCGACGAGCAGGCCGGTCAGCGTGGATACGAGCAGGCTGGGTACGCCGGACAGGGTGGATACGCCGGACAGGGTGGATACGGCGGACAGAGTGCGTACGGCGAACAGGGATGGCAGCCGGGTGAGCGTTCTCAGTCAGGTGAACGTGAGCGCGGCGCCCAGCGGGGGCAGGCCGGAGAGCGGCATGCCGGCCGGCACGCGGAGAGTGCCTCCTGGTCTGACGACCATGGCTGGGGTGCCGAGCCCGGTGGCATGGACCGGATCACTCCGACGACGGGACCGGCCACGGACGCCGGGTGGTATGCCGATCCCGTCGAGCAGACCGACTGGACAACGTCCTGGAACTCCGCGCCAGGTGACCATGTGCTCGACGATCCGGCCACGACCACGCACACTGGCTGGATGCACGATCGGTCGCAGCCGGGCCGTGGCGAGGAGTGGACCGACTGGCAACAGCCCGCCGCTGCACCCGGAGCCCAGGAAACACCCGCCCCGTTCGAACGTGACGACCGCTGGCGTGAGGCGCCGGACTGGCACGATCCGGCGCGCACCGACCCCTATGGACGCGGGCTCGACGCACTCCGAGGTTTTCCGTCCGAGTACTCCCAGCTCGACCAGCCGACCCAGTACGACCAGCCGACCCAGTACGACCCGCAGATGCACGGCCGTGGCCACCAGCAGTATGACCAGCAGAGCCAGTACGACCAGCAGAGCCAGTACGACCAGCAGAGCCAGTACGACCGGGCTAGGCACGAGCATCCGAACCTGGACGGACCTACGTGGTCAGGTGGACCCGGGCTGCCGTCGGAGGCCCCGCACGGTCCTGACTCGGGGCCACCAGCGGGCCTGGCCCCACTCGCCGGCGCCGGTCCGGGACGAGGCGGTCCGCCCGACGTCGACCGCCATGGCAGGCCGTACGACCGAAGCCGCCAGCCAGGCTTCGGTGGCCCGATGACCGCGGAGCGGGGTGACGCGTACGGCGGTCCGGCTACCTCGCGTCCGACGCCGGCCCAGATCCAGCCGCAGTCCGACGCCCGTCGTTGGATCCCGAGCTGGCTGCAGCTGAGTTCGAGCGACCTCGAAGTACTCCAGTGGTGGGTGCTGACCCGGGTCGCGATCCTGCTCGTCGTCCTGACCGGTCCATCGCTGTTCCTGGCCGGTGGGGACGTGCCCAGCCTGCTCGACCGGTGGAAGCAGTGGGACTTCTGGCACTTCGACCGCATCGCCACACACGGCTACTTCGCGCCCGGCTGGGACACCCCGATCGAGGCGTTCTTCCCGGGTCTGCCGATGGTGATGCGGTTCGGGACCTGGTTCGGGTTACCAACCGTGCTGGTCGGCCTGCTGGTGTCGTTCATCGCCGGCGGTGTGGCCGCGGTGGCGCTCGCGCGGCTGGCGGACGCGGAGTGGGGCGACGGCGCTGGCAGGCGTGCCGCGACCATGTGGATGGTGGCGCCCCCGGCGATCTTCCTCGCAGCTCCGTACACGGAGTCGCTGTTCCTCGGCTTCGCGATTCCGGCCTGGCTGGCCGCCCGGCGTGGCCACTGGTGGGCCGCGGGACTGCTCGCGGCCGGTGCCTCGTCGATCCGGGTCTCCGGCGTCTTCCTCGCCGTCGCGCTCGCGGTGGAGTTCCTGACCTCGCCCAAGCGGCGCGACTGGCTGAGCGGACTCTGGCTGCTGGCCCCGCTGGCCCCGTTGCTGGGCTACATGGCCTACCTCAAGATCCACACCGGCGACTGGCTGCGCTGGTACCACGCGCAGTCAGAGGAGTGGTACCGCCGCTTCACCTCACCGCACGAGGCGTTCATGAACACCTGGAACGCCGCCGTGGGGCACAACGCGTTCGGTGACGTGAGCGAGGCGGTGCGAGCCAACTTCGCGTGGATGTTCCGGGCGGAGCTCGTCGCGATGCTCATCGGCGTGGTGATCACGGTGATCCTGCTGCGCCTGAAACGTTGGGGCGAGGCCACCTGGATCGGGATCCAGGTCCTGGCGTTCGCGACGTCCTACTGGTTCTTCTCCGTGCCACGGGCAACGCTGCTGTGGTTCCCGCTCTGGATCGCCCTGGCGGCGCTGTCGTTCCGGCGACCGTGGGTGTGGCTGCTGTACCTGCTGCTCTCAGTACCGCTGTTCGGGGTGTGGGCTGCCGCCTACTCCACCGGCAAGTGGGCCGGCTGAGCGGCTACTCGAAGACCATCCGGTCGAAGGTCGTGAGCGTCATGCCGACGTTCACTGGCAGCTCGGCGCCGACCTCGGGCGGACGTACGGACGACGGCAGGAACAGCACGCTGACCAGCATGTGCGGCGGTTCGGCAAACCAGCGCCGCCGGCCTTCGATCGTGAACGGCGACAACGCCCGGCCAGCCGCTTCGAGCCCGCTCGCGGCCAGCACCTTGGCGCGGGTCCGCAGGTCACCGACATGGCTGGGCGCCTCGAGGGCGATGCCGTGTGCGGTGCCGCCGCTCGCCACGACGAGGTGCCCGTCGCCCGGGACCCGGCGCTGGCGGTAGCCGAACCTGTCCCCGCGCCGGACCTGGTGCACGTCCAGGACCTGGGCCCGGGCGTGGAACGCGTCACGGTCGGACAGCCACAGCTTCGTACCCACCCGCGGGCGGAACTCGATCCCGGGATGTGCGGCGGCCAGGTCGGTGAGCTCCGTCGGGGCCAGGTGCGACACCCAGAGGCGGTCGAGGGGCAGTCCGGCCGAACGCAGGCGCTCGATCCACTCATCGACCTCGCGGCGATGCGAGCCGACCACAGGGAGCGGGAGGTGCAGTGCCCAGCCTTCGCCGTGTACGTCGTCGAGCAGCTTGGCGATCAGTGGAAGGTCGTCCGCGGCGACACCGTGCCGGCGCATCGAGGTGAACAGCTCGATGACCACCCGCGGCTCATCCGGCCCCTCGGCCAGCAGTTGCAGGTCGGCGAGCCGGCTCACCGTGTGGATGATCCTGGGGTCGCCCGGCAGGTCCGGATTGGCACCCGGCCGGGTCGGCGCGAGGATCAGCAGGTCGCCGGGGAACACGTCCGCGACGGCCGGCAGCTCCTCCTCGGTCCCGATCGCGAGCGTGTGGACGCCGAGACGGGCTGCTTCGGTGGCCAGGCACGCGAGCCCGAAGCCGTAGCCGTTGCCCTTGGCGACCGGCACCAGGCCGGGGTACGACGCGACCCGGCCGTCGAGGTGGGTCCGCCAACGAGCAGCGTCGACGTACAGCGTGAGGGCCATGCGGGGGTCCTACCCGCGTCGCCGCATGTAGAGGTCGAACGCGGTGTAGAGGATCCGGGAGATCGGCAGGTCCCATTCGCCGACGTACTCCACGGCCTCACCACCGGTGCCGAGCTTGAACTGCAGCAGCCCGAAATGCGGATCGTCCTCGTCGAGCGTGTCGGTGATGCCGCGCAGGTCATAGACCCGGGCGCCGGCCGCGACCGCGTCGCGCATCATCTGCCACTGGACGGCGTTGGAACCCCGGACATCGCGCTTCTCGGTGGACGAGGCACCGAAGGAGTACCACGCGTGGGTGCCGACGCGGACGCCGACCGTCGCCGCGATCAGATCGCCCTCGTGATGGGCGAGATAGAGCTGGATCCGGTCGGCCCCTTCGGCGCCGAGGGCGCGGAACATGGTGGTGAAGTACGTCAGCGGCCGCGGTGTGAAGTGGTCGCGCCTCGCCGTGTGGACGTAGAGCTCGTGGAATACCGGCAGGTCGTCCGGAGTGCCGCGGGTGACGACGACTCCGGCCTTGGCCGCCTTCTTGATGTTGCGTCGCCAGAGCTGGTTCATGCCGGCCAGCAAGCCGTCGTCGTCGCGGCCGTCCAGCGGCAGTTGGAAGACATAGCGCGGTTGGCCGGGCGCGAAGCCGGTGGCGTTCTCGGCCGGTGGGCGCCAGCCGAGCGTACGCAGTTGATCGGTGACGCCGACGGCTTCGTGGTCGGTGTGGTCGGCGGGTATGTCTCCGAGGACCTTCGCCGTGCCGTCGGCCAGTGCCGCCTTGACCGTCGGTGCGGACCAGCGGTGGGTGATCACCGGCGGGCCCATCCTGATGCCGAACGCGCCCTGCCCGGTCACGTGTTCGGTGAGCGGCGCCAGCCACCGGCCCAGATCGGGATCGGACCAGTCGATGACGGGACCTTCCGGGAGATAGGCCAGCGAACGCCGCATCCTGGGCAGCCGGCGGTAGAGGATGAGCCCGGCGCCGAGGACCTTGTCGCCGTCGGCGTCATCGACCCAGCCGACTGACTCGGCCCGCCACTCCCGCTTGACCACTCCCCACGCCGGAGTCTGCAGGAAGCTGGCGGACTCCCTGGTGTTGAGGAAGGCGAGGTGTTCCTCGGGAGCCAAGGTGCGAACACGGAGTACCACGCACGCGAGGCTACCCGGCTTGGGAGCGCTTCGTGCCTCGCCCGGCGTGCTGCCTCCCGCTCGTTACCCGGCGTCGATGTGTCATGCATCGTCGGCGAGTGGGTGCCGTGCCGAGTGGGGTGGCGCGGGCGGTGACGTGTGGTGCCGAGGTGCTCAGGCGGACCGGAGGTGCTCAGCCGGACCCGAGGCGCTCACGCAACCAGGTGATGTCGGCGCCCTGGCCTTCCGTACCACCCGGCGTCTCCACGATGACCGGGGCGCCGGCCGCTCGGACCACGGCGAGCAGGTCGTCGGCGGCGATCTTGCCGGCACCGAAGTTGGCGTGCCGGTCGCGGGCCGAGTCGAACTTGTCCTGGGAGTCGTTGGCATGCACGAGATCGACCCGTCCGGTGATCGCCTTCACCCGGTCGACCACCGAGGCGAGCTCCTCGCCCCCGGCGTGGAAATGACAGGTGTCGAGACAGAACCCGATCGTGTCGCCGCCCTTGGCCGAGCCGATGGCCTCCCACAGTTGGGCGATCCGGTCGAGGCGTCGGGCCATCGCGTTGTCGCCGCCAGCGGTGTTTTCGATCAGGACCGGCAGGCGCATCTCGAGCCGGTCGACGGCCTTGCGCCAGTTGTCGAACCCGATCTCCGGATCGTCGTCCTTCAGCACGTGGCCGGCATGCACGATCAACGCGCGTGCTCCGACCTCGGTGGCGGCGTTGACGAACTGCTGCAGGAGCTTGCGGGACGGAATGCGGATGCGGTTGTTGGTCGTGGCGACGTTGATGAGGTACGGAGCGTGGACGTAGAGCCCGATGCCGGCGGCCTCGGCGTCGGCGGCCAGGCCAGCCGCGCCCTTTTCGTACGCGATGACCGGCCCCTTGTAGCTCTGCGGATCACCCAGGAAGAACTGCGCCAGGTCGGCGGACCGGGCGCGGGCCTCGGCGATGGGATCTTGCTGTTCGACGTGGGCGCCGATGAGCACGCTGGTCATGCCTCGAACCCTACGAGGTCGCTCCGACACCCTCAAACCGCGCCACCGGCCCGGCCTGACGCCTCGTTCAAAGAGTCAAGTTCGACGTTGCTGCGGTAGGTCCTGCAATCAAACGAACCCGCAGGCAACCGGCCACCGTATGTGAGGCAGATCAGCCCGCCCGAAAGAGCGGGCTCGGACCTGGAGGGGGTCCCAGATGGTAACGACATGGATGGCCCGGCGCACGAGGGCGCGGGCCACGCTCACCGTCCTCGGAGCGGCCGCACTGACTGTCGGCGTGGGGGTGGTGGGCCCGGGCCAGCAACCGGCCGACGCCGCGTCGACCCCGCGGGTAGGCGGAGTCGAGAAGAGGTCCGCCGAGTCATCGTTCAACTCACAGCCGACGAAGGACGCGACCGCGAAGTGTCCACCCGGTAAGCAGGTGCTGGGTGGAGGGGCCGCCATCGCGTCGTTCAGCGCGACCGATGGGCAGGTCACGCTGACGCGGTTGGTGCCATACCGAGCCGGCTCCCAGCACGCGTACGCCGTCAGCGCCGCCGAGACCTACGCGGGCACGACGAAGGACTGGTCCCTGCAGGTGTGGGCGATCTGTGCCAACCCCGTACCCGGACACACCATCGTGAACGCGGTGACCGACTGGTCCTCGGTGTCGGTCAAGACGACCGCCGCGGTGTGCCCCCAGGGCACGCGGGTGCTGGGATCCGGCGCGATGATCAACGGCTCCATCAGCACCGGACCGAACGGTCAGCCCATCCCGCACGACCAGGGGATCGGCCTCCAGGTCACGCGCTCGTCCGGTCCGGGCGACATCACCCGGGCCCAGGCACAGGAGGCGGTCGGTGGGTACGCGTACCCGTGGCAGCTTGTGTCGTACGCGGTCTGTGCTCACCAGCCGCCCGGCTACCAGATCGTGTCCGCCGACTCTCCACACGCCGCGTCCGAGCAGACCAAGCTCGCCCACGCGGAGTGCCCCGAGTATTGGGACTACCGGATCCCGAGCCTCCCGCGGAAGTTCCGTAAGCAGACCGTCGGCATGGGTGCGGCGATGAGCAGCGTCGCGCCGGCGAACGCCAGCCTCACCGGGATCCACCCGTACTTCTTCGACACGGTGCGGGTCCGCGCCGAGGAGAACACCTCGACGCAGGCCAATTGGAGCACGATCGCGGCGCAGGTCATCTGCGTCTACTGAGTGCCGGCGGCGGCGCATGCCGGTGGCCACGCTGGTAGTCTTGGCGGCCGGTCCAGGTGCGGCGGCTAGGCCCCATGGCATGAGCTGCCCCCAGGCCCTGACGCAAGACCCTCCTGCCACGGAGAGACCGTGGCCGCTCGAGTCCAGAGGAGGTGGAGTCTCGTATGCGTCGCTATGAAGTCATGGTGATCCTCGACGCCGATCTCGAGGAACGCACCGTTGGTCCGTCGCTCGACCAGTACCTCACCCTTGTCCGCCAGGGTGGCGGTTCCGTCGAGAAGGTCGACGTATGGGGACGGCGCCGGCTGGCGTACCCGATCGAGAAGAAGTCCGAGGGCATCTACGCCGTCCTCGACCTGTCGTGTGAGCCCTCGGTCGTTCTGGAGCTCGACCGTCAGCTCACCCTGAACGAGTCGGTGCTGCGGACTAAAGTCATCCGCCCCGACGCCCGCTAGATCACAGGGAGACGTCATGGCAGGCGACACAGTCATCACGCTCGTCGGCAACCTCGTCGACGACCCAGAGCTCCGGTTCACCCCGTCGGGTGCGGCCGTCGCCAACTTCCGGCTCGCCTCCACGCCGCGCACCTACGACCGGCAGAGCGGTGAGTGGAAGGACGGCGAGACCTTGTTCCTCACCTGCAACGTGTGGCGGCAGGCGGCTGAAAACGTCGCCGAGTCGCTGCAGCGTGGCATGCGGGTCGTGGTGCAGGGCCGGTTGAAGCAGCGTTCGTACGAAACCCGCGAGGGCGAACGCCGCACGGTCTACGAAGTCGAGGTCGACGAAGTGGGCCCGAGCCTTCGCAATGCCACCGCGAAGGTCACCAAGACCAGCCGGTCCCAGGGCGGCTTCGGGGGCGACGACCCGTGGCAGACACCGCAAGGTGGCGGCTCACGCGGCGGCCAGTCCGGCGGCAGCGACCCGTGGTCCGGAGGCGGCGGCGGTGGCGGCGCTGGTGCTGGTGCCGGCGCAAGCAGCGGTGGCGGTGGCGGCCAGCAGTCCGGCGGATCGTACGACGAGCCACCGTTCTGACCACTCCGGCATCGACACCAAGTCCGCACACCACCTGAGGCGTGCCGACCGTGCTTCGTTCGCGTCGCTACGGCCGTACGTCTCGCTGATCGACAACTGACCATTCCCGCGCGATGCGGGGCTTCTATCGAAGGAGCACCACGATGGCCAAGCCACCGATTCGCAAGCCGAAGAAGAAGGTTTGCGTGTTCTGCAAAGAGAAGATTTCCTACGTCGACTACAAAGACACGACCCTGCTGCGCAAGTTCATCTCCGACCGGGGCAAGATTCGCGCCCGCCGGGTCACCGGAAACTGCACGCAGCACCAGCGCGATGTCGCGGTCGCGATCAAGAACGCCCGCGAGGTAGCACTGCTGCCCTACACCAGCACGGCACGCTGAGGAGGCCGAGGACCATGAAGCTCATCCTCACGCAGGAGGTGACCGGCCTCGGCGCTCCAGGCGACATCGTGGAGGTCAAGGACGGTTACGGCCGCAACTACCTCATGCCGCGTGGCCTGGCGATGCGGTGGACCAGGGGCGGCGAGAAGCAGGTCGCCTCGATCCGCCGTGGTCGCGAGGTACGCGAGATCCGCGACATCGGGCAGGCCCAGGAGGTCAAGGGCCGACTCGAGGGTCTTCGGGTCAAGCTCCCGGCGCGATCCGGGGGCAGCGGCCGGCTGTTCGGCTCGGTGAGCGTCACCGACATCGCCAACGCGGTCAAGAAGGCCGGCGGGCCCGACATCGACAAGCGTCGGATCGAAGTCCGCACGCCGATCAAGACGCTCGGCACCCACCAGGTGTTCGTCCGCCTGCATGCCGAACTCAGCGCGACGGTGTCGCTGGAGGTCGTTTCGGCCGCCTAGCCGATCGACCTGAGGACAAGGGGATGCCCGCCGGCTAGAGAGTCGGCGGGCCTTCGTCGTCACGAAGCCGCCCTGAAGCCGATCAGCTCGTGATTTCTCACCTCTTGTGACAGCTTTGTGGTAAACCTCCTACGGCACGGGGCCGCCGGGAAGGGATGCCACACATGCGCCTGCGTACTCACCAGCTTGTCGCCGGTCTGTCCACCGTGGGCCTCCTCGGCCTCTCGGCTGTCGCGTCATCCGTCCCTGGGGTGTGGCAGGCGGGCGCGCCGCCGGCCGAGGGCACGGCCCGATCAGTCGCCGCGGCTGCCGACGACCCGGTGGAGACGCTGAAGCGCGATCTCGAGGCGATCCTCGGCCAACCCGGCATCGCCGAGGCGCACGCTTCCGTACTCGTCCGGACAGCCGCCGGAGACACGTTGTACGAGCAGGAGGCGGCGGAGCGGCTGATGCCCGCGTCCAACGCGAAGCTGTTCAGTTCGGCCGCGGCCATGGAGGTGCTCGGACCCGACCACCGCTTCCCGACCTCCGTCCTCGCCGACGGCAACCGTCACGGGTCGGAGCTTCGCGGCGATCTCTACCTGCGGGGACAGGGCGATCCAACTCTGCTCGCCAGCGACTACGACGACCTCGCTGCCAAGGTCGCTGCTGAAGGAATCACCCGCGTGCGCGGCGACCTGGTGGCCGACGACACCTGGTTCGACTCCACCAGGCTCGGCAACTCCTGGGGCTGGGACGACGAGCCCTTCTACTACTCCGGCCAGGTTTCCGCGCTCACCGTGTCCCCGAACGAGGACTACGACGCCGGCACGGTCATCGTGGAGGCCCGACCGGGTGCCGCCGCGGGCGACCCGGCCAAGGTGACGGTCGTGCCCGACACGGGATACGTGAAGATCGCCAACCAGGCCACCACGTCGGCAAGTGGCTCGAGCTCCATCTCGGTCGAACGCGAGCACGGCACCAACACCATCCACGTCACCGGCACCATCCCAGTCGGCGCCAGTGCCGACCAGTCGTGGTCGACCGTGTGGGAGCCAACCGGCTACGCCGCAGACGTGTTCCGGCGAGCGTTGCAGCGCCACGGCATCAAGGTGACGGGTCACTCGAAGTTCGCGGCCACCCCCGCCGACGCCGAGGTAGTCACCACGCACGAGTCGATGCCGCTGAGCGAGCTGCTGGTGCCGTTCCTCAAGCTCTCCAACAACGGTCATGCCGAGGTCCTGGTGAAGGAGATGGGCCGGCAGGCGGCCGATCAGGGCACCTGGTCGGCAGGGCTCGAGGCGGAGACGGCCGCGCTGGCCGACCTCGGGGTCGACACCGACGCTCTCCGGCTGGTCGACGGGTCCGGCCTGTCCCGCCAGGACTTCGTCGCACCCCGACAGGTCACCGACCTGCTCATCGCGGCGCGCGGCCAGCCCTGGTTCGAGACCTGGTATGCCGCACTGCCGATCGCGGGCGAGTCCGACCGGTTCGTCGGCGGGACACTGCGCAGCCGCATGGTCGGTACGCCGGCCGCCGGCAACGTGCACGCCAAGACCGGCTCGCTCACGGCGGTGAGTGGGCTGTCGGGTTACGTGGCGTCCGCCGACGGCGAGCCGCTGGTCTTCTCGGTGCTGCAGAACTACTACCTCGGCGTCAACGCCAAGCAGGTCGAGGACCAGATCGCGATCCGGTTGGCCCAGTTCAGTCGTACGCCGGGAACGGCGGCGGCAGCGCGGGGAATCCCGGCGGTGCCGAAGACCGACTACGGGCCGGACGGGGTCGAGTGCTCCTGGGTCAAGGACTGCTGAGAGGCGCCGCAGATCCGCTCATCGTGAAGGCTCCGGGGTGCTCAGAGCCCCCGCAGCCTTCACGATCGTCACTGTGTACGGACGGACGAGGAGTCGTCGGCGTCACCGCGTACGGACGGCCGGAGTGCGGCGATCTCGGCCCGCAGCGCGCGGATCTCCTCCAGCAGGACCCGGTCGCGCTCCATGGCCGCGGCTTCGTGCTCGGCGTCCTCGGCCCGGCGTTCGGCAGCCACCTCACCCTCCATCGCGCTCACCACAACCGCGATGAACAGGTTCAGCACCGCGAAGCTCGAGATCAGGATGTAGACGACGAAGAAGAGCCACGCGAACGGGACCTGCGCCATGAGTTCGCGGGCGATCTCCGGCCAGCCCTCGCCGGTCATCACCTGGAACAACGTGAAGATCGTCGTACCGAGGTCGCCGAAGTAGGTGGGCATGACCTGACCGAAGATCTTCGTCGCGATCACGCCCGCGACGTAGATCACCAGAGCGAGCAGGGCACCGGTCGAGGCCATGCCGGGCATCGCCGCGAGCAGTCCGGCCACCACGCGGCGCATGGACGGCACCCGTGACACCAGACGGAAAACGCGGAGCACCCGCAGGGCGCGTACGACGGCGAACGGTCCTGACGCGGGTACCAGCGCGACTGTCACCACGGTCAGGTCGAAGACGCTCCAGGGGTCCCGGAAGAACCGCGGGCCGTACGCGTACAACCGCAGGATCAGCTCGACCACGAAGATGGCGAGGGCGATCCGGTCGGCCCAGTGCAGGAAGCCTCCTGCCACAGCGAGCATCGACCGCGACGTTTCGAGTCCCAGCGCGAGCGCGTTGACGATGATCACGCCGGTGATGAAGCGCTGGAACCAGGGGTGCTCGACAAGGCGGCGTACGCGTGGTGCCGACACCGGCGACCCCCTCGACACTGCTCGTGGCTGACCCGGGACCGCGGGTAGCTCCGGGGTGCGTCCCGTGGAGGCTACCCCTCCACCCTGCGGCCGGCCCCCGTCACCAGCCACCGGTTGCCGCGCTCGCGGACCAGCAGCGTGACGCACCGCGCCACCATGAACCCGCCATACGCCCACCACAGCACGAGCAAGCCACCGTCGACGGCGAGGACGAGGGCGGCCAGCGGTAGGAAGGCGACCAGCGTCGCAAGACCGGCGTACGCGAGATAGCGGCCGTCACCGGCACCGATCAGCACACCGTCGAGGACGAAGACGATGCCGGCGATCGGCTCGAACACGGCGAAGATGACGATCACGTCGGCGAGGAGCGACTGCACGGCCGGGTCGGAGGTGAACAGCGGAATGAAGAGCGGCCGGGCCAGTACGAGGATCCCGCCGAAGACCAGGCCGGCGACGATTCCCCACTCGAGCATCCGCCGGGTGGCCGCGCGGGTCGCCGCGACCGAGGACCCGCCGAGGTAGCGGCCGACGATCGCCTGCCCGGCAATCGCGATCGCGTCCAGAGCCAGTGCGAGTGCCGTCCAAAGCGTGAACGCCACCTGATGCGCCGCCAGCGCGGTGTCGCCGAAACCGGTGGCGACGTAGGTCGTGGTGAGGATCGCGCACTGCAGCGTGAGGGTACGGACGAGGAGCGGCACGCCCCCGTGGGCGGAGGCCCGGATGCCGCCGAGGTGCGGGCGCAGTGACACGCCATGCCGACGGGCGCCGCGAACGACCACGACGACGAGCGCAACCGCGCCGCCGGTCTGGGCGAGGACAGTGCCGATGGCCGAGCCGGCGATGCCCCAGCCGAACCCGTACACGAAAAGCACGTTGAGCACGACGTTGGTCGTGTACGCACCTCCGGCGATCCACAGCGGGGTTTTGGTGTCCTGGAGCCCACGGAGCACCCCCGTACCCGCGAACGTGAGCAGCAGCGCCGGCAGGCCGAGGACGGCGATGTGCAGATAGGTGAGCGCGTATGCATGGACGGCCGGCGACGGGTCGAACGCCGCGACCACGGCCGGAGCCACCACGACACCGGCAGCCGCGAGCAGTACGCCGAGGCCGAGCGCGAGCCACAGCCCGTCGATACCGAAGGCGATGGCCGCGCGCTGGTCACCGGCACCGAGCCGGCGGGCGACCGTGGCCGTGGTGGCGTACGCGAGGAAGATGAACAGGCTGGCGGAGGTCTGCAGAGCGGCACCGGCCAGCGCGAGTGCGGCGAGTTGGGGCGTGCCCAGGTGCCCGATGATGGCGGAGTCGGCCAGGAGATAGAGGGGTTCGGCGACCAGGGCACCGAACGCCGGGATCGCGAGCCGCAGTATCTCCCCGTCGTGCGGGTTCCGGAGTCGACCGAGCGCTGTCCCGAGTCGGGAAGCAGGTCGGGATGACACCGCTCAGTTCCTCCAGGTCGCGGTCAGGTCGGACGGGTTCCCGGCTGAGCCGCGACCTGTCATGGGCAGTACGCCTATCTGCCCCTTATCCTGCCCGGCCGTTCCATGAGAAGACAGCCATCGTGGGCGATGTCACCGAAAATAGCTGGCGAGAACTTCTCGTCCACAGAGTGGGGACGCCGAACGCGCAGGCAACAGCCTTGATCCACACGGGACGACGCGGTTTTCCACAGAGTAATCCTCAGGCTGTGCACAGCGAATCCCCAGGCTCACCGGCCGTCACCCACAGGCGCTGTGGATGACGGACTTCGTTTGCTGTCCATCTGCGCGTACTGTCTCGCTCACGTCGGATCGACGGTTCATTCCACTCCCCGATCGAGTTGTTGGAGGTCTGCCCGGCCACAAGCGGGCGGAGCTCCAACAACTTGGCGAGAGCGCTTCCCTTTGCCAGCGGAACCACGGCAGGTCATCCGGGGCGAGGAAGCCGATGTCGGTGTCGTGCCGTACAAACAGCACCGCACGACAGCGTCATCGGGAAGCGAGCGTCCGGCACCAGGCGGTCGCCCCCTGGTGCCGGCCACTCGTCGGCGTCGAGGAGTGCCGCCAGGCAGTCCTTCGCACCGCGCGGGAATTAGTGGGTCCACCGAGGTGGATGGGGAGTGTCCCTGCGTGGCATAGGTGCGGCGCGGGTGGAAGCTGGTGTCGTTGGCAGGTCGAGCTGGGGGAGAGTGACTGCGGCCGTGAGTGTGAGTGAGCTTCCCAGCCCACGCCAGAGCGTGAGTGGGATGCCCGACCGGCTCCCACCGCAGGACGTTGCCGCGGAGCAGGGTGTGCTCGGCAGCATGCTGTTGTCGAAGGACGCCATCGCCGACGTGGTGGAGGAAGTGCGCGGCACCGACTTCTACCGGCCGGCGCACGAGACGGTGTACGAGACGATCCTCGACCTCTACGGTCGTGGCGAGCCGGCGGATGCGGTCACGGTCTCGGCCGAGCTGCAGCGCAGCGGCGAGCTCGGCCGCATCGGCGGGGCGCCTTACCTCCACACCCTTATCGAGTCGGTCCCGTCGGCGGCGAACGCGGGCTATTACGCCGCCATCGTGCGGGAGAAGGCGATTCTTCGCCGGCTGGTCGACGCCGGGGCCAGGATCACCCAGCTCGGATACAGCGGCGACGGTGACATCAGCGACGTGGTGGATCGGGCTCAGTCGGAGATCTACGGCGTCACCGACAAGCGAGCCAGCGAAGACTACCTGCCGCTCGGCGAGATCATGGAGGCGACGCTCGACGAGATCGAGGCGATCGGCTCGCGCGGCGGCCAGATGGTCGGCGTACCCACCGGGTTCACCGACCTCGATGCGCTCACCAATGGACTGCATCCCGGCCAGCTGGTCATCGTCGCCGCCCGCCCCGGTGTCGGCAAGTCCATCCTGGCGCTCAACCTCGCCCGTGCGGCGTCCATCCACGGTGGTCTGGCGTCGGTGATGTTCTCGCTGGAGATGGGCCGCACCGAGATCACCATGCGACTGCTGTCGGCCGAGGCGCGGGTGCCGCTGCAGCACATGCGGCAGGGCTCGATGAGTGACGATGACTGGGCCCGGCTCGCCCGCCGAATGGGCGAGGTCTCCGGCGCGCCACTCTTCATCGACGACTCGCCCAACATGACGCTGATGGAGATTCGGGCGAAGTGCCGGCGGCTGCGTCAGCGCAATGACCTGCGCCTCGTCATCATCGACTACCTCCAGCTGATGACGTCGGGCAAGCGGGTGGAGAGCCGGCAGGTCGAGGTCTCCGAGTTCTCCCGAAACCTCAAGCTCCTCGCCAAGGAACTCGAGGTGCCGGTCGTCGCGGTCGCCCAGCTCAACCGTGGACCCGAGCAGCGCACCGACAAGCGCCCGATGCTCTCCGACCTGCGCGAGTCGGGCTCGTTGGAGCAGGACGCCGACATGGTGATCCTGCTGCACCGCGAGGACGCGTACGAACGGGAATCCTCGCGACCCGGCGAGGCTGACTTCATCGTGGCCAAGCACCGCAACGGTCCTACGGCCAACATCACGGTGGCGTTCCAGGGCCACTACCAACGCTTCGTCGACATGGCCCAGGGATAGCTATGCGGTCGGTGGCTCCAGGGCTCGCCAGACCGCCCTGGTGAACTGGACCCGCATCCCGGCGCGCTCCATGTTGCGGTGGCTGGTGGACAGGAAGTCGGCACCGCTGCAGACGAGGTTGGCGCCGGCCGCGTGGGCGTCGGCGACTCTGCGTTCCAGGAGTGCGGTCTGCAATCCGCGGCCGCGACTGACAGGATCGGTCGCGGCGTCGGCGCAGTAACCGACACCCTCGTGCAGGTAGAGAATCGCCACCGCGGCGGGTCGGTCGTCGAGACGGGCGAGGTAGAGCTGCCAGCCAGGTTGGGTGAGCCATGACCGCACATTTGCCTTGAACCCTTCACCGTCGCCCACCTCCCAGCCGGAGACGTAGACGTCGAGGAACTCCTCCATCACGGCCGGCGTCGTGACCCGGTTGATCTGGGCGCCCGTCGTAGTCCGCGGCGACGAGTTGGTCGCGCAGATGAGCGAGGTGTGAAAGCTCGCGTGAAAGTAGCCGAAGCGAGCGAGTTCGCGACCCAGGGCGGGATCGTAGTCGCCGGGCACCATCTGGAACTCCGCATCGACACCCGCGTCGCGATACCACTCGACGAGCGAGCTGATGTGTCGCTCGTGGCCGGCACGGAGTCCGGTGACCGAGTTGAAGACCGGAAGATACCGCGCCATCGTGGCGACCAGGCCGTCGTCGGGCAGCCGCGAAGCCACCCCGACCGGATTGCCGGGGATGGACTCCAACACCTGCAACCGGGAGCGCCGGTATGCCGTCTCCGCGGCAATGGTGCGGCGGACGTTCTCCAGGGAGGGGACGAGCACGCGAACCGCCGATCGTCGAGGACTTGGCGGTCGATCGTACGACTCAGCGCTGGATGAAGGCCATCGGATCGTCAGTGCGGACGTGGCAGGCAACCCTGCAACGCCGCTGCAACGGACATCGGAAGATTGCGACCGTTCCGAAACCGTCAGGACGAGGACTATGACCATCAAAGTGTGTAAGAGGATGCTGGCGGCTGTCGCGGGTGTGGCAGGGATTGCGTTGCTCGCCCCGACGGCGCCGGCGTCGGCCAGGCCTGTCTCTCCAGATTTTCCGACGGCAGCCCCCACCGCAGCCGTCACCTACGATCTGAGGCAGGCAGCGCGCCACACTGGCGAGAGCGAAGCCAACCGACTCGAGGAGCCGTGGAAGTCGGCAATCTTCGATTGCCTGGCAGACGGTGCTGGGCCGGTGCCGATTAGCGCTGGCGGGTCTATCTCCGAGCTGGACTCGCCGGTGAACGCCCGCATCACCCGGCTCCACGTGGGCGAGAACGGTCTCTTACGAGTAACGGGCGAAGACGAAGGCCAGAGGTCAGGAATTCGATGGAGGACACAGGGAAGGGCGACCTGCGCAGTTCCTCAGTCCAATCGGCTTCCGGACGGTCTGGAGTACCGGACCGTGCAGACGGGATTGGACTCCAGCCTGACCAAGGTGGCGACGGCCACCTGCAGCGCAGGTAAGAGAGTCCTCGGGCTGGGTGCCGCGGTGGCACCGGTGGGTACCGGCAGGCTCGTGCTGACAAGAATGAATCCTGCGGCCAACCTGCGCAGTGTCTCCGTTGTCGCCACCGAGGACGACAGCGGCTACGACGGCAACTGGGCGGTCACCGCACAGGCGATCTGCGTCGACGAGGACTACCGGCCCATCCTCGTGGAGTCGAGCAAAGACAACACGACACAGGTGGAGGCCAACTGCCCGGCCACGCACCCATACGCGTGGGGTGCTGGCTTCTCACTCAGCTCCAACGAGGCCCGGAACAACAAGATGCACCTCACGGGGGTCTCTGTCCGAGAAGGTTTCCCGGACCAAACCCCTCCCCTGATGGGACGAGTCACCATCAGGGCTCGGCCAAGCCTCACCGAGGTACCACCGAGCAGATATACCGTCTCCGCCAAGGCCATCTGCGTGGCCTAGGACGCGTCATTCGCTCAGCGCTGGATGAAGGCCATCGGATCGTCGGCGTCGACGATCTCCTTGCCGAGCGGGAACAACGACACCGGGAGCAGCTTGAAGTTGGCCAGCCCGAGCGGGATCCCGATGATCGTCAGGCACTGCGCCACGCCGGTGACGATGTGTGCGAGTGCGAGCCACCAGCCGGCGAGGATCAGCCAGATGATGTTGCCCAGCAGCGAACCGGCCCCGGCTCCGGGCTTGTCCACCAACCGACGGCCGAACGGCCACAACGCGAAGTTGGCCATCCGGAACGACGCGATCCCGAACGGAATCGTGATGATCAGGATGCAGAGGACGATCCCGGCCACGGCGTAGCCCAACGCGAGCCAGAGGCCCCCGAAGATCAGCCACACGACGTTGAGGATGAGCCGCACGCCCCCATTCTCGCGCGTACGGGCGAAGATCGTGAAGCCTCCGGGGGGCTCATAGCACCTCGGAGCCTTCACGATCAGCGCAGGGCTCCCGCCCTCCGGCTCGGTTGATGGGACCAGTTGGACCACATAGGGTCCTTAGGGTTCATGTGGTCCTAAGTCCCATCCACGGGGGAAGCAGGAGGCGAACGTGCGCGTGCGCCAGACGGTGTTTGCCGATCCAGCCGAGCTAGGCGGCGTTCTCGCGGCGCGGATCGCCGACGGCATCGAGGCGGCAAATCGGGACGGCCGACCGTATGTCCTCGGCTGTCCGGGCGGGCGAAGCCCGATGACCACGTACGAGGAACTGGCCCACCAGGTCAGGCAGCGCCGGCTGGACCTGTCCGGCCTGGTCGTCGCGATGATGGACGACTACGTGGAGCCCGCCCAGAACGGGTTTGCCCACATACCGGCCGACCTGGCACACAGTTGCCGCCGATTCGGGCGCGAGATCATCGCCGCACCGCTCTCGGTCGCCGCAGGTCCGGGTCGAGGCATCGCGGCCGATCATCTGTGGGTGCCCGACCCGGCGTGCCCGGACGCGTACGACCGGATGCTCGCCGACGCGGGTGGAGTGGACCTGTTCATCCTGGCCTCCGGCGCCTCGGACGGGCACGTCGCGTTCAACCCGCCAGGCACCCCGGCCGACACCGTGACGCGGGTGGTGCCGCTCGCCACGACTACCCGGCGGGACAACCTCGTGACGTTCCCGCACCTCCGGTCGCTGGACATGGTGCCCGAGCACGGCGTGACAGTGGGCATCGACACGATTCGCCGGCACTCGAAGAGCGCCGTCATGATCGTCCTCGGCGCCGACAAGGCCTTGGCGGCGGCTCAACTGTCCGCCGCCGACGCGTACGACACTGCATGGCCGTCGACGGTGATCGCCGAATGCGCTCAGCCCGACCTGTACGTCGACAAGGCCGCGGTCTACGCCAGCGAACCCGACGTCCAACCCATGTGACCCACCGACACCCAGCGACTGCCCGCCCACCACCTACGCCCACCTGCCCCGATCGAGGACGGCCCCACGACCGTCTCACCCACGTGGTTCTTGGAGGAAGACCGATGGCCCGGATCAAGTTGGCCTACCTCGGCGGAGGCTCGACGCGTGCCGCCGGAACGATGGCGTCGTTCGTGCACCACGGGGCGGAGTTCGACGGCTCCGAGGTCGTCCTCATCGACCTGAACGCCGAGCGGCTCGCCTTGATCAAGCTGCTGGCCGACAAGATGGCCAAGCACGCCGGCCTCGACCTGACTGTGACCGCGACGACCGACCGTCGTGAGGGGCTTCGCGACGTCGATGCGGTGCTGTCGAGCTTCCGGCCAGGCGGGTTCGAGGCCCGCGCACTCGACGAGCGCATCCCGCTCAAGCACGGTGTGATCGGCCAGGAGACGCAAGGGCCGGGCGGCTTCTTCATGTCGCTGCGGTCGATCGCCGTGATGAAGGACGTGGCCGACGACCTCGCCGCGGTCGCCCCGAACGCGCGGATCTTCAACTACACCAACCCGGTCAACATCGTTGCGCAGGCGATGACGACCTACACCGACATCCCGACCGTGTCGTTCTGCGAGGGACCGATCATCTTCCCGCGCGGGGTCGCCGAGACCGCTGGCCTCGACCCTGACAAGTTGCAGACGACGATGGTCGGCATCAACCACAACTGCTGGAGCACCGAGCACACGTACGACGGCGAGGACTTCATCCCCGTACTCCAGCAGGCGTACGACAAGCTTCGTGGCGACGGTGACCTGGACGCCGACGGGGATCGCCTGCTGCGGCTCGCGCTGGCCATGGAGTCGGTGCCGTCCTACTACTTCCTCAACTACTACTTCCGGGACGAGGTGCTCCGCCAGCTGCAGGGCAAGCGCACCACCCGCGCGGAGGACATCATGGCCGCGGTTCCGGGCTACTGGGACCACTACGCCGAGCAGGCGGAGTCTGCCTCGCCGCACCTCGATCCGGGGCGCTCCCGCGGCGGAATCCACGAGCTGGAGCTCGCGATCGACGCGATGAACGCGTACTACAACGACACCGGCGAGGTCCTGCCGGCCAACCTGCCCAACGTTCTGCCCGATGGTGGTGGGACGGCCCTGCCCGGGTTCGACGAAGACGTGGTGGTGGAGGTGCCGACGAAGGTCGGGGCCAGCGGCTTCAGTGCGCTGCGGCAGAAGCCGTTGCCGCACGCGGTCCGCGGTCTGGTCCAGGCACTGGCCGAGCACCAGGTGCTGGCGGCCATGGCGGGCTGGGAAGGCGGCGCGGCCGACGGTGTCCGGGCGCTCGCGGCGCACCCGCTGGTGCCGTCGTTGCCGGTCGCCGAGGAGTTGTACGCCGAGATGGCGTACGCGCAGGCCGCCCATCTGCCGAGCCGGCTGCTGCCGTAGCTGGTAGGCGCACCGATGGGGTCGTTCTATCTGGGCGTGGACGCGGGCAACAGCAAGACGCTCGCGCTCCTCTGCGACGCTGCCGGCCGGGTGGTCGGGTCCGGGCGCAGCGGCAACGGTGACATCTACGGCGCCGCTTCCGAGCAGGCCGCGGTCGACGCCGTGGTGGCTGCTGTCAACGAAGCCTTGACGTCGGCCCAGGCCGACCCTCGCCAGGTCGACACGGCGGCGTTCCGGCTCGCCGGCATCGACTGGCCGGAGGACCACGCGTACTGGCTCGAGGCACTGGACGACCGGCTGCCCGCCCTGGGTGAGCTCGCCCGGCTCGGTCGGTGCTCGATCGCCAACGACGGGTTCGCGGCCATCCGGTGCGGGGAGCCCAGCGGCATCGGCGTGGCGGTCGTCTGCGGCACTGGTTCGGCGGTGGCGGGACGCGGGCCGACCGGCGACGAGTGGAGCATGAGCTTCTGGATCCAGGACGAGGTACACGGTGCGGGTGCCATGGTCGCCCAAGCGCTCCGGGCGGTTTACCGCGCCGAGCTCGGACTCGGACCGGAGACCGCGCTGACCAAGCGCCTGCTGGGCTATTTCGGCTATGCCGACGTGGAGCAGATGCTGCACGAGTTCACCCGCCGGCATCCCACCCCCTTGTCCCGGCCGGGTCACACAGCCGCCCGGGAAGTGTTCAAGGCGGCGGTCGAGCACGACGAGGTTGCCCTGGGGATCCTGCGCGGGCAGGGCGAGCACCTCGCGAGGTACGCCCGGCTCACCGCCGAGCGGGTCGGCTTCCGGGCGGACGTCGACGAGGTACCGGTGGTGCTGGCCGGATCGGTACTCAGCGCGGACGCCTCGCCGGTGGCGGCCGCCCTGGTGGAGGCGCTGCCCAGGTGCTTCGCCGGTGTCCGGCCCCGGCTGGCGACGCTGCCGCCGGTGGCAGGTGCCACGCTCGACGCTCTCGCCGAAGCCGGCATCGCGATCACCGGCAACCTCGTCGAGACCCTGCGTGGCACCGCCCCGCCGCCGGCGTTCGTCATGACCTGATGGCCGGCATCACGATCATGATCACCGGGCGTGGACCACGAGGCGCAGGTCTCCGGTGGGGCTGCGGCGGGCCGGCGGCTGTCCGGCGGAACGTCCGCGGCGGTCCGCGGCAGGTCCGGCGTACGTTCTTCGCACATTGGTAGCGTCCAGGCTGTGAACACGGGCACGACGACGACGGCCGAGGGAGCCGGCTCGGGACCTTCGCCTTCCCGACCAGCTGCCGAGGTGGCCTACCAGCAGCTGGCCGACGTCCTGCGGCGTGGCGTCTATCCGGCGGGGTCGCGGCTACCAGGGGAGCGAGACCTGTCGGTGCAGCTGGGCGTCAGCCGGACGACCTTGCGTCAGGCGCTCGGTCGCCTCGCCGGCGAAGGGCAGCTGCAGCGCTCGTCCCAACGGGGCTGGTTCGTGCCGCGCCGGGTTGTGGGCGAGCCGCCGAGTGTCCTGCAAAGCTTCTCCGAGATGGCCCGGGCCAGGGGTCTCCGCCCGAGCTCGCACATTCTCGCCACGGCCGTACGCGTTGCGTCGTTCGACGAGGCCGGTCGGCTGGCGATCGCGCCATCGGCCCGAGTGCTCGAGGTGCGTCGGCTGCGAGGCATGGACGCCGTGCCGGTCTGCCTGGATACCACGGTGATGGTGGCGGCGCGGGTCGAGGCGCTGCTAGACACGAGCCTGGAAGACCAGTCCCTGTACGACACCCTGGCCAGCCGCTGTGGTGTGGTCGTGGCCCGCAGTTCCTACGCGGTCCAGGCCGACACCGCCGGCCGCGAGACCGCCCGCCTGCTCGACGTAGAGATGGGCAGCCCGGTACTAGTCGGCGACGAGGTCACCTACGACACCGCCGAGGTCCCAGTCCTGACCAGCCACACGATCTACCGCGCCGATGCCTACCGGTTCCAGGCCGATCTCTACCGCCCGCTGACCTAGGCAGGCGCGTCGCAGACGGGTTGTTGGAGGTTGTGCTGCGTAGAAGCCGCCGGACCTCCAACAACTCGGCGGTGCCAGCCTGCTCGGAGGCTTGTTGGAGGATGCGTTGCCTAGTGGCCGCCGGACCTCCAACAACCCCGCGCCCGGGCGCCTGCGCCGGCTGACTCGTTTTGGCCGCGCCCCGCGTACGCCCACCCCTTGTAGGGATGTGAACGTACACATAGGATCCGCGGAAAGCGCTATCCAGCGCTGTGCTTTTCCACCATTCGGTACACCCGCATCATCCAGCAGAGCCACACCACCACCCGTACAGGCACCACCGTCCGGGGTACACCACCAACCGGGCCACACCACCGTCCGGGGACACCCCACCATCCGGGACACCCCACCACCTGTACAGCCCGCCTGCGCCCACCGACGGGACGCAGAAGAATCGAGGCGCCGTGAGGAACACGCGACACCACCAGGAGATGACGAGGCGGGACGTGCTTCGCGCCGGCGGCGTGGGGTTTCTCCTGACCGCGACGGCCACGGGGTGTCAGCTCCTGTCGACAGATCCGACGCAGAAGGGGAACGCGAAGGATGCCGCCGCCCGCAAGGGCAAGGAGGCACCCATGCTCTCCAACCTGGTCAAGGACGGCAAGCTCCCCGAGGTGGCCAAGCGGCTTCCCGACGAACCCCTCGTGGTGAAGCCCGTCGATCGGATCGGCGTGTACGGCGGAACCTGGAACAGCGGGACCCTCGGCCCGTCCGACGGTGCGTGGCTCGGCCGTACGGTCGGCTACGAGACGCTGATGCGCTGGGACCCCGGGTTCAAGAACGTCATCCCCAACGTCGCCCGCGACATCTCCGTCGAAGACGGCGGCAAGGCCTTCGTCATCACCCTTCGCAAGGGAATGAAGTGGTCGGACGGCGAACCCTTCACCGCCGACGATCTGGTCTTCGCCTACAACGAGGTCCTGCTCAACGTCGACCTCTTCCCGGTGCCGCCACCGATGTACATCGCCGGCAACAAGCCGGGCACGATCGAGAAGGTCGACGAGCAGACGGTCCGCTTCGCCTTCACCGTGCCCAACAGCCTTTTCGTGCAGAGCCACGCGACGCCCTATGCCGCAGACCTGCTGAAGTTCCCGCAGCACTACATGAAGACGTTCCACAAGAAGCACAACCCTGACGCCGACAAGCTGGCCAAGGAGAACAAGCAGGCTAGCTGGGCCGACTGGTTCCTGCTGCGGGGCGACACGTGGGTCAACAAGGAGCTGCCTCGCCTGCATGGCTGGCTTCCCCGCACTGTGTTCGGCGAGGGCACTCGCTTCATCTACGAACGCAACCCGTACTACTTCAAGGTCGACCCCGACGGTAGCCAACTCCCGTACATCGACCGGCTCGTCTACAACCACATCCCCGACCCGCAGGTCATGGTCCTCAAGGCCAGCAACGGCGAGATCGACATGCAGGACCGGACCATCAACACCCTGCAGAACAAGCCGGTTCTGGCCCGCGGCCGGAAGAAGGGCGGCTTCGAGTTCTTCGACGAGGTGCCGTCGGACTCCAACGCCTGCGTGGTGGCGCTGAACCTCAACCATCCAGACCCGGTGAAGCGGGAGATCTTCGGCAACCGGGACTTCCGGATCGGTCTGTCGTACGCCATCAACCGGCAGGAGCTGATCGACTCCGTCTACCAGCGCCAGGGCGCTCCCAACCAGGTCGCTCCGCGCGACTCCTCGCCCTACTACGACGAGGAGATGGCCAAGCAGTACACCGAGTACGACCCGGACCAGGCGAACGACTACCTCGACCGGACCGGGTTCACCAAGCGGGACGGCGACGGGTACCGGCTCGGACCCGACGGCAAGAAGATCTTCTTCTCCGTCGAGGTGCCGACCGCGTTCCGGGCGGAGTGGCCCGACACCATGCAGCTGGTCCGGTCGCACTGGCAGGAAGTGGGCGTCGACATCCAGGTCAAGAACGAGGACCGGGCCCTGTTCGACGAGCGCACCGACGCCGGTCAGCACGACGCCGCGGTCTGGCAGGCCGAGGGCGGCGGTTGGATCGAGCCGTTGATGCGGACCGACTGGTACTTCCCGTCGGCCAACGAGTCGACCAACTACGCGCCCCAGTGGATGCTCTGGTACCAGAGCCGCGGCAAGGACGGCGAGCGCCCGCCCGCGCAGGTGCAGCGGCAGATGGACCTCTACGAGCAGGTACGCCAGACGATGGACGAGAACCAACGCGACGCGCACCTGCGCGAAATGCTGAAGATCGCGAAGGAGTACTTCTTCCACATCGGCACGGTTCTGATGCCCCAGTCGTACGGCATTGTCAAGAACAACTTCCACAACGTGCCGAAGAGCGTGCCGCAGTCGTTCCTCTATCCGACTCCCGGCCCGACCAACCCGGAGCAGTACTTCATCCAGTAGGGACCTGCCCCCCAAGGCCGGCGTACATCGCGCGCCGGCGCCGGCTATGGCACGCCGGGCTTGCGAGCCAGGACGTACGCCTGCGCGATCTTCTCGGGCGGGTTCGGTTCGCGGACCATCCTGGCCTGCAGGCGGAGGCCGGCCCGGGCGAGCAGATCGACCACCAGGTCGGGCGACAGCCGGTAGGCGTCCAGTTCGATGGCATGGCCGTACGCATGCTCCAGGTGCACGCACTCGTCACCAGCCTGGAAGGCGAGCAGCAGCCAGCCGCCCGCCGCCAGCACGCGGTCGAACTCCGCGAACACGGCCGGCAGCCGCTCGGGTGGCGTGTGGATGATCGAGTACCACGCGACGAGGCCGCCGAGGCTGCCGGCTGCCAGGTCGAGCGCGCTCATCGACCCCACCTCGAACCGCAGCTGGGGATGAGCTTGGCGGGCGACCGCCACCATCGCCGGCGACAGGTCGATGCCGAACGCAGTCACGCCGGTGCCGTGGAGGAACGCCGTCACTCGACCCGGGCCGCATCCGACGTCGGCGACAGTCCCGCCACCGGCTGCCTGCACGACTTCAGCGAACGCAGTGAGCATGGCACGGTCGAGCGGCTTGGCGGCGAGCTCGGTGCGGAGGAGTTCGGCGTAGTCGACGGCGACGGTGTTGTAGGCGGCTCTGGTGGTGCGCACGTACGACGGCTCGTTCACGCGCCCGACTCCGCTGCGGCGAGCCAGGCGTCGACGCCAGCCAGCGCGGCCTTCTGAAGGTCGGCCGGTGCCCCGGAAGCCTCGAGGGACGTACGCGCGATCGAGGCGAGCGCCTCGTCGGAGAGGCCGAGCGTGGCCCGACAGCGTTCGTACTCGTCCAGCAGCCCGCTGCCGAACAGCAGCGGGTCGTCGGCGTTCACGCTGCACCGCACGCCAGCGGCCAGCAGGCGCGGCAGCGGATGCTCGGCCAGCGAGGGCGCGACCGAGAGCAGTACGTTGCTGGTCGGGCACACGTCCAGGCTGATCCCGGAGTCGCGGAGCCGCGCCATCAGGTCGGCGTCGTCGACCGCTCGGACCCCGTGCATCACCCGCCGGGCCCCGAGCACGTCGAGCGCGTCCCGGATGCTGGCGGGTGGGCAGAGTTCGCCGGCGTGGGGTACGGCGGGCAGGTCGACCGCTTTGGCAATCCCGAACGCTTCGACGAACAAGGCCGGTTCGGCTGCCGTTTCGTCGCCGTCCAGGCCGAACGCCACCACGCCCGCACCCGCGCGACTGGCCGCGAGCCGGGCTGTTGCGACGGCCTCGGCTGGACCGCGATCCCGGTTGGCCGCGACGACAAGCCCGAACCCGGTGCCGGTCGCCGCCGCGGCCGCCTGTCCCGCGGCGAGGACCGTGTCGACGGCGTTGGCGTCGGAGCCAAGCCTGCCTCCGAACAGACCGGGCCACAGGGAGACCTCCACCCAGCAGGCGCCGTCGGCGGCAGCGTCCTCGACGATCTCGCGTACGACCCGGTCGACCTCGGTCGCCGACCGCAACGTCCGCGCAGCTGCCGTGATGGTGACGCTGAAGTCGGCGAACGACCCGTACGACGTCGGCAGCGGAGCGGGGAGCCCGGCCGCGTCGGCGAGCTCGCGGTAGGTCATCGGCCGGAGGGCTCCGTCGAGGTGGAGGTGGAGATGGGCTTTCGGCAGGGCCCGCAGGTCACGCATCTGGCTCCTTCAGCTGGTCGGGCGTTCCTCGTCAGGACGGTCGTTCCTTCATCAGGACACGCGTTCCTTCATCAGGGACAGGGTTGAAGCGTCCGCAGCCAGTGCCGCCTCGACGTGAGCGCCGAGCGCGAGCAGGGCCTCCTCGGCGTAAGGCGCACCGACCAACTGCAGCGACGCGGGCAGCCGGCCGGGACGCGGCACCGGCAACGACAGCGCAGGCAGTCCGGCCAGGTTGAACACCACCGTGAGGTAGGTCGTGGCCGCGGGCACGCCCAGCACCGGCGGCTCCATCGCCATCGTCGGCAGCGCCAGGACGCCATGCGACTCCACCAGGCCGACCAACTCCCGGGTTGCAGTCACGCCGACCCGACGGCATTCGACGATCCGCGCGGCGGGCAGGTGGTCCGGCGCACCCGCGATGTCCTTGGCGTGCCGCGGCTCGAGCCGGTCGGCCCGGGAGAGCAGGTGCCGATGCGCCCAGTACCCCTCGGCGCCCATGAGGTCGTTGGCCGCGGTGATCCAGGTGACCCAGTTGGGCATCGGTGTGTCGGTGGTCGTGAAGCCGGCTACCTGCAGGGCCCGGTCGATCGCCGCGTCGATGTCGGGGTCGACGTCGGGCAGCCGCAGCCGTGCCGCGGTCAGCACGGGCGGAGCCTCGGGCAACGTCGGTGCGAATCCCGGCTCGAGCATCCGCATGCCGGTGACGGCTCCCGCGATGTCTCGGGCCAACGGACCCACCGTGTCGAGGGTGCGGGAGAACTCGAAGACGCCGTGCGTCGGTATCCGTCCCGCTGTCGTCTTCAGCCCGACGATGCCGCAGCAGGCGGCGGGTACGCGGACGGAGCCACCGGTGTCGGTGCCGTAGCCGACATCGGCCTCGTCCTGCGCGACCGCCACGGCCGAGCCGCTGGACGACCCGCCGGGGATGCGGGTCGGGTCGAGGGGGTTGGTCGGCGTACCGGTCCATGCGTTCAGGCCATCGGCACGCCGGCACAGCTCGACGAGGTTGGTCTTGCCGACGATCCGGCCGCCCTGCCGGCGCGCGTTCTCGACGACCGGCGCGTCGAGTTCGGCAGGTTGGGCGTCCTCGGCGATCGCCCGACACCCGACCGTGGTCGGTGTACCCGCGACGTCGATGCAGTCCTTCACGGCGATCCGGGGTCCGTCGCCGTCAGGCGCGTCGGGCCCGCCGGCCGCGGGCGACGGGTCTAGGCGAAGCAGCCAGGTGGAGTCCACGGGACGATCCTGCCGGGTGGGCAGTGGGACCGGAACCGGGTTATCTGTGGCTGGTCGGAGTTGTTGCGATGTCGGCATAGGCTCTGTCCCCATGTGACCGGGCGGGTCCACTCGGGTGGACCTCATGGGGAGGGCATGCGAATGGGTGACGACCAGGGCTATCTGCGCTACCCGACGATCCACGGCGACGTCGTCGCGTTCGTCTGCGAAGACGACCTGTGGAGCGTCGGGGTCGACGGTGGCCGGGCGTGGCGGCTGACTGCGGGCGTGGCCGAGGCGAGCCGGCCCTACCTCTCGCCGGACGGTTCGCAGCTGGCGTTCATCGGCAAGGAAGAGGGTCCCGGCGAGGTCTACGTCATGCCGGCTGCCGGTGGGGTCGCCCGACGCCTGACCTTCGAGGCGGCACCCTGCAACCTGGCTGGCTGGGCAGACTCCGACACGATCGTCTACGCCAGTCACTACGGCCGGCCGATCAACGAATACCGGCTGCGGGGCATCAGCCGGCACGGCGGTCCGTCGCGCGAACTCCCGTACGGATGGGCGCAGTCGATCTCGTTCGGACCGGACGGTGGCGTGGTCATCGGCCGCAATACCGCCGACCCGGCCCGATGGAAGCGCTACCGCGGAGGCACGGCCGGCGACCTGTGGGTCGACCCGAGCGGTCGTGGTGAGTTCGGGCGGTTGGTCGAGCTGCCGGGCAACCTGGCGAGTCCGTGCTGGGTGGGCAGCCGCGTCTACTTCCTGTCCGACCACGAGGGCGTGGGCAACGTCTACTCGTGTACGCCGGATGGGGACGACCTCCAGCGGCACACCGACCATGACGACTACTACGCGCGCAACCTCGCCACCGACGGAAGCCGGCTCGTCTACCACCGTGCCGGTGATCTCCACGTCCTCGACCCGGCCGACGAGCACCCGCGGACGATCCCGGTACGCCTGGGCAGCTCCCGCACGCAGCTCAACCGCCAGTTCGTGTCCGCGGGCGACTACCTCGATTCGGCATCCCTCGGCCCCGACGGGAGCGACCTCGCGCTCAGCGCCCGGGGCAAGGCGTTCTCGTTCGCGTTGTGGGAGGGTGCGGTCCGCCAGCATGGCGAACCCGACGGCGTGCGCTACCGCCTGCTGACCTGGCTGCACGACCACGAGCGGCTGGTCGCGGCCGCCGGCGACGAACGGGAGGAAGAGCGCCTGGTCGTCCTCACCGCCGACGGGAGTGCGGAGCCGCGTTGGCTCGACGACGTCTCCGTCGGACGGGTGGTCGAGCTCGCCGTATCGCCGCACTCGGACGAGATCGCCCTCACCAACCACCGCTCCGAGCTGGTGCACGTCAACCTGTCCGCCGAACGGCCGGAGCCGCGGGTGCTCGACAGCTCCAGGTTCGGCCGGATCGAAGACCCGGTGTGGGCGCCGGACGGACGGTGGCTCGCCTACGCCAAGCCGCTGTCGCACCAGGCGCGCGCGATCGTGCTGTGCCGCGTCGAGACAGGCGAGACGTCCGTGGCCAGCCGCCCGGTGCTGCAGGACGGGAGCCCGAGCTTCGATCCGGACGGCAAGTACCTCTACTTCCTCGGACAGCGCGACTTCAACCCGGTGTACGACGCGACGCAGTTCGAGGCCGGGTTCCCGCTCAGTGTCCGCCCGTACGCGCTCGCGTTGCGGAGTGACGTCGGGTCCCCGTTCGTACCGCAGCCGCGGCCCTTGGTGAGCGAGGCGGCGGCGACGCAGAAGAAGGCGGACGAGGAACGCAAGGGCGGCGAGGAAGCCGAGGCCGACCGACCGGCGCCGGTCGAGATCGACCTCGACGGGCTACCTGACCGGGAGCTCGCGTTCCCCGTACCCGAGGCCCGCTACCGCAAGCTCGCCGCCATCCACGGCAAGGTCCTGTTCTCGCACCTGCCGGTGCAGGGCAGCCTCGACGACTCCTGGTCCGATCTGAAGGCGCCGTCCAGGGGCGTCCTCGAGGTCTACGACTTCGACACCCAGAAGAAGCAGCGTCTCGTCGAGGGCATCGGCGACTTCTGGCTCGACCGCGCCGCGCAGAGCCTGCTCTACCGGGCCGGCAACCGGCTCCGGGTGCTCAAGGCGGGCGAGAAGGCCGCCGATGACAGCGACGAGGCAAACCGTACGTCCGGGTGGATCGACCTCGGCCGAGTGAAGGTGTCGGTCCGTCCCGGCGCCGAGTGGCGGCAGATGTTCCGGGAGACCTGGCGGCTCCAACGCGACCACTTCTGGGTCGAGGACATGTCCGGTGTGGCATGGGAGCAGATCTACGCGCGCTACCTGCCGCTGGTCGACCGGTTGTCGACCCGCGCGGAGCTCTCCGACCTGATCTGGGAGCTGCAGGGTGAGCTCGGCACTTCCCATGCGTACGAGATGGGCGGCGCCTACCGCAGCGGTCCCCACTACCGGCAGGGCTTCCTCGGCGTCGACTGGGACTTCGACGCGGAGACCGGCCACTACCGCATCGGCGGCATCGTCGGTGGCGACCGCTGGTCGGCCACCACGACCTCGCCCCTGAACCGGCCGGGCGTCGGCGTCTCGGTCGGTGACGTGGTGCTGGCGATCAACGGTCAGCCGATCGGCGGCCGGCCCGACGGCACACACACGCCACCGGGCGAACCGCTGGTCAACCAGGCCGACCAGGAGATCCAGCTCACGGTCGCGGGACCGGTCGGCGCCGATGGGCACGCACCTCGGACGGTCGGCGTACGCGCGATCGGCGACGAGAAGTCGGCCCGCTACCGCGACTGGGTGCAGAGGACCCGCGCCTATGTCGCGGAGCGCACGGACGGTCGGGTCGGATACCTGCACATCCCCGACATGGGCCCGCGCGGGTTCTCCGAGTTTCACCGCGGGTTCCTGCGCGAATATGACCACGAGGCCCTCGTGATCGACGTCCGGTTCAACGGTGGCGGGAACGTCTCCGGTCTCCTGCTGGAGAAGCTGGCCCGGCGCCGGCTGGGTTACGACTTCTCGCGGTGGAGCGACCCCACGTCCTACCCGCAGGAGGCGCCACGGGGCCCGATGGTCGCGATCACCAACTCGATGGCAGGCTCCGACGGCGACATTTTCTGCCACGTGTTCAAGATGCGAAAGCTCGGGCCGCTGATCGGCAGGCGCACCTGGGGAGGTGTGGTCGGCATCTGGCCCCGGCACGCTCTGGCGGACGGCACGATCACCACCCAGCCCGAATTCTCGTTCTCCTTCGACGACGTGGGCTGGCGGGTCGAAAACTACGGCACCGACCCCGACATCGACGTCGACATCACGCCGCAGGAATACGTCCAGGGCAAGGACCCGCAGCTGGAGAAGGCGATCGAGGTGGCGCTGGAGGAGTTGGCCGCCAACCCCGCACACGCCCCTGCCCCGCCCGCACGCCCACGACTCACCCCACCGGTGCTGGCCCCACGCCGACAGGCCGCCCCGGCCGGTTAGAGCTGACCCGGTCAGAGCTGGGCCGAACGAGTGGGCCGAACGAGCTCGACCGGTCGGAGCTGACCAGGTTGCCTTCATGATCATGCGTCACGGGACCGGGTTCTCGGTCGACGCGGGAGACGGTTTCATGACGCATGATCATGAACCGGCGACGGTCGCCAGCACCCCAGACGGTTGATCAGCCGCCGGCAGCCCTCGCGCTGCTGACACCGAGGGCCTGGGCGGCGAGTTGGGCGAGGTGCAGGGGCTCCCGCTCCCCGGCCTGACGCACCTGGGTGCGGCAGCTGAACCCGTCCGCGAGCACCGCCACCTCGTCCGCCGCGGACCGCACCGCCGGCAGCAGGACCCGCTCGGCGCACGCCATCGACACGTCGTAGTGGCCCGTCTCGAACCCGAAGTTGCCCGCAAGTCCGCAACAGCCCGAGTCGAGTACCTCGGCCTCCACCTGCAGCGCGGCCAACACCTCCGCGTCCGCGGCGAAGCCGAGGTCCGCGTGCTGGTGACAGTGCACCTGGACGAGCGCGCGCTGGCCGGGTTGGCGTACGACGAAATCGTCGGTACGGCTGGCCAGCAGCTCCGCCAGCGTCGTCGTCTGCGCCTGAAGGCGGGCGGCGTTGGCATCGTCTGGAAGCAGCTCGGCGAGTTCACTGCGGAACAGCGCGGTACAGCTCGGCTCCAGCCCCACCACCGGCACTCCCGCCGACAGCCACGGCTCCAACGTTCGCAGGGTCCGGCGGAGCACCCGCCGCGCAACCCCGAGCTGTCCCGTCGACAACCAGGTCAGGCCGCAGCACACCGGTCGCCGCGGGACCTCCACGCGATAGCCGAGCGATTCGAGGACGGCGACCGCGTCCATCCCGATGTCGGGGTCGAACGCATTGGTGAACGTGTCTGGCCAGAGCAGCACCCGCGGGGCATCCGGTCCGGGCGAGGCGGACGTGGACGTGGACGTACCTCGACGCGAACGCCGAAACCGACGGACGAAGGTCTGCCGCGCCAACGGCGGGATGTCCCGCTCGGGGGCCAGGCCACCGAGGCGCTTGGCGACCCGAGCGAGCACTCCCGTCCCCGCAGCTGCGTTCGCCGCACCTGCGAAGGGTGCCGCCCACCGCAGCCACAGCGGCAGGTAACCCATCGAGTAGTGCGACGCCGGCCGGACCCTGCCTGCGTAGTGCTTGCTGAGGAACTCCGCCTTGTAGGTCGCCATGTCGACGTTGACCGGACAGTCCGTCTTGCAGCCCTTGCAGGACAGGCACAGGTCGAGCGCGTCCCGCACCTCCGTCGACCGCCAGCCGTCCTTTACCACCGAGCCGTTCGCCATCTCGAACAGCAGCCGCGCCCGTCCGCGCGTCGAGTGCTTCTCCTCCCGGGTGGCGCGGTAGCTCGGGCACATCACGCCGCCGTCGGCCGCGAGGCACTTGCCGACACCGATGCACCGGCGGGTCGCCCCGAAGAACCCGTCGGCGTCGTGCGCGAACGCCAGCGTCGTCCCAGCCCGCAGGGTCGGCGGAGCGACGAACACCCGCAGGTCGTCGTCCACTTCCGCGGGGTCGACGATCCGGTGCGGGTTCATCAGGCCCTGCGGATCCCACGCAGCCTTGAACTCCCCGAACGCGGTGAGGATCTCTCCCGGGTACATCCGATCGAGCAGCTCCGACGTCGCCTGACCGTCACCGTGCTCACCGGACAGCGAGCCGCCGTGGTCGGTGACGAGGTTGGCCGCGTCCTCAAGGAACCGGCGGAACGCCGCCACCCCCGGCTTGGTCAGCAGGTCGAAGTCGATCCGGACGTGGATACAGCCGTCGCCGAAGTGGCCGTAGTAGATGCCCTTGCGGCCGTACGCGCGCATCAACGCGTCGAAGCCCCGGAGATAGCTGCCGAGCCGCTGCGGTGGGACGGCCGCGTCCTCCCATCCGGGCCAGGCTTCGCCGCCGTCCGGCAACCGGGTCGTGCTGCCGGCGCCCTCCTCCCGCACCCGCCACAGGGCCCGCATCTGGACGGGGTCGCTCACCACGACCGTGCTGGCTCCCAGCCCGCCCATGATCGACGCGACGGACTCGGCCTGGTGCCGAGCCTCGGCGACCGAATCGCCGCCGGTCTCGACGAACAGCCAGGCGCCGCCGGCCGGAAGGACGTCGAGGACCGGATTGGCCGGCCGGCGTACCCGCACGATGTCGACGATCGTGGCGTCCACGCTCTCGATGGTGAGCGGGTGCAGGTCGAGCAGCGGTACGACGTGATCGGCGGCGGTGAACTGGTCGGGGAATCCGAGTACGGCAAGGGCGCGGGCGGCCGGAGCCTCCACCAGGTCGACCTCGGCCTCGAGCAGGGCCGCGCAGGTCCCTTCCGTACCCACCAAGGCTTTGGCGAGGTCGAAGCCCTGCGCCGGCAGGAGCTGGTCGAGGTTGTAGCCCGAGACCCGCCGGGTCAGCTTGGGAAAGGACGATTCGACGAGGGCGCCGTACCTGTCCCGGATCTCCCGCAGCGACGAGTACAGCTGGCCGATCCGGCCGTCGGCGCGGGCCAGCCGCTGCAGATCGGCGTCGGGCGTCGGACCCACCGTGAGCCGGGTACCGTCGGCTAGCACGACGTCGAGCGACGCCACGTTGTCGACCGTCTTGCCCCACGCCACCGAGTGCGCACCGCAGGCGTTGTTGCCGATCATCCCGCCGAGCGTGCAGCGGCTGTGGGTGGACGGATCGGGCCCGAAGGTGAGCCCGTACGGCCGGGCCGCAGCGCGCAGGTCGTCCAGTACGACACCCGGCTGGACCCGGGCTCGGCGCCGGTCGGGGTCGATCTCGACCACCGCGTCGAGGTGCCGGCTGAAGTCGAGGATCACGGCGGTATTGACGGCCTGGCCGCTGATGCTGGTCCCGGCACCCCGCGGCAGGATCGGTACGCCGCGGCGATGGCAGACGTCGAGGGTCGCGAGTACGTCGTCGACGTCGTACGGCTGGACCACCCCGATCGGGACGTGCCGGTAGTTCGAGGCATCGGCGGAGAACAACGCCCGGTCGCCGGCGTCGAACCGCACCGCTCCCCGAACCACCTTCGCCAGTTCGCTCCGGACGCCTTCGGCCTCGCTTCCGCTGTCCACATCCCGAGCGTCGCATGGCAGGTCGCCCCGCGCCGACCGGGGTGCGCCCTGCCACCCGCACGTTGTCAGAGGTATCCGCGGATAGATGCATGAATACCTCTGACAAGTCCGTGGGGTGGGGCAGCCGAGGCCGGCCTGGGCCGGCGGACCTGCGGCCGCGTCGTCTATGCCAGGCCGCGCCGGGCGACGTGCTGCGAGTCGAGGTGGTCGACCACCTCACGGCTGCCGGTGCTGACGCACCACGCGCCGGCGTCCGCTTTGCAATGCGGGCAGGTACGAGACAGCACACGCGCCGTGGTGGCGAGGTCGTGGTCGGTATAGCCGCGCTCGCGGAGACGCCCGTCCCATATCCAGTCGAGGACGCCGCTATCGATGTGTGATTCCCACGGCCCGACGTTCACCGCAGCGGACTCCTCCCGTGACAGCGTGCGGCGGCCCACGTCCGAGCCGCCACATCTTGACGATGACCGAGCGCGAACCGGCCGGATAGGTGTCACCTGGGTGATAGGCCCGTGTCACCACCACCGCGTGCGACACTGCCTGGCATGGGCGGCGAGGGTCCGGCGCGTTGGGCGCACCGCATCCGACGCGAACGTGAACTGCGCGGCTGGTCTCAGGCCGGTGCAGTGCGGGCCATGCTCGCCCACGGCGGTGACGGCCTGCCTGACCGGGAGCACGTGCTGCGGCGATGGAAGGCATGGGAGGCCGGCGAACACAAGCCGGACGACCGTTACCAGACCCTGATCGCGAAGACGTTCGGCACCGCAAGGCACGCCCTGTTCCCCATCGCGGGACGCCGCGACCCTCACGCCGAACTGGTCGCCGCCACTGGCATGGACACTCTGGAACTCGTCGCCCGTGTGCGCGCCAGCGACGTCGACGCCGCGACGCTCGACGCGCTACGGATCACTGTCGACCGGCTCTGCACCGAGTACCCGTACGTGCCAGCTGAGCAACTCGTCGTCGACGGCCGGGAGTGGCTCGGCCGGGTTGCCGACCTGCGCGACGGGCGGCTCACCCTCGCCCAGCACCGGGAGGTTCTGACACTTGCCGGCTGGCTGGCGCTGCTCGTCGGGTGCGTCGAGTACGACACAGGAGACGAACGCGGCGCCGAGGCCACCCGACGCGCCGCGCTCAGCCTCGGGCAGGAGGCCGGCAACGGCGAGATCGAGGGTTGGGCACACGAGATGCGCGCGTGGTTCGCCCTGACGGCAGGCGACTACCGGGGAGTGATCGGGGCGGCTCGGGCCGGAACTGAGGCCGCGAAGGGCCAGGGCGTCTCGGTCCAGTTAGCCGCCCAGGAGGCAAAGGCCTGGGCCCGGATCGGTGACCGGCGACAGGTCGAGGTCGCACTCGACCGTGGCCGGACCCTGCTCGACGCGCTGCCCTACCCGGACAACGTCGCGCATCACTTCGTGGTCGACCCGGCCAAGTTCGACTTCTACGCCATGGACGTCTACCGCATGCTGGGCGTGGATTCGATGGCCGCAAACCTCGCCGCGGAAGTGCTCCGCACGTCCGGTGACCGTTCGCCGATGCGCCGTGCTGAGGCCCGGTTCACCCTCGGCGTCGTCGCCGCACGTGGCGGCGACCTGGAGGAGGCTGTCGACTCGGGGCGAGCGGCCATCACCGCCGTACGAACGTCGCTCCCGCACTTTCTTATGCTCGGACACGAACTGGCCTCGGCACTGGAGCGGCGCTACCCGGGCGAACGAGACACCCGCGACTATCTCGAACGGCTACGCGCGCTAGGTCGTTGGCCATGAACTCGCGGCCTCAGGTGCGAGAGGCATCGCACCGACCTCTGACAAGTCCGTGGTGCCCGGCAGCCGAGGCCGGCACGGGCTGTCGGCAGAGTGCCAGGAGGTTGCCGATCACCTGGTGCCCGGTCCGGCCGGACGCGGTGAGGATCGACTCCGGGTGGAACTGCACGGCCCACCGCCGCCGGGCCGGGTCCTCGATGGCCATCGCCACGGTCGGCCCGCCGCCCGGCTCGGTGAGGACCGCCGTGACGTCGAACCCTCGGACCTGCTCGGGTACCGCGTACACCGAGTGGTAGCGACCGGCGGCGAACGTCGCGCCGAGTCCAGCCAGCAGGCCCGGGTCGCGGTCGGGGTCCAGGACCCGTACCTCGCCGGCTCGGCCATGGGCGGGATGGGAGAGGACGTCCAGGTGCCCGCCGTCGTACTCCACCATCGCCTGCAGGCCCAGGCAGACGCCGAACGCTGCCAGCCCGCGCGCGTCGACCGCCCGCAGCAGACCGGCGCAGTCGAAGTCGCGCGGGCGGCCGGGTCCCGGGGAGAGCACGACCAGGTCCGGCGCCAGGTCGTCCAGGAGGTGTTCGACGAACCCGTACCGCAGCGTGGTCACCTCCGCGCCCGCCTGTCGGAAGTAGTCGCCGAGGGTATGGACGAACGAGTCCTGGTGGTCGACCAGCAGCACCTGGAGTCCATCGCCGGGAGGGCCTGCGACTGCCGGATGTCCCGGCGCACCGGCCACCCTGCCTCCCGCCTCCGGTCGGCGATCGTCCGGCCGGCGGTCGTCCAGGAGGGTCAGGTTCGGCAGTGGCGCGAGGGCGTCAAGCAGCGCTTGCGCCTTGAGAGTCGTCTCGCGCTCCTCGGCGTCCGGATCGGACTCGCACAGCAGGGTCGCCCCGGCCCGGATGGACGCGACGCCGGCCTGGATGTGTGCGGTGCGCAGGGTGAGACCGGTGTTCATCGAACCGTCGAACCCGACGAAGCCGATCGCGCCGCCGTACCACCGCCGCGGCTCGTCCTCGTGGTCCTCGATGAACTGCATCGCCCACTGCTTGGGCGCCCCGGTCACCGTGACCGCCCACATATGAGTGAGGAACGCGTCGAACGCGTCGAGCCCCGGACGCAACCGCCCCTCGATGTGGTCGACGGTGTGGATGAGCCGGCTGTAGAGCTCGATCTGCCGCCGACCGAGGACCCGGACGCTACCGGGTACGCAGACGCGGGCCTTGTCGTTGCGGTCGACGTCGGTGCACATCGTCAGCTCCGACTCCTCCTTGCCGGAGTTGAGCAAGCTGCTTATCTGGGCCGCGTCCTCGAGCGCGTCGGCGCCTCGCCGGATGGTGCCGGCGATCGGGCAGGTCTCCACCCGGTCGCCCGTCACCCGTACGTAGATCTCGGGAGACGCCCCGACGAGGTACTCCTCCTCGCCCAGGTTGAAGAAGAACTCGTACGGCGCGGGGTTACCGGTCCGCAGCCGCTCGTAGAAGCCGGCGGGTGAGTCGCAGGGAGCGTGGAACACCCGGCCGGGGACGACCTCGAACAGGTCCCCGCGGGCGAACCGTTCCTTGGCCTTGCGGACGACGTTGGCGTAGCGTCCGTCCACCGGCGCCGGTGGCAGCGGCCGTTGCGACCCAACGGGCGTTGGTGAGGTGGCCCGGTCGAGACCGGCAGTGCTCACCCGGCCAGCCGCTGCATCGTGGTCCACGGTGAAGTCGTACGTGTGGCGAACGCAGGTCTCCCGCTTGCGGTCGACGACCAGGATGTCGTCGGCGAGATGCAGCACGAGGTCGCGGTGCGGAGACTGCGTACGGTCGTGGCGGAGCCGCACCGGCTCGAACTGGAACGCGAGGTCATAGCCGTACGCGCCGTACAGGCCGAGATGCGGGTCGTCCGGGCTGGCGAACAGCGCCGTGATCGCGCGCAGGGCAGAGAACACCGTGGGTTGACGGCTGCGCTCCTCTTCGGTGAACGCCGCGTCGGATGGAGGAACGAGGACCTGCACCCGGTCCGGGTCGCGGGCGAGTACGTCCCCGGTGCCGGCCATGGCCGCGGCGATCGCCGGCAGGAGGACCCGGCCACGCTCGTTGAGCGCCACCGCCTCGACCTGTCGCCCGCGCGCGACGATCTCCACCGGCGGATCGACGTAGCCGACGTGCCAGCGGCTGTAGCGGCCTGGATAGTCGACGCCTGAGCTGAGCACGCCACCCCGGCGCCGGTCGAGGTCGGCCACGAGGGTCGTCAGTTCGGCGTCGGTGGCAGGGGCGCTGGTGCGGTTGATCAGGATACCGCCGGCTGTCCGGTAGCTGGTCGCCGTCCGGTGGCTGGTCGGGCTCGGGTCGAGGGAGGTGTCCATGCGGGGGGGCCTTTCCGGTGGACCCGCACGGGTGGGCCGTCTCCTGCGTACGAAGAAAGACGCGACCACCCTGCGGGGCGGTCGCGTCGGAGAGATCAGCAGGTGATGCGGAACGCGGCGGCCGCCTAGAGGCGGCGCCACCACTGGAGTCGGAGCTGGTGCAGCTCGTTCCGCGTACGCATGGCCAGCAGCCTAACCCATGCCGGCCGCCGCGTAGGGGTCCCGCGGTTGTCAAAGGTATCTCGGCCTCCAGACCGACACACCTCTGACAACCCTCGGACGGCCCGGTTCGCCTATTCGATCGGGCGGAACACGCTGATCAGGGTGTAGAGGCCGAGCAGGGCGATCGCGAGGCTGCTGACGGCCAGCAGGATGTTGAACGCCCGGCCGCCGTACAGTCGCGGGTCCACCTCGCGTTGCCGGAGGTACAGCACCGCGGCGAGCACGGCCAGCAGGAAGATCCCCGTCATCACGCCGCCGATCTGCACCATGATCACCGGCGAGCTGACCAGCAGATATGCCGCACCCCAGACGATCGGCAGGGCGATGATGAACATCCGGATCCAGCGTTGCCGGGCGGCCGAGTTGTTCCAGTCGAGGGCGCCGAGGGTGGCGAGCACGTTGACGTACATCCGTGCCCAGCTTGGCACCGCGGCCCACAGGGTCGAGCCAAGCACCGCGATCGCGCCGATCAGGAAGGCGACAGTGGCCCACTCGCCAAGGGTGTCGGTGTACATCCGCGACAGGGTTGTCAACATGTCGTTGCCCTCGGGCTCCAGCCCCTGCGAATTCAGCACGGCCGCGCCCATCAGGAAGAACGCGAGCGTGGCAAAGGTGTAGATCACCCAGGAGACGAACGCGTCCTTGTACATAACGCGGATCCAACCGTTCGCCCGGCGGGCCCACTCGTCGCTGCCGTCCGGTGGGCCGACCCAACGCGCGTACCCCTTCTCCACACACCAGTAGGTGTAGAAGGTGATCTCGTCGGCGCCGACACCGGTGATGCCGAACATCGCCACCGCCGCACCGACGGCGCCAGCCGGGATCTGGAAGGCGAGGCCGCCGAGCAGGTCCGAACCGGAGTACGCGAACGGAGTGAACGGCAGGCCGAACGCAATGGCGATAGTGATGACGGAGAAGACGACCACCAGGACGAAGGCGCCACGCTCGATCAGCCGGTAGCTGTTGGAGTACAGCATGGCGATCGTGCCCGCGATGAGGATCAGGGTCCAGATGGTGATGGACGTCTTGCTCATCGGCTCGCCGAACGGCATCAGCAGGCTGAACGCGACGGCGACTCCACCGACGATCCCACCGAGCTGCAGGATTTTCGCCAGTGCCAGCAGGACCCACAAGACATTGACCCAGCCGATCCGGCCGAAGCGCGGGGGCACCCGGTTGTAACCGGTGAGGGCAGGCTCGCCCGTGGCAATCGTCCAACGGGCCAGCTCCACCTGCAAGGCAACCTTGACCGTGGTGGAGATGATCACCATCCACAGCAGGGCGAAGCCGGCCTGGGCGCCGAGTGTGGTGGTGGCGATCAGTTCACCCGAGCCGACGATCGAGGCGCTGACGATCAGCCCTGGACCGAGGTAGCGGAGGCTGGGTCCCCAACCCTTGGGCGGGTCGACGACACCGTCCTTGGTCAGGTGATACGGATCGGCAGCGAGCCGGGTGTCGATGGCCATCCTGCGTCCCTTCTCAAGGCTCCGGGCAAATCCCGCGTGGCTTGACGAAAAGGTGACTCGGCTGGGTACGGAGGAATCTCGCCCGCGCCCATTGCGGTGCGTGCGCTCCTGAACCCCGTCGGCCCATCGACCATAGGTCCCCCGCCGAGGCGAGCGCACACACGCGTGCGCGGTTGTGTCCGGACCTGGCCTGACGGCCGCATTCCCATCCCGGCCTGCGGAAACCGAAACGGCGACGTGGTGTCAAGGACGTATTGACGGAGCTGACACGGCGGCGGCCAGCCACGCGGTGAGTTCTCCGGCATCCGGGATACCGGACCGCCCATCCACGGCGCGGCAGGACAGCGCGGCGGCACCGTTCGCGAATCGCATCGCCTCCGCAAGGTCCAGTCCTCGGTCGACCGCCAGGAGGAGGGCACCGTGGAACACGTCACCGGCACCGAGGGTGCTCACGATCGGGACGTCGAACGCGGGTACGTGGAGGTACGGGTGGTCGGTGCTGGCGGCGATCGCGCCCTCGGAGCCGTCTGTCGCAACGACGCAGCGGGCGCCGTCCGCCAGGGCCTGGGCGAGTAGGTCGGCAGGCGTGGCGTCGCTGTGGCTGTTCCCGTAGATCCGGCGCATGGCCGGGATGGTCGGCCCGTACAGGTCCACACCGTCGGGGCTGAATCCGGGGATCGGGTTCCCGGCGTCGACCGACAGCCTCGGCCCGCGAGCGGTGCCTGTGCCGGGTGACAACTCTGGGGTTCGAGAAGGACCGCCCGCCGCGGACAGCTCAGTTGCCAGGTGGCGGAGGTCGCGGAGGAGCGGCGCGACGGCAGCCCAGCCCAGGTGGTCGGCGTGTACCCAGGTCGCGGCGGCGATCAGCTCGTGGGTTCGCCCTTCCCGCGGAAGGGTCAGCTCCGGAAGTCGTCGGGTACAGATCGACCGGGTGCCCGACGACTGGTCGACCAGGACGACGCTGGCGCCCCCGGCGCCCGCCGGGACCCGGACCACCCCGCTGACATCCACCCCGTCCGAGGCGAGATCGGCGAGTATCCGCTCGCCCTGGTCGTCCTCGGCCACCGGTCCTACGAACGCCACGTCGCCGCCGAGCCGGGCGGCAGTGACGGCGGCGGTGGCCGAATTGCCACCACCGGCATGCACGACGGCCGTGGCCAGCAGGCGTTCGTCCCGGCCAGGAAGATGTGGGACGACGGCGATGGTGTCGGCGTTGACCGACCCGACAAAGACCAGCCTGCTCATGGTTCTCCGAACCGAACCAGAGCTGACGGCCCCGGTCAAGGCGCCCTGGCCGACACCGGCGGGCCCTCGCCCATGTCCGTTTCGTCAACAAGGATGTCCGTGGAGGCCCGCGACCTCCCGCCCGGGCGCATCTACGGTCGAAGCGTCGGTCCACACACCAAGCGCACACACCCAAGCGCCCGCACAGTCAAGCCCTCCCGTGCAGGGAGGTCCGGGAGGAACGATGGTCGACGATTCGCAGCTCGCGTCCTACGCGAAGTCGTACGCCGAAGAAGGGTTCGTACTCGTCAAGGGCCTGCTCGACAAGGCGGAGGCGGCGGCCTACCGCGAGGAGTCGCACGCCCTCATCAAGCGGCTCAACCGGGACGCCGACCCGACCTGGGCCAGCGCCCGAGAGCTGGGCATGGGCCAGCAGACCGAGCTGAAGCACTGCCACGACGTGCAGTTCTATGCGGGAGCCTTCGCCCGCCTGCTGGTCGACCCGCGGTTCACAGACGTGGCGGCCGCCGTGATGGGCACCCCGAACGTCCAACTCCACCACACGAAACTGTTCATCAAGCCACCGGAGAAGGGATCGCCCTTCCCGCTGCACCAGGACTATCCGTTCTTCCCGCACGAGAAGCACTCGATGGGCGCGGCGATCTTCCACTTCGACGACGCACCGGTGGCCAAGGGCTGCGTCCAGGTCGTCCCCGGCAGTCACAAGAACGGCCCGCTGGAGCACGCGTCCGAGGGCAGTTTCCACCTGCCGTTCTCCGAGTGGCCGCTGGAGAAGTCGGTTCCGTGCGAGGCCGAGGCCGGTGACGTCCTGTTCTTCACGTACTTCACCGTGCACGGGTCTGGCATCAACACCACCTCGGAGTCCCGGACCACCCTGCTGGTGCAGTATCGGGACCCGGCCGATCCGCCGACCACCGACTCCCACACTGGCTCACTTGGCCAGGGCATGATCCTTCGCGGCGTCGACCCGACCTCGAGGGCGGCGTCGGGGGCCTGGGTGTAGGAGGCCACCCGCACGTTGCGTACCGTCGGCTCGTCACCGCCTAAGGACGGCTCTCCCGCAGAGCCGCCCCGAGAACGGACCGGCGGTACGCCCCGCCACGACGAGCGCCGAGGCATCGAATTCCTGAACGCGCTCCGGATCGGCGTCGACGTCGCCGACCATCGCGCCGAGTTCCTCTACTGGGGCTACTACGAACCCCGGCCGTGGCGAAACTACCTGCACACGCACTCGTTCTTCGAAGTCTGCTACGCCTACTCCGGGCGTGGGATCTTCCGGACCGGGCCCGCGGAGTACGACATCGACGCGGGCACGATCTTCGTCGCCCGACCGGGTGACCTCCACGAGATCGTCTCCAGCGACGACGATCCACTCTGCGTGCACTTCTGGTCGTACACACTCGTTCCCACACCAGGAAAGCTGCCGGTCGGTCACGATCACGGCCGTGCGCTGCTGGACGGCTTCGCCGGCGTGAGCAGCCAGGTGGTCGCGAGATCGGCCGGGCGAGTGCCCGACGTACTGGCGTTGCTGGCGCGCGAGGCGGCCGCGCCGGGTCCCGCGTTCGACGACCTGGTGGCCAGCCTGTCGGCGATCCTGGTGATCGATACCGCGCGTTCGGTCGTGGACGACCCGACCCTGGCCCCCACGGCCTACCCCGACCGAGCCTCCGCCACCCGGGAGGAACAGGTGGCCCGCACGATGGTGCGCTACCTGCAGGACAACTACGCACGCGAGGTACCGGTCCGAGACGTCGCAGCCCAGGTGCACCTCAGCGCTCGCCATGCGGCGAGGCTGTTCCGCGCCTTCACGGGTACGACGATGCACGCCTACCTCGTGCGGTTCCGGCTCGAAGTGGCCGCTCAACGCCTACTCGAACGCGGTTCGGCCGAGCGGCCCGCTTCGATCGCGGAGATAGCCCGCTCGTGCGGCTATCCGGACGTACGCCACTTCACCACGGTCTTCCGACGCCGCTGGGGAGTCACTCCCGGCGTCTTCCGGAGCGGAAGTGGGACGGCGCACCTCGCCGATGCCGGGCACCAGGACCGCCCAACCCGCCCGCCTGTTGACGCTCGGCCGCACAGGTGACTACGGTCCGTTGATATTCCAGGGGTGTCCTGCGGTTTCGGTGCCCCCAGCGTGTCCGCGCGTCTGGTCGCGGTTGCTTCGGGGAGGTGAAGTGGCCGACTCGAACCGGCGCACATCCGGACCGGTGGCTCCAGTACGCACGACCTTGTCCGATGTCGCCGACCGGGCCGGTGTCTCGCGCTCGACGGCGTCGCGCGCGCTGACCGGTCGTGGGTACGCCGCTCCGGACGCCAAGGAGCGGGTGTTGGCCGCCGCCGAGGACCTGGGGTATGTCCCGGACGCGAACGCCCGGAGCCTCAAGGCGCGGCACACTCCGACAGTCGGACTGCTGGTCTCGGACCTGCGCAACCCCTTCTACGCAGAGGTCGCCGCCGGTGCCGCGAGCGTCCTCCGCCAGGAGGGTTACACGATCGTGCTCGTCGACGACGCCGGCAACGAGATGGAGGAGATGGCCGCCGCCCGAACGTTCCTCGCCATGAGGGTGGCCGGCGTCCTGCTCACTCCGGTGTCCGCGGCGGCGAGCCAGTTCCTGGTGCGCCAGGGCGTGCCGGTGATCGAGATCGACCGGCAGTTCTGCCGTGGTGCCTGCGATGCCGTGCTGGTCGACAACGTGACCGCGGCCCGGGAACTCACCCGTCATCTGCTTGGGCTGGGACATCGCCGGATCACGATGGTCGCCGACGAGATCGAGTGGACGACGGGTGCCGGCCGGGCCAAGGGCTACCTCCAGGCCCTCACAGAGGCGGGCCTGACCCCGGGCGACGACGCCATCCTGCGTTGCGGGTTCGACCCGGCCAAGATCGACGAGCTGACCGCGGAGTTGTTGGCCAGTCGGTCGCGCCCGACCGCGGTGTTCGCGGCGAACAACCTGGTGGCGGAGACGATCTGGCGACAGGCGATGCGGCTCGGCCTGCGGATACCTGCCGACCTGTCCTTCGTCGCGTTCGACGACTCGCCGTGGATGAGCATGGTCGTGCCGGGGATCACGACGGTCGGGCAGCCGTCCGTTGAGGTCGGCGCCCGCGCCGCCCGCCTGCTGCTGAGCCGGACGGTGAAGGCCCGGCGTCCGCGTACCACCCGGCTCGACTGCCCGCTGATCGAGCGGGGCTCCACCGCGCGGGTCGGCGCCAAGGGCAGCACCCGGGGCGGCCGCCGGCGTTGACGGGGGCTGCGTTGACTGGGCTGCGTTGACGGGGGCTGGCGGCGGCACGTACGTTCGCCATGGTGGGAACGATCCCACACGAGCGGTGCGGGTAACTCTGGTGGAGGTCACGCGATGCCGAGACCGCAGGCAGCACCGTCCCGCACTCTGCACATGATCGGGAACGCCCACATCGATCCGGTCTGGCTCTGGCAGTGGCCGGAAGGTCTGGCCGAGGCGCGGGCGACGTTCCGGTCGGCGATCGAGCGGATGGCGGAGTACCCCGACTTCGTCTTCACCTGCGACCAGGTCGCGCTCCTGGCCTGGATCGAGGAGAGCGAGCCGACGCTCTTCGAGGAGATCCGTACGAAGGTCGCCGAAGGGCGCTGGGTCAACGCCGGCGGATGGTGGGTGGAGCCCGACTGCAACCTGCCGATCGGGGAGTCGTTCTGCCGCCAGGGGCTCTACGGTCAGCGTTACCTGCGGGAGAAGTTCGGCCGGGCAGCGACGGTCGGGCTGAACGCCGACCCGTTCGGCCACCACGCGAACATCCCGCAGATCCTTGCCCAGCAGGGCATCACGGCCTACTGCTTCCTGCGGCCCGGACCGCACGAGGCGGAGCTTCCCGGCAACCCGTTCTGGTGGGAGTCACCGGACGGTTCGCGGGTGCTCGCCTACCGCATCCCGCACGAATACTGCAGCCCGCGTGCCGACGTCGCCCACCACATCGACAAGGCCGCCGCGCAGATGCCGACCGGACTCGCGCAGGCAATGGTGTTCTACGGCGTGGGCAACCACGGCGGTGGTCCCACCCGGGCCAACCTGGACAGCATCCGCCGCCTCGACGACCTCGGCGCCTACGGAGAGCTGGTCCTGTCCAGTCCGCAGGACTACGTTGACGCGGTGCGGGCCTCGGGCGCCGACCTGCCGGTCTGGCAGGGCGATCTCCAACACCACGCAGCCGGGTGCTACTCGGCGCACTCCGGCATCAAGGCGTGGATGCGCAGCGCCGAACACGCGCTGCTGGTCGCCGAGAAGTGGGCCACGGTTGCCGGTCGCGTCGCCGGCACCCGCGTTCCTCATGCCGAGCTCACGAACGCATGGAAGGTCGTACTGTTCAACCAGTTCCACGACATCCTGCCGGGCACCTCGATCGAGCCCGCGTACGACGATGCCCGGGACCAGCTCGGCGAGGCACGGTCGATCGCCAGGCGTACTGTCAACCTCGCCTTGCAGACGATCGCGCGCGACGTCGACATCCCGGTACGCGAGGGCAGCCAGCCGGTCCTGGTGTTCAACCCGCACCCGTGGCCGGTCCGGGCCGACGTCGAATGCGAGTTCGGCCTGGGCGGCTACCGGTCCGCCGTCACCGACGCCGACGGACACAGTGTGCCGACTCAGCCGACCCGGCCGCTCGCCACCACGTGGAATCCCCGGCGACTCGCGTTCACCGCCGACCTGCCGCCCCTCGGCTACCGGCTCTACTGGGTCGGCCCTGCCGACTCGGCATCGCAGCCAGTCGGTTCGGCATCGCGGCCAGTCGGTTCGGCACAGCCGCCCGCCGGGTCTGCCGCGCCAGCGCCGATGGTGCTGGAGAACGACGACCTCCGGGTCGTCGTCGACGAGCAGACCGGACAACTGCGAAGCCTGCTCCACAAGGAGACCGGGCACGACCTGGTCGCGGGCGTGGACCGGCCGCACACTGTGGTGACGGATGATCCGACCGACACGTGGGGCCACCGGGTCGTGTCGTACGCCCAACCAGGCAAGGCGTTCACGTGTCGTTCCGTCCGACTGGTCGAGGACGGGCCGGTCCGTTCGGTGCTGCGGATCGAGCGTACGTACGCCGCGTCGACCCTTGTCGAGGAGCTGGTCCTCGGTGCGCGGGCCCGTCACCTGGAGCTCCGGGTCACCCTCGACTGGCACCAGCGGCTCGCCCTGCTGAAGTTGCGGTTCCCGGTCGCGCTCGACGACCCGACCGCGACCTACGAGATCCCGTACGGGCATCTCGTCCGTCCGGCCGACGGAGCCGAGGAACCCGGGCAGACCTGGGTCGACGTCACCGGCGTCCTGCCCAACGGCGCGCGGGCGGGACTGACGGTCGTCAACGATGCCAAGTCGGCCTACGACGTGAGCAGCGGTCCAGGTTGGGCGGACATCGGCATCACCGCCACCCGGAGTCCCGTCTACGCATGGCACGAGCCTCGCGAGCTGGACACCGACAGCGACTACAGCTACCAGGACCAGGGCCGGCAGGCGTTCCGGTGCCTGCTCGTCCCGCACGCCGGCGACTGGCGGACGGTCGGGGTGCCGCGCCTGTCCGCCGAACTACTGCAACGGCCCATTCCGCTGTACGAGTCGTTCCACCCGGGCCGGCTGCCCGCTTCGACATCGTTCGGGTCGGTGGCGGATGGATCCGTCGTTCCCGTTGTGCTCAAACGGGCCGAGGACGGGCCCGAGCACGTGGTGGTGCGCGCGTACGAGTCGGGCGGTGTGTCGGCGCGGATGAGGCTCGACCTCGGGTTCGCCGGCCGTACGGTGGTGGCGGACTTCGCACCGCACCAGATCAAGACGTTCCTCGTCCCGTTCGCGGCCGACCAGCCGGTGGTCGAAGCCAACCTGCTCGAGGACCCGAACCAGGAGAGTGCGTGATGCGGGACCTGCTGGCCGCCCAGCTCGCCGACCATGTGGCGACCGCGCAGGAGACCAGAGCCCTGCTCCCACAGGTCGAAGCCGTCGGACGCCTGCTGTGCGGGACCTTCGCGCGCGACGGGCGCCTCTACACCTTCGGCAACGGTGGCAGTGCGGCCGACGCCCAGCACCTCGTCGCCGAGCTCATCGGCCGCTACAAACGCGAGCGCAGGCCGTTGCCCGCGGTCGCGTTGTCGGTCGACCCGTCGGTCGTGACCTGTATCGGGAACGACTACTCCTTCGACGACCTGTTCGCGCGCCAGGTCACCGCTCTCGCCTGCGCCGGTGACGTGGTGGCCGGGTTTACCACCAGCGGGCGGTCGCCGAACGTCGTCCGCGGACTCGCGGCGGCCCGCTCGGCCGGCGCAACGACGGTCCTGTTCGGAGCCGGCGACGGTGGCGACGCGGGCACCCACGCCGACCTCGCCCTGCTGGCGCCGTCGGGTACGACCGCGCGTACGCAGGAGATGCACCTGTTGTTGCTGCATCTGCTCAGCGAGTGGGTCGACGCCTGGGCCGCCGGCGAGATCGACGCAGATGGTAGGGCGGTGCCCGCGGCCGTCCCGCTGGGGTAATGGCGCCCAGAACTGCGCCTGCTCGATTCGGCCGCACGAACTCCGTGCTTGCGTCTTGCGTACGCCGCCGCACTCCCCGACTATTGCCTGCGTGATCGACACCGGCGTACGCCCACTGCCGTTCCCGGTCGACGAAGACAGCGACATCGAGCTGTCCGTCGCCGACGTCGATGCCAACCGATGGCTCACCGAGTGGGTGTCGGCCACCAGGTGGGTGAGCACCCTGCCGGCGGCCGACCGGGACCAGATACGAAGTGCCGTGCGGACCGCCCTCGGTGAGGACGCGAGGCTGGCCGAACGGCTGGGCCGGTCCTTCGACCTCGCTGCCGCCGTCCTCATTCCGCTCGGTGCCTGTCTCGCTGCCGCCTATGCGCAGTGGCGTCTCGACCAGGTGCGGTGGGACCTCGGCCTGTCGTGGCGTACGTTCGCCGCACCGGTGCTGGTCCTGCTGGCTGTGGCCGCCGTCATTCTGGCGATCGCGATCCTGGTCCGACCCACGTTCCTCGACACGTCGAACGAGTGGACCGACAGCCTCGACATCCACGCGACACCTGGTCCGCTGCGACGTATTGGGACCTGGACCCTGAGGTTGCTCGCCGCGGGCGGACTCACCGTCGGCCTCGTGGTGCTGGCCGACCGGGTCCTGCCGGGAACCGTGGTCGACGTACCGCTGGCCGCTCCTGTTGCGGTCGTCGCCGCACTGGCCGGTGCGGTGACGATGGTGCTCCTGCTGGTTGGGTGCGTTCAGGTCGGTGAGGCCCTACATCGCGGCCGCGACCCGCGGGTGCAGTTGGTCGTCGACCTGAGCTGGCTGGTCGGCGTGGCGGCCGCGGGCACCGGTGCCGACCGGGCCGACCTGCGCGACGGCATGCACACGCATCTGGGGACGAAGGCGATGTGGCGGACCGACCGCCGATCCCGCCGCGAGTTCGCCGTGATGTTCGGGGCCGCCGCCGCCCGGGTCGAGGCCGAGCTTCCCCGGCTCGCACCGCGTTCTCAGGTCGTGGCGCGTCAACAACTGCGGACGACCGCGGTACGCATCGCGGCGACGCTGCGCCAGCACAGCCACCAGGTCGCCCTGGGTGGACTGGAAAGTGATCAGCGGCTGGGTGCCGCGCTGGCCGACGGTCTGCGCTCGGCGTGCTGGGGACGGTGGGAGTCGCTCGCGGTAGCGCCGGCACCGCGTCCGGTCCGCGCTCTCGTGCGCCGGCTCCTTCCTCGAGTGCTCGTCGCCGCGGTACTCGTGCTTGCCGCGGTCGGCATGCCGTGGGCGCTGCCTGCGGTGGGTGCCGCCGGGCCCGACCTGCAGATCGTGCTGGCCGTGGCCGCGGTGCTGCTGCTGTTCGGGATCCCGCAGGCGGCCGCGACCCGGGCGGTGGAGCTGTTCGGTCGCAGGTTCGCCGCCGTGGCGGGAATCGCCCGTACCTGAGGACGCGTCGCTCCGAGACGTAGTGCCGTGGTTCAGACTGGACGTTCCGACCAGATGTTTGGCCAGCTGGTTGGCCGGGTGTTTGGCCAGACCTTTGCCCCACGGCGAAGGACGCGACATGCGGACCACGACTCTTGGTGCCGGCATCCTCGGAACAGGCGGTGTGGAGGTCGGCCGGGTCGGGCTCGGCTGCATGGGGATGTCCTGGGCGTACGACGAAGCCGGCCGCGACTACAAGACGTCCGTCGAGGTCATTCACCGGGCCATCGATCTCGGCGTGACGTTGATCGACACCGCCGACGTCTATGGTCCGTACGCCAACGAGCAACTGGTCGGCCGAGCCCTGGCGGGGCGGCGGGACCAGGTCGTGCTCGCCACCAAGGTCGGGCTACTGACTGACGGCGCGCGGGCCATGCACCGCAACGGCCGGCCGGAGTACATCCGCGGCGCGATCGAGGGCAGCCTGGCGCGGCTCGGCGTCGACCACGTTGACCTCTACCAGCTGCACCGGGTCGACCCTGCCGTTCCGCTGGTGGAGAGCATCGGCGCCATGGCCGATCTGGTGACCGAGGGCAAGGTCCGCGAGATCGGCCTGTCGGAGGTGACGCACGAGGACCTCCGCGAAGCGCAGGCGCTCCCATCCGGTCGCGGGCTTGCAGTCGGAGCGGTCCCTGTGGACGCGGGGTCAACTCGCCGAGATGGTGCCCTACTGCGAAGAACAGGCATTGCGTTCCTGCCGTTCTCGCCGTTGGGCCGCGGATTCCTCACCGGGGCCATCACGTCCGCGACGCAGCTACCCGAGGGCGACATGCGGCGAAACATGCCGCGGTTCCAGGGCGAGGCGTTCGACGCCAACCAGGCAATCGTCGACGGTGTGCGCTCGGTCGCCGACCGGCTGGGTGCGTCGCCCGCCCAGGTCGCGCTCGCGTGGGTGATCGCCCAGGGCCGCTACGTCGTACCGATCCCGGGAACCAAGTGGCTGCGTTACCTGGAGGACAACGCCGGCGCCGGCGATCTCGAACTCCCGCCCGACGCGCTCGCGGAGTTGGACGCCCTGCCGGAGCCGGTCGGCGACCGCTACGGCACATCCCTGCCGGGAGTGGGCGGCCGCTGACCGGTGGGCCGGGTTCGCGACCTGGCCGGCGTCACGCTGTCCCGAGCTCGGCGAGGATCGTGACGAGCTTCGCGGGTTCGGAGAACATCGGCCAGTGGCCGGTCTCCAGCCCGACGAATGTCCAGTCCTGGTTGGTGATGCCAGCGAAGAACGGGTGGCCGTCCGCGATCATGGCGTGCACCTGTTCCAGGGGAAAGGCGCAGGAGACCAGCGTGTGCGGGACCGCGTTGCGCGCTTCGTCGTTGGTGAGCCGGAGTCGTTGGACGTTGGCCGCCAGCGGCTGGTCGGCGGCCCGATCCATGACGCGTTTCCAGATGGACTCGTCAAGCCCAGCGGACGTGGCCGGGTCGGCGGACAGCTCCGCCCACGTGGGTACGGGTCCGCGCCAGCCTTCCTCGCTGTCCTTGATCGCGGCGAGTGTGGCGTCACGCGCATCCGTTCCCATCGTGTCGAGCTGAGACAACCCGGGCAGCGGTCCGCTGTCGACGTAGACCACGCGGGCAAGGCGCTCGGGCACCCGGTCGGCGGCAGCCGTGACAGGGAACCCCCCATAGCTGTGCCCGACAAGGACCACGTCGTGCAGATCCGCGTACTCGATCGTGTGGACGATGTCGTCGGTGTGCGTGTCGAGGTCCACCTGGGCCGAGCCGAGGTGCACGCGGTCTCCGAGTCCGGTCAGCGTGACGGGGTGTACGTCGTGGCCGGCCGCTCGCAACCGGCTGGTCACCTCGGACCAGGCCCAGCCGCCGAGCCAGTTGCCGGGAACGAGTACGTAGCTGGTCATGTCGTTTGTCCTTCCGGATTGGTAGGTCCGTTCGCTCGTACGACTCGACCGTAGGTGTTAATCCGGACCGTTTCGGTCCGGATTTCCGTACGAGCGTGCTCGGGCTTCGGTTCCCCGCTGCTGCGGACTCACTCCGGCTTGTCGTGCCCATACCGGGACGGTCTGACCTCCGGCAGCGAGGGTTCCTGTTCGTCGAGGTGCTGGATGACATCGCCGAGGCGTTCGCAGGTGCGTTCGATGTCCCCGCGGGCCAGGTTTCGCTGGGCGATGACCGTCGAGAGGAGCAGGGCTCCGAGGACGACCGAGCCGTTGAAGAGTTGGAGTATGAGCATCCGGCTCAGCACGTCCTGCCCGGCGAACGGGCCGTATCCCCGCATCGAGGCGTCGATCCCGACCAGCGACACGACCAGGGCGCACGGTGCCGCGCCGGCCAGTTGGAACCGCAGCGCGGCCCAGCCGATGAACGGGAACGCGAGGAAGAGAACCCCCAATGTCTTCGCGCCAATGAGGACGACGACGAACGCGCCCACCAAGAGCAGAACAACCTCCAGCCACCGCGCCCACGACACCGGCCGGGACATCCTGATCGTGCGCAGCGACAACAGGAACGGCGTCAGCAGAAGGACACCCATTGCGTCGCCGGTCCACCACACCCACCAGGCCGGCCAGAAGTCACTCGGTGACAGCTCGCCCGACAAGAGCCGCACAGAGGTTCCCACGCTCGAGCTGACCAGCATCGCGGCGAAGGCGCCGAGAAGGACCAGTGCCGCCGCGTCCCGCAGCCGGTCCAGCGCGGGACGGAACCCCGCCCAGCGGAGGAGGAGCAGCCCACAGACCGGGGCGAGGATGCCTCCCGCCGCACTGATCAGCGCCGGGAACAGCGGGAGAAGCGTCAGCTCGGTGACGATCTCGGCTACCACCATGCCGGGCAGCACCTTCAGCCCCCAGACCAGCAGGATGGCCAGTGCCACGCCGGTCGGCGGCCAGAGTGGGCTGATGTCTCCGCCGACCTCGCCGGCCAGCAGGCCGACCTGGGCGGAGACATGCCAGGCGACAGCGGACCCGAGGTTCTTCAGGCCAAGATCCGCGCCGACTCGGACCCGGTGGTGGCGGTCGAGCCACCGTCGGAGGTGCGCCCACACCGGGCCGGTGGCCGGCCGCGACATTTGCATCGCATCCACGCTTCCGGCTTTGGTGCCCTCGAAGAGTCGAGGTTCTCCCCCATGCTCGCACCGTCTGGACGGTGACAGGCGGCGGAGGTCGCGACCGCTCCGATGCCGGCGGACGAAGCCCTCGAACAGGGTGGATCGGGGCCAGTCCGGCACCAGGTGGGGCATCCTGGCGCTGTGAGCGAGCCCGGCGACGCCCAACACCCGACGACGCGCGTGCTGGTGCTGCTCGAGCTGCTCCAAGCTCACCACCGGCTGGGCGGAGCTGAACTGGCCGAGCGCCTTGGCGTCGATCCGCGGACGGTCCGGCGGTACGCAACCCGGCTGGCCGACCTCGGCATCCCGGTCGAGGCAGAACGCGGACGGTATGGGGGATACCGGCTGCGGCCGGGGTACAAGCTGCCGCCACTGATGTTCACCGACGCAGAGGCGACCGCCGTGGTGCTGGGCCTTCTCACCGCGAAGGCGGTCGGCGTCGCCACGACGACCAGTGCGGTCGCGACGGAGAGCGCGCTGGCCAAGCTGATCCGGGTGTTGCCAGAGGCGCTCCGCGACCAGATCTCGGCCGTACCGACCTCGTTGGGCCTGGCCCTACCGGAGCGGGAGGGCGCCACACCGTCGACCGCGATCGTCCTGCAGATTGCTGGGGCCGCACACCAACGGCGCCGCGTCCGGATGCGGTATCAGTCCCGGAGTGGTGAGCGTACGTTCCGCGCGTTCGATCCGTACGGGATCGTCGTGCACGCCGGCCGGTGGTACGTCACGGGACACGACCATCGCCGGGACGAGGTTCCGGACGTTCCGGCTGGACCGCGTTGACGGTGTTGACCTGTTGGACGAATCGTTCACCCGACCGGAAGACTTCGACCCGATCGACCAGGTGACCCGGTTGCTGGCGCGGGTGCCCTGGGCGCACGAGGTCGAGGTGGTCTTCCGCGCACCGATTGCCGACGTACGCCGGCGGATCCCTCCCTCGGTCGGTGAGGTGGTCGACGACGGCGTCGATGGAGGGGTCGACGGGGATGGCGTCCTCGTCCGGATGCGGGCCGAGCGGCTGGACGGAGTTGCGCAGATGCTGGCGGGACTGGGGTGGCCGTTCGTGATCCTTGCGCCGGAGGAGTTGCGGACCGCCGTGCGGTCGTTGGCCGACTCGCTGCGGGTGTCCGCCGACACCCGCTGAGGTCCGGCACAGACCCTTTCTCGCGTACGCCTCGGGTGCTCTGTTGCTGTTTATCCCAGGCCTGTCCATAACCACAAAGACCAGTGCCGAATACGACCGCGCGGCGCGCGTTTGCGTTCGATGCCGTACGGCGATGATGCCGGCGGGATGTCCTGTCGCAAGAGGTAATGCGCAGCCCGCTGACGGCATCGGAATTTAAAGGGCACTGGGGAGCGGAATGTCCGGACAGATTGCCGCCCGTGTAGCGGCCAGGAACATGGTCGAACGAATTCCGCTGGGGCCCGTACTTCTGCATCAGGTAAGGCGACTGCGCAACAAATCCCGGCGTGCTGGTTCCGCCGTAGTGCGGCTCGACCCTCAGGTCAAAAGCTTCGGTTTTGCCTACCGTCGACTGCTCGCGGCAATAGAAGGAAAACAGCCACACGAAATGGGACCGGTCGCCATTGTGGCACCCACTCTCGAGCAGTCCATGGACCACTGTAAACGCGCTCGGGCACTTCGCCACGGCGCCGCATTTGTGGGTCGAATTCAGTCGGGGGAATCGTTCGAAAGCTTGGTGGCAAATCTGGTCAATGCCGCTATCAAACGCAATGACCTCCCAACTGCCCGGTCGATCGCCCAGTCGTTGCAGGCGAGTTCGTCGAGCCGGATGGCCGGACATCTGGGTGCGGCGCTCGTCGCGTGCCGGGCAAACCTGCCCGACCTCGCCTGGGCCTCGTTCGCCGAGGTCCCTCGCGACGTGTGGCGGCGCCATGCCCTGTTGGAGTACGTCCGCACCGCGTTCGGCACCGACCGGGAGCGTGCGGTCGCGGAGGTGCGGTCCCTGGTCGCCGCACCACCACCGGGGATCGCGCCCGAAGTCTGGCTCCGCCTGGTAGTGCTCGCGTTCGCGGCGAAGGAGGAGGGCCTGGCCGAGGGGGTCTTCGAGGTGGCCGAACGTGCCGCCGGCGAGGACCCGGACGGCTGGTCCGAGACCGTCGCCGAGCGGGCCAGGCTACGTCTGTGGCTCGACAAGGCGCTGCGCCCGGCCGAGCCGGTGGAGGTTCCGGCGGGTCACGTGTCCTTCGCGGTCCTCGACTACCAGCACCCCGACCAGTCTCAGGCGTCGTCGAACATCGGCGACGCGATCCAGACGCTCGCATCGCTCGGTCACGTCGTACGCCACCAGAAGGTCCGGTTCGCCGGGCCGCAGGACCTTGTTGACGTCATGACCGACCTACGCGACCGCGTACGCCCCGAGCACTGGCTCGATTCCCCGTCGTGCAGTGTCACGCTGGTTCCGGCCCAGCGTGATGCGACCTCCTACGACCCCGTGCCCCCGGGAACCTGGGCGATCGCGTTCGGCTGGTACATGCACGGCATCGGTGACCGCTACGACATTCCGCTCAACCCGAACCTGCGCCCGCTGTTTCTCTCGTTCCACTGCAACCGACGGGAGATGCTGACGCCGGAGGCGATCGCCTACCTCCGCGGACACGGCCCGATCGGGTGCCGGGACTGGACCACCGTCGACCTGCTGCTCAGCGCGGGCGTGCCGGCGTTCTTCTCGGGTTGCCTCACCACGACCACCGGCATGCTGTTCCCCGACCTAGACGACTCGGAACGGCCGGCGGCCGATGCCCCCGAGGTCTTCGTGGACGTCCGGAACGCGCCGACGGGGGCACCGGTGGTCACGCAGGAGTACGAGGACGTGCGCCACGCCAGTCTCGCGGTCAACCTGCGCAACGCGATCGATCTGCTGGAGGGCTACCGGCGGCGGTACTCCCGCGTGGTCACGTCTCGGCTGCACTGCTACCTGCCGAGCCGTTCGATCGGCGCGACGGTCGAGTTCGCCCCGAAGAATCCCGCTGACCTCCGGTTCAACGGGCTGCTGGACCTCGGCGATTCCGGCTTCACGAGCATGCAGCGCGGCATCATGACCAAGCTCGAGCAGGTGCTCACCACGATCCTGGCCGGCAAGAGCGAGGATTTGGTGTACGCCACCTGGCGGGAGGCCTGCGCGGCCGACGTCGCGGAGGCCGAGGCCCGGCGGGCGTCGGTCCCGGCGATCCCGCCACCCTCGTTCGACGTGGCGGCGGCATGCGCGTTCATTCGGTCCCGGTCGACACTGGTCGAGCGAAGCCGGCCAGCCGGATCGGGCGATGAGGTCCACATCGCTCTCGCGTACGACGGCAACCTCAAGTCCCAAACCGACGTGGTGGTCACGGCGATGGTTGCCAACTGCTCGGCGCCGCTGCACCTGTGGATCCTGTCGCGCGACCACGGTCCCGCCGACCACGCGCGATTCGCCGCCACGTTCCCAGAGGTCACGGTGACCTGGCTGCCCTGCGACGACGTCGACTACGGCGAGGTGCAGGGCATGCTGCGGCACACGACGCCCTCGACGATGGACCGGTTGCTGCTACCCGACCTGCTGCCGGAGCTCGACCGGATCGTCTACCACGACATCGACACGCTCCCGCTCGGTGACCTGGCCGAACTCGCCGGCTGGGACCTGGTGGGCGCGCCCCTCGCCGCCCGTTCGGCCGTCGCGTCCCACGTCGCCAGCGGCTTCACCAACATCGCCTGCAGTGCCAGGCGTCTGCGGGACAGGCCGATGGCCGGACACGACCTGATCCGCCGCGCCTACGCCCGGCACGCGTACGACTTCGTGGCCTTCAACGCGGGCATCCTGGTGCTGGATCTCGCCCGGATGCGGGCGGACGAGTTTGCCCGGGAGTTCATTCCCTACGTCGAGCAGTACGGGATGAACGACCAGGAGGTCCTCAACTGCTACGCCGGTGCCGATCGGGCCGTGCTGCCGCCGGAGTGGAACGCGTTCCCGACCCAGGAGGTCGTCGTCTCCCCGAAGGTCATCCACTGGGCCGGCTGGCTGAAGCCCTGGAAGCGGGAGTACGTCCTGCTCCGCGAGCTCTGGCAGGAGTACGAGGTCCGCGCGCAGGAGCGCCGGGTCTGACCACCTCGGGAAGGCGGACACCGGCCGGGACCGATGATCGTTGCGGGCTTGCTTCTCGGCGTACGCTCGGTGTAGGTGTAAGCGCGTAATCATGCGCGCGGCAGCCTTCTGCACAGCGGAGGCTTCCATGCTCGATGCGTACTCGGAGATCGTCACGCGGGTCGCGGGCGAACTGATCCCGCGGGTGGCGAGCCTGACCGTGCCACGGCAGACCTCGTGGGGTGGCCGTGCCGAGAGCGCCGGCTCGGCGGTGGTGTTCACCGATGACGGCTACCTGCTCACGAACGGACACGTGGTTGGGTCCTCGGCCACGGGTACGGCCGCGTTCGCGGACGGCACAGAAGCGCCGTTCGACGTGATCGGCACCGACCCGCTCTCCGACCTCGCCGTGCTTCGGGTGCGACGAGACGTGCCCGGTCCGGCCACCCTCGGCGACGCAGACGAACTGCAGGTCGGCCAACTGGTCGTCGCCGTCGGCAACCCGCTCGGACTCGCCGGCTCGGTCACCGCCGGGGTCGTCAGCGCGCTCGGCCGCTCGATGCCTGCGCGGGACGGGCGTACGGTGCGCCTGATCGAAGACGTCATCCAGACCGACGCGGCCCTCAACCCGGGCAACTCCGGAGGCGCGCTGGCGACTTCCGACGGGCGAGTCGTGGGCATCAGCACCGCGGTGGCCGGCGTCGGAGTCGGGCTCGCGGTGCCCCTCAACCCGACGACGCGGCGGATCGTCGGCGAGCTGCTCCAGCGGGGCCGGGTACGCCGCGCCTACTTGGGCCTGGTGAGTACGCCCGCGCCGGTCCCGTCCCACCTCACCGAACGACTCGGGCACCCGCGGGCGCTCCGGGTGGTCGAAGTGGTGTCCGGCAGCCCGGCGGAGCGCGCGGGTCTGCGGCCCGGCGACCTGCTGCTCGCCGTCGCGGGTGCGCCGATGCGGGGCGCGCAGGACCTGCAACGCTTGATGTTCGCGGACGCGATCGGGCACCCGATCGAACTGACCGTGCTGCGCAACGGCGCGATGGTGGACGTGATCGCCGTACCGTCCGAGCTCACCGCCACCAGCGGCTGAGGTCTGCGGCCTATCTCCAGGCACTGCAGGCCCACAACGGCGACCTCATCGCGATCGTGCAGGGGAGGTACCAGCGCAAGACGATGACCTGCCGCAACTGCGGCGCATCGTGGAGGACCTACGAGGAGAAGGAGACCGACGTCAATATCGCCGCGTCACTGGTGGCTCCTGCCACGTACTTCGTGGCTGCGCTCCCGCCCGGGCGATCGTCCTTCGAGCTAAGACGTCTGCTACCGGACTCGTTCACCATCGGTCGTGGCCGGATCGCCCAGGCGCAGCTCCCCAGCAAGGTTGTCGACCCAGTAACGAAGCACGTCATCGAGCGTCCCGGCAAGTGGACGTGACAGGTGGCGTGGTCAGACAGGGCAGAGGACTCGCGAAGGAGTTGTCCGAAGGTTCTGGGCTGCGCAGGTGTCGATTCGTCGGACTACTCGACGTGCAGGTCGGCGATCATGGCGCGCTCATCGAGCAGCTCCTGTGTCGTCACTCGTAGTCGCTCGCGGGCCTCGCCGTCGTGCTCCAACCCTTCGATCACGTGCCACTTCTGGCCGTCGCTGCGAACGGGAAAACTGAAAGCCAAGCCGTCGGGTACGCCGTACTCCCCGCGGCTCAGCACCGCCATCGACGTCCAGTCGCCCTCTGGTGTGCCGGCGTGCAGCGCGCGTACGGAATCGACGACGGCGTGGGCCGCTGACGCGGCCGACGAGTGCCCTCTTGCCGCGATGATCGCGGCACCGCGCTTCTGCACCGTGTCGATGAACTCGTCCCGCATCCACGCATGATCATCGATGACCTCGGGAGCGGGGCGGCCAGCAATCCGGGCGTGCGAGGCGTCGGGGTACTGGGTAGCCGAATGGTTGCCCCAGATGGTCACGTTGCTGACCTGCGCGACAGGCACGCCTGCCTTCTTGGCCAGCTGCGCCTTCGCACGGTTCTCGTCCAGCCGGGTCATCGCATGCCACCGGTCGTCCGGAATCCCCGGTGCCTGTGCGCGGGCGATGAGCGCGTTGGTGTTGCACGGGTTGCCCACGACAAGGATCCGCACGTTCTCAGCCGCCCGCCGGGAGAGCGCCGCACCGATCGGTCCGAAGATGCCGGCGTTGGCGGCGAGAAGGTCGCCACGTTCCATGCCCTGCCTGCGCGGCATGGCTCCGATCAGCAGCGCCCAGGACGTTCCGTCGAAGGCCGTGTCTCGGTCGGACGTACAGACGACATCGGCGAGCAGTGGAAGCGCGGAGTCGTCGAGCTCCATGGCCACGCCCTCCAACGCGGCCATTGCGGTCTCGATCTCCAGCAGGCGGAGTACGACCGGTGTCTCGGGCCCGAAGACCTCGCCGGACGCGATCCGGAAGAGCAGCGGATAGGCCACGTTGCCGGCGGCTCCACTCACTGTGACGTGGATCGGGGCAGGGGAATGACCGTGCGCTGGTCGTAGCCGCGGAACGTCTGACATGTCGAACGAGACTAACGGCCGGCGTCAGCGGAAGGTGGGCATCTGCTCGCCGCGCCACAACGGTGCGGGCCGCGTGACGAGGCGATGGCACCCGACACCGAAGCCGCCACCGGCGATCCATGGGGTTTACTCCTCGGATGACCTGGACCCGCGTCATCGGAATGATCTCGGGTACGTCCTACGACGGCATCGACGTGGCGGCCGCCGACCTCAGCCTCGACGGCGGCGAGGTGGTCCTCAGCCCACTTGGCGCGCTCCAGATGTCGTACGACGACGAGGTGCGCGACCTCATCGCCCAGGTACTCCCGCCCGCCACCGTTCCGCTGGCCGAGGTCTGCCGTCTCGACACACTGCTCGGGCAGGCCTTCGCGGCCGCTGCACAACGGGGAATCGCCGAACTTGCCAGTGGTACCGCCGACCTGATCGTGTCGCACGGGCAGACCGTCTTCCACTGGGTGGAGGACGGCCGGGCCCTTGGAACCCTCCAGCTCGGTCAGCCGGCCTGGATCGCCGAACGCACCGGGACACCGGTGGTGTCCGACCTGCGCGCCCGCGACATCGCGCTCGGCGGGCAGGGTGCGCCACTGGTGAGCGTGCTCGACGTGCTGCTGTTGCCGCCGTCGGGGGTGCCTCGGGCCGCGCTCAACCTCGGCGGCATCGCCAACCTGACGCTGATCCGGCCGGACGGCCGCGTCGTCGCATACGACTTGGGACCCGCCAACGCGCTCGTCGACCTGGCCAGCCGACGCTACTTCGACGAGACGTACGACGTGGACGGGCGCCACGCAGCGGCGGGCCACGTGCACGAAGGGCTGCTGGCGAGCCTGCTGGCCGAGCCCTACTACGTCCAGCCGCCGCCGAAGTCGACCGGCAAGGAACTGTTCCACGCCGGCTACCTCGACCGGCACCTGGCCGGGTTCGACGCGCTCGCACCGACCGATGTGCTCGCCACGCTCACCGAGTTGACCGCGCGCGTCGTGGCCAGAGAATGCCGTACGCATGAGATCGGAGAGCTGATCGTCTCCGGCGGGGGCGTCCAGAACGCGTGGCTCATGCGGCGGATCACCGACCTCACCGCTGCAGGGTCCGGTCCGTCAACCGAGCCAACCGCGGTGCGCACGATCGACGCGTACGGGCTGCCGAGCGACAGCAAGGAGGCGTACGCGTTCGCGCTCCTCGGATTCCTGACGAGCCAGGGGCTCCCAGCCACCGTGCCGGCGTGTACGGGTGCCACCGCACCGGCCGTCCTGGGCAGCCTGACGCCCGGCGCCGGCCCGCTCGTTGTGCCGCCACCGGCACCGGTCTTTCCGACCCGACTGCGGATCTTGTCCGGGAGGGCGAGAGGATCGAGTCATGACGGAACCGACCACCGAGACCGCCGAGCAGACGAGCGACGGGACGGCCGAGGCGGCTGAGGGGGCACCAGCCGACCGGGCTGCCGAGGGAACGCCCGCCGAGGGAGCGCCCGGGGAGGCAGCGGCCGAGGCGGCTGCCGCCGACGGGGAGCCGGCCGCGGATATCGCCGTCACCGGTCTCGCCACCATGGGACGCAACCTGGCACGCAACCTCGCCCGTCACGGGCACACCGTTGCCGTGCACAACCGTACGAAGGCCCGCACCGACACCCTGCTGGCCGAGTACGGTGACGAGGGCGCCTTCGTACCTGCCGACTCGCTCACCGACCTCGCCGCCGCCCTGAAGCGGCCGCGCAAGGTGATCATCATGGTCCAGGCGGGCGCTGCGACCGACGACGTGATCGACGAACTCGCCGACATCCTCGAGGCCGGCGACATCGTGGTCGACGGCGGCAACGCCCACTTCATCGACACCAGACGCCGCGAATCGGCGCTGCGGGAGCGGGGCATCCACTTCGTCGGCACCGGGGTCTCCGGCGGCGAGGAGGGCGCACTCCACGGCCCGAGCATCATGCCGGGCGGGACCGCCGAGGCGTACGAGACGTTGGGCCCGATCCTCGAGTCCATCGCCGCGGTCGTCGACGACACCCCGTGCTGCACCCACGTGGGGCCCGACGGTGCGGGTCACTTCGTGAAGATGGTCCACAACGGCATCGAGTACGCCGACATGCAGCTCATCGCCGAGGCGTACGACCTGCTCCGCACCGTGCTCGGTCGCGAGCCAGCACAGCTCGCCGAGGTGTTCCAGGCCTGGAACGAGGGCGACCTGGAGTCGTTCCTCATCGAGATCACCGCCGAGGTACTGGCAACCAAGGACCCGCGCAGTGACAAGGCGTTCGTCGACATAGTCCTCGACCAGGCCGAGCAGAAGGGCACCGGTCGCTGGACCGTGCAGATCGCGCTCGACCACGGCACCCCGGTGTCGGGCATCGCGGAGGCCGTGTTCGCCCGGTCCTTGTCGGGACACGCAGAACAACGCGCCGCGGCCCGAGGAACCTTGGCCGGACCGGCGGACAAGGTGACCGCCGACAACCCGGACGAGTTCATCGACGACGTACGCCGGGCGCTGTATGCGTCCAAGGTGGTTGCGTACGCGCAGGGCTTCGACATGATCCGGTCCGGTGCCAAGTCCTACGACTGGAACATCGACCTCGGTGCCATGGCCACGATCTGGCGCGGCGGCTGCATCATCCGGGCGAGGTTCCTGGACCGGATCCGGGAGGCCTACAACAAGAACCCGGAACTGCCGTCGCTGCTGGTCGACCCGTACTTCGCGCAGACCGTCGCCGACGGGCAGGAGTCGTGGCGCCGGGTGGTCGCGATGGCGGCTGCGGCGGGCGTACCGGTGCCGGGATTCGGAGCGGCGCTGGCCTACTACGACGGCCTCCGGCGGGAGCGGTTGCCGGCGGCTCTGGTGCAGGGACTGCGGGACCTGTTCGGGGCGCACACCTACCGCCGGGTCGACGCGGAAGGGACGTTCCACCTCGACTGGTCCGGCGACAAGTCCGAACGCGAGGCCTGACAGGTTGATGGACCGCGGCCAACCACGGGCCCGGCGCCAGTAGGTAGCGTCAGTGCCATGCGTATCTCGGTGTCGTCCGACATGGCCGCCGGCGTCGCCGGCCGACTCGCCGACGAACTGGGCCGCCGCGGCCACGACGTCGTGGCGCACGGCGCGCTGAATCCCGACGAACGCGACGACTGGGCGTGGAGCGCGGAGTCGGCGGCCCGCGATGTCGCCGACGGTCGGGCTGACCAGGCGGTGGTGTGCTGCTGGACCGGTACCGGCGCGTCGATCGCGGCGAACAAGGTCCCGGGCGTGCGGGCCGCGCTGTGTGCCGACGCGTACACCGCCGATGGTGCCCGGCGATGGAACGACGCGAACGTGCTGGCGCTCAGCCTCCGGGTCGTGTCCGAGCCGCTGCTGGGAGAGATCCTCGACGCGTGGTTTTCGGGGGAGCCGAGCACCGAAACCGACGACCGGGCCAACGTGGACCATGTCGACGAGATCGGCTCCTTCGGCTGGACTACGCCCTGAGCAGCCGGTCGATCTCGTTCATCTGGTCGGGTCCGAGTGGCCCGTACGCCAACGCACCAGCGTTTTCCTCGACCTGGGCGACCGACTTGAAGCCCGGGATCGGGATGGTCCGGCCACTGCGCGCCCAGATCCAACCGAGCGCGCCCTGCGTCAGCGTACGACCGTCGCTGCACAGAACCTCCCGGACGGCCGCGAGCCTGGTCAGGAACTCCGGTACCGGCTTGCCGTCCTTGAACCACGGGACCCAGTCCCAGCTGCCGCCGCGTACGTCACTGCTCGGCAGGGTCGACCCAGCCTTGAACTTGCCGGTGAGCAGGCCCATCGCCAACGGCGCGTTGTTGATGCTGGCGAGATCCAGCTCGTCGCAGGCCGCCAACATCTCCGGCGCGTCGCTGAAGAGGTTCAGTCCATGTTGGATAGCGGCGCACCGGCTGCCGTCGGCGAACATGGTCGCGGCCGCTGCGTCGCCAGTGCTCCAGCCGTACGCGCGAATCGTGCCCTCGTCGAGCAGGTCTTCCAGGACGTCGCGAACCGGCAGCGCCTCGGCTGCGGTCAGCTCGCCGATGTGGAGTTGGTAGAGGTCGATGTAGTCGGTGCCGAGCCGCTTGAGCGACGCCTCGCAGGCGCGGCGGACATACCCAGGCGAGGCGTCCGGGCCGATGAGGGCGCGGGCCGACTCGTCATAGGTGAAGCCGAACTTCGTCGCGATCACCACCTGGTCGCGGTTCCCGGCGAACGCCCGACCGAGCACCTCCTCGCTGTGTCCGGTGCCGTACGCGTCGGCGGTGTCGTAGAACGTCACGCCGAGGTCGTGCGCCCGGCGAAGTGCGCGTACCGACTCGTCGTCGTCGACGTCGCCCCAGCCATCCGGCTGGCCGAACATGGTGAACGGTCCGCCGATCGCCCAACAGCCGAGGCCGAGCGCGCTGACCTCGATCTCGGACTTGCCGAGGCGGCGGCGCGTCGCGTCGGTGTCGGACCGGCCAGCGTGGCGACCGGCGCCAGATCCGGCGGCAGCGGAGTCGTGGATGCTGTTGGTAGTCGTCATGCGTTCACGCTAGAACGAGTTCGGCCTGGATCGCCGTACCGTTCGGCGGGCCTGACCACAGACCAATTTCGTGCATCGAGCCGTAGCCGCCGGCACCCGGCGAGAGCTTCGCAGCGGACTGGCGTCTAGTCTCGGAGCGTGACCGAAGCCGTACGCGCACCGGGCGCCAACCCCATCCGCTACGCCTACCTCGGACCCGAAGGCACCTTCACCGAGGCCGCGCTGCGGACCCTGCCCGACGCCGAGCAGGCCGAAAAATACCCGTGTGCGACCGTGCCCGCCGCCCTGGACGCCGTCCGGTCCGGGCAGGCCGACGGCGCGGTCGTCCCGATCGAGAACTCCGTCGAGGGAGCGGTACCCGTCACCCTCGACGAGCTCGCCAGCGGGCATCTGACCATCAACCGGGAGATCCTGCTGCACGTGTCGTTCGCCCTGCTGGTCAGGCCCGGCGTCCAGCTCGGGGACTGCAAGCGGATCACCACGCATCCGCACGCGGCGGCACAGTGCCGGGGGTGGCTGAACCGACACCTGCCGGACGCGGAGGTGCTGCTCGCCTCCTCGACGGCGGCCGCCGCCGCTGCGGTGGCCGAGCCCGGTTCGCAGCTCGACGCGGCGATCGCCCCGCGGATCGCGGCCGAACACTACGGCCTCTACGTGCTCGTCGACGAGATCGAGGACGTTCAGGATGCGGTGACGCGGTTTGTCGTGGTCGCTCGCCCGGCGCCTCCGCAGGGACCGACCGGATCCGACAAGACCTCGCTGGTGGCGTTCATCCGGGACGACCACCCGGGTGCGCTGCTGGAGATCCTGGACGAGTTCGCGGTACGCGGCGTCAACCTCACCCGGATCGAGTCCCGCCCGACCGGTGACGGCCTCGGACGCTACTGCTTCTCGATCGACTGCGAGGGGCATCTGGCCGAGGCCCGGGTTGGCGAGGCGCTGATGGGTCTGCGCCGGGTGTGTGCCGACGTACGGTTCCTCGGGTCGTATCCCCGCGCGGACGGTGTACAGATCACCCTGCGGACGGGAACCGCCGACACCGACTTCGACAGCGCGGCGATTTGGCTGGCTGGGCTGAAGGAAGGCCGCTCCTAACGAGGCCTCGTCTTCCGCGTCGGCGGCTGACCGGACCGTGATCATGTGTCAGATGACCGGGCGATTCTTCGCGCGGGAGCCAACTTCGTGACGCATCATGGTCCGTGCTCAGTACCCGGCCCTACTGGCGGACATCGGTGGGTCCGTGCTGGTCCGGGCTGGTCCGTGCTGGTCAGTGTTGGAAGAGGCGCAGGCCGGTGTGGACGAGGGTGATCCCGTGCTCCCGACAAGCCTGCGCGACCTCGTCCGAACGGATCGAGCCGCCCGGCTCGGCGATCCAGGCCACTCCGTGCCGTGCGGCCTCGTCGATGTTGTCCCGGAACGGGAACATGCCGTCGGAGACGACGGCCGTGTCCGACTGGTCGACGTGCGGCTCCTCACCGCCTCCGACGCTTCGCCGCGTCCACCACGCGTCGGCCCTCACACCGGCGAGCCGCGTACTCGCGATCCGGGACTGTTGTCCGGCGGCGATGCCGATGGCCGTGCCGCCGCGTACGTAGGCAACCGCGTTGGACAGCGTGTGCTTGAGGATCACCTGCCCGAGCAGGAGGTCGTCGACCGCGTGCGGCGGAAGGGCGGTTCCGTCGACGCTGGTCGCGACGAGCGTACGGTCGAGCCGGGTCGAGTCGTACGGCTGGACGAGCCGCAGGCCGAACACATCGCGTACCTCGGTGACCGGCGGTTCGAAGTCAGGGTCCGCCTCCATCGCCAGGAACCGGCCCCGCTTCTTGGCCGCCAGTATCTCCAGGCTCCCCGGCTCGTACGCCGGCGCGACGATGCCATCGCACGCAAGTCTTCGCAGGACGCGCGCGAAGCCCAGGTCGACCGGTTCGGACACCGCCACGAGGTCGCCGTAGGAGGCCTGCGGGTCCACGTCGCGGCTGCGTAGATAGGCGCGGCCCACCGGGCTGAGCGTGCTGCCGCCGACGCGGAACCTGTCCGCGGTGCTCGCGTGCACGGGTCCGTCTACCGCGGCGCCGGCCGGCGACACGTGCTTGAACGACGCGGCGGCTGGTCGGTGCAGGACCGCCCGCACCTCGCGTACCAGCTGCCATCCGGCCAGCGCGTCCAGAAGGTTGATGTACGACGGCTGACCGGTGCGGACGCGGACCGGCCAGCGGCCCGGATCGACAGGTGTGGCGTACGCAGGACTCAGGTGCGGGTTGATGCCGTAGCGCAGCTCGAGCGAGGCCGGCGCACCCGCCGACCGGGATGATGCGTGCCGCATGGACCGCTCCTCGACGTCGTAGCGAAGCCGAGGACCCCCAGGCGGTCGAGGTCGATCGAAGCTGTCGGTGCCGCTCCCCGGTGGTTGCTGCCACCTGCGCCAGTCGCGACGAAGCCGACCCTACACGGCATCAGCGATCTGCCATTCGCCTCGCGCGTACGGTCGCGAGGGTCGATAATCGCCCGAGTGTCCGATCCCTTCGCGACCGCGGCGACTCGAGCCCGGGTACTCGCCGCGTGGTCCGCGTCTCCGGCCAGGTTCCGCGAGGATGCCAACGCCGAGGAGGACTTCGCCCTCGGCGGCTATCGGGACCGGCTGGTCGTCGAGCTTGCGCAGAACGCCGCGGACGCCGCGGCGCGTGCGGGGCACCCGGGCGTGCTCCGGCTGACGCTTCGCGACGACGAGCCGTCCCGGGCCGAGTCGGGCGGGCCGGTCCTGGTGGCCGAGAACACCGGACACCCCCTCACCACCGAAGGCGTCGAGGCCCTGGCCACCCTGCGCGCGTCGGCCAAGCGAACCGACGAAGCCGAGGGCGGCGAGGGCGGCGAGGGCGCGGAAGGAGGCGCGACGGGCGGCCCTGTCACGGTCGGCAGGTTCGGGGTGGGTTTCGCCGCCGTGCTCGCCGTGACCGACGAACCGACCGTGCTCTCACGTCCAGGTGGCGTGCGGTTCTCCCGCGACGACACCGCCGCGCTCGTCGCCGAAGCAGGGGAAGCGGCGCCCGGGCTGGCGGACGAGGTACGACGACGTGGGGGTCACGTCCCGGTACTGCGGTTGCCCTTCGAGGCCGAGGGCGAGCCGCCCGAGGGATTCGACACGGCGGTGGTGCTGCCGCTGCGGGACGAGGCGGCCGCCGACCTGGTCCGCCGCCTGCTGGCCGAGGCCGACGACGCACTCCTCCTCGCACTGCCCCAGCTCGCACGGATCGAGATCGACCCCGGATCGGTCACGCACGACGGCCGTGGTGGCGACTGGCCTGACGCGGAGCGTGGGGTGGGCCGCATCCGCATCCTCACCGGCGTGGAGGACCGCTGGCACACCTGGCGCGTCGGCGGCACGTGGACGCCGGCTGAGCGCGCTGAACTGCTGGGTGACCGGCCGACGGAGGAGCGCGACCGGCCGTACTGGTCCGTTCTGTGGGCACTGCCACGCCAGCGTGACGCGATCTCGGCCGGCAAGCCGGGTGTCATCCACGCCCCCACTCCCACCGACGAACCGCTCTCCCTGCCGGCGATGTTGTTGGCGTCGTTCCCGTTGGACCCGACCCGCCGGCACGTCGCGACCGGACCCCTCACGGATCGGCTGGTGGACAAGGCGGCAGCCGCGTACGCCGAACTGGTGCGCCAGCGCGCTGAGGCTGGCGACGAGGTCGCGAGCTTGGTACCGATCGGCCTTCCCGCCGGACGGTTGGACGGTGCCCTCCGCGACGCCGTCCTCCGCCGGCTGCGGGAGACGCCGTTGCTGCGGCCGCTGCAACCGGCGGCCGGCGCCGTGGCCGAGGCGCTGCTCCGGCCGACCGAGGCCGTGGTCATCGACGGCGCGGAGGACGACCTGGTCCAGATCCTGGCGCCGGTCGTACCCGGACTGGTGCGGTTCCGGCGCGGTGATCGGGCTGCTTACGACGCCTTGGGGGTACGCCGCTGGACGCTGTCGGACCTCGTTGACGAGCTGGCGCCGATCGCCGACGCCCATCCGCCGGTGTGGTGGCGCGAGCTCTACCTCGCGCTCGCGCCGTCTCTCGTCGATCCCGTGCAGCGGGAGATACTCGGCGCGGTCCCCGTGCCGCTGGCCGACGGTCGGATGGTCGGCGGGGCACGCGGCCTGGTTCTCGTCGACGGGACATCGATCCGCGCCGAGGAGCTGGTCCCCCTCACGCCCTACGGCCTCCGACTCGTCCATCCACACGCGGGCGACGGCGCGGCGGCGGACGTCCTGGAGCGTCTCGGTGCGGTACGCGCCGATCCGCGGAACCTGCTCGAGGACGGAGGCGTCCGGTCGGCGGTACAGGAGTCGCTGGACGCCGACGACTCCGAAGCACTCGCCGACGCAGTGCTCGCACTCGTGGCCGCAGCGGTCGAAGCCGGCCACCTCGCGCCCGGTGACCTTCCCTGGCTCGCCGATCTGGCGCTTCCCGACCAGGATGGTGAGCTGGCCACGGCGGGTGGGCTGGTCGTCCCGGGATCGCCGGCCGAGGACCTGCTCGATGCCGACGAGTTCGCGCCGCTGGCGGTCGAGGTGGTCGAACGATGGGGTACGCAGGTTCTGGAGATGGTCGGCGTAACCCGCACTCTCGGCCTGGTGACAGCGACCGACGTCGACCTTGCCGCACTTCCGGAGAACGCGGCGGACCTGGATGACGTCCGCGCCTGGGTCGCAGACTCGCTCGCGCTCTACGAGTGGGAAGTCGGCGCGAGCGGGTCGGGCGGCGCTCGGGGCCCGGGTGGGATCGGTATGTCCGGCCGGGTCGACGAGCTGACCGCGGTACGTGACCTGGATGTCGTACGCGACGACGCCTGGCCGCAGGCCCTGCGCCTGCTGAGTGGCGACCGGTCGCTGCGGGCGGCCCTCGTCCAGCCGGCCAGTGTGGGCGAGGTCGGTCGCCCCGAGCGCGGGACGGTGAACGTGCCGTCGTACACCGCCTGGTGGATCCGCCAACACGTCCGCGTGCACGGTCAACGCCTGACCGCGTTCGCCGACCCGGAGGCGCCGGCCGACCTGGCGGACCTGCTGGCCGAGCCGCCGGACTGGCTGGAGAGCTTCGACGCCGAGGTACGCGCGGCCCTGGGCCTGGTCCGGGCACTCGGCGACCTCGACCCGGCGGGCATCCGCGCGATCCTCGACCGGCTGGCCGACCCGGACGTCGAGGTCGCGGCCGGCACGATGCTGGCGCTCTGGGCCCAGTTCGGTGACCTCGACCCCGCCGCCGCGGCCGTCGCAGGTCCGTCGCCGGAACAGGTGCGGGTCCTGTCCGGCACCACCACCCGCGTCGTCGACGCCAGCGACGCGGTCGTCGTGGAAACGCCGATGTGGCGGCAGCGCACCGACCTGGGTGGGCAGGTGGTCGCCGTCGGTGCGGCGGCCGAGACGCTGGCGGAGATGCTCGACCTGCCGATGGCGTCGGAGCTCGCCGCGGGTTCGGTCGATGACGAGGGGGATCCTGCGGAGGTCCCGGACGTCGTACGCCACCTCGTCCCGGAAGCGCCGGACACGTGGTGGGAGCACGACGATCTCCGGGTCGACGGTCAGGAGGTCGACTGGTGGGTCGACGACGACGGGCACCCGCACGCTTCGACCGGTGACGGTCTGGCCCGCGCGCTGGCCTGGGCCGCCGACCGGTGGGACCAGCGGCACGCCGTCGCAGTGCTCCTGGCCGAACCCGACCAGGCGGCAGATCTGCTGGTCGAGGCGGCCTACGAGGTCCCGCGAACCTGAACCTGGTCCTTAAAGCCCGTGCCGTGCAGGTGCGCTGATCCGCGTCCGCGGACGCCGCGGAGAGGATCACGGGTCCTTGGTCGAGCCAGGTACCCGGACCAGCAGCACGCCCGGCTCCACCTCGCACCGCAGCTCGTGCCCCAGTTCGATCACGTCGCCGTCCAGCTGTCGGGGACACGCCTCCACCGCGCGGACCACCACCCGCCGCCCGCGCCATCTTCGTAGCCGGTCGTCCTGCGTCCCGGATCGCCGCGCCACCCGCCAGGCAACGCCGGGCCAGTCGATCAGCCGGCGCGGGGCGATCGCGACTACGTCGAGCAACCCGTCGTCGGGGCGGGCGTTCGGGAGCAGCGACAGTCCGGCCTGGAGCGTGCCGACGTTGCCGACCACGACCGAACGCACCCATCGGCGTACCGGCGGGCGGTCGTCCATGGAGATGTCGACCCGCACCGACGGGAACGACAGGTTCCGGGCCATCGAGATGGCGTACGCCCCCCATCCCATCCGCGCCTTCAGCTTGACCGGTGCGTCGCCCACGATGACCGCGTCGAGCCCGAGCCCTGCCATCACGGCGAACCGGTCGGGCGGCAGCCCGTCGCCCTCCACCCGTACCAGGTCCAGCGCCCGGTTCTGTCCGCCGAACGCGACCTGGATGGCGGCTCTGAGGTCCAGCGGCAGGCCGATGTTGCGGACGAGCAGGTTTCCGGTGCCTACCGGCACGATCCCCACCGGGATGCCGGAGCCCGCGAGCTCCGAGCAGACCACCCGTACCGTCCCGTCGCCACCGGCCGCCACCACCAGGTCGACGCCGTTGTCGAGTGCCGTCCGCGCCATCGCGTGACCGGGATCGTCGACCGTCGTCTCGTACCACGTCGGCGGGTTCCAGCCCGCCTGTGCCGCGTGGCGTTCGAGCACCTCCCGAAACGCCGCCTCGTTCTCGATCTTGGCGGGGTTGAACACCACCGCGACCCGCCGCCGCGCCCGTAGCCGCCGGCGTGCGCGGGTCCGCACCCGGCGCCGGCCGACGCCGAACACGAGAACGCTGCATCCGAGCAGTCCGAGCGCCACCAGCCAGCCGGCGAGGACGTCCGACACGTAGTGCACGGCCAGGGCCACCCGATCGAACCCGACCAGAACGACGATCGCTGCGCCCGCCGTCCACGCCGCAGCCCGGACCCGTCGGCTCGCGCCGACCTGGGGCAGCACGATGAGCAGCGCCCCGATCAGGACCGCCGAGGTCAGTGCGTGTCCGGACGGCAGTGCGTACCCGCCGGCGTGGATCACCGCGTCCTCTGGCCGGGGACGACTCACACCGACCTTCAGGGCGTACCCGATCAGGCCGCTCACCAGCATGGTCCCGAGCAGCCACACACCGAGCCGGCGCCGGCCGCGCCGAATGAGCAGGGCCGCGACGATCACCGCGACGCCCCGCAGCACCCACTGTTCGCTGACCTTGCTGACGACCACGAAGAAGCTGGCCCAACCACTGCTCCGCGGGAACATCGACGCCAGCTCACCGGCGACGTCCCGATCGAAGTCGACGAGTGGCGGCCAGGCTCCCTCGACCAGCAGCAGCACCACGACGAATCCGGCCAGTCCCGAGACGGCGGCGCAGGCGGCGCGTACCTCGTTCGCGCCGTACGCAGGTCCCTCGCCGGGTGCCGTACCCGCGCGGACGTGGTCGCTCACGGTAGGCATGTCTACCTTCGTCCGGTTGCCTTCGTCACTGTGGGGTCCCCGCGCGAAACCGGTGGCGGAGCAGCCGGGGTGCCCGGTTACGCTCGGTGTCGTGATCGACCTCAAGGTGCTGCGTGAAGATCCTGACCGCGTACGCGAAAGCCAGCGGCGCCGGGGCGCGTCGGTGGAGCTCGTCGACCAAGTACTCGCCGCCGAGGAGCGGCGCCGCTCGTCCATCGCGGCGTTCGAGCAGCTGAGGTCCGAACAGAAGGCGTTGAGCCGGCAGATCCCGCGCGCCAAGGGTGAGGAGAAGCAGGCCCTGCTGGCGCGTACGAAAGAACTGTCCGCACAGGTCAAGGACGCGGAGGCGGCCCAGGGCGCGGAGGCCGAGGAGTACGAGCGGCTGGCGATGGGTCTGGACAACATCGTCGAACCGGAGGTACCCGCCGGTGGCGAGGACGACTACGTCGTGCTCGACGAGGTAGGGCAGCCGCGCAACTTCGCCGCCGAGGGGTTCGAGGCCCGCGACCACGTGGAGCTGGGCCGGCTGCTCCGTGCGATCGATGTCGAACGTGGTGCGAAAGTGTCCGGCTCGCGGTTCTACTACCTCACCGGCGTGGGTGCCCTGCTGGAGATGGCGCTGGTCAACATGGCGATCGACCAGGCCATGAGCTACGGCTGCACGCCGATGATCCCGCCGGCGTTGGTTAAGCCACGGGCCATGGAGGGCACCGGGTATCTCGGCCAGGCCGCCGCCGACGTCTACCGGCTGGAGCGCGACGACCTCTACCTCGTGGGTACGTCGGAGGTGCCGCTCGCCGCGTACCACATGGACGAGATCCTCGACGCCGACCAGCTGCCCGTACGTTATGCGGGTTTCAGCCCGTCGTTCCGGCGCGAGGCGGGTTCGCACGGCAAGGACACCCGCGGCATCATCCGGGTGCACTGGTTCGACAAGGTGGAGATGTTCTCGTTCGTCCATCCCGACGAGGCGGGTGCCGAACACCAACGGATCCTTGCCTGGGAACGCGAGTTCTGGGACAAGCTCGAGGTGCCCTACCGCGTCATCGACACCGCCGCCGGCGACCTCGGCTCGAGTGCGGCGCGCAAGTTCGACATCGAAGCGTGGATCCCGACGCAGGGACGGCACCGCGAAGTGACCTCGACGTCCAACTGCACGGAGTTCCAGGCCCGCCGCCTCGGCGTCCGGTTCCGCACCGACGAGGGCATCCGCCACGTGGCGACGCTCAACGGCACCGCGATGGCCACGACCCGCACGATCGTGGCGATCCTGGAAAACCACCAGGACCGCGACGGCGGGGTTCGCGTACCCAAGGCCCTGCAGCCCTTCCTGGGTGGCCGGGAGCGCCTGGATCCGGTGGAGCCGGTCGGGTGACCGCGCCGGATCGAGGCGGCATGACCCGGCCCGAGCCGCTACCTGGGCGGTGGCGCCCCAAGCTCGTGGCGCTCGACATCGACGGCACGTTGCTCGACATCGAGAACCAGATCTCCCCGGCGGTGCACGAGGCCGTACGCCTGGTGGCCGGATCGGCGCATGTCGTGCTGTCGACCGGACGGGGCCTCACCGGGACTCGGCCCGTCGCCGAGCAGCTCGGACTGACGACGCCGTACCTCGTGTGCAGCAACGGCGCGGTGACCGTCCGCCTGCACGGGGAGAACGGTCGCGCCGACCGGCACGTCGAGATGGTCGACATGGTGACGTTCGACGCGGGGCCGGTCCTGCGGTTGGTGCTGGCGCGTCTGCCGGACGCACTCGTGGCGGTCGAGGAGCTGGGCGTGGGCTACCGCGTCAACGCGCCGTTCCCGCCGGGCGAGCTCGTCGGCGAGATCAGCGTCGAACCGCTCGAACGGCTGATCGCCGACCCGGTGACGCGGGTCATCCTCCGGCAGCCGTCCGCCGAGGTCGAGGACTTTCTGGACGTGGTCGAGGAGATCGGGCTGCACGAGGTCTCGTACTACATCGGCTACACCGCCTGGCTCGACATCGCGCCCGAAGGGGTGAGTAAGGCGACCGGGCTCGCGAAGGTGGCCGAACGTCTCGGCGTTCCGCGCGAGGACATCCTGGCGATCGGTGACGGCAACAACGACGCGGAGATGCTCGCGTGGGTAGGCCGCGGGGTCGCGATGGGCAACGCCGTCCCCGAGGTCAAGCAGCTAGCGGACGCGGTCACGGCGACGTTCGATGACGACGGTGTCGCGGTCGAGCTCAGCCAGTGGTTCGACGAGGTCGCCCCGCCGTGACATCGGCATCGACGCGGCGGCAGCGGGTCGGTGCGTACGCGGTGTGCGTCGATGGCGCCGGCCGGGTGCTGCTGTGCCGGATGTCGGCGCAGACCCGCACGCCGGGGACCTGGACACTGCCCGGTGGCGGCGTCCAGCACGGGGAGGAACCGACGGTGGCGGCTCTTCGCGAGCTGACCGAGGAGACCGGACTGGTCGGCCGGTTGGACCAGCTGCTCGGGATCCACGAGAGCGTGTACGACAGTCGCGGGGCGTCGATCCACGGCTTTCGTCTGCTCTACGCGGTCGAGACCGTCGCGGGGACGCTGACGGCCGAGGCGCCGGGCGGCGGCACGGATGGCGCCGCCTGGTTGGATCGGTCGGGGGTGGCCGCGGCCCGGTTGTCGGACCACGCCGCGTACGCCATCGACCTGATCAGCGCGGCGGCCACCGACCAGCGACCATGATCAAGAGGCGAGAAACCGGCTCCCTTCTTGCTCGGAACCCGACTACGTGACGCATGATCATGAAACCTTGCCAGCACGGGCCCCCGCCGCGCCGGTGCTGGTAGCCTCGGCTCCATGACGTACCGGCACGAGGAGATGATGCGGCCCCTCTAGGGGCCGCCTACGTGCCGTTCTCCAACGCCCGAAGGCCCCTCGCGCGAGGGGCCTTTCGCATGTGACCACACCGATGCGACCCGGGCCTCCTCTCGCGAGCACACGCGAAAGGAACGCCCGATGCCCCGGTTCTATGTCACGACCTCCATCCCCTACGTCAACGCCGACCCTCACCTCGGCCACGCCCTCGAGCTGGTCCAGGCCGACGTACTCGCCCGACATCGCCGGCTGCGTGGTGATGACGTACGCCTGCAGTCCGGCACCGACGACAACGCGCTGAAGAACGTCCAGGCCGCCGAGCGGGCGGGCCTTCCGGTCCAGGAGTTCGTCGACCAGCATGCGGCCGCGTTCGAGGGGCTGCGCGACAGCCTGAACCTGTCGTACGACGACTTCATCCGTACCAGCCGCGACCAGCGACACCGACCCGGCGCCGAGCGGCTCTGGCAGGCGTGCGCGGCGGCCGGCGACCTCTACCGCCGCCACTACGAAGGGCTCTACTGCGTCGGCTGCGAGCAGTTCTACACGTCGGACGAACTGGTCGACGGGCTCTGCCCCGACCACGAGGTGGCGCCTCGGTTGGTCGCCGAGGAGAACTGGTTCTTCCGCCTGTCCCGCTACCAGGACCAGCTGGCTGACCTGCTCGACAGCGGGCGGCTGCGGATCGAGCCGGCGGTGCGCGGCAATGAGGTCAGGGCGTTCGTCGCCGCCGGGCTGGAGGACTTTTCCATCTCGCGGTCGGTCGAGCGTACGCATGGCTGGGGGGTGCCGGTGCCCGACGACCCGAGCCAGGTGATGTACGTGTGGTGGGACGCGCTCGGCAACTACATCACGTCCCTCGACTACGGTGCCGGGCCCGACGCGGCCGCGTTTCGGACGTGGTGGCGGGACAGCGACCAGCGGGTCCATGTGATCGGCAAGAACATCCTGCGGTTCCACGCCGTCTACTGGCCGGCGATGTTGCTGTCGGCCGGGCTGCCGTTGCCGGACGAGATCCTGGTCCACGACTTCCTCACCGCGAACGGCAAGCGGCTCAGCAAGACCCTCGGCAACATCGTTGATCCGGGCCGGCTGGCGTCCGACTTCGGCGTCGACGCGGTGCGGTGGTGGCTCACGGCGAAGGTGCCGAAGGTGGGCGAGACCGACTTCACGGTGAACTGGTTGGTCGAGGCCGCCAACCGCGACCTGGCCGGCGGGATCGGCAACCTGACCCAGCGGGTGGTGACCATGGTGCACCGGTACCGCGCCGGGTTCGTTCCCGTTCCCGACCCGGTGGACGTCGACCAGGACGCGGAGGCAGTCCAGCTGCGCGCGGTGGCTGCCGGACTGCCGGAACGGATCGACAAGGCGCTGGCAGCGTTCGACCTCCGCGCTGCCACATCGGCGGTGACGTTCGTGGTCGGTGCCGCCAACCGCTACGTCGAGACGACCGCCCCCTGGTCGCTGGCGAAGGCGGAACGGACCGCTGACGCCGAGTCGCGGCGCCGGCTCGACGTCGCACTGGGCGTTCTCGTCGAGACCGTGCGGACCCTCGGGGTCGAGCTGCAGCCGTTCGTACCCGAGATCGCCCGGCGACTCTCGTACCACGCCGGATCTGCTGCCCCGCAGGAGAAGTTGCCCGATCCCGAGCCGGTCTTCGCCCGGTTGGAGTCGGTCGCCGAGGTCGCGCCCGCGGCGGCCCCACGCCAGACCGAACAGAAGGGACGTCCGTACGACAAAGTGGGCTAAAGTGCGGGCCCGTGCCGATACCTCGCGCTGGTCTCGCCTGGGTCCTCGCCGGCCTGCTCACCCTTGCGCTCACCGGATGCGGGTCCGACGAGCCGCCCGCCGCCGACCAGCGCCCGGACAAGAAACCCGCTGGCGCCGCGGCCCCGAAGGAGCCGAAGCCGAAGCGACTGACGTCCGCGCAGCTGGAGGCGGCGGTCGGCCGCGCCGTCCTCGGCGAGGACGACATCGGGCACAACGTGCGGGTCCAGGACTCAGACGGCACCCTGGACGCGCCGACCAACGACGTCTGCGCCAAGGAGTGGCGGGGCGACCGCGACCGGGTCGCGCGCAACCAGGACTTCTTCTGGAAGAACGCCGAGGTCGCCCCGCTGGTGGTGAGCAACGAAGCCGTCGCGTACAAGCCGGGCAAGGCCAGTTCGGCGCTCGCCGAGGTCGAGAAGGCGGTCGCCGGATGCGACGGCTGGGAGCACCAGCAGGGCGAGATGGGCGAGGTCGAGGAGATCGACCCACCAGAGGGTTCGGTGGACGGCGCGTTCGCCTGGCGGGGCAAGGACAACCGCACCGGCGGCACCGACTACGCCTATGTGGCCGTCTACCAGGTCAAGGGCGACGTGCTCACGGCCATCTACGTGTGGGCGAGCAGCGCCGACGAAGCTCAGGATGTCGCCGCAGACCTTGCGCCGAAGGCGGCGTCCCGGCTGGAGAAGGCGATCAGCTGACCTGGAACCGCCCAGTCTCCTCGTACTCCCGCCACAGACCGACCACGACGTCGACATGACCCGAGCGCGGCTCGGGCAGCGCGGCGAAGAACGCCAACTGGAGCGCCTCACCGTCGACCGGGCGGAGGTCGCCGATCCACCTGCGGATGGCGAAACACAGCTCGTACGCATGCACCCGATCGCCGTGCGGGTAGGTCTTCACGGCCTGCCGTTCCGGCTCGGAGACGCAGGCGAAGGCCTCCAGGTCGCCGGGCTCGGCTCGCAGCCCGGTCTCCTCGGCGAGTTCGCGGATTGCCGTCCGCGCGAAGCTCGAGCCGGGTTCGGCACCACCACCCGGGAGCCCCCAGTGCCCCGTGTCGCTGCGGCGCATCAGCAGGACGCGTCCGGCGTCGTCGAGGACAAGGATCGTGGCGCCGGGCATGAGGAGCGTGTCGGTGCCGAGCGCCTGCCGTACCCGCCAGACGTACGACCCCTCCGCGAGCGCCATGGCGGCCACCGTAGCGTGGCTGCGTGACTTCGTCCGTTTCGCCGCAGCAGTCCAGCCGTCCCCGCCTCGTGGCCAGCGATCTCGACGGCACGCTGCTCCGCTCGGACGGCACGGTCTCCGACCGGACCCGAGCCGCGCTGGCCCAGGTGGAGGAATCTGGCAGCGCCCTGGTGTTCGCGACCGGGCGTCCCCCGCGATGGATGCGCCGGATCGCCGAGGCGACCGGCCATCGAGGGATCGCGGTCTGTTCCAACGGCGCCGTCGTCTACGACCTCCACGAGGAACGGGTGCTGGAGCACTACCTGTTGGCGCCCGAGGTCGGCCTGGCGGTCGTCGAGGCCATTCGCGCAGCCGTGCCCGGCGTGGTGTTCGGCGTCGAGTTCGGGGAGTCGTTCGGGCACGAGGCCGGCTACGACGCGCGCAGCGACGTGGCCGGCGAGGTGTACGTCTCCGACATCGGCGACCTCCTGGCCGAACCAGCCGCGAAGCTGCTGGTCAGGCACGACGGGCACAGTCCGGACCTACTCCTTGCGAAGGCACGGGACGTGGCCGGCGACCTCGCCGAACTCACCCATTCCAGCCGGATCGGGCTGCTGGAGATCTCAGCACCTGGGGTGTCGAAGGCGACCACGCTGGCCACGCTCTGCGCCGAGCGCGGGATCACCGCGACCGAGGTGGTGGCCTTCGGCGACATGCCGAACGACCTGGCGATGCTGGCATGGGCCGGCACGGCGTACGCGGTGCAGAACGGGCACCCAGACGTCCTCGCCGCGGTCGAACTCCGGTGTCCGTCCAGCGACGACGACGGGGTGGCGCAGGTCCTCGAGCTGATGTTCGGGTGAGCCGGCCAGCCGTTGCCAGCTATATCTAGCCGATCACCACCGGCCTGCCTAGCCGATCACCGCGGTCCTAGAGGTACATGCCGCCAGGGCGTTCGGCGTCCGGTGGCTGCATCTGCGGCGGCAGCGGCGTACCCGGCGGCAGTTGGCGGCGCATCTGCTCCAGTTGCGCGCGCGCAGCCATCTGCTGGGCGAACAGCGCGGTCTGGATGCCGTGGAACAGCCCCTCCAACCACCCGACGAGCTGCGCCTGGGCAACCCGTAGCTCCGGCTCGCTGGGTACGGTGCCGTCGTCGAACGGCAGCGACAGCCGCTCCAACTCCTCGACAAGTTCGGGTGCGAGACCCTTCTCGAGTTCGGCGATGGACGACTTGTGGATCTGCCGCAGTCGATGCCGGCTCGCCTCGTCGAGTGGTGCGGCCTTCACTTCCTCCAGCAGCTGCTTGATCATGCTGCCGATCCGCATGACCTTGGCGGGCTGCTCGACCAGGTCGGTAACCGAGCGTTCCTCGTCCTCGCCGGAGTCTGAACCGCTGGAGGGGGGACCTTCGACCGCCATACCGTCCGGACCCACGATCACCACGCGGGGAGGACCGTTGTTCGCCTGCTTGTCGTCGCGCTCGTCGGCGTCGACGTCGTCCGCTGGTTGCGCTCCGGGACCTTGCTGGTGATCGGTCATGGCCCCATCCTTACCCCATCTCCGGCGATGCGGTAGGTGCGCCCCCTCCGCCCGGGCGCAGTGGTCCTACCGGAGTCTGACCGCGCTCACGGCCTGCGGTCGAGCGCACCCGCAGGGGCGCGTAGGGACAGGGATCGGCCGGTCTGGGCAGATCGTTGCCGGTTGTCGTGGAGGCGTTCGGAGCGGCGACGGGCCACCTCGGCACGGATCCGGATCCGCGCCAACCGACGCGCCCGCTGAGTGTGCTCGAAGTTCATCCGTCACCCGCCTCCCTGGTCGACACGCAAACCTGGTCGGCCGCGCGCATACCTGGCTAGGACGGGATGACCCCTCGCTCCGGTTTCGCCCGAGACGCCGGAATTTGGCCGAATTACGCCAGCCTGCGCAGTTCGGCCAAGGTGCCAAGTTGATGCAGCCTGCGCAGTTCCGCCAACCGGTCGAGGCGCTACGAGCGCTACGAGACTGCGGCCTCCACCGCCAGCAGCACCTTGCCGAGATGCTCGCCGGCTTCGACGACGCGATGCGCCTCGGCGGCCTCCGCCAGTGGAAGGACCCGGTCGATGACCGGCCGGAGATGCCCGTCGGCCACCAGCGGCCAGCAGTTCTCGGCGACGCTCGCGACGATGGCCGCCTTCTCCTCGACGGGCCGGGGGCGCAATCTGGTGGCCAGGACTGCGGCGCGCTTTGCCATCAGGGCATCCAGGTCGAGTTCGGCCCGCGTTCCACCCATCAGGCCGAGTACGACGAGCCGGCCCTGCGTCGCCAGCGCCTGCAGATTGCGGTCGAGGTATGTCCCGCCGATGATGTCGAGGATCACGTCCACGCCGGCACCGTCGGTCGCGTTCCGGCAGGCGCTCACGAAGTCGTCGTCGTGGTAGTTGACGGTGACGTCGGCGCCCAGCGCGCGACACCGCTCGGCCTTGGCCGCCGAACCGACGGTGGTGACGACCTGTGCGCCGAGTGCCTTCGCGAGCTGGATCGCGGTGGTGCCGATGCCGCCCGCCCCTCCGTGGACGAGCAGCGTCTCCTCCGGTCGGAGCCCTGCCAGCATGAAGATGTTGGACCAGACCGTACAGACGGCCTCGGGCAGACCGGCGGCCTCGACCAGAGTGACCCCGTCGGGGCGGCGCAGCACCTGGCCGGCAGGCACGGCGACCCGCTCCGCGTATCCGCCGCCAGCCAGCAGGGCACACACCTCGTCGCCGACCGCGAACGTGTCGACGCCGGAGCCGAGCGCCGCGATCCGGCCGGAGCATTCCAGCCCGATGATCGGCGACGCACCGGCAGGTGGTGCGTAGCCGCCGCGCCGTTGGAGCAGGTCGGGCCGGTTGATGCCCGCCGCTGCGACGTCGATCAGGACCTCGCCGGCCGCCGGCTCGGGATCCGGCGCCTCTCCGAGTGACAGGACCTCCGGTCCGCCGACTCCGTTCGCCACTACTGCCCGCATCGGCACGCTCAGCTCTGCCGGTCGGGCGTGGCGACGTCATCGACGTCGTCTGCCTGGTCGGCTCCAGGGCGCGGAGCCCACGGAAGTTCCTCTGCCGGTCGTACGACGATCACATGGTCGCCGCGCAGCAGCTGGGCCACGGTCGGGTCGAAGTAGCGGTAGACCACGCCGCCTCGCACCACGGCCACCGCGAGGTCTTCGAGTTCGCGCGGCGAGCGCCCTTCCTCCCGCGGAAGCACCGCCCGCTCGGCGACCTCCAGCCCCTCGCCGTAGCTCAGCAGGTCTTCCAGCACCGTGCCGAGTGCGGGACTCACGGTGGACAGGCCCATGATCCGTCCGACCGCGTCGGAGGAGGTGACCGTGATGTCGGCGCCGCTCTGCCGTAGCAGCGGGATGTTCTCGGCCTCGCGCACTGCCACCACCACCGTGGCATTGGCATTGAGCTGTCGGGCGGTCAGCGTGACCAGGACCGCGGCATCGTCGCGATGGGTGGTGATGATGACGCGGCTGGCGCTCTGAACTTCGACCCGCCGGAGCACCTCGGTGCGGGTGGCGTCGCCGACCAGGCCGCCGATGCCGGCGGAGTTGGCTTCCTCGACCGCGGCCGCCGACGCATCGACGACCACGATCTGGCTGACGGGGATGCCGCCGCCGATGAGGGTGTCGACGGCGCTACGGCCCTTGGTGCCGTAGCCGACGACGACTGTGTGATCGCGCAACCGACTCCTCCATCGCGAGATGCGCCATTGTTCCCGGCTGCGGGTCGCGAGCACCTCGAGGGTCGTACCGACCAACACGATAAGGAACCCGACCCGGAACGGGGTCACCAGCAGGACGTTGACCAGCCGTGCCCCCGGCGTGACCGGGGTGATGTCGCCGTACCCCGTCGTGGTGATGCTCACGGTCGCGTAATAGAGCGCGTCCAGGATGCTGAGGGGGCCACCGGCACTGTCGCGGTAGCCGTCCCGGTCGACGTAGACGACCAGGACCACCACGAACAGCAGCAAAAACGCCAGCAGGACCCGTACGCCGATCTGACGTAGGGGTGACACGTAGTTGGTCGGCAGCCGGACGTCGGGCAGCTGTTTGGGGGTCGCCCGCGGCAGGCGGTATGTGGACATGGCGGGTACGACAGTAGTCCACGGGTCAGTCGCCGGTGCCGGCCTCCTCACCCCTGTCCTGCCAGGTCAGGGCGAGCTCGCGGGCCAGGCCGGCGCACTCCCGGACTGCGTCGGGTCCTCCACCACGCCGGGCGGCCGCGTACCCGACGAGGAACGTGGTCAGCGGCGCGGCCGGCCGGTCGACGGAGTGGGCGGCGTCCCGGGCGAGATCGAGGACGAGGTTGACCAGAGCGGCATCGGCCTCGAGATCGACATCGCCCAGTACGTCGCCCAGCTGGCGGGTCCAGTCGGTGAGCATGGCGAGCTACCTTCCTTGGGAATCGTGGTGTCCGGCGGGCCTGGCGAGCCGGTCCGCCGCAGCCAGGTCGTCGGCGGTGTCGCAGTCCAGCGCGGCGGTCGGATCGGTGACGTGCGCCACCCGCAGGCGCGCCAGCAGCAACCGCATCGCCTGGTGGGCAGGGTCGCCGATCGCCGCCAGGGCGTGGTCGAGTGCGCTCCGCAGGTATGCCGCGGCCAGCGGTTGCGTCCGACCGTCCGCGTCGACCAGCACCGCGCCGTCGACGCCGTCCACGCCGTCCGCGTCGCCCGCCCCGGCCGCCGAGACCAGCCTGGCCACCACATCGGCGTCCACCATCGGCATGTCGGCGGCGAGTACGACGACCATCGGAGCCTCACCGCCGGCGAGCCCCGCGGCCAGCGCAGCGAGCGGGCCGGAACCGACTGGGCGTTCGCGTACCCAACGGATCGAACCGGGCTGACCTGCCGGCCCGGCCAGGCCCGGCATCGCGCGCTCGGGACCGACGACGGTGATCGTGCGGCCGCCTGCGGCGGCGGCGAGTACGCGTTCGAGCATCGGGCGGCCGGCGACCGGCAGCAGCACCTTGTCGACGCCGCCGAGGCGGCGGGCCGAACCTCCCGCCAGGACGATGACGTCGTACGCCGGCCCGATGGACCCCTCGGCTTCGACCACGGGGTCGAGTCTCGCATCCGGCCAACAGGGCAGACTGTCCCCATGCGTGTCGCATTGGTGCAGTTCACGGCGGGCCTGGACAAGACGGCCAACCTGGAGGCGCTCAGCCAGCTCATGCGCCGTGCCGCGGCTGCCGAACCGGACCTGATCGTGTGTCCGGAAGCCAGCATGTACGACTTCGGGAAGCCCGACATGCCACTGGCCCCGGCGGCCGAGCCTCTCGACGGCCCGTTCGTGACCGGCATCGCCGCCCTGGCCGGAGAGCTCGGGGCGGTCGTGGTCGCCGGGATGTTCGAGACCTGCGACACCGATCCCGACCGGGCGTACAACACCCTTGTCGCCGTACGACCCGACGGCACCCTGGCCGGCAGCTACCGCAAGATCCACCTCTACGACGCCTTCGGATACCGCGAGTCCGACCGGCTGGCACCCGGCGACAGCGATCCGCTGTCCGTCTCCGTCGGTGACCACCGGCTGGGCCTGATCACCTGTTACGACCTGCGGTTCCCCGAACTCACCCGGTCCCTGGCCACCGACGGAGCCGACGTCCTGGTGGTGCCGGCGGCGTGGATCCGAGGTCCGCTGAAGGAGGACCACTGGATGACGCTGCTGCGGGCCAGGGCGATCGAGAACACCTGCTACGTCGCGGCTGCCGACCAGTGCGGCGACGCGTACAGCGGACGAAGCATGCTGATCGACCCGATGGGCGTCGTGGTGGCTTCCCTCGGCGAGGAGGTCGGCACCTGCGTGGGAGACGTCGACACCGAGCGGGTCGGATCTGTCCGACGACGCAACCCGACGCTCGAACACGCGCGCCTCGCGGCCGGTCGGCACCGCTCACCTGCCCGTGCGGCGAGAGAGGACTGATCGTGACCGAGCACCTGCGGGTCGGACTGATCGGCACCGGCTTCATGGCACAGACCCACACCGTGGCCTGGCAGCGGCTGGGCAACCCCGTGGTGGTGCACTCGCGTTCGGTCGAACGCGGGAAGGCGTTCGCGGCCGAGCACGGCATCGCGACGGCGGATGATCTCGCCGTCCTGCTCGACCAGGTTGACGTCGTGGACATCTGTACGCCCACCGACACCCACGCCGAGCTGACGCTGCTGGCCGCGGCCGCTGGACGGCACGTCATCTGCGAGAAGCCGCTGGCCCGAACCCCGGCCCAGGGACGCACGATGATCGATGCCTGCCGCTCGGCTGGGGTGGGTCTGTTCCCGGCGCAGGTGCTGCGCTTCTTTCCCGCGTACGTCATGGCCCGCGACCTCGTCCGCGAGGGTCGGATCGGTCAGCTCCAGGCGTTGCGGTTCGAACGCTCCAACGCGAGTCCGGGCGTGACGACGTGGTTCGCCGACATCGAACGCTCCGGCGGCGTACTCGTCGACCTGGCCATCCACGACATCGACTTCGCCCGCTGGGTGGCCGGCGACGTCACCCGGGTGGACGCCACCGCCGACCCGCCGGGGTCCGCGTCCTCGGCCGATCCCGCCGACCTTCCGGTGGCCAGGACCGCCCGGTTGACCCATGCCAGCGGACTTGTCTCGCAGGTCAAAGCTGTGTGGGACGTCGAGGGCACACCACTGCGGTCGAGGTTCGAGCTCACCGGCGACAAGGGGGTCCTGCGCTTCGACTCCCTGCCGTCGCAGGTGCTGACCGACGGGTCGGGCACGGTCCTGTTCGCCGACGACGGCACCAGCGGGGTCGACCCGTTCGCCGATCAGCTCGCCGAGTTCGTGGCCGCCTTCGCCGGCCAGGTCGAGCCGCGCGTCACCGCCGACGACGGGCTGATGGCGCTGGCGCTCGCGCTGGCCGGCGAGGAATCGGCCCGCACCGGTACGCCGATCGCTCCCGCGGCCACGGCGAGGTCTTGACGTCCGTGATCGTCCTCGGGGAGCACGCCCAGCCGCTGGAGGTGCTGGCGGCGCGTGAGTTGCGGCGCTACTTCCACCACCTCACCGGCACGGCCGCACCGATCGTCGGCGAGCTTCCGCCGGGTGACGCGCCCGTCCTTGCCGTCGGCGACCGGCGGAGCAACCCACTGGTCGCGATGCTCGTCGATCGACGTCTGCTGCCGGCGCAGGCGCCGCCGCCGGAGGGGTACTTCGTCAAGACCGCGCTGCTCGCCGGCCGTTCGGTGGTCGCGGTCGTCGGTGGTAGCCCGAAGGCGACGTTGTACGCCGCATACCGGCTGCTGGAGGAGTACGGCATCCGTTTCCTGCTGAGCCGGGACGTGCTGCCGCCGCCGATCGAGCCGCCATCGGCCACCATCCCCGTCCGGATCTTCGACATCGCCGAGCAGCCCGCCGTGGCCGTGCGTGGTCTGCTGCCCTGGCACGACTTCCTCAACGGCCCGTCCGCCTACTCGTTGGAAGACTTCCAGCGCTACGTCATCCAACTGGTCAAGCTCCGGATGAACACTCTCGTCCTGCACTGCTACCAGGGCGGCTATCCCCGCGAGAACATCAACGAGCCGTTCGTGTGCGCCCACCGAGACAAGGACGGGCACGCGACCTACGACGCGTGGCTGGACACCTCCGCGGACAACCAGCGGTGGGGACTTGCCGAGAGCCGCGCCACCGACCTGGCCTGCGGCTCGGGCGATCTCCTCCCGTACAACGTCCTCGGCTCCGACGCCGCCCGCGACATCGCCGCCCAGCCGGACGCGCGCGACCACGCGTTCGACAAGGCGGCCACCATGCTGCGCCAGGTCATCGCGTACGCCGCGGACCGGGGTGTGCAGGTCGTGCTCGGCACCGACTTCGACATCGTGCCCGAACCCCTGCGCGGCAAGCTGGATCCGCTCGACCCGGCGGTCCTCACCGGGCGGGTCGACGAGATCATCGCGACCTACCCGTCGCTGGGGTATGTCCAGTTGTACTTCAGTGAGGTCAACGAGACGTCGACGGCGGACGGGATCGCGGCATACCGCACCGTGCACGAACACCTGCGTCGACACCATCCGCAGGTGCGGTTGCTCACCGGCTCGTGGTTCCAGGAGGATCGGTTCCCGGCGATGCACGCGGAGCTGCCGGACGACGTCGTCTTCTCGACGCTGATGCCGCACGACATGAACGTGCGGCCGGAGTGGGGCGAGGTCTCGGCCGGACGCGAGACCTGGGCGGTGCCCTGGCTGGAGTTCGATGGCGGCCTCTCCGAACCACAGCTCGCGGTCGAGCTGATGGAGCGGCAGCTGCCCCGGTTGCGCGACACCGGGGTGCGAGGCGTGATCGGCATCCTCTGGCGCGAACGCGCGGCCGACGCCAACGTCGCCTACCTCGCCCGGGACCTGTGGCAGCAGGCCGGGACGGTCGTGCCAGCCGAGGCGTTCTACCGCGACTTCGCCACGGCGACGCTTGGGCCCGCGGTCGCGGAGGCCGGTGCGGCGGCGTTGTCGGCGCTGGAGGCCGGCGGCGTCTACGGGTTCCGGAACGGCGGCATGAAGACGTCGGAGTTCCATGGCTGGGGCTTTGCCGGCGAACCCGCGGCCAGCAAGTACGCACAACGTTATGCGGGGCTGCGGGCTCGGTTCGAGCAGCTGACCGCAGGGGTGCCAGACGGACCCGAACGCGACGATCTCGCGTACTGGCTCGCGTTCCTGCGGTGGATCGAGGGCTACTGGACCGCCCGGGAGAAGGTACCCGCGGCGACGACGTGGGCAGAGTTGCAGGCGGCCGGGTTCACCGACGCGATCCGCGCTTACCAGGAGTCGGTGCGCGACCTGCCGGGACTCGGTGGGCTGGTCTCGGCCGCCGGTGGCCGGTGGTATGCCGGCGACCCGGCCTGGCCGCGGTGCGTCAAGGACCCCTTGCGGTCGTACGAGGCGAAGGTCTTCGCGGACCTGACGGTGCCTCCGCCGGTCGACCTGGTCGTACGCGGGACGGCGACGGGTGCTGCACTCACCTGGCAGGCGTTCCCCGCCCGAGATGGCGAAGTCACGGGCTACCACGTCTACCGCGCACCTGCGCAGTCCGGGAACTTCCGCCGGCTGACCAAAGAGCCTCTCGAGGCCCCGGCGTACGTCGATGCCGCCGACGGCCGCTACCAGTACGCCGTTACGGCACTGGGAGCCGAGGGACGCCGGAGTCCGCGTTCGAGCGTGCAGTCCGTCGAGGCCGGGCCCTCGCACACAGTCCCGCCACGGGTGTTGTTGCTGCCGACGCGGGACCAGGCGTACGCCGGCGAGGCGTTCCCCGTCGCGGCGACCATCCTCAGCCCACGTGCTCCCGGCGAGTTGTCGGCGCACGTGCGCTACCGCATCGTCGGAGAGGTCGACTGGCACACGGTCGCGATGTGCCCGAACGTCCGCGGTCGACCGCACACCCGCGTTGCGGCGGTGCCGACGTGGGCGATGACCGAGCGCGGTGTCGAGTACGTCGTCGTCGCGACCGACGGGCGGCACGAGGTGGTGACGCCGACCAGGAGTCCGCGATCGGTCACGGTGCTGCCGCAGCCGGACCCGCCGGTCGGCGTACCGCAGAACGTCGAGGTGTCCGTCGACGAGACGGGTGCGCAGGTCGTGACCTGGGAACCTGCCAGCGGGCCGGTCGTGGCTTACCGGATCTATCGCGGGACGACGTTGGGCCTGCCGCCCGGACCCGACACCTATCTCACCTACGTACCAGGTGACCGAACGGTGTTTCGCGATGTCACGGCGTCGTGGGCCACGTCATACTCCTATGCGGTGGTTGCCGTTACCACGCACGGACGGACCAGCGCGAGGTGAGCCCGGGTCGGTCCCGCCGCGCACCGGACGAGGCAGCCGCGTTCCAGCTATGTGCTGTTGGTCGACCGGCCACGTGGAGTCTGCGCTGCGCCGGTGTGATGTGCAGGAGAACCAGGTGCAGGGAAGGGAGCCGTTCGTGCCACGACGTTCGCTGTTCCGCGTACCCAAACGCGTGCTCGCCATGCTAGGCATCCTCGCCGCCGTCGCGGCGGCAATCGGACCGGCCGCGGGTGCCGCTCAGGCCGATGACCGCCACCACGATCGCGGCGTACCGCTGCGGGTGGCGACGTACAACATCCACCACGCCGCCGGACCCGACGACGTGCTCGACCTGGAACACGTCGCGCAGGTCCTCGCGTCGACTCGCGCGGACGTCATCGGCCTGCAGGAGGTCGACCGGCACTGGGGCGAACGCAGCAACTTCATCGACGAGGCACAGTGGCTCGCCGACCGGCTCGACCGGTTCGTCGTCTACGGCGCCAATCTCGACCTCGACCCGCTCGAGCCCGGCCAGGAGCGGCGGCAGTACGGCACGGCGATCCTGTCCCGGTTCCCGATCCGCGCGTGGAGCAACACCTACCTGCCGAAGTTCGGCGACCACGAGCAGCGCGGTCTGCTGGAGGCGACCATCAAGGTGCGGGGCGTGACGGTGCGCTTCGCCAACACCCACCTGCAGCACAACGACAACCTCGAACGCGAGGCGCAGGCGGCGAAGATCGTCGAGCTTCTCGGTTCGGAACCACGCCGGACTTTCCTCGTCGGCGACCTGAACGCGACCGCGGAGACGCCGGAGATCACGACGCTGACCAACGTGTTCACCGACGCATGGACGAAGGTCGGCGAGGGTGACGGGTTCAGCTATCCGTCCGAAGACCCGCACGCCCGGATCGACTACGTACTCGCCTCCCGCGACGTCACACCGCGCCGGGCGAAGGTCGCACTGACGGACGCGTCCGATCACCTACCCGTCGTCGTCGACGTCGTAGTGCGCCGCTGACCAGACCTTTGGCCACTGGGAGGGCCGACCTCGAGTTGTCAGAGATATCCGCGCATAGATGCCTGGAAACCTCTGACAACTCGCCGACAGCCATCGGCAACTTTGCTTCGCCGGCCGGTGAGGCAGGCCGCCGCGAACCGTGGTCGGCGGAGTTATGCACAGGCACACCCTGCGAGTTGCCCGCGATGTCCTATTTTTGGGTGATCATGCTTGCCCGGACAACGCAAGCTCGGGGAGTGCTCATGGCTGACAAGTTCTTCGATCCGCCGCAGATTCGCGCCGGAGCGCGGGACCTGGACCGAATTGCCGGGGACGTCGACGAGGCCGGGCGCACGATGCCGGAGACGCTGGACGCCGGACCACTGACGCCGTGGGTCCTCAACCTCGTCGATGCATGCGCGGCGAACGTGGCGGCGCAGGTCATCCGACTTCACGCCGCAGCAGATGCCGCACGTGCGGCGGCCGATCGGTATGAAACCACCGAGCACCACAACGTGACGACCGTAGCCGGCTTCCTCCGAGACCTGTCCGGCGACGATTCGGCCTCAGGGAAGTAGCTGTGGCTCTCACGATGGAGTTGGGCGGAGACCCGGAGACTCTCCGCGCGGTCGCTTCGTGGCTGCGCGACGATCTCGCCGGGCGGCTGGACCGCAGCGTGACGGAGATCCGCCGGGTACGCGATGAGTCAGAGAACGTGTGGTGCGACCTTGCAGGCCTGAGCTACCTGTGGCGCCTCGACGATGGTGGCCGCAAGACGCATCGGCTTCAGGTGCAGATCGAGCGGCTTGCCGCCCTGCTCGACGAGTGCGCAGACCGACTCGGCTCCGCCAAGGAACTCGTCCGTGAGGCCGAACGGTTGGTCGGTGCCCACCACCTGGTTGTCAGGGAAGGCTGGCTCTTTCGCCCCCACGCCGCCGACCCGCAGAATGATCCACCGCATCCGTCCGCTCCTGTCGACCGTTCGGTGATCTTCGAAGGCAGGATGGAGGCCTACGTCAGGGTCGAGACACTGATGGAGCGTGCAGCGCAGATACTGCTGGATCTGCTCGACAAGCTGGGAAAGTCCGGCGATGAGGAATGGGCTGACCTGCTCTTCGCCGCTGGCGACTTCGTGGCAGACGAGACAGTCGTGCTGGCCAAGTGGTTCGAGAACTCAGCGTTGAAGGATGTTCAGCGGCGCGCAGGGTGGCAGAGTGAATGGCTGTCGCAGGCCCGCCGATACGACGAAGGTTCCTGGCAGGCGAACTTTTATCACGAGCAGGCGCGACGGCAGGACTGGGCTGCACTGTCATCGAAGAACGCTGTCGAGGCCGGGCGGCTAACGGTCCGAGTGCTCAGGGCGGGCAGTTGGGTGCTCACCCCTGTCGGCATCGGCTACGACATCTATACCGGCGAGCCCCCGGACAAAGCAGTTCTGGTGGCCGGAGTCAGCATTGCGCCGACACTTGCGCTCGCCCTCGTCCCAGTGGCTGGATGGTTGGCCGTCAGCGCCGCCGCCGGTGCCGCAGCAATCGGCTACTTCGCCGGTCAGCGGGCCGGCCATTGGTATGACGGAGCGCAGACTGCGCGGGCGAAGCTCCAAATGACCGTACAGAGGAGACCCGGACCATGAGGCTGAACGCTGGCGGAGTTCGTCGTCGTCTCATCTGGCCGGAGGCGTGGCAGTCATTGGCAGGCCGTACGTCGGTGGGCATCGTCGTGACTCTTGCCGTGGCGGCCTTCCTCGTCGCCATAGGAGTATCGGCAGATCAACGGGTGGACACTGCCTTCGCATTGGTCGGCGCCCTCTGCTTTGCGATCTTAGGCGTGTACTCCTATCTCACCACTGTGGGAGCACAACGCCGAAATCGCGATCACGTCGGAGTCGCCGCAGTTGAATCCACGAGCAACGTCGCCTTCATGAACCAGTCCCGCGTCGTCGCGATGTCCTACCTGGCACTCGCTCTGACGCTCGCAGCGTTGTTCGTCCTGCTGCCGACGCTTGTTGATCAGCTGTCTCGCACCGGCAGCTGGAACGACCTGAGACTGCGCTCGCTCGCAGGTTACTCGCCGATCTTTGCGCTCTATTCGGTTGCGCTACTTCTCAGTCCAGTGGTCAGGAGACGGCGACCGCTCGGACTGGGGTTGAGCGCTGACGGGGTTTACCACTGGACCTGGTTCGGCAGTTGCTTTTTCGCGTGGGACTGGATCACTGAAGTCAGTCCAGCTGCCGGCCGCGAGCTCGGTGTGCAACTGGCGGTATGCGAGCCCGACAACCGGCCGAGCAACCCCGAGGAGAACTGGCTCGGCCGCGCAAGTTTCTTCCGGCGCAAGAAGACTCGCATTCAGGTTGGATACCTGGCGGTCAATCCGGCCGTCGCGTTCTATGCGCTCCGGTTCTATCACCGGCATCCTGAGCTTCGGTCGGAGCTCGGGACCGAGGCAGGCGTGCAACGGATGCGCTCCGGCGACCTGGAGTCCTGACGGTCGCCCGGCCCGCGCCTCGCTTCAACCTCGAGCGTCCGGCAGCGCGGCCCCTGCGCCGATCACGATGCACTTGTTGGAGGTCTAGTCGGCTAGATGCCGCGAGACCTCCAACAACTCAGTGCCGCCGTCTGCGGGCTCGCGAAGACGCCCACGTGCGCCGGATGCCGGTCCGCTTCGACGGGTCCGCCACCAAGCCGGCGAGCGCGGTGACGTCGCCCATCCGGAGCTTGTCGATGTATGCACTGACGTCGATGCCGCGCTGCGCCACGGTCTCGAGCGTGCTCGCCGAGGCCGGGTCGTTGACGACCACGCTGCCGGTGATGCAGCCACGCGCCGAGATGATGATCTTGAGGTATCGCCGCCGGGGCGGGTCGTCGAAGACCACCACCTGTTCCCCGTTCGACGTACTCATCCGACCGACGGACACCACGCCCAGGTCCGCGAGGTCGAGCCGGGTCACCGCAGGTCCGGGCAGGTACCGCCGCGCATGTGCGGGTTCGGCCGCCACCGCCTGCTCGGCGGCGACCTCGGCCTGTTCGACGGCCGCGTACCACAGCCCGCTCACGCCGGTCGGATGCTCGGCCGCGTCGCCCACCGCGAACACGTCGGGGTCGCTGGTGCGCAGTGTGTGGTCGACGACGACGCCGGTGCGTACCTCGAGACCGGCATCGCGGGCGAGGTCCACGTCGGGGCGGGTGCCGGTGCACAGCAGCAGCACGTCGCACGGGAGCCGCGTACCACTGCTCAGCCGCACCGACGTCACCTGCCGGGCGCCGTTGGCCCAACGCACCGTCGAGCCGCTGTGCAGGTGGACGCCCAGGTCGGCGAGTCGGCTGGCCAGCAGGTGTCCGGCCCGCTCGTCCACCAGACGCCGAGCCGGCCAGTCGTGCCGGTCGACGAGGTGGACGTCGAGCCCGAGTTCGGTGAGGGCGATCGCCACCTCGATGCCGAGCGGTCCGGCTCCGACGACGACCGCGGTACGCAGGTCCGGATGGGTTCTGGCGTGTCGTCGTACGGCCAACGCCTGCTCGGCGGTCCGCAGCGAGTACGCACCGGCGAGCGGAAGTCCCTGGATCGCGAGGTCCGCAGGGGCCGCGCCGGTGGCGAGGATGAGACGGTCGTAACCGAGCCGGTCACCGTTGGCCAGCGCGACCTCGTGTCCGGCCAGGTCGAGCTTGGTCGCGGTCGCCCCGACGTGCGCGGTGATGCGATGCTCGGCGAACCACTCGGGCGGGAGCAGGCCGAGCCTGGTCAGCTCGCCGTGTCCAGCGACGAGTTCGGTGAGCGCCATCCGGTTGTACGTGTGATGCGGTTCCCTGCCGACGAGGTGCACCTCGCAGGACGGGTGCAACCGACGTACCCAGTCAGCGGTCGTCAACCCGGCGATGCCATTGCCGACGACCACGACCGAGCGCACGCTCTGGTCGGGACCGCCCGGAGGTTCGGCGGCTGCTGGTCGGGTGGTGACCGTGACCTCGGCGCCGTTCGGGGCTCCGGTCCGCGGCTCGTGCTGCGCCACGCTTGCGACGCACGCCAGTCGCGTACCGTCCGGTGCGCCCAACCGACGGACGGTCGCCCGCTCGGTCGCGCTCGGCGGGGTGAGGTGCCGGTGCCCGGCGATGACCGTCACCGGATCGGCCCCACAGCTGCCGGCGCCACATCCGACCGGCATGGGCAGGCCCGCCCGGTGCGCCGCGCCGGACAGTGGCTCGCCGGCGGACAAGCGTACGACCCGGCGGTCGCCGTCTTCGGCGAGGAACGTGACACTGGCGGATCGCGGACTGTCGGCGGAGCCCGGACTGGCGGTCGAACGAGAACTGGCGGCGGCGCCGGGAGCGGTGGATCGCGGAGTAGCGGGTCTAGGGCTCGCCAGGTCGAGGTTGGCGACCGGCATGATCGGCTGGCCGCGCCAGATTTCGCGGAGCATCCGCAACTCCTGCGCGCGCTGGGCGACGTGGGCCTCGGCGCGGGCGCCCTGCATTGCCGGCGGCCGGCGGCGACGGAGGTCCAACGCGTCCCGCGCCTCATGAAGCCACCACCATGCGGCACCGATGAGGGCGAGAAGCTGCAGACCGGCAACCACGAGCGGTTGGTCCCACCCCCACGCGGCGAACACGAGCGGAACGCTGAACACGTAGAACAGTCCGCCGGCCATCGCTACGAAGCCGCTGGTCAGCGTCCTTTGCAGGGACTGGCCACCGGTTCGGAACGCGGCGGACAGCGCAAGGTATGCGGCCATGCTCACCAGCGCGGGACCCAGCACGGCGGCAACCGTGCCGGCCCAAGTGCCGTCCGCTGTACCGGCCCCAGTGCCGGCCACTGCACCGACGACGGTGCCCACCATGGGGACCGAGGAGATGACCGGCAACTCCGTCACGGCAAAGTAGCCGACCACCAGGCCTGGAGCCGCGCCGACCAGTAGCCGGTGGGTGCGGGCGTTGCCGGTCCGAGCCGTCTCCGCAGTGGCGGTCGCGCGAGGGTCTAGGTCGACGCAGTTCCGCGCGCATCCCACGCAGGGCTGACAGTGTGCGTTGCCGACGTGCACGAGCGGCGCCCGGCCATACACGCGCTGGGCCGCGTAGAGCGGACAGAATGTGCCGCACCATCCGGCCTTCCCACGGATCATCGTGCCGCCGGCGAGGGCGAGGACAAGACCGGCGCCGATCGTGGCGGCGGTCGCTGGGCCACTGTGGTCCAGTAGCAGCCGCCGCGAGACCACGAGTCCGACGAACCCGACCGCCGCCACGGTGAATGCATGCCGGGCCAGCTTGGGTGGCAGCTGCCACCCAAGGGTGACTCCGGCCAGCCGCGGAAGCTGGTTGGTCAGCGCCAGCGGACAAATGTTGCGCCACACGCTGGGCGCCACCAGGAATACGAGCGGTAATGCGGGTGCAAGAACGGTCCAGGTAATCCGAAGTCCGAGCTCAGGTCGTAGCACCAAAACACCGCAAAGTACGACGACTACGCACATCGAAAGTCCGGCCGCGACGAGCCAGAGAGGCATTCGGCGTCGTCGTGCGACCGATGGATTGCTGAGGGCGAGATGAGTTGCCACGGCGTCCGGAGATGTACGAAGGGTCAGGACGTTCCCCCGCAACTTTGCTGCCAGGCACAATGCCCGAGCCGGGTCATGCTGGGCAAGCGGGAGTTCGTACGAGCACTGGGCGCCAGGCCCACAGGTCATCCGCAAACTCGCGGGGCGACCGGTGTCGATATCGCCACGCTTCCCCGTATTTGCCTACCGCACATCGTGGGACATTTCCGACGGAAAAGGCCTTTCGGCGAGCCCGCGGACGAGCGTAGGAAAGCACAATAATGCGCTCATCCCGCACTTACACCTGCTATGGGGCAGGTATTTTGTGGCACCTTTTGCCGCCGGTGGTCGAGGCCCTAATCTGCACCGAGCACGGTTGCGCAAAATGCGAAGGAATAGCTCATGGCACGTGGACGGAGAAAGGCTCGCCAGCGCACCAGAACCAAGGGGATGGTGATCGTCCTCACGGTTCTGGTTGTGACGGGCGCGGCGGGTGTCGCCTGGGCGTGGGTGGGACCCGACCTCGGCCGTCCAGAGGGCGGGTCGCTCACCCCGGCTGCGGACGTCAGGACCGCACCGCCGCCCACGGTCAAGTCCGGCGAGGCGCCAGCCGACGCGGCAGAGGACGCGGCGGAGGAAGCGGCCGCGGAGTCGCTGCGCACCTGCGTCGACGCGGACGACAAAGGGGCGAAGGCGGTCGAGGCTGCCCGCAACTCCGTAGGCGACTGGGCCGCCCACATCAGGGCCATGGACGACCTGGAGGCCGGCGTGCACTCAGAGGAACACACCAAGAGCGTCTGGGGCGTGACCCGGCTGCGTGGCCCGGACCGGCTGAGCAGGTTCCTGTCCGCCGACAAGGAGTACCAGGAGGCGCGCGACGCCTGCGCCGAGGTGAAGCAGACCGAGATGAGCGCGGGCCAGAGGGGCGCACTCGACGCCTGCCAGGATGTCGGCCAGCAGATCGACACCGCCCTGTCCTCGGCCGACGACGCCCTCGACGAGTGGCGGAGTCACCTCAAGAACATGGCGGACCGGCGGGCGGGGAGTCTCGACCCCGACGTCGCCATGACCAGGTGGCTGGCCGCGTATGAGAAGGCACCCACCAACATCAAGGCGTTCGAGGCCGCGGAGAAGGCCTACAGCGACACCTCGGTCGAGTGCACCGCGGACGGAGCGTGACCGAGGTGCCCGAGCCTTCGGACCAAGGCGATCACGCGCGCGACCGGGCGCATGATGGCGAATCGGTGCATGACTCGGTACTCTCCCCAGGTATGGCCGACGCTGAAAAGGTCACCGTGAGTCTGTCCGGTGATGCGGTCTGGCTCGCCGAGCGAGCTGCGGGGCGGGCTGGCATGTCACTCTCCGCATGGCTTTCGCGGGCGGCGTGCCACTACGCAATGTGGCAGTTCCCTAGCAAGGTGAGCGATGACGAGCAGCTCCGTGACGAGCAGGATCGGACGGCGGAGGAAGCCGCCTACCGTGCGGCGGGGTGAGATCTGGCGGTACGTGTCCAAGGGGCTGTCCCGCGAACGCCTGGTTGTCGTTCTCAGTACTGATGCGATCAACGCCGCGCCGGACCAGGACTGGTTCCTCGCGGTCGAGGTGACCGAGGAAGACCCGGGCCATCTGCTCTCCGTCGAACTGCCTGGCCACGGCTGGGTGACTCCCCAACATCTGGATGCGCTCTACCGGCGGTCGTGTGTCGACCAGGCTGGCGTCGTCGACCCGGAGACGTTGACCAGGATCAGTTCGATGCTCCAGATCGCTCTCGACCTCTAGCCCGCTCGGCGTCGGCGTACTGGCTGGCGGGTGCTCTCGTCAGTCGACCAGGCTCTCCGGCAGGCGGGCGAGTATCGCGTCGACGGTCTGCTCGGCGGTGAGCTCGGACGTGTCGAGCCAGAGTCCGAGTTGGGGTGTCTCCTTGCGCAGGATCTGGTCGAGATGTTCGACCGTCCACCCGTCGACGTACGCGTTCTTGGCCCGTCCAGCCTCTCGCGTCGCGACGGCGTGTGCGTTCGGCGCCAGTACGACGACGGACAGCGGCCGACTGCGTACGAGTTCGACGTACGCGGCAAGGTCGGGTCCGATGATGATGTCCTGGACCACGGCGACGTAGCCCGCTCGGGCATACCGGTCAGCGACCATCGCCGACAGCTCGTAGCGCAGTCGTAGCTCGGACTCCATCGCCTCGCCGCCCTCGGGGGTGATCGGGGCGTTGCCGGAGACAATCATCCGCCGATAGAGGTCACCTCGTACGTGCACCGACCGGTCGAGGCGTTCGGCGAGCCGCTGAGCGACGGTCGACTTGCCGGCGGCCTGGATGCCGGTGATCACGATGACCTGTGGGTTCGGACTCGCGGTGACCATGGCTCCATCGTGGCGGGGTCGGGGTGTTGGACGCATCCCGGTTTCTGTCGCAGGCTGGTCCAACCTGGCCGCCGGGTGGACGTTCGGAGCGGTTGCTCACGGGTAGCACTCCCGGACCGGCCCGCCCGCCTGCGGTGACCCGGTGCCTTGTGTCGCTTTCCGGGGTGCTGGTGTCAAGCCATGTGCAGGCGGGCGGGTCCGGCGCCAGGGTCGGTGAAAGAATGGCTGACGTTGCCCTGCTGGTTGGTCGGGGCAGCTCTGCGGGCAAGGTGCTCCGGCGCGTGCTGGCTGCTGGACGATAGCCGCAGGTACCTGGAGGGCTCGCATAGTGGCCTAGTGCGGCGGTCTTGAAAACCGCTAGGTGGGGTAACCCCCCGCCACGTGGGTTCGAATCCCACGCCCTCCGCCGAGCAGTGTTTTCGCAGGTCAGGCCCGGTTTCAGGGGCTGTTTCGGTACCGGTCTTGACCGCCCCCTTGTCCAGCTCTGTGCCGTGACTTGCGGCTGGAAACGAGTGGTTGCGGGGAATACGCGGGGGCCGAAGCCGAGTGGTCCTGCCTGATCAGGTCGTTCAGCTATCCCAACCCGAGGCGACTCCCTGGGCTGCTGAGCACGTGTCAACGCGTTGGCTCGTGGGTGTGCGGCTCGGGCGTTTGACCAGCTCAGCGTTGCTGAATCCGGCTGTGCACGCCGGGAGCGACCCAGCAGGCGTGAACGTCGTTCGGTAGCGTGCGGAGCCGGTCGACCACTATGGCGATCTTTAGCCGCCTCTGCCATCCTCGCCGCCATGGGCTACAGGGACCTTCTCCCGCTCGTCAACTTCAAGGACGGCACCGAGGCAGACGTGCTGTGTTTCGCGCTGGACCGGGCGCGGTTTCAGTTCGCCTGGAAGACCGGCGGGCTCGACGTCGAGCAGCTGCGCCGACACTTCCCGCCATCGACGATGACCTTGGCCGGTTTGATCAAGCACATGGCTGGCGTCGAGGACGGGTTTACCGCGACTGCCGCCGGTCGGCCGCCCGACGCGACGAAGGACACGGCGGCCTGGAAGGCGGTTAGCGAGGGCGACGACCTATTCCAGTCTGCGCTCGCCGATGAGCCCGAGGCGCTCTATGCACTGTGGTACGGCGCCGTTGAGCGTTCGAGGATCGCGTGGAGAGAGATGATCGCCGACGGCGGACTCGACGTCCGGGTCGAGGGAGACAGCCCGGATTGGATCCTGAACCGTCGGCGGATGCTCGTCGACCTGCTGGAGGAGTACATGAAACACACCGGCCACGCCGACCTCTTCCGCGAAGCGATCGACGGGCGTGTCGGCAACGACCCGCCGTGGGACGAGGTACCGGATGCTTGACAAGACAACGAGGTGAGCACCTGGTCGAAAGCCTCCGGAGCGCGGATGAGCAGGTCGCTATCACTTTGCCAGCCTCGACGGATCACAAGTTCGGCGTGCTCTCCGCGTGCCCCAAGCCGCGGGCCGATCACGTTCCGCAGCAGTCAATGACGGTCAGACGAAACAACGCGGACGCGGGGACGATCTACGCTCAGCGCAGTGCGAGACCGCGACGGTCCTTGCAAGGCAGGGGTTAGGGGTTCAAGACCGGCGGGAGTGGAGGCCCTCAGACCGGCCGAGCCAGATGTTCCCCTAACCCACGCCCCATGCCTCACGCAGCCACTGCGCGAATGTCCCATCTAGATCGGACCTGGCGGTTGCTAGGAACCCGTGTGTGAAGCTCGGGTCGTGGGTCGAGGAGAGGAAGATCCGCCACAGATGACGCGTGGTATGCAGGCAGGACGCGGCAGCGGTTGTCAGTGCAGGAGGTCGGCTAGCCAGCTGGTTCGAGTCGCGTGGTCGTGAAGGTAGCGCCAGGGCTCCCACGTACGCATGTCGTGAGTGTCTGCTCCCCACTCTTGGAGGTCAGCACCGGAACGCGCGTAGAGAAGCCACCCGCGGAGACCCCAGAGATCACGCAGCACGGCATAACCCCAGAGTCGGGACGCCGCGCCAGGCCGGGCCAGAAGGTCGGTCGCCTGCTCCAGGAGGGCAGGAGCTGGGTTTGGATCGCCCTGCTCGGCCATGATCCGAAGGACGCACTCCAGGTCGAGATCCGCCGGTGCCACCGATGCAGTCTCGAAGTCCACAGGAACCGCGTTCGTACCGTCCCAGACCGTGTTGTGCGGCCCCGCATCGGTGTGACTGAGTACCAGCGGCACCTCAGAGATGGCGCGGAACAACAGGTCCAGCATGTCGCCGAGCTGCCCGTGCAGCGTCGGCTCGATGGCTTCCGCCTCGAGAAGCCAGTGCAGGAGCTGTCGAGCTTCACCTTCGTCCAGGGCATAGAACGGCGAGGATGTACAACCGAGCGCCCGAGCAGCAGCAACGTCGGTTCGGTGAACTGCCTCCAACCTGGCCCAAAGGTCGGTCACCGCCTCCACCCTCGCCGACCCATCGAGACTTGGCCAGGCGAGCTTCAGATTCTCCCCGGGCACTCGCTTGGTGACCATCCACTCCATGCCCTCGGTGACCCCCAGATCAAGCACCTCGGGATAGCTGACTTCGGGCGGCAGCAGCGCGGCGAGCGCAACCTCACGTTCGAACGCGCCGTGCACCGCAAGTTTGATACGAGCGACGGCCGTCGCGCCGAGCCACACCTCGTTCGCCCAACCGTGCTCTGACCGCTTCGCCTGCGCAGGATCGGACCCGTGCTTTTCCAGCAAACGATTGGCGAGCACCTCGGCAGGATCCGACTCGTTGCCGTAACCGCTCATGGGCATGGGTGACGGAGGCTACGGCAACGCATCGGGCGACGCCACGGGATTACGAGGACTACGAGGATGAGTGGTCTGCGCCATTACACCCTCCCGGGTTCGGCCTTCGTCTCACTTTGGCTTCTGCCAGACAGACACACTGGAGTAACTGTCGCCGGTGAACTCGGCTCGGTCCCAACCGGCGTAGCGGTCCACTAGGTCGAGGCCTGCCATCTTTGCCATGACATCCATCTCGGACGGCCACGGTCGGCATACGCAGTTGCGTGCCTCCCCGCACTAGGCCTTGACGGATAGGGGGAGCCCCGACAGACTCGTGAAGTGCGGGTTAGGGTTATTTTCTAGGCGCGACGGCCACGTCCGACGTACCGCTCTGCTGGTGCTGGTTCGGGCGTTTCCTGGCCGGGTTGCGCTCCTTCTTGCTCTTGTTCTCCTGCTTGGTGCGTTGCCGGCTGGCTTTGCAGTGCTGGTGGCGCGGCTGGTGGAGACACTGCCGGCTGCGGTGGAGGGCGGGTTCGCCTCCACGGCTGGCCGTAGCGTTCTCAGCACTCTCGTCGCCATCTCAGCGGTGCTGGCCGCTCGAGAGATTGTCGACGCCGGCTATCAGGTCGCGATGTGGGCGGTCTATCGGCGGTATGAGGAGTACCTGCTGGCGCGGGTGATGCGGGCGACGCTTGCTGCACCGCGACTGGAGCTCTTCGAGGACCGCGGGCTGGCCGCCATCGCGGACCGGGCGGTACGGATCGCCGGGGCGGAGCCGGGCGACCTGGTCGACGGCTGGGCCACGAAGTGGCGGGTTCAGGCGCCGGGGCTGGCAGCCGCGGTGCTGGTCGCGACGGTGTGGCCGGTCGCCGCCGCGGTGTTGGTCGTGGTGTGGGTGTTGATCGGTCGGCGACTGCGGGCGGACATGCACCGCTCCGACCTGTATGCCTTTGGCGAGGCGCTTCGCCACGCGGAGTACGTCGGCCGCCTGGGCGAGCGGGCGGAGTGGGCGAAAGAGGTACGCGTGTTCGGCCTCGTCGACTGGATAGCCGACCGGTTCGGCCGCCACTGGGCGGTGGTCCTTGACGCTATGTGGAAGGCCCGCCGGGTCGACCAGCGCACGATGACGCTCCTGTTCGCCGCTCTGGTGGCGGTCAACACCGGCGTGCTGCTCCTGGCCGCTTACGCGGCGGCCGATGGCTCACTCGGGGTGGCCGCGTTGACGGTGCTGGTTCAAGGTCTGCTGGGCATGGCCGCGTTGGCCGACCAGATGGCTGACAACCTGATCGAGTACGGCTCGGCTCGCATCCCGACAGTGTTGCAACTGGAGCAGGCAGTCGCGGGGCAGCCGACTCTCCCGGCCGGCAGTGTGCGCGCAGCAGGGCACCCCGTCCACGAGATTCGGTTCGAGCGGGTGAGGTTCGGCTACCCCGGCAGTGTGGATCCCGTCTTCGCCGATCTCGACCTGCGCATCGAGTCCGGTACCTCACTCGGCATCGTCGGGGTCAACGGCGCGGGCAAGACCACCTTGATCAAGCTGCTCACCGGCCTGGAGGCGCCCCAGGCCGGGCGGATCACCGTCGACGGCATCGATCTCGCCGATCTCGACCTGGCGTCGTGGCGGCGAAGCGTGGCCGCTATCTTCCAGGACTTCGTCCGGTACGAACTCACGGCCCGCGACAACATCGGGTTCGGAGCCGTCGAGACCCTTCACGACGGCAATGTCGACGATCCGATCATCGCGGTCGCCCGCCGGGCCGGCGCGGACGGCATTCTGGCCGGGCTGCCGCACGGTCTCGACACTCCTCTCTCCCGCCGGTTCCCAGGCGGCGTGGACCTGTCCGGCGGCCAGTGGCAGCGAGTCGCCCTCGCCCGAGCAATGACCGCCGTGAACGCCGGAGCGCGCGTACTCGTCCTCGACGAACCCACCGCCCAGCTCGACGTACGAGCCGAGGCCGACATCTACAACCGGTTCCTCGACCTCACCGATGGGCTCACCACGATCGTGATCAGCCACCGCTTCTCCACGGTGCGCCGCGCCGACCGAATCGTCGTCCTGGACGGCGGACGGGTCAGCGAGGACGGCAGCCACGACGAGTTGGTCGCCGCCGCCGGAACCTATGCCCGGCTGTTCGCCAAGCAGGCACAGCGCTACCACGACCCGGCCGAAGGAGAAGATGATGCCTGAACCAGCGCCGCCTGAAACGCGCCCACCGGTCAGCCGGTACCGCGCCGCCGGCACCATGGTGCGCTTCGCCTGGCAGGCCGACCGCGCACGCACCGTCGCCTCGTTCGTCCTGCTCAGCCTGGAAGCGCTCACCGGGTCCCTATTCGCCCTGTGGTTGAAACTGCTCATCGACGGGCTGCACCAAGCCGACTCCGGAAGCCTCACCGTCGGTGCGGCTGGTCTCTCCGCTTCGATTGCCGGCGTCACCGCCCTGTCGTACGCGGCGAATCGCGTCCAGGCCACACTGCGGGACCGGGCCCAACACCTTGTCCGCCTCCGCACCCTCGACCTGATGGGCAAGACGCCCACCCTGGAGATCCACGAGAACCCCGAGCACCTGGCCCAGCTCGAAGCGTTCCGGCAGGAGGGTCACGCCTTCGCCAACGTGTTTCCCGCCCTGATCGCCTCGTTCGCCACGCTCGTCAGCATCGCGACGACGAGCCTGCTCCTGGCCAGCGTCCATCCCCTCCTGCTGGTGCTACCGGTCTTCGGCGCTCCGGTGCTGCTGCTCAGCGCCAAGACCAGCGGCCTGTTCTACGTCGGCGTCCAGCGGGCGTCGGTTCCACAACGCCGGTCCGAGCATCTCCTCGAACTCACTGCCACAGCCGGGGGTGCCAAGGAGATACGACTGTTCCGGCTCGGGGACGAGCTGCTCACCCGCTTTCACGCCACCCACCGCGAGATCCAGCACATCCACCACACGATGCAGGTACGCGCCGGCGCCATCGGCCTAGCCGCCCGCCTGCTGTTCCTCATCGGGTACGTCGGTGCGATCGTGTTCGTCGTCGCGCGCGCCGTTCGAGGCCAGGCCACAGTCGGAGATGCCGCACTGACCGCTGTGCTCGCCGGCCAGGTGCTCGGGCTCGTCACCGGCTCGGCCGAAGTCCTCCAGACAAACCTCAAGGCCCTCGTCGCGGCAAGCCGCTGGGTCTACCTCCACGACGTCGCCACTCAGGCCCGGCTGCGAATCAACCCGCGCGTCGTGGTACCCGAACGACTCACCGACGGCATCCGGCTCGACCAGGTGACCTACCGCTACCCGCTCGCATCGGAAGATGCACTCCTCGATGTCAACCTGCTGCTCCCTGCGGGCGCCACTGTCGCGGTCGTCGGAGACAACGGCGCCGGCAAGTCAACGCTGGTCAAACTGCTCGCCGGAATGTACCTGCCCACCAACGGCCAGATCAGCCTCGACGGTGTAGCCCTCGCCGAGCTCGACCCGGACCACTGGCGGCAACGCATCTCCGCTGGATTCCAGGACCACGCCCGCTTCGAACTTCTCGCCCGTGAAGCCATCGGCATCGGTGACCTCACCCGCCTCGGCGACGACGCCGCGGTTACCGCGGCCATGCACCGGGCCGGCGCAGCCGACCTGCTCGAAACGCTGCCACACGGCCTGGCCACCCAACTCGGACCAGCCCGCGACGGCGGCGTCGACCTGTCCGGCGGTCAATGGCAAAAGCTCGCCCTCGCCCGCGCCATGATGCGTACGACACCCCTGCTGCTCCTGCTCGACGAACCCACCGCCGCCCTCGACGCCGACACCGAACACCAACTCTTCGAACACTGGACCACCGCAGCACACCAACTACGTCAGAACACCGGGGCCATCACCCTGCTCGTCTCACACCGGTTCTCCACCGTCCGCATGGCAGACCTCATTGTCGTCCTCAACCATTCGCGCGTCGTCGAAGTCGGCAGCCATGCTGAACTGATGTCTCACGATGGCCTATACGCAGAACTGTTCGAACTCCAAGCCCGCTCCTACCGATAACCGCCTCGAGGAGGTTCACATGTCCAGACTGATCGCCAAGCCATTCGTCGGAGGAGAGAAGGACCTCTGCATGGCTTCTTGCAGAGCCAGCGCGACGTGCTGGTGTCGAAGCTCGATGGCCTGAGCAACGAGGACGCCCGACGCCAGGTCTTCACGTTGCTAGTAGAACCGCTGTCGTCCGATTCTGGTGGACGCGCCGCGCCGAGGAACAGATCGTTAACTCGTCGGTCGAACCGGAACCGGAAGAGGTCACGTTCACAGCGTGCGCCGCTTGGGATCCGTGAGTCGTCCGTGTACCAGTAGAGCTGACGGTTTCCCTTGTCGTTGTGTTGCTGGGCTAATGCACGGGCCTCTTCAAGTCTGAAGAGCCAGACGCTGTGCCCTCTGCGCCCGTGCGTCCCTCCGCTCTAGCCTTTTCAGGGCGACATAACTAACGGCAGCTTCGACCGCTAGCCCGACTTCCTGTCGATTCAGTTGACGCTTAGATGTGGCGCGGTGAATCGTCGGCCGGCTGGGGCCGCTTCGGGCGTGGTGGTGCGGTAGTGCCACGCACGACGAGGTGGGTGGGCGTCGTTATCTGGGTACCTGGAGCGGCGTTGTCGCCGAGGATGTCCAGCAAGAGTTGGCCGGCCCTGGCGCCTTGTCCCTCTGCCGCCTGATGGACGGTCGTCAGGTCGCTGAGCTCGGCCATGGGATGGTCGTCGATCCCGACCACGGACATGCCGGAGGGCACGGTCACAGCGGCTCGTCGCAGGCTGCGCAGGGCGCCGATGGCAACCTCATCGGAGAACGCGAAGACAGCGGTGGGGGGTGGTGCGATGCTGAGCAACCGATTCATGCCTTCGGCGCCGCCGGTGCGGCCCCAGGGGGCCTCGACGATGAGCTCGGGGATGACCGAGAGTCCGGCGGCCTCCATTGCCGTAGTGAAGCCGTGCAAACGATCGGCGGGTTGCGAGTAGGGCAATGACCAGTCGCCTCCGGCGTTGATCATGCCAATCCGTTCGTGCCCCGCGAGGATGAGATGGTTGGTCGCTTGCTGGGCCGCAGCCACATCATCGATGTGCACACTTGGGTAGTCGCCGAGCCTGCCTCCAGCGATCACCACGGCCGCATCAAGCAGATCGAGGCATTGTCTTTCCTCGTCGCTGATAGGAAAGGCGATCACAACGACAGCGTCGACCTGCCGTCTGGCTGGTAACTGTTCGAAGAATCGCCGACGCTCCTGCTCTGTACGTACCTGGTACAGCAGGACATCGAGGTCTGCGTTTCGAAGGCTGCTCATGATGCCCTGCAGCATCGAGGAGTAGGCCCAATGCGCAATGTCTCGCACGACGACCGCAACCCGGTTCCTAGATCCTCGCTTGAGGCGTGAAGCGTCCGGCGACACCGTATACGACATGCTGGCGGCCAGCTCCTTGATGCGGCGCCTGGTCGAGCTGGACACGCCGGGGGCGTCGCTCAACGCCCGTGACACCGAGGCGACCGAAACGCCGGCCTCCCGCGCCAGGTCCTTCATGTTGACGGCTGGACGACCGGGCATGCTCCGCACCGTACCCTCAACGTAATGTTACGTCCACATGGATTTCTTGGCCCTGGCCAGCGATCCGGGACGACACCTACATCTGCCAGTTTTGCCATCGATACAAGGGTTGACACGGCTCGGAAGGAACCCGATGCTGTGACGTAATCGTTTACGTACGACGTAGCCGTGTGAGACGCGGCGAGCCCTCTGGCTTCCCTCCGGCAGGGAAGGTCGTCATGAGAAGACTCAGTGCGGTGGTCCGTTCCGGCCATGGTGCTGATCCTCGGCCTGGCTCCGGCATCCAACGGCGCTCCTCGCGTCCCTTTGAGCATTCTTGGAGTCGGAACGTTCCTGCGCGAATTGATCCGGTCGGGCACCACGGTTTGCGGCGTCGTAAGCCGGGCGCACATGGCAAGGAGGCTGTGTATGCGCACGTCCAGACGCATGGTGCTGGTTGCGGTGTGTTCCGCGCTGGCGATGTTGTTTGGTTCGATCGCGATGATCTCCGGTACGGCGAGTCCATCGGCCGCCGACAGCGGGTGTGTGGAGAACCCGTTCGGGGACCGGCCCATCTATCTCAAGGGCGGGTTCAATGGCTGGTCCGCTGACCCCGCGTACCAGTTCGCGTACAACTGCAACCGCTTCGAACTGACCGTCAACCTCAGCGGGACCAGTGATTTCAAGGTCGCCGACGCTGACTGGTCCGCCGACGCGGACTTCGGCGGCGGAGCGGCCGGAAGCCAGGTTGAGACCGGGGTCCCACTCGAGCTTGCGCTCCGGGGGGCCAACCTGACGTACGCGTTCGGCGGCACCCAGACCGTCGTGCTGGACGTCTCCCAGTCGATCACGACCCCGACGCTGACGATTACCGCCTGTCCGCAGAACCCGCTGGGAGATGCGCTGCTCGGCCTCAGCGGCGACTTCAACGACTTCAGTCCGGAGGCCGCCGACTACTTCCTGTACAGCTGCGACGGCTACTACCTCAATGTTGATCTCCAGGGCACGCACGAGTTCACCATCCTCGACCCCATTGGATCGCCGGAGACCCACCTCGGCGCGGCCGATGACAGCGGCGGCGTCGTCAACCCTAATGAGCCGATCCCGCTGTCCTCCGATGCGGAGATCGGATCCGTCGCCGACCTTCGCTTCGACTTCACCGGGCCGCACACCCTGCGGGTGAGTTTCGAGGGCGAGGACCTGCAGCCCACCCTCACCATCACCGAACAGACCTGGGTCAATCCCGGGATCCCTGTTCCGGTGACCGACACCGTGGCGCGGCAGGTGAGGTACGACTCTCGCGATCGCGACTTCAAGGCACCGTACGGCGCTGTTCCGGCGGGTACGAACGCGCGTTTCGCGTTCGAGGCCCCGCCGGGTGTGGACTCGGCGACTCTCGTCGTGCAGACCCGGCGGCTGGAGGGGAATCAGGACGTCATCGAATACCTCGACCCGGTCCGGGTGCCGATGAAGCGAACCCGTGACGGTGAGGTCGACCGGTGGAGTGCTGCGTACCGGTTCGGTCAGGAGAACGTCTACGGCTACCACTTCGAGCTCTCCATCAACGGAGTCGAGTACGTCTATCAGAACAACAACGATCCCATTTACTGGACCACTGAGCGCGGCTCGTTCGGCCTCGGGGAGATCGCATTCCTGTCCGACGACCCCACGCGCGTTCGGCCGTATCGGCAGACGGTGTACAGCCGCGACTATCGCGTGCCGGGTTGGGCGAAGGACGCCGTCTACTACTACATCTTCCCGGAGCGGTTCCGGAACGGCGATCCCGGCAACGACCCCGAGGTGGGCACCGACACCTACCTCGATGGCCCGGTCGAGGTCCATTCCGACTGGCTCGACACCCCGTACGTCCCCGGCGACGCGGACGGTTCGACAGGAGACGACGATCAGTTCAACAACGACTTCTTCGGCGGCGACCTCGCCGGCATCATCGACAAGCTCGGCTATATGGAGACGCTCGGGGTCAACACGCTGTACATCAATCCCATCTTCGAGGCCGGCAGCAACCACAAGTACGACACCGCCGACTATCTGAACGTCGACGACAACCTCGGCAGCAACGCCGACCTGACCAGGCTGACCGAACAGGCCGAGGCGCACGGAATCAGAGTCATCCTGGACACCTCGCTGAACCACACCGGCAGCGATTCGGAGTATTTCGACCGGTACGCCAACTACCCCGGCAACGGAGCGTTCGAGAACGAGACGATCCAGCCCGACTCGCCGTGGGCCGACTGGTACACGTTCGTCCCCGACGCAACCGACCCGGACGACCAGTACGCCGGCTGGCTGGGTATCTCGACGCTGCCCGAGCTGACCGAGTCCGACAGCTTCTCCGATTTCGCGTTCCGCGAGCCCGACTCGGTGATGAAGACCTGGCTCGATCGCGGGACGGACGGCTGGCGGATGGATGTGACCCCGTGGGTCAGCGACCAGTTCTGGCGGGAGTGGCGGAGCTCGGTGAAGTCACACCGTCCCGACGCACTCACCCTGGCCGAGACCTGGTTCGACGCCTCCAAGTACTTCCTCGGAGACACCTTCGACTCCACGATGAACTACATCTTCCGCAACGCGGTGATCGACTATGCCGACGGCCGCAGCGCCGCCGAGACCTACCAGAGCATCGAACTGATCCGCGAGTCGTACCCGCCGCAGGCCTTCTACGCCCTGATGAATCTGCTGTCCACCCACGACTCGGCGCGGACGCTGTACCAGTTGGGGTACACCGAGACCAGCAGCCCGGAACAGATCGCCGAGGCCAAACAGCGCTATCGGCTCGCCGTGCTGTTCCAGATGACCTTCCCCGGATCGCCCGCGGTGTTCTACGGCGACGAGGTCGGCGTCACCGGCGGTGCCGACCCGTTCAACCGGGCCACCTATCCCTGGGCGGACGAGGGCGGCGACCCCGACACGGTGATGCTGACCGATGTCCAGCAGCTGATCAGCCTGCGCAACCAGCACGCGGTACTCCGGCGAGGCTCCATCGACGCACCGGTCCACCTCGACGACAAGGTCATCGTCCTCACCCGGAAACACCGGGGGACCCGGGCGATTACTGCCTTCAACAATTCGACGACAACACAGCAGGTCACCGTCAGACTGCCGCGGGGCTATGGCGACAAGCCGTACACCGACGCAATGACCGGGCAGTCGGTCACTCCGACCGACGGTGAACTGACCCTGACCGTGCCGGCGATGTACGGTTCGGTGCTCATCACCGGCTGAGCGAGACAAACCTTCAGGAGCCCGGACGGGTTCGCCTGGTGAGCCGCATCGTACGCGCCGCAGCGGACTGCTGAGGCGCTGACTCGAACACCCGCAGACACGCCGGCCACGCAGACATCATCCGCGAACTCACCGACTGCACAGTCGGATACCTCCCAACCGACCGCCAACACGTCCCCAGCCGGCCGTACACGCTGCAGATCCCTCTCTCCTCTGCCAAGGAGGCGTAGCGGTTGCCTGACCCAGGTCGAGTCTGCTCCGACTGGCCTCTCGTGGAGGACTGCCGTCAAACGCACGGCCGCCTGCGCATGGCCCCGGCAGGCTGGGATCGAGGCCGTTCGCAGGTCCTCCGGGTTCGAGCCTTCGTGGATGGTCAGTCCTCGGCCTTGGGACTCATGAACCGTTCGATGCGCTTGCGGTCCGCATCCTCATGTCCGTCGATGCACTTTGCGTACACCCGCAGGAGAACCTCCACGCTGTGGCCGAGCCATTGAGCGACCCGGGTCGGCGCCACGCCAGCGTTGAGCCAGGTAGAGGCACAGGCATGCCGTAGGTCGTATGGGCGTCCGGCAAGCGGGGACGCATACTCGGCGGCGGAAAGGGCCTTCTCGCGGGCCTTGTCCCAGACGGCGTGGTAGGTGGTCTCCTGGAAGGTGCGGCGTTCGATGGTCTTGCTGCCTGCATCGGCTGCACCTGGGACGGGGACGTGTGCGTAGGCAGCGCGGCGTCGCGCAGTGCCTGCCTGGCCGACGAGGAACCGGGAAACTCAGTTGCAGGGCGGGCGGCTACTTGGTGCAGTGTGCGGCATGGCGTCGATCACCGAGGAGATGAGAGCTACCTTCATCGAGGACGGCTTCGTGGTGGTTCCAGGCGCACTGACCCATGAGGAGATAGCCGCGGCACGGGCGGTGGTCGCGGCGATGCTGGCCGAACAGGCGCCGCCCGACGGCCATGTCGGGCCGTACTCCCTCTGGCCAACGCTCAACGACGACCATTCGCTGTTGGACTTGTATCGGTCCACCGGCATTGGCGAACTCGCCGCCAAGTTGTTGCGCCCGGGGCTCGAGGTCGAAGAACCCACGTTCGCGCAGGCGGCGTGCACCATCCCACCCTGGCCGAACCGGCCGGGTGGTCCACACGTGGACGGCCTGACACCCTGCGAACCCGACGGCCGTCCCGGAACGTTTTCACTGCTGGCCGGTGTGTGGCTGACGGACCAGAGCCGGCCGGACACGGGGAACCTCTGGATCTGGCCAGGTACACATCTGAGGTTTGGGCAATACCTCGCCGAGCGCGGGGCCGAATCCATCCTGGACGTCGAAGGCATGAATCCTGGCCCTTATCCGAAGATCAACCTCGGTACACCGATCCAGGCGACAGGGTCGGCCGGCAGCGTCCTGCTCGCGCACTACCTGCTCGCACACAACGTCGGGAATTATGACGACGCCGACGCCGACGCCGACGCCGTGTCACGCCAGACCCTGTACTACCGGCTTCACGCCACAGGCCATCGGGATCGTTGGAGACAAGCGATCACCCACCCGCTGCACGAATTCCGATCCAGTAACTGAGACCGGGCACAAGTCGCAGCTGCACTCAGATCACCATCGTCCGCAGCCCGTTCGCTACCATCCGTTGGGACCACTCCACGCTCGATGAAGGTGGTTGAACGCCCGTCGCACGACCACTTCCGTCCTGCTGATCGGGGCTTCTGCCGCCTGGAGGTTGACTCAAGGAATTGGAGCGCCGTCCTCGGGCTCAGCGCGCCGATTGGAGCTTGTCCAGGCATCGATCCAGGAGTCGGCGATTGTAAGCATTCATCTCGGTCGGAAGCCCAGTCGTGGGGAAGTAGCGCACCTCGCTGCACTCGCGCCCATCTGGCCGAGCATCGCCTTCCACGCCTCTGGCCAGGTACGTAGCTCCGACCACGTACGCCTGATCCCCGTTGGGGTACTCCAAGTACCACTCAGGTCCGGACCGCACATCGAGCAGGTCCAACTCATGCGCAACAAGGCCAGTTTCTTCGTACAGCTCGCGCCTTGCCGTCTCCTCCAGAGTCTCGCCGAGATCCATGGCGCCACCGGGGATACCCCACTGGCCGCTGTCCGTGCTGCGCTGCAACAAGATGGCGCCGGCGGTGTCCTTGACAATCACGCCCGCAGCGACGAGGAGCAGTGGCCGGCTACCAACCAGCTTCCGGAGCTCCCGCACGTAGTCAGACATGCGGTGAGGGTAACCGGTCGACCACCGGCTGCGGCGTGTTGCTGTACCTATCCCTTGTACGGCTCGACTGTGCCTTCGAGCCGTGGCCGTGCGGCTCGCCAGAGGCTACGCGCACTCGCGTACCAGCCAAGGATGTAGGCACCCTGGAGTGCGCGAGGCTGTTGTCGGAGTTCGTTGGACTGGGCTTCCTGGGGCAGCTCGTCAACCCAACCCTCGAGGTCGTCGGGATGGAAGTCTGAGACTGTGATGCCGTCCAGGTCGGTCCAGTTCTCGTCGAAGGCTCTGAGTTCCGCCAGGGTCGCGGTCTCCTGTGCCCAGGCTTGCCCGTCCTTACGCCCTCGGGCGTACCAGTTGTCCTTGGCGCTTTGCTGTTCGCGCAGTCGTTCGACGAGCCGGTCTACCGTCGACTCGTCCACTTCAAGTGGGCGGGTTTGCTGTTCGATCATGTCAAGCTCTCTCTCCAACGCGATGGCGCAGATTCGGGATGCGTTGATGCGGTCTCGCTGGCGGTCCAGGCGTTCGTCCAGCTCGTCCGGGATGCTGATGTTTCGCCGGGCCATGACCCCTCATTCACTCGCGACGCTTCGAGACTAGCGGGCGTGTGTATGTTGCGCAACATACACATCCGTACGTACGCGGGGTGGTGGCTGGAGAGGCCGGTGGAATCCGTACTGCTCGAACAGCTTGACCGTCGCGGTGACCAGGAAACGGCCATTCGCCCTGCGTCCGGCAGTCACCTGTGAGAGGCCTCGATACGGCCACGCGCCGGCCCGCGGCGATCAGGTCCAGCGTTCCTTCGAGCCCGGCCGGGGCGGTGCGCGTGCCGACGTGCCGCTAGTCGACGTAGCAACGCGTGATCCGCCAGTGGCGCCGCCGCGGAGCATGACAACCTCGGAGCGCTCACCGCCGACGTACCTGGCCGATGAGTCAAGGTCGATATCCAGCGGCAGCCGGGGCGTCAGTCGCCCCACCCGTAGTCGACCGCCACGGTCGCCACGACCTCGAGCTGTCCCGCTTCGACGGGTGCCGCACTCGCGCTGAGGGCTACGGGCTCGGCGTCGCCCATGGCCACGGCGTGACCCCGATATGACCCGTGTCTACCGCCCTCCTCGCGGACAGCGAGCACTGGTCCCAGTGGACGGCCCGCCTCCCGGGCGAACTGCTCGGCCCGCTGTCGGGCGTCGGCCATCGCCGCGTTGCGCGCCATCTCGGCATACGGCTCCCTGTCGGCGAGACCGAACCGCGAGTGGTGAACCTCTGCGGCGTTCCCACCGGCCGCCAGGATCCTGCGCAGCGTCTCGCCGGCGCCGTCGACGTCTCGGACGCGTAGATTCAGCTGCTGCCGCGAGTGATACCTCAGCCCCACCTGGCGACCCTTCCAGGTCGAGGTGTGCATGCCCTGGGTCTGTCGGTCCGCCCCCTCGATCCCGGCGGCCTCGGCGGCCTCGACCATGGCCCGCATGGCTGTGCTTGCCTCGTCCATCGCCTCGGCGGCGGTGCCCGCCCGAGCGTCCGCCCCGATCGAGAAGAGCACCAAATCGGGGACCGCCGTCACACGGCCCTGCCCGATGACCGCGATACCTGCGAAATGACCCCTGCCATAGTCCTTAGTCACCATCACCGACCCCCAGGTGTCCCGTCGCGACGAAGTCGTCCACCTGCTGTTGCCTCATGCCTTCGACAGTCTGCCACCGCTAACGAACCCTGGCCTGGCAGCCGTCAACAGCTAGAAAGGCCGCCAGGATCTTGATGCCTAGTTCCCCGGAGGTGGCATCGAGGAAAGGCCTCTGAGGCGCGTTGGGCCGCGCGATGGACCTTCGCGTACGCACGTCGGTGACCGCTGGTACGAAACCCGAGATCACCAATGCTGGCTTGGAGGAAGCAATGAACAATCCCGCCGGCACCGGTGGCACCCGATCGACCGAGAGCCCGAAGACCCCATGGGGCATGTGTTGGAGCCGGCTAAGGGGCGGCCGGGACGCGCGGCCCCTCAAGGTTCGTCCACCTAGCTCTACGCTTGACAGCTGCGGTTGGTGCGATCGGCGTTGTTACCGGCGGCGCGGGCTGAGTTCGTCGAGCGCGGAGTCCACGTCGAGTTGGCCGCGGGCGACGGCGTCGAGAAGCTGTCGCCGGTCGGTGGGGCGCTCGGGTGGCCCGGCGGCGATGCCGAGAGCGGCGAGGAGGTCGTCCAGGCGCGCCCGCGCGGTGGGGTAACTGACACCGAGGTGGCGTTCGAGCTCCTTGGTGTTGCCCCTTGCCGAGAGGAATACGCGAAGCAGTTGACGCTGCGCGTCATCGAGGGAGCAGAAGTCACAGTGTCGGAAGTGGCCGCGTACCTCGGTCTCGCAGGCTTCGCAGCTGAGGCCCGCGACGGACAGCGGTTCCTGGCAGGTCGGACAGCTCTGCGGAGGCGGGTACGTGGGCTTCCTCGCCATCAACGCTCCCGTGTGCCGATGGAGACCGAGCCGACGTTGCCGGTGACCTCAAGACGGGCGGTGCCCTGGCCGATGACCCACTCGCCGCGACCGACCTTGTGCAGTCGTTGGTCGACGTCGATGTCGGCGACGCATCGCACCATCACCCGTACGTCGGACTCGGGGAGAAGCACGATCCGCGATCCGCATACCGGCCCGGTGGCCCCTTGTGCCAAGGCCGACGTCGGTGGTCCCGCTGAGGCCCCGCCCTCCTCGCCTGCCAGTCTCCGGCCTCCGCATCGCGCATCAAGACACCCCACCAGCCTGAAGGTCAACCGGACATCGTGACCGCGGCGCCGTTTTAGGCCCTTGCGGTCAGCCGTTGGCTGGATCAGAGGCAAGTCGTCACGCTCGGACGGCACACGTCCAACGTCAGATATTGATCGATTTCGGCAGGCTCCATCACGAGTTGACGGCCAGATCGATGCCATGTGCCTGCACTATGCGGATCACGTCGTCCACTACTTTCGCTAGCGGCCTCAGCGCATCGACTCGCCGGGGACTGACGTTTAGCACTTCCGCCTCAAACTGCCGACGCAACTCCAGGGACCACTCGAGCGTCGCTCCACGTATTCCGAAGTCGTTGTTGCGACGCGGATCCGCAAGGCGCCGAACCGTCGTCGCGTCGTCGATCTGAAGGAGGATCACTAGGTCGAAGCACGCAAGGTAGTCGGCCATGTTGTATGCGGTTCCGCACAGCACTGTCGACCGCTCTTCGCACTCAGCAAGCACCTCCTCAATCCGGTGTTCGATCCACTGCCAACGGTGACTCCGGAGCCACGCCATGTCCGGACTCACTGGAAACTCGACGGGCGTGCCCTCGAGGTCCTCCCACCGAGCGAGGCCGTCGTCCGTGTCGATCGCTCGCAAACCGCGCGTCTGAAGTCTGGCCGCGACCGACGACTTCCCAGACCCTGGACCACCCGCAACTAACACCGCCGTCATGCCGACAGCCTGCCTAGACCGTGCACCCACCGCAAATGACACTCTCGGCGCAGGCCCCAACGACCTGCAACATCCGGCGACGATGAGCGCCTGGCCGACGACCTCCAGAGTGCGTGCGGCGCACGTCGTCGCGCGAGTGTGTCGGCATCTTCCTCAGACAATGCCTGGCCCGCAGCCGACGACGAGGACGACGCGGCTGATGACCTGGCCCTACACCCCTGGGCCGCAGAACACATTTCCTTCAGGATCCGCCCAAACCCAATGGATCGAGTCCCCTTCCGGCTGGGTGATTCTCTCAACACGGCGAGCGCCAAGCCGCTCTAGCCGTGAGGTCTCTGCCTTGACCTCCTCCGCCGTGGCGGGCCGACCCGGCGGAGCTATTCCGACGTCGAGATGAAACCGGTTGCCCTGTGACGTGTCTGCGCCATGCTGAACATGTTGGTTGATCCCTTGGCACGAAAGACGCGGCCAACCTCCGCTCGGCTTCTTAAGCTCGACCCATCCCGGCGAATCCTCCACGACGACGTAGCCGAGTACGTCGGCCCAGAAGCGTGCGAGTCGCCGAGGATCAGTCGAGTCGATCACGATTCCTGCTACCCAGCCATGCTGGCTCATCGAAGACCTCCCAGAGTAATGACGTTGGACCAGGCAGATGAGCCCAAGGGCTCGCACAGTCGTGTCGAGCCTGGCAGCTGTACAGGACATCCTGTGACCTGTACGGCTCGACCAAGACGCCAGATGTCTGACCGGTCCGCTCCGGTCTTCAGCCTGGCTGGTTGCGAGGACGACGGGGATGAGTGGTCGGCGGGATCAACCCGAGGCAAGGACTTCCTTCCTCGCAAGGAGAGTGAAGTCGTTCTGTAGCCTGCGGAGTCGGTCGATGACCTCAGCTGGTATGTCGTTGCGTGCTGGCGGAGAGGAACGCTCACTGAGCAGCTCGATGTGCATGCCGGTGTGGGCAAGGGCTGTCACGACGTCGCCGATCGGCCACCGGAACTCGACTTTCTCCGGCATGTACGCGTCCGCGGCTCCCGCCAACTGCGACGGGCCTGTCTGTCGGAGCCGGGGAGACGCCCGCCGCCCTCTGATCGGCTGGGTGCCTTGCGGCCCTGTGCAGGGCCGATGGATAGTTGGTCGGGGCGGCCCTGCGGGGCCAGCTAGCGCCGTTGCCCTCCCCGGCAGGAGCCCACGCGGCTCATCGACGAACTCCGGGAATGGCAGGCCTGGCATGAACTCCGCTGTATCGACGATCGGCACCTCAGATGCTGCTCGGTTGGTTGCCACTGAGTACGAGGTCGGGACTCCGAGTGAAGTCCGGCTGATGAACTCCGGCGTCAACGACACCTACGCGGTAGTCGTGGGCAGGGTTCGGTACGCGTTGCGGATCTACGGGCACAACCGGTGGTACATCTCAGGTCCTGACGACTACCGGTTCGAGCTCGGACTACTCGATCACCTTCACGGCGAGGGAGTGCCGGTGTCCGTGCCGATCCCCCGTCGCACAGGTGATCGTCTGGGCAAGCTGTCGAGGCCAGATGGCGAGCGTTACTTCTGCCTGTTCACCTGGGCACCCGGCGTGCCAGGCCATCCACAGACCCTGACACCTGCGCAGGCGTACCTGATCGGTCAGACACTTGCAGCAATCCATGTGGCCGCCGACCGGTACCTGCCCGACGCCGGCTCCAGCCGCTACACCCTCGGCGAACGGACCCTGCTCGACAGGTTCGTGGCAGAGCTCGAGCCCTCACTGCGACACGACGAGCCCCACGACGTCGAATACATCAGGACGCAGATCGCCGACATCCGCCAACGCCTTCGCGCCTTCGATGCCGGTCCAGGCGGCTGGGGCATCGTGCACGGCGACGTACAACCCCTCAACCATCACCTCACCGACGACGGCCACATCACCTGGCTCGACTTCGACCTCTGCGGCTACGGCTGGCGCGCCTACGACATCGCCTACTACTACACGCGCATCCCAGAATCGGTGCGAGCCCCGGTCATCCAGGGCTATGAGTCCATCCGGCCACTCAGCCCCGCCGAGTACGAGATGCTGCCCACCATGGGACGGCTGGCCTGGATCCGCGAGGGCGACCAATCCAAACAACTCCTCAAGCACCTCCACAACCCATACATGTCCTACCTCTAGACGCTGCTGGCCCCCTGCGGAACCGGCCACGCCCAGAACGCATAGACAAGCCCACGAGGTAGCCGGCAGCGGCTCGAACTCTGCTTGTCTGGTCCCGCCTGAACGTCGGTCTGCAGCGGCGGACCCGTCAGCGCCGAACCGGCCGTCGAGGTCGACCGCTACACCTACGTGCCGACCTGACGGGATGGTCTACGCAGCGATCGCCTTCGAACGTGTTCTCCAGGTAATGGTCGGATGACGGGCCGCGACGCCAAGATGACGACAACGCTGCACAATCCGGCAAGTGGCGGGCACGCTAGTTACACGGGACATGGGGTGTCGCTGAGGCACCGTGTGTTTGGATGCGCGACCGTGGCAAGCCGTGACCGTGACAGGCCGGCGATTGTGACCGTATAGTCGTCCTTGCGCTGGAGGGCGCTGCCGGGTCCGCGGGCAGGACTGAGTCCACCTCCAGCATTCGATTGATTCTTGTTGGCCTCTTCCTCGGCCTGAGCGCGGACCACGGGCATTCGGAGGGAGACGGCATGTCTTCTCGTACGCTTCCCACGCGCCCTGATATCGACCAGCTTCGCCGGCAGGCGAAGGATCTCCACCGAGCTGCGGCGGCCGGCGATCCGGACGCGCGGGCGCGGATCAGCGTTGTTTCACCTGAGATCTCACTCCACACGGCACAGCTCGCGTTGGCCAGGGAGTACGGACTCGCCAGCTGGCCGCGCCTTCACAGCGAGGCCAAACGGCTCCGACTCATCGCGGACGGGGATGTCGACGGATTCGCCGCCCTGGTGGCCGCAGATCCAACACTCGCGACCGACGACATCATCTTCCCCGTCAACGACACAGCTCTCCCGGTGTTGCAGTACATCGGCATCGGGCTACTCCACGGCTGCTGGAACCACCATCGGGCAGGTGACCTGACGCGGGTCCTGCTCGCACACGGTGCCTCCACCTCGGGATCCGGAGAACCCCCGCTGATCACCGCGGCGAGCCATGGCGAACCTGAGATGGTACGTGTCCTCATCGACGCCGGCGCGGAACTGGAGGCGACAGGACCAGCCGCGCCCGGCAGTGGTACCGCACTCGCCCATGCCGTGCACTACGGCATCGTTCCGGCCGTTGACATCCTCGTCGGCGCCGGTGCAGTCGTTCACGACCTGGTTGAGGCGGCAGGTGTCGGCGACATCGACAACTACGACCTGGCCGACATCCCGCCCGAGACCCTGGTCGGTGCTCTGCGCGCCGCAGCCGTGTGCGAACGGCTGACGGTCATCGACCAACTCCTCGATACCGGCCTGAACGTCAACTCCGAGTTCCGGACGCTCACCGAGCCCGGCGGTGGCACCGCCCTACATTGCGCGGCCTGGGAAGGCAAGGACGCCAGCGTGGCACACCTACTTACCCGCGGCGCCGACCCGAACCGCACGGTCGAAGGCGCCGACCCGATCAGGAACGCCACACCGCTGGCCTGGTGCAGACACCGCTCCGGGGTAGGTCACGGCGGCAACCACACCCAGGTCGAGGCAATCCTCGAACCAATCACGAACTAGGCGCAACCAACCTCGCGTTCTGGGGCTAGAACCTGCTCCGCACCATGCAGGTGCACCCAACGCCATGCGGATCCGCAACAAGCGGCCGAGCGCGCACGAGATCCTGGTCGAATCGGTCATCTGGATCGCCTTCGGTTGGGAGATCGCATACCGAGACGTTGGTCCGGATCCACTTAGCCAGATAGTCCGATCACGCCGACTACCAGGAATGTGGCGGCCATGAAAGATCAGCTCGACGTGTCCGGGTTCGATGAGGACTGGACACCCATAGACATCGTCTCCCAGGCCCCTCCCAGGAAGGCACACCGCTGGCCGTGGGTTGTCGCCATCCCCATCGCCCTAATCGTCGGAGTCGGTATCGGTGGGTCCGGAGACGGGCGCTCGACTGGCCCGACGGAGGATGCGATAGCTAATCGCGCTCAGCCGGCGCCGACAGTCACGGTGACGGTAGCTGGCCAGCCAAATCCCACGAGGACCGTCGCAGAATTGGGCGCAGAGATGCGTGGCCCAGAGCTCAAATGGACGGGTTCCATCCCCGGCGACGGGATTTTCGTCGTCGGCACTGACGTCCGGCCCGGAACCTATCAATCAGGTCCCGCAGCCGGGAGTAGCAACTGCTTCTGGCAGCGGCTGTCTGATACCAGTGGCGGGCTGGATGCCTTCATTGCTGGCGATATCAGCAGCGCTGGGCCGATCGTTGTGAGGATCAGGTCATCGGACAAAGCATTCCGTACCACCGGCTGCATGGCATGGGTCAAGGTGGCGTAATACGTGCAAGCTGGCGCCAAGGGTCACACCATTTTGGACGCGTACACCGAACACTCCGGCTAGTCACGCGATCTCGAGCAGCGGGATCCAAGGATGGTCTGGGTCGCAGGTCAGCAACGCTGAGCGGAGCCAACGCCTGCGCTCAGCGCTCATCGCGGCGCGCGCCGCGTCGTAGTCTGCCTTATCCTTCGCACGAGGAAACTTCGCCTTGAAGAGCAGGACGATCTCCGGACTCAACGCCGCGCCGCCGAAGTCAGTGTTGACGATGGCGCGGTCCAGCGGCAGCACGATCGCTGGGTTCCGCCGGAAGACCCAGTTCATGGCGTCGCGCTCGTTCAGAAGGTAACTGGTCAGGGGTAGCCAGGTAGCCAGGGCTTTTGGCTGGTCAGCATGGTGAGTGCTTCGAGTGCTTGGATGCCGTGTTTGTTGGTGGTTTGGAGGTAGGATCGGATTTTGGCGAAGTTTTCGGCTCCGGTGATGGTGCGCATGGTGCCGGATATTTTCTGCCGGATCTTGCCCATCCGGATTTCCTGTTCGGCGGCGTTATTGGTGAACGGGATCGCGCGGTTGTGTGCGAGTTTCAGGTAGTCGTCTAGGCGCCGGCCGATGCGGCGGGCCAACGCCCGGTGCTTGCGGCCCAGAGCACCGTCGGGGTGGGTCGCGGCGAGCAGGGCGTGTCGGATCCAGGTGGTGTGTTCGGTGATGGTGTCGGCATCGACGGGTTTGTCGGGGGTTGCGGCAGCGGTGTGATGCAGCGCGAGCAGCGCTCGGGTGACTTGGTCGGCCCAGCACCAGGCGGTGGGGTCGGTCGTGCTTTCGTGGTGATCGGTCACTGCCTGCAGTTCGCGCAGAACGTGGGCGTTGCATAACGCGTGCCCGGCGGTGGTGTAGGTGTCATAGGGAGCCCAGGCGTCGTGCACGGCAGTGCCGGTGAAGCCGGGTAGGACACCCATGGCGTTCACCGCGTCCACGCCGCGGCGGCGGTGGGTGAACAGCAGCGACCAGGTCGGGGTGGATGCCGAGTGCAGCCAGGCGTTGCGTCCTTCGCAGCGTAGTCCGGTCTCGTCGAACTGGACGACCGGTGCGGCGTGGATGCGGGCGGTGAGCTGGGCGAGGAATTCGCTGAGATCACCGGTGGTGCGGGCGGTCACGGCCGCGACGGTCCCGGCGGAGACGGGGACGCCGAACAGCTCCCCGATTGCCTGGGCGGTGCGCTTCTTGGACAGGAACTGGCCCATGAACAGGTAGATGATGACCGCGCACATCACCGGCCCGTACTGCACCGGGGCCTTCGCGTGCGCCGGGGCAGTGCCGGTGGTGGTCTTCCCGCAGTAGCAGCGACGGGTAATGACCCGGTGTTCGGTGACGTGCACCTTGACCGGTGGGATGTCGAATACCTGCCGGACCGAGCAGTCGAGTTCGGCCGATCCAGCCAGATCCGACCCGCACCCGCAGCACCACGATGGTTCGTGCCGGATCACCACGTCCGGGTCGGCGACCTGCGGCAAGGTGTTGCCCTGGTGGCCCTGCTGCCCGCCGGGTTTCCTTTTCGACTTTCTGCGCAGCGACCGCGGGTTCGGTTTCGCCGGCCCGTCCGTGGATGGAGGCTTCGACGAGTTACGAGAATTGGCACGCACCCGTGCCTCCAGTTCTGCCACTCGCGTTTTCAGTGCCGTGTTCTCTGCTTCGAGTTCTGTGATCCGTTGCTCGTAGGCGTCCCGCATCGAATTCATTTGATTTTGCAGGCAAGCGACCATCGCCATCAGCTCTGCGACTGCCGGCTCGCCCATTCGTCAACTTTATGACCACTGACCGAGAGCGGTGCGGAGGAAGGCGTCGCGCCTTTCGGTGACGGCAGCGGCGCCCAGGGGGCTACCGTCGTCGGCGAATCCCGCCCAGCCGTCCATCACTGTCGGCGTGTTGAGCGCGGCCACGGCATCCCAGTAGGGCACGTCGACTGCCTCCCGGCCCGCCTGTCGCTCCCAGCCCTCCAACACATGGGACGGCGCGTCCTGGCCGTACTGAAGGGCCATCTGCATCCGAAGGCTGCCGAGATCGACGCCCGGATTACCAGCCCCGGCCGTGTTCCAATCGATCAGCGCGGCGCAACGGTCACCCTCCCACAGCATGTTGCCGGCCCAGACGTCACCATGCACGAACACCGACGCGACTGCCGGCATCCCGTGCGACCTCACCCGCTCGTCAGCCTGCTGCAGCAAAGGGGTGGTCGGCATCAGGCCCCGGCAGCGTTCATCGGCGCGGTCATCGACGGCGCACGGCCGGGGCCGGTATGGCAAGTGGGCCTGCGGAACGAGCCTGAAGGCGTGGACCCTGGCAAGGGCGGCTCCCGCTTCGCGGAGCCGGGCGACCGAAACCGTCGGTGAGAGACCGGCGCTGCCGGGCAGGAAGGTCTCCAGGGTGGTGACGGTCCCGCTCGCCCTCCCGTCGAGATCGGCGGCGATCAGCCGCGGCGCGGCCAAGCCATGAGTCTCGGCCAGCTGAAGGGCGCGTGCGTTCGTGATCACCCACGCGGCGGCGATCCATCCCCGGACAGGGACCTTCAAGATCACGTCCGTGGTCTGGGCCGCCGGCCCTTCGATTCCCAAGCGGAACGTGCCAGACGGGCGGTGCTCGCCTCGGGTCAGGCCCTCGGACGAAACGACGCTCGTCCCGCCAACCGCCTCGGCCGCCCACCGCAGAACCTGGTCATTCGGCATCTTGCCTCTGCGTGCTCTTGCCATTTCATTACTTTACCGCGCAGCAGACCGAACTCATCAAGCCCCGTCGGCCGTGGCGAAACGCGTCCCACGTGTCGGCCGAGACAGCGGACTACTTGGACTGGTTCAACCACCGACGGCTTTATGAATACTGCGGAATAGTCCCACAAACAACACAGCCAATTCGTCGGGCGCGCCGCCACGGTCATCAAAACTATCCACTCATTGTCAGCGTCCAACTTCGAAGGACCTGACCAGTTACTTCAGAAGAAACTCGATCGACCGCCGCGGCTCATCCGGGGAGTAGGCGTGGATCTCATGCACGGGCAGTGCCAGACGAGTCAAGCGCGATAGGAAGTCGCCGCCGAAGCCGCGGCCCTGGAACGAGCGGATCACGCCGACGACGACGATGACGACATGGCCGTTGCTCTGCCAGCCGATCTCAGCGAACCCAACAGGTTGTTCGCCGACCCTGGCTATCCAGGTGCGGATGTGATGCGGGCTCAGTTCCTCGGCCCATCGTTCGGGCGACCACTGGCTCCGCCCGCTGTCATCCCAGATCTCCTTGTACAGCCGGCAGATCGTGGGAGCGGCCGCCGGGGACACCTCATCGAGAGCAAGCTCGGGAAGTTCCGGTGCGGAGCGCAGTTGCTTCGGATCGGTCATCTCCAGGTACACGCCAGCCCGGTCCATGGCCCGGCACGGTAGTTGGGCAGCGTCGGCGGCGCGCCACGGGATATCAGCGGAGGTCCAGAGGCGACGACAGGAAGCAGCAAGAGAACTCCGAGACATGTCGGCACGGCACATCGAACGATGCCGGCGTGCACTCTGCGTGCATTAGGCGGCTGGACGGATCTGGACCGTCTTGGAAAACGGGGCGCTTCCTAACCCGCGTGTCGTCCGGCGCGCGCAACCGACGGGCGATGCGCTCAGTGGGGCGTCGCCAGCAGCTTGTCGGCTAGGTCGGAGACGTCGGTTGCGTGATCGTGGTCGCCGCGCTTGTGGCAGTCGTCGTATGGATCGATGTGGAACGGCTGGATGCCGGCCGCCCGAGCGCCGGCGACATCGGTCCCCAGCGTGTCACCGGCGTAGATACACGCCCCGGGTTCGATGCCCAGGTGAGTGAGTGCGAGGGCGAAGATGCGTGGATCGGGTTTGGCTACACCGACCAGGTGGCTGTCGATGACGAACTCGATCTCGACGCCGGATCCTGGGCCGGCTTGACACAGACCCGACGTTGCGAGGGTCCGCTCGACTGTGCCGTCGGAGTTGGAGACGATTCCTACCCGGAAGTGCTTGGCCAACCGGTCGAGTCCTTCCCACGCCAGCGGGAGTGCGTGGGTCCAGACGTTCGTATGCCGGTGCGCCTCGAACCACAGCTGGCTCGCCTCGTCGCAGTGCTCGGCAGCGACCCCGCACCCGGCCGCTAGCTCCCGCTGGTAGATGCGCCACGCCGCCTCGGTGATGCCATCGGACCGACCACCGGCCGCCATGGCCCGATACTGCGCCCGAACGACGACCTCCGCGTCCTCGGTGCCGCCGAAGGGACGGAACGCCTCGATGATCCCCACAGGATCAGGCACCAAAAGCACCCCGCCGGCGTCCAGGAGAACCCCCTCGACGCCGGCCATACCAGTGGTCAACGACCTACCTCCGCTCCTCGATCTGATGGCCAGCAGCGCCGGGCTCCTCACCCCCGGACGGTCACGACTAGCGGCAGCCACAAGCCTGCCGGGCTGCCAGACGTCCAGGTGCTGGATCATTCCACAGGCCGGTACCTGGCCAGGAGTATGTCCACGCTCGCGTGGTCCTAGCGCATCGTGTCCAGCTCAGTCAGGATTCGGCGCAGGAACGGTTCGCTGCGGCGCACTGTTGCGTTGGTCCAGTGCTCGGCATCGTTTTCCAGCAGGTAGTTCAGGTCCCAGTACGGGTTGAAGACGCGTCCGGTCAGGGAGGTGTACGCGTCCAGAAACCGGTCCGCGGCGGCAGGGCCGAGCAACCTGAGCAGGTTGGCGCGGCAGGTCGCGATATCGCATTCCCAGGGTCCTCGGCACGCCAACGCCCAGTCGACGACGCCTGACACACGTCCTCGCAGCCATAGCACGTTGCCAGGGTTGTAGTCGCGGTGAATGAATCTAGCGGTGTAGTCCGGCATCGCCGTCTTGCGTAGCTCCAGCGCCCGCTCCCACAGCAGTGGGTCGCTCGCACCTGGCGGCGGCTCGGTGAGCGCGTCCATGCACCAGCGGAAGAACTCGTACCGGAGTTCTGGAGCATCGACGGCGTGGATCTTCGCGGCAGTCTCGGCGAGCCGGTGTGGGTCGGGCCTGTCCACTGGACTGCCCGCAAGCTTCGTCATCAACAGCACGGGCACGCCGTCGCCTACGTGCTCGCCGGTTGAATCAGCGGCAATGACGCGCGGCGCCGCAAGTCCGGCGGACGACGCGACGTCGAGAGCGTCCAACTCGCGCTGCGCCACCTCCGGCTCGTCAAGCAGTACCCACGGCCAGACCCAGCGACGAAGCACCGCGATGCTGTCGTCAGACAGCCGGACCGCGTGCACCGCGCTGGTCGAGGCACCAGGCAGGCGACGCCACCTGAGCACACGCCTTCCGGTCTCACGCTCGACCCAGCGCCGGACCGCTTCGGGCACCGTCGTCCGGCGCAACTCTGCAGGAAGGGAAGCCGCCGCGCGGTAGTTCGGATGGCTACCAGACACGCACACCAGCGTTCCATAGAGCGCGGTCCTGGTGCCTGCTCTCCCTGCCAACATCGCACGCGCACCCTGCGACCCTCTGCCTGCCGATCCGACACCAGGCCTCCAAGCCGGTCATGTCTTGAGGGAGCGCAGGGGAGAGACGTACGAACCAGGTTCGGACGGGCGTGCCGCCTCGATGACACGGGGCATCGAGCAGGGTGTCAAGGGGGGAGGAAGCCTGCCTCGGTCACATGCCGTGGGAAGGGTCGTGGCGAGCGGCAACAACAGCCGCGACGCTCACTCATCTTCGCAACGGATGCCCTGGCTTCTGAGGAACGTGCGCACCTGGGTGGAGTGAAGCTGGAGGTGGACCGCGCTCTGGATGAGGATGGCCGCCAGTGACGTCCCGCCGTTTCGGTGTGGCTCGGCCAGTTGTGCGGCGGCCTGATCATCGGTCAGGTCACCGAAGAGTTTGTCGACCTTCTGCCGGCAGTGGTCGATGTAGCCGAACACCTCCTCGTGAGAGTACGTGGGCGGGACCACGTAGCCTTCTTCGTCGTCCGGAGAAAACGGGGCTGGAGGTGCCCATTCAGCGTCCATGACGGACAGGTCGAGGTCGGTGAACCAGAGCGCGTGAGAGGCAGTTCGCCACACAGCAGACATGGCCTGGAGCTTGCGCTCGCGGACCGCTGGATCATCGAACGGTTGCCCGTCACGATCCGTCGGGGGCCAGGCCCATTGGTCGGTCTTCTTTACCTCGTAGATGCTTGCTTCCCACAGCGCATCTGGACAACCGCGCAGGGCGATGGCCATGTCGTCGAGGGTTGCCCGGTACTGCGCCGCGATCGCCGAGCACCAGATCGTGGTCATCCTGGCTCTTCCTTCCACCGTCGTCGTAGATCCGAAGTCGTCGGCGACGCTACGGCAGGAACCGGACAGCGCCGTGTCCTGTTTGAACCGGAAGCCCTGGTCCGGAAGCCGTCCCATGCTGACCCAACGTACGGCCATCGCTGGACGATCACCCGTCTTGGCATCGCACACCTAACGGGCGCGGCCGATCCACTTCATGGGGCAGCACTTTCGGCATGTAGAGGACACAAGATGTCCGGTACAGCTGGGATGCTAGCTGCTGTGACGGCACGTGTTGGCAAGGCCGTGATCGAATCCCCGTCGTGCGACGATGCCACGGTGGACGACGTAGGTCGCAGCGGCCTGGACGCGAAGGCTGCTGGATGGCTGTTGTCGTCGGACGAGCTGGGTGTGCGTCTCCGGGTCAGGCGTGACATCTTGGGGGATCGGGTCCCGGATGACGCTTTTGATGAGGTCGTCCTTGGACCGAAGGCGGTCGCGTTGCTGGACGGTTTGGGTCCAGACGGTGCCCCGGGCGGAGGGCTGGGCGGGACACCGCAGTGGCGATTGCTGGCCCTTCTTGACCTCGGTGCACCGTCGGACGATCCGCGGTTTGTTGCCGCGGCTGACTGGGTGGTGAACCGTCCTCTGCAACGGCCTCAACACCGCGGGCACCCGACGGTGATCAACGGGCTGCACCGATTCTGTGCCAACGTCGAAGGGACCGCCCTGATAGTCGGCTCCCGCGCCGGGCTGACTGACGCCGACGGCCGGCTTGAGCGGGTTGCTGATGCGCTCATCGAGTGGCAGTGGCCAGACGGCGGTTGGAACTGTCACCGCAACGCCCGCCGTCGATCGACATTCCACGAGTCACTGCTTGCTGCAAAAGGGCTCTACGAGTACTCCGTGGCAACCGGCGACCAGAAGGCCCTCGATGCTGCCCAGCGCACCGCCGAACTGTTCTTGCAACACCGATTGATCTACAGCCTCGGTACTGGCACGCCGAGCCGCCGGCAACCGAATCCACCCCCTGCCGGCGAAGTGATCAACCAGCGGTGGGCGAAGCTGGGATACCCGTCCTATTGGCACTACGACGTCCTGGCGGTATTGATCTTCCTCACCGACATCGGCCTGGTGAACGATCCCCGTGCCAGCGACGGGATCGACCTCCTCAAACAGCGACGCCGGCCGGACGGCCTATGGGCTGCCGAACGTCAATGGTGGAAGCTCGACGGGTCCAACAACCTCAGAGACGCCGTCGACTGGGGAAAGGCGGGACAGCCTAGCGAGATGATCACATTTCATGCCCTCCGCATCATCAGCGCCGCTGAGCCAGCCGCCACAGGCCACTAGGACTCCCTTTTGCTCGGGTAAAGGTCCCGCCTATTGGACCCCTGAAGCATGGCGCAGAGTTCCGATAGTGCCTACTACTACCTGCCTCAGGAGGTTTCATGTCTGCATACCCGGTCTTGCTGCACACCGCAGTTGATGCTCGTGACTGCCGGGGTCTGGCAGAGTTCTATCGGGAACTCTTGGGATTACAGTATCGCCCGGGAGACACGGCGCCGGCGGTAGGAACTGGAGACGACGCCGACTGGCTCGTGCTCGTCGACACCGATGGAAATCGCGTCCTGACCATTCAACAGAAGAAGGACACATCCCCACCCACGTGGCCATCCGAAGCGGTACCGATGCAGATGCATATGGACTTCAAGGTGCCGACGGAGGAGGACCTAGAGTGCCACCGACGGCGCGCGGAAGACCTCGGGGCGAGGGTCCTTTACGACCGGTCGCAGGATGAAGGTGAGCCCTTGTACGTCATGGCTGATCCAGCCGGCCACCCGTTCTGTCTGCTCGTTCAGTAAGGCCAAACCAGGCGGCGGACACGTCTGAGAGCCAACCCCAGCCGACGACGGCATTGCGGGAATCGGACGTGGCGTTCGGCCTCCGGTTGGCGGCGGTCCGGCACGGCCAGGCCACCGCCGAATGTCAATGCAAGCTCCTATCCCGTACCCCCTGGCTACCAACATGGCCAAATCAGGCGGACCTGGTGTCGACGCCTACCTCTGTAGCCTCTCCAGGGTCGTCCTTGCCGCCGTGATCCGGGCGCCTGCCGGGTCCCGTCGGTACTGCCCCGCGGACCGCGAAGGATCGAGTATGCAGAGAGTGTCGCTGGAGTATGGTGACGGCCACGTCGACGTCGACCTCCCTGACAGCGCGATTGTGCTTCGGGCGGGCGAGGCGTCCGCTGAGCCGCCGTCACTGCCAGACCCGGAGCAGGCGACCCGCGCCGCCGTCCGCTCACCGCTCGGTTGCGGTCTCCTCGGTGAGCAGGTTCAGCCGGGGTCGACCGTCACGATCGCGTTTCCGGACCGCGTCAAGGGTGGGGCACACCGGACCTCACACCGCAAAGTCGCACTGAGCGTGCTTCTCGATGAGCTCCAGCACGCAGGGGTACGGCTGGCGGATGTCACGCTCGTATGCGCAATCGGCCTCCACCGCAAGAATCACGCGCACGAGTTCGAGACCTACCTGGGTGCCGCCAACCTCGCGCGGCTGCAGCCACACCAGGTCGTCAACCATGACAGTGAGGATCCGGACGGCATCGTCACGCTCGCCGACTCGAGCCTCGGCGATGTGGTCCAGATGAACCGCCAGGCTGTGGAGTCCGACCTCACGATCCTCATCGGACACGTCGCAGGCAACCCGTACGGCGGCTTCAGCGGCGGATACAAGATGCCGTCCACCGGGCTCACCACGTGGCGTTCAATCCGGAGCCACCACACGCCAGCGAGCCTCTATCGCGATGACTTCCTACCGATCTCCGTCCACAGCCACTTCCGGAGTCAGCTGGCCGCCATCGGAAAGCGAATGGAGGAGGCGATGCCCAGGCCGTTCTTCGCGGTCGATGCGGTGCTGGACAGCCGCTCCCGCCAGCTTGGCGTCTACGCCGGAACGATCGACGCGATCGAGGACGAGTCGTGGCCCCTGGCCACCAGGCGGACTCACCTCACGTTGCCCGGGCCTCCCGCGGACATCCTGCTCCTCGGCCTGCCACGTAGCTTCCACTACGGCCCAGGCATGGGATCGAACCCGGTGCTCATGATGCAGGCCATCGGTGCGTCGCTCGCACGTGCTCGTAACGCCCTTGTTCCCAACCCAGTCGTCATCGCCGCGGCCATCTGCGACGGTTGGTTCAACGACGACGAGTTTCCCGCCTATCGTGCTGCCTATGAAGCGCTGCAGACCGTACAGCACCCAGCCGACATGGTTGGTCACGAGGAGGCGATCTGCGCGAACGACGAATGGGTGCACCGTTACCGGCACAAGCACGCGTACCATCCGTTCCACGCGTTCTCGATGATCTACATGGGTGGTCTCACGCGAACGGCGGCCGCTGTCTACATTGCCGGCGCGCAAGACCCTGCCTACGCGCGCGGCATGGGTGGCATCCCGACCGCCAGGGTCGAGGACGCGCTTGCGGAGGCCTGCCGGCGCGTGGGTGGCAAACCGCGGCTCCTGGTGGTCCCGGAGCTGTCGAAACCGTCCTACCACGTCGCGGCGGCGAAGCGATGACGGCCAATGACACGGCGACGCCCCGCCGGGCCAATCCTGGTACCGGTGTTGTCGGCGTCATCGGGCTGGGTGCGATGGGCGGCAGGGCAGCCGTCGCGCTGGCACAGGCAGGGCGATCCGTTGTCGGGTACGACCTTCACCCAGCCGCACGGGAACGTGTGAAGGCAGCCGGCGTGCGCATCGCACCGAACGCTCAGGAGCTCACGGTCGAGGCATCCGTCGTCATGTTGTCACTGCCAGGGCCGGCTGACGTGTTGTCGGCGGTCGACGAGTTCGCTGACGTCGCCGCCAACCGACTGGTCATCGACCTGTCGACCATCGACCCGAAAACAGCTCGTGAGGCCGCCGCGCGCCTCGGGCGGGCTGGCGCCCGCTACATCGACGCACCGGTCCTCGGCCGCCCGACGGCAGTCGGCGGATGGACGCTCGTGGCCGGTGGTGACCAGACCGACATAGCCGAGGCCGCCGCGATCGCTGTCGGCACGATCGCCAAGGCAGTCGAACGCGCTGGCACCGTCGGCTCTGGTTCCATGGTCAAGGTGCTGAACAACCTCATGTTCGGGGCCATCAACGCCATCACCGCGGAGGTGCTCGACCTGGCCGAGCGCGCCGAGTTGGACCCGGCCCGATTCGTCGAGGTCGTCGCAGACTCCGGCGCGGCAACAGTGTCGCCCCTGTTCAGGGACGTTGCTCCCCGGATGGCACAGGGTGACCACACACCGGTGTTCAGCCTGACCCTGTTACAGAAGGACCTGCGGCTGGGCGCCGCCCTGGCCAGGCAACTCGGCGCGCCGGCGGAGGTGACAGCAGCTGTGGAGCGGCTCACCAGTGCTGCGGTCGACCTCGGGCGAGGCGGAGACGACACGTCGTCGCTGATCGAGCTCCACCGCGCCCGCCGCAGCAACGAGCCTGAGTCTTTCTGCCACTAGCCGAAAAGATTCCTCGGAGATTCATGCTCACGCAGAAGTCCGCCGGCACATCCCACATATCGTCCATCATGGGTGGTGCCGAGCCGGCTCCGGTTTACCCCGCCTGGCTGCGGCGGACCCGTTGCGAGGACGACGGGCAGCTGTGGACTGCCGGAGCCGGGACACCCCGGAACTTGCGCCGTGTCAGCTCTCAGAAAAGGGGAGCACAGGACCGTCGTAGCTTGGTCGTGCGCACGGCAGTGGTTAACGAGGCGCCTGCCAGACGATTAGGTATCGGCCCAGTAGGAGGCGGGACACACGCGCGCCGGGCAGGAGCTTTCGCACGTTGTGGCGTACTTGCCTGAAAGTCTCCGGAGGTGGCCATGCCTGCGGCGCTGTATGGTCCACTTAGTGCGCAATCGGGAGACGACCCCGACCGCCACCCAGGAAACGGCGGCCCACGGCCAGTCGCGCCGATCCATCCAAGCGAAGCCAACAACGGCCAGAGTGCGGCCTGGCCGCACGAGTTCGCCCAGACGGTGCAGTGCAACCTTGCTGTCCGACAGATGGTGCGACGTCGCGTTGGACACCACCGTATCGAACGACGCGCCTCCGAACGAATGCGTCAACACATCGCCGTGGCACCACGTCACGGCGACGTCCGGAAACCGCGCTAGCGCTCGTTGCAGTACCGGGCGCCCATGTGATTGCGCAACGCTGGTGGCGCACCGTCGCCGACGACGCCGGACTCTGGCCGCGGCGCAGGCCGAGTCTGGACCGGCTGTGTGCCCGGCTGGATGGCCGCAAGCGGATGCGGGACGGGTCCGCGCACCACGGTGGGTGCACTCGCCGAGGCCGAGCCGCTGCGGCCGGTCCCGGCACCGTTCCCGGTCGTGGTTGCAGGTGCAGCGGACGGTCAAAGACCAAGCCCTGGTTGCGTTTCGCGGCAACTACTACTCGGTGCCGCCCGGCCACACCGGCCTAGTGGTGCAGGTGCGGCACCGGCTCGGCGCCACCAGCCTCGAGGTGGTCAGCGCCCGCGGATCGCTGCCTGTCCCGGCACGTCCGCGAACCCGACGGCGCCGGCGTGTTGGTCCGCTCGGCCGAGCAAGTGGCCGCCCTGACCCGTGTGGTGTTGGCGAACTTCGCCGACAAGCCACCGTGCCGCCGCAAGGACCGCCGCACACCATCGAAGGAGGCCCTGGCCGAGGCCGCCGCGATCCGCGCCACCGGCAGCCGGGTTGTCGGTGAGCAGGTCGTCGTCGACTTCGCCTCCTACGCCGACCAGACCCGCCCACTCGGCCCACCGAACGGGAGCGAAGCCTCATGAGCCCCACCGCCACCATCGCCCCGACCGGCGAGCCCATGAGCACCCGGCCGATGAGCACCGACCAGGCGGCCTGTTACCAGCGGCTCAGGTCCCACCTGGCATTCCTGAAGCTGTCCGCCGCCGCCGAAGCACTGACCAGCGTCCTGGACACCGCACGAGACAAGCACGCCTCGCCGCTGGCGACGATGGAGCAGCTGCTGGCCGTCGAGGTCGACGCCACCCAGGCCCGCCGGCTGACCGGCAGGCTGCGGTTCGCCTGCCTGCCCACGGCCTCCACCCTGGCCGAGTTCGACTACACCGCCCAACCCGGTGTCGATGCCAAGCTGGTCGGCGAGCTGGCCACCCTGCGGTTCCTCGACGACGCCGGCAACGTGTTGCTCGTCGGCCCACCCGGCACCGGCAAGACCATGCTGGCGATCGGACTTGGCCAGGGCAGCCGCCGAGGCCGGACACCGGGTCTACTTCACCACCGCCGAGGACCTGGCCAAACGCTGCAAGAAGGCCGCCCTGGAAGGCCGCTGGAACACCTGCATGCGGTTCTACTGCGGCCCCAGGCTGCTGGTCATCGACGAGTTCGCCTACGCCCGCTCCCGCCCGGACCCCGACGCCAACGCGGCCCTGTTCGAGGTGATCTCCCGCCGCTACCTGAAGTCCTCCACCATCGTGACCTCCCACGCCGGCGTCGCCGGCTGGGGCGAACGACTCGGCGACCCGATGCTCGCCGCCGCGATCCTCGACCGCCTTCTCCACAAGGGAATCGTCGTCGCCATCGACGGACCCTCCTACCGGATGCGCGCCCACCAACAACGCAGTGAGCCACTCCGCAAGGCACTCAACCGCACGGAAAAGCCATGACCAACGCCCACCCGAACGAGCGCACCCGGGATGCGCCAACTGCGGCCAGCCGTTCACGATCCCGACCAAGAACCCACGCAGAGGTTCTGCTCACCACGCTGCCGAATCGCCGACTGGCACGCCCGCAACCGCACCACCCACCCGACGACGTACACCCACCTGCGAACGCCGTCGGACGGCGTACCGAACGGCGAACGCCGCTCCGAACGCCGTTCAGACCGTCAACAGCGTTCAACGCTGCCCGCACTGCCACCACGAACTCGCCATCATCGCCGTCCTCGTCCCACCCGCAGCCGCCAACGTCCACCTCCCGGAGGTGACTATGACAAGCCCAACCTGAGCGCTACCCTGCCCAACGCCAGACTGGTCACTTTCGATGAGCAACTCTGGTCACATTCGCCGAGCGGCAGCACCGTCACCAAACTCGACCGACTCGCCCAGTCGCTGCCCGATGCTCGCACCATCGCCGAAGACCTCACGCGACGCCAGGTGAAGCTGAGCCTGGGCCGCAGCGTCTACGACCCGACCGATCCGGTCGGGCGGTTGCTGTTCAATGTGCTGGCCATGGTCGCGGTGTTCGAGGCCGACCTAGTCCGAGCCCGCACCCGTGAGGGCATGCGCGTGGCCAAAGCCAAAGGGCACCTGCGTGGCAAGCAGCCCAAGCTCAAACCACGCCAAGGAAGCCCACCTGGTCGAACTGCTCCGCAGCGGCGAATACACCATCGCCGAAGTCGGCGACCTGTTCGGCGTGGCGCGAGCCACTGTCTACCGGACCGTCCAACGCCACCGCACCGCATCGGTGACCGTCCCGAACCCGCCAGCCGCGGCTGCTGGACGGCATCGGGCTCCTACCGCACAACGCTCGGCACCCCAAGCCGGATTCGAGGCAACGACCACGGCATCTCGCCCGCGACGAGCACCAGGCTAAACCCTCGTGACCGGCAAGACCCGCGCGTAACACGGGCCGCTAAGGAGACACCGGCCACCACAGCCACCGGCGCCTTCCACACCGCCCGGTGAGCCCGAGGACGGCGCCCCATCCCGTGAAATCGGAATGACTCGTCCGCTCGCATCGCGGTTGACTGTCCCCCATGCAGCCATCCCTTGCCTGCCCGCCCAAGGCCACTCCAGGGGACAAGGTGGCAGTGCTGTCCCCGTCTTCCGCTGCCCCGGGTGCTGCGCCTGAGGTGCATGAGCAGGCTATGAAACGCCTCGTGGAGGTCACCGGTCTCGTGCCCGTCGAGTACCCGACGACGCGTCGGTTGGGAGCCTCGGCGCGGGACCGGGCGGCGGACTTCAATGCTGCGTTCGCCGATCCAGAGATCCGAGCGGTGCTCGCGACGATCGGGGGTGAGGACCAGATCACTGTTGTCCCTCACCTTGACCCCGAGGTTGTCCGGGCCGCCCCCAAGCCCTTCCTGGGCTACAGCGACAACACCAACGTGCTCAACTGGCTCTGGAACCACGGGGTCGCCGGCTTCCATGGGGGCTCCACACAGGTCCACCTAGGCGCGGGACCCGCCGTCGACGAGGTGCACGCGAAGTCGCTGCGAGCCGCCCTGCTGACAGGGGGGCACATGGAGATCACCGAACCCGGAGAGTCGGAGGACTTCGGCAGGGATTGGAAGGACCCTGCGGCACTGACCCAGTTCGGCGAGCGCGAGCCGACCGAACCCTGGACCTGGGCCGGCCCGGCGAGGTCGGTGACGGGCCGCACCTGGGGCGGTTGCGCGGAGGTGCTGCTGTGGGTCCTGACGGCAGGTCGCTTCCCGACCGACCCGTCAGTCCTGCAGGGCGGGGTCCTGCTCCTCGAGACTTCGGAGACGCTCATCCCGGCTCGGATCCTGCGCGCCTTCGGCGAGCGCGGCCTCCTAGCGGCGGTGGATGCTGTTCTGATGGCACGCCCCCCTACCTCCAACTTTGAAATGCGTCCGAGCCCACAGGAGCGTGCAGCACGTCGCGCCGAGCAGCGGGACACGACGATCGAAACCGTCCACGGCTACAACCCTGAGGCGGTCGTGGTGGTCGGAGTGCCCTTCGGCCATACCCGGCCACAGTGGATCCTGCCCTACGGAGGCTTAGTCACGGTCGACAGTGCCGCGCAGCGGCTGTGGGCCGACTACTCCTGACGCTGCAGCCCGCCACACCTAGAGGCCAGCCGGTAGCTTCCAGCGGAAAACCAACGCTAAGAAGTAGGGCTAGATGTGGTTCGCTTGCCTGTGGCGCCGGCAGGGCTCCCTGCCGGGTGCGGCTGGCGCGTCGTTCGCGCAGGTTGGGGATGTGGTTGTAGAGGGTGCCGGGGCTGACGCCGAGTAGCCGTGCGATGGCGGTGATGCTGGTGTCTGGGTTGGGCAACCGTCCCGACAGTTGCCCGCAAGCCGAACGTCAACCGTCGAAAGCCGGCGGGAGGGAAGGCCGCCGACGACGAGCACGCCGCGCAGCGCGTGCCCGGAGACCTCTGGCTACCCACCTGGTCCTGGCGGCTCAGGACGGCGACCATGCAGGTGGCCGCAAGGGATCCCCTACCGGTCGCCAGCAATCTCGGCCGATTTTAGACGGACCCCACGGGGCCGTTGACGCGGCGCACCGCTCCGCTCGGGCTGGGCTGGAGCTGGGCCTGGGTGGGAGGACGACGGGCGTTCTTATTCAGGGGCCGTTGATGATGTCGTCTGCGTTGTTGGCGATCCAGTGGCGGAGTGGGATGAGCAAGGTGGCGAGTTCTTGGCCGCGGTCGGTGAGGCTGTAGTCGACGTGGGGTGGGATGACTGGGTGGGCGTCGCGGTGGACGAGGCCGTCGCGTTCGAGGGTCTGGAGCGTTTGGCCGAGCATCTTCTCGCTGACGCCTTCGAGTCGTCGCCGTAGGTCGCTCCACCGGTGGGTGCCTTCGGAGAGGCAGAGCAGGATGAGGTTGCCCCACTTACTCATGATGTGTTCGCGGAGGACCAGGGTGGGGCATCCGGCCCCGAACACCTCCGGCATCCCGTTGGACCCCGGTTTGAGCTGGGAGTTTACGTCCATACGGGTACCGTACTTCAAAGTACGTACTTGCCCGCGGGGAAGGGTTCACTGGACTATTCGGTTACCAGTGATTGTCGTTGTGCTTTCGAGGGGACGTGGGTCATGAGTGAAGTGATTTCGGCGGCTCGTACGCCAGTGACCGCGGGTATCGGATTGACGTCGGTGGAAGGGCTTCGGCTGCACAATGTGGCGGCCGAAGCGGCGACGCTGCACGACATGCCGGGCGTGAGGTTGGCCCAGTCTGAGCAGACGGCAGCTCGGGTTGCACACCTGCCGCCGGCGGAACGGAGCCGGCTCAACCAGCTCGCGTGGATCGAAGGTATCGAGTTCTCCAGTGGTGTGATCGAAGCGCAGATCGCTGGCGATCTAGAACCTGGCGCGGTTGAGGCAGCGCGCGGCTTTGTCGGTATCGCGTTCCGGGTGCAGCCGGACCTGAGGACCTATGACGCGTTCTACCTGCGCCCGACGAATGGTCGGGCGCAGGATCAGGAGCGGCGCAACCACTCCGCCCAGTACGTATCGCATCCGCAGTGGCCGTGGTTCCGGCTTCGTCGGGAAACTCCATCCAAGTACGAGGCCTATGTGGATCTCATGCCCGGTGAATGGACGAAGATCAGGATCGAGGTATGTGGGGACAACGCCTGGCTGTACGTCCACGACAACCCTCAGCCGACGCTGATCGTCAACGACGTCAAGTCAGGCGTCGATGGCGCCGGAGGGGTCGCATTGTGGATCGGCCCCGAAACAGTCGGCCACTTCCGAGACCTGACGGTCCGGGCACAAACCGGAAGGTTGTGTAGACCAGCCATGCACACGCTCGCGACCGATCACGAGTAACCGAAGATCGTCGGCGGAAACCCCAGTGACACCGCAAGGAAAGGCGCAAGATCGTGGACCCCTATCAGGGCTACCTGCTGTTACGCGTCGAGAAGATGACCGACGCACAACGCCGCCGCGTCGACACGCGGGCAGGTGAGATCGCCGCTGCGTTCACGCTGCTTCGCCGGGACATGGCGTGGCTCTTTCGCCGCACGCTGTCCTCCTACCGCTCTGATAAATGGGCGGGGAACCGAGGTGACTCCCCGGCGGGGACCGTACCCTCGGCGCCCACCTACGGACCACCGGAGTATTCAGCTGACGACCATCTCGCGGACGGCAAGCTGACGACCGCCGCCTGGTAAGTGAGAAGTGCTAGGAAGTGGACTGGCGCATCGAGGGCGGCGAGGTGCTGTGCCGCCCGTCGTTTACGGCCTAGCACTCGGCGTACAGATTGGGAACCTGATCCGAACTGCCTCGACGTCGCCGCAGGGCGCTCCACTGGTGAACGTCGATCACGTCATCGCCGCTCGAACCCGGGGATCGCCTTACGGACACGGGCGAGCGTGTAGGAGATCCGATCCTCGAGCGGCGACCGCTACCCGTCGGCCGGCCTTGTGGTCATGGCGGCGGAGCTCGCTGTTTACGGCTCGGGGGGTGGGTCAATGGGGAAAAACCGGTACAGGGCTCCAGGTCCAGTTCCGGCGTAACATCGCTTGGGCTCCGTAGAGCGACCCCTCGCCGGTGAGCAGAGTAATCCGCAATTCCGGGAAGAATTGGAAGTCGAAGACGGTCACCGTGATGCCTGTCGCGTCGCCGGGAAACGCGGGAAACGTTGACAGGTCCTTGGTCGTTTCGCCGCTTCGGCTGGGACTGCCGGTCTCGCCTCCGCCGGTCGGCTTGGTCCCATCAAGCCGTTGAGTGCCCTGCCTCAAGACCTCGCCAGCTTTGTCGGTACGCGGCGCCTCAGCTTCTGGTTGTGCGCACGATGCCAACATCAAGGTGACGACCAGGGTCACGGCTAAGCCGAATGTCCGCAAGGGGAACGGCGCCCGACCACCGCGATGGCGCATCAGGGGAGCAGCGTTTCGACCGGGGGGTGTGTCCGTATGGGATCCCTGAACGAACACCCGTCGAGCGTATGGACGAGACCACGCGCTCGACGGGTGTGCTGTCCGAGAGTCCTCAAGGTCCTGGCGCACCTCGACGACGACGATCCGGCCATGGCACAGGCGGCGGTCGGCGTGGGTGTGGACACCGACGCCGACGCAGTCGAACGTGGCCGCACCAATGCTGCGAAGCGAGGCCTGGCTGAGCGCGTTACCTCTGCGGTCGAGTCCGCGACCACAGCGTCAGACCCGGCCGACGTGGTGATCTGTATCGGCTCCGACCACGCCTACGGTGACCAGCGCGACGCCCTCTGCGGACGAGTCGCCCCGGGACGTTCTTGATCCAAATCCTGGAGGGCAGATCCCAGAGAATGGTCGACCCCCAGCTCGGGCAGGCCGGGCCGGCGATTCGCCAGAATGCTCGCTTGCGAGCGCCTTACGAGGAACTCAGAGCGTCCAGCGACGCCACGGGAACGATGCCGTCCGCCAGACGAGCCAATGCCTCATCGATCGTGACCAGCGCATCGGCCTGAAGCCGCGTCACGGCGAGGTACTCGGCATCCCCGAGAGTGTCCCACCCTTGCTCCCGGGCGATCCGCCAGGCTGTGCGACGTGAGACCCGGTCGCCCAGCAGCCGCATCTTCACCTCGGTCAGGCGCTCGTGCATTCGCAACGCCTCAACCTCGTCGAGCTCACCGCATCTGACCCGTTCGAACAGCAGCGACAGTGCCTGCGACCGCACCGGATTTGGTGCGACAAGCTGGTGATCGGGACTGATCTGCACACCGGTCGACACGATGTGCAGCAAGGTCCTGGCATCGACCACGTAGCGCGTCATGGTTTGCAGAATACGGCAGGGCATCCCCGGCAGCCCTCCCGAACCTGTCGATGCAGATTGAGTCGTGATCAATGGGTGGACATCGACGATGCCGTCTTCATCGTTCAGGAACGCCTACCCGGATCCGCGCCACCCGAAATCACACCGGCGGTGATCAACGCGATCGTCGATCTGAACGACCGCTTCACCCACCTGCTAGACGTTCGACCAGACGTTCCGGTCCTGTCGCTGTACCTCGACAGCAGCGGCGAGCCATACCCGAGGCACGAGGTCCTGGCATCCCACAGCGACAGAAGCCGCCGCCTTTTGGACGCCATCAGAGCGACGGGCAGCAGTGGGCCGGGCGACTCGTGCAGCTCAGGGTCGTTGGGGAGCAGGGGAATGAGCGCGTACGCGTCCCTTTACGGCCACGCGGGAGGCTCCACGTCGGGCAGCGAGCTGCCCACCGCGCCGGGCAATGCTGCGGGCCACCGCTCTCCCCGGTCCAAGCAGGCCACCAGCCAAACCCGGCGGTCCCGGTGGGTGTCCGTGACTGGGTTTCGCGGCGTACCAGGAAGCTGGCTCAGTACGTACCGCGTGTTCTTGCATCCCGTCATGCTCCACGGGCGGCGCCCTGTGCACGTCGGGCGCGACGAACGTAAGCGATTGCTCGACGGTACAAAGGCCAATACGGTGATGAACCGTAAGAGCCCCGAGGCGGACCAGCCGGCAAGCAGAATCCGCCCCGGAGCGAACTCCCACAGTCGAAAGGAGCAGGCTCTAGTGTGCCTCATGCCCGATGGTGAGGTCACCTCTAATGGCCTCGACACAGCCCGCGATCCGTCCCCGACTCCCACCCTCGCCGACGTCCAGACTCGACTGGGTTTACCGGCGCAAACGGCGGCGTGGCTCGAACGCCTCAACCAACCGGGCTATGCGGCCAGACTTGCGCTCCCCGACGATGACGAGGCGACGCGACTGCTAGAGCAGCTCGGCGTCGACCCCGCCGACCGGGCGGCGACCCTGGCGGCACGCCCCGACCCGGTCGCGCATCCAGCGCTTTGGTGGATCCTCGATCGTCTCTACCGCGAACTGCTCGCGACGATGGGGCGTCCGGTCTCCGACGCGAAGCACGGAGCTGGCTGGCCGAGTCTGCCTACCACGACCGGCGCCCTAGGCCAGCACCTGCACGTCTGGGCGTTCCTCGCGATCCTGCCGCACGTGCGTGGCTACCACGCCGAGCAGCGCGTTCCGGACGCAGTCTCGCAACAGAGCCTCGCCGATCTAGGCGGGGCAATGGCAGCCCACCGCCAGACGTCCGGCACGAGTGGCCTTGGCGCAACCTGGGCACTGCCGCTGATATTTCGGGGTGCTTTCTACAAGGGCTTGTGCCGGTTGGATTTCGACCGGCACGTTGCACCCGCGCAGTTCGAGAATGCCGCTGAAGCTGCCACCACCCGCCCGCGCCCACCTCGACCCGGTGATCCCGTGATCAACCTCCACATTCCCGGAAGCGGGCGCCCACTCAACCCCGACGACTGCGACGAGTCGATTCAGCGCATCAGCCGATTCGTCCAAGACCGGTTTCCCGAACAGCCGGTGGCATTCATGTGCCATACCTGGCTACTCGATGAGCAACTCGCCGACTACCTACCCGAAACCTCCAACATCATCAAGTTCCAGCGACGCTTCCGGCTCCTACCCAACCCAACCGAACGAGCCGACCACCCGATGCTCCAGGGCATCTTCAAACGCGACCCGGGCGACCTGACCGAACTACCCACCGAACTCCTGAACCAACTCCCCCAAGACACCACCCTCCAACGCGCATTCGTCACCCACCTTCGATCAGGACACCACTGGCTCAACCGCACCGGCTGGTTCCCGCTCTAGGAACACCGACGGAGGCGGTACCACGGGAGAGGAGCCTGAGATGACCAAAGCCGATGCCGCCGCGCGGCCCGCCCGCGGAGTCGACCTGATGGCCCACGACCTTCCCGGATGGACGGCGGTGGTCGCCGAGAGTGTGCCTGGTGCCTCGCTACGCGGGGTGTCCCGAATCGGTGGTGGCACCTCCGCCGAAACGTTCGAGATCGACACCACCGACGGAGCCGTCGTCGTCAAGCTCTACCGGCGTCAGCGCCACAATGCGGTCCGGTTCGAGTGGGAACGGCTTCGCTTCGCCCAGCGGGTGGACGCTCCTGTGCCGCGGCCCGTGGCCCTCGACACCGAGGGCCACTGGTTCGGCAGGCCGGCGCTCGCCATGACCCGCCTCACCGGTGACGTGAACTTCCGTCCCCGAGACGTCGACGGATGGCTCCAGCAGCTCGCGTCCGCACTCGCTGCCATCCACAACACCGACACCACCGGCGCCGAAGGCCCGCTCCTGCGTCCGACGCCGGTCAAGTCCTGGCGACCGCCCAAGCTACGCAATCCGAGCCCGTTGACCGACCGTACCGTCGCGGCGATCCAGAGCCACCTGCCCGGCGTGTCCTGGCAGCCGGTCCTAATGCACGGCGACTTCAACCTCGGCAACACGCTGTGGGACGGCGACCGACTCACCGGCATCGCGGACTGGTGCGAGTCCCGGCTCGGCCCAGCATCGTGCGAGCTCGCCTACTGCCGGGCCGACGTAGCCCTCCTTTTCGGTCACACCGCCGCCGACCGGCTGACCCACCACTACGCCGCCATCTGCGGCGCGGAACCGGCCGACCTCCCGGTCTTCGACCTCATCTGGGGACTCGACGCCATCCGCAAGCAAGTACGGATTGTCAGGGGCTTCCGGCAGCTGGGGCGGACCGACAGCCCGCAGCAGTTCGAAGACCGGACGACCGCCTTCCTGCGCCACGCGCTCGCCGAGCTGGGCGCGTCCTAACCGGTCGTTCGCTCCGGCGGCTTGCGCCGTCCGCAGCTCGACCTGCACGACGACGCGCCATATTGCTGGAGACACATTCCTCGGCCTCCCCGAAGCACGTCCGGTAAGGGAACGGCGCCCGATCACCGCGATGGCGCATCAGAGGAGGAGCGTTCCGACCGGGGCCGTGTCCGCCCGGGGATCCCTGATCGAACGCCTAGGCCCCCGCTGCGTCGCTGCGTATAGGACGGAGGGTGTCCGGTGTGCCTGCCACACTGGCTCTGCCAGGTCCGCTCCCATTCCGGCTCGGTGTCAACAGCACTCGGCGAGGAGGTCGAAGGCTGCCACTGATGGGTGATGTCAATGGGCCCCTCCTATGGCGGTGATGGCGAGCGGTTCGACCGCGGGCGCAGATCTGTCGCGGCCGGGTTCGTTTGAGGCAGGAGCGAGGAGGACGATGAGCGATTCCGCATCGGTTGTGATCGGTGGACCGTATCCAGTACTGGATTGTCGCCACCCGCGGGAGCTGGCCATGTTCTACTGCGAACTCCTGGGCTGGGAAGTGGCCGACGATGACGCCGGCGAGGACGACCCGGGCTGGGTGGGTCTCAGATCGCCAGACGGTCAGCGGATGATGTCCTTGCAGCGCGAAGCTCGGTACGAACCACCGACCTGGCCGGCAGATGGTACACATCAGCAGATGATGATCCACCTCGACTTCCAGGTCGCGGACGTCGACGCCGCTCTTGCCAAGGCGGTCGAGCTCGGTGCTGCCCTGACACCCTGGCAGCCACAGGCCGACGTGCGGGTTTGTACCGATCCCGCCGGTCACGTGTTCTGCTTGTTCGGGTGACGTCTGCTCCGTGCCAGGGTTCGGGGCGCGTTGGTACGACGTGCGTCGTTGACGTTTCTATTCTCTGGGGAGCGGCATGGGTTCTGGGCGGAGCCGGTGGGCCAGGTGAGCAGGTTTGTTCCCGAACGGTTGTTGGCCGAGATCAACGCCCGTACTAGCTCTGACCTGGAACTTGTCGGCATGGCCGAATGGGGCGACTCCGGTGGGGCGTACGTGCGTTGGCCCGACGGTAGAGATGCCGTCGTCACTCGCGGCCGCGCGCCACTCGACCAGCTCCGTGTCACCGCCGATATCCTCCGACTCGCGAGGTCCCGCGGCTTGCCCGTGCCGCGCCATGACCTGATCGTCGAACTCGGCGACGGCACCGCCGCGATCGTTCAGGAACGCCTCCCTGGCACTCCCGCGACGCACATCGACGCTCCCATGATCGAGCGGATGGTCGCTACGAACGAACGCTTCGCCCACCTGCTCGCCGAGCGCCCAGACCTGCCTGTCCCACCGCTTCACCTGCGCACGAGCGGGCCGGCGCTCTATCGCCACCAGACACTCGAGCAGCACAACGACCGCAGCCGCCGACTCCTCCATCGGATTCGCGAGATCGGCGCCGGAGAGCCGCACGAGATGACCGGCGACGACCTCATCCACAACGACTACCGACCCGAGAACATCCTCGTCGGCCACCAGAATCAGATCACCGGTGTCGTCGACTGGCACGTCGCACGCGGCGACCGCCACTGGACCCTCGTCGGCCTTCTCTTCGCCCTCGCCTGGGGCGCGATCGACCCCCGCTGGCCAGGCATCCAGCAATCTGCCATCGACAGACTGGACGACATCCTCGCCGAGACAGTGGAGCCCCGCCGGCTACTGCTCTACTGGGCACACTGGACGTTGCGCCAACTTGACCTGACGATCAGTCACGCACCCCAGGCGATCGACCTCCACCTTCACCTCGGAGAATCCCGTCTCCACGACTAACGTCCTGCGCCGGGCCGCGGTCATAGCCGTCCGCGAAGGGAACGGCGCCCGAACACCGCGATGACGCATCCGAGGAGCAGCGTTCCGACCGAGGCCGTGTCCGTAAGCCGATCCCTATCCGTACGTGGGAGGTTCGGCCATCGAGACGTTGTGCCCGGGTGACGGGAGCTGGCTCGCGGGACCTTGCGGGGCTCCATGAATTTGCGAGTGTCCGGCACTGAGGTGCACGAACTGCTTGCCGATCTCGCTGATCTTGACGACGGCCGCCGCGCGAGCGCATCGTTGATCTTGGATCAGGCTTAGCGAAGCGCGTTCAGCTCGTCGAGGGCGCGATGGCCGCCCTTGACCACCCCTGGAACATCATCGTGACGCCCTTGGCTGATGTGGAACTCAAGTATGTGGAGGACGTGATTCGCTGCGAGCACCGCCGCCCCCTCCCAGCCGACCAGCTCGAGGATTCTCGTCCACAGCCGCCTTCGGACACCGTCCAGCGGATCCTGGAAGGTTGACCACCACACGAGGCAGGTGAGATCAGACGCCCGCGTGCCGCTACCTGCGCCCAAGCAATCCACGACCGCCACCACCGCTCCGTCACGCACCAGGACATTGCTGGGGGTGAGATCGGTATGGACCATGTCAGGTGCCTCCCGTGGTGGTGGGGCGTCGGCACACGCGACCCGCAAGCGTTCGACCAAGGCCGACACCACGGGGGAATACTCCCAGACCCTGGCCACGGACTGGCGGAGACGCGAGAGCTCGGGAGTCTCGTTGAACTCCAGCCCGGCGACAGCCGATTCCTGACCAGTGGCGACCCGCCACGAGTACGACCAGTGGTCGTAGGGCTCGGAGGCTTGGCCAGCCTGAAGTTCGGTGATCTCCATCAGCTGCTCAACGAGGGATGGGGTCAGCTCTGGCGCGGGAGCCGCGTCAACGAAGTCCATCAGATGCCATACATGAGTGGCTGTGGCCCCCACTCCGAGCCAGGCCGGGGTGGGATAGCCGCGCCTACGCATGTGCTCGACCACTCGATGCGCTCGCAACGTCTCATCCAGGACCCTGGGGTGTGCCCGGGGCACTGCTTTGAGCACTGCATTTGCCCTTCTCGCCACCTGGACGCGCGTGGCACCCACATGGCGACCCCCGGGTAGGCGACTGAGAACAGTGACCTTTGCCCCGACCACGCTGGCCACGTCGTCCAGGACCTCGGCCGGCAGCTCTTCGGGATGGGTGCCCTGGCTCATCGGCTCGAAGGGCCGATCACCGCTCGGATGGCTGGTCCCGCCGAGCAGTGCCGAGCCAGGCCCCCAACCTGGCGACCTTCAGAGCGGTGCCCAGCGCCGGTGACGACGACCAGCGGCCTGAGCACAACAGCGTCACTGGCGCTGCCGCACTGGGGACAGACTGCCCGCCCACCACGAGGCTCCATGGCAAGTGGCTTCTCGCAGGAGCTGCAAGAGTGCATCCGGGCAGCATGCCGTATGTGACCCCATGCGTACATGTGCCATGGCTGCACGGGAAGCAACAGCCCCTGAGCAGCGGCGTCTCACATAGGTGGTACGCAACGATTCTCAATGACCGGGCGGCGGTATCCGGACGCCGCCGGTAGTCACCGCTCATGCCCAACCACGTTGCCTCGGCAACCACGGTCGCGATGGACGACGTTCACGTGGGACGTCATATGCGGCATACCCCGCGAACCGAAGCACCAGGCACGCTCTCAGCAACCACCGCCGCCCACCCGGGATGATCGCTGGCCATCACGTCGACTCCACGGGCGGGCTGAGCAGCAGAAATCGCCTTCTGCCATGTCAGGCTTCTCTCGTCTCGGAACCGCCGGCGGTGTTCGGTCGGAGGCTGTGCTGAGTGGGGACCCACGGCGGATTCTCATCTGCCCCACTCTGACACGAGGTAGATCAATACCGGCGCGAGCAATCGGTGGGCAGTCCAGGCTGACAGGCTCCGCCGGTCGAGGGGAGTCGCAGCGGGAGCGGGGGACTCTCGGGGAGCCAACGGGCTCATGTCGCGTGGATGGCGCCGCGGCGAGAGCTATAGCGTCATGGACGCCTCAGTGGTGATCATGGTTGTGGGGCGAGCGCGAGGTGGACGAGATAGCGACGTGATCGCTGCCCCTTTGGTGAGTGTGTGTGCTTGCTGAGGAGTTCGGCTAGTTCTCGTTGGAAGGCTTTGGCTTGGCGGTGGGTGAGGCGAACCTCGGCGTACTGGTCCCACACCGCGGGTGCGTCGTCGTGGAGGGTGGCGTCCCAGAAGGCGTCGGAGCTGGCCAGGCTCGCGGGAACGAAGTCTCTGTTCACCGAAGACTTGGGATCTGGTCGGTACAGGTGGGTGCCCCAGTCGTGGTCGCGCCCGATCTGGAGCCATGCCTGTTCGATGCTGGCTTCCAGTTTTTCTAGCGTGGGGAAGCGTCCGCGGCTGAAGAGCTGGCGTACCGAGTCGAGCGGGGTCAGCGCGAGGGGTGCGAAGACTGCATCGGCAACCGACCGGTAGTGGCGGATGGGCCGACCGGGGCGGGTTTGGACCCTGGTGCGCACGAGCAGGCCCAGGTCGACCATCTGCCGCACCCGGTAGGTGACGGCGCCGACTGACACTCCCAACTCACGGGCCACCGACGCCACGGTCCGTTCGCGACCGAGGAAGGGCAGGAAGAATCGGCTCGATATCGGTGAGGTCACGAAGGTCGCAGCCTGTGTCGACGTCAGCCGGCGTGGGTTGCTACTGCAAGAACCGTCTGTCATTTTCAGTAGGGTAGCGCTCAGAGTCCCTGGGTGCCCTCGATCTTTCGTCATCGGCAGTTCGTCGTCCTCTGGGCATCCGGCTTCGTGTCGTCATTGGCCGGCTGGTGTCTGGGGATGGCGCAGGCCATCCACGTCTACGACCTGACGCGATCCACCGTGGTCACGGCGGCGGTGACGGTCGCGGGCACCCTTCCGGCGGCCGCCCTGGGCAGCGTCGGCGGACTGGTCGGGGATCGCGTGGATCGGGTCCGACTCCTCAAGATCGTCAGCATCGTTCGTGTCGCTGTCGTCGCCTGTCTGCTCGTCGTCGGAGACCATGCGTGGGCCGTGCTCACCGTGGTGTTCGTTCAGGCTGCGGCGATGCAGTTCTTCACACCGGCAGAACAGGCCATGGTCGCCGACGTGGTGGGGGAGGATGAGCTCCCGGCGGCAACTGGCGCCAACTCCGCGGCGACCAACATCACCCGGCTCGCCGGTCCTGCACTCGGCGGAATCCTGATGACCGCGGCCGGCTTCGGATACGCCGTAGCCGTGATAGTGGCGGCGCTGGCCGTATCGGCTGCGCTCGTGTGGGCCCTTCGACCGAAGGCTCGACGCTCCCGCCCGCCCGGATTCCGTGCCAGCCTTCGCTCGGATTGGCTGGCCGGCGCACGGCTGGTCGTGACCCAGCCCACCGCCCGCGGGGTCGCAGCACTCCAGATGCTTGACGCCTGCAAGGAGGGAGCACTCAGTGGCCTGTTCCCAGTCCTGATGCTTGGCGTGATCGGCACCAGTTCAGCGTTCATGGGCATCGTCAACAGCGCATTCGCTGTCACCGCGCTCCTTGCCGGACCAACGATCGCCTTCACTGTCAGACGATTTGGATACCGGCTCCCGATCGCCACCGGAACCGCAGTCTCGGGAGCACTGCTCCTTGCTCTCAGCCTGCATCCGACCCCAGCCGCCGCCCTCGGTGTTTTCGCCCTGAGCGGCTACCCGTTCACCATCGCCTGGGTTGCCGCCAACACCATGCTCATCCTTCACACCACAGAGAACTTTCGAGCCCGGGCCGTCGGGGGCATCAACAGCCTGTACTCGATCACCATGCTGACCAGCGCGGGCCTCGCCGGACTCGCCGCCGACCACCTCGGGGTGCTCTCAGTCATCGCAGCAGCCGCCGGGCTCCAGGTCCTGGCCGCGCCGGCGTTCTTGCTCCTCACGCGACGAGAAGAGGCGGAGCCGCCAACAAGGCAGCCCAGCAACGGGCAAGTCACGTGAACGACGCTCCCGGCCAGGTACGAATCGGGGCACTGTGCACAGCTATTAGGTTCAGCTATTGCTGCAGATGGAGGCAGACGCAGAAGCTGGCCGCCGGTATCGACATATGCCGCCAGCGTGGCTGCCAAGTCGGGTCCGGCGCTACATGCGAATCCTCCATCGACGTAGAACTGGCGCCGTGCGCCGTCACAAATGGCGTGGTGGCCGAAGGTCGCTTGACGACACCGTGGGTTGGCCAGCGTGCCAGTAGGGACGCGTGCATGCGCAGAATCCTGGTGTACAAGATCTAGTTGGCGATCGACTGGAACGTCATGGCATCGCTCGGGACAGCGGGCGCGCTCGCCCTCGGCGTCAGGGTCTATCGGGCCAGGTCGCGGAACAGCGTCGTGAACAGGCAAGCAAGCTGAGATACACCAGCCCCAGCGGCCCCGTTCAGTAGGTGCCGCCGTCATAAGGCCATGCCCCGTGATGGCCTGCATTCCGGGGGCCTCGTAGTAGGTGCGCAGCGATTCGTCGCAGGTCAGGTCGACCGAGTCCAGGTGACCGGCTGGGGCGAGCACGCGGCGTTCCAGTTCACTGCCGATGCCCTTGCCCTGGTAGTCGGGCAGGACCTTAGCCACGGGATGAAGGCCATGAGTACTGATCATGTTGACGAAGCCCACGACGCGATGCGACGGGTCGTCGCGGGCTGTCACGACCCATGGCTGCCACGCAGGACCGCGAAATGCTGCGGGTTCGTTGGCGGTGAAGGCGATCCCACGAGAAAGTCACAGAGATCCTTCTCAGTGAGGTCCCGAGATGTCGGTGCTGTAGAGGATCACTGGCGCATCGTGGGACAGCGGGGCCAGGCAAGACGAGCGGATGTCCTGCCGCGAGGGTCTTCGTTCCCGGCAGCGTCGGCGACCAGACCGCGCTGGGACGACTATCGGTAGGAGCGTGCTTGGAGTTCGAAGAGTTCGGCGTATAGGCCGTTGGTGGCGGTGAGTTGTTCGTGGGTGCCGGTTTCGACGACCTTGCCGTGGTCGAGGACGATGATGAGGTCGGCCATCCGGACGGTGGAGAAGCGGTGGGAGACGAGGATGGTGACGGCGCCGGTGTGTTGGCGTAGTCGGCGTGCCGCGGTGGTCCATTGTTCGAAGAGTTGGTGTTCGGTGTCGGCGTCCAGGGCTGCGGTGGGCTCGTCCAGGAGGAGGAGCAGGGGGCTGGTTCGCATCATGGCGCGGCCGAGGGCGAGCTTTTGCCATTGGCCGCCGGACAGGTCGATGCCGTCTGGCCAGGTGGCTCCGAGTTGGGTGTCGAGTTGGGCGGGTAGACCGGTCAGGGTGTCGGTGGCGCCGGCTCGGTTGAGGGCGTCTCGTACGGCGGATTCGTCGTGGAGGTTGGCCAGGTCGCCGATGCCGACGGTTTCGCGGATCAGGAACTCCCATCGGGCGTGGTCTTGGAAGCCGGCGGAGACCCTTTGTCGCCACTGGTGGGGGTCGAGGCTGGCGAGGTGTATGTCGTCGATGCTGATCTGGCCGGTGGTGGGCTGGTAGAGGCCGGCGAGGAGTTTGACCAGGGTGGACTTGCCGGCGCCGTTGTCGCCGACGACGGCGACGGTCGCGCCCGCTGGTAGCCGAAGGTTGATCTCGTGCAGGGTGTCGCCTTTTCCGTGTGGGTAGGCGTAGGAGACGCCGGCGAGGCGGATGCCGTCGGTGAGTCGCTGCGGCGCTTCGGCTGACGGGTCAACGCGCTGGAGGGCGTGCCGGGCGATGTCCTCGAGGTAGATGAGTCTGGCTGCGGCGGTGAGGGTGCGCCACACCCAGGTGAGGATGTCGGCGGAACCGGTGACCAGGCCGAGGATCTGTCCGGCGAGGACGGCGGTCAGGACCGCGTCGCCGATGGTGGCTTGGCCCGCGACGGCCCGGTCGACGACGAAGACGATCGCGGCGATGTATCCGGCGAGGAACACGAGCCTGGAGGCGATGCTGATGGCGGAGGCCCGCAGGTGGACGCGGAGTCGTAGGGTGCGCATCTGGTGGTGGGTGCGGCCGAACCGGGTGAGCAGTTCGTCGGCGAGTCTGAACAGCCGCACTTCCTTCGCCGGGCCGGCGGTGGTGGCGAGGTTGTAGAGGTCGTCCAGTCGTCGCCACGGTTCGGCTGCCAGCTCGTCGCCTTTGGTCACGGCGGAGCCGATCTTGGAGCTGAGCAGCAGCGCGGGCAGACCGAACAGGGGCAAGATCAGCAACACGGGGTCGACGCTGACCAGCAACAGCCCGGTCGCGGCGATCCGGACGACCAGGGTGAGTAGGCCGACCATGGAGGGGATGATCTCGCCGAATCCCCATCCCCCTCGTCCTTGGACGATCTCCAGCTGGGTCAGGTGTTCTGGCGTCTCGTGGATCTCCAGGGTGGGTGTGCGGCCGACCAGGTCGAGCAGCCGGCGATCGACGCGGTGCCGTGCGTGTTCGACCAGGACGGCGCGGATCCGGGCTCCGGCGTACCCCAGTGCGGTACTGCCCGCGACCGAGGCGGTGGTGGCGGCAGCTGCGAGCATCACGGTGCGGCCATCTCCCGCCTGGATCCCGTCGATGAGCAGCTTGAGCCACAAGGCGAGCAGCGACTGTGCGAGCGCCTCGATCGCTCCGAGTCCGAACACGAGGATCGAGCGGCGTGGGTCGGCGGTCCAGGCGATCTGGAGCATGGCAGCGGCGGCACGTAGCCGACCAACTGCTGGCATCTGGTCAGGCATCGTCGCCTCCCGGCGCGGTGTCGGTAGACCGGCCGTGGAGGGTCGCGGTGTCGGTGTACCGGTGCGATTGTTTGCGGAACAGCCGTGCGTACTGGTCGTCGGCGGCGAGCAACTGGTCGTGGCTGCCGTCCTCGGCGACTCGGCCGGCGTCGAGGACGACGATTCGGTCTGCTCGCCGGACGGTGGAGAAGCGGTGGCTGATGACGATGGTGGTCAGGCCGCGGGTGAGGTCGAGGAACCGGTCGTAGATGTCGGCCTCGGCGCGTACGTCGAGGTGCGCTGTCGGTTCGTCCAGGACGAGGACGCGCGCGCCGGCCTGCACGGCGACCATGGCCCGGGCCAGCGCGATCCGCTGCCACTGGCCACCGGAGAGGTCGACCCCGCCGGTGTAGCGGCGGGACAAGGTGGTGGCCAAGCCGTCGGGAAGATCGGCGACCAGCTGGTCGGCGCCTGCCCGTTCGGCCGCGGTGCGAAGGATGTGATCAGAGTCCGGGTCGTGGACGGCTTCGACGGCGCCGAACCCGATGTTGTCCCGAGCAGGCGACTCGTAGCGAACGAAGTCCTGGAAGATCGCCGCCACCGTCCGCCGCCACGAGGCCACCTCGAACTCGGCTAGGTCGGACCCGTCGACGGTGATCCTGCCCCGTTGTGGCTGTTCGAGCCCGGTCAGGAGTTTGATCAGTGTGGTCTTGCCGGCGCCGTTGAGACCGACGATCCCCACCGAGCGGCCAGCCTCGATCCGTAGGTCGAGCCCGGCGAAGACGGCGGCATCCCTGCCCGGGTAGCTGAAGTGGACGTCGTCGAAGCAGATCTCGCGGGCCGGAAGCCGGGACGCCGATGCCGTGCCGGAGGTACTGGGAAGCCGGGCGACGGCCTTCTCCAGCTCGAGCACCTCAGGGATGGGAGCTGAACCGGACTCGATCAGATGGTCGGTGTCCTGGGTGGCCAGACGTGGCATGCCGATCAGACCCTGGACCAGGATCGCCACGGCCCCAATGCTCAGCCGCCCGCCCAGTGACGACTGCACCGCCCAGCCCAAGACAAGACCATTCGCGACAACGATGACGCCGAACAGTGGTCCCATGAAGCGTTGGCCGACACGGTGCGCTCGCCACAACCCAGCCATGAACACGGCCCACTCACGCCCGAACCGGTCGCCCAGCCAGTCGACCAGCCCGAACACCCGTAGTTCCTTCGCCCACGCCGGCATCAATCCGAGCTGCATCAGATAGCGCGCACGCCGTGCCGGATCAGACCAGAACTGCCGCCGAACTGCGTAGTCCGCCTGCAACCGGCGACCAACGACCAGCCACAGCCCAGCCAGGCCTACTGCGGCCGCCGGCAACACCGTCGCCACTAACACCGTCGCCGCCAGGCCCTGGGCTTGGGCTGCCCACTTCTCCGCGAAGCCCGGCACCACTTCACCTGGGTAGGTCCCCAGTAGCCGCACAGCACGGTCGGCCTGAGCCGCCAAATCGGGGTCCTCGAACAACTCCAGCCGCGGCGCAGACAGCATCGCCCGCATGATCCGGGCACGGATGTATCCGTCGTAGTGGTGTAGCAGGTCTTCCCAGAAGACCCACGCCACAGCCGGAATCTCCTGCGCCGCCAACACCACGCCCAACCCGACCAGAATGCCGACGATCTCTTGCCCGGCAGGCGAACCAAACCCGCCATCGACCGCCGCCGGCAAGCTCTCGACAAGGCGTGCCACCAAGACAGCGAAGACTGCTGGCAGCGCTCCATTCAACAATGCAAGACCGACGACGATTGCCAGTCGATACGGAAACGCCCTCGCGAGCAGCGCCAAAGCAACCCACCGGGCCCGGCGCCGACTACTCGCGGACTCCTTGGTTTTCCCTCTCCCGCACGCCGAGAAGCGTGGCACTCCCCCCTCCCCATGTCAAACCTTCCACGCAAGTCTGCAGAAGGCGGGAGGCGTTACAGGGAAGGGGGATTGGGAAGATCCTGCGCGCCGAGCTGCCGGCCGTGCAGTGCTCAGAACGCCTCTCGCCCACCCAACCCAAGCCCGACCGACCTGATGGCCCAGGATGGCGCCTGCCGCCGCACGTCCGCTGACGCTCACATCCACTCATGGGCCTATCCGCTGAACCAGGTGCTCCGGTACCGGATCCGAACCCAGAAAGGACCTGCCCGCGCGGGGTTGCTGGGGCGCATCAGCCGCGCCTCGGCTGACCGGCTCGCGCGGCGGCGGCTGCAAGAGACCGCAATCGGCGTATGGCCGCCGGACGGTCCCCCCAGGCGTCTTCAGCGACTTCCCAGAGTGTGTCGAGCCGGCGGTAGAGCTGCGCCCTGGCGAGTAGAGCCTGGTCGGCTGGTCCGCGGTAGTGCGCAAGCACGAGGTCGAGGAAAGGGTCTCCGAAGTCCCCGGCGATCTTGGCAAGGTCGAGTGCGGGATCATCGATGGTGGTGTCTCCGAAGTCGATCACGCCGACCAAATCGCCGTTGTCGTCGACGTACAGATGCTCCGCTCGGATGTCGCGATGTACGACGGCCAGAGGAAGGTCTTGCCGCTCAAGCCAGCTGACTTCCTTGTCGAGCCACCGGCGAACCTTGCCGGTGAGGAAGGGCTGTCCCGGGTGGCAGCTGGCAGATCCGTCGATGAGTTCGCGGATGATGTCCGCGTGCCCGGCGTGGCGAGCGGTTTCTCCGATCATGGACACGATCGCCTGCCGCAACGAGATCGGGTCCCCCTTCCATCGTGATCCGGTGTCCTCGAGGCGGAAGTCCGCGATCACCTTGTCCGACTCGGTGCAGGTTCGACGGTAGTGGCCGACGATGAACTCAGTGCTCTCGTCCGCTGTCGCCCACATGTCTTCGTTTGAACGGGAGTCCGGCGTTCTCCCGCCGCAGCTCTGCCATCCCTTACCCCTCGAACCACGGCTGCGGTTCGGCAACTGGCAGTCCGAACGGATCGGCGAACCGGGACCGTTCCACACCGACCAGGTGCTTGACCAGGCCGAGGAGGTTAGTGCCCGAGCGGGTCATCGGCCGGCGTATCGCGGCGTCGCTGAGTCCTTCGAGCTTCCAAAGCATGACATCGCGGTGCCGGCTGAGCTGAGCGTGCAGGATTTCCTTCTCGGTAGGAATCCGTGACGATGCGGTAGCCACTCCGCCGCTCCCTCCACGTGCGATCGTTGCCAGCATCCGAGCAAGCAGCGACCTCAGTGTCAAGTCGCCGGGTCAGGCTGAGACCGAGGCTGACCAGACGACAGGATGGCCGTTTTCCAGATACGCCACCGTTCCGTTGGCTCGCCTCCATGCAGGAGGTGATCCGGCGGGCCAGGAGGGGAACAGCGTCTTCGTTGCCTCCTGTAGGGAGCAGAACGCCCAGCCACGAAGTTCGTCCGGCACCGTGATCTCCGCTACCGCAGCCGCCGACACCATGGCCCGTCGAAAGACGGTCATGAGGCCCTCAGTACGCCGACCGAGAGGCGGCACCCAGTCGACAGCCACAAGTCCGCCCACCACCAGACGCAGGCCTAGCTCCTCCGGCAGCTCCCGGCACACAGCCTCATTCGGAGACTCGTCAGCCTCCACGGCGCCACCTGGAATCTCCCAGTGATCCTTGTAGGTCGGCTCGACGAGGAGCACTCGATCGTTAGCGTCGAGGAGCAATGCACCCGACCCCATCCCCTTCCGAGCCAACGTCCTCGGGTAGTGCGTGGCCGCCGCAGGGTGTTCCTTCATCCGCCGTAAGTTACTGAACGCACGCGGCCGTCAGCACGTGGCTGAACTCTGGCTTCGGGGCTGCGCAAGTCGCCGAGTGGGCTGGAGCCCCTACCTGCTCGCCGCGCCCGGCGGCCCGATATGCCCAACGGACGCCTGACCGACCACCATCGACCTGTGCGTCGGCCCTTCGCATCGAGATCGTCACGCGTGCCATCCGCGTGCCATCAGACCAGGTACGTCGTGGCCGCTCGGGACCGCGAACGGGACAAGGAAGCTCGAAGCGATCCGAGGCGCATCCGGGCCCCTCGGACGGCTGGCGCCCCGGAAAAGGGACCTGCACTCATCGAAGACCTCACGCGGGCCTGACCGTCCCCACCGGAACGAGTCCACCGAACTGGGGGCACACCCGTGCGAGGTTGGGTACGGTAGTGACCACGGTTGCTGTGTCAATGGCGGCCGAATCGCTGCCTGGCGACCTCTCCGCCTGAGTCTTCTGCGGGCCCACTGCACCACACGGCGAAGCAAGCTGGCTCGATTGCCTGCTCGAAGGGCCATGACGTAGTGACGACGCCTCGAGGTAGGCCTACTTCGAGCTCGAGGAGGCCACCGGCCGGTATGCGGAGCTCCGTAGAGCGGCCGGACTTGTCCGCCGGTTGACCGGCGACCCGCGGCACTAACCTCCGGCACGAGTACGCCGAGATGGGAACGTCGAGACGACCCACCCCGGCTATCGCACGGGCGGACCGGCGCCGACGGTGGCCAGCGTCCCCGCGCCGCCTTGGCCGGAAGAGCCAGGGCGGCGGCCCCGACCCGGCACGGACGGCCAGGGCGCCCCTCTCACCGCCCAACCCCCAACCACACAACACGAGGAGCAGCACATGAGCGCAGGCACAGAGATGAGTCGGCGGATCCGGTCATCGTCCGGACACCGGACCGCTCCCACCTCGAAGCCGGTCGATCCGATGGCCGAGGCATACGAGGCGGTTGCCGAATCCGGCGCCGACGAGGGGTCGGATGTCGACAAGCTCAACGACCTCATCCGAGCTCGAGCCGGAGTGGTCGTCCCGCTCGTCTTCCGAGAGCCGGGCAAGTGACAACGTGTGGCCCGTGATCCCTAATCCGGCCTCCGTTCCACGCCCCAAGACGGCCTTCGGCGTCATGGCGTGATCGGCTACGTCGAGACTTGACGCGTTCCGCTCCGGCCTTCAATGTGGCTGGTTGCGAGGATGACGGGGTTGCGTAGTCGCCGGGATGACCCCGTTTGAGCCTGAGTCCTTCACCGGGTCAGCCGTTTCCTCGGACGGTGCGGGCGGTCGGCCGTGCTGAACCACTGATCCAAGATTCGGGGACGCTGCCCCAGGCACCGCGGTCCTTCCTCCGAGAGGGGGATCAGAGCCGAGTCGGGTTCCTCGCTCGTCGGCCGTTCACCGAAGGCGTACCCGGGTCCTGAGGCCTCAGGTCAGGCTGCTGGTGGCTTCAGCGAGTTCGTCGAGTACGACGCCTAGGCGATCATCGCCTGGATAGCTCTGAAGCAAGGTCATGGCGTCTAGGAGGCACCAGAAGACGTGTACGCATGGCCACTCGGGCAGTGGTCCGCCTCGTTCATCGACATAGGCCTGCCAAATGCGTTCTTTGAGCACTGGGTCGGAGCGGTGCATTCGGTGGCCGCCCACGCCCAGGTCAAAGTCGACGAGCGGATGAGCTACGTGTAGGGCGTCCCAGTCGACAACTCCCGTGAGTGCTAACTCATCATCGAGGAGGAACTGGCCTTCGGATAGCTCTCCGTGTACGGCTACGGGTTCGAGGGCTGCGACGGGTTCTAGCGCCATCGCCCACAGTCTCGGCTTCGTCTCGTACTGGTAGGGCGCGAGAGCGTCGGAAGCCCGGGCGGCAACGATGTGCGCCTGCTTCGGCTGCGTCCAATGTCCGCCGACCCTGGGTTCCTCGCGGTAACTTGGTCGTTCCCGGAGCCGTGGCGGGAGCGGGACCTCATGCCACTCCGCTGCGCGGCGCGCGACCTGCGCAAGTGCATGAGCCGCTTGCTTCGGGGTGAGATTCTCCATGATCGTGTCGTACGACCGACCCGGGATTCGCGACAGTTCAAGGAACGGGTAGGGAGAGATCGCCTGGTCGCGGTGTAGCGCCAAAAGGCGTGGAGCGATGTCAAGGGTTACCGTCGCAAGGATGTCAGCCTCCCGCTCCACCATCTGGACCTGCCGGGTATGCCGCGGGAAGACGAATACCCGATCCGGCGCGGCGACAACAAGGCGGTGCCAGCCAGACGTGATGAGTTGCAGCGGGACAGACTTGAGGCCAAGCAAGCTTCGGAAGCGAGCTTCCTGCGGCGGGATCAGGAGAGCTCGAAGGTCGTCTGCCACGGCGACACGCTACGACGCGGCACGGACTGCTCGCGACAGACATTCACGGATCGACAAGTCGAGACCTGCGGCGACGACCCTCGGGCATGGTCTACGAGTGCCCGCCCGATGAGAGAGGGAACTCATCGGCCACCTTTGGATCAGAAATCCACGTGCCACAGGCACCAACCGAGTCATGGAGGAGGGTCACCGGCGGTCAGGGCTACGCTGCGAGCTTGACGTTGCGGGCCCTCGGGCTGACCGGGGCCGACGCTGTGGTGCTGACCTGCCAACCTGCCACGACCGAGCCGCCGCTCAGGTATGAGTTTCCGCGGTGGTCACGTCGAAGGTTCATCGGCGGCGACTAGCGACCTGAGCACACGTCAGCTGGCTCGCGACGACAGCGGTCGCGTCCATCACTGCCCAGTCAGCCCACGGGCTCGGTCCGCGGGTCCACTGTCTGGCTGGCCGGCGGCACCATCGGCTAGGTCGCGGCCGTGTTTGGCTGCCTCGACTGCGGCGGGTGTCCATTCGCCGGCGGGGAGTCCGAGCCAGTCGCGGAGTCCTTGGCCGTGGTAGGCCAGGAGTGTCTTGGGGAGGTCGCCGGTGGCGATGAGTTGGAGGACCAGGTCGACGAACTCTTCGACACGGGCTCGTGGGACCGGCCGTAGCACGCCGATGCCGATGCCGACGTAGAACGCGTCGGCGATGATGGCTCGGGTGACCATGCGTGGGCTGGCGTAGTGCCGGGTCCGGTACAGCCGGTCCTGGATGTCGGCGAACGTCTCGCCTGGGTCGGCGGCCAGCAGGGTGTCCTTGCCGTCGACGCGTACGCCGCGGCGGACCCGGTCCGGCCCGATGAGCATGGAGGCGAACAGCGGGTCACGCAGGTTGCCTCGCCAGGTGCCGTCGCCGCTGTAGATGCCGGCCTCACCGGACTTGCCGAGATGGTCCAGGATCTGCTGCACGGCCCGGTCCAGGTCGTGCCGGCGGGCCCCGACCGGGACGTGGTAGCCGTCGATGTCGACCTGGCCGTACCGTTTCTGCCGCCCCACCAGCACACCCTTCAGGCCCGCGGCCGCAGCCAAGCGGCGGGCACCCAACCGGACCACTCCTGCTCCTCGCACGTGCCGGCGCCCCACCACGAGCCGTCCGTGCTCTGCTGCCAATCGGTCAGGAACCCGGTCCACCATCGCCCCTCCAGATAGACCTGACACGGCTTGGCCGGGTTCTGCCGAAACCCGCTCCCGGTCGGCACCGCCCGGGCCCGTTCCTGCCCGTTCATGATCGCCGCCTGGCTCTCGGCTTCGGCCACGGTCAGGTCCTGCTTGCTGCGCCACCCGCTCGTCCCCGCGTCCCACACGCCGTACCCACGCTCGGTCGTCCGGACCGCAAACCGCTCGATCGCCACCGCCACCACTCCTGAACCACCGGATGATCTTATTCGAACGTATGTTCGTTCCACTGTAACCTCGGCCCAACCACCTCGTCCACGTGACGCACATATCCGCCCAGTGCGCTCCCGCAGACGCCACAGCCAGAAGCCCCGCCGTGGACGCCGCCCTCGTATTTCTGTCGCTGGGCCAGCCGCATATAGGTTCTGACCTGCGCAAACGCCGCCAACGTGCCGCGACAAACCCGCAGCGGGCGACGGACAGTGAGGTGTGCACATCCAGGGGCCGGTGGAACCGATGCTGGCCAGGTCCGTGACCCGGCTACCATCACCGCGCACGGGTGGCTGGGTGTACGAACCCAAACTCGACGGCTACCGCGCCATCGGTGTCGTCGACGACAACGGCGCCGTGCAGATCTGGTCCCGCCGCGGCACCCGCCTCGATGCCGCGTTCCCCGAACTGGTCGGAGCCCTGTACGCGGGCATGCCCAAAGGCACCGTGGTCGACGGCGAAATCGTGCGCTGGGCCGACGGACGGTTGGACTTCGAAGCACTGCAACGCCGGTACGCCCAACGCCGCCGCGCCAACGACCTCTCGCAGGCAGAGCCGTGCCACTTCGTCATCTTCGACGTGCTGGAAACCCGCAGACACGGCGACCTCCGCCGCAGCCGCCTCACCGCACGCCGACAAGTCCTCGAAACACTGTTCCGCCGGATCCGCACCGGCTCGCACCTGTCCCTGGGCATGCAGACCACCGACGTCGACCTGGCCCAGATCTGGTACGACGAACTACCCGCCGCCGGCGTCGAAGGGCTGATCATCAAACCCGCCGACAGCACCTACACCGGCACACGCGAATGGCTGAAATACAAGGCCCACCACACCACCGACGCCATCATCGGCGGCATCACCGGAACCCTCACCCGCCCCGAATGCCTACTGCTCGGCCGCTACGCCTCCGACACCGGCGAACTCCGCTACGCCGGACGCACCACACCGATCAACGACACCGCCGCCACCGCCATCGCACCGCTACTCAAGCCCGCCGGCGCCGACCATCCATGGCCCGACGTCCTGGTCATGAACTGGCGCAGCTCACCCACCCCCTACACCCGCATCCACCCCACCGTCGTCGTCGAGATCCGCGCCGACACCGCCACCGACCACGGCAGACGATGGCGACACGCCGTCCACTACCTCAGGATCCGCGACATCAGCCCAGACCAGGTGCCGAACGACCTGAACCTCGAGACGTGAACTCCGCTGGTCATTTTGCAAGCCGCGGCCACCAGCGCCGGAGTTTGGGCACCCGCGCTTACCCTGCGAAGTCAGTGCTCGCCGCAAATGCGAGCGCCGGCACCTGGACCTTCGCTGCCCGCCCGACCGGCCATGCAGCAGCCCAGGCATCAGGCAGCGCCTCTGGCCGCCCGCCGCCGCCACTTGGCCTGCATCCCGCACGCTGGCGTCGGTGGGTAAACGCCCCGGTCCAGTGCTGTGGCAGCTGGGCGAGGCCAGCCGCAGGATTCCGGTTCGCACGGTGTCGGCCCACGTGCGCAAGAGGTGACCTCAGCCAGGGGCTCGATCGAGCACGCCTCCTGTAGCAGGTCGATGGCCTCACTTCATCACAAGCCTTGTCAGAGAACAAGACTGCAATTTTCGGATCTGGCGTGCTCATACTCGTTCATCCGCGGTGGCGTCCTGAGCTTTGAGACGCGACTCGGTGTCGTTGGTGGTTGACGCGGCCGGTTCGCCGGATACGACTGTGATTTGGATAGGGCTGCCTAGACAGGCGTCTGCTACGAGTGCGATCTCTAAGGAGATTGGACAGCGCATGGATCGATCGACATTCCTGGCACAGCTGCACCAGCGGTTCGAGCTACCGCTTTCGGCAATGACGACATTGGTCGAACACACCACCGGCCTTCAGATCGCTGAGGTTCACCGACTGGTGCGCGGTGACGAAAACGAGGTGTACCGGGTCCGGCTGGTAACTGGCTCCGTGGTCTTCGTCCGCGCCGGATTCCCCGACTGCCCACCAGGCAAGCTCAACCACGAGGCCGAGATCATGCAGCGGGCGCGTGCCGAAGGGGTTCCGGCTCCGGCCGTACGGGCGGTTGAGTCGTTGGCCACTGAGCAGGGCACTCGACAGACCATGGTGGTTGACCAAGCAGCCGGAACCCAGCTATCGGAGGTGCTGCCAAAGCTCTCCGCGAGCGAGCGAACCAGGGTGATGCAGAGTCTGGCTCGTCTCCTCGGACTCCTCGGCACAGTCCGGCTGCCAGGCCACGGACGACCGGACGAACACGGCCGCTGGCCCGACCCGAGCAGGGATCGCCGCCGCTATCTGGCCGCTGTGCGCGCCGACAGCCAGTTGCTCGACCAGGCTGGCCTCACCAAGAACGAAATCCAACAGATCAGCGGCATCCTCGATGCCATCGCGACAGTTCCGACGGTCGACCCTCCGGTCCTTTGTCACGGTGACATCTCCGCTGAGCACCTGTTCGTGGATGCCGACTTTGCCGTGACGGGCTTGATCGATTGGGGCATGTGGAGCGGTGGGACGACCGCTGACGAGCTCGCAGCACTCTCCCTGAGACTCGACGATGACGATTTCTCCACCGTGCTCGCGCACCATTCCGCTGCAGCACACAGCGTCCTCGACCTCCGCCGGAAGGTGGCGACATCGGTCCTCACACAGAGCATCGGCGAGCTGGCGTGGATCATCCGCAGCAGCCAGTCCGCCCGCCGACAACGCTTGTCCAACGCGGTCAGACGAGCAGTCAGTGAGCTCCAATCGCTTTCGTAGCAGCGGCGACGGCCTGTCGATCTCACTGACATCGCCGACCGGGCAGCGTCGCAGACGCTGGGCACCACGCTCGGATGCCAGCACCCATCGGTCTCGTCAAAGCGGCCCCGCAGCAGCGCCCCCGGAGGGATGCGCCTCCAGACCGCGCTTGCAGAAAGTTGTTGCATCGCCCTGGGCAGTCCGCTCTTCCCGGGACAGGCTTGGCCGTCACATGATCGGCAGCACACGTCGATCCGGTGACACGCCTGTTTGGTTCGTGCGGAGGAGAGGTTGCGATGCCCACCACACCTGATCTGAAGCCACTGACCTGCATCCTCGACCTGCCCTACGCGCTGCGTGGCCCGGCCCTGGATCCCGCCTACGGAGCGGACGGCGTCGAGTTGTGCCTCGACGTCCTGGGACCCTCACCGCTACCAGACTCGCCGCTACCAACTGTCGTCCGTATCGATGGCTGCCCCGGGTGGGGCCCAGGGCACCGCAACGCTGGCATCGGCCCGTTCGCCAACCCCATCCTTGCCGAAGCCGGATACCTGACCGTCTCCGTCTCGGTCCGCCACAGCCGGCAGGCGAACTTTCCAGCGCAGCTACACGACGCACAAGCCGCGGTGCGGTGGCTGCGCACAAACCCGCGGCAGCTTCCGATCGACGGCACCCGCATCGGCATCTGGGGACAGTCCGCCGGCGGGCACCTGGCCGCGCTGCTCGCTCTCGTCGGCGACAACCACCCGGGCGACCCACCCGACGCCGCCGCCCAGCCGAGCTGCCGGGTGCAAGCAGCCGTCACCATCGCCGGACCTAGCGACTTCCTCACACCTGGCGGCGAGATGGTCAACCACGTCCCCTCGCCGGTGACCGAGCTGTTCGGCGGAGTCGTCACGACCCACCACGAACAGATGCGCCAAGCCAGCCCGATCACCCACGTCACCGCCTCCGCGCCGCCGTTCCTGATCATCCACGGCACCAACGACGAGACGGTCCCCTACCACCAAGCCGAACGTTTCCACCAAGCCCTACAAGAAGCAGGAACCGACTCCCAGTTGCTGCCGATCCCCGGCGGCTACCACAACCTCAGACCCGATCCCCGACCAACCGACAACGGACCAGTGCCACACAACGCAGGACAAGCCGTACTCGGCTTCTTCGACCGCCACCTCCGCCAGTAGGAGCGAACCACTCTGCATCCGTACCGGCCACGTGCTCCCGGGCGAATAGACCAACGACGCCCTTGTGGCAGCCCAACCGGTCCCGTCAAGGGGCGTGCGGATCCGTAACACGAACGGTGTTTCCGGCCGTTGGTGTTAGTAGGTCTCGGTCACCGGCCAGCGGTCACCGAAGGTGATGGCGAATGCGTTGATGACTGGCTTCCACCGCATCATCCATCGTGCAGCTCCCTTCCCGGTGGGATCGAGGCTGCGGGTCACAAGGTACAGGCATTTCATCGCTGCTTGCTCGGTCGGGAAGTGCCCGCGGGCGCGTACCGCACGCCGGTAGCGGGCATTCAGTGACTCGATAGCGTTTGTCGAGCAGATCATCCTCCTTATCTCGATGTCGTAGTCCAAGAACGGGATGAACTCGGTCCACGCGTTACGCCACAGCCGTACCATCGCCGGATACTTTGCTGACCATTTCTCGGCGAGTTCTTCCAGCGCGATCTGTGCGGCGTCCGGGTTCGGCGCCGCATAGATAGCCTTGAGGGCACGTTTCAGCGCGTCGACGTGCTTTTTCGAGGTGAGACGGAACGAGTTCCGAATAAGATGCAGCACGCACGTCTGCACGATGGTGTGCGGCCACACCTGCTCGACCACCTCTGGTAGTCCTTTCAGCCCGTCGCAGACGAGGAAGAACACATCGGTGACGCCACGGTTCTTCAGATCGACCAGGACGCTCATCCAGAACTTGGCGCCCTCGCCGCCGCTGCCGGCCCACAAACCCAGTACGTCCTTGCAGCCGTCCACCGTGACGCCGATGGCGGCGTAGAACGGCCTGTTCGCGACCTGCCCGTCGCGGACCTTCACTATCACCGCGTCGATGAACACCGCGGCGTAGACCGAGTCCAGCGGACGACTGGCCCAGTCGTGCATCTCATCGAGCACCTTATCGGTGATCCTTGAGACAGTCTCCTTGCTCACCGATGCGCCGTAAATCTCGGCAAAGTGAGTGACCTTCTTCTTCCTCGTGCCATTACGAATGTTGGCAGACTCCCGGTCCAACTCGGCACGATTCTTCTCATGGCCCAGGTGCTCGGTCATCTCCTCGCTCAGCGCCGTCTCCAGCACATTCTTGGTGAACAACTTCAACAGCCCGTCCGGGCCGGTCAACGCCAGGCCACGCTCACGAGCCTGCGCCACCATCGCCGCAGCGGCGGCCTGCTCCGCAGACCGCCGCGCGCCGTCATCAGTCTTCTGCTGTCGAGACCCCATGGCCCCAGATGTCATCACTGTCCGTGCCCATCCCGCCGGAACCTAGCCGGCGTGTCGATGGCCGGAAACACCGTTCAGTGCACAGTCCCGGGCGTGCCGGAATGCGGTCGTCGTCCGGCCGCGCAGTCACTGCTCGAGCGTTACGTTGGCCAGGTCGAAGAGATGTCTGAGGCCGAGACTCGCGGCGAGCCGGCGGGATGGATGGTTGTCGTTGAGGTGGCTGTAGAAGGCGACCTTGTTCGCCGCAAGAACGTCTTCGGCCCATGCGAGTGCGACCGTGCGCCCATGACCCTGACGCTGATACGCCGGGTCAGTGTGCACCACAGCTCCGCGGCGCCGCCGTTGCTGCGTGAGGAGACCGCCCAGGCAACCTCATGGCCACAGCTGACTGCCGCATAGTCTTCCGGGCCGCGGCGAACGACCAGCTGGTCCTGTGCACGGCTCTGGTCGACGAACACGTAGGTGCTGCAACGGGTGGTCCGCACACCTGTTGCATCGGCGACGTAGTGAGCGGCGGCGGCCGTGTCATCGAAGAACCGCTCGGGTGGAAGCGCTCTCACGCGCTCGATCAAGGCGTCATCGGCCGTGGCTCTGAACAGGAGGTCGATCCCAGCGGCGAAGCGAGCGATGGAACACGTCGGGATCTCGTCAGGGTCAGGTCCAGCGGCTCTGACCATGCGCCCAGCCTCATCGAGCCGTATGCACTCCAACTGCAGCTGTACCAGCCTCAATCGCCGAGCTTCGGTCTCCCGCACGACCACCCGTCTACCAGGTACGGCCAACGCAACGCCAACCCAATTCCAGGGTGGTGCCTCCCGCGCCCTCACCCGCCGCCGGAAATCTGGTGGATCCGACGAGGGCGCGAATGGTTTGCTCGTCGCCATGGCGACACTGAGTGCGCTGCAGGCAATCGCGGCCGAGGTCTTGCGCGAGCGGCACGGTGTGACCGGGCCGGTCACAGTGCACGCGACCTGGGGCGCATCCATCGTCGTCGAGGTCGACAACCTGCTGCTCAAGGCCAACGGCGACCGCAGCACGATCGCCGAAGCCCTGGTCGCGCGCCGGGTCCGGGACGCAGGCGTCCCAGCTCCAGAGATCATCGACCACGGCACCGATACCCGCCTGCCGGGTGGCCGCTGGATCGTGATGCCACGCATGCCCGGCGCTGGCTTCGCCCCGCGCGAGGCGACCCAGGTCCAGGTGGCGACCACGATCGGCGACGTAGCCCGCCATCTCGCCACCCTGCGCGACGTACACCTCCCAGGATGGGGGCGGGTCGGCGACGACGGTCGAGGCGAATCGGAATCGTGGACGGCATGGTTGCGCCAGTCCGTCGACGACGCGATCGCACAGCTGCGTGACCGCCTCCCAGTAACCATCACAGCCGCGGCGCACCAGACCATCGACGATATACCTGAGCCGCGCCAAGGCAGCATCCTCCACGGCGACCTCGGCCCCTCTCACGTCCTGGTCGACCCGCCCACCAGCCACGTCACCGGCATCATCGACTGGGCGGATGCGATCATCGGCGACCCGCTCTACGACGTCGCCACATTCTCGATGGGCGGCCCGGCCGGCGACCAGATCCAGGACCTGCTGCAGCCGCGGTTGATCGCAGCGTACGGGGCGGATGCAGACGACCCCCGCATCCAGCTCTACCGAGCAATCAACCACCTCGACAACGCAGTCTGGAGCATCGCCAACAACATCACCCCGTGGACCGACGACCTCTGCCGCGCGGCCACCCGACTACTCGACGGACGCTAGCTGCACCACTGCGTTGCCCGGTGGCGGTAAATGAGTGTTGCCGGGCGGCCAACGGGTGCCGCACACCCATCGCGAAAAGGTGGCGCGCCGGTTAGGCACAGGCTGACGAGTGTGAGGACCTTTGCGAGTTCGGCGACGTCGGCGAGCTCAGGCTGAGCGGCCGGCGGCGCGGGTCGGTCGGCAAGGTGCTTGCCCCTACTCTTGACCAGGTCGAGGCCGTATGGAGCAGCTGGTGGAACTTTGTCACTCCAGGGTTGCCCGGATCCCAGCGCCGGTACAGGTCCAGGTGCCAGCGGCACTTGGTGAGCATCGCCGAATGCCGAGTCCTCCATGACGGGATATCGCCGCCGTAGCCATCGAAGAGGCACCTCAGGAGACCAATGTGGGCTGGGTGGAACATTCGAACGATGAACTCGCACCAGGCCAGATCTACGACGGGGTCCCCCAGGTGCCACCACTCCCAGTCCAGGATGGCCACAATTCTCGATGTGGTGGGGTCGATCAACAGGTTGTTCGGCCCGTAATCCCCGTGCACGAGCGTCGTGCCGGTGCCGGGCGTCTCCTTCATCTCACCGATGAGATCCGCAGCGTCGAGGGCCTGGATCCGGGCGAGCATTTCGCCGGTGGCTCGAAGCACCTTAGCGCCGTGTCCGGCTTCGATCAGGTCCTGGCCGTGGGCACCGTCGACGAAGCCGATCGTGAGGCATCCGTCCTTGCGGTTCACCACTGGCGGAACGGGGAGCCGACCTGCAAGGCCCTGCAGCGCCGCATGTTCGCGGTCGTGTCGGCCCGCCGCATCAGGCTCGACGTAGGTCTTGAGAACAATCGAGGCGTCGCCAACAGTCCGGTTGGTGTAGCCGTGGGGCAACTGCTTCACGGCTTGCTCCTTTCTGAGCGATGGTTCGAGGTGCACCTGGATGACGGGCTCGGCGAGAGCGGAGGAGTCGCAGGGGGCAGCCTTGGGTGCCAGGACGGATGGGGATGGCGACAGAGATCGGATGGATTCGCCGCGATGACCAGGCTGCCTCGTCGGCGCGGACCCGCCCAGTGAGTCCAGCGGGCTCGAGGGACGTCGCAATCAGGTCATGACTGAGACTTCACCTGTGCGGCGTCCCGAAACGCCTGAGCACTCGGCGTGGGCACGCTTCCACGATGTCGCGATTCCCAAGCCTACGGCACGGCGCCTGTGCCGGTCCCTTGCTGTGGAGGCATTTGGAAGAGCTCGCTCGCTCCTGGGGAAGCGAGGAGACCTCCCGCCGGTGGCTGGGCGAGTACGAACCGGGATCGTCGTGGCGAGTCCCCTCGGCGGTGCGGAGGGCACGTGGGGTTAGAGCTCGGCAAATGTGCCTCCGGCGTGGAGAACGGGTGTGTCACCAGAAGCGTCACGGCGCCGCGGTGACCCGCGTCGTGCCGTACTTGATCGCCTGGGTTGCCTCTTGAGTGGCGAGGACGACGTCATGACGGCGAGCTGCCTCGCCGGAGAGTTGACCGCGGCCTCGGGCCTCCTGGCGACCAAGGCGACACCGTGGTTGGCGTTGCTGTCCGTGCCGCTCGCCGTGGCGACGTTCGGTGGCGTGATGGTCGCACTGCCGGACCGGATCAACAGCGTCGTCGCGGTCGCTGGGAACGCGATGGCGCAGGCGCTCGGCGACATCGTCGGAAAGCTTTAGGGGGCCGGCGATGGAACTCCTGGTCATGTGTTTCGTGGTCGCGGCGCTGGTCCAGCACGCCGCCAAGGATGCGTTCGCTGGAGTCACCGGCAGGACGTTCCCATCCCAGGCGTACCGCATGAATCGCCTGGAGCTGCGCACCGCCCGCGCGGTGGAGTCCGGCCAGGGCTCGGCTCGGCGGTCGCCGGCACGCGAGTACTTCGGTGGGTTGTGGGCGCTGGCCTGGGACACCCAGACCCGGCGGCTGGAGCGGTGGGGTCAGGACCGCCAGGAGCGGTGGGAACGACGCCGCTCCGGCGAGGTAGTCGAGGACGGCAAGCCGAAGCCGGCAAGGGAGTTCGCGCGGGTGTGGTGGCACACCGGTCCCTCCCAGAGGTGGGCGGACGGCTGGCAGCGCGCTGCGGACAAGCGGCGGAACAAGTTCCAGGCCGCGAACGAGCCGCCCGACCGCCACGTCGGCAGCGCATCCGCGGCGGCGCCGGTGCCAGCGGCCGACGTTGTGGCTGCCGTCGACGTGCCGGTCGTGCGCGCCGAGCCTGCTGACGAAAGGAAGGAGCCACTTCGGGCGGTGCAGCCGGACCGGGTGAGTGAGGTCACCACCGCTGGATCGGACGACGAGGTGAACGAGGAGAGGAAGAACGAGATGAGCACATCGTTTGGCGGGCCGAGCCTGGCATCGGGCGAGGCTCCGAACCTGGACGCCAAGCAGGCGTTCGTGCAGTCCTACGCGACGGTGTTCCCGGCGATCAAGGGCGCGTTCTTGAGCTTCGCCAACACCCTCGCGGCCGACGAGTACGGCACCGCTTCGCAAGGGGCTGCAGTCCGCGCGGCCGAGGCTGTGTCGGCGGCCGAAGCCGCGGTAGCCGACCTCGCCGAGGTTGTCTGCGGCGCTGCGGTCGATATTCGTGACCGCGCGGCTGCGACCGGCTTCGAAGTCGGGCGCGACGCACTCAAGCAGTAGCGCACACGGGTGTGGCCCTCGTACGTCGTTCGAGGGCCACACGCCAGCACCGTCCGCCTCGACCGAGAAAGGGACCCGCAGACATGCGTCACGCGCACAGCCCGCAGCGCCGCCTCAAGCACGGGCCGGCCGATGCGCACGAGCTGAACGACGTGCTCACCGGCCGCGCCCGCGCCGGTCCCGTCGTGCCCGAGGGAGATGGAGCGCCGGAGCGCAGTTGGTGGGACGAGGTACGGTCGGCCGCCTGGCGCCTCCGCCGGCCAGCGCTGCCGCACGTCCTCGCCGGCAGCCTGCTCGTCGTGGCGGCGTTCGTCTGGGCAGCCAACAGGCGCACGGGCGGCCTGTACGCCGGCGCGATCGCGCTGAGCATCGCGTCGGTGTCGGCAGCGGCGTTGGCCATTGCCAGGTGGTGGCGATGGGGAGGTCGCCGGCGTTGCTGCCGTACTGGGCCGCTGCCCCGGACGTACTGCTACACCGGTTGCTACAGCTCCAGCGACGCAGTGTCGGCGGTCGACCGGGGGGGCAGGGCCGGCCCAGGAGGCGTCCGTGTGTCGAGCCCGTTAGATGTGTGCGTCACGCGAGGACGACGTTACGCCTGTGGTTCCGTTCGTCGGTGTCTCGGACGACACTTCAGCGTTTCCGGCGACCCACGCAAGGAGGCGTTCCTCGGCGGCGTCCCGTTCGGGTCCGGTGGCGACGTGGTCGCCGACAACCCAGATCACCTCAGCCGAACGCATTTGGGCGACCAGCCAGGCGCCGTGTGAGGCTGGGACGGCGTCGTCTCTTGCAAGCATGAGCCTGGTCGGCGCCGCAACGTCCCGGAGAGAGAAGCCCCAGTTTCGGGCGAAAGCAAGTTCATCGTCCACCACCCCGTACGGACCCTGCGCCAGTGCCTCCTTGACAGTCTCTGCGAACATGGTCATCAATGGCTCAGGCGCCCGGATGTCGGAGGTACCCTCCAGCAGAGAGTCACGGAAGGCCTCAACCTTCGGGACGTCCGCAAGTGCGGCTTCCTCACCGCCGGCAACCAGGCGGTCGTAAGCTCGCCGCTCCTCGTCGGGCATGTCTGCGAAGTAGTCAAGGCCGTCGGCGTCATAGGGGGCTCCTGAGACGATCGTGGCGCAGCGGGTGACGCGGTCTGGTGCCTTCGCAGCGACTGCCAGGGCGTGCGGCCCACCTCCAGACACTCCGATTACTCCAAACTGGTCCAGCCCAAGATGGTCCGCGATGGCGACGACGTCGCCCGCAGCATCGGCGATGGATCGGCCCTCGAGTCGGGTCGACCTGCCATAACCGGGCCGATCGTATGTGATCACCCGCACGCCGCAGCGCTCATACTCACCTCGCACCTCGCGCATGTAGCGACTTCCTGGGGTTCCGTGCAGGAAGAGAACTGGCTTGCCGTCCGGCACTCCCCACTCACACACGGCCAGATCTCTGCCGTCCGGAGCTACTACGATCGTGGTGGCAGATGTCACCGGCTTCTCCCCGATAGCTCTACCAGCCAGAGAAGGCCTCGACGGACACGATGTCAAGCAAGCAGCTGGTATCCAATTGCCCTTGACCAGCCAGGTCGTCGTGTTGGACGGCAGGTGGGTGGTGTCCGTTGCGGAAGTGGCGCGTGACGCCGAGGCCGCGGAGGTACTTCGGGCTGGCTGCGGTGGCAAGCGAGCTGGACCTGGTCGAGTGACCTGGACGGGCGCCATCGTCGGTGACCGGGCAACCACCCTCAACGACTCATCCCGTCGATGTCCCGTGGGAGGGAGGTCGCGGGCGGCCATGCGAAGGTTCCTGACCCGAGTGCTCTGTAGCAGGTCGCGCCTGGACAAGACCGCGGCCATCGCACGGCCGCCACGCCGCCCATGTCATCGTGCCCGGTACCGCCTCGTCCGCGCTGTGATCCCTATTGCTCACCAGCGAGGCCGTCGACCTTCGATGTGGCACACTAGCGCGACCTACATCTGCGCGTTGTTCCAGCGGCGAGGGAGCGCTAACTAGTATGAGCAGGACATCGATCGGTTGGTCATTCGTGACCACCGACTCGCTGGAAAAGGTCTACACCGGTAGCGATCCGCGTCCACTGGACCGGTCCATCCCGCAGAGCATCTTCCTGGGCGAGACCGCGTCTGTGCAGGTCGCTTTCAAGCCGCCGGTCGACGGAAGCTTTCCGGATCTACGGCCGATTGTGTTCGAATTGGCGGGAGACTCGAGTCGATTCGCCACCCTTCACACGGTCGAGCTGGTCCCGTGTGCGACCCTGGCCTATCCCGGACTTCACGATGATCGGTACGACCACGATGCGCCCGGTCTGTATCCGGATCTACTCCGACCGACAGTGGATGGCGAGATCACGCCACTGCCCGGTTCGTGGCGAGCAGTCTGGGTCGATCTACGGATAGATGACGCGGCGGACGCCGGCATTCACGTTCTGACGATTGCAGCCCACACGGCCGACGGTGATCGCCTCTTCGAGGACGCGGTTGAGTTCGAAGTCTTCCCCTACGAACTACCGCCGCTCGATATCGTCAATACCCATTGGTTCCACTGCGACGGTCTGGCGCACTATTACGATGTGCCGGTCTTCAGCGAAGAGCACTGGAACGCCATCGACAATTTCCTTGGCCGGGCGGCCGTGATGGGTGCAACCTCAGTACTCACGCCGGTGTGGACGCCGCCGTTGGACACCGCGCGCGACACGACGAGAACGCCTGTCCAGCTCCTCGACATCAGCTATTCCGCAGGTCGATATTCGTTTGGCTTCGAGAAGCTGGGTCGCTGGCTGGAGCTGTGCCGTAAGCACGGCCTAGCCCAGGTCGAGATCGCGCACTTCTTCACCCAGTGGGGAGCAGAGGCGACTCCAGCGATCTACGTCAACGAAGATAACAAGACCGTGCACAAATTCGGCTGGCATGTCAGCGCCACAGACCCAGCCTACCGCGAACTGCTCGAGCAGCTCGTGCCCGAGCTACGGAAATTCCTTGGCTCGCATTGGCCCGGTGACGTCATCTATCACGTCTCCGACGAGCCGCACGGCGAGAAGGCGCTCGCCACCTACGGGGCGGCGCGCGCGGTAATCGCCGATCTGCTCTCCGGCTGCATCATTGTGGATGCCCTCAGCGATTTCGCGTTCTATCAAAACGGTGCGGTACCCATTCCAGTTGTGGCCACAGACGCACTCGCGCCGTTCCTGGACGCAAAGATCGATGATCTGTGGGTGTACTACTGCGTCGCCCAGCAACGGGACGTCGCCAACCGGTTTGTCGGCCTACCGTCGCTTCGCAATCGTGTTCTTGGGCATCAACTGTTCGCTTTCGATGTGGCGGGCTTCCTGCACTGGGGCTTCAACTTCTACAACTCAGTTGGCTCACTCTCGCAAATCGACCCATTCCAGGACACCTGCGCCGGCGGCGGGTTTCCAGCCGGCGACGCGTTCATCGTCTATCCCGGGCCGAACGGCAAGCCGCTGGACTCGATCAGGTTCAAGGTATTTGCCGCGGCGATGCAGGACCATCGAGCGATGCAGGCCCTGCGCGACGCAGCAGGCAGAGGCGCGGTGATGCGCATCATCGATACCGACGGCGCCGATGGAAGCCTCAGATTTGATGCGTTCAGCTACGACCCGAATCACTATCGACGTAGCCGCGAACAGATCAACCGACTGATCGCGGCGGCTTGGGGCGGCGTTGGAGCTCAGTCGCCGTCGGGGGCCAAGTCGGGGCCAGGAGCCGAACGACAGTGAGGCATCTGCATCTGCGACGACAGGCAGCTAACCTCCGAGACGCCACTGCCCGCCTTGCGTCTCGGCCAGCGGCGCCAGATCGAGTACCTGCGCGCGCTGGGTGTTGCGCCTCTGGTCGACGAACTCGCCCTGGAGTTCGACGACCAGTATCAGCCGATCGCATTGCTCCGAGAGCACGGGACGATCTCAGCGGATGCAGAGCAGGCGCTGAGTGCCGTTGACGGCGTGCTGAGCGCGACCGCGGCGCTGCAGGAACGGATCGACTCGGCCGCGGTCCAGTTGGTCGCGTGCAGGTGTCACGCACCACATCCGCCGCGATGGACGAACGCGTCCAAGCCCGTGCCCGAGATGGGCCCTGCAAGTTCGGTGATGCGAGCGCTGAAGGCTTCGCACAGAACGACGGTGTTGGTGTAGTCGTTCTCAAGTTGCTGCCACGGGCCGTTGACGACGGCGGCGTGTGACCCGAGAGTGCGGATCCGGTTGCAGGGCCGACGGCAACCAATCCGCGTACCGGTTGCAACGGCACTGCAACGCGCCTCCCTATGGTCGACCGTCAGTCGAAATCGGCGTCTGTGAACTGATCGTGCGGTCGTTGCGTACAGGTACCGACGCTCGATTCAGAGGAGGAGGGGACTGTTGTGACGGGCATGAGCAACACTGCGCTGCGCCGGATTGGTGGATCATCCCTTGGTTTGGGGCTGGTCGCCTGTCTGGTGCTTGGTTTGGTGTCCGTGTCGACACCGACAGCGAGCGGTGCCGGGTCGGGAAATGCTCCGGGGGTCGCCGCTGCTGCAGATGGCGTCGGGCGGACCGCGGCGGAGGTGTCCGCGGCAGTGCGCGGGGCGGCTCAACCGCCAGGTGGCCTGGTCGAGAGTGCGAAGGGATACGGCTACACGGAGGGGAGCTTCTCGGTCAGTGAGGACGGCGCGGCGAGGTACGGGGTGCCAATCTGGACCCCTGACGGTCGTGGCGAGGGCGAGCCGAGCCTGTCCCTCTCTTACAACAGCCGGATGGGCAACGGCATCGCCGGCGTGGGTTGGAAGCTGGACGGTCTGCCGTCAATCCGGCGTTGCTCGCGGACGCCTGCCCAGGACGGAGTTGCCGACGGCGTTCACTTCGACAGCACTGATGCCTACTGTCTGGACGGTATGCGGCTCAACCCGAGCGACAAGTGGGGCAAGGTGCAGGAGTATCGGACCGAGAAGGAGTCCTACGCCCGGGTTCTCGGTCACGGCATGAGTGATGGGATTCCGGACTACTTCCAGCTCGTGACCAAGAGCGGCAATACCCTCTCTCTTGGTCATGAGGCGGAAGCTCAGCTGAAGGCGTACCGGCTCAAGGCCGTCGGTGCCGGTGTCGAGCCGGAGTCAGAGGAGCCGGTGACCGTTGAGTGGGCAACTGATCGGATCGAGGACCGTAACGGCAACTCCGCGACCGTCGGCTACCGGATGGATCCAGGGGCGCCGGGAGGAAGTTTGTGGGGCGCCGGGCTGGTTCCGGAGACGATCGACTACGGCCCGAACCGTCGTGTCGTCTTCACATATCAGATCCGGCCCGATGTGATCGACAGGTTTGAGTATGGCGTACACCTGCGCCAGTCCAAGCGGCTTGCCCGGGTTGCAGTGTATGGCGGTCCGGAGGGGGGACAGCGCGAGTTGCTGCGCACGTACGAGCTGGACTACCAGAACGACTCCATCACCGGCCGAAGCCGACTGATGTCGGTCCAGGCCTGCGACCCCGACGACGTGTGCCTACTGGCACAGGACTTCTCCTATTCCACAGGCAGCTATGACTTCGATGACGTCGACACCGGTGTGGACGTCAGTCTTCCCATCAAGAACAAGTTTGTGGTCGGCGACATCAACGGCGACGGCCGTGATGATGTGCTCTATCCGAACAAGTCGAACGTCGGGGCTGAATGGGTGAGCTGGCAGATCCTGTTCAGCACGGGGGACGGGTTCAGTAAGCCGACCAACGCCGGCATCGACCTGATCGACCGATACAAGATGCCAGAGCTCACGACGGTCGACGTCGATCGTGACGGCCGGATGGATGTCATGGCCAAGATCAAGGACGGCGAGGAGGACAAGTGGGTCCTGTACGAATCGAACGGGCAGAAGTTCGTCCGATCGACCGAGGACGTCGACGACGGTACCGCCGATGAGGCTCCGGAGCCGGCGCACTTCGCCGACCTGGACGGCAACGGTCTCCCGGACTACATGTCAGCGACGTGGGGTCCGGACGGTCGTGGCCCGTGGTACTACCGCCTCAACAGCGGAAAGCCGGGTGCGGCGCGCTGGGCCGAGAAGGTGACGACTGACAAGACTGCGCCGGTCAGCACCGGGGGCAAGGCATTCGACCTCGACGGCGACGGCGGGGCCGACATGGTCGGCTGGAATGCCGGGCGGGACAACGAGTCGGCCATCACGTCATTCGGTCTGAGCGCCGCAGGAGAGGCGGAGACACCTGTCGGGAGGGTGAATCTTCTCAACTCGTCAGGAATGTCGAACCCGGTCTACGCCGACATCAATGGTGACGGTCTGCAGGACGCCGTCTATCCGTACACCACATTGAAGTCTCAGCTGAACAGTGGCAGGGGTTTCGGACCGGTGAGCCCGGACGCGGTCGGGTATGAGCCTCCTGGGGAGGATGTCGACGGCGGCGTGTCTACCGGCGTCCGGGCAACCGATTTTGACGGCGACGGCGCGGATGAGTTGTTGGTGTACCAGAAGGCGGAGAAGCCCGGCGCCCCTCGGGCGATTCAGCTGTGGCGGTGGGAGTCGAACAAATGGGTCCGCGACCCACTCCACGAGAAGGCGAGATACGGCCAGCAGCTCACCCAACCGCTCGACATCGACGGCAACGGTGTGCTGGACATCGTCTACTCCGACGGCGACAACGTTCATATCCTGAAGCGCGCCGGAGTTAGGCCGGATCTGATGACCAGGGGTGGATCGGTCCTCGGAGAGCGGGTCGAGGTCGACTACACGACTCTGGCTGATCGGGACGTGCACACTCCGTGCACGGCCGCCAACTATCCCATGATCTGTGCGGCAGCTGGTAGCAGCGTGGTGTCCCAGCACCGCGAAAGGATGCCGGAGGCCAAGAACGGCTGGGCGTCCTTCGACCACAGCTACGAGGGCGCGCGGATGGACCTACGCGGACGAGGATGGCTGGGTTTCGCCGAGCACACGGTGCTCGACCGGCGGAACGGCACGTACTCGGTGACCACGTACGACAACGCGACGAGGGAGGGCGGCACTGACGGTGCTCCGGAGATCTATCCGTACGCCATGCTTCCGAAGACGGTCACGACCACGGTCCCCGGCATGCACTACTCGCACGCCCTCCGGCGCGTGGTCACCAACGAGCGAGAAGTGCGACGGCACATCGGTGGCGGCTACGCGGTGGAGCTGCGCCATGTGACTGAGACCGAGCAGGAACGGGCAGTTGGGGAGAGCGACTGGCGGGATCCGTTCCAGAAGCGGTTCGCCGATATCGAGTACGACGGATTTGGCAACCAGGTCAGCACGGTCACCAGGGCGGACTTCGGGCGTCGGACGACGGTTGAGACGACGTACGAAGATGACACGCACCGCAGGTTTGGGCTTGCGAGCAAGGTCGAGACGACCGGCTGTCCGCCGGGGGAGGTCAACTGCACGACGCGGGAGACGACGTTCGACTACGACGAGGCGGGCAACCGGGTCGAGACCGTGGTGGAGCCGAATGGTGCGGAGGATGCGTATCTGAAGACCACGACTGACTACGGCGAGTCCGGCGAGGTCAGGAAGGTTACTGTCGAGGACAAGAAGGGTGAGGAGCGTCCCGAGACCTTCGACTACGACGACGACCTGCTGTATCCCACGACGGTGACCAATGCTCGCGGCCACACGACTACCACGAAGACCCACTCGGGGCTGGGCCTGCCGTTGGAGGTCACCGACCCCAACGGCGTCACGACGACGATGAAGTACGACACGTTCGGCCGGCTGCGCGAGACCAACTACGCTGACGGCGACTTCGAGCGGATCAGTCACTTCGGATTCCTCGGTGACATGATCGCGACGACGACGCTGGCCGACGGCCGCGAGACGAAGACCACGACGCGGCTTGGCCGGCAGAGGGAACGCCGGGTGCGCACGTTCGACGGCAAGTGGTCACGGGTGTTCACCAAGTACGACGAGATGGGTTTGGTCGCGTCGGAGTCGCGTCCGACCACCTCGGCTGAGCCGACGCACACGACGACGTTCCTCTACGACCGGCGTGGCCGTCTGCTGTCGCAGAAGGCCCCGGACGGTTCGGCCATCACGCACTCCTACGACGGAGTGACCACGACCACCAGGGATGCACGCGGCGCGACCACGAGGACGACGGCAAACCCAGACGGTGAGGTCGCGACCCGGATCGAGCCGAATCCGGAGACTGACGGTGAGCTCATCACCAGATACTTCTACGGCGTCTTCGGCGACCTGAGCAAGGTGGTAGCGCCGGACGGAACGACGCAGACAATGGACTACGACGTCCTGGGGCGGCGCACTCTGCACAGTGATCCGAGTGCTGGTGCCACGGAGACGACCTACAACGGCTTCGGAGAGACCGTCACCGAGACCGACGCCAACGACGACACGACGACCTACACCTACGACGTGCTCGGCCGGGTGGAGAAGGTCACGTCGCCGGACGGCACGGAAAGCCGGAGATGGGATGCGGCGAACCACGGCGTCGGACTGCTGGCATCCGCCAAGAGCGCCGACGGAGTCGTGACCCGCTACACCTATGACGAGCTGGCTCGCACCACCAGCGCCACCTGGACGATCGATGGTTCGCCGTACCGGATCGACTACGACTATGACGAGATCGGGCGGCACGTCGGCACCACCTACCCTCAGATTCCGGGTGTGACGCAGCGGTTCGAGGTCGGGTACGAGTTCAACGAACATGGCTACGTCACCCAGGTGACCGATGCCGCCGACGACAAGCCGTTCTGGACCGCGCAGGCACGCAACGTCGACGGCAATATCGAACGCGAGGAGTTCGGCAACGGCCTGGTGACGACTCGGGGGTACTCGCCAACGACCGGGCTCGTGGAGCAGATCAGGACCATCCGGGCGGGTGAGGGACTCGTGGAGAACACGTCGTACGGCTATGACGACAACCGCAACGTGGCCTACGTGCAGGACGGTGCGCATGCGCGGCGGTCGGACTACACCTACGACAGCCTCAACCGGCTGGTTGGCTGGAAGTACCGCACGGACGAGGCGTTCGAAGTCGCCTTCGACTACGACAAGCTCGGCAATCTCGAGGAGGAAGCCGTGGCGGGCCAGCCCGACCGCACGGTGACCTATACGTACGGCGAAGGCGACGCCCCGCCCCACGCACTGACCTCGATGGGTGAGGCATCGTACGGCTACGACAAGGCCGGCCAGCAGATCAGTGCGCCGGGCCGCACCATCGACTACAACCAGCTTGGTCTGCCGGCGCGGATCACCGACGACGGCAAGCGGACCGACTTCGCCTACGACAGCGCGGGCGCGCGGGTGCTCAAGCGCGGTCCGGGTCTGACCGAAGTGTCGGTGCCGGGCGTGTTCGAGCGGCGAACCATCGGCGGTGAGATCCGGAACGTCCACCACGTCGTGGTCGCCGGCCAGACCGTTGCGCAGGTGACGCGGACGCAGAAGATTCCGAACGGCGCGGCCTCCGAACCCGAGGTGGCCTACATCCACGGCGATCGGCAAGCCAGCACGATGCTGGTCTCCGATGCCGACGGCAAGCCATTGGAGACCGACGGTCCCGGGTCTGGCGTGCAGTTCTATGACCCGTTCGGTCGCCGGATCGACGCCGACTACGTGCCACTGGAGGACAAGATCCGCAAGGGCCCACGACAGGGCTACACCGGACAAGGCCACGATGACGAGCTCGCTCTGATGGACATGAGAGGTCGGATCTACCAACCGGCGACCCGCCGGTTCCTCACCCCGGATCCCTTGGTGTCCGAGCCCTACTCCAGCCAGAGCCTCAACCGTTACGCCTATGTCGGGAACAACCCCGCGACATTCACCGACCCGAGCGGCTACCAGCGGTGCAGAATCGAAGGAAGCAACTATCAGTGCGAACAGGATGGCGAGACCATCGACGTCACCCCGGTCGACGTCTCGCCTGAGTTCGACCTCGCCGACTGGTCCTACGGCTGGTACACCCAAGGCTGGAGCGAGCGTGGACCTGGAGACATCCGGGCCACCGGCCGCGGTCTACGTGAGTTTGGCCGCTGGTTCGTGCGAGGCATGCAGGCACAACGGGCAGGGACGTCGGACCACGGCATGCCCGGCGCCGACCAGACCACGGCGTCGCCAGGAGCGGCAGTCGCAGGGGCCAGCGCGGCGGGAGGAGTTCTGGGGCGCATCGGCAAGTGGCTCCAAGGCTCCGTCCTGCGCAGGGCGCTCAACAAGGCCATAGAGACAGGTTTGCACTTCGAGGGCGAGCATGGCTTCTTGACCGGCTCGATGGATTCGCGGGACCATAAGCGCTTCGGTCACGAGATGCGGACAAAGAAGCAGCAGCTGAATGACGGCGCGGACGTGGAGACTCAGCCTGATGGAGGTAAGAAGGGCGGCGGCGGCAAGCTCCGCTCCGCCCTCGGGGTGCTGAATTCCCTGGGTCTGCTCCTGGAAATCCCGGGCGTGATCGACACTTACCAGCGCGCGAAGCAGAACGGTCGCAGCTATTCGGACCAGGTGAGTGTGGACATCGCCAACACGCCGAACGATCAGCTGTTCTTGCCGGGGATCACGTACGGACATCTCCGTGGCAAGGAGGACGCGTGAGGGAAGGGGTTCGTCGGTGTGGAACGCCAACGTTCCACACCGACCGAATGGGGACGCTGCAGCCGGAGGCAACGAACACGTATTCGCAGTGCGCAAATGGTGACGCTCGTCGCCGCGGCCCGTGACTGCACCTGCCCACTGTCCGCGCCGAGGCCACCCGCCTGGCCGAGATCGCCGTGCGAGAACGACAAACCCACCCGGGGTTCCTCGCCGAAGTGCTCGCGGCCGAGGTCGACGAACGCGGCGAACATCGACGCCTCCGCCGCATCGCCGACGCCCACCCCCGGGAGCCTTCACTCCAGGAAGACGCGGCGTTTGTGTGCCTTGAGGGCGCTATCGCTGAGGTCGACGAACTGACCACCGCCGTGTCGTCCCTGCAACTGATGTGGGCCGGTGATGACGAGCGTGCCGCCGTGGGGCTTGACTTCGTTCAGGAAGACGAGCGCCGCAGCTGCTCCCGGTCACCCTCACCCAACATCACCGCCGGAGCCGCACGACTCGCCATGACACCACCGTCGCAACCCCTGAACCGTCAACTAACTAACCACGCGGAGCACTAGTCATGAACTCCGTTCGCTTCGCGGTAGGCGTCGTGCAGCATGTCCATGAGGGAGGTCGTCACGTGCGTGACCACGGTGCCCTGGCCGATGTTCTTGCCGAGCTGTGCCTCGACGGTTTGGAGACTTCGGGGGGCTCGGCGTTCGAAGACGGAACGCCATAGCTGGATCGATGGGGTTCCGTCTGTTGATCGCCACAGCGTGACAAGGCCGGCTCTCTCGGGTAGCAGGCGCGGCAGGATGATGACGCCCGACTGGCTGAGGTTCGTGCTGACCTCGGCCAACCGCTCGCGGGCGATTTGATTGGCCCAGGTAGCGAACATCTCCAGAAGGTGACGGTGCTCTTCTGGTGCTGTGACTATCTGGGCGCGGAAGGCATCGGTCCCGGGCTCCAGTTGACCTTTGCGCTGGGTGATCGCTGGCTGTCCGGGGACTTCCTCGGCTTGCGGACGTCCTGGGTCTATTCGCTGGGGCACCACGATCCGGCGTTCGCCGATGTCGTAGGCGGCGACGGTCACCAGGTCGATCGACAATCCGTCGGTCACCTCCTCGAGGTAGCCGACGAGGCGGACCAGATCCTCCGGTGCCTGGTCCAGGACGAGCACCAGTCTGAAGTTGCCCGACCGCAGCGACGCTTCGAGCGTCGCGTAGAACCCTTCCTTCTCCAGTGTCTCGGCGCCACCAAGTCGTGAAGCGTTTTCTCGTTCGGGAACCCGGTTGGCGACAACAGTGCCCATCCATCGGTGCCCTCTGACCAGATAGCAGTCAACACCCACCTGTTCACGGTGCGGTGTCCTCGTCGTAGCTGCCCGGCCTGCTGAGCCGCCACCCCCGGTAGCCGACCTGGCCCATGAGGGCGCGTGCCGTCTGGTCGATGACCCACTGCTTGTGGTGCTCCCCGGCGACCTGGCCGTACTCCTCGATCAGCCGCACGACGTTCTCCAGCGAGGTCTCCCACGGCTCGTGCATGTCGGGCAGCTCCTCAACGAAGCCCTCCCCGTCCTGCACCTCCGCAGAGCGGTCCGTCGCCCTGTTGCTGAGCCACGAGTACCCGAACAAGGCCGCGTAGGTGATGACCGTGACGACCACCATCACACCCGCGACGGCCAGCAAGTCCAACCACGTCAGTGTCAGCCCCATCGGGCAATCATCACCGCTCAAGGTCCAGATCAAGCGGAACTTCGTCAGGGCGAGGTCACGAATCCGTAGCAGCCTTACGGCATGCCCGCCACCGGCGTCCGTTGCGATGTCCGCGCTGATCACCAGCGGTTCGATCCGGGTGTACCGCGTCAGCCTCGAGCGCCAATTCACCGTCAGCTGGCTCGGCCAGGCATGGTAGGCGGTCTGCCCGGGTCAGAGACGGGGCCGAAGTCGCCGTCAGTATCGAAGGAAGATGGTCCGTTCGGCCATTCCATCGATGACAGGCGCAGGCAGACTTGTGTAGGCGTCGAGTTCTCCGAGGCTGCTGAATCCGTGAATCTCCGTGCGTGCCTGTGTGATCTCCTCGGCATGTGCCAGGTCGATTTCGAGCACGTCGACCATCGCCTGGGAGCTTGCATGGTTCACGTCGACGAGGCCGCCGTCGTCATAGTTGCGTCCAGGTAAGTCAGGCCTGCCGACGCGAAGTTCGCGAGCCATAGCGGGGTCCCTGTCGAGCAGGGCGCGAGCCTCGGCTCGACGGGCTCGCGCATACTCGACCGCCGCTATCGCGGCGCTGGACGTATCGGCGGAGGCAACGAGACGGACATGCCCGGATGAGTGGTGTCCGAAGACGCGCGGTCGTAGCCGAAACGACTGGATAGATCCGGCTGCCATCGCACCGATTGCGAGGAACGCGCCTGAGCCGCCGGGCAAGGCGATCGCGATGGTTATCCCGATCGCCAAGGCCGCTGTCCAGTACAGGTGCGGCCGCTGGCGAGCCGATGTAGCGCCAAGATACAGCGTTGACTTATATAAGCGAAAGCCGGTACGGTCTCCGTCGTGCACGCGCTAGACATCCTCGGCGCCGCTGTGCCCCGGCGCGTTCTGGAGCTGCTCGCCGACGGTGAGCAGACCTCCGGGGCGATCACGGACGTCATCCGGGCCGAGTTCGCAATCTCCCAGCCGGCTGTCTCCCAGCATCTGCGCGTGCTGCGTGACAGCGGGTTCGCGTCGGTGCGGGCTGAGGGCGCTCGCCGGTTGTACGCCGTCGAGTCCGCGCCGCTGAGCGAGGTTGACGCGTGGCTGGTCCGATTTCGCCGGTTCTGGGGACAACGCCTCGACGCCCTGGGAACCGAGCTGGCCAGGGGCAGGCGTGCACGCCGGACCCCGGCCGGTGGTCAGCCCAACGGACCGGCCGGGTCTGGCACCGATGCGGGCAAGACCGGGTCCACCACCGAAAGGGACATGACATGAAAGACGTATTGGACGAGCTGGCCGCCGCGCACCGGGCGATGGGCAAGGGCAGCGTGCCCGCTGGCGAGGCGTACACCGTGGAGCTCCGGCGTCGATACGACGCGGAGATCGACGACGTCTGGGACGCCATCACCAGCCCCGAGCGGCTGCATCGCTGGTTGAAGCCGGTCACCGGGGACCTGCGGCTTGGCGGAAAGTTCGAGTTGGAAGGTGGAGAGCACGGCGAGATCCTCCGGTGCGAGCCGCCGCGTCTGCTGAAGGTGTCCTGGCTCTACGGGCCGGACGCCGACGCCTGGCCCGGCACGAGCGAGGTGGAATTGCGCCTGGTTCCGGGCCCGACCGGCGACACCGAGTTCGAGCTGATCCACGCAGCGGTCGTCGGGGAGCCCTCCTTCCCGACCTACGGCCCTGGCGCCGGCGGCGTCGGCTGGGACTTGGCTCTACTCGCTCTGGCCCGGCTCTTGGGCGATGGCGAGATCGCCGATCACGAGGAGTTCGAGAAGTCGCCGGAGGGGCGCGAGTTCAGCCGGCGAAGCGCCGCGGCCTGGGGCCAGGCGCACCTGGCCGCCGGTGGCGAACCGGAGCACGTCGCGGCTGCAGTCGAGGCCACCACCAAGTTCTACGTACCCGACCCGACATGACATTCCTGCTGCGGTGGGCTGACCGGCGTCCTCGGCGCTCGCACCGCCGTTGCTCAGTGACCGTAGCCTCTGGCGACCCAACCGTAGATCGCAAGTTTGCCCTCTCCGGACACAGAGTGTCAGTGCCCCTCAGTCGAGGAGCAGGACGAGCAGTACAACAGCATGTTGTCCCACACGTGGAGGAACAGCAATGCGTGCCATGAAGTACACCGTCTCGATCGAGATCGCCCTGCCGCGGGAGCGGGTGGTTCAGCTGCTTGCCGACCCGGCACATATGCCGATGTGGCTGCGGGGCTTGGTGCTGCACGAGCCATTGAGTGGGGTGCATGGGCAGGTTGGTACCAAGTCGCGGGTCGTGATGCAGATGGGGCAGCAGAAGTTCGAGGGCACCGAGACCATCACGCGCCGGGAACCGGCAGACCTGCGCGGGATCCCGAAAGGGAGCGTCGTTCACTTCGACCGTGAGATCGTCGGTGAGGGCATGTGGAGCGCCGTGCGTGAGCGGTTTACCGAGGCCGGTCCGGAGACGACGCTGTGGGTGAGCGAGAGCGAATACCGGTTCAGCAGCATGCTGATGCGGCTGGTGGGGCTCCTGATGCCCGGCGCCTTCCGCAAACAGTCGCGACAGCATATGCAGGACTTCAAGGCGTTCGCCGAGCAGGGAAAGGACGTCCGCGAAGCGAAAGGCTGATCTGCTGTAAACAGCAGCGAGGGTCCGTTGGTGTTTGACGGGGCTTCGAAGTGAAACTAGTCGGCGACCCTCGCCCTCTAGCGCGAGCTGGCCGAGGCCGCCCAGGATGTTCCTGCCTTGATCTTGCCCGAGGTTGTCTCGTCAAGTTCAGCCTGCTTGATATGAATCCAGCCATCGCGCGGACCCCGATTCCGACTGCGCGCTCGTCCGCGGCGGGCCGCGCGGTAGGTTCGGTGCTCTCACTTCCAGTCTTCAGTCAGTCTGGGCTGGCGACGGCGACGATCGAGACGGTCCCGGGAAGGCGCATCATGAAGTTGCTTCTCACGTCCGGAGGCGTCAAGAACCCGACCATCAAAGACGCGCTGGTCGGCATGCTGGGCAAGCCGATCGCCGAGTGCAAAGCCCTCTTCATCCCGACGGCGCAGTACGGTCATCCCGCGTGCACACCTGCTTCGGTCTGGCAGTCCATCGCGGGCGAGGGCATGTGCGATCTAGGCTGGAAGTCGATGGGGGTTCTTGAGCTCACAGCACTGTCCAGCATTGGGCAGGGCCGGTGGGTCCCGTGGGTCCGGGAAGCCGACGTGCTCCTGGTCGACGGTGGCGAGGCGACTTACCTGTGCCACTGGATGCGGGAATCCGGGCTAGCAGACCTTCTGCCGTCGTTGCACGACACGGTATGGGTGGGAATGAGCGCCGGCAGTATGGTCATGACCCCCCGGATCGGCGACGAATTCGTCGCGTGGCAGCCCACTAGCGGCGACGAGACGTTGGGGGTCGTCGACTTTTCGATCTTTCCGCACCTGGACTACCCGGGCTGGGCCGACAACACCCTGGACAGCGCACGCCGATGGGCGACGAAGATTCCGGGCTCGGCGTACGCGATTGACGACGACACGGCGATATCGGTTGTCGACGGCACTGTCGAAGTCGTTTCCGAGGGGCACTGGGAACTACTCAACCCCCAGTGAGGATCGGCGCGACGCGCCTGGCTGGACCTTCCCGCGTAACCACTGGCGCATCCGTCGCTGTCAGTGCTGCGGGTCGCTGACATGGCTGTAGGTATGGAGCAGGGCGTCGCGGCGGGCGGCCTTGCCGTCTTCGGGTGTGGACTGCCAGCTGGCGTTGCCGAAGTGGATCACACTCTGGCTCGAGCGTCGCCATGTACGGCCATGAGTCTTCATGACCTGGGTGAGCAGGCCGAGTGTGTCGAAGAACAGCGCGCCGCGGACGCAATAGGTCAGGGCCGGGGAGAGCCCCAGCTCTCTGACGGTGGTGCGGAACGGTGCGTCGTTGCGCACGAGCGCACAGAACGGATGGACGCGATCGCCGTAACCGATGTCGAACTCATACGGGTCGCACCAGTCGGCTCCCTCGAACCGGACCGATTCGCGGATCCGACTGGTGCCGGTCGGCACAGAGTGCTGGAACAGCCTGCCGTCCTCGTAGGCCCAGCCGGCCTCGACCGCGAACAGCGTGCCGTCGGCGGCGAGTTCGGCGGCCATCGTGCCGATCGTGTCGTCGGCGGTGAAGCAGACGTCGGAGTCGACGAACAGGTACGCGTCGCAGTCCGGCTCGGCGAGCACGGCGTCGCGCAGGATCTCCCCGTGCGTCGTGACCGCAGCCTCGAGCGAGTAACCGGAGGGCCGGATCTCGACGCCGAACTCCTTGGCCCAATCCAGTCCGTCCACGTCGCCGGAGTCGTTATCGAGCAGCAGGATCGACAGGTCCGGGCTCAGCCGATGGTGCGCGATCAGCGAGCGCAACAGCAGATCGGCATACGCCGAGGTCCCGTGGTTGACAGTCACGACCTGAACGCGCATGCCGCCGAAGCTACGGGCGTGCAGCTGAGTCCGCTACCGGATATCGATACGCCTGGCTCGCCCCGGCGGTGACCATCCTTCATCGAACACCGGCGCTCGCCTCAGCAACTCTACGCTGGATACGGCAGGATCCGTGGCCTCTAACGATCCTGAGAATGCCTGCGTCCTGGCCTACGACGCAGCCCGCAGCGCGTGCACCGGGCTTCTCGCCCAGCAGGGGCGGCGGAGCGCCTCCTGCCGCATCTCGAGTTCTTCGACTAACGATCGACCTCGGCGGATGTCGGACGGACGCGACCCCGCTGGGTTGCTCTCTGAGGCTGGGTTGAAGCAGATATGACGTCTCACCTAGGTACGGTCATCAGATTCCGTGCACCTCAGGTGCGTCCGGACAGACTGGAGGCGTCGCATGCGTAAGGTCATACTCGCTGTCCTCATCGGTGCGATGGTTGTAATCTCGCCTACTGCCACACAGGCCGCTCATGCGAGTGTGCCGCCGGCTGAAAGGACTGCGGCCACGCCTGAGGTCACCACCACCCCGCAGCCCAGCCGTTCGGTGACTGGCCCGACCAGTACGCCGCTCATCATAGGTTGGTGCGGCAACTCGCGGCCTGGATCCGGACCACTGTGGGAGGAAATAGCCACCTTCAGCGGCAGCTCATGGCAGGTTGCGTGCAACAAGTGCGAACAGCGCGGGGAATACGAGAAGGCTCGCGGGAGAATCACAACGTACGCCTGCAAGTACAATTACGTGAGTCTCACAATCTCGCATTTGATCGTCAAGTGGAAGCCTTAGCGGTCTGAAAACGAAGGCTCCTCCCTTTGATCTGTCACCAACATTCGTTCTTCACCTGTGGCGCCATGTCTCAAGACTTACCTCAGCTGGTGTAGCGGCACGTCGGAATTGAAGCGGTAAGGGCGTCATCCACCTCCAGCCACACCACCGGCAGCTCTGCGATGCCCTACACCTTGGCAGCCAGCAGTCGGTGGCTGCCAGCCAGCACGTGCGTAGTCGACCGGTTGAACCCGCCCCAGGGTCAGGTGCTTGTTTGGTTGTCGTGGGTCGCGTCATCGTGCTCGCCCGGCAGCCCTCCAGGTGACGAGGTGGGCGGAGACGATGATGTTGTGCGACCAGCCCGTGGATTTGTCGTAGTCCCCGCCGCAGGTGATCAACCTGAGGTCAGGTCGGGTGCTCGGCCCGAGGACGGATGACACCGGGAACTGGTTCCTCGGGTGCAGGGACGTCGCGTGCACCCGGAAGACGGCGACGATCCCATCGTGCCGGATGACCGTGACGGTGTGACCGGGGCGTAGTGCGCCGAGCCGGTAGAAAACCGCAGGGCCGCTGTACCGCGAATCCAGATGCCCGACGATCACGCTACGGCCGCGCTGGCCGGGAGCCACGCTGGGTTCGTACCACCCCGCATGATGGGGTTTGTCGGCAGGCGGGAGGTCGATCGCGCCATTGCCCGCGAGTCCGACTGGTAGCAGGGGCGCGGACACGTCGATGGCGGGGATGTCGACCCGGACCGGTCGGGACCGCTTGTCCAGACGCCGGTCGGTGATCATCGGCGACGGTGAGGTGGCAGCGTACCCAGGCGTTGCTCGTGCCGGTGTGACTGGCGCCGGTGAGGCGGAGACGGCGGGCATCGGCGGAGGCGGGGGACGCTTCACTTGAGCGGCCGCGACGAGCCCGGCCCCCGTGACCGTCGTCGCCACCAGCGTGGCGACGACGATTCGTCCGGGTGCTCGGGACACGCCTACGACCTAAAGCCGATCAGCGGACCGCGGCAGCGTATCCGCCGCGACCCGGGCGTCGGATCCGCCGCGTGATACGGCCCGCCAGCAATCCGAGCCACCCGGCTCCGGCCAGGGCCAGCAGGGCGGTTCCCACGATTGTTCCGGTGTCCGCGGCTGTGGCGGCGGTGGCGCCGTCGCCACCGTTCGGGCCCGGGGCAACTCCAGAGGGGCTGATGGCAAGGTTCTGGTTGAGGCCCGCGGCGACTGCTGTCACCTGCGCGTTGCCGGGAAACGTGACCAGGACCGGGGAGGTGGTGAGCGCACCGCTGGTGCCGTTGCCCGACTGGCCGGAGGTGTTGTCGCCCCACGCCAATTCCTGGCCAGATGTCGTCAGCGCCACGCTGTGCAGGCCGGCGGCGGCGATGCCGGCGACGGTGGTGCCCTCGGGCAGTGCCGTCTCGACGGGAAGGTCGGAGCCGTTGGTAGTGCCATTTCCCAACTGACCGGACCCGTTCGCCCCCCAGGCCAGGACTTGGCCCACCGAGGTCAGTGCCACCGTGTGGTCTGCCGATGCCCCGGTGGCCACGGCGGTCACCGATGTTCCCGACGGTATCGACACCGGGAGAGGGATGTCGCTGTTGTCGGTCGTTCCATTGCCGAGCTGGCCCTGGTCGTTCAATCCCCAGGCGAGTGCTCCACCGGTCGCCGTACGCGCGACACTGTGGTCTTCGCCTGCGGCCACCTCGGTGACTGCCGTACCGGCAGGCAGGGACACGGGCACCGGCGCATTGCTGCCGTTTCCGCTGCTGCCGTTGCCCAGTTCACCGAATCCGTTAAATCCCCAGGCGAGCGCCTGTCCGGTGGAGGTGACCGCCAGGCTGTGGTCGCCTCCGGCGGCGATCCCGGTCACCGTGACTCCTGGCGGGATCGACACCTCGACCGGAACGTTGCTGGTCTGACCGACGGTGGAATTGCCTAGCTGTCCCTCGCCGTTGTCGCCCCAGGCGAGAACCCTGCCGGTCGAGGTCAACGCGAGGCTGTGACTGTCGCCGGCAGCGATCTCGGTGATCACGGTTCCGGCCGGGATCTGGACCGGGACCGCGGTGTCGGCGTTCTCGTCGTTGCCGGTGCCGAGCTGACCGGAGGCGTTGAGCCCCCAGGCGAGCACGCCGGCAGAGGTGATCGCCAGGCTGTGTTCCCCTCCACCAGCGACGGCGGTCGCGGTGGCTCCGGCCGGTAGCACGGTCTGCACCGGAACGTCGAAGTCGCCTCCGGTCGTGCCGATACCGAGCTGGCCGTCGTCATTGGAGCCCCAGGCCAGGACCCGGCCCGCGGTCTGTGCGTCCGCTGGTGCCGCCATCGTCAACGACAGCGCGGTGACAACTGCCAGCATCAGCCCGGTTGCGCCGAACGTGCCCCATCTCATCCGACCGGCTACGCGAACCGCTGTACGACTCCCACGCATGCACGACATCCGTATGTCCCCCGACCGAAGCATCGACGCTTCCACCAGACTGTTGTGTCCGACTGTGGCGTGACGGCCCAGCAGCCGAGCTTCGTTATCCGGGCCCCCTACGCTTCTTATGCTCGAAGCTCGGAGCTGCTACGCATCTAAGGTGGTCTGGCGTTTTTGGGTGTACGGAATGATGGGGTGGACGTGGACGCCATGCCCGCACCTGTATCACTGGACCTGTCCGAGGTATCTCGTCATAGAACTGTGGGTGTCCGGGAATCCCCTCACCAGGCACCACCGGGCGCGGAGGCCGTGGTAGCTGACGGCGTGCCGCCACCTTCCTGCGTCTACTGCAACGTCGGCCGCCTTCCTTTGGGCGAGGACCGTCGCGCTTATCCTCGCTTTGTCGAGCATTGCTTGACCCAAGTCGCCCTACTTGGGTGGGTGAGCGCCTGGCAAGTGAAGAAGCCACGTCCGGCTAGTCAACGAGTCTGGATCGATCGCGCAGGCCGGAAGTAGACCGATCGCGGCGGACACGTTCTTCTCGTGACGTTGGTGCGAGCTGTCGCGACCGCGGTTGGCTGGGCTGGGTGGCGTCAACGGGCGTAAGGCTCCGAAGGCGTCGGTCGGTCGTCAGGTGAGTGCGTGGTGATGCCAGCGGGCTTCGGGCGGGTGGATGTCCAGGCCGTTCTCGTCGAGGGCGTTGTAGATCGTCAAGTCACCGTTGGTGAGTGTGAGATGGACGGCGACCGATCCGTTGGCCATATCGTCATCGCCGCCGAACCATTCCAGCAGCTCGACGGATTCGACGGTCTGTCCCTGCAGCGCTGTCAGTTGGGCTGGCTTGGTGCCGCGCCATGCCAGCCTGAACGGAGGCCATCTCAACGGTTGTTCAGGGTCGACCATGTTCCAGGTGATCGACAAGTCGGCGAACTTCATGTGATTGATCTCGACCTGTTCGCCATCGCAGTCGAGCAGGATCGGGCAGTCGGCGAACCACTCGTCGTCGTCGAGGTCCCATACCACCCAGGTGTGTGTCAGGCGTCGACCGGTGAGCGAGCGGAGCTGACGCCCGTGTACGGCTGCAACCTCAGCGAGGCTACCGAGCCACCGTGGTCGGTAATCGCGGATGCCGAAGTCGAACACGTGGACATCATCAGGGTTTGAGACCTGCATGTCACCTCTGACCGCCTCGATGCCATCAACGCCTCGTCAAGGGTAGATACGAAGTCCTCGCGGCTCGTAGAGGTCGGCCAGGACGTCAAAGTCGTCCATGACGGTGTCGTAGACCCATCGGTAGTAGCCGGACTCCGCCATGTGTCGGCCGAACCGGTCGGCATCTGCTGGTGTGACAAGTCTGCGAAGGGCGTCGATCTCCTGCCAGCAGACGATCAGATGCAGATAGGTGGAGAACGTGCTGCGGCATCCGTCGGGGTAGCCGACGGGCACCTGCGGGTACCGCTGCTCGAGCTCGTCGTTGATCAACGCGTCTACGACGTCAGTCCGCTCGTGGCAGAACCAGTGCAGTTGCTCATGCACGTAGACGGCGAGGAGGCGTCGGCCGCGGTTGCCGGTGTTGAGGGTGAGGACTGGGTGGCTATGTGGAAGCCGTGTCGCTTCGTCGATGAGTACGTCGATGGTGAAGCACCAGGGCGTCAGATCGTGAGCGGTGAACAAACCCTCCAGTTCGGTCTGGGTGCGCCGTTCGTCATCGGTGCCGTTGGCGAGACGGACGGTGGGCGTCATCGGGCGATCATGGACCCCGTCTACAGGTTCGTGTCAACTCACTGCGGCCGAGCCACAGTCGGAGGCTCGAAGGGTTTGGCCGGTGGCCTGGCTTGGTCCGGGAGGCCGGGGGCCCGTAGCCGAGCTCGGCTCGGCGGGCGGCTGGGCGACTCGTCGGTGACTGCGGCGGAAAGGGCTGCAAGCTAGCCGGCTCGTGCCCAGTCCGGAGCGTGCGCGGCGATCAGCCGGTGGCCGATCCGGACCATCTCGGCTCGGACGGCCGGTGGTTCGAGCACCCGCACACCCTCGCCGAGGTAGATGAGCTCGCAGGCGGCCTCGTGGACGGAGGGAAAGCTGGCGGTGAACCGGCGGGCATGGCCTGCCGGATCGTTGGCTGGTTCGAGGTGGTACTGCTCGGGGAGCATCGAGGTGACCGTGGCGACGGCGTTTGGACGGACCTGGAACTCGACCCTGACCCTTTCGCGCCAGCACGGCACGTGGCGGCGGTTTACGTCTTCCCACGCTCGTACAAGGTCGAAGCCGTCCGGACGCTCGACCGCCTCTGTGGTCACCGCAGCCTCGACGACTCGCGAGACGCGGAACGTCCGCAGTCCCGAGTCGGTGCCGGCTACCAAGTACCAAACGCCGCCCTTGGACACCAGACCGTACGGATGGACTCGCCGGAGAATAGCGTCCGATCCGGGTTTGGCGTACGTGAGGTCTACCTGGACTCCCGCGACGACAGCGGCCCGAAGTGGCGCGAGGGTGGGGGGCGCCGCCTGGGTCGGTTGACCCCACCGCGTCGGATCGATGTGGATGGCGCGTCGGGTCAGGCTGGCCTGCTCCCGGGTGGTGGCCGGCAGCACCGCATCCAGCTTGCGCAGCGCCGAGGTCAGGCCGTCCTCCAGCCCCAGGCCGGCCAGCAGTTCCGACCCAGTCACGAGAAAGAGCGCCTGCGCCTCCTCCGCCGTCAGGGCGGACAGGTTGATCGCGTGGCCGTCGAGCAGCGCCCACCCACCGCCTCGGCCTCGCTGCGCATACACGGGCAGCCCAGAGAGCAGTAACGCGTCGAGGTCGCGCCGGATCGTGCGGTCGGACACCTCGAGACGCTGCGCCAACTCGGAGGCGGTCATTTGTCCGTGGGCCTGCAGCAGGAGTGCTATGGCCACGAGGCGCTCGGCGCGCATGAGCGCAAAAGTACCAAAGAAATAGGCCATGAGGCTGGCCACTTTCTGCCTCTACAGTTCCCACCATGATCCAGGCGAGTCCCGACTGGACACTATGTCAGGAGCGTGTGCAGAGATGAGCAGAACGGCGCTGACCGGGCAGCAGATCGCCGCCGCCAGCCTCCACGGCTGGGCCCTCCTTCTCTCGTACGGCCAAGGTGGGCTGCAAACCAGGATTCACACCGAGAACTTCACAGCTGGCCTGCGGATCGTCGAAGCAATCGGCCAGGCCGCCGAAAAGATGAACCACTACGCCGAACTCGACCTGCGCCCCTTCCGGGTCGACATCCGGCTCACCAGCCGCGAGGGCGGCGGAGTGACCGAAAGCGACGTGACACTGGCTCGCCGGATCTCCGATATCGCCACTGGTGCTGGTGTCGAACTCGAGTGCGGGAGTGTGACCCGGATCGAGCTGGGCCTGGACACGCCGGCGTACGACAAGATCGCGCCGTTCTGGGCGGCGGTGATCGACGGGCAGCATGTTATCGGCGACGACAACTGGGGCGACGTGGGCGATACGCGCCAGGCACTGCCGATGGTGTGGTTCCAGCGCTCCGATGGCACGGAGGCGCGGCGGGTCTGGCATCCCCACCTCTGGGTCGACCCAGGCCAGGTACGGTCCCGCATCGATGCAGCTTTGGCGGCCGGCGGAACGCTGGTCAGCGACGAGGCAGCGCCGTCGGCATGGGTGCTGTCCGATCCAGACGGCAACCAGGTCTACCTGTGCACGTGGCAACCGGGAGATACCGTCCTGTGCGACTCGCAGTACCGGCCGGGCGGGGCCAACTGGGGTGAGCCGAACCTGGCCGCGGTGTAACCGAATTCGCCCTGTCGTCGCGTAATGATCACGTCTACTACGCGTCCGTTCGCATCAACATGTAGGAGTGTTGACCGCAGGCCTCAAGGCGTAGTGGAACGTGATCATTCGCGTTGGCCGGCCAGCCAGCCGACAGTGTGCGCACGGCCTTGCCCTGGTAGAAGTGCAGCAGTACCGCCGCTTGTCGTTGACGGGACATGTGTTCGTAGCCGGTGAAGAAAATCCGGACGACATCGAGCACGAGATGTTGCATTCTTGGGCGGCATGAGTGAGTCGAGCGCGTGAGGCACCACGGCGCCCATGCACGTCACCGAGTCTGGCTGGACGCCTTGTGCACAAGGACATACAAGCGTGAACCCCGCGACACGCGCACGTTGCGACCTTATTGCGGCCGTTGGTGTACGCCGCCCGGGCAGGAGCATTTCGGCGCGGTGGTGCAGGTGCCCTGGCGCTCTGCTCGTTCATGGAGTCGCCGTGCCCACCGATGGGCGTACCCACCGAGGAGTCGGTCGGTGAACCAGCCGGCAAAGACAAGGACGGCGATCGATGGCACCGCGACGAGAACCAACACCAGCATGGAAAGCGGGCCAGCGCCCGACGTGATAAGCATGTCGGTCCATGCTCATGGCGGCAGGCTCCATGGACCATGGGCTGGAGTGCCGAGTATCGATAGGTTCTGGACATGCACACCGTGGCGATCCTGGCACTGGAGGGATGCGGTGGCATCGACATCTCGATCCCCTGCATGATCTTCGCGCAGGTCTACCCGCTGGGCTACCACGGTCCGCCTGCTCCGCCGCTGTACAACGTGCGGGTGTGTGGACCCACTGTCACGACGACTGTGCCGTACGGGGACGAGGCGTTCCGGATCGTTCCGCCGTACTCCTGGGCCGACGCCGCCAGCGCTGACACGATCTTGGTTCCCGGGCTGTCGAGGTACACCGAGCCGCAGCCGGCGGAGGTGATCCGGCTGCTTCGCGACGCGCACAGGCAAGGCGTTCGGCTGGTCGCGATCTGCAACGGCATCTTCGTGCTGGCCGCCACGGGGCTGCTCGACGGCCGGAGAGCCGCCACACATTGGACCCACGCAGCCAAGTTGTCCTCGCTCTATCCGGACGTACGGTTCGACGATGCGGTGCTGTTCGTCGACGACGGGGACATCCTCACGACCGCGGGCGGGGCGGCCGGACTCGATCTCTGCCTGCACCTCGTCGGGCGCGACCATGGCTCGGCGGTGGCCGCCGAGACCGCCCGCCACACCGTGATGCCACTCCAGCGAGATGGCGGCCAGGCGCAGATCGTCGACTATGTACGGCCGGAGAACGGCCGCAGCCTGGAGCCCGTGATGCGATGGCTGGAGGAAAACCTCGCCACCGACCTGACCCTGGAGGCCGTCGCCGAACGGGCCAAGACCAGCGTCCGGACGCTCAACCGCAGGTTCCGCGCACAGACCGGCACGACCCCCCTGCAATGGCTGATCGGTCGACGGCTGCAACGGGCCAGGGAGCTGCTGGAGACGACCGACCTGTCCGTGGAGGAGGTCGCCTCATGGTGTGGGTTCGGGACTGCCATCGCGCTGCGTCAGCACTTCCGCAGGACCGTCGGCACGACGCCGCTCGCGTACCGGCAGACCTTCACCGCCGCCCGGAGCTGATCGTCGTGGGGACCAGCCCAGGGACTCAGGCATGACCGGTTTCGAAGACTGGCTCAGGGAACGTCACCGCCGGATGTCGGCATCAACGACCATCGCCGAAGGCTCGAACGCGCTCTCAGGTTCTTCGAGTAGTAAGCGGCAGCGCGCTCAGTCCAGCGCGGTGAGCAGGGTCTGGCAGGTCTGGCGGATGGTGTCGGGCTGCACCGCAACGCGCCGGTCGTCCTGCAGGCGAACCATCCCGGCCCGGCGCAGCGCGGTGACCTGGCGCGAGATCGTGCTCTGGTGCACCTCGAGCGCGTCGGCGAGCTGCTGCATGGAAAGGGGTCCGTTCTCGAGCAGGTGCAGGGCAATGGCCAGCCGGGTGCGATCGCCGAGTGCGTGCATAGCCGGCGCGAGCGCGGCCAGGCGGCCCACCGAGATGCCGGCGCGCTCGCCCGTGGCGGCGCCGGTGGATGCCGCGGACCTCGACGTGGTCGACGTCGCGTTCGGGTGCGGGGTGAACAGCACCCACGTGGTCTGGTCGGCGAAGAGCGAGAGGCTCCGGCCGAGGCCGGGCGAGGGCATCACCACCAGGTCGGTCGCGGACTCGGCCGCTGCGGCGTACTGCTCGTCGGGGCGTAGTCCGGTCACCAGCCTGATCCATTGTGCGGCGCCACAGCCTGGCGGTTGAGCCGGTGTGGCCGCGACCGTCGCGCGCATGGTCGCGAGTGAGGCGTGCCAGGCGTGGTCGAGCCAGCCGTCCCAGATCGCGTCGAGCAGGGCGAGCAGGGCCGATCGAAACGCCCGCGGGTCGTGGAGCTCGCCTGCGCGGCTTTCCGGATGCGGGACGTTCCACGCGCGGAGGACCTCCGCGGCGTCTCGGCGGATCGTGGCAGAGGGTTCGGAGAGGCAGGTGATCTCGGCCGCCGTCGGCGCAGGGTCCCGGGGCGGCTGGCCGTAGTGCATGACCGAGTCGATGCCCCAGTCGATCAGTCCGAGAACGAAGTCGTCCGGTAGGGCCGCGAGCCAGCGACGTAGCTCCGGCCAGTCGTAGTGCCCGGGATGGTCTGCCGGGAGGTGGTGCATCAGCACGCTGCGCAGGACTGAGCCGTGGGCCATCGCGGCGCGGACCGGCCAGCTGTCCTCAACGATGTCGGCCGGCAGACGTTCGGCCAGCGTCTGCAGCTCCGGTGTGGGCATGGACTTCCAGGCCAGCGCGTAGTCCACCAACAGCATCGCGGTCGGCATGGTCGCGGCGAGGGTCGGCGGCGCGACGCGCAGGGTAGCAGCGGGTCGGGCGTCAGCGAGGACTGGTACGGGACCGGTCACCTGGTTAGTATGCGCACTGCGCATGCTGCAAGACAATCCTCATGTACGACTGATCGAGCTGCATGAAGCCTCGTCTGTACGGCGCGGTGAGGCAGCCTCGTACGGAGGACGGACAGGTAACGAGGACGAGATGGCGGTAGCGGCTCCACCCGGCAGTGCTGTCCGGGTCTCGTGGTGGGTTCGGTTCCGGGACTCGGCGGAGTGCCAGCTGCTCTTTCGCGTCATCTGGCAGGCGGACCGTCGGTTGGCTGCCGCGTGGTGGGCCCTGATCGTCGTACGTGCGGCACTGCCCCCGGCGGTGGCGGTGTCCATCGGCTGGCTGGTCGGAGCAGTCGCCGGCGGCGGGTCACTGGTGCTGCCGCTCGCCGCGGTCGGTGTCCTCTTCGCGTTGTTGCAGACGCTCGGCCCGTTGCACTCCGAGCTTGCGTCCAACCTTGGCGACCGGACGGCTGCGAGGTTGCAGGACACCCTGGTGAGCGCGGCGGTGAGTCCCGCTGGGATCGCGCACCTGGAGGACCCCGACCTGGCGAGCGACTTCAGCTTGGCCCGTGACTTCGACCTGGGGATCACCTCACCTCAACTGCGCGTCTGCATGGGTTACATCGGCTCGGGGTTCGTCAGCTTCGGTGCCGGCCTGGTCTCGGCGATCGTCGTGTGCGGGTTCCGCTGGTGGGCGGGACTGGTGTTGCTCGTCGTCTGGATCTCGCCGCACATCCTGCTGCGTGACAGCATCGCGTGGAACGACTGGCGTTCGAACGAGGTCAAGGACCACCAGCGGCACGCCGACTACGCGTACCGGATGGCGGTGGACTCTCCGGCTAGCAAGGAGATTCGGCTGTTCGGCCTGGCCGACTGGACGGCCGGGCGCTTCGCCGATCGGCGGAAGGCGTTGCTCACCCTGTCGCTGCAGGCCATGCGCCTGAAGGAACGCTCCGTCGGACTCACCCTCCTCACCCTCGTCGTCGGCAACGGCCTCGTCTACTGGGCACTGGCACGCGCCGCCGCGAACGGCGACCTCAGCCTGACGCGCCTGGTCGCCTACGCAGGTACGGCGATCGGCGTCAGTGCCCTGGCCACGATGGAGTTCGACTGGTGGCTCGCGGACGGTTCACGTCCGGTGCCGGTCGTCACCGGCCTGGCGCCGACCATGCGCCAGATCGGTGACCTGGCCGCCGGAACCGCTTCCGCACAAGGGCTACCAGCACGGGAGATCCGCTTCGACAATGTGTCGTTCGCCTACCGTGCGGACTCACGGCCGATTCTCGACGGCCTCGACCTGACCATCGAGGCCGGCACCTCGCTCGCCATCGTCGGCAACAACGGTGCGGGCAAGACCACGCTCGTCAAGCTGCTCGCGCGCCTCTATGACCCGACCGCGGGGACGGTGAGCGCCGACGGCATCGACCTCCGCAGCTTCGCACCCGACTCCTGGCGGGCCCAGATCGCAGCGGCCTTCCAGGACTTCGTCCGCTACCAGCTGCCGCTGCGAGAGAACGTCGCACCGGCAGGGGCACCGGACGATGTCGTGCGCAGGGCCCTCGAACAGGCCGGCGCGGCCGACCTGGCCGAACTCGACACCGTGCTGTCGAAGCAGTTCGCCGGCGGGACTGACCTGTCAGGTGGGCAGTGGCAACGCGTCGCGCTGGCTCGGGCCCTGGCCGCTGTGGCCGGTGGGTCCCGGGTCGTGATCCTGGACGAGCCGACCGCCCAGCTGGACGTACGCGGTGAGGCGGAGGTCTTCGACCGCATCCTCCAGGCCACCCGGGGCTTGACGACGATCCTCGTTTCGCACCGGTTCTCGACCGTTCGCCACGCCGACCGCATCTGCGTTCTCGAGGGTGGTCGTGTCGTCGAGCTCGGTTCGCACGAGGAGCTGATGGCCGCCCGCGGGCGCTACCGGACGATGTTCGAGCTGCAGGCAGCACGCTTCGCCGAGGGCAACGGGAGCACCGAGGGGGACGACGCGTGACGGCCACCGCGGACCCGACAGACACCACGACCGGCACCACGACCGGCACCACGACCGGCACCACGACCGGCACGACCACCACGACAGAGCCGCTCCCGCGCGCGTTGCCGACGCTGTGGCGGTCGATGCGGCTCGCGTACGAAGCCGAGCCCCGGTTGATCGCGCTGTCCTTCGGCATGGCTCTCCTCGAAGCGGTTCCCGACAGCCTCTACGCCGTCTGGCTGATGTTGCTCGCCGACGGGTTCGCGCAGGGCGACCAGGGGACGATCCTCGCCGGCTGCCTCGGCCTGGCCGGGTCAGGTGTCGCGTCCTGGCTGCTGCAGACGCAGGGGAGCCGAATCCAACGTACGTTTCGGATGCGGGTCGGAGCGACCCTCGAGGGGCATGTCGCGGGACTGCAGGCGCGGGTCCCGACGATCGAGCACCAGGAGCGGCCCGACTACCTCGACCGGCTCTCGGTGCTCAAGGAGCAGACGTACCAGCTCGACCACATGTACCTCGCGCTGTTCGGCATGCTCGGCTCGGCTTTGCGCCTTGTGATCACGCTCGTGTTGGTGATGTCCGTACACCCGGCCATGGGCCTGCTGCTGGTCTTCGCGCTCCCGACGGTGTGGGTGTCGGCGCGCCGGTCCGCGGTGTCGCAGCGGGTCTATGAGGAGGTGGCGCCGTACGAGCGGCGCCATCGGCACCTGTTCATGCTCGGGACAACCCAGGCGCCGGCCAAGGAGGTGCGGCTCTCCCGCATCGGCGCGGATCTGGTGCGTCGGCGTCGGGAGGCGTGGGAGTCCTGGTACGCACCACTCGCCCGCACCCGCTGGCATACCGCCTGGTGGCAGGCGGCGAGCTGGTGCCTGTTCGCGGCCGCGTACGTCGGCGCCGTGGTGGCGACGGCCACGGTCCTGTCAGGATCTGCCGGACAGGTGCTGCTGGTGGTGATGGCGGGAAGCCGGCTCTCGCAGTACGTCGCGATGACGGCCGGCAGCGCCGACTTCGTGCGGATGTGGCTCGACGCGTCGCAGCGGCTCGTCTGGCTCGAGGGCTACGCGAGCGAGCACCGAGACACGGCGGACGGCGTCGTACCGTCCCAACTCTCCGAGGGGATCGTCCTCGACCGGGTGTCCTTCCGCTATCCAGGCACCGACAGGCTGGCGTTGGAGGACGTCAGCGTCACGCTGCCGGCGGGCTCGGTGATCGCTGTCGTAGGGGACAACGGCGCCGGCAAGTCGACACTGATGAAGCTGCTGTCGCGGTTCTACGAGCCCGCGAGCGGCCAGATCACCGTCGACGGCGTCGACCTGCAGCGGCTGCCGGCCTCGCAGTGGCGGGCCCGGATGGCCGGCGCCTACCAGGACTTCTTCACGTTCGAGTTTCCCGCCGGGCGATCGGTGGGGGTCGGTGATCTTCCGCGGGTGGACCACCGCCCAGCCGTCGAGGACGCCGTACACCGGGCGGGCGCGGACGATGTCGTCGCCCGTCTACGAGACGGGCTCGACACCCAGCTCGGGCCCACGTGGGACGGTGGCGTCGACCTGTCGTTCGGCCAGTGGCAGAAGGTCGCGCTCGCCCGCGGATTCATGCGGGACGGCACCCTGCTGCAGGTGCTCGACGAACCGACCGCCGCCCTCGACGCGGAGACCGAGCACGCGCTCTTCGAGAGCTTCGCCCGGCAGGCGCGCAGCGGAGCCACCGCTGGCCGGATCACCATCCTCGTCTCGCATCGGTTCTCGACGGTACGGATGGCCGATCTCATCCTCGTGCTGCAGGGTTCGCGACTCGTCGAAGCCGGATCCCACGAAGCCCTGATGGCGGCCGACGGGACGTACGCGGAGCTGTTCGGGATCCAGGCCAGGGCGTACCGCTGAGGCTGCGCCCACAGCCCGCGGCGGTCCGGTCGGGGAACGGCCGGATCGGGCACCTGTGTGTCGAACCCGATCTTGCGGGTAGTTTGCGTGCACCCGGCCCGCTCGCCTGCGCGGTGTGCGCCCCCTGGTTGCGCGGGCGCTGCCGTCCTCCCCCTGATGGGCGAGCGGGTCGGGCTCACCGGCGGTCGTTTCGCTGACCGGACTCCACTTGGCGTCGAGGCTGAGTTGGGCCGGATGTCCCCCTGAGGGTCCCGGCCCAACCCAGCTTGTCTGCTAACGACGACGAACTGACCGTGGTCACGCCTGGGCCGCCTCTGCTTCGGCCGCCCCTTCGGCCGCCGGGCGGTGCGTCCGCGGTTGACGATCTCCGTTCGATGAGTTGATCATGACGTGATCGATGGCGAGATGAGCCTTCACGAGATACGTGGGACGGCGTATGACAGCAGAAAGTGCGACCGAGTACGTGCTCGGTGCCGATGACACCGAGCGGAAGCGGCTGCTGCAGCAGGGTGAGACCTACCAAACCGAGGCCGGACTGCTGTTGGACAGACTCGGAGTCGAACCCAGCTGGGATGTCCTCGACGCGGGTTGTGGACCGCTCGGGATACTCGACCTCCTTTCCGAGCGGGTCGGCCCGACGGGCTCGGTGACCGGCATGGACCAAGAGCCCCGGATGCTGGATATGGCTGCCCAGTCGCTGGCGGAGCGTGAGCTGGTGGGTGTCCGCCTCCTGGCGGCCGATGCCGCGGCGAGTGGACTCCCCGACGCGTCCTTCGATCTCGTACACGAACGGCTCGTGCTGTTGAACGTTGTCCAGACGGAAAGGATCGTTGCGGAGCTGGTCCGGCTCACCCGAGCGGGCGGATGGGTCGCACTTCAGGAGTACGACACGCAGTCGTGGTTCTGCGAGCCGGGGCACGCCGCCTGGGACAGGTTGCGGGCCGCGCTGATTGAGGTGTGGGTGGGGGATCCCTTCGTCGGCCGGCGGCTGCCGGGGCTCCTACGCCAAGCCGGTATGGAAGATGTACGCGTCGATGCGCACGCCGCCGTGTTCGGGCCGGAGGATCAGTTGCACTGGATGCTTCCGTACGCCGCCGAGCTCTACCACGACCGGATCCTGGCACTGGGCACCATGAGCGAGTCCGAGCTCAACGAGACCAGGGAAGAGCTCAAGCAGCATCTGGGCGCCAGCGACACGTTCACCTTGAACGTCACGCTCTTTCAGGCATGGGGACGCAAGCCGACGGACTAGGTCCTTAAGAACCTGCGGACCTCCATAGGGTGACGGAGTACGTCGGCATTTGGAGCACTCGGAGGAGGTCGCATGCACCCAACCGCCGCGGAGGTCGCCGTCCGTCCGGCGCGGGAGCAGGACCTGGACGCGATCGTCGACCTGTTCGTCGAGGTCGCCGCTGAAGGCCGTTGGATCGGCAGCGAGCCCCCGGTGAACCGTGACCGCCGGCTTCAGGGGTTGGCCGAATCGCTCCAGAACGAGCACGCCGCCGTGCTGGTCGCCGAGGTGGAAGGCCGCATCGTCGGCCACTTGTGGATGAACCTTGCCCGCTACGGTGTGGCCGACCTCGCCATGCTGGTCTCCGGCGGCTGGCGCGGCCGCGGGGTGGGCAGCGCCCTCCTGGCCGCAGGCATCGAGTGGGCAGGTGAAGCGGGCGCCCACAAGATTGCGCTGCAGGTCTGGCCGCACAACGACGGCGCCATCGCCCTGTACGAGAAGTTCGGCTTTCAGCGCGAGGGCCTGCTGCAGCGTCATTACCGCCGGCGCAACGGGGAACTGTGGGACGCCATCATCATGGGCCTGCCGATCTGAGCAGATCGCCGCGCAGCCTTCACTCGGACCACGGAGTCGCGATGACCACTACGCAGCATCGGCAAGGCATACTGCATCCGCGAAGCCGGCACGCTTGACTCACCGGTCAACCAGTACGCGCCGTTCTATGTGTGGTCCGACGCCGCGGCCGCTGCCGACTTCCTCTGGCACGGCTCCGGTTTCGACGGCATCGTGCGCGACTTCGGCCGCCCGCAGGTCCTGACCTGGGTACCCGAGATCCGTGTTCTCGGTCCTGCTCCGGCGACCGCCGTCACCCACGCACTCGTACGCATGGCGCCGATCCCCGCCGAGGCCGACCTGACCCGGATGGGCGCCGAGATCGCAGCGCGGATCGGCGCCCAAGACCGGGATGACCAGGTGCATCTCGCGGTCGGCGGGATCGACCCGACCACCTGGCAGACCGTCGAGTTCGTCACCGTAGCCGATCCCAACCTCACCGGCCCCAACCTCGCCGATCCCAACCTGGCCGACGTCAAGGACGCGGCGGCCTTCAGCGTGCTGCACATCAGCCAACCAGCCGCCCGGTCGTGACACCTACGGGCCGTCCAGAAGGTCCGCCGGTTCGAAGACCGCCAGGGGGTAGCCGCGCTGCTGCTCTGGAGGAAGCGGAGCGAGCCGGGCGCGAAACTCCTCGATCCGGTCGACGACAACGCCCTTGGCCACCAGCTCCCGCTCGGGATAGGCGCCGAGGTCGTCGATCTCGGCGAGGAAGCGGTCCAACTCTGCGCCCATTCGATCGCGGACCTCAGCGTGGTGGGGGTCATCTGCCAGGTTGTGCACGCACTCGGGGTCTGCGCGCAGGTCGTACAGCTCCTCGGCCGGCTTGCGCGCCGGCATGAAGACCGCTGCGGTGCCGCTCAGCTCGCCGGCCGCATTGAGCCGGCGGAGCTCCTGCATCGTCGGCATGTTCTCCATGTACAGGTTGCGCTGGCAGTACGGAATCTGCGGATAGAAGTTGCGCACGTAGTGGAACTGTCGATCGCGGATGACGCGGACCCGGTCGAAGGCCTCGTCCATGCGGTCGCGGGCCGCGAACACGTGGTCGCGCGGTGCCCCTTCGGCGGATCCGAGGAACGCCGAACCGTCGTAGTCGGCCGGAATGGGTGCGCCCGCGATCGACAGGAAGGTCGGCGCGATGTCGACCCATGACACCAGCCGATCGCTGGTGCTGCCGGGTTCGAGGACGCCAGGCCAGCTGATCAGAAGCGGCATGTGGATCCCGGCGCTGTAGGGCCAGCGCTTCTCCCGCGGCAGGCCCCGCCCGTGGTCGGACAGGAACACCACGACGGTGTTGCCCGCCACGCCGGAGGCGTCCAACGCGTCGAGGATCTCGCCGACCTGGCGGTCGAGCTCCGCGATGTTGTCGGCATGCCGGGCGATGTCGCTGCGTACGACCGGTGTGTCGGGCAGGTACGCCGGCACCGACACGTCGGCCGGGTCGGTGATGCGCGCCGGGCGTGGCTTCTCCGGGTCCCAGTGCTCCAGCCGCTCCCGACCCGCGTATTCACCCTCGTCCGGCCACATGGAGGACTCGTGCGTGATCAGGATGTTGACGTAGGCGAGCCAGGGCTGGTCGGGCATCGCGCCCGCCCGCAACCGGTCGATCCACGGCTGGTCGTCATCGCGCCAGCCAGCCGTCGGCTCGAGGTTGAAGTCGAGCTTGGTCGGCCAGCTCACGTAGTAGCCCGCGTCGCGCAGCTCGTGGGTGAACAGCCGCGGCGGGCTCACCAGTGTGGACCGCATCTGGTGCGAGCCGATCTTCATCGGGTACTGACCGGTCACCATCGTCGATCGCGACGGAGCGCAGACGGGATAGGTGGAGTAGGCCTCGTCGTAGCGACACCCACGCGCCGCCAGGCGGTCCAGGTTGGGTGAGCGCACATAATCTGCGCCGTAGCAGCCAGCGATCCGACCGATGTCTTCACCCACGATCAACAGGATGTTCGGACGGTCGGACACGCGCGATCACCTCTCCCGATGTGGGGCTGCCGGTACCTGAATTCTTGTCCCGCTCGACGCGGCCGATTGTGTCGGCTCGCGCTGGAGCCGCTCGGCGAGCTCCGCACGTGAGCAGATGCCGAGCTTCGTGTAGACCTTCCGCAGGTGGTACTCGACGGTCTTCGGGCTCAGGAAGAGCGCCGCGGCCGTCTCCCTCGTCGTACGACCGGTGGCGAGCAGGAAGCTCACCTGGAGCTCTTGAGGTGTCAACGAGGACATGGGGTCGGTTCCAGGCTGTCTGACCTTCTCGCCGGTAGCAGTCAGCTCGGCGGCGGCGTGGTTGCTCCACTGCGCGGCACCCAAGGTCTCGAAAACGGCCAGGGCCTTGCGCAGCTGGACCCTCGCGTCGACTCGACGTCCGGCCCGGCGCAGGCGCTCCCCGTACGCGAGCGTCGTGCGGCCGACCTCGAAGCTGTCGAGCGTCTTCTCGTGCCTGGCCAGTGCGGAGCCGAAGGTCTGGTCGATCTCGTCCTCAGGAGCCAGCAATCCCCAGGCTCGGTCGCCGCGCGCCTGGGACCAGGGCTGTCCCTTGGACGCAGCACGGGCACGGAACCCGGTGACCACCTCGCGCGCTTCCTGCACATTGCCGAGCCGTAGCAGTACGTCGGCAAGCTCGGGGCCCGGGATCAGGTCGGCGTCGGTCAGCTCCTGCCTTTCGAGCAGTGACACCAGACTCTGGAGGTGTTTCACCGCAAGCTCGGGGTGGCCCAGCGACAGCTCGAGGTCACCCAGCGCGTAGCGGACCCAGGCTTCGCCGAGATGGATGTCTCGCTCGGTGCAGAGCCCGAGTGCCTCCTCTGCGTGGCGCCGACATGCTGCTTCCTTTCCCTGTCGAGACTCCAGCCAGCACAGCCCGGCGAGCGACATAGCCAGCTCGGTCGTCTGCCCGGTCTCCCGCGCCAGCCGGATCGCCTCGCTGTAATTCGCCGCCGCCTCCGCCCAGGCCGTCGTGGTCGCCTGGTCTCTTGCCACATGGAAGAGCACCGAGGGCAACGTCCCGACTCCGGCGGCGGCTCGGACCTCGTCCACGATCGTCCAGAGCCGCCTGCCACCGGTGGAGTCGCGCAGGAACAACGGCGCGAGCATCAGCCACGACAGCCGCAGCGGCTCGTGGCGCAGCCCGGGCGTGGCCTCGAGGAGTGGTACGGCGGCTCGGATGTCGTCGGCGCCTCCGTGCCCTGCGAGTACTCGGCCGATGCCGGTGGCCATCAGGCCCAGCGCGCGAGCCCGCGGCGTGCGGACTGCGGGCGCGAGAGCGCTCAACCGGTCGGCGAGGAGGGAGGACGTACGCGCATCCGCCAGATAGAAGGACGCGTGAACCGCGTCGGCGAGCAGCACCACCTGGTCGTCGGGAAGGGTGGCGCGGTCCGCGGCCGCGATGAACAGGTCCAACGCGTCGCGGAGCGATCCGGTCCGTGCGGCGACCGTTCCCCGCAGCGCCAGCTCCTCACTCCGGGAGGCGAGTTGTGGGAGATCCCGGGCATGCCGGTCGAGGAGGTCCAGTGCCCGGTCCGCGAGTCCCGCCGACCACGCCGAGTCGGCCGACCGCAGCATTCGCTCGCTACGCCGGTTGGGGTCGGGCGTGAGTCGGGCGGCCCGCTCGTACGCCCCGGACGCGACCGCGTACGCCGCCCGATCGACCGCGTGCTCGGCCGCCTCGACGAGCAGCGCCGCAACCCGGGCGTCCGGGTGCCAAACCGCCTCCGACAGGTGCCAGGCCCGGCGGTCCACGTCGTGAATGGGAAGGACGGCGGCGACCGCTCGATGCGCCGCACGCCGTTGGCTCAGGTCCGCGCGCGAGTACGCCGCCGCGCGCAGCAGCGGATGGCTGAACTCGATCCGGTCGGCTCGGACGGTCACGAGCCCGAGACGCTCGGCAGCGGCCATCCGATCGGAGTCGACCCCGATACGTCGACACGCCTGCGACGTGAGCGAGAGGTCGCCGCCGCACACCGCGGCAACCAGCAGCGTCGTTCGACATTCATCGTCGAGCCCGGCCAGCCGGCGCGCGAAGGCGTCTGTCATCGCGCTGGGAATCCGGAGCGGAAGGCCGGCCCAGGCTCCTGGATTCTCCTCCGGGTCCTGGGCGCTCAGCTCGAGCATAACCAGCGGGTTTCCGTCGGTGGCTCGGTGGAGGAGCCGGAGCCTCTCGTCGGGGATCAGCGCGCTGAGCCGGTCCCGGAGCATCTCCCTGGCTGCGGGCAGGTCGAGGCCGGGCAGCTTCATCACCGGAAGGCCTTGCACCAGCGCGCCGACTTCCGCCGTGCGCGCGGTGGCAAGGACGACTACCGGGTCGGCGGCCAGCCTGCGCGCAGCGAAGACAATCGCTTCGGCAGACGGGACGTCGAGATCGTGGAGGTCGTCGACCGAGATCGCCAACGGGCCGTCTTCGGCGAAACGACACCACAGGCTGAGCACCGCCGCCCCGATGGCGAACCGGTCTCGTGGCGACCCCTGGACCTGCGACCTGTCCTGCAGTGCCAGCGCCGCGGAGAGCGCTTCGGCCTGTGCTCCTGGAATGCGGTCCAGGAGGCCGAGGGCGGGTCGCAGGAGCTGGAGCAGGCCGGCGAACGGGACTTCGCGTTCTGACTCGAGTCCGTGCACTCGAAGCACCCGGACTCCGTCCAACTGCTGCACCACCTGCTCGAGCAGCGCGGTCTTGCCGACACCTGGCTCACCCAGGATCACGACTACCCCGCTCGTGCCGAGCCTCGCGCCGGCGACCACTCGTTCGATCGCCTGCACCTCGGCATCGCGCCCGGTCAGCACTGTTTGAGTCTAAGAGTCGCGGGCTGAGCTGGAAGGGGGTCGCAGGACTAGGGGGGTCACCGGATGCGACGAGGGGTCCGACGGCGAGACGGTCTAGCACGTGTCAGGGGGACCGAGAAAGGACGAATCCATGACCATCGCTCAGAGCCCGACCGAGATCGACACCGACAAGCTCATGAAGTTTGTCTTCCGCGCTGTGGACGAGGTGGGGGCCACGTTGAACGCCGGCCTGGTCGTGCTCGGTGACAAGCTCGGCTACTACCGCGATCTCGCCAGCAACGGGCCCAGCACCCCGGCGGAGCTTGCCGAGCGTACGTCGACGGCCGAGCCGTACGCGCGTGAGTGGCTGAACGCCCAGGCCGCGGGCGACTTTGTGACCTACGACCCGGGAACCGGCCGCTACACCCTGCCGCCAGAACACGCGGTGGCCCTGACGGACCCGGACAGTCCTGCGTTCCTGCCCGGCTTCTTCCAGATCGCGCTCGGCACCGTCCACGGCACCCAGCACATCGTCGAGGCCGCCCGCAGTGGGGCCGGCTACGGCTGGCACCAGCACGACACCGACGTACACGTCGGGTGTGAGCGGTTCTTCCGGCCGAGCTACAACGCAAACCTGCTCTCCTCGTGGCTGCCCGCACTCGACGGGGTAGAGGCCAAGCTTCGTTCAGGTGCCCTGGTCGCCGACGTGGGTTGCGGGCACGGCGCCTCCACGATCCTGATGGCGCAGGCCTTCCCGAACTCGACGTTCGTCGGCTCGGACTACCACTCGGACTCCATCAAGACCGCTCAGGCAAGGGCCGAGGAGGCGGGAGTGGCCGACCGCATCAGGTTCGAGGTGGCGTCCGCACAGGAGTTCGCCGGCGCCGGGTACGACCTGGTGACGATGTTCGACTGCCTTCACGACATGGGGGATCCGATCGGCGCCGCGAAGCGCGTACGTGAGGCGATCGCGGACGAAGGGACGTGGATGGTCGTCGAGCCGATGGCTGGCGACCGAGTGGAGGACAACCTCAACCCGGTCGGACGGGCCTACTACGGGTTCTCGACACTGCTCTGCACGCCGTCCTCGCTGTCCCAGGACGTCGGCATGGCGCTGGGCACCCAGGCCGGCCCCGCCCGGATCGCTGACGTGACCAGAGCAGGAGGCTTCACCCGCTGCCGCAGTGTCGCGGAGACGCCCTTCAACCGGGTCCTCGAAGTCCGTCCCTGAACGGTCTGTGAGGTGTGCGCGCGACGAGCACTGGCTCCGTGCTAGTGCTCGTCGGCGTACAGCATCCAGCCCAGCCAGCCGAATATGCCCGCGCACAGCACTCCAACGAACACACCGGCCGCCGCCTGCCACCACACGTGCAGGAAGAGGACGGCTCCTTCGGCAAGGAGGGGTCTGCGCGTCTCCACCTCCTGCTTACCCTTGATGCCGAACAGTGTGACCTCGTGGCGATCCCCGCGCAGCTCGTAGTATCCGGTGCTGACGTCTCCCTCGGCGTACGTGTCGCCCGTCCAGCCGACCTGGCGCTCGGACCGTTCCACGTGCACGGTCACTGGCTCACCCACCCCAGCGAGGTAAGCAACGGAGTTCACCAGGGTGATCAAGCCGTAGAGGATCGCCGCGGCGAGCAGCACCCACACCGTCGCTCGTCCGAGCACCGCGGCACGGTGACGCATCGACAGGTGAGCCCTTCACAGTGGACACGGGTCGAGACCGGTCATCACGGGGACTGTCCCGTGCCCGAGCGTAGCCGGCTCGCCGACTAGAGGGCGTCGCGGCGAGCGCTCCTATCCGGGGGAGCCGGACGTTCGACGAACCCCTGCGCTCGGTCGGACACAGGTGCACACTGAGAGATCGACTGTGCGTCGAGGGGACCTGGGGAGCGCCGGTGCCCGAAGAGATGGCCGCGCATGTAGGTGGCGCCGAATACGAGAAGCTTCGCCGCGATCTGGGCGATGCGAACGAGCAGTTCGCTGCCACAAACGAGATCCTGACAGCACTCGCCAGCGGCGCGTCCAACCCCGACGCGGTGCTCGCGACGATCGTGGAGAGAGCACGTCGGCTCTGCCGTGCTGACGCTGCCATGGTCTCTGTGGTCGACGGTGAGGTGTTCCGACTCTTGAAGGCCGTCGGACTTTCCGGCGAGCTTGTCGACTACCTGAGCGCACATCCACCACGTCTCGACCCAGGCGTGCTCATCGGTCGGGTTGTTCTCGACCGGCGGACCGAGCAGATCGTCGACGTGCTGGCCGATCCGGACTACGACCGGTTCGACATCCAGCAGCGGGGCGGTTTCCGCACCACGATCGGCGCGCCCATGCTGCTTGACGACGAGGTGGTGGGCGTCCTCAACCTGTGGCGTCTCCAGGTCGACGCGTTCGACCGGCGCGAGACCACGCTGCTGGAGACGTTCTCGGCTCAGGCCGCGATCGCGATCCGGACGCTCGACCTGGTCACCGAGCTCGACTCCAGGAGCACGGAGCTCGCCGCCAAGGTCCGCCAGCTAGAGGCGCTGGCCGAGGTCAGCGAGGTCGTCGGCTCGAGCCTCGACCTCGACGAGGTGCTGGCGACGATCGTGATGAGTGCGGTACGGATGTCGGGCGCCGACGGCGGCTCGATCATGCAGTACATCGAGGAGAGCCAGTCGTTCTCGGTGCGGACGGCGTTCGGCACGAGCGACGATCTGTTGGCGAAGCTGCGCGACATCCGCATCGAGCTCAGCTCCACCTTGGTCGGCCGGTCGGCGCTGGAGGGACGGCCGCTTCAGGTGTCGGACCTCGCCGCGGCCGATCGGGACCCACATCTGGAGCTGATGTTCGCCGACGGGTGGCGGTCGGTGCTGGTCGCGCCATTGGTGCGGCAGGGCCGGTATGTCGGGGCGCTGGTGATCCGACGCAAGACCACCGGCCGATTCACCGACGAGACCGTCGACCTGTTGGAGACGTTTGCCAGCCAGTCGGCGCTGGCGATCCACAACGCCGGCCTCTACCGCGAGCTGGAGGTCAAGACCGCGGAGCTGCAGGTCGCGAGCCAGCACAAGTCGGAGTTCCTCGCGAGCATGTCGCACGAGCTGCGTACACCGCTGAACGCGGTCATCGGCTTCTCCGAGGTGCTCCTGGAGCGGATGTTCGGCGACATCAACGCGCGCCAGGAGGGGTACCTGCGCGACATCTGGAGCTCCGGCAAGCATCTGCTGGAACTGTTGAACGAGGTGCTCGACCTCTCGAAGGTCGAGGCCGGCCGGATGGAGCTGGAGGCCTCGACGTTCTCGGTGCGCGACTCGTTGGAGCACGCGCTCGCTCTCGTCCGCGAACGCGCCGCCACCCATGGGATCGACCTGTCGCTGACGCTTGGCGACGATGTGGAGTTGATCGAAGCGGACGAGCTGCGCTTCAAGCAGGTGGTGCTCAACCTGGTGACCAATGCGGTGAAGTTCGCCCCCGACGGTGGTCGGGTGGCGGTCGACGCGCGCTTGCACGGACCGGAGTTGCACGTGAGCGTCTCCGACGACGGGCCGGGCATCGCCGAGGCGGATCGCGAGCGCATCTTCGAGTCGTTCCAGCAGGGTGGCCGCGGGGCGCCGAAGGAGGAGGGGACGGGGCTGGGGTTGACGCTGAGCCGCCGTCTCGTGGACCTGTTCGGCGGCCGGATGTGGCTGGAGACAGAGCTTGGGCAGGGCAGCACGTTCGCGTTCTCCGTGCCCGTCCGGCCGATCCAGCCGCCCACGCGCGGAATGGCGGCGTCCGGCACCACCGTCGTGATGATCGAGGACGACCGGACGTCGGCCGACCTGCTGTCGGCATACCTGGAGGGCATGGGGGTCGACCTGGTAAAGGCCCGGGACGGCGACGACGGGCTCGCCCGGGTCCGCAAGGTGCGACCGGCCGCGGTGCTGCTCGACATCCGGCTGCCGGGGATCGACGGGTGGGACGTCCTGTCGTCCCTGAAGGCTGACCCGGCGACGGCGGACATCCCGGTGATCGTCGTGTCGATCGTCGACGAACGCGCCCGCGGCCTCGCCCTCGGCGCGCATGAATACCTGCTGAAGCCGGTCGGCCGCGAAGCGCTGCTTGGAGCGCTCACGCAGACCGGGGTGATCGCGCCGGCGCCGGCGCAGGGCAGGGAGGCGCTGTGAGCGCGCGCATCCTGGTCGTCGAGGACAACGCACTGAACCTCAAGCTCGTCCGGGATGTCCTCGAGCACGCCGGGTACGACGTCATCGCGGCACGGACCGGCGAGGAGGGGCTCGAGGCGGCCGAGCGCTGGGAGCCCGACCTCGTTCTGATGGACCTGCAACTGCCCGGAATCGACGGGATCGAGGCCCTGCGTCGACTGCGACGGACCGACCACGGCGGTGTGCCGGTCGTCGCGGTCACCGCGTTCGCGATGCAGGCCGACAAGGACCGGGCGTTCGCGGCGGGTTTCGACGGTTATGTCGACAAGCCGATCAGCGTACGCGCGCTTCCCGGCCAGGTGCAGCACTACCTCGACGGTAAGGAACACCCATGAACGAGAGCGCAACGATTCTCGTCGTCGACGACAAACCGCAGAACGTCCGGCTACTCGACGCGGTGCTGTCACCGCGGGGGTATCAGGTGGTGTCGGCCTGCTCGGGCCCGGAGGCGCTGTCGGCGTTGCAGGAAGTGAGCGTCGACCTCGTCCTGCTCGACATCGTGATGCCGGGCATGGACGGTTACGAGGTCTGCAAGCGGATCCGCGCCGACGAGGCGACCGCGTTCCTGCCGGTGGTGATGATCACCGCGAGCGGCGACCAGGAAAAGCTGCGGGCGTTGGAGAGCGGCGCGGACGACTTTGTCACGAAGCCCTTCAACCAGGCCGAGCTCCTCGCCCGGGTCGCGTCGCTGGCGAAGGTCAAGCGCTACCACGAGACGATCCGACGGCAGGCCGACGAGCTCGCGGCATGGAACCGTGAGCTGGAGGAGCGGGTCGCGGCTCAGGTCGCCGAACTGCAGCGTGCCGCGCGGCTACGCCGATTCCTGTCGCCGCAGGTGGCCGAGCTGGTGATGGGCTCCGGAGACGAGTCGGTCCTGGAGAGCCATCGGCGGGAGATCGTCGTGGTGTTCTGCGACATGCGGGGGTTCACCCAGTTTGCCGAGTCGAGCGAGCCGGAAGAGGTGATCGACGTCCTCCGCGAATACCACACGGCGCTCGGCGACCTGGTGTTCCGGTTCGAGGGGACGCTCGAGCGGTTCACCGGCGACGGGTTGATGGTGTTCTTCAACGACCCGATCCCGTGCGACGACGCCCCCTTGCGTTCGTTGCGGATGGCGGTCGCGATGCGGACGCGGGTACGCGAGCTCAGCGAGGCCTGGACGCGCCGTGGCCACGACCTCGGCTTCGGCCTGGGTATCGCGCAGGGCTACGCGACGCTCGGGCGGATCGGCTTCGAGGGCAGGTTCGACTACGCCGCGATCGGCAGCGTCACCAACCTGGCCGCGCGCCTATGCGCGGACGCCAAGCCGTGGCAGATCCTCACCACCCAGCGGGTCCTGTCGCAGACCGACGGCCTGGCCGTCGGCAGTCCGGTGGGGGAGCTCGCGTTGCGCGGATTCAGCCGACCGGTCATGGCGTACGACGTCAAGGGCCTCGACGAGTCACGGATCGCACTATGACAGGCATGATGAAGGCCGATCTCGGGCTGGGACCCCTCACCCTCTCGCAGATGAGCGAGGAGGCGCGCTACAACCACTTCGACGAACTGCAGCGCCGGATGCCCGACGTGTGGGACGCCATGCGCCTCAACCACGCCGACGAGAGCGTGATCGTGATCCCGTCGGTGACGATCGACCGCGCCGTCGCCCATCCCGGCAGCCTCAGCCAGGCGTTCGAGGAACGGTATCTGTTCCTGCTGCTTCTGTTGCGGCAGCCGCGGCTCCGGATGACGTACGTGACCTCGATGCCGATAGCGCCCGGGATCATCGACTACTACCTCGCGCTGCTTCCAGGGGTGATTCCAAGTCATGCCAAGGCGAGGTTGACACTCGTTTCCGTCAACGACTCGTCCTCCCTTCCACTCAGCGAGAAGCTGCTGGCCCGGCCGCGACTGCTCTCCCGGATCGCGGCGGGGATACCGAACCCGCGGCGTTGCCATGTCGTGCCGTACACGACGACGCCGCTCGAGCGGGACGTCGCGATCTCGCTCGGCATTCCGATGTACGGTGCCGATCCGCGGTTGTCCGAGCTGGGCACGAAGACCGGCTGCCGGCGACTGTTCGCCGAGGTCGGAGTGCCGTATCCGCTGGGTGTGGAGGGCGTCCGGTCCGTCGACGAAGTAGTCGAGGCCGTCGTCGGAATGCGTACCGAGCGGCCTGCGATGACGGAGGTGATCGTCAAGCACGACGAGGGAGTTTCCGGCTCTGGCAACGCTCTGGTCGACCTGCGCGGGCTGCCAGTATCGGGCGACGCCGGGGAACGCGCGGCGGTGAAGGAACGCGTGCTCGGCATGCAGTTGGAGTCGCAGACGATGCCACTCGACGTCTACTTGGCCAAGCTCGCCGACGGCGGCATCGTGGAGGAACGCATCACCGGGCGGGAGCTGCGGAGCCCGAGCGTGCAGCTGCGGATCACGCCGGACGGCAGTGTCGAGCTGTTGTCGACGCACGACCAGTTGCTCGGTGGGCGGAGCGGGCAGAGTTACCTCGGCTGCGTGTTCCCCGCCGAGGCGGCGTATGCGCGGACGATCAGCGGTCATGCGGCGGCCATCGCGGACCGTCTGGTGGGGTTGGGAGTGCAGGGCCGGTTCGCCGTCGACTTCGTGGTCGCGCGGCAACCGGACGACACCTGGTCGGCTCATGCGATCGAGCTCAACCTGCGCAAGGGCGGCACGACCCATCCGTTCCTGACATTGCAGTTTCTGACCGACGGGCGGTACCAGCCCGACACCGCCCTGTTCGTCACGGCGACCGGCGGGGAGAAGCATCTGGTCGCGACCGACCATCTGGAGTCGCCGCAGCTGCGGGCGCTGTCGGTCGACGACCTCTTCGACGTCGTCGCGCGGCACGGGCTGCACTTCCACCATGCCCGCCAGACGGGCGTGGTGTTCCACATGATCAGCTGCCTGACCGAGCACGCACGGGTCGGTCTGACCGCGGTAGGCAACTCCCGGGCCGAGGCGTCGGCGTTGTACGAGCGGGCGCAACGGGTGCTCCTCGACGAAGCCGCCGCCGCGCTGGTCGAGCCTGCCGTGCGGCTGTGAATTCACTTCCGCCCACTAGGCTCCTGGAATGGCTGAGGCGTTCCGAGTCGGGCTGACCCGCGATTTCCTCACCGCCGATGGCCGGGTGGGTTGGGGTGAGATCGGCCTGGACGCGTTGACCGCGGCTCCCGGCGTGAGCTTCGACTTCCTCGACTCTGATGGCGCGGAGGTTCCGGCCCGGGTCGCGGCCGACTATGACGCCCTGATCGTCCTGACTCCCAGCGTGAGCGCGGCGACCCTTCGCGGGGCCGATCGGCTCCGGCTCGTTGCCCGGTTCGGCGTCGGCTACGACAACGTTGACGTGCCGGCGTGCACGAAGTCCGGCGTCCTTCTCACCATCACACCGGACGGCGTCCGCAGGCCGGTCGCGGTCGCCGCGCTGACCATGATGCTTGCGCTGACGCACCGGGTCCGCGACAAGGATCTGTTGGTCCGGTCCGGGCGCTGGCAGGACAAGCTCGACTACATGGGAACGGGCCCGAGCGGGAAGGTGCTCGGTCTGCTCGGTTGGGGCAACATCGGCCAGGAGATCTCCGCGGTGTCCGCACCGCTGGGGATGCGGCAGCTCGCATCGGATCCCTACGCCGACCACGCCATGGCCAGGGCCGCTGGGGTCGAGCTCTGTGACCTGGACACGCTGTTCACCGAGGCGGACATTCTCGTTGTCACGTGTGCGTTGACACCGCAGACGCGGCACCTCGTCAGCGCCGAGCGGCTCGCACTGATGAAGCCCTCTGCGTACCTCGTCAACGTCGCCCGAGGACCGGTCGTCGACCAGCAGGCGCTGACGGCCGCGCTCACCAAGCGCACGATCGCCGGTGCCGCGCTGGACGTCTTCGAGACCGAGCCGCCTGCCGACGACGATCCTCTGCTCGGGCTGGACAACGTACTCTTCGCGCCCCACGCGATTGCCTGGACCGACGAGATCGCGCTCGGCAATGGCAGCAGTGCGATCCGCGCGGTCCTCGATGTCGCCGCCGGCCGAGTGCCGGCGTACGTGGTCAACCCGGAGGCCCTGAACCACCCGAAGCTGTCCAGGCTGGAATCGAGGTCGGTCGATGAGTGAGCACGACCCACGGCAGCGGTTTGCACCGAGCCTCGTCAAACAGTCTCTGCGCAACGGTGATCTGGTCGTGGGGACCATGGTGTTCGAGTTCGCCACGAACGGCATCGGCCGCCTGGCTGCCGGAGCCGGTGCCGAATTCGTCATCTATGACGGCGAGCACACCGGCTGGGGATGGGAAACTCTCGGTCGGCTGGTCGCCACGACCCGCGGAGCCGAGGCGTACATCAGGATTCCCGGAACGGAGCGGTCGGCGGTCTCCCGAGCCCTCGATTCCGGCGCACGCGGCGTCATGGTGCCGATGGTGGAGTCTGCCGAGCAGGCCGCGACCATCGTCTCCTGGGCGACGTACCCTCCCTCGGGCGTGCGGGGTGCCGCTTTCGGGATCGCACACGACGACTACGCGCGAACCGACAATGCCGCGTACATGCGGTGGGCGAACGCCGAGACCATGATCGTGACGCAGATCGAGACCGTACGCGGCCTGGCCGCCGCCGAGGAGATCGCCGCCACCGAGGGTGTCGACGTCTTGTGGGTGGGGCACTACGACCTGACCAACAGCATGGGCATTCCAGGAGAGTTCGACCACCCGGACTACCTCGCGGCACTGGACCGGGTCGCGACGGCGGCACGCAGCCACGGCAAGCACGCCGGTTTCATGGCAGGCAGTCCGGCAGAGGCGGCCGCGCTGGTCGAGAAGAACTTCTCCATCTTGGCTTACAGCGGCGATCTGTGGGTCTACCAGGACGCGCTCCGTGCCGGCATCACGAGCGTCCGAAAGACTCGATAACCGCGCCCTCTCAACCCGTCGGGCCCGTCTCGGCGAGCCGGCCGGCGAGGAACGCGCGTTCGGCGTCGTTGTTGGCCAAGGTGATCGCGCGTTCGTACGCGGCCGCGGCGTCGACGTTCCGGCCGAGGCGACGCAGCAGGTCGGCCTTGACCGACGGAAGGTAGTGGTAGGCCGCGAGCCGGGGCTCGCGTTCCAGAGCCTCGATCTCGGCCAGCGCGTTCGCCGGGCCATGCACCATCGCGACCGCGACGGCCCGGTTGAGCGCGACCACTGGCGATGGCCAGGTGTGCGACAACTCGTCGTAGAGCACAAGGATCTGGACCCAGTCCGTGTCGCGGTAGGTCGGCGCTGTCGCGTGGAGTGCCGCGATCGCGGCCTGCAGCGTTAACCGGCCGGGACTGCCACCGCGGAGCGCACCCTGGACCAGAGAGTCCGCCTCGGCGATGGCGTCGGAGTCCCAGGCCGAACGGTCCTGTTCCTCCAGAAGCAGCAGGCGCCCGTCGGCGGCGGTGCGGGTGGCCCGTCGGGCGTGGTTGGCCAACAGCAGCGCGAGGAGTCCCGCGGCCTCGCGCTCCTCCGGCATCAGATCGCGCAGCAGGCGGGCCAGATCGAGGGCGCGGTCGGCAAGGTCGTTCCTGGTGAGCGCGGCTCCCGCTGGTGCTGTGTGCCCGGTGGTGAAGAGCAGGTGGATCGTCGTGAGGACTGCGTCCAATCGCTCCGGCAACGTGGTGGGAGCGGGCATCCGGAACGGGATCCCCGCCGAGGTGATCTTCTTCTTCGCCCGGGTGATCCGGGCCGCCATCGTGGTCTCGGAGACCAGAAACGCTGCGGCGATGTCGGGGGTCGTCACGCCGCAGACCAGCCGTAGCGTGAGTGCGACCTGTGCGTCGGTGGCCAGCGCTGGGTGGCAGCACAGGAACACCAGGCGCAGGCGGTCGTCGGGCACGTCTTTGTCGTCCGGAGAGTCGTCCGGATGGTCGGTCAACGGGTCGGTGTCGGTCGGCGCCGGCTCCACCAGCAGATGCAGTTTCGACCGCAGGTTGCTGGCACGGCGGAGGGCGTCGAGTGCGTTGTGCCGAGCCGCCGTGGTCAACCAGGCACCCGGCCGTGCCGGTATACCAACACGCGGCCACTCGTCGAGCGCGGCGGAATAGGCGTCCTGCACGCAGTCCTCGGCCAGGTCGAGGTCGCGGGCGACACGGACCGTCGCGGCGAGCACGGTGGCCCACTCGCGACGGTGCGCGTCGGCGACCGCGTGTCGGATTGCCTGCTGTCCTGTTGTCACACCTCGAGCAGTGGCCGCACCTCGACGGCGCCGGTCATGATCGGAAGCAGCCTTCCGATGGCAATCGCCTGGTCGAGGTCGGTTGCCTCCACGACGAACCACCCGGCGATCACCTCCTTGCTCTCCAGGAACGGCCCGTCGGTGACCAGACCGTCCTTGTGGATCGTCCGAGTGGCGGAGCTGGGCTGCAGCGCAGGTTCATAGACGACGCGCGCGCCCATCTCGGTGATCTTCTCCCCGGCGCGCATGTTGGCCTCCATCACCTCGGGTGGGATGTCGGCGACGCCTCCGGGAGTCTCCTGCTCGTAGATCAGAATCGCGTACTGCGGCATGGCTACGTCCTGTCTTGTCTGATCGCCTCGGATGCTCACCAGTTACCGGTCTCCGGGCCAAGCGCACCGTACTCGACCGTGCCCTCGCGCTTGTACGTGCTGACGATGACGCCGGTACTCAACGTCGTGTTCTCGACCAGTTTGAGGCCGGCCGGAACAGTCCCCTCTGCGAACATCCGCTTTCCGGAGCCGAGGAGGACGGGGACGACCTGCAGGTGGAACTCGTCGACGAGATCGTGCCGGAGCAGCGTCTGGATCAGGCCGCCGCTGCCGTGGACCTGGATCTCGCCGCCCTCGCCCTGCTTGAGCTTGCCCACTGCTCCGGGGACGTCGCCGGTGAGCAGGGTCGAGTTCTGCCACGACACGGTGTCGAGAGTTCGCGACGCGACGTACTTCGGCAGGCTGTTCATCCTCGCGCCGATCGGGTCGTCCGCCCCGGCCAGCGGCCAGGTGGCGGCGAAGATGTCGTAGGTCCTACGCCCGAGCAGGAGCGCGCCGGCCCTGCCGGTCATCATCGGTACCTGCTCGAGGAACCGCTGGTCGATGTGGGGAACGGCCCAGCCGCCGTGCCCGAACCCTCCGTCGCGGTCCTCGTCTCTGCCGCCAGGTCCCTGCACGACACCGTCCAGGGACACGAGCGTGGCCACCATCAGCTTCCGCATGCCGTTCCTTTGCTCGTACGGTCGACCGGGGCGCCGGGGTGACGCCCTCAGCAGGGACGGCGAACGGAGCGGGGCGTAATCGACAGCCGCGCCCGAGAAGAATCCGCGGGCCTCTCGACGGGCCCGCTGCAACGGTGCCCTGCATCGTGCGAGCGCGAGTGGTTGCCCGCCCCTTACTCGCCGGCGTATGCTCGCCCACAAGTAATCGTCGGCGAGCTCGAGTCAGGTGAGTGGCATGGCAAAGCGGCGCAAGGTCGGCAACGTGCTGGCGCTCGCGGTGCTGTCCGCCCTTGCTCAGCGGCCCATGCATCCCTACGAGATCGCCACCCAACTGCGCGCCTGGGGCAAGGACCAGGACATGGAGATCAAATGGGGATCTCTTTACACAGTGGTTCGGAACATGGACAAACACGGCCTGATCGCTGCCGTGGAGAGCATCCGCGAAGGCCGTCGGCCCGAGCGCACCGTCTATCGCATCACCGACTCCGGCCGCGCGGAACTGCTCGATTGGGCGCGCGAACTGGTCTCGACTCCCATGCATGAGCATCCGCGCTTCCGTGCCGGCCTGTCTGTGCTCTCGGTTCTTCACCCAGACGAGGCCGCGCGTCTGCTACGGCAGCGGCTCGACCTGCTGGAGGACAACATCACGGCCGGACGCGACGTGCTGGCCCAGGATGCGCAGCACATCCCGCGGCTGTTCCTGGTCGAGTCGGAGTACGACCTGGCCATCAGCGAGGCGGAAGCGGCATGGATCCGTTCTCTGCTTGCCGAACTGACCTCGGGTACCTACCCGGGACTGGACGGGTGGCGGGCCTTCCATGAAACCGGCGAGCTGCCGGCGGAGTTCACCGACCTCGGGGAAAGGACCAGCCAGGGAGAAGAGCCATGACCAAGGCAAGGACAGCGATCGTCATCGGCGGCGGCATCGCCGGACCGGTCGCGGCACTGGCGCTGAGCAAAGCGGGCATCGCGGCCACCGTCTACGAGGCATACCCGAGTACGGCCGACGGCATCGGCGGGACTCTCGCGCTCGCGCCGAACGGCATCGCGGCCCTACGGACTGTCGGCGCGGACGAGGCAGTGGCCGCGATCGCCCTGCCCATCACGCACATGGCCATGGCCGTGGGCCGCAAGCGCATCGAGCTGCCTGGCCTGGCCGACGTGCCGCCGCTGCAACTGGTTCACCGCAGCGATCTCTACCGCGCGCTGCACGACCGGGCCGCTGCCGGCGGCGTCGCCATCGAGTACGGCAAGCGCCTGGTCGATGCGCAGGACACCGCGACAGGCATCACCGCACGGTTCGCCGACGGCAGCACCGCCACCGCCGACATTCTGGTCGGGGCCGACGGCATCCGATCGACCGTACGCAGCCTCATCGACCCGAACGCGCCAGGTCCCCAGTTCACCGGACTGCTCGGCTTCGAAGCGGTCGCGCGGCATGACGTGGACGCCGGGCCCGGCACGATGACCTTCGCCTTTGGCAAGCGGGGCTACTACCTCTACTGGCCGGAGCCCGGCGGCGGCACCCGGTGGGGCGCCAATCTGCCGTACGAACGGCCGATCAGCCTCGCCGCAGCCCGCGCGGTACCTGCATCGGACTGGATGCGGACGCTGCGGGCCGCGTACGACGACGACGAACCCGGCCGCGACCTGATGCGCACCAGCAGCGCTGACGAACTGCAGGTGGTGGGGTCGTTGCAGATCATGCCGCGCATCGGGGACTGGCATCGCGGCCGCATGGTGCTGGTCGGCGACTCGGCGCATGCGCCGTCCAACAGTTCCGGCCAGGGCGCATCGCTGGCAATCGAGAGTGCAGTGCAATTGGCGCGCTGCCTGCGCGACCTTCCCGATGTCCCGTCGGCGTACGCCGCTTTTGACCGCCTGCGGCGCAGCCGGGTGGAAAAGGTCGCTGCCCGCGCCGCTCGGATCAACCAGGCCAAGGCCCCGGGCGCGGTGGCCAAGGTGCTGATGCCGCTGCTGATGCCGCTGCTGATGAAGACCGCGATGAACCCGGAGAAGACCATCGGCCCGGAGCAGCGGTACACGATCGACTGGGACGCCCCGGTGACGGCGGACCTCGCGCGGCACTGAACTCGGCTGCCGCCGCTCCACCGAATTTGTCACGCATAGTGCTGGCGCGAACGACGTACATCCATGCCGTTCCTTGGCGGCTCGCACGAATCGGCGACCTACGGGCCAGAAGGTAGGGCCCTGCGCCTTGACGCGCATCCCCAGATCTCGGGTAGGTGACTCCGGGTCAGCCGACCGACCGCTGGCCCGTTGAGGTTGGCGTCGTCCCAACCAGCGGCAGCAGAGTGCGGCAGCAAAGTGGGGCAACAGTGGGGCAGCAGCGAAGTGGGATGGAAGACGTTCTATGACTGAGCGGGCTCGGGGGAAGAAGGCCATGCAGTCGCGCGGCTCGGTCGGTCCGACATTGCATCCTCGGCACCGTCGGCGGTCGTGGTCGTTCGGCCTGGCGCTGGGCCTCACCGTTGTCGGAGCACTGCTCCCCGGGACCGGACTGATGGCAGCCAATCGTCGCCGACTGGGCACGATGATCTTCTTCGTCTTCTTCCTGGTGGCTGTCGGCGCGGCCTATCTGGTTGTCGGCCAGCAGCAGGCCATCCTGCACTGGGCCGTTCAGCCGGACGCGCTCAACGTGATCAGCGTGGCGCTCCCGGTCCTTGGCCTCGTGTGGGTCAGCGTGATCGTCGTTACGTACCGGTCGCTGCGCCCCGACTCGGCAACGTTCACCCAACGGCTCGCGGGCTCCGGCATGATCGTCGTGCTGGCTCTGGTGATCCTTCTCCCGCTCGCGATCGGCGGCAGGTACGCCGGCGTGCAGCGGGCATTCGTCCAGCATGTCTTCGCGAGCGATGCCAGCAAGAGCGCCACGCGGCCGAAGAGCGTCAGTCGGTCCGACCCCTGGGGTGGCCAGCACCGGGTCAACGTCCTCCTGCTCGGCGGCGACGGCGGCAAGGGCAGGGTCGGCATCCGAGCCGACAGCCTGCAGGTGGCGAGCATCAACACCGAGACCGGCGACACCGTGCTTTTCAGCCTGCCCCGCAACCTGCAGAAGGTGCCGTTCCCATCTGACTCCGTACTCGCCGATGCCTATCCGAACGGTACGTACGACGGTTCGGGCGACCGACTGGAGTGGATGATCAACTCGATCTACGAGAACGTCCCGCAGCAGCATCCTGGTCTGCTCGACAGCGACAATCCCGGTGCCGACGCCACGAAGCTGGCGGTCGGGGAGGCTCTCGGCATCCGGCTGGACTACTTCGTCCTCATCAACCTCGAAGGCTTCAAGGAGCTGATCGACGCGCTCGGCGGGATCACGATCAACGTCAACGAGCGGGTCGCGATCGGTGGGCCGAAGAAGGGCACTGACCGGCGGCGCTGGCTCGAGGTCGGGCAGAACCGGCACCTCGACGGCTACAAGGCTCTGTGGTACGCACGCGGCCGCTACGGCTATGACGACTACCACCGGATGAAACGCCAGCGCTGCACGATGAAAGCGATCATCGACCAAGCCGAACCGGGCAGAGTTCTGACCCGCTACGAAGCCATTGCCCAGAGCTCCAAGGAGATCGTCTTCACCGACATCCCCGGCTCCCTGCTTCCGGCCTTCGTCGACCTGTCGATGAAGGTGCAACGCGCAGGCGCGGTCAGGAGCATTGCCTTCACCAACGAGATCATTCGCGCGTCGGATCCGGACTACACGCTGATCCGGTCCATGGTCGCCACGGCGATCGGGTCCAGCGGCGGCGCTGAGCAGGTCTCGGTCCCCGCGAGCGAGGACCTGACACCGGACAAGACAGCGCCGTCGACTGGACCTGGCGGCACGTCGTCGCCGTCCCACACGCCGTCGCCCGTCTCGACACGGTCTGGCTCGCCGTCGCCGTCCGCCTCGCAGTCACCGTCGCCGTCGCCGTCGCCGTCCGCCTCGACGTCGCGGTCCCCGTCACCGAGCGCGAGAGTCACGGTCGCCCCCGGCGGCGACTCCCTCGACGACGCCTGCGCCTACCAGCCGGCTGCCGACTGACCCGACCCCCGACCGTGCGCCCCGGAGCTCCCTTTCGCAGATAACCGGAGCCATCCGAGGTTCACCGTGACCCCGGGAACAATGCCATAGAGTAGGCGACCAAGTACGTAGTGTATTCACGAAAAAGAGACCATCGCTCGGCAACTGACGGGCGATCGACGGGGGTTCGTGGTGGCGAGACGAATCGTCATGCCGCGGCTTGGGGCGGCGGCGCTGGTGGCGCGAGACCGTCAGGAATTGCGACGAGCGCCGAAAGCTCCGTTAGTCAAACGCGAACGCCGAGCAACCAGCCAACGGTCGAATGGTGCGCTTCCAACGGTCATCGTGATCGGCGCCCAAAAATGTGGGACAAGCGCCCTCCATGCCTACCTCTCCGTTCATCCAGAGATCTCGATGTCGCGTTCCAAAGAACTCAACTTCTTTATCGTGGAACGCCATTGGCGGGATGGCGTGGACTGGTATCAGCGTCAGTTCGATGCCGCCCTGCCGGTCCGCGGCGAGTCCTCCCCCAACTACACGGCGCACCAGATCTGGGCCGGCGTTCCGGCGCGGATGGCAAGCGTCGTGCCTAATGCCCGGCTCATCTATCTCGTCCGCGACCCGCTGGAACGAATCGCCTCGCACTGGATCCACAACTGGGCGGTGCGCCGCGAACAGTTGGTTCCGGCCGACGCCCTCAGAGCTCGATCGAGCTATCTCCACCGCAGCCTGTATATGGATCAACTCGATCGGTACCTGGAGTACTTTTCTGCCGACCAGGTGCTCGTACTCGAGCAGGACGATCTCCGGCGCCGGCGAATCGAAACACTTGAGCGGGTGTTCCGTTTCCTTGACGTTGATCCTGCATTCCGTCACCCGGCCTTCTGCGCGGACGTCCATGTGTCAGGCGGTAAACGCCGAATCAGCGCGACCGGCGCCGCCATCGAGCGCGCTATGCGCCAGTCGTCTCTGGGGGGACTCGTCCCGCCGGGCGCAATTACTCGTCTCGACGTCCTCGCGCCACGGCGCAAGATCAAGCGGCCGGATATCCGGAGCGCGCTACCTGCCGAATCGCTCGAGCAGCTGCGGGACGACACTCGCCGACTCCGAGCGTTCACCGGTCTGAGCCTCGACCACTGGGCCGTCTGACTCTGCGTAGTACCGGATCATCGCGCGCATCGGGAAGTGGCTGACCGGAAGGCAATCCGGTCAGCGAGAACCGTTCGGCGTACCGCGCCCGTATCTTCTCGATGACCTAGTCCCGGGAGATCGCCGCGATGCGACTCCTCGCCCTTCTGGGAGCTCACATGGCCAGGCTCACTCGCCTGACGTTCCGCCGCCGCGAAGCACTGCTCGGTGCCGCGGCTCTCCTCGGTCCGGCGGCGCTGCCGCAGGGCGTTCGCCGGCTGGCGTCGGACCCGAACGCTGCACCGGTGGCCTCGCCGTCGTGGGGGCGGATCGCGAACGAATCACACCGCGGGCAGCGGATCCTGACCGGGCTGTTCTTCGCCGGCCCGCCGAACCCGAACTCGCTCCCGCTCTACACCCGCCATCCGCTCGACGCCGACCGGCTGGACTGGTCTGACGCGTCCGACATCCGGTTTGCCCTCGAGCAGTTCGCCTCGACCGGGCTCAACACACTCAAGCTGTCGTACTGGGGACACGAAGGTGAGACCGACCAGTGGTCGCCGGCCTGGATGTTCTCCCGGCAGCGCTGGCCCGGCGACGGAGACGGCACGTACACCGAGGAGGAACAGGTCGCCCGCGGCAGGCAGCTGTTCCAGGCCGCACACAAGCAGGACCTGCTCGTCGCCCCGATGCTCGAGGTCTCGCCTGCGTTCAAGTTCTGGGAGGAGTTCCCGGCCAACCTCGACGGGCTTGTCGAGCGGGCGTCCTGGCTCCTCGAGAACTTCGGCGATGCGCCCAACTACCTGCGCGTCCACGATCGCGAGGGACGGCGACGCCACGTCGTGTGGCTGATCGAGTCGATCCATGTCGGGCCGGTCGATCCGCAGGAGTTCGCCGCCGCGTTCGACCGGGCGGCCGCGTTGGTGCGGGAGCGGACCGGGCACTGGGTGGGCTTCATCATCGACCCGACCCCACTGCCGCCGTACGGAACGCACGACGGACCCGATCCGGCGGCCTTGCGTACGACCACGAGCATCCTCGGCATCAACCCGTTCAACATCACCTCACAAGGCCCTGGCGCGCCCAAGCCGCCGGACGAGATCACCGAAGGGGAGCGGCTGGCGTACGCACGCGACATCATGACGGCCTGGTCGACGTCCGGAATGCCGTTCATCGCTCCCGCCATCCCGGGCTATGACGCGCACATCGTCTTCCCGGGCAGCGGAATCTACGGGTTCAACCCGAGCTGGCGGCAGCGGCAGACGGAGCTCGCAGTGGAGTTCGCGACGGCCGGGCTTTCCATCGACACGTGGAACGGATGGACCGAGGGGTACGCCATACCGCCGAGCCGGCAGGACGGTGACGTCCATCTGAAATGGGTACGCGCGACGGTCAAGGCCCTGCGCAGGAAATGGAGCCCGCGGGTGCAATAGTTCGTGGATGCAGAGCCCTCTGATCCTGCCCGTCGACGGTCACCTGCCAGAGATCGACTCGACGGCGCTCATCGTGCCGGGTGCGACCGTGGTCGGCAACGTCCGGCTCGGTGCGCGGTGCAGCGTGTGGTTCGGCGCGGTCGTGCGCGGCGACCTGGATCGCATCGAGGTGGGCGAGGAGACCAATCTCCAAGACGGCGTGGTCGTGCACTCCGACCCCGGTCTGCCGACGGTGATCGGCCGCAGGGTCACGGTGGGCCATGCCGCCGTGGTGCACGGTGCGAGCGTCGGTGACGGCGCGCTGATCGGTATCGGGGCCCGGGTGTTGAACGGCGCCACGATCGGTGCCGGTTCGCTGGTCGGGGCGGGCGCGGTGGTGCCGGAAGGCGCCGACATCCCACCCGGGATGCTGGTGCTCGGCATACCTGGCAAGGTTCGCCGACCCCTCACCGAGGCCGAGGCGGAGCGGATCCTACGCGGACATGCCAACTACCTCGCCCTGACCGAGACCTACCGGCAGACGTTCGCCACCCTCTAGTCGCAGCACCCAACCGGTCCACCGTACGGCGCGGGGACCTGTCTCATATGCGACGATTTTGCCGATGCTGCACCACGCGGGGGAGGCACGGATGGACTACCACCTGCTGGGGCCGGTCGAGGTGTGCGACCAGGGCGCGGCAGTCGCGATCGGTGGCCCACGGCAACGGACGGTGCTCGCGGTTCTCGCGCTCAGCCTCGGTCAGGTAGTGCCGGTACGCACACTGGTTGACGCGGTGTGGGACGGCTCGCCTCCCGCGACCGCACATGCGCAGATCCTCACGGCGGTGTCAGCACTACGCCGATCGCTGGGACCCGCGATCGAGACCCGTCCCGCCGGCTATCTTCTGCTGGCCAGTCCCAACGACGTCGACGTGCAGCTCTTCGAACGTCTGGCCGACGAGGCGTGCCAGCTCAGGACCGCCGGCCAGATCGCTAGCTGCGTTGCTCGCCTGCGGGACGCCCTTGCCCTGTGGCGTGGTCCGGCGCTCGGTGGGGTGCGTGGACTGGCTGCCGAAACCACCAGGTTGGAAGAGCGTCGGCTTCTGGTCGTCGAGCGGTGTTTGGAGGCCGAACTCGCCGTCGGCGGGCATGCCGACCGAGTCGGCGAGCTGTTTCGGCTGGTGGAAGCGCACCCACTCCGCGAGCGGTTTCGTGCGTTGCTGATGCGGGCCCTGCACCGGCTCGGCCGGCAGGCCGAGGCCCTGGACGTCTTCCGCTCCTGCCGTAGCCTCCTCGTCGAGGAGCTCGGGATCGAGCCTGGACCCGACCTGCAACGATTGCACGAAAGCATCCTCGCCGGTGTCGACGAGGCTGGTCCTGCGGTGACGGTGGCGAACAACCCGGCGTCGACATCCGTACGCCCGAAGCCCGCAGAGGTCGTCGTCGCTGCCGAACCACCTCAGGCAGGGCACGTCGCCCGCCAACACGTACCCGGTCCGCAGTGGTACCACGACCCGCCCGCCCCTGTGAGTCCGTCGTTCTTCGGCGTGACCCTCAACAGCACGAGTGGCACGATGCCCGACTTCAGGGTGGGCGCTGTCCGACTGTGGGACTGCTCCTGCCGCTGGTCGAACATCCAACCCCACAAGGACGTCTTCGACTGGCAGACGTTGGACCGGCTCGTAGGTGGTGCACGGAAAGCGGATCTGCCGGTGCACTACACGATGGGGCTGCCGGCGGGATGGGCCTGCCCTGATGCCAAGCGCGCGAACTACCCCGACGACAGCCGCGCGGCCGCACCGGACGACCTCGCGGACTGGGACGCTTATGTTCACGCCACGGTGACCCGTTACCAAGGGCGGATCGAGGCGTACGAACTCTGGGACTACGTCAACTCGTCGGTGCGATACAACAGCAGTCCCGACACTCTGGCCGCGATGGTCCAGCGTGCAACGAGAATCATCAAGGAAGTCGACCCTCGCGCGGTCGTCCTGTCACCGTCCTTCGGGGACCTGTGGGATCCCGCGGCGCGCGACCAACTACGTGCCTTCGCCGAGGCCGGAGTCCTCGAGCCCTGCGACGCCGTTGCCGTCAAGCTCCATCCGCAAGGTCCCTCGGACCCTCCGGAGAACGTGGTCGAGCTCGTACGACTCATCGACAAGGTCCTGCACGGTGTGGGAGTCCAGCGGCCGCTGTGGGCCACCACCGGGTCGCACGCCATGGTCCACGCGCCAATCCCGGATCAGCCTACGGCCGGAGCGCACGCAGTCCGTCAGTTCCTCGCTGGCATCTTCGCCCAGTGCGACCGGATGTACTTCTACAACTGGGGAGGGCGGCGCAACATCCCGATCGTTCTCCAGGCCGAGGGCGGGCCCCCCACCCAGGCCGCGTGGTACGTCGACAGGCTGCAGCGGTGGCTTGATGGCGCGTACCTACGCTCCGCCAGCAACGGCAGCGACGACAACCTCCCGCCGAACGTCTGGCAGCTTCGGCTCGTGTTCCCCTCGTCTCCCGGAGACGGTCCTCCCGATCGCTGGTCGGGCGAGGCTGTCATCCGTTGGACCGACACGGGCGCGGCAACCATGCCGCTCGAACCGGACACGGACCGGATCGAGCACCTCGACGGCCGGATCGAGACGCCCCGCCCTGGCAGCTCGGTCCGTGTCACCGAGCTACCGGTTCTGATCCGCTACCGCGAGCGCAACGGCCTGTCCAGCGATGCTTAAAGGCCGCCGACGATTCTGACCGCGGCCTCGTGTGATTGGTCGGTCGTCAGAACGCTTCGGACTGAACCGAAACGACTGGACCGGTGTCGCCCCTTCCTGGGTCACTGGGCCGTGCACCCGACGGCCGGGATTCGAGGGAGCGTGAAGGTCGATGGGAGAACTGGTGACCAAGGTCATCGTGGTTGCCGTGGTCGTACTTGTCCTCGCAGCCATCATCGTGCCGCGAGTACGGGGGCGACGGTCCGCGGTGCAACGGACGAAGGACATGGCTGTTGTGGCGGAGAGCCAGGGGTGGACGTTCGCCGCGGAGAACGATGGACTCATCCCGCTCGTCCAGCGGCTACCACGGGCGCTCGGAACCGCGACCGACCGGATCTCCAGCAAGGTCATGAGAACCGAGCCGACGCGATGGGCCGTCGGATCCCGCATCCTGCACGTCATGGACGCCGTCGCAGACGGACGCAGGCTCGTCCTTTTCGACTGGCTCGCAGGGCACGCCTCGGGCAGTGGAAGGGCCTCGCTGACTTACCTGCACACCGTCTGGGCGATTCCGTTGCCACACGTTCCATTCTGGGTGCAGGCGGCGAGCAAGTGGCAGCCTCATGACGCCTGGCGGCCCGGCCAGCTGTTTCGAACCGGAGACGCGGCCTTCGACAAGAAGTTCCTGGTGACCGCCGAGGATCCCAGCCATGTCGGCACCGCCCTCACCCCGCAGATCCGTCGTCACCTTCTCGAGGGGGGCTTCGACGGCTGGCGCCTGGATCCGAGTCTCGGGATGCTCCTGGTCTGGACGCACTCGCAACGTCGGTACGCTCCTGCGGGACACATCGTCGCGATGACGCAGCAGGCAACCCGGCTGGCGGCCGAGGCTGACGCGCGCATGGCGAGTGGGTAACGATGCATGGTCGGACAGCGGCGTACGACGCGGCGCCGGGCCTGCGGGCGATCGTCATCTGCGCGGCTGTCGGCCTGCTGTACGCCGGTGTCGGCCTGCTCCTCGTCGTGGTCGACCCGCGCTCGGGGGTGGTCCCGAAGCCGCCGGACTTCGGCAACACCATCTTCGAGAGCGAAGGCCTCTTGCTGCTAGGCACCTTCATCGTCCTGGCCTGGTGGATGACGGTCGTAATCCAAGGGCTGCGCAAGCCGTCGCCCGACAACTCGCCACTCCGCGTCCTCGTGGGTATCGCGTCGTTGTTGTCGGCATCGGTCGGTGCGCTTTACCTGCTTCTGCTGATGATCTTTGTCCAGATCACCGGCTCGGCGGCGCCGAACCCACTCGACAAGACGTCCGCTTGGGTCTACAACCTCGTGATGGGCAGCTGGCCAGTCGCCCTCCTGATCTTCCTCGGGGCGTTGCTGCTTGTGCGACTGGCGCGCAACCCGGCCACGGCTCGCCGTCGTCGCCAGATTGGTCGTGGACTCGCCGTTGTCGTGCTCTTGGCGCCGTTGACCTGGCCGGCGGTGGTGACACTCGTCCGAGCGGTGCCCGTGGACGTGGCGGTCTGCACGATGTCAACGGTCTTTGCGCTTTGGGCGATTCACGGGATGCAGAGGCACCGGCGGATCCCGTTCTGCGTGCTGCTTGCCGCAACCGGCTGGGGGGTCCTCGTCGCTACCGGGCTTGGCGCCACGTGCAACAACATCGTCCTGATGCATGGCCCGGGCATCGTGCCGCACTTCGAGGTTTTGCCGGTCATGCTTGGCGCTTCACCTGCGCTCTTCGAGGAGCTAGCCAAGGGTGCGGGCGTGATCGCGGTCTACTGGCTCACACGTCGATGGTTCGACAACGTCGCCTCCGGCGTCGTGCTCGGTGCAGCCGTGGGTCTGGGCTTCAACTTCAACGAGACCCTGCTGTACATGACGTGGAGCGAGCCGATGTTTCAGTTCTGGGTCCGGCAGTCGCTGGGAACCATGGTCGCCCACACCGCGTACACGGCGCTCGTCGGCGCCGGGATCGGTATCGCCCACCAGGCACGGTCGGCACACGCTAAGCGCATTGCAATCAGTGCCGGCCTCACCGCCGCCATGTGCGCCCACTTCGCGAACAACTACCTCGGTGGCCGGATGAGCTGGTGGTCGGGGCTGTCGGACAACTCATGGGTCTCGGTACTGCTGTTGACACCAGGTCAGATGCTCATGCTGCAAGGGCCATTTGTGCTGGCGTACATCGTCCTGCTGCGGCGCGGCCTGCGCTACCAGCACGACGCCTTGCAGGTGGAGATACCCGATGAGGTGGCCTCTGCGCACGGGGCCATTGCACCTGACGAGGCCGATGCTCTGCTCACTCCTGCCCGCAGGTTTCGGCTTCACGTTGACGCATTCCGTCGCGGCGGCCCGGCCGCGTACCGTCGCAGCAGTCGCCTGCACGCAGCCCAACTCGACCTGGCGATGCTCCGATGGCACCAGCGACGCGGTGAGCCCCCACTCGGCGGGGCAGCGTTGGATGCCTCGCGCCATCGGGTGCTGCGGTTGAAGATCGGCGCGCCATCCCGGATCTCCTCGACACCTGCAGTGACCTCGGAGGTGGCGAGGTGATCGCCCGCATCCTGCTGCTGGTCTTTGCGGCGTCCGTGCTGTTGAGCGTCCCGGCTGAGATCGCATTCGCGGGCCCGTGCGGTGAGATGAAATATGCCGAGCGAGCCGACGGAGCGCCGCAGGCCGAAGACCAGGCGACACCACCGGCCGATCCTTTGGCTCCAGAGCCGCCCAATCCAGCCTGCCGGTCCGTCGCCCTCGCGGGCTCGTGGGCTGCGGCCGTTGCCGCCGCCCTAGGTACATTGGCGACCCTCACGATGCGGTTCATGAGTGGTCGAGTGTCGGACCTTCTTGCGGCGACCGCACCTCGAAGTGGCCCGCCGTCATCCGTACTGCCTCCCCCGCGCCCACAGGCAAGAGCCGGACGCATCGGTAGCACAGGAGGCAGCGGTAGAGCCGCGACCACGGGTGGGACCGAGAGCAGCGATGTTGTTCGGGGGGCACTGGACGCGCTCAACGAGCTCAGCATGAGGCGGGACAGCGTCGTAGCGGTCGCCCAGAGCCTCCAGAGGGCCACCGCGCAGGTTGCTGCGCTGACCACCTTGGCGAACGGAGCAAGCCAGGCAACTGCCACGCATCCAGCAGGCGACGGCCGACCGGACGCCTCCAGACGGGCGGCCGGTAGGGCCAAGGCGATGGCAACCGGAGCAGCGGGCAGAGCCCGGCAGCACGCCGGACAGGTACGGCAGCTGGCCGATCGGCTGCCACGTCTCGCTTCCGAGCTGACATGGCTGCCATCGGTCGAGAACCGCAGCGTCGACGTCACGCCTGTGTCCCGAAAGTTTGCGCAGATCACTGCAATGGCTCATGACCTGGCGTCTCTCGCCTCGCATGCGGCGAGCGCCGCTTCGGACTCCGCCAACGCACTTCACACTCAGACCCACGCCAGCGCCGCCCCCGCTGTCGTGGCGGCAGCGTCAGCAGCAAGGCTCGCGGACACCGCAACCGAGGCGTTCTCCAAACTGCTCGACGACCTGATCAGCGTGGTCATCGACCGGCTGCACCGCGTGCCCGACTTCGGTGAAGGCCTGGGCAAGGCAGGAGACCTCGGGCCGAAGCTCAGCAAAGGGGTCGAGAACTCACTCAAGATTGCCCAGAAGCCAACGAAGATGGTCCCGACGACACCCAGGACAGGCGGTGCGACGACGGAGGCTCATGCTGGTACGGCGCCGACTGGACCCACCGTCCAGAACTACGAGCCACCGGCGCCCCTCAACGCCGACGCCACTCTCGCGGTTTTCGTGTTGGTACTGCTGGCGGAAAGGGCGGCGACGATGACGGCTCCACGGCTTGCCAAGCTGGGCACGTTGTGCCGCAGATTGGTACGGGTCGAGCCACGTACGGCGATCAACCCCATCCGGAAGTCTGGTGATGGCAACCGATGAGTCTGCACGACATGACGGGTCTGCTCCGGCGGCTCATTCTCGGGCACGACGCGACGGCCCAGCTGTCTGACTGGGATCCAGGCGATACCCGCAAGCTCGTCGCCTTGACCTGGACGGTGTTCGCAGGCCTCGTCAGCGCACGCGTCAAGGCGTCTGACGACGACGCCATCGGACAATTCGTCGAACGAGTACGCCACGGCTACGGACTTGCCGGCGAGATCTCCGGTGACGTCGCTGCCATCCTCATCGGGGCCGCGTCTGGCCGGCCCCACCAACTCACCCGGCTTCCACCCGACCAGATCGCACCGAGCCTCATCCTTCTCACCTGTGTGTTGGTGGCCGATCTGGGGATGACGAGTGACCAACTCGACCGACAGCTCGCCGCTGGTGCTGCCAGGTTGGCCGTCTGATCGTCAGTCGTGCCACTTGCGTACCTTCCACACCACCCAGGCGACAGTGGCGACCACGACGACACCGGCGGTGAGCCGGTCCATGGAGTCCTCGGCCATCAGATACCCAACGGCCGCTCCAACCGTTGCCGCCGTAGCTAGCCAGATGACACAGAAGGACATGGCGTCGTCGGTGTCGTAGTCCGCGGCTTCAGCCGTACGACTGACTCGTCGAAGGACCCAGACCGGCACGGTCAGCGCGACAGCGAGGAGGCCGAGTCCGACGAGAGTCAGCAGCGCGGCGGTGATGCCGTACCGTCCCGCGGTCGGGGCAAGGTAGGCCGCGCCGCCGAACACTCGAGCATCGACGCGATCGACCAGCCCTTCGTCGCCACTGACCTGCTCGAGCTGTGCGTACAGAGTGCCGCTGCCCGAACGGCCGTCGACGGACCAGGATGCCCCAGGGCAGGTGGTGCGGTCCTCGGAGTCGATCCCGCGGGTCCCGTGCGCCTCGCAGGCATCGGGCACCTCCACCGTCGCTGGCGTTCCCAGGGTGTGACCGACCGTCCAGCCGACGATCGACCCGGACGGCGAGGGAACCAGGGAGAGAAACAGGCCGAACACCAGCCCGACTCCACCAAGGATGAGCGCGGCCCCCCGGGCGGCGAGCAGCAGGTCGAGGGCGTCCACAGAACGCCGTCTTGATTGTCATTCCTCAGATGGTCGGCGGCAGGCTGAGGCCAGTCGATCCACTTCGGGTGGAGCCGAAGGGTCGCCTCCACAGCAGGCGATTCGACGCTGCGAGTATCGGACCGAGATTCGATCGAGATCCGATCAGTAGTGATCGCTGCCAATCTTGTCGGCGCCCGGGCGGGCTGCGCGGCGAGGCGGGGGTGTGACGTGCTGCGGATCGTGTTCACGCCAGAAGACATGGCGCGGGTTCGGGTCGCCGAGAACCTCGACCCGATGTGGGAGATCGTGCTGAGCCTGCACCAGATGGGCGCACGACACTCCCGCACCAGTCCCTACCGAAACTGGGCGACCTGGGTCCGAACCGTGGCCCGCGACCGGCTCGCTCCTGTCGTGTCCGGCCTGTACGAGCTGGCACCTCCGCAACGGTACTTTCCCGACTTCCTGACTCCGGCACCAGCGAGCGCCAGTCTCGAGGCCGGCATCGGTGGCGTACTGCAGGTGCCCAAAGCGCGCCTGCGTTCGGAGCTGGCGAAGGCAAACGGCCCGTCCCGTAGGTCACCCTGGCTGGCCGGCGTTGCCGCCGGAGAACCACGACAGCTGCGCTGGTTGGCGTCCGCACTGCGCACATACCACGACCACGCACTCGCGCCGTTCCACAACCAGATCGCCACTCAGCTCGATGCACACCGCCGCCGCATCACCCAGCGGCTGCTCAGCGGCGGTGTTCACATCTTGTTGGAGAGCCTGTCGCGTGGCATCCGCTGGACGCCTCCCGTCCTGACCGCCGAATATCCCGCCGACCTCACCATCGATCTCGCCGGCCGCGGGGTGACCCTGGTCCCTTCGTTCTTCTGCCGGGACACCCCGGTGACACTGGCGAACGTCGAGCTCGACCCGGTGCTCGTCTACCCCATGGCACCGCCATCGCACTGGATGCAGCCAACCGACGTCCATGAAGGCACGGACCGACACCTGGCCGCACTCATCGGCGGACCACGAGCCGCCTTGCTGAGGGCGCTGACGACCCCGCTCGGCACCACTCGACTCGCCGCACGCGCCGGCCTGTCCCTCTCCTCGGCGAGCGAGCACACCACGATCCTGCGCAACAGCGGGCTGGTGACGTCGACTCGGAACGGCCGGCACGTGGTTCACAGCCTGACCCCACTCGGGGAGCACATGCTTGCTGGCGGCCGCTGACGGGGCGTGCCCGCGCCGCCTGTCGCGCTCGGCCCACTGCCGGCGTCAGTGGAGGTGAGCGCGGAAGAACGGCAGTACGTCGGTAAGGACTGCCGCGTGAACCGGCTCGCCCTCCCCGTCGCCGCCTCCGAACTCCACATGCCCGACGTGCTCCCCCATCGACCGGCCGTTCGCACCTGGAATCAACCGGGCGTAACGGCGACCGTTGTCCTCGGGCGCCTCCACCTCGTCTGCGTCGCCCCACCGGACCAGTACGGGCCGCCGGATCGAAGCGAGGCTCGCGTCGTCGAGGATCGGGCAGATCGCGGGCGCCAACAGGACGCCGGCCAGGAACCGCGGGTCACGATGGTCGGCGAACGCCCTTGTCTCCAGGGCTTTCCTGCCGTACGTCGCGGCCAGTGCGGCTGTCTCAGCCACGATGTTGGGACGCTCGGGTGGAATCGGCAGGATGGGTTCACCTGCGTACAACCGGTGGAACTTCCCGACATCGATCCGCGCGCCAAGCACGGCCGCTGCGGTGTATCCACCCAGGGAGTAGCCGACGACGCCGGCCCTGTGGACGTTCTCGGCCTCTCGGAGGTGGTCGACCACGACGGTGAGGTCGCGCGGACGCTCCCACCAGAACGAGGATCCCTCCGGTAGCAGGTCGTCCGGGGAGCTGTTGCCGTGGTGGTCGACGGCCGCGACCAGGAACCCGTCCGCGGAAAGCGCTGCGGCCAGCCACGCCAGATCGAGCGCGGCACCGCCCGAGCCGTGCGACAGCACGATCAGCGAGGGCGAACCCTCGGTTGGTTTCGGCCGCCAAAGATGCGTGCGCACAGGACGCGGACCGTCGCGTCGCCACGCCTGCCGGGCTTCGTCGTACAGGTCGAGAATCTCGGCATCGCCCATGCCGGGCAGGCTAGCGAATTGTCCCGCTCGGAGGCGGTCGGTCGCGTCGCAGGACCCACCGCGCCACGTCATCGCTGTCCGAGGCGCGCATCTCTGGCTGGTGAGACATGATCACCAATTCTCGTCAGCGGATCTGCCTGGGCCGCGATAAGGTCGACCGACCATTTTGTCGTCCTCCATTGCAGCTCCATTGCACCGTCGGGCGCGGGCAGGTGTGCCCGCCACCGCGCGGTTGCTGGTTGGTGTGCGACAGGTGACGGTCGCTGAGGGGGCGCCGACCCGGCGACAACTGGGTACCGTGGCCGGGTGATCGCCACCCTGGCCGTCGAAAACTACCGGTCGCTGCGGAGCCTGGTTGTCGAGCTGGGCCAGCTGAGCGTGGTGACGGGCGCGAACGGGACGGGCAAGTCCAGCCTTTACCGATCGCTGCGGCTGCTGGCGGACTCAGCGCGCAATGGGGCCGTAGCTGCCCTGGCCCGCGAGGGTGGGCTGACTTCGACGCTGTGGGCAGGGCCGGAGACGATCGGCAAGGCGGTGCGGAGAGGCGAGCATCCGGTGCAGGGAACGGCGCGGCGAGGCCCGGTCGCCCTGCGGCTGGGCTTTGCCGGGGACGACTTCGGATACGCGATCGACTTCGGACTGCCGCCGCCGGCGAAAGAGTCGGCGTTCCACCTGGATCCGCTGGTCAAGCGCGAGGCGGTGTGGGCCGGCCCGGTGCTGCGACCGGCGGCGTTGCTGGTGGAGCGGGCCGGCACCCTGCTGCGGATCCGCGAGGGCCGTGCGTGGTCGACGTTCCCGGACTCGGTTGGACCGTTCGACAGCATGCTGAGCGAGTACACCGATCCCCACCGTGCGCCGGAGTTGCTGGGACTCCGCGAGCGGGTTCGGTCGTGGCGGTTCTACGACCAGATCCGCACCGATGCGGGGGCGCCGGCGCGGCAGGTGCGGATCGGTACCCGTACGCCGGTGCTCGGCCATGACGGCGCCGACCTGGCCGCCGCACTCCAGACGATCCGGGAGATCGGCGACGAGCTAGCGCTCGCCGCCGCGATCGACGCGGCGTTTCCCGGCAGCAAGCTGGAGATCGGGGTGGAGGGCGCTCGGTTCGAAGTACGACTGCGCCAGCCAGGCCTGCTGCGCCCGCTCGGCACCGGCGAGCTGTCCGACGGCACGCTGCGATACCTGCTGTGGACGGCCGCGCTGCTGTCCCCGCGGCCACCCGCGCTGTTGGTGCTCAACGAGCCAGAAACGAGCCTGCACCCCGAGCTGATCCGACCGCTGTCCGGACTGATCGCCGCCGGCGCGGTGCGTACTCAGGTGGTGGTTGTCAGCCACTCCCACCAGCTGATCGGCGCGCTCGCCGACGCAGCCGAGGTGACCAGGATCGAGCTGGTCAAGGACCTCGGTGAGACCCGCGTCGATGGCCAAGGCAGGTTCGACCAGCCGCCCTGGCAATGGCCCAAGCGCTGACCCCAGCCGGTTCGTTTGGCAGACGTGGCGCACAACTGTCCCGAGTTGTCAGAGGTATCCGCGCATAGATGCCGGGATACCTCTGACAACTCCGACCTCTGAGAGCTCCTACCTCGCACAGGCCCCGCATAGCCCATAAGGACTCAGCCGCGTGGTCAGTGCCCGTGCGAGATCCGAAGCCGGAAGCTCCCCGCGCCGACCTCGCTGAGCGTGGTGGTGTTCGCCTCGAGGTACTCGTCCAGGTAGGGCGAGCGGTCACCCTGGGTCGGCACGTCGAACCGCGGGTCCTGCAGCTCCAGGGCGAGCCGCGCGCGGGAGACCGTGATGGTGTGGCCGGAGGGTACGTCCCGCCATCTGTTGGAGTTGATCGTCCCGATCTCGACGCCGAGCTGGTGACCTCGCTCGATGGTCCAGTCGGTCGACTTCAGGTCGAACGAGATCGGTCCGCTGCCCTTCAGCAGTGCGACGTTCTCGTCGAACATCGTGGCCGTCCCGTCCGGCGCGACGTCCCACAGGCGCACCATCACGTTCCCGCTCGTGCTCGCGTTGAGCTTGATGCCCGGCGTACCGGTGATCCGGAGCGTCCGGGCCGCCGGCGTGGACCAGATCCAGAAGCTGGACGCGGCGGCGTCGCCCTGGCGGGCCGTCGTCTTCTCCGCGCGGGAGAGCGGCTCGATCCGCGGCGCACTTTCCATGTCCCAGCGGCCATGCTCCACCGCGACGGCGGAGGTGCCACCCCCGTCGTCGACATACTGGCCGGAGGACAGCCGGGCGTCGTACGAGGTCGCGGTCACCGGCCAGGTCTTCTGGGCGCGCCAATCGTCGAGGCTGTCCTCGATGGCGTACGCCGGGTCGGTCACCGACGGTCGGATGCCGCGAAGGTAGTGGTCGTAGAACCGCATCACCTCGTCGAACCAGCCGGCACGCCCCTGCAGCAGTCGACCGTCCGCGTCGGTGTCGTTGCCTCGTACGTGCTCCCACTGTCCGAGCCAGCCGCGTTCGGGTCCCCGATGGTTGTCCAGGAACACGTCCATGTCCTCAGGTTTGGTGTTCGGCTCGATGAAGCCCTGGCTCACGAACAGCGGTGTGCGGGTATGTGCGGCGTCGTCGGCCAGGTTGCGGGCACGCCAGTACGCCGAGTCCAGGTCGGGGTTGTTGTTGTTGGTGAGGTTGTCGCTCAGGCACGTCGGATGGCTCGTCTCGTACTCCGCGTTCGCCTTGTACTGGTCGCTGTCGTCGGCCAGCGGCGGAATCGTCGCGATCGAGTTGTACGCCTCTGGCGTGCCCGTCACGTTGGGGCGTGGCACCTCGTTGCTGAACAGGTAGTTGTACATGTTCCAGACGGGTTCCTGCGCGACGACCGCCTTGAGGCTGTTCATCTCGAGGTTGTTGCCCACCAGCCCGGTGACGGCGTCGTACGACTTGCCATACATGCCGACCTTGCCCGTCGACCACGGCTGGCCCGCTGCCCACTCGATGGCCGCCCGGACGTCGGCCTGCTCGCCGGGGCCGACCCAGTCCAGGCATCCGGTGCTCCCGCCGAATCCGCGCAGGTCGACCATCACGAAGCTGTAGCCGCGCGCCATCAGGTCCGCGCCGTCGATGAAGTCCTGGAAGCGCGCCGATGGCCCTACCTGGTCCCAGTCCTCCGGGCCGGTCTGCCCGGCGTGCGCGAAGTAGGGGCCTACCGAGAGGATCACCGGAGTCTTCGCCTCGGCAGCAAGGTGTGCCGGGCGGAGTACGTCGGCGTGCAGCTCGACGCCGCTTCCGTCCGAGGACGGGAAGTACGCCTCGGTCCATGCCGCGCCCTCGGGAACCCGCGGGTTCTCCGCATGGGTGACCGGCTCGTCAGCAGCGGCACCCGCTGGTCCGGACTGTGCCGCCGCGGGCAGTCCGCCTGCGGTGAGCGCGGTGATGGTGGCCAGCGCACCCGCGGCGGCGGCCGACGCCTTCGTGCGAAGGTTCATGGTCCCCCTTGAGGTCAGCTCGAGATGAGCCCCCGACCGAGATGCCTAGGGAGGGTAGGGACTTTCGCCGGATTTGTCGTCGATCTTGTCTGTTCTCGGCCTTGCGGGTCGCGGCGGCCGCGGCGAGCGACCCCCTGCACGTCAGCCTTCGTAGTCGGCACCCGGCTTCCAGTCGCTGAAGACGTAGTCGTCCTCGGACACGTTCGCGCCGTCCGCCTGGGCCTTCTTCATGGCCTGTTCGCGGTCGGCCTCATTGGCGTCGCTCAGCTTCTTCAGCTCGCTCTGCAGGTTCTTGATCGACCCGCCGAGATAGCCCTGGAGAATGTTGCCCACGTGTGGGGTGATCGGCTTGCGTCCCGCGTCGACCGCGGCGATCTCGGGATTCTTCACGATCGCCTGGGGCATCAGGAAGACGTTCTCCTTGCAGAACGTGACCATCTTCTTGTACGCGTCGATCGCGTCCGAGCTGTCCACCAGATCCAGGTTCAGCGGTGGCTGGTCCATCGCCGCGATCATGCCCTTCTGGTACTCCTCCGTCATGAAGGATGCGAGGAGCTTGGACGCTGCCTCCGCGTTGCCACTGTCGGCCGCGACGAACCAGGTGGCGCCCGGTCGGCCCCGGTACGTCCACGGGTTGGTTCCGGCGGTGGGTACCAGGATCCCGCCCGACGCGATCTTGTCGACGAAGGCCGGAACGAGTGCCTTCGATCCGCCGGCGCACCAGATACCGTCGATGAACATTCCGACCGCACCGGCCGCGTACCGCGTCCGTGCGTCCACCACGCTGAAGTTGTTGGTGCCCGGCAGCATGAACTTCGAGTCGTACAGCTCCTTCAAGAACTCGATCACCGTGACGTAGCTGTCGTCGTGGTACGCGTATTCGCCAGTGTCGAACTTCAGGCCCTGATAGCCGGGAAACCCAGCCGTCTGTGCCATGTCGTCGATCTGGTCCCGGACGCGTCCGCCGTCGGCGCCCATCGCCAGCGTCATCGGTTGTATCCCGGCCGCTGCCAACTTCTGGCAGGCGCCCTTGAGCCCGGCGTAGTCGCTCGGAGGATTGTCGGGGTCGAGCCCGGCCTTGGTGTAGTGATCCTTGTTCGCCCAGAGCAAGGTCGAACTCTGCCGGAAGCTGAACAGCGGGAACCCGTACAGCTTCTTGTCCAGGCTGGTGATTCCCTCGGTCAGGGTGTTCTGCGGGATCTTCGCCAGCGTCTCCTCGGGCAGCGTCAGCTCGTGGACCCACTTGCCGCTCACGAGGGCAGCCAGCGGCAGCCCGATGACGTTGGAATAGACGTCCGGCATCTTGTTCGCCTGCTTGGCCAGCTGGAACGCCTGCTGCGCCTTGGATGCGTCGTAGTAGGTGTGCACGACGTTCGTGCCCAGTGCCGACGACTGCTTGCTCGCCCAGTCGTCATGCAGGCTCTGGAACGAGCTGAAGTGGTCCCACCAGTCCACGGCTCCGGACGCCTTGCCGCCCGACGAGCCGCCGGGGCCGCTCGTTTCGTCCGGGCCGCCGCAGCCGGCAGCCAGACCGGCCGCAGCGACCGCCGATGTGCCCAGAAAGCCGCGACGCGTCAGTCCAGTCATGATCGACTCCACTCCCTTGTGTTGATGACCAGTCCGTATGTGCATGGGTTAGGACTTCACCGCCCCCGAAATGCCCTCCACGAAGTAGCGCTGCAGGAAGATGAAGAGCAGCACGACGGGCAGGATCGAGATGACGCCGGCCGCGGCCATCCCGGTCCAGTCCGTTGCGGTCTCGCCGACGAAGGCCTGCATGCCCACGCTGACGGTCCGGATGTTCGGGCGGCTGAACGAGAACACCAACGGCAGGAAGAACGAGTTCCAGGTCGTGATGAAGGTCAGCACGGCGACGGTCGCGGTGACCGGCATGGCCAGCGGCAGCATCACCGAGAAGAACAGCCGCACGAACCCGGCGCCGTCGACCACCGCGGCTTCTTCCAGCTCTCGTGGGATCTGCCTGAAGTATCCGTAGTAGAGGAGAATCGCCGACACGTACGCCGCACCGCTCAGGGCGAGGATCATGCCGGCCAGCGAATCGATCAGACCCAGCTGCATGGAGACCTTCACAACCGGGATGATCGTGTACCCGGTGGGCACGAACAGCGTCGCGATCAGAACGCCCAGGAAGATCTTGGAACCTCTGAACCGATAACGAGCCAGCACATATCCGCAGGTGGCACATCTGATCGTGACGATCACGACGGTGAACACCGTGACGAGGACGGTGTTGATCAGATAGCGGCCGAAGTGTGCGTCGTTCCACGCGCGGACGTAGTTGCTCCAGAACGAAGTCGCTCGGAAAGAGGTTCAGCCCGCCGGTGAACATCTCCATGTTGTCCTTGAGCGACGCCGACACCATCCAGACGAACGGAAACACCCACAGCGCTGCCGTGCCCACCAGAAATGCGGCACCGATCCACCACGGCAGGCGCTGCACGATCCGCTGCCGGCGCGTATGGCGGATTCTGCTGGCTGCGGCAACCTGAGTGGTCATGAGTTCGACCTCCGCATCCGCCGGCTGGCGTAGATGCCCCAGAGTTGGATGGCTCCGACGATGGCGACGATCAGCCCGAAGAGCACCGCGGCCGCCGACGCGTGCCCCAGCTGCGGGATGGATGCGGCGAAGGCCCAGCGATAGATGTAGATCTCGATGATCTCGGTGTGGAAGTAGGGCCCGCCCGCGGTCAGCGTGTACATCAGGTCGAAGTTGTGGAAGGTCTCCTCGACGGTGAGCACGGTGATGATGATCAGGAACGGCTTGAGCATCGGTAGCGTGATGTGGAAGAAGACCTGCCGAATGCCTGCGCCGTCGATCCGCGCTGCCTCGTAGATGTCCTGCGGGATCGTCTGCAGCGCCGCCAGCCAGTAGATCATCGTGATGCCGAAGAACTTCCAGATATAGAGCGCGGCTGCGGTCGGAAGCGCCGCGTTCTGACTACCGAGAAAGTCGACCCCCTCGAGGCCGACCGCACGAAGCATGGTGTTGATCGGCCCACTGCCCGGATCGAGGACGAACCGCATCACCACGCCGATGATTGCTGTCGTAGTGACCACCGGAATGAAGAACGCCGAACGCAGCAGGCCGACCATCGGCAGCTTGGGCGAGTTCAGCACCATGGCCAGCAGCAGGCTGAGCAGCACCCGGGCCGGCACCACCAGCAGCATGAACAGCAGCGTGATCTTGAACGAGTTCCAGAAGAACGGGTCGGCGAACACCGCTCGGTAGTTCTGCAGTCCGACGAACTGCTGGTCGGCATCGAATCCGTTCCACTCCACCAGCGAATACCAGTAGCTGGCGATGATCGGGTAGAGCGTGTAGAGGCCGTAGAGGACCACCGTCGGCAGCAGGAAAATCCAGATCCACGTCGTCCGCTTCCAACCGCGGCCAGAGGGAACCCGCTCGTCCACGGTCGAGGCGCGTGCTGCTCTCCTCGACTCGCGCCGGGTAAGCGGTACCCCTCGGATCGTCATTGGCCACGCCCGCTCGTGATCATTGTTGCTAGCTACCGGATCTGGCTGATGGAGAAGGTGCGCGGATCGGCGCCTATCCGACGGCCGCACTCCAACGCCGTGATCGATGCCATCTCCTCGGGCGTGAGAGTGAACCCCGCGACATCAAGGTTGGAGCGGATCCGGTCGGGCGACACCGACTTCGGAATCACGATGTGCCCCTGCTGGACCTGCCACCGCAGCACGATCTGGGCCGGTGTCACGCCATGCTCGTCCGCGATGGCGGAGATGGCCGGCAGACCGAGGTCATGGCCCTGACCCAACGGCGAGTAGGCCTCCACCGCGACGGACCGCTGGCGACAGAACTGCGTCACGTCACTCTGCTGGTACGAGGGGTGCAGTTCGATCTGGTTGACGGCCGGCACGACCTCGGCCTCGTTCCACAGCCGCTCCAGGTGCTCGGGCAGGAAGTTCGACACCCCGATGGCCCGCACCCGGCCCTCCTGGTAGATCCGTTCCAGGGCATGCCAGCTGTCGACGAACTTGTCCGCGGTCGGATTGGGCCAGTGGATGAGATACAGGTCTGCACCGACGCCGAGGCGGGCAACGCTGTCGTCGTACGCCTTCAGCGCCGACCCGTAGCCCTGCTCACCGTTGCGCAGCTTCGTGGTGATGAAGAGTTGGTCCCGAGGGATTCCACTCGCTCTGACTGCGGCTCCGACGCCAGCCTCGTTGTTGTAGGCGGCCGCGGTGTCGATGTGCCGGTACCCGACCTCCAGGGCGTGCTCGACCACACCCTGGGTCTCCGCCGGCGGGACCTGGAAGACCCCGAAGCCGAGCTGGGGAATCTGCACGCCATTGTTCAACCGGACGGCTGCGGCGTGGCTCATCTCGTGCTCCTTCGGTTCCTCCGGGCTTCACCGGTCGATCGATGCCGGCAATCAGTCGGTGGGCTCCAGGACCAGCAGCGACGCCGCCGGCAGCGGAAGGGTCACGTCGAGGGAGATCCGACCTGAATCGACCTCGACCGTGCGAGCGGGCTCGAACTCTTCAAGGCCTTGCCGTGCGGTGATCTGGGCGAGTTCCTCGGCGGTCGGATCCTGCGGCGAGCCGAGCGACTTCCATTGGGTGTGGGAGTTGCTGTGGTCGGCGTCGATCCGGTAATGGCGTACTCGGTAGGTCCGGCCCGACAGGTTGCGTACGGTCAGGCTGGTCGTCGTCTCCTGCTCGCTGGTCTGGTACTGGTCGTCGATGTGTCGCCACACCAGGACCGCCAGCACACCGTTGTCGTCGCGGGAGGCCAGTACGTCGACCTCTTCGGGCATGCTGCTGCCGTCGGTATCGTCCAGCTCACCGACGTTCCAGGCCACGTCCGAGGTCGCCTGGATCCGCTCGGTGCCCAGCAGCGACAGCATCCTGTACGCGTTCAGCAGCGGCTTCTCGATCCCGCCAGCGGTGAGGAACGATCGAGTGCCCTCGAAATACCGCTCGCCCTCGAAGTAGAAGCTCCATGAGGTCGCCCGCTCGACCTGGACGGTCTCGTTCGCGTTCAGGTCGAGGATCTTCTTCATCAGCTTGACCTGGAACACCGGGTAGTACTCGGTGTTCTGGAACTCGTAGTTGCGGTTGTCGTAGCGTCCGAAATGGGCCGGCACCGCGGCATCGCACTCGTCCACGATCGCCGGGAGATCCCGATACTGCTCGTACGCGGCGATGGCTCGGTTGAACTCCCGCAGGTCGTACAGCATCTTCGTCGACGACGGGTTCAGCTGCTCGGTGGGCAGGCTGTCCAGCGGGCGGTATTCGCGGGTCGGGAAGCGGCAGCCCTTCGTGTGGTACGAGATGAAATCAAGGGGCTCGTCTCGGCTCGAGGTGTAGTCCAGGAACCCCTTGAGGAACTCCAGGCCGCCACTCGTGACTGTCGGGCCGCCGACCTTGGCGTTCGGGATCACGCTGCGAACGGCTCGCGCGGTGACGGTGTACAGCTCGTTGAACTGCTGCAGGGTGCCGCGCCAGTAGTTGATGTCGGGCTCGTTCCAGAGTTCCCACAACCAGCTGGTGACCTCTTCTTCGCCGTACCGCTCGAGGCAGTGGCGGGCGTGCGCCGCGATCAGACCGCCCCACTTGTCGTAGTCCTTGGGCGGGTAGCCCCACGTGCCGGCCTCGTAGGAGGTGTACACGGTCGGGCTCGGCACGACCGTCAGCTCGGACGCCTCCGGCGGCACCAGGTCGCGCGGGGTGAACGCGAGCTCGACGAGCACGTGGTGACCGGCGCCGACGATCGCGTCGTAGGTCTGGTCGACGATCGTGAAGTCGTAGTACGGGTTGCCGTCGGCGTCCTCGTGGTAGACGTTGCCGTTGCCCCAGTGCGGGATGCCGAAGCCGCTGCCGGAGCAGAAGACGTAGTGCGGGCGGACGTGATAGCTCGCGCCGGAGAAGTCGGCGAACGTCCGGAGCAGGCGCTTGCCGGTCGGGGTGTAGGTCCAGTTGATCTCGTCGTAGCCGAAGCTCTCCCAGACCCGGGTGAGGGATCCAAGGCCGGCGGCGGCATCCACATCGACGCGCGCCCGCACGACGTGGGGCGCATCGGGATTGCTGGGAGCCGCGGGCGGGAACGGCCCGAGCCTGACCCGGCTGACGTGAGCGGAGGTTTCGGTGCTCGTGCTCATGGCCGTGGTCAGCCTCTACTTCCTTGTAGGGAGGCGCTTCCTTACCGGGGCAGCAACGTCCCGCAGACGACAGGAGCCCCCCGTCGACTCCAGACGGCGCGTTGGGGCAAGAGTCTGTCGCCGGAGCTTGGAAACTGTCAACATAAATCGTTTACAATGTACGATCTCGGTCGGCTCCTCTAGAGTCGCTCTGCTGGAACGCCCGAATGTGTTTCCTCGAGGAGGTGGCCCGTGATCTCCGAGGGCATGGGCACTGTCTCGCCGCTGCCGTCGCAGCGCGCTCTCGGCGATCTCGTCACCGACGTGCTCCGCGAGATGATCACGGATGGGAAGTTCCAGCCCGGCCAGCACCTCAAGGAGTCCGTGCTGGCCGACGCGCTCAAGGTGAGCCGCGGCCCCATTCGTCAGGCCCTCTCCCGCCTCGAAGTGGAGGGGCACGTCGAGCTGCGTCGCCACCGGGGAGCGTTCGTGAGCACCCTGACCAGGGCCGACGTGGAGGAAGTGCACACTCTGCGCGGTGCCGTCGAGCGGCTCGCCGCCAGCCGGGCATGCACCCGGATGCAGGGCAACGGGTTCGCGGAGATGGACGCCGTCCTCGAGCAGATGAAGAGCGTGGACACGGCGATCGATCCCGAGGACGCTGTCGTGCTCGACCTGCAGTTCCACGACATCATCTACGCCTACTGCGACCACAGCCGGGTGCAGCGCGTCTGGGCGTCCATCCGCGGTCAGGTCACCGTCTTCCTGCGCGCCCGGAACGTCAGCTTCCCGGACTTCCTCGAAGTGGGTTACGTCGAGCACCTGGAACTGCGCGACGCGCTGGCCCTGGGCGATCCGCAGGCAGCCCAGGACGCCATCGACAAGCACATCAGCGGGGCGTACGAACGGCTGAAGCGACTCAACCTGCCCGACCGGTGAGGACCGGCGACCTCGTTCCGGCCCTCGATGATCCGCCGGCGTCCACCCGCTCTGGTTCACTGGTGCCGTGACAACGGATCCCTGGCAGGTGGACCTTCTCGACCTCGACGGCTACCTGGGGCGGCTCGGCGTCGCCGTACGCGAGCCAAGCGGGGAGTTTCTCGACGAGCTGCACGAGGCGCACGTGCGGACCTTCACGTTCGACAACATCGATGTCCTGCTCCGGCAACACCCGGGCGTCGACCTTGCCGCGGTGCAGGAGAAGTTCGTCGGTCGGGGCAGGGGCGGCTACTGCTTCGAGCACTCGACGATCTTCGCCGCGGCGCTGGAGCGGCTGGGCTACGACGTCCGCCGACATCTAGGGCGGGTCGGTGACCCGGCAGACGGCAGTCAGCAGGGCCGGACCCACATGGTCGTCGAGGTGATGCTCGACGGGCGGCGGCTGCTCTGCGACACCGGATTCGGGATGAGCGTGATGCGGCCGATCCGGTTGGCTGACGGTGCGGAGGACGACCACCGCGGCTGGCGCTACCGGGTCCACCGCAATGACGAGACGTGGGAGATGCGTCGCTGGCGCGACCAGGGCTGGCTGATGATGCACACCACCGACGAACTGCCCGTGGTGCCCGTCGATGCCGCGATCGGGCACCACTACACGAGCACCCACCCGGCGTCCCACTTCACGCGCACGTTGGTGATCGCCCGCCACCTCGCCGGTCGGCACGTCACCGTCACGCACGAGGCGGTCACGGTACGGCGGCCCGATGCGCCTACCGAGCACCGTGCTCTGCGCGAGGACGAGCTCACCGAGTGGCTGCGAGCCCTCGAGGTACCGCTCACCTCGGATGAGGAGCAGCGTCTGCTCAAGCGGGTCGCCGAGGTGCGGGCGCAGACTGCTCGGACCTGAAGGCGCTACCGAGGGGAGATCACGTCGCTTCCGGCGCGAGCCGCCAGACGTGCACTTCGTCGGCCGCGCCGAGGCCGGTCAGCGAGAGCGTCCACGGCGGTGGCTCGGTCGGATAGAAGCGGACTGTCGCGCACCGACCTGACCCGGTGAAGAGTTCGCCGACCGAGCCGTCGACGAACCAGCGCAGCGACAGCGTGCCGGTGGTCAGGATTTCCGGTTCGTCGAACGCGTAGCTTCCGCCTTCGGCTCGCAGGTCGCGGCTCGCCTCGTCCCGATCGATGTGCACCTGACCGGTCGTCCAGTCGACGACGACATCGAGCCGTTCGCCGGCCGCCGTGCCGAGCGACATCGTTGTCGGCTCACCGCGATGGCCGTTGAGCGTGAGCTCCACCTCGAACTGCGCGGGCACCGTTCGCTCGATCTCTTCTTGCCGGAGCCCGGTGAGCGCGTCGAGGGGTGCGCTGGCGAGGCGACCGTCAGGGGTCAGGCTGACGGCGCGTGGAAGGGAGATCATGCCCGACCAGTCGGCCTCATGGGTCCACTCCGCCGCCCGACCCTCGGTCACCCAGCCCCACATGATCGGGCCATCGCCGCCGTCGCGCAGCATCGAGGCGGCGTAGAAGTCCGGCCCGGCGTCCACGTTGCCAACCCGCTCGGGGATCAACTTGTGTCCCGACCGATTGCCGGTGATCGCGAGTACCCGGCGCGGACTGCTCCCGTCGAAGTCGTACGCCGAAACCAGCAGCGCCTCGCGGTCGCCGAACGACGCCAGCTGCGGGCATTCCCACATGTCACCGAGCGCTGCTGGCTCGGCCGGCGTGGCGAACGGGCCGTGGTAGTCCCACGTCTCCAGGTCGTCGGAGGTGTAGAGGCGCGCGGACGGGCCACCGGGCACCGCACCCGCGCCGACCAGCATGGACCAGCGACCGTTGTCCCGCCACACGAAGGGGTCGCGGAACTCCGCCACCTGCTCGGATGGATCCGGGTCCGCGACGACCTGGCGGGCCGGCCCGAACGACATCCCGCCGTCGGTCGACCGCGCCGAGAGCACCGACTGGTAGCGGTGCCCGTGGCGCAGGCCGGAGTAGAACGCCACCACGTCGTCGTCGGTCAGTACGGTGTTGCCCGACCAGCAACCCTTGTGGTCGGGACCATCGGGCTGCGGCGACAGGGCCGGACGGTGATAGCGCCAGCTCACCAGATCGGCGCTGCTGGCGTGGCCCCACACCACCGAGCCAGTGCGTGCGGTGTCGTGGGTGTACTGGAAGTACAGGTGCCAGCGATCCCCGATCCGCACCGGACCGTTCGGGTCGTTGACGTAGCCGGTCGGCGGGCGTACGTGGTAGCGCGGGAACTGGTGATCTGGCGACAAGGCGACTCCTTCTGCGACGTGCTGTGTCGGCCGGCACGCCCGGCAGGACGACGCTACTAGAGGGCCACCTTCGCGGGGAGCAACTTCTCCGTCGAGTTCTTGCCGGCTCCTGCGCCCTTGCCCGTCAGATACCAGTCCAGCTTCTTGATTCCACTCTGAATCGCCGGCGAGAGGTCCTGCCTGAGCTGCCGCCTGAGTTCGGCGAGCATCCCGAGCATCCAGTCGGTGATGTCCCAGGGCTCCTCTCCCTGTGCGTTCAGAGTCCTGTCGACGATTTCGTTGACGGCGAAGTCTCCGATCGCACCGACGACGCCGCGGAGAATCTCGAGTCCGGTGCCGGTGGCAGACACCCCGGTGACTGCACCGGCGAAGTCCTTGATGAATTGCTTGCTCTGCTCGTGTTCGGCCTTGATTTCCTTCCCGAGCTTTTGGATCGTCGCGTCTGCGATCCGCAGAGCCTGGCATCTGCCGAGCTCGATGAGCGTGGTCTGCGAGCGCAAGATGAGCTGGAACGCCTGCATCATCTGAATCTGGGCAGACACCATCTCATTGATGTCGTTGCAGTAGCGGTCCTTGAAGAGGCGCGAGGCGCTCTCCGCATCTGGGCTGTACCACTCGTTCAGAGCATCGCGAATCCAGTTGCCCTTGCCGGGTCCGCCATCCGACCCCAGTTGGCAGAGGCGATTCAACGGCCCATCTCCTGGCGCTGTGAACTGGGCGTCCAGCCCCACCGCGGCTTCCAGGTTGGGCCACTGGAACTCCAGGAAGACAGGCCGCCATGCGTCGATCGGCACGCTGAATGGCTTGTCTCCTTCGGTCCGGACAACTCCGCCCATGGATCCCCATGGAGTGGGGGTGTAGCCGGTGCCCAGTCCCTGGCCTCCGCCGGGTTGTGGCGGGTTCTGCATTTGAACCAAGCGGGTCGCGGCGTCGCGGATCGCTTCGAGCTTCTTGTCCACCTGCTGCTCGTATTCCGAGTTGGTCATGGGGGCCGCCTCCGGCACGGTGCCCATTCTGGGAATCGAGAGCGGTGCGATCGGATCAGCTGCCATGGATAGGTCCTATCCCGTCGTGTCGAGTTCTTCGAGACCGGCGAAGATCTTCCCGATCCGCCCTTGGTTCTTGTCCGTGGTGTCGTCATAGTTGCGGGCGCACAGCCTGAGGGCCTCGGAATACTCGTCGATCCGCTTGGCCGCCTCGATGAGGTGGTCGATGAACTCCTCGCCACGTGACTTCCACAGTCGCTGTGTCTCAGCGAATCCCAACGATCCGTGAACCTCGTTCCACGGGCGGTCGTCATGGAGAATCGGCTCGAACAACTTCGCCACGCTCCGCAGATATGTGGCAAAGTCCGGGAGACTGTCGTCGGCGACATACTCGAGCTGGTCGACCGCAACTTTGCGAGAGCCTCCGTTGCTCACTGTGGGACACCCCCTCGGTGTTCTTGGCACGGCAGACCTGGGCCGTCGCGTGGTCGCGAGGTCCACGGGTCCACCCCGATGGTGCGCGAGACCCCTATGACAAGCCTGTACTCGGGCTGTGGCCAGGGCGGGGGCGAGCTCGTTGACCGGGCTCAGAGGGTTTCGATGGCCTCGATCTTGGAGTCGTCGAGTTCGATACCAAAGCCCGGTGCTGTCCCGACCGTGACTCGTCCGTCGACCGGCGTGGGGAAGTCCTTCTCGAAGTGCAGCTTCTGGTGCACTCGGTTGACGAGGTACTCGATCTTCGGGCACTCGCTCGGCGGCCTGCTCGCGACGACGTGAAGCGCGGCGCGAATCCCGTGACCGTGCGGTATGACCGGCACACCGCGCAGCGACGCGACCGTGCAGATCTGGACCAGCTCGGTCACTCCACCACACCACTCCGGGTCCGACTGGACCACGTTGACAGCACCGGCCTCGACGTAACGGAAGGCCTCCCACCGGCCGTAGAGGTGTTCGCCGGCCGTGAGCGGAACCTCGGTCTCCCGGCGCAGCGCCGCCATCGCCTCCAGCTGGTCAGCCGGCAGCGGCTCTTCGAGCCAGTACGGGCGAAAGGGCGCGACCCGCCGCAGCCACTCCCTGGCGTACGGCACGGTCCAGCTCATGAACGCATCGAAGGACAGCTCGACGTCCTCACCGACCGCCGCCCGCAGCCGGCGGGCGAGGTCGACGTTGGCGGCGAGGCCGTCCGCACCGTCGCGTGGGCCGTACCCGAAGAACCATTTCTGGTGCCGGAATCCACTCTCGACGAGGCGCTTGCTGGTCTCCTCCGCCTCACCGGGCGCCAGGGACGTTCCGAGCGTGCTCGCATACGCGTCGACCTCGGGGGAGCGCGGGCCGCCGAGTAGCTGGCACACCGGGGCGTCGTAGTAGCGCCCGAGCAGGTCCCACACGGCGTTGTCGACGGCGCTGATCGCCATCATCGGATGGCTCGACCTGGCGTGCCGGTCCGTGCGATACAGCTGGTCCCACAGGATCGAGAACTGGCGCGGATCCTTGCCGATCAGGAACTCGCGCAGGTCGGAGAGCACCAGGTCGGCCGCGGGACGGTCGATCGGACCGTACAGTCCGAAGTCGCCGCCTGCCTCGATTCGTAGGTAGTACGCCGACACCTGCGACTTGTCTCCGCCGCCCTGCCACTCCGCGGTCGGGGCGTACTCGTCGTAGTGGTGCAGCATCCTGTGCTGCCGGAACGTGGCGGAGCGTTCGTAGGTCGGTCCGCTTACGTGCAACACCCGCACATCGGTGATCTTCACTCGCCCACCGGTCCAAGCACCACGGCCTCGTAGTCGTGGATGACGGGCACGGTGAACGTCGCAACACCGTTCGCGTACTTGACTTCGAGCTCACGTTCGCCGCGGAGCAGCCGAGCCGAACCCGGCGACGCGGGGCAGCGTAGGTCGATCGTCACGTTCGTAACCGGTTGGGTCGCGGTGATGGGTCGGCGATATCCGCCGCAGTAGTTGAGCAGGTGGACGATGAGACGCCCGTCGCTGTGCCGCATCACGTTCACGTGCACCGCCGCCGGCGCATCGGTCGTCACCAAGGGTCCCGACTCGCCGGCTGCCCAGTGGATGGCGTTGCGCAGCAGCACTCCGTAGTCGGGGTGGCCGTCGGCGGCGAAGAGTTTGTCTGTCTGCCCAGGGAAGAAGACCGACCGTCCGGCTCCGAATCGATGGTTGACCAGCACGGGCAGGGACGCCTGAACCGGTTCATGTGCCGGTGGCGCGCTGCGGTCTGTCACCGCCGGACTCCAACCGCGCTCCGGCGGCTGCGGAACGAACTCGGGTAGCAGTGTGACCGGGACCTCCCCGCCTTGCGCTGCGGTGAGCCAGATGTACCCGTTGTTGGTGCAGACCTGCGTCTCCTCGAGCCCTTCGGTCAGTGGGGTCCGTTCTGCGATCCACGAGTAGCCGTAGACGAGCGGGCCACGCCGTACGCCGAGGCTGCGGGCTCCGAACACGTCACTCAGCCCGTAGTCGTCCCTGCGCTGGAGATCGCTGTCATACAGCGAGGTCTCATAGGTTGCGACAAGGCCGCCGCCGGACTGGACGTAGTCGCGGATCGCGGCTTCCTGGTCCGGTGTCAGTACGGCGGTGTTGGGCAGGATCACGACCTTGTACCTGCCCAGCGTCTCCGGGGCGATCCGGCTGTCCAGGATCAGGTCGAAGGGGATGTGGTTTTCGAACAAGGCGAGCTCGACACCGCGTACGTGTTGGATGTAGCCGTCCTTGCGCGGGTCGTTCGACCCGAAGCGCTCCTGCGCCAACCTGGAGTGCACCACGGCGACGTCAGCGGCCGACTCGACCTCGTCGTACACGTCCTCGTTGGCTTGGAGCAGCTGGAAATACTCGCCGATGTCTTCCTGACCCCGCTGGTCGAGGAAGTCCTTGCCATGCGTGCCGACGAACGTGCAGTCCCAGAACCCGCCTCCGTTCGCCAGCGTTCCCGCGAGCCAGAGCCGGAGTTCGGCCGTGACGACAGAGGTGTAGCGGGAGGAGTTGTCGAAGGGACCGAAGAGAATCGTGGCGGGCTTACCGGGCGCGGCGGATCGCAGGTATTTCGTCGCCTCCTCGGCGCGCCACACCGGCGTCGGCAACAGTGCCGACCCGTACGATCCTTTGATCAGATCGAACGTGGGGGCGGCAACGATGTCCCACAGGGGACCGAGCCCTTGCAGATCCAGAGCTGACCGATCCAACCAGTTCGCGTCCAGCCCCGACGGCCCTTCGGCGACATACGCCTTGTCGTCTCCGAAACTCTTGATCAGCCGGACGATGTCCTCGGAGTGTCGCTGCACGCACGCGATGCGCCACTCCCGCCACGCACGATAGGCAGGATCGTCCCACGACTCAGCGCGGGGGAGATCGAGGCCCGTATCGTCCTTGAAGCGCCTCTCGACGTCAGGGCCGTATGCGAGCGGGCCGAACGAGGGGGCGTTCTCCCAGATCCCGTCGGTCTCGTAGCGTTCAAGGATCTCCTGGACGATCTTGAAACCGTAGCCCTCGTTGCGGAACGGGCTGCACGGCGTCGCCGCGTGAAGGCCGCTGAGCATGAGCGGCTTGCCGTCTCGGTCGTAGCTGAACCAGTCCGGGTGCGCCTCGAACATGTCAGGGTGCCCACCACGGAAATCCACCCGGGCGAGCAGTCGAATCCCGGCTCTGGCGGTCAGGTCCCGCAGTTCGCGCAGGATGTCGCCGGACATGCCGTCGACCCGGTGGTGGCCCGGCACGTCGCTCGGATAGAACGCCCACAGGCCGCCGCCGTTGACGATCAGGACGTTGCCGTGCAACCGCTTGACATAGTCGACGACGGCCTGCGGGTCGTAGTCGAGGATGTCGATTTCCCGGAGAACGGTCTGCACGATTCTGAGCGGACGGTCGTGCCACTGCCTGTCTGTGGAGGTCATGTCACCAACTCTTGGTCGTAGCGCCCTTTGCCGCGTGCCGGCTTGGCCGTCTCAGATGTTGCGCTGAACTACTCGCTCAGGAAGTACTGCGGAGGGTTTGTCGGTCCGGGCGTAGGCCACCTGAACGCGTCCCACATCTTCGCGGGCACGTTGTTGAGCCGATTGGTTACGGTGCCATAGCCGACGGGGGGCAGTGCTATCCCCATGTTCCAGAACTGATCTTTCGAAATCTGCAGAATTTGTGACAGCACCTCATACTGCTCGTCCGTCGACACCTTGGAACGCAGGGTCTTCCGGTAGAGCTCCATCTGCTTCAGCATCGGCCCCGGTGGCTCTTCCTTGTCTCCCGGATCGCCGACGAACCAGCGGTACCAGAGCATGGCCCAGAACGCGCCCTGCAGGAACGTCGGGATGAAGCAGCGCGGGTCGATGAGGACGTCCTTGTAGCCGATGTCCCCGGTGTCGACCGCGCCGTCGTGGCGGTTGGCCTCGACCGTGGCCTCGAAGTAGGAGTCCTCCGCCGCCCGGATCCGCATGTCGATGCCGACCTCGCGCCAGAACTTCCGCACCATTTCCATGGTGTCGACCATGCCGAAGTAGAAGGTCTTGGTCAGCATGATGAAGGTGATGGGTTTGCCGTCTGGGCCAAGCCGGATACCTTCAGCGTTCCGTTTGGTGTAGCCCGCCAGGTCGAGGTGCTTGTTGGCTTCCTTGGGGTCGTACTCGGTGTACTGCTTGGCCATCTCTCCGCCGTCGTCCCAGTAAGGCGCGTTGGGTCGCGGGGCGATCTGCCACGGCTCGCCTTGACGCTGGTAGACGGACTTGATGATCTCCATCCGGTCGATGGCGTACGAGAGCCCGATCCGAAAGTCCCGGTTGCGGAAGATCTCGCGCTTGACCGGGTCCTGATGCGTGAGGTTGAGAGTGATCCAGGTCGTGTTGAGCTGGCTTGGCTCCATGTCGAAGAACTCGAACTCACCCTGGCTTCTGCTCCGGGCGAAGACCGGCTTGTTGTTCGACGTGTTGATCGTACGGAACGTCAGGTCGATGTCTCCACCCGAGGCGCTCAGCAGCATGGGCTCCTCTTCGGTGAAGATGCTGAACGCCACGCGATCGATGTAGGGCAGCTGGCTTCCTTCGGGATCAACCTTGAAGTAGTAGGGGTTACGGTCGAACTCGACGCGTCCTACGCCCTCGCCGACCGCCTTGGTGGGAGTCCAGGCATGCAGGCGTGGCATGTCCTTGTTGGCCCACCAGTCAGCCTTGGCAAAGAACAGATCGACCCAGTCCGAATGGTTCTCCTTCTTGGCCAGCGCCTCCACGTCGGGGTTGTACTTCTTGTGGAACTGCTTCAGGTAGTGGGCGGGCAGTTCCTTGAACGAGGTGTCGTAGGTCGCGAGCCAATGCAGAAGCTGACCGTTTGGCTCCTGATAGACGAACCTGAAGCTGGTCGGGCTGAGCTTTTCGACCGAGACTGGATGCAGGTCACTGCCGCTGGTGAGGTAGAAGGCGTAGGCGGGAGTCAGCTCCTTGTTCATGAAGACGTCCTCGTACCAGAAGACGACGTCGTCGACCGTGAACGGTTTGCCGTCTGACCACTTCAGCCCTTCCCGAAGGACGAACGTGTACTCGGTCCCCTGGTCGTTGACCTCGAAGCTCTCGGCGAGGTTGGGGACGATCTCCTGCCACGTCGGGTCCCAGTGCACGAGGCGGTCGTAGAACGTTCGTCCGAGGATCGGGGTGTCAGTGGCCCCCAGCATGTAGCTGTTCCAGGTGCCGCCGTACGTGCCGACGCGGTCGACCGGCTGGAGGACCAGCGGGCGCTTCGGCAGCCTGTCCTTCACGGGCGGCAGGTCGCCCTTCTTGACCCGTTGGGCAAGCATGGGGGCTTCCGGACCGTTCTTCTGGGCGCCGGATCCTTGCCCCTTACCTTCGCCTGGCTTGGTGGAGAGGAGGTCGCATCCACTGAGAAGTAGAGCACCTGAAGCCAACCCGCCACCGAGCCTCAGAAACTCCTGGCGTGTCAGTCTGGCCGACGTCATTCGTCCGTATCTCCCTCCGGCCCCATCCCCACTGCGGCCTGCTGAACTCGTGGCTTGCTTGGATAGAAGCTGCAGGGATTACCCGGGCAGGGCCGCGCGCTGATCGGCGGTGGCACGGAGCCGTTCCACGGAACGCCCAACGCGCGAAATCCGCAGTTCGCTGCATCGCCGTCACCCACGTTGGGGCCGGCCGACAGTCAATCCCGGTGGATCGATCCGGTCGTGGAAGGCATTTCCGTGGTACGGAACCAGGCTTCCACTTCACGTGAGGCTAGTCGAGGTCGCCGCCGTGTCGTAAGGGGTGCTGTCCGATGATGGCAACCTCCCTGACACCTGTGTCCGAAGTAGTCCGGCCGCGGCGCGGTCGCCCTCCGCGCTGGAACCGGGATGGGCCGCTTAGCCTCGGCAACGGCTTCTGACCTGCAACGATGGGTATGTCGCTGGGAGTGGCTGCGAGACCGGGGGGATAGCCATGAGAGTTCGCATCCTCGGAGCCGGCGTGGCCGGACTAGCCTGCGCGTTGGCAATGCGCCGCCGGGGCGGCTTCCACGACGTGCGGGTGCTCGAGCGGGACACGCCTGAGGAGGCCGCGACCCGAGCCGGCCACGGCATGATCCTCATGCCCAACGGTGTTGCGGCGCTGCGGGCACTGGGAGTCGACCGGTACCTCGACCAGTTCCGACCACTGGAGAAGGCGCTCGTCCAGGACCACACCGGCATGGTCATCTGGTCGGAGGAGATGACCGGCGTCTACGGCGTCACCAGGACCGGGATCCTCGACGCGCTTCGAGCCGAGGTGGGACCCGACGGCATCGAGTACGGGCGTGAGGTGAGCAGCGTCGACGTCGCCGATCTGCCCTCCGGTGGCGGTTCCCGCATTGCCAGGTCGGTCCGGTCGATCCACTTCCAGGCGGGCGAGGCCCTCACTTCCGCCGACGCCGACCTGTTCGTCGGCGCGGACGGGTGGAGGTCGCCCATGTTCGCCGCGCTCAACCCTGGCGTGACACGGGAACTCAGCCCGGTGTTCGAGATCGTCACCACCACCCGACTGCCCGACCTCGCCGTCCAACTCGGTTCGACGTTCCTGAAGACCGAGTTCAACGGCCAGGGGTTGGCGTTCGGCCTGCTCTCTCCCGCTCCCGACCACGTGATCGGGTTTCTGCAGTTTGATCGCCGACGTCACGGCTGCCCTGCTCAGACGACTGACGATGACCTGCGACAGTTCGTCACCCGCCTGGTCGGCGACGCGCCCGAACCAGTGGCCAGCTACCTCGCCCAGGCTGACTTCTCGACCGGCCACCTGTGGCGACCCACCGACTCTGATGTCACCGGCAATGTCTGCGGATCCAACGCGGTGACCATCGGCGATGCCGCGCATCCCCTGCTTCCGTTCACCAGCCAAGGCGGAAGCCTCGCGCTCGAGGACGCCGTGATCTTGGCCGACGTAATGGGACTGGTGCGGGAGGAGCCTCGACTGCTGCCGCTCACTCTCGCGGGCTTCGCCCGGGACCGCGCCGGCGACCTTGCCGCCTATGTCACCGGCGGTCGCCGAATCCTCTCCCGGTTTCTCGCCAAGGCTGCCGAGCCGGCTGCTTCGTATCTCGGCGGATCGGTGTCGGGTTTCACGGAGCACCAGTCGCTGCCGTTGACGGATCTACGGTCGCTGTTCGGGTTGTTCGACTGCGATGGCGATGGGCACCTGAGCCGGCACGACTTCGGGCAGTTGCTGGACCGGATCCTGGACGACAGCATCGGTGCTCACGATGCAAAGGCGCTCTTCGACGAGATCGATGCCGACCACGACGACCTGATCGGCCGCAGCGAATGGTCGGACGCCGTCCGGAGCGGCCGGGAGGTTTCCCCTGCGCTGTGGAAGCTGCGGGAGAGCCTGACCCCGAGACGCGTCGCGACCGCAGCCCTCACCCATCGGCTCGGGCTGGCATTCCGAGCCGCCGACCACGATGGCGACAGCCTGATCGGACTCGACGACTTCGCCACCGTGCTCCCCATGTTCGGTGTGGTCGCAGACCGGCCGGCCTGCCAGAACCTGTTCGACGCCGTTGATACCCAGGCCAGCGGTCGGATCAGCCAGGACCAACTGCTGGCGGCCGTCAAACGAGCCCGCATCCGCTCCGTGCACACGGGCGATGAGTTGTTCGGCGACGACCGGGTGAACCTGTCGGTCCTACGGGAGCGGTCCTACAACCACCGATGGGCCGCCCACCCACCTGACGTCATTCCGTTGACCGCCGCCGACTGCGACTTCCCCGTGTGCGACGAGATCATCGCCGCGGTGCAGCGGTATCTGTCCGACCGCTACGTTCCGTACGGGCCGCCCGAAGGACTACCGCAGTTCCGACAGGTCGCCGCCGACCTGCTCCAGGCCGAGCGCGGCCTCGCCTGCACCCCCGAGACACTGCTCCCCACCGACGGTGCGGCATCGGCGATGTACCTCATCGGCAAGCACGTCATTACCGACATCGGCGACGAAGCCATCGTCCCCGACCCCGCCGACTTCCTCCTCGAACGCTCAGTCCGCGCCCGCGGCGGTGTGGTGAAGCGATGGGCGGCCTCCGACGGGCGGTTCGATCCAGCTGAGCTGGAGTCCCTCATCACGCCCCGGACCAGGCTCATCTCGTTGTGCAATCCCCACAATCCGCTCGGGCGAGTCTTCCGGCAGCACGAGCTCGAGGAGATCGCCAGCGTTGCCGTACGTCACGACCTGTGGATTCTGTCCGACGAGGTGTGGTCCGACATCGTCTTCCCGCCCCACCAACACTGCTCGATCGCGAGTATCGATCCAGCTGTCGCGGCCAAGACCTTCACCGTGCTCGGGTTTTCCAAGTCGTACGGCCTCGCCGGGATGCGACTCGGCCTCATCGTCACGCCCGACCGCGACCGTCGCGACCAGCTGATGGCCACAGCCCACGCATACGACACCGCTTACGGAGCCAGCACGGTCTCGCAGGTTGCGGGCGCCGCCGCCTATGAACGCGGGCAGACCTGGCTGACGCGATTCGTCGCGCATCTCCAGCGCCAGCGGGACTACGCCGTCGCCCGGTTGAACGCGATGGAAGGCGTCCAGTGCCAGGCACCCGAAGGCACGTTCGTCGCCTTCCCCGACATCTCGTCGCTCCAGGTCGATCAGGATGCCTTCGCCGACCGGCTGCTCATGCACCACCGGCTTGCCGTCGTCCCCGGCTCCCCACGCTGGTTCGGCCCGGGGGCGGCCGGCCACGTCCGGCTCTCCTTCGCCACCTCGCGAGAGATCCTCGCCGACGGGCTCGACCGCTTCGAACAGGGCGTTCACGCTCTCACGGACACGAGCGCGCTCTAGGGCGACCGGCGGTGCCAGAACGCTCGCTTCGCTAACTCCAGGGTGTCAACCGGCGTTGGTTGAGGAGGGTCGTTGCGGCCGCGTGTGCGTCGGTGGCAGTGGTGATGGCGTCGGTGACGTCGTCGTGGGTGGGATCTGGAGTGTCGGCGTCGGGGTATTCGAAGCTGTTGCGGGCGCGGCGGATGCGGCTGAAGGAACGGAACGCGCGAATGGAGGGTCCGAACTGGGCGGTGACGGCGCGTTGGACAGCGATGTGGCCGCCGCGGCTGGTGGCGCGGAGCCCTTGGGCCGCGAGGAGCGCGGCGGCCGTCTTGCGGAGCGCGTCGTAGGCGAGTTGGTACGCACCGGCGAGGTCGCCGTCGGCGGCGACGACGTGAGCGCTGTCGAGGTGGCGGACGGCATCACCGAGGAGACGACGGGCGACGTCGTGGTCGGCGACCACGTGGTCGAGGCTGCCGTTGGTGAGGAGTTCGCCGATCTGGCGCTGTCCTGGTTTCCAGGTCACGGCCGGGGCTCCGAGGTGGGTTCGATGATCGGGACGAGGGGGCGGGAGGTGAGCTGGCGGTGGAACACGTCGTCGCCTGTCCGCCACCAGTCGAGCGAGCGGATGGTCGTGTTGACCTCGCGGTCAAGCCGTCGGCCGGCACGGTTGGCGGCGTCGTCCAGAGTGTCGCGGTCGGGTTGACCGAGGACGAGGAGGTCGATGTCGGCAGGTGGGCGTCCGGGTTCGCCGGTGTAGCGGGCGGCCCACGACCCGAACAGGTACGCGCCCTCGATGCCACCGATGCCGGCGAGTTCGTCGGCCAGGACATGACGGGGGCCGAAGGAGCGCAGCAGCAGTTCGGTCAGGGGTTCGGTCAGCGGAGAGTCGGCGGCGGTGACCAGGCGGGTGTTGCCGAGTCGGCGGGAGGTGATCACTCCGGTCTGCTCGGCCCGGGTGACCTCGCGTTGGGCGGTGGCGACCGAGGCGCCGGCCAGGTGGGCGAGTTCGGTCAGGGTCCACTCCCGGCCGGGGTTGAGCAGGAGGAGGGTGAGGAGCTCGGCCTGCAGCCTCGACCGGAGGAGTGGCAGGAGCGGCGGGCCCTGACTTTGCATAAGGCGCAATATACCTTGCGTGATCTGCAAACTCGCCCGATATGCCGTGCCCGTACACGATCTCGACCAGTTGGAAGCTTTTGCTCCGCCTGGCATAGAGCTCGTCTCACTACGCTGGATTCTCGGGCACATGCTCGAAGAGACCGCTCGGCACCTCGGGCACCTGGATGCGCTGCGGGAACTCGCCGATGGCGTGACCGGCTACTAGCGAGATCGTGCGCCCGCCCGCGGCGTCGCAGAATCGTAGAGGAGGCATGGTGAGCATCGTGGGCTTACTCACCGGCCCGGCCGGATCGGGCAAGTCCACCGCGGCGTCTCTCTGGGCGAGCCGTGGTAGCTCACCGCGGGCGTCCCTCGATGTCGACTCGCTCCGTCTGTTGATCCGCGCTGGAGCAGCGCTGCCCGAGCACGGCTGGACGCAGGAAACCGAACGACAGTGGAACATTGGTACGGAGCTGTGTGTGGCGATGGCACGGGTCTACCAAAAGCACGGCATCGACTGCATGGTCGACGTCTACGCTCCGCCAACGACGACGCCTGCTGATTCGTGGGTAGACATCACCGCAGAACTCGAGCTTCGCCACGTCATCCTCCTCCCCAGCCTGGACGTCTGCATGGAGCGAAACCGGCAACGAAACCGCCGGCCGCTCCTCAGCGACGAGGACATGCGGAGGAATTACGAGGACTTCGAATGGTGCGTCAGCCAAGCAAAGCCGGACCACGTGATCGACAACAGCGATCTCACTCTCCAGCAGACCGTCGACGCAATCGAGGTCGAGCTCGCCCGACAGGCATGATCCGCGGCACCACAGCTGACAGCCAAGACGCGGCCGAGCACTCTACGAACGCTGGTCGGCGACACGCTGTCGGAGCTTCTCCGCTCTGGCCGGGTTGAGCTGGTCGAAGAGGTCGATGGCTCGCCTCCAGGCGTGCTTCGCCGCTTCCTCGTCGCCGGCCGCGTCATGGCAGTCGCCGAGGTGGACATACACCTCCGCCTCCTCGCTCTGCTCGTCCAGCTCGGTCACCAGGGTGATCGCGTTGCGATAGCAGTCGAGCGCGCGCTCGTAGTTGCCGAGCTGGCGATGGGCGAACCCGAGACTGTCCCAGGTGGCGAACTGGCCATCAGGTTGGCCGAGCTCGGTGAACAGGTTCATGGCCTCGGAGCAGAGCGCAAGCGCGTCCTCACATCTGCCGACGTGCGCGCAGTGCCAGCCCATGGCGTTGAGCACCATCGCCTGCCCGCCCGGGAAGTCCGCGGACCGAAACAGCTCGAGCGCCCGGCGGTCGTGCTCGAGTGCCTCCTGATGCCGGCCTTGGCTGCCCGCGACCGAGGACGCGGTGTAGAGGGTGTGCCCGAGGAGGACTGGGTCGCCGAACTCCTCAGCCGCGTCGACGGCCCGTTTGACGTGAAACTCCGCCGCCGGGTGGTCACCGAGGCTCGTGCGGGCCCGGGCGAGGCCACCGTCGGCGCGGGCCAGCGCTTCCAGGTCGCCGAGCCGGGCGGCGGCAACGGCGGCGATCGACCAAGCTGCCGCGTACTGCTCGTCGGACGTGTCCGAGACGTGGCGTGCCACCAGCCGGACGAGGTGACAGGTGAGCCGGTCCAAGCCGAGCGCGGACGCGTATCGCGCGACCGGAACGAAGGACGGACGTTCGCTGCGAGACCATCGCAGGGCGTCGTCGGTCGAGGTCATGGCAACGACGCTCACCCCAGCACTCGGTGGTGGGAGCGTCATCGGCTGCATGGTGCTGGTGCCTCCGAGGTGCTGCACTGCTGCATAGGCCGTGTGCAGGTAGTGCTCGACGAGCCGGCGACCGGCGGCGCGTCGTTCAGCGTCGGGTTCCTCCTCCTCGGCGAGCCTGCTCGCGTAGAGGCGGACCAGGTCGTGGAGTGCATAGCGTCCGGGCTGGCTCTCGCCCACCAGGTTGGCGTACGTGAGTTGGTCCAGCAGCCGCGTCGTCTGCGCCACATCCCGGGCCGCCAGGCTGGCTGCTGCGGGGACGCTGATGTCCGGGGCGGGGTGCAGGCCGAAGAGCCGAAACAGGCGAGCCACCTCGGGTTCGAGTGCGCGGTAGGACCAGGACAAGACTGCGGTGAGGTCCGAGGACAGGTCGGAGCTGCGGAGCGCTGCGAGCCGGGTCCGGCTGTCCTTCAGCTCGGCCGCGAACGCCTCGAGCGACCAGGTTGGGCGCGACTCGGCCCGCGACGCCACGAGCGCAAGCGCCAGCGGAAGTCCTGCGCAGCCGGCGACGAGCTCGTCCGAAGCGTGCGGCTCGGCCTCGATCCGCTGGATGCCGAGCCGGCTCGCGAGGAGGTTCCGGGCTCCCTCGGATGTCAGCGCCTCGAGTCGGATCGCCTCCGCACTGAGCGTGGTCACCAGTCCGGCGAGCTGGTTGCGGCTGGTGACGAGCGCGAGGCTGGCGCCGAGGCCGGGGAGCAGCGGCCGCACCTGATTGGCGTCACGTACGTTGTCGAGCACCAGCAGAGTGCGGCGGCTGGCGAGCAGCGTACGCAGCAGTCCCGACCGCGCCTCCGGATCGGAGGGGACGCGGCCCGCCGGAACGCCCAGGCCCTCGAGCAGGCGCCGCAGTGCGCTGTTCGGCTCGACCACCTCGCCAGCGAGATCGAACCCGTGCAGGTCGAGGAAGAGCACGCCGTCGGGGAACCGGTCGGCGACCCGCTGCGCCCAGTGCACGGCCAGCGTGGTCTTGCCGACTCCGGCGCCGCCGGTGATCAGGACGATGCCGCCGCCGTGGCCGCAGCCTGACTCGGGCAGGAACTCCTCGAGCCGGCGGAGTGCCTCGTCGCGTCCGGCAAGGTGTCGGGTCGTCGCCGGCAACTGCCGCGGGACGGGCACCTGCTCGGGTGGCTCCTGTCCGGCCGGATCCTCGTCGACCGCACCGGGTTGATGGTCGACCGCGCCGGTCAGTGCCGCGAGCTCGTCGGCACTCAGGTCGAGGGCTTGGCCGAGGAGGCGTATGGACGCTGCACGTGGCTGGCTCGACGTGTCGCTCTCCAACCGGCGGATCGTGCGGACGTTCAGGCCGGTCCGCTGGGCCAACTCCTCCTGGGTGAGGAGTGCGCGTTCCCGCCAGGTGCGCAGCAGAGTTCCCACGGTTGCAGGGATGTTCACGCTGACCCCCCGCAGAGCCTTGGAAGTGCTGTCTGTACAGCGCCTGATCGTTCAACTGGCGTCGTCTGACACTAGCTGGCCGCACAATGCCCGGTCAATGTCCCCTCCATGTCCTGGTGTGGTGCCCCCCGTTCGGAAAGAGTCGGCAGAGGTCGGGATTTGAAAAGAATGCGGAGGTTCAGGTTGTGAAGAATCTTGCAAGCCGGGCGCTGGTGGCGTTGACCTGTCTCGTCGGCTCCGCTGCTGCCACCGTCGCCGTTTCGCCGGCGGCGATGGCGGCGGACAACGGCAATGGATGGCGTACGTGTGTCACTGGCGAGATCTGCTTCTCACAGCACCTGCGAGAGGTGGACGATAGCGAAACGCAGGGCGACGAATACTACCCGTACGGCGTTCGCCACTTCTACTACAGCGACCCCAGTCACCACAACGACTACTTCAACCGGGCGAGCCCGTACACCTTTCCGTTCTGGGACGCGGCGTCCGCTGTCAACAACCGCGACACGGACTGCTACGTGCGGGTGTTCCAGAACGTGAACTACCGAACGGACGCGACGTACACGACGTTTGCAAATCACGCGAGCACCTACCGGTACAAGGACATCAACCGGGAGTTGGACAACAAGAACTCCTCGCATCTGCGCATCTGGTGCGGATGAGGATTCGGATAGCTGAGCATGGAAAGGACGGATGGAGATGGGAAGGCTCGTCAACCGGATCACGGTCGCCGCTGGCGCTGGCGTACCTGGCGTCGGCGCTGCTCCAGTTCGCGCCGACGGCGGCCCAGGCTGACAACGGCAATGGGCATTGGGAGTGCAGCCGGGGAGAGGTCTGTTTCATCGAGTACCAGTACAGCGACGGGACCGGTGGTGGGGGCCGTAGGCACTTCTACTGGTCCGACAGCAATCATCACAACGACCGATTCTCGACCGGGCCTTATCCCGGTAACGGAACCGAGTTCTGGGACAATGCCGCCGGACTTCTCAACCGTGACACCGAGTGCTACGTGAGAGTGTTCAAGAACGTCAACAACGGTGCTCCGTACCAGACGTTCGCCAACACGCCGACCGTGGACGGGCGATACAGGTCACTGGACACGGTCAGAAACGAGAACTCGGCACATCTGCGGCTCTGGTGCAGCTGATCTCATGTTCATGAGACGAAAGCGTCAGAATGTCATTGTCGCCCTCGTTCTCATCCTCTGCGCGCCCCTGGCCGCGGGATGTGCGGCGTCGGGCGCCGCCACGTCGTCCTCGACCGTGGCTGGGGGTAGCGCCACCTATCCCTTCGACCTGTACCTACAGACAGAGCTTTACAAGGTGCACACGGCAAAGAACAAGCTGACCGCACAGTGTTTGGCGAAGGCGGGGTATCCCGAACTGCTCTCCCACCGGAGATACCCCGCCGAGCCAGCGGAGTTGCTGCTCGACGTGGAGTTGTTTCCTCGGCGTACGACACAGGAAGCTCTTCGCCTCGGGTTCGGACGGTCGCTGCCGGCGGAGAGCCCTTCGTTGGTGAGCTTCGATGCCGGCTTCGACAGGGTCCAGGACACCTGCGTCAAAGAAGCGCAGGCCCGGCTGAACGTCGACGACAAGCTCATCGGATCGTACGTCGCCCTGGTCGATCAGTTGCACAACGAGCGCATGGCGAAGCTCGCTGACGTGATCCGCCGGGAGGAGTCCCAGGCCGTTGGATGTCTCGCCAAGGCCAAATACGCGCCGGACAACCGGGACAAGTACCTCTCGGACCTGAACCCGGTGCACTTCGGCATCCCACTCGGCCACCTCACCGAGAACTCTGTCGAGTGGCAGCCGAAGCGGCGGCCGGGAACGATCGAGTTCGGCCCAAGCATTCCGAAGCGGGAGTACGTGCCGACCAAAGAGGAGTCCCAACTCGCGGCGGCACTCGTGCGGTGTCGAGCGAGCGTGGGCTTCTTCACGGAAGTCGACAAGGCGAACAGGGCTGTGCAGGCGGAGATCGTGGCGAAGTATGAAGCGACCTTCACCGAGCTCAATCCTCGCATCAAGAACGCGGCGAGAGTCGCGATGAAGACGCTGGCGCGATGAGGTGATGTGGTGACGATCGGGTCGAGGCGCCGAGCATGGATAACGGGCCTGGCGTGCTTCGTGGCGTTGGCGGTCAGCGCCGCGGTCGGTGGATCTGTATTCGGGTCGCAGGTGAAGTCGCCCGCACAGGCGGCAGCGGAAGCACGTCCCCCGACCGCGTTGCTGGTGACGGCGAAGCTGGAGCGGCGAACGATCGCTGACTCCTTGTTGGTACGGGCGACTGTCGTGGCAGGCGAGGCAAAGACTCTGCATGCGCCGGACGTTCTCGGCGACGCCGCGGTGGTGACCGAGGTCGTCGCGCGTCGCGGCGACTGGCTGGCCGAGGGTGCGGTGCTGTTCGAGGTGGCCGGCGAGCCGATGTTCGGGCTGGCTACACCCTTTCCGCTGTACCGCGACATCGGCCCGGGAATGACCGGACCGGACGTACGGGAGGTTCAGTCCGCATTGGAGCGCCTGGGCTATCCGCTGTCGCGGACGGCGACGTTCGACCAGGAAACCCAGGACGCTCTCGCGCGGTTCTACCGTGACCGCGGAACGGCCGAGCCGGCAGCGATGCTCGAACGTTCGCACGTCGTCTGGCTCGACAAGGCTCGGCGGACCGTGTCGGCAGTTCCGGTCAAGGTCGGCTCGACCTTGCAGCCCGGCGCGCCGATCCTGCGGCTGGACCTCGGCGCACCGACGGTCACCGCAACGGTCGGAGCCGATCAGGTCGGCAGCGTGCGGAAAGGCGCGCCCGCCCGAGTCGATGACGAGGTGCGAGGTGTCGCCGCAGCAGCCGTGGTGACGACGGTCGGCCGTGAGCCGGTGGCCACCGATGATGGCAGCGGCTACCAGATCGGCCTCGAGTTCACCGGCAAGGCCCTTCCAGCCACGCCCAACCACACCGTGCGGGTGACGATTGGGGAGAGTCGGGAGAGTGCGGCAGTCCTGGCCGCTCCGGTCACGGCGATCTCGACTGCGCACGATGGAAGCACCTCTCTCACGGTGGACACGGGCGCAGGGGGCGCGTCCGGGCGGCCGCAGACCACGGAGGTCGAGGTCGAGGTCGGCGCGGTGGCCGGCGGATGGGTCGCGGTGAGACCCGTGAGCCGACAGGTCAAGATCGCTCCTGGCACCGAGGTGGTGGTCGGAGTCCGCGCCGCCGGCCAGGATCCAGCCGGCCAGGATCCAGTCGGCGGGACGTCCTGATGAGCGCGAGCACGCCCCTCCTGATGCTGGAGAACGTCGAACGCACGTACGACGAAGGCAAGGTCCAGGCCCTGCGGAGCCTGAGCCTGGTCGTCAGCGCGGGCGACTACTTCAGCGTCACTGGGCCGTCGGGGGCCGGCAAGTCCACCCTGCTCAACGTGCTTGGGCTGCTCGACCGTCCAACGGGCGGAAGCTATCGGGTGCGGGGAGTCGAGACGGTCGGCGCCGGCGAAGACGTCCGGACGGCGATGCGCGGCAGCCTGTTCGGCTTCGTGTTCCAGGCCTACCACCTGCTCGCGGGGCGTACCGCGGCGGAGAACGTCGAACTGGGCCTCCTCTACGGCAGGCACGCTCCTCGACTCCGCCGTGCCCTGGCGACCGAGGCGCTGGACCGGGTGCGCATGAGTCATCGTTGCGACGCCGACCCTCGAACGCTGTCGGGAGGCGAGCGGCAGCGCGTCGCGATCGCCCGCGCCATCGCCGGCAGGCCGAGTGTGCTGCTCTGCGACGAACCCACCGGCAACCTGGACACGGCCAATACGACGAATGTGCTCGAGCTCCTCCACGAGTTGCACGACGAGGGGCTCACGCTCGTGGTCGTGACGCATGACGAGGATGTCGCGGGGCAGGCCGCCAGGCGACTGGTGGTCGTCGACGGCGAGGGGGTGCTGTCCGCGTCATGCGCAGCGTGAGTCTGCAGGATCTCGATCTGCGGCGGCCGACGTTCCGCGTCCGTGACATGCTGCGCGAGGCCACGCTGTCGATCAGCGGTCACCCGCTCCGGTCGCTGCTGACGATGATCGGCACACTGCTCAGCGCGTCCGTGTTCGTCGCCACGCTCGGCCTTTCCTCGACAGTGGCGCAGCAGGTCTCCTCGACCTTCGACGTACGACGGGCGACCGAGGTCACGGTCAAGCCGGCGGACCGCGAAGGCGGAGATGGCCAGGCCGCCGCCGCCGGTCCGCAGGAGTGGCTGAGCACCGTAGCGCTCGATCGGCTCACCAGGCTGGCAGGAATCGAGTCGGCCGGCCGGCGGGTCCAGATCGAGCGGGTCAGCGTCGACCGGTTCGCCACACCGGGCGTCGTCGCGGCAGAGGTACCGGTGACCGGCGTGGACTCGGCTGCGCTCGCGGCGATCGACCCGTCCATCACGCAAGGACGTTCGTTCGATGCCTTCCACGACCGTACGGCGTCGCCGGTCGCGCTCGTCCCGGCCAACGTCGCACGGGATCTCGGGATCTCCCGTTCGGGCACGGCGGTGTTTCTCGATGGCCGCGCCTTCACGGTGATCGGCATCTTCGACGACGTCGTCAGCCGCCCCGAGACCCTGCCGGCGGTGGTGATTCCGTTCGCCGCGGCCCAGCACCTGAGCGCAGGGGACGCAGCCGCTGCGGACCGAGACGTCGTGATCAAGACCGCCGCGGGCGCGGCCCAGCAAATCGCCAGCCAGGCCGCGCTCGCGTTGGCCCCAGGCGATCCGGCCTCACTTCGTGCGATCGCGCCGCCCGACCCGCAGACCTTGCGCAGACAGGTGGAGGACGACGTCCAGCAACTTTCGCTTGTCCTGTCGGCGGTTGCGCTTGCGATCGGCGCGGTCTCCATCGGCAATGCGGCGACAGCGAGCATCACGATGCGCGTACCCGAGCTAGGCCTCCGGCGCGCGATGGGCGCCAGACGTTCGCATGTGTTCGCCCAACTCCTCGCGGAGACGACACTGCTCGGCGTCGGTGGCGGCATCGCTGGCGCCCTGCTCGGCACACTGACGACGGTCGTGGTGTCGCTCGTCAACGGCTGGCAACCGGTCATCGACATTCGGACGGCCTTTGTCGCGACCGGCGCCTGCGCCGTGGCCGGCCTGCTCGCCGGACTTCTTCCGGCGCTGCGCGCTACCTGGATCCCACCGGTCGCCGCGTTGCGCCGCTGATGCGTACCGCCTGAAGATCGGTTATCCGAACTGGCCGGGCTGGTAGCCGCCGGCGGGCTGCTGGACCATGACGTTCATCCGGTTGAACGCGTTGATGAGGGAGATCGCGAACACCAGGGCGAGGAGTTGGTCCTCGTCGTAGTGCTTGGCGGCGTTCGCCCATGCCTCGTCCGTGACCCCACCGGCCGCATCCGCGATGCGAGTGCCCTGCTCCGCCAACTCCAGCGCGGCGCGCTCGGCCTCGGTGAAGACGGTGGCCTCCCGCCACGCCGCGACCAGGTTGAGACGCACCGCGGTCTCGCCGGCGGCGGCGGCGTCCTTGGTGTGCATGTCGGTGCAGAAGCCGCAGCTGTTGATCTGGCTCGCCCGGAGCTTGACCAGTTCCTGGGTCGCGGCAGGCAACGTCGAGGCCGAGAGCACATTGCTTGCCGAGATGATGTGCTTCAGGAACGTGCCTGCGGACGGGCTTTCGAAGACGTTCAATCGGGCATCCATGGTGGATTCCTTTGCCGTTGTCGGTTGTTACATACGTACGACGAACGGCTCGGCACGACGTGACAGGAGCGAGTGTGATGTGTGTCTCGGCTGCTAGGGCCGCAAGCATGGAACGGTTTTCGGCCGGCTCGACGGTGGTCGTTCGCAACACGATCTTCGGCCGTCCGTACGGTGTCTGGCCGCATCGCGTGCTGGCCGACGACGGCTTCGAGCTGACGGTCTTGTTGCGTCCCGGCACCGACGGGATAGGCCCAGCCGTCTGGATCCAGGGCATGCGGGACCAGGACCCGACGGCTCGGACGGCGTTCCTGCAGGCCTTGGCCAGCCGGCATTGGGAGGTCGGTGCATGGACGTGGCAGCGCACCACGATGCTGTCGTTCCTTTATCCCGACCGCTACTTCGCGGTGAACCCGATCTGGGAGGCGGGCCAGCTGCTGTACAGGTATGTCAACTTCCAGGTCCCGTACGAGCGCACCCCGATCGGGGTGGACACCTGCGACCTGTACCTCGACCTCCTGGTCTTTCCAGACTTCAGCATCCGGTGGAAGGACGAGGACGAGTACGCCCACGCACGCCGCCTCGGCCTGGTGACGGATCAGGTTCACATGCGTGTCGACGAGGCACGGGAGCAGGCGCTGGCCATGCTCGAGGCACGGCAGGGTCCGTTCGGTGAGGAGTGGAGTGGCTGGCGTCCGGACCCGGCGTGGCCGCTTCCGCAGATCTCCGATCGCGCATAGCCAAGGTGCTCGGGCAGGGCGGCGCGATCATGATCATGCATCGGAAGACTGGGTCTCGGTCGACTCGGGGGACGGTTTCGTGACGCATGATCATGGTCCGCAGGTGCAGGGTCGCTGCGAAGCCGAGGCCTACGCATGCCACACCCCCAAGGGCTCCAACGCCCGCACCGACAAGCGCCCTTCGCCCAGGATCACGCCCCAGCCCACTAGCCGTCCGGCGAGCTGCGCGACACTCCGGCGAGCGAGGTCGGAACGGGCCGCTCCGCGTTCGGGATCCGCGGAGTGAAGGCGGCGTGCAGAACGATGGAGGCCGCTCCGACCGCGCCGACGTCGCTGCCGGCCGTGGAGATCTCGACCGGGATGCTGCGATCACCGAGGTTGGCCGTACGCCTGGCAAGGGCGGCGCGGATCTCCGGCTCGTAGACGGAACGCGCGGCCTCGATCGCCGACCCACCGACCACGACGAGGTCGGGTGCGAGGACGCTCGTGGTGCCGACGAGGCCGAGGCTCAGCATCCTGGCCGCGGTCGTCAGAACGCGTCGTTCGATCGCCTCACCGGCCCGCGCCGCCGCGCACACTCCCGCGTAGTCGATGTCTGCCGCAGAAGGACGACGCTCGCGTACGGCATCGACGATCTTGGCCGGGGATACGTACAGCCCGACGCAGCCACGGCTGCCACAGGCGCACACGGGCCCCTCGGGATGAACGGGTACGTGGTAGAGGTCGCTCCCCGCACGCGAACCCCGATAGGGGTGACCGTCGATGAGAAGAGCGGCGCCGACACCCCAACCGAGATAGACGAAGAAGAGGTTGCCTGCCCTGCCTGCCCGACCGGCCCGCCCTGCAGGGCCCGCCCGGCCGATCCAGCTCTCGCCGATGGCCGCGGCCACCGCGTCGTTCTCGATCGACACCGGATAGCCCGTACGTTCGCTCACGAGGTCTCGCAGCGGGACGCCGCGCCAACCTTTCATGCCGCCGGGACTGTCCACGACACCTTCGGTCGGGTCAAGCGGTCCGGGAGCACCGATGCCGATGCCGAGCACCTTGGCGGGTGGGACTCCGGCGCGTTCCAGCAACGCCGGAACTGCCGCGGCAATCTGCCGGACCGTGCCGGCGGAACCAGTCTGTGGCGTCGCCCGGCGTTGCCGGGCCACGACGGCACCGCTGAGATCGAGCAGCATGTACGCCGTCTCGTCCCGGTCGATGTGGACGCCTACCGCATATCCGGCAGTGGAGTTCACCCGCAAGCCGGCCGCGGGCCGTCCGCCGAGCTTCGACGGGACGATCGCCCCGGACTCCTGGACCAGCCCCTGGTCCACCAGGCGTCGGACGATCTTGGAGATCGCCTGCGCCGTCAGCCCGGTTCGCTCGGCGACGGCGGTTCTGCTGATGCCGGCGCCGGCACGGATCACCTCGAGGACCACCTGCTGGTTGTAGTCACCGAGGCGCAAGGCTGTCGTTCCCGTACGCACAGCGCCCTCCATGAACGTGGCCGAGATTGCTCCTGCCGTTGACCGGGTTTAGCAACCCTGTTTAGTATCCGGCGGAGCAGAGCATATCCGTAGCCGGGCGGGGGCGTCCGACCGCGCGGCGGGACTGGGGAGTGCCCTCCGATGGCCGAACTGCCCGACCCGCAAAAGCGTGAGCTCTATACCAACGGGTTCGTGAAGCTTCCCGGTGCGGTGCCACGAGACCGGGTCCGCGCGGCACTCCACGCGATCAACTCCTCCCTCGGATCGAACGGCATCGACCCGGCAGATCCACGACTCGGCGCGCAGTCGTTCTGTCCCGAACTCCGCAAGGCCGCGCCGATCGTCGACCTTCTCAACGCGACCCCGTTGTGGTCGCTGGCGGAATCCGCCATCGCGCCCGGCAAGGTGCGTCCGGTCAGCAGCGCCCAGCTCGCATTGCGCTTTCCGAGGTCGGGAACGCCTCGGCCGCCACGCCCGCACATCGACGGGATGCACAGCCCCACCAACGGCGTTCCGGCTGGCGTGATCCAGCACTTCACCGCACTCGTCGGCGTCTACCTCAATGACGTTCAGGAGAGCTTCGCCGGCAACTTCACCGTCTGGCCGGGTACGCACCATGCGTACGAGGACTACTTCCGTACACATGGGCCGCAGTCGTTGCTCGACGGTATGCCGCCGATCGACCTTCCCGAGCCGGAGCAGATGCAGGTCCGAGCTGGCGATGCCGTGCTTGCGCATTACCAGTTGGGGCACAGCAACGCCGAGAACCACTCGCCGAACGTGCGGTATGCCATCTACTTCCGGCTCTCCCACCACGATCACGACCGCGAACGGTGGGACACGATGACCGACATCTGGAGCGAGTGGGAGGGCATGCGCGAGATCGCGCGCGAGCGGGTGAGGAGCCGCTCGGGCTGATCGGCCGCAGACGTCTCGCGGTCACCAGGGGGTTGTCCGGATCGGCAGACGGGAGGCCCACCCATGAACGAACTTTCGCGACGAGACCTGTTGAAGACGCTCGCAGCCGCGGGCGGGGCGCTCGGTCTCGGAAGTGTCCTGAGTGCGTGTTCCAAGGACGGTTCCGGTGGTGGTGGATCGTCGGACGTCACGCTCAGGGTCGGGGAGGCACCCTGGCCGGCGATGCCGACGGCCGCGCAGCAGAAGGCCGACGTCGGTGACCGCGCGTACGCCGAGGTTCTGCAGTCCTGGCTCAAGAAGAACCCTGGCGTCAAGCTCCGGAGCGTGAACATCGACGTCTGGAACCAGGAGGTGATGACCTCGGCGGTGGCGGGAGGGACCGCACCGGCGATCTACTCCAGCAACGCACTCGGAAACTGGAGCCAGTCGGCGATCCTGTCCGCGTTCAAGCAGGGACTCGCCGCGGACGTCACCGAACTGTTCGCGGAGAGCGGGCTGATGGACAAGCTCGCGCCGTACGTCCGGCCGGAATGGGAGCAGACCTGGAAGGTGGACGGAAAGTACTTCGGCATGCCAGGCGGCTTCGGAGTCAGCGACGGCATGTTCTACCGGCGGGATCTGTTCGCCGAGGCGGGAGTGCCGGAACCGACGCCGGAATACACCTGGCAGGACGTCCGTGTCATGGCCCGCTCGCTCACGAAGGGGCGGCGTAGGGGCTTCGCCTCGCCGTCCTGGGGCCTGGGTGTCGCACTCGACTCCGACGGTTTCAACCTGTTGTCGCAGATCCCCGCGCCGCAGACGAGTTGGCGCTGGCAGTGGGACTACACCTGGCGCGCCAAGGAGAAGTGGATTCCCGTCATCGAGGACTGGCGGGGAATGATGTTCGACGACAAGGCGCTCCTGTCCGACGTCAGCTACGGCAGCTGGGACGAGGTCACGGCCGCGTTCATCCGAGGCGATGTCGCGATGCATACCGGCAACGTCGACCAGTACGTCTCGGGCGAGGAGAACGAGAACAGCTACCTGCGCCTGGCGAAGAAGATCGACAAACCGATCTGGGACGTCGTCGGCTGGATGACCTATCCGCTGGGGCAGTACGGCGAGTTCCCGGCCCGTCGGTCGTACGTGGGTGCCTACTCGTTCAGCCCCGACCTCGATGACGACGCGCTCGCGAAGAGCTTCGACCTCAGCTTTTACATGATCGGGACCGGCTTCGTCCGGCAGATGGAGATCCTCTACGCCGAGACCAAGGACCTGCGCCGGGTGCACTCACCTGACACGATCATGCCGGTGTTGACCGGGATCACGGACAAGCTTCCGGGCGACCCGGCCGATGCCTGGGGCCAGCAGTATGTCGACGAAGTGATCCGTGCGGGCAATCGCCCGCTGGTGCCGGAACAGTCCTCCTACCTCCCCGCCGAAGAGGCATCCGGACCGGCTGGCGAACCCGTGGACGACGCCATGTCGAAGTGGATGTACGAACCGGATCCCGGACCGATCGCGCCCGCACTGCGCAAGCTCGAGGAGACGCGCAACACCCAGGCGGAGAGTTTCAATGCTGCCGTGTCCGAAGAGGACTTCATCGCGGGAGCGAAGAAGTACTACGCGGCCCACGATGCGTTCTGGAAGAAGGACGCGCCGAAGTTCCACGAGAACGTGTACCGGGAGTGGTACGAACGGTTCGTACTCCCTGCGCTCGGCGGCTGAAACCAAGCCGTGCGGGATCATGCGCGCCCCGCGGATCAGTGGCAACCTGCTTGTTCATCGCGTCCGGCCAGCGCACGCCAGTGTCAGGCGGGCGACGCCAGCGAAATGGTCCAGGTTTCCGCTGATTCCTCAGTTGCGGAGTCGGTGGTTGCGGAGTGGTTGGCGAAGGGGGTCGATCCAGTCTGGCGGTGTGAACTCAGGGAGGCGGTCGCCGGCGATGGTGACGGTCCAGTGTCCTTGGTGGATGAGTCGGTGGTGGTGGCCGCATAACAGGACGCCGTTGTCGACGGTGGTGGGTCCGCCGCGGCTCCAGGCGATGATGTGGTGGGCGTGGGTCCAGCCGGGTGGGCGATCGCAGCCGGGGAAGGCGCAGCCGCGGTCCCGGAGTTCGAGGAGTCGGCGGGTCTTGCCGGTGTAGAGGCGTACCGGGTCCGACAACCACGCCGCACCCCCACCGACGGTCCCGGCGTTGCCGTTGCCGTTGACGTAGAAGCTGACGGTCGCATCACAGGCAAGCAGTTGCGCCGACCGCGCCGAGATCGCGGTACCGGTATACAACAACGTGCCGGCACCGGTTCCATTGACCAGCCGGTCGTGGTCGATGTTGACCACCACGTGTGGCTTCTCCCCACCCTGTGTCGGCGAGGCACCCACCTTCAGATACCGGCGGAGCAGTTCGGCGAACCCATCACCGAGCCGCTGGGAGCGTGACCGTGGGTCGGGTCCGTCGGCGGTGGTCGGCATCGGCTTGGCGAGTGGTTCGAGGGCGGTGCGGAGCATCTCGGTGGTGAGCGGGTCGAGCTTGCCGCGGATCCAGGTGGACAAGCTGTACGGGTCGTCATACAAGGTGAGTTCGCGTTCCCGTTCGGCCTTGGCTTCCTCATCGGCCAGCTTCTTGGCCAGCAGCTGGTCGGCCAGCCCTGGGTCCACCACGTCCAGGATCGTCCGGCCCAGTTTGGCGAGGTCCTTGGGATGGAACACCCTGGCCTGGTCGAGAAGGAACTGTTCGGCGGCGGCACGGGTCTGTGAGCCGGCCTCTTTGGGAAGGTCTCGCACTGCCCGCCCGATCACCTGGGCGTGGTCGGCGCTGATCTGCCCCGCCCGCAGCGCGATCCCGGTGGCGGCCAGGTCGCCGTCCAGCTCCCGGGCCAGCTTCACCGCCCGGGCTGCGTGTTCGGGCCGCATCCGCAGCGCGCCCGACAGCCAGTTTCCCGTCGAGGTCGCTCCTGCCGTTTCGCCGTGGTTCCGCCGGTCGACCTCGGCGACGGCCGCCAGCGACAACGCCGCCACCTGCGCCGACATCGCCTCCAACTCCTGCAGCATCTCGACCACATCGTCATCGGTGGCAGACCACCACACCGGCGGCGACTCCTCGGCGAGCCGGTCCCGCATCCGACCCAACAACACCGTCAATCGATGCCGGGTCCGATCAGGAGTGATCACGTCCACAACCAAGATCCTAAACCTGACCACCGACAACCCCCGGCCAAGCGAGACCCAGAAACCTCAACCCCACAAGGCGATCCGACCGCCGGACGGCACTAGTCGGACGGCACTAGTCGGACGGCACTAGTCGGACGGCACTAGTCGGACGGGGACGGACCGCCATCGTTGCGCTCGAGTTCGGCGGGCAATGGCAGCGCGTGCAGGATGGTGAGCGCGGAGACGGCGCGGGTGAGTACGACGTAGAGCCGGTTGAGCCCGCGAGGTTCGGCCTCGACGATCCGGGCGGGTTCGACGGCAACGACGGAGTTGAACTCCAGACCCTTTGCCAGGGAGGCGGGCACGCACACGAGTCGGAAGTGTTCCAATGCGTCTTCGGTGCGCCCGAGCATCGCTGGACCCAACCCGACACTGTCCAAGTGAGATCGGGCCGGTTCGACGGAGAGCTTGTCGAAGATTCGCTCGATCTCGGTGTCCGCGGCGATGATGCCGATCGAGCCGGCGCGTCCGCTGAGTTCGTCGATCCGCAAGCAGGCTTGGAGAATGTCAGCCACGCCGACCTCGTCTCCCCCGACGGCGGTGACCCGCAGCGCGCCCGATGCCCTGCGCAGGCTCACCGGCTCGGCGAGATCTGGCTGCAGCGCGGGCAACAACCGGGCGGCGTAGTCGATGATCGCGGCCGGGACTCGAAATCCCTGTGTCAACTCCACCAGTTCGGCGGACTCACCCGCGCCCAGTTGGTCCAGCACGGTCTGCCACGAGGTCGAGGCGTACGGCGTGGTGGCCTGGGCCAGGTCGCCCAACACGGTCGCGGTACGACAGCGCCGACCGAGCGCGCGGAGCTGCATCGCGGAGAAGTCCTGCGCCTCGTCGAGCACCAGGTGGCCACGGTGAGGCGTACTCGCGAGCAGCTCGGCAAGCTCGTCCAGCAGTACCAGGTCTGCCTCAGACCAGCGCACAGACTTCAGCGAGCGATAGGGCTTTGACCACCGCAGGGCTTCTTGCTCCTGCGCCGTGAGCTCGTCGCCGGCCGCGTCGGCGAGGAAGTCGGCATCGGACAATAGCCGGTACAGCACCTGCTCCGCGGTGCGCTGCGGCCAGACCTGATTGAGGATTCGCTTCACCGGAGCCGACCTGGCCACCGCATTCTGGGTCCGATCGTCCGGGGTTCCGCCGCGCTCCTCCATCCGAACCAGCACCGCGTGGGCGAGCCGCTGCGCAACCGTAGTGCGGCCGGTGGCATAACGAGTGGCGGTCTGGAGTACGCCGTCGACGATCGTGCGCACCTGGTAGCTCGGTACTCGGAAGCGACTCGCTCCCATGCTGTAGACCAACGCCTCCACGTCATCGTCGACACCGGTGCCGGACCACAGCGCGCGCCGCAGAACCGCCGCCATCCGGGCGTCGCCCTTCACCGTGACCGTTGCGGCCGACCCCGCCTCAGTCGCCATCGCGTGGTCGGGGAAGTAGCGGCGAATCAGATCCGAGAACGTGAGCTGCTGGACGAAGACCTCGCCGAGCGCCGGCAGTACGTGCCGGATGTAGGCCAGGAACGCCTGGTTCGGACCAACGATCGCGACTCCACCGTCCCGGGCCAGCCGGTTGCGTTCGGCGTACAACAGATAGGCGACCCGGTGCAGGCCGACCGCGGTCTTGCCGGTGCCGGGTGCTCCCTGTACGCAGATCGTGGTGTCCAGCGGCGCCCGGACCAAGACGTCCTGGTCGGGCTGGATCGTCGCCACGATGTCTCGCATCGGACCGGATCGAGGCCGCTCGATCTCGGCCGTCACCAGGTTCGAGAAGCCCTCAGTGGCGGCAACCGGCGCGCCGCTCACCAGCTCGTCCTCGTACGCCGTCACCTCCACATGCCCACTCGGCCCGGGTTCGGAGGAGAAACCATGCCGGCGGCGCACCAACACGCGTTGGGGATCAGCCGGTCCCGCCCGATAGAAAGGCACGGCGACCGGCGCCCGCCAGTCGATCACCAACGGCGTGCCGTCGGGCTTCCTCACGTGCCGGCGGCCGATGTAGATCCGATCGACCTCGCCATCGGACCCGAACTCGGAGCCGCGCTCAGCCTGGTCGAACACCGCGCCAGGCTCGCAGTCCAGTCGCCCGAAGAACAGCGGGATCATCGGCTGGTCCAGCAGGACTTCGGCGCGATGTTCTCGCGTCCATTGGTAGAACTTGTTGTCCCAGTAGCTGTCGGCGCCGTCATAGACGATGGCCGGTGTTTCGGTCTGGGTGACGTCTTCGTGCATGTGGTCCAGGGCGACACGAGCGGCCTCGAGATGCGCCCGTTCGGCTGCCAGTTCTGGATCGGCCCCGCTGTCGATCGCGGAATCGCTGGGTAGATGGGCGGCGTCGTTGGATTGCACAGAGGGCATGACGAAGGCCTCCACGGCGATGATCAGGCAACTACGTCAGCAGTCGGCGCGGGCCCTCGCTCCAGGGCCGCCTTAGATCTGGGGCGACGCAACCGGCTCGGTTCGGTCCCTACACTCCGCCGCTACGGTCAGACGACGAACCACCCGACGCTACCAGGGCCGATGGTGGGCCGGAACCGAGTTTCGTGTCGCCGTACGACGAGAGGCTCACTCCCACCCAGCTAGCGCCAGTCGAAGATCACGCCCATGGTGGTCGAGCGGTCGGCGTCGAGCGTTGCGTACGCCTCGGCGCAGTCGGCTGGCGCGAACCTGTGGGTGACCAGGCCGCTCATCCCTGCGAAGCGTCCCGACGCCACGAGGCTGAAGAACAGCCGGCGCATGTCGTGTTCGCGCTCGCCCAGGAGGTGGAGGCCGTGGGCGCCCACGACCGTGAGGCCACGAACGATCAGGTCGGAGCTGAGTCGCAGTTGGGAGGGATCACCGACGTCGCCGACCAGGACGACGCGGCCGCGGTCGGCGACCGCGGCCAGCGCAGGAGTGAGGACGTCCGGGTTGCTGGTGCAGTCGATGACGGCGTCCGGTGGCGCGACTCCCGACAGGCCGTCGGCCAGATCCTGGCGCAGGACCGCGCTGGCTCCGCCGGCCCGGGCGAGGTCGATCCGCAGTTGACCGCTGCGGTGCACCACGACGACCTCGGCCGCGCCCGAAGCCGCCACCAGCCAGCGGATGACCATCTGGCCGACCGGGCCGGCGCCGACCACCAGCGCGGAGCTGCCCATGCGCGCGTGGGCGGCTTGCACGGCCACGAACCCGACCTTGGCGATCGCGAACCACGCCGCATCCTCGTTCGACACGTCGTCAGGCACGCGAGTACACCAGCTTGCGTCGACCACGTGGTGCGAGGCGTGGCCGAGGAGTGCCACCACCCGGTCACCTGGACTGAAGTCGTCGGTGGCTTCGTGGCCGACCTCCGTCACCTCGGCCACGAGCGAATAGCCGGGACGATGGGGATAGCTGAACATCCGGTCCCAGTGCGTACCGCGGGCGAAGCTGCCGTGGAAGACGGTGGTCTCGGTGCCCGTACTGATGAGCGAGATCAGCGTTCGAAGTCGGACCTGACCGGGCCCGAGATCGGGTAGCTCGACCCTGCACAGCTCGACCTTGTCAGGCTGTGGAAAGACGACTGCTTCGGGCACGGCGTCATCGTTCCACAGGTCCCAGGGACGCAAGCGCGCGCTGTTGGCGGCCGATCCGCTCGGCCACCGTGCTACCTGGGTGCGATGGGTCGGTACCGAACGTTGACTTCCGACTTGGGGTCGTCGCCCACCCGGTGGAGGTGGATCGGCTCGCTGCCTGGATTGTCGTAGAGCCGGATGCCGTCGCCGAGCAGGACCGGTGCGATGTGGAGGTCGATCTCGTCGATCAGTCCCAGTTCGAGGAGCTGACGGCCGATGGTCGGCGACATCACCTCGACGTTCTTGCCGCCGGCCGCCTCCAACGCGATTCGTACGGCCTGTGCGGGGTCACAGTCGAGGAAGGTGACTCCCTCGGCGGGGGCCGCGTCCTCGGGGTGGTGGGTGAGCACGAAGATCGGTCCGGACCAGTCACCGCCGTACGGGCGGCCTCCGCTCGCGGCGGCCATGTCCCAACCGGCTCGGCCCCCGAGTACGGCGCCCGTGGTCGTGACGTACTCGTCCATCAGGCCGGGACGGTTGGTGAGATCGTCCATCATCCAGTTCATCGTGTGGTTCGGGCCGGCCACGAAGCCGTCGAGGGACATGCTGAAGTGCCAGAGCACCTTGCCGCTGGCGGTTTGGGGTGTGGTGTCGTTCATTGGTTGTCTCCTGCCTTGAGGGTGGTCGGTGCTTGGTGGGGTGTGAGTTAGGTGAGGTGTGGTGGTTCAGCCGAGTGCCAGGGTGGCAACGGCGAGAGTGCAGATCCCGATGCCCATGCGTTGTCCGGTGCCGAGCCGCTCTCCGAGTACGCCGGCCGCGAGCAGAACGGTGACGGCCGGGTAGAGGGAGGCGAGGACTCCGGCGATGCCGAGGCCGGTCGCTCCGGTGGCGACCATGAACGCGAGGGTGCCCGAGGCGCCGAGCAGGCCGGAGGCGCTGCCCCATCCGACCACGCCGCGGCAGGGACGCCAGGGCTGTCCGAGGCTGGTGGCGGCGGAAACGGTCAGGATCGCGCCGACCAGTTGGTTGGCGGCCAGCGGCAGCAGGCCAGCCTCGGCGGAGATCTGGGCGAGTGCGATGAAGAGGATCCCGAAGCCCACGCCCGCGATCGCGCCGTCGACGAGCCCGCCCCGCGCACGCGCCGGCCGAGCTGATGTGGTCTCGCGGGAGACCAACCTGTCCGATGCCAGTAGTCAGTCCGCTTGTCGGATGGTCCCGAACGGACCGGCGGAGAGGATGCCTCCGTCGACCGGGAGGACCGCGCCGGTGATCCAGCCGGCGTCGTCCGAGGCAAGGAAGGCGACTGCGGCCGCTACGTCCTCCGGCTCGCCGACTCTGCCGAGTGGGTAGAGCTGGGTGAGCTGTCGGAGCGATTCTGGCTGTCGGTCCCAGACGCGGGTGCGGATCGTTCCCGGGTGGATGAGGTTGAATCTGACGCCCTGCCGTCCGTACTGAGCAGCGAGGTTGGCGGTGAGGATCTGCAAGCCTGCTTTGGCCGCCGAGTACGGTTCGCCACCAAAGGTGGCCATGCCGTTGACCGAGCCGATGGTGACCACGCTTCCACCGGTCGGAGAAGCGAGTAGGTGCGGTAGCGCGGCCCGGATGCAGCGGACGACGCCGGTGAGGTTCAGGTCGATGAGTGATCGCCACACCTGGTCGGTGGTGTCGGCGAACTCTGGGTGCGGCTGGTCGCCGCCCGCGGTGTTCACGAGCACGTCCAGCCGGCCGTAGCGCTTCACCGCATCATCGACAGCCCGGTCGACCGAACCGGGGTCCGTCACGTCGCAGGGCACGGCAACTGCCGAGGTGCCACGCTCCTCGAGCTCGTCCGCGACCGTTCGTGCAGCCTCGACGTCGATGTCCGCCAGAACGATGGACGAACCCTCCGCACCCAGCCTGTGCGCTGTGGCACGACCGATCCCATGCCCGCCACCTGTCACCAACGCGACGCGCCCTTCGAACCGACGCATGGTCCTCCTTCCCGCCGACCCGATCATCGTGCCGGCCAGGCGGTGCCTGGGCCAGGCGGTTCGAGCCCGTCCGGTCGCGGCCATCCACCGTTGACACCCTCGAAGACACGGGCGTACGTTCTGCGCACCCTAGCGAATTGGGGCACACAGGGAATGAGTGATTCATTCCGGGTACCCGAGCTGCAGACGCTCTCCCGGCCACGGCTGACCCATCAGACCGCGGCCGCCCTCCGCGACTACATCCTCGAGAACAAGCTCGCCCCGGGCACGCGACTCCCAGCCGAGCCGATGCTGGCCTCGTCCCTTGGCGTCAGCCGCAACGTCCTACGGCAGGCCGTCGCGTCGCTGGAGGCCGTGGGCATGCTGCGGGTGACCCAGGGCAGCGGCACCTACGTCGCGGACATCGCCGACACCGATGTGTTCCGGCAGATCGCGGCCTGGATCGGTTCGGACACCCTCAGCGAGCAGGACTTCTTCGAAGTACGAGCCATCTGGGAGCGCGGCATCTACGAACTGGTGCTCCAGCGCGCGCAGCCCGCCGATCTCGATCGTCTCGACGAGCTCAGTACGGCGATGATCGAGACGGATGATCCCCGCGAGGCCGACGCGTGCCATCGGGAGTTCGACGAGACGCTGCTGCGGGCCACCGGCAACGAGTTCCTGGTGACGGTGGGGACGATCCTGCACCGCTTCTTCTGGGGGTTCGGCTACGAGCACGCGCTCGTACGGAAACCGCCGCCGGCGCGACTTTTCGACAGTCACCGAACGATCGTGCAGCTGTTGCGCACGCGGGACCCGGCGGTGATCCAGCAGATGATCGACGTGCATCTGTCGCCCCGCCTGAACTCAGACGACGAAGGGCCAGCCAACTGAACGTTGGAGCCGAGCCCGCAGCCACTCAAAGACGTAACCAGCAAAGGAGGTACCGAGGATGGACAACCAGGCTGACCTACGGCTCGCTGCGCTGCTGCCACACCTGTCGCGGCGCGGGTTCCTCGTCGGCGGTGCGAGTGCATTGGCTCTTGCGGCGTGTAGCAACCCCAATGCTCCCTCAGGTGGGGACGAGACGAGTACGAAGAACGCGCTCGGCGTCGAGCTCCCCAGCGGTGCCGCACCTGCGAACGAGCAGTACTTCGTGCAGCCCTTCGACTCCAGCGGTGCCAGCTACAAGGCCCTCGACTTCTACGAGACCGTCTACTCCCGGGCGCCGCTCGCCGACCAGTTCACGATTCCGCTCGTACGCCTGAACCAGGAATACAGCGTCGTGCCCGGCGCTGCGACCGACTGGGAGCAGTCGGAGGACGGCAACAGCTGGACGTTCCATCTCCGTAAGGGGATCATGTGGTCCGACGGCCAGGAGTTGACCGCCGCCGACTACGTGGAGACCATGCGGTATTCGGCCGATCCCAAGCATGCCTGGGACTTCACCTGGTTCTGGCTGGACGTCATCAAAAACTACAAGGACGCGGTTGAGGGCAAGGTGCCGACCAGCGAGATCGGGGTGAAGCAGGGGAGCGACAAGTATTCCCTGGTCATCGAGACCGATGGTCCGATCGCGTACATCCCTGCCGCCTGCCTTTACACAATGCCCCTTTCAGCTGCCGCGCTCGACAAGCACGGTTCGGGTGCCTACAACACCAACCCCGCGACCTGCGTGTCCTGCGGCCCGTACACGCTGAAGAGTTTCGACCCGACGTCCAGCATCGTGCTCGGGCCGAACAAGAAGTACACCGGACCGTTCAAGCCTCCGATCGACACGTTGGTGGGCAAGATCTACGCCGGCGGAAACATGCTGCCGCGGTTCCTGACCGGACAGGTCGACCAGATCAGTGTCGCGCCGCTCGACCTCAAGATCGCCGGCAAGGACGAGCGGGCAAAGAAGCTGCACCTTTACAAGAACCCGAACGACTTCCAGATCTGGTACACGTTCTTCGACACCAAGACCGAGCCGTTCGACAACGTCAAGGTGCGGCAGGCCTTCGCCCACTGCGTCGACCGTGACTCGATCATCAAGAGCCTGCTGGAGCCACTGGCCATCCCGGCGTACGGCTATCTCATGCCCGGCTACCCGTTCGCGGTCCAGGATCCCCTGAAGCCGCTCACCAACTACGACCCGGACAAGGCGAAGGCACTCCTGGCCGAGGCGGGATATCCAGGCGGCAAGGGATTTCCGAAGGTCGCCTTCCACTGGTGGGCAAACGCCGTCTCCAACACGAGCGCCGTCGTCCAGGCTCTCGCGCAGAACTGGAACGACGTGCTCGGGGTCGGTGTCGAACTCCAGGAGATCGACAAGACCACGTTCTACGACCGGATGAACGCGAAGCCGACGAAGGTCAAGATGGGCTTCGTGCCATATGGGATGGACTACTTCGACGCGTCGAACATGCTGAGCGTCTACAAGAGCGGCGGCCGACACAACTGGGACCACGCACCCTACGACAAGCTCCTCGCCGAGGGTGCGGCCGAGAGCGACGAGACGAAGCGTCAGGACATCTACACGCAGGCACAGGTGATGATGACCGAGCAGGCGCCGGCAGTCTTCATCTTCCACCTGCTCTACGGCTACTACTACGGCCCGTACGTGAAGGGCGATGCGCTGACCAAGAACAGCAAGGACTACGACGGCATCCAGTGGCCCGGCTTCACCTCGCTCAGCGACTCGCTCACGAGCCTGTATGTAGCCGAGAACACGGACGAGTGGCCCCGGAAGAGGCCAAGCGGCCTGCAGTGACTCCTCAGCGTTCGGATCGGAGGTAGTGGCGGGATGATTTCCTACCTCGTAAGGCGACTCTTCGTCCTGCTCCTGGTCATGCTCGCCGTGACCATGCTGATCTTCGCGCTGATGCACGCGGTCCCGGGCGGGCCGTTCGACCAGACACAGCAACCCCTGCCCGGGCCCGCGATGGCGAACATCATGCGCAAGTACGGGCTCGACGAGCCGATCTGGATGCAATACCTCAAGTGGTTGTGGGCCGTTCTGCACGGCGACTTCGGCATTCCGTTCGAGCAACCGACGATGACGGTGGGCGCGCTCATCGCGAAGGCGTGGCCGGTCACGCTGGTGGTCGGTGCATGGACGATCGCCGTCTCGTACGTCGGCGGCTTGGTGATGGGTTGCGTGGCGGCGCTGAAGCACAACACCTGGGTCGACTGGCTGCTCACCTCGGCTGTCTCGACCATCGGAGTCGCATTGCCCAACTACGTGATCGGGTTCCTGCTGATCTCGATCTTCTCGGTGAAGCTCGGCTGGCTACCCGCCGGCGGCTGGGAGCGCCCGGAAGACCTGATCCTGCCGGTGATCGCGTTCTCCCTTTATCCGATGGCGTTGATGGCGAGGTTCACGCGGGCCAGCACGCTCGAGGTCACCTACACCGACTACGTACGCATGGCGCGTGCACGTGGCCTGCCTGAACGCCAGATCGTGCTGCGTTACATCCTGCGTACGGCGCTCATCCCGCTGATCACCATCATGGGTCCCAACATCCCGAACATCCTGACCGGCTCGATCTTCATCGAGGCCACCTTTGCCCTGCCCGGCCTCGGCAGCTACTTCACCACCGCGAGCCTGCACCGGGACTACCCGCTGATCCTGGCCCTGGTGCTGATCGTCGCGGTGCTGTGGGGAACCTGCTACATCCTCAGCGACATCGCGTACACCCTCGTCGATCCGCGGGTCCGGCTCGAGGGGGTGTCGCCGTGACCGCGCCATGGCGCTGGACCGTCGGCCGTCGTGACGCCCCGACCGCGCAGGCGAGGTCGAGCACCGGCTTCTGGCACGCGGCGTGGTACCGCTACCGGCGTAACCGCCTCGCGTTGGTCAGTGCGGTGGTGGCCACGTTCATCCTGTTGGTGGCGGCACTCGCGCCCGTCCTCGCGCCATACGGGTATGCCGCGCAGGATCTCAGCCAGTCGCTTGCGGGTCCGAGCCTTCGGCACCTGCTTGGCACGGACGAGCTTGGCCGGGACCTCCTCAGCAGAGCGATCTACGGTGCTCAGACGTCGATGGCCATCGCGATCGGGGCACCCCTGGTGGGAGCGCTGATCGGGATACCGATCGGCATCGTCAGCGGCTGGTTCGGTGGCATCGTCGATTTCATTACCCTGCGCGGGTTCGAGGTCTTCACGATGGTGCCGCAGGTGTTGATGGCGCTGTTGTTGATCGCACTGTTCGGCGGCGGCATCGTGAACCTGATTCTGTTCCTCGGAGTGACGGCGTGGGTCGGCTTCGGGCGCCTCGCCCGCGCGCAGTACCTCGCCCTGCGGGACCGCGACTTCGTACTCGCCGCACGGGCCTTAGGGGTGCCGACCTGGCGGATCATCATCGTGCACGTCATGCCCAGCGCGGTGGGACCGATGATGGTGTTCTTCGTGCAGCAGATACCGGCGACGATCTTCGCCGCGGCCGGGTTCAGCTTCCTCGGGCTGGGCGTCCAGGATCCGTTGGCCGACTGGGGAAACATGATCAACGACGGCCAGCAATACCTCACCTTCAACCTGATGATCGCGCTGCTGCCGATCATCTGCATTGCCATGGCCACGCTCGCCTTCAGCTTTGTCGGGGACGGGCTTCGCGACGCCCTCGATCCGACGTCGAGGTAGGCGCAGATGGCTGACGGTCTGAAGGGTCTGAAGGGTCTGAACGGCGAGGTGCTGCTCGAGGTACGAGACCTGCATGTCTCGTTTCCGCTCGAACACAGCACGGTCTACGCGGTGCAGGGACTGGACCTGTCGGTGCGGGCCGGCGAGCGGCTCGGCATCGTGGGCGAGAGCGGGTCCGGCAAGAGCGTGTCCGCCATGTCGATCATGCGGATGGTCCCTTCGCCCGGACGGATCACCCGCGGCTCGATCGCGTTCGATGGCATGGACATCCTCGGTCTGCCCGAGTCCCGCATGCGTGGCATCCGCGGTGAACAGATCGGCATGATTCCGCAGAACCCGATGACCTCGCTCAACCCCGTACTCACCATCGAGGCGCACCTGCAGGAGGTCCTGTCGTTCCACCTCGGCCTGGCGGGGGTCGAACGCAGGGCTCGGATCATCGAACTCCTGCGTTCTGTTGGCATTCCGGACCCCGAGACGCGGATGCGGGAGTATCCGCATCGGCTGAGCGGCGGGCAGCGCCAGCGGGCGCTGATCGCGCTGGCCATGGCGTGTCAGCCTCGGCTGCTCATCGCGGACGAGCCGACGACCGCCCTCGACGTGACGATCCAGGCGCAGATCCTGGACCTGTTCGACAATCTCGTACGGCACTCGAACCTGGGGGCCATCCTCATCACGCACAACCTCGGGATCGTTGCGGGGCACTGTGACCGGGTGGTCGTCATGTACGCGGGACGAGTCATGGAGACGGCCACCGTCGCCGAACTCTTCGCCCGGCCGGCGCATCCGTACACGCTCGGGCTACTGCGGTGCGTACCACGGTTGACGGCAACGAGATCGCGTACCTTCCATGCCATCCCCGGGGTGCCGCCCCAGGTGACCCAGGTCGTCGAGGGGTGCCCGTTCGCCCCGCGCTGCGACCGGGCCACAGATGAGTGCCGTACGCAGACACCGCCGATGGCGGAGATCGCTCCTGGACACGCGGCGGCCTGCTGGCACCCGGTCACGGCAGCGAAGGAAGTGGCAAGGTGACCTTGACACCGCTGCTCGAGGTCGAGGACCTGACCGTGCACTACGAGGTGCGCGGAGCCGGCACGGTCCTGCGCAAGCGGGAGACGGTGCACGCTGTCGACGGTGTCAGCTTCGAGGTAGGCCGGCAGCAGACGCTTGGTCTGGTGGGCGAGAGTGGGTGCGGCAAGAGTACGACGGGCCGGTCTGTCCTGTTGCTCGAGCGGCCCACCGCCGGGACTGTCCGGTTCGAAGGACAGGACCTGACCGCGCTCGGGCGGCGAGAGCTGGTGGGGCTGCGGCGGCGGATGCAGATCGTGTTCCAGGACCCCATCGGTTCGCTGAACCCGCGACACACGGTGGGGCAGCTTCTCCGCGAGCCGCTCAACGTCCACGGATTGGTGCCGAAGAGTGGGCAGCGCGAGCGGGTCGAGGAGCTCCTGACGCTGGTCGGCCTGCCCGCGGACGCGATGTCGCGGTTCCCGCACGAGTTCAGCGGTGGGCAGTGTCAGCGAATCGGGATCGCGCGCGCCCTGGCGGTGGAGCCGACGTTCCTCGTGCTCGACGAGCCCGTGTCGGCCCTCGATGTGTCGATCCAGGCCCAGATCATGCAGCTGCTCACCGACCTGCAGACCCGCCTTGGCCTGTCGTACCTCTTCATCGCCCACGATCTCGCGGTCATCGGCCAGATGAGCGACCGCGTCGCCGTGATGTATCTGGGCAAGATCGTCGAGATTGCGGACCGCGACTCTCTTTATGCGCGGGCACACCATCCTTATACGCAGGCGCTGTTCTCGGCGGTACCGATTCCGGATCCGGCGTTCAGCAGGAAGTCGGCCGCGTCTGCCGCGGCGGCTGGCGCGCCCGGTGAAGTGCCCAGCTCCCTGGCGCCCCCGGCGGGGTGTCGCTTCCACACCCGCTGCCCGCTCGCCCAGGAGATCTGTCGGGTGGAGGAACCCCCGCTCGAATCTGTGGGGGCTGGGCATGAGGCTGCCTGCCACTTCGCGGAGGAGGCGGTACGGGCAAGTCCGGTCGCTTCCCTCGTGTCGGCGACTCCCACCGCGTGAGGCTGGGAGGCGCTGCGGGGTGGCTAGGCTGCGCTGACATGGGCGGCAGCTTTGATCCGGTGGCGTACAACCGCGCGGCGTGGGATCGCGAGGTGGACAACGACAACGAGTGGACCCGGCCGGTCGACTCGGAGACCATCGCCCGGGCACGTGCCGGCGACTGGTCTCTGGTGCTGATCGGCTACGAGCCAACGCCGCGCGACTGGTTCCCGTCCGACCTGACCGGCGTGGCAGTGCTGTGCTTGGCGTCCGGCGGCGGGCAACAGGGTCCGGTGCTGGCGGCGGCGGGCGCCGACGTCACGGTGCTGGACAACTCGCCCAAGCAGCTCGCCCGCGACCGCGAGGTCGCCGATCGGGAGGGCCTGACGCTGCGTACCGTCCTTGGCGACATGCGCGACCTCGGTGAGCTTGCCGACGCCAGCTTCGACGTGGTGTTCAACGCGGTGTCGAACGTGTTCTGTCCAGAGCTGGCGCCGGTGTGGCGCGAGTGCTTCCGGGTGCTGCGTGCTGGCGGGACGCTGATGACGGGGTTCATGAACCCTGATCTGTTCATCTTCGACGTGGAGGCGATGGACGAGCGGAACGAGCTCGTGGTGCGCCACAGCATCCCGTTCAGTTCCGCCGATCTCTCCGACGCCGATCGGCAGCGCAGCTGGGGCGACAATCCGATCCACTACAGCCACACGCTCACGGAGCAAATCGGCGGCCAGCTGGCCGCGGGCTTCGTCCTCACCCATCTGGTCGAAGCCCCGCACCACGCGGACATGACAGCGAGGTACATGCCGGGCTACTTCGCCACCCGCGCCATCAAGCCGACGGAGTAGGTGCACGAAGGGTGGCCATCAGGCGATCGCAGTGGAGGATCCACGCCGAGCGGGTGGTGGATCAGAATCGGCATATCCGGTTGTCGACGGTGGACGTGAAGCTGCCGGACGGGGGCGGTTCACCCAGTACGTGGCCCGGATGCCGCGCTGCGCGATGACGCTGGTGGTCGATGACGACTGGCGGGTGCTGCTGATGTATCGGCATCGGTTCATCGTCGATCGGTGGGTGTGGGAGCTGCCGGGTGGCTATGTCGATGACGCCGAGGATCTTGCGGAGGCGGCGGCGCGTGAGGTGGAGGAGGAGACCGGCTGGCGGCCGCGGTCGATGGAGCGACTGGTGACGTTCCAGCCGTCGATCGGTTCGTTGGACCAGCCGCAGGAGGTCTACCTGGCGCGCGGGGCAGATCGGGTGGCGACGACGCCAGATATGAACGAGGCGGAGGACGTTCGTTGGGTACCGCTGGCCGAGGCGGTGGGCATGATCGACCGCGGCGAGATTCTCGGCGCGGCGACGGTGGTGGGGATCTACCGGGCGCTCACGCTCTCCTCGTGACCGCGGCGTGATGCGCTTCTTCTATCCAGTCCATCCCGCTGCCGACCGGACCTGATCGTCCGTCACGGTGCCCGCGCGCCTCGCCCACCACATAAGATCCAGATTCGCGTACCTGGGTCAGATCCGACCTCTAGCATGGACCCACTTGATGCATCATGCCTGCGAAGTGACGTTGGGGGACGCGGCAGTTGGCGACAACACTGTTCAAGGACACGACGTACTCGTTGTTCGGACTGATCGAGGACATCCGGCAGGGCGAGGTGGCGTTGCCGGACATCCAGCGGCCGTTCGTCTGGACGGGCTGCGAAGGTCCGCGACTTGCTTCGACTCCATGTACAAGGGCTTCCCGGTCGGATACCTGCTGTTCTGGGCAACTGGCGCAGACGCCGGGGCCGCAGATCGGGACGAGGAGAAGCAGACGGCGCCGCGCTGCTGATCGTGGACGGCCAGCAGCGACTCACGTCCCTGTACGCCGTGCATCAACAGGGTCCAAAGTGATTAAGGACGACTATCAGCCAGGCGCGGATCAGGATCGCCTTCCGGCCGACGCGATCAGCCACTTCGCGGTGACCGGACGCCGCGATCGAGCAGGATGCTGAGTTCATCCCCGACGTTTGCCAGACTTGGGTGTCGGGCCACGAGGAACGAATCGCTTCGTCCGAGAGTTCCTCAAGCGGCTGTCAGCGAGAAGCGCTCCGCTCGGACGACGTTGATGCAGGATCGTCCTCGAGGAGTCCTCGACCGACTCCACGACCTGCGGGACTACCCGTTCAAAGTCGTCGAGCTCGCGTCCACAATCGACGAGGAGCAGGTGGCGGAGGTCTTCGTCCGCATCAACTCCGAAGGCGTCACCCTCAACCAGGCCGACTTCATCTTGACGCTCATGAGTGTCTTTGTGGGAGAAGGGCCGCACGAGAGCTGGAGGACTTCGCTCGCGACTGCAGACGCCGAGCCTGTCGGACGGGCCATCACCATTCAACTGGTTCATCCAGCCCGATCTCCGTCGCAACTTTTGCGGGTGTCCGTTGCCCTCGGCTTTCCGCCGCGGCCGTGCTGCAAGCACGTTTACTCGTTGTTGCGCGGCGCAGGACGTCGAGACCGGGTCAGCCCTGATCCCGAGCAAGCGTGACGCCCAGTTCGCGGAGCTGCAGCAGGCCACCATCAGGCTCTGGACCTGACGAACTGGCACGAGTTCCTTCAGTGTCCTCGAGCGCGCCGGCTTCCGCGGCTCGAAGATGATCTCCAGCGACAACGCCCTGTTGTTCTACGCTATGCCCTCTGGCTCGTCGGGCGAGTGGACTACAACGTACCCTTGGTCCGGCTGCGAGAGTCGATCGCACACTGGTTCTTCATGGCACACACGACCGGTCGATACACGGGTCGCCTTCGAGTCGCGGTTCGAGCAGGACGTGGCCAGGCTGTCGCAGGCGCCGCTGGGCGATGCCGATGGCTTCTTGCAGTGCTAGACCGGGTCGTCAACGATCGTTTGACGAACGACTTCTGGCGAATCACGCTTCCGAACGCGCTCGCGACCTCGGCGTCGAAGTCCCCCGTTTTGCTGGCCTACATCGCGGCGCTAAACATCGTCGACGCTGACGCTCTTCTGTCAAGGACCAAGGTCAGGGTCAGGCTGGATCCTGCAATAACGGCGCGGAAGGGTATCGAACGTCACCACATCTTCCCACGCGCCTATCTTCGGTCCCGGTTGAATGTCACAGACAACCGAGAGATCAATCAGATAGCGAACATGGCACTGGTCGAGTGGGCAGACAACATTGCGATTTCGGACACGTCGCCGCAGACTTACTGGCCCGAGCAGCTCGCAGCGAAACGTCTGCCAGACGAGGTGCTGTCTCGTCAGGTGTACTGGCACGCACTGCCTGATGGCTGGCAGGACATGGAGTACCGCCAGTTCCTGACCGCGCGCCGCAAGCTCATGGCGTTGGTGGTGAGGGACGCGTTCAAGCGCCTCGATGAACGTGAGTACAGCCCCGTCTATCCGAGAGGTGGTGTACCTTCTGCGACGGAGCGTTCTCGAACCTGGACGAGCTACGGAATCACCGTGGGAGACCTCATCGCTGACGAACTGCTGGATGTCGGTACGACGCTGATCGCTACCGCGAAGGGCGCCGAGGTGTTGGCGACCGTTCTGCCTGACGGCAAGATCGCCTACGGCGACGAGGTGTACCAGACTCCATCGGCCGCTAGCGACGCAGCGGCCGGCAACTCAACGAACGGGTGGATCTTCTGGGCAGCGGACACGCTTGATGGACGCTTTACGCTGTCGGCGCTTCGCAGCATTCTCCTGGACCGGCGGCAGTGACAAGCCTCGGTCGCTGGTTGGGCAAGCGCCGCGACGTGGGTGCGTGGGAGATGACTCGCCGCCATTGAGCCATGACCACTCTTGACACCTGAGCGGCGACCGGAGCTGGATGTGAGTCGGTGCGCTCTTATCCGGCGACGACTGTGGCGTGGGTGTAGGTGTCGGTGGGCATAGGGCGGTCGAGTTGCCAGGTGATGGCGATGGGTCTGTCGCCGGTGTGGCTGACGTATTGGGCGGTGCCCAGGAAGAGGTACGGGGCGGTGCCGAGGTCGTTTTCCTTCTGTTCGCGGGTGAAGAGAAGGATGTGGCGTCCGCAGTCGCGGTGGGTGAGGTAGCGCTGCCCGGTCTGCGATGCGACTGAGGTCGCGTTTTGGGTCTCCCAGTGGAAGAGGGTGGGGCTGATCGCGTAGTCGCGGTACATGGTGGTGGGTGAGTAGTCTGCGTCGGACTTGCGGAGGGTGACGAGGAAGGCGTCGGACTGCCAGGCGTCGGCGTTGAGGACGCCCTCCCGGAAGTTCCGAGGCGTGCGTCGCAGGTTGGCGTAGTCGAGCGCGGCGAGGATCTCTTCGCGTTGATACTGGCCGTGCACCTGCAGCGGCAACCGCTGAAGAGCTCCAGTGAGAGGCGCGGAAACGTGACGAGTGCGGTCGAAGCTGAGCTCGATGGCAGCGCGGAGCTCGTCACGTACTGCCGTCTCCTTCCGCAGGGCTGCCAGGCCCTCGGCGTAGCCGGCGAAGTGACCTCCGTCGGGCCAGAGGGAGAAGAGCAGCATCCGTGCGTACCGCTGCAGGTCGATTTCGAGATGGTCGTAGTCGGGCGCATCGTCGGCAAGCAGCGCTAGGTAGGCTCCGTAACGGTTCGCGTCGTCGACATGTGCAAGGGCGCGGACACGCCTGAGGAGCTGTGGCTCCCGTGGCCCGCCCTTGCGGGTGGCCAGTCCGGCTTCGCGCCGAAGCCGAGTCCACGACTTGCCGGGTGGCTTGATCACGTCCGCCACTTCGGCGCCGGTCTCATCCAAGAACGTCCCCAGCTCGCAGTCACCCATGGACCGCAGCTCGGAGACCAGGTGCCGCCACCGATGTGTGACCTGGGATCGGATGTTGTCGAGCACGGTGTTGCGGGATTGCTCGTCCAGGACGATCTGACAGCCCGACGGTAAGAACGGGAAGCCGCGCTCGATCTGGCGGATGACGCCCTGCCGAGTGGCGCCGGTGAGGGCGCGGTAGCGCTGGTCGAACCGGAAGTCCTTGTGCTGGTGACCGACGTAGTCCAGGACGGTCAGCACGGGCTTGCCGTCCGCGTGGCGGAGCCCACGTCCGAGTTGCTGAAGGAAGATCGTCGCGCTCTCGGTCGGCCGCAGGAACAGAACTGTGTCGACCTGCGGAAGGTCGAGTCCTTCGTTGAAGAGGTCGGCTGCGAACAGCACGTTGATCCGTAGCTCGCGAAGGTCGTGCAGCGCAGCGTCGCGCTCTCGGGTCGCGGTTGCTGCCGCTGACGGCGCGTGCGGGGATGCCGGATTGGGTGAAGGCATCGGCCATGTAGTGGGCGTGCGCAACGGACACGCAGAATCCGAGTGCCCGCATCGTGCTGACGTCGGCGATCTTGTTGTGGAGCTCGCGGAGGACCATTGCGGTGCGTGCCCGGTTGCCGGTGTAGAGGTTCGAGAGCGCGAGATCGTCGTAGCGTCCTCTGGCCCAGGTGATGTCGGCGAGGTTGGTGCCGTCGGCGATGCCGAAGTAGTGGAATGGGCAGAGCAGGTCAGCTTCGAGGGCATCCCACAACCTCAGTTCTGCGGCGGTACGACCGTCGAAGTAGCTGCGGATGTCAGTGCCGTCTGTACGCTCGGGCGTGGCGGTGAGGCCGAGAAGCTCCTTCGGCGTGAGGTGGTTGATGAGCTTGCGGTACGTCGCCGCTTCAGCGTGGTGGAATTCGTCGATCACCACGATGTCGTACGCATCTGCCGGGATGTTGGCGACGCCGTAGGCCGAGAGCGACTGAATTGACGCGAGGACGTGTTGCCAGCGCTCGGGCCGCACGCCACCCACGTAGAGCTCGCCAAAGGATCCATCTCCGAGCACCTCGCGATACGTGCGAAGGGACTGTTCGAGGATTTCCCGGCGGTGCGCCACGAACAGCAGCGAGGGCCGAGGCGCCCCGGCGGCCTGTGCAGCGTGGGCAAGACGGCGATAGTCCAGGGCCGCGACGACGGTCTTACCCGTTCCGGTCGCGGCGACGATTAGGTTGCGATGTCGCCCGTGGACGGTCCGCTCTGCGGCGAGTGCCTCGAGCATCTCGGCCTGATGGGTGTGCGGTCGCACCTCCAGGCCAGAAAGGGAGATGGTCACCCGATCGCTCTTGCGATGATGACCGGCCTCGGCGAGGGCGTCGTCGAGCCGATCCCGGTCGAGTTCGGGGTCGTAGGTCTCGAAGGTGCGGTCGTTCCAGTAGGTATCGAACGTGGCGGCGAACTTCGCCATCAACGTCGCGGTCGCGATCCTGGAGAGTCGGACGTTCCACTCCACGCCGTCCAGCAAGGCAGCGTGCGAGAGGTTAGAGGAGCCGACGTAGGCGGTGTCGAAGCCAGTACGGCGGCGAAACAGCCACGCCTTTGCGTGTAGCCGGGTCCGCAGGATGTCGTACTGAACCTTCACCTCGGCGCCGAAGTCCCGGACGAGTCGGTCGAGCGCCGAGCGATCTGTCGCTCCCATGTAGGTGGTCGTGATGACCCGGAACGGCGCCGACCTTTCCCGGAGCCGAGCAAGCTGTGGCTCCAGGACCCGTAGACCGTGCCACTTCACAAACGCGCACAGCAGGTCGACGCCATCCGCGGTGTCGACCTCCGCCCGAAGCTCCGATCCCAGCGATGGTTCACCCGGTGCGTTGGTCAGCAGCGCAGCATCCGACAACGGCGTACTCGGCCTCACATCCGCCGCGCCAGCAACGCCAGGACCAGCGAGGCGCCCGATCCTGTGGAGCTGGTTCGGTGGGTCGAGCACCGGATCTTCGCCTGGACCCATCAGTCGCAGGAGTTCGTTCAGGAGCCGGACGCGCTCTTCAGCGCTGCACGCAGACAGGCGCCGCACGACGGCGTGACGAAGATGCCGTGCGAGCACTTCGGGCTGTTCCGCGTCCCCCACAGACCCGGTCTTCACCTGCAACCCGTCCGCGAGTTTGGCTAGCTCAGCAGACAGACCGGCCGTCAACAGTGTCTCGAACAGACCTTCTTCCATCACACCTTTGTCCCTCAGCGGGCACTCGACAGGTCTGTGGACGGTCCGGTTGACACCAGATCGTGATCGGCCTCGCTGCTGCGGCCGGTGGCGACGGCGATGACGCGTGTTCCGGTGCGGTGGCCCGACTCGACGTCGGCCGGGGTGTCGCCGGTGATGACGGCGTCTTCGGCGTCGTCACCGTAGGCACCGATCTCCCACCTGATGTGTCGGCCGAGGTCGAAGGTGTGGAGCTTGACCTCGGCGACGCCGCGTACGTTTCCGGTCAGGACGGTCTGGGTGACTCCGTCCTGGAGTGCCAAGGCGTCCAGGGCCACTGCCGCTCCGACCATCGCGTGGCCGCGCTCGCGCAGCTCAGCTGCATGTTCGACGTGCACCGCGGTGAGGGCCTCGGCGAGTCGCTCGAAGTCGCCACGATCGGTGGACAGGCCATGGAGTCTCGCGGTCTCTCGGAAGATGACCGGCTCGGTGATCCCGTCCACGGTCGCCTGCGTCGTCATGGGTCGGCCCGTGACCTGCTCGAAGGCAATCGCCGACAGCTCACGGCCAAGCCCATCCGTGGTGATCAGCGTGTGATCGATATCCCAGAGCAGGAAGGCGCACGCGTGCCCCTCCGTTCTGCCGCCGCAGGCGACCACGCAATGCCGTCGTGTTGACCGACGCCACCTTTTGCTGGCAACTGCACGACCCAGGCACCGGGCAGCGGGGCCCGATTGAGGACGCCGGGACCGCCCGTCGGGGAACGTCTCCGCAACGCGCGGGAGAGGTCCGGGCGCACTCAGGTGGCCATCGCTGGTCTGTGCGGTATCACCGTCGACTATCTGGTCCCAGATTGAGCGGGGTCTGAGGATGCCGGCGTTGGACGTGCTCCTTGCCCTCACGAATGAGCTCGGAGTCTCGGCTGCCAAGTTCTTCGGGGAGATCGCGATGTTCCGCCGTCGCCTCCGCCGGCGTGGCTTCGAGAGCAAGATGCGTGACGGATCTGGCAGACCTCGCCGAGGCGGTTCACCCCGTCAGGGCATGTTGCGACCGCGGTCGACGTCCAGATGACGCAGCAAGTACGTCGGCGCGCGGAGACCTCTTGTCGCTAATGCGTTGCGAGGTCGGCGACGAGGGAGTCGATGTCCTGCTCCTCGTAGCGGGGAGCGGCTCTCGCTTCGGCTTGTTCTCGCGGGCTGTACCGCCAGTAGCCGGAGTCGGGGAGGAGCGCGCGTAGGCTGGCGACGATCTCCTGACCCGTGGGGTCATCGTCGGCGCGCAGCCAGAGTCGGGTGCCTGAGGCGGCCAGCCGTGTGAGTAGACGCCGCGTTGCAGCGGAGGGCCGGCCGTTGGTGCAGATGAGGGGCCGGGAATGCTCGCCAAGCTGATCGGCTGCCTCGATGACGACAGCCGGGTTCTCGCAGACGTACACCTCGGTGTCGGTGCATTCGAACGAACCGCCTAACGAGCGCCACGTCAGCCAGACGGGCTCGCCAGGGGCGGCGCCGCTGAGTCGAGCTGCGGCCGCGTCACCGACGAGGTGCAGGTTCAACACCAGCACCCGGGAGGAGACGGGGTTGCAGGCGACTCCGAGGTTCTCCCACGCCGTGCGCCACGACTCCGCGCTACTGGGGACATCGCCATCGCCACCGGCAGCGAGCTGAAGGACGGCGGCTGCGACCCGGCTTCGTCGATCTAGGTCGTGGGGCGTGACAAGAGCTTCACTCGCGAGCACCGAGAGCAGCATTGTCTCGCCATCCGTAGGTAGGCGGGCCCAGACCGCCGCGACACTACAGGCGAGCTTGGCCATTGCGCCGCTTCCGGCGCGTGGCAGCCCGCGTCGCGCGAGCCATACGTTCGCGGCCTCGGCGGGTACGCCGGCGACGACCAGGACCTGATAGGCCGCAGCACGTTCCGCGGCAGCTGCGTCACGGGCCTCCGCGCGCTCGGTGGGAAGATGCCGAAGAGGTCCTCCGATCGCTGTCAACAGGTCAACCAGGTCACTTCCGGCGGACGCGACGGCGTCGGCGAGTGCCTTAGCGCCGACGGGTCGTCCCTGTGTCAGCCACGGCGTTCCGAGTAGTTGACCAACCTCAGCACGTTCGTCTTGGTCAAGCTCAACGCGCAGCCGGCCGGCCGCCATGGCGTTGCCTGCCTCGATCCGTCGTCGTGCTGCGGCCAGCACTTTTGCAGGCCCAGGCAGATTCGCCCATGCCAGTAATGCGTCCGGGACGGAATGGCTCACTACGAATCCGATGAATCCGGAAGCGAGAACAGATCGACGTCGGTGGCGTCCTTGGCTTCGGCCAGTCGAGCAATGTCGGGAAGGTCGGCGGGGTCGGGAGTTGCGACGTGCGTGAGCTCATTGCCGGACCAGACTGAGAGTTCCAGGCACACTCCGGGGAAGGGGCGCGGCGCCCGCCGGACCTCATACATCGCGGCCATCGGAACCGTTGAGGCGTTGGCAATCGGGCCCGGACCCGCGATCAGCCAGTCGAGGTCGCAGGACGTCAATAGTCGAAGCATCGTCGCTCGGTTGTCCGGATCGACACCGTTGAACGCTTCATCGAGCCACATCATCCGTGGCCCCACACCGGACTGGTCGTACATCGCGTGGAGTGCGGCGACGAACGGCTGGAGCAAGGTGACGACCTTGGCGCCGCCGGACAGGAGCGAGTGGTCGTCGCGATCGAGACGTCGCCAGTTGTCGCGTACGCCGTCACCGCTCGGGGCGCGGTACTCCATCCGGAGCTCGAACCAACGCCGATAGTCGAGGATCTCCGCAAGTCGCGACCGCCAGTCTGGGTCACCTGCCGCGCGGGCCGCCTCCTGTGCGTCGTTCACCCGCGCGGTGAGGAACTGTCGGACCTGGGTCTGCGTCGCCTCCGGCAGAAGGGCGAACCCGCGCTCCAGAGCGGTCAGGACCTCGTTGGCAGCACGTTCCTCTGAGACGGGGAAGCGGATCATCCGAAGGGTCAGCCCCGAGGTGCTGGTCGGGTTCTTGGCCAGCTTGGCGTTGATCTCCACGCGAAGCTGCTCCGCCTCGACGAGTCGGTCGCGGAGGTGCTCGATGAAGGTACTCCCGAGAAGTTGGTTGATGGTCTTGGTGAGTTCCTCGTCGTAGTCGGTCTGCAGGCGGCCGAGCAACGTGGCGAGCGTTGTCACTGCCGTCGGCGGGGATTGTGCCGCCCCCGTTCCGTCGACGACCACCTCGACCGCACCTGGGAACGTCTCCTCGCCTTCGCCGACAGGCACTGTGCGAACAGTACGACCCCCTAGTGGCTCGAGCCGCGAGCGCAGCAACACCGCTGAGTCGACCATCTGACTCCAGCGGTTCTGGACACGATGGCCGGCTGCGACAGGTTCGTCCGGCCAGTCCCGCGGTGTGACGAGCGCACGTGCCGTGCGGGCTGATTCCAACGCGGCGGTGACATGGCGTGCGGGCGGGTCGGGCACGTCGCGTAATCGGGGAAGGCCGTGGTCTATACAGGCGTACCAGCTGTCAACCGCGCCTTGCCGATCGGCTTCGGCGTCCTCGCGGCGTTCTCCGATCTGCTCGAGCTTTCCTTCGGCCTTGATTAGAGCCTCGTTGAGGGCGGTGAGCTCGGCCGTGACCTCCTTCAGTGCGTGGTCCAGATTGGCGATCTGTCGACCGAGTTCGTCGAACCGGAGGAGGAGCTGCTGGCCGTCGCGTGAGAGTGCGGCTTGGGCGGCGGCAGCTTTGGTGCGAGCTTGTTCGGCAGCCCGACGGTCACTGGCCGCGTCTGCTGCTAGCTCGTCAGAACTCTTCCTGGCGTCGGCGACCGCGCCCACTGCGTCGCTGACCGCCTCCTGAAGCGCAGGAACGTAAGCAATCGCCGAGTCGAGATCGCGAACGGATCCGCGGTATTCGTGTATGGCAGTCAACACAGACTCGACCTGGGCGGGTGCGCGCGGGAGGCCGTGCTCGTCTGTGTGGCGGGAGGTTGCCGCGGCAGCCTGGTCGAGGACCGCGCGCTCGTCGCGTACGTCCTCGGCGGCCATCCTCGCCGCCTCGGCGAGCTCGGCGGCCCGCCCTTGTTTCTGCGCCAGCGTGAGAACGGCACTGACGACGAGCGTGTCCGACGGCATCCGTTCAGCAGCGTCGGTCAGAGCGACAAGAGAGGACTCGACATCGTTGAGCAGGCCACGAAGCTTGTCGTGTTCGCTGGACAGCTCGTCCAGTCGGTCAGTGAGCTCGCTGATCCGGCGGGAACGATCGGCCGCCCGAGCGGCGGCCCCGAGTAGCCGTGGTCCGCCCTGACCCGCCGCTACGGATCCGAGGAGTTCACCGTGCCGCCACCGTCCGTCGGTGCCGATCGCGTGCGAGACCTCGGCCAAGGAGGGGCCATAGGCCACGGATCGCAGCAGTCGTTCAACCACGGGTGCCAGGTCACCGGCGTCGTCCGCGGGACGCAGGATTGCGCTGAGCGTCCCCTCGGCATCGGCGTGGGACGCCGACGTAACCGCCCACACGGTCTCGTGGCCGTCGCGGTCGAACGTGTACGCGCCATCTGGGGTCACAAAGGCCTGCAGGAGTCCGGCCGCCTCGAGCGCAGCTTCGACCGTCGCGACCTGGGCTTGCTCCACGCCGTCTGCGACCTCGACAAGTCGCCACAGTGGTGCGCCGAGCTCGGTTATGCCGTCCGGTCGAGGACGCCGAGCCCAGAGCGTTGGTGGGCTCGGGTGTGGCTCGGTCTCGGCCTTGACAGCCGTGAGGGCGGATTCGGCTGTCGCGCGGTGCTCGCGGATGGTCTCGAGCTGACCGTCGAGCTCGACCTTGCGTACGTCCAGTGGACGCCGCGTCGGGCCCAGATGGTCACGACCGATCGCGGAGACGAGGACCGGTGCGGGCATGTCCATCTCGCCGAGCGCGGCCACGTCGCGGAGCCAGGACTCGACGAGGGCCGGCATGGGGCGGATTGGTTCCTCCAAACGCGCCACCCATTCAGTGACCAGGTCGCCTACGGCGTGGATCGTGGCTTCCAGTTGCTGGCCGGCCTCCGCGGTCTCAGTCTGTGCCCGACGTTCCTCGGTGGTTGCCGCGGTCTGCTTCGCTGTGGCCACCTCCAGACGGTCATTGCAAGCTCTTTGTTCCTGCAGCAGGCGCAGTGTCTGAATGACCGCTTCTTGTCGACGGGAGGCGGCGTGTTGGAGCCGGTCGGTGTCCCGCGCGGGTAGGAAGCGAGCGGTCGGCTCGACCAGACCGGCCGTCTCGGAATGATGCGCGACCTGGCCGGCCGCGCTCTCCACGGCAGCTCCGGCCTCCTCGAGGCGCCCCTTCGCACTGTCTAGTCGGGCCTGCGCCGGTGCAACGGCGGCCTCGGCTCCCTTGGCTCGGAACGCGGTGCGATCTGCGAGGTCCGCGAGTCGTCGAGCCTCTTCGGCATGCCGTGCGGCATCGGCGACAGCGGAAGCCGCATCCTTGTACTCTCGCCGCTGCCTCAAGGCGTCCCGTTCGGCCGCCGCGGTCTCGCGTTTCTGCGACGTGTGAGCGACGTTCTCCTCGAGCCCTGCGGCCTGGGTGCTCAGATCGTCGACCGCCTCCTTGGCTCCTCGCTCGTCCCGGGTCACCCGGTCCAGTGCCGACGTCGCCGCGATGACCGGGTCCGCAGCCGCGCGGATCACGGCATCGGCCCACGGCTGCCAGCGCTGCCTGGTGAACTCCGAGATCGCGGCCAACGCCTGCTCGGTCGTATCGCGTTCGGTGCGCATCCGCTCCAACTGCTCCCAGCCGTCGGCGAGCTGGTGGATCTCGTCCTCGGCCAACGGTGGGAGAGCGGCGCGAAATGCCTCGGTGAGGAACTGCAGGTTGAGCCGATCGCCGATCTTGGGGGTACGCACGACGCGAAGAATCCGGATCACCTGGTCGAGCCAGCTCGCATCGCTGCCAAAGAGAGTGCGGGCGATCTCCTCGCGGTAGGCCGTACCAGACCGATGAAGCGACATTCCGCGGACCTCGCGTAGGCCACCCGGTTCGGTGACCATGCCGGCAGTCGCCAGGCTCAGCCCGTCCCGGACGCGGTGCTCGCCGTGGAGCGTGCACCACTGCAACTTCAACTGCGCATCGGCACGCCGCGACTCGGCGAAGACCAAGGTGGTGAAGAACTCCGGCCCTTGCTCGGTCAACCGGCCGTACTCCGCCCAGGCCCACCCGCGGCTCTTCTGGTCGTTCGTCTCCCGGCGGTCGAGCGGGTGGCTGGTCGGCTCGACGTAGTAACGGAACCTCTTGCCCGACTCGCCGAGCGTGTCGATGTTGTAGCTGGAGATGTCACCGGTCAGCAGGATGAGGGTGGTCAGCGTCATCAGGGTGGACTTGCCGGACTCGTTGGCACCCTGGAGCTGGAGTCGCCCATCGGCGTACCACACCTCGGCCGTGTCGTACTCCCAGAGGTTGACCAGCCCGGCGCGAAGAGGCTGCCACCGATCCGAACGGGAGGGCGCGGGCAGCTGACCGCTCCCCGCTGCATCCCGCCATTCGCTCAGCCGGACGGATTCAAGGTCCCGTTCGGCGTCCACGGTCACGGCAGCCCCTCGGCGTCGTGAGCCATGTCATTGGCCGCGCCGCCAGACTGCGCGTCGGTGAGCGCCGGCTCCCAGACCGCCTTCGGATCGCGGTAGCGGGCGGCCGTAGGCAGCAAGGTCCAGCCAGCATCGCCGCCCACGCGGAGCAGCCCGAGGCCCGCGAGAAGATCCTCAGCCACGACCCGAATCCGGCCAGGCGAGTCCGCGAGAGCTCGGGTCAGGGCCCGATGGTGCTCGGCGTGCAGATGGGCGGCAATCGCATCCACCGCGGCCGACGACAGGTTGACCCGCCCAACGTCGTCTGGTGCCGGGCCGGTCTTGATGGCGGCATCCAGCATCTTCAGGGCGAACCACGAGCCGGCGGTGGCGGCCGGAAATGCCGGTGTCGCCTCGGCGGCGGCCGGGCTGTCGTCTCGCAGCCTGAGGAGCAAGCCTTCCGCCCGCATCTCGACAGCGCCGCCAGTCATGTCCGTGGCCTGGCCGGCGAGCCAGGATCGCTGGGTGCGGGCGTACTCGGCGTCGGCCGGATGGAGGTCTGCGTAGAGCAGCACTGTGGACTCGACCAGAGTCCGCAGCATCCGCTGTCCGCGTGTAGCGCTCCGGCCGGTATCGCCGTCGGCGTCCGTGCTGTCAACGTGGTTCAAGGCGAGACCGACCGTGTGTGGATCGGTGAACTGGAGGAGCGAGTCGGTGTCGATGTCGAACCCGCCACCCACGCCAGTGCCCTCGTCCTCCCACTGCTTGAGCAGCACCTCGTCGGTCGTGCGGCGGGTCAGGATGCCGAGCTCGGTGAGTCGGCCGAGCGCGCGGACGAACGCCTGCCGCTCGGCACGCCGGTCGGGGTCGTACGGCGTGATCGAGGCGGCAGGGCTGGCGGAGAGTGCTCGAACTTCATCAGACAGGTCCTGCACGGTCGTGGAGCCAACCGAGTCCTCACACGCTGCGGCTACCAACGCCAGCAGAACGAGGTCGCGGCGAGGCGGTGGTTCCATCGGAGGTGGTGCCGCGGTGAGCTGCGGTCCGCTCGGATCGCGATGCAGTCGTACGACGGAGCCGGCGACTACCAGCCGATAGCCGAGACGCGCGCTCCACTCGCTCAGTCGGGCGCGATGGCGAAGGGCGTTGCGGAAGAGCACGGGCTTGGCACGAGCGCTCACGAGCGGATGGATTAGCAGGGAGACGAAGGCCTCCTGCGCCTCGGTCCGCGCGTTCTCCTGCGCGACGTCCGAGGCTGGTGTGCTGGTCGTGGTCAAGCGCGTCCTGTCAGGTTCTGGTCAACTCCAGACGCCAGTTCGCGCAGGCGAGCTGGCCGTCAGGCATGGCAATCACCGCCGAGGGTACGTCGGCCGGTGCGGCGTACGCGACCACCTTGAACCGGCCGTCGCGGCTGTAAGCGGTCCGGATGGCGCCGTCGTCGGGCTGTCGCCGCATCACAGCGGTGAGCAGATCCCACGCCAGGGCCGCCTCCGCGCGCTGATCGATCGGCGTCCAGTCGGCCAGATGGAGTCCCGATCGGGCCAGCAGGCTGAGTTCGGCCGCTTCGGCCAGGGTTCTCTCAGCCTGGGCCCGGCGGTGGGCTTCACGCCGAGCCCGGCGGCGGTCGGGAACCTGTGCCGGTCGGCCCACGGTCGAGCGTGCCCCCCGCTCACGCAGCCGGATGTCGATCCGTACCTCGGGCGCCTCCCAGAATGACGTACGCGCCGGCGATCCGCTCGGCTCGAGTGGTCGTCCGGGCAGGTGGCGGGCGCTCCACAGGCCGGTGGCGGCGCACCATGTACGCCAGGCCTCCTCGTCAGAGGACGCAGCCTCGACCGTGGCCGCGACGCGCAGAAGTTCGGCCCGCCGGCTGACCCTGCCGCCGGTCGCGAGCAAGGCGCGTGAGCCTCGAAGCAGCGGCGGCACCACGTCACGTACCCGGCGGCGCAGCCGTTGCGCCTGGCCATCAGGACCGCTGAACCACAGGGCAAGAGTCTGAACCGTGGCGAGGTGGACCCGGACGACTCCCTCGATGGTCGCCTCGGCGACGTCGGCGTCCAGGCCGGCCAGAGCAATCGCCCGCCAGCCTGAGGAGGTGACCTCCTCGAGGCGCTCGACGGACTGCCGGATGCGCGGGCTGTAGGTGTCGATTCCCGAACCCCAGACGCCGACATACGCCAGCAGGGTCTCGCGGAGCCGCCGCATCTTGTCCTCGTCAGGCGCTCCGGCAAGGGCCGCCGCCATCCTTGACTGCCAAATCGCAGCTGCTTCGGCCATATCGGAAAGGGTCGTCCGAACCTGGGCCCATGCCTGGGCCGCCCCTGGGTGGTCCGAGTCGCCGAGGGCGAGGAGTGTCTCGTCGAGCCGGTCGGCAATCACCGCGGGGGCAAAGGCCGCGGCGCTGGTAGCGATCGCGTCGTCGTCGATCTGGCGCCGCAGCCACCGGTGCAGATCGGCGGCCTCGCTGGTCAGCTGGTAGCGATCTCGGGTGCGAACGAAGTCGGCTTCGGACTTGGCCTTGTCCTGCCAGCGTGCGACGACGCCCCAGCCGTGGAGCGCTCTCATCCGGGCGTCGAGATCGAAGGTGTCCTGGTGGGTGAGTCGTTCCGCCGCGACGGGATCGATGGTTGCCCTGATCCGGTCGCGGATCCTTGCCAGCAACTCATCCCGGCTGACGCCAGTGAGCGACTGCTCCTGGGCGTCCAATAGAGCTTCGACGATGAGCCGATACTGGGCCGCATGCTGGTCAGCTGTGAGGTACGCGGCGACGGTGAGCCGGCCGGGGAAGCCAGCGAGCTCCCAGCTGTCTACATCGCGCGGACTCTCGAAGGTCACGGCCCTTGCTCATCAGTAGGGAATGACTGGCAACCAAAGTAACCGACAGACGGCCAGCTTGGCTCCGCGGTGAGCTTCCCGGGATCGGTGCAGGCCACCTAAACGGGCGGGCGGTGCGCCAGCGGGTCGTCACTTGTCGCGCCTCTTCGACCGACCGGTCATGATGGCAGGAGCGACCCTGGCTGCGCTTCCGATGATCGTTGTGTTCGTCCTTCTGCAGCGGCAGCTCATCCAGAGCATCGCGTTCACCGAATCGAAGTGAGCTTCCAGGGATGGTGACATGAGCAGCGACGGAACACCGATGCGGTTGTTGGTGGCGGGTGCCGCGAGCGGAATCGGGCGCGCCGTAGCCATCCGCGAGATCGCGGCCGGGGCTGACGTGGCGGCCCTTGACCGCGACGAGGCGGGCCTACGGTCGCTGGCTGAGGAGACGGCTCACGAGCGCGGCAGCCTGCGTACCTTCACCGTCGACGCCTCCGATGCGAAGTCACTGCGGGAGGCGGCAGACAAGGCGGTCGCCCAACTGGACGGCGTGGACGCGCTGGTCAACACCATCGGCATCGCCCCTGACGCCGGAACGCCCGTCGTGGACCTCGACCCCGAACTCTTCGACTTCGTGTGCGCCGTGAACCTCCGGTGCGCGCTCGTCCTCAGCCAGGCCGTGCTTCCCGCCATGGCGGCCCGTTCGTACGGGCGGATCGTGCATGTGGCGTCGATCGCAGGCAAGGAAGGCAATCCCCGGATGGCCGCCTACAGCGCCAGCAAGGCCGGACTGATCGGCCTGACGAAGTTGATGGGCCGTGAGTACGCGCAGTCCGGAGTGACCATCAACTGCCTCGCGCCAGCGGTCATCCGTACGCCGATGCTCGACGACACTCCCTCCAACGTCGTCGACATGATGCTGTCCCGTATCCCGATGGGTCGGGCAGGGGAGCTGGACGAGGTGGCCAGCCTCATTTCGTGGATGATCTCGCCAGCGTGCAGCTTCACCACTGGATTCGCATTCGACCTGTCCGGCGGTCGGGCGACGTACTGAACCCGGGTGGACCTCACGGTCGCCGCGCCCACCCACGTGTGCCCCAGCCCGGCGGATAACGGCTGGTGCGTCATCTGGTGGTCACTCCGCTGGAGATAGGAAGGTTGGCTCGAGTGCACAGGTGCTCGACAACCTGTGCACTCGAGTAGAGGGGGTTCGCTCGTCAGCTGTCGCTGGTGAGCTGCTCCACGATGCCCTGAGCAAGACCGTAGATGCGAAGCGCCTTGATCTTTCCGGTGTCGAGGTCGTAGATCACCGAGTACGGGACGCGGACGTGTCGGCCGGTGGCTGCCAGCCCGGCGAAGTCGCCTTGGTGGGTGCCGACGAAGACCGCCTCGATTGACGGCCATACCGGCTCCGACGACTAGGCTCCGCAGCTCCGGCTTGGCGTCGAAGGCTTGTGTGTGCATGGCGTGGATGAGACCTTCGACCTCGGCGCGACCGCGCGCACTCTGGTCGGTCCCGACGACCGTCAGTTCGAACGTCGTCGCTGAAGTAGCTGCCGTAGTCACCGCGCTCGACCATGGTGGTGAGGTACTTCTCTATGACCTGTCGAGTCTGCTCGTAATCCATGATGCTCCTGTTCTGGCTGCCATCTGCGGCGAGGCCGTCTGCCCCGCCACGTCGTGGTCAGGTGGTGGTTTGTGCGTGCTTCGGCAACCGAACACGTGGTTCGATCCGATCGGCGAGCTGGCGGAGCGACCTCGCCACCTCGTGGCGCATCGGGCCGCGTGTCCGACGTCGGCTGCTGCGGATTCGTGCGGCGAGGTGCTGTTCCCGACACTGGGCGATGCGTTCCTCTGTCCGCTGTTTGGCGATCGTGTAGATGTAGGACTCGTACATCCCTCTCGCCTCCCGCCTGCGACCTAGACTCTTCTAACCAGCTGTAGCCGCGGGCCGGGCGAAGTGTTCACAGACGTGGAACCCAAGTTGGAGGCGTCATTCGGCGGTGACTTGGCCGAACCAGGTGAAGTCCTGTCCGGTGCTGAGGATCTGAAGCGTGACACCGGTGATAATGAGGACGGCGCCGGCGACGAACAGCCACTTCGTCCGGCGGACTGGGCCGCTGCGGAGAAGGGCGTACGCGGCCAGGGTCAGTGCCAGGCCGATCATGTAGGCGGCGTGCCAGCCGACGCGGGCGGCTTCGATCTCGATGACGTGCCACCACGGGTCGAACTCGTCCGGTGCGTCAATCGTCGGTTGCGGCCGCAGGACAATGCTTCGGCCGGGACGTACGAGAGGGGTTCCGTTGCGCGGGCAGCAATCGCGAACGGCATCAGGAAGTAGGCGGGGAACCACATCCACACCCAGTATCGCGGCCGACGAATGTGATGCTGCCGAAGCTTCCGAGCAGCGCGCCGAGGGCGCGGGAGCGGATGGTTCTCGCGGTCGCGACGCCGGCAGCGAAAGCGGCGGCCGTGATCGCTGGATGAGCTGCACAGCTCGACGACGCTGGGGACGATCTCGGCGTAGCCGGAGGAGCTTCCGACGGGAATGCCACCGGCACGGGCGATGACGACCCATGCGTAGGTAGCCACGATCGCGGCCACGCCGACAGGGATGAGCCCGGCCAGCAGCAGGGCGAGCGTGCGTTCTGTACGGGCAGTCGGCACGGCGCGGAAGGTCTCCGCGGTCGTGGACTCGCGGTCTCGTAATGCGGCCAGATTCGCGACGAGGAAAGCCGCGGCGTATAGAGGAGTCCAGCTCGACGCGAAGTCCGTGTGTCCCTCGACCGACCAGCTGATGTCGGGTGGGCCGTGTCTGTATTCCCAGCCCACCGCCACAGCTATCCAGGCTGTGGCCACGAGCAGGACGGGGTGCAGAAGTAGCCGGCGAGCCTCCGCCCAGGCGAGGGCGAGCACCGTGGTCGCGTGGACCGCAACGTCCGCGCGCGACGACCTCGGTATCGACGAGCTCGGTATCGACGAGCTCGCAGGTTGGCTCATGGCAGGACCTCCGCCGGCTGCGGGATCCCGGTCAGGACGAGGTAGCCGTCCTCGACCGTCGGAGTGGTGAGGTCGGCGCCGGCTGGTGGGCTTCCGATGTGCCGCTGACGACCCTCGCTGGTGACCCAGGACAGCAGCGCTTCCGGCTCGGAGGTGTCGGAGAGCCACACGCGACCTTCGGCCCTCGCCGCGAGACTGGCAGGTTCACCGGCGAAGACCACCCGGCCTCGGTCGATCACGATGACCCTGCTGCACATCGCGGCGACGTCTTCGGTCAGGTGGGTGGACAACAGCACCGCCCGGTCCCGCGCGACGGCTGACACCACCTCTCGGAAGCGGAGCCGCTGCACCGGATCCAGGCCGACGGTCGGTTCGTCGAGTACCAGCAGATCGGGTTGTCCGAGCAGAGCCTGAGCCAGTCCGACGCGACGTCGCATCCCGCCCGACAGCGAGCGCATCCGCTGGTGCATGTGATCGGCGAGCCCGACAGCGCTCAGCACCCGAGTCACTTCAGCGCGGCGTACGACCGTGGAGGTGATCTCCTTGAGGACCGCCACGTAGTCGACGAAGTCGTACGCGGTGAAACTGCGGTAGTGACCAGCGTCCTGCGGGAGGTAGCCCAGTCGGCGCCGGATCGCCAGCCTGCCTTCGGGTGATGAAGCGTCGTTGCCCAACACACTGACTGTGCCGGCGTCGGGCGCCAGGGCGGTGGCAGCGATGCGGAGCAGTGTTGTCTTGCCTGCTCCGTTCGGGCCGAGAAGGCCGGTGACGCCGTACCCGATGTCCACCCGGACCCCGGCGAGCGCTGTCGTACGCCGGAACGACTTGCAGACGTCGACCAGCTCGACCGCAGGCGTCCTGCCCGCCGGCGTCGGGCCGGCTGGAGTCGGGGTGGGGTTCATAGCGTGGCGATCCTTTCGAACGAGGACCGACGGATGACGGCGACGGCGAGTGCGGTCACGCACACGGCCACGAGTACCCATTGCCCGGTTATGTGGGCGTACGGCAGTCCATCCACGACGGCTGCGGCGTCGTAGCGGCTGGTTCCTCGTACCGAACTGCCGGCGAACACGAGCCAGGCGACTGCTAGCCCGCACCCGGCTCGCACCGGAGTCGTTACGGTGGCCAGTGCCAGCGTCAGCGAACACATCGCCAGTGCCGGCAGCAGCCAGATCACCAGCGGTACGCCTCCCGGCAACACGAGCGTGAACGCCGCCGCCGGGGGTAGCCAGCACGCCATCACCGTCACGCTGCGGACCAGGGCTCGCCGCAACGACGGGTACGGCGCCACCACGGAGATCTCGTACGCCGGTTCACCCGTGGCGCCGTAGGCGAAGATGATCCCGGCCACCGGCACGACCGGCGACAACACGACGAACGCGGATACCCCGGCCGCCTCGGAGCCAAATTGCGCCAGCACCGCCGCAAAAGCCAGGGCCATGACGCCGGCCAGCCACCAAGCCCGGGTCAGCTCCGACGCGGCCACCATGCGGGTGACGTGCTCGGGGACACCGCAGCGCAACAGCAGGCCTTCGAGTGGGCTGAACCGCGGCCGATCGATCCGTTCGGCCAGCGCAGTCCAGGAGGCAGCGTGTCGGTCGGCTGCGGGTTGGTCCCGCCGGTGTTGCGTCGCCAGCGAGGCGCGGCAGGTGCCGCAGGTGGTCAGGTGTGTCTCGACCGACGCGGCCCGGGCGGGGTCGAGGCGGTCCCGCAGGTAGGCGTCGATCATGCCGACGTCGGCGTGCCAGGTCATGTCAGTGCCTCCCGCAGGTGTTGTCGCGCTCGCTGCAAACGAGTCCGAACCGTGCCCGGTGGAATCGCCAGAAGCCGAGCGGCCTCCCGGCTGGACAGGCCGTCGAGGACGACCGCCTGTACGACTGCCCGCAGTTCGGGCGAGAGCCCGTTGACCGCGACGCCGACATCGCTGTGCTGTACGCCAAGGAGCAACACGTCCTCCGCCGAAGGCTCGGCTCGGTCCGGAATACGAACCCACGGCACAGCCCGCCGGGGACGCAACGTCGCCAGCAACCGACGGATCGCGATCCCCCACAGCCAGGCCGCCACATCTCCCGACCCCCGATAAGCACGCGGCTTGCGCCACACCGCCACGAACACGTCCTGGACCACTTCCTCCACCAGACCCGCATCCGCACATCGACGGCTCAACCGCGCTCGCAGCCACGGAGCGTGCCGGTCGTAGAGGGCGCGCAACGCACCGCGGTCCAGGTCAGCGACCGCGGCAAGAAGCTCGGCATCGGGGCACGCCGACCAGTCCTCCACACCTCCCTGTATCCGCCACGGCCCTCGGGTGTTCACGCTCGCAGTATCAGCCCGACGACGAGCGATGTCCCCGTTTCCGTCAGCTGTGGCAGTTCAATGGCGAACCCGGAAGACTGCGCCGATGGACACACGTGCGTTCCTGCGGGCCCGAGACGAAGCCATCGCCCGTTCCGAAGCTGAGGAGTGGGCCGAGGCAGCACCATTGTGGGAACGAGTGGTCGAGGCCAACCCCTACGACGGGCGCGGCTGGGACCGCCTGGCCGAGGCGCGGCTCGCGTTGGGCGAGCACGAGGGTGCGCTGGATGCCTTCCGTGAGCTCGAGCGGTGCGGCCTGTACGAGACGGACCGGATCGCCACCTTTCCCGGCGTCACGTCGTACCTGATCGCGTGTTGCCACGTCGGTCTCGGTGACACGGATGCGGCGCTCTCCGCGCTCGGCGACATGATGGCCCAGGGCTTTACCCACTTCGACGAGCTGCTCGCGGATGATCGGCTGGGGGCGCTGCGGGACGATCCGCGCTTTGCGCGCGTACTCGGACTGGAGAACGTCGATGGCCTCGACCGCGAGGAGGGCTGGCGGACGGACCTGCGCGTACTGGTCCGCGAGGCGCACCGTCGCAGGCCGGTGGCGTTCGACCCAGCGGTGGCCGAGCAGCTCACCCTCAGCGCCGGCAAGCTGAGCGAGGAGATCCCGTCCCTCACCGACGCCGAGATCGTGCTCGGACTGACCAGGCTGCTCGTACTGCTCGACGACGGCCACGCATCGCTGACCGTACCGAGCGAGCGTGAGGATCTCGCGATCGCGCTGCCGGTGCAGTTCTACCTGTTCGCCGACGGCGTGCATGTCACGTCAGCGACCGAGGCGCACCGCGGCCTGCTGGGTGCGGAGATTCTCGCGTTCGACGGCCGGCCCGTCGACGACGTCGTTGCGGCCGTCGAGCCGCTGGTGTGCCGAGACCATGAGGTGCGCCCGATCGAGATCGTTCCGTCGTGGCTGCGGCGAACGCCTTTCCTGCACGCGCTGGGGCTCATCGACGACCCGGGCAAGGTCACCTTGACGACCCGCGACGGAACCGTCGAGGTCCGCGCCGAGGCGGACGACGGTAAGCGTTCGGACTTTCCGACCTCGCAGCGGATGGTGCTGCACCACGACGCCCTTGGCGACCAGCTCCCGCTCTATCTGCGCAACGCCGACGCCGCGTACTGGTTCGAGGTGATGCCCGACCAGCGATTGTTGTACGTGCAGTTCAACCGCGTCGCCAATGATCCCGACGAGTCGCTGGCCGCGTTCGCCGACCGGGTCGCTGACCGCCTCGAAGCGAATGACGTCGACCGGCTGGTGTTCGACCTACGCTGGAACGGCGGCGGCAACACCTTCCTCGTGGGGCCGCTCCTCCGCTCAATCGCCGGATGCCGCCGGCTCGATCGTCCGGGTGGGCTGTTTCTGATCGTGGGCCGCCGCACGTTTTCGGCTGCGGGCAACACCGCGAAGCTGTTCGAGTGGCTCGGCGGCCGGAACCTCACCATCGTGGGAGAGCCGACCGGCTCAAAGCCCAAGTTCATTGGCGAAACCGTGCCGTTCACGCTTCCGTACAGCGGGCTGCGGTGCAACATCTCCAACCTCGACTGGCAAGGGATCACTCCGTACGACATGCGAAGCTGGATCGCGCCGGACCTCTACACACCGCCGACGTACGCCGCCTATCGCGACGGGCGCGACCCAGCAATGGACGCGATCCTTCGAACGATCTGAGCCACAGTGCCTATCGGGCTCTGGACACTGTTCCGGCGTCACGACCCGGAACCTCTAATCCTCGTTGGGCGAAGCGTTCGCGCAGGTTGTCGAGGCCCTCGTCGACACGGTCGGGGAGGGTGTAGAACTCCTCGAGGATGCTGCGGGCGATTTCGTTGTCGGTGACGCCCGCGTCCCAGATCACTTCACCGGCGTCGGTGGTGATGTCGTACGCGAAGAATGCGCAGCATGCGTTCTCTCGTGCGGCCAGGTCGCGCACCCACGTCTCGATGCCGGGCTCGGCTCGGAAGTGGAAGCGGATCCCGGCGGCCGTTCGTTCCCGGCCGATGAGGGCCTGGGCGAACAGGCGCCGGTATTCGTCGAAGCGTTGCTGCTCGGTGTCAGGTGCATTGGTCATGTCGCAGACGACGGGCGTGGACGCTGGCGGGATGTCCATGGTCGAGCTCCTCTGGTGGTTGTGTTCTGTCCGCCTCGAATCTAGAGTCTGGACCTGAGTCCAGAGTCAAGGAGTCGTGCGATGAAGATCGGGCAGGTCGCTCAGCTGGCCGGGGTCAGCATCGACACGGTGCGCTTCTACGAGCGGCGAGGGGTACTGCCGGCGGCGCAGCGTAGGCCGTCGGGCTATCGGGTGTTCGATGAAACCACTGTGGAACGAATCCAGGCGGCCAAGGCACTGCAGGATCTGGGCTTCACGCTCGACGAGATCATCGACGCTCTGCACGCCCACGACGTCGACGGAGCGACGTGTGAGAGCGAACGGTGGCGGCTGGAGTCGGTCGTCGACCGGATCGACGCCAAGATCGCCGAGCTGCGACGAGCCCGGGGCAACGCCGCGAAGGCCCTCGACGACTGCCGAGCCGGTCGATGCCGACTGATGCCAGCCCAGGACCAAGACGCAGGGCGGCAGTGACGAGCAGAAATCCGCAGCCGAAGGGCCTGCGAGTGGCTAACCCGGGCTGGTTTGACCGACGCCGGCGTCCAGGAGCGCCACCTTCGCCATCACGCGCGCGACCGTTTCGTCCAACCGCGACGCCTCGGGAATGATCTCCTCGTCGACAAATGGGAGAAGATCGCGTGGGCGGTACCAGTCGCGCATCTCATCGGGGCTGAACGCGGTGGCCTGCGGCCGGCCATGGTGGCGACGGACCGTCTCGTCGAACGAGATGTCGAAGTAGAAGAAGCCGGCTCTGGCGGCGTAGTCGGAGTGCAGGGTTTGCAGCATGGGGCCATAGCGAGCGGCGCCCAGGATGCCCTCGAGGATGACGTGGAACCCGTGGTCAAGCGCGTAGCGGACTGTCTGGTCGATGAGGCCGATGTTGACGCCGCCTGGCACGTCGTGCTCGCGGAGAAGGATCCGCCGCAGGTAGTCCTGTTCGACCCAGGCGATCCCATGCCCGAACCGCTCACGAAGAGCCCGCGCGGTCGTGCTCTTCCCCGATCCAGAGTTGCCTCTGAGCACGATGAGCCGGGGCGTTCCCTCAGCAGGCGTCTGCACGACCTGACCGTATCCACCCGCATCCCTCGCCGCGAGCGAGCCTCCGGAAGCTAACGTGCTTGCGTGAGCATCGTGGTGAAGCCGGCGACAGCGGCACGGTTCGACGACGTTGCGATCATGCTTGGCCCCAAGAACCCCAAATCCTCGGTGTGTTGGTGCCTCAGCCATCGGGTTGACTCGAAGACCAACCGAGAGCTCGTCGGGCCCGCACGAGGCGATTACGTCAGGAAGCTGTGCTCCCGCAAGGTCGCGCCGGGCGTCCTGGCCTACGAGGACGGCGAGGTCGTCGGGTGGGCGGCTGTCGCGCCCCGGGCGGAGCTACCGTTCGCGCGATCCACGAGGATCCCGCACGTCGACGAGTTGCCCGTCTGGTCGGTGTGGTGCATCCGCGTACGTCCAGGCCACCGCGGCAAAGGCATCTCCCATGCCCTGCTCGACGGCGCTGTGGCGTACGCGAAGTCACGTGGTGCGCCGGCGATCGAGGGATATCCGGTCGACAACAAGGGAAAGAAGGTCGACCTCACGATGGCCTACGTCGGAACCCGCGCACTCTTCGAGAGAGCCGGCTTCACCAAGGCCGCCGACACAGACTCCGTTTCCGGCGGTTTTCCCCGCGTACTCATGAGGCTGGATCTGCGCTGACCGGCTCCCATCGCCGCCCCCACCGAACGATCACGACGTCGTCGCGTGCGCCTCGACGAACGCGGAGTCGATCTCCACCCCTAGGCCGATCCCGTCCGGGACGCTCACCGTCCCGTCGGGCGCCAGGCTCATGGAGCCCTGGACCACCCCGGCGCTCAGGTCGCTCTGCGCGACGTTGAACTCCACCCATCGCGCGCGAGGCAACGTGGACAGGAACTGCAGGCTGTACGCGTGCAGCAGGTCGGTCAGCCAGGAGTGCGTGACGATCTCGACGCCGACCGCCGCCGCATCCGCGACCAGAGCCCGAGCCACCGTGAGCCCGCCGCACCGGGACAGGTCCGGCTGGACGACGGCGATCCCGTGGTCGCGGACCAGCCGCCGCAGCTCCCAGATCGTCGCCTGCTGCTCACCCGCGGCGAAGCGCAGATGCGGGAACTCGCCGGCCAGCACGGAGTATTGCTCGGTGCACTCGGGATGGACGATGTCCTCCACCCAGTACGGCTCGATGTCGCTCAACGTCTCCAGCATGGTCATCGTCTCCGCCATCGTCCGCACCCGCGGGCGTCCGGCGTCCTCGACGTACCAGCCGGGGTCGATCATCAACGCCCGGTCCGGCCCGAGCGTCTCCCGTAGCGCGACGACGTTGGCCCGGTCCGCGCCCGGGTCGATGCCGAACCCGCCCCAGCCGAACTTCATCCCGGTGAAGCCGAGATCGACATAGCGTTGCGCCGCCGCGGCGTTCTCCTCCGGCGTCAACCGGAACAACGTGGACGCGTACGCCGGCAACCGGTCCCGCCGGCGTCCACCCAACGCTTCCGCCAGCGACACCCCGGCGGCCTGCGCCCGGATCGACCAGAGGCAGTTGTCGACCGCGGACATGCAGTGCATGGCGACCCCGCGCCGGCCGTAGTAGGCGGTCGCGACGTACAGCTCGTCCCAGATCGCCTCGACGTCGGACGGGTCGCGGCCGACGAGTTGTTCGTGGATCGTACGGAAGCCAAGAGCGCTCATCCCGGTGCCCTGCAGGACCCGCGCGGCGACCGGGCCCATGGTCTCGACGTCGGACCACCCCTCCAGCCCCTCGTCGGTGCGGACCCTCACCAGCAGCAGCCAGTCACCCTGGTCGGTCGCCTCCGCGTCACCCGCGTGGGAGCCGTACGTCTGCGTGCCGCGCAGCAGGAACGGCGTGACATCGGTGATCTTCATGCGCGGTCCTCCGCCTCCAGCTGTCCGGGCAGGTCGGACGGCCAGGGGATCCGTCGTTCGGCCAGACAGGGCCGGAACCCCTCGGCGTGGGCGGTCATCAGCCGGGCACCGGTGACCCGGTCGGCGTCGGCCATCTCGTCGGCGTAGTCGTGGCCGCGCAGCCGCCGCATCACGGCCATCTGGCTGGCGTGGACGCGGATCAGCTCGGCCTTGCGCGCAGCGTGGTCGGGGGTGAGCTCGACGAAATGGGTGGCCTCGAACCCGTACCCGGCGCCTGTGTCGACGTGGAAGATCCGCGGTACGTGGTCGTTGGCCTGGACCTGCGGCTCGAAGGATCCGAGGTTGGTCCACAGGGCCGTGTCCGTCACCGCCTTCGCGGTCACCACGTGATCGGCGTTGTAGTCGTTCGCCCAGTGGGTGAAGACGACGTTGGGATTGACCGTACGCAGCGCCGCGATCAGGTCGTGCCGCAACGGCGCGTCGTCGTAGAGGAACCCGTCTTCGCGGCCCAGGCACAGGTAGCTGGCGTCGAACGCCTTCGCGACGGTACGGATCTCCACCTCGCGTACGGCCACCGCCCGCTCGTGCGAGTCCGGACCGGAGAAGGGGAGTCCCTTGTCGCCGCCGGTGAGGGTGACGAACGCGATCTCGTGGCCCCGCTCGTGCAGCCGCAGCAGCGTTCCCAGGCAGCGCATCTCGTCGTCGGGGTGCGCGAACACACAGGCGTACTTCATGCCTGGCCTCCCTCCGGCACGTGTCCCTCTGGCTGGTCTCCCTCTCGCAGGTCTCCCTCTGGCAGGCGGGCGAGCGACACGGACAACGCGCCGTCCACCGTCAGGAACGACCCGGAAATGTAGTCGGCGGCCGGGGACGACAGGAACGCCACGGCCGCCGCGACCTGGCCAACGTCTCCCAACGCGCCGAACGGCAACGCCCTGCCAGCCCGCGCCAGATGTTCCTCGCCGTAGAGGACGACCTCGCCGGGGGTGGCGATCCAGCCGGGTACGACGGCGTTGACCCGGATCCGCCGGCTCGCCCACTCGTGCGCGAGCGTCCGGACCACCTGGCCCAGCGCTCCGTGCGCTGCGTTGTAGCCAAGGCAACGGGCGAACGCGTGCTTCTCGTGCAGGGAGCCGATCGCGGTGAACGCCACGCTGGCCGGCGGGGCGGGGGCCGGGCTGGTGGCGGTGGCGAGGGCGCGGAACAGCGCGAAGGCCGCGAGTGGGCCGACGGTGAAGCTCAGCCGCATCGAGTCCAGGCTCACCTCGAGCGCGGGAACGTGTTCCTCGTGGGCGATCGCGTGTACGGCGGAGCGGACCTGTCCGGCCTCCGTCGCGGCGGCGGCCACCCGGTCGCCGAACGCCGGGTCGGCGGCGTCGGCTGCGACGGGTACCGCCGAACCGCCGGCCCGTCCGATCGCGGCGGCGGTCTCCTTCGCCCGATCGAGATCCCGGTCGACGCAGAAGACCGTGTCGTGGGAGTCGGCCAGTGCCCGGGCGCAGGCTCCGCCGATGCCGCCACCAGCACCGGTGACCACCGCCACGGTCGGTACGCCCGGGCTGCCGCCAGTGCCGGATGCCGCATCAGGGCTGGTCATGATCGACCGCCTTCCGTAGCAGTGTCACCAGCCGGTCGACCTCGGCGTACATCCGCTCGTCGACCCCACCACCGACCGGCCCTCGCATCGCCGCGCTGGGGAAGATGCCCTGCCGCACCAGCAGGTGCTTCTCGATGGCCACGAAGCTGTCCAGGCTGGTCTGCAGCGACACGATCTGCGCCAGCGGTCCGGCGATTCGGTACGCGGACTCGTAGTTCCCGGTTGAAAGCGCCCGCCACAGCGGCACCAGCGCCCACACCAGGTCTCCGGCCGGCATCGTGCCGATCGCGCCCCGGCGGAAGCTGTCGATGAGATACAGGCCGCCGTTTCCCTCGAGGATGCGCGCCTTCCCGCTCGTCGCCTCCAACAACTGGGTCAGCTTCGGTCCGATCGGGTGCGCTTCGGGCTTGAACAGCACCCGCTCCGACAGCTCGGCGGCCAGCCGGGCCTGGAGGTCGATCGACAGGGCCGACCCGACGTACCCACTGGCGTCCTGCACGATCACCGGCACCTCCGCGGCGTCGGCGATCGCCGTGAAGTACCCGAACAGCTCCTCGTCGCTCACCCGGCTCAGCGCGGGCGGGGTGGCCATCACCGCGTCCGCCCCGACCGCGGCGGCGTGCCTCGCGTACCGAACGGCGGTGTAGGTCGACTCCGCGCCCACGCTGACCACGGCCGCGCCACGCCCGGCTGCCGCTCCGCACATCAGCGTCGCGAGCTCGTCGCGTTCGGGCGTGGACAGCCGCAGCACCTCCGACACCATGCCGATCGCCACACCGTCAGCGCCGTTGTCGAACAGCCACTCCACCTGGCGGGTGAACGTGTCCGCGTCGATCGCACCATCGTCGCCGAACGGCGTCTGCACGACGCAGACCACGCCGGCTACCTCGACTCCGGTCACGACTCAGCGCCTCCTCGGCCCATGGGTGCCCGAAGTGCGCGATCCACGTCCGATCGACTCCCGCGTCACGTGGCACAGCCACGGCACACCCTAAAGGTTGTCCCGTAACTGATCTTGTTCACCGGCGTCGCTGTCCCGATCGCCGCCGACCGGGTTGGTCAGAGGGGTGAGGAGTTCGATCATGGCTTCCTGGCCTGAGTACTGTGCCCAGCCCAGTGGCGTCGCGTCATGGGCGACGTCGTGGATGTTCGGGTCGGCGCCGAGGGAGAGCAGCAGCTCGGCGAGCTCGAGATTGCCCTGGACGGCGGCGTCGTGGAGCGGGGTCTGCGAGGGTCCCTCGATCGGCGTATCCCCGCGGCCCATGGCATTGACGTCGAACCCCAGCTCGGCGAGCAGACGTACAGTGTCGATCCGGCCGTTGCTGGCGGCCCACACCATCAGGCCGGGGCGCTGCCGGCGTACCTCGTCGGACAGCCCAGGGTGGTCGGCCGCCAACTGCTGCACCTCCGCCCGGTCGGCCCGGAATGCCGCGGCAATCAGGGCGCTACCAGGATCAAGATCGGACGCCGGCGCACCCTGCGACTCGAGGTAGTCCACGACCGCGGTGTTGCCGTCCAACGCGGCGAGCTCGACCAGTGTGCGTCCGTCCTCGTACGCCGAGCGGAAGTCGGCGCCGTGCTGCACCAGCAGCCGCAATCGGTCGAGGAAGTCGTGGTTGACCGCCCACCGGAGCTGGAACCGCAAGAGGCCTGGGGGCGGGTCGATGATGTCGCCGAGCCGTGCCCTCCACACCCCGCCGTCACCGCGGCCGAGGCCGTACTCGAACAGCAGCTCGAGATGATCGTTGTCGGGCCTGAACATCCGGTCGTAGAGCGCCTGGCTGTCGTTCGGGTCCGCGCCGGCATCGAGCAGCATCCGGGCCAGCGGGAGCGAGTGCGGGTGTCGCGGCTGGTTGACGTGCCCCTGCTCACCCTCACCGAAGACTCCGGTCAACAAGGTGTACGGATAGGGCCGGCCGTTCCACAGATAGCCCTCGTTGGGATCCGCACCCGCATCGAGCAGGAGCCGTGCGATTGACCTGACCGGTTCGAGGGGGACGTTCAGATCGACCCGGGAGTACGCGACGTAGCACAGCGGACTCCACTGGTAAGGACCGCCGCGGCGGCGGACGAGCGACGGGTCGTCGGCCAGCAGACGGGCGACCGTGTGGTGGTCTGTTGCGGCAGCGGCTGCCCAGACGTGGCTACTGGTCAGCTCGGGATGCTCGGCGAGCATGTGCCGCGCCTTTTCCCGTCGTGTCGGTGAGTCGTCACTGCCGTACGTCAGGCAGGCCAGGCGGCAGAACTCGTCGGCCAGATCGGCTTGGGCACTGGTCGCCGTCTCAACCGGCTCCGTGGTGTCCCAGCCGTGGTCGGCAACGAGTTCGAGGTAGTGCTTGAGCTTGGCCCAGCTGGCAAAGCCGTACTCCCGCGCGACCACGAGCTGCGCGGTGCTCAGCTGGAACTCGCCAGGATCGTCCGGTACGCCATCCGGATGCTGGCGATCTACCCGCTCGGCCGCCGCAGCATCACCGCCCACTCGTACGGCCTGTTGCAGGGCACGCGCCTGCCGTCGCAGATGCTCGAGGTCAGGATTGGCGGGAAGCGTAACGATGGTCGACATAGCGACCCCCTTTCGTCACGCCTGATGTCCGCATCGTCAGGCCGAAAGGAGGGCCAGGGCCACACCGGTCGTATGCGATCAGGTGGGCTTGAACCCTTTCCGCGGACCGGCGGCTCCCTGAGAGGCCGACTTGATACTAGCCGACGATCGGTCAACTCGACAGGCCTCGCTCGGGCGCGGCCGCTCCCTTGGCTGGCCCGACACCGACCGCCCGCGTCGGATGGGTCCGCCGTACCACTCCCTTGCCTGTCGGGTGGCTGGATAAGTGCTCGCTGTGAAGTACCGACTGCCATCGGACACGACGCAGGTGTGGAGGGTAGGAGACACCGTCCGGAGGGAGCGTCACCGAGGAAGCGAATCAGTCCATCGTTTGCTCGACTATCTGCGGAGCAACGGTTTTGCCTCTGTGCCCGCCTATCTCGGCGTCGATGACGAGGGCCGGGAGATCTATGAATGGATCGATTGCGAGCCTCTGACTGAGGATATGAGTGACGACCAGTTGGGTGCTGTCGGTCGCGTGTTGCGTGAATACCACAACGTCGTCAACCCCGGCAGTGTGCTTTGGCGAGACGGACGTGTCGTCGGTCTCATCGACTGGGACTTTGCCCGTCCGGGTACGCCCGACCATGACCTGGCATATGCCGCGCTTCGATGTGTCCCCCTGTTCCCGCCTCAGAGTGGTGATCGGCAACAAGCCACGAAACGACAAGCCCGGCGAGTGGTGCTTCTCTGTGAGAGCTGACCAGGTCGACCGGCCGAGCGAAGAAATCAAGCTTCCTGGGAAGCTCTTCAGCTATGCCGATGTCTTCGAAGCAGACGCTGATACTCGTGCGGATCTGGACTCGCTATCGACGCTGACGAGCTGGTGCGTCTTGGGTCCGAGGCCCTCGCGAAACTTCGTGCAACGTAGGTGCGGTCGCTGTCGACGGGTCCCGTGGAGCTTCAGCGCGATGGCGCTGATGGCGGCGATGAGGATCATCACGGCACCGCAGCCGACGAGGATGGCTGGCGCGCTGGTCTGGTCGAGGAGGACGCCGCCGACTGCCGCTCCGAGGGGCGAGGCAGTGAGGAGTACGGCGCTGCGTGCCGCCAGGACTGTGGTGAGCGACTCGGTGGGTGAGCGGTCCTGAAGCAGCGTGAAAGAGAGTGCGGAGTAGGGGCCGTAGACGAGCCCGGCGAAGGTGAAGCCGATCAGGGAAGGCAGGGCCGAGTGGGTGAAGGCGAACGGAAGCATGCCGATGCCATGGCCCGCGATGATGGCGAGCATCGCTGGCCACAGGGGAAGCCGTCTGGCCAGGCCTAGTGCGAAAGCGCCGACGACGGCCCCGATTCCGAATGCGGACCAGTAGGCACCGAGCAACCCCGGGCCGGCATGGAGGTCGTCGGAGACGTACAGGGGAAGGCCGACTTCGACGGGCCCGAAGGCGAGGTTGAACATCCAGGTCACGATGAGCAGGCCGAGGAGTTCCGGATGACGGCGCAGGATGGCGAGCCCCTGCCGGGTGCCTCCCGCCGCCGGAACCGGGGCTGGGGCTGGGCCCGGGAGCAGCCGGCTGGATTGGACGGCGAGTACTGCGAAAGTGGTGGCGTCCAGCGCGATGATCCACGCCGGGTGTACGACTCCTGCGAGCAGGCCGGCGATGGCGGGACCCGCGATGGTCGCGCCCCACAGGCTGGTACTGAGCAGACTGTTGGCTGCCAGACGCTGGTCGTCGGAGAGCCGAGGGGCGAACAGGGCGTACTTGCCAGCCGTGCCCCAAGCATGGAGTAGGGAGGACGCGGCCAGCAGCCCGACGTACACGGCCGGGGTGAGTACGCCGGCCACATGTGCGAGCGGGATCGCTCCCAGCAGCACGGCCCGGAGCACGGAGTCGGTGACCAGGAGGTGCTGCGCCGGAAGTCGCCGCATCCACCGGCCCAGGATCAGTGCCCCCAGTGCGCCCGGCAGAACGTATGCAGCGACAGCGATGCCGGCCAGCGCGCCCTGACTGCCGTCCGATGCCAGGGCGAGCGCCAGCAACGCGACGGCGACCACGGTCATGCCGTCGCCCAGGTCGGACAACGCGAAGGCCGGCATCAGGCGCCGGAACGTCCGGTCGGCGAACAGCGAGCGGTAGGGGCCGGGCACCAGGCGTCCCGGTCGTGAGAACATGCAGGTCACCGTCGCTCTTCAAGCGCGCTTGAAGTCAATGACCGGGAGGGGGTGGGCATGCGGTACCTGCCGATAGGCGAGCTCGCGGCCCAGGCCCGCGTGCGTGCCTCAGCGCTGCGCTTCTGGGAGGCGCGCGGCCTACTGCCCGGTGCCCGCCGCGAAGGGGGACGCCGGGTGTGGCCGGCAACCGCCGTCCGCCGGGTCGCGCTGATCAAGATGGCGCAGCGGGCCGGTTTCACCCTCGCCGAGATCACGCAGCTGCTCGGCACCGACGCCACGCCATCCGCTACCCGCCAGTGGCGGGAGCTGGCCTCGCGCAAGCTGCCTGAACTCGACCGGCATATCGAGCAGGCCCGGGCCCTGCGCGAAGCAGTGGCGGACTGCCTGGAGTGTGGCTGCATGAACTTCGACCAGTGCGTACTCCTGGCCACCACCGACGCGGCATCCTGACTGCTGGCATCGCGGGTACGTAGCAGCTGAAGGCGCGTGCATGAGACCTCGGTGGGAGTTGACGTGGGCAGGACTCGCGTGACCATGATCATGCGTCATGAAACTGGCTTCCCAGACAGACGAAACCCGGTTATGTGACGCCTGATCATGGTCCGCGGGCTGACGCCTGATCATGGTCCGCGGCTGCCGGGCAGCACGCACCCCAACCCGACGCATGCCCCACACCCAAAGGGCTCCGACTTCCGTGAGTCCGCTCTTCCCCGCAGAATGGTTCGCGATGGGACGCTTCGATGGTTGGCCCGAGCAGGCATTCGATGTCCTGTTGCGCCTCGAGGGTGAGCCGACGATGGAAGAGCGGCGCCGCCTGCGCGAGGACCGGGAGCGTCTCGTACGGCAGCCCATGATCGCGCTGATGCAGGACATCGCGGATATGGACCCGGCGTACGAAGAGTTCTTCGTGTGGGGCTTCGACAAGCTGATCTGGCCCTGGCAGTGTCAACGGGCCCTGTTCCTGATGGGCGACTGCAACCAGTGCCGCGTGACATTCGACCTCGACGGTCTGGCGGTCAGGGGCCTCCGGTGGAATCGCCGCCTCGGCGGTTACCGTACAGCAGTGGCGGGACCGGCCGGCAAAGAACTCGTCGGCATCCTGGAGACCCTGCAGAGCAAGGGATTCGAGATATCGGGCGACGTCATGAAGCGCGTTCCTCATGCGTATCCCGCAGACCACGAACGCGCGGACCTGTTACGACACCGGACGTTGACAGCTACTCGCTACCTCGGCTGTGAGGACTGGCTGCATACGCCAGCGGCCTTTGCCCGCGTCTTCGACGCACTCGAAGCGCTACGGCCCTTCATGCGATGGTTCGCCGACCACGTGCCGAGCGATCGCTGATGGTCCTCACGGAACCTGGTCTGTCGTCGAGGTCCACACAAATGGCTTGGAGCCGTTGTTCCTCGCCCGGACCCAGGATCGAATGTCGGCCTGGAGGACGTGCGCGTCGGCGTCGTGTCCACGGTGGGTGAGTTCGTCGGTGATACAAGCGAACCAGCGTGCTGCCTGCTCGTTCCATCTGGCTCCGGGCGGGTTGCCGTGGACCTGGAAGCGGGGACGCTCGGCCAGCCAGCTCTGGATGGCAGGGCTCTCGTGGGTGCCCTCCCAGTCGCAGACGAGGTTCACCGCAAGGTGGGACGGCACGTTGGCGTCGACCCGGGTCAGAAACTGCTGGAACTCGGTGGTGCGGTCTTGCGAACCGCCCACGACCCCGTCGGTGACAGTCAGGGCGCCAAGCAGGCCAGACAGATCGCACCGGTCGTCGTCGGCGGCCGGTTCCGGCATGCCAGGCGTCGACTGTGCTGGCTGGCTGGGGGCCCGCGGCAGACCCTGACCGGTCTCGTCCACGCGGTACACCACCGCGTACTCGGGCGGGTTCAAATAGAGCCCCGCGATTTCGAAGACCTCGGGCACCTCGTTCTGGATGCAGAAGGGGTGGCTCGCCGGGTCGGCGTAGATATCGGCGCCGGGCACCTGAGGCAGGCGGATGGCGCCGAGGCTCTCGGCGCGCTTCAGGGCATATCTCGCAGTAAGACTGTCGTGCCAGCGAAAGTCGACGTGCAGCTGCGACGGGTACGCGGGATCGGGCCAGCGCGCGGCCCGGAACTGCGCATGCTGGAACGCCAGATCCGGCAGGTTGCCGCCCAGGTCGACCACAACCCGTTCTGCTGAGTCGTCGACTCGTCCCCGAGCCTTGAGAAAGCCCTCGTAGAAGCTGGCCAACGAACGTGGGCTGAAGCAGTCGAACACGAGCCGACTCACCGCGGGTTTGTCCGTGGACGCGTTGGAATACAGGCAGAACGGATGGCCGACGGGATCGGCGAAGACCCGGAACTCCCCGCTGTCCTGCAACAGACTCGCGCCGAGGGCGGTGGCTCGCTCGCCGGCGGCGACGACATCCGGTGCGTCGACATCGAGATGCATCTGCTGCGGGTAGTCCGGATCGGGCCAACGTGGAGGATGTTGCTCGTTCCAGCCGTCGCCGTCGAACGCGATGTAGAACCCGGTGTCCGAGCCGTCCGCGATCAACAGCCAAGGCTCGTTGACGATCTTCATGCCGAGCAGCTCGCAGTAGAACGCCGCCAGCTCGTACCGCCCCTCCTTACCGTTCAAGGTCCGCGGTGACCCGATCGTCGGGATCAAGCACTTCAGCAGTTGCGTCATCGGTCCACTCCTTCCGACGGAGTCGACGATCGCAGACGTACAGGACGCCCAGTGTCCTATACGTCTGGAGGGACATGGCCGACCGGTTGTCGGTGGCTGGGCATACCGTGGCGGGTCGCGACGACGGTGACGGGACGGGCAACAGACTTCGGAGGTGCAGGACGTGCTGGTCTTGGTGCGGTATGCCTTGCAGCTGAGTCCTGTTGCCGCCCTGGGCTGTGTTGCCCTGAGGGCGCTGAGCGCCGGCCTGCTAGTGATCATCCCGCTCCTGGTCGGGGCAGTGGTCGGCCGGCTTCCGGCCGTGGCCGCCAGCGGTGTGGATGTTGCGTTCGTGGTGCTGATCGTGCTGTTGCTGGCGGCGTTGCCGTTGCGCAATGCGGTCGATGCGCTCGCGGTGGTGCCGTTGGAGCGGCTGGAGGCCGAAGCGGAGCGGGATGTTTTCCTGCGGCTCGGCGCCGCCGGTTCGGCTCGCCCGGCCCTTGCGAGCCTCGAGAGTTCGGAGCTGGCCGGACACTTGCAGCGGGTCAACGTCAACCGGTGGTGGATCACCTCCGGACTTCAGCTGGTGTGCGGCGGGTTGATCGGGTCGGCGCTGACCTTGGTGGGGAGCACAGTCGCGGTGGGGGTGGTGTTCTCCTGGTGGGTTGCGCTGGTCCTACTGGTCGCGGCGGCTGCTCGCTCGCTGTATGGGGCGCGCAACATGAACCGGCAGATGGACGCGTGGAGCTCCCAGACCGAGGGGCAGAAGCACGCCAACTATGCGTTCGCGCAGGGGATGGGCCGGGCGGCCAAGGAGGTGCGGATCTTCGGGTTGGCAGGCTTCCTGCGCGAACGCTACTGGGGGCACATTACGGAGGCGCTGCGGCCGTACTGGAGGCTGCGGCGGGGGCAGGCAGTGGAGGCCTCGCTCGTCGGGTTGGCGCATATCGCGCTCATTCTGGGGGCGATCGCGTACGCCGGATGGCAGGCCGAGCGCGGAGAGCTCTCGTTGGGGTCCTTCGCGGCGACCCTGCCGCTCGTTCTCGCGATCGCCTCGGCCAACCTGGAGCAGTTCTCCGAGGTTCAGCGTGGAGCAGCGGTGTACCGATGGCTGCAACAGTTGTCCTCGGGCGGACCTTTCGAGCTGGAGACGCCGCCGGCCGCCGGAGCGGACGCAGAACCGCAGCGGCATCGCGGCGCGCCGGAGATCGTCTTCGACGACGTGCATTTCACCTATCCCGGGGTCACCGCAGAGACCCTGCGTGGCCTGTCGATGACCTTCGATGCGGGCGCGGCGGTGGCGTTGGTCGGCGTGAACGGCGCGGGCAAGTCGACGCTGGTGAAGTTGCTTGCCGGCGCCTACCAGCCAACGTCCGGACGGATTCTGGTCGATGGCGTCGACCTCGCGGAGCTCGATGAGGAGGGGCTTCGCCGCTGGCAACAGCAGATCGCGCCCATCACCCAGGACTTTGTGCGGTTGCCACTGTCCGTCGGTGACAACATCGAGTTGGGCACCGGTCGCCTGTGGTCCGGAGCTGTCGACGGGGAGCAGCGGTCGCCGAGCGACGCGGTGGAGGCGGCCGCCACCCGTGCCGGCATCGTCGAGCTGATAGACGGCTTGCCACAGCGTTGGGCGACTCCACTGGACAAGACGATGCCGGGTGGCGCCGACCTGTCCGGTGGCGAGTGGCAGCGGGTGGCGCTGGCCCGTGCTCTTCGCGCCGTCGACGCCGGCGCCGGAGTACTCGTTCTGGACGAGCCGGCCGCGGCGCTGGACGTGGAGTCGGAGGCGCGACTCGTCAGCGGATATCTCGATCTGGCCCGAGCGGTGACGTCGCTAGTGATCTCGCACCGCTTCTCGGTGGTGCGACCGGTGCCCAAGATCTACGTCCTCGATGAGGGACGGATTGTCGAGGAAGGCTCACACGAGGATCTGATGGCCGCGTGTGGCCGCTATCACGAGATGTTCACGATGCAGGCGAGTCGGTACGCCGACCGCGAGGAGCGCACATGAATGCCCTGCGCATCGTCGGGCTGTGGCTGTCGACCGCCTGGCGTGCGGCGCCAGGGATGACGGCAGCGATGTGCGCGTGCACGATTCTCAACGCCAGCTTGCCGGCCGTGAGCGTGCTGGGCGTGAGCCAGGCGATCGCGGCCTATTCGACGCAGCACTCCATCTGGCCCGGACTCGGGCTCACTGCGGCTGCCCTGCTCGTGACCGCCGTGACGACGGAGGCGGTCTGGCCGATCAGCGATACGGTCCAAGATCTGGTAGGACGGTATGTGCAGGACGACCTCCTGCGACTCACTGCCGAGATTCCCTCGATCGCCCATCACGAGGATCCGGCGCTCGCGGACCGCATGGGAATGCTCGAGGGCGAGGTGGACGCCCTGGTCGGCGGCCCGCGCCTGGTGGAAACGATCGGCTCGATAGTGGCCACCGTCACCGTCGTTGGCCTGCTCGCCTCGGTGCGGCCGGAGCTTTGTGCGCTGCTCGCGGTCGCACTGCTTCCCGCCGCGGTCGAGGCGCGCGGCGCGAGCCAGCGCAACCAGGTGCTGCTTGCCAATGAGCGCTATCGTCGCCTCACCCAGCAATGCGTCGACGTGCTCAGTGCGGCGCGCCAGGGCTTGGAGGTGCGCTGCTTCGGCCTTCGTGGTCCGCTGCTCGCGGTGTGCGGCCGTGCGATGCGTCAGCGCAGTCGTCCACGGCTCGCACTCACCAGGAGGTACGCCGGCTATTCCGCGGTGAGCTGGCTCGTCTTCGGCGCAGCGTACGCGGTGGCCGTGTGGTGGATCGTCGAGCGGCTACGCAGCGGCACCTCGAGCGTTGCCGACCTGGCATTGCTGTTGCTCATCGGGGCGCAGGTCATCTCCACAGGCAAAGCAATCACGTCACACGCGCGGATGCTCGTCGACCAGATGCAGGTCTTCGGCCGGTACCACTGGTTGCGCGACTACTCCACACAGCGCCGTCGGCATGTCGGCACCCGGGTGCCACCGGCTGTCCTGCGCGACGGGATCGAGCTGCGCGGTGTGTCGTTCGCGTACCCCGCTGGGCGTCCTGACGGCGCTCCCCGGATGGCACTGAGAGATATCGATCTGCACTTGCCGGCGGGCGCAACGGTTGCGTTCGTCGGTGCCAACGGCGCCGGAAAGTCGACGCTGGTGAAACTGCTCGCCCGACTCTACGACCCAACCGATGGCGCAGTGCTCATCGACGGTGTTCCGCTCATCGAGATGGACCCCATGGCGTGGCGGGCTCGTATCTCGGCAGGGTTCCAGGACTACGCGACATTCGAGTTTCTCGCCATCGACAGCGTCGGCGTCGGAGATCTCGAGCAGCGCACCAACCGAAAGCGAGTCGCCTCTGCTGCCGTCGACGGTCAGGCGCACGACGTCATCGCGAGCTTGCCAGCGGGCTTGGACACACAGCTTGGAACGGCCTTCGATGGCGGGGTCGGACTCTCCGGTGGGCAGTGGCAACGGCTCGCCCTGGCACGGGCGTTCATGCGCGACCGCCCGCTCTTGATGCTTCTTGACGAGCCGACCGCCGCACTCGATCCCGCCGCCGAACATGCGCTCTACGAGCACTACGCGAGCACCGCACACGACCTCGCAGCCACCACGGGCGCGGTCACTGTCCTGGTCTCGCATCGCTTCTCTACCGTACGGATGGCCGATCTCATCGTCGTCGTGGAGAACGGCCAGATCACCGAGGTCGGACCTCACGACGAACTGATGCGCGCCGGTGGCCACTACGCCAGGCTCTTCGAACTGCAGGCCCGCGCCTACCGACACTGACGCGGTAGACCGGACGTTACGACCGCTGTTACCCGGTGGAGTCCGTCCGAGGCTCGGGAGACTCCTCCGGCGGCTGGGCATCGGCATCGGATCCGTCTCCAGCCACCACGTACATGAGTGGTGTGGCCAGCACCATGATCACCAGCGCGATGAACGGACCGACCAGATAGATGCCGTAGGCGTCACGCCAATACACCGGGGCCGCTACCAGGACCGGTATCGCGGTGCCGAAGACGAAATGCTTCGCCAAGGAGACCGTGTCGCCATGCTGCGTCGGTGTCCGGGTCCCGTGCGTCCAGTCCCACAGCTTGAAACCCAGAAAGATCGCGAGGAACGGCCCCGTCAGTGGCGTGACCAGGTAGCCAACCATCGCCAGTCCCATCGGGCCGTACGCCAACCCGGCTCCCGCAGCCAGTGCGCACCCGAGCAGGAGAGAGACGAGTCGCGCGCCTTTCGACCTAGGTTTCATCAGCCAGGCGCGGTTCTCGGGCACGGTCGTCAGGTCACGAACAATTCCCTCGACTGCTCGCGCTCGCACCTCACGAAGGTCTCCGTGAACGCTGTCCAGCGCGTCCATGCCTCCCGCGCCCGCCTGGGCAGGACCGTCGACCTGGGTAGCCTGGACGAGGTCCGCCGAGGCCTCCAAGGCATCAGCAAGGGGGTTGGAGTCGGCGCCGGCGTCGTCCCGGTTGCGGGACCTCTCGCGCGAAGCATCCGAGCTGCCAGCAGGTGAGTTCGCTTCAGAACCCGGCCGCACGACGCCCCCGTCGTCGGACATCGACACCCCGTCCTCAGGCCAGCCATCACCGATGAGTTGATCAACGTTAACAGCGGACCTACGGGTCGACGTGCGACCAAGCGGACGGGCTCGTCGCGCTTAGCGGTGTGGCGTCGGGTCGACGAGGGAGAACGGCACCACCGACTTGGGCGGCGTCTCGTCTCCTTTGATTTGAGCGACCAGCAGATCGACAGCTCTTCGGCCCATCTCCCGTTGATCCTGTTTGATACACACGAACGGCCCGGCTGCAGTCGGAGCCTCGGGAGAGTCGAAGCAGGCGATCAGCTGCCGTCCGGGGCTCCACCGACCGGCGTGGCTCAGCATCTGTCGCACCAGAACAGCGATGTCATACTCGCACGCGACAAAGCCAGTGATGCCAGGCTCGCGTTCGAGGAATGCCTGCAGGGCCTGCCTGTCGGCCTCGGCCACGTCGGTCGACGGCCCGTTCGGCAGTGTGCTCTGAAACTCCGTGAAGCAGTGTTCGGCCTCGTGCGGATAGCCGCGCTCGCGCAGCACCTCGCGGAAGCCCTGTAGCCGCTCTTCGATGCTCGTGGTGTTCTCGACGGGTGGCGAGAAAAACGCGATCTGGTCATGCCCTTGGTCGAGTACGTAAGTGGTGAGGGCGCGTGCCGCGGCGACGTTGTCCGTGACGACGGCGCAAGCCCGGATTCCGCGAAGGTAGCGATCAACCAGAACGAGTGGGAACCGATCAAGCACCAGCCGGACGAGGCTTGCGTTGTAGAACTCCCCATGCACCGGGAACACGATCAGGCCATCGGCTGCGCCATCGCCGACAAGTGACCCGATCGCCTGTTCCTCGACCTGCTGGCTGTCACGCGTTCGCTTCACCAGCAGGTGGAAACCAAGCTCGGCACAGCGTTCTTCTATCGCACAGAGAAGGTCCAGCCCGTACGCCTCGGAAGCGTCGGGAAGCATCAGGGCCAGGCAACCGGAGCGCCGCGAAGGTTCGCGTTGACGGCTCCCGCTCCGGCGGCTGGCCTCGAGGCGCTCGACGTCGTTGGTCACGAAGGATCCCTGGCCACGTCTGCGGTTGACCACCCCGGCGTCGGCGAGCATGCGAAGAGCCCGCTTGGACGTGATGCGGCTGACGCCGAACAGCTCGGCCAGCTCCTTCTCCGAAGGAACCCGCGCCCCCGGTTTGACGCTCTCGTTGTGGATCTCCTCCAGCACGTGGTTGTAGACCCGCTGGTACAGGAATGGATCTGGCACGCGCCTTCTCCCAAGGGGTGAACCGTCGATCTATACCATCTCGCGACGAGAAAACATACCATTCGGGCCGGCGCATCTGCGCTTCTCAGCTAGCCCCACCATGCAGTCGCCGATGGCACGCGGCTCTTGCGACCGCCGAGTTGTTGGCCACCGCGGGCGTCGCCCGATAACGGCCAAATCACCTCATTGACACCTTGGTATACCCGGTAGCACCTTAGGTGCAGCTACCAGGCCGCGGTCCTGCGACAGGGGGCACACCATGTCGCCGTCGCTGGGCGCAACGCCGACGGCGGATCGCCAGCAACCGGTGCGATCCCGCATTCATGAAGGTCACGACCGACGTCGATGACAAGGACGTTGTCGACGGGCTCCGGTCGACTCCTTCGCTGGGTGTGCCCAACCGACCAAGGGAGACATCGGATGGCCTCCACCACCGCGCCTGGCCGCAGGCGCCAGCGGAACACACCGATGACCCAGAGGGAGAAAGCGAATCTCCGCAAGGGGCTCCTCTTCATCCTCCCGTGGATCGTCGGTGTCGCGGCCTTCAACGTCTTTCCGCTGATCTATTCGATCATCGTGAGCCTCACCCGCTACTCCGGGCTCAACAGTCCGACGTGGCTCGGTCTCCAGAACTACACCCGGCTCTTCACCGACCCGATCGCCGGGAAGTCGACGTACAACACGTTCTTCTACTTGATCTTCGCGGTGCCGATCGGCCTGGTGATCGCCCTGGCCTTGGCGCTGGCCATGAACCGCAAAGTGCGCGAGGTTTCCATCTACCGCGCCGCGCTCTACCTTCCATCGCTGGTGCCAGCCTTCGCCTTCTCGTTCATCTTCATCGTGCTGATGAACCCTGGCTACGGCATGGTCGACACGGTCCTCGGCTGGTTCGGCGTACCGTCGCAGAACTGGCTGGGTGACCCGACCGGTGCCAAGGCGGTGATCATCGCTCTCGCACAGTTCGGCGCCGGGGCGACCGCACTGATCTTTCTCGCGGGTCTCCACAACATCCCCGAGACGTTGTACGACGCGGCCAAGGTCGACGGCGCGAACACGGTCCGCCGCTTCTTCTCGATCACGCTCCCGCTGCTGTCTCCGGTGATGCTCTTCAACGCCATCAACGCGGTGAACGCGGGGCTCGCGGTCTTCACACCGGCCTACATCATCACCAACGGTGGACCAGACAACGGGACGCTCTTCTACCTGTTCTATCTGTACAAGAACGCGTTCAGCTACGCGCAGCTCGGCTATGCCAGCGCGATGGCGGTGATCCTCTTCGTCGTCGGCGTCTTCCTCGCCTGGGTGATCTGGATGTTGTCCAGGCGGTTCGTCCACTACAGCGTTGAGGCGTAAGGGGCTCGATCATGGCTACCCTCACCGACAAGCCAGAGGCGCCGGCGACAACTCGACCGAGCGTGGTGAAGAGCGCCTTCCATCCGCGCATGGGGGCGCGTCTCCTCCTCATCGCCATGTCGATCCTCTTTCTGATACCGCTCTTCTGGATGGTGTCGACGTCGCTGAAGTCGCCGGCAGAGCTGGCTGCGACGACGCCCACGTGGCTGCCGAAGGAGTGGATGTGGTCCAACTACATCGACGCCTTCCAGGCGTTCCCCTTCGGCCGCTACTTCATCAACTCGGTGCTCATTACCGCGCTTTCGGTCCTTGGGTCGGTGCTCGCGAGTGTCATCGTCGCTTATGGCTTCGCCTGTATCGAGTGGCGCGGCCGTGACAAGGTCTTCTACGTCGTGATCGCCACGATGTTCCTGCCCGGCACGATCACACTGATCCCGACGTTCGACCTCTTCGCCTGGCTCCACATGGTGAACTCGTGGTTCCCGCTGATCCTGCCGCACTTCCTGGCCGGTGGGTTCTTCGTCTTCCTGCTGCGCCAGTTCCTGTTACAGATCCCGAGGGATCTGCTCGACGCGGCGCGGATCGACGGCGCCGGCGAATGGTGGCTGCTGTGGCGGGTGGCCGCGCCGATGGCAAAACCGGCCCTTGCTGTGGTGGCGATCTTCACCGCCGTCGGTTCGTGGAACGACTTTGTTGGTCCACTGATCTACGTCTCCGACCCCAACCTGCAGCCGCTCGCCATAGGCATCCAGCAGCTTCGCCAGGTGCAGCCGGACAAGATCACCACCAACCTGCTCATGGCCGCGTCGACCATGGTCATCATCCCCGTCGTGCTGATGTTCTTCGTGTTCCAGCGGTACTTCATCCGCGGCATCACGCTCGGCTCGATCCGCTGACTGAATAGGAGACCAATCGGCATGCGCAATCTCCTGAACAACAGTCGCCTCAGCCGCCGCGACTTCGGCGCGCTGCTCGCGGCGGGCGCGACCGCCGGTCTGGCCTCGGCCTGCGCCAGCCGACCCCGCGACCCCGAGGTAGTCACCTTCTGGACCTCCATCGCCGACCCGATCACCATGAAGGCCTGGAAGCAGATAGAGGAGAGCTTCGAGAAGGCCAACCCTGGCTGGGATGTCCGCGTCGTTCCCAAGCCGTCGGTCGGGACCGGCGACGCGAGTAACCTGATCACCGCCGTACGCGGTCGCACCGGCCCCGATGTCTACCTCATCGACCGCTTCACGGCAGCGCAGTACGCCGGCATGGGGCTGCTGGAGGACCTCCAGCCCTTCGTCGAGGACACCCCTGGGCTGAAAGAGAACTACCTCGAGTTCGCGTGGAACGAAGCGTCGTTCCGCAATCATCTCTACGCGATGCCGCTGGACACCGACGCTCGGGCGCTCTACTACAGCACCGACATGCTCAAGGCTGCCGGCATCGACCCAACCGTGCTCGACCGGGAGAACGGCCCGCCCGCCATTGACGACGTCATCGAGATGTCGTTGAAGATGAACAAGACGAACGACCAGGGCAACTACACGCAGATGGGCATGATCCCCTGGGACGGTCAGGGCTTTTGGGCAACCTGGGGACTGATGAACGGTGCCAAGTTCTACGACGAGAACTCGTGCGAGCTCACGTCAACCGAACCGGCATTGCTGCAGACCTACCAGCAGTTCGCCACCTGGGCCAAAGAGCTCGGCTACACCAAAGTCGACACATTCAACGCGACCTATCGGCCACCGGGCTCACCGCCCGAGCAAGGCATCTTCTACACCCACAAGATGGGCATCCAGATCGACGGCAACTGGGCACTGGCGAGCCTGCGCGAATACGCACCAGACCTCAAGTACGGCATCACCTACTTGCCGGTGCAGGCTGGTGACCCGCCATTCACGTGGTCGGGCGGCTTCGCGATGGCGATCCCGAAGTATGCCGCCAATCCCGAAGGTGCGTGGAAGTTCATGTCGCACGCCTGCGGCGAGCCTGGTCAGCGAATCTACACGGAGGTGACCAGCCACCTGCCGACGTACGCGCCGCTCCTGGACGACAAGGAACTGATCGGCGAGCAGGCGTTCTTCGCCGACCTGCTGCAGTACTCGACGTCGCGCCCGCCGCTGCCGGTCAACTTCCAACTGTCGGACTCGCTGAGCCAGGCGCAGACGTCGGTGCTCATTGGCAGCAACACCCCGCGCGGCGCGCTGGAGAGCGTCTACAACCAGGTGAACGGTGCGATGAAGCAGTTCTGTCCTTTCTCTCTACCCAAGAGCACCAAGGCCTGACGAGCCGCAGCTAGGACCTCGGCATCTCGCACTGCCGGATCCGCCGCGGGCTCTGCTGGCTACCGTCGCCCGGCCCGCACGTCGGGCTGTAGCACGACCGAAGACCGAGGGCCGTCCGGACTCGCGTGGGAGGTCAGCCGTCGAGACGGCTCGGGTCGTCCGCCAGTGCCCGCAGCCTTTCCTTCGGATCGGGCACCAGGCGGCGCTCGGTCAGATCCAGCACTCCACAGATGGCGGTCAGCTCGGCGGCGAGCGTCTTGTCCTCCAGAACAAAGCGTTGGGTGAGGCCGAATGTCTTGCCTTCGTTCCATTCGAACGCGCAGGTCACGTCCACGCGATCTCCGCCGCGCAACTCCCGCATGAACCGGAGGGTGGTCTCCAACGTGATCGGTCCGACGCCAGTAGCCAGGAGCTTGTCCTGCGTGATTCCCAACGTACGCAGGAATTCCCAGCGCGCGTGCTCGGCGTAGTGCAGGTATTCGGCCTGATTCAGGTGTCCTTGGGTGTCCAGCTCATATCCCCGAACCGTGATCGGCACGGCAAACAGCTCGCTCATGACGCCATCATGGCATCCGCTACCTGAGGCCTGGACACCCTTCATCTCCCCGGACTGTTCGCTGGTTTGACCCGGACCTCGCGCCGGTGGCCCCGCCGCGGGCCCACGATTCACGACGGCCGTCGGGGCAGCCGGATGCGGCCGACCTGTCCGGGCACCATTTCGACGGCACCAATTGCGGCTACGTTCTATCTAACTATTCGCTGACCGTAATTGGGCCAACGTTCGCTGGAGGTCGTCTCATGGATCATCGGTTGACTGATGGTGGGGCTGGGCCCCGTCGTCGCACGCTGCTCGGTGCGGGCGTCGGCGCGGCTGCACTGGGGGCGGCAGGACTGACACTGAGTGTCGGGTCACCCGCGTGGGCCGCCTCCGGGGATACGGACGTGTGGACCAGCCGGGCGAAGTTCGACGCCCTCGACAACGGCTTCAACGGCGGGAACGGCCGCAAGACCGAACTCAACGAGAACCGCGCGGCACTCGGCTGGGGCGAGGCGTACATCCTGCAGGCGTACCTGCTGATGTGGGAGGCCCACAACGATCCTTACTACCTCGACAAGACGATCGACCATATCGACCACGTTCTGGCCACCCGGGACACCGTCCGGGGGGTCGGCGACTGGCGGGGGAAGTCGCTGCCCGGCTGGCGGGCGGGCTGGCCGTACTCGGCAGGTGACCTGACCCTGGCCGACGCACAGGGCCGGCCCACGTTGCGCATCCGCTCGGCGTGGGCCTTCGCGGAGAGCATGAACGTCGTCGTCACGGCGGGCAGCGCGCCCGGGACGTTCCAGATCAGGACGCACCACGACGTCTACAACGTGGGCAGGGTCCACGACAACCTGACCATGGACCCAGCTAGCGCCGACTACGCTGTGCGCCGTATCGACAACGCGTTCAACGGCGGAGGCGACCAGCTCACCGCCAAGGACGTACGGACCGGCCCGGACGCGGCCGGCGACCCGGCACCGATGACCGGAACGCTGCACTCGTCGTTCTTCCACTCCTCCGTGCACACCGGCCAGATCGCGTATCCGCTCGCGTGGTTCGCGCGCATCGTGCACACCACGCCCTTGCTGTGGTTGGTGCGCCGGTTCCGCGAGAAGGCCAAGGAGTACTTCGCCGCGGCCGAGTCGGCCGTCGCGGTCCATGACGAGGAGTACAAGGTCACCGACGGTGGGGCCGGCTACTACACCTACCTGCGCGGCGTCCCCAACAACCTCGACGGCTCAGACCTGCCGCACAACTACAACACGTCCATGGCCCGCGTCTACCTCGAGCTCGCCATGGCCAGGCGACGGCCGTCGCATCGGCGGCGAGCCGCAGAACTGGTTCGCGGCTTCGTCGACGACCTGCAGCGCAAGGAAGACAGCACCCTGTCGTGGACGTACTACCGGACCATAGGTCTGTGCTACTCCGGATGGTCGCGGACGGACGACATCTCCGACAACTTCCCCGTCCGCGGCGCCAGCAGAGTCAAGGAGGACGTCTCACACGGCCACGTCGACGTCACCATGGCTGCGGTGGCCTACCGAGCCCGCATCGGTATCGGCACCACCGACATGAAGCGGCTCTACAACACTTTCACCCAGCGAGTAATGGTCACCGCTCCCGACGGCCGCCCTACCGTGTCGCAGTTCGTGGACGGCGGTGGCCAGGTACCCATGCCGGGCTACGAAACGATGGCTCCCACCTGGTTGGGCGTGGCGTCGTTCGGCGACACCGCCGCCGTCATCCAGGCAGCGGCCGCCCGGATGGCGGTCAACGACCCCGCGCCCGAGGTCATCCCGATCTACGCCACCGCATACCTGAACTGGGCGGCCCGAACCGGCGCCCGCCTCCGCTAGACCGCCGCCCGAGCTTCTCGCCCGCGGCCTCGCCGGCTGACCCCAGGTCGACTCCGGCACGGCCGAGCGCGTCCGCCAGGCCTCGGTTTGTCATGCCGCGCTCGACCGTCTCGGCGAAGAAGGTGAAGAACGCATCGCCGGGTTCGCGGGCGGCACTGATAACGAAGGCGCCAGTCGACATTTACGCAGCAGGCGGCGGCTCCTTCCCCTGGACCGCTCGGCGCGCTGCTTTTGGTACTGGTTCGGCAGTTTTGCGGTCAGGCTGACAGGGCGGGGCGTTTGCCGGAGCATGATCGGTATGGCTCGGCTGGTGAGCAGGCGTCTGGTTGGCCGAGATGCTGATGTGCTGCGGCTGGACGAGTGCGCCTGTCTTGCCATGGACAGCGTGCCCGGTCTGGTGCTGGTGAAAGGTGAGGCGGGTATCGGAAAAACCCGCCTGACCACCGAGTGGACCAGTCGCCAGCGCGCGACGGGCGCGGTGGTCGCGGTGGGTCGGTGTGTCGAGGTCTCCGGCGAGGAGTTGCCGTACGCACCGATCGCGATTCTGGTGCGGGATCTGTGCCGCCAGTTCGGTGTCGAGACCGTGCGAGAGCTTGCAGGTGCGACCTGGCCGGGACTGGTGCAGGTGGTGCCCGAACTCGACGACGACAGCGACGGGACGGTACGGCCGCCGACGCCGCGAGGTTGGTTGTTTGCCGCGGTACGGAGGTTGTGCGAGGGGCTCGGCAACGAGCGGCTGTTCGTCGCGGTCATCGAGGATCTGCATTGGGTGGACGCCTCCACCCGGGACCTGCTCGGCTATCTGGTTCGCACCTTGGCTGATGCCCGGGTGCTTGTCATCGCGACCGTCCGCGACGAACCAGAGGGCGATGCCGCGTTGGCGGCGTTCCTGGCGGAGCTGGTCCGGCTGCCGACGGTGGAGCAGATCCAGCTGGGTCGACTGGCCGACGAAGAGGTGGCCGCGCTGGCTGCCGACATCCTCGGTCAGCGGCTGGCCGGCCAGCAGCTCAGGCGGCTCACCACCCTCTCCGACGGCGTGCCGTTCCTGGTCGAGGAGCTGCTCGCCACCGGCCCAGAGATGCTCGCCGAGGTTCCTGACCGTGCCCGGCAGATCATGGCCGTTCGGCTGGCGGGCCTGTCATCGTCCGCGCGTACCGTCGTCGATGCTGCCTGCCTCGCCGACGCCGAACTCACCGACCGCATGCTCCGCCAAGTCGTTGCCCCCGACGGTCTCGACCTCGACCTGGCGTTGAGCGAGGCAGTCCGGGAGGCCGTTCTGGTACCCGATCCCGGGCGTGACGGCTACCGGTTCCGGCATGCGTTGCAGCGCGCGACCCTGGCGGAGGCACTGCTTCCCGCCGATCGCCGCCGCTGGCACTCTCGGTGGGCCGATGCCCTCGACGCCGGCGGCCACTACCTGGATCCGCTGCACGCCACGATCGCCGCCGCTCACCACCATTACGGTGCCGGCCCGTCCGGGCAGGCTCTGCGTGCGTGTCTGGACGCCGCGGAGGCCTGCCGGCGCGCCCTTGCCCACACCGAACACGCCACCCTGCTCCAACGTGCCCTCGCCGTCTTCGACAAGGTCCCCGAGGCCGGAATCGCGCATGGCGTCGACCGGGACCGGCTCGTCGAGCACACCACAGACGCACTCAGAACGGTCCTTGACTGGCCGCAGGCAGAGGCATTCGTCCGCGCCGAGCTTGCCCGCGCCGAACGACTCGGAGCGACTCCGCTGCGCCGACTGCTCCTGCGGCTCTACCTCCATGACGCCCGTATGTGGCAGGGCACCTCCGGCGGTCCACCTCCCGACCTGGCCTCGATGGTCACCGACGTACGTGCTGCGCCTGCGTGCACGGAGAAGGTCCTGGCGCTGCAGTACCTCTGGCCGGACGTGGGCGTGACAGACCCGCAGGAGGCGATGGTCCTGGCCGATGAGGCCGTCGCGGCCGCCGCCGAGGTCGGCGATCGTCGCCTGGAACGCACGATCCTGGCAGATCGGGCCAGCCTGCACCTCTTGACGGGACAGATCGAGCGTGGCATCGCCGAGCTGACGGAGATGCTCGAAGACCCCGGCGACCTCACTACCACCGGCATGGCCGGCTACCTGGTCACCGGCTACTACCGCCTCGGACATTTCGAGGAGGCGGTCGCCACCGCACAGCGAGTGCGCCAAGAGGTCGGGGACGTGCGAGCGGCGCCGATGACCGCGGCCTTCCCCAACATGGTCTCCGCGCAGTCGCTGATGTGCCTGGGCCGATGGGACGAGGCGCAGGCTGCGATCGACGAAGCACTCGACCTCGGGCTGGGCCTCAACACCAGAGCCACGCTGGAGTCCATGGCCGGTGCGCTGGCCGTGTGGCGAGGCGACACGGATCGTGCCGTCCGGCTGGCGGAGGCCATCTCGACCAGCCAGGACGTCAGCCCCATGTCGGGATGGGCGGGAGGGTACTGGCTGCGCGCCGAGGTGGCCGCCGCCCGCGGCGACCATGCCGGCGTCCGGCAGATACTTGCACCGGTATGGGACCGACCTGACCTGGACGTCTGCCACGAAATGGTCTACCGACAGCTCCTGGTCGCCGCCCGTGCCGAAGCCGACGCCGCCCGACTCGCCCGTGCCGTCCGAGATCCTGCCGCCCTCCAGACCGGGTGCGAGGTGATCGCCAAAGTCTCCGAGGTCGCGGACCGGATCAACCATCCCACCCCCTTCGTGCAGACCATGCGTGCGTATCTGCACGCCGAGATGTCCCGCTTCGAAGGAAGCGACGACCCCGAACCCTGGCACCGGGCTCTCGCGGCCGAGCCGCAGATGGTCTACGACCGGGCCTGGGCGCTGCTCCGGCTCGCCGAGATCCAGTGCCGGGCCGGCGATCGCGACCAGGCGACGGTGGCGCTCCGTGAGGCGTACGTGATAGCCGCCGATCTGGGCGCGCGCCCGCTCGTCGGCGAGATAGACGCCTTGGCCACCCGCGCGCGAGTCGACCTCGGCACCCACCGACCGGACCTCCCAGCCCCGGACACCGACCCGGCGCGGACATTCGGACTCACCGAACGCGAACGCGAAGTCCTTTCACTGCTCTGCGAAGGCGACACCAACGCCGAGATCGCCACCCGGTTGTTCATCTCACCCAAGACAGCCAGCGTCCACGTCTCCCACATCCTCACCAAACTCAACGCCACCAGCCGTACCCACGCCGCCGCCATCGCCCACCGACTCGGCCTCACGGCCTGACCGCAGCCGTTGTCCGGCTGCGATCTGGCCGAGTCGGTTCATCCGCCAGCCTCAGTGCTGATGAACGGTGCGATGGTGACGACGCAGACCAGCTCTTCCCGTGACGGCCGCCGCCGCAAGGGCGATGCCGCCAAGTGCGCCGAGGGCGAGCTGGGCAGCGTCCCAGTCGGTGCCCGAGGGAATCTCCGTCGGGGTGGGCATGGTCGGTGGCATCTCCGCGACGCCTCCGGTGCACGGTTGGACCGCGGTCACGCATTCGACCTTCGGCGCCGGCACCGGTGGAGCGGACTCGCCAGCCATCGCCAGCGGAGCAACGCCCACGACCGTGAACCCGGCCGCCAAGAGTCCTCCAACAGTTCGAGCCACGATGATATGGATGCGGTGCATGGTGTTCTCCTCGAGATCAGTGCCTTCTGGCACATCTCGAGACTCGACCTAAGACGGCGACGGCACATCAGGCGTATGCCGTATGTGTGGACAGGGGGAGTAACGTCGGCCCGATGCCTGGTCTGCAAAATCCGTCCGAGGTCATAGCGAGGACCGGTATCGCGGGGCTGGCGTTAGGCGAGTCGGTCGACGGCCGGCGCCAGCTTGCCGCCGCCGGGTCTGCGGGCGGGGGCAGAATGCTCACGGCGGCGATGCCGATGCAGGTCGCGTCGGTGACCAAGCCCATCGTCGCGGCGGCGGCAGCCCTTGTGTGTCGTTCGGCCTCGGGTGCCGACGTGCAACCGGTGGCTGCGTACTTCCCCGAGTTTCACGACTGCTGGAACGTCGCCCGGTCGTTGACGTTGCGGGATCTGCTCAGCCACACGTCCGGCCTGGTGGAGGAGTCGCTGAGCGCCCCGGTCCTCGCGGCGATGGGCGATGGTGATGATGCGCTCGACGCTGCGGCCCGCCAGGTCGTGACCAAGGACCAGGTGCACCCGGTAGGGACGGCGTGGAACTACTACAACGGAAACTACTACGTCGCCGGCGCTGTCCTCGCGCGTCTCGGTGGGGGCACGTTCGAGTCGGTAGTCGAGCGGGAGGTCCTCCGCCCTGCAGGCATGACGTCGACCGGGTTCGCGGTCCCAGCCGACGCTACCTACGGCCACAGCCAGGGCGCGGAGGTCCCGCACCAGGAAGTCGCGCGGGCTCGGCGGCCGGCGTCGGGTCTGTGGTCGACGGTGGAGGACCTGCTGCGGTTCGGTGAGTTCCTACTCGCCGACGCCGAGCTGGTCGCCTCCGTGCGTACGCCGTTGACGCCGGCCGACTCCGCCTACCAGTACGGTCTCGGCTGGGTCGTCGATGGCCAGGTCATGCTGCACCACGGCTCGGCGCCCGGTTCGGGGTTTCGCTCGGGGCTGGTGCTCGTGCCTGAGGAGCGCCGGGTGATCGCGGTGCTGGTCAACGACGAGCAGGGCGCCCCCGTCATCGATGATCTCCTCGCCGACGGATGGGGCGTGGCGGTCTAGAGGGAGTTGAGCTGGGCGAGGATCGGCCACAGGTCGGTGTGACCCGTCATGGTGGCGTAGTCGTACTGACTGCCGCCGATGGCGCCCGCGTCCATGACCGCGGTCACGAACGCCTGTACGCGGGCGGGGGTTACCGGTGTGCTTCCTTCGCCGATCACGCCACCTTCGACGTGGACTCGTCGGCCGGTGAGCGCCTGCGCCCGGTCGATCTGCTCCTCGACCCAGTCGTGGACCTGGCTGGCGGTGAAGCCGGCGCGGAACGACCACAGGGCCATCGGGACCACGACCTCGCTGTTCGGGCCGATCGAGGACCAGGGGAAGCCCTCCCAGCGGTTGCCCTGGTCGGTGCCGAATGGCGAGGGCACGATCGCCGCGATCACCGCCGGCGACAGGGCCCGCACCTGACTGAGGTGGCTGACGAGCCGGGTGTTGAACGTTGCGTGGTCGACCTCGCCCTCGGTCCCGTACCGCTCGATGTCGACCCCGATCGCGTCGAACCGCTGACCGCCGGGACTGCGGTAGTCGCCGATGGCGACGGTCCGTCGCACGTCCCGGGTCATGGTGCCGTACGCGGGGACGTACCAACCGACCACCTTGATGCCAGCCGCATGCGCGGCCTCGAGCCACTGTGCCATCTCGGTCTCGTTGAAGAAGTCGCTGGCGCTGTTGAACCTGGCCGTCGACAGATAGAGGGTGCGGACGCCTCGTGCGCTCATGTCGGCGACCGCGGTAGCCGGGTCGAGGGTTGCGTAGTCGAGCGTGTCCACCCAGGTGCCGAGCCGCCGGAAGGGCTGGAACTCGTCGATGATGGTCCAGGACGACCAGGCAGCGGTGGGACTTGTCCGGAGCGTCTCGTAGGAGAACCCACTGGAGGTCCGCCCGACGAGCCGCACGTCGTTGTCTCTGTCGGCCGCACCGGGTCCGGAGGTGAACGTTCGGCTGTCGATCGAGGTCCACGTCGACCAGCCGGCTGAGCTGAACCGCCGCAGTCGCATCGTGTTGCCCGTACCGCGGGCCACGACGTCCAGGAGACCAGAGCCTGGTGAGGCGGCAGCCGGCTGGGACGTCAGCGTCGCACCGGTGAGCCGCTCCCACGCAGACCAGCGCCCGGCCGAGAACCACCTGTGAGACAGGTCGTTCTGGGTGTTGCGGGCGAAGATGTCGAGCCTGCCGGAGCCCCATGACGTCACGGCCGGGCTCGAGGTGATGATGCCGTCCAGCCGCTTCCAGGCCGACCAGGCGCCGGACCGGTAGGACTTGTACGAGACTCCGTTGTCGCCGTTGCGTACGAACACGTCCAGTTGGCCGGTTCCCTGGGACGCCACGGCGGGAGCGGACGTGAGCAGGCCGCCGAGGCTCTTCCAGGTGGACCAGGCGCCACCGGCGTAGGTCCGCTGCCAAAGGTGGCTGTCGGTGCCTCGGGCGAAGACGTCCATCCGTCCGCTCCCCCAAGAGGCAGCAGCCGGCTGGGAGGCGATGTCGCCGCCGATGTTCATGGTGCGAGTCCACGAGCCGCCGGAGCGGTGGAACCGGTGCAGGAGGTCGCCACCAGACGACCGGGTGAACAGGTCCGTGCGTCCGGCGTACGGCGACGTCACCGCCGTCGAGCCGGCCTCGGCACTCGAGAGTGGCAGAGCGGCCGCACGTGGCGGCGCCAGCGCGTGGGTGGGGGTGGACTCGGCCGCTGCCGCCTGCGGCACTGCTGCGAGGGCGAGAACGCTGAACACTGCGATGCCGCGCACGTATCGGGATGTCATGGGGCTCTGCCCCGCCTTCTCAACAAGATCGCCGCCTGTGGTGGTGAGCGTACGCCGGGCGGCCTGCCGCAGGACCCGAATGCACGAAGCGTTAGCAGTGTGGGATCACCGTCACCGGGGCCAGGCAGGTGAGCGCCCGAGGTGCGCGACGATCTCGTCCAGCCGGGATCCCCCGGACCAGGTCACCTCCGGTCCGAAGGCGGCGCCTGGCGCGAGCCGTAGGGCGCCGGTGGGCACGATCTTGGCGACGTCGTACGCGGCCTCCAGCAACTCCGGCTCGAGTTCCACGGTGGTGTCCAGCGTCCTCGCGACGTCCCAGGCATGCACGACGTAGTCGATGAAGTGGAAGCTGATCGCCTGCCGAGCGGGGAACGGCTGTTCGGTGCTGAACTCAGGGAGCGGGAACATCCGATCGAGTACGCCATCGGCGGCGAAGGCATCCAGCACATGCTCGGCAGAGGCTCGGTAGGCGCCGACCGGGTCGTCACCGAGCGACCGCAGCTTCCACTCTCCGAGGTCCCCTTCGCCTCGGGACGCGGCGGCGAAGCCGTAATGCTGGGTAGCCATGTGGGCCAGCAACCCGTACAGCGTCCAGCCGATGCACGGCGTCGGTCGTGACATGTCGGTGGCGGTCGCGCTCGCCACGAGGTCGATGGTGGCCCGGACCGCTCGGGCGTCGAATGCGATCAGGTCGGCGTCCGGCCGGACGCCTTCGGCGGCTGACTGTGTGCTTTCGGTGTTCGTAGGCATGGGCACATCATAGGCGCCGACGTATAGTCGGGCCACTGTTATCTTCGGCGGGTGACGGACAGGAATGCCGATCGCCGCGACCTCGCCGCGATGCTGGCCCCGTTGCTGCGCTCGCTCGTTGCCACCGAGTTGCCGGTGCTTGCCGCGCGGGGAGTATCGATGTGGGGCTATGTCGTGCTCAGCGCCTTGGACGAGAGCCCGGTGCGGACCCAGGCCGCGCTCGCAGAGGCGATCGGAGCCGACAAGACGCGGATCATCGGCACGCTCGACGAGCTCCAGGAGGCCGGGTTGATCTCGCGTACGCCGGACCCTGACGACCGGCGCGCCCGGCTGTTGGCGATCACGGACAAGGGTCGAAAGCTCCGCCGGTTGGTGATGGCGGAAATCCAGGCGAGTGAGGAGCGCCTGCTGGCCGTACTCACGCCGGCCGACCGGAGAGCCTTCCTGCGCTCCCTGGAGACGCTTTCAGCGCTCCCGCCCGACAAAGCTGAGGCGTCCGAATGACGGCTCGCTGAACGGTCGGGCCAGCGCGAAGCGATGGACATCGCATTCCCGTATGTCCTAGTGTGCAAGTGGCAGCCGCACGCCTGAGGTACCTCAGGGGATGACACCGCCGCGGTGAGAATTCGGTGGATCAGCTCTGCGCTCTGCGCATTGATGCTGCCCGGTCCGAACCCACCCACTCTCGAAAGCGGTATTTACACGTGACGTCCGTTCACCCTCTCCCCGATCAGCCTCCTGTCATCGCAGTAGGGGAGCTCACCAAGACCTACACGTTCCACAAACAGGGCGCCGGGCTGGCCGGTGCGGCGAAGAGTCTTCTCCGCCGTACCTATGAGACGCGCCTCGCGGTCGACAAGATCACCTTCGCCATCAACCGCGGCGAGGTCGTCGGGCTGCTTGGCCCGAACGGTGCCGGCAAGACGACCACTCTGAAGATGCTCGCCGGCCTCCTCTACACCACCTCCGGCGACCTGGACGTGCTCGGCTACACGCCGTCGGACCGCAAGCACGACTACCTACGCCGAATCGCACTCGTCATGGGCCAGAAGACCATGCTCTGGTGGGATGTCCCGGCGATGGAGAACCTCCTTCTGCACAAGGACATGTACGGCCTGTCCACGACAGAGTTCAACCGGAACGTGACCGAGCTCGCCGAGCTGCTCGACGTCCAGGATCTGCTGAACGTCCAAGTACGCAAGACCTCGCTCGGTGAGCGGATGAAGCTCGAGCTGATGGCGGCACTCGTACACGGACCGGAGATCCTGTTCCTCGACGAGCCGACGATCGGCCTCGACGTCGTAGCCAAGGCCCGCGTCCGCACGTTCCTGGAGGAGGTCAACAAGCTCCGCGGCACGACGATTCTCGTCACCAGCCACGACATGGACGACATCGAGGCGCTCTGCTCGCGAGTGATGATCATCGACCACGGACGGCTTCAGTATGACGGTAGCCTCGACGAACTCGTCCGCGCGGCGCGGCCGCGCAAGCTGGTCCGGGCAACGTACGCGCACGCCGTCGACGGCGGCCGGGTGGCCGACCTCGACGGAGTCACGGCGGTCGACGGCACTGACCAGGTGGTCACGCTGGAGGTCGAGCGCGAGCGCGCTGGCGACGTGCTGGAGCAGCTGACCCGGATCGGTCCGTTGGTCGACCTCGATGTCACGGACACCGACATCGAAGAAATCATGCGCGACCTGTTTCTCCGCCGCAGCACGCTGGGGGATGGCTCGTGACGACGCTGCTGCGCAATCTCCGCGTCCTGCGAAGGATGACCGCCGCCAATATCGTGTTGGCTTCCGTATACCGCGGCGCCTGGATCATCTTCATGACCGCCAACATCAGCGTGCCGATCATCTCGTTGCTCATCTGGCGGACAGCCATAGCAAACGGCGCGCAACTCCCGATTGACGAGCGGTATGTTACGACCTACTTCGTGCTGCTGAGCTTCGTCACGATGGCGACCTCGTCGTGGATGACGGGGTTCCTGTCCAACGACATCCGGCTCGGAAAACTCTCCGCCTGGATGGTCAGGCCGGCCTCGCTGCTTCTGGGCTTCATCGCCAACAACATCGCCGAGAAGGCGATGAAGATCATTGCCCTGGTGCCGATGATCGGCGTCCTGTGGTGGATCTTCCGTGACTCGATGAACATCCCGGCCGGTCCCGGGCGGTGGGCGCTGTTCGCGGTCAGCATCGTGCTCGGAGCCGTCCTGGTGTTCACGATCGACATCATGATCGCCTCCCTCACCTTCTGGATGGACGACGTGATGGCGATCGCGCGAGCTCGGATGCTCATCGCCAACGTGCTGTCCGGTTCGATCGTGCCGCTCGCGCTGATGCCCGACTGGTCGCGCGGGTTCATCGACAACCAGCCGTTCCGCTATACCGTGTCGTTCCCGGTCGAGATCGTGGCCGGCAACCTCTCTGACATGGACCTCCTGGCGGGCTTGGGCATTCAGCTCACCTACGTGGTCGCCTTTGGAGTGGCCGCGCGCTTCGTCTGGTCGAACGGCATCCGGGCGTACTCGGCGGTGGGCGCATGAGTGGCATGAAGACGTACGCCGACGAGCGGCGCCCGCTCGACCGCAACTGGCTGCACCGGCAGTGGCGACACCTCCGGCTCTGGCGAGGGTTCTTCGCGCAGGCCGTCGTCCGCGAGACCCACTACCGCGCGCACTTCGTGACGACGTTGCTCGTCGGGGCCGTACAACTCGGGCTCGGGATCGTTCCGATCCTCTTGCTGTACGGCTACACCGACGAGGTGCGCGGCTGGTCGCAGGCCGAGGTGATCGCGCTGGTCGGCATGTTCCAGATCGTCACCGGCCTGATCGCGACGTTCGTCGCGCCCAACCTGAACCGGATGACGAGCTACATCACCAACGGCGAGCTCGACGGCGTACTCCTCCGCCCGGTGTCGAGCCAGTTCTACGTGACGGTCCGGTGGATCAACGTCGCCGAGCTCGGCAACGTCGTCAGCGGTGTCCTGGTGCTCGTGCTCGGACTCGTCATCTCTGGCGCGAGTCCGAATGCGCTCGAGATCCTGCAGGCGATCGCGCTCGCGGCGTGCGGCGTGGTGCTGCTCGCCTGTGTGTGGTGCGCGCTGGCGTTCCTCGCGTTCTGGCTGCAGTCGGTGAACGCCATCGGGTACATCTATCTCAACCTGGTCGACTCGGGCCGGTATCCGCTGGTGTTCTTCCCGATCGGGGTTCGTGCGTTCTTCACCTTCGCGTTCCCGGTCGCGTTCGCGTCGACTTTTCCTGCACAGGCACTCAGCGGCGACCTCGGGTGGCTGCCGGTCGCTGGAGGCGTTGGGCTGGCCGTAGTCGCCCTTGCACTCGTACGGGCGCAATGGCGATGGGGACTTCGGTCCTATTCGAGTGCCAGCAGCTAGCACCCGCGGCTGGTGCCCGCGCTGTCGTCGCACCTGCACCTGCTCAGGGCGAGCGCGGAGTCGTTGAGGTTGGGCTCTCCGTACGTTCCTCGCTCACCACGGCCGGGTCCGAAAGCCGGCCCGGACCTGTACCTCTCGCACGTCGCCAAACGATGGCAAGGAGACCCGACGCCATCGCCATGCCGAGCAGGACCAGGAGCCCGCCGACCGCCTGAGTGACAGCCAAGCCCTCGCCGAGAACGGTGACGCCCAGAAGCGCGGCGGTGATCGGGTTGAGGAGGAGGAACGCGGCCGAGGTTTCCGCGCGTACGCGACGAACGCTGGCCATCACGAGGGTCTGCCCGGCCACCATCACGAAACCGAGCCACACCAGAGCTACCAGCGCGTCGGGCCGCCACTGGCTTGGCACGATCACGTTGGGGTTCATGGCAGCCAACCAGGCCAGCACCACGAGCGCCGTCATCACTGCCGCCCACAGGGCGGTCTGCTCGGGCCTGATCCCGAGTGGGCGGAGCCACCGACGACCGAGCACCAGATAGAAGCCGTAGCTGACAGCTGCGCCCAACCCAGCCGCCATCCCCCAGACACTGGTGTCGGACAGGGACAGCTGAGCAAGCAGGCCGGTGCCCACCAGCGCGCTGACGAGCCCGGCGACGGATCGACCACGGAGCGGCTCGTTCAAGAGCAGCGGCGCGATGGCCGCCGAGAAGATGGAGTAAAGAGCGACGACAAAGCCCGTGATAGTCGAACCGACCTCCGCGACGGCGATGTTCATTCCTACGATGAAGATCGGCCCGCTGAGCGCCCCGAGTACGAGTAGTCGCCAGCGGCGCGCCCAACGAGCGGCCGGCTCGAGAGGCTCCGTGCGCGTCGCCCCACGTGACCTGACCCGCTGGATCAGGATGAGGACGACGAGGAGAAGGGCGCCGACGCCGCCGCGCCACATCGCTGCTGACGTGGGCGTGAAGGACCGGAGCTGGAACGCCGTCGCCACGATCGCACTACCGAACAACACTGCGGCCGATGCCGCCGCCCACGCACCGAACCGAGCTTCTTGAAGGCTGCGCGGCGCCCGCCGATCCACTGCCGACGGGCTCCGATCTCCACCGAGCTCGCCTACGGCGTCGGTCACGATGGGTCGCTTCCCGCGGGAGTTGGCATCTCGAACCGCGCCATCTCGCACAGGACGCCGGTCAGCTTCTCGACGATCATGTCGGCCGTCTTGCGGCCACGCTCGGGCGTGGACTTGCGTGGGTCTCCCATGACGCCAGTGGCCGAGACGTCCTGGCTCAGCCAGGCGAAGGTGACCGCGCCGCGCAAGGTCAGGTGCTCGATTCCGTCTGGCATGCGGGGGAGTTGTCCCAGGGAATCCATCCGCTCCGTCCGGACCAGTTCGGGCGCGAGATGGAGCAACAGGGACGTCTCCCACTCACCCGCATGGGTTCCCCATCGGGCCTCGTCGTCATCGTGTTCCTCGTCGGGAAGGCCCATGAGAAAGACCGTCAGGGGAAACACCATCAGCCCCGTCTTCTCCCGCACGTCGCGTGCCACGTGGCTGAGTACGCCGGGATTGCCACCGTGGCTGTTGAGGAGTATGAGGCGTCGGAATCCGCTCCGCGCCACTCCGTCGGCGATGTCGTGGATGACGGCCGACAACGTGGCCGCTGACAGCGTGAACGTGCCAGGAAAGGCACGGTGTTCGTTGCTCTTGCCGTACACGAGCGGCGGGAGCACCCACAGGCGTGCGTCCTCCGGTGCCTGCTCGAGCGCTCGGGCGAGCAGCACCTGCCCGATCAATGTGTCGCTGGCGACCGGCAGATGTGGACCGTGCTGCTCGATGGAGGCGACGGGCAGGATCACCGCGGCATCGGCCTTGGGTAGTCCCTTGACGTCGGTTGCTGTCAGGTACGGCAGGTACCTCTGCGGGGGGATCGGCCCGTGGAGGTTCATGGCGTTGCTCCAATCACGGTCGTACGCGAATCACGGTCGTAGCTGCGTCACTCCATCGGCCACAGCGTGCGGACCTCGAGCCCCGTGCGTTCGTACAGCTTTCGAGCGTGGTCGGCCGCGTCGCGGAGGACTTGTTCCTCGTCGATGTGGAGGAGCTGGCGGCCCTCCATGACGACCGTTCCGTCGATGACCACCGTGTCGACGTCCGCGCCGGTCGCGGAGTAGACGAGGTTGGAAACGGGATAGTCCGCGGGCGTCCAGTGCGGGCCGTCCGTGCGGACGACGACGAAGTCCGCGCGCTTTCCCACCTCGATGGAGCCGATCAGATGGTCCATGGACAGGGCCCGGGCGCCGCCCAGCGTCGCCATCTCCAGGACAGATTCACCCGGAACCACGGTGGGATCGTGGAGACGAAGCTTTTGCAGGTAAGCAACCCACTTGAAGTCCCGGACCAGGTTGGCGCCGTTGTTGGCAGCGTTCGCGTCGGTCCCCAACGCGACGTTGACGCCGGCGTCGAGGAGTTCATGGACAGGTGTGATGCCGCTGCCCATCTTCGCGGGACCGGTGGGACAGTGCACAACGCTGGTGCCTGTCCCCACCAGAGCAGGGATCTCGTCGGCGGGCAGACCGCTGCAGTGGGCCAGAACGACGTCGTCTCCGAGCATGCCCGCTCGGCGCAGATACTCACCCGGTGCGGCGTCGAAGTTTGCCCGCAGGTAGGCAAGCTCCCGGTCTGTCATCGCATAGTGGTGGGCCAGACCCATGTCGTTTGCCCGAGCAGTCTCGACGACGTTGCGAAGCAGAGACTCTGGGCACCCACCTGTAGAGCGAGGACCCAGCCAGATCTTGATCTGTTCGGAGTTCTTCCACTGACCGGCGACGTCGATGGCCTCACTCATCGCGGTGTCCGGTGGCTCCTGTAGGCCCTCGTGCAGCGGCGCCTCGTCCAGATAGCCTCCGCCGTCACCGACGGCGCGTGGCAGAACCGCACGGATTCCGGTCTCGCGGATAACCTCGGCAAGTTCGCCCAGAGCGTGTCGACCGAGCACCAGCGTTTCCAGAAACGTCGTGGTCCCAGCCTTGAGCATCTCCACGATGGCCAGCCGCGCCGAAGCCTTCGCGTCAGCAGGGGTGAAGTTGCCCTCGAGGACGAAGATTCGCGAGGACATCCACTGGTGGAGGGGAAGTTCGTCGGCAGTCCCTCGGAGAAGTGCCTGGGGCAGGTGAACGTGCCCGTCGACGAGGCCGGGCATCAGCAGCCAGCCATTCAGGTCCTTGACCGGCTCGTCAGGAAACTGCGCCTGCACACTCGCCCGGTCGCCAACTGCCGCGATCGAGGATCCGACCACCGCGACGGCGCCGTCCCGCAGAATCCGCCGACGCTGATCCATTGTCACGACCGAACAATTGGCAAAGATCACAAATTTTGATTTTATCAGGCACTAATGGGTGAAGGCAACGCTTGGCGGATACGGTGGTAGGTTCTGGCGGCGCGGTATGTACCGATACGCGCAATGTTCCCGGCTAGCACCTCAGCTGACGACTGCGAATAGCAACGCGCCAGGGGTCACCGCCGCCCGCGACGCGGCTTGTGCATCTCGGCCACATAGCGTTCAAGTGGGGCGAGGTAGTCGTTGAGGGCCTTCTCGATAATGTCCAGGTCTCTGGTGATCAAGGCGTCCAGAGTTTCTCTGTGCAGCGCGACGACGGTGCCACGGTCTTCGACCCTGGCGAAGTAGTCGCCAAACTTGATAACGAGCTGCTGGAGAATCTGATGCTGGTACTCCGCGAGCGCCTCACTTCGCGCACTTCGGCCAATGAGGTAGTGAAAGCGATGGTCGTAGTGCGCCCAGATGTTTCTCGCGACTCTCTTCTTCGATCCGACGCGCTCCATCTGTTCGAGCGAGTCCTCGAGCAGGTCAAAGTCGTGTTCGGTCGCACGCTGGCCGGCTAGCCGTGCCAACTCGAGCTCGATCGGTCGGCGCGCTTCGATGAGCTCCACCGGCGTGAGTCTCCACCGGTTCACCGTCAGCCCGAGGACCTCGACCGGAATGACGTCGTTGACGACGATCACACCACCGCTGGATCCACGTCGGGTCTCGATCACGTTCGCTCTCGAGAGAACCTTCAGCGCCTCACCGATGGTGGGTTTGCTGACGCCCATGCTCTGGGCGAGTTCGTCAAGATACGGAAGGCTGTCGCCTGGCGCGAAGTAGCCTGCGCGGATCGCGTGAGTGATCTGGTCGATGACCTCCTCATGCGCCCGGGAGTTCATGACCAGATGGAACCGTGCAGGTGGCCCATCAGGAGACATCGGCGCCCCCGTTGCCTCCGGCCCGCCGGTCGGCACCAAAGGGGGTGAAGCGTCTACCCTGCTTGAGGCGCCGTGTCCCGGACCGGCGGGATACTTCGACTGCTCGCTTCTGCGCGTCGCGCATGAGGGCGTCCTCGTTCACCTTGGTGGACACACCATCCTGGAGGACGATGTTGCCGTTGACAAGCACTGTGTCAACGTTGGCCTGCGTCGCGCCGTACACAAGGCTGGAGATGGGATCGTGGATGGGCACAGTCTTCACATGCCACGGGTCGTGGAGGGAGAGGTCTGCGTAACGTCCGACCTCCAGTGCGCCCAAGGATCCGGCCAGCCCCAGCGCCTTCGCGCCCCCCATGGTTGCCAGTCGCAACATGTCTCGAGCGTTCATGGCGCGCGGATCACGCTGCTGGGTCTTGGCCAGCACGGCGCCGAAGCGTAGGGCCTCGAGCATGTCCTGGGTGTTTCCGCACGCGCCGCCATCGGTTGCCAGGCTCACGTCGATGCCGTGCTCGAGCATCCTGACGACGGGCGCGATCCCGTTCCCCAGGTAGCAGTTGCTCACGGGATTGTAGGAGACCTGTATCCCGGTCCGAGCCATGATCTCCATCTCGGCTTCGTCGACCAGTACGCAGTGGGCAGCCACGACCCGGGGGCTCAGGAAGCCGATCTCGGCACACTTCGCGAACGCGTTCATGCCCCAGCGATCGATCGCCAGGTCCCGCTCCTCGACGTACTCGCCCATGTGGATCGTGATCTGGGATCCTTCGGCCTCGGCGTACTCGGCGATTCGAGCGAGCCCCTGAGTGGTGACCGTTCGGACCGTTCCAGGTGCGGGAAGCACACTCGGGACGGAGAGCCCGCTCGGGAACTCCGCCGCCAGGCCCCGCATCTGGTCGAAGACCTCGTTGAGCGGGAGGTACCAGGGATCGCGATTTCCACTGTCTGGATTGAGGTCACGGATTGCCCGGCCGAGGAAGCCCCGCAGGCCGCTGTCCCGGAAGGCCCGCAGGACCGCGCGGTGATAGTCGGGGTCAGGGAGCCCGAACATGAAGTCCAGCAACGACGTGCACCCACTCTTGAGTGCCTCGACGCAGCCGAGCAGCGCGGCCGTGTAGACCTCGTCGGGGTTCATCTCCTCGCTCGTGGTGAGGATCACCGCTTCGACCCACGGCAGGAGGTACATCTCGTCGCCCAAGCCCTTGACGAGATTTTGGAACAGGTGGTTGTGCGTGTTGATCAGACCTGGCACGGCCATCTTTCCGCGGCCGTTCAGCGTCTGTCGGGCCGTCAGGTGGTGAGCGTCCGTGGTGGGACCGATCCAGGCGATCCGACCGTCGCGGATGCCGATCGCGCGGCCATCGGCGACGTGGTACTGATCTCCGTCGAGATCCCAGAACTCGCCGGTTCCACCAAGGACAGCGGTGACATCCGTGATGAGCAGGTCCAGCGGCTCGATCACAGGGGACTGGTTCGGGAGCGACTCCGGCTGGTGGGAGTCGGGCGGTGCCTCACTCATGTCGACCTCTTCCACGGGACGTCATAGCTCCTCACCTGCGACCTGGTGCCACTGGATGGCTCGCCTTTCCACGAAGGTGACGATCGCGAAGAGCAACACGCTGCCGAGGGTCGCCACCAAGATGCCGGCCCACACGTTGTCGGAGCGAAATCGCACGCTCTCGTTGATGATGTACTGGCCGAGGCCCTGCGAAGCAGTCAGCCATTCGGCGATCATCGCACCAGGGATGACGACGCTGGCGCCCACGCGCAGTCCGACGAAGACGAACGGTAGAGATGCTGGCAGTCGAAGCTTGCGGAGAACCTGCCGGTCGGACGCGGCCAGAACGTGCATCAACTCCACACCTTCGTCGGAGACCGAACGCAGGCCGCGAATCATGTTGACCATGATCGGGAAGAACGAGATCATCCCGGCCACCAGAAGGGCCGTGAACGTGTTTCTGCCCACGATGAGCGCGATGATCGGGGTGACGGCCACGATGGGAATCGCCTGCAGCGCCATCACCCAGGGCACCAGGCTCAGCTCGAACGTCCGCGAACGTTGCACGGCCATCGCCAGCAGGGACGCGACGAGAATCGCGAGGACGAATCCGCCGACTGCCTCCAGCAAGGTGGCCAGGAAGGCGCTTCCCAGGGCAGGCGTCTGGTCGTAGGCCGCCGAAGCAATGACGGACGGCGCCGGAAGGATGAACTCTCCCACGCCCAGGAGGCGTACCGTCGCCTCCCAGCTGGCGACAACCAGAGCGATGATGGCGAAGCCGATTCCTTTCGCGACCACGGCTATGACTCCAGCCGCGAGGTCTTGACCGACTCGTGCCAGGGAATGAGGACCCTTTCGGCGAGCCCGAAGAGTCCGTAGCCGGCCAGAGCTACCAACGTCGTCAGGATCATGGCGGTCCAGAGGACGTCGACCTGGTATTGGAACAACGAGTAGAGGAGGACGACGCCAAGCCCCTGATTGGCTCCTACCCACTCGCCGACGACCGCTCCGAAGACAGCGGCCGGAGCCGCGACCTTGAAGCCGTTGATGAGGTACGGAAGAGCTGACGGGACGCGAAGGTAGCGCAGCGTCTGCACCGGGCTCGCCGCGACGACCCGGAGAAAGTCGGCACGGTTGCGATCGACTGCCCGGAGGCCGCGGATGGCGTTGACGAGCACGCCGAAGAACACCGCGAGGGCACTCAGTGCGATGCGTGGACGCGTACTCCCTGCGCCCAACCAGAGCACAAAGATCGGCGCGACAACGATGAGGGGAACGGCGTACAGCGCGAGCCCCAGCCGAAGGATGGCGTGTTCGACCGACGGATGCACCAACGAGGTGATCGCCAGCATGATCGCCAGTGCGCAGCCGATGACGAATCCGAGGACGGCGATCGATCCGGTGCTCACCGTTGCCGACCAGAGCGGACCGGCACGTTCGACCAACACCAGCGCGATCTCCGAAGGAGCCGGAAGGAAGTCGAACAGCGGGGCTCCGATGAACTGCCACCCGACAACTGCACCGACGGTGATCGCCACGGAACGCACGACGGGACTGGAGAGCCCGCCGGCGAGCCTGGACCGGCCCGCTCGGCCGTCGGGCTCGGCCGGCGGGGAGATCGGCGCCGTCCGATCATCGGTCATACGCAACCTCTCGGCTGCTTGTAGTCAGGTGCAACGCGTCGCTGATCTGCGTTTCGAGCTCGAAGAAGCGTTGCTCACGATGCATTTCGAGCAGTCGCGGTCGCGGCAGGTCGATGCGGATGTCGTCGGTGATGGTGCCCGGCCTGGGTGACATCACGAGAACGCGATCGGAGAGGAAGACGGCCTCCGACAGGCTGTGGGTGATCAGCAGTGCGGACGTGTGCGTCTGTGTCCAGATCCTCAGCAACTCGAGGTTCATCCGCTTGCGGGTGATCTCGTCGAGCGCCCCGAAGGGTTCGTCCAGCAGGAAGAGCTTGGGTTCGAGTACGAGCGCACGCGCGATGGCTACGCGCTGTCTCATACCACCGGACAGTTGGTCGGGTCTGGCCTTGAGGAAGTCGCTCAAGCCTACGAGGCGTAGCAGGTCCACACTGTGCCGGCGTGACTCATCGTTCAGCCTGCCGGCGATCTCGAGCGGGAGCAGAACGTTGTCGAGCACGTTGCGCCACGGGAAGAGCGCTGGGTCCTGGAACACCATCCCGAGCTCACGCCCGAGCCGCGCGTCGCGAGGCGAGCGCCCGTTGACGGAAAGGTTGCCGCTCGTCGGTTGGTAGATCTCGGCGATGAGCTTGAGCATCGTCGACTTGCCGCAACCAGACGGGCCGATGATGGAAACGAACTCGCCTGGCTCCACCGAGAACGTCACGTCTTCGACCGCGGTCAGGGTCCGCTTGCCGACGTTGAACGTCTTCGTCACCGCTTCGGCATGAATCACGTCCACCATCGCGACTTCCCTGGCTCGTCCTCGATCTGGCGGATCACTCAGGCCTTCAGCAGTGAGGAGGCTCCGTCCATGGCCTCGGCTTGGATCTCATTGGTGAAGATGTCCTTGGCCGGAATGCTCTTGGGCAGCGACCCGGCGTCGGCGAGGAAGTCGATCATCTTCTGCCACCGCTGCTCCGACGTGTAGAACAGCCCGTTCTCGTCGGTCTGGGCGCTCTTCACATCGTCGACCTGGTGCTCGCTCTCGAGCTTTTGCTGCTCGAGCTTCAACTCGTCGGTGCCGTACTTGTCGACGGTGAGCTGCGCGGCCTTGGCTGGATTGGCGACCACCCACTCCCACCCCTTGATGGTGGCCCGCATGAACCGAACGAGCAGGTCCCGCTCCTTTTGGAGGGTCTCCTCCAGCACGAAGATCGGTGCGTCGTAGGGGTCGAAGCCGAACTGGTCGTAGGTGATGTAGTTCATGTCGATCTTCTGGAGTTCGAGGGACACACCCTGGTCGGTCCGGAAGCCCTGGAAGAAGTCGATGTCGCCCTGGACGAGAGGCGAGGGGTCGAAGCCGGTCGGGACGAACTTCCAGTCCTTGGGTGGCAAGCCGGACTTTGTCAGCAGGGCCTCGATCAGCGGTACGCCCTCCTGGGTCGTCCCGATGCGTTTGCCGACAAGGTTGGCGGGCTTGGTCCAGCTGTTCTCACCCAGCGACATGAAGACGGCGGGGGTCTTCTGGTAGAGGCATCCGATGATCTTGAACGCGATGTCCTGCTCGATCTTTCCTCGGATGATCCGGTCGGTGATTCCCTCACCGATCGGCACGCCCTTGCCGGCCACCACCTGCTGTACGTCGAGGTTCGGGCCGCCCGGAATGACGTTGAGATCGATGCCCTCGTCGGTGAAGTAGCCGTTCTCGATCCCAGCCCACCAACCGCCGAAGGCGACAGTCTTCAACCAGCGGATCTGGAAGTCGAGCGCCTTCACCTGCGTGCTCCCGCTCCCGTTACCAGAGTCGCCGGCGCAGGCTGCGGCACCAAAGGCCGTCACGGCAAGCAACGCGCCGGTCGCGCTACGGATGAACGTCCGTCGGTCGACGCCTTCGCTCGCGATGGTGATGTGGTCGAATTGGTCCTTCTTGCTCATCGTGGCCCTCCACAGCGTGCTGTTGGGCAGACACCTGCCCCGACCCGCACACAATGGCGACCACCGTCCCGCCGAGGTATGTGCTGAGGTGGGCAATTGAAGCATGACTAGAAAAAAAGTCAAGTAGTTTGAACTTTGGGACTTCAAGGCCCTTCGCCGGCACACCCGTAACGAGACCTCTTACTTGCCGAAGAGAGTAGATGGCGGTCGCGGTACGCCACCGAGTCGTCACCATACGCACCCGGGTTGCGTCGCAACGATGCAAGACGCCCGTCGAGGACACCGCGTGCAAATGCCTACGTTTATGGCCGGCCAGCAAGGCTGGATTGCGCGTAGGGCATCGGTCTTCGTACCTTGGTTGAGGCGGCAAGTGACAGAGGCCATGGGACGTTCGGTCCGGGCCGTGCAGCACGACGCGATGCTGTCCGGATGGATGCCGGTGACGCCTTAGCCGTCATGCGGCGTGGCGACGCGAGTCTCGCCGTGTAGGTCGAGATTGTCGACAGATGGGTTGGGCGCGAGCCGTTTGACTCATCGGGGACTAGATGACGCCTCATATGCCGTACGAATCGCAGGATCGCCTCAAGCGCTGGCTTCTGGCGGGGTCGGAAATCACCCGCGCCCTGGTGCAGGAATCCGATCCACGAAAGGCACTGGGGGTCGTGGCCAGGACAGTGCGGGAGGTCTCTGCCGCCGACTACGTGTCGATCAGCCTGGTCGACCCGCGTTATCCGGAAGGCACCGCTCTTATAGAGGCCATCGATGGGCTCGGAGCCGAGCACCTCTCCGGTCAAATCATCTTCAACAGCAAGCAGGCAGTGTGGACCAAAGTAGCTCGGTCCGGAATAGGCATCATCAGTCGTGATCTCACCCATCATCCGTCCTTCAATCCGCCTACGGAGTTGGCGGAGGCGATGGCGGACGTAGGGCTCGCCATGTACCTTCCCCTCGCTGCGGCGGGAGATGTCCTCGGCGTCATGTGTGCGGGTTGGCGGAGCGGCTCGCCGTATGAGGCCATCGCGGCGCAGGAGGTGCCACTGATGGAGATGTTCGCCGGCGAGGTCGCACTGGCCCTGAAGCAGGGCCAAGCGCAGACGCTGGTCATGGAGGATCGTGACCGAATCGCCAGAGAGCTGCAGGAAGTGGCCCTCACGCGGTTGTTCGCGATCGGTACACACCTGCACGTGGTCTCCGGCATGGCAGGTCAATCCGACCTGCGAGAACGTCTGCACCACGCCATTGACGACCTCGACGAGACGATCCGAGAGATCGGGGACACAATCTTCGCCCTCAGTGACGCCAAGAGTTCTGACCAACAACCGGTGAGCGCACAGTTGGTGGGTGAGGTCGACGCTGCCAGGAATGCCCTCGGCTTCACCCCGCGTCTGGTGGTGCGCGGCCCACTGGATCAGCGGCTGCCTGCGCACGTGGGACCTGAGCTTGTGCACGCGGTGCACGAATCGCTTGCGAATGTCACCACGCACAACGCCGTGAGCAGCATCGAGGTGAGCGTTCAGGTGACGGCAGACCAGGTTGTTCTCACTGTCAGCGATGACGGCAAGACAGGCGGCCGACCGGCGGGAGTCAGCGCGGTCGACTGGTTGCGGGAGAACGCTCAGCGGTTGGGAGGAACCTTCGCGGTCGACGCGGCCGGACCGACCGGTACGGTTCTTTCCTGGCGGGTGCCCCTGGGCAGCGAGAGCGTTGACCTGCCCCAACAAGGAGTCAGGTCCTTACTGGCGCCAAGGTAAACGCCTATCCATTTAGTTGGACCGCGTATGACGCTGACCGCCCATGACATTTGGCTGTTTCGGCATCGCATATGCCCGCGCGTCACCGTTGGTTTTATGGCCGCGAATTCCGGGGACGGTGTAGGAACATCGCCTTGTTTTGAGCCTGCGCCGAAATGGCGCGACGCGGCAGCCGAGAGAGACCATGGATTGGACACGTACACGGCGGGCGGCCGCGTCGGTCGCTCTCGCTGGAGTAGTCGTCATCGTCGCGGCGGCTCCGCCATCAGCAGGGGCCGGAACGCGGACGGCTGCGACGCCGCCGTCAGGGGAAACCGCGGTTGCGAAGCAGTTCAGCTCGCACACACCTCCACGACCACCACGCCTGCCGCGGAATTTCCGTGGGACGGGCAAGTGGGTCGTCAGCGATCTGGGAATCACCGTCCCGTTCACCTGGGAGGGCAGGAACGGCGACAGCCAGATGATCGCGGGAGGACCGGAGTACCCGATCTGGTTCACGAATCTGATCTACCACAACACGCTCTACACGCTGACCTACAAGTGGCCCAACGTGACCGACGACCCGTGCTCTCGGATCCCAGGGTTCTTCAACCTGCACCTGTTGAACCAGAGGTTCAAGACCGCACGGTTCGTGGGGCGGGAGATCCTGCAGCGCAATCCGGAGCGACATGTGGATCACTGGAGGGTCGGTGTTGTCGTTCCGCAGCTGCCTCCAGGAAAGTTCCTGCGGTTCCCGATTGCGCTTGGCGACATCTACGTCGATCAACACGACCGGACCAAGTTCTGGCAGGTTCTGCAGTTCGGCTTCCAGAACCTGTACGACCCTGAGCTGGACGAGTGGTTGGTAATGGACACGTTCGAGCACAGGCCCGGACGGGTCACGCTTCCCCCGGAGTGCCCGCCGCCGCCCCCGTGACCTAGTGTCGAACCTGGCGCCATCGCCACGAGGGTCCGCCTGCCGCCAGGGGGTAGGGAGTGCTTGCGCAGCACCTGGATTCAGTCGAGGACGACGTAATCGGCGAGGTTGCTCGTCATGCCTTCGGCTCCTCGGCTGAGGTGCTCACATCGGAGCTGCTTGGCGCCGGTAGCGGAAACCTCGCCTATCTCGTAGCTCTTCGCGGTGAGCCTCGACGCTTCGTGTTCCGGTTCAATCGTGGCTTCCGGGACGACGTTTACGAGTCGGAGGCGGCGAACTATCGGATGGTGGCCGCCGCCACAGGCGTTCGCGTACCGGAGATCGTCACGATCGATCGCCGCCGGGAGCTGTCCCCCACGAGCTACATGGTCATGGAGTACCTGACCGGGCAGGACTGGACGGTGCTCTGCGCGGGAGACAACCCAGCCACCAGTGCCCGGCAGAAGGACGACATTCGCCGCGCGGCCGGCCGGTTCTACGCGGACCTGCATGCGGTGACTCGTCCGGCCACGGCAGGTGAGAGCGTCGCCACCATCGCTATGGGCCTGGCACAGTTCTCTACTGCAGTGCGGGAAGGCCACCTCGACGTCGACCTGGACAAGGTCGCGGCGTGCGAGCGTGTAGTGGCCGCGGACAGGTCGGTCCAGTCGTCCACGCTCTCACTCTGCATGTCCGATGGCGAGATGTTCTTCGACGAGCGCGCCGGCACTTACGAGCTGGCGTTCGTATGCGACCTCGAATGGGTGGGGTTCGGCAACAGACTCGCCGATCTGAGCGGGCAGGCACTGCCCGGTCGACGACTCTGGGCCCTTGACATCCCGGTTGCCGTGGCACCGGACACCATCCACCGCGACCCGTTCTTCCAGGCGTACGCAGAGTCCGCCGATGTCGACGTCGACGCCGGTGCGGTCGGACGACTCGCGCTGTACTCCCAGCTGAGCATGTGGGGCACTATCGCGGCTGAGGTCGCGCCGCCGGAGAAGAAGCGTTGGATCCGCGAGCAGAAGCTCCCACTCATCAACGAGCTGATCGAGCTCGTCTCGCAAGCCTGAGGTTCTACGTGTCAGCCGCCGGAGCTGGGATCGGATGCGTCGAGGAAGGTCGTGACTGCGTCCAGAACCTGTGCGGTTCGGCTCATGCCGAAGAAATGTGTGCTGCCCGGGAACACCGCCAGCTGCGATGCCGGGACGCCGACGAAGTCGCCGTTGACGTCGCCGCCGCGCAACTGCAGGAACCGGACGGCATGCTCCAGCTTGACCGCGTCGCAGTCACCGACGGTGATCAACGTCGGCGCGGCGATCCCCTTGATGTCGTCCTCGGACCAACCGGTGAAGCCCTTGTCGTACGTCCCCAGCTTGTCGAGCAGGCCCTGGAGCTTGTCGGGGTTCGGCGACTTGGCCTTGTACTCCTCTTCCATCGGCGTGCCGGCGATCATGTCGACCGTCATCTCGCCGACCGCCTCTGCGTTCTCGGACCGGTCTCCATCGGGGTGGAACGAGGCCGACGAGACGATCACCTTGCGGAGCACTTCCGGGTGCTTGATCGCCAGGTGCAGCGCGACTGCGCCGCCGACGCTGAACCCGAACGCGTCGACCTTTGGGACCCCCAGGTGCTGGAGCAGTCCCAGAACGTCAGAGGCCAGGTCGGCGCTGGTCAACGGTCGGTCGATGTCGTTCGTCCGTCCATGTGCCTGGAAGTCGGCGGCGATCACCTGCCGTGATTTCGCCAGACCGGGCAGGACCCCACCGAACTGCAGATCGATGTTGAACAGTCCGCCGTGCAGAAGGAGCAGCGGCGTCCCACCCGAGCCGTGGATCTCGTAATACATCTGCAGGCCATTGACTGGCGCGTAACCCGTTTCGGGCGACTGGCGTTCGGACGATGCCTCACGCGACGGCTCGGTCATGGCGTACTCCTCGTTCAACTCTCGGTGGTGCCGGCCTCCATGCTGGCACCGCTGGTCCGGTGGCTCAAGCACCGCCGCAGGGACGCTCAACGCTTGCGAAGTCGCCGAACAGCTGGTCGACGACCGCGAACTCCTCCCCGAACAGACGTGTCGGCGTCTCGCGGCTGAAAACCAGTCGAGCCTGTCGGCGGCCGACGTTACGGTCGTGAGGCCATGTTCACTCTCCTGCGGTACATGTTCCGGATCGCCCCCGTCAGTGCGGCCTCGTCGCTCGCGCTGGCAGTCGGATCCGCCGGGCTCAACGTTCTGTTGACGTTCCTCGTCGGCCAGGTCGTCGGCGCGGTGCCCGGAGTGATCGCAAACAAGCCTGAAGCGCTGTCGATGACGGCGTTCAGCCTGCTGCTCGCTGCTCTGCTCGCCGCGTTCCTGGTCGAGAGCATGTTGCCGACGTTCGACCAGATGATCGGACTCAACCTCGACAACCATGTCCACCGCGCGCTCGCCATCGGCATCACCGAACCGGTGCTGCGCCCGCGCCGGGTCGCGCACCTGGAAGACCCGCAGATCAAGGACATCCAGGAGCATGCCAAAGGCAAGGCGGGCTTCCAGATCGGCCGCGGTGTACGCAACGTGCGGTGGCTTCTGTCCAGTCGGCTCACGTTGTTCGGCTCGGCCGCGCTCGTCGGTCAGATGTTCTCCTGGCCGGTGGCGATCGGGCTGGTCGTCGTCACGCTCTTCATGGAGTATTACCGCGCGGTGACCTGCGAACGCGAGCTCGACTCGTGGTGGGGCAACACCGAGGGGCAACGCCAAGCCGACTACGCGTTCAACCTCGGCATGCGGGACGCGCCGAAGGAGCTGCGCGTCTTCGGACTCGGTGGCTTTCTGGTCGACCGCTACGTCGCGAAGTGGACTGAAGCCTTCCAGCCGGTCTGGGAGGCCCGGCGGCGTGGGATGGTCGCCGCGATCGGTGTCGGTGTGATCCATCTCGGTGCGCAGGCGGGCGCCATCTTGCTGGTCGGTCGGGCCGCACTGGCAGGTGACCTGCCGCTGACCCAGGTCGCCACCGCCGTGCCGGCCATCCTCGCGGTCGGCATGTCCTACAACGGCTTCGGCGTGATGATGATCCGGCGGGCGCTGTCGGCATACCGATCGATGCGCGATCTTCCGAAGGTGATCGCCGAGCGCTATCCGGAGCCCGTCGCCGACGCGAGCGACGTTGTCGACAAGCTGCCGCAGGAGGCGATTCGGTTCGAGAACGTGAGCTTCCGCTACCCAGGCTCGGACCGCGACGTGCTGAGCGGGCTCGACCTGGAGATCCGGGCGGGGGAGGCGCTCGCACTCGTCGGTGTCAACGGTGCCGGCAAGTCGACCCTGGTCAAGCTGCTCGGTGGCGCCTACCGGCCGACCAGCGGCCGGATCACGATCGACGGCACCGACCTCGCCGAGCTCGACCTTGGTGCGTGGCAGCGCCGGGTGGCGGCGATCGTCCAGGACTTCCTGCGATTCCCGCTACCGGCGACCGACAATGTCGTCCTTGGCGCGGTCGAACACGCCAAGGATCCCGGCGCCTTGGAGCTGGCCGCGCGGGAGGCGGGCATCGATGAAGTGATCAACCGTCTTCCGAACAAGTGGGACACAATTTTGGACAAGACCTACGAGGGCGGCGTCGACCTGTCTGGCGGCGAGTGGCAGCGGCTCGCGCTGGCCCGTGCGCTTTTCGCCGTCCATGCAGGTGCTGGCGTGCTGGTGCTCGACGAACCGGCCGCGGCCCTTGACGTCCGTGCCGAGGCGCAGCTGGTGGAGCGCTATCTCGAGCTGACCAGCGGCGTGACGTCGTTGATCATCTCCCACCGGTTCTCGGTCGTACGCGACGCGCATCGGATCTGCGTGCTCGCCGACGGCCGGATCGCGGAGTCCGGCAGCCACGACGAACTACTGGACCGGGGTGGCCGGTACGCCTCGATGTTCCGGATGCAGGCCGAGCGCTACGTCACCGGAAAGCTTGACACCGCGTTGGAGGCGGTCGATGGATAACGCATGGCGGATCGTGCGGCTCTGGCTGGGCACTGCATTCCGGGCCGCGCCGGTGCTGATGGGCGTGTTGTGCGTGCTGGTCGCGATTCAGTCGGTGACGTCGCCGGTGCAGACGTACGGCGTCAAGCTGCTGGTCGACGGCCTGACCGGAGCGCAGAACACAGCGATCACGTGGGGCATCGGCGTGATCGTCGCCGGTTTCGCCGTTTCGTTCGTCACCATGGTGGTGACCGATCCGATGCGCGACACCGCGCTGGAACGGGTCGCCCGCCAGGTGCACGCCGATCTGCTCGATGTCACCACGAGAGTGCCCGGCATCATGCACCACGAGCGCTCCGATTTCGCCGACCGGCTGGAGCTGATCCGGGAGCGTTCCTGGCGGCTGGGCGTCGGCGCCGAGATCGTGCTCTACGCCGTCGCGACCCTGGCCAACACGGGCACGGTCCTCACGATGCTGGCGTCGGTCCATCCGCTGTTGCTGGTGCTTCCGCTGCTGGGGTCGGCGCGCATCTGGTCCGCGTACGTCAGCGGGCGAATGGAGCAGCAGGCATGGGAAGACACCATGCAGCAGGAGCGCCTTACCGACCGGCTGGCCGACATCGCGAAAGATCCGCGAAGTGGCTTGGAGCTAAGGGTCTTCGGACTCACGTCGGTGTTGGTCGACCGGATCATCAAGCTGCAGAACGACCGCTATCGCGTGCTCCTACGCGCCACCCAGCGAGGCGGTCTGGTCGACGGCGGGATGCGGCTGGTCTTCGCCGCCGCCTACATCGCGGCCGTGATCTGGGTGGTCTGGCGGGCCCGTAACGGCCTGGCCAGCGCGGGCGATGTCGTGCTGCTGTTGCTGATCGCGCCGCAGCTCGACCAGATGACCGGCGGGATCGCGCAGAACGTCTACTGGGTCGGCGAGGTGATCCGGAGCTTCGCGCGCTATGAGTGGCTACGGGAGTACGGCAGGGAGCACGCGTGGTCAGAGGCCACCACGCCGGCACCGAAGCGGCTGACGTCTGGCATCGTCCTGCGCGACGCCGGATTCGCCTATCCCGGCTCCGACCAGGCAGTGCTCTCCCATATCAATCTCAGTTTGCCGGCCGGGTCAACGGTGGCGCTCGTCGGCGAGAACGGTGCCGGCAAGACGACGCTGGTGAAACTGCTCGCCCGGCTCTACGACCCGACCGAGGGCGCGGTGCTGGTCGACGGCGTGGACCTGCGCGAGATCCGGCCCGGTGACTTTCGGCGGCAGATGTCGGCGGGCTTCCAGGACTTCACCCGATTCGAGTTCACGGTGCGCGAGGCTGTCGGCATCGGCGACCTGGACCGGATGGACGACGAGGAGGCAGTATGGGCCGCACTTCGTCGCGGTGACGCGGTTGGCCTGGTGGATGACCTGCCGGGCGGACTGGACGCCCAACTAGGCAAGCGTTTCTCGGGCGGCGTCGAGGTGTCCGGCGGGCAGTGGCAGCGGCTTGCGCTGGCTCGAGCCTTCATGCGGGACGAGCCCCTGCTCCTGCTGCTCGACGAGCCGACCGCAGCACTTGACCCGGCTGCCGAGCACGCGTTGTTCGAGCGCTTCGCGGCGGCGGCCAGGCAGGCGGCGGCGCGTACCGGCGGCATCACCGTGCTGGTGTCACACCGGTTCTCCACCGTACGCATGGCCGACCGGATCGTCGTGCTGGAAAACGGTCAGATCATCGAGACCGGCCCGCACGAGGAGTTGGTCGCGGCGGGCGGACACTACGCCGAACTGTTCGAGATGCAGGCCCGCGCCTATCGCTAGAAGAGGCCCTGCCCAAAGGACCTTGATCCTAACTTCTCGCCGGTACGCCGAGGCGAATGACGTTCCAGGACACGGGCGCGAGCCGTGCTGTCACCGCATGACCGTCGACCTGCGTCGCCAACGGTCGCGGGACCACCCGGCCGGGTTCCTCGGGCGTGTTGTGCGCCTCACGCTCGGCGTCGTACATCGTCAGGCTCTCGATCACCTCGACGTCACCGAACGCGTGCAGGTCGAGAGTCATCGTCAACTCCGCGTCCAGGTGGCGATTGATCGCGAACACCGTAAGGGCCCCGTCGTCCGCACGCACCACCACCGCATCGAGCGTCGGCACATCGCCCAGGCCCTCCACCGGTGTCGTCGGTGAGTTCGCCACGACGTCCAGTACCGTTCCACGACCCCATCGGGAGCCGTGGAGGTAGGGATAGAAGATCGTCTCCCGCCACGCCGGACGACCGGTCCGCGTCTTGATCGGGCCGAGCACGTTGACCAGCTGAGCTAGGCAGCCGATCCGGACCCGATCCGCGTGCCGCAGCAGGCTGAGCATCATCCCGCCGAACGCCACGGCGTCCACCACGTCGTAGGTGCCTTCGGCCAGCGGCGGAGCGACCGGCCAGTCCGCTGGCTCCTCCTTGCCGGGACCGTCATGCCGGGACGGCAGCACGTTCCACTCGTCGAACGCGAGATGAATCGTCTTGCTACTCCGATTCTTGGCACGTACGTAGTCACAGGTGGAGATGACCGCCTCGATGTGTTCGTCGGTGTGGATGCCCGCGGCGAGATAATCGCCCAGGCCCGCCTTGCGGGAGAGATATCGGTGCACCGAGACGTACTCCACATGGTCGTACGTCTGCTCGAGCACGATCCGGTCCCACTCGGGAAATGTCGGCATCGATGGCGCGGAACTTCCGCAGACGACAAGCTCGATGGAGTCGTCGACCCACTTCATCGTCTTTGCGCTCTCGAGGGCCAGGCGGGCGTACTCGAGCGGCGTCTTGTGCCCGATCTGCCAGGGACCGTCCATCTCGTTGCCGAGACACCACGTACGGACGCCGAACGGGTTCGGTTGACCATGGGCGATGCGCAGGTCCGACCATTGCGTGCCTCGCGGGTGGTTGGCGTACTCGACGAGCGACCGGGCCGCGTCGACTCCGCGGGTGCCCAGATTGACGGCGAGCATCATCTCCGTGCCCAGCTCACGGCACCAGGCGGCGAACTCGTGCAGGCCGAACTGGTTGCTCTCCGTCGAACGCCAGGCCAGGTCCAGCTGCGTCGGGCGCGCTTCCGCCGGGCCCACGCCGTCCTCCCAGCGGTATCCCGACACGAAGTTGCCGCCGGGATAGCGGACGATCGGCACGTCCAGCTCCCGCACCAGGTCGAGGACGTCTCCGCGAAAGCCCTGCGCGTCGGCGCTCGGATGGGTCGGCTCGTAGATTCCCTCGTACACACAGCGGCCCATATGCTCGACGAACGAGCCGAACAGCCGCGGATCGACCCGACCCACGACACGGTGCGGGTCAACGAATAGCTGCGCTCGATGATCGGCCACAACAACCCTCTCGGTCCAGGCGCCAGATGGGTAGCAACACTCCATTCTGACCGTTCGGGCCCCGGCCGTGGAGTTACCCGAGGCTGTAGCGAAGGTGGCGAGGCTGCTTGCGGTGGCTGATCTTGTCGCGAGGCTCGCGCGCCGCGTGAGGTGCGTTCGCGGTGGCCTCGGCCGAAGGCTTCGGCGGGGCGGGAGGTGTTGGGCCGGCTGCCGAGTCGGGCATGGCCGGCTCCGCGGGTCCCGTCAGGGGCAAGGATGGCTCCGGCAAAGACGTCTGCGGCAAGGACGTCTCGGGCACGGACGTCTCCGGCAGGGATGCCTCCGACGGCACCGGTTGCTCGTACGCGGGACCGCTGAATGCCGCCACGGCACACAGCAGGTAGCCGAACGTACCTGCGTACGCGCCGGCCTCGAACGACGACGCGACGCCACCAAGCACACTCTGGACGCCGATCGAGTGTACGAGCGCGGCGAGCAGGAGAACGACCCCGGAGAAGACGCGGCAGGCCATCCCGCGGGTGACCAGATAGCCGGCGCCGAGCAGGATGCCGGCGCAGGCGACGACGATGAGGATGGCGACGGGTGATCCGCTCTGCCGCCGGCCGCCCACCTGGTCCTGGACGGCCTGATCGATGGCGGCCGTCACCCCCAGGGGGTCGGCGATCACGATCGTGGCGACTGCCGTGGACGCCAGCAGACAGGTGAGGGCGAACAGCGCCCGGCATGCCCTGGAGTCAAGCGTTCCGCCGAAGGTGACGAGCCCGGCGGGCCAGAGGATGACCAGCCAGCCAAAGAGCAGGTATGCGGGAGGGATGCCGTCGGCGTTCCAGATGTCGGGGACGGTGATCGACTCCCCGTCTACCTGGGCCCAGGGGAGGATGAGGAAGCACGCCAGCACCAGGCCCAGCCCGGCGAGGGCGACGCCAAGTGTCCATCGCGCACGTGGGCGCGGCAGGGGTGGCCGGTTCGCGCGTGCGGCGGTGCTGGCCCGGCTGGTCGGAGCCGATGGCGACGCGGACGGTTCGCTCGGGCGTGCGAGGTTCTCCGTTCCGGCCGGCGGCTGGACCCACGGGCCGAGCGCTGGCTCGGCGGGCGGCGCCACCGGCGGTGTCGGGACGGCGGCCGGTCCGTCCGGTCGTACGCCGTGGGTGAGGTGCGCGGGCTTGGCCCGACGTCGACCGACGGATCGGGCCGCATATCGGATCCGGTGCGGGCCATGGTCGACCGCGGCATCCGCCGCCTCGGCCGGCGGCTGCGGCAGCGCGGCGTGGGTGGGTGCGTCGGCGAGGGGGAGGGCGCGCTCGGTGGGCGCCTCGTGCGGCGGTACGCGGTTACCGGCAGGGGCTTGGCGACCCGCAGGAACATAGATGCCGGCCGGGCCTCGGTGACCAGGAGGAGCGAGGTTCGGGGCGGGGGCTTGGCGACGTGGCGGGACGGCGTTCCCAGCAGGGACATGGCGACCAGGAGGGACGGCGTTCCCGGCAGGGCCTTGGCCACCGGCTGGGGCTTGGCCACCGGCTGGGGCTTGGCCACCGGCTGGGGCTTGGCCACCGGCTGGGGCTTGGCCACCGGCTGGGGCTTGGCCACCGGCTGGGACTTGCGTACCGGCGCGGTCAGCAGGCAGCGGCATGCCCGGTTGCCTGGACTCCCGCGGCGGACGCGGGTTGTCGAACCTGTCTGCTGCCATCGTTCTCAGAGCTCCTACCCAGCGGTGAGCGTGCTCGGCTCGTACACGACTTCAGACCCTGTACGACGGCAAACCGCATTCGGTTGCAGAACGGTTGCGGCCAATCTGAATCAGGCGGCCGGGGCCCATGCCGGGTCGGCCTCGCCGGACTGCGATGAGTTCCGGCTCCGGGTGCGGTCAGACTCCGTGTACACCACCTCTTCACCACCAGCAGGGAGTAGTTCGATGCGGAAGATCACCGCTGGTCTGTTCGTCTCCCTCGACGGCGTCGTCGAGGACCCAGGCAATTGGCACTTCCCGTACTTCAACGACGAGATGGGCGCTGCCGTCGACGGCCAGCTGGGTGCCGCCGACACTCTGCTGCTCGGCCGCAAGACCTACGACAGCTTCGCCGGCGCCTGGCCGGACCGTGAAGCCGCAGGTGACGAGGACGCCGAGTTCGCGAAGAAGCTCGGCGATGCCCGCAAGATCGTCGCCTCGAGGCAGGACCTCCAGTTCAGCTGGCGCAACAGCGAGCAGCTCAAGGGCGATCTCGTCCAGGCCGTCACCGCACTGAAGAACGAGCCGGGCGGCACCGACATCGCGATGAGCGGATCCGTGTCCATCGTCCGCCAACTGCTGGCCGCCGGACTACTCGACGAACTGCACCTGCTGGTCCACCCGATCGCCGTCCGCAAGGGCATGCGCCTGTTCGACGAGGGCGAGTCCCCGACCCCGTTGCGGCTGGTCTCAGCGCAGACCTTCGCCACCGGCGTCATGTACCTCGTGTACGCCCCAGCCGAATCGACCCCCACAGGTTCGTACGAGGAGGCGAAGGCGCATCTTCCACAATCCGAGAACGACTGAGCCCTGACCAGCCAACATCAGCGAACTCGCCGTTGATCGCGACGACTTGCTCCGGGAAAGGCGCGTCGCGGCGTCTCGTCAAAGACCGAGTGCGCACGGCTCCTCCGGTGCACCATTCGCCAGGAGGTCGGGGAGCAGGCGGGGAAGGTCGCGGGGCGAGAACACATCCTCACCGTGGTACGCCGCGAGTGCGGCCAAGGACCACCACCTGAACTCGGCGATGTTCTCTGCGGCAAGTTCCGCCGCACTGAACGAACCGCGAGGAGTGAAGTGCTGTGCCCGGACAAGGAAGTAGTCGTTGAGGACGCCGGCGTAGCCGTTCGCGTAGTCCGGACCTTCTGCAACTTGGCGCCACACGTGCGGTGGGTCATCCTCGAGCCGCAGCCCTACCTCTTCGTGAAGTTCACGACGAAGTGCCCCGAGCAGTGACTCGCCCGGGTCTATGCCGCCTCCAGGACTCGCCCACACGACCAGGCCCTGGTCGGCCAGGTCGAAACGACACAACAAGACGCGCTGCTCATAGTCGACGATGAGCGCACGAACGGCATGACGAAGACGGGGACGCACCACCCGGAATACCTTAGGTGTGGCAGGAAGGCTGCTGGTGCGCGATGTGCGAGGGTTGCTTGATGGGCGCGGAGATCCGTACGTTCGCCGAGTCCGATCGTGTCGACCTGCGAGAGCTGTTCGGCCGCGTCGGCGAAGACTCGTTGTCGGGCTCGCTCTGGGGGCACGAGGAGTCCGAAGCGGCCGTCTACCTCACGCCGTACATGGACCTCGAGCCGGAGTCGCTGGGCGTGGCCGCGATCGACGGCCGGTTGGTGGGCTACCTCACCGGAAGCCTCGGCGGCGCGATACCCAGCGAGAGCACGCGGATGGACACAGCTATCAAGGAGCACCGACTGATTGTGCGGCGCGAGTGTCGGCGATTCTTCGTACGTGCGATGTTCGACATGGCACGAGCCGGGATAAGGCGTCAGCCGACGGCGGGCGAGTTGGAGGATCCACGGTGGCCGGCACACCTGCACATCAACCTGGTCCCGCAGGCGCGCGGCACCGGCATCGGTGCGGCGTTGATGAACCAATGGTTCGCTCGGCTGCGGCAGGCCGGCTCGCCCGGCTGTTACCTGCAGACGCTGGTCGAGAACACCCGCGCGGTGCGCTTCTTCGAAAAGATGGGCTTCGTGAAGTACGGGGAGACGCCGATGGTTCCGGGGCTTCGCGACAACGGGAAGCGTCTGTACCAGCAGACGATGGTGTGGAGCCCGTGATCCGCGAGGCCTAGGTGCATCGGCGGATTCCGCGGCGCGTTCAGGCTCGAAGCCGGCGTTACGTGCGTCAGTCCTCTTTGTCGGACCGAGGCGGCAGCCTCGGGTAGTCGAGCATCGGATAGAGGCCGACCGTAAAGCCATAGACCGTTTCGCCGGAGCGAGGGAGCTGGTCGAACTCGTGGATCACCTGGTTGACGCGGTGCCAGAACTCGGCCGCCCGATCCTCAGGTATCCGCGCCCGTCGGATGAAGGACCGTAGCTGGCCGATCTCGTATGCCCTGGCGGACTCCTTCGTCGCGACCTCGAAGTCGTTGAGGTCGCGGTGAGTGGCGCCGTCTATGCGCTGACCGAGCCCGACGTAGAACATCCGCGCGGTGCGGCCGTAGTAGCGCTCCTCGATTGCCCTGACGCGTCGGGTCCGCACGACGCGCAGCAGGCCAGCCTGGGCCAGAACCCCGACATGGTGCGCGACGGTGCTCTTGGGGCGCTTGACCGCGCTGGCCAGTTCCGTGACGGTCGCGGCCCGCTCGTGCAGCAGGCTCAGGATCGTCGTACGCAGGTGGTCGCTGATCGCGCGCACCTGCTCGGCGGTGGTGAGCTCGATCGTGTCATCGAGGTCGTAGTCCGGGACCGGAGTATTGCTCGACATGGCCGGATTAGACTAGCATCGTCGATTGTTCGAGATATTTGGATCATTCGAGTTTTGAAAGCGAGCAGACCATGGCCGAGGTTGTGCTGTTCCACCACGCTCAGGGGCTGACCACCGGAGTGGAGGCCTTCGCGGCCACGCTGCGCCAGGCCGGTCACACCGTCCACGTGCCAGACATGTACGAAGGGCACACCTTCGACACCCTCGATGAGGGCCTTGCCTACATGAGGCAGACCGGGTTCGGCGCAGTCGTCGAGCGTGGCGTCACCGCGGTCGAGGGGCTCGGCGATGCGCTGGTCTACGCAGGCTTTTCGCTCGGCGTGATGCCAGCGCAACAGCTGGCCCAGACCCGAGCCGGAGCCAAGGGCGCCCTGCTCCTCGAAGCGTGCGCGCCGGTGTCGGAATTCGGCGACGCGTGGCCGGAGAGCGTTCCCGTCCAGATACACGGGATGGACGCCGACCCGTCCTTCGCCGGCGAGGGCGACATCGACGCCGCACGAGCCTTGGTGGCCTCCGCCGAGCGAGCCGAACTGTTCCTCTATCCCGGCAAGGAGCACCTGTTCGCCGACCCGACGCTGACGTCGTACGACCAGGCTGCGGCCGACCTGCTCACCAGCCGGGTCCTTGCTTTCCTCGACGGAATTCGCTGACCGGCATCAGCGTTCGCTCCAGGCTCCCGATGGGTTATGTCCTGCCGTAAGCCTGCAAGGTCATGAGGGCACGTAGCGAGATTGCGGCGCGCCAGGCCAGCGCGGAGCCCGGGCCGGGTGGATCCCACGTCAGCGGCCAGCCGCCGTCGTCGTCATGGGCGTCGGCGAGGACGTCGAGGTGTGCATCGATCGCGTCGCTGGTGAACAACCGTCGGCGCAGGCTGTCCGGAGCTGGCGCGAAGTGCAGTGGCGTCAATCCGTAGCCCTCACTGGGTTTCGGTTGGAACAGCGGCAGCCTGTCGAGGCGCTGCCCCAGCAACTCCTGCTGCTTGGCTGCCCACTCGCGCTGGTCGGGTTGGGCGGAGTCGGCGAGCGAATCCAGGAAGCGAAACACGCAGAGCGCTGTGTGGGCATCCTCAACCGCGTCCGGCGCCTGGATCGCTGCCTGGCAATACTGCGTCGCACGCTCTAGCCACGGATGGTCGAGCCCGAGCAAGCGTGCCCGGCCGACGATCGCGGCCGTCGGGTTGAGCCCGGGCGGGAAATCACACTTCCCCCAGTGCGCTGCGCGGGGGTACGCGGCGGCCGAAGGCAGCACGATCGACAACCCGCCGTCAGGTGCGGCGACGCTGTCCAGTGAGTCGAGGGTGCGCCGAGCCACATCCGCTGCCGGCTCGCGCAGCTTCGGATCGTGAGTGGTGAGCTCATCGAGGATCGCGAAGGCGAAGTCTGCGGCAAGAGGCTGGCTGTCCGGTGCGAGGAGGTCCGGCTCCAGCCCATGCCCGAATCCGCCGTCCGCGTTTCGGTAGGCCTCCAGCGCCTGGAACACCGGGCGCGCGGGAGCGCCATCGAGGAGTACTTCGGCGAGGCGGACCTCGAGCACCCGTCCGTGGGTGCGTACGAAGGACCGCGTTGCGGCAGGATTTACGTTCACCTGCGGGACGCTACTGACCACCGCCGACAAGCGACCGCTGCGCGTCACGCAACGGCGCCCACGTTAGTGCGGCCCCAGCGGTTGTTGCGTTCGGAGGATTGGGCGTAGCGCCTCCTCACGCGGGCCGTCCGTCGGCAGCGGCCGCGCCCTGGCGCGCGAGTACCAGATCCTGGACGGCCTTGGGGAGGGTGGTCTCAAAGTCGAGCAGTTTCGCCCAGTCTGGGTCGACGGTGATGAGGGCCATCCGGTCGTTGAGGGCGCGCACCCCCTGTTCCCAGTCCTCGAAGTGCTCGGCTGGAATCACCTTCCGGGACGCCTCGACGTAGGCGTCCGGCACACCGTCGACCAACTCGACCCGGGCCGCGCCGCGGATCAGCAGCGCCCGGGGCGGCCATTGGTCCTGGGTGTCGATGGTGAGCGCCACCCTGGGGTTCTGCCGTAGTGCGCGAACTTTCGCGGACTTCGGGAGCGTGGCCATGACCACCTGCTCGCCGGTCCAGTGGAAACCGATCGGGATCACCCGGGGCTCACTGTCGACGCCGTCATAGGCCAGCCGGGCCGGGATCGACGACCCCAGCAGCTCCTGGGAGATTGGCTTGGCCAGCGTCTCGGCAATGTTGTCGCGGGTCATGTCTTTCCCCTCTGTGTCATCGCCCGGCGGATCCGGTCGTGGGACTTGCGCGGAACACTAGCGATGTTTATCGTTCTTGTGAATCGGTAAAGCAGATCGATTCAGACCGTGAAGGCATGCTTCGGCCCGTAGCTCCCGTGGTTGGTGAGGTGACGACGTGAACGACTACTACATCTATGAGATCGCTAAGCAGGACGCCGAAGGGTTGCTGCAAGAACGCAGGGCCCAACGATGGGCGTCGCGCATCGCTAAGGGTCGACACCGCCCAGCGCCCTCAGGGCGGGTCGAGCTGGCCCGATTCCTGCGACGACTGGCCAACTGGATCGAGCCTGGTGCCCAGGTACGCAGCCAGGCCCATGCGACGACCTGGCCATGACGAGGGGGCGAAGCCTCGGACGCAGCGACCCGACACCCAGAGCCCGAGATGTTTCTGGAAAGACTCAGAGCGGCAAGACGACCGAAGGAGAGGTTGATCATGGCTCTACCACCTGTTGTCGACCACAACACCTGGCGCAAGGACCTGGATGAGCTTCGCGTACGCGAGAAGACCGTCACCAGGGAACTCGACGCGATCGCCGCGCAGCGACGAAGGCTGCCCATGGTGAGGATGCCCGAATACACCCTGGCCGGGGCCGAGGGACCGGTCCGACTCGTCGATATCTTCGACGACAAGTCTCAGCTGATCACCTACCACCACATGTGGGACACCGATCCAAACGCCGAGTGGCAGTGCGGCGGCTGCACCAGTTACACGTCGTCGTTCACACGGCTGGACTTCCTCGACAATTACGACGCTCGATTCGTGATCGTCACCCAGGGCCCGATCGAGGCGGCACTCGCCTACGCCGAACGCGTCGGGAACAAGATGACGTGGTATTCCACCGCCGACAGTCCGTTCGGCGCCGACGTCGACGCACCCCCTGGCGGCGGGTTCGCGATGAACGTCTTCCTGCGGGACGGCGAGACCGTCTACCGCACCTGGCACACGACGGGTCGTGGCGTCGAACAGCTCACGTACACGTTCGCCCTGGCAGATGTGTTGCCCCACGGGCGACAGGAGGAGTGGCAGGACTCCCCGGAAGGCTGGCCGCAGGCGCCGACCTACAGCGGTTGGCTCGACTCGCCCGATGTCGCCCGGCTGTACGGTTCCGCGACCTGAACCTTGCCGGCCACGGTCCTGCCGATCTCACGCCGCTTCAGGCGGGAGGCATGTTCGGACCCAGCCGGAGCGGTGCGGTGGATGCGGTCGCGCCCCATCACGAGCCGTTGGCCTTGCCCTGAGCCCGCGCCTTCTCTATCGTTCCTGTGAATCGATAAAGCGGATCGACTCACGATCGGCTCATGACGGAGGCTACCGGGGATGCCGAGCGTGACCCTGCAGACGATCGCCGACGCGCTCGGCGTATCCCGCACGACTGTCTCGAACGCATACAACCGGCCGCAACAGCTCACCAGCGATCTTCGTGAACGGATCTTCGCCGAGGCCGAGCGGCTGGGTTATGCGGGGCCCGACGCCGCCGCTCGGTCGCTGCGCAGTGGCAAGACCGGAGCGATCGGGCTGCTCTTCACCGAGACCTTGTCCTTCGCGTTCTCCGATCCCTACGCCGTCGGCTTCCTGCAGGGACTCGCGGAGGTGGCCGAACGACACCAGACCAGTCTGCTGCTGGTTCCGCTCGACTCGGCGCCCGACGGACCTGGCCAGACCTCGACCGTCGAGGCCGTCCGCAAGGCGGTGGTCGACGGGTTCTGCCTCTACTGCGTCGACGACGACAATCCCGCGGCCGACGTGATCCGGGCGCGGCGCATCCCGCTGGTGACGACCACGCCACCCACCGACCCGAGCCTTCCGTACGTAGGGATCGACGACGAACGCGCCGCGATCGCCGCTGGAGAGCACCTGGCCCGCCTGGGCCATCGCCGGGTCGGCGTCGTCATCGACCGGTGGAAGGGAGCAAAACCCAGGTCACTGCCGACGGGTACGGAGCCTTCCGCCGTCGACCGCGTCCTCGACGTCGTCGGGAAATCGGCGCGGGCCAGGTTCTGGGGCTATCGCAGTGCGCTGCCCGACGCCGAGATCCTGCCGGTGGCCGCGGCCCGAAACTCCCGCGCCGCCGGTCAGGCCGCCGCCATCGAGCTCCTCGACCAGCGGGACCGGCCGACCGCGATCCTCGCCACGAGTGACGTACTGGCGCTCGGGGTTCTCGACGCCGCCCGGCAACGTGGACTGACGCCCGGTGTCGACCTGTCGGTGGTCGGCTTCGACGACGTTCCGGAAGCTGCCGCGGTCGGCCTCACCACAGTTCACCAGTCCATGGCCGACCGCGGGCGCGTCGTGGGACTGATCCTGCTCGAGCCCGACGCGCTGACCGAACGGCAGATCCTGCTGCCGGCCGAACTCGTCGTCCGCTCCACCACTGGACCAGTTCCTCGCACTGCACGCGGCGCGACCTAACGGGAGTAGGTCTACCGTCTGACGGGAAACATTCCGGGGATGCGGCTAAGTCACTGGACGCTCTGGTTTGGCGGGCTCACCTTCTTCACCTGCTATCTCGGGCAGACGGTGCTCGGGGTGATCCAACCGACGATCACATCCGAGTTGAGCCTTTCCACCTCGGAAGGTCAGTGGGTCGTCAACTCCTTCTTTCTGACCCTGGCCCTCTTCGCCGCGCCTGGAGGGCGGCTCGGCGACTATTACGGGCATCGCGAGGTGCTGATTGCCGCCCTGTCGGTGTTCGCCCTGGGCTCGCTCTCGGCGGCGGTCTCGCAGGGATTCCTCTGGCTGGTAGCCAGTATCGCCGTCGCCGGTATCGGGGCCTCGACGCTCTATCCGGCGAGCGCCGCGATGATCGCCAACAGAGTCTCGCTGGAACGACGCGGCGACGCGATTGGCAAGTACTCCGCGATCGGAGTATCGGTGTTCGTGGTCGGTCCGGTACTCGCCGGCGTACTGACCGAGGTGATCAGTTGGCGAGCCCTCTTTGGCCTGCAGGTCTTGGCGGGGCTGGGTCTCGCCCTGGTGGGTTGGCTCAAGGTCGACCCGCGCGCGGTGCGCAGGCCGGAGAGTTTCGACGTCGGTGGCCTCGTCGTCCTGATGGCCGGCCTGACCGCGCTCCTCGTCGCGCTGATGCAGGCGCTCACCTGGGGCTGGGACTCGGCGGCGACGATCACCCTCTTCGTCGTAGGCGTTGTGGTGATCGGTGCCTTCTGCGTGCTCGAACTCCGCAAGGCGAATCCGCTGCTCGACATCGGCTTGCTGAGACGCCGCGTGATGCGCGGAATCGTGCTCGCCATGTTCTTCGCCCAGTTCATCATCACCGGCTACATCATCTATATCGCCACCTATTTCCAACACGTGCTGGGTTATGGGCCGCTCCTCGCGGCTCTTGCGATAGCGCCCTCGATGCTCGCCGCACCGATCTTCAACATCATTGCTGGGCGCGCGACCGATCGGGTCGGCGCGCGAATTCCGGCGATCATCGGCTACGTCGCGACGGCGATAGCGCTCGGCTGGTTGGCAGTCTTCCTGGACGAACTGACCTATCTGATTCTGCTGCCCGGCCTGTTGCTGCTCAGCACCTCGTTCTCGCCGATGTTCACCTCGCTTCTCACCGGGCTCAGCAACGAGGTCCCGGCGCAGGAACGTGGCGACGCGAACGCCCTGGTCCTCACCGTGCGTTGGATCGGAGCCGCGGCCGGGACCATGGTGCTCGGAGTGATCGTCCATTCCGGCGCCGAGTCAGGCGGTGTCCCAACGGCCGCTCCGTACACGACCGCGTTCGCCGTCATCGCCGTCGCGGCTGTGGTGGGCGCGCTGGCTTGCGTCCTCCTGCACGGCAAGCCGCCGCCCGAGCGGCAGGCGGAGCATCATCACTTCAGGTCGCACTTCTGAGCGGTACGCCTGGTAAGTGGCGAGGACTCCAGGCGCTCTCAGGTGGACGAGGCCGAGCGTGGTGCGCATTACAGTGAGGATCGAAAAAGGGGGCGGCTCTTCGGTCCGAACCCGAGCGGCCGGCCCCGACCACCTTCCAGGAGGTGCGACCGCCATGGCCACGAGGACGAGCCCGCCATCGGACCCGACGCCGGCCCGCCCAGTAGCCGGTCCAGTAGCCGGTCCGGCCGCCGACGCAGCAGCAGACGTGCCAGCGGACATGCCCGCTGCGATCGCCCGTACCAAGGCAGAGCTCCGGCAGCGGATCGGCGACTACACGCAGGTGTTCACCGAGGTGGACCAGGCAGTCCGCACGGAAGTGGACGCGGTCGTTGCTGCGCGCGAGGCTGGCGAGAACGTCTGGCCGGTGGTCGAGTTCGCCGATGTCGCCGCCGGTGCGGTGACTGAGGACGTGCGTGCGGCGATCCGTCGGCGTGGTTGCGCGGTGGTACGGGGGACCTTCGACCGCGCCAGCGCCGAGGCGTGGGACCAGGAACTGGTCGGCTACGTGGAGGCGAACAACTTCGCCGAGACCTACCGCTACCTCGATGACGGAGTCTTCGGTGGCCTGGCCGCCGGGGTGCCGCCGATCTTCCCGATCTACTGGTCGCGACCCCAGATGGAGGCACGCGAGCACGCCAACATGGTCGCAACCAGGCAGTTCCTCAACAGCTTCTGGAAGCACGAGTCCGGCGGACGGGTGTGGTTCGATCCGTCCCGCGACAGTGCCTATCCCGACCGGGTCCGGCGCCGACCGCCCGGCACGACGTCGGACGGTTTGTCTCCGCACACCGACTCGGGCTCGGTCGAACGCTGGCTGCTTCCCGCGTACCAGAAGGTGTTCCGCCATGTCTTCGACGGCAGCTGGCGAGACTACGACCCGTGGGACGGGGCCTACCGCAGCGACGTGCACGAGTTTCCGTCGACCGTCATGTGTTCTGCGTTCCGTACGTTCCAGGGATGGACCGCGCTGTCGGAAATGGAGCCAACCGAGGGCGTACTCCACGTCGTCCCGATCCCGCAGGCGATGGCGTACGTGTTGCTTCGCGCATTGCAGAACGACGTACGAGACGACGACCTGTGCGGCGCGATCAACGGGCAGGCCCTGCCCATCACAGCGGAACACCACGGCGTGCTCCTGCCCGCGCTCTCGCCCATCCCGGCCGTCCAACCAGGTGACACCGTCTGGTGGCACGGCGACATGATCCACTCCGTGGCAGCGGTGGAGGACCAGCAGGGCTGGGGCAACGTGATGTACATCCCGGCCTCGCCGTGGTGTGCGAAGAACGCTGCCTACGCTGCCCGATGCGGCGAGGCATTCGTTGCCGGCAGGAGTCCGTCGGACTTCGCGGCCGAGGACTACGAGGTCACCTGGACCGGACGGCCGACACCTTCCGACCTCAGCCCCGTCGGGCGCGCACAGCTTGGCCTGTGACCGCTGGCGATCAGGGTCATCCGATCGGCGCGCTGTCAGTGGCGTCCTGCTCATCGACAATGATCAACAGGCGATAACGGCCCAGTGCCGGCGCGATGATGGTCAGTTTCCGCCGGTTGATCATGGCCGCCGGTTGACGTGGCGCGTCGCCACCCGACTTGCGTCGAGCGAGCCGCAGGCCCGGCCCGCCCGCCCCTCAGGCCACGACGCGGCGCCCGGACAGGGGCCAGGCGCCGAATCAACGTGGACAGGCGGGCCAGGTCTACGCCGATTACCCGCATGCGGGACCTTGGAACATACGGGCTGCCTGGCTTACGCAGACAGCGGCTGAACAAATGGCATCGGTCAGACCGGGTGGTGCGTATTCAGGCCCAGCGTGGAAGACTGGGGAAACCGAGGGCATTTCGTACGCCGGCAACCGAGTCTGCGCCGTCCACGGTTCTCGATCACTTCCGGCGGATTTGTCTCCGGAGACGGAGCCCCGATGGAAATCGCAGTTCCTGTGTCCTCCACTTTCCCAGCTGTCACCGCAGATCGCGCGATAGATCTTGCAGCGGATCTGACATCCGACCGCAGAAAAGCACACGCGCACACGACTTCTCACCGCGGCGCCGTTCCGGGTTCACCGGTACGACTGGCCATCGCTCCACACAACGGCACTGTCGATGGTGCCTGGTGGCCACGGACACGGCGTCCGACCGCGGAGTTGCGCGCACTCGTCGCTGAGCTGCATTCATCTGTGGGTGTGGTGAACCGGCTCTCATTGAGCGTCACCCAATGGGACAGTTCGCCGGCCCGCGTGCGGGTCTTCGATCGTGACGTACGCCTGATCTGGTTTGCCTACCGAGATCCCCACACCGTGATCGTCGGGCACGGCACAGATGAGACGGTTCTCCTCCTCATTCCGCCGGAGACCGAAGAGCCGGTGGCCAAGTCGGCGATGGCGATGGCGGTCGACCCGATCGGCTCTGAGGGCGCGCTGGCGATCCTCGGGTGATGAGGGTCAGCGCCAGACCGGACGATCCAGACGGTCGGTGGACGCCATCGAGTGGGCCCGCGCTGCTGGGTTACGTCGACGCTTCCGGGTCCGGTGCCGCTGCGTGGGAAGCCAGTCTGCGTTCCCGCTCGTCGAGGTCTCGTTCGCGAAGATCAGCAAGGCGTTCGCGCTCGTCGGCGGCCGCCTCGCGTTGGTCAGCCAGGCGTTCGCGCTGGTCGGCGTATTCGTCCCGTTTGTCCGCTAGCCGGCGACGCTCGTCTGCATCGCGGGCACGATCCTCCGCGGTCTGCGTTCCGTCCGGGATCTTGGCATCCGCGGCGCCGCCGCCCCTGCCCCCGCTGCCCCCGATGGCACTGCGATGGTGGTCGAGGCGGTCGCGTCGCTCCGCAATGAACTTTCGTACGCCAGCGGAGAGCCTTCGCGTGTCGCCGGACTCTTCGCGCTCCTGTGCGGCGCCCGTGCGTTCGGTCGCGGCCCGGTTGCGTACGACGGCGGCCTTGCTGCGCTTGCGGAGAGTCAGGTCGATGACGTTGGCCTTGTCGTCTTCACCGGGTTCCATGACTCCGAGTCTAGGCGCCGAACCGGGCGCCACGCGGGTCCAGCCGTGGGACGCTCACGCCAGCGATGTACATTTCTGCCCTGCGCTCTGGCAGACTTTGATTCCGAGAGGGCTGGTTTTCAGAAGATCAGCAGCGTACGGTCGAGGTATTCGGAAGCGATCACGTTCCACCCGGGAAGGGCCGTCACGTCCTGGTGTCGGGGTGGACTCCAACTTCGACGAACATGTCGCTACGTTGTTGGTGACGCGTACATACCGGCGAGGCAACGGCTGCCCGCCGCTCGCCGCGGCTGACTGCACGGGCCCCCGTACGACCGTCGCTGATCGCTTGTGAGACCGTGGCCACCGGCGGGTGGCCCTTGGAAGGAGCACCCGTGCCCTTTGCCGCTAGTGAGAGTTCATCCGCGTCTAGATCGCCGGCGCCCTCGACCCCCCGCATGCATTGGGGACCGACTCTCTCGCGCCGCGTGCTGCTACACGGCAGCTGGTGGCCACGCTCCGACGACCCCTTCACGGAGCTGCCCGGGTTGATCCTCGAGGTCGACGCCCAGACCGGCAGCCACGCCACCTGCCTCATGCTGGGCCTCACCGGCTGGGAGAGCCGACCGCCACGGCTTCGCGTCTCCGGCCGAATCGTCCGGCTCGGCTGGTTCACCACCCAACCCAGCGCCCTGATCACGGTGAGCTGCGCCGATCACCACAACGTCGCACTCCTCGTCGTTCCGCCGGACACCGATGAGGCCATCGCCGAAGCAGCCATGGAACTGGCCGCCCAACCAGAGAACGCGATACCGGCCAGAGACCTCCTCGACGCGGTCATTGCGCAGCGGGCAGAGCAGTCACCAGCCGCCCAAGGCAGCGCGGCGACGCGTACGTGACCCCGGCGTCGACGGATCCCCAACCGGATCCCGGTCAGCAACGTCGTACGCCTAACCCGGCCACCACGAGGGGAAGCGATTACGCGAAGCTGACCGGGCGAATCCGACAAGCTGGTCTGCTGCGTGGCCGACCTGGACACTACGCCACGCGGTTCGCCGTCACGCTGACGCTGTTCGCGGCCGCTTGCGCGGCATTCTTCTTGCTCGGCGACTCATGGCTGCAGGTGCTCACGGCTGCAGCGTTCGCGGTCCTGTTCACCCAGATCGCTTTCCTGGCTCACGATGTCGGTCACCGGCAGGTGTTCAGATCGAAACGCACTGCCCGGCTGGTCGGCCTGCTCCTCGGCAATCTTGGGATCGGGCTGAGCTACGGCTGGTGGGTGGGCAAGCACACGCGGCACCACACAAATCCCAACCATGTCGATGATGATCCCGATGTCGGCGCAGGTGTGATCGCCTGGAGCGAACAGCAGGCGCAGGAACGGCGCGGCGCCGCAGCCCGCATGGTCGCGGGCTGGCAGGCGTTCTTGTTCTTCCCCATCCTGTTGCTGGAAGGGATGGACCTCTACGTGTCGGGCATCCGGGCCATGTGGCGTGGCGATGTGCAAGGTCGCGGTGCCGAGGCCTTTCTGCTGTGCGTGCACACCATCGCATGCCTGGCGGCTCTTGCCCTGGTCCTCTCGCCGGTGAAGGCACTGGTCTTCCTCGTTGTGCAGCAAGGCATCTTCGGTCTCTATCTGGGTTGCTCGTTCGCGCCGAACCACAAGGGCATGCCGTTGCTGGAGGAGAAGATCGACTTCCTTCGCAAGCAGGTGCTCACCTCGCGCAACGTCCGGGGCGGCTGGTTTGTCGACCATGCTCTGGGTGGGCTGAACTACCAGATCGAGCATCACCTGTTTCCCACCATGCCGATGGTGAATCTCCGCCGGGCCAAACCTCTGGTGCAGGCGTTCTGCAAAGAGCACGGAATTCCCTATCACGACACGGGCCTGCTCCGCTCCTACCGCGAGGTTCTCACTTACCTTCACGGGGTCAGCGCGTGTCTGCGCAGCCCCGCACGCCGTCCGAGCATCGCGTTCACCGGGGGCAACTCGCCGCGAGACAGGCGATAGCACCCGCCCTGGGCTACCACAGGTCGAGCATCTCCAGAACGTGCGGTGCCCTGGGCAGCTCCTTTGAAGGCGCACGGCTGAGCACGTATCGGGGCAGGGGATGGTCTGTTCGCATCAGCATCATCTGCTTCCAACGCCTCACGTCATGGAGTGAGCTGCGGATGCGGTCACCTATCCTGCCTACGAGTCGGCCGGAGTCCGGCAACCTCTCGATGGTCAGCCCGTCGGCAAGGATGCGGGCTGCGGTGACCGGGCCGACGCCACGAACTCCCCTGATGCCATCGGACGGATCGCCGACAAGGCTGGTTCTGTCGCACCACTGGGCAGGAGCGACGCCGAACCGATCCTCGATCTCGGCTTGGTCGACCATACGGTGCCCCGGTCGCCTGGCCGTGTTGAGGATGCGCGTTCGTGCATCGATCAGCTGATAGAAGTCCCGGTCGGTTGACATGATCCAGACGTCGCGCTGCGGCGAGCGTTTCCGGGACCGGGCCGCCACACTGGCGATGATGTCGTCGGCCTCCGCGGTGTCGACACAGACGTGGGCAAGGCCGGCGGCGTCCAGACCGCGTACGACATCGGCGAGGGACCTGATCGGTGCCATGGCCGCTGCGTCCGTCGGGCGATGCGCCTTGTAGTCCTGATCGATCGTCGTACGGTCATCCCAGGCGTTCTCGCCGTCGAAGACGACGACGACCTGCGGTGGTGCGGAAATCTCCCGAGTCGCCGCGCGTAGCAGTGCGAAGAATCCGAAGACCCCAGTCACATCGCGGCTCTTGTCGCGGCTCCAGATCCGAGCCGGAAAGCCGAACCAAGCCCGCCAGAGCAGGTTGTGTCCATCGACAAGGAACAGAGGAGTATCAGGCATGCGGCCACCAACCTTGCGCCTCGATTGGCCGCCGAGCGCGCGGGCGGGTCGGCGCCCGAAGGGGACGCCGTGAATCCCTGTGACGCGGCGATAATAGGCGCGACGCGGAAGGCATGCGCCACTGACACGCGGGTGAGCTCCCGCTTTCCTCAGAGTCTGGCGACTGCTGCGCGCAGGAGGGCAGTCACCCGATCGGCGATCTGGTGGCGGTCAACCGGGCCACGCCCGGTGAGGCTGGACACGAACTCCAACCAGCTCGGCCCGAAGGACAGCAGGCTTCGGATGTCGGCTCGCGGGTCGATGGTCACGCTCGCCTCGGCTTCGTACTGGCGCAGGAAGCTCTCCGCAGCCGGCGGGGAGTACGGCACGGCCAGGGACAGCCGGCAGAGTCCGACGTCGATCGCTCGCGAGCCTGCGCCGGCATAGGTCCAGTCGACGACGCCAGACAGGCGCGGGCCCTGCCACAACATATTGAGCAACTGGTAGTCGCCGTGCACGAACACCTGCGGGCTTGACGCGACGGGTTCGGCGGTCGCTTCCTTCACGGCCTGGGCGAGCCCCGGATCGCGAATCCAGGCGTCGATCCGGCGTTCGTCGAATCCGTGTGGGTCGGTGTGCGCCAGCCCGGTCGCGTCGACAGCGTGAAGGCGGGCCAGCATCACCGCCGTCTGCTCCGCACAGCCGATGAAGTCCGACGGTGTGGGCAGAGACGCCCCTGGGAGTGCTGTCATCAGGAGGCATGGCTCCCCCGCGTTGTCGCCCGAGGCGTCGGCTGCCAGGAGTTGCGGGACAGCGACCGGCAGGTCCTGGTCAGCGAGGACCGTCAACCCGGCTGCCTCGCGGTCGACCAGACCTGATCCCCACAGATGATCGGACCAGCGGCGCAGCACTACCTCGACCTGGCCACTGCCTACGCCGACGGTCAGCCGGTCCATGTCGGCGGTGAGCCCGCCACGAAGCCTCGAGGTCGCCACGATCCGCGCACGTGAACCCAGAGCGCTTTCCACCCACTGGCGGACGCGCTCGGACGGCGGTTGATAGCGGTCGGCCATGGTGCTGAGTCTCGTCCTCGGGTCGGAAGCCTCAGCGATGGGCCCCATGGTGGTGAGCCTGTGCTGACTATTCGGATGCCGATCGTACGTGCGCTGCGTAGGCTCGCCGGCGTTGGCTGGGGGCATGGCGTCGGCTGGAGCGTGGTGATGGCTGCGGATTGGAGTACGCAGGAGTGGCTCGACGACGTCCGGCAGTGGCTCTCCGACGTACTCACGCGCGTCCACGGCATAGGAGTCATCGAGATGACTCACCACTCGGTACGGCCGTGGTCGACGGTGTGGACTGTGAGCTGCAACGGGTTCAGCTACTGGTTCAAGGCAAACGTCCAAGCACACTTACACGAAGGGTCCGTTCAAGCCGCCCTTGCCGATCTGTCACCGGAGTACGTGGACGCGCCGCTGGCGGTAGAGCCGTCGCGCGGGTGGATCCTGAGCCGCGACGGCGGTCCGATCTTGTTGCAGAGTTCAGCCGAGAGCCGGGGGATCGAGCTCGACTCGCTTACTCCGATGCTGGTCGACTACGCGAGGTTTCAGCGGCAGACGCTCCACCATCGGGAAAGGCTAGTCTCGTTGGGGGTACGCGAGGCTCCACCGCACGATGCGCCCGAACTCGCGAGGGCACAGGCCAGCTACCTTCGGGCGTTGCCCGCCGAGGATCCGCGGCGGATCAGCGACGATCAGTACGATCGCGTACTCTCGGCACTCCCCATGCTTCGACAGGCGGCGAAGACGTTGGCCGCCGGAGCGGTCCCGCTGGCTCTGGACCAGGGCGACCTGTGGCCTGGCAACGTCATCTTGCCTTCAGGTGCGAGTGGTTGTCGATTCCTCGACTTCGCTGATGCTTCCTGGGGACATCCGTTCGCGTCGTTGGTCATGCTGGCGGCCGAATGCGTGTACGGCTGGAGGATCCCGCAGCCAGCGGGGGCAATCGATCTCAGGGACGACCGAGTTCGTAAGGTGTTCGGAACCTACCTTCGGCAGTGGGCGGACTTCGCACCTGCCGCAGAGTTGTGGGATCTGGCCCGGTGCGCGCTGCAGACGGCGCCGGTCAACCGCACCGCCGCGTGGATACGAAATCTGGACGGCGCCTTGCCAGCGGATCTGGCCGAGTACGGCGACAAGCCGTGGGCATGGCTCGAGGATGTGGCGAAGCCCGTCCTGCTCTGACACGACGGCCCGCCACGCATGGCCGGACGGCTCCACCTCGCTCAGATGCGGCGGGTTGCTTCCTCGATCCGACGTACCCACCCAACCGCATCCTCGGAGCCAGCCGGCGTATCCGCCAGGGAGAGGATCGCTTGGGACGCCACTGCCGGAAGGGCTTCGGCCAGACCGGACCGGGTTCCGTACGCAGCGATCGTTTCGTCCCACCGCAGCGGGTCGACGGACGAGACCAGCAGCCACGCGAGGTCGGACATACCCGGAGCGGCGGCGACATCTTCCCAGTCGAGCAGTGCGATCTCTCCGCTAGCACTGGTACGGATGTTGAGCATGGATGCGTCGCCGTGCGCCAATGTCGAGGGACCGGCCAATGCGGCGGCACGTACGACCTTGGGGATGCGACCGTAGAGCCGTTCACCAAGAGCGCTTACCGCTTCTGTGCATTCCGGTCGGTCAGCCACGATCGGCCAAGCCTCGTTGAAGATCCGGCCGACGAGTTCGTTGTGATCGCCGGCAGGCGTCCGCAGCCACGGCCAGCGGTCGGCGGCGACTGCTCCGCCACGCATCCAGACAGGCCGGAGATCGCGTAGCGCCGACCACCTGGCGCTATCTCACGGTAGAACCGCACCTCCGCCACGAACAGCTGCAGGACATCGGGAATCGTGCCGGGCACCGGCCGGGCCCGGCGCTTGATGAACGGCTCCAGCACCTCGTCATCCTGACACGAGCGCGGGGGTGATCATGCGTGAAGAAACGTCCATCGCGCGTCGCCACAGTGGGCGGACGTTGACGCATGAGCACGGTCCCCCTCCAAACCGGACGGAGTGCGGGGCCGGGCAGGAGCCCAGAAACCGTGATGAGGTCTGCAGCCACATCGACAAGGATGTGGACCGTGACTGAGCAGAGCCGGAAGGCGCCCGCCGAGCCAACCGCGTACGCCGTCGAGGCATTCGGTGGCGACCCGACCTTGCTCACCTGGCTGCCCGGCGGGCAGGGGACGTCGTGGCGGGCCGGCGGCGTCGTCCTCAAGCCGGCCGCGCCGAACGAGCGGATCGACTGGCTGGCCGACGTGCTGGGACAGGTGCCCGACTGCGACGACTTCCGCGTCGCCCGACCGGTGGCCTCCGCCGATGGCCGCTGGATCGTCGACGGGTGGACCGCCACGGGTTGGTTGGCGGGCGCGCATTGCCGCGGGAGGTGGGAGGACGGCCTGCAGGTGTCCGTCGCGTTCCATGCAGCGCTCGCTGGGGTACGCGCGGAGCCGCCGCCGGGCAGCGGCCCCTGGTCGATCGGGTCACGGGTGGCGTGGCGCGAGCAGGAACCGGCTGCGGACCTTCCTGGGGCAGTGACCGCCCTGCTCGACGAACTCTCGTCACTGTGGACCCAGCCGTGGACCGGGCCAGCCGCACAGATCATCCATGGCGACATGGGAAACATCCTGTACGCCGACGACCTGCCGCCAGCGGTCATCGACATGTCGCCGCACTTCGCTCCCGCGCCGTTCGCCGACGCGATCCTCGTCGCCGACGCTGTGGCCTGGGAGGACGCGCCGGTCGACCTCGCCACCCGGTTCGCGGCGACGCGTCCGGCCGGTGCGCAGCTGCTCGCCCGCGCGGTCGTCTTCCGCGTTGTGACCATCGTCCACCTCTGTCCCGACAGCGCGGAACGGGTTGCCGCGGAGATCGCCGGGTACCGGCTTGTCGCCGACGTCGCCCTCGCGTTCGCCAGCTGATGTCGCCAGGTGATGTCGCCAGGTGAGCTAGCCACCGAGGTCGGCACGTTGATGTCGGCTGTTTGTGGCACAGTCTTCCTGCGTACTGCGACACCGCAGGCGGACCCAGCTGGACCGAACAGAAAGCTTCACCATGGACTACACGATCGAGGTCATCAATCTTCCCGTCGCCGATGTCGACCGGGCCAAGGAGTTCTACGCCGACCGGTGCGGCTTCAACGTCGACCTCGACACCGAGGTGGCGCCCGGGGTCCGCATCGTGCAGATCACGCCGCCAGGCTCGCGGTGTTCGATCGCACTGGCAAAGGGGATGCCGGGTACGCCGGACCAGCCGATCATGGACCCCGGCACGCTCCACGGGATCCAGGTGTGTGTGACGGACATCGCCGCCGCCCACGCCGAGCTCTCGGCACGCGGGGTCGACATCAGCCCGGTGCAGCACGTGGGACCGTCGGGCTGGCAGGAGGGCAAGGGCGAGACCTGGAACTCGTTCGCCTTCTTCGCCGACCCGGACGGCAACAGTTGGGTGCTCCAGGAGGCGCCAGCCCCGTTGTCGGAGCGCTGACGAGCCAAGACCGCACCTGACCGTTCGCGCACCGATCCGGGATATGCATGAGGAGGTTCATGCAGGAGCGTGCTGGTACGCCTGCCATGGAGGAGATACCCGTCGCCGAACACGACGCGGGTCCCTACGGCATCACGGCAGGTCCCGACGGAGCGCTGTGGTGCACGTTGGTCCACCGCGGCGAGGTCGCTCGGCTCAGCATGGACGGCCGGGTCGACCGTTACCCGCTGGGGTCCGCCACCGGAGGGCCATCGGTGATCACCGTGGGCCCGGATGACGCCTTGTGGTTCACGGAGCTTCGCGAGCACCGGATCGGGCGTCTCGGCCTCGACGGACAGGTCCGCACGAGCAGCCCGCCCACACCCGGGAGCGGTCCGTTCGGCATCGCACCAGGCCCTGACGGGGCGATGTGGTTCACGCAGATGAACGCCGACCGGATCGGGCGCATCAGCACCGACGGCGACATGACTGAACACCCGGTCGGGGTCGCCGGTGGGATGCCGTCGATGATCGTGGCAGGTCCCGACGGTGCGATGTGGTTCACGTTGAACCAGGCGAACGCGATCGGCCGGCTCACTCTCGACGGCGATGTCACGATCCAGGCCTTACCCACCGACGGTGCCGCGCCGGTAGGCATCGCAGCCGGACCCGACGCGTTGTGGTTCGTCGAGATCGGCGCCGGACAGCTAGGCAGGGTTGCGCTCGACGGCACGATCCAGGAGTTTCCCCTTCCGGATCGCGACGCGCGGCCGCACGCCATCGTCGTCGCTCCGGATGGCGCCTGCTGGTTCACCGAGTGGGGTGCCAACCGGATCGGATGCCTCAGCGTCGACGGCGACCTTGCCGAATACGACCTGCCGACGCCCTCGTCCGAGCCTCACGGCATCGCGGTGGCTCCCGACGGTCGTGTCTGGGCGGCCCTCGAGATCGGTGCTGTCGTCCGCATCGATCGGTAGTCAGCCGGGTTCGGCGGATGATCCAAGCACCGGGAGATCCAGGAAGGAGCGCCCGCCTCCGACCTCGAGGGTGAAGGTCTCTCCGTCCGGTCCGTACCTCGCGAAGCACGATGCGTCGTGGCCCGCGATCGCGACCCGTACCCGGTGGCCAGCCCGCAGCACCGCCGACACTGGCTGCAACTCGACGACGAGATCGAGTTGCTCACCCGGTACGACGCTCAGGCCGTCGGCACGGGCGAAGGTCCGCGGCACGCCGAGCCGGGTCGGTTCGGCCGCTCCGTGCGTACGCCGATGCACAAACCGCAGGCATCCCTCGGTCACGTACGTCACCGCACCATCGGGGCTGACGTCCTCGAGGTAGACGAAGACCGCACCGTCGGTCCCCGAGGTGGCCAGGCGCAGGGTCACGACGGGAAACCCGAGTACGTGGACGTCGGCGGGCAACGGTGTGGTGGTGAAGGTCGTGAGTGGCTCGTCGGCGGCCTGGCGGTCGGGGTACGCGGCGCCTTGGCCCTGGTCGATGGCGAGCCACCGGTTGGTGCCGCCTGACGAGGCCGTGGGGTCAACGGCGACCTGGATCGTCTCGGCCTCGCCTGGGTCTGCGGTCAGCGCACCAGCTGGGCCCAGGTGCCAGCGTCGCGCGGCGAGACCGTCCGGGGGCCAGGAGTCGACGGTCCGCCATTCGCCGGATCCGAGGGTGCCGAAGCTCAACGTGCCGTGCCCCGCTGGCCGTTCGCCGTGCTGGACACACCGCGTGAAGAACTCCACGAGTCGCCGGTCCTGTCCGTCGGGGCTGAGTACGTCACTGTCCAGCGTCCGCGCCGGGTGCAGCGTGTCTGCGACGGTCGCGCCGCCGTGGCCCCAGGGTCCGATCTCGACCTCCTGGTAGTTGGAGACCGTCGCGAACCGCGCCAGCGCACCCGCCGCGAACGCGCCGTCGAGCCAGCCAGCGCGGACCAGCATCGGAACGCCAGACGACTCGATCGCCTGCTGCGCGCCGGCCGGCGCCGTACCCTCCCAGTCGAGACCGCTCGCGCGGTCGTCGCGAAACGGTACGCGGCCCATGGTCTCGTGTACGTCAGCGTTGGCCTGGTGATCCCTGATGGCCTGTTCGAGCAGGGTGAGCCCGTCTGGACCATCGACCGGCTTCACCGGAGCGGGACGCTCGATGGCGTCAGGGTGTTGTCCCGTGAGCGCGGCCAGCCGGTCGAGCGCCCCGTCGACTCCGTCCTTGAGCTGGCTCTCACACATCCACACCGCGAACCTGTCCGCGGTGGCGCATCCGCCTGGATAGAAGAGCTGGCGGTACGGATCGAAGGGGCTGAACAACGCGGCAAGGGCGTACACGTGCCGATTGCCAAGGCGGGCCATCAGCTCGGCAGCCTGGCCCTCGTACGAGACGCCGTAGACGCCGACGCGTCCGTCAGACCACGGTTGCGCCGCCATCCACGTGATGATCTCGCCGTAGTCGATGATCTCCTGCTCGGCGAGCTCGCCTGTTCGGGTGCCGAACGAGGCTCCCGTGCCGCGGGCGTCGACGAGTACCAGCGCGAAGCCGGCATCGTTCCACAGGTTGCCCATGCCGAAGTTGGAGTCGGCCTCGGGTCCCGGTCCGGGCGCTACCTCGGCGCGGTAATAGCGGGTGGCCCGTAGGACCGAACTGACCTTGCCGCCGGAGGCGGTTTGCTCGACCGGCAACCAGACGTCGACAGCGAGCCGGACACCGTCGCTGAGCTGTACGTACAACGCCTGGACTCGGCGGGTCACATCGATCGCCACGGCATGGATCCTGACACATCGGCGGACAGCGAGTGCGATGGTACGGCCGGCGGTTGGTCTAGTGGCCCACGTCGGATGGCTGTGCTCGTGGCGAACATGATCGATCGGCATCGTTGTGTGTGGCAGCGTGTTTCCGATGCGGCCTGTAGGTGAGGGCAGTCGGTGCGGCCTGTAGGTGAGGGCAGTCGGTGCGGGCCGCCGGTGAGGGCAGTTGGAAGGAGGCTGGGCGCACCATGCTGTCGGTGGGAACATTCAACGTCTGGAGGATCGGCGAGCCCTGGCGCTATGCGGCGGACCGCAACGTCGTACGAGGTGCCGTGCCGGGGAGTGCCGCGGTGTCGATGCGACCTGTCGAAGGCGTATGGACACGAAGGTTTCCGCTGATCGTACGAGCGTTGGAGCAAGCCGACCTTGACATCGTTGGACTGCAGGAAGTCTCGGACGAGTCGCCGTCCGGTGGCGGGCTTGTCGCCAGTGTCGCTGAACGACTGGGCATGAACCATGCGGGGCTACCTGCCGCGGGACTCGCGGTTCTCACCCGCCATCAGGTCGCGTCCTGGTCGCTGGTCAGCATGGACGCGCCGGAGGCCAGCGCCGAGGCCGATCGCGGGTACGGCTCGGATCGCTTCCTCCACGCAGTCATCGCGCTGCCTGGAGGAGAGCTCGACTTCCTGGTCGCGCACTGGTCGCCCGGGCCTGCCGCCGCACGACTTGCCGCGGCGCGAAGCTTGCGTGCGTACGTCGATCGGCTTCCGCGCCGCAACCTCGTCGTTGTCGGCGACCTCAACACCGCCGGCGCCGATAGACCTGAACTGGCCGTGCTCTCAGAGGGATCGCCGGCCCTGGTCGATGCGTGGGCGGCGACGTGTCCGGGCAGTGCCGGATACACGATGCCGAGCCACGGTCCGGCATGTCGGCTCGACTATGTATTTCTCGGCCCAGGCCTGAACGCTGCCGAGGTCGGCCTCATCGGCGACACTCCGGACGGGGACGGTTTCTATGCATCCGATCATCTCGGAGTTGTCGCGAGGACAGTCAGGACAGGAGGAGGAGCATCGGGGGATGAGGCAGGATGGCCTCGATGTCGGAGCACCACGTCGTGAGCGGGTCACCGTCGCCGCATGTCCATCTGCTGTGTGGCTTGGTGGGCGCTGGTAAGACGACCTACGCGCGCCGGCTGGCAGTAGAACTGCCGGCGGTGAGATTCACCCTCGATGAGTGGATGCTGCGGCTGTACGGACTGCGGTACGACGATCCTGCGTACGTCGCAAGGCTCGATCGGTGCACGACCCTCATCTGGGACACCGCATGCCAGGTCCTGGGCGCTGGCTGCGATGTCATTCTCGACTGGAACCAGTGGAGCCGGGAGCGCCGTCGCGAATGGCGGCAGCGGGCTGAGACCGTCGGTTATGAGGTCGTTCTGCACTACATCGACGTCTCACTGGAGACCGCAATCAAGCAGACTCTGGGCCGCGGTGCTGCCGACGTCGCGGATGCCCATCAGATCGACGAAGCCGGTGTCCGTCACTTGGAGACGATCTTCCAACCGCCCAGCGAGGACGAGGGCATCGAGATCGTGACCGTCTCGCGGTGACCTCTGGCGCGCGCGTCAACTACGCGGGATTTCCCTTGCTTGCTTAGAGTTTCGGGCGCCCGATTGGCCGTCGGGGTTGTCGGTGGTCGGGTCTAGGATCTTGGTTGTGGATGTGATCACTCCGGACCGGATCCGTCATCCGTTGGCTGCGTTGGCCGACCGGATGCGGGACCGGCTTGCGGAGGAGCCGTCTCCATCGCTGTGGTCGTCTACCACGTCTTCGTCAGATGGTGATGGTGCAGCGGCGGTGGCGGCCGATGAGGTCGCGGATCTGTTGGAGAGTCTGAACGGCCTTACTGCGCAGCTGGCTGAGCTGTCGTTGGGAGTGATCCGAGAGGCCGACCGGCACGATGTTGGCCGCCGGGTGGGGGCGACGTCGACGGCTAACTGGTTGTCGGGCCGGTTGCGGATCCGTCCCGAAGCTGCTGGGCGTTCGGTGAAGCTGGCCCGGGACCTGGAGACCTCGTTGCATGCGACCCGGGATGCGCTGGCGTCCGGGGCGATCAGTCTCGATCACGCGGCGGTGGTGGCCCGGTCGGTGGGCAACTTGCCGAAGGAAGCTGGTCCCGATCTGCGGCGAGAGGCCGAGCAGGTGTTGGTCGACCAGGCGAGGGTGTTTCATCCCAAGGATCTGGCTCGGTTGGGTCGCAGGGTGTTGGAGGTGGTCGATCCGGAGTTGGCGGATCGGGTGCTGGCCAGGCACCTGGCCGATGAGGAGGCCAAGGCCGAACGGGAGCGGGAGGTGTGGCTGTATGAGGACCCGTACAGTCTGTCCACCTGGCTGCGCGGCAAGCTCAACCCTGTCACCACCGAGATGCTGCGGACCGCGTTGGAACCACTCGCGAAGCCGATGCCGACCACCGCCGACGGGCCCGACCCAAGGTCGCCCTCGCAGCGGTTGGGAGATGGGTTCGCCGAACTGCTCCGCCGCTACCTGAACGCCGGCGCCTCACCCACCCAGGGTGGGGAGAAGCCACACGTGGTCATCAACATCGACCACGACCGGCTGGTCGACGGCACCGGTACGGGAACGTTCCTGCACACCGGGACCGCGGTCTCGGCGCGGACCGCACAACTGCTCGCGTGTGATGCGACCGTCAGCTACTACTGCCGCGGCGGGGACGGTGCCGGGGCGTGGTTGTCGGACCCGGTGCGCCTGTACACCGGTAAGACCCGCCGCCTGCTCGACCTGCGCGACCGAGGCTGCGCGTTTCCCGGCTGTGATCGGCCCCCAGCGTGGACCCAAGGCCATCACATCATCGCCTGGAGCCGCGGCGGACCGACGACGGTGGACAACGGCGTACTGCTATGCGGCCACCACCACCGACTCATCCACCAAGGACACTGGACCGTCGCAATCGCAGCCGACGGCAACCCAGAATTCACCCCACCCGAATGGATCGACCCGCGCCAACGACCGATCCGCAACGGCCGGCTTCGAACCTGACATCCTCCAGCCCGGATCTCGCCGAGACACCAACCCGCCACGCCGCCAAGGGGCAATCAACCAACGCCCGACCGTCAAGCATCCCGGTGCTCGGGCGGCACCCTCGTTAAAGCCGTGCGATACCCGGGCGAAACGGGTAACGTGCGCTCCGCAGGTCACGAGCAGGTTGGAGGTGGTCCCCATGTCGGGTTCGACATCTGCGGTGCCGCCTCGTCGCAACCCTTAAGCACTTCGACCGGCCGGGCACCGCCGCACCCTTCTTCTGCTGCGGAGGTTCCCGATGTATGTCTCTTCTCCCACACTGACCCGTCCCGTCGTCGACGTCGCTCGACTCGACCGAGGGGGGTCGCTGTGCTGACTGTTCTTGTGTACGGATTCCGCGTCGCACGTGGCCACCTGCTGGCGGCTCTGGCGTGTGCAGTGCTGACCTCGTTCACCGGCGTGGCCTTGCTTCCGGTGGCCGGGCTGGTGATTGCCACGGGCGGTCGAATGGCCACCGGGATCCGAGGTGACCTGACACCGTTCCTCGTCCTGGTCGCCCTCCTCATCATCGCTTTCCTGGCGAGTTCAGCGCTTCCCCTGCTCGTGGACCATCTACGGACGGCGCTGCGAGCGACCTCTGAGGCGGCGACCGAGCATGCCCGCCTCGAGCCGTTCGTCCGGCCTCGTGGCATCGCTCATCTGGACGATCCGATTGTGCACAATCTGCACGCTGCCTCAGCGGGCGTGGGTTGGACGTCGATCAGTTTCGCGCTCGAGTCCCAGATAGGGATTCTGGCGACCCACGTCTCGTTGCTGGCCACGTGCGCGGTGATCGGGGCGATCTACTCCTGGTGGTACGCAGGGCTGCTGGTCGTGCTCACGTTCCTGGTGGAAGCGTGGCTCGCGCGCCTGCGCCGGATTGAGAGTGGCATCTGGGCCGGCGACACCGAAGGCCAGCGCCGGTCCGACTACGTGTTCGACCTTGCCATGGGTCGCTCCGCGAAGGAACTGCGCGCGTTCGGCCTCTCGTACTGGCTGACCCGTCAGTTCGTGGACATCTGGAACACCACCATGGCGCCGGTCTGGGCGACCAGGAGACGCACCGCGGTGCTGACCACCGGAGCGCTGGCAGGCTACCTCGGCGTGCTCCTGGTCGGGATCGTGCAGTGCGTCCAGGCCGCTGGTGCGGGGGACATGTCGGTCGCACAGGTCAGCACGGTCATCCCTGCGCTCGTAACGATTCCGTACACGCTCGGTGCGGCGATGGCGTGGGACTCCGGCGTGGGCAGTGGTCAGACAGGTCGGCAGGCGCTGCGTGCGCTACGCGATTTGTCCACCAGGGTTGACGATCCACGCCGTCCACGTCTCGCCGGTACGCCGACGCCGACGCCACTCACCTGGAGCGGATCGGCCGACATCGTGTTCGAAGACGTCGGGTTCTGCTATCCCACTCGCACTACTCGAACAGGCCACGACCGCGACGTCCTACGGGGACTTTCCTTACGGATCGCGCCGGGAGAACGCCTCGCCCTGGTCGGCGTCAACGGCGCCGGCAAGTCCACGATCGTCAAGCTCCTCACCGGCGTCTACCGTCCGACGTCCGGGCGCGTGCTTGTCAGACGGTGTCGATCTTGCGTCCATCGGCGAAGAGGATCTGGCGCGATGGCAGGCTCACGTCGCCACGATCGTTCAGGACTTCGCCCGCCTCCCGTTGTCCGTCACAGAGAACGTCCTGCTGTGCTCGGGCCAGACGGTATCCCCGGAACGCATCGAAGCGGCGGCGTCGGCCGCAGCCCGAGCGGGAGCAGACGAGTTCATCCAGCGGCTTCCACGCGGGTGGGACACGGTGCTCTCCGCGGAGTTCGAAGGCGGCGTCGACCTCTCGACTGGTCAGTGGCAGCGGTTGGCTCTCACCCGAGCACTAGCTGCCATCGAGGCCGGTGCGGGCCTGCTGATTCTCGACGAACCCGCAGCGGCGCTCGACGTCCGAGCCGAGGCGGCACTGGTCGACCAGTACCTCCAGCACACCGCGGGTGTGTCGTCGCTGATCATCTCCCACCGGTTCTCCGTCGTACGCCCCGCTGACCGGATCGTGGTTCTCGCCGAGGGGCGGATCGTCGAGTCTGGAACGCATGACGAGCTGATGGCGTCCGGCGGCCAGTACGCGAGCATGTTCACGCTGCAGGCGCAGAGGTACGCCAACCAGCCCGCACCGGCTGCCTCCAACGGCGCGAGGTCCGGTGGCCACGATGTCTGATCGCCTGCTCCCGTTGCGTCTCTGGCTGGGTGTCGCGCTTGAACCCGGCGCACGTCTGGCCTTCCTGCAGCTGGTCCTGACCGCGCTACGGGCGCTCGCCCCGTTGGTCGCGCTGGTCGGAGTGAAGCTGGTCATCGACGCCGTCACGGGCACCGAGTCTGCGTCCCTGCAGCTGGGGGTAGGCGTTCTCGTCGGGGGCCTCGCCCTCACCGTCCTGATCTCGCCTATCCACGACCTCGTCGAGGCCACCGCGAACGACCGTGGCCACGTGCACATCTACCGCGAACTGATGTCGATGGTGTCCGGGATACCGGGCATCGGGCACCACGAGAACCCTGCCCTGGCTGACCGGATCGCCTACCTACGTGGTCGGGTCGCCGACATGAGCTACATCACCACCGGCTTGGTCGGCACGGCGGTCGCCGCAGTGGAGGTGGCAGCCACGTTCGGGCTGCTGGCCAGTGTTCGACCGGAGTTCCTCGCCCTCCCCGTGCTCGGCCTGCTCCGGGTGTGGTCCGGCACGATCGCCGGGCGTTGGCAGCAGGACGCCCGGCAGCGGATCGCCGTGCACGAGCGGATGCGCGCTCGGCTCCGCGACGTCGCAACCGCACCGCGGCATGGCGTGGAGAGCCGGACGTCCGGGCTGTCCGGGCTGCTCCTGCACCGGCATCGCACGTTGCTCGCGGCGGAACGCCACGAGAAGGTACGAGCCAGCTCGCGCGGACTGGTCGTCGAGCTCGCGGCACGCCTGGCGTTCGGTCTCGGCTACGGAGCGGCGATCGTCTACGTCGTCCTGCTCGTACGGAACGGAACCGCACCGGCAGGCGACATCGCCCTGATCGTCCTGTTGGCCGCGCGGGTCGATCAGACCGCGGGGATGGTCGCCGCGCACATCCGCGGCACCGCCGGCACCTGGCGGGTGTTCAAGACGTACGCATCCCTGGTCACCTATGCCAGGCAGAGCGCGGAACTCACCGCCGGCGGCGAGCCACCAGCCCTGCTGCGGAGCGGAATCACGCTGTCCGGCGTGGGATTCAGCTACCCGCAGGCGGAGGCTGCCGTTCTCCGGGACATCGACCTTCACCTCCCGGCTGGGAGCAGTGTGGCGCTGGTGGGCGAGAACGGCGCCGGGAAGACGACGTTGGTCAAGCTCCTCCTCCGCCTCTACGAGCCGACCACCGGCTCCATCACCGTCGACGGCGTGCCCTTCACAGAGCTCGATGCCGCCCGGTGGCGGACGTACACCAGCGTGGGTTTCCAGGACTTCGACCGCTTCGAGTTCCGCGCATCCGACACGGTGGGCATCGGCGATCTCCCGCGCCGGCGTCACGTCGGGGCGGTCCGCCGGGCGTTGCGACGCGGGGATGCCGCCACGGTCGTCGCCCGGCTCGATGCGGGACTCGACACCCAACTGGGTGCCGCGTGGGAGGGTGGCGTGGACCTGTCGGTGGGTCAGTGGCAACGCCTGGCGCTCGCCCGGTCGTTCATGCGGCCAAGGCCGATGCTGTTGGTGCTGGACGAGCCGACCGCGGCGCTTGATCCCGAGGCCGAGCATGCGTTGTTCGAGCGGTTCGCGCGTGCCTCCCGCGCTGCCGGCGACCTGGGTGGCATCACCGTGCTGGTCTCCCACCGCTTCTCCACCGTACGCATGGCCGACCTCATCGTCGTCCTGGACAACGGCCGCATCGTCGAGCTTGGCGACCACGACCAGCTGATGGCGGCCTCGGGGCTCTACGCGGAACTCTTCACCCTCCAGGCCCGGGCCTACGCCTGAGTGCGACCGCCGCCGAGGAACGCGGCGACGCGTTCGGACTCGTCCTGGATCGGCTGGCGGGTCCAGCGGGGCAGGCGGCAGAACGGGTCGATCTCGACCCGGATCTGCCGATGTCGCCGCTCGTGTCTCCATACGCCGGCCATCCGACCGTTGACCAGGACGACCGGGGAGACCCAGCCCTGGAGCCGATAGACCCGGGTCCGGTACGCGGGGTCGAGTGCCGGCTCTCCGGGGCCGGGTCGGGACCGGGACCCGTCACGGCGGGTCGCGCACACGACCCACTGGTCGAAGCCGGGCAGCAGCCGCACGACGTTCGTGGGCGCAGCCGAGAGCAGATCCGGCACGTCGTCGGTCAGCATCCAGTACGGCCGGCCATCGATGCGGATCTCGGTTGCCGCGTCACCGAGCGCGGCGAGCATCGGCCGGGCGTGGGCTTGCTTCACGCCGAACCAGCCGGCGAGGTCGACCGGAGCGGCTGGCCCATAGACGCTGAGGAACCTGCGTGCGATCTCGGCGAGCGCTTCGTCGACGTGGACGGGTTCCGGTCGAGCCGGGAGCCACGTGGCCGGATGGGTGAAGCTGACGCGTTGGCCATCGCCCGGTCCGAAGCACAGCTGGCCGAGGAACGAGGCGGGCTTGAGGGATCCGCCCCAGCTGCCCTGCACCAACCCCTCGGTCTCCGCCGAACCGCTGAGCGTTCCGACCGCGGTGCCGAGCTCGGCTCGGGTGAGCACGTTGTCCCGCAGCGCCCGCCCCACCAGTTCTGCGAGCTGGAGGCTGATCGGGTCGGCCATCCCGTACATCGGCCAGCCCTGGGCGTACGAGCTCAGCCCACCGAGCCAGAGGCCCAGGTCGGCCGCCGGGAGCACATGCAGCGTCCCGCGCATCGCCCACAGCTTCACCAGCGTGCGGTGCTGCCAGAGCGCTTCCTGGACGGCCTCCCGGGTCAGCCCGTCGATTCTCGCCGCCAGGGCCAGTTCGACCGACGACATCACCTGGGCATGGAGCCCGCACATCCGGCGGACGACCGCCACCAGATCGGCCGGGGCGGCGCGGTCCAGCAGGTGCTGGCGCTTCATCCGCCACGCGAGAGCCTGCTCCCACGTGGCTTCGGCTACCTCGGGCTGCCTGCCGGCGTCCATGGCGCGCGCCGTCAGCGCTTTCGCCGGCTGCCCGGAGCCTTTGCCGTGCCCTCCGTCGACTGCGGCAATCGGGTCGAGCCGGGCTTGCGCTTGCCCTGCCGAGCGGACGGAGGGGGTACGACCGGCCCGATGTCTCCGTCGGGTGCCTCGTCCAGGTCGACGATGACCGGGGCATGGTCGCTCGGTCCGGTGCCCTTGCGGGCGTGCCGGTCGACCCAGGCAGCGTGTACCCGGTCGGCCACCGGGGCGCCTGCCAGCACCAGGTCGATCCGCATGCCGAGGTCCTTGTGGAACATGCCGGCCCGGTAGTCCCAGTAGGTGAACACCCGCTCGGTCGGCCAGTGGTCGCGTACGACGTCGTGCAGTCCGACCGCCTGCAGGTCGGCCAGCGCCGCCCGCTCCGGACCGGTGACGTGGGTGTGTCCCTCGTACGCCTGCGGATCGAACACGTCGGCGTCGGTGGGTGCGATGTTCATGTCGCCGCAGACCACAGCTGTGGCCGGGTCGGTTCGTACAAGGTCACGCAGAGCGGCCAGCCAGGCCAGCTTGTAGTGGTAGTGGTCGGAGTCGGGCACCCGGCCGTTGGGCACGTACACCGAATGCACCCGGATCCCGGCGCAGGTCGCCGCCACCGCCCGGGCCTCTGGGTCCGGAAAGCCGGGCCCGTCCGGGATGCCGACCACGACGTCCTCGAGCCCGACGCGGGACAGGATCGCCACCCCGTTCCAGCGCGCCTCCCCGTGCACCGCGATCTCGTAGCCGCGCTGGGCGAGGTCGTCGCCGAGCAGTTCGACGAACGCGTCGTCGGAGAGCTTGGTCTCCTGCAGGCAGCAGACGTCGGGTTTGCGCTGGTCCAACCACGGCAGCAGCCGTGGCATCCGCTGCTTCACCGAGTTGACGTTCCAGGTCGTGAGCCGCACCTGCCTACCGTAGCCAGGCGCGCCACGCAGGCGCACTGCCGTCGTTCGCTGGCGGCCAGCTCTCGGTCAGTTGAGCTCGATCAGGCGGTGGGCATCGGCGACGAGCTGGCGCCGCAGCCGCTGCGGGCTGATCACCAGGACATCGCTGCCCAACGATCTCACCAGCGCAATCGCACCGTCCCAGTCTTCGGTGTCGAACTCGGCGTCCGCCCACCCGTCGGCATCGGGTGCCGAGATGCGTCGGCTGCGTGCCTGCGCCCAGCCGGCCCGGGTCAGGGCGTCGCCGCGAACGCGCAGGCAGACCTGGTAGGACGCGAACGTCCCGGCGTAGGCGTCCCGTGCTTGTTCCCAGTGCGACGCCAGGTCGAAGTCGTCCGGCCGGGTGAACGACGTCTCCGTCACCGTGAGCTCGTGCAGGCGGGAGACCCGGTAGGTGCGGAGCTTGCCGTCGCGCTCGCCGATCAGATACCACCGGTCGCCCTTGCGGACCAGCCCGTACGGCGCGATCCGGACGGACTTGGGGCGGGTGCCGTAGCGGCACTCGAGGACCCGGTCGTCCCAGATCGCCTGCACCAGCCGGGGGAGCAACGACGGCGGCAGGCCCGCCCGCGGCTCCCAGGAGATCCCCACGTCGATGTGGATGCGCTGCCGGGCGTGCTCGGCGTGCTCGCGGGCGGCCGGAGCGACCGCGGCCAGCAGCTTGAGGATCAGTCCTTCACCGGGATCTTCGAGACCGAGGTCGCTGAGGATGCCGCGGGGCTGGCCGACGATCATGGCGAGCGCCTCGGTCGTGGACAGGCCGGTGAGGCTGGTTCGGTAGTCGTCCACCAGTGCCCAGCCGCCGGTGCCGCCCCGGGTGGAGTAGACCGGTATGCCAGCAGCCGACAGGGCTTCCATGTCGCGCCGGATCGTGCGGGTCGAGACCTCCAGCTCCCGGGCCAGCGCGGAGGCCGGAATGACTCCTCGACCCTGGAGCCGGAAGACGATACGGAGGAGCCGGTCGGCGCGCACGGTCCGCATTCTGCCGTACGAACAGGACAGAGGATGTCCACTACGCTCTGGCATCGTTCGCCGCAGCAGAATCGGCGAAGGAGGCGCGCCATGACCCAGCAGGCTGCCGTGGACTGGCTGCTCCGATCGAAGGAGCCGGCCGTCCGCTACCTTGCCCGCCGCGACATTTTCGGGGAGGACGGCGGTACGGACGCCGACAAGATCACGACCGGTCCGAAGGTGCGGGCCCTGCTGGCGGACCAGCAGCCGAACGGCGGGTTCGGCCGCAATCCGTACCGGAAATGGATCGGCACCCACTGGCGGCTGGTGTCGCTGGTGGAGCTCGGCGTTCCAGCGGGCGACCCGCGCGTCGCGGCCGCTGCCGAGCATGAGCTCGCCTGGATCGCCAACCAGGCGCCCTACCGGAAGGCGCCGGCCAGGGTTGATGGACTGGCGCGGCTGTGCGCGTCCGTCGGCGCGAACGCGCTGGCGGTCAGCTCTCGACTTGGCTTGGCGGACGACCCGCGCGCACGGACTGTTGCCGAGACGCTGATCGCGACACAGTGGCCCGACGGCGGATGGAACTGCAAGGTCGACGCGTCGGGGCGGCGTTCCTCATTCCATGAGTCACTGTCGACGGCCTGGGCGCTGCACGAGTACGCACAAGCGAGTGGTGACCAGGACGCGACGGATGCCGCGGAGCGGGCAACCGAGCTGTTCCTGGAACACCGACTGGTCTACAGCCTTGGCACGGGCGTACCCCGCCGAGGTCGCTCGCATCGCCACCCTGCCGGGGAGATCATCAACCCACAGTGGCTGGAGCTGCGCTATCCGTCGTACTGGCGCTACGACCTCCTTCAGGCGCTGCTGATCCTGTCCCGCATGGGCAAGGCCGGGGATCGTCGCGCCAGTGACGCGCTGGACGAGCTCGAACGCCGTCGGCTGCCGGACGGCCGTTGGGCTGCAGACGGACGCTGGTGGAGCCCTCCCGGCAGCGACCAGAGCGCGCCGGAGGTCGTCGACTGGGGCGAGCCCGGCCAGGCGAACGAGATGATCACCCTCAACGCGCTCCGTGCTCTAGGCGCCGCCGGTCGACTGCGGGGCACGACCGGCGACTAGCGGCGAACGACTGATCATGCGTGGCAGACCGCCCACCGTCGTAGTCGCGCGTGGGCCGAATGTCACGCATGGATCCCTGGGGCCTCTCGGCCGCCAGGTGCCAGCGCCCTCGCCCGACGGAATGGTCGCCGGGTACCTCGCTCGCGCAGCATGATGAACACGGCGATGGCCAGGCCAGCAAGGGTGAGGACCGCTCCGACAAGGTAGATCGACCGCAGGCCCAGATCGCTGGCGATGACCCGCCCACCGAGCCAACCGGCGAACGCGGCCGAGACCTGGAAGCCGGAGGCGTTGACCGCGACTGCCAGCGTCGGTGCCCCGCCCGCCGAGGACACCACGCGGGTCTGCATGCCCGGGATGATCGCGAACGCCAGCATTCCGAGGACGAGGGTCAGGATCGCCGCGGCCGGGCGTACTCCACCGACCAGCCAGAACACCGCGAGCGCCGCCGCCAGCGCTGCCAGCAGCCCGACCAGCGACGGCAGCAGGGCCTTGTCTGACAGCCACCCGCCGAGGAAGTTGCCGATGACCGCTCCCACGCCGTACCCCAGCAGCAACACCGGGACAGCCTGGGCGCCGAACCCACTGACGCCGGTGAGCAGCGGGGCGATGTAGATGAAGACGGTCATGAGACCGACGTTGCCCACGGCGGTCAGGGCGATCGCGAGTTGGACGTCGCGACTCGCGAACACCCGTAGCTCACCGAACACCGACCCGGTGGTGGCGGCGGGGAGGCTGGGCACGTACCGCAGCACCAGCAGGAGAGCGATCGCGGTGACGGCCGCGACGCCAAGGAACGTAGCCCGCCAGCCGAAGTGGTGGCCCACGAACGTGCCGATCGGCGTACCCGCGACGATGCCAAGATTCATCCCGACGGTCAGTTTCGCCACCGTGGACGCCTGCCTCCCGGACGGTGCCGTCGAGACGGCAGTCGCGATCGCGACGGCGAAGAAGGTGGCGACGACGAAGCCGGCCACCAGCCGCGAACCCAGCAGTAGCGGGTAGTTCGGCGCGGCAGCCGACGTGATGTTCGCCAACAGGGAGACGATGACGAGGCCGAGGATGAGTGGCTTGCGGGCAACGCGTGCAGTGAGGGTCGTGAGCACAGGTCCGCCGACGATCATCCCCACGGCGTAGGCCGTCGCCAGCAGGCCGGCCGCCGGTATCGACACCGACAGGTCGGCGCCGACGTCGGTGAGGATACCGGCGATCACGAACTCGCCCGTGGTGAAGCTGAAGACCACCAACATGAGCGACAGGACGGCGAGCGGCACGCGAGATCTCCCTCAGGGCTGGGATTGCAGTGACCGAGGAATACGGCCCACAGCGATCGTCGTTGCACGCATCGCGATGACACAAGTACTCACTTGTGAGTGAGGTACTTACCGAAAGGTGAGCTGCATGTCAGCACGCAAGTGCCAGAAGTTCGTGTCCGGTCTCGACGCCAGCATCGATGTCGTCGGCGGCAAATGGAAGGTACTCATTCTGTGGACACTGAGTTCGGGCACGCGGAGATTCGGCGAACTGAAACGCTCACTGGACGGTGTCAGCGAGAAAATGCTCATTCAACATCTGCGCGAACTCGAACGCGACGAAGTAGTCCACCGCAGGGTCCACCATGAGGTGCCCCCGCGCGTGGAGTACTCGCTGACGGGCGTCGGCACCGAACTCATCGAGGCACTCCGCCCGCTCGGCGCCTGGGGGTGCGAGCACAAGGGCCGGCTCGAATCGATCCGGAACGCATCGCCGGCCACGGCTGAGGCCCGGGCGTGAGGCCGCTTCGCCTTACCGCCGTTTCCCCGACGGTGGCCTGACATCTCTGGCGTACGTCGGAATCAGGTCTGCGGGCGAACAGTCGAAGATGTCACACAGCGCCGCCAGCATCGGCAGCGAGAGCCGGGTGGGAGGTTGGGTGACGATGCGCCACGCGGCGACCGCTGAAATCCGGATTCCGCGCGCGGCAAGGGGTGGCAGGAGTTGGGTAGCGGCGCTCATGCCGTACGCGTTCATCACCTCACGAAGGCGCCAGCCGTAACCGATCTGGCGGAACTGGTGCGTTGGCTCTGTTGGCTCCCGTTGGAGCGGAGCCATCGACTGGTGGGATTCGTTCTCAACGTACGCAGGCTGCGTCGTCCGGAAAGCCGGCACGACTGATCCTTCCTGCTGCCTCGCGGGGCGCGCCGTGTACCGGCTGCGTCCCTAGGCAGAATGCCGGTAATGTCAGGCCGCCCAGCATATGAAGTCCGTCTGCGGTCCTGTCAAGCAACTTAGTTGTGGTGTCGGCAGGGGCGCAGGGGCGCCGTCGTCATCTTCGGATTGCGGTGGTGTTCGAGCAGCCGGCGACGTGGTCACGGCACGTACGCCAGTTTCTCGGGGCTGTCTGACAGTGCCGGCCAGCACTACCAGACAGCCCCATGGTGTGGATCAGATCGCAGCCAGGTCGAGGAGTTGGAATCCGTTCTTGGTCTCGGTGTAATACATCCGGTCGTCGCCCATCATCCGGAAGCCGCCACCCGGTGAAGGAGCCATTCGTCCGGACCGTCCGGTCTCCAGGTCGTGGATGACCGCGGCCTTTTCCATGAGGAGCACGAACCGGTCCCTGGCCGGCAGCGCCCCACCGAACTGCGTTGCGGGATCGATGTAACCGGGCACCGATTGCCGGCTGGTCCGGTCCCTCCGTTCGGCCACACTCGACTCGTCGACGGTGCCGATGCACCAGTGGATCCGGCAGGCCCACAGGCCGTCGCGGTCCTCGGCGATGGTCTCTTCACCGGTCTGGACGTTGCGGAGGGTCTGGTAACTGACCTTGCTGGTGAGCTCGCTGTCGCTGCCGTCGAACGAAGGTACCGGCGACCCGATCCACGGCCACGACACGATGGCGTAGTCCTTCGTCCCATCGATGAGCGCGGCATCCCCGCCAGACAGCGGTGCCTGGTAGACGCCGCCATGCTCCAGCGACCAGTGCACCTGTCCGGCGGCGACCGCGAGTGCTTCGACGGAGTCCGACGTGGCCAGACTGGTGACCCGGTGGGCCGTGGCTCCGGCCAGCGGAACGGCCCAGAGTTCGACGCTCGACTTGCCGTTCTCGCCCTCGCGGCTTATCCACCAGGCCACGTGGCCGTCTCCGAGGGTGAAGTCGGACGGGAAAATCGTCGCGTCGTCTGGCGTGCGGATGTCCGTGACCTTCCGCGTGGTACCGGCGTCGAGGTCATAGAGGCGGAGTTCGCCCGCCTTCTCGAAGCTGGCCTGCACCGAAACGAGCAGAGTGCGCTCGTCGACGAAGGTTCGCGGAAGGAACTTCCGACCGTCGGGCAGTCGGTTGCCGATCCGGTGTACGGCCTGCGGCCACAGCTTCTCAACCGGAGCCGCCGAGAGCGGCGTGCCCGGTGCGCGGCGGCTTGGCTCGATCACCGTGTGCTGGTCGGTCGACGGCAGCACACCGAAGCCCCATGCCGTGCCGGCGAGTACGCAGGTGGCCGCTGTTGCCACGAGGACAACTTTCGACCGCTGCTGGCGATGGCGTCGCCGTCGATCCACCTGCTGGAGCAGGTCGACCGGGGGGACCGGAGCACTGCTGGCTGCAGCCTCGAGCGTCTGCACCAGGTCCCGTTCGAGTGGTGCCGTCATAGTGATCGTTCCTCCTTCGTACGCGATCCATGAGAGGGCGCTGGCCGTCCCGCCGCCACCGCGGTTCGTGCGCCGCCGAACTCGTCGTCCAGCGCCACGAGGACGCGAAGCTTGTCCAGGGCTCGGGCCGCCTGACTGCGGACGGTCCCGCGGGTGATGTTCAGGACGTCCGCGATTTCTTCGTCGGACAGGCATTCGTAGTAGCGCAGCACCACAACGGCGCGTTGCTTGCGCGGCAGCGTGGTCAGGGCGGCCCACAGGCCCGCTGCGGTTTCCCTCGCTTCGAGTGACTGGTCGGTGTAGTGCCTGTCGGGCACCTGCGCGACCAGGCGTTCGCGGCGGCGGCCTCGCCAGATGCTGATGTGCAGGCGCGCCATCGTCGTGCGTACGAACGCTTCTGGTTCGCGTTTGTTGCGCACCCTGCTCCAGGCGGACCGCAACCGCACGAGCCCTTCCTGCAACAGATCCGCCGCGTCGTGCGGGTTTCCGGTCAGTACGTAGCCGTAGCGGAGCAGTGCGGCTGCCCTTGTCGCCACGAAGGTCTCGTAGTCGCCGATGTCGTCGTCCACAGCGTGACCCCCCTTCATGCCAGAGACGTCGACCCCCGTGGAACTGTTGCACAACCGGCGCGGCTGGATTTCCTGATCAGGTGGCCTCGTGTGTTGCGCGGCGACGCGGGCGGCAACGTGTCAGGTCTTGGAACGTGTCCGGCGTTCATGATCAGGCGTCACAAAGTCGGGTCTTCTGTGTCCAGAAAGCTGGTTCCTTGACGCATGATCATGACCGCCGTGCGCCGACGCGTGCCCACCAGCGGTGGGCCGACCCGCCCGGCACCGGTGGGTGGAGTCCACCGAGGACCATGATCAAGTGTGCCAACCGAGCGGAAATCCGCTCGACATGCCGCTGCCGGGCGCCGATGCTGTCCCGCGATGATTCCTTCCGAACTGGTTCTGCCCGGCCCGCCGGCACCGTCGTTCGAGCGGCTGGCAGAGGTGTTCGTCGCCGAATACACCGCTCCTGGCGACATGGTGCTCGATCCGTTCGCGGGTTCGGGTTCGACGATGGCGGTCGCCCGGCGGCTCGGGCGGCGCGGCCTAGGTGTCGAGGTCGTCCCCGAGCTGGCGGCCGGCATCCGCAAACGGTTGGGTGACGAGGCGGTCGTGGCCGGGGACTCCCGCCGGATCGAGTCGCTGCACCTGCCACCCGCCGACCTGGTGATGACGTCGCCGCCGTTCATGACGCGTACCGATCATGAGCAGAACCCGCTGTCCGGCTACCAGACGCTGGATGGCGACTATGCCGCGTACATCCCCGAACTGGCGGCGATCACCGTCGCGCTCGCTCGCATCGTGCGACCTGGCGGACGCGTTGTGCTCAACGTCTGGAACTTCCACCACGGTGGAGAGTTCACCGCTCTGGCGGACGACCTCGAGGCGGCGCTGAAAGGCGTACTCGACCTCGAGCAACGAGTCCAAGCCTGCTGGGACGACAACGCGGACACACCGGATGACGACATCTGCCTGGTCTACCGCACCGGCAGTGCCGCCACCCGGTCCTGATCCGCCGCCCGCCCCGGCGACCTACCGCCCTGGCAGCGCGGGCATGCCAACCCCGGCGGGCACGGCCGCCGAAGCGTCCTCGTCGTCGACGAGTGCCTGCGAGAACTGCGCGTTGTACAACCGGAAGTACGCCCCGGTGGCCGCCAGCAGTTCGGCATGGTTGCCGTGCTCCACGATCTGCCCGTCCTCCATCACCAGGATGAGATCGGCGTCGCGGATCGTGGACAGCCGGTGGGCGATCACGAAGCTGGTCCGGTCGGAGCGCAGAGCCGCCATGGCGTGCTGCACCAACAACTCGGTCCGGGTGTCGACCGAGCTCGTCGCCTCGTCGAGGATCAGCAGCGACGGATCGGACAGGAACGCCCGCGCGATCGTGATCAGCTGCTTCTCGCCCGCGCTGACGTTGCTGCCTTCCTCGTCGATCACCGTGTCGTAGCCGTCCGGCAGACTGTGCACGAACCGGTCGACGAACGTGGCCGTCGCCGCCGCGTGGATCTCCTCCTCGGTCGCCTCCGGATTGCCGTACGCGATGTTGTCGCGGATCGTCCCGCCGAACAGCCACGTGTCCTGCAGGACCATGCCGATCTGGCCGCGTAGGTCGCTCCGGCTCATCGTCGTGATGTCGACGCCGTCGAGGGTGATGCGTCCGGAGTCCAGCTCGTAGAACCGCATCACCAGGTTGACCAGGGTGGTCTTGCCGGCTCCCGTGGGGCCCACGATGGCGACGGTGTGACCTGGTTCGGCGATGAGGGAGAGGTCCTGGATCAGCGGCTTCTCCGGCTCGTACCGGAAGGACACGTTCTCGAACTCCACCCGGCCGTGGGAGTCGGCGATCCGCGCCGGCTTCGCCGGGTCGGTGCTCTGGTCGTCGGCATCCAGGAGGTCGAACACCCGCTCGGCGGACGCGACGCCCGACTGCAGCACGTTTGCCATGGAGGCGACCTGGGTGAGTGGCTGGGTGAACTGCCGGGAGTACTGGATGAACGCCTGCACGTCACCCAGGCTCATCGCTCCCGAGGCGACCCGCAGGCCACCCACCACCGCGACGACCACGTAGCTGAGGTTTCCGATGAACATCATCGACGGCATGATGATGCCCGAGATGAACTGGGCCCCGAAGCTGGCCTTGAACAGTTCGTCGTTCTTGGCGCCGAAGGCGGCCTCGACCTCGCGGTGCCGGCCGAAGACCTTGACTAGTTCGTGGCCGGTGAACGCTTCCTCGATCTGTGCGTTCAGGGCCCCTGTGTGGGTCCACTGCGCGATGAACTGCTTCTGGGAACGCTTACCGATCTGCTGCGTGACCACCACCGACAGAGGCACCGCGACCAGGGCGATGACCGCCAGCAGCGGCGAGACCACGAACATCATCACGAGTACGCCGATGACGGTGAGCAGAGACGTGAGTAGCTGGCTCATCGTCTGCTGCAGGCTCTGGGAGACGTTGTCGATGTCGTTGGTGACGCGGCTCAGCAGCTCACCCCGGGGCTGCTTGTCGAAGTACGGCAGGGGCAGCCGGTTCAGCTTGTCCTCGACATCGGCCCGCAGTTGCAACATGGCCTGCTGCACGACGCCGGCCAGGATGTAGCCCTGCAGCCACGCGAGGAGGCTCGCCGCGGCGAACAGACCCATCGCCAGCATCAGCACCTGAGCCAGTGCGCTGAAGTCGATGCCGACGCCGGGTATGACGTCCATGCTCGCCAGCATCTCGGCGAACTGGCCGTTGCCGTCGGCCCGTGCCGCCTGCACGGCCTGGTCGAGCGTGATGCCAGCGGGCAGTTGCTTGCCGATGATGCCGGAGAAGATCAGGTCGGTGGCGTGGCCGAGGATCTTGGGCCCGACGACACTGAAGCCGACACTCACCAGCGCGAGAGCCACGACCGCGATCAGCTGCGGGCGCTGCGGGCGGAGCCGTCCGAGCAGCCGCTTGGCCGACGGTCCGAAGTTCATCGACTTCTCGGCCGGCATTCCGGCGGCCATCCACGGTGGGCCGCCGCTGCGCGCCTTCGCGCCGGCGGCCGGGAGGCGGCTCGGCACGGTGCCGTTGGTCTTCTCGCTCATACCTTCGCCTTGGGGTTGGTTCGGCGTGCCTCCGTGGGGGCTCCTCGCGCTCATGCGGCGGCCTCCGCGGTCAGTTGGGACTCGACGATCTCCGCGTACGTCTGGCAGGTCTCGAGTAGTTCGCCGTGCCGTCCCACGCCGACGATCGCGCCGTCTTCGAGCACGATGATCTGGTCGGCGTCGATGATCGTGGACACTCGTTGGGCGACGATGACGACCGATGCGTCAGCGGTGATCGGTCGTAGCGCCGCCCGCAACCTGGCGTCGGTGCCGAGGTCGAGTGCCGAGAACGAGTCGTCGAAGAGGTAGATCTCCGGCTGACGTACGAGCGCCCGGGCGATGGCGAGCCGCTGCCGCTGGCCGCCGGAGACGTTGGTGCCGCCCTGGGCGATGGGCGAGTCGAGGCCGCTCGGCATCTGTTCGACGAAGTCCTTGGCCTGCGCGATCTCCAGGAAGCGCCAGAGTTCCTCGTCCGTGGCGTCCGGATTGCCATACCGCAGGTTGGTCGCGACCGTTCCGGAGAACAGGTACGGGCGCTGCGGCACCAGGCCGATCCGGCTCCACAGCAGGTCCTGGTCGAGGTCGCGTACGTCCACGCCGTCGACGAGCACGGTTCCGCCGGTCGCGTCGAACAGGCGCGGGACCAGGGACAGCAGGGTCGTCTTGCCCGCCCCCGTACTCCCGATGATCGCCGTCGTCGTGCCGGCCTGGGCACGGAACGAGAGGGAACGCAGCACCGGCTCCTCCGCGCCCGGGTACTGGAACTCCACATCCCGCAGCTCCAGGTCGGCGCGGGCGGTCACCGCGGTGACGGGGTTGGCTGGCGGCGTGACGGTCGACTCGGTGTCGAGCACCTCGCTGACCCGCTCCGCACAGACCACCGCACGCGGCACCATCATCATCATGAACGTCGCCATCATGACCGACATCAGGATCTGCATGAGGTAGCTCAGGAACGCCGTCAGCGCGCCGACCTGGATGGCTCCGGACTCCACCCGCAGGGCGCCGAACCACAGCACCGCAACGCTGGACGCGTTGAAGACCAGCATGACGATCGGGAAGATCAGCGCCATCAGCCGCCCGACGCTGAGGGCGGTGTCGGTCAGCTCGCTGTTGGCCTGGCCGAACCGGCGGGTCTCGTACGGCTCCCGGACGAACGCGCGCACCACGCGGATGCCGGTGATCTGCTCGCGCAAGACGCGGTTGACATCATCGATACGCGACTGCATCGAGCGGAACTGGGGACCCATCTGGCGCAGGATCAGCCCGGTAGCCAGCGCCAGCACCGGAACGCTCACCAGCATCAGCCACGACAGCCCGAGGTCCTCCCGAAGCGCCATGATCACACCACCGACGCACATGATCGGCGCCGTGACGAGCATCGTGCAGGTCATCACGACGAGCATCTGCACCTGCTGCACGTCGTTGGTGTTGCGGGTGATCAGCGACGGAGCGCCGAAGTGCGCGACCTCGCGGGCAGAGAACGCGCCGACGCGCTCGAACACGGCCGCGCGTACGTCACGACCGAAGGCCATGGCGGTCCGCGCGCCGTAGTAGACGGCAGCGATCGAGCAGACGATCTGGATACCGGTGACCAGCAGCATCCAGCCGCCGGCCTCCAGGATGTATCCCGTGTCGCCCTGCGCGACGCCGTTGTCGATGATGTCGGCGTTCAGGCTCGGCAGGTAGAGCGAGGCCATGGTGCCGACGAGTTGAAGGACTACGACCAGAGCCAGTGGTCGCGCGTACGGTCGCAGGAACGTACGCAGCAGGCGGATCAACATTGATGGTCTCCGGAGTCGGGAACGTGCTCGTGAGTCGGTGTTGCTTGTTGGTCGGTGCTTGAAGGTCAGAGCTCGTGGGTCGGTGCTCGTAGGTCAGGGGGAGGCCGGGCGGGCGAGGGTGCCGTCCAGCAGGACGGCCACGATCTCCTCTGGGCTGAGGAGGTGACCGTCGGTGATGAGGGGGTGGGAGCCGGTGAAGGTCAGCAGCCGGAGCAGTCGGGCAACCTCCGCGACCGGGCAGCGGAACGCGTCATGGTCGGGTTGGAGTACGCGGGCGAGCGCCTCGTGGATCAGGTCGTTCGTGGGGCGGAGGCCCTTGCGGTGTTCTTCGATGTCATCCGGCGGCTTGTGCATGCCGACCGCTAGGAGAAGGTTGACGATGCTGATCAGCCGTCGCTGCAGGATGCGGGTCGCCTGGGTCACGCGCTCCCGCAGCGCGGCGTTCGGGTCGATGCTTGCGAGGTCCTCCAGGAGCGGCGCCGGATCCAGTGCGGCCTCGACGGCCGATCGGATGAGCGCGTCCTTGTCGGGGAAGACGCGGAAGATGGTCCCCTCGGCGATGCCGGCCGCCTCGGCGATCTGGCGGGTCGTGACATTGGGCCCGTGGGCTGCGACCAGCGGTTGAGTGGCGGCGACAAGGGCAGCTCGGCGGTCGTCGGGTGAGAGCGGACGGGCCCGCCCGGGCTGCTGGCGACGTCCGCTGTGGGGAAGCGGGTCGGCGGTCATGGGCACGACGGCGACCCTAGCTGAGTGAGTGACTCACTCACAACCGATTTCGGGAAGTACGCGGATGGCCGGAGGGATGTCAGGCTTGGCGCGCCAGGTTGTTGGAGGTCCGGATGCTTCTAGGCCGCGAAACCTCCAACAAGATGGCCGACGGTGCGGGCTGGCCGCCGGCTGTGAGGCTGGCGTAGCTGTACGCCGACCGCGACGGTGAGGTGGAGGAGATGACGCGACCAGGTGTGACGTGGCGCCTCGGAGTCAGGGACGTGTTGCGCCAGGCAAACGAGGCGGCCGCACCGGCGCTGGGGGTGGACGGCGTTCCGGTGTCCGACCTGCCAGCCTGGCGAAAGGACCTGCGCGCCAGATTGTGGGACGTGCTCGGCGGTCCCGGACAGTCGGTCGAGCCGACGCCAAGGGTGGTCGTGCGGGTCGAGGAGGACGGCTACGTCCGCTCGCTCCTGCACTACCAAACCGAGCCCGGCGTGACGACGAGCGCCTGGCTTCTGGTGCCCGACGGAGCCACCGCGGCCGGCCCGCGTCCGGGATTTCTGGCGCTCCACGGGCACGGCCGAGGCAAGGACGACCTGCTGGGCCTGGTGCCGGACGCCGATCCAGAACGCGGTCGCCTTCATCCGGCGGCTCCACTACGACTACGCGGCGCAGTTGGTGCGGCGCGGCTACGTGGTGCTGGTGCCCGACGCCCGAGGGTTCGGGGAACGCGCGGGCCCCGACGGGTGCCACGTCCCCGGCCTGGTCTCGCTGTACCAGGGCCGCAGCGTCGCCGGCCAGCGGCTCTGGGACGACTTGGCTTCCCTCGACCTGCTCGCGTCGCTGCCCGAGGTCGACTCCGCTCGGCTGGGGTGCGGCGGCCTGTCGGAAGGTGGCCGGCGGACGATGTTCCTGGCGGCGCTGGACGAACGGGTCCAGGTCGCGGTCGTCAGCGGCTACTTCACGAGCCTCCAGGTCGAGATCGACCGGTGGGACAGGCTGGCCGGGTGGGACATCTGCAACGCCGTCCCCGGCCTGTTGCGCTGGGCCGACCTGCCCGACGTGGCGGCGCTGATCGCGCCACGCCACCTGGTGATCGAGAACGGCCGGGACGATCCTCTCTACAGTCTCGAGGGAGTCGTGACGGGGTACGAGCGGGCTGCCGCGACCTGGCAGGCTCTGGGTGCCGCGGACCACGTGGAGCTGGACCTGTTCGACGGCGCCCACGAGTGGAGCGGGCGGCGCAGCTACGACCACATCGACCGGGTCCTGCGCCCGGAGAGCGGATAGGTACATGCCTCGATACCGGCGCATCCTCATCAAGCTCAGCGGGCAAGCGGTGGCCGGGCCGCACAAGTCCGGATTCAGCGCCGCCGCGCTCGACCATCTCGCCAGCGAGGTGCTCCGCGCCCGCGATCTCGGTACGCAGATCGCGATCGTCATCGGCGGCGGCAACGTCTTCCGCGGCAGTTCGGCGCAGGAGTGGGGCATCGACCGGGTGGAGGCGGACAGCATCGGCATGCTGGGCACCGTCATCAACGCGATCCTGCTGCGCGGCAAGCTGACCGCCCTCAGCGACCATGACACCCGGGTGATGACGGCGATCCCGATCAACTCGGTCGCCGAGCCCTACATCCGGCTGCGCGCGGTCGCCCATCTCGTCAAGGGCAAGATCGTGATCGTCGCCTGCGGGATCGGGCAGCCCTATCTCACCACCGACTACCCCGCCGTCCAACGGGCCGCGGAGATCAACGCCGACGCGATCCTGGTCGCCAAGCACGGCGCCGATGGCGTCTACGAGCGGGACCCGAACGCCGACCCCACCGCTCGACGGTTCCGGTCGATCACCTACGGCGACGTGTTGCGGCAGGGTCTGAACGTGATGGACCAGGCAGCGTTCATCCTGGCGCGGGACCAGAAGGTCCCGATGCACGTGTTCGACATCGACGACACCGGGGTGATGGCGGGCATCTGCCAGGGCGAGGATCACGGCACCTACATCGCCGAGGGGGTGACCACGCAGTGGGGATGACCGACGCTGAGCCCGACAGTGTCCTGCTGCGCGGCGCCACCCTGATCGACGGCACCGGGGCACCACCGCACACGGCCGACGTCCTCGTCTCGGCCGGCCGGATCGCCGCGGTCGGTACGAAGGACGCGGGCAAGGTCGACGCCGCTGCGAGCCGGGCCCGCGAGGTGCTGGACGTGGCCGGCGCGGTGGTCTGCCCCGGCTTCATCGACCTGCACTCCCACGCCGACTTCTCGGTGTTCGGATCGCCCACAGCGCTCACCCAGGTGACCCAGGGCGTGACGACACTGGTGACGGGCAACTGCGGGTTCTCACCGTTCCCCGTCGTTCCCGACTACACGGAGGAGATCCGGGCGCACGGCCGCTTCATCGACGACGGGCTGACCTGGGACTGGTCGAGTGCGCGGGAGTACGCCGATGCCGTGGAGCGGCTGCCACTCGGCGTCAACCTTGCCTTGCAGGTTGGGCACGGCGCCCTGCGGATCGCGGCCATGGGTCATGTCGACCGGGCGCCGACGTCGGTGGAGATCGGCCGGATGCGCCAGTTGCTGGCCGAGAGCGCCGACGACGTGGTGGGTTTGTCGTCCGGGCTCATCTACGCTCCCGCGAGCTACGCAGATACCGCCGAACTGGTCGCAGTCGCCAAGCAGGCCGCCGCCGAAGGCCTGCTCTACTCCACCCACATCCGGGACGAGGGTGCCGGCCTGCTCGAGGCTGTCAACGAAGCCTTGACGACGAGTCGCGAGTCGGGTGTACGCCTGGAGATCTCGCACCTCAAGGCCTCCGGTCCGCCCAACTGGGGCATGGTGGCCGAGGCCCTCGCGCTGGTTGACGCCGCTCGAGCGGACGGTGTCGACGTCGGCGCCGACCAGTATCCCTACACCGCCTCCAGCACCACGCTCACCAGCTGGCTGCCCGGTTGGGCGCTCGACGGCGGGACCACCGCACTGGTGGCGCGCCTCGACGACCCCGTGCAGGCCGAACGGATCGCCGCCGAGTTGGGAGCCAAGCTCGGCCGCTCGTTCCATCCCGACCGGATCGTGGTGGCGAGCACACCCGACGGGCCGTACACACGATTCGTCGGGCAGACCATCGCCCAGGCAGCCGACGAGCTCGATGTCTCATCCGCGCACACGGTCGTCGAGCTGCTACGTGGACAGCGCGGCCTGCTGGGGGTCGTGCACCACGGGATGGCCGAAGACGACGTACGTCTGATCATGCGGGACCCGAAGGTGGCGGTGGCCAGCGACGGTCGGGTCCTCGGCTGTCCAGGACGGGGACGGCCGCACCCGCGTGGGCTCGGCACGTTCACCCGGGTGTTGGGGGTGTACGCCCGCGACGAGCAGGTGCTCGACCTCCCGCTCGCCGTACACAAGATGACCGGGCTTCCCGCCTCGCGGTTGGGCTGGTCCGACCGGGGCGTGGTCCGCGCCGGTGCGATCGCCGACCTGGCGGTGTTCGACCCGAATACAGTGGCCGACCGGGCGACGTTCGCCGATCCGTGGCAGCTGTCGACGGGGGTGCTGCACACGCTGGTCGCGGGTACGCCGGTCCTGCGTGACGGCCAGCCGACAGGGACACCGGCCGGAACGGTCGTCGGCCGCCGCAGGTCGTAGCCAGTTGGAGTTGTTGGAGGTCTTGCTGCTTCTAGGCCGCCATACCTCCAACAACGTCCCTACTGCCGCCGAGGCTCCCACCATCGGGCGCGGGCCGTCAGGCGAGGAGCTTGTCGGCGGTGATGGGAAGGTCGCGCACCCGGATACCGGTGGCGTGGCACGTGGCGTTGGCGATCGCCGCCGCGGCTCCCACGATGCCGACCTCGCCGACTCCCTTGGCGCCCATCGGGTTGTAGTGGGGGTCGAACTCCTCGATCCAGCAGGCCTCGACGTCGCGGACGTCGGCGTGGGCCGCGACGTGGTAGCCGGCGAGGTCGTTGTTGACCACCATGCCGGCGCGCGGGTCCATGACACCTTCCTCCAGCAGTGCCATCGACAGTCCCATCGTCATCCCGCCGATCAGCTGCGATCGCGCCATCGCCGGGTTGATGATCCGGCCCACCGCGAACACCCCGAGCATCCGGGGTACGCGGATCTCCCCGCAGTCGGCGCGCACCCGGACCTCGGCGAAATGGGCGCCGAACGCGTGCATCTCGTACCGACCGGCGGCGGGGTTCGCCGGCATCGTCTCGGTGACTTCGGCTCCGGCTTCGGCGGCGGCGGTCGGACCGTACCGCGCGCGAAACGTGCGGGCCGCCGCGACGATCGCGGAGCCCCAGTCGGTGATCCCCATCGATCCGCCCTCGGGCGTGGCGTACGGCAGGGAGCTGTCGCCGATCTCGAGCTCGATGCCGTCGACCGGAACGTGCAACGCGTCCGCCGCGATCTGGGCCAGCGCGGTCCACGTGCCGGTCCCGATGTCGGCGGCGCCGATCTCGACCTTGTACCGGCCCCCAGTCAGAGCCCGGATCCTCGCCCGCGTGCCGACCCGCGGGTACGTCGGATAGGTCGCGGCGGCCACGCCGATGCCCACCAGCCAGCCGTCGTCATGCCACGTGCCCGGCACCCGCTCGCGGCCGGGACCATGCCAACCGAACCGGCGCGCCCCCTCCCGCAGGCAGGCGACGAGATTCCTGGTGGAGTACGGCAGTCCGGTCTCGGGGTCGGCGTCGGGTTCGTTGCGTACCCGGAACTCGATCGGGTCGAGGTCGCACGCGAGGGCCATCTCGTCCATCGCCGACTCCAGCGCGAACATCCCGGGCGCTTCCCCGGGCGCGCGCATGATGGTCGGTACGGGAACGTCCAGCGCTGCCAGCCGGTGTGTCGTCCGCCGATTGGGTGCCGCGTACATCGTGCGGGTGCCGTACGTCGTCTGCTCGGCGAACTCCTTGAACCTCGAGGTGTGCGCGATCGCGTCGTGGGTGATCGCGGTCAACCGACCGTCGGAGTCGGCGGCGAGCTGGATCCGGGAGATGGTGGGCGTACGGTGGCCGACCAGGCAGAACATCTGCTGCCGGGTGAGAGCGAACTTCACCGGCCGGCCGCGGACCAGCTGGGCCGCGAGCCCGGCCACGACCTGGTTCGCGTGGGTGTAGAGCTTGGACCCGAAGCCGCCGCCGACGTACGGAGAACGGACCCGCACCTGGGCCGGCTCCAGTCCGAAGGTCTGCGCGACCCTTTGCTGTACGAAGCAGACGCCCTGGTTTGAGTCGTACAGCGTCAGCCGCTCGGCGCCGTCCTCGTCCCACACCGCGATCGTGGTGTGGGGTTCCATCGGGTTGTGGTGCTCGGTCGGGGTCGTGTACGTCTCGTCGAGCCTCACGGCCGCGCTGGCCATCGCCGCGTCCACGTCGCCTCGGAACGTGTCGGTCTCCAAAGCGGGGTTGACGTGTCCGGGCCGGTAGAGATCGTCACGATCGGCGGTCAGCTCGACCTCGTGCGGCCGCTCCGCATAGTCGACCTGGATCAGCGACGCGGCGTGGCGGGCGATCTCCGGTGTCTCGGCGATGACGGCGGCGATGATCTGACCGCGATACGACACCTCGGCCGACTGCAGAACCCACAGCTCCGGATCGTCGTCCGAGGCCAGCCGCGGCGCGTTCTGGTGGGTCATCACCGCCACGACGCCGTTGATCGCCTCCGCCAGTGTGGCGTCGATCGAGGTCACCGCACCGCGCGCGATGGTGGCCTGGACCGCGTACAGATACAGCGGATCGGTGACCTGGTGCTCGTAGGCGTAGGTTGCCGTGCCGGTGACCTTCGCGTGACCGTCCAGCCGGTTCAGTGGCCGACCGATCTCCCGCGTTGGGAGCACATCCGTCATCGTCGCGACATACCCAGCAGGGCGGCCGGTGACACGGACGGCGCGCCCGATTGAAGACCTGCGAAGGGGGTACGCGCCTGCTCGAGGTGCCGCAGCTTGGGCCGGAGAGTGGGCCGGAGACTGGGCACGACACCGCGCCGGACTTTGGGTCTGACACTGGGCCCGACACTGGCCCCACACTGGGGAACGACGAGGAGGCCACGCCATGCCGAAGGTCCTTTACACCGCTGATGCCACCGTCACCGGCGGGCGCGCGCACGGTCATGGTCGCACCTCGGACGGCCAGCTCGAAGTCGACCTCCGAGCGCCGACCGAGATGGGTGGTGAGGGTGGCGGGACCAACCCCGAGCAGCTCTTCGCCATCGGGTACGCGGCCTGCTTCGAGAGTGCGCTCGGCGTCGTGGGTCGTCGCCAGCGGGTGGAGATCCGCGATGCGTCGATCGACTCGAAGGTCCGGCTGCTGCCGACCGGCGACGGCGGATTCCAGCTCGGCGTTGGTCTCGACGTGACGCTGCCGTCGATCGACGACACGAACCAGGCCGCCGACCTCGTCCTGGCAGCGCACCAGGTCTGCCCGTACTCGAACGCCACCCGAGGCAACATCGAGGTGCAGCTGTCGGCGAACGGTCGGCCCGTGGAGAGTTGACGCGGCATCCGTCGCCCGCGACGGCGCCGGCGGCTAGCCTGACGCGGAGTCGACGTAGTACTGCTCGGGGTTTGTCCAACCCGGCGAGGGATAGGTCGTCGACCAGGGCAACGACGAAGGTACGTTGTGCAAGTCGTTCTTGACGACGCTGTAGCCCCCGATCGGCAACGCTGTACCGATGATGGCGAACTCGTCGCGGGCGATGGCGAGGATCTCCTTGAAGAGCTGTTGCTGGCGGGCCACGTCGGGTGTGGCCTTGACCTGGTCGTAGAGCTCCATCTGCCGGCGCACCTGCGGCGGCGGCCGCTCGCCCTCCTTGCCGCGGGAGGCATACCAGGCGCCCCACGCGATCGCCCACTGGCAACCGGCGTGGGACGGGAAGTACCACGTCGGGTCGAGCACCACATCGTCCTGGCCCGGATAGCCGTCGTCCATCACGGCATCATGGCTGTTGGCTTCCACCCGTCCGATGACCAGCTCGCTGGCGGCGGTCTCCACGCGGACGTCGACACCGACCTTCTCCCAGTAGCGCTTGGCGAGTTCGGCGATGTCGACCCAGGTGGAGATGGTGCCGAGGCGCACCTGCAGCGTGAACGCGAGCCGCTTCCCGTCGGGCCGCAACCGGAACCCGTCGCCGTCGCGCTTCGTGTAGCCGGCCCGATCGAGATGGGTGTTGGCCTTGCTGACGTCGTACTCGGTGTACTGCTTGGCGAAGGTCTCGTCGAAGAACGTCGAACTGCGCATCGGCGAGGTCTGCCACGGCTCACCCTGCCGTTGCAGTGCCGTGGCGATGATCTCCTTCCGGTCGAGGGCGTACGACAGGCCGATGCGGAAGTCCTTGTTCTGGAAGACCTTGCGGAGAACGGGATCCTTGTGGGTCAGGTTGAAGATGAACGTCGCGCTGTTCATGTTCGACTGCGGTACTTCGATGAAGTGGTAGTCGCCCTTGTCCCGGGCCGCCGCCAGAACGGGCTTGTCGCGTACGACGGCGAACTCGTCCGGCACCAGGCTGTAGCGTCCCTCGGATGACTGCAGTACGGCGACTTCCGGATCCTGGATGACGTTGACGATGACCTTGTTGATGTACGGCAGCTGACTGCCACCGGGATCGGTCTTCCAGTAGTAGGGATTGCGTTCGGCAACGAGCCTGAGGTTTCCCGCCAGCGGTTCGGTTGTCTTCCAGGCCGCGATCGTCGGGATGTCGGGGTTCTGCCACCAGGAGATGTCCGTCATCCCCGCGCCGCCCTTGGCCAGAAACAGCTCGCCCCAGCCGGGATGTCCCTCCTTCTTCGCTACCGCATCGATGCCGGAGGTGTACTTCTTGTGAAACTGTTCGAAGTAGTGCCGGGGCAGGGCGGTCAGAATGTTCCCCGACGACGAGGCGAGATGTTGCAGGAACACGCCGTTGGGTTCGGGGAAGGCGAAACGCACCGTGTGTGCGTCGAGTTTTTCCACCTTGGCGGGCCTGCCTGCGGCGAGCAGCCACTCTGGAAACGCTGGATACAGCTCGGTGTTACGAAGCACATCGTTGTGTGCGAAGACGATGTCGTCGGCGGTGCATGGCTCGCCGTCCGACCATTTCGTACCCGGCGTGAGGTGGAACGTGTAGTCGCGGCCGCCGTTCGTGAGCTCCCACGACTCGGCGAGGTTGGGGACGACGGCGGTCCATTTCCGGTTCCAGCGGACCAGTCCGTCGTAGCCGATCGTCATGAAGATGAAGCTGGCATCGGGGTTGCCCATGCAGGTGTTCAGCGTGCCGCCATAGCCGCCGGGCCGGTCGACGGGTTGGACCACGAGCGGGTTCTTGGGCATCCGATCTCTTCTGGGCGGCAGCTTTCCGGCCTTCACCTGCTCGGCGAGGCTGGGTGCTTCGGGTGCGCCGCGGCCCGGCCCCTCTGCGTTCCCCTCGCGACGGCGGGACTCCGGATCGGTGGAGAGCAGGTCACATGAAGCGGTCGATACCGCGACGAGAATGCCGGCGCCAGCGGTCTCGAGAAGATGCCTGCGAGTCAGTCCTGGCCTCGTCGGTTCCATGATGGAATCCCGTCCGCGTCGGGCACTGGGCAAGTCAGCCACGTTATCGCAGGCCTAACGGTCCCTCGCCGGGCTGACCGCATACGGGCTGACCGCATGTGGCCGTAGTGGCCAGCGCTTTGACATGGGCTCAGAACTCAGTCGGCACGTACCTGTTCGCGCAGGATGTCGGCATGTCCACAGTGGTGGGCCAGCTCCCGCAGAACTTGCAGATACACCCAGCGAAGCGTGCGCGGTCCGGCCCGGTGGCCGGTCACGACGGCGTCCAGTGGCAGGTCTGCGATCGTCGTCCGGGCCGTGGCGCAGGCTTCCCGGTGGGCTGCCGTGACCGAGGCGACGGTGTCGTCGTCGGAGAGCCGGAAGGACTCATCCGGACCCTGTACCAGGCCGAGTTGCTGGCGGGACGTGCCGCCGACGCACTCCTCGAACCACACCCGCTGCATCCACGTGACGTGCTTGACCAGCCCGAGCAACGTGGTCGCCGACGGGACGAGCTGGCGGCGGGCCTGTTCCTCGGTGAGACCGTCGAGAGTTGCCTCAATGGCACTGCGACACTCCTCGATGAATGCATCGAGCTGGGTGCGTTCGTCGTCCAGCGGCACGTCGAACGAACCCATCAGAGTCACCCATCACGCCGCAGGTCTTAGCCCGCTGGGGAGATCGCGGCGCGGGCGCGGCGGACCAGGGCTTCGCCGAGTTGGACCTTGAATGCCGAACCTGGCAACGGGGTCGCGTCGCCGAATCCACCTGACTGGCCATTCGATGACGGGTCGAGCAGCCACGGGACCGGCGCGACGCCGGAAAGCGCGACCCGTACGTCGGTGCCGGATCGCACCGCCGCCACGCCCACCAACGGGAACGCATATCGCGCCCGGTCCATCGCCTTGAGGTAGACGCTGGCATCAGGAATCGGCACGTCCAGTTCAAGGATGAGCTCGCCCTGCTGCAGGGTCGTGATCGCGCGGTTGTCGTCGGTCGGCAGCCGATACAGGTCCTCGATCGGCAGTTCGCGGCGCGACGTGCGTACGGTCGCCCGCAGGGCCAGCAAGGCCGCGGCCGGATCGGACGGATGCGCCGAACCGCAACGGCTGTTGCCGAAGACCGCGTGCTCGTCGCTTCGACCCGTACGTGCGAGGCAGCGGTCGCCTCCGGCCAGCCAGCAGTCCTGTCCGAGCCGCCAATACCAGCAGCGGGTCGCTTGCAGCAGGTTCCCGGCGATCGTCCCCATATTGCGGATCTGCGGGGACGCCGAGAGACGGCACGCCTCGCGCAGCGCATCGGGCACACCTGTCTCCGCGTCGGCATGTTCCAGATCCGCCAGCGTGGTGCCCGCGCCGATCCGCACCGTCCGCACCTCACCGGCGTGCGTACTGATCCCACGCGGGACGACCGCGCGCACATCGACGAGTGCGTCAGCGGCGAGCAACCCGTCCCGGAGCAGCGGCACGACCTCGGTGCCGCCGGCCAGGAGGACCGAACCGTTGCTGAGCCCGGCCGCGGCCAGGCTCGCCTCGTCGAGGCTAGACAGTCGCCGGAGCTGCATCGCGTTTCCTCGCTGCCTTCTGGTCTGCGGCCTCCCGGAGCGCCCGCAGCATCTCCTCGCGGTCGATCGGGATCTGGTGAACGTCGGCGCCCGTCGCGTCCCGGATCGCGTTCGCGATCGCTGGCGCGGTCGGGATGATCGGCGGCTCTCCGAGCCCCTTCGAGCCGAGGCTGGTGAGGTTGGGATCGGGTACGTCGACGAGTTCGGTGATGATCTCGGGTATGTCTGCGATCGTCGGCATCCGATAGCTGTCCAACGTCTGCGTGAGCACCACGCCGGTGCTGGGATCGAGCAGTCGGACCTCCGACAGCGTGTGCCCGATGCCCTGGATGACGCCTCCTTCGAGCTGGCTCGACGCGCCGAGCGGGTTGATCACTCGGCCGACGTCGTGGATCGCGGCCAGCCGCTCGACCTTCACCTCGCCGGTCTCGATGTCGACGGCCACCTCGGCGACCTGGACGCCGAACGTGTGCACGCCCATGCCGGTCGGGTTCGGGCCGCGGGCGCCCTTGCCGAGGATCTGGGCGCTGCCGAGCAGGCCGAGCACCTCCGCCACCGGCCAGGACTCGCCGTCGGCGGCCTCGATCTGGCCGGCTCGCAGGGACAGGTCCTCCGGCTGGCGTTCGTACCGCTGGGCGGCGATCTCGAGGATCTGCCGTTTGGCGTCGCCCGCGGCCGCGCGGACCGCCGGCCCCATCGACGGTGTGGTGGACGAGCCGGCCGCGGCAACGGCGTACGGGCCGCGGTCGGTGTTGCCGAGGACGAGGTTGACGTTCTCCAGCGGGAAGCCCAGCTCCTCCGCCGCGATCTGCGACATCGCGGTGCGGGTGCCGGTGCCGATGTCCTGCATCGCCGTGACCACGGTGGCGCGGGCCTCGGAGTCGACGCGTAGCCAGGCGTACGACGGAGGACCGCCGCCGCCGTACCAGATCTGGCTCGCCATGCCCACGCCCCGCCGCCACGGACCGTCGCTGCGGGCGCGGACGTCGTGCCGCCGGTCCCAGTGCTTGTCGGCGCGGTTGTAGCACTCCTGCAGCTGGTTGGCGGAGTACGCGGTGCCGGACGTCGGGTCGGCGGCGGAGTAGTTGCGGCGACGAAGCTCCAGCGGGTCCATCTCCAGCTTCACCGCCAGCTCGTCGACCAGGCACTCCAGGCCGAACGTCCCCTCGACGAATCCGGGGGCGCGGAACGCTGCCATCGGTGGGGTGTTGAGCTTGGCGCCGTACTCGACGGTCTTCACGTTCGGGCAGGCGTACAAGCCTTGCATCGGTCCAGCCGTCGACGGCATCCAGCCGTTGTACCAACCGAGGCTGGCGACGTACTCGCCGACGAGCGCGACGAACGTGCCATCGCGCTTGGCGCCGATCGTGAGGCGCTGGATGGTGGCGTTGCGGTTGCCGGTGGCGAGGTTTTCCTCCCGCCGGGTGAGGGCGCAGCGGACGGGCCGGCCGGTACGGCGGGCCAGTTCGGCGGCGACGAACGTGTAGTGGCCGGCATCGTTCTTGGCGCCGAAGCCGCCGCCCATGTATTCGCAGATCACCCGCACCTTGTCGGCCGGCATGCCGAGGTCGCGAGCGACCCACTGGCGTACACCCCAGATGTCCTGGGTCGAGGTGTAGAGGATGAGCGCGTCGCCCTCCCACGTGCACACCGACTGGTGGGTCTCGAGGGCGTTGTGCAGCACCGTCTGCGTGCGGTATTCGGACTCGACCACCACGTCGGCCTCGGCCAACGCGGCCTCGACGTCGCCGCGGGCGTAGCGGCGGGGTTCCTCGACGAGTTTGCCACGGCTTACGGCATCGTCCGGGTCGAGCACCGGCTCCAGGACTTCCCAGTCGACCTCGACCAGACGAAGGGCGGCCTGGGCCTGCGCGAAGGTGTCTGCGGCGATGGCGGCCACCGGCGCTCCGTGGTGTCCTGCGACCTCCTCGACCTCCGGGGCGTCACCCGGCCCGATCGCGCCGCGGACGCCGGGTGCCTGAAGAGCGCGGGAGAGATCGATGCTCCGGACGCGCGCATGGGCGTACGGAGAACGCAGGACGGCAGCGTGCAGCATCCCGGACAGGCGTACGTCGGCGGTGTAGGTCACCTCGCCGCGGGCGCGGGCCGGCGCCGACTTGCGTTGGGCCGGCCGACCGACGATGTCACGCGGACCTTCCGGCCACTGGTCGAGGGAGTCCTCGTCGACGACCAACCAGATCGTCTCGTACCGTCCTTCGACTTCCTTCTCGGTCTTGATCAGGCGCGCCACGACAGGATCGCCTCCTCGATCTTGGGGTAGGCACCGCAACGGCAGATGTTGCCCGCCATCGCGTGCCGGATCTCCTCGCGGGTGGGTTCGGGGTTGCCTTTCACGAGCGCGGCCGCGGACACGATCTGACCCGGCGTACAGAATCCGCACTGGAGCGCGTCGCAGCGGACGAACGCGTCTATCATCGCGTGGTCGCGCAGGCCCTCGATGGTGGTGATCTCGGCGCCGTCGACGTTGTGCACGAGGGTGAGGCAGGACAGCGTGGGCTTGCCGTCGACCAGGACGGTGCAGGCACCGCAGTGGCCTTCGCCGCAGGCGACCTTGGTTCCGGTGAAGCCGAGGTCGTCGCGCAGGACCTCCGCGAGGGTCCGACCCACCGGCGCATCGACCTCGTAACGCTGGCCGTTGAGGGTGGCCCGGATGCTTTCCCGGGGTGTCGCGGAGTCGGTGGTCATGGCCGTCCCTTCATCCCGTGCCGGTCTGAAGTGCACCCCCGCCGCCCACCATCGTCCCTGATGGGCGCCGTGGCCACCAACCCGTCGCGTCCGTCCCCGGACATCCGAGCGGCGGTCCCGGTGCGCGGCGGCGGCTGGTCCACCGGCCGGCTAGCCCGTGATGGCCAGTGAGGGTACGAGGGCGAGGAGCAGCCCGAGTCCGAACAGTACGACCGCGACGATGCGCGCCAGGCGGGCACCTCGGCTGCGCAGGAAGTGCGCCAGAGATGCGGCGAACAGGCCCGCGAACAACAGCACCAGCAGGGTGTGGCTCATCTGCTCCTCCGCCCACCGGTCCCCGCCCCGGGCGTTGTGTCGTCAGGTTCGGATCGTGATGGTGCGTCGCTCTCGGACGCACCGCCGCAGGACGCTACACCTGCGCCGCGCGCCTTGGAAAGCATTCCTGAACGGCTCGTAGTCTCGCCGGCCGGACGAGCACTCGTCCCACCCTGCGACCCGGCGGACGGTCGGCCATGTCCGGCAGCAGGTACCGTGCAGGACGATGCTCGACCTGCCCTCCCTGGACCTCGGACTGACGGCCGCCGGACTCGTGATCGGCTTCGTCGTCGGGCTCACCGGCATGGGTGGCGGAGCGCTGATGACCCCGGCCCTGGTCCTGTTCTTCGGCGTACCACCGCTGGCTGCGGTGTCGAGTGACCTCGTCGCGTCTGCCCTGATGAAACCGTTCGGCGGACTCGTGCACCTGCGGCGAGGGACTGTGGCGCTCCCGCTGGTGCTGTGGCTGTGTGCGGGGTCGATTCCGGCAGCGTTCTCGGGCGTGCTGGTCCTGCGCGCGCTCGGCGAGGGCGCCAACGTCGAGGCGGTGGTGGAGAAGGCCCTGGGGGTCGCGCTGCTGTTGGCCGCGGCGGGGCTGGTGGTCAAGGCGTACCTGTCGCTGGTCAGCCGGTCCCGGACCGACAAGGGTGAACGCGACAAGGTAGCCGCGAGCCCCGTCGGCGTCCGCGTCCGCCGGATCCCGACTCTGCTGGTGGGTGTCGTCGGCGGGCTCGTCGTTGGCATGACGTCAGTCGGGTCCGGCTCGCTCATGATCGTCGCGCTGCTGCTCCTGTATCCCGCGCTGCGCATGGGCCAGCTCGTCGGTACCGACCTCGTGCAGGCCGTGCCGCTGGTCGCCGCAGCCGCGGCCGGGCACCTGCTGTTCGGCGACTTCCAGCTCACGGTCACGACATCGCTGTTGCTGGGAGCGATCCCGGGCGTGATCCTGGGCGCGCACGCTTCCTCGAGGGCGCCGTCCGGGATCGTCCGTCGCGCGCTCGCGCTCGTCCTGCTGGCGTCAGGCCTGAAGATGATCGGCGTACCGGACGTGCCGCTCGGCATCGCGCTGGTCGTGGTGGCGGTGGCCGGTCCGCTGCTGTGGATGTGGGCGCGGGTCCGTCACGGACAACCAGCCCTGGCGGGCCGCTCGCTGGCGCGGTTCGGACGCAGGCTTACGTCGGCCGGACCGGAGACTGAGCAGGCCGAGACGAGGGCCGATGACCGCCGACCTGCCGGTGTCGCCTCGCCACAGCGGTCCTCAGACGCATAGCCCTCCGGACCTGTCGCCGTTCACTGGTCGGGTGTGTGGCACACCGCTTCGACGTTGTTGCCGTCGGGATCGCGCACGAACGCGCCGAAGTAGCCGGGATGGTATTCCGGCCAGACCTTCGGCTCGTGGAGCACCTCGGCCTCGAGTCCGACCGCGGTGTCGAAGAATGCGTGGACGGCGGCTCGGCTCGGTGCCTCGAAGGCGAGGTGCGCTTCGCGGAAGCCCTCGCCGGTCGCTCGCGGGCCGATCCAGAACGTGGGTCGGGGCGGGACGCCGTAGCCGATGACCGTGCCGAAGTCGAAGACTCGTGCGCCATCGAGTGGTGCCAGCACCGCGTCGTAGAAGGCGGCGCTGGCCGCGACGTCCGCGCACTGGATCGAGATGTGGTCGAGCATGAGGACCATCCTGCCGGGAAACGAGCGCTTCGGACGTACCTACTGGATCTGGAGCTAGCTCTGGAGTTGACGTGCGGCGTCGAGGAGATGGTGGCGGACCTCGTGCAGCGTGTGCACCGCAACCCAGCGCAGGGATCGCACGCTGGGCTCGGGGAAGTGGTAGACGAGCGTCCGCTCCCAGTCGGACGGGCCGAGGCGGCTCAGCACGTTGCAGAACAGTTGGGCAGCGTCGGTGAGTTGCCGCGCGACGTCGGTCGGGGCCTGCTCGGCGTACCCGTCGTGTTCCACCCGTTCGTCGCGCCCCATCTGCGCCGGGGTCGGCTGGTCGGTACGCCGGGCGAGCAGGACCCGCTCCCGCTGGACGAGCAGCACGTCGCGCAGGTGGCAGCCGTACTCGAGGACGGACCAGACCGCGGGTTCTAGCCTCTCGCGTAGGTCTGCATCACCAAGCAGGAGGGTGGCGTACTCGGCCGCACCGGTGCGGATAGCGGCGCCCGCCTCCGTCCCCAGGTCGAGGTCGTAGGTGAACCCGCACTCCGCGCACCGATCCATGCCGGCACCCTAGTGTCCGCAGCCAGCTCACCCGCCCGGACGGCACTGGCGAGGTGTCGGAAGTCTCAAGGGCACGGGTTCATGATCATGCGTCATGAACCGGGCTCCTTCTCCGCTCGGAAGGCGGTTTCATGACGCATGATCATGAACGGCAGATCACGGCTTGGCGCTGAACCTCTCCATCTGCATCAGCGGCTTCAGCTCGCGCTTGACCTCATGCGAGACGAAGTAGTTGCGGAGTGCGTCGTGGTCGAGGTAGTTACCGAGCGCGCCCATGATCATGCCCTGGTCGAGGGACAGATAGCGGGTCGCGACCGTTCCCGACCGGACGGCGATGGCGTCGTAGAAGCCGCCCGGCCCGTACGCGTCGAAGTCCGCCTTCAGGTTGGCGAGGTTGTCCATCGACGCCTTCGGTGCATACTCCAGCGCGAGGAACACAGCGTGCGGGGTCACCACGCCGTCCCCGTACGCCGTCGGCTCCGGCTCGGCTGCCCGGCAGTCGAGGTACGCCGGTGTGACCGCCGTACGTTCCTGGTCGGAGGTGTATCCGCCGGTCTCGCTGCTGCCGCCGTCGATGCCGAGTTGGTCGACGCCGTACTCGCGGTAGCCGCCGGCCGGGTTGCTGGACGGGGAGAAGCCCCAGTAGCCGTACTTCGCCTCGTCCATGCCGTGTTCGATCTGTGCCTGCACGTACAACGGGTGGTTCACCCGCCAGGAGTGCGCGCCCCACTCGGACTCGGGCACGAACAGACCCGGCATGAACGCCTCGAACATGTCCCCGCCCCACGACGGCACGATCTGCTTGCCGCGGTATTCGAAGGACCCCTCGAAGACCTCGACGCCGAGGTAGGTCTTCCACTCACCGACCGGTACCTGCTCGGTCCACGAATAGTCGCAGGTGGGCGGGAACGTCCGCGCCGGTCCGAAGTAGTGCTCGCGCGGAATCTGCCCGGTCGCGATGCCGATGTACGACGCGATGCGTGGCTCGGAGTTGAACGCGCCGTAGTGGTGGCAGGTGTACCAGACGTCCGGCCCACGGTCGCGGTAGTTGCCCAGGATCGAACATTCCGGCGGCGTTGGGTTCTCGTCCCAGAATCCGCCGCGGATCAGGCCGGCAGGGAAGCCCTCGCCCTTGGCGTTCGGGTCGTAGTAGAAGCCGAAGTCCATCGAGGTGCGAAGTGTCCGAGCCTTGGCCGCCAGGCGTGGCTCGGCCCGCTCGACGACCATCAGCGCTGCGGCCATCCAGCCGTTGTCGACGCTGGACAGGAACGGGCGGATCACGTCGCCGCTGCCCGGAAACGACCGCAGTACCTCCAGCGTCTGCGGGTCGTACCAGTTGTAGAACATCCCGGAGTCGTCGTGTCGGTCGAGGCTGGCCACGGAGTCGAGGGTGACGGCGAGCCGCTCCCGGGCCTCCCGGCTACCGATGAAGCCGAGGTCGCGCGCGACGATCGTCGACCACATGTACGAGCCGATGTTCGTGGGCGAGGTGTAGCCGCCTCGCCCGTCCGGGGCGAGGTCGCCGGTGATGTTGTCGTCCGGCAGACCGGTCTCGGGATACACCATCGCGTTCATCGACGCCCAGGTGTCCTTGGCGTACGTCTTGAGCGTGGCGCGGTCTTTCCATGACAGCTTCTCTGCGGAAGTACCGCCCGACGAGCCGGAGGCGGACGAGCCGGACGTGGACGGGGACTGGGCGGAGGCAGACGCCACCATCGCCGGTAAGGCGAGGGCGAGCGCCCCTGCGGCCGCCACCGCAACCGCGCGTCGAGGGATGGGCATGGACGAACCTCCTGGTCGAGTCGGTCAGGTCGAGTCGTTCGGGTCGAGCGGGTCGGTTCGGGTCGAGCGGGTCGAGCGGGTCGGTTCGGGTCGGTTCGGGTCGGTCAGCCCGGCGGGCCGGAAGCCTGATGAGATCCACAGCTCGAGCGGACGACGAGCTGGGTCGGAAGGACCTCGTGCCACGGTGCGCTCGCCCGCCCCTCGACCCGCGCGTGGAGCAGCCGGGCGGCTCGCGCACCGAGTTCGCGCATCGGCTGGCGGACTGTCGTCAGCGCGGGCCGGGCATGGCGGGCGGCCATGATGTCGTCCCAGCCGGTGACGGCGATGTCGGAGGGTACGGCGATGCCGCGGGCCTCGGCGGCGAGGAGGGCGCCCAGCGCGATCTCGTCGTTGGCGCAGAGGAGGACATCCGGCAGGGTGGGGCGCGCGAGCACCCGGGCCGCCGCACGGTAGCCGGCCTCCTCGTCCAGCGGGCACCGCACGGGTCGGGTGGGTGGGCGGACACCGAGTTCGCGCAGCGTGTCGCGGAACGCAACCCATCGGGCGTGGGTGTCGGGCGAGGACGCTTCGTCGCCGAGGAACGTGAAGGTGCGGTGTCCGTGGCTCACCAGATGTCGGACGAGGGTGCGGGCCCCTTCGACGTTGTCGGCCGTGATGGAGTCGACGCCCGCTACGGCCGGCCGGGCCAGCAGGACCAGCCCGCGGCCGGTGGCGGCGATGTCGCGGACGACGGAGTTGTCGACGGTCCGGCCGAGGACGACCATGCCGTCGACACGGGAGGCGAGGTCGAGCACCAGGTCGCGGGCGGTCGGTCGCTCGTGGGTCGCGAGGATGAGGACGGAACGACCGAGCTCGGCGGCCACCTCTTCGTACCCGAGGACCACCTCGGCGAAGTAGGGACCGGACAGGTCGGGGAAGACGATGCCATGCGCCGCGTGCCGGCGTTCGGCTAGTGACCGCCCCAGCCGGCTGGGCCGGTAGCGCAGGCCGTCTACCGCGTCGAGCACCCGGCGCCTGGTGTCGGGCGCGACGCTGGACGTTCCGCGCAGGACGCGGGAAACGGTGGCGATGGACACGTCCGCGCGAGCCGCGACCTCGTAGATCGTGACGCCACCGGTGGGCGCCTGTCTGGCCGGGCGGTCGGAGGTGTCGTTCCCACCCGGGGTGCGCTCTGTAAGCGCTTTCATGGAGCTGGATTATGGCAGGCTCGCCGCACCGCGACAACGGGCAGGAAGCTGTCGATCCGGCTGGCCGGCGTTCGTATAGGAACTGACCGGCGTTCGCACAGGAAGAGAGAGGGAAGGAGACCACCCATGTCATTCACCGACGAGGAGATCGCGTACCTGAGGTCGCAGCCCGTCGTCCGGTTCGCGACCGTGGAAGGCGGTGGCCAGCCCGACGTGGTGCCGCTGGCGTGCGAGTTCGACGGTACGTACTTCTGGGTCGGCGGCACAGGTCAGGCCGTGCTCGGCACCCGGAAGTTTCGCAACCTGCGGGCTGGCAACCACAAGGTCGCCCTGGTCTTCGACGACATGGTGTCGTTCGACCCGTTCATCGTCCGCTGCATCCGGGTGTACGGCCATGCGGAGCAGCCGTTCGAGCGGGTGGGCCTGGTCGGACCCGGCACCTACATCCGGATCACACCCACGGTGTCCTGGAGCTGGAACATGGCCGGTGAGCCTGCCGGTGAGACGTGGTACGAGGCGAGGCGGGCAGTGCACGCGCCACCGCCCGGGCCGGCGGCTGCCAGCGCATGAGCACACGGCCCGGGATGCGCCGGACGCGCCGCACTGTGGCTATCGACGCGGACAGGAGCACCCAACCGACGGGTAGCATAGTTACCTCTGGTGGGCTGATGTCGTCAGAATTCTCCTTCGCCGGGGAGGTCCCATGCCGATCACCCGTCGCCGTGTGCTGTCCCTGCTGCCCGCTGCCGGTCTGATGTCGACGGCCGACCTGCGCGGTGCTTCTGCCGAAGGCGGCTCCACCCAACTGGAACGCGTGGCGGGACCGGCGGACATGGCAGGGCTACTGGCCAACACCATGGCGATCTTCGCGGGCACGACCGACTCCAACGCCAGGCCCGAGGTCGCCGCCAAGCTCGCGGCCATCGACCAGACCGCGCGCACCTGGCTCACGGCGATGGAAGGCGCAGCCAGCGGCGAGCTGTTCGCCGGCCTTCCGCTCGGCACCAGCGATCCCAACCTGACCGCGTCGTTCCTGCACCTGTACGAGATCGCGCTGGCCACCCGCACAGCTGGCGGCAGCGGCTCCGACCTCGACGACAACGAAGTCGTGCAGCGCCAGGTGATCGACGGGCTCGGTTGGCTGCACGAGCACTACTACGGCGACCAGTCCCAGGGCTACTACGGCAACTGGTTCAACTGGGAGATCGGCATCTCCACCCATGTCAGCAAGACACTGGTACTGCTGGCCGAGCAGGTGCAGGCGTATCGCCCGGATCTCCTACAGACCTACGTCACCTCGATGGATTCGTATCTCCGCAGCGGCAAGGACGGTGACGTCGATCTCGACTCGCGATTCCACACCGGCGCGAACCTTGCCGACATCACCACCAACCGGATCCTGCAGGGTGCGCTGCTCGGCGACGACGGGCGGATCCGCAAGGCGCTGGACGATCAGCTCACGGTGTTCGCCACCGTCGACCCGTACCACCTCCAGCACGGAGTCACCGACGGCCACTACGCCGACGGTTCGTTCCTCCAACACGCGTCCGTCGCCTACACCGGCTCGTACGGCAAGGGGCTGCTGACCCGTGTCGTCCAGACTCTGAAGATCCTCGACGGCACGGCGTACGCGCGCGGCGAGGAGCTGGTCGACGTCGTGGTCGGCTGGGTACGCAACGGCTTCGCCCCGCTGATCTTCGAGGGCTGGATGATGGAGCTGGTCAAGGGGCGGGCGGTGTCGCGGACGACCACGGGGTACGCCGACGTCGGGGTGATCGTCGAGGCCGTCGTCGACCTGGCCGACTTCGTCGACCTGGCCGACTTCGCGGCAGGGGCGGATGCCCTTGCACTGAAGGGCTACGTGAAGTTCGTCCGGGCCACGTCGCGGGCCATGCCCAACCCGACCAGCTTCGTCTCGCCGGTCAGCATCGCCCGCTACGCCGACATCGTGGACGACCCGGCGATCGCGCCCGCCGACCTCAACCCGGCCGCGCGCAGCGTCGCGTTCAATGCGATGGACCGGCACGTACACCGGCGTCCGGGCTACGCGTTCGCGCTGGCGCGGAGTTCGGAGCGGATCAGCAAGTACGAGTACATGAGCGGCGAAAACCTGATGCCGTGGTTCTCCGGCGACGGTGCCCACTACCTCTACCTCGCCGGACAGGACCAGACCCAGGCGTATGGCGTCGACTACTTCACGACCGTGTCGCCCTACGCCCTGGCCGGTGTCATCGCGCCGGTCGAGCAGCGGCAGACGATCCCGGAGCTGTACGGCGGGCTGTTCTACGACAACCCCGACCATCCGTTGAACTTCACGTCGTCGTCGGAGTCGCAGAACACCTACGTCTACTTCCCGCGGGGGACGGCCGCGTACTCCGGCGGCGCGGTGCTGGACGCGTACGCCGCGACGGGCATGGTCCACTCCAGCGACGTCGCGTACGCCGACAAGCAGCGCGGGATCCTGCCCGACGACTTCGTGGTCTACCGCAACGCTGACGCCACCTCGTCGTGGTTCATGTTCGACGACGAGATCGTGGTGCTCCGGGCGGGGATCGCGGACGCGGCTGGCCGGGCGGTGACGACGAACGTCGACTCGCGGATCGCCGCGCCGCAGGACCAGGTGGCCGTCACGGGTGCGCTGCGGGACGGTGGCGCGTGGTCGGGAACGGGTACGGGCGACCTGCGCTGGCTGCGTTATGCCAATGCCAGCCAGGGAACCGCGGTCGGGTACGTGTTCCTCGACCCTCAGCAGGTCACCGTCGAACTGGCGGAGGTCACCCGCAGCCGGCGAGTCGTGCGTACGTCCAACCCCGACACCGCGGTGACGCGGAACGTCTTCGGAATCTCGGTCGCAAGCCCGGCGGGTGCCGCACCTTCGTCACTCGCGTACGCCCTGGTGCCCAATGCGGCCGAGGGCGCGCTGGAGTCGTACGGGCAGGGGCGGCAACGGGTGCAGGTGCTGGCGAACAGCCCGCGGGTGCAGGCGGTCCGACACGGTGGGCTCGGACTTGGTGGGCTCGGACTTAATGGGCTCGGCCTTGGTGGACTCGGACTTGGTGGGCTCGGACTTGTCACCGCGAACGTGTTCGCCGCCGGGCGGTACGACGTAGACCGGCTTCGTATCGACGGCCCCGCCTCGGTGCTCGCACTCCGGCGTCCCGGTGGCCGGACCACTGTCTCGGTCTCCGATCCGACCATGGGCCGGCGTGAGGTTGTGGTCGTTGTTCGTGGCCGGTGGCTGCGCAAGGCCGGCGCGGACGAGGGGGTGCGGGTGCGTTGGACCCTCGAGGGCACCCGGCTGGAGTTCGACACCCACCAGGTGTACGGCCGGAGTCTCGCCGTCACCCTGCGCGGCTAGCCCAGGCTCGGCCGCGTCACGTCCGGTGATCGTGAAGGCGGATGGGGGCCAGATGCCCTCTAAGCCTTCACGATCACCGTGGCGCGCCGCGCCCGCCGACTCAGACGTAGCCGGTCAGCCGGCGTGCCTCCTCGATGATCCGGATCTGGCGCCGGACGCTCGTCGCCGTCACGAAGACCTCGGCACCGTCGCGAAGGGTCGCCTCGAGGAGGTCGTAGAACCGGAGTGCCGCCGACCGTCCCTGGTGGTCGATCGTACGGACCTCCTCGTGCCAGTCGATCCGCTCGCCGGAGCCGTACCGTCGACCGGCGGCCGGGCCTTCGTCGAGGTTCAGGTCGCCCAGGCCGTCCGGATCGAACCACCTGAGGGTGAACGTCGACCCATCGCCCACCAGCGCGCCGGTCGTGCCGGTGATCTGCCATGCGGGTTGGGGAATGGCCACGCACAGGCTCGACTCGATGTCGACCAGCGGGCCGTCCTTGCCACGCAGGCACAGCTTCACGTGGTCTTCGGCGTCGCCGAGGCCGACGGTGTGCCGCAGATCGGCGAAGATCTCGGTCGGGTCGTCGGCCACCAGCAGGAGCACCTGGTCGAGCAGGTGCGGCACGGTGTTGGAGATCTCTCCGCCGCCGTACTTCCGCAGCGTCTGCCAGTCGGCCCGGCGGGTGAAGCGGTGGAGCGTACGACGCAGCATCACCAACTCACCCAGGCGGCCGGAGGCCAGCACCTCCTGCACGTACTCGAGGTCGGCATCGAGCCGGCGCGGCTGGTAGCAGGTCAGGACCCGGTCGGCCCGCTCCGCGGCGGCGATCATGTCGTCGATCTCGGCGGCGGTCTCGGCCATGGGCTTCTCCACCACGACATGCCGGCCGGCGTCGAGGGCTCCGATCGTCAACGGCACATGAGTGTGCGAGGGGGACGCGACGACGATGACCTCGACGTCGGCATCGGCCAGCAGCGGCTCGGGATCGGTGTAGGTCGTACATCCGAAGCGCTGCTGTGCCTCCTGACGCCGTTCGTCGACCGGATCGGCCACCGCGGCCACGTCGAACCCGTCGTGTTCGGCGATGGCGTCGGCGTGGATGCTCCATCCACTCCGGCCGAGTCCGATGATGCCGACCCGGATCGGTGCGTCCGCCATCGCAAGTCCTTCCGTCGAGGTTGCAGGCCCAGCCTGCCGGCCTTCGCCGATCCATCCAAGCGCACTGGCCAGTGTGGCACCCGGTGCGCGCCCGCAGAGGTGTCCGCGTTCGGCCGGCTGCGAGCGCTGACTTCTGCCTGTCCGCCGTTGATCATCGGGGCACGTCCCAGATCACGGAGGCAGAGCATGGGCATGCTTCGACGTGTGGCGGCCGTTGGCTGCACCCTCGCGTGTGTGGCCGCACTGGCGTCGATGATGCCGTCTCGGGCGAGCGCTGCGCCGAGCGACCACGAACTCGCCCTCCGGTGGGCGCCGATCCACTACCAGGACACTGATTCGTCCAACTACGACGCCGACTACCTGTCCGCCGTCGACTTCGATGGTGACTGGGACATGCTCAACAACTGGGAACACCAGGACGACAACCCGTCCTGGCTCAAGGGCGCCGTGTCGTATTCCGTGGTGGAGACCTCGACGCACTGGTTCATCGTCTACGCGTTCTTCCACCCGCGGGACTGGACCGACGCCCCTGACCCGTTCGACAACCTGCAGCACGAGAACGACATGGAAGGCGTGCTGTTGACGGTACGCAAGGACGGTTCGACGTACGGCACGCTCGACGCGATGGTCACGGTGGCCCACGACAACTTCTACTCGTACGTCCCGGCGGGGAGCGCATACTCGAGCGGCCGGGAAAGCGTCGACGGCTCGGTGCGCCTGCGTACGTACAACGCTTACGCGCATCCCACCACGCGACAAGAGGCCAAGGGCCACGGTGCGTACGCCTGGGGCGGCGGGAGCTTCCCCGGCGACGACGGCATCATCTACTACCCGAGCACCGGAGCCGACGCGCCGTCCGGGGGTAACGACCGTTCGGTCTCGTACCGCCTCGTGGGCGTCTTCGACGCCGCCGGCATGTGGGCCCGCCGCGCGAACAGCATCACGTTCGCCAGCTTCGGTACGTTCCGGGGCAACAACGGCGAGGACAACGCGGCGAACGCCCCATGGGGATGGGACGACCACAACGACGGCAGCGACCTGCCGAGGGGTCTGCTCGCGACCGACCCCGCGCACCTCGTGTCGGCCTACTTCGCCGGCGAGGGCACTTTCAGCCGCAGCTACACCAGGAACTCCTACCAGTAGGACCTGAGCGCGCGGTTCCGGCGCACGTGGTCATGATCATGCGTCAAAGGACCGGGTCGATCGTGTCGGACTCGCCAGTTTCTTGACGCATGATCATGAAGGCTGCCAAAGCGCTGTGGGGCGGCGGCACGGTGTCGTTGGTGGCCACAGCGGCAGCACGTGTCGTTGGTGGTCACCGTCGTGCAGTTGTCCACGTCGACTTCCCACCCAGTGGGCTGCCGGGTGAAGGTTTCGTACCAGGGAAGGCGGGAAAGCCGGAAGCCGAAAGTCGAGAAGGGAGCGCCATGCGTGATCCGGATGCGCCGTTGCCCGATCCCGAAGAACGGACGATCCAGCCCGACCCGTTGCCGGACTCGGAGATCCCACCCGGGCCGGAGGAGGAGCAACTCCCCCTTGACGGTATTCCGGCGGGCGGGGACGTCGGCGGTGACGAGTCCCTGGCACCCGACCTAGACCAAGCACGTGAGCTGGAGAACGAGCTGGAGGCGGACGCTCTCGGGACCGACGAGCTACGCCCGGAGGCCGACGTGGTGGAGTACGAGCCGCCCGATGCGCCCAGCGCGGCGAGCCGGCAGGGAGTCATCCCCGAGGAGGAGGGGCGGACCGAGACGCTGGACGAACGACTGGCCCAAGAACAGCCGGAACTGGACAGCCGGAACTGGAGCGCCGGAACTGGAGCAGCCGGAACTGGAGCGCCTGGAACGGGAGCCTCCGTCGTGAGTGCGACCGTCAATGCAGCCTTGACGGAGATCTCCGGCGATGGCTGAGGCGGCGTGATGGTTCGGAAGAAGTCGTTGTCCCGCTACCACGGCCGGCGGAACCTCGCCGCGTCGGGCGAGCCGTCCGGCGGCAAGGCGAGTAGGGGCGCACCGACGTTCGTGATCCAGCGCCATGAAGCGAGGGCCCTGCACTTCGACTTCCGGCTGGAGGTGGACGGGGTCCTGGTCTCATGGGCAGTGCCCAAGGGACCGTCCACCAACCCGCGCGAGCGCCGGCTGGCCCGGCGTACCGAGGACCATCCGATGGACTACGTCCACTTCGAGGGCGCGATCGCTGCCGGGGAGTATGGCGCGGGCTCGGTGATCGTGTGGGACACCGGGACCTACCGCAACGTGACCCGGCGCAAGGGTGGCGCCAAGGACGCGATGGACGGCAGGGACGCTAAGGACGGCAGGGACGCGAAGGACGCGGGCGTGGCGACCGTCCCCATGGCGGAGGCGGTGGAGAACGGGCATCTGACCGTGTGGCTGGACGGCCACAGGCTCACCGGCGCATACGCCTTCACGCGTACCCGACTCCAAGGCGACAAGGAAGACTGGATCCTCGTCAAGGTGGCCGACGAGCACGCCGATCGCAGGCGCAAGCCGGCGAAGACCCAGCTGACGTCAGTACTCACCGGACGTACGAACAAGCAGATCGCGAACGAGGCGGCGGACTAGGTTCCCGGCGATGAGCTGAGGCGACCGGGCCGGCCCCGCCTGGCCGCCGCACCTGTCACGGCTGGTTCGCGGGTCGGTTCGCAGGTCCGTGCCAGCGGTCGAGCAGGTCCTGGTGGGCCGCCGGTGTCAGGTCGCCGAAACATCGGAGCCGGGCCAGGCCGCCGTCGGGATACACGTCCAGGCGTACGTGCGTAACGGGACCTGACTCGCCCAGGATGAACCGGTGTGGAGTGTCGGGCTGCAGCCGCGTGACCGGGAGCAGGTCGACCCACGCATCGTCGCGTACGTCGGGATCGGGCTGGTCGTCCGTCGCGCCGGCGTCGAGGCCGCGCAGAGCGGCGGCGCCTGGTGCGTTGCCGACGAAGTGGGTGGTGTCGAGCTCGGCGACCCGGACCGTCCCCCGGCCGGCGAGGCGGAGCAGCACCCAGTCGTGCCCGTCGTCGCGGCGCCGGGCGGTCTCCCAGCCGTCGCCCATGTTCTGTGCGACTCCAGGCATGATCAGCTGGTCGGGACGGGAGTAGAACCGGTTCGAGGCATCCAACACTCGCCCACCGTTCGACACGGCGGCGAGGTCGACGGGCATGCCGGCGAAGGGACGCGGATCGGGTACGGGCACGCCATGCACCCGCAGCCGGGCCACACCGCCGTCGGGATGGACGGTCAGGCGTACGTGCGTATGGACGGCCGATGCGACGGCTGACGAGGTGGGCGGCGACACCGACGCGGCCGACACCACCGACGCGAAGCAGTTGCGGGTGTCGCCAGCGGTCGGTGAGCGGGGTACGACGGTGGTCCAGTCGGCCTCGAGCAGTTCGGTCGGCGACGGGTAGCCGTCGACTCGGCAGGCCTCCACCGAGCATTCCGGCGGGTAGTTGCCGCGGAAGTGGGCGGTGTCGATGACGACGCCGTGGATGATCCCGGGTACGCCCAGCCGGACGATCGCCCAGTCGTGCCCGGGCTCGCGCCGGCGGCGGGTCTCCCAACCGTCGTAGACCTGTCCCTTGGACCCGAACGTGTGTGGCTGGTGGACCGGTTCGGCGGCCCGGACGAGGTTCTCCTTCGCCGCGAACAGCTCGTCGTTGGCGGCGACCACGCTGCCGCCGAGCGTACGGACGGCGAGGTCGGGCAGGTCGGTGAAGTCACGCGGTTGGCTGCCGCTGGCGGCATCGGGCCGGCTGGTCATGACGCCTCGCATTGTGTGCGGCGACCGACCGGGTGGCGGCTGAGCAGCTTGCCCGACGGGTGGTGGTCGACGTTGCGTCCGCGGAGCCAGGTCGCGTGCGGGCGTCCGACGAGGGTCCGGCCGGCGTACGGCGTGACGGGATGCCGATGGTGCAGGGCTGCCGGGTCGACGGTCCAGGTCTCCTCGGGTGCGAACGCCACCAGGTCTGCGTCGTACCCGGGTGCGATCCGGCCCTTGGTGTGCAGGCCGGCGATCTCGGCGGGCCGCGTCGACATCCACCGGGCGACGTCGGTGAGGGTCCGTTTTCTGGCGCGGGCCTGCGTCCAGACGAGCGGGAGGCCGAGCTGTACCGACGCGATCCCGCCCCAGGCCGAGGCGAAGTCGCCGCGCTTCAGCTCCGGCGGGCAGGGCGAGTGGTCCGACACCACGGACGCGATCGTGCCAGCGGTCAGCGCCGCCCAAAGTGCCTCGCGGTTGGCCGTCGTACGGATCGGCGGGCAGCACTTGAACTCCGTGGCGCCGTCGGCGACGTCGTCGGCGGTCAGCGTCAGGTAGTGCGGGCAGGTCTCGGCGCTGATCCGGATGCCGTCGGCCTGGGCGGCAGCCAGGTCGGCGACCGATTCGGCCGCGGACAGGTGGACGACGTGGGCCCGGCCGCCGGTGTCGTGCAGGGCCGCGATCAGCTCGCGAACCGCGCGTACCTCGGCCTCGGCGGGACGGGAGGCCACGAAGTCTTCGTAGGTGGCGCCGGCTGCAGGAGCGCTGGCCAGCACGGCGGCGTCCTCGGCGTGGACCAGGAGCAGGCCGTCGAACGCAGCGACCTCGGTTAGGACGGCCTTCAGCTGCGCCGGTGAGACGGGTGGAAACTCGGGTACGCCGGAGTCGGCGGTGAAGCACTTGAACCCGAACACGCCAGCCTTGTGCAGTTCGTGCAGCCCGCCGAGCGAGGCGGGCACGGCGCCGCCCCAGAAGCCGACGTCGGTGAACACCTGCCCGGCGGCGGCCGCGCGCTTGGCGTCCAGCGCGGCGGGGTCAAGCGTCGGCGGGAGTGAGTTCAGCGGCATGTCGACGATGGTGGTGACGCCGCCGGCTGCCGCGGCCCGGGTCGCGCTGGCGAACCCCTCCCAGTCGGTGCGGCCCGGCTCGTTGACGTGCACGTGGGTGTCGACCAGGCCGGGGAGGAGGGCGAGGTCGCCCAGGTCCTCGACCCGTGCGCGGCCCGGCGAGACGGAGTGGTCGTGTATGGCGACGATGCGGCCGTCGGCGATGGCCACCGCTGCCGGACGTTCGCCGTCGGGGAGGACGACGCGGCGGGATCGCAGCAGCACCTCGCCGGCAGTCGACGGGTCAGGGTTCGGCATGGTCAGGGTCCGGCACGGTGAGGTCTGGCATGGTCAGGTCCGGCACGGTCAGGTCTGGCACGGTCAGGTCCGGCACGGTCAGGGTCCGGTACGGCGGCGGTCTTGCGGTAGACGTACCAGCTACCGATATCGGAGATGTCGACGAGCGACGGGTGGCCACGTACCGAGCGACGGAGCACCATCGCCAGTGACGGTGCGCCATCCGCCAACCGGATCACTCCGAGCTCCAGTTCGTCCGGCTCGGCCGGGAGCAGTGTGTCGTGGAGAACGTCGAGGGGTACGTCGTAGACCTCGCCCGCGACCCGGCAGCCCACTTCGCCGTCGTCGGCAGGATCCATGGCCGGGAACCGGTCGGCTACGGAGTAGAAGCGGTACGCCGAAGCGGAGAAGGTCTCGGCCACCAGGGGAGCACCGCACAGCTTCTCGTGGAGCGGTCCGCCTCGCATGGCGCCACCGTTGAGGAACATCCACACCACCGTTCACACCTTCCTCGTCGACTCCTACCCGTGCGGGTCCTTCGCGCCAACCCGGTCATCTCCGCGCCCGGTGCGACATGCCGCCCAGCCCGCCGCACCTCCGCCTACCTTGCGGGGTCACCGGTGATCATGAAGCCTTTTCGGGCTATGCGCCCAGTTTCGCTTCATGATCACGATCATGATCACGGGTCGGGGCCCGCACCACCTGAAGCCGCGGCGGCATCTGCGCCTGCACCTGCATCTGCGCCTGCACCTGCATCTGCGCCTGCACCTGCACTGGGACCTCGACCTGGCTCTGTGCCGGTGAGGTGTTCGGGGCGTACCGGGACCCGCACCACCCGACGTCCAGTGGCGGCGCGAATCGCGGCCACGATCGCGGGCGTCGACGAGAGAGTCGGAGGTTCACCGGCGCCCCGGAGCCCGTACGGCGCATGCGGGTCGGCGTACTCCAGGATCTCGATCCGCATCGGCGGCATGTCGAGGATGGTCGGGATGAGGTAGTCGGTGAAAGACGCGTTGAGCACCTTGCCGCCAACCAGCACCATCTCTTCCATCACCGCGAGGCCGAGGCCTTGGGCGGTGCCGCCGTGCATCTGCCCCTCCAGCGCGGTCCGGTGCAGGATCCGGCCGACGTCCTGGACGGCAGCCAGCTCGACCACCTTGACCAGGCCGAGCTCTACGTCGACGTCGACGACGGCACGGTGAACGCACAACGCGAGCTGGACATGACTGTCCCCCTGACCGGTGACCGGGTCCATCGGCTTGGTCTGCCGGTGCCGGAACACCACAGTCCGCTCGACCGGTCCGCGGCCGAGCACGTCCACCAGCGTGGCGATCGCGCCTCGCTCGGCGGTGACTACCTTGCCGCCAGAGAGCCTGACCTCGCCGGCTGGCAGCCCGAGCCGCGCAGCGACGTCGGCGCGGACCGCCTCGCAGGCCGCCTGCACCGCACCTCCCGTCATGTACGACTGGCGCGACGCCGACGACGAGCCGGCCGAACCTACGTTGGTGTCGGCGGGGGCCAGCCTGACCCGCTCGACGCCGAGTTCGGTACGCGCGACCTGGGCCTGTACGGACAGCAGGCCCTGGCCGACCTCCGCGGCTGCGGTGTGCACGAGGGCCTCGACCTCGCCGTCCACCACGGCGAGGCGGACCCGAGCGGTGGTGTAGTCGTCGAAGCCCTCGGAGAAGCAGATGTTCTTGATGCCGACGCCGTACCCGATCCCGCGTACGACTCCTTCGCCGTGCGTGGTGTTGCTGACGCCACCCGGCAGCTCGCGTACGTCGATGGCAGCGCCGGCCGGATGGTCCGCCGGCAGCGGCATCGCGGTCAGCTTCTCCAGCATCTCCGCGAGAGGAGCCGGCGCATCGATGACCTGGCCGTTGGCAAGGCGCGAGCCCTGGCTGACCGCGTTCCGGATCCGAAACTCCACCGGGTCGAGACCGAGTGCGGCCGCGACCGCGTCCATCTGCGACTCGTAGGCGAAGCATGCCTGGACCGCGCCGAACCCCCGCATCGCCCCGCACGGAGGGTTGTTGGAGTAGACACCCCAGACGTCGATGGCGACGTGCGGCACGACGTACGGCCCGACGCCGAGCGACGCCGCGTTCGCGACCACGGCACTGGTCGTCGCGGCGTAGGCGCCTCCGTCGAGGATCACCTCGGCCTTGACGTAGACGAGTTTGCCGTCCCGGTTGGCGCCGTGTTCGTAGCGCAGGATCGCCGGGTGCCGGTGGACATGGCCGACGAACGACTCGTCGCGGCGGTAGGACATCTTGACCGGACGCCCGGTGGCGAGAGCCAGCATGCAGGCGTGTACGTGCATCGACAGGTCTTCCCGGCCGCCGAACGCGCCACCGATACCGGCGACCGTCATCCGCACCTTGCTTTCCGGCAGGGCCAGACAGGGTGCGACCTGGGCGCGGTCGACGTGCAGCCACTGGGTGGCGACCTGCAGGTCGACGCCGCCGTCGGCGGCCGGTACCGCGAGCCCCGACTCCGGGCCGAGGAACGCCTGGTCCTGCATGCCGACCTCGTACGTGTTGACCACGACGACGTTGGCGCTGGCCTCGTCCGGGTCGCCGACGCGTACCGGTTGGTGGCGCACGACGTTTCCCCCGTCATGCAGCTGTGGAGCGGCGGCATCGAAGGCTGCTCGCCGCGAATCGGTCAGCGGCTCCAGCACCTCGTAGTCGACAGCGATCAGGCCCAGCGCCCGGCGAGCTACCTCCGGATGGTCGGCCGCGACGAGTGCGACCGGCTCCCCCTCGTAGCGGACGACGTTGATCGCGAGGACGGGGCAGTCCTTACGCTCCTGGCCGGCGTACTTCTCACCGGGCACGTCCGCATGGGTGAGCACCGCGTGGACGCCCGGCAGCGCCTGTGCGGCGGCGGTGTCGACGCGTCGGATCCGCGCGTACGGGTGCGGGCTGCGCAGCGTCGCTCCCCAGAGCATGCGCTCACCGACGAGATCGGAGGAGTACGCGAAGTCCCCGCGTACCTTCGCCTCGGCGTCCGGGCGGCGCGGACTGGCTCCGATCCCGGCGCCGGCCAACGACTGCGTGATCCCGCGCGGGCTGGCCATGGAGTTGTCAGAGGTCGCTCGGCTTCTAGACCGAGATACCTCTGACAAGTCGTCCGGCAACTTGTCAGGCAACGGGGTCATCGGCGGGTTCCCTCGGTCTGCAGCCGGCGGCTCGCCGCACGAACGTCGCGGCCGAGTTCATCGGCGTCGGCGGTGAGCAGCGCGCCGTCCTCGACGACGGGCACACCCCCGACCGCGAGGTACGCGACGGGAGCCGGAGGCCCGAGCACCAGCGCGGCCACCGGGTCGGCGATCCCGGCATGCCCCAGCCCGTCGAGCCGCCACAGGGTCAGGTCGGCGAACTTGCCGACCTCCAACGAGCCGATCTCCTCGGCTCGGCCGAGGCACCTGGCGCCGCCGATCGTGCCGAGGGCGAGGGCGTCCCGCGGGGTCAGGGCGGCCGGCCCGCCACGGAGCCGAGCCGCGTACAACGCCTGGCGCAGTTCCTCGACCAGCATCCCGGACTCCTGCGAGGCGGCGCCGTCGACACCGAGTCCGACGGGTACGCCGGCGTCGACCAGGGCGCGTGCCGGTGCGATCCCCGCACCTAGGCGGGCGTTCGAACTGGGACAGTGCGCGACGCTCGTTCCGGTGTCCGCCAGGCGTTTGACGGCGGCGTCGGACAGATGGACCGTGTGCGCGAGCCAGACGTCCGGGCCGAGCCAGCCGAGGGACTCGAGGTATTCGACCGGGTCACAGCCGTGGGTCTCCTTGCAGTACGCCTCCTCGTCGAGGGTCTCGGCCAGATGGGTGTGCAGGCGTACTCCGGCCTCCCGGGCGAGCGCGGCCGCCTCTGTCATCAACCGCGAGGTCACCGAGAACGGCGAGCAGGGCGCGATCGCGATCCGGGTCAGCGCACCGGGCGCCGGGTCATGATGTCGGGCGAGGGCGTCGTTCATGCTGGCGAGGATCGAGTCGAGGTCCTCGACGATCGCGTCCGGCGGCAGACCGCCGTCGGCTCGGCCGAGGTCCATCGACCCCCGACACGGATGGAACCGGAGCCCGATCTCCCGAGCGGCTGTGACCGTCGCGTCGAGCAGGTCGCCGGCGCCGGGCGGGTAGACGTAGTGGTGGTCCGTGCTCGTCGTACACCCCGAGAGCGCGAGCCACCCGAGGCCAGCTCGGGCGGCCGCGTGCGTCATCGCCGCGTCGAGACGAGCCCACACCGGGTAGAGGTGCTCGAGCCACTCGAACAGGGTGGCCTGGGTCGCGAGGCCACGGGTCAGCCACTGGTACAGGTGGTGGTGGGCGTTGACCAGACCGGGAGTGAGCAGGCACCCCTCGCCGTCGATCCGGCGGGTCGCCGGGCTGTCGTCTGCCTCGCCGGTGGATGTGGCGTGGGTGAGTGCGAGAGCGGGTGCGGGTCCGGGGCCGACCGCGGTGATGCGGCCGTCGACCGCGACGAGGTGGCCGGTGGCGTACTCCGTGCCCGTGGCGTCGACGGTCGCGATCGCGGCGTTCTCGATGACGAGCCGACTCATGGCGCCACATCGATCCGGGTCGCGGCGAGGCGTACGGCGTCGAGGATCTTCTCGTATCCCGTACACCGGCACAGGTTTCCCGCCAGCGCCTCCCGGACCTCCGCGTCCGCCGGCATGGGCCGCCCGGGCTGCCGACGCGCCAGCAGATCGTGCACGGTGACGACCAGGCCTGGCGTACAGAACCCGCACTGGACCGCGCCGGCCTCCACGAACGCGGCTTGCACCGGATCGAGCCGATCGCTCCACGCTGGTTGGTCCGCGGGCTCGCTGACGTCGGGCGTCAAGCCTTCCACCGTACGCACGACGCGGCCCTCGACCTGGCCGGCCGCGACCAGGCACGCGCACACCGGCTGGCCGTCGAGATATACGGTGCAGGAGCCACATTCCCCTTGCTCACAAGCGTTCTTGCTACCGAAGAGGCCGAGTCGCTCGCGCAGGACGTACAGCAGGCTCTCGCCCGGCCAGACGTCGTCGGCGGTACGCAACCGGCCGTTGACAGTGCACGTCACGCGCATCGGTACTCCTCCCACGCCCAGGTGAGGCTGCGGCGGGCGAGGACGCCGAGGGCGTGGCGGCGGTAGCGCGCCGACCCGCGCACGTCGTCGATCGGGCGGGCGGCGGCCGCGACCAGCTCACCGAACCGCTCGGCGACTTCGCTGGAGAGCGCGTCGCCCTCCTCCCATGGCAGCTCGCCGGCGAGGAACTCCTCCGCCTCGCGTGCCCGCAGGGGCGTAGGCCCGGCCGAACCGATCCCGGTGCCGACCTGCCGCCGACCGGGGTCGAGGGCGAGCGCGAACGAGCAGACCGCGATCACCATCGCGTTGCGGGTGCCGATCTTGGCGAACTGCTGGGGCCCGGGCGCGGGCTCGATGAGGACCGCGACGATCAGCTCGTCCGGGGCGAGGGCCGTGCGCTTGACGCCGGTGTAGAACTCCCCGATCGCGACAGTGCGGCTACCCCGGACGCTCGCCACCTCCACGACTGCCTGCGACGCGAGCAGCGGCGGGTGACAGTCGCCGGCCGGAGACCCGGCGCCCAGGTTGCCGCCGACCGTGCCCCGGTTGCGGATCTGCGGCGAGCCGACCGTACGCGCCGCGATCGCGAGGCCGGGCAGGTCGGCGCCGAGCTCGTCGATGACCCGGGTGTAGGAGACGCCGGCGCCGAGCCGGATCGTGTCACCGTCCCGGCTCCGGTCGCGAAGCTCGGGTACGCCGGTGAGGTCCAGCAGTGCCGCCGGGCGGCGGAGGTCGAAGTTGAGCTCCACCATGACGTCGGTGCCGCCGGCGATCGGGAGCGCGCCCGGGTGGGCGGCCTTGGCCTCCAGCGCCTCGGCCAGCGTCGCCGGGCGCAGGAACGCCATCTCCTCGACCGTCATCGGCGGATCACCGTGCCCTCGATCAGCCCGTACGGCCGGTCGGCGGCGATGAACACCTCGCCGGGGTTGTCCCGCTGGAACGGCGTGAGGTCGACGAGGAAGTGGTGCTTGTTGGGCAACGACAGTGACACCTCGGTCACCTCGGCCACCTTGTCCAGCACCCGGGACCCCATCGCGTACAACGTCTGTTGGAGGGAGAGCGAGTAGGTGTCGGCGAACGCCTCGACGAGGGCGGTACGGGCCGCCGCGTAGGCCTTCTCGAAGTCCAGCCCGCTGGCCGCGCCGTCGTCGTGCGTCGCGTATCGCCAGGTCGCGTCGACCGCGGTCGCGAGGATGCGGTCGGTCGTGGGTGGCAGTGTCGTGTAGTCGTCGTCGACGAAGCCGCTGAACTCGGAGTCGGTGGAGTTGAGCAGCAGCATGTCGGTGAGGCCGGCGGCGAGTGTCGTTGTCGTCCCGTCGTACGACGCTTCGGCGGTCCGCGTCTCTCCGCCGACGGCACGGGTGAAGGAGTGGTCGCCGACCCGTGTCCAGGCATACTGCTCGATCCGGACCTTGGCCGCGTGGATCGCCGGCTGGCTGTCGACGAAATGCCGGGCGAGGCGCAGGCCGTACGCCTCCACCGAGTCGATGCCGTCCCGGGCAAACGCGTACACCGTGTTCTTCTGGCTGTCGGTGGGCAGCACCTTGGCGTTGTCGCCGGTCAGGTGTGAGTCGGCGAGGTCGCCGGTGAGCGTCGTGGTGACGTTGAGGTCGATGATCTCGTGCCGGGGGGTGTCGCGGTTGATGCGTACGACCCTGGTCTCCGCCTTGCCATACCTCGCGCCCTGGATCTCATGCCGTTCGTGCTCCATCGGGTGTCCCATCAGGTGCCGCGGTAGGTGGTGTAGGCGTAGGGGCTCGCCAGCACAGGTACGTGGTGATGGACGCCCGGGTCGACCACGGAGAAGGTGACCACGACTTCGGGATGGAACGCCGTCACGCCGCGCTCGGCCCACCAGGGGCCGGTCCCGAACACGAGCCGGTAGATGCCCTGGTGCACCATCCAGCCCTTGATCCGGCCGTCGTCGTCGGTTCGCCCGTCGGCGACCAGGGTCCAGGCTCCCTCGGCCGGGGACTCGCCCTCGATCGCGGCCGACTCCCACAGGCTTGCCGCCAGGCCACGTGCCGGTGAACCCGTGGTCGCGTCGAGCACATGGGTCGACAGGCTCATGCCGTGTCCCTCTCGCATGACCACTGCGGTGCCTCACTCCGGCACACCTCGTTCCTCGGCGTCCCTCCGTGGGGGCTCCTCGCGCTCATGCTGTTCCCCTCTCGCATGACCACTGCGGTGCCTCACTCCGGCACACCTCGTTCCTCGGCGTCCCTCCGTGGGGGCTCCTCGCGCTCATGCTGTTCCCCTCTCGCATGACCACTGCGGTGCCTCACTCCGGCACACCTCGTTCCTCGGCGTCCCTCCGTGGGGGCTCCTCGCGCTCATGGGTGCACCAGTCGTTCAAGGCGGATCCGGACGATCTTGCCGAGCTCGCGTACCGTCTCCTGTCGCTCGGCGTCGGGTTCGTTGCCCAGCCGGCGCCGCGCCTCGGCGAGCATGTGTTCGGCGGGCAGTCCGGTCGCGCAGATCAGGAAGACGTGGTCGAAGCGTTCCTCGTACGCGGCGTTGGCCGCGGCCAGGTCGGCCTTCGTGGTCACCGCCGCGGTGTCAACCCGGGCTTGCTCGGTGCGTGACCACGCGGCCTCGCGGGATCCGCCGCGGGCCCGGTCGCCGATCCGCGGGTGCGCCGCGAGGGCCTCACGTACGCCCTCCCACGACAGGGAGGTGAGGCAGGCGTCGGCCGTCGCCTGGAGAGCGGTCAGGTCGGGGTACGGCCGACGACTCGCGACCTCCCGCGCCCAGTGGGGAGAGGCGCAGCATGCCAGCAGCGCCTCGTACGCGCGGTCGGCGTCGAGGTGGTTGAACCACTCGAGAGTCGACAAGGCCACCTCCATGATGCGGGCCTTGGGACCGACCTGGGCGCCGGTCGTTCGTCGCTGCGGCGCGAGGGTGTCGTCGCGCTGTGACGCGTGCCGGCTGCCTCGCCTGTAGTGCATTAGATGCCCCCGGTCGCGGGGCCGGCAACCGGTTCCAGGGAGATCTCCCGCGAAGGACTTGTATAAGTGCTGTCATAATGTCGCGGTGAACTCGCGTAGGTCCTCCTCCGGCGACGACCGCGGCCCCGAGCGGACGACCCGACCTGCCTCCGTGGAGCTGCGAGGCGGCGACCCGACGGAGCGCAGTCGGTGGCGCCCGTTGCGCGTTCTGCTGGCCGCGATGGACGACGACATCGCGTCGCTCTACGCGGAACGTGGGGTCGAGGGAGTCCGGCCGCGCTTCACCATGCCGCTGATCAGGCTCGGTCGCCGAGGGCCGATGACGATCCGGGAGCTCGCCGCCGCGTTCGACGTCACCCACTCGGCGATGAGTCAGACGGTGAGCGCACTCCGGCGGGAGGGCCTGGTCCGGACCAGCCCGGGCGCCGACGCGCGGACCCGCGAGGTGGTGCTGACCGCGCGGGCCCGCAAGCTCCTGCCGTTCCTGGAAGCGGAGTGGCGCGCCACCGAGCGCGCCGTCGCCGAGCTGGACCAGGAGATCCCGTACGCACTCAGCCAGGTCGTCGCGGACCTGGCCGCGGCATTGGAGCGGCGCGCATTCCGCGACCGGATCGCGGAGCACCTCGACGACGGAGAGGACTGACCCGGCCCGATGAACCTCGCCGGAGTGCTGCTCGATATCGGCCCGCTGCGTACATCAGCAGCGTTCCGGCGGCTGTGGTTGGGCAACGGCCTGTCCATGCTGGGCTCGCAGTTCACCCTGGTCGCCGTGCTCTACCAGGTGTGGCAGCTGACCGGCAGCGCGGTCGCGGTCGGTGCCGTCGGCCTGGCGCAGGCGGTGCCGATGGTGGTGTTCGGTCTGGTCGGTGGTTCGGTGGCCGACGCGGTCGACCGCCGCCGCCTCGTACTCCTCACCACCACGGGTCAGATGGTCGCCGCGGGGATGTTGGCTGTCCAAGCGCTGACCGAGCTCCGGTCGTTTCCGCTGCTGCTGGTGCTGGTGGCGACGCAGGCCACCTGTGGGGCCCTCGGTGCGCCGGCCCGCCGTACCTTCGCCGCCCGACTGCTGCCGGCCGAGCAGGTCGCAGCAGGCATCGCCCTGACCCACCTCGGCTTCCAGGCCGCGATGCTGGTCGGGCCTGCACTGGCCGGCGTCGTCACCGCCGCGTGGGGGGTCGGTGTGTGCTACGCCGTCGACACGTTGACGTTCGCGGCCGCGCTCTACGGCGTCCGGGGACTACCCGCGATGCGGCCGCTCGGTGAGGCGAAGCGCCCCGGGATCCGGGCGACGTGGGAAGGCTGGCGGTTCATCGCGAGCAGGCCGGCCCTGGGTGGCGCGTTCCTGACCGACGTCCTGGCGACCGTGCTCGCCATGCCGGTCGCACTCTTCCCCGTCATCAACGCCGAGCGCTTTGGCGGTGGGCCGCAGACCCTCGGCTTCTTCCTCTCCGCGATCGCGGTCGGTGGCATCGCCGCAGGCGTCGCGTCCGGCCGACTCACCCGCGCGGATCGGCCAGGCCTGGTGATGCTGGTGATGGCCGGGGTGTGGGGCCTCGGGCTGGTGGGGTTCGGGTTCGCCCAGCACCTGTGGCTCGCGCTCGGCTGCCTCGCCGTCGCCGGGGCGGCCGACACCCTCTCGGTGATCTCGCGCGGAACGATCGTCCAACTCGCGACACCCGACTCCCATCGCGGCCGGGTCAGCGCGGTCGAGCACATCATCGGTGTCGCGGGTCCTGACCTGGGCAACTTCAGGGGCGGGCTGCTCGCCGGCGTGACCACGGCGAGCTTCGCGGTCGTCGCCGGCGGCGCGCTCTGTGCGGTCGGCGTAGGTCTGCTCGCGCTGACGAACAGGGACCTTCGCCGGTTCACGCCACAGTCGGACCCGGGACCGGGTGCGGGCGCGCCGCCCCGCCCGACGTCTGGCTCGGCGACTGGCTCAGCGACTGTCCCGCTGCCGGGGGCTCAACTCAACAACACGATCCCGCCGGTGTAGTAGCCGTCCTCGATGGTCACGGGGTTGCCGGATACCCAGGTCACCTTGCCGGTGACCCGCACCTGTGCCCCGCACGAGGTGCGTACGCCTTGCAAGGTCAGCAGTTCCCGCCAGTGGTGCTTTGCGGAGGTGATCGTGCGGCGTACCTTGCGGGTCACCGGCGCCGCACAGGGCTTGCCGGTCGACAACGTCGGCCTCGCCGTCCAGGTGATGTCGACGACGGAGCTGCCGCCGGGGTAGTAGCCGTACTCCCTGGACAGCCCGAGGTCGGCGAGCACGGTGGCCGACCGGGCACCGCGGTCGTAGATCCACTTCGACAGGAACGTCGTCGAACGCCGGGCCACCCGGCACTGCGGGATGGACGGGATGGCATTCCCGCCTACGCAGTCCGCGCTCGTCTCCCGCCACTCCGACGAGGTGGGGCCAGCCGGAGATGCCGCGAGGTAGGAGCCACCGGGCACGAGGTGAAGCCGGGTCGTCGCCACCGGCTCGACCATGGTGGCCGTACCGGCGAGGGCGGTGAACGTGTAGTTGCCGGGTGCGGGCGCGGTGAACAGCCATCGGACGCTGAGCGAGTTAGCGCCGAAGCGTCGTCCGTCGTGGTTCGCGCCGGCGTTGACCGACCGCCACTTCTGGCCGCCGCGGGTCGCCTCGATCCGCAGGCTCATCGACGGCCCGCGTTCGGCGTTCGTGGTCGCGGCGATCCTGGCGCTCACCAGAAGCTTCTCGCCCGCGTCCATGGTCCGGACCGGCAGCCGCATGATCGGATCGACGTGGCTCGTCCGCGTTGCGTACAACGTCGACGTCGACGTCGCTGATGTGTAACTGGCCATCGGGGTCGTGCCGGTCGTGCGGGTGGTGTTGGTCGTGCTGGCTGTGGTGGTCGTGCTGGCTGTGGTGTCGGCTGGCTGGGTGTTGGTCGTGCTGGCTGTGGTGGTCGTGCTGGCCGCAGCCGCTGTCGAGGCGCCGTCGCCGCGGCCGATGCCGCCCGCGACCAGTGCCAGGCTGCCGACGGCGAGCGCGACCTTGACTCCTACCGATGTCATCGCTGGTCCCCCTGAGGCTCGTCCGATCACCGCTTCTCGGCGACGACGCACTGCAGCCGTCCCCGCGGGGGCAGGTGGTACGGGCGGGCAGGGTGGAACGAGCGGGAGCCGGGGTCTTGGACGGAGCCGCCAGATGTCGAACCAGCCGTGGCGTGCCAGGTGTCTGCGGTCGTGCTACACCGTCGCCCGTACCCGTCTCCGGCACCAGCGAAGCGACTCCTCGGCGCGGCGACCCGTGGCAGGCCGGTACGACCATCCCGGTGCCGCGTTCGGTATCGAGTCCGGTTTCAAGATCATGCGTGGCAGACCGCCCACCTCCAGGCCGGCGCCTGGGCGGCACGTCACGCATGGAAATCGTCGCGCGAGTGCGGCGAGGTCCGGCCTCGCGGGCCTCGGGCGGGCGTGCTCAGTCGCCGGTCACGCCGTCGGCGAGTTCGCGGAGGATGTCGATGTGTCCGTTGTGGCGGGCGTTCTCCTCGACGAGGTGGTGGAGGATCCAACGCAGGTTGATCTCCGAACCGCTCCGCGTCCGACGGACGGCCTTCATCTCCAGGTCGAAGCCGGCGATCTGCGCGTCGTGCTCGCGCGCCAAGGCCTGGTAGTCGGCGATCACGTCGGCCAGCGGCCAGTCGAGCCGGTAGTGGAACTCCCGGTCGGGATCCTCGTCGTCGGTCCACGGACCGGCGTCCGTGTGGCCGAGCAGGGCCCGCTGGATCCAGGACCACTCCACCCATCGCAGGTGGCTGATCACGCCGGACACCGTCATCATCGGCGACCCGGGCAGCGGCGCCTTGCGGGCGAGTTCGTCGGAGAGGCCCTCGCACTTCGCGATCGCCGTCTTGCGGGTGTAGTCGAGCATGGTCAGCAGCGTCGACCGCTCGTCGAGGCTGTTGGGAAAGTCCGTCCTGTCCGTCGTCATCGCGGGTGATCCTGCCGGTCGCCGGCGGCCGCCGTCGAGCCAATTACGGGCGGGCCAGGACGACGGGAACCTACGCGGACTGACGCCGGTCAGGCCTACCCGCGCAAGGCGGCCGGCAGGGGTGTCGCGTGTAGGACGTGCAGGCTCGTCACCGCTCGGGTGAGGACCACGTACAGCCGATGCAGCCCGCGTGACTCGGCGGCGACGATCCGGGCGGGTTCGAGTACGACAACGGCGTCGAACTCCAGGCCCTTGGCGAGCAGGGCCGGTACGCAGACCAGCCGGGCCGAATCCATGGCGTCTTCGGTGGCGCCGAGGAGCGCCGGGCCCAGTCCCGCACGGACGAGGCGGTCGTGCAGATCCCCGATCTCGCTGTCGGCGGCGATCACCGCGACCGAACCTTCGCCCTCCAGCGCCTTGCGGCAGGCCATTACCAGCGAGTCGAGCAGATCGGGCTCGGCCGTCTCCGTGATCTGGAGCGCTCCGGGGATCGCCCGGATGCCACGCGGCAGTCCGAGGGTGGGCGCGATCTCGGGGAGGAGCCGTCCGGCGAACTCGATGATCTGCGCGGGCACCCGAAAGCCACGGTCGAGCTCGGCCAGCGTGTAGTCCGGCATGTCGAGGTGTTCGAGCACCTGCGCCCACGAGCCGAGCGCTCCCGGAGACGTCGCTTGTGCCAGGTCGCCGAGCACCGTTGCCGATCCGGTACGGCACCGGCGGCCGAGCGCCCGCAGCTGCATCGCGGACAGGTCCTGGGCCTCGTCGACGACCAGGTGGCTGAGCGAACCAGTCCGCCGCTCGATGAGGTCGGTGAGTTCGTCGAGCAGCACCAGGTCGGCCTCGGACCACTTCGCGGACTTGGCGGACCGGTACGGCTTGGGCCAGAGCAGCGCGGCCTGCTCCTCGGGCGCGAGGTCGTCCCCGGCCGCTCGGGCCAGGAACTCCGCGTCGGACAGCAGGCGAAAGAGCACCTGTTCGGGCGCGACCCTCGGCCACACCTCGTCGATCAACTGCTTCACCGGCTTCGAGCGGGCCACGGCGTTCTGGACCCGGTCGTCCGGCGACTCCCCGCGCCGTTCCATCAACACCAGCACCGCGTGCGCGATCCGCTGCGCGACCGCGTTGCGTCCCGGCGCATACCGGGTGCTGCCGCGCAGGGCGGCCACGATCTCCTGGACCTGGTAGTCAGGGACGCGGAAGCGCTGGGCGCCCTTGGCGTACAGGATTCCCTCGGTCGGCGTACCGACGTTCAACCACAGCGCCCGCTGCAGGACGTCGACCATCCGGGCATCGCCCTTGATCTGTGTGGTGTACGCGGCGTCGGCGGCCGCCACCAGGTTCTGGCCGAGCAGCTCGTCCACGGTGGTCTGCCGGACGTCGACCTCGCCGAGCGCGGGCAGAACCTTGCGGATGTACGACAGGAACGAGCGGTTGGGGCCGACGATGACCACGCCACCGCGGCCGAGGCGCTCGCGTTCGGTGTAGAGCAGGTAGGCGATCCGGTGCAGACCGATCGCCGTCTTGCCGGTACCCGGCGCGCCCTGGACACAGACCGACGGCTGCAGGGGTGCCCGGACCAGGTTGTCCTGCTCGGGCTGGATGGTGGCGACGATGTCGCGCATCGGTCCGGTGCGCGGGCGTTCGATCTCCGCCCGCAGGAACGCGTCGCCGTCGTGGGACCCCTCCGCGCTGCTCAACCCGTCCGGGCTGTCCAACCCGTCCAGCGCGTCTGGACCGTCCAGTCGTTCGTCGTCGAACGCGGTCAGCTCCGCCGCGTCGGAGAAGCCGTACCGCCGCCGGAGCCGGACGCGTTGCGGGTCGGCCTGGGTGGCGCGGTAGAAGGGGCCGGCCAGCGTCGCCCGCCAGTCGATGACGAGCGGCGTACCCCTCTCGTCGTGAACGTGCCTGCGGCCGACATAGAGGCGGTCGGTCTCGTCCACCGTCCCCGTCTCGTAGTCGATCCGGCCGAAGAACAGCGGTACGTCCGGCATGTCCACAAGAGACTGGGCGCGGAGCCACCGGGCGCGGACGTAGGACTCGTTGGTGAAGCGTTCGTCATTGTCCTCACCGCCGAGCAGCAGGGTCTCGACGGACAGGACGTCTTCGTGCATACGGGCGAGCGCCGCCCGGGACTTGGCGAGGAACGCTCGCTCGGCGTCGAGTTCTGGATCTTCGGCGGGATCGGCTGCGGGCTGGGTGATCTGGCTGGGCTGGGTGATCGGAGGGGGCTGGGTCATCGGAGACGTGCTCCTTTGAAGACAGCGGAACAACGGATTGGCGGCATTCGACAGGGTCTCGCCCCGGAGGCAATCCGGTTCGTTTCGATCCTTTGGAGCGGGCGGTGCGAGCCGCCCAAAGGCCGAGGACATTACCAAGCGTCGTCGCGGGCCGCCACCGAATTACCTGCCCGCTGCCGGCGCTCACCAGGAACGGTCCCTACGGCATGTCTGGTAATGCCTGGCCGGCTCGCATCCACAGACACGCCCTAGCCTGGCGACATGGTCGGAGAAGGTGAGATCGACAGGCCCGCGCACAGCGAGGACGGCGAGATCGACAAGCCCGCGCGCAACGACGAGACTCCGCCAGCCGTGCCGCGCGAGATCACTCGGGCTGCCCTGGTCGTCAACGCGGGATCCCGCAGCGGCGCGGCGGCGTTCGAGTTCGCCCGCCAGGAGCTGACCGACTTGGGCGTACCGCTGGCGGAGTGCTACCAGGTGACCGACGCGGCCCGGTTGCCGGAGATCTTCGAAGACGTGGCAGATCACCACGACCTCGTCGTCGTCGGCGGCGGAGACGGGACGCTGAGCACCGCCGTCGACTTCCTTGCCCACCGGGACGTCATCCTGGGCGTACTGCCGCTCGGCACCGCGAACGACTTCGCCCGGACCTTGCAGATTCCGTCCGATCTCGGGGCGGCGTGTTCGGCCGTGGCGTACGGGAAGGTCGTCGACGTCGACCTCGGCATGATCGGGGAGAACCGGTTCGTCAACGTCGCCTCCGTAGGTCTGTCGGTGGGAGTCACGCAAGCTCTGGCGCCTTCGCTGAAACGGTGGCTGGGCCCGCTGGCCTATACGGTCGCCGCGGTGCGCGCCTACCGGGCGCATGAACCGTTCACGGCCTGGCTGGAGTTTCCCGACGGCGACCACGAGACCCTGGTTGCCGATGGCCTGCTTCAGGTGGCGGTGGGCAACGGCCGCCATTACGGCGGCGGCAACGTGGTGTCTCCGACGGCCGGCATCGACGACCACACGCTGGACCTGTACGCGATCCGCAAGGGCCGGTTGCGCGACGACGTCACTATTGCGAGGTCGTTTCGGAGCGGAACCTTCGTCGAGCACGAGAACGTCGTACACCTGACCACGCGTGCTCTGTCTTTGCGCACCGATCCGGACCTGCCGATCAACGTCGACGGCGAGATCGTGACGTCCACGCCGCAGATGTTGGCGGTCGACCGCAACGCGATCATGGTCCGCGTACCACAGGACTCGACCGCGGCACGCCTCGATCGTGGGCCGGGGCAGGGGCCGAGACGTCAGGGCGGGTCCTGACGGTCGCGGAGCCGCACTCCCTTCGGCGACCCGGATATGTGTGACCCGGATTATGTGTTGTTGGTGTCTGATCTACTTGAAGGAGAAGCAGTAACCCCCTGGTTGGAAGCTGGTGCGGTATGGAGCTCTGGGGGTGGGTCATCGCCATTATTGTGGTCGCCGGATTCTTCGTGGCGATCGCGGGCGAGGCGCTTGTCGCACTCGTCCTCACGGCGTTCTGGGTGGGAGCCATCTGGCTCCTGGTGACATACGGCGGCGACCTCATGGACACCGCTTGGCCGGTGATGCTGATCGGTCTTGGGCTGGTCGTGATGAGCGTCGTCACACTCGCCGCCGTCGCCAGCACTCTCGAGGACCGTCGCTTATTGAAGGACCGGGGCCGCGGCGGGCCACCGCTGTAATCCGGGCGCCCGCGCACACGGCAGATAGTATGTCGGCGGCTGCAGATGATATATGCGGCCGTCGCCAACTCCAGGAGCGTGCGCGTTGGCCGACCCATTCCTCTACGAGCGGGTCTACGACTGGGTGCTCGAGGAGATCCGTACCGAGAGCCTCAGAGCCGGCGACCGGGTCCCCTCCGAGAAGGAACTCGCCGAACGCTTCGGCGTCAGCCGCATCACCTCCAAACGCGCCCTCGCCATGCTGGCCGACGCCGGCATCCTCGACCGCCAGCGCGGCAAGGGTTCGTTCGTGGTCGAGAACGTCCCGGAGCTCCACGCCCTTCGAAACCGCGGACGGTCGCGACGGTCTCGGGCGCGAGCGTCCTCCTGCCTGGCGCTTGTCCTCCCCGACGCCTCCGAGGCGTACGGCCTGGAGTTGCTCTGCGCGATCGAGGAGCGGAGCGCCGAGCACGGCTACCACCTCGTCGTACGGCGTACCAGGGACCGCCAGGACCTGGAGGAACAGGCGATCGAGACCCTCGTCGGCGGCGGTGTCGCGGAGGGACTGATCGTGTTTCCCGTCCACGGCGAGTTCTACAACGCGAGCCTGGTCCGGCTGGTGCTCGACCGTTCTCCACTCGTGCTGGTCGACCGGTATCTGCGCGGCATCCCTGCGTGCTCCGTCCACACCGACAACGTGGCGGCCGCCCGGGCCCTGACCGGCCATCTGCTGGACCAGGGGCACGAACACGTCGCGTTCTTCTCACCGCCGATGGAGAACACGACCAGCATCGAGGAGCGGATCCAGGGGTACGAGGAAGCGCTTCGCGACCGCGGCCTCGCAGCCGAGGCACGTCGCCGCAGTACGGAGTTCCACAGCACGCTGCCGGGCTCGGCGACGGAGAGCGAGGCGCGGGCCGACAAGGACGCGATCCGCGCGTTCGTGGCGCGCGAGCCGCAGGTGACCGGCTTCGTGGCGTGCGAGTACAACATCGCGGTTCTGCTGCGGGAGGTGCTGGACGAGACGGTCGGACGCCGAGCGGCGCGTGCCGAGGACGGCGGCGCGGCCGGTTCGGCAAGGCGGACGATCGCCTGCTTCGACTCACCGGGGATGCCCTCGGTGGCCAGCCCGTTCGTCCATATCAGGCAGGACCAGCGGGAGATGGGGCGTCGAGCCGTCGACCTGTTGGTCGCGCAACTGTCCGGCGACGAGGTTCCGCTGCATTCCGTCGTCCCCTTCTCGCTCGTCGCACCTGGGTAGCTGATCGCTTAGCCGACGGGGCCGGTACCTGAGCGCTCGTCGCGGTGCCGGTAGTGGAGCGCTCGGCCGCCGGTGCCGGTACAGGCCACCTCCCTCCGCTTGACGGCTTGGTATATCCGCACCACTTTTAGTGCTGCCGATATACGAACCAGCCCGCCCGGCCTCGCGCAAGGGACCGGGTTCTGACAGCGCTCTGCGAATGGAGTACCTCGTGGACAATGCTCAACCGGCTCGGCCAGCACGCGCAGCGTTGGCTATGGCCGCGTCACTCGCGGCCGCGCTCGGGGTCCTGTCAGGCACCGCGGCGGCTTCACCCACCTCCAGCGGCACATCCGCCAGCACGCCCACCGAGGACAGGTTGGCCGACGGTGCCACGATCTTCGGCCGCTCGATCGAACTGCACATCTCCGACCGCGACGCGCTCGGCTGGGCGAGCATCAACAACGGCGACCCGACCGACGAGGTGTGGCTGGACCGTTCGTTCGACGGCGGCGAGACCATCGCCGACGAGCGTCTCGGCTACACCACCATTCCCACGGGACAGCGCGGCACGACGACGGCTGCGTACGACATCAACGTGGCCGACCACCGCAAGGGTGTCCTGCGCGCGTGCGGCAAGGCCGGCAACCGGGACGACATCGTGTGTACCGCCTGGATCGGTGTCGAGAAGCCGAACACGAAGGGCACACCGACCAAGCGCGCGGTCGCGGCGCTGGTCAAGCTCTACAACGCCGACACCGGGCTGTGGAAGACGACCGGCTGGTGGAACTCCGCGAACGCCCTCACCGCCGTACTCGACTACCAGCAGGCCACCGGTGATCGGTCGTACGAGTGGATCATCGCCAACACCTACGACAAGAACATCGACGCCCAGGGCGGCAACTTCACCAACGACTACATCGACGACACCGGCTGGTGGGCGTTGGCATGGATCCGGGCGTACGACCTGACCGGCGACCCGCGCTATCTGGAGACGGCGAAATTCGACGCCGACTACATGTGGGCCAGCCGCGACGAGGTGTGCAACGGGGGTGTGGTGTGGAACATCAACCAGCGTTACAAGAACGCCGTCACCAACGAGCTGTTCATCAAGGTCGCGGCGAGCCTGCACAACCGGATCCCCGGCGACACCGACTATCTCGGGCAGGCGCTGGAAAACTGGCAGTGGTTCAAGGCCAGCGGCATGATCAACTCCGAGAACCTGATCAACGACGGTCTGGATGGCACGACCTGCCAGAACAACGGCGACGTCACCTGGACCTACAACCAGGGCATCGTCCTGGGCGCGCTGACCGAACTCGCCGAAGCCACGGACGATCCGTCCTACCTCGCGCAGGCGAAGGTGCTCGCCGAGGCGTCGAGTCGGAGCTCGTACCTCAACCCGGGCGGCGTTCTCCGCGAGCCATGTGAGACGAACGGCTGCGGCGCGGACGGCCCGACCTTCAAGGGCGTCTACGTCCGGAACCTCGGCGAGCTCAACGCCGAACTGCGCGGCCGGCCGTACCAGAAGTACCTCGACCGGCAGGCGAAGGCAGCCTACGGGCACGACCGCAACCGCTTCGACCAGTACGGCGTGCACTGGGCGGGACCGATCGAGGCGCTCAGTGCGGCGACCCAGCAGAGCGCGACCGAGGCCCAGATCGCGCCCCTGCGCAAGCGCAGTCGGCGGTAAGCCACACGCAGAGGCCGCGCTTGGGCGGCCGCTGCGCCCCCGACTTGTCCGAAGAACCGGAACCGAAATGGCCTCGAAGCTTCGGACAAGTCGACGCCCTCGCCGTGCCGGGTCACGTCGGGCGGATAGCTAGCTCGACTATGGCTGGGTACGCAGCTCGGCTCGGGTGAGGGTGTGTTCGTACGCGCCGTCCGGAGTCAGGAAGACCAGCACGGCGCGGGCGACCTGTTCGGCGGTGGCTGCCTCGACACAACGGACATACGCCGCCATCTGCGGACGGTAGATCGCCACCCGGGAGGCGATCGCGCCGCCAGGGACGGCGTTGGTCTTGTAGTCGACGACGACCAGGCCGGTGACGTCGCGGTAGATGAGGTCGACGAAGCCTTCGAGTACGGTCTCGTCCGCGACCGCCCGGGCGCCGAGCGCCTTCGCCAGTGCCGTGGCATCGTCTCGCGACACGACCGTCCCGACGTAGGTCTCCTTCCAGTGCGGGAGTTGTGCCGCTGCGCGTACCGCGTCGGTCGCCAATGCCGACCGGACCAGAGCGCGTACGAGGTCGGCGTGGTCGACGACGCCCTCGGCCAGCGCCTGTGCCGCGACCGCCTCGTCCAGACCGGCGCCGGTGGCGAGGTCGAGCGTCTGCAGCACTCCGTGCACCGCCCGGCCGATGGCCGTACCGAACCGGCCCTTCGACCACGGCGGCAACTCCAGGTCGCGCGCCCCCTTTGCCAGTCCCGGGTCGATCGCAGCGTCGTCGGAGTCGACCAGCGGGTCGGTGCCCTCCAGGCCGGACGCGCTGACCGACGAGCTGAAGGTGGACCGTTCGCGGACTGCCGTCATGTGGGCCAGCCACGTACGCCAGTCCGGCGAGGTCCCAGCTGCCTGCGAAGTGAACGCGAATGGCGGCAGGTCGTCCGGTATGGCGAACGGTTCGGCCCGGACGTCGGGGCTGCCAGACACTGACGCCAGCAGCACGGCATTGGTCTCGGCCCGGGACTGGGCGGACCGGTGCGTCGACACCACGAGATGGTCGCGCGCCCGGGTGCAGGCGACGTACAACAACCGCCGCCGCTCGTGTCGGTCCATCTGTTCGTCCACCGGTTGCGCGGCCTCGAAGTCACCGGTCTGGATGCCGCGTCCGAGCTTGACCGCGAAGCCGCCGGACTGGGGCCACAGCACCTGGACGCCGTTGGTCCCGCGGGCCTGGGACGTCATGCCGGAAACGATGACCATCGGGAACTCCAGGCCCTTGGCGGCATGGACGGTCATCACGCGGACGGCATCGGCGTCGGTCTCGGGCAGCACCGCCTCGGCGACCCGCGCCGACTCATCACCCTGGTGGCCCGCCCAGGCGAGGTAGGCCCGCAGCCCGCCGTGTTCGGCCTCCGACCAGGCCCGCGCCTGGTCGACGACGAACCGGATCCGTCGCCAGGTGTCGCGGGCCCGCGGGCCGTCGGCTGCGGTCTCGAGTACGCGGCGGTCTGCGACCAGGGCCCCGAGCACCTCGCTCGGTGTCAGCCAGCGGGCCCGGCGGTGCAGCTTACGAAGGTAGTCGAGCGCCCGCGCCACCGGATGGGCGTCCGCGACGTCCGAGGGCGCGGGCGCCAGCAGGTGGAACGAACCCCTCGCCCGCTTCCAGGTCCACAGATCGTCGTCGCCGCAGCCGAAGAGCGGTGAGCGTAGAGCGGAAACGAGGGCCAGCGCATCCGAGGGATCGTTGACCGCGCGGACGGCGGCGAGCAGGTCTCGCACCTCCTGCGCCTGGTAGACCAGCGACGTCGTCTCGGCCCGGTAGGGGATCACGGCCGCGTCCAGCGCGTGCTCGAGTTGCGGGAGAGACGTACGGGCGGGAACGAGGATGGCTACGTCGCCGAGCCCGACGCGACGCCAGTCCTGCACCGCGTCGTCCCAGACCCGCCAACCCTGGGCGATCGCGGTCCTGATCACGCCGGCGACGTCTGCGGCCTCACGCTCGCGCAACTGGTCGGCGGAGAGCTTGTCACCGTGGGCTACGGCGCCCAGGACGGTCACCGGCGCACCCGCCGGCGGCTCCCCGCGGTGGTGGTCGAGCGGTTGGTAGGCGGGTTGGGACTGCGGCTGGAAGGTGATGAGCTGGTCGAACGCGGCGTTGATCCAGTCGAGCACCGGACCGACCGTGCGGAAGTTCGTACTCAACCGGACGTCGCTGCCCAGATGCTCCTGCGTGCGCAGGTAGGTGGCGATGTCTGCGCGGCGGAACCGGTAGATCGACTGCTTGGGATCGCCGACCACGAACAGCCGCCCGGGCGGTACGACGACGTCCTCCCAGCGCTCGGCCGTCGCGGCGGCACCACCGGCGATGCGTACGGCGAGCTCGATCTGGATCGGATCGGTGTCCTGGAACTCGTCCAGCAGCAGCCGTTGGTAGCGGGCACTCAGGGCCTCGCGTACGTCGGAGTCGTGCCGGAGCAGGTCGCGGGACAGGACGAGCAGGTCGTGAAACTCCAGCCGGCCCTCGCGCCGCCGGGCCTGGGCCGCTGCGACCGTCATCGTGCCGATCCGTCGGGCCATCGTGCGGAGCACGGCGTCGACGACAGCCTCGGCATGGCCCGACGCGATGGCGGCCAACGCCTTACAGCGGGCCCGGAGGTCGTCGAGATTGCAGCGCCAGTTGGCCTTTCGCCCGTGGGCCCATGCGAGGAAGGCCGCCTGGGTGAGGCTGGTCAGCTGTGCGGCGCGGTCCGGTGCCGCCGCGAGACGGTCCGCCCAGCGGGCCAGGGCGTCGAGCCGGGGCAGGAACTTGTCCGTCGGGTCCGAACAGCAGGTGGCCATGTCGGCGAGCTCGCGGGCCTCCGCCACCAGGGGGCCAACGTCCGGCAGCTGCGGCGGATCGGGGTCGGCGGCGCACACCACCCGATCGGCGACGAGGTCCCAGTCGGCCGTGAAAGCCTTCGCCAGCGAACGCAGGTGGGTCAGCTTGAGCCCAGCCGCGAGCCCGAGCAGCAACGGCTCGGCGAGCCCGTCGTCGTCGAGGAGCGCCCGGCACTGCTCTGCCCAGCGTTCCTCGAACGCCACGCTCGATCCGACCTCGTCGAGCACCTCGACCAGGGGTGGCAGCCCGGCCTCGATCGGGTGCGCCGTCAGGATTCGCTGGGCGAAGGAATGCAGTGTCCCGATGGCCGCACTGTCCAGACCGTCGAGCGCCTCCTCGGCACGTTCCCGACGTACGGCATCGGTGGCGACCGCCGAGCTTGGTGTCGTGCCGGACGTACGGACGACGGCCTCGAACTCGGTCCGGAGCCGGTCCCGCAACTCCGCGCCGGCCTTCTCCGTGAAGGTCACCGCGGCGACGTTCTCGATCGCGACGCCGGCCAGCACCGTGTGCACAACCCTGTCGACCAGGGACTGTGTCTTGCCCGATCCCGCTCCCGCCTCGACGAACAACGTCTCGTCCAACGCGGTGGTGATCCGCGTCCGCGCAGCGGCATCGGCCAGAGGAGCCGACAGCAGGTCGGTCATCGATGACCCCCGGTGGCCGCGCCCGCGTCGGCGCCTTCCATGCCTTCCATGCCCTCCATGCCCTCCATGCCCTCCATGCCCTCCAGGGCCTCGGGCTCGGCGAGGCGGACGTAGTCGACAAGGACCGGTGCGTGCCGCTTGCGTTCCCAGCGGGTCCGCGCATCCTTGTGGCCGGCACCGTCCGGATCGCAGAACGCACATTCGACGAACGCCCAGCTCGGGTTTTCCGGCGGCCGCTGCGGAAAGATCCCGGCGGCGATGCTGTCGGCGATGACGCCCAACGTGTGGGCGTAGCGGCGTTCGACCTCGGGGGTCAGACGCACCTCGATGCGCTCGCCGCGGTCCTTGCGGACGAACCAGTACGCCGCCTCGACCGGGGTGGACTCCTCGCCATACCTCTGCCGCGCGGCGTAGGCGTAGACCGGTAGCTGGAGTTTGGTCCCGCCCAGCACGGGGTCGGCGTCGAGGCCCTTGTAGCGGCGGGTGCTGCCGGTCTTGAGGTCGATCACCAGCAGGGTGCCGTCGGTGGCCCGGTCGATCCGGTCGGCACTACCTCGGAAGCGGACCGCCCGACCGTCGCCGATCGGTACGCTCACCGGCTCCTCGCCGTCCATGCCGAACGTCATCTCGCTGCCGAGCAGGGTCGCTCCGCGTTCGGCCCGCCAGGTGTCGTCTGCGTCGAGCAGCCAGCTGAGGTCGTCCTGGATCCGGGTCCACTCCTGCGCCCACAGCCGCGGGTGTCCGACCAGGCCGTGCCGTTGCAGGTCGTCGGCCCGGGTGCGGGCGATCTCGAGCAGCCGTCGCCGCTGGTCGGCGGACCAACGCTCGCCCGGCGGGGGAATGTCGTCGCCGATCTCCTTGACGAACGCGTCGAACGTCTCATGGACGAGGTTGCCGACGGTGAGTGGGCTGATCTCCATCAGCTCCTCGGGGGACTCGACCGGCTCCACCCGCAGCAGTCGGTTGACGAAGTACGCGTGCGGGCAGCTGGCCCAGGCCTCCAACGACGTGGGCGACACGACCCGGCGGCCGTCGGTGAGGTCGGGCAGGTCGTGGCCGGCGAGGTTGCCGTCGTACCGCGTGAAGTCACTCGTCGCGCGGGCCCGTGCCATCGCCAGGCCGGCGGCGAGCACCGGGTCGTCGACCTGCACGCCGCCGCGGGTGCCGCCGCTGGCCGTGAGGGTGCGCAGTCGCCACTCCTGCTCGGTGGCCGGCCGGTCGGTGTGTTCGAGGCTGCCGGCGTACGACGGTGAACCGACGAGCCAGCCGTCGGGTTCGACCGCGTCCCACCGCGTGCCAGCAAGGGTGTCGTCCGCCGACAGTTTGCGCAGGGTGGGGAGCAGCCAGCGGCTGGGTAGCCGATGGCTGTGCCGGCGTAGGTCGCCGCGCGGGAACGACGCGACGACGATCGGCGCGGCGGCGAAGGCGGCCAGCAGGTGTCGGTGGTCGCGGTCGAGCCGGTCCCGTGCCGCGGGCAACTCGCCGTGGGCGGCCAGTCGGACCCGGTCGGGGAGCAGCGAGTCTTCGTGGTGTCGGCCGGGGTAGAGGTCTTCGGCGAGGCCGAGTACGTAGACGACGTTGACGTCGAGCCCGACCGCGGCCGACAGCGGAGCGACCAGGACACCGACGCCGAAGCGGCCGAGACGGGGAAGGGTGTCGGAGAGTTCCAGCTCGACGACCTGGTGGAGGGCGGACAGATCCGCCGTTGGCTCGATCTCGTCCAGGCCCTGCAGGCCGGCGAGCACCTGCTCGACCCGACCAGCCGCGCGGGCCTCGTGCTCCGGCAGTCGCGCGAGGGTGGACTCGTCGCCGAACAGGTCGTGGAAGAGGTCGAGTGCCCACGGCGCGAGCTCGCGCCAGGTGCGTGCCGTCGCGCCGTGGTCGAGGCGGCCGCGCAGGTCGGTGACGAACGACCGGAGAGCGTCGGCGGCCTCGGCATCTCGCTCGTGCCGTGCGATCAGGCCCCCGGCGGGATCGTCGGAGGCGCGTTCGCGATCGGCCTCGGCACGTTGCTCGCCCGCGTACAGGCGAAGGCGGGTGTCCCAGTCGGTGCCGCGGACGACACCTGACGTGCGGGAGAGCCGCTCCCATCTCGACACGGGTACGCGTTCGCCGGCCGCGTCACGTACGGGCGCGTCGGCCAGCAGCCGGAACAGGTCGTCGCGGCGCAGGTCGTGCGTCGGCAGATCGAGGAGGTCGAGGAGTCCGCGCGCGAGTGCGTGCTCCGACGTCGGCCGAACGCCAACGCCGTTGACGGTGACGCCCGCGGCCTGGAGATGTTCGTGCAGGAGCCTCGCGTACGGATCGGTGGCGCCGTAGAGCACCGCCACCCGGTGCGCCGGCGTCGTGGCGAGCGTGTCGACGACTTCGCGGACGACGCAGCGCACCTCGTCGTCGGCATCGGAGGCGTGCAACACCCGGGTGGCAGTCGCTTCGTGAACGCGTGGGCCCGTGGTTGCGTCGGACCTGATTGCGTCGGACCTGATTGCGTCGGGCCTGATTGCGTCGGACTTGGTTGCGTCGGACTTGGTTGCGTCGGACTTGGTTGCGTCGGACTTGGTTGCGTCGGACTTGGTTGCGGTTGCGGTCTCCGGCGCGGCCGGCGGTGTCAGGCCGAGGCGTTCGAGGGAGCGATGGACGGCGGTGTCGGCGCGGGCGATGCCGGTCTCGCCGGCCACCACCTCCACGGTTGTGGCGCTCGACAGCGTTCGGACGAACCGGGCCGAGGACTGGTCGAGGTCCTGCGGCAGGAACACCACGACCGTCCCCACGAACTCGACGCTCGAAGATGGCGCGTCACTGGCGGCGTGCAGCAGATCTGTCGTGTCGTACCACTGGTCTGCCAGCCGTGCGCAGACGTCCCGGTGCAGGCGGACCAGGTGCGCGGCCAGCGTCGACGTGGCGCCGATCGCGTCGAGCCCCGAGTCGGACACGTCGCGGAGCGTGCGGTGGGCCTGGACCAGCGCGCGTACGGTTGCGTGGTGTTCGGCCACCGGGGCGAACGGACCGGCGTCGGCGTCGAGCGCGCGGCGCCACGCGGCAGCAAGCACCGGGCCGGTCACCGGGCGCCTTCCGCTCGCGGTCAACAGCGGTGCGGCGAGCATCTCGGCGAGCCGAGGAAGCGTGACGACCGTGAGTCCGGCGATGCCTGCGTACGCGGTCAGATCGCCGCGCGCGAGGGTGCGGCGAGCGACCATGCCGCAGAGGTTGCTGGGAACGACGAGGGTGAGCGGGGCCAGCGGATCGCCGGCCTTGAACCGGCCGACCGTGCGGCGGAGCATGTCGTAGGCCGACGCGCCGTAGCCGGTTGTCACAGCCTCGATCGAAATCGCGAACCCCCTTTCGAATGGCCAGTCGAGCACCCAGTCGAATGTCGAGTCGAGTGCCCAGCCGAACGTCCAGTCGAGCGCCCAGTCGAGTGCCCAGTCGAGTGCCCAGCCGAGCATCAGGTCAACGCACCGTGCGACCCACGCTAGACCCCACCGGGGACGATCGCCGTGATCCACACGCCCGCCGGCCGTAGGTGGCGGGTTAGGCCCCGGTCCGGGCGGCGATGGCGCGCGACACAGCCGGCACCACCTCGGTGGCGACGAGGTGCAGGGTCTCCCTCACCCGGGCGTGGGAGAGTCCCGGCAGTCACACCCAGTACGCGAAGTGTGCGAACTCCACGTCCACGCGCCGCCCGCTCGCCAAGGCGCCTGCCGTGAGCCTGGCGTTGATGTGGCACCGCGCCCACGACCGTCTCCTCGAGCAGTTCGTCAAGGATGTACGCGAGAAGTCGCGCTGAGGTCCGGACGTCGAGTGGACCAACGCGATGGAACGAGTCAACGCCTCGGTTCAGGTGCGGAGTGGGTGGTTGCGGAGTGGCTTGCGCTGCGGGTCGATCCAGTCTGGGGGTGTGAAGTCTGGTTGGCCGTCGTGGGCGATGGTGACGGTCCAGTGTCCTTGGTGGATGAGTCGGTGGTGGTGGCCGCATAGCAGGACGCCGTTGTCGACGGTGGTGGGTCCGCCGCGGCTCCAGGCGATGATGTGGTGGGCGTGGGTCCAGGCTGGTGGGCGGTCGCAGCCGGGGAAGGCGCAGCCGCGGTCTCTGAGTTCGAGGAGTCGGCGGGTCTTGCCGGTGTAGAGCCGGGTCGGGTCCGAGAGCGCCGGCCCACGCCTCCCTCGACCTTGGTCCGCGCCCTTCTCGCCGGGGCTACCGCCGCCGCTGCCGTTCGCTCCAGCCGCATTCCCGCCGCTGCCGTTCCCGCCGCCGCCATTCCCGCCGCTGCCGTTCCCGCCGCTGCCGTTCGCACCAGCCGCATTCCCGCCGGTGCCGTTCGCCGGCGGTGCCGTTCCTGTTGCCGGGGGTGTACCAGCTGATCTTGGCGTCGCAGGCGTACTCCTGCGCGGTCCGCGCCGAGACCGGGGTGCCCGTGTGCAGGAACGTTCCCGTGCCGGTGCCGTTCACGAGCCGGTCGTGGTCGATCGTGATCACCACGTGCGGGCGCTCACCGCCCTGGGTGGGTGAGGCGCCGGCGTTCAGGTAGCGGCGGAGCAGCTCGGCGAACCCATCTCCCAGCCGCTGCGAGCGTGACCTCGGGTCGGGCCCGTCCGCGGTGGTCGGCATCGGCTTGGCCAACGGCTCCAACGCCGTCCGCAGCATCTCGGTGGTGACAGGGTCGAGCTTGCCGCGCAGCCAGGTGGACACGCTGTACGGGTCCTCATACAGCCACACCTCCCGTTCCCGTTCGGCCTTGGCCTCCTCGTCGGCGAGCTGCTTGGCCAGCACCCGATCCGCCAACTCCGGATCGACCACCTCCAACACCTTGCGCCCCAACCGAGCCAGATCCTTGGGATGAAACACCCTCGCCTGGTCGACCAACACCTGCTCGGCCTCTCGCCGCAGGTCGGGACCGGCTTCCTTCGGAAGGTTGCCCACCGACCGGGCGACCACCGCCGCGTGATCGAGACTGATCGCCCCGGACGCCAGCGCCTCCCGGGTCACCGGCAGGTTCAGCTCCAGGTCCCGGGCCAGCTTGACCGAACGCCCAGCTACCTCCGGGCGGATCCGGAGCCGCCCCGACAACCAGTTCCCGGTCGAGGTCGCACCGACCTGGCGGCCCAGATCCTGCCGATCCGCTTCCCGAATCACCTGCAGCGTCAATGCCTCCGCCTGCGCGACCAGGCCCTGCAGACTCGCCAACACATCCACCACCTGATCCGCCACCACTCCCGCAGAAGAGGCGGAGGCAGCAGAAGAGGCAGACGTGGACCACACCGAAGGCGGCGGCTCCTCGGCAAGCCGGTCCCGCATCCGGTCAGCCAACACAGCCAACCGATGCCGAACCCCACCAGGCGCGATCACGTCCACAACCAAGATCGTAAACCCGACCACCGACAACCCCGCGACGCGAGACAGAGCCCAAACCCCAACCAGACAAGGCGATTCGTACGCTCAACGACTGTGCATCGCTACACCGAGGCGAGAAGCCGTTCCTCGTCCGCTGGAGACAGGCCACACCTCAGCGGCGGCTCTCCACGAGCGCGATCCCAGGCAAGTACGTCGGCGGCAGTGACCGCGAGCGGCGTGCAGGGCAGGCCGGCGGCTCGAGCGCGGGCGGCACTGCGTTGCTGCGTCGACCACACCGGCCGGATCAGCGGGAACATCGGCGGAGCAGCATCGGCGGCCACCCGAACGATCTCGACAGCCGATCCTGCCACCCCTGCGCACGTTCTGATCAAGCCTGCCAGCGTGGTCGGCTCGGCAGGCCCCACGGCATTGAACGCTCCGGGGCGGTCGTCGGCCAGCAGACGCACAACCAGACGGGCGAGGTCGCGCGAGTCGACCACCTGCATCGGCTGGTCCGGATCACCGGGAAGGGCAACCCGTCCGCCGCGCGCTGCTCTGCGTACCCAATAGGCAAACGTCTCCTGGTTGTCGTGCGGCCCAACCACCTTGCCCGCACGTACGATCGTGGCCCGCGCGCCATACCGTGACACCACGTCGTCCTCGCAGGCGACCTTGCAGGGACCGTACGTCTCAGCGGTCAGTTCCTCCGTGCCGCGTTCCGGAGGGAGTCGTGGCGTCTCCTCGTCGTTGTCGGGTCCGACGCCCGTCTGCGCGTACACCGCGTGGCTGGAGATGAAGAGGTATCTGCCTACCCGATCGCCGAGTGCGTCCATGGCCTGTCGGACATGGCGAGGAACGTAGCCGCTGACGTCCACGACGGCATCCCAGACGCCCTCGTGCAGTGCCGCATAGTCGCCCGTCTCGCGGTCGCCGAGTCGCCGAGGCGTATCGGGAAACAGGTCGGCACCGGTCCGGCCGCGGCCGAACAGGGTGACCTCCGCGCCATGGTGCAAGGCGTCGGTGGCGATCGCCCTACCTACGAAGGATGTCCCGCCAAGGATGAGCAGCCGCATGACGCTCGACCTTATGACTAACAAGGGCTGGAACTTTTCCGGGCTCAGAGCACCGAGAATGCTCCACTGCCTAGACGCCGGGGCCAACGCCCAGCCCGTGCCCGTCCAGATCTGGCCGGACTCCATTGCGGCAATATTCTGCAGCTGCCCCAGGTGCGGTGTACAAACATCACGACTTCTGCCGGTTGTGGAGGGAGCAGCGCATGGATGTCCAACGTCACGGGCTGGCGCGTCGAAGCCTCTTGTCGGCCGGTCTCGGCGCGGCGACCGTCGCCGTCGTCGGGGCCGACCTGGGCAGGGCGCCGATCGCGCGGGCGGCGACCGACGGGGACTTCTCCTGGATCCTCAGCTGTGACGACTGGGGTGCGCGGCCACCCGCGGCCGAGCCGCAGATCAGCGCGATCCCCACGAACAAGATCATCGTGCACCACATGGCGTTCCCGAACGTCACGGACTTCACCCGCGAGCACGCGATCCAGCTGGCGCACGACTGCCAAGACCTGCACATGGACACCAACGGCTGGGCGGATACCGGGCAGCACTTCACGGTGAGCCGCGGCGGGTACGTGCTCGAGGGCCGCCGCAAGAGCCTGGACGCGCTGGTGAACGGGACCAACCAGGTGATCTCCGCGCACTGTCCCGGCGAGAACGGCCGGTCCATCGGCATCGAGAGCGAAGGCACCTACATCACCGAGCTGCCGACCGACGCCCTCGTCGAGTCCCTGACGAAACTGTGCGTGGCGATCTGCCGGCAGTACGGGCTGCATGCGTGGGACATGTTCGGACACTGGGACTTCCGCGACACCCAGTGCCCCGGCATCGCGTTCTACGCGACCTTCCCGAGTCTGCGGCGCGCGGTCGCGGCCCAACTCGGAGACAGCCCGGGCGCGGCGCCCGTCCGTCGGTGGCCGGACGTGTGGCGGTTCGTGGGCGGCCCCGTCGTGCAGCTTGCGCAGTACCTTCTCAACGCGCAGGGCTACCAGCTGACCGCTAACGGTGTCTTCGGCGCCGACACGGTAGCCGCGGTGCAGGACTGGCAGGCCCGCAACGGCATCCCGGTCGACGTCGACGCCACGCTGACACCGCCGACGTGGGAGTCGCTGGCACCGCCGGTCGACAAGCACGCCAGTGGCCTGCCGGTGACCGCGGTGCAGTTCATCCTCAACCGCAAGGGGTACGCCGACGTCGCGGTGACCGGCACCTACGACCAACCGACGAAGAAGGCCGTTCAGTCCCTGCAGCGGTTGCACGGTCTGGCTCCGAACGGCAAGGTCGGACTCGGCACCTGGTGCGCGCTCACCGGCGGCATCGTGCGAGAGTCGTTGGCCTGAGGGCGCCTGACCTGCAACAGGAGCGAGACACCTATGGACGTGGCGGAGGTTCCCGCGACGGCACGGCGGGACTGGCCCGACATGGTGGCGGGAGCGCTGGTCCCGATGGACCTGCGGAGCGAGCGCGGACCGACCGGACCAAGCAAGGTCACAACAGGTGAGGCCGGGCCGATTCGCGTCACCGAGGTGTTCGACAGCGCGGGAGCGGCGGCGCGTACCCCGGAAAGCATCCGCCGGTCCGATCCTCAGGTCTACCAGCTGGTCGTCCAGGCGCAGGGTGAGACGCTCGCGTCGCAGGACGGCCGTACCGCGGCCCTGGCGCCCGGCGACTTCGCCGTCAGCGACTCGTCCCGCCCGTTTCGGTGTGTCCACACGGAGAGTCGCCTGGTCTGCGTGAACATTCCGCGCGATCTGCTCCCGCTACGTCAGGACGAGGTGGCGCGGCTGACCGGGGTCCGCTTCGGCGGGCCGCACGGGGTCGACGCGATGGTGTCCACGGTCGTCGGCCAGCTTCCGTCCGCACTCGCGGAAGCCGGAGGGGCCGAACGAGCCCGGCTCGGCACCGCGGTCCTCGAACTGCTGACGGTGGCGTTGGCCGGTCGCCTGGAACCTACGAAGCTGGCACGCGATGCGTTGACGCCGGTCGGCTCCGGCCGGGGCGTTCTGCTGCTGCGAGTCCAGGCGTACATCGCGGAGCGACTCGGTGATCCCCGCCTCTCACCGGGCATGGTCGCCGCGGCTCATCACATCTCCCGCAGATACCTGCACCGGTTGTTCGAGCCGACCGGGACGAGTGCGGCGATGTGGATCCGGTCCCAGCGGCTGGAGCGCTGCCGCCGCGACCTGCTCGATCCCAGGCTCTCCCACCGACCGGCGTACGCGATCGGGGCCCGCTGGGGTTTCGGCGATCCGGCACACTTCAGCCGCGTGTTCCGACTGGCGTACGGGACTCCGCCGGGCGAGTACCGGCTTGCCGCCGGGCGCGCGGGCTGAGGTCCCCGGTCCAGGCGTACCGGCCCGGCTTGGCGCGGCCAGGCAGAGACATGCCAAGGGCGGTCGTCCGGCGTCAAGGTGTGTTCCTCCACAGGCAATGCTTTCCGCCGCGGCCCGCCCCAAGACTGGAGCGCGTGTTGCCGCCGTCTGATGAGGAGCACCAGGCATGACTGCGTTCACCCCCGCGCCCGAGGTGTCGGAGCGTACGTTCGTCCTCGGCCAGGATCTGCACGCCACGATCCTGACGACGGGCGCCGAAACCGACGGCCGGCACGACTTCAGCGAGTGCCGACAGCCTGGCGGTGTGGCGACGCCGCTGCATCTGCACACGAGGTACGAGGAGCGGTTCTGGGTGGTGGAAGGCTCGCTCCAGGTCTGGGCGGGTCCGGCCACGGTGACGCTGCGGTCAGGTGACTACTACGCGATTCCGATGAACGTTCCGCACGCTGTGCAGACGGGACCCGAGGGTGCCCATGCCCTCCACATCAGTACGCCGGCTGGCTTTGCCGAGCTCATTGCCCGGACGGGAACGCCGGCCCACCTCGCCGGCCCGCACACCGAACTCGACCAGGACCTGTTCATGGCCGTGACCACCGAACTCGGCGACGTCGTGCTGGGCCCGCCAGGGATGACACCGGCCGAACTCAACACTGGCAGCTGACACGGGCAGCCGAGACGGCTGCTGCCGCCGGGGCGGCGCCCGGGACGACCATGATCATCCGTCATGTTCTGGGAATCCTGCGCGCCCAGGACCCGATCTTGTGACGCATCACGAGCCGCCCGCACCACTCCCCGAGTACCGCGCAACTGATGCGCACCGCGCACATTCCGGTTGAGATCGCCAGGGAGCGCGCCTACCCTGACCGCCGTGCGAGATAGCTAGTCCTGACAGGACACCGCGGGCACCTTGGGCACCAGTCCCGCCGCGCTGTGAACGCCCCCTCCGGTGACAACACCCGGCTGGGGAGTGCAGACCTGCTTCTCCGCACCCACCACCTTCGAAGGTAGGCGACTCCGACATGAGTCCAACCGACCCTGCCCCCGCTGGCAGCAACGATCCGAGCTACGACGAACTAGTCGCCCAAGCCCTGTCCGCACCCTTCGTCGGCTGGGACTTCAGCTGGCTCCGTAGCCGTACCCGATCCGGCACGCTGTCCTGGTCCTACGCCGACCTCGCCCGGGCCGCGATCGCCGACTCCCGCCTACGTGTACTCGACATCGACACCGGCGGCGGCGAACTACTCGGCGGGTTGGCGCCGCTGCCACGCCACACCGTCGCTACCGAGGCATGGCCCCCGAACGTTCCGGTTGCCCGACGGCGGCTGGAACCGCTAGGCGTCGAGGTTCGCCAGCCTGGGGGTGACCGGCTGCCGGTCGCGGACGGCGAGTTCGATCTCGTCCTCAATCGGCACGGCGCCCTCGACCTCGACGAGATCTGGCGGGCCCTCGCACCTGGCGGGCTGCTGCTCACCCAGCAGGTTGGCAGCCGCAACGACCTGGAGCTCCACGAGGTCCTCGGTGAGCCGCCTGCCGAGCACGCGGGATTCGGCACCTGTACGCAGGCGTTGGACGCGTTGACGGCCCGGGGATTCCGCGTTCTCGATTCGCGCGAGGAGATGCCCGAGTACGAGTTCTACGATGTCGGCGCGGTCGTCTTCCAACTGCGTGCAGTGTCCTGGACCGTCCCGCACGTCGAGGTCGAACGCTACGACCGACAGCTCCGCGCCCTCCATGACCGGATCCGCACCTGCGGCTCGTTCCTCACCCACGATCACCGGTACGTGATCCGCGCGAGGAAGCCCAGCTGACCAATCGGCGCGGGGATGGCCTACAGGCCGAGGGACAGTCAGGAAGCGACCTTCTCCGCGCAGAGCGGGCAGTCGCCGGTGCCCTGGTGATGTCGCCGCGCGACGTCACCGACGGCCTGGGCCACGCGGGCGGCTGCCTCGCCACGGAACTGGTTGAGGAGGTCGTCGTCGAGCAGACCGCGTTCGCGAAGGACGCGCTCGTACGTCTGGAGCGGATCGTGGCCGGCCTCGCCCGCATCACCGCGCGGGGGAGCGTCCGCGGCCATCGGCCAGACCGTCCTCACCTCGACGATGGACGGGCCAATGCCGGCGCGGGCCCTCTGCACGGCCTCGCCCGCCGCCTGACATGCGGCCTCCACGGCGTCGCTGCGAACGCATACGGTCTGGATGCCGTGCTCGCTGTCGGTCGCGTCCGGGTCGGCCACCGCCTGTACTCGGGAGGCTGTGCCTTCCTCGCAGAGCAGGAAGACCATCGGAAGGTTCCACGTACGCGCGACTCCGACCGCTGACCGGAATCCCTCGTCGTCGACCGCACCGCGCCCCAGGACCGAGACCGCCACCTGGCCGGTCCCCTGCTGCTGGAACGCGAACGCCTGACCGATCGCAGGCAGGTATCCCGCACCGGTCGAACTCGGTGGCAGCTGCTGGACGTCCGGCGGCGGCGCGACGTCTGCGGCCACCTCCTCGCGCGGATGTCCGTGCGCGACCGCCACCGCTTCCTTGACCACGCAGCCAAGGTTGATGCCGCGCGCGATGGCGAGATAGTGCGGACGTCGAGGTGCGGTGATCGCGTCATCAGCCGTGAGGTAGACGCCGAAACCGGCGGCCATCGGCTCGCAGCCGAGGAGGCTCGACCGCATTCCACCCGGGCGGGCAGGCTGGCTGCCGCCGGGGTCTGGTCGACCACTCCCGCTGGTCCCAGCCACATGCGCCGCGGCGTCGACCTCGCGCCGGATCGCGTCGTGGAACGTCCTCAGGAGGACCATGGTGCGGAAGAGTTCGACCCGGGTGGCATCGTCGACTGCCGGGTCCTCGTGCATTTTTCCCCCTCACTCCTTCCTAGAGGAAACGATCACACTGAGGGACGGGTTGCACGTCAATCAGGTTCGATCATGAAAAGTTGTTGGGCGGCCTGCGTTGTGAAGAGGGACGGCAGCAGGCGCATGACGCACCTCACTGTCATCGAAGTACCGCACATCGTAGTCCTGATAGCCCGACTCGTCCCGCTCCGGAACCCGCCAACTCTCCGCCAGTCCGCCAGTTCTGCGTCTAGTCCGCCAGTTCTGCGTCGAGCTTCGCCGACCAGTCGTCGTCGGCCAGTCCCGCGGCGACGAGGACGTCGCGCCAGTCGGCCCGGGCGAGGTCGCGAGCCCCACGGAAACGAGCGAGGTCGCCGCCGGCCAGCAGGACGATGGCGGCCTGGACGCGCTCGGTGCCATGGGTGCGGTCGGTGGACGTTCTGGACAGGTCGGCAAGCGCATCGAACACGATCTGCGCGGATGCCTCGTCGAATTCTCTCCGCACCCTGCGCGCCAGCCGGCCTGTCGTCATGCGTACGAAGGATGCCATCGGGCAGGGCTCCCGATCATGGCGGCGAAGATCATGCCGACCAGGATCATGCCGACCAGGATCAACGGCGACCAGGATCACGGCGACCGGGATGCCGGTGAGCCGATCAGATTTTCGATTAAGGACGGAAAGTGGCCGGAATGGGTTCTACGTTTGACACAACGACCACCAGAGAGGCCCGCCATGAACGCCACCACCGCCGACCCGACCGCCGCCGACCCGACCGACCGCCGACCCGACAACCGGATCCTCGAACCCGCAGGTCGCTCCCGCCAATGGCGAGCGGGCCGACCTGCTGGAAAGCCTCGCGAGGCACCGGTACTTCCTGCGGTTCACCGCTCGCGAGTTGACCGACGAGCAGGCCAGGCAGCGTACGACCGTAAGCGAGCTGACCATCGGTGGCCTGATCAAGCACGTGGCTGCCACCGAGGCGTCCTGGATCGCGTTCGTCGTCGGCGGGCCCGAGGCGATGATGAGCGGCGCGGGCGACTGGGGCGACTGGGCCTCGCAGCACCGCCTGCTGGAGAACGAGACGCTGGCCGAGATCCTCGACCGGTACGAAGCGGTCGCCGCGAAGACTGATGCGCTGGTGGCATCGCTGCCCGACCTGGACCTTTCGCACCCACTGCCCGAGGCGCCCTGGTTCGAGCCCGGTGCGAGGTGGTCGGCACGGCGGGTGCTGCTCCACGTGATCGCCGAGACCTCCCAGCACGCGGGCCACGCCGACATCATCCGGGAGTCGCTCGACGGTTCGAAGACGATGGGCTGACCACCGCTGCCGATCGTCGGCCGTCGTGTCGGTCTCCTATGGTGTGCTGAGCGAGTGAGGTACGGCGGCGCCCCGCCGGCCGTGCGGAGGTGAGGCAGGCGATGACAGCGACAGCAGACCCGGGCCAGGAGTTCGAGCTCGATCAGCATCGTGGCGAGCTGCTCGGATACTGCTACCGCATGCTGGGCTCGGCGTTCGATGCCGAAGACGCGGTGCAGGACACTCTCGTCCGCGCCTGGCGCAGCCGCGACGGCTTCGAGGGCCGGTCCAGTGTGCGGTCCTGGCTCTACCGCATTGCCACGAATGTCTGCCTCGACATGCTGGGGAGCCGTCAGCGCCGGGCCCGTCCGATGGACCTGTCGTCGACCGCATGGCAGCCGGTCGAGGCCTCGCTGTCGGCCCGCCGCCCGGAAGACTTCTGGCTCGAACCGATGCTGGACGGGCAGGTCCTGCAGACCGCCGACGATCCGGCCGACATCGCCGTCGGTCGCGAGTCGGTCCGGCTCGCCTTCGTGGCGGCACTGCAGCGGCTGCCGGCCCGCCAGCGTGCGGTCGTGATCCTTCGCGAGGTGCTGCGCTGGAAGGCCGAGGAGGTCGCCGAACTGCTCGGCACCTCGGTCGCGTCGGTCAACAGCGCGCTGCAGCGGGCCCGCGTCACACTCGCCGACCAGACCGAGAGTCGTGGGGAGGCCTACGACCCCCTCGACAAGGCACAGCACGACCTGCTGACCCGCTACGTCGACGCGTTCGAGAGCTACGACATCGACCGCTTCGTCGCGCTGCTTCGCGACGACGTCACCCAGAACATGCCGCCATTCGAGCTCTGGCTCGAGGGCCGGGACGACATCGCCACCTGGATGCTCGGTCCCGGAGCCCATTGCCGAGGCTCGCGGCTGCTGCCCGTCATCGCCAATGGCGCGCCGGCGTTCGCGCAATATCGCCCCAGCGGACCTGATGGCCGGCACGAGCCGTGGGCGCTCCAGGTGCTCGAGGTGTCCGGCGGGCAGATCGTCGGCATCACGTCGTTCCTCGACACCCGGTTGTTCCCGCTCCTTGGTCTACCCGCACACCCGGACGACGCGCCGGTGCCCGTAGCCAGCTGAGGCGGGGCAGGCGGCCGCCGCCAGAGAGGTCAGCTGCGTCCGCTCACCTCGTAGTGCGTACGACGGGCGCGGCGGGTGCGGGCCCAGTACTCGAAGGAGAATCCGGGCCAGAGCGTACGGTTGACGCCCTGCTCGTCGAGGTACCAGCTGCGGCACCCGCCCACGCTCCACACCGCCTTGCGCAACCGCCGGTGCAGGCCCGCGTTGAACGCCTGCTGGGCGGCGGGCTTGACCTCGATCGTGCCTCGCCCGGCATCGACCTCGCCGCCGGTTCCGCCGGTCCCGCCGCTGGCGTCGGACCGGAACAGCCGTCGCAGGCAGCCCAGGATGTGCTGGACCTGAGACTCGATGACGAACAGCACCGACGTGTGCCCGCTGCCGGTGTTCGGTCCGAGGAGCATGAAGAAGTTGGGGAACCCGGCCACGGTGATGCCGAGGTGTGCCTCGACGCCGCCGGCCCACGCGTCCTGGATCTTCCGGCCGCCCCGTCCCACGATCTGCTGGTCCATCAGTGCCGACGTGACCTTGAACCCGGTGCCGTAGATGATCGCGTCCACCTCGTACGACCGGCCGTCCTGGGTGACGATGCCGCGTTCACCGATCTCGGTGATCCCCTCGGTCACGAGGTCGACGTCCGGCCGGGACACCGCGGGGTAGTAGTCGGACGACAGCAGGATGCGCTTGCACCCGATGGTGTAGTCGGGGGTGAGCTTCGCGCGGAGGTCGGGGTCGGGCACCTGTCGCTCCAGGTGCTGCCGCGCCATCCTCGCCAGCGGCGCCATCAGCCGGGGATGGACCGCGAAGCCCAAGGCCCGTAGCTCCATTCCCCAGTAGATCAGCGAACGGAACGCCCGCATCACCAGCGGCCGGTCGGCGAACCGCCGACGCCAGCGGGCCGGTATGTCGGCGTCGGGACGGGGGTGGATCCATGGCGGCGTGCGCTGGAACACGTGCAGTCGCTCGACCTGGTTGGCGATCTGCGGTACGAACTGGATGGCGCTCGCCCCGGTACCGATCACCGCGACCCGCTTTCCGGCCAGGTCGTAGGACCGGTCCCACTGGGAGGAGTGGAACGTCGTGCCGGCGAAGCGTTCCGCACCTGGGATGTCCGGCACGGAGGGTACGTGCAAGGCGCCGGTGGCGGACACGACCGCCCTGGGGGTGAGGACCTCGCCGTCAACGGTGGTCACCCGCCAACGTGCCAGGGCGTCGTCCCACTCCAGCGATTCGACGCGTACGCCGTAGCGAAGGTGCGGCTCCAGCGCATACCGGCGGACGCAGTGCCGCATGTAGTCCCAGATCTCCTCCTGCGGCGAGAACATCCGCGACCAGTCCGGGTTGAGCTCGAAGGAGTACGAGTAGAGGTGGGACGGGACGTCGCAGGCGCACCCGGGATAGCGGTTGTCGCGCCAGGTTCCACCGAGGTCGGCATCCTTCTCGAGGACGACGAAGTCGTGCCAGCCCGCCCGCTTCAGCTGGATCGCCATGCCGATGCCGCCGAAGCCGGCGCCGATGACGACGACCTGCGGGTCCGCGCTCGGGTTGCCGCTCGAGTCGCCGGTTGAGGCCTCGCTGCTGGCCGATGCCGATTCCGATGCGGACGCCGATGCCGTCATGACGTGGCACCTCCTGTCGTCTCCAGGATGACCCGCGCCACGAGTTCGGGATCGTCGCCCATGGGCACGTGCCCGCAGTCGGGCAGATCGACGTGGCGGGCACTCGGCAACCGGTGCCGGGCCCGGTCGGCCTGGCGACGCGGGAGCAGCCGGTCGCGGGCGCCCCACGCGACGGTGACCGGGCACTGCGGCGTGCCCGTCACCTCATAGCCGCGCCCGTTCCGTACGGCGTCGGTGTAGCTCGTACTGGTCCGGAGCGCGAGTGCGTCGTCCAGTGCCGACTCCGCGGTGAGGTGCTCGGGCCGGCCGATCAGCATGCCGTACGCGACACCGCGGATCCGTTCCGACGACGCCAGCCCTCGAAGCACAGGTACCGGCAGAAACGACGTCGCCCGCAGCACGCTCATCACGCCCCGCGCCCACCGCCGCTCCCAGGGGAGCCAGAACCCCGCCGGCGAGAACGCGGTGGCCGACGACACCAGGCCGGACATCGCGAGCTCCAGGGCCAGGACGCCGCCCAGGCTGTTGCCGGCGACGTGCGGACGATCGAGGTCGAGGTCGGCGCAGAATTCCGCGACCGCTGGTACGAGGTCCTCCCGCCACCGTGACCGACCGGCGGGCGGCGAGGCGCCGAACCCGGGCAGGTCCACCGCGATCACGTCGTGCTCCTTCGCGAGCAGTGGGAGCACCGGGTCCCATCCCTGCCACCGGTGGCCGAGCCCGTGCAGCAGGACGAGCGGCGGACCGCTGCCCCTGCGTTCGTACCCCAACGCCATGGTGCGTCTCCTGTTCGCGACGTTCGTCCCGGATGCGAGGATCCCGCTGCCGTCGCACGGTAGGTAAGTCCGGCGCGGTCCTCAAGCCCGGGTCGGCAGGCGGGACGCGGACGCGAGCCCGGCGACATGCGTCGCGGCCCTCGCTCTTAGGGTCGGGGCATGTCCAACCCGGGTGACGTCGAGGGCGATCGGGGATACCTCGACCTGGGGTACGCGCGGCTCGACACCGACCGGCTGGCCCGCACCGGCGACCCAGAGGTCGTGTACGGCGCCGGAAAGTCGGCCGACCAGATCGTCGACCTGCTGGGTGCTCTCCGCAAGGCCCATCCTGACCGGGCTGCCCTGGCCACCCGCTGCGACAGCACGGCACTCGACCGGGTGACCGCTGCCTTTCCGGAGGCCCTGGTCGACGAAGTCGCCGCCGCCGTCACGGTCGGCCCGCTGCCCGAACCGGCCGGCCTCGTCTGTGTGGTCTCCGCGGGTACGTCGGACGCCCGGGTGGCAGGGGAGGCCGCGTTCACGGTGCGCGCCTTCGGTGCCGGCGTACGACGGGTCGGTGACGTCGGAGTCGCGGGCATGCACCGGCTGCTCGACGTACGGGACCAACTCGACGAGGCCGACTGCCTGGTGGTCGTGGCCGGGATGGAAGGTGCCCTGCCGTCCGTCGTCGGCGGACTGACCGGCGTCCCGCTGGTGGCCGTACCGACAAGCGTGGGATACGGCGCGTCGTTCGGTGGACTCGCCGCGCTCCTGGCCATGCTCAACTCCTGCGCGCCGGGCGTGGTGGTCAGCAACATCGACAACGGGTTCGGCGCCGGGGTCTTCGCGGCCCGCGTGGCCCGCCGAGCACATCGGGGAGAACATCGGTGACCGACCAGATCGGCTGGCTCGACCTCTCGTCCGGCGCGAGTGGCGACATGCTGCTCGGTGCCCTGGTCGCCGCCGGTGTCCCACTCGAGGTCCTGACGGCCGCCGTCGACGCCGTGGCACCGGAGGGCGTCGAGCTCACCGCCGCACCGGTCACGCGGAACGGCATGTCCGCCACCCACGTCACCGTCGAGGGGACCGACTCGACCCATCACCGCACCTGGGCCGACGTCCGGACGCTGCTCGACTCCGCCGAGCTCGACCATGACGTACGCCGGTCGTCGCACGAGACGTTCCGCCGGCTCGCCGAGGCGGAGGCGAAGGTCCACGGCACCACCCCGGACGCCATCCACTTCCACGAGGTCGGTGCGCTCGACGCGATTGCGGACATCGTCGGAGTCTGCGCAGGTCTGGCCCACCTCGGGCTCGAGGCTCTCTATGCCGCGCCGGTGGCCGTCGGCTCGGGGTTCGTACGCGCCGCGCACGGCCGGTTGCCGGTACCTGTCCCGGCGGTGGTCGAGTTGCTGGCCGCCGCGTCGGCACCCTCGTACGCGGGTGAGGTCGACGGCACGCCGGTGGGTGAGCTGTGTACGCCGACCGGTGCCGCGCTGCTCACGACGCACGTGGCGGCATGGGGCGCGCAGCCGCCGATGCGGGTACGCGCGCAGGGCGTAGGTGCGGGCACCAGGGAGACACCGGGACGGGCCAACGTGGTGCGGCTGCTGCTCGGTACCGCCGCCGACATCGCTCACCCCAACCCGGCAGCATCCACGCAGGTCGTCGTGGAGTCGAACGTCGACGACCTCGACCCGCGCGTCTGGCCCGCCGTGCTGCAGCGACTGCTCACGGTCGGTGCCGCCGACGCGTGGCTGACGCCGATCCTGATGAAGAAGGGCAGGCCGGCGCACCTGCTGTCGGTGCTGGTCGACCCTGAACGCTTCGACCGGGTGTGCCGCGTCATCTTCACCGAGACGTCCGCGATCGGGGTGCGGAGCCACCGGGTCGCCAAGCAGCCGCTCGACCGGGTGTCCCGCGCCGTGACGCTGCCGTACGGTTCCGTCCAGGTGAAGGTGGCCTCGCATTCCGGCGAGGTGGTCAACCTCCAACCCGAGTACGACGACGTGCTGGCCCTTGCCGAACGTACGGGACGGCCTGTCAAGACCGTGCTCGCGGAAGCTGTCGCTGCCGCGCACCAGCAGATCGCGGGTGACGCGCAGGACGATCCGCAGTCGGAGTGAGGCCGACCGACGAACGCCTCGGTCGATCATCGAACCTGCGGCGGTCGCCGTCCGTGCTGAAGATGAGGCCCCGCGTCAGGCCGTGTCACCTGCCGGTCCCCGTCGATCGGTGGCGCGGCCGGTGGGGCCTCGTCTCCTCCTCTCGCCCGGGGGCGTTCGGAGAGGACGGGAACAGCCCGAACCCGCACGCTGAGCCCGAGTCCCGATGGGCCCGAGTCCCGATGAGGCCCGAGTCCCGATGAGCCGATGAGCCGATGAGCAGATGAAGGTGGAGTCCACGTGATGATCCGACGCAGCTTCTTGTCCACACTCACTCTGGGCGGGTTGTTCGGTGTCGCCGGCACCGCGACCGCCCACGCCGCCAGCGACGATGCCGGAGCGTTCTTCCCCAGCTCGTTCCCGCTGCCCGACGGGTTCCAGCCCGAAGGCATCGCGATCGGACCGGGGCCGGTCGCCTTCTTCGGCTCGCGCCGTGACGGCTCGATCTACCGCGCCTCGCTGGTCACCGGACGCGGCCGGGTGTTCAGTGCCGGTCCGGGTACGCCGTCGTTGGGGATGAAGACCGACTCCGACGGCCGGCTCTTCGTCGCGGGCGGTACCGGTGGCAACGGCCGCGTCATCGACAGCCAGTCCGGTGAGGTACTGGCGACCTACCAGTTCGCCACGGGCACCAGCTTCGTCAACGACGTCGTCCTCGCCGGCGATGCGGTGTGGTTCACCGACTCGGCCAACCCGGTGCTGTACAAGTTGCCGCTGCGGCACGGCCGCCTTCCCGATGCCGACGACGTGGTCCGACTTCCACTCACCGGCGACATCGTGTTCGGCGAGGGCACCAACGCCAACGGCATCGTGCGTACGCCGGACCGGCGCGCACTGCTCATCGTCCAGTCGGTCACCGGCATGCTGTTCCGGGTCGACCCGCACACCGGTGTCGCGCGAACGGTGGACCTGGGCGGGGAGGTCCTGACCAACGGCGACGGCCTGCTGCGTGAAGGTCGGACGCTCTACGCGGTGCAGAACCGGCTCAACAAGGTCGCCGTCCTCCGGCTCGACGGGGCAGGCACCAGGGCGAAGGTGGTCGAGCGCGTCGACGACGAACGGTTCGACGTACCCACCACCGTGGCGGCGTTCGGCGGTCGGCTGTATCTGCCCAACGCCCGGTTCACCACACCGCCCGAGCCGACGACGACTTACTCCGTCACCGCCATTCGCAGGCCGTAAGGGGCGTGACTTCAGGCCGGCGTCGCGTTCGCGCGGGTGCGGTCGTGGCCGGCGAGGATCGCGCGGGCGACCTGACCGGCCCGGCCGCCGTAGCTCCCGCCGTGGACCGCGGCGTGGGTGAGCAGCGGATGGAGTTGGTGCAGGCCGACTCGTGTACGCCATCCGTCCGCGAGTGGATAGATCTCGTCGTACGCCGCGAACAACCGGTCGAGGTGCGGTGCCCCGAACAACGCGAGCATCGCGAGGTCGGTCTCGCGGTGACCTCCGTGAGCGGCGGGGTCGACCACCCGCGGGCACCCGTCGGTCGCCCAGATGATGTTGCCCGACCACAGATCGCCGTGGATGCGGGCCGGTGTCTCGGCCGGTCCGGCGAGGTCGTGCAGCCGGTCGAGGACCTCGCAGAGGGAGTTGGCGTCGCCCGCGTCCAGGCGGCCGCGGTTGAAGGCCACGCGTAGATAGGGCTCGATCCGGCGTCGGGCGTAGAACTCCGGCCAACGCTCGGCCGGTGCGTTGGGTTGGGGCAGGAGGCCGACGAAGCCGTCCGTCGCCGCGCCGAACGCAGGCGCTCCGCTGGCATGGGTGGTGGCCAACGCCCGACCGAGCCGTTCCGCGGCGTCGGCGGACGGTCGGCCGGTCTCCACCCAGTCGAGGACGAGGCACTCGTCGTCGTACCCCAGGACGCGCGGCGTGGCCGCCGCCCCCTCGCCGGCGGCGGCGAGCCAGGACAGCCCCCGCGCCTCGGTGGCGAAGAAGCCAGCCGGTGCACCAGGTTTGGCTTTGACGAAGACGCTTCGCCCGTCGCCGAGACGGACGCGGGTCGCGATGGAGGCGTCCCCGCCGGCGACCGGGTTGGTGGAGATGACAGCGGTGCCGAGGATGTCCTCGACGTGGTACGCGATGCTTGCCTGCCGGGCCATTGTCCGATATTAGGACGCGGATACCACTCTGTGTAAAGCACGGATATGCATCGAGTGACGGAGAGGTCCGTCGCCGTGTCGGAGGCCGTCATCGATTCGTCATGGTCGACTGCAACGATTCCGGCAGCCGGTGCCCTACCGTGACCGTGTGATCCTTGCTGGCGGCCGTCCTCCTCGGCGTACTCCTGTCGCTTTCGCGCTCGGCTTGGCGCTGTCGCTCGGGCTCTGTCTGAGCGTGCTGGCCGGGTGCGGTGACGACCCGTCGTCCGGGTCGTCGGCGACGACGGCCGAGGAGTCCAAGGCGAGGCCTGGAGCACGGGAGGCGTCTCCTGCGCAGGAGCGGGAGTCCAGCCCGGCGGGCAAGTCCGGCAAGAAGCGCGGCGCGGTGCCGGAGGAGCTGAAGTTCCGCGCGACCACGTTGGACGGCGACCGGTTCGACGGTTCCACCCTCGCGGGCAAGCCGGTGGCGTTGTGGTTCTGGGCGCCGTGGTGCCCGCTCTGCCGGGCCGAAGCCCCGACGGTCACCAAGCTCGCGAAGGCGCACGGCGACAAGGTTGGCATCGTCGGTGTCGCCGGACTCGACAAGCTCGAGCCCATGCGCGGTTTCGTCGCCGACACCGGTGTACGCGCAATCCCGCACCTGGCCGACGAAGAGGGCGCGGTGTGGCGGCGGTTCGGCATCACGACGCAGAGCAGCTGGGTGATCCTCGACGCCGCCGGCAAGGAGGTCTACTCCGGGCGTCTGGACGACGACGAGCTGACCACCTTGATCCGCCGGCTGGCTGGCTGAGCCGGCTGCCTCGGTCGAGTCGTGGGCGACATCCCGTACGCGTTGGCACTGGCCGCGGGGATGCTGGCTGCGATCAACCCGTGCGGATTCGCGCTGCTGCCCGCGTACCTCTCGTTCCTCGTCCTCGGCGACGTGGCGCCGTCACGCGGTGTTGCCGTCGCTCGTGCGTTGGCGCTGACGGCTGCGATGACGGCCGGGTTCGCCGCCGTGTTCGCGGTGTTCGGGCTGGTGGTCGCACCGGTGGCGAGCTCGGTCCAGCAGCATCTGCCGTGGTTCACCGTGGGTCTGGGCCTGCTGCTGGTGCTGTGCGGCGGTTGGCTCGTTGCCGGTAGGGCGCTGCCGACGATCGGTATGCCGAGCGTGCGGTCTGGTTCCGGCGAGGGACCGGTCGTCACCCGGTCGGCACTCTCGATGATGGCGTTCGGTGCGTCGTACGCCATCGCCTCGATCGGCTGCACGATCGGTCCGTTCCTGGCGATCGTGGTCTCCAGCTTTCGTTCGGGTTCGATTGCCGGTGGGATCGGGCTCTTCCTCGCCTACGCCGCAGGCATGGGGCTGGCCGTCGGCACCGCGGCGGTCCTCGTCGCCCTCGCCCAGAGCGCGGCGGTGCGGACGGTACGGCGGGCGGGTGCCGCCGCGCACCGCCTCGCCGGCGGGATCCTCGTCGTGGTGGGTGCGTATGTCGCCTACTACGGCTGGTACGAGATCCGGGTCCTGCGGACGGGGGTTACCCGTGACCCCGTAGTTGGCGTGGGCGAGGACCTGCAGCGGTGGGCGTCGGAAGCGTTGGATCGGGTCGGAGTACCCGCGGTGGCGGTCGCGCTGGGCCTCGTTCTGGTGGCGGTCGTCGTGCTGCCTGCGATGTATCGGCGCCGCGCCGGGCGGACCCGACCTGTCCGGTAGGGCCCGGCCGGTGGCGGTGCCGCGTTGCGTAACTAGGGGTCGGAGTCGGCTTGCGGTGGGAGTCCTGGTCAGCCGTCGCGGTCGGAGTCGGCGTCGGAGCCGCTGTCGCGCCGGCCCTCGTCCTCGCCGAGGATTCGATAGATCCGCGAGCGGGCTTCGCGCAGGGTGTCGGCGATCCGGCGTAGCTGGTCCTCGTTGGCGGCATGGGCTCCCTGCATCGCGGCAGCCATCAGGCCTGCGCCCGCGTTGCGAATGTCGGTCCATGGCGATTCGGTTGGCTCGCTGAACTCCTCCCACGGTGCATGGCCGCCGCGGCTGTCGATCTCGTCGCGTCCGGCCTGCGTCAGGGCGTAGAGGCGCTTGCCGTTGCCTTCGGTGGACTCGACGAGTCCTTCATCCTCGAGTAGCTGCAGCGTGGGGTAGATCGAGCCGGCGCTCGGCCGCCACGCACCCCCGCTGCGTTCCTGGAGTTCGCGGATCATCTCGTACCCGTGCATCGGCCGGTCGGCGTCGGCCAGCAGGTGCAGAATCCCGGAGCGGATGTCACCGCGGCGGGCGCGCGGCGGTCGGCCTGGACCGAAGGACGGCCCCCAGCCGGCCCGGCCCCAGGCGCCGGCGAAGGTACGCCAGAAGTCGGCGGACCCGAAGTCGGCCCCGCCCTTCCACCCGTACGGACCGCCGCGCCGTTCGCGTCGCGACTCGCCCCGATGCGGGCCATGCCGACGGCCGCCGTGGCCGCCGTGGTCGCCGTGGTCGCCGTGGTCGTGGCCGAACGGTCCGAGCCCGCCGAAGGGTCCGAACGGTCCGAACGGTCCGAAGCTGAAGGGCCCGACGTTGAACGCTCGCGAGCCGGAGTGCTCAGAGCTCGGCGGCGGTCCGGCGGAGAAGGGTCCGGAAAAGTCGGGTGGTTTCGGTGGGCCAGGAGGTTCCGGCGGACCGGAGGGGCCGGGAGGGTCTGACGGAGCGGGAGGAGACGGAGGGCCGACGGGGTCGGGAGGACCAACCGGACCGGGAGGGCCAACCCGACCGGGAGGGTCGGACGGTCCGGGAGAGCCAGGACCGCCGGAGTGGCCGAAGGGGCCAGAAGAGAAGGGACTGTGCGCGTTCATCAGAGGCTCCTTGTGAACGTGAGGTGAGCTGGACGAGCTCACGAGGTGGGCTGAGGCTCGTGACGTGAGCTGCGGAGTCTCGGGCGGTGAGCCGACGAGCTCATGCGGCGACCTGAGGGGCTCGCCGGTGAGCTGGAAGCTCCCTGGCGAGCGCTTGCGATGGTTCACGATATATCGCCGATACAGTGCTGGCAACCCCTCGGGCTTGACGGGGAGGCGGCACGGGACCTGGACTTTGGACCTCGGGGACGGTGGCTGGTGCCGAGCCGGAACCGAACCTGGACCTAGGCGGCGACGGTTTGATGCCGAGCCGGCACCGAACCTGGACCTTGGGGACGGCGGCTGGTGCCGAGCTGTTGGACGTCCCGATCCGGGCGTCCGCCCACGGCGTAGACCATGATCATGTGTCGCAAAAGGGGGTTTTCAGGCTCGATCGAGCCGGTTTCTTGACACCTGATCATGAAACCCCGGGCCGCCCCGGTCCCATCGCTGCATCGCCGCCGGTCTCCGCTGACGGCAGGCCAACTCGTCGCCAAACAGCGGGCCCGGGCGCCGGCGAGGCGGGACTCCGGGGCGGTTGGCGGTTGGGAGCACGGGTTGTTGGAGGTTGGGCGCCTTCTAGGCCGCGAAACCTCCAACGACTGAGTGCGCCAGCCCTGGGGACGACGGCTACAGGCGGGTCGAGCTGCCGTCCACCGACCCGAGGCGCGCACCGGCTACCGACCGAGCGACCACCACTCCCGGCCGGCGGGTCGCCGGCGCCCTCGTCATTCCCGCGGGTGGGTGAACCCCGGGTGATCCGGCGGCAGCGACCGGCGTACGACCCAGGCGCTGACCACCACACACGCCGCCACCAGCGGCCAGCTGAGCGCGAGCCGTGCCACTCCGAGCGAGAGAACCGAGTCGGAGGCGTAGAAGATCGAGAGCACCACAACCCGGACGACGTACTGCCCGACCCACACCCACGACGCCCGGGTGTACGCCCGCAAGAGGTCCGGGTCTCGGCGCCACCGGCCGCGCTGGCGGAGAGCCGTACCCACGACCACGCCGAGCAGCGGCCACCGGACGACGATGCTTACCGTCCAGGCGAGCGCACTCGCCGCATTTGTCGCGAGCTGAACGAGGAAGAAGTCGGCGGCGTTACCGGTACGCAGGGCGATGGCCGCTGCCACCGCGACGCCGAACAGGCCAAGCAGGACTGCCCGTGGCCGGGTACCCCGCGCGAGTCGGTATCCCGAGAGAACCAGACTCAGCGCCAAAGCCGCGCCCGCTCCCCAGGCCACGGACCGACCGGACACCAGCCAGCCGACGACGAACGCTACCGGCGGCAGGGTCGCGTCCGTGGAGGCCCGCCACCCGCCGAGGAGCCTGGTCAAGGATTCGGGTCGGGTGGCGTCGTCTCGCTCCGTGTCGCGCACCTGCACGGGCTAAGCCTGCCCTAAGAAGCGGCCTGCTCCTAGCCGCCGCCCCCCTACGCCCGCCGCCCGCCGCCCACCGCGCCGGCCGCCGTCCCGCCCACCGCGCCGGCCGCCGTCCCGCCCACCGCGTCCTATCGTGGGCGCATGACCGCGCCATCGTCGCCGCGCCCACGCCTTCGGTCCAGCCTGCAGGGCATCCCGTCCTACAAGCCGGGCCGCCCCGCCGCGCCCGCCCAGGACCGGCCCACCTACAAGCTGTCCAGCAACGAGAACCCCTACCCGCCGCCGCCCGAGCTGCAGGAAGCGATCCAGCGCGCCGCCCGGGCCACCAACCGGTATCCCGACCTGGCCTGCACCCGACTGGTGGCCGAGCTGTCCGACCGGCTGGGCATACCCGCGAGCCACATCGCCCCCGGCACCGGTTCGGTCGCGTTGCTCTACCACCTGCTCCAGGCCACCTGCGAACCGGGCGACGAGGTCGTCTACGCCTGGCGCTCGTTCGAGGCCTATCCCATCGGCGCCCAGGTTGCCGGCGCGACCAGCGTCCGCGTCCCGCTCACCGCCGACGCGCGGCACGACCTCGACGCGATGGCCGCGGCCATCACCGATCGCACCAGGGCAGTCCTGATCTGTACGCCGAACAACCCGACCGGCCCGGTCGTCGGCCACGCGGACCTCGCGGCATTCTGCGCCCGCGTACCCGACGACGTGCTCATCGTGATCGACGAGGCCTACCTACAGTTCGTCCGCGATCATGATGCCGCGGATGGCCTCGCGCTCTACCGCGAACACTCCAACGTCCTTGTCCTGCGTACTTTCTCCAAGGCCTACTGCCTGGCCAATCTGCGGGTCGGCTTCGCGATCGCACCCGAGCCGGTCGCCGACGCGCTCCGCGCGTGCACGCCTCCGTTCGCCGTGTCGACGCTGGCCGAGGAAGCAGCCCTCGCCGCACTGTCCTGCGAGGACATCCTGCTCTCGCACGTGGAGGAACTGGTCAAGGAGCGGGCCCGCGTGTTCGAGGGGCTGCGCGCGATGCGCTTCGACGTGCCACAGACCGAGGCCAACTTCGTCTGGTTGCCGCTCGGCCAGGACGCCGATCGGTTCGCGCAGGCCTGCGAGACGGAGGGCGTGATCATCCGGGCGTTCCCTGGCGACGGTTGCCGGATCAGTGTCGGAGAGCCGGCCGCCAACGATCTCGTCCTCGAGGTGGCTCGACGGTGGGCTGCGTCGTCCGCATGACCCTCGGGCGCTGACCGGAAGCGGTCAGACCGCGTACGACATGGACCGGTTGGTGTGGCCTCGGCGGCAACTGGGGCCGGCAAGGGCGCGACCATTCGGCACCTCCGCGGTTAGGCTTCCACGCCATGACGGTCCTAGGGCAGCTCCTGCGAGGGTTCCTCCTCGTTGTCGGCCTGGCGCTCCAGGTCCTCGTAGGCGTTCAGGTGGCAGGCGTTCGGATCGATGCGTTCGTGCTCTCTCCGGAGGAGATCGCGACCTATCCGTGGATCGGGCTCGGGTTCGAGTTCGCGGCCGTAGCACTTGCCGTCGGCGCAGTTGCCCGGGCGCAGCGGGGACGGCACCCCGCCGAAGTGGAGCGACTGGCGGACGAGCCCGTGACCGCCGGCTACTACGAAGCCCAGGACGGTCATCCGTACGGTGCGCAGGAGGCGCAGGTCGCTCCCCGGTTCGACAGCCAGCGTGGAGAGTCGGCGGGCCGGGATTTTGGGGTACGCCAGGACCAGGGCGGACGTCACGACCAGGGTGCACGTCACGACCCGGGTGCACGCCAGGACCAGGGTGCACGCCAGGACCAGGGTGCACGCCAGGACCAGGCCGCACGTCACGACCAGGGTGCACGCCAGGACCAGGCTGCACGCCAGGACCACGGTGCCCGACAGGACCAGGCTGCACGACACGACCAGGCTGCACGCCAGGAGTCTTGGCAGCCCGCACGCGGCGGGCGAGCCGGATCGCTCGGTCCACCGGCCGCAGGGCAGCCGACGTGGCCGCCGCCGGGCGAGGCACCTCGGCACGGTCCGGGGGAGCCGGGTCGGCAGGGTCACAGCGAGCCGGGCCGTCACACACCGTCCGAACCAGCCCGACAGGGTTCGTCCGACTCGCATCGCCAGGCCCAGGCGCAGCCGGAGACCCCGTGGGCTGGCGCTTCCGACTCGCATCGCCGGGACCCGGGCCTGTCGGAGACCCCGTGGGCCGGCGCTTCCGACTCGCAGCGGGCGCCGGGTCAGTCCGACCCTCCGTGGCAGACTGCGCCGGACTCCCCGTGGCCGAGCTCGTCGGAGTCGCACCGCAACAGCTCGTCCGACCCGCAGCGACGCACAGGGTCAGACCGGCAAGGTGGCTCCGACTCCAACCGAGGCACGGCGTCCGACCCGCTCCGGCAGGATCCGACCGAACCACTCCGGCAGGCGCCCGGCGATCTGCGCTTCACCGATCCGCCCCGGCAGAGCCCGGGCGACTCCCCTCGGCGCTGACCGGATCGCCGTACGGATCGCTGAGCCGATCAGCCGTCGCACCACGGACGCAGTGCGAATCGCAGCACGAATCGCTGGCCGGACCGCAGGACGAATCGCTGGCCGGAACCGGTCAGCTCGCTCGAGTTCCAGCGCGCGCTGTCACCAACAGCACCGACGGCGGCCACCGCCGCGTCCATCATCTGAGCTCAACGTCCATTCCGGGTTGACGGCCTGGCTTACCCTTGTTGAGTCATCAGTTGACCTGGCCGGATCTTCGGGGAGGGGTCTCGCGAATCGATCCGGCATTCCTTACAGCCGTTGCCCCGTGAGGAGTGGCCTGCCCGACGATGCCATCAGATAGCTCGGCGCCCAGCGCCCACAACCAGGAAAGTCCGGAAAACCAAGCCAAGCCATCCGACCATCGTCCGCTCGCCGGCCTCAACTCGTTGTGGCGGCTCCGTTCGTACCTTCGCCCGTACACCGGCCGCCTGATCCTGATGCTCATCGCCGCACTTGTCGGCGTCGGTGCGAGCCTGTCCATTCCGCTGGTCACCAAGCAGATCATCGACGGACCCATCGCCGACCGAGACGAGCGAGGGCTCGTCCTGCTCGGCCTGGTGGCCGTACTGCTCGGCGTCACCGAAGCGTTCCTGATCTTCCTCCGTCGCTGGATCCAGTCGCGGGCCGTACTCGGCCTGGAGACTGCGATCCGGGACGACCTCTACGCCCACCTGCAGCGCCTGCCGATGGCGTTCCACGGCGGTTGGCAAAGTGGCCAGCTGCTGTCCCGGGCGACCACCGACCTCTCGGTGATCCGCCGGTTCCTCGGCTTCGGCGTCCTGTTCCTCATCACCAACATCGTCCAGCTCAGCGTCGTGACGGTGCTGCTGCTCCAGATGTACTGGCCACTGGGCCTGGTCGTCGCGGCCTCGGCAATACCGATCGTCTACGCGTCGCTGAAGTTCGAGCGCCGCTACATCCGGATCTCCCGGGCAGTCCAGGACCAGCAGGGCGACCTCGCGACCGTCATCGAGGAGGGTGCCGTCGGCATCCGGGTGATCAAGTCGTTCGGCCGTCGGCACCACGTCTACGACAACTTCGACGAGGGCGCGTGCAAGGTGTACGCCACCTCGATGGAGAAGGTGCGGCTCTCCGCCGGGTTCTGGACCGTCCTCGGCTTCGTACCCAACGTCACGCTCGCCTTCGTGCTGCTCCTCGGTGCGCTGGCGGTCGGGAAGGGTGCGTTGACACTTGGCGCGCTGGTCGCCTTCACCACCCTGATGCTGCAGCTGGTCTGGCCGATCGCGTCGCTCGGTCACATCCTGGCGATGGCGCAGGAGTCGATGACCGCGGCCGACCGGGTGATGGAGGTACTCGACACCGAGCCCGCGATCAGCGGCGGAGCGCGCAAGGTCGAGCGTCCCTCCGGGCACCTGCGCTTCGAGGGTGTCGGGTTCCGCTTTCCCGACGGTGACACCGACGTGCTCCGCAATGTCTGGCTCGAGGTACGCCCGGGTGAGACCCTCGCGGTCGTCGGAGCCACCGGGTCGGGCAAGACCACGTTGACGGGTCTGGTTCCACGCCTGTACGACGTGACCGCGGGCCGGATCCTGATCGACGGGGCCGACATCCGCGACATGACACTGCCGACCCTGCGTTCCATCGTGGCCACCGCGTTCGAGGAGCCGACGCTGTTCTCGATGAGCGTCCGGGAAAACCTCACCCTGGGACGCTCGGACGCGACCGACGAGGAGATCCGGGGCGCGCTGGAAGTCGCGCAGGCCACCTTCGTCTACGACCTGCCCTGGGCCCTCGACACCCGGATCGGGGAGCAGGGCATGTCCTTGTCAGGTGGCCAGCGGCAACGTCTCGCACTGGCGCGAGCGGTGCTCACCCGGCCGAAGGTCCTGGTGCTCGACGACACGCTGTCCGCGCTCGATGTCGAGACGGAGGCGCTGGTCGAGGAGGCCTTGCACACGGTCCTCACCTCGGCCACCGGCATCGTGGTCGCCCACCGGGCGTCGACGGTGCTGCTTGCCGACAAGGTGGCGCTGCTCCAGAACGGGACCGTCACGCACGTGGGCACGCACCACGAGCTTCTCGACCGCGTACCCGAATACCGTGAACTGCTCGGCCAGGATGCTGATCTCGATGCCGAGGAGGTGCTGTCGTGACGGCCTCCTCGACCGAGGCGACGGGCAGGAACACAGACGGGAAGGACACCGACACCGAAGGGAACGGCGCGGCGGCGCAGGCCGCCGACGCCGCGACCGACTGGCGAGGCGTCGCGGCCGAGCAACAGGACGAGATCACGGAGAAGGCCTCCTTGTTCCTGCGGGATCGGTCCCGCAAGCTGCTCGGCGACCTGCTCCGGCCACACCGCAAGCTGCTGGTGTGGTTGATCGCGATCGTCATCGCGGAGAACGCGGCCCGACTCGCCATCCCGTACCTCATCAAGGTCGGCATCGACCGCGGCATCCCGCCGATCCTGGCGAACGAGGGCATGACGACGTTGGTCACCGTCGTCGGGGTCGTACTGGTTGCCGCCGTCGGGCAGGCGCTGTCGCGGCAGGCGTTCCTCCGGCTGTCGGGGCGCATCGGCCAGGACATCCTGCTGGAGCTGCGGCGCCGGGTGTTCAACCACTTCCAGAAGCTCTCGCTGCGCTTCCACGAGAAGTACACGTCGGGTCGGGTGATCTCGCGGCTGACGTCCGACATCGACGCGATCTACGAGCTGCTCCAGTCCGGGTTCGACGGTCTGGTCAGCGCGGTCCTGACCCTGCTGGGCACGGCGGTGCTGCTGCTGGTGCTCGACGTCCACCTGGGTCTGGTGGCACTGATCCCGATCCCGATCCTGCTGCTGTTCACCCAGTGGTTCCGCAAGCAGTCGAGCATCGCCTACCGGCGTACGCGGGAGACGGTCGCGGCGGTCATCGTGCACTTCGTCGAGTCGATGACCGGGATCCGGGCGGTGCAGGCGTTCCGCCGGGAGCCCCGCAACCAGGAGATCTTCGAGCAGGTCAACAACGACTACCGCGACGCCAACATGCGCGGCATGCGACTGATCGCGGTCTTCATGCCGGGCATCAAGGTGATCGGCAACATCACGGTGGCGGTCGTGCTGTTGTACGGCGGCTGGCTGGCGTTCCACGACGCCGTGACGGTCGGCGTACTGACGGCGTTCCTGCTGTATCTGCGGCAGTTCTACGAGCCGATGCAGGAGATCAGCCAGTTCTACAACACGTTCCAGTCGGCGAGTGCGGCACTGGAGAAGCTGTCGGGCGTGTTGGAGGAGAAGTCGGACGTGCCAGAGCCCAAGAAGTCGGTCGCCCTGCCGAGTCCGCGCGGCAAGGTGCACTTCGACGGGGTGGAGTTCGGGTACGCGAGCGCCGATCCCGCGCCACGCGAAGACGGCTCCCGACCGAACGCCCAGCAGTTGGTGCTTCCGCACCTCGACCTGCGGGTTCCTGCCGGGCAGACGGTGGCGCTGGTGGGCGCGACCGGTGCCGGTAAGACGACGCTGGCCAAGCTGCTGTCGCGCTTCTACGACCCAGTCCGGGGCAAGGTGACCCTCGACGGCGTCGACCTGCGCGACCTCGACGAGGCGACGTTCCGCAAGGCGGTGGTGATGGTGACGCAGGAGAACTTCCTGTTCACCGGCACCGTCGCCGACAACATCAGGTTTGGCCGGCCGAGCGCGTCGACCAGCGAAATCGTCCGCGCAACTAGGGCGATCGGCGCCGACGAGTTCATCAACGAACTACCCGACGGGTACGACACGCAGGTCGGCAAGCGCGGTGGCCGACTCTCGGCGGGTCAGCGCCAGTTGGTCGCGTTCGCTCGGGCGTTCCTCGCTGACCCGGCGGTGCTCATCCTCGACGAGGCGACGTCCAGCCTCGACGTACCCAGCGAGCGACTTGTGCAGCGTGCACTGCGTACGATCCTCGCCGACCGGACCGCACTGATCATCGCGCACCGGCTCTCCACCGTGGAGATCGCCGATCGCGTGCTGGTGATGGAAAACGGCCGGATCGTCGAGGACGGTCCACCGTCGCAGCTGATCGCCGATGCCGGACGGTTCGCCGACCTGCACCAGGCGTGGCTGGACAGCCTCGCCTGAGGCGGACGTACGCCGCCGGCAAGCGCTCGAGTTGTCAGAGGTATCTCGGCACGGAGACCGAGATACCTCTGACAACCTCACCGCGAGCACCGTATACCGCTGCGTGTATTTGCAAGCGGTTGCGACGCCGTCCCGGTGGGTGAGGGCGCAGGGGTCGGGGTGGCCCCCGTTCTGCACTCATGGGTAACGTCGGGTCCCGAACAGCCCGTTCAGGGGTTGACCGGACGAATGTGCTCCGCGTGATTACCCACGCTGATCCACGGCGGATCGGCGGTGTGTTGGGTGTCCGGTCGTCTGCGGTGCGTTCAGATGGTGAACGCGTCAGGCCGCGGTTGACAGCCCCAAGTGCTCTGCAGTCGTGACGTCCGTTCGTCACGCCGGTGGTGCGCGACGACCACGATGGGACACCTGTGCCGGCCGTACGTGCCCAGAAGCTCTCCAAGGTCTTTGGACGCCGCGCCGAGGACGCCGTCCGCCTCCTCGAACGCGGAGGTGGCAAGGACGAGTTGGACAAGCTCGGCGTCACGGCCGCGGTGATCGACGCTTCCTTCGACGTTCAGCCGGGTGAGATCTTCGTCGTGATGGGGCTGTCCGGATCCGGCAAGTCCACCCTGATTCGGATGCTGAACGGCCTGCTGGAACCCACCGCGGGCCAGGTCTACGTCGACGACACGCTGCTCACCGGCCTGTCAGGACGCGAACTCCGGCAGCTTCGGCAGCGCAAGATCAGCATGGTGTTCCAGCACTTCGCACTTCTTCCTCACCGCACGGTGCTCGAGAACGCGGCCTACGCGCTGGAGATTCGCCAACTCTCCAAGGCCGAACGCGTGCAGAAGGCCAAGGACGCCCTGGCCATGGTGGGCCTGTCCGGATGGGAGGACCGGCTGCCGACGCAACTGTCCGGCGGCATGCGCCAACGCGTCGGTCTCGCGCGGGCGCTCGCGGCGGGCACCGACCTGCTCCTGATGGACGAGGCGTTCAGTGCACTCGACCCGCTGATCCGTCGTGAGATGCAGGACCAGCTCCTCGAACTCCAAGCCAGGTTGGGAAAGACCATCGTCTTCATCACCCACGACCTGAACGAGGCGATGCGGCTGGGCGACCGGGTCGCGATGATGCGCGACGGCCGCATCGTTCAGATCGGTACGTCGGAAGAGATTCTGCGGGATCCGGCCAACGACTATGTCGCGCAGTTCTGCCAGGACGTCGACCGGTCGCGGGTGCTGACCGCTGGTGCCGTCATGGAGAAAGCGGTCGCGGTCGTCGGCTCCCGCTCCGGACCGCGCCAGGCGTTACGGACCATGCGCGAACAGCAGGTCGGTGCGGCGTTCGTGGTCGACCGCGACCGGCGGCTCGTCGGTGTCGTGCGGGACGGCGCCGTCGCCGAGGCGGTGCGATCGGACGCGGAGTCCCTGGACGGGCTGATGGAAGCGCGCGACATCGTTGCGGTGAATCCCGACACCGTGGTGGCCGACCTGTTCGCACCGTCGGCCGAGTGTCCCGTTCCGCTGGCGGTCGTCGACGCCGACCAGCGACTGGTCGGCGTGATCCCGCGCGTCACTTTGCTTGCTGCTCTCGGCAACGGCCATCCCACCGAGCACGGCGACCCGCCACTGGACGAGGGAGCTGCGACGGTCCCGGCCGACGTCGAGGGGGCCAAGCTGTGAACGCGTTGGCAGCGGTGAAGGTCCCGCAACTGCACCTGGGCGGCATGTTCGAGGCTGTCGTCGACTGGCTCACCGAGAACGTCAGCGTCGTCTTCGACCTGATCGGCGGTGTCGTCGGCTGGACGGTCAGCCTGCTCGCCACGTTCTTCGCCACGCCGGTGATCGTCGTCCTCGCCCTCGTCTTCGGCCTGCTGGGTCTGGCGTTGCGCGACTGGAAGGTCGGCGTGGGCGCGTTCGTGGTGGCCGGAGGTCTCGGCTACCTCGCCGCGATCCTCAGCCTGCCGCCGTCCCTCGTCCTCGCCCTGACGTTCGGCATCATCGGTTTCGCCTTGCGAGGTTGGAAGTTCGGTCTGTTCGCCTGGGCGGCGTTCACGCTCATCGACAGCATGGGCCAGTGGAAGCCGGCGATGGACTCGCTCGCGCTCGTGCTCGTCGCCAGCGTCGTCGCCGTCGCGGTGGCCCTCCCGATCGGGATCGCGGCCGGCCAGAGCCAAATGGTCAGTCGTATCGTCAAGCCGGTCCTCGACTTCATGCAGACGATGCCGGCGTTCGTCTACCTCATCCCGGCGATCTCGCTGTTCAGCATCGGCGTGGTTCCGGGCGTGATCGCGACGGTGATCTTCGCGATGGCTCCCGGTGTACGCCTTACCGAGCTGGGAATCCGCCAGGTCGACCGCGAGGTGGTCGAGGCCGGGGAAGCGTTCGGAGCCTCGCCGGCCAAGATCCTGGGACGAATCCAGATTCCGCTCGCGCTGCCGACCATCATGGCGGGCATCAACCAGGTGATCATGCTGGCCCTGTCGATGGTCGTCATCGCCGGTCTGGTCGGCGCCGGCGGGCTCGGTGGCGCGGTCTACAGCGCCATCTCCACCGTCGATGTGGCCGCCGGCTTCGAAGCCGGCCTCGCGGTGGTGATCCTCGCGGTCTACCTCGACCGGCTGACAGCGTCGTTGACGAACCGCTCGGCTGTCATCCGGGCGCAGGCTGCGGCCTCTAATCGTTAGGTCCGGGTGCGTCTCGACCGAGATGGCGCCTGGTTTGGCACGAGACCTGAACAATCCGAACGGAAAGGACAGCATCCGTGCGAGTCAAGAAATCCAGTCCGTTGACGGGCGTGCTCGCCGCGCTGCTCGCGTTGGTGTTCGTAGCCGCGGGCTGCGGAACTATTGGCGGCCCGGAGGCGGGCGGCGGGTCCGACACGACGGCCAAGGAAGAAGCGCCAGCCGGCGATGAGGACAACGCCAAGAAGATCAGGATCGGCTGGATCCCTTGGGACGAAGACGTCGTGGTGACCCACATGTGGAAGCAGGCGCTGGAGAGCAAGGGGTACGAGGTCGAGCTCGTTCAGCTCGACGTGGGTCCGCTCTTCGCCGGGTTGGCGAAGGGTGACATCGACCTGTTCCTCGACGGCTGGCTGCCGGTGACCCACCAGAAGTACTGGAAGCAGTACGGCAAGCAGCTCGAGGACCTCGGGATCTGGTACGACAACGCCAAGCTCGCGTTGACGGTGCCCAACTACGTCAAGGACGTGAAGTCCATCGACGACCTGAAGGGCAAGTCGGACGAGTTCGGCGGCAAGATCGTCGGGATCGAGGCCGGCGCCGGACTGACCGGCATCACGGAAGACGGCGCGATGCCGAGTTACGGTCTGGACGGCGACTACGAGCTGGCGAAGTCGTCGACACCGGCGATGCTGGCCGAGCTCGACAAGGCCGTGAAGGCGAAGGAGCCGGTCGTCGTCACGCTCTGGCGTCCCCACTGGGCCTACAGCGAGTTTCCGATCCGGGACCTGGAAGACCCCAAGGGCGAGATGGGCAAGGTGGAGAAGATCCACGCCATCGGCCGTCAGGGCTTCGGCAAGGACTACCCCGAGCTGGCGAAGTGGCTTTCGGACTTCTCCATGGACGACAAGGCGCTCGGTGACCTGGAGAAGGTCGCGATCAACGAGTACGAGGACAAGCCGGCCGAAGGCGTGGCGGCCTGGATGAAGGAGAACCCCGACTTCGTGGCCGAGTTGACGAAGTGACGAGCTGACGAAGTGACGCCCCGAGCGCGGTAAGGGAGCCGTCACGGTGGGTTGTTGGAGGTCGGGCGGTTTCTAGGCAGCCCGACCTCCAACAACTCCGGCTCGCGACAGCCCGGTTGACCGATCCGGCGAGTCGTGCGAACGTCGTGTCCGGCAAAACCTCGGGACACCCACATCGTGCCGCCTGTGTCCTGCGTAGTCCGTGTGCTCTGCGGATGCGCGTAGGCAGGAAGGTGCGTCGAATCCCGACACATAGCGTGGTTGCTCCTGCGGAGCGGGCGGCAATTGCTCAGTACAGATATGGGCAGATCACGCACATAAGGCACATCGTGCCGTAGCGGTCGGGGGAAATCATTTCCGCTTCACACGGTCATGATCTCCCCACGAAAGGCTGCGATTCTTGTTCATTCGGCACCTGCAATCTCGAACCCGTCTCCTGATCGTCCTCGGCTTGGCCGTCGCGGTGGCCGCTGGAGCCGCCATCGGAGGTCTCTATCTCACCGGCGGCTCGCTGACCCAGATCTCGACGACGTTCCGCAGCCTCCAGCGCAGACCAGCAGGCCGCTCGCGGCGACGCGTCCGACAAGGCGTCGCGAGGTGGTCGGACCGAGTTGAAGTCCGCGGCCGAGAAGGCCCGTCAGGCTGAGGCGGCCAAGCGGGCGGCCGCGCGGGTGCAGGCGGCCGAACGGGCTGCCCGGGAAGCCAAGCGCGAAGCCGCCCAGAAGGCGGCCGCCCAGAAGGCAGCCCAGAAGAAGGCGGCCCAGAAGGCAGCCCAGTGGAGAGCGGCCAAGAAGAAGGCTGCGGAGGAGGAAGCTGCACGGAAGAAGGCCGCACAGCGCAAGAACGCGTACAAGGTCGTCGACACAGTGAGCGGAACCGCCAGCTTCTTCGGCGACTCCGGCGAGTATCAGCCGATGGCGTGTGGCGGCCACACCAGCGAAATCACCGAGGGCGTCGCCCTGTGGGAGATTCCGTGTGGAACGCCGATCCGCATCACCAGCAAGGAGACCGGCAAGAGCGTGATCGCGCCGGTGACCGATCGCGGACCGGCCGACTGGACCGGAGTAGCGATCGATCTGCTGCCCGACACGTGGGATGCGCTCGGCGTTTCCCGCGACCAGGGCCTGCAGGAGGTCACGTACGAGGTGCTCAGCAAGTAGGCTCGACGCCGGAGCGGCCGAAGCTCCCGGGACGTTCAGCGCCGAGCGTTCGCACTCGACACTCGTACTCGATCAGGTTTTCGGTGGAGGTCGTCCGGCGTGACGGAGATGGAGGCGCCCGCGACGTCCTGCTCGGCGCTCTCCGTGGCGATGGCCGAACCGCTGGCCGGTACCGCTGCGGTGGCGAGCACGTGGCTGTGCATCGAGCAGACCGGACCGTACGGCGCCGACGCGGTCCAGGAGAGCCACCTCGACCACGAGGTCGGCGCCGAACTCGTCCGTCGTGCAGCGCGGTGCAGCGTTCGGCTCCAGCTCATCCGGCGTCCGGGTCGGCACGCCGACGACCACCACCCGGGCGAGCACCGGCGGGTCTTCCTGGCCCACACCCGGCCGGGTGCGACCTGGCTGGAGCGGGCCCACATCGACGACCCGGCCCGGTTGCTTGATCTCGACCTGGACGCTGTCGCGGCCGGGCAACGACCGGACGTCGGCCGCCGCGACGACCGCCCTGTCCTGTTGGTCTGTACGAACGGACGCCGGGACGTGTGCTGCGCGCTGTACGGGCGTCCGGTCGCGGCTGAGCTGGCCCGCCGATTTGGCGAGGAGGTGTGGGAGACGACGCACACCGGCGGGCATCGCTTCGCGCCCACCGGTGTCCTGTTGCCGACCGGCTACCTGTACGGCCGGTTGGACTCCGCGTTCGCGGACGGGCTCCTCGGCGCTGCCCGGGAAGGCCGGGTCGTGACGGAGCGGTGTCGTGGTCGGTCGCCCTGGTCACCGGCCGGCCAGGTGGCCGAGCTGGCAGTACGGGAGCTGAGTGGCGAGAGTGATCCGGACGCGCTGTCGGTCGAGCCCGAAGACAGCGGCGGTGCCAGTGATGGTGCCAGTTCCGGCTGGCAGGTGCTGGTGACCTCGGTGACCGGGCGGCGGTGGTCTGTGCAGGGCCGGCTCGAAACGCTGGAGCCGGAGCGCAAGACCAGCTGTGCCAAGGCGCCGGTCTCCCCGACGGCCCACGTCGTCAGCGGTGTGTCGGAGCTGGCCCCGGCCGGCGCGATCGGCTGACCCGCCGGGCGCGGCAGCGAATCCTCAGGTGACGGCGGCTTCGAGCGTGGCGCGATGCTGGGTGACCCACTCGTACGCCTCCTGGATCGCGGTCACGTAGCCGTCGGCGCGTAGCTGCTCCATCGCGGTGTCTCCAGCGTCGGCCTGCGTCTCGATTCCGCGCCAGCTTCGGTCCTGCCACCACAGGATCGCCTCCACGAGCTCGCGCCGGTCGCGGTTCAGCAGGTCGTAGCTGTCGGCGATGAGCCCGACCAGCCGGGCCGGCCCGTCCGCGGTGGACCGGCCGGGACCGAGTTCGAGGAACTGCCAGCACAGGTGGGCGACGTCGTGGATCCGCCGGCCCGGAGCCGCGTGGTCCCATGCGATGAACGCGTACGGCCGCATGCCGAGACCGTCGTCGCGGTAGACCGTGGTCCGGGGTGCCAGATCGTTGTGGCAGGCGACCTCGTCGTCCCCGGCGAGCTGGGTACCCGCGGTGAGGTCGTGGAACTGCCGGACCAGCTTGCTGACGCGTACCAGGCTCGCTTCCGACCAGATCTCCGGCGGCTGCGCCGGCGAGGAGGCGACGTACCCGTCCAGGTAGGTGAGGATCTCCCGGCCGTCTTCGTCGGTCCCGAGGTAGCGAGGGGCGCCGGGCCATTCGTAGTGGGCCAGCATCCGGAGGAGGTCGTGGACGTAGCCGGCTCGCTCCGGCATCGGGCGCCGCAAGGTGTCGCCGACGCGTACGACAGCATCGGTCGACCTCCTTGCGCGCTTCTTACGAGCCATGTGTCCAAGCCTGCCCCTCTCAGGCGTACTCTGCCCACTTGTTCCGTCTGGCCGGGAGTGTCGCGCCGGGCAAACCGACATTTGCCCCGCACTCAAACGGAATTCGCACCGCGGCGAGCCGAAAAGGGACGGTGACTCCGCTGCCGCATCGCGGTGGAAGGGGCAAGCTTGACCTATGACCGAGGCCTACGTCTTCGATGCCATCCGCACGCCACGAGGCAGGGGCAAGCGGGGGGCGCTGCACAGTGTGAAGCCGGTGACCCTCGGCGCCCTGGTGCTGGACGCGGTACGGGAGCGCTCCGACCTCGACACGGCCCGGGTCGACGACGTTGTGTTCGGCATCGTGACCCCGATCGGCGAGCAGGGTGCCGACCTGGCGCGGACCGCGGTCCTGATGGCCGGGTGGGACGTCAGCGTGCCCGGCACTCAGCTCAATCGTTTCTGTGCTTCGGGTCTGGAAGCGGTCAACCTGGCCGCGCAGAAGGTGCGGTCGGGATTCGACGACCTGGTGGTCGCCGGTGGCGTCGAGTCGATGTCGCGGGTGCCGATGGGGTCGGACGGCGGTGCGTGGTTCATCGACCCGGAGACCAACCTGCGTACGGGTTTCGTCCCCCAGGGCGTGAGCGCCGACCTGCTGGCCACGCTGGAGGGGACCAGTCGGGACGACGTGGACGCCTTCGCCTATCGCTCCCAGCAGCGGGCGACGCTGGCGCGGGACAAGGGCTACTTCGAACGCTCACTCGTCCCGGTCGTCGACCAGAACGGCACGGTCCTGCTGGACGCCGACGAGGCGATCCGGTCGAAGACGACCCTGGACGGCCTGGCGGGGTTGAAGCCGAGCTTCGCCGACATAGGAGCGTTGGGCTTCGACTCGGTGGCGATCGACCGGTATCCCATGGTCGAACAGATCGTCCACATACACACCGCCGGCAACTCCTCCCAGATCGTCGATGGCGCAGCTGCCGTGCTGATCGGCAACGAACGCGCCGGTTCCGACCTGGGTCTGGCGCCGCGGGCCCGGATCGTGAGCGCGGCCGCGGTCGGTACGGATCCGACGATCATGCTGGTGGGCCCCGGTCCGGCGGCACGGAAGGCGCTCGACAAGGCAGGCTTGACAGTCGGCGACATCGACCTGTTCGAGGTCAACGAGGCGTTCTCGGCTGTGGTGCTGCGGTTCATGCGCGAGCTCGACCTGTCACCCGACGTCGTGAACGTCAACGGCGGTGCAATCGCGCTGGGCCACCCGCTCGGTGCGACCGGTGCCATGCTGGTGGGCACCCTGCTCGACGAGCTCGAACGCCGGGACCTGCGGCGGGGCCTCGCGACCCTCTGCGTCGGCGGCGGAATGGGCGTCGCCACCATCATCGAACGCGTCTGAGGCCCCGTCGGCCGCCGAGACCTCAGAGCTCGCCCGCCCTCTCCCGCTCGACCAGGCGCCTGATGCGCACCATGATCGCTGCCGAGGGCGTAACCCGTCCGGTTGCGTAGGTGGACAACCGCGATGTGGACGTACCGATCCGCGAGGCGAACTCGGACCTGCTCAGGCCGGACTGCGCAATTGCCGCCCGTACTGCGGTGGCGACCTCTGCACGCTCTCCCGCGTCTACATCAGCGCGGATCCCGGCGAGGACAGTCTCGAACGCCTCTGCCACCCCGTATGGACGGGAGTGGCTGAGCACCTCTTCGAGCTGCCGCGCTACGCGCCCCCAGGGTTCTTGCTTCAGCGCGGTGACGATCCGGCGCCAGTCGTCGAGGTCGCCGCGCTCCAATGCCGTCTGTACGGCCTCGGTCGGCCACGACGAGACCGGAGCGGCCGGATCGATGCTCAGGTTTCGGAACGTCAGGGCCATTGGGTTACACCTCCGAGTGCAGCATGCCGGCGGCGACCTCGCGGCACACGGCGCGAACTTCGTTCCAGTCGGTCCACCTCTTGACCAGGTTGCGGTATTCGGCGAGTTGGCGTGTCACGGAGGTGTCTGCCGGGCGGGGGTCGGCCAGCTGCCGAGCCACCTGAGCTGCGACTCCCCGTCCCTCGCCGTGTTGGTCGGTGTAGTAATCGTCGATTCCGGCGAGCACCGTCGCCGCGATGCGGGTGCCGTATCGATCGGCGAGCGCGGCGACATCGAGGTAGTCCCTCGTCTGGTTTCGTCGGACGATCAGAAACCCTTTGATGCGAAGCGTCTCCTCCGCCGTTGGCGCGCGCAGGGTGCGGCCCGATTCGAGTCTGATCTCGGTGGTTTCCAACGGCCGGGACCGGATCATCTGCCGGACGCCGGCCTCGATGTCGCCCAGCCTGCCGAGGATCAGCTTGCCCGGCCGGACGCGATTGGTGACCCAGTCGCCCTCCGACTCGAGCGCCTCCAGCACGACGTCGAAGCGGTCAGCCAGGTCCGCCACGACGTGATCATGGTCGAAGGAGTCGCGGTGGCCGGCATAGAGTGCAGCCGCTGAACCGCCCACGAGAACGGCATCGGGCACCAAGGCCTGGAGCCGCGCCGCCGACTCCAGGACCGCGCCAAGCTGAGGGCTGACCTTGGGTTGCGCATCCACCCGGCGAGGGTATCACTTCTGATAACACCTGGCAGGATGGCGGAGTCGGGTCGGACGTGTCGCAGCCGGACTGAACGCCTAGGGCGAGCCGACCCAGGGTTCGTCGCCGACGTCGCGTTGCAGGCGGGCCAGCTCCTCCTCCAGCTCCCGACGCACCTCCGCGTAGGCCGGATCGTCGTGGACGCTGCGCAGCTCGCACGGGTCGCGCGAAAGATCGAACAGCTCCCACTCCGGCTCCATCACCCGGTCGGAGGTGCCGGGCAGGCCGAAGCCCTGGCCGTAGTAGTGGATCAGCTTGTGCCGTCTGGTGCGTACGCCGTAGTGGGCGCCGACATGGTGGGACCCGTCGTCGTGCTCCCAGTAGCGGTAGTAGATCGACTGCGGCCACTCGGCCGACGTCTCGCCCTGCAACACCCGCCGGAAGCTGCGCCCCTGCATCCGCGGTAGTGCCGCCACGCCCGCGTAGTCGAGGAACGTCTGCGCGAAGTCGACGTTGGTGACCATCGCATCGGTCGACGAACCGGCCGGCACCTCCCGCGGATAGCGCACCAGCAGCGGCATCCGGACGGATTCGTCGTACATGAAGCGCTTGTCGTACCACCCGTGGTCACCCAGGAAGAACCCCTGGTCGGATGTGTAGACCACGATCGTGTTGTCGCGCAGCCCCTGCGCCTCCAGAGCGTCGAGCACCCGACCCACGTTGTCGTCGATCGACGTGACGCAGCGCAGGTAGTCCTTGAGGTAGCGCTGGTAGCCCCACCGGGTTCGGTCGCGGTCGGACAGGCCCTCCGGCCACGGTTCTTTCAGGTCGCGTTCGGTGAGGTCGCGGCCGACCCGCATCGCCGCGTCGCGTGCCGCCTGGCTGTGGCCGGCGTGGTCGTCGAACAGCGTGGCTGGCTCGGGCAGGTCGTCGGTGAACAGGTCGGCATGCGCGGTGTCGGGATCCCAGCTGCGGTGCGGAGCCTTGTGATGCAGGAGCAGGCAGAACGGCCGGTCGGGATCGCGCGACCCGAGCCGTTCGAGCGCGAGTTCGGTCAGCACGGTCGTGGTGTAGCCGGGCACCTGGCGACGCCCGGTCGGCGACAGCAGCTCGGGGTTCCAGTAGTCGCCCTGGCCCTCGAGGATGTCCCAGGAGTCGAAGCCCTGCGGGTCGTGGATGCCACCATGGCCAAGGTGCCACTTGCCGACCAGCCACGTCTGGTAGCCGGCGTCGCGCAACATCGACACGAACGTCGGCTGCCGAGCGTCGAAGTGGGTCGACAACGTACGGACGCCGTTCACGTGGCTGTAGGTGCCGGTCAGGATGGACGCGCGGCTGGGTGCGCAGAGCGCGTTGGTGCAGTAGCAGTCGTCGAACCGCATCCCCTCGGCGGCGATCCGGTCCAGGTTCGGGGTCTGCAGGAGAGTCTTGTCGTACGCCGAGATCGCGTGCGCGGCATGGTCGTCGGACACGATGAAGACGATGTTCGGCTGGTCGCTCGCCTGGTCTCTCGACACCTGGTCGCTCCTTCCCGCGGCGGCGCTGGTCTGGCCCTAGCTGGTCTGGGCCCTAGCTGTTCTGGGCCTAGCCGGTCTGGCCAGCAGTCTCGACGGTGACGGGGGCCGTGGTCTCGACGCGAACCTCGCCGGACAGGTCGACCTCGACGGTGAGCGGATGGCCGGCTATCCGCAGCCCGCCCACGCGGAGCGGGAACCACGACGCGAACGCGGCCGAGGGTGCCACCCGAAGCACTCCGGCCGGCACGTCCGCTTCGAGGCCGAGCGCCGCCTGCAGCAGGGCGATCGCGGCCGCGGCCGACCACGCCTGGGGTCGGCAGGAGGCGGGGTAGGCGAGGACCGCCTGACCCGCGCCGGCATCCGTACCGGCGAACAGTTCGGGCAGCCGGTAGTCGAAGTCCGGCGCCGCGCGCACCAGGCCGCGGGCGAACGACGCAGCGGGCAGGCCATGCCCCTCGCGGGCCAGGCCGAGGATGGCGATCGCGGTGTCGTGCGGCCACACCGTACCCGCGTGGTAGCCGAGCGGGTTGAACCCCGCGACGTCCGCGCTCATCGTGCGCAGGCCGTACCCGCTGTCGAGGTCGTCCTCGGCAAGGCGCGCGGCGACCTGGGCGGCCCCGCCAGCGTCGAGGAGCCCGGTGCCCAGCAGGTGGCCGAGGTTGGACGTCGCGGTGTCGACCGGCGTCTTCGCGCCGTCGAGTGCGATGGCGGGGAAGCGGCCATGGGCGTCGGACACCCAGAAGGTGGTACGGAAACGTTCGCGCATGGCGGCGGCCCATTCCCGCATCGCCTCGGCGCCCGGTCGGCCGAACGCGTCGAGCAGGGCCGCCCCCTTCACCGCGGCTTCGTGTGCGTACGCCTGCGCCTCGCTCAACGCGATGGGCGGCTCGGCGATGGTGCCGTCGGGGAACTGGATCGAGTCGCCGGAGTCCTTCCACCCCTGGTTGGCCAGGCCGTGACCACTCTCGTCGAGGTATTCGAGGAACCCGTCTCCGTCGGCGTCGGCCTCGCCCGTCACCCAGGCCAACGCACCGCCCAGCGGGTCGAGGAGATCCGCGACCTCCGCGGAAGGCATCCCCCACCGCCAGGCGTCGTGCAGGAGGCAGATCCACAACGCCGTGGCGTCGATGGTGCCGAAGTAGACCGGTGGCAGGGCTCGGTGGTGGCCGCCCACCTGCACAGGTTCCTGCCGGATCTCGTGCAGGATCTTGCCGGCCGCCTCCGCCGTGTCGGGATCGTGGCGGGTGCCCTGGCGGCGGGCCAGGGTACGCAGGGTGCCGCCGGCGAGGTCGGTTCCGAGCGGCAGCGTCAGCCGAGCCGCCCACAGGGAGTCGCGGCCGAAGAGTGTGAAGAACCACGGGCTGCCGGCGGCGAGGAACACGTCGTTGGTGGCGAGCGGATCGGCCAGGGCCAGCGCGGTCAGGTCGTCGACGCTGCGGTCGACGAGGCGGGCGAGGGTGTCAGGACCAGAGACCGACACCTGGTCCCAGCCGGGACCGGCGGCCGCGGGCAGGAAGACGTTGGTCGGTGTCTGCTGTGGCGAGTCCTCCAGGTCGAGGTGGAGCTGGACCGACCAGGTGGACCGGGCGGGCACTGTCACGTCCCAGCCGAACTCGGCCGCGCCGGACGGCAAGGGCCTTGGTGTCGGCCCGGCCGCGGTTGCGTCGGACGCCGAATTCGCCCCGGGCCTCGAACCCGCCCCCGCCTCCGCGCCGGTCAGGTTGGCCTCGGAGGCTCGTACGGTTACGTCGACCTGGGTGCTGGACCAGGTGGCGGTGGCGGGTCCGACGGACGTGGGTGGGACCGCGACCAGTTCGTCGCCGTGGCGTAGGTCGTTGAGCACCGCGAGGTCGACCCCGACCCGGACGGAGACGGTCACCTCCAGCGGCGACCGCGATGTGTTGGCCAGCCTCACCTGCTCGTCGGCACCGTCGGGGCGTACGACCCGCACGCGCTCCAGCCGGACCGTCGGATCGGCACCCCGGTCGCCCAGGTGCCGCAGAACGCCGACGAAGGTGGCCCGGCTCGCGTCGGTGAGGTTGTGCCCGACCGGGACCGGCTCATGTCCGTCGACCTCGACGACCAGCTCCGAGAGCACCCGGCGGTCATGCCGCAGGACCCCTTGAACCCCACCCGCACTCGCCCGTATCTGTCCGTCGGGTCCGGAGAGCGCGACCGTCGGGGCGTGCACGCAGCTGACGAACTCGTGCAGGAACGGTTGCGCCACCACGAGCTCCTCACGTCGACGTACAGCCGCGGCCTTCCTACCAGACTCCCGCGACACCCTGGCCGCCCCAGTCGTGCCAGTCGAGAAGGCTCAGACCGTTCGCCGCGAGGTATACACACTCTGAGACAAGGAACTCCTCCGTCCGTACGCAGGTGAGGATTGCCATGACGGCTGCCGTCCGGTACGACCGCGATGTCGAGGGCGTCGTGACGCTGACCCTCGACCAGCCAGGCCAGTCGACGAACGTGATGAACGCCGACTACGTCGAGGCCATGGGCGCGGCCCTGGACCGGCTCGAACGCGAACGGGACGAGATCCTCGGCGTGATCGTGACCTCCGCGAAGGACACGTTCTTCGCCGGCGGCGACCTGGCGGTATTGCACGACGTGACCGGCGACAACGTCGACGAGTTCGCGACCTTTCTGGCCGAGGCCAAGGGCCAGTTGCGGCGGCTGGAGCGACTCGGCCGCCCTGTGGTCGCCGCGATCAACGGCTCCGCGCTCGGCGGCGGGCTGGAGATCGCGCTCGCCTGCCACCACCGCATCGCGATGGACGTCGGGTCCATGCGGCTCGGCTTCCCCGAGGTGACGCTCGGCCTGCTGCCGGCCTGCGGAGGGATCGTCCGCGCCGTACGCCTGATCGGCCCGCTGGCGGCCCTACCGCTGCTCGTGGAGGGAACGCAGCTGCGGCCGGCCGCCGCGGTCAAGGCCGGGCTGGTGCACGAGCTCGCCGCGAGCCAGGACGATCTCCTTGCGAAGGCCGTGGCCTGGATCCGGACTGGGCCCGAACCCACCCAGCCGTGGGACCGGCCCGGGTTCGTCCTTCCCGGCCCGCCGGTCGACAACGCCCAGGGTTACCTCACCCTGTCCGTCGCACCGGCCATGCTCATCGGTCGTACCCACGGCGCCTATCCCGCGCCCGAGCGGATCCTGTCGGCCGCGGTCGAGGGGGCGTCCGTCGACGTCGACACGGCCATGGCGGTGGAGAGCAGGTACTTCCTCGAGCTCGTGACCGGCCAGGTGGCGAAGAACATGATCGGCACCTTGTGGTTCGGGCGTAACGAGATCCTGCGTGGCGCGTCCCGGCCAGCGGGCTTCGAACCGACTGCCGTGCGCCGGCTGGGCGTCCTCGGGGCCGGGATGATGGGCGCGGGCATCGCCTACGTCAGTGCGTACGCCGGCATCGAGGTCGTTCTGAAGGACATCTCGACCGACGCCGCCGAGGCCGGCCGGCAGCGGATCGCCGCCCTGCTGGACGAGCGGGTCAGCCGGGGACGGCTCTCGGCCGCGCGTCGCGACGAGGTGCTCGGCCGGGTGACCAGCACCGACTCCGGCGCCGACCTGGCCGACTGCGACCTCGTGATCGAGGCCGTGTTCGAGGATCGCGCGCTGAAGAACTCCGTACTCGCCGCGGCGGCGCAGGTCACCGGTCCGGACACAGTCCTGGCGTCCAACACCTCGACACTGCCGATCACCGGCCTGGCCGAAGCCGTGACGGGTCCCGAGCGGTTCGTCGGGCTGCACTTCTTCTCGCCGGTCCACAAGATGCCGCTGGTCGAGATCATCCGCGGTGGGCGTACGTCGGAGCAGACGCTGGCGCGGGCGTTCGATTTCGTCCGCCAGATCGGCAAGATGCCGATCATGGTCAACGACAGCCGCGGCTTCTTCACCTCGCGGGTGTTCGGCACCTACCTCACCGAAGGCGTCGCGATGCTGGTGGAGGGTGTGCCACCGGCGATGGTGGAGAACGTGGCCCGCAAGGCAGGGCTGCCGGTGGGTCCGCTCGCCGTCGCCGACGAGGTGAGCCTGTCGCTGGTGACCCGGATCCGTTCCCAGGAGGTGGCCGACCTGGCTGCGGCGGGGCGTCGTCCGCCGGAACATCCGGCTTACACCGTGCTCGACCGGATGGTCGCCGAGTTCGGCCGACCGGGCAAGGCGGCCGGCGCGGGCTTCTACGACTACCCGGCCCGCGATGGCGCGGACGCGGGCGGCGGGGACGCTGCGGATGGGGGCCGCGGGGACGGTGCGGAGGGGGCCGGCGGTGGCGGTCGCTCGGGATCGAGCGGGGGGCGGAAGCGGCTGTGGCCGGAGCTGTCCCGGATGTTCGCGACCGGGTCGGGTGACGTGCCCGAGCATGACGTACGCGATCGGCTGCTCTTCATCCAGGCGTTGGAGACGTTGCGCTGCCTGGACGAGGGTGTGGTCACCTCCGCACGGGACGCGAACGTCGGCAGCATCTTCGGCATCGGCTTTCCCGCCTGGACCGGCGGGGCGGCGCAGTTCGTCGAGGCATGCGGGGGACGCGAGGCGTTCACGGCGCGGGCGGACGAGCTGGCGCGACGGTACGGCGAACGGTTCCGCCCGCCTGCGCTCAAGCCCTGAGGCTCAAGGGCCGAGGTGTCTCAAGGCCCGGGTGTGTCAAGGCATACAGCTCAAGCCGGTTCCTCAAGCCCTGAGGCTCAAGCCGAGACGCTCAAGCCCTGAGGCTTGACGCTGAGCGTCCAAGGTTTGCAGCTCATATCGAATCGCTCAAGGCTTGAGGCTTGACAGTGCTCAGTCAAGCCTGTTTCCTTAACAGCATGCGCCGGGATCACCGAGTTGTTGGAGGTCTGGCGGCTTCTAGGCCGCGAAACCTCCAACAACCCGACAAGCCCGACGTTCCCCGCACCGGCGACCCTCACCCCGCGGCAACCACCACGGCCGCCGCCCACATCGGGAAATCACCGTGCTGGTCCTGACCATCGACCAGCGCGGCAGCCGATCCGTAGGTGACCGGATCGACGTCCTCCTCGCCACTCTGAACGCCGGACCAGTCGGTGCCCGGCTCGTGCGTCCGTTCGAGCGCACCGCCGGCGACGAGGTGCAGGCGCTGCTCGACCAGCCAGGCGACGCCGTCGACCTCGTGTTGCGGCTGGTACGGGCCGGCCAGTGGTACGTCGGCGTCGGACTGGGCGAGGTACGGGAACCGATCCCGGCCAGCGTCCGGGCCGCTTCGGGCCCCGCGTTCGTCGACGCCCGGACGGCGGTCGAGCGAGCGAAGTCCAGCCCTGCCCGGCTGGCCGTGACCGGACCCGAGCCCGAGTCGGCCGAGAATGCGGAGGCGTTGCTGGCACTCTTGGGCGCGGTGGTCGAGCGACGCAGCGCGTACGGCTGGGAGGTGGTCGACCTGATGTCCGAAGGCCTCGCCCAGAAGGAGGTCGCTCGCCGGCTGGGTATCACCCCGCAGGCGGTGAGCCAGCGGCTGCGCGCCTCGCTCTGGACCGAGGAACGCAGGGTCCGCCCGCTCGCCGTCCGGCTGCTCGAGGAGGCTGACCGGTGACCGTCGCGCTGCTCGTGGCGCTGGTCGTGCTGCTGGTGGGCAGTGTGATCAGTTGGCATCCGGCCGTCGTGTCCGCGGCCGAGCGTTACCCGTGGTGGGTCGTGGCCGTGATCCCGTCGGCGGTCCTAGCCTTCGCCGGTGTGCTGGCTGCGGCCGTAGGCGCAGGTCAGACCGGCTGGCTGGCCGACGCGGTGACCGTTGCCTGTGTCGGGGTCGCCGTCACCGGCGGTCGCGGCGTGACCGAGGCCGTCCTGCACGGAGCCGGCGGCGCAGGCATCCCCGACATCGAGAATCCGAGGGCGACGGTGGAGGCGACACCGGTCCACGTCCGGTCCACCCGGCCCGTCCTTCGCGGTGGCGTCTGGATCGGCGCCCTCGAACGCGCCGCCGTGGCCGGCTGCCTGGTCGCTGGGATCGCCGAGGGGATCGTGGTCGTGATCGCGATCAAGGGCCTCGGCCGGTATCCGGAGCTACGGGCGCAGGGTGCGGCGGAGCGTTTCATCATCGGTACGTTCACCAGCCTGCTCTGGGCCGGTGCCGCAGCGGGTGTCGCGCTGCTGATCCGCTGACCTTCGTCCCTCGTGAGCCGCCGGCCTGGCAGGATCGGAGTCATGCGGGAGGGGTACTTCGACGCCGACCATGACGCTTTCCGGTCGTCCTTCGCGACGTTCTGCGAACGTGAGGTCGTCGCTCGACAGCCAGACTGGGACAAGGCCGGGATGGTCGACCACGAGATCTGGAAGGTCGCCGGCCGGCAGGGGTTCCTCGTCCCGGCCGCCGACCCGGCGTACGGCGGACTCGGCATCACCGACCTGCGCTACGAGCAGGTGATGATCGAGGAGCTCGCCCGGGTCCACGAGTCCGGATTCGGGCTCTCGCTGCACAACGCGATCGTCGCGCCCTACCTGATCGACGGTGGCACCCGGAACCAGAAGCGTCGCTACCTCACCCAGGCCGTCACCGGTGAGTCGATCCTCGCGCTCGCGATCACCGAGCCCGAGGCCGGCTCCGACGCGGCAGCGATGCGTACCCGCGCGGTGGACGCCGGTGACCACTGGGTGCTCGACGGTACGAAGACGTTCGTGTCCAACGGCATCTGCGCCGACGTGGTGATCGTCGCGGCCCGCACCCAGCCCGACCGCAGGCACGGCATCGGACTGTTCCTGGTCGAGACCGGTACGCAGGGCTTCAGCCGGGGCCGCAAGCTCGACAAGCTCGGCCTGCGTACCCAGGACACCGCCGAGCTCTTCTTCCACGACTGCCGCATCCCCAAGGAGAACGTGCTCGGCCACCCGGCGGAGGGGTTCACCCAGGTCATGCGGCTGTTCGCACAGGAACGCCTGATCGTGGCGATGAGCTCGGTCGCCGGTGCGGAGGTGGCATTGCAGGACACACTGGCCTACGTCGCGCAGCGGCAGGCGTTCGGTCGGGCGTTGGCCGGCTTCCAGGACACCCGGTTCCGCCTCGCGCAGATGCGTACGGAGATAGATGTCGCCCAGGCGTACATCGACAGGTGCGTGCTCGCCGCCCGCGACGGGTCGCTGGACGCGGCGTCGGCGGCCGAGGCGAAGCTCTTCGCCAGCGAGATGCTCGGCCGGGTGGTCGACGACTGCGTGCAGATGCACGGCGGCTACGGCTACATGTGGGAATACCCGATCTGTCGTGCGTACGCCGACGCGCGGGTCCAACGCATCTACGCGGGCACCTCGGAAATCATGAAGGACATCATCAGCCGCTCGATGCTGGGCGACTCCAGATGACGGCTGCGGGGCCGCTGGCGGGGCTGCGGGTGCTGGAGCTGGCGAGTCTCGCGCCGGGACCTTTCGCGGCGACGATGCTGTCCGACCTTGGCGCCGAGGTGCTGCGGGTGGACCGCCCCGACCAGGTGCGTACGGGCGAGACGCAGGTGTCGGCGGGTTCGACCGGCGTACCCGCCGATGCGCTGCCGACCGGCCAGCCGATCGACCCGCTGGGCCGGGGACGGCGTTCGGTCGCGGTCGACCTCAAGCATCCGGAGGGCCTCGCGGCAGCGCTCCGGCTGGTCGAGGTCGCCGACGTTCTCGTCGAGGGGTTCCGGCCGGGCGTGTGCGAGCGGCTCGGAATCGGGCCGGCCGAGTGCCTGGCGCGCAACCCGCGGCTCGTGTATGCGCGGATCACCGGCTGGGGTCAGGACGGTCCCCTCGCTCTGACCGCAGGGCATGACATCGACTACATCGCGGTGTCGGGGGCGTTGCAGCCGATCGGGCCGGCCGACGCTCCGCCGGTGCCACCGGTCAACTACGTCGGCGACTTCGCCGGGGGCGGCATGCTTGCCGTGGTCGGGATCGTGGCGGCGCTCTGGGAGCGCGAGCGATCCGGGCGCGGCCAGGTGGTCGACGCGGCGATGGTCGAGGGCGCCGCCCTGTTGTCGACGCACCTGCACGGGTTGCGGGCGGCGGGCGGGTGGTCCGGGCCACGAGGCGGCAACCTCCTTGACGGCGGTGCGCCGTTCTACCGCACCTACACCTGTGCCGACGGGCGTTATGTTGCGGTCGGCGCGCTGGAGCCGCGGTTCTACGCCGAACTGCTCGCGGGCCTGGGGCTGGACGACGAGGGTGCTGGTGCGGTGATGCAGTACGACCGGAGCCGGTGGCCGGTCCTGCACGCGCGGATCGCCGGAGTGTTCGCGACACGTAGCCGGGACGAATGGGTGAAGCGTTTCGAGGGCACCGACGCATGCGTCGCGCCGGTGCTCGACCCGGACGAGGCGCCCGAGCATCCGCACCTGGCGGCGCGGGGGTCCTTCGTCGAGGTGGCGGGGGTCCGACAGCCGGGCCCGGCGCCGCGGTTGTCGCGTACACCTGGAGCGGTCCAGGGGCCGGCGCCGTCGCCGGGCCAGCACAGCCGTGAAGCGCTGACCGACTGGGGCTTCGGCACGGACGAGATCGCGAACCTACTCGCATCGGGCGCGATCACCGCCGCGACGGCAGCAGCCCCACCCGCCCGCTAGGCGGGGCCGCTGACTCCCGGCGGTCCCGCCGAGTCCGGTGATGCGGCCGAGTCCAGTGGTGCCGCCGCGTCCGGTGATCATGATCCGAACCGTGAAGGCGTTCGGGACGCATAGCCCGAATTGCCTTCATGATCACGGGAGAGACGGCGGACCTCCATGATCATGAAGCCGTACGGGGCTATGCGCACCAAACGCCTTCATGATCACGATCATGATCACCGGGGAGGCGCGGCACCGGAAAGGTCGGGCGTACGAGGCGCCGCGTCGGACAGGTCGGGCGTACGACTATCCGCACCGGAAAGATCGGGCGTACGACTAACTGTGGGAGCTGGACACCAAATCGCACCGTCGAACCGTGGGTTCCAACATGGTGCCCTCCCGGCGAACCGACCGATCCTGGATTGACAGCCCATGACGCACGTCGTGGGCTGGTCGCAGGCGGGTATCCACGAAGGTGGAGCCGGCGACGCCATCCCTCGCACGGATGTCGTCGCAGGGCCGGATCGGATGCGTCGACCAGGCGCAATGGGTACGTTGGTGACACGGCTGGGCGAGGTGCCACAGTCGTGCGCGTCGCGGGTCTGTCCCACCCACAGGTGGCGGTAGGCCGGCGCATCGAGGTCCGGCCTGGTGGCGGCGATCCCGCCCACCGATGGACTGAAGGAGTGCACGTTGTCGACAGAAGGCGCGATGTGGTCGCCAGCCGGTGATCCGGCTGAGGGTGGCCGCGAGTTCGTCCAGCTGCTCACGCCCGAAGGCGAGCGCTGTGAGCATCCCGACTACTCGTTCGACCTGGACGACGAGGCAATCAAGGGTTTCTACCGCGACATGGCGTTGACCCGACGGGTCGATGCCGAGGCGATCGCACTCCAGCGCCAGGGCGAGCTGGGCATCTGGGCCTCGCTGCTAGGGCAGGAGGCCGCGCAGATCGGCTCCGGTCGGGCCGTCCGCCCGCAGGACTTCATCTTCCCCACTTACCGCGAGCACGGAGTCGCATGGTGTCGCGGCATCGATCCGCTCGCCATCATCAGCCTGTTCCGCGGTGTCGACCACGGTGGTTGGGATCCGAAGGACACCAACTTCCACCTGTACACGATCGTGATCGGCGCCCAGACGCTGCACGCGACCGGATACGCGATGGGTGTCCAACGCGACGGCTGCGTCGGCACCGGCGACCCCGAACGCGACATGGCGGTGCTCGGCTACTTCGGCGACGGCGCGAGCGCCCAGGGCGACGTCAACGAGGCGTTCATCTGGGCGTCGGTCTTCAACGCCCCGATCGTGTTCTTCCTGCAGAACAACCAGTGGGCCATCTCGGCGCCGATGGAGAAGCAGTCGCGGATCCCGCTGTACCGGCGCGCGTGCGGTTTCGGCTTCCCAGGCGTACGCGTCGACGGCAACGACGTGCTCGCCTGCTATGCCGTCACCAAGGCCGCGATGCAACAGGCACGCGACGGTGGAGGGCCGATGCTCATCGAGGCCTTCACCTACCGGATGGGCGCGCACACCACCACCGACGACCCGACGCGTTACCGGTTGCAGGCCGAGCTCGAGGCGTGGAAGCTCAAGGATCCACTGGAACGGGTCAAGGTCTACCTCACCCGAAACGGCGTGGCCGATGACGCGTTCTTCGCCGCGGTCGAGGCCGAAGCCGACGCCCTTGCCGAGCATGTGCGGACCGGTACGCATGCGATGGCCGAGCCCGACCTGAGTCGTACGTTCGATCTGGTCTACGAGGAGCAGACCGAAGAGCTCCGGGCCCAGCAGGAGTGGTTCCGCGACTACCACGCGTCGTTCGAGGGCGCCGACAGCGGCGCGGGCACCGGTGCCGACTCCGCGTTCAGTGAAGGGGTGATCTGATGAGCCAGCTCACTCTTGCCAAGGGCCTCAACGCCGGCCTCCGCCGCGCCATGGAGGACGACCCGAAGGTCATCGTGATGGGCGAGGACGTCGGCAAGCTCGGCGGTGTCTTCCGGGTCACCGACGGTCTGCAGAAGGACTTCGGCGAAGACCGGGTCACCGACACACCGCTGGCCGAGTCGGGCATCGTCGGTACGGCGATCGGCCTGGCGTTGCGGGGATACCGGCCGGTGTGCGAGATCCAGTTCGACGGATTCGTCTATCCCGCGTACGACCAGATCGTCAGCCAGGTGGCCAAGATGCACCTGCGCTCCCAAGGCCGGCTCACCGTGCCGATCGTGATTCGAATCCCGTTCGGGGGCGGTATCGGCGCCGTCGAGCACCATTCGGAGTCACCCGAGGCCTACTTCGCGCACACCGCTGGCCTGAAGGTGGTCGCCTGCGCCAATCCGAGCGATGCGTACTGGATGATCCAGCAGTCCATCGCCAGCGACGACCCGGTGATCTTCCTGGAGCCGAAGCGGCGCTACTACGAGAAGGCCGAGGTCGACACAGACCTTGCCGCGGCTCCTTATCCGTTGCACAGTTCGCGGATCGTGCAGGACGGGAGCGATGTCGTGCTCCTGTGCTACGGCCCGATGGTGAAGACCTGCCTGGACGCCGCGGCTGCCGCGGCCGAGGAGGGTCGCAGCCTGGCGGTGGTCGACCTGCGTACGCTGTCGCCGCTCGACCTCGACCCGGTATACGAGCTGGTCCGCCGGACCGGGCGAGTGGTGACCGTCCACGAGGCGCCGGTCAGCGGCGGGCTCGGCGCGGAGCTGTCGACCCGGATCACGCAGGAATGCTTCTACGAACTCGAGGCCCCCGTGCTACGGGTGGCGGGATTCGACACGCCCTACCCCGTCGCCCGGGCGGAGGAGGACTTCCTTCCCGACCTCGACCGGGTGCTCGAGGCCGTCGACCGGGTACTGGCGTACTGACCGATGGGCCCGCGGACGGGTTCACGAAAGGATTGGTGAGCGTGCGCGAGTTCAAGCTCCCGGACGTCGGTGAGGGCTTGGTCGAGGCCGAGATCGTGTCGTGGCGGGTCAAGCCCGGCGACACGGTGAAGGTCAATGACGTGGTTGTCGAGATCGAGACCGCGAAGTCGCTCGTCGAGTTGCCGTGCCCGTACGCCGGTACGGTCGCCGAGCTCCTGGTGCAGGAGGGCGCGGTAGTCCCGGTCGGTACGCCGATCATCAAGGTGGCCACCGAGGGCGGAGCAGCCGCCCCAGCGCAGGCACCGGCGCAGGCGGCGCCCACCACCAACGGCGAGGCGGCCGGCGAAGCCGGCGAAGGACGGACCAGCAACCTGGTCGGCTACGGCCCCCGAACCGGCGCGTCCCGCCGGCGTGCGCGCAAGGGTGCGGCCGCACCGGGCGTTCCAACCCAGGCAGCGCCCGCACCAGCCGCGCAGGCAGCCGAGGCAGCTCCAGCAGCGCCCGCACCAGCGGCTCCGCACAGCGGCTCCGGCAGCAAAGACTCCGGCAGCAGAGACTCCGGCAGCAGCGGCTCCCACTCCTCCCGCTCCGGCGGTGACAACCGCAGACACCTCCGGTCCGGTCCGGGCGAAGCCGCCGGTACGCAAGTTGGCCAAGGACCTCGGCATCGACCTGCATGCCGTACCGCCGTCAGGTCCGGACGGAACGGTCAGCCGCGCCGACGTCGAGGCGTTCGCCGCGCTCGCCACCGCACCCACCGCGGCCGAGGCCATGGCCGCCCCGACACCCGCCCGGGCCGGTGCGACCGAGACCCGCATCCCCGTCCGTGGCGTACGCCGGGCGACCGCGCAGGCGGTGACCCAGAGCGCGTTCACGGCACCGCACGTCACCGAGTGGGTGAGCGTCGACGCGACCGCCACCATGGAGCTGCTCGCCAGGCTCAAGGAGCGCCGCGATCTCGCCGACACGAAGCTCTCGCCGTTGGTCGTGGTGGCGAAGGCGTGCATGTTGGCGATCCGGCGTACCCCCGAGTTCAACGCGACCTGGGACGACGCGGCCGGCGAGATCGTGGTCAAGCACTACGTCAACCTGGGCATCGCGGCGGCGACCCCGCGCGGCCTGATGGTCCCGAACATCAAGAACGCCGACCAACTGCCGCTCGTCGACCTGGCCCGGGCGCTCACCGCCCTGACCCAGACGGCCCGGGAGGGCAAGACGCCACCGGCCGACATGCAGGGGACCACGTTTACGATCACCAACGTGGGCGTGTTCGGAGTCGACGGAGGTACACCGATTCTCAACCCCGGTGAGTCGGGCATCCTCGCGTTCGGTGCGATCCGCAAGCAGCCGTGGGTCGTCGACGACGAGGTGGTTCCGCGCTGGGTGGCCACCTTGTCGGTGTCGTTCGACCATCGGATCGTCGACGGCGAACAGGGGTCGCGTTTCCTCACCGACGTCGCCCGCATCCTGGAAGACCCCGCGAACGCCCTGCTCCTCGTCTGAGCACGCCGGCGATACCGCGCTGTCCGCACAGGTCGTGACGGACGAGCGGGCGCTCAGCGGTCAGCGCTCGGCGGGCTTCAGCGTCTGCGTGAAGAGCACCTTCGCGTCCTGGTCGCGCAGGCGTACGGTCAGCTCGCCGCTCTCGCCGTCGATCGACACCTGGCCGAAGTGCTGAAACCCCTCCAGCGGGGACGCGTTCGGAGTGGGTGGCGCCTCGACGTACACCGCTTGCGGCCCGAACGTGGAGTCGAGCGTGTTGGGCCCGAAAGCGCCGGCGTTGACAGGTCCGGAGACAAACTCCCAGAACGGATCGAAGTCGGTGAACGCCGCCCGATCCGGCGAGTAGTGGTGCGCGGCCGTGTAATGCACGTCGGCCGTCAGCCACACGACGTTGCGTACGCGGTGCCGACGCAACGTCGACAGCAGTCCGCCGAACTCCAACTCCCGACCCTTCGGTGCCCCCGGATCGCCCTGCGCGACGCCTTCCATCGCGGTCGTGCCGTCGGGCACGATCAGCGCGAGCGGAAGGTCGTTCGCGATGACCTTCCAGGTGGCACGCGAATGCAGCAGGCCCTCGGTCAACCAGCGCAGCTGCCGCCAGCCCAGCACACCGCCGTCCGGTGTGGTCTCCAACCCAGCCGTGTTGGGATCCTTGTGCGTACGCATGTCGAGCACGAACACGTCGAGGCGCGGTCCGTAGGAGATCTTCCGGTACACCCTGCCTTCGGGGTCGTGCCGCAAGGGCCGGATGGGCATCCACTCGAAGAACGCCTGTCGCGCCCGGGCCGCCAGCACGTCGACCCGCTTCTCCGTATAGCGCGCGTCGTCGAGGATCTCGCCCGGGTACCAGTTGTTGGTCACCTCGTGGTCGTCCCACTGAGCCACCTGGGGCACCTCGGCCGCGAAGGCCCGTGCGTGTTCGTCGAGCAGGTTGTACGCCCACTGACCGCGGTATTCGGCCAGCGTCTCGGCCACCTTGCTCTTCTCCGGCGTCGTGACGTTGCGCCAGACCCGTCCGTCCGGCAGTTGCACCGACTCCGCCAGGGCGCCGTCGGCGTACACCGAGTCGCCGGAGTTCAGGTAGAAGTCGGGCCGCAACGCCCGCATGCGTTCGAGGATCTGGATGCCGCCGAGGTCGGGATTGATGCCCCAGCCCTGGCCGCACATGTCACCGGACCACAGGAACGACACGTCGGTACGGGCATGGTGCGGCACGGTGACGAGGCGCCCGTCCTGCGACTCACCCAGCACGCTCGGCCGGTCCGGATCGGCCAGCGTCACTCGGTAGAAGACCTCCCGGCCCGCGGGCAGCCCACGCAGGTCCACCTTGCCAGTCCAGTCGGACGCCTCGGTGAGCAGTGGCCCGGTGATTGTCGACGTGCGGGCGAAGCTCGGCGACCGGCTGACCTCGACCAGCATCCGAGCGGTCCGGTCCGCTCGCGCCCACACCACGGCGCCTCCGCTGCTCGGATCCCCGCTGGCGATCCCGTGCGTCAACGCCGGCCGCCCAGCGCGGACCAGCGTGGGTGCGCCTGCACCACGGCCGCCTGGACCTCGACCGAGTGCGGGCTGGGCTCCGAGCAGGGCGAGACCCGTGCCGGCGAGGCCCACCCCGAGAACCTGCCGGCGGTTGACGATCCGAGCAGCACATCCGAGGCCATCGACCTGCCGGCGTGAAGACATGCGACTTGTGTACGCGAGCGTGGTGAGCGGCACTCCAACGCTGCACGGCCATCGGGTGACGGGCTCCTGTCCGCGATGGCGTCCGTCGGTGGCGGCGAGCAGTGGATCTTCACTAAGCTCGGCCGGCGCCGAGGGGGGCTGACACGGGGAGATGCAGATGCGTAGGAAGTGCTGGTGGCTCACCGTCGTGCTGTGCCTGCTGGCAGGCGTTCAGCTTGCTGGTACGGCACAAGCTGGCACGGCACAAGCCGGCACGACGGCCGACTACACCGACGATCTGCTGGCCACGCGCCTTGTCGCGCAGGAGACCGGCGGACTCGTCCCGTTGCTGCGGCTGCCCGCCCGGCAGCTCACCGCAGGCGAGAAGGTGTGGCTCACAGCCCGTCTTGCCGGCCGGTCCGACGCGGTCCGGATGCCACGGATGGCGATCCGCGTCGATGGTGTCTCCAGCACCGGTACGCAACGCTCCACCATCGCGTCGATCAACCACGATGGACAAACACACGGGACGCAGTACGTCACCACACGGTGGCTGTTCACGGCACCGGCGGCCGGTTCGTGGACCATCACGGCACGCGCCGAGGCGACGTCGATGCTGGCACAGCCAGACGGCAGTCGACCGTCGATCCTTCCCGTTCAGGGGGAGACCTATCTGAAGGCTTCGCCGGTGCACCAGGCAAGCCAGGAGTGGTTGCCCACGCAGTCGCACTGCGTCGGGTCGATGCCGGTGGCCAAGCCCGACATCCCTCAGTGCGGGGCGCCGGTCGACCACACGGTGGTGATGGCGAAGACCTGGGCCAAGCCGGCCGGAACGAGCAGCGTCACCGCCGCCGTCGAGCTGGAGCTGTCCCGGGAGTACGGCAGCTTTCCCGGCGGCAACGGTGCGTTGTCCGTCACGATCACGGTCCAGCCGTGGTCCACCTCCGGGGCCTGCGGAAGCGAGCGCAGCGCCACGTACAAGCCGTCGATCTCGAACAACAAGCACCACTACCGGCTCAACGCGACCGTGCCGACGGTTCCGCTCGGCGCCTGCACGCACGCGAAGGTGTCCACGTCCCTCACGCACACCTCAGGCAACCCGGTCGGGTTGGAAGGACCAGCCGAGACGGCGAGCTACGCCCTCTGGTCCTAGCCAGGTCGTAGCCGTCGTAGCCGTCGTAGCCAGGTCGGAGGCGGAGAGTCGGAGAGTCTGAAGCCGGCGGCCGCATATGTCGTGAATCCGGCCATTAGCCGACCGAACTCGGTCGTATACCCTCAGTAGTTACGTGGGCACCCACGACAGGGTTTACCCAGCCATGTCATCATGCGTCCACGTGGTTCCTGAGTTTCGGAGGTGGCCACCGTGCGTCGAGGCCGAACTGGATGGCTGGCAGCCGCAGCCGCGGTCGTGCTGCTGGGCTGGCAGGGACAGGTTGCCCAAGCGGCGACCGCAGGTGCGGATTCCGCGGCCGAGGGTTCCCGACACTGTGTCCTCGCACTGGACCCGATCCCGCAGGGTGGGTCGGCCGACGATGTGGCCGTAGGCGAGCCGACCTGCTACGACTCCTTCGCCGAGGCGATCGAGGTCGCCACCGGTGGGCGCGTCTCGCTCGACCCGGACGCCTCCACCGTGAAGCAGCAGGACCTCCAGGACGCCCGCGCGATCTCCACGCCGACGGCTCAGGTCGCCCGGCCCCTGCTCGGAGTCGAATACCAGAACAGCAGCTACGGCGGCGACACGCTGGTGCTCTACGGGTCCAGCGGTACCGGCTGTTACGCCGGTGAGTGGTATGGCTTCCCGAGCATGGCTTCGCTGAGCTTCGACAACCGCATCTCGTCGGCCAAGATGTACTCCAACTGCGTGGGCAAGCACCATGCGGGTTCGAGCTACACCGGCGACTACACCTACTGCGATTCCACCTGCTCGTCTCTCGGGTCGCTGAACGACCGGACGTCCTCGATCAAGTTCATCTGAACGACTCGTCGTCGACCTCGTTCCGGCGAACCGGGACGACGTCGGCGGCTGTCGTGAGCAGGTCCCCTGGCCGCGCTGCCGCCCGGGGGCAGCGCGGCCATCCCTGCATGGGTGCTACCTCGCGACCTGGGGAAGTCCGAGGCGTTCGCAGGTCAAGGGGTCACCTGGGAACACCGCGGCCACGCCCTCATCAAGCGTGCAGGCCACGAGTGGGGGGACCTGGTGTGCGGTCGCTGCGTCGGGACTCACTGCGCCAGAGTCGTCGGACTTCAGCAGACCGTCTTGCCAGGCTTGTGAACAGGCCGCCACCGGATCGTCGATGGCAACCGTGTTGCTGTTGGAGGAAGCGGAGTTGGCCGGCATCTTCTCGGCGACGGCGACCCTGAGGCCAGGGACGCTGGACGAGTCCAGGTCAGGATTCGAGTAGCAGAGGACGCTTGCCTTGTCGGCAGGTTCCTTGAATGCGACATAGGCGGTGGCGGCCCCTCCGGCGAGGACCAGCGTGAAGGCTCCGCCTCCGACGGCCAGGCCCTGCCAGGACCGACGCCACCAGGGGCGGTGGCTCTTGCGTACCTGCTCCTCGAGTACATCCCGCAGGGCGTCTCGGCGCACGCGCGTCATCGCGCGGTCCGGCGGGAGGCGGTCGATGTCGGTCATCTTCACTCAGTCCCCGTTCGAAATGTGGCTGACTGGTGCGTGGGCAGCCCATTCGCCGGGCTCGGGGCGGGCGCGGGACCCCCCGTCTGTCCCGCGTCCGCCTCGAGCCCGGCGAGCCGACGCAGGTGTTCGCGAGCGCGGGAGAGCCGGGACCGCACGGTGCCGACGGGTATGCCGAGGGCAACCGCCGCATCCGTGTAGCTGAGTCCGGCCCACACACACAGTGCGAGAACGTCCTGCTCGTCGGGAAGTAGGCGGGTGAACACCTGGAGCACCCGCCGCATCGCGCGCTCGTCGTCGACTCGCGACACTGCTTCCTCGGCTGGGTCTGGTGCGACCACGGCCGCGGGCAGCTTGGCGAGCAGCCGACGATGCCGCCGTAGGCTGCGGTCTCGGTTGCGAACGACGTTGTTCGCCACCGCGAGCAGCCAGGGCAGGATCGACTCACCGCTGAGCGACACGTCACGACGACGGCGCCAGGCCTCGAGGAACACCACCGAGGCAAGATCCTCGGCCGCCTCCCACGAGCCCGTACGGCGAAAGCAGTGGTTGTACACCGCGTCGCTGTGCCGCTCGAACAGTGCCCCGAACGCCGACGGATCCCCCTTGGCTGCGCTCTGCCAGAGGTCGCCGTCGGTCAGTTCGACGGTGTCGAGCCGATCCACACCCGGTCTATGTCCAGACGGCTGCACCGGTTCCGAACTTTGTGCTGATCGTTTCCGTCGCATCCTCAGACCCTCGGGTTTGCGCTCACAGGCTCCGCAGCGGGCGGCCCGTGTGGGCCGCACGAGCGAGCAGTGGACTCGGCCGGTAGCGGCCGCTCGGGTAGGCCCGCGCCAGCGCGCCCAGCACCTCCGCGACGACGCCTGGCCCGAGCCGGTCGCCCCAGGCCAGCGGGCCCCGCGGGTAGCCGGTCCCCAGCCGCATGGCCGTGTCGACGTCCTCGGCGGCAGCCTCCCGGCGGGCGACCAGTTCGACGGCCTCGTTCACGAGCATGCAGATGGTACGCGCCGCGATCAGGCCGGGCACGTCGTCGATGACGGAGACCGCGAGGCCGGCCGCCTGGAACAGGCCGACCGCCTCGTCGAGGGTGCCCGGCTCGGCGCTGTCGCTGGGTGCCAGGGCCACCCGGGTCGCGGTGGCGGCGTCGCCCACCCAGTCCAGCGCGATCGCGTCGCCGTCGATGGTGGCGACCTCGCCGACGGTCTCGACGATCAGCCCGCCACCGGGCAGTTCGATGCCGTACGCGAGCTCGCCAGGTTCGAAGTCGGCCGCCGCACCCCGCCGGCCGGCAGGTCCGGTGTCGTAGCGCTCGACGCTCACGCCGGTGTCGGCGAGCCGGTCGAGCAGGCCATAGCAGGCGACGAACCCGCCGTGATAGGTCACCCGCTCCGGCGCGGGGCGAGGTTCTGCCGTGTGCGGCGCCGGGACCGCGGCTCCGTCGTAGGCGTACCACCCGCGCCCGGACTTGCGGCCGAGCCAGCCCGCGTCGACCATCTGCTGCTGAGCCACGAAGGGTGCGTATCGCGGATCGCCGAAGGTCTGCTCCCACACCGACCGGCCGACGGCGAGGTTGACGTCGTTGCCCACCAGGTCGGCCAGCGCGAACGGGCCCATGGGGAAGCCGGCCGCCTCGGTCAGAACGGCGTCGAGGGTGGCACAGTCGGCCCCGCCCTCCTCGAGCACCGACATCGCCTCGCCGTAGAAGGGCCTGGCGATCCTGTTGGCGACGAAGCCGGGCGTCGACGTGCAGTGCACCGGCGTCTTGCCCCAGGCGGCGGCCGTGCCGGCAACCGTGGCGGCGACCCGGGGCTCAGTCGCGGCGCCGGCCGGCACCTCGACCAGCGCCATCAGCGGCGCGGGATTGAAGAAGTGCATACCGGTGACCCGGCCGGGCTTGCGGAGGCCGGTCGCGATCGCGGTGACGGACAGGGTGGAGGTGTTCGTGGCGAGGATCGTGTCGTCGGCGCAGACCTTCTCCAGCGCGGCGAACAGCTCCCGCTTGACCTGGAGCTGCTCCACGACGGCCTCGACGACCAGACCTGACTCAGCCAGGGCGTCCAGCGACTCGACGGCCTGCAGCCGGTCTCTGGCCGCGGCGGCGGCGTCCGCTGTGAGCCGTTCCTTGGCGACGAGCCGGTCGAGCCTGGCCCCGATCTGCTCGACACCGCGGGCGGCCGCGCCGTCCTGAACGTCGAACAGGCGTACGGGATGCCCGGCGACGGCGGCGACCTGGGCAATCCCGGCGCCCATGGTGCCTGCACCGACTACGCCGACCGGCGTCGTGGAGGGGAGAGCCGACATGTGCCCATACTCCCGGACGGCGAGCGAGATCGCTCGGCGACCCGGAGTTACGGCTACCTCCGGCCATACCACTGAATTTGCTGGAGGTCGGCCGCTACCTCCGGCGGGCGCCGTCCTGGTCAGCGGCTGGGACGGCCCAGCTTCGCCAGCAGCAGGACCTCGGCGACGCAGGCGCGTTCGAACTCCTCCAGGTGCACGCTCTCGTTGGCGCCATGGGCGCGCGAGTCGGGGTCGGCGGCACCGGTGACGAGGATCGAGGCCGAGGGGAAGGTGTCGGCGAACTCCGCGATGAACGGGATCGTTCCGCCGACTCCGATGTCGACCGGCTGCCGCCCCCAGGCCTCGGCGAACGCCTCCCGGGCGGCGTCGTAGGCCGGTCCCTTGGCGTGGGCGGAGTAGGGCTGCCCCACGTCGCCGGGCTGGACGTCGACGTGGACGCCCCACGGCGCGGCCGCGCGGAGGTGGTCGGCCAGGGCCTGCCGGGCCCGTACGGCGTCGTCACCGGGCGCGAGCCGCATGCTGACCTTGGCCCGGGCGGCCGGCGACAGGGTGTTGGATGCGTCCGCGACCCGGGTCGCGTCGATGGCCAGGACGGTGGCCGTCGGCTTGGCCCAGATCCGCTCGGCGATCGTGCCGGTGCCGAGGAGTTGTACGCCGTCGAGGAGGCCCGCCTCCCGGCGGAACCGGTCTTCGGGGTAGTCGACGTCGGGCGGCTCGGAGGTGGTCAGGCCCTTGACCGCGACGTTGCCCTGCTCGTCGTGAAGGGTGGCGAGGATGCGGCACAGGGCGGTGAGGGCATCGGGTGCCGCGCCGCCGTAGACCCCGGAGTGGACGCCGTGGTCGAGTGCGCGTACCTCCACCTCGCAGTCGGCCAGGCCGCGCAGCGTGGTGGTGAGAGCGGGAACGCCGAGGTCGAAGTTGGCGGAGTCGGCGAGCACGATGACGTCGGCGGCGAGCTTGTCGCGGTAGCGGTCGAGGAAGGCGGACAGCGTGGGTGAGCCGATCTCCTCCTCGCCCTCGACGATGACCGTGACCCCGACCGGCGGCCTCCCGTCGTAGGCGCGGATCGCCGCGAGATGCATCGCGATGCCGGCCTTGTCGTCGGACGAGCCGCGGCCGTAAAGGCGTCCGTTCCGCTCGGTCGGCTCGAACGGGGAGCTGGTCCACCCCGCCGGGTCACCCGTCGGCTGGACATCGTGGTGGGCGTACAGCAGGACCGTCGGCTGGTCTGCTGGTCCGGGGAAGTGGGCGAGCACCGCCGGCTGGCCTCCGTCGACCTGGACGATCTCCACCTCGGCGCCCTCGGCCCGGAACAGGTCGGCCGTCGCCTCTGCGCTCCTGCGTACCTCGGCGGCTGCCGCGGGGTCCGCGGACACCGACGGGATGCGGATGAGCGCGTCGAGCTCGTGGCGGATGTCGGGAAGAATCCGGCGTACAGCCTGTCTGGCCTCGGTTTCCATCACGGTTTCGTAGCGTACGCCCCACTCGTCCGCTGGTGCGTGCCTCGGCTGACTGCCGAAACCGCAGATCTGCGGCGCGACATCTCTGCATGTGGACGACGTTCTGGGCACATTCCGGGCCGCCCGCCTAGCCTATCCCTACCATTCGTATGGGACTGGTATGGGAACTGTGGGAGAAGTGGGGTCGCAGTGCGAAAGCTCATCCTTCTGGCGCTGGTCGGGCTGGCCGCGCAACTGGTCGACGGCAGCCTCGGCATGGCGTACGGCGTCACGTCGACGACGCTGCTCCTGGCCACTGGCGCCGCACCGGCTGCGGCTTCGGCCACGGTCCACCTCGCCGAGATCGGGACGACTCTGGTGTCGGGCGCCTCGCATTGGCGGTTCGGCAACGTCGACTGGAAGGTCGTGGCGAAGATCGCCGTTCCTGGTGCGGTCGGCGCCTTCGCCGGCGCGACGTTCCTGTCCAGCCTCAGCACCGAGGCCGCGTCCCCGATCATGTCGGGCATCCTGCTCGCGCTCGGCGTCTACATCCTGGTGCGGTTCACCGGGTGGGGCACGCCGCGAGGACAGCTCGGCAAGCCGGTCCGGAAGCGGTTCCTCGCACCGCTCGGGATCTTCGCCGGCTTCGTCGACTCGACCGGTGGCGGCGGCTGGGGGCCGGTGGCCACGCCGTCGCTGCTGGCCAGCGGCCGGATGGAGCCGCGCAAGGTCGTCGGCTCGGTCGACACCTCGGAGTTCGTCGTCTCCGTGGCCGCCAGCATCGGGTTCCTGATCGGCCTGGGAGCCGAGGGCATCCCGCTCGGTGCCGCGGCCGCGTTGCTGGTCGGTGGCGTGATCGCCGCTCCGATCGCGGCATGGCTGGTCCGGCACATCCCCGGTCGGGTCCTCGGTTCACTGGTCGGCGGCGTGATCGTGCTGACGAACGTCCGCACGATCCTGCGTTCGGACCAAGTGGACGCGGCTGGCTCGACCCAGGCGATCGCGTACGCCGTGATCGCGGCGATCTGGGTGGCGGCTGTCGCCTGGTCGGTACGCAGCTACCGGGCGGAGCGAGCCGAGATCGAAGCCGAGGCAGCGGTCGAGCCGGCAGCGGCCTGACGAACCGGTAGTGGCGTGACCAGTCGGTAGTGGCCTGCGGAGTCACTAGCGGCGCGACGAGCTGGCTCGATGGTCAGCCGGCGACTGCCAGGGCGAACGGCAACACGTCGCCGGCACCGGCGCGGCGGAGTTCGCGGGCCGCGACGGTCATGGTCCAGCGGGAGTCGACCAGGTCGTCGACCAGCAGCACGGGCGGGGCGTCTTCGCCATCGGCGGCGGCGGCGTCCCTGAGCCCGGCCAGGCCCGTGCGTACGTCCTCGGGCACGGCGAGCCGGTTCCACACGCCCGCCAGCCGGAACGCGCTGTTGCCGCCGGGTTCGCCGCTCGGGCCGCCGTCGACGGGCGTGACGGTGCCGAGCAGGGGGAGCCTGCCGACCTGGGCCAGGCCTGCCGCGACGGACTGGATCAGCAGCGGTCTGCGCCTGGACGCGAGCGCGACGACGCCCGCCGGGCGGCGTTGCCAGTCCCAGGTGCGGAGAACGTCGATGCACGCGGCCAGCACCGCTTCGGTCGCTGGCCCGTCGTCGGCGCCGGGAGCAAGCAGGGTGCGCATCCGCTGTCCCCAGCCGAGGTCGGTGAGTCGGGCCACCGCCCGACCTGGTGCCGCCCGTTCGTCCGCCGCGATCCGGCCGCGGACCTCGACACCGAGCCGGTCCATGCCGGACGGCCACATCGAGCGGGGTTCGATGGGTATGCCGACCTGCGCCAGCCGTCCGGAGGCGAGCTGCTGAGCCTGGGGAGGGATCTCGGCCGGGTACCACGGACCCGCGCACCGGTCGCAGCGCCCACAGTCGGCGGCACTGGGATCGTCGAGCGCTCTCTGCAGGAAGGCCATCCGGCACAAGTCGCCGCTCTGGTAGTCGAGCATCGACCGAGCCTCGTTGTCGCGGGTCGCGGCCACCCGGGCATAGCGTTCGGCGTCGTACGTCCACGGCTGGCCGGTGGCCTCCCATCCGCCCTGCACCCGGCGGACGGCGCCCTCGACGTCGAGTACTTTCAGCAGCAGCTCGAGCCGGGTGCGGCGGACGTCGACCACGGCCTCCAGAGCGGCGGTGGACATCGCCCGGCCGGCGTCCGCAAGGGCGGCTAGTACGGCGTCGGCCTGCTCCTGTCGTGGCATCGACGCGGTGGCGAAGTAGTGCCAGATGTCCACGTCTTCGACCGCGGGGAGCAGCAGGACGTCGGCGCGTTCGGTCGCCCGTCCGGCTCGGCCGACCTGCTGGTAGTAGGCGATCGGTGAGGACGGCGCGCCGACGTGGACGACGAACCCGAGGTCGGGCTTGTCGAACCCCATGCCGAGGGCGGAGGTCGCCACCAGCGCCTTGACCTCGTTGTCGCGGAGCGCCTCCTCGAGTTCGCGGCGTTCGGCGTCGTCGGTACGGCCGGTGTAGGAGCGGACCTCGTGGCCGGCCTCGCGGAGTATGGCGGCGATGTCGTCGGCCGCGGCGACCGTGAGGGTGTAGATGATGCCGCTGCCCGGCAGGGCCTCGAGGTGGGCGACCAGCCAACCGAGCCGCTGCTGGGGCGTGGGCAGTCGCAGCACGCCGAGCCGGAGACTGTCGCGGGCGAGCGGACCGCGCAGCGTGAGAACCTCGTCGCCGCCCAGTTGCTCAGCCACATCCTCGATCACCCGTGCATTGGCGGTGGCGGTGGTGCCGAGCACAGGTGTCTCGGTCGCAAGGGTGCGGAGCAGGTCGCCGATCCGGCGGTAGTCGGGCCGGAAGTCGTGGCCCCAGTCGGAGACGCAGTGGGCTTCGTCGACGACCAGGAGTCCGGTGCGGGCGGCGAGCTCGGGTAGGTGTTCTTCGCGAAAGCGTGGATTGTTGAGTCGCTCCGGGCTGATCAGCAGGACGTCGACCTCGTTGGCGGCGAGGGACTTGGCGATGTCGACCCACTCCTCGGCGTTCGCGGAGTTGATGGTCACTCCGCGGATCCCGGCCCGGCCCGCCGCCAGCACCTGGTCGCGCATGAGGGACAGCAGCGGCGACACGATCAGCGTCGGGCCGGCACCACGGGCCCGACGCAGGGCGGTGGCGACGAAGTAGACCGCCGACTTGCCCCAGCCCGTACGTTGCACGACGAGCACTCGTTGCCGCCGGGCGACGAGCGCTTCGATCGCCTCCCACTGGCCGGCGCGGAAGCTGGCGTCGTCGCGGTTGACCAGGCGCCGGAGCATCTGGTCGGCCTCCGCCCGGATGCCGTCGTCGCTGGAGGGACCGTCGGGCGCAGGTCCGGAAGATTCGCTGGGGGAAGAGGCGGTGGGCGTCATCGCTGCGGACGTTAGTGGAAGCCGCCGACAGATGCCGCCTGAGGCGGAGAAGTCTGGGTACGAAGAAGCCCTCGCGTCGGGGGGTGTCGCGAGGGCTTCTCCGGATGGCTTCGGGGCCACCGGTGACTGAGACGGGCGACCCGCACGTCTGGTTCCCCGCGTACGACGATCAACAGGATTTTTCTTGATCGTCTCGCCGCCTGAGCTGCCGGCTCGATCCAGAGACGAGCGAAGGGCCGCCGGCTATCCGGACAGGAGCAGCGGAAGGTACGCGGAGAGGTCGGTGCGCTCGCCGCTGGCCCGCAGCGCTCCGGAGTCACGCGCCTCCTGCCAGGACAGAACGCCGAGGCTGAGTCGGATCCAGCTCAGCGGGTCGGTCTCGACGACCCCTGGTGGCGTGCCGCGGGTGTGCCGAGGCCCGGGTATGCACTGGATCGCGGCGTACGGCGGCACCCGCACCTCGACCGACCGGCCGGGCGCGGCCCCGCCGAGCAGAGCCAACGAATGCCGCACCAGCAGCCGAAGGTCGTCGTCCGCAGGGCCGGCGGGAGCCGCTTGGCCGATGCTTGCCAGGACGCGCTCGACCGCCTCGGCCACCGCGGCGGGATCTGCCGGTCGAAGTCGTGAGGGCACCCGCGGATCCTAGGCCCGACCGCCCCCTGGTCGGCGGTTTGGTCGCCCTCACGCTGTCTGGTCGCCATGACGCTGCCTGGTCCTGCCCCGGATGCCGGTGATTTCCCCGGGCGTCTTCGACTCGTCATGATCATGGAAAGCGTTCATCGAATCGTCTTACTACGCGCCATCTGGGCGACTGGGGACGTTCGGTCAGGTTCATGACCCTCTGGGTGTCTGCCCCCTTCGTCCGGAGGAGCCATGACCGTGCTGTCTCGCCGCAGGCTGCTCGCGTTGGGAGGTTGGACCGCCGGCGCACTTGCCACCACGGCGTTCACAGCCGCACGCACCTCGACGCTTCCGACCGACCTCTTCACCCTCGGGATCGCCTCCGGGGACCCGTCGCCGGACTCGGTGGTGTTGTGGACCCGGTTGGCACCCGATCCGCTGGACCGCGGCGGGATGCCGGAGCGTCCCGTCGAGGTGGCGTGGGAGATGGCGACGGACGAGGCATTTCGGCGTCGGGTTCGGGCTGGGGTGGCGGTGGCCCGACCCGAGCACGGTCACAGCGTCCACGTGGAACCGGGCGGCCTCCAGCCGGGCGCAACGTACTTCTACCGGTTCCGGGCTGGCGAGCAGATCTCACCGGTCGGTCGGACCCGGACCGCACCCGAGCGCCACTCGTCCCCGGACCGGATGCGTCTCGCGTACGCGTCCTGCCAGAACTACCAGCAGGGCTACTACATCGCCCACCGGGACCTGGCCGAGCAGGACGTCGATGTCGTCGCGTTTCTCGGTGACTACATCTACCAGTCCACGCCGTCGTCGACTGCCGTCCGAACGCACGAGGGGAGCGGTGAGCCGTACACCGTCGCGGACTACCGCAACCGCTACGCCCGCTACAAGACCGATCCGGACCTGCGGGCGGCACACGCCGCGTTCCCGTGGCTGGTGACGTTCGACGACCACGAGGTCGCCGACGACTGGACGGGTGGCGAGGGTGGCGAGGGTGGCGAGCGCGGCGACGGCGATCCGGATCGGGTGGATCCGCAGGCAGTTGGGGCGCGACGGACCGCGGCTCTGCGGGCGTGGTACGAGCACATGCCGGTACGCCGGTCCGCAGCACCGGCAGGCTTGCGCATCCAGGCGTACCGCCGGTTGGAGTGGGGCGACCTGGCCAGGATCCACGTGCTCGACACGCGGCAGTACCGCAGCAGCCCGGCGACGTCGCCGGCGCAGGCGGACGACCCGAGCCGGACGATGCTCGGCACAGCCCAGGAACGCTGGCTCGTCGACGGCCTCACCACCGGCCGGCAGGCGTGGAACCTGATCGCGAACCAGGCTCCGATGGCGCAGACCGACCAGCGGGCAGGACCTGACCAGGTCCTGTGGACCGACCCGTGGGACGGCTACCGGGTCCAGCGCAGCCGGCTGCTGAAGACGTTTGGCATGGACCGGGTGGCCAATCCCGTGGTGCTCACCGGCGACCGCCACTTCACCATGGCCTGCGACCTGACCGCCGACTTCGACGACCCCGAGGCGGCGGTGGTCGGTGCGGAGGTCGTGGGGACGTCGGTCTCCTCCGGTGGCGACGAGAACCCGGCGGAGTGGCGCCGGACGTGGGACCCGGTCATCGCCGAGTCGCCGTACTGGAAGTACGGGGACGTCCGGCGTGGCTATGTGGTGTGCGACGTCGACCGGGAACGCGCCCTGGCGACTTTGCGGGTCGCGTCGAGCGTCGAGCACCACTCCGCCACGGTGTCGACCGGCCGCCGGTTCGTGGTGGAGTCCGGCCGGGCGGGGGTCGAGGACGCCGACGCCGATCCGCCCGGCCGACCGGAGCCGCGCCAGGTCGCGTGACCGGTCGGGTGGGGGAGCGAGTCGCAGCGGGACCGCAGTCTGGGCGTCCGCCATGGTCGACGTGGGTGCTTCCTACACCGGGCGGTAGGTGTCGTCGCTCAGGCCAGGATGAGTACGCGCACGGATCCCAGGCGACGACGAGACCGCGATGCTCGAAGCGGTGGGTATGCGAACTTGGTGCCCGCCTCGGTCCACCGGTTCCCGGTCACCCGACGGCCACCCAGGCCCGGGGAGTCGGTGGTCCCTCGGGCCACGGTGGGCACCTGGGTCCTGTAGTCACCGTGGTCGGGACCGGATCCGCGTTGGGGGACGACGGGGGTTTACGGCATCCGGGCCCGCGGGCCGGTCGCGGCAGAACACCTGCCGCGACCGCCCCGCCGATGGCCTGGCGCAACTAGTCAGAGGTGCGGCGACCTGTCAGAGGTCCCGTGACCTGTCAGAGGTGCCGTGACTTGTCAGAGGTTTCGGGCTAGAGAGCGACATTCCTGCGCCAAGTCACGGTCTCCGCAACTCGGCGGCCCGTCACGCCCCTCACGCCGCCCGGTCGTGGCCCTCCGTGTCTGCCCGGGTAGCCGCGGCCGGCTGCAGGGCGATGCGTACGACCTCGGCCGCGTCGTCGACCAGGTGCACCGTCAGATCGTCGAGCACGGCCTCGGGAACGTCGTCGAGGTCGGGCTCGTTGCGCTGCGGCAGGATCACCTCGGTCAGCCCGGCGCGGTGCGCGGCCAGGAGCTTTTGCTTGACCCCGCCGATCGGGAGTACGCGACCGGTCAACGAGACCTCGCCGGTCATCGCGACCTCGGGCCGGACCGGCCGACCCGACAGCAGCGACGCGAGCGCCGTCGTCATCGTCACGCCTGCCGAAGGCCCGTCCTTGGGTACCGCTCCTGCCGGCACGTGGACGTGGACGCGGTGTCCCGCAAGGTCGTCGACCGGTATGCCGAGGAACGCGCCGTGCGCCCGTAGGTAGGACAACGCGATCTGCGCCGACTCCTTCATGACGTCACCGAGCTGCCCGGTCAGCGTGAGACCTGGCTCGCCGTCCATCGTGGCGGCCTCGACGTACAGCACGTCACCACCGGCACCCGTCACCGCGAGCCCCGTCGCCACGCCGGGCGTGGACCCGTCGCGCGCCGACTCGGGCAGGAACCTCGGCTTGCCGAGGTAGGTCTTCACGTCGTCCGCCCCGACACTCACCGGCACGGTCACCCGGTCGGTCGCCAGCGCGGTCGCGACCTTGCGGAGTACCTTCGCGATCGCGCGTTCGAGACCGCGTACGCCTGCCTCACGGGTGTAGTCGGCCGCGATCGAACGCAGTGCCGACTCCTCGATGTGTACGTCGTCCGAAGACAGCGCGGCCCGGTCGAGTGCCTGCGGCAGCAGGTGGTCCCGACCGATCGCGACCTTCTCGTCCTCGGTGTAGCCGTCGAGGGCGACGAGCTCCATCCGGTCCAGCAGCGCCGGTGGGATGGTGTCGGCCACGTTGGCCGTGGCGAGGAAGAGGACGTCGGACAGGTCCAGCTCGACCTCGAGGTAGTGGTCGCGGAACGTGTGGTTCTGCGCCGGGTCGAGCACCTCGAGTAGGGCGGCTGCCGGGTCGCCCCGGAAGTCGGAGCCGACCTTGTTGATCTCGTCGAGGAGTACCACCGGGTTCATCGAGCCGGCCTCCTTGATGGCGCGTACGACGCGGCCGGCCATGGCTCCGACGTACGTACGCCGGTGACCGCGGATCTCGGCCTCGTCGCGGACGCCGCCGAGCGCGACCCGGACGAACTTCCGTCCGAGCGACCTCGCCACGGACTCACCGAGGGAGGTCTTGCCGACGCCGGGCGGGCCGACGAGGGCCAGGACGGCACCCGACCCGCGCCCGCCCACGGCCTCCAGGCCGCGGCTGGCCCGCCGGGTGCGGACCGCGAGGTATTCCACGATCCGGTCCTTCACGTCGTCGAGCCCGGCGTGATCGGCGTCCAGCACCTCGCGGGCGCCGGCGATGTCGGTCGCGTCGGTCGTACGCACGTTCCAGGGCAGGTCGAGGATCGTGTCGAGCCAGGTACGGATCCAGCCGACCTCCGGGGACTGCTCGGAGGTGCGTTCGAGCTTGTCGACCTCTCGGAGCGCGGCCTCGCGTACCTTCTCGGGCAGGTCGGCGCCCTCGACACGGGAGCGGTAGTCGTCGGCTCCTTCGGGCTCGCCCTCGCCGAGTTCCTTGCGGATGGCGGCGAGCTGCTGACGCAGGACGTACTCCCGCTGGGTCTTGTCCATCGTGTCGCGTACCTCTTCACGGATCTTCTCCGTGACCTCGAGCTCGGCGAGGTGGGCGCGGGCCCATTCGAGGAGGACCGTCAGGCGCTCGCGGGTGTCGGACGTCTCCAGCAGCTGGACCTTGCGGTCGGGCTCCAGCCAGGACGCGTAACCGGCCGCGTCGGCGAGCTCGCTCGGGTCGTTCATCCGCTGCACGGCATCGACGACCTGCCACGCGCCGCGCTCGGTGAGGATCGAGACGAGGACGGACTTGTACTCCTTGGCGACCTCGCGCGTGGCGTCGTCGACCGGCGGCACGTCGAGCACCTCAGCGTCGACCCACAGGGCAGCGCCGGGTCCGTTGACGCCGACGCCGATCCGGGCCCGCGAGATCGCGCGGAGCACGACCGCGGGCTCGCCGCTGGGGAGGCGGCCGATCTGGGCGATCTCGGCGACGGCGCCGACCGCGCCGTAGCGGCCGTCGAGCCGGGGTACGACGAGGACCCGAAGCGGCGTGCCGTCGTGGTGCTCTGAGTCGCTCGGCTGGTCGCCGTTCCGGGCGTCTCGGGTGTACAGGCCGTTCCGGTCGTCGCGGTCGTCGTCTGTGTCTTGGCCGTCTTGGGTGTCTTGACCGCCGTGTCCAGGCGTTGGCCCACCTTTGGCGGCAAGTCGGGCGGCGTCCACTGCCGCCTGGCGTTCACTGTCCAGCTCGACGGGCACGACCATGCCGGGAAGCACGACGGTGTCGGCGAGGAAGAGCAACGGGAGTGTCAGCGTGGTCATACCTAGGACAACTGATTACATGCTTACACCCATTCCCGAAGGGGCGAAACTCTAAGGAAGTTTCGCCGCCGACCAGCCGGCCAGGTTCCGCCGGTGCAACCGGGTCGAGGGCTAGCGTCATTCCTGCCGGTCACGGCTCCGCACAGCCGATGATCGTCGGCGAGTGGCCGCCCGAACCCTGCCCCCAGGCGGCCGCTGGTGTCTCACGGCGCGGGGGCCGGGGTTCCCCACCCCGGCAGATCCGCGCGCGCCCGGGGGAGGGGCTGTCAGCCGGCCCTCCCCCGGGCCCGTCGGGTCTGCGCTCATCGGGTCTGCGCCCATCAAGTCTGGGCGCATCGGGTCTGGGCGCGGGTCTGGGCGCATCGGGGCTCGCGAGGGGTTGGCCGGCGACCTACTCAGGCATGGATGAGTACGAATGCCCATGACCGGGTCACCCGGCCCACCGCAGGCTGGACAGATGGCAACTCACCGCCGCTCCGGTGCGGCCGGCCGCGGGGTGCTCTGGTGCACAGCGTTCACCCTCGTCCCATATCTGTTGGCCGTCGCGGCTCTGCTGGTCTGGGCCTGGCCGCAGGACGCCGTTCTGTCGGGCCAGTGCGAGGGAATCGGGTTCGGATGCACCCTGAGCGGTCGTGACGGTGCGCTGCTCCTGGTGTTCATCTCGGCGCCGTTCGCCGCGCTCGCGACGGGCGTGGCCTGGATGGTGGTCCTGTTGCTGCAGTTGACTCCGGCCAAACGGTGGGCCGGCGCGGTGCAGGGAGGCCTGGCAAGTATGGCGATCCTCGTCGCCGGTGCGGCCACGCTGGTGGCGACAGTTCCGTCCCTCGTGACCTAGAGCCCGGCCCCAGACCCCCGCACTCTTCGCGTGATCGTGATCACGATCATGATCACCGGACATGATCACGGACATGATCACGGGCAGAGGCACAAGCTCTGTCAGGACGGGCGGACCTGGTAGAGCGCCGTACCGTGCGGCGGGACCCGCGTCGCGATCGCTCCGTCGGTCTCCTCGGTCGAGTGCGTCCAGAGGTCCTGCACCTCCAGCGTGGTGGCGTCCAGTCCGAGTTCCGCAGCGGTCGTCGCGATGTCGGCCGGACTGTCGTTCTCGTTGAAGAACGCGACCGCCCGGCTGCCGTCGACCAGGGGCTTGATGAACAGATGCAGCCCGCCGTACGAACGTGCCAGCTGTGCCTGGACACCCAGCGGGTCCTGGTTGACGGCGATCACCTCGGTGTTGAGCAGGATCTCCATCGTCTCCGCGGTGACCTTGCGCAGGTCGGTGCCGATCAGCAGGGGAGCGGCCATGATCGCCCAGAGGCTGAAGTGGGTGCGGTATTCGACGTCGGTCATGCCGCCGTTGCCGACCTCGAGCATGTCGGGGTCGTTCCAGTGGCCCGGGCCCGCATAGTCCGCGAGTGCCATGTTCAGCTTGGTGAGCTTCAGCAGGCTCGCCCAGTTGTCGGAGATGTCTCCGGTCGTACGCCAGAGATGGCCGACGCCCTTGGCCCAGGCCCAGGGCTTGCTGTTGCCCCATTCGCAGATGCTGTAGACGATCGGGCGGCCGGTCTTCAGCAGGGCGTCCCGCATCGTCGTATACCGCTCGACCGCATCCCGGCCCTCGTTGTGGCAGTTGTCGTACTTCAGGTAGTCGACCTCGAACGACGCGAACAGCGCAGCGTCCTGCTCCTCGTGGTCGAGCGCACCAGGGAACCCGATCGGGCTGCAGGTGTGCGATCCCGCGCTCGTGTAGATGCCGAACTTGAGGCCCTTGGCGTGTACGTAGTCGGCGACCGCCTTGATGCCGTTGGGAAAACGCACGGGGTCGGGTACGAGGTCGCCGTCGGCGTTGCGTTCAGGCAGGGCCCAGCAGTCGTCCAGGTTGACGTACTCGTAGCCCACGTCCTTCAGCCCCGACGACACGAAGAAATCGGCGGTGGCAAGGACCATGGCCTCGTTGAACTCCGGCCGATCATTGGTGGTGTTCCAGTTGTTCCAGCCCATCGGCGGGGTGGGCGCCAGGTTGAGATCAAGGCTGGGTGAGCCGGCGCCGGAACTGGTGTCGGACATGGCGTCTCCTTGATCATGTCTCGAGCCTGGTTTTGATCAACTGGCTCGGTTGCGAGTTGCAGGACCCTAGGTCTGCCGTGCGAACGTGGTCAAGGTCGAACGTCCCGTGCCGGACGTCGAAGCGGGGTTGGGATCCGGCCGATCTCCGCCTGGCTGGGCTCCCCTCAGATGACGTGGCCGACGTGGATCACCCTTATGCCCCAGGCTGACCAGGATGATCTCGGTCGGTGTCCCGCGGTGCGGGCAACCGCGGCGTCCCTTCCGCTCGCGAAAGTACGGCGACGTTTACGTGCGGCGAAATGAAGTAGACGCACTGTCGGCGCGTGGGTCTAGCATCGACCTGCCACGAGGGAAGGAATTATCCATGTCGGGCGACACCAGCCCCAGAGCAATCCCCACCACCTTGAGTCCGTTACCGCCGCCACCGCCACGGAGCAAACCCGGCTACCTCTGGGCCGCCATTCTGGTCGGCGCAGTTCTCGTCGTGTCACTTGTCGTGGTCGGGTTCGGTTGGTACACGATCCCGGGACTCGACGCCGTTCGCGCCAGCGGTTGGTATTTCGCAACCGTGGCGTTCATTGTGGTCCCTGCCCACCTCTTGTTCCTCCTCATGAGCTGGGGCGTGATCGGCATCTTCCGCCGGTTCGGCGCCCGCACGCTCCCCGGCATCGTCCAAGCCGCCCCGGCCGTCGCGATCGTGCTGGGTTTCGTCTACCTCATCCTGCGCATTCTCTTCGCCGGCCCCGACGAGGGCTGAACCCCAGCAGCGAACTGGCCCGGCAGCACATCGCCGGGCCAGGGTGCGGCCGGGCCGCGGCCGGAGCCAACGCGTCAGTGCTCGTACAGCGCCGGCAGGGTGCGAGTCCAAGCCGCCCGCAGCTCGGCGAGCGGGACGACGAACTGGCCCGCCACCTCCAGGCTCGCCGAACCCGAGTCGTCGCCCTCCCCGCCGCCAACGAGGCCGATGCGTACGCACGGCACCGAATCCCCGCACAGGTCGACCACCTGGGCCTCCGCCTCGGGCCGGACGGCAACGATCGCGCGAGCCGACGACTCACTGAACAGCGCGACGAACGGGTCAAGATCCACGGGCAGCTCGATCCGGGCGCCGATCCCGTGCCGCAGGCTCGCCTCCACCAGCGCCTGCGCGAGCCCGCCGTCGGACAGGTCGTGGGCGGCCTCGACCACGCCCCTTCGGGCCGCGGTGACCAGGACGTCGGCCAGGGCCTGCTCGGCGGCGAGGTCCACCCGGGGCGGCTGCCCGCCCAGGTGTCCGTGCACGACATTGGCCCATTCCGAACCGTCGAACTCGTCCCGGGTGGTCCCGAGCAGATAGATCGCCGCACCTGGCGTCCGGAATCCCTGCCCCACCCGCCGGCGTACGTCGTCGATCACACCCAGCACGCCCACCACCGGCGTGGGCAGGATCGCCTGCTCGCCCGTCTGGTTGTAGAAGCTGACGTTGCCACCGGTGACCGGGACTCCGAGCGTCCGGCAGGCGTCGGCAAGGCCCTGCGTTGCCTGGGCAAACTGCCACATCACGCCAGGGTCTTCGGGTGAGCCGAAGTTGAGGCAGTCGGTGACGGCGAGCGGTCGGGCGCCGGTGGCGGCGACGTTGCGGTAGGCCTCGGCCAGTGCGAGCTGGGCGCCGGCGTACGGGTCGAGCTTGGCAAACCGGCCGTTGCAGTCGGTGGCCAGAGCGACGCCCAGTCCACTCTGCTCGGCGATCCGGATCACGCCGGCGTCCTCGGGTTGGGCGAGAACCGTGTTGCCGAGGATGTAACGGTCGTACTGGTCGGTGACCCACGACCGGTCGGCGAGGTTGGGTGCCGCGACCAGCTGGAGCAACGTCGACCGCAGCTCCGCACCGGTCCTCGGGCGGGCCAGGGCGGCGGCGGTGTCGGCCTGCAATGCGTCCTGGGTGGCCGGCCGGGCGATCGGGCGCTGGTAGACCGGGCCCTCGTGGGCGACCGTGCGCGGCGGTACGTCGACGACGACCTCACCGTGCCACTGGACCGTGAGCCGGCCCGAGGCGTCCACCTCACCGATCACCGTCGCCGGGACGTCCCACCGGGCGCAGATCGCGAGGAACCGCTCGACGTCCGCGGGGGTCACCACGGCCATCATGCGTTCCTGCGACTCGCTCATCAGGATCTCTTCGGGCGCGAGCGACGAGTCACGCAGCGGCACCCGGTCGAGCCAGACCCGCATGCCTCCCTCGCCGGCCGACGCCAGCTCCGAGGTGGCACAGGACAGTCCAGCGCCGCCGAGGTCCTGGATCCCGACCACGACACCGGCCGCGAACAGCTCCAGCGTGCACTCGATCAGCAGCTTCTCCATGAACGGGTCGCCGACCTGCACGCTCGGCCGCTTCGCGGGCCCACCCTCGTCGTCGAACGTCTCGCTGGCCAGCACCGAGACTCCGCCGATCCCGTCGCCGCCGGTCTTCGCGCCGTAGAGGATCACCTGGTTCCCGACGCCGGACGCCTTGGCAAGATGGAGTTCCTCGTGCCGGAGCACGCCGACGCAGAGCGCGTTGACAAGGGGATTTCCGGCGTACGACGGATCGAAGACGACCTCGCCCCCGATGTTCGGCAGGCCGAGGCAGTTGCCGTAACCGCCGACGCCCGCGACCACACCGGGAAGTACGCGGTGGGTGTCGGGTGCGTCGGCGGGGCCGAAACGCAGGCTGTCCATCACGGCGACCGGTCGCGCGCCCATGGCGAGGATGTCGCGGACGATTCCGCCGACTCCGGTGGCCGCGCCCTGGTAGGGCTCCACGTAGCTCGGGTGGTTGTGCGACTCGACCTTGAACGTGATCGCGTAACCCTCGCCGATGTCGACGACACCGGCCTGCTCACCGATACCGGCGAGCAGCTTGCCCACGTGCGTCTCGGCCGGCAGGTCGCTGAACCTGCGCAGGTGCACCTTGCTCGACTTGTAGGAGCAGTGCTCGCTCCACATCACGGAGTACATCGCCAGCTCGCAGCTCGTGGGCCGGCGGTCGAGGATCTGACGGATCCTCGCGTACTCGTCCTCCTTGAGTCCCAGCTCTGCGTAGGGCTGCTGGTGGTCGGGGCTCTCCGCGGCGTACTTAACGGTGTCGAGACTCGGTGTCACGGCTCAACGGTAGCCAGCCTGGCCTGGCCGCGAGCCGCCAGGCCTCCGGGCTGGGGCGATCCCGCCGCCAGCAGTCGCTGGCCGACGATCCGCGCGGCCTCCTGGAGTTCGGGGCACCCCACGATCCGGTAGGTCGCCGGGATCGCCGCGAGATGCTCGGCGTACCACCACGGATTGCCGGTACTGCCGACCAGGCGGGTGGTCTCGGCGTCGAGCGGCTCGAGCACACCGAGGGTCCGGGAAAGGCAACGCCCCACGGAGTCGAGGGGCGCGTCGATGACGACCTCGACGTCGTACTCCCAGCCGACGGCGAGGTGCGCCTCCAGGTCCGCGACAGGGTCGAGGTCGGCTGGTGGGGTGAAGGTGTGGTCGAGAACCTCGAGGGCGGTGACCCGGTCGATGCGGTACGCGCGCCGGGCGCCCGCGGGGTGGGACCAGCACAGCAGGTACCAGCGGCCGTGGCGGACGACCACCGCCCACGGGTCGACCTCGAGGGTCAACTCCGAGCCGGCCTCGGTGCGGTAGCCGAGCCGCACCTGTCGGTGGTTCGAGCGGGCGTGCACGAGCGCCGTCGTGGTCTCGGCGTCGGGGCGGACGGCGGCCCGGTCGGGCGCGGGTGCGGTGCTCCGGCGGACGGCCTCGGCTTGGGCGGCCACCGGCTCGGGGAGTGCCTTCACGATCTTGTCGAGCGCGCTGCCGACCAGGGTCGCGGGATCGCCGGCGTCGTGGTGGCCGTCGAGCACGGCCATGACCAGGCCGAGCGCCTCGGCGGCGGTGAACATCAGGGGCGGGAGCCGACGACCACGGCCAACCCGATAGCCGCCGTACGGCCCGCGGACGGACTCGATCGGGATGCCTGCCTCGCGGAGGATTCCGACATAACGGCGGGCGGCCCGCTCGGAGACGCCGAGCTTGTCGGCGAGTCGCTCCGCGGTGATGCCCGGGCTGTTCTGGACCAGTTCGAGGGCCAGGAGCGCCCGCGCGGTGGGGCTGGCGTCGTACGACATCAGTTTCTCGAATCCGGAAGTAGACCGTCCGGAACAGACCCTAACGTGTGCAGGCATGAGCGAGACGTGGGGGACGAAGATGACCGTTGAGGAGTGGCTGCTCGACTCCGACCCCGCGGTGCGTTGGCAGGTCATGCGCGACCTGACCGGTGCGCCCGAGGCCGACGTCGCCGCCGAGCGCGCTCGGGTGGCCACCGAGGGCTGGGGCGCTCGACTCATTGCCCTGCAGGGACCAGATGGTCAGTGGGGCGGAGGAACACTCTTTCCCGAATGGATCTCCACGACCTGGACCCTGACGCTCCTGCGCCATTTCGGTCTCGACCCGGCCAGCGCGCAGGCCCGTCGCGCGGTGGCGCTGGTCCGCGAGAACAGCAGGTGGGAGCACGCTGGTCAGCGGTACTTCGACGGCGAGGTCGAGCCGTGCATCAACGGCCGGGCGGTGGCCCTCGGCGCCTACTACGGCGAGGACGTCGCCGGCATCGTCGACCGGCTTCTCGGCGAACAGATGGCCGATGGCGGGTGGAACTGCGAACAGGAGAACGGCTCGACGTGTGGGTCGTTCCACAGCACGATCTGTGTGCTGGAAGGGCTCTTGGAGTACGAGCGAGCCCATGGGACCTCGCCGGCGGTGACGGCGGCACGCGAGGGCGGGGAGGTCTACCTGCTGGACCGCCGGCTGTTCCGCCGACTGTCCACCGGTGAGGTGGTCGACTCATCCTGGACCCAGTTTTCGTTCCCGACCCGCTACCTTTACGACGTGCTCCGGGGGCTCGAATACCTGTGCAGCGCGGGCGTCACGCCAGACGACCGCATGGCGGAGGCGATCGCGCTCGTGGAGTCCAAGCGCTGCTCCGATGGCCGCTGGCTGCTGGAAAACGTCCATCCCGGAGAGGTGCACTTCGAGATCGACGACGGCGAGAGCAAGCCCAGCCGCTGGAACACACTGCGCGCGCTACGCATACTGCGCTGGTACGAGCAGGCGAGTAGTTGACCACCCTTCGAGCAGAGACGATCGACGGCATGGACCTGGAGTTCAGCGGCGAGATCTGGGAGTGGCGCGGTCCGGCGCCCTACTACTTCGTCACCGTGCCGGAGGAGGAGAGCTTCGAGATCAAGGCCCTCTCCACCCTCGTCACGTACGGCTGGGGGATGATCCCGGTCCAGGTGCAGATCGGCGACACCGAGTGGACGACCTCGCTGTGGCCCAAGAACGGTGGCTATGTCCTCCCGCTGAAGGACATGGTGCGCCACGCCGAGGGGATGCACGAAGGCGACGTCGTCACAGTGCGGCTGACCCCGGGTGGTCCGCGGTGACCATGCCGCTCACCGGGTCATTGCGCGGGCGCGAACCCTCGCAGCAGTGAGGCGAAGAACGCGACTCCGTCCGTCGACGGGCCGCAGAGCGGGTCGACCGCGTGCTCCGGGTGGGGCATGAGTCCGACGACGTTGCCCGCCTCGTTGCAGATGCCGGCGATGTCGCGGTAGGAGCCATTGGGGTTGCCGCCGGTGTAGCGGACGACGACCTGGCCGGCGGCCTCCAGCCGGTCGAGCGTCGCGTCGTCGGCGACGAAGCCACCCTCACCGTTCTTGATCGGGATGACGATCTCCTGGCCCACGGAGTATGCCGAGGTCCAGGCGGTCGCGGTGCTTTCCACCCGCAGGCCCTGGTCGCGGCAGACGAAGCGGCGGCGGTCGTTGCGCACCAGCGCGCCGGGCAGCAGGTGTGACTCGCACAGGATCTGGAACCCGTTGCAGATGCCGAGCACCGGGAGTCCGGCGTGCGCGGCCTCGATCACCGGCGTCATGATCGGCGCGAATCGGGCGATCGCCCCGCACCGCAGGTAGTCGCCGTACGAGAAGCCCCCCGGCAGTACGACCGCGTCGACGCCCTGCAGGTCGGTGTCGGCATGCCACAGCGCAACGGCGGTGCCACCCGCTAGCTCGACCGCCCGGGCGGCGTCCCGGTCGTCGAGGGAGCCGGGGAAGGTGACGACACCGATGCGCCCGTGCCCGCCGGTGTTCACGAGACCCCGGCGACGGCGGGTTCGACGCGTACGGTGAAGTCTTCGATCACGGTGTTCGCCAGCAGGGTCTCGGCCGCCCGCCGGACTTCGGCGAGCCGCTCCTTCGTGATCTCGCCGTCGACCTCGAGCTCGAACCGCTTGCCCTGCCGGACTTCGGTGATCCCGGCGAACCCGAGCCGGCCGAGCGCACCCGCCACCGCCTGGCCCTGTGGATCGAGAATCGCGGGCTTCGGCATTACGTCGACGACGACTGTTGGCACGCCTTGGTCCTTCCTTTGCTGGCCGGTGCCCTGTCCTGGCTGGGCATTTGCGCAACCGGCAACCGACGCCGCCAGCCTAGCCAGCGACGGTGGCCCAGCTCTCGCCGGTGAGGCGTTCGTACGCCTCGACGTAACGCAGCCGGGTGGCCTCGACGACATGCGGCGGTACCTCCGGCGCCGGCGACTGCTTGTCCCACCCGGACGAAGTGGCCCAGTCACGGACGTACTGCTTGTCGAACGCGAACTGCGTCCGGCCCGGCTCCCACGACTCGGCTGGCCAGAACCGCGACGAGTCCGGGGTCAACACTTCGTCGCCAAGGACGAGCGTTCCGTCCGGTGCGAAGCCGAGCTCGATCTTTGTGTCTGCGATGAGGATGCCGCTCGGCTCGGCCAGCTCGGCGCCCCTGCGGTAGACCTCGACCGTGAGCCGGCGCAGCTCCGCGGCGGTGTCGGCACCGACCGTACGGACGACGTTGTCGTAGCTGATCGGCTGGTCGTGCTCGCCGACCGCCGCCTTGGTCGTGGGTGTGAAGATCGGCTCGGGCAGTCTGGACCCGTTGGCCAGGCCAGGCGGAAGGGGTACGCCGCAGATCGTGCCGGTGTCGGCGTACGAGGACAGGCCCGTCCCCGCGAGGTAGCCGCGGGCCACGCACTCCACCGGAACCATCTCCAGTCGGCGGCAGCGGATCGCCCGTCCCGCGAACGCCGACGGCACGTCGGTGCTGGAGATCACGTGGTTGGGCACCAGGTCGGCCAGCCGTTCGAACCACCACAGGGACAGTGCGGTGAGGATCCGGCCCTTGTCTGGAATGGGAGTCGGCAACACGATGTCGAACACCGAGATCCGGTCGGAGGCGACCAGGATGATGTCGTCGCCGTCCGCGTAGATGTCGCGCACCTTGCCCGAGCAGACGTGCTGGAGACCGAACGCGGGTGCTGGTTCGCTCATGCCATCCTCTCTAGCCCCGGGCGGGCTTCGCCCGCCGACCCATCCCCAACCTCAATCCTTGCAGAGGCGCTCAGATGACCGGATCGGGTGTGTACGCGGCCGCCTCCGGGTAGCGGGCGGCCACCTCCTCCACACGGCGTACGACCTCGGCTGTCTGCGCCGCCGCCGCACCGGTGAACGTCAACGGATCGTTGACAAGCCCGTCGAGCTCGCTCCGACCCAACCCGAGGCGCTCGTCCGCGGCCAGCCGGTCGAGCAGGTCGTTGTGCTCGGCGCCCTTGTCACGCATGCCCAGCGCCACCGCGACCGCGTGCTCCTTGATCACCTCGTGGGCGGTCTCCCGGCCGACGCCATGCCGGACCGCGGCCAGCAGGATCTTCGTGGTGGCGAGGAAGGGGAGGTACCTGTCCAGCTCGCGTTGCACCACGGCCGGGAACGCGCCGAAGTCGTCGAGCACCGAAAGGAACGTCTGGAACAGCCCGTCGGTGGCGAAGAACCCGTCTGGCAAGGCGACCCGGCGGACGACGGAACACGACACGTCGCCTTCGTTCCACTGGTCGCCGGCGATCTCGCCCACCATCGAGAGGTAGCCCCGGACGACGACGGCGAGGCCGTTGATGCGTTCGGCGGACCGGGTGTTCATCTTGTGCGGCATCGCCGACGAGCCCACCTGCCCGGGCTGGAAGCCTTCGGTGACGAGCTCGAGTCCGGCCATCAGCCGGATCGTGGTCGCGAAGCTGGACGGCGCCGCGGTGAGCTGGGCGAGCGCGGAGACGACGTTGAAGTCGAGCGAGCGCGGGTAGACCTGGCCGACACTGGTGAGCACGGTGGTGAATCCGAGGTGGCTGGCGACCCGTTCCTCCAGCGCGGCCAGCTTGCCGGCGTCTCCGCCGAGGACGTCGAGCTGGTCCTGTCCCGTGCCGACCGGGCCCTTGATGCCGCGGAGCGGATAACGCTCGAGCAGGTTCTCGAGCCGCTCGTACGCGACCAGCAGTTCCTCAGCCGCGCTCGCGAACCGCTTGCCCAGCGTGGTCGCCTGGGCGGGAACGTTGTGGCTGCGACCGGCCATGACCAGTTCGGCGTACTCGGTCGCACGCGCCCCGAGGCGGGCCAGCGCGGCCACGACCCGGTCGCGGATCAGGACGAGGGACGCCCGGATCTGCAGCTGCTCGACGTTTTCGGTGAGGTCGCGGCTGGTCATCCCCTTGTGGATGTGCTCGTGGCCGGCCAGCGCACAGAACTCCTCGATGCGAGCCTTCACGTCGTGCCGGGTGACCCGTTCGCGGGCCTGGATCGAGGCGAGGTCGACCTGCAAGGCCACCTGCTCGTACGCCTCGATCACGCCGTCGGGTACGGGGACTCCGAGGTCGTGCTGGGCGCGCAGCACCGCGATCCACAGCTGCCGTTCGAGGACCACCTTGGACACCGGTGACCACAGGTCGACGAGCTGGGTGGAGGCGTATCGGGCGGCGAGGACGTCGGGCATCAGCGGCTGCGGCACGTCTGCCATTGTCTCGTAGCCGCCTCGGGGCGCGTGTCCCGGCGGGCCGCGCGGCGGCCGCGTAGTCGCCGCGTCGCCGGCGCCGGCACGGTCCGTTCGGGCGAAATGCCCGTTTGCCGGGACGTCCTAAGCTTCCTGGCATGACGAGACCAGTCCGCATCGGAGTACAGATCCAGCCCCAGCACGCCGAGTACGCCCAGATCCGGGACGCAGTCGCCCGGGCCGAGGATGCAGGGGTCGACATCATCTACAACTGGGACCACTTCTTCCCGCTGTCCGGTGAGCCCGACGGGCTCCATTTCGAATGCTGGACAATGCTCGGGGCCTGGGCCGAGGCGACGTCCCGGGTCGAGATCGGCGCCCTGGTGACCTGCAACAGCTACCGCAACCCCGAGCTCCTCGCCGACATGGCCCGCACGGTCGACCACATGAGCAACGGCCGACTGATCCTCGGTATCGGGTCGGGCTGGTGTGAGCGCGACTACGTGGAGTACGGCTACCCCTTCGGCACTGCCGGCAGCCGGCTCGACGACCTCTCTGAAGCGCTGCCCCGGATCGTCGACCGCTGGGGCAAGATGAATCCCGCTCCGACCCGGGACATCCCCGTGCTCATCGGCGGTGGGGGCGAGCGCAAGACGCTCCGCTATACGGCGCAGTACGCACACATCTGGCACGGCTGGGGTGACGCCGAAACCCATCGCCACAAGAGGTCCGTCCTGGACCGCTGGTGTGCGGAGGTCGGTCGCGACCCGGCCGAGATCGAACGCTCCAGCGGCGCCCCCGACGGCGACCCGGAGAAGGCTGGCGAGGCGCTGGTCGAGGTCGGCGTCACCCACTTCACGCTCGGTGTCTCGGGGCCTGACTACGACCTGTCCCGCGTGAAGGAATGGGTCGCCTGGCGCGATCAGCGCAACGGCTAGAGCGACCCCTGGGTTTGTCCGAGCCGGGCAGGCGGCAGCGCTCCCCACGAGGAATGCAGGGTTGGAACATCTCGCGCCTCGAAGCGCCGAACATGCTCCACTGCTCCGACGTCAACGCGGCTAGGGGGTGCTCAGCTCGGACTGCGCGGCCTTGGCGGCGATGTCCATGCGGTGCTGCGAACCCTCGATCCTGATCCGTGCGGCCGCGTCGTAGGCCCGGTCTCGTGCGATGGCCAGCGAGGGTCCGTACGCCGTGACGGCCAGCACCCGACCCCCCGACGTCACCACCCGTCCGTTCAGGTCGAGTGCCGTGCCGGCATGGAAGACCTCTACACCGTCCAGGTCTTCGATGTCGGCGAGGCCCTCGACCAGACCGCCGGGCCTCGGTGCGACCGGGTAGCCCTCGACCGCGATGACGACCGTGACGGCGGAACCGGGCAGCCAGCGCGGCAGTGACGCCGCGTCGAGCGTCCCGTTGGTGGCTGCCTGGAGCAACGGGGACAGGGGCGACTCCAGGAGCGTGAGCAGCACCTGTGCCTCGGGATCGCCGAACCTTGCGTTGAACTCCACGACCCGCAACCCACGCGACGTCAGCGCGAGCCCGGCGTACAGCAGGCCGGTGAACGGCGTACCCCGCTTGCGCAACTCGTCGACCGTTGGCTGGAGTACGCGCGCCACCACGTCGTCGGCGAAGTTCGGCGGTACCCAGGGCAGCGGGGCGTAGGCACCCATGCCGCCGGTGTTGGGTCCGGTGTCGCCGTCACCGATCCGCTTGAAGTCCTGTGCCGGCAACAGCGGGACGACGGTCGTGCCGTCGCTGATGCCGAACAGCGACACCTCCGGACCGTCGAGGTATTCCTCGACCACGACCTGCGGGCGGCCCGCAGCGTGTGCGAGCGCGGCGTCACGGTCGTCGGTGACGAGTACGCCCTTGCCGGCGGCGAGCCCGTCGTCCTTCACGACGTACGGCGGTCCGAAGGCGTCGAGGGCGGCCTCGACCTCGGCCGGTTTCTCGCAGACGCGGGCCATCGCGGTGGGAACCCCGGCCGCGGCCATGATCTCCTTGGCGTACGCCTTCGAACCCTCGATTCTCGCCGCCGCCGCTGACGGTCCGAAGCAGGTGATGCCCCGGGCCCGCACGACGTCGGCAGCACCGGCGACCAGCGGAGCCTCGGGGCCGATCACGACCAGCGAGACGCTGAGCTTCTCGGCCAGATCGGCGATGGCGTCGTTGTCGGACATGTCGACCGGGTGGACGTCCACGTCGGGGATCGCGTCGATGCCCGGGTTGCCGGGCGCGACATGCAGGGCCGTGACGGCCGGGTCGCGGTGGAGCGCGAGGGCGAGGGCGTGTTCGCGGGCACCCGAACCTATGACGAGTACGTCCATGTCACCGACCCTAGACGCCGATGTCAGCCTGGTGGCGGTGGGTAGACGGTGCGCGGGCCGACCACCTCGGCGCCCAGCGCGCGGACCCGCTCCCGGAGTACGCGGTCGGACGTCACCACCAGGCACCGCTGTTCGGGTCCCTTCGCCGCGACCAGTTCGACGATCGTGTCGTCACCCGATCCGGCGGCGACCAGCACGCGTACCTCTGACGTCGCGCGCACTGAACGGGCTGCACCCTCCACGACCAGGATCACCTCGAGGGGCGGTTCGGCGATGCCTGGCAGACCGCGACCACCGAGACCGGCGAGTGCGTCGCGGAGGCGCTCGGTGGCGCCAGCGCGGTCGCGCCACCACCCGTCCGGGACCGAGCCAACGACGTTGGCCGCATCGACCACCAGCTGAGTGGTTTCGCCTGCGTTCACGCGACAAGGCTCCCATGTGGCCGTACGGACGAGAGGACGGAAAGTCGAGGGGGGCGGACCCAGGACGGTGGCCTGGCCAAGCGCTGCAGCGACTGGCCCGCCGTCTAGCCGAGCGGGGTTGCCCGGACCGGCGTCGCGATCACGACGACGTTGGACAGGTAGACCTCGCCGTTCCAGTCGTCGCAGGTGACCAGTACGAGCCTGGCGTCGACGTCCTGGCCGAACAGCTGCGGCGCGGCCTTCGCCAGGTCGGTCTTGTCGTACGTCGCGACCCGGTTGACGCGGTAGCGCATCTCGCCGGTGGCCGTCCGGACGTCGACGACGGAGCCACGCTTCAACCGACCCAGCCGGTCGAACGCACCACCACCGGTGTGCACGGTGTGCCCGGCGATGACGGTCCCGCCGCGGAGGAACCCAGGTGCCGCACTTCCCGACCACCACCCCACCCGGTGCGGGTTGCGCGGCGGCAGCAGCGTCCGGTCCTTGCCCAGTGCGACGGCCAGGACCTCGGCCTCGACGCCCAACCCGGGGATCTCGACGACCTCGGGGGGCGCGGGTGCGAGCTTGGGTACTGCCCGTGCATCGTGCGTGGCCGGCGGTGCGGACTTCGGTTGCTTGTGGGCCTTCGGTGTCGCACCGGCAGCGTGCTTCGAACCTGCCCGGTCAGCAGAATCGGCCGGGCCGGCGGGCGATCCACACCCGCCGACCACGGCCGACAACCCGACACAGATTCCCAGCGCGGCTGCCGCGGAGTATCTGCGCACGGAGCTTCCCATCACGTACGGACGACTGCTCACCACAACTGACTACCACCCACGACCAGCGTCGAAGCCTGACGACTCGACCGCCGGTGTGTTGGATCAGACCTGGCCGCGCCGGCGCAGGTGGAGCAGCCCACCGATTGCGATCCCGGCGAGAGCCACCAGCACGATCATCGCTGCCAGACCAACCCTGCTCGCGTCGGCCGCCGGCTGCGCCGCGGACAGACCCGCGGGCACGTTGGTCGGCACATCGCCGGACAGGTCGCCGTTGCCGTTGCCGTTGCCGTCACCGTTGCCGTCACCGTCGTCGTCGCCACCGCCAGGCTCACCCGGCAGGACGGCGGCGTCGTTCGGCCCGCACGAAACGGTGCCGACGGTGATGTCGGCGAGCGCGTCGGGCAGCGCCGCAACCCGCATCGCGGACGTGGTGTTGCCGCCACCGGCGCTCGACTTCACGTTGGAGGCGACGGTGAGGAGGTCGTTGTTCAGTAGGTCGTCGGTGGGGAGCCCGTCGACGACCGCACGGACACTGGCACCGAGCGGGCCGATCTCCGGCAGGCTTTCCACCACGTCGTCGAGGCCCACGCTGACCGAGCCGCTCGCGGGGATGTCTGCCAGCGAGACGCGCTGGCCACCGACATACCCGACCACCTCGGCGTCGGCCACCGTCGACGATCCGGACGAGCCCTCGCCACTGGCGTAGCAGCCGGCCGCGACCGCCGACGCCTCGACGCGGAGGTCGAGCGCCGGCAGGTCGGGCTGCATGCCGAGGCCGCGGCTGCTGCGGCCACCGATGCTGATGAGCTTGCCGAGCCCGAGCTGGTCGAGCGAACCGATCGAGATCGCGACCTTGCCCTTGGGGTCATCGATGCAGCTTCCGTTGGGGCCCACCTGGATGGCGCCGCTGCGGCCGACCAGACCGGCGCATGCCGCGGACGTACCGTCCGGACCGGCCACCGCGTCCTGGCCCAGGACGCCGGCGACGATCAGCTGCTGCCCACCGAGAAGCGGCAGGACGGGTGCGTTGTTGCCGCTCGACTCCCCGCTGCCTCCGTTGTTGGACGCAACGAAGGAACCGGTACCGACCGACACTCCCACGAGACTCGCGGCCGCGGCGTTCGCCGTCGCCTGACTCGCGGGTTCGTTCGCCGTGCTCGGACTGGCTGCGAGCAGAACGAGCACTCCGCCACCGACCAAGGTTCCGACCAACCGCCCCGTACGCATGACCACGCCACCTTTCCCCATGGAAGACCCCAGCCAATGGAGAACGATCACGGCGCCTGGGCGTTACGTACCAATTGCGTAGACTGCGCGAACGGGCCGACCTTTCAGATCAGCGGTCGGAGTTGGATGACCTCGTCCCGGCCCGGACCCACGCCGATGCCGGAGACCGGCGCGCCGATGAGTTCCTCGAGCGTCTTGATGTAGGCCTGGGCGGCCTTCGGCAGGTCTTCGAACGAGCGGCAGCCGGAGATGTCCTCCCACCACCCGTCGAGGTATTCGAAGATCGGCCGGGCGTGATGGAACTCGGTCTGCGTCAGCGGCATCTCGTCCTGCCTCGTGCCGTCGACGTCGTACGCGACGCACACGGGCACCCGCTCGAAGCCGGACAGCACGTCGAGCTTGGTGACGAAGTAGTCGGTGAACCCGTTGATCCGGGTGGCGTAGCGCGCGATCACGGCGTCGAACCAGCCGCAGCGACGGGCCCGGCCGGTCGTGACGCCGTACTCGCCACCGACCTTGCGCAGGTGCTCGCCGTCGGCGTCGTGCAACTCGGTCGGGAACGGTCCGGAGCCGACCCGCGTGGTGTAGGCCTTCAGAACCCCGATCACCTTGTCGATGCGGGTGGGACCGACACCCGCACCCGTGGAGGCGCCGCCGGCCGTCGGGTTGGAACGACGTCACGAACGGATAGGTCCCGTGGTCGACGTCGAGCATCGTCGCCTGGGCGCCTTCGAGGAGTACGACCTTGCCGTCGTCGAGCGCTCTGTTGAGCACGGCGGAGGTGTCGGCGAGGAACGGCCGCAGCGCGTCTGCGTAACCGAGGAAGCCGGTCACGATCTCCTCGACGCCGATGGCGCGGCGGTTGTAGACCTTGACCAGCAGGTGGTTCTTCTGGACGAGGGCACCCTCGACCTTCTGCCGCAGGATGCCCGGGTCGAAGAGGTCCTGTACCCGCACGCCCACCCGGTTGACCTTGTTGGCGTACGTCGGTCCGATGCCGCGACCGGTCGTACCGATGCGGTTGGTGCCGAGGAACCGCTCGGTCACCTTGTCGATGGTCGAGTGGTAAGGCGCGATGAGGTGCGCGTTGGCCGACAGCAGCAGGTCGCTGCAGTCGATACCGCGGACCTGGAGAGTGCGGATCTCCTCCAGCAGCACCGACGGGTCGACGACGACGCCGTTACCGATCACCGGGATGCAGCCCGGAGTGATCGCGCCGGAGGGGAGCAGGTGGACGGCATAGGACTCTCCGTCGACCACGACGGTGTGACCGGCGTTGTTTCCGCCCTGGTAGCGAACGCAGTAGTCGACAGAACTGCCGAGCAGGTCGGTGACCTTGCCCTTGCCTTCGTCACCCCACTGGGCGCCGACGAGCACGATCGCGGGCATGAGGGTCCTTCCGGAATGGCTGCCTCGGCCGCTGACATCAGATGGCCCGCTGCGACGCGGCGGTCGCCGCCGCGAGAGGTGCCAACAGGGACACCCTCGGCCGGGCGCGACGGAGGCCGGCTTCTTTGCGCGGACAAGGATAGTCCACTCCCGGATGCGAAGCCGGACCGTGACGCTTTGAGACGGTATGGTGCCGGGCGTGGAGTCCCTGCTCGTGGTGATCAACTCCGACGCCGACGGTACGGACGAGCAACAGGTCGCAGCAGCCGTCGACGCCTTGCGTTCCGAGGCTGACGTCCAGGTGTGTCACACCCGTACGTCCATGCCCGGCGACCTCGACGGTGCGTTGCAGCGACGCGGCGGCCGCACCGTCGTGGTGATCGGTGGCGACCGCTACCTGCACACGGTGGTCGCGGCACTGCATCGCCGCAACGAACTCGACGACACCCTGCTGGCCGTTCTGCCGGTCGGCAGTGGCAGCGAATTCGCCTCTGGCAGTGGGATTCCGCCCGACCCGCACGCCGCCGCTGCTGTGGTGCTCGGGGGCGTCGAGCGGCGATTCGACCTGCTGGTCGACTGCCGCGGTTCCGTGGTCGTCAATGACGTACGCCTGGGCAGGTACAAGCGGCATCGCCCGGGGCCCAATCCGTTCCACGTCCGGATCGAGGCCGACGACGCCGTCGTCGCAGATTTCGACCGGCCGGTGCTCGAGGTGGCCGTCACCAATGCGCCGGCGTCCGGACCCGTGCCGATGAGTCCGCTCTCGGCTGGGCCGGTTTCGGCTGGGCCGGTTTCGACTGGGCCGGTTTCGACTGGGCCGGTTTCGACTGGGCCGGTTTCGACTGGGGCCATGTCGGCCGGGCCGATATCTGCTGGGCGCCTCTCAGCTGGGCCGATGTCTGCTGGGCTGGTCGACGACGACCTTGCGTACGGCACCAGTGCACCCGTCGCGCTCCCCGCCGATCCGTCCGACGGCTTGGCCGACGTGGTGGTGTGTTTCGCGGTCGGTGCCCTCGCCACGGCGCGACGGCTGCTTCGCCGGCCACACCCGTTCAGCCGCGACGACATGGTGAGCGTCCGGGCCCGCCGGGTCAGCGTGGTCGGGCAGCGGTTCTGGGTCCGCTCAGACGGTCAGGATGCCGGCACCGAGCAGCGGTGCACCTGGAGGGTCGTGCCCCGAAGCCTGCGGATGATCGTCCCGGCGTCCGCATAGGCGCCGGCGCCGGGCGCACTGCCGGGCGGCGGATCGAGCAGTCGCGCTGCTGAATGCGAGCAGATCCTGCTGTTGGACAGATCGCGCGGCGACGGCGAATGCTGAAGGCGGTTCGGCTCGGCCCCGCGGGAGTTCGCGTGCGCCCACCCGCCCGGGAGTTGTGACAGCCCAACGTAGGAAGGCTTTCTCATGCAGGTTCGCAGGATCGGTGACCTTCAGGTCGGTGCCGTCGGACTCGGTGCGATGCCGATGTCCATCGAGGGTCGTCCGGACGAGGCGCGCGGCATTGCCACCATCCATGCCGCGCTTGACGCCGGGGTGACCCTCATCGACACCGCCGACGCCTACCACCTGCACGCAGGCGAGGTCGGCCACAACGAGACGCTCATTGCGAAGGCGCTCGCGACCTACGGCGGCGACGCGTCCGGCGTACTCGTGGCGACGAAGGGTGGCCACCTGCGGCCCGGTGACGGCTCGTGGACCCTGGACGGGTCGCCGGCTCACCTCCGCGAGGCGTGCGAGGCGTCGCTGAAGCGGCTCGGTGTCGAGGCCATCGGCCTCTACCAGTTCCACCGCCCCGACCCACGGGTGCCGTACGCCGAGTCCGTCGGGACGATCCGCGACCTCCTCGACGAGGGCAAGATCGTCCGAGCCGGCGTCTCCAACGCGTCCCCCGAGCAGATCCGCGAGGCGCAGGAGATCCTCGGCGGCCGGCTGGTGTCGGTGCAGAACCAGTTCTCGCCGCGGTATCGCAGTAGCCGACCGGAGCTCGACCTGTGCGACAAGCTCGGCATCGCGTTCCTCCCGTGGGCCCCGCTCGGCGGCATCTCCAGCGCGGCGGACCTCGGCTCGCGACACGCGGCATTTGCCGAGGTCGCCGCAGCGCACGGCGTCAGCCCGCAGCGGGTCTGCCTGGCCTGGATGCTGGGGCTGTCTCCGGTGGTGATCCCGATTCCCGGTGCGAGCCGGCCGGAGACGATCCGGGACTCGGTGGCGGCGGTGGACCTGGTCCTGTCCGACGCCGATCGCGCACGGCTCGACACCGACTGACCCGGAGCGGACGCCCAGGTCGAGGAGGCTTGGTCACGTCACGTCACGTCAGGTCAGGGCTGGCCCGGTCAGGTCAGCCCGAGCTCCTTGGCCGCGGTCGCGCTCGAGTCGGCGAGGAACGTCGAGCAGCGTTCGGCCTCCTCCGTGTCCCCGATGGAGCCGGCGGCCTTGGCCAGGGCGCCCAGCGCGCGCAGGAACCCGCGGTTTGGTTCGTGCTCCCACGGGACCGGACCGTGGCCGCGCCACCCGCTGCCGCGGAGTGCGTCCAGCCCGCGGTGATAGCCCACCCGTGCGTAGGCGTAGGCGTCCAGGTCGCGGCCGTCCGCGAGCGCGCGTTCGGCCAGCATCGCCCAGGCGAGGGAGTAGGCCGGATTGGCCCTGGCCACGTCGGCCGGATCCACACCGCGATCGAGGTCGGCGCGGGCGGCGGCGTTGTCGGTCAGGTGTGTCGCGGGCGGTTCGCCGAGCAGATTGTGCGATGAGGTCATGCGGTCCATCCTGCCCGGATCGTGCCAGCAGGCCGCGCGCCGGCCGCCTTCCGACGTACGGTGAAGCTGTGGACGATCAGTCGGTGGGTTCGGCCTACCTCGATCACCTGACCGACAGTGACCTTCGGCTCCTGGTGTCCGTATCTGATCGCTATGCCGAGCCGGCCGACCTGCGCGGCCACCCCGAGGCGATCACGGAGCTGGTCGGTCGACCGGAGGTGTTCGAGGCCGTGTTCGGTCGGGAGACGTTGGCGACGGGCAAGCTCGTCGCGGTGTCGCCGTTCCTGACGTTCTCGGTCGCGCTCCGGCGCGTCGCGTTCGAGCTGGACTCGGTGGCGTCGGTGCCGGAACGCTCCGGGCCGCGTCAACGCGTACCGATCTTCGACGCACCGCAGCTGCGTGACTTCCTGGACGCGCCGCGCCGGATGCTGTTCCTCGCGGAACTCCTGACCTCGTTCACCCGGATAGCCAGCGGTCGCTACCTCACGCGCACCCGTCGGGGACCGCGGTGGCGGCGGTTCAGTGAGCTCGACCTGGTACGCCTGGCCGGACTGGTCGACAGCACACCGGCGGCCGAACGCCCCGGCGCTGTCCGCCGACTCGGCGACGTCGCGCTCTTCCTGTCCGGCGTGTTCCCCGACTACACCCAGACCCACGCGCTGGGCATGCTCGACTCCGCCCGGCTGCTACGCGCGGCCGGGATCGCGCGGGTGGAGCACGAGATGTTGGCAACCGCGCCGGCGATCGAGCTCTTCGAGGTGCTCGGCGCGCGGTGGTACCACCATGCCCACGAGCTCGCCGCCGTGCAGTCGATCCAGCTCGACCTGGTGGCGGAGGTCGCCGACCGGTTCCGGCAGGCCCGCCGCATCCTCAACTGGCTCGCCGACCACTACCTCTTCCCTGCCGGCAACCCGTGGTTCGCACCACCACAGTCCGGCACCTGACGCCCGGCGAGTGAGTCCGACCGCATCTTCTTTCCGCGGCCGGGCAACGTTGTGCCGGGTCTGGCGCGTCCCCACCGCATCTGTTCTCCGTCGGGAAGGGACGCCACGCCGTGACACCCGTACGAAGCACCCTCGTTGCCGCAGCTGCCACCACTGTTGCGCTTCTGTCCTTCACCGCTTGCAGCGAGCCCGCGCCGAGTCAGGGGGCAGCGGGGACCGGCGCGGCTGACAAGGCCACCCGCGGCGGCGGTCAGACGTTCGGCGGAGGAACCGAGGGCGGTGGGGAACGCAGCGGGCCGGCGCCGGCGGCGCCGCCCGCTCAACAGGACGGGGCGGCCGGCGCGGGCCCGGCCGAAGGAAAGCTGCGCGGTGACGGTGACGTCGCGCCGGACGGTTTCGCGCCGGAGACCGACTACCTGTCGACGTTCGCGCTCGACATCGACACCGCGTCGTACGACTACACCCAGCGGACGCTGGCCGATGGGCGGCTCCCCGATCCCGGACAGGTGCGACCGGAGGAGTTCGTCAACGCGTTCGACCAGGACTATCCGCAGCCAAGTGGCGACGGCATCGCTGTCCACGCCGACGGAGCGGTGCTGCCGCCATGGCCGTACGCAGGTGGTGGCCGCTACGGCGGCCCCGCGTACGAGCCGGACAGCACGGCCCGGCTGCTCCGAGTCGGCCTGCAGACCAGGAGTGAAGCGTTCGGCAAGCGAACTGACGCGAACCTCACGTTCGTCATCGACGTGTCAGGTTCTATGCGCGAGCCCGGCCGGCTCGACCTGGTACAGGATGCCCTGCACACGCTGATCGATGAACTGCGCGACACCGACGCCGTGTCGATCGTGGCGTACTCGGATACGGCCCGGGTGGTCCGCCCGATGACCCCGGTCTGGGAGAAGGCCGACCTGCACCGTGCCGTCGACGAGCTGACCTTCGAGAGCAGCACGAATCTCGAAGCGGGGTTGGTGACGGGATATGAGGTGGCGCGGGCCGGTTTCCGCAAGGGTGTCGCAAACCGGGTGATCCTGCTCTCCGACGGCCTCGCCAACACCGGGGCCACCACGCCCGACGCGATCCTGTCGCGGGTGCGCGAGAACGCCGGGAAGGACATCTCGCTGCTCTGCGTGGGAGTCGGTCGCGAGTACGGCGACGCGTTGATGGAACAGCTGGCCGACGACGGCGACGGGTTCGCGGTCTACGTCCAACAGGTCGAGCAGGCTCGGCGCCTGTTCGTCGACCGACTGCCGGGAACCCTGGCCGTGCGGGCCCGTGACGCCAAGGTGCAGGTCCAGTTCAACCCGACGAACGTGGCCGGATACCGGTTGATCGGCTACGAGAACCGCGCTGTCGCCGACGAGGACTTCCGCAACAATGCCGTCGACGGTGGCGAGCTGGGCCCAGGGCACAGCGTGACCGCGTTGTACGTCGTACAGATGCGGCCCGGTGCGTCCGGGACGGTCGCGACCGCGACCGCGCGCTGGCAGTCGCCGCACTCCGGTGTGGCGGCGGAGTCGAACGCGGTGGTCGACGTCGCCGAGCTCGGTACGCCTTACCCGGCTGCGTCGCCGCGGCTCCGGCTCGACCATGTAGCGGCGACGTTCGCGGAGCACCTGCGCGGAGGTGCGTGGGGGCAGCCGGCAGGCGACGGGTCGCTGGAGTGGCTGGCGGCCGAGGCCGACGCGGTCGCTGTGGCCACCGAAGATCCGGCCGCGCACGAGCTCGCGGACATGATCGAACGTGCCGGTATGCTCACGCGTCGGTGAACGAGGAGCCGCAGCGCAACTGGACGAGTTCTGCGACGACCTGCCGGCCGACGCGGAGGGCCAGCGGTGGGCCCGACCGCGGCGCGGTTCATGATCATGTGTCAAGGAACCGGCTGGATCGGGCCGCGGGAGACGGTCTTCTGACTCTTGATCATGGACGGACGGACGGACGCCAGCCAGGTGATGCACCGTCCCTCCCGACGGCGAGGCCCCGCGCCTCCGTGCGGACGCGCGGGAAAGCCTCGATCCAGGTGCCTACTTCGCCAGCAGGGACGTACCCGACGACCGGAGGTCCTCGCAGGCCTGGGTGACCCGCTTCGCCATCGACTCCTCGGCCGCCTTGCCGTAGGCCCGCGGGTCGTACGCGCTCTTGCTGCCGACCTCGCCGTCGATCTTCAGCACGCCGTCGTAGTTGCGGAACATGTGGTCGGCGACGCCGCGGGTGAACGCGTACTGCGTATCGGTGTCGATGTTCATCTTGACCACGCCGAAGTCGAGCGCGGACCGGATCTCGGACAGCAGCGAGCCCGACCCGCCGTGGAAGACCAGCGAGAAGGGCTTCTCCTTGCCGTACTTCGTCCCGACCTCGTCCTGGATGTCCTTCAGGATCTCCGGACGCAGCTTCACGTTGCCCGGCTTGTAGACGCCGTGCACGTTGCCGAACGTCAGCGCGGTGATGTAGCGGCCCTGCTCGCCGAGGCCCAGCACTTCGGCCGTACGCAGGCCGTCGCCGGGTGTGGTGTAGAGCTTCTCGTCGATCGCGCCGACGATGCCGTCTTCCTCGCCGCCGACGACGCCGACCTCGATCTCCAGCACGATCTTGGCCGCGGCCGCCTTGGCCAGCAGATCTTTGGCGATCTCGAGGTTTTCCTCCAGCGGCACCGCCGAACCGTCCCACATGTGCGACTGGAACAGCGGGTCCTCGCCACGTGCCACCCGCTCCGCCGAGAGCGCGAGCAGGGGCCGGACGAAGCTGTCGAGCTTGTTCTTGGGGCAGTGGTCGGTGTGCAAGGCGATGTTGACGGGGTAGTTCTTGGCGACTTCGCGGGCGTACGCGGCGAAGGCCGCCGAGCCAGTCACCATGTCCTTGACCGTGGCGCCGGACAGAAACTCGGCGCCCCCGGTGGAGACCTGGACGATCCCGTCGCTGCCAGCCTCGGCAAAGCCCCGGAGCGCTGCGTTGAGCGTCTGCGAGGAGGTTACGTTGATGGCCGGATAGGCGAACGCGCCGTCTTTGGCGCGGTCCAGCATCTCGGCGTAGACCTCAGGGGTGGCGATGGGCATGGGAACTCCCTTGCGATGGCTCGTCGATCCCTAGCGATCCACTCCAGTATCTCCGAGCAGGTCAGCGGCAGGTCAGCGGACCCGCACCCACGGCACCTGGCCGGCGTCGCTCGCCCGGGCCAGGTCGATGTGGACCTGGTACCGGTCGCCGCGGTACCACGACCTCACCTGCTCGACCGGCCGCCCTCCCGCGGTCGACGTACGGTCGAGCACCAGCAGCGGCGCACTCACCGCCACCCCGAGGATCCGGGCGGTCTGGGCGTCTGCGATCTCCGACCGCAGGGTCTGCTTGGCGGCGTCGATGACCAGGCCGTACGACCGGGCCAGGATGCTGTAGAGCGAACCTGACAGGTCCCGGTCCAGCAGCCCGGGCGCCGGATCCGCGACATACCACCCGCTCTCCAGCGCCATCGGGATGCCGTCGGCGATGCGGAGGCGTTCGATGCGGTACGCGGGTTGGGTGGCGGTCAGGGCCAGGGCCTGCCGGATCGCGACCGGCGGAACCAGCTGGACCGACCGGAGCACGACTGTGGACGGCTCGTGACCGCGCCGGCGCATGTCCTCGGTGAACGAAGTCAGCTCGAGCATCGAGTCGACCCTGGGTGCGGCCACGAAGGTGCCCTTGCCCCGGACCCGGTAGACCCGGCCCTCGATGACGAGCTGCCCGATCGCCTCCCGCACGGTCATTCGGGAGACGGCGTACTTCGCCATCAGCTCGCGCTCCGACGGGATCGGGACGTCAGCCGTGAGCTCCTCGGTGATCAGGGACTCCAGGATCTGCCGCAACTGGATGTGCTTGGGGACCGGTCCGTCGGTGACGGCGACCCGACGCTCACCCACAGCCGCCACCTCCCCGCCTCGGACTCGTCGACCCGGCTATCGTGACCCCGGCATCGCTGCAGGCATCCTGTCACGGGCGTTGTCGAGTCTCCCGAAAGGCGACGGTATGACGACCCGGATGGCCCGCGAGATCGCCGAACAGCCGGAGGCCGTCGCGCGTACCCTCGAGGTCCTCCTCCCGGTCCGTCCCGAGCTGGCGCGGCTTGCCGCCGGCACCCGCCACGTGCTCTTCGTCGCGCGGGGCTCGTCCGACAACGCCTGCGTCTACGGCCGCTACCTCGTCGAGACGCACGCCCACCGGATGGCCGGCCTCGCCGCCCCGAGCGTCGCCACCCACTACCACGCCGAGGTCGACCTCGGGGACGCCCTCGTGGTGTGCGTTTCCCAGTCCGGCGAGACCCGCGAGATCGTCGAGACCCTGGAGTGGGCGACCGCGCGTGGCGCCCGAACGGTGGCCGTGACCAACGACGGGTCCAGCCCGCTGGCCCAGGCGGCCGACCTGACGCTGGAAACCCACGCAGGACGCGAGCTGGCGGTTCCGGCGACCAAGACCTACACCACCCAGTTGGCCGCGATGGCGGTGCTGGCGACGGCGCTCGCCCCCGAACCAACCGCGCTCGATCGCCACCTGCACCGGGCTCCGGGCGAGATGGACCGGCTGGTACGGGAGCGTGCCGGCATCGACGATGCGGCGCAGGCCCTCGTCCAGTCGGCGGAGATCCTCGTGTCAGGTCGCGGGCTGCTGTTCGGGACCGCGCTCGAGGTCGCGCTGAAGCTGGAGGAGACCTGCCTGCGGCCGGTCCGCGGTCTGTCGTACGCCGACCTGCGGCACGGGCCGATCGCGGTCGTCGACGCCGACGTGGTGGCCGTAGTGGTGGCGGCGCCGGACGGCCCGGTGGTGTCGGGACTCACCGAGGTCGCGATCGACCTGCGCGACCGCGGCGCACGCACGATCGGGATCGGCGGAGACGCGGCCTTCGCGGACGCGTGTTCCCTGGCCGTGCCCGGCCCGGAACTGCCGGAGATGGTGGCGCCGCTGGCGACCGTCGTACCCGGCCAGCTGATGGTCGAGGCACTTGCCCGCCGCCTCGGGCTTGACCCTGACTCGCCGCGCGGGCTGTCGAAGGTCACCCAGACCGACGCCGACTGAGTTGCCCGCGGTATGTGCCGACCGAATGTGCCGCCCGAATGTGCCGGCTGAATATGTCGGTTGCGTGGACGGGATGGGGATGGGTTAGGGTCAACGGCAATGTCTGCTATGTGCTTCATCCGCCTGCGGTCAGTACGCCTCACCGGCTCTCGGTGACGGTCTGACCGGGCTTCTGCATACGTTTCTTTCTCTTCCCGTACGACCTTTCCGGGTGATCTCGGTGGGGCTTTTCCATGCCCTGTCCAGCCTCTCCCTCACCCGAGGTCGTCATGTCTCGTCCACATCGCCACGCCGGCAACCACGCCAGCCGCTCCGGTAACGCCAGCCCAGCCGGCAACCACCACGGCATCCACCTCCTGCGGTCCAACGGCGTCGTCCGCGCGTTGCTGGCCTCCGCCCAGGTCGGGCCTGGAGATCTCGTCCTGGACCTCGGTGCCGGTACTGGCACGCTGACCGGGCCGCTGGCGGCGACCGGCGCCCGGATCCTTGCCGTCGAACGCGATCCGGCCTTCGTAGCCCGGCTCGAGCGCAGGTTCTCGGACCGGCCCGAGGTACGAGTCGTCCCGGCGGACCTGCGCTACGTACCGCTTCCGCGGCGGCCGTTCCAGGTGGTCGCCTCCATCCCGTACGCCTTGTCGACCGTGCTGCTCCGCCGCCTGATCGGTCCGCCGAGCACGTCCCTGCGGGCGGCGGACCTGGTCGTCGAATGGGGGTTCGGCAGGCGTCTGGCCAGGCCGCTCGGGCGCGACTTCGAAGCGGCATGGTGGGGTGCCCGGTTTGAGGTGAAGGTCGTCCGGCGCGTACCCAGCGCCGCGTTCAACCCTCGTCCGGCCGTCGACAGCGCCCACCTCAGCATTCGCCCGCGTCCGGGTCTCGCGACAAGGCGTACGCTCCGGGCGCTGCACGCCCTGCTGGCTCCGGCGTACCGCGACCCGGGCCAGCGGCTGACGGCCGTACTCTCCGGCATCGTGCCGAGAACTGCCGCCCACCGCCTCGCTGCGGCCGCGCGGCTGTCAGCGTCGACGCCCGCCGGCCAGGTGACGGTGGGGCAGTGGGCTGAGCTGGCCCGGTTGTTGTCCGCGGAGCGGGCGCCGCCGTTGCCGGCACTTCCGCGCCGTCTGGAGCTAGGAACGCCCTCGGGTCCGGTCCGGGGCCGGTCGCGACGCTGAGGTCGCCGCGCTCTGCAGCAACACGGCCGCGTCGACGGTGCCGTCGACGACCTGCTTGGCAAGGATGCCGAGCCGAAGCCGGTTGCGTCGGGCGTGGCCACGCAGGGCGAGGAACGCGGTCTCCATGTCGACACGACCGCGTTCGGCGAGGACGCCCTTGGCCTGCTCGATGACGACCCGGCTGTGCAGTGCCGACTGCAGCTGCTCGGCGAGAACCTCGGCCTTGTGGATCGCGCGTTCGTGCAGGATCCCGATGGTCGCGACGTCAGCCAGCGCCTGTCCGAGTCGCAGTCCGTCGATTGTCATCGGATCGGGCGCCGGCCCGAACAGGTTGAGGACACCGATCACCTCGTCGCGCAGGCGCAGAGGCACCGCGTGGACGGACTGGAAGCCGCATCCGACCGCCTGCGGGCCAAACCGCGGCCAGCGTCTGACGGCTGTCGACAGGTCGGGCTCGCTCACGATCGCCGCGGAGCGGTAGGCGTCCAGACATGGACCCTCGTTGTTCTGCAGCTCGAACAGCTCTACCAGTCGGGCCGCCTCAGACGAGGCCGCCGCGACCCGGAGCTGGCCGTCCAGGTCGGCGAGCATGATCCCGACCGCGGTCGAACCCAGGAGATCCAGGCACCGGCGGGTGAGGGTTCCGAGGAAGTCGATCACGTCGAAGTCGTCGACAAGTGTGTCTGCGAGCTCGACGAACGCTTCGGTCAGTTGCTGCTCCCGGGGCATGTCTCACCCGCCCAGTCCGGGCCAGGTCATGGCGCCGACGGTTTCGTCTCGGCGGTGCTCAGGTAGTGGCATCCCCGTCAGCGGACAAGCGCAGGACGCGGTCCACGATGTCCTGTGCGACGTCGCGAACCGATCGTTCGTGTGCGTACGAGTGGGAACGCAGGCGCAGAAACGCAGTCTCGATGTCGACGTCGAGCTGGGCGACCAACATCCCAGCGGCCTGGTGGACGACACCCTGGGCACCGATGAGCTGTGCCACCAAGCCGGGATCGTCGCCGTCGCCGTCGAATGGCTGGCGAAGCAACAGGTAGGTGGCGGCATCGGCAAGCGTGAGTGCATTGTCAAGGTCGTCGCCCTGCAGGAGACCGGTTTCGATTCGGTACATGTTTAGCACACCGAGACGAATCGCCCCGAGCTGCAGTGGAAAGGCATAGAGCGACCGGGCGCCGAGGCCCAGCGCGGTCGAGGTGAACATCGGCCACCGGTCGGGTTCGACGAGGTGCAGCGCGGGCACGACGACGGGTCGGCCAAGCCGGATCGCCTCGCGCCCTGGGCCGTCACCGGTCGACTGGCACAGGTCAGCCAACCGCGTTGCGGTCGTGTCGGTGGCATGGATGGGTTGGGAACCTTCTACCGTCACGACGCTTATGCCTGCCCCGGTGATGGGAAGGAGGGCGACACAGAGCGCGCAGACCCGTTCGGCCACGGAGCTCCCCTCGGCAGTGAGGGAGTCGACTCGCGTGATCATCCGAGTGAGTCTGCTGTCGTTCGTCACCGCGGCGACCTCCATACCCGCTGTATGAGTGCGGGCAGCCGCTTGCACTCGCTGTGCCAGCAGGATCTTTGCGGCAAGGTACGACGCGTCAGTCGTGTCGGGAAGTGCCATACATCTGACGAAACTGCGTACATGCGAAGCCTCTAACGGTTACCGTTGCCCAACGCACCGGCGAGCCGCTCAGGGACCCAGAGTTTCGGGCTGACTACTCCGAGCGTTAGTCTCGTCACTGCGGTGGTTCTCGGGGCCACCTGCACCAGCCGCCGCCCCAGACCCTGGCAGCCTGACAAAGCACCCTGAATACATGGCTGCGATCGAGCGGATCTGCGTCCCGGCGCTACAGCGCCGCATCAACCCGTCAGAGCGTAACCGTGGTTCTACGGCGGTAGAGCGACCAGAGGTCTTGGGTTCGCACAGCCTAGCGACACGTCTTGGCGCGTCGGCGGTCACAGGAGGGGGGTGACCGCCCCGCGACACCGGACGTCGGGCGACGGCTGTCCAGCCCGCTCTGGGCGCGCACGGGGGATCTCCGCCGGCCCGGTGGGCTGGCGCGAGCGGATTCGGAGGCGGATCCGCTCGTGCCAGCCGCTGTGGTCCGAGCGATGACGCGCCTTGACTCCCGATGCAGATGATCGCGGCCGCGTCAGCCTCGCCTCGTAGGGTGGGTGCGTGTCCGAACGCAAGGCCGTCGAGTGCTGGCTTGCCGACATGGACGGGGTCCTCGTCCATGAAGGCCATCCCGTTCCCGGTGCGGCAGAGTTCGTCCGGCGGCTGCAGGAGACCGCCCGGCGGTTCCTCGTCCTCACCAACAACTCCATCTACACACCTCGTGACCTTCGCGCACGGCTCCTGGCCGCTGGCCTCGAAGTTCCCGAGGATGCGATCTGGACCTCGGCGCTGGCGACCGCGAAGTTCCTGGACGACCAGTCGCCGAGCGGCACCGCGTTCGTCATCGGCGAGTCCGGCCTCACCACAGCCCTGCACGGGATCGGCTACGTCCTCACCGAGCGCCGGCCTGACTACGTAGTCCTCGGCGAGACCCGCACCTACAGCTTCGCGACCATCACCACGGCGATCCGGCTGATCAGTAATGGCGCGAGGTTCATCGCGACCAACCCCGACAGCGTGGGTCCGTCGCCGGAGGGCCCGTTGCCCGCCTGCGGTGCCGTCGCCGCACTCATCACCAAGGCCACCGGGGTCGAGCCGTACTTCGTCGGCAAGCCCAATCCGCTGATGATGCGGAGCGCGCTGAACCGGCTGGAGGCGCACTCGGAGACGACGGCGATGATCGGCGACCGGATGGACACCGACGTGATCTCCGGGATCGAAGCGGGGCTGCAGACGGTACTGGTGCTGACCGGTGTCACCAGGCGTGAGGAGGTCGAGCGCTACCCGTACCGGCCGTCGCGGGTGGTGGACTCGATCGCCGACCTCGTAGACGAGTTGTGACCGGGACCCGACTCGTCGGCGTCAACGGCGCGTTGGCCGAACGCGTGTCTGCGTACCCAGGCATGCATCGCGATCGCGGCGGCGGCACCGGCGTTGATCGATCTCGTCGAACCGTACTGCGCGATCGAGAGGACGGCGTCGCAGGCGGTTCGCGCCCCCGGCGACAGCCCAGGTCCCTCCTGGCCGAAGAGGAAGACGCACGCGCGCGGCAGATCGTAGGTCTCCAACGGGACCGCACCCGACAGGTTGTCGACGCCGATCAGGGGGAGGTCGTGGTCCCTCGCCCAGGCCGCCAGCGCCTCCACGTCGGTGTGGTGCCGCACGTGCTGGTAGCGGTCGGTGACCATCGCACCGCGACGGTTCCAGCGCCGCCGGCCGACGATGTGGATCTCCCGGGCGAGGAACGCGTTGGCCGTGCGTACGACCGAACCGATGTTGAAGTCGTGCTGCCAGTTTTCGATCGCGATGTGGAACGGATGGCGGCGCAGGTCGAGGTCGGCGACCACCGCCTCCCGGCGCCAGTAGCGGTAGCGGTCGACGACGTTGCGCCGGTCACCGCCGGAGAGGAGCCCGGGATCATGGCGCGGGTCGTCCGACGGCGCGCCCTCCCACGGCCCGACCCCGACCTCGTCGAGCCCTTCGGGCGCAGGGGTCTCGTCCGGCGAGCTTTCCACCGGCCCATCCTGGCACCTATAGGCTCGTCGGGTGCCGACGCCCACGCTCGCCCTGCTTCCCGACTGGCTCGACGCCACGCACATCCTGGACGCGCTCGGGCCTTACGCGATGATCGGCGTACTCGTCATCGTGTTCGCCGAGTGTGGACTGCTGATCGGCTTCTTCCTGCCGGGTGACTCGCTGCTGTTCACCGCGGGCCTGCTGGTCGCGACCGGGTCGATCAAGATGCCGCTGCCGTGGTTCTGCCTGCTGATCGTCGTCTCCGCCTGTGCCGGCAACCTGGTCGGCTACGGCATCGGTTACCGAGCTGGACCGGCGATCTTCAGTCGCCCCGACTCTCGGTTGTTCAAGCGGGAGTACGTCGACAAGACCCACGCGTTCTTCGACAAGTACGGTGCCCGCGCCATTGTGCTGGCCCGATTCGTCCCCATCGTGCGGACGTTCATCACCGTGACCGCAGGTGTGGGCCGGATGGACTTCCGCCGGTACGCGATCTACTCCACGATCGGCGGGGTCCTGTGGGGCGCCGGGGTGACCGTGCTGGGCTACTTCCTGGGCCGGATCGAGTTCGTCCGCGCCAACATCGAGGCGATGCTCATCCTGATCGTGCTCGTATCCGTCATACCGATCGCGGCGGAGCTGATCCGGGCGAGGGTGTCGGCCCGCCGCCAGCAGGAGCGGGACGACCAGGCCGCTGAGACACCCGTCCAAGACCACCGCTGACGGCCGGTTATCGTCCGTCAGCTGGTGAGCCGTCGATGATGTGATGGACCCTTTCGAGAACGAGCTCCGTGAGCGGAACCTGCATGATCCCGAGATCGGCCGTGATGCGGAGGACCTGGTCGAAGAAGGTCCGGAGAGCCTGTTCGCTTTGCCAGACGGCGATGATGTGGAGTGCGTCGTGCTCGCGGTAGCAGACCTGGTAGAGGCGCTCGGATGGAGCGCCGAGGCCAGCGTCGTCCAGGCGCTTGATGATCTCGTCGTACTGCCGGGCGTTCAGTCCGGGCGGATCGAACTTGACCAGGAGAGCCGTCGGCGCCACATCGTTGGTCCGCTTGGTTTTGATGAGGTTGTGAACCTGGCTGACATCGGGTTCCAGCAGCTGGGTGTCGAGTTCCCGGAGCGTCGGCGCCAGCGTTGCGCCGAACTCCTGAAACTGCTCTGCCGACTCCCAGATGTCGACCACCTGCAGCCGATCAGGGTTGCCGTACACGACGTGGTAGAGGAGGCCGGGCGGCACGTCGGCGCCCACCTTTTCGAGCCGAACGATGAGTTCGTCGTACACCCGGGCACTCATTGAGGCCAGGTCGAACTTGAGTAAGAAAGCCATCCTGCCCACGTACCTTCTGGTCACATACGAGCGAACCGGATCGGGTCTGAGGCCGCGCGGAACCTCCCATACGCACGCGTACCGGCATTGGACGGCCGGGTGGTTACCTGTCTCCCATAGTGGCACTGACGAATCCGTTCGCCCACCGGCTCTGGCCCGGCACCATCCGGGAGTCTTACCAAACCTGACTGGGCGGACACACCGCCTAGGTGTCGGTTCGCCCCGGCGCTCCGGGTTGTGGGCGTTGGCCCGATTGTGGCGAGTGGCCCGGTCCGATGGGCGGCGGTGATGATCCCTGGGTGCCCGCGACGGGGGCGGTGCCGGTCGCCGGGACGGAACCGCCGGCGGGGCCGGAGAAGTTCACGGCCGGAGCGGCGCGTACCTCGATCTCCTCCACCTCGAAGTATTCCGCCTTGGCGAACCGGAACTGGGACGCCACGAGGTTGGACGGGAACGCCTCGACCCGGGTGTTGTAGGCCCGTACGTTCGCGTTGTAGAAGCGGCGCCCGGCCGCGATCCGGTCCTCGGTCTCCGACAGCTGCTGCTGCAGCGCCAGGAAGTTCTGGTCGGCCTTGAGCACGGGGTAGTTCTCGACCACGGCGAACAGCTGCCGCAGTGCCCCGGTCAGCGCCGACTCCTGCTGGGCCCGGCCAGCCAGGCTGCCGGAGTCACCACTGCTGGCCGCACTGCTGCGCAGTCTGGCGATCTCGTCGAAGACCGCCCGCTCGTGCGTGGCATAGCCCTGGACCGTGGCGACGAGGTTGGGGATCAGGTCATAGCGCCGGTGGAGTTCGACGTCGATCTGGCGCCACGACTCCTGCACCAGGTTGCGCTGGCTGACGAACCGGTTGTACGACACGATGACGCCGATCACGAGGAGCCCGACGACAACGGCGGCGACAATGATCCAGATCACGTGGAACCCCCGTTGGTGGACGGACGGGCGCTGGCCCTGCGGATACTAGTGCGTCCCGGCGCCGACGAGGCGGCGGCATTCCCGTCCCGGTGGCGGCGTCTGGCCAGCACGCGTCCCTAGTCGAGGCCCAGGTCGGCAAGACCGTAAACGGAGCGGTAGCCGAGGCCAGCCGCCTCCACCTTCTCCCGGGCTCCGGTGGCGCGGTCGGCGAGGACTGCCACGCCGACGACCTCGGCGCCGGCCTGCCGAAGGGCCTCGACCGCGGTGAGGACGGAGGCCCCGGTGGTGGACGTGTCCTCGACGGCGAGTACCCGGCGCCCGGCGACGTCCGGCCCCTCGATCCGGCGCTGCAGACCGTGCTGCTTTTCTGCCTTGCGTACGACGAACGCGTCCAGACGCTGCCCATCGGCGGCCGCGGCGTGCAGCATCGCCGTCGCCAACGGATCGGCGCCCAGGGTGAGGCCACCGACGGCGGCGTAGTCGAGGTCTGCGGTGAGCTCGCGCATCAGTCGCCCGACCAGGGGCGCCGCCTCGGCGTCGAGAGTGATCCGGCGAAGGTCGATGTAGTAGTCGGCGGAGCGTCCGGAGGACAGCACGACCTGCTCGTGGACGATCGCCTTGGACTTGATCTGGTCGAGAAGGGCCTCACGTTCGCTGGACACGATCACCGAGCATAGAACCTGCCGAGCGCTCAGCAGGCGTTGGCGCTGCGGACCACGGGGAACGGGCCGTCCGGACTCAACCGGTATGTCTCTCCTTCGAGCACGGGCCGCACGATGTCTGGCGGTCGGGCATTGCCGTCGCCGGCCTCGTCGAAGAGCTGCTCATAGTGCAGGTGGGCGGTGTGTGTACCGACCGAGCCCACCCGCCCGATCGCCTGGCCTTCCTCGACCTCGTCGCCCGGCTCGACCGAGATGCCGTCCATGTGGAGATAGAGCGTGTACCAGCGCCCGCCGTGGTCGATCTTCACCCCGCCCGGTCGGACGAGTTGGTGGACCCGGCCGGGGGCGGAGGCTCGTACCACCGAGTCTTGGGTCGTGCCGTCGACGCGGAACATGTCCAGCTTCATGTCGTCGGGGTTGTGGCCGCTGTACGTGCTGAGGCGCCAGCGCTCGCCGCAGCCGAAGGGCAGGGCGAACGCCGGGCGTGGACCGGGGTCGTCGACGCCGAGGTCGGCAAGGTAACCGAGGTCCGGCACGACTCTGGAGAACGCGGTGTACCCGAGCCATCCGGCGACCCCGATGCCGAGGGCGATCGCGACAGTTCGGGCGAGAGCGACTCGCCGCCTCGGACCGGGCCGACCTGGACCGGGCCGACCTGGACCGGGCCGACCTGGACCGGAGGCGGGACCGGCATAGGGATCCCAGGGATCGCTGCCCTCCGGCGTCATCGCGTCAGCTCCTCGGTGGTCGGGTAACCCGTCGGAGCATTCAACGTACGAACGCGATGAAGAGGTGCCGCGCTGGGCGCGGGCCCGCCGCGCGAGGTCAGGCGGTGGACCGCCGAGCCCTTTCGAACCATGGGCGGGAGGCCGGCAGCCACAACAGCACCGCCGCGACGATCCCGACCGCGACCGTGACGAGGCCGACGATCGAGAGCCCCTGCATGAAGGTCATGAACAGGTTGAGGACGGCGAGGATCGTGGCCGTCATCCGGGCCCAGCTCTTGCCGCGGTCGTTCATGAAGGCCATCAGGATCCACAAGGCGATGGCGACGACGCCGATGACGAGGGTGGCGGTGATGATCGTGCTGACGGCGGCCTCGACCTGCTCGGGCCCGGCCGGTTGCTTCTGCTGCACGAGGACGTCGCGCGCGCTCGTGCGGAGCTTGTCCCGGGCGCCGAAGACCGACACGATCGCGGCGGCCTGCAGGGCTGCACCGACGTACATCAGGATGACGGCGAGTCTGACCTGCTTGGGTTTGTCGGTGATCGGCGCTTTGGCGTCACCCTCCGAGGTCGGCCAGGATGGCATCGGAGGCATGGCGGGCCGGTCCGGCCGCTCGTCCGGGGGCTTCGACTCGCTCACGCTGACCTCCTGGCCTGAGCCCGTTCCGCGGGCGTCTCGCATTGATCGGAAACCTTGCCATCATCGACCACTCTGCGGGCGGCCAACCTCGGACGCGCCGGTCGCCTGGCCCGGGACCGACGACCTGGGGGAACCCGGCGTCGGTCTCAGTCACAGCCTAGGGCGTCCCAGACACCCCCTAGGCTCACCTACTGTGACCCATCCACGGATGGCGGCCCGGCTGCACGGACTCGGCACCACGATCTTCGCCGAGATGTCCGCCCTCGCGCTCAGTACCGGCTCGATCAACCTCGGCCAGGGCTTCCCCGACACCGACGGTCCGACGCCGATGCTGGAGGCCGCGGTCGCGGCGATCCGTTCCGGCCTGCACAACCAGTACCCGCCGGGCATCGGGATCGCGCCGTTGCGGGAGGCGGTCGCCGAGCACCAGAAGCGGTTCTACGAGCTGACCTACGACCCCGACACCGAGGTACTCATCACGGCCGGGGCGACCGAGGCCATCGCGGCGGCGCTGCTCGCACTGGTCGAACCGGGCGACGAGGTGATCGCCCTGGAGCCCTACTACGACTCCTACGCGGCCGGCATCGCCATGGCCGGTGGTCAGCGGGTGCCGGTGACCCTGCGGCCTCCGGACTTCCGGCTCGACGTCGACGCGCTGCGGGCGGCGGTCACCCCGCGTACGAAGGTGTTGCTGGTCAACTCGCCGCACAACCCGACCGGCACGGTCCTCACGCCAGCCGAACTGCAGGCGGTCGCTTCCGTGGCCTGCGAGCACGACCTGCTCGTGATCACCGACGAGGTGTACGAGCACCTGGCCTATGACGGGGCGCCGCACGTGCCGCTGGTGACCTACCCCGGCATGCGCGAGCGTACGGTCACCATCTCCAGTGCGGGCAAGACGTTCGCGGTGACCGGTTGGAAGATCGGCTGGGTCTGCGCGACGGCCGAGCTCGTGACGGCGGTCAAGACGGCAAAGCAGTTCCTCACCTACGTGTCCGGCGGGCCGCTCCAGCCGGCGGTCGCCACCGCGCTCGCACTGGGCGACGACTACTACTCCGACCTGCGAGAATCCTTGCAGGCAAAGCGAAACCTCCTCTGCGCGGGACTAGCCGAGATCGGCCTGGAGGTGTTCGTGCCGCAGGGAACCTACTTCGTGACCACCGACGTCCGGTCCCTGGGCTACGACGACGGCGTTGAGTTCTGCCGCATGCTGCCGGAGCGCTGTGGCGTCGTGGCGATCCCGCACGAGGTCTTCTACGACCACAAGTCCGCGGGCCGGCCGCTGGTGCGGTGGGCGTTCTGCAAACGTGACGACATCCTGGTCGAGGCGATCGACCGCCTCGGCTCGGGCCTGCGCCGCTAGGCGTCGGTCTGGTAGAGCGTGCGGACCGCGTCGGCGGACTCCGCCATGAGGGCGCGGAGTTCGGTAGGTTCCAGCACTTCGACGTCCGGCCCGAACCGGAACAGCTCCATCCGCGCCTGCGTCAACGACCCGACCGGCACGACCGCGCGGACCCAGCCGTCGGCATCCGGCGCGCTGCCCGTCTCGCGTACGGCACGGGCGGCGGCCGCTCCCATGTAGTAGCCGATCAGGTCCTGCGCCAACGGCGACAGGCGGACGACGGCCTCGGCGCGGTAGATCCGCTCGCGATACTGCTCCGACCAGCGCTCCCAGTGGGCGGGCAGGTCGAAGTCGGGCACCCGGTCGAACTGCTCGTCGAGCACAGCGAGCGCCTTGATCCGGGAGACTCGGTAGGTCCGCATGCCAGCTGGTGCTGGTGCTGGTGCTGGTGACGGCGCCGCTGCTGGTGACGGCGCCGGCGCGGGTGCTGCTTCGGGTGGCGGTCCTAATGACGGGGCTGATGACAGGGCTGATGACGGGGCTGATGACAGGGCTGATGACGGGGCCGACTCCGCCACCTGGGCGCTCCGAGGCTGGGCCGCGAGGTACCAGACGCCGGTCTTGAGCACGAGCCCGTACGGTTCGAGGACCCGGGTGACCTGCTTGCGGCCCCAGCGTTCGTACCTCACCTCGACCACCCGCTGGTTCCAGACCGCATCGGCGACCGCCGTCAGGTGTTCGGATCGTTCGACCTCACGGAACCAGGTCGGCGCGTCCAGGTGGAAGCGCTCCTGAACGCGCACCGCCCGCGTCCGCAGCTCCTCCGGCAGCGCGGCCATCACCTTCAGCTGGGCGGTCGCCATCACGCTGCCAAGGCCAAGTTCGGCGGCCGCGGGCGCCGGCATCCCCGACAGGAACAGGGACTCGGCCTCGTCGCCGCTGAGCCCGGTCAGCCTGGTGCGGTAGCCGTCCAGCAGCTGGTATCCGCCGGCCGGCCCCCGATCTGCGTACACCGGCACTCCTGCGGCCGACAGCGACTCGACGTCGCGGTAGACCGTGCGGACCGACACCTCCAGCTCCCGGGCGAGCTCGGGCGCGGTCATCCGGCCGCGGTTCTGCAGCAGCAGCACGATGGACAGCAGTCGGCTCGCGCGCATGGCTCCTCCTCCCGGATGTCCTTGTCTTCATTCTGCCGATGAACCTGACAGGACCTGACAGGTACGTCCGTCAGGGTAGAGCCAACCGAACGAACGGAGACACCCATGACAAGCAGGGCAGACGGCACGTTTCGCACGCTCACCTGGGAGGAGAAGGCGTCCGAGGAGAACGCGGGACCGCGGCTGGGCCACGCCCACACGACGATGTCGTACGAGGGCGTGATCGCCGGCACCAGCGTCTGCGACCACGTGATGTATTACTCCGGCCAGGGCGAGGGCTGGGGTGCGGGCTCCTACCGCGGGTACGAGCGGGTCGAGGGCACGGTCGACGGCCGGGCCGGCTCGTTCGTGCTCGAGCACATCGGCGGTTTCACGGGTACGACAGTCAGTGGCACCTGGTCCGTCGTCGCGGGCTCCGGGACCGGCGACCTGGCCTCGCTGGCGGGCAGCGGCGGTTTCACGTCCCAGCATGGCGAGGAGGCCACTGCCTACACGTTCGACCACACCTTCGAGGGCTGACCATGACTGACACGCCGACGAGCGCTACCACGAACGGCCCGGCCGAGTTGTACGACGCGAGCCGGGCCCGCGTCGCCACGCTGGTCCGCGACGGCGATCCGGCCACGCCGGTGGCCGCCTGCCCGGGCTGGACCGTCCGCGACCTCGTCGCCCACCTGGCCGGCGGCCTCGGCGACTTCATCACCGGCCGGTTCGCGGTCGAGGAGGGCGACGACCACGGGGAGCGGACCGTTCGTGAACGCAAGGGCCAGTCGGTGGCCGACTCACTGGCCGAGTGGGAACGCCACCGCGCCGACGCCGACGAGTTTCTCGCCGGGCCGATGGGCGGTGTGCTGGTCGCCGAGGTGATCTCGCACGAACAGGACCTCAGGCAGGCACTCGGCCAGCCGGGCGCCCGCGACGACGCCGGCGTGCGCGCGGGCCTGACCCGGCCGCTACAGGAGATCGACAAGAGGCTGGGCGAAGCCGGCGGACCGGCCGTGCGCCTCGTGGTCGACGGCGAGGAGACGGTCGTCGGCCCTGGCGAGCCGCCGGCCACCCTGACGGTCACCGCATTCGAACTGCTGCGGGTCATCGCGGGTCGGCGCAGCCTCGACCAGGTACGCGCACTGGACTGGCAGGGCGATCCGGGCCCGAGCCTGCCGGCGTTCACACTGTTCGGGGGATTCCGCGAAACTCCGCTGGAGGAGTAGATCACCATGGCGCCCGACGCTTCGCGCGACATATCCCGCCGGCAGGTGTTGGCGTACCGGATGGTGGCTCAGGGCCTCGACCGCGAGGTCGGCGACGCCCACGGCCTGGACGTCCTGGCCCTCGGCCTCCAGCACACCAGCCTCGGCACGATCAGGCTGGCCCTGGCGGCGCGGCTGCCCGAGGTTCCGACCGGTGCCGCCGACCCGATGGCCGACGAGAAACGCTATGCCGTCCTGTGGTCGGTTCGCGGCGCGCCCCACCTGCACCGGCGCGCAGACCTGCGCAAGCTCACCAGCGCGCTGTGGCCGATGAGCGACGCCGACGCGATGACCCGGATGGCGCCCGAACGCGCCGCCATGAAGAAGGCCGGCATCAGCGGACTCGAAGCGTTCACCGCAGTCGCCAAGGCGTTGCGGGACGTCGTCACCAAGCCGCTGCCCAAGGGTGACGTCAGCGCCGGGGTAACCGGCCGACTCCCGGCCGCCTATTCGTACCCGTGCCGTTCGTGCAAGGCGACGCACGTGTACGGCGGGATCCTGCAACAGGTCGGTCTCCCGGCCGGCGTACGCCACGAACCCGACACGTCGCCGCCGATCCTCACCCCGCTGGAGAAACGTGCCGCGGTGCCGACCAAGACCTCGGGCACCGAGGAGGTCATCCAGGCATACCTTCGCCTGCACGGGCCGGCCACCGCCGCCGAGGTCGCCAGCTACCTGGGGACCACCCAGACCCACCTCCGTCCGGTCTGGCCCGAGGACGGGCTGGCGGAGGTCAAGGTGGACGGACGGCGGTGCTGGATTCCGGCCGAACGGCTGGACGCGTTGCGCGACGCCGGTCCGGTCGGGGTGCGGCTGGTGCCTGCGTACGACCCGTTCGTGCAGTCGCGGGACCGCGACCTGCTGGTGCCCGATCCGGCCCGCCAGAAGGAAGTCTGGAAGATACTCGGCAACCCCGGCGTGGTGATCGTCGACGGTGAGATCGCCGCCACCTGGCGGTCCCGGACGGCGGCCAAGAAGCGGTTGACGGTGATGGTGCAGCCGTTCGGTTCATTGCCGAAGAAGGCCCGGACCGCGATCGACGACGAGGCGGAGCGGATCGGAGAAGTCCGCGGCACCGCTGAGGTCGAGGTGACGTACGGGAAGACCTGAGCCTGGGGCGGTCCCCGATGATCATGAAGGGTTCCAGTCGTCATGTCTCGACCGGAACCCTTCATGATCATGCAAGCCGTACCCCGGCTACCGTGCTATGACAGGCCGTTCTCCGACAGCCAGTCACCGGCCACGGTCGAGGCGTTCTTCTTGTCGACCTCGACCTGTGCGACCAGGTCCCGCAACTGTTCGGTGTCGAGCTTGGCCGAGACACCGTTGAGGGCTTCCGACACGGTGTCGGAGGCCTTCGACTTCACCAGCAGCGGGACGACGTTCTGCGCCGTGAAGAGCAGCTTCGGGTCGTCGAGCACGACGAAGCCGTTCTGCGAGATGGCCGACTGCGTGGTGAACAGGTTGGCCGCGTCGACCCGCCCGCCCTTGAGGGCCGCGACGGTCACCGGCCCCGCGATGTCGAGCGTCGAGAACGTCTTGAACTGCAGGCCGTAGACCTCCTTCAGCCCTGGTACGCCGCTCTGCCGGGTCTTCCACTCCGGTGGCCCGCCGAGCACGAGGTCCTTCGCGTGTGGAGCGAGGTCGCCGATCTCCTTCAGGCCGTACTCGTCGGCCGTCTCCTTGGTGACCACCACCGCGTCCTTGTCCTCGGCGGAGGACATCTCCAGCACGGTCAGATCAGCAGGCACGGCCGACTGCAGCGCCGTGTAGACCTCGTCGGGCTTGGTCGCGGAGGCCTTGTCGTCGAAGTACTGGAGCAGGTTGCCGGTGTATTCGGGCACGAGGTCGATCGATCCGTCCTCAAGGCCCTTGATGTAGGCCTCCCGCGCCCCGATGTTGAGCTTCTTCTGGACCTTGACGCCCTTCGCCTCGAGCGCGCCGGCGTAGATCTCGCCCAGCAGGACCGCCTCGGGGAAGTTGGCGGAGCCGACGGCGATGGTGTCGCCGCCCGACTTCTGCGGTGCTTCGGTGTCCTCGGTCAGCGGGTCGCCGCCGCCCCCGCACCCGGTGAGTGCGAGGACGCCTACCGCAGCCGCGGCGAGGATCGTCCTTGTCGGTCTCATCTCTGCGTTCTCCTGTCCGGGTCCTGGATAGGGATTTCATTCCTACGTTCACTTGTCACGATGCCGCGACGGCCCGCTCCCGCTCGTTGGCCGGTTCGGCCTGTGCTGCTTCGACCGGCATGCTGTCGGGGCGGATGCGGGCAGTCCGTCCGGTGAGTCCTCTGGGTACGGCGACCCGCTGCACCCCCGCGAGCACGAGCTCGACGACGACCGCGAGCGCGGCGACGAGGACGGCACCCGCGAGCATCTGCGGATAGTCCCGCACCGCCTGGCCGTCGATGAGGAAGCGCCCGAGTCCGCCCAGCCCGATGTAGGAGGCGATGGTGGCGGTCGCGACGATCTGGAGCATGGCGCTGCGCAGCCCGGAGAACACCAGCGGCAGTGCGCACGGCGCCTCGATCTTGGCCAGCACCTCACGCCCGGTCATCCCCATGCCGTACGCGGCGTCCTTGGCCGCGAGATCGACGCCCTGCACGCCCGCGTAGGTGCTGGTGAGGATCGACGGCACGGCGAGCACGACCAGGACGGCGATGCTCGGCACGAGGTAGCCGAAGTCGCCGGGCAGCCGGGTGATCAGCGGGAGTGCGACGAGGATCAACAGCCCGAACGTGGGAAGGGCGCGCAACGCGTTGGCGAGGCCCGCGACCATGAACTTGCCTCGGCCGGTGTGGCCGACGTACATCCCGAGCGGGATGCCGATGAGCGCCGCGAGCGCCAGGGAGATGAGCGAGTAGCCCAGGTGCTGGAGCACGCGGTGGGGAATGCCGTCGACGCCGGACCAGTGGACCGGGTTGGACAGCCACGCGACCAGGTTGGCGATCACGAGGCCTCCCCTGCTCGCTGCCACGGTGTCAGCACCTTGATCAGACCAAGGATGATGCCGTCCAGCGTCACCGCCAGCAAGACGCACAAAGCGATGCCGGTGACCAGCGGGGCCATGAAGCTGCGGGCGAACCCGTCGGTGAACAACAGGCCCAGCTCGGGTGTGCCGATCACCGCCGCGACCGCCACCATGCTCACGTTGGAGACTGCGGCGACGCGCATGCCGGCGCCGATGACCGGCACCGCGACCGGTAGCTCGACCGCGAACAGGCGCCGGACACGGCGGTATCCCATCGCGGTCGCCGCCTGGAGCACGTCGTCGGCGACAGCGGCCAGGCCGTCGGCCACGGTGCGGACGAGCAGCGCGACCGTATAGATGGTGAGTGCCACCACGACATTGATCGGGTCGAGGATCCTGGTGCCCAGGATCGCGGGCAGCGCGACGAACAGCGCGAGGGACGGGATGGTGTAAAGCAGCCCGGTCACACCGATCATCGGCGGGTAGAGGTGCCGGTGCCGGCGAGCCAGCCAACCCAGCGGGATGGCGATCACCAGCCCGAAGACAAGCGGCAGGACCGACAACCAGGCGTGCCAGCCGAACAGCCGCACGACCTCGCCCGCGTTGGACGTCAGCCAGTCGATCACGGCTGGATCCCCGTCTCCCGGCCGTTGGTGTCACCCGACGCTCCGGCGCCGTTGGTGCCACCCGGCCCAGAGCCGTTGGCGTCGAGGACGGCCAGCACGGTCATCGGGCGCACCGCACCCACCAAGCGGCCCTCCTCGTCGGCGATCACACCGCGCCCGGTCGGCGACGACAGCGCCGCGTCGAGCGCGGCGCGCAGCGAGCCGGCGACGCTCCCGATCGTGCCGCCGCGGTGCAGCAGCTCGGGCGTCACGTCGCTGGTCAGGCTGGCCACGTCAACCCAGCCTTGCGGTCGCTGGTCTGAGTCGACGACGAGGATCCAGCCGTCGACGGCGGCCGACCTCGCCTCGTCTGCGCTCGCGCCGAGCTTCACCGAGGGCTCCGGGTCGCAGGTGAGGCCCTCGGCCGGCGTGAACGAGAGCGCACGGTAGCCGCGGTCCTTGCCGACAAAGCCTGCGACGAACTCGTCCGCCGGGCGTTCGAGGAGTTCTTTGGGTGGCGCGAACTGCGCGAGCTTGCCGCCGGTGCGCAGGACCGCCACCCTGTCGCCCAGCTTGATCGCCTCGTCGATGTCGTGGGTGACGAACACGATGGTCTTGTCAAGCTCAGCTTGCAGGCGCAGGAACTCCTCCTGCAGGTTGGCGCGTACGACCGGGTTGACCGCACTGAACGGTTCGTCCATCAGCATCACCGGCGGGTCGGCGGCGAGGGCGCGGGCGACTCCCACGCGCTGCTGCTGTCCACCGGAGAGCTGGGACGGATAGCGCTTGGCGAGCCGAGGGTCGAGGCCGACGCGTTCGAGTAGCTCCATCGCGCGGGCCCGGCCCTTCGTGCGGCTCCAGCCCAGCAGGTAGGGAACTGTGGCGATGTTGTCGACGACCGTGCGGTGCGGGAACAGGCCGGCGTGCTGGATGACGTAGCCCATGCCGCGGCGCAGCTTCGCCGGGTCGGAGGCGGCGGTGTCGTTGCCGTCGACGAGGATGCGACCGGACGACAACTCGACCATCCGGTTGACCATGCGCAGGGACGTGGTCTTGCCACAGCCCGATGGCCCGACCAGCACCGTGATCTCCCCTGATGCTGCCTGGAGATCGAGCGCATCGACGGCAACTGTGCCGTCGGGGTAACGCTTGGTGACGGACTCGAACTCGATCACGCCGGCCCTCCTCGGTCGACGGAACGCGACCCCTAACCATAACGGTGTGTGCCGACGGCACGGCTGACCCGCCGCACGCGGGCGTAATGCCGGCCCGCCGCCAGGACACGGCGACCTGACGCCCTACGCTCGACGTCACCAGCCCCGGACCCGGAGTCACCACCGGGCCTCGCTGCTGGACCTCACCGCTGGATTGGGAGGAGCTGTCCGCATGCAGGTCGCCGCCGTCGTCCTCTCCACTGTGATCAGTCTGGTGGCCATCGCCTTCGTCGTACGCACGGCCGCGCGCATGGTCGGGGTGGTCCGGCTGGGACAGCCCGCGGTCGGGCGAACGGACCATCCAGGGCATCGCTGGGAGACGATGCTGCGCGAGACGCTCGGCCACACCCGCTTGCTGAAGTGGAGCCTGGTCGGTGCCGCGCACTGGTTCGTGTTCGTCGGGTTCGGCTTCCTGGTTCTCACGCTGGTCACCGCGTACGGACAGATCTACGGCGGTGTCGACTGGGCGTTGCCGGTGATCGGACACTGGTGGCCGTACGAGCTGGTGGCCGAAGTCCTTGCCCTGTTGACCCTTGTCGCGATTCTCGTCCTGATCGTGATCCGGCAGGTGGCGCATCCACGCTGGCGTGGCCGGCGGAGCAGGTTTGCCGGGTCGACGTTCTGGCAGGCGTACTACGTCGAATACACCATCGTCGCGATTGCGCTCTGCATCCTTCTCCTGCGGGGCTTCGAGGGCGCGCTGACCGGAGCGAGCTGGAGCCTGCACCACGCAGTGAGCTATCCGCTGGCGGCGGCGTTCGCGGGCATGAGTGTCGGCGGGCTGGGCATCGCCATCTGGGTCACCGCGACGGTCAAGATCGTGGTGTCGATGGCGTGGTTCCTGGTCATCGCGATGAATCCCACGATGGGTGTCGCGTGGCACCGGTTCACCGCGTTCTTCAACGTCTGGTTCAAACGCAACGCCGACGGCGGCACCGCACTCGGTCCGCTGCAGCAGATGCACTCGGCCGGCAAACCGATCGACTTCGAGGATCCGGGCGAGGACGACATCTTCGGCGCCGGAGCGGTCGAAAACTTCACCTGGAAAGGGCTGCTGGACTTCACGACCTGCACCGAGTGCGGCCGGTGCCAGTCGCAGTGTCCGGCATGGAACACCGGAAAGCCCCTGTCGCCCAAGCTCTTCGTGATGGACCTGCGCGACCACGCGTACGCCAAGGCGCCCTATCTGCAGACGCCCGAACACGAACGCGACGCCCTGCCCGAGTCGCTGAAAGCCGAAGCGCAGCGGGCGTTGGTGGGTCCAACTAGCGAAGGCAACGGCAACGGCGACGGCGACGGTTCGGTCGGTGCGGTGATCGACCCGGACGTGTTGTGGTCGTGCACCACCTGCGGCGCCTGCGTGGAGCAATGTCCGGTTGACATCGAACACGTCGACCACATCGTCGACATGCGAAGGCACCAGGTCCTGGTCGAGTCGGAGTTCCCCAGCGAGCTCAACCAGCTCTTCCGCGGTCTGGAGTCCAAAGGCAACCCGTGGAACATGAACCCGACCGGACGTCTCGACTGGGCGAAGGGCCTGCCGTTCGAGGTGCCGGTGCTGGGTGGTGACGTGGAGGACCTCGGTCAGGTCGAGTACCTCTTCTGGGTCGGGTGTGCGGGTGCCTTCGACGACCGGGCCAAGAAGACGACGCGGGCGGTGGCCGAGCTGTTGCACACGGCCGGTGTGTCGTTCGCCGTCCTCGGGCAGGCGGAGACGTGTACGGGTGATCCGGCGCGGCGCGCCGGCAACGAGTTCGTCTACCAGATGCTCGCGCAGCAGAACGTCGAGACGCTCCGGGAGGCCGGCGCGACCAAGGCCGTCGTCACCTGCGCGCACTGCTTCAACACGATCCGGAACGAGTACCGCCAGCTGGGCCTGGAGCTGGAGGTCGTGCACCACACGCAGCTGCTCAACCGGCTGGTCCGGGACGGACGCCTGACGCCCATGGCACCGACCGCCGACGAAGGCGACGGCGACGGCGAGGCGGGCGGGTCCGGCGGCGACGGTACCGGTGGCGGTGCCGCTGCGCCTGTTCCGATCACGTACCACGACCCCTGCTATCTCGGCCGGCACAACCAGGTCTACGAGCCGCCGCGCGAACTCCTCGGCGCCTTGCCCGGGGTCGAGGTCCGTGAGATGCCGCGGCACGGTTCCAAGTCGTTCTGCTGCGGAGCGGGCGGCGCGCGGATGTGGATGGAGGAGTCCATCGGGACCCGGGTCAACCTCGAACGCACCACCGAGGCAGTCGCCACCGGAGCGGAACGGGTGGCGACGGCCTGCCCGTTCTGCACCGTGATGCTGTCAGATGGCGTCACCCAGCAGCAGTCGGAGGGTACGGCTGGGGAGAACGTGCAGGTCATCGACGTTGCGCAGCTCCTCCTGGAGTCCGTCCGTCGAGGCACCGGAGGCGGCCCTCCAGCCAGTTGACGTCAGGGTGGGGCTTGACACGACATCGCGATGACGTCACCATGGCGTCATGGAACTTACGCCGTACGTGGACAGCATCCGCCACGACCTCACCGCAGCCGCAGAGGTCGGTGGCGCCGATGCCCGCACTGCAGCCGAACGCCTGACGGCCGCGCTCGATGCCGCCGTACGGCTAGCCCTTCTCGACGCCCTCTCCACCGCGACCGGTGAGATCACCCGCGAGTTGGCGCCCGGGTCGGTGGAGGTCAGACTCCGCGGCCGGGAGCCGGAGTTCGTGGTGACGGCACCGCCGGGACCGGCGGAGCCCCCGAGCCCGCCGGAGCCGCCGGAGCCCCCGCCGGTTCCCGACGCCGACCAGGGCGTCGCCCGGGTGACGCTCCGACTGCCCGAGTCACTGAAGGCCCGCGCCGAGGAGGCGGCCGCCCGCGAAGGCGTGTCCGTCAACACCTGGCTCGTGCGTGCGGTCAGCAACGCACTTGCCGACGGCTCCCGCGGGGGCCGCGAACGGCGTCACGAACGCGGAGGCATCCGGATCGGCCAGCACCTGTCCGGCTGGGCGCGCTGACCTCAGGTCGGGCCACGTTCGCCTCGTCAATCCGTACAGCACTCTCCTCCAACCGCCCACAGGCACAACCACACCGATGGGAGTTCCGCCATGCCCACGTTCACCACCCCCGACCCGATCACCCTCCGCTTCAAGCTGAGCAGCGGTGAGATCCGCATCCAGGCCTCGGCGCGTACCGAGACCGAGGTCGAGGTCCTACCGAGCGACTCCAGCCGGTCCGCGGACGTCGAAGCGGCCCGCGAGACCGTGGTCGAACACCGGGACGGCACGGTCGTCATCGAGGCGCCCGAGAACCGATCCGGGCGGTCCGCCTCGGTCGACGTCCGGGTGGCGCTGCCCGAGGGCTCCCACCTCCGCGGCACGGTCGCCTCGGCTGACCTCACCGCCGACGGTCGGTACGGCGACGTCGAGGTGACCTCGGCGTCGGGCGACCTACGGGTCGACCAGACCGCGAGCCTGACCATCACCACCGCGAGCGGTGACGTCTACGTCCACGGCGTCGAGCGCGACGCGAAGCTGCAGACCGCCTCCGGGGACATCTCGGTCCCACGGGTCGGCGGCAGGGCGCAGGTGGCCACGGCCTCCGGTGACGTCAACCTGGGCGACGTGGGCGGCGACGTCCGTCTCCAGGCCGCCTCGGGGGACCTCCTGGTCGAAAAGGCAGGCGGATCTGTGGACACCAAGACCGCCTCCGGTGACGTCCGGATCGGTTCCGTCCACCACGGCGAGGTGTCCGCCGACGCCGCGTCCGGAGACATCCAGATCGGCGTGGCTGCCGGCACCGCCGCCTGGCTCGACGTCTCGTCCATGTCGGGAGACGTTCACTCCGCCCTTGACCAGACAGGTGAGCCCGCCGGCAACGACTCAACAGTGTCGGTACGTGCTCGTACGCTCAGTGGCGACATCTCGATCGTGCGCGCCCGCTGAGCAGGGATAGCGCCAACCGCTGACACATCCGCCTCGACACCCCATCAGAACCACATCCGCCGGGCGGCATCCGCCAGCCCGCGTGCTGAGTACGCCCTCATCCAGAACTGGAGCACTTCGATGAACGACTTCTGCATCTACGAGATGGCCAAGCTCCGCCAGGCCGACCTGATCGCCGGCGCCAACCCGACGAGCGGGATGTCACGCCGCCGTGGTCGCCGCTACCACCAGCACGCGGGTGGTCCGACCGTACGGAGGAAGCTGGCCGGCGCCCTGCACTGGCTGGCCGACCGAATAGAACCGTCCACCCGTCCACCGCGACTCGTCCTGCCGGCCCAGCGTCACCTGGCCAGATGAGTCATGCGGCCGAGCGGCAGGTCAGCCCAACTGCAGCAGCGACTGCACCGGCCAGTGGTCGGAGGGCCAGCGACCATCGACCGTGCGGGTGTTGATCCCGGCGACCAGCACCCGCACAGTTGGCCGCACCAGAATCCAGTCGATCCGGTCTCCGTCGGCCGCCGGGGGCCCGTACCCATGGAACGTCGCGTACGTCTTCGTCCGGCGTTCCTCCGCCACCGTCCAGGTGTCGAGCAGACCGGCGCCGCTGACGAGGGTGTCGTACGGCTCGGACGATTCGGCCGCGACGTTGAAGTCACCGGTCACGATGACCGGAAGGTCGGCGTCGAAGTCGGCCACCTGCTTGGCCAGGAGTTCAGCGCCTCGGTTCTGGGCGTTCTCCACGGCATGGTCCAGATGCGTGTTGAGGATGACGAACTCCGCGCCGGTCGCCTGATCGGCAAAGCGCACCCAGCTCGCCATCCTTACGACCTGGTTGCCCCACGTCGCCGACCCCACCACGGCCGGGGTGTCTGACAGCCAGAAGTGATCGAACTCCCGCGGCACCAGGCGCCGCGCGTCGAAGAAGACCGCCATGAACTCGCCATGGCTGCCACCCTCCCGCCCGGTCCCGATCCACTCGTACGCGCTGGGAAGGTCTGCCTCGACCTGTCGCAGCTGGTCGTACACGCCCTCCTGGGTGCCGATCACGGTGGGAAGCTCGGCCTGCAGCAGCGCCGCCGCGGCGGGACGGCGTTCGGGCCACGGATCGGGCAGCCCCTCGGTGCCGACGCGCAGGTTGAACGACATCACATGAAGTCCGGGCGGGTCACTGGGCCCGATGAGAGCCGCGGTCGTTGGCATGGTGGCAGGTGCCCTCAGGTGTCGGCGCGGTGGAAGTTGCGGAACGATTTGGACGGCGTGGGGCCACGCTGGCCCTGGTAGCGGGAGCCGGCCTGGTCGGAGCCGTACGGGTGCTCGGCCGGGGACGACAGCCTGAAGAAGCACATCTGGCCGATCTTCATGCCCGACCAGAGCTTGATCGGCAGGGTGGCGACGTTGGAGAGTTCGAGGGTCACGTGGCCCGAGAACCCCGGATCGATCCAGCCGGCCGTCGAGTGCGTGAGCAGCCCGAGCCGGCCGAGGCTGGACTTGCCCTCCAACCGGGCGGCGATGTCGTCGGGGAGCGTGATGGTCTCATACGTCGAGGCGAGAACGAACTCACCCGGGTGCAGAATGAACGGCTCGCCCTTCTCACACTCGACCAGCCGGGTGAGGTCGGGTTGCTCCTCGGCCGGGTCGATGTGCGGATAGCGGTGGTTCTCGAAGACCCGGAAGTAGCGGTCCATGCGTACGTCGACACTCGCCGGTTGCACGAACGCCGGATCGAACGGCTCGAGCACCACCCGTCCCTTGTCGATCTCGACGCGGATGTCACGGTCAGACAGCAGCACGTTGGCAACCTACCGAATGGGTGCCCGGTGCGGCTGGTCCGACCTTCCCTCGGCGCGGTGGGGACGGGGTGAGCGGGAGGGTTCTGAGTAGTATCCTGAGCCGTCACCGTCGCGGTGGTGTCCGGGTTTGCAGTGCACGGTCCGGCGCCGTCGTGGTGGCGTCGGCAGGTGCGCGGGTGTAGTTCAATGGCAGAACATCAGCTTCCCAAGCTGACAGTGGGAGTTCGATTCTCCTCACCCGCTCCAAGGCGAAGCCCCAGGTCAGCGGCACTTTTCCGACCTGGGGTTTCGTGGTCTCAGGGCTCCGGAAGCAAGCTCGTGCCCGCTACGTGCCCGATCCGAGCTACAAGGCGATTGTGATGGCTTACACAGACAAGTCGCCCTCCTCAGCCGAGGCTTCTTCGCGCTGGGTCGACCCCACCGTTCGCATGCACCTCTACTTTCAGGGCTTCCTGGACGACGCCTGCCTTCTCTACGCGCTGGCGAACGCCTACAAGGCACTGACGGGCAAGCGCGTGACTCGAGAACACTGGAAGCGGGCGATCACGCAGCTGCCCGATCCGGCGGCGTTCCTCGGCGGACCCGGCGCAACAGAGCTGCGCGTCGGCGAAGATGCGCGCCTCATCGGAGACATCCTCGGCGCGTACAGCGACCCAGGAGAGACCTTCACGCTCGAACGGCTCAGCCAGTCTGCGGGGATCGCGGACTTCTGCAGCGCGATCTCGATCGACAGCGTGGTTGTCTTCGCCTACGGAGGGCCCACAGAGTTCAGCACCCCACGACGCACATCGTGTGCGGCGTCGCAGCAAGCGCCGACCCGGCGGCCTTGCACCTTGCCTGCTCGGCGGCGTTCTCCAGCCGCCATCTGCAGTATGGCGAATACTTCGAGCGCCATCATCCGCACCCGGGCCGTTGGTCCAATGACTCAATTCCCTTCGATAACAGGTGGTGATCGCGCCGAACTTCCGGTGGCGAGTCACGCTCGCAGTACGGGCCGGCTAACTGCGTGGTGAGGGTCGTCAGGCGCTGGAGGAGACCGCGTGCCCGATGCGAGCGGCAGGCCGGCCGCCACCGCCGTCTCGGCAACCGTCCCGCCGCTGGTGACGTACCGCACGGCCCGCCACTAGGTTCAAAGGCATGACTCCTTCGGGGCCGGTTCGATTCGAGCCAGGCAGTGTTGCAGTGCGGCGCAACGTGTTCCACGGCAAGGTGCGGTCGGCATGGCCAACCAGGGTCGTGCATGACACGGGTGAGGAGATTGCCTGGGTGTGCTGGACGGGCACCGAGCTTTTGGCGGAGACCAGCTGGAGGTCCGCCGACCGTTCTCAGCGCGACTCACTGTCGGAGTTGGTGACTGGCGAGTGGTCACTGAGCACGTCGGTGCTCTGGGACGTCACGATGCTCGGCTTCCAACTTCCCGAGACGTGGTTCAGTGTCCTGCTGTTCTTCGAGCCGAGCGGCGAGATTGGGATCTGGTACGTCAACTTCGAGCAGCCGTACCGCCGCACGCCGATCGGCTTCGACACCTGGGACCACATGATCGACCTAGTGTTCTATCCCGACGGTACGCATCACTGGAAGGACGAGGACGAGTACGCCCAGGGCAGGCAGCTCGGCCTGGTCACGGACGCCGAACACACGGAGATCGAACGCGCGAGGGACCAGGCGTTGGCGATGTTCGAACAACGCACCGGACCGTTCGAAGAGCGCTGGCTGACCTGGCGGCGCGATCCTGCCTGGCCGCTGCCCGTTCTTCCGGATAACGCGGCCACGCTCCCGGCCGCAATCTAGGAGCGTGGCCGTCCACTATCGGATGATCGATTGGCGGTTCAGTGCATCGCTGACTCACTTGCGGGGTCAGTTCGCAGTGCCTCAGCCAGCCGCTCAGACATCGCTTCGGCGAGAAGCCGCTGTCGACCGTCCCGGCTATGGATGTAGATCAGAGCTGCCTTGGTGCTGGAGTGACCCATCCGCTCCCGGACCGTCGCGCCACTCTCGGCGTGCCATGTATTGCCGGTATGGCGTAGATCGTGGAAGTGCAGACCACGATCCGTCAGGCCAGCCTTCGCCAGTCCCTTCCGCCATGTGCGCTGGTAATTCGACCGGCGGAGCATTGCACCCTTCGGGCCCGTGAAGACGAACGCGTCGTTGCTGGGCTTCACGTACACGTCGAGGTGGAGCTGCAAGTCCTTCCAAATCAGGCTTGGAACCTCGATGTCGCGTCGCCCCGACTCGGTTTTCGGTGGACCGATTCGCAGCTCGCCTGTCGGAAGTTCGACGACCGCTTGCCGGACCTCGATCAATCCCCGTGCGCCGTCGATATGACGGCGCTGCAGCGCTGCTAGCTCGCCCCACCGCAGGCTGCCAAGGGCGGCGAGAAGTTTGAGCAGGCGATAGCGAGGTTCCATGCCGTGGACCAGATCGAATACCTCTCGCTCGGTCAGGGTCGGGCGCTCCGGGCTTCGTTCCGAAGGTGCGCCTTTGATGAAGCACGGGTTGTACTCCAGGATTCGGTCCTCTACTGCCGTCGCCAGGATCGACCGGAGCAGGCGGTATGCCTTGGCGGCGGTGACAGGTCCGAGTCCGTTGTCCAGGAGATCCGTTCTCCAGGCTCGCAGCATCGGCCCCGTGAGTTGGTTCAGACGCTTCTCCCCAAGGTGGGGCTTGATGTGATTCCGCAGGAGCCCGTCGTAGAGCACGATCGTCTTTCCCCGCAGTCCGGGCCGGTGCCGGATCCAGCTCGCCGCGTAGTCCGCGAGCGGCATCTCAGCTGCAGCAGGATCGACTGTCAACGAGTTCCGCGCCAGTTCGGCTTCCTTCAACGTCAGCCATCGGGCCGCCTCCGACTTGGTGGCGAATGTGTTTGGCGCTGGCCTATCGGTCCCATCCGGCGCCAGGTAACGCGCCTGGTACCGCCCCGACGGCAGCTTCCGAACGCGCCCTAATCGTCTCCTACCCATCAGGCAGCCCTCCAGGTGGTTCCGACGCGGATCGGCTCGACCGTGTTTTCTGAGATCAGCTCGCGGATGGCCGACTCAGGGATGCGGACCATGCGTCCGATTCGCACGAAGCGAATGCGGCGCTCTGCGATCAGGCGGCGGGGGAAGCGGACTCCCGACGTGTTGAAGGTGCCGAGCATGACCGCTGCTTCGCGTACGTCGAGCAGCCGGTCGGTAGCGCTGGCGGCGGTGGACAACGCGGTTCTCCCTCGGGTCGTAGAACGATCGGTCGGGCTGGTCGAAGGTGGTGCGTCGGGTCGCCCTGGCCGCCGTGGTGCCACGGTTCTCCATGCACACGACCCGGCATCTGTGCTTGACCGATCTGGCCCGCATGGGCTGGGAGCTGCACGCCATCGCCACCTTCGCCGGTCATCGCAGCATCGACACGACGTTGACCTACATCCACCCCTCCGGCCGAGACCTGGCCGACGAACTCAACCGCGGCATGGAGCAGATCCACGGCTGGCGGGTAGAGATGCTGGCCCACCTCGGCGAGCCGGCGACCGGCGCTGGAACGCCTTGACCGCGGTGTCCTCGGCGGCCGTCACCGAGGCGGCCGCGGCTCCCGCATGGCCATGGCCCCTCGATCTGGACAGCTATGACCGACAGGGCGAACTCACAACGACCGAACTGAACGGGCTGCGTGCGCTCGGGCTTGAACTGCTGCGACGCGATGACCACAACCGAAGGCCGGCTGCATGGCGGTCGATCCGAAGGTTGGTGACACCGTTGGACGCCGCGCGGGCGGCGGTGCACTGGCACCCGGACAGCCGCCGCCAGCGGCGGTTCGCGCGCGACGCGGCCGCGCTGGTGCTGACGCACTGCGCCGACCAACAGCAGGCCTTCTGGGACTGGTCGGCATAGGACTGGGCCGACCTCATGGGAACCGGCGCCAACAGCCTGCGGGAGCGCTGGCCCGGGCAGATCGGCCCGATCGCACGCCCCTACCTGCTCGTCTACGCCTACCTGCCGGCCGGCTTCACCGCCTTCAACAGAGTCGGATGCTTCCACCGCCCGTCGCTGGCCCGACGCGTCTTCGGCAAGGAACCAGTCGAGGATGCCGTCAGGCAGATCCGCGACGTGCTGGCCGGCTGGGGCTACCACCGTCGCTACGAAAGAGAGCTGACCACCGCGGTCTGCCACGTGCTGTTGCTCAACCGCAGCCCGTTGCTGCGCGACCTGTCCGCTGATGTGCTGACGCGGCTGCGCACCGACCCCGCGATGGGACCGCGCCTCTTTCTCGATCTCCACGGCATCCATCGCGCCGTCGCCGCGCTCGGCCATGCCGAACCACCACCGACACCGAAAAACCACTGCCTGGCAGGGATCGCCGGGACCGCGGCGGCCTGGGCGCAGTGGATCGAACGCTGGCACTCGACATCGACCCTCGAGCCAGCCACCCGCAACACCTACCGGACCGTGCTGGCCAAGTTGGGCCGGTGGCTGACAGCGGAACAGCCCACCATCACCGACCCGGCCCAGTGGACCCGGGAGACCTGCGCAGCCTGGGTCGCCGCGGTTGACCGCATGACGGTCGGCACTCACACCCAGTCCGCGGCCTGGCTCGCCGGGCGCCAAGGCAACCTCGGAAAACCGTTATCGCCGACGACCAAACGCGGCTATCTGCGAGTCACGCGCACCTTCTTCCGCGACTGCCAGGACTGGGAATGGATCCCCCGCCGGTTCGACCCAACGCGGGCGCTGGCCACCCCATCCAGCATCGTGGCATTGCAAGGCCCGTATCCCCGCGTTATCGCCGACGACATCTGGGCGAAGTTACTCTGGGCCGGACTGAACCTCGACAGCACCGACCTGCCCGCAGACGGCCGCACCCACCCCGTCGAGATGATCCGTGCGATCACGCTCACCTGCTTGTTCAGCGGCCAACGCAGCGACGAGATTGCCCGCCTCCGCCTGGGATGCATCCGGTGGCAACACGACGGCATGCCCATCCCCGGCGACACCGAGGAGGTACTCGCACAAGATGCGGTCTGCTTGCTGGACGTGCCCACCCACAAGACGGGTACTGCGTTCACCAAACCGGTCGATGCGCTGCTCGGGCAGGCCATCGAGGCGTGGCAGGCCGTGCGGCCGATCCAGCCGAAGATGCTGGACCGCAAGACCGGTGAGCGGGTGGACTTCCTGTTCGCCGTCCGCGCGGGCCGGGTCGCCAAGAACTACATCAACGACAGGATCATCCCCACGCTCTGCCACAAGGCCGGCGTCCCCACCGCCGATGTCCGCGGAAACATCACCAGCCACCGGGCCCGCTCCACCATCGCCAGCCAGCTCTACAACGCCAAAGAGCCCATGACCCTGTTCGAGCTGCAGGAATGGCTCGGACACCGCAGCCCAGACTCCACCCAGCACTACGCCAAGCTCACCCCGAACACCCTCGCCAGGGCCTACCGCGACGCCGGCTACTTCGCCCGCAACGTTCGCACCATCGAAGTACTCGTCAACCGCGAGGCGGTCACCTCCGGAGCCGCCGCAGCCGGCGAGCCCTGGCAACACTACGACCTCGGCCACGGCTACTGCACCTACACGTTCTTCGAGCAATGCCCACACCGGATGGCCTGCGCCCGCTGCGACTTCTACACACCCAAGGACTCCAGCAAAGCCCAGCTCCTGGAAGCCAAAGACAACCTCCAACGCATGCAGACCACCATCCCCCTCACCGAAGACGAACAAGCAGCCGTCGAGGACGGCCACGCCGCACTCGACAAGCTGCTGCAACGGCTGGCCGACGTCCCCACCCCCGCCGGGACCACGCCACGCCAGATCGGCATCCCCGCCACAACAACCCTGCTACCGATCATCTCCGCGACCTAAAACTGTTAGCCGCCACGTTTTGTGAGGACCTCGCCGACACTCGCCGTGCCGACGAACCTCGTGTCTGTGGGCCGTGTTCATGGTGGCGGCTCGGTCGTCGTGGTGTCGATTGGGTCACCGACCCGCTTCGCGAGAACGTCGGGCAGCGCGGGGATGTCGAGGTGGCTGGCCAGGAACCGTGCCCGGTCGGCGTAGGCGGCCACGTCGTTCACCTGGTGTCCGGTGTCGTACCAGCGCTTCTGTTTCGGTTCGCTCGCCGCGGCGAAGAACGCCTCCGACTCTGCCTTGCTGACGCCGATATCGAACTGCGCGAACTGGAAGAGCAGGGGTGCCGGAGCTGCGGCACCGACGAAGTGCACTGCGTCGTAAGGGCTCATCGCCGCCAATGCGGCATCGAACTGCTCAGCCGGCGTGGCATCCCGTAGCCCCTTGATGGTCGGATGCTGGCTGTCCCGCCAGTGAAAGGTGAACCCGGACAACCCCACTTCGAACACGAAACAGGAAAACCGCCGGTCGACACCGCTGACAGTCGCCGCCATCATCGCGCCACCACTGTGACCGACGCAGCCGATCCGGTCGCTCTGCTGGAGCAAAATGTCCGCGCCCCGACGGATGGCGAAGATCGACTGGCGGATCATCGCCACCGGGTCCTCGAGGGCGACGAACGGCAGGCAGATCGCGGCACCGCCAGCCTCGGCCAGCTGGATCGCCTCAGGCAGGAACGCCTCCCGCCCACCCTCGGTGTGCTGGTAGACCACCCCAGCCGTGGGTGTGGCGGTTGGTGTCATCGGCGTGACGAGGTAACCGTCAACCGGCGCACCCTCCACATTGTCGAACCGACACCTGGCGATCACCGCGGTGTGCCGCTCGGCAACCGGCTCGATGGTGAGTTCGAAGGGCGCATCCGCGTCATAGGTCAGGTCGGGCATGCGACATGTCTCCCATAGATCAGCAGTCTTTCGTGAGACTCCCACAGCGGAACCGAGGCTACCGATGGAGCGGACCGAAGCACGCCGACCCCGCTGCCCATGGTGAGTCAGTCGTGCGGTTAGAGTCAGAACCGCTGACCGCTTCTCGGTCGAGCTACGCGCTCGGAATTGTCAAGGCACCACGGCAAGTAGATCCCCAACGTTCAATGCCCGCTGCGGCTTCGCCCAGGATCTCCACCTTCCACCGGCCGCAGCGCGGTCACGGGCTCCGACCAGCAGAGTTTGGTGCGGACATCTCAGCCCTTCATCGACACTTCTGCCGTCGCAGACCAAGCGCTGCAGGCACGTGATTACTCCACAGATAGTCGTCATCATTACTGACGACGCGCGCACTCCAACGACGGCGACGCCTGGGCGAACACGATCAGAGCCCAGGGCGGCGAGCCGAAGAACGAGATGCGGATTGCCACCATCGAGGCGCCGGCTGATGTCGCCAACGTCCTGGGCATAACTGAGGGCACCTCGATCCAGGCGCGGTTTCGAGTCCGTCACGTCGACGGCGAGCCGCACCAGCTGAGCGAGTCATACTTCCCGCCGTTCGTCACCGACGACAACGACCTGTTCTGGGACCCGCGTGATGTGGGAGTGCAAGGCGGCCTGCTCGCTGCGACCGGACACAAGCAGGCTCGCTGGCACGACACGATCACGGCGCGGATGCCGACCGCGGACGAGTCGCAACAGCTTCGAATGGCACCGGGCACGCCGCTGCTGGTACACACCCGGACTGGCTTCGACTCCGAGGATCGGCCAGTGCGCCACCTAGTGACCCGGATGGCCGCTGACCGGGTTGAGGTCTCTTACGACCTGGAGGCGTGATGCTGGTCGCCCTCGACGGGACGCACCGCGGCCTGATCCACCAGATACGGCGTCACGCCGAGGAGTGGCTCGCAGATAAGGGCACCGACCAGTACCAGCACGGGATTGACCGCGACGCGGTACGCCGAAGCATCGACAAGCAGATCGACGCCGGCGCCTTCGTCGGCTGGTGCGTTGACGGCCAGGTCGTCGCCATCGTCGCCCTGATCGAGCCCGACGCCGAGCTGTGGACGCCCGAGGAAGTCAAGGAGCCCCAGACCTACATCACCCGTCTCCTGGTGGCTGAGGGCCAGCACGGCAGGGACTACGGGGGAGCGCTGCTAGATGCTGTCGCCGAGCACGCCCGCCAACGTGGCGATCGCTTGGTCCGGCTCAACTGCTGGAGCACCAACACGAGGCTCCACGCCTACTACCGGTCGCAAGGCTTCAAGCATGTCCGAACCGTCGACATCCGCGGCCGGATGAGTGGCGCCCTCTTTCAGCGCCGCCTGATCGACAAATCGAGTCGCGAACGGTGAGGTAGTGGCTTGTGGACGCCGCAGTTCCTTGACGAGCTTGTGGAACTCTCCGGTTGCCGGTGCTCCCGTTCCTTGATCCAGCTCATCACGGTTACCGGGGGAACGCCCAGCCTGGCCGCGAGGTCTCGTGACGAGACGCCAGCGTCTTCCATTGCCCAGGCGAGGACGGCCCCCGTCAGTGGCACCGGCTTGATCGACATGGAGCCATTGGATCACGCTCAGGTACCTGTTCAAGGTGGTTTGCCACCTTCAGTCCCGTTCCGAGGGTCGCAAGTATGGCGGGCTTGCCGCCCGGTATCTGGTCTGCCACCTTTCGTGGGGGCGAGGACGATGGAACCTTGGCCCGCAGCTGGGGCGTCTGGGAGGTCAGAGGGTCCGCGATGTGGCAGGTGGTTCGGTGGCAAGGGATGTGGACTTCAGCGGGTACGTCGAGTCGCGATGGACGCTGCTCGTGCGCTCTGCGGTCCTGCTCGGCTGCACGCCGGCAGAAGCCGAGGACGTCGTGCAGACCGCGCTGACGCGCTGTCTGGTGCACTGGCCGAAGGTGGCGCAGGCCGACGATCGAGACGCCTACGTCCACCGCGTGCTGGTCAACACCCTGACCTCCTCCCGACGCCGACGCTGGAACGGCGAGACGCCGGTGGCGGCGATGCCCGAACAGTCCTGTCCGGACGAGACAGCCGCCGTGGACGAACTCGACGCGATGGTGCGAGCCCTTGCCCGGCTGGGTGCCGAGCAGCGGACCGTCGTCGTGCTGCGCTACTACAGCGGCCTCAGCGAGTACCAGATGGCCTCTGTGCTGGGCGTTGCTCCGGGCACCATCAAGAGCCGCCTCTCCCGCGCGTTAAGGGCCCTTGCCCAGGATCCCGGTCTGAGCTGAACTGCGAGGAACACCATGAACGAACAACGCCTCTCCCACCTCCTGCAGCGGGCCGGCGACCGGGTGCACGTCGGGACGCCGGCAGTCGAGCAGATGATCGTCGAGGCAGGTCGACGCCGCCGCCGGCGTTCGCTCATCGCCATCCTCGGCAGTGCCGCCGCGGTGGCCGCGGTGATCGGCAGCGTCGCGCTCCTCGGACCACCGCACGTCGGGTCAATGCCGCAAGCGCCCGCAGCGCCGCGAGCGGCTTCCCCCTCCACACTCCAACCAGGCGATAACGCCCCCCGGCACCCGGCTCGTCGGCTTGGGACACGCCGCCATCGCCGTCCCCACGGACTGGGCCACGAATGCCATTCACTGCGGGCGAGCCGACGAGGAACACGGTCGTGATCGACGTAACGCCCGTCAAGATGTGCGCATCGGCGCGTCCCGAGGGGGTCGAGAGCGTCGCACTCTCACCGGACACACCGTTCAACTTCCACGCCGACAGGTCGATCACGATCGACGGGGTTCCGGCCGAACGCCAGGACACCACCTGCAGGGGCGGCTTCGGCGGTCGCACCGTCTGCGCGGGAACGGTCCACATCCCGTCCCTGCAGGCCACGTTCCGCGCCGAGTCGTCGACCAGCGCCGCCGAGGTCGACCGGATCCTCGAGCGGATACGCATCGTGCCCACGGAGACCGCCGTCCCTGGCTTCCAGGCCGGCAACCGGCGAAACGCCCACCAGAAGTACACCCAAGCCCTACAGCAGGCCGGGCTCGTCGCGCGGGTCAAGACCGAGAAGGTCCCAGCGATGCCTGCGGGCTACATCCTCGACGTCTCCCCCGCACCCGGCACCATGGCCAAGCCCGGCGACGAAGTCGCCGTCACCGTCGTTGCCGAACCTGAGGGACCAGCAGACGAGATCAGACTAGGGATGGCAGCAAGGGACGACCGCCGAGACGAGTTCGGCTCGCTCACAGACGAGCAGATCCGCGCCGGCGGCAGGATCAACGTGGGCGTCGGAGACCACATCTGGGTGTACGCGCAGGGAAAGCGCACCCGCAGTCTCGCTGGCACGCTCGACGGCACGTCAATTGCCGTCGACCAGTGGAGGGGCCCGAACTACCCGCACGCATGGAAGGCAGTATCGCCAGGTCACACGAAGGTCACCCTCACCATCACCGCGGACGGCCAGCGCACCGTCCTCGGGACCGTGACCATCGTCGTGGAGTGAGACAACCAGTACGTGGAGGTGGGGCACGCCGTCGCTGTCACAGCGGTCACTCTGTCACTCGACCTACGTTGAAGTGAGGAAACGAGGGTGACAGGGGAGTGACTCTCGAAAGGCGCCGAGTCTTCCCACACTCTCTCTATGTCACGGTGTCACGTGGGTATGCCTAGTGAGGCTGAAACATGGGGTGGTCCGCCGGCCGTCCGAGCGCTCTGTCCTCCAACACTGTGTTTCTGCCGGGGTTGTGCGGCCTAACGTGGACGCTTGTGCGTGCAATTAGCGTGCAACTAGCCAAGGTGAGTAGGGGCCAATGGGAGCTATTCGTGGGATGTCCCGACGCGCTTGTTAGAGGCGCAGATGGCACGAGCCATTGAGTGGGGTGCATGGGCAGGTTGGTACCAAGTCGCGGGTCGTGATGCAGATGGGGCAGCAGAAGTTCGAGGGCACCGAGACCATCACGCGCCGGGAACCGGCAGACCTGCGCGGGATCCCGAAAGGGAGCGTCGTTCACTTCGACCGTGAGATCGTCGGTGAGGGCATGTGGAGCGCCGTGCGTGAGCGGTTTACCGAGGCCGGTCCGGAGACGACGCTGTGGGTGAGCGAGAGCGAATACCGGTTCAGCAGCATGCTGATGCGGCTGGTGGGGCTCCTGATGCCCGGCGCCTTCCGCAAACAGTCGCGACAGCACATGCAGGACTTCAAGGCGTTCGCCGAGCAGGGAACGGACGTCCGCGAAGCGAAAGGCTGATCTGCTTGCGGACAGCGGCGTCGACAACGTTGCGACCAGGGGGTTGTAGCCGCGTAGCCATACGTTGTACGGATACCGATCCCTGGCGCCGGAGGCGCGGCTTTCCTACAAGGCGAAGCGAGCCCTACTGAAGGATGAGATCAACCTCGAAGCCGCCCTCCCCTGCTCAACTCGGATGCACGCCAGTGGGTCGATAGCGCACTTGCAATGGCGGCACCGAATCATCACTGGCGCTATCGGCGTCCATGGCTGTCCACCCCCATTGCTGCCCCCAATTGTCACCATGTCGATGCCCTGTCAGATCAGAGGACCCGGTAGACGCGGTGATCGATGTGCCCAGCGGAGAATTCGTTGACGCTGACGAACACTTGGCCGTTGAGCCAGCTGTAACGCTCGTCGCTGGTCTCGAAGCGTGGCGTGGTGCGGATGTAGCCCTCGTCGAAGGGGATGCGCTTGCCTCGTGCGATCCGCTCACGACCATCACTGGGCAGACGAGCGACACCGAGAGCGGAGAAATGGATGAGAGCGCCGTCGCTGGTGCGGATGGTCTGTCGGATGTCCATTCGGCTCACGCCATCGGTTCCCACGACCACCCAGTCGCCGCCTCCTTCGAGGATCTTGCCGGTGATCGTGCCGGTGATCGTGCCGGCCTTGGCGATGTAGGTCAGGCGGTAGCCCGTCGGTGTCTCGATCGGCAGTGGGTCGTAGAGGTCGACGGACTGGTCGCACACATGCTCGACAGCGAGGCTGGTTTCGGGGGAGAGGTCGAACAGGCGGGGCGTGGTCATGATGTTGCTCCTGCCATTGCGGATTGGGCTTGTGGGTAGTCGTAGAAGGTGTCCTTGCGGGTGACGAGGCCCTCGGCGGAGACCTCGACGACGTCGACGCAGTGGAATCCCCTCAGATCGGAGCCAGCCGGCGCGAAGCGCAGCGTCCAGTCGAGCACCCAATGATTCGGCCCCAAGAGCAGTCGGTGGACTTCGGCGTGGAAATTCGGATAACGATCGAACACGTCGGTGAAGGCCTTGCGCAGGGCCTCGATGCCTTGGACCTCCGGGCTGCGCCCGTGCACTTGGAAGGTCGATGTGTCGGAATGCATGGCGAGGATCGCGTCGACGTCTCGTGAGTTCCAGGCCCGTAGATAGGCGTCGGCCACCATGGCCGCCTCGGATGTGTGCGTCACTTCGTCACTCCTGGTGGAAGGCAATGTTCCGTGACAGTAGAGCATACGATCGTACGTATGGCTACGGTCGTACGTATGTGATTTAGAATGCAGCCATGACGAAGCCAGGAGATGAACGACGGACAGCGGTGCTCCAAACGGCGGTGCACCTCGCCTCAGCCGAGGGGCTCGAGGGGCTCACGCTAGGTCGCCTGGCCGCGGTCAGCGGGGTCCCTAAGAGTGCACTTCAGGCGTTGTTCGGAACGAAGGAGCGGCTTCAGCTGGCCATCGTCGCCCAGGCGGTCGACGTGTTTCAGCGCGATGTCCTGACCGCGTCCGAGGTCGCGCCCGACGGACTTGCTCGACTCAGAGCCCTGATGTCAACCTGGATCGACTATCTGCTGGCCTTCGACGGCGGGTGCCTGTTCGTGGCGAGTGCGAGCGAGCTCGACGGCCGCCCAGGGCCGGCCCGCGATGCCATCGTCAACGCTGTGGTCACGGGCGAGAAGCTGCTGCTCCGCCAGGCCAACCTGGCCATGCGGCTCGGCGAGCTGCCGGAGGCCGCCGACGCAGATCAGGTCGCCTTCGAGCTGCATGCCATGCTGCTGAAGGCCAACCACGATCGGCAGCTGCTCGGCCGAGACGATGCCCTCGATCGCGCGAAGGCTGGAGTAGAGCGCATCTTGGCACCCTGCGAATGACCTGGCGAGTCACGCTCGCAGAACGGGGCGGCTAGACGGTTGCACCTCTTGTGGCCGGGTCAGATCTTGAGTCGTACCACTAGGTAGTGCCATGGATGTTGCGCGTCGCTGCTGCGAAACTCGTCGATCGCGGTGGGTTTGAAGCCGAGCTTCTCGTACATCGACAGCGTGCCCGCGTGGTCCATGGATCGGGTCGTGACGGGACAGGCATTCACCCGGCCGATGCCGGGGATCTCCTTGCTCGGCCAGTTGTCCCGGACGTAGTCGGTCAGCTCCGTCGAACGCCAGCCGTACGCCTTGCGCAGCTTGGTCAGCATCGGGTCGCGGTGCGGGAAGGCCATCGGTATCGCCTCGATCCAGCCGCCGCCGCGCTTCTTGATCGCCGCCACAGCCGCCGCCAAGGCGAGGCTGGCCACACCCTGCCGGCGGTGATCGATCCGGGTGAGCATGCAGGTGATCCGCCACTGCGTGGACGGATCCCGGGCAAACATCCTCGGCGGGATCGAGTCGTCACGGGGCACCGGCACCTCCTCCGCTCGACCGAAATGGCACCATCCGACCGGCTCCCCGTCGGTGTACACGAGGATCCCGTGCGCCAGACCCTTGCGCACCAACTCTTTCACCGCCGCCAACTCCGTCGCCCGCCAATCCCTCCCCGTGAAGCGCTTGCCCTTCTCGGCCGAGCTCGCGGCCGGGCTCAGGTGTCGGCCGAACAGATACAGCGCACAGCCGCACCCATTGACCTGCCAGAAGAACTTCTCGAAGTCCGGAAGAGTACGCGTCGACAGCTCCCGGGTCGTGAAACGCTTGGCCGGACTCGCCATCACGCTACCTCCACTTCAGGAATGTGCGCTGCGCGGTAGGTGTCTTCTATGGACGCTCGTTCGAGGTCTGCTCGGCCGCGGCCGCTGATGCTTCAATGCGGGCAAGGTACTCCTGCCACCAGGCTTCATCGTCCGGATCGGGAACCCAGGGGTTGGCCCTCGCGCCGCCGATCGACCCGTCGATGAGTTCGCGCGCGATGTCAGCGTGCCCGGCGTGACGATGGGCCTCCGAGATCCTGCCCACGAGTGCTTGCCGCAGAGTGATCTTCTCCCGGCTATGAGGAACCGTTCCGATGTCGTCCAGGTCCAGCTCGGTGACGGTCTGGTCAGAATGGGCACAGGCCCGACGGTAGAGGTCGACGATGTACTCGGTGGACTCGCCGGGAGCGGCGTACATGTCACCACTGGTCTCGATGGTCTTCTGGGCGTTCTCAGGCTCCCACCACGGCAGCCGTACGTCCGTCGCTGGCCTACCGAAGGCCTCGCCCAGGTAGCTGATCTCGCCGCCCGTGAGGTGCTTGACCAGGCCCAGCAGGTTCGTGCCCGAGCGGGTCATCGGGCGGCGAATGTCAGCGTCACTGAGTCCTTCGAGCTTCCACAACATCACGTCGCGAATCCCGCGCAGGTGACGGTGCAGATACTCCTTCTCGTCCATCGGCTCGGTCAAGGTGCTCTGGACCAGGTGACCAAATGGCTCGGAACTAGTCATCATTGATCTCCGTCCGCCGTAGGTAGGGGCCCGAACTCGCCCACGACCGTACAGGCGGAACCGGACACCGCTGTGTCCTGTTTCTCGACTCCGGCGTGACGGGATGTCAGCGATGGTTCTCCAGCTCGTTTGCCGCGGGTGGGCGCATGTGTCTGATGGCAGGGCTGATGAGGATCATGGCAGTGATGGCTGCGGACATACAGGCGAGCACGATGAATGTCGCGCGTGCACCGAAGTCCTGGAGCAGCCATCCGCCGGCGAGGGGGCCCAACGGTGCGGCGAGGCTGGCCACGAGCATGACTGCGCTGAGCATTCGCCCTTGCATTTCTGGTGGAGTGATGGCGATCTGGACCGCGGCGAGCATCCCGTTGGCAGGGGCAGAGGTGAAGTACGTCAAAGCCAGCAGGGCGCCAATAGCGAACGGGTTGTAGGCGAACATCAGGGCGCCCAGAGCGAGAGTGGCGGTCGCGCCGAAGAGACACACCAGCACGGGCGGTGGGAGTCGTCGCTGGATTTGCGGAGACAGCCAGGCCCCCAGGATCCCGCCGATGCCGGCCAGGGAAAGGGCCGCGCCGATCTCGACGGCTGGCGCGCCCCGTGCACTGGTCGAGGCGATCACCACCAGGATGACAGCAGGAAAGATGAACTGATATCCCGCCGCGCACAGCAGGGTGACGCGCAGAAACGCGTTCGCCCACACCAGTTGGATGCCGGTGAGAAGGTCCTGGCGCAGCGGCCGGACGTTCGCCTGCCGCCCTTGCTCGCCGTGCAGTTTCCGCCTGATCGAGCCGATGAGGAGACCGCTGGTCAGGAAGCTCGCGGCCTGCGCTGCAATCGGCAGGGCGGCCGCGACACCGAACAGGAGGCCCCCCAGCGGCGGGCCCCCGAGGGTGGCCAGGTGACCGCGCGCCTCGTTCTGGGCCATGGCGTTCGGCATCTGTGTCGTGGGCACGACCTGGCGAACAGCGACCATCTGCGCAGGATCGAAGAACGCGTCACACGCGGCGCTTACGACGGCCACGACGACGAGGTGCGCCACGCTGAGACGGTCGGCCACGACAGCCAGCGCAACCGATGCTGTGGCCACCGCCCTGATCGCGTCGCACGTGACCAGGAGCGCTCTGCGTGGCAGCCGATCCACGAACACTCCGGCAGGCAGCCGCAGAACCGCTCCTGCTGCCATTCCCACGAAGGCGATCATGCCGGCGGTGAGCGCTGAACCGGTCGCCAACAGCGCCAGCAGGGGATAGGCGATCATGGCGATGCTGGTTCCCAGGGCCGAGATCGCGTGTCCGGTCCACAGCACCATGAAGTCGCGGTTCTTGCGTAGCGTGGTCTGCGCAGATTCAGGAGTGCTCGTCAACGACATCGGCCTTCCGTAAGGCGACAGAGCCCGAACGAGCTGACGGACGCGTTCAGCCGTCGGTGGGACCTGGACCTGTGCGTGCGCATCTCAGGTGTCCACACCTCTGCTCCGGTGGTTGCCTCCGGTTCAGTTCCTTGATGCGGATCAACGCGCTGCAAGTCTCGGAGTTGGCACCGGCAATGTCCATCACATCCGCTGACAGCCGAATGCCGCCACCGGTCACGCCACGTTTTCAACGTCGGTCGCCACGTGCGAGCCAGACAAGACGGACCAGCGGTAGGCAGCGAAGTTCCTTTGCAAGGCAGAAGTCGAGTCTCACCCGCGGAGGATGGTGACCCCGCCGTTCTGCTGGCTGAACACTGGCGCTTGACCTGTGACGAGGGGCGGCAGAGATGGTCTGGCAACGAGGTACTACGCGTCGTCCGGAGTTCGGAGTCGCAGCGCGGAACGGGCCGAGGCGACGTGGACGCTGGCGGAGGATTCCGGTCGCTACCGCGGCCCTCGCTCTGGTTGTGGCGTCAGGCGGCTGCGTCGGTGACCCCGGCGAGGATGGTCGGGCACAACCCGCGGCCTCGGCGCGGCAGGCGCCCACGGCCAAGGCGAGTCCCACGCAGACCAGGAACGCCACCGTCTGTGCACGGGCACTGGCCGTGCAGAACTCTCTCGGCGCGCTGACCGCACAGGACTACACCCAGACCGGCAGTGCCAAGGAGGCCATCGCCCAGGTTCAGAAGAACCTGCGGTCGCTCCGTGCCGCCGTCTCGGCGGAATTGGACAAGCATGTGTCCGCGCTCTCCAGCGCGGTCGCCCAACTCGGCAAGGCCATCGACAACCTGCAGGGACAGGAGACCACGGCAGCGGCGTGGCAGGCGCTCGGGGAGGCCGCCGAGGGCGTGGGAGAGAGTGCGGGTGACCTTCGCCAGAGCCTTGCGTCGACCTGCCCCGACCTGCAGAAGGGCCTCGACGACGAACCTGGTGGTCGCTGAGCCGGCCTCTCGACGGTCCAGTCTGTCTCCACCTGCAGGTCGCGATCTGGCTGCCTCCCGGGGGTCGGTGACACCATCGGCCGGCAGAGCTCCGCGCCGTTCCTGGATGCGTAGACGTTCGTCGGGAGGTAACCTCCCAAGCCGTGACTTGCCGGACGCCACGTGCCACCCTCGTCGTACTCACGGCGACGGCACTGCTGCTTATGTCGACGTGGTTCTCCGCGACCGCGGTGATCCCGCAGGTGCGCGCTGAGTGGCAGCTCTCGGCGGAAGCCGTCGCGTGGCTGACGATCGCGGTGCAGTGGGGCTTCGTCATCGGCGCGCTGCTCTCGGCAGCCTTCACCGTAGCCGATACGATCGCGCCGACTCGGCTGATCTTCCTGTGTTCGCTGGGGGCGGCCGGCGCCAACCTGCTGCTCCTGGGAACGCAGGGCGTCGGGTCCGGTGTCACCGCACGGTTCGCCACAGGCTTCTTCATTGCGGGGATCTACCCGCCCGCGCTCAAGCTGATCTCCACCTGGTTCCGGCACGGCCGGGGTGCGGCGCTGGGCCTTCTGGTGGGCGCGTTGAGCGTCAGCCAGGGCGTGCCGCATCTGGTGAACGGCCTCGGTGGGCTGGACTGGCGGCTCGTCATCGTGACCACGTTGGTCCTCACAGTCGTCGGCGGTGTGATCACTCTGACCGTCGTCGCGGAGGGTCCGTTCCCGTTCCCGGCAGCGGTGTTCGACCCGCGGCAGATCCGGGCGGTGTTGCGCGACCGCAGAACCCGCCTCGCGATGATCGGCTACCTGTGCCACATGTGGGAGCTGTACGCCGCATGGGCCTGGTTCCTCGTCTTCTTCGTCGCCGCGCTCGCCCGGCGAGGTGCGGACAACCCGGTGCTGGCCGCCTACGTCACGTTCGCGGTGTTCGCTGTCGGCGGGCTCGCCAACTGGAGCGGCGGAGCACTGGGCGACCGGATCGGTCGGGAACGCACCGCGATCGCCATGATGGCCGTGTCGGGCACGTGTGCCGCCACGATCGGACTGCTGATGACGGCCCCCTTGTGGCTTCTTATCGGGGTGAGCCTTTTGTGGGGCTACAGCGTCGTCGGTGACTCCACGCAGTTCTCCACGCTCGTCACCGAGCTCGCCGACCAGAGCTACGTCGGTACCGCGCTCACTCTGCAGATGGCGCTCGGATTCCTGCTGACAGGCGCGACGATCTGGCTCGTACCCGCGGTCGCGAACGCGGTCGGCTGGCACTTGGCGCTCGCGGTGCTGGCGGTCGGGCCGTTCGCCGGCATCGTCGCGATGCGCCGACTGCTCGTCGCACGCACCGCCAAAAGCTCGACCTGACGGAGCCAGTGGCCCATGCCTAATGGCACACCCGAGTCGTGGCAAGGGACCAGGGAGGCATGGCCTTCCTGGTCCCTCGTCGTGGTGGGCGTCGCCGGTCAACGTCCCCTGAGGATGTGCCTACCGGAGGTCGCGCACGTGCGGGGCCGTGTTCGTCATTTCGACGTCGACCAGCGAGTAGTTGTGCCGGCGCTCGTTGTTCGGGTGTTCCGGGTCAGCGACGATGACGTCGGAGAGGACCTTCGACGTGGCCGGATCGATGATGAGCTCGATCGCGAGCCTGCCTGGGTGCCCGCCGCCGCGGGGCTCGAGCGAACTGCGGTAGTCGAACAGAATGCCGACCCCCGGCCGTCCGCTGGCGTCTTTTCGCGGCCCGAGGTTGCGGACGTTCGGCAGGTCTGCCAGGACCCTGTAGGCCGCTGCCCGGAGCTCTGGCGATGCCGGGGCGTCATGCAGCAAAGCGGCAAGCGTGGCGGCGGTCGTGAACGCGCGTTCGCCCTTGCTCGGCTTCCAGACGAATACCTCCTCACCGGCGCGGACGTGTCTGTCGCCCTTGGGCGTGAGTGAGCCGTCGCTGCGTTTGAGCAGCTCTACAGGCTTGCTGAGACCATCGGCCCAGGCTCGCAGGGCGGCAGGATCGGTGGGCAGGTTCTGCACCTGGTCGTAGCTCAACATCTCGCCGTGCACGTCGAAGTGGGCCTTGTCCTTCCTGGCCGGAAGAAGCTCACCCTTGCCAGGAACCACCGACAGGTGTAGGACCTGGCCGTTGGGCTGGCGCACCTTCCAGGTCGTTGGCGAGCCGTCACGCTTCCACGCGGCGCGGTCGCCGGCGGTCAATGGTCGATAGCCAGCCAGCCGGGTACCGACCCAGGACCGGCCATTGTCTGCCACCCAGCGTTCGGTCACGAAGTCGGCGCCCACCCGGTAACGGTTGCCTGGGCTGCCGACTTCGACACCCCGCCGGTCGACATGGACCTCCTTGGCGTGCCAATACCGTCCCGTCGGCGATGACTCGGCCGCCGATGCCGCCGCGAGTAGGACGGACTGGGCCGACGACACCTCTGCAGATCCGTGCGGACCAGAAGTCGCGCCGCCCGGCCCGCCAGGCGTCGCGATCTGCCCGCTGCCGAACGCCACGATCAGTGCGGTAGCAGCAGCGGCCGCGGGCAGAGCCAGCCAGGCCGCCGTGACCACTGGGCGTCGGCGTCGGTGTGGAGCCGTGCCCCGGATCATGTCGTCGAGCCGGCCTCGCAACACCGCCTCGACGCGGGGATCGGGCTCCTTCTCGGCGTACAACTCGCGCACCTGCGTCATTTCGTCGATCATTGGTCTACTCCTTCATCAAGCAGGGGGTTGGTGTCACCGAGGGCCGCTCTCAGACGCTTCCGGGCGCGGTTGAATCGAGAGCCGACCGTGCCGTACGGGATGTCGAGCGCGCTGGCGATCTCGTCGTGACTGAGACCTGCCAGCGCGACGAGAAGGACGACATCCCGGTCGCCTGGATTCAGATCGGCAAGTGCCTTCGAGAGCTGTACGCGGGTTGCTTCGGCGCTCACCCGCGTCGCGACCTGCTCGTCGTGCTCTACGGCGACGACGTGTCGGGCGCGGGTAACAGCCCGAAGCATCCGGACCTCTGCTCGGCGGTGCTTCTCGATCAGATGGGTGGCGATGCCGTACAACCATGTCCGGGCGCTCCCCCGGCTCCGGTTGTACAGATGTCGCTTCCGAAAGGCGATGAGGAACGTCTCGGCCACCACGTCCTCGGCATTGCTCGGACCCAGGCGTTTCGCGACGTAACCGTGGATCTCGGTGAGGTACGAGTCGAAGATCGCCCCAAATCGCTCGGGATCCCGCTCGGACCCCTTGATCGCTTCGGCGTCCACATCAGCTCTGTCGTACACAACCGTCATGGCCGGCTACCACTCATTTGGAGCTCCTCTCCTCGCGGGAACGACGGGCAGTCGTAGCCGTATCTCCCGATCGAGGGATTTGCTTTCACGAAGGCCTGCAGTGGTACCGGATCCGGGTTCTGCTCGGATCGCGAGGCTCGAGGCCGTGGTGACGTGGAGCGACTTCACGAGGGAGGCTCCGAGGATCGCCGAGGTCGTCAGTCGCCGTCATGCCGCTCGAGTCCCGATCAACGGTCTGCGCCTCGTTCACGGAGTGTATGGCGAGCTCGGCATGTCGAAGACGTGCGGCAGGGTGAGGGAGTACGGCCGGCTGGTGTCGCTAGCCTGTCGCCGTGTTCGACAATCCATCATCCCAGCAGGGCGATAACGCAAAACCGTTCGTGGTGCGACCGGTCGACGGCGAGGACCAGTGGCGAATCGTTGCTTGGCTGTGGCAATGCTTCCGCCAAGACCTGGCCCCAATCGTGTCCGGCCTTCCCTACGCCGACGGTCGCTACCAAACGAGCCAGCTCGCGGCCTTTCCGACGCCCGATGGAACCGGGTACCTTGCCTGGCGGCCACATCCAAAAACCGGCGAAGAGGCACCGATCGGCTTCGCCTTGGTCGACGGTCTGACCAGCAAGCAACGATCAATCGTCGCGTTGTGGGTAGCTCCACTCGTCCGCCGCGAAGGCGTTGGCCTACAACTGGCGCTCGACGTCATCGCCCGACACGCCGGACCATGGGGGGTCGGTTTCCAACACGAGAACCACAGTGCGGCCACCTTCTGGCGCCGAGTGGCGGATGCGGCGTTCGGAAGCGGGCGTTGGCGCGAAGACCTACGCGACGTACCCGGCCTGCCTGATGTGCCACCAGACCACTGGATCGAGACTGTCTGAGCTGTCGGGACGACGGTACGGCACCTTTGCAGGCTCCTGCGTCCGTGCTCGATCCCCCGGTTGGCAGCGCAGCGTATCACCGCATTAACGTGCCAGTCGTGCCCATCCATGACGACGAGATCCGAGCCACCGTCGGTCAGGTGAGCCGCCTGGTGGCCGCCCAGTGCCCGCAGTGGGCCGACCTTCCCGTGACATCCCTACCTGAGGAGTTGGAGGGCACCGACCACGTACTGTTTCGGATCGGCAACGAAATGGTCGCCCGTATGCCCAAGGTTGCCGGGGCGGTTGGCCAGACTGATTCTGAAGCGCGCTGGCTGCCGTTGCTGGCGTCCCACCTGCCTGCGCGGATCCCAGTTCCGCTGCACGTAGGCGAGCCGGGCGCGGGGTACCCGTGGCGATGGGCCGTTGTGCCGTGGGTTGTGGGGAGCACGCCTCCCAGGCTTGGCTGCGATGACGTACTCCTGGCCCGCGATGTGGCCGCCTTCGTTCGCGCCCTCCATGGGGTGGATGCGGCTGGAGGCCCCGTCAAGTTACCGGGTTCCCGCGGAGCTGCCCTGCGCTACGTCGATGAAGACGTCCGCCGGGTGCTGCCCCGGCTCGCCAAGCATGATGACGGCTTCGATGTGACCGCGGCCGAGGCGGCCTGGGACGCCTGCCTGGCTGCTCCTGACTGGGACCGGGACCCAGTATGGATTCACGGTGATCTGCAGCCAGGCAACCTGATCACCGAACGCAGCCGACTGGCCGCGGTCATCGACTTCGGCGCGCTCGGTGTCGGAGATCCGGCACCGGACCTGGCCCCGGCGCTATGGACCTTCACCGGCGCGGCCCGGGAGGCATACCGGGAGGAAGTCCCGTACGACGAAGCTACGTGGCGCCGCGCTTGCGGCTGGGCCCTCGCACCGTCGGTGATCGGCATCGACTACTACCGGAACACCTTCCCGCGAATGGCCGAGCACGGCCGCCGAATGGTCCGAGCAGTAATCGCCGAACTGGCGTGAGTGCCGCCGACAGTTTCAGCGCAGCGAAGGACAAGCGTCTAGTTGGTTGAGCAGTTGATCGACCTTGTTCCGAAGGCCTGAGAGCCAAGGGAGGTCCGCCCGAACGCAGAACTCGGCGTTGCGAACGGCGTTGAAGACGTCGTAGATCCAGAACAGCTGGTCCCAGCTTCTCGGCTCCGCGCCCCCGTGCACTGCGTAGGACCTGCGTACTCCCGGGAGGATCGCAGCCGAGCGCGGGTCATCGGCAGGGCCGCCCCGGACGAAGTGCGCGAAGTCGTAGAGCGGGTCGCCGGCCACGGAATCTCCGAAGTCGACGATATCGACGACCCGGTTCCTGCGATCCACGAAGATCTCCCCGTTTCCCAGGTCGCCGTGGACGAGAACTGCAGGCCTGCTATCGAGCATTGCGCCTTGGCTGGAGAAGAGTCGCTCTACTCGCGTGACAAGCTCGCGGTCGAAGTGTCCACCCGTGTGCAGGAATCGCAACGGTTCGACCAATGCCTGGCGAAGGAAGTCAGACCATCGCGTGTAGCTGCCCTCGCCCTTCTCGTTGAGCGGACCATAGCCAGGGAGTTCGCATGCGTGCAGAAGCGCAAAGATCCGGCCGAGATCTGCCTGTGTCCGAGCAGATGCGCGCACGTTGGGGGTGGGGAGCAGCCATGGCTTCCCGCGAGCCTTGCGGATGAGCATCCAACGGCCACCGGGGAGCCGAGGGTCTTCGCCCTCATCAAGCACTGGCGGCACCGGGGCACCGGCGGCGGCAGCCAGGCGCAGGGTGTTGGCCTCCGCGCCGCCCGACTGGTGCCCGCTCGCCTTCAGGACGACCTCCTCGCCGCTCGCAAGCCGCGCCCCGACCACAACTGACTGTGGGCGAAACGTCAGGTGCGGCCACACCTCAACAGGCTCACCGCAGGACTGGGAGATGACACGGGACGCATACTGCTGGGTGGCCGTCAGCTCACTCATCGCTCGCCGGGAACCTCTCTCTCCAGGATCGCCGGTCGACGTGGACGCCGATCGACCGGACGCTGGACACCGGCGGCCGACGGTACCCGCGTCAGCCATCCGTTGCACTGCATTTCCTGGCGAGGCGATCTAACGCGCCTTCAGCAGGGCATCGACTACCGAGGGGTGCTCAATCTGAGGTCGTCGGCGAACCCGCTTGCCCAGATACAGCTGTTCGAGGAGTGGCCAGCCGACATTCCCCGCGATCTCCATCCATGTCCCGGACGCGGCCGAGGCCTTCGCCCACGCCACTGGCCGGGGGTATGAGATCGTCTATCCGCTCACGCATGAGCCGGACGGTCGGGTGCGTTCACCCGGTCCGAAGACCTGCAGGAATCTGAGTTCGTCGACGCGAATTTGCGTGGCGCCAGGTTCGTCGAGGCTGATCTGTCCGGCGTCGTGATGCGCGGGGTCGACGTGTCGGGCGCGGACATCGACGCACCGTGGCTCTCTCACAGCGAGTTCTTGCGCGTGAACGGCGTCGACGTGATCCCACTCGTCGAGGCCGAACTCAACCGTCGCTTTCCCGGACGGGCCGACAGGCGCGCCGAGGATCCGGATAGCCTGCGCGCGGCCTGGGCCACGCTCGAGCACACCTGGGCGGCCACGCTCGAGCGCGTTGCGGCGATGCCGGCTGGCACGGTCGACGTGTCGATTGGCGGTGAGTGGTCGTTCGCGCAGACGCTGCGGCACCTGGTCCGGGCCACGGACAGGTGGCTGGGTCAGGCGATCCTGGAGATCGATCAGCCATTCCACCCCATCGGTCTGCGCCCCGGTGCCCCGGACAACGACGTGGACGTGACGGTTTCCGCGACGGTCACACCGTCGTATGCCGAAGTGCTGGAGGTCTGGGCGGGCCGCGTCGCAATGGTGCGCGACTTCCTCGCTACCGTCACAGCGAAGGAGCTGGCCGCGACGCACGAGGGCCCACATGATCCCAACTCTCAGGAGACCACTCTCTCCTGCCTGCACGTGATCCTCGAAGAGGAGTGGGAGCACCACCGCTTTGCCGTACGCGACCTCGATGCGATCGAGGCGACGCACGACGCATGAGTCACTGCCTGGTCAAGGCACGCTGGCTGGCCTCCGCAATCTATTTCGCCGACCGGATCGAGCGGGAGATCGAACGAGGGTCAGGCTCGCCGACGACGAACCAGGACGGCCTGGCGGGGGCCTACGCGGGCATGACTGGCGGCGCGTGACCTTCGACCGCGGGCGGGACTACTTCCCCTTCTCCGTCTTCGACTCGAGGTACGCGATGATGCCGTCGTGGGTGGGCTTCCTCGCCCACTCCAAGCGCGAGGCATTGACCGCCCAGTCCAGCGGCGTCTCGTCGGAGTATCCGAATGGCTCATCGCTCGCAGAGCGCGCCGTCAGGTCAGCGCCCCTTTCCACAAGTTTGCGCACCTGGGCGAGGTCTCCGCTCCATGCGGCAATGTGTAGCGACGATGCCGGCCAGGGTGGACGCTCCAGCGCTTGCTCAAAAGCCTCGCGGGTGTGCACTGGTTCGCCGTGGGAGATGATCACCCGCTCGAACGGAAGGTCCAGCATGGCACGCAGTTCAGGAAGGGCGAGCTCCTCGTGCGTGGGCGACATCCACACCCGTAGCGTTCCCTGTCGCTCGGTCATCGCATCTCCGAAGACGAGGGTCCGGTGCTCTGGAAGCCACAGCGGCGTCTCGCTCCACCCACGTACATCTCGGAAAGGCACCACCCCTCCGGGCAGCTCCCGGCCGGGCACGACCTTCTGCACCTCGGTCTTGGCCGGGCCCACCCGGTCGACCATGTTGGGATCATAGGCGTTGGGGCCGAAGGCACGGCATCCATAGCGTCGGACCAGCGCATCGACGCTCCATGTCTGCTGATCGCTCCAGGTCTCGCGCATGTGATCGGGAAGCAGGACCGCGACCGCCGTGGGCGGCTTCTCGGCGAATCGATCCCACACCTGGATCGCATCGTCCGGCGGGAGCAGAGGGTCAATCACCCACCTCTCGGCGCCCGCTTCCACGCAGACGCTCGTCACCACCTCCTGCCAGTCGTGCCCCTCGCTCCATTCGGGATGCTCGAGCCTCCAGATCCAAAGACCCGGCGCGAGATCGATCACTTCGACGTTCGGCGAGCGGTGTTCCGTCATGGCGGGCACGGTTCCACCGGTACGCGGCCATGGTCAACCCTCACCGGTCCAGAGCAACGCCTATCGGTGTGCGTCCGGGGCTATGTCTTGTTTCGTTGCCGACAGGTACGCGACGGCCGATCTGGTGCGGCCTTGTCCTTGCTCCACCAGCGGGCGGAGCCGGGTTGTGAGCTCGTCGCGCTCTTTGGGCTCGAGGGCTTGCTCGATCGCCTCGCCGAGGCTGGGGACTTTGGGGTTCGGAACCGTACCTAGGTATGAGTCCCATGACCGCGGTCTCTGATTCCTGACCTCGATGAGGAGCTGGAGTCGTATGTCGGTGAACCCGACGCGATCCGCTAGATCTACGAGGTCGCGCTCGTCGAAGTCGGCCATGGGGCCGCTGTCCCGTTCGAAGACGTCGCGGACGCGAGCGACGCTCGCTTCCAGGCCAGACAGGTCGTACCCCCGAAGCGATGCGGGCGAGTTGGGCTTGCTGAAGCGGTTGATCGGTTCGAAGAGGGAAGCACGCCCGTGCGGGCGCAGGACGCGGTAGAACTCCTGGAAGGCCCGCTCCTTGTCCTTCACGTAGATGAGTACCGAGCGTGTGGTCACAACGTCAACCGACTCATCGCTGACTGCTCCCAGGTCGTCGGCCGAGGCGAGCGCGAACCGACATCGATCGAGTAGGCCGAGATCAGACGCGGCAGACTCGCAGACATCCAGCAGGTCCTGAGAGACGTCGGAGAACACCACTTGCGAAGCGCCTCGGTCCAGAGCGCCGAACCCGATCAGACCATCGCCGCAACCGACATCGAGCAGCGCCTCTCCACCGGACAAGTCGGCGTTGTCCAGCACCTTGTCTCGAATCTCCGCGAGGTACTGCAACGTTGCCCGACGATCCTTGCCAGCGAACCTTCGCTCGAGCAGCCACTCCGCCCACCGATCACCAGCCACGCTGTCTACCTCCGCACGAACGCCCTACGGTGGCAGCAGTCTCTCGGACACACGTCCCGGCGGCAACGCAGGAGCGTCTTGGCGGCTACGCGGTTCGCTTCAGGGCTTCTGGCTGGTCGGGCCAGGGGAAGGCGTATGAGTGGTCCCTGCCGTCGATGATCCGTGCATAGCGCAGTAGCTCGCGTACGATGCCGGCGGCGCTGCCAGTGCCAGGACGCCGGCGGTCCCGCAGCAGTGTCCGCTGTTGTCCCGAAAGCCTGGCCGAAGACGCCGCGGGATGCCGGACTCGATCACCGTACGCCAGCAGGCGTCCTGCAGGTGCAGCCATCTCTGGTCAGCGGCCAGTTGGTGGAGCAGGCGAAACACCTGTGCGTCGCCGGTCGGACCGTGACACCACCTGAGCACAATGCCCGCACCGCCGCTGTACAGGGTCGGGTCCACCTCATCGCCGCTAGAGACACCGGTCCACGCGAGCCCGTCGCCGACCGAGGCTGCCGATGCGGACAACCACTCCAACCCCGTCTGAGCCAGGGACCCAGCACTCTCGTCCGGCACAGACACCCCAGAGCACTCCGACCTCACGCCGATACGCCTCACCGATCAAGCCCAGAGCCTGCCCGGTCGCCTACACCCTACGGCCAGCCGCGACCGGGCCGCGCGGGCAGATCGGGTCGACCACGTTGTCGACGTCAGCGAGGAACTGGACGTGCCCGCGGTGCTGCTACGGCCGGACGGCCACGTGGCGTGGGTCGGTGAAGGCCAGCCGGAGCTGCTCAGCCACCTGCCCAGGTGGTTCGGCGTGCCGGTCACCTGAACGCGCCGCGACTGAGGTTGTTGGAGGTCGCGCGGCTTCTAGGCAGCGCGACCTCCAACAAGTCGCTGTTCAGTTCGGGCTCGGAGCCATCAGGTCGTTCCCGCGACGCCGATCAGGGTGCCCTCGGCAGTCACAAGGTCGAGAAACCCGTAGCTGTCCCGTTCCGAAACCTCGGGTGCGATGGGCGAGGGAGTGTCAAATGTCCAGCCGCCCCGCGCTTGGCGAGTCAGAGACAGAACGGGTACCCGGCCGGATCGGCGTAGGTCACCTCGATGAGCGGGATATGGAAGCTGGACTGACTCGGCGGAACGCAAAAGAATGGCGGTGGTGCCGCTACAAACCGAAGGAGCCCACCAGTGCAGCCAACCCGCGTCATCGCGAACCTGTCCGTCCCCGATATTGGCGAAGCTCGAGACTTCTACGTGGACTACCTCGGGCTGAGCGTCGAGGGCCTGAACATGGACTGGGTCGCCCGCTTCCAGTCTCCTGACGGCCGAGCCGTTGTTCAACTCGTCACCCGCGACGCCACCGCTCCGCACGACTCGGTGATCTCGGTCGCTGTCGGCGACGGCGTTGAGGAGGCGTACGAAGAGGCGAAACGACGCGGGTTCGAGATCGTCCATCCGCTCACCACGGAACCCTGGGGCATTCGGAGGTTCCTCGTTCGCGCGCCAGACGGCAATGTGATCAACATCGTCAGCCACAAGGACGACTAGTGCTATGGAGATAGTTCACAGCGAGGGGGACTCGAGCCGGAACCAGTAGTTGACGGTGTCTCCCTGCGACGCCAAGCCCCCGCCCAAGGACTCGTACAGCGATCGGGCGGCGACGTTGTCCGCAGCCGTAAAGAGGAACATCTTGGTGGCGCCCACCTTCGAGCCCTCGGTCATGAATGCGCACAGGAGTTCCCGTCCAAGCCCTTTGCGGCGATGTGCTTCCGCTACCTCCAGTTCGTGGAGGTACATCATCGACAACCCATCTGGCCGGGGGAGGAGATAGCCCCAGCACCAGCCCAGGATCTCCAGACCATCGTGCGCAACAAACGCGAGGGCGCCGGGAGCCTGCGCGTAGGCCGGGCTGCCTTCAAGCTCCTTGAATTGGCGGACCGTGCGCCGCAGGAGGGGAAGATCGGCCCGCGTCACCCGTGTGCTCATGTGCGTATCAGCTACCGTCGTTCGTGAACGGCAAACTCGACCCGCCCGCGGGTGCCGTCGGGAAGTGTTGATTCGGCGTACGCGGTGGCAAGCGCCTCTCCGAGTGTTACGCAGGTTGTCCGGGATTCCTCGGAGAGGTTAGCCAGGATCACTCCGCAACCGGTGCCGGGCGTCGTAGCTCGTCCAAGGTCGCCTGGTCTGCCCGCGCCAGTCTTGTCAGCGACCATCACGTCGCCACACCACAAGGGCCTTGGAGTCATCTCGCTGAGGGTGTGGTAGGCCCAGGACCTCTCGTCCGGCGAGTCGTAGCCGTACCAGTAGACAAGGCCGTATCCCTTGTCGGCCAGCCAGGTGGCAAGGTCAAGGGCTGACAGGCCATCGGCAAGACGAGAATGCGGATCGAACGGGTCGACATGGACCACGACATCGCTGGGTGGCATTGAGCGGGCGCTGTCGTCAAGCCAGGCCAGAACTGCCGTCATGCCGTCCGCTTGTGCTACCTCGCAGCGGGGGATCCCCAACCGTGTGGACCAGGCGCGAAGGTCTCCGACGCTTACAGGGTCAAGGTCGCAGAGGAGATAACTGGTGCTGGCGCCGAGCTGCGCCATAGCCATCAGAGCCGAGCCCGGATAGCAGCTGTGGACATCCCCGAACTGCTTCAGGAGAGCGCGGTAGCGGGATCGCCCGAGGCTCGCTATAGCGTCGGCAAAGTCGAGGAACTGGAGGAAGCCGAACCGACGCTCTGGGTCGTCGACTATCGCGTTCGCCCCTGATCCGGCGTGTGTTTCGGCATAGCGCGAAGGACGTTCAAGCGCCAGCACCTCGGCGAGGGCGAGATGTTTCCAGACGTCGCCGAACTTGCCGAAGTGGTGGTTGGCCATACCAAAGATCCTGTCAGCCTCACACGAATGGGCGCAACGAGTCCACGGCGTCCATGATGGCGGCTTCGACGGGATAGGCGCTGCTGCGGTCGTCGAGGGGAAACGGCTCTAGTAGCGGGACGCCGGGCTGAGTGATGATCCGCGCCGTTCTTCCACGATGGGGCCAGGACGCGGCATGGACGAGGAACGGGTGACACAGGTAGACGTCGCCGGCCGCCCCGGTGGCATAGGTCACCGGTCGATCGGCACTCGCCTTCTCCACCTGCGGACCAGAGGCCTCCTGCCCGAGTCCTTCGTCGCCGGCCGGGGCCAGCACGCGGGCCGCGTCGGCGTGTGAGCCCACCCGGATGCGGGTGGGGGCGTCATCGGGGCCGATGTCCGTAAGGAGAAAGAGCGCGAGCAATCCTCGGTCGCGGCTACGGACATTCGCGTGCCAGTAAGTGCCCGACCAGACGCCCCCGGGGTCCTCTGTGCCCGCCCAGAAGCTCGTCTCGATGTGCCAGCCCGCGTCTCCGGGGTCGTCTGGGTGCGGGAACCGGGCCGGCACACTGCCACCCATGCTTTCGATCTTGTGCCACTTGTCGGGGCCGATCAGTTGGTCGTACGCCTCCCAAAGAACCTTGGCCGTCGCGGCTTCCGCCAGGGGAGGCCCATCTGGGCTGTCGACGCGCACGACCGGCGACGTCCACGACCCAGGGTTGTCACGCCTGACACCTTGAGCCTCCAGCCCTTCCCAGAACCAGGTCGACGCACGCGTCGGCAACAGGACGCGGGACGGCGCCACGGACTGGTATGAAGCCGTCTCTCATGAACGTGGCGATCTCGCCGGCGGTCAACATGTCAAGCACGATCGCTTCGCACACACCATGCGTCAAGCGAATATGCCGGCATGCCGTCCGAGCATGTGTCGGCTGGCCTACACTCGGCAAATGGCTGCGGCGCACCTCATCTATGGCTACATGGGTGCAGGAAAGACGACGTACGCCCAAGATTTGGAAGATCGGCTGCACGCCGTCCGCTTCACCACGGACGAGTGGATCTCCACGCTGTACAGCGAGGACGAGTCCCAGATTGCAGACTTCGATGTGCTCGTACGTCGGGTCGGGGCCGTGATGGAGCCACTCTGGTGCCGGTCCTCGAACTCGGTATCGATGTCGTCCTGGACATGGGCACTTGGCCCGCAGCAAGGGTGACGCGATTCGCTCAATGGCCGCACGCTCGGGTGCCAGCACGCGGCTGCACTACCTACGCTGCCACGACGAGGTGGCCTGGGCGCGCGTTGAGCGACGCAACCAGGATCTGCCGGGCACCAGCATTCGGATGGCCCGCAACCCGTTCGACGCACTCAAGGCCAAGCTCGAACCGCTCGGCGAAGACGAGGATCACGTCCTGGTCGAGACCTAGAGTCGGCGCGGCCGCGTCGATGGACAGGCGAAAGGGGTTGATGGGTTGAGAGGACGTGAAGGCCGCGCGACCGATGCGGTGATTCGGCCAGCGACTCTGGCAGACCGCCCCGCGATCGCCCAGATCTTGCGGCACCTGCATCCCGAGGGAGCAGACCTAGCAACGCTTCCTCGCGTCCGCCAAGAAGCGCAGACGTTCGTCGCCACGAACGGAGAGCGCGTCGTGGGGATGGTCGTCGCGACGCTTGTCGACTACGGCATCGAGGCGTACGGAACGGTGGAAGAGCTTGTCGTGGGAGCGGACTGTCGCGGCCAAGGGATTGGGCGCACGCTGCTCGAACGCTGTAGGTCCTGGCTCGAGGCGTCAGGTGCCGAGGTCGTCTTCGTCTCCGCCCTCAATGAGGAAGTGGCTGAGTTCTACACCGCGACTGGCTTCACCCGCTGCACGGGACCGTGGCTGTACTGGGCACCTGGCCCGAACCAGGATGGAAACCAGCGACGCCCCGAGGTGCCTCCGAACTGCCCTCCGCCGCGCGATAACCAGGACGGCTAGACGGTCCTGCAGCTACGCCACGTCACCGCCTGTTTCGGACGGATCCAGCTGGTCTGGGTCGTAAAACGCACGCTGGCCTGGATCATCGCCCACCGACGCTGCGCCCGCGACTACGAACGCCTACCCACCCACCACGAAGCCATGGTCCGCTGGACCATGATCCGCATCACCAGCCGACGCCTCGCCAGACAAGTTTAGGAACAGGCTCTAAGAACAGCCTCTTAGGGCTCCCCCACAGTGTCATCGTCCCTGTTGGTCGCGAGCTGTTGTAGCAGGCCCGCAACTACTTCCGGTGCCTCGTTTTGTAGCGAGTGACCGAAGGGAAGTTCGACGTAGTGCCAGGCTGCGTCGTGGCGGACTCTGGCTGCTGCGTTCCAGAAGTTGCCCGTGCGCTGCTCCTGTGGTGGCTGCGGGCTCCCGCCGGCCTTGACGTAGGTGCGGGTGAAGTTCCGTTTCTCCAGCGGCGCTGTGAGATGAACCTTCTCCTTGATCGTGCCGACTGGGTGTCCACGTGATGGTACGGCCGCCGCATCCGGTCGGTCGGGCATGAGCAGGAGCCAGCCGCCCTCGATAGGCAAGCTGGCCAGCTCATCGCCGCCCCCCATGTCAACACATGCCTCGCCGTCCGAGGGGAGCATTGCATCTAGGTAGACCAGGTGCGCGATCCGATCCGGAACCCGATCGGCAACACTTGTGATGACCATACCGCCGTAGCTATGGCACACCAAGATCACGTCGTGCAAGTCATTGTGTTCGATGATGCCGATGACATCCTGGACGTGCGTGCTGAGGTCGGTGTCGGGTCCTCCCAGGTGGAACCGTTCGCCCATGCCGGTCAACGACTCCGCAAAGACATCGTGCTCGCGTGCCCGCAATAGTGGCACTAGCCGCCGCCAGGACCGTGCGCTACCGAAGGCGCCATGGACGAGTACGAACGTGGCCATTTCGCGCGCTCCCTCGCGGTATGGATGCTGAGCCGGGAACTGGCATATGACCTTAGTGCAGTCCCTGGTCCGCTCGCGGGAGTCGGAGTAGCACTGTTGGGTCAGCGCCGGCCGAGAACGGCTCAAGGAACAGGCTCTTAGGTCCACTCGATCGGCTGCGCAGGTTGCCGATGAGCCGCTGCAGATCGGTGATGCCCAGCCCCGGCGTTGCGCAGACAGATCAGAGGAGTTGCGGCCAGGCGACGTCGCTGTCGTTGTAGATCCTCCTCCCGCCGGCGGTTCGCTCGACTGGGCCAAACAGGCCGAGACGCTCGTAGTAGCGCAGGTGTCCAGTCTTAGGCTGGTGCGCTCAGACGCCTCGGCGGGTGCGTACGACGTCATGACACCCATGCTCCGACCTGGAGTGCACGCCAGGTCAAGTCCGTTGCCAGCTCGTTCACGTCTTGAGTTGGCTTGCGGGTGCACTCTGCGTCGACTGTCACCCGAGCCGATCGGCGAGCTGGGTGTAGCCGTTCAGGTGATGCTCGCTCAGATGCAGTCGGACGTCACCCCGGGAGACCTGGGCATACAACGGGTGGTGATCCTCGGCGCGATGCTCCCAGTCCTTTCCGAAGCCGAGGTAGTCGCAGTAGAAGGCGTAGGCCCGATCGGCGTCGAAAATGCGGATGATCGGCACCGCATCGATGGGATCGACGGGTTTTCCCGCCCGGTCTGCCGTCAGGTCTGCATTCTGCAGCGACGCGGCAAATGTGTTCCAGTCCCGGACACCGAACTGCCGAGCGGTGAGTTCAAGGGCGGCGCCGTGACTGATCGTCATACCGTCGGCCGCCAGCGCGGCGCGCAGCCGTCTGGCCATGGCCTTGACGTCATCGGCCGCAGGGAGATTGATCATCTCGAGTCCTCTCGCGGTACGAGGTCAGGCGCCTGCGTTGCTGGTCGTCCGCAGAAGAGTTCGAGTGATCAGCGGTCCGTTGCGAGTTGACGGGCATTCACCAACCCCAGGTTCGGGGCGCAGGCGGCCGGCTGCCCTGGCCAACCGCAGCATAACCCCGCAATCGGAGACGATGAAGCCCCACGTACCAGAACCGCCGGACCGTTCAGCTGGTGACCCGCGACGCGACCTCACCGCACGACGCCGTGATCTCGGTGGGAGTCGATGATGTCGACGCGGCGTACGAGGAAGCGAGGCAACGCGGGTTGGAGATCATTCATCCCCTCACCACGGAGCCGTGGGGAGTACGGAGGTTCTTCGTTCGTGCCCCAGACGGCAATGTGATCAACGTCGTCATGCACAGGGAACCAGTGACTGTGGCATTCGACTGCTAGCCGATTGTCGGCCGCCTCTGGCATTCTCGCGGCCATGGATTACACCGACCTCCACCCGGTTCCCGAGTGCGTGGACGGCCCTGAGGCGGAGATGCTGTACTTCGCCCTTGATCGGGTGCGCGCTCAGTTTGCCTGGAAGACTGGACGCCTCGACGCCGAGCAGCTCCGCCGACAGTTCCCGCCGTCGACGATGACACTGGCCGGCTTGATCAAGCACATGGCGATGGTCGAGGACGGATTCACCGCTGGTGCCTACGGTCGAAAGCTCGGACCTCCGTGGGACGCGATGGACTGGGCGGCGACCGACCGGTGGGCGTGGGACTCCGCGCCGACCGATGAGCCGGAGGCGCTCTATGGGCTGTGGTACGCCGCTGTCGAGCGCTCCAGGATCGCGTGGAGGGAGATGATCGAGGAAGGCGGCCTCGACCTGAGCATCGCCGGGGACGGGAGCGTTGCCGACGGGACCTTGAGCCGACGGCGGATCCTTGTCGACATGCTGGAGGAGTACCTGAAACACACCGGCCACGCAGACCTCTTCCGCGAGGCAGTCGACGGGCTTGTCGGCAACGACCCACCGCGGGATGAGGTGGCGAATGCCTGACAGGCCGGTGGCCAAGCCATACACGGTCCGCGCGCTTGACGCGTTGACGTGGGATGCCTTCGCGGAGTTGGTCGAGCGCAACAATGGAGTCTTCGGTGGCTGCTGGTGTATGGGCCACCACGCGATGGACAACGGCGAGTCCTACCGCGGCAAGAGGTACGACAAGCGCGCCAAGAAGGAAGAGCTCGTTCGTACCGGCCGTGCGCACGCCGCGCTGGTCTTCGACACCGATGGTCTGGCACAAGGTTGGGCGAAGTACGGCAGCCTCGAGGAGCAGCCGATCGTCGAGCACAACCGGCGGGCATACGACGAGGTTCCACCGCCAGCGCCAGACTGGCGCATCACGTGTTTCTACGTCGACACGCGGCACCGCCGGCAGGGCATCGCGCGGGCGGCGCTCGAAGGGGCGCTGGAGCTGATCGCGCGGGCAGGCGGAGGCACGGTCGAGGCCCTCCCTGAGGTGACCGCAGGGCGCACGGCGCACGGCCGCTTCCTCTTCGAAATGACGGTCGAGCTGTACGAGGAGTACGGGTTCGAGCGCGTGCGCCAGATCGGCAAACACAGGTGGATCGTGCGCCACGTCATCGAACCCGCCTGACGTCGCTCGGCGTTGGCCACACCCGAAGGCATGCGGCAGAAGGAGTGCGACATGACTGGTACGACGTCAGCGGCGGGAGCTGAGAGGTCCGTCCTGCAAGAGGCGCTGCAGGACGCCCGCGACAGCGTGCTCCGAGCGGTGGGGGGCGTGGGGGAGTATGACCTGCGCAGGCCGATGACACCAACCGGGACGAACCTGCTCGGGATCGTGAAGCATCTTGCCAGCGTCCAGTACGGCTACCTCGGCGACGTCTTCGGCAGCCCGTCACCGGAGCGGATGGCGTGGATCGATGACGGATCAGTCTGGGAAGGCGCCGACATGTGGGCCACCCCGGACGAGTCCAGCGACTACATCATCGGCCTCTACCGCCGATCGTCGGAGCACGGCGACCGCACCATCGCCGAGCACGACCTCGGCGACATCGGCATCGTGTCGTGGTGGCACGAAGGGGCGCAGCAGCTCACTTTGCGCGGTGCGATCGTACGGATGATCTCGGAGACCGCTCAGCACGCGGGACACGCCGACATCACCCGCGAGCTCATCGACGGATTCGCCGGCGACGATCACGACAGCATTGGCGATGACGCTCACTGGCAGCGCTATGTCGCGCGGATCTCCGACGCCGCGGCCACTTTCCAGGACGATCGGCGGGCGCCCTAGTCCAACAGCGCGGCGCGCCACGGATGGCCTGGCGCGGTGAGAGCCAGTGACTGGTCGAGCCAGCGGCGGGCCTCTGAGTCGAGCAAGGGGAGAGCGGCCGCGAAGTCGATCTCGTCCTTGGGTAGCTTGCGCTTCGCCTTGTAGAACAGCTGCACCTCCGGCGCCAGTATGGGTGTTCCATCCGCGGTGAGACGTCCCAGGGACGCGATCGGTCGATGGATCCGAGCATCGCGACGAGACGTCCACTCGTCCCCGTCGGCTTCGTCCAGCATCACCTGGACTCGCCATGGACCGTCCGGATGTTCCCGACACCAGATGTCGTGAATGCCAACGGGCAGTCGCTCTCCCGCGTGCCACGGCCGCAGGGTCCCTGGCGGATCGGCCGCCTGGATGTCCCAACCATCGAGCACCTGGTGCACCTGCTGCTGGTCACGTCGTAGGAGAAGTACGTCGATGTCGCCGTGCGATCGAAGGGCGTGACCTACTAACAGTTCAATCGCATATCCGCCCGCGATCCACCATGGATTCGTCAATTGACCAAACAGCCCGGTGACCGTCTCCGGGGACATCGGCTCCCAAGGTCCAAGACTGTTATTCATGCGGAATCCCTTCGCCATCCCTTCGCCGTCCGATGGTCAAAGTGCCGACGAAGGCGACGGGCAGATCAGGCGAGCCTAGTGATTCAAGCCGGTGCCGGACGCGGCCGAGGAACTCGGTGCTCATGGCATCGCCCAGTGCGTGTGTGCCTGACTGGGTAGCCAGGATGGTGAGGTAGTTGTCGGTGCTGTAGACGACCTGGAAGGGATACCGACGGTACGCCACCTCCTCGAAGAACGCCGCGGCCTCCTCCGGGAAGTGCCACGGGCCGATCTGCTCAGGCGGTGGCGGCGGGCTGCCCGCATAGCCAACGGCATGGTAGTCCTCCTGTACGTCTGTCCAGAATCCCTTGGTGTCTGGCGGCTGGGCCCAGTGGCATCCGGCTACGATCATCGCGCCGCCCGGTTTCAGCAGTCGGTACGGTTTTGAGTACCGCAGGTGCGGGTCGACCCAATGCAGTGAGTTGACGGCTACGACCGCATCGAACAAGGCCTCGCGGGGTTTCCAGGCCTCGAAGGCAGCGGTCTCGACTTCGGCGGACGGGAAGTTCGCGAGCCGACTCCGGGCGATGGCGGCCAGTCCGGCGCCCAACTCGACCCCGCTGACGACCATCCCTCGTTCCGCCAGCGGCACGGTCGCCTGTCCGGTGCCGCAGCCGATCTCGGCGATCCGGTGCCCCGGCATGAGTCCGGCCAGACTGATCAGGTCGTCGAACGCTGGCGCCGGGAGAATCGGACGGGTGCGCTGGTAATCCTGCGGCGCATGGTCGAATCCGGACCGCAGAGACATGCGCTTCGGCTCATCGTCCATGCTCCCATGATGGCGCACCGGGCATCTCATTTACGCCGTGCGCGCGCCGCCATCGCGGCGTTCGCCCCTGATGAGAAGGTCAAACCACATGAGCTCTGCTGGCCCCACGACCGAGGTCCCGACCTCGGCGAAACCGACCTTGCGATAGAGCGCGCGGGCTGGCGGGTTGTTCGACGGCGTGTTGGTGATGACCGCCTGTTGCCCGCTGTCGTACGCCCAATCGATCAGTGTGCCGCAGAGGCGAGCCCCGACACCTTGTCCCTGACATTCGGGAGCAATTCGCATTCGACTGAGATGGACGACCTTGGTTCGTCCGTCGAGCAGACTCGAAGGTACGTCCTTGCCAGGCAGGTCGGCACCAACCATGCCGACGAGTTCCTCGGTATCGCCGCGAGGTTCGATCGCGACCCAGAACGCCAGGTAACACTCATCGATGCGTTCCAAATCGGTGAACCAGCCAGGAGCTTCCGGTCCTGTGTGCCACGGTGGCCGTACCCGGTCGTGCAACGTCCGAATGTGAGGGCGGTCAGCCTGTCGGTACGGGCGTACGTAGATCACCGTGGCATCCTTCCTGCCCACGCACCAGGTCCGAGATGGCCAGCCGAGCCCAGCGGACTCTAGCTGGCAGCGAACCAGTTCAACCGCCGTGCGAGCCAACCGAGAACGGCGTCACCCTGGTCGCGCTGAAACTGCCTCACGGTGGGAAGTCCCGGCTGACTCGGCTGCCTGGCCGCATCGTAGAAATAGCCGCCGAAGCCCGCCAATGCAGCGTTGATGTCGTCCGCCGGAACCCGAGCCAGCAGCGGAGACGACGCGAGCAGCCTCTCGACATCATGGCCCCCGTACAGCTCAACGTTTATCAGCACCGACAGGGAATCGACCCAATCGCAACCGCGGCTCGCCCACGGCCAGTCGACGAGGACGACACTTCCATCAGCGCGTACGAGCAGGTTGTCTGCCCGAACGTCGGTGTGGATGAGCGTCGCGCCGGCGAGTACATCGGCGCCACGAGCACCGAGCCGGCGCAGGTCATCAAGGTGCGCGGCCGCCAAGCCCGGCAGTCCGGACCAAGGATCGTTGTGCAACCGCTCCCACCCGGCAAAGTCTCCGCGCAGTTCTTCAACTGCGCTAGGGAGACTCTCGATGGGGCAGGGCGTCAGCCGATCTGCCAGCGCTTCCAACGTGGCGAGGACGCCGACGATCTCCTCGAGCCGCCATGGCGTTCGTGGATGTCTGCCCTCCACATCGGCGAGTACCAACGCAACCCAGTCACCATCGTCATAGGTGCCGATGAGCTGTGTAGCTGGCAAATCGCGGGGCAGTTGCGCAGTAATCTCGGCTTCACGACGATACAAACCTGGAGTGCGCTCGTTAAGAGCGGCATTGGCTGCCTTGACGAACGCACGCCGCCCATCAGCGATGCGAATGCGGTCCGCAGAACCCGGCGAGAACCCGCCACTTTGTGAGACGGCCTCGACGACCTCGCCGCCGAGTATCTTCTCGACACCTTTGCGAACGTCAGCTGGGACATCCGTCCATCCGATTCGGACGCCGCTTGCGTTGACCATGGTCGATGGTCCCAGGTCCGCCGACACCGACACCACCTGATTAACCGGGCCCCCACACGTCAAGCCGTTTCAAGCCGCACCTGGACCCATCCGCCGACATCGATGCGGCCAGCGCGTTCGGCGGCTTGGCGAGCACCTCGGTTGTCGGAGTGGATGGTGCCGATCAGCACCCGACCCTCGTCTGGTAGCGCCCGTACGAGCAGGGTCGTGAGGTGTGGTCCGTAGCCACGGCCCCGGAACTTCGAAGCCAGGATGAGTTCCTGGACGACGTAGGCCGGCATCCCGAGAGTCTGGCCCTCGGACATCACGGATACATAGCCGGCCCAGTCTCCCCCGACCCTGACATCGAACAGAGTCCCTGCCGTCAGACTCTCGTCCAAGTCTTCCAAGGTAGCGATCGTGGCTTGATCTGTGTGCGCCCGGTGTTCGCGGTCGATCTCGGCGTAGGCCGCCCGGGCATCGTCGTAATGCCGCGTCGTGCGGGCGGGCGTGAGTCTCAGCTCCGCGGGTACGGGCAGGTCGAAGCCGGCCCGGAGGCTGCCCACCGGCGCGGCAAGAAATCGCCGGTCAGGTCTCGTGCGTACGAAAGGCTCCGGTGGCGCAGCACTCCACAGCCGCAGGTAGCGCGGGTGAAGTGCTCCATAGGCGTCGACGCATGACCGCATCAGCGCAGGCAGGTCGTCGGCTGCGAACGGTCGACTCAGCACCGTGGCGTCCACGAACGGCTTGGCCGGATCTCCGCCCTCGTACCGCATGCTCATCATGGCGTTGAGGTCATCACCTGCCACCAACCAACGGTTGAGGAGTGCCTCGGGCGGCTGACCTGGTGCAAACCTCCGCGCCCGCAAGGCGGCGACCCCGATGTCTGTCGCCAGCAGTACGTCGTCAGCACACTGCTCGGTGAGCAGGGCCTGGCGAGTTGCATCGTCGACCCAGCGGCGGGTCAACGGGTGTTGCGCAGCCAGGAAGTAGTCTGCCAGCTCCGCCGCCGTTGGAACGCTCTGACTCATCTGCCTGCCGTATCGGTGCTGCCACCTGTCGCCATGATGGTGGCGCCTGCGTGGTGAGAAACGGTTGACGAATGGCCGCTCGGGTGAACCGTTTCTCACCAGGCAAAGCGACCGCCGAGTCGCCGAGCGCCGAACTCGACGCCTGTAAGGACACCGGCATCCTCGCCAGCCATCCAGCGAGGATAGCCGCTCAGCCGAGCCGGCCGGGTGACGTCGCGGCGGCATCAGCGGCGTAAACCTGCTTCCGGCTACGCACCCTTGGAACGCGCTCGCACCGGATACCGGGTGACGAGATCGTCCGGCCAGTCGACGTCGAGGATCCCGCCGGGTGGTGTGCGGGTCCACTCCTCGCTCAGCGCGCGAAGGTCCTCCACCGCGGCCCGGAACTGCTCGGGCGCATACGGGAAGGGGTCTTCCCGAACCGTTCCCCACGAGGTCTTGGCGCGTTCGAACAGACGGTCCGCCCGGCCATTGTGTTGTACGACGTCGTGGACCAACGAGGTCATCACCTCGGCCACGGTGATCGTTCGGGTCTTTGTGTTCGTACGCAGGACTTCCCGCGAACGCTGCTTGGGATCATGGCGGAGGCGACCAGATACGACGGTCATCCCGTCGAACAACGCGCCCGACGCCGCGCTGCCGAACACTCCGCCGCTCATCCGCAACGCGCGTTCGGTGGCGACATGTGCCAGGTCGTGTGGGACCGGCCACCTGTCGCCGGCACCGGAAAGCGCCACGACGACACCGTCGGGGCGGTGGATGTGCACGGTGTACTTCCCGCTCGCACCGCGATGGAACGCCACCTTCATGAACTCACCATGGCACGATCCCGCGACTCGACCAACGGGTTAACCCCCGCTGGTCTAGCAACCCGTGGTGCCGGCTTTCGGTCAGGTCTCCAGCAGCAGCCACGTGTCCGGGGGCACGTCGCTCTTGCCTGGGACCGGACGCCGTTCCTCCTTCCACGCCGACCCGACGGCGTCTGTCACCACCTGCCGCCAGAACCGCGCGGCCCCCTCGTTCGTGTCCTGGAAGGCGATTTCCCATCTCCCGGGCAGGGTGCGCAGCAGTTCCTGGGCGGCCGCCCGCCCGACTCCGTGTCGGCCCCATGCCCGGACGACGAAGAACGCGACAATGGACCTGCCGCCACTGTCACGCGGGATGGCATCGTACGTCTTCCCCGGTCCGTTCTTGAACCTGTTCTTGCGTGGCCCCTTGACGAGCGCGAGCAGTACGAGCAGGACGAACAGGCCGGCGGGATAGATCCACCAATGCATGGGCCGAGGGTGCCATGAGCGACACCTTGCGCCCAGAGTTCGAGACCGGATGGTGATCGTCGTCGGCCCGAACCGATCGCACCGGTCAGTCGAGGTAACCCCATGCCTGGGCGATATCCCGCACCTCGGCTGGCACCTCGTCTGGATCCGGCAGCGCGCGACCCGGCTGGATGCGGCCGGTGCGGATCTTGTCGCTCCAGTCGCCGATCCCCGCGCGGAACGTCCCGTGCTTCCCGCGCCCGTAGTCGAGCATGCCCGGGTCCCATCGGACGCCGAGGTAGGAGCAGACCTGACGGGTGACCGCGGCCGGATCTGCCGTGAGGTCTTCGTACCGGACCACCAGGCCCGGGTGTGCCTGCCGCGCCTGCTCGACACCTTCCAGGTACTGGCGAGCCTCCCGGATGGTCGGCCCGAGCTCACGGTCGGGCCGGGTCTCCATCAGGGACGCGACGATCGAGGCCGGGTGGCGGAGCAGGAAGACGAAACGGGCGTCCGGCCAGCACGCCAGCAGCCGGTCGTGGAATGTCGAGTTGCCGGGAGTCTTGTCGACCAGGATTCGTTTGCCGCTGCGGACCAGCTCGCTGTGCAGGATCCGGTCCCAGAGCACGTGCTCGAGCTCGTCGTGGTCGAGCCCGATCTCCTTCATGGCGAGTTCGGCGTACGCCTTCTCGAACTGCACGCGCACGAAACGGAGATGGAGCTCGTGCGGGGCGCAGATGTCGCGATGGCTGTTGAGGAGTACGCGGAGCAGGGTCGACCCGGAGCGGACCGGGCAGATCAGGAACACCGGCGACTTGACCAGCCGCGCCGTTGCCTTCGACGTACGCCGAGCCTGGATGCGCCGCTGGCGCGCCTGCTCGAGACGGCGCGGGTCCCGGAGCACCAGGCGTACCCGCTTCGCGGTGGTGAACAGCCGGGGATGCCGCCGCAACTGGACGACGAGGCGGGTCCGCAAGGTCAGCGGGATCATCGAGGAGCGCCGGATCGGCAACAACTTGGATACATCATGGTCAAGAGATGGTAACGGTGCCGGCTGAGAATCCCGGCGCGGCCGGGTTCCGAACGCCGTCGGGGCCGTGCATCCGCGATCACTTGTACTCCCCACCCAGGCCGGCACTTCCCGCTCGCGGCGGCCAGGTCATTCGTACCCCCAGGACCTGGCCCAGCCGGACGGGTACCGAAAGCATAGAGAGTGGCCGCGGCCGGCACCATCACTGCACGGAGAGGCCGTTGTACGACGTCGCTCCAGGCGAGATCCGGCGATGACCCTCCGTACCGACGAGCACGACCGGGTCGGCGCCGATCGCGGTCACCGCGTTGCCCGTGACGATCGCGTTGGCCCGCTCCGACAGCGCCAGCACCGGGCGCGCATGCATGGCGGACCACACGGATTCGCGGGCGAGGTCGGCGTCCTCGTGGTGGACGAAGACGCCGTGGCCACCGGCCAGATCGGCTCCCCGGGTGTCCTCGACGCCCACCTCGTTGCGGTCAAGGTGGGCGGTGGTGGTGATGTCGACGCCGAGTATGGCCGCCCCCGCACTTCCGCCGAAGACGACGCCGCCACCGGCGACGTAGGTGCGGAGCTGGTCGAGCAGGTCCCAGCGGCGGACGACCGAGAGCAGCCGATAGGTGTTGCCGCCGCCGATGTAGACGCCTCGGTAGTCGGCCGGGAAGACCGCGCGGTCGCCGCGCCACATGTCGATCTCCCGAACGCCCAACGGTGCGTAGACATCGCGCAGCCAGCCCAGGCAGTCGTCGTACGAATGCAGCTCCGGGTCGAAGGCCACCGGCCAGTAAGACAACGGGCCGCCGCCAAGCGCGCGGGCGAACTCCCGGTCGAGTGGCCGCGAGTCATGGGCGCCACCGCCGCCGGCGAGGAAGACACGTCCGGTCACTGTCTCACCTCTCCACCGAGGGATTGACGAAGAGACTGCTGACTGACTCGCCGAGATGGATTCGCCGGATGGCTTCTGCGAACAGGGCCGCAACGGAGCGTACCTGCATCGTCGGCAGGATCTTCTCCGGTGCCAGCGGAACGGTGTTGGTGGTGACGATCTCGTCGATCTCCGGTTGTGCGGACAGCCGCTGGATCGCCTTGCCGGTGAACAGCCCGTGCGTGCAGGCCACCGAGATCCGGCGGACGCGGCGGTCGCGGAGACGGTCCAGCAGCTTGACGATCGAGCCGGCGTTGGCGATCTCGTCGTCGAGGACGATCACGTTCTTGTCGTCCACGTCACCGACGATCGCGTCGATCACGACCTCGTCGTCGGCGATCCGCTGCTTGCTTCCGGCGGCGACCGGGAGGTTGAGCAGCCGCGCGAACTGGGTAGCGGGCTTGGCGTTACCGAGGTCCGGCGACACCACCACGGTGTTCCGGAGGTCCCGTCCCGCGAAGTGCTTGGCGAGCTCGGCGATCGCGTTGAGGTGGTCGACCGGGATGCTGAAGAACCCGTGCACCTGCGGCGCGTGGAGCGCCATCGTGAGCACCCGTCGCGCACCGGCGGTCGCCAGCAGGTCGGCGACCAGCCGGCCGCCGATCGATATCCGCGGCCGGTCCTTCTTGTCCGATCTGGCGTACGCGAAATGGGGGATGACCGCGGTGATGTGCGCCGCGGACGCACCACGGGCCGCATCGAGCATCAGCAGCAGCTCCATCAAGTGCTCCTGCACCGGCGGCACGAGGGGCTGAATGACGTAGATGTCGCGCTGCCGACAGTTGGCCTGGAGCTGTACCTGCAGGCAGTCGTTGCTGAACCGTTCGATATGGGTGGGGGACAACTCGACGCCTAGGTCTGCGCAGATCTCCCGAGCGAGCTCAGGGTGCGCGTTTCCGGAGAAGACGCCAATCTCGCGCATCAACCGCACGTGCCGCATGATACGAGCCCGACCGCCCCGTCGGACACAGCGGCGGCGCATCCGTGGACCACACCCGTGCTGTATGGGCCGCGCCGACGCACCGCCGCCGCCCTGATCGGCCGGACCTATCCGACCGAGCGTCCATAGCCGGTGGGTCAGGCGCTGCGCCGACTCCGCACCCGCAGGGTTGCGAGCCCCACGCACAGCAGGCCAAACGCCGCCCACCCGCACAGCACCAGGACGGGTCGTCCTGCGGCGGCTCCGTCGAAGAACGCCGTACTCCGCAGCAGCGTGCCGCCCGCGCCAGGTGGCAACAGCTGGCCGGTTACGCCGGCCCACGTGGGCAGCAACTCCGGTGCCGACGTCACGCCGGAGAGCGGGTTGCCGACCAGCATCATCACCGCCGCGCTGAGGCCGATCCCGGCTGGCCCGAGCAGGTCGGCCATGCCCGTGACGAACGCCGCGATCGCCAGCACGGTGAGCCCGAGCGCGCCGGCGTTGACCCACCAGTCCCCGCCGAACGCGCCGAGCCATTCCTGCGCGATCGCGACCACCGCGAGTCCGACGAAGGCCGAGGCGAACAGCAGACCGAGCACCTGGTTCAGGCCCGGGCGCCCGGCCACCCAGAGCAGGATCCCGGTCAGCAGGCCGCCGAGGAGGAGCGGGAAGAGGGACGCCCCGAGTACGACACCTCGCGGATCGTCGGCGGTCGTCGGTACGACGTCCACCACGCGTGGCGCGGGTGCCGCCGGGCCCGCCTGACGTGCCTGTTCGGTGGCCGCCTGGGTGAGGAGTTGGGCCACCAGCGGACTGGCGGCCGACGCCGTGAGCACGGTGAGCCCCTCGGGTCCCGCGACGAGTGCGCCGTAGATGTCGCGGTCTTCGATCCCCTGCCGGGCTGCCGCCACGTCGGCGTACGACGTGATCTCGAACGCGTTGTCGCCGGCCCGCCCGAGTGCGCTGACGAGAGGTCCGGTGGCCTGCTTCGGTCCCGCGATCCCGAGCGGCAGGTCGCGAGGTGCGAGCTGCGACACCGGCCAGGCGAACATCGTCAGGACCACGGCGGCGATGACCGGGATGAGGAGTGTCACCGCGAACACCCTGAGGCCGGTGTGGGATCGCGTACCGGCGGGGTGCCTGGCGGGCCGTTTCCCGTCCCGGTCCGGCCCTGCGTTCGACCCGTTGGTCGTCGTCGAGGCGTCCGACGCGGAGGAGGTGCCGGGTGCGGCTGATGCGTCTGACCCGCCCGATGCGTCCGCGTGGGAGGGCGAATGGGGGGATGTCATGGATTGCTCCCAAAAAGAACGAATGATTGTTCTCTTTAGCCGTACGCCCGCAGCCTGCTCCGGCAGCCGCTCGTTGTCAAGAAGGAACGTTCGCTTTATGTTGCCGGCATGCCGCGTGTCTCCCAGGACCACCTCGACGCTCGCCGCCAGCAGATCATCGACGGAGCGCGGCGGTGCTTCGTCCGGAACGGATTCCACACCACGTCGATGCAGGACATCATCCGCGAGGTGAACCTGTCCGCCGGAGCGCTCTATCGCTACTTTCCCAGCAAGAACGACCTGATGGCTGCGATCGCGGCGGACGCCATGGCCCAGATCCGGGAGGCGTTCGCCCCCATCCTCGAGGCGGACCCGCCACCGACGCTCGACGTCGCGTTCACCCAGTTGGGGCAGACCATCCAGCGGATGGACGAAGAGCAGGGTGTGGCGCGGATGGCCGTCCAGTTGTGGGGTGAGGCGGTCCGGTCCCCCGAACTGGCCGAGCGCCTCCGCGAACTGATCCTCGCGATCCGCGTACTGGCCCTACGTCTCGTGCGGACCTACCAGGCGCGCGGGGAGATCAGCAGCGAGGTTCCGGCCGAGGCCGTCGCGCCGATCCTGATGGGGATCATGCCGGGGTTCATGCTGCAGCACGTTCTGTTCGGGGACGTCGACGCGTCGATGATCGGCCAGGCGATGCGAGGACTGTTGGGCGGGCATCGACCGCACCAACCAAGGCAGCCAGATCAGCTAGACCAGCCAAGTGGGCCAGACCGGCCGGGCCAGTCGGATAAGCCAGACCAGCCGGATCCGGGGTCGTGACGCGGTTCACATCACCGTCCGACTTGTGTCGTACGACGACAAAGCGCACCATGGGAGGGCCGTAAGTTACCCGCAGGTAGCCCATTGCTGGAGGGCGTTGTCGACGACATCCCCCGAGGCTGCCGTGTCGAGAGGCCGACGAGGGGAAGCGATGAGCCACTACCGGAGCAACCTTCGCGACATCGAGTTCACGCTGTTCGACGTGCTGGGACTGGACGCGGCTCTGGGCAGCGGTCCGTACGCCGACCTCGACGCCGACACCGCCCGCAGCGTTCTCGTCGAGCTGGATCGGCTGGCCCGCGAGGAGATCGCGGCGTCCTTCGCCGACGGCGACCGAACCCCTCCCGTCTACGATCCGGCGACCCGGACGGTCCGGCTCGGCGAGACGTTCAAGAAGGGCTACCAGGCGTGGATGGACGCGGAGTGGTGGCGTCTCGAACTCGAGCCGGCGCTCGGCGGCCAGGCGTGTCCGCCCTCCTTGCGCTGGGCCGCCTCGGAGTTGGTGCTCGGCGCCAACCCGGCGTTGTTCATGTACGCCAGCGGGCCGCGGTTCGCGACGGCGATCTGGCGCAACGGAACGCCCGAGCAGCGCAAGCTCGCGCAGCACATGGTCGACCGCCGCTGGTCGGCGACGATGGTGCTGACGGAGCCTGACGCGGGCTCCGACGTCGGCGCCGGCCGGGCCCGCGCCAGTCTCCAGCCGGACGGCACCTGGCACCTCGAGGGCGTCAAGCGGTTCATCACCAGCGGCGAGCACGACCTGACCGAGAACATCGTCCACCTCGTCCTCGCCCGGCCGGTGGGGGTCGAGGGGGCGGGCGGGCCAGGCACCAAAGGCCTGTCCCTGTTCATCGTGCCGAAGTACCACGTCGACCTGGAGACGGGCGACCTCGGCGAGCGCAACGGCGTCTACGCCACCAACGTCGAGCACAAGATGGGCCTGAAGGTGTCGACCACCTGCGAGCTCACCTTCGGCGACGAGCCGGGCAATCCGGCGGTCGGGTACCTGCTGGGCGACGTGCACGACGGCATCCGGCAGATGTTCCAGATCATCGAGTACGCCCGGATGCTGGTCGGCACCAAGGCGATCGCAACACTGTCCAGCGGATACCTCAACGCGCTCGACTACGCCAAGGAGCGGGTGCAGGGCGCCGACCTCACCCGCGCGACGGACAAGACGGCCCCTCGCGTGACGATCACGCATCATCCCGACGTACGCCGGTCGTTGCTGACCCAGAAGGCCTATGCCGAGGGGATGCGGGCGCTGATGTTCTACACGGCGTCGGTACAGGACGCGGTGGCGCTGGCCGAGCACGCCGGGACCCCGGACGAGTCCTCTGTCGGCCTCAACGACCTGCTGCTGCCGATCGTCAAGGGCTACGGCTCGGAGCGGGCGTGGGTGCTGCTGGGTACGGAGTCGCTGCAGACGTTCGGCGGTTCGGGGTTCGTGCAGGACTATCCGGTCGAGCAGTACGTTCGCGACGCGAAGATCGATGCGCTCTACGAGGGGACGACCGCGATCCAGGGGCTCGACCTGTTCTTCCGCAAGATCGTGCGGGACAACGGTCAGGCCCTCGGCCGGCTGAGCAAGGAGATCCAGGACTACCTCGGACGGTCGGGCGACACCCGGCTCGAGGGGGAGCGGCGGCTGCTGGCCAAGGCGCTCGACGACGTGCAGGGCATGGTCGGTGCGATGGTCGGGTTCCTGCTGAGCTCGCAGCCGAATGCCGAGCACGCGGACCCGGCCAACGTCTACAAGGTCGCGCAGAACACGTCCAGACTGCTGTTCGTACTCGGCGACGTGATCTGTGCCTGGCTGCTCCTGCGTAAGGCCGATGTGGCCTTGGAGCGGCTGGACGGATCCGGGTCCGCGTCTGGGTCCGCGTCTGGGTCAGGGTCTGGGTCTGGGCAGGGGTTGGGCGAGGGCGATCGGGCGTTCTACGCGGGCATTGTCGCGGCGGCTCGGTGGTTCTGTGCACAGGTCCTGCCGAAGGTCGCCGCTGAACGCGCCATCGCCGAGGCGACCGACAACGACCTGATGGACCTGGCCGAGTCCGCGTTCTGAACCTTGGCCCTAGGCGGTCAGGCGAGACGGGAGAGGGTCTGGCCGGCGAGGCTCACCGTGTCAAGATCCTGCGCGTCCGGGAGGTTGACCAGGAGCCCGTCGAGTCCCGCGTCGAAGTGGGCCTGCACCTGCTCGCACACCTGGTCGGGCTCGCCGGAGATCGCAGTGCTGTCGAACCACTCGTCGCCGACGATGGCTCGGACCGCGACGGCCTTGCGCTCGGCCTCCTCGGCAGTTGGCGCGATGACCAACGTCGCAAGCTTGGTCTTCGTGATCTCGGCGGGGTCGCGTCCGACCGACGCGCAGTGCCGGGCGAGTACGTCGAGCTTGTGCCTGACGGTCGGTATGTCGCCGAAGATGTTGGACGCGTCGCCGTACTGCGCGACCAGGCGCAGCGTCCGCTTCTCCCCGCCGCCGCCGATCATGATCGGTGGGCCGCCGGGGGTGACCGGGCGCGGCACGTTGTACGCGTCGACGACCTCGTAGTGCTTGCCGGAGAAGCTCGGGCTGTACTCGGTGAACATCGCCCGGCAGATCTGCAGCGCCTCCTCCAGCCGGTCCATCCGCTCGCCGGTCGGCGGAAAATCGAAGCCGTACGCCCGGTGCTCGACCTCGTTCCAGGCCGCGCCGATGCCGAGGATGGCCCGGCCGGCTGAGATCACGTCGAGGGTGGTGACGATCTTGGCGAGGAGGGCGGGGTTGCGGTAGGTGACGCCGGTGACCATCGTGCCCAGCTTGGCGGTGTGGGTGCGGGCAGCCAGTGCGCCCAGCAGCGTGTACGCCTCGAACATCGGATCGTCGTGCTTGCCCAGTCCGGGCAGTTGGTAGAAGTGGTCCATCACCCAGATCGAGTCGATGCCGGACTCTTCTGCGGTGGTCGCGATGGCGGAGACGCGTTCGAAGAGCTGGTCGTTCGGTACGTCGGGATAGGTGAAGAGCGGGATCTGCAAACCGAAGCGCGTGACAGTCATGCGTCGACCTTACGTCGAGTTCGCGTGCCGGCTAACGACCGGCCGCCGTCAGCTGTGCGGCGTCGGGTTGGGTGCGGCCGGGCCCTGCCTGGAGACTTGTTGGAGGTTGTGCGGCCTAGAAACCGCGGGACCTCCACCAACCTGGCTGGGCGAGCCTGCGCGACCTAGAAACCGCGGGACCTCCAACAACCCGGCGCGCGCCCCTAGGCGGCAGAGGCTCACGGGCCACTGGTGCACCTACGGGCGGCTCACCCGGAAGTAGTCGAAGCGCGCGAGCGCCGGACCGAACTCCTCCGTGGTCCCGGGCTGGGAGCCCTGGGACACCAGCCCTATCTGGGGAGTCGTCCCAGCCGGCAAGGTCCACGTGAGACCCCATGTCCAGCGCTTCCCGTCGGTGCTCGACCCGCCCCGGAACCGATGCTCCCCGGTCGCCGGGTCGAGAGTGTGAACGAGCCGCAGCCAGGTCGTCTCACCAGGTGCGCCGATGAGTCCGCCGCCAAACGAACGCCGGCCCTGGAACACCGTCTCCTTGCCGAACTCCGCGATCCTCGTCGGCCCGACCGCGGCCACGTCGTAGCGGAGGAACTCGTCATCGTTCACGTACGCGATGAGACCCGCCTGCTGGAAGTTTCGTACGGTGTCTTCGCCGACGTCCAGGTTCAGCTTGGTCTCCACCGTGTACGAGCCGGACGGCATCGAGGTCCGCAGCAGCAACGCGGGTGTGCCGCCGCCCACGAGGTCGGCCGTCTGGGTCGGCCAGAGCAGCGAACCGTCATCCACCGATGCCTCGGGGTCCTCCCGCAGCCAGGTCCATCCTGCGCCGAGTCCGGTGTCGAAGCTGTCGGAGTACGCCGGGTCAACCTTGCCCGGCTTCGGCGCCGGCAGCAGCGAGGTCTCCGGCCGGTACAGCCGCTGGCCCGAGAAGTTGTCCGCCTCAACCCCGCCCTCGGCGACCAACCCGGCTCGGCCGGCGCGGTCGGCGGCCCGGGCTACCTCGAGCGACACCTTCGCCCACGGATCGCCGAGCCGGGCATCGGTGATGTCGGCGGTGACGGTTCTGCCGCGGGCCTGCAGGGCGAGCACGTGCCAGGCCGTCGGGTCGAAGCCGTCGGGCAGGCTGACCCGCGACCGCCGCAGCTGCGCACCATCCCCGGCCTCCAGCCGCAGCTCACCCTTCCCGGCGTCGAGCACGGCGCGCACACCCCCGCCGTGGCTACCCGAACGGGCGAGCACGCCGACGCTGCCGCCGATCCTGCCGCCGTCGCCCGCGGACGTCCGAACGTCGGCCTCCACCCGTACGTCGGCATCGAGGACCTTCCGGGTGACCGCCACCGCGCGGCTACCGGACAGGCGGGCGAACCCGCCGGAGTCCGACGCGTCGTCCGGTCCGGCGACATCCAGCGAGCCCTGCACCGCGGTGAAGCGTTCGGCCGTAGCCGCCGCGTCCTCGAACCGATCGTCGACCTGACCCAGCACCACAGGCGCGGGTTGGGGCGAGTCGGACGCCCCCACCCCACGCCGGACGATCGGCCATCCGTCGATCCAGTCCAACCGGTCCAGGTTCATCGGCCGCATGGTGAACCCGGGCGAGACGTCCAGCCACGGGTCGTTGCGGTCGATCGCGTGGTAGGCCATGTACATCTCGCCGCTGACGTCGAGTGCGGCGGAGTGGTGCCCGGTGCCGATCCACTTGTTGCCGTTGGGGGCGATGACCGGCGTACCTCCGGCTCGACTCGCCAGCAGCGGCTTGCCGAGCCGGTCGACGAACGGACCGAGCGGATCGCGCGAGCGTCCGACGAAGACGGTGTAGCCCGTGGTCGGACCGGCGCAGCAGTTGGCGGACGAGGCGAACAGGTAGTGCCAGCCGTCGCGTTCCACGACGTTCGGGCCCTCGTAGCGCGACGCCGCCACGTGCACCGGATCGGAGACCGCGCTCCTGCCGTCAGCGGCGAGCTCGACCACCCAGATGCCTGTGCCGTAACCGCCGTAGTAGAGGTAGTGCGTGCCGTCGGCGTCGGTGAACAGCGCCGGGTCGATGACCGTGTCGAACCCGCCGCCGAGCGGCTTCGCAGGGATCAGCGGCTGGTCCGACGGCGTCCACGGACCGGCGGGTGTGGGCGCGGTGGCGACGCCGATCGCGGGATCGAACCCCTGCGTCGTGGTCGTGGTGTCCGGGACGGTGAAGTACAGCAGGTACTGCCCGTTGAGGTAGCGGATGTCGGGCGCCCAGAAACCGGTGGTCGCCGTGGCCCAGCTCGGGCGCCGGCCTTCGGGGAAGACGTCGCCGGCGTTCTCCCAGTGCACGAGGTCGGCAGACTTGGCGATCTTGTACGACGAACCCGCCTCGCCCTGCTCGTCGTAGGGGCCGCCGGTCGAGTACGCGTACCAGTTCCCGTCCTTGCCACGCATCACTGCCGGGTCGGGGAAGTCGATGGAGTAGCCGCGGGTGACCTCGTTGGTGTAAGTCGCGCCCGCGCCTGCAGCGTCCGCGGCGGACGACTTCGACGTCCCGGAGGACGCGGCGGCGGTGGGCGGGGCCGGTGCGGCCGACGTCGAAGGCGCGGCGAGGGCAGCGCCGGCCAAGGTGAGCCCGAGCGCGCCGATCATCGTCGCCGTACGAGTCCGCGGGTGCCGGAACTGGGGACGTCTGTCCATGGCGAGGCCCCTCCGAGGTCGCATCCAGTGCTCGCGTGAGTTCTATTGCTGTTGCACAACGTTGTAAAGGCCTGGCGATGGCCGCGTCCGGCCGGCCGCCGTCTGTCGACCGGGCGATTGCGAAGGTTGCGGGGGCTCATAGCACCTCGGAGGCTTCACAATCGTGGCCTTGCGTCAGGGCTCGGTCGGGCGCACGCAAGGATGGAGGGAGCCGTCGATGCTCGCCTCTGCAGCCGCGAGCGACCAGCGCACCCGTCCAGGAAGGAGCGCACCATGGCGATCGCGACCATCAGTCCGGTCACCGGCGAGACACTCGAGGAGTTCGAGCCGCACCAGCCCGAAGACGTGGAGCAGCGGATCGCGCTTGCCGACGAGGCGTTCCGAGCACTGGGCCGGACGACGTTCGAGACCCGGGCGGAATGGATGCGAGCCGCAGCCGACCTGCTCGACGCCGACGCCGACGACCTGGCGCGAACGATGACGACCGAGATGGGCAAGACGCTCAAGGCGTCCCTTGCCGAGGTCGCGAAGTGTGCCACCGGGATGAGGTTCTACGCGGACAACGCCGAACGGTTCCTGGCCGACCAGCTGCTGCCCGACCCGTCGGCGGTCAACGCGTCGAAGGCGTACGTGGCCTATCAGCCGCTGGGCCCGGTGCTCGCGGTGATGCCGTGGAACTTCCCCCTCTGGCAGGTGGTGCGGTTCGCCGCGCCGGCGTTGATGGCAGGCAACACCGGACTGCTGAAGCACGCGTCCAACGTTCCGCGTACCGCGATGTACCTCGACAGCCTCTTCACCCGCGCGGGCTTCCCCATCGGCGCGTTCGCGACGTTGCTGATCGGCGCGCGCGGGGTCGAACGAGTGCTGACCGACGACCGGGTGCGGGCCGCCACGCTCACCGGTAGCGAACAGGCCGGCGCCTCGGTGGCGGAGATCGCCGGCCGGGCGTTGAAGAAGACGGTGCTGGAGCTCGGCGGGTCGGACCCGTTCGTGGTGATGCCGTCGGCCGACCTCGACCGGGCTGCCCAGGTCGCCACCACGGCTCGCTGCCAGAACAACGGGCAGAGCTGCATCGCGGCCAAGCGGTTCATCGTGCACGAGGACTGCTACGACGAGTTCGCCGAGCGGTTCGTGGCGCACATGTCGGCGCTGCGCGTCGGCGACCCGATGGAGGACGACACCGACCTCGGGCCTCTCGCCACCGAGGCCGGCCGGGACGACGTGGAGCTGCTCGTCGCCGATGCGGTCGGCAAGGGCGCCAAGGTGCTGTGCGGCGGAGAGACGCCGGACCTGCCCGGATGGTGGTACCCCGCCACCGTGGTGTCGGGTGTGCGGCCGGACATGCGGATGTTCGACGAGGAGGTGTTCGGGCCGGTAGCCGGGCTGTTCCAGGTCGCGTCTGCCGACGAGGCTCTCGTGCTGGCCAACGCGACCTCGTTCGGGCTCGGCTCCAACGCCTGGACCCGCGACCCGGCCGAGCAGGCTGCGTTCGTACGCGGACTGGAAGCCGGTGCCGTCTTCGTCAACGGGATGGTCGCGTCGTACCCCGACCTGCCGTTCGGCGGTGTGAAACGGTCCGGGTACGGTCGCGAGCTGGCTGCCGAGGGGATCCGGGAGTTCTGCAACGCCAAGACGGTCTGGATCGGGTAGGCCGACCGCCGCACCGCCGTCGCGCACATCGGCGCCGCCCACCACGGCACCGCCGCGCCACCCGGTGACAAGTCGCGTCCGGGACTGCATCTCTGCCCGGCTACAGTGCCTGCTGCGGGCCGGCCGGGGGATGCGAGGCCCTGGTACGGCCGAGGGCTGGGAACGAAGGGGAGCCGTATGACGCGAGCCGGCATCAGGACCTGGATCGGCGCTCTCGCGCTGGGCCTGCTGGCGGTGGTGGCGGGAGCCGGGTGCGCCGACTCAACGCTGTACCCCGCGAGTCTCGAGGAGCTGCCACCGAAGGATCCGCCGGTCGAGACGACCGCGCCGGGCGAGACACCCGACCCGGAGGACAGCAAGACCGAGCCTCCCACGAGTGGTCTGAAGGTCACCTGTGCCGTCGTCGACATCGGCCTGCCCGACAACTGGGTTGGGACGATGGACGGCAGCGGGGAGTGGGTCTTCGGCCTCCCGAAGGCGGCCGGTGGCGGCAACCTACGGATCGTCGGCACCTTCACACCCGGCGCTCAGGTGAAGTCACCGAGTGAGCTCGAGGCGATGGTCCGGGGTGAGGGCGGCGCGAAGGTACCCGTCCAGGAAGGCGCCGACGGTGGCGTCCTCAGCCGGATCGCGATTGCCCGCGGCAACGAGTGGCGCCTTGCCAAGTCGTTCCCCGAGCAGGGGACGCAGCTGATCACGGTGAGGTATTCACCAGCGGGCAAGGCCACTGACGCCAAGGTCGAGGAGACCTCCGCACTCCTGCATGCCGCAACGGCCAAGGCCGTGATCGCCGACCCGGGCGGTTGCGACAAGTAGCGCGGAGGACTCCTCCGAGGACCTACGCCGTGGGTGCCGGCCAGGAGTACGCCGAGTACGCCTTGGGTTCCGCCAGGAGTACGCCGTAGGTGCCGGCTGCTGGGTCAGATGGGCATCGCGACGAACGGCGAGGCGTACGCGACGACACCGTTGAGCACCTCGGCGATCCGTGCGTCGGTCCAGTCGGCGCGGTCCCGCTCGGCGGCGACCAGCATGTTGAGCAGGCGGACCTCGCCTGCGGTGGCGATGCCCGTCACCTGCGGGTGGTTGAGCACCCACGCCACTGCCGCGGTGACCTTCTCCTGCTCGTCGAACGGCTCGTACCACGTTGTGTAGCGGTGATCGTCCTCCGTCCAGTTGCGCCGCGAGATCGACTTGATGATCATCAGGCCGGCATCGACGCGCTGCGTCTCGGCGGCCAACTCCTCCCAGGCGGTGCGGTAGGCGTCGTCGCGGCCGAGGATGTAGTTGAGCGGCGTGAGCACGGTGTCGAACGGGAACCGCTTCAGCGCCTCACGGTGCGTCGCAGGTGCCTCGTGCCCGTGCCCGGTGATGCCGATCGCGCTGACCATGCCCTCGTCGCGGGCCTGGATGGCTGCCTCGAGCGCACCGCCGGTGCCGGTGGCCTTGTCGAGTTCGTCGAGGTCGCCGACGGCGTGCAACTGGATCAGGTCGAGCCGGTCGGTCTGCAGGCGTTCGAGGGAGTTGTTGATCGACGCCCAGGCCGCCTCGCGTTCGCGTTCCCCGGTCTTGGTCGCCAGGAAGATCTGGTCGCGGATGCGCGGCATCCATGGCCCGAGACGTAGCTCGGACTCGCCGTAGCTCGCCGCGGTGTCGAAGTGGTTGAAGCCGGCGTCCAACGCCTCCTGAATGGACTGGTCGGCGACCTCCTGGGATACCTCGGCAAGACTGGCGGCGCCGTAGATCAGAACAGTGCTCTCATGTCCGAGTCGCCCGAGCCGTCGCGTTTCCATAGTGAGCTCCACTCCGCAGCTGAGTCCCGACACCCCGTGTTCGGCAATAGAAGTACGGCGTTCAGGCTATAGCCCACGGGCAAGCGCGCGTGGGCGCGGCCGGTGCCTACCTGGAGGCAGGGCACCTCGTGCCTCGTGCGCTTAGCTCGGTGCGTGTCGGCGGCTCTGGACGATCCGGAACCTGCCGGCGACGTACGCGGTATCGGTGAACGCAGCGTTGGCAGCGGGGTTGGCGCCGGTCCCGTGGAAGTCGCTGAAGGCGGCCGACTGGTTGACGTAGACCCCGTTGGTGAGGTTTTCCGACAGCGCGACGCCCACCTCGAGGGCGACCTCCCGCGTCTCGGCCAGCACGCGCTGCGAGGTGGAGTAGACGGCCGCGGTCATGGCGCCGCGCTCGATACCAAGCCGGCGGGCCAGGTCGAGCGACTCGGCCGTGTCCCGCGTACGGACGAGGAACGTCACCGGCCCGAAGCACTCCTCGCCGTACACGTCGATGTCCTTCGCGTCGACGGCGACGATCGTGGGCGTACGCACGACGGCGTTGGGATAGGTCCGGTGGCGGAGCGCGCGGGACTCCAGGATGACCTCGCCCTCCTCAGGTGCCCGCTCCAGCCGCGCCAGGACGCCGTCGTTGACGATCGCCCCCAGCAGGTCGACCGCGCGCCCCTCGTCGGCGAGCAGCTTCTCGACGGCGCCGCCCAGGCCGGCGGCGACGTCCTTGAAGCTCTTGGGCCCGTCGTCGGTGTCGATGCCGTCGGCCGGGACGAAGAGGACCTGCGAGGTCGTGCACATCTGGCCGGAGTACAGCGCGAGGGTGAACGCGAGATTGGTGGTGAGCCCTCGGAACGAGTGCGTGGAGTCGATGATCACGGTGTTGACGCCGGACTTCTCGGTGAAGACCTGGGCCTGCGTCGCGTTCGCCTCCAGCCACAGGCCGAACGCCGCCGACCCGGTGTAGTCGACGATCCGCACCTCGGGTCGGGTGGCGAGGTCCTTGGCGAGCCCGTCGTGCTCGTCCTCGGCCGCCAGCGTGACGAGGTGCGGGTCGAAACCGCGGGCCGCCAGGACCTCCTGGCAGACCTGGACCGTGATCGCGAGCGGGAGGACGGCACGAGGGTGCGGCTTGACGACGACCGGGTTGCCGGTGACCAGGGAGGCGAACAGGCCGGGGTAGGAGTTCCAGGTCGGGAACGTCGTACAGCCGATGACGACCGCGACCCCCCGCGGCACGATGGTGAACGTCTTCTCCATCCGGACCGGTTCGCCCTTGCTGGGCTTCTCCCACAACGTGGTGCTCGGGTGCCGGTTCATCTCGGCGTGGGCGTACGCGACCGCTTCCAGGGCCCGGTCCAGGGCATGGGCGCCGCCAGCCTGGAACGCCATCACGAACGCCTGCCCGGTGGTGGCCATGACGGCGTTGGCGAGCTCGAAGATCCGTGCGTGCACGGCGGAGAGGATGTCGAGCACGACGTCCACCCGCTCGTCCGGTCCGGCGTCGCGCCACTGCGTCGACGCGGCGCGGGCAGCCGCGAGGAGGTCGTCGAGACCCCCGGCGGCGACGCGGGGATAGCGGACATCGAGCGGTATGCCGAACGGTGAGCGCTCGGTCGCGACGGAGCCCTCGGCCCCTGGGGTACGGAGCGGGAAGTCGGTGCCCTGCCAGGCCTGGAACGCGGCCTGTCCGGCTGGTGCAGCGTCCTCGCCGTAGACCCGTGGGCTCGGAGACTCCGGGAACGCGGAGTAGTACGACCGGGTGCTGATCGCGTCGAGGGCCTGGTCGAGGTGGACGCGCATGGTCTCGGTGGTACGGCTGTGGATCGGTCCGTTCACGCCGTCAGCGTAGGCCCGATCCCAGCGTGAGTGCGGCGATTCGTCCCCGGCCGCATGCCCTCTCTCGTGATCATGACCGTGATCATGAAGACGAACGGGACCTATGGCCCGTTTCAGCTTCATGATCACCGTCGGATTCGCCGGGCCGGGTCGCGTCTTCGTGTCTCGAGTCGCAGCCTGGGGACGCCGAGCCCGTTCGGTCAGACCGGGCGGAGGTAGCCCCGGTCACGGAGGACTGCGAGCACCTTCGCCGTTGCCTCGTCGACGTCGAGGTCTGACGTATCGACCGCGAGGTCGGCGTCGGTCGGCGCCTCGTACGGATCGGAGATGCCGGTGAACTCCGGGATCAGACCAGCCCGCGCTCTGGCGTACAGGCCCTTGCGGTCCCGTCGTTCACACTCCGCGAGCGGGGTGGAGACATGGACCAGCACGAAACCCCCGCCGGCCTCGCCCACCATGCGCCGGACCTCCGCCCGGGTAGCCGCGTACGGTGCGATCGGAGCGCAGATCGCGACACCACCATGGCGGGCGACCTCGGCCGCGACGAAGCCGATCCGGGTGATGTTGGCCTCCCGGTCGGAACGGGAGAAGCCGAGTCCGGCCGAGAGCAGCCGTCGTACGACATCACCGTCCAGGAGCGTGACCGAACGCTCGCCCTCCTCCAGCAGTACGTCGCGCAACCGCCGCGCGAGGGTCGACTTGCCCGAGCCCGACAGCCCGCTGAACAGGACCACCAGCCCCTGCGCGTGCGGCGACGGGTTGGCGGTGGCGACGATCGCGGCGATCCGGTCCGGGAAGGTCGCGTCGGTCCCGACACCACTCAGGTCGAGGTCGACAGGCTCGCCGTACGACTGCGTGACAGCCGCTCGCCTGGCAGCGTCGTCGACGGGATCGTCCCGGCGGGCGAGGGGTACGGGCACCACCAGCGCGTCGCCCGGCAACTGCTCCGCAGCCACAAGGGTCGCGCGGACCAGGGCATGGGCCGGGACGACTCGTGGCGATCCCGCTCCGACCAGCGGCAGGAGCACGATCAGGTCGTACGCCGGCAGCACCGCACGGAGTGCGGCCAGGCTGGCCTCGTCCAGCGGCGCGTCGATCGCGACGGCGCCGACCTTCGTGGCACCGGTCTGCGTGGCGATCTCGGCGACCTGGCCCGGCGTCCTGTGCAGGTGCCGGAAGACTCCGTCCTCGCGGGCGGCCAGGGGCGTGACAGGGCCGGTCAGAATCCACCGACCCGAGGAGGACTCCAGGCGACGGGTGACCCGCAACGTGGCCACCGGTGTCCCCTCGAGGTCGGTGAGCTCCACCGCGGACGCCGTCCGTCCGCCGCTGTCGGGCGCGAGCACCGTCACCTCGGGCAGGATGCCGTCGAGTGCGAGCGCAAGATCGTCGTACTCCGGCGCCGACGGTGCCCAGCGTGGCGGTCCCGGCGCGGCGTCGGTCGGCACGGTCGAATCGGTCGGCACGGTCGAGTCGGTCGGCATAGGACCCTCAGGCCTCCAGAATCAGCGTGACCGGTCCGTCGTTGACCAGCGCGACCTCCATGTGCGCGCCGAATCTCCCCGTCTCGACGGAGGCTCCCAGCCCTCGAAGTGCTGTGCAGAAGTACGCGACCAGGGGTTCGGCGACCTCACCCGGTGCGGCCTGTGACCAGGAGGGACGACGGCCCTTCCGGGTGTCCGCGTACACCGTGAACTGACTCACCACCAGCAGGGGCGCACCTACGTCGGCGCACGACTGCTCGCCGGCGAGGATCCGCAGCCCCCAGATCTTGGCCGCCAGCTTGTCGGCATTGGCCGTCGTGTCGGAGTGGGTGGCACCGACCAGGAGCACCAGGCCCGGCTTGTCGATCGCCCCCACGACCTCACCGTCGACGGTCACGCTGGCCCGCGAGACCCGCTGGACGACCGCACGCATGCCGCCCATTGTCGCCCGTCCGGATCGCGCGGAACCCAGGGGTGCGGACCCCGGCAGTCCACGGTTGGTTCAACTGGGCGAACCGCGGGTCGGCCCTCTGGAAGGATTCCACTCATGGCGACGACCCTGATCACCGTGGCGCCCACGGGTGCCGAGACGAGCAAGGACGCCTGCCCCACGCTTCCGACCAGCCTGACCGAACTGGTCGAGACCGCCCGCCGCTGCGAGGCCGCCGGCGCCGCCATGATCCACGTCCACATCCGAGACGCCGACCACCGTCCGACTCTCGACCTCGGCCGGCTCGAGGCAACGGTCGCCGCCCTTCGTACGGAGACTGGGCTGATCGTGCAGCTGTCCACCGGTGGCGCGGTCACCGATCCGTACGACGAACGTCTGCGCGTCCTCGACGCCGAACCCGACTCCTGCTCGCTCACCATGGGGACCGTCAACTTCGGCGACGCGGTGTTCTCCAACCCGTGGCCGTTCGTGGTCGAGCTCTACCAGCTCACCCAGGAGCGCGGGATCGTGCCCGAGTTCGAGCTGTTCGACCTCGGACACGTGGCGGCACTGCACCGGCTGCTCGACATCTACGGGCTCCCGGCCGGCGGGCGGGTGCACTGTGACTTCGTGATGGGTGTGCCAGGTGGCATGCCGGGCGATGCCGCCACCCTGGTCGCGGCTGTCCGCGGGCTGCCGAATGCGGTGACCTCGTGGTCGGCCACCGGCGTCGGACGTACGACACTGCCGGTCGCGCTCGCCGCCCTCAGCTGTGGCGGCCACCTCCGGGTCGGCATGGAAGACACCCTGACTCTCGCCAAGGGACGTCCGGTCCGCCACAACGCCGAACTGGTCGAACGCGCAGCCACGCTCGCCGAGCTGGCCCAGCGTCCGCCGATGTCGGCCGACGCCGCGCAGGACCTGCTCGGCGTGAAGCCGAGATAGGTTCACCGACGTGTCCACGTTGCTCGAGCAGCCAAATCCGCCGGTGGTCGCCGAGGTGGTCAGGTCCGGTTTCGTGGAGTGCCGGCACCGGGGTTCTGTCGTGGCGCTCAATGCGGACGGCTCGGTGGCCTTCGCGGTCGGCGACGTGACCATCCCGGTCTACCCACGTTCGTCCAACAAGCCGATGCAGGCCGCGGGAATGGTGCGCGCCGGCCTCGACGTCCGCGGCGAGTTGCTCGCCCTGGCCTCCGCCAGTCACTCCGGCGAGGGCTTCCATGTCGATGGCGTACACCGGATTCTGACTGGTGCGGGCCTGACCGAGGCGGCCCTGAAGTGTCCGCGCAGCTGGCCGATCGACGACAAGGAGAAGCGGGCGAGGGTGCAGGCTGGCGGACGTCCGGCACGCATCACCATGAACTGCTCCGGCAAGCACGCCGGCATGCTCGCGACCTGCGTCGCCGCGGGCTGGCCGGTGGAGACCTACCTCGACCCGGCCCACCCGTTGCAGGTGGTGATCCGGGAGACCGTCGAGGACCTCGCCGGGGAGAAGGTCGCACACACGGGCGTCGACGGGTGTGGGGCACCGCTTTTCGCGTTGAGCCTCACCGGCCTGGCACGTGCATTCCGGGCGATGGCACTGGCTGCCCCCGGGAGCGCGGAGGGTGAGGTCGTGGCCGCGATCCGGGCCAATCCCACCTGGACGAGCGGGACCTTCCGCGACGAAGCCGAGCTGATTCGCTCGGTCCCGGGGTTGTTCTGCAAGAGCGGGGCCGAGGCGTGTTACGCGGGTGCCCTCGCCGATGGTCGAGCGGTCGCGCTGAAGATCGACGACGGCGGCCAGCGCGCCCGGCCGGTCGTGATGGCCGCGTCCCTGCGCCGGCTTGGGGTGACGAGCCCGGTGGTCGAGGAGTTGCTCACGCCGGACGTCCGCGGTGGCGGCGGAATCGTCGGCGAGATCCACAGCGTGGGTATCTGAACCAGCCCCGCAGGCAGGCGACCGGTAGGGCGTTCATGGTCAGGCGACCGGCCGGGCCTTCATGGTCGGGCGACTGGCGGGGCCCTCATGATCAGGCGTCATGTCGCAGGCTCCTTAGCCAGCTAGGAAGCCGACCTTGTGACGCTTCGGCGATGGTCGCGACCTCCGATAGGCCCCGAACCAGACAGGTCCGCTCCCAGCGCATGGCCGGGCCCGATCCCCCGAACCTGGAAGGCTGGTTTCGCACCAGGGGGTGCGCGGGGAAATCCAGGGAGAAGAACTCGAGTGCAGGGCTGAGAAGTTGCTGCTGGCTTGCGCTTGCTAACTATTGCAAGCACAATGGGCGACATGAAGGTCCGGTCCATCGGCACGCTCGGTGACTATCTCAGGGAACAGCGGCGCAACGCGGAGCTTTCCCTGCGACAGCTCGCCGATCTGGCCGGTGTCTCCAACCCGTACCTCAGTCAGATCGAGCGAGGCCTGCGGAGACCCTCGGCAGAGGTGCTCCAGCAGCTCGCCAAGGCGCTGAGGGTGTCGGCGGAGGTGCTGTACGTCCGGGCCGGACTCCTCGATCCGTCGGAGGAGGAAGGCAAGGAGGACCGTGCGGTGGAGACGGCCGTCCGTGCCGATCCCGCTCTCTCGGTACGCCAAAAGCGGGTTCTGCTCGACATCTATACGTCGTTTCGCCGTGAGGCCGATGAGGAAGAGATCAGTGAGCCGAAGCGCGAGAGCACGACCCGGAACCGGGCTGTACGAACGGCCCGACAGGAGGACTGATCCATGCCCCGCAACACCCGCAAGTCCATGAGTGACCCTAATCCGCTCTACGCCCTCGCCGGCGCCGGCGACTTGGCCGTGGAGAAGCTCCGCGAGTTCTCGAAGCTGGCATCCGACAAGCTCGGCTCCCTCGAGGGCACCGACCCGGCGGTGGTATCCGACCGGGTGCAGGAGCGTATCGAGGAGCGCGCCGACGCCCTCGCTCTGGCACTACGCCGGCACTCGACCGACATCCAGGTCCAGGCCAAGGGCATCGGTGAGCGCGCCCAGTCACTGGTCCAGGCCGCTTTGGACCAGGCCGGCGACACCTACGGGACGCTCGCCGAGCGCGGCAAGGATGCCGTCGTACGCATTCGCACCACGCAGAACGGCGCCTCCCGATCCAACGGACGCCAGCTCTCCCGCAGCGGCGGTGGTTCTGCCAGCTCCACACCGCGGGCAAAGTCGACCACCACCCGCAAGCGTGCCGCGACCAAGAAGAGCGCGACCAAGAGCAGCAGCCGGACGCCAGCCACCGCAGGCAGCCGGAAGGCCACAAGGAGCGCGGCCGACAGCAAGCCCAGCACCACGGCCAAGACCAGCGCACCGAAGACCGGCCCAGCAAAGTCCAGCACGGGCTCGAAGTCCGGTTCCTCGGCGAAGTCCGCGAAGCCCGCGAGCAGTGCGGCAAAGCCGAGCGTGACCGCGACGCCGGCGACACCCCCGGTCGACACCGGGATCGCCACCAGCGCCGCGCCCACCAGCCCGGTCACGCCCACCAGCCCGGTCACAGGTAGCCAGACCAAGCCGACCAGCTGACCAGCCGTCCAGCTCCTTGCTGATCAGCTGACCTGCAGAGTGCAGAGTCAGGCAGGGTGCCCGCACGCCCCTCGCGTGTCGGCGACACCCTGCCTGGCGTGCTGCCCGCGTACGGGATGTCCCCGGTTTTGGCCCTGAGCCTTCCGTGGGCGCCCACTTCTGACGATGCGCGCCAGCTACTCTTCGGTGTGTGTTCGAACCCATCTCAGTGATCGGCTACATCGAGCTCGCCCTCTGGGTCGTGCTCCTGGTTCTCAAGGCGTTCGCCTTCGGTGATGTCGTTATGCGGCCTAAGGATGCATTTCCCGCCGCCGACAAGCAGACCAAGACGCTCTGGCTGATCCTCGTGGGTCTCGCCCTGCTCATCCACCTCATCCCGCAGTTCTCCCAGCCACTCGGCATCTTCAACATCCTGGGCACGGTGGCCGCCGCGGTTTACGTCGTCGGCGTACGACCGGCCGTGAAGGAAGTGGGCGGTGGCCGGCCAGGTGGCGCCAAGAACGACGGACCCTACGGTCCCTGGTGACGCCACGGCGCCCACCGAACGCCCGACTCCGGGCGATGTCCTGGTCTCCGGGGGCGGCGCCCCGGTCACCGTCTTCGCACCGGGCCTAGGTGCCTCGACCGCCGAGACCCGCCCGTTCGGCAGTGGGGTCGCCGGGACCCGCGTGTTCCTGACCTTTCACAGCCGTACGTACGCAGACCTCGCCGACGAGCTTCGACGGGCGGCGGACGCGGCTGGTGCGCGGCGCGCTGTCGGCGTCTCGCTGGGCGCTGGCGCGATCATGCGGCTGATCGCCACCGCCCCCGACCGCTTCGAGCGGCTGGTGCTGGTTCTGCCGGCCAGCCTCGACTCACCGCGCCCGGACGCAGTCGTCCGCCGCATCGTGGCCGCGGCCGACCTGATCGACTCCGCGAACGCCGGCGAGCTGGCGCGGGCGCTGCTCGACCTGCAGCCTCCGTCCGTGCGGCACCGACCCGACGCGCGTACCTGGGCTCGGACCCGGGCCACCGAACTCGCGGGCACTCCGGCCGGGGACCAGCTGCGGGCGTTCGCGGGCCAGCCGCCGCTGTCCGACCGGGGTGTGCTGGCTGCCTGCTCGACGCCGGTGCTGGTGCTCGGGCAGGAGGGCGACGACCTGCACCCGGCCTCGTGCGCGCGCGACGTCGCTGCAGCGTTGCCGCGGTCGGAGCTCGAGATCTTCCCGCCTGGCGGCCTCCTGTGGGCCCACCGCCGGGCCGTCCGGGCCCGGATCAGTGGCTTCCTCGCGGACTGATCCAGCGCCGCGCGGCCTCGTGGCGGGCCGCTTCCGGCTGGACCTGTCGAACTTTCTCCACCAGCGCGAACCGTCGGCGGACCTGCGCGCGTATTGGAGGTACGGCTCACCAATAACCGGCCGCCGTACCCATGCAATCGATGTTAGTTATTGAAAGGGAGCTTGCGATGTCTCGCCGTACATCATTGGTAATGACGCTGGCCGTTGGTGCGCTTACCGCTGGGACCGTATTCGCAACCCAGGTTCCGCAGAACGAGGTCGAACTCGTCAACGCAGCCCAGGTAAATCCCGGTCCGATCGGCAACTTCACGGTCGCCAAGCAGGGGACCTTTACGCCGGCCAAGCCGACTACCGTTACGCCGCCCAAGCCGGTCACCGTCACGCCACCCAAGCCGGTCACGGTGACCCCGCTCAAGCCGGGGACGATTACCGCCAAGCCGGTTTCCGCTAGCAAGAAGCCCGGCCAGTTCCCGACAATCCAGGTCAAGGAGATCACGCCTACGCAGGCCACATCGCTGCGGACGAAGAGAGTGGTCATCGGCGACGTCACCCGCCTCCTCATTCCCAGCCGTACGCCGGACGGCACCTGCGCCATCAGCGGCGGCCGCGGTCTGTTCGATACGCCGTTCGACTTCGACGTCACCGGCTACGCGTGGTACCGCTCGGTCCCGGGTTCCCCCGGCTTCTACGAGTGGTTCCAGTTCCAGTACAAGCTCGACGGGCTCGGCGTCGGTGGCGACCACAGCAATGCCACCATCCGCATGTTCGAAGCGGGTACGCCGAAGTTCGAGAATGTGTCGCCTGACGACCGGCGTCTCGGGCAGTGGTACTACGTCACACCCACCTCGCCGGTCTACACCAGGACCACCAGTTCCGTGAACATCGACTTCACTGGAACGTTCGACCGCTCGAGGCGAAGCGACCCGAGCTGCACCGCTAGGACCGGGCGCCTGTAGCCCCGCACGGATGCCAACCGTGGCGTAGTCCGCCCGACCGGGCGACCAAAGTGGGAGGTTCGTCGGCAGGCGACGAACCTCCCACAACTCATGCGTCCGGGAGCACTAGCGTGCGTCCTATGGCTGACACCCCGGACTTCGACCGACACGGACGTACGCACCGGCTTGAGCTGACCGACCAGAGCCTGCGGGAGTGGGACGCGACCGTCCTTGCCGCCTCGAAGGACGAGGGCATCGTGCTCGACCGGTCGGCGTTCTATCCCGGAGGCGGTGGCCAGCCGCCCGACGAGGGAGTGCTGCTGTGGGGCGGCGTCCAGACCCGGATCGTCGGGGTCCGCAAGGGCGACGACCTGGCCCTGGTCCCGCACGAGGACGATCCGCTGCCGCCGGCCGGCACGACCGTACGAGGCGCCATTCAGGACCAGCGCAGGACCGCACTCATGCGGACCCACTCCGCGCTGCACCTGCTCGGCGGTGTCGTCTACCGCGACTTCGGCGCCCTGATCACCGGCTCCAACATGAATCCGCTCGAGGGCCGGCTCGACTTCAACCTGGACGCGCTGCCCGAGGGCTTCCGCGACCGAGTGCTCCAAGCGGCCAACACCGAGGTCGCCGCCGACCGCGCGATCGAGGTGCGGGTGCTGCCTCGCACAGAGGCGTTCGCCATCCCCGACATCATCCGTACGGCCACCAACCTCGTTCCGCCCGAGATCGAGATCGTCCGCCTCGTCGACATCACCGGGCTCGACGTGCAGGCGGACGCCGGAACGCACGTCGCCTCCACGAAGTCGATCGGCGAGATCGAGATCGCCAAGGTCGAGAACAAGGGTCGCGGATTTCGCCGGGTCCGCATCCGACTCCGTCCGGAGATGTGAGATGGCTGCGGGGGGCAGCGGGGGATCGAGGCGGGGACGGGTGCGGGAGTTCCTCGGCACCCGTGCGATGGCCTTTCTGTATCTGCTCGCGGGGTTGCTGATCGCGTACGCCCTGATCATCGTGTTCGGCGGCCGAGTGCTCGGTTCTGTCGCCCGCGTACTCGCGCTCGCCATCGTGCTCGCCGCCGCACTGGGAGTCCGCCGTACCGATCGCGAACAGACGATGGCAGTCGCCGGCGTGGTGGTGGCGTCAGTCCTGGTCACCGCGATCGGGACGGCGTTCGCCAGCGGTCCGTTGCTGCGGATCCTGACCGCGGCCTCGGTCATCCTGATGGTGAGCGTGACCGCTGCACTGGTAGTTCGCTATCTCGTGGTCAGTGCCCGCGTCGACACCGCGACCGTCCTGGGTGTGCTGAGCATCTACCTGCTGATCGCGTTGTTCTTCGCCTCACTCCACGAGATCGGCGGCGCCCTCCAGCCCGGCTACATGAGCGGGGCGGGCCAGCCGCCGACCTCCAGCGACTCCCTGTACCTGAGCGTGATCACGATCACGACCCTCGGCTTCGGGGACATCACACCCGGCACCAACGTGGCCCGGATGGTGGCGGTGCTGGAGGCGCTGGTCGGCCAGCTCTATCTCGTCTCGGTGGTGGCCGCGGTCATCGGTGGCTGGCGCCCTGGCCGAAGTCCGCAGGTAGACCAGCCTGCGCCCGACTAGGTCCCACGCATCTCCGCCATGCCGGATTTCTCCGACACGGAGCCTCGGCGTGACTTGAGGTGCATCAACCGGTTTCGGAGCGTACGTGCCGTCATGTCCTCTGCCGGACGAGCCGGGAATGAGGGTCCGCGCGCTAGGGTTCGAAAGCTCTGGGAGGTACGCGGATGCGCCCTGCAGCTCAGCTCCAGCTCCAGCACGGTCGGCCGCGGCCACGGAGGGTCGCGATGCTGAGCGTCCACACGTCGCCGCTGGACCAGCCCGGCACCGGCGACGCGGGCGGCATGAACGTCTACGTCGTCGAGCTCGCCCGGCGCCTGACCGCCCTCGGCATCGAGGTCGAGATCTTCACCCGAGCCACCTCCAGTGATCTGCCGCCCGTGGTCGAGCCGGCGCCGGGAATCCGGGTACGCCACGTGGTCGCCGGCCCGTTCGAGGGACTTTCCAAAGACGATCTGCCGGCTCAGATGTGCGCCTTCGCCCGGGGCGTGCTGCGGGTGGAGGCCGGTCACGACCTGGGCTGGTACGACCTGGTGCACTCCCACTACTGGCTGTCCGGCCAGGTCGGTGCCCTCGTCAAGGAGCGGTGGGGAATCCCGCTGGTGCACTCGATGCACACCATGGCCAAGGTCAAGAACTCCCTGCTGGCCGAGGGAGACGAGCCGGAGCCGCGGGCACGGATCATCGGCGAGGAGCAGGTGGTCGAGGCGGCCGACTGGCTGGTCGCCAACACCGACGAGGAGGCCCGGGCGCTGGTCGACCTGTACGACGCCGACCCGCGGTCTTTGGTGACGGTCAACCCGGGCGTCGACCTCGACGTGTTCCGGCCGAGAGGCCAGCGGGAGTCGCGTCAGCGTCTCGGGCTCGCCGACGACGCCGTCGTCCTCGTTTTCGCCGGGCGGATCCAGCCGCTGAAGGCACCCGACGTGCTGATCCGGGCGGCTGCCCACCTGGTGCGCAACGAGCCGCACCTGCGGGATCGCCTGGTCGTGGCCGTGGTGGGTGGAGCGAGCGGGTCCGGTACGTCGTATCCGGGCGCGATCCTCCGCCTGGCCGGCGAGCTGGGGGTCGGCGACGTCGTGCGGTTCGTACCGCCGGCACCCCAGGAGGAGCTGGCGACGTGGTACGACGCGGCCACCCTGGTCGCCGTCCCCTCCTACAACGAGTCGTTCGGGCTCGTCGCCCTGGAGGCGCAGGCCTGCGGTACGCCGGTCGTCGCGGCCGCCACCGGTGGGTTGCTCACCGCCGTGGCCGACGGCAGGTCCGGAGTCCTGGTCGACTCCCATGATCCGCAGGCGTGGGCCTGCGAGCTCGGCGACGTGGTGGCCGATCCGGAGCGGCTGGCGCGCCTGGGTGCGGGCGGTGTGGCGCACGCGCAGGGATTCGGCTGGTCCGTCACCGCCGCACGTACGCTCGACGTCTACGCCGCGGCCCTCACAGCTGAGACCTCGGCGGCGGTCAACCGGTGAGCGAACCGGCCGTCGTGATCCGCGACGTCCTCACCGATCTGGACCTGCGGTATGAGGAGCCCGAGCCTGGCCTCTTCGTGGTCACCCTCCCGGGCGAACGCAAGCTGCAGACGTCCTGCGTGCTGCGCGTCGGCCGGCAGGCGGTGAGCGTGCACGCGTTCGTCGTACGCCGGCCAGAGGAAAACCACGAGGCCGTCTACCGGTACCTGCTCGAACGCAACCTGCGGCTGTACGGCGTGGCGTTCTGCCTGGACCACCTCGGCGACATCCACCTTGTCGGCAAGGTGCCCTTGACAGCGGTGACCCCGCAGGACCTCGACCGGCTGCTCGGCAGCGTCCTCGACACCGCCGACTCGTCGTTCAACCAGCTCCTCGAACTCGGTTTCGCCTCGGCGATCCGCCGGGAGTGGGCGTGGCGGGAGTCCCGCGGGGAGCCAACCGCCAACCTCGAGGCGTTCCGCCGGCTGATACCCGACGACTAGTGCTCTGGCCGCCGTACGCGCTTGGGGCGATGCCGGTCAGTCTGAGGCGGAGTTGATCGTCGCGATCGTGCCCTGGGCCACGGCACATTCGGGCCCGGCGGAGTCGTCGCCCGCGATGATCGCGCACCGGACCACGGCAAGTCGCTGACCGGCGTGGACGACCTGCGCACGCGCCACCAGCCGGTCCGCGCGCGCCGGCCGCAGATAGTTGATCTTGTACTCCGCCGTCACCACCCGCGGGCCCAGCACCGATCCGCCCGCGAACGTCAGAGCGTTGTCGGCAAGGTAACTCAGCACGCCGCCGTGCACGTGGCCGTGCTGCTGCAGCAGTCGCTCGGTCACGGGCAGGGTCAGCTGGGCATGGCCCGACCCGAACGCGTCGAGCTGCGTACCCAACAACACACTGAAGGGCTGGGCCGCCAACAGCTCGCGCCCAAGGGCGAGCAGGGCGGCCGGGTCGTCGGGCAGGTAGCCGGTGGTCATGTCCCCATCCAACCGCTGGCGAGCCCAGCGGCGGCGGACCCGGTGGATCCGTCGGTAGAGTCGCCGCCATGAGTGGTGTACGCAGCGACCGGTCCACCTTCCAGCTGATCTTGCTCCGGCACGGCGAGAGCGAGTGGAACGCCAAGAACCTCTTCACCGGCTGGGTCGACGTCGGCCTGTCCGCCACCGGCGAGGCCGAGGCTCGACGTGGTGGTGAACTTCTAGGCGACCGCGGGTTGCTGCCCGATGTCGTCCACACGTCCGTCCTGCGGCGGGCCATCCGGACCGCCGACATCGCGCTGGACGAGTGCGACCGGCACTGGCTGCCCGTACGCCGGAGTTGGCGGCTCAACGAGCGGCACTACGGCGCCCTGCAGGGTAAGGACAAGAAGCAGACGCTGGAGGAGTTCGGCGAGGAGCAGTTCATGATCTGGCGCCGCTCCTACGACACGCCTCCGCCGCCGCTGCCCGACGACTCGGAGTTTTCCCAAGCCGGTGACGCCCGCTATGCCGATCTGCCACCGGAGCTCCTACCCCGCACCGAATGTCTCGCAGATGTGGTCGAGCGGATGTTGCCGTACTGGTACGACTCGATCGTCCCTGACCTCCGGCTCGGGAGAGTTGTCCTGATTGCTGCGCACGGCAACTCGCTGCGGGCGCTGGTCAAGCACCTCGACGGGCTCAGCGACCAGGCCGTCGTCAGCCTTAACATCCCCACCGGAATCCCGCTGCTGTACTCCCTCGACGAGGCGATGCGGCCCCTGGTCGCCGGCGGTGAGTACCTCGACCCGGACGCCGCGGCGGCGGCCATCGAGGCGGTCAAGAACCAGGGCCGGTGACTCCTCGGTCCAAGTGGCGAGAAACCTCTGACAACTTGGGCTCGATGTGCAACCAGGCCAGGACATGGAGGGTTGACCGTTTCGAGGTCCACGATCACTGGTGGCCGCGCCCACGAGCCGCACTGCTCAAAGTGTGGAATGCGGTCGCGATCACCGGAGGGCGCGGTTAGCCTCGAGTGCAGAGGACGACGCAGTCCACTTCTGCTCATCAGCCAAACCAAGTCTTTCAGTGTCGAGGTGCGTGCGCGCCATGTCAGCGTCACATAGGACGCTCAGCAGAGTTCTTGTCAGTCGGCCAGTCGTCGTCCACTACCCACGCACCCCTGCGTACTTCTTCCCCTCTCGCCTGTGACGGGTCTTTCCGGGCTCAGCACCTCATGAGCTGGTCCGGATACAGACGACAGGTCTGGGCGTAGCGGGCCTCGACGCCAATGCCTGCACGCACATCCGCCTGGTGTTGACCTTCGGTCGACGCCCGGCCGGACGAGTGTGCGCCTGGCTCTCGCGCACCTTGCGATCTCGTTGTCTTGTCTCCGTTCCGGTTTCGGATCTCCTTCGCTGACGGCGGAGGTGCCGACGCCCGTATTCAGCCTGCCCACAACGCGTGTGTAGGGGACTCAACCCTGCGCGCACACCGCCGCCGTCGGCGGGAAAGCCGTGATCGTGTTCTCATTGGGGTCCCGGGCCAGGTCCCGGACCGTCATCCCGTTTCCTACTCCTCGAAGTCCGGACAAGAAGTCCGGCCGCGACACCGTTCAGTTGGACGCCGGAACACCCACGGCTCCGACCAACTGGATGCGCTGGGTCGCGCCATACCTTGGCAGGCACAAGGCGATCGTCGTCGTGGCACTGGTCGCGGCAGGGTTCTGGACGGTGGCCCTCGTCACCGCACCCCTGCTGCAGAAGGTGATCGTGGACGACGCGATCATCGCGCACAGCAAACCGGTGCTGCCGTGGGTCGCCGCCCTTGCCCTGATGGTGGCCCTCCGTGCGGCCACGAGTGGCCTGTGGCGTGAGGCGGGTGGGCGGCTCAGCATCCATGTACAGAACGACATTCGCGACGACCTCTACGCCCACCTGCAGCGGCTCGACGCCGCGGCGCACGAACGCATGCAGAGTGGCCAGCTGATCGCCCGGGTCAATTCCGACCTGGTGCTGATCCAGCAGGTGGTCGGTCTACTGCCACCGGTGCTCGGGACCGTGTTGCAGGTCGTACTCGCGATGTTCATCATGGCGACGCTCTCGCCCCTGCTGGCGTTGGTGCTGTGTGGCGTTCTGGTCGGCCTGGTCGTGGTCGCCAGCCGACTGCACATGCGGGTGTACGCCGCGTCCTGGGACGCCCAGCAGCGCGAGGCCGACATGACCACGGTCGCCGAGGAAGCCATCGTCGGCGTTCGTGTCGTGAAGGGCTTCGGCCAGGAGCGTGCCGAGCTCGGCCGCTTCGTCGAGTCGCTGACGCTGATGTTCCGTTCGCGCGTACGCGCGATCCGTCAGCGGGCACCTCTGCTGGCGACCTTGCAGGCCTCGCCCCTGGCCGGACAGGTACTGGTCCTGGCCTTCGGTGGCTGGCTCGCGCTGAACGGACACGTCACGGTCGGAACCTTCTTCGCGTTCCTTGCCTACCTGGCCGACCTCAACGGCTCGGCCCGCATGCTCGCGATGGTGCTCACCCTGGTGCCGCGCGCCCGGTCTGGTGCCGAACGAGTGGCAGAGGTGTTCGCAGTCCAGCCGGAGGTACAGGACGAGGGGGTGGCGGCAGGTGCCAAGGGCACGGCCCGTACCGAGTCTCGCGGGGCCTTCGTGACCTTCGACGACGTGTCCTTCAGCTACCCCGAAGGGCCGCAGGCGTTGAACGGTCTGCGGCTCGACGTCCTGCCGGGTGAGACGGTGGCGATCGTGGGGCCCACTGGGTCGGGCAAGTCGACCGCCCTCCAGCTCGTCCCCAGGTTGCGTGACGTGACGTCCGGCCGGTTGCTGCTGGACGGTGTGGACGTACGCGACCTGCCGCTACCGGATTTGCGCAGCCGGGTCAGCATGGTGTTCGACGAGGCGATGCTGCTGTCCGGCTCGATCCGGGACAACATCGCCTACGGGCGTTCGGATGCCACGGATGCCGAGGTCGAGAAGGTGGCCCGGATCGCGGCCATCCACGACTTCATCATCGAGCTGCCCGAGGGGTACGACACCGAGGTCGGCCAGGAAGGTCTGAGCCTGTCCGGCGGGCAGCGGCAGCGGATCGCGCTCGCGCGGGCTCTCCTCGCCGACGCCGACGTGCTGGTGCTCGACGACGCGACGTCTGCGGTGGACGTGCATGTCGAGCGGCGGATTCTCGATGCCATGCAGGAGATCGTGGCGGGCCGCACCGTGATCGTGGTGGCCTACCGCGAGTCGACGGTCAAGCTCGCCTCCCGGGTCGTCCTCGTCGATGGCGGCACGGTGGTCGACGAAGGGACGCACGACGATCTCCTCGAACGCTCGGAGCTGTATCGCGCGCTGATGTCGGAACAGGCCGACGACCAGGCCGACGGCACGGAGGCGTCCGGTCAGCGTCAACCTGGCCCTGCGGACGAACCGGGTGATGTGGTCACCGCACAGGCGTGGCAGCCGAGCGAGCACCAGGTCAACCCGGTCCGTGCTCGCGTCGGCGACCCGGCCTCACCTGAACTGCTGGAAGCACTGGCACAGCTGCCGCCCGCCACCGAGCCTGCGGGCGTTGATGTGGCGTACGAGTCCAGCCGGGACGAGGGATTCAGCCTGTGGCAGATGGTACGGCCGCAGCGGTGGCCGATCGCCCTTGGCCTGCTTCTGCTGCTGGTCGACGCGCTCGCCGCGCTGGCGGGACCGCTGCTGGTGCAGAACGGCCTCGAGCAGGCGTTGGGCAACCAGTCGTTGACACTGCTGCTGGTCACCTGCGCCGTGTTCGCGATGGTGGCGCTGGTCTCCTGGTGCGACGTGTGGGTCACCCACCTGGTGACCGCGCGTACGACCGAACGCATCCTGTACGCCTTGCGGATCAGGCTGTTCGCGCACCTGCAGCGTCTCGCGATGGACTACTACGACCGCATGCACGCCGGGCGGATCATGACCCGTCTCACCTCTGACGTCAACGCGGTCGCCGAGCTGATCCAGGCTGGGCTGACCAATGCCCTGGTGGCGATCGTGACCTTCACCGGCATGACCGTCGTCCTGCTGGTGCTCAACCCCACCCTGGCATTGGTGGTGCTGGCAGTGATCCCGCCGGCCACGGTGGCGACGATCAAGTACAGGCGCATCGTCGGGCCGGCCTACGAACGCGCCCGCGAGCTCAACTCCGCGCTCAACACCTACCTGCACGAGACGCTCGCGGTGCTGCCGGTGACGCAGGCGTTCCGGCGGGAGGCGGCCAACCTGGAGCACTTCCGCGGCATGGCGCAGGAGCAGTACGTCGCGCGGACGACCAGCAACAAGGCGACCGCGATCTACGTCGCGTTCATCGAGTTGCTCGCTGGGCTCACGGTGTCGGCGACACTGGTGGTCGGCTGGCGGCTGATCGAGGCCGGCGAGCTGCAGGTCGCCGAACTGCTGCCGTTCCTGCTCTACCTCGCGTTGGCGTTCGCGCCGATCCAGCAGATGGCGACCGTCTTCGACATCTACCAGCGGGCCAAGACCGGGGTCAGCCGGATCTCCGCCCTGCTGGCGGAGGAGGTCAGCGTACGGCCGCCGGACCAGCCGGCCGAGGTCGGTGAGCTGGATGGGGCGATCGAGCTGCGCGGCGTCACCCTGCAGTACAACGGCACCCGCAAGCCGGCCCTGCGGGAGGCCGATCTGCGGATCGACGCCGGCGAGCGGGTCGCGTTCGTCGGCCAGACCGGTGCCGGCAAGTCGACGATCGCGAAGGTGATCACCCGGTTCTACGACGCGACCGACGGGCAGGTGGAGGTGGACGGTACGCCGGTGACGCGGTTCGACCCGTCGGCCTACCGGCAGTCCATCGGCTACGTTCCGCAGGAGCCGTTCCTGTTCTCCCGGACGATCCGCGACAACATCGCGTACGGCACCCCGGACGCGTCCGACGAACTCGTCGAGGCCGCCGCCCGCGCGGTGGGCGCGCACGAGTTCATCGCGGCACTGGACGGCGGCTACCTGCACGAGGTGCAGGAGCGAGGACGGTCACTGTCGGCCGGCCAACGCCAGCTGCTCTGCCTGGCTCGGGCGCTGGTCCTCGACCCGCGGGTGCTCGTACTCGACGAGGCGACCTCCCACCTCGACCTCAAGTCCGAGCGGCGGGTCGAGCAGGCGATGCGTAAGGCGGCCAAGGGTCGGACGACGATCGTCATCGCACACCGGCCGCAGACCCTGCGCTGGGTCGACCGGGTAGTCACGGTCTCGGACGGCCAGGTGGTGGCGGACCAGCGGTCGGAGGAGTTCCAGGCGGCCCGAGCGGCCACGACGCTGTAGGTATGCCGCTGGTGGCAGGCGGAGACCGGTGCGAGTTGTCCGAAGGCGCGAGCCCGTTCTGGTTCCGATCCTTCGGACAACTAGCCGGGGTCGGCCCTCTGCGCGCGCCGAACCTAGGACGTACGACTGGGCACGTCACCCGTCACGAGGTAGATCACCCGGCGGGCCATCGACACCGCATGGTCGGCGATCCGTTCGTAGTAGCGGCCGAGCAGCGCGATGTCGACGGCCGCCGCGACGCCGTGCGACCACGACGGGTCGAGCAGGCTGAAGAACAGCGAACGCCGCAGCTGGTCCATCTCGTCGTCGTCAGCCACCAGGTCGACAGCGCGTTCGACGTCGGAGGAGTGAACGGTCGTGGCGACCTTGCCGACCATGCGCTCGGCCACCGCCCCCATCCGGGCGATGGTCTCCTTGAGCTCGTCCGGGATCGCCCGCTCGGGGTAGCGCATCCGAGCGATCTTGGCGACGTGCTCGGCGAGGTCGCCCATCCGCTCGAGGTCGGCGACCATCCGCAGGGCGGCGACCAGCGCCCTCAGGTCGCTGGCGACCGGCTGCTGGAGGGCGAGCTGCTCGAACGTCTGCTCCTCGACCAGGGCCTGCAGCCGGTCGATCTCCGTATCGGCGGCGATGACCCGTTCTGCCCGGCGGACGTCGGCCTCGAGCAGCGCGGCCGTACTCTCCCGGACCGCGGTCTCCACCAGGCCGGCCATCTGGACGAGCCGGTCGTTGAGGTGCTGGAGCTGCTCGTGAAATGCCTCTCGCATGGCGAACACCGTAAGTGATTGGGCGCTGCTTCGCTGCGGCCGACGCTGAACACATGGTGAACTCTGGCCATCGGGGTCCTACGCCAGCCCGCTGGTGAGGCTACCGAGTGCAACGTCGGCTTACCATCATTGTCGTGGACGCGACACTTGCCGCTGCCCTCGGCGGCCTGGTCGGCCTTGCCGTCGGCGGCGTGGCCGCGGTGGCGTTCCATTTCAGCGAGCGGACGCTGACCCGCGCACCGGCGGTGTCGCCGCCGGCGGTACCGCCTGACGTGGCCAAGGTCCTGGCTGTCCTGAGGTCGGCCGCGGTCGTGGTCGGGCCCGACGACGACGTACGCCATGCCAGCGCTCCGGCGCGGGCGTTCGGCCTGGTCCGCGGATCGCGGATCGTTCTGGGTGATCTGCTCGAACTCGTCCGGCTGGTCCGCAGAGATGGCGAAATCCGCCATTGTGACCTGGAGATCCCGCGCGGCCGGTTCGGTCACGAGGTGGCGTCGGTGTCCGCGCGGGTGGCGCCCGTCGGCAGTGAGCTGGTCCTGATCCTGGTCGAGGACCGCACCAAGGAGCGCCGGATCGATGCCATCCGGCGCGACTTCGTAGCCAACGTCAGCCACGAGCTGAAGACCCCGATCGGCGCCCTCACGCTGCTTGCCGAGGCCGTCCAGCACGCGGCCGATGATCCCGAGGCGGTCCAGCGCTTCGCCGGGCGGATGCAGGTGGAGAGCGACCGGCTGACCAGGCTCGTCCAGCAGATCATCGAGCTGTCCCGGGTGCAGTCCGACGACCCGATCGAGGAGGCTTCGGCGATCTCCCTCGACGGTGTGGTGGAGGCCGCGCTCGACCGGAGCAGGGTCGATGCGCAGGCGAAGACCATCGAGCTCGTCCGCGCCGGCGAATTCGACCTGGTGGTGACCGGTAGCAAGCAGCAGCTGGTGATCGCCGTCGGCAACTTGGTAGAGAACGCGGTCGAGTACAGCCCCGAGCACAGCCGGGTCGTCGTCGACGTCCGCCACAGCGACATGCCGGTCAAGGACGCCGACCTGCTGGGATCTCTGGTCGAGATCGCCGTCAGCGACCAGGGTGTCGGCATCCCCGAGCGGGAGCTGGAACGCGTCTTCGAACGCTTCTACCGGGTCGACCGGGCCCGCAGCCGGGCGACTGGTGGCACCGGCCTCGGGCTGTCCATCGTCAAGCACGTCGCCGCGAGTCACGGCGGCGCCATTGCGGTGTGGAGCGTCGAAGGTGAGGGTTCGACGTTCACCATCCGGCTGCCGCTCCGGACCGATATCGCGCTGGAGTCCGGCCCGCTACAGGACGAGGGCGCTCCCGCGCTCGGGATCCTGGTGGAACGTGACGCCCGCCGCCCGGTGGGGGGCACCGGACGCGTTCCAGCCGGCCGCGAGGCTCCCGCGGACTCGACCGGCGCCACCGTCGTACGTCCGTAGAAGGAGGCAACCTTGACCCGTGTTCTCGTCGTGGAGGACGAGGAGAGCTACAGCGATGCGCTCTCGTACATGCTCCGCAAGGAAGGCTTTGAGGTCGCACTGGCAGCCAACGGCAACGTCGCGATCGAGGAGTTCGAGCGCGGGGGTGCCGACATCGTCCTGCTCGACCTGATGCTGCCTGGCATCCCCGGGACCGAGGTCTGCCGCGAGCTGCGCCGTCGATCCAACGTTCCCGTGATCATGGTGACTGCGAAGGACACCGAGGTCGACAAGGTCGTCGGGCTCGAGCTCGGTGCCGACGACTACGTCACCAAGCCGTTCAGCCCGCGCGAACTGGTGGCCCGGATCCGGGCCGTCCTGCGGCGCGGGACCGAGGTGGGCGAGATCATCGCGGCGGTCCTGGAAGGTGGCCCGGTCCGGATGGACGTCGACCGGCACGTCGTCACCGTCGGCGGTGGGGACGTACGCCTGCCGTTGAAGGAGTTCGAGCTGCTGGAGATGTTTCTACGCAACACCGGGCGGGTGTTGACGCGGGGCCAGCTCATCGACCGGGTCTGGGGTGCCGACTACGTGGGGGACACGAAGACGCTCGACGTTCACGTGAAGCGTCTGCGGGCCAAGATCGAACCCGACCCGTCCAGCCCTCGACACCTGGTGACCGTACGCGGGCTGGGGTACAAGTTCGAGGTCTAGCGACGCGGGCCTGCCCGGGGCTGGGGTACAAGTTCGAGGTCTAGTGACACGGGTTCGAGGTCTAGAGACACGGCTTAACTAGCCCGCGGACTCAGAGATCGGCTTCCTCGCCGGCCGCAGGTTCGCTCGGGCTGGCCTCGGGTGCGGGCACGGTGGCGAACGGTCCCTCGTGTTCCACGACCAGGACGTCGAGCGTCACGCTGCCGGCCCGCTCGAACGCGAACGTGAGCGGCACGACCAGGCCCGGCTTCAACGACGCACCCTCCAACGAGGCGCTCGTCGCCTTGCCCTGGCTCGTATCGACACCGAGCACCCTGACGCCACCGGCAGGCAGGCTGACCCGCGGTGATCCCAATGTCGTCTGTCCGCCGCGAAAGGTCACGTTGACGAGGCGGTCGTCGGCATCACCCTGGTTGAAGATCGTGCCGACCAGCGTGGCCGCACCCTCGCGGGGAGCGACCGCGACGACCCCGCGCAGCTCGAGCGAGCCGGTGTCGCCCCAGACGCCTTGGCCCGGCGTGTACGGCTCCTGGGTCTCGGCCTGGATCCCCGCTTCGCAGCCCGTGACCGCCGGGAGCACGAGTGCGCCCAACGCCACCGCAGCAAGACCGGCCGCAAGTCGGCGGCTGACCCTCGATACCTGCACGGCGTTCCTTCCTCGATGGCCTTGATGGCACGTCCAAAGCGGACGACAGCGTATCGGGCCAGTTGTGTCGACTCTGCGAACAGGCCCGCCCTATCAGAGCCGACCGATGTCGGCCGCGGGCTGCGCAACGGGCACAACCTGCGGTACGCAGGGGTCGTGCCGGACGCCAGGGAAGGAACACGATGAGTCTCCCGACAACAGACGAAAGCCGGATCCTCGGGCAGTACGCCTCCGACGGATACGCGATCTTCCGCGACGTCATCGATGCCGACCTGATCAAGGAAGTGCACGCGCACGTGGACTGGCTGCAGGCCCGCCACCCCGAACTGCGGCCGGAAAACCTGGGGCACGTGCTGATGACCGACGACCCGTTCTGGGTACGCCTGATCAGCGACGACCGGTTGCTCGACATCGCCCAGATGTTCATCGGCCCCGACATCGCGTTGTTCGCCTCGCACTACATCTGCAAACCAGCGTTCTCCGGGCAGCCCGTGCTCTGGCACCAGGACGGCGCGTTCTGGCCCCTGGAGCCGATGCAGGTGGTGTCGTTGTGGCTGGCGGCGGACCCCTCGACCCCGGAGAACGGCTGCGTCCGGGTGATCCCTGGCAGCCACCGGCTCGACATCGCCGCGATGCGCGACAACGACGACGTGGAAAGCGTTCTGGGTAAGGAGATCGCGGTCGACGTCGACGAGGGCGAGGCGGCGGACATGATCCTGCAGCCCGGAGACGTGGAGGTCCACCACCCGAGCATCGTGCACGGCAGCAACGCCAACACCTCACCGCACCGTCGATGCGGGCTGACGATCCGCTACATCCCGACGTCCACCCGGATCGTCTCCGACGAACTGCCGTGGCCCAGCGCCTTCCATCTGCGCGGGGCTGTGGGGGTCAATCCGTACCAGCCCCGGCCGACCTACGTCGAGGGAAAACACCTTCCGTTCCGGGGGTCCGAAGACTGGTCCTGAACGGTCGTCCGGGCTCGTTCACCTGCGCGAATATCAAGATCACTATCTTGTCAAGCCCCGATTCCGGCCCTGACCTGCGGAAACGTCGAGGGCGCCCCGATCGCCCCGTGTTACCCTTGTCACCAAGGAAGGGGTACCTGACATATGACTTTCAAGGTCGGCGAGACAGTGGTGTACCCCCATCATGGGGCAGCCGTCATCGATGACATCGAGATTCGCAAGATCAAAGGCGAGGACAAAACCTACCTAGTCCTTCGTATCGTGGCCCAAAGTGATCTCGTCGTCCGTGTCCCGGCTGACAACGTCGACCTGGTCGGCGTTCGCGATGTGGTCGGCCAGGAAGGTCTGGAGAAGGTGTTCGAGGTGCTTCGTGCACCGCACACCGAGGAGCCGACCAACTGGTCGCGTCGCTACAAGGCAAACCTCGAGAAGCTTGCCTCTGGTGACGTGATCAAGGTTGCCGAGGTCGTCCGTGACCTCTGGCGTCGTGAGCGCGACCGCGGGCTCTCTGCCGGCGAGAAGCGCATGCTGGCCAAGGCCCGGCAGATCCTGGTGTCCGAGCTCGCGCTGGCCGAGAACACCAACGAGGACAAGGCCGAGACTCTTCTCGACGAAGTCCTCGCTTCCTGACATACGTTCGCTCTTGGCCCCGGTCTGGTGTGACCGGGGCCGAGACGTCTCTTACGAGTTGTTGCCATGAGAACCGCCGCGATCGTGCCCGCCGCCGGGCGAGGCGAACGCCTTGGCCCTGGCCTGCCCAAAGCTCTGCGTCCCCTCGGTGGCGCGCCGATGCTCGTGCATGCCGTGCGCGCCCTGGCCAGAGCACGTGCGGTCGACCTCGTCGTCGTCGCCGCACCCGCCGCGGATGTGGCGGCCGTCGAACGCCTGCTGGCCGACTTCGAATGGGGCGCGGAGGTCAGTGTCGTACCCGGCGGTGACGATCGCCTCCAGTCCGTTGGCCGTGCCCTCGCATCGTTGCCTGCTGACGTCGACGTCGTGCTCGTGCACGATGCGGCCCGACCACTTGCACCGCCGGAACTCGCCGAAGCGGTGGCCGCGACCGTACGCGCCCGAGCCGACGCCTGCATCCCCGTCGTACCCCTCGCCGACACCGTCAAGGAGGTCGCCGACGACAATGTGGTCCGCACCCTCGACCGGACGATGCTGCGCGGGGTCCAGACGCCCCAGGGCTTCCGCCGCGCCGTCCTGGCGAAGGCGCATGCCTGGGCCGCCGAGGCGTCGCCGGAAGAGCGCGCGACCGTCACCGACGACGCCGGCCTGGTCGAGCGGCTCGGCCTGTGTGTGGCAACGATCCCGGGTGCGGAGGAGGCGTTCAAGGTGACCCGTCCCCTCGACCTCCTGGCCGCCGAGGCGCTGCTGGCCCGCAGAAGGGTAGACGGTGCCCGCTGAGTCCGGGCCCACAGAGTCCGGGGCTGTTGAGTCCCGGCCTACGGAGTCCGGGCCTGCGGAGTCCAGGGCTGCGGACCCCACTCTCGTCGTGCCGAGGGTCGGTGTCGGTGTCGACGTTCATGCCTACGCTGCCGACCGGCCGATGTGGCTGGCGGGGCTGCACTGGCCGGACGAGGAGGTCGGCCTGGCCGGACACTCCGACGGCGACGTCGCCGCCCACGCGTGCTGTGACGCGATCCTGTCGGCGGCAGGGCTCGGCGACCTCGGTACCCAGATCGGCACGTCCGACCCAGCCTGGGCCGGAGCCTCAGGTATCGCCCTGGTCGCGGAGATGGTCGCCCGGACCCGGGCCGAGGGGTGGCGGGTGGGCAATGTCGCGGTACAGGTGATCGGCCGCCGGCCGCGGCTCGGACCGCGCCGCGAGGAAGCCGGACGGGTCCTTAGCCAGGCCTGCGGTGCCCCGGTCACGGTCTCGGCCACCACGACCGACGGGCTCGGGTTCACCGGACGCGGCGAAGGACTCGCGGCGTTCGCGACGGCTCTCGTGGTACCGCTCCACACCCGCCCGAGTTGATCAACTGAGACCGGTTCGTACGCGGCCGGCGTCAGAACCCGCGAGGTCTAACGGACCTTACTCGTCGGCGCGCTGAAGCTGTTGCAGTCGCCGGTGTCGTCGTCGTTGAAACCACGGGCGATCCAGTTGCCCTGCGTCTGTGGCGAGCCGTGGCTGCGCCGGGATGCCGGTGTGCCGGCTGAGTCGCCGAACGCGTGGGTCGCGTAGTACTCGAAGGCTTCCCGCTGCAGGCCGGTGACGGGATAGCTCTCCTCGATCGAGCGTACGAACATGCCGGCGAAGCAGGAGGCCTGCACCTCGGTGCGCCGGGAAAGCTCCATCTCCTCAGCCGGTCGTGCGTAGGCCGACGCGTCCTCGGCCTCGAGGATTCCGGCCGCGTTCTGCAGGTGGTGCCCGTACTCGTGGGCGAGGACGAGCGCGTAGGCGATGTGGTGGTTCGACGGGAACGCCCGCGCCATCTGCTGAACGTCGACGTAGAGGGTGGCGCCCACCGGGCAGTAGAACGCGAGCACCGAACCCGACCGCGGCCGGAACGTCCCGCACGGGCTCGTACCTGGTGCGTCGAAGACGTAGATGCGCGGGCTCTCGGTCGTCAACCCAGCCTTGCGCAACGGTGGCGTCCACGCCTCGACCAGGCAGCCGAAGATCCGTTCGTCGTACGTGCGCTGCGCCTGGGTGGAGCTGGAGGCGAGCGAAGGCGCCGGACAGTCGGTCGCGGACAGCCCGCCGACTGTGTAGAACCGGTTTCGGGTGAGGACTGCGTTTCCGGACGCGGGTCCTGGGTCTGAGTCGCCGGTGTCGTCGCGGTCGCCGAACCCGCCGTCGGAGCCCTCATCGGAGCCGCCGGCCGGGTCGTCCGGGAACCAGCCCGGTCCGCTCGGCGAGCCGTGGTCGCTGGTCGTACGTCCGGAGAACCACTGCTGCGCAATCGATCCCAGGACGCCGACGACACAGAAGAACACCACGATGCGCGCCAGCGTGAGGAGACAACCCGAGCGGCGCCGGCGGCGACGGCGATAGGCGTAGCCGCTGGACCACCCGTCGTAGCCGTACGACACGCCCTCTCCTTCCGGTAGCGCCGCTGACACTACTGTGTGCGCATGCCTCAGCGACTCCGCAGGTTGATCGCCGCGTTGGCACGGAGTGCCCTGGTCGTATTCCTCGGCTGCGGGCTGTTTGCCGTAGGCGCCGTAGCGGTATCAGCGTCGGCGGCCGCGGACGGAACCCTGAGCCGGTTGCGCGCCGACCTGCGGGTCGAACCCGACGGTTCGTTGCACGTCGTCGAGACCCAGAACTACGACTTCGGAACTGAACCGGTTGCGCACGTGGGGCGGGTGATCCAGCTTCGGGTCCGCTACGACGAGGAACGCGACCAGGTCTTCCAGCTGTCGGGCCTGAAGGCGTCCGTCGACGGAAAGCCGGTCCAGGTGGCGCGGAGGGACCACGGTGACGTGGCGTCGGTGACCCTGATGTTCATCCCGCCGCAGACGGGCCGGCACACCGTCCGCTTCGAGTACGACGTGCGGGGGACGACCCGGCGCACTCCCGAGGGACTCGAACTGAGCTGGCCGGTCGTCCAGCGTCTCAGCGTGCCGGTCGGAACGGTCACCGCCAGGTTGTCCGTGCCTCGGGTGTTGGGAGCCTGGTGCTTCGCCGGCACGGCCGGTTCGGCCATGCCATGCACGGCCACCCAGACTGGCGCGCTCGCCCGGCCGGAGTTCGTTCAGGAAGGCCTCAGCATCGGCGATCAGATGACCGTCGTGGTGGTGCTGCCATCAGGTGCGGGGATCAGCCCCGATCAGATGCTCGAGCGGCGCTGGTCCTTCGGCAGCGCGTTCGCCCTGACCCCCTGGACGATTGGCATCCTGGCCGGGGTGGTTGCGCTGGCGGGGCTGGCGGTGCTGGCCCTGTGGTGGACGCGGGGCAGGGACGCGGCGGCGGTGCGGGGAGGTGGCTCGTACGAACCGTTTCGCCCCGATCCCGCCGGAACGGTGCGCTTCGAGCCGCCCGACGGAATCCGTCCGGGCCAGCTCGGGACGATCGTCGACGAGCGGGCGGACGTGGTCGACATCGTCGCGACCGTGCTCGACCTGGCCGTACGAGGGCACCTGGTGGTTGAGGAACTCGACCGTCCGTCGCCGCACCGTCGCCCTGACTGGATGCTGCACCGACCCAGCGACGACGGGGCCAAGCGTGCGGAGTTGCTGCCGTACGAGCAGGTGGTCGTCGAGATCGTTTTCGCGGGGGAGGCGGGCGGGGCGGCTCGCGATTCCGTGGCCCTCTCTGAGATTGCCCGGCGCTTCCCCGACGGGTTGTCCCGGGTGCAGGAGCAGCTGTACGCCGACGTCTACAGCCAGGGTTGGTTCCGGCAGCGACCCGACGCCGTCCGGTCCCGATGGACCCTGGCGGGCGGGGCGCTCGCGCTGGCGGGAGCCGTCCTCACGGTGGTGCTGGCGGCGTTCACCGGACTCGGGCTGCTGGGTGTCGCCGTCGTCCTCGCCGGCGCCTTGCTGGTCTGGAGCGGCGACCTCGCCCCCGCCCGGACGGTGCGCGGCAGCGCGCTCCTCGCCCGCCTGCACGAGTTCCGGGCCTACCTCGCCTCGGCCGACGGCTCCGACCTGCCCGACTCGGTGAAGGCGGAGCTCGTGTCCCGCGTACTTCCGTATGCGGTGGTGTTCGGCCTGGAGGACCGCTGGGCGGAGACGCTCGTCGCGGCGGGACGGGCCGGCGAGCCCGACGCCGGACTCGGGTGGTACCGCGCGCCTGCCGCCTGGCACCGGGTCGACCTGGCCGATTCGATCGACACCTTCGTGAACAGCCTGTCCGGAGCGATCTCCGCCCGGCGCCTGCGGCTCTGAACGAAGCGGGCAAACCTCCAGCAACCTGGTCAGTAGCCGGCTCAGCGACGACCTGCACGGGCTGGGTACCCTGACGGGATGACCTTGCGCCTGTACGACACGCGCACGCGCGCGATCCGTGACTTCGAGCCGCTCCAGCCCGGCAAGGTCACGATGTACGTGTGTGGCGCCACCGTGCAGAGCCCGCCGCATGTCGGCCACATCAGGTTCGCGATCAGCTTCGACCTGCTCCGTCGCTGGCTGCTGCACCAGGGCAACGAGGTCGCCTACATCCGCAATGTCACCGACGTCGAGGACAAGGTCCTCGCGAAGGCCGCGCTGGAGAAGGCGCCGTGGTGGGAGCTCGCCTACCGCAACGAGCGGGCGTTCTCCGAGGCCTACGACATCCTCGGCTGCCTCCCGGCCACGCTGGAGCCCCGGGCGACCGGGCACGTCCCGGAGATCGTCGCGTTGATCCAGCGCCTGATCGACCGAGGGCACGCCTATGCCAGCGGTGGCGACGTGCTGTTCGACGTGCGGTCGTTCAGTGACTACGGCGCTCTGTCCGGCCAGCGCGTCGACGAGGTCCAGTCCGCTGGCGACACCGAGAACGCCGAGGCCAAACGCGACCCGCGCGACTTCGCCCTCTGGAAGGGCGTCAAGCCTGGTGAGCCGTCCTGGCCCACGCCGTGGGGACCGGGCCGGCCGGGTTGGCACATCGAGTGCTCGGCGATGTCGACCAAATACCTCGGGCCCGAGTTCGACATCCACGGTGGCGGCATCGACCTCGTGTTTCCCCATCACGAGAACGAACGCGCGCAGTCGCAGGCGGCCGGTGACCCGTTCACGCGCTTCTGGTTGCACAACGCCTGGGTGACGACCGCCGGGGAGAAGATGAGCAAGTCGCTCGGAAACTCCTTGCTCGTCTCGGAGGTCGTCCAGCGGGTACGGCCGGTCGAGCTGCGGTTCTATCTGGCGGCGCCGCACTACCGCTCGATGGTCGAATACTCCGAGGAGGCCCTGCAGGAGTCTGCCTCCGCCTACCAGCGGCTGGAGAGCTTCGTCGAGCACGCGGTCGAGCTCGTCGGTGAGTCGGACGGTGATGTACCACTCGGAGAAGCTCCGGTGTTGCCCGGCGCGTTCACGACGGCGATGAACGACGATCTCGGCGTGCCACAGGCGCTCGCCGTTGTCTACAACGCGGTCCGGGAAGGCAACTCCGCCTTGACCGCCGACGACAAGGAGACCGTACGCACCAAGCTGCGTGAGGTGCGGTCGATGCTCGCGGTCCTCGGCCTCGACCCGCTCGACCCGCGCTGGCGTCGGTCCCGGGCCGGCGACGACTCGCTTCAGGCGGCGACCGATGTGTTGGTGCAGGCGCAGCTCGACGAGCGGGAACACGCGCGGGCCCGCAAGGACTGGGCCGCGGCCGACGCGGTGCGCGACCGGTTGCGCGCGGCCGGGATCGAGGTCACCGACACCTCCCACGGTGCGCGCTGGAGCCTCGTCGACAACACCTCGACAGAAAGCGGGTAGGCGGTGCCAGGCAACAGCGGTCGTAGGGGCGCGGTGCGGCGTCGGCAGGGTGGCAACCCGACCGCCGCGTCCGGTGGCCGGATCCGCCACGGGCTGGAAGGCAAGGGCCCGACACCCAAGGCCGAGAACCGGCCCTACCACAAGGCGTACAAGCGCGCACAGACAGCCAAGGGCAGGTCGTCGCCGGGCGGCGGTAAGCCGGCACGAGGCGGCGGTGACCGCGCAGAGTGGATCGTCGGGCGCAACCCGGTGGTCGAGGCGTTGCGCGCCGGCGTGCCGATCAAGTCCGTGCACATCGCCGAACGCACCGAACGCGACGACCGGGTCCGTGAGGTGCTGCGACTGGTGATCGATGCCGGCATTCCGCTGTTGGAGGTCACCCGGGCCGAGCTCGACCGGCTGACCAGTGGAGCTGTGCACCAGGGCGTCAGTGCGCAGGTCCCGCCCTACACCTACGCCCAGCCCGCCGACCTCCTGCAAGCCGCGGTTGACAGCGGAAGGCCGCCGCTGCTGGTGGCACTGGACGGGGTGACCGATCCACGCAACCTGGGCGCGGTGGTGCGCTCGGCGGCAGCGTTCGGAGCCCATGGCGTCGTGGTGCCCGAACGCCGCTCGGCCTCCATGACCGCGGCGGCGTGGAAGGCCTCGGCCGGTGCGGCGGTCCGGGTACCTGTCGCGCGCGTGGTCAACCTCACCCGCGCCATCAAGTCCTTCCAGGACGAGGGTCTGCACGTCGTCGGGCTCGCGGCGGACGGCGACGAAGCGATCGCCGACCTGTCGGAGTTGGCTGATCCGGTCGTACTCGTGGCGGGTTCGGAGGGCCGGGGGCTGTCCCGGCTGGTGCGTGACACCTGTGACCAGCTCGCGAGCATCCCGATCAGTTCCGGCACCGAGTCGCTCAACGCGGGTGTGGCCGCCGGCATTGCTCTTTACGAGGTTGCGCAACGCCGCTCGCGGCGCGCGGTTCCGTGAGAGAGTACGCATTGCCCTGGCCCGTCGAGACCGCGGAGGGTAGATGCCGATCGAACGCCTGCTCCCGTCGCCGGAGGCGCACGACCTGGTGGAGCTGGTCCGCGAGATCGCCAAGGAGGAGTTGACGCCTGCGGCGTCCGACGCTGAGGCGGCGAGCAAGTTTCCGCGAGAGGCCTTCCGTCTGCTGGGCGGTTCGGGCCTGCTGTCAATCCCGTTTCCCGAGGAGTATGGCGGCGGCGGCCAACCGTTCGAGGTCTACCTCCAAGTGCTGGAGGAGTTGGCGTACGCCTGGCTGGGTGTCGCGGTCGGAGTCTCCGTGCACTCGCTCGCGTGCTTCCCGGTGCTGGTCCAGGGGACAGACGCGCAGCGCACCGAGCTGCTGCCCCGGTTGCTGTCCGGCGACCTGTTGGGTGCCTACTGCCTGTCGGAGCCGCAGGCGGGTTCCGATGTCGCGGCGATGACGACCCGCGCGGTGCTCGACGGCGACGCGTACGCCCTGCACGGTACGAAGGCCTGGATCACCCACGGCGGCGAGGCGGACTTCTACGCCGTGTTCGCGCGTACTTCCGACGACCGCCGGCAGGGGATCAGTTGTTTCCTGGTCGATGCCGATGCATCCGGGCTGTCGTTCGGAGCGCCGGAACACAAGATGGGGCTCACCGCGTCCACGACGGCCCAGGTCCATTTCGACGGCGTACGCGTTCCGATCGACCGCCGGATCGACAACGAGGGCGCGGGGATGCGGATCGCCCTGGCCGCCCTGGACGGTGGTCGGCTCGGCATCGCAGCATGTGCCGTCGGGTTGGCGCAAGCTGCCCTTGACACCGCGACGTCCTACGCACGTGAGCGAACCCAGTTTGGGCAGCCGATCATCTCGTTCCAGGGCCTGGCGTTTCTCCTTGCGGACATGGCGGCAGCCGTGCAGAGTGCCCGGGCTACCTATCTCGACGCGGCTCGCCGCCGGGACCGCGGTCTGCCGTATACGACCGAGGCCGCCGTGGCCAAGCTGGTCGCCACCGACGCCGCCATGAAGGTCACGACGGACGCGGTCCAGGTGCTCGGTGGGTACGGGTATACCCGCGACTTCCCCGTCGAGCGGTTCATGCGGGAAGCCAAGGTACTCCAGATCTTCGAAGGCACCAACCAGATCCAACGAGTAGTCATCAGCAGGGCGCTAAACCGCGACTGACAGCGGGTCCGACACAACTCGACTCCGTGCGCGTAACACTCACCGTTGTGCATGACGCAACGGAGCCGTTGGGCGAATACGAAGGTCGGTTACACGGAATGGTCCCGCTCTTTGAGGTCTTCGGGGCCAAGCAGACAAGGCCGTACGGGTCGTTCAAACGTGCCTTCAGCCGCTGCACTGGCCGACGATGGTGCCGTCAGCTTGAGACATGAGCGATACGAAGCAGGGCGGGTCCGCTCGGTTCCGGCCAACTCGGCGAGATCTCGTTTCCGCCGCAGTGCTCGGCGCCGCCGTCACCGCCGCAGGTCTCCACACGCCGGAGGACCAGCTTACGGGGGACGACCTCGAGCCAGTCGCCTTCAAGCGGCGGATGCCCGCCACGCCGAACTTCCCGCGGATGATCGACGGCTACACGCCGTACACCGGACAGACGAAGTGCCGGCCGGTCGCGCGCCCGGGAGTGATCGGAGTCAAGGACCTCATCCTTCGCACGTACGGCAACCGCACGTGGGGCATCGTCGCCGGCTGCCGTGCATCGGTCAGCGAGCACTACGACGGACGTGCGCTCGACATCGCCTTCAACTCGTTCAACAACACGGGCTACCGGAACGCCACCGACTTCCTGTACTGGTTGCTGCGGACCGACCGGCACGGCAACGGACATGCGATGGCCCGCCGGCTCGGCGTCATGTACATCATCTGGAACCGGCGGATCTGGCGCTCGTACCGGGCACCTCTCGGGTGGCAGCCGTACTCGGGGACGCCGAACCCGCACACCGACCACATTCACATCAGCTTCGGCTGGTGGGGCGCGCTCAAGAGGACCACGTACTGGACCTTGCCGCGGACGTAGACGGGCGAGCCTCGACGACCGGTCACGGGGTCACGTCGCCGGCCGGGGCCAGGTCGTCGGCCGAGGTCAGGCGCTCGCGCTCGTCCGGGCGGTTGCGGAGGACCTTCGTGACGTAGGAGCGGGCAGCCTGTTCCAGCGGGATCTCCTGGCCGGCGTTCTCCGACACGTACCACCTGTGTTCGAGGACCTCGTGGAACACCTCGGCCGGTTCAAGTCGCCCGCGCAACTCGGCAGGCACCGCGCGTACCACCGGCTCGAAGACCTCCGTGAGCCACTGGTGGGCCACGATCTCCTCGTCCTCGTTCTGCTGGTCGGTCGCCGCGCGGAACGTGTCCAGGTCGTTGAGCAGTCGCCGCGCCTGGTTTTCCTCGACATCCAGGCCAGTAAGGCGCAGCAGCCGTCGGGAGTGGTGGCCGGCGTCGACGACCTTGGGCTGGATTCGGATCCGCCGGCCGTCGAAGTCGGTGTGGATGTCGAGCTCGGCGACGTCGAAGCCGAGCGCGTTCAGGCGTTGGATCCGGTTCTCCAGCCGGTAGAGCTCGCCGGTGTCGAACTCCTCGGCGTCGGTCAGCTCACTCCACAGCCGCTGGTAGCGCTCGACGACCCGATCGGAGAGTTCGAGCAGCTCGATGTCCTCGGACAGATAACCGCCCGCCTGCAGGTCGAGAAGCTCGCCGAAGATGTTGGTGTGGGCAAGGTCGAGGTCGTACGCCCGTTGGCCCGGTGAGAGTTCGTCGTGCAGCTCGCCCGTCTCGGCGTCGACGAGGTACGCGGCGAAAGCGCCGGCGTCCCTGCGGAACAACGTGTTGGACAGCGAGCAGTCGCCCCAGAAGAAGCCCGTGAGGTGCAGGCGTACCAGCAGGGCGGCCAGCGCGTCGACGAGCCTGACAACGGTCTCCGGCCGCAGCGTTCGGGAGAAGACCGCGCGGTACGGGAGTGAGAACGACAGGTGACGGGTCGCCAGCATCGGGTCGATCGGCCCACCGTCGCCGGCGGCCCGGTCGAGGACGTAGCCGACCGGCTCGACCGCCGGGACGTTCAGGCGTTCGAGATCACGGAGCAGCCGGTGCTCGCGTTCGACGTAGCGCTGCGGCGCCTCCTTGACGGCGTACACGTGCTCGCCGAGCCTGATGAAGCGGACCACGTGGCGAGATATCCCGCGCGGCAGCGCGACCAGGTGCTCCTGCGGCCACTCCTCCAGTGGCAGGTGCCACGGGAGGGCGAGCAGGCCGGGGACGGCGGGTACGGAGACGAACCGGGGCATGGCTCCAGTATCCGGCTTGTCCGCAATGCCGCTACCCGGGCGATCGGAGTGTGGGCTGCGGACGCCGCCACCGTTGATCAACATCTCGGCTGGGTCCGGCCGGCAACGTTGATCAACCGCCAGACAGAGAGGCACCCCCGGCCAGAGGTCCGGCCGGGGGTGCCTCTACTTCGTTCGTTCTACAAAGACGCGCGCTGTCAGCCGCTCAAGCGCTCGCCGGTGGCCGTGGAGAAGAGGTGGATCTTCTCCGGGTCGGCAGCCAGCTTGACCTTGGAGCCCTTCTCGGGCGGCCGGCGGGCGTCGATCCGGGCGATGATCTCCTTCTGCTCGTCCGACCCGCCGTTGAGCAGGCCGTACAGGAACGCGTCGGCGCCGAGCTCCTCGACGACCGCCACCTCGACGGTCAGCCCGTTGTCCTCAGCACCCACGATCCGGAACGCCTCGGGACGGATGCCGACCGTGGCCGACGTCTCGCTGCCGAGCTTGCTCTTGATCGAGGCTTCGAGCGGGACCGTATAGGCGCCCACGTCGATCCCGGTGTTGGTGACCTTGCCCTCGAGCAGGTTCATCGCGGGGGTGCCGATGAAGCCGGCGACGAAGAGGTTGTTGGGCTTGTCGTACAGGTTGAGCGGGGTGTCCTGTTGCTGGAGCAGGCCGTCCTTGAGCACCGCCACCCGGTCGCCCATCGTCATCGCCTCGGTCTGGTCGTGGGTGACGTAGACCGTGGTGATGCCGAGTCGGCGCTGGAGAGCGGCGATCTGGGTACGCGTGGAGACACGGAGCTTGGCGTCGAGGTTGGACAGCGGCTCGTCCATGAGGAAGACCTTCGGCTCCCGGACGATCGCGCGGCCCATCGCGACGCGCTGGCGCTGACCACCGGAGAGCGCCTTCGGCTTGCGGTCGAGCAGTTCGTCGAGACCGAGCAGCTGAGCGGCCTCGCGAACCTTCTTCAGCCGCTGGTCCTTGGCGATGCCCTGCATCTTGAGCGCGAAGCCCATGTTCTCGGCGACGCTCATGTGGGGGTAGAGAGCGTAGTTCTGGAAGACCATCGCGATGTCGCGGTCTTTTGGCGGGAGGTGCGTGACGTCCCGCTCGCCGATGCGGACCGAGCCTTCGTTGATCTCTTCCAGGCCGGCCAGCATCCGGAGCGATGTGGACTTACCGCATCCGGAGGGGCCGACGAGAACCATGAACTCGCCGTCTTCGATCTCGAGGTCGAGCTTGTCGACGGCTGGGGTGTCAGAACCTGGGTAGGTCCTGCTCGCCGCGTCGTAGGTGACAGTAGCCATACGGGATTCCATCCCTTCACCGGCAGGAACGTGCCGGACGATCCGAGCAAAGGGTTACTGGCGGACCCTTCGGGCGCCGCCACGGGCAGCTCATGGTGACACGGCGTTCATCGTGCTGTCACCACTCGAACCTTGATCAGGCCCGGAACTGGTCGGAGCAGCTCAGCGGACGGTGACCGTCTCGGCGCGTGGAGCGACCGCCCCGGGATTGGCTGCGTCGGGTGGGTGGCGGACTGCGGGTGCGTGGGTCGATCGTCGGGTTGCTGGCGGACTGCCTATTTTCGAGCCGGGCAGACCCCACCAACCCGGGCAGTGCGGCCGGAACGCACTGCGGCAGAATTTTCTTGCGAAGGATTTCTGCAAGTTCGGCCGGTCGCTGCCGCATTTCGGGCATGGTGGGCGGGACGTGGGCGTGGGCGGGAGGGTGGATGGGCATCGGGCCGGACGAATGGGCGGACGAGTTGGCGGGCGACGGGCGAGAGCCGCAGCCCGGCGGTGAGCCCGACTCCGGGCTCGGCTCCGCTTCCACCGCCGGGCTCGGCTCCGGTTCTAGGTCCGGTTCCAGCTCGAGGCCCAACTCTGGGCCCGGCTCCGGTCCCAACTCTGGGCTCAACCCCGGGCTCAACCCCGGGCCCAACTCCGGGAGGCGCGCGCGGCTCGTCGACATCGCCGAGCAGGCCGGTGTCAGCGAGGCCACCGTGTCGCGGGTCCTGAACGGCCGGCCGGGAGTGAGCAACGCGACCACCCAGGCAGTACTCACGGCCCTGGACGTACTCGGCTACGAGCGCCCCGCCAGGTTGCGCCGACGCAGCGCCGGCCTGGTCGGTCTTGTCGTACCCGAGCTCGACAATCCGATCTTCCCCGCGTTCGCCCAGGTCATCGAGACGACCTGCGGCCAGCACGGCTACACGCCGGTGCTCTGCACGCAGACCCCCGGTGGTGTGGGCGAGGACGAGTACGTCGAGATGCTCCTCGACCGCGGCGTCTCCGGCATCATCTTCGTCTCCGGCCTGCATGCCGACCTGTCCAGCGACACGTCGCGCTACCAGAAGCTGACCGGACGCGGGCTCCCGGTGGTCTTTGTGAACGGGTACGTCGAGTCGGTGGACGCCCCGTTCGTCTCGACCGACGACGCGGTGGCGATCGAACTGGCCGTCCGGCATCTCGCGAGCCTCGGCCACCGGCGGATCGGGTTCGCCAGCGGCCCCGACCGGTATGTGCCGGCGCAACGCAAGCTGGCCGCGTTCCACGCCTGCGTCAAGGACCCGTCCCTGGCCGCCGGCGGCGTGAGCGGCGTCGTGGAACAGTCCCTGTTCTCAGTGGAAGGCGGGCACGCCGCAGCCGTACGCCTGATGGACGAGGGCGTCACCGGAATCCTGTGCGGGTCCGACCTCATGGCGCTCGGCGCGGTGCGTGCCGTACGGCAACGCGGGCTGGAGGTGCCCAAGGACATGTCGGTGGTGGGGTACGACGACTCGCCACTGATGGCGTTCACCGACCCGCCCCTGACGAGCGTGCGGCAACCGGTGCACGCGATGGGCCTGGCGACCGTCCGCGCCCTGATCGACGAGATCAACGGGCACGCGGCGCCGCACTCGGAGTACCTCTTCCGGCCCGAACTCGTCGTCCGCGGCTCGACCGGAGCGGCCCGCCCGCGCTGACCGGGTTCGAGCTGTCGGTACGCGCGACCTGCCCGAAGGTGCTGAGCGTACGAACGGCGTCGTTTCTTCGGACAAGTCGCGCTCGGCGCGCTAGCTGGCGGGCCGGATCTCGTCGGGCGGCGGAAGGGGGGTCGGCTCCGCCACGGGTGCCTCGTCAACCGTGCTTTCGGTCCGGCTCTCGGCGAAGGCGCGGCTGACCTGCTGAAGCGCGGAGGTCACCTCACTCGGGATGACCCAGAACGTGTTGCCCTGGCCCTGGGCGAGTTGCGGGAGCACCTGGAGGTACTGGTACGCAAGCAGTTTCGGGTCGGGGTCATTGCGGTGCACCGCCTGGAACACCCGGTCGATCGCCTTCGCCTGCCCGTCCGCTCGCAGGATGGCGGCCTGCTGGTCGCCTTCGGCGGTGAGGATCGCGCTCTGCTTGTCACCCTCGGCGGTGAGGATCTTGGACTGGCGTACGCCCTCGGCGGTGAGGATGGCGGCCCGCTTCTCGCGGTCGGCGCGCATCTGCTTCTCCATCGAGTCCTTGATGGAGTGGGGCGGGTCGATCGCCTTGAGCTCGACGCGATTGACCCGGATGCCCCACTTGCCGGACGCCTCGTCCAGTACGCCGCGCAGGGTGGAGTTGATGTGCTCGCGCGAGGTGAGAGTCTGCTCGAGGTCCATCGAGCCGATCACGTTCCGCAGCGTCGTCACGGTGAGCTGCTCGATCGCCTGGATGTAGTTGGCGATCTCGTACGCAGCCGCGCGCGGATCGGTGACGTGGAAATACAGGACGGTGTCGATGTTGACGACCAGGTTGTCCTCGGTGATCACCGGCTGCGGCTGGAACGAGACCACCTGCTCGCGCAGGTCGATCAGCGGGCGTACCCGGTCGATGAACGGGACCACGAAGTTGAGGCCGGGCTCGAGCGTACGAAGGTACCGTCCGAGGCGTTCGACGTTGCCCGCACGCGCCTGCGGCACGATGCGTACCGCCCGCATCACGACGACAATGGCGACGAGCGCGATGACCAGCCCGACGATCAGTTCGGCCATGGTTCCTCCCGGGGATGCACGAGCGCCGTCGCGCCGTCGATCGCGAGGATGTCGACGGTCGTCCCGGCCCGAATGATGAGTGACGGGTCGTACGCCCTGGCGGTCCACTCCTCGCCGCCGATCCTGACTCGGCCGTCCAGCCGGGAGACGTCGACCGTCACCCAGGCTTCCTTGCCGAGCAGGGCCGCGACACCGGACCGCATCGCCGGCGGCTTGCGCATCTCGCGCCGGGCGATCGGGCGTACGAAGAGCAACAGCGCGAGGGCGCTCAGAGCAAACGCGGCAAACTGGAAGCCGACGCCGAAGCCAACTGCGGCGACCAGGCCGGCCACCAGGGCTGCGGCCGCGAGCAGGGCGAGGTCGATCGTCAGTGTGAGCACCTCGACGATTCCGAGCGCCAAGGCGACTACCAGCCAGACCACCCACATGCTCATGGGCTCACCTGCTCAATGGCAACGTCAGCATCTGCTCTGCCGCGGGCGACCCTGTCGGTAGCGTCCGACGCGCACGATCGCAGCGTTGCCGTGTCAGTCAGTATCGGACGTCGACGGCCCGGTTGCCAGACCTTGGACGCTGCGAGGACGCCGAACCCGCGAGTGAGGGTCGGCGGGCGGCCGGCCGACGAGCCGCCAGGCTGGGACCGCGACCAGCCGGATAGGCTGGGGCATTCTCGCCAGCGTGGCGCAACTGGCAGCGCATCCGACTTGTAATCGGAAGGTTGTGGGTTCAAGTCCCACCGCTGGCTCCAAGCCTGACCTGCGGATATGCGGAGCGCAGCCAGTGATGGCCGCCCCTCTGACCCCCAAGATTGACCCCAACGTCACCCCTCGGGCTCCTCAAACAGGTAATCCAGGCGGTCGACTGCGGCGGCGCTGAACCCCGCTCGGTGACATCGATATAGATCAGCTTCGCGACGGTGCGGCCCGCGTCGACAGAGGGGCGACAGGGTGAACGGTCTTTAGTTCACGAATCGTGCGCCCTGCCGCGCTCGCGGTGGAAGCGGCGGCGCTGGTTCGCGACGGCATCGACTGCAATCGTTCTGCAATCAGCTTTGTGATCTTGGTCTGCACTGTGGTGTCGGTGCACCGATGCTGTTCGGCGACTGCGGCGACATGTGGAAGTGGTGCCGGTCCGGCTCGGATCGGCGAAGACTCGTTGTGGAGGTAGCTTGTGAAATGGCACCTTTGGAAGCGCTTTGCTGCGCTGATCGTGGCCTGCATTGCCGCAACGTTTCCGTTCGGGGGCGTTGCCGCTGCGCAATCGGATATCCAGATCGGCCCGGGCGACGTGGTCGAGGTCACCCTTGGGGAATTTAAGACGACCCAATGCCAGGAACCACCGTGCGGTCCTGAGCCTCCGCCCTCCCAGTACGGCTCCTGTGACCTCAGGATCACTGGACCTGTATTTGCCGACCCTACTGAAGTGACTGCTGTAGGCATAGTCGAGTGCAAACTGGCGAATGGCAATCCCTTTAACGTAGCCCGTCTCGATTCGCAAACGACTCTGGCGAGTGCGTCGGAGCGATTGGACACTGAGGGGCGTGAGGAGACCAACGCGTCTAGCATCGCGACCCGCGCGGAGCTTCCGTACGCGTGCGAAAGCTATCAAGCTTTCTCAAGCTCAAACATCACGTTGCCTCTCGGCTGGGTGTGGGCGCCGGGAGCCGACGGAAGCCTGTTCATGTATACGCTACATCGGCACATTTGCCCCGATTGACCCCAACCCGGGGCGGTCGATCCGTCCGGGTATCACCTGCTAGCTGAGCTGGGGCCGTCGTCGACAGTGAGAGGTGTGCCCGTTTCTCCGGGGGCACCTCTCGCCAAACGACAGCCACTTCCCTCTGACCACCGCGGTTGACCCCAGGCTCACCCCTCGGGCTCCTCGAACAGGTAGTCCAGCCTGTCGACCGCAGCGCTCTGGACCCGCTCGGTGACCTCGATATAGATGAGCTTCGTGATGGTGGGCGAGCTGTGCCCGAGGACATCCTGGATGTTCTCGATGGGTACGCCCTGCTCGTACAGGAGCGTGGCGCACGAGTGCCGTAGGTCATGGAAGCGGATGCGCCGAACGCCGGCCGCTGTACACAGCTCTTCGAAGTGTCGGTTGATATTCCGCGGATCGATCGGCGTTCCGATTTTCGTAGCGAAGACCAGGTTGTGATCCTTCCAAGCGTTCCCCGCGCCGTGTCTCTCTGCCTCCTGCAGCTCTCGATGCCGTCTGAGTGCGGCACAGCAGGCCTCCGGGAGCGCTACAGCTCTCTCAGACCCGTCCGTCTTGACTGGCCCAAGCTCCAGCCGCCGGTTGACGCGGTGCAGTGCCTGACGCACCCGGACGACCGCTCCCTCCAGGTCGACGTCTTCCCAGCGCAAGCCGAGCGCCTCCCCGCGCCGAAGTCCGAGCGAGAGAGCGACGGCATACAGCGCATAGAGCCGATCCCTCCGCGCTACGGCGAGGAATGAACGCGCCTCATCGCCTGACCACGGCACGAACCTCGGACGGTATCTCTGAGAGAGCCTTACGTTCTTTGCGGCGTTCTGCGTCAGGACGTCCTCCGCAACAGCGTCCTGAAGCGCTGCACGGAGGATCCGGTGCAGGTATCGGATCGTGCCGTCGGCCACTAACGATCGACAGCACTCTGGAGGTGTCTTGGCGCAACACCGCGCTCCCACGATCTTGCGCGCGTTCTTGCGTGGCTTCCTCGCTGCTTGTTGGGCTCGCAGCTGCGCGGCCCGCTCTTCTCTTGCGTGGTCCTTTCCGAGCGCGCAGCACTGACACGTGAGCTTCACGCGATTGAACGCCTGACGGATATCGACGCCACGGAGCTTTGTGAGTCGCTTCTTGCCGAGAGCACGGACCAGATAGGTCCGAGTCATGTACTCGTAGCTCTGGAACGTCGTCGGCCTCACCCGACCACGCACGATTTCGTTTAGCCAGAAGTCCAAGTACTCACCCACCGTAGATGTCGTCGTTGGCAGGCGGACACCCATCATCTGACCCGCCTGAAGCTTGGTCAGGCGATCGTGTGCCTCCTCCCATGTCTGCCCGTAGACGCTTCGCCGGACCTCGCGGCCGTCTGTGGTGTTGACGTACGCGCGGCCCTCCCATCGACCATCGGGCCGCTGCCGGATGTTTCCCTCACCATTGACGTTTCGCTTGGCCTTCCGCTTCCTTGGCTCATTGGGATCGGGTGCAGTCAACGCTGTCCGAACGGTCATCAGGCAGCCTCCTCGATGAGTTCGTGCATGTACGCCGCGAGCGAGCTGGACGTGATCCGGCGGCACCGTCCTACGAGCACGCTCACGACCCTGCGCTCCTTGATGAGCCGGTAGACCATCCAGCGAGAGACCGCGAGGACTTCAGCGGCCTCATCTACGGTCAGAAGCCGTTCCACGGCTGCTGTCTCCTCTCCTTGGGGACTGTGCACTGAACGGCGCCTCTCTGTGTCAAGTTGATCTTTGGTTCAGGTTGTATCGTGTTCCCCGGCGGGTCTGGGAAGTGACTTGTCCGAAGAGCTGATGTTCCGGGGTTTCAGTCAGCCACGCTGGACGATAGAGCCGTCCCCGAGTGTCCTCCCGGACCTGCCGCCAGCTTCTGGTCGGCGTCGTGGAGTAGCTGGCGGTAAACGGCGTCGGATAGCCGCCGTTTCAGGCATCGCATGGCTTCTTTGTGGCTCTTACCGTCGGCTCGCTTGCGCTGGTAGTAGACGCGGCCGTCGGTGTCGTGGCGGATCTGGGACAGCGCCATCATGTGCAGGGCATGGTTGAGCTGGCGGTCCCCGGCGCGGGACAGCCGGTGTCGTTTCACCTCACCGGAGGAGACTTCGATGGGTGCGGTGCCGTCGTAGGCGGCGAACGCCGCTGCGGATCGGAACCGGTGGACGTTGCCGACGCGGGCGAGGATCTTGCCGGCCAGGCCGGTTCCGATGCCGAACAGCTCGGTGAGTGTGCTGCCGGTGTGGGCGAGTGCGGTGGTGATGTCGACGTCGGCAGCGCAGATGCGGCGGTCGAGACGGCGGACCTCGGCCACCAGGTCGACTGCCAGCTGCCGGAACGTTCTTCCCGCGACATCGCGGGGCCGAACGGTGCGAAGCATGCCGGCCGCGGCATCGGCGCTCAGCTGGGTGGGTGCACCGGCGGAGATGAGCTTGGTGAGCAGCACATGTAGCCGGTTGATGGTCTGGGTCCGTTGCTTGACCAGGTCGTCGCGGTGTTCGACGATGGCACGCAGTGCAGTGATGGCGTCATCGATGCTGGTCGACTGCAACCCTGTCGCGGTCAGCGCCGCGATGCCGACTGAGATGGCGTCCGCGTCGTCGTTCTTGCGTCCATGGCCCGAGGAGAGCATGCGCACCCGGGCAGCCAGTTTCGCCGGTACGTCAACCGGCTCGATACCGTCGGCGCCTAGCCGGTTGGAAAGCGGCGCTCCCAACCCGGTGGCTCCCTCGATCGCCCACCTGGCTGCTGGCCAGCGGCGTGCGAAGCGACGCAGCTGCCGGTAGCCACCCCGGCTCACCGGGACCCGTAACGTCGCCAACGGCTGCAAGTTCGAACCGACCGCAGCTGCAGTCCAGGACGCCTTGTGTGGATCGATCGCGATCACGACCGACCCGGACGGCAAAGTTGAGCGTGTCAAGGGAAACCTCCTCCAGATGGACACCATGTGAGCGAGGAGGGCACACCAACTATCGGCTACGCAGGCCTCTCTTCAGCCACTCCCAGCGCCTTGCAGCGATGGCCGGGCTGCAAGCCGTTCGCGAGCCAACCCAACATCAGGCGACAGGTGTTTCCCGAGCCAGGCCTGGCCACCGCCTAGGAAGATCATGGCTGCAGACCACGCTCCCTGCCGGCATTGAACAAGTTGGTGTTTCCGGCCATCGACACGCCGGCTAGGTTCCGGCGGGATGGGCACGGACAGTGATGACATCTGGGGCCATGGGGTCTCGACAGCAGAAGACTGATGACGGCGCGCGGCGGTCTGCGGAGCAGGCCGCCGCTGCGGCGATGGTGGCGCAGGCTCGTGAGCGTGGCCTGGCGTTGACCGGCCCGGACGGGCTGTTGAAGTTGTTCACCAAGAATGTGCTGGAGACGGCGCTGAGCGAGGAGATGACCGAGCATCTGGGCCATGAGAAGAATCGTGCCGAGTTGGACCGGGAGTCTGCCAACATTCGTAATGGCACGAGGAAGAAGAAGGTCACCTCGGAGGCGGTCGGCGAGGTAGAGATCGAGGTGCCGCGCGATCGGGAATCGACTTTCGAGCCTAAGATCGTGAAGAAGCGGCAGCGTCGGTTGACTGGTGTCGATGAGATTGTGCTGTCGCTGTATGCGAAGGGGCTGACCACCGGGGAGATCTCGGCTCACTTTGCCGAGATTTACGGCGCATCGGTGAGCAAGGAGACTGTCTCAAGGATCACCGATAAGGTGCTCGATGAGATGCACGACTGGGCCAGTCGTCCGCTGGTTTGTGGGCCGGCAGCGGCGGCGAGGGCGCCAAGTTCTGGATGAGCGTCCTGGTCGATCTGAAGAACCGTGGCGTCACCGATGTGTTCTTCCTCGTCTGCGACGGGCTGAAAGGACTACCAGAGGTGGTCGAGCAGGTGTGGCCGCACACCATCGTGCAGACGTGCGTGCTGCATCCTATTAGGAACTCGTTCCGTCTCACCTCGAAAAAGCACGTCGACGCGCTGAAACGTGACCTCAAGGCTATGTATGCGGCGCCGAACCCGGACGCCGCACAGATCGCGCTGGAAGAACTCGCCGACAAATGGTCAGCAAAGTATCCGGCGATGGTACGGCTGTGGCGTAACGCGTGGTCCGAGTTCATCCCGTTCTTGGACTACGACATCGAGCTAAGGAGGATGATCTGCTCGACAAACGCTATCGAGTCACTGAATGCACGCTACCGGCGTGCGGTACGCGCCCGCGGGCACTTCCCGACCGAGCAAGCAGCGATGAAATGCCTGTACCTTGTGACCCGCAGCCTCGATCCCACCGGGAAGGGAGCTGCACGATGGATGATGCGGTGGAAGCCAGTCATCAACGAATTCGCCATCACCTTCGGTGACCGCTGGCCGGTGACCGAGACCTACTAACACCAACGGCCGGAAACACCAACTTGTTCAATGCCGGCAGGGAGCGTGGTCTGCAGCCATGATCTTCCTAGGCGGTGGCCAGGCCTGGCTCGGGAAACACCTGTCGCCTGATGTTGGGTTGGCTCGCGAACGGCTTGCAGCCCGGCCATCGCTGCAAGGCGCTGGGAGTGGCTGAAGAGAGGCCTGCGTAGCCGATAGTTGGTGTGCCCTCCTCGCTCACATGGTGTCCATCTGGAGGAGGTTTCCCTTGACACGCTCAACTTTGCCGTCCGGGTCGGTCGTGATCGCGATCGATCCACACAAGGCGTCCTGGACTGCAGCTGCGGTCGGTTCGAACTTGCAGCCGTTGGCGACGTTACGGGTCCCGGTGAGCCGGGGTGGCTACCGGCAGCTGCGTCGCTTCGCACGCCGCTGGCCAGCAGCCAGGTGGGCGATCGAGGGAGCCACCGGGTTGGGAGCGCCGCTTTCCAACCGGCTAGGCGCCGACGGTATCGAGCCGGTTGACGTACCGGCGAAACTGGCTGCCCGGGTGCGCATGCTCTCCTCGGGCCATGGACGCAAGAACGACGACGCGGACGCCATCTCAGTCGGCATCGCGGCGCTGACCGCGACAGGGTTGCAGTCGACCAGCATCGATGACGCCATCACTGCACTGCGTGCCATCGTCGAACACCGCGACGACCTGGTCAAGCAACGGACCCAGACCATCAACCGGCTACATGTGCTGCTCACCAAGCTCATCTCCGCCGGTGCACCCACCCAGCTGAGCGCCGATGCCGCGGCCGGCATGCTTCGCACCGTTCGGCCCCGCGATGTCGCGGGAAGAACGTTCCGGCAGCTGGCAGTCGACCTGGTGGCCGAGGTCCGCCGTCTCGACCGCCGCATCTGCGCTGCCGACGTCGACATCACCACCGCACTCGCCCACACCGGCAGCACACTCACCGAGCTGTTCGGCATCGGAACCGGCCTGGCCGGCAAGATCCTCGCCCGCGTCGGCAACGTCCACCGGTTCCGATCCGCAGCGGCGTTCGCCGCCTACGACGGCACCGCACCCATCGAAGTCTCCTCCGGTGAGGTGAAACGACACCGGCTGTCCCGCGCCGGGGACCGCCAGCTCAACCATGCCCTGCACATGATGGCGCTGTCCCAGATCCGCCACGACACCGACGGCCGCGTCTACTACCAGCGCAAGCGAGCCGACGGTAAGAGCCACAAAGAAGCCATGCGATGCCTGAAACGGCGGCTATCCGACGCCGTCTACCGCCAGCTACTCCACGACGCCGACCAGAAGCTGGCGGCAGGTCCGGGAGGACACTCGGGGACGGCTCTATCGTCCAGCGTGGCTGACTGAAACCCCGGAACATCAGCTCTTCGGACAAGTCACTTCCCAGACCCGCCGGGGAACACGATACAACCTGAACCAAAGATCAACTTGACACAGAGAGGCGCCGTTCGTGTTACGGACCCGCATCCGGGCTAAGTGCTCAGGACGGCGTAGACGATCAAGTTGTCCTCATACCCCTGCTGGCTGTCGTACCGGCCAGCGCAGGTGACCAGTCGCAGCTCTGGGCGTGTGGTCGGTCCGCAGACCTTCTGGGTGGTGAACTTCGCCTTCGAGACTTCCTCGGTGCGGTACACGACGAATCTGGCGGTGGTGTGGTCCCACCCGAAGATGAAGATCCTGGTACCGGGTTTGAGGTCTTGGAGCCGGAGGAAGATTCCTGGCCCGCGTCGGCCGGCGTCGGTGATCGGGTCTGCAAAGTAGTGCCGGGCGGGCACGCGGGCTTGGCGTGCGCGGCGTGTTGTGTCGTGCCGTTCCTGCTCGCCGCCGGCGTGGTGACCGGTGGCGGTTGGGCGGCTGCCGGCGGGTGGATGCCGGGGATCACGGTGAGGCGGTCACGTCACCCGACTTGGTGAGGCCAGCCGAGCGCACGATACCTCTTGGACGGCCGCCATCTACCGCCTAAGGCCGCGGGTGCGGCGGTGCCCCGAGCGCCGGCTCTGATCACCGCCGCAGGAACGCGGTCACCATGGGGAGCACCAGGTCGGGTCGGATGACGTTCATGTGCTTCGTGCCCGGGAGGATCGCCAGCTGCGCGTTCGGCAGCAGCTGCTTCATCTGTACGGCGTGCTCGAGCCGGACGAAGTTGGTGTCGCCGATGATGATCAAGACCGGCATGGTCATGCGGGCCAGCTGTTCGTCGGTCCATCCTTCGAAGTCGTGCACCGCTGGCTGGATCTTGGCCACGAACTGGAAGAAGTTCTCGGGATTCGGCGCCACCTCGTCGTACGCGCGCATCATGGCCGCCGACTCCTCCGCGGTCGGCATTCGAGGCGAATCGAGGTCCAGCGCGGTGATCTCGGGGTAATAGGCCTCGGATCGGGTCGGGCGGAAGTGCGCGGCCGCCAGTACGAGCCGGCCGACCCGATCGTGGGCCTGGACGGCAACGTCGGTCGAGACCAGACCGCCGATGCTGTAGCCGAGGAAGTCGGCCCGGTCGATGCCCAGCTGATCGAGCAGCGCGATCACGTCCTCGGCGCAGTGCCGGATGGAGAACGGTCGGTCGCCGTCGGCTGTGTGCCCGTGTCCCTGCAGCTCGACGCCGATCACCTTCCGCTCGGCGGTCAGCGTGGGCAGCAGCGCATCGAAGCTCAGATGGAAGGTCAGCGCGCCGCCATGCAGCATGATCAAGGGCGGGCCGGGCCGGTCGGCGCCGAGGATTTCGTAGTAGAGGTCGATGCCGTTCACCGACGCGTACGCGCCTTGAGGCATGTCGGTTCCTTTCGTCGCTGTCAGGGCGCCAAGAGGCCGAGGTCTTCGGGTCCGGCTACCGGCTCAAGGCATAGGTCAGCACCACTGTGCCGTTGCCGAGCTCGGTCACCCTCGTCAGGTCCATGGCGGTGGTGCGGAGGCCGGACAGCAGTGACTCACCGGACCCGGCGACGAACGGGGAAACGCTTAGATGCAGCTCGTCGAGCAGACCCGCCTCGACCAGAGCCCGGCTGAACGGGCCACTGCCGTACTTCACCAAGGTGCCCTCGCCTGCCCCTTTCAGCCGGGCGACGGCCTCGACCGCATCGCCGGCCAGAACCTCGGCGTTCCACGTCGTCTCGGTCAGCGTGCTGGAGGCGACATGCTTGGGCAGCGAGTTGATCTTGTCGGCGACATCGCCGGTCATGGTCGGCCATGTCTGGGCGAAGTTCTCGTAGGTCACCCGGCCGAGCACGAGGCCGACGGCCGAGGACAGCAACCGGAGTTGGTACTCGAAGTGGTTGTCGTTGGGGACGACCTTCGACTGTCCGGACCACCAGGCGTCGCCGGACATCATCCCGTCGACCGAGAGGTGATCGTATTCGATCAGTTTTCGCATGCCGCGGAGTCAATCATCTGGCTGATCGGCGGTCTTGTATCGAACCGAAACCGCATCACAACGCCAGAAACGGAATAACGCCGGACCTCAACTCCCTTGGGCTGTGACCGGTCGCCCACCGCATCGCCCGCGTGAGTTGCGGATGGTCGTAGTAGCCGCAGGCGGTGACCACGTTGGCGATCGATCTCCCCGCCGTGAGGAGTCGCGCGGCGTGCTGTGCCTGCTCGATGTGAACCAGCCTGCGGTGCGAGATGCCGACGGCCCGGCGGAACCGGAGCTGCGCGACACGGTCCGACATGCCGCGTGGTCGTTCGCCGTAGCGGATCTCGTCGACCAGCGGGTCGAAGATCAACAACCCCGCGCCCACCAGCCGGTCGACGAAGACGTCGACGTTCTGCTCGGTCGGCAGCTCCCAATCCCGGTTGTCCAGCAGGATCCGGCCGCCCGGCAAGGTCGGCAGGAGTGCGTCCTTGAGGTCGGCCTGACCGAAGGGCGGGTACTGCGGCAGATAGGCACCGAGCCGCAGGTCGACGCCGAAGAACTCCCAGCCCTCCGAGCACGTCTGCGAGGTGCCCCTGGTCTCCGGCCCACGGAGGTGCACCGTCGTTCCGGCACCTCCGCGCGCGATCACGATCATGGATGAGGCTTTCGCCGCCGAAGCGAACCAGGTCGCAGCGTCACAACTCGCCGACCACACCCGTTGCACCAACGGGACGTCGCCGCCGACCGTCTTGAAGGTGAGCCCCACCCAGGGATCCTAGATCCTCACGATGATCCTGGGCGCCGTGAATGGCTCCCGAGTAACGGCAAATGATCATGTCTACATGACCATTTGATGCTCTACGCGGGGGCGAGGTCAAATCGGTCGAAGCACCGGTTCGTCGTGAACTGCTGCGGCGTATGCGTGAGGCTGGCGTCTTGGTGGTCCATCTGCAGAACGTCGGTCCGGCAAGTGTCGGCCGAGCTGCTGCTGGCCGCCGGCGACTACCGCTGACGGGTCGGTCCCAAGGAAATCATTGCGCGGCTCCGTGACATCGCCGCTTGGGCTCGGCAGCACACTACCCAGCACCCACCAGTGGCAGACGGCACCGCACACACCTGTCGGTGTTCGAGAACCGACAGCACACGCCAGTGTGCGCGCTAAGGGATCCTTCACCGGACAAGGCCACTAACAGGGCGGGTGAGTCGGTCACACCTCGATGGCGAGGCGCTGGATTGTGTCGCCATCGAGGTGGAACTGGTAGCGCAGGGTGACTGTGCCTCCGGGGAAGTTCCCGTCCAGGCGGACGAGAACGTTCGTGTGCTGGTCGTCGGCGATGTACTGCCCGATGCGCGTGCTGGTGTAGGTGTATTCGGTGGAGGAGCCTTCGATCCACGCGGAGATGTTGGCGATGCCCTCGTAGGTGTTGCCATCGTCGAGCACGGTGGCGTTGGGGGCGAAAAGCGCTGCCGCTTCGGCGTGGCGCTGTTCGTCGCGGGCATCGAGGTAGGCGACGACAGTCTGCGGCAACAGGTCGCTGCGGTAGTCGGTGAAGGCCTCGGTCACGATCGTGCTCCTGTCCTTGTTGCTTGTCGCTGACCACCGACGGGTGCCAGTGGTCAGAGCGTGCGAATGATGCCGCCGTCGACCACGATGTCGGCACCGAGGATGCTGGCCGCCTGGTCGGAGACGAGGAAGGCGACGGTGTCGGCGATCTCGCCGGGGGTGGCGAACCGTCCGAGCGGAACGCCGCCCAGGGCGGCCACGAGCGAATCCCACGCGGCGTCTCTGTCCCCGTCAAGTCGTTCGGCAAGGCGTTCTACGAGGTGGTCGGCGGCCTCAGTTTGGATACCGCCCGGCGAGACGGTGTTCACCCGAATGCCGTGCGGGGCAAGTTGGTTCGCAAGCCCCTTGCTGTACGCGCGCAGGGCAGCCTTGGCGGCGGCATAGGCGAGCGTGCCGTCCCACAGCGGCATCCGAGCCTGGATCGACGAGACGTGCACGATCGTGCCGCGGCCTGCCTCGAGCATGGCGGGGACCAGGGCGCGGTCGACCCGCACTGCGGCCAACAGGTTGAGGTCAAGTTCGCGCGCCCATTCCTCGTCGCCGAGTACCGCGAACCCGCCGGCGGGCGCGCCGGACCCGCCGGCGACATGCACCAGCACGTCCGGAACTCCGCTCGCGAGAACGACACGTGCGACCTCGCCAGCCGCGCGCGGATCGGTCAGGTCGGCCGCGACAAGACCACCGTACGGCTGCTCCACGCTGCCCGGTGTGCGCGCGACCACGGTCACGGCCATGCCCATGGCACGCAGGCGGTCCACGATCGCGGCACCGGCTCCCCGCGTGCCTCCCGTGACCACCGCCCGTCTGGTCACAACCCCAGCAGGCGACCTTGCGACTTCTATTTTCGCAGTCATAGTGGATGCTAGATTAGCAGTCTCCCCACACTGCCGACGGGGGCGATCTGAGCGGAGGAATCCATGCCCGCACGCGTCCGGATCGAGGACCGCGAGTGCCCGCTGTCGACGGCGGTGTCCTACGTCGGCGAATGGTGGACAGTCCTGATTCTTCACGACTGCTTCGACGGCTACGCACGCTTCGATCAGTTCCAGGAGAACATCGGCCTGTCCTCCAGCATGCTCACCACGAGGTTGAAGACTCTCGTCGACCGCGGCATCCTCACCAAACAGGAATACCAGGAGCATCCGACCCGGTACGAGTACCTCCTCACCGACTTCGGCCGGTCACTGCGCCCTCTCCTGGTCTCCCTGGCAGCGTGGCGCAACGCACAGCTCGCCCCCGAAGATCGCGCGATGATCCTCGTCGATTCCACGACCGGCCGCGAGATCGAACCGGTCGTCATCGACCCGTCTTCCGGTCTCTCCGTCGCCGACCCGCGCTTCGCGTTCGCCGCCGGACCCGCAGCGGGCCACCAGATGCGCGAACGCTATGAGGCTTCTCGAACCACCCGCAGCACATGACTTCATGGCATCGCCCGCGGCGAGTGCCGTTTGGCGAGAGGACGCTCCACAAGATCAGCTGGCGGCACCCCCTAAGCGCGCCAGCCCCCGCCGGAGCCCAAGATCGGGCATCCGGCCGTCGGCGTCGGGGCTCGCGTCCGTTAGGGGAATCCGCGCCGAACACTCCCCGGGAGGGGAGGCCGAGCGTAGCGCCGTGATCAGCGGAGTCTCACATACCCCGTACGCAACGGTTCTCCTTGAATGAGGGGAAAGCTATCCGTACACGGCCGAGCCAGGATCGCCGGCTACATGGCGTGGAGCTGGTGCCCTACCCCGTCGACCAGATCCCCATCTCACGGAAGGCCAACCGCCGGCGCCGCTGGACACACCGATCCCCACACGCGCACCGTCGTCGTGGGCAGCCACCTGATGCTGGTCGAGCAGGTCGCCACCCTCGCGCACGAACTCGCCCACATCGCCCTCGGCCACTGCGAACCAACCTACGCCTACCAACCTCACCGCGGCCGCGCAGAAGTCGAAGCCGAGTCCGTCGCCTACGTACTCCTCGGCGCCTGCGGCATCGACATGACCGACACCCCAATCCGGTACGTCGCCGGATGGGCCGGTAACGACATCGACGCCATCCGCGCGGCCGCCGCAACCGTCTCCAAGACCGCCACGACCCTCCTCCACACCCTCCTATTCGCCGGCGAACACGACGAGTCCGCGGAAGGACTCGTCGCCTGACGTAGATGTGGGCCTCCCTGACAGAGCCGGTCAGGCTGGGCGCCTTCGGGGAACAGGACAGTCTGTGGGGCTCGGCCCTTGGTCGAGATGGACTGCTGCGCTTCCTGAAGGATCGCGCGCCAGAGGAGTGCATGGATCACGTTCTCGCCGCCGTCACGTCAAACGGACGGAATGGGGCCGGACACCCCCGAAGGTGTCCGGCCCCAAGGGTCGACCTGCTGGCGTGGAGGGAGATCCCACGGACATGTCGGATCTGCCCAGTGCAGCGTGATCGGTAAACCGGGGGCGTTCTCGCAGGCTGGTCTGCGGGAGCTGTTGACGTCACCGCCCAAGTCCCAAGGGTCCAGGGGGAGGGTTCCCGAGCCGCTTGGGCGGTGCGAGCTGTGAACTGTGCGTGCTTTGTCGGACATGTGAATATCCGTCGCCGTCGTTACCTACTCGTTACCGACCCAGCCGCAGATGCGCTTGGTTACCCCGGGAGCACGGGGAGCCGGGCCCGAGTTTGACCGTCTGCCCAGGCTTGGCCCCATGAACCGCAGTCACCGAGGACCACACAGAAGACGCCTCCCATTACGAAGCCGGGTGGTGACCCTCCTTGTGACCGGCTCGCCGGAGTCGCTGCGAGTGAACATGGTCCCGTTTCGGCCGGTGCGTCCTGTCCGGCGCCGGTCAGGTCGGCACGGCAGCGTCCGTGGCGCGGCGACGTCGGCGGCCAGCGGCTTTGGCGACCACGACAGCGACTGCTGTGGTGACGGGGATGGCCAGTACGAGACCGATCGAACCTACGAGGGTGCGGACGATTTCCTCGGCCACCTCGTCGCTGGTGAGTGCGGTCATGAACGGCCGCTGGTAGATCGTAATCAGCAGCAGGGTGGGGAGAGCAGCACCGGCGTAGGCGAACGCGATTGTGTAGACGGTGGACGCGATGTGGTCGCGGCCGATCCGCATGGCGCCGCGGAACAGTTCGTTCGCCGGGGTGGATGGCGAGAGTTCGTGAAGTTCCCAGACCGCCGACGCCTGGGTGATGGTGACGTCATTTAGGAGTCCGAGTCCGGCGATGATGATGCCGCACAGGATGATCTTTGATGTGTCGACGCTGTGGGCGAGGCTCAGCAAGGTGAAGCCGTCCTCGCTGTGCAGCCCGGTGAGTTGTGTCGCGTCGGTGGCGATCCACGCGAGGCCGCCGGTAATGCCGAGGCCGAACAATGTTCCGAGGAGTGCGGTCGTGGTTCTGGTGGAGAATCCATGTGCGCCATAGAGGACGACGAACATGATCGCGGCCGAGCCGGTCAGGCCAACGAGCAAGGGTGACTTGCCTTCGAGGAGGGACGGGAGCATGAACGTCGCGAGCGTGGCGTAGGCGAATCCAAGTCCGAGCAGAGCACGCAGGCCGCGCATTCGGGCAACGGCGATGACCACGATCGCGTAGATGAGTGCCAGCAGGAGTACGGGGATGTCGCGTACGAAGTCGACGAACGCGTAGTAGTCGGGTTGGCCCGGAGGGGCGATGTGGAGCAGGCGAAGTTGGTCTCCTGGTTTGATGCCAGCCCGGTCCGTCTGTGGGAGCAGATCGACTGGTACGTCGGACCCTGCCTGTGGCCCATCCGCGAGGCGGACCTGCACCTTGACACACGTCTGCTCGGACTTTCCGCCCGGGTCACTTGGTGGGCAGGGGCCTGACCGTAGCGCGCTGATGCTTCCTTCGACGAGCGAACTGTGTGCCGCGTAATAGCTGCGGTCCAGCCGATGATCCTGCGGGCCAGATCCATCGGGCCACAACACAACAATTCCCGCGACCGTGGCGATGCCGAGCGGTATGAGGACAGCCGCTAATAGCAGCGCCGCGCGATGGCGAACCCGTATCACCAATGAATTAGGCGGCGCATCTGTCGACGCACCCGAATGATGGTGATGGTGGTGCGGGGGTTCATCAACAGGCCTGGACATCCGCGCAACCATAACAAGGTGATCTGAGCGCAACGCTTACCGCAAATGTCCAATACAAAGTGATTCAAAAGGGAGCAAATACCGGATCACGCCTTAGGTAAAGGAATGTGGCGGTCGGGCGGACAGCTGTGGCGTTGCTTCTGTAGGGGCCTTACGGTAGGTCCGTGACAATTCCGCGCCATCGACACGAATCGGGCAACGCCCCGCCACCTGACGGGAGCGGCGGCGGCCTCGGGCACGGTCACCTCGGGCACGGCGGCGGTCCGCCTCCAACTCCCGCGGCTGCAGCCATTCGCCGCCGTGCGGCCGGATGGCTAACGGCGATCGTGGTCGTTCTTGGTGTCGTCACCGCCGTGGCCATCGCGCTGCTCTGGCCGGACGGAGGCGGCCCCCAGGACCGTCGGCTCGACACGCACTACTACGCCCAAGGCGGGACGATCGTGGACGGCACGATCAGCTCCCTGAAGTCCGTCCCGTGCCCGGCAGGCGACGAGACATCGAGCCCGCCTGGCACGGCAAAGCGCACCTGCGCCGACGTCGAGGTGCGGCTCGACACCGGTCCACGAGCTGGCAGCCACGTCAGGGTGGACCTCCCGCCCGAGGCAGGTCGGACAGGCGTGAGTGCCGGCGACCGTATGCGGTTGTTGCACGTGAAGGTCGGTGAGCGAAGGCAGACGGACTACTACGCGTTCGTCGACTTCATCCGAGGCTTCCCGATGGCTCTGCTCGCCGTCGCGTACGCCGTGGTCGTGGTCGCCGTCGCGCGCCTGCGTGGGCTCAGAGCGCTGCTCGGTCTCGGGTTCGCGTACGCGATGCTCGCGGTATTCATGCTTCCGGCGCTGCTCGAAGGCAAGCCTCCGCTCCTGGTCGGGGTTGTGGCCTCGGCGGGCATCATGTTCATCGTCCTGTACTTCGCCCATGGCTTCTCCGCGCGTACGACCACCGCACTGGTGGGAACCCTGTTCGGACTCGGGCTCACCGCTGTGCTCGCCGAGTGGGCGACAGGCGCGGCCAGGCTCACCGGCCTGGGTGGTGAGGAGAGCTTCATCCTCCTGTCCTCGACCAGCACTGTGAACCTGTCCGACATCGTCACCTGCGGCATCATCATCGCCGGATTGGGCGTCCTCAACGACGTCACCATCACCCAGGCCTCGGCCGTCTGGGAGCTGTACGAGCTGTCACCGTCGATGTCGGCGCGACGCCTGTTCACCGGCGCCATGCGGATCGGCCGTGACCATATCGCCTCGACCGTCTATACGATCGCGTTCGCCTACGCCGGGGCCGCGCTGCCCATCCTCATGCTCATCTCGCTGTACCAACGCCCATTCCTGACCGCCGTCACCGGAGGCGAGCTCGCCGAAGAGGTCGTCCGTACCCTCGTCGGCTCCATCAGCCTCGTACTCGCGATCCCGATCACCACCGCGATCGGTGTCACCGTGGTCAAGGCCGCCGGCGCCCGACTCCGCACGGAACCAGGCGGGGCTCTACGCGAGGACGGACATGCCAGCAGCCCACCCACCGTGCCGTCGCACCACTGACCGCAGACCCGAGGGCTTTACGCTGCGAAACCTGCCTGTACGGCCCGGGCCGCCGAAGGCTCGCTGGTTCGGCAGTGCCTAGTCTTCGAGGCTACGGAGATCACTTCTTTCGTGCGCAGGGTCCGCAGGTGCCGAACACCTCGACCGTGTGTTCTGTGTCAACGAATCCGGCGTCGCTGGCGACGCGTTCGGCCCAGCGTTCGACGGCGGGGCCCTGCACCTCTACGGTGCGGCCGCAGGTCCGGCAGACCAGGTGATGGTGGTGGCGGACGGTAGCGCAGCGGCGGTAGGCCATCTCGCCGTCGGTGGTGCGGATGGCGTCCACCTCGCCGGACTCGGCGAGGGAGGCGAGCGTTCGGTAGACGGTGGTGAGGCCTACCGCGTCGCCTCGCGATCGCAGGAAAGCGTGGACATCCTGAGCGCTGCGGAAGTCATTGATGCCGTCCAGCGCATTGACAACGGCGGTGCGCTGGGTGGTCGAGCGCGGTGTCTTCCCTGGCACTCAGGGCCTCCTCGGTGGTGTCGCGGCGACAGCCATTATCGCCTAGCCGTGGGCCAGCTCTGTGGTGCAGGACAACGGCGCAGGCTGGCGACGGGCCGGCATGAGAGTCGTCTCACCCTGCGATGAAGTCGGTCGGGAAGGGTTGAAGTCGTTCCGTCGCGTGCATGTAGGCTGGCGACAGAAAATGAAAACGACTCCCAAAGTCAGATAGGCGAACGAGGGAATGCCCCGGCCGCAGTGTCACGGCGCGCCGGGCGGTTCGCCTGATCCGTACATGAGGGATCAATCAAGGAGGCTTCGAATATGTCGCTAGAGGTACCTACCGCTCTGCTCGAGCGGGCAGAGCAGGGTGAGGTCGAGGACGCGGAGTTCGTTGATGTTGTCCGGCTGTCGCTGCCGTACGCCTGGGACGTGGTCAACGCGGTGGCCAGCGATCTCGGCGCAGGTGGGAGGCAGTTCGCCGATCACGCGATCCCGCCGCCGACTGAGGAGCAGCGCGGCCAGTTGCTCCGTGCGCTGGCATCCGATGCGATCCGAGGCGCCCTGGAGCGACACTTCGATGTCCGGCTCGCGTTCCAGAACTGCCATCGGGTGGCGGCGTTCAATCCAGCTGCCGTCGGCGGAGAGCTGCACACTGCATTCACTTCGCCGCGAGAGCAGCTGCTCAACCAGAGCCCTGAGCTTCGCAACTGCTGACGCAGGCGAGGGTGGCTGGCGCCTACCCCGTCAGCCACCCTCGAGGCACCGCATCCCCAAATCCCGAAGCAGGAACCCTGCGGGAGACCGTCCCCGCCGGTGATGCTCGTGCTGCCGACGACGTTGGTTAGATGTCAGCCGTCCGTCGGCACGGCGTCGCGGTACGGATCAGTCGGCGCCGGGATCTCCTTCACGGTGCGAGTGTCGAGGACGGGGATGGGGTCGTCCCCGTGCGCTTGGGTGGGATGCCACACTCCGGTGACGATGACCCAGGTGTCGGCGGGCGGCGCGGTGGCGCCGCGGATCTGCACCTTCAGCGCATTCGCGTCGGCGGCGCAGCAGTTGACGACCAGCCGGCTGAGGTACCAGCGCCCATTCTTCGCCGGCGTCACGAACCCTGCCAGGCGTACGACGCGCCCCTTCAACGGGTCCATGTCGTCCCAGTAGAACCGGCCGGTGAACTCGCTCATCGTCAGGGGGATGGTGCCCTTGGCCGGAAATATCTGCGCGTCGGCTGGTTCGACCCTGGTCTGGCTGTTGTCCCGCGCAGCGGTGTAGGAGCCGAGGGCCGGTGGAGCGAGCACGAACAGCATCACAGTCGGCACGAACAGGAGCCAGGCAGCGCGTGGGCCCTCGGCATGGTCGTGCCCGTGGTCGACCAAGCTGCCGCTCTCAGGCGGTGGCTCTCCGGCCACCGAGGAATCGGTGCGCTGTCGCCGGAAGGTGGAACGGATGCCGGGGATTCCAGCGAGCCCGAGCACGACCAGAAGCACCGCGGAGATGATCAGCGGTATCCGCAGCGTTTCCTTGACGTAGCGCAGGTACAGGTCCGTCAACACCGTGGTGTGCAGCACTGTGCCGCCCAGTGAGACCAGCAGGAGCGCCTGGACGCTTCGCCTCATGACGCCTCACCTTCGGATGGGCGGGCCAGCAGTGTGCTTGCCAGCGTTGTCACAGCAACCAGCCACCCACGACGATGCTGCAGATCACGGCGACTACCAGCGTGGCCGTGGAGAACCTGATCGCGAAGCCGCGGCCGAAGGTGCCCGCCTGCAACGCGATGAGCTTCACGTCGACCATCGGGCCGACGACCATGAACGTGAGCAGGGCAGTCGGTGAGAGTCCAGTCAGCGAGGCGGCCACAAACGCGTCTGCCTCGGAACAGATCGCAAGAACGATCGCCAGGCCAGCCAGAACCACGACGGCAAGCCACGGTGAGCCAGTCAGCAGGTCGAGCAGCGAACGTGGGACGGCGACGTTGAAGGTGGCCGCGGCCATCGCTCCGACTACCAGGAACCCTCCCGCATGCAGGAAGTCGTGCTGCATCGCGAGCCGGAACCCCTCGAGCCGACTCGTGCCCGCCCCGTGCTGCGCGGGTCGCGGCCGCAGACGCAGCCACTCCGGCCGCCCGAACCGGACCCACAACAAGCCCATAGCGATCGATACGGCCAACGACGCGAGCAGCCTGGCCAGCACCATCATCGGATTGTTGGGGAACGCGACCGCGGTCGAGACCATGACGATCGGGTTGACAGCCGGCGCAGACAACAAGAACGCCAGCGCGACCGCTGGAGCAACTCCCCGCCGCATCAGGCTGCCGGCGACCGGGACGGACGCGCACTCGCAGCCGGGCAGGACGACACCCGCAGCGCTCGCGACCGGCACTGCGACGGCGGGGTTACGTGGCAGAGCCCGGGTGAGCGCGGACGCGGGAACGAACGCGTTGATCGCCGCGGACACTACGGTGCCCAGGACAAGGAACGGCAGCGCCTGAACCACGATGGCCACGAAGATCGTGCGCCACGCCTGCACCGCCGGCCCGCCCAGCCAGAGCACCACATCCGGACTGATCACGATGACTGTGGCCGCGATCAGCAGCAGACACAGCCCGCCGGCGGCCACCTCTGCGGCACCCACGCCGAGCCCGACCAGAGACAACCGTGCCCGCCGGCGGCGGGTGCGCTGGGTAGCCAGATCGGCATCCACGGCCCGAGACACTCCTACCTAGCGGGGGACAGCACGACCGGCGATCAGGTTGGTCTCGCCTAACCGCCGGATGACGCACAGGCTACGCAAGATCCGGCACCATGGTCCTTCTTTGGCGGGATCCACCGCTAGCAACCGGGCCGTCACGCGCACGCATAGGGCCGAAACCAAGGCGTGGCCGTGCCCGCTCCGTCCGACGATCCTGTTGACACCAGGACTTAATGGGACTGATTATGGTTTCCATGTTCTCTCGGTCGATGCGGTCCCGGACCCTGGCGTGTGCAGCCAGCGTGGTCGGCGTTCTTGTCCTGGCCGCGTGCGGGTCGGGTGGTTCTGGCGGGTCGGCGCAGGACGGCGATGGCACCACGAACGCCAAACTGACGGTCGTGACCGCGTTCTATCCGCTGCAATACGTCACCGAGCGGGTGGCCGGTGACCAGGCGGCCGTGAGCAACCTGACGAAGCCGGGCGTGGAGCCCCACGACCTCGAGCTCAGTCCGAAGGACGTCGCCTCGGTCAGCAAGGCCAGCCTGGTCGTCTACCTGGAGGGATTCCAGCCGGCCGTCGACGACGCCGTCGAGCACGAGGCTGACTCGAGCCTGGAGGTATCCGAGGCGGCCGATCTCACCCGCCCCGCCATTCCTGAAGAAGAGGAAGGCGGGGAACACGCCGACGGGGCGGACCACGTCGAGCACGAGCTGACGGGCGACCCGCACTTCTGGCTCGACCCGACCCGGCTCGGTGCCGTCGCCACCATAATCGCCGACAGGCTGGCCAGGCTCGACGCAGACAACGCGCAGACCTACCGAGCCAACACCGCCAAGCTGACCGACCAACTCGACACACTCGATGGCGAGTTCAAACAGGGGCTGGCCAGCTGCCAGAACAAGGCGCTCGTGACCAGTCATCAGGCGTTCGGCTACCTCGCCGACCGCTACGGACTCACCCAGTTGGGCATCACCGGTCTGTCGCCCGAACATGAGCCGTCGCCGGCGGAGCTGGCCGAGGTCGCCCGCTTCGTCCGCACGCGCAACGTCAAGACGATCTATTCCGAGACTCTGGTCAGCCCGGCGATCGCCAACACGGTGGCACGAGAGACAGGAGCGCAGACGGCCGTCCTCGATCCCATCGAGGGCATCACCGACGCCTCTGCAGCCCACGACTATCTCGGTGTCATGCGAGCCAACCTGAAGACCCTGCAGAAGGGTCAAAGCTGTTCATAGGGGCGCAGCAACGTGATCGACGAGTATCAGCGGTCGGCGGAGTTCATCGAGATCATGCTCGCCGAGCCATGGCGAGCCTTCGGGCCTGTACTTGCCGACGCACTGACCGGCATCGACACCTGCGGCAGTCCCATCGTGGACGTCGGCGCCGGTGGAGGTCACGGCACCGCGATCATCGCCAACACTGTGCAAGGGGCCGCTGTGCTTGCGGTGGAGCCATCCCTGGCTCTGCGTTCGGTGTTGCTGGCCAGGGTCAACGCCGACCCACGGCCCGCCCAGGTGACAGTCCTGGCCGAGGACCTCCTCAACGCGCAGCTCCCAGCCCGGCTTGGCGCTGTCGTCTCTATGAACGTGCTCGGCCACTTCGACTCCGACCAACGGAAGCGGATCTGGACCCTGCTGGACGAGCGGCTGGCACCGGGCGGCGTCATGGTGCCGAACCTGCAACCACCCACCACTCCAGCGGCCGTGCCCGAAACACATGGCTCGACTGTGTGTATCGGGCGCCGCAGGTACGAAGGCTGGGCCCGCGCCGAGCCGGCCGGTACCACCCAGCTCACCTGGCACATGACCTACCGCACCTACCACGACGACACCCTCGTGGACGAGGTGAAGGTCAGCTACGCCTGGTGGGCGTTCACCGAAGGCCAGCTCCGCGACAACTCGCCCAGCATCGGCTCCACCTCGCACAGACCGGACCATCCGACCTCACGATGTACGTGATTAGCAGACGTACGTCCTAACGTTCTGCGGTGCAGGTCTCTTGGCGGGGTGTTGGGGTCCTCGATTGCTCTAGTAGCTTCCGGCCCGGTCACCTATGTCGCGCACCGGCCGGTGTGTCAGACCACTCGAACAAGATCGGCGAGCTAGGCGACCTCGCAATTGCAGGGTGGACAGTAGGGGCGGTAGACCTCTGGCCCACGTTGGTTGGTGTGATCGGTCATGGCGCAGGCTGAGATTCGACGGTGCGCCTGGACGTCACACTCGGCGTAGGTTCGGGTCGGTGACGGCCTGAATGTGCCGTCTGCGAACGCCGACGTTGGCCCCAGGGTTCCCTTACGTTTCTCTCCGAACGCTCATAGCCTTCCGGGCACATACTCGTGCAGATGGTGAGTAGGTTGACCCAGGCCGTTGGAAAGAGCAGTCAGTTGGTCAGCGCCGTTCCTCTCTATCGTTCCGAACTGGCGACGGCGACGCGTTCGCCGTCGAGGCAGCGCTGTTCCGGCAGCCCTGCAACCCTGGCGCCCGCATCAGGCTCTCGGTACCGCACGCCACGCAACGCCTACCCCACCTGATAGTCCACACTTCTATGGATCCACGGTTGTGTGTATCGTCGGTTCAGTGTTGAAGCTTGTCGATGACATCGATGCGCTGACCCGGTTCGGGCGCGCGTTGGCCAACCCGGTCCGCTGCCGGTTGCTACTCGTGCTGCGGGACGGCCCGGCGCACCCGGCGGAGATGGCCCAGGAGTTGGGCATCACTCGCACCCACCTGTCTAACCATTTGGCCTGCCTGCGTGACTGCGGGCTGGTCGTTGCCGTTCCGGTCGGACGCCGGGTCCGCTACGAGCTCGCCGATCCCCGACTGGCACATGCCATCGACGACCTCCGTGCCACCGTCCTGGCGGTCGCCACCGAGCAGGCCTGCCCCGACGCCATGATCAAGGACTGCTGCTGATGGCAGCCGCCAGCACGACAGCGCCATCGGCCGAGCACCGACAGAACGTGCTGACTCGACGGATCCGGTGGCTGGTCGCGGCCACCATCGGCTACAACGTGATCGAAGCAGTCGTGGCGATCACAGCCGGGACCATCGCGTCGTCCACCGCGCTCATCGGCTTCGGCCTGGACTCGGTGATCGAGGTCGCATCCGCGGCCGCGGTCGCCTGGCAATTCGCCGCCCGTGACCACGCCAGCCGCCAAGCCAGGGAACGGCGGGCGCTGGGCATCATCGCGCTCTCATTCTTCGCCCTGGCCACCTATGTCACCATCGAAGCCGTCCGGGCGCTGATCGGCGGCACTGAGGCCGACGAATCCCTCCCCGGCATCATCCTCGCCGCGCTGTCAGTGGTCATCATGCCGGTCCTGTCGCTAACCCAGCGCCGCACTGGCCGCGAACTCGGTTCCGCCTCGGCCATCGCCGACTCCAAACAGACCCTGATCTGTACCTACCTCTCAGCGGTCCTGCTCGTCGGGCTGCTCCTCAACGCCGCCCTCGGCTGGTCCTGGGCCGACCCGATGGTCGCGCTCGTCATCGCCGGCCTCGCCATCCGAGAAGGCATCGAAGCCTGGCGCGGCGACAACTGCTGCGCATCCACCGGGCTTGCCGCAGCCATCGGCACCAGCACCGAAAACACCCACAGCTCGTGCGAAGATTGCGAGCCCGGCTGTGACTGCTGCAGCAACCCCACTTCCGCCTAGGCCTGCCAACCTATCGACGCAGGACAGCTCGGTGCACTCCCCGAAGCCTGCCAGCTGCGGACCATGGTCCCGGCACTTCGAGCTGCTCAGAGATGGGGGCGTGGGCCGGCTCGGCGGGGATGACCTGTCGCGGCGTAGCGCTCTCCGAGGATCGGCCATGCTGCTTGTGACTATGTGCCGTGTTCTTCGTCCCGTGAGACGGGAGTGTCGATGTTGAGTTGCGGGAGCCGGTAGCTGTTGCCCTTGAGGGTGGGGGCGTGGGCGTTGTGGACAGCGCGGTCGAGCACGCTCTGAGTTGGTCCACCGGAACGCCTCCGCCCCCGCGGCATGCCCGCCGTTGTCCTCGTGCCTCCCTCGGCGGGGGTAGGACTGTTCTAGGTTCTGGGCAAAGTCCAGTACGTGGTGCGCTTGAGCGCACCCCACCAGCCGAAGCTGATGTGTATGTGGTCGGTGTGCGGGTTCGGCGTGCCCGAGTACGGCTGCCAACCGATGGGCGCCCGGTACGCGCGCCAGATCCGCCGGTTCCAGATGATGTACATGACGCCGAGCCGGCGGGCCATTGCGTGTCCGTTGCCGTGCCGGTCGGTGCGCAGCAACCAGTACAGGAAGTCGGTGGCGTTCCGATAGCTCGCGCTATTGAACGCATTGAAGGCGACATCGAGGGCGCGGCCGTCGTAGTGCTCGCTGACCGATCCGGTGCAAGGGGCGGCGATCCGCCACCCCCGGTTGCCGTAGGTGCGCAGGACGATGTTCTCTGACGCCGATCACCCCGGCCCGCGCGATAGGCCGGCACTTGGTCTGGCCCGTGTAGCCCGTGTAGCCGTCGATCATCCGGGGAAATCTTGGCGTGGCGGGCATCCGACGCTTGAACGCGACCGGTTCCATGACGTCCCAGCTGAGCTGGTCGTCCGGGTTGTGCAATCCGGCGGCGCCGGTCGCCGCGGCGCCGAGCACTGCGGCGGAGACGAGATTGCGCCGGCTCAGCCGGAACCGGGCGGACCCGTTCTGCTTCGAATCGCTCATGTCTCAAGCTGACGGCACCATCACCAGAGGGTACAGCCGGCTGGAGTCACGTTTGGACGTCCCGGACGGCCTTGAAGAATGGGCACCGCGGCCCGAATACGCGGGACCATTCCGCGTAACCAGTCGTCCAGAGAGCCTCGTGGATGCTCTTTGTGCAAGGCCCGAGGCCGGGTGTCACGCGAAGGGTGGCGGTGGTCGAGGCGCGGCGCGCTCAGGCCCGGATAGTGTTCTACAGATGACGACTCATCGGATCTGGCTGGTGCCTTCGAAAGTCTGCAGTACCCTCGCCGCCGCATGAACCGCACCTACCGCGTCGAAGCGTGTCAGTCCTTGCTACGGCGCTGACCAGGCAGGACTTTGCTGGCCATGTCGCCGAAGGCCTACTGCCGGGATTCGCGACCGGGTGGCCGCCGTCCGATACGCATACGGCCTGGATGACCGCGAGCGGATCGTCGACCTTCGCGACCAGCTCGCTGACCAACGAGACCAGCTCGCCGCTCGGTGCCAGGTGATGCGCGACACCCGCGCGCCAGGTGACGAGCGTTGTCGCGCAGGACGATGACGTCACCGCTGGCGTGCAGAAGCGACGCGTGCGCAAGCACGACCTCGGTGCGGTACGCACCAACGAGGACGCCTCGGATCGACCGCCGTCCCGCGTATGTACGACGACGGGTGTCGGGCGTGACGGACTTGAGCCAGCTCACGAGATTCGGGTGCAGGTCACGATGTCCCGGTAGGCGCGAAGACGACGACCTACCAGACGAGTCCATCTAGATGGTTTTGGCCGGAAAGCAGGCGAGCGATGCGGTCGTGCGCCGCTTCGCGTTCGTCAGGCTGGGGGTGGTGTGCGTATTGCGCGAGCTCCCCGTACATGTCATAGAAGCGCAACCGCTCGCGCAGATGCTCGCGCTCGAACAGCTCCGGATACGCGCCGTGCAGCCATCCCGGGACCTCTGTGAGTGTGGTCTCGTCGAGCCCTCGTTCGCCAGGTACGGGTGGGAACGCTCGCGCCTTGGCGCACCAGTGCAGGATATTGTCGAGCTCGACATCCGCCGGCTGAGCCAACGCCTCCGCGAAGTCGATCAGACCGGTGACGCGTCCTTGGTCGACCATCAGATTGGATCCATGGATATCGCCATGGACGAGGACGGGTTCGTCGGCGGCGAACCACGCCAGCCGCTCCTGGATCCAACCGGCGACGTCCGCGAGCAGGCGCGAGTCATGACCGGGCAGTCGCCGGGCATCCTCGACCAGCTGGAGCGCCGCACTCACCACGGGTGGATGGAACGCAGCCCACGGCTTCTTCCCGGCGAGAGCGTCGGCCAGCCAAGGCGGCAGCAGGCCCGCCGGGACAGGAATCCGGTGCAGGGCGCGCAACGCAGCGCCGAGACTTTCGATCATTGCCTGGCGGGTGGACGAGTCCGCCGCCGGCCATACGTCGTACAGGGTTCGGCCGGGCAGGCGTTCGGAGATGTACCACGGCCCGTCCGGGCCATCGCCGTGGTCGAGGTGCCGTGCGTGTGGGACCTCGCTGCCGGCGAGCAGTTCGACGACTGCAGCCTCGTGGCGATACGCGTCGCGGTGCCGTCCGTCGGTGTTCAGTCGTACGACGTATTCGTCGCCGACCCACGCACGGCTAACCCAGCCGGCCTTTAGATGAAACCGCCCGGTTGCTGGCAGACCAGCGGCCGCCAGCGTCCTCAGCAACGCCGGATCGGTCGCCGGCTCGTTGACGAACGGCGTTGACTGGTCGCACACGTACCGAGCCTCGCACACATCGGTTCGCTAGACCGAGCGCTGCCGTCCGCACTGCGCTGTCACCAGGTCCAACGTTCCGCTTGCCTGGATGTGCCAAACGGCTGAGGTCGTCTCGGCGGCGCGGTGCGCCTCGCCGAACACTACCTAGACTGACCGCGAGAGCTGAAAGCTTGGGCGCCCACGACTTCGTTGGCCGGTCGGCTACGACCATGCGCGATCGAACGGCGAGAGCGGAGTGGCGGGCCCGGCTGGGTGATGGCCCGGCGCCGTGGGGCCTTCAGAGACGTTGTCCGATGGTCAGGACCGATGCCCAGTGACGGGTCAGTTGCCCGTCGGGGCGACGTGCGAGCCGACGTCGGATCTGTGCGTACAGGTGCTCCCGCTTGGCCGGCTCCATCGCAATGTGGCCCGAGAAGGTGTTGAGCAGGTCGATGTAGGCATCGGCACCGTAGCGGCGGGCCCAGACGTAGCGCCGCACGGCGACGGTCTTGAAGTGGCCGGAGGAGTCGAACTCGGCGGAGTCGTCCGGTTTGGCATCTGGCGGGGCTGGCGGCCAGTCCCCGTCGTAGGTCTCGCCGATCTCGGTATACACCTCTTGGATCTCGGTAAAGAACGGGTCGAAGCCTTCCGGAAAGGCGTGGCTTGCTCCCCAGACCGCGAGATGACCACCTGGCATGAGCGTCTCGGCGGCCTTGGCATACCGCACCTGCGGATCCACCCAGTGCCATGCCGTCGCGGCGTAGACGAGTTCGAAGGAGTGGGGATCATCGGGCCGCCACTCCTCGAACGAGCCGGTGGCGACGGTGACGTCGGGGAATGCGGCCAGGTTCTGGCGGGCTGCCGCCGCGAGGTTCCTGCCCAGTTCGATGGCCGTGATCCCGAATCCCATCCTCGCCAGCGGCAGTGTCGCCTTGCCAGGTCCACAGCCCACCTCGAGCAGGCGCGCGGGCGGTCGAACGCCGGTGATCGCTGAGAGATCGCCGTACAGCTCGTCTGGATAGTCGGGCCGTGCCGCCTGGTACAGCGAAGCAGCCGCATCGAACGCGACGCGCAGATTCTGGTCACGAGGCATGGGCACGATTGCAGCACAGACACTGACCAGCGCGGTGGTCGGCTGCTCCATCCGGCCCGGTAGCGCTGTCCATTCGCGCCGCTCCAGCCTTCGGCGAACCGGAGTCCCCGGTGCGAGTTACCTGGCCTGCCGGTACAACGGAGACGGGTCTTGCCTCACATGGTCGCGACGTTGCCAGACGGCTAACGAGCAAATTCCAAGGCCCTCCGACCAACATTCTCGGCGACTGCGCGCGCCCGAGACCTGACCGCGAAGGCGCGCACAATCCGAGGTTTGCCGGACCGGGTACGTGTGATGGCGGGGCGATAGTCACGTGGGGAGTTGTAATTTGGTTGTCGGAATGTCAACGCCCCGCCAGAATTCCGGCCCATGTCCGAGTCGGTGTTCGTGCCTGGGCGTGAGCTTAGTGCCGCGTTCTATCTGGAGGTGGTTGAGCCGCTGGTGGGTGGCTGGCCGCACGGTCGGATGGGGCATCGCGAGACCGAGCCAGGGCGGGCGACCGGTGCTGCCGGCGATGCATCGTCGTGACCCGCGCGGCCGGCCACACTCGGGTCTAGACCCGGCAGCCGCCCAAAATCGAAGGTTGACGCAGGGAGCCGAGCTCGCCGGGCTCGCCGGGCGGGCAAGCCAACCACTGAACCTGCACTCACCCGGCGAGCCGGCCTCGATCTGCGCGACCGCGGCTGCCGGGTGGATGTCCGGCTGACCAGCGGCCATGGAGCAGGCGACGGGACCCGAGAACGGGACCTCGAGCCAGGACTAACCGGAGCCTGCTCAAACGTCGGTGCCGGTGGAGACTAGGCGTCGGCGCTATCGGCACGTGCGTGCTTACAGTTCGAGTCTTCGACATGACCCCGGTAACCTTCACTTGGAAAGCGTCCGCCGTCGCGGATGGATCGGACCTCAAAAGGCCCTACCTAACGCGCGAGGCAAGGTCAGGTCAGCTAATAGGTCATGCCTGAGTTCGGCAAATATACTTCCATCCCGATGATTTGGAGATGTGTCCGTCACTTCCCGGTGCCCAATGCCAACCGAAGGGCAAGTCGAATATTGCTTCGGCCGAGCTTTGATAATTTTCGCAACGATATGGCACGACCACAACTCCCCCTTCGTAATGCGTGCCGCCACTTTCAAATAGCTCGCTGTGGTACAGTCCCGACTCACTCCTGATCTCAGTATCGACACTGATATGATCCATAGGAAATGGATCCCCGTTCAGCAGATAGCAACTCGCGTCTGACATCGCCCAGACCTCCGGGTCGAGAGTCTCCAGCTTTGGCGGATGGAGGACAACGGTGCAGGAGCCGGTCTCGTTCGGGGAGGGCGGAGGCTGGCACGGCGGCTCTTGGCAGGTCCGAGGTCCAACCTTGTCGCGGACGATAGAGCCCACGACGACCACGCCATCCTGAATTGCAGAGGACGGCTCTGTCTGCGCCGCAGCAACGGTCCCGAACAGAGGTGTCAGGCCGACCGCGACCAGGCCGACGACGAGGTGTTTCCAACAGTGCCTCTTCACAAACTACCTCCGCATGGTGTGTCTTTGCCGATCCTGAGCCGGACCGGCACCGTCCTTGAATGTCGCCGCAGCCGCTGAACAGCGCCAGTACATCGACGCCGCAGTGCGGATCAAGATCACAAAACCGATTGCAGAACGATTGCAGTCACCTGCCATCCCGGCGCGACGAACGTGGTCCCGATCGGGGATCTCGCGGGCCCCCTGCTGGAATGCCAGGAAGCTGGTGCGCAGGTGTCCTCGCGGTCCGGACCCGCAAGGCCCACGACCGCGGTCGCGACTACCTCCACCACGTCTACCTCTGCTTGGTTGACGAGGGGCGAGGCGTTGGCATGGATCGGGACCGTGGCCGCGGGCTGAGGGACGTTCGAGGTGGGCTCGAGGTGAAGTCGCTCGAACGCGGTTGGGCCCAAGTACCGGGCGAAGTGGCGGAGGCCGCAGGACCTGGGAGGCGCACTGCTGTGCTAGGGCAGCGAGGCGGCCTGGTGCACAAGCCCCTGTTCGGCCTCATGCTCAGCGCTCTGTGCTTCCAGAGGAAGCCGGTGACAGCGACCACCGGAACGGTCACCTCCGCAATCCGTTGGATGGGCATCCACGGCGGTCATCAGCCGAGCCTGTCCAGTCCCGTGTCTGAGGTGTTTGCATTCCTCGGAGAGCCCGCGGAACCCGTGCGGCCAGTCGTAGGGTGACCCCGCACTGCCGATCCTGCCGCTGACCTCCTCAGCATCAGGCAGCACCGACAACGCGGCAGTGCTCCTCCTGCCAGCTCCATTGGCACGCGCCAGACTCGACAACTATTGGCTTGATCTCCCCGAAGGCAGCATGCGAGCAGTGCGGCCGGGCGTCAGGGCCAAGCCGGCCGGTCCCGGTCGAGCTCGATGCCGTCGTGGTCCCGTACCACCCAGGTCGTGTGGGACTCCTTTGCACCTGGCTGGGGCCACCATGGTCCGGCAGACTGCGAGGCGTTGAGGCAGTCGGGGAACGGAGTGTTTCGACTGCGGGTCTGTCTCGAATTGCCTAGCGGTGGATTTCGACGTGTCCGGCTGTTCCGTCGACGGTGACGAGTTGCCCGTCGTGGAGGGTGGTGGTGGCGTTGGTCGTGGCGACGACTGCGGGTAGGTGATATTCACGGGCGATGATGGCGGGGTGTGAGAGTAGCCCGCCGGTGTCGGTGATGAGGGCGCCAAGGTTGGGAAACAGGATGGACCATACGGGTGAGGTGATGGGACAGACGAGGACGTCTCCGGGCCTCAGTCGGTGGAATTCGTGTTCGTCGTGGATTAGGCGGACGGGCCCGGTGAATCGTCCGGGGGAGGCTGCCAGGCCGGTGAGGGTGTGCGCGGTGGCGTGGGGACGATTCCCGATGTCGCGTACTGCGAAGATTTGGTCCGCGGTCCAGGTGAGTACGTCGAGCGCGAACTGGAGCTGGGGAGGTAGGCCGGCTATGTGTGGTGGCTGTGGTGGTTGGGTGCCGTAGCTCGAAGGGCCGGGGTGTTGCTGTACCCAGCGGTGCTCACCATGTCGGCGGTCGACGAGCGCCCGTAGGTCTGTGGTGGAGCTGTCGGTCATGGCGGTGAGGACTTCGTGGACGGTGAGGTAGAAGATGTCGTCACGGTGAGCGAGTTTGCGCCGGCCGGCCAGCCGTCGGCCGCATTCGAGGAGCGCGTATCTCAGCCGTGCCATCGGTGCGCTGAAGGTGATTGCTTCGTTGTCCTCGCGGACGGGGTAGGCGCGCTCGGCGCGTTCCAGTGCCCGTTCGAAGCGAGGTCGGTCTGCGGGCCGCCTCTTGCTGAGTGTCGTTCTGGCTTCTGCGATGGTTTGTGCGCGGTGGCTGGCCAGAGATGCCCTTACCTGATCCGGATCGTAGCCGCCGGTGAGTTGGTCGCGAAGCAGGCGGAGTGTGAGTGCGGGGGTCTCGGCGATGGTGGGGTCGGCCAGCTCGTATCGCAGCGTGCGATGTCCGTAGTCCTCTATGTATGCGTCGATCGCGTCTGCCGTCTGTGGGTCTGTGGACCGCAATTCGGTGAGTGCGGCACTCGGGTGGTCAGCTGCGCGGGCAAGTAGAGCAGCAGTGCGTGGTCGTTCCCGTGCGGATTGTGCGATCTGGTTGAGTCGGTGTGCGGGTTCGGTGGACATGGTGGACAGGCCGCTGAGCATGTCGAAGGCTTCGGCGTCGGTCCAGCCGAGGAGTTCTCGGCAGGTGAAGACGAGGTTGGCGAGGATTACTCCGAGGGCGCCGTGGAGCATGTAGTGGACTTCGCAGCCGGACTCGACAAGCTCGAGGGCGTGACCGGTGTGTTGGGCGAGTTCGGAGTCGTCGAGGTTGGCGAGGTCGACGGCACCGATGGCGGCGGCACGGGCGTTCAGGTCGGGCTGCCAGGAGTGGTACCAGCGTTCGATCAACTGGCCGGCTACGTCGTCTTGCAGACTGGCGAGGATCGCCCGGACCCGTCTGCGCAGGGGTGGGGCGATTTTGAGCAGGAGTGGAATTGCCGCTGCGGCGCGTCGGGAGGCGATCCGCCCACCGAACGGACGCATGCGCAGGTAGTACCAGCCACCGATCTCACGGAATTGCATGGTGTCGGCCGGAAGGCCGAAGGTGGTGAACATGGCGCCGAGGGCACGGATGCGCGTTGCTGCGAAGACCGAACGGAACATCGGGGTCCATGGCTTTGGTGAGTGGCTGGCTTCGCGGCGCCAATAGCCACCTGGGACCTTGATCGGAACGGGAATTGGCGGGGGTGGCGGTGGCGGAAGCGCGGTCACCGGCCTGGCCTGGAGCAGCATCAGGTGCTGGTCGACGATGGCCCATTCAATGTCCTGTGGGGCTCCGAGGTCGCCCTCGACCTGTCGGCACAGCGCCGCGATGCTCCCGACGGTCCTGGCGTCTATGGCCTGGTCCGACACCGAGCGTGGGATCACCTCGTTGCCGCGCACCAGCCATTCGTCCGGCGTTACGTGGCCGCCGACGAGACGATCAGCCAGCCCGTGTACGGCGCTGACCAGCACGGCGTCGCGGTCGCCCGTTACGGGGTCGGCGCCGAACGCGACACCGGCGGCGTGCGCGGGAATCATCGGCTGGACGAGGACCGCGAGCCTCGGACGGTCGGCATCCCGCCTGGGTGCGTAACCGCGTACGTAGGTGGTGAAGGCGGAGGACCAGCATCGGCGCACCGCGTCGGAGAGCTTGGTCGGCGGCACGTTCAGCACGGTGGTGTAGAGGCCGGCGAACGACCGGTCGTCACCGTCTTCGTCAACGGCAGAGGACCGGACGGCGTACGGGCCGGCGCCGAGATGAGCCTGGATGGTGGCCAGCGCGTCGGTGAGTTCCGAGGTCAGTGCCATCGTCAGCACCTCGGCTGGATCCGCCTCGGCGTGCAGACCGGCGGAGCCGAGAGCGCGATCGAAGGCATCTGTCGTGAGTACTGCCCCGTCGGGGACTGGAAAGCCCGCGGCTCGCAGGGCGCCGAGCGTCGCAGCCTTCTGTCCGGCTCGCGACACGTCATCGACCCCGATGTCGGCCAGGAGGAGGAGGTCGCGGCGGTCGGGTGACATCTCTTCCCTTCGTACGCAGGCCGGTCGGACGTGCAGCGGAAGCGTCGTCGACATGCCGAGGCTGCGCATGTCATGCGGCGGATAGGCAAGGTTGTCGTGTCCCATTGCGGACCGCTGCAACGGGACTGCAACGCGGTCTTCAGAAAATGCGCATATGCCCGCATTCGGCGGAGGCAGATCGATGGCTGGTCGCGTGCCGCGCTCCCGTCCGCCGAACGACGTCGGGCAGTACGACGACCTCGTCGACGAGTGGTGGCGCCCGGCCGGAGCATTCGCGATGTTGCACTGGTTGGCCGAGGCGCGGGCAGGGCTAGTCCCGATGGCCGCCCGAGGCGATGCGGTGCTGGTCGACCTCGGGTGCGGCGGCGGTCTGCTTGCTCCACATGTGGCCGGCAAGGGCTATCGGCATGTTGGAGTTGATCTGGTCCCCTCGGCGTTGCGGGAGGCGTCGGCGCACGGTGTCTGGCCGCTGCGCGCAGATCTGTCCAGCTTGCCCGTCGCGGACGGCTGCGCCGATGTGGTCAGTGCCGGTGAGGTGCTCGAGCACGTCACGGACCTGCGCTCGGTGGTCGCCGAAGCGTGCAGAATTCTTCGCCCCGGCGGGACGCTCGTGGTCGACACCTTGGCCGACACCCGCCTGTGCAGGTTTGTCGCGGTGACGGTAGCCGAACGCATTGGTCTGTCGGTGCGCGGCATTCACGATCCGAGTCTGTTCGTCAGTCCCAAGCTGTTGGCCGCCGAGTGCGCCCGGCACGGCGTACGTCTGCGCGTACGCGGGATCCGCCCGGCAGCCCTGCCTTTGCTGCGGTGGATGGCGCGTCGTCGCGGTTCGGTTCCGATGGTGGCGACGTGGTCGACTGCCGTCCTCTACCAGGGCAGCGGAACGAAGGAGAGCTGATGGAGACGGATCCTGCGGACATCGCGCGCAGGCTCGCGCCAGGGTTCGCCGCTCGTGCCACCGGTTACGACGCCAACGGCGGGTTTCCGGTGGATGACTTCACCGAGCTGCGGGCGGAGGGCCTGCTGGGCCTCATGGTGCCGACACGCCTTGGCGGGATGGGTGCCGGCGTGGCCACCTATGCCGAGGTGGCCTATGAACTCGCGCGGGGTAGCGGTGCGACGGCGTTGGTGTTCAACATGCACTCGGCCGTCACGGGTGCCCTGTCTACGGTTTCGGATGAGATGCTCGCCGCGGTCGGAGTGCCCGACACGTTCTATGCAGCGCGGGACCGCATGCTCACTTCTGTGGCAGCTGGCGCATGGTATGCGGTGGCGATGAGTGAACGTGGTGTCGGGTCCAGGCTCTCGCAGATGTCGACGTCTTACCGGTTGGTCGACGGAACGTATCACCTCAAGGGTTCCAAGACATTCGTGTCCGGTGCCGGCAACTCCGACGGCTACCTGGTCGCCGCTCGCTGCGCTGACAACCCAGACCTGGTCTCGCAGTTCCTCGTGCCGGCTGACACGCCAGGCGTCGTCGTCGAGCACACCTGGGACTCGTTGGGAATGAGGGCCACCGCATCCCACGACCTCCACATCGATGCGGCAGTACCCGCCGACGCGCTGGTGGGCGGGATCGAGGGCCTCGCCCTGGTGGTGATCCAGTTGCTGCCGCACTGGCTCGTGTCCAGCTACGCAGCGGTGTACGTCGGGGTCGCACAGGCCGCACTGGACGCCGGTCGCGCGTACGTCAACGAACGCAAGCTCGGGCACCTACCCGCGATCCGGGCCCGTCTCGGCCGCGCCGATGCTGCCGTTGCCGCGGCAAAGCTCGCCGTCGACCAGGCAGCACGCCGCGCCGACGAGTCCCCAGGCGAGCCAGAGACGAACCGGTGGGTCTGGCGGGCCAAGCTGCTGGCCGGTACGACAGCCGCCGACGTGGCGGCCAGCATGCTCGAGGCGGCAGGCACGAGTGCGACCAGACGCGGCAACCCGCTGGAGCGGCTCTACCGTGACGCGCGATGCGGATCACTCCAGCCGCCGACATCCGATGTCTGCGCGGACTGGCTCGGCGTGGCAGCTCTTGGCGGCAACCCCGAGACGGACGGGACGGGCCCACGATGGTGACGATCTCAGGGATCGGGGTCGCTCACCCCCCGACCGTGTCCCAGGACGACCTTTGGGAGAAGTTCTTCGCCCGCCACTACGAGCGCTCACGCGGGCTGGCCAAACGGATCTTCGCGAACTCCGGAGTAGTCAGCCGGCACGGTGTCGCCAACCCTCTCGACCTTGACGTGACGTCCTGGACCACCAAGGCCCGCATGGACTACTACGTGGGCGCCGCTCTACCCCTTGGCGCCAAGGCTGTCGAGGCTGCCCTCGCGAACGCGGGCCTGTCCGCCTCGCAAATCGGCCTTCTGGTGGTCTGCTCCTGCACCGGCTACGCCACCCCGGGTCTGGACATCCTGCTTGCCCGCGACCTCGGCATGACCCCCGACACCAGACGGCTGCTCATCGGCCACATGGGCTGCTACGCAGCGCTCCCCGGACTGGGCGCCGCGGCCGACTACGCCACCACCCACAACCGTCCCGCGGTTCTCCTCTGCGTCGAACTCACCAGCCTGCACGTGGGGCCGCCGACCCGAGATCCCGACCAGATCGTCGTGCACGCCCTCTTCTCCGACGCCGCCGCAGCCGTCGTCGTCCAGCCGGACGGACCAGGCTACGACGTGGTGGATGTCGCCGCGGTCACCGACGCCGCCACCGCCGACTACATGCGGTACGAGATCACCGACAACGGATTCCGCATGGGCCTCTCGCCCCGCGTGCCCGACGTCCTGGCCAAGCACGTCACAGGACTCGTCGACGACCTCCTCTTGCAACACGGGCTCGGTCTGTCTGACATCGACGGCTGGGCCGTACACCCAGGCGGTCCCAAGATTCTTGATGTCGTACGCGACGAACTCGGCCTCAACGAGTCCGCACTAGCGCCATCGCGGACCACGCTGTCCGCCCATGGCAACTGCTCCTCACCGACCGTGCTCCTCGCCCTTGACACCCTCTTGAGGTCTCCGCACCGCCCACGGAACGTCACGCTGCTGGCGTTTGGTCCCGGCCTCACCTTGTACGCCGGCCTGCTGACCGCACACCAGCCTCAGACGACGACCACAGCCTGAGCGATCCGGTAATACCGTGCGGCATTGTTGTGCCGCCGAAGGGGCCGCAATAGTGCGTCAGCTGCATCGTACGCCGACGTATCGAGCATCAGGCTCATGCCGCGGTCGCCCACGTACGCGGGCGTCTGGGCGGGATCGAGGCCAAACGTCCACGGCTCACCCGACCGGCGAAGCGTCGCAAGGTTGCGGTCCAGTCCATACACCGAGCTGGGATTCGCCAGTACAGATTGATCGACGTAGGAGAAGATAACCCGGCTCGCCGCCGGCAGGGTGGCGGACAGCCAACGGAAGATCTCGTCGACCGCGCTCGCCGTCAGGTAGTTCGTCAGACCCTCCAGAATCACCACCGTCTCAGCCATCGCAAACCCAGCCTCGGCCAGACCATCGCCGAGGCGCTGCCGGTCGAGATCAACAGGTACGAAAGTCACCTGCCGTGTCGCCGTCGCATCCACCACGCCCTCCAGTAGATCCCGCTTGGCGGCCTGGGTGGCTGGATGATCGACCTCGAACACGTGGACTTTCGACAGTTCGCGCATCCTGAAGGCACGGCTGTCGAAGCCGGCGCCCAGGATGAGAACCTGTGACGCGCCAGCGGTCACGGCATCGACAACCAGGTCATCGATCACACGAGTGCGCACCGCCGCAGTAATCCGCGGACCAGTGGGCAGCCGCCAGTCCACGTACGCGGGCACTGCGCGACCGACGATAGGAAGTCCGGCCAGTCCCACCAACACCCGGTACGTACGCGGCAGGAAACGAGCCGCGAACCTGTCCACAAACAAGGCATCCCCCCGGCGAACCGACTCCAACGCCCGGAACAACGCCAGATACTCAGCCGTCCGACTCGCCTGCGACCTCATGGACCTACATCCACCTCCTCCGACCGGTGATCTCACATCACTCGGACCTCCGCTCAGCTATAACACCTATGGCACGAACCATGCTCGTCCGTCATGACCCTGTCAACGAACCCATGTGCCGAGCTGGCCCGAGAACCTGGGCATTGGCACGAGCCTGGCCCGGCAGTCGGCGGCCCGTGTGCCGACTGAGCAGACGTCCTCGATGAGGCGTCCAACCCGGCCGACAGTCGGCCAGGTCCTGGAGTGCATCCGGCTTCCGCACAGTGGCTGCAACGATTCTCCAATTTCCCCCGGATAGCGTCCTCCACCTGCAGGTTGGCGAACACATCACGTGGAGGTCGCCGGGTGAAGAGGTATTTTGCGACACGACTCGTCGTGCTGGGCGCGATCGGCGTCACGTTTGTATTCGGGAACGTCGCCTCAGCGCAGACGGACCCGGCTCCAGTCAGTTCGGGTGGCGTGGTCGTGGCTTCGATTGGCGCGCAACCGAAGCCCCAGGTCTGCGAGGAGCCGCCGTGCCTGCCTCCGCCGCCTCCGGACCAGCGTGGCGGCTGTGTCCTTCGCATCGACGGTCCACGGGCCATCGAGTTCGAGCGGGTCCTGGAGTTCGCATACGTGGACTGTCAAAAGGGGAACGGGGATCCGCTCAACATGCAACACATCTCGCTGACGGCGACACTCGTCAAACGGTTTTGGCCATGAGGATGTACAGCCGGAGGAAGGCAGCATCCTGCACTACCTGAGCGCACACGCGACCATTCTCGCCGCACCATTGTGCGGGACCTACTGCAGAGGCACGGCAAGGCACAACTGACCTTGCCTCCCGGTTGGGAATGGAACCCGGGTGGAGATGGAGAGCTCGAGATCGACACGGGACCGGTAGACGTCTGCTGATCTGTACCTTGCCAGCCCGCTAACCATTCGGTGTGACCTGGGTAGTGAGCCTGCCCTCGTCCGCCGACCCGAGCGATCCAGCGCGGGGCGGATGGCTGACGCCCCGCGCTGACACTGAGAGCGCAGCCCTGCCTCGGGACACGCCGAGGGGGTCCTCTTCGAAGGAGGTCTCGTCCGGCCCGACAGCTCGCCACCAACCCAGCACGGAGCGGGGTTATGCGAGCGGTTCCTCAACGGCACGGAGATCGCGTTCGATCCGGTCGGGTCTGTGTTGGAAGTGTTGGATGGACTCGTGGAGGCCGTGTACCGCCCGGTGCGCAAGGTAGATGCGCAGCAGTGCCGGATCGATCATGTTGGTGAGTACCTCGTCCAGTCGATCGAGCGCAGCCTGGTATCCCTCATACCAAGCTCCCTCGTTCACGAGGTTGGCGCGTATTGCCAGCAGTGCGTACCGCCGATCGCCGCGGTCCGCTCCGAAGTTCCAGTCCACGATGCCGCTGATCTGTCCGTTGTCATCGAAGAGCACATTGCCGAGTGAGTAGTCGGTATGGACGAGATCATTGCCAGCCATGACGTACGGCTCACCACCATCGATCTCGTGGAGCCGCTTGAGCACGCGTCGGGTGCGGTCGCTGTACTGGCCGAGCGTCTCCTCCCATCGGTCGCCACCACCATCCGATGTAGGGAAGGCGGCTGGTAGGGGCACGTCGGGCCGGTCTGTAAGCAGGTGCGCGAACCGCTCGTTCATCGCCACCATCGCGTCCATCACGCTCGCGTCGATCCGGCATGCGTGTCGGCCAGGAAGCCGCTCCTGGACGATGGCCACCGCGCCGTCGGCCAGCTGCAGGACGATCTCATGCCGGGCTACCGGCAGGCCAGCCGCCCTCGCAAGCTCCACTGCTTCAGCGGTCTGCCGCATCCGGTCCAACGGCAGCTTGGACCTGCTGATCGCGCCGTCGCGGCCATCAGGCCAACGAACATAGGCCGCACTGCTCACTCCGCCCTCTTGCTCGGCCAAGCCCGTAAGCTCCAGTCCGCAGCCGTGACGTTCGTTGATCTCGGCCACGGCGGCCGTCGGTGCCCAAGGATTTTCGGAGATCGTGAACTCGAGCCGATGTTCACCCATGGCGGCAGCTCCTAATCTCGTAGTGGGGAACCCCAACGATGCACACGCCGGTCTGTGCGAATTCATAGCGAGAACGTGGTCTCCACCATCGCGCCTGGCCACTTTACCGAGCCAGGCTAAGCGGCGTCTTCACGCGGGACCCCAGTCCTTCGCGACCATGTTCGCGACCCAACCTCAACGCCTGTCCAACCAGGCGTCACCCGTCATCGTGCTCGAACAGGTAGTCCAGCGTTCGACCGCGGCGCGCTGGACTCGCTCGGTGACCTCGATGGAGATCAGCTTCGCTTACGGCGCGGTCCGCGTCGACAAAGGCGCATGGTGAGCGTCATATGGTTCACCGATCATGCGCTCTGCCGCGCTCGCGGTGGAAGCGTTGGTACCAAGCTTCCGAGGCCTCGTCGGCCAGGCGGTCGAAGGCCGGGCGCGGGATGGCGATGTCGGCACGGCCGGGCACCTCGAGAAAATCGAGCAGGTTGCGCACCGTCGTGTCGTAGTCGGCGACCAGGTCTTCATAGACCACGGTGTGCGGGACCACGCCCCACCGGTCGAACTGATCCTGCATGTCGGCCTCTTGCTGGTTGATGCCGCTGAGCAGGTATTCGAGCCCGTCGCGGTCGTAGTGGTCAATCCCATCGGCGGCGGTGGTGCGCGGCGGCGCCTCGCCGAACACGGTGTCGGCGCGGTTGGGCCGGTGCCACTCCTGTGATCGGATCGCGCGCAGCCACGAGACCACCAGGCGCAGCTTGTTCCGCCGGGTCATGAACACGTGTTTGCAGGCGGGAAAGACCGCTGCCCACGCCTTGGATCCATCGGGATCGACCACGCCCGGGATGATCCCCGCGAACAAAGTCGTCAGTTCCCGGTGCCCGCCGGCGCTCATTTTGGAACCCATCACGCCGTTGGGCGTGGCAGCCTCGCGCCAGAGGAAGTCGCGCAGCCCCACGGCATCGGAGACGCCATACTTGGCCAGCAGCCCGTCGCCCGCCGGGTCCTCGAACCACTCGCGCGGACGCCCGGCGATGCCGGTGTCCTCCAGCGCTTGGGTCAACATGGAGCTGCCCACGCGCTGGGTAAACCAGATGAGATACGACTGCCGAGGCGCTGCGATCGTCATGGGCGGGAGCGTAGCGCCTGCCCCGCACTCTTCTCCGCTGGTTATGAGGGCATCTCGAAGGAGGAATAGTGGGCCCGGATAACCAAGAAGACCGCACTGAGGCGCCTGCCGATGGTGGCTGACGTGGCGAGGGCCGCACGCAGCGACACTCGCCTCCGACGATGCCACCGCGATCACACCGGAGGTCGCGAACGTAACCTGCGGCGAGATTTGCGAGAGCCGACGTCCGATCGATCGTCCTACGGCGGCCGCCAGCTCTGCCTTGCTCCTTCTGCTGTCGGTCGTGGGCGCCGAACGATGGTTCGAGTAGACATCCTCGGCGGCCGAGGATGTCTACTCGGGGGACGCTGCCGGACCTTGCAAGGAGCGGGGCGCAGGAGTCAGCCCACTGTCCTCGGGCGGGGCGCCTGAGGGGAGTGGCGGCCGCGGCTGCGTGACGAGTCCTGTCGCCGCGAGGATCGCGGCAACCCCCAGCCAGCTAGGCGTGTGCAGCCAGAGGCCCTGGTTCCAGATCACGAAGATCCCCGCCGCCGACACTACGGCCGCTGCCGCGGCTGGCGGCAGCGACCTTGTCGTTCCCAATCCCGCGCACCAGATGTCCCAGCGCATCGCAAGCCGAACCACACCGAACAAGAGCGCCCCCGCCACGACGAACCACAGCGGCCGCTGCGCCCACCACGCGGCTTCATCGCTCGGGAGCAACACCTCCGGCCACAGCACGCCTACGCCGACCAGTGCGGTCAGCACCGGGATGTGCCAGAGGTAGATCAGCATCAGCAGCGCGTTGATGGTCTCGATGAACGCACGTCGCCTCCCGGACGGCTGCCAGCGCGGTATGCGCCGGTGTACCAGCGTGAGGACCATCAGCTGTACGACTGCAAGCACCGATACCACCGACGTCGGTGGCGAGAGGTTCGACACCTCGGCGTCTGCGAGGCCAAGGATGGTCGGAAAGTATGGGCCGGGCATCACCATGAGAACGAGCAGCCCAATACCTGCCGTACCGACGAGGACCAACGCGGCGTCGGGGACCTTGCGCAGCGTGCCACGAGCGTAGAGCACGCCGAGCTGATGGCAGAACAGCCACACGAACAGCAGATTCCATTGCACAAACCGATCGTTGTGGCCGGCGAAACGTACCGCGTCTACCGTGAGCGAGGCAGCCAGCAGGCCAGCGGGCAACAGCCAGGGCGATCTGTCGTGCGCACGTATGGCGAGCGGGGCGACCGCGACGGCAACCAGGTAGACCGCCAGAAACCACAATGGCTTGCTAATGGACTCCGCTGTCGTGCTGGCCAGCTGCGCGCTGACGGATATCTCCAACACCAGCGTGAGCAGGACGAAGACCGCGATCAGCGGCACCAACGGGGCAGTGAGTCGGCGCACCCGTAAGCCGAGGTAGTCACCGTAGGTTTGTCCCTTCTCCTGGCAGCGGTCGACGACCTTGGTGTTCGCAAATCCCCCAGCCAGAAAGAACAACGGCATGACCTGTAGTACCCAGGTAGCCGCCCAAGCGGCCGGTCCATGGAGCGCGAGATCGGTCTGGACCTCACCGTCGACAACTGTGACCCGGGTGGACGTCCAGTGCATGAGCACCACGATGGACAACGAGAAGATCCGGACGACGTCGACAGTCCAGTCCCGCTCGCCGCTGCGCACGACGCGAGCATACGCAGCGACCAGTCACCGGCGCCATGGACGCTCCACTGACGTCGTGTGCCTCCAGGTACTCCCAGATCGCGGCCTGCAATGGCACGTGGTCCCGCCGCCACCGACCCCCGCGGAAACTCGTACCTACCCCGCGCCGGCAGTACACCGCGAGAGCACGGCTAGTAACGCTGCGGGACCATGCCGCTAGACCTCGCCGCCCGCCGCGAGCCAGGCGGCGCACGCGGGGCCGAGCTCCCGAAGGGCGCGCGCCTCGTAGTCCGCAACATCGTCCGGTGTCAGGGTCTGCGCCCAACGGCCGTTGACTCCTCGGTTGATGAAGACCTGGGCGCCGGCGTCCCAGAATGCGCCGCCAAGCGGAACGCTCCTCGTGGCATGCCGCTTCATCCAATCGAAGGAACAGAGCTCGAGGACCTCGCTCCACCGCATCTCATCGATGGGGATGTCGAGGAACGCCGCCACCCGGCGCATCTGTCCGGGAAGGTCGCGTTTGAGATCCGCGAAGTGCACGAACAAGACGTTCGGCAGGTGACGAAACTTCCACCAGGTACGAACGTTCTCCCAGAACGGCCAGAAAGGGTAGCCGTCTCGGTCCAGCCAATCGCGGAAGTAGGTACGGACGTCGCCGGAAGGCGGCTCGATGGGTGGTCCAACGCGGCCCGGCGTGTTGTTGAGCGCGTCATACCAAAGCTGGTTCGCGTTGGCGTGGTGGTTGTGCATGCTCCACACGACGTCGCGTCCGTCGCGTCCGAGGTAGACATACTTCGCCCTGGGCGAGAAGACAAGGGCGTCCACCGGGAGGTGTGTCTTCAAGAACCGTCGGTGGGTCATGGCCTCCACCATCGGCAGCTTGACCTCCTTCGGAGGGACGCGAAGGTCGAGCCACGGCGACATCTCTGCCACCGCGAGGTCCGGGTCGGGCCCGAACAGCAGCTGCGCGATGATCTGCTGCATCCAGGTCGTGCCGGACTTGGCGTACGTCGCAATGACGATGTCGTCGTCGCGAAAGCTGAGGTCGTTCCATATCGTCGAATCGAAGTGATGGTTGTGCAGTTCCCGTGTCTTCGCCGGCCAGACGATCTTCTCCACCGCCGTCCCTCGCAACCCCTTGGCTTGTTGGGTGTTCGTCATGTCCATGGACTCACTCATGCCCTGGCTGCTTCTCGTCTCCCGTGACTCAGGGCAGTTTGGGTTCGACGAGTCGTGCGGTCCGCTTCGCAATGCCACACGCCTTCGCGAAGTCACTGCCGGCGGTGGCCATAACATCGACTCGGGACGTCCCGGTGACTTCGAGCGCGAAGGCGCAGGTGTCAAGGGGGCCCGAGTACTGGATGGCGTCGTGCGTCCCGATGGTCGTCGCCGTCTTCTTGCCGCGGGACTGCACGAGTGCGAGCCCGTACTTGTCGATGATCGCGACGGAAGTGCTGTGGCTGCCGGACACCTGCCAGAAGCAGCCTCGTGCCGGTCCAACCTCGTCGTAGTCGCCACCCTGAAGTTTGAGCGTGGTCTGCTCGGCGGTGGTCAGCATGTCGCAGGGCTCCAGGTCTGCCGTGCCTGACCGAGCCGACGTCGACGGCTTGGGGGAGGCGCCGGTGGACTCGGGCCTGCCTCCGGTCTTGGGCCCAGCGGCGGAGATGGTCGGACGACTCGAAGCACCGGGCTTGTCGCCCGGAACGAGATCGTCAAGCATCTGTTGGGAGCAGCCCGCCAGCACCAACGCTCCCAAGGCCGCGGACGGGACCAACAGATGTCGCATGGTCAGACCCCTTCTCGGTTTCCAAGCCCACCAAACTCGCGGTCTCACGGTCTGGTGCGCAAAGGCTCGAGCCGACGCAGTGGCTGGGAGTTGTTAGTACGACAACAACCTGGCAGGTGAATGCGTCATGGTCGCATCGGGCTTGCCTCATCGAGGTTTCAGGTCTCTCGTGCCGGCACCAAGGTCGTCCCCGCCGCCCAGATGCTGGTCACCCGGCGGGCCTGGTGTGTCGGCGTACGACGGTATGCGCCGTTCGGCGCGCACTTGCGCTCAGCCGGCCGGAGGTTTCCGTGCATGCAGGGCGACGATGATCGCCGACACCAAGGCGAGTGCCGCCGAGACCACGAGGGAGGCCGCCAGCGAGGCGAACGCGATCACAGATGATGCGGTGATGAGGCCGATGGATTTTGACGTGTTCAGCAGACCGAAGCCTTCGGCGCGGCGGGTCCGCGGGAGCACGTCGTCGAGGAACACCGAGAACGACATCCCGAGCGGGGCGAGGAACAGGCCGGTGAGGACGATGCCGGCGATCACCGAGCCGATCCACACGTCCCAGGCGACGGCGAGGATCCCGACAACGGTCAGCAAGAGCATCGTGACGACTGTCCGCTGACGCAGGCGGCGGTTACGGACACTTATCCAGACGCCACCGAGCACGGATCCCACACACAGCGGAACCGTGAAAAGGAACGCTGCACTGGGCGCGAGCTCGTGGCGCAGCGCCAGTGCCACGGCACCGACCTCGATCGAGTAGACGCACGCGTCAGCGCTGGCAGCGGCGAGCAACCAGACCACCGTGCCCAGGCGCATCGATTCCCGCCGGACGCGGCCCGACTCCGGCGGCGTGCGATGCGCGATGCGGGGGAGCACCACCAGGGGCAGAGCGCTGGCGATCGCCATGATCCCGACGGCCGCGATGACCGACACGCCTCCGATCGTCGAGGCGAGAATCGGTCCGCACACGAAGACGAGCTCGGTGACCGTCGCTGCGACGCCAAGCGCGCGCGGCAACTTGTTCGAGGCCACCATGTCGTTCAAGATTGCCCGCAGCACTGCGAAGATCGCCCCGTTGACCAGCCCGGCAAGACTGGCCACGACCACCAGGACGGGGATCGGCGCTTCGGCCGCGATCGCGAGAACGAGACCGACGAACGCGAGGGTCCGAAACGCGGCGAGAAATCGGGCGTACGCGCTCACGGAGAACCGTTGGCCCGCAGCGGCGATAGGCACCGCACCGAGCACCTGGGCGACGGTCATCGCCGTCATCATCAGGGCACCCCCGTTGAGGTCCCCTTGCGAACAGAGTCGCCAGCCCGAAGGTGATGGGCGCCATCGACTGAGGAACCGCCGAGCCGACACTTGCCGCGATCCAGCGTGCGAAGCCGCGTCGGCGGTCGGGCGGCGAGGTTGTGAATGCGGCCTCGGTGTTTGTGCCCGCCCGCTCTTCAGTCACGTGCGCCACCGTGCTCGCTCCGCGTGACTACGTCTGTTCGAGCTTGCGCGGCGGACGCCCCCATTGCTCAGTCCTCCTCGTCGCAGCAGACCTCGACACCAGCGAAAACGTTATGAGGGTTGCAGGAGGAAGTCAACCGGCTTTCGGGCTATGGCGGTGTCGAGTAGCTGCTCGCGAGAAGGCGACGCAGAGGTGAGAGCCATCACCACGGCAGGTCCGGGCCTCGCTCGGCGGTGGGTCTTCGGCGCGACCTGGTGACGCAGGGCACCGCCCGCACTCGCGCGGCGGGTGGGAGATCAGTCGGGGGAGTTCGTGCGTCCTACGGAGCTGCGGAGGACGCAGAGTTCATTGCCTTCCGGATCCGCGAGGATCACCCAGCCGCTGCCGTCTGGGCGACGCTTGTCTTCGAAGACTGTCGCGCCGAGACCGATCAATCGCTCCGCCTCTTGGTCCCTGTCCCCATCCGGCCGCAGACACACGTGCACCCGGTTCTTACCTGCCTTGGGTTCTGGGACTCGTTGGAAGAACAGGTTCGGTCCGCCCGGCAGAGCAATTGATGCCTCAGGATCACCGGGACCATCTTCGTCGTCCAGCGGCTGGTCGAAGACCTTGCTCCAAAACTGGGCGAGCTCGTACGGGTCGGCGCAGTCGAAGGCAACGTTGAACAGCGAGATCGACATGCAGGTCCATTCCGTAGGTGGGCGCGGGAATTGTGCCGCCGCTAAAGCACCCGCGAAGGCTTCCGGTCGTCCTGGCTCGGTGGGTGGGGTGGACCGCTTGCTAAAGCGTTCGTGCGGCGGGGTATGACCTACTGCACCCGTCAGTTGGCGGCCGAGCGTGAGCACGGGAGGGGCTAGAGTGCGGCTCTCATGGATGCCGTAGCCGACGAAGCCCGCAAGCGTGGCGACCACTGGGTTCGGCTCAGATGCTGGAGCACCAACGCCCGGCTCCACGCCTATTGCGAAGCGCACGGCCCCGAGCACGTCCGCACCGACGGGGCCTGCGGCCGGATGAGTGGCGCACTCTTCCAGCGGCCCATGTCCCGGACGCTCCCCGGCGACCTGCAGCAACTTCGGCGGGTGGGCCGATGAAGGCGATCCTCCTCGGTGGTGTCGTATCGCTCGTACTGTCGCTGGGGCTGACTCCGCTGGTGGCCTGGTTCTTCGTTCGGAAGGGACTCGGGCAACCCATCCACGACGACATGCCATTGGAGCACCAGCTCAAGCAGGGCACTCCCACGATGGGTGGGTCGGTGGTCATCGCCGCCGCCACCACCGGGTATCTGGTAGCGCACCTCCTCGTCGGCGGCGGGCCGTCGGCCTCGGCCCTGCTCGTCCTGCTTCTGCTGGTCGGCCTCGGTATGGTCGGCTTCCTCGACGACTTCCTGAAGATCACTCGCGAACGAAACCTCGGACTACGCGGCCGCACGAAACTGGTCGGCCAAACCCTGGTTGCCGTCGTGTTTGCCATCCTCGCCATCCAGCTCCCCGACGCCGACGGGCTCACCCCCGCGTCGACGTTCGTCTCCTTCGTGCGCGACCTCCCAGGACTCCAACTCGGAGCCGTGGTCTTTGTGTTGTGGGCACTGTTCATGGTGTCCGCGACGTCGAACGGCGTAAACCTGATCGACGGCATGGACGGACTCGCCGCAGGCACCTGCACCATGGTCTTCGCGGGCTTCACGATCGTGTGCGTCTGGCAGTTCAACCAGTCCTGCGTCGCAGCCGATCTGCCCGGCTGTTACCAGGTACGCGACCCGTACGACCTCGCCATCATCGCGTTCTCCTTGGCCACCGCCTGCGGCGGATTCCTCTGGTGGAACGCCAACCCGGCCCGGATCATCATGGGCGACACCGGTGCACTCGGGCTCGGCGGCGCCATCGCCGGCCTCGCCATCACGACCCGGACCGAACTGCTCCTCATCGTCATCGGCGGACTGTACGTCGCCGCCAACGCCTCGGTGATCCTGCAACGTGGCTACTTCAAGCTGACCAGACGACTCACTGGAACCCCCCGGCGGATCTTCCTGAGTTCTCCCATCCAGCACCACTACCAGATCAAAGGCTGGCCAGAGATCACTATCGTGATCCGCTTCTGGATCATCTGCGGCATCCTCGTCGCTTCAGGACTCGGCATGTTCTACGCCGAGTGGTTGACCCACGCCTGACGGGTGGCGGCGTTGTGACCGTCGTCACGCCTGTGAGCACCCATCCTCTGCCGGCCGCGCTCCGAACTTGTTGCAACGTCAACTAAATGGCAAGGGAGTTAGAGAAGATGAAGGCTCTACGACGGTCCGCGCTGGTAGGGGCGGCCGCACTGGCCATGACGGCCGCCGCGGCGGTCACCGCGGTGCCGGCCCAGGCCGCGAGCACGGTCAGCGGCTGCACGGTGACACAGGGGCTCAATGCCGCCGGATTCAGCGAGGTGACCAGCCTGTGCACCCAGGGCTCCGGCACCTACCGCACCGTGGTGTTCTTCGGCGTCACGTCGCTTTCAAATCCTTTCAACGTCTACTACGGGAACGTTGCCCAGGTGGGGCAGCCCTCCACGTTCACCTACGGCCAGGGCAACGGTGTGTTCTTCAAGGCCCCGTACGTCGGAACGGAAATCCTTTCCTGACCCTGCCAACACTTCGATGAAAGGTACGACGGCCAGAGCGGCGACGGCGATCCACCCGGGACCACCACCGGGAACGGCTGTCGCCGCTCTGGCCGCGGCGAAAGCCTTGGGGTCGCGCCCAAAACAGCTGTACCAGCGCGACCGGACCTGCCGGCAGGTCCAGAGGCTACCTGGACGTTGGAGAGACCTTGCGTACGAAGGCTCCGGAGGGGGTCAGGGCACGGCCATTGGTGTCGGTGACCTTGAGTTTGCGGAGTGGTTGTTCGCGCTTGGTGTCGAGAAGGACTGAGTGCCGCTCCTGCTCTGTGAAGAGGTGGTTTTCGCCCCACTGCCGAAGGCTGACCAGGATGACGAACAGGTCCCGTCCTTTGCCGGTGAGCGTGTACTCGTGGTAGGCGCTCCCGTCGGCAGCCGGGCCGGTCTCGAGGATGCCTTGTGACACCAGCTCGCGCAGACGCGTTGCGAGGATGTTCTTCGCTAGCCCGAGGTTGCGCCGAAAGTCGCTGAAGCGGCTGATGCCGTCGAAGGCGTCTCGGATGATGAGCAGCGACCAGCGATCACCGATGACGTCGACCGCCCGGGCTACCGGACACTCGGCGGTCTCGTGTGTCACGCGTCGCGGCATGCAGATCACCTCTGGTCGCTGGATCGGTTCGGCAGGGGTCCTCACGAAGACATCTGGTTGCAAGTATAAACCAGCTCGGCTACGCTTCCCAAGTCGGTTTCAAGTTGAAACCAGCCTGCGCGAAGCGGATGGGTGAGGAGGTGTCATGCCGGGACAGGTAGAGCGAAGTGCGGACACAGACGTCGATGTGACCTCGACGCGGTGACGTCATGACGACCGTCCGCAGCACGACGAGCCTTCCGCCTCGTCGCAGCGTCGATGGCGTGGCCGGCGGCGCCCTTGTCCTGGTATTCGTCGGTGTGGTTTGTGCTGTGGCGTGGGCACTCACCGCAGGCCTCTGGGGTGCTGAGAGGCAGCCGTGGGACGGTGACTACGCCGCAGCCGGGAAGCTGGCTTCCTGGTTGGTCGTGTCGGTCAGCGAACCGCAGTTCTACGCGGTTGGCTCCGCCAGTGTGTGTCTCCTCCTCGGTGGGACGTTGGGCCACCTCGCCCACCTACGGTCGTGGCGGTGGCCCGGTTTCGTCCAGGCGGGCGGCTCAGGAATCTGGCCCTGGGCGATCGCCAGCGCGCTGATGAGCCTGCTGCTGAGCAACTTCGCCTGGGGCTGGACGCTGGCGCCCGGCACTTGGCAGCCACTCTTCGTGCCACTGGTCTCGGTGGCCCCAGCCATGGTCGTGCTCTATGGTCCCGGGACGAGGGTTGGCCTGACCGCTTCCGTTGCTGGAGCGCTGCTGACGACGCCGACCTCGATCCTTGCGGTGGAGTACCTCTGCAAACCGATGCACCTCCCGCTGGTGGTCGGCGCGACCACCGGAATGTGGGCGGGGGCGATCGCGGCCTTCTGGCTGTGCCGACGCCTTCCCTGGATGCCCGCCCCCGGCGCATGGCGGACGCGGACGCGGATGGTGGACGCGAACCGGGTGGCTGGCACCCATGAGCCGGGCACCCATGAGGCGGACACCCATCAGGTCGGCGGCGGCCGGGGGCGTCCGTGGCTGTGGGTACCGCGGCGTGCACTCGCCGACTTCAGCGAGGCACAGTTCTTCGGCAACGAGTGGGCGAGCGCCGGGCTGATCCTCGGTGCCGTCGTCGCCTATCTGGTCAGTCCGTCAACCGTCGCGTACGGGTCAGGCTTGCTCCCCGCGGTGCTCCTCAGCCAAGCCATCACCGCGGTCGCAGGTGTGCTCATCTGGCGGCGCCGGTGGGAAGCGGACGGCTTCTACCCCACCTTCGTGCCGGTGGTCTCGGTAGCACCGGCGGCTGTGCTTGCCTTCGGTGGATCCGCACAGGCCGTCGCAGCCGGTGCACTGGCCGGCGCACTCATCGCTCCTCCAGTGGCGGCGTCGATCTCGTCTCGGCTTCCGGCCACGTTCCACCCGTTCATCGGGAACGTCGCATCCATGAGCGTCTGCACCGCGCTGATCGTGCCATTACTCGATCTCGTCCCGGGTTTCACGTCATGACTTCACCGTGAATGCGTCAATCCGATCGACAGCTGGAATACAGCCGTGTCGGGCGAGTGCATCCAGCCCCATCACCACAAGGAGAGTCCGTGACCACGCATTACCGCACGATCGCTATCGATGGAATCGACATCTTCTACCGGGAGAGCGGGGATCGGAGCAAGCCGGTCCTGCTACTCCTGCATGGCTTCCCAGCCTCGTCGTTCATGTTCCGGCGGCTGATCGACCTGGTGTCGGATCAGTTCCACGTTATCGCTCCCGACTACCCCGGTTTCGGTCACAGTGCGGCACCCGACCCGTCGCAGTTCGCGTACACCTTCGACCACCTGGCCGACATCGTCGAACGATTCACTGAAGACCTCGGCTTCACCAAATACGGGCTCTACCTCCAAGACTTCGGTGGGCCGGTGGGCTTCCGGCTCGCCACCAGGCACCCCGAGCGGGTGTCCTTCCTCGTCATCCAGAATGCCAACGCGTACGAGGAGGGGTTACCCGACAGCTTCTGGGCTCCACTGCGCACACTGTGGAGCGACCCGAGCGCAGAGAACCGGGAGACAATCCGCTCCGGCGGCATTTCCGACGCCGCGCTGGAGTGGAACTACACCCACGGGGTCAGCGACACCACGCTCGTCGATCCCGACAGTTGGCTGCTGCAGAGTGCGCTGCTCAACCGCCCGGGCGTCAAGGACGCGATGCTCGACCTGCTCGTCGACTACCGAAACAATCCCGCGCTCTACCAGCATTGGCATGACTACTTCCGCACGCACCGGCCGCCGGCTCTCATCGTCTGGGGCAAGAACGACCAGATATTCCCGGAAGCGGGTGCACACCCATACGGCCGTGATCTACCCGACGCCCAGGTCAACATCCTGGACACCGGACACTTCGCTCTCGAGGACCACGCCGACGTCATTGCGGAGAAGATCAAGAAGTTCACCGCAGCGATCTGAATTGGAAGGTTGTGGGTGGATGCTCCACCGCTGGCTCCAAGCCTGAGCCGTGGAAACGCGAAGGGGCGGCCGGTCATGGCCGCCCCTTCGCCCCGGCGGAGGCGTTCGTGTTGTGCCAAGCAGTCCTACTGCTCTTCGATGAAGTATTGGGACGGGTTGGTTGGCGCGGGGTCCATGTAGACCCACACGGTGCCGTGGGACATGACGTTGTCCTTGGGGAAGTTCTGGGTCCGGTTCGAGATGATCCCGTAGGACTTGATGGGTGCGGCGATACCGATGCCGATGAATTGGTCGCGTACGCTGGCGAGGATCTGTGTCATGATCTGGCGCTGCCTATCAACGTCTGGCTCGGCCCTGAGCTGGGTATACATGTCCAGCTGGTCCCGTATTACCTTCGGCGGCTCTTCACCGTCCTTGCCGCCGCTGCGGAACCAGGTGCACCAGGGTACGCCAAAGAATGAGTACGGCGGGTTGGTCGGAAGGTAGTTGTACGGGTTGGCCAGAATGACCGCGTCCAGGCCACCCTCGCCCTGCCAGACGGCCGCGTCGTGGCTGTTCGCCTCGCCACGGGTCACCGCGAGCTCGGCGCTCACGCTGTTGACTCGGGCGTCGATGCCGACGTCCTTCCAGTTGTGGACCACGAGCTCCATCGTGTCGGCCCAGACGGTGATGTCGCTGCGCACGTCGACCTGAAAGGATATTGGTTTGCCGTCCGGGCCTAGCCGGATCCCGCCCGGGCTCCTTCTCGGATACGCCTTGTCCAGAATCTCGTTGGCCCGGTCCACGTCGTATTCGAGGTACTGGGTGGCCATCTGTTCGTCGTAGTAGGTGGACTCCTTCCGGGGCGCGATCTGCCACGGCACTGCCTGCCGTTCCATCACTGCGTTGATGATGTCCGTGCGATTGATCGCATGCGACAGTCCTATACGAAGGTCCTTGTTGTTGAAGACCTCCCGCAGCACCTTGCTCTTGTGGGCGAGGTTCAGGTAGATCGCGACTTGGCTGGTCAGCGCCGGAATCGCGTCGAAGAAGCGGTAGCCGCCCTTCTCGCGGCCGTCCGCTAGCACCGGTTTGTTGACCGGCTCGTCGAAGGCAAAGTCGACCTCGCCGTTGGTCCCCTTCAAGAGCACGACCTGAGGGTCGGTGACCACCGACCAGACCATGCCGTCCATGTAGGGCAGCTGGCTTCCCTCTGGATCTACCTTCCAGTAGTAGGGATTGCGCTCGACCGTCACCTGGTTCTTTGTGTTGGTCTTGAGCAACCATGGATGGATCGATGGCTTCTCCGGGTTGGAGCCGAAGCTGAAGTCGCCGCCTCGCTGCTGGTACAGCGCGATCCAGTCGTCGAGGCTCTCGCTCTTTGCCAGCTCGACCACGCCGGGTGTGTACTTCTTGTGGAACCTCGTCATGTAGTGCTTCGGGTTCGAGGTGAAGGGCAACCCTGATCGGGTCGCCAGAAAGGTGAGCAGTAGACCGTTTGGTTTGTCCCACGAGAGCTTGACCGTATAGTCGTCGATTTTTTCTGCCGTCGCGCCGCCAAAATACGGGTCGGGAACGGGCGTCAGCTCTGTGTTGTTGAGTACGTCGTCGACCGCAAATACCACGTCGTCGGCGGTGAAGGGTTCGCCGTCCGACCACTTGATTCCTGGATGCAACTTGAACGTGTACTCTTTGCCGTCTGCGGCGACCTCCCAGCTGTCAGCGACATTCCCGATGATCTTCTTGAACGTCGGATCCCACCGCACCAGGTTCTCGTAGCCGCACAGCTGATACTGGGTCGCCCCAGTGCCGTAGCCGCTCGCCTGAGTCGTGAGCCGCCATCTGCCGCCGTACACTCCGACCCTCTCCAGCGGCTGGACAACGACCGGATCGGGGGGCAGTCGTTTCGCGAGTTCTGGAAGTTTGCCTTGCTTGACCAGGTTGGTAAGCATCGGCGCTTCCTTCGGCTTCGGCCCACTACTGCCGCTGCCACCACCGCCCGACTTGGGCTGAGTGGAGAGCAGATCACAGCCGGCGGTCAAGGCCACCGCCGCAGTGGCGCCCGCAGCACGGAGGACATCTCGTCTAGTCAGATCGAAAGACATTCCTTGCTCCTCTCTGCTCACAACCCGCCTTGCGATCCGCTAGCCCGTCCTGGCGATAGCTGATCCAGCCGACCGGCGCCCTCAGAACATCGAGGCAACCGCCCGCGCACGGTGCTCATCGAGCAACGGACTTTGAGCGTCAATGCCGATTCGTTGCAGCTCGTTCAGACAGCCGATGTTTGTAGTGGGATCAGTACCATGGTCGAACACGACCGTCGAGCGCCCGAGCAGGGTTGGCCGGGCCAATAGTGGTCGCCCACCCCGAGCGAGTGGGCCCGGCAACTCCGGTCCTGACCTGGCTCACGAGTAGGTCTCGGTGTGGTCGCAGGGCGTTGACCTGCAGGTTGGCTGAGTTCGAGGCTCGATGTTGCACACGCGCAGCCTGCGACGACCTTGGCCGATGCGGCATGTCTCGATCCCGGAGCACGCCTGCGAGGTCGATCATGATCATGCGCCGCAAGACGGGGTTGTCCCGCTCTATCGAGCCGGCTTCTTGACGCCTGATCATGAAACCCGGGCGTCCCGGTCCCATCGCAGCATCACTCGGGGCGGGTGCTACCTGCCGCTGGTGCGGAACTCACTGCAGAGGCGCTCGACGCCCAGGCTACTGATCAACAGACGCTCTTTGGCGTTGCCGAGAAGCTGGGCGGACCAGGTGGTGAAGCCGCCGTCGGCGACGAGCAGCGTCCTGCCGTCAGGCGTCACCGCGTTGATGTGAAAGCACGCGCCGGCGTAGTAGCCACGGCCACCCTCGCGTTCGTCGTCGAAAGCCACCGCGACATGAGGGAACCGTTCCGCCAACGGCGAGAGTACGGAGTCTTGGAGCGCCTGTCGGTGTTGCCCGCCTGCTAGCTCGGTCACCGTCATGCGTATGCCGGCAGGCTTGAGTCCGACTCGGCTGGACTGCTCCAGCACCTGCAGCAGCGTAGCCAAATCCTCGAGCAGAGTGCTTGTCTCGAAGCGAAACGACCCCTCGTCGCGACCGGCAGTTGTGAGTGCCAGCAGGCGGAAATGGGGTCGCTGACCGGGCGCTTCGAACCGCTGCGCACGAACGAGCCGGTGCGATGCGCACAGCTGGACGCGGGTCCGATCCCGCGGCTGGTCGCGGAGCAGTGCTCGCCGCCGGACGGCGCATTCCAGTGCGAGTGAGTTGGTGGAGTCGGAGACGACCTCGCTGGTGCGGTTGGTCGCCAGCACATTGTTCTGGTCGACCGTGGCAACGGCTGTCACCATGCCGAGCGGTCCGACCGGCGACAGTTCGAGGGCCGTGTATCCCCGTTCGCCAAGCACACCGAACGCCACCTGGTCGAACGCGGCCAAGGTGGCGGGTGGCACCGGTGAAGGCGTCACGAAGCGGTTGTGTTCGTACTGCGCGAGCACCCTGGCCGGGGAGAGCCGCCCCGCCCGGCGTCGGAAGACTTCGAGCAGCAGCGACTGCAGGTCGGTGGGAGGCAGGCGGTCGGTAAGTATGTCGACCAGGCCAGGGACGCCGGTAGCCCGCTCGATCCGCTGGAGCAGTCCCTCGTCCATACGTGGCGTCCGATCTCTGGAGTCTTGTGCCGGCCGTCGCGCCCGAGCAACCATCTCGGGCCCCTACAGGGGTAGGCGTGGCTCCTCGACACTTTGCTAGCTTCAAGTGAGATGTCCGCTTTTCGGCTAGCGGCGAGGAGTCGCCAGGCTTGAAGACCATACTGACGAGGCGTTCGTGGTTGCCGCCGGCGACCTGGACCGTGCTCGGGGCCAGCGCCATGACGACGTTGGGGACCCTGCCGGTCTTCCTGCTCAGCGCCCAGTCGGTGTTCGTGCGTTCCGATCTCGACTTCGACGAACGCGGATTTGGTGTCGCGGTGAGCGCGTTCTTCGTGGCGGCTGCCGCGGCGGCGCTGCTTGGCGGTGGCCGGGTCGATCGAGTGGGTCGTCGGGCGAGCACGGTCGGTGCGGGGTTTCTCACCGCCATCGGAAGCTTCGGCGTGGCCTGGGCGGCTCGGTCGTGGCTGGTGCTCACCCTGGCGATGGTCGTCCTCGGCGTCGCCAACGCGGCCTGTCACATGACGTCGAACGTGATCATGGCCCGAGTGGTGCCGCCACATCGGCAAGGGCTCGGGTTCGGAGTGAAACAGGCTGCCATCCCGCTCGCGATCACCCTGGCGGGCCTGGCCGTTCCGACCGTTGGAGCGCTGCTCGGATGGCGATGGACCTTCGCACTCACCGGATTCGGTGGACTGGTGATCGTCCTGGTGGGCTTGCGCCTTCCCAGCGCCACGATCGGCGGCCGTCGCACAGGTGATGCGCCCGATCGTCCGTCCACGACGGCGCTGGTGACCATCATGATCGCGGTCCTACTGGCCAGCGCGGCGGGGAACTCCTTCGGCGCCTTCGTCGCGTCCTGGGGGTTCCGGGTGGGCCTCACACCGGACGGAGCAGCGCTGCTGATGGCGGCGGGTAGCGCGATGAACCTTGTGGTGCGCGTGGTTGGCGGGCACCTTGCCGACCGCAGGTACGGACGCAATCTGCCGGTCGTTGCCGCCCAGATGCTCATTGGCGCGGTTGCCCTGGCGGTGTTGTCGCTCCCGTCCCAGCCGACCGTGGTGGTGGCCGCGCTCATCGCGTTCGCGTTGGGATGGTCCTGGCCCGGGCTGCTGCTGTACGCCGTCATCCGGATCAGCCGGGACGCACCTGGTGCGGCGAGCAGCTACCTCCAGGCCGGGGCTTTCGTCGGTGGAGCCGCAGGGCCGGCGCTGTTCGGAGTGATCGTTGGCGCGAGCGGATACGAGACCGCGTGGCGGGTCTCCGCCGTGCTCTTCGCCGTCGCCGCGACTCTGGTCATCGTCGCGCGGAGGATGTTCATCGCCGACCTGGTTGCCAGGCCACCAGCGCAGCCAATCGGCTACGGCGGCGGACGCAAGGCGCCGGCCTACACGACCCCTCCGCGACCATCCCCTCAGGCGCAGCAGTCTGGCGAGGACGACGACGCTCCTACGCACTCTTAGCGTCCGCGCGAGCTGTCACCCTTGCGGCACTTGATTGCTGAACGTCAGATGTGCAGTTACGATCCGGCCACCCATGCGGCCCGACGGGGAAGATACGACGGTGACCGGCACACGCGCTGGCCGGCCCGAAGACCAGACCGTCCTGATCACAGGCGGTGCCGGAAGGATCGGGCGCTATCTGCGGGACCGGCTGCGACAGCCCGGACGCACGCTGCGGCTGTTCGACACCAGGGCACCCGACGCCAGCGAGACAGCAAGCCTTGACGGGGTCGAGTACGTCGCCGGGTCGGTGACCGATTTCGGCGCCGTACACGCGGCGATGTCCGGCGTCGACGCGGTCGTCCACCTGGCCGGAATCGCCTCGATCAAGGCGGCGGCGAGCGACCTCACGCATGTCAATATCACCGGCACCGCCCACGTGTTCGAGGCAGCCCGCCAGCAGGGCGTACGCCGGATCGTCTTCGCGAGCAGCAACCACGCGGCCGGCTTCGGCGAGCGCCACATGCTCGACGATGCCGGGCTGCCACGCCCGGACTCGTACTACGGCGTCACGAAAGTCTTCGGCGAGGCGCTTGGCAGTCTCTATCACGACCGGGACGGCATCGACGTCGTGTGCCTGCGGATCGGCACCTGCAAGGACCACCCCACCGACGTCCGGTCGCTCGGCACCTGGCTGTCACCCGACGACACGGGCCGCCTGGTCGAGGCGGCGCTCAGCCACCCGTCGCCGGGCTTCGTCGTGGCGTGGGGAGTGTCGGACAACCGGCGGCGTCCGTGGCCGCTCGACGCCGCCCGAGCCATTGGCTTCCGACCTGAAGACGACGGTGAGGCGTACGCGGCCCAGATCGCCGACCAGATCGACAGGACCGACCCGGTCGACAAGATCGACCAGTCCGGCCAGACCCGTCAGACCGACGAGAGGTGATGTCCGTGAACGCGGTGATCGAGAACGTGACGGTCAGTGTCTTCCGTACGGTGTCGAAGACGTCCAGGGACAGCGACGGCCACACTCATCCCGGCAAGCCGCACGAGGTACGCCAGGCACTGTTGCGGATCACCGACAGCGATGGCGCGACCGGTTACTGCCTGACGTCGGGAGACCAGCTCCGCGAGTCTGTGCTCGACGGACACGTCCGCAACGCCCTGCTCGGCCAGGACGGCAGTCATCGGGAACGGCTGTGGCACGTGATGGCACGCACCCAACGCGGGTCGGGCGGCGGGTTCACCGATCGTGCCCTCGGCTCTGTCGACATGGCGCTCTGGGACCTCGAGGGGCGCCGGCTCGGAACACCGGTGTGGAAGCTGCTCGGTGGCGGTCGCACCAAGGTGCCGGCCTACGGCAGCACCATGTGCGGTGACGAGATCGCCGGCGGACTCGCCTCGCCGGAGGACTACGGCGCCTTCGCGGTTCAGCTCGTGGCCCGCGGCTACAAGGCGATCAAGCTGCACACCTGGATGCCGCCGGTGTCGTTCGCGCCGGACATCGGCATGGACGCGAAGGCGTGCGCCGCCGTACGCGAGGCGGTCGGTCCGGATGTCCCGCTGATGCTCGACGCCAACCACTGGTACACCCGCATGGAGGCGCTCGCGCTCGGGCAGTCGCTGGAGGAGCTGGGCTACTACTGGTACGAGGAGCCCATGGAGGAAGCCTCCCTCCAGTCCTACAAGTGGCTCGCCGACCAGCTGGACATCCCAGTGATCGGGCCGGAAACCGCGGGAGGCAAGGGGTTTACCCGCGCCGACTGGATCGTCAGCGGAGCCTGCGACATCGTCCGCGCCGGCGTCGGCGACTGCGGTGGCATCACGCCCACGATGAAGGTCGTCCACCTGGCGGAGGCGTTCAACATGGAGTGCGAGATCCATGGGGGCGGGGCCGGAAACCTCGCCGTGCTCGGCGGCACGATCTTCGGCCGGTGGTACGAACGGGGCCTGCTGCATCCGCACTTCGACTACGACGAGGTACCTCCCCACCTCAACTCGAGCATCGACGCCATGGACGCCGAGGGCTTCGTCCACATGCCGACAGCGCCGGGCCTGGGACTGGACCTCGATTTGGACTACATCGAGGACAACATCATCACCAGCTGGTGACGCTCGTACCGCCGTCCATTCCTTGTGTGGGAAGGGAAAGGAGACATCATGAGTCACCTGTACCGCGCAGGAGCGGAGGGTTCCAGGCGCTCCCACCTCGATCGCCCGATCACTCGCAAGCGCTTCCTGACCGCCGGACTGGTCGGCGCCGCTCTCGCCGCGAGCGGCTGCGATCTCCTCGCCACCGATCCCGGTAAGAAGGCAGGTCAGAACGCTGGTCCGCAGGGCAAGGAGGCGCCGGACCTCGCCGCCCGGGTGAAGTCGGGCGAGCTGCGCAAGCTTGCCGACCGGCTCCCGGCGAACCCCGTCGTGGTGGCGCCGGTGGAGCGTGCCGGCCGGTATGGGGGAACGTGGCGGACCGCGTTGGTGGGAAGCGAGGACCGACCCTGGATCCAGCGCACCATCGCCTGGGAAGGACTGTTGCGGCACAGCTCAGGCTTCGACAAGATCCTGCCCAACGTGGCCGAATCGTACGAGGTCAACGACGACGCGACCGAGTACACGTTCACGTTGCGCCAAGGTATGAAGTGGTCGGACGGAAAGCCGTTCACGGCAGACGACGTGATGTTCTGGTACGACGACTGCTTCAGCAATTCCGATCTCACGCCCGAGCAGGACGCCAACTTCCTGGTCCGTGGCAGGCCCGTGGTGGTGCGGAAACTGGACGAGAGGCGGGTCGCGTTCCGCTTCGAAACCACGCACGGGCTCTTCGCCGAACTCATGGCCGCAGGGCGCGGTGACGAACCGGTGTCGAAACCCATGCACTACCTGCGGCAGTTCCACCCGAAGTACAACGCCGACGGGCTCGACGCCCTGGTCAAGGAGGCCGGCGCGGACGACTGGATCGAACTCTTTCTCACCAAGGCCGACTGGGCACTCAACCCAGAGCTGCCGACGATCAACACGTGGGAGGTGACGACCGGATACGGCGAATCCGGTACCCGCGTGGTCGCGGAGCGGAATCCGTACTACTGGAAGGTCGACGCCGACGGCCGCCAGCTCCCGTACATCGACAAGGTGATCTTCAACCGGGTCGCCAACAACGAGACACTCGTGCTGAACGCGCTCAACGGCGAACTCGACATGCACGGACGACACATCAACACCCTGCAGAACAAGCCGGTCCTGAGTAAGAGTCGCGAGAGCGGAGACTACGACTTCTACGACCTCATTCCGGACACGATGAACGTCGCGATGTTCGCGCTCAACCTCACCCATACCGATGCCACCAAGCGGAAGATCTTCCAGAACAAGGACTTCCGGATCGGGCTGTCCTACGCCATCAACCGGGACGAGATCATCAAGGTCGTCTACCGGGGCCAGGGCGAACCCTGGCAGGCGGCGCCCGCACGGGAGTCGGAGTTCTTCAACGAGGAGCTGGCCAAGCAGTACACGGAGTACGACGTCCAACGAGCCAACAGCCATCTCGACCAGGCGGGCTTCGTCGAGCGCGACGGTGATGGGTTCCGGCTGGGGCCGGACGGACGCCGGATCACCATCAGCATCGACGTGACGGTTGAGGAAGGGCCGGAGTGGATCGACGTCTCCGAGCTCGTTGTGAAGTCCTGGCGGGAGGTGGGCGTGTCCGCCAGCTCAAACACGATCAGTCGCGACCTCGCCGAGACACGCAAGGACTCGAGTTCGCAGGACCTTGGCATCCAGCCCGGATTCGGCGGCCACAGCGCGCTCACGGACCCGCGGTGGTACTTCCCGTTCTCGGGCAACGAGCACGCGGTCCGCTGGGTCGAGTGGTACACCTCCGCCGGATCCGAGGGCGAGGAACCGCCGGAGATCGCCCAGCAACAGATGGAGCTCTACAACAAGCTGAAGGAAACCCCTGGGCGGGAAGCCCGCGTCGAACTCATGCGCGAGATCCTGCGCCTGGCGGTGGACGGGTTCTGGGCAATCGGCATCGCCTTCCCGGCCAACGGCTACGGCATCGTCAAGAACAACTTCCACAACGTGCCCGAGCAGATGTTCACCAGCACCGGCGCGACGTTCCCCGAGCCGGCACCGACCAACCCGTGCCAGTACTTCATCGACCCTGAGTGAGCGACCTCGACACTGCCGGTCCGGCGACACTGCAGCCTCGGGGACAGTCGGTCGGCGGTTGTGTCGTTCGGCGTTTCGGTGTTTCGGCGTACGGAATAGCGGTCACAGGGTTACTGAACGGCGAGCGGAATTTCGACGCAGTGCCTTTCGCCCGACAGATGTTCTTGAAGTACAGATGAACGGAACGTGCGGTGAGTCCTGCAGCGGCCCTTTCCACGTTGGTCGTGCTCGTGGCTGTACCTTCTCGGCGTCACGTCCTATGGCAACCGCTCCGCCGGCTACGTCTACGGCTCGGGCGGTCGACGGCACAGCGCGGCACTCGCGATCGACATCCGCGGCTTCGACCCGCCGCAGTTCCAGTTCCTGGCGTTTCCCGGCGAGGAACCTCCGAGCATCGAGTGCAACGAAGACGCGGCAGGTCAGTTCACCAACTGACCTGCCGGCGTCGAGCACGTCGTCGTAGGCGCAGCGGCAGGCTTTCGCCGGCCGGATTCGCATTGAGGCGTTCCCTGAACGCTACTGACCAGTCCATCGTGGAATCGCGTCGGAGTAGATCCGGCCCTCACGGCATGACTTGGTCACACTGCCCGAGTTGACGGGATAGCCGCGGCCGGGCCGGTAGATCACGGTGTGGATTCCGGTGATCCGGGACATGCACGCGTCGGAGACGGACTTCGGCAGGTACCTGCCGTTGACCCAGATGTCCAGCCAAGTCGTCGATCCGGGATCGGCGTTGTTCAGCCGCCAGCAGCCGCCGAGCTGGGCGAGGTCGCCGCACTTGTCCTCGACGATCGCGTACTTGCGCAGGTAGGGCAGATAGAACCTCGAGCCAACCGGCCAGCGTGGTCCGAGTTGGGTATGCCAACCGACCGCCAGTGTGACCGGCTTGGCGTATGTCCCGTAGCCGCCAGCTGAGTCGTGAACAGTGGGATAGCCCCGCCGCTTCGGGTAGGCGATACTCGCCGAGCCCGGTGGTGTGTTGTCGTACCAGCTGAACCCCGTCATATACGCCGTACGGATGACCGTTGACTGCGCCTTCGGCTCGACCACCGTCGCCGCTGCGGGAGAGGTGGAAGAGGTAATCAGAAAGGCGCCGAGAACCGCGCCTGTGACCAGTCGGGTGTGGGCGGGCAGACGTGATCGAACGCGGGAAAGGAAGGTGCCAAGCATGTACGGGCTCCTTCCCGGAATGCCTGCCTGCCAGCCGTGCCCCGGCATTGTGAAAATCGCGAGGTCGGTAAACACGCCACGTGTGTGCGAATGGGTTTGCGAGCGGCGACGGTTCGACAACCTGTCCGGCGAAATGGAGTTGGGCAGCGGCGATCGGTCAGGCGATCCAGCTGAGTGGCATGATCGCGGCCCAGGTCGCAGGCTCGGTTCAGGTGCGGGCAGTCAGCGATAGCCACCGGCCTGCAGGTTGTACAGCTCGGCATAGTTCCCGCGGCTCGCTATCAATTGCGCGTGCGTGCCCTGCTCGACGACGCGGCCATCGTCGAGGACGACCACCAGGTCCGCTGCGGCGACAGTGGAGAACCGGTGCGTGACCAGCACTGTCACGCACCCGCTGCCTGCATGTGCGTCCGCTTCGGCGACGTACCTCTCGAAAAGCGCATGCTCGGCGGTGGCATCGAGCGCGGCGGTTGGTTCGTCGAGGACGAGCAGTAGTGGGCGCTGGCGCATCAGGCCTCGGGCGAGGGCGAGCCGCTGCCACTGGCCGCCGGAGAGGCCGACGCCTTCGGTCCAGGTCTCTCCGAGTTGCGTGGCGAGGCCTCGTGGCAGTGTTGCGACCACGTCGTCGGCTGCCCCTCGGGTGAGCGCGGCGTCGATGCGGGTGGTGTTCTCGACGTACGGAAGGTCGCCGAGTCCGACGGTCTGGCCAGCAGTGACCTCGAACATCGCGTAGTCCTGGAACGTTCCGGATGCCCGCGCCCGCCACGCCTCGACGTCAAGGTCGGCGAGGTCGGTGCCGTCGACGAGAATCCGCCCCGATGTGGGCCGGTGCATGCCGGTAAGCAGGCGGACGAGAGTGGACTTGCCGGCGCCGTTCTCGCCGACGAGCGCCACGACGGTGCCGGCGGGCAGGTCGAGGCAGACGTCGTGGAGTGCTGGTTCGGGCGCGTCCGGGTAGCGGTAGCTGACGTGCTCGAGCCGGATGCCGCGCCGTAGGCGTACGGGAGGTCGGGCTGTTCCGGAGTGCGCGCGAGCTACCTCGTCGGCGTAGTCGAGGAGCCAGAGGAACCGGCTCGCGGTCCGGATGACGTCGGTCATTCCGTGGATCGACGCCTGCAGGTCGACGACGACGGACTGCAGCCGCCCGACCAGCAGGAGCGCGAGGACGAGCGTGTCGAGCCCGGTGGCACCAGTGATCACGTCGTTCACGATCCAGGCCAGCACTGCACCTGCGACGGCGAAGAAGAACGCGTTGGTCGCGGCGTCCTGCCAGGCCGTCCGCCTCGCGAGCCGGACGTACGGTCGCCGCCACGCTCGCGTGGCATCGGCGGCCCGGGTGCGCAGCCAGGCCGCGAGCCCGAAGACTCGGATCTCGGCGCCCGCGGCTGGTTCGACGCCGAGGTCGAGCAGGCGCAGCGCGAGACGACCCGGCTGTGCCGCCATGTCCTCCGCTTCACGTTTCCAGTGCACGGTCCAGCGCGTGGCGACCAGCCCGGGTACGCCAGCAGCGGCCACGAGCAGGAGTCGCGGATCGGCGGTCGCTGCGAGGGCGAGCGCGCCGCCGGCGTTCACCAGGTCGATGAAGCGGTTGAGCAACGTGTTCAGGGCACCGCCGAGTGCGCCTGCCTGGTCCCGGATCGTCTGCGTCTGGTCCAGATAGCGAGCCGACACGAGGTGGTCGAGCGTCGGGATCCGTGCGGTGATCCGCGCAACCCGCTCGCCGAAGGCGTTCCAGACCCGCTCGAGCTGCCCGATCCGCGCGGTGGTGCCGATCTGCCCGAACACCCGGTCGGCCACGAGGGCCACCACGAGGCCGCCGGCGGCGACCGCTGCGCCCTGGGCGTCGCGTTCGGCCACCTCCGCGACCAACCTCGCCACGATCGCCAGCTGAAGCAGGGAGACGAGCACGCTCAGTGGGTCGAAGAGGCAGAGCACGGACTGCCACGGGCTGACCTGTACCGCCGTCGACACGACCAGCCAGATCGCCCGGACCGACCGCGTCATCGTGCGTCTCCCGACCTCGCGAAGCGTGCCGCCTGCAAACCGAACAGCCGCGCGTACCGGCCGCCAGAGGCGAGGAGCTCCTCGTGGTTGCCGTCCTCGACGATCCGGCCCTCGTCCAGAACGACGATCCGCTGTGCGTGCCGGACGCTGGACAGTCGGTGGCTCACGAGAAGCGTGGTGGCCCCTCGGGCGACGGCCAGGAACCGATCGAACAGTGCCGCCTCGGCTCGCACGTCCAGTGCCGAGGTCGGCTCGTCGAGGACGAGCATGCCTGCCCCCACTTCAAGTGCCGCGAGGGCGCGGGCCAGCGCGACCCGCTGCCATTGGCCTCCGGACAGGTCGGTGCCACGCTCGTACTCGGCGGACAGCACGGTGTCCCAGCCGTACGGGAGCCGACGCAGCAGCGGCTCGGCACCCGCACCGGCGAGTGCCCTGTCGAGCAACGGCCCATCGACGGTGTGGTCGGCTGCTCCGGCTGCGACGTTCTCCCGCAAAGTCAGCGGGTAGCGGACGAACTCCTGGAAGATCACCGCGATCCGCTCCCGCGCGGCCGAGTCTGTGGCGGGGTCGTGGCCGTCGACGGTTACGGTGCCGGAGTCCGGGACGTAGAGTCCGCACAGCAATCGGATCAGCGTGGTCTTGCCCGTGCCATTCAAGCCGACGAGCGCGACCGACTGCCCGGACGGGATCTCGAGGTCCAGCCGCTGCAGCGTCGGACCGGGCGCGCCGGGATAGGTGAACGTCACGCCCCTTAGCGCGATCGACGCTGGCTCCGGCTGGCCGGACGACCGGCAGCCGGTCACGCGAGCCCACAGCTCGGGCCGAGCCACCTCCGGCCCAGCTCCCGCCGGCGATGCCGCCAGGCCAAGCTCGCCGCGCAGTTCGGCGAGCCCGGCGACGCCAGCGAGCGTGCGGGCGAGAGCGACCTGCGGATCGTTCTGTGGACCGAACGCCTTGGTGGCAAGCACCGCCTGCACGAGCGTGACGAGCAGCCCGGTCCCCACCACACCCGCGGCCGTGTCACGAAGCAGGACTGCGAGCACCACCGCGGTCGCGACCGCCGGGAGGAGCAGCGTTGCCAGGCTCGTCCGAACGCCCGCGCCGCGACGCCACCACACCACATCCTGGGCCGAGCGCCAGGCCTGGGAGTGCCGATCGCCGATCCAGTCGGTCAACCCGAACAGGCGTACTTCGGCGGCCGTGGCCCCGTCCAGCAGCAGTGTGCGTAGGTAGTCTGCCCGCCGTCCCCTGGCGGCACCGGTCACGTCAAGCAGGTCGTCGAACAGGGTCGCGCTCCACCGCGCGAACACCCGGGCATGCACCTGCCAGGCAATCAGCAGTGCGAGCGCGGCCCACAACGACCAGGCGCCCACAATGGCCAGGGCCCCTACGCCACTGAGCCGGATGCCGAGGAGCGTCCAGGTCGCCTCGATGCCGCCCAGGAACAGCCAGTCGCGCGGCGGCCGCCGCAGCGCCTGCAGCCGGGTCGCCGTTGTTGGTGCCTCGATCGCCGCGAGGCTGGACGAGTGGGTGCCCAACTCGACGATTCCGTCGCACACCGCTGCGAGGTACCTCGCAGCGGCCGCCCCTGCTTCGTACGACAGTGCCGCCGACACGACCGGTCCGGCAAGAAGGAGCGCCGCGGTCGCGGCCAGCCACCACCACACGCTCGCGGTCGCTGCTGTCGGAGCGTCGTCGGAGCCGGCGACGGCCCCGAGCGCACCAACCAGTTGTCCGGTCGCGACCAGCACCGCGGTCCGGATCGCAGCGGTGGTGAAGGTCAATGCCAGGCAGGCGAGTGACGCCCCGGGCGCGGCTCGCCACAGCAGCCCGACATGCAGGCGGTATCGGCGAAGAACTGGCGCGCCACGAAGACCAGAAAATGAAGACACGGCCGTACACCCTTCGAATCGGGTGTGCCGGCCGAGTCACGCGGCACCAGGCGGCTGCCTGGCGGGGCACGAGCCGACCCTTGCACGACTGGTCAGCGATCGTCAACCCGGCTTCCCGTACGCGCCGTCGGTAGCCGACATGCCACCTCTAGAGGCGGTGACAGGTGACGTTCTGGCCGTTCTGGACGAAGGTGAGAGCGCCGTCGCCAGCCAGGCGTAGGTTCGTGTCGGTCGCCTGCGACGCGAACTCCAACGTGCCTTCGTCGTCCGTCCGCGTGAACGTGAACGCCATCGGCGCCTGCCCGGTGAACGCGACCTGCAGGTCGTAACCGGCCGGCGTGATCGTCAGCTCGAGCTGGTCGCGCAGACGATAACTGCCGGCAAACTTCGCGAGCGTCGACTCGGCGGGCAGTTCGGGATCGTCCACAACCATAGGGAAGTCCGGCCAGTCATGTCCCTTCGCGATCGCGGCGAACGCGCGTTGCACCACGTAAGATCCGAGGTCGCTGTTCGTCATCACCGCTGCGCCGACACCGGCGTCTCGGTAGGCCAGCAGATAGCACTTGAAACCTTCGTTCCCGCCACTGTGCCCGAACCTCGCTGCCCCAGAGTCGGAGACGAACGGTCCGAGCCCGACCGCGGACAGCCGGCCGATCCGATCCGTGGCAGGGATCTGCGGGGTCAGCATCTCGCGCGCCAGCCGCGGTGAGATCAACGCGCCCGGCTCGCCTGCGTACGCTGCCCGCACCGCGATCGCGTACCTGCACAGGTCGCTCGGCGTCGTCCACAGACCGGCGGTCGCCATCTCGGGGTAGACGTGCCAGCCGCCCGCAACGGCAGCACCGGAGACGTAGTGCCCGGACGCCAACCGGTCGTGCACCTGCTCCGGCGGTGGCTGGGTGTAGTCACTGTCGGCCATGTCGAGCGGGTCGAGGACGAGTTCGCGCATCAGCGCCGGGAACGGTGTGCTGGTCACGTCCTCGAGCAGCAGCTGCAGCGCGAGCGTGCCGCCGCCGGAGTAGCGGAACTGCGTGCCCGGCACGGTGTCCACGCGTACGTCGAACGTGTTCGCCGGATGCATCCCGCGGAGGATCTGCACCGTGGTCGGCAGCTCGTCCGTGCGCTTGTAGCCCGGGAACCCCGACGTCGTCAGGCCGGCCGAGTGGCTCGCCAGCTGGCGCAGCGTCACGACCGGCTGCCAGTCTGCGTTGCGCGGCAGCCGCCACGAGGTGAGCTTGGTGTTGATGTCGGCGTCCAGGTCGAGCATGCCGCGGTCGACCAACCGCAGCATCGCCAGCGCGGCGATCGGCTTGCTGATCGAGCAGGCCTGGAACCTCGTCGCACCGGTCACCGGCCGCGCCTCGCCGGCCATCTGAATCCCCGACGTCCCCGCGTGGGTGATCTCGCCGCCGTCGATCACCGCCCAGCTGACTCCCGGCACGCCGAACTTCGCGCGCGCTTCCTCGATTGCGAGCTCGTATGCGGGCTGGGGCATCTCGTGTCCCTTCGACCGGTGGCGTCGATGGCACTATGACGTCAACTCGACGTCTAGTCAAGCGCCATCTGACGTCACTCGGAGTCGATGCCCGCCGAGCTGCGCTCGATCTCGTTCTAGACCTTGGAAGGCTGAGACGGAACGGATACGTCGGAGTGAACCGCGAATTGCTCGTGCTGCTCGGAAAGAACATCCTGGGACTCGTAGCTGCGGAGACCATTTCCAAGTGCGATGAACGTGGGCGCCCATTCGCCGACGAAGATCCCCCAACGGTCGGCGCGGTCCAACCCGGCATGCTCCTTCTTCCGGGAGACTGCCCAGGTCGTGAACGCCAGAGCGATGCTCGCGATTCCGGCGAGATACATGTGCTCTGACCTGACGCCTCGCTCGTGAAGCCTGCGTAGCATGGCTCCCCCCTTCTGTTGCCGCGTAGTCCTGTCTCCTTGCTAGCACGGGCCGTACCAGGCTCGTCTCCCTCATTTGGGGGAACGAGTCGTCTGACCGGGGATTGCGGCGACTGGGATACGAAGGGGGCGTTCAGCCGACCAGGTGTTTGGTGAAGAACTCGACGGCTTGTCGACTGAGCGCCTCATCGGCCTGGGTGTCCTGACGCGGGCCGGTCTCGACTCGCAGGTCGTGGTGACCTCCGGCGATGACATGGAATGTCACGTCTACGTTCTTTTCGCGGAGCCGCCGAACGAACAGCTCAGCGCTGTCGAACGGCACTATCTCGTCATCGGTGCCGTGTACGACGAGCGTCGGCGGCATGCCTTCGTGGACGTGTGCGATCGGGCTGAGGTCGTGCAGCGCCTTGCCGTGCTCAGATGGTCGGCCACCGACCAGTTTCGCCGCCACCTCGTCCTGATCTATGTCATGTCGACCAGTTGGCCGTAGATCGGTTACGGCAGCATGAGCGACCACGGCCTGCACGATGCCAGATTTGTCGACGCCGAGCATGGTCGCGATATGTCCTCCGGCCGAGTGACCCCAGACGCCGATCCTGTCTGCGGCGATGCCGTACACCATGGCGTTTTCCTTCAGCCACGTCACCGCGGCTCTGGCGTCTTCGATCTGTGCCGGATGGGCTGCGACCCAGCTCAGCCGATAGTCGACATTGACTGCCACGAAGCCTTGCGCTGCCACAAGTGGGCTGAGCCACGGGTACATTCCGACGGCCTTGTCGCCGAGTTCCCACCCACCACCATGGAAGTACAGGATCGCGGGCACCGGATGGGGAGGCTTCGGGTCGGGAAGCAACATGTCCACTGTCAGTTCCATGTCCCAGCCGCGCGAGGTGGCTGAGGCCGGGCCACTGCCGAACGGAATCCCAGGCAGAACTCGAACTCCGTACGGCGCGCCGGGGATCTGGATCAGCATCCGTGCACTCTACTTGCGCTGCAAGTCGGTGCGTGGTCCGTTACCAGAACGGCTCTGATGTGGCATTGGCACCTATCGTGGTGAGAATGCTGAGCAATTCCGTGATCGAAACCCGCCTGCCCACGCAGGATCTGGATCGGGCCCGCGGTTGGTACGCGGAGAAGCTGGGCCTCGAGCCTGTCGAGGAGCGTGATGGCGGGCTGCGGTACGAAGGTCGGTCGGGGGTGTTCTGCCTGTTTGCCTCTGCCGGCGCCGCAGACGGCTCGTTCACCCAGATGGGCTTCTACGTCGATGATGTGGAGGCGGCAGTCGCCGACCTGCGTAGCCGCGGTGTGGTGTTCGAGGAGTACGCGGGCGCAGTGAACGGAGTCATGGACATCGAGGGCAACTATCCGAGCAAAGGACGCGGCGAGCGAGCCGCGTGGTTTCGCGACAGCGAAGGAAACATGCTCGGTATCGCACAGGTCGTGCGCTAGCAGATTGGCGGAGACAGCATGGGCGGCGCAGTGGGTCACTGGGGCGATGACGTACGGATCTGATCCAGCCTGGAAACTGCAAGGGGCATTCTGCGGCAACAAGGTCGCCACAGAATGCCCCTGCGGTTCTAACAGATCAGAGCAGGCTGAGCCCGCCAGCTGCCAGGGCCTCGCCTACCGGCTGGAAGAACGACTGGAAGCCAGCACCACAGCCGCCAACCGTCCCGCCAGTAGTGATTCCGATCGCGGTGCTTCCTTGGTAGAGCGAGCCGCCGCTGTCGCCTGGCTGGACGCAGGCGGTGGTCTCGATCATGTCGAACACGGTTCCTTCGGCGTAGTTCACCGTACGGCCGTAGCCGACCAGCGTTCCGGAAGTCACGCCAGTGGTCGAACCCGCCTTCTGGATGGCCGAGTTCTCCGGAGGCGAACCCACCTGGGTGAGCCCGTTGTTGGAGAGAGGCAGCGACGGGTTCGTGACCTGGATCAGGCCGTAGTCGTCGCCTGGGAAGCTGGAAAGCACGGTGCTACCGATGGACTCGCCACTGCTTGTGGTCCACGACGAGCCGATGTTCGTGCAGTGTCCAGCGGTAATGACGAAGTTCTGCGAACCGTTGGTGCCGATGACCGATGCCGAGCAGCGCCCGGCTCCTGTGAGGATGGCGTCGCCCGGGCCGAGTGTCAGTCGTGGTGCGGCTGGCACGCGCTTGATCCGCACTTCCTCGCCCATCGCCCGGATGCGGCTCATGAACGCCTTGGTGGCTTGGTCGTTGTCGCTCTTGGGCACACTGACGACCACTGTCTTCGTGTCGGCATTTACGCCCCAGGACAAGCCGATCGTCCCGGAGGACCTCGCCAGTTCGTCGAGGTCGGCCTTGGTTTCGTTCAGCTGTTGAATGCTTGGCTGGGACTGGGCCGTGGCAGGAGCCGCGCCAAACGCGGTCAGCGCCACAAGGGCCAAGCCAGTGAGTAACGCCGCGGCAATGCGTCTGAGGGTCAACTCATGGGACATTTTTCCCCGCTGCTTTCCGCCACCAGCGCCGGTAGGAACTGGCAGCTGAACTCGGCTACGACGGAGCACCGACGGCAGCGGAGACGCTCGGCGAAGCGATAGCTGGTGAGCCCTGCCGGGGCGCTTTGATAGCCGGAGCGTAGAAAGCGGGTTTGGCCAGAAACTAGTCTTTAGGTCGTCTTTGTCCACACTTGGTCAGTCGATCAGGCAACGTCACGCCCCTGTAATACGTCGGGGCCGCGTTGCCGCTGGATACGGAGCGTGGCTGGCCAACCCGAGTGTCGAGCGCGCTGATCCTGCGTCGGGCATCATGAGCGGATGTCTTCGTCTCGCTCATGGGCCGGCCTGCTTGCCGCTCTCGTCGACGGCACGGACCTGAGTTCGGCGGACACGTCGTGGGCGATGACCGAGGTGATCCACGGCGACGTCTCTCCGGCCCGACTCGCCGCGTTCCTCATGGGCTTGCGTGCCAAGGGTGAAACGGCCGACGAGGTCGCCGGACTGGTCCAGGCCCTTCACCAGCACGGAACGAGGCTCTGCGTACCAGGCCCATTCGTGGACATCGTTGGTACGGGCGGGGACGGCAGTGGGGCTGTCAACATCTCGACCATGGCGTCTGTCGTGGTGGCCGCGACCGGGACAACCGTGGTGAAGCATGGTGGCCGTGGTGCCTCGACGTCATGTGGGTCGGCGGATGTCTTGGAATGCCTTGGCCTCGATCTCGACCTTCCGGTCGAGCGGGTAGCCGAACTTGCTGTTGAGGTAGGCATCACATATTGTTTTGCCCCGAGATTCCATCCGGGCCTTCGCCACGCGGCTCCGACGCGTCGAGAACTGGGTGTACCGACGGTCTTCAACGTCCTGGCACCCCTCATCAACCCGGCTCGACCCGAATATCAGCTGGTTGGCGTTGCCCCTTCCAAAATGACAACAGTCATCGCTGATGTCCTAGCGGAGCGCAAGTGCACGGCTCTCGTTGTACGCGGGGATGATGGGATGGACAAGCTGACCACGACGACCACGTCCCAGGTCTGGATCGTGAAGGACGGCCAGGTCGTCCGCACGATGATCGATCCGCGGAGGCTCGGCATTCCGCGCGCCGAGATGTCGGAACTGCGCGGCGGTTCTGCACCGGACAATGCGGCTTTGGTCCGTCGAACACTGGGCGGAGAACATGGCCCGATCCGGGACGTTGTGGTGCTCAATGCAGCAGCGGCTCTGGTGGCCATGAACCCTTGCGAAGAATCGTTGTCCGACGACCTGATGGCGGCTTTGGCGAAATGCGCGGACGCCATTGACTCCGGCGCCGCAGCTAATGTCCTTACCCGATGGATCGCAGCAACACATCGGACGAGCTAACCCGGCTAGAGCAGCGGCTCATGACGTACGCAAGTCACGCCGTGCGCTCCGTTCACCGATCTGCGACGATCGCAGAGCCCCGGTCGATCCAGCGCCTCCAGGTGGTGCCGAATGGCTCGCACTCCTCCCGCACGGCGGTCAGCAGCGCGTCCGCAGTTGCGCGCGTTGTCGCTACCACGTCAGCCGGGTAGCCGTAGCTGACGGTGTGTTCGGCGAACTCATCCTCGTCTTCGATCCAGATCCGCCCATCCCTGCGACGAACCACGTCAAGGTCCATGTCCGCCGCGGCGACGACCCAACCGTTCCCGTCGTGACCGAATTCCGGCGCGGTCGTAACGTCGGCGTAGATGGCATTCTGGCTCGGTGCTGCGTTGAAATGGGCGAGAAAGCACCGGTCGTCAGGAACGAGCATGACGTGCGCCGCTCTGTTCACGGATGGCGAACCCGGTAGCCGCGCATCTATACCGGTCGGAATGGCGAGCCAACGCCCGTACTCGTCCGAACCCAGATACACCATCGTCGTCTGCCGGTGCTGGGACCCGTCCCACTTGCGCATCAGGAAACTCACCGGCTCGCCGATCTCAGGTTCAGGCTCGCGCATGCGACGACCGTAGACACTGCTCCGAGGAAGACCTAGTCGGCCAGCAAGATCGCGATCTACAACTGCCGTACTAGGCCTTGTCCTCCCGATCGGGACCTCGCTGTCAGCCAGAGCCCACAGGTGCGATCAACGCTGCCGCCGCCATGGGCCGGTGATGGCGAACGTCGTGCCGGGGTTGTAGCAGTTGGCGTACAACGTCTTGCCGTCGGCGGAGAACGTGACGCCCGCGAACTCGCCGTACGACGGCTCCTCGGGTGTCCCCAGGTTTTGCCGGTTGCGGGCAAACGTGAAGACGTCGCCGTCCGACGTTGTCCCCAGCAGGTGCTGTTCCCCGTCACCGTCCTCGGCCAGCATCAGCCCACCGTACGGCGACAGGCAGATGTTGTCGGGGCCCTCGCCGGGATCGTCGGCCGCGTCGAACGTAAAGATCACCGCGAGCTCGAGTGTGTTCTCGTCCGGAACGTAGCGCCACACCTGGCCGTCGTGGTCGGCCGTCGAGCCGTCCTCGCTGCGGGCGAAGCTTGCGACGAAGTAGACGCTGTCCTTGCCCCAGTAGCATCCCTCGAGCTTCTGCGAGTGCGTGACGCCGCCCGGTCCGAAGTCCTGGAAGCGGATCGACTCGGTCTCGGCCAGCGGGTCCGGGACGTCGACCCATTCGATCGTGTCGAACCGGGTCCCGACCTCGGTCACCATCGACAGATCGGCCACGCCGGACACCCGCATCGCCTGCAGCGTCCCGCCGGCTCGCAGACTGCCATGGCCGGCGAGTGGCCGGTCTGGCAGGAAGCGGTAGAACAGTCCGAACGGATGGTCGAAGGCGTCTTCGGTCTCGTACACGATGCCAGTGCGCGGATCGGTGGCCGTTGCCTCGTGCGCGAAGCGGCCCATCGACTTCAACGGCGTCGGCTCGGCATTGCGGGCGTTGTCGTACGGGTCGACCTCGAAGATCCAGCCGTGCGACAGGGTGCTGCCCTCCGGAGGGTCCTCGGTCTCCTCGCAGGTGAGCCAGGTACGCCAGGGCGTGTGGCCACCGGCGCAGTTGACGAAGGAACCGCCGAGGCTGACGTACTCCTCGACCAGCCGGCCGGCGGGGGAGATCTCCAGCGTGGTGGTGCCGCCGGGCGCGAGCGGATCGTAGGTGTGCGAGGCCGGCCCAGGCACCGGGTGCGGAACGCCGACCCGGCACTCGTGGTTGCGGACGAGGATCGTCCCCCGCCGGTGCCGGCCCGGGAACGACGACTGCCCGTCGAACCGGCTCGGTACGGTCCCGCCACCGGAGCGCAGCGGCTCACCTTCGCGGCTCAGGATGCGGTAGGAGAACCCTCGGGGAAGGTCGAGGTAGCCGCGTCGGTCCTCCACCAGCGGCCCGTAGCCGGTAGCAGGTCCGCGCCCGCCGGCGGCGGGGTTCGCGGCGAAGAGCGAGTCGAGCGTCCCCGCGACGACAACTCCGAGGCCCACGCCTCCGGACCGGTTCAGCAGATCACGTCGGGACAGCGCCATGTGATGCCTCCGCTCGTTGGCAGTGGACCGGACATTCTGGTCGATGTCCGGCCGGTCATCCTCGGCATGATGGTCGCCGACCAGTCTGACGGCAAGGCCCAACCGTTCGGCGCCCTGGTGGTTGCGCGGTGTTAGCTTGGCGTGCCATGACCTGGACCGTGTCCAGATCGACCCGCCGGCGCTTCGTACTCGGGTGCCAGGGGCTCTGGCCCGGACGGCGGGCGACCGGTTACGACGGCACCCGACGGGCACTTCGGCTGGCCGAGGCCGTCCAGGTCGATCCCCTGCGTGTGGTCGCGCGGAGCCATGACCTCGTCCTGCACAGTCGGGTTCTCGACTATCGGCCGGACTACCTCGAGGATCTCCTCTACGACAAACGGGAGTTCTTCGACTACGGCGGCAACGTGCGGATTCTGCCGATGGACGAGCTGCCGTACGTACGCCGGTCGATGGCGCAAATGCGAAACACCGACCGGTGGCGAGCGTACGAAGGCGATCACGGGCCGTTGCTCGAGCAGGTTCGTGGCCGCCTCCGACACGAAGGCCCACTCGCCGCACGGGACTTCCCCGGAGTCGGCAAGCGAGGCACGTTCCGGTCGTCGAAGGAGGCCTCCATCGCGCTGTACTACTTGTGGTTGACCGGCGAGGTGATGACGTACGGGCGCCGGAACTTCGAGCGGGTCTACGCACTGCGAGAAGAAGTCGCTCCACCTTCGCTCGACTACGTGGCCACGGAAGCGGAGGCCGAGGCGTACTCGGCGCGGAAGGCGTCCCGGTGGGCGGGGATGTTCGACGCGCGAACGTGGGCGTCCCGATTTCGTCGCTGGGTCGTCGGCGAGGAGAGAGCACGGCTGATCGCAGGGCTGGTGGAGTCAGGTTTCCTGACGCAGGTCAGGGTCGATGGCGAGCGGGAGATGCACTACGTCCCGACGGCACGGCTGCCCTACCTGCAACACGTCGACGGCGGCACCGTCCCGCCCGCGTGGAAGCCGCTGGGTCCCGACACGACGCAGGAGGCCGTGCTGCTGTCACCATTCGATGTGGTCGGCCGGGGACCCCGCAGGACGTTTGACCTCGAGTTGTTGTTCGAGGCGTACAAGCCGGCGGCCAAGCGACGTTGGGGCTACTACACCATGCCGGTGTTGTACGGCGACGATCTCGTGGCGCGGCTCGACCCGAGGCACGACCGCAGGGCCGGATCACTTGTGCTCGACGGACTCTGGTTCGAGCGCGACGTCGAGACCCGTGACGAGGAGTTCGTCGACGCGCTCGCGGCCGGTCTCGTCCGGTTGGCCCGCCTGGTCGGTGCGGACCGGGTCGATGTCGACACCGTGCGGCCGCTCCGGGTCCGCAGCCGGCTTCGCGATCGCACCACCGATGGGTGAGGCGCCGGCGTCAGCGCAGCAAACGGCTGCGAGCTGCATCGCCGCCTTCCGGCTGTCGACCGCGGCCTGGTTGCTCAGCACGACGACGTAACCCGCGTCATCGGGGAACCAGAGGTTGTACGCGCGGAACCCGGAGTTGTCGCCGCCGTGGTAGCGGGCAGGTCGGCCGCCGATCGGGCCGAGCTCCCACCCGTACCCGTACGTGTCACCTGGCCGTTCCTTGCTGACCGGAGCGTGCGGGGTGAACATCAGCCGGCGTGACGCATCGGTGAGGTACGTTCCGGCGGCCAGCGTCACGTCCCAGCGGAGGAGGTCGTGGGTCGTGGAGCTGACGTCGCCGGCGCCCATGCCGACCGTGTTCAGATCGAACGACGGGACACGTGAGGAGCCGGCGTAACCCCGAGCCGTTCGCGGTCGTCCGTAGGGCGCACCGACATAGGTCTCGTCCAGGCCGACGGGTTGGAACACTTGCCGGTCGAGGAACTCCCGGTACGGCTCGTCGCCGGCCCGCTCGACGATGCGGGCCAGGAGCACGTACCCGGGACTGCTGTAGCGCCAGCCGGTACCAGGTGGGAACAGCGGGTCGGTCTTCTGGAAGGCCTCGAGCACCTCGTCCGGCCGGATCCAGGTGGTCAGGTCGAGGTTCGGGTAGTCGAACCAGTGCCCCAGGCCTGACGTGTGGGTCAGCAGCTGGTGGACCGTGATGGTGCGCCACGACGGCGGACATCCGCTGATCCACCGGTCGATCGGCTGGTCCAGACCGAGCACTCCCTTCTCGACCAGCAGCAGGACGGCGGCCGCCGTGAACTGCTTGCTCACCGAGGCGATCTGGAACCGGGTGTCCGACGCGCAGGGCGTCCCGGCTTCCGCGTCGGCGAAGCCGTAGCTGGCCTCGTACACGATCGTGTTGTCACGGGCCACCAGCACCGAGCCCTGGATCTTCGATGTCACGTCCACGAATGACCTCGCCTTGCGAACCCGCAGTCCGGGCCGCTTGCCAGTCGCCGACCGACCAGCATCGCCGCCACGTGACGACCGTATGACGTCAACCTGGCGTCGTCAAGCAGTCATTTGGACGTCGAGTCGACGTCGGCCCCGCCACGTGTCAAGGTGGCGGCCGCCTATTCGAGGAGAGTGACGTGGCCACCGAACGTGTTGGTCCTCCGCTGGTCGCCGACGAGCGCGAGATGCTGCGCGCCTACCTCGACTTCCACCGGGCGACGCTCGCGATGAAGTGCGACGGACTGTCCGACGACGACCTGCGGCGCCAGTCCATGCCGCCGTCCACGCTGTCGCTGCTGGGCCTCGTACGCCACCTGGCCGAGGTCGAACGCGCGTGGTTTCGCCGCGTGATCAACGGCGAGGACATCCCGCTGGTGTGGTCGGCCGACGGCGACTTCCAGGTGGCGTACGACGCGACCGGTGCGACCCGGAAGGAAGCCTTCGACGCCTGGCAGGGCGAGGTCGAGCGGGCCCGTCGGATCGAGCGGGATGCGGAGTCGCTGGACGTGATCGGACACAACGCCCGGTCCGGGGACGACGTCTCGTTGCGGCTGGTGATGCTGCACCTGATTCATGAGTACGCACGGCACAACGGTCACGCCGACCTCCTGCGAGAGGGCATCGACGGGACCGTCGGCGCCTGACCTCCGCTGGACCCGTTGGCCATTGGCCGTTGGCCGGGTGCCGGCGACGCCTACTGGTAGACCTCGACCTCCACGAGGCGGGAGTAGCGCGCGTCGTTGGAGGCGAGCGCGAGGATGCGTACTGCCGTCGTAGTGACCGGTGTGAACGTCGAGGTGACCGGTGCCGTGGTGTTTCCGCGTACGGTGGCGACGGTCTGCCAGTCGTCTGCGCCGGCCGCACCCAGCACCTGCACGTCCCAGTCCTTCAGCCCGGCCTGGGTGCCTGGATACCGGCTGGAGTCCAGCGTGTGGACGACGACCCGGCTGACCTCGCGGGTGCCGTCGAACTCGATCGCCAGCCAGTCCGGGAACACCGTCGCGGTGCCGTCGTTCCAGCCGGTCGCGACCTCCCACTCGTCCTGGTTGGCGTTGCCGTCGATCGCGCCGCAGGGCGGGAACGTGCCGTGGAACGACGACGCGGACACGGCCGCCGCCAGCGCGAGGTTGGCTCCCGGTCCCTGCGGCGGGTTCGTCACGGTGACCGGAACCTCGAGCGCGTCTCCCTCTCCGGTCCGGCCGACGGCCAGGTTGATTCTGCTGTCCCCGTCCACGCCGCCGGGCGGAGCCGACACCGTGACCGGGACCTCGAGCTCGTAACCCGCCGGCAGGTAGCTGGAGATGACCTCAGGGGACACGGTCAGCGGCGGATCGGGCGCGACCAGAACGTCGGCGTAGACCGGGGTGGACCGCTCGTTGCGTACGCCCACGTCGAGGGAACGGGCGCCACACGGCGCCGCGAGCACCTGCAACGACGACGGCGTCGCCGACAGGCGGATGCCATCGGTGTCACCGCTGCCGGGCCGCACGCTGGCTGCGGCTGCGGCTGCGGCCCGAGGTGCGGACGGGCCGACCGCGAGTTGGGCGACACCGGCCAGGCCGGCAACGAGGGCGAGGGCGAGCGCGGCGCCGGAGCGTCGGTGAGGGACCATGACGCGCCACTCCTATCCGTCGGGCGGTATCTGCAGCGGCTCCGGTGGCGGGATGTCCGAGGCGAAGCGGCGGCCGATCGGCGGGTTGTCCTCCACCAGGTGCAGGCCGGGCGCCCCGCTCTCGGTGACGAAGCTCGCTCTGGTGTGGATCGGCGCACCCTGCTCGCGGATATACGGGACGACGCGGTAGTCGGCGAGCAGGAGCTCCGGCGTCACCTCGAACCGGACGTAGCCGCGCTGTGCGTTGTAGAACTTCACGTGCTGGTTGGCGAGGAAGTCGTCGGTGAACTCGTCCCGGTCGGCGCCGTCGAGGCCAGAACTGATGGAGGTGCCGACGAACTCGGTCGCGACCGTCGCCGAGTCCGGGTCGTCGAAGTCGGCCTTGATCTCGGCGGCCATGTTGCGGTGGAAGTCGCCGGACAGGACGACCGGGTTGGCGACTGGCAGGTGGGTGAACGCGTTGACGATCCGGTCGCGCGCCGGTCGGTACCCGTCCCACAGGTCCATGCTGAACGCCTGACCGGGGTCGGTGTTGAAGTCCAGCTGAGCCATCATGAGCTGCTGGGCGAGCATGTTCCAGGTGGCCTGCGAACCGGCCAGGCCGTCGAGCAGCCAGCTTTCCTGTTCGGGACCGAGCAGGGTGCGGGCCGGGTCGAGCCGCTCGGCGCAGTCGGTGCGGAGACCGTCGCCGCAGGCCTGGTCGTCGCGGTACTGCCGGGTGTCGAGCACGTTGAAGTCGACCAGCCGGCCGAAGCTGAAGCGCCGGTAGAGCGGGGCGTCCGGCCCGACTGGCTGGACCGGGGCTCGCAGCGGCATGTGTTCCCAGTACGCCCGATAGGCGTTGGCGCGGCGGACCAGGAAATCCTCTGGCGGCATGCTGGGGTGGTTTTCGTCGGCGTAGTTGTTGACCACCTCGTGGTCGTCCCAGGTCGCGATCCACGGGAACGCCGCATGTGCCGCCTGCAGGTCGGGGTCGAGCTTGTACAACGCATAGCGATCGCGGTAGTCGCTGAGCAGCGTGGTGACCCGCTGGAAGCTGTCCGGCAGGGTTACGCCGGGGCGGCCGCCATTGGTGAGGACGCTGTACTCGTAGAGGTAGTCGCCCAGGTGCACCACGAGGTCGAGGTCTTCCTCGGCCAGGTGCCGGTAACCGGTGAAGAAGCCGTCGAACCAGGCCTGGCAGGACGCGATGGCGAAACGCAGGCGGGTTGGGTTCGACGAGGCGGTCGGGGCCGTCTTGGTCCGGCCAACCGCGGAGACGAACGGGCCGGTCCGGAACCGGTAGTAGTAAGGGCGGTCCGGACGCAGGCCGCGGACGTCGACGTGGACCGAGTGCACGTAGTCGGGGTGGGCGGTGGCCGAGCCGGCACGGACCACCCGGGCGAACGCTTCGTCCTCCGCGACCTGCCACTGCACCGGTACGACGACGGGATCCATCCCACCGAACGGCTCCAGCGGCTCCGGTGCGAGCCGGGTCCACAGCACCACCGAGTCCGGCAGCGGGTCGCCGGACGCTATGCCAAGGGTGAACGGGTCCTTCGCGGGCGTCGGCGCGGCTCGAGCCGTCGCCGCCGACCGGTCGACCATGCTCAACGCGAGTGCGGCCGCACTGATTCCGGTCGCCGCGATGAGTTGTCGGCGGTCCCAGAGCCGTCGCTGTCCTTCTTCCCAACTGCGTCGGGCGCGCACGATCGAACGACCCCCCTGGTGCGTCGGTACTGCTCGACCGCCTCAGCAAAGCAGCAAGATCGGAGCGAAGCACGCGTTCGGGGTGAAATGCGGCTGAACTCGGCCAAGCGACACATGATCATGAAGCGGTTGCGGGCGGTTTACCGAACGGCTTCACAGTCGTGATCATGATCATGAACCCGGGCCAGGACAGTCCCAGTTGCTGGTTCCGCAGTCGATGGCGAGCGCGGCGGTCGGTCGTCCTGTCGGCGTGGGCCACTACCGTATGGACCCATGCGAGGAGGGGGCCCGAAGCGCGGTGGAGACACCGAGCGTGGTGGAGACACCGAGCGCTTCCACCTACACCGCGGCAACGTCCTCAACGTCTACCGCACCTGGCCCACTCCCGTGACGATCATCAGCGATGGCGCGTACGGCATCCGCGGGTTCCACGGCGACACGACCGGACCGGAGGGTCTCGCCGACTGGTACGCACCGCACATCGCGGCATGGACGGCCGCGGCCAGCCCGGCCACGACGCTGTGGTTCTGGAACACCGAGGTCGGCTGGGCGACGGTGCACCCGCAGCTGCTCGCGTCCGGTTGGGAATACGTCCAGCTCATCACCTGGGACAAGGGCCTCGCCCACATCGCCGGCAACGTCAACGGTCGCACCATTCGGATGCTCCCCGTGGTCACCGAGGTGTGCGCGTTCTACCAGCGACGCCCGACCGGGCCCGACGGCTCCACGCCGCTGAAGGTGTGGCTCCGGGCGGAGTGGCTGCGGGCCGAGCTGCCGCTGTACCTCGCCAACGAGGCGTGCGGGGTCAGGAACGCCGCGACTCGCAAATACCTCACGCAGGACTGGCTGTGGTACTGGCCGCCGGGCGAGATGTTCGAAGCGCTGGCAAGGTACGCGAACGACCATGGTGCCGCCACCGGGTGGCCCTACTTCAGCCTCGACGGCGTGACCGTACCGACCGCGAAGGAGTGGGAGCTCCTGCGCTACCGATGGACCCACCAGCACGGCCTGACCAACGTCTGGCAGCGCCCGCCCCTGCAGGACAGCGAGCGGCTGAAGGGCACGCTGCGCCGCGCCGCCCCCCGCGTCTACAAACCGAGCCGGACGTCCGCGGCCCATCTCAACCAGAAGCCGCTGGAGTTCATGGAGCGCCAGGTGCGGGCCGTCACGACGACCGACGACGTGGTGTGGGAACCGTTCGGCGGGCTGGCATCCGGCAGCGTCGCCGCCGTCGCGTTGGGACGGCGTGCCTACGTCGCCGAGATGACGGCGGACTTCAGCAAGCTCGCACGGGAGCGGCTGCGGATCGCGGCCGCCCTCGCCAATCCCGCGGCCGAGGAAGTCGCCGCGGCCGAGGCCGAGTAGGCGCCCGTGAGCGACCAGGACCTTCGGAGCCAACCGGCCGCCCCGCCGGTACACGGCCCGTACGTCACGAACGCTCTCGAGCTCGACCTCGATCTCCCGGAGGACATGATCGACGCGGCAGGTGCGGGCCAGCTCGACGAGATCTCGACCGACGCCCCGCCTCCGCCAGCCGACGTCGAAGTCGACCCGGCCGACCGGCGGAGCATCCTGCAGGCACGGCTACGGACGGTGTTGCTCAACCTGCCGTCGTTCTTCCGCTTCGGCAACCACATCGCCGGGGTCGAGGCGACCGACCTGTTCGCCCTGAACTCGCTTTTGGGTGCCAGCATCGAAGGGCAGGTGGTCAAGGCGCTCAACCAGCAGCGGGCGCTCTGGGACCCCGACTCCGACTGGCTCGGCTACACGTTCGAACGGCAGAGCCAGGCCTTTCCCGACGTACGCCTGGTGCGTCGCGTACCGGGCGGCGGCGTCGAGGTCGTGCTCGGGATCGAGCTGAAGGGATGGTTCCTGCTGGCGAAGGAGGGCAAGCCGTCCTTCCGGTTCCAGCAGACGCCGGCCGCGTGCGCGGACCACGATCTCCTGGTGGTCGTGCCCTGGTACCTCGACAACGTGCTGAGCGGCTCGCCCGTCGCGGCGGAGCCGTTCGTCGAGAGTGCACGGTGGGCCGCCGAATACCGCAACTACTACTGGCAGCACACCCGCGGTGCCGCGCCGGGATCCGACCGGTCGATCGTCGCCCCGGTGGGTGCGGCGCCCTACCCCGCCAAGGTCGACGAGGTGCTCGACCAGGCAGTCGACGACGCGGGCGGCAACTTCGGCCGGGTCGCCCGCTCACCGGGCCTGATGAAGGACTTCATCGCGCGCAGCAACGAACTCGAGGTGCTCGGCATCCGGATCCAGGACTGGCACCGGTTCCTCCGGTCGCACTCCGACCAGGCCGACCCAGACCTGGTCTCCGAACGCTGGGCCGCGCACCTCGTCCGGGTCGTGAGCCATCGTTCGCAGGCAAAGGCCGAACGGGTGGCGGGCCTGCTCCGCGCCCTGCTCGCCGCGCTGGACGATTGAGCGCGACTCAGCTGGCGAGCCCGGCGAGCCGGCGCGTGGTGTCCAGTCGCTTGTGGCCCAGCAACTCCGCGACGGTCAGGATGTCGGTTCCGTCGCGCAGCAGCCGGGCACCGAAGGTGTGCCGCAGCACCTGCGGTGTCACCCGGTCCTCGTCGCTGGCGCCGGCGATGTCCGCGTCGCGCCCGATCCCGACCACCAGGTCGTCGACCGACCGGGTGGACAGCCTGCCGCCGCGTCGGTTGAGGAAGAACGCGGCAGCTCGACCCGCACCCGGCCAGTCGCCGCGGTCGCGGCTCCAGGTCTGCAGCATCCGCCGCGACTCGGCGTGTAGGGGAATCACCCGGTCCCGCGCGGTGGAGGTCGCGCGGACGAGAACCTGGCCCCGGCGCGCCGTGACCTGGATGTCGGGCAGGTCGAGCGCCACCAGTTCGGCGACGCGAAGGCCCGTGTAGAACAACGCGAAGGCGATCGCCCGGTCGCGTGCGGAATCACGCCGCTGCGCGGCCCGCAGGAACCTTCGCTGCTCGGCCCCGTCGAGTGCTCGCGGAGCCGACTCGGGCAACTCCTCGCGTACGCCGACAGCCGCGCCGACTCGCAGGTGCACGTAGAAGTGGTCGAGCGCTGTCAAGGAGGCGTTGACAGTGGTCGGCTTGGCGCCGCGTACGGTCTTCAGCCACGACTGATACTCGCGCACGGCGTAGTTGCGTGCGTGCGGATCGGCCAGTGGGTCGCCGCCCCCAAGATCGCTGCCGCCCACGTCGTCGCTGGTCAACCAGCTGAGGTAACCCGCCACCCTGGACCGGTACGCACGGCGGGACTGATCGGCCAGTGGTGCACCGGCAAGAGCCACCTCGTACTCCGCCAGCACCTCCTGTGCCCGCTTGTCGCTGAGGACAGCCAACCCGATCCACCGTTCGTCGGCCTCGACCAGTTTCCCGCGAAGTCTATCCGCGCCCTTCCGATATCAGAAGTTGGCCGCTAGCTTACTTCTGATATTCCGTCGTATCGGTAGAAGGGCGACTTCTGTGATTCCTCTTGGCCCGGCGTACAGCAGGTTGTGGTCGGCGGGTGCGCTGTCCAGCCTCGGCGCAGGCGTCTACAACGCGGCCCTGCCGTTGCTGGCGGCGACCCTGACCTCCGAGCCCGCGCTGGTCGCCGGTGTCGCGATCGCGGTCGAGGTGCCCTGGCTGGTATTCGGGCTACTCGCCGGGGCGATCGTCGACCGGGTTGACACCCGGCGGCTCGTGACGGCCGTCGGCCTGCTGGACTGCCTGCTCGTCGCCGGTGTCGCGGCTGCCGTCGGGTTCGGCCGGGCCAGCCTCCCGCTGATCTACGTGGTGGCGTTCGTCTGCGGGACCGCCGCCACGCTGAGCGGAACGGCGACCAGCACGATGACTCCGCGCCTGGTCGCACCAGCCCAACTCGACCTGGCCAACGGCCGGCTGATCACCGCGTCCACGGCCGGCGCGGAGATGCTCGGGCCGCCGGTGGCCGGGTATCTCTTCGGACTCGCCGCGGCTCTCCCGTTCGCGGTCCACTCCGGTACGGCCGCGGTTGCCGCGGCGCTGGTGTTCTCGTTGCCGCGGATGTTCGCGCCGGCACCAGTGGCGACGCGACCGAGGATCTGGCGCGACATCGTGGCCGGCGCCCGTTGGCTGGTCAGGCACCGGACGCTGCGCGCGGTCACCGGGCTGAGCATGGTGTTCGCGCTGACCGACAGTGCGTGGTTCGCGATCATCGTGTTGTACGTGACGCAGGTGCTCGACCTGCCTGCCGCCGCGTACGGCCTCATCATCGGGATCGGCGCGGTGGGTGGCCCGGTCGGCGGACTGGCGGCGGCCCGGCTCGCGCGGACGATCCGTCCGGTCGGCCGACTCCTCGTCACACTGCTGCTCAGCGCCGGTGTCGCACAGGCCGTGCTCGGCCTGACCGCGCACCCGGTGCTGGCCACTGCGTCGCTCACCGTCAGCAGTTTCGCCTTCGGTGTGTGGAACGTCGTCAGTACGACGTTGCGGCAGACGCTGGCGCCATCGGAGTTTCTCGGCCGGGTCACCAGCGCCGACCGGACCGCAATCCTCGGCGCCTCGCCGCTGGGTGCGCTGCTCGGCGGGCTTGCCGCTGGCGCGTTCGGGATTCGCGCGCCCTTTCTGCTCGGGCTGCCCGTAATCGTCGTGGGTGCGCTGCTTGGCTACCGGGCGCTCCGAGCGACGGCCGCGGAGTGAGCCGACCGTTGCTGTCGGTCAGGTGAGCCGGGCCGGGTCGCGGTGGCAGCACATTTGTCCTAGTCTGTCCGGACGCTCACCAAACCGGGGACCAGACCTGTCAGCCCACGTGCTCGAGGTGTTTCCATGGGTATCGGTGCCAGCGCCATCCTGATCGCGATCGGTGCGATTCTCGCGTTCGCCGTCGACTACAAACTGTCCGGCGTCGACATCGCGGCGATCGGCTGGATCCTCATGTGTGTCGGTGCTCTCGGCATCGTCGTGACGCTGGTGATCTGGGCGCCGCGCCGACCACGGGAGCCACAGGAAGCGCGGGAGTCGCGGGAGTCGCGCCAGCAACGGCAGCGGCCCGCACAGCAAGACGAAGCTCCAGGCTCATATCCGTATCCGCAGCAAGCCCAGGGCGGCGAGCTGGTCGAGTACTACGCAGGGGTCGACGCCTACGGTCGCGAGCGGTGGGTCGTCGGGCGGATCGAACGACGCGAACACCGCCAGGACGGCGACTGGCTCTACATGCAGCCGACCCAGCACGGGCAGGGGCCCAGGCCCGATCCCGCGTGGGTCGCGGCCGACCAGACGCGAACCATGCCGGCCTACGGTGGCCGCGACGGCCAACGCCGGTAGGCCGTCGCCGGTAAGACGTGCCGGGGCGTTGGCGTCGCACGTCGTCTCACCCCGCGGCCAGGCCCGCCGCGACGACCGTGTTGTGCAGGAGCACCGCGGTCGTGACCGGGCCGACCCCACCCGGGACTGGCGTGACGGCCGCAGCGATCGACCGGACAGCGGCGGTGTCGACATCGCCGACCAGGCCGCCGTCCGCGGTCGCATTGGTGCCGACGTCGATGACGACAGCGCCGGGACGTACATGTGCATCGGTGATCAGCCCGGGCCGACCGGCCGCGGCGACGAGCACGTCGGCCGAGCGGCAGACCTCCGCGAGGTCGGTCGTCCGCGAGTGGCAGATCGTGACCGTCGCGTGCTCGGCCAGCAGCAGTAGGGCCACCGGCTTCCCGACGACTGTCGAACGTCCGACCACCACGACGCGGCGACCGGCCAACGGAACGCCCTGCGAACGCAGGATCTCCATCACCGCCCCCGCCGTCGCGGGCGCGAAGGCCCCGTCGAGCCCCGCGGCGAGCCGGCCGAGCGAGGTCGGGTTGGCGCCGTCGACGTCCTTGTCCGGGGTGATCGCCGCTGCGACCTGCGCAAGCGACGTACCCGCGGGCAGGGGAGTCTGGCAGAGCACGCCATGCACATCGCCAGCCGCGGACAATGCCGCCAACCGCTCGACGATGGCAGCAGCCGAGGCACCGACCATCGGTTCGATCCGGCTCTCGACGCCGAGGCGCTTCGCCGTCCGTCCGATCGACCGGACGTACCACGCGGTGCCCTCGTCCTGCGTCGGCACGACCTGGGCGAGAGTGGGTACGACGCCGTTGGCGCGCAGCCGTTGGACCTCGGTGATGGTCTGCTCCTGGAGGCGCGCAGCGATCTGCTTGCCGTCGATGAGGTCGCTCATGCCGTGAACCCCTGCCGGACGGCCTCCACTACGGCGCGGGCATCGGCCAGCGCTGCGCTACTTCCGCCGATCTTCGAGGTCAGCTGCGCTTTGACCGTGTGGTCGCGGATCGCGTTGATGTTGACATCCACGTTGACGATCGCGGACTCGAGTCCGGCTGCGGCCGACGCGGCGGCGATGGCGACGTCGGAGACTACGGACCGGTTCGAGCGGCCTGGCAGCGCCTTGGCGAGCCCGATCAGCTCCATGGCCGTGTACGCGATGTCGACCGAAACCTGCGCCGAAGCGACGAGCGCGTCCTGAATCGCGGCGGAGCGCGCAGCCTTCTCGGCGTCGGTGCTCTTCGGCAGCCGGTACGTCGCCATCAATGCGTTGAACGCGGCGGCGTCTTCCTCGGCAAGACGGAGCGCGTCGGCACGGAGTGCGGTGGACTTGTCTCGCGCGATCGTCGCGAGTCCGTCCCATTCGGCGTACGCAGGCTTGCCGATGGTGAGGTTGGCCACCATGCCGACCAACGCGGCACCGATAGCGGTGCTCATGGCCGCGGCAGCGCCGCCGCCAGGTGCGGGTGCGGCCGATCCGAGTTGCTCGAGCCAGGTCTCGATCGTCGTGTCGCCAAGAGGTGTTGTGCCTTCCATGGGCCCATCGTCTCAGCGCGTCCGTCGGGTCAGCAGGGCGCGTAGGGGTACGGCCGGACTGAGCTCGGACAACCACCACCACGACCTGGTGCCGCCAGCGGCTAACGTTTCGCTTCATGGTGTCGGCGCCGGCGAAGCGGCGGGTTGTCGAGCGGGTCGGCGACACGATCCGGCGGCCCGTCTCTGCGTGGACGCCCGCGGTCCACGCACTCCTTCGTCACCTGGAGGCCGTGGACTTTCCTTACAGTCCACGCGTCCTGGGTTTCGACCAGGACGGACGAGAGGTCCTGACCTACGTCGAGGGAGAGTCGGGTCAGTCCGGCTGGTCGAAGGTGGTCAGCGACGACGGCCTGCGTTCGGTGGCCCACTTGCTGCGCGACTATCACCGGGCGATCGCCGGTTGGCGGCGCGACCCCGATCTGGTGTGGTCGAGCGGCATCCAGGAGCCTGGCACCGATCCGGCGAATCCGGACGACATCGTCTGCCACGGCGACTTCGGTCCATGGAACCTCGTCTGGCATGGCGGCCGTCCAGTGGGAATCCTGGACTGGGACCTCGCCTATCCGGCGCCACCGAGGTGCGATGTGGTGTACGCGTTGGAATACCTGGCGCCGTTCCGGAGCAATGCCGAATGCGTTGCGTCGCTGGGATACCCGGCACCGCCTGACCGGCCGCATCGCGTCGAGGTGTTCGCCGAGGCGTACGGACTGGCCTCCACGGTCGATCTCGTCGACGACGTGATCAGGACACAGCGCGAAACCTTCTGTACCGTCCAGCACATGGCCGCCGAAGGTCTCGAACCACAGGCGAGCTGGGTCGACCGGGGCTATCTCCGGGTGCTCCAGCAACGGATCCGGTGGAGCGAACACCTCCGCCGGCTCTTCGCCTGAGTAGTGGTGGAGGCCGGCTGGTCCGGCGGACGAAGGGGGATTCTCGTGTCGGACGTGCGCACCACCGCAACCACGGGCACCGAAACTGGCAGCCCAACGACAACCTCCGCGACCACCAGCACCGAAACCACAAGCAGTGCTGACGCCCCGCCCGGTGCTGGCAGTCAGGACGGATTGACCCGCAGGGACGTGCAGCTCGTCGGTCAGTGGCGCCGCGTCCGGGTGACGGTTCTTCTGGTCGCGCTGCTCCTTCTCATTCAGTGGCCGATGCGGCAGGCGGTGCTGGACGGCGACCCGACCTGGGCGACCCGGTTGGGCGGCGGTGGCCCGGTGCCCGACTGTGTTGTGCCCGCGCGCCTCTCGCTCCTCATCGACGTGGCGTTCATCTACGCCTATCTGCTGGCGGCCTGGCGGGTACGCGCGCTCGCGGGCGTCGTCGCTCCGGTTGCGCGGGCCTGGTCCGGTCTCGCGTTGGCAGGTGCGGGTCTGGTGTCGGTGGCCGCAGTCCTGGACGTTGTCGAGGACGTCGTCCTCTGGCAGCGGTTCGGAGTGCCCGGTGGCGGTTCGCGATGCCCCGCCCTGGACGTGGCCGTGTTGAGTCCGGCGATGTGGACGCTGTGGATCGGCGGCATCGCGTTGTTGTTGCTGGCCCTCATCGGTGCGACGCGTACGGCCCGACGAGACGGGCCTGGAGGAGAGGGGCCGCCGCCGGACGGTTCGGGTACGCCGGTCGCGACCACCGGGCCGACCGCCGCGACGGGACCCGCTGCCACTACGGGGCCGACGGTGACGACCGGGTCGGCCACCACGTCGGGCGCCACCGGGACCGATCCGACCGGGCACGACGCTGGTGGCCAGATCATCTGCTGTTCCGGTGGTGGCATCCGCTCTGCCGCGTTCTGCCTCGGCGCGCTCCAGGTTCTCACCAGCAACGGGCTGTACCAGAAGTCGTCGTCCGTCATCGGTGTCAGCGGTGGCGGGTACATCGCCGCGGCGTTCCACGTGCTACGCCGCTCGCTCGGCAACCGACCCCTTCGTCCCGACGAGAAACTGCCGTACGCGACCGGAACCCCTGAGCTGGCCCGGCTTCGTCGCCAGACCCACTACCTGCTGCCGTCGATCTCGGTGGGTGCCCGCGGCATCATGTCATTGCTCTACGGCGCTGTCGTCAACCTCGTCCTGATCGGCGTCGCGCTGCGCGCCGTGTCCTGGCTACTCGGTTGGGCGATCGCCGAGGCCGGCGTGGTCGAGGGCCTCGGTTCCCCGTCGGCGGCACTCGACTTCACCTCTGTACCCACGTGGTACTGGGCCGCGGCCCTGGGACCGCTCGGCGTTGTCGTCGTCCTCTTCGTCGGTGAGGTCGTGGTCGACAGGTTCCGCGTCCCTCCTGGCTGGCTTCGGACTCAGGGCCGTGCATTCGCGCAACTGCTGGTCATCCCAGCCTTCGTGACGATCGTGCTGCTGGTGGGACTGCCCCTCGTCCTCGTGTGGGCCAACAACTTCGGTCTCAGCCAGGCTGGCAGTACGCCGGGCACCGGCCCGATGGACGGACTCACCGACGGGCTCGTCGACGCCGCCAGCAGCGTCGCGGGCACCGTCGCCGGCAGTGGTGCGGCCGGCGCCGATCCGATCCTGGACTCCCAGTTCGGGCTCGGGACACTGGTCGCCCTGGGCGCCGCCTTCATCGCCCTGGCCCGGTCGGCGTGGAAGGGCCTGGAAAGCGCCAAGGGCGACGGCCCAGGGCCGGACCTGCGGACCCGCATCCTGACCTGGGCCAGAGTCAAGCTGGTGCCGTGGCTGGGTTCCGCCCTCCTCCTGGTCGCCGGGACAGTCGTCATGTTGCGCTGGACCGCCGGCTATGTGGCCAGCGAGGAGTGGCGCTCGCGGTGGTGGGTCGCCGGACTGTGCGCCGGCCTCGTCCTTCTCATCGCCGTACTGACCGACGCGACGCGGACGTCGCTGCATCCGTACTATCGCGAGCGTCTTGCGACGGCCTATCTCGCTCGGCGTACCGGCGACAACACGGCGACCGACTACGACTACGCGGTCGCGATGCCCTACTCGAGCTGGGCTGCTGCCGGCGACGGAGGCCCGCAGCTGGTCATCGTCGCGTCGGCCAACGCGTTCGACCCCGACTTCATCCCGCCCGACCGGGGATGCGTGCCGTTCATCTTCGACCCGACCCTGACCGGAGTCGCCGGAGACGTGTCGTTACCGACCGGCGGTCTGGAGCACACAACTCGCTATGAGTCCCGCGCCGACTTCCGCCAACGAGACGTGACGGTTCCTGGTGCGGTGGCGATCAGTGGCGCGGCGTTCGCGCCCCTGACCGGGCGGGCGAACGCGCGGACCCGGCCGATGCGGTTGCTGTTCGCCGTGGTCAACGCGCGGCTCGGGGTATGGCTGCCGAATCCCTACTGGGGAACGACGTCCAGGTCGGCAGCGTACGCCCGCCGGTGTGCGGAGCGCGCTGCGCGCGACGACTCCGGACCGGCGCGGTCGGCATGGGCGGGCCTGGTCGCATGGTGGGCCCACCTGGTCAGCGTCGCCGACAAGCCGGGCGTCTACCGGCTGTTCAAGGAGGCAGTGGGCCGTACGTCGTTGTACGACAACCGGCTCTACGTCACCGACGGCGGGCACTACGACAACCTCGGCCTGGTCGAGGCACTGCGCCGGCACCCGCGCCGGATCATCGTGCTCGACGCGTCGAGCGACGTCGAGGACACCTTCGAGACCATTGGTTCAGCGATTGCCGTCGCGCGGATGGACCTCGGCGTCGAGCTGGAGCTCGATCCGCGTCGGATGCGGCGGATGGACGGTCCAAGGATCGACCGGGGTTGGGTGCGCGGTCGGGCGGTTTACCCGGACGGTTCGCAGGTCGAGGTGCTGTTCGTCAAGGCGCTTCTGGCGGGACGCCTGTCGTGGGACCTCGAGGCCTATGCGACCTCGCACGTCGACTTTCCCCGGCGTACGACCGGCGACCAGCTCTACGGCGAGTTCGACTTCGAGGCCTACCGCGCACTCGGATCGGCCACCACGCAGGCGATGCTCGACCACCTCGACGCACACGCGCCGACCAATGAACCGACAACCGGTGAGGTCGCCGTCGGTGCCGCCGCGACGTGAGCCGACCAGCATCGTCGGCATGGAGACGTGCAGCCGGTCCGATGAGCAAACCATCTGATGTCCGCGCCGTGACGAGACCCCGCGCAAGCTGCCGAGACGCGCGCAACTGACGACGCCGCGCGCGACCTCACGACGGTGTCGGATGACCGCTCGTGACGAGCGTTTTCCGAATTGTCACACAACGCGCCGTGACCGATGGACTTCACGCGGCAACCATGCGCGGGTAACGTGCGAGGGCGCGCTTCACGGCGACCCCTCTTCAGACGGTAGGACTCCATGACAACGCGACTCCTGACACGTAGCGGGCTCGCGCCCGGTACCCGGACCGTTCGGGACGCTCTCACCGCAGCGAGTCTCACGCCGTTCGCGCAGGTGAACGGCGTGACAGTGGCAGGTGCCGCGCTTCCGTTGTTCCGTCCCGGGGCCGCGCCGCGCACGTTGGACCAGATCGTGCGACTCACGTTCGAGCCGGTACCCGACGACGTCCAGCGCATCGAACTCCGGCGTCCGGACGGCGGGACCGCGGTGTCGTGGACAGGACAGCTCCCGCGCTCCGGCGTACTCGACCTCGCGACCCCCGAGATCGCCGCACCGCAGACATGGACGGTCATCCTCGCCGTGGCCGGGGTCGAGCATCGTGGCGAGCTCGCGGTCGCACCGGGTCGCAAGCTGACCGTCCATCTCGTGCACCACTCCCACCTCGACATCGGCTACACCGACACGCAGGGCGTCGTGCTGCGCAACCACTGGGAGTACCTCGACGCTGCTGTCGAACTGGCCCGCCGTGGTGCCGAGGACGACCCGGCAACACGGTTCCGGTGGACAGTGGAGTCGAATCTTCCAGTCCGTTCGTGGTTGCGTACGCGGCCGGCCACCGTGGTGGAGGAGTTCTGTCAACTGGTCCGGGACGACGTCATCGAAGTCACGGCGATGCCTTTCAACCTGCACACCGAGATGGCCAGCCAGGAAGAACTGGCGAGGCTGCTGCGCACCGCGGCCGAACTGCGCGAGGACTTCGACATCCCGATCCGCTCGGCCATGCACACAGACGTTCCGGGCGCGACGACAGGTTGGGTAGACGCCCTTGTCGAGGCAGGTGTGCGCTATCTGTCGGCCGCACACAACTGGGCCGGCCGTTCGGTGCCCTACCTCGTCGGCGGGCAGGATCTCAGTCGTCCCTTCTGGTGGCGGTCGCCCAGTGGGGCGCGCCTGCTCACCTGGTTCACCGACAGCGCGCACGGCGCTGCCTATATGGAAGGCAACCTGATCGGGTTGTCGGACTCCTACGACGACGCCGTGGCGATGCTTCCCCTGTATCTACAGGCGTTGGTGACCAGACCCTTCCCCTTCAGCGAGGCGGTCTTCGGGCTGTCCGGCATCCCTGCCGACGTGGAAGTCACGAAGGAACCGTACGCGTACGACCTCATCCAACTCCGCGTCCAGGGCAGGCACTCCGACAATGCCGCACCCAGCGCGACGCCCGGCGAGATCGCGCGACGGTGGAACTCCGAGTGGGTATACCCCCGGCTGGTCACGTCCACCAACGGTGCGTTCCTCGCCGAGGCGGAGGAGCTGATCGGCGACGAACTGGCCGAACACAGTGGTGACTGGGGCGACTGGTGGGCAGATGGTGTCGGCTCGGGTGCCCGTCCGCTCGGTTACAACCGCCGTGCCCAAGGGATCCTGCGTACGGCGGAAACTGTGCACACGTTGGCCGATCTGCAGTCTGGAACGCTGTATCCACTGCGCGACACCATCGACGCCATCTACGACAAGGTTGGACTGTTCGACGAGCACACCTGGGGTGCGGCCAATCCCTGGCACGATCACGAGACCGGTGTCGACTCCGGTGGCCTGCAGTGGACCCGCAAACAGGAATTCGCCTACCAGGCCTACGACGACGCGCTCGACCTGCTGCACTCCGGCGTCCGTCGGTTGGGTGCGGGCGTGGGCACGCCGACGTTCACCCAGGTGCTGGGTTCGCTCGCGGTGTACAACACCACCGGGTGGCCGCGGTCCGACGTCGTACGCGCGTTCGTCCCCGAGAGCCATCTCCCTGCGGGCAAAGGGCTGCTCGCGGTCGTGGACACCCGCAAGGACGAGCGGGTGGCGACCCGGGTCACCACCGAGAGCCGCGCCGCCTCGCCTCGCGGCCGGCACCTGGAGTTCGTCGCCCGCGACGTTCCGCCGCTCGGTTGGGTTCGTTTCGACCTCGTGTTCGCCGACAACGGAGAGCCGGTCGCCGGTAGCGATCCGCTGGACCTGAACGACGATGCGACCGCATGGAAGCCGGACGTGTTGCTGCCCGGTGATACGCACACCACCGAGGTGGCCGAGCCCGTCGGCGGCACTGGCACGGTGGCACCGGACGACGGCGGACGGCCAGCCCCGAAAGCGGCGTACCGGCTGGCCAACGACTACTACGAACTCACCTACGACCCGACCCAGGCGATGGTCACGTCCATCGTCGACCGGCGTTCGGGTCGCGAACTCGTCAATCCAGGTGCGCTCACCGGGCTGAACGAGTACATCTTCGACACCTACGGTTCGGCGCCGAACGTCAACCACCTGTCGAGCCGGCTCACCGCCACCGACCTCGCCCTGCTGACGTCGCGGCAGGTGGCCCGGCACGCGGTCGTCACCCGATCCGAACACTCCGACCTGTGCGACCTGCTGGAGGTCGAGGTCAGGGGTGCCGGCGTGGACTGGATGCGCACGACCATCGCGTTGTACGAAGGCGTTCCTCGCATCGACATCACCAACCGGATCGACAAGCCGGCGAGCTCGACGAAGGAGAGCATCTACTTCGCGTTCCCGCTCGCGGCCGACACCGAGCCGATGTTCGAGCTCACCGGCTCGGTTGCGGGTGCGGGGGTTGCACATGTGCCCGGTGCTCCGGAGCACATGCGGGGAATCCGGCACTGGGCCGGTGTCTCCGCCGACGGATACTCGATCGCCTGGGCAACCCTGGAAGCTCCGCTGGTGCAGTTTGGCACCATCGCTTTGCCCTACCAGCCGTTTCCGGCGACCATCGCGCCCGAGCAGCCCGAGCCGTCGACCGTGTACTCGTGGGCACTCAACAACATCTGGGACACCAACTTCCCGTCCCAACAGCAAGGCGAGATGACGTTTCACTACGCCATCGCCGGTTCGGCGGAAGACCCGGTGCACGTGCTCGGCGCGACGACCGCGGCTGGGCTCACCGAACCGCTGGTCGCCGTGCTCGCCACCGGCCGGGGACCGGCGCCCCTGGTCTCCTCCGGGAGCCTGCTCGCCGTCAGCCGGCCCGACGTCGTGGTCAGCAGCGTGGGCCGGCCGCGGGATGGAACAGAGGGCCTGTCCGTCAGGCTCCGCTCGCTCGCGTTCGAACCGCTCGAGGTCGACGTGACGCTGGAGGGGTTCGAGGCGAGCAGCGCCACCTTGACGACGCTGCTCGAGCGCGGAGCCGACGACCTCGAGATCGAAGATGGACGGGTCGCGGTGCCACTTCCCGCTGGGAGCACCCGGACGCTACTGCTGCGCCCCTGACTCGGCAGCCGTGAGGTCGCCCCACAGGTAGCGCGCGAGCGTCGGCTCGACGGCAGCGACGACTGTTTCCGTGGACGCGCTCGCCAGCGGTTCGAACCGGAAGACATAGCGCGTCAGGGCGAGCCCGAACATCTGACTGGCAACCAGCGAGGCGCGCAGCGGGACCTCGGCCGGATCGATGCCGGTTTCCGGCGTACGCATGAGGCGGCGTTGGATGTTGTGGGTGAAGAACTCCCGCACCAGCCGACCGGACAGTCGGTTGGTGACCGCGCCACGGACGAGTGCGAGAAACGCGGGCCCGGTGACCGGACTCTCCCAGACCCCCAGGAACGTACGCAGCAGGCGCTCGGGAATGCCGTCCCGGTCGCCGGCGAAGATCTTCGGGAAGACCTCCGCGACGTCGACGGGTGGTTGGACGACGGACTTGAAGAGCTCTTCCTTCGTACCGAAGTAGTGGTGGACGAGGGCGGGGTCGACAGCAGCGTCACGCGCGATCTGCCGGATCGATGCGCCTTCGTAGCCCTGCTCGGCGAAGACCACCCGGGCCGCCACGAGGATCGCTTCCCTGGTGTCCTGCTTGCCGGGTCGCCGGCCGGTTCGTCGCGCCATCGGATCGTCAGTCTTCGGTGTGTCAGGCGGTACGACGCCGCAGGGTCGCGGCGGCTAGCACCAAGGCCACCAGGGCCGCCCCGCCGATGATGGCGAGGTCGCGCCACATGGTCGTGGTCGGATCGGCGTGGGTGCCCACCTCCTGCAGGGCCTCCACGGCATAGGTAAGCGGCAGCACGTCACTGATCGCCTGCAGCCATCCCACCATCGCCTCCCGCGGAACGAACAGCCCGCACAGCAGGATCTGCGGCAGGACGACGATCGGCATGAACTGCACGGCCTGGAACTCCGTGCGGGCGAACGCGCTGCAGAACAGCCCGAGTGCTACGCCGAGCACGGCGTTGGCCACCGCGATCAGGATCACGAGGGCGATGCTGCCGGCCATGTCGAGACCGAGCAGCCAGTATCCGACCGCGGAGGTGATGGTGCCCTGCAGCGCGGCGAGGATGCCGAACGCGAGGCCGTACCCGAACAGCAGGTCGAGCTTGCCGAGCGGGGTCGTGAAGAGGCGTTCCAGCGTGCCGGACTGGCGTTCGCGCAGCATCACGATGCTGGTGATCAGGAACATCATCAGGGTCGGGATGATCCCGAGCATGGTGACGCCGACCCGGTTGAAGATCTCCGGTGTGGCGTCGAAGAGCGCCGCCAACAAGGCGAGCAGGAGGGACGGCACCACCAGCAGGATCCCGATCGTCCGGTGGTCGTGTCGCAGCTGGAGCAGGATGCGCCGGATCGTACTCGCCAGGATGCGCGCCGACATCACGCCACCTCCAACGTCTCACGGGCTCGGATCATGGCGAGGAAGGCCGCGTCCAGGTCGTCGGTGCCGGTGCTCGCCTTGATCGCGGCCGGTGTGTCGTCGGCGATGAGCGCGCCCTCCCGGATCAGCAGCAGCCGGTCGCAGCGGTTGGCCTCGTCCATGACATGGCTGGAGATCAGCAACGTCGTACCGGCCGCGGCAAGGCGGCGAAACCGCTGCCACAGATCGTCGCGCAGGACCGGATCCTGGCCGACCGTCGGCTCGTCGAGTACGAGCACGTCGGGCTTGCCGACAAGCGCGCAGGCGAGCGAGGCACGGCTGCGTTGGCCGCCGGAGAGCGTGCTGACCAGCTGACCGGCAGCATCGCCGAGACCGACCGCGTTGATCGCCTCGTCGGCGGCAGCGGCACCGAGCCCGTAGAGCGAGGCGAAGTAGCGGGTGTTCTCCTTGACCGTGAGGTCGGAGTACACGCTCGGCGACTGGGTGAGATAGCCGATGGCGTGGCGCAGCTGCGGCGATCCGGCGGGCTGGCCGAGCACGGTGACGGTGCCCGATTTCACGATCTGGACGCCGACGATGGCGCGGATCAGGGTGGTCTTGCCACTGCCGCTCGGGCCGAGCAGACCGGTGACGGTGCCGCGCCCGATGCGTGCGCTGATGCCGTGCAGGACCTCGCGCTTTCCGCGGTCGATCACGAGGTCGGCGACATCGATGGCGGTGTCCATGGGCGGGACCCCTTGGGAGGAGGTGAGCGGAATTCAACGCTAGGTGAATTCCGTGGTTCTGGCAAGCCCGGTTGCGATCCGGCCGCGTCGGTGGAAACCTTCCCGGTCGGCGGGCGGGGCCAGAGGCGAACCAACCGAGGACGAACGGAGGGACCAGATGCGTACTCATCGGATCGCGGTGATTCCCGGCGACGGCATCGGTGTCGAGGTGACGGTCGAGGCCTGCCGGGTCGTCGACGCGGCGGCCCGGGCATCCGGGTTCGAGGTGGACTGGACGGCGTACGACTGGAGTTGTGAGCGCTACGCCCTGACCGGCCAGATGATGCCGCCGGACGGGATCGACCAGCTGCGCGACTACGACGCGATCCTGCTGGGTGCCATCGGCTATCCGGGCGTGCCGGACCACGTTTCCCTGTGGGGGCTGCTGATCCCGATCCGCCGGGCGTTCGAGCAGTACGTCAACCTGCGACCGGTGCGGTTGCTGCCGGGCATCTCGTCGCCGCTGGTGGGCCGGTCGGCCGCCGACGTGGAGATGATCGTCGTACGGGAGAACTCCGAGGGCGAATACTCCCGCGTCGGCGGGCGGCAGGGTATCGGGCCCGACGAGATGGCGATCCAGACCGCGGTGTTCACCCGGCGCGGCATCGAGCGGGTGGTGCGATATGCGTTCGAGCTGGCCCGTCAACGCAAGCTACCGGTGTGCTCGGCGACCAAGTCCAACGGGATCGTGCACTCGATGCCCTTCTGGGACGAGGTATTCGCCGGTGTCGCGGCGGACTACCCGGACGTGACATCGGAGCAGTGCCACGCCGACGCACTGGCGGCGCGGATGGTGCTGGCCCCGGACCGGCTCGGGATCGTGGTGGCGTCCAACCTGTTCGGCGATCTGCTCAGTGACCTGTCGGCGGCGGTGGCAGGAGGCCTGGGCATCGCACCGGCCGCCAACCTCAACCCCGAGCGGGTCCACCCGTCGATGTTCGAGGCGGTCCATGGTTCCGCACCGGACATCGCCGGGCGCGGCATCGCCAACCCGGTGGCGCAGATCCTGACCGCGGCGATGATGCTCGACCATCTCGGCGAGACTGCCGCTGCGGCCGGGGTCGAGCGCGCGGTGGATGTCGCCTTGGCCGAACCCGGTTCGCGTACGCCGGACCTCGGCGGTGCGGCCACCACCAAAGAGTGCGCCGACGCGGTGATCGCCGCGCTGGCGGCAAGCTGACCTTGACGCGGGCGGCACTGGTCGCTGCGGGTGGGACGCAGCGGTAGCGGGCGCCGACGTAGCGGACACTGCGGTACAGCGGCCGCGCCTGGCGGTAGGGCACGCTGCAGGTCGACTTGTTGGAGGTTGCGTTGCCTAGAAGCAGCCAGACCTCCAACAACTCGGCGGAGGTGGGCCCGCACCCAGTTCCCGGCGCGGAGGGGGCCGTCCGCCCGAGGTGACACCACCTCGGTGGCCCCTAGCCGAATGCGGACCACTCGGTCCCATCGTGAGACGCCTGTCCGGTGGGTGGATGCCTGGAGATATGGTGACATCGTCGTGTCTTGACGTCGAGAGACATCCAGGGAAGTGGCGTAGTGTCAAGTTCCGCCGGCCGAGGCGAACCCGACACCGCTCCGCACGAACCGGATCCCCCTGATTCGACGTCGCCTGAATCGGTCGAATCGCCTGACCCGACGTCCCCTGGCTCGACATCCACTGATTCGACGTCGCCTGACTCGACGTCCCCTGGACCGGGCAGGTCCCGCCGCCGGTTCGACCTCCGCCGGGTCGTTCTCGACACCCGCCCGCTCGCGGTCGCCCCGTACCGCCGGCTCTGGACGTCCACCATCGTCACCGCGGTGGGAAGCCAGCTGACCGCGGTCGCCGTTCCCTTCCAGATCTACGAAATCACCGGATCGTCTGCCTACGTGGGCCTGTCCGGCCTGGTCGCGCTCGTACCCCTCGTCGTCTTCGCCCTCTGGGGTGGCGCGATCGCCGACGCGGTTGACCGGCGCAAGCTGATGCTCGTCACCAACGTGGGCATTGCGGCGACGTCGATGCTGCTGTGGGTGCAGGCGGCGGCTGGGCTGAACTCGGTCTGGGTACTGTTCGGGCTGCTGGGACTCCAGCAGGCCTGCTTCGGCGTCAACCAGCCGGCCCGGAGCGCATCGATCCCGCGGCTCGTACCACTGCACCTGGTGCCGGCCGCCAACGCACTCGGGTCGACCGTCTTCATGACCGGCGCGATCATCGGTCCGATGCTGGCGGGCGTCATGATCCCGGCGATCGGTCTGTCGCCGCTCTACCTCATCGACTCCATCGCACTGACCGTGACGATCTGGGCGGTGTGGCGACTGCCCCCGTTGCCTCCGCTCGCGGGTGCTCCACGCAAGGCGGGACTCCGCAACATCATCGAGGGTTTCGGCTATCTCGCGACCCAGCCGATCGTCCTGGTGTCGTTCCTGTCCGACGTCATCGCGATGGTCTTCGGTATGCCGCGGGCGTTGTTCCCGCAGATGGCGCAGGAGACGTTCGGCGATCCGCCCGGCGGTGGTTTCGCGCTCGGCCTGTTGTACGCGGCGATCCCGCTCGGCGCGGTGCTGGGCGGGCTGCTGTCGGGTACGTTCACCCGGATTCGCCGACATGGTGTCGCGGTCGTGGGCGCGGTCTGCGCGTGGGGACTCGCCATCGTTGGGTTCGGGTTGTCGCCCTGGCTGTGGCTGGCGGTGGTGTTTCTCGCGATGGCCGGGATGGCTGACCTGGTCAGCATGGTGTTCCGGGGGACGATCCTGCAGACCGCCGCGACGGACGAGATGCGGGGTCGGATGCAGGGCGTGTTCACGGTTGTCGTCGTCGGTGGGCCGAGGTTGGCCGACTTCGCCCATGGCACGGCTGGGGCGGCCGCGGGAACGGCGTTGGCAGTGAGCGGCGGCGGGTTCCTCGTGGTCGTGGCGATGCTCGCGGCGGTCCTGGTGTTTCCGGTGTTCTGGCGCTACCGCGGACCGGGACCGGACGAGTCCCGGCACTCCTGAGGTCGGACCCCGGACGCTGCTCCGGGACCTCGACCCGCGGGCGTTCTCGACCCAGAGGCGCGCTCTTGACCGCTTGGCGTCCTTGACCGGCAGGCGGGAACCGGCGTGTGTCGGACATGTCGGACTATGCTTCGGGCCACCCTGCTCACCGGACCGAGGGGGCTTCCATGCGCGCGCGTCGTCGCACCATCGTCGGTCGCACCACCGTCATCGGTCGTCGCACCATTGTCGGTCGCACCACCGACGTCGGTCGTTCCAGAATCCGCCGCTCCGTCGCGACCGCCCGCTCGGCGGGGATGGCCTGCCTCGTCGGCATCGCCCTGCTGGCGTTCGGGATGCTCGCCCCAGCGGTGCCGTCCCACGCCACGGTCGCCGGGCCTGGCATGTCTGCCGCGACGGTCGCGCCGTATGTCGTGTCCCCGGTCAGTGTCGACGTCCTCGTCGGGCCGGCGAAGGACACCCGCTGCCGGGTCGCGGCCGACCTCTACCTCCCGGCGACGGCGACGCCGCAGAACCGACAACCCGCGATCCTCACCACTCACGGCTTCGGCGGCAGCAAGGACGACCAGGCGGGCATGGCCGGTCGGTTGGCCGAGCGCGACTACGTTGTCCTGGCGTACTCCGGACTCGGTTTCGGCGGCTCGCAGTGCAAGATCGGCCTCGACGATCCCGACTGGGACGGCCAGGCGGCGAGCCAACTGGTCGACTATCTCGCGGGTAACCACCCGGACGTCGACGGAGCCCGGCTCGACGTCGTAGCACTCGACGGCGCTGGTGATCCTCGGGTGGGCATGTTCGGCGGGTCCTACGGTGGGCAGGTCCAGTTCGCGGCCGCCTCCGTCGACGACCGGATCGACGCCCTCGTACCCGCGATCACCTGGAACGACCTCGCCTACTCGCTCGCACCCACCAATGCCGGCGTGGCGGGCTCAGATCTGGATGGTGTCGGCGTGGCGACCGACGAGCCCGGCACCTTCAAGCGGATGTGGGCCGACCTGTTCGCCGCGCTCGGTGTCCTGCGTGGCGTCGAGCACGCCCTCGGCGATCCGCGCCGGCTCACCGGCTGCCCGAACTTCGGCGACGAGGTCTGCCCCGCGCTGATCGAGGCCAACCTGGCCGGCTATCCCTCGCCTGCCTCGCTGAAGCTGCTGCGGCATGCCTCGGTCTCGTCGTACGTGTCGAAGGTGAAGGCACCGACGCTCCTGCTGCAGGGCCAGGACGACACGCTGTTCAACCTGCAGGAGTCCGTCGCGACCTACCACGCGCTCGAGGCGCACGGCACGCCTGTCCGGATGGTGTGGCAGTCGTGGGGGCACTCGGGGATGACTCCGGCGCCCGGTGAGATCGACCTGAGCGGCGCACGTGCGCCGGAGACGACCTATGAGGGCCGGCGCGTGCTCGACTGGTTCGCGCGCTGGCTGCGTGACGACCACACCGTGTCGCTCGGCCCGAACCTGGCGTACTTCCGGGACTGGGTCGACTACGACGCCGCGGATCCTGCCGGGGCCGAGCCGGCTTACGGGACGGCCGACACCTATCCGGTCGGCACGACCCAGGAGCTGTTCCTCTCCGGCGACAGGTCACTGACTCCGGAGCGGTCCGCGGTCGCGGCTGGCTCGCAGACCTGGGTCAACCTGCCGGCTGGAGTTCCCTCGTCGTACTCGGAGCTGCCGCCGGAGTTGGATGGCCTACCGCCCCATGACGTAACCGGTACCAACGCGGCCTGGACGACCGCGCCGCTGGCGGTCGACGTCGACACGGTGGGAGTTCCCACCCTCGACGTCCGGTTGACCGCGCCGCTGGCCGCGGCCGTCCAGTCGGGTGGTCCCGGCAACCGGTTGGTGGTGTTCGCCAAGCTGTACGACGTGGCGCCGGGCGGGGCGGTCACCCTGGTCCATCGGCTCGTCTCGCCGGTCCGGGTTCGGGACGTGACCGAGCCGCTTCGCATCGAGCTTCCGGGCATCGTGCACCGCTGGCCGAGCGGGCACCGGATCCGGGTGGTGCTGGCCGCGAGCGATGCGGTGTACGCCAACAACAATGCCGTCCTCCCGGTGACCGTGCGGACGAGCCTGACCGAACCGCCGGTGCTGGCGCTTCCGGTGGTTGGAGCTGGCCGGGTGCGCTGATCTGGCGGGATACGCGGGATGGCCCGGGCGGGATGGCCCTGGCGGTCCGGCACGCGGGATGGCACTGCGGTCCGGCACGCGGGGCGGCACTGGCGGGCGGCACCAACGAAACCGCACTGTTGACGCGGCGATGATGGGGACATGCGGAAGCCACGAGTCGTCGTGACCGGCGCGGCCGGCGGCGTCGCCCAGCTGCTGATCCCTGGTCTCGTCGATGCCTACGACCTGGTCCTGACCGACCGCGTGCCGCTGCCCGGCGGCGTGCAGGGAAACCTCGCCGATCCGGCGTTCGTCGCCAAGATCACCGACGGTGCCGATGCCGTCGTCCACCTGGCGGGCAACCCCGACCCGTCCGCGACCTGGGCCGAACTCCAGGTGCCGAACGTCGAGGTCGTCGCCTCCGTGCTGGCAGCCGGGGTGCCGCGGGTCGTGCTCGCCAGCTCCGGCCATGCGATGGGCCAGTACGCGGCGACGCGACGGGTTCCGGTCGAGCCAGACTGGCCGGTAGCGCCCTGCTGTACGTACGGCGCGACCAAGGCGTTCGCCGAGGCGCTCGGTCGGGCGTACGCCTATCGCAGCGGAGCCGCCGTGGTGGCGCTGCGGCTCGGGGCGACGACGGCAGAGCCGCCGGCGTCGAGCGCGCTGAGTGCCTGGCTCGGGCCCGCTGACCTGCGGCAACTCGTCAACTGCGGGCTTCGGGCGGACGTCGGGTTCACGGTCTGCCACGGCATGTCCGCCAACACTCGCGGCGACTGGGACCTGCGGAACGACGTCGGGTACCAGCCAACCCTCGACTCCGAGCCCTACGCCGAGGCGGTGCCGGTCGACGACGGGTGGGGGCCGTGCCCGGGAGCGATCTGAGGGTGTCGCGGGCGAAGAGTGTGGGTTCCGTGCGCGGGGGCGGCGTGACGGATAGTGTCCAATGACTGCGTACGGTAGGTGCCGACGCGTGAACGGAGGTGGCGATGGCGGGCCCGTATCGCGTCATTCTCGACACCGACATCGGCTCCGACGTTGATGACGCGCTCGCGTTGGCAATGCTCTTCGGGTCGCCGGACGTCGAGCTGCTCGGTGTGACGACCGTCTACGGCGATGTCACCGTCCGTGCTCAGATCGCGCGGAGGTTGGCGCGGCTCGCCGGCCGCGACGCCCTCCCGGTGGTTCCGGGGGCCGGCGAACCCCTGTCCGGGGCGGAGGCCTGGTGGGCGGGGTTCGAGGGGCGGTTGTACGCCGACCTCGGCACGGAGGCGTTCGTCGAGGACATGACGGCCACCGAGTTCCTGGTCGAAACCGTCCTCAGCCATCCCGGCGAGGTCTGCGTCGTCGCGATCGGACCGCTGACCAACATCGCGCTGGCGCTGCGGGCCGACCCCGGGTTCGCCCAGGCGGTGCGGCGACTCTATGTGATGGGCGGCAGGTTCGACCGGCCCGAGCCCGAGCACAACTTCAAGTCCGACATCACCGCGGCCGACGAGGTCTTCCGTTCGGGCATCCCGGCCACCGTCGTCGGCCTGGAGATCACCACCCAGGCCCGGATCGAGCCCGATCACCTCACCCAGATCGCCCCCGCAGGTGCGCTCGGCCGCCAGCTCGAGGCGGAGGTGCACCAGTGGTGGGACTTCGCCGGCAAGAGGTGGAACAACCCGCACGACCCGCTCGCCGTGCTGGCGATGCTCCGACCGGACCTCCTCGGACTCCGGCAGGTGGCCGGCATCCGCATGCACACCACCGGCGAGCTTGCCGGGGTCAGCGTGGCGCACGACGCGGAGAGTGGGGACGCTGCCACCGGTGTGGGGGGTATCGGCAACGCCGGGACCTACGTCGTCGACTCGCTCGACGCAGCGGCCTGCGTGGCTGAGACGGTCGCACTGATCGAAGCGGCGGGGCACCGCGGGCCGTCGTAGCGTCACCCGTCCGCCAGGAGTGCACGGCGCGCGGCAGTGGCGGCGGAACAGTCGGCTGCAGTCATCGCCCTCGGCGGTGTGATCTGACGATCGCCTCGGAAGGCCACCTGCGTCACGGTTGCGCAGGCACCTCGATCGACATCACGCAGTTCTTCAACCCCTTGGGCCGGACGTACCTGAAGCCGAGTCGTTCGTAGAGCCGGCGGGTGCCGTTGTAGAGGAACGACGATGACATCTTCTTCGTCTGGTGCGTCAGGTCGTGCGGATAGGCCTCGACCACGACGCCACCGGCCTGCGCGATGAGGTCGAGGGCGCCCCTGAGCGCGATCTCGGTGATGCCCCTGCGGCGGTACCTCCGGTCAACGAAGACACAGGTGATCCGGTAGTCGGGGTCGCGGTCCTTTTCGGCGTCGTACTGCTTGCGATGGTGGATGGTGGCAGCTCGGTCGGCGTGCCGTACTCCGCCCACGCGATGGCCACTTCGCCGTCCATCACCAGCGCCGCGTGGGCTGCGCCAGCCTTGACGTAGCGCTTCTTCAGCTCCCGGTTGGCCTCGGCCCCCTGCCCGCGCTCGGGGCCGTCGGGATGGAACCAGATGCACCAGCAGCCGCCGAAGATCCCGTTGTGTCGCTGCACGAGGGCGTCGACGCCGGCCAGGCCTTGGCAGTCAGAGGGCTGACCTCCAACGTCGCGTCCGTGCTCGTCCCGGTACTCATGGACTTACCGTAGAACGGTTACCGGACGATCCGCGTCCGGATCAGCGACTCGTTGTCAGTCCACGTCGAGCGCCGCCTTCAGCATGGTGGGACGCCAGCCCAGCGGTTCGTGCGCCAGGGCCGGACCACGGTGTCCTGCGGTACGCCTTCGGCCCCACAGCAGCGGCACCACTGGCCCGGCTCGACCACCCGGCACGCGAGCACCGCGCGATCGGGGTCGAGCCGCTGGCCGATGGCTTCGAGACCCAGCTCGTCGGGCCGGCACAACGTGGTCAGGTCAGGGCAAGCGAAGGCAGCGCGGTGCACGTCGAGGTCTTCCAGATGGACAGTGTGTGAAATTCCAGGCTCGGGAGACCTCGACGTCTACCCCGGGATCGACGCGCCAGCGGTCGCTACACCCTCAACTGCGAAGAGGCGGTTTGCGTTGGGGGTCGATCCAGTCTGGTGGGGTGAATTCTGGTTGGCCGTCGTGGGCGATGGTGACGGTCCAGTGTCCTTGGTGGATGAGTCGGTGGTGGTGGCCGCATAGCAGGACGCCGTTGTCGACGGTGGTGGGTCCGCCGCGGCTCCAGGCGATGATGTGGTGGGCGTGGGTCCAGGCTGGTGGGCGGTCGCAGCCGGGGAAGGCGCAGCCGCGGTCCCGGAGTTCGAGGAGTCGGCGGGTCTTGCCGGTGTAGAGCCGGGTCGGGTCCGAGAGCGCTGGCCCACGCCTCCCTCGACCTTGGTCCGCGCCCTTCTCGTCGGCGTTACCGCCGCCGCTGCCGTTCGCTCCAGCCGCATTCCCGCCGCTGCCGTTCCCGCCAGCCGCATTCCCGCCGCTGCCGTTCCCGCCAGTGCCGTTCCTGCCGGTGCCGGGCCTGTTGCCGGGGGTGTACCAGCTGATCTTGGCGTCGCAGGCGAACTCCTGCGCGGTCCGCGCCGAGACCGGGGTGCCCGTATGCAGGAACGTTCCCGTGCCGGTGCCGTTCACGAGCCGGTCGTGGTCGATCGTGATCACCAGTGTGGCTTCTCACCGCCCTGGGTGGGTGAGGCGCCGGCGTTCAGGTATCGGCGGAGCAGCTCGGCGAACCCATCTCCCAGCCGCTGCGAGCGTGACCTCGGGTCGGGCCCGTCCGCGGTGGTCGGCATCGGCTTCGCGAGTGGTTCCAACGCCGTCCGCAGCATCTCGGTGGTGACAGGGTTGAGCTTGCCGCGCAGCCAGGTGGACACGCTGTACGGGTCCTCATACAGCCACACCTCCCGCTCCCGTTCGGCCTTGGCCTCCTCATCCGCCAACTGCCTGGCCAACACCCGATCCGCCAACTCCGGATCGACCACCTCCAACACCTTGCGCCCCAACCGAGCCAGATCCTTGGGGTGGAACGTGCGGGCCTGGTCGACCAACACCTGCTCGGCCTCTCGCCGCAGGTCGGGACCGGCTTCCTTCGGACAGTCCGTTGCCCACCGACCGGGCGACCACCGCCGCGTGGTCGACGGAGATCTCGCCTGTCCGCAGCGCCTGCTGGGTGATCGGGAGTGAATCTTCCAATGCCCGGGCCAGTTTCACCGAACGTCCAGCTACCTCCGGACGCATCCGAAGCCTCCCGGCCAACCAGTTCGCCGTCGAGGTGGCGCCCACTCGACGGGCGACGTCGTTGCGGTCGGCCTCCCGGATCACCCCCAACGACAGCTCTGCCAGCTGCGCAGTAAGACCGTTCAGACTCTCGAACAGGTCCGCGACCTCATCGGCAGCCTCCGCAGCCGCAGCCCCATCACCCGCAGCATCATCACCATCCGACGAAGACGTGGTAGACGACCACAGCGAAGGCGGCGGCTCCATGGCGAGCCGATCCCGCATCCGGTCAGCCAACGCGGCCAACGGATGCCGGATCCGGTCCGGAGTGATCACATCCACAACCAAGATCCTAAACCCGACCACCGACAACCCCACCGAACCGAACCAGCCGAAACCCCAAGCAGGCAAGGGCATTCCGACCGAAGGTCGCGGCGTACGTCCAGCCAACCTCGTACACCGCCCGCCGGGCCCGACCACCAGCCGGCGTCAAGGATGCATTGACGCCACCATCACCGGCACCACGCGCCGGGAGCGAGCTACTCCTGGCTGGTGAAGGTGGCTGTCGCCTGCGCCGGTAGGCGGTAGGTGTAGGCCGCGCCCGCCCACGCCACCTCGAACGTGGCCGGTCGGTGGCCCGCGTTGTAGATCACCTCGAGCTCAGTGCCGTCAGCCAGCGTCGCCGTCTTGCGCTGCAGCGAGTCGTTGCCGGCCACGTTCACCCGCATGGCTGCTGCCGCTGCCGCCGATCCGGCCGATCCGCCCGATCCGGCCGATCCGGCCGATCCGCCCGAGCCGGCCGAGCCGGCCGAGCCGGTCACCGTACCAGCGGACTCAGCGATCGCGGAGACGGTGAGCTCGTGGATGGACCACCAGCTGCCCGAGCTTCCCGTGTTGACCAGGCGGATGTAGCGCGCCTCGACCGGCGGCACGAGGACCCGCAGGTCCGTACGCCCACCGCCCCTCGCGATCGGCTCACCCCACGTCGTGCCGTCGTCGGAGACGTAGACCTCGTAGCCGCGGACGAAGTTGCCCGGACTTGCCGAGGTGTCGAGGCGGACCTCGCTGAACGCGGTGGTGGCGCCGAGGTCGACCTGGAACCAGTCGCCGGGCATCATGCCGTGCCCGGTGCTCCAGCGGGTGGTCGCATCGCCGTCGATCGCGTTGCCGGCCGGGTCATCCGGGCTGCTGGCCGAGGCCGAGACCACCCAGCTGTCACGTGGCAGTGTGGACGGCGTACCAGGTGGCGCGAACGAGCCACCCGTCGGGATGGAGTAGCCCAGCCACGCGTCGCCAACTCGCACCTGGTCGAGGAATCCCAGCAAGCCTGCGTCGTAGCTGACCAGCGGACGGCTGCCGTCTTGGTTGGCAAAGCGCAGGTCAACGGATCCGATCGTGTCGCTGTCTGCCTTGCCGTGCTGGGATCCGTGCCAGGTGAACGTCACCGCCGCGCCGGCGTCGAGCGTGTACGCGAACCACCGGTCGCCCCACTGCACCGAGAACGTCGTCCGCTCGGTGCCGGAGTTGTACGCCACCAGCGCCTTCGAGCCGTCCGGGTTGACGAACGCGACGTCCTGGACACTGCCCGCTCCCAGGGTGTTGGACGCGATCCGGCGGGCACCGGGGCGGACGAACTTGCTCGCGTGTCCCAGCGCGTAATAGTCGACAGTCTTGGCGTAGTTCCACGCCCCGTCGGCGTCCTGTGTCACCCGCAGGACTCCCCGGCAGGTGAGGCAGCCGCCGTTGGTCGGACCGTTGGCGGAGTCGAGAGCCATGTTCCAGCGCACCACGCCCTTGGCCCACTCGCGAGGGGCGTTGACGACGAGGCTCATCGCCCCGGCGAAGCCGGCGAGGTCGTCGCCTTCCCATTCACCGCCGGAGCATTCGGTGTGGTACGCGGGCTTGTTCGGGTAGTTGTTGTGGGAGACGGACTGCGCCCGTACGTCACCGCCGTAGCAGTGCCACGCGGTGCCGAAGACGTGTCTCGACGTGTCCGGGTCGGTGTACATCGTCTCGGGGTAGCTGATGACGTCCCAGTTGTGGTCGTACCCAAGGATCTTGGTGTCCAGCCCGGTCTTGCGGATGGCCGGCCCGAGGTGGTTCTGGATCAGGTCGCTGGCCTCGTCGGCACTGAGCCCGAGCCCGGGATATCCGCCGGGGATGTACAACGGCTCGTTGTTGGCCGAGATGTAGTGGACCGGAATCCCTTCGTCCGCGTACGCCTGGACGAACTTCGCGAAGTAGTCGGCGAGCGGCTGGTAGGCGTCGGGTCGGAGATTGCCGCCGATCATGTCGTCGCTGGTCTTCATCCACCCGGGCGGGCTCCACGGCGATGCCATGATGCGCAGCTTCGGGTTGAGTCGCAGCGCCTGCTCGAGGACGGGGATGATGTACGCGCGGTCATGGTCGATCGAGAACTTCGCCAGCGTCGGGTCGGTCTGGCCCGCGGGCATGTCGTCGTAGGAGTAGTTGCCCTCGACGGCGAAGTCGCTGGCACCCATGGGCTGCCGGACGAAGCTCAGTCCGATGCCGTCGCGGGCGCTGAACAGGTCGCGCATCGCGGCGTCCCGGCGCTTCTTGTCGAGCCTGGTGCCGACGAGCCACGCCGAGGAGTCGGTGAAGGAGGCGCCATAGCCCTCCATCTCCTGGTACTTCCGTGTCTCGTCGACGGCGATCGTCGACCCGGCGGGAGCCCGGCCGCGGGACCAGTCGATGGCCGGCTGGGCGGCGAGATAGGTCTGGTTGGCCGGCGTACTCAACCAGGCATTGATCCCGTGCGCCGAGCCGCTCACCGGTTCCGAACCTCCCGCAGACCTGTCGAACGTCTCTCTGGGCTCGCCCGCGGCCGTGGAGGCAGCCGCCGTCGTGGTGAGCGCGGCAGCCACCAGGGCGACACCACACGCCAGACCAGTCAACCGTCGAGACACAGCCCCTCCATCTGTTCGCCCCACCGTGTTCGCCCCACCGTGTTCGCCCCACCGTGTTCGCCCCACCGTGTTCGCCCCACCGTGTTCGCCCCACCGTGTTCGCCCCACCGTGTTCGCCCCACCGTGTCGTACGGGCACGATGCCCCGACCCGCGAATCTCCTGGGCGGAAGTTAGGCGTCCGCGCAGAGCGGGTCAATCCCCGGCGTACCGCAAGGCCAGATCGGCCAGTCTTTGCGGCCTGCGACCCGGTATGCCCGGAGATGGCTATCCCCTTACGCGGCAGCAGCGCGCCGCTCCAGTGCGACGGTCACCTGTTCGGTGACGTCGTTGACGGTCACCGCGAGCCGGATCTGCGCCGCCTTGAGCGCGGTGAGCTGTCCGGTGTCCGGATCGAAGACGGCAGCGTGCCATGGCCTGGCGTCGGACCGGCTCCCGATGAAGACGTTCGGCGAGCCGGTCCAGTCTGCCGTGACGGGATAGCCGACGGCGAAGGACCGCGTCCCCTGGGCGACCGTCGCGGTGACCGGTGCCGACTCCCCGACCCGAAGGTTGGCGGGGCCGTCGAGAGCGAGCGCGTCGACATGCGGGCGTACCTCGGTCGCGACCCAGAGCGGACCATCATGGTCCGGATCGTGTCGAGCTTCGTCCGCCTCCTTCGCCGAAACCGGGTCGACGCCCCACAACGACCAGCCGGTGACGCCGCCATCGGCGGGGGCGGTGGACGGAGTCTTGGCCGAGTTGCCGTTGACGAAGTACGCGACGCCGTCCACGTGCGAGGCATGGAAGGTGCCTACGTGTGCACCGACGAACGCCGCGCCCTTGCCAGTGGTCCGCTGGAAGTCCGACAGCCAGCGTTCGATCACGGCCGCCTCCTTCCGGTCGCTCAGTTCGCTGGCCCGGGCGGGTGTCGGGTCGCGAGGCGGCACGTGCTGGACGAGTACGACCGAGCCGACCCGACTGTCCGTCGCGGCCTTGTCGAGCTCGGCGCGCAGCGTGCGCAGCTGGGTCCAGTCGCTGCCCCGGATCGACAGGGCGGAGGTGTTGACCGTGACGAACCTGGTGCCCTTGTGGTCGAACACCTGGCTCGTCGCGCCGAACGCCGCCTTGAAGTTGTCGATGCTGCCGCCCATCACCTCGTGGTTACCGGGCACGTAGTAGTAGGGGAGCGGGGGTGTGGGGATCGTCTCCCCACGGAGCACCGTGCCGCCCAGTTCCTCGTCCAGGATCTGCCGGGCGAGGGTGAAGTCCTCCGGTGACGCCTCGTCCACGAGGTCGCCGTTGATGAGGAGGAAATCCGGGTGCGCGGCGCGGATCTCCCGCAGGGTACGGCGCGCGTTCTTCACCAGGTCGCTGTCGGGGTCGCGGGCGACGAACTGCGCGTCCGACATCACCGCGAACCGCCACGGCGCCTTGGTCACGTCGCCGTCCTGCACGATCAGCGGGTCGGTGACGGTGGGCGGCTTCGGGACGTCGATCGACGGCGGCACCAGTGCGGTCAGCTCGTCGATGACGATGCTGCTCTTGTACTGGGCCTCCGGCTTGGTCTCCGCTGAGTAGTAACGCCGGATCCGCAACGGATACTGCGTTCCCGGCGGCACCGGGAACGAGAGCTGCTGCCATCCGGTCGAGGTGAGGAAGCCGGCCCGGAACGCCGGGAGCAGCGCACCCGTCCCGTCGAACGCCTGCAGGCTCGCCCATTCGCCATGACCGGAGGAGTTGACCCACAGCCGCAGCTCGCGGGGCTGCCCCGGAACCTCGATGCCGTCTGTCGCCAGCGCGCCGCCGGTGCGGGTCGCGGTCGACTCGTCGAAGTTGTAGCTCAGCTCCAGACCCTGGCCGACCTTGCCGGGTACGGGACGGACGGCGCCGGTCGCGCGTTCGCCAAAGTAGGTCCAGGCCGATGTGTCCTCGAAGTCGGCGACGACCCGCTCGTCCAGTCCGACCGTGACGGGCAGTGTCAACGAGACCTTGCCTACCTTGATGGAGACCAGCGCCGATCCGCTGGCCTGCTTGGCGGTCACGGTGAACTGGCCGTCGCCGGTGGGCGAGATGTCGAGCAGGTCGTGGTCGTACGACAGGGAGAGGTCGGCGGGTTCGATCGGCGCCACGTAGCCGGCGGCGTCGTGTCCCAGTACCCCGAACGTCGCCTCCTCGTCCGGATCCGCCAGTGCCACCTGGGCCGTCGTACCAGAAAGTCGGGCGAGGCGACCGAGGACGGTGAGGCTTGTCGTGCCGCGGACCGAGCCGTCCTTGGCGGTGACCGTCACGTCGCCGGACGAGCGGCCGTGGAAGACTCCGTTGGCGTCGACGGTGCCGCGGTGCGGTGCGCTCGTACGCCAGGACGGGTCGGTCGGCGCCGGGCCGTACGTCTCGTCGTAGCCGGCCGCGGTGAGGCTGCGGGTCAGTCCGGGAAAGACCCGGTCGGGTCGCGCCGGCGCCACCGTCGAGGAGCCCGGGGCGCGATCAGGGTCCAGCGCGGTCTCCACCCAGAGTCCGCGCAGCTTTCCGGTCCCCTCCGGCGCGAACAGCGCCAGCCCGTTGGGGTCGCTCCGTTCGGCACCGTCGGACGGGCGGTTCTCGACCTCCGCCGTCGTGCTCCCCGGCGTACGGGTCACCATCGTCGTCGAGCCGCCGCCATCGAGGTTGACGGCGTTGTACGCGCCAAGCTCGATCATCATGGCCGCGAGCTCGTCCAGGCCGAGCCCGTCCGCGAACGCCGGCTGGCGCCCGTCCGCGGTGAGCACGAACATCTTGCTGCCGTCCTGGGAGAAGCCGACGGCCGTCCGCGGGGCCGGCGGGACGTTGTTGCCCTGGCTGGCCTTCTGCGCAACGCCGTTGACGACCAGCAGCTGCCGTCCGTTGAGGGCCGTCCGGATCTCCTGGTCGTCCGCGGTGCGGGCCTGGTAGTCGATGCTGACCGCGTCTCCCACGGCGAGGCCGGCGAGCACCCCCGCGCCCGCCTCGCGTCCGACGAGCACGAACCCGCCGGCGGGGATCGCGCCCTCGGCCGGCGTCGCACGGACCGCGGTGACCTTCCCGTCGACGACCTCGACCTCGGCCGTTGCCGTCGAGCCCTGCGTCGCGCGGCAGCGGCAGTACGTGCCCCACAGAGGGGTGAACGCCTCGATGCCGTCGGCGGCGAGGGTGGGCTTGTTGACGCCGGCCAGGGGAGCGGTCCCGCCGCCGGGCAGGGCGATGGTGCCCTCGAACAGCACCTCGCCGATCCGGCCGAGGCCGTCGGCGGTGAGGATCGCGGCTGACTTGCGCCAGGTCGGGTCACCGTCCGGCGACTGCACCAGCTCGCCGTCCTTGATGCCGACCCCGAGCGGTGCGGTGGAGTTGTTGATGTCGAAGAAGTCGCCGTTCACGGCCGCGACCGCTCCGACCCGGTTGGCCTGGGTCGAGATCGGCTCGCCCTTGGCGACCTGCCCGGGGAAGAGATAGCCGGGCGTCGTGCCCCTGGTGAGGTCGACGGTGAGGCTGTCGGCCTGCAGCCAGGTGGGCGTCCCGGTGAACCCGTCCGGCCCGTACCGGTCGAACGACCGCATCGTGACGCCCGGCGCGACCGGGCGGGTCGTCTCGTACGTCTCGATCCGCGGCTCGATCGCGGCAGCGGCCGCAGCCGGAGCTCGCTTCGGCGCGTCCAGGTCGACGAGCGCGGCATCCGACGTCGACGAGCGCAGGTCGAGCGGCACCGGAGGTGCTGGTGGGCCCGGCACCTGGGCTCCCGCCGGGGCGGGGACGCCGGCGGCGGCGACCAACGCGGCGACGGCAACGCCGACGAGCCAGCCGAGCCGGCGCGCGGACGGGCGGATGATGGTATGAGTGGGCGTGCGGGTCGAAGCCACCGGAGTCCTCCCCTACGCCGCCCTCGACCACGACCAGGTCAGTGTCCCCGTGCGAAGTCGTTGCGGGACGGCTCCCAGAAGTGAAGCGCAGCCGGTGACGATTTTCTAGACCTCAAGGTTGACCGAAAGAAAACACCGGGTGGCTCATCCGGTGAGGCGCACGCTCAGGCCCTTGCCGCCGAACGACTCACATACGAACACCGGCTCCCGCGGCGTGCTCTGCTCCTTGTCGAACCGGTACCCGATCTCGGCGAACGCCGGCAACCCGTCGGCGTCATCCGTACGGGACTGGAGCAGCCAACGGGCGAACGCACCACGAGCGATCTTCGCGTGTACGACGACGAACGACGGCACACCTGTCTTCTCGTTGACCGTCAGGAACTTCGGTGTCACCACGCGGGCTTTGTCGACGAACGGCAGCAGGACGCGGCTGTACTCGGCCGCGGTGAGGTTGACGATCGTGCCCGTCTTCGGAAAGACCTTCGCGACGGCGTCGCCCCAGAAGTCGTACAGGTTCGCGTACCTGCGGTCGGGGAGCTTGTAGCCCATCTCCAGCCGGTACGCCGAGATGCCGTCGAGCGGGCGGAGGATGCCGTACAGCCCGGAAAGGATGCGCAGGTGCTCGTCGGCGTAGGCGCGCTCTGCCGTGGACAGGGTGCCGGCCCCGAGCCCGCTGTAGATGTCGCCGACGAAGCTGTCGATGGCCCGGGACTGGCGTCTGGGCGCCGTGGTCCAGGCCGCCATCAGGTCGCCGGTCGTCTCCGCCAGGTCGGGCGAGATCTTCATGACCGTGCCGAGCTGCGCTGGCGAGAGGGTCTTGACGTAGCCGGCCAGCTCCCGGGCCTTGGCCAGCAGGGCCGGCTTGCGCAGTGCCTCGCCGTCGGCGCCGGGCGACCGCATCGTCTTCGACGAATGGAGCAGCACGATCACCGCGCCATGCTAGTCAGGTGTTGAGGACGTCGACCGGCGTCCCGGCAAGGAATGCCGCGACGGCCTGGACCGCTCCGCCGTACCAGTCCGCGTACGTCCGGTGCGTGACGAACCCGATGTGCGGTGTCAGCACCGTACGCGGCGCCTGGACGAGCGGGTGGCCCGGCGGGAGCGGCTCCCGGTCGTAGACGTCCAGGCCCGCGCCGGCCAGTCGCCCCGCGCGCAACGCCTCGACCAGCGCGGACTCGTCGACGATCGGGCCACGCGAGGTGTTCACGAGGTAGGCGGTCGGCTTCATCAACGCCAGTTCCGGAGCGCCGACCAGGCCACGGGTCCGGTCGCTCAGCACCAGGTGGACGCTGACGACGTTGGAACGCGCGAACAGTTCGTCCCGGTCGACGTACGTGGCGCCGCGTTCGCCGGCCACCTCGGGCGTGAGGCGACTGCTCCACGCGATCACGTCCATCCCGAACGCCCGCGCCACCGGCACCATCGCCTGCCCGAGCCGGCCGAGGCCGAGCAGGCCCAGGGTCAGGCCCGCCAGGTCGGTGCCGATCGTGTGCTGCCAGCCACCCGCCCGGACCGCCGCGTCCTCGGCCGGCAGGTGGCGGACCAGCCCGAGGATCAGCGCCCACGCCAGCTCCATCGTCGCCGCCGTCCCACCGGCCACGCCGGAGACGACGACGCCCTGCTCGCGGGCGGCGTCGAGGTCGATCGAGGCGTTGCGCATCCCCGGGGTGACGATCAACCGGAGACGTGGCAGCCGTTGCAGCAGCTGCCGGCGCAACGGCGTGCGCTCGCGCATCACGACCACGATGTCGTACGCCTGCAGTCGGTCGACGAGTGCGTCGTCGTCGGTGAGGTGGTCGTGGAAGAAGGTCACCTCGGTGCCGTCGGGAAGCCGCTGCCACGGTGCGATCGACTCGGCGACCGCCTGGTAGTCGTCCAGCACCGCCACTCGCGTGGTCGTCATCGGGCCCCTCAGCTGCGTCAGGCGGCCGCTGGCTCCTCGGGACGGGCGCGGCCGCCGGCTCGTTCCATGCCGGGTCGTCGACCAGACCGTACCGGCAAGGGGTCTCGGCTTGCCGGCCCCGTCTCCACAAGGTCGTGCCAACGCCGCGCGTGTCGCGTCCGCTTTCGGCTAACCTCCACCGATGACCACCCCGTCCGACCTCCACCGCAAGGTTCGTCAGCTCGACAACGACGTGCAGGCGATCTACGGGATGCTCGAGACCATCCAGACGACCCAGGAAAGCCATGGTCTCCGGTTGGGCTCGATCGATGGGCGGGTGGCTGGCCACGACGCCCGGTTCGACGCGATCGATTCGCGGCTCGACGGGATCGATGGGCGGGTGGCTGGCCACGACGCCCGGTTCGACGCGATCGACTCCAAGCTGGACACCGTTCTCGACCTGCTGGGCAACCGCAGCAGGTCCGCCGACGAGGCGTAGGGCGGCCGGCTCCTCAGCCGGTGTAGGAGTGCGCGGGGAGACCGCGCACCCCGGGACTGGCCCGGAAGATCGCTCCCGCGGCCGGCTGCTCGCCGGCTGGCACGCTCTCCCTGGACGTCGTGATGTAGAGCTCGTCGAGGTTGGCGCCGCCGAACGTGCATGCGGTCACCTGGGTGACGGGCAGCTCCACCACGCCGTCCGGGCTGCCGTCCGGGGCATAGCGGCGGACGGCGGATCCGCCCCACATCGCCACCCAGAGATAGCCGTCGGCGTCGACCGTCATCCCATCCGGCCCACCGTGCTCGGGTGGGATCGTGACGAGCCGGCGCCGCGAGGCGGCGACGATGCCGGTGGCGGGGTCGTAGTCGAAGACGTCGACGGACTGCTCGTTGGTGTCGATGTAGTAGGCCAGCTGTCCGTCGACGGACCAGGCGAGACCGTTGGAGACCGTGACCCCTTCGAGAACGGTCGAGACCGAGTGGTCGACGTCGAGGCAGTAGACCGAACCCGCGCCCGGTGTCCCCTCGTACGCCATCGACCCGCAGTAGAACCGGCCGTCCGGATCGCAGCCGCCCTCGTTCATCCGGACCGCGGTGTCCGGCCATACGTCGCCGAGGCTCTCCAGGGTGCCGTCGGCGGCGATGAACGCGAACCCCCGGTCGATCGCCGCGACCATGCCACCGGCGGTACGCGGGCGGAACGCCGCCGCCACCTCCCCGACGTGCAGCCGGTCGACCCCCGCGCTGTCCGGGTCGACGGTGAGGATGTCGCCGGCCAGCATGTCGACATAGCGCAACCCACCCCAGCTCTCGTGCCAGACCGGGCCCTCCCCGTGGTGGGCGTGCGGATCGGTGACCTGCTCGACGTCGACCATCGGACCTCCTCGTGACTGTGTCTCCGCCCGAGATCATGCCGGATCGAGGCAGGTTCGGTCACTGGCCTGCGCCCGGTCGGACACCCCGTTCGGGGTCCAGGTCGCCGGCTCGCGGTCCTGGTCGCATCACGATCAGACAGGTTGTGGCCACCCAGGTGCATGGCCCGCGGGCCGGGTGCGACGCATGCTGGAATGTATTGCGCTGGCCACAACGCCGGCTTCCCCTGCAGAGAGGTAGGCCATGTCCGTCGACACTGCGGCTGACAGACAAGTGGCGCCGGTCGTGTTGCACGAGACGGTGTCCGACGCGCTGATCGAGCAGGTACGCGAGGACGGCTTCGCGGTCCTGGCCGGGGCGCTCTCGCCGGAAGAAGTCGCCGCGATCAACGCGGAGGCCGTCCGCCTGTGCCGGGGTGACCTCGGCGAGATCGCGGGAGTGACTCCCGCGGTGGACGGCGAGTCGGACGAGGACGTCATGCGGCGCTACCTCTGCATCCACTTCCCCAACAAGCTGTCGAAGGTCATCGCCGGCTCCCTGCACCACCCGAAGATCGTCGATGCGTTGACCAAGGTGATCGGGCCGAACGTGAAGGCCATGCAGTCGATGCTGTTCATGAAGTCCGAGGGCAAGCCGGGGCAGGCCTGGCACCAGGACGAGTTCTTCATCCCGACCCGCGACCGTTCCCTCACCGCGACCTGGATCGCGCTCGACGACGCGACGATCGAGAACGGCTGCCTGTGGGTGCTGCCGGGTTCCCACCGGCGCGGGGTGATCTACCCCGACCGGGACCAGGACGACGAGCGGTTCGACTGCACGGTGGAGCTGTACGACTTCCCCTACCGGGACGAGGACGCCGTACCGGTCGAGGTGCCTGCGGGCGCGGCGGTGATCTTCAACGGATACCTGTTGCACCGGTCGCTGCAAAACTCCGGCAAGCACGGGTTCCGGCGGGCGCTGGCCAACCACTACATGAGCGCCGAGTCCCTGCTGCCGTGGCACCGGGTGCCCGACGACGTACACGTGGCCAAGTGGGACTTCCGCGACATCGAGATGGTGGCCGGGGTGGATCCCTACGCGTACAAGGGCACCATCGATGTCGCCCGGCCCGGCGTCCGAGCGGACAAGGAAGGCGGCTGCGGCCGCTGACGCTCGAGTTGGCAGAGGCATCCGCGCACAGGTGCGTGACGCCCTGAGCTAGCTCTTCACCGAGCCGATCATGAGGTTGTCCAGGATGTGCTTTCGCCCGGCGACGAAGACGATGATGATCGGGACGGTGACGAGGAACGAGCCGGCGAGGATCATGCCGTACTCGGTGTTGTAGAAGCCGATCAGGTTGGCCAGGCCGACCGGATAGGTCTGGCGTTCGGCGCTTCGCAGCACGATGGACGGCCAGAGGAAGTCGTTCCAGGACGCGAGGAACGACAACAACGCCAGCACCGACAAGGCACCTCTGGTCAGCGGAACGCCCATCGTCAGGAAGATCCGGAACTCCGACGCGCCGTCGATCCGGGCCGCCTGCACCATGTCGTCGGGCACCGACAGCATCGCCTGGCGCATGAAGAACGCCCCGAACGCACTGGCCCCGCTGGGCAGTACGACACCCTGGAACGTGTCGAGCCAGTTCAGCGACACCATCATCTGGAACAGCGGTACGAGCGCGACCTGCAGCGGCAGGGTCAGTGTGGCCAGCAGGACGACGAAGAGCACGCCACGCAACGGGAAGTCGTACTTCGCGAAACCCCATCCCACCGATGCCGAGACGCCCACCACAAGTGCGGTCGTGAGGGTCGCGATCACCACGCTGTTGCCGACCTGGCGGGCGAACGGGATCAGGTCGTTGGCGAACAGTTTCGTGTAGTGCTCGGTCGTCACCGCATCCGGAAAGAGCTGCAACGGGAGTTGGAAGATCTCGCCCGGTGACTTGAACGTGCCGGTGATCAGATAGACGTACGGCAGCAGGGTCAGCGCCACCGCGGCGAGCAGCACCAGATAGACGGCCAACCGGCGCGCGGTCATGGCTGTGCCTCCCTGCATGAGTGCTGCGGTGCCTCACTGCGGCACACCTCGTTCCTCGGCGTCCCTGCGTGGGGGCTCCTCGCACTCATGCTGTGCTCCTTTCGCATGAGTGCTGCGGTGCCTCACTGCGGCACACCTCGTTCCTCGGCGTCCCTGCGTGGGGGCTCCTCGCACTCATGCTGTGTCCTTCCGGAAGAATCCCTGGGCCCACATCTGGAGCACGCTGAGCGCCACGATGATGACGGTGATCCCGTAGCCGATCGCGGCGCCATAGCCCAGGTCGAGGTTGGTGAACGCGGTCTCGTAGAGGTACATCGTCAGCGTCAGCCCGGCCCGGTTGGGCCCGCCGCCCTCGCCGACGAGCGCCACCGGCTGGGCGAACAGCTGGTATGAGCCGATGATCGCGAACGTCACCACGAAGACCGTCGTCGGTCGCAGCAGCGGCAGCGTGATGTAGCGGAACCGCTGCCACGGACCGGCCCCGTCGACGGTCGCCGCCTCGTGGATGCCGGGGTCCTGGTTCTGCAGACCCACCATGAAATACAGGGCGTTCAGGCCGGTGAACTGCCAGACCCCCAGCAGGATGATGCTCGGCATGATGAACGTCGGGTCGGCCAGCCAGGCCACCTTCGGCAGTCCGAGCGGGTCCAGCAGCCAGTTGTTCAGCAGCCCGTACTCCTGGTCGAACACCAGCCGGAACACGATCGCGACGACGATGCCGGAGATCGCGTTCGGCAGGAAGAACGACAGCCGGAAGAACTCCCGCAGCAACAACCCGCGGGTCCGCAGCAGCAGTGCGAGCGAGAGTGCCAGCGGCACGATCACCAGGATGCTGCCCAGGGCGTAGTAGCTCGTGTTGACCAGCGCCTTGTAGAACGTCGGGTCGCCCACCAGCGTGGTGTAGTTGTCGAGGCCCGAGAAGGTCGCCGACGTGTCGACTCCGCGTTCGGTATAGAAGCTGAGCTGCAGCGACCGCAGCGTCGGAAGTCCGAAGAAGACGCCGAACAGCACGAAGAACGGTGCGATGAAGAAGTACGGAGTCCAGCGCGGCGTCACCCGGCTCCGGGTCCGGCGCGCCGCATGCATACGAACCGGGGGAGCCTGCCTTGTCGACGGCTGCGTCGTGACCGATCCCGACCTATCCAACGCTGCCACCCCTCTCCTGGCGCGCCCGCACCGCTCGGCCGACCTCGGTGAAGACCTCCTCGGGTGTCCGCTTGCGCTGGTAGACGTCGAGGATGCGAGGCCCGAGCTCCTGCCCGGCCAGCTGCGGACGGTACGGGCTCTGGTACTCCGGTGGGACCTCGCGGCCGACCTCGGCGTACAACGCACCGATGTCCTGCCCGGCGAAGAACTTCAACGGGTCGTGCATCTGTGGGTCGGACCAGGCCGGGATGAACGGCGGATACAGGTTGATCGCCTTGTACCGCTTGACCACCGCGGGCACCCGCAGCATCGAGAACTCCAGGAAACGCCAGGCGATGTCCTGCCGCTTGCTGGTCTTCAGGATCGTGAGGCCGGTGCCGCCGAGGCAGCTGGCCCGTCGACCGCCCGGCTCGAACGCCGGCAACGGACACGCACCCCACTTGCCCACGAGGTCCGTGGCCTGGTCCTCGATCGCGCCCGCGTACCAGTCCGGCGAGACGAGTGAGGTGAGCTTCTTGCTGCGGAACATCGCCCACACGGCAGGGGTCAGGCCGTCGGTGATCCAGCCGGGCGGCTGGGCCGCGACGCCGTCGCGTTCCATGTTCAGCAGGCGATGCATCGTGTCGATGGACAGCTCGCTGTCGATCGCAACCCGGCCGTCGGCGTCGAAGTAGTCGCCGCCGCGCTGGCGGAGGGAGACCTCGTGCCCGGGCAGCGGCATCGCCCGGACGTCTGGCGGGAACGCCTCCTTCGCCGCCGCGCCGAACTCGTCCCAGGTCGCCAGGCTGGCCGGGTCGATACCGGCCCGCTGCCAGGGCTCGCGCAGGTAGAACAGCGTCACCGGAGTGAGCGCGTGCTCGACGCCGTACACGCCGTCCTGCCAGCTGTAGAGAGCCTGGCGGGCGGGCACGAGCTGCTTGTCGTACCCCTTCTGACGCAACTTGGGTCCCAGGTCGACGAACGGCACCGACCGGCCGATCAGGAAGCTGCCGAACGCGCCCTGCTCGACGTCGCAGAGGTCGGGGGTGTTGAGGCCGCCCGCCTTGAGGTTGATGAGGAGCTGCTGGAAGATCGAGCCTCCGGAGACCAGGCTGACCGCGACCCGGATGCCGGTCTCCTGCTCGAACTCGGTGGCCATCTCCTTGAACCAGCCGGCATGCGTGTCGGCGAAGGTCCATAGGTCGAGGTCGCCCTGGGACGTCGGGCTGCTCGGCGGCGTACACGACGCGGTGGCGGTGCCGAGCCCGGCGGCAGCCAGCGCCGAACCTCCCAGCAGCCCGAGCGTGCGCCGGCGGGTCAGGCGCGGGGTCGTCGGCCCCGGGCCTGCGGACATTCTTGGCCTGGCTGACGCCACGGCGCCTCCCACGGCGGGTACGTGTGGACAAGTACGGGGACAGGTGCGGACACCTGCGCGAGCCACCTCAGGATGGCAAGCCGCGACCTCCGGCAGAAGACCTGTGGCCAAACCGGTCTTACCGATGCTGGTGCGCGCTCACGTGTACGCCGTTCGCGGGACGTTGCCAGGGACTCGGGACCGCGCATCCTGGCGTCGGGCCTGTGTCTTGGGGAGTGCGGACAGGCACCGGGCACCCCGCCCCGCGCCGCGTGCTCAGGCGCCGTGCCTCCTAGGCACGAGCGCGAGTTCAGGCGCCGGGCGCCGCGCCACCTCGGGGGTCGGGAAACACCGGGCTCAGCGCGCCGGGACGTTCCGACGTGGCGTCGCGCATAGCGCCAGCCGGCAGGCCAGCCACGCCAGCCACCAGGCGGACCAAGGCCTCTAGTACGGGCTGCAGAAAACGCTCGTCATCGGCGGCCGCGTGTGCCCAAGCCTCGACGAACTGCGCGACCTCGCGGTGCCGGCGAACGAACCCCGCGTCGACCTGGCCGGACCCCGGCAGGTCGGTCGGCGCGGTCAGCCCAATCGGCCCAGTCAGGCCGGCCGCCCCATTCAGGCCGACAGCTCCGGTCAGGCCAGCAGCTCCGGTCAGGCCAGCCGTCCCATTCAGGCCGGCGAGCCCAGGCGAGCCCTCCGGGGTCGAGGTGTCGGCGGGCGAGTCAGGTGCCGGCACCACCCGGTCCTGCAGAATCGCGACATGTAGGTCACGGGTCGCCCGGGCCGGATCGACGCCGAGCTCCCCGGCCAAGGCGGCGCGGAGCCGCTCGAACGTAGCCAGGGCGCGTGCGGGCTCGCCGGCGACGGCGTACGTCCGCATCAACGCGCGCCCGGCCGCCTCGTCCAGCGGGTCGGTCGTCACCGCGGCCTCGGCCACGATTTCGGCTGTACGCAGGTCGCCGATCTGAAGCGCCGCCTCGGCCGCCGTGTGGCGGGCCCGGCGGAGCAGCTCGGCGTGGATACCCCGGGCCGGCGCCGCCCAGGCCGCATCCGGTTCGTCCTCGAGCACCTCACCGGCGAGCAGGTCGAGACCCTGCCCGACCAGCGACAGGGCATGGTGCGAGGACCCGCTCACCAGCTGGCGGGCGGCCTCGGCCACGAGCTCGGCGCTGTCGTAGAGGTCGACGCAGACGGAGTCGCCCAGCCGGTAGCCGCTCCGGCTGCCGGCGATGGCCTGCGGGCCGAGCCTCGTGCGGAGCCGGCTGACCAGGGTCGCGACGTTCTCCGCGGGGTGACGTGGTGGGGCGCCATCCCACAACACCTCGACGAGTCGATCGATCCCGACCAGCCGGCTCTGCTCGACGGCGAGCAGCGCCAGCAGCCTGCGAGCCTTACGGCTGCCCACCTCGGTCGCGGCCTGTATCCGTCCGTACCGGTACACCGCGAACCCGCCCACGAGCCGCAGCTGCAGCTCGGGGTGCGCGGGCGCGGTGGCCATTCCCGCCGGTGCCACCTGGACCGCTGGTCCCGCGTATCCCGCGTACGCAGGTTGCATCTTGTGCCTCCCCCAGGGATAGGGACTCCCACGACCAGACTGTGCCGTCCCGGTCTGGGCAACTGCTGGGTATTCGCTGGGACACCCGGCTTCGGTTCGTGCCATCTCGTGCTGGGAGTTGGGTCGTACACCCTGTTACCGTGCTCAGCAGGCTGGCAGAAGCGCCGAAGGAGTGCCCTGCGATCATGACCTGCACACTTCGTTCCCGCCTGGCGGACAGGTGCCGACCCAAGGCACGCCGCACGGGAGATGCTGTGCTCCACGCCGGCGCAGCCCCCTCCTTGCCAGCCGGCCGCGGCTCCTTCACATTGGAGCTACCGCCCGCCGGTCTCTCATCTGATCCACGCTGACCCAGGGGACGCCGCCTATGCAGTTTCGGATCCTCGGGCCGCTCGAGGCCTGGGACGACGGGAAGCGGATCGCCCTGGGCGGGCCACAGCAACGTGCCCTGCTCGCCCTGCTGCTGCTCAACGCCAACCGGGTCGTCAGCACCGACCGGCTGATGGAGTCGCTGTGGGACGGTCAGCCACCGGCGACCGCCCGCGGGCTCCTGCAAGGCTGCGTCGCCCAGCTTCGCCGCGTCCTCGGGGCGCAGGGCGAAGGGGCCAGTCGGCAGCCGCTGATCACGCGGGCGCCCGGATACCTACTCGAGGTGCCGCCTGGCGACCTCGACCTGGACCGATTCGAGGAGCTGGCGCAGGCCGGACGTCGGGCCAGCGCCGATCAGTCCGCGGCGGGATTGGGCCGGGCCGCCGACCTGCTCGCCGAGGCACTCTCGCTGTGGCAGGGCCCCGCCCTGGACGACATCGACCTCCCGGCCTGCCGCGCCCTGGCCACCGGCCTGGACGAACGGCGCCTCTCGGTCTGGGAGGAGCGCATCGAGATCGACCTCCGGCTGGGCCGGGCGGCGGGTCTGGTGCCGGAGTTGCAGGCGCTGGTGACCGCGCATCCGCTGCGGGAGCGGCTGTGGGCCCAGCTGATGCTCGCGTTGTACGACGCCGACCGGCAGGCCGACGCGCTCGCCGCCTACCGCGATCTCCGCCAGACGCTCGTCGACCAGCTCGGCGTCGAACCCGGTGCCGCGCTCCGGCAGCTGCACCAGCTACTGCTGTCCGGTGACGACCCGCTGGCCGGTTACCTGCACCAGCGCGGCGTCCCGCACCCCGACCACACCGGATCGGCGGAGGGCGGGAACGGTACCGGTGGCGCGCCGACCGGCCCGGCGACAGCGCACACGATGCCCCCGGCGGTCTCGTCGCGGTCGAGTCCTGAGTCTGCGTCGACGCCGGTTCCAGCTCAGCTACCCGGGCCGACCGCTGCGTTCGTAGGTCGGATCCGGTCGTTGAAGCGGCTGGACGAACTGCTGACCGATCTCGACGACGGGATGGCCATCGGCGTGATTTCGGGAACGGCCGGGGTGGGCAAGACCACGCTGGCCGTGCACTGGGCCCATCAGGTACGCGACCGGTTCCCCGACGGTCAGCTCTACGTCAACCTGCGCGGACATGCCGGGGCCCCGCCGCTGCGCCCCCTCGAGGCGTTGGCCGGGTTCCTGCCGGCGTTGGGACTGCCCGCCCGGGAGGTGCCGGACGGACTCGACCAGGCCGCCGCTCTCTACCGTTCCCTGTTGGCCGACCGGCGGGTCCTGGTGCTGCTCGACAACGCGGAGTCCGCGGAGCAGGTCCGGCCACTGCTGCCGGGAAGCCCGGGGTGCCTCGTCCTGGCGACCAGTCGAGGGCGGCTGGGTGGTCTGGTCGCCCGCGATGGCGCGTACCACCACTCGCTGGACGTTCTCGACCCGGGCGAGTCGCGCGCCCTGCTGGCCCGGATCCTGGGCGAGGGGCGAATCCAGGCCGAACCCAGGGCAGCAGTCCAGCTGACCCAGCTGTGTGCCCATCTGCCGCTGGCGATCCGCATCGCCGCCGCGCACCTGACCATTCAGCCGCGACGTACTCTCAGCGACGAGGTGGCGAGCCTGTCCGCCGGCAACCGGCTCGGTGCCCTCGAGGTCGACGGTGATCAGGAGAGTGCCGTACGCGCCGCCTTCGACCGGTCGTACGCAGCGCTCCATCCCGACGCCGCGCGGCTCTTCCGGCTCCTCGGCGTGGTCGGATGCCCTGACGTCACGCCACACTCGGCCGCGGCGCTCGCGGACACGACCACGGACCACGCCGCCGATCTCCTCGACCGGCTGGCAGGTGCGCATCTGCTCAGCTCTGTGGTGCCTGGACGTTTCGCGTTCCACGACCTACTTCGCTTGTACGCCGCCGAGCGCACGGTCGACACCGACGCCGAAGCGGAGCGGCACGCGGCGTGTCACCGTGTCCTCGCGGCATACCTGCGGACCGCTGAGGCGGCCGCCCGCCTGCTCATCCCCGACCGGATCCTGCTGCCGTTGCCCGAATCCGCGGACTTGGGGTCCCAAGCAGGTCTCCTCGCGACCTTCGACGACCACGCGCAGGCACTGGCGTGGTTCGACGAGGAGCGTCCCAACCTGGTCGCGGCCGTGCAGCACGCCGCCGTGCACGGGCCGCGTCCGTTCGCGTGGATGCTCGCCTACGCCCAGCAGGGCTACCTCAACCTGCGGATGTATACGGTCGACTGGCTGTCCACCGCTGAAGCCGCCCTTGCGGCGGCCGAGCACGAGGAGGACGTGCACGGCCAGGCGTCGGCACATCTGAGCCTCGGTGCCCGCTATGAACGGCAAGGCGACTATGTGCGCGCGGCCACGGCCATAACGCGCGCCCTCGCCCTCGCCGAAGGCTGCGGATGGCTCGAAGGGCAGGCCGTTGCTCTCTCCGAGCTCGGTATCGTGCGCCGCCACACCGGACGGTTGCACGACGCGGCCGACTACTTCTCCCGGTCGCTCGAGCTGGCCAGGCAGACCGGTGCGCCGACCCTGATCGCGATGCGCCTCGTGAGCCTCGGCAACATCTTCGCCGAGACGGGTCAGCTGGAGAAGGCGGCTGACCACTACACCCAGGTTCTCCCGCTCTTCCGCCAGATCGGTTCACGTGGACGCGAGGCGGTGATTCTCGGCAACCTCGGCGAATGCTGCGTCATCCTCGGTCGCCTCGACGAGGCCCTCACCCACTTCACCACGGCCCTTGGTCTCAACCGCGAGATCGGGCACCGTGGCCAGGCCGCCGACAACCTGCGCGCACTCGCGACCGCGCACTGCGACGCCGGGCGCTACACCGAGGCGCTGGAGCTGGCCCGCTCTGCTCTCGCCGGCAGCCACGAGACGGGAGACCGCCGGTTCGAGGCCGACGCGCTCAACACGGTGGGCACGGTGTACCAACGGCTGTCCAACTTCGGGCGAGCCGCCGACTACCATCGCCGTGCGTTGCAGCTGAGCCGCGAGATCGGCGTGCGCCAACACGAGGTCGCCGCGCTGATCGGCCTGGCCCACTCCTACCAACACCTCGGCGACTCCGACCAGGCCACCAACTCCGCCGACCAGGCCCTACGGTTGGCCAGCCAGGATGGGTTCCGACTCCTGGAAGGGCCTGCCCGTACGGCGCTTGCCACGATCAAGCTGGCCCAGGGACGATTGGACGAGTCGGTCGACCACGCGCGGCAGGCACTGGACGTCCATCGTTCGACTGGTCACCGGTTGGGCGAGGCGCGGACCCTGCTGGTGCTCGGTGGGGCGCACGAGCGGTGCGATGAGATGGCCCGAGCCGTGGAGTGCTGGCGACAGTCGTTGCGGCTGTTCGTCGAGGTCGGGGCGCCGGAGGCGGAGAAGGCCCGCAGCCTCCTCAGTGCCACGGCGGCCTCGCCTACGCCTGCCTGAGACGCCGCCGGTCGGGACTCCTCGCCTTAGCGCTGCACGGAGATCGGGCCGACCAGGACGACCTTCTTCGACGACTCCGGGCCTTCGCCGACCTTCTGGAGCGTCACCGACATGGTCGGGTAGTCGGCCGGATCCACGCCGGACCAGAGCTCGACGGGTTCCCTGTCGTTGTCTCCGGCGCGCATGTGGAACGTCCCGATCGGCACCAGGTCACCGTCGGCTGACTTCATCCATGCCTCGTAGAACGTGCCGGGCTTGGCCGGGGGCAGACCGGTCGGATCCAGCGTGATCGCCAGGCCGCTCCCGGTCTCGCGTACCCGGGCGGAGGCCGAGGCCTGTGGCGCCAGCGGGCCGCCCTTCAGGGCGATCACGGTGGCGGGCTTCTCGGTCGGCTGGGACATCTCGTTGGCGGCGAACCAGCCGCCGACACCGCCGCCGGTGAACAGGACGGCGGCCGCGGCGACAGCTAGCAGCCGGCGCCTGGCGGTGCGGTGCTCCGACAGGGACCGGACGTTGTGATCGTCCCGACCGGGGGGTTGCTGCGGCGGCGATGCGGGTGGCATCTCGACGGTCGGGCGGACGTGCCGCGGCCCGGCGGCGATGGCGCCGCCCCGGCCGCTTCCGGCCCGGCGTTCGGTGTCGATTCGGGCGAGGACTCCCTCGAGCACCCCGGCCGGCGGTTCGTCCCACACCGCCTGGTTGCCGAGCAGTGCGCGTACGCGAACCGCGCCGTCGGGCATTCGGCTGCCGCCGTTGGGCGAGCCGTCCTCGAGGTAGTCCCGCAGAACATCATCAGAGTTCATCGTGCCGCGCTCCTGGGTCCGTGTACTGAGGGTACGCGGCAGGTGGGCCAGATGGTTCTGGTGCGGCGCCTGAACTGTCCGATGTGACCGTGCACAGCGGACGCAGCCAGTCTGCGAGCCGGCGATGTGCGCGGTGCGACCGGGATTTGACGGTTCCGATCGGAATGCGGAGCCGGTCGGCGATCTCCGCGTGGGTGAGCTGTCCGAAGTGGTAGAGGCGTACGACGTCCTGCTCCTCGGCGGGGAGGCGTTCGACGGCGGCGCGGACCTGGTAGGCCTCCCACACCGAGTCGAGCTCGGGGGAGAAGGCGACCACCACCTCGTCCTCGATGGGCGTGGCGGCGGTGCGGCGCCTGGCCCGCCACAGGTCGACGGCGACCCGGCGGGCGATGGTGTAGAGCCAGGGCGCGAGGTCCTGGTTCGGGTCATATCGGGCTGCTGCCCGCCAGGCCCGGACGAAGGTTTCCTGGACAGCCTCGGCGGCGAGTTCGCGGTCGCCAAGCACACTCCAGGCCACCGCGTAGACGGGGCCGGAGTAGTTCTCGTAGACGGCGCGTACGCCGTCGTCCTCGCCTCGGCGGAATGCCTCGAGGACTGACGGCGCCAGCTCGGTCCTTGTTCGTGCTGCCATCGCCGGTCATTGTGCCGCCTTCCGATTGCAGCCAGCTTGCAACGACACTGCAATGCGCCACGCAACCTTTCGATGCAGGGCTTCGGCGCATGCTCTCCGCGGTGAGATGAGGTACGGATCGATGGGACTCGACCAGGACAAACTGATGGAGTTCCTCGGCCGTTTCGTCAGCGATCTCGGCGCCACGATGGCAGCGGGGAATGTCGTGGTCGGTGATCGGCTCGGCCTCTACCGCGCGCTCGCGGACAAACCGCTCAACCCGCAGGAGTTGGCCGACCGGACCGGTACGAATCCGCGCTACGTGGAGGAATGGGCGCGTGGTCAGGCCGCCGGTGGCTACGTCGAGTACGACGCGGACACCGGCGCCTACTCCCTCACCGAGGAGCAGGCCTTCGCCTTGACCAACCCGGACGGGGCCGTCTACGTCCCAGGCGCGTTCCAATTGGCCCTTGGCGCGTTGCAGGCCGAGTCGCGGATCAGCGAGGTGTTCCGTTCGGGTGCCGGCGTTCCCTGGCACGAGCAAGATCAGAACGTGTTCGTCGGCTGCGAGCGCTTCTTCCGCCCGGGCTACATCGCCAACCTCGTCGCCAGCTGGCTGCCGGCACTGGACGGGGTGGAGGACAAGCTGCTGGCGGGCGCGAGCGTGGCCGACGTCGGTTGTGGACATGGCGCGTCGACGGTACTGATGGCCAAGGCCTATCCTGCTTCGACCTTCACCGGATCCGACTACCACGACGGTTCCGTGGTGCGGGCGCGGGAGCGCGCGGCAGATGCCGGGGTGGGCTCCCGGGTCAGTTTCGAGGTGGGGTCGGCGCAGGACTTCTCCGGCGGTCCGTACGACCTGGTGACGACCTTCGACTGCTTGCACGACCTGGGCGACCCACTGGGTGCCGCCCTGCACATCCGCAAGGTGCTGGCGGAGGACGGCACCTGGATGGTGGTGGAGCCGTTCGCCGGCGACTCGGTGAGCGACAACCTCAACCCGGTCGGCCGGGTCTACTACTCCTTCTCGACGTTCCTCTGCGTGCCGAACGCCCTTTCGCAGAACGGCGGATACTCACTCGGTGCCCAAGCAGGTGAGGCGCCGCTGCGGCGGTTGGCGGCCGACGCCGGGTTCACGAGGTTTCGCCGCGTCGCCGAGACACCGTTCAACATCGTGTACGAAGTACGGCCCTGACCATGCCGTCACTCCAAGCCATCTCCTCCCCCTAAAGGGAAGAAGCGGTGGACCCGGGGCGCCTCACCCGCCCTGTGCTCCGGGTCCACCGCATCTTTCCGCTACGCACGGCCGCCAGCCGACGCGTGTGTCAGTGCGACTCGCGTGGTACTTCGTGGCCGCGGGCCCCTTGTAGGAAGTCGAAGTCGACCCCCTCGTGCGCCTGGAGCACGTGGTGTGTGTAGAGCCAGGCGTAACCGCTGGAGTATTTCTCGGGCGGCGGCGACCAGGCTGCCCGGCGACGCTCGAGCTCCTCCGCCGAAACGTCGACGCTCAGGGTGCGGGCCGGCACGTCGAGCACGATCCGGTCCCCGGTCTGCACGAGTGCCAGGGGCCCACCCACCGCGGCTTCCGGGGATACGTGCAGCACGACCGTGCCGTAACTGGTCCCACTCATCCGGCCGTCGCAGATCCGCACCATGTCGGTGATCCCGGCCTTGAGCAGCTTGGTCGGAAGAGGCACGTTGGACACCTCGGGCATGCCGGGATAGCCCTTCGGACCGGCGTACCTGATGACCAGCACGTCGGAGGCATCGACGTCGAGCTCCGGGTCGTCGGACACCGCGTGGTAGTCCTCCGGGGAGTCGAAGACCAGCGCCCGGCCCTCGTGCTTCATCAGCTGAGGGGAGGCCGCCGACTGCTTGATCACCGCGCCGTGTGGAGCGAGATTCCCTGTGAGTACGGCGGTTCCGGTGCCCGGTGGCTGGAACGGCTCGTTCAGGCTGTAGATCACGTCGCGGTTGAAGCACTCGGCGTCGGCGTTGTTCTCACCGATTCCGCGCCCCGTGACGGTGACCTGTTCGGTGTTGAGCAGACCGCCGTCGGCAAGCTCGCGCAGGACCACAGGAAGTCCGCCGGCATAGCAGAAGTCCTCCATGAGGTATTTGCCGGAGGGCATCAGGTTGACCATGGTCGGCACCGGACGGGCGAGGGCGTCGAAGTCGGCCAGGTCGAGCTCGACCCCGAGCCGGCCGGCGAGTGCGAGCAGGTGCACGATCGCGTTCGTCGAGCCGCCGATGGCGGCATTGGCCCGGATGGCGTTCTCGAACGCTGCCCTGGTGAGGATCTGGCTCGGGCGCAAGTCGTCGTTGACAAGGGCGACCGCGCGCTGTCCGGCCTCCTGGGCGACCTCGTACCGCCGTGCGTCGACCGCGGGCCAGGTGGCCGATCCCGGCAGCTGCATGCCGAGCGACTCGGCCACGCAAGCCATCGTTGACGCCGTGCCCATCGTCATGCAGTGCCCGTTGGAGCGCGACATGCAGCCCTCGGCGAAGTAGCACTCCTCCTGAGTCATCTTGCCGGTCTTGAGGTCTTCCTCGAACTTCCACACGTGGGTACCGGATCCCACGTCCTGCCCCTTGTATTTACCGTTCAGCATCGGACCGCCGGTCACCATGATGGCCGGGATGTCGACCGAGGCGGCTGCCATCAGCAGGCCCGGCGTCGTCTTGTCGCAACCGGAGAGCAGGACAACCCCGTCGAGTGGGTTGGCCCGCATCATCTCCTCTGCCTCCATCGCGAGGAGATTGCGGTAGAACATCGCCGTCGGTCGCAGCATCGACTCGCCGAGTGCGAGCGCGGGGAACTCCAGCGGGAAGCCGCCGGCCTGCCACACGCCACGCTTGACCGCCTCCGCGACGCGGTGGAGATGGGCGTTGCACGGCGCGAGCTCCGACCAGGTGGTCGCGATCCCGATCACGGGCCTCCCGTCGAAGACCTCCGCGCCGAAGCCCTGGTTGCGCATCCAGGACCGGTGTGCCATGCCCGTGCGTCCCGTCGCCCCGAACCACGCTCGGCTGCGTAGGCCGTTCGTCCGCGCTGCCATCTCGCGCCTCCATCTGCGTCCACCTGCGGGTCTGCGTGCTCGACAGCATAGACATCAGACGTCTTGGTATCTTCTGTCCGGATCGTGGGTGGGCTGTCCGGATCAGGTTCACCAAGAGGATCTTGGGAAAGATCTGGCTTTCCGTGCTGATTGGATCGCATACTGTGGTGGTTGGTCTGACAGTTCGGGCACCCGTGATCGTCTGATCAGTCGAGGTCGCCGGACCACCCCAGGGGGAGGCCGAGGTAGTGATGGCGGAGTCGGGTCGAGCGCTCTACGCCGACCCTCGCTTCGTTGGCTATATCCTGGCGCGCACCCTGAGTTTCCTCGGCGACAACGTGTGGTGGATCGCTGTCGGCTGGTCCGCGGCCCAGCTCGACGACCCGCGTCTCACCGGCCTCGTCCTGGCCGCCACCGGTGTCCCCCGTGCTGCCCTGATGCTCCTCGGTGGCGTCGCCGCCGACCTCAAGGGCGCCCGGCCGATCATGCTCGTCGCCGACGTCCTCGCCGGCTCCACGGCCATCGTCGCGGCGTTCGTCACCGTGGGCGAGACGCCCACTGTGGGATTGCTGATCGGCCTCGGCATCATCTTCGGCAGCCTCGACGCGTTCTACCTGCCGGCCGCCAACAGCTACCTCGCGTGGCTGCTGGACCGCTCGCAGCTGCCGAGGGGCGCGGCGGTCCGCCAGTTCAGCCGCAGCGCCGCGGAGACCGTCGGAAGTGGGCTCGGTGGCGTGCTGGTCGCCGTCGGCGGATTCTCGCTGGCGGCTTTTCTCAACGGCACAACATTCCTGTTGTGTTTCGGAATTCTTTTGTTCGTACGCCCGCGACTGATAATTCAACGCGGTCCGGAGAAGAACGGAATTCGTGCCGCGCTGGTGGTCGGCCTGCGTTATGTCATTGCCCAGCCGCTCATCCGGTCATTGGCAGTCGTCACGTTGATACTCAACGGCGTGGTGGTTCCGATGACCACGATCGGCCTTGTACTAAAGGCGCATCAGCTGGATTGGGGACCGTCGGGCTACGGGCTCGTCGCTGGTTTCCTTGGTGGCGGCATGGTGGTCGGCGGTTTGGTTGGCGTCATTGTGAAAACTCCGAACCGAGCCGGATATGCACTTACTTTGTGGCTACTCGCCGCACTTCCTGGACTCGGCGGAATGGTATTCAGCAATGACATGTTGGTGGTCTGCGCGTCTGCCGGAATGTGGTCGTTGTGCGTCGGCCCGTGCAATGCCATTCTCAGCGGGCTCCTGCTCACCGCCACCCAGCCGGCTCTGCTCGGTCGGGTCCAGTCCGTGGTCATGGTCCTGTCCAACGCCATGACGCCGCTGGGAACCGCGGCCTTCGGAGTGATGGTCGGCCTGGTCGGCCTCACGGCCGTTGGCACCGCCTGCCTGACCTGTGGAGTGCTCACAGCGGCCTGGATGCTGACCTCACCTGTCATCAGTCGGGCAGAGCTCACTGACCAGCCTGACGAGACACCTCGCACGCCTGTGCGGGCAGGAACCCCATGAGCTGGCAGACCACGGCGCTCGACGCGAGGGCTCGCTCATGGTCGGGATCGTAGACGTCGCGCGCCACGCGAATGTGTCGGCCAGCACAGTGTCGTACGTGCTCAGTGGCAAGCGCCCGATCTCACCGGAAACCCAAGCCCGCGTACACGAAAGCATCAAGCAGCTCGGCTACCACCCACATGCGGGCGCGCGCGCCCTTGCCAGTAAGCGAACCAACGTCATCGCGTTGGTGATGCCGCTGCGTTCCGGCGTACACGTACCTGTCCTCATGCAGTTCGTCACCGCCGTGGCGACGAGAGCGCGCGAGTTCGACCACGACGTGCTCCTGCTCACCCAGGACGAGGGCGAGCGCGGGATGCGCCGGATCGAGGGCAGCTCCCTGGCGGACGCGATCATCGTGATGGACATCGAGTTGGAAGACGAGCGGGCCCCGTTGATCCGGTCGCTGCATACACCGTGCGTACTGATCGGCTTTCCTGCTGAGGCAGACGGCATGACGTGTGTCGATCTCGACTTCGGTGCGGCCGGGCGTGCGTGCCTGGACCACCTTGCCGACCTCGGCCATCGTTGTGTCGGCCTGATCGGCAGTCCGTACGCGGTGTACGCGCGTGGCACCGGATTCGCTACCAGGGTTGCCGACGGCGTCGCGGCCGCGGCCATGGACCGTGGCGTCCGTGCGAGCACGCATCCATGCGACGCGAGTCGAGACGGCGCACCGGCCATGGTGCGCGAGCTGTTGCGCGCCCATCCGGGCATGACAGGACTGATCGTCCACAACGAGCTGGTCGTCGAGTCTGTCGTGCATGCCTTGCGGGAAAGCGGAAAACGGGTGCCGGAGGACATGGCCGTGGTCGCGATCTGCCCGGACGACCTCGCCGACCGCCTCAACCTTTCGGCGGTAGCGCTCCCCGCCGAGGAGGTCGGCCGGCGTGCCGTCGACCTCGTGATGACCAAGCTCGCCGAGGGCGAGGTGCCTGCCGCGACCTGGCTGCCGCCGCGGCTGACGGTGCGCGAAAGCACCTCGCCCGCTGTCCGTCGGTAGGGCCGCGCGAGGCGGTCAGCCCTTGAGGCCGGTGCCGGCGATACCTTCGACGATCCGGCGCTGGAAGAGCAGGAACACCACCAGCAACGGAAGTGCGCCAAGGATGGCCGAGGCCATGATCTGGGCGTACTGGATGCCGTACGCGCTCGAGACGGTGGCGAGGCCGACAGGGATCGTCATCAGTGGCGTACTCGTGAGGACCAGCAACGGCCACAGGAATGCGTTCCACGACCAGACGAACGTGAAGATGGCCACCGCCGAGATCGCCGGCCGGGACAACGGCAGGAAGATCCGTGCGAAGATGCGAAGCCGGCTGGCACCGTCGACCAATGCCGCCTCCTCCAGTTCGCGCGGAATTCCGTCGAAGAAGGCCTTGAACACGAAGACGGCAATGGGTGCAGGGATCTGCGGCAGGATCACCGCCCAGTAGGTGTCGATGGCGCCCACCGCGGCGAATTCGCGGAACAGGGGCACGATCAGCGCCTGGCCCGGAATCATGATGCCGGCAAGGATGAACCAGAAGACCAGCGTGCTACCACGGAAGTGGATCCGGGAGAGCGCGAAGGCCGCCAGGCTCGCCACGATCACCGACAGTCCGGCAACGAGGATCGAGGTGATGGCACTGTTGGAATACCACTGCAGCAGGTTTCCGGCGTTGATGACCTTCGTGTAGGCCTCGAACGTCGGGTTTTCGATCAGCCAGGTGACGGGGACCTTGGTGGTTTCGCCCTCCGGCTTCAGCGAGGTGTCGACTGCCCAGAGCAGCGGAATCAGCCACAGCAGAGCAAAGGCGAGGAGCACGCCGATGCAGACACCGTTGAACAGGCGGGTCCGTGTGGCGGACGTCGCGGTGTCGATCCGGGGCGCGGAACTGCGATGACTCGTGGGCGCCGCTGTCGTCGTCATCCTCAGACCTCCCTCTCCTGGCGGCGCACGATCGCGAACCACACAAGGGACACGACGAGGATCACCGCGAACAGGACCATGGACACTGCCGAGGCGTACCCAACCCGGTAGTCGGTGAAGCCGACGTCGGCTATGTATTGGATTGCCACCCTGGTGCTGAAGTCGGGTCCCCCGCTCGTCATCAGGTAGACCTGGTCGAAGATCTTCAGCGAGGCGATGACCTGGAGCACCATGACGAGGGTCGTGGTACGCCCGAGCAGTGGAACGGTGATCCTGGTCATCTGCTGCCACGGCGAGGCGCCGTCGATCGAGGCCGCCTCGTAGAGGTCGCGGGGTATCTCCTGCAGGCCGGCGAGGTAGAGCACGAAGTTGAACCCGAGCGTCCACCAGACGGTGGTGGCGGCCACGCAGATCATCGCCCAGGCGGGGTCACCGAGCCACGCCGCCGGTGTGAAGCCGATCGCGCTGACGGCACCGCTGAGCAAGCCGAGGTCCGGCGTGTAGATCCAGTTCCAGATCAGTGCGATTACGGCCGACGGCAACACGTACGGTGCGAAGAACACCAGACGGAAGAACCACCGCCCACGCACCACGCGGTCCGCGAGCAGCGCGAACACCAGCGCGAGGGCGACCAGCGGCGGCGTGGTCAGGATGGTGAACCAGACCGTGTGCCACAACGCCGACCAGAACTCGGGCGTACGGAAAGCCTCGGCGTAGTTGGCCAATCCGGCGAACGTGCCCAGGCCGCCCTTGACCAGGCTGGTGTTGAAGAAGCTCATCGCCAGGCCGTAGAGGCTCGGCCCGACGAGGAAGAGCAGGTAGAGAAGGAGGAACGGCGCGAGGAACCCGAGGCCCGCAAGGCCCGGGCGGCCCTGTCGGCCTCCGCCCGGCGCGGCCGCGCGCTCGTCCGCGGTCCGGGGAGCGATGGTCGCGGTACCCACGAGACCTCCTGACATTGGTGTGTTGTCGATGTTTCTGGCGATGCCTTTACGTCGTCGCTGGAGGGCAGCCTCCTACAGGGGCGACGGCGTGCGGGCAAGCTTGCTGATGCCGATGCTCATCTGCTCGACTGCGGCCTCCGGTGAGGTACGGCCGGCGAGGACACCGCCCAGGGCGGAGCCGGCGACCACCTCGAAGTTGGATCCCGAGCCCGAGAACCATGCGGGTGGGTCGTAGACGGCGCTCTCGGCCACGTCGGCATAGTTGGACTGTGGCTTGATCGCGCGGTATTCCTCGCTCTCCTGGATGGGGAGCCAGGTCGGGATGTGACCGCCCTTCCCCCAGGTGATGCCCTGGTCGAGCATCGAGCGGACGAAGCCCAGGATGAGATCGAGCCGGTCTCGCTCGATCGGGTCCTGGCTCGGCATCACGAACGCGTGTGAGTCCGCCTGTACGGCGTAGTCGCCGCCCATCAGGTTGGGGAACCGGGACATGCTGAACGGGAGCTTCGCGTCGAGGAAGGTGGAGACTTCCCACTCTCCCTGGAAGAAGAATCCAGCCCGCTTGTTGGCGAAGAGCGCCACCGCGCCGCCGTAGTCGATGTCGGTCGGCATGACCTTCTCGTCGGCGGTGAGCCGCTTCATGACGGTGGCGGCCCGGATGGCCTTGTCCGTCTCGAGGATCTCCTCCGGTGCGTCGCCCATCAGCAGCTTGCCGCCGAGCTGGCCGTAGAGGCTGAAGAAGACGCGCCACGCGGTCGAGGTGTCGGCGATGGTGGAGACCGCCCCACCCCACGAGCCGGTGACCTCCTTGGCCTTGGCGAGTGCCTCGACGAACGCGTCCTCGTCGTCCAGCGACTTCAGCTCGCCATTGTCGTCGAGTAGACCGGCCTGCTCGCAGATCTCGGTGTTGTAGAACATCACGAACGGGTGGGTGTCGAGCGGTATCGCGTAGATCTTCCCGTCCACGGTCGACCGTTCGAGCGCGCGGCTGACGAACTGGTCGGGTTCCATGCCATGCCGGGCGAGGTCCTCAGGCGTGAAGGGCTGCAGAAGACCGGCACCGACCAACGTCGGAACGCGGGTCAGGTGGGAGATCGCGACGTCGGGCGGCTGAGCACCGAGCGTCGCGAGCGAGAGCTTCGTGTAGTAGGGGTTACCCCAGGTGAGGGTGACCGCCTCCAGATCGACGTCGGGATTTGCCTTCTCGTAGACGGCTTCCATGTCCTTCATCCGGACACCGTCACCGCCGCCCAGCAGGTTCCAGTAGGTGAGCACGTTCGGGCCGGGTGGGGCTCCGGTGAAGCCGGACCGCACCTGGCTCGCGCATCCAGTCAACCCACCTGCCAGCGCGGACCCGGCGGCCACGAGGCCGGCCGAGCGAAGGAGATCCCGGCGGCTGGGCATACGGGCGTTGCCACTCCCGCCGTGCCGTCCAGGTGGACTGGTCGCACTGAAGGCCGACACTGACACACCTCCATCCGCTCTTCCGGAGTGATCCGCGAACCGGTCACTCACGGGTACCGAAGCGCTTCGATTCGACGTCAACTCATCGATGTTCGACATGTCGAACAATGTGCGTGATATCGACGCTCAGGCTACGATCGCGTTTCTGCGACGTCAACGGTTTCCGGCCGGACCCCAGTTTTGTCCTTGTCCACTCAGTGTCGCGAGTGCCCCTGCCCGTCGAGTGTCCAGCCCCTGAATCCATGGCCGACCCGTCGAGCAGTCAGGCCCGGTCACTCCCACCCGGTCCATGGTCACCGTCCCGGCGTCCCCATCCACGGCTCGGAAGGAAGCACGTGAAGCAGGCGAGCATCACTCTCGACCCAGCGTTCCGAATCGGTCCGATCGACCCCTTCGTACGGGGCTCGTTCGTCGAGCACCTCGGCAGGTGCGTGTATGGCGGGATCTACGAGCCCGACCACCCCGAGGCCGACGCGGACGGATTCCGGACCGACGTCCTCGCGCTCACTCGCGATCTCGGCATCAGCACGGTCCGTTATCCGGGCGGCAACTTCGTCTCCGGCTACCAGTGGGAGGACGGGGTCGGCCCTCGCAAGGACCGGCCGCGGCGGCTCGACCTCGCGTGGAAGACGACCGAGACCAACGAGGTCGGCGTCGACGAGTTCGTCGCGTGGTGTCGCAAGGCGGGCGTGGAGCCGATGATGGCGGTCAACCTCGGTACGCGAGGGGTCGACGCGGCGGCCGCGTTGGTGGAGTACACCAACCATCCTGGCGGCAGCCACTGGTCCGACCTGCGGGCGGCGAACGGGGCGAAGGAGCCCCACGGGATCAAGATCTGGTGCCTCGGCAACGAGATGGACGGGCCGTGGCAGATCGGCCACAAGAACGCCCGCGACTACGGCATCCTCGCCCAGCAGACCGCCAAGGCGATGCGCCTGGTCGACCCCGATCTCCAGCTGATCGCCTGCGGCAGCTCGCACCGGCGGATGTCGACGTTCGGCTCCTGGGAGGTGGAGGTGCTGGAGCACACCTACGACGTGGTCGACTACATCTCCCTGCACTCCTACTACCGGCCGAAGGACGGCGACTTCGCCAGCTTCCTGGCCTCCGGTGTCGACATGGACGCCATGATCGAGTCGGTGGTGGCCGCGTGCGACTTCGTCAAGGCGAAGCTGCGCAGCCCCAAGACAATCAACCTGTCCTACGACGAGTGGAACGTGTGGTACCACGAGCCTGGTGACGAGGCGCGGTGGCAGGAGGCGCCGAGCCTGTTCCAGGACCAGTACTCCCTCGCCGACGCGGTTGTCGTCGGCTCCCTGCTCAACAGCCTGCTCCGGCACGCCGACCGGGTGACGATGGCCTGCTTCGCCCAACTCGTGAACGTGATCGCGCCGATCACGACCGAGCCAGGTGGCCCAGCCTGGCGCCAGTCGACGTTCTATCCCATGCAGTTGGCGTTCACCCACGCCACTGGCGATGCGCTCCGGGTCGAACCCACCGGGCCGGTGGTCGACACACCCGACTTCGGCGGAGTGTCGCAGCTCGACTGCACCGCCACTCTCGACGAGGAGGCGGGTTCGGCAACGATCCTGGCCGTCAATCGTTCCTTGACGGAGCCTCTGCTGGTGGACGCCGAGGTGCGGGCACTGCCGGGCGTCCAGGTGGTCGAGCACGTCTCCATGCACGGGCCGGACCGGGACGCGACGAACGTCCGCGGCGACGATGAGCGGGTCTCGCCGCGGGTGATGCCGACTCCCGCGATCGGAGAGGGGCGGCTACGGGTGGAGCTACCCCCGATGTCATGGAACCTGGTGCGGCTCACTGTCGGGCGGTGACATGGCGCTCCCCAGCGGGATCGAGCCGGTGCCGGCCAACACGACGTCGGTTGTGGTGGTCCGGCCGGACGAGTTCGTACTGGAGGAACGGCCGGTGACCCTGCCCGGCCCGGGCGAGGTGCTGGTCCGGGTGGGGGCGACGGGCATCTGCGGGAGCGACGTCGAGCTCTTCGAGGGAACTCGGCCGGCCGCGTATGTCCGCTATCCGGTGGTTCCGGGCCACGAGTGGTCGGGCACGGTGGTGGCGCTGGCAGAAGACATCGCCGGAGCGGGTCTGGAGATCGGCGATCCCGTGGTGGCGCAGGGCTTTCGCAACTGTGGACGCTGCCCGCGCTGCCGCGAGGGCGCGACCAACCTCTGCGAGGCAGGCTACGCCGAAACGGGATTCACCCACCCGGGCGCGTTCAGCGGCTATGTCACGGTGCCGGCGCGACTGGTGCACCGACTACGAGCCGGTGCCGACCTGGAAGCGGCCGCACTGCTCGAGCCATCCGCGTGCGTGGTCGAAGGAGTCCGCGCGGCGGCACCAGCCGTGGGCGCGCGGGTCGCGGTGATCGGTACCGGGACCTTGAGCCTGGTCGCGTGCCAGGTGCTCTCCGCGTACAGCCCGTCCGAACTCGTGCTCGTCGGCGACAGCCCAGGTGGTCGTGAGCTCGGTGTCGCCTGGGGAGCGACCCGGTGCGTCGGCGCGGCCGAAGCGGCCGAACCCGGGTGGACCTGCGAGGCCGACGTGGTGTTCGAGGCCGGGACCCGGCCGACGTCCGCGCGGATCGCGATCGCGGCCGCACGTCGTGGCGGAACCGTCATCCTGGAAGGGATTCCAGCCGGTCCGGCCGAGGGAGACCTCGCCGAGATCGTCCTGAAGCACCTTCACGTCCAGGGAATCTTCGGTGCGTCGGCGGCTGCGTGGGAGCACGTGGTCGCGATGTTCAACGCGGGTCTGCTCGACCTGCGGCCGCTGGTGAGCCACCGATATGCACTGTCCGACGTGGCGTCCGCACTCGCGACGCTTCGAGACCGACCATCCGACCTACGCAAGGTGTTGCTGGTGCCCTGAGATCTCCGTCCCTGTCCAGACAGGAGAAGGCGCATGTCCAGGTTCCTCGCCGTAGCAGCCATCTCGGTCCTCGCGGCCGTCCTCTCCCAGTCGTCGTCCTCCGGACTCACCGGGCCGCAGCCAGCCAGTGCTGCGCAGCCTGGCGGTGGGGCACCGACGACGGCCGACGTTCCGCCTCCCCGGACGCCGACGGGCGACCTCCGTACGCACGATCCGGCGTTGGTGCGGGAGTCCTCGCACGGCGACTGGTTCGTGTTCTCCACCGGCGATCCCGCCGTGGGCAACGGGACCGTGCAGATCCGGCGATCCGCCGACCTGCGGCACTGGACCTATGCGGGCACCGTCTTCGACGACATCCCGGCCTGGGTGCGCGAGGCCGTGCCCGGTGTCTCGAACATCTGGGCGCCCGATGTCTATCGCCATGACGGGACCTACTACCTCTACTACTCGGGTTCGACGTTCGGCTCCAACCGGTCGGTGATCGGGCTGGCCACCAACACGACCCTCGACCCGGCCGATCCCGACTACGCGTGGGTCGACCAAGGTCTGGTGACGAGGTTGCTGTCCGACGACGACTACAACGCGATCGATCCCGGCATCGTCGAGGACGAGGACGGCAAACCCTGGCTGGCGTTCGGGTCGTTCTGGAGCGGGATCCGCATGCTGGGGCTGGAGTGGCCGACCGGCAAGCCCGTTGCAGGTCAGGGCGAACCGTTGCGGCTGGCCGACCGGCACGTCCCGCCGAACGCGATCGAAGCGCCTTATATCGTTCGGCATCACGGCTGGTACTACCTGTTCGTGTCGATGGACTTCTGCTGCCGTGGAACGGGGAGTACGTACAAGATCGCGGTCGGCCGGTCCCGCGAGGTGACCGGGCCCTACCACGACAAGCTCGGTACGCCGCTGGCACACGGCGGCGGCACGGTGATCTTGTCGGAGCGCGGGACCATGTTCGGTCCCGGTGGCCAGTCGGTCTTCGACGGGATCCTCGCGCACCATTACTACGACGGCACCGCGGACGGCGACTTCCGGCTCGGCCTGCGCAAGATCGTGTGGCAGGCCGACGGGTGGCCGCGGATCGACGGACCGGGCACGACGCGGTAGAGCGCGCGGTTGGCGGCGGGCGCGGTCGGGGGCGGCGACCGCGGTCGGGGGCGGCGGGCGCGGTCGACGGCTGTCGGGCGCACGCTGCCGCCTTCAAGCCGGCGGTTCATGATCATGCGTCATAAGACCGGGTTCCTCATCGCTCGGATCCCAGTTTCTCGACGCATGATCATGAACTCACGCCGCCACCCGCCGCCCCGACAACTGGCGACGGTCCTGCTCAGGCTGGAGCGCGGGTCGCCGCCGATCGCGTAGCTCTCATGCGGTCGCGGGTTGACGTCGCGCCGTCGTACGGCCACGCCCGACGCCGAGATAGGTGAATCCGGCCGATTCCAGCCTTGCGGGATCGAGCATGTTGCGGCCGTCGAATACCACGGCTTTGCGCATGACCTGGCGTGCCTGAGCCCACGGCACTGCGCGCAGCTGCGGCCATTCGGTGACCACGATTGCCGCGTCCGTACCGGCGAGGGCCTCCATCGGGCTCGAATGCCGACTGGTTGCCCTCCAGGGTGCGACGTCGTCGAGTCGAGCCAGCGGATCCCAGCATCGGACCTGGGCACCCTCGGCGAGCAGGCGGGACGCCAGCACGGTGCTGGGCGCTTCCCGCATGTCGTCGGTACCGGGTTTGTACGTGAGACCGAGGAGCGCGATCCGGCTGCCTTCGAGGGTTCCCAGCTCGTCCTTGAGTCGTTGAACTGCCCGCCGCTTCTGCAGTTCGTTGACCTCGATGACTGCGTTGAGCAGCTGGAAGTGATAGCCGGAATTGCTGGCGAGTTGCTTCAATGCCAGCGAATCCTTGGGGAAACACGAGCCGCCGTACCCGAGTCCTGCGTTCAGGAAATGCGGGCCGAGCCGGTGATCCAGCCCGACCGCCCTGGCCACGTGCATGATGTCCGCACCGGTCGCCTGGCAGACGTTGGCGATTTCGTTGATGAACGAAATCTTGGTCATCAGTAGTGCGTTCGAGGCCAGCTTGACCATTTCAGCAGAGGCGACGTCCATGACGACAACCGGTCCGTTGATGCCTGTGTGCATCTCCTGGACGACCTTGACGGTCTCCTCGTCCGATGCACCGATGACGATGCGGTCCGGGGTGAGGAAGTCGGCGACCGCCTTGCCTTCCGCGGTGAACTCCGGATTGGCCGCGTACCCGACATGCCCGAGCCCGGCGTTGTCGAGGAAGGCTCGGATCCGGGCTCCGGTCCCAACCGGCACCGTACTCTTGACGACGATGGCGCTCAGCTGGGTGGAGTCAGGCAGCGCCTCGATGACCGCCCACACCCGGGAGAGGTCCGCATCACCCGACACGGTCGTGGGCGTGTCCACGCACACATAGACAACCTCAGCGTTACCGGTGGCTTCGTGAACGTCGAGGGTGAATGTCAGCCGCTCAGAGTTTCTGGAGATCAGTTCCGCCAGCCCTGGTTCGAAGATGGGGATGTCGCCAGCCTGCAGGGCCGCGATCTTCTCCGGCTGGATGTCGCGAATCACGACCTGATGGCCGATCTCAGCAAAGCACGCGGCGGTCACCAGCCCGATGTAGCCGGCTCCGAAGACCGCGACGCGGCGTGGTTGGGTGGTCTTTTCTGGGGAACCGGCAACTATCCGGCGGGCCCGGGTGTAGGACTCGCCGGTCGCGGCGACGCGGGCGCGGATTGCCTTCTTGCGGGCCTTGTCGTCTGTCATTGCGTCATCCTGTTCAGCCGATGACCCACGCCCACCGGCTCAGATGACGGAGACAGTCAGAGGCGGCGCGCAGCACACGAGTCGGTGACCCTTGTCCTCGTCACCGCAAACCAGCGTGGGTGGGGTGCGGCTCGGAGTCCGGCCGGCGTGATCGGCCGCAAACCACGATAGGGCACGCGACGCCGATCAGGGAACAAACCGCGCGACGTCGCTGCTACAGCGAGCCTGGCGCCAGAGTTCTTGTTGCGGCCGGCAACGGCTGCCGTCACGGGCGCCGTTCGGCGGCCGCCGCAAGCCGGCCTGCCATGATCAGGCGTCGACAAACGGGATTCCGAGCGACGCGGGAGACGGTTTCGTGACGCATGATCATGAACTCACGCCACCACCCCGACACCTGCCACGGCCCTGGCCGACCCGGCCCGTCGATCAACTCGACGGCTGCGGTGCGCCGGCCGAACCCGTCGACTCGCGCAGGATCAACTGGCACGCGATCGCCTCGACGCCGCCGGCCGGGGGAGACGCCGCGCCGATCGCTGCGAGGAGATGCTCCGCTGCGACCCGGCCGACCTCGCCGAGGTTCATGTCGATCGTGGTGAGGGGCGGACGGCAGCCCTTGGCCATCGGCTCCCAGTTGTCGAAGCCGATCAGGGCGACATCGGCGGGGATGTGCCGGCCGCGCTCGCGCAGCGTCTCCGCCACGCCCCGGGCGATCTGGTCGCTGCCGCAGAAGATCCCGTCGAGTTCGGGTTCGGACCGCAGCAGGATGTCGGCTCCCTGGCGGCCCCATTCCTCGCTCCACTCGCCGTAGAGCGGCTCGCCGCCGGCGAGCTCGAGTCCGGCGTCGCCGAGAACCTTGGCCATTCCCGCGGCACGCTGCTGGCAGGCAAGGAAGCGTTGCGGACCGGTCACGTGGCCGACCCGGGTGCGGCCGGTGCCGAGCAGGTGCCGGGTCGCGAGCTCACCGCCACCGAAGTCGTCGGGAACCACCGAGAAGTCGGCGGGGTTGCTCGACTGCGTCATCGCGTAGACCACCGGCACCGGCAGATCGGTGCCGATGCTCTGCCTCGCCGCGACCCGCCGACCGGTCACCAGGATGCCGTCGACCCGCCGGGCCAACAGACGCTGGACGTAGTGCTGCTCCCGGATTGGATCGTCCCGGGTGTCACACATGAAGATGGAGATCTGGCCGGCGCCCAGCGCGTCTTCGGCGCCGAGCATCACCGGGATGCTGAACCGGCCGAAGTTGTCGCTGGTGACCAGGCCGACAGTGAACGTACGTCCTGACAGGAGCCCACGGGCGAGAGCGTTCGGCTGGAAGCCGAGCGTCTGCGCGGCAGCCACCACCCGCGCCCTGGTTTCGGCCCGCAGCTTGCCCCGGCCGTTGAGCGCCTTCGACGCCGTGCCGATGGAGACACCCGCCGCCGCCGCGACGTCGCGGATCGTGGCGACCGCGACCCGCGCCGCAGGAGACGATTCCGACAAACCTTTTCCCCTTCCTGACGTACGCAGGCACTCAGGATAGGTCGAACTCCCGGCAGTCGCATTGACGTCGATGCCCGAGAGACAGCCCGCCAGGGGGATCGACGCCGCCAGCTCGCCCGGAAACGGACGCTGACCTCGGCCGGCATCAGCCCTTCTCGACAAGGCGTGCGCGGCGTCTTCGGCAAGAGGCTGTGCCAAGGCCCGACCCCGGCACTCCGCCGCCGTTGTCCTATCGCTGTCAGGAACCTTGACGCGATACCAGGCCGCTCCCTAAGTTCGGGAAATCCTATTCCTTCCCGCCGGCCCGCGCCCAGCCTCCCGAGGAGTCCGATGGGTTCCAGCGTCCCGACCCCGTCCGATCAAACCTGCGGCCCGGCGGTGCCCACTGCGCACGCCCGTGCGGTGCATCGGCCGCTCGGCCTGCACGACGTGGAGCTCACCGGCGGGCCGCTGGCTCGCTGGCAGCAGATCAACCGCGACGCCAGCATTCCGCTCGGCCTGAAGCAACTCGAAGAGGCGGGCAACCTCGACAACCTCCGGCTCGCCGGCGGAGCCGGCGAGGTCGAGTTCCGCGGTCCGCGGTTTTCCGACTCCGACCTCTACAAGCAACTCGAGGCGGTGGCCTGGGAGACCGGGCGAGTCCGCGACGACGACCTGTTCGACTTCATCTCCCAGTCGGCCGAACTCCTCCTCGACGCCCAGGGCGACGACGGCTACCTCAACTCCTACTACCAGGTGGTCAAGCCGGACGAGCGCTACGCCGAGCTGGAGTACAGCCACGAGATGTACTGCGCCGGCCACCTGATCCAGGCGGCGGTTGCCAGCGCCCGGGTGGGCGGCGACGAGCGGCTCCTCACGGTCGCCCGGCGCTTTGCCGACCACCTCGTCCAGGTGTTCCTCCGCGACGGCAACCCCGGCATCGACGGACACCCCGAGATCGAGACCGCACTCGTCGAGCTCTACCGGCTCACCGGCGAACGCAGCTACCTCGACCTGGCCGGGCAGCTCGTCAACGAACGTGGCAAGGGAAAAATCAGGGGCAGGGGCCGCAGATATCTCCAGGACCACCTGCCCGTACGCGACGCGGACACTCACGTGGGTCACGCCGTGCGGGCGCTCTACCTCGAGGCGGGCATCATCGATGTCTACCTCGAGACCGGCGACGACTCGCTGCTGGAGACGTCGGTCAGCCGGTGGGACGACATGGTGGCCGCCAAGACATACCTGACCGGCGGGGTCGGCTCGCGGCACGCCCAGGAGGCGTTCGGTGACCGGTACGAGCTGCCGCCCGACCGCGCGTACACCGAGACGTGTGCGGCGATCGCCAGCATCCACTGGAGCTGGCGGCTTCTCCTTGCCACCGGACACGGGCGCTACGCGGATCTGATCGAACGTACCTTGTGGAACGGGTTCGCTGCCTCGACGTCAACTGACGGCACGCGCTTCTTCTACGTCAACCCGCTGCAGCGCCGGCACGACCACTTCGAGGGCGACGATCCCGGCCGGCGGCACGAGTGGTTCTCCTGCGCCTGCTGCCCGCCCAACATCATGCGCTTGGTGGCCTCGCTCGGCCACTACGTCGCGACGACCTCGGCCGACGGCCTGTCCGTCCACCAGTACGTGCCGGGGACCATCAACGCCACGGTCCCGGCCGGCGAGGTCGGGCTGACCGTCGAGACCGACTATCCCTGGGCCGGCACGATCGACGTGGCGGTCAGCCGTACGCCCGAAGCCGAATGGACACTGGCACTGCGGGTGCCGTCGTGGAGCGCGTCCGCCACGGTGAGCGTCAACGGAGAGCAGCTGACCGCAACGCCGAACGAGGACGGCTACGTCACCGTCCGGCGTGCCTGGCGGCCGGGGGACACGGTCCGGCTGGACCTGGACATGACACCGCGCCTGGTGTTCCCGCACCCTCGCATCGATGCGGTCCGGGGCACGGTCGCGGTCGAACGCGGTCCGCTCGTCTACTGCTTCGAGCAGGCCGACCAGACGGACGGGATCGACGTCGAGGACCTCGCGCTCCGGCCCGGCGACGAGCTTCGCGTCACCGACACTCCCGACCTTGCCGGCGTTGGCCGCACCGTCACGGTGCAAGCCGAGGCGTTCGCCGTGTCCGAACCGCGCAACGGTTTCCCCTACTCCACCAGCCCACCGCAGGATCGGGTGTCGGTCACGCCGACCAGCGCCACCGCGATCCCGTACTTCCAGTGGGACAACCGCGACGGCCGGGCCATGCGGGTCTGGTTGCCCGTCACCTCCGGGAGTACGCCATGAGGTCCGGGTCGGGGACGACCATCCCGCCGGGCGCGGGTTGGAGCCGACGGGACATGCTCCGGCTCGGTGGCCTGGCAGCGCTCGGCGGTGCGGCCGCACCCGCGCTGGCTGCCTGCGCAGGAAAGGACGCCGGCGGAGGCGAGAGCGAAGAGCTGCAGTTCATGTTCTGGGGTTCGACCCTGGAGCAGAAGGCCATCAACGCCATGCTGGCCGAGTTCAAGGACCATGCCAAAGCTGCCGGCGGCAACGTCCAGCCGCTCTACACGCCAGGCCCCGAGTACAACACGAAGCTCAACACCCTGGTCGCCAGCAAGCGGGCACCCGATCTGGCCTATCTCGGCGGGGGTGCGCTCTACCGGCTGGCAGAGCAGGGAAAGCTGATCAACCTCTATCCGTACCTGAAGAAGTACCCCGAGCTGGCCGACCGGTTGCCCTACACCTACTACTGGTACGGCAAGAACAAGTTGGCCGGAACGCAGACCGCCAACGAGGTCATGCTGCTCTGGTACAACAAGCAGGCGTTCGACGAGGCCGGTGTCGACTACCCGCCGGCCGAGGCCGACAAGGCCTGGACGTGGGACCAGCTGCTCGAGGCGTCCTACAAGCTCACCGTCGACCAGGAGGGCCGGCATCCGGACGAGCCGGACTTCGACGCGAAGGCCGTACGCCAGTTCGGTATCGCCCCCAACTGGAACAGCTTCGGCTGGTATCCGCTGGTGGCCAGCAACGGTGGCGAGGCGGTCGACGAGACCGGCAAGAACTTCGTGCTGAACGGCGAGGCCGGGGTCCAGGTGCTGCAGAACCTGCAGGACCTCACGTACAAGCACCGGGTGGCGCCGACGCCCGCACAGCTCGCGACCGGTGGTGCCGCGGTACCCACGACGCCGCGACTGCTGCAGACACGGCGGATCGGGATGGCCATCGACGGACAGTGGCTGCTGCTGGACATGGCGCAGAGCGACCTCGACTACGGAATCGCCGTGCTCCCGAAGTACCAGGAGCCGCTCACGGTCGGGTTCGCGGCCGGGACCATCGCCTTCACCGGCAACGGCCGCGACGACGAGGCCGTCGAGCTCTACATGTTCCACAACGACCCGAGGTACGTCGATCTCTACAAGTCCGGCCTCTGGATGCCGTTGGAGAACAAGTACTACACCGACCCGGCCGCGATCGACTCGTGGACGGACAACGACTCCCATCCGCCGGAGTTCAGGACAGCCGTCCTCGACTACACCCTGAACCATTCGGTCCGGCAGTACGACCAGAACCTGAAGAACTCCGACAACATCGGCGAGATCATGACGCCGGCCCTGCAGCAGATCCAGAACGGAAAGAAGTCGGCCAAGGAGGTGCTTGACGCCCTCAAGCCGAACATCGACAAGCTTCTCCAAGGCTATTACCCGACTCAGGAGCTGGCGTAGATGACGACGTGGACGCGACGGGACCTGCTCCGAGCGGGCGGGTTCGCTGCCGCTGGCGCGGCCGCGGCTGGACTTGCCTCGACTGGACTCGCCGGCTGCAACAGTCCCGGCGGGGGCGGTGGCAGCACGACCGAGATGGAGTTCATGTACTGGGGATCGACCTTCGAGCAGAAGGCGATCAACAAGATGCTCGACCAGTTCGAGCAGAAGCACGAGGGCGTGACCCTCAAGCCCCTGTACACGCCTGAGGAGTACGAGACCAAGGTCAACACCCTCGTGGCAAGCAACCGGCCACCGGACGTCGCCTACCTCGGTGCGGGCATGGCCTATCGCCTGGCCAAGGAGGAGAAGCTGGTCAACCTCTACCCCTACCTCGACAAGTATCCGAGGCTCAAGGACCAGGTGCCCGGCACGTACTTCTGGTACGGCGAGAACAAGCTGCTCGGCACGCAGACCGCCAACGAGGTCATGCTGCTCTGGTACAACAAGCAGGTCCTCGACGACGCGGGGGTCGAGCACCCGCCGGCGGAAGCCGCCAAGGCGTGGACCTGGGACCAACTGGTCGAGAACGCCTACAAGCTCACCGTCGACCGGAACGGCAAGCACCCGGACGAGTCGGGTTTCGACCGTGAGCAGGTCCAGCAGTTCGGGATCACCTGCAGCATCGAGTACCTGCCCGCGTGGTACAGCTTCCTGCGCAGCAAGGGCGTGGACATGGTCGACGAGTCGGGCCGGCGGTGCCTGCTCGACACACCCGAGGCCGTGGAGGTCCTGCAGAACGTCCAGGACCTCATCTTCAAGCACCGGGTGGCGCCCACTCCTGGCCAGCTTGGGGGATCGGACGCCCCGGCGACCAATGTCCAGCTGCAGACCAAGCGGATCGCGATGGTCGTCGACGGCCAATGGATCCTGCTCGACATGTCGCAGAGCGATCTCGACTACGGCATCGGGGTGCTGCCGAAGTACGACGAGCCGGTCACCACCCAGCTGGGTGGCGCCACGGCGGTGTTCGCATCAAGCGAGAACCGCGACCAGGCTGTGGAGCTGTTCGCTTTCCACAACGACCCGGAGTATGTCGACCTGTTCAAGGAGGGTCTGTGGATGCCGTTGGAGCGACGGTTCTACTCCGACCCCGCGGACATCGACTCGTGGGCCAAGAACGACGTGCATCCACCGGAGTTCAAGACCGCGGTGATCGACTACACGCTGAACAACGCGGTGACGACCGTCGCCCAGCGGCTGGCGAACATGGATCAGATCAACAACGTACTCACGCCGGCGCTGCAGGAGATCCAGACCGGCAAGCGTCCCGCCAAGGAAGTCCTGTCGGCCGTGACGCCGAAGATCGATGAGCTGCTGAAGGGCTGGGAGCACACCCAGGAGTTCTGACGGCCCATCCCGACTGGTCGAGAAGAGGCGAGTGCATGTCCGTTGCCACCGGAGCGTCTGCCACCGGCACGTCCCGGTCGCCGACCAGGTTCCGGCTGTCCGGCCAGGGTCGCTTGGAGCGGCGTTGGGGACTCATCCTGGCCATGCCGGCGATCCTCGGGTTCGTCATCTTCACCATCGGTCCCATGATCGCGTCGTTCTTCTTCAGCCTCACCGACTGGACCATCGGCGGCAGCCCGTCGTTCATCGGCATCGACAACTACCGAACGATGGCGAGCGACGAGCTGTTCTGGAAGTCCCTGACCGTCACGACCTACTACACGCTGGCCACCGTGCCGCTGCTGCTGGTGGTGGGTTTCGTCCTCGCGCTGCTGCTGAACCAGAAGGTGCGCGGCCTGAGCTTTTGGCGGACGATCTACTACCTGCCCACACTCGTGCCGGCAGTCGCGAGTGCCGTGCTCTGGATCTGGATCTTCAATCCCGACTTCGGGTTGTTCAACTCGACGCTCCGAGAGCTGGGCGCACCCACCTCGCAGTGGATCTACAGTGAGACCGCCGCCGTACCGTCCCTGGTCATCATGAGCACGTGGGGATTCGGCAACGCCATGGTGATCTTCCTGGCCGGCCTGCAGGGTGTGCCCCGCCACCTGTACGAGGCGGTCTCGATCGACGGTGGCGGCGTCTGGCAACGCTTTCGCCATGTGACGTTGCCGATGATGACGCCGACGATCTTCTACAACCTCGTCACCGGTGTCATCGGGACGTTCCAGGTGTTCAACCAGGCGTACGTCATGACGCAGGGCGGACCCAACAACGCCACGCTGTTCTACATCTTCTACCTCTACCGCACGGCGTTTACCGAGAGCGCGATGGGCTACGCGAGTGCACTCGCCTGGGTGCTGTTCATGGTCATCATGGTGATCACGATTCTGTTGTTCCAGAACGCGCGGCGCTGGGTCTACTACGAGATGGCAGGTGCACGATGAGCACGGCGCCGACCGCCACGGCCGGAAGCGGAGTCGGCGACGAGGAACGCACCGTGGAGCTGCGAGGCCGTCGCGGCGGGGACTCCCGGCCACGTCGCAGCCTCGGCCGGTGGCTGCTCTACGCCGTGCTGCTGGTGGGCGCGGTCCCGACCATGTTGCCGTTCGCCTGGCTGCTCCGCAGCGCGTTGATGAACGACAACCAGATCTTCATCGCGCCACCGGAGTGGATGCCGAGCCCGGTCGAGTGGGCCAACTTCACCGGGGCGCTGACCGCCCAGCCGTTCGCCCGCTACTTCCTCAACACCATGATCATCGAGGTGCTGACGGTTGTCGGCACCGTGCTCACCTGCTCCGTGGCGGGGTTCAGTTTCGCCCGGTTGCGCTGGCGGGGCCGCAACATCGTCTTCGCGGTGCTGCTCAGCAGCGTGATGCTGCCGTACGCCGTCACACTGATCCCGACCTTCGTCATGTGGCGTTCGCTCGGTGGGCTCGACACCTTCGCCCCGCTGACCGTCCCAGCGTTCTTCGGTGGTGCCGGCGGTGGGGTGTTCAGCATCTTCCTGCTGCGGCAGTTCTTCCTGACGATCCCGTTCGAGTTGGACGAGGCGGCCTACATCGACGGAGCCTCACCGTGGAAGGTGTTCTGGACCATCATCATGCCGCTGTCCAAGCCGGCGCTGGTCGTGGTCACCATCTTCACGTTCATCGGGACCTGGAATGACTTCCTCAACCCGCTGCTCTATCTGAGCAGCGAGGAAAACTACACGCTCGCGCTCGGGCTGGCGTCGTTCCAGAGCGTCTACACCGCGCAGTGGGGGTATCTCATGGCGGCGTCGGCGGCGGTGATCGCGCCGATCATCGCGTTGTTCTTCTTCCTCCAGCGTTACTTCATCGAAGGTGTCACCCTGACCGGCATCAAGAACTAGCGCGAGTCGGTGGAGTGCGCAGGAGGCCGAGCACGCCACAATCCGCACGAAGGATGGGGGAGCAGCGTGGACGATTCGGCGCAGCAACTGGACGAGTTGGCCGACGAGGCGCTCCGGGGACAGTTGGCGTGGTCTCCGTTGTACGCCAGCCAGATCGGTTACGCCGAGTACGCCGGGAAGCTTCCGGAGGTCTCCGTCGAGGCCGAGCAGCGCCGCCGGCTGGAGCTGGAAGCCCTGCTGGATAAGGCGTCCCGGCTCGACCCGGAATCGCTCGACGCGCAGCGGCGGATCACTCGTCAGATCCTGCTGCGTACCGTCTCCGACGCGTTGGTGACCCTTGCCGCTGACGCGCCCAGCTACACCGTGACGCCATTGCCGCACACGGGTCCGGCGTCCACAGTCATGGTCAGCTTCGCCAAGCTCCCGCTGCGTACGCCTGAGGAGGCGCAGGGCTATCTCGAGCGGCTGCACGGAGTTCCGCGCTGGTTGGCTGAGGCCAGTAGCCGGATCGACGAGGGACGCGCGGCCGGTCGGCTCCCCGTTAGCCGGCTGGTGGCCGCGGCCGCGGAGCAGCTCGCGAGCTACCTCGCCACCGACCTGGCCGACGACCCGTTGGTGGCGGTCGAGGGACCAGCGACCGACGGCGCGGGCAGCGACTGGCGGCAGCAGGTCGCTGATGCGGTACGCGACCACGTGCGCCCCGCGCTGGCCCGGTGCCACGAACATCTGGTCACCGACGTGCTCCCCTCCGCCCGGCCGGACAGTGCAGCGGGTCTCGCGCACCTGCCGGACGGTGCCGAGCTGTACCAGCGGCTGGCGTCGTCCCACACCAGCACCGACCACAGCGCCGACGACCTGCACCAGCTGGGTCTGGACCTGGTTGCCGACCTGACCGAGGAGATGCGCCGGCGTGGTGGACAGGCGCTCGGCACCAGCGACTTCACCGAGATCACCACCCGGTTGCGTACCGACCAGGTCCTGTTCTTCGAGTCCGCCGACGAGATGCTGGCCGTTGCCCGGGACGCGCTGGCGCGGGCGCAGGAAGCGTCGCCGGGCTGGTTGGGCATCGTGCCCGAGGTCGGCTGCGAGGTGCTCGAACAGTCGCTGCACGAGGCGGAGAACGGCAACCTGGGCTACTACCAGTGGGCCAGCCGCGACGGGAGTCGTCCGGGTCGCTACTGGCTCAACACCTACCGGCCGACGACCCGGCCGCGGTTCGAGCTGCAGGGGTTGACGTTCCACGAGTCGGTGCCCGGACACCACACGCAGCTCGCTCTCCTGTGGGAACTCCCCGACCTCTGCGACTTTCGGCGGCACGCGCGGGCGACCGCGTTCACCGAGGGCTGGGCGCTCTATACCGAACGGCTGGCCGACGAGATGGGCCTGTACACCGACGAGGTGAGTCGCCTGGGCATGGTGTCGTTCGACTTCTGGCGGGCCTGCCGGCTGGTCGTCGACACCGGGATGCACTCGCGCGGATGGTCGCGGGACCAGGCGGTCGCGTACATGCTGGAACACAGCGCGCTCATGCGCAAGAACGTGGAGAACGAGGTCGACCGCTACATCGCCTGGCCCGGGCAGGCGCTGGGCTACATGGTCGGTCGGCTGGAGATCGAGCGGCTCCGTGCGGAGGCGTCGACGCGACTGGGTTCGGGATTCGTCCTGCCGGAGTTCCATCGGACGGTGCTCTCGCAGGGCAACCTGCCGCTCTCCGTGCTTGCCGAGGTGGTCACAGACTGGACGGCCGAACGCCTCGCCAGCGTCGACGGGTGAAGCCGGCCCCCTTCCCGTGATCATGACCTCGACCATGAAGGCGTTCGGGATGCATACGCCGGTTTAGCTTCATGATCACCGGTCCGGCGGTCGCTGAGGGGCGGGTCGCTGGGTCAGGTCGTACGCCGTACCGGGAGGGCGAGGCCGGCGGCCCGGGGCTTCGAGGTCGGCTCGTCCGCGCCGTACCGTTCGAGCAGGTCCATGCCGAGCCGGGCCCGACGCACGCGTTCACGGGTGAGCGCGACCGTGGTCGCCTCCAGATGCGTACCGGCCGGATAGACGTCCGGGGCGTTGCGCAAGCCGAACTTGACATAGACCGGTGCGGCCACCTCGATGAGCTTGGGCAACTCGTGGTGGCGAACGAAGCCGCCGAGGTTGTCAGGCGACTCGACGTAGACGTCGAGGGGTACGTCGACCGCGGCTCGGATCGCCGCGATCTGCGCCAGGCTCAGATCCGTTGCGACGTTGAGGGTGTTGGCGCCGAGGTCCTCGAGTAGCCGGGCCGTGGCCGCGTTGGTGATCGGCAGCATCACCGACACCTTGGCCTGCATCTCGGCCGGCAGATAGCCGCGCTCCCGCAACTTGCCGAACGCGGCAAGCACACCCACATCGCTGATCAGCACACTCCGGATGCCGCGGTCGGCCGCGCGGATGACGTCGTTGAGGACGGCGGCGACCTGGTCCTGGCCGTGCGCGGCGGCGGCGAACCCGCCGCCTGCGGCCGACCGGGCCGTGGCCGAGACACCCCATCCCGCGCACGGACGGGCGAACAGGCTGACCTCGACGCCGGCCGCGTCCGCCTGCTCCACGATGTTGTCGATCTCCGCGTCGGTGAGCAGGAAGACCCCACTCCCCTGCGAGATCCGCCGGACGGGAACGTCCAGCCGGACGGCTTCCTCCAGGGCCGCCGCCAGGCACCGCGGTCCTTCGGTGCTCGGGATCTCGATCCGATAGCGCACCCCGTCGGGGAAACGCTTGCCCGAGGCGGGAAGCTCGCCGAGGTCGCGCGTCGGGAGCTCGAGGGCGTCGAGCAGGGTGGTTCCAAGGGTCAGCCGGTTTCCGGATGTGCCGGGCACGTTGGTCCCCTCCCGTTGATCGGCATGTCCGTCGTACGACATTCGAGACGCAGAGCCGTTCGGTATCTCGAACAGCATCCGTATACTCGGACATGGTGTCCAGGAGTTGACCTTTGCGTCAAGCGTGCACGGAAAAGGAGGGGTCTGCCATGGGCCGGTCTGTGCCCGCGTTGATGCGGGCGCTCGACATCCTCGAGCTGTTCGGCCGCACCGAGGAGCTGTCCATCCCGGAGATCAACGCCATCCTTCAGCTTCCGCGTACGTCCGTCCACGAGCTTGTCGGGACCCTCGTCGAACGCTCGTACCTGACGCCGGTGCCGGGCCAGCCGCACCGGTTCCGGCTCGGAGTCGGCGCGTTCCACCTGGGTTCGGCGTACGCGGAAAGGCTCGACCTCGCCCGCGACGGCCAGGTCGCCGCGTCCGAGGTGGCGGCGGCCTGCGACGAGACGGTGCACGTCGCCGTGCTCGACGGACGGCACGTGGTCTACGTCGCCAAGGCCGACTCGACCCATCCGGTCCGGATGGTCTCGGCCGTCGGTCGCCGGCTGCCCGCACACTGCACGGCGGTCGGGCTGATGTTGCTGGCTCGACTCGACGCCACCCGACTGGACGAGTTGTTCCCGGCGGGGCAGAGTCTGCCGGCGCTGACCAAGCGGAGCATCTCCTCGACAGCACAGCTGTACGAGCGGCTGGAGCTGGTCCGTGAGCGCGGGACCGCGGAGGAGTACTGCGAGTCCAACGAGGCGGTGGCCTGTGTCGCGGCGCCGGTGACGGATCGGTCCGGGCGTACGGTCGCGGCGATGAGCATCTCCGTGCCGACGGTCCGGTGGACGGAGGACCGGTACCCGGGGCTGGGGGAGCTGGTCAGGCAGGGCGCGGCAGCCCTGTCGGCGCGGTTGGGCCACCTCGGTTGACCGCTCGAAGCGGAGCGTCCCCAGCGCCGGAGCGTTCCTTGATCATGAAGAGTTCTGGTCATATGGCGAACAGAAGTCTTCATGATCACGGGGGAAGCCGCCCCCTTGCTAATCTCGGCCAAACCGGTCTGACCAGTACAGGGACTGACGATGCGGAGGCGACGTGCGGATCACTGCCGTGGAGACGATACGCACGGGGGTCCAGCCCAACGTCTGCCTGCTCCAGCTCCACACCGACGACGAGGGCCTGACCGGTCTCGGCGAGGCGTTCTTCACCCCGGCCGCCGTCGAGGCGTACATCCACGACACGATCGCACCGGTGATCCTCGGCGTTCGTGACCTGCTCCCCGAGCGTGCCGCCGCACTGCTCGCGCCGTACACCGGATTCCAGGGCGGTGGAGTCGAGACGCGTGCGGTCGGCTCCGTCGACCTGGCCCTGTGGGACCTACTGGGTCACCAGACCGGACGCCCGGTGGTCGACCTGCTGGGTGGCGCCGTCCGCCCGGAGCAGCGGATCTACAACACCTGCGCGGGTACGGGATACGTGAGCCGGTCGGCGCGGCAGGAGACGGACAACTGGGGGCTCGGCGAGCCTGACCGGTACGAGGACCTCGAGGCGTTCCTCCACCGACCGGCCGAGCTGGCGAAGGAACTCCGCGCCGAAGGCATCACCGGAATGAAGGTGTGGCCGTTCGACAGCTACGCGGAGCGCACCGGCGGCACCTCCATCTCCGCCGAGGGCCTTGCCCGCGGCACTGCCGTCGTGGCGGAGATCCGCGAGGCGGTCGGGCTCGACATGGACGTGATGGTCGAGCTGCACGGCCTGTGGAACCGGTCGGCGGCCGAACGCATCTGCGCCGCCCTCACGCCATACGAGCCGTTCTGGGTCGAGGACCCGATCCGGCCGGACGCCGTCGACGCACTCGCCGCACTGCGTCGCGACATCGACGTGCCTGTCGCGACCGGCGAGACCGTGGTGGGACGGCGCGGGTTCCTGCCCCTGCTGCAGCAGGGTGCCATCGACTTCGCGACGGTCGACGTGCAGTGGACCGGCGGCCTCACCGAAGCCCGCAAGGTGGCCGCGCTCGCAGACACCTTCGGGGTCGCCGTGGCGCCGCACGACTGTACGGGACCGGTCACCTTCGCTGCGTGTTGTCACGTGGTGCTCAGCCAGCCGAACGGTGTGATCCAGGAGACCGTGCGGGCGTTCCTGCGGACCTGGTACACCGAGCTGGTCGAGGGACTGCCGGTCGTCGAGGGTGGCGTCGTACGGTTGACCGGCGCGCCAGGTCTTGGCGTACGCCTGCGCGACGGTCTCACCGATCGGCCCGGGGTAACCCATCGCGTCTCGCGTTTGCAAGACTGAACGGCGACCGCGATACATCTGATGACTGTGCGCGCTGCTGTCCCGGGCGCCCGAGGAGGTCGTCTCGTGGAGATCGTCCGTTACGCCGACCGCTCCGACCGTACCGTCCACGTGGGCGTGCGGGCGGACGGCCGGATCACGCCACTCGTCGGCCTGACCGAGGTCGCCGAGCTGCTTCGCCTTTCGTACAAGGAGATCCAAGCGCTGGTGACGGCGGGCACGTACGGCGTGGAAGGCTCCGTGGCCGAAGCCGACGTGCTCCTCCTGCCGCCGGTCGACGGGCGTACGGAGGTGTGGGCGTCGGGCGTGACGTACGAGCGCTCCATGGTGGCCCGGGTGGAGGAGAGCAGCGAGAAGACGGTGTACGAGAGGGTGTACGACGCCGAGCGGCCGGAGCTGTTCCTCAAGGCCGCGGCCTGGCGAGTCGTCACCGACCGCGAGCCGATCGGGATCCGCGCCGACTCCGGCCTCGACGTACCCGAGCCCGAGCTCGGCCTGGTGGTCAACAGCCGTGGCGAGATCGTGGGGTACGTCGCCTGCAACGACGTGAGCTCCCGCGTGATCGAGGGCGAGAACCCGCTCTACCTACCGCAGGCCAAGGTCTACGCCGGCAGCTGCGCTGTCTCCGCCGGCATCCGTCCGGCCTGGGAGGTCGAAGACCCGACGGCGCTCGACATCACGCTCGCGGTGCTGCGGGACGGCCAGGCCGTCTTCAAGGGCGAGACGTCGACGAGCCGGATGCGCCGCTCGCTCGACGGGCTGGCCGGCGCCCTGTTCGCCGGGGACGCGTTCCCCGATGGCGCCTTCCTGGCCACCGGGACCGGCGTGATCCCGGAGCTGAGCTTCACGCTTACCGCCGGCGACCGGGTGGACATCGAGGTCACCGGCGTCGGCGTACTGTCCAATCCTGTCGTGGTCGGCAAGGAGCCGCTGGCGTGGCTCGTCGATGCCGTGACCGATCCCTTCGTCCGGGAGGCTGTGCGATGAGAACGCTGAACCCGACCACCGTCGAGCCGACGACCGCCGAGGAGCTGGCGCAGGTCCTGTCGGCGGCCTCGGCTGCTGCCGGGCCGCTCGGTGCGCTGAGTCCGGCCGAGCGGGCGCCCCTGCTCCGCGCGGTGGCGGACGCCCTGGATGCCGCCGCCGACGAGCTGGTGCCGCTGGCGATGGAGGAGTCGCACCTGCCCGAGGCCCGGCTGCGGTCGGAGCTGGTGCGGACGACGTTCCAGCTGCGGCTGTTCGGCGAGTCGTTGGAGGAGGGGTCCTATCTCGAGGCGACCATCGACCCGGCCGACCCAGACTGGGGCATGGGACCACGACCCGACCTGCGCCGGATGCTGGTGCCGTTGGGACCCGTGGTGGTCTATGCCGCGAGCAACTTCCCGTTCGCGTTCAGCGTGGCCGGCGGCGACACCGCGTCGGCGCTGGCGGCCGGATGCCCGGTGATCCTGAAGGCGCACTCGGGGCACCCGGCGCTGTCGAAGCGGACCGGCGAGGTGGTGGCAGGAGCGTTGACGGCCGCCGGCGCACCGGAAGGCACGTTCGGCGTCCTGGTCGGCTTCGAGCGGGGCGTGGAGGCGCTGAAGGACCCGCGGGTGAAGGCGGGCTCTTTCACCGGCTCCATCCCGGCCGGGCGGGCGTTGTTCGACATCGCCTCGAGTCGGCCGGAACCCATCCCGTTCTACGGCGAGCTGGGGAGTCTCAATCCGGTGTTCGTCACTCCCGCGGCGGCGAAGGCTCGCGGCGACGAGATCGCCACCGGGTTCGCCGGATCGTTCACGCTGGGCGTCGGGCAGTTCTGCACCAAGCCGGGCCTGCTGTTCGTCCCTGCCGGGCAGGGCCTGGTCGAGAAGATCGCCGCGGTCGCGAGTGACGTCGGCCCGGCGCAGCTTCTCAACAAGCGGATCGCCGAAGGCTATGCCGAGAACATCGAGCAGCTCACCAAGGTGCCTGGCGTCTCGGTCGTTGTCGAGGCGGCCGCGGTGGACGGTCTCGCGGTGGCACCGACCGTGGTCCGCACGACGGTGCCGGCGCTGCTGGAGAACTCCGAGGCGATCCTCGAGGAATGCTTCGGGCCCGCGTCCGTCATCGTGGAGTACGACGAGTTCGACGACCTTGCGGCCGCGGCGAACGCGTTCGGCGGAAACCTCACCGCCACCGTGCACGGTGAGGACGGCGACGCCGACCTGGTGGCGCCGCTGCTCTCGGTGCTCCGGGATCGCGCCGGGCGACTGCTGTGGAACGGTTGGCCGACAGGCGTGTCGGTGACCTACGCGATGCAGCACGGCGGACCCTGGCCGGCCACCACCGCGTCGATCCACACCTCGGTGGGTACGACGGCGATCCGGCGGTTCCTGCGTCCCGTGAGCTACCAGTCGGTGCCGGCGGAGCTGTTGCCGCAGGCCTTGCAGGACGCCAACATCCTGGGCATCCCGCGACGTGTCAACGGCACCCTGACGAGGGACGACGTTGCCGCGGGCTGAGGTGGGCTGAGCGGGCTGAGCCGGGCTGAGCAGGTCTGAGCAAACGGGCTGAGCAGGTTGAGACGGGCTGAGCAGGTTGAGACGGGCTGAGCCGTCGCGCCGGGAGTGCGGGGTGGCTTGTCAGAGGCGCGAGTGGCCGTCAGGGTGCCGGTGGGCTTGTCAGAGGTATGCACGCATAGCTGCGCGGATACCTCTGACAACTTGGCCTGGAGTGCCGGCCGTTCATGATCATGCGTCATTTCACCGGCGTGGCAGGGCGCTCGGGAGCCGGCTTTGTGACGCATGATCATGAACCGGCCCCTCATTAGGCAGCTGCCCGGCTCCCTACAACGAGCCGGAGGTCAGATCAGGCCCTCGCGCAGCGCGTACGCGACCGCGTGCGAGCGGTTGCGCAGCTGGAGCCGGGTCGTGATGTCGTGCAGGACGTTCTTGATCGTGCGTTCGGAGTAGCCGAGCCGGTCGGCGATCTGCCGGGTGTCCATGCCGTCGGCCACCAGGCGCAGGACGTCGGTCTCCCGGTCGGACAGCCCGGTCCGGGACAGGCCGTGCGGCGCCAGCACATGCCGTTGCAGCCGTGACACCTGGGCGAGCAACCTCCCGAGCAGGTCGGGCGGCAGGCTTCCCGCGCCGGCCGATGCACCCTGCAGGGCGCGTACGAGGCGTTCGGGTGTCGCGTCGGCGCGGGACAGGATGCTGCAGACGCCCGCTTCCACGGCGGCGAGCAGCATCCCGTCGTCCAGTCGGGAGGCGACCAGGACGACTCGCTGGCGGCCGAACTGGTGCACCGAGGCCAGCACCTTCAGCGCGTCCTCGTCGAGTGTCTCGGTCACGATCAGGGCGACCCGGGGCACGGTCGGCCCGTGCGCGAGCTCGTCGCGGCTGACGAGGCGGACCTCAGGCCGGCGACGCAGCGCCTGCAGGACGCCCGACTCCGTCAGTGGGTCCAACGCCCGTACGTACACGTGGATGGGTTGGCGCATCACGATCACCTCACCGGATTCCGTCCAACGGGCCCACGTCCGCTACTGGTACGAGCGGGCAGGGGACCTGCTTGTGCGAGGAGTGTGAAACTGCCCTCTTGCCGCGCACTTGACGGCACGTTCGAGCACCCGGCTGGCCAACATCGTCCATGGACCACGCGTGGTCGTACGTCGGGCCGGGAGCAGCCGGCGACTTTCCGCGTATCGTGGAGCCTCGCCGGGGACAGGCCGGCGACGGCCACGCCTCGCGGTCCCCGCGTCGACAGCTCGATCCGCGATGTCGGGAGGACGTACGCATGCAGACGGTCGTGTTCACCAAGTTGTTCGGCGCACGACCAGTCGAGGAGATCGGCGAGGCAGCGGCCGACCTGGGTTTCGACGGAATCGACCTGCTGATCCGGCCCGGCTGCACGGTCGAGCCGGACGCCGCGGAGCGCATTCCCCAAGCTGTCGAACGCCTCAACTCCCTGGGGCTCGACGTTCCGATGGCCACCACCGACCTCACCAATCCGGCGGCGTTCCCGGCCGACAAGGTGTTCGGCGCCTGCGCGCAGGCCGGAGTCGACCTGATCCGGCTGGGCTACTGGTCCTACCGTCCACCGGCCACGTCCTACGCCGACGTCCGTGACACCGCCCGCAAGCACCTTGCCCAGTTGGTCGAGCTCGCCGCGACTCATGGCGTACGCCTGGCGATCCAGCTGCACGGCGGCACCATCCACGCGTCCGGGGCCCTCACCCGCGTTCTGCTCGACGGCCACGATCCGGCCCAGCTGGGTGCCTATCCGGACCCGGGCAACCAGGTCGTCCAGGACGGACGCGAAGACTGGCGGATGACCTTCGAGCTGCTCCAACCGTGGCTCGCCTGCGTGGGGGTCAAGAACGGCGGCTGGTTCGCCTCGACGCAGATCACCGAAGCGGGCCAGCGGGTGTGGGGATCGGACTGGCTCGGACTGGCCGACGGCATGGTGCCCTGGCCGGACATCCTCCGGCACCTGTTGGCGACTGACTTCGACGGGCCGCTGACGTTGCACAGCCACTACGAGCTGCCGTACGCGCAGGTCCTCGACCAGACGCGCACCGACCTCCGCTACGTCAAGCGGATCTTGGCAGCGGCCGGAGAGGGCAACCGATGAAGGACCTCGCCGGCAAGGTGGTACTGGTCGCCGGCGCGAGCAGCGGGATGGGTCGGGCAACCGCGCTCGGTGCCGCCGAGAGGGGTGCCCGGGTGGTTCTGTTCGCCCGCCGCGCCCAGGCGCTCGCCGAGGTGGAGAAGGAGATCGTGGCGGCCGGCGGGCAGGCGGTCAGTGCGGTGGGCGATGCCACCGACCCGCAGGCGGCCGGGGCAGCAGTCGACCAGGCCGTACAGGCGTACGACCGGATCGATGTGCTGGTCAACAGCGTCGGTACCAACATCAAGGCCCGGGCCCTGACCTCCCTTACTCCGCAGGGCTGGCGGGAGCTGATGACGACCAACCTGGACGCGGCGTTCACGCTGACCCAGGCGGTGTTGCCGGCGTTCCGGGGCCAGGGCAGCGGCCTGTTGCTGCACATCGCGTCGTCGGCGGCGAAGAAGCCGGACGCCTCCGGAGTGGGTTACCAGGCCAGCAAGGCGGGCGTCGCCGCGCTCGCCCACGCCACCATGGAAGAGGAACGCGCGAACGGCATCCGGGTGTCCGTTGTCTACCCGGGCTTCACCGACACCCCGATGGTCGAGCGCCGTCCGACGCCGCCCACCCCGGAGATGCTCGCCCGCGCCTTGCAGCCGGCGGACGTCGCCGCGATGTGTCTGGCCGTCATCGCGTTGCCGGCCCGGGCGCACGTGCCCGAGCTGTTGCTCTATCCCAGCCAGTCCTGACGTCCCCTGACATCCCTTTGGCATCCACCGACATCCACTGACGTCCACGTCCACGGGAGGACCAGATGCATCCGCAATCCCCTGCCACGGTGGCGGTCCTCCTCACCGAGTCGACGCGTGCCATGGTGCTGTCGGAGCAGGACGACGCACGGCTGCGGTCGTTCGCCCGGGTCCGGGACGCCTCAGGTCCGCCGCAGACCTGGGACCTCCCGGCGCTGTTGGACGGTGCGGTCGCCTGCCTCACCGGCTGGGGTACGCCGCCGCTGGATGACCAGGTGCTGGCCGCGTCGCCTGACCTGGGGCTGGTCGCCCACACGGCCGGAAGCATCCGACGGCTCGTCCCGCAACCAGCCGTCGGCCACCGGGTGACGGTGTGCCAGGCGGCCGCGGTGATCGCCGAGTCCGTCGCCGAGCTGGTGATCGCGCAGATCCTCGCCAGCATCCGCGAGCTTCACCTGCTGGACAAGGGACTCCGCGACGGCGCGGCCTGGGGCGACCTGCGGGTGCAACATCCGGGTCGGCTGCTCGGCGCCCGCACGGTGGGCGTCGTGGGGGCGAGCCGGACCGGCCGGGCGGTGATCGGTCTGCTCCGCGCGTTCGGTGCCGCTGTGCTCGTGTCCGATCCGCTGCTGACCGACGAGGATGCTGGCGGGCTGGGCGTGACGTCGGTCGACCTCGACACTCTCCTGCGGCGCTGCGACGTGGTGACCCTGCACGCGCCGTTGCTGGCGTCGACGCATCACCTGCTCGGACGTCGCGAGCTCGCACTGCTGCCGGACCGTGCGTTGCTGGTCAACAGCGCCCGGGGCGGTCTGGTCGAACCGGAAGCGCTGCTGGCCGAGCTGCGTTCGGGGCGGATCCAGGCGGCCCTCGACGTCTACCCGGACGAGCCGCTGCCGCCCGACAGCCCCTGGCGGGACGTACCGAATGCGATCCTGTCTCCGCACAGTGCCGGCCACACGCTCGACTCCCACCAGCGGCAGGGTGCGGCGATGGTCGGCGAGGTCGAACGCTTCCTGCGCAAGGAACCCTTGCTCTACGCGGTGGCGCCCGAGTCGGTGGACGTGCTCGCCTGAGCGCCGGATTCGTGCCGACCCGCGGGTGAGGTCACCAGAGCCGCGTGCCGGCGGGCCACATCCTCGAGGATCCCCTCCAGGGACGCCGACGGGCCGAGCAGCCGTTGCAGCTCCCGCTGCGCCACCTGGTCGACGCTGCGTTCGAAGTCGGTGCCGTAGAGCCGGCGCGCCACGTCAAGGTGCTCCTGCATCGCCGAGCCCGCACGCTCCGGGTCGCGGTCGCGGATCGCCTCCCAGACGTTTTCGTGCAACGGCGTACCGGCCTGGTGCACCTGCCGGTCGGACAGACTCCGCAGCATCAGCTCGAACGTCAGGCTGGTGATGGAGGCGTACATCGTCTCGATCACCGTGTTGTGGCTCGCTCGTACGACGAGGGCATGGAACGCGAGGTCGAGCCGCGCCTGCTCCAACACGTGCCCGGCGGCGGCGAAGTCGTCCAGGCACCGTCGCATGGCGGCGATCTCGACCTCGGTGGCGTTGACCGCCGCGAGCCGCGCCGCGTAGGTCTCCAGCATCAGCCGGGCCTCGGTGAGCTCGCGGATCGTGGCGTTGCGGCGGCGGTAGGACGTGTCCAGCGACCGGGCGCCGTCGCTCGGCCGGGCCTCCCTGACGTAGGTGCCGCGGGAGGGCAGGATCTCGACGAAGCCGCGCTCGGCCAGACTGCGCAGGACTTCCCGCACGATCGGGCGGGACACGCCGAACCGCTCGGCCAGGCTCCGCTCCGGCGGGAGCTTCGCGCCAGCGGTGATCCGGCCGGCGAGGATCTCCTCGAGCAGGTAGCTGGCGAGGCTGTCGCGGTTGTGCTGCGGGCCCACCTCGTGCACCGTTCCTTCCGGGGCAGGCCCGCCGCTCGTCAGCGTCTAGTCGAACAGCTGCCCACCCTGCTGAATGATGGTGATGATGCCAAGTGTCCCGTAGAACGCCACCGCCAGGGCGATGACGACGGTACGCAAGGTCTTGATCCGGATCGGCGGTGGCAGGCTCCGCTTGTTCATCCAGATCAGCAGCACGCCGTAGATCGCCATCATCGTGCCGGCCACACAGGACGAGATCACCAGTAGGACCAGTGGCTGGTCGAAGCCGGCCAGCAGCACCAGGCAGCCGAAGATCACCAGTCCCCAGACCAGCCAGAAGTAGATCCGGCTTTCGGAGGCTCCGGTCCCGCGGCGATAGACGGTCGCGATCAGGTCGGCAGCGAGTCGGCTGGTGTAGTCGATGATGCCCATCGCGCCGGCGAAGAGGGCGTACGCGCCGATCACCCAGAAGAAGTAGCCGAACCAGGGACCGACGCTCTCCTTCAGGGCGTTCCCCTCGACCTGCAGGAACGCGATGTCGTCGGGCAGCCCGTCACGGCCGAACACCGTCGAGAACGACAGCATCGACATGAACGCGATCGTGAACGCCGTGATCAGCACGAAGGTCGACGCCTGCTCGAGATTGGCGAAGCGCCACCAGTCCCGCCACCGCAACAGGTTTCCGGCGGTGGGAGCGAACACGTATCCAGTGGACGGAGCGGCCTCGGCCTGACCGGTCACCGGGCTCACCAACCGCGGGACGTAACGTCCCATCCCGAAGCCCTTGTCGCGAATCCAGTTGCTCTGGCAGAGGTTCTGACCGCCACCTGCTCCGGCGTACGCGATCGCGCCCAGCATCAGCGCGACCTCCAGGTCGGGAAACTGGCCGACCTTCGTCACGGCCTCTCCGATGCCGCGCCACGCGTCGGACGTGATGGCGAAGATGATCGCCACCGCGATGAACACCACGATGGCGCCGACCTTGACGATGATGACCCGTTCGAGCGCGGTGTAGACGACCGGTGCGAGCGTGAGAACCGCCCCGCAGATCAGCAGCATGGCGATGGCGATGACCGTGACGTTTCCACCGAAGATGTACGTCACCATGGTCGCCGAACTCGTGGCCCATCCCGGCCACATGTTGGCGAAGTACGTCATGACCGCGAAGACCAGGCCCCAGTGCCGCCACAGCCGGCTGAAGCCGGTGAGTGCCGTCTCGCCGGTCGCCAGCGTGTATCGCTCGATCTCCATGTTGAGGAACCACTGCGTCGTCACGCCGATGACGGCGCCCCAGAGAAACACCAGCCCAACCTGGGAAGCGATGTAGGGCCACAGGATGAACTCGCCCGAGGCGAGTCCGACGCCGGCACCGACCAGGCCCGGCCCGATGATCCGCCAGTTGTCGGTGGGTGCTGCCGGCAGGTCGCGTACCTCGACTCCGGGAAGATGTCGGGTCGGTAGCGTCGGCGTGAAAGTGCCGCCGCCTTCGGCAGCGCCTTGTTCGGTTGCCATCTGTCGTCCTTCCTCTCGCCACTGGCGCCGATGTGCGGACGAAATGATGGGGCAACAGTGAAGCCCCGTTGACGTGCGTGGTCAAGGGTGCCTTCGGCGCTCCTACCGGCGGAAAGTGGCAGTGGTCGCGACGGGGTGCCCGTGGCCGAGCGGCCTAAACTCTGGATGGTGACGTGGCCCGATGTGGCCGCGCCGAAGATCGTTTGCCGTCCATCCGAGGAGGCGCGGGTGAGCCTGCAACAGGCGATGAAGGTGTGTCCGGCCATCGCGATCCTGCGGTCGTCGTCCGCGGCGCGCTATGTCGATGTGAGCGAGGTCCTGGTCGACGCGGGCATCCGTGCGGTGGAGTTCACCTTCACCGCGCCCGACGTCGCCGATGCCATCCGGGCGTACGCGAAAAGGAAGCCGGCCGACATCGCTCTCGGTGCCGGCACGGTCACGACCCCTGAACAGGCACGGGAGGCGGTCGAGGCCGGCGCGACCTACCTGATCTCTCCGACGGTGTGCTTGCCGGTGATCGAGGAGGGCGCCCGGCTCGGTGTGCCGGTGCTGCCCGGGGCGTTCACGCCGACCGAGATCCTCTCCGCATGGCGGGCCGGAGCCGCGATGGTGAAGGTGTTTCCGGCGTCGGCGCTGGGCGGACCTTCCTATATCAAGGCGGTCCGTGGTCCGCTCCCCGAGATCCCGCTGGTGCCGACCGGCGGAGTCGACGCCAGCAATGCCGCCGCCTACCTCGCCGCCGGTGCGGTCGGTGTCGGCGTCGGCAGCCCGCTGGTTGCCGACGCGTGCGAGCCCGGTGGGGATCTCGACGCGCTGGCGGCCCGCGCACGCGAGCTGGTAGCCGCGGTGACCGACGATGGCGGGCAGCCATGAGCGTCGCGCTGGTCACCCTCGGCGAGACGATGGGTCTGGTGGCGGCCCGGGGCACGGGTGCGTTCGCGGTCGGTTCGGCGGCGACGATCTCCTTCGGTGGCGCGGAATCCAACGTCGCCATCGGCGTGAGCCGGCTCGGCCACGCCGCGGCCTGGATCGGTCGACTCGGTGACGATCCGGTGGGATCCCTGGTCCGCAACGCCTTGCGGGCCGAAGGCGTGGACGTGTCGCAGGTCCGGCTGGAGGCTGACGTGTCCACCGGCCTGATGCTGCGCGAGCACCGCACGGCAGACCGGGTACGTGTGAGCTACTACCGTCGCGGGCTGGCCGGCTCCCGGATCGGGCCGGACGACGTGGACGCCGCCCTGGTCGGGTCGGCTCGGGTCCTGCACATCTCCGGAATCACGCCGGCCCTGTCGGCCTCGGCGCGCTCGGCCGTCCACCGGGCGGTCGAGGTGGCCCGGGAAGCGGGCGTGCTGGTGTCGTTCGACCTCAACTACCGCGCTGCCCTGTGGTCGCCCCAGGAGGCTGGCGCGGAGATGCGCACCCTGGTGGGGCTGTCCGACGTCGTGTTTGCCGGCGAGGACGAAGCCGCGCTGGTCGTGGGCGAGGGAACGCCCGAGCAGTTGGCCAAGCAGCTGGCGGCGGCGGGCCCTGCCGAGGTGATCCTCAAGCTCGGTGAGGCCGGCGCCCACGCGGTGATCGGAGGCGACGTGCTGGTCTCTCCGGCGCTCGCGGTGAGTGCGGTCGACCCGGTGGGGGCGGGGGACGCGTTCGTGGCGGGATACCTGTCCGGACTGCTGGACGGGTTGCCGCCGGCCGAGCGCCTTCGCCGGGGCAACGTCTGTGGCGCGTTCTCGGTCTCCGTCGCCGGCGACTGGGAGGGGCTGCCCCGGCGCCACGAGCTCGGCATGCTCGACAGCGCGGAGAACGTCGCCCGCTGATCGGCGGCCGCGTCGCCCCGGCGATCAGGGCAGGGCCGGCTCGCGGGAGCGGGCGACCAGAAGGGCGACATCGTCGTCGTAGCCTGCCGGCGGGCGGAGCGCGTCGATCACCTGGTCGCACCGGCTCTCGAGGCTCCCGGTCGCCTTCGCCAACGAGTCGACCAGCTCGTCGATACCGGCGTCGACGTCGCGTAGGCGGTTTTCGACCAACCCGTCGGTGTAGAAGACGACCAGCGTGTCCTGCGGTACGGCGACGATGTGCTCCGGTGCCGTACACCGGCCGACGCCGAGCGGAAGGCCCGCCTCCTGGTCCAGCCGCCTGGCCCTGCCGCGGCGGTCGACCACCAGCAGCGGCAGGTGACCGGCCGAGGCGTATGTCAGAGTCCCTTCGTCCCGGTCGAACACCGCGTACACGCACGTCACGATCTCGGCCTCGCCCAGGTCGGCCACGACCCCGTTGAGCAGCTCGAGGATGTCCTTGGGCGCCAGGTCCTGCCGGGCGTAGGCGCGGACGGCCGTGCGCACCTGTCCCATCAGGGTGGCGGCGCGCAGGCCACGGCCCATCACGTCACCGATCACCAGTGCCGTACGCCCGGCGCCGACCGGCATCACGTCGTACCAGTCGCCGCCCACCTCCGCCTCCTCCGCGCCCGGGAAGTAGCGCGTGGCGACCTCCAGCTCGCCGGGCTGGTGGGTCCAGGCGGGCAGCAGGCTCTGCTGCAGCGTGAGCGCCGCCCGGCGCTGCCGGCGTTCGCTCTCCTGCAGACTCCGGGCGAGGCGGCGTTCGGCGTCGAAGAGGCGCGCGTTCTCGATGCTCTGGGCCGCCCTGGTCGCGACCTGTTCGAGGACCGGAAGATCCTCGCCGGGCGCCAGTTGCCGTCCGTACGCGTGCCCCGGACCCAGCAGGGTGAGCACCCCGATGACCCGGCCCCTGGTGACGAGCGGCACCGCCATGAACCCCTGGCCCTCGGTGGCGTGCGCGACGACCATGCGGGCGCTCGGATCGTCGTACATCTGTGCCGCGAGTTCGGGCGTGGTCGCGGTGACGACGGCGGGCCTGCCGGTGAGGACCGCGCGTACGCCTGGATGCTCGTCCCGCTGCAGACCGCCGAGCTTGCGGACGTCCTCGACCAGGGCCCGCCGAGCCGGCTCGGCGGCCGCCCGCGCGTCGTGCACGAACACCCGGTCCAGCCGCCGCCCGTCCCACAGGTCGATCACGCAGAGCTGCCCGAACCTGGGTACGACGAGATCGCCGACCGTCTCCAGGGTCATCCCGACGTCGAGGGACGATGCCAGCCGGCTGCTCGCGTGTACGACGTAGGCCAGCCGGTCGCGTACGTAGGTGAGCTCGGAGCGGGCGCGTTCGGTGAACACGACCAGTACCTCGCCCCGTGCTGCGTCCTCGGTTGGTTCTGCGTCTGCGTAACCGTCCGGTCCCGGCGTCGGCGCTGCCACGGCCAGCGCCCGCGCACGTACCGTGCACACGACCGCATCGCCGTTGCGCCGCTGGAGGGCGACCATGCCGTCCCACCGAGCGTCCGACGACAGCCGCGCGAGCAGGTCCCGGGCGGCGGGCTGCTGGCTCGGATCGACCGCGGTCTCGATCGCGTCCCGGCCGATGACCTCGGTCGCGGGCCAGTTCAGGATCGACTCGGCCCCCGCGTTCCATCCGGTGATCAGGCCGTCCGCGTCGATGACCGCGACGCCGCTGCCGACGAGTTCGAGAAGCGCCTCCAGCTGTCCGTCGATGCGGCCACCGGCTCGACGCGACGCGCTGCCGGCACCTTGGCCGGTCGGTCGCTGAGCTGGCCCCATCACGCTACGTGCCCCTTCCGCTTCGGAGCATCATCTTGCCTGGTCGCGAGATAGTACGGGAACTTCCGCAACAACTACGAACGTGTCACGTCGTGGAGGAGGCGGAGGTAACGGGAATGGGCGGCCGCCATCCGTTCGGCGTCGTCATGGTCGGGGTGGAGGACAGCCGTGGGCCTGGGCAGGTCCACCCCCATGGCCAGGGCAGCGGCTCCGCACGCCCCGACCTCCGGGTCGTCCGCGAGCCGTACCGGCCGATCGAACGACGCCGCCATCGCCCGCCGCCACCAGGGTGAGGCGTGCATGGCGCCGCCGCCGAGTACGACGTCCAGCTGAGTACCGAACGCCTTCTCCAGGACGTCGAGGGCGCGAGCGGCCTCCAACGCGACTCCCTCCAGCGTCGCGGCCAGGAACTCCTCCGCGGACGTGTCGAGGGAGAGTCCGGCGACCATGCCCGACCCGGGCGGGGCGGAGCCGGGCGGCCGGCTGCCCGCATGCAGGGGTACGCAGACCAGGCCGCTCGTCCCGGGTGGCCGGTCTGGCTCGGCATCTGGGTCCAGGCCGAGGAAGCGGACCGCCCACGCGTGCAGCACGCCGCCGCCGGAGAACGCGATGCCGCTGACCAGCCGTTCGGCGTCGACGCGGTAGCGCCAGACCGTGTCGGGCGGTGGCGCGACGTCAGGGCCGTGCACGACGCGCAGGGCCGCGGACGTACCGACCGTCACCGCGACGGCGCCGCTGTCGGTGCACCCGCTGCCGAGGTTGGAGGCGGCGCCGTCGCCGAGCACCGCGGTCCAGTCGGCCTCGGCCAGCGCGGGCCAGCGGTCGCGCCACCGCCCGGCCAGCCGGCGAGGCGTGTCGTCGATGGTGGGGAGTTCGGTGCCGGCGGAGGTGATTCCCGCGAGGTCGAGCGCTTCGGCGTCCCAGCCCATCGTGGCCAGGTCGAGCAGGCCGGTCCCCGACGCGACGGACGCCGAGGTCGCGTCGTCGCCGAGCAGTACGCCGCGGAGGTAGTCAGGCAGGCCGACGTAGCGCAGCCCACCGCCACGGCCAGCCTGAGCCCCGAGTTGGTCGCGCAACCACGGCACCTTGGTCGTCCAGTACAGCGGGTGCACCCAGGTCCCGGTCCGCTCGTGGAACATCTGCCGGTCGGCGGGCTGCCGGACCGCGGACGCCTGCGCCCGGGTGTCCAGCCAGGTCAGGACGGCACTTGCCGGCTCGCCGTCGGGACCTACCGCGAGTACGGAGTGCCACTGGGACGCCGTGGCCACTCGCGACACGCCGTCGAGCGCCCCCGAACCGGCCAGCTCGTCGAGGCAGCCGACCAGCCCGGCGAGGTAGCCCGCCGGGTCGAGCTCGCCGCGGCCGCTGTCGTCCTGCTGCGGCTCGACCTTCCGCCGCGCGCAGGCGTCCGCCACCGGGTGGAGTTCATCGTCGTAGACCAGGGCACGCACCGACGAGGAGCCGAGGTCGAGCCCCAGCGTCGTCATCCGGCGCGTTCCCCACTCAGGGCAGTCAGGAACGACGTGGCCCACCGGTCGACGTCGTGCTCGACGAGGTGTCGGCGCATCGAACGCATCTTGCGGGTCGCCTCCCGTGGCTCCATCCGGACGGCTTCCAGCATCGTTCGCTTCAGACCGTCGACGTCGTACGGGTTCACAAGTAGAGCTTGCCGGAACTCGTCGGCCGCGCCAGCGAATTCGGAGAGAACCAGGACGCCGGTGTGGTCATAGCGACAGGCGACGTACTCCTTCGCGACGAGATTCATGCCGTCCCGCAACGGTGTGACAACCATGACGTCAGCGGCTCGGAACAGCGCCACCAGCTCCTCCCGGTCGTGCGAGGAGTGCAGGTAGGTGACCGCTGGCCGCCCGATCCGCCCGTGTACGCCGTTGACACGTCCGACGGAGAGCTCGACCTCGTCCCGCAGCAGCTGGTACTGCTCGACGCGCTCCCGGCTGGGCGTCGCTACCTGGATGAACGTCGCCTCGTCGGTGGTGATCTGGTTGTCGCCCAGCAGCTCGGTGAACGCGGTGATGCGCTCGGCGATGCCCTTGGTGTAGTCGAGCCGGTCGATACCGAGCAGGACCTTCGACGGTGCGCCGATCTCCTCGCGGATCTCCCACGCCCGCCGTTCGGTCTCCGGGCGCCTGGCGATCTCTTCCAGTTCGCCTACGTCGATCGAGATCGGGAACGAACGGGCGCGCACGACCCGGCCATCGGGGAGATAGATCCGGTCGCGCTGGGTCTGGTAGCCGAGCAGCCGGCGGGTCAGCCGAAGGAAGTTCGACGCCGCGCCAGGACGCTGGAACCCGATCAGGTCGGCGCCGAGCAGCCCCCGCAGAATCTGCTGCCGCCACGGCAGCCGGGCGAACAGTTCCACCGGCGGGAACGGGATGTGCAGGAAGTAGCCGATCCGCAGGTCGGGCCGGAGCTCCCGCAGCATCTCCGGGACGAGCTGGAGCTGGTAGTCGTGGATCCAGACCAGCGCGCCCTCGCCTGCGACGCTCGCGGACGCCTCGGCGAAGCGCCGGTTGACCTTGACGTACGACTCCCACCACTCGCGGCGGTAGACGGGCGGGGCGATCACGTCGTGGTAGAGCGGCCACAGGGTGGCGTTGGAAAAGCCCTCGTAGTAGTGGGACACGTCCTCGCCGGAAAGGGGTACGGAGACCAGATGCATGCCGGCCTCGTCGAACGGTGCCGGCGCCTCGCCGGTCGTACCGGCCCAGCCGATCCAGGCGCCCTTGTTGGCCCGCATCACGGGATCGAGGGCGGTGACGAGTCCGCCGGGGCTGCGGCGCCACTGGCTGCTGCCGTCCTGATTGTCCACTCGGTCGACCGGGAGGCGGTTGGCGACGACGACGAACGCGGAGCGCTCGGAGTCCCCTCGGTTGGGAGCGGTGCGGGCCGGCTGCGGGTTCGTCGGCTCGGACTCGGTCGGCTGGGATGTGGTCGACTGGGGGTCCGCCTGGGGCTCGGTCGGCTGAGCGGCAGTCGTCGGGGCGAGGGGCGCCTGGTCGAGGGCCGTGGCCGGGTCGCTGGGAGCGTCCGCCGTCAGAGATCCGTCGAGTTCGGGCACGGTGGTGGAGGCCGTCGCCACGGTCGGTGCGGGCGTGGACGGCGCGGGCGTGGACGGCCCAGGCGCCGAGGGCACAGGCGCTGAAGGTCCGGGCGCTGAAGCCGCAGGCATGGATGGTCCGGGTGCGGATGGCGTGGCCGGGGATTCGGCGTGCACTGGGTTCAACCCCCTCGGTCGGTGCCAGAACTCCTTCTCGACCCTACGTGTGCGACCGTTCGGGCCTCCGGAATCGCGTCGATACCTCCCGTTCCGTACGCAAGGGCCCGGCATGCCTGCGCAGCGTCACCGCCCGGAGCCGTCCGGAGCCGGCTCGTCACTGGGATAACGGACACCGATCTGGCGACGGACAGTGTCGAGTACGTCCATCACGGCGAGGCTGTCCGCCCAGGAGACCAGCGGACTCTCGACCAGGCCGGCGCGCAGGCACCGCGCGACCTCGGCGGCCTCGTAGGTGTAGCCGATGCCGAGCCGGTCGACGCTGTGGGTCTCGGGTTCCTCGTCGGTCCGATGGACCGTCAGCTGATTCGTGTCGTGGAAGCTGCGCGGCAGTTCGATCCATCCCTGCGTACCGGCGATCGTGGCGTCGCCCCGATGGGTGCCGGTGAGTGAGGCGGTGAGCGTGGCCACCACGTCGTCGTCGTATCCCAGAACGATGCCGACGCTCGCGTCGACGCCGGTCGGGGCGAGGGCGGCGGTGGCGCGTACCTCGCGCGGGACGCCGAACAGGTGGTGGGCGAGGCTCACCGGGTAGACACCGACGTCCAGCAGGGCGCCGCCGGCCAGTTCGGGCGCGAAGAGTCGACCTTCGGCGTCGTAGTCGGCGACGAATCCCAGTTCGGCGTGCAGGGCCCGCGGGGTGCCGATCACGCCGGCGGCGAGGAGTTCGCGAAGTCGAAGGTGGAGCGGGTTGCACCGCATCCACATCGCCTCCATCAGGAACACCTGGTGCTCGCGAGCCAGCTCGACCAGTTCACGCGCCTCGTACGCGTTGACGGTGAACGGTTTCTCGCAGAGCACGGCCGTCCCCGCGCGTATCGCGTGACTGGTCGTCGGCAGGTGGTCCGGGTGCGGTGTGGCGACGTAGATCACGTCGACCTCGGGGTCTTCGGCGACCTCGGCATAGGTGTCGTACGCCCGGCGGATCCGATGCTCGGCCGCGAACGCCTTCGCCCGCTCGATAGTGCGGGACCCGACGGCCACGACCTCGTGGTCGGGCAGCAGCGCGAGGTCTCGCGCGAACTGACCGGCGATGTTTCCAGTCGCGATGATGCCCCAGCGGATCCGCGGGTGCATGGGACTCCTTCCGGTTCCGGGGACGGTGCTGGCTCCGTACCTCACGCCGCGCGCGAGCCGCCCTCTGACGCTACTTGGGGACGCCTTCGACCCTCCGCTTTCCATTCAAGTCTTGGTCCCGGGCCGTCCGGTACCGGTCGGGGGCTGTCGCTCCGCACCGGGACCGTGAGAGACACCAGTAAAGCTCTTATACAGGTTGTACACCGGGACCCGTAACCGCCATACTGTCGACGCCGGTTTCCTCGACGTACTGGAGGCTTCGTCATGAGCAACATCGGCACGCTGTCCGCGGTGGCGTTCGACTGTCCTGACCCGAAGGCGCTGGCCACCTTCTACAGCGGCGTCGTCGGCGGAGAGCTCGAGGGCGACGGCGAGTGGGTCACCTTGCGCGGCGCCGGCGATGTGGTCGTCGCGTTCCAGCAGGCGAAGGAGTGGGCGCCGCCGGTCTGGCCCGGTGCCGAACACCCCCAGCAGGCGCACATGGATGTCACCGTGGCCGACCTCGACGAGGGCGAGCAGCGGGTCCTCGCCCTCGGCGCACGCAAGGCGGAGGCCCAGCCCGGCACGACGTTCCGCGTGTTCCTCGACCCGGTCGGCCACCCGTTCTGCCTCTGCCAGGGATAGGGCGAGGCAGCGGCGTTCGCCGGTCAGCCGGCCTGCGGTGGGAGGTATGCCGGGCGCAGGGTCGGCCCGAGCGCCTGCTCGAACGCGTACGCCAGGCGGATCAGGACGGCCTCGCTCCACGCGGTGCCCATGAACGCCAGTCCGACCGGTAGCCCGCTGGTCGTTCCGCACGGCACCGTGAGGATCGGATAGCCGGCGACCGCGGCCGGCTGTGGGCATCCGCCGCTCAGCTGGTCGCCGTTGACCAGGTCGATCTTCCATGCCGGCGGGTAGGTCGGGGCGACCAGGGCATCCAGCTCGTAGCCGCCGAGCGCCGCGTCCAGTCCATGCGTACGACCAAGGCGTCGGCAGGTCGCCACCGCGTCGAGGTAGTTCGGATCGGTGAGGCCTCCCGTGCCGAGGGCCTGCTCGAAGCGGTCCTGGCCGAAGTGGACCAGCTCCTCGTCGGCGTGCGCGGCGTTGAACGCCACCAGATCGGCGAGCGTTCGCGGTCCGCCGCGTTGACCGTCACCGCCACGTCGTCCATCCGACGACTGGCCGTCTGCCTGGCTGGCCGAGCCGCCGGCGAACCGGCTGGCGAGATAGATCTCGAGGTCGGCCTTGAACTCCGTGTTGAGCACCGTCATCTCGGCCTCGCTCGCGGCGAGCTCGTCCATGCTGGGCAGGTCGGCCGGATCGACGATGGTCGCACCTTGCGCGGCCAACAGCCGGACCGCCTCCTCGGCGAGCGCGTCGGCCCGGGCGCTGTAGCCCCACAGGCCACGTCGAGGGACCCCGATCCTGGCGCCGCGAAGCCCGTCGCGCCGGCAGTACGACACGTAGTTGGCGGGCCCATCGCGAACGCCACCGCCGGCGCCACCGCGAACCCCACCGCCGGCCCCACCGGCCGGTCGCGCGAGCACGGTCAACAGCGCGGCGGCATCCCGCACCGTACGCGCGATCGGTCCAGCCGTGTCCTGGCTGTGCGAGATCGGGACGATGCCGCCACCGTCGATCAGGCCAACCGTCGGCTTGAGCCCCACGACTCCGCACAGTGCGGACGGGCACACGATGGACCCATCGGTCTCGGTACCGACCGCAAGCGGCGCCAGCCCGGACGCCACCGCGGCACCCGACCCGGACGACGACCCGCCGGCAGACCGGTCGAGCGCGTGCGGGTTCACACACAGCCCGCCGACCGCGCTCCAACCCGAGCTCGAGCCGCTGGACCGGAAGTTCGCCCACTCCGACAGGTTGGTCTTGCCGAGGACGATGGCGCCCGCCGCGCGGAGCTGCCGTACCAACGGCGCGTCGGTCGCGGGCGGGCTGCCAGCCAGCGCCAGCGAGCCGGCCGTCGTACCCATCGGCCCGGCGGTGTCGATGTTGTCCTTGACCAGGACGGGTATGCCGTGCAGGGGACCCCGGGTCCGGCCCGCCTCGCGTTCGGCGTCGAGTGTGGCCGCCTCGACCTCGGCGTCGGGGTTGCCACCGAGGACAGCACGTACGGTGGGTCCGGAGCGGTCGATCTCGTCGATCCGCCGTTCCAACGCCCGGACGACCTCGACCGAGGTCAGCGTCCCCCTGGCGACATGCTCGGCCAGGGTGTGTGCGTCGAGCGATGCGAGTGCCGACGTGGCAGGGGACGGATCGCCACGACCCGTTCCCGGCTGACCGCCGTACGTCGCCGGCCGAGAACCAGCGGCGGCACTTTGTCGGGACACCGGGGGATCGGGGGACATCGGGCAATCGTGCACCGTACCGTTGTCCAGTGCGAGCCCGGCCGCCTTGGCACCGGACCGCCGGTGTCGAGGCCCGCTGTGAATGACATCGGTGTGGTTCGGTGCGTACGATGGCGTCGGCCGCGCAATGATGTGGAGGAACGCCTGGGTATGGACGCTGCGATGGATCCAGCCAAGACGCTCGACCTGACCGTCACCAACGACGCGCACCCGCAGATCACACCCGCGTCAGCTGCGGAAGGCTCCCAGCCGGCCGCCCACCGTCCCGGCGACGACCTGTCCGAGCGCGACCGGCAGATCCTCACCTTCGAACGCCAGTGGTGGAAGTACGCCGGCGCGAAGGAGCAGGCGATCCGCGACCAGTTCGCCATGTCCGCCACCCGCTACTACCAGGTGCTCAACGCCCTGATCGACCGTACGGACGCCCTCGCGTTCGACCCGCTCCTGGTCAAGCGGCTCCGCCGACTCCGTTCGAGTCGGCAGCGCGCCCGCGCGGCGCGACGCGTCCCAGTCCACCCCAGCGGCCAGCAGGCTCCGCGATTCCGTGGAGACTCCGGCCGCCCGCACGGCGCCGACGTGTGACTGAGCTCCCGACCCCGCGGACCCCGGCAGGCGTCGCCGGGCTTCGCGCGCTGGTGGAGCGCCCGGCCGAAGCGCTGCTGGCGTTCGACTTCGACGGCGTGCTCTCGCCGATCATCGAGGATCCCGCGCGTGCGGTGGCCCATCCCGGCGCGGTCCCGGCACTGGCCCGGCTGGCACGTCACGTGCGGGCCCTGGCGATCGTGACCGGTCGGCCGGTCGAGACGGTGATGGGCCTTGGTGGCTTCGCCGGCGTCCCCGAACTCGGCAAACTGCTCGTGCTGGGTCACTACGGCGAAGAGCGCTGGGACGCTCAGACCGGCGAGATCACCGCGCCTCCGCTCCCGCCAAGCGTGTCTGCGGTCCGCGCCAAGCTCCCGGACCTGCTCGCGCAGTGGGGCGCACCGGACGGCACCACGATCGAGGACAAGAAGCGAGCCGTCGCCGTGCACTTCCGGCGTACGGCCGACCCGGCGGCGGCCACCGAGCTGCTGGCCCCGCGGCTCACCGAACTCGCGGAGCAGTACGAGTTGACCGCCCAACCCGGCAGGTATGTCGTCGAGCTCAAGCCGCGCGGCATGGACAAGGGCATGGCTCTGCAGTCGCTGGTCGCCGACCTCCAACCCCGGTGTGTGTCGTACGCCGGAGACGACCTCGGTGACCTGCCGGCGTTCGCGGCGGTCGACGAGCTGCGGTCCGAAGGGCTCCTCGGCCTGATGATCTGCTCGGGTTCGTCGGAGGTGACGTTGCTCTCCGACCGGGCCGACCTGGTGCTGGCCGGCCCCGATGGCGTGGTGAGCTTCCTCGAGGCCCTGGCCGAACGCCTGCCCGACTGAGCTCCTCCTGCTCCGCTGATCCGACCTGCCCAGCTGATCCGACCTGCTGATCAGGGCGGTCTCGGCTCAGCCCGGCAGGTCAGGACGACACCGTCACCCCGGACGTCTCGCTGGACGCACGCTCGGGCGTGTCTTCCGAACCCTCGGCCGACGCACCGACAGCCTCCGGCCGCTCCGAGGCCGCTTGCACCGACTCCTCGAGATCCTCGGCGCGTTCCTTCTCGAACCGACGACAAGTCCAACGCCTTCGCGGGCTCGACCGGGCCGCTGCGAACCGTCCGCACCGCCTCGGGCGGTCGGACGTCCGAGCGGGTGCTGATGGTCAGCTGGTGCCGAGGACGCGGTGGCAACTCCACGGCCGGCGGGGTCGGCGCGGTCCAGGAGCCGGTCCAGGAGCCGGTCGGGGGTGCCGCTGCGGGCCGACGTACCCGCGGGACTCCACTGTCCACCGCGTCGGTGACGATGACGCCGACGATCGGTACGTTGAGCCGCCGCAGGACCTCCACGGCGCGCCGTGCGTCCGCTGCCTTGGTCGTGCCCGCCCGCACCACGAGGATCACGGTGTCGGCCTGCGCACTCAGTGGCGTGATGTCCCCGCTGGCCAGCACGCCGGGACCGTTGATCACCACGACGTCGCTCTGGCTCGCGGCGGTGTCGACGAGATGGATGAACCCCTTGCTGCGCAGCAGGGCGCGGCTGACCTCAGGGTCGGTCGGTTCCGCCCCCAGCACCCGCAGGGACACACCTGCCGAGGCAGCTAGCTCGTCGTCGGCGCCGAGGAGGCGCTGCACCGTGTGTTGGGAGCTGGCCGGGAAGTGCCGCGCCAGCGACGGATGCCGGAGCTGACCCTCGAGCAGCGTGATGTGGTAGCGCTGCTCCGCGAGCCCGAGGGACAGCAGGCCCGCCACGAACGTCTTGCCGTCGTCGGCGAACGAGCTCGTCACCAGAATCCGGCGCCCGGGCGGATCGTTCACCGGCGTGAGCGAGGCGAGGGCGGTACGGATCGACCGGGCGACCCGCCGGCGCCGGTACGCCATCCGGGCTCCTGCCCGCAGCTGCCACCGGTTCACCCGCGGTACGGACCCGAGCACCACGAGCCCGAGCTCACCCATGATCTGTTCGGTGGTCCGTAGTCGGTCGTCCATCCGGCGGTACAAGGTCGCGAGCCCGATCCCGGCGAGCAGGCCGAGGAAGCCGCCGAAGACGGTGGTCAGGAACGGATCCGGCGCCAAAGGTGCGGACGCCGGCACGGCACGCTCGAAGGGTTCGGCGTAGAGCGCTCCCTGTCGACCCATCGGTCCGCCGTCGGCGATCTGGCGGGCCAGGATCGTCGCCGCGGTGTTGGCGATCGCGGCCGCCTGCTCGGGGGTGGAGGCGGTCGTCGTCAAGGTGACGACCTGAACGTCCGCCTCGTGCGTCGCGTCGATGTGGCCCACCACGTCCTCGGGGGGCAGGTGCAGCGCGGCCGCGGTTGCCCGCGCGACGTTGGTGGACTCCGCGTACCGCGCGACGGTCGGCACCATCATCTTCGACAGCGTCGCCCGGTACGCCGGCAGTTCCGCGGTGCCGGTTGGTTCACCGGCGGGTGCGGGACGGGTGGTGGGCGCCACCGTCTGCCGCGACGGGCTGGCCGGGGACGTACTGGCCGGGGACGTACTGGCCGGGCTGGACGGGTTCGCCTGCGCACTGCCGCTCGGCTTGGCGGTGGCCCGGGCGCTGGCCTTGGGCGTCGCGCTCCCGGCCGTGGTGGTCGGGTTCGGGTTCGTCGGCGCGGCACCTGGTGCGTTACCGCCGGTTCGGGTGTCCGACGCGGGCGTGTCCGCAGACCCGCCCGGTGCGTAGGCCGCCACCACGACGGATGCGCGGGCTTGGTAGGTCGGAGTCACCATCGCGGTGACCAGCTGGGCGCCGGCGAGGCCGCCGAGTACCGACAAGGCGACGATGCCCGCGGGCCATCCAGCGGTCCGCAGTGCCGCGCCAAGGCTGAGAGGTGCGCTCACAGTGTGTGCCTTTCCATTTCTTGCACCCGGCTCACCGGGACGCGGTGCTGAGCTTGGTCGCGTGGACGTACGACACACCCGAACCACCCGACCTACCCCGCGAACGCCCGTCAGTCCGCGCGATGGGCGCCCTGCAGGGACCGACCGACGGCTCTGCCGGCAAGCCACGTGAGAATCCCTCGACCGTGATGATCGGTACGGGCATGCTGACCTCCCGTTGCTCGTACGTTGCGTTCAGCCGGTGCATCGCCGGAATTCGTGCCGGCGGCCAGCAGCGTGAGGGCCGGAAGTAGGCCGAGTTCGACATGCCCGTCGATGGGTGCGGCAAACGCCGCCCCCAGCGAGAAGCCGCAGGTGAGCGCGGCCAGCACAAAGGCGTAGGAGTCCCGGCGTGCCGCCCCCCATGCCGTCACGCCACGGCGGACCGCCGTCAGCAACGGCCAGGCGACGATCGCCGCGCCCACCAGACCAAGGCTCGCCAGCAGCCCGACCCAGAAGCCGCCGGAGGTCGACAGGCCGAGTCCCTCGCCGATGAGCGGGCTGTGCGTGAAGACGTTGATCGCGACCGACCACGCGGGTTCGCGCATGCCGGCCCAGGCGGACTCGAAGCTCGCCGGCAGACCCGACACCTGCGCGGACACGTCGGCGCTCACCGCCGCCGCTCCGACCGTCAGCACGGCCGCGCTGGTGAGCGTTGCCAGGACGTGGATCCGGATTCGCCGCGACGCAGCGGCCAACACGACCACCGTCGCCACGGCGGCCGCGAGCCAGATCCAACCCGCGCCGTGCAGGACGACGTACGTCGTCAGCAGGCCGGCGGACACGACCAGCACACTCCGCCGCCACCCGGTGGTCCGGCTCATGGCGACCACCGCCAGCGGCAGCGCGAGTGCGCACGCCAGGCCGAGGTCGGCCTGCAGGTTTGGGCCCAGTTCGGCCGACATGTAATGGCCCAGGTCGGCCGACATGTAATGGCCCAGGTCGGCCGACACCAGTCCGCCGAGCGCGAGCGCGGTGGTGGCACCTACGTAGGCGACGCCGGCCGCCACCAGCCGCCGTGGCGAGTTGAGGCTGTGACTCGCGAGGAAGAAGTAGATGGGGACGACGGCCAGCTGGGTGGCCGCCACCGTCACGTCGAACGCGCCGTTGCCCGCCGCCAGGCCGTATCCCGCGCCCAGGCCCACGATCGCGAACACCAGCAGCATCTGATGGTCGGCCGGCGTCCGACCGGCCGGTTCGGCGTCCCGAACGACCGCCCGCCGGGTCAGGATCGCCACGGCGCCAGCCACCAGAACGCAGGCGTGCACCGTCGGGACCGCCATGATCCGGTCCGCGTCGAGCGGGGTCGCCGCCACGACGCCGCCGAACATGCTGGCGAAGACTCCGGTCGGCACGATCAGCCACGGCCAGCAGGTGAACGCCATCCAGCACACGAGCGCGGTCGCGAGCGGAAGCCCGAACCCGTCGGGCGCGAGCACGAGCAGCAACGCTCCGCCGATTCCCAGCACGCAACCGAGCAGGATCGAAGCCGCCAGCACCGCCCGCCCACTCATCGGTTGGGGCCTGCGAGTTCGTCGAGGAGGGCTCGGACCCGTGCGCCGCGAACGCTCCAGCTGTTCTGTTCGGCGACGGCGTACCGGGCGGCGATCGTGGACGGCAGGGACGACGTCAGCGCCTTCTCGACCGCGGCCTCGAAGCCCTCCGGGTCCGCGGCGAGGTAGACGAGCCCGTCCGTCTCCAGCTCGCGCAACGCGGGCAGGGGCGTGGCGACGACCGGTTTCCCGACGGCGAGGTACTCATAAGGCTGCCCGGGCTGGACGTAGTCGCTCAGGGCACCTAGTCGATACGGGATAAGCCCGACATCGCACGCCCTCAGCACCCCGGGCACCGCGTCCGGGCCGAACCCGCCGAGCAGGTGCACGTTCGTCAGGTCCGCGAGCTGGGTGCGCACAGACCGGGTGGCCGACCCACACAGCAGGAACGCCCAGTCCGGTCGGCGAAGGGCCACCGCCGTCAGCAGCTCGAGGTCGAACGCGCGACCGTCGACCCGTCCCGTGTAACACAGGCGCGGGCCCGGAATGTCCTGCACCCATTCGGCCATCGACCCGTCGGGTGCGAAGCGCGCCAGGTCGCAGCCGTTCGGTACGACAACCGGTGACCGGCGCGACGGCGGCATCAGCCCGGCCATCGTCGGTGCGGCGGTGACCACCAGGTCGGCCCGCCGGACAGCGGTACGCAGGTTCCGTCGCAGCTGGCGACGATTCCAGCGGGTCCATCGTTCGATGAACGTCCAGAACAAGTCGGCGCCGTCGTAGACCACCGCGTCCTCGGCGAGTCGGCCGACCATCGGTGCGGCCAGGTCGTCGTCGATCCACAGGACCCGCGGACCGGGCCGGCGGTCCAGCCAGCCGCGCAGCACCCTGGCGGCGAACCGCCGGTTGAGCCAGTTGGCGACGGCAAGGCGCCCGCCGGCCGGCAGGAGCGTCGGTAGGACGGCGTGCCAGACCGACGGGCCGACCCGGCGGACCGCGAAGCGCCAGCTCCTGCTTGGTTCGGGTGGCTCGACGTACAGGACCCGGCGGCCCTCTGCCAGCTCGGAGGCAAGGCAGTGTTGACGCTGCCCGCCGGGCGACCAGGCGACGCTACTCGACATCACGACCCAGGGGCGCGCGTCCGTGACCGGCAGCGGCGCCATTTCACCCCGCAGGCCCGCCCTCAGCGCACGTACGGAAGGCAGACCGCGGTGACCACGTAGGCGGCCTATGACGTGGTCCAGCATTACGAGCAGCCTGAACGCCACGACCTTGTACCGCGGCTGGGTCAGCAGGAGGGCGCCGGCGAGTCCGGCCAGGCGGGCCTGGCTGTCGACCCGGTTGCCCAGCTGGCGGGTCGAGGCACCGTGGCGGTGGACGGCCTCGGCCTGCGGGGTCATCCACAGCTCTCGACCGGTGCCCGCGAACGCGTGCGCGAGGACGCTGGCGCTGCCGTAGAGGGGGAGCCGCTCGTCGAGGATCTTCTTCTCCGCCAGCTCCGAGCGCGCCAGGAGCAGGCAACTGGTCGACGGCTGCCCGACCCGCGTGGGCTGGGACAGGTCCGCACCAGCCATGACGTGAGCGGCGTGCGCGCGGCGGAAAGGCGCCCATCGACCCAGAGCCGTGGTGGCGGCAAGGGCGCTTCGCAGCGTGGGCAGCGCCCGGTGGTGCTGGTCGGCCGCCGGTTTGCCGTCCGGATCCACATACCTCGGTGCGATGCCGGCGACGTCCGGCTGGATCCGCAGGAAGTCCAGCAGTGCGCCGAGTGCGCCGGGACGCAGGCGTACGTCGGTGCCGAGCAGCAGCACGTGCTGGCCGAGCGCGCAGGCGTACGCCTGGTTCACCGCGGCCGCGTACCCCTTGTTCTGCTGGTTCTGGACAAGGAACAGGTCGGGCCAGGACGCGAGCAGGTCTGCCGAGCCGTCGGCGGATGCGTTGTCGACCGCGATGACCTCGTAGCGGACGGTGCCACCGGCGGCGGCCGGCAGTGCCTCCAGGCAGGCGCGGGTCTCCTCGTGCGTGTTCCAACTGACCAGGAGCACCGAGACGTCTGGGTCGATCACGAGCGCACCGCTCTCTGCTGGACGCGACTGGACCTGGGACTAACGGTCTGGACCCGCGCCAGCACCCGGATCCGGTCGCCGAGGCCTGGGTGTCGAAGCCTCGGGGTACCCGCTCGCGCCCAGTCCGCGAACAGCGCGCGACCGCCGCTGACGGACATCCGCCGCCGCGGGTGCAGGAAGTAGCGCCTGAAAACGGTGTCGCGGCGGTGTACGACGAAGCGGCTCGCCTCCAGCAACCCGGTCAACGACCGCGGCGAGTAGGGCCGGCCGCTCAGCTCGTCGCCTGCCGGCGCACCTGTCTCGCGGAGCGCGGCGGACTCGGCGTTGTCGACCTCGAGCGCAAGCCAGCCCTGCGGCCCGAGCGCACGACGTACCGCGGCCAGGAACTCCTGCGGATCCTCGGATCGCTCCATGGCGCCGAACGCGCAGACCGCGGCCACCGGATCGGGCGGCGCGCCGGCTTCGAACACGCCGTGGCGTACGTGCACCCCGAGCCTGGTGCGGGCAAACCGTACGGCGATCGGGGAGAGCTCTACGCCGTGCGCCTCGATACCGACCTGCTGCGCGACGTGCAGAAAGAAGCCGCTGCCGGATCCGACCTCCAGCAGGGAGAACGGGGTGGCCGACCGGGTCGTCGCGAGGAGCCACTGCAGCCGCCGGGTCGCCTCGTACCGCCACTGTGCCGCCAGGGCCACGTGGTCGGACTCCGGTGTGCGGCCCGACGCCGGTTCGAGAAAGTGCATCAGGGCGCGCCATCCGGCAATGTGCCCGACACAAATTCGACCGGCATCACGAAGCCGGCCCCGTCAATTCCGCCTTGACGGGTGATCAGGAGTGCTGACTCCTGCATTACTCCCCCGATATCTGAACAGGTGTTGCGATGTCACCCGACGCTAGTGCCGGGCATTTTGACGACCTGACAAAGTGACGGGACGTTTATGCGTTCGTGATTTGCTACCGAACCGGTGAAAAAGCCAACCCGACCGGAGAATGAGACCATTTCCCTGCCGTGCCCGTGCCCAAACTGGTGGCACGAGGGCAAGGGCACTAGTTGCGGTGTTCAGACTCCAGCGCCGACAGCTGGTCGGCGAGCCACCGACCCGGTGGGTGCGCACCCGCGGCCGCGCGGAGCCGCGTCGAGCGGGCCCGGCGTTCGTCCGCAGGCATCGACAGCGCGACATGCAGGGCGTCGGCAGTGGCCTCGACGTCGAACGGATTGATGAGAAGCGCGTCATCTTCGAGTTCGACCGCGGCGCCGGCCTCCCGTGAGAGCACCAGCGCGCAGCCGTCGTCGGAGGCGATCGGGATCTCCTTGGCGACGAGATTCATCCCGTCCCGGAGTGGGTTGACCAACGCCACATGGGCCATCCGGTAGGCGGCGAGCGAACGGGCGTAGTCGTCGTCGACGGACAGCACCAGCGGATCCCAGTCGGAGCTGCCGAACTCGTCCACGATCTGCTTGGCGATCCGTTGCACCGAGGCGGAGTACTCCCGGTATTCGGGAAGATCGTGCCGGCTGGGATAGGCCAAGGCCACATGCACGACCCGGCCCTGCCATTCGGGGCGGCGCCGCAGCAGGTCGCGGTAGGCGAGAAGGCCACGGACGATGTTCTTGCTCAGCTCTGCCCGGTCGACCCGGACGATCAACTGCCGGCCGCCGACCAGGCTCTTGAGTCCCGCCATCCGGGCCACGACGTCAGGGCGTTCGGCCCGAGCCCGGAACGCGTCGGCGTCGACACCGAGCGGGTGCACGCCGACCCGCGTGCGCCGTCCGGCGTAGTCGACCACGCACTGCTCGCGATCGACCTGCGCACCGAGGATCGTCTCGCAGCAGCCGAGGAACGCCTGCGCCCATCGGGCGGTGAGGAATCCGGTGTGGTCGGCGGCAAGCAGCCCTTCCAGCAGGCTCGCGCCCACGTCGTCGGGCAGCAATCGGAAGTAGTCCGGCGGTGCCCAGGGCGTGTGGGAGAAGTGACCGATCGCGAGGTCGGGTCGCAGCTTGCGAAGCAGGTCGGGCGCCAGGCTCAGGTGATAGTCCTGGATGAGGACACGGGCTCCCGGGCTCGCCTCCTCGGCCAGCGCCTCGGCGAACGCTGCGTTGTAGTCCACGTACGACGCCCACTCGCGGCGGAACCTCAGGTCGAAGACCGGCGCGTTCGGGGTGTCGAAGAGCAGGTGGTGGACGAACCAGAGGGTGGAGTTGGCCACGCCGTTGTACGCGCGGGCGAACGTGAGCGGCTCGATGTCGAGCAGCCGCACCGGAACGGTGCCGCTGTCGTAGCCAGCCAGGTCGAGGCGTCCGCCAGGTGACGTGCGCGCCGCCTCCCGGTCGGCGTCGGACAGCGCGGCGCAGATCCACAGTGCGTCGGCCTGCGCCGGTATCGCGGCGAGCGCCGCCGCCATGCCGCCGGCCCCGCCCCGGCTGGTGAGCCCGCCACTGTCGTCGTGCGTAAAAGACACTGGCCCCCGGTTCGAGGCGAGCAGCACGTTCAGCTGTCCTTCGCTCGCCATTCGACAGAGCATAGAGCGCGCCGCAATACCCGCGCTGCGGGCCTGAGCCTCGATGTTTCGTCACCCGTGTCCGGTACTAGTCGTCGAGGTAGCCCCCGTCGGAAAGCCCGGCCAGTCGCTCGAACGCGTTGTGGCTCGCGATGTCTCGGCACCGCAACCACGACCAGCCGCAGGCGAGCAGGTAGAGCGGAATCAGCGGTAGGCCGAGGCAGGCGACGTACTGCCAGGTGTGGCGTTCCTCGTGGGCAACCAGTCGCGGCCGAGCCAGGAAGTCTGCCTCGGAGTGCCGGGTGACGATGACGTTTCCGACCGTGAACGCGGCGGCCGCCGGAAAGCCCAGCCGGTATGACGTAGCGAGCACCAGACCGCGGGGCCCGCGGGTGAGGTGGCACCTGCCGGCGGCTGCGGCCACGAGTCCGAGCAGCGTGGTCAGGTTGACGGCGTTGACGATCGCCCGTGCCGTGTATTTCGCCCGCATCGCCCGTTCACTCCATGAGAGTTCTGCATCGAGCGTTATCGATCAGATTCGAATAGTAATGTGACGTCTCGCCTGGGTCTGCTGAAAGGACACGGGTGATCAGGTGGAAAGCACAAAGACGGCGGCGATCCGGCCGGCCGGGAGCAATCTCCCGGCCATGCGCCGCGGATACGTCGACGCCGACCCGAGTTCGGTCGTACGCGACCGATATCTCGGGCTGTTGCAGCAGGCGCTGACGTTCTCCCTGTGGGAGGCCGGCGACGGCGTGGTCTGGGAGGACCCCGCGCCCTTCGCTCGCATCCTGCGCCGCCTCATGCGACGTCGAGGCGTGACCCTCGTGAAGGCGACCGTGCCGCATGCCCGCGACACCGGCGAAGACTGGCCCCGGCTCGCGCACACCATGGTGGGGAGCAGGCGCCTTGCCCATGTGCGGACCTGCGTCGAACAGGTCCTGCGCGACGGGATTCCCGGCGACCTGATCGAGACCGGTGTCTGGCGGGGTGGCACCTGCATCTTCATGCGCGGCATCCTTCTCGCCCACGGCGTCACCGACCGCCTCGTCTGGGTGGCGGACTCCTTCGCCGGACCGCCGAAGCCAGACCTCGACCGGTTTCCCGCCGACGCTGGGGACATGTCGTACGCGCGGCAGGAGTGGGTGGTTCCTCTGGAGGAGGTGCGCGACAACTTCGCGCGCTACGGCCTGCTCGACAACCAGGTGCGGTTCCTGCCCGGTTGGTTCGACGACACGCTCCCGGTCGCGCCCATCGACCGGCTCGCCCTTCTCCGGGTGGACGGCGAGATGTACGCGAGCACCATGCAGGCGCTGGAGACGCTCTACCCCAAGCTCGCGCCCGGCGGGTTCTGCGTCATCGACGACTTCGGGTCGGTCGAGGCGTGCCGACAGGCGGTCGAGGACTACCGCCTGTACCACCGGATCAGCGCCCCGGTCACGACGGTCGATGCCGACGGCGCCTACTGGCGCAAGCCAGCGCCCAACCGGCGGCACTAGCCGGCGGCACCGACCGGCGGGGTGACGTCGGGGATGTAAAGTCGACTTGACACCCGATCGCATGTAAAGCATCCTTGACATCGTGCGGAACGACGTCAGGGCATTGCGAATCGCCAAGGATCTCTCCCAGGGAGATCTCGGTGCGGTCCTCGACGTCTCCCGCCAGACGGTGAACGCTATCGAGACCGGGCGCTACAGCCCGTCCCTGCCTTTGGCCATCAAACTGGCGAGGTACTTCGGACGCCCGGTCGAGGAGGTATTCCATGTCGACGACGAATAGCTCGCGCAGGTCCGGTCGGCGGATCTCGATGCCGGCCATCGTGCTGGGTCTCGTGCTCGGCCTGGCCATGGCGGGTGCGGCGTTCCTGAGCGACCGCCTCTGGCTGGGTGTGGCGATGCTCGGCATCATGGTGGTCTTCGTCGTGTTCATCCTGGTCGCCTCGCGCTTCAGCGACACGGTTGCACTCATGGGCGACGACATCCACGAGGAACGGCACGTCCACATCCACCAGCGGGCCAGCCTCTACACGCTGAACATCCTCGCGCTGGTCCTGATCGGCGGTGCGGTCGTCGACCTCGCCCGAGGGGGCGACGGCAACCCGTGGGCACTGCTGTGCTTTGTCGCGGCGGTCGTCTATGTCGGCTGCGTGCTCGTCCTGAACCGCCGGGGCTGACCGCACCGGCACTTCTCGCCACTCGGCGGGACCCGGCCGGCCGTACGCGGATCCCGCCGTAGGCCCCTTTCTGAAATCCCCTTATCTGCTTGGAGGTCTGTTCCATGCTGTCCTCTGCCTGGATGGTGCGGCGCCTGGTGTCCTCGGCACTGGTGTCCGCCGTACTCGCTACTGGTTCGACCTGTTCGACTCCGGTGGCCCACGCGGTGCCGTCCGTCCCCGCAGCCCCGGTGGCGCCGCAAGATGGGGTTGACACCGCCTCCGTTCAGTTGAAATCCCTTGCGGACAAGGTGGTGGAGGCGGGCGCCCCGGGCGTCATGCTCTCCCGACGCACCGCGGCGGGAACGACCGCCGTCGCCAGCGGCCTCGCCGACGTCTCCACCAGGCGACCGGCGCGGGCCTCCGACCGCTACCGCATCGGCAGTGCGACGAAGACGATGACGGCGGTCGTCGTCCTCCAACTCGTGGCCGAGGGGCGCCTACGCCTCGACGACCGCGTTGCGCGCTGGCTGCCTAACCTCGGCCTCGACCGACGCATCACCGTTCGCCACCTGCTGCAGCACACCAGTGGGTTCCGTACGAACACGATGGTGTTCTCGCCGCCGCGTTCGTACGAGAGCAACCGGCTGCGCCACTTCCGGCCCACCGAACTCGTACGGCTCGCCCTGACCAACCCCGAACCGCGGCCCGAGCCAGGGACGAAGCACGAGTACGCGAACACCAACTTCGTACTCGCGGGCTTGGTGATCGAGAAGGTGACCGGTCGCTCTGTGCGGGACGAGCTGACCCGGCGCATCTTCCAGCCGCTCGGCATGACGCACACCTCCCTGCCGCAGTGGTCGCCGACCATCTCGGGGCGCCACCTGCGGGGCTACCTGCCGGTCGAGCCGGGCAAGCCGGGCAAGCCGCGGCAGGACACCACGGTCTACAACATGAGCTGGGCATGGACCGCTGGCGCCGTCATCTCCACGACCGAGGACGAGACGACGTTCCTGCGTGCTCTCCTGAGCGGGCGGCTGCTGCCGAAGCCGTTACTGGACACGATGATGGACACCGGTGAATTCGGGTACGGCCTCGGCCTCTACCCCGTGCGGGTGCCCTGTGTGCCCGGCGGCGTCGCCTGGGGGCACAACGGCATGGTGTTCGGCTACCACGCCGCGGTCTTCAGCACCCCCGACGGCGCCCGGCAGGCTGCGGTCGGCGCCAACACCTGGCTGGTCGAGGAGTCGGGCGCCTTCAACCCCATCGCCGAGCAGGCTGCGGCCGCGGCGCTCTGCGACGACGCCAGCCTCGCGGGCGTGTCGACAGCGCCGGGCGCACGGTCGCCCCGCTGACCACGGGGGAGCGGCGTGTCCCGGATCGCGGTGGCCCGCGATCCGGGGCGCGTCCTCATAGTGGACAGCCGTCTCACATGGTGAGCCACCGGGACGATCTTCGGAAAGCGTCAGCTAGGCTCGCCGGAACAACTGCAGAAGGATCTCATCCAGAGGGGCAGAGGGACCGGCCCGACGAAGCCCCGGCAACCGGCCGACCGCCGACGCGTGTGTCTCGCGTGCATCTGCAGGCCCCACGGCGGACACGGTGCCAACTCCGGCTCACGACGATCGCAGCAGGAAGACCTCCTGTCCGATCGGGTACGTGAGAAAGATGAGGAAGGAAGGCCTCGCATGACCACCACCTACTCTGGCACCCAGACGGTCGCACCCGGCGCGCGTTCTGCGCACACCGTGCGGCCCGGCGCCTTCGGCAACGCGACCACACTCCGATGTCGTGAGTGCGGCACCACCATCCCGCTCGGCGCGCACTACGCGTGCCTGGAGTGCTTCGGCCCCCTCGAGGTCGCCTACGACTATCCCGAGATCACCCGAGCCGGCATCGAGTCCGGTCCCTCGAACATCTGGCGCTACCAGGCGTTGCTACCGGTGCCCACCGACGTCGCGACCTTCCCCAACACCGAACCAGGACTCACCCGCCTCGTCCGCGCCGAGCACCTGGCCGCCGAACTGGGCCTGCGTACTCTCTGGATCAAGGACGACAGCGGCAATCCCACGCACTCGTTCAAGGACCGCGTGGTGGCGGTGGCTCTGAGCGCCGCTCGCGAGCTCGGCTTCCAGGTGCTCGCGTGCCCGTCGACCGGCAACCTCGCCAACGCGGTCGCGGCGGCCGCGGCCCGGGCGGGCATTCGCAGCGTCGTGATGGTTCCGCACAACCTCGAGCAGCAGAAGATCCTCACCACCGCCGTCTACGGCGGAACCCTGGTCGCCGTCGAAGGCACCTACGACGATGTCAACCGGCTGGCCAGCGAGATCGCCGGCGAAGAGGACGACTGGGCATTCGTCAACGTCAACGTCCGGCCCTACTACGCCGAAGGTTCCAAGACGCTCGGCTACGAGATAGCCGAACAGCTCGGCTGGCGGCTGCCCGACCAGGTGGTCGTCCCGATCGCCTCGGGGGCCCAACTGGTGAAGGTCGACAAGGGCCTGCGCGAGTTCGTCGACCTTGGCCTCGTCGAGGACAAGCCGTACAAGATCTACGGCGCGCAGGCGACGGGCTGCTCCCCGGTCTCGGCCGCGTTCAAGGCCGGTCACGACGTGGTGGCTCCGGTCCGACCCGACACCCTCGCGAAGTCGTTGGCGATCGGCAATCCGGCCGACGGCCCGTACGTGCTCGACGTGTGCCGGCGTACCGGCGGAACCGTCGAGGATGTCACCGACGACGAGGTGATCGACGGCATCGCGCTACTGGCCCGCACCGAAGGAATCTTCGGTGAGACGGCCGGCGGTGTCACTGTCGCGACGTTGAAGAAGCTCATCGCCACCGGACAACTCGACCCCGATGCCGAGACCGTGGTCATCAACTCAGGCGACGGCCTGAAGACCCTCGACGCGATCGCCGGTAGGGTCGGCCCGGCGGCGACCATCGCTCCCACGTACGACGCATTCACGAAGGCAGGGTTGGCATGAGCGCGAGGAGCCCCCGCGGAGGTGCGCCGAGGTACGAGGTGTGCCGGAGTGAGGCACCGCAGTGGTCATGCGAGAGGGGAATGGCATGAGTGCGAGGAGCCCCCGCGGAGGTGCGCCGAGGTACGAGGTGTGCCGGAGTGAGGCACCGCAGTGGTCATGCGAAAGGGGAATGGCATGAGCGTGCAGGTAAGAATACCGACGATCCTGCGCACCTATACCGGTGGAGCTTCTGAGGTGTCGGCAGATGGCGGCACCCTCGCTGAAGTACTCGACTCGCTCGAAACGAGTTACCCCGGCATTCGCGCCCGCGTACTGGACGACGGAGGAAAGCTGCGCCGTTTCGTCAACGTGTATGTGGGTGAGGAGGATGTCCGCTTCGCATCCGGCCTGGAAACGCCAACACCAGAAGGCGCGAAGGTCTCGGTGATCCCGGCCGTCGCCGGCGGCTGAGGGGATTCGGCCGCAGTCAGCACCTGCAGTCAGCACCCACTGTCGGCCCAACGGAGGCGGGATGTTCAGGCTTGCCGAGCGAGGTTTCGGAGCGTGACAATCGGCTGGGCATACCGCGTCGCTCACCGAAAATGTCACCCGTCGTAGCGAGGTACGGGTCTTCGACAGCCGAGCGTGCACAGAGGCTGTCCAGCGGACCGGTCTCGGTCTCGAGGAGATCCACTTCACCCTCCCCAGCGCACTGGTGGGTGGGCTATGGTCAGCCCTGGTCGGCATGATCGTGCGTATATCGCTCGACCGATCAAGCGGTGGGAAACGCGCGGATCGATCGCAACGCCTCCTCTTCGAAGGATCGGTGCGGTGAGGACGACCCAGGCCCGCGCCGGGCGGGTCTGATCCCGAACGGCCTTTGGAGAGGGTCATGACGCAGGGCACAGTCAAATGGTTCAACTCCGAGAAGGGCTACGGCTTCATTGCCGTAGACGGCGGAAACGACGTGTTCGTCCACTGGTCGAAGATTCAGATGGATGGATACAAGTCACTAGCCGACGGCCAGACAGTTGAGTTCGAGGCGGTCGAGGGTCCCAAGGGTCTCGAGGCGCACGAGGTCCGGCCCCTGTAGGGCTGGGCGCAAGCGACCACGAGGAATCGCGACATCGAGTACGGGCTCGGACGGTCTTCCGTCCGAGCCCGTACTGCTCACCGGTGGCCAACCGCGCTCGCCCAGCGCGATGCCCAGCTAGTGCACTAGGTCGCCCGGCGGCGCGCAATCACGTGCACGCCCGACAGAGTCAGCGCGACCACCAACGCGAGGACGCCGACAACGACGTCAAGCGGGTGTGGCGTGCTGTCGAGAGTGAACTGCGTGATCAGGGCGGCAAGCAGGACGAGCGCACCGAGCAGCGAGCATCTGGCGACCGACCTCATTCCACTCGCCGTGTCGCTACTCCTGGCGGCGACCAGCAGCCCGATCCCGTACGAGAGCAGCACAAGTCCCAGGTATGCCGGTGCCATGACGCTGAGGATCGGGGCGAGCAGGGCCACCACGATCCCCACGACGATCACCGCGACTGCCGATCCCCGCCCGGGAAGCTGCTGAACACCTGCTGACGTCGACACGTTGGCTCCATTTCGGTCCTGTGGATAACGGCAGCGCAAGCCTGGACGTCACTACGATAGACGGGCAACCAGGGCATAGCTACGCCATCCGGGCGCAGCCGTCGAGGAGGTGCCACGCATGGCCGCTGAGCCGTTCTGGCAGCGGATGCTTCATGACGTTCCGCAGGCGGACGGTCTCCAGGTCGATCTGGCGGGCGTGCAGCGCGCGATCGAAGAGCAGGAGGCCGCACGATACGAGGGGCCCGCCAAGTCTGGCGACGTGACCGTGACCGTCGACGGCAACGGACGGGTGGTCGAAGTCCTGATCGAGAAGGCGGCGACCGCGAAGGCGACGACGCTGCTCGAGCGCGATGTTGCCGAGGCGTACGAGGCCGCCCGCCGCACCTGCGCGGCTGAAGCGGCACGGCGGTGGGGTGCGGCTACCGGCGCTCCGGTCGATCCAGATGCAGAGGATCCGTTCGGATCCGGATGGCGGAGGACCTGACCATGAGCGAGCCGTGGGGTGATCCGGCAAACATCCAGGTCGAGATCGAGCAGGCCACGCAGGAGGTGTCGCGCCGGATGGCGACCGAGACTGTTACGTGCTCGGCCGGCAGCGAAAACGTCGTGGTCGTCATGGGCCTCGACCAATCCCTCAAACAAATCACGATCGAACGTGGAGCCGCGCGAATGTACGGTGCGGAGCGCCTCGGGGCAATGCTCGTGGAGGTGTTGCAGGAAGCGCATGACAAGAGCCAAGAGCGCATCAATGAGATCGTCGGCGCCGTCAACCTGTTCGGCGTACCAATGGTCGAGATGCTGACCGTGATGAAGGACGATCCGCGAGACATCGGAACGTTGTTCGAGCGTTGATTCCAAGGGGAGAAAGCCGTGGCTGAGAAGTTTCATATGCAGCGTGAAGCGCTGCGCAAGATGGGCGGGAAAATCGGTGACTGCGGCACCACGTGCGAAGACAGCGCTCGAGACGTCGGCGACTACGGCATCGATGGTGGGGCCTTCACGTTCGCAGGCCAGGAGATGGCCGACAAGTACGAGGAATACCGGGAGAAGATCTTCGACCTGCTGAAGCGGTCAGGGACGGTTCTGAAGAACGCCGAAACCTCGATCACCGGGATCGCTGACAACAACAAGACCGTTGACGACGACATCGCCGAAGCGCTGGAGCGCGGGCTTTCCACCGACTAGTTGGCGGGCTCATCGATACGAGGAGGAATCTCCATGGGGCCACCGTACAATCCACCAGTTCCTGAGCCGTACAGCGATCCCTTCGGCTGGTTGTTCGAAGAGATCGGCGGCTTCGTGTCGCGCTTTTGTTCTGGTGCCGCCGAGTGGGTGACCAGGGCGTGGCAGTGCACGTGGGGAAACACCGGCCTTCTCAACAACAAGAACGACGAATGGAACGACATCGCCGGTAACGTCAAGGGCGCGTCGTCCAACCTGACTGGCGAGGTGCTGACAAACGTCCGCGGCTACTGGGCGGGCACCGCGGCGGTGGCGTTCCTCAACTACATCACGCAGCTTGCCAGCACGCTCGACGCCCTCGCGTCCTTCTGCCAGAACGTCGGCAAGGCCCTGGCCACCGCGGCGACGGAGGTTCTCAAGCTGCGGGTCGCCATCGTGACGGTGAGCGTGGCCACGGCCGCCTTCATCGCCACGTGCATCCTCGCCTCTGCCGGCACGTTCGGCATGACACTGGCGGCGATCCCGCCGGCGATCATCACCTGGGCGGTGGCGGTTGGCGCGATCATCGGCACCTACATGCTGTTCTTCAACCAGATGTCCCAGGGCTTCGACGACGTCGAGCCGATCCTCCAGCAACTCGAGCGGATGGACACAGACGGTGTCGCGCCCGCTCCGCCCGAGGTCGTGGTCAACATCGATGGCTGGGACATCAACCTCCCCGACTAGACGCCGGGCTCGACTGGACCCGGCCCGAGGAGCGCGGCGCGGGTCCTGGGGCGGCGCGGGTCCTGGGGCGACGCGGGGTCCTGGGACGGCGCGGGGTCCTGGGGCGGCGCGGCTCAGCGCGGACGCCGGCCGGGGCCTCCCGTGGCCGGCCGCGCGGAGGGCTTCCAGCTTGCACTCTCCCGGGTCGAGTGCTAAACACGTGCTTAGCACTCGAAGGTCGCGAGTGACAATCCGCTTCAGGTTGGTTCGGCGAGGTCCCCGGCATGGTTGGGGGCCGTCCGTCGCGGGCGTCGGGCCGGCCACGACATCCACCCGACTGGGGGAGGATCCAGCTAGATGCCCAAGATCATCTCGTTCAATGAGGAAGCGCGCCGCGGCCTCGAGCGGGGCATGAACGTCCTCGCCGATGCCGTCAAGGTGACCCTTGGACCCAAGGGCCGCAACGTCGTCCTCGAGAAGAAGTGGGGCGCGCCGACGATCACCAACGACGGCGTCTCCATCGCGAAGGAGATCGAGCTCGAAGACCCGTGGGAGAAGATCGGGGCCGAGCTCGTCAAGGAAGTTGCCAAGAAGACCGACGACGTGGCCGGTGACGGCACGACCACCGCTACCGTGCTCGCGCAGGCGCTGGTTCGTGAGGGCCTTCGCAACGTTGCCGCCGGTGCCAACCCGATGGGCCTCAAGCGTGGTATCGAGGCAGCCGTCGAGCGGGTGACCGAGCAGCTTGCGCAGGCCGCGAAGGACGTCGAGACCAAGGAGCAGATCGCCTCGGTGGCGGCTGTCTCCGCTGGTGGCGACAACAGCGTCGGCGAGATCATCGCCGAGGCGATGGACAAGGTTGGCAAGGAAGGCGTCATCACCGTCGAGGAGAGCAACACCTTCGGCCTCGAGCTCGAGCTCACCGAGGGTATGCGCTTCGACAAGGGTCTGATCTCGGCGTACTTCTGGACCGACCCGGAGCGTATGGAGGCCGTCCTCGACGACCCGTACGTCCTCGTCTACAACGGCAAGATCTCCGCCGTGAAGGACCTGCTCCCGCTGTTGGAGAAGGTCATGCAGTCCGGCAAGTCGCTGGCGATCATCGCCGAAGACGTGGAGGGCGAGGCGCTCGCCACGCTCGTCGTCAACAAGGTCCGTGGCACGTTCAAGTCGGTGGCTGTCAAGGCTCCTGGCTTCGGCGACCGCCGCAAGGCCATGTTGGGCGACATCGCCATCCTCACCGGTGGTACGCCGATCTCCGAGGAGGTCGGTCTCAAGCTGGAAAACTCCGGTCTCGACCTGCTCGGCCGCGCCCGCAAGGTCGTCGTCACCAAGGACGAGACGACGATCGTCGAGGGTGCTGGTGACCCGGAGCAGATCCAGGGCCGGATCAACCAGATCCGCGCCGAGATCGACAAGAGCGACTCCGACTACGACCGCGAGAAGCTGCAGGAGCGGCTGGCCAAGCTGGCCGGCGGCGTCGCGGTGATCAAGGTCGGTGCCGCCACCGAGGTGGAGTTGAAGGAGCGCAAGCACCGCATCGAGGACGCCGTTCGCGCGGCGAAGGCCTCGGTGGAGGAGGGCATCGTCGCCGGTGGTGGCGTGGCTCTCGTCCAGGCGGGCCAGCGTGCCTTCGACAAGCTCGACCTCGAAGGTGACGAGCTGACCGGCGCCAACATTGTCAGGGTGGCGCTCGAGGCTCCGCTCAAGCAGATCGCGATCAACGCCGGACTCGAAGGCGGAGTCGTCGCCGAGAAGGTGCGCGGACTGCCCGAGGGTCACGGCCTCAACGCCGCGACTGGTGAGTACGGCGACATGCTGGCGGCGGGCGTGCCCGACCCGGCAAAGGTCGTGCGTTCCGCCCTGCAGAACGCTGCGTCGATCGCCGGCCTCTTCCTCACCACGGAAGCGGTCGTCGCCGACAAGCCCGAGAAGGAGAAGGCACCGGCGGGCGGCGGCATGCCCGACGGTGGCGGCATGGACTTCTAAGAAGTCCTGCTTCTCACAAGTACGACGAGGGGCGGTCCCGGAGCGATCCGGGGCCGCCCCTTCGCTGTCCCTACGACCTGCCCGCCGGCGAGTGGCCATCCGACGAGTAGCGGTCCGAGGAGTTGCGGGCCGACGAGTAGCCGTCCGAGGAGTTGCCGTCCGAGGTATCTCGGCTTCTATGCGTGCATACCTTTGACAAGCCACCCGCGCCCGCGCCGACGCCCCGGCTCGCACGAGGTTCGACCCGGCAGCTGTGTGCCTAATGAGGGGCCGGTTCATGATCATGCGTCACAAAGCCGGCTCCCGAGCGCCTGCCTAGCCGGTGACATGACGCATGATCATGAACGGCCGGCACTCCCGGCCAAGTTGTCAGAGGTATCGCGCATCTAGGCCGAGATACCTCTGACAAGTCGGCTGACACGCTGCCTCCGGCAAGTCGGCTGACACGTTGCCTCCGGCAGGTCGGGCGACACGCTGCGTCTGACAAGTCGGCTGACACGCTGCGTCCACCAAGTCGGATTGCGGGTGCCGTCTACCACTCCGCGAGAATGGGTTGCTGTGACGAACTCCCTCGCGCGCGCCCAAGCCCTGCTCGCTGCCCACCCGCTCGTCGACGGTCACAACGACCTGCCGATCGCGATGCGTCGCCACGCGTCCTACGACTTCGACAAGCTCGACATCGCCCAGCCCGCGCCCCGCCTGCACACCGACATCCCCCGCCTACGCTCCGGCGGCGTGGGCGCGCAGTTCTGGTCTGTCTACGTACCCGGCACGCTGCAGGGCGACCACGCCGTCGCAGCGACCCTCGAGCAGATCGACGCGGTGGGCGCGATGGTCCGGCGCTATCCGGACACGTTCGCCCTGGCCACGACCGCCGACGACGTGGAGCAGGTCTTCGCAACCGGCCGGATCGCGTCCCTGATGGGAATGGAGGGCGGCCACTCGATCGACTGCTCGCTGGCCACCTTGCGGGCGATGTATACCCTCGGCGTTCGCTACATGACCCTCACCCACAACCAGAACGTTCCGTGGGCCGACTCGGCCACGGACACACCGGCGGTGGGCGGGCTGTCGAGCTTCGGCGAGGAGGTCGTCCGGGAGATGAACCGGCTCGGCATGCTCGTCGACCTTTCCCACGTCGCCGCCGACACGATGCGTGCGGCACTCCGGGTCACCGAGGCGCCGGTGATCTTCTCGCACTCCTCGGCCCGAGCCGTCTGCGACGTTGTGCGCAATGTCCCCGACGACGTACTCGCGGCCCTTCCGGGCAACGGCGGCGTGTGCATGGTGACGTTCGTGCCGCAGTTCGTGGCGACCGCATGTGCGGAGTGGCAGGCGGAGGGCGCGGAGGCGGCGCGGGCCGACGGCGTGGACCCGACCGACCTGCATGCGTTCTATGCGTACACCGACACGTGGGGCAAGGAACATCCCAAGCCACCGGCCACGATCGACGACGTGGTGGCCCATGTCGAGCACGCACGAGAGGTGGCCGGTGTCGACCACATCGGTCTGGGCGGTGACTACGACGGGACCGATACCCTGCCGGTCGGGCTGGAGGATGTCGCCGGATATCCGCGCCTGTTCGCGGCGTTGCTCGACCGGGGCTGGTCGGAACCCGACCTGGTGAAGCTGGCTGGTGGCAATGCGCTCAGGGTGCTCCGTGACGCCGAGGCGGTGGCCACTGCGATCCAGCAGCGCCGCGCTCCTTCCCTTGCCACGTACGCCGATCTCGACGGCCTGGCCAAGGTCGAAGCCTGAGGTACAGACCGCGAAGGCCCGTCCTGACCCGCAGGCGCACTAGCCATGCGTGCATCGTCACGACGTGGTGCGCTGGGTGAGGCTGAACCAGTTGCCGGAGTCGTCGCGGAACAACGCCTCGATCCCGTGGAACTGCTCCTGCGGAGGACTGACGAACTCCACGCCCTTGGCCGACAGCTCCGCGTACTCCTTGTGCACGTCGTCGGTTTCGAGGACGCCGACACCGAAGGTGTGGGACGCGATCAGCCCGCGCACGAGCTCGACCTTCTCCGCCGACAGGTGCGGGCCCTCCTTGACCGGCATCAGGGTGATCTCGAGGTCGGGCTGTCCCTTCGGCCCGACCGTGAGCCACCGCAGCCCTTCGCCGAACTGCGCGTCCGTGCGGACCTCGAAGCCGAGCTTGGTGACATAGAAGTCGTACGCGGAGTCCTGGTCGAGGACGAAGATGCTCATGTGTGAGAGTCGCTGGATCATGCTGGAGTTCCCTTCGGGGCGGCGCGGTCACCCCGAGGCTAGGCCGGCGCAGGAGGGCCGGGCATCTCCGATCTTGCGGAGCCCGGGCCCGTTCCGGTGCTCAGGGCTCACCCGGGCGCCGGCAGTCGGTACCAGCGGCGGGCGGTACCCGAGCGGATCTCGGCGAGCCCGGCGGCGTCGACCGAGCCGAGGGCGCGGTTGACGTCGGCGAGGACGTCGACGTACGACCGCCGGAGCAGGATGACCGGCCAGTTGCTGGCCAGCATGAGCCGGTCTGCGCCGAAGCAGTCGAGGGCCCACGTGACGTACCGTCCCAACAGCTCGGGGTCCCATCGGGGTAGCGCCGTCAGGACGTCCACGCCGACCGAGAGCTTCAGCGCGACGTTGGGGCACGCGGCCAGCCGGGAGAGCTTACTCGCCCACGGCTCCCAGGTCCCGTCGTCGAGCGGTGGCCGAGCCAGGTGGTCGGCGACGATGCGCAGGTCGGGCACGGTCTCGGCGATGCGGCAGACGTGGTCGACGTGGCGCGGCGTGACAGGGACGATGTCCCAGCTGAGATCGCGCCGAGCCAGCTCCCGGAACAGCGCGACAGTCTCCGCCTCCACCAGCCAGTCGGCCGGATCGCGGCGGATCAGGTGGCGTACCCCGCGGACGATCTCGTGCCGGCTCAGTTCCTCGAGTATCGGCTCCGCGGCCGCCGGATCGTTCAGCGGCAGCCAGCCGACGACTCCCGCGATGTGCGGGGCCTGTGCGGCGTAGTCGAGCAGGTGCTGGTTCTCGGCCGGCTCGTCGAGTGACTCGACGAGGACGGTGGCCGACACACCCGCGCGGGCGAGGTCGACCGAGAGATCCTCGGGCCCGAAGTCACGGGCCAGGGCCTCCAGACCGGCGTCCCGCCAGAAGTCGTGATGCCGGGACGTCCGCCAGAAGTGGTGGTGGGTATCGATGAGGCCCTGGTCCGCGACCGGTGCACTCGCCATGCCGAGTGTTAGGAGAGGCCGGCGTAGTAGGCCTCGACCGTCTCGATGTCGACGGTCCAGTCGTGCTCCTTGCCGAGCTTGTCGTACGTACGCCGGCGGCTGTGCATGTCGGCGATCAGGACGGCGCGGGCATGGATGGCCACCTCGTGGGCGACCTCCGCGGGTACGACGATCACACCGTCGTCGTCGGTGCCCACGATGTCGCCGGGACGCACCTGGACGCCACCGCATCCGATCGGCGTCTGGGCCTCGACGACCTCGATCCGGCCCGGGATGATCGGGCGACCGCGGGCCGCCGCACACACCGGCGTCTCCTGCAGGGCGATCTCGGCGGTGTCGCGGCAGTATCCGTCGGTCACGATGCCGACGGCGCCGTCCGAGATGGCCGACAGCGCGTTGGCCGATCCCCAGAAGCCGACCTCGCGGGCGCCGCCGCCGTCGGTGACGATGACGTAGCCGGGCGGGAGTCCCTTGATGGACGCCGGCCGGCCGACCTCCTCGAACCAGATCCGGTGCGCGTCGACGATGTCCTGGGTGGAGTCGAGCTTCCACATCGGACGGTTGGACGGAACGCAGCGGAGGGTCGCCGCCTCACCCCAGAACCTCATGCCGAGCCAGAGGGGGCGTACGTCGCGGGACATCAGCCCGATGTCGAAGTAGCCGATGCCGTCCATCGCGTCACACACGTCGACGACGCGGAGGAACTTGTAGAGACGGGCGAGTTCGGAGGCGGGAGCTGCGGCGGCGGGGGCGTCTGCCGTACCCGTGGACATGAGCGATCCTTTCCGGCCGGAGTCCTCGCAGACTAGGTCGAACTGCATATTGTCTACAAGAGTCAATAGTCGAAGACGCCTGAACGGGACACGAGGTGGACGCTTCCAGGCTCAGGCGTTCGACCAGCCGGCGGTGAAGCAGAGCGGGATGAACCGCGGAATCTGGGGGACGGCAGGTGGGCCGACGAGGGCGGTGGGCACCTGGACGAGCAGCGGGCGTACGCCTCGGCGGTAGTCGGTGGGGCTCCGACCGACCAGCGCGGTGAAGCGCCGCGAGAACGTGCCCACGCTGGAAAAGCCCACCGCCAGGCAGACCTCGAGCACGGTCAGGTCAGTGCCGGCGAGGAGGGCCTTGGCGTGGTCGATGCGGTGCCGGGTGACGAACCGGTGCGGCGTCTCGCCGAAGGTGCGGGCGAAGCTGCGGTGGAAGTGGAACGGCGACATGTACGCCACCGCGGCCGCCTGGTCGAGCCGCACACCGGTCGTGGCGGTCGTACGCAGGAACTCCCGCGCATCGTCGAGCCACGCCTGGGTGGCCCGGTCGATCCGTGGAGGTGTCATCTGTTTCCCTCGCGGACGGCAGAGGTCAGTCGAGTGCGGACCGTACGTCGGTCTTGGCGAAGTCGTCTCCGACGAAGAGCAGCGGCTCGTCGAGATCCTTGGCCAGAGCGTAGGAGAAGCAGTCGCCGAAGTTGAGCCGGGCTGAGTTGCCGCGTCCCTTGCCGAAGTCGCGGCAGGCCTCCCGTGCGATCTGGGCCTGCCGTTCGGTGACGGGTTCGATCTCGATCTCGGTCCGACGGAGAAGGCGATCAAAGCTCCGGCTCAACATGGGGTCGCCCTTGGAGTCGACGACAGTCGCAACCTCGAGATAGGTTCCCGCCGACATCCGGCGATGGGTGGCCTCCTCGATCGCGCGGGCACAGTCGACCGAGCTGGACTCGTCCTGGAGGATGGCAACGATGGCGGAGCTGTCGATGATCAGCGTGGGAGTCCTTGCTCGTCGTAGAGGTCGTCCGTGCTGAGGCTCATGTGCTGCTCGCGAAGCCGAGCGGCGGAGTCCCGGCCGATAGCGAGGATCTCCTCGGCCAACGGTCGCTGTCGTTGTCGGACCCGGACGAGGCGTTCGCGAACGGCCTCGGTCACAGCTTGCGTCATGCTCTCGCCAGTAAGCTCGGCGAGTTCGCGGACGAGTCTGTGCGTTTCCTCGTTCTTGATGTTGAAGCTCATGCGCACCCTTTCTACCGTGCCGCCTCGGCATTCTACCCCGCCAAAGCCGCCGACAGCGGGTCAGAGCTCGCCCAGCGGTGCCACGTCGATTCCGGACCGTTCGCAGACCCAGTGCGGGTCGGGTCCCAGCTCGGGGTTGATCCGCAGCTCGTGCGGCGCCACCTCGTCGCAGGCCTTGCAGAGCGGCCAGCGACCCACCGAGTCCAGCAGAGCGTCCTGCACATCCTGGGCGACCTGCCCCGCGACGTAGGCCGCACCCTCCGGCCAAGCCGAGACCCACCACCGCCGCTCGGACAGCACACGCTCGAGGACCGATACCCCCGCGGGGTCGGCCTTCCCCCGGGCGTGGAGGTCGTGGAGCACCCGTGCCCGAGCGCTCATGAGCGGGTCGTCCGCGGTCACAAGCATGATCCTGGCAGGCTTGCCGTCATGACGACTCGTGGCACCCACGGAAACTCCGGGCAGCCGCCCGGGCCGGGCACTCCGCCGCTGCTCGAAGTTATCGCGATGGGGCCCGCCGACGCAGCCGCGGCTGAGGCCGGCGGCGCCGACCGGATCGAGGTCGTGACGTCCATGGACGCCGACGGCCTGTCGCCCGAACCAGCACTGGTCGAGTCCATTCGCCGCCGTACGTCGATCCCGATGCGGGTCATGCTGCGGGTCAACGACGGCTTCACGACGACGCCGGCCGAGCTTGCCCGGCTGCGGGTGCTGGCCACCGACTACGCCAGCGCCGGCGCCGAAGGGTTCGTGCTCGGTTTCCTGACCCCGACCCTCGAGGTCGACATCGCTGCGACCATGCTGCTCGTGGAGGCGCTGGGCGATCTGCCGTGGACGTTCCATCGTGCCGTCGACCACGCCCTCGACGTCGAGAAGGCGTGGTGGGACCTGCGCGACCTGCCCGGCCTGACCCACGTGCTGACCGCCGGGTCGGTACGCGGCGTGGACGCCGGTGCCGAGGACCTGATCCGCCTGGCGAGGGCGGACTCGTTCGCGGCCAACCGGATCATGGCCGGCGGTGGGCTGCGGGCGGAATTCGTTCCGTGGCTGGCGCAGGCCGGCATCCGCTCGTTCCACGTGGGTACCGCCGCCCGGCCGTCCGGGTCGTGGAAGGCCTACGTCGACGCCGGCTACGTACGCACCTGGCGCACCCTGATCGACGACGAGGTCGCCCGCGCCCTCGACGTCCCGGGCGGCGGGTCTTCCGGGTCCGCCGGGTCTTCCGGGTCCGTTGGATCCGCCGGGTGACCCTCCTGATCGACCCGCCGAACTGGCCGAGTCGCGGCCGGTTCTGGTCGCACCTGGTCAGCGACAGCTCGTTCGAGGAGCTGCACGTCTTCGCCGAGCGGCTCGGGCTGCCAGACCGGACGTTCCACCGCGACCACTACGACGTCCCGGCCGAGCGGTACGACGACGTCCTCGCCGCCGGCGCGCGACCGGTGACCAGCCGCGAGGTGGTCCGGCGGCTGGTCGCGGCCGGGCTGCGGCGGCGCAAGCAACCCGGCCCGGACTGAGCCGCCGGCGCGCCCAGCCCAGCCCGAGCCGGGCCTCGATCGAAACGGTCAGTCGAGTGGACGGAAGTTGACGCCGAGGGCCTGCAGGCGCTCCAGGTGCGGGCGCAGCCGGTCGGCCAGGAACTCGTCGTAGCCGTCGATCTGGCTCGACCCGTCCCTCCACACCGCCTCGGCGAAGGCGCACAGCCGCGGGAACAGCATGTACTCCGCGTGGGACGGCGTCGGCACGTACTCCGTCCACAGCTGACACTGCGAGCCGAGGACGTGCTCGGCGGCGGTGTCGTCGAGGTCCGGCGGGACCGGGCGGTAGTCGTACACCTTGGCAAGCGGCGTGCAGCCGCCGATCGCCAGTGGCTCCGCGGCGGTGTCCTCGCTCTGGTAGTAGTCGAAGTACGTGTGGCTGAGGGGCGCCATCACGACGTCGAGCCCGCCGCGCGCCGCCTCGATCCCGCCCTGCTCGCTGCGCCACGACATCACGACCACGTCGTCGGGCAGATTGGCCGGGCCGCCGCCTTCGAGTACCTCGTCCCAGCCGACGAACCGGCGGCCGTTCTTGGCGAGATGTGCCGCCATCTGGGCGGTGAACCAGGCCTGGAGCGCGTCTTCGTCGGGGAGTCCGAGTTCGCGCATCCGCTCCTGCACCGCCGGGCTGGCCCGCCACTCGGCTTTCGGGCATTCGTCGCCGCCGCAGTGGACGAGGGTGCCGGGGAACAGCCGCATCACCTCGTCGAGCACGTCGCGGCAGAAGTCGAGGGTGCCGTCCTCGACGTTCAGCACCTGCTCGCTGATGCCCCATCGTCTCCACACGCTGGCGGGCTGGAGGCCGTTGCCGAGTTCGGGGTACGCCGCGATCGCCGAGAGCATGTGCCCGGGCATGTCGATCTCGGGAACGATGGTGACGAAGCGTTCGGTGGCGTACGCGACGATCTCGCGGATGTCGTCGGCGGTGTAGAAGCCGCCGTGCGGAGTGCCGTCGAAGGTCTGCTCGTTCGCCGGTGCCCGCCCGTGGCCGATGAGAGTCTCGGTGCGCCACGCGCCGATCTCGGTGAGTCGCGGGTACTTGTCGACGGGAAGTCGCCAGCCCTGGTCCTCGGTGAGGTGGAGGTGCAGGACGTTGAGCTTGTGCAGGGCGATCAGGTCGATCAGCCGGAGGACGAAGTCCTTCGGCATGAAGTGCCGCCCGACGTCGAGCATGGTGCCGCGCCACCCGAACCGGGGCTGGTCCGCGACCGTGACCGCGGGCACCTGCCAGCCCCGGTCCGGGACGCGGGTAGTCCCGAACGCCTCGGCGGGCAGCAGTTGACGCAGGGACTGGACGCCGTAGAAGACGCCGGCCGGGTCGCCGCCGGTGATGTCGATCCGGTCGGGTGTGATCGAGAGGGTGTACGCGTCGGCCGGAAGCTGGGAGCCGTCGACCGACAGGACGATCTCGTGCTGGTCGGCGGAGTCGGCGCCGCCGTCGGCCGGGGTGAGGCTGAGCCCGAGGGCGCGGACCAGTGCCTGCGCCGCGAGGGCAGAGGCGTCGTCGGCCCGGACGGTGGTTGCGTTGGTCAGGTGGAACGCGCCGTCGAGGCGCTCGAGGTGCCGCGGCTTCGGAAGAATCACGTTGCCGAAGCGTAGTGTCCGAACCTGCGCGACAACAGACCGGTCAGCTCACATATGAGCAGGCTCGGCTCGCTGCCCGCAAGGCAGTTCATGATCACGTGTCGAGAAACTGGCCTCTGCGGCACGAAAACCCGCCTGCGTGACGCTTGATCATGAACGTGGTCCGCCACCGGACCCCCGCCCTACCCCAGCTCAGCTCAGCCGCGGAGCAGGGCCAGCTCGGCGGCCAGGTTGTGGCGGGCGCGTTCCTCCCAGGTGGTGCGGCCGACCGGGGTACGGAACAGCGCGTCGTGCCCGAGCAGCGCCTCGAGCACGGCTGCCCGGCCGACTCGGAACGACTCGTCGTCGACGTGGGCATACTCCGCGCGGACATCGGCGATGTACTCCCCGTACCGCTCCGGCCCAGCCGCCAGGATCGTCAGGTCGGCGTCGCAGAGCACCGCACCGTCGTGGTCGTCGCCGGCCGGGTCGTGCGCGGCGGTCAGCCGCACCAGCCGCGCGGCCGACGCCACCAGGTCCTCGGCAACACCGCAGCCGGGCAGGACCTCCTCGGCGAGCTGGGCGGAGGCCTCCTCGTTGTCGGCGCGGTGCGCGTCGTAGACCGCGTCGTGGAACCACGCGGCCAGCCGCACCGCCTTGATGTCGTCGGCGTACGACGCGAGCAGGTCGACCACGTCCAGCACCTCGGCCAGATGGCGCAGGTCGTGATACCGGCGGTGCTGGCTCCCATAGCGCGCGACCAGATCCCGACCCACCTCGGCCGCTCCCGGTGCGGGCACCAGGTCGTGCCACCGGGCCAGCAGATCGGGACCCAACGATGCCGTCACGTTCAACCGCTCCAACCGCTCCTAGCGCCTAGCGCCTAGCCGACAAGGGGAAACCGGGCCGCGGTGTTGCCGAGTGCCTGCCGTTCGGTCGGCAGTAACGGCGTTCGGCCGGTCCCCTTCAGCACCCAGGTCACGTCATCCCAGGCGGGCCGTTCGGCACCGGAGCCGAGCAGGTGGTCGAGGACGCGGACTGTCAGGTCGAGCGCACCCGGCCGTGGTCCGGGCTTGCCCGGCAGCTCCACCATCATGTCGAGGTGGTGCACCACGGCCTCGACCGCGAGCGTGCCGAGGAAGTCCGTCACGGTGAACGCATGGCCCTGGCTGGACACGAGGTCCGCGCCCGGGACCCGGCCGCTGGTGTGCACCACGGCCTGGGCGGTCTCCTGCCACTGGTGGCTGAGGTGGCGCGGATCGCCGTACGCGGCCGCGGCGATCCGGACGAAGCGCGCGTGCACGCCGGCCGCGAGGTCGGTGCGGTTGGTGGCCCAGTTGCGCCAGTACGACACGTAGTCGGTGCTCGGCTGCTTCCTGGTCGGCGTAGCAAAGGTGACCAGGGCGCGTTGCGCGTCGAGCAGTAGGTGGAACAAGACGTCGCCCACCGACCAGCCCGAGCACCTGCTCGGCCGGAGGAAGTCGATCGGATCGAGGGAGGCGACGAGCCTGGACAGCTCGGAGTAGGCGTCGACGAGCGCGGCGACCGCAACCCGGTGCTGCAACTTGTCCATGGCCAACGCTTACCAGACGGTCGGCGGCGACAGTGCGACCGGTCGCCTCGCTAGGTGAGGGGAGCCGGTAGCGGCCGAGCGTGCACGACCTGTAGTGACGTGACGGCGCGGGTGAGGCACACATAGAGCCGGCGCAGCCCGGTGGCCAGGTCGTGCTCGGCGGCGACGATCTCGGCCGGCTCCACCACGACCACGTGGTCGAACTCGAGCCCCTTCACGAGGGATGCCGGGACGAGGTCCAGCCGAGCGTCGACGTCGTCGGCGTCGCCGAGTACGGCGTAGGAGATGCCGGCTACACCGAGGGCTGCGGCGAGGGCGCCGATCCGGTCGTCGGAGGCGACCAGGCCCACCGAGCCCGGCCGGTCGAGGGCGGACCGTACCCCGTCGACGCCGGCCGCGACGACGTCGCCGACCGATCCGATGGCGAGGTCGCCCTGCGTACGCCGGACCGACGAGGGCGCCGACAGCGACGGCGCGATGTGCGGAAGGAGGCGGGCGGCGAACTCGATGACCGACGCGGGTACGCGGAAGCCTCTGGTCAGCTCCTCGACGTGTGCCTCCGACTTGCCGAGGTGGCCGAGTGCCTCCGTCCAGTCTCGAACAGCCCATGGCGTCGTCGCCTGCGCGAGATCGCCGAGGACCGTGGCCGAGCCGGTGGTGCACCGCCGCCCGACCGCGCGTAGCTGCATGGGCGAGAGGTCCTGCGCCTCGTCCAACACGACATGTCCGAGGCTCGGCGTCCGCTCCACCAGGTCGCGTACCTCGTCGACCAGGACGGCATCGGCGAGCGACCAGCGGGCGGTGCCCGGCGAGCGGGGCGGCGTGGGCCAGCAGAGCAAGGCCTGTTCCTCGGCGGTCAGGAGGCCGTCGGCGTGTGTGGCGAGGTACGCGGGATCGGACAGCAGGCGGTGAACCAGCCGGGCCGGGTCGACCGCCGGCCACAGGGTCTGCGCGTACTCCCGGACCGGTCGGCTCCGCGCCACCGTGGTCTGGACCCGGTCGTCGGGGGAGTCGCCGTCGGCCTCCATCCGGAGCAGAACCGAGTGGGCGAGCCGCTGCGGCAGGATCGTCCGGCCGGCGCCGTAGCGCACCCCGCGGGCGCGGATGCCGCGGAGAACCTCGAGGACCTCGTACGACGGGACCCGGAACCGGCGGGCTCCTCGCGGCACGACGAGGCCCTCGGCCGGGTCCTGCAGGTGTGACCACACCGCGCGGGAGAGCACCTCGGCCATCCGCGCATCGCCTTTGAGCGTGGCGACATCGGCGGGCTCGACGGCGCGGATCCTCGTCTTTCCGACGAGTTCGGGCACGGTCGTCTGGCGGGCCTCGATCTCACCCAGGGCCGGCAGCACGTCGCCGATGTAGCGCAGGAACGAGTCGTTCGGCCCGATGACAAGGACACCTTGACGGCGCAACTGGTCGCGGTGGGCGTAGAGGAGATAGGCAGCGCGGTGCAGGCCGACCGCGGTCTTGCCGGTGCCCGGGGCGCCTTGTACGCAGACGGTGCCGGCGAGATCGGCGCGTACGATGTCGTCCTGCTCGGGCTGGATGGTGGCGACGATGTCGCGCATCGGACCGATTCTCGGCCGCTCGATCTCCGTCTCGAGGATGGCGCTGTCGTGGCTGGCCTCGTGCGGGTCGGCGAGGTGTTCGTCCTCGTACGCGGTGAGGACTCCGTGGGAGAACCCGAACCTGCGTCTGAGTTCTACGCCGAGCGGCACGGCACGGGTCGCCCGGTAGAACGGGCGCGACACCCCCGCCCGCCAGTCGACGACCATCGGGTCACCGTCGGCGTCGCTGACGTGTCTACGTCCGATGTAGAACCGCTCGGATCGGCCACCGGGTCCCCCGTTCGCACCCGCGTCCGACGCAGTGCTGGTCGGCGGCTCGCCGGTGGTGCCGGGACGGTAGTCGAGCCGGCCGAAGAACAGGGGCGTGTTCGGGTCGTCGGCAAGGGCCCTGGCCCGGTGGTAGAGCGTCGCCTTCAGGTATTCGGTGGAGACACCGTCACCGCCGGTGGCCTCCAGCGACTCCGTACGCTCGCGCATCCGTCCGAGCGCGACCCGGGAGCCGGTCAGGTGCGCGCGTTCTGCGGCCAGGATCGGATCGTCGGCGTCCTGGTCCTCTCCCGTTTTCCGTTGCTGGGATGTCTTGTCGGTGGGCACGCGAAGACCTCCGCTCGTCTCGGACCGGCTGCGTTCAGGGTGAGGAGGGCGGTCGGGATTGACTCGAAGTCGGGGTTGGCTCGGCTGACTGTGTTTCGGAGCGCTCTCGGGGCTGCCACTCGAACGGAGTTGTGGGCCGGAATTCGCTCCCAGACGTCGTACACCTGATTGACGGGCGGAGTACGTTAACACGCCGACCCGATGATCTCGACTGATTTATCGCCGGCAGCGCGGCATGGTATTGCCATCCCGTTCGCGTTATCGCGATGCGCATTCGCCGCACCAGAAGGCTCGCCCGGCGAGGAAGCCCAACCAGGAGGCCCCGCCAGGAAGCATTGCCAGGAAGCATTGCCAGGAAGCCTTGCCAGGAAGCGTTTCGGCCAGGAAACCCAGGTCTCTCGATTCGGGATTGGCGGAAAGGACTCTCCTGCGTAGGTGATGCTGGACGCCAGGGTCGGTATTCCGCGGGAATGTGTCGGGCGGGTGTCGGCACACCAGTCAGTCATCGGGGGAGGCCGACTGTGTTCACAGCTTTCCGCTTCGGGCGAGGTATGGGGTGGAGCCGCCGGGCGGGAGCCCTGGCCGTCGCCGCCGGATGTGTGGTCGCCGGGATATCCGCCGGTCCGACGGCGAGCGCCGCGGCACCCGTCACACCAGCACCGGTCACACCAACAGCGGGCGGGCCGACCGGCGCCGAAGATGCGCCCGTCGACGTCGGTCCGACCACGCGCACCTACCGCGGTCTCACCCTGGACGTGCCCGCCGGCTGGGAGGTGTACGACCTCGAACAGTCGCCGCAGACCTGCGTACGGTTCGACCGGCGTGCCGTCTATCTCGGTACACCTGGAACGGACCAGCGCTGCCCAGCCAAGGCGGTCGGTCGTACGGACGCACTCCTCGTCCAGCCCGCCTCGGCGGACCTGCCCGCGCAGCCGACCACGATAGGAGCCTCGGGGGCGGCCGAACTCGCCGCACCGGCGGAGACCGACGGCGGCCCGAGCGGGGAGGCGACGTACGCGCTTGAAGGCACCGGCCTCGCGGTCACCGTGTCGTACGGCACCTCGTCCGCCGGCGACATCCTGGACAGCGCCAGCTACGCCGGCCCGGACCAGCAGACGCCGTTCGACGGGTCCGGTCCGCGGGTGATGTTGGCCGACCCGCCCACCCTCCCGGCCGCTGGTTCGACGCCCCGCCACCGCGGCCAGGGCTTCGACACCTGTACCGCACCGTCCTCGGAGACGATGCGCGCCTGGCTCGCCTCACCGTTCCGCACCGTCGGCATCTACATCGGCGGCGTCAACCGGGCCTGCGCCGACGGCAACCTGTCCGCCAGTTGGGTGCAGACCAATGCCAGGCTCGGCTGGCGAATGCTGCCGATCTATGTGGGCCGGCAGGCGCCGTGTGCGTTGGCGGGCGACCTCGGCCCGATCCTGCCGACCAACATTGCCCAGCAGGGCGCGGATGCCGCGAGTGACGCGGTTGCCCGGGCCCGCGGGTTCGGGTTGCAGCCCGGCACGACGATCTACTTCGACATGGAGGCCTACGACGACACCGACGCGGGGTGCCGGTCCGTCGTACTGACGTTTCTCAGCGCGTGGACGAAGGGCGTGCACGACCTCGGCTATCTGTCCGGCGTCTACTCCAGCGCAGCCTCCGGCATCCGCGATCTCACCGGTGCGTACAAGTCCGCGGAGATCGCCCGTCCGGACGCGATCTGGATCGCCCGCTGGAACGGCATCTCCTCGGTGTTCAACGAGCCGACCGTTCCCAACACCTACTGGGACACGCACCAGCGGCTCAAGCAGTACCGCGGCCCGCACACCGAGACGTGGGGCGGTCGCACTCTCGAGATCGACAGCGACGTCGTTGACGGTCCACTGGCGGCGGCGGTCTACACGTTCCCCGTCGTCTCCTCGGTCCCGCTGACCGCCCGCCTCGGTCCGAGCACGTCGACTCCGGCGGTAAGGACGTGGGCGCCCGGTGCGTCCCTGCCGATCGTCTGTCAGATCTGGACCGGGCCGAAGGTCGGTACCAGCCATGTGTGGGACAAGCTGGTCGACGGTACGTACGTCAGCGACCTGCACGTGGGCACGCCCAACAAGACCACCGTCTCCCACCCGATCCCCAAGTGCCGTCAGGCGCACGCGGTCTGGGCCACCGCGCTCAGCGTGCGGAAGGGGAACAGCCAGTCGCAGCCGGTGATCGCCACGATCCGGGTCGGTGGCCTGGCCTACATTTCCTGCCAGCGCGCGGGAACGCGGTATGGCGCAAGCAGTGTCTGGAACAAGCTCGACACCGGCGGCTGGGTGCCCGACTGGTACACCGTGACGCCCGGGCGGCCGGGCTTCACCGCCACGATCCCGCGGTGCCCCTGACCGGCGTGGGGCGAGCCCCTGTCGGCGTCAGGTGGGCAGGTCGCCGGAGAGCACGTCGTCGGCGTCGATGATGCGGTAGGCGTAGCCCTGCTCGGCCAGGAACCGCTGCCGGTGGGCGGCGAAGTCCTGATCAACTGTGTCGCGCGACACCACGGCGTAAAAGCGCGCCGAACGGCCGTCGTGCTTGGGCCGGAGCAGCCGGCCGAGCCGCTGCGCCTCCTCCTGGCGGGAGCCGAAGGTGCCCGACACCTGGATGGCGACGGCGGCCTCGGGCAGGTCGACCGAGAAGTTCGCGACCTTCGACACGACGAGCAGATCGATCTCCCCGGTACGGAACGCCTCGAACAGGCGCTGCCGCTCCTTGACGGTGGTCTCGCCCTTGATGATCGGCGCGTCGAGTCGGGCGGCGAGGTCGTCGAGCTGGTCGATGTACTGCCCGATGACCAGCGTTGGTTCGCCCTTGTGCTGGGCGGCGAGCCGGAGTACGACCCGCGACTTGGTCTCGGTCGTGGCGGCCAGCCGGTAACGCTCGTCGGTGTCTGCCGTGGCGTAGGTGATGCGTTCGCCGTCCGTCAGGGTGACGCGTACCTCGACGCAGTCGGCCGGAGCGATCCAGCCCTGCGACTCGATGTCCTTCCATGGCGCGTCGTACCGCTTGGGCCCGATCAGGCTGAACACGTCGCCCTCGCGCCCGTCCTCGCGGACCAGGGTCGCGGTCAGGCCGAGCCGGCGCCGGGCCTGCAGATCGGCGGTCATCCGGAAGATCGGGGCCGGCAACAGGTGCACCTCGTCGTAGACGACGAGGCCCCAGTCCCGGGCCCCGAACAGCTCCAGGTGGGTATAGGCGCCTTTGCGGCGGGTGGTCATCACCTGGTAGGTGGCGATCGTGACCGGCCGGATCTCCTTGCGCGAACCGGAGTATTCGCCGATCTCGTCCTCGGAGAGAGTGGTCCGGCGGATCAGCTCGTCCTTCCACTGCCGGGCGGCCACCGTGTTGGTCACCAGGATCAGGGTGGTGGCCTTCGCATGCGCCATCGCCGCGGCGCCGACCAGGGTTTTCCCTGCGCCACAAGGAAGCACCACGACACCGGAGCCGCCGTGCCAGAACGCCTCGGCGGCGTGGGTCTGGTACGGCCGCAGCGACCAGTTGTCCTGGACGAGGTCGATGTCGTGCGCCTCGCCGTCGACGTAGCCGGCGAGGTCCTCGGCGGGCCACCCCAGCTTGAGCAGCGCCTGCTTGACGTGTCCACGCTCCGACGGATGAACCGCGACGGTGTCGGCGTCGATCCGCTTGCCCAGCATGGGTTTGAGCTTCGCGCTGCGCAGGACCTCCTCGAGCACGGGACGGTCTGTCGTCACAAGGACCAGCCCGTCCGTCGGATGGTTGTACAGCCGCAGCCGGCCGTAACGCGCCATGGTGTCGGCGACGTCGACCAGCAGCGCATGGGGCACAGCGAAGCGGCTGTAGCGCAAGAGCACGTCGACGACCTGCTCGGCGTCGTGCCCGGCGGCGCGGGCGTTCCAGAGCCCGAGCGGTGTGAGCCGGTAGGTGTGGACGTGTTCGGGGGCGCGCTCCAGTTCGGCGAACGGCGCGATCGCCTTGCGCGCGTCGCCGGAGGCGGGATGGCCGACCTCGAGCAGCAGCGTTTTGTCGGACTGGACGATGAGCGGGCCGTCGTTCACGCGAGCTCCGGGTGTAAGGGGTGGAGGACTCCAGTGTCCAACCTCGGGCAAGCCCGTGGTGTTCCGGGCAGTGATTGGTCTGGATGATCAACGGTGCGCATTTCGGGCGCCACGTCCATGGCGTGTCCGACTCCGACGCCGTTGTCCGGAGTCCGGCCGTTACGCACCCGCACCCGCGGCCGCGGCTCGGCGGCGGGCCCGGAACGCCGCGACGTTGGCTCGTGAGGCGCAGCGCTCCGAACAGTATCGGCGGGACCGGTTGGGCGAGGTGTCGACGAACACCTTCGTACATCCGGCCGCGGCACACACGCCGAACCGGTCGGCGCCGAGGTCGCAGACGATCACCGCGAGCCCCATCAGTCCCTCGGCGGCAAGGGTTTCGGCGACCGGGGAGTCGCGCTCGGCGATGTGCAGGTGCCAACTGGTCGAGTCGTGGCCGGAGATGAACGGCGAGACCGGGTGGCGCTGCAGCAGGTCGTTGAGTCGGCGTACGACCTCGTCCTGCTGAGCCGGTGTCGCCTCGAACGCCAGCCGGAGGTCGCGCTGGAGCCGTCGCAGAGCCCGGACGTCCGACCCCGTGACGCGCTCGGCCAGCCAGGGCCGGTCGCGGAGCAACCCGCGCAGGTCCGCCTCGTCGTCGAGGGACGCGTTCACGAGCTCGGCGGCCCGCTCGGCGTAACGGAGAAAGTCCACTTGTGAACCTTACCCAAGCCGCCTTGGATAGTAATCGCCACACGGGTAGTGTGCCTCTTACTCTCGACCGGCGGTGCCCGACCTGCACGGCGAGACGCGGTAGCCAGGACCGAGCGATGGAGGGGACACGGTGGACTGGAACGAATGGCAGGTGCGCTGGGACGACCAGCAGGCGGTGTTCATGCCCGACCGCGAGCAGCGGTTCGCTGCGCTTCTCGACGTGGTCGAGGCCGCCTGTGGACCGGAGCCCCGCGTCCTCGACCTCGCCTGCGGCACCGGCTCGATCACGAGGCGGCTGCTGGCGCGGCTGCCCCTGGCCAGCAGCGTCGCGCTCGACCTCGACCCGGCCCTGCTGCGTATCGCCCGCGGCACGTTCGAGGGTGATGCGCGTGTGAGCATTGTCGCCGGCGACCTGGGCGGGCCCGGGTGGCGACGGGCGATCGAAGGCGAGTTCGACGCCGTCCTGACCGCGACCGCGTTGCACTGGTTGCCCGAGGAGCGCCTGGGCCCGCTGTACGCCGAGATCGCCGGAGTGTTGGTGCCGGGCGGAGTGTTCTGCAACGCCGACCACATGCCCGATCCCGGACTGCCCGGGCTCACCACGAAGATCGAGGAAGTCACCGCCGCCCGGCGGGAGGCGGTGTACGCCCGCGGCGAGGCGCTGTCCTGGCCGGGCTGGTGGGACGCCGCCCGGGAGGATCCGGCGCTGGTCGATGCTGTGGTCGAACGCGACGCGATCTTCGGTGACGCGTCGACGACACAGCACTCCGAGTCCCTGCTGCCCGTATCGGTCCACCTGGACCTTCTGCGCCGGAGTGGCTTCCGCGAGGTCGGCCTGGTGTGGCGCGGACTGCTCGACGCCGCCTTCGCCGCCCTCACCTAGGCGCCGGCCGGTGGTACCAGGCACTCTGTGCGCCTAGGGTCCTCGACATGACGTGGTTGCTCCGCTGCGGTGTGGTGGCCGGTCCGCTGTTCACACTGGGCTGGCTACTCGAAGGCGCGACCCGCGCCGACTACAACCCCATCCGTCACCCGGTCAGCTCGCTCGCGCTCGGCGAGTACGGCTGGACGCAGGTCGCCAACTTCCTCGTCGCCGGTCTGCTGTCGATTGCATTCGCGGTCGGGCTGTGGCGGGCCGTCCGCCCCTTGGGCGGTTCCACCTGGGGCCCGCTGCTGGTCGCCGCGTTCGGCATCGGACTCGTCGGCGCCGGCATCTTCCTCACCGATCCGGTCAGCGGCTATCCGCCCGGCACGCCCGATCTGCTCGAGGGATACAGCAGCCTCCCTGCCGCCCTGCACGACGTGTTCTCCTTCCTGACCTTCGGGGGACTGCCGGCGGCGTGCTTCGTGTTCGCTCGCCGCTTCCGCGGCTGGGGCATGCCTGGCTGGTCGCTCTACTCCCTCGTCACCGGCGTGGTGTTCGTGGTCGGGTTCGTGCTCGCCAGCCTGGGGTTCGGACAGGTCGACGGCCTGGTGCACGTCGGCGGACTGCTGCAGCGTCTCACCATCACCATCGGCTGGACCTGGCTGACCCTCCTCGCCATCGACCTGCTGCGACGGGGCCGCGCCGACGCTCCGTGAAGGCCGGTCGACGCCCGGGTGCGACGCTACGCGAGGAGCGGCAGCCGCTCGGCGACCACGCCGTGGGCGAACTCTTCGCCACGCACATAGCGTTCGAGCTCGTCGACGGCGAGGCGGCCCATCCGCCGGATCTCGTTGCCGAGTGACCCGGCGATGTGCGGCGTGAGAACGACGTTGGGCATCGTGAGGAGCGGGGAGTCCGGCGGCAGCGGCTCGGGATCGGTGACGTCGAGCACCGCCGAGATCCGGCCGGTCTCGAGCTCGGCGATCAACGCCTGCGTGTCGACCAGGCGGCCGCGAGAGGTGTTGATGAGCGTCGACCCGGTACGCATCAGCCCGAGCCGGCGGCCGTCGAACATGTGGTGGGTGTCCCGGACGTCGGGCGCATGGATGGTCACGACGTCTGAGGCCCGGACGAGCTCGTCCAGGCCGACCAGCCGGGCGTCGAAGCGTTCGGCGGCCGCGACGCTGAGGGTGGGGTCGGCCAGCAGGACCCGCATGTCGTACGCACGCAGCAGGTCGATGACCCGGCGGCCCACGTGGGAGGCGCCGACGACCCCGACAGTGGTGCGGTAGTTACCGAGGTTGGGGTGGGCCGCCGGCCAGTCCCGGCGTTCGGGATCGGCTCGGTAGGCCGCCTGGATCGGGAACATCCGCTTGCCGGCAAGGACGATCATCGCCACGGTGTACTCGGCCACCGGCACCGCGTTGGCGGCGACGGCCGACGACACCCGCAGACCGCGCTTCCAGCAGGCTGTGCCGACGATGTTCTTCACGCTGCCCGCCGCGTGCACGATCGCCTTGAGCGCGGGTGCGGACGCCAGGACCGCCGCGTCGAGGGGAGGGCACCCCCAGCAGGTGAGCAGGACCTCGGCCGAACGCAGCGCAGTGATCGCACGCGGAGTCGAGAAGTCGTCGACCACGTGGTCGAGATCGATCTCTACCAGGTCCCGCAGCCGCCGGCGCAGCCCCGAGTCGAACAGTCGGGCCGGGTTTACCGGCGACATCGCCAGGACGACGTTCGGGCGGGACGGGTCGAGCATGTACGGCAGGGTAGCGAATCAGCAAGCGCTTTCCGGTCCCGCTGGCATCGGCCGGCCAGGGCCGGTACCGGCTCGTTGAGCCGCTCAGCCGCTCAGCCGCTCAGCCGCTCAGCGGCGAAGGCGGCGGGTGCTCTCCCGCAGGACGACCTCGCCCCGGACCCGGACCAGCCGATCCTTGGGCGGTGCGTCGATCTCGAGCGCCAGCTCACCGGCACGTGCGCCCATCTCTTCCAGCGGAAGGCGGACCGTGGTCAGCTTCGGCACCAGGTCGCGAAGGGTCTCGATGTCGTCGAACCCTGCGATGGACAACTGCCCGGGCACGTCTACGCCCTGCTCCCTGCAGGCGGCCATCGCGCCGACGGCCATCACGTCGTTGACGGCGAACACACACGTCACGCCGAGGTCGCGGGCGATCAGGTCGCGGGCCGCTTCGTACCCGCCGTCACGGGTGAAGGCGCCCTCGATGGTCGCCTCCGGGGCCAGCTCGCGGCCCTTCTCGGCCAGCCCGGCGCGGAAGCCGGCCAGCCGATCGCGCGCCGTCAGTAGCGAGCGCGGTCCAGCCAGGACGGCGAAGCGTCGGTGTCCGAGCTCGGCCAGCCGGACCGCCAGCTCCCGGGCACCCGCCCGGTTCTCCGGCAGCACGGTGTCGGTGGGCAGCCGGTGCTGGCTGATGCAGGCGATCCGCCCACCGGTGCGCCGGAACGCCGCCACCTCCTTGGCCAGCCGTTCGGTCTGCTCCTTGTCGGCGCTACGGCTGCCGGCGAGGATCACCGCCCGGGCCCGCTGCGCCCGCAGCATCGCGACGTACTGCACCTCGCGGTTGGGGTTGCGGGAGGTGGTGCCGAGGGTGACGATCAGCCCGCGCTCGTCGGCCACCCGCATGACGCCGGACGCGATCGCCGAGAAGTAGGGGTCGGCGATATCGTGGACGACCAGTCCGACGGTCGAGCTGGTCCCTCGGGCGACCGCCTGAGCGTGCAGGTTGGGGGTGTAGCCAAGCTCGTCCGCCGCCTGGAGCACGACCTCGCGGAGTTCCTCGTTGACCCGGCGGGTGCTGCCGTTCAGGACCCTCGACGCGGTGGCCAGCGAGACCCCGGCACGGCGTGCGACGTCGCCGAGCGTGACCACCGAGGTAATGCTCATGTGCTGTCTCCCCGCCCTGCGCCTGCGCTGCTGCCTCTCCTTCGTACTGCCCACCACGCCGCGTGGGCCAGCAAGTCGGACCGTGAAGAGTAATGTACGCGCCGACTTCGGGGCCTGATCTGGTTGAAAGTTACGACTTGGCGATCCGGCGCTGTAAACCCTTGTTGCTCGGGGTGAGGCCCCACTAGTCTGCGGGAACTCCCCGGCAGCCACTGCATGCACGAAAGTCACAGCCAGGAGGCACGATGACCGACCGCCGGACATACGCAGGACTTGATCGTCGCGACTTCCTGCGGTGGGCCGCGTCCGCCGCGGCAGCCGCCGGAGGGGCGGGTCTGCTTGGTGCCTGCGCGACCGGCGGTGGCGGTGGCACGACGCAGCCCACCACGAAGCCGGGTGGGAAGGTCGACGCGAAGAACCCGTTCGGGGTCGACCCGGCAGCGCCGCTCGACGTGGTGATCTTCAAGGGTGGCTTCAGCGACGAATACGCGAAGTACCACGAGGAGATGTACCACAAGCGTTACCCCAAGTCCGAGGTCAAGCACCTGGGCACGCAGGACATCACGCCACAGTTGCAGCCGCGTTTCGTCAACGGGACCCCGCCGGACGTCTTCGACAACTCCGGTGCGCAGGACCTCGACACCGCGACCCTGGTCAACCAGGGTCAGCTGCTCGACATCACGCCGCTGCTGTCGGCGCCGTCCTTCGACATCGCCGGCGCGAAGGTCGGTGACACGCTGATCGAGGGCGCCCTCGACCCGCTGACCTTCGAGGACAAGCCCTACGGCATTCCGTACGCGCTGAACATCAACGGGCTCTGGCACGACGCCAAGCTGTTCGAGGACAACGGCTGGGAGACGCCGAAGACCTGGGACGAGCTGATGGCCCTCGGCGAGAAGACCAAGGCCAAGGACATCCCGCTGTGGATCTACCAGGGTCAGTACCCCGGCTACATGGTGTCGGTGTTCAACCCGATGATCCAGAAGCACGGCGGCAACGAGGTGATGAAGAACATCGACAACCTCGAAGACGGCGCCTGGATGCAGCCGGCGGTGAGGGACGCCGCCGACGCCCTCTTCGAGCTCAAGTCCAAGGGCTACATCAGGCCCGGCACCGCCGGCCTCAGCCACATTCAGAGCCAGGCGGCGTGGGCGCAGCACAAGGCGGCGATCATCCCGTGCGGGTCGTGGCTGAAGAGCGAGCTCGGCTCCCAGCTGCCGGACGGGTTCGAGATGACGATCGCGCCCACCCCGTCGCTGGACTCCTCCGACAAGCTGCCGTTCGAGGCGGTTCCGTACAGCCCAGGTGAGAGCTTCCTCGTTCCGTCCAAGGCGAAGAACACCGCCGGCGGGCTGGAATACCTACGCATCATGTTGTCCAAGGAGGGCGCGCAGAAGTTCGCGGAGCTCACCTACACACTCACGATCGTCGACGGCGCGCACGACGACCAGCAGCTCGACAGCGTGCTGGTCTCCTCGTTGGAGCTGGTCAAGGCCGCCCAGGAGGTCGAGCGGATCGAGTCGCCGAAGTACGGCACGTGGTATCGCCCGCTGCAGGAAGACGTCGAGGCCGCCATGGGCACGCTGCTCACCGGCAAGCTCGACGTACGCGGGTTCCTGGAGCGGGTGCAGAAGAAGGCCGACCAGGTGAAGAAGGACCCGAAGATCAAGAAGTTCACGCGCTGAGCAGGAAGTCAGGAAGTAGCGTCGCGATGCGCAAGGGCCGGATCCCGTTCATCATCACGTTCCTCACGCCGCCGGTCGTGTTGTACGCGGTGTTCGTGCTTTCGCCGTTCATGCAGGGCGTTCAGATCTCGTTCACCAACTGGACCGGGTTCACACCCTCGTTCGACTACGTGGGGATCAGCAACTACGTCGACCTGATGCAGGACGCGGCGTGGTGGCATGCGGTGACCAACAACCTGAAGCTGCTGTTCGTCATCCCGGTCGCAACGCTGGTCCCGGCCTTGCTGTTCGCGTCCCTGCTCACCCGAGGTGGCACCGGCGGGACCCGTGACGGTCTCTACGGCGCCCGGATATACCGCGTCGTCTACTTCTTCCCCCAGGTGCTGCCGGTCGTGATCGTCGCGATCATGTTCCAGTTCATCTACAGCACGGACGGAGGCCTGGTCCAAAAGGGCCTCGACGTCGTCAAGGTGGACATGCTGGACGTGATCCCCAACGGGCCCTTGGGCAACCCGGGCGTCATCTTGTGGGCGATCGCGTTCGTCGCCATCTGGGCCTCGGTCGGCTTCTACATGGTGCTGTTCATCGCCGGCATGCAGCAGATCCCGCGGGAGTTGTTCGAGGCGGCGGCCATCGACGGGGCCAGCCGGACGGGAATGTTCTTCCACATGACGCTGCCGCTGCTGTGGGGACACGTGCAGGTCGCCCTCGTGTTCATCGGCATCAACACGCTCGACATGTTCGCGCTGCTGTCGGTGCTGGCCCGCAACGGCGTGGTCGCCGACTACGGTGCGGACGTCATGGCAACGCAGCTCTACCGCACAGCGTTCAGTGGAAACTCCCTGTTCGGGTACGCCTCGGCGATGGCCACACTGCTGTTGGTGTTCTCGATCCTCCTCGCCGTCCTGACCTTCCGGGTGACCCGCCGCGAGCGGTTGGAGTACTGACATGGCTGGCTTGACCCAGACGACGGAGCCGCTGCCCGGTCAGGTCGTGGAGCCGCCCGCTCCGTCGGGCCGACCGTTCACTTTCGCCCGGCTCAGCAAGGAGGCAATCCCCCAGCTGGTCGTCATCATCTGGGCTCTCGTGGTGGTCCTGCCGATGCTGTGGGTCGTGCTGTCGTCGTTCAAGAACAACACCGAGATCTTCCAGAGCCCGTTCGCACTGCCGCAGGACTGGCACTTCACGACGTACGTCGACGCGTGGACCACCGCCAACATCGGACGCTTCTTCTTCAACACCGTGATCGTCGTGAGCTGCGGCGTTCTCCTGACGTTGTTGCTCTCGTCGATGGCCGCCTATGTTCTGGCCCGCTACGAGTTTCGCGGCAGCAGGGTGGTCTACTACCTCTTTCTCATCGGACTGACGTTCCCGTTGTTCCTGGCGATCGTGCCGTTGTTCAAGGTCACCCAGAACCTCGGCCTCAACCAGAACATGCCCGGCCTGGTCATCGTCTACGTCGCGTTCTCGTTGCCGTTCTCGATCTTCTTCCTGACCGCGTTCTTCGCGTCGTTGCCCAAGGAACTCGCCGAGTCGGCGTTCATCGACGGAGCGGGTCATTTCCGCACGTTCTTCCAGATCATGCTCCCGCTGGCCAAGCCCGGGCTCATCAGCATCGGGGTCTTCAACTTCCTCGGGCAGTGGAACCAGTACCTGCTGCCGCTGGTCCTCAACCCCCCGAAGGACGACGAGCGCAGCAACTTCCTGTTGACGCAGGGGCTTGCCGATCTGGCGCTGCGTACGCGGTATGAGTCCAGCGCGACCTCGGTGGCGGAGATGTTCGCCGGCCTGGTCATCGCGATGATCCCGGTCCTCGTGGTCTACATCGTCTTCCAGCGCAGGATCGAGGAAGGCCTGACCGCCGGCGCCCTCAAGTAGCCGCTGGGGCCGCCGCCCGTCGGTGTCCGGGGGTGGCCTTGCCGCAGCGCTGGCGGCTCAGCTACGCTGGAAAGCGTTTTCCCCCGGGCCTCCGCAGTGCACCCGTTCGAGGGTTACTGGGGAGTGCCCGGCTGGGGTGGGGACCGGCGCAGCGTGGAGGACCGATGACCGTTCGCGAGATCGGTGTGGTCATGAACGGCGTGACCGGCCGGATGGGTTACAACCAGCATCTGGTGCGTTCGATCCTGGCGATCCGCGCCGATGGCGGTCTGCTGCTGGCGGACGGCACGCGGGTCATGCCCGAACCCATTCTGGTGGGCCGGTCCGAGCAGAAACTGCGGGAGATCGCCGACCGGCATGAGCTGAAGCAGTGGACGACCGACCTCGACAACGCGCTGAGCGACCGGTCGGTCATGATCTATTTCGACGCGCAGGCTACCCGCGCCCGGGAGAAGTCGGTGCTGGCCGCGATCGCGGCGGGCAAGCACGTCTACTGCGAGAAGCCGATCGCCGACTCGCTCCCCGGCGCCCTCGAGCTTGCCCGTGTCGCCCGCAACGCCGGCATCAGGAACGGCGTCGTGATGGACAAGATCTTCCTACCGGGTCTGCGCAAGCTCAAGCGCCTTGTGGACAGCGGCTTCTTCGGGAGAATCCTGTCCGTCCGCGGTGAGTTCGGCTACTGGGTGTTCGAGGGCGACTGGCAGACCGCTCAACGCCCGAGCTGGAACTACCGCAGCGAAGAGGGCGGCGGCATCACCCTCGACATGTTCTGCCACTGGAACTACGTACTCGAAGAGATCGCTGGCCCCGTCCAGGCCGTCACGGCCCGGTCGGTGACCCACATTCCGCGCCGCTGGGACGAGCAGGGCAAGCCGTACGACGGGACGGCCGACGACGCGGCGTACGCGATCTTCGAGCTGGGCAACGGTGTCGTCGCCCAGCTGAACTCCTCGTGGTGTGTGCGGGTCTACCGGGACGAGTTGGTGGAGTTCCAGGTGGACGGCACGGAAGGTAGCGCCGTCGCGGGCCTGCGCGACTGCCGTATCCAGCACCGGGCCACCACGCCCAAGGCCGTCTGGAACCCCGACCTGCCCTCGCCCGTGCAGTTCCGCGACCAGTGGCAGTCGGTTCCCGACAACGGCGAGTTCGACAACGGGTTCAAGATCGAGTGGGAGCAGTTCCTGCGGCACTGCCTCGAGGATGCGCCGTTCACCTACGACTTTCTCGCCGCCGCGCGTGGTGTCCAGCTTGCCGAGCTCGGCCTGGAGTCCTCCTCGAGTGGACGCCGGATCGCCGTGCCCGAGGTAAACCTGTGAGAGTCGCGCTGCCGCGACCGGACGGATCCGTCGAGTCCTACCTGATGGGTGCTCCGCGGGCGTGGCCGCGGCCGGGCACCCCGTTTCGGAGCCGGATCGGATACGCAGCCGCCCACGTCGTCGCCGATCCGCTGGCCGACAACACTCCCGGGCGACCGGCGGTCGTGGACTGGGACGCGACGCTCGCCTTCCGCCGGCACCTGTGGTCGTACGGACTCGGTGTCGCCGACGCGATGGACACCGCGCAGCGGGGCATGGGCCTGACCTGGGACGCCACAGCCGAGCTCATCCAACGCAGTGCGGCGGAGGCGGCGGCCACCGGTGGGCTGTTGGCCTGCGGAGTGGGTACCGACCAACTGGTCTCGACAGACCACCCGACCGGCGCGGCGTCGCTCGACGCGGTCGTCCGTGCGTACGAGGAGCAGTTGGCGCTGGTCGAGGATGCCGGCGCCCGCCCGATCCTGATGGCCAGCCGGCAGCTTGCCGCGGCGGCCCGGGACACCGACGACTACGCGAAGGTCTACGGACGTCTGCTCGGACAGTGCACGCGGCCGGCGATCCTGCACTGGCTCGGGCCGATGTTCGACCCGGCGCTGGAAGGCTACTGGGGATCGCGCGACGTCGAGACAGCCACCGGGTCGTTCCTCGACATCGTGCGTACGCACGCGACCGCCGTCGATGGTGTCAAGGTGTCCTTGCTCGACGCGGACCACGAGGTACGCCTGCGTTCGGCACTGCCGGAAGGGGTCCGCCTCTATACCGGTGACGACTTCCACTACCCGGAGCTGATCAGGTCGGGATCCGATGCCCTGTTGGGGATCTTCGACGCGATCGCGCCCGCGGCGGCTGGTGCGTTCGCCGCTCTCGACGCCGGTGACGATCAGGCGTACGGCGAGGCGTTCGCCGCCACGGTCCCGTTGTCGCGGCATCTCTTCTCCGCACCCACGTACTACTACAAGACCGGAATCTGCTTCCTGGCCTGGCTGTGCGGCCATCAGAGCGCGTTCGTGATGGTGGGCGGGCTGCAGAGCGCACGGAGTGTTCCGCATCTGGTACAGGTGTTCCGGCTGGCCGACCGAGCCGGTCTGTTCCCCGACCCTGACCTGGCGGCCGGTCGGATGCGCCAATTCCTCGCCGTTGCCGGAGTGCCTGCATGACAAGGCGTACGGGCGAGGGCGATCCACGGCTGGCCAGGCTGTCGTTGAACCAGAAGACCACCAACCGCTGGGGTGTCGCCGACGCGGTCGAAGGCTGTGTACGCGCGGGCATTCCAGCTATCGGCCTGTGGCGGGAGCCGGTCGAGGAGGCTGGCCTGGAACGGGCCGCCAAGCTCGTCCGTGACGCCGGGCTACGCGTGTCGTCGCTGTGCCGGGGCGGTTTCCTCACCCCGACCGACCAGTCGGAGCGTCAACGTGCGCTTGACGACAATCGCCGCGCGGTGGACGAGGCGGTGACATTGGGGGCGCCCTGTCTCGTCCTTGTGGTCGGCGGACTTCCGGACGGATCCCGCGACCTCACCGGTGCCCGGGCCCGAGTCGCCGACGCGGTCGCCGAGCTCGCGCCGTATGCCGGTGAGCGCGGCGTCCAGCTCGCGCTGGAACCCCTGCATCCCATGTACTGCGCCGATCGGGCGGTTCTGTCCACCCTGGCCCAGGCACTCGACCTCGCCGAGCAGTTTCCCCCGGAGCAGGTCGGCGTCGCGGTCGACACGTTCCATGTCTGGTGGGACCCCGCGGTCTGGGACCAGATCGCGCGGGCTGCGGGCCGGATCGCGTCGTTCCAGGTGTGCGACCTCCTGGTGCCGATGCCCGCCGACGTCCTGCTGGCCCGCGGCATGATGGGCGACGGTGTGATCGACTTCCGGCCGCTGCGGGTCGCGGTGGACCAGGCCGGGTACGCCGGTGACATCGAGGTCGAGATCTTCAACGCCGACGTCTGGGCGGCCGATCCCGACGAGGTGGTGGCCACCATGGTGCGGCGGTTCGTCGAGCTGGTCGTCTAGGAACGCTGCGATGATCGGCCCATGAGCGTCGAACGACCGATCGGCTCCGTCACCATCGCGTACCGCTTCCGTGGGCCCCGTGGCTGTGGCAACGGCGGCTATACCTCCGGCCTCCTCGCCCGCGCGCTCGCAGAAGGGAACGCGGGCGTCCCGGCCGGCGACGCGCTCGGGCCCGTCGAGGTGACGCTGCGCCGGCCGCCGCCGCTGGACGTCGCGCTGCAGGTGACCAGGGCCAGCGAGGGCGCCCAGCTCCGCACCGCGGCCGGCGACGTGGTCGCCGAGGCGACTCCGGCGCCGGAGGTCGGCGGGATCGTCGAACCCGTGTCGTACGACGTAGCCGGCGATGCGGAGGCCGCGTTCGGTGGCTGGGTCCGGCATCCGTTCGCGGAGTGCTTCGTGTGCGGGACCGCCCGGACGCCTGACGAGGCATTGTGCCTGCGGCCCGGTGCTCTCGGCGACGGGCGCACGGCCTGCACGTGGCAGCCGAACGCGGCGAACGGTGTCGAGCTCCCCGTGCTGTGGGGGGCACTCGACTGTCCGAGCGGGTGGACCGCCGACGTGGCCGGACGCCCGATCGTGCTCGGCCGGATCGTCGCCCACGTGGAGACACCCCCGCGGGTCGGCACGCGATGCGTCGTCATGGGTCACCTTCTCGGTGAGGAGGGCCGCAAGGTGCACACGGCCTCGGCGGTGTACGGCGAGGACGGCCAGCTACTCGCCTCCGCCCGTCAGACCTGGATCGCGGTCGATCCGGCACTGTTCGGGGAGACGGGCACGGCCCCCGCGACGGCCGCTGGGAGCGACACCGACACCTCGACGCCTGCGGTCAGAGCGTCGCAGGACCCGCCCGGAGCACCTTGAGCAGGCGGGCCACCTCGGCGGCGACCGCCGCCCGGCCGGGCGCGAGGTACTTGCGGGTGTCGACCACGGCGGGATTCGCGGCCAGGTAGTCGCGGACGGCCTGGGTGAACGCCTGGTTGAGCGCCGTGGCGATGTTGACCTTCGTCATGCCCGCGTCGACGGCCCGGGTGAGGTCTGCCTCCGGTACGCCGGACGACCCGTGCAGCACCAACGGCACCGGAACCACCGCTCGGTGCGCGGCGATCAGGTCGAGGTCGAGCGCGGCGGTCTTCTCCAGCATCGCGTGCGAGGTGCCGACCGCGATGGCGAGCGCATCGACCCCGGTCGCAGCCACGAACTCGACCGCCTCGGCCGGATCGGTGCGGGCGCCCGGAGCGTGCACGCCGTCCTTGCCGCCGACCTCACCGAGCTCAGCCTCGACGAAGACGCCGTGGCTGTGACAGTGCGCGGTGACCTCGCGGGTGGCCGCGACGTTCTCTGCATACGGCAGAGCGGACCCGTCGTACATCACCGACCCGACCCCCAGCGCCACCGCCTCGTGGACGAGATCGACCCGGGTGGCGTGGTCGAGATGGACGGCGACCGGCACCACCGCGGACCGGGCGACGGCCAGCGTCGCCAGAAGGACGGGTTCGAGCGCGCCGTGGTATTTCACCGCGTTCTCGCTGATCTGCAGGATCACCGGCGCGCCCGCCGACTCGGCGCCCGCGACGAGTGCCTCGGCGTGTTCGAGCTGGATCACGTTGAACGCCCCGACACCACCGCCGGCACCGGCCGCCGCGGCCATGATCTCGCCGGTCGGGGTCAGTCCCATCAGCTGCTCGCCTTGGCAACGTCACCGGCAACCCAGGCGCCCCGGCGCATGACCGCGGCCACCGCCAGGTCGGCGTCGAGGACCACGAGGTCGGCGTGCAGGCCGGCCCGGAGCGCGCCGATCGAGTCCAGACCGTGTGCTCGCGCCGGCGTGGTCGCCGCGACCCGCGCGGCCTGCTCGAGTGACAGGCCGACCTCGCGTACGACGAACCGGAACGCCGCGTCCATGGTGAGCGTGCTGCCGGCGATCGAGTCACCGTTGACCAGCCGGGCAACCCCGTCCTGCACCTGGACCTTTCTGGCGCCCAGGCCATAGATGCCGTCGCCGACACCGGCGGCGGCCATCGCGTCGGTCACGAGAGACACCCGGTCGACCCCGGCCGCCTCGATGGCCACGCCCACGGTGGCGGCGTGCAGGTGGACCCCATCGGCGATCAGCTCGACGGTCACGCGGGAGTCGTGCAGGAGTGCGCCGACCGGACCTGGCGTGCGGTGGTGCAGTGGCGGCATCCCGTTGAACAGGTGCGTGCCGACCGTCGCGCCCGCGTCCACGGCTGCCAGGACGGTCTCGTAGCTGGCGTCGCTGTGTCCGACCGCGACGGCGGCGCCCGCGTCGAGCACCTGGCGGACGGCATCCATGCCACCGTCCAGTTCCGGTGCCAACGTGACCATCGAGACGGTGCCTCGTCCGAGGCTGAGCAGCCGGGCCACCTCGGCCGGCGCGGGCGGGCGAAGCATGGCCGGGTCGTGGGCGCCGCGCCGGACCTCGCTGAGCCACGGGCCTTCGAGGTGGATACCGGCGAGGGTGCCATCGGTGACGAGGTCGGCGACGGCCGGCACCTGCCGTTCGAGTTCGGCCGCCGGTGCCGAGACGAGACTCGCGAACGTGGTCGTGGTCCCGTGCGACAGGTGGAAGTCGGCGACCCGCGCCACCTCGTCCGGCGTAGCGGCGAGGTAGGACCCGCCACCTCCGCCGTGGACGTGGGTGTCGACGAACCCTGGTACGACGATGTGGCCCTGCAGGTCGTGGTCCGGAGTACGTGGCGGTGGGCCGGCGCCGAGGTCGGCCAGCCGCTCCCCGGTGACGTCGATCCAGCCCGGGTCGAGTACGCCGTCAGGTGTGACGATCCGTCCGTTGCCCAGCAGCGTCACGGTGTCGCCGTCCCTTCGCCCGTGGGTGAGTTCGGTGCGATTGCGGGTGGTGCGGTGGGTGTGAGTACGCCGCCGTCCAGGGTGGCGGCACTGGTCAGCTGCCGGGCCAGGAGAGCCGCCCCGAGGCAGCCGGCCTGGTCACCGAGAGCCGCCCGGACCAACCGCGGCCGTCGTTGGAACGACAACCGGGCGACCATGCCGGCTTCCAACGGCTTGAGCAGCAGGTCTTCGGCCTCGGCCAGCCCGCCACCGATCACCACGACCTCCGGCCCGAGCAGGGTGATGCTGGTGCAGAGCACACCCACGAGTGCGTCGACCGCCTCGTCCCAGACCGCCTGGGCGACCGGGTCACCGCGACGGACGAACGCGGCGACCTCGGCGGCGCCGGTGACCTCGACCCCGCTCCGGGCCGTGTAGCGGCGGGCGATCGCGGCCGCCGAGGCAACACGTTCGAGGCAGCCCCGGCCGCCGCAGCCGCAGGGCTCGCCGTCCACGTCGACCGACACGTGCCCGATCTCGCCGGCGTACCCGCCCGCGACAAGGAGCCGGCCGTCGACGATGCAGCTCGCCGCGATGCCGGTCCCGAGCGCGACGAAGAGCATGTCGCGGGAGCCAGCCGCCGCGCCGAGCACGTTCTCGGCCAGCCCGCCGGCGCGTACGTCATGTCCCAGCGCGACGGGAAGGCCCAACCGCCGCTCGAGAATCTGGACCAGCGCGACGTCGTGCCAGCCGATGTTGGCCGCCCTCACCGCGACCCCGCGGGCCTCGTCGACGATGCCCGGGACGGCCAGGCCGGCGGCATCGGGCGCGGCCAGGCCGACCGCGGATGCGCGTCCGGCCAACGTCTGCAGGGCCGCGCCGATCTGGTCCAGGACCGCGTCGACTCCCGCTGCCACGGGCGTGCCGAACGCCTGTCGGGCGTAGGCCTGCGCGTCCTGGTCGACCAGCGCCCCCTTCATGGACGTGCCGCCCACGTCGAGCGCCACCACGCAGCGTGCTGGTCCGCCGTCCGTCACCGCGTGTCCGCTCCTCCCGCGTACGACAGGATGACTGAACGGCTGAGGTTACGCGGCCGGTCGGGATCGAGCTGCTTGCCGGTTCCGATCTCCACCGCCAGCCGCTGGATCCGGATCAGCTCGGCCAACGGGTCACGGCGGGGCTCCGACACCACGAGTGCGCCGGTCCGGTCCACCTCGTCGACCAGGCCGTGCGGGGGATCGCCCAAGAACCACACGACGGACGACTCGTCGGTGATGCTCATGGGCCCGTGACGGTATTCCATCGCGGGGTAGGACTCGGTCCACGACAACGACGCCTCGCGCATCTTCAGGGCCGCCTCGTTGGCGAGTCCCACCGTCCAGCCGGCGCCGAGGTAGGTGAACTGCCCGCGCGCGGTGGCACCGGCCGGCAGTGGTGAGACGACCGCCTCTTCGGCGTCGCGGACCGACTGCTCCAACCCGTCGTCGCCCAGGTGGGCCCGGAGCATGGTGAGCGTGGACGTCGCGAACCTGGTCTGGACCACCGACTTTTCGTCGGCGAAGTCGAGGACGACTGTCTCGTCCGCGATCTCCCTGATCGGCGCGTGCGGGTCAGCGGTCACGGCCACGGTCGGGATCCGGTCGCGCAGTTGGCCCAGTTGGGCGAGCACCTCGGTGGTCGTCCCCGACCTGGACAGGGCGACCACCCGGTCGTACCGGCGCGCGTGCGGGAATTCGGTCGCGGCGAACGCGTCGGTCTCGCCGTGGCCGGCCGCCTCCCGGAGCGCGGCGTACGACTGGGCCATGAACCACGACGTGCCGCAACCGAGGACGGCAACTCGCTCGCCGGTGCGTGGCAGTGCCGACGCCGCGTCGCTGGCAAGGCGCACAGCTCGCCGCCAGCAGTCGGGTTGGCTGGAGATCTCGTCGGTCACGAACTGCATGGATACCCCTTCGAGCAAGTCGACCGGCCCGAGCATAGAGCATCGGTCGCGCGTTTTTGCATGCAAGAGCTGGCTAGCGAGCAGTCGTGTGCACGTCGGCTCGCCGGGTGGAAAGGCACTCGCGTCGGTCGCGCGAAGGTGCCCCAATTCCTGACAGACTGCCCCTTACCAGAAGATTCGACACGAGATTCGAAACGGGGACGTCGAGGCCTGGGTTCGTAGGTCATCTGTGGCCGCTTCCCGCGAGGTGTGGTGATGCCACGCGTCGGGTGGACTGCCGCGAAGTGGCAAATCGGCCAAGGGTTGCAGCTTGCTGCACGTTCGCTCAGGCTTTGGGCAGCTTACGATCGATTCTCCGAGTGCATGCGCAGGTTCGAGCATGGGGCGGTGGCCATGAACCGTTACGAGCGGCTGAACGCCATCCTCGAGCTCGTCGCTGAGCGCGGCCGAATCGATGTCGAGACACTCGCGGAGGAACTCGACGTCTCGACGGCCACGATCCGGCGCGACCTCGACCACCTCGCCCAGCAGCAGTTCCTCACCCGTACCCGGGGCGGAGCGGTGGCCCACAGCGTTGCCTACGACCTGCCACTGCGCTACAAGACGGCCCGCCAGGCGACCGAGAAGCAGCGGATCGGCAAGGCCGCCGCCGACCTGGTGACGGCAGGCATGGTGATCGGTATCAATGGCGGCACCACGGCGACCGAGGTGGCCCGGGCGATCGCCATCCGGACCGACCTGCGCTCGCTCGCCGGCGACCGGAGCGCGGTCACGATCGTCACCAACGCGGTCAACATCGCCAACGAGCTGACAGTGCGGCCGCACGTCAAGATCGTAGTAACCGGCGGCGTCGCGCGACCACAGTCGTACGAGCTGGCGGGGCCCCTGGCCACGCACATCCTCGAAGGCGTGAGCCTCGACCTGGCGATCCTGGGTGTGGACGGCATCGACGCCGTACACGGCGCCAGCGCGCATCACGAGGGGGAGGCCAACATCAACCACCTGATGGCGTCTCGGGCCCGACAGGTGGTCGTCGTCGCCGACAGCTCGAAGATCGGTGCCAAGGCGTTCGCGAGGATCCGGCAGACGGAGGACATCGACCTGCTCATCACCGACGACTGCGCCGTCGACGAGGCGATCCAGCCGTTCGAGGAACTGGGCGTGAAGGTCATCCGGGTCTGAGTGCTAGATGCCCCTGTCGGCGGGCGCCGTCTGTCGGCGCTGTCTGCGGGCGATTGTCTGCGGGCGATTGTCTGCGGGCGCCTGTCTCCGGACATGGGGCGACCCGCGGGCTTGGTGTTTGCCGGGGGGACTGGTCCCAGCGCCCGCGGGTCGGGTGGCTGCCTCGTTTTCGCCGGCCGCCATCCGGCACGTCGTACGTATGGGCACACACGTGTGCTGCACATGCGTACGGTGCCATCGGGGAGGAGCCGGTGATCGGCAGTCGGTCCCTCGAGAGGAACGGCAGCTAGCGGACAGCCACCTCACGTGTCCCAGAGCTATGCATCTGTTGGACCACCTCCTTTCTCGTGTACGCCTGACCGTACGCGGTGTCAGGCGGCATGACAACGAGAAATCGCCTGCCCTGGATGCCGGATTTCCCACCTGGATGCCGGATGCCCACATGGGTGCCGGATGCCAGATGCCCACCTGGGCCGGATGCCCGGGTGTGGCTGCCGGAGCCGTCAGGGCGCTAGTCGCTCCATGGTCCAGCGGTCCCCGGCGCGGACGTAACGGAAGCGGTCGTGCAGACGGCCCACCCGTCCCTGCCAGAACTCGTACTCCCGAGGCGCCAGCCGGTAGCCGCCCCAGAAGTCCGGGAGCGGGATTTCGACACCGGCCGGCCAGCGTGCCTCCATCTCCGCGTACGCCTCGTCGAGTGCCGCCCGGTCACGCACCACGCTGGACTGAGGGCTCGCCCACGCCCCCAGCTGGCTCTCCCGCGGTCGGCTCGCGAAGTAGGCGGCCGTCTCGTCCCGAGCGACTCGGGTGACCTCGCCGCTCACCCGGACCTGGCGCTGCATCGCGTGCCACGGGAACACCACCGCCGCGCGCGGGTTCGCAGCAAGGTCGGCGGCCTTGGCCGACTCGATGTTGGTGTAGAAGGCGAAGCCACGCTCGTCCAGCCCTTGAGGAGGACCGTGCGGGCAGACGGCATACCGGTCGAGTCCGCCGTCGCCAGCACCATGGCGTTGGGCTCGGGTAGCTCGGCGGCGACAGCATCGGCCAGCCAACGCCGGAACTGCTCCAGCGGGTCGCTCGCCGCAGCCCCCTCGACCAGCGCTCCCTCGTCGTACCGGGCTCGCATGCCCGCCAGCCCCTGCGCATCGGTCGGGTCCGCCTGCTCCACAGTTTCCGACCCTAGTGCGACCCCGCTGGGCCTGGTCGGTAGGCCGTTCTCGAGCCAGTCGTCCAGAGTGTCGAGGATGACCGAGCACTCGCGCAGCGGAAGTGTGGCCGGGCACCGCTGGGCGTGGATGAGGAACTGCTTCGCCGACTCGGCACAGACCACCCGGGCGTCCAGCTCGGCTATGTGCCCAGCCATTGTGTCGCGCCACACCTGGCGGTCTCCGCGCAGGACCGTGCCGATCGTGTCGAGGCTCATCCCGAAGCTCTGCGCGACGAGGACGTAGACCACCTGGCGGAGGTCGTCCCGGCCGTACCACCGTCGACCTCCCCGGCTCCGGGTCGGCGCCACCAGAGCACGGTCCTCGTAGTAGCGGAGCGCGGACGTCGCGATCCCACACCGGCGGGCGGCTTCGCCGATGCTGAGGAGCTCCTCGGTGTCTGTGGCCATGGGGGCCAGTTGACTTCAAGCGCCCTTGAGATGCAAACGTCGTACGCATGACGACGACTCGACGTGGTTCGTGGTACCTCGACCGTCCGCTGACCGGGTTCGCCCTTCCGCGCGGGCGGGTCGGCTCCGTGATGGGACGGCTGATGGGAGCGCTCAACCAGGGCGAGCAGCGGGAGGTGGCCGCGTTCACCGCCGTTCAGCCCCGCGAACGCGTCCTCGAGGTCGGGTGTGGCCCGGGCGTTCTGGTCGGCCTGATGCTGGACGCCGGTGCCATCGTCACGGGACTGGACCCATCACCGGAGATGTGCGCGCTGGCCCAGCAGCGCAACCGGGGAGCGGTCGCGACCGGCCGGGCGGAGGTCCGGGGCGGCAGTGCGGAGGACACCGGCTGTCCCGACGCGAGCTTCGACGTCGCCGTCTCCGTCAACAACGTGCCGATGTGGAGCGACCTGGACGCCGGGATGCGGGAGCTGCGCCGGGTCGTGCGGCCGGGCGGCCGGGCGGTTGTCTCCTGGCACGGCGGGACCCGGCCCGGGGTGGCTGCCCGCTCGATGGTCCTCGGCGACGAGACGCTCGACCGGATCCTGGGCAGTATGCGGGCGGCCTTCGGTACGGGCGAACGGTACGACGGGCGCCGGATCGTGGCGTTTCGGGCGTCCGTACCGCCGGATGCCGTTGCGTCCTGAGCCCGGCGGCGCTGACACAATGGCCCGGTCCCCTGGTTCTCGTTGGTAGAGGTGACCCGTGCCTGACGCGCCCGATCCCGCCCGGATCACGATTCCCGCCGGCCTGCTGCCGGCCGACGGTCGCTTCGGTTCAGGCCCGTCGAAGGTCCGCCCGGAGGCCGTCGCCACCCTTGCGGCGGCAGCTACCTCGCTGCTTGGCACCTCACACCGCCAGTCACCGGTCCGCCGGCTGGTCGGACGCATACGGGCCGGCATCGGAGAGCTCTTCGGCCTGCCCGACGACTACGAGGTTGTGCTCGGCAACGGCGGCAGCACCGCGTTCTGGGACATCGCCGCACACAACCTCGTCCGAGCCCGGTCCCAGCACCTGTCGCACGGAGAGTTCTCGGCCAAGTTCGCCGCGGTCACCGCGGGCGCGCCGTTCCTCGGCGAACCCACGGTGGTGACAGGGGAGCCAGGCACCCTGCCGTCGCCGCACGCCGAGGCCGGCGTCGACGTGTACGCATGGCCCCACAACGAAACCTCGACCGGCGTCATGGCGCCAGTCCGCCGGGTCGCCGGCGCCGACTCCGACGCGTTGGTGGTCGTCGACGCGACATCAGGGGCGGGCGGCCTGCCGGTGGACATCACCGAGGCCGACGCCTACTACTTCGCGCCGCAGAAGTGCTTCGCCGCCGACGGCGGGCTGTGGCTCGCGGTCCTCTCGCCGGCCGCGCTCGCGCGGGTCGACGAGATCGCCCGCTCGGCCCGCTACATTCCGGCGTTCCTCGACCTTCCGACGGCGATCGACAACTCCCGCAAGGACCAGACGTACAACACTCCGGCGGTCGCCACCCTCGTCCTGCTCGCCGAGCAGCTCGACTGGTTGCTGGCGACTGGTGGGCTCGACGGTGCGGTGAGCCGGACGACCGACTCGTCCAGTCGGCTCTACACCTGGGCGGAGAAGTCGGAGTACGCGACACCGTTCGTATCGGACCCTGCGGTGCGATCACTGGTCGTCGGAACCGTCGACTTCGACCCGTCGGTCGACGCGGCTGCAGTGGCGAAGGCGCTGCGGTCCAACGGTGTCGTCGACGTCGAGCCCTACCGCAAGCTCGGTCGCAACCAGCTGCGGGTCGGCATGTTCCCGGCGGTCGCCCCGGCCGACGTCGAGGCGCTGACCGGCAGCATCGACTTCGTGGTCGAGCGCCTCGGCCGCACGGGCTAGTCGGCCGGGTCGTCAGTCGGGCCGGGTCGTCTGTCGGGCCGGGTCGTCAGTCGGCCGGGTCGTCGTCTCGGTAGAGGCGGCGGGGACGAGGCGGGCTCTCGAACTCGTCGTGCCAGCTCCTGCGCCGAGGCGGTACGTCGGGCATCTCCGCACCGCCCTCGTGTACGTCCGGCCAGTGCAGGTCGGGATCTCCGGCGTGGTCGGGTCCCAGCTGCGGCGGCCGCGGTTGGTCCAGGTCGTCCGGAGAGGCCCGTCGGCGCCCGCCTCGCTGCGGCGGGGGCCCACTCGGCTGCCGCCACGGAAGCGTCGGCGGTTGCTCGGGTTCCCACGGAGGCGGTTGCCGGACGGCGGCGGGATCGCGTCGCGGGAACTCGGGCGGGCCGAAGTCCTCGCCCTGGTCCCGGCCGAAGTCTGGCGGGCCGAGGTCTGGCGGGCCGAAGTCCTGCGGACCTGCATCACGGGGGCCGGCGTCACGAGGGCCGGCGTCACGGGGGCCGAAGTCCTGCGGACCTGCATCACGGGGTCCGGCGTCACGCGGAACGAAGTCGTCCCGGCCGAACTCAGGTGGGCGGAAGTCCTGCGGGCCGAAGTCTGGGCGGCCGAAGTCGTCGCGTACGCCGTCATCGCGGCCGTAGTCTCCCGGCCCGAGGTCGCCCGGTCGCAGGCCACCGACCGGTCCGACTCCAGCCGGACCCAGATCAGGCGGACCCAAATCACGGGGCGCCAGATCACGGGGCGCCAGATCACGGGGAGGCAGATCACGCGGACCCAGGTCAGGACGACGCAGGTCTTCCGGACCAGGTTGGCCCCCAACCGGGTCATGGCTGCCCGGATCGTCGGCCCACGGCGGTCGGTCCGACGGGCCGGCCGCGGGCTCCCAACCGGCGTCGTCCCAGGCCGGCGGAACCGCGGGCGGTCCGTCCTGCCGCGCTTCGTTGCGGGCGTACGGCCCGGGCATCTCGGCGTACGGCGGCACCGCATCGGTGGGCTCGCGGTAGGGGTCGGCCCGCACGGTGTCGGCGTACGGCGATGCCGGACCGGCGGCTCCGTAGGGATCGGCCGGGCCGGGGCCCTGGTCGTCGTAGGCGGGGCGCCGGTCGGTGAACGGCGGCGGCTCGTCTGAGTACGGCAGGTCTGGTTCGGCGTAACCACCGGGCTGCTCGGCGAACCCCGCGGCCCCGGCGCCATATCTCGGATCCGGTGCCCAGTCGCGATCCTGGTCAGATCCGGCGTCGTCCCACGGCGCCCCCGGTGGGCCGGCCTCTGCGTTCCAGTGTCCGGCTGGTGCGGCGCCGGCTTCGCCGGCCCACGGTGGCTCGTCGCCGGGACCCTGTGCCGCGTCGTATCGGAACCGGTCCGAGAGGGCCATGTCGTCCGAGTGGCCGACGAGTGCGGGCTCGAGGTCATGTGGTTGGCGGGGGGCCCGGCCTGTCGAGCGCCTGGTCCGCGGCCGGCGGAAGGCCGCGAAACCGGCCAGCGCGGCAACCGCGAGTACCAGGGCTGGAATCCACCACGGCAGCCCTCCGAGCAGGTCCTTCATGCTGGTGCTACTACCCGTTTCGGCGGGATCCTCCGCCGGTTGCTCCTTCTCGGGCGTATTCCGTTGCGTCGGGCTCGGACTTCCCGGCTTGGTGGCGCCGGCGCCCGGAGGCGGCCCGTTCACCGAGACCGTGAACACGGCCGAGTTGGCGCCCTCACTGCCGGCGAAAAGCTGGGCGCCGTCTGCGCTGACCGCGAGCGACTCGCCCTGACGCTGCCTCGGCAGCCCGACCTCGCGGCTGACCTTGGCGTCGGGCCAGTCGAGGACGTACGCCTGCCCGTAGGTGCGCAGGACCACGGCGGACGCGTCCGGCAGAAACGCGCCGTCGGTCACCACCGCTGGCGCGTCGCCGACCCGGGTGAGCGTGTTACTGGTCTCGGTACCGCTCACCAACTCCTCCGGCCCGGCGTAGATGCCGCCGCCTTCGGGGTCCTTCGTCACGACGTAGATCCGCCCGGTCTTCGGGTGCACGAGCAGCGTCTCGGCATCGTGCGGACCATCGTCGTACTGCAGCTGGAACCGGCTCCACTGCTCGCGGGAGTCGCCGAGGGCCTCTGGCTCGTGGAAGCGGTAGACCGTGACCGAGTCTCGGGACCGTTCGTTGTCGCCGATGTCGCCGACCCACAGGCGGCCCTCCGGCCCGCTGCTGAGGGCCTCCCAGTCTTCGGTCTCCGCTCCGCCCAGGACAACGGTGCCGACGGTCTTGCCGGTCGCGTCGAGTTCGAAGATCTCGGCGTCTCCGCCGGAGTCGTTCATGGTGTAGAGCGTGTCGGGGTGCTTGGTCCCGAAGGTGAGACCGCTCGACTCGGTGATGCGTTCGTCGGCGATCTTGAACGCTTCCTTCGGGCCGGGCTCCTCGGCGAAGGCGGGCGTCGCTGGCCCGGCCGACACCACGAGAGTGACCGCGGCCACCAACGGTGCCGCACCTAGGGTGGCGACGAACCTGCGCAGCGCAGTCGACCGCACGCGGCCTCGGCAGTGGGTACGTTCCTGCTCCGAGATCACGACCGCAGCACCTCCGCGAGATCTGACTCCAGCGGCTCGCACGCCACACAGAAGCAGGGTGTGTGACGTGTGCTCCGAACCGACGCACTCCATCACATCGACGCGGTACCCCACAAGCCGGAGGGCGGCCGCGCGTAGGGCAGCAGTGATCACGTCGGCCACCTTTTCACGCAAACCACCTCTCACGTGCACCACCGTGCCTGGTGAGGAAGGCACGCGGCAGACAGGTCGAACACGATGCCATTGTGCGACGATTTGCCCCGCCCCCGAAGCACCCAGTCTCGGGGACCCTCAGGCCGGCGGCAACCGGCTCACCTCGTCCAGGTTGTCGGGCGCGATCGTGTCCAGCGCCAGGCGGTTGACCGCCATGGCGCCGCAGACCACACACCGGTGGACCAACGCCCACCCCTTGCCGCGCGGACGGGCCAGGCCCACCGGCTCCATCGGGCCACCGCATCGGCTCGCCCGGTCGCCCGGACGATCGTCCACGTGGGACGACCACAGGCAGTGCGGACAGTGGTTGCGGTAGCTGCCGTTGGTGCAGGCAGGGACCTCGCTGGCGCAGAACAGGCAGGTGAACGCGGTGTTTTCGAGCGCGCGCTTCCGCGTACCCGCCTCCTCGAGTCGGTCCCGCCGGAGCGGGAGGTGCGTGACTCGAGAGGGCAGGGTTCCGTTCGTTCTCACCCCGGCACGCCTGCGGAATTGTCCGTGGGCGTAGGCGTCGGGGCTCCCGGGCTGGACCGGTCAGGGACCAGTTCACCGCCACCCGCTTCCGCGGGCCGCGATTACGTTCCGGTTCCGGCGTCACCGTGGGCCGTTCTGGTCCACAGATCAGGACCACGACCAGCGTTGTCCCGCGGTCGGTACGCGGGTTTTGTGCTGGCCACTGTCAGCCAGGCCAGTTGATGTGCGGCGCCCAGCTGCCACCGGTAGGTGTGGGTCCGGTCGCACCGGCGTCGGCGTCGTCCCCTGTCAGGCGGGCACGGCGAGCGCTCGGTGCCGCGGGTGCAGGGTGACCACCTCCTCCCGTCGGGGCCGTACGGTGGGTCGACCGTAGGGCGTCGGGCCCGATTCGCGCGTCCGGTTTTCGCCGTCGGTGGCGCGGGCCCGCGGTGCCGGACCGCCGACGGCCTACCCTTTGGTGCACCCCGGCCAGGAGGACACGGCCCAGCAGGAAGGCGCGACGGACGGATGAGCTACCTGACCCGGCCCCTGGAGGCCGCCTTCACCGTGGCAGTCGCCGGACTGCTCTGGATGTTGGCCGGCGTTCCCATCGTGACTCTCGGTCCGGCTACCGCCGCTCTGTGCAGCGTCATGGTCGCCTGGGACGAGGACGGTCCGCCCCCGGTGTGGTCGACGTTCTGGTCCGGGTTCCGGCGCCACTTCCGGCAGGCGCTGCTGGTCGGCGTCCTCGCCGCGGTGGCCGCCGCCTTGCTGTCCGTCGACCTGATGTACGGCTTGCGCGCAGAGGACGCACCGCTTCGGGCGGCGGTACTCGTGGTCGCGATCTTCGGCATCCTCGCGGTTGGCGGGACCCTTCTCTTCGCCTATCCCGGCATGGTCGCGCACCCGGGACCATGGCGCCGGGTGGTTCGCAACAGCGCCCTGTTCGCCGCCGCTTATCCGCTGTCGACGCTGGCCGGGCTCGCGGTCCTGGGCGCGATGGCGGTGGGCGTCATGGTCGTACCCGCCCTGCTTCCCTTCGCGGCTGGACTCGCCGGCTGGGCGGTGACCCGACTCACCCAGCGAGTCTTCCGCCGGTTCCTCGCCCGACAGGCCGGGCAGCAGGCGGTCGGGTCCGTTCCGAGCACCTGAATCGCCAAGATGAACGCATTCATCAGATGATGTGGTGATGCGCCAACGGTTGTCCGAGACGGTGTCGCCGGCGGTGTCCCAGTCGATGTCCCAGTCGACGTCCCAGTCGACGTCCCAGTCGACGTCCCAGTCGACGTCCCAGCCGGGGACACAGCCGGGGACCCGGTCACAGGCCCAGGATGCGCCCAGCGCCCGGCACCGGTTTCTCGGTGTCAGCGCGGCGTTCGTGAGCGGTGGAGTGCTCGCCTGCCAGTCCAAGCTGAACGGTGAACTGGGTCGCCAGTGGCACGACGGCACGCTGGCCGCGGTGTGGTCATTCGGCTCGGGGCTGCTGGTCCTGGTCGCTGTCGTCGCGCTCGTACCCGGCGTTCGCGTCGGCGTGCGTCGCCTGCTCGACACCATTTGTATGCCACGCACCGACAGCGACACCAGAACCCACAGCGAATCCGGCACGGCCGCCAACTCCAACAGCACCGCCGACCGTGGCAGCGGCCCGTTGCGCTGGTGGCAATGCCTGGGCGGGGTGTGTGGCGCGTTCGTCGTCGTCACCCAGTCGTCAACGGTCGGCGTGGTCGGCGTCGCGGTGTTCACGGTGGCCCTGGTCGCCGGGCTCGCCGGCAGCAGCCTGGTCGTCGACCGGCTCGGGGTCGGACCTGGTGGCCGGCAGGCGGTGACACCCACGCGGGTGATCGGTGCGGTCCTCGCGCTCGGTGCCGTCATGCTCGCCGTCGCCGACGAGTTCGGAACGCTGTCGGTGCTCGCCCTCGCCGCCCTTCCCGCTCTCGCCGGAGTCGGCACTGCCTGGCAGCAAGCGGTGAACGGCCAGGTCAGTGTGACGGCGACCCGCGCGACGGCGGACCGTCCGGCCGGGCGAGCGCTCCACGGCGCCCTGGTCGCGGCGTTCGTCAACTTCACCGTGGGACTGACGGCGCTGGTCATCGCGGGCGGCGTCGACGTCGCACTACGCGGGCTACCGGACACCCTCCCGACCGATCCGCTGCTCTATCTCGGCGGGCTGTGCGGTGTCGCGTTCGTCAGTCTGGCGGCGGTCGTGGTGAGGATCACCGGGGTCCTGCTGCTGGGGCTCGGCTCGGTTGCCGGACAACTCGTCGTCGCGGTGCTCCTGGATGCCGCGACTCCCACGGGTGACGTGCGGCTCACCGCGACCACCGTCGCCGGCACCCTGCTCACGCTCGTGGCGGTGATCGTCGCCGCCCATCCCGGGCCCGGGCGCCGACGACCGACGGGCGGCGCAGGCACGGCGAGACGCGCGAGCGATTCGGGTGATATTTCCGGTACGCGGTGATCGTCACGAGTCAATCTGGAAAAAGTTACGGGTTACGCCGAAATCGGCATCAGGTTTACCCCGCTGGGCTTGCCCCGGTCTGTCGCCACCCACAAGGCTGGCGAGATGGAGTACACCCACCTCGGCCGGACCGGCGTTCTGGTCAGCAAGCTCTGTCTCGGCACCATGAACTTCGGTCCCGTAACGTCCGAAGACACCTCCCACGCGATCCTCGACGCCGCCCTCGACGCCGGAGTGAACTTCGCCGACACCGCCAACGTCTACGGGCGGGACAACAAGGGGTGGACCGAGGAGATCCTCGGTCGCTGGTTCGCCGCGGACGCGAGCCGGCGAGACCGAGTCGTGCTTGCCACCAAGGTCTATGGCGCGATGAGCGACGAACCCGGCGCCAGGGGTGTCTCCGCTCGCAACATCGTCCGCCACTGCGAGGCATCGCTGCGCCGGCTGCAGACCGACCGCATCGACCTGTACCAGATGCATCACGTCGACCGCGACACGAGCTGGCACGAGATCTGGCAGGCGTTCGAGACTCTGGTCACCCAAGGCAAGGTGCTTTATGTCGGCAGCAGCAACTTCGCCGGCTGGCACATCGCGCAAGCCCAGGAACAGGCGGCGAACCGGCACTTCCTTGGGCTGGTCAGCGAGCAGTCGCTGTACAACCTGATCGAACGAACCGTCGAGCTGGAGGTGCTCCCCGCCTGCCGAAGATACGGGCTCAGCGTCCTTCCCTGGAGTCCGTTGCACGGCGGGGTCCTGGGCGGTGTCCTCTCGAGAAGCGACCGCCACCGCTCCGAGGGGGGACCGGCGGCCAGCTACCTCGAAGGGCACCGCACGCAGATCCAGGAGTTCGAAGACCTCGCTGCTGAGATAGACGCCGAACCCGCCAGCCTCGCGCTGGCCTGGCTCCTCCACCAGCCTGGCGTGACCGCGCCGATCATCGGTCCCCGGACGGTCGACCAGCTCACCAGTTCCCTCGCCGCCGCCGACCTGGTCCTCGACAACAAGGTCCTCGCCCGCCTCGACGAGCTCTTCCCGGGCCCGGGGGGCCCGGCGCCCGAAGCGTACGCGTGGTGAACCTCGTTCTTGTCGGCGCCCTGAACGGATCCAGGACCGGGCGTACCGGTGTCCCCACGACACCAGGTGAACTGGCCGCGGACGCGGCGCGGGTCGTTGCCGCCGGCGCGACCGAGGTGCACGTACACCCGCGCCGGCCGGACGGCCGCGAGTCGTTGGAGCCGGACGACGTCGGTGCCGCGATGGAGACGGTCGCCGCGGCGGTGCCCGGGATCCCGGTGAGCATCTCGGCCGGTGCCTGGGTGGAGGCAGATCCGCGCCGTCGGATCGCGCTGATCCGACGTTGGCCGGTGTTGCCGACGTACGCGACGGTGAACGTGTACGAGCACGGCGCGGTCGAGGTGGCGCGGGCGCTGCAGGAGCGCGGCATCGCGGTCGAAGCGGCGATGTTCAGCCAGACCGCCGCCGAGACGTTCCTGCGCGGACCCTGGCGGGCGCTGGCGAGCCGGATCCTCATCGAGCCCGTCGACCGGCCGGCGTTGCTCGCTGTGCACGACGCGCTCGCCATTCTCTCGCTACTGGACAAGTACGGGATATTCCTGCCGCGGTTCCTGCACGGCGACGGTGAGAACACCTGGGCAGTCCTGCACGAGGCGCGCACCCAGGGCCTGGGTATGCGGATCGGGTTCGAGGACACCTACCGATTCCCCGACGGCAGCCTCGCGCCAGACAACGCGGCGCTCGTCCAGGCGGCCTTGGGAATCGGGCATCCTTACCACCCTGACCTGCGCGGTGTCGCCGGCGGCTGGTGAGCGTCCCCGACCAGCCGACGCAGTTCGGTGAGGGCGGTTCGACCGGCGGTGGAAGTATTGGTTCCACCTCCTGAGCGGCTGCCCGAAGGGACCTCCATGGTCGAGTTCAAGACAGCGAGAGAGATCGGCGCGATGCGCGCGGCCGGACGGGTGGTCGCCCACGCCCTGGCCGCCTGCCGCCAGTCCGCCGAGATCGGCACGTCGCTGCGGGAGCTCGACGAGATAGCCGCGAAGGTCATCGCCGACGCCGGTGCGCGTCCGTCGTTTCTGCACTATCTCCCGCACTTCGCGCCCACGCCGTTCCCCGCTGTGATCTGTACGTCGGTCAACGACGTCATCGTGCACGGCATCCCCGACGGCTACCAGCTTGCGGACGGCGACCTGGTGAGTGTCGACTGTGGGGCCGAGCTCGACGGGTTCCATGGCGACGCGGCCGTCAGCTTCATCGTCGGTACGCCGAGACCCGGTGACGAAAGCCTTGTCGCCACCAACCGCGAGGCGCTCGAGGCCGGGATCGCGGCGGCCCGCAGCGGCGGTCGGCTCGGCGACATCTCCCATTCCGTGGGCGAGGTCGGGCGGCGGGCAGGTTACGGGATCCCCCGCGACTTCGGCGGCCACGGCATCGGGCGTCGAATGCACGAGGACCCCTCGGTCCCCAACGAAGGGCGACCGGGTCGTGGCTTCCCGCTGAAGCCCGGCCTGGTCATCGCGATCGAGCCGATGTTCATGGCTGGCGGACGCGACGACTACGTGACGGACGAGGACGGGTGGGCCTTGCGTACGGTCGACGGCAGCCGAGCCGCACACGCCGAGCACACCGTCGCCATCACCGCCGACGGGCCGTTGGTGCTCACCGTTCCTTGACGGTTGGACTCGGAGTTGCAGGCACCGTTTCCGCTCAGCTGACGTCGACCTCGATGGTGTGCCAGCCGGTCGCACCGTCGGGTGCCGGCGGGGCGGGCTGGCTTGTCTGCGTTTCGCCGGTGGTGTCCGTGGCCCTTACCTGCAGCCGGTGCTTCCCAGGCGTGGCCTGCCATGTCCACACCCACTGGCGCCAGGAGTCGTTGGTGGGTTCGACGGCCAACCGGGCCCGTTCCCACGGACCGTCGTCCGCGCGCACCTCGACCCGGGAGATGCCTCGGTGCTGAGCCCACGCGACGCCGGCGACCGCGACCTGTCCCGCCGCGACGGTCGCTCCCCGACGAGGCACCTCGATACGGGACGCGGTCTTGATCGGTGCCTGCGCAGACCAACCGCGATCGGTCCAGTACGCCCGGAACTGGTCGAACCGGGTCACCTCGAGGTCGACCAGCCACTTGGTCGCCGACACGTACCCGTACAGTCCCGGCACCACCATCCGGACCGGGAAGCCGTGGTCCAGCGGTAGCGACGACCCGTTCATCGCGAACGCCAGCAGGGCGGATCGTCCGTCGGTGAGCGCCGAGAGCGGTGTGCCGCAGGTCCAACCGTCCTCCGACGTCGACTTCACCGCGTCGGCCTTCGGGTCGACACCCACCTCGGCCAGCACGTCCGCGACCCGGACGCCGCTCCAGAGCGCGTTGCCGGCCAGGTCACCACCGACTTCGTTGCTGACACAGGCGAGTGTGACGTACCGGTGCACGATCCGGCGCTTCAGCAGGTCGGCGAAGGACAACTCCAGCGGGCGGTCGACCATGCCGTGAATGCGCAGCCGCCAGTTTTCGGGCTGGACCAGCGGGACGGACAGGGCGGTGTCGATGCGGTAGAAGACGTTGTTGGGCGTCTTCCACGGCCCGAGACCGGCGACCTTCAGGTCGGCACCAGCAGGTGGTGTGGCGGGCGGAAGCTTGGGGAGTCGCAGTTGGGTGCGGGCGTTCTCGGCGGCAAGCCGGCGGCTCGCGGACGCGGTGAGGCCGCGTCCGACACCGGCAGCGACCAGCGATCCGAGGACGACCAGACCGCTCGTACGCAGCAGGTGTCGCCGGTTGACCGGGCCCGCGCCGGTCCCGGGTGCTGCCGCCGCGCGGGTGGGCATAGAGGAGGCCGCGGCCAGCAGCCAGTGCAGCACTCCTACGGCCGCGGCACCGGCGAGCAGTGGCGGAACGACTTCCACCGCGCCGGCGCCGGGTCGGGACAGCGCAGCCGCGACACCGGCCAGGGTCAGGACGAGAAGGAGGCCGTAGCCCAGTGGGCGCGACCTCGCCGCGGTGATCCCGGCTACCGCGGCGATCACGGCGAGAACGACGAGGATGCCGGCAATGAGGACCGGCTTGTCCGCAGTGCCGAGCAGCCGGATGCCGAACTCCCGTACCCCGGTCGGGATCACGTCGATGAACGCGGCACCGACCGCCAGGACCGGTGTCGTCGACAGACCGAGCAGGCCTGCCGCGAGCTCGGCGCAGGCGAGACCGGCGCCGGTAGCGAGCAGGCCGGTGACTGCCGCGGTGGTGCGGCTGACCGCGGTCTCGGCCACCGTGCCCTCGAGTGGGGAAGGAGTGATCGACATCGACACGTCTGCATCTTCGCTCGCGGCGGGACCGTGGCGGTACTGCCCGCCGGCAGCTGTCACACATCCGTCATCTCCGCCGGACCTGTGAACGGCGTAGAAGCCGGTGCGGGTGACGGTGCCGGTGAAGCTGCGGGGTAGCGGTCAGCGACCGGCGACCGCGGCGATGATCACGATCGCCAGCAGAACGACCAGGACGCCGGGGATGACGAGCCGGCGGTATCTCGGATGCCAGCGGTACTTCGAATGCACGCCGAGGACGCTACTCCGCCGTGCGGGGGCGGCCCGCCAGCGGCCATGCGGCGACCGTCTCGTACCGCGACCGGCGGCCCTCTCCCGCGCCGAGGTGGGAGCGGACCAGTTCGAGCCGGTCCGCGGTCCACGTCGGTCCTTCGTACGCCGACAGCCACTCGACCAGTGGCCGGACGTCGTCGGGGTCACGCAGCCGGGCCAGGGTGACGTGGGCGCGGAACCGGCCTTCGGTGACGTCGATCCGAGCCCGCCGAGCCGCGGCGCCGACCGATCGGGCCAGGTCGCGCAGCGGCGTGACGTCGCCGCCGACTCCCGCCCAGAGCACCCGAGCCCTGCGGGCCGAACCAAAGCCACCCCCGCCACCGATCCGCAACCCGAGCACCGAGTGCCGGCTCGCCGCCCGGGCAAGCCGGCGCTCCACGTCTGCGTGGGATCGTTCGCCGACCTCACCGAGGAACGCGAGCGTCAGATGCCACTGCGCGCGCACCGTCCACTGGATGCGTACGCCGGAAGGAAGCGTTGCCTCGGCCCGCAATCGGGCAACCGCGTCCGCCAGGTGGTCGAGGACGGCGGGCGGAGGTACGACCGCGACGAACAGCCGCATGGTGCCGCGAGGCCGCCCTACTGAGTGGCGAGGGCGAGTCGCCGCCGGAACGCCGCGAGCACATCCAGGTCGCCCTCGACGCTGAGCGGGTCGACCGCGGCCCGGCCCCACGCCCACAGCAAGACGTCGGAGGGCTCGCCGCTGACTGTCACGCCATGGGTTCCGGCGTCGGGTTCGGTGGCCGCGGCAAGCTCCTCGACCTCGACCTGGGTGCGTCCCAGCCGTACCTGCCAGCGCCGGTCGCCGGTGGCGATCAGTACGGATGCGCCGTCACCGTCGTCGACCGGTTCGTCGGACCAGTCGCCGGCGAGCATGGTCACCAGGACCTCGTCAACGCCGTCGGCGCCCAGCTCCGGATCGACGGGAGTGCCCACACCGTGGGCCAACTCCACATCGACCCGGTGCACGGCGGTCTCCTGGGCCATCCGGCGGTACCAGAACCCGACGGTCTGGTCAGGCTCGTGCCACGTGTACGCCGGCGCGTCCGGCCCGCGGGTCTGCAACTCCTCCAACAGCGTCGCGAACGAATCACGCAGCAACGTGAGCGGCGGACTGCCGGATGGTTCGGGTGGCCACGGGTCGGGACGCGCCTGCTGCCGCATGCATTCGATCTTGTGCAGATAGACGTGCGCCACGTGGTCTACGACCTCTTCCACCGTCCAGCCTGGGCACGACGGGACCGGTGCGTCGAGGCCCTTGGCCGCGACGTCGATGAGTCGTGCGCCGTCGGCTTGGAGAAGCGCGAGATGGCGGGCTTGTTGCATGCCGGCACCCTCTCATGCGGAACCGACACCGGCGCTGGCATGTCGGGCGCCAACGGGTCTGCGTCCGCAGCGGACGCTTCCTGCGCCGCGGCAGTCTCCTCGGCCGGGTCGGGCACCGACTCCGCTGCCGGTTGCGGCAACGCTGGTGGTGTGGGTTGACCAGCCGGCTGTGCTGCGGGCGCCGCCGTGGCCGGTGGCGCCGACCCGTCGAGTTGGTCCGCGCGCTCCTGCGCCGTCCACACGTGCATGTGCGGGCGGGGTCGCAGGTGGATGCGGAGCACCGAGTGCTGCCAGCGCAGCACCAGGTAGGTCGCCACCAGCGGGCCGACCACGCTCGCGAGCCCGCCGACGATGAGGGTCCAGCGCGCCCCGTACGACTCACCGATCCAGCCCAGGACGGGTGAACCCAGTGGCTTGCTGCCGATGAACACCATGCCGTACAACGCGAGAACGCGACCGCGCATCTCCGGGGCGACGGTCAGCTGCATCATCGCGTTGGCGGCGATGATCATCGTGAGCTGGACGAAGCCGAGCAGTGGCAGGGACACGGCGAAGCTCGCGTACGTCGGCATCAGCCCGGAGGCGATCTCGAGCACCCCGAAGATGACAGCGCACACGACGACGAGCCGTAATCGTGGACTCTTGCCGCGCCGTGCGGACGCCAGCGAGCCGACCACCGCACCGACCGCCATCACGGTGCCGAGGACGCCGTACTCCGCCGCACCCTTGCCGAACACCTCGGTTGCCATGAGCGCACTGGTCAGCTGGAAGTTCAGACCGAAGCAGCCGACGAAGAAGACGACGGCAAGGACCAGTACGAGGTCGGGCCGACCGCGTACGTACGCGAGCCCGTCGGCCACCATGCCCGGTTTGCGCGGTGCGGGCTCCGGTGTGTTGAGCTCTGCCGGCCGCATCTTGGCCAGCGCCCAGATCGTGGCGCCGTAGCTCAGGGCGTTGAGCAGGATCACCCAGCCGGTGCCGACGAGGACGATGAGGAAGCCGGCGACGGCCGGACCGAGTACGCGAGCGGCGTTGAACGATGCCGAGTTGAGGCTCACGGCATTGGGCAGGTCGTCCCTGCCCACCATCTCGAGCACGAACGACTGCCGGGCCGGATGGTCGATCGCACTGGCCACGCCGAACAGGAACGTGATCAGGTAGACGTGCCAGACCTGGACCACACCGGTCAGGTCGAGGACGGCCAGGGAGGCCGCGGCCAGCGCCATGCCCACCTGGGTGCACTGGAGCACCCGGCGCTTGGAGAACCGGTCGGCGATCAGCCCGCCGAACGGTGCGAGCAGGAGGAACGGAAGGAACTGCAACCCTGTGGTGATGCCCAACGCCATGCCGCTGCCACCAGTGAGCTGGAGGACGAGCCAGTCCTGGGCGACTCGCTGCAGCCAGGTGCCCGTGTTGGCAATGAACGAGCCGGTGGCGAAGTAGCGGTAGTTGCGGTTCCGGAGTGAGCGGAACATCGCCTTCACGAACTAGCCAGCCTCTCCAAGATCGGCGCGGCGAGGCGCAGGATCTCTCTTTCGTCAGGGGGTAGTTCGTGCAGGCGGCGGGCCAGCCAGGCGTCGCGGCGTTGGCGGTCGGCGGTGAGGATGCGGCGGCCGTCGTCGGCCAGCCGGACCATGACCTGCCGTCGGTCGGTGGGGTGCGGTTCGCGGACGACCAGGCCCATCTCTTCCAGGGAGGTCACGGTGCGGGTCGTCGAGGGCGGCCGGACCTTCTCGCACGAGGCGATCTCGCCGATGGTCAAGGGGCCCTTGCGGTGGAGTGTCGACATCACGCCAAGCTGGTTGGCGGAGAGTTGGTGATCTTCGGCTCGCTGACTGCGAAGCCTTCTGGACAAGCGCATCACGGAGAGCCGGAGCGCGCTGGAAAGGCCCGCAGCAGACATTGCGGGCAAAGTTGATGAAGGCATTTCGTTAGCATACCTCATTACCCTTGCTAACGAATGCGGGTTTCACGAAAGCGACACCTGCCGTCACGCGTTCATGATCATGAGCCGAAGAACCGGATTTCGCGGCAGATTCCAGCCGGTTTTCTGACGCCTGATCATGAACCGGGGCCGGTGGACTCAGGCCAGGCCGAGCACCTCCTTGATCGGGTCGATCGCGAAGTAGACAACGAACAGCGCCGCCACCACCCACAGCAACGGGTGCACCTGCCGCGCCTTGCCGCGGACCGTCCGCAGCAGCACATAGGCCACGAAACCAGCACCGATGCCGACGGTGATCGAGTAGGTGAACGGCATCAGCACGATGGTGAGGAACGCCGGCACCGCGATGTCGAACTGGTCCCAGGAGATCTTCGTCACCTGCGTCATCATCAAGAACCCGACCACGACGAGGGCCGGAGTCGCCGCTTCGTACGGGATGATCTCGACGAGCGGGGCGAACACCGTGGCCAGCAGGAAGCACAGGCCGGTGACGATGCTCGCCAGGCCGGTGCGGGCGCCTTCGCCGACACCGGCGGCAGACTCGATGTAGGAGGTGTTGGACGAGACCCCGGCCGCGCCACCGGCTGCCGCGGCGATCGAGTCGACGGCGAGGATCCGCTGGGTGTGGGGAGGATTGCCGGTCTTGTCGAGCAGCCCGGCCTCCGCGCCGATGGCCGTCATCGTCCCCATCGTGTCGAAGAAGTCGGCCAACATCAGGGTGAACACGATCAGCAGGGCCGCCATGATCCCGACCCGCTCGAACGAACCCAGCAGGTTGAACGATCCGACCAGGGAGAAGTTCGGTAGCTGGATCCAGTCATCGGGCAGCCGTGGAACGTTGAGCCCCCAGCCGGTCGGGTTGTCCGCGTAACCGGGCCCGGCCGGGCCGATCCGCGCGATCGCCTCGATGATGACGGCGAGCACCGTCGCGCCGATGATCCCCAACAGGATCGCGCCCTTGACCCGCAGTTGGACCAACACGACCGTTGCGAGCAGGCCAACGACGAACACCATGATCGGCCACCCGCTCAGAGACCCGTTGAGGCCGAACTGCACGGGCACGGGTGGGTCGGCAGTACGCCGGACCACTCCCGCGTCGACGAAGCCGATGAACGCGATGAACAGGCCGATCCCGACGCTGATCGCCGTCTTGAGCTCGCGTGGCACGGCCGTGAAGACCGCGGTCCGAAATCCGGTGAGCACCAGGACGAGAATGATCAGGCCCTCGAGCACCACCAGGCCCATCGCGTCGGCCCATGTCATCTGGCTCGCCACGGCGAAGGCGACGAACGCGTTCAGGCCCAGTCCGGTGGCCAACGCCAACGGGAAGTTGGCCACCGCGCCCATCAGGATCGTCACCACGCCCGCCACCAGTGCCGTCGCCGCGGCCACCAGTGCGAGGTTGGGCTCGGTTCCGCCGCCGAGGAACTGGCCGGTCGCGTCCGGTGCCGTACCGATGATCAGCGGGTTGAGCGCGATGATGTACGCCATCGCGAAGAAGGTCACCAGGCCGCCGCGTACCTCCCGACCCACCGTCGAGCCGCGCTGGGTGATCTTGAAAAACCGGTCGACCGGACCGGATGGTCGGCGGTCGGCCTCAGTTCCTGTTCTCGTCGCCTCGACCATGAAAGATCGCCTTCCTGGAGGAGCGGGCGGGCCGGGGGTCGATTCCCCGCCCCGGACCCGGCACGAGCGCCGATGGCTGCGCAGATCATGCCACGACCTGGGGTGATGTCGTACGCCTGCGAGACCGGCGGATCGAGCTAGGCTCGACGACGTGAGTCAGGACGACCGGGACCGGCCGCACCTGCCGCTTCTTTCCCAGGCGGCGATCGAGCCGCTAGACGTCGACGGTGTACGCACCCTCGTCGTGGGCACGCTCGTCTGGCTCGTTGCCGCCGCCGCGCTGGCGCCCTTCGCGGGCAATCTCCGCGAGGCAGGCACCTACTGGTGGCTGTGGACCTGCCTCACCGGTGCGGGTCTCGGGGTTCTCGGCATCGTCTACTGCCTGGTCCGGCGGGCCCAGCTGCGTCGGGCCGCCGCCAGGATCCGGGTGGTGAAGCGGATCCCGATCGACCAGATCAGGATCGAGTCCCCCAGGGATCAGCGTTCGAGCGGCTCCGCGTCGTCGTAGCCCAGCGTGTCGAGCACATGCTCCGGGCTCGGGGTGTCGGCTGGTTCCGGGGCCTGCGCCTGTGCTTGCGCCGGGACAAGCGCCTCGGAGTGTGCGCCGCAGCCGTGGTCGTACGACACGACCTGCCCGTCGCTTCGGGAGTACTCGTTGGTGCATACGCCGAAGGCGGTGCCCAGCGGTCCGGCCAGTCGTACCAGGAATCCGCAGGTCGAACACTGTGCCGGCGCCGCCTCGGCCACCGGATCGGATGGTCCGCCAGACCCGGTGTACCACCGGTCGGCGGCGTCGTCGCGACCTTCGGGCGAGAGCACTCGGGCGCGTCCGAGCCCGAGCTCGTCGCTGATCGAGCGGAGAGTCTCGCCGTCCGGGGCCTCGTCGCTACCGGTGTAGCCCGGCAGGAGACGCGGATCGTCGGCTGGTGCGGGGAGCAGGTCACCGGGTCCCAGGTCGCCGGCCTGGATCCGTTCGGACCAGGGAACCCACTCGGGCGCGAGGACGGCGTCCGGGCCGGGCAGCAGAACTACCTCGTCGACTGTGATCACCCGGCTGCGCGGCGCCCGGGCCACGGTCACCGCCCACTGCCACCCGACATAGCCGGGATCGGCGGCGGAGAAGTAGTGGGTGACGACGCGTTCGTCCTCGGCGTCGCAGCCGAGGTAGCCGCCGAGGCGGTCGGTGCCGGCGGGATCTTGGGCTGCCGACCGCGCCAGGTCGACGGCAGCCGCGCAGAGGGCATCGATCCGTACGGCTGGGGCAAGTCGCGGCGTGGTCGTGCTCACAATCCCGATTCTGGCACCCTCCGGCAGCAACGGATTCTGGCACCCTCGAAAATCAACGCGGACGGGCCCGTCTGACCGCGAGGGCGAGACGTCGGCAGCCGACCGCAGGCAGGATGAGCGAGTGGACCCAGACGACCGGACTCCCAGGCCGGGCACCGCTGCGCGCGGTGGCCGAACCCGAGGTCCGCTCGGTCCACCCGGGCGACGCGCCGCCCGCCGGGCGGGCGAGCAGCAGGGGTCCGGGTCGTCCACCGAGCCCGCCCGTACCCGTGCGCTCACGTCCGGTCCCGCAGGTCCGCGCACCGATGTCACCCCCGACCCGGAAACAGAGAGTCCCACCGGACCGTCGGCGGCCGAGGTGGCCGCGAAGGCGGCGGCGACCGCGGTGAGCACCGCCGCGGTCGGCGTCCGGGCGCTGCGCGACGGTGGCAGGCGGGTCGGCAAGGTCGCGTCCCGCGGTGGGGGCGCTGTCGTACGCGGAGTCCGCAAGGTCACCCACGCCCAGGGAATGGGTGAGTCGGGGCTGGCCAAGCTGATCGAGCTCAATGCATTCCACGCCGGTGGGGACGCCGCCATGGCCGTGGGGCTTGCCGGCACGCTCTTCTTCGCCGTCCCCTCCGGCGAGGCGCGCGGACGGGTGGCCCTCACCCTGTTGATCACGATGGCGCCGTTCGTCATCGTCGCACCGCTGATCGGCCCGTTCCTCGACCGGTTCCGCCGCGGCCGTCGGTGGGCGATCGGGTCCACCATGGCTGTGCGTGCCTTCTTCTGTTGGGTGATGGCCGGTGCCGTCGCGACCGGTGAGGTCTGGCTCTATCCGCTCGTCTTCGGCTGCCTGGTCGCCTCGAAGGCCCACAACGTCACCCGGGCGGCCGTCGTCCCTCGCCTGTTACCGCGCAGCATCGCGCTCGTCACGGCCAACTCCCGCATCTCCCTGTCCGGCAGCCTCGCCGTCGGGGTCGCCGCCGCGGCCGCCGGCGGCCTGGCGTACTTCGGCCCGGAGTGGCCGCTACGACTGGCGTTCGTGATCTTCACCCTCGGCACGATCATGGCGATCGTGCTGCCGGCGCGGGTCGACTCGGCCGAAGGGGAGGACCGGCTCCGGATGGTCGACATCGGCCGGGCACTGCGGCGGCTGCCACCGGTGATCGGGCAGGCGCTCCGAGCCAACGTCGCGTTCCGGGCCCTGACGGGGTTCCTGCTGATGTTCATGGCGTTCCTGCTGCGGGACTTCCCGCTGGCGGGCTACGCCGTGACCCTGCAGGTGGGGGTGATCGTCGCCGCGGCGGGGGCGGGCAACCTGGTCGGTACGGCGTTGGGCGCGCTCGCCCGGGCACGCAGGTCCGAGGTGGTGATCCAGGTACTCCTGGCCGCGACCGCGCTCGCAACGGTCCTCACCGCGATCTTCTACGGGCTCGTCGCCATCGCGGTGCTGGCGTTCATGGCCGGGTTCGCCCAACAGCTGGGCAAGCTCTGCCTCGACGCACTGATCCAGAGCGGAGTGCCCGAACACGTCCGGACGAGTGTGTTCGCGCGGTCGGAGACCCTGCTGCAGTTGGCGTGGGTGATCGGCGGGGGTGTGGGGATCGTCCTCCCGCTCATCCCGCAGCTCGGGCTGGGCCTGTGCGCGGCCGGACTCGTGATCGGTCTGGTGGCCGTGCTCAGAGCAGCGCCGCGCGAACGACAGCCGGGACGCGAGCCCGAACCCGAGCCCGCGAAGCCGCCCGCGTACTGATCAGAGCTCCAGTTCGTCGGCCAGGGCGCGGAGCACGGTGGAGACCTTCTTCGACGTACGCGGGTCGGGATGCCGGCCGCGTCGGTAGGCGTTCTCCACACCGTCCAGGAGCTTGATCAGGTCTTCGACGATGACCACCATTTCGTCCGGCGACTTCCGCATCGCCTTGGAGATGCTCGGCGGCGGCTCCAACAGGCGTACGGACAGGGCCTGGTCACCCTTGCGCCCGGCGACGATGCCGAACTCCACCCGCTGTCCGGCCTTGAGGGACGCGATCCCGGCCGGCAGCGCGGACGAGCGTACGTAGACGTCGCCTCCGTCGTCCTTGGTGAGGAAGCCGAAGCCCTTCTCCGCGTCGTACCACTTGACCTTGCCTGCCGGCACATCGACCTCGCTCGCCTGGATACCTGAACTCATCGGATCATCTGCACGCTCGACGCCGGCTCTTGCCGACCAGCGGGATGCTGGGTCTGCGCCTCATGCATGGCCCCGTGGGCGGGGCCGAACCAAGGTTAGACGTCTCGCAGCCTGCGCTCTACCTCATAGTGCGCCACATGGAACCGTTGGTCACCACCGCGGACAGGCGTCCCGCCCTACCGGTAATGCGACGGGTCGGCGAGGAGGTCGTTCATCGAGCCGGACCGGAAGCCGCGCGGGTCGACCTCGACCGTCTCGAAGCCCGCGGCGAGCACTGCGTCGTGGGCGTCGGTGAGATCGGCGACAGCCGGCGCGTGCTCGGCGTCCACCTCGATCCGGGCCGTGTCACCGAGGTCGCGTACGCGCAGGTCGCGGACGTCCAGGCCGGCTTCGGCGAGGGCTCCGCGTAGGGCGAGCTCGGCGTGTTCGACCCGGGCCAGCCGCGCCGGGGTGATCGTGAGGCCGTACGCGATCCGGCTGGACAGGCACGCGGCCGCGGGCTTGTCCCAGGTCGACAGCCCCCAGCGCCGCGAGGCCTCGCGGACCTGTTCCTTGGTGAGGCCGGCGTCCATCAGGGGAGTCACCGCGCTGCGTTCGGCGGCCGCGCGGATGCCTGGACGGAAACCGGCGCGGCCGTCGTCGGCGTTCGTCCCGGTCGCCACGTGCGCGTACCCGTGCTCGGCGGCCAGCGGAGCGACCACGTTGAGGAGTTCGGCCTTGCAGAAGTAGCACCGGTCACCGGCATTGGCGCGGTAGCCGTCTCGGGACATCTCGTCGGTGCTCGGGGTCAGGTGGCGGACGCCGAGCGAACGGGCGAAGTCGCGGGCCGGCGCGAGCTCGGCATCTGGCAGCGAAGGCGACACCGCGGTGGCCGCCGCCACGTGGTCGGCGCCAAGGGCACGGACGGCGGCAGCCAGCAGGAACGCCGAGTCGGCGCCGCCGGAGAACGCCACGACCAGCGATCCGAGCGCGGCCAGCTGCTCCTCCAGGGCGGCCAGTCGGGTGGTGAGCACGTGCTCGTCCAGCCAGTACGGGAAGTCGGTCAGGTCGGCGAGCACGACGTCGGCACCGGCGGCCCGGAGCTCCCCGGCGGACACCGGTCCGGTCGGCACACCGAGCGCGAGCGCGCCTGCGGTCCGGGCGCCGCGGACGTCACCCAGGTGGTCGCCGACGTAGACGGTGGCGCCGTGTTCGCGCAGAACCGTGCCCTTCTGTTCGGCCCACACGTCGCCGATGACCTCGTCGACCTCGAGCCCGAGGTGGTCGAGGTGGAGCCGGGCGTGCGGCTCGTTCTTGGCGGTGACGACGAGGACCCGGCCGTTGTGCCGCTGGACGGCCTTGATCGCCTCGGCGGCACCGGGCAGCAAGGTGGCGGCGGCGACCGCGATGTCGGCATAGAGGCTGCGGTAGAGGTCGACGACTCCGGGCACCTGGTCGGCGGGATACCACCGGGCGGTCTCGTCGGCGAGGGGAGGACCGAGCCGGGACACGACGACCGAGCTGTCGACGAAGACGCCCGTCCGCTCCGAGACCAGGTCCCATACCGCGGCTATGCCGGGACGAGAGTCGATCAGCGTCATGTCCAGGTCGAATCCGACTACCAGTGCATCGCGGGCCACGCATCGACCATACGTGCCGGGCCCAACCCGGCCGGGCGGCGCCGGGGTGCGCGCCCGGATCCGGACGTCGCCGCCGGTCAGCGAGCCTTCGGTCGGGCGGTGAGGCCGAGGCCCTTGCCGCTCGGGTGGTCGAGCCGGAGCTGGTCGGCGGTGATGGACGCGCGGACCTTGCCTTCGAGGACCGCCAGGACCGTGCGCTCGGTCTGCGCGACGGCAGGCAGGCACGCCATCTTCGTGGTGACGATCGACCCGAATGTGATCGAGGAGCCAGTGATCCGGGCGGTGCCGGTGAGCTGGTTGCACCCGTCATTGCCCCGGACCTTGCCGTTGTCGAACACGAGGTATGCCTTCTGCCGTCCCCTCGGTGCCGACGAGGCGACCTCGCCGTCGAGCAGGGACGTCAGTTCCCATGGGGTCTTCGCCAACGGCCGGTCGGGGTCGGCGACGCGCTGGTCGAGCAGGACGATCCGAGTGGCGCCGGAGGTGAGGGTCAGTCGTGACCCGTCGAGCTGCCACGACGGTGTGCCCGACAGCAGGTCCGACACCCACATGTCCTGCTTGTGCCGTGCCGGGTCGCATCCCATCTCGGTCATCGACAGGTCGCCGACGTCGAGGGATCCGTCCGAGATCTTGGCCTGGCCTCCCATGGAGTTGCACCCGGCGTCCACCAGCAGTCTGTCGTCGTCGGTGAAGCGGAGAGTGATCCGGGTGCCGTCCACCAGCGGTCGGGGTTGGTCGTCGCGGGTGACCGACGTGGACAGGTAGGTGTGACCACGTAGCGGGTCCTCGTTGCCGGCGTCGCCCGGCGCCAGCCGCGAGGACTCCGGCCCACATGCGGCCGCAAGGCCGGCGAGGCCCAGGGCAAGGACGGCGGTCGTGCAGCGCATGAAGTGGGTGGTACGCATAGACGTTGGACGGCTGGCACCCCGACATGGTTGCCTGCGGGCGTGGAGAACAAGTCGATCACCGAGGTGGTGCGGCTGGACCCGAAGCACGACGACGACGCCACGCTGCGCGGCTTCGACACGGTGCTGCGGACGGTGGGCGCGTACGAGCGGGGTGAGCTGGCGCCGCCCGCCCGGCTCCCGGCGGGCGAGCTGCGGCAGCGCTACGTCTCCTCCGACCGGCTGCGCTGGGTAGGGCGGTTCGGCGGCCGGGTGGCCGGGGTCGTGGAGCTCACCTCCGGCGACGCGGGCCAGCCGACCGCCTTCGCCAGGGTCTACGTGTCGCCGGACGTGCGCGGCAACGGCGTGGGTCGGGCGCTGGTGTGCGAGGGCGCCCGTACCGTGTCCGCCGCCGGCGCCGAGACCGCCTCGGCCATCGTGCTCGCGGGTACGCCGGGTGCGGCATTCGCGTCCGCTCTCGGTGCCGAGGTGGGCGACGAACTTGTCATCAACGCCCTCGACCTCGCCGCCGTGGACGATGCGAAGCTCGGCGCCACGGTCGAGGCAGGCGTTCCGGGATACCAGCTGGTGCACTGGCGTGGCGCGGCGCCGGACACCCTCGTCGACTCCTACGCCGTCGCGAAGCGGTCCATCGCCGACGCGCCGAACGTGCACCTGCCCCGGGTGCCGCACTGGGACCGGGAGCTGGTCCGGGCCACCGAACAGGACCGGTCAGAGCGCGGGGTCGAGCTCTGGGTGACCGCAGCGGTCGTCACCGGCACGACCACGGTGGCGGCGTTCACGGCGGTCGAGGTGGGCAGCACGCCGGTCGACGTCCTTCAGGAGGACACGGTTGTCCTGCCGGACCACCGCCGTCGCGGGCTGGCCAGTCTGGTGAAGGCCGGCATCGTCCGCCAGTTGCGCGCGGACCGGCCGGATTTGCGGCGAGTGTCGAGTACGACCGCCGTCGCCAACACCGGCATGCGTGCGGTGAACGCCGGCGTCGGTTTCCAGGAGCTGGCCCACCGCCTGGTGGTCCGCGTACCCGTGCCGGTTCTCATCGGCCGGCTCGGTCTCTGAGCACCGTCCCTGGGCACGGTTTCTGACCACCGTTTCTGGCACGGGCTTGGCCTGTGGGGCCGCTCAGAGCCGGCCGCGACGCCGCAGCACCCCGAAGCTCACCAGCCCCGCCGGGAGCAGCAGCCACATGGTCACCAGCCGGAACAGCGCCACCGCCGGCAGTGCCACCGCGAGACTGGTCCCGGCGGCGGTCAGCATGGCGACCAGGGCCGCGTCGACCGAGCCGATCCCGCCGGGAACGGGCAGCAGGTTGCCGGCCGAGGTACCCACCAGCAGCACGCCGGCCGCGGTGAGCACGCCGATCGAACCGCCGAACGCGTGCACCGACGACCACATCGCCACGATGAGCCCGGCGGAGATGAGCATGGCGCCCGCGACACTCACCGCGGCCCGGCGAGGGCTCCTCGCCATGGTTCGCAGCGAGGTGGTCAGCTCCGAGAGGACGACCCGTAGTCGTGCCTCCAGCAGGGGAGACCGGCGGACGACCACCACGGCGAGCGCGGCGAGCACCACGACGCCGGCGACGACCGCAGCCGCGATCCACACCTGTTCGCCGTCGAGCACCAGGGCGTCCATCCCGGTCGCGACGGCGACGGGCGGCAGGAGAACCACCGCGAGCAGGATCTGTACCGACTGCGCCACCGACACCGTGCCCACCGAGGCGGCGCCACCCACCCCGGCACGCCGCAGGTACTGCACGTTCACCGCTGCCGCCCCGACGGCTGCCGGCGAGACGACCCGGACGAGGGAAGCCGCGAGCTGGACGGCGAATGTCGGCCAGAACCGCAGCCGGAGCGGGCTCGCGCCGAGCAGGTTCCAGGCGTTGCCGGCGAGGACGGCGCTCATCGCCAGCGCGGCGAGCAGCGCCCAGCCGACGGTGAACTGGGTACGCCAGAGCTCCGGGGTGAACGCCTCGCGATAGTCGTAGGCGAGCCAGCCGACGAGGACGGCGACGCCCGCGAGGACCAGAAGGTGGCGGGCCCGCCAGGACGGGCGGACGGCAACCTCCGCCGCCGCACCGCTCGGGACTCCGCCACCTGGCCGACCAGGCCGAGCGACCCCCTCGCCCACTCGGACCGGCGTACGAGACTCCCATCTCGTCCCCTGGCCACCCGAAGCATTGCCCGAACGGGAAGGGTGAAACGTCCCTATTTCGGACTGGGCATGCGCGCGGATGCCCGGTTCGGCCTGGGTGGCGGTCATGCCTGACACGCTGCCGGATGCCGCCCGAGGGCGATATCGGGGAATGGCTGGGCTCGACCCTGGGCGGTGTCTCGGGGTCGGCCAGGGTGATACGTGGAGGCGGCTGGCCGGAGGGCTCTACCGTAGAAAGGGTGGCCCCGACCGTTTCCGCGCGTGTGACCCTGCCTGACACTCTTCGCGACCTGTCCGACGAGGACCTGGTCCGGCTTTTCCGGTCCCGCCCTGACCTGGTGACGCCGCTGCCGTCCGACATCGTGCAGCTCGCCGGTCGGTCCACGACCCGCAGTTCGTTGGCGCGCGTGCTCGACCGGCTCGACCGGTTCACCCTCGCGGTCGTCGATGCGGTCGTCGTGGTTCGCGGGCCGGCGTCGGTGGCGAGGATCCACGGCCTCCTCGGCGGCGATCGCGACCGGGTGGACGCGGCAGTCGCCGAACTGCGTACGCTCGCGCTCGTCTGGGGTCCCGACGACGCGCTCGAGGTGCCCGGTGTCCTGCCTGAGTTCCTGGGTCCCCACCCGGCTGGGCTCGGACCTCCGGCCGACGATCCAGTGCTCGCAGATCCGGACCAGCTGGCAAAGCTCCTCGACGATGCCGGTCCGGAGGCCCGCACGGTGGCCGAACGGCTCGCGGCCGGACCGCCCATCGGGTTGCTGTCCGACGCCAACCGCCGCCTCAGCGTCGACACGGCACGGAGTCCGGTCGAGCAGCTCCTCGCCCGCGGGCTGCTGGTCGCCCGGGACAGCCGTACGGTGACTCTTCCGCGCGAGGTCGGGCTGCACCTGCGCGACCATCTCTACCCGCCCGCCGAGCTCGAACCGCCGACCTTGGACGGCGTTGTGCGCGACGCCGCTCTCGTCGACCGCACCGCGGCCGGAGCGACCCTGGACGCGATCCGGCTGGTCGAGCACCTGCTGGATGCCTGGGGCGCCGACCCGCCGGCGGTGTTGCGATCAGGTGGGGTTGGTGTCCGCGAGCTGCGCCGGACCGCGGCCGCCCTCGACGTCGACGAGGCGCCCGCCGCGTTCTATGTCGAATGCGCCTACGCCGCCGGCTTGGTGGCGGTCGGCGACGACGACGCCTGGCTGCCGACGCCCGCGTACGACCTGTGGCTCGCGCTGGATCCGGCGCAGCGTTGGGCGCGGCTGGCAACCGCCTGGCTGCAGTCGACGAGGGTGGCCCGGCTGGTCGGAACCCGGGACGAGCGCGAGCGCCTGGTGGCCGTGCTGTCGCCGGAGATCGAACGCACGGCCGCACCGGCTGTACGCCAGCTCGTGCTCGACGTCCTGGCCGAGGTTCCGCGCGGGACGGCACCGGGCGCGGAGTCCGTGGTCGCGCGGGTCGGCTGGTACCGACCGCGCCGGATGACGCCGTTCGCCAAGGAGCTCATCGGCTGGACGCTGGAGGAGGCGGGTCTGCTCGGCCTGACCGGGCTGGGTGCGCTTGCCGCGCATGGGGTCGCGGTCGCGTCGGCGGATGCGGACAAGGCGGTGGCCGAGGTACTCCAGCCGCTGTTGCCGACACCGATCGACAAGGTCCTCCTGCAGGCCGACCTGACCGCTATCGCTCCCGGGCCTCTCGAACCAGAGCTCGCCCGCGCCCTTGCCGCGATGGCCGATGCGGAGTCGCACGGTGGGGCGACCGTGTTTCGGTTCAGCGCGTCGTCGATCCGCCGCGCCCTCGACATCGGGCGATCCGCCGCCGAGCTGCACAACCTGCTCGCCAGGCACACGGCCACGCCCGTACCGCAACCACTCACCTATCTCATCGACGACGTGGCCAGGCGGCACGGCCACCTGCGAGCGGGCACGGCGACCGCATACCTGCGCTGCGACGACGAGGCCGCTCTCGAGGCGCTGCTGTCCGACCGGCGCACCGCCGCGCTGGGCCTTCGCCGGCTAGCCCCGACCGTCCTGATCTCCCGGCAGCCGGTACGCGTGGTGGTCGACGAGCTCCGGGCCCTTGGATATCCACCCGTACCGGAGACACCGGACGGCGCCCTTCTCCTCACCCAGACCCGCGCCGGCCGTACCGCCGAGTCGCCGGCCCGCCGGAGCGCTTCGGCTGCTCGCGACCCCGAACCCGACGTACTCGCCGCAGCCGTCCGCGCGGTCCGGGCGGGCGATCGGGCCCGCGCGAGCCGTCCGGCCGGTTCGGGTTTCGGACAACTCCGGCGGACCGGCGCCACGGAGGCGGTCGACGTTCTCCGCGCTGCTCTCGCAGGTGGCTGGTCGGTGTGGATGGGGTACGTAGACCAGGAAGGGGGAGCCAGAGATCGGATCGTTGATCCGGTCCGGATCGACGGAGGCTGGCTGACGGCGTACGACCATGCGGCGGGCGAAGCACGTACGTTCGCACTGCATCGGATCACCGGCGCCGCACCGGTCGACTGATTCGTCTGGGGCGTGGATCTTCGCCGGCATGATCCACGACGGTGCCGCTATGGTGTCTTCCCGGGGTGAGGGCAACAGGGGAGGAACTCGCCTACGATGGCCGCCGGCAGTTCACGACGATCACGCACGTCCTCGACCGACCCGTCCAGCTCACTACGCCGCACCATCCGCCGCCGGAGGATCCGGCGCAGCCTCATCGCGCTGGCCTCGGCCCTGACCGTCACCCTTGCGGTGTTCGCGGCATGGAACGGGCTCGGGCAACCGACAACGCGATTCCCAGGCGCGACCGCCGCCCTGGGCGGGGGCCATCACGGCAGCGGTAACTCGCCCGGTTCGGGTGACGCGCGGGCCTCGCGCGGGCTGAATCGACCACCCGCCACGGAGCTGCCCGACACCTACCCGGCGCCGGGGGCGTCCGGCCCACAGGCGACGACAGGCCCGGCCGCACCGTCGGCGAGTCCAACCGGCGCGCCGACGTCCAGCCCGTCGCACGCTCCGTCCGCCAGCCCTACCGGCACTCCGACCAGGGTCAGCATCATGGTCGACGGCCCCGGGGTCTTCGTGCCGGCTCGTGGCAAGTCGGCCCAGACCGGAACGGGTCCGCTGATCCGTTACCGGGTGGAGGTCGAACGCGGCCTCCCGTTCACGCCGAGCGAGGTCGCCCGGGTCGTTGACGTGACGCTCGCCGACCGACGGAGCTGGGCGGCCGCTGGCAAAGCCACCTTCCAGCGCGTCGAGACCGGCGAGGTCGAGCTGCGCATCCTGATCTCCTCGCCGGGTACGACCGACAGGCTCTGCGCCCCGCTGCGCACCATCGGCCAGCTGTCCTGCCGCAACGGCGACAAGGTCATGATCAACGCCAGGCGTTGGGCATTTGGCGCGGACGCATTCGGCTCCGACGTCACCAACTACCGGCGCTATGTCGTCAACCACGAGGTCGGCCACCGGCTCGGGTACGGACACCGCTGGTGCTCCGGTGAGAACCGGCTGGCGCCGGTGATGATGCAGCAGACCAAGGGCGTCGACGACTGCAAGGCCAACCCGTGGCCGCTGGCCGCGGAGCTCGACTAAAGAGCCCGTCCGTCAGCTCGGCCATCACCTCTCGGCCGTCACCTCGGCCATCGGCCCGGCCAGGCGGCGGGCGGGGCCTCGAGCTCAGCCGGTTCGTTCGCCGGCCATGGTGAGGGCCGGCAGGTCGGCGAGACTGCCCAGGACGTGCGTCGGCCCCGGACGCAGGGCCGCCGCCGTGGCGTGGTCGGTGACGCCGGTGAGAACGAGTGCGGTCGCGACACCGCCCTGCCGTCCCAGTTCGAGGTCGGTCTCCACCCGGTCGCCGACCACCACCACCTCACTGCGCGGTAGGTCGAGCCGTCGTAGCGCGGTGGTGAGCATGAGCGCCGACGGCTTGCCCATCACGGCCTCGACCTGGCGTCCGGTGCTCGTCTCCAGTGCCGCGATCACCCCACCGGCGTCGGGGACCTCGCCACCGTCGACCGGGCAGGTCCGGTCGGCGTTCGTGGCGACAAACCGGGCGCCGGCCCGGATCGCCCGGAACGCCTCCAGCCACGTCTCGTACCGAAACGTCCGGTCGAACGACGCGACGACCAGGTCGGCCTCGTCACCGCGTCCGACCGTCGTGGCGCCGGCCGCCCGCAACTCGGCGGCCAGGCTGTCCTCGCCGAGCAGCAGGACGCGGGCGCCAGGCAGCTGCTCGCGCAGCCAGGACGCCAGCACCCCTCCAGAGGTGACGACGTCCGTGGGGTCGGTGGGTACGCCGAGACCGGTGAGCCGCTCGGCGTACGACGAGGCCGTCCGCAGCGGGTTGTTCGACACGAAGACGACCCGGGTGCCAGCGGCACGGATGCGGGCGATGGCGTCGACCACACCGGGAAACGGCTCGCCGGAGAGGTAGACCGTGCCGTCCAGGTCGCAGATCACCCCGGCGTACTGAGCGGGTACGAGATCGTCTCGATCGGATCGTCGGTGGTTTCCAGAAGGGTTCATCGCGGCCAAGCCTGGCATGCCACCCCGGCCGCGCCCCTACCCGTACCGCAGCACGCCCCTACCCGTACCGCAGCACGCCCCTACCCGTACCGGAGCAGGAGATACGGCCAGCCCCACCGTCACGCCCGCCACCACCGCGCCGTACTTCGTGAACTCCCAGAAGCTGATCGGGTACCCGTGCCGCTTGGCGATCCCGATGACGACGACGTTGGCACTCGCGCCGACGGCCGTCGCATTGCGGCCCAGGTCGGCGCCGAGCGCCAGCGCCCACCACAGCTCGGTGTGCCCGGCCAGCGGCCCGTCGGCGGCGACCAGTTGGGCGACCACCGGGCTCATCGTCGCGACATAGGGGATGTTGTCGATGACCGCCGACAGCAGGCTTGAACCGAGCAGGAGGACGGTCAGCGCGAGCGGAGGCGAGCCGCCCACGGTGTCGGCCTGCCAGGTCGCGATCCCGTCGATGACCTCGACCTTCACCAGGGCGCCGACCATGACGAAGAGCCCCATGAAGAACACCAGGGTCTCCCACTCGATGTCGTCGAGGTACGAGCTCGCGTCCAGCCGGCTCACCACCACGAGGATTCCGGCGCCGAGCAGGGCGATGATCGACGGCTCGACGTCGATGACCGAGTACAGCACGAACCCCACCAGCACCGCCGCCACCACGACGAGGCTGCGCCGGAGCAGGCGTACATCGGTGATCGCCTCCCGCTCCGACAGGGTCATCACCTCGTCGACCTGGTCCGGATCGGCCTCGAAGGCGTGCCGGAACAGGACCCGGCACAGCCCGACGAAGACCGCCAGGATCACCACGATGAACGGCGCCAGGTGGACGAGGAAGTCGTTGAACGACAACCCCGCCCGGCTGGCGATGATGATGTTCGGCGGGTCGCCGATGAGGGTCGCGGTGCCGCCGATGTTCGAGGCCAGCACCTCCGCGATGAGGTAGGGCGCGGGTCGCACCCCGATCCGCTGGCAGACCAGCAACGTGACGGGCGCGATGAGCAGCACGGTCGTGACGTTGTCCAGGAACGCCGAGGCGCCGGCGGTCAGCAGACAGAGCAGCACCATCACCCGGAACGGGTCGCCATGGGCGCGCTTGGCCGCCCAAAATCGCGAGGAACTCGAAGATGCCGGTCTGCCGGAGTACGCCGACGATGATCATCATGCCCAGCAGCGGGAAGATGACGTTCCAGTCGATGGCGGTGTCGCGGGCGAAGAAGACGTCCTCTGCACCCACCACACGCCGAGGGCGAGCACGACCGCCGCGCCGCCGAGGGCGGCCGCCAGCCGCGGGATCCGTTCGGTCGCGATGAAGAGGTACGCCGCCACGAAGACGGCGACCGCGACCCAGACGGTCATGACGCGTGCAGGGCGAGCGACAGCAGCCGGGACGCCGTCACCACTCCGAGCAGGTGGTCGTCGTCGACGATGGCGACCAGGGGGTGCGCAGCCGGGCCATCACCGCGGCCAGCTCGAGCACGGTGTCGTCGGCATGCAGCACCGGAATCTCGGCGGGGCGGTGTTTCGGCAGCATGTCGCCCACGCTGAGCGGGCTGAGCTGGCTGACGATGTGGTCGGCCGCCCGCTCGTCGATGACGCGGGCGAGAGACGGGTCGTCCTGGATGTAGGTGGGCACGACGAACCGGACCACCTGCGAGGCCGGCAGGACCGCGGTCGGTCGACCGTCGGCCGTCGTGACCACCAGGCCCGGCAGCCGGTGCCGGCCGAGAAGTCGCGCCGCCTCGACCGCGTCGGTGTCGACGGTGACGGCGGGGTACTCCTCCAGCAGGTCACGCGCAAGCATGCCGGCAGGCTATCGCCGGTAGAGCACCGGGTTGAGCGGTGTGTCGGGTACCTCGCCCGGCTTCGCCCCGGGGAACCACGACGCCAGGTCGACCTCCTGGTTGTGGTTGGTCGGTTGGCTGATGATCATGTCGGCGTCGACGTAGATCACCGTCATCACCCGGCGGGGCACCTCGGTGGTGTTGGGTCCGGCATGGTGGAACGTCCAGCCCGAATGGAAGCTCGCGTCGCCGAGGGCGAACGGCTCCTGCACCATCGCAAACTCCTGCTCGGCCAACGCCTTGCCGAGCGCGCGCTCGGACTCGTCGCTGATCTGCAGGTCGCGGCCGAACTCGAACCGGTGACTGCCGGCCGCGAACGCCAGCGGTCCCATGTCGATCGGGGTCTCCTGCAGGGGCAGCCAAAGTGTGCAGCAACGATCGGTTGACAGTGGCCAGTAGTACTGGTCGGCGTGCCAGGGCGTGAGACCGCCGCCAGCCTCCTTGTACAACGCCTGGTCGTGGTAGAGGCGGACGCCGTCGACGCCGAGCAGCTCGGTCGCGATGCGGGCGAAACGCCGCGCGAACACCAGTTCGCGGACGGTCTCGCTGTGCCGCCAGAGATTGGTGATCTGCAGGAACGCCTTGTTGTACGTCTTTCGTTCGGCCATCGGCAGGTGCATCGTGTTGAGCTCGATCACCTTGGCCGTGACCTCCGGCTCGTACGCTTCGACCAGTGTGCGGTCGGCTACGCCGGCGAGCTTGACGAACCCCTGCTCGTCGTACGTGGCGATGTCGTCGGGTCCCAGCTCGTACGACGTGTCCAACGTGATCGTGCCCGGGGCCGTCTCGGCCGTCGTCATCGGCGTACTCCCTCTCGCTTGTCGACCACGCCCATGGTGTCAGTGCTCATCACATCGGGGCTCATCACATCGGGGCTCATCACATCGGGGCTCATCACATCGGGGCTCATGATGTCGCACCGGTGTAGTGGCGCAGTCCCAGCGACCACATCAGGCACGCGAGCACGATCACCCCCACGCCGGCGAGCGAGGTCACGAGAACGCCGAACAAGCTTGGCCCGCGCAGAAGGGCGGACGTCGGCAACGTCGAGATCAGCGCCATCGGGAACAGATAGGTCAGCACGAACCGCATCGGCCGCCGGTAGATGTCGACCGGGTACCTCGCCAGCTCCCAGGCCGCGCCGTACATGACGTCCAGCTCCAGCCGCGGTGCCCAGAACGCCAGGCAGGCAAGGAGGACACCGAGCGACCAGCTCACGCCGACGCCGATCGCGAGCAGGAGCAGCCAGGCCAGCACGCCCGCGACACCCGGCAGCGTCCCGTGCACCGCCAGGCCCATGCCCACCACACCCGCCCCCAACGCCACCTGGGTCAGAGCGAGTGGCGCGTGCGTACCGAGGCTGGCGAGGAACAGGCTCGGTGCCGGCTGGAGCAGGAACAGGTCCATCCGACCGTCCCGGATCCGGCCCGGAAACCAACCCAGGTTGGGATCGATGAACGCCGAGCGGATCCCGCTCATCAGCTGGAAGGTGCCGACCAGTACGAACATCTGCGCTTTCGACCAGCCGGCGAGCGAACTGGTCTGGGTGTAGACGAGTTCGACCGCGGCCAACGCACCGGCAAGGGAGAAGGTCGCGAGCATCACATCGAAGAGCAGGTTGACCCGGTAGGTCACGACCCGACGCAGGGACATCGAGAACGTGAGGCCGAACAACCGCAGCATCCGCATCGTTGTCACCCTCCTACCGCGGTGAAGCGGCGGACACCGACCCGCCACACGACCATGGCCAAGACGCCGAAGACGCAGGTCCACCCGAGCTGCCAGGCGTAGCCGTACCACGCCTGGCTGGCGGAGAGGCTTCCGGTCGCGAGTTCGGCGGGGAAGCCGAGCATGGCGCGGAACGGCAGGGCCTCGGCGACGGAGCGGACCGGCTCGGGCAGGAACACCACCGGCGCGGCCGAGCCGCCGAGCAGGAAGATCAGGACGTGGCCGAAGCCGACGACCGCGTGCACCCGTTCGGTCCAGAACGCGGCCAGCGCGAGCAGCCAGATGAAGAAGAACCGCAGCACGCCCGCGATCAGCGCCGCCGGCAGCGCCACCACCACGTCGGACACCGCGTAGGAGACGTCCAGGGTGAGCGCGATCAGCACGAGCAGCGGAACGCCGATCATGAGCAGCCAGATCCGGATCGCCAGGTTGGCGCCGATCGGACCGATCACGACCGGCTGCGGCTTGAGCAGGTCGTGCGTGATCGTTCCGTCGTAGATGCGTTCGGAGAACGTGTGGTTCTCATACGACGCACACATCAGGCCCACCGCGAGCAGCGCGAGGTAGTAACCCCCGATCCGAGGATCGCCCGGCACCACCTCCGACCACACGAACAGGCCGATCAACGGCCCGATCGTCTCCCCTGCCACGAGGGTGACCGCGAACCACCAGGCGCCCGACCAGTTCAGCACCTCCCGCCACATGTGCAGCCCGGTGAGGCGGAGAACGCGGGTCACGGGCTGGGCTCCACGGCGGTACCCGAGTCGCCGGCACCGGCCGCCTGCGTCGCCGGAGTGGCCTGCGCCCCAGGACCGGGCTGGCCCGGGTTGGCAAGGCCGCGGTAGGCCTGGTCGATCACGGTCTCCAGCGGTGGCTCCTCGACCGCGAGGTCGGCGACGCTCAGTCGGCCGAGCAGGTGCGCGGTCGCCCGGGCAGCGTCGTCGCGGCGTATCCGCAGCACCCAGGTCTCACCCGACGACTCGACCACCTCGCCCACCTCGGCGAAGTCGCTCCGTTCGGCGCCGGGCACCGTGGCGCGCAGGAGTTTGTACGGCGACAACCGCGCGGCGAGCTTCTCCAGCGGCCCGTCGTAGGCCACCTCACCCTTGTCGATCAGGATCAGTCTCGGACACAACGACTGCACGTCGGCCATGTAGTGGCTGGTGAGCAGCACGGTCGCGCCGGTGCGTTCGGCATAGCCCGACACGAACCGGCGCATCGTGGTCGCGGCCGTCACGTCGAGCCCTATGGTCGGCTCGTCGAGGAACATCACCTCCGGCCGGTAGAGAAGAGTGAGGGCGAGACCGGCCCGCATTCGCTCGCCGAGGCTCAGGGCCCGCACCTGTCGTTGCAGGAGTGGGCCGAGCTCGAGCATTTCGGTCAGCTCGGCAATGTTGGCCCGAAAGTCGCTCTCGGACACCTCGTACAACAGTTGCTGGTAGCGGAACGAGTCGAGCACCGTCAGCTCCACCGGCCCGCCGATCGGTTGGCTACCGCGGATGAGTGCGATCCGCTTCAGGAACGGCGCCCGCCGCTGCCACGGCGTGAAGCCCAGCACCCGTGCCTCGCCCGACGTCGGGTGCAGGATGCCGGACAACATCTTCAGCGTCGTGGTCTTGCCGGCGCCGTTGGGGCCGATGAAGCCCACGACCTGCCCGGCGTCGACCTCGAACGACACGTCGGAGACGGCGTGGACATCCTTGAACGTCCGGTGCACGAGGGTCCGCAGGGCCGCCTTCAGCCCGGCGTCGCGGACCGGCGCGCGATAGGTCATGCACAGCCGATCGACCTCGATCACGGCCACAGCTGCTCCCCTTCGTCGTCGAGGTGCTCGCAGGACGGTAGCCGCTGGCGCCGACGTTCTCGGCCAACGCGCTACCGGCTTCAATTTTGTCATTGAACTGAGGCTGGAGACTTCGTCGTGGACTACGCTCACACGGTGCCCCCCGACCCAGGGAAAGTCTCAAACGGAGCCGGAAGGCGTCCGCGGGCGGTCGACCTGGCGCGCAGCGCCGGGCTGTCAGTCCAGCAGGTACGCAACTACGTCGACCAGGGCCTGCTCCCGCCGGTCGAGCGCACACCCAGCGGTTACCGCATCTTCACCCCGCAGCACGCCGAGGCGCTCGAGGTGGCCCGGGCGCTGATCGCCGGTCACGGGTGGCATCCGGCGCGGGAGATCATGCAGGCCGTACACGCCGGCGACGTCGAGGCCGCGCTCGCTCGGGTCGACCAGGGGCACGCCGAACTCGACCGCGAACGCGCCCACATCGACCGGGTCCTGGGGGCGTTCGAGTCCATCGTCACCACGACTCGGGACGACCCCGCCAGGCGGCGCGGCCTGCGGATCGGGGAGGTCGCCGGTGCTGTCGGGGTCAGGACGTCGGCCCTTCGGCTGTGGGAGCACTACGGCCTGCTCCAGCCTGACCGGGAGCGGGTCACCGGCTATCGGACGTACGACGAGGCGGAGTTCCGCAACGCGCACCTGGTCGCCCTGCTCCGCAAGGGCGGCTACCGGCTCGACATCGTACGTGCGGTGATCGACGAGATGAGATCGTCCCATCACCGCAAGCCTGAGCGGGTACGCGCCGAACTCGCCCGCCGGGAGCAGGAGTTGCACCGGCGGAGCTGGCAACGCCTACGGGCATCGGCGCTCCTGTACGCCTACGTGGAGCAGGTGGTGGGGCCGCCACGGGACATGCTGCCAGCCAGCGGTAGGAGTGCGGCCGGGGCCAGCGCCGACGGTGACGTCGCGGCCAGCGGTTAGAGTGCTCGCCATGGGACGAGGTTCGCGAGCAAAGGTCCGATGGACCAAAGATCGCGCCAGGCGCAAGCGCCTGCGTGACAAGCGCAAGGCCGAGGAGAAGGGCGCCGAGCGCAAGAAGGCCGCCTAGCGGTGGCTGCGATGGAGGCGCCTGGTGAGGCGCGCAGCGGTCCGGGGCACAGCAGCCCCGGACACAGCAGCCCCGGACACTTTCCTGGCGGCACCGCCGTTTCCCGGGTCCGGATCTACGACTGGCCGGCGCCCGACGGGCTCCGCGGTGGTTCGCCGCACATCCATCTGGTCTGCACCGAGGGCTATGTCGTGACCGGCGGTACCGGGCGACTGCAGACACTCGGCCCGGACGGTGACGTCGAGGTACCTCTCCAGGTCGGTGACGTCGTGTGGTTCACCCCCGGAGTCATCCACCGCGCCGTCAACGACGGCGGCCTCGAGGTGCTCGTCGTCATGCAGAACGCCGGCCTCCCCGAAGCAGGCGATGCCGTGATGACCATGCCGCCCGACGTCCTTGCCGATCCGGAGCGCTACGCCGCGGAGATCGCACTGTCCACACCCGATCGGCTCGAGCCCGCCGACGAACAGGTGGCGCGACGGCGTCGAGACCTCGCCGTGGAGGGATTTCTGGCTCTACGGGAGCGGGTCCGAGCCATCGGGCCGGAGGCGCTGGAGGAGTTCCACCGGGCCGCGCATCGACTGGTCGAGCCGCGGCTGGCGAGCTGGGAACGTCGCTGGACCGACGGTCCGCTGGCGGCGGCGGAGCAGACCGGACGGCAGCTGGCCGGACTTCGCGGGAACGCGTCCACTCACCTGCGCGAAGGCGGCGTCTACGCGCTGCCCGCACCGCGCGAGCGGTACGGAATGTGCGGCCGGCTCTCGACCTACGATCCCCACGCTGTGCCCGGTCCGGTGCGGACTCCAGGCATCGGGTCTGCGTAGACCGTGCCGGCTCCCGCGGTCGCGCCGGTCGCACCACGTCGAGGCGGTCGGCAGAGGGGGTGGTCAGGGCGTACGATCCTCCCACCCACGGCAGGCTGGTCGGTCAACCCGCTACGTCCCGGTTGGCCCCCTTTGGGCAAGGCCGGGAACGGACACTCCCGCGTATTGTTTGGGACAGACAGCCGGTGGCTGCACTAGCAACGGCATCGGCAACGGCACAGATCAGCAACGGCACAGATCAGCAACGGCACAGATCAGCAACGGCACTGGCCAACAGCACCGACCAGCATCAGCACAGTCCAGCAGCACAGTCCAGCAGCACCGACGCGGAGGAGGGCAGTAGCTGTGAGCCACAGCGAGCTCATCGACACAACTGAGATGTACCTCCGCACCGTCTTCGAGCTGGAGGAAGAGGGCATCGTCCCGCTGCGCGCCCGGATCGCCGAACGTCTCCACCAGTCCGGACCCACGGTCAGCCAGACCGTGGCCCGGATGGAACGCGACGGCCTGCTCAAGGTCCAGGGCGACCGGCACCTGGAGCTGTCGGACAAGGGCCGCCGGATGGCGACGCGGGTCATGCGCAAGCACCGGCTCGCCGAACGCCTGCTGGTCGACGTGATCGGGCTCGACTGGGAGCTCGCGCACGTCGAGGCCTGCCGCTGGGAGCATGTGATCTCCGAGGATGTCGAACGCCGGCTCATCCAAATCCTCGACCACCCCACCGTGTCTCCCTACGGAAATCCGATCCCCGGGCTCGACGAGCTCGGCGAGGTCGGCGCGGTCGAGGACTTCCTGGAGGGAGTCGAGTCCCTCTACGCCGTGGTGGCGGGCATGCGCGGTGCCGGCCAGGAGACCAAGGTCATGGTCCGCCGGATCAGCGAACCGATCCAGACGGCGCCCGAGCTGATGGAGGTCCTGCGCCGGGCCGGCGTCCTTCCCGGCAAGGTGATCACGGTGGCGACCGCGACGGGTGGCGTACTCCTGAGCGGCCTCGACGCGGCGGGACCGGCGCTGCGGCCGGCCGGGTCCGACGACACATCCACCTCCGGCGGCACCGCCGAGATCTCCCGCGACGACTCCGAGCACATTTTCGTCAAGCGCATCTAGGGCACTTGCACGCCATCGCGGGCCAGTTCACGCGGACGTTGCTGACCTAGGTTCCCGAGGGCTCCGCGGTACGCGTGTCGGCAGCCCGCGTGACCTGCGTCCGCCGGTAGCCGACGAGCAGGATCAGCGCGACCAGTGGTTGCAGGATGTCGCTGGGGATCGCGCCGACGTTGGACGGTGCGGTGTTGTCGTGGGCGATCCACTGCATGAGGTGACCGGCCGCATCGCCCCAGTAGAGGATCGCGAGCGCGACGACCGCGGCCGTGAGCCAGGAGTCGCGCTTCCAGATGCTCACCACTCCAAGGACTCCGACGGCGATGTCGGCCCAGCCGACCTCCCACTGAAAGAAGCTCTGCGCATAGCCGATGCTCTCGGCGATCTGGTTGGACGTGGGCCCGATGTGGCTCAGGCCGCCGATGATCGACCAGACCCCGCCGCCGGCGACCCACCACAGCAGCCAGATCTCGATCACCCGATGCCGCGTCCTGCGCTGCGGGCTACGGTCGACGAACGTGTGCACGACCGCGCCCACGACCATCGTGGCCAGGGCGAACATGAAGTACCACATGGCCCCAGGCTAGGAACGATCCCTGCCTGCGGTGCGCTTATCGGTGCGGTCGAAGGACCGGCACGTTTCCTGCCTAACGTACGACGAAAGCACGCTCGGACGTTCGCGCTCCGGCCGAGTCGGCGTCGTGGTGCGGGCCACTGGACTCACGCACGATGAGCTCGGGCTGGAACAGCACCTGCTCGTGCGTATGACCCCGGGACTCTGCCTCGGCGAGCAGCAGTTCGGCCGCCGCACGGCCGAGTTGGTAGCGAGGCTGCCGAATGGACGTCAACGGCGTGGTGAGGACGGCCGCGAATTCCACGTCGTCATAACCGACCACCGCCATCTGCTCCGGTACCTGGATGCCCCTGCGCCGCAAGCCACGAAGGACACCGAGCGCGGCGAGGTCGTTGGCGCACACGATGGCGGTGACCTGGTCGCGCATCGCGAGCAGGCGGTCCAGTGCCTGCTCGCCACCTGTCGCGTTGAGCGAGTCCACCGTCACTTCGACGAGCGACGACGCGGCCGAGAGTCGGGCCGCGCGCAATGCCTTCTTGACACCCTTGCGACGGTCGGCGCACTGACGGATCTTGGTCGAGCCGTTGACGAAACCGATGTGCTGATGGCCGAGTTCGATCAGGTGCGCCACGGCGAGCTCGCCGCCTCTGACGTCGTCGACGGCCACGGAGCACATGGCCTGTGAGGGGCTCGGTCGATCCAGGAGTACGACGGAGGTGCCACGGGCGCGGGTCTGGTCGAGCCAACCGAGATCCTCGCCTGTCGGGCTGACCAACACGCCCTGGACGCCCTGCTCTTCCAGCAGCCGAAGGTATCGCCGCTCCTTGTCCTGACGCTCGTCCGAGCTGGCGAGGATGAGGATGAAATCGTCCTCTGCGAGTCGGTCCTCGATGCCGCGGGCCACGTCGGTGAAGAACGGATTGGAGATGTCGAGCACGATCGCACCAACCGTGCGACTCGTTCCGGCACGCAGCTGCCGGGCGGACCCGTTGCGGACGAAACCGAGTGTCGCAATCGCGGCTTCGACCTTTGCCTTCGTTTCGTGGGCCACCAGTGCGGGTTTGTTGAGAACATTAGAAACGGTTCCGACGGACACGCCGGCCAATTCGGCGACGTCTCTAATGCTCCGGCGGCGAGCTGGCGCACGGAGCGGCTGACGGACGCCTGGAGTGGTTGTCGCCACCGTGCACCTCCCGTACGAACGCAAACGACAGCGGACGCGCTTGTAGCGCCGACAATAGCGGCAATGCGCAGGTCCTTGAAAGGTTTCACACCTGTTGGTCGCGGGACGGATACGACACGAACGAAACCGCTGAGCGGCTTCGGCCCGTCTCACCTAGGACAGAACGCTCCGAAACCCCCATGGGGGTTGACAAGGCGTCGCCGCTCTTGGCCTGGCTGCTGGCCGGTTCTGGTCGTGGCAGGACGTGCCGCAGCTATCAGATCCCGGGCGTATTGCGAGGTCAGCCCGTGCACCGGAATAGCCGAATCCCGAAATGACAATGCGTCAACGGTCGAGTAGCGAAATGAAGAAACTCTCGCGGCCTGGGATAGTGCCACCCCGCGAATCCTCAGTACTTCGTCGACATCGTCTGCGCGAGTGCCCGCTGGGGCCGGGGGAACGTTATGCGCGGAGCATCTGTGGAGTGTGCGGATACGCCGCACCAACCGGTAGCAGGACGCGAAAGCAGGTCCCTCGACCCGCCCCGGTGAGGAGCTCGATCCGGCCGTTGTGCGCGGCGACGATGGCGGCGACGATGGCCAGTCCCAGTCCCGAGCCGCCCTGACCTGGTGGTTGGCGTACGGCAGCACCGCGATACAGCCGAGTGAACACGTGTGGCGCCTGGTCGGGCGGGATGCCCGGACCGGTGTCCGCCACTTCCAGCAGTGCGACTCGCAGTCCCGTCGGCAGCTGCACACCCGCTGCTCCGGCGACCGGCTGCGGCGGGTCGTCCGGCGTCGCCCAGCGCGCGGAGATCTGGATCGGGCTGGCCGCGGGTGTGTGGTGGACGGCGTTCGTCACGAGATTGCCGATGACCTGCCGCAGGCGATGCTCGTCGGCCAGTACGCGTACGGGCTCGTCCGGCACGACCAGCCGCACCGTCCGGGCGGCATCGTGCGCGCGGGCGTCCTGTGCGGCGTCGCGTATCAGGACGCCGAGGTCGACTTCGGCGAGGTCGAGTGGGCGTTCGTGGTCGAGCCGGGCGAGCAGCAGCAGGTCCTCGACCAGGAGGCCCATCCGGGTGGCCTCGGCCTCGATACGTCCCATCATCTGGTCGACGTCCTCGGGCCGGGGAGCCCCACCGCGGCGATACAGCTCGGCGAACCCGCGAATGGAGGTGAGCGGAGTACGCAGCTCGTGCGAGACGTCGGCGACGAACCTGCGCAGCCGGCCCTCCGACTCCTCCTGGCGATGGAATGCCGAACGCAGCCGCGCCAGCATCGTGTCGAACGCCTGGGCCAGCCGCCCGGTCTCCGTGTGACTGTCATGCCCAGCCGTCCACGAACGGGCTGACCGGTCGAGGCCACCGGCCGTGATCGCCGTGGCGGCCTGCTCGATCCTGGTCAGCGGACGCAGCCCGATGCGTACCACGACGGCTGCGACAACCCCGAGCAGGACGAGGACGAGGGCGCCGGCCGCGATCTCGATCCGGAGCAGCCGCTGCACCGTGCTCTCGACTGTGGCCAGCGACTGGGCGACGGCGACCGAACGACCCCCGCGCATCGGTACAAGGTTCACCCGCCAGGGACTCTCGCCAGTACGGTCGGGGACGGTGAACGGTGCCCCGCTGCGCAGCTCGCGGTCCTGCGAGGAGAGCGCCGGGAGGTCGGGGCCGCTCGTGTCGCTCTCGTCCTGGCCGAGGACGCGGAGGGTCTCCCCGTCCGAGCCGAGCACCACCACGCGGAACTCCGTCGGAAGCCCGCGCTGCACCAGGGCCGGGGGTGGTTCGCGGCGGGCACCGGGAAGGACGGCCCGCCACTGCCGGTCCAGATCGGTGAGCTGCTCGTCGACCCGGCTGATCAGGGACTCGCGCAGCAGGACAACGCTGGCCGCGCCAACGACGGCGAGACCGAGCGCGGCCACCACCAGCAGCGCGACCACCAGACGGAGCCGCAGCGTCCACGGTCGGGTCAGGACCCGTCGCCGGCTCGGCGCACCAGCATCCACCGACGGAGGTGCGCTCAGCGGCTGGGTACCCGGCGCGGCACCCGCAGCGTGTAGCCGACGCCCCGGATGGTGTGGATCAGCGGCGGGTCGTGGACGTCGATCTTGCGGCGCAGGTAGCTGATGTAGGACTCGACGATCCGGCTGTCACCGCCGAACTGGTAGTCCCACACCCGGTCGAGGATCTGGGCCTTGCTGACGACCTTCTCCGCGTTGATGAGGAGGTAGCGGAGCAGGTTGAATTCTGTCGGCGAGAGTCGTACGGCCGCGCCACTTCGGCGCACCTCGTGGGCGCTCTCGTCGAGTTCGAGATCGGCGTAGGTCAGCACGTTGGTGTCCTCACTGTCGTTCGCCTGCTTGGTCCGGCGAAGGATGGCGCGTAGTCGGAGTACGAGTTCGTCGAGACTGAACGGCTTGGTGACGTAGTCGTCGCCGCCAGCCGTGAGACCCGCGATCCGGTCCTCGACCGCATCGCGCGCGGTCAGGAACAGCACGGGGAGATGGTCGTCGCGGGCCCGGAGCCGGCGGGCGAGCTCGAAGCCGTCATAGTCGGGAAGCGTCACGTCGAGGACGACGATGTCCGGCCGGGATTGCCGCGCCATCGTGAGCGCGGCGGCTGCGCAGTCGGCGGCGCGGACCTCGAACCCCGACAGCCTCAGGGCGGCGGACAGCAGTTCGAGAATGTTGGGCTCGTCGTCGACCACCAGAACCGTGGCAGCCTCGGCACCCTGGCCAGCGCCCAGGTGGGCCTGGTCCGAAGACACAGTGGCCCGACCGGTAGACACAGTGGCCCGACCGGTAGATACGGGGGCCCGACCGGTAGATACGGGGGCCTGGCTTGGGGACACGTGGGGAGCCTGTCCGCCGAAGCTGAGAGCGAGCTGTGAATTCCCCAAAGAGCTGGGAAGTTTTGCCGGCGCGCGGGCCCGTCCGACGGCGGCTGGCCCGCAGCTGGTGCTGCCGGTCTGTTGGCTGGTCGGGGAGATCCCGATCTCCTAGACTCCTCGGGCTTTGCGTGGATCAGGGATGAAGGTGGCGACATGACCGGCAGTTCGTGGCAGTCGCAGACACTGGTCCAGTTGGCGGGGGCTCTCGCCGCGGATCCCGCCGTACGCGAGTCCTGGGTCTACGGCTCCGGGGTCAGCGGAGACTTCGATGTCTGGAGCGATCTCGACGTCGCGGTGGTGGCCGCCGGAGATGAGGTCGTACGACTTGCCAGCCCTTCCTGGCTGAGCGTCCTCGGACCTGTGTGGACCTACCAGACCTTTGCTCGCGATCGGGGATCAGGGGTACGGGTCGTCTACCGCGACGGCCGCCTGCTCGATCTCATCGCGGTGACCGACCGCGCCGCGATCCCACCCGAACGCCGCCGGCTCGAGGGTGGCGACGCGGTCCCGGGCGGGAACGCGGAACCGGCCGGGATCCCCGACATACCGTCGGTCGTCCACGACTTCCGGTTCACCGCCGCGCTCGCCGTCGTCAAGAACGCCCGGGACGACCGGCTGATCGGTGGGCACCTGGCACTCGACCTGCCGCGTCAGTGCCTGGTGGCGGCCATGCTGCTGCGCGACCGCGCGGCCGGCACCACGCATCACCGCGTAGGCGGCCCGTTGAACTCGGTCCTCGACAAGGTGTTCGAGCTGATCCCGGACGAGACCGGACCCGATGCCATCCTCGACCTGGTGGACGCGTCGGCGGGACTGTTCGATGATCTCGCTGGGAAGCTGTGGCCGGGCTACGCAGCCGACTGGTCAGGGCTCACGGTGCTGCTCGACCGCGCTCGGGCCCGGGTGCCCTGACGCGGCTGGCCCTGACGCGGCTGGCCCTGATGCGGCTGGCTCTGATGCGGCTGGCTCACGCTGCTCGATGCGGCTCCCTGATGCGGCTCGCCCTGATGCCGCCAGGCGTTCGGCAACGGGTCGGAACCGCACGCCACTCACCAGGTGCACCCCGTCGAACGCGCCGCTCTCCCTGAGCTGCTCCACCTGTGCGCATGCGGCGTCCACACCTGCCTGCCGGTCGGCCGCGACCTGCTCGACCAGTCTGGACGGGATGTCGATGTCGGGGATCGAGGCCGCGAGCCGCCGCGCCATCGCCTCGCTGGCCAGGACCATGACGCCCGCGTACACCGGCCGGTCGAGCCGCTGCGACTCGCGCCAGCGCAGGAGGTCCGGCACCGAGAAGCTCACCTGGGTGAGGAGGAAGTCGGCCGCACGCTTCCAGCCGGGCACCGGTCGCAGGCGAGTCGTCGCCCCGGCCTCGAACGACGGCAGGCCGGCGAACGCCGGGTCCTGACCAAGCCCGCGGAGTTCGTCGAGCATCGCGCGTACGGTGAGGTCGCTCGTCCGGTTTCCCGATGTCGGCTTGTCACCGTAGACGAAGACGAAACGCCGGACCCCGTACGCGGCGGCGGTCAGCAGGTCGCGGCGGAACCCGAGCAGGTTGCGGTCACGGGAGTTCAGGCAGGCGATGCCGGTGGCGCCGGCGCGCTGGATCTCGTGGGCGACGGCGATGCTCGACACCGTGGCGCGTCCAATGTGGTTGTCAGGCGCGAGGAACGCGTCGGCGAACGGCGCCAGTAGCTCGATCTGCGTACGCACGCGGTCGAGGTCAGGTCGGGTCGACGGCTCGACTTCACAGATCAGTTCGAACGCACCTGCAGCGGGCATGCCGACCAGCCTAGAGACACCAGTCCCGGCCCGGTGCGGTCCGAGTCGAGTCCCCGCGCGGTCCGAGTCGAGTCCCGCGCGGTCCGGCATTGACACTCTCCCCGCCGGGCTCTACCGTCCAGGCAGGTTCAGTGCCCAAAATGTCGGAAAGATTCGGCATCTTCCGTCCTGGGTCGGGCTGTTCTCGCGCGGGGATCCACCACCGCCCGTTGCCCCGTTGCCGTCCGCCCCCACATCGCCGGGCGCGGCAAAGGAGACCGGCACCATGAGCACGAGGGATCCCCGGAACTCGATCGATCCCCGCGTCGAGGAAGCCGTCGACACACTCGACCTGCCCCCACCCACCCGCCGCCGGCTGCTCACCGGAGGCGGACTGTTCAGCGCCTCGCTGGCCGCGTCCGCGTTGCTCGCCGGATGCGGCCGGGCCGGCGAACCTGACGCCGAGGGTGCGGCCGGAGCCGGCGACTTCCCGGCCACTCCGGAGTGGAAGTTCGTCTTCGTCAACCACGTCACCACGAACCCGTTCTTCGTACCGACCCAATATGGCGCGGCCGACGCGTGTGCGTTGCTCGGCTGCCGCTACCAGTGGACCGGTTCGAAGACCTCCGTGGTCGGTGAGATGGTCAACGCGACGAACTCCGCCATCACCGCCAAGGCCGACGGGATCGCGGTCTCCGTGGTCGATGTCAACGCCTTCGCGGGTCCGGTCGACAAGGCGCTCGACGCCGGTATCCCGGTGGTGTCGTACAACGCCGACGGTGCGGCGGGAAACCCGGGGACCAACCGGCTCGCCTACATCGGCCAGGACCTGTTCACCTCCGGCGTACAGCTGGGCGAACGCATCGTGTCGCTGGTCGATGCGGGCTCGGTCGTCGGGTTCATCGCGACGCCCGGACAGCTCAACATCCAGCCGCGCATCGACGGCGCCAAGCAGGCGATCACCCAGTCCGGCAAGCAGATCCGGTTCGATCCGGTGACCAGTGGTGCGGAGCTGCCGAAGGAGCTCAGCACCATCGACGCCTATGTACAGGGCCATCCCGACCTGACCGGCATGTTCGCCGTCGACGCCGGTTCGACCGAGGCCGTCGGCAAGGTCATGGCGAAGTACAAGCTCAAGGAGAAGAACGTCGCCGCCGGCGGCTTCGACCTGGTGCCGGGCACGCTCGACGCGATCAAGGCCGGCAACCTCGACTTCACCATCGACCAGCAGCCTTACCTGCAAGGGTTCCTGCCGGTGCTCTCGCTCTACCTGTACAAGCTGTCGGGCGGTCTGGTGGCGCCCGCCGAGACCAACACCGGGCTGTTGTTCGTCACGAAGGACAACGTGGATCCCTACCTCACGACCAAGACCAGGTTCGAGGGTTCGGACAAGAAGCAGCAACTGATCAAGCGTTCCGGCCCGATCGCGCACGTGTAGGCCTCGGGTGAACGAGACGACGACCACGGCGCCAGGCGCCACCGTCACCGGCCGCGGCCCGTTGCCGCGCCGGGTGGCCGACGCGTTCCTGCGCCGACGCGAGGCGAGCATCATCGTGGTCGCTGCCGCGCTGGTGATCTACTTCCAGGCCGCCACCGGGATCTTCCTCACCTCGGACAACCTGGTCAACGTCTCGCAGTACGTCGCGGCGACGGCGATCATCGCGGTGGGTCAGGTGCTCCTGCTGGTCAGCGGTGAGATCGACCTGTCAGTCGGCAACGTCTACACCCTCGCGCCGTTCCTGGTGCACTACGCGGTCGACCTGTACGCGGTGCCGGTCGTCCCGGCGCTCCTGATCGCGCTGGTGATCTGTGCCGGCATCGGGTTGGTCAACGGGCTCATCACCGTGGTGCTGAGCGTTCCGTCGTTCGTCACAACCCTCGGCACGCTCTTCCTGATCAGCGGCGTGACGCTCACGACGTCCGGTGCCTATCCCGTCCCGGTTCCGGACGCGGCTGCCGGCGTCGCTCCGTGGCTGGGCGCCGCCGGCTGGTCCGAGATCGCCTGGGCGGTGCTGATCGTCGCCTTCTTCCACGTCGTCCTGACTCGTACGCGGTGGGGACTGCACACCGTGTCGGTCGGCGGCAACCTGGTCGGGGCCCGGGAGGCCGGCATTCGGGCGGGACGGATCAAGATCGGCAACTTCATGATCTGCAGCTGCCTCGGCGGCTTCGCCGGCATCATCGAAGCGTTCCGGATCGACTCGATCGACCCCACCGCAGGCGGCACCGGGATCATGTTCGCCGCGGTCGCCGCGGCCGTGATCGGGGGTACGGCACTGGCCGGCGGGTCCGGCACCATCATCGGCGCGTTGCTGGGTGCGATCGTGCTCGGCGTCCTGCAGGACGGCTTCAACCTGATCGGCGTCAACGCCTACACGTTCGACCTGATCATCGGCGCGGCGATCCTGATCGCGATGGTCTCCAACGTCCATCTGGCTCGGTTACGGCGGGCGGGGAGAACCTGATGGCCGACATCCTCACCGTCGAACACGTGGCGAAGAAGTTCGGTGCGGTCACGGCCCTGCGTGATGTCAACCTGTCGTTGGCACCGGGCGAGGTCCTCGGTCTTATCGGCGACAACGGTGCCGGGAAGTCGACGCTGATCAAGATCCTCTGCGGATTCCAGCAACCGGACGCGGGGCGGATTCTCCTTGATGGCAAGGAGATCAAGCTGAGGTCGGTCGAGCATGCCCGGTCCGTCGGCATCGACACCGTCTATCAGGACCTCGCCCTGGTCAACGAGCTCACCGTCTACCACAACATGTTCCTGGGCAGGGAGCTGGTCCGGTTCGGGCTGCTCCGCAACCGCGCCATGCGGAAACTGGCCAGCCGTCACCTGGAAGAAATGGGCGTGGCCATTTCGTCGGTCGACGTCGACGTGGCGAAGCTTTCCGGTGGACAGCGGCAGGCGATCGCGGTCGCGCGCTCGGTCTACTCCGATGCCCGGATCCTGCTCCTCGACGAGCCGCTGGCCGCGATGGGAGCCAAGGAAGGCTCGCTCATCCTCAACCTGGTCCGCGAGCTGCGCAGTCGAGGTGACGTCGCGATCATCATCATCGCGCACAACTACGCCCAGGTGCTCGACGTCTGCGACCGGGTGAACCTCCTCGAGCACGGCGCGATCGCGCTCGACAAGCCGGCGGCGGAGACCTCGGTGCAGGAACTGACCGATCTGGTGGTGGCCGAGTACCGCGCCTCGCGCGTCCAGCGGCTACAGGAGGCCGGCGGGGACAGGTGAGCTCCAGCCGCCGGAGGCCGGCGGGGACCGGTGAGCTCCTGCCGCGTTCTCACATGCTGAACGCGCCAGGGGGGCGACGTTGCCGGGCGCGGGCCCGGGACCTACGGTCATCGGTGACTCTGCCTGCGCACAAGGGTGTGGGTTCGCCGGGTCGGTACCCACCACAGTCTTTGGAACCAGCGCGAGTCTTCGACCTTCCGCGGGAGGCAGAGGCTCGCCCACAAGGGAGGGTGTGACGTCCGTGACCACAGGCACAGCCGGGGGTTCTGCCGGCGCCGGGCGCCGGGCGCTGGTCGTCCGGGGAGGATGGGAAGGACACGTACCCGTCGAGGCCACCGACCGGTTCATTCCCTATCTGCGGGAGAGCGGTTACTCGGTCGAGGTCTCCGACACGCTCGACTCCTACCTCGACGCCGACCTGCTCGCCGCCACCGACCTCATCCTGCAGATCTGGACGATGGGTGAGATCACCAAAGAGCAACGCGAAGGACTCGACGCCGCGGTGCGCGCGGGCACCGGACTGGCCGGCTGGCACGGCGGCATCGCCGACGCCTTCCGAGCCGATCTGGAGTACAACTTCATGGTCGGCGGCCAGTTCATCTGCCATCCACACGGCTTCGTCGACTACGAGGTCGAGGTCTCGCCCGACCGGGCCGACCACCCGATCGTCAAGGGGATCGACCGGTTCGCGGTGCACACGGAGCAGTACTACATCCACGCCGACCCGAGCAACGACGTCCTGGCCACCACCACGTTCGACGCGCACGAGAACTACCCCTGGATCGAGGGTGCCACCATGCCCGCGATCTGGACGCGTACGTGGGGAGCGGGCCGGGTGTTTGTCTGTACGGTCGGGCACAAGCTGGACGACCTCGATACACCCGAGGTCCGCACGATCATCGAGAGAGGACTCATATGGGCGAGCCGTTGAAGGTAGGCGTCGTCGGCACCGGCACGATCAGCAAGGCATACCTCGACACGTTGGAGAAGCTGCCGGGCGTCAGTGTCGTCGCCGCCGCGGACATCGAGGTCGCGCGGGCGAAGGCCGTGGCCGAACGCTATGACGGCGTACGCGCAATGACCCCTGATGAGCTGTACGACGACGCGGAGGTCGAGGCGGTCCTCAACCTCACCATCCCGGCCGCTCACGCGTCAGTCGCGCTCGCGAGCCTGGCGGCCGGCAAGCACGTCTACGGCGAGAAGCCGCTCGCGATCACCCGCCAGGAGGCCAGGCCACTGCTCGACGCCGGGGCTCAGGCCGGCCTGCGGATCGGCTGCGCACCCGACACCGTGCTGGGTACCGGCACCCAGACGGCGCGCGTACTGCTCGACCGGGGCGACATCGGCGAGGCGGCGGCCGCGACGGCGTTCTTCGTGAGCCCGGGGCCCGAGCCGTGGCACCCCGACCCGGAGTTCTACTACAAGCCCGGAGGTGGGCCGCTGCTCGACATGGGGCCCTACTACCTGAGCGCCCTGGTGAGCCTCCTCGGTCCGGTACGCCAGGTGACCGGGCGGGTCGGGCGGGCCCGGCAGGAGCGCACGGTCGGCAGCGGACCCAAGCAGGGAACGACGTTCTCCGTCGAGGTCGACACGCACGTGGCCGGCGTGCTCGCGCACGAGTCCGGCGTCCTCACCACGATCATGACGAGCTTCGACGTCTGGGCGGCGAAGCTGCCTCGGATCGAGATCTACGGCAGCGAGGGGTCGTTGTCGGTCCCCGATCCCAACACCTTCGGTGGCGACGTCGAGATCGCCAGGGCCGGTGGGCGGGACTGGACCGTCGCCGACGTGGCCGGGGGGTACGCCAACTCCAGCCGTGGCTACGGCCTGGCCGACATGGCCCGGGCCATCCAGACAGGCAGCGCCCACCGTGCCAGTGGCGACCTCGCCTTCCACGTGCTCGACATCATGGAGTCGCTGCTGCAGTCCGGTGCCTCCGGCGGCGGTCCGGTCGAGGTGACCAGCACCGTGGCCAGGCCCGACGTCGTGCCGTTCGGGGCGACACCGGACGCCGCGTAGGTACCGGTCGACGGGCCGCCTCGCGCCGGCGGTGTCCGGATACCGAGACGCCGCCCGGTGGTCGTCGCGCTTGTCTGGTCGGCGTAGGCACGAAGCCCACTGGTCGTCAAGGATTCCTTGACGACCAGTGGGCTTTCCGGTCCTTGGTACAGCCGCCCGCGATGTCCACGATGCGATACGCCCCGCGCGGATCATCAGACGTTGCTGCGTACTGTGACCAGCGTGCACGGAGAGCTATCGAATTTCGATCGCGATTCGTTGTGAGTTGTAAGCAAGATGAGAACAGTGCGCTTCCGACCGTTGACTAGCCGGTGTTCACTCTCGTACCTTAGGTGCATATTGAAACGACTCAGGCCGCTTCTTTTTACACGGGGTTAACGCGAAGGGTACGGGGTCAACGCGAAGGCGGATGGGCATGTCAGATCTCAGCCAAGGCGTAGTGAGGGCACTCCGACCGGCTGGTGTAGCTGAGCAGATTTACGGCGCACCAGCCCCCAACACGGTCAATCACAGCACGGCAACTCACAACGGAGTAAGCCACGGTTCCGTGGGTCATGGGGTGGCAAGCCATGTCACCACCACAAGTGACCTGCGGAGGCGGGTAACTGACGACGAGATTAGGCTTCTTGCATTGCTTGCCGACGGGCTTCCGGTGGAAGCAATTGCGCGTCGGCTAGCGCTTTCCGACCGCACGGTGCGCAGGCGCTCACGGGCGCTCTGTGACCGGCTCGGTGCACGAGCCCCAATCCAGGTCGTCGCATGGGCGGCTAGGAACGGGTTGATCTAGCTCGTTCCACGAGTACTTGGCATGCCGGTGCTCAGCGTTGCGCACCGGCACACCAGGTTCTCAAGCGTAGTTTCGATCCTGTTGAACGGGAGTCCACCTCCTTCCCGTTCAACAGGATTTTCTTTTGCCTGTTGGCGAATCGGCCCAGCCGAGAACGGCAGCCACCAAGTGGTCGCCACCAACTGGGCCGCTGCGCGCTGGGAGTTCGGCGACAAGCAAACGGCCGCGCCACCCGAAGGTGCCGCGGCCGTCGCTGCTTGACCAGCAGCTTGCTTGGTCTGCCGCTTGGCTGGCCAGCCCGCTTGGTTGGTCAGCCCTTGACGCCGGTGAGCGTGATCCCCTGGATGAACGTGCGCTGGGCGAAGAAGAACACCACGATGACCGGTAGTACGACGACGGTGCTCGCCGCCATCAGCGGACCGAACTGCGTGCTGTACTCGCTACGGAAGAACGTCAGGCCGAGCGAGAGCGTGTAGTGGTCCGCGTCGCTGAGGTAGATCAGCGGGCCGAGCAGATCGTTCCAGGACGTGAGGAACTGGAACAGCGCCACCGCTGCCAAGGCAGGCTTGGCAAGCGGGAGGACGATCCGCCAGTAGATGACGAGCTCATTCGCACCGTCCATCCGCGCCGACTCCGACAGCTCCTTGGGAATGCTCATGAAGAACTGACGGAGCAGGAAGATGAAGAGTGGTACGCCGAAGAAGTGCGGCACGATGAGGGGCAGCCAGGTGTTGGTCCATCCCAGGCCACGGAACATCGTGAACAACGGCACCATCGTCACGTAGAACGGCACCATCAGCGTGCTCAGGATGACGATGAACAAGGGCGTACGCCACCGCCACTCGATCCGCGCCAGGCCATAGGCGACGAACGAGCTGGACAGTACGGCGCCGAGCATCGAGAACGCGCAGATCACCAGCGTGTTGAACAGGTACCGAAGGAACGGAAAGACCTGAAGCCCGGCGATGTAGTTTTCGAGCGTCAACGTCTTCGGAAACCACACCACCGGAAACGCGTTGAGATCTGGTCCGGTCTTGAGTGATCCCGACACCATCCAGAAGAACGGCACCATGAAGATCACGCTCACGGTGATCAGCAGCGCGTGGGAGACAACCTTCTCCACGACCTTGTTCCAGGCACCCTTCGGCCGCCCGGCCTGCACGCTTGGGAGGGTTCGTTGCGCTACGGCCATCGGTATGCCTCCTATGCCCCGCCGTAGTAGACCCGGCGGCCAACCAGTCGGAAGATGAGAGCCGTCGCCAGCCCGACGAGGATGAACAGAATCCAGGCGATCGCGCTGGCGTACCCGACTTTGAAGAACTGGAATGCGTTCTGGTACAGGTACAGCCCCGAGACAAGGGTCGTCCCGGCCGGTCCGCCGGTGCCGTTCGTCAGGACGAAGACGGGTGTGAAGAACTGGAAGCCGGCGATCAGTCCGGTCACCAGCGCGAAGAGCAGGTGCGGGCTCAGGAACGGGATCGTCACGTGCCGGAACCTGCGGACCGGCCCGGCGCCGTCGACCATCGCCTGGTCGTGCAGGTCCTGCGGGACGTCCTGGAGACCCGCCAGCAGGATGATCATCAGGTTCCCGGCACCCCAGGTGGTGAAGATGATCAGCGCGAGCATCGCCCACCCGGGCGCCGCCAACCAACCAGGCCCGACGATGCCGAACCAGCCGAGCACCGTGTTGAAGACCCCGTACTGCGGGTTGAAGACGTACAACCACACGACTGCTGAGGCGACGATCGGCACGATGGCCGGCAGGTAGAAGATCACCCGGTAGACCGACTGCCCAGTCACCTTGAGGTTGAGCAGGATCGCCAGGGCGAGAGCCACAGCGATGCCGAGCGGCACGCTCGCGAGGATGTAGTAGAGCGTGTTGCCGAGGGAGCCCCACCAGTTGGCGTCGGTGAGGAGGCTCTGGTAGTTGTCCAGGCCGATCCAGTCCGCCGGCTTCACCATCGTGGCCGAGGTGAAGCTGTAGTAGATCGACATCAGTACTGGATAGGCCGTGAACCAGAGCAGCCCGATGATGGCGGGAGCTGTGAAGACCAAGCCCCAGAAGGTGTTGCGGCGCTCCTGCGGGCTACGTCCCGCTCCCGCGGACAACGCCGCGCCCAGTCGTCCCCTCGTCGACCTGGCCGGCGTCGTGGACGTCGTGGTCATACCTCGACCGCCTTTCGGAACCTGTCCCACTCAGCGGTGACGTTGGTCTTGACCTCGCGCATCGCCTCGAGCGGGGTGGCCAAGCCCAGCACCGCTTTGCTGATGTGCTCGTCGAGCTGGGTGAAGTAGTAGTCGGCGACCGGGATCGGAGGCCGGATGCTCTGCGAGGTGGTGAGCACGTCGTAGTAGGGCGCCATCACCGGGTCGTTCTTGATCTCCTCCAGCACCGGCGCCTTGTTGTACCCGGGCGGGAAGCCCACCGTGTCCCATTGCGCCTTGGTGCCTTCGTCGGTCGCCCCGGCCCAGTGGATGAACTCCCAGGCCTCGTCGGGATACCGTGCCTCGCTGGGAATGAACATTCCCCAGCCGCCGATCCACGCACCGGCCCCCGGGTGGTCGGCGCCAGGAGCCTGGAACGGCAGCTGCCCCGCGCCGATGTTCATGTCCTTCAGGTTGGTCTTGATGTCGCGGTAGTTCGGTGCGACCAGTGGGGCCATGCCGATGTTGCCGGTGCTGAAGGGGTGGAGCTGCAGTCCCGGCGGAGTGACCGTCACCCGGTCGGCACCCCCGACCGACTGCGCGTAGTTGACGATCCACTCCAGTGCCTTGATCGAGAGCTCGCTGTCGGGAGTGACCTCCTCCTTCTCCTTGTCGAAGAAGGTCGCGCCATGGGCGAAGCCCCATGTGAACAAGGAGTTGGAGTATCCGTAGGAGTCCCACGGGATCATGCCGATGGTGGTGACGTTCGCACCGGACTTCTTGAGGATCTTCGCGGAGTACTCGTCGACCTCCTCGATGGTGGTCGGCGGCTTCTCCGGATCGAGCCCGGACTTCTCGAAGAGGTCCTTGTTCCAGAAGAACGGGAAGTTCGGGTCGGCATCCCACTGGACCTGCCAGATCTGGTCCTTGTAGACGATGCTCTCCCAGACCGGCGGGAAGAAGTCGTCCTGTCCCAGGCCGGCCTCGCGGTAGCGGTCGGTCAGGTCGGTCATGATGCCGAGCTCGGCCCACTGCGGCGCCTGGGAGGGTACGAGCTGAGCGACGTCGGGGGGATTGTCGCCGGCGATCGCGGTGAAGAGCTTCTGCTGCACGGCACCGCCGCCGACGCCGGCTGGCGCGTAGATGACGCGGACGCCGATGTCTTCCTGGCTTTCCTCGAACCGCTGGGCGAGCTTGACCATCCCCTCGCCGACCGGGCCACCGAAGACGCTGTAGACCTCGATGTTGGTCTTGCGCCCCGGAGCAGGTTTCTTGTCCAGACCGACGTTGGAGATGGGCGGCGTGCCCTTGGTGATCGTGCAGCCTGCGGAGAGGAGACCCGCGGCACTGAGGCCGAGCCCACCCAGGGCCTGGAGCGCCCGTCGGCGGGAGATGGCGGATCTCCTGGGTGATGTCGGCAAGGCGTTCGCCCTCCCTATAGGTCGTGCGCACGCGCGCTGAGGAGACGTGGAGTGGCGTGCCAGACTCGTACGAGGACCCGAACATGGCACTGTCCCGGTGTTCTGGCAAGAGCCGATCACACTGTCGAACTTCGCCACGCCGACCTCGCTCCGGCCGTGCCGCGAGAGTCGTCCGTGACCGGCTGTCCCGGTGTCCGCCTTCGGCCAGGGTCGGGCCGACGGACCGATTCCGCTGGCTGGCACCTTTGTTGCCGCTCGTTCGGCCCCCTGCAAGGCTGTGCTCATGGCACACGAGCATGCGGCTACCGAACAGGACACGACGACCGGCAAGCAGAAGTTGCGCTGGGGGATTCTCGGCCCGGGCAGCATCGCCCAGCGCTTCGCCGCTGACCTGCCCGCCTCCAAGACCGGCGTCCTGGTGGCGGTCGGCGGCCGTAATCCGGCGAGGGCGGCGGAATTCGCCAGCAAGCACGGCGCCGCCCGTTCGTACGGAAGTCTCGAGGAGGTGCTCACCGACGATGAAGTCGACGCGGTCTACATCGCCACTCCGCACCCACTCCATGCGCAGTGGGCGATCAGGGCGGCCGAGGCCGGCAAGCACGTTCTGTGCGAGAAGCCGCTGACCGTCAACCTCGCCGAGACGATGGCGGTTATCGAGGCGGCCCGTCGGCACGACATCTTCCTGATGGAAGCGTTCATGTACCGCTGCGTTCCCCAGACCCAGCGCCTGGTCGAGTTGCTCCGCGACGGTGTGATCGGGAAGATCCACCAGATCCAGGCCTCGTTCGCGTTCCGTTCCAAGCCGTCTCCGGGTAGCCGCATCTGGGAGGCCGAGTTTGCCGGCGGAGGAATTCTCGACGTGGGTGGATACACCGTGTCGATGGCTCGCCTGATCGCCGGGTGTGCGGTCGGAAAGCCCTTCGCCAACGCCGAATCCCTGACCGCGGTCGGACATGTGGCTGACACAGGTGTCGACGACTGGGCGACGGCCACCCTGCAGTTCCCTGGTGGCGTCACCGCCCAGGTGACGACCGGCGTCGGCCAGTCTGCGGACAATGTTGTACGCGTGATCGGGAGCGAAGGTCACCTCGTCGTCCCGAACCCGTGGCTGCCCGGCCGGGACGGTTCCAGCTACGGCATCGTGGTCTCTCGCATCCATGCCGATGTCGAGGAGATCGCCGTCGAGCCGACGCCTTTGTACGCCGCGGAGGCAGACGCCGTGGCCAACCACCTGGCCGACCGTCAGGCGCCGCAGATGAGCTGGGACGACACGCTCGGCACGATGGAGACGCTCGACAAGTGGCGCCAGGCGATCGGCCTGACCTACCCGGCCGAGCGTCCTGACGCTGTAATCCCCACGGTGCATGGCCGTCCGCTCGCCCGGCAGGCCGATCACGTGATGCCGTACGCGGAGATTCCCGGCGTCGGCAAGCAGATCTCGCGACTAGTGATGGGCGTCGACAACCAGTTCGCCCTGCCCCATGCGACGGTGATGTTCGACGACTTCGTCGAGCGCGGTGGCACGGCGTTCGACACCGCCTACATCTACGGGCGCGGCGCGTGCGAACGCATGCTGGGCCAGTGGATCCGCAACCGTGACATCCGCTCTGACGTCGTGGTGATCGGCAAGGGTGCCCACACCCCGCACTGCGACCCGGAGTCGATCACCCGACAGTTGGGTGAGAGCCTCGACCGGTTGCAGACCGACCACGTGGACATCTACTTCATGCACCGCGACAATCCCGATATCCCGGTCGGGGAGTTCGTCGACGTCCTCGACGAGCACCTGCGGGCCGGGCAGATCAAGGCGTACGGCGGATCCAACTGGCAGCTGTCGCGGGTCGCCGAGGCCAATGCCTACGCGGAGAAGGCGGGCCGCGCTCCCTTCGTCGCGGTCAGCAACAACTTCAGCCTGGCGCGGGCAATCGACGTGCCGTGGGCGGGATGCGTCTCCGCGTCCGACGACGAGTCGCGAACGTGGTTGGAGAAGAACCAGCTGGCCCTGATGCCGTGGTCGAGTCAGGCCCGTGGCTTCTTCACCGGCCGGGCCGCGCCGGACGACCGGTCCGATGCCGAGCTTGTCCGGTGCTGGTACAGCGACGAAAACTTCGAACGCCTGGCCCGGGCGCAGGAGCTCGCCGAGCGTCGCGGTGTCGCGCCGACGGCGATCGCGCTGGCGTACGTGCTCTTCCAGGAGTTCGCGACCTTCCCGTTGATCGGGCCGCGGGCGTTGGCGGAGACCCGCAGCTCCCTCGACGCGCTGCGGATCGAGCTGACGCCGCAGGAGGTGCGCTGGCTCGACCTACGCGACTGACCTGGCAGGGTCGCGGTTCAGCGGACGACCGTTACGCGGTAGCTGATCCGGTCGGTGGCTCCACGCAGGTCGATCCGTACCAGCCCACACAGGCCGCGACGGTTTTCGAACCCGTGGGGGAGATCGAGGATCGACTCGACTGGTTGGTCGGTGACGATCTCGATCTCCTCCGTACCCATGGTCAGCCGGATGCCGGTGGACAGGAGCGTGACCGTGGTCTGGTCGCCGGTACCAGCGTCGCGGAGGTAGGGGACGAGCAACGTGCGGTAGTCGACCAGGCCGGGAGTCCCCTCCTCCACAGCGATTCCGGTGCCGTCGACGCGCACCGCGAGCTCGTACGTCAGGTCTTCGGACCGTGCGGTCAGCCGCACGCCGGCCGGCTCCACGGCCCGGATCGGTTCGGTCAGCGTGAGCGCCCGCTGGGCCAGTACGTCGATTTCGCTTCGTCCGGGTTCCGGCCGCCGGGCCATCCCGAGGTTGACGAAGGTCCCGGTCTCCGGGTGGCGCACGCTCGAAGCGAACTGCAGGAACCGCCCCGGGCCGAACGTGAGGTCGGTGATCCCGAACCCGTCGTACGCCGGGGCCGGGTCCGCGTTCACCGCAACGCTGTAACGGCCGGCATGGGCGACGCCGCGAAACGTCGGGTCGTGCTCGACGCGTACCGCCGGCGGGCGTTCCGTGGCGACAGGTCCAGCCTCGGTGTACCCGGACGCCACCGCCGCAGCCAAAAACGCCAGCGCGAGACTGCCGTAGTGGGCGTCCGCGGTGTAACCCTCGTAGCCGACCCGATAACCCGAGGGCAGCAGATTTTCGACCGGACTGAAGGGCGCGTCGGCCCGCTGCCAACGTCGCATTGACGCGAACGCGCGGTGAGCCGCCTGGTTGGCCAGGGCGGCGTTGTCCCGCTCGGACCGCTCGGCGAAGTAGCGAGACGCGTGAGTGAAGTAGGCGATCTGGGCGCCGACGGTCCAGGTCTGGCCGGCACTGCGGTGTGCCGAGGCAAGCGACCCGTCGGACAACTGGACGTCCAGGCTGCGCCGGAACCCGTTGGCCATCAGCTGGTCGAGCGGCTCGCGCCAGCGCCCGTCGTATCCCTCCGCCAGCAGGTCAGCGACATGCCAGCGCGTGAACAGGTCGTAGGAGTTGGGCTTTCCGGGCTCGAAGAAGAATCCGTCGGCGGGCCGGAGCCGGTCCTCCAAGAACACCGCCAGCCAGGCATCGACATGCTCAGTTGTGTGCGGCGACAACCCTTCCCGGATGCGGATCCACTCACCGGACAGCCAGACCGCCGCCCAGTTGGACGGCGGCCGCGACCGGAACGACTTTTCGATGTCCACCCGGGCGATCCGGTCGGCGAGCTCCTTCGCCCGGTCGCAGCCGGCAGCGGCCAGCAGACGGTAGGTCTTGAGGATCGGCGGCCAGGTGAAGTCGCGGTGATTTCCGCGGCGGGTCGCGCCGGTGGCGCGGGAGAAGCCGGACGCCGTGGGTGTCAAGGTCGGGTTGGCGGTGTGTGCCAGGGCCGCATCCACTCCGCGGGTGGCGTGGTCGAGGTGGTCGGCCAGGTCCTGCGGCGGCCCGACCGTGGCCAGGACCGCGTGACAGTAGGCGTAGTAGGCGGTGCCGTACTGGGTCGGCTCGCCGAACACCGGGTCGTGCAGCTCACCCGAATCCTGCAGGTAGGGGAGATAGCTCCGGACCCCACGAGCGAGCACCTCGACCGGGTTGGCCAGGTTGGCCGGGTTGACCTGGGTGGCCGCGCCGGCCGTGTCGGTGGCGCCGGCGGCCGCCGTCACGTGGCGTTCTTCTCGATCGCCGCCATCCGGATCTGGGCGGCCCGGATGCGATCGAGATCGAACTTCTGCGTACGGTCGAACCGGTACACGCCGTTCTGCTCCTGGTAGACGTCGGTCAGCTGCGTGTAGCAGTAGCCGAACATGCCGGGATCGTCGAGCAGGGCGGCGACCAGGCCTTCGAAGCGGGTGTAGAACTCCTCCAGCGTGCGCGGCCGTTCACCGTAACCCCACGAGTCCTCGTCCTCGTTGGCGTCGGGGTTCCACCAGATGCCGCCGAACTCGCTGCAGAAGTAGGGTTGGCCGGCGTACGGAACCGACCACGGGCGGCCCGCGCCACCGCGATCCGGTCGACCGGCGTTGACGTACGGGTCGTCGTCGGCAAGCCCGGCCATCGCTGCGGCGAACTTTGTCGGGTCCTGCTCGTAGTTGTGCGAGTCGTAGACGTCGGTCTCGCGGACCCTGTGCGCATAACCCGAGGTGTCCAGCACCGGGCGGCTCTGGTCGGCGGCCTTGGTGGCAAGGAACATCCCGCGCGTGACATCGTTGAGCGTCGTGATCCGGTCGTGCAGTCGCTGCCAGGTCTCGTTCAGCGGGCACCAGCCGATGATCGAGGGATGGGAGTAGTCACGTTCGAGCGCCTCCAGCCACTGGGTGACGTACGTCGGCCCGGGCTGCTGGTTGTCGCCGTCCACCCCGATATTGCTTCCCCAGTCGCCGAACTCTCCCCAGCACAGGTAGCCCATCCGGTCGGCGTGGTAGAGGAACCGCTCCTCGAACACCTTCTGGTGCAGGCGGGCGCCGTTGAACCCCGCCGTCATCGAGGCCGTGATGTCGGCGACCAGGGCCTCGTCGCTCGGAGCGGTGAGGATGCCGTCGGGGTAGTAGCCCTGGTCGAGGACGAGGCGCTGGAAGACCGGATTGCCGTTGAGCAGAATCGCCTTGCCGTCGATGGTGACCGACCGCAGACCGGCGTAGCTCGTCACGGCGTCGACGACCGTCCCGTGGCTGTCGACGAGGCTGAGGGCGAGGTCGTAGCAGAAGGGGTCGTCGCCCGACCACAGCCGACGCCGATCCTCAGGGATCTGCAGCCTCAGCCGGGCCGAGAAGTCCAGGTCGGCGCGTACGGTCGCGGTGGCGACCTCCCCGGCACCGTCCGACAAGATCGCCTTGACGCTGAGGCCTCGGCGCGGTCCGCCGAGTGGCACCTCCACCTCGAACGCGCCACCTCCCACGTCCGGCGTGATCTTGGGCCGGCGCAGATGCGACTCCGGGACGGGCTCGAGCCAGACCGTCTGCCAGATACCGGTGGTGCGGGTGTAGAGGCAGGAGTAGTTGGCGTACCGGTCCGACTGCTTGCCCCGGGGGAGCGCAACACCGCGCGGTTCGCGGGCCCGGACCACCAGCGTGACCTCGCCGCCATCGGCGGCAGCCGCGGTGATGTCGGCGGTGAACGGTGTCCAGCCGCCGCGGTGTCGGGCCACCTCGACGCCGTTGGCCCACACGGTCGCGTCGTAGTCGACGGCCTGGAAGTGGGCGAGGATGCGCCGGCCGTTCCAGTCGGCCGGGATCCGGACCGTACGCCGATACCAGACCGCATGCAGGAAGTCGACGTGGCCGATGCCCGACAGGGACGATTCGGGACAGAACGGGACCAGGATCTCGCCACCGAGCGGCTGGTCGACCAGGCCACGTTCGAGTCCGGAGTCACCCTGGTCGATCTCGAACTCCCAACGGCCGTTGAGGTTCAGCCAGTCCGGCCGGACGAACTGCGGACGCGGATATTCCGGTCGAGGGCAGTCGCCATGCGGCTCGGAGTGCGTTGGGCGATTCGCGGCGGACGGTTGGGATGCCTCGGTCACGGGGGCTCCTCGAAGGTTGTCAGGCGCTCCGTCGTCGAGCCCTGTCGCCATCGAACAGGGTCTTCATCGATGTAATGCCGATCCTCTCAGATCGGCACAAGGGGTCCGCAAGCCCCGAGGCGACGGCCGCTGGCGGCCCTGACGACGGCGGGTTCCATGATCAAGCGTCAGGAAACCGTCTCCCGAGTGCGTAGGAACCCGGCTTGGCAACTCTTGATCATGGCCGCCCACCTCACCCGACCTGCGCCGTGTCGAAATGTTTCGGAGTCGTGCCGGATCCGGTCTGGCCCGTCCGGGACCCGCCTGTTGACCGGCACCTGGCCCGTACCTAGCATGCGTGAAACGATTCAGACCCTGCCGTTCACGGCGGAGCAGCACCGGGAGCCAAAGTCGAGGCGGAGAGGGGACAGATCGCGGTGCAGCGGGTGTGCTTCCTCCTTCGCGTCAGACGCGATCGCCTTGCGGAATACCGCGAGGCGCACAAGCACGTGTGGCCGGAGATGTTGCAGGCCCTGCGAGAAACCGGTTGGCACAACTACTCGCTCTTCCTGTCCGCCGACGGCCTGCTGGTCGGCTATCTCGAGACCGACGACTTCGAGGCGGCCCGGGCCGCCATGGGTGAACGTGACATCAACAGTCGTTGGCAGGCCGAGATGGCGGGCTACTTCGAGGACCTCGGCTCCGGAAGCGCCGATACCGACATGCGCCCGCTCGACGAGGTGTTCCACCTCGACTAGTGGGAAACCCAGGAGGGATGGGAGACGTGATGACTGCGAGCGCCGTGTCCGTCGACAACGTCAAGGCCGCCCTTCGGGCCCAACACATCGAGACACCTTCGTGGGCGTACGGAAACTCCGGTACGCGGTTCAAGGTGTTCGCGCAGGAGGGCGTGCCGCGCAACGCGTACGAGAAGATCGACGACGCGGCACTGGTGCACCAACTGACCGGTGTCGCGCCGAGCATCGCCCTGCACATCCCCTGGGACAGGGTTGACGACTACGCCGACCTCGCCCGGCACGCCGAGTCGACCGGCATCAGCCTCGGCGCGATCAACCCCAACGTCTTCCAGGAAGACGACTACAAGCTGGGCAGCGTCTGCAACCCCGACCCGGTCGTGCGGAAGAAGGCGCTGGCGCACCTGCTGGAGTGCGTCGACATCATGGACGCCACCGGCTCGTCGATCCTCAGCCTGTGGTTTGCCGACGGTCTCAACTATCCGGGCCAGGACTCACTGCGAGCCCGTCAAGATCGTCTTGCGGAGGCGCTGGCCGCCGCGTATCAGCGTCTCGGGTCCGGCCAGCGGATGCTGGTGGAGTACAAGTTCTTCGAACCCGCGTTCTATGCCACCGACATTCCCGACTGGGGCACGTCGTACGCGCACTGCGTGATGCTCGGCGAACAGGCCCAGGTGCTCGTCGACACCGGCCACCACGCACCCGGCACGAACATCGAGTTCATCGTGTCGTTCCTGCTCCGGCAGGGGAAGCTCGGCGGGTTCCACTTCAACAGCAGGTTCTATGCCGACGACGACCTGATGGTCGGCGCGGCCGACCCGTTCCAGCTGTTCCGGATCATGCACGAGATCGTCCAGGCCGGTGCCCTGGACGCGAGTGCCGGCGTGGCGTTCATGTTGGACCAGTGCCACAACCTGGAACCGAAGGTCCCTGCCATGATCCGTTCGGTGATGAACGTTCAGGAGGCCACCGCCAAGGCTCTCCTGGTGGACGCCGAGGCGCTGGCCGAGACTCAGCGCACCGGTGACGTGCTCGGGGCCAATGCCGTGGTGATGGACGCCTACAACACCGACGTCCGGCCGCTGTTGGGTGAGGTGCGCGAGGATCTCGGGCTCGACCCCGATCCACTTGCGGCCTACCGGCGCTCGGGCCACGCCGAACGGGTGCGGGTCGAACGCAAGGATGGCCAGGCCGCTGGTTGGGGCGCGTGACGTGACACACCCGCAGGTGGCGGAACTGCTCGACCGCAGCCATCGACTCGGCGCCGACCCGCGCAACACGAACTACGCAGGAGGCAACGCGTCCTGCAAGGCGTCCGCGACCGATCCGGTGACCAACGCCGAGGTCGACCTGCTGTGGGTGAAGGGATCCGGCGGCGATCTCGGCACTCTCACCGAGGCCGGTCTGGCCGTCCTGCGGCTGGACCGGCTGCGCGCCCTCGTCGACGTCTACCAGGGCATCGAGCACGAGGACGACATGGTGGCGGCGTTCGACTTCTGCCTGCATGGCAAGGGCGGCGCGGCACCCTCGATCGACACCGCCATGCACGGGCTGGTCGATGCCCAGCACGTCGACCACCTACACCCCGATGCCGGCATCGCCTTCGCCGCCGCCGCCGACGGCGAGGCTCTGACGAAGGAGTGCTTCGGAGAGCGTGTCGCCTGGGTGCCATGGCGTCGCCCGGGATTTCAGCTCGGCCTCGACATCGCCCAGATCAGGCGCGCGCACCCGGAGGCCATCGGGGTCATCCTCGGCGGTCACGGCATCACGGCCTGGGGAGCCACGTCGCAGGAGTGCGAGGTCAACTCACTGGAGATCATCGGCCGCTGTCAAGAATACATTGACACGCGCGCGCGGACCGAGCCGCTCGGTCCGGTCGTGGCCGGCTACGAGCCCCTTCCCGCGCCGGACCGCTGGTCCAGAGCGGCCGCGCTGCTCCCGGTCGTACGCGGGCTGGCCTCGACCGACCGACCCCAGGTCGGACACTTCACCGACAGCCCCGAGGTCCTCGACTTCCTGTCCAGGAAGGAGCATCCGCGGCTGGCCGCCCTAGGTACGTCGTGCCCCGACCACTTCCTGCGGACGAAGGTGCGGCCCCTCGTCCTTGACCTGCCGCCGACCGCACCCCTGGACGATGTGGTCGCCCGCTTGCGGGAGTTGCACACCGCGTACCGCGACGACTATCAGGCCTACTACGACCGCCATGCCGAGGAAAGTAGTCCGCCGATACGTGGCGCGGATCCGGCGATCGTGCTCGTTCCCGGCGTCGGCATGTTCAGCTTCGGCAAGGACAAGCAGACGGCTCGGGTGGCGGGTGAGTTCTACGTCAACGCGATCAACGTGATGCGTGGTGCGGAGTCGCTGTCCACCTACCAGCCGATCGACGAGCGGGAGAAGTTCCGGATCGAGTACTGGGTCCTGGAAGAGGCGAAGCTGCAGCGGATGCCGAAGCCGAAACCGCTGGCGACCCGGATCGCGTTCGTCACCGGTGCGGGTTCGGGGATCGGCAAGGCGGTGGCGGAGCGGCTGGCGGCCGAGGGCGCCTGCGTGGTGGTGGCCGACATCGACGCCGAGGCGGCGAAGGCGACCGCGGATGGCATCGGCACGGCAGACCAGGCGGTCCCGGTGACCGTGGATGTGACCGACGAGGCCCAGGTGCAGGCGGCGATCGATGCCGCGGCGCTCGCGTTCGGAGGCGTCGACCTCGTGGTCAACAACGCAGGTCTGTCGATCTCGAAGTCGTTGCTCGACACCACGTCCGCCGACTGGGACGTGCAGCACCGCGTGATGGCCCGCGGTTCGTTCCTGGTCGCGAAGGCTGCGGCGAAGGCGATGATCAGCCAGGGCATCGGCGGCGACATCATCTACATCTCCAGCAAGAACGGCGTGTTCGCCGGACCCAACAACCTGGCCTACGGAGCGGCCAAGGCCGACCAGGCCCACCAGGTGCGTCTGCTGGCCGCCGAACTTGGCGAGCACGAAATCCGGGTCAACGGCGTCAACCCGGATGCGGTCGTACGCGGTTCGGGGATCTTCGCGTCCGGCTGGGGAGCCCAGCGCGCCGCCGTCTACGGCGTACCGGAGGAGAAACTCGGCGAGTACTACGCGCAACGGACGCTGCTGAAGAGGGAGGTTCTGCCCGAACACGTGGCCGCCGCCGTGTTCACGCTGGCGGCGGGTGACCTCTCCCGTACGACCGGGTTGCACATTCCGGTCGACGGTGGTGTCGCCGCGGCGTTCCTTCGGTGACGGCGATGACGGGGACTCTTCGTGCCGTTGCCGTCGACCTCGGCGCGTCGAGCGGGCGGGTTCTGCTCGGCCGGATCGGACCCGACGAGCTCGACGCCCGGATCGTGCACCGGTTTCGCAACGACCCGATCACTGTCAACGGTCGGTTGTCATGGGACCTGGACGCCTTGTGGGACGGAGTCCTGACCGGGATCAGGCTGGCCGCGGCCGAGGTCGGTGCGGCAGGTCTGGACTCGATCGGCATCGACTCCTGGGGCGTCGACTACGGCCTGCTCGACGAGAACGGCACCCTGATCGCGCCACCGGCGCACTATCGTGACCAGCGCACGTCCGGTGTGATGGACCGCGTCCGCGCCCAGCTGGGCGATGAGGAGATCTACCAGACGACCGGTGTGCAGTTCATGCCGTTCAACACCGTCTACCAGCTGCTCACCGAACGGCCCGCCGACCTGGCCCGCGCCGCCACCTTGCTGATGATCCCCGACCTGCTGTGCCACCGGCTCACCGGGACGGCCGGAGGCGAACGCACCAACGCATCCACGACGCAGCTGTACGACGTGAGCAAGCAGGACTGGGCCGCCGGCCTGGTGGAGAGGCTGGGATTGCCGGGACGGATCCTTCCGCCGTTGCGGGATCCCGGCGTCGTGCTCGGCCCGCTCGTACCGCAGGTGGCCAGGGCGGTGGACGCTGGCGAGCGGGTACGGGTGACCTCCGTCGCGTCCCACGACACGGCTTCGGCGGTCGCGGCCGTGCCGGCGGAGGTCGAGACGTACGCCTACATCTCCTGCGGCACCTGGTCCCTTGTCGGCGTCGAGCTGCCGACGCCGGTCCTGTCGCCGGAAGGCCGCCGCGCCAACTTCACCAACGAGGTCGGGGTCGACGGCACGATCCGGTACCTGCGCAACGTGATGGGCCTGTGGCTGTTGCAGGAAAGCCTTCGGCAGTGGGAGGAGGAGGGTGCGCAGGTGAGCCTTGACGACCTGCTCGCGGCCGCTGCCACCGAGCCGCCGCTGCGGTATGTCGTCGACGCGGAGTCGGAGGAGTTCCTCGCGCCCGGTGACATGCCCGCACGCGTGCGCGCCCACTGCCGCCGCACCGGCCAACCCGAGCCGGCCAGCCAGGCCGCGCTGACCCGTTGCGTGCTGGACAGCCTGGCGATCGCCCATGCCCGCAACGTGTCGCTGGCGGAGCGCCTGTCCGGCCAACCGGTCGAGGTCGTCCACATCGTCGGCGGCGGCGCGCACAACGAGCTGCTCTGCCAGCTCACCGCCGACGCGTGCGGGCTGCCGGTGGTGGCCGGGCCGACGGAGGCGACGGCCCTCGGCAACCTGGTGGTCCAGGCCCGCGCCCACGGCGTCGTGGCCAGCCGCGCGGACGGGCGGGCGCTCGTACGCCGGACGCATCGCCAGCGTCGCTTCGAGCCCGTCGACCATGATCGCTGGCAGCCGTATCTCCAGGCTTGAGGACGTCTGCTGACCGGAACCGGACGGTACGGCGCGCACCGGCCGTCAGCCCGCTGACCGTTGCTGCGGTTGCCGACTGTGACGTGGGTATGGTTCCCGCGTCCGGCTGTGCCGCCGCACCAGGGGAGGCTCACGTGCGCGCGCTCGTCTTTCGAGGCCCGTGGGACATCGCCGTCGAGGAGCGGCCGGACCCTGTGGTCGGGCCAGGCGAGGTACTCGTCGACGTGGTCTCGACCGGTATCTGTGGCTCGGACCTGCACGGGTTCACCGGCGAGAACGGCCGGCGCTTTCCCGGCCAGGTGATGGGCCACGAGACGGTGGGGCGGGTGGCCGCGAGCGGGCCAGAGACCGCCGGACCTGCACCGGGGACCATCGTCACCGTGCATCCTGTCCTGGCCTGCGGTCAGTGCCGGTCGTGTCAAGCCGGCCTTGACTACCGCTGTGCCTCCCGTCGGATCATCGGGGTCGACCCCACCATCAGCTCGGCCTTCGCCGACCGGATGGTGGTGCCCGCGGCCAACGTCGTGCCGCTGCCGCCGGACGTTCCGGTGGAGTACGGCGCGCTGGTCGAGCCGCTGGCCGTCGGCCACCACGCCGTCACCCGTGGACAGGCCGAGAAGGGCGACCGGGTGCTCGTAGTGGGTGGCGGTCCGATCGGCCAGGCCTGTGCGCTGGCGGCGCGGCGCGGGGATGACGAGCCGGGCCACGTCGCGGTGTCGGAGCCGAACGCGAGCCGCCGCGCCCTGGTCGACGACATCGGCGTCGCGACGCTCGATCCGACCCAGGGATCTCTTGCCGACCTGGCCGCGTCGGCTCTGGGCGAGCCGCCCTCGCTGGTCATCGACGCGGTCGGATCGTCGCGTTCGCTGGGCGATGCGTTGGCCGCCTGTGCCGTGGGTGGGCGGGTGGTGCTGGTGGGCATGCACGAGCCGCAGGTGACGATCCCCGCGTACGCCGTCAGTATCGAGGAACGCACGCTGATCGGAAGCTACTGCTACACCGCACAGCACTTCCGGGAGACCGCCGCATGGGTGGCCACCGCACCGCCCGAGCTTGCCCGCCTGGTGGAGGGCAAGGTCGACTTGACGGAGGCGCCGGCCGCCTTCGAGGCACTGGCCAAGGGGACGAATCCCGCCAGCAAGGTGCTGGTCTTCCCGGCGGGCGTTCCGTAGGTCTCCCCGGACGCGCGGGCCGCGGGCCTACAGCGCGGGCAGGATGCAGGCGGGGCTACGCACCGGTAGCTCGTCGCTTGCCAGGGTCGGGACCCCCGTGTCGGGGTCGAGCACGAAGTGCGTCACCTGGTGGGACCGCTCGTTCGCGACGTAGAGGTGACCGCCGAACACGGCGAGATGCCGCGGCCAGGCTCCCCCGGTGGGCGTGTCGGCAACCGGGCGCACGTCAGCGCCCGAGACGGACAGCGTGCCGATGACGTCGAGCCCACGGTTGGCGACGTACAGGAAACGATCGTCGTCGCTGATGGCGATCTCGGATGGGTAGTTGTCGGCCGGCGCCTCCTGCAGCGTCGACGGCGCCACCCCTCGCTGGTCCATCTCACCGGTCGCCGGGTCGAGGGAGTACGTGGTCACGGTGGAGTCCAGCTCGCCCGCCACGTGCACGAGCCCGTCGGGCGCGAACGCCAGGTGCCGGGGTCCGGCGCCTGGCGCCGTCCTGGCCACCGGGCCGGCGGCCAAGGTGCCCTTGTCGAGGTCGAGGGTGTATGTCAGGACAGCGTCGACGCCGAGGTCGACCGCCAGCACCTGCTGACCCGTCGGGTCCACCCGTACGTGGTGGGCGTGAGGTCCCTCCTGGCGGCTGGCGTTGGGTCCGGAGCCCTTGTGCAGGATGAGCTCGGTTCGCTCGCCGACCGAGCCGTCGGCCTGCACGGGGTGCACCGAGATGTGACCGCTTCCGTAGTTGGCCGTCAGGACGTAGCGCCCGGACGGGTGCACGGTGAGGTGGCAGGCGCCGGTGCCGCCGGTGCGCTGGCTGGCGCCGACCTCGCTCAGGGTGCCGGTGTCGTTCACTGCGTACGCCTGCACGGAGGCTTCCGCGCGCTCGTTGATGGCGTAGAGGAAGCGCCCGGTCGGATGCCATGCCAGGAACGCCGGCGAACCGGTCTCGGCGACCACGCCGACAAGCTCGAGTGCGCCCGTGGTGGTGTCCTGGCGGGCGAGGCTGATGCCGGCGCCTTCACCACCGGCTCCGGGCGTGAACGATCCGATGTAGACCAGCCGCTTGGTTTCGGTCGCCACCTGTCTGACTCCATCCGCTCGTTCGGGCACTCCGGAACAGAACGTATCGCGAGGGGCCCCGAAGGTGCGTCGCGATGTCCGGAAAATTACCAATAGCGAGCTATCCCCTCACATCGTTCATATGCCGCGGCTGTTACCGGGCCTGCACCGACCCTCCTCGGTGCGGTGCGGAGGACGATGCCGCCGCCTGTCCGGCGCCGCTATGCAGCTGTTCTCACGGAAATGAGTGATTCGAGTGAACAGCGTTTTACTTCGTATTTACGGCTATATGCCCTTTCCCGACATAGGCCACGAGTGTGCTCGTCGTGTTCAAGCAGTGCCGCTGAGAGGCCGCGGCGGCTTGTGAGGCGTTCGGGATCGAAAGGAAGAGGAACCACATGCCCGAATCTGCTCCTCGGGGAGCGCACAGGAGACGTAGACGTCTCGCGTTGGTGCTGGCACCAACGATGATCGCGGCCGTCGGCACGGTAGCGATAGCGGTGCCGGAGGCCGCGGCGCTGCCCGTCGGCGCCGGTCCGGTGCCGATCACCTTCACGCTGAAGGACAGCAATGGAAACTGGTTCGACTCCGGGCTCGACCTGTTCGGCGGTCAGTCGCTCGCGGTCGGGGTGTTGCCGAGGGCCGGCATTCCCCAGGTCGCTGGTCTGTCGTCTGGTTCGGCAGGGGTCGACGGGTTGACCTCGGGTCTGCCGGACGTCGGAGGGTTGACCTCGGGTCTGCCGGATGTCGGAGGGTTGACCTCGGGTCTGCCGGATGTCGGAGGGTTGACCTCGGGTCTGCCGGATGTCGGAGGGCTGACCTCCGGCCTCCTTGGTGGAGGCGGGTCGGCCTCCGGTCTGGCGGGCAGCGGCGGGACGACGTCCAGTCAGTCCGGTAGCGGGGGTTCGACCGCCGCCCGGTCCGGCGCCGCTGCGCCGAAGGCCGGCGCCCCGGCTCCCGCGGGGTCGAGCGCCGGCGTCGCCGGGGTTGGAGGACTGACGACGGCCCAGGCCCAGGGGCTGACGAACGCCAACCTGGTCGACTCCCTGACCAACCTCGTGTCGGGTTCGACAACACAGGTGCCGTTGCTCGGTGAGACCGGGGTGAACCTGTCCGACATGCTCAACCTGGACAGCACGCTGGCGGCAGTGACGTCGCTCGCGCAGTCCAACCCCAAGGCGGCTCCGGCGGCTGCGAAGGCCGAGTCCTTGCTCGGCCAGCTGTCCACGCAGCTGACGGATCTTCCGGTAGATGCGCCGGTCAACCTGAACTCGCTGCCGGTCGGCGTGGACCTGCAGAAGACTCTCGATGACCTCCAGGGATTTGCCACCGAAGGCCCCCCGGTCACGGCGAACTTCAAGATCGCGACGCCGGAGAACGAGTCGGTGCACGACATCACCTCGCTGATCCGGCCGGCCGGAGCACCCATGTTCGAACAGCCGGGTGCCTTCATGGGTGAGGCGTCCGCGCAGCTCACCAAGCCAGGTTTGTACGCGTGGACGTGCACGATCCACCCGTACATGCTGGGCGCGGCCGTCGTGGACGACCCGCTCACGGTCGGGCTCGACTTCGGCAAGGACCTCGAGGTCACCTCTCGCGACCTGACGGTCCCGTCGAGTGCCGACATCATCCAGCAGTTGGTGCGGTCGTTCTTCACGATCACCGTGCCGGACAACTGGCAGAGGTACAGCTACACCGAGTCCTCGAGCTGGAACCCGGTGCTCCCGCCCGCGCCGATCCTGCAGTACGACGAGGACGGCGACCCGCTGCTGGTTCCCAACCTGGATGCGTACTACGACCAGAAGTTCGACTGGCCCAAGGAGTTGCCGGCCCTGACCCCGCCGAAGACTCCTGGCGTCGGCGAGGTCTGGATCGACACCCAGATGGAGGAGTACGCCGGCAAGGACAAGGTTGGCTCCGCCACGAAGATCGATGTGGAGAACTGGAAGGTTGCCCGCAAGATCTCCGGTTCGAGCATCGACATGAACAACCCGCACAACATGTGGACCGACAAGAACTACAAATACCTGTACCAGACGGAGTGGTTCGACGACGAACTGTCCGTGTTCGACCGGGAGTCCGGTCAACACCTCCGGACCGTCAAGGTCGGACCGGATCCATCCCACGTGATGACCCGGACCGACACCGACGAGGTGCAGGTCGCCATCAACGGCGGCACCGATGTCGTGGAGCTCACCCCTGGAGCGACGCGTATCGACCGCCGGATCGCGGTGGGACCCAAGGGACAGGAGGAGATGCCGCAACACCCGCACGCGTTCTGGCTCAGCCATGACGGAAAGACGACGGTCACGCCGAACGTCAATCCGTACGACGCGAGCGTCATCGACAACGACACTGGAACATGGCGAAAGGAGCCCACCGGCGAGCTACCGATCGCCACGGGAATGACGCCCGACTCGTCGAAGTTCTACATGGCCGACTTCCTCGGTGCGAGCATCTCGTGTGTCTCGCTCGCCGAAAATGCGTGCGTGAAGGACGGTAGGAAGGTCCACAGCGCAAGCATCGACCTGTGGGACAACTACGACCCGGTAGCCGGACCCACTGGAGGTCCCTGGGGTGGCCTCACCATCCAGCTCCCGGTGAGCCCGGATGGCAAGGCCATGTTGGCGGCGAACACCCTGAGCGGATCGGTTTCGGTGATCGACCCGTCGACGGACACCGTGGTCAAGGAACTGAAGTGTAACGCCGGTTGCCATGGCATCAACTTCGGTGCCAAGAAGGGCGGCGGCTACTACGGCTACGTGTCCAACAAGTTCTCCAATGCGGCTCAGGTCATCGACATCGATCCCAACATGGACGGCGACATCGCTGACGCCACCATTGCCGGGCAGTTGGTGATGGACCAGGAGCCGGGCACCGCGATGGAGGACGCCATCACCGGCGCCGACGGCATGGGTGGACAGGGAGTCCTGCCGGTTCCGCTGGTGTACAACGGCTGGTCGCAGCAGGTTCCCGCCGGCTGGCGGGAGAAGCTGACCTGCGAGCAGCTCAACCCGATTGATCCGGACGCCTGCAGGTAGGCGACAGACGCGGGCCGGGACCGGGACCCTCCGCCGGGCATATCGGCGCAGTTGCCGGGATACACCCCGGCCGGTCCCGGCCCGCCACTACCACCTTCCTTCGGAGTATCGCCATGGCGTTCTACGTGAACCGCTGCCAGCGCCTCGTGGCGCTCACAGTCACGGTCCTGCTCACGACCACATTGCTGCTCGCGAGCGGGCTCGGCCTGCTGGTGACAGCCAGGCCCGCGCACGCTCGCGTGTCGATCGTGCCCGGCACCGTGAAGGGCGGCGGCACGGAGACGTTCGCCATCCGGCTCGCCAACGAGCGGACGGACACGTCGTCGGACCGACTCGAGCTCGTCCTTCCTCGAGACATTCCGCTCTCTGTCCAGGCCTCCCCGAGGCCGGGCTGGACGGTGACCATCAACCGAAGGCCGATCGACCCGCCGGCGAAGGTGGGCGGGACCGTCGTCGACGAGGTCGCCGAGTCGATCGTGTGGGACGGGGGACGTGTCCGCCCGGGCCAGTTCGAGCAGTTCATCGTCACCCTTGGCGGGCTCCCCCGCGACGGACTTCTGTCCTTCGAGGTGATCCAGCGCTACACGAACGGCGATGTCGACAGGTGGACCGACGCTTCGGTGCCACGCGGGCGAACCGCCGGGCTCCCGACAGTCACGCTCGGCTCTGGCGTCGCCGCCACGCCGACCAAGCGGGCGGTCACACCGACGGCGGGCGACAGCACCGCGGGCCAAGCATCCGCCGACCCGGTCGAGAGCGCCGCAGACACCTCGGGCGGGCACACCGGAAGTGTCAACGTGACCTTGCTGGTCGGCCTGGTACTGGTGGGGGCGGGGTTGCTCATGGCGGTCGGTGTCACGCTGCACACACGTATGCGAGGGTCGCGAGTCGCTCCGGCCGGCGATGCCGAAGAGAACGCCGACAAGGAGACCGGGGGCGTCGACCGGGAGGTCGGCGAACCGGTCCGGTGACCAGCAGGAGCCGGCCTTCCGCCAGCGCGGGCACCGTCCTCCGCGCCCTCGCGCGCCGCGTGCACTTCCTCGCGGGTGTAGTGGTCGCGCCGTTTCTCGTCATGGTCTGCCTGACCGGCCTCGTCTACGTGTTCAGTCCGCAGATCCATGACGGCCTCTACCACTCGCAGCTGTACGTCTCCCAGGTCACGGGATCGCCTCACCCGCTGTCGGAACAGGTAGCTGCGGCGCTTCGTGCACACCCGGAAGGGACGGTGCGGTCGGTCATCCCGCCACCGGAACCGCACCGCACGACGCGGGTGGTGCTGTCAGTACCGGGCCTGGACGACGTTGGTGAACCGGTCAGGGCACGAACGGTGTACGTCGATCCGTACACCAACTACGTCAACGGCGAACTGACCACGCTCGCCGACCAACTCCCTGCCAACACCTGGCTACGGGACCTGCACGGCAATCTGCACCTCGGTGCGCCCGGGCGGCTCTACTCCGAGCTCGCCGCCAGCTGGCTGCCGTACATCGTGCTCGGGGGCGTCGTGCTGTGGTTGGCCCAACCGGGCCGCAAGCGGCGCCTCGGCGACCTGCTCCGGCCGTCCGCCCGGGGCAGGAGTGCACGCCTGCGGTTGCGCGGAGTCAAGGGCCCGCTCGGGTTGTGGCTTGCGGTCGGTGTGCTCGTCGTCGGAGTCACCGGTCTCGCCATGTCGCAGTACGCCGGAGGTCGGGCCGATCAGGCGGTGAACCCGGTCGATGCACCCCGGCCCACACTGACCGCGTCTCCCGTCGAGGTGCCGGCGGACGGCCGGCGCATCGGCGTCGACAAGGTGCTGGCCGTCGCCGAGGCGGACGGCCTCGGTGGTGAGGTGGTCGTGACGGTGCCGTCGGCAGCGGACCAGCCGTTCACCGTGACCGAGAAGGGGCTGGGCCTGCCGGTCGAGCGCGATGCCCTCGCCATCAACCCCTACACCGCCGAGGTGACCGAGCGAATCGACTGGATCGACTGGCCGTTCCTTGCCAAGGTCTCCGTGCTAGGAGCGGAGTTCCACACCGGCACGCTGTTCGGGCTGCCCAACCAGATCATGGTGGCGCTGCTCGCGGTCGGAATCCTTGTCCTGATCGTGCTTTCCTACGCGATGTGGTGGAAGCGCAGTCCGTACGGCCAGCGATGGGCCGCGCTTCCACCTCCGGCGTGGCGGCAGCTCCCACCGAAGGTCCTGGTCGTCGTCACGGTCGCGGCCGCCGCGTCCAGCTGGCTGTTGCCCGTCTTCGGCGTGAGTGTGGTGGCGTTCGTGATCGTCGACGCGGCGATCAACGTGGTGAGGCGGCGTCGACTCCACAAGCACCTCGCCATCGCGGGCGGGCCGGCTGCCGCACGCGTGGCGGGCCTCCGGGCCGCCTCGGCAGCACTGATCGGCGCCGGCGTCTTCGTACTCCTGCTGGGTTGGCCCTTCGGCGGTCACGACGCAGGTGACGCACGGTCCCCGCTCCCGCAGCCCCGGCCACCTGCCGCCACGCAGCATCGCGAACACACGCGTGGTGAGCCGACGCCCCCTCGGACTCCGAGCCCCGGCCCGGCATCATCTCCGCCGGCGGCCGACCCGGTCGTGGACTGGAGACCGGCGCCAGTCCGCACAGGACCAGGCCAGGAGACCGGGCGGGGACCTACCGGGCAACCGACCGACGGACCTCCGACCCCCTCGCCGACCGGGCCGGATCCGTCGCCGAGTCTGTCGCCCCGTCCTCCATCACCCAGTCCGCCACCCAGTCCACCCGATCCGGCGCCACCGCCGCCCGGTGATGGCACGCCATGCACGATCCGGATCGGCGACCTGTGTGTGGTCGTCGACCTCGGCTTGTGGTGATTTCTGCATCCCAACGTCTTTCGCACAATCAGAACTCATCCAAATTGCCACGAATTCAACATTCCGGCAATACGAGTTGTTTAGCGTTCTTTCTGTCGCGGCATCGACGCCAGGTTGGAGCTTTGATGATGCCCAAGATCACCTACGTTCAGCCGGACGGCTCAGCCAGGTCGTTCGACGTGGGCGCGCGGATGTCGGTCATGGAAGCCGCCCTGGCCGGTGGCGTCGCCGGCATCGTTGCCGAGTGCGGCGGCAATCTCATCTGCGCCACGTGCCACGTCTACGTCGACCCGGCGCAGCTCGGCCGCTTGCCCGAGATGCGCATCGACGAGGACGCGATGCTCGACGGCACCGCAAGCCCGCGCGAGCTCAACAGCCGGCTCTCGTGCCAGCTGGAGGTCTCCGACGCACTCGACGGCCTCGTCGTCACCGTGCCGGAGGAGCAGACGTGAGCACCGTACTGATCATCGGCTCCGGGCAGGCGGGCACGCAGGTGGCCGCATCGCTGCGAGACCAGGGATATCCGGGGCGTGTCGTGCTCGTCGGTGACGAGCCAGGCATCCCGTACCAGCGTCCTCCGCTGTCCAAGGCGTACCTCACCGAGGGATTGACCGACGTCAAGCTTGCCTTGCGGCCCATGTCCTTCTATGCCAGGTACGACATCGACCTGGTTGCTGGCCGAGCTGTGCGCGTCGATCGCGATCGACACCAGGTCCGGCTCGACTGCGGACGCGAACTGGAATACGCACACCTCGTCCTTGCCACCGGGACGCGCAACCGTCAGCTGACCGTGCCGGGAGCCCGGCTCGAGGGCATCGTGGGCTTGCGTACAAGGGCTGACGCCGAGCGCCTCCGCGTCCGGCTCGGTAGGGCGCGCCACATCGTGGTGGTCGGCGGCGGGTTCATCGGACTGGAGTTCGCGGCGTCGGCCGCGAAGCTCGGACTCACGGTGACGATCGTCGAGCTGGCGACGCGGGTCATGGCGCGTGCGGTGTCGCCGGTCGTGTCCGCGCACTACGAAACGCTGCATCACCGACACGGCAACCGCGTGTTGAGAGGAGCCGCCGTGGCTGGCTTCCATGGCAGCCGGCGCGGGGAGGAGCATGGCCAGGTGCGCGCCGTCGAGCTCGCAGACGGAACGACGTTGCCGGCCGATCTCGTTCTGGTGGGCGTCGGCGTGGTACCCAACTGCGAACTCGCCGCCGAGGCCGGACTCTCCGTCGACAACGGCATCGTCGTGGACGAACACCTGTCCACGGCGGATCCAGACATCTCCGCGACCGGCGACTGTGCCGTCCATCCCAGCAGGTACGCACGTGGCAGCCTCCGGTTGGAGTCGGTACAGAACGCGATCGACCAGGCCCGGTGCGTCGCCGCGCGGCTGACGGGCGGCGCAGAACCGTACACCGCACTGCCATGGTTCTGGAGCGACCAGTTCGACGCCAGGCTTCAGATCGCGGGCGTCGCCGACGGCTTCGACGAGGCGGTCGTACGCGGCGATCCCGAGAGCGGTGCCTTCTCGGTGCTCCGGTTCCGTGGGGAACGCCTGGTCGCGGTCGAGTCGGTCAACCGGGTGCCGGATCACCTTGCTGCCCGCCGCCTGCTCGGCAGACCGGCTCACCCCGTCGACCGCTCGGACGTTCTGGCGGCCTTCGGTCGTGAAGCGCCGTCGGAGAGCGTGGGCGGAAGGAAGGTCCACCTGGCGGCCGTCGAAGCAGATCGGCGGTTCGCACCAGCCCTGTCGGCTCGCGGACTGGCCGACTCGTGAAGGGGAAGAACTCGTGATCGCACTAGCCGAAAGCCTGAACCGCCGACGTTCGGCCGTGTTCGCTGCCCTGGCTGCCCTGGCTGCCCTGGCTGCTCTGGCTGCTCTGGTGGCGCTGAGCATTCCGGCACCCGCGCTGGCACACGTCTCGGTCACCCCCGACAAGGCTGCGCCTGGAGGCTTCACCCCGCTCGCGTTCCGCGTACCGAACGAACGGGACAACGCCTCGACCGTCGAGGTGGAGATCTTCTTTCCACGCGACAACCCGCTGGAGCATGCCTCGGTCAAACCCGTGCCGGGATGGACGGTCTCGACGACGACGAGGAAGCTCGCCACCCCGATCAGGTCCGATGACGGCGACGTGGACACGGTTGTGTCTTCGGTCGTCTGGAAGGGCGGAACCATCGGCGTCGGGCAGTACCAGGAGTTCGAGGTCGCGGTGGGTCCGCTACCGAAGAGGCCCACGGCGTTGGTGTTCAAGGCGCTGCAGACCTACTCCAACGGTGAGGTCGTGCGGTGGATCGACGTGCCGGCTGAGGACGGCGCCGAGCCGGAGCACCCGGCGCCAACACTCACCGTTGGGGGCGGTGCGGCCGCAGGCGGTGCGGTCAGCCGCCACGACGCAGCTCAGCCAGAGGGCGGATCTGCCGCGAGTCCGGTGGATACCAGCGCGCGGTGGCTCGCCGGTGCGGGCCTGGTCACCGCGGTACTCGGGCTCGGCGTGGCGCTCCTTGGCCGCCGACGGCCGTCGCCGAAGCAACGCTCCGGCGACGGTGTAGCGCCGACCGATCCACCCGTGAAGATGCCCGCGAGTGTGCAGGTGCCGCGGTGACGGGAGCGACTGCCGTCCGTCGTTGCGGTGCGGTGGTCGCGACACTTGTCGCCGTCGGGCTCGCACTTGTGGCCGGCGCCGACCAGGCGTCGGCCCATGCAGAGCTGGTGGAGACGGAGCCTTCGAACGGCCAGCGAGTCCCAAGCCCACCGACGCAGGTGCGGCTGCGGTTCAGCGAGTCGGTCGACGTTGCCCTCGGGGTGGTCCGCATCCTCGGGCCGGACGGCAAGCGGGTCGGTGTCGGGGCGATGAAGCACCCGCGAGCCGATGCCGCGACCGTGACGGTGCCCGTCCGGGGACGGCTGCGGGACGGGCTCTACACGGTGGCGTGGCAGGTCACGTCGAGCGACTCGCACCCGGTGCAGGGCGCATTCGCGTTCGCCGTGGGAAACCAGGTGGGCGCCGGGTCGGCGGCGGGATCGGAGGTGCCCGCGGATGGGCCGGCGCCTGTCACATCGCGGTCCTCGCCGTTGGTCGGGTATCTGTCCGGGATCGCACGTGCGGTCGCCTTCGCCGGCCTCGCCCTCTTGGTGGGCGCGACGTTCTTCCTGGTCTGGTGCTGGCCGGCAGGAGCTCGGCAACCGGGCGCGCGGCGGCTGCTCCGTCTCGGGTGGTGCGCGCTTGCCGGGGCCACCGGCCTCGGACTTCTCCTCTACGGCCCGTACGTCTCCGGCCAGCCACTCGGCGCGATGGCGAAGTCGTCGCTCCTTGCCGATACCCTGAACACCCGCTTCGGCGTCGCGCTCCTGCTCCGGCTGGCACTACTTGCCGTGTCCGCAGCCGGGGTCTGGCTGCTCCTACGAAGGCCCCTGCCGGACTCGTCTCGTGCGCGGTTCTGGCGTGGTACGGCCGTTCTCGCCGGCGCCTGCGCACTGGCGACGACATGGAGCATCGCCAACCACAGCGCCGTCGGACCGCAGGCGCCGGTGGCGATCGTCGCCGACGTCCTTCACCTGGTGGGGATGGCGGTGTGGCTCGGCGGGCTGGTCGTCGTCGCCGCTGCGCTGCTGACTGTCGAGTCCGCCGATCGAGTGCGCGTGGCCGTCCACCGCTTCTCGACCGTCGCGCTGGCGTGCGTCGTCGTGCTGGTCGTCAGTGGGACCTACCAGGCGTGGCGCCATATTGGCAGTGTGGCCGCGCTCACCGGCACCGACTACGGCGGCATCCTGCTGCTCAAGCTGGTCCTGGTCCTGGTCCTGGTCGGCCTCGCGTTCGGTGCGCGGAGGTGGGTACGCCGGCATGCCGAGCCAGGCGTGTGCCTGCCAGGGGCGAAGGCCCGGCGACGCGAGTCTGTGAGAAGCCGAGCCGGTCAGGTGGTCGGGCTTCGCCGCTCGGTCGTGGCCGAGGCCGGCGTGGCGGTGCTGGTGCTGGTGCTCACCGCGGTTCTCGTCAACACCGAGCCCGGACGAGCGGTCCAGGCGAGGGCGGAGGCAGGCACCGGGACCAGCGCAGCCGATGCCTCGCCGGGCTCGACTCCGCCAGCGACACCCGACCAGCTGGCGTCCCTGTTCGGTGCCGGCATAGCGTCGGCCGGCACATCCGCGGTGGTCACGTTGCCGTACGACACGGGAGGCCCAGCCGGGCAGGGCATCCTGCACCTGGTGCTCGCGCCGGCCAAGGTGGGCGTGTCCACGATGCACCTTGCCGTCGTGGACAGGCAGGGTCGGCCGAAGGATCCCGCCGAGATCGGGGTCGCAGCACGACTGGCCAAGCCCGCGTTGGGTCCAATCGGCCTCAAGGTCGCGCGGTCCGGGCCCGGGCACTATCTGTCGTTGCCGGCGTTTCCACTGCCAGGACAGTGGAAACTGGACATCACGATCCGGACGTCCGAGGTCGACCAGGTCACGGTCTCCACACCGGTGGCGATCGACTAGCGAGGTCGGGCCGGGTTGGCTGCGGCGGACACAGCCGACGCCTCCCGCTCAGGACGGGGGAGGAACGGAGTCAGGTCGAGGGGTGCGGGTTCGCCGAGTGCGAGCGCGGCCGCGACAGCACCCACATAGGGTCCGGCGGTGAGCCCGGTGGCGCCCAGGCCGGTGGCGACAACCAGTCCGTCGACGCCAGGAATCCTTCCCAGGAAGGGGGTTCCGTCGTCGCTCAACGGCCGGAAACCCACCCGGGACTCCAGCAGCGTCGCGTCCGCAAGGCCGGGCGCGACGGCCAACGCGTCGGACAGCACCCGACGAACACCACCAGCTGTCAGGCGGTAGTCGAAGCCGGTCCCGGTCTCGCGGGTGGCGCCACAGATCACCCGACCGCCCGGAAACGCCAGCAGGTAATGGGATCCGGGCGGCTGCACGATGGGCCAGGAGGCGGTGTCGGCGCCGGGGAGCTCGAGGTGGATGATCTGGCCCTTCTGCGGCGCCAACGCCAGGTTGACGCCGACCGGGCGGAGCAGTTCCGTGGTCCACGCGCCGGCCGCGACCACCGTGGCGTCCGCTTCGAGGAGACGGTCGGCCGCGCGGTCGTTCGGAGCAGCGGTGCCGCCCGGTGCAGTGCTCTCGTCGAGCATGACCCCGGTGACGCGGCCGCCGGTGATCGCGAGCCGGGCGGATCCGGTCAGCTGCCGCAGTCCGTGTCGTAAGCCGGCGCGGACCATCGCGTCGCGCATCGTACGACCGTCGACCCGCCCGCCCCCGCTCAGATGGACGCCGCCGAGATCGTCCCGCAGCGGCGGAAAGAACGCGCGGACACCGGCCGGATCGAGCCTCGTCACGGTCCCGACCTCGGGAGTCTCGGCGGCTCGTTGCGTGGCGAGCTCGAACACCTGGGTCAGCTCGGCATCGTCGGCAGAGACGAAGAGCCCGCCGACGGGTGCGTAGCTGGACTCGTCCGCGCCGTCCTCCGCGAGCCGCTGGACAAGTTCGGGGTAGTAGGTCGCCCCGGCGACGTGCAGCCGATAGGTCGGCAGGTCTCGCGGGGCGGTGGAGATCCAGGGGCAGATGATGCCGGCACCGGCGTCAGTTGCCCTGCCGGGATCGGCGCGGTCGACGAGGACGACCTCGAGGCCCGACCCGCGACTCGCCAGGTGGTAGGCGACGCTCGCGCCGACGATGCCGGACCCGATCACCACAACCCGCACTGGGCTCCCTTCACCTTCGCCTCGAGCTCCAGCAGGAGCTGCTTGCGTTCGATACCGCCGCCGAAGCCGACCAGTTTGCCGTTGGCCCCGACCACCCGGTGGCACGGTACGACGATCGGCAACGGGTTCTGCCCGTTGGCCGCGCCGACCGCCCGGGACGCCGAGACCGGTGCACCGATGTGGCGGGCCACGTCGCCGTACGACCAGGTCTCGGCGTACGGAATCTCGGACAACGTTGACCAGACCCGCTGCTGGAACGAGGTCCCGCCCGGCGCGAGCGGCAGGTCGAAGTCGGTGCGCTCGCCGGCGAAGTAGGCCTCGAGCTGCTCGGCAGCCTGTTGCAGTACGGCGTCGTCGTCGAGGTCGCCGCGGTCGATCGGCGCGTCGGCGGCGAAGTGGATCCAGGTCAGTGCTCCGTCGGTGGTGCCGAGCTCGAGGGCGCCCACCGGCGAGTCGATCGTGCAGGTGTGCTGAATGCTCATGCTGTGCTCCCTTCGCGACTGGTCGAGTGGGTCGAGTGGTGGGTCCAGAGGTATTGCGCCGCGTAGCTGCGGAGCGGTCGCCACCGTTCGGAGACTGCCGCGATGCTATCCGGCCGGTCGGGCACGCCCAGGTCGGCGAGTGCGCGGCGGATGCCGAGATCTGTGCCGGGGAACGCGTCCGGGTCGCCGAGGCCTCGCAGTCCGATGTACGACGCGGTCCAGGGACCGACGCCAGGCAGTGCGAGCAGGGTGGCCTCTGCCTCCTGCCAGTCGGTGCCGGGCTCGAGGTCGACGTCACCGGCCGCGACCGCGGCCGCCAGCGACGCGACCGTGCGGGCGCGGGACTTCGGCATCGGCAGACCGTCCGCGGCTGACAACGCCTTCGCCGACGGGAACGTGTGCGTGAGGGTACCCACCGGCGTCGCCAGCGGCTCGGCGTACGTCGTCACCAGCCGCCCGGCGACCGTGCGTGCCGCCGCGATCGAGACCTGCTGCCCGACGATGGCGCGTACGGCCGTCTCGAACGGGTCGACGCTGCCCGGGACGCGGAGGCCCGGCCGGGCCCGTACGAGTGGTCCGAGGAGCGGATCCCGACCGAGCACGTCACTCATCCCGGCGGGGTCGGCGTCCAGGTGCAACAGGCGCCGGCACCGTGTCGCCGCGGCGCCGAGGTCGCGGAGATCGGCGAGGCGCAGGCCACAGCGGACGAACCCGTCCGCCGGTGCCAGCTCGATGACCGCCTCGCCGTGGTGGAGCTGAAGGGCGCGCCGGTAGCTGAAGCCGCCGTCCAGCCCCGCGACGCCGGGCGCGCCCGCCGGGTCGGAGACCTCCTCCAGTCCCGGTACGGCGCGGTCGGCGAGGTAGCGCCAGACGGCGTTGGTGTCGTACGGCCGGCGGTACGGCAGTCGCAGCACCACGGCGCCACCGGTCGGCGCCTGCTCGCGGGACGCCTTGCGAACCTCGGTCGGCGTCGCGGCGAACACCGCGCGGATGGTGTCGTTGAACTGTCGTACGCTGCCGAACCCGGCGGCGAACGCGACGTCGATGACGGGCAGCGTGGTGGTCTGCAGCAGCAGCCGGGCCGTGTGCGCACGGCGGGCGCGGGCGAGCGCCAGTGCACCGGCGCCCAGCTCGGCGACCAGCAGGCGGTTGAGATGCCGGGCCGTGTAGCCGAGGTGCCCGGCGAGACCGGTGACGCCTTCCCGCTCCACGACGCCGTCCCCGACCAGCCGCATGGCGCGCGCGGCGACGTCGCCGCGGACGTCCCACTCGGGCGAGCCGGGTACGGCGTCGGGGCGGCAGCGCCGGCAGGCCCGCAGCCCGGACTCCTGGGCCGCGGCGGCGGTCGGGAAGAACCTCGTGTTCCTGCGTTGCGGTGTCATGGCGGGACAGCTCGGCCGGCAGTAGATCCCGGTGGAAGTCACGCCGACGTAGATCCACCCGTCGAACCGCGGGTCTCGCGACTCCACGGCGCGGTAGCACTGCTCGAAGGAAGGCATCACGCTGTCGAGCGTGCCACCCGGGAGGACGGCAGGCTAGCGGGAATCGGACATGACCGTCCGGCGGACTTCGCCCTCACCGGCCCGCTGACCCGATGTGCAGCGTCCTTTACGACCTCCCGCCGTCGACGTCACTGTCCCGAAACGCGACGTTCGTACCGTCGAACCGAGTCTGGCGGAAAGCATCGCCGGTCAAGGCGTTGCCGGACCAGATGTGGAAGGTGCATGGAGCGCTCGAACGGGAAGTGGGGGATCCTCGCGGCGGCGGTGGTCCTGGCGGTCTCGTTGCTGCGCATCGGCGTCGGCCACGAGGCGCTTCCGGCTGACCTGTCGGAGCGGGCGGACAACGGCCAGACCACACCGGATGGTCCCGGCCACGTCTCGTCCCCATGGTGGCAGCTCGGTTGGTGGCTTCCGCCGTCGTTGGTCCTGCCGCCCGCCGAAGCTGCCATGCCGGACGCGGATCGGTCGGGTCCCTCGGGCTACTCGCCGCAGTCGCTCGGAGTTGCGGGTCGAGGCGAAGGCGCTCGGCTCGGTGTGCCGGCACTGGTTCTGCAGGCATACCGCAGGTCTGCCACCCGGCTCTCGGTCCTCGATCCGGGGTGCAACCTGTCGTGGGAGGTGCTCGCCGGCATCGGCAAGGTCGAGTCTGGACACGCCGGCGGTGGACAGCTGAACTCGGGCGGCGACACCCTGCGGCCGATCCTTGGGCCGGTGCTCGACGGCACGCCCTTTGCGGCGGTTCCAGACTCCGACGGAGGGCGGCTCGACGGCGACTCGACCTGGGATCGTGCAGTCGGCCCGATGCAGTTCATCCCGGGCTCCTGGGCGCGGTTCGCCTCCGATGGCAACGATGACAGCGTGCGTGACCCGCACAACGTCTTCGACGCGGCGTTGGCGGCTGGTATCTATCTCTGCGTGGGCGACGCCGACCTGGCTTTGCGGTCGTCGTTGCTGCGAGCGCTCCATCGCTACAACCACTCGGCTGCCTACGTGCGCACCGTGCACGCGTGGATCGAGGCCTACCGCACAGGCGGAGCGACAACCGTCGCGCAGCGGCGTCCGCTCACGTCGGCCGCAGGTCCGGGATCAGCCCCGGAGTCGACACCGCTCCCGTCGCGGACGATGCCAGCGGGTTCCGACCGGACCTCGGCACCTGCATCGCCGACCCGAGCGCCGTCGGCCGGTCCAACGCCGACGCCTGGTCCCAGGCCGTCTCCCTCTTGGTGCCCAGTCGACCCCGTGCCACTCTGCGTGCGACTCCCCGGCTGAGCCATGGAAACGGAGCTATCTCACGTGCGTTGCCCGGTTCGCGATCAGTGCTGGATCGTGCTCAGCACCGACTCGATCCGGGCGGCGTCCCACGCCGCGCCCGCGACCACGATGTTGTACGACAGTGTGAGCATGTCACCGGCCGGGAGGTCGTACTCCTCGTCGAAGAACGGCGCCGGGCAGACGCAGGCGTAGGGGTCCGACCTGACGAACCACTTGGTGGGATGGCGGAGGTTGTCGGCCGCATCGGCGAACACCACCGTGGAGGCGCCGTCGACCTCGTCGTGCGCGCCGACGTAGGCGAGCCAGCGCGCACGCCTGCCCATCATTTCCGGACCTCCGGGCCCGTCCGACGACAGCACCACGCCGTTGTTGAACGACCGCGGTCCTCGCCAGAAAAGGCCGGCGTATCCGGCGTTCGGACGACCTTCGGTGGTCGGGCTGCCGAACGCGATCGAAGTGCCACGACAGTTGGTCAACGAGGTTCGGAACGTCAACGTCCACGCGTCGTCATCGGCGAGTACGGAGAACTCGAGCCGGCGTACTTCGTCCAACCAGGTCTCGCCGCTCTGGGTGATCCAGGAGAGCCGCTCGTCGACCCGCGCCACTCCGTCTTCGGTGCCGAGCTTGTCGAACGCCTGGTGGAGCTGGGTGCCGTTGTTCGGCAGACCGACGTAGCCCTTGTCGCGCACGTAGGTCGGTCCGCCCCAGAAGTTCTCCGGACCGACGTTGGGCAGCGCCAGCGAGATCCCCTTGTGCCACACGTGATCGTGCGGGCGGTAGAGGGAGACGAGCGTTCCGTCGAGCGTACGCAGGGGGTGCAGGTACGGCCGCGGCGACTCGACCTGAGCGACGTCGGAACGGTAGACATACCGGCAGAGTTCGACATCGCCGGCGGTGATCGTCAACGCGTCCTTGACATCCTCGACGGTCGGTACCCGCGGGCTGGGGCTCCTCGCGCTCATGCTGTGCTCCTTTCGCATGACCGCTGCGGTGCCTCACTCCGGCACACCTCGTCCCTCGGCGTACCTCCGCGGGGGCTCCTCGCGTTCATGCGTGCGCTCTCCCGTCGAGCTGGTGGTAGAACGGGTTGCCGGCATGGAGATCTTCGCGGGCCACCCGCTGCCCGGTGAAGGACGACGCGTAGATGGCGGTGACGATCTCGACAGTGCGGCGCAGGCCTTCGCCTGTCGTGGCGGGGCGTCTGCCGGCCTGCAGGCTCTCGAGGATCTCGCCGAGTTGGGCGCGGTGGCCGCTGGGCTCGTCCGGTTGCTCCGGTGGCCATGGTGGCGGGCCGTCCTCGACCAGGCCCGCGACCGGTGTGTAGGTCCACGAGTCGAGCTTGTGCCCGTAGAGATGACTGACCTCGAGCGTGCCGCGTTCGAAGTCGAAGCGGAGGTAGCTTTCCTGTCGGGGTGACAAGACGCTGTTGACGATGCTCGCGACGGCGCCGTTGGCGAACGTAAGCCACGCGAACGACACGTCCTCGGTGTCGACATGCCGAGCGAGTCGTGGGGCGTGTGCGGAGATCTCCGTCCACTCGCCGAGGAGGTGGCCCAGCAAGTCGATCTGGTGGATGCCGTGGCCCATCGTGGGGCCGCCACCCTCGGTGTCCCAGCGGCCGCGCCACTCGACGTCGTAGTAGGCGTCGTCCCGGTACCAGAGGGTGTGGCAGACCGCGACGAGCGGCTTGCCCATTCGTTCCTCGGTGACGATCTGGCGGGCGGACTCGGCGGCAGTGCCGAACCGGTGCTGGAAGATCCCGACGAAGTGCCCGGGGCTGCGGGCCTCCACCTCGGCGATCCTGTCGAACTCGGCGAGGGAGATGCACGGCGGCTTCTCGCAGACGACGGTCGCGCCGGCCTCCAGGACCGCGATCGCGTCGCCCGCGTGGACGCCGGGCGGAGTGCACAGGTGCACGAGGTCGAGTTTCTCCTGCGCGAGCATGTCCGCGAGGCTCGGATAGCGGCCCGGCACCGACCATTCCCCGCCGAACTTCTCCAGTCGCGCCGGGTCGACATCGGTAGCCGCGACGAGTTCCACCTGGTCGGGGTACGCCGTCAGCGCCCGGGCGTGAGCTCCGGCAATGCCACCGGTGCCGACGATCGCGGCCCGCAGCCGTTCCATCCGTACCTCCTTGGAATGCGCTTTCCAACCGGCGCGCTGCCCACGCTAGCGCGCGCCGGGCGTGAGGACCACGCGAGTGGCCCGCTACGGACAGCCGCCGTCAGTGCTGGGCTCGGCAGTGCTGGGCGCTCGTCAGTCCTGGGGCAGCGCGACCGGGACCGTGGCCAGCAACCCGCCGTCGACCAGGTGCTCGGCTCCGGTGATGAACGATGCCCGTTCGCTGGCCAGGAACGCCACCAGTTCCGCCACCTCGGCGGGCCGGGCGACGCGGCCGAGCGGATGGCTGCGCCCCCAGTCGGCGACCAGGTCCTCGGCGGTGCGGTCGCCCTTGTAGAGGTCGGCGGCCCAGCGCAGCATCGGGGTGTCGACCGAGCCCGGGCAGACGGCGTTGACCCGGATGCCCTCCTTCGCGTGGTCGACTGCCATCGCCTTGGTGAGGCCGATGATGCCGCCCTTGGAGGCGGCGTAGGCCGCCACGCGGTCCTGCGCGACGAACGCCTGGACCGACGAGACGTTGACGATCGCCCCGCCGCCCCGGGCGCGCATGTGGGGCACCGCGAAGTGGGCGGTGAGGTACATCGCCTTGAGGTTGACGCCGAGCACCTCGTCCCACAGCTCCTCAGACGTCTCCTCGACCGTGCCGTAGCGCTGGATGCCGGCTGAGTTGACCAGCACGTCGATCCCGCCATGCGTACGGGCGGCATCGTCGACGAACGCGCGGACGTCCGCCGCCCGGCTCACGTCGGCCACCACACCGGTCACCTTGCCCGAGCCTGCGGTCACGCTCGCGCGGATCTCGGCCTCGGTCGTCCGTACCTGGTCGGCGACGTTCCCGCAGAACACCACCGTCGCCCCGCCCGCGGCCAGCCGTTCGACCACCGCCCGGCCGATGCCGGAGCCGCCGCCGGCGACGAGCGCGACCTTGGCGTCGAAGTCGCTCATGGGTGCACCTCTTACGAAAGCGATGGAAGCTTGCGAGGTGACAGTAGGCGAGTCGCGCGGTCAGAACGGATCACGGGCGCGGAGAGCGGCCAGACCCGGCCAGTTGGACGGGCCCGGTGCCGCAGGTCGGATGATCCCCGTGGCGCGTACTCCGTCAGTGGTCGTCGTCATCCCACGGAGCGAACTGACGGTCGGCGGCATGATCCCAGTCGAGTCCACCGCGGGTGCTTCTGACCGTCCCGACAATCATCGAAATGATCATGACGCAGATTGCTCCGGCGGCGGAGAACGCCACCAGAATCTTCCAGTCCATGGTTCCCCCCGATCGCCCTGGCCATCGCTCGGGTGACCCATACCTGGCATTACGTACGAACTGTTGCGTACGACGCAGTGTCAGCTGGGCCTGCAAAAGATCCGACGTCTCCGCCGGGACCCTGAAGTAATCGTGCGGTCTGGAAATTCTCGAGGCAACAATGCCAGCGATCGGCCAGATTGTGCAGCCAATTGTAGAAAGTAGCGAATCTGCTGGTCAAAGGCCTGTTTGGGCCAGCTCCTGGCGAGTCGGTGGATCTGCTCCCGGCCTCGTACAGGTGAGGGCAGCCGCGGCACAGGCCTGCCTCAGGACCGCTGCGAGGACCGATTCGTCGATCGGTTCGGGCGTCTCCTGCCGCAACTTCGGCAAGATCTCCTGCTCGTCGAGCCCGGCCAGCAGCGCGGCGGTGAACGCGTCACCTGCACCGACGGTGTCGACCACGCGGACGGTCGGCGCGGGGATGTGCAGCCGCTGGCCACCAGGTCCGAGGGCCAGCGCGCCGTTCGCGCCGAGAGTGGCCACGACGAGGGCAGGCCCGAGACGGAGCCACCGGTCGAGCACCGCGTCGAGCGGCTCGCCGGGATAGAGCCAGCCGACGTCCTCGGAGCTGGCCTTGACCAGGTGGGCATGCCGGAGTTGGCGCTCGACCCGCTGCCGGGCCGTGTCCCGGCGTGGTCCGAGTTGCGGTCGCACGTTCGGGTCGAGACTGATCGCGGCCGTGCCGCGGGTGTACTCGCGCCGGAGGAACTCCTCGACAACGCTCGCACCCGGGTCGAGCGCGAGGGCGAGGGAGCCGGAGTGCACCGCCGAGATCTCCGGCGGCAGGGCGGCGGGCAGTTCGTCGGCCGTCCACTGCCAGTCGGCGGTTCCCCGTACGTAGAACTCGTAGTCGGCCGTCCCCTCCTCGTCGAGCAGGGCGAAGGCCAGCGTGGAGGCCTCGGGCGCGATCACGGCGTAGTGCAGAGACACACCGTTCGCCGTCAGGTGGGCGCGGAGTCGTCCGCCGAAGAAGTCGGTGGAGATCCGGGCCAACATTGCACTGGGCACACCGAGCCGGGCGAGCCCGACCGCTGTGTTGCACGGACTACCGCCGGGCCTGGCGCGGAAGGCGTCCCGGTCCCCGACCGCACTCACCAAATCGATGAGCGCCTCGCCGATCACCGCTATCACCCGTCCATTCATAGCAGTGCGGCCGCCCGAGCACCGCCCGATCGCGACCCTGGCGGACGGTCAGATCCCCGGCCGCATTCGGCAGCGATCGCCCGACGGTAGTGATCGCTCGAGCTCACCAGCGGTCGGAGGCGAGGCGCCGGGTCGGGAAGTGAGTCTCCCAGGCAGGGTCCAGCTGATCAGGTACGCCCGGATGACCGCGTTCCTGGAGCGCGTCCTGCACCCGCCACAGGGTCTGCAGAGGTCGTGCGTACAGATCGTCGGCGGTGAGCACGATGACATCCCAGCCGAGTCTGCGCAGCGCATCCCGGGCGCGGACGTCGTTACGCCACTTGCGCTTGCTGGTCCGGTGCAGGTCGCCGTCGTACTCGATCGCGATCCGCTGCTCGCGGTACTGCAGGTCGACGGTCGCGACCCACTGACCGTGCTCGTCCCGCACCTCGCAACCCGGCTCCGGGCACGGCAGACCGCCGAAGACGATCAGCAGTCGGGCGCGGCTCTCCATGGGAGAGTCCACGCGCGGTCGCACCAGAGCGGCGTCGCGAGCGAGGAAGGCCCGGTGATCAGTTCCGGCGGGATGGGCGACGGACCTGGCATGTCGAGGAGCCTGCCGTAACGGCGGTTCCGGCCGCCGCCGTCATCCACAGGCTCGCGGCCCATGGCCGGGTCGATCCGTAGGACGCCGACTCGTTGTGCGGTGAGTAGATGAGGACCGACGGGCCTCCCGGTCCTCATCTACTCGGGGGTTGGCGGCGCTGTGGGTACTCGGGGGTTGGCGGGGCGGCCAGGCCGGCGGGTGATCGGCGCCGCCCCCGCCTCGGCGCGGACGGGTACGGCTGGCCAGCGTCTAGGGTGTCGGGGTGGCGGACGTCGAGCGGCTGGCACGGCGGGCAGGGCCCCTGCTTGCCGTCTTCGCCCTCCTGGTACTCGTCATGGCGGCGGCGATCATGTCCGGCCCGCGGGCGACGCGGTTGCCGTTGCCGACCGGGACGCCACGGGTGCCGACGGCGGACACCGGCCAGGATGCCGTACCTGTCCCGACGATTACCGCGACGCCTCCTCCGTTGGCCGACGCCGGCGAGACTCCGACCTGGCTGCGCATCGCCGTTCTCGTGATCGTCGGGCTCGTCGTGGTCGGCGCCATCGTCGTCGCCGTATACCTGTTCCGGCGCTATGGACACCGCCTCACCCCGCTGGCTCGCAGGCCCGAGATCACGACGACCACGGAGGCGGTCCAGTCCGCCGACGACCTTCGCGCCGCCGTCGACGCCGGCATCGACGAGCTTGCCGACGACGCCGCTGATCCCCGGCAGGCCGTGATCGGCTGCTGGCTCCGGCTGGAGTCGGCAGCGGCGGCGGCAGGTACGCGGCGGGAGCCCGACGACACCCCGGCCGACCTGGTGCACCGCGTACTCACCGCGCACCAGGTGAGCCCGGTCCAGCTGGAAGGACTGGCCGCGCTCTACCGGCGGGCCCGCTACGCGCCCGGACCGGTGGACCAGGCGATGCGCGCCGAGGCTCGGGAGACCCTGACGGCACTGCGCGCCGAGCTGCGGTCCGGGGTGGACGCCGCCGAGACTCCGCCGAGCACGCAGGCGGCGACGCCATGAGAGTGCGTACGACGGCGGTCGTTCCGTGGCTCGGCGACCTCGCGCTGGCCGCCGCGGTGGCCGCCGGGCTCTACGCGCTGAGCACGCTCGTGGTGAGGTGGCAGGTCCCGTACCCGCTCTTCCTGGTCGTCGTACTCGCCGCCCTGGTCGGACGTCGGCTGGTCGGCCTGGTCGCGCCGCCGCCGGTGCTGGAGTCGCCCGTACGCGAGGACGCCGACCTGCGGGCGTTCGGCATCCCCGACCGGCCCTTCGTCGATGTCCGACGCTGGGAGGACCGCCTCGACCTCGTCCAGGGCGACCCCGGGTACTTCGACCGGACGGTACGCCCGGTCCTGGTCGGTCTGGTCGACGAACGGCTGCGTACGGCGCACGGATTCACCCGCGCCAGCGATCCCGAACGCGCCCGGGCGATCCTGGGCCCGGACCTGTCCGACTTCCTGGAGCCGGTCGAACCGACGTCCCGGTCCCGGTCGTCCCGGACGTCGTCCGGGTCGCCGGCACCGGCCGAGCTGGCCGAGATCGTGACGAAGATGGAGGACGTGTGGCAACACAGGGCATGACGATTTCCGACGCCGGCCAGCGGTGCCAGCAGGTAGTCGACGCGGTCGGCACGGTCATGGTCGGCAAGCGGGACGCACTCGAGCTGGTCCTTGCCGGCATTCTCGCGGGTGGGCACATCCTGCTCGAGGACCTGCCCGGCCTCGGCAAGACGCTCACCGCACGGACATTCGCGCAGGCGCTCGGCGTGGAGTTCCGGCGGCTCCAGTTCACCCCCGACCTACTCCCCGCCGACGTCACCGGCTCGCTGCTCTATGACCAGCGCAGCCACGACTTCACGTTCCGCCGCGGCCCGGTCTTCACCAACCTGCTGCTCGCCGACGAGATCAACCGCACACCGCCCAAGACCCAGGCCGCGTTGCTGGAGGCCATGCAGGAGAAGCAGGTGTCGGTCGAGGGGACGACCTACCCGCTGCCGACGCCGTTCCACGTGCTCGCGACCGCCAACCCGATCGAGTACGAGGGGACCTATCCGCTGCCGGAGGCGCAGCTCGACCGGTTCCTGCTGCGGGTGTCGTTCGGCTATCCGGAGGCCGGCGAGGAGTTCGACGTCCTGCAGCGCCGGATGGCACGGCGCCGCGAGGAGGCGACGGCCGCTCAGGTGGTCGACGGGCCGGCGCTGCTAGCCATGCAGGCGGCCTTGGAGGACGTTGTTGTCGAGGACTCCATCGGCCACTACCTGATCGAGATCGTCCGGGCGACCCGCGCCGATGAGCGGGTCCTGGTCGGGGCGTCGCCGCGGGGGTCGCTGGCGCTGCTGTTGCTCGCCCGGGCGAAGGCCGTGTTGGCCGGCCGCGACTTCGTGGTGCCCGAGGACGTGAAGGACCTGGCCGTGCCCGCGCTCGCGCATCGGATCACGTTGCGGCCGGAGATGTGGCTGCAGCGGATCGAGCCCGACCGGGTGGTGCTGGATGCCGTCGCCGGCGTCGCGGTGCCCGCGACCGGTGCGCTTCCGACGTACTCCGCGAGCTGACCAGCCCGTGGCCACCCTCCCCGCCGCCGCGTCGCGATCCGGACTGGCCCCTACCTGGGCGCCGACGCCGGCACTGCGACGTGCCCTGGTCGTGGTCCTGGTCCTGCTGGTCGCGGCCGTGGTCCTCGGGCGGGTCGACCTGGTCGTACTCGCGGCACCGTTCGTACTCGGGACCGGCGCGGGTCTGGCGCTGCGTCCCCGCCGCCCGCCCCAGGTGGGCGTCTCGACCGACCAGGCGCATCTGGTCGAAGGCCACGACCTCGAGTTGGAGATCGGCGTCACCAACACCGACGACGCGGGATACGGCCTCGCGGTCCTGCGCCGGTCCGGGGACGACCTGGGCAGTTGGCTGGCGGCCGACGACGCGCATCGGACCTTGGGCGTGTCAGTCCCCGGCAATGCCCAGACCCGACTCGCGGTCGGCGGGCGAATCCTGCGCTGGGGCCGGCACACCTACCCGCCCGTCGGCGTCCACGTCGTCGCCGGTGACGGGCTGCTGGAGAGCAGCCCGGTGTACGCGCCACCCCTGGCCCTCAAGGTGTATCCGCGAACCGACCCGTTCGAGGCCGCGGACGCGATGCCGAACGCAGCGGGACTGGTCGGCGCGCACCGCTCCCGGCGGTACGGAGATGGCGGTGAGCTGGCCGGCATCCGCCGCTTCGGACCTGGCGACCGGCTCCGCCGCATCGACTGGCGTACGTCCCTGCGGACGGGCGAGCTGCACATCGCGCAGACCCTGTCCGACCGCGACGCCGAACTGGTGCTGCTCCTCGACGTACTGCACGAGGCCGGGGTCTCCGGCGGTGTCGACGGAGCCGCGAGCGTCACCGACACGACCGTCCGGGCTGCGGCCGGGATCGCCCAGCACTACGTCGGACGTGGCGACCGGGTACGCATGCTGGAATACGGCGGACGCAACCGCGCGCTCCGTGCCGGCACCGGACGCCGCCACTACCAGGTGGCACTGGAATGGCTGCTCGCCGTGCAGCCGGGCGAGGGTCCGCACGACCCGACGGAGGGGATCTTCCACCGGAACGTCCTGCCCACGGCCGCGTTGCTCGTCGTCCTGACGCCGCTGGTCGACCGCCGCAGTGTCGCGATGCTGGCCCGGCTGGCGCGTAGCGGTCGGTCGGTGGTCGCGGTCGACACCCTGCCGGCGCACGCCCGCCCGACCCGGACGGGACAGTGGTCCGACGTGGCGTTCCGGCTCTGGCGACTCGAACGCGACAACACCGTTGCCCAGTTGCTCGAACACGGCGTACCGACCGTCGCCTGGTCGGGCGCCGGCAGCCTCGACCATGTGCTCCGGGACATCTCCCGCATCGCGGCGGCTCCACGATGAGCCCGATAAGGAGTGCGACGGCGACCGCCCTCGGCCGGCAGGTACGGGACGCGGCGGCCAGTACCTCGGGCCTGGCCCGCCGGGTCAGGATCGCCGCGGTCTTCCTGCGCGGCGGGGTCTTCGCGGCCGGCCTGGTCGCGCTCGCACTGGTGACCCCCACCGAGTTCGTCGCGCGGGCACCGGTCCCGGTAGTGCTGCTGGCCGTCGGCATCGCGCTGGCTCCGGCGCTGCTCCCCGGAACCTGGTTGGTACTCGCCGTCGAGCTCGCGATCGTGGTGGCCTGGCTGGCTCGGACGACGGCGACGGGTATGGAGATCACGTGGGCGCCGCTGGTCGGGCTGGCCGCCGCCCTGTACCTCCACCACAGCGCGAGCGCCATCGCCGCCGCGGTGCCGCTGGACGTCCGGCTGGTGCGCGGTGTCGTACGGGGGTGGGCGGGGCGGGTGGGCGGTGTGGTGGCGGTGACGGCTGTCCTGGCGGGGGTCGCGCTGCCCGTGTCGACGCGGTTCGGTGATGTCGAGTTCGTGGCCATACCGGTACTCGGCGCGCTGCTGGCCCTCGTGGTCGCGGGGTTGCTGGCCTACGCCCTCCGCCGACAGCCAGGCGAGTGACGCAGGCATTAGCCTGGCGTTCATGCGGATCGGAGTCGTCGGAGCCACCGGCCAGGTCGGTGGCGTCATGCGTCAGTTGTTGGCAGACCGGTCATTTCCGGTCGAACAGATCAGGTTCTTCGCTTCGTCTCGCTCGGCCGGCAGCACCCTGCCGTGGCGGGACACCGAAATCATCGTCGAGGACGCGGACAAGGCCGACTACGCCGGACTCGACCTGGCACTGTTCTCAGCCGGTGCCGGCACCTCCCGTGAGATCGCGCCCCGGCTGGCCGCCGCCGGAGCGATCGTGATCGACAACTCCTCGGCCTGGCGGATGGACCCCGACGTCCCGCTGGTCGTCTCGGAGGTCAACCCGGAGGCGCTCGCGGACATCCGCAAGGGCATCGTCGCCAACCCCAACTGCACCACGATGGCCGCGATGCCGGTGCTCGGGCCGCTGCACCGGACCGCCGGCCTGCGCCGCCTGGTGATCAGCACCTACCAGGCGGTCTCGGGCGCGGGAGGCGTCGGCGTGACCGAACTCGACGACCAGGTGGGCAAGGCGGGTGGCGGTGCGGCCCGGCTCGCGTTCGACGGGTCCGCGGTGGACTTCCCGGTACCGACTGTGTTCCCGGCACCCGTGGCGTTCAACGTCGTCCCGCTGGCGGGGTCGCTTGTCGACGACGGTACGGAAGAGACCGGCGAGGAGCGAAAGCTCCGGAACGAGAGCCGCAAGATCCTCGGCATCCCCGACCTCGCCGTGTCCGGCACCTGCGTACGCGTCCCGGTCTTCACCGGCCACAGCCTCTCGATCAACGCCGAGTTCGAGCGCGACCTCACGCCGCAACAGGCGCGGGAGATCCTCGCGTCCGCACCCGGAGTCGCCCTGGTCGACCTGCCCACGCCGCTCCTCGCCGCCGGCAAGGACCCGTCGTACGTCGGCCGGATCCGGCGCGACCCCGGTGTCGAGCACGGACTGGCGCTGTTCGTCTCCAACGACAACCTCCGCAAGGGCGCCGCACTCAACGCCGTCCAGATCGCCGAACTGCTCGCCGCTCGGCGCGCCTGACCGTGACAGCACCGCCGCCGCTCTGGGACGAGTCGACCCGACCGCACGGGCCGGCACCGGATCCGGACGACCGCGCGACCGAGGCCGGCGGCCGCCGGGACGGCCAGCACCTCGTCGACGTACACGACCATCTCCGCAACGAGCTCACCCAGCTGCGGGGCATGATCGAGCAGGTGGTCGCGGGCACCCTGGACGCCGGCGCGGCCCGCGGGGCCATCAACGCGATGACCATGCGCCAGAACAACTGGACCCTCGGCGCCTACTGCCAGTCGTACTGCCGCTTCGTCACCCTCCACCACACGCTGGAGGACCAGGCCCTGTTTCCGCACCTGCGTACCGCCGACCCGCGGTTGGCTCCGGTGCTAGACCGGCTGGCGGCAGAGCACGAGCGCATCGCCGAGGTCCTCGACGAGGTGGACGCCGCCCTGGTGGCGCTGGTCGCCAAACCGGACGCGACGGCCGACGTCCAAGTGGCCGTACAGCGGCTCGCCGACGGGCTGCTGTCCCACCTCGGATACGAGGAACGCGAGCTCGTCGGACCCATCGACCGGTGGTCTCTGAGCTTCGATGGGTTTGCCTCGTAGGTGAGAATGGCTGGCATGAGTGAGGAGACCACCGACCCGTACCTCTGGCTGGAGGACGTCGCCGGCGAGGGCGCACTGACCTGGGTCCGCGAACGCAACGCCGACACCCAGACCCGGCTCGCGCGCGGCGACCGGTTCGAGACGCTACGCGACGAGATCCGCGCCGTTCTCGACTCCGACGACCGCATCCCATACCCCCACCGCCGCGGCGGCCACCTCTACAACTTCTGGCAGGACGCCGACCACCCGCGCGGGCTCTGGCGGCGGACCACCCTCGACTCCTATCGCGGCGCCGACCCGCAGTGGCAGGTGCTGCTCGACGTCGACGCGCTCGGTGCGCAGGAGTCGGAAAACTGGGTGTGGCAGGGCGCCGCGGTGCTCCGTCCCGACTTCCGGCGCTGCCTCGTGCAGCTGTCCCGAGGTGGCGCCGACGCCAACGTCGTGCGCGAGTTCGACCTCGACACGCTGAGCTTCGTCGACGACGGGTTCACTCTGCCCGAGGCCAAGAGCCGCGTGGGCTGGATCGACGTCGACCGCATCTACGTCGGCACCGACTTCGGGCCCGACTCGCTCACGTCGTCCGGCTATCCCCGCATCATCAAGGAGTGGCGCCGGGGCACACCGCTGACCGAGGCCGAGACCGTCTTCGAAGGCAAGCCGGACGACGTGGCGGTGCACGCCAGCCACGATCCGACGGAAGGGTTCGAGCGCGACTTCGTCGACCGACGCATCGACTTCTACTCCGGCGAGTACTACCTGCGCACCGGCGACGGCGAGCTGGTCCGGATCGACGTACCGCTCGACGCGGACGTCGACGTACACCGGGCCTGGCTGCTGGTCCGCACCCGTACGCCGTGGACTGTCGGCGAGACCACCCACCCTGCCGGTGCCCTGCTGGCCGCGCCGTTCGACGACTTCATGTCGGGCAAGGCCGGGTTGACGGTGCTGTTCGAGCCCGATGCGCACACGTCGTTGAGCAACCACGCATGGACGCGCGACCACCTGATCCTCAACACCCTGTCGGACGTGAAGAGTCGCCTCGAGGTGCTCACGCCCGGTGCCGACGGCTGGAGCCGGATGCCGCTGGCCGGCGTACCGGACTTCGTCCACACCGAGATCATCGGCACGGATCCGCACGACAGCAACGAGTTCTTCCTCAACTCCAGCGGGTTCACCGAACCCGCCACCCTGCGGATCGGCGACGTCGGAGGGCTGGTCGAGACGCTCAAGCAGGCACCGGCGTTCTTCGACGCGGACGGCGTGAACGTCGAGCAGCTCTTCGCCACATCGGCAGACGGTACGCAGATCCCGTACTTCGTGGTGGGGCAACCCGACCGGGAGAGCGCTGCCCCTCGGCCGACGTTGCTCTACGGCTACGGCGGTTTCGAGATCTCGCTGACACCGGCGTACAGCGGAGTGATGGGCCGGGGCTGGCTGGCGCGCGGCGGCACGTACGTCATCGCGAACATCCGCGGCGGCGGCGAGTACGGACCGCGATGGCACCACGCGGCTCTGCGCGAACGCCGGCTCCGGGCGTACGAGGACTTCGCCGCCGTGGCGACGGACCTGGTCCAGCGCGGCATCACCACGCCGGCGCAGCTCGGCATCCAGGGTGGCAGCAACGGCGGCCTGCTGATGGGCGTCATGCTCACGAGGTATCCGGAGCTGTTCGGTGCCATCGTGTGCCAGGTCCCGTTGCTGGACATGAAGCGCTACCACAAGATGCTGGCGGGAGCGTCCTGGATGGCGGAGTTCGGCGATCCGGACGAGGAAGCCGACTGGGCGTTCCTGCGTACGTACTCGCCCTACCACCAGGTCGAAGCCGGGCGCAGCTATCCACCCGTCCTGTTCGCGACCTCGACCCGGGATGACCGGGTTCATCCCGGGCACGCGCGCAAGATGGTGGCGCGGATGCGGCAGCTCGGTTACGACGTCAGCTACTACGAGAACATCGAAGGCGGGCACGGCGCGGCTGCCGACAACGAGCAACTCGCGTTCAAGAACGCACTGGCGCTGGAATTCCTCTGGTCGCGGCTGGCCGACTGATCCGCCGGTCAGTCGCCGAGCCGGCGGCGTAGATCGTTGGCGAGGGCCTGCTGCCGGCGGGCGACGTTCGTGGTGACCGTGCGTTCGACGATGACCAGGCCGACCCTGCGGCCCGCTCGCACCACGGTCTCGTCCCAACGCGTCGAGGCGGCGTCGGGACCGACCTCGCGCCGGGTGTCGAGCAAGGTCGCCGGATCCAACTGGTGTACGTCCGCGACCAGGCGTGGCGTGTTCAGGCTTGCCGTCGACGCGGGCGCGGTGCACAGGCTGAGCATCTCCGCCAGGCTGTCGACCATTGCCGCCGCATGTGCGGGCGTGGAGTAGTCGAGCGCCAACGCGACGGCGGCGAGATGCTGCGGTGTGCGATAGGTCCGCTCGAGTGCGTGGGACGGAACGGGCAGTGGGTCGAGTTCGTCCAGCCCGGGGCATCCGAGGGGGACAATTCCCTGGGCCACCTCCTGCGGGTCGCGGAACCGGACCGACGCGCCGTTCGAACGCAGGCCCTCCTCCGCGTCGTCGGGCTCGACGTAGACCGCGAACGCCGGACCGATCTCGCCGGCCGCCGGCAGGTTTGCCTTTGTCAGCGGGCCGGACGTGGTCGCGGGAGGCGCCGGAATCGGCGGCTCGGGAACCCTTGTGGGGGACGGCCTTCCCGCTGGACTCGACGCCACAACTGGAGCCGAGGACGCTGGAGCCCGGGTCGGAGCGGTCTGCAGACCGCAGGCTGCCGCGAGCGTGCAGACCGCCGACGCGGCGACGACGAGGAGAAGGCTGGCTCGACGACTGCGTGACATGCTTCAGGCCCCGTTCACGGAGAAGTGCTGGTAGTCGGGGTACTGCCAGCGGGCGCCCCACGGCCAGCCGAGGCTCCGCATCGTGGACTCGACCGGATCGCCGCGGCGCAGCATTCCCTTGCGATGGTTGCCTCGGTTCAGATAGGTGCCCGACCCCTCGGGGTAGACCTTCGACGCCGTGACGTAGGGATTCTCGAACGGGTTGATGTCGATCGCGTTGCCGTAGGAGTGCTGCGAGAGCCGGTAGGGGTTGCCGGTGACCTTGCGGCAGTTGAATGCCGAGGTGTTGTCGGCGCGCATCGACGCCGGGTCGCTGCCCTGATAGGCCTCGACCGGAGTGAGGAGGTGAATCGGCCAGGCCTTGGCGTGTGCTGCCATGAAAACGGCCGTGATGGCGGAGACCACGTTCGAGCGGATGACGATCGTGCCGTAGTCGTCGTGGTCGGAGAAGTTGCGGAACGGCACCTTGAGAACCCGAAGGTCCGCCGGCTTGACCGGACAGCCGCTGCGGTAGCTGTAGCGCAGCGTGGTCGACGTCGGCGTGGTGACAGCCGTCTTGAAGGTCAGGCGTACGAACGAGTTGCGCTTGGAGTTGGAGTACTGGATCGATCCGTTCTGGAAGCTCTGCCGGAGCCCGAACTGGGTGGTGGATCGAAAGCCCGTCGGCAGGCCGAGGCGTGACGTCTCAGCACCCAGAGCGAGGTACCTCGAGAGTATGTAGCCGTACACCTCACGTGCCCCGGTCGCCGTGGTGTACCAGATACGACCGTGCCGGAACTCGGTCACCCGGACGCCGGACTTCTTACCCGCGTGTTCGGCTTTGGTGGGTACGCCGAGCACTCCGCCGGAGCCGCCGAGGGCGACGTAGCGAGCGAGGGTGCTGCCGAAGACGCCCTGCATACTGGTCGAGTCGGTGTAGTAGATGCGGCCCTTGGTGAAGTTCTGGACCGTCGCGCCACCCCCGGAGCTGTACCTGCTGCTGGTCGGCAGGCCGAGCCTCCCGGCTGAGTAACCCTGCCTGCGGAAGTAGTCGAGGAACCCTCCGGTGAGCTCCCACGCGCCGGTCGCCGCCGACCAGGAGATGCGTCCGTTGCCGAAGATGGCGACCCTGGCACCCGCGGGCGAGGTTCCCACCTCGTCATGGGTGGGCAGGCCGAGTGTGCCCGCGGGTCCGCCGACGGCGAGGTAGCGCGCGAGGACGGCGCCGTAGACCGCGTGGGTGCCGGTCGCCGCCGCCCAGTAGAGGCGGCCGCTGGCGAACGGTTGCATGGAAGCGCCGGAAACCCCGGCTGGACCTGCGCTTCCGGTCGGGTAGCCGAGCCGGCTCGTCTCCGCTCCGATCCGGACGTACTCGGTGAGCATCGGCCCGACCAGGACCTCGTACGCGCCCGAGGCCGTGGAGAAGTAGATGCTTCCGCCGGTGAAGGTCTGCCGGAACCCTCCGGTGACCGGCGTGACTGCCGATGTCGACGCGCCGAGGACACCGCCTGGTCCACCGAGGAACTCATACCGCGCAGCGATCGCGAGCTCGGCGTCGCCAACTGGATCGAGCGACTCAGCTATAGCTGGTGTGAATGGTGCTACCGAGGCGACCGCTGGAGGACCGGTGATGGTGAGAAGTGTCAGGAGGAGCAGGACCGAGAAAAGCAATCGAACCGCGGAAGCAGCAATGCGCACCTGGTGAGGCTGACACGCAAGACCCATCTATTGCAGCAAAACGGAGGATTCCTCACGTAGACCGCAACCCGCGTCACTTGTCGTTTTCGACGAGGCCGGCTCGGCGTAGCGCGTCGGCCATGGCTCCGCCGGCGCTCGCCAGGCCGGCGTCCCTGGCCCGGTCCTTGTTCTTGTCCTTGTCCTTGGACCGGTCCTTGTCGGTGGACCTGCGCCTGTTCCGGTCCTGGTCGGGTCGCGACGGTTGCTTCTCACCGCCCCCGGCTGGCGGCCTCCCGCTCGTGCGGCCGTCGGGTGCTCGACCGGACGTACGATCAGGAGCCTGCCCGGCTTCGTCGTCCAGGCGCAGCGTCAGCGAGATGCGGTGCCGCGGGATGTCGACGTCGAGCACCCTGACCCGTACGACGTCACCGGGTTTCACGACCTGGCGCGGATCGCGTACGAACGACTTGGACATCGCGGAGACGTGCACCAGCCCGTCCTGATGGACGCCGACATCGACGAAGGCTCCGAACGCGGCAACGTTGGTCACGACACCTTCGAGCACCATGCCAGGGCTGAGGTCGGACAGCTCCTCGACGCCTTCGGCGAAGGTGGCGGTCGTGAACGCCGGACGTGGGTCGCGGCCGGGCTTTTCCAGTTCCGTGATGATGTCGGTGACGGTGGGCAGGCCGACCGCGTCGTCCACATAGTCGCGTGGGTTGAGCTTGCGCAGGACCTCGCTGTTGCCGATCAGCGTCCGGACGTCGGCACCGGTCGCCGTGAGGATCTTGCGTACGACCGGATAGGACTCCGGATGCACGCTGGAGGTGTCGAGCGGATCGTCACCACCACGGATGCGCAGGAAGCCCGCGCACTGCTCGAAGGCCTTGGGGCCAAGGCGCGGAACCTTCTTCAGACCGCTTCGCGACCGGAACGCCCCGTTGCTGTCACGATGCTGAACGATGGTGGTGGCGAGGGTGCCGCTGATCCCGGACACCCGCGACAGCAGCGGAGCCGATGCGGTGTTGACGTCGACGCCCACCGCGTTCACGCAGTCCTCGACCACGGCATCGAGCGACCGGGAGAGCTTGGTCTCTGGCAGGTCGTGCTGGTATTGCCCGACGCCGATGGACTTCGGGTCGATCTTCACCAGCTCCGCCAACGGATCCTGCAGCCGGCGGGCGATCGAGACGGCGCCGCGGAGCGAGACGTCGAGGTCTGGAAGCTCGCTGGAGGCGTAGGCCGAGGCCGAATACACCGAGGCGCCCGCTTCCGACACGACGATCTTGGTGAGTTGCAGCTGCGGGTGTGCCTTGATCAGATCGGCGGCCAGCTTGTCGGTCTCGCGGGAGGCGGTGCCGTTGCCGATGGCGATCAACTCCACCTGGTGGGTTCTGGCGAGCCTGGCCAGGGAGGCGAGCGAGTCGTCCCACCGGCGCTGTGGCACGTGTGGATGGACCGTCTCGGTCGCCACCACCTTGCCGGTCGCGTCGACGACGGCAACCTTGACGCCGGTACGAAAACCCGGGTCGAGTCCCATCGTCGTGCGCGTACCCGCCGGCGCCGCCAGCAGCAGGTCGCGCAGATTGGTGGCGAACACCCTGACCGCTTCGTCCTCCGCCTGCTGCCGCAGCCGCATCCGTACGTCGATCGTGAGGTGGACGAGAATGCGCGTACGCCAGGCGAAACGAACGGTGTCGGCGATCCACCGGTCCGCTGCGCGGCCGCGGTTTGCCTGCGTGCTCGCCGTGGCGTTGGCGGCAAGTGAGTCGGCGATGCCGAAGTGGCGGGCGATTCGGCGTTCGAACTCGGTCGGTGTCACGAGCGCGGGTGGTGCGTCTGACGGCGGCGCGGGTGGGCCGGGCTCCACCGTGACGTCGAGGATCTCCTCCTTCTCGCCGCGGAACACCGCGAGCGCCCGGTGGGAGGGGAGCTTGCCGAGTGGCTCGGAGAAGTCGAAGTAGTCGCTGAACTTCGCGCCCGCCTCCTGCCTGCCCTCACGTACGCGGGAGGCGACTCGGCCCTGCGACCACAGCAGTTCGCGCAGGTTGCCAATCAGATCGGCATCCTCCCCGAACCGTTCGGCGAGGATGGCGCGGGCGCCATCCAGTGCGGCCGTCTCGTCGGGCACACCCTTGTCGGCGCCGACGAACGGCGCCGCGCTGGCCTGCGGGTCCTTCGACGGATCTGCCAGTAGCAGGTCGGCGAGCGGTTCGAGCCCGGCCTCGCGCGCGATCTGTGCCTTCGTACGCCTCTTTGGCTTGTACGGAAGGTAGATGTCCTCCAGGCGGGCCTTGCTGTCGGCGCTGCGGATCTGAGCTTCCAGGGCGTCGTCGAGCTTGCCCTGGTCGCGGATGGACTCGAGGATGGTGGCGCGGCGCTCTTCGAGTTCGCGTAGGTAGCGCAGGCGCTCTTCAAGGGTGCGAAGCTGTGCGTCGTCGAGTGTGCCGGTCGCTTCCTTGCGGTAGCGGGCGATGAACGGCACAGTGGCGCCGCCGTCGAGCAGGCCGACCGCGGCGGTCACCTGCGGTATGCCGACGCCAAGCTCGGTGGCGATGCGCTGATGGAGCGCGGACTCCGGCTGGGGCGGTGCGCCTGCTGCCTGTGCTGTCACGTTCTCCTCATCCATGCGCTCGTCGGTTCCGTCGTCGGTCCGGCACTGCCTGCCTCGACGACGACTGGCCTCGACGACGACTGGCCTCGACGACGACTGGCCTCGACGACGACTGGCCTCGACGACGACTGGCCTCGACGACGACTGGCCTCATTCTGTCGCATTGCGCGAGGTCTGTGGCGGGCCGGGTGTGGCCGGCTGTGGATGTGAATCGACGTCGTCCCGCCGAGTGAGTGCCGGTCGGCGACGGTGCGATTCCCCTTGAAAACAAGGGCTTTCGGTTTGCGAGGCTTGTTGGTGGCTGGTAGTATCGCACATGTGTTCGACAACGGGGATGTGTCCTTCGCGCCGCCCGAGGTGCCTGCGCTTGATGTGTGCGCGCTTCATGTGGGGGCCCTGGATGTGCAGGCGTTGGATGATACTGCTCCCGGACCCGCGCTCGCCGAGATGCTGGCGGGCGTCGACACCCGTTTCTTGAATGGCCATGCCCGGGTGAGTGTCATGCGGGCGTGGGATCGGCTGTCGTCGTGGGCGTCTGCTCAGATGTACGAGGCGATGTCGCACGTCGCGCGATCGCCGGAGTGCATGCCCGACTCGTCCGCAGAGTTGACGGAGCACTTCACTGAGTTCGCCTCGGCGGAAGTGGGTGCGGCACTGACACTGAGTCCGGGGAGCGCGGATCGGGAGTTGTCGTTTGCGTATCACCTCACTGAGCGACTTCCAGGCACACGGGCTGCGCTCATGGCTGGCCGGATCAGCCTCGCCAAGGCCAAGGAGATTGCCGACGAGACCAGCGTCTTGTCAGCGGAGTTGGCACGCGCGGCTGAGGAGTTCGTTCTTGCGCACGCATCGGATCTGACCAGGCAGCAGATCGCCCGGCGGCTCAGGGCGAAGGTGATCCAGCTCGATCCTGAAGGTGCGGAGGAGCGCCGACAAGAAGCCCAGCGTGAGCGTCAGGTCCAGTTCGGTCCGGACGGCGCCGGCACCGCGACGATCAGCGGCACCTGCTTGCCGGTTGCCCAGGTGGCGGCGGCCAAGGCCTTCGTGCGCGACCTCGCCCGCGCTCTCCACGAATCCGGTGACGACGACCGGACACTGGCCCAGGTCGAAGCCGACGTGGTTCTCGACCTCCTCCAGGGCCGACACCTCGACGCCCAGGGCGTGGACCTCAACGTCGAACTCGTCGCACCTTTGGAGACATGGCTCAGCGTTGCCGATCAGCTCGGCGCGGCGGCTTCCGGCGCTGGTGGCGAGCACGTCGGCATCCCGCCTACCGGCGCCCATGCCGACTCCTTCGGTCGCGCAGCCCGGGTGCCGGGGGAGGCGGTCGGGTTCGGTCCGGTGTCCGCGGAGTTGATGGCGGAGATCGTCGCCATGTCCAACAACGACTTCGACTTCTGCGCCACGGTCACCAGGGAGGGGCGGGTTGTCTTCCACGACCGGCTCAGCTACCGGCCGAGTCGCCGGCAGCGCGACTTGGTCAGGGCGCGTGACCGAACCTGCCGACATCCAGGGTGCACCCGCCCGGCAGCACGATGCGACACCGACCACACGACTGAGCACCGGCTCGGCGGTCCGACGTGTGCCTGCAATCTGGTATCTCTGTGCCGGCGACATCATCGCGCCAAACACGAGGGTCGCTGGTGGTGGAATGCTGGCGCGGATTCCGTCCAAAGCCCGTTGGGGCACACATACCCGGCCATGCCCGAACCCCCGCTGCCCACCCAGACGCCGAACAGGCAGGCCGCAGGAGGCGACACCACGATCCATGCAAGGGCTCCGTTCTAGGGAGCGTGCCGTCACGGTCCAGCGGCCGCCTCCTGCCTGCTCCCACAGCGATGTCAGCGTGTCGTCTCCCTCGCGGAGGTCGGCGATCTCGATACCCTCGCGCAGGATGCGGCCCGCCCGGTCGAGATCGCCGGTGCCGATCGCGGCGGATGCTTCGAGCAGCTGGATCCGGCCGAGCTGGCGCTGGACGTCAGGCAGGGTCTCCACCAACGCAAGGCCGTCGGCGTGCCGGCCCGCCGCACCGAGCGCCGCGAGAGTCTCGATGGTCAACTGCCAGACGTCTGGAGCCAGCGCGTGCGCGGCCAGCATCTGCTCAGCCGCCCGGTCGACCAGTCCGGCATCGAGCATGGCGAGCCCACGCCTGGCCCACGCCGAGGGCGCGAGGTCCAGCGAGCGGACGTAGGAGTCCCGCGCCGCGTCGAGGTCGCCACGGGCGTGCACCAACGCGCCGAGGTGATAGTCCGTGAGCCAGGTGCGAGGCGCCGCCCGCAGTCGACGTTCCCACGCAGCACCACTGACGTACGAGGGGGGAGGCGTGGCCGGGTCAGCGGCAGGTAGTCGTCCCTCGGCGAGCAGCGTCCGCCACTGGCGGCATTCTGCGGACTCCTCAGCTGGGAAAGGCGTGCCGGTCAGATCGGGCAAGGGGTCTCCGTCGGCCGCCGCCCGCGCGTACTCGAGTGCGCCCCAACTGCTGCCGGTCTGCAGCATGCGCGTCGGTGGCCGGTCCATCGTCGCCGCCATCCGCGCCAGCGCACTGTCAAGGGCACCTTGCGGCACTGCGTTAGGTGAGTCGCTCCTCGACGTGCGTGATGGCAGCGGAGTGGTCCGTGCCGTGACTGAGTGCCGTGTCGACGGACAGCGGGGCGTACGCCTCGACCCACCTCCACGAAGTACGAGGGGGCATCGGCAGGTTCTCGTACTGTGTGGCGGCCAGGCCGGCCTGCACCTCGGCGTACGGACTGGATCCATCCTCGCTGAGCCACTCCGCCCAATGCCGTCCGCCGGGACTGTTTCCCCACACGAAGAGCTTGCGTCCGCGGAGCGGCTCGGTCGAGGTCTGGACCAACCCCCGTCCCTCGTCGCCGTACAACGCCGCGATCCACGGCCGTCTGTCCCGTGGCATGTCGTAGAAGTAGTCGGCCGCCTGCCGGCAGGACGCGGGAAACGACCAGGACGCGCCAGCCGTCGGTGCGATTTCCAGCGTTCCGTCGTAGCCGATGTGGAACGCACGGTCGGCGGGTGTGAGCACCCGCAGATCGGCCCGCTCGGTCACCGCCGTGTTGGACCACCAGTACATCGGGACAACGATGTCTTGTGGGTTGTGGATGCGTAGGTGGACGAAGAGAGCCGTCAGTTCCTCACCCGACAATGGCGCCTCCGCCGAATCAGGCACTGACTCGGGCAGCCAGGCGTCGATCTGGAACACGACACCGCGAAGGCGTTCCCACTCCCACATTCGAAGGGCCTCGCCACCGCCCGGGTCGGGGCCGGGTACGACCGCCGCGTGCAGGGGTGTGCAGGTCGTCGGCGAATGTCCACGGGTGCCGATGTTCCAGCGGCATCTCTGGACCCACTCTGGTCCAACTGGTACGTTGCAACGGCTTCAGGCCGAGTCGAGCTCCGGAGAGGCGCAACCTGTGACTGTCAGCCTGATCCCGTACCCGAAGTCGTACGACGAACAGCCGGGCTCGTTCACGTTCGGCCAAGAGGTGGTGATCTCCGGGCCAGCCGAGCTCGCGGCTCTGGTGTCCGGGGAGCTTGCCGACCTGGGCGTGGCGTGGGTTGCGGACCGGGGCGAGTCGCAAGTGCAGGTCGACGTCGACCCGAGCCTGCCCGGCGAAGGCTACGCGCTCACGGTGGCACCCGAGCGGGTGCAGATCCTCGGCGGGTCACCGGCCGGTGTGTTCTACGCCGTACAGACCCTGAAGCAACTGCTGCCGCCCGAAGCGGGCCGGCGGGCGTGGCCGACCGGCGAAGCTTGGACGCTGCCGTGCTGTCGGATCGAGGACGCGCCCGCGCACGGCTGGCGCGGCTGCCTCCTCGACGTCGCTCGCCACTTCATGCCGAAGGACTTCCTGCTCAGGCTGATCGACCTGCTCGCCTTCCACAAGTACAACGTCCTGCAACTCCACCTCACCGACAACGACGGCTGGCGGTTCGAGTCGAAGAAGTATCCGCGGCTCACCCAGGTCGGCAGCTGGCGGCCGGAGACCCGGTGGTTCTGGGAGAAGAGCGGCGACGGACGACCGCACGGCGGCTTCTACACCCAGGACGACCTGCGGGAGATCGTGGCGTACGCGGCCCGCCGGTTTGTCACGGTGCTGCCGGAGATCGAGATGCCGGCGCACACGTTCGCGGCCATCGCGGCGTACCCCGAGCTCGGCAACGATCCCGAGCTGCCGCCGCACCAGTCGATTCCGCTGGACCGGTTCGATGTGCTGAACGTCGAGGACACCACGGTCGCGTTCTTCCAGGACATCCTGGCCGAGGTGCTGGACGTGTTCCCGGGCACGTTCGTCCACATCGGTGGCGACGAGTGTCCGAAGGAACCCTGGCGCGACAGCCCACGGGCGCAGGAGAAGAAGCGTGCCCTCGGCCTGGCCGACGAGGACGAGCTGCAGAGTTGGTTCATCCGGCAGATGGACCTGTGGCTTACGAAGCAGGGACGCCGGCTGGTCGGCTGGGACGAGATTCTCGAAGGCGGACTCGCACCGGGAGCCACTGTGATGTCGTGGCGCGGCGAGAGCGGCGGGGTCACCGCGGCCCGCGCCGGTCATGACGTCGTGATGTCGCCGACCGACCCGACGTACTTCGACTACTACCAGTCCGAGAGCGACCATGAGCCGCTCGCGATCGGCGGGTACAACCCGCTCGAGTCGGTGTACGCGTACGAGCCGGTGCCGGCGGAGCTGGCCGGGACCCCGGACGCGGGGCACATCCTGGGCGCGCAGTTCCAGCTCTGGACTGAGTTCCTGTCGAACGGACTGGCCGTCGAGTACATGGCCTATCCGCGCGCGTGTGCCTTCGCCGAGGCCGTGTGGCGGTCGGAAAGCAACCGGTCGTACGAGGACTTCACCCGCCGGCTCCAGGCTCACCTGCCATATCTCGACGCCCGCGGGGTCAACTATCGGCCGCTGACCGGACCGCACCCGTGGCAACGCGGCGGCACCGGCCGGTTCGACCGGACGGCGCATCCGAGGATGGTCGACTGAGCGGTAGTCCCGGGGGGCGCCGACGAGTCCTAGCCGCGAGGTCGCCAGATCCGCAGCTCGACGTCGGGCGGGCGGACGCTGAACAGGCCCGCCGGCGAGGTGGTCGCGAGCACGTTGCGGAGGTCGGCCACGAAGGCGTCGAGTCGGTCCCCGAACAGGTGGGGGGCCGACGACGACGTAGAGAGCACTCCGGCCACGACGTCGTCGATGCTGCGCGTCAGGACCTGGTCATCGGGAACCGGAACTCGCTCCGGGCCGGCGTATCCGGCGGCACGCAGGATGTCGTCCTCGTCGCCGGGCGAGGACTCCCGGATGGACTGGCCGGCTCGCCGCTTCGGTCCGAGGTAGTCGCGGACGAGTGCGTGGATCGCCTCACTCGGCGGAGTCGGATGCGGCATCGACGGCTCGGGTCCCGAGGGTTGCCGGTGGTTGTCGACGTGGACGAACGCCCCGCCGGGAGTGAGCATCGCGTTGACCGTCGTCGCGACCTGGGCGCGGTCCATCCAGTGGAAGGACTGGGCGAACGTCGCCACCGTGAAGGTGCCGAGTCCGGCGGGCAACTGCTCAGCTCGTGCCTGCACGAACCTCGCATTGACGACACCGCGTTCGGTCGCCAGTCGTTGTGCCTCGGCCACCATGCCTGCATCGGGATCGAGGCCCACTGCCTCGGCGAAGAGATGCGCGACCCGCAGGATGACCGTGCCCGGACCGCAGCCGACATCCAGCAGCCGGCCGGTGGCGTCGAGGTCGAGCGCGTCCTTCATCGCGGCCGCGATGCCCGCGGGATAGGGCAGCCGCCCCTTTTCGTAATGGCTGGCCGCCCCGGCGAACAGGGTCTCGTCCCAGGTCCAGTCGGTGCTCACCGGGTCACGATACGACCGCGCATCAGCTCCATCAGGATCGAGTCGTCGCGGCGGCCCAGGCCAGCGTCATGACCGGCCCGATAGAGCCGCTCGGCGGTCGCCGCCAGCGGCGCGGTGTAGCCGGCTTCCGCGGCGGCGCCGGTGACCAGGCCCATGTCCTTGACGAAGATGTCCAGCGCGCTCCTGACCTGGTCGAACGCGTCCGTGACCATGCGTTCGCCCCGGTCGTCCAGCATGAACGACGCGGCGGCGCCGTGCCGGATGGTCTCCCGGGTCGTGGCGGGGTCAAGCCCAAGGGCCTCGGCGAACGCCAGAGCCTCGGCCGCAGCCGCGATGTGCACGCCACACAGCAGTTGGTTGACGAGCTTGACCTTCTGGCCCTCGCCGGGGGCCGACCCGACGACCGGCGCGTTGCCGGCGAGGGCGTCCAGGAGTGGGCGGACCCTTTCCACGCAGGATTCCGGTCCGCTGACCATCACCAGGAGGTCGCCGGTGGCAGCACGGGCGACCCCGCCGGAGACAGGCGCATCGACCAGGTCGACACCACGGACCGCCAGCCGGCTCGTCCACGACTCCACGGCCACCGGTCCGACCGTCGCCATCACGAGGACGACTGTGCCCGAGCGCAGGACAGGTGCCGCACCGTCGCTGCCGTCGTCCGTCCCGAACAGCACTGCTTCGGCCTGGTCCGGAGTCGCGACCATCAGCGCCAGGACGTCGGCGCCCTCGGCCACCTCGGCGACGGAGGCCGCGGCGGCCACGCCCTCGGCGGCCAGGGCCGGTGCCCGGGTCGGGTCGATGTCGTACGCCGTGACCCGGTGCCCCGCACCGGCGGCGCAGACCGCCATCGGGGCACCCATCGCACCCAGCCCGACCCATCCGACCGAGAGCACCTCGTCGCGCTGCTGCCGCGGTTGGCTCACACCTGACCTCCTGTCGGGAGTCGATCTGTGCGGAGTCGATCGATCACCGTGGCGAGGGTGGACTCGTCGCCGACGTTGCCGGCGAAGACGACGTACGGGATGCCGAGCGTCTCGGCGGGCGCGTCGACCGGCCGCCACACCGACACCATGCCAGGGAGCAACTGGCCCACGACCTCGGCGCGACGGATGCCGAGTCCGTGCACCGCGACGTCGTGGGAGGTGATCCCGCCCTTCGCCACGATCCATCCCGGCCCGGCGGCCAGCGACGAGCGGACGACCTTGGCCAGGGCTTCGGACACCGTGCGGGAGATGTCGAGGCTCGCCGCGGCGTCGGCCCCGCGGACGAGCGACCGGCTGGTGAACAGCAGGACGTCGGATCGGGCGAGCGTCGCGATCACCCGGTCGGCGACCTCCAGGATGTGACCGTCGGCGCGCGCCGGGTCGATCACCACCGGTACATCGAGCTCCACCTGCGTCAGGCCACCGGCCGCGCAGGCCACCTCGAGCTGGCGACTCGTCAGGCCCACGTGGGAGCCGACGACGACGAGGCCGTGCTGGGTGGGGAGTTCCGCTGTCCAGATCTGCTCCCTGCGAAGCGGCGGTCGCGGCTCGAGTCCCATCAGGCTGGCCACGAACGACGGCCCGGTGCGGGACAGGTACGTGCCGCCGGCCACCTCCGCGTCGAGCAGACCTAGTACGACCACGTCCAGGTCGGCGTAGTCGACCGCGTTGACGACCACGAACGTGCCCCCGGTGAGGCCGGTGAGGATCTCCGTCACGCGTTCGGGGCCGCCCACCCTGATGTCGTGGAGGGAGATGCTCGTCACTGCCGGCGGGCAAGGGTCAGTTCCCCGGCTCTTTTCCACGACGAAGCTGGGAAGGTGCGACGCGGTGTAGCCGAACGCGGCGTCTCGGGCGAACTCGGTCTGCCCGACGGGGACGAGCTCGCCGTCGACGCGGGCCCAGTGGATGTCGCCCGCGGTCACCCGGCCGGCTTCGAGGTAGCACGGCGCGAGCAGGACGCCGTCGTACCCGCGGCCCGTCGTCTCCCGGAGCGCGGTGTCCAGGGCGCGCACCTCGGCGATCAGGTGGCCACGGAGTGTCGAGTCGCTGCGGCTGACCACGCCGATCGGGGCGTCGAGCTTGGCCGTGAGGGCGCCGAGCGTACATCCGACCTGGTGGGTGAGGTGGGCCGCCTCGGTCTCGGGAAGGCTGCGGGAGTTGGTGAGCACGTACGCACACGAGCCCGCGGTGGGCAGCCCGGCGGCGATGGCGGCCTCGTCCGTCGTGGTGAGCAGTGCGACGCCGTGGACGTTCTGGGAACCCGTCGGGTCGTCGTCGATGACCGCGATCCGGCGCCCGGTGGCGACATGTGCGGCCCGGATCCGGGCGCGAGCATCGGGCACCACCCGGAGCTCGGGGAGTGCCTCGAACACCTCAGCCGCTGTCGTCATGGTCTCCAACGCAGGCTTGGCCAACCGTCGGGACGGGAGCCCAGGATAGCCGCCGCACCTGACCCGTGCGCCTGAACGAACACTGGCCGAACCGAACCTTGGCCGAACCGAACCTTGGCCGAACCGAACTCTGGCCGGGACGGATGGGAGCAGGCAGTCTGGTGCTCATGATGACGACGGACGTGCAGGGCTGGCTGGCAGAACTCGCCAACCGGCACCAGATAGTCGGGGCTTCCCTGGCGGTGCTCGCCGACGGCGAGGTGCACAAGGCGGCGTACGGCCTCCTGAACATCGAGACCGGCGTCCAGACGACCACCGAGTCGGTGTTCCAGATCGGCTCCATCACCAAGGTGTACACGACGTCGCTCGTCATGCAGCTCGTCGACGCCGGCAAGGTCGAGCTGGACCAGCCGGTGTCCGATCTCGTCGACGACTTCACGCTGGCCGACGGCGACGCGGCGAAACGGATTACCGTCCGCCAGCTGCTCAGCCACACCAGCGGGATCGAGGGTGACCACTTCGTCGACACCGGCCGTGGTGACGATGCTGTCGCGAAGTATGTGGAGACGCTGGCCGGGTTGGGTCTGAACCACCCGGTCGGCGCCACGATGTCCTACTGCAACAGCGGGTTCGTCCTTGCGGGCCGACTGATCGAGAAGGTCACCGGTCGCCCGTGGGGCCAGGCGCTCTGGGAGCGGCTGCTCGAACCCGCCGGCCTGATGGCCACCGTGACCCTGCCGGAGGATGCCATCAGGTTCCGGGTCGCGTACGGCCACGTCGTCGACGATCAACCGCCTCGCCTCGCACCGGCATGGCAGCTGCCACCAGCACTCGCTCCGGCCGGGAGTGCACCGTGCGCGACGGCCTCGGATGTGCTGGCGTTCGCGAGGCTGCACCTTGCCGGCGGTGTCGCTTCGGACGGCACCCGCGTCCTGTCGGAGGCGGCGGTCGCGGCGATGCAGAGCCCCCAGGTCGACGTGCCGGGCCGACTCGCGACGGGCTCCCAGTGGGGGCTGGGCTGGATCCTGTCCGACTGGGACGGGCGCCGGGTGTACGGCCACGACGGCAGCACGATCGGCCAGAACGCCTTCCTGCGAGTGGTTCCCGATGCCGGCGTGGCGGTCGCGCTGCTCACGAACGGCGGACATGCCGAAGACCTGTACGAGGACCTCTTCCGCGAGCTCCTCGCCGACCTGTGCGACGGCCTGAGGATGCCCGAGCCGTTGAGCCCGCCGGCCGAGCCGGTGACCGTCGACCTAAGTCCGCACGTGGGCACGTACGAGCGGGTCGGCGTTCGGATCGAGGTCTCCGCCGCCGACGGTGGACTGCGGGCGACGTTCACGATGACCGGTGCGTTCGCGGCCGTGATGGAGACTCCGACGGAGGGCTTCCTGTTGGTACCGGTGGAGGAGAACGTGTTCGTCACCCGGTCCGAGGGGACCCAGACGTGGCTTCCGGCGGTGTTCTACGCCATGCCGGACGGGTCCCGGTACCTCCACTTCGGCGTCCGCGCCACCCCCAAGGTGAGCTGACGGAGCGCCCGCCCTCTAGTCGATGCCCATGCGTTGCGCCGCCTGGTCGAACTGGCGCCACGTGATGTCCAACGCCTGTTGGTCCTTCTCCTGTGCCGTACGCAGAACGGCAAGGACGTCTTGACCGCGTACGGCAGCACTGAACGCGTCCTGGTTGTTGGCATCCCAGGCGTAGAAGTCAGGTGTGAAGAGGCTCTCCCGGGCCAGTCGGGCGACCTGGACGAACTCGGCCTGGCGCGGGCCCTTCGTCGCGAAGTGCTTGTCCGCGGCCGTCTTGAGCATCGGCATCAGGTTGTAGTTTGCCTGGAGCTTCTGCGCGTACGTGCCCCAGAGCGAGAGGAATTCGGCAGCCTCCTTCTGGTGCTTGGATCCACGCGGGATTCCGTACGCGGTGGACCAGACGTTGATCCACGGCTTGGTCCCGGTGGGGATCGGCGTGGCGGCCAGGCCGTAGTCGTCCTCGGGGAACTTCGCCGCCTTCAGCGAGTCGATCAGGTCGCTGCCGCCGATGGTCATCGCGAGCTTTCCGCGGGTGAAGAGACCGCTGTTGCCCTCGTCCGCGCCGACCGCCGCCATCTGTGCCGCCGTGGGCGCCGAGCCGCTGCGGACCATGTTGACCAGCGTCTTGAACTCGCGTACGTAGCTCGGCTGGGTGAGATCGACCTTGCGGCCGTCCGGACTCATGAACGTCCGCAGGTCTACCCACCAGGTCGGTACGGACGCCTCGCCACCCCAGACGGCGTTCTTGGGATCCTTGTCCGGCTTGCTCAGCTTCGCGGCAACGTCCGCGTACTCGCTGAACGTCATCGGCTCCGTCGTCTCCGGGAACGGTACGCCCGCCTCGCGGAACAGCTTCTTGTTGTAGTAGAGCGCGAGCGCGCCCGCGTAGCCGCCGACGCAGAAGAAGCGACCCTTGTAGCCGCAGGCGTACTGCAGCGTGGGGACGTTGTAGTCCTCCGGGTCGATCTTGTACTTGTCGTAGACGATCTCGTTCAGGGGCTGGAAGGACGACACGTGTCCAGCGGTGTAGACGTAGGCGATGTCGGGTGGGCTGCCGGCCAGGATCGAGGTCTGGAGCTTGGTTACGTAGGCGTCCTCAGGGATCTGCGTCACCTGCACCCGCATGTTGGGATGGCGGCGGGTGAACTCCTTGCCCACCTGCCGCATGATGGTCCCGTCGATCGAGTCGAACGTCGTGATCGTCAGCGTGTTCGCCCCACCGGCACCGGTGAAGAACGGTGCGGCCGGCGAGGTGCAGGCACCGACCAGGCCAGCGATCAGGCCAGCGATCAGGACGGCGGCAAGTGCCGCACCGCGCAGTGGTCTCATGCCCGAACTCCCTTCTGGGTGGAGCCTTCCGCGGTAGGCGGGGCGTCGGGGCACCCGCACGAGCCGCGTACCTCCAGGTCGACGGGCAGGATGGTCCGCGCCGGCTCCGTTCGCGGATCGGCGAGTTGCTCGGCCAGCGCATCGACCGCGCGGGTGGCCAGGTCCTCGATCGGTTGGCGGACCGCGGTGAGCCCTGGGAGGAAGTACGCGGCGCCGTCGGTGCTGTCGAACGACACGACGGCGAGGTCGTCGGGGATGCCCAGACCGCAGTCGGCCGCCGCCCGGTAGACACCGAGGACCTGCTCCTCCGCGGTGGCGAAGACGGCAGTCGGTCGGTCGTCCCCAGACAGCAGGACCTTTGTCGCCGCGTACGCCCCGGCGCGGGTGTAGTCGCTCTCGACCGCCCACACATACCGCTGGCCGACTCCCGCCGCCTGCAGCGCCTGTGCCCACCCGTCTCGCCGCTGCCGGGCGGTCGCCAGCGTGTGCGGCCCGGCCAGGCACGCGATCTTGCGGTGACCGTGGTCGAGCAGGTGACTGGTGGCGACCTGCCCGCCGCGGTGGTTGTCGACGAGGATCGTGGAGACGGAGGCGTCGGCGACCTCGCGGTCGACCACGACTGTCGGCACCCGGCCGTCGAGCATGTCCCGGATGTCGACGGTACGGGCGGATGGCACGAGGATCAGGCCGTCGACGCGCCGGTCGACGAAGGCGCGAACGTACCCGCGTTCACGGTCCGGGTCTTCCATCGTGTTGCCGAAGAGCACCGTGTAGCCGCGCTCGAAGGCCGCGAGCTCGATCAGCTGGGACAGTTGGGCGAAGAATCCGTTGGCCACGTCGGGCACCACAAGCGCCAGGGCACGGGTGCGTTGCGTCGCGAGGGCCCGGGCCACTCCGTTGGGCCGGTAGCCGAGCGACTCGATCGCCTCGAGGACCGCCGCGCGCGTCGCCGTCGCCACCGGCCGCGGACCGTCGTTGAGGACGTAGCTCACGACGGCCGTGGACACACCGGCCGCCCGCGCGACGTCCCGGCGTGTCACCACGGTGCCTCCTCGGGCTGGCTCGCGGTTCTGGTCGCGAGCCGTCTACTCGCGTAGATCGTCGCACGATAGGTGCGCCGTGCCTGCCACCACAAGAGGCGGATCCGGAGTCGGACGGTGCCCGGAGGTTACCGGTTCTGGACTGAGTGGACCGGCGTCGGCGCCTTGTGCGGCCCGGCGGACGAGGCGTACCGTGCGGCGAATCTACGCGAGTAGAAGACTGCTCGGAGGACGAGATCGATGACGACGGGCACGGACGGTCCACCAGGCAGCACGAGCCTCACCAGCCGCGACGGACCGACTGGCGGATCAACTGGCGGAGCCACCAGTAGGCGTGGAACGAAGGACCGCCCGGGCGCGGACCAGCGCCGGCAGGACAGGTTGCGCACCTTGTCGGCCTACGCGTACATGTCCCCGTGGATCATCGGCACGGTGGTGTTCCTGGCCGGTCCGCTCGTGTTCTCCCTCTACCTGAGCTTCACCGACTACACCCTCGGGGTACCGCCGCGTTGGGTCGGGCTGGGCAACTTCCAGGAGATGGCCACCGAGGACTTCCGGTTCTGGCTGTCGCTGCGGATCACCGGCGTCTACCTCGTGCTGTCCGTGCCGGTCTACATGCTGTTCGGACTGCTGGGCGCCCTGCTGCTCAACCAGAAGGTCTGGGGCATCCGTACGTTCCGCACGATCCTCTTCCTGCCCTCGGTCCTGAGCGGTGTCGCGGTCGCCGTCCTGTGGCAGCAGTTGCTGAACCCCGACGTCGGCGTGGTCAACAGCCTGCTCCGCAGCCTGGGGGTCGCGAACCCGCCCGGCTGGTTCAACGACCCGGGCTGGGCGGTGCCGGCGATGGTCGTGACGGGTCTGTGGGGTGTGGTGGGCGGTGGCGCGATCATCTACCTGGCCGGACTGCAGAACATCAACCCCGGCCTGTACGAGTCGGCGATGATCGACGGGGCCGGCGTGCTGCGAAGGTTCTGGCACGTCACGCTGCCGATGCTGACGCCCACGCTCTTCTTCACGTTGCTCACCTCGATCATCGGCGCGTTCCAGATCTTCGACACCGCCTACACCATCGGCGGAGCGAACGGCGGCACGGGCAACTCGCTGCTCTTCTACCTCCTCTACATGTGGCAGGCGGGCTTCCGGGACGGCCGGCTCGGGTACGCGGCAGCGTTGAGCTGGGTGCTCTTCGTCATCGGCGCCCTGGTCGTCGTCGTGCTCATGCGGACGTCGGAACGCTGGGTCTACTACGAGAACGAGGCGAGGTGAGGCGGCGATGACGGCAACCGTGCCGACGGTCCCGGGCGGTGCGCAAGCCCTGCGACGACGCGGCTCCGACTTCTACGACCGGTATGGCCGCGCGCTCCTCCGCCTGCTGGTGACGTACGCCCTGCTGGTGGCGGCGAGCGCCTTCATCCTGCTGCCGCTCGGATGGATGCTCACGGTGGCGCTCAAGCCGGACAAGGCGTTGTTCTTCTCCAACCCGCCGGAGTGGTTTCCGATCAAGGACTTCCACTGGGAGAACTTCGGGCGTGCCCTGCTCAGTGCCGAACGGCCGTTCCTGCTCTACCTGCTCAACACCGTCTGGTTGGAGATCTTCGTCGTCCTCGGCACCGTGGTGTCGTGCGCGCTGGTCGCGTATCCACTGGCTCGGATGCGCTTCCGGGGTCAGCGGGTCCTGTTCACCGTGATCGTGTTGACCATGCTGATCCCCTGGCAGGGGTTGATGATCCCGCAGTTCCTGCTGTTCCACGAGATCGGCTGGTACGGCACCTACCTACCGCTGATCGTTCCGTCGTGGACGGGCTCGGCGTTCTTCATCTTCCTGATCCGGCAGTACATGAAGACGATTCCGCAGGAGCTGGACGAGGCCGCGCGGATCGACGGCGCGAGCAGCTTCCGGATCTTCTGGTCGGTGATCCTGCCGCTGTCCGGGCCGGCCCTGACGGTGTGCGCGGTCCTGACGTTCCTCGGCACGTGGAACGACCTGCTCGGTCCGGTGATCTACCTGAACGACAGCCGCCTCTACACGGTCGCCGTCGGCCTGGCGACGTTCAACTCGACCCACACCAACCAGATGAACCTGCTGATGGCCGCCAACCTGATCACGCTGATCCCGGTCATCGTGCTGTACTTCGTCGCACAGAAGCAGCTCATCGGCGGGATAGCCTCGGTGGGTCTCAAGGGCTGAGGGAGGCAGGCTTCGTGGGTGCTGAGCGATCGGCGGGGCAATCGGCGGGGCAATCAGCGGGGCAATCGGTGGGCCAGTTGTCGGGGCGCGGACGGACGGTGCTCGTGTCGCACCCGCGGTTCGACGTCGCCTGGCCGTTCGTGGCGGAGGCGTTCCGTACGCAGTGGCAGGCGCGTGGACCGCTCGACTGCGTACGCCTGGAGGTCGACGACACCCGGGCGGTCCACGAGGTCGTGGCGGATCCGGCGTCGGTGACCAGGCTGGTCGTGCTCGGCGTACCCTTTACGGCCGACTCGGTGACGGCGTTCGGCGGTCTGCGCGAGGCGGCGCTGCCGGAGCCGTACGGCGAGCAGGAGACGGCGGAGCAGCTACGTGCCGCGGGCGTCGAGGTCCATCGCCACGACAGCGAAGGGTTCTGGGGCCAGTCGGTCGCCGAGTTCGGACTCGCGCTGACGCTGTGCGGGCTGCGCCGGATCCCGCAACTGCACCACCAGATCCTGACCGACCTCGCGCCGTGGGACTACGACCCGCCGGGTGGCGTGCCTCGCGCGGGCGGGCGGGGCCACCAGTACGGAGACGACCCGCGTTTCACCGCCGGCACCATTTGCGGCGCACGGGTACGGGTGGTGGGTGCCGGCAACATCGCCAGCCGCTATGCCGCGTTCACCTCGGCGCTGGGTGCCGACGTCGCGGCCTGGGACCCGTACGCGCCCGAGCCGGCGTTCCACCGTGCGGGTGCGCGCCGCGAGCGCCACCTGGACCGGCTCGTGTCCGACGCGGAGATCTTCGCGCCGATGGTGCCGCTGATCCCGTCCACCGAAGGGCTGGTGACGGCGGACCACATCGACGCGCTGCCGACCGGATGCCTGGTCGTGCTGGTGACGCGGGCCCGGATCTGCGACATGACCGCCATCCGCCGCCGCGTCCTTTCCGGCGAGCTCGCGCTGGCTGCCGACGTGTGGGACGTCGAGCCACTGCCGCTGGACGATCCGCTGCTGGGTCTGCCCCATGTCGTCCACACGCCCCACAACGCGGGACGTACGCGACAGGCGAACGAGGCGTTCGCGAAGGCGATCCTGGACCAGTTCCACCCCTAGCTGCCTCGCGGCACGCGGACGACCGACGATGTGCAGAAACGGCCCATCCCAACGGGCCTTCGTGGGCCCTTTTCGACCAGGGTCGTCCAACCTCGGCTGGTCACCACTCGTCCGACCATGGTCGACGTACGACAAAGTGACGCTGCCACGTCGGGTCAAGGGCACGAGGCACGTCCGGGTGGCCCCGTTCGATCAGGGCAGTCCGTACGCGCTCCAGAAAGGCTTCCGGCCGCGAGTAGATGTCGTCGGCGGTGAGGACCAGCACCGTCCAGCCGAGGTCGCGAAGGTGCTCGCGGGTTGCCACGTCCTGACGCCACTTGCGCTTCAGCGTGCGGTGGAGGTCTCCGTCATACTCGAGCGCGATCCGCTGCGCGCGGTACTGCAGGTCGGGCGTCGCCACCCACTGGCCGTACTCGTCCAGTACCTCCCGCCCCGGCTCAGGACACGGAAGGCCGCCAAACACCAGCAGCAAGCGCGTGCGGGTCTCCATGGGCGAGTCGACGTGCGGCATCACCAGTCTGACCGCTTGCCGCGCCCGGCGCGCTCCGGTCGTACGCAGTGGCTGTGAGGCTGCCTTGCACATGGCGTCAACGGAGGTCCAGCCCTTGCGAACCATGGCATCACCAAGGATCACCAGGTCGACCAGTGAGAGCTGTCCGGCGAGCTCGACAAAGTTCCGTTCCGGGCGAACCACGCGCCTGCCACCCATCACCGTTACGGGCGTCGAGGCATCCGATGTGCACGGTCATGCCTCCAATCCGCGGACGGGGGCGGCCTGGCGGGATGGTCACATGAACGCATTCGTGTCCCGGGCAGGGCAACCGGCGGAGCGCCGCCGCTGTGTGGTTGCTGAACGCCGCCTCGTCCGGAATGAGAAGCCGAGCCGCGTCCAGCCGTAGCTCGAGCGTCTCTGGGAGATGTGCTGACACATACGTGCCGTTGAAGATCCGTCGAAACCGCCGTCCTCGCAGCACTTTTCGGCCGACACCGAGGTCTCGTGCCGTCGCGAGGGTGAGTGGACCGGCCAACAGCTGGGCCGGGATCTTTGAAGGGGCAGGCATCCGACCAGAGTGCCGAAGATCGACGATGGCACCGATGTCGATATCCACAGGTGCGCTTGGCAGGACGATGGTCGAGTCTGTCCCACGATTGATCGTGGCGGTGGGCCGTTTCCCACCAACGCCAGGCACTTCTGCCCTCAGGTTAATTGCGTTGAGTGTTGTCGGTTGTCGCGGCTACGGTCGATGACGTGTTGGGCCTGATCGGGTACGCCTACCAGGTTGCCCGCGGCAGCACCGTTCTGACGTTCACATTCGCCGTTGTCTCCGCCGGCATCGGGGTCCTGCTCACTTTTCTTGTCGGACAGGTCGTGGGCGCCGTTCCGGGTGTTGTCGCCGGCAGCCCGACCGCGCTGTCGTTGGTGGCGTTCTGGTGGTTGCTGGCTGCACTGCTGGTCACCTTCGTCATCCAGAGCACGCTGCCCGCGCTCGACCAGGTCGCGCGGTGGGACATGGCCAACCAGACCGCTCGCGACATCGGCGTCCGCATCACTGACCCGCTGCTCGCGCCGCACGGTATCCGCCACCTGGAAGACCCGCAGGTCCAGGACGAACAGGAGCGGGCCAAGGGCAAGGATGGATACCAGCTCGCGTTCGGGCTGCGGATCGTGCCCGATCTGGTGTCGAGCCGGCTCACCCTGCTTGGTTCGGCGTTCCTGGTCGGCCAGATGTTCTCCTGGCCGGTGGCGGTGGGACTGGCCGCGGTCACGTTGTTCATGGAATGGCACCGCAAGCGGGTCGTCGAAGGCGAGATCGACTCCTGGTGGGGACTGACCGAAGGCCAGCGCAAAGCGTGGTACACGTTCGAGCTGGGGATGCGGGACGCACCCAAGGAGGTCCGCGTCTTCGGTCTCGCCCCGTGGCTGGTCCAGCGGCACCGCGAGGAGTGGCTGTCCGCGATGCGCCCGATCTGGCGGGCCCGCAGCCGTGGCACGTTGGCGGCGGCCGCGGTCGGTGTGCTGCACGTCGGCGCCCATGCCGTCGCGATTGTGTTGGTCGGCCGCGCCGCCCTGGCCGGGCAGCTGCCGCTCACCCAGGTGGCCACCGCGGTTCCCGCCATTCTCGCCGTCGGCATGTCCTACAACGGGTTCGCCGCCGTCCAGACCAAGCGCGCCGCGACCGCATACCGTGCCATGCGCAACCTGCCGCACCTGATCGCGGAGCGGCATCCGGAGCCCGCCACCACGGCGACCTCGACCACCACGGCGACCTCGACCACCACGGCGACCTCGACCACCACCAGCGCCGCCACAACGTTGCACCCCATCCACGACATGCCGCGCAAGGCGATCTGCTTCGAGCAGGTGAGCTTCCGCTATCCCGGCGCCGAGGTCGACGTGCTGGCGGGACTCGACCTGGAGATCCGCGCCGGTGAGGCACTGGCCCTGGTCGGCCTCAACGGTGCCGGCAAGTCGACGTTGGTCAAGCTGCTCGCCGGCGTCTATCCGCCCAGCACCGGACGCGTCACGGTCGACGGGGTCGACCTGCGCGACCTCGACCTGGCGGCCTGGCAGCGCCGGATCGCGGCCATCGTGCAGGACTTCCTCCGCTTCCCGTTGTCGGCCACCGACAACGTGGTGCTGGGTGCGGTCGAGCACGCCACCGACGGGGCCGCGCTTTCCACCGTGACCAGCCAGGCCGGCATCGGGCGCTTCCTCGACGACCTGCCAGCCGGGTGGGACACCGTGCTGGACAAGACGTACGACGGTGGCATCGACCTGTCCGGCGGCGAGTGGCAGCGGGTGGCCCTGGCCCGGGCGTTGTTCGCGGTGCAGGCCGGCGCGCGGGTGCTGGTGCTCGACGAGCCGGCGGCAGCCCTCGACGTACGCGCAGAAGCCGAACTGGTCGAGCGTTACCTCGACCTGACCTCCGGACTCACCTCGCTGATCATCTCCCACCGGTTCTCGGTCGTCCGCGACGCACACCGCATCTGCGTACTCGACGGCGGGCGGATCATCGAGTCCGGTACGCACAAGGAGTTGCTCGCCCTCGACGGCAGATATGCCGCGATGTTCGGGCTGCAGGCCGAACGCTACGTCGCGGTCGGGCCGCGGGGGACAATGGAGGGTCGCGATGGCTAGTACGACGTTCGCGACCTCGCTGTCGGCACGGGAGACCGCGGGCGCGCTCAAGTTGTGGATGGTGACCGCCTTCCGCGCGGCACCGATGCTGGTCCTCGCCCAGTGCGTACTGGCCGCCCTGATGGCGGTGACCGCGCCCGCACAGACGTACGGCGTGAAACTGCTCGTCGACGGCCTGACCGGGAAGGCGCCGGGGCTGATCACGACGGGCGTGGTGGTGATCCTTGCGGGGTTCGCCGTGACGTTCGTCGGCAACGTCATCTCCGGACCGGTGCAGGACACGACGGCCGAGCGGGTGGCCGGACGCATCTACTCCGACGTCCTCGGCGTCACCGCGTCCGTGCCGAGCATCATCCACCACGAGCGGCGGGACGTCGCCGACAAGGTGGAGCTGATCCGCGAGCAGGCGTGGCGGCTTGGCGTCAGCTTCGAGATGCTGCTGTACATCGTCGGGACTCTCGCCAACACGGTGGCGGTCCTGAGCCTGCTCGGGTCGGTGCATCCGGTCCTGCTGTTCCTCCCGCTGCTCGGGCTCGGCCGGGTGTGGTCGTCCTACCTCAGCATTCACCGCCTGCACGACGCGATCGAGAAGACGACACCGAAGTTTCGGGTGATCGAGCGGTTGATCCAGATCTGCAAGGACGCCCGGCACGGCCTGGAGGTGCGGGTCTTCGGCCTGCGCCCGGTCCTCACCAGCCGGATCCAGCGCCTGCACGACGAGTCGTTCACCGTCCAGTCCCGGGCCAACCGCAGGGGCGCGGTCCTCGACGGAACCGTCCGGGCCGTGTTCGGCATCGTGTACGCCGGGGCGGTCGTCTGGGCGATCGGGATGGCGCGGGCGGGCCACCTCACCGCCGGCGACGTCATTCTGCTCATCCTGGTGGCGCCGCAGGTCGACCAGATGGCTGGTGGTATCGCCGGCAACGCGTACTGGATGGGCGAGGTCCTGCGCAGCTTCGCCCGCTACCACTGGCTGCTCTGCTATGCCCGGGACAACTCCTGGGCGGAGAGCCGCGAGCCGGCCCCGGTAAAGCTCCGCACCGGCATCCGGCTACGGGATGTGGAGTTCAGCTATCCCGGCGCCGAGACGCCGGTGCTGACCGACGTCAACCTCTTCTTGCCGGCTGGCTCGACCGTCGCCCTGGTCGGCGAGAACGGCGCCGGCAAGACGACGTTGGTGAAGCTGCTGGCCCGCATGTACGACCCGACCGCAGGTGCGTTGCTGGTCGACGGCGCCGACCTTCGCACCATCGATCCGGCTTCGTGGCGGCTGAAGATGTCGGCGGGATTCCAGGACTTCGTGAAGTACGAATGGTCGGCCCGCGATGTCGTCGGCATCGGCGACACCGACCGGATCGACGACGAGGCGGCGATCCGCAAGGCGCTGGTTCGCGGTGACGCCGAGCCGGTCGTCGACAAGCTGCCGGACGGGCTCGACACCCAGCTGGGCAAGAAGTTCACCGGCGGCGTCGAGCTGTCCGGCGGGCAGTGGCAGCGGCTCGCTCTGGCCCGGGCCTTCATGCGCGAACGACCGTTGCTGTTGCTCCTGGACGAGCCGACGGCCGCGCTCGACCCCGAGGCGGAGCACCTGCTGTTCGAACGGTTCGCCGAGGCGTCCCAGGTCGCCGCACGAGAGACCGGCGGCGTAACCGTCCTGGTGTCACACCGTTTCTCCACCGTCCGGATGGCCGACCTCATCGTGGTCATGATCGACGGCCGGATCGCCGAGGTCGGCTCGCACGAGGAACTCGTCGAGCTCGGCGGCCGGTATGCCGAACTGTTCGAGATGCAGGCCCGCGCCTACCGCTGACGTTGACGGACGGGCCCGTCGACCCCTGGTGCCGCGACCGTAAGCAGTCGTCGGCCCCGGTCGTCGATGACCTGGAGTTCGGCGAGATCGCTCGAGCGGATCGAGGTTGTCGCGGTGACGTCGACGGTGGTGTCGTACGCGCCTCGCCACGTCGTGACGGTCTCTGTCCGACCGTCGCGCGCCTTCGCGACGAGGCGGCAGGATGCGACCGGCGGCAGGTTGTCGAGGGCCATCTCGATCCGGGTTCCTTTCGGGTCCGGATGCAGGGAGGTCGTCGCCTCGACCCCGAACCGCGACGCCGCCACCGCAGGAGCGAGGACGTCGTCCCGTCCGGCGAGGAACAGCCCGCCGGCAGATCCCAGCACGACAGCCGCGGCGGCGGCGGCGAGCCACCCTGCCCGCCGCCGCCGACTCCTGCGCTCAGCGGCCCGCTCAGAGGCGATCGCGGCCAGTACCCGCTCCAGTAGGTCGTCGGGGAACGCGAGCGGTGCTGTGTCGGCGACGTCGAGTCCGTGCTGACGTACGGTCGCGAGCAGGGCCGTTACGGCGGTCAGGTCCGCCAGTTCGCTCCGGCAGGACGGGCAGCCGGCCAGGTGGTGTTCGAGCGGGTGGTCCTGCGCGGCGCCAGCTGACCCAGGGACGAGGCCAAGGGCGAACGCGCCGAGGTCTGGTGCGTGCGGACAGCTCACGGTGTCGTCACCCCTCGTTCCTCCAGGGCGAGCTTGAGTGCTCGCAACGCGTAGTACGCGCGAGAGCGGACGGTGCCGTCGGGGATCCGGAGACGCTCTGCGGTGTCGGCGATCGAGCGGTCCCGGAAGTAGAGCTCGACGAGCACCTCACGATGCGCAGGGCTCAGGGCCCGCAGGGCGTCGGCGACCTGCCAGGCCACCAGGGCACGGTCGAGCTCGTCCACGGTGTCGCCATTGGACTCGAGCGTGTCGGTCGGGACCTCGTATGGTCGCCGGCGGGAGGCGCGGTGGCCGTCGAGCACGAGGTTGCGCGCTACGCGGAACAGCCATGGCCGCGCCGTCTGGGCGGTCAACGCGTCCGAGTGCCGCCACGCGCGGAGCAGGGTCTCCTGGACGATGTCCTCGGCCTTGCGTACGTCCCCACCGACGAGGGCGCGGACGTAGCCGAGCAGGGGCTCGGCGTGCTCCCGGTACAACGCCTGAACGAGCGCGTCTTCGCGAGCGGCCGAGTCCGTCATGCTGCTCACTACGTCGTCCGGTCATGGAATGTTCAATCAGCTCTAGGTGGCAGCCCGCCCGTCGTCTCGACGGGCGGAGCGGCCGAATCCGGCCGGCGCCGCTCACCACAGCCCAACGTCCTACCAATAGGTCTAGGGTTCTAGACCACCTAGACCAATGTTGTCCTCTGGGAGCAGGCGTGGGTGTGCTGCACGGAATGCGCAGGACCGGTGACGGTCCGCCCTCCCTGCAGGTCTACCGGGCGATCGCCGGAGCGATCGGGCGGGGCGCCTTCCGGCCGGGCAGCCGGCTTCCACCCGAGCGCGAGCTGAGCTCCTCGTTGACCGTGAGTAGGGCGACTCTGCGGGTCGCGCTGCGGGCGCTCCGCGACGACGGGTTGCTGGAGCCGACTCACGGCAGCGGGTGGCACGTCGTCGCCCCGGCGGTGCTCGAGGAGGGCCAGGAGCCACCGTTGAGCTTCACCGAGATGGCCACCGCCCGCGGCCTGCTCGCGTCGGCCGAGGTGATCTACCAGGGCACCCGGCCCGGCACGATCGAGGAGGCAGAGGACCTCGGCATCGCGCCCGGCTCCGACATCTTCTGCCTCGACCGCCTTCGCAAGCTGGACGACGTGCCCGTCGCGTTGGCCAGTGCGCGGCTGCCGGCCGCCCTCGTCGGACCGGTCGTGTCCGCGGACTTTACGTCTGGGTCCTTGTACGCAGCCCTGCGGGAGAACTGCGGTATCAACCCGGTCCGCGCCGACTACACCCTGCAGGCGCGCGGCGCGGCGCCGGGGGACGCCGACCTGCTCGGCATGAAGCAAGGCGACGCCGTCCTGGTCGGCACGTACACCTGTTTCGACGACCATGACCGCGCTTTCGAGATCGGCCAAATCACCTATCGGGGGGACCGCTATCGCTTCCGGACTGTTCTTCGGCAACCAAGGAGTAAGACATGAGCACCACCACCAGGTCGCCAGGCTTCGACCGTCGGCGTCTCCTTGGACTGGCCGGACTCGGAGCGGGCGCCCTCACGCTGCCGGGATGCTTCTCGACGGGCGCGACACCGGGCACGACGGAACGCAAGCCCGGCGAGAAGGTGGACCTCAAGTTCTGGCTGCCTGGTGGTGACGACGGCTATCTCGAGGTGCACAAGAACCTCGCGAAGAAATATCACCAACAGCACTCGGACGTGAACGTCGCCGTCACCCGACTCACCGGGGAGCAGAACTTCCTCGAGGTGCTGCTCGCCCGCATCGCGGGCGGGAATCCGCCCAGCGCCACAGTCCTGTGGGACACGCCGGTCGCACTGGGAATCCGGGGCTCCCTGGTTCCGCTCGACCCCTACCTCGAGTCGTCGGAGAACTCGAAGATCGCCAACTGGCCGGAGTCGGTGCTGGCCAGTTGCCAGCACGAGGGCAAGACCTACGGGCTGCCGTTCACCGCCGGCTCGTACGCGATGTTCTACAACCAGGAGTGGTTCGAGGAGAAGGGCATCCCGTCCGACCGGGAGAGCTTCCCAAAGACCTGGGACGAACTGCGGGCGCTGTCCAAGGAGTTCACCCGCTGGAAGGGCGACAAGATCGAGACGGCGGGCTTCCTGCCGTCCTTCGACCCCAACGCGATCCCGATCTGGTCGGCGCTGAACGGCGGCCAGATATACGACTCCGCGAACAAGAAGTACACCATCGACTCCGAGTCCAACGTGGAGATGCTGGAGTACTTCGTGTCTTGGATCGACGAGGAGTACAGGGGCAACCTCACCAAGGTCCTCCAGACGTTCGAGGCCGCGCTGGGCGAGCAACCGCCGACCTTCCAGCAGCGCAAGATCGCGACGCTGCTCGACGGAACCTGGATGATGGGTTCCTTCTACAGCGTGGAGGCGAAGTTCAAGAACTGGGAGGTGGCCGCCAACCCGGTCGGGCCGAGTGGCACCGAGACCACCTCCGGCTACTGGCCGAACTGGATGGCGATCCCGACCGCGAGCAACAACCCCGACGAAGCCTTCAAGTATCTCGACTACATTGCCGTGACCGGCGCGCAGGAGCAGTTCGCGGCGTTCCCCGACCTGCCGACCAACGCGAAGGTGCCGACGGACATCGTGCCCAGCAAGCTGGTCGAACGCCGCGGACAGGAGTACGCCGAGAACGCCACCGCGTTCTTCCGCCAGCAACTCGAGATCGCCACACCGATGTGGGACTCGCCGGTGCAGACCTTCGCGATCGACCAGCTGACCCGGGCGCTGGAACGGATCTCGACGAAGACCGACCGGCCGCAGGCTGCGCTGGCGCAGGCGCAGAAGGCGTGTCAGGGCGAGCTGGAAAAGGTGCTGTGAGAGGCCAGCGTCGGCGGGAGGCGATCGCTGGGCTGCTGTTCACCTTGCCGTGGATCCTCAGCCTGATCGCCTTCACTGCCTATCCGGTGCTCGCGTCGACGTTCTATTCGTTCACGCAGTACACGATCGTGCAGCCGCCGCAGTGGGTCGGGCTGGAAAACTACGAGACGATGCTGACATCGGACCCGTCCTTTTGGGTGGCGGTGCGCAACAGCACCTACTTCGCCCTCGTCTCGGTGCCACTCGGCCTCGTCGTCTCCCTGCTGCTGGCGCTGATGCTGAACATGAGCGCCAAGGGAATCGGCGTGTATCGCACGCTCTTCTATCTCCCCGTCCTCGCGCCGCCCGTGGTGGGAACCATCATCTTCATGCTGATGTTCAGCCCCGAGGCGGGTCTGGTCAACACGGTGCTGGACGCGATCGGGCTACCGGCGCCGGGCTGGCTGACCGATCCGACCTGGTCCAAACCCACGCTGGTCATCCTCAGCCTGTGGGCACTCGGCGCCTCCACGCTGATCTTCCTTGCTGGCTTGAAGGACGTGCCGCAGTCGCTGCTGGAGTCGGCGGCGATCGACGGCGCCGGACCATTGCGTCGGCTCTGGCATGTGACCATTCCGCTGCTCAGCCCGGTGATCCTGTTCAACCTCGTGATGGGTGTGATCAGCTCGTTCCAGGTGTTCACCTCGGCGTTCGTCGTGGGTGGGACGACCGGTGAGCCGGTGGAGTCGACACTCATGTATGTGGTGCTCATCTATCGCAACGCCTTCCGGTACTTCGCGATGGGGTACGCCTCGGCGCTGTCGGTGGTGCTCTTCCTGAGCATCCTCGCCATCACGTTGCTGATCTTCTGGTCGTCACGCCGGTGGGTCTTTTATGCAGGGCGGGAACAATGAGTGCGGTGATGCGACGACGGCTGCTCACGGGCGGCCGGCATGCCCTGCTGATCGCCATGTCGGCGTTGCTCATGATGCCGTTCTACTGGATGGTGACATCGGCCCTGAAGGACAACGCGCAGATCCTCAGTGTGCCGTTGGTGTGGTGGCCGGATCCGGTGCGCTGGGAGAACATCCCTGCCCTGCTGAACTACTCCGGGTTTCCGTACTTTCGGATGCTCTGGAACAGCGTGTTCTATGCCACCAGCGTCACGATCGGCACCGTGCTCTCGTCGGCGCTCGTAGGGTACGGGTTTGCCAGGATGCGGTTTCCGGGCCGCAACCTGCTCTTCACTCTCACCGTCGCCACACTGATGATCCCGCCGCTCATCATCTTCATTCCGACATACGTGCTGTTCAAGGTGATCGGGCTGATCGGCTCGTACGCACCGCTGATCATCCCGCAGTTTCTGGGCAGCGCGTTCTTCATCTTCATGCTGCGGCAGTTCTTCCTGACCATCCCGGCCGAACTCGGCGACGCGGCGCGGGTCGACGGGGCCGGTGAGTTCCGTATCTTCTGGCAGATCATGCTGCCGCTGGTGCGCCCGGCGCTCGCCGTCGTTGCCGTGTTCACCTACCTGTCCACCTGGCATGACTTCTTCGGTCCGCTGATCTACCTGTCCGAAATGAACGACTACCCGCTGAGCCTCGGGCTCTTCGCCTTCCAGGCACAACGAACGACGGAATGGGCACTCCTGATGGGTGCCTCGACACTTGTGACGCTGCCGTTGATCGCGCTGTTCGCGTTCACCCAACGTTATTTCCTGCAGGGCATCGCGCTGACCGGAATCAAGGGCTAGCTCACAGCCGGAGCGGAGTGTCGCCCTTAGGGCGCGGACGGTCGGCGGGAGAGGGTCGCATGCGACGGTCGAGTTGACTGACCAGTGAAGCGAGTTGGTTGGCTGCCTGCTCGATCTCTCGATGGGCGTTGTTCCGCTCGGTGATCGCCACCGAGAGAAGGAGTGCGGTGAGAGCGATCGCGCCGTTGAATGCCTGGACGGTCGTGAGGCTTGCCGAGAGTTCCTGACCCTCGAAGGGACCCAGGCCGTGCGAGGCGGCATGGACCGCGGCGCCGGCGACGATCAGGGCGCACGGTGCCGCAGCGGGGAGCTGGAAGCGCAGGGCAGCCCACATGAGGAGCGGGAAGGCCAGGAAGAGGAGTTCGGTTGGTGCACGCGTGGCAGCGATCATCACGACCACGGTGGTGACCAGCAGGACACCGACCTCGATCGCCCGGGAGATCCGGACTTGTCGTGGCCAGTGTGCGTTACGCAGCACGATCAGGGCCGGCGCGACCACCAGGACACCGAGTGCCGAGCTCATCCACAGCAGCAGCCAACGCGACCAGAACCCCGACACTGACTCGATCCTGAACGACACCAGCACCATTGTGTTGATGGACGCGAGGACGACCGCTCCGGTCAGCGTGGCCGCGATGAGCGCGAGTGCGTCGCGAAGCCGGTCGAGTTCGATCCTGAAACCGATCTGGCGCAGCAGGAGGTAGGCGCCGACCAGGCTGATGGTGGCGCCGGTGGCAAGGGCCAGCGCGGCGGTTGGTGGCCGGCCGAGCGTCATCAGGGTGAGGAACGAACCGAGCGTGATGCCGGGCCAGATCCGCAACCCAAGGACCAGCAGCGCGACAAGTGCGACACCGAACTGCGGAAACACCAGACGCGCGGATTCGCTACCCAGCACCTGGAGCAGACCAACGAACGCTACGGCGTAGTAAACCGCGGCAACCGCGACTACCAGCAGGCCCGTCTCAAGGAGATGCTGAACATACGAGGGCCTCACGGATCCTGATGCTACGCCTGCAAATTGTGTGCCAGCGGTTGCCCGGTTTTGCGGCTTCCCGGCCGCCGTCGACTACGCGACATGCGCGCATTTGGTCCACAATCTCAGGTCATGGCCAATGGAGCACACGCGAGCATCGAGATCAAGGCCCACCCGCAGGTCGTCTACGACCTCGTGAGCGACATACCTCGGCTGCCGCGCTGGGCGGCCGAGACCATCTCCTGTCGCTGGGTCGACGGAGCAGACGGTCCACGTGTCGGCGCGAGGTTTCGGGGCGTCAACCGGCACGGCCCGGTGCGGTGGTCGACCACGTTGTCGGTGACCGAGGCGACGTCCGGGCGGGCGTTCGCCTGGCGGGTCACGGCCTTCGGATCGCCCATAGCCACCTGGCGGTACGACATCGAGGAGACCGCCGACGGGTGCCGTGTCACCGAGAGCACGACCGACCTGCGTAACGCCTTCTTTCGTCGGGTGGTCGGTCCGCTTGGAACGGGCGTCGCCGACCGGGCCGAACACAACCGCCGCAACATCGAGGCGACGTTGCAGAAGCTGAAGAACTACGCCGAGTCGGTACGAGACTCGTGACGCAGACAGCTGTCTGCGGCTAGAGCTGCACTCCCCGGGTGAGGGCACCGTCGACGACGAGGTTGGTGCCGGTGATCCGGCTGGCGGCGGGGCTCGCGACGAAGGCCACCGCGCGGGCAACCTCCTGCGGTGTGCCCATCCGCCCGGTCGGGTTCAACGCCAGCGCCTGCGCGAAGAGTTCGGGATTGGTGCGCTGGATGGTGTCCCAGACGCCGCCCTCGAAGAACGTGTTGCCGGGAGAGACGGTGTTGGCGCGGACGCCCTTGGCCGCCAGCTGGTAGGCGAGGCCCTGGGTGTAGTGGATGAGGGCCGCCTTCAGCGTGCCGTACGGCCCGGCGGCGAAGTCGACCTCCCGTCCCGACACGCTGGAGATCGTCACGATCGACCCGGCGTCGCTGCGTTCGAGATAGGGAAGCGCGGCGTTGACGAATCGGACCGTGCCCATCATGTCGACGGCGAACGTCGCCTGCCAGTTGTCCTCGTGGTCGGGGATCGCGAGGGCGCTGACGTTGGCGACCACGATGTCGATGGCGCCGAACGTGGCCGCCGCCTCGTGGACCCACTCGGTCAACGCGGCACCGTCGGCGATGTCGACGACCCGTCCGACTGCCCGGACACCAGCCTGGATGAGGGCCTTCTCGGTGGCGGCGACGTCGTCGGCGGTCCGGGCGCAGAATCCAACTGCTGCGCCTTCGGCGGCCAGTGCCTCGACGATCGCCCGGCCGATGCCTTTGGTTCCACCGGTGACAAGCGCGGTGCGGCCGGCGAGTTGGAGGTCCATGATCCGTCTCCCCTCTCAGGTGAGTCCGGCGGCGAGGTCGCGCAGGTGCTGGTGGACGCCGTCGTAGGCCGACGAGGCCGGCAGCAGGCCCTTGGAGATCTTGACCACCGAGGAGTAGTTGGTGTCGACCACGTTCGCGATCGGCGCCCGCGCGGTCTGGCTCAGCAGCTGGTAGGCGTCGATCTTGTCGAGGCCGTACAGCTCACCCAGCCAGCCGATCATCTCGACCTGTGCGATCCGCCACGCGTCCTCGAGAGGTCGGCTCGACCCGACCGCGAGCAGCGCGTCGTCGTGCTCGATCCGCGGCCACGCCGGCGCCCCGCCCTTGACGAGGTTGACGACGAGGGTGACGTTCATGGCGCCCTCGACCGCGGTGCCGCACGCCTCGCCCTCGCCCTGCCGGTAGTGGCCGTCGCCGACCGAGAACAGCGCGCCGGGCACATTGACCCCGAGGTAGCAGGTCGCACCCGCACGCATTTCCGGGGTGTCCATGTTGCCACCGAAGCGCTCGGGTACGAGGGACGAGCGGACCTCCCGCGACGGGGGCGCGACGCCGACCGTGCCGAGCATCGGCTCCAGCGGAAGATCAACCTGGAAGTCCGAATGAGTCGCTTCGAACGTCAACGTCTGCTTGCCCCGGTCGAGGTGGTAGATCCAGGTCCGCTCCGGCAGCGGATCCTGCAGCATGGCCGTGCGGTCGGTGCTGGTCAGGCCGCCGAAGAACGGGATCGTCGTCGACACACCCCAGTCGCGCGCCGGCTCCAGCGCGGCGAAGTGCAGGACGAGAGTGTCACCGGGCTCGGCGCCCTCGACGTAGAAGGGACCGGTCTGCGGGTTGACCGCGTTGATGTCGACGCATGCCGACGGCAGATCACTCGCCTGCCGGATTCGGCCGGAGTAGGCATCCTCGGTCCACAGGCGCATGGCGGTGCCGGGTTTGATCGCCATGATCGGCTCGACCCCGCCGAAGGTCCAGGCGTACTGCTCAAAGGTTGGTGTGAACTCGACGGTCTCCATGCACCGGCATGCTACGCGTAATGTCGCGCAGTATGACGATCACGAATGTGCGCGCCCGAGCCATCGGCGTTCCGGTCCGGCAGGCCACCCGGATGGCGACCCGAGTGCTGAACGAACGCCACTACCTCCTGGTCGAGGTGTCCACGTCCGACGGGCCACCCGGCCTCGGGTATTCCTACGCCGGTACGTCGGGAGGGCCGCTCCTGGCGCAGTCTGTACGCGAGCTCCTCGCGCCGGTGCTTCGAGGGGCCGACGAGCACGACGTCACCGGGCTCTGGGACCGCATGTACGCCGAAACCCTGCTGGCCGGTCGCCGAGGCGTGGTGATCCGCGCACTGTCCGCGGTCGACATGGCCCTGTGGGACGCGAGTGCGAAACGGGCGCGGGTGCCGCTGGCGGTCCTGCTCGGTGGGACGACCGCGCGTCCCTTGCCTGCGTACGCCTCCGGGGGCTACTACCGGCCGGACGACGGTCCGTGGGAGACGGCGGTGGCGCGGGAGATCGAACACAACCACTCGCTCGGGTTCCGTGACCACAAGATCAAGGTCGGTGGCCTGCCGGTGGCCGAGGACGCCCGGCGGGTGGCGGCGGCCGCCGAGGCGATCGCCGCCGGCACCGGCGGGGGTACGGGTCGGCTGGCGCTCGATGCCAACAACGCGTACCGGAGTGTGCCCGAGGCCCTGCACGCGGCCCGCGCGTTCGAGCGGGCCGCCGGAGACGTCGGCCTCTGGTGGCTGGAGGAACCGCTGTCGCCGGACGACATCGCCGGCCACGCCGCGCTGGCCGCCCAGCTCGACACCACGGTGGCCACCGGGGAGATTCACCAGACCCGCTGGGAGTTTCGCGACCTGATCGAGCGTCGTGCCGCCGACGTGCTCCAGCCCGATGCGGCAGTGCTCGGCGGCGTGAGTGAGTTCGTCCGGGTCGCGAGGGCTGCCGAGACGTTCGGGATCCAGGTCGCGCCGCACTGGCACGCCAACGTGCATGCCCAGCTCGCGGCCGCCACGCCAAACTGCCTCACGCTCGAACACTTCTCCCTCGACAAGGACATCTACAACTTCGAGCTGCTGCTGACCCCGGAGACCAGGCTCGTGGTCGAGGACGGCGCGGCGGTTCTGAGCGACCGGCCCGGGCTCGGCTTCGAGTTCGACGAGGAGGTCGTCGGCAAGCACGAGCTGGGCTGACCAGCCGGAGGCGTTCAGCGTTCCGTGCTCGCCTGGTCGCTGCTGTGGCAGGCGGCGATCCCAGTGGCGGGCGACCGGCGCGGAAGGGTTGCGGACCGAGTGATCGTGCGGCTCAGCTGTCGTCCTCCCGCACGCTGATGGCGCCGGACGGGCAGAGCCGCTCGGCCTGCCGGACGGCGTCGTGGTGCTCGGCGGCCGGCTCGGGATCCAGCAGAACGACCCGGCCGTCCTCCTCGTCCTGGTCGAACACCTCGGGAGCGGCGAGGACGCACATGCCGGCACCGATGCAACGCTCGCGATCGACGGTCACGTGCATGCCGGCACCTCACCACGCGACCGGAAGGCGGTGGACACCGTAGATGGCCATGTCGGTGCGGAGCGGCACCTCGTCCGCCGGTACGGCAAGCCGCAGGGTTGGGAAGCGACGGAGCAACGCCGGAAAGCTGATCCGCATCTCGGCCCGCGCCAGCTGCTGGCCCAGGCACTGGTGGATCCCATACCCGAAGGCGAGGTGGCCGGCCGGTGGGCGGGTGACGTCCAGCTCGTCAGGGTGCTCGAACCGTTCGGGATCGCGGTTGGCCGCCGGTAGCGAGATCGCCACCGTCTCGCCGGCCTTCACCGTGCGGCCGCCGACCTCCACGTCTTCCAGTGCGGTGCGGGTCGGCCCGATGTGCACGATGCTGAGGTAGCGGAGCAGTTCCTCGACCGCGCCGTCGACCAGCGCCGGGTCACCGCGCAGCGCCGCCAGTTGGTCGGGGTGGGCCAGCAGGGCATACGTGCCGAGGCCGAGCATGTTTGCCGTCGTCTCGTGGCCGGCGAGCAACAGCAGCATGGCGATGCCGGTCAGCTCCTCGTCGGTCAGGTCGGAGCCGGTGGCAAGGCCGCTCAGCAGGTCGTCGCCCGGGCCGACACGCTTCGCGGCGACGAGTTCGTGGAGATACTCGTACAGCGACACGAGCGACGCGAGCACGTCCTCGGGTGTGGAGTCGAGCGCGAGCATCACGTGAGTGTCGTGCTGGAAGCGTTCGTGGTCGGCGTACGGAACGCCGAGCAGCTCGCAGATCACCAGCGACGGGATCGGCAGCGCGAACTCCCGGACGAGATCGACCGGGGAACCGTACCTGTCCATGGCGTCCAGGCGCTCGGCGGCGATCTGGGCGATCCGCGGCTCCAGCTGCTTCATCCGTCGGACGGTGAACTGGCCCGTGAGCAGGCGCCGGTAACGCGTGTGGTTCGGCGGGTCCATGTGGATGAACATCCCCGGCGGGGCTGGTTCCTTCATGTCGTTGAAGAGCGGGAACCGCCTGGGGATGTGCTGCAGCTCCCGGCGCCGGCTGAACCGGTTGTCGGCCAGGATCTCCCGCGCCAGCGCGAAGCTCGTGACCAGCCAGCCGAGGTGGCCGTCGGGATAGGTGAGCCGGCTCATCAGCGCCGTCTCGCGAAGCCGCGCGAAGACTGCCGGTGGGTCGAAAGGATCGCCCCGGTCGACGGGCAGCTCGGCGACGGGTTGGTCGGGTATTCCGGCCGGGATGGTACGTCTTTCGGCCATCTTGTGCTCCCCCGCTCGACGCCCCGGTGATTTCCAGCGTACGAGGATGCGGTGGTGGCAGCGGTCCCCAGCGGCAAAGGTGGGGCGCCATCGACGGCGGGATGGAGCGACTTGACGGCGAGGTGTGACAAACCGCCCGGGCCAGGTCGGCGGCGTGGGCGGTTGGTCACGCATGATCATGAACGCCGCGGTGGACTCGGTGCGGCGGTTCGTCAGGTGCTGGGCGTCTTCGGGCGCACCGGGCCGGCGACCCTGACCTCGTGGCCCTCTGTCAGCCGGAACCTGAACTCCCGCCGGTACCAAGGCTCGTCCACCGGCTGTCCGAGCACTTCGACGCGTGCCGCGACGGCCCGCTCGTACACCTCGTCCGTCGAGATCCCCATGTCCACCAGCACCTGCGCCGGCGCGATGGTGTCGTCCGCCTTCGCCAGGTCGATGCCCGGGCAGCCGGACCACGGGCCGACCCGCAGCCGCAGGAACGTCGGAGGCTCGCCGTGTTCGAAGGCGACCGACATGCCGAGGATGCTCGTCAGCTGGTCTCGCGTGGCCCGGATGTCCTTGACCGGAAGGACCGTTCGGACGGTGAGGACGTCGGGATCGCGGGGCTCGGCCGCCCGCGCCATCACGATCTGCTGCGCCTGCCGGTCGGCGTACACGCGCGGCAGCCGACCACGCTCGTCGAGCCGCGCCCGGCGGGCCACGCCGAGCGAGCGGAAGTTGTGCGAGTCGATCCAGGCTTCTACGCCGTCGACGTCCGGCTGTGCGAGCAGGTGCTCGACGATCACCGGCGCGGCCTCGCCCATGATTCCGCGGCCCCAGTAGTCCGCGTGCAGCTTCCAGTCGAGGCCGCGGATCGGGGTGCCCTGGTCGTAGAACACGCCGATGGTCCCGATCGGAGTCCCAACCGTTCGCAGCATGATCGTCCAGGTCCGGCCTCCGTTCCCGGCCAGCTCGTCGGCAAGCCGGGCCCGTGACGCGGTGACATCGCGGGTCGGCCCGCCCTCGGAGAACTCATACATCCTCGGGTCCCCGAGCATGGTGTGCAGGCCCTCGGCGTCCCGGTCGAGATCGAGCGGTACGAGCGAGAGGCGTTCAGTCGTCAGCGTCTGCACGGTCTGCTTCCTTGGTCGGCCGTCGGTCGTCGGTGAGTGGTTCGAGGAAGTCGACCATCTCCTGCCGGTGGCCGTCGTGCCTGGCCCAGTCCAGTGGTGTGCCGCCGAAGCGCGCATCCCGGATGTTCGGGTCGGCGCCGGCGGAGAGCAGGAAGCTGGCCAGCTCCAGGTTGCCGCGGCTGGCGGCTTCATGGAGCGGCGTCTGCCACGGAGTCTCGGAGGGTGTGTCACCGCGTCCGAGGGCGTTGACGTCGAAACCGAGCTCGAGGAGGTGGGTGACCACGTTGGTCCGGTCGTTGGCGGTGGCCCACACGATCAGGCCGGGCCGTGCCTGCCGGAGTTCGTCGAGCAGGCCAGGATGCTCGCTCGTCAGCTGAGTGACCGCCGCCCGGTCGGCCGCGAAGATCGCCGCGATCAACGCACCGGTGGGATCGAGCGCGGGCGGCGTTGCCCCTTGCGACACGAGGAACTGCACGACATCGGCGTGCCCGACCAGCTGGGCCAGCTCGACCGGCGTACGCCCGTCCTCGTAGGCCGAGCGGAAGTCGACGCCGTTCTGCACCAGTAGCCGTACCCGGTCGAGGAAGTTGTGATCGACCGCCCACCAGAGCTGGTACCGCAGCAGCTCGGCCGGTGGCCCGAAGATGTCCGACAGGCGCTCGGGCCAGCTGCCGCCGTCGCCCCGGCCCAGGCCGTACTCGAAGAGCAGCTCCAGATGTTCGTTGCTGGGTTCGAACATCCGGTTGTACAGCGCCTGGCTGTCGTTGGGTTCTGCGCCCGCGTCGAGCAGCATGCGGGCGAGCGCGACCCAGTGCGGGTGTCGCGGCTGGTTCTCGCGTCCCTGCTCTCCCTCACCGAGGACGCCGGTCACAAGCGTGAACGCGTACGGCTCACCGTTCCACAGGTAGCCCTCGTTCGGATCGGCGCCGGCGTCCAGCAGGGCTCGCGCGATCGCCGTCGCGGTGTCGAGCGGGATCTCCGGATCGATCCGCGAGTACGCGAAATAACACAGCGGCGTCCATCGGTACGGGCCGCCTCGAAGACGAGCCCGGGCGGGATCCTCGGCCAGGAGTCGCGAGACGGTCGCTTGATCGCCCGCGGCCGCGGCGGCCCAGATGTGCCGCGCGGTCAGGTCGGGGTTGTCGGCCAGGATCCGGCGGCCCTTTTCACGGCGTTCCGGGCGGTCGGCCGTGGTGTACGTCAGGCACGCGAGGCGACAGAACTCGTCGGCGAGATCGGCTGGTGCGGAGTCGGTTGTGCCGGCTGTCTCGGCCTCCGGCGTCGTCGCGTCCCAGCTGTGGTCGGTCGCGAAGTCCACGTACTGCTTGAGCTTCGGCCAGCTGGTGAAGCCGTACTCCCGGGCGACGACGAGTTGCGCCGTGCTCAGCGGGAAGTCGCCGGGGTCCTCCGGGACGCCGCCCGGGTAATGGGCGGCCACCCGCTCGGCAGCGGAAGCGCCTCCCGTACGCACGGACTGCTGCAGGGCACGCGCCTGCTGCCGCAGGTGGTCGAGATCGGGGTTGGCAGGAAGCGGGACGACGGTCGCCACGGCGACCTCCTTTCGTCACGCCTGATGTCCGCGTCGTCAGGCCGAAAGGAGGGCCAGGTTCGCACTGGTCGTACGCGATCAGGTGGGCTTCAGCCCTTCCCGCGGACCGGTGGCTTCCTGGCAGCCGAGACCCGATGCTATCCCTGGGACGGGCCTGCCGTCGAGGTCCCAGTCGCCGAGGTCCCAGTCGCCGAGGTCCCAGTCGCCGAGGTCACGCGTTGTCGAGGTCCCAGTCGCCGAGGTCCCAGTCGCCGAGGTCACGCGCTGGGGTCAGGCGCTGGGTCACAGCGGGCGAGGAGCCTGCGCCAGCTGACGCAGGGTCGACCAGGCACCGGGAACGTCGAGGCTCCGCGCGGCATACGACGCGGTGAGCAGAGGGTCGCTGAGGTACTGGTCGTGCTTGTCCGCCGCCTGGTTAGCGACCGTGTCGGCGAGCTCCAGCGGATCGGGTGCCGGTTCGTCGGCGAGGCGGCTGAGGAGCTCCCACAGACCGGTGGGGTTGGTACGCCGGACCGTCAGCGCCACGCCGTCCTGGCCTACCTCGAGCCGGTGCACCCGAAGCACGACCGCGAGGGTGTTCATGATCTTGTCGCCGCGCCAGGGCAGCAGAACCGTGTCGCGCCCCCACGACACGATCGGTTGCCGGTCGAGGCTGAGCCGCCGGAACGCCGCCCGCCCCTCGTCGAGCAGCCGCTGGGCGGTGCGGTCGAGGTAGACGGCTACGGCGTCACTCTCGTACCACCAGAGCATCCGCCGCCGCACCTCGTCGGCCACTTCGGCACCCAGGCCCGGGAACGCCGGCGGGCGTCCGCCTCGCGCGGGTGCCAGGTCGATGACCCGCTGCTGGGTCTCGACCGCGAGAACCCGCCACCGCCGTCCACTGAAGATGAGCAGGCTTCCGGTGGAGATCGGATATTCGACCGGCAGTGAGCCGAGGGTGCGTCCGCCGGTCACCAGGCGGTATTCGTCTTCGGTGGTGAAGGCGGTGTAGAAGCTGAAGTGGTTGACCAGCTTCTCGCCGACGGAACCGTGCAGCAGCAGGCCTTCGGCGTCCTGGGTGACCAGGTTGGCCTCGCCCATCGCGCGGAGCAGGGCGACGAACGTCTCCTGGTCGACCGTACGGAACGGACCGTGGGCGCACAGCGCGTCGAAGAGTGGTGCCGCATCGGCGCCGCCGAGTTGGGCGATCACGGACAGGATCTGTTGCAGCAGCGTCGAAAGGTGCAAGCGGCCGACGTCCGGAGGCTCGTACCAGCGTTCCAGCAGCAGGTCGACCATCGCGATCGTCTGCATGAGTTCGCTGCGGAGCGCGTCGGCCGGTGGCGTGTGTTCGGTGAGCTCGGGTTCGGAGACGTAGAGCCGGAGTACGGCTGGCTGGCCGCGGCGTCCCGACCTGCCGAGTCGTTGGCGGAGTACGGAGACGCCAAGCGGGGCACCAACCTGGGCGACGGAGTCGGCCGAGCCGATGTCGATGCCCATCTCCAGGGTGGACGTGCAGACTGCCGTCGTCGGGGTGTCGGACGCCTTGAGCCGGTCCTCGACGTGCTCGCGGACCTCCTTGGAGAGGTTGCCGTGGTGGGGGAGGAACTCGTTCGGGACGTTGGCCTGCGCACTGCGCCGGCTGAGCAGGTCGGTGTAGGTCTCGACATGGGCGCGGGCGTTGGTGAAGACGAGGTTGTCGCGGCCGCGCAGGGTCGCGAAGAGGTGGTCGGCGATGGCGCCCTTGTCCCAGTCGACGACGGCCTCGGCCTCCGGGTCGCTGCCGGTCGGGTCGGTTCGCGACCTGTTCGGGTCGGCTGCGATGTAGCCGCGCAGCTGCATCCGGAGCTCGGCGCGGTCCTCGTCGGCGGAGGAGATGACGCACACCTCAGGCCCGCCGCCGGGGCGCAGGAACTCTGCCGCCGCGCCGAAGTCGCCGAGCGTCGCCGACAGCGCCACCCGGGGAACGCGGCGCCGCACCACGAGCTCGATCCGGTGCAGCAGCGACCGCAGCTGGGCACCGCGCTCGGTACCGATGAACGAGTGGAGTTCGTCGATCACCGCATACCGCAGCCCGCCAAAGAGGCGCACGATCTTCTCACCATGGTTGACGAACAGCGACTCCAGCGACTCCGGCGTGATGAGGAGCAGCCCGTCCGGCCCGCGGGTGACAAGGCGCTTCTGCGATCCCGCGACGTCACCGTGCCAACGGTGCACCGGCAGATGGAGATGTTCGCAGAGCTCGTCGAGCCGGGAGTGCTGGTCGTTGATCAGAGCCTTCAGCGGACTGAGGTACAGCGCCTTGACCCCGGGCTCGGCGGTTCCTTCCTCGACCTGGGAGGCGAGCACCGAACAGATCGGCAGCCAGGCCGCCTCGGTCTTCCCACTGGCGGTAGCTGCGGCCACGATCACGTCACGGTCGCCGGCCATGATCGGGCCGGCCGCGTGCTCCTGGGCGCTGCGCAGGGAAAGCCAGCCCTGGTCCCAGATCCATTGGCGTACGCGCGGATGGAACGCCTCGAACGCCGACGAGACCGCAGACCCCGTCACGGCGACGTCGCTCGGGTCAGAGCCGGAAGCTGGCGAGGTCGTCGGCATCGTTGGGCTTTTCGGCATCGTCGGCATGGCCGGCATCTTCGGCTTCGTTGGGGGAGGTCGTGGCGTCGTCTGCGAGCGGGGCGAGCTGCGGGTCGGTCTCGGTCGCCAGGTCGATGGTGCCGACCAACCGCCGCCAGTCGTTGCCGGGATTCTGTTCGAGTACGGCAAGGAGGTCGAGGAATCCCTTGATGGTGTTGCGAGGCGTACGGAAATAGGAGTCGCCGATTCGCGCCGCGCAATGGCGCATGTACTCCTCCATGGCGTCGTCCGGCACGAGATAGGCGGCCGGGTCGCCACCGGCGAAGACGTGTCGGAGCTTGCCCAGGAGTACGTAGAGGTCCTCCGGCGACAGGTTGGCGAGCCGAAGTACCGGTCCGGTGTGATCGACCAGACCGCCGGTGGCGAAGGTGTTCTCCGCCAGTCGGGACTGCAGGGCGGGGTAGCTGTAGAGACCGCGCCGCGTGTCGAGCAGGAAGTCGGGTGTGCCGCCGAAGACGAAGCCGAGACTGCCGGCAGTGCCCTGCAAGCTGTCGTTGACGATGCGTAGGAGCTGCTCGTAGTTGGTGTTGCGGGCCTGGGTGTTGGCCAGCTTGTAGAGGTTGACCATCTCGTCGAGGCAGATGAGCAGCCCGCCGTAGCCGGCCAGCCGGCAGAACCGCGCCAGCAGCTTGAGCTGGTCGTAGACGTTGGCGTCGTCGACGATCGTGCGTACGCCCAGAGCGGTGCGCGCGTCTGTCCGGGTGGAGAACTCACCGCGCAACCAGCGCACCGCATCGGTCTGCAGCTGCTCGTCGCCGGTGTCGTGGCCCCGCCAGTAGGCCGCGACGACTTCGGCGAAGTCGTAGCCGCCGGTCAGTTCGGACAGCTCGGCCAGCCGGTCCTGGATCACGGCCTCGGGCGTGGTGGCGGTTTCGCGGGCGTGGGTGAGCGCTGACGTGACGAACCGCTCGACCACGGCTGGCATCGCGCCGCCCTCGGGCCGTGCCCTGGTGGCGAGGTTGCGCATCAGCTCGGTGTAGAGCCCGCGGGCCTGGCCGCCGCTGGCGTGCAGCCGCCGGTCGGGCGACAGGTCGGCGTGGGCGGTCACCAGCTTGCGTTGCAGGGCGATGGAGCGGACCAGGTGCAGGAAAAACGTCTTGCCCGAGCCGAACTCGCCGATCACGAACCTGGCGGTCGAACCACCGTCGTCGATGCGGGCTATGTCGGTCACGAGCGCGGTGACCTCGGCGGCCCGGCCGACCTGGATGTGTTGCTGTCCGGTCCGGGGTACGACTCCGGCACGCAGGGCCTGCACCAAGGCGTCGCGTTCGCGGGGACGGATCCGGGCCGGGGTGGACGTGGGGGTCTCGATCATCCGAGCAGCTCCTGGAGGATGTCGGGGTCGATCGCGATGTCGTCCTGGATGGTGGCGACCGGCTCGTCGGTGGCGTCGAGGGCGGCGTCGTTGAGGACGTCGAGAGCGCTGGCGGGGAGCAGGCCGAACCGGGAGGCTAGTGCGTCGAAGTCGCCCTCGGGCCAGGTTGGACGCTTGGCAAGGGCCCGGAGCAACGCCGAATGCGGGCCGTCCAGTCCGGCGACCAGGCTGACCAGGCTGATGGGGCTGATCGGGTCGGCAGGGCTGGCGGCGTCCTCGGCGCTGAGTTCGTCGGGATGGTGGGCGTCGGGATCGTGGCCGGTACGCGTCGGGGTGGCCTTCGTCGGGAACGTCGTCGCCGAAGATGCTGTCCAGCAAGGCGGAAACGGCTGCCGTCTCGGCCTGCTTGGCCTCGATCACGGCGCGGTCGAGCGGCGGGTCCGGCCGGCATCCCTCAACCGGACCAGCCCTCTCTACCTGCGCGCCGGGACCGGCAGGTTCGGCGGGACGGGGAGATTCGGCTGGACTGGCAGGTTCGGCTGGGCTGGTTGTTTCGGCGGGCACGGAGGGTTCGGCCGGTGGTGGTCGCTGCGGCAGCGCGTAGTCGCCGACTGGCCCGCCGCCGGGTCGTACGGTGACGGGTCCGCTCGTCGCGACGGCCTGGGCCGGGAGGATCGGGGCGAGTGCCGGGAGACGTGCCGGCACCTTGGTGTGTCGTGACACCGACGTGGCCGGCAGCGGAGGTCGAGCTTGCGTGGTGAGGGACGTGTGCAGCCGGGAGGGCACGGTGTCGGGATCGAGCCCGAGCCGGTAGAACGCCAGGGTGAGACCGGCCACCTGGGCTGGAAGGACCCCGCCGCCGCCGGTGGCAAGGGTCACGAGCAGATCGCCGATGGCAGCACGCCGCTCGGCCGGCAGCCGGTCGACGTACTTCCTCAGCCCGATGGTGCCGGCATTCGCCGCGGTCGCCCACCGCAGGTGGGCCCGGAGCCGGGCCAGCCGGTCCTCGCAGAGCGGGACGGCCGAGCGCACCGGGTCGGCCACCTTCCACGGCAGGTCGGTATGACCTTCGGCGGTGGCACACACACCGGCGCCGAGGCGGGCGAGGGTGACGGCCGCGGCCCATTCCTCGTCGGTCGGACCCGGGTGGCCGTCGTCGCCGGTCCGGAAGAGCATCACCGTCTGGCCGAGCGCCGGCGCCGGTCCGCCGAGGCGTACGTCCGGCTCGATCCCGACCCCGAGGTGACCGAGCAGTCTCGCCAGCGCGGCGGCATCGCGCCTGGTCAGCCCGGCCGTGGAAGTCGTCGGCCACCAGGCAGCCAGGTCGTCTGCCTCGACAGCCGCCGCCTCACCGTCGACAGCGCGGTCGAGCCGATGGTCCAGCCAGGTCTGCAGGGCTGCGACGTCCGGCCGCGTACTCCGGCGGCGTGCGTCGACCACCAGCTCCGCCGGCAGCAGGGCCGCCCCGGCCACCGTGTCGCGCAGGTCGGCATGGCGACGCAACCAACGGCTGTATGCGCCGAGGTCGTCGGTGACGCCGGCGACCAACGCCGACAGGTGCCAGCGGGATGCGTCGGCGAGGAACACATCCGGGATGTCCTGCCGCCCGTACACCGACCGGCGCAGGCCCGCGCTGGCCGGCTGGTATTCGACGCGGAGGTAGCGGGTGCCAGGGTGCAGCACGAGCCCCGCACCGTGTGCTTCCTCGTACCGCTGCCGGAACAACTCCGCGAACTCGTCCCGGCACCGGAAGGCGGGCGTACGTAGTGAGACGTCGGGGTGGTACCACGCCCATGCCTGTGCCCAGTCCGCCGGAACGGGCCGGCCCGCGGCGGCGAAGGCGCCAAGGGCTCGGCGCAGGGTCATCGGTGGCGGCCACCGTCGCTCGCAGAGTTCGGGCACGCTGAGCGCATCCGGATCCGTGCCCGTCGGGGAGTCGACCAGCTCGAGCAGGTTGGAGAACTCGGCCGCGTAACGCCGGAACGCGGCGTGCGACCCGTAGCTGGCGAGCAGCCCGCGCACTTCCGACCGCAGCGCCGGCACCTCGGTGCGCAGGGACGGGTCCTCGGTGATGTCCAGGAGCAGCCGGCGTTCGAGGCCGTAGAAGAAGAGGAAGACGTAGCCGATGGGTACGCCTGGTGTGCGGCGCCCATCGGCCAGCCAGCGCAGATAGGCGGTGCGGCTGGCGGGCGGGATCGTGTCGTACGACGGCCAGTAGGACAGGTCCTTGCCGTCGAGGTCAGGTTGCACGTGGTCGAGCTCGAGGGCGGGGTTGATGAGCGCGGGCTCGGTCCGACCGCCCCGGGCCGCACGGAGCCGGCGGCCGAAGTAGATCATCCCGCCGGGGATGTCGTGGCCACCGACGCTGGCCATGTCGCCAGGTCGGAGCCAACGGGCGTGCCGGCTGACGGGTCGCGGAACTGGCGGGCTGTCGGTCGGAGGGGCGGTCGCGTCGTGCCGCTCTGCGCGGACGAACTGGCCCATGGCGACAACCCCTGCATGCGTGTCTGTCGTGACGGTTCTCGTTGGTACAGGTCCGTTCGAACATAGTGCCGGATAGCACGGCACGCCAGTCGGGCACGCCAACGCGACGCGACGCCGGTCGAGCGCGCCGTCGAGTTCCCGCGAGGCGCTGCCGAGTCTCCCGCACGCCACCGACAAGTCCCCGACAAGGAGCACGGCCATCGGTCGCGCGACCCGGACCGTTCGGCGATTGGCCGTCAGACGTAGCGCTCGTGCAGGTCGGCGAGGCTGAAGCGCCCGGCCAGGTCGTCGGCGAGGGCGAGGTTCTTGCGTACGACAGCCGCGTCCCTCATCCCCACCAACGCCACGTCGATCAGCGGGTTGGACAGCACGAACTGGATCAGCGCACCCGAGTAGTCGAACGTGTTCGCCGGATTGGCCCGCTGCACGAACCGCTGGAACAGCCCCGACGTCGTCGTACGCATCGTGGAGATGCCCAGCTCGTGGCGTTCGGCCTCGAGCAGGCTGCCGAACGGGCGGGTCGGTTCGTACGGGTGCTGGTACAAGACGTTGTAGCAGACCTGCACCGTGTCGAAGACGCCGGAGCGGATCAGCCGGTATACGGAGTCGTTGGTGTCCTCCGTGGTGAACCCGATGTGGCCGACGAGTCCTTCCGCCTTGCAGGAAAGCATCTCCTCGGCCATCCCGCCCCCACCGAGGATCTGGTCGGTCTGCGCCGCGCTGAACGAGTCGCCGTGGATCTGCAGCAGGTCGACGCGATCGCGGCGCAGCCGGACCAGGCTGTCCTCGAGGCTGCGGCGGACGTTGCCGCGTTCGGGTGGCGGCACCTTCGTGGCGAGGAACAGTGGACGGTCGCCGCTGGTCGTGACGCCTTGCAACGCCTCGCCCAGCACCCGCTCGCTGGCGCCCTCGCCGTACCCCGGAGCGGTGTCGTAATAGTTGATGCCGCCTTCCAGCGCGGCGTCGAGTGCGGCGAACATCGCGTCGCGGTCGGCCGGGTCGTCGGGATCGAACGGACCTGTGTAGTTGGTCAGACCGAGTACCGCGCCGCCGAAGCCGATCCGGCTGACCGTGGCCCCCGTCCTACCGAAGATGGCGTACTCCATGGCCGCTCAGCCTCCCACGGTTGTGAGCCGGGCCGCTCGCTCCTCGAGGTAGCGCTGTTCGGGCAGGCTCGTCGTACGCTTCGCCGCTGCCTGGTAGCTCGCCTTCGCACCCGCGCGGTCGCCCGCCATCTCCTGCAGGTGGCCGCGTACCGCGTCCAGGCGGTGGTGCCCAACCAGCCGGTCGTCGCCCTCCAGGGTCGCGAGCAGATCGAGTCCCGCCGTGGGACCCCGCACCATGCCCACGGCGACGGCGCGGTTGAGCGTCACCATCGGTCCGGGCGCCATCTGGTCGAGCAGCTCGTACAACGCGAGGATCTGGGGCCAGTCCGTGTCGTCCGCGCGGGCCGCCTCGTCGTGGACGGCGGCGATCGCGGCCTGCAGCTGGTACGGGCCGAGGGGAGCGCTGGCCAGCGTCCGGGTGATGAGGGCGACACCTTCGCCGATGTACGCGGAGTTCCACCGGTCCCGGTCCTGCTCGGCAAGGGGAACCAGTCTCCCGTCGGCCGTGGTACGGGCCGCCCGCCGGGCATCGGTCAGCAGCATCAGCGCGAGCAGCCCGGCGACCTCGCCGTCGTCCGGCAGCATCCGGTGGACCGCGCGGCTGAGCCGGATCGCCTCGCTGGTGAGCTCGAGACTCTGCAGGTCCGGTCCCAACGTCGTCGTGTAGCCCTCGTTGAAGATCAGGTAGAGCACGTGCGACACGACCCGGAGCCGGTCCTCGCGCTCGGCCTCCGGTGGCAGCTGGAACCGGACGCCGGTCGTCTTGATGCTGCGCTTGGCGCGGCTGATCCGCTGCGCCATGGTCGTCTCGGGTACGAGGAACGCACGCGCGATCTGCGCCGTGGTGAGGCCGCCGACCGCGCGCAGAGTGAGCGCCACCTGCGAGGCCGGAGAGAGCGCCGGATGGCAACACAGGAAGAGCAAGGTGAGGGTGTCGTCCCGGTCCGCGTTGAGGTCGTCGCCGGGTGCCGTGGCCAGGAACTCGTCGGTCGGCGCGAGCGACGCTGCGGTCTCCTCCCGCCGCCGGCGGGCGATCTCGCTGCGGGCCTCGTCGGTGAGCCGGCGGGACGCGACAGTGATCAGCCAGCCACGCGGATGGTCGGGCAGACCTTCGTCAGGCCACTGGACGGCGGCGGCGAGCAGGGCCTCCTGTACGGCGTCCTCGCACGCGTCGAACTGCGCGTACCGCCGGACCAGCGCGCCGAGCACCTGCGGCGCGAGCTCGCGCAGCAAATCCTCGATCGTCGGGTTGGGGTTCACCGTACGACGAGGTCGGCCGAGTCCGGTGTCACGCCCGAACCATAGCCAGCGGGCCGGTGCCTAGGTGGTCACGGCGGCGAGGGGTACGCCGGAGTGACCGCCGACGTAGGCCTCCCAAGCCCGGGCCAGCCGTTGGACGCCGGCCGCCATCGTCGGGCGTGGCAGCGCGTACGGCAACCGGGTGTGGTCGTCGGTCAGGCAACCTGGCGAGAACGCCGTACCCGGCAGGATCGCCACCCCGTGCCGCGCGGCGACATGGGCGAAGTTGGTGACCGAACCGGTGGGGATCCTCACCCACAGCGACGCGCCACCGCGTGGTGGCCGCCAGGTCCAGTCCGGCACATGCTCGCGGAGGAGTCCGGTGAGGCTCTCGAGCCCGGCGGCGAGGTCGCGGCGCCGGATCGCCTGCGCCTCGTCCAGCCGCTCCAGCAGCGGGACGGCGATCTGCTGGCTGACCAGGGACGTACCCAGGTCGGTCACGCCCTTCATCTGCGCCAGCCGCGCGACGACCTGCGCCGATCCGCGGATCCAGCCCAGCCGCAGGCCGCACCAGAAGAGCTTGCTCATCGACCCGACCGTGAGGATGCGGTCGGTCCGGGAGAGCGCCGCGAGGGACGCCGGCTGGGATCCCTCGAGGAGGGTGCCGGCGAGCGCGGTGTCGTCGACGACCACAACCTGGTGCTGCTCGGCGAGGCGGGCGAGCCGGCGCCGCCGACCGGACGCGAGCACGGAGCCCGTCGGGTTGTGGACGCACGACTGCACGTAGATCAGGCGGAGCCGCCCCTCGCCCACCAGCTGCTCGGCCTGCTCGACGTCCATGCCGTTGTCGTCGCACGGCACCGAGCGGATCCGGCAGTTGGCCAGCCGGAACGCCTCCAGCGCGCCGCGATAGGTCGGCGCCTCGGTGAGCACGCTGTCGCCGGCCTCGAGACACCCGTGCGTGATGAGCTCGAGCGCCTGCTGCGCCCCGCTGGTGATCAGGATCTGGTCGTACGACGTGGGCACGCCGGCGTCCGCGTACATCCTGGCGATGCGTTCGCGCAGCGCGTACAGCCCGCACGGCTGGTAACCCAGCAGGCCGGTCGTCAGCGCCGCGTAGTCGGCCCGGGTGAGCGTGGCCGCCACCTCGGGCACCAGCGGCAGGCAGGGGAGCGCCGCGGTGGAGAAGTCGATCGTGGGGTGCAGCCCGGCCATGGCCGCCTCGCCGCCGTTCCCGCCGTTCCCGCCGTTCCCGCCCTTCCCACCAGGGGGGCCACCACCGTGGAGTCCGCCGGGCCTGCCACCTTGCAGACCGCCGGGCCCGCCGCCGCTCAGCACCCGGGCGGAGACGGTCTCCCGGTCCCCTCGCCAGTTCGTGGCGCAGACGCGGGTGCCGCTTCCCTGCCGCCGTTCGAGCCGGCCCTCCTGACGCAACGTCTGGTACGCGGCCACGACCGTGGTCCGGCTGACGGCCAGGGCCGTGGCCAAGGAACGTTCGGGCGGCAGCAGCGCCTCCGGGGGGACCTCGCCCAGGTCCATCAGCTCCCGCAACCCGTCGCTGAGCCGGCGGTGCAGAGGTCCGGTCCGGGCGCCGGAGTCCAGCAGCATGCCCGCGAGGTCGTCCGCAGTGAGTCTCATGGTCCTCCAGCCGCCGGCGCCGGCGAATACCGGCACGTGCGGCCTGTCCCGGTCCCAAGGGAAGTCCAATTCCGCGCATTTGGCTATGGCAGGCGACGGCCGGTATTGCCATTCTGCTTGCCAGGCCAGCCGAGTTCGCAGCGAACTACCTGCAGGGAGTGAGCATGGCCGTGGGCGACATCACGTACGGGTTCGAGTACGACCAACGGATCCGCTGTGCCTTCATCGGCGCCGGCGGGCATTCGTACCGGAACATCTACCCGTCGTTCCAGTACACGCCGGTCGAGCTCGCCGCCATCTGCGATCTCGACGAGAACCGGGCCCGCGCGTACGCACACAGGTTCGGTGCCGGCAACGTCTACACCGACCATCGCGAGATGCTCGCGCGGGAGCAGCCGACCGCCGTCTTCATCGTGACGTCGTACAACGAGGACGGGCGAGTACAGGCGACGGATCTCGCGCTGGACTGCCTGGAGGCCGGCGCCCACGTCTGGATGGAGAAGCCCACCGCCGCTTCGGTCGCCGAGATCCAGCAACTGCAGAAAGCGGCAGCGGCGGCCGACCGGTTCGTGATGACCGGGTTGAAGAAGATCTTCACTCCGGCGATGACGAAGGCGAAGGAGATCATCTCCCGACCCGAGTTCGGCGACGTCTCGTCGATCCTGGTGCGCTATCCGCAGAGCCTTCCGGCGCCGGAGAAGCGGGAGAACCTTCGGGCGATGCTCGGATTCCTCGACCACATCTACCATCCCGGCGCGATCCTGCACCATCTGATGGGACCGGTCGCCCGGTTCAGCTACGAGTGGGAGCCGGTCGCCGGCGCCAGCACGGCCTCGCTGCGGTTTGCGTCCGGTGCCGTCGGAACGATGTTCCTCGCCGCCGGCGCGTCGGGGACCAGCCCGCTGGAGCGGGTCGAGGTGGTCGGCCGCGGCGCCAACCTGGTGGTCGACAACGGTGTACGCCTGACCTACCACCGCGCGGGTCCTCGTCCCTCGTACGGACGGGCACCGTCCTATGTCGTCGACGACGAGCACGCACCGTTGGTGTGGGAGCCTGAGTTCTCGCTCGGCCAGCTCTACAACAAGAACCTGTTCTACCTGGGATACGTGCCTGAGATCCTGCACTTCTGCGAGAGCGTCCAGACCGGAGAGCCACCGCGGAAGGGCACGCTGGCGGACTCCCTGGCCATCATGCGGCTGTTCGAGGCCTACCGGTCCGTGCCCGCCGGCACCGTGGTCGAGCTACCCGTCGACTAATCACCTGCCCGAACGGAGAGAGATCAGTGACTGTGGACATCGCATCCCGCCTCGCCCGAGTCCCCGACCGGGAGGTCGAGGACACTGGCTGGGGAAGGCTCGAATGGATGGTGTCGGGCAAGCTCGGCAACTCGACGACGATGACCGTGGGCCGGTGCTACATCGAACCCGGCAAGGAGAATCCCCGTCACTACCACCCCAACTGCGACGAGGTCCTCCACGTCCTGCAAGGGACGATCGAGCACAGCCTCGACGACCAGACAGTGACCATGACCGCCGGCGACACGATCAGCATCCCGCAGGGGTCCCTCCACAACGCGCGCAACGTGGGGACCGAGCTGGCCGTGTTCGTCATCACCTTCTCCACCGCCGACCGCCAGGTGGTCGGCGAGGTCTGACGCCTGCCCCGTGGGCAAAGGAGCTCCGATGCGACGCAACGACAAGGTGCCGAGACGCGACTTCCTGAGCTGGGGCGGGGCCCTGACTACGGTGTCCCTCGCCGGCACGACCTCTCTGGCCGGCGTGGTCCTGTCCGGCTGCGACCTGTCCACCACGCCGCGTCGAGACCAGCAGGACGCAGAGGGTGGGCGCGACCTGCGCAGCAAGGAAGCGCCCATGCTCGCCAAGCTGGTCAAGAGTGGCGACCTACCGGCGCTGAAGAATCGGCTACCCACCCAACCTTTGGTGGTGGAGCCGGCCGAGCGCCTTGGTGTGTACGGCGGCACCTGGCACACGGCCCTCCTCGGGGTCGCCGACGCGGTCTGGATGGACCGTACGGCCGGATACGAGGGTCTGCTGCGGTGGAGCCCCGACTTCAAGACGATCATCCCCAACGTCGCGGAGTCGTACGAGAGCAGTGAAGACGGCGTCGAGCACACGTTCCGGCTCCGGCCTGGCCTGAAGTGGTCCGACGGCGAACCGTTCGGCGCCGACGACATCGTCTTCTACCAGAACGACGTGCTGGGCAACCGCGAGCTGCTGCCGGTCGAGCCGGCCAATCCCGCGGTCGCGGAGAAAGTCGACGAGCACACGGTCCGGTTCGTCTTCAAGCAGCCGAATGGCCTGTTCATCATGCAGCAGGCCTCCAGCAGTGGCACGTTCGTACGTTTCCCCAAGCACTATCTCCAGCAGTTCCACAAGAAGTACAACCCGGATATCGACGCACTGGTCAAGCAGGAGAAGGCCGAGGACTGGGTGGGCCTCTTCGGCTCGAAGGCCGGGTTCGGGGTCGGCTCCGGTGAGACCTACATGAACCCGGACTGTCCCACGATCTACGCCTGGCGGACGATCCGGGCCCTGGGCGATGGCGAACGCGCCATCCTGGAACGCAACCCGTACTACTGGAAGGTCGATCCGGAAGGCCGGCAGCTGCCGTACCTCGACCGGATCGAGTACGCCGTGCTGGGTGACGCCGAGGTCATGCTGCTGAAGGCGATGAACGGCGAGATCGACATGCAGAACCGCACGATCGGCAAACCCAAGAACAAGCCAGTTCTCGCGCGTAACCGCGAGAAGGGCGACTACCGGTTCTTCGAGACCGTGCCGACGTCGATGAACACCTCGGTCATCGCGTTCAACATGACCCACAAGGACCGGGTCAAGCGAGAAATCTTCAACAGCAAAGACTTCCGGGTCGGCCTGTCGTACGCGATCAACCGGCAGGAGATCATCGACATCGTCTTCCAGCGCCAGGGAGAACCCTGGCAGATAAGCCCGCGGCGGGAGTCGGTGTTCTACCACGAGCGCCTGGCCACGCAGCACCTCGAATACGACCTCCAGCTCGCCAACCGCCATCTCGACGCCGCGGGTTTCACCGAGCGCGACTCCGGCGGATACCGGCGCGGGCCCGACGGCAAGCGCATCGCGTTCCAGATCACGTTCGTCACCTCGTGGACGCCCCAGTGGGCGGACGTGGCCGACATGCTGAAGGCGTCGTGGAAGGAGGTCGGTATCGAGCTCAGTCCGCAGGCGCAGGACCGTTCGCTGTGGTTGGAACGCTCGGAGGCCAACGACTTCGACGCCCAGATGTGGGAAGGCGAGCTCGGCTACGACGCCGATGTCCTGCTCCGACCGATGTGGTATCTCCCGCTCGACGGCACCATCACGCCCGGTCCTAAGTGGCGGGAGTGGTACAACACGCGCGGGCAGTCCGGCGAGAAACCTCCGGCACAGGTGGCGAAGACCCTGGAGCTCTACGACCAGCTCAAGGTGACGCCCGACGAGGAGGGCCAGCACGCGCTCATGAAGCAGATCCTCGACATCGACGCCGAGATGTTCAACGTGATCGGGATCAGCCTTCCAGTGAGCGGATATGGCGTCGTCAAGAACGACTTCCACAACGTGCCGAAATCGATGCGGGACTCGGTCACGTGTCTCACGCCGGGACTCAGTCGGCCGGAGCAGTACTTCATCGAGCCGTCATGAGTCCGGTGCGAGGTGTTCGGCGAGCTGTCGCAGCCAGATGGGATGGGTAGCGGCAGTCGGTTCCGGCGTGCTGGCAAACGAGAAACGCGCCTGCCGACCCATCAGGGTCGGCAGGCGCGCTCTGGTTCGTCCGAGCTATCCCCCGGAGACCAACGTCAGGCCGAGTTAGCCGCAGAGGTGGCACCGCCACAGTCGGCGGAACGTCCGCCGGCCCACCTGGGCCGGCCGTTCCGACGCAGCAGGGCGACGATCGGTCGAAGTCGGTCGGTGGTGTTCTGCCTTACCTTCATCCGTCGCTTCGTCACGCGACGACCCAGGCGGTCCCGCTCGGCTTCGGCGAGCAGGTCGTGGTGTCGTTGGTTAGCCAGCGCGACGATCATGTAGTCGTTCATCGAACCTTTCCCGTCAGGAGTTACGACAGCTTCAACGTGACGTCGCAGGTGTCATATTCCTCGAACGGCCTGTTTTTCTTGGGTTTTCACAGCTTCCGCGCCTCCGCGCAAAGTTCATGCGTTCGCCGCATGACATGCGTGCACTAAAGGCATTGGACGCGCGGGGACGACGACCTTAACGTCTGTTGGCGACATCGCGCGCGTCATTTAATGACGGTGTCACTGCCGAGATGCTGCTCGGGGTTTGTCTAGTCGGGGTTCGTCTACTCGGGGTTTGTTACTCGACGAGTCCGGACTGGTAGGCGAACACGACGAGTTGGGCGCGGTCGCGGGCGCCCAGCTTGATCATGGCCCGGCTGACGTGGGTGCGTGCGGTGGCGGGGCTGACAACCAGGCGCTCGGCGATCTCGTCGTTGTTGAGACCCTCGCCGACCAGGCCGACGACCTCCCGTTCGCGGTCGGTGAGCGTGGACAGCTGCGGATGGGGCTTCACAGCGCGCCGGGACTGCGAGGCGAACTCGCTGACCACCCGCCGGGTCACCGAGGGCGACAGAAGGGCCCCGCCGCGCGCGACCAGCCGGATGGCCTGGAGCAGTTCGGTGGGCTTGGTGTCCTTGAGGAGGAAGCCGCTCGCGCCGTGGCGCAGGGCGTCGAACACGTACTCGTCCAGCTCGAACGTCGTCAGGACGATCACCCGGGTCTCGGCGAGGTCGGGGTCGGCGCAGATTCGCCGGGTCGCCTCGAGGCCGTCGACGCCGGGCATCCGAACGTCCATCAGGATGACGTCCGGACGGTGCTCGCGGGCGCTCGCCACGGCGGCCAGCCCGTCGGCCGCCTCGCCGACGAACGCCAGGTCGTCCTCGCTCTCGACCAGCGTGCGCAGGCCCAGGCGTACCAGGTCCTGGTCGTCCACGACCATCACGTTGATCATGTCGTCACCTTGATCATGTCGTCACCTTGATCATGCGGGTCTCCCGTCGGGAGTGAGGCCCGCACCTCGAACCGTCCGTCGGGCGCGGGGCCGGCCGCGAACTCGCCGCCCAGGGCTTCGACGCGTTCCCGCATGCCCGGGATGCCGAGTCCGCTGCCGTTGCGTGCGCGTACGGATGAGGACGGGTTGGAGATCGTGAGCGTCACCGCGCCAGTCTCGTAACCGATCCGGACGGTCGCAACCTTCGCCGCGCCGTGCCGGAGGACGTTTGTCAGGGACTCCTGGAGCACCCGGTATGCGGCGAGGTCGACCGCCAGTGGGAGGTCGCGGCGAGGACCACCGGTCTCGACCTCCACGGCGATGCCGGCGTCGTCCATCCGCTGCCGCAGCTCCTCCAACCGGTCCAGCCCGGGGGCCGGCGACCTCGCGGCGAGATCGCTGCGGCGTACCACCCCGAGGGTGGCCCGAAGCTCCTCGAGCGCCTCGGTACTGGTCCGGCTGATCGCGTTCAGCGCGGTCTCGGCGTGCTCCGGGCGCCTGGACAGCAGGTGGAGGGCGACGTCGGCCTGCATCTTGATGGCGGCCAGTCCGTGACCCACGATGTCGTGCACCTCCTGCGCCATCCGCAGTCGCTCGTCGTCCACACGCTGGCGTACCGCCTCCGCCCTCGCCCGCTCAGCCTGCTCCCTCGTCAGCCGGACCGTGACCCCGAGGGCGAAGGGCACCACCACCCAGGCCGAACCAGGGATGACACCCAGGAATCCCGGCAGGGCCTGGCTGTTGGTGAAGATGTGTGCGAGGACGGCGGCCAGCGCGATCAGGCAGGCCGGCACGGATGTGGCCAGCGGCCGGTACCTCGCCACCGTGTAGACCGCGATCAGCAAGGCCGCCAGGATCAGGCTGTACGGATAGCCGAGCACCAGGTAGGCGGACGAGCTGGCCACGGCCACAGCCAGCGCGACCAGCGGCCACGTCCGCCGGACGGCCAGCGCCAGGGCCGCGGTGACGGCCAGGGCGTACGCGGCGGCGTCGACCGGCCGGTCGCTGTCGTTGAAGACGCCGGCGAACCTGGTCGAGATCGTCACAACCACCGCGAGCACGACCGCGAGGCCGGCGTCGCGTAGGAGCGATCGGGTCAGTTTCATCGGTACGGCACCTTTTGTCTGGGTGGTCGTGGCTGCCGCGCTTCCCTCAGTGTGCGGCGTCGGTGCGTGTGTGGCGTTTGCTCAGCGAGTGGCGATCGGTCTGTGGGTGGCGATCGGTCTGTGGGTGGCGATCGGGCAGCGCTCGGCGTCGGGTCAGTGTGCGGCCTTTGGTCGAGAGCGATGTGACGATGTGGTGGCTGCCGGAGCCCAGCTCCCGCCGGTCGCCATTCGGCAGGGCCAGCTCGGCCACGGCATTGACCGGGACCCGCGCGTCCAGCACGAGGCTAGTGTCGTCACGCCGCCAGGCGACATCGAGGCGACCCCGCACGGTGATCAGCCTGAGGCTGGCCTTCCGCAGGGAACCGAACGCCCGTGGGGCGATCCGGAACCTGGCCCAACCCGGTTCGAGCAGTTCGACGCCCAGCACACGCTCGACCAGCCAGGTCGCGGGTGAGCTCAGTGTCGGGTCGTTGTGGCCACGGGAGTCGTCCTCCCACGACTCCCACAGGGCGGTCGCACCGAGCCGGCGCAGGTGGCCGTACCCGGGATAGTCGGGTCGGTTGAGCACGGCATGCGCCAGGTCGTCCCGCCCGTGGTCGGACAGGGCGTACGGGAGTGCACCCGTGCCGAGCGCCCCGGTGTCGAGGTGCAGGTCCTTGGCTTCGACGTCGGCGGCCAGGTGGGCGGCCACCCGGTCCACGTACTCGTTGGGTACGAGGTCGAACGCGAGCGGAACGGCGTTGCTGGTCTGCCGGTAGTCGGTGTCGACGCCGGTGCGGTAGGTGCCGGTCTCGGCGTCGAGGAACGTCCGGGTGAACGTCCGGACCAGTTCGTCGGTGCGGCTGCGCCACGCCCGCGCCTGTTCGGCGTTGCCGGTCAGCTCGGCCAGCGCGGTCGCGTCGCGCAGGGTCTGGATGACGTACGCGGTGCCGACCAGGGTGCCGCCCTCCGGAGCGCTTGGGTCGTTGCCGGGTCGCGGCGGGTACCAGTCGCCGAACTGGTCGTCGGCGATGCCGTCGTCCAGCTTGCCGAGAACCCAGCCCACGTAGCGTCGTACGGACTCGAAGTGCTTCTCCGGCACGGTCCTGTCGCCGTAGGTGAGCCAGTAGCGGCGGACGAGGTACGGGTAGACGCCGGTCGAGGACGGTGTCAGAAGCATGCCGCCGGTCGGTTCGCCATGCGGTGCGATGAGCGTGATCTCGCCGTCCGGTGTCTGGCTCAGCCGGATGTCGTCCAACCAGGTGGCGAACACGCTCGCCATTCCGAACTGGTAGAGCATCGGCTGGGCCGCCCGATAGATGCCGCTGGTCCAGCCCACCTTGGTGAACATCGGAGCGACGACCGGGTGACCCTGCAGACCGTTGAGAGCGGTCTGTTCCACGGCGTCGGCGATCCACTGCAGCTCGGGATCGGCGAGCCGCAGGTCCATCGTGGTGGCGGCATCGGAACCGACCGGGACCGCCACCACGTCGAGCGGTTGGCTGGTGCCGGTGACCTCGACGTAGCGAAATCCCTTGTAGGTGAAGGACGGCTGCCAGGTCTCCACACCCTGACCGGTGGCGGTGTACTCGTCGAGCTGGAAGCGTCCGTCGACGAGCGGGTTCTCGTTGCCACCCGGCGGACCGACCTCGATCCGGCCGCTGCGGCCGAGCTTCTCGCTGTAGAGCAGGCGTACGGTCGCGCCGGCGGGCAGCCGCCCCCGCAGCCATGCCCACCCGGCGAGGACGACGCCGAAGTCGTAGACCCGCACCCCGTCGGCGGGTGCGGTCACCTTTACCGGCTGGATGTGCTCGCCGGTGCGGATCGGCTCGCCCACGTACGCTTCCAGCCGCCCGCCTGGAGGGTCGACGGTCGCAACGCGTTCCCAGTCGGCCGCGTCGAAGCCCGGTGACGCCCAACCGGCGAGCCTGCCAGCAAGTCGCGCGTCGTAGGACTCCCCGGAGTAGATGCCGTCGAACGTGGTGGGTCCGCCCGTGACCCGCCAGTCGCGATCGGTGCCGACAGTGAGCGTGCGGCCGCCCTCGACGGTGACCTCGAGCTGGGCGATCGCCTGGGGCTCGGCGACCCAGCGGGCGAGGTTGCTGCCGTCACTGTCCGGGCTCCGGGTGGCGAAGAAGCCCCGGCCGAGGGCGATACCCAGCGCGTTCCTGCCCGGTCGCAGGAGCGCCGTGACGTCGTGGGTGGAGGCGAGGATCCGCTTGTCGTAGTCGGTGCTCGGCGGGGTGAGTACGGCGTCACCGACCCGCTGTCCGTTGATCCAAGCCACGCCATGGCCGAGGCCGGCGAGGTGGAGCCGCGCCGATGTCATCGGTCCGGTCAGCTCGAACTCCCTGCGGAGCAAGGGGTCTGGCGGTGGGTTGGGTGGGATCCCGTACAGCCACCGGTCGCCTTCGACCGGGGCGTCGTCGACGTGTGCGGTGCCCTCGGGGTACGCGTCGTAACCGACGCCCAACCAGCTCACGGGGCCGCTGGAGGCGGACAGCTCGAGGTACATCGGGCCAGGTCCGACGGGTTCGTCGAAGTCCAGCCGTCCCTGCGCCTGGGCGTACCGGTCACCGGTGAGACCGGTCAGCGTCGTACTGGCCAGCACTGCGCCGCCCGGCCCGTCCCGGCGCAGGGTCATCTTGCAGCGCGCGTTCTGCTCCGGCGGGATGGCCAGCAGCACGGCCACAGCAGTCATCGGGCTCGACGAGACGAAGCTCTGCCCGAGGACGTGCCCGGCGAGGTCGGTGGGTTCCAACAGCTGCGGACCCAGGACGCGTACCGGTCGCGGCACGACGATGCCGGTGCCGATCCACTTCGCGGTCCACTCGTCCTCGGACAGGAGGGCCGTCTCGAACCACGCGGGGTCGCTGAGTGGTCCCGGCTTTCCGTGCTCGTCCCAGGCCCGAACCGCCCAGTGGTAGCGGGTACGCGAGTGCAGCGCCGGCCCGGCGTAAGCCACGGCCGACTGGTCCGACGACGTGACCCGTGCGGAGTCCCAGACGTCCGGTCTGTCGTAGAGCCGTTCGCGGGAGCTCGCGACCACGATCTGGTATGCGGTTTGCGCCCGACTGCGACCGTTCGCCGCGAGCTGCCACCCGAACCTCGGCGCGGAAGTACCGATGCCGAGTGGGTTCTCCACGTGCTCGGTGGTCAGCCGTACCGGGCGGATCCGGCCAGCTCCTGTCGCCAGGTTGCTGCCGGATCCGCACGAAACCACCGGCAATGCCGCGGTTCCGGCCATCCCTCCGACGACACTTCGCCGGCTCACTGTGCGCACGACGCCCTCCCAGTCCGTAGCCGTTGATCCGTAGCCGCTGACTGGAACAACATTCGTCCTCACGGGCACAGGTCGCGTCCGCCAGGGAACGACTCACTGTCTACGTACGGCGACGTACTGAGCTGACTGGGCGGCGGCGGGCTGGGTGGCACTGGCGGCCTGGTGTGGCGCCGGCGGGTGGGGTGGGGTGGCTGCCCGTGCGGCTGGGGTGGCCGGTCTGCGAAGGTGGGGCGACGTGCCTACCAGGGCAGCGGATCGGCGGCGTGGGTACGGCCGAGCCCGCGTACGGCTTCAAGCGTCGCGTCCGGGAGTACGACGCTCGCGGCGCCAAGGTTGTCGCGCAGCTGGGCGATCAACTTCGTCCCGGGGACCACGGTCGACACTTCCGGCTGCGCGAGGATGTGACTCAGGGCGCCATGCGCGGTGCTCACGCCGTCCGGCAGGAGCGACTGGAACTCCTCGACCAGCGCCGCGCGTCGGGCGATGTCCTCCGCCGACCACCGGCTCCGTGCCTCGTCGAACGACGACGTCGCGGTGTACTTCCCCGACAACCACCCAGACTCCAGGGGCACCTTCACGATCAGCCCGACACCGGCCTTGGCGGCCCGTTCGAAGCGGGCGGCCGGTTCCTGGAAGAGCGCGTTGAACCGGATCTCGATGGCTTTGCTGCCCGTGGTCTCGACGATCTTCGCGATCTCCGCGGAGGTGTCGGCCCGACCTGACACGCCGTACGTCCGGATCACTCCCGCGTCCTGCAACCGCTGCAGGACGCGATAGTGCGACACCGCTGTTCCGTCCATGAACTCGCTCGGCGGGCTGTGGATCAGCAGCACGTCGAGGTGGTCCGTACGCAGCCGCTGCAGGCTCTGTTCGACGGACTCCTCGATCCGGTCGGCGGAGAAGTCAGTTACGCCGTCGGACCAATGTCCAAACTTCGTGCACAGAACGACCTGCTCACGGCGGCCCTCCAGCGCTCGGCCGAGGATCTCCTCGCTCCGCCCGGTGCCGTACGCCGGTGCGGTGTCGATGAAGGTTGCGCCCTGGCTGATCGCCTCGTCGACGATCGCGACGCACTCCTCCTCATCAGGCCCGTTCCATGCCGACCATCCGAACTGCATGGCTCCGACACCGATCTGGCTGACCTCGATCCCGGACGCGCCAAGGGGTCGAGTCTTCATGTTCCTACCTCGTTCCGGAGTTGACTTCTGAGTTCTGTGCTCGCGGCAGGTCGGCTCGACTCGTGGTGTGGTCGGCTCGGCCCGCGTAGTGGGTGCTCGGTTGGTCGCCTGTGTCCGTAGTGCTCGTGCTGGTGCTGATCCGGCGCTCGAACAGCCATCGAGTTTCGCGCCGCCGTGCCATGGGAGCGTAGGCACGGCATCAGCGATGCGTCCAATGCAAGATGTGAAGCGATCTCATACCATCCCGGCATGAGCCGGCCGGGGCTGCGTCCGCTGCATGCGTTCGTGACCGTGGTCGTGACCTGGTCGTGGTCGACGAGTCCACGTCGCGAGGTCCTCGGCGGGCCCGGACTCGGCACGCGGGCTCGGCACGCGGATTATGGCTCGGCTCGGGGCCACGGCACGTGGTTGCAGGGCACGGGGTTGCAGCTTCGCCACCGCTGGCGCGAAGCAACGTCGGTGTGCTTTCGCGTCAGCTTCGGCATCGGCTCGTGAGCCGCCAGCGGCCGTTGGCCTCCTGGTGGGCTGTGTACCTGTGCGGTTGTCGGGCCCGGTCGCGGTTGTGGTGGTCGCAGGCGGGAACCACGTCCTCCAGCCGAGTGCGATGGTGCGTGGCCCACGGGCGGACATGGTCCATCTCCGCCCACTTCGCGGGTATCGGACAGTCGTCGTAGGCGCAGGTGTCGTATGTCGCCAGGACTGCGCGGCGCATCCACGCGGGAACGAGGCGAGTCGCGGCCCCGAGGTCGAGGACCTTGCCGGCCGCGTCAACGACCATCCTGAACAGGGTCGAGGTTGTCGCGAGCCGGCGGACGTGTGGAGCGGGAAGCGGGTGACCCGTTGGCAGCAGCAGCCCGGGGACGTCGCGATTGGTGACGCGTCCGCAGGTGGGGCAACCGTCATCGCACGTCGTGTCGCTGCCGTTGGAGTGATGTCCACGTGGCCAGTCCCCAGTGGCGGGGGCGCCCGCCGGCTGCGGTGTAGCTGGACGGGGTGCCGGTTCGTCAGCGGGCGAGGCGGGAGTGTCGGTGGGCGAGGCGGCTGCGTCCTCGGGGCCAGTTGGCGCATCGTCGGGGAGCGTCTCGGCGTTGACGACGACGAGAAGTTCGGCGGTGACGGCCTGGACGAGCAGTTGGATCAGGACGTCGGCGTTGCGTTGGGACTGGGTGCGGGTGTCGGTCGCTTCGCGTCGCCGGGCGTAGCGATCGAGGAGTGCCTGCAGCCGCGCGGCGGACTCAGGTGGAAGCCGGAACGAGCCGGAGATGGAGCCGTCGGGTTCCAGGTGGGCCGTCATGTACCGGCCCCGCCAGGCGCGCTCGTCGTCGTCCAAATGGCCGTCGGGATCCAAGACTTGACGTAGGTATTTGCCTGCGCGGGCCACCTTCTCCACCGTGGCGTGCTCGTCGCGAGCGAGGTTCAGCAGAGTCTGCTCGGCTACCTGGGCGTCTCCATCGTCGTCCAGCACCTCGCAGGCGGACGCGATCACCGAGCCCATCTGCTGCGAGATCGCACCGTCGACCATGGCGGCAACGGTCGCGGCCAGGCGTCGGAACTGACGGCCGTCGCGGCGCATGCCCGCCGCTGCCCGGGCACTCGTGCGTCCGCCGGAGCGCAGCCATGCCGACGTCGAGGAGTATCCAGCGGACTTTGCGGCTCCCGACTGGTCGACTGCGGCCACCCGCAGTTTTGCGCTGAGCTCGATCAGATCGCCGATCCGCAGGAGGCGGTCGGCCTGCTCGATCGCCGCCATGCCCGACTCCGGGCACGGCAACCGAGCGATGGCCTGGGCCGCGTCCTCCAGGACAGTGAGCAGCGCCGCTGCCGACTGTGAGGACTGAATCGAACTCATGTTCGAACGATATCGGACATGATCAACGGGTGCCAACTCGATGGCCGGCTCGGACGTTCTCGCCCCGGCCCGTTCGTCAGGCGATCTCGGCGGCGGCTGCTACGTCGACGAGGATGACTCCGTGTTCGACCACGACCGGATAGGTGTTGACCGGAATCCTCGCCGGCAGCCCGGTGGGATTGCCCGTTCGCAGGTCGAAGCACGAGGCGTGCAAGGGGCATTCGACCGTGTACCCCTCCACCCAGCCATCCGCGAGCGAGGCGTCCTGGTGCGTACAGGTGTCGTCGATGGCGAACAGCTCGCCGTCCACATTGAAGATCGCGATGGGCACGGCCGCGGTGAGTCGGATGACCTCTCCCGGCGGCAGGCTGTCGAGGGTGCAGGCGCGAATCACGGGCCGACTCCGAGAAAAACGACGTGTCAGAAAATTGTTGCGAATTGCACAACTCGATGAGTATTACGCAACAGAATCGTCCCCGCGCCCGAACGCGTCAAGACGCCGGTCGCAAGCCGGCCCTCCTCGCGCGAAGCGCGCGCGGTCGAGGTCATCCCCTAAGTTCGTGCCATGGTCGAGAACGGGCAGGGGCGTGGCCAGGCAGCCGTCCAGTCGGTCGATCGGGCGCTGACCATCCTGGAGATCCTGGCCCGGCGCCGGGAGGTGGGTGTCACCGACATCGCCAGTGAGCTGGGCGTACACAAGTCGACGGCGTTCCGCCTCGTCGTCGTACTCGAGGACCACGGTCTGGTCGAGCAGACGACCGAACGCGGCAAGTACCGCCTCGGCTTCGGTGTCGTACGCCTTGCCGGCTCGGCGGCTGCCCAACTCGACCTGGCGCAGGAGAGTCAGGCCGCGTGCGAGGAACTCGTCGCAGCCGTGGGCGAAACCGCCAACGTCGCGATTCTGGACGAGGGGTGGGCGACGAACATCAGTGAGGTACGCGGCGAGGCGGCCGTCGTCAGTCAGAGTTGGGTGGGCCGGCGCACGCCGTTGCACGCGACCTCCAGCGGCAAGGTACTGCTCGCGTTCCAGCCGAAGGACGACCGCGAGCGGGTCCTCGCGCAGCCGCTCGAGCAGTTCACCACCCAGACGATTGTCGAGCCCGACCTGCTCCGCGTCGAGCTGGCCCAGATCAGAGAACGAGGCTGGGCCAGCACCTGCGAGGAACTGGAGGTCGGCCTGAACGCCGTCGCCGCTCCGATCCGCGGCGCTGATGGCACCGTGGTCGCCGCGGTGAGTGTGTCCGGGCCGTCGTACCGGCTCGGGCCGCACTACTTCGCCGAGGTCTCCGACTACGTACAGGCGGCGGCGACGCAGATCGGCCTGCGCCTGGGGCACGTGGCCTAGCCTTCGCGGACCGACCACGGGACCTCGTTGTGCGATACGCAACTCGACGCTTAATATGCAACGAATTCGGCTTGGATCGTCGGTCGGGCGGCGTCGCGGCCGGGGGTGGATCTTGGAGGCGCCATGGGTGACGCCAAGGTGGTGATCATCGGGGCGGGGATCGTCGGATGCGCGCTCGCCGACGAACTCACCGAGCGGGGCTGGACCGACGTCACCGTCGTCGACCAGGGGCCGCTGTTCACGACCGGTGGTTCGACCTCGCACGCGCCGGGACTGGTGTTCCAGACCAACCCGTCGAAGACGATGACGGAGTTCGCGCGTTACACGGTCCAGAAGTACTCCGCGCTCTCCTTGAACGGCATCCCCTGCTTCCGTCAGGTCGGCGGGCTCGAGGTGGCCACGACACCGCAGCGCTGGGCCGACCTCGCCCGCAAGGTCGGCTTCGCCACGTCGTGGGGTGTGGACGCCCGGCTTGCCGGACCCGAGGATTGCGCGACGCTGCACACCCTTCTCGACTCCACCCGGATCTACGGCGGCATGTACGTACCCACCGACGGACTGGCCGAGCCAACCCGGGCCGCCGAGGCGCAAGCGCGGCGGGCGATCGCGCGCGGCGCCCGGTTCCTGGAGCGGCACGAGGTCGTGGGCATCCGCCACGCCGGTGGCCAGGTGAGCGGTGTCGAGACCACGCGAGGGTCCGTCGACGCCGAGATCGTCGTACTCTGTTCCGGCTTCTGGGGGCCGAAGCTCGGCGCGATGACCGGACTCACCGTTCCGCTGCTGCCGCTCGCCCACCAGTACGTCCGAACCGCTCCGCTGCCAGCGCTCCGCCATTCCCACCAGGCCGGGCCCAACCAGACCGGGGCCCACCAGACCGGGGCCCACCAGACCGGGGCCCACCAGGCCGGGGCCCACCAGGCCGGGGCCCACCAGGGTGGGCCGCACCCGCCCGACGTCGAGGCGCGCCGGCCGATTCTGCGGCACCAGGACCGGGACCTGTACTTCCGCGAGCACGGCGACCGGCTGGGCATCGGCTCCTACGCCCACCGACCCATGCCGGTGGCGCTCGGCGACCTCGCCGGCCAACCGCTCGCGACCTCGCCGGCCCTGGCGTCCGCGCCGCCGCCCGCGACTGCGCCAAACCGTCGCCCTCGTCCCTCCCGTTCACCGAGGAGGACTTCGCCGCCTCGTGGACCGCTGCGCAGGAACTGCTCCCAGACTTGGCCGACAGCAAGGTCGAGGACGGGTTCAACGGCATCTTCTCGTTCACACCTGACGGCTTCCCGGTCATGGGCGAGTCTCGTGACGTCGGCGGCCTCTGGCTGGCCGAGGCCGTCTGGATCACGCACTCAGCCGGGGTGGCGCGGGCGATGGCCGAGTGGCTGGTCGCCGGCCGGCCGCGGGAAGACGTGCACGAGTGCGACCTGCACCGGTTCGAGGACGTACACCTCGCTCCGGCCTACATCCACGAACGCGGCTGCCAGAACTTCGTCGAGGTCTACGACATCATCCATCCGCTGCAGCCGATGGAGGCTCCACGCCCGCTGCGGACCAGCCCGTTCTACCCGCGCCAGCGCGAGCTCGGCGCATACTTCCTGGAGAGCGCAGGTTGGGAACGCCCGCACTGGTACGACGTCAACGCGCCCTTGACAGACGGGATCGACCTACCACCACGGGACTCCTGGTCGGCGCGCTACTGGTCGCCGATCGCCGCGGCCGAGGCGCAGGCGACCCGTGAGCGCGTCGCGATGTACGACATGACCCCACTGAAACGGCTCGCGGTCACCGGCGCCGGAGCAGAAGCGTTCCTGCAGCGCCTCACCAGCAACAACGTCGCGAGATCGGTGGGATCCGTTGCCTACACCCTGCTGCTGGACGAGAGGGGTGGGATCCGCAGCGACCTGACCGTTGCCCGACTGGGTCGGCACGAGTTCCAGGTCGGCGCGAACGGCCCGCTCGACCTCGACTGGCTGCATCGGCACGCACCTGCCGACGGTTCGGCGCAGGTACGCGACATCACCTCCGGCACCTGCTGCATCGGCGTCTGGGGCCCGCGGGCCCGCGATCTCGTGCAGCCGCTGACGGAGGACGACTTCTCACACCAGGGCTTCCGGTACTTCCGGGCCAGGCGGACCTTCATCGGCAACGTACCCGTCACGGCGATGCGACTGTCGTACGTCGGCGAACTCGGCTGGGAGCTCTACACGGCGGCCGATCTGGGCCTGAAACTCTGGGACACGCTGTGGAAGGCGGGCCAGTCGCATGGCGTCGTCGCGGCCGGACGCAGCGCGTTCAACAGCCTGCGGTTGGAGAAGGGCTACCGTGCCTGGGGAACCGACATGACCACCGAGCACACGCCTGCTGAGGCTGGCCTGGACTTTGCCGTACGCATGGACAAAGGCGAGTTCGTGGGTCGGGAGGCGATCGCCGGGCAGGCGCCGGAGTCCGTCAAGCGAAGATTGACAGCGCTGGTGCTCGACAACCACCAGGTGGTCATGGGCAAGGAGCCCGTCTACGTTGACGGCACGGCCGCCGGCTACGTCACGAGTGCCGCGTACGCCTATTCGGTGAACGCCTCGATCGCCTATGCCTGGCTTCCCACCGAGGCGGCGACGCCGGGCACCCGGGTCGACATCGAGTACTTCGGCGAACGACTTCCCGCCACCGCCACAGCAGAGCCGCTGTTCGACCCTGCAATGGACCGGATCCGCCGCTGAGCATCCCCCGAAGGTGAACGGAGTTCCCGGATGGAGTCGTACGACGTCATCGTCATCGGCCTTGGTGGCATGGGCAGTGCCGCCGCCTACCACCTCGCCTCGCGCGGGCTCCGGGTGTTGGGTGTTGAGCAGTTCGAACCCGCCCACGACCGCGGGTCCAGTCACGGCGGCTCACGGATCATCCGGCAGTCGTACTTCGAGGATCCCGCGTACGTTCCGCTGCTGCTCCGGGCTTACGAGCTCTGGGACAAGCTCCAGCTCGACGCGCAGCGGGAGATCATCACGTTGTGCGGCGGACTGATGATCGGTAGGGAAGGCAGCCGGACGTTCGCCGGCAGCCGGCGAAGCGCCGAGGAGTGGTCCCTCCCGCACGAAATCCTCTCTGCACAGGAGATCCGGCGCCGGTTCCCCACCCTCACCCCACAACCGGACGAGCTGGCGCTCTACGAGAGTCGCGCCGGGTTCGTCCGGCCGGAGGCGACGGTCGCGGCACACATCGAGCAGGCGCGTCGCCACGGAGCCGACCTGCACTTCGGCGAACCGGTGACCGAGTGGCGGCCGGCGCCGGGCGGCACCGGGGTACAGGTGGTGACAGTGGCCGGCACGTACGCAGCCGCCCGGCTGGTCATCTGCCCCGGCGCGTGGGCTCCTGGCCTGCTGGCCGACCTCGGCGTCCCGTTCACCGTGGAGCGGCAGGTGCAGTACTGGTTCGAGCCGAGCGGTGGCGTCGAACCCTTCGGCGTCGACCGCCACCCGATCTATGTCTGGGAGGACGCCGCGGGAACGCAGGTCTACGGCTTCCCCGCCCACCAGGGCCCGGACGACGGTGCCAAGGTGGCGTTCTTCCGCCGCGGACGCGTGTGTACGCCCGACACGCTCGACCGGTCGGTGTCCGACGAAGAGGTTCAGGCGATGACCGACCACCTCACGGCCTGCATCCCCACCTTGCCCGGCCGGTTCCTGCGGGCAGTTCCGTGCATGTACACCACGACACCGGACGAGCACTTCGTCATCGCCACCCATCCCGCCCACCCGCAGGTAACCGTTGCCTGCGGATTTTCCGGTCACGGATTCAAGTTCGTCCCGGTCGTCGGGGAGATACTCGCCGACCTGGCGATCACCGGCAGCACCGACCATCCCATCGACCTGTTCGACCCCGGGCGGGCGTTCCTGCCAGCGACCTGAGGTTCGTACGTACGAAAGATGTGGCACCGTGACGACGACCAACCTTCCCGCGAGCCTCGTCGCGACCCTGCCGGGCTCGGCCTACACAGACCCTGACACCTTCGCCCGCGAACAGGCGAAGGTCCTCGAATCCATGTGGTTCTGCGCGGCCCGTTCCGCCGACATGCCCGAGCCCGGCCAGTTCCGCACGGTGCAGGTGGGACGGGAGAGCGTGCTCGTCTGGCGGGCGCGGGACCACTCGCTGCGGGCGGCGCTGAACATTTGTCGCCACCGCGGCGCGCGGTTGCGGACCGAGAGTGCCGGTCAGGTCAGGCGAGCGTTCCAGTGTCCTTACCACGCGTGGACCTACGGTCTGGACGGGGAACTCGTCGCGGCGCCGAACCTCACCAAGATGCCTGACATCGATCGGGTCGAGTACGGCCTGGTGGGCGTGCACCTGCGGGAGTTTCTCGGGTATGCCTGGGTGTGCCTTGCCGACGAGCCACCATCTTTCGACGACGACGTGGTGGGCGCGTGCACACAACGGCTGGGCGACGCCGAGGCGATCTCGCACTACCAGATCGACCGGTTGGAGCTTGGCCGCCGGATGAGCTATGACGTACGTGCCAACTGGAAGCTCATCGTCGAGAACTTCATGGAGTGCTATCACTGCGCGACGATCCACCCCGAGCTGACCGAGGTGTTGCCGGAGTTCGCCGACGGTTATGCCGCGCAATACTACGTGGGACACGGTGCCGAGTTCAGCTCCGAAGCGCAGGGATTCACCGTTGACGGAAGTGCGGGTCTGACCAAGATCCCGGGCGTGACGCCAGACCAGGACAGGCGCTACTACGCCATCACCATTCGGCCGCAGACGTTTGTCAACCTCGTGCCCGACCACGTCATCGTGCACCGGATGTTCCCGCTGGCGGTCGACCGTACGTTGGTCGAGTGTGACTGGCTCTATTTGCCCGAACGTCGTCGCCAGCGGCGCCGATCTCTCGCATTCGGTCGAGTTGTTTCACCGGGTCAACGAACAGGACTTCGACGCGTGCGAGCGTTGCCAACTCGGCATGGGCTCGCGTGCCTACGCCCGGGGTGGCGTACTGGTCCCGAGTGAGCACCATATCGGCGCGTTCCACCAGTGGATTTCGGAAAAGCTGGGCTTGCGCCAGTAAAGGCCAATGTGTGCCAGCGACGATATTTGTGGAGCGATAAATACCCACCGGCGCCGGCAAATTCCAGCTGCGCTGCCAAATGCGATGTGCGCTGCTAAAGAGGCACCCGCGCCGGCAAGAAGAAGGACATTATTCCTGCCCGCGTGCAGCCAATAGAGGGTTTGGCTGTGCCGTTGCTGGGAGCAACACTGAATTGGTGCTCCCACCACGTGTGGTGAACGCGTACAGGCTTGACTGTCCCGAGATCTGAAGCTGAACGGGGATGTCGCCATGGCGACCGCAGTAGGAATTGACCTTGGTACGACGAACTCGGTGATCGCCGCCATCGAGGGTGGCAAGCCGTCGGTGGTCTCGAACGCTGAGGGGGCCCGAACCACGCCGTCGGTAGTGGCGTTCACCGAACAGGGTGAACGTCTGGTAGGGCAGTTGGCGCGTCGGCAGGCGATCCTGAACCCCAAGGGGACTGTCTATTCGTCGAAGCGTTTCATCGGCCGGCGGTTCGACGAGGTGGCGAGCGAAGCTCATGCCGTTTCGTTCGACGTCGTGGAGGGTCCGGACGGGACGGCCCGGTTCCAGATCCGCGGCAAGTTGTACTCGCCGGAGGAGATCTCGGCGTTGATCCTGCGCAAGCTGGCCGAGGACGCGTCGAAGCACCTGGGCGAACGCGTCACCGAAGCAGTCATCACCGTGCCGGCGTACTTCAACGACGCGCAGCGGCAGGCGACCAAGGACGCCGGTCGGATCGCCGGCCTGGAGGTCCTGCGGATCATCAACGAGCCGACGGCGGCCGCCCTGGCGTACGGGCTGGACAAGCATGAGCACGAGACCGTGCTGGTGTTCGACCTTGGCGGCGGCACGTTCGACGTCAGCCTCCTGGATGTGGGCGACGGAGTGGTGGAAGTACGCGCGACCCACGGTGACTCCCACCTGGGTGGTGACGACTTCGACCGGCGGGTGGTCGACCACCTGGCTGAGGACTTCCAGCGTTCAGACGGCATCGACCTGCGGCGGGATCCGCAGGCTCTGCAGCGGCTGTTCGAGGCGGCGGAGAAGGCCAAGGTGGAGTTGTCCTCGGTGACCCAGACCACCGTGAACCTGCCGTTCATCACCGCCGATGCCAACGGGCCCAAGCACCTGAACACGACGCTGATGCGGTCGACGTTCGAGGAGCTCACCCATGACCTGGTGGAGCGGTGCAACGGCCCGGTGCGGCAGGCGATGGAGGACGCCAAGGTGACCGGCGACGACATCGACGAGGTGATCCTGGTCGGCGGCTCGACCCGGATGCCGGCCGTGCAGGCGCTGGTCCGCCGGTTGACCGGCGGCAAGGAACCGAACATGACGGTCAACCCCGACGAGGTGGTAGCCCTCGGCGCGGCGCTGCAGGCCGGCGTGCTCAAGGGTGAGGTCCGCGACGTCCTGTTGTTGGACGTCACGCCGCTGTCGCTTGGCGTCGAGACCCTGGGCGGGGTGATGACCAAGGTCATCGAACGCAACACCACGATCCCGGCGCGGCGTACCGAGACGTTCAGCACGGCGGACGAGAACCAGTCCGCCGTCGACGTGGTGGTGCTGCAGGGCGAACGCGAACGCGCGGGCGACAACCGCGTGCTGGGCAGGTTCCGGTTGGAGAACATCCGGCCGGCACCCCGCGGCGAACCGCAGATCGAGGTCACGTTCGACATAGATGCCAACGGCATCCTCAACGTCGCGGCTCGCGACAAGGACACCGGCGCCGAGCAGCAGATCACGATCACCGAGAGCTCGACACTGGACCGGGCCGAGGTCGATCGGATGGTCTCCGACGCCGAGCGCTACCGGTCCGACGACGCGCGGCTGCGGGAGACGGTCGACGCCCGCAACGAGCTGGACACGATCGCCTATCAGGTCGAACGGCATCTGAGCGAGCTCGGAGATGCCGCACCCGACCACGAACGCGCCCGGGCGCAGATGCTGGTCGCCGACGCCAGGCAGGCGGTCAAGGACGACACCGCGCCGTTGGACCGGCTGCGGTCTCTGACTGCTGACCTGCACCAGGCGAACTACGGGCTGAGCACCGCGGCGTCCGGTGGTACACCGGGTGGTCCGAGCGGACCAGGTGGGGCCGGCGGACCAGGTGGGGCCGGTGCGGCTGGTGGTGCGGCCGGCGGTCCGGCCGGTGGTGGGGACGACGACGTCATCGACGCCGAGTTCACCACGGACTGACCATGGCCGACCGACGAGGCAACCGGCCCGGCACCGAACCCGAGGTACCCCGGCAGGACCACGGCTCCCGCGACGAGCGCGGCACGACGGACCGCGGCACGACGGACCGCAGCACGACGGACCGCAGCACGACGGACAGGGGCGCGACGGACAGGGGCGCGACGGACGGCGGCGCGACGGGCAGGAGCACGGCCTCCCCGAACGACACCTCCAGCATGGTCGCCGATCTGACCAAGCGGGTGAGCGTTCTCGAAGACCAGTGGCGGCGGGCGCTGGCCGATCTCGACAACGTACGCAAGCGGCTGTCCCGCGACCTCGAGCAGGCCCGTGCGGAAGAGCGGCACCGACTGGCGGCGCAATGGCTTCCGGTCCTCGACAACCTCGACCGGGCGCTCGAGCACGCGGGCTCCGACCCGCAGGCGATCATCCAGGGCGTCCGGGCCGTACGCGGCCAGGCCGTCGCCCTGCTGGCGAGTCTCGGCTTCGCGCGTCAGGACACCGGGACGGGCGAGACCTTCGACCCGGCCCGCCACGAGGCGGTGGCGACACTTCCCCGTGTCGGCGTACCCGAGGGCACGATCGTCGGTGTCATCCGCCCGGGCTACGGGGCCGGCGAGCGGCAACTGCGACCGACCGCGGTGGTCGTCGCCACCAAGGCGGACCCCGACGAGACCGGCCCGACGAACGAAGACTCGGCGTAGGCGGGCTTCGATGGCCGACCGGGATTTCTACGACGTACTCGGGGTGCCCAGGACCGCGAGTCAGGACGAGATCCAGCGGGCCTATCGCAAGCTCGCGCGTACCCATCATCCCGATGTCAACAAAGATCCGGCGGCCGAAGAGCGGTTCAAGGACGTGGCCGAGGCGTACGACGTCTTGTCTGACCCGGATCTGCGCCGCCGCTACGACGCGTTCGGTGCCGACTTTCGCCGGGTGGCCGAGGGCGTCGACCCGGACATGTGGGCCCGCGCCCGGGCGGGCGCGGGCGCAGGAGCAGGAGCCGGGGCGGGCGGCCGACGGCGCAGCACCTGGCCGGGTAACGGTGGTGTCGGCTTCGGAACTCGCCCAGCGGGCGGACGCCCAGGGGAAGGACGTGCAGCGGGAGCACGCGCCGGGGGCGGGCGTACCGAGGAGGAGGTCGACCTCGAAGACCTGTTCCGCGGGTTCTTCCGTGGTGGCACAGGGCGCGGCGGAGGCTGGGGTGCGATTCCGGGTGCCGACCAGGAGGTCGAACTGGAGGTCGGGCTCGACGATGCCTACCGGGTTGGGCACCGCACGATCACCCTGACCGGTGCCAGCGGTACGCGCCGGCTGGAGGTCACGATCCCGGCGGGCGTGACGAACGGTCAGCGGATCCGCCTCGCGGGTCAGGGCGGCCAGGGCGGCGACGGTGCCCCGCCTGGAGACCTGTACCTCGTGGTCCGGCTGGCGCCCGATCCACGGTTTCGGGTGGACGGCCGCGATCTCTACGTCGATCTGAGGTTGGCCCCCTGGCAAGCGGCGTTGGGTGCTTCGGTGCCGGTCGACACGCCAGCCGGCGAGGCGCGGGTGAAGGTGCCCCCGGGCACGTCGAGTGGGCGGCGGTTGCGGATGCGGGGACGCGGTCTGCCCAACCCGCGCGGCCGGCCGGGCGATCTGTACGCCGAGACCAAGGTGGTGGTGCCGGCCACGCTCACCGACGACGAACGCCGCCTCTTCGAGGAACTGGCCAAGACATCGACGTTCGACCCGAACGACGCAAGCTCCAGCAACGCAAGCTCCAACAACCAAAGCCCGAACAACCCCGACCCGAGGAGGTAGCTGTGAGTTCGGCACTTGTCCGGACCAGCCGGGTTGCCCGCCAACGGGGTTCCGGGGCTGTCCGCGGGATCAGTCTGGATCTCGACTCCTTCGCCCGAGCGGCCGGCGTGCATCCAGGACTGGTGCAGAGGCTGGTACGCCTTGGTCTGCTCGAGCCGGTCCGGGATCGGTACGGGCGCCTTTACTTCTCCGCCGGGCAGGTTCGCGAGCTGGCCCGGATCGAACGGCTGCACGCCCGGGCCTGCCTCAACTACGCCGCGATCGGTCTGGTGGTCGACCTGCTCGACCGGATCGCCGAGCTCGAGGCGGCCCTTGCCACCAGCAGCCGACCACGCGAGGGCAGACCCCCGGGAGGCCGACCATGGACCCGAACCGACTGACCCACAAGTCGCAGGAAGCGTTGCACGACGCGCAGGCCGCGGCCGTTCGGCTGGGTCACACCGAGGTCGACGGCGAGCATCTGCTGCTGGCACTGCTGGAGCATCCGGACGAGCTGGTGCCGCGGTTGTTGAACCAGGCCGGCGCCGACCCCGACGAGCTCCGGGCCGACCTCGAGGCAGAGCTCGCCCGCCGGCCGCGGACCAGCGGGCCGGGCGCCTCACCTGGTCAGGTGTACGTCACGGGACGGCTGGCACGGTTGCTCGAGGCCGCCGACCGGGAGGCGCACCGGTTGAAGGACGAGTACGTCTCGGTCGAGCACCTGGTGATGGCCCTGCTGGACGAGGGAACCGACACTGCCACCGGTCGGCTGCTGCAGCACCGGGGACTCAACCGGGAACGTTTCCTGTCCGCGCTCACCTCGGTCCGCGGTAGCCAGCGGGTGACCTCGGCGACGCCGGAGCAGGCGTACGAAGCACTGGAGAAGTACGGCCGCGACCTGGTGGCCGACGCCGCGGCCGGCAAGCTCGATCCGGTGATCGGCCGCGACGGCGAGATCCGCCGGGTCGTCCAGATCCTGTCCCGCAAGACCAAGAACAACCCTGTGCTGGTGGGCGATCCGGGGGTGGGCAAGACGGCGATCGTGGAGGGGCTGGCGCAGCGGATCACCGGCGGCGACGTCCCGGACGGCCTGCGGGACAAGACGATCTTCGCTCTGGACCTCGGTGCGCTGCTGGCCGGTGCGAAATACCGCGGCGAGTTCGAGGAACGGCTGAAGGCCGTCCTCGGCGAGGTGAAGGCCGCCGAGGGCAGGATCCTGCTGTTCGTCGACGAGGTGCACACCGTGGTGGGAGCAGGTGCGGCTGAAGGCGCGATGGACGCGGGCAACATGCTCAAGCCGATGCTCGCCCGCGGAGAGCTGCACATGATCGGTGCCACCACCCTCGACGAATACCGCAAGCACATCGAGAAGGACGCCGCGCTCGAACGCAGGCTGCAGCCGGTAGTGGTCGACGAACCGTCGGTGGAGGACACCATCTCCATCCTGCGCGGCTTGCGGGAACGGCTGGAGGTCTTCCACGGCGTGAAGATCCAGGACAGCGCCCTGGTCGCGGCCGCGGTGCTCAGCCACCGCTACATCTCCGACCGGTTCCTGCCTGACAAGGCGATCGACCTGGTCGACGAGGCGTGCGCGATGCTGCGTACGGAGATCGACTCGATGCCGGCCGAGCTGGACGAGCTGACCAGACGGGTGACCCGGCTGGAGATCGAGGACGCGGCCCTTGTCAAGGAGACCGATCCCGCCAGTCAAGCCCGCCTTGAAGAACTGCGCCGCGAGCTCGCCGACCTGCGGGGTGAGGCAGACGCGATGCGGGCCCAGTGGGAGGCTGAACGCCACGCACTGCGCCGCGTGCAGGACCTGCGTAAGGAAATGGAGCAAGCACGCCTCGAAGCCGAACGGGCCGAGCGCGACTACGACCTCAACCGGGCCGCAGAGCTGCGCTACGGGAAACTCGCCGAACTCGAACGCAAGCTGCACGCCGAGGAGGAACAGCTCGCCACCAAGCAGAACGGCCACGGGCTGCTGCGTGAGGTCGTGACCGACGACGAGATCGCGTCCATCGTCGCGCGCTGGACCGGCATCCCGGTCACCCGCCTGCACGAAGGTGAACGCGAGAAGCTGCTGCGGCTCGACCAGACCCTGCACCAGCGGGTGGTCGGTCAGGACGAGGCCGTCCAACTGGTGTCCGACGCGATCATCCGGGCCCGTTCGGGCATCAAGGACCCGCGCCGGCCGATCGGGTCGTTCATCTTCCTCGGACCCACCGGCGTCGGCAAGACCGAGCTGGCCAAGGCACTGGCGGAGGCGTTGTTCGACACCGAGGACAATCTGGTCCGCATCGACATGAGCGAATATCAGGAGCGCCACACGGTCAGCCGGCTGGTCGGAGCTCCGCCTGGTTACGTCGGCTACGAAGAGGGTGGCCAGCTCACCGAAGCCGTCCGCCGCAAGCCGTACTCCGTCGTGTTGTTCGATGAGGTCGAGAAGGCGCATGCCGATGTGTTCAACGCGCTCCTGCAGGTGTTGGACGACGGCCGGCTCACCGACGCGCAGGGTCGCACGGTCGACTTCCGCAACACCGTGATCATCATGACGTCGAACATCGGCTCGGAGCACCTCTACGACGCCGTGGTGTCCGGTGGAGAGATCAAGCCGGAGGCGCGGGACCTGGTGATGTCGCGGCTGCGGGCCCATTTCCGGCCGGAGTTCCTCAACCGGGTCGACGAGATCGTGCTGTTCAAGCCGCTCACGCAGGACGAGATCGAACACATCGTCGACCTGATGTTCGACCAGCTACGCGACCGGTTGGCGGTGCGGCGGATCAACCTCGACGTCACCGAGAACGCCCGTCGCTTCATTGCCCGCCGCGGCTACGACCCCACCTACGGAGCGCGGCCGCTGCGCCGGTTCATCGCCCGCGAGGTCGAGACCCGGGTCGGACGCGCGTTGTTGACCGGCGACGTCCAGGACGGTGCGCTGATCCACGTCGACCTCGAGGACGACGAGCTCATCGTGACGTACGAGAATCCGCCGGCGACGGATCAGGCAGCCTGATCAGGCGTACGGACCGACGTCTGACCTGGTCAGCGGTCGACGCTGCGGTCCGTGCGTGCTGAGTTCGTCGGCGCCGACGTCCTTCACGCCGCCGCGCGCCCGCAGGTCGATGTCCAGCGTCACGGTGGGATAGCTGCCCACCGCCGCGTTGACCGCCGGACTCGTCCTTGCGATCCGGATGATGCCGTGCGCGTCCTCGTACAGCAGCGGATCGACCTCGGTGTAGCCGGGCGCCGGGATGTCGCCAGCCGGTGCGCCGTGCGCGATGTTGCCCTCCCAGCGGAATCCCGCGGCTCCCTGCGGCATCGTCACCAGCTGCGGTCCGCCGCCGACCACGATGTTGTTGGCGACCACACAGTCGCGCGGACCCAGCGGTCGTTGCGCCTCACCGCTGATGCTGGTCGCGTTGCCCACCAGGGTGTTGAACGCCATCAGTACGCGGTCGACCTGCTCGTTGCCGGTGCTGTCGTGGTCCTCCTCGACATTGCCGCTGCCGATGGCAAGGCCAGTGCCGGTGCTGTTCGCGACCAGGTTGTTGACGATCACGTGATCCTTGCCGTAGAAGCGGATGCCCGACCGCCCGCCGAGCATGATGTTTCCCTCGACCCGGTTGCGGTGGCCATGTCGCAACACGATCGATCCGATGCTGTCGACGATGGTGTTGTACTGGATGACGTTGTCGCGGGACTTGACCGAGACAGCCTCGGGATCTCCGTCCGCCTTCTCGAAGAGGTTGTCCTCGATTACGGCGAACGCCGAGTAGCTCTGCTTGTGACTGAGACCGAGACGGATCGGTTCGCCACCGTTGTCGCCGTCGAAGCGGTGGTTGAAGAAGTGGTTGTGGTGGACCCAGGTGTGCTGCGCGATGCCGCCGTCAGGTCCGGAGATCGACACCCAGACGCCGAGGTTGAACCGGTTGGTAAACGTGTTGTAGTCGACCTCGCAGTCGTCGCCGTCGATGTTCAGCCAGTGATCGCCCTCTTCGGCCGGCAGCTCGAAGTGGTTGCGGGTGAAGCGGATGTGGTGGGAGTTGGCCGGCGCCCGCAGCGGCGCGGCGTGGGTAAACCGGAACCCCTCCAGCACGACGTAGGACGACGCGTCGATGTCGAAGCCGTACGGGCCGGTGATCTCCGTTCGTCCGATCCGGTCGGCGGCGACCGTGAGCGGGGCGCCTGGCTGGCCTGCCTTCCCGACGATCCGGATCGCGGACTCCGTGGCGTACGTGCCGCTGGCGAGCTCGATCTGGTCTCCGGCACCGGCAGCGTCGATCGCGGCCTGGAGCTCGGCGAGCGACCGGACCCGGATGGTGTGGTGGGGTGCGTCTGGCGGCACGGCGGCATGAGCGGTCGAAGCCGTGGCCGCATTCCAGGTCAGCGCCCCGCCGACGCCGAACCCGGCGCTGACTCCGGTGAGGCCGGCGATCCCGGCGCACGAGTGTAGAAATGTCCGCCGCCGCATGCTGTCTCCTTCTCGCGCGGTCAGTTCGGGCCGTGAATTGCTTGTGGTCGGTGCGCGCGGCGCCGCCCGGCACTACGAGCGGTTGCCGGCGTGGGTGAGTGTCTCCCAGGCCAGGAAGTGGCTGACGCCGCCCGGCCGGATCCCGGGGGACTCGAGCAGCTGCTCGGTCTGCTCGAGCCGAATTCCCTGACGGTCGTGGAAGTGGTGGAACGCCACCTCGAGCGTGGGGCCGAGGGTGCGTTCCTTCACGCCGCCGCAGAGCCACTCCGGTGGCGGGGCGCCGAGGTCGTACGCGGCGTGGAACTCCATCGCCTTCGTCACCCGTTCGGCGACGTCGGCGTACAGGTCGAGGCCCTGCAGCCTGGCCGTCTCCGCCACGTGCGCGGTCGCGGCGATTCCCCAACCGACGTAGCCGAAGTTACGGCAGGTCTCCTGGGCAAGCCCGTCGACGAAGGTCGTCTGACCGTGCCAGTACTCGATCAGCTCCTCCGGCGTGTCCTTTCCGCCGTCCGGCGGTGGATGCGGCAGTGGTCCGTCGGACTCGAGATAGAAGTACGCAGGCACACGCCGCTGCCAGATGTCGATCGCCTTGTCGAAGGACTCCCGGTCGTCGAGGAACACCGAGATGCCCACCGCGGCGTCCATCATGATGAGTTCCCAGTTGCCGTTGTATCCCGGCCGGCGATCGAACACCTGCGGCAGGTGTACGTCTCGCAGCATCGCGGCAAACCGTTGCATCCGGTCGCGCGGCCAGCCGCCGTAGGTGTGCCGCATCAGTTCGCCCGCCCGCGCGAACGACGCCCCGGACCAGCCGGCCTGCAGCGGTGCGTTGCTGTTGGTGTGGCCGGTCAGCGTCGCCGACCAGGCGTCGAGGATCTCGATCGCCTTCTGTGCATGGCGTCGGTCGTGCGTGAGGTTCCACAGCAGCGCGTGGGTGTAGGCCGCCACCGCATCCTCGCGTTCGTCCGAACACCCGTAGTTGGGGTTGGAGCTCGAGCCGCACTCGACGATCGCCCACGGATTCGGCACCCACGTCAGGGCGGCGAACTCGCTGCTCCGCATGGCTTCGTAGGCACCCGCCCACGGCTCGACCCCTGCCTTGACCTGTCGGCGGACGAAGGCCAGCTGGGGAGCGCTCACGACTACGCCGGGATGGCTGAAACCGCTCTTGGTCGGCGCCACACCACCCACGGGTGAAGCGTTGCCCGTCGAGGGCAGGCTGGCGAGGACGATCCCCAGGCAGGCCAGCCCTACAGGTACGAGGCGTCTCCAGATCGGCATGCCGACTCCTTCGTTCGATGCCGGCGGCTATTCGATGAAGTACTGCTCCGGCTTGGACGGCCCCGGTGTGGGGTAGAGATAGGCCTCCGGCATCGACTCGGGCACATTGTGGAAGTTGTTCGCCACGATGCCGTAGCCGCCGGTGGGAAGTACGGTGCCGATCGCCCAGAACTCCTCTTTGGCGATCTGCAGAATCTCCTTGATCAGACGTCCCCGCTCGTCGTTGTCGGTCGTACGACGGACCTGGCCGTACAGCTCCATCTGTCGCCGGGCGGCCGGAGGCGGCTCCTGGCCCTCCCTGCCACCGGAGGTGAACCACAACGCCCACGGGGTCGCGAAGATGGACTCGTGGTCGAACGGCATGTACCACCGCAGGTCGAGGAGCGCGTCCTGCAGACCACCGTCGCCCTGCCAGACGCCGGCGTCGTGCTTGTTCGCCTCCTTGCGTTCGTAGAACAGCTCCCGGTTCTCACCGTTGACGCTGATCTGGACACCGACCTGCGCCCAATAGCCCTTGACGAGGTTCATGGCGTCGACCCAGAAGTCCTTCAGGGATGGCGTCGGGATCTCGACGGAGAACTGGATCGGCTTGCCGTCGGGCCGCAGTCGTACGCCCTTGGAGTCACGTTTGGTGTAACCGGCCAAGTCGAGGTGCTCATTGGCCTTGTCGAGGTCGAACTCGGTGTACTGCTTGGCCAGCTCCTCGTCGTAGAAGTCGGACTCCTTGCGCGGAGCTCCCTGCCATGGCTCGCCCTGGCGCTGCAGGACGCTGGCGATGAGGTCGGGCCGGTTGATCGCGTACGACAGTCCGATCCGGAAGTCCTTGTTCTGGAAGACTTCGCGCAGCACCTTGTCCTCGTGGGCGAGGTTGAGCCCGATCATCATCTCGTTCATCAGAGCCGGCAACAGGTTGAAGAAGTCGAAGCCCTTGTCCTCGCGCCCGCGGGCGATCACCGGCTTGTTCCGTACGGTGTTGATGTGCCGGCAGTGCATGTTCAGTTCGCCGCTGCTGGCCTTGAGGACGATAAGCTGCGCGTCGCTCACGATGTCGAACACGACCTCGTCGAGGTACGGGAGCTGGCGACCTTCGCGGTCGGTCTTCCAGTAGTAGGGGTTCCGCTTGGCCACGACCCGCGTACCGGTGCCGAGCGCCGTCGTGTAGACCCAGGCGTTGAGCGTCGGCAGGTCGGGGTTCTCGGCACCCTCTGTCTTGCTGCCGTAGAACTCCACCCAGTCGGCGGCCTTGGCCTGCTTGACGAGTTGCTCGACGTTCTTGTTGAACTTCTTGTGGAACTGTTCGAGATGGTGCCTCGGCGCGATCAGCGAGGCCCTCGGCGTGGCCAGGTGTTCGAGGAACAGGCCATGTGGTTGGCCGAAGGTGAAGCGGACGGTGTGGTCGTCCGGCGCCTCGACCTTGGGTGACTCGCCGGTCGGAGCCAGCCAGGTGGGCGCGACGGGGTTCAACTCCTTGTTGAGCAGCTGTTCCTCGACCACGTAGAGCACGTCGTCGGCGGTGAACAGTTCGCCGTCGGACCAGCGCAGCTTCTGGCGTAGGTGGAAGGTGTACACCCTGCCGTCGTTCTCGACGTCGACCGACTCGGCGACATTGGGCACCACGGCGGTGAAGTCCGGTGTCCACCGCACCATCGGGTCGTAGCCGACCGTACGCGCGAGCCAACTCGTGTCGGCTGGCCCGAGCAGGACCGACTGCCAGCGCCCGCCGTATCGCCCTGGCCGGTCGACGACCTCGACCACGAGGGGAGCGGTCGGAAGCCGGTCGGGCAGTGGGGGAAGCGTGCCTGCCTTCACCTGTTGGGCCAGGGCAGGTGCCTGCCTGCCGGTGGGCGTGGCCGGCTGTCTGCCCTGGCCGGTGGGTTCGCGGGAGAGCAACTCGCAACCGGCGGTGGAGGCGGCGAGCAGGGTGGCGCCCCCGGCGAGGAGGAGGTCCCGCCTGGACAGGTCGCGGCCCGTCACCTGGCGTTTGACGTTCATCGTCGCAACTCCTTCCGGCACGCTCGAGTCGCAGGACCGGCCACCGACGACGGCGGAGAGCGCTTTCCTCGCGGGCTGCGCGCGGCTGTGGTCGGGTGATGATCGAGTGGTCACACCGTTGTGAACCATTCGCACACTGTCAACGGAAGTGAGCAACTCCGGCCATGCCTGCTCACTATCCGGTCGTTGATGTTCGATATCGAAGCGATAGCCCCCACAATGAGCCGGAGAAGCACGGGCATCGGCGGGAACAACCGGAAGCGGAGCACCATGGCAGTCGAAGAACGCCGGTCGCAGATCCTCGAACTCGCCCGCGAGCGTGGGTTCGTCCGGGTCACCGACCTCGTTGCGGACCTACGGGTGTCGACGATGACCATCCGGCGCGACCTCGCCGAACTGGCCAAGCGTGGCGTGCTGGAAAAGGTGCACGGTGGCGGACTGATCCGGCGTACTCCCATCGACCGGAGCGACGACCCTGCCGCCTTCGAGCCAGCGCACACCGGGACAGCGCACACCGGGACAGCGCACACCGGGACAGCGCGCGTCGGCGCAGGCGATGGCGCAGGGGTTGCGATCACCCACGTCGGGATCGTCGTACCGAGCGGGCACTACTACTTCCCGATGATCGTCGGCGGCGCGCGCCGGGTGCTAGACGCCATGGCGATTCGGCGGGCGCTCGCGATTTCGGGCTACGACCTGGAACAGGACCAGGTCCTGGTCCGCCAGCTACTGGACGCCGGCAGCACCGGCCTCCTCCTCGCCCCGAGCATCGCGCTGAAGGGAACCGACCCGGCGCGGCTCGACTGGCTCTTCGAGCTGACCGTCCCGGTCGTGCTCGTCGAGCGCACGGTGCCCGCGCCTGGGCGGGACAGCTCCGTCTGCTCGGTGCGTACCGACCACGAGCTCGGATGCGAACGCGCCGTCGCTCACCTGGCCCGGCTCGGCCACTGCGGCGTCGCCCTCGTCACGCAGGGAAGCTCCCAGACCAAGAGCAGGGTGATCAACGGCTGGCGGGACGCGGTGCGGACGTTCGACCTGGCACCCGACCTGTCGCCACTCGTCACTACCAGCCCGCAGGCAAACCGCGACCTGTGGCCGACCAACGACGCAATCGACGCGGTGCTCGACAAACTGCAAGCCGCGCAGGTCACGGCGGCCCTCGTACACAGCGACCAGACCGCGCTGCCGTTGGTCCACCACGCGAGGCGGCGCGGGTGGCGCATCCCCGAGGAGCTGTCGATCATCGCCTACGACGACGAGATCGCCGAGATGGCGGACCCTCCGCTGACTGCCGTTTCACCGCCGAAGGACTGGGTGGGCCAGGCCGCCGCCAACCTGCTGCTGGAGCTGGTCGCGGACGGTCCCGGTGCACCGGTGCGCCGCATCGTGGCCGAACCCGACCTGGTTGTACGCAGTTCGACCGCCGAGCCCCGCTCGGGTTTCCTGCCGCCCGAGCGCTGACCTGTCACAGGTTCACGAACCAGGCGGGCGCCCGCAGCTGAGAGACTTGTCGCATGACCGAGCGCAAGCCACCCGGGGTCAGCTTCGAGGCGTGGGTCGACCGGCAGATCAACGAGGCGATGGAACGCGGCGAGTTCGACAACCTGCCCGGTGCGGGGAAGCCGATCGCCGACCTCGACAAGCCGTACGACGAAGTGTGGGTCATGCGCCACCTGCGCGAGGAAGGTGTGTCGACGGAGGATCTCCTGCCCACACCACTCAAGTTGCGCAAGGAGGTCGAGCGGCTACCGGAGACCGTGCGGTCGATGCGGTCCGAGCAGGCCGTACGCGACCTGGTCGAGGCGCTCAACACGCGGATCATGCAGTGGCTGCGGCTTCCGGCGGGTCCGGGTCCGCGGGTGCCCGTCGTACCGGTGAAGGTCGACGACGTGGTCGAGCGGTGGCGCGCGGAGCGGGCTGGTGCCGGCGCGGGCCGTGCCGTTGCCCCAGGAACTGCATCGGTGACACAGGCGCCGGTCGCGGCCGAGGTGACGCGGTTGGGCGCACACTCGTCGTCGACGCGTAGGTCATGGTGGCGGCGGATCGTCGGGCGCCGACGAACCTCAGGCTGAGCCAGTCGGATCCTCGGAAGTGGCGGTCTCGGCTTTCGTCCGCGGCGCCGGCTCGTCGTGCTCGTCCGGACTCCGGAACGAACGGGCCACCCGAAACGCCTCCCGTCCCAACGGCACGAACAGCAGGCATCCCGCGATTGCCAACCCGAACGTCGGTATCCACTCCCGGGAGCCGCCCGGCGGGTAGACGCGCGACGCCCGCCCGGTGTCGACGGCGGCGACCCGCTGGCCGGACACGAGCGTGCCGCGGCCGCTTCCGTACAGGTGCACACCAGGCCTTTCCCTGCCGCCGCCGTCAGGACGGAAGGTGCCCCACCACGAACACTGTTCGTGGCCGGGGTGCTGGACACAGCGCAGGTCCTTGGCGACGAACGCACCGGCCACCCCGTCAGCCCGGGCAGCCCGCAGCGCAGGTCCGAGGTTCGGCATCGCGAGCAGCAGGAACACCATTCCGGCCGAGGTGGCGAGCAGCATCGTCCAGGCCGCTCGGTGGCTGACCGTCATGGGCGGGCGTACGCGGCGGAAGCGGTCATTCGGCGGTTCTCCTCACATCCGGCCCTCACCGCATGCACGCAGCCGCGCGCCGATCGGTTCACGGTCTCTTCGGGTGCCACGGTCTGCTCGGAAGTCATGGTCTGCTCGGAAGTCACGGTCTGCTGGAAGGGCGGGCCAGAAGAATCGCGATGTCCGGGAAAATCGCGGTGTCCAGGAATATCGCAGTGTGTCCGGAGAAACGCCAGCGAGGTTGAGAAATCTTGTGTCCTAAAGAAAATCCTGTGTCCTGACATTTCTCCGTGTCGTGGCCGGGGGAGCCGCCGAGCTTTGCGATTTCTGCCGCGCACCACGACCGCGAAAAAGTAGCGTGGGCTCGTCTGCAGAGGGGGCGAGATGGCGAGTGCACAGGCGCCGAGCCGCGCATCGCGAAGAGCCCCTCCAACTTCCCGGCCGTTGTCCCGGCCAAGTCCTAGGTGATGACGGGTTGCCGAGCTCCGCAATGACATGACGACTAGCGCGCCCGCGGACCGACTGTCCTATTCCACGGTGTACGAGTTCACGGTGTACGAGTTCACGGTGTACGAGGGGGGAATTGGTCGTGTGTGGGATCGCTGGGTACGTCGGCCTCGGAGAAGTCGAGGGTGCCCCATTACTCGAAGCGATGGCTAGGGCGCAGCGGCATCGCGGACCGGACGGGCGGGCGACGTACGCCGGACACCGGTTCGGCTTTGCGCACCAGCGCCTCGCGATCATCGACCGGCATGGCGGCCGGCAACCGATGGTGTCTCCCGACGGCAGGTTCGTGCTCGTCTACAACGGCGAGGTCTACAACTATCGCGAACTGCGTAACGAGCTGACTCGGGAAGGGCGTGTCTTCCGTACGTCCTCCGACACCGAGGTCGTGCTCGCGGCGTACGAACAATGGGGTGAGGCGGCATTCGACCGCTTCAACGGAATGTTCGGACTCGCCATTGCCGACACCACGACGGGAACGGTTGTGCTGGCGCGCGACCATTTCGGCATCAAGCCGCTCTACTTCGCGACCGGCCGGTCCGGTGAAGCATTGTTTGCGAGCGAGATCGGTGCGTTGTTGGCGACCGGGCGGCTTTCGAGAAATCCCGACGAAACCACGATCTACCGCTACCTGCGCTACCGGGTCCATGACGACACCGAACGCACATTCTTCGAAGGCATCATGCGCCTGCTGCCCGGGCAGGCCGCCACCATCAGTCCGGACGGTCTGGTCCGGGTCCACACCTACACCCGCCTGTTCGACGACATGCGGGAGCTTGCCGCTCGCGACGAGCCATACGATGAGTCCGCCCGGGAACATTTCGCCCACGTGTTGACGAGGGCGATCCGGCGCCGGCTGGTCAGCGACGTGCCGGTCGGCACGGCCCTGTCGGGCGGGCTCGACTCGTCGACGGTCGTGGCCACGCTGGACCAGGCGATGGTCGAACACGGTGCGGACGTCGAGTCGCTCGGAGCTCGCCAGCAGACGTTCTCGGCGGTCTTCCCCGGTCAGATCAACGACGAGGAACGCTACGTCGACGCGGTGGCGGCGAAGTGCTCCGACTCGCTGGCCGTACACAAGGTGAAACCCGACCCGCAGACGTTCATGGCCGACCTCGGCGACTTCGTGTGGACCCAGCAGGAGCCGGTGATCTCGACCGGACCGTACGCGCAGTACTGCGTGATGCGGGAAGCGAGCAAGCATGTCACGGTGATGATCGACGGTCAGGGCGCCGACGAGCTGATGGCGGGCTACGCGCCGTATTACTTCGTCTATCTGCGCCAGCTCCGCCGCCGGGCCGGAACACTCCGCGCGGTCGGCGCGCTCGCCCGGTCCCTCGACGTGCTGTGGCGCCTCGGCCGGTTCCGGGTGAGCGACCGCCTGCACCGCCGGACCAGGATCGCGGCCACCGACCTGCTGGCGACCGACTTCATGGCGGCGAACGCGCGCGAGCGGTTCGACATCGTGAGGGACGACATCAAGCGGCGGCTCGAGGACGACGTGTTCCGGCACAGCCTGCAGTGCCTGCTGCGCTACGAGGACCGCAACACGATGCGGTTCTCGCTGGAAGGGCGCGTTCCGTTCCTCGACACCGAGCTGGTCCGCACACTTTGGGCCCTTGACGACCGCGCGATCATCTCGGCCGGCTGGAACAAGAAGGCTCTGCGGGACGCGACCAAGGGCCTGCTGCCGGAGGGGATCCGGAACCGCCGCAACAAGATCGGGTTCACCACACCCGAGCGCGCCTGGTTCCTGGCCGTCAGCGACGACGTACGGGCCATCTTGTCCTCGGAGTCGTTCGGGGCCAGGACGTACTGGCGCCAGCCCAGCGTGCTCGAGGCGTTCGACAAGCTGGTCGCGAGGAAGGCAGCCTCGGAGACGATGTTGTTCTGGCGGATGTTGAACGTCGAGCTGTGGCTGCGTGCGTTCGTGGACAACGACCCCACGGAGATGCTCGTCGGCGAGCGGGTGGTGCCGGTCGCTCAGGACGGCGAAGTCAGCCCCTGACGGTCGGATTGCAGCGCGACTGACGCCGTCCGCCCGAGGCGGGCGGCGTCAGTCGTGTGTGGCCGCCTCGGCCGGTTCGGGCACCGTCACCGCTGCCACCTCGGTCTCGGCTCCTGACTCCTCGATCAGGAACACCCGGTGCAGGCCGGTGTGCTGCAGGAGGTCGCGGGCCCGGCGGTTGGGATTGCGGATGATGACTCCTCCACCGCGGGCCCGGCAGGCGCGGTGCGTGCTGAGCAGCGCGGCGAGTGCGGTCGACGACAGGTCTTCGACCTGGGCGACGTCGACGACGACGTTTCGGGCGCCGGACAGGACCAGATCACGCAGCTCCCAGCGCAGCTCTGCCATCCCGCCCGCGATAGCGGCGTCGGTCAGCATGACGACAGCCCAGTTGGGAAGGTACGTGTCACCGGGGGAGGGCACCGCTGGGTCTCCTGAGCGCTCGGTCGGGTTTCTCCCCTACAGTTCCCTTGCAACGTTGAGCTGGCCGATGCCGATGTTTTGCGATCTGATGACAAGGTCATCGGGCTTGGATCGCAAAGGCGCCGGTTTCCGCCGCTTTGGGAGCATGAGGGCATGTCGACGCGGGTGCTTGTGGTCGAGGACGACGACCGGATCAGGTCCGTTCTCCGGTTCGCCTTGGAGGAGGAGGGCTACCAGGTCGGGGAGGCTGCCGATGCTGAGACCGCGCTGCTCACCTTCGGGAGCTTCGTTCCCAACCTGATGCTCGTCGACCTGATGCTCGGCGAGATGGACGGGTTCAGCTGCATCCGGGCGGTCCGGCGTACCAGCGACATCCCGATCATCATCGTCAGCGCCCGGGTGGACACCCACGATGTGGTGGCAGGGCTCGAGGCCGGTGCCGACGACTACATCACCAAGCCGTTCCAGATCAAGGAGGTCACGGCCCGGATCCGGGCACTGCGCCGGCGGGCGCGCCCGTCCGGGGCCGACGTACCTGCCGACATCGTGCTCGACTCCGACCCACAGAACCGACTGGTGCTCTCACCCGCCCGCGGTGCGCTGCGGCGCGGCGACGGCGACGTCCACCTGACCCTCACCGAGTTCCGGCTGCTGAGCGAGCTGTCCACACCACCGGGGCGGGTCCTCAGCCGGCAGGCCCTGCTGAAGTCGGTGTGGGAGCACGGGTTCTTCGGTGACGAGCGGATCGTCGACGTCCACATCCGCCGGCTGCGTACCAAGATCGAGCGGGATCCGGCCAATCCGCGGCTGGTCGTGACGGTCCGCGGTCTCGGTTACCGGCTGGACCCGACATGAGTCCGGTCGCCCGTCCACGGGGTCTTCGTGGCCGGGTGGTCCTCGCCTTCGGCGTCGGTGCGCTGCTGATCTCGACGGTCTTCGCCGCCACGACCTACGCCCTCGCGATGAGCTACCTGCTGTCCCAGCGGGAGTCCGTGGTCACGCGGCAGTCGTTCGCCGACGCCAACTTCGTCCGCGGACGCCTGGAGATCGCCGGCGCCGACGTCCCCACCATCCTGACCGCGGTCGCGCCGGCCGCCGGCGGGTCGGTCATCGTCAGCTGGCGCGGTCGGTGGTTCTCCTCGTCGCTGGAGGACGGCCGGGACTCCGTACCCGTCGCACTGCGAGACCAGGTGGACGACGGACACGCGGCCTCGCTACGGACCCGGATCGACGGCGCGCCGCGGATGATCGTGGGCGTTCCCCTGCCAGCCGTCGACGCGACCTTCTACGAGGTGGCTCCGCTCGACGAGCTGCAGGAGACGCTGCGCATCGTCGGGACGGTGTTGTTCGGGGGCGCACTGGTCGCGGCGGCTGCCGGTGCGGGCCTCGGCCTGTGGACCAGCCGGGCTGTCGTCCGCCCGCTGAACGAGGTGGCGAGCACGGCCGCTCAGGTCGCCGGCGGCCAGCTGGACACCCGGCTGGGTGCGACCCGCGACCCCGACCTGGCCGCGATCGTCGGTTCGTTCAACAGCATGGTCGACACGTTGCAGCAACGCATCCACCGTGACGCCCGGCTGGCCTCCGACGTGAGCCACGAGCTGCGCTCGCCGCTGACCACGCTGGTGGCAAGTGTCGAGGTGCTCAACCGGCACCGGGACGAGCTCTCTCCGCGCTACCAGCAGGCGCTCGACATGGTGACCGAGGAGCTGGAGCGGTTCCGCCACCTGCTGGACAACCTGCTGGAGCTGGCGCGGGTCGAGGCGGGGCTCGACCTGCGCGGCACCGAGGCGGTTCCGCTCGGCGAACTCCTGATCCACACTCTGTGCCGCTCGGGCCGTTCACCTGACCTGTTGACCGGCCAGGTGGATCTGACCGTGGACGGGGACAAGCTCAGGTTGGGACGCGTGTTCGTCAACCTCTTCGACAACGCGGACAAGCACGGCGGGAAGCTGGCCGCGGTCACCGTCGCCGCCGAGGAGCACCGTGTTCTGGTCCTCGTCGACGATGCGGGTCCCGGCGTACCGAAGGAAGACCGCGAACGCATCTTCGAACGCTTCGCGACCGGGCGTACTCCTCGGCGGTCGTCGTCGGGAACAGGTCTCGGGCTCGCCCTGGTCCGAGAGACGGTGGCCGCCCACGGTGGCGCGGTCTGGTGCACGGAGCGGCCCGGTGGCGGAGCGCGCTTCGTCGTCTCTCTGCAGCGGACAGTCCGATGACGCGGCCGTGGCGGCTCGTCGGTGCGGCCGTCCTGACCTGTGCCGCTGTACTCAGCGGCGGCCTGGGCTGCACCATCCCGAGCCAGGACGCGCCCACCGTCATCGACCCGACGACGGTGCCGTTCGACCTGCTCGACCCCGATCATGCCGCGCCCAAGGCCGCGTCCACAGCGGTGCCGCCCGCGGCACGTCCGGACCTGGCAACCTCGACCGTCTACTTCGTCAAGGACAAGACACTGGTCGGCGTTCGACGGATGGGGCGGCCGGGGCCTCCGAACCGCCAGCTGGCCATCGTGGTGGCGGCCCTGGCATCTGGTCCGTCCACCCCCGAACAGTCGGACGGACTGGGTACTGCGATCCCGCCGACTCTCCGCATGACCTTCGTGTCTGTCGAGGACGGGCAGGCCACGGTCGACCTCACGGGAGAGTCGGGCGGCGTCACGCCGGCGGAGAGCCCGCTCGCCGTCGGCCAGATCGTGCTGACCCTGACCTCGCTGCCCGGGATCGAGGAGGTCAGGCTCACCCGCGACCACGTGCTCATCGAGGCGCCGCTTGCCGACGGCTCGCTGACGTCGGCACCCCTGGTCGCGGAAGACTACCTGGACCTACGCGGAGAAGCCGGCTCGAGGGGTCGTTAGCGACCGGCCTCTGGGCCCAGGGCGTGCGTCGGCCCTCACATCCGGGAGATGAACGCGACCGGCGGTACGACGTTGGGACGGGCTTCGGCGCCTTCGCCCACCGACTCGGCGATTGCATCACGTAGCCGGCACGGGTCGGGCTGGTGGCGGATCTGTTCGGGCAGCTGAGCCAGGACGTCGGTCGGGATCAGCTCGACGAAGGACGCAGAGTACGCCGTCAGGGAGTCGCCACTGGCCAGGTCGAGGGCGGCGAGGGTGGTCTCGTCCGCACGCATCGGGTAGGACCGGGCGGCGCCGACCTTGGGTACGTACAACGCCGACGGGGTGATCCGGCCGGCGATCTGGACCTTGCCGGAGCCGTAGAGGTCCAGTAGGGCCAGGCTCGGTCCGGGCGTCCGGCTGCCGAACTGCTTGCTGGTGAGCAGCCGGAGCGCTTCGAGGGACTCCCTCGCCGACAGGTCGGCGGCCAGCAGCCTGGCCACCGCCAGGCGGGTGTGATTCGCCATGCCGATCGGTCGACCCCGGGTGGTCGGTTCGGCCAGGACGACGCGGATCCGGCCCATGCCGGTGACCAGGGTCGCCACGCCACGAGCCCACGCGGTGGCACACACCGACCAACCGGTGTCGCTGTTACGAAGACACGTCTCGTGTTTGCTGCCCACAGGTTCGAACGTTGTGCGACTGACCACGCTCATCGAAACAGGCGACGACGATTCCATTGTTCTCGCATCCGTGTGGAAGCCAGAGCGTCTAGGTCTTGGGCGCCGGCGTAGCCAGCCGGGTGAGGAGGGCCGTGAGCGCGGCCGCGCCCGCACGTCTGACGCGATGCGTCATCCGCCCGGCCGCTGCCCACGGACACCATCTCCCCCCGGTTCCCCCCGGGTCCGACACAGAGTTCCACGCGGCCGTTGCGGTGAGGGATTCGATCACATTGAGATCTCATGACGAAGTTCGTCGGGTTCTCGATCAACGGCGTCGACCGTCGCTCCCGCGGCCGGTCGGTGGGTACCAGGGGTGGCGAAGGCGTACGGTGCGGAATCCGTCGCGGCGACGAGTCACCGGGACAACGAGAGCTCCATCGGTCCCTGTCCGAACAGCACGACAAGAAAGATGAGGGTCGCCAGGGACAGGAGTCCGACCAGAAGCCTCGTCATGCGTGCACCCAGAGCAGCCAGAGATTCGCGAAGCTGGTCTGCAGAAACGGCGAGTCGACAGGCACGTGATAGCCGAACTGGTCGTACAGGCGTACCGTCGTCGTACCCGTGCCGCCGGAAGCTCCCGCCTGGATCCCCAGCTCGGTAAGGGTTTCGTCCTCTTCTGCTATGACGCTGATGACCGGTCCGGCGGTGGAGGAGTGCACCACGAGATCGCCGGCAGGGGTGACACTGACGTCGTGCGCGCCCGTGCAGAGGTGAGTCGAGTTCTGGTGAATGCGAGGGATCGGCCCGTCGAAACGGATGGCGCACCCGGTGACGACTGGATGCGCCTTGTCTGCCGTGGCGTCCGGCCACACGCTGCTTGCGACCGTCAGGAGAGCGAAGACGGCGGCGCCAACTGCTCCGGCCCGCACGGTCAGTCTCATACCGTCCCCTCTCCGACCCGCGGCTGTCGTACGCGAACGACGAATTGCCTCGAGCGTCGTTGGTGAGCCGCCACGCTGAGGACGGAGTACCCCAGTGCAGGCGACGCATCCCCGATGGACGGTGAGTCCTTCGCCAGATTCGAGTTGTCAGAGGCTCCGGCGCGGGGTCGCCAGAAAGTGCGGGCCGAGTTGTCAGAGGTCTCCGCGCAGCTATGCGCGAACAGCTCTGACAACCCGCATACGTTCGACAACCTGAACCTCGTCGAGAACAACTCCACGCGTCGGTGGAGTTGGTTCAGCAAGGCCTGGCGGCACCGACGCATCCGGGATTCCTCTTGCCTTAAAGACGTCGCGTCCCCTCGGATCTGCTGCTGTCCCACCAGGTTTCGCTGGCGATCACGTTGGCCTGGCGGGTTGGGGCAATCACGAGAGTTGGGGCATTCCGGGGCTATTCATCGCATGCCGACGTTATGTCTGCTCGGGGTTTGACGCCGACACGTCGGATGGAAACAATCGCCATTCCGTACCCACTGGCGGACCAACTAACGGTCCCACGTGCGGGCCTGCCAACCGGCTCACCTGAGGGGCCATAGCGGGCTTGCCGAAGGGCTCGCTGAACGGCCAGCCCAACGGCCCGCCGAGGGTATGCAGAGATCCGTGTGTGGGTTGTGCGACCGATGGGAGTAAGCGTCTCGTGCGTATCCGGGCGGCGTTGCGCCACGTGCGTAGTCCGCTGGTGCACCTGCGACGGATCCGGCTGACGCTGCGCCAGGTGCGTCCGAAAGTGGTGGTCGCGACGGCCCTGGCAGTAGGCGTGACTGCGGCCGTAGCGCTGGGCATCAACCTCACGTCGGCATCGACCAACACAGCCGAACCTGTCCGCACCGGCACCTCTGCTGGCAGCAGCACGTCCGCCAAGTCCGACGCCGCCAAGGCCAAGCGCGCCCAGTCCAAGCGTGCCCAGGCCAACCGCGGCGAAGCCGGCGCCGCTACGACGAAAGCCAACTCCGCCAAGACATCCGCGGCGAACCGTACCGGCGGAGCGCACAGTGCCTCCCGCATCGACCTGGCCCGCGCATCGGTCGGCACCCTGCAGGGTGCCCTGTCGCGACAGACGACCACGTCCGTCGACCTGACCCGGGCCTATCTCGATCGGATCAGGTCGCTCGACTCGGCCGGCACCGCCCACCTCAATGCCGTACGCGCGCTCAACCCGCACGCACTCGCCCAAGCGAAGCAGGCCGATATCGAACGCCGGACGGGTCGGATGCGCGGCCCGCTGCACGGAATTCCTGTACTCGTCAAGGACAACATCGACGTCGCCGGGATGCCCACCACGGCCGGCGCCCTTGCCCTGAAGGACTCCGTACCGTCCTCGGACGCCTTCGTCATCTCGCGGCTCCGGGCCGCCGGCGCCGTGGTGCTGGGCAAGACCAACATGACGGAGTTCGCCAACTTCACCACCTGGGACATGCCGTCCGGCTACAGCGCACTCGGCGGGCAGGTCGTCAACCCCTACGACGCCGACTACACGCCCAGCGGGTCGAGCTCCGGATCTGCCGTCGCCGCAGCAGCGGGACTGGCCGCGGTCACGGTCGGCACAGAGACCTTCGGCTCGATTCTCAGCCCCGCGGTGGCCAACTCGGTGGTCGGCGTCAAACCCACCGTCGGCCTGGTCAGCCGCCAGGGCATCCTGCCGATCGCCGCCAGCCAGGACACGGCCGGTCCGATGGCCCGCTCGGTCGAGGACGCGGCGACGCTCCTCACCGCCATGACAGGAGTCGATCGGCGCGATCCGGCGACCTCCTCCAGTTCCCGGGTCGTCGGCAGCGACTACACCAGAACGCTGTCCCGCGATGCCCTGCGAGGAAAGCGGATCGGCCTGGCAGGCACCGGTACCGGAGTGGAAGGCGAGGCCCTCGCCGCCGCGGTCGAAACCCTTCGTGCGCAGGGCGCCGAGGTAATCGAGACGACCGTACGCAGAGACAACCTGCCCGCGGAGGTTCTGACGTATGAGTTCAAGCGGGATCTGAATGCCTACCTCGACCGGCTGCCCTCGGACGCGCCCATGCACAGCCTCGACGCGATCGTGAGGTTCAACCGTGCCCATGCCGACGAGGGTGCCATCGACTTCGGACAGGACCGCCTCCTTGCGGCAGGTGACGTCGACCTCGACGATCCCGCCGCCCGCATGGACTACGAAGCCGACCGCGACCGTGGCATCTCCCTCGCCCGGGACCGGATCGACGGCGCTCTGGAGCGCGACGACCTCGACGCGATCGTCTTCCTGAACAGCGGGTCGGCGCACATCGGGGCCCGCGCAGGGTATCCCTCGGTGGCGGTGCCGATCGGGTACGAGCCCGACACGCACCGGCCGATCGGGATGACTCTGCTGGGGACGGCGTATTCCGAGGCGCGTCTGCTCGCCCTCGCGTACGCCTATGAGCAGGCGGCGCAGGTGTGGCGGCCACCGTCGCAGGTCAACCCCGCGCTGTTCCGCTGACCGCGCCCGCCTAGCTCGCTAGTGGCCTCGCGCCCGGACGAGGAAGTGTTCCGTGGCGGGGATTCCGTCCCGGGTCACCGTGACCTGTGCGTGGTAGGTGCCGGAGCGCGCGTAGGTGTGCGAGCCGTTGACCGCGTAGAGGCTGTTGATGCTGGTGGGCGATGCCTGCGTACCGGACACGGTCGCGTCCGACGTCGTGCCGTCGCCCCAGTCGACAGTGGCGCTGAGCTCGGCGAGGGGAGCTCCCGGTGCGGCAACGGTCGCGACGGCGCCGGAGAAGTCCCTGTCGCTGCGCAGGTCGGGTGCCGACAGATCGACCCGCCATGGGACCTGGGGAGAGGCGTAGAAGTTCTGCTTGCGTACCTGCCAAGCGGTCCCGCGGGCTGCCACCCGGTCCTGGAACGACGCGAGCGTCCGGTCGGGTGCGGTCGCGGGGTTGTACACCGGAGACCAGCCGATCTCCGCGGTCGCCGGCAGTCGGGGGAACGCCTGGAACTCGATGTCGTCGATGGTCTTGAGCGTCTCCGACCACATCGGTGCTTCTACCCCGAGGATGTGGGCATCGGTGACCGCGGGCAGGGTGATGCCGCCGGACGTGCGTTCCGGGATGTAGGTCGCCGGGTCGCTGGTCGTGCCCGACCACTGGTAGAAGTGCGATACGTCCAGGACCCCCGCCCAGCTGAGGCCCAGCGGGCTGTCGGGAAACTGCTTCATGTCCAGGTAGGCGTGGTTCGCCGGCGACATCACGACCTTCATGCCCTTGCTGACCGCGACGCGTGCGGTGTTGCCGCCCGAACCCGTCGGGTTGCCGTTGCTCCAGAACTGCGCGATTGCCGGCGGTGCGCCGGGTGCGTCGAAGCCCGCCGAGGAGATGTCGGCCCAGCCCATCACGGTCCGACCCTGAGCCTTCAGGATCTGACTCTCCCGGTCGACGAACGCGTTGTACTGCTCGTCCGACAGCAGCGAACTCGGAACCTCGTCACCGCCCAGGTGGTAGACGCTCCCACCGGAGAGGGCACCCAACTGTTGGGAGACGTCGGTCAGGATCGACCAGGTGTTGTCACTGTCCGGGCAGAGTGCGCTGTAGCCGACGGCGAACGTGAGGTTCCAGACCGGCGGGTCGTTGGCGCTGCAGTTGATGTCGGGCAGGACCGGGTAGGTCGGCTCCGGACCGGTGTTGTACGACATGATGATCGCGTTGGTGTGCCCCGGCGTGTCCACCTCCGGTATCACCGTCATGTGGTGGGCATTGGCGTACGCGACGACATCGGCAAACTCCGCCTGCGTCCAGAACCCGCCCGGATCGTTGTTGACGGAGAACTGCGACCCGATGTCGGTGAGTTCCGGTCTGCCGTCGATGGCGATGCGGAAGCCCTGGTCGTCGCTCACGTGCAGGTGCAGTCGATTGATCTTGAACGCGGACGCGTCGTCGATCAGGCGCTTGACCGCCTCGGGTGGCTCGAAGTGCCGTGCGATGTCGAGCATCACGCCCCGGTACTCGTACCTCGGGTAGTCGGTGATCTGTACCGGCGCGATCGTCCACGGTGCGGGCCGTTCCGTCGGGCTCTCGATCCACGGCGGCAGCAGCTGGCGCAGGGTCTGTACGCCGTAGAACAGACCGGCGGAGGTGCCGGCCCGCAGGCGGACCGTGTCCCGGCGGACGTCCAGCCGGTAACCCTCGGCGCCAAGGGCAGGGTCGTGGCCGAGGGACAGCACGATGTCGCCGTCCTTGGTGTGCCGGCTCGAGGTGACCGGGAGTGCGTATCCCGTCGACGGTCGCAGAATCGCGGCGAGTTGCTTCGCCGTGGTGAGCGTCCCTGCGTGCCCGCCGCCGGCGGCGACGATCCGCGACTTGCGGCTGAGCGTGAACGGCGTACCCGCCGAGCTCGTCATGGAGACAGGGACGGGCACGACCTGAGGCGCCGACGCCGGGCTTGCGACGGGCTCGACCTGTGCCCCCGAGCCGACGGGCCGTACGTCCGCGCCGACAGCGCTCGCGACCGGGCCGGACAGGAGCAGCGCCGGCAGGGCTAGGAGCGCCGCAGCCAGACGGTGAACGAACCGGGGACGCATACGCATGCCGACTCCCTCCACGCGGACCTGCTGCGACGCGCTACGCAAGCTACGCGTTCGGCGGAACCTGTCCAGGACCACTTCCGCCGCTGGGCAATTCTGGCCACGTCAGCCGGGCCGGGTGGCACCCGCGTACGGCATGTAGCTGATGTCGATGTACTCGACGTTCTTGCCCGGGCGCGGTGCATGCAGGACCCGACCGCTACCCGCGTACAGACCCACGTGGTGCAGGTCGCTGTAGAAGTAGACGAGGTCTCCTGGTCGAAGGTCCGAGCGGGACACCTTGGGCGAGGCTTCGTACTGCAGGTGTGAGGAGTGCGGGAGGGACACGCCCGCGTCGCCCCATGCCTGCATGGTGAGGCCGGAACAGTCCCAGCTGCTCGGTCCGTCTGCACCGAACTCGTACGGCTCGCCCAACTGGGCGCGGGCGTACGCGAGCGCGGACTCCCCTCGCGTGCCAGCAGGCGGCGGGGGCGAGGGCTTCGGCGTGGGTTTCGGCGTCGGCTTCGGACTGGCGGTGGGTTTCGGGCTGGCAGTGGGCTTCGGGCTCGGTGTCGCACGTGCCTCGCGGGCGGCTCGGGCCGCACGCGCCGCTCGAGCGGCAGCCTGCCGTCGCTTCTCGGCGAGTTCCAGGCGCCGGCGCTGTTCTGCTGTCAGCCGGTCGAGGAGGGCCTGCGCCTCGGCGGCGTCGCGCAGCGCAGTTTTCCGGTGGAGGTCGACGGTGGACTTGGCTTCCCTCAGATTGTCGAGATCGACCTGGCGGGCGGCCTGGCGCTCCGCGAGTTGCCGCTGCGCGACCTGATACTGGCGGAGCAGGTCACGCTGCTGGGCACCGAACGCCTTCGCCGTGCTCATCTGCGCCAGGAACTCGTCGGGGTCGTCGGCGACGAGCATCCGGACGGTGGTGTCGGCGCCTCCGTTGCGGTAGTCGGCCGCCGCGTACTGACCGATGGCCGTGCGGACTGCTTTGACGTGCGCCTGCTCGCGCCGGACGTCCGCGTTCAACGCCCGGATCCGGCGGTCGATGGTCTTCATCTGTTCCCCGAGCGAGTTGGCCTGCTCGGTGACCCGTTCGGCGCGTTCGTAGAGGCGGTCGACCTGCTTGCGCACCTGCTCGATGTCGGCGGTGGGTTCGGCGGCGCTCGGTCCCGGGACCAGGGCTAGTGCACTCACGGTCGCGGTGGCGAGAACGAGCAGCGCGCGTAAAGACGGACGTGCGCGGCCTGGCACGGGCGAAACGCCCCTTTCCTTCCTTCACGCCTACCGGGTGAGCTGACGGGTTCGGGCCAAGGAAGTCGCCCTACGGTGCGGGCCGCAGCAGGTGCATCGCGGACCTGCGCCGATTCACCCCGGAACTGCTGGTGGGTCCCCGGCTCCCAGTCGGGCCTGCGACCGACCGAGACTAAGCGAAGCTTCTGCGCCGACCGGGATGGCCGGCTCAATTCGGACAGAAAGCTTGGGCGATCACCCTAGTAACCAAGTTGTGATCATTCAATGGTGCGCAGGCGGGGACAACCGGAGAAATGGGAGCCGGAACGTACTCATTTCACGGAATTCTGGTGGGTTTTGCTTATTCGGCGCTTTTCTAGACAAACTCGGCCGACTGGCTGTCTCTCCCCGGTTGTTGAAGGTCGCGCGCTTTCTAGGTAGCGGAACCTCCAACAACTCTGCGGGGGTGCCGGTCTGGGCGCCGCCTGCCTGGGCCGGCCTCGGCCTGCGCTGGGAAGTTGATCACCGGCACGGATGTCGCTGCGCGTCAGGCGTCGTAGCTGTCGTGCTGCCGGACCCGGTGCACGCGGCCTGCTCCTCCTGGCTCCTCGCGCGTACCTTCTTCATCAGCACGGCCGCGCCGGAGAACATGATCCCTACGGTTGCGATACACAGCGGGCACATGGCATCAGCTCCTCCTGTCAACCCGTAGACCTGTCAGTACGTGGGCCGTCAGTACGCCGACGATCCAGAACGCGCATCTTCGACATTCGCCGGCGGCACAGTTGCGGCCACTCCCTCGGTACCGCACCAGTCACGACCAGCCGCGGTGCCGAAACTCATCGCCCGTAGCCGGGTCGACCCGCCATGTGCAAGGCTCCGGATGGGTCGCGCGAACGTTGGAGCGGAACGGCGGCACGGAACGGCGGCACCGAACGGCGGCACGGAACGGCGGCACGGAACGGCGGCACGGAACGGCGGCACCGAACGGCGGCGGCGCGGGGAGGCCAGATGGGCGACGAGGAGCGGGACGGGGTGCGGCTGACCAACCTCGACCAGCCCGTGCTCGAGGGCGCGGAGGCATCTAAGCGCGACCTCGTGGACTACTTGGACGCCGTCCGCGACCGGATCATCCCGGAGTTGACCGACCGCCCGCTGTCGGTGGTGCGGGTCCTTCGCGGCCAGGCGCCGTTCATGCAGAAGAACGTCCCCAAGTACACGCCCGAATGGGTCCGGACCGTGACGTTGTGGGCAGAAAGCTCCAAGCGGGAAGTCTCGTACGCCCTGTGCAACGATCGCCGGACGCTGCTGTGGTTCGCCAACCAGCGGGCCGTGGAATACCACCCGACGCTGTTTCGGGTAGACCGCCGGGACCGTCCACTTCACCTTGTGATGGACCTCGACCCACCTGCCGGCGACGCGTTCGAGTTGGTGGTCCGCGCCGCACACCTGGTCCGGCAGGCGATGACCGACGCCGGCCTGCAGGGCGCCGTCAAGACCAGCGGTGCGAAGGGCGTGCACATTTTCGTACCGTTGCGCGAGGACGCGGACATGGCTGATGTGGCTGCCGCGACCCGCGCGCTCGCTGCGCGGGCCGAACGTCTCGACCCAGACCTCGCCACGACCGCGTACATCAAGGACGACCGGGAGGGCAAGGTGTTCCTGGATTCGACACGGGCCGGTGGGGCGACGGTGGTTGCTGCGTACAGTCCACGGCTGCGACCGGGCGTCCCGGTGTCGTTCCCGGTGGGATGGGACGCGCTCGACCGCGTGCAGCCGGGCGACTTCACGGTCCACACCGCCCCCCGGCTGCTCGGCGAGTCCGACCCGTGGCTCGAGCAGATGCCGGAGCCGCAGGCATTACCGGGCGACCTGGTCGAGGAAGGGCATACGATCCCGATCGCCCGAGTCCAGGCGATGCACGAGGGAAAGCGGCGCGCCCGCGCTCGCCGAGGCTGACGCCGAGTTAATGTCACACACCGTGGTGTGACGAAGACCGCTTATGGATGTGCCCGAATCGCAGGCGGACGACAGGGTGCGGCTGATACCCATGAGGGGGCCGAACCGCGCGGATGGATCGGCCCGCGACTGCGAGGGGAACCGATGGCCGAAACGACCACGACGAAGCAAGGCGGAGGCTTGTCACCACATGCCCGCCGCCCGCTGGTCGAAACCGCTCGGGGGGTCGTCGCGCAGGTGGCGGCACGGGTTCCTGGCATCAGCGGTGAGGCGGCGGTACGCAACGCGTGGGAGGCGGCCTGCTCCGATCTCGAACGCCGACAGCTCTGGGACGACGTGTACGAAGAGGACCCCGAGCACCCGCCGCGACCAGCGAGCAGCCGCAGCCAGGCATCGCGCCCGGCCTGATCCGGCCGGCGGGCGGTAGCTGGACGGCCGCGCCGGGGCCGGACCTTTGACAAGCGTCCTGCGACCACCGCATCATTCGCCGTCGTGGAGATCGAGCAACTGCGGTCGTTCGTGGCGGTGGCCGACGAGATGCATGTCGGCCGGGCCGCCGAGCGACTTCATCTTGCCCAACCCACGCTGAGTCGTCAGGTCGCCGCGCTCGAACGCGAGATCGGGGTTCAGCTGTTCAGCCGGGCACGAAGGCGGCTGCGCCTGACGTCGGCGGGTGAGGTGTTCCTACTCAGCGCCCGCGACCTGCTCCGGCGGGCTGACCTCGCCACGCAGGAAGCTCGGTGCGCTGCCCGCGGAGAGGTCGGCGTCCTACGGATGGCGTTCGTCCAGTCCGCGACGTACGAGACGTTCCCCCGGCTCGCCGGAGCGTTCCGGTCGGCATGCCCAGACGTCCGGCTGGAAGCATCGTTCATGACAACGCTGCAGCAGATCCCCGCCCTGCACTCCGGGACCCTGGACGTCGGTCTGTTGCGGCCGCAGCAGCCGGCGATCGCCGACACCAGGTTGCAGACCCGGGTGGTCTCGAAGGACCGCCTGGTAGCCGTCCTCCCGCGGTCGCATCGGCTCGCGGAACGTACGCACGTCCAGTTGGCCGACCTCGCCGACGACGCGTTCGTTCTCTATCCCAACGAACGTGGGGCGACCGGCCACGACGCGATCATCGACGCCTGCGTCCAGGCCGGGTTCACTCCTCGTATCGTGCAGGAGGCACAGGACGCGCAGACGATCGGTGCGTTGGTCGCCGCCAACCTCGGTGTCTCCCTGTTGTTGACACCGACCCCGCCGATAGATCCCGGCTTGGTCGTCTATCGTCCACTGGCCGACCCGGTCCCCAGCTGGGACATGGCGCTGGCATGGTCTGCGGAGAACGGGTCAGCCGTACTGGCTCGCTTTCTCGCGGTCGCGACCGACCTGGCAGACGTCTACTCCGGTGGTTCCTCTCCGTGGTAGACGCGGCGTTCGGAGCTGGTCTCCTTGCCGTTCTCCACCACCTTCTTCTGCACAACGGTCCCCTCCTTGCGACGCTTCGACCACACGGCCAGCGTCATGACCAGCATCGTCAGCCCAGTCAGGATCAGGACGTAGCCGACGATGTTGACGCGGAGCCAGCCGGACTCGATGTCGACGGCGAACGCGAGGATCGCGCCAGTCGCGACGAGGAAAATGCCTGTGCCAATGCTCACGATGCCGCCTCCGAGTGATCATCGTTTACCCGATCCGACCAGAGTGACACGTTCTGTGCGTCGCTGGGGCAGTGCTGCGCCCCGGAACCGGTGTGTGTCGGCCCCGGGGCGCAGCCCCACGCGGTTGGTGGCCGCACCGTTCGGCGCGGCGCCGCGTCACCACCAGTGGCGACGCCCGGCCATCGGACGGCCAACCGATCCGAGGATGAACAGCACGGCTCCGATGACGACCAGGATGATTCCTAGGGTCGTCAGGATCGAGACTCCGAGAAAGTATCCGAGTACCAGTAGGACGATGCCGAGAATGATCACAGCACATCTCCTTCTTCTGGATGCTTCGGCCCGCAGGGGACGAAGCGCTGTCGACGCGTGATTCCCGATTGCTCGGCCGACATGCCTATCGCCGAGGCGAGGATCGGAAAACGCCATTTGCGTTCGAGTGAGTCAGTCGGTCGTCAGCCCACACTCTTGCGCCAGCGCCCTCACGACGACGGCTGGGGGAGTTCACACCTGAGCTTGGGGTTGAGGCCGACGTAGTTCAAAGGACCGGCTGCGATCGTGACCGCGATCGTGCCGGCGTGGGCACATGAGGCGTCGTCTGCGCGGTGGAGATACCCCCGCTGCGCGGCCGCGACCAGGCCGATGAGCAGCCAGACGACCACGACGATAGATGCAATCCGCATAGCTACCTCCTCGGTCTGCCCCCGTCACTGTGGCGAACTCATCCCGTAGTACCCGCGAATCGCGTCTTCTACCTTTGGACCCGGTCTGTCCGGCTGTGTGGTGACCTGACGGAGCTCTCGGCGGCCAGCCGAACCGGTTGCTCGAGGCAACGAGACGCAGAACGTCGATCCACCCGGGTCGTTGCGTTCGTACCAGGCGTCGCCACTGTTCGCATGGGCGAGGCTGCGGACGATCCACAACCCGAGCCCGGTTCCGTCCCCTGCCTGCTCGGCATCGGGACCGCGCGCGAAACGCTCGAACAGTTGTGCCTCGAAGTCGCTGGGCACTCCCGGCCCGTGGTCCCGTACCCGAATTTCCACGGTGCGCTCCTTCGCGGTGACGTGGATCTCCGTCGGCGGACGGCCATAGGTGAGCGCGTTCTCGAGGTAGTTGGCGAGTATCTCCGACAGGTCGTGGCGATCGACCAGCGCCGCAGTGTCCCGCGCACAGGTGAGGCGCACGTCTTCGTACCGTCGGTCGAACGCCCCCAGTCGTTCGAGGATGAACTCGAACAAGGGCACCCGCTCGGTCCGCGCAGGTGCCACCTTCGTGTCGATGTTCGAGGCGGCGCGGAGCTTGCGCACAAGCGCCTGGAGGTGCTCGGTCCGCCCCGCGATGAGGTCGATGAGCTGGTGCCGCCGCTCCTCGCTGCGCGCCGTCCGCAGCAGCCGCAGCAAGGTACCGATCGCGAACAGCGGGTCGTTCAGCTCGTGCGCCGTCACCGCAATGACGAGGTCCCGCTGGTCGAGTGCGGCCTGCAGGGACTGCATCGCGTGGCGTCGACGGGTGACGTCGCGGAGCGCCGCGATGTAGAGCGGTGCGTCGTCCCACCCGGTCGTGGTGACCTGGATCTCGACGGCGGACGCGCGCCCGTCCGGCCGGAAGACGTCGATCTCCGAGGTCTGATGGAGCACGATCGGGAACCCCACCGGGGCACCGACGAGGTCGCTGACGCGCCGGCCCAGGAGCCCGGCGGCTGCCGGGTTGCAGTATTGGATGGTCCCGCGTTCGTCGATGGCCAGGATGCCGTCTGCCATCGCGGTGACGGCGACCTGGCCGGCGTCGCGTCTCGACGCGTCGTCGGGGAGGCGCTGCAGGTCGATCATCGTGCCTGACGGACGCCTGGGGCGCTGGCGCCGCCTTGTTCGGGGACAGGGGGAGCGATGCCGGAGTCGACGTAGGTCCGCGCGATCTTTCGCAGCGACTGGCCGATGTGGATGCCGGTGCTGTCGACCGCGACCTCGTGGACGTCCTCGTCGTGCGGCGTTCCGCGGGCCTGCACGACGCTGATCGTGCGCTGGTTGCGGCCCGCGGCCACGAAGTAGTCGAGCCGGATCGTCACGTCGGTGAGGCCGGCGACCTCCACCGCTGCCGAGCTGCTGGTGTGGAAGTGGGCGGAGTTGGGCGGTGCGGCCGTGCACAACGCGTTGACCTCGCGCTGACGTAGGACGGACCCGATCGCGGTGAGGAAGTCCAGCATCGTGCGCGGTGTGGCGATTCGCTCGACTGCCGACAGGGAGTCGATGACGACACGGTCGGGCTCGAACTCGTCGATGGCGTGCCGCAGCCGGATGAAGTGATCGTCCAGCGATGCCATCTCCGGATACTCCGCCACGACCTGCAACCGGCCGCTCGCCTCCATTCCCTCGAGGTCGAGACCCCAACCGGTGGCGTTGCGGACGAGCTGTTCGCGCGTCTCGTCGAAGGTGTAGTAGAGGCAGCGTTGACCGGCGTCGACGCCGGCGGCGGCATAGTGCAGGCAGGTGACGGTCTTCCCCGCGCCCATCGGGCCGGTGAGAAGGGCGATGGTGTCTCGGTACAGGCCACCGCCACACATCTCGTCGAGCTCGTGGATACCGCAGGAGATGCGGTCGTCGGACGCCCGGTTGCGTGGGGTGACGAACGCCAGGGGTATGACGATGATCCCGTCGTTCGGATCGATGGCGAACAGCCACTCGCCGGTCCGGTGAGCAGCGCCGCGGAACTTGAGGATTTCGACGGTACGCCGGCGTCGCTCGTTCTCGAGGACGTTGCGGAGGGTGACGACGTTGCTGTGTACGAACTCCTCGACCCCGTGCCGGGACAGGGTGTCGGCCTCGCCCTCCTTCTCCGCGGTCAGCATCGACACGACGCCGAGATTCTCCAGCGACGAGGCGATCCGGTACAACTCGCCCCGGACGATGCCGGCGTCACTGAACCTGCTGAGGATGGCGCCCAGCGCATCCAGGGAGACCCGGCGAGCGCCGATCTTGCGTACCGCGTGTTCGATCCGGGCGATCAGCGGTCCGAAGTCGTAGCCACCGAGCAGCGGAGTCTGCCGGGCCTTGTCGAGCGAGGCGTCGACGAAGGCCCACTTGTCCTGCCGCTCCCACAGGTCGATGTCGAACCCGAGGGACGCCGCGTTGACCCGCAGGTCTTCCGGCTTCTCCTCGAACGTCACGAACACGCCGGGTTCGTCGAAGCGCTGGACCCCGCGGGCGAGGAACTCGACGGCGAACAGGGTCTTGCCGCTCCCCGCCGTCCCGGTCACCAGCGTGCACCGGCCCGCCGGCAGCCCACCGAGGGCGACCTCGTCGAAGCCGTTGATGCCGGTAGGTACCCGGTGGAGAACTCGGGTGTCGAGATCAGTGATCGCGTCGAGGTCAGTCATGGGGGACCACCGTCTCGGCCGCTGGCAGGGGGAGACCGAGCGCCGCCGCGGTTCGGTCTCGATTCGACAGGTCGCCGAACGCCCATCGGGGTGGTGGTGGCTCGCACCGGACGACCGTCGGCGCGATCAGGATGCCTTCGGCCTCGGCCAGATCCGGGCGTTCGACGACGTCGATGACCTCGAGCTCGTAGCGACCGTGCAGCTGGGACTCACACAGCCTGTGCAGATCCCGCACGGCAGCCTCAGTTCGCTCGGTCTGCCCCGCGACGTACAACTTGAAGGAGTACGGCGACATGTGAGAACACCTCCGCGACGTCACCTGTGGACGCGGCACCCGGCGCCCTCGGGTTGATCGTCAACGCCGTGACTTCGCTTTGCGTGCTTGGTCCTCGGAGCGGCGCTGCCGAGGTGGGCGCGCCTTGCGTTCCACCTTGGCCGGCTCCTCCGCCTCTTCCTCTTCGTCCGCCGGTTCCTCTTCGGCGTCCTCGTCCTCCTCGTCAGTGGGTTCCTCTTCGCCCTTGGCCTGGCCCTCGTCCTCGTCCTCGTCCTCGTCCGCCCGGCCGCGCGGTGCGCCTTCGCGGTCTTCCTCTTCCTCCTTGACGACCTCGTCGTGTTCGCGGACGACCTCGCCGTCCCGAATCTCGCCGCGCCATCCGTTCTCGGCATCCTCCGGATCGGCGTGCAGCATGACGTAGCGGCGGAACAGCTTCAGGTCCAGACGAGCCCGCCGGCCGGGCGCCCGCCACAGGTTGGCGGTCTTTTCGAAGAAGCCGTGCGGGATGTACTCGAGGACCACCACCACCTTGGTGAGCTCATCCTCCATCGGGTGGAAGCTGACCACGCCGTTGACCACGGTCTGGCCCTCGGTCTGCCACTTGATGCGTTCGTCCGGAATCTGCTCCAACGTCGTGGCCTTCCAGCTCCGGTTGGACCACGCGATCTTGGCCTTCCAGCTGGACTTCGTCGGATCCTCCTGGTCGACGCTCTGGGCACCCTTCGACCACTTCGGAAATTCCGGGTACTGCGTCCAGTGGTTGTAGACGACGCGCAGCGGAACGCCGATATTGATGTCCTCGACGATGTTCATGGACTTGCCGCCGCCCGAACCCTTGCCGCCGCGCTTGAACACCGACTTCGCCTTGTCGGCCACGCTCTTCATGCCTGCCTTGGCTATCGCACCGCCGGCCGAGGACCCTCCGAGGGCTTCCTTCACCGTCCGGGTGACCATGCTGGTGGGATTGGCCTTCCCATCGGCCACGTCGGTGAGCGCTCTGGTCGTGTCACCGATCTTGGTGCCCAGCGCTCCGACCATCCGCTGCATCTGCGCGGCGAGGAAGGCCTCGCCCTCGGTCATCAGTCGCTTGGTCGCGTCGTTCTTCGCCGCTGCGTCGCGGAGTCCCCCACCGATGTCCGACAAGGTGACTTTGTCGCCGCGCTTGCGGGCTGTTGTTGTGTCACTCATGACATTCCTCCACGTTTCTTACATAGTCCTGGCCACTGGCGTTCAGCTGCGCGAGCGGCTGCCGGCCCCGGCGGGAGACCGACGCGCACCTGCGCGCGATCGCGACGGGCGGCCCGTCTCGCGGCCGCGCGGCCGGGCCGGCCGGCGCTGCCGTGAACGTCCCTGCTCGTCGTCTGGTTCGTCGTCGCCGCGCGAGCGGGAAGGCTTCCGGTCGTCGCGAGCCTCGTCGTCGCGGTCCTCGCGCCCCTCGTCGTCGCGGGCCTCGTCGTCCGGTTCGGCTTCCTCGTCGCGGCCGTGCCGATCGTCTTGTTCGTTTCCCTGTCCGGACAGGCCGGCCGTGCGTTCGTGCAGCCGGTCCGCGAGCTTGTTGAGCGGCGCGCTCATGGCGGCAGTCGCCGCCGCCCGGCCGGTCGACGCGAGCTGACCGCGCAGGTCGTCGCGGATCTGCCCGACCTCGGGCGAATCGGCCAACCGGCTCATGGCCTCCCGACCCAGGGAACGTACGTCGAGTCGCTTGCCCAGCAGGACGGACCCGAGCATGACCGCCAGCTTGACCTTCTTACGCCTGCCGAGCACGTAGCCGCCGGCCACCGCCAAGGCGATCTTTGTCGTGGTGTTCATCGGTATCTCCTTCTCATCAACGTGCCTGGTGGCTTCTGGTCAACGTGCCTGGCTGCTGGCTTGCGCCGCCCGGCGTTCGGCCTCGTCCAACAGGTCCAACAGCTCGTCCTCACGCGCGTCGAACTCCTCCGGGGTGATGGCCCCTTCCTCCATGGCGCGCGCGAGCTCCTGGAGTTCGGCGCGGATCCGGGCCGGGTCGTAGTACTCCTGCTCGCCGATGTTCGTGATCTGCCGCGCCACCCAACCCACGCTGCGTACGGGTGCCAGTGGAAGGGTGACCAACCCGGACAGCAGACCCACGGCGCTCACTCCTCCCGTCCACCGACGAAGCTGTACGGCGGCAGTGGGCCGGTGCGCTGCAGCCGGATGTCCGGTCCGAACGCCGCGTCGAGCTTGTCCACCACGTCGACGAACTCCGCCGTGCGCTGACGGTCGACCAGGAAGCTGGCGTTGGTCGCGGCACCCTTCACCCGCGGCCCCGGCATACTGCGAACCGCCAGCGGGTCGAGGGCGTCGAAGAGCTGGCGTTCGATCGCTTCGTGCTGTGCCTCGATCCCGGCGGCGACGGCCTCGCCCAGCCGGATCCGGTCCTCGATCGAAACGGCCTCCTGTGCGCGGAGCTGGCGCACCGTCGGGTCCGTGGTCGCGATCTGGCGTACCAGCTCGTCCTCGTCGGAGAACACCTTGACGTTCAACTCGACCCGCCCTTCGAGCTCGGCGAGCATGGCCCGGTCGATCTCGCTGTCCTCGACGAGCTCGTTGCGCAGGCTCTCCGCGTCGCGCGCGATCACCCCGAACCGCATCGGCAGGACCGTCCCCTGTCGGACCAGCTCGTCCAGCACGTGCTGATGGGCGAGGACGTCCCTGCGCTTGGCGCGAAGCTCGGCAGGTGCGTCGCTGACGACCGCGGCGAGCCGGCCGGCGTCCAGCCTGCGCACCTCGCCTGGTGGGTCGCCGACACCTACGAGCTCATCGAGCCGACACGGGTGGGCGGCGTCGACGATGCCGTACACGTAAGTGGCCACGGTGGTCCCGTCAGTCATGGCGTCTCTCCTCCCGGGACTGGCGACGCGGCCGCGGGACCCGCTCGTGCTCGCGTTCGCGTTCGTCCTCGTCGTCCTCGTCGCGCCCGCTGGCCTTGCGGAAAGCGTCGGTGAACGTTTCAGCGGCTCCGCTCAAGGCGCCTTTCGTCTTGCCGCTGGCGCCCTTCTCCTGCAGCTCGCCAACGAACTCCGGCAGAGTGCGAGAGCTCTTGCTCTGGGTGAGATCGAGTCGGTTGACGGCCTCGGCGAAGCGCAGATAGGTGTCGACGCTGGCGACGACGACTCGGATGTCGATGGTGAGCAGTTCGATCCCGACGAGTGACACCCTGATGTACGCGTCGATGACGAGGCCCTTGTCCAAGATCAGTTCGAGTACGTCGTACAGGCTGCTCGAGTGCGGTGCCCGGGCGACGCCTCCTCCCTGGTGCGGCAACACAGTCATCGTGAGCCTTCCTTCTGGTTCGGTCGTGGTGTCCGGTGGCGTGGCGCCGGTCCGGAGAGCAGCGACGGTTCGTCGCGCCGGTGTGCCCCGACGAACTCCGTGAGCTCGGCGACCTGCTGGTCCAGAGCCATCAGTGCCTGGCCGAGGTGCTCCACTTCAACGTCGGTGAGAGTGCCTGCGTCCATCCGGCGGATCGCCTGGCGTTCCAGGAGTTGTCGGACGATGTCGACGACAACGACGACGAGGCCGGCAAGGCCCGCATGACCGTCCTTGCTGTCGGGACGATCTGCGGCGCCGTTGTCGCGCGGGTCATGCGTGCCAGCCGCTTCCAGGTCCGGTGCGCTACGGACTCGAGGATGCTTCTGGTCGAGAGCAGCGGGCGGGGATGCCTGGGGATCTGACCCGATGCTCGCCCGCGGCACGGATGTCGGGCGGGTGGCGACCTGCGCACCGCCGCCGTCGGATGCGCGGGTGGCTGCCGGCAGGGGAGCAGGTGGGACGGAGTTGTCGCCGCGCAAGGTGTCGACGGAGGCCAGGAGCAGGCGGAGGTCGAGCCGCACCAGGTCGACGTCGGCAAGAGTGAGCAGCACCGTGCCGTCCAGATAGGCGCCCACATCGAGCAGCCGGTCGAGCACATCTACCAACGAGCCGTCGTCCAGGTCGAGTCGCCGTTCCCTCATCGTGTCGCCCCCTTCCTGGCCAGGGGTGTCGCTGGAGCCGCACCGGGGTCGTCGGGAATGCGGTCATCGGGAATGGGGTCGGCCGGTGCGGGGTGCGGCCTGGCCGCCGTGGGTTCGGGTTCGTCCGCGGGCAACCGGACGAAGTGGTACGGCGGCCACGGGCCCGTCACCTCCACCTCGAGGCCCTCGGCCGCACACCGCGAACTCACCTGGTCGAGGTCGGTGTGGAAGTCGGCAGTCGCCGTCTGCGGTACGAGGTAAACCGCATCGAAGACGACCGCCGAAGGCTCGCCGTGCTGCGCGGAGGACCGCACGAGCGTCTCCCGGGCATGGCGGGTCAGGTACGTGTCCAGCTCGGCGGCGAACCGGGTCCGGGCCCGGCGGGTCTGCTCGCGAGCTGCGGCGACCTGGCGGCGACGCAGCATCCACTCGGTACCGTCGGCGACGTCGCCCGCCGCGGCGGTCCCCTGCTCCGCCGGCTCCTGCTCGACCGGCCGGGCTCTGACTCCCCACTCGGCGGTACCGTCGAGCCGGTCGAGCTCCGACCGCAGTTCGTCGGCCCGCTTGTGCAGGACGGCACGAATGTGGTCGCGGCTGGGATACAGGGCGCCGAACCGGAGCGGCAGGACGGTGGTCCGGGCACACAGCCGCTCGACCACGCGTTCGTGGGTGCGTACGGCCTGTTGCAGCCAGCCGCCAGCAGCCAGGTCGGGCTCCTCGTCGCTGGCGCGGAACCCTTCCAGCGGTACGTTCGACGTCACCGCGGCCAGGTCATCGGTCGCGACCACCTGGACGGTACGGTCCTCGACGCCGGAGAGATCGGCAAGGTCGGCGGCCTCGTCGAGGTCGGCGGCCCGAGCGATCCCGTACAGGTACCACGCCGTTTCGGCCGCTGGCTCTTCCGACCGCCCCTGCTGGTCCGACGGCTCTGGCTGTTCCGACCGTTCGGGCTGCTCCCGCTGTTCCGGCTGGTCCGGTGCCAACTGCTGCGGTATGGATCGGTGGGTCGGCGTTGGTGGCCCCGCCTGCCGACTGTCTGCCCGCGTACGCGTCGATGTCCGCCCTGCAAGCTGGGCGGCGACGGCGTTGCGGTATGCCTCGGCGCGCTGTCCGGCGAGCTCGTCGCACACGACCATGCGCGCCCGGCGGTCGGCCTCGACCAGGAGCGACTCGACGTCCGCCGCGGTGGGCGGGTCGAACGCGGGTCTGCGGGACGTCTGGCTCATCGACGTGCTCTGCTTTCCTTGCTCCGTTCCCTGCTGCCGGCTTGTCGAGCTGCCGGGACCCCCCGCGCTGACTCACCGGTCGGTTCCCGTTCGCCGACCTCCGTCCGCTCGCTCGCCTCGACCTCGGACCGTGCTCCAGCGGGCAGGCCGGAGGCGTCCATCCGCTGCTCGAGTTCCTCGATGCGTTCCTTGAGCTCCCGGTTTTCCGTCTCCAACTGGTTCTTTCCGGTCAGGAAGGGATCGGCGGTCCACCAGTCGATGCCCATGTCTCGCGCGGTGTCGACCGACGCGATGAGCAGCCGTACCTTGATCGTGAGTAGCTCGATGTCCAGAACGTTCACCATGATGTCGCCGGCAATGACGATCCCCTTGTCGAGGACGCGTTCGAGAATGTCGGCAAGGGAGTCGGTCGAGCGGGACACCGGTGCGGCACCGCCCGTGCGATATTCGGGCCTCATCGTCACAGGTCACCCGCCTGGTTCCGGGTGTAGCGGCGAGTGCGCTTGTAAGCCATGACATTGCCGGCTTCGTCGGTGTGTGTCTCGTAGGTCGCGAGAACACTGGTCGACTCGGGAATTCGCTCTAGCTCGACCATCTCGATCTGGAAGAGCCAGCCGTCCTCTTCCTGTTCCAGACCCGAGACACCTTCGGTGGCACGGTTGGTGAGCGTCGAGAGTTGGTCCATCGCGGTCCGCGACGCGACCATCGGCGCCACGGCGACGTCATCGTCGGAGCTTTCCGGCTGGCTTGGTACGTAACCGGATTCCCGCTGTCGTCGCTGCGTCATCGCCGAACACTTCCCCGTCGGCCCCGAATTTTCCCGTCGGCGCCGCGTTCTCCGTGGGCCCCGTTTCTCCCGTCGGCGCCATATTTCCCCATGCCTTTTCGTCGACCGTGTGTTTCCCGTCGACCCTGTCTCACGACATCCGCGGCTGGTGCGTGCACACCGCCCAACGCAGATGAGACTTCCGCACTCCTACAAGACACGTTACGCAGCGCATCGGGGAATTTCGAGACTCCCGACCTGTCAACTGGCTTCGCGTTGGCCAGGGAATCGTTACTGACTTTCGAGCACCGGCAATGTGGTTTTCCTCGGCGCTATTCATCGACAATGCCGGACCCGCGACCTGTCAGAGGTAGCCGCGGTTTGTCGGCGGTATCCCCGCACCAGCCGGTGGCGGGCCGACCCGTCAGCGCCTCGTCACCAGGCGAGCTTGGGCTCCGTGCAGCTCGAGTTCCCTCGCGTTCCACTCCTCCACCAGCCCGAGCCGGCGCAGCATCGCCTCACCCGGTGAGGGGACGTCACCGGCGTCGGCAAGCATCAGGTCGACCAGGCTGTCCATCCGTCGGTGCAGGTGGCGAGCCGCCGGAGCGGTGACCAGGTTGTCCAGCTGCCACGGGTCGCGGTGGTTGTCGAAGAGTAGCCAGGGTGTGCCGTCAGCCCTTCGTGCGTAGGTGTGTCCCGGCGTGCGCACACCTCGCCATTCGGGCACACCCTGCGCGAATCCCTGGTCGAAGCTCACCGCATTGGTGAGCAGGACGGCATCGCGCAACCGCCGGTGACCTGCGAGACGGCCGCTGAGGGCGGCCGACAGATCCACGCCGTAGGTCCGTTGCGGCAGCGGAGGCGCTCCGACCAGGCCGAGCAGCGTGGGGGCGAGATCGACCAGGCCCAGCACGCCGTCGCGAACCGCTCCACCGGACAGATGGCCCGGCCAGGACAGGACCAACGGCACCCCGATCGACTCCTCGTACGGCACCTGCTTGGCGGTCCGGCCGTGCGAGCCGAGCATGTCGCCGTGGTCTGAGCTGACGACCAGAAGGGTGTCGGCGGTCAGGTCGAGGGAGTCCAGGGTCTCGACCATCCGCCCGATCTGGTCGTCGACCGCGCTGATCGCCGCGTAGTACTGGTGCAAGCGACGCCGGCTCGCATCGTCGCCAGACGCGTTGCCTCGCGGAGTCAACCGGGTGCCGTCGTACCTGCCGAGGTAGGTCTCCGGCACGTCCGCGTAAGGGTCGTGCGGCGGCCCGTACGACACCACGAGGAACACCGGTTGGTCGTCGTCGGCGGCGCGGGCCAGGAACTCGGCGGCCAGGTCGGTCTGCACGAGTGGCTCGTAGCCACGGAAGTGGACGGGTGCCGCGTCGTCTCCGGTGTAGTAGTGCGCGTCGAAGTAGTCGTGCGAGCAGTTCGTCGCCGCCCAGTAGCCGAAGCCGTGCCGCCGGTCCGGCGCGACCCACTTGTCCCGGGGGAGTCCGTCGAGGTGCCACTTGCCGATCCAGGCGGTGCGGTAGCCCTGTCCGGCCAGTACGTCGGCGATGGTGGGAACGCCTTGCGGCAGGGAAAGGTCGTTCGCCACCACCGCGTGCTGGTGCGGCAGCAGCCCGGTCAACAAGCTGGCTCGGCTCGGTCCGCACACCGGGGCGTTGGCGTACGCGCCGGGGACGGCCACGCCGTGGCTGGCCAGCCGGTCGAGGTGAGGGGTGCGCACCTCGCGGTTGCCGCACCAACCCTGGTCGGTGCCGCGCCACTGGTCGGCGAGCAGGAGAACGATGTTCGGTGCCCGCCGCGACGTCATCGGCTGACGAACTCCTTCGGGTCGAACTCCTCGTTGTCGATGCCGGTCTGCCACGCCTTCTGGTAGCGCGTCGAGACCTGCTCGAGCGTAGGCGCCAACGGTGTGGACGGTTCGAGGATCGCCTCGGTCACCGCGGTGGTGACGTCCTTGCCCTCGACGCTGATGACCGAGCCGGGGCTCTTGGGCCACTGCTGGTCCTTCGCGTCCGGTCGGAACAGCTGCAGCCACTCGTTCTTCGCCGCCGCGGGCGAGTCCCACGCCTCCTTGCTCAGCGGGGGAATGCCGCCGGCCGCCAGGGCCTCCTGCATCTGTGGGCCGACCAGCGCCTCGAACACGGTCGCCGCCGCCTCCGGATCCTTGGTCGTCGACGAGATGGAGTACGGGAAGCCCGCGTTCATCGGCGAGCGGACCAGTGTGGTCCCGTCGGGTACGGCGATCGGGCCGACGCCGAGGTCGATCGTCGAGTCCAGCTGCTGCAGACCGCCGACGATGCTGCCGCTGGTGAGGATCATCCCCACCTTGCCCTCGGCGAACGAGCCGAGGAAGGTGTCGTAGTCCATCGTCTCCGCGCCGGGATAGGCGGTCTTGTCGGCGATCAGGGTGCGGAAGTGCTCGATGATCGGTGCGTACTTCTCCGCCTCGAACTTCTGGGTCGAGGTGTTGAAGAGACCCTTCTGGGTGACGTTTCCGTGCGCGGCGAGAATCGGCAGGTCGAGCGTCCAGGTCTGGAATCCGACCCACCCCATCGGGATCGCCACGCCGTAGGCCTTGCCGCCGCTGGACTTCGTGATGGCCTTGGCCGCCGCCTCGACCTCGGAGAAGGTCGTGGGCGGATCGTCGGGGTCGAGCCCGGCCTGCTCGAACAGCTTCTTGTTGATCGCCGTGCGCACGCTGAACGTCGTGGTGGGGATGGCGTACGGACGCCCGGCCCAGACCAGCTCGCTGGTGTCCTTCAGGTATGGGCCCGCGTCCTGCAGCACCTTGTCGTCGACGAGGCCGTCGAGCGGCTGGACCCATCCGGCGGCCACGAAGGCGCCCATCTGCGAGCTCGGCCCGTGGAAGATGTCAGGTGCACGCTTGGTCTGGAAGCCGAGTCGGACGATCTCCTCGTACTTCTCGGTCGCCTGCGGCTCGTACTTGACCTCGATGCCGAGGTCGGGACCGGTCTCCTTGTTCCACTTGGCGAAGAACTTCTGCCGCGCGGTCGCCTCGGCCCCGGCACGGTCCCAGACGACGACGACCTTGGTCTCGCCACGCTCGTTGCCGTTGCTGTTGCCTTCTGCCCCGGGCGATCCGTTCTCCCCGCAGGCGGTGAGCAGCACGCCGGCCGCCAGCAGCGGAACGATCGCGATGCGTGCGTACGCGGACAGTCTCATCGGGTATGTCCTCCTCAGGATCGACCCACCAGGTTCGTGGCACCGGCGGCGGTTGCCGCGCGCCGGCTCGTATAGGTGACGAGTGCCGCCCACAGGCCCGGCACCGTAAGCCAGTAAGGAATCCAGACCGCCGTCGGCAGGAGTGCGCCGATCGCGACCAGGCCGAGAGTCCCCAGCCCGGATCCGATCGCCAGGTCGGGTCTGCGGAGCGCACGCAGATAGGCGGCACGCAGAGCCGCCAGAGCGGAGCGGTCGGAACGCTGCTCCAGCGCGGGAAACGCCCACGGACACACCAGCGCCCAGGTCAGCGCGACCGGGATGGTGACGAACGCGAGGACCGTGTCCCAGCCGCCGGGCGACGGGCCGAAGACCGCCGCCGCGCAGATGCCGGTGCCGACGACCAGCAACCCGGCCAGCCGAAGCGAGGCCCCCAGGTGGGACCGGACGAGCCGCCAACTCTCCGCCACGGTTGGCGGAGTGGAGCCCTCCACAACCAGCGAGACCGTACGCAGCAGGACGACCGTCGCGGCCGGGGCGGTGACCACCGGCAGGCACAGCAGCAACCAGACGGCACCGGCGCGTACGAACGCCACCCAGCCGGCAAGCAGCCGGTAGGGGAGCCGGTCGACGGCGAGCAGTCCGCTCGTTCCCACGCCGCTCGCTTCTGGGCCGCTCGATCCTGGGTTGGTCATCCCTTCACCGACCCCTCGGTCCAGCCGCGGACGAAGAAGCGCTGCAACCAGATGAAGACGACGACGATCGGGATCAGGGCCATGTTGGCACCGGCGAGCACGATGTTGGACGAAGCGATGCCTTCCACCGCGTCGTACTGCAGGGCGGACACACCGACAATCAGCGTACGCAGGTCGGGTTCAGCCAGCGAGAACGCCAACGGCACCTGGTAGTTGTTCCACGACGCCTGGAACCCGAGCACGATCGTGGTGACGAGGATCGGTGCCATCAAAGGCAGCGCCACCCTGCGGTAGGTGCCGAAGAAGCCGCACCCGTCAACCCGGGCGGCGTCCTCGATCTCGGTGCCCATGCCGCTGACGAACGCCTTGATCAGGTAGATGTGGATGACCATGATGCCGGCGAACTCGACGAAGGTCATGCCCAGCAGGTTGTCGATGCCGAGCGTCCGGGCGATCTCGTACTGCGGATAGAGCATGGCGGTCGTGAGGCCGATGAAGAGCGTCGCCATGTAGACAGACTCCAGCAGCCGTTGCCCGGCAAGCTTCTTGCGGGCCAGCACGTAGCCCGTCATGCTCGACGCGAAGGTGTCGAACACCACGACGCCGGTGGTCACCATGACGCTGTTGAGGAAGTAGCGCGCGAAGTTCAACCGGGTCCAGGCGTCCACGTAGTTGGACCACTGCCAGCTGTCCGGCAGCAGTCCGGGATCGCTGCTGAGGATCTGCTTCAACGGCGACAGCGACGCCAGGAGGCCGAACACGAGCGGGGTCAGCATGGCCGCGGCGAGACCGACGAGCAGGACGCCGACCAGAATCGCCCGCACCCACGCAGTAGGAGTACGCGACGGACGGCCGCGCGCCGGTTGCTTCGCAGTCGTGGCGGGCTCGGGGCGTTGCCGTTGCCGGACGGGAACCGGACCGCTCATGCTGTGCTCCATTCGCACGACCGCTGCGGTGCCTCACTCCGGCACACCTCGTACCTCGGCATAACTTACCTTCGTGGGGGCTCCTCGCGCTCATGCTGTGCCCCTCCTGACCAGGCGCAGGTAGGCGATCGAGACGAGGCCGATCACGACGCTGGCGGAGACACCGAGCGCGGCGGCGTACCCGATCTGAGGTACGGCCGAGGGTTCGAAGAAGAACCGGTAGATGTAGGTGAACATCACGTCCGTGGCCCGCGCCGGCCCACCGTCGGTCAACGTCTTCACCAGGTCGAACGAGCGCAGGGTCCCGATGATCGAGATCAACACGACGATCCGGGCCACTGGCATGAGCATCGGCAGCACGACGTGCCGGAACGTCTGCCACTCCCCGGCGCCTTCGACCGCGGCGCTCTCGGTGAGTTCGCGCGGGATCGCCAGCATGCCGGCCAGGAAGAGCAGGATGTTGATGCCGAGGTGGGCCCAGACGCCGACTCCGATGAGGCTCAGCAACGCGTTGGTGGCATCACCGAGGAAGTTGACCGGCGCGTCGACCAGCGAGGTCGCCAGCAACACCTGGTTGAACGGCCCTCCCACATGGCGGAAGAGGTAGCCGAACACGATCCCGATGATGGCCGGTGACAGCACGTACGGCAGGAAGTACAGCGTGCGTAGGAACGTCCCGCCGCGGATGCCGCGGAAGAAGGCGTACGCCAGGAACAACGCCAGCGGAACCTCGATGAGGAGGCGACCTCCGGTGAACTGCAAGGTCGTCACGACCGACCCCCACCACTGGTCGTCCCTCGCCACCCGCGCGAAGTTGTCGGCGCCGACGAACGTCGGTTCGGTGAACCCGTTCCAGCGGTGCAGGCTGTAGTAGACCAGCCAACCGATAGGCAGCAGGGCGAACGCGATGTAGGGAAGCAGCGCGGGAAGGAGCATCGCGTAGGCGGCGGACGTCTCCCCTCGCCGCCAGCCCCTCATCGGAAGGATGCTAGCCGACACCCGATGTCAGCTTCTGCGGTCGAGGGCTTCGAGGGCTTCGGTGAAGGGGCGTTCGAGCCAGCTGAGGTGGTCGGGCTCGCCGTGGTGGTGGGTGGTGAGATGGTCTGCCCGACGTACCGCTCGATGGCGCACGTAGTCGCGGGCGCCGGTGACGAGGGTGCGCATGTAGTGGAGTCCGTCGGGGTCGGCCATGGTCCAGGGACCCCCACAGCCGAGGTAGACCGGTGAGGTGTGGGCGAACACCTGCCGGTTCCATTCGTCGAGGTGATGTTGGGTGCCGAAGGCGCGCGCGGCGATCCACGTACTTCCCTCGATGCGGATCTTCTCGGACGTCGCGATCGAACGCGGGTCTGCTCCGTCGGGCTGGGCGACGGCGACGACCTCGCCGTTGCAGACGATCTCCAGGGAGCGGAGCGGGAAGATGCTGGTGACCGATGCCTGGATGGTGAGGGTGCCGGGTCCGGTCAGCTCGATGGTGTCGCCGGGTTCGCGGCCGTCGACGGTCAGGTTGAGCAGTGGTCCGCCGGACAGGAACGTACGTCCGGAGCGGACGGCTCGGCACCAGCCGTCGTAGGTGAATTCCTCGTCGGCGCCCAGCTTGGCGTAGGTGCGGTAGAGGCCGACCGGTACGTCGTTGGACATCTTGTCGGTGCCGCCGACGAGGGGGAGCCGGTAACCGGAGTTGAGGTACCGGTAGTACTCGCGGATCGAGTCCTTCGCTCGGGCGAGCATCTCGACCGCGTTGGCGCGTCCGGTGGCGACGAGGACGGCGGGTTCGCCGTTGGGGTTGGGGAAGTGCGCGGCCACGACGGTGCCGCCCTGGGCGTGGGTACGGTCGGCCCAGTCGCTCAACGTCGCATCCATCGCTCCGCCGAGCTCCGCCTCGTCCGGCCCGTCGCTGCAAAACGGCATGACGGGCTGCTCGAGTCCCCACATCACCATGTGGCCGAGGGTGTACTGGCGGTTCTCCTGGCCGACATAGGTAAGGAAGTCACCGCCGTCGACGGCACTGTGCACGCCGGCTGGGCGTCCCGTGAACTCCTCCGTGCCCGTGAACAGCCCGCCGAGCTGGGTCTGGAGCACGTTCACCACCCGGACGTCCTCGCCGAGCTGCTCGAGCTGGGAGCCGCTGGTGGAGAGGAAGTGGACGTGGGAGTCGCCGGACCACCAGCCGCGGGCGGCCATGTCGGTGGTGCGGTGGAGGCGGAGGGTGAGTTCGCGTTGGCCGGGCTCGATCCGCACGGTTTCGCGCAGCGGTGCGTATTCGAAGCCGCGGGCCACGTCGACCACCACGTTTCCGCGGGGGAGCCAGCCTTGGCAGGTGCCGTCGATGTAGGCGTAGGTCTGTTGGCCGAGGCGGACGTCGCCGCCGACGTCGTAGTGCCAGCTGCCCAGGTTCTGGTTGACGTGGTGGTGGTGGCCGTGTGGTTGGTAGGGGATGCCTTCGGGGGAGCGGAAGTGCACCCGACACGGCACCTGTTGGCCGGTGGCGTCGTCGAGAACCTTGACGTGCACCCAGTTTCGTCCGGGGTCGATGAGTTCGAGGCGTACCTTGTCGGCTGCGGCGTGGCCGTGGTGCTCGAGGTCGGCCCAGGTGACCTTGCCGAGTTCGGTGTCGCGTTGGCGTACGGTCACGGTGGCCGAGGGCAGTGCGGCGATGTGGGCGTACGCGGGACTGGCGGGTGGTGGTGCGTTGCTGGCGCCGTAGCCGGGCCGGTCGTCCTCATCGGTCGGGAGCGGCTGTGGGTAGGTCGAGACACCGCGGTCGACCTCGACGTCGAGAACGTCGTCGCGTCCGGCCAGGTCGGGATCGGTCACGACCAGACGCACCGGCCGCGAGGGCGTCCGGACGAAGGGATGCTCCTCGCCGTGCCCCAACGTGATCCCGGCGACCAGGAACGGCAGATCACGCGGGATCAGCTCGATCCGCTCCAGCACCGCGTCGGGGTGCGGGTTGTCCCAGCACCACAGGTAGAAGCTCCTGACCCGACCTCGGAGATGTTCCACCAGCCGGATGCCCGCTTCGCTCCACGGTCCGGTGAAGCGCGACATCTTCCGGTCGTGCGTGTCGGAGACGGCTACGTACGGGAACCGAAACCCGTCGGTCGGTACGACCTGGATCTCGAACCGCTCGCGGATCGGCACCGTGCTCACCTCGCCGTCGGCGAAGTGGAACACGTAGTCGGCAGCGGGAGTGCCCACGCCGTGCCCTGCCGGTCCGGCGGGTCGCAACAGCCGGTGCGCGACCACGACCTTGCGGACCGGTTGCCCGACCTCGATCGAGACGGGTGCGGTGGGCGCGACGAAACACCTTTGTGGGGAAGGGGATTCGGCTCCGATGAGGAACGGAAGTCCACGCATGCTCACCCGGCCGAGCTGCGGTTCCCCGGCGCTGTCGCCCAGAACCTCGACGCCCACGTTGCAGACCGGCGCGAGATCAAGCGGCTGGTAGTCGGACATCCGGGCATCGTCGCGGGAGTGGGGACCGGCGCGAAAGTCCTTTTGCGCCTCGTGCGGCTGCCCGATTGCGGTCAGCTGCCGCCGATCTCGACACCCACCGCTCGAGCCGTGGCCAGCAGGTCGGGCAGGATCGCGTCCATCGCGTCCTGGGTGAACCGGATGCTGGGACCCGTCACCGAGATCGTGGCGACGAGCTGGCCTGACTCGCCACGCACCGGCGCCGCGACCGTGTTCACCCCGACGATGGTCTCCTCGAGCGCGGTCGCGTATCCGTCGTCCCGGGCCCGGCGTACGGCTGCCACGAGGTCGTCGGCCGTCGGCGGCCGGACCGGGCTGACGGCGCCCGGCGTCCGGTCGCGGGCGATGCGTTCGACGTCGGCGTCGGACATCGCCGCCAGGAACAGCCGGCTCGGCGCCCCACTCCACAACGGATACAGGCGCCCGAGCTCGAACGTCCGCCGCAGCTCCGCCTCACTCTGCACCTGGTCGACGTGCAGCATTTCCTCGCCGACACCGATCGACAATCCGACGGTCTCGCCGGTCCGGTCGCGGAGTCGGGTCATGTGTGGCAGAGCCGCACCACGTACGTTGACCCGCCGCTGGTAGGCCATGCCGAGGACGAGGGTCCGCGGGCCGAGCCGGTAGCGCCTCGTCGCCTGGTCCTGCACGACGAGCTCGGTGTCGACGAGGCCGCGGAGCAGCCGCTGCACAGCACTCTTGGGTATCCCGGTCCGCGCTCCGATCTCGCGGATCGCCAGGTCGGTCTCGGCCGACCCGAGCTCGTCGAGTACCTGGACCGCGCGGCCGAGTAGCTCGCTCACGTCACCTGCACCTTTCGTCGTCCGCTCTGGAACCGCGGCAACCCGTGGGCACCCGCAGCAACCCGCGGCCACCCGCAGCAACCCGCGGCCGAGACCGGTGGACAGACCATTGACCACCGCCGCCGTGTACGCCACTCTGGATCCGCTGTCCCACTCACTGATTCTCTGTCCCAGTTCACGGGACAGGAGATAGCGTACATCTCGGAGGGCATCGTGCGCACGAGCAGAGCCCTGGACGGCCATGCGGCGGACGGAACCGCCACCGCTTCGATCCGCCAGGTCGCGGCCGCAAGCCTGGCCGGGACGGTGGTGGAGTGGTACGACTTCTTCCTCTACGCGACCATGGCCGCCCTGGTCTTCAACAAGGAGTTCTTCCCGACCGTCGACCCACTGGTCGGCACGATGGTCGCGTTCGGCACGTTCGCCGCGGGGTTCGTCACCCGGCCGATCGGCGGCGTGCTCTTCGGCCATCTCGGCGACCGCCTGGGCCGCAAGCCCATGCTCGTCGTCACGATGATGATCATGGGTGTCGCGACGTTCGCGATGGGCCTGCTTCCCACCTACGCACAGATCGGCATGGCCGCGCCGATCCTGCTGCTGGTCCTGCGGATGCTGCAGGGCATCGGCCTGGGTGGCGAGTGGGGCGGTGCGGTCCTGTTGTGCGTCGAGCACGCCCCGGACGGTCGGCGCGGATGGTTCTCGAGCTGGCCGCAACTCGGTGTCCCGATCGGGCTGCTGCTGTCGACGCTCGCGGTCACCGCGGTCGGGCGGTTCGGTGACCGGGACCTGGTCGAATGGGGTTGGCGGATCCCCTTTCTGCTGAGCATCGTCCTCGTCGCGATCGGGCTGTTCATCCGGCTGCGGATCAGCGAGCCGCCGGCGTTTCAAAAGATGGTCGGCGCCGGCCAGCAGGCCCGTGTCCCCCTTCTCGATGTCGTACGCCAACATCCGAAGGTCACGCTGCTCGGGATCGGCGCGCGGATGAGCGAGAGCGTGACGTTCAACATCTACAACGCGTTCCTGCTGACCTACACGGTCACCGTGCTGGGACTGTCCAAGGACATCGTCCTCGACGGGCTGCTTGTCGCCGCGGTGGTCGGGTTCTTCGTCATTCCGTTCGCCGGCCGACTCTCCGACCGGGTGGGCCGGCGAAAGGTGTTCATGGCGGGCACGTTGCTCGCCGCGGTCAGTGCGTTCCCGATCTTCGCTCTCGTCGACACCGGGTCGCGGTGGCTCATCATGATTGCCGTCGTCGTCGGTTGGGGCCTGGCCGCGTGCCTCATGTACGGTCCGGAGGGCGCCATGTTCGCCGAGATCTTCCCGACCAGGGTTCGCTACAGCGGGATGTCGGTCGTCTACCAGATCGGCGTACTGCCGTCAGGAGCGGTCGCACCGTTCATCGGCACGGCTCTGGTCGCGCACTTCGCCGGTGCCTCGTGGCCGGTCGCCGGTTACGTGGTCGGCATCGCGCTGATCACCGTGGTGTCGTTGGCGTTTCTGCCCGAGACCTACCGCACGCGGGTCGACGACGTGGGTGCAGGCAAGGCGGCAGCGGCCGCACTGCCCGCATAGTGGCCGACGAGAACAGCTCGGGAGTATCACCAGTGCCTGATGCACAGCCAGCACGACCGAACATCGTCCTCATCCTCGCCGACGACATGGGCTTCTCCGACATCGGTTGCTACGGCGGCGAGATCGAGACTCCTCATCTGGATCGCCTGGCCCGGCGGGGTACGCGCCTCACGCAGTTCTACAACACGGCCCGCTGCACGCCGTCGCGCGCTTCCCTGCTGACCGGTCTGCATCCGCACCAGGTCGGGATCGGCATCCTCAACTTCGACGACAGTCCGGACGGATATCCGGGCACGCTGTCGGACCGGTGCGTCACGATGGGCGAGGCGCTGGGGGGTGCCGGCTATGCGACGTACATGTCCGGCAAGTGGCATCTCGCCAACGACATGGAGACGCCGAACGGCGCCTGGCCGACGAGGCGGGGATTCGACCGCTTCTTCGGCACCCTCGAAGGCGCGGGCAGTTTCTACCAGCCGAGGACGCTCCTTCGCGACGAACGCAACGTCGAGAAGGAGGGCGCGGATCCCTCGTTCTTCTACACCGATGCCATCAGTGACAACGCCGTACGTTTCGTCGAGGAGCATCGGCAGGACCGGTCCGATCAGCCGTTCTTCCTCTATCTCGCCTACACGGCACCGCACTGGCCGCTGCATGCCCATGACGACGACATCGCGAAATACCGCGGCCGCTTCGACGCCGGGTGGGATCACCTTCGCCAGCGGCGCCTCGACCGCCTGGTCGCCGACGGTATCGTCGACGCGTCGTGGCCGCTGTCTGACCGCGACGACCGGGTCCCGCGCTGGGACGACGTTGAGGACAAGGAGTGGCAGGCCCGCCGGATGGAGGTCTATGCGGCGCAGGTCGACCGGATGGACCAGGGCATCGGGCGAGTGCTGGACACGCTCGAGCAGTCGGGCCAGCTCGACGACACGATGATCATCTTCTTGTCGGACAACGGCGGCTGCGCCGAGGAGATGCCGCCGGACTCGGTCCTGGAGTTCGTCCGCAGCTTCGTACCGGTGAAGGAACACACCCGCGACGGCGAGGCGGTCGTGCCCGGCAACGTCCCGGGCCTGATGCCGGGCCCGGAGTCGACCTACCAGAGCTACGGCAGATGCTGGGCCAACCTGTCCAACACCCCGTTTCGGGAGTACAAGCACTGGGTGCACGAGGGCGGGATCGCCACACCGTTCATCGTGTCCTGGCCGGTGGGGCTGTCTGAGGATGCGGCGCTCTGCCACGATCCGTTCCAGCTCGTCGACGTCCTGCCCACACTGCTGGACGTGGCGTCCGCGGGCTATCCCGCCAGGCGTGCCGGCGAGGCTGTTCCGCCGTTCGAGGGTGTCAGCATGTTGCCGGCGTTGCGCGGCGAACGGGTCGACGACCGGCCCATGTTCTGGGAGCACGAAGGGAACTCGGCCGTACGCCTGGGCCGCTGGAAGCTGGTCCGCAAGCACGCCGGGCCGTGGGAGCTGTACGACCTGGTCGCCGACCGCACCGAACTCACCGACGTCGCCGCCGACCATCCCGAACGCGTCGCCTCGATGGCCGCAACGTACGACGACTGGGCCGACCGCTGCGGCGTCATACCGCGCGAACGCATCCTGGACCTCTACCGACGACGCGGCCGAGGCCTGCCGCCGGAGTGAACTCGGAGGCGTCGACCGGGCAATCGACCGGGCAATCGACCGGGCAATCGACCGGGCAATCGATTGGGTGGCCGACGGGGCGCATTGGCGGGGTCCGCGTCCGGGTGACGCGAACCCGGCGTCCCGGTCGCCGCGGGTCGAACCGGGCGGCCAGTTTGTGCCACATGATCATGGAAAACGCCTCGGTTCCGTCCCGACAAACGCTGTCGTTGCCGCGATTGCTTGCATTCGTCCCGCTGGATGACCCACATGGTCCGGGACTTTCGGCCCTAGGCTGAGGAGCCGTGTGTCCTGTCTGGTCAGAGTCTGGTGACGTGTCGGTTCCGGACGTGTGCCTACACCTGAAACGACCACGCCTGACGCGACGCCACGACTGACATCACGACTGAGGAACAACCTCTGACGACATCCAACTGCTGACGATGCAGACCCAGACCGGCCGGGACCCTCGGAGACTGCGGTGACGACAACCCCAACAGGACGGCGCCCGCCAGGCCGCGGCGCCCCAGCGCATGGCGCCCAAGCACAGCGTCCATCGGCGCAGCGATCGCAGGGCCAGGCCCCACCCAGCGGCGCCGGAGAGTCGTGGCGCATGGAGAGCACCGACAGTGGCCGGGAGATCGCGTACGGCCAGGTGAATCCACGGGACGGGTCCGACTCGGGTGAGGTGCAGGAGCTTGCGCTCGAACGCCTTCTCGCTGCCATGGAGGACATCCGCGACGGCAACTTCCGGCGGCGGCTCGCCGTCACCGGCGACGGGGTGACGGCCAGACTCGCCACCGTGTTCAACGACATCGCCGACCGCAACCAGAATCTCGTCGGCGAGCTCGTCCGCGTACGCGATGCCGCGGGTCGGCAGGCCCACCTTGGTGACCGGCTGCGACTCAACGACCCGCGCGGAGGCTGGTCGGTCGCGGAAGGTTCGGTGAACGAGATCATCGAGGACATGCTGCGGCCCACCACCGAGCTGAGCCGGGTCCTTGCGGCGGTAGCGGAAGGCGACCTGTCCCAGCGGATGTCGTTCCACGTCTCCGGTCAGCGCGCCGACGGCGAGCTGGACGGCCTGAGCGCGACGGTCAACGGGTTGCTCGACCAGCTGTCCCTGTTCGCCTCCGAGGTGACCCGGGTGGCGCGGGAGATCGGTACCGATGGCCGGCTGGGTGGTCAGGCGCAGGTGCCGGGCGTTGCGGGTACGTGGCAGGACCTGACCGACTCGGTCAACTTCATGGCCGCCAACCTGACCGACCAGGTACGTGACGTCTCCCAGGTCGCCAAGTCGGTCGCTCGTGGTGACCTGAGCCGCAAGATCTCCGTCGAGGTCTCCGGCGAGATGCTGGAGCTGAAGAGCACGATCAACACGATGGTCGACCAGCTGTCGTCGTTCGCGGACGAGGTGACCCGTGTTGCGCGCGAGGTCGGCAGCGATGGCCGGCTGGGTGGCCAGGCGCAGGTGCCGGGCGTCGCGGGTACGTGGCGTGACCTGACCGACTCGGTCAACTTCATGGCCGCCAACCTGACCGGCCAGGTGCGCAACATCGCCCAGGTCGCGACCGCGGTGGCTCGTGGCGACCTGAGCCAGAAGATCGACGTGGATGCCCGGGGCGAGATCCTGGAGCTGAAGAGCACCCTGAACACCATGGTCGACCAGTTGTCGTCGTTCGCGGACGAGGTCACCAGGGTGGCGCGCGAAGTCGGCACCGACGGCCGGCTGGGTGGCCAGGCGCAGGTGCCGGGCGTGGCCGGTACGTGGCGTGACCTGACCGACTCGGTCAACTTCATGGCCGCCAACCTGACCGGCCAGGTGCGCAACATCGCCCAGGTCGCGACCGCGGTGGCTCGTGGCGACCTGAGCCAGAAGATCGACGTCGACGCACGAGGCGAGATCCTGGAGCTGAAGAGCACCCTGAACACGATGGTCGACCAGCTGTCGTCGTTCGCGGACGAGGTCACCAGGGTCGCGCGCGAGGTGGGTACGGAGGGCCGGCTGGGTGGTCAGGCGCAGGTGCCTGGTGTGGGTGGTACGTGGCGTGACCTGACCGACTCGGTCAACTTCATGGCCGCCAACCTGACCGGACAGGTGCGCAGCATCGCCCAGGTCACCACGGCAGTCGCCCGGGGCGACCTGAGCCAGAAGATCGACGTCGACGCCCGAGGCGAGATCTCGGCGTTGAAGAACACCATCAACACGATGGTCGACCAGTTGTCCGCGTTCGCCGACGAGGTGACACGGGTCGCCCGCGAGGTGGGTACGGAGGGCCGGCTGGGTGGTCAGGCGCAGGTGCCTGGTGTGGGTGGTACGTGGCGTGACCTGACCGACTCGGTCAACTTCATGGCGGACAACCTGACCGCGCAGGTGCGCAGCATCGCCCAGGTCACCACGGCGGTGGCACAAGGCGACCTGAGCCAGAAGATCGACGTCGACGCCCGAGGCGAGATCTCGGCGTTGAAGAACACCATCAACACGATGGTCGACCAGTTGTCCGCGTTCGCCGACGAGGTGACGCGGGTCGCCCGCGAGGTCGGTACGGAAGGTCGCCTCGGCGGCCAGGCCAGGGTCCGCGGCGTGGCGGGGACCTGGAAGGACCTCACCGACAACGTCAACATCATGGCGGAAAACCTGACCAGCCAGGTCCGCAGCATCGCCACCGTCGCCACCGCCGTGGCCGGCGGCGACCTCAGCAAGAAGATCACCGTCGAGGCCAAGGGCGAGGTCGCCGCACTCGCCGAGACCATCAACGGGATGGTCGACACCCTGCGGGCGTTCGCCGACGAGGTGACCAGGGTCGCCCGCGAGGTCGGCACCGAAGGGATGCTCGGTGGCCAGGCCCGGGTGCCCAACGTCGCGGGCACGTGGAAGGACCTCACCGACAACACCAACTTCATGGCGAACAACCTGACCAGCCAGGTCCGCAACATCGCTCAGGTGACCACCGCGGTCGCGCAAGGCGACCTGTCGAGGAAGATCGACGTCGACGCCCGGGGCGAGATCCTCGAGCTGAAGAACACCATCAACACGATGGTCGACCAGCTCTCGGCGTTCGCCGCCGAGGTCACCAGGGTCGCCCGCGAGGTCGGCACCGAGGGAAAGCTCGGTGGGCAGGCGGAGGTCGTCGGAGTCTCCGGCACCTGGCAACGCCTCACCGAGAGCGTCAACCATCTCGCCGGCAACCTGACCTCGCAGGTACGCGCGATCGCCGCCGTAGCGACCGCCGTCACCGAAGGGGACCTCACCCGGCAGATCACCGTCGACGCCTCCGGCGAGGTCGCCGAGCTCAAGGACAACATCAACCAGATGATCGCCAACCTCAAGGAGACCACCAGGACCAACCTGGAACAGGACTGGCTGAAGACCAACCTGGCCCGGATATCCGGGCTGATGCAGGGCCACCACGACCTGAAGGCCCTGTCCTCGCTGATCATGAGCGAGCTCGCCCCGTTGGTCTCCGCACAGTGCGGCGCCTTCTACCTGACCAGTGCCGACCCCGAGTCCGATGTGGTGCTTGTCCGTACGGCCAGCTACGGCGCCGCGCCGGGCGAGCTCATCGATGCGCCGTCCGCGCGGTTCCAGCTCGGCGAGTCACTCGTCGGACAGGCGGCGGCGGACAAGAAGACGATCCTGATGGCCGGTGGCTCCACGCTGATGCGGATCTCGTCCGGACTCGGCACCGTCGCGCCGTCGAACGTCATCCTCGTACCGGTCCTGTTCGAGGGACAGACCCTCGGCGTGATCGAACTGGCCTCGGTGAACGAGTTCACCGCCGTCCACCAGGACCTGCTGGAACAGCTGAAGGAGACGATCGGCGTCAACGTCAACACGATCGTCGCCAACTCCCGCACCGAGGCATTGCTGTCGGAGTCCCAACGCCTTGCGCAGGAACTACGCGTCCGGTCCGAAGAACTCCAGCAACAGCAGGACGAGCTGCAGCGTTCCAACACCGAACTCGCCGAGAAGGCGGCCCTGCTGGCCAGCCAGAACCGCGACATCGAGGTCAAGAACATCGCGATCGAGCAGGCCAGCCAGGAACTCGAGGAACGTGCCCGGCAGCTGTCGATGGCATCGACGTACAAGTCGGAGTTCCTGGCCAACATGTCCCACGAGCTGCGGACACCGCTGAACAGTGCGCTGATCCTGGCGCGGTTGCTGGCCGACAACCTCGAGGGCAACCTCAGTGCGCAGCAGATCGAGTTCGCCAAGACCATCCACTCGGCCGGCACCGACCTGCTGCAGATGATCGACGACGTACTCGACCTCGCCAAGGTGGAAGCCGGCCACATGGAGCTTCTGCAGGTGCCGGTGGCGGTCGACGGCCTCGCGGCGTACGTCGAGTCCCTGTATCGGCCCCTCGCGGCCGACAAGGCGCTGGACTTCGAGGTCACGGTGTCACCGGCGGTGCCTCCGACACTGCACACCGACCGGCAGCGTCTCCAGCAGATCCTGCGCAACCTGCTGTCCAACGCGATCAAGTTCACCCACGAGGGAAGCGTCCGGCTGCACATCCGCACGGCCGACCCGTCAGAGGTCAACAGCGCGTCGCTGCGGGCCGTGTCGGCCAGGGTCGCCTTCGTCGTCGAGGACACCGGGATCGGCATCCCCGCGGACAAGCTCGCACTCATCTTCGAGGCGTTCCAGCAGGCCGACGGTACGACCAGCAGGAAGTACGGCGGCACCGGACTGGGCCTGTCCATCAGCAAGGAGCTGACCCGGCTGATCGGCGGCGAGCTGCAGGTCTACAGCGAGGTCGGCAGGGGCAGCATGTTCACCCTGTACGTCCCGATCGGGGAGGAGGCCCGCCGTGGGGTCGCCACAGCGACCCACACCGGTCTGCAGGCGCTGCCGGGCGGTCTCCGGAACTCCGGCGAGGTTGGCCTGCCAGCCGAGCGTCCGACGAGCGAACACCTGAGTGAACGCAGGACACCTGGTGAGCTCGATGCCGCTGCCACACCGGCGACGGAGTACGCCAGTGGCGCGCGGAGCCCGTTGGTTCCGGGTGCGGTGTGGCGGGCGCCCGCGGGCCGGCCCGGTTCGGAGCCGCCTGTTTCAGAGCCGCCTGTTTCGAAGCCGCCTGCTGCTGGGACGCCTGGTTCCGAGCCGCCCGTTTCCGGGCTGCCTGTTTCTGGGCCGGCTGTTTCTGGGCCGGCTGTTTCTGGGCCGGCTGGTTCTGGAGCGCCGGAGGCGCCGATGTCGCCGGTCGCCCCGGTCATCCGCGACGTCCAGTCGCTCAGCGGCGAGCGGAGAACGCGGCAGTTCCACGGAGAGAACGTCCTGGTCGTGGACGACGACCCCCGCTATGTCTACGCCCTGACGACCGCGCTGGAGCAGCACGGACTGACGGTCCTCTGCGTCGACAACGGGTTGGCGGGCATCCGGGCGCTGGAGCAGAACAGCGACATCCGCCTGGCGCTGATGGACGTGATGATGCCCGAACTGGACGGCAACGCGACCATGGCGACCATCAGGAGGATGCCGAAGTACCGCGACCTCCCGCTGATCGCGGTCACGGCCAAGGCGATGAAGGGCGACCGGGAGCAGAGCCTCGCCGCAGGAGCGACGGACTACGTCACCAAGCCGGTCGACATCGACTGGCTGTTGCAGCTGATCGGTACGTACCTGACCGGCGACGGTGGTGTTCCGGACCAGCGCACGATGAACTGACCGGCGCGACGAACACAGCACGAAGGACGGGCCGGCGGCATCACTACTCGTGCACGCTCGTCACGTGGTAGAGGTGGGGCTCGGCCGTGGCCATCGCCATGGCGCGGGACATGTGCTCGCCGGCGTCGGGGTTGGCCAGCATGGCCTCGAAATGCTTCGCCGACGCCCACTGGGCGTAGTTGACGACCTTGGTGCCGTCGAGGCTGGCGTGGATGTTGGCGGAGACGAACCCCGGCTGGTGCCGCATCGTCTGCTCTGTCGCCTCGTCGAGGAGTTCGACCAGTTCATGCTGTCGGGCGGGTTCGACGGTGAAGACGTTGATCAACGTCGCTACGGACGTGCCTGTCTGGATGAGCGACATGGTGCCTCCGTTCGGCGCTGGGACGGCTGTGTTCCGATCAGGTCCTGGTTCCACGGACGAGTGACCGCGTACCCCGTCCGGGCGTGCTCACCCCCAAGACCTGTCCGCGAGTAGAGAACGGGCACAGCCCGCCTAGAGCGCGCGTGCGTACGGTCGAAGCACCCTCCAGGTACGCCGGACCGGCTCCCTCCCGGCAGCAGGCACGCGGGCTCTGCGGCGCCGCTCCGGCGTACCGTCCTGCGGAAGGACTGTTGCCGATGTCGCCGACCGGTCGCATGCTCGTGCTGGTGGTGGGCCTGGTTGCCGGTGCACTGGCACTCGGCGGACCATCCGGGGCGGCCTCCACCTCGGCGGACTCCTTGTCTACGTCGCCCGGACCTATGTCGCCCGGACCTATGTCGCCTCGATCTCAGTCGGATCGGCAAACGAGCAGGACGCCCCTGCGCACGATGGCGTTCAACATCTTCCTCGGCGGTACGTACGCCGGCGGCGAGCTGAACCGCCAGCACCTCGTCGAGTTCGTCCGCGACGAGGACCCCGACGTGCTGTTCATGGTGGAGACGTACGGCTCGGGAGACGAGATCGAGTCCGGGCTCAACGCCGGCGTACCCGCGAACCGCCGCTACCGGGGAATCCAGATCACCCAGGAGCCCGGCCAGGAGGAGGACGACGACAACCTCTGGCTGTTCACGCGGTATCCGGTCGTCGAGGTCTATCCGAGGGTTCAGGAAGGCCCGGCGACCTCGTTCAACTTCGGCGGTGCACGGATCGCGCTGCCGTCCGGGCGGGAGGTCAACGTCTTCACGATCTGGCTCGACGCGGGCGAGCGGGCGTGGTTCCCGACGGACGCGACCGCGCTGGACTACGCCTACGGCGACGAGCCGGCCTACACCGAGGAGGAGATCGCGGCCGCCGACTACGCGCTCCGCTACGACAAGGCCCGCGCCATCCTCGACACCGTGCTGCCGCGGCTGGTGCCGGACGAGAGCGTGCCGACCATCGTCGGCGGGGACCTCAACACCCTGTCGGCCCACGACTGGTCGGCGCGCTTCGAAGGTGCGTACGGCCACGAAGGCATGGTGATCCCGTGGCCCGTCACGACGGCGTTCGCCGAGGCGGGCTTCACCGACACCTACCGCACCGTCTATCCCGACGCCGGCCGGTATGCGGGGCGGACCTGGTCGCCGTTCTGGGGATTCGGCTACGCGCCCGCCCGGATCGACTACATCTGGACGCGGGGCGACGGCATCCGCGTCGCGGGCTCCCACACGCACACCGAACGGCAGCGGCGGCACCAGCGGTACGACATCAACACCGAGTACCCGTTCTACTCCGACCACGGCGCCCTGGTGACCGACCTCGTGGTCGAGGGCGGCGGTGGCGCCCCGTTCGGGCAGCCGAGGCGCGAACGCGACCGGCCCGACCGGCCCGACACCCGACCGGTGGGGAGCCGGATCGACCAGAGGGAGCTTGCCGTGTCGGCGACCAGTGAGCAGCCCGGCTTCGAGGCTTCGCTCGTACTCGACGACGACCCGGACACGTTCTGGAACTCCGCGTTCGCTCCGCCCGCTCCGCTGCCGCAGTCGCTCACCGTCGACCTCGGTAGGCAGCGGCAGGTGACCGGGCTCAGCTACGTCGGACACCTGATCGGGCGGGTCTACGAGGAGCCGGGATTCGTCGCCGGCATCGACCGGTACACGGTCTCGGTGTCGACCGACGGGCAGACCTTCGTTCCGGCCGGCGCCGGTCGGCTGGCCCGGAACCGGCGTCCGCAGTGGATCCCGGTCCGGGCGCGGGACCGCGACCCCGTGCGATATGTCCGGCTCACGGCGGTCGAGGGGTTCGACGTGCACGCAGGGGTAGCCGAGCTCAACGTGTACGAACGAGCGCCGTGAGCGCGGCGATTCCTACGCCGGTCACCTGCGGCGGTCACCCGCGCCGGTTACACATTGGGGCGCAAGACGGTGGACACGTCACGAGACGTGACACTCCGAGGTCGTACCGCTACTCTCCATGAGCCGAAGCTGGCGTGCAGGGCAACGTCTCTGCCGGAGGGGATAGCAACATGTGGCAGCAGGCTCTCGCCGTGACGTTGGTCGCCGCGATCAGTGGATTTCCGGTCAGCACGAGTGCGTCTCAGCAGGGAGCACCTCCACGGGGAACGCTTCAGCAGGGATCGCTCCCGAACGGCGGGCCCAAGGACGGCCGCCTCCAGGCCGACTTCAACAACGACGGGTTCGACGATCTCGCGGTGGGTGTTCCCGGCGAGGACGTCGGGTCGGTCATGGACGCCGGTGAGGTCGACGTGATTCCCGGCTCGGCGGGCGGGCTCGCCGCCAGCGGCAGTCGTGCGTATACGCAGAACACCACCGGCGTCGGCAGCTCGGCAGAGCCGGGCGACTTCTTCGGCGACACCCTCGCCGCAGGCGACTTCAACAACGACGGGTTCTCCGATCTCGCCGTCGGCGTACCGTTCGAGCGCGGCACCGAGGCAACCGGCGGCGCCGTGACCGTTCTCTACGGTTCGGCAAACGGCCTGACCGGCGCCGGCAGCGACCTGTTCACCGAGAACTCCGTCGGCGCCGGCGGGACGGCCGAGGACGGCGACGCCTTCGGTCAGGTGCTCGCGTCCGGCGACTTCGACGGCGACGGTTTTGCCGACCTCGCGATCGGCGTCCCCGCCGAGGACGTCGGCACCGTGGACGACGCCGGGGCCATGACCATCCTGCGAGGCTCGGCCGGCGGACTCACCAGAATCGGCAGCAGGGTGTTCACCCAGAACACCGCGGGGTTGGCCAGCAGCACCGAGGACGGGGACAACTTCGGCTTCGCGCTGGTGTCCGCCGACTTCGAGGGCGACGGCTTCGCCGACCTCGCGGTCGGGGTGCCGTTCGAGGCGGGCCCCACCCGCACTGGCGGGGCGACCGCGATCCTTCGGGGGTCCGCCGGCGGGCTCACCGGCGCCGGCAATCGGCTCCTCACCCAGAACACTTCAGGCGTCGGCAGCAGCGCCGAGGACGGCGACCTGTTCGGCTTCGCCCTCACCACCGGAGACTTCGACAACGACGACTTTCCCGACCTCGCGATCGGTGCACCCGGAGAGGACGTCGGCGCCGGGGCACGGTTCGCGCCGGAGGGGGGAGCGGTGAACGTCCTGCTTGGCTCGGGCTCGGGACTCACCGGCACCGGCAGCCAACTCCTCACCCAGAACACCTCTGGTCCGAACAGCTCGGCCGAGGAGGGGGACCTTTACGGCTCCGCGCTCGCCGCCGCCGACTTCAAGGGCTCCGGGCACGACGCCCTCGTCGTCGGTGTGCCCGGCGAGGATGTGTTCGACGTGATCGACGCCGGCGCGATGAATGTGTTGTACGGAGGACAGGATGGTGTCTCGGCGTCGACGACCCAGTACCTCCACCAGGACACCACAGGCGTGGGAAGTGCGGCGGAACGCGACGACGCCTTCGGGTTCGCCCTCGTCACCGGCCGCTTCAACAGTGACAACGTGAGCGACCTCGTGGTCGGCGTCCCGCTGGAGGACGCCGGCGTTGTCTCCTCACCCGCCACCGACGGCGGAGCGGTCAACGCGTTCCGCGGTCAGCGCGACCTCAGCGGTCCCAGCGGCGGACTGCGCGGGGGTGGCGTACTGACGCAGAGCGCCCTGGGCGTTCCTGGTGGCGGGGAGTGGGGCGACCTCTTCGGCGACGCTGTGGCGACGCGGGTTCGCTGAGCGGCGGCGGCCGCCGGATCGGCTCGGCACCTCGGCACCTCGGCACCTCGGCACCTGGGCACAGTGCGGCCACAGTGCCGGCACAGGTGCCCGGTCGAGGCTGGGCGCCATGCGTTCTCGTACAGCTCCCAGGCCTGCGTCCCAGCTTCTCCGCCGCGGGCTCCTCGCCGGGCTGGCCGGGGTGTGTGCACTCCTGGCCAGCATGATCGTCGCGGTGCCGGACGCCGCGGCGGAGGATCCGCAGGACCAGGGCGAGCTGCTTCTCGTCCTCGACTCCTCGGGATCGATGAAGGAGCCGGACGCCTCCGGCACGACCAAGATCGCGGCGGCCAAGCGGGCGCTCAGCACGGTCGTGGACGAACTCCCCGACGGCGCGCAGGTCGGGCTTCGGGTCTACGGCGCCACGGTCTTCGAGGAGTCCGCGCCCGGAGCGTGTACCGACTCCCAGCTGGTGGTGCCGGTCGGGCCGGCGGACAAGCCCGCGCTCAAGCGGGCGATCGGCAAGTACAAGCCCTATGGATCGACACCGATCGCCCACAGCCTGAAGCAGGCGGCCAAGGATGTCGGAGCCGAGGGCCCGCGGACGATCCTGCTGGTCTCCGACGGGGAGGAGACGTGCGCCGACGACCCCTGCCTGGTGGCGAAGGAGATCCACGCCAAGGGCATCGACCTCAAGGTCGACGTGGTCGGCCTGAACGTCGGCGGGGCCGCCAAGCGACAGCTGACCTGCATCGCCGACGCCGGCGGCGGAAGCTACTACGACGCACAGGATGCGGGTGACCTGAGCGCGAGCCTGGACCAGTCCGCGCTGCGCGCGTTCAAGGACTTCACAGCCACGGGTACGCGGGTCAAGGGGACGCTCCAGCCGGGTGAGGCACCGCAGATCGGCGCCGGCCAGTACACCGACACGCTCGCGGCTCCCAGCCAGGCCGACGGCCGGATCAAGTACTACGTGCTGACCCGGACGCCCGGATCCACGCTGCACGCCGCCGTCACGATCCGGCCCGAGAAGCGCACCGGCACCGCTGCCACATCGGAGGAGGTGATGCTCCGGCTGCTCACTCCCGCCGGAGACCAGGAGTGCACCTGGGGCCATGGTGCCGCGTTCGAGTTCTCCTCGAGCAGGGACTTCCTCAATGCGTCGGTGTTCCAGGGGCCGGACGGCAACTCCTCGGGTTCGACGTACATCGAGGAGGAGTGCAAGACGTCCGACCGGTTGCTGTTGAAGGTCGAACGGGGTGAGGAGGAGGGTTCGGCTGCTACGGCCGAAGACCCGATGGAGCTCGTCGTGATCGAGGAGCCGCCGGTCGAGGGCGCCGACCAGCTGCCGGCGGCGTTGGCGGCCGATGACGTCGCCCGTGGACCACTGCCGGCCGGGCCGAGCAAGGGCGACGCGGACGGCGGAGGTGGCTTCGCCGACGCGACGACCCTCACGCCCGGGACCTGGACGGGAACCCTGCAACCTGGTGAGCAGCTCTTCTATCGTGTGAAGGCCGACTGGGGTCAGTCCGCGGCGGTGACCTTCCGGCTGGCGGAGAACCCGCGCCTGGACAACCAGCTCGGCCAGCTGGGCGAGAAGGTCGAGATCCGAAGCTACGGGCCCGATCGAGCGGAGGTCTTCCTCGCCGGTGGAACGGCGGAGAACTTCACCGGTACGACGCGCACGTACACGAAGGACCAGGTCTTCCACGCGACGCTGCCGGAGGTCCGGTACCGCAACCGGGAGAGCACCTCGAACGAGGTCGCGCCGGTGGCGCTCGCGGGCGACTACTACTTCGCGATCCAGCAGAACGCCGACGGCGAAGGGCGCAAGTACCAGGAGCCGGTCCAGATCACCGTCGCCGTCAAGGGGGACGTCACCGGCGCGCCTGCGTACAGGGAGATCGAGGAAGAGGCGCCGCAGCCGCCAGCCGACGATGCGGGGAAGGACAGCGGGAAGTCCGATGGGGCTGGGGCGGAGCCGCCCCCACCGGTCGAGGCCGCGAAGGACACCGGAGGCTCCGGTACAGGCAAGCTTGCCCTGGTCGCTGTCGTCGGTGGTGGCGGGCTCGCGGTGTTGGCAGCCGGGGTCGTGCTCGCGGTGGGGTTGCTGCGGCGGCCAGGACGAAGGCGGCCGGGTCACGATGCGGGCGTCGGTACGTGGTCGGGCCCAGGTCCAGGTCCGGCGCCAGGCACAGGTCCAGGTCCTGGCGCGGGACCGCCCCCGCCCCCGCCGCCGCCCGGCCCGCCTCGCCGGTAAACGACGCCAGCACGAGCCCGCACCAATCCGCACGGTGCGAACCGAGGTGACTACGCGGGCATCACGCTCCGGACATACAGCAAGGCTGGCACCTCCTGCCAGACCGCCTGCTCACCGGCACCGGCAGGCTCGGCCATGCCGACGATGGTGAAGCCCGCGTCGATGAGCGCGGTCACGTACGTACTGAGCATGCGGTGGTAGGAACGGCGGGGTATCGCGTTCCAACGGGTCGCGCGATCGTACGGGCCCTCGACGAAGTAGCCCCCGACAGTACGCCGGACGCTGCCGTCTACATGGTCGGTGAGCTCGCCCGTGACCGGCGGCCGGAAGCACGGGTGCACGCAGGTGTAGACGAACCAGCCGCCCGGACGGAGAACCTGAGCCACCTCGCGAAACGTCGACGCCAGGTCGGGGATGTCCATCAACGCCATGTAGCACACCACGCCGTCGAAGCTGCCGGTGTCGAGGTCTGCGAGGTCGTGTGCGCTTCCGTGGGCGTACGTGATCCCGCGAGGCGCGGCCTCCTCGAACTCGCGGGCAAAGCCCAACAGGCGTTCTGACACGTCGACTCCGACCACGGTGGCACCGAGGTCGGCGAGCCGGCGGGCGTCCCTGCCCTGGCCGCAGGCGAGCGAGAGCACCCGGCACCCGGCGATCGGGCCGAGCATCGCCTCGAGCGTCGCGTCGCGTACGCCGGCGCCGTCCGGATCAACCGCGTCGTGGTAGAGGTCGGCCACCTCGTCGTACGCGGCGGCCGGCGATTCCTGCGGCGACGCGGCGATGGCTGGCTCGGCTGCCGGCGTGGCGACCGATGGTTCGGCCTGCGCGGTGGACGGTTCGGAACTGCGTTGATCCATGCGTCAGGACTACCACCGCGCGCGAGCGTTGCCCGTCCGCCGACGGATCATTTCGCCGTCAGCCGAACCGGTCGTGGTCGGCGAGGACCTCCTCGACCACGCGGCAGTTGACCGGGGCGAGTTGCCGCCCATGCTCAACGTCGTCGGCGAGGCCGAGCAGCGCCTTCCACAAGACCCAGCCGCGCGCCCGCGCCCAGGTGTCGCCGTCCTGTCCGACCGTGCGGCGAAAGGCCTCCAGGCTGTCGTCGGCGAACATCGTCCAGGCAATCACCAGGTCGCACGCCGGATCACCCACACCAGAGGTGCCGAAGTCGATGACGGCGGCCAGCTTGCCGTTCCTGACCAGGAGGTTGCCGCTGGCGACGTCGCCGTGGAACCACACTGGCGGCCCGTTCCAGGACCTGCGGAGCGCGGCCTCCCACACGTTTGCGCACCTGTCGGTGTCGAGGTGTCCGGCCAGTACGGCTAGGCAGTCGCGGGTCTCGTCGTCGTAGTGGGCCGGCGGTGCGCCACGGAAGAAGCTGTGCGCGCCCGCCCCCGGTCCGCCGGTCGGGTCGATGCGCTGGAGCGCGAGGATGAACTCGGCGACCGAGACGGCGAACCCCGGCATGTCGTCGATGCGGTCGGCGCTCGCGGTGTCGCCGTCCAGCCATCCCCGTATCGACCAGTGGAACGGGTATCCCTCGCCCGGTGCGCCCTTCGCCAGCGGCACCGGCACCGGAACCGGCAGCGACGGCGCCAGGATCGGCAGCCAGCGGTCTTCCTTGTCGATCGCCGGCGTGTACGACTCGGCGGTCGGAAGTCGCACCGTCATCGCATCGCCCAGGTGGTAGGTGCGGTTGTCCCAGCCCTCCACCGCGACCGGCGTGATCGGCAGGTCGCTCCACTGGGGGTACTGGCTCGCGATCAGTCGCTTGACCAGCCCCGCATCGACTCCGGCCCGACCGTCCGCGTTCAGGCTCTCGGTCGGGCTCTCGGAACTCGGGCTCCCAGTCGGGCTCTCCGAACTCGGGCTCTCGGACATCACGCGAGTATGGGTCATCGTTCGGCCTCCGTGGCAATGGGCTTCGCCGCCCGGGCTGAGTCGACCATCCGGCGCCATCGCGCGATGATCTACGGCCGAGCGCGGCGCGGGCTGATCAACGGCCGGGCGCTGGGCAGGAGGGGATCGTCGCGTACACCTCGAACCGACCCGGCGGGCGACCGTTCCCGGCGGAGAGCTCACCGCCGAGGCGGGCGACACGGCGACGCATGCCGGAGATGCCGAAGCCCTCCGCGTTGTTGTCGCCGGACACGTCCTGGTTGGTGACCCGGACGGAGATCGAGTCCGGGAGGTAGCAGATCTCGACCGTGGCTTGGGGGTGCGGCGAGTGCTTGACGACGTTGGTCAACGACTCCTGGAGCACCCGGTACGCGGCGACGTCGATGTCTGTCGGGAGCGGCCGCCACTCCCCGTGCACCGTCACATCCACCGTGACGCCGGCTTGCTCGATGCGTGCACCGAGACTCTCGAGCAGATGGAGGCCAGGTGTGGGCGCCTCACAGACCGCCTTGCCGGTGTCGTGCGGAGTGATCGTGGCCAGTGCCGTACGAAGGTCCGCCAAGGCCTCCGCGGCGGTGCGGCTGATGGCGTCGAGCGCGACCTGCGCCTGTTCGGGCCGGGTCGACTGGAGATGGCGTGAGATGTCGGCCTGCATCTGGATCGCCACCAGGCCGTGCCCCACGATGTCGTGTACCTCCGAGGCAAGTCGCAGCCTCTCCTCATTCAGGGCGGCCGGGGTGCACGGGGCCGTCCGCCCGACCGAGTCGACAGTCGTCTCGTCGGCTGGCGCGAGTAGATCTGACCTGGGTTTCACGAACATGGCTGGTCGGCTCCTCGCTGCCGCGGCCCCGGCGATCGGCGCCGCGCGTGGTCGGTGAAATGTGCGCTCTCAACGTCTCCCAGCCGGTGGCGGGCAACATCAGCCATCTGGGTGATATCGCCGTGCCGCCTGGTGTGACGCGAAGCCGACCGGCCGAGGAGAGCCGCCTACGGGAAACGCCGAGGTCGAGCCTCCGCCTTGTCGGAGCGCCGAGGAGATCCGCCAGGCGGGTGCGTTCGAGGAGGGCCGACGCCCACTGAGCCCGACGGGCCTGCAACCCGCCGTGGCTACTGGCGTTCGGACTGGAGCCGCACCCCGCCGTCCTCGTCGTGGTCGACGAGGAAGAGCGTGCCGGGTGGGAACTCGCCGAGCACCTCCGGCGGCAGCTGGACCGTACCGTCGCCGGCGACCACCGCGAAGTCCTGCCCGTCGCGTCCTTCCGCACCGACTCGACCGTCGCGGATGGTCACCACCCGTCCGAGCTGGGCGCCGACCTCCGGGTCGTGCGTGACGACGACGACGGTGGTGTCGCGCTTGGCGTTGACGGCCTTCAGGGCGGCGAGCACCTCGTCACGGCCGGCGGTGTCGAGCTGGCTGGTGGGTTCGTCGACCAGGAGCAGCCCGGGACCGGCGGCGATACCGACCGCCAGGGCCGCACGTTGTTGCTGACCCATCGTCAGCTCAGCCGGCTTCGACTTGGACAGGTCGGTGAGGCCCACCAGGTCGAGGATCTCGTCGGCCTCGGCGAGCTCGATCCCTCTGGTCGCGGCCGCTCTGCGCTGCGCCAGCCAGATGTTGCGGTAGAGGGTGGCGTACGGCAGCAGGTTCCGTCCGACACCCTGCAGCACGACGCCGATCTCGGTACCCCGGAGTCGGTTGAGCTCGGCGTCGCTGAGCTTGCCGATGTCGTATCCGCCGACCACGATCCGACCGGCCGCCGGGCGCATCAGACCGGCGAGCAGCGAGATCAGCGTGGACTTACCCGATCCGGACGGCCCCACCAGGGCGACCATCTCGCCAGAAGTTATCGACAGGTCGACACCGGACAGCGCCACCACGTCCGAGCCCTCGACCCGGTAGATGTGCACGACGCGCCGGCATGCCACTGCGAGGCCCATCAGCCACTCGCCTCCTCGTGTCCTCGAATGACCTGCCGCTGCCACCACGCGCCGGCCCCGACCGCTGCGACCAGTACGGCCACGACCAGGATCTCCGACGCCAGGACGTACGACCATCGTGGCCAGGTCGTCAGCAGCGAGGCGTCCACGCCGACCGGCAGCTGCCCACCGGCCGCGAACCATGCGGCGGCGGCGGCAAGCGCGCCCGTCACGGCACTGGTCACCACGATGCCGCCGTACGACCAGAGGGCGGCGGTCGTGGTCGTACGTTCCCTTGTCCCTTGTGCTCGCAGCGCCCGCATGCCCGGGCTCCACGTACGCCGGTCGACCACGACGATGAGGGCCAGCGCGCCGAGCCCGACGAGAACCGTCACCCCGGCGCCGAGCTGGTAAGACTGCAACGCCATGGCGGCACCGGACTTGTCGATCGAGCTCTGGATGCTCCCGACCGTACGGTCTCCGATGATCACCAGGCCCTCGTCGCGCAGCTTGTCGACCACCGCGTCCGGCGCGTCCGCGCTCAGCCAGACCTGCGGGGAGCCGGCGCTGCCGGGCTCCCGGGTGAGCCGCTCGGCGTACTCCAGATCGACCAACGCACCGCTCGCGCCGAGTCCGGGCAGGCCCTGCAGGCTGGCTTTCTGGGCAAACTTGATCGGTTGGAAGTCGATGTTGGCCAGCAGCTTGCCGGGGATTCGGCCGGCGGTGACCGCGGGGAGGGGATACGGCACGTCGAGGGCGAGCAGCTCGTACTCCTCGTCCGGCCAGGGGGACGGCTGCGACAGAAGCAGACCGTCGGCGGTCCCGTTGCTCCAGAGCTGCTCGGTGACGAGCGAGCCCTCGGGCGGTCGCCACCGGCTGTCGTCGGCGAGCTGCTGGGTCGTCATGACCGGTCGACCGGCCTGGGTCAACGAGCCGAACGTGACGCCGAACCGGTCGACGTCCTCGTCGGTGGAGGTGGCGGTGACGCTGGTCAGCCGGCACTGACCGACGCAGCCGCGTACCTCGGCACGGTACGTGCGCTGGTCGGCCGTGACCGGACCGAAGCTGGCGATCACCCGGTCACCGGCCTGGGACACCAGCTGGAGCGAGACAGTCAGCGTCTTGTCCTTGGTGAACGGATCCGGTCGCAGCGTCGCGGTCAGCTCCCCATCGCGTAGGACGGTCGGCTTCCGCGCCGGTGGGCGCAGGACCGTCGCCGCCTGTTGGAGCCCGGTCGCGCCGTACCGCTCCGACCACAGCGCGACGTTGGCAAGCCTGGTGGAGTCGACGGCGAGCAGAGCCGGGTCGTCGCCGGTGGTGCGAGCGGGTACGACCGCCATCGCGTGCCGCTCGCTCGGATCGGCTGTGCGTACCGCCCGGAGGAACTCCTGTCGCCCGACCGGCTGCACCTCGAGTACGCGGGCGGCGCCCAGGAGCTGCTGGGCCTCGGCCTTGCGCCCCTGGGCGGCCACGTCGGTCGCCGTGGCGGCGAACCCCAGCGTGCCGAAGACCAGGACGAGCACCACCAGCAGGCGTACGGACGCCGCCGGGCGACGGGCGAGATAGAGCGCGGCGACCGCCGGTCCGATCCGGCCGCGCCGCAAGGTCCACCGGCCCAGCAGGTCGAGGAGCGGCCGCACCGCCAGCGATGCCAGCATCGCCACCGCGAGGATGATCAGGACTGGTGCGGCGACCATGACGCCGACCAGTTCGCCGTCGAGCGAGCGGAGCTCGATCACGACCACGATGCCGAGTGCGATGGCCAGGACCTCCATCGCGGCCACGGCGATACGCCGAGACCGCGGTGCGACCTGGCGCAGGAGGCGTCCTACCGGCCCGGCCAGCTCCCGGCGAAGCGCGAGCAGCCCGGCGAGGACGGTACCGCCGGCGGCGAGGGCGGCGGCGAGTAACTGGGCGCGGTCGATGCCGACAGCAGAACCGTCGCCGGGCCCGGTCCATCCGACCAGCGGTCCGGTGAGGACCAACCCGACCGGAACGCCGGCGAGCAGCGGAAGCAGGCTTTCGGCGGCGACCGTGACCGCACGGGTCGGCCACTTCGCGCCCCGCAGCACGACCGCACCGACCTCCAACCGGCGGCCCCACATCCCGTGGCCGACGGCGAGGTGGATGACGAACCAGCACAGGGCGATCAGCGGTGCGGCCGCGATGGGCAACAGGGCCCGCGCAAGCTCTCCGTGTTTGTCGATGCGGTCCAGCAGGCTGGGCAGCGAGGTCAGCGGCCCGGCGCTGAACGCGTCTTCCTGGGTGAGCCGGTGCTCGGCCGCCGCCAGTTGGTCACGCAGCCGCGGGATCCGCTCGGGCGTGAGCAGCTGAGGCGGCAGGATGGCGTCGATCCAGACCGTCTCGTGCCCGTGCACGAGCGTCTCCACCGTGGTCCGGTTGGTGAACAGCTTCGGCAGGTCGAGCCGACCGAGCGGGTCCTGCGGCACCCAGTAGGACGCGTCGGGATCCTTCGGCTTGAACACCCCGACGAAGGTGATCGCGACCGGCGGGCCGTCCGGCTCCAGGCTTTCCTGCGTACGCCGAACAGGAGTGAGCACGACCTGGTCACCGGCGTGGAGGCGCATCTCCTTGGCCAAGCCGGCCGGCAGAGCTGCCTCGCGATTGCCCACCGGGCAGCGGCCGGCCGAGAACGTCACGTACCGGCAGAAGCCGTCCCTGGCGAGCAGGCTGTACGCCTCCCCCGACGGCTGGGCCCGGTTGAGTCCCTGTACCTGGATCTGCACCGTCGTAAGGGGGATGAATCCGCCGAGCATCGACCGGGCGTCGGCGTAGGCGGTCAGGTCCTCCGACCCCTCCGTCGTCCCCTCGTCCTCTGGGGCCGGCGGCTGCGTCGACAGAGTGGAGACCGACACCACGAACTCGCTGCTGTCGGCGGTCGCACGTTCGTTGTCGACAGCGGCCTGGTCGATCGCCACGGCGAAGGCCGGGACACTCACGGCCGCGACGGTCGCCGCCACCGACAAGACGAAAAGCGTGAGCGCCTGGCCCCATCGGGCGGCGAGTTGCGCGAACACCAGGCCGATCACGGCAGCTCCCGGGTCCGGCGGACAAGGGCGGCGCCGGCGACGACCACGACCGCGCCGAGCACCGCGGCCGTCGCACCCACGGCCGCCAGGATGGGGTACGGGTGCAGGCCGGCGGTCGGCAGCACGGTCCAGCCGTCGACGAAACCGGGCGACAGCACCCGGGCGATCACGGCGCCAGCGAGCCCGGCGACGACGCCGACCACGGTCGCGGCGGCGACGACCGCAGCGAGCCCGCCGTAGCCGACCGCACGAACGACCTTCAGGCGGACGCCCTGCGCACGGAGCGCGGCGAGTTCAGCTGCACGTCCCGGCCGGTCTCTGGCCGCGTCGACCAGGACAACCCCGGCGGCGAGCAGCAACCCGACCAGTGCCACCAAGGCCTGGAACCTTCCCCCCACGGCATTGCCCTCGGCACGCAGCTGGGCAAGGCGCTCGGACAGCGACTCCTCCCGAAGCGGACGGAGGCCCACCTCGCGAAGGTCGTCGACGATCGACGCCGGAGCCGTGGCGGACAACCACACCTGCGGGGTGACGGCCCCGGCGAGCGGGAACGGCACCAGGCGCTCGGCATAAGTGAGGTCGACCAGGACGCCCTCCTTGCCGTGGCGGGGTACGAGGGCCGCGCTACGGACGACCTCGGTCGGCACCGCCGCTCCGGGCAACGGAGGGAGCCGCACCTCCTGGGTCGGTTCGGGCCGCCAGCCGGCAACGAGTGCCGGCAATGGTGCCGGGATGTCCGCGACGTACGCCCAGTCGGAACGGTCGACCTCCACGTCCTTCGGCACCTCGGACACGGTGACGCGCAGGCCATCCTCACCTGCGCTGACGCCTGGGCCGAGGTCTCGGGGGCCGACGGCGGGCCGCCACCGCGCCGGGTCGGCGAGCACCGAAGAGGGCAGCACCGTCGGCTCCGACCCGGTCGACAGGTACAGCTCGACCTGCGTGCCCACGCGAGGTGCTACGTGACCCACCGCCTCGGCGTCGGAGCCGTCGCCGCTGGACACGCCGGGCCGTTTCGGACCGAGCACCTGGACACCTACCAGCCGGCAACCCTCGGCACATCCGCGTACCTGCGTGGAGTAGGTCTCCCGGCGAGGGGTCAACGGACCGACGATGGCGTCGACCGGCTTACCGTCCTGCACCGACCGCAGGCGAACCCGCAGGTGTACGTCGGTGCTGGCGGCCCGGCCAGCCTGCTTTGGTGCACCAGTCTTGCCAGCACTGGCGACGGTTGTCTGACCGGTGTCGTCGCCACCGCCCTGCGTCGCGGCCGCGTCGAGGACCAGCCGGTCGGACTTGGCCACCACGGGGTCCGGCTCGGTGGGGCGAAGGACCGCGGCGACCTTCGCGACGTCACCGCCGAAGCCCTCGCGCCAGCCCGCCACAACGCCCAGTCGGGTGCTGTCCACGGCCAGGATCGAGGGATCGTAGGTGCTTCCGGGCTGGTCGATCACCGCCATCGCCTGGGTCCCGCTCGGGTCGACCGCGCGTACGCCGTCCAGCAGCTGCACGGCATCGTCGGCGTCGACGGTGATCACCCGGTCGGCGCCGACCTCGAGCGCGGCTCGCTGCCACTGCGACCTGGCACCGGTGTCCCAGCTGACGAACGCCGTGGTGACCAGCGCGACCGCGACGACGACCAGTGCGAACAGCCGATGGGTCTCCGGCCGCCGGGCGGTCAGGGACGCGATCAGCGCCGTCGACAGTTGACCGGAGTGACGGGCGCGGGCCGCGACCCAGGTGGCCAGCGGCGGCACCGCCCACGCGATGACCAGGGCGAGAGCGAGCGCGACCAGTCCGGGCGCCAGCATGGGCAGCCCGCCGACTTCCTCTCGTACCACCAGGGACTGGACCACGCCGTACGCGGCGAGTCCAATCAGCACGAGGTCGACCACCGAACGCCGCCACCGGGGCCGGCGGGTGGGTATCCGGCGCAGCAGGTCCTTGACGGGCGTGAACAACGTGCCGACCTGGGCGGCCACCACCGCGAGCAGCCCGCCGGCGAGGGTGAGGCCGACGAGGAGCAGGGACAAGAGCAGGGCAGCGCGCCCGGCGTCCCCCTCCAGGTCACCGACCAGGGCCCTTCCGACGCCGAGCCCGATGCCGGCACCGACGACCGCGCCGACGACCAGCGGGACGACGCTCTGGCCCAGTGCCAGGATCCAGCCACGGCCGGACGGGGCACCCCGAAGCCGCCACCAGCCGATGTCGCCGCGCACCTGTACGCCGCCACCGCGTACGACGACTGACAGCGCGAACCAGGTGAGCAGCAGGAGGACGATGACTCCGACTCCCACTCCGCCGGCGACGTTGCGACGGTCCTGGGTGATCCGGTCGACCAGGCCCTCGAGCTCCATCGTGCTGGCGGAGTAGCCTTGCTCACGCAGTCTCGCCAGCCCGGTGTCGAGTGTCGTGGTCAGCCGCTCCACGTCGATCGTGGCGAACGCCTCTGGAGCCGCGAGCAGGTCGTAGGTGTAGGTAACGCCTTCCTGTCCGCGCATGGTCTCGGCCACGGTGAAGACCGTCGCGCGTTCGCTCGAGGTGTCCGACCGCTGGCCGACGAGGGAGCCGTCTCCCCAGTAGGGCTCGCCGGGGTCGATCACGCCGTAGACGCCGGCGAGGCGTACGGAGATCTTCTTGTCCTCGCTCCCCTCGATCTGCAGCCGGTCACCCACGTCGAGGGCGAGTTCGTCGGCGAGCGTGGCGGGGACAGCCACCTCACCTTTGGCGTCGGGGCAGGACCCGGACGTCACGACGAGGTGCTTGCAGACACCCTCCCGGACGGCGACGACCACGTCGGAAGGCGGTTTCCGGGACTGTGCGGAACGCAGCTCGCCCCCGGCCGTACCGCCGACGACCGTGCTGAAGCCAGCGGGTGCGAACTGCTCCCTGGCTTCGCCGATCGCGGCCTCGCCGTTGGTGTCGCGGCTGGTGTTCCAGCCGGCGAGCCAGCTCGCCGAGATCAGCCGCTCCTCGACGCTGGCCCCCTCGACCGCCGCGACACCGACCTCTTGCGTGGCCCGCACCGCGTACCAGGGCGAGGCGGCCAGCGCCGCCGTGGCCAGCAGCGCCACCAGCGCCACGATGACAGCCTGCCTGCGTCGCGCCGCCAGAACGTTGCCGAGCACCAACCACATACGGGGCCTACACGCCCGAAGGCTGGTCGACAGTACGCGCACCGGCATCGGCTCGGGCGCCTTCGGCGCGGTCCCGATCTGGGCGGTCCTGATCTGGGCGCTCCGGTTCGGTCCGGACGAGCTCGGCCCGGCCGTCGACCAGGTGCAGCTCGGAGTCACAGACGGCCGCGGCGTCGGGGTCGTGCGTCGCGAACACCACCGCGGCGCCCCGCTCGGCCTCCTCCCGCAGGAGCTCCAGCACCGTCTGGCGGGAGACGGCATCCAGCTCGCTCGTCACCTCGTCGGCCAGGAGTATGTCGCCGCCCAGGGCCAGGCCGCGTGCCACCGCCGTACGCTGCTGCTGGCCGCCGGAGAGCTCCTCCACCAGCTGGTCTCGTTGTCCCGCCAGGCCGAGGCGCTCCAGGGACTCGACGGTGAGCCGCCGGGCGTCCGACGGGCTGCGGCCGTTGGCGAGCAGGGCGACCTCGACGTTTTCACCGGCGGTGAGGAACGTGGCCAGGCCGTTGCCCTGCGGTACGAGCACGATGCGCTGGGCCACGGCGTGGTCGCGGTCGCGCAACGGCACGTCGTCGACCGTGACCGTGCCGTCCGCCGGGTGGAGCAGCCCCGCGATCGTCGAGAGCAAGGTCGTCTTGCCCGCACCGGAGCGGCCGCTGATCGCCACGATTCGACCGGGCTCGGCGGACAGACTCACATCCCGCAGCACCGGGGGTCGGTTGCCATAGGCGACGGTCACCTGATCGACCGACACGGTCCGCACAAGCGGCCTCCCGTCCCCGTTGAACCTCTGGCCCGAGCGCGTCGCAGCTTACTTGGACCTGGCCGACAGCGCGATGGTCGCGACCAGCGGGAGGGGGCCCGGCCCGCCGCACAACGCCGGATCATGACCTGAACTGGTCGGCCCTCGAACGTTCAACAGCCGATGACGTCGCAGACCACGGCCCGGTCCAGATCGTGGTGAACTCGTCCAGATCGTGGTGAGCTCGGCCGGATGTGGTGACTCGGCTGGATTTGGCGAGCTCGACTGGAATCGGTGAGCTCGCCGGATGTAGGGAGCTCGCCGGATTCTTCAGGGTTCTGCTGGCCGAGTCGGAATGGGTACCCGCGGACGGGCTCAGCCGTCGCTGGCGCCGTCCGTACGGTGCGGGAAGCCGAGGACCAGAAGGACCAGGAGTACGAACGCAAGGAAGAGGACGCCGACCACGACGTTGGCCAGCAGCAGGATCACCCCGGCGCCGGCGACACCGGCGATCATCGACAGGGTCAATGCTGCCTTCAGCTTCGAAGGCATCCCCATGGCTGAACGCTACGCCGGGTACCCGCCGCCGGCGGCGTTGTTCGCGGAACTGGCGCACCCACCGTTCAGCCGTGTCGGTCGACGGATTTCACGGGCCGCGTAAAACGTTGACCAGCGGTTCGCCCGCCGCCAGCCGGTTGATGTTCGCGGCGATCTCCTCGATCCGGCGGTCGAACGTCTCCGTGGTGACCCCCGACATGTGTGGCGTCAACACCACGTTGTCCAACTCGCCGTATGCGGCTGAGGACGGCGAGCCGGTACCAGTGGAGTCGGGGTAGTGCCACCAGACGTCGAGGGCGGCGCCACCGATCCGGCGTTCGACGAGTGCGGCGTACAACGCGTCCTCGTCGACGACCGCGCCGCGGGCCACGTTGACCAGCAGGGCGTCCGGCTTCATCAGCCCGAGCTCCTCCGCCCCGATCAGCCCGCGGGTTTCCTGGTTGAGCGGCACTGTCACCACCACGACGTCGGCCTCCGCGCACAGCTTGCCGAGATGGTCAGGCCGGCCGGTCCAGGCCAGGTCGACGCCGGAGGCCAGGGTCTTCGCGGGATTTTGCCTGATGCCGATGCACCGCATGTCGAACGCGGAGAAGACGCGGGCGACCTCCGCGCCGATCTCGCCCAACCCGATGATCCCCGCGGTCTTGCCCCGCAGGGTGTCCGGCCGGTCGTAACCCTCCACGTACGCCGGCGACTGCCAACGCCCGGCCCGTAGCGCCTGGTCTGCCGGGACCAGCCGCCGTCTCAGCGCCAGCGTCACCATCACCACGTGCTCGGCGATCGATCGTCCGTGGTGGAAGGTGTTCGCGACGATGACGCCCGGCGGCAGGGCCTCGATCGCGATGTTCTCGTAGCCAGCTCCGCTGGCCTGCACCAGCCGCAGCCGCCGGGCGTCGGTGGCAAGGTCGGCCGGCAGATTTCCGCCGACCATCACGTCGGTCTCGGCGAGGACGGCGGCGTCCATCCGTTCCACGAGCCGCCAGTGGTGTCCACCACCTGTGGCGCGTTCCAGATCGGGTAGGTAGTCGCGCAGCAACGGTTCAGTGAGGACGATGTTCAAGGGTCTGGTCCTTCCTGTTCGTTCCCGATCGAGCCGGTGGGGTGCTTGGGCGATCAGTCAGAAGCCGTAGGTGAGGATCGGCGCCGGCGTGCCCTCGCTGAGCTCCCGTAGGAACGCGTGCTCGTGCGGCACCATCGGATCGGGCAGCGCGCCCAGGGCGAACCAGCCGAGATCCGCGGCCTTCGCCGACTCCAGCAGCGCTGGCTCGCCCCGCCAACGCCGGCACTCGAAGAAGAAGTCGACCCGCTCGTCGACGGAGCGACCGGTCCGGCTGGTGCGGTGCATGCCGGCCAACGGTACGAGGTCGGCGGGATCGATGGTGACGCCAAGCTCCTCGACCGACTCCCGGCAGGCCGCCTGGACCACGGACTCGTCCGCCTCGACGTGACCTGCCGCACCCAGTGCCCAGTGGCCGTCCATGTAGCCGGTGCCCCGGCGTAGCTGGAGCAGCACCTCTTCGCCGTGGTCTCCGCGTCGCAACGCGACATAGACGGCGGGTACGACGCGGAAGCGCTCAGTCATCCGCCGACCATACTGACGCCCGCCCCCAGACCCGGCTGGCCGGCTGGCTGGCTGGCGACGTCGCGGGGTACGCCGGGCGCCTCGATGCGTGACATTCGGCCCACCGCGGCAGTGCCGGCTGGGCGTTTCTGCACGCATGATCATGCCGGCAACGCACAAGGTGGCCGGTCGCGGAACGGCGCTGGCGCCCGCGTCACCCCTGAGGGATCGTGGCGGGACAGCCGTGACCCGTTCGGCAGGCCTGCCAGGAGTGGAGATCCGACACATGAATCCCGAGGTCGCCGCGGGTGCGTTCACCGAGCTGGACCGGTTCGTGTTCGAGTCGTGGGGCTATCTCGTGATCCCCGGCGTGCTCTCGGCGGACGAGGCGGCGGAGTGCTATGACGCGTCGCAGCGGTTGCATGCGGCGAGGGACCGGGCGTTCGGTCAGATCGGTCGGGGATACGAGACGGAACCCAGCCTGGAACAGTTGATCGACCATCCGGCGGTGCTGCCCAAGATCCGCGGGCTCTACGGTGACCGGTTCATCCTGCAGGCAAGCTGGAACACGATGCAGCCGGCGCGCGGTGGGGTGGGCGGGTGGCATCAGGACGGGTCGAGTGCGTACAACTTCAACCAGGTCGGATATCCCGTGCCGCTGATCCAGCTCCGGGCGTCCTTCCTGCTGACCGACCAGACGGAGCCGGGTACGGGGAACATGGAACTGATCCCTGGCAGCCACCGCAGCCAGGTGCCGCTGCCCGCCGACATCCGCTCGGCCCGCGGCGACACTCCGATCGGTCACGTGATCTGTGCCCGGGCCGGCTCGGTGCTCCTGTTCCACAACGGCGTCTGGCATCGCACCTACCGCCACGACGGCGACCGGGACCGCTACACGGCGCACTACGTCTACAGCCCGCCGTGGGTCCGTCCGGCCGACCGGCTCGCCAACTCCGAGGACTTCCTGGAACGCACGACTCCGATGCGTCGGGCCCTGATGGGCGACTTCGAGCGGCCGGACGCTCCGTTCGGCGCCAGCTACGAGCCTCTCCCGTTCGCCTAGCGTCGATCGTTCATGGCGGTGCGGGCTCGGCTGGGTGGGTTGTTGGAGGTTGGGCGGCCTAGAAGCCGCGCGACCGTCAACAGGTTGACAGCGCGGGCCCGCCCGAAGCCAGGTCCCGCGCACCAGGACGGTCCGGCCGCAGGGCGTCGCCGCTTGGTCTCCACCACAGGCCACCAGCCGTTACGCGGACCCGTGCCCGTTCTGCTCGTCCCGCCAGGCGATCCAGTCGCGTACGGCACCAAGGTCGTAGTCAGGACCACCGGTCGTGAGGGTGAAGAGGGTGGCCCCGAGCTCACGCAGCGCCGGGCCCCGGAGCGACGGATCGCCGCCCACCTGCACCGCGTGCTCGATCTCCGTCGGATCCCGGCCGAATTCGGCGCAGTAGCGGTCGAGGACCGCGCTCTTGCGGGAGAGGTCAGGTCCTTCAACGAACGTGTGCCAGATGTCGGCATGCTGGGCAACCAGCCGGAGGGTCTTCTGTTCGCCGCCGCCGGCGATCAGCAGCGGGATCTCTCGGGCCGGCGGCGGGTTGAGCTGGGCCAGCCGGCGTCGGATCCTGGGGAGTGCGTCCGCTAGGTCGGCCAGCCGGCTCCCGGGCGTTCCGAATGCGTAGCCGTACTCAACGTAGTCGCGCTCCTTGAAGCCGGCACCGATGCCGAGGATGAGCCGCCCCCCACTGATGTGGTCGACCGTACGCGCCATGTCGGCGAGCAGGTCGGGGTTGCGGTAACTGTTGCACGAGATCAAAGGCCCGATAGCGATTCGGGACGTCGCCTCGGCCCAGGCGCCCAGCATCGTCCAACACTCGAAGTGCTTTCCGTCGCGGACCTTGCCCAGCGGGAAGAAGTGGTCCCAGTTGAAGAGGATGTCCGCGCCGAGTGCCTCGACGTCGGCCGCGGCGCGCCGGATCGTTGCGTAGTCGGCATGCTGCGGGGCTACCTGCACACCGATCCGGACCGGGCGCGGACGTGTCTCGCTCACAGATCCCCGAGTTTATGCGCGCCCACCAAGTCGGCCAGGGGTTGGCACAGCTGCCATCTTCCACTTGAGCACCTCACCCGAGGTGCCGCCCCGCGCCGGTCCCGACACACCCGTCGCTGGCCGCAAGACGGGCTGATCCCTGGTGCGGGAGTGTCAGGAAACTGCCGGCGGTCCGGCCGCGATCCGGTCCCTGATCTGCTGCATGCGTTCGGGGGAGTTGTGCGGCATCTCCCAGCGGGTCTCCAGCCACCAGGTGGCACCGGCCGCCTGCCAGGGCCGAACGAGTGACGCCGATCGTTCGGCATCGTCGCCGGGCGTCTCGCCCTCCGCGATCACATCGACGTGCGAGGCGTCGCGCTCGCCCAGCCAGGCCGACAGCTCGGTCATCTGCCGTAGCGGTGGCGCGTCCTCCTGGTGGTATTGCGGGACGACACCATCGCAACGCAGCACCCGCTGCATCGACTTCGGCCGCGGCCAGGCGCCGACCACCCAGATCGGGATGCGAGCCTGCGCCGGTCGACCTACCTGTACCAGATCGTCCCGCCCGCACGCGTAGGTGTAGTGCTTGCCCTGAAACTGCTGCCGGCCAGACCACAGCTCGCGGATCAGGTCGATTCCCTCGTCGAGCATCTCGGCCCGCTGTCGAACGTCCACCGCCTCGCCGGTCTCGGGCAGGTCGGTGGCGACGGCACCCAGGCCGACAGTCAGAATCGCCCGCCCTTCCGAGAGCTGGTCGACCGTCACCACCTGACTCGCGACCTTCCACGGCCGGCGCCAGGGGAGCGGGGTCAGCAAGGTGCCCAGTCGCACCCGGCTGGTGCGAACCGCCATCGCGGCCAGCAGGCTCCAGGCGTCGACACCGTAGGCGGCCTCCCACACGAACACGGCATCCCAACCCGCCTCCTCGGCGAGCACGGCCTGGTCCACCTGTTCGGCCGCGGTGCCGCCGGGCAGGATGACCCCGAACCGCATAGCGCACCTCCGTCCCGACTCTGCGTCGCTCCGACTCGGGACGTTATCTCCGAGCTCCGACGCCGGCGAGCACATCGGTGTAGTGCCGTAGCGTTGGCGCGGTGTCAGGTGCTCCGTCGAACGATCTGCTGGCCTACCTCACCACCGTCCGGCGGGAGCGGCGGGTTCCCGGCCTGGCTGTGGCCGTCGTACGGGACGGCGAGATACGGCTCTCGCACGGCCTGGGAGTGGCGAGCGTCGAGCTCGAGGTCCCGGTCACCGAGCACAGCGTGTTCCACCTGGCGTCCGTCTCGAAGATCTTCACCGGCGTCGCGATGATGATGCTCGTCGAGGCCGGGAGACTCCAGCTGGACCAGCCGGTCACCGACGTACTCGAGGGCCTACCCGGGTCGTGGGACAAGGTGACGATCCGCCACCTGCTCACCCACACGTCCGGCCTCCCGCGGTGGGAGGCGAGTCCAGGATTCCGCGCCGTGCCGGAGGAGGATCGGGACGCCGTCACGGCGTTCGACCGGGTGCGGTATGCCGCCGAACTCCCGCTGCAGTTCGAGCCCGGCGAGCGGTTCTCCTACGGCGTAACGGCGTTCGTCGCGGCCGGCCTGGTGATCGAACGGTTTACCGGTCGGTCATTCACGGCCTACGTCCACGACGAGATCTTCGCGCCCCTGTCGATGACGACCGCTGCCTACGGTTCGTCCCGCGACGTCGTACCCGGCCGCAACCCGATCCTCTACAACCGCGAGACCGGGACTCTCCGCACCTGGGTCTACTCCTACGCCGGCAGCTTCCCGGCCGCCGGTGCCAACTGCTCGGTCGTCGACATGGCGAGGTTCCTGACGGCGTTGGACGACGGACGGGTGCTGGGCCCCGCGTACCGCTCCCAGCTCTGGTCGGCGGCGACGCTGAACGACGGATCGAGGTATGGGTATGGCCTCGGCTGGACGGTCTCCGAGCACCGTGGCGTGCCCGTGGTCGGGCACGAGGGCGGCGGGCACGCGTGGGTTGCCCACGTGCCCGACCGGCACCTGTCGGTTGTCGTGCTGACGAACCTCAACGCCATGCGGGACGACTCGATCCAGTACCGGATCGCAGACGCCTTCTGGTGAGGTGCGCTCGGCCTACCAGGCGTAGTCTTCCGGTGCTGTCTTGTGACCCGGGAAGATCTCGTCCAGTCGGGCGAGGGTCTTGTCGTCGAGCTGGACTTCGAGCGCCCGCTCCGCCGCGTCGAGCTGGTCCATGGTGCGGGGACCGATGATCGGCGCCGTGACGGCCGGCTGGGCGAGGATCCAGGCGAGGGCGACGTCGCCCGGCGGGTGACCGAGGTCGTCGGCCAGGCTCTCGAACTGCTGCAGCTGCGTACGGTGCCGGTCGATGGCGTCGGCCTGCTGCCGGCGCTTGCCCTCCTCCTTGCCGAGTACGCCGCCGAGCAGGCCACCGGCCAGCGGAGACCACGGGATGATGCCGAGGCCGTAGTGTTCGGCGGCCGGGATCACCTCGAGCTCGATGGCGCGGGTGAGCAGGCTGTACTTCGACTGCTCGCTGACCAGGCCCAGGAAGTTGCGCTCCTCGGCGGCGGCCTGCGCCTGGGCGATGTGCCAGCCGGCGAAGTTGCTGCTGCCGACGTAGAGCACCTTGCCCTGGGTGACGGCTACCTCGAGGGCCTGCCAGATCTCGTCCCACGGCGTGTTCCGGTCGACGTGGTGGAACTGGTAGAGGTCGACGTAGTCGGTCTGCAGGCGCTTGAGGCTGGCGTCCAGGGCACGGCGGATGTTCAGCGCCGACAGCTTGCCCTCGTTGGGCCAGTCGCCCATGTTGCCGTAGACCTTGGTGGCCAGGACGGTCCGCTCGCGGCGGCCGCCACCGCTGGCGAACCAGCGACCGATGATCTCCTCAGTACGTCCCTTGCCGCCATAACCGTTGGCGGTGTCGAAGAAGTTGATGCCCTTGCCGTGGGCGGCGTCCATGATCGAGTGGGAGTCCTCTTCGACCGTGTGCGGGCCGAAGTTCATGGTGCCGAGGCAGAGGCGGCTGACTGTGAGGCCGGTACGACCGAGCTGGGTGAAGTCCATGCGCCCCATCCTCATGGGCGACGGGGGCATACGTCCAACAGGGGGTATCGCTGGCCATGAGCAGCCACGCTGCTGAATTCGTTGGTGAACCGCCATGGTCAAATTGGTCTGCGCTGGTCTAATCTACGAGACAACTCACCCAAGGCGAGGCGAGGTGGGTGATGTTTGGAACCGTCCAGCGAGCCAATGACGAGCCCCCGGCGCTACAGGTCTACCGGATCGTGGCGGGGGCGATCTCCCGTGGCGCGTACGGCGCCGGCAGCCGACTGCCACCCGAACGCGAACTGAGCACGCGCGTCAGAGTCAGCCGCGCCACCCTCCGAGTCGCGCTCCGCGCATTGCAGGACGACGGCCTCATCGAACCCGCCCCCGGCCGTGGCTGGCATGTCACCGCCGCCGGCGTCCTGGAGGAGGGCGCCGAGGCGATGCCCCTGAGCTTCACCGAGATGGCTGCCGCTCGGCGCCTGCGGGCTTCGGCCGAGGTACTGGAGCAAAGGACGCGGACGGCCACGATCGAAGAGGCGGAGGACCTCGGCGTCGCGCCCGGGTCCGACGTCTTCTGCCTCGACCGGCTTCGCAAACTCGACGACGTACCCATCGCACTCGCCAGCGCCCGACTCCCCGTCGCGTTGACGGCTGCGGTGGTTTCGCTCGACTACACAAGCGGGTCCTTGTACGCAGCGCTGCGCGAGCGCTGTGACATCCATCCAATGCGTGCGTCGTACGTGCTCCAGGCGAAGGGCGCGACGAACGAGGTAGCCGAACTGCTCGGGATGGCAGCAGGCGAAGCCGTCCTGATCGGCGCCTACAAGTGTTTCGACCACCTCGACCGGACATTCGAGGTCGGGCGCATCACCTACCGGGGGGACAGATACCGGTTCCGGGCAAATCTTCGGGATCCCCGAGCGTCGCTGCCCAGGGTCGCCGGAAAGCCCGAGCCACATTCACGTTCTGCGAGTCACTGAGCACAGGAGCGACAGATGGCAAGCATCGGCATGCATCCCCGCGGCGTTCGTCGGCGTGATTTTCTCCGGACTGTTGGTGTCGGAGGAGGAGCCCTCGCCTTGCTGGGCTGTCAGAACGACAACAACACGGGGACCGCCGCCGGCGAAGAGGTGGAGGTGGAGTTCTGGCTGCCGGGCGGGAGTGAGATCTTCTTCGCCAAGCACAAGGAGATCGCCCGCGCGTACTCCAAGAGCAACAAGAACGTCAACGTGGCGTTGAAGCGGCACACCGGCGAGCAGGCGTTCATGGAGGTGCTGCTCGCGCGCATCGCGGCCGGCAACCCGCCGAACGCCCTGGTCGTGTGGGACACGCCGACCTCCCTTGCCGTCCGCGGCTCGCTGCTGGCCCTGGACGAGCTCATGGCCGACTCGAAGAACTCACAGTTGGAGAACTGGCCGGAGGCGCTGCGGTCGACCTGCCAATACGAAGGTCAGACGTACGGTCTGCCGTTCCAGGCCGACTCCTATGCCCTGTGGTACAACGAGGAACTCCTCGAGTCGAAGGGCATCCCGTCCGACCGGGACAGCTTCCCGAAGACGTGGGACGAGCTCCGGGAAATGTCCAAGGAGTTCACCCGCTGGAAGGGCGACAAGCTGGAGTCGGCGGGATTCGTCCCGGGATTCGTCGTCGGTGACGTGGCCGAGGAGCTGCCGATCTGGTCGGCACTGAACGGCGGGCAGATCTTCGACGCCGAGAACCAGCGCTACCTGATCGACTCCGAGCAGAACGTCGAGATGGTGGAGTACTTCCTGACCTGGATGAACGAGGAGTACCACGGCAACGTCCAGCAGGTGCAGCGATCCGGAGCATGGGGCGCCTACGAGGGAGCGCAGGGGCAGCCGCCGGCGTTCCAGAACAATCGACTGGCGATGATGCTGACCGGCGCATGGGTGATGGGCGACCTGTACAACATCGAGCCGAAGTTCGAACGCTGGAACGTCGCGAAGATCCCGGTCGGGCCCTCCGGAAGCCAGTCCGTCTCCGGATACTGGCCGAACTGGCTGGCCATTCCTGCCGGTGTCGACAACTCCGAGGAGGCGTTCGGCTACCTCGACTACATGGGCGTCGAAGGTGCGGAGGCACTGTACGAGACCGGGACGGGCGTGCCGACCAACGCCAAGGTCGAGGAGGGGCTCGCCCCGACCGCGGTGGCGGAGAAGCGGGGCCAGGAGTTCGCCGAGGAGGCCACGAACTTCTTTCGCGGGCAGCTGGAGATCGCCGTCCCCATGTGGAACTCGCCCGTGCAGGGATTCGGCGTCGACCAGCTCCGGCGGGCGTTGGAGCGGGTCGCCCGCAAGGTCGACAAGCCGCGTGAGGCGCTGACTGCCGCGCAGCGGGCCTGTCAAGCAGAGCTGGAGAAGGTGGTGTGAGTAGCCGGTCGGTGGGGCAGACGATGGACCGGTTGCGGCTGGCCTTGCTGGGCTGTGGCGATGTCGCGCAACGCGACTACCTGCCGGAGCTGTGGAGGTTGCGGGACAGGGTCGAGCTGGTCGCGGTGTGCGGTCGGACGCCGGAGCGGGCTCGTGCGGTGGCGAAGCAGTATGAGGTCGGCGCGTGGTACACCGACTACGAGCGGATGCTCGCCGAGGTCGACGCTTCCGTGGTCGTGAACCTGACGCCCATCCAGCTCCACTTCCGTACGACGTTGGCCGCGCTCGACCACGGCATGCATGTCTACAGCGAGAAGCCCATCGCCACGTCGGCAGCCGACGCCCGTACCCTCCTCGCTGCGGCCCGCGGTTCGGGGCTGGTGCTCGTGTCCGCGCCGTCGGTGCTGTTGTTTCCCCAGGTCCAGCTGGCCCGGCAGCTGCTGAGCGAGGGTGCCATCGGCCCGGTCCACGCGGCTCGCGCCACCGCGCACGGCGGGGTGCCGCCCTGGCACGGGTTCCCGTCCGACCCGAGCCAGTACTTCGCCCGGGGCGGTGGACCGGCCATGGACATGGGCGTCTACCCGCTGCACGTCCTGACCGGACTGCTCGGCCCGGTACGCAGGGTCGTCGCCATGACGGCTCGGGCGCAGGACGGGTTCGTCGTCCCCGACGGGCCGGCCCAGGGTACCGAGGTTCCTATCGAGGTCGACGACAACTGGCAGCTGGTGCTGGACCTTGGCCAAGGGCGGCTCGCGTCGGTTTCGGCGGACAACGTTGTGGCCGGCAGCAAGGCACCTCAGCTCGAGCTGTTCGGCCTGCACGGAACGATCGGCCTGGACCTGCTTGACGTGTCCGCACCGGTACAGGTCCTGCGACCGGGCGCCGGCTGGGAGGCGGTCACGTCGCCACCAACCGGCCGCGCGGCAGGGCCCGACCATCTCCTCGGGGTCGAGCACCTGGTCGACTGCATCTCCACGGGACGCGTGCCCTTGCCCAGCGCGGAGCACGCCCTGCATGTGGTGGAGACCATCGAGGCCGCCGCCCGGTCCTCGTCAGGTGGGCAGGCCGTCGACATCACGAGCTCGTTTCCGGACAGATGGAGTGCCGCTGCAGCGATGAGCGCACCGAAGTCAACCAGTCGCGTCGAGGCGGAGTAGTCGTCGAGGCGGCGTAGTCGTCGAGGTGGCGTAGACGTCGAAGTGGAGTAGACACCGTGGATGATGACAGCAAGCGGCTTGCCGGCAAGACCGTCCTGGTCACCGGAGGCGCACAGGGCAACGGGCTGGGCATCGCAGTCGCCATGGCCCGGGAGGGCGCGACCCTCGTCCTGGCAGACCTTTCGCGCGAACGCATGGACCGCGGACGGCGCGAGATCGAGGCACTGGGCAACCCGTGCCACGTCGTGGAGGCCGACGTCTCGGACGAGGCCTCCGTACAGAACATGATCGCGACGGCGGTGGAGGAGTCCGGTGGTCTGGACGTCCTGGTGAACAACGCCGGGATCTTCCCGTTCAAGCCGGTGGAGGAGTTCTCCCGCGCCGAGTTCGAACGCGTGCTGGCCGTCAACCTGGTGGGGCCGTGGCTGTGCGCCAAGTACGCCTTGCCGGAGCTGACGAAGCGGGGTGGCGGCGCCATTGTCAACATCACCTCCTGCTCCGGCCATTACGGCGGCGCCTCGGTGGGCGGGACCGCCTACGACGCCAGCAAAGGTGGGCTACGCCAGCTGACCCTCTCGCTGGCGGCAGAGTTCGGGCCGCACAACATCCGCGTCAACGCCATCGCGCCCGGCGTCATCGTGACCGAGGGCACCGGTGGCCAGCAGGCCTTCGAGCAGGGCAACTTCGACCAGGAGGCGGCGCAGACACCGCTACGCCGAGTTGGCTTCCCGGACGACGTGGGACGGGTCGCCGTCTTCCTGGCATCGCCGGACTCGGCGTTCGTCAACGGTACGACAGTCATCGTGGACGGCGGCGCGATGGCCGTCTGGTGAACGGTCCCCTGTTGGTCGTCCGACCGGACCGCATCCGGCGGTGGCTTGTCGTACATAGGGAGTGAACGTGGGTAACAGCGAGCAGTTCGAGTTCTGGAAAGAGAACGGCTATCTCGTCGTCGAGAACATGTTCTCGGCGGCTGAGGTCGAGTCCCTACGGGAAAGCGCGGGCAGGCTCTCGGCGCGTGCGGACGGGCTGACCGAGAGCACGGACCGGTTCATCCTGCACACCTTCGGCGACGGCGGCGGCCAGCCGGTCGTCCAGCAGATCGCCGAGCCGCACGAGCTCGGCGGCGAGTGGATGGCACTCGCCCGCGACTCGCGGATCCTCGACACGGTCGAGTCGTTGATCGGGCCCAACATCCAGCTCTACTACTCGATGATGATGATGAAGCCGCCTCGGCAGGGAAGCCGGGCGCCTTGGCACCAGGACTTCGCGTTCTTCGTCCATGACCGGGCCAGCCTGGTCGCCTGCCAGGTCTACCTCGACGACTCGACATTGGAGAACGGCTGCGTCCGGGTGGTGCCCGGGAGCCACAAAGCCGGACTCCTCAACCACTTCGACGGCGACGAGTTCACCGAGATGGTGCAGGGCGACACGTCCGCGTTCGACGCGCAGGAGGTGGCCCTGCCGGTGAAGGCCGGCGGGGCGGCGTTCTGGCACTGCATGACTCTGCACAGCTCGCATCCCAACACCTCGGAGCACCCGCGACGGGCAGTGGTCTTCGAATACAAGGACGTCCAGGCGCGGCTGCTGAAGGGGTCGTTCTCCGCCGGCGAGGTGCGCGCGGCCGGCATGATGCTGCGTGGGCGGGACCCCCGGTCGGAGCTGCTGTCGGCTCTGTAGCAGGCGGTGGATCGCCTCAGTCGGCCGTGATCTGCCAGGTGCCGACCTCGTTGTACGCTGAGTCGTAGATCTCGGACGTGTCGCCGGGGCGTAGCTCGTAGTGCTTGAGATTTCCGGCCCAGTAGCGCAGGATCCGGCCGAGTTCCTTCTCCGCGGCGCCGCCGAACGCGTCGTCGCCCATGTCGACCTCGAGAGTGAACTTCACCGTCGCCGCCGTCCCTTCCCGTGGTAATGAACAATTCGGAGCCCATGATCCCGCGAAAACGATTTGTTGGAGGTCGAGCGGCCTAGAAGCCGCGCGACCTCCAACAACCCGGGGTTGCCTGACGTCGGCACGTCACCGTCGGAAGTTGCAGAACTCCGGGACGGATCCCTCGCTTAGCTTCGTGTCGTAGCAGTCGACGACCTTGGTGACGGCCTTGCCGTCCTTCCAGATCCGAAGGTTCTGCACTGCCCAGGCGCGGTCCTTGTCGACGAAGCAGTCGCCGTGATCGCGCATGGTGGCAAGGCCCTTGCGAAGTGAGGCGACACCGGCCGTGGCGCGGCTTCGGGCCTCGCCGCTCGACGAGGAGTTCTGCACGCTACGCAGCTTGGCCGAGGCGGTGTCGATCTGGGCCATGGCCAACTTGACGTGTGCCGGACAGTCGCGGCCTTTGATACCGCGGATGCCGTCCTGCACGACACCGCATCCAGACGCCGCCAGCACCAGCACCAGCACTGCCGCGCAGAGCCCACCTTTGTTCGATCGCACGCCGCCCCCCGAACGCCCGCCCAGACTCGACGCCTACGAAAGGCTACGAAGACGGCGGGGTGCGTGTCCGGCGTTTGCTTTGGATGGCGGCCGATCCCTGATTGTCGGAGCGGTGCCAGCCTCGGCCAGTCCGAGCGGTGGCTCCAACGGCTGGGAACCTGCGCCGACACGGCCCCTCGACTGGGCCGCCGGCGTCCGGTGTGACTTTGCCATTCACCTCGAGCCGCTGGTCGACGAGGTCGTGCAGAAGGTGCTCGCCACCTACCCCGACGGCTCGACCGAGTGGGTCGCCCTCAGAGGAGACCTGATCGTGCGGGTGACGAACACCGAGACCGGCGCCTTCTACGACGCCGACGCCAGCGGCAAGGCGATCGTGCACCTTCGCGCTGACGGTTCCCAGTTCTGGTCGGTCGTGGGTCCGGCGGTCATCACGTTCGCCGAGAACGGCGGCACCCTGCCACGCGGCATCTATGTCCTGGACGGCGCGTACACCCTCGACGTCACACCGACCGCTCACAAGACGGTGACGTTTCTGCACAACGGGTCGGCCGACAACCTCTGCGACCGTATCGACTGATCATGGCCGGGTCACGCCAGGCGGTTCGCTGTCCGGCCGGGAGGCAAGCGTGGTAGCGCTCGAACCCGAGCGAGCCCGCAACCACCCGCCGAGGGCGGTCCCCGGCAACACGAGGACGACGAGTGCGACCGTGAACCAGGCAGGCGTGAGCCCCCAGCTCGAAACCGCGCCATAGATCGAGAGCAGCACCCCGAGCACGCCGAGGACAACGGCGTGACGCAGCGGACGGCTGGGTGCCAACCAGGCGGTGAGGTAGCCGCCCACGACCGTGACGAACGGGCGGTAGACGAACACGACGGCGAGCACCCACCAGGGGAGGCCGCCGTCCTCCTGTTCCTCGGCAAAGGGCTGCAGGCCCGCGGCTGCCGCCAGGATCATGTCGCTTCCGTTGGCCAGCACCACAACCGCGACGAAGCCTGCGACGACGGCGGCGATGCTCCGCACTATCTGCGTACGCGTCATGGGTCCTCCCTGGCCACACGATGACCAGCTGACCCGCTGGCCGACCGGTCCACTGCCCATGAAGGTAGTGGCGACCTTCGCGCGAGGAATTGACCGGTCCGGGAGCACCGGCTACTACCTCGACCTCAGTGCGTTGGGCCGGCAGGAGGAGTGGGAGGAACCCAAGGGACGGGTCGCCGCCCTCGGCCTGCAGGCCGGTGGTCCGGGACTGAGGCTTCACGACGAGTACGGACCCGAGGACGGCGCCTGAGGTCGCGGTTGCCGGTCTGATGCCAGCCGGGGGCGTGGCCGCGCTCGGCCGGCGACACCTTGACAGTCCCGTGGGCGCCCCCTACTTTCGGTCCGGATCCAAATGTTTTTTTGGTCGGTCTTAAAGAGGCGCACGATCTGACCTGCTGGCCGTGGCCCGATGGCCTCGGCCAGAGCCAGCGCTCCCGGGAGGACGTTCATGCGAGGTCGAGCACGTAACCGCCGGATCCTTCTGCGTACGTCACTCGCCATGCTCCTGACCGCGGTGGTCGCCACCCTGGTCGCACCAGGTCCGGCGGCCGCCGCTGCCGAGGACATCGTGCTCGCCGACTTCGAGCATGCCGACGACCTGGACGGTGCGACGTTGCCGGCGCCGGACCTCGACGCCGCCCGCATCACGGACACGTTCGCCAGCGAAGGACACGGGTCGATGCAGCTCGACATGGGCGCCTTCGACTCCAAGGCCGGGCTGGTCTTTCCCCGCATCTGGTTGAACGTCGGGTCGACGGTGCCGGAGGTGGACTGGACCCAGCGGCGGTTCCTCCATGTCGGCATGGCGAACGCCTCGGCCGAGCGAGCGCGCCTGTACGTCGTGGTCTGGGACAAGGACGGCCGCTTCCTGCTCCGCTCGCAGTGGGCGGAGCCGTTCGAGCATCGGGTGTTCGAGATCAGGACAGCCGACATCACTGCCGCGGGGGTCGACCTGACCCGGCTCGACAAGATCCAGCTCAGCACCGAGCGATCCCCCAGCCCCAAGCGTTTCTACGCCGACGACATTCGGCTGACCGACAACCCGGCCGACGTCCCGGCCGAGCAGGCCCGGGTCGCACCCGCTCTGATCGGCTTGATGGATCTGGACGGAGCACTCACGAAAGCATCGGACGCGCTCGACAAGGTGCGGAAGCAGATCAAGCCCAGGCCGACCGGCCCGGACCGTGCCCTGATCGAGCAGGCGGACGCGCTGCAGCACCAGCTGGACACGTACGCCGAGCAGATCGGGTCGGTCGGCGACTCGGTGGGGGAGGCGCGCGAGATCTGGTCCGGGTTGACCGGCATCGACTGGAAGGTCGGGCGCCTGTCCACCCTGGTCGATGCCCGAAAGGCCCAGCCCGCAGGCCCGGTCGGGTTGGGGTTCGCCGACTCGATGTCGCGGGTCTATCCGCGCGACCTTCCCTGCGACTGCACGTTCCGGCGGCCGACGGTCGACATGGTCCGCGGCGAGCACGAGAGCATCCAGCTCGTCGCGATGCCGTACGCGTCGCCGCTCCCCGGCGCACACGTCCGGGCCAAGATCGTGGGCGACCGAACGCACGGACTTCGCATCGACGCCCACCCGGTCGTCTCGCTGAACATGGTGCCGCCGGTCGATCAGCAGCCGGCCACCCCGACCGCGTTCCGGCCGACCGTGTACGAAGGATGGACGCCTGATCCCATCCAGACCGGTCGCGACAGCATGGACGTGGCTGCGGGTGACCTCCAGTCCTTCTGGGTCGCCCTCGAAGCCGCGCGCGACACCCGCCCCGGTGTGTATCCCGTCGAACTCGAGCTGCGCGCGGACGGGATCGCGCCCCAGCGGGTCCGGATGCAGGTGCGGGTGCGGGATGTCGGCATCGCCAAGGAGCCCGGCCTGCGCACCGCGATCGGGCACGATCCCTTGGCCTACGCCGAACCGTACGGTGTGACCGACCCCGCCGCGATCGCCAAGCTGGTCGACGAGGAGTACGCGTTCCTCGGCGAGTACCTCCTGCAGGGCGACAACATCTACCGCAGCATCTACGAAGCGAACCCGCCGTCGGTCGAGAGCCTGCGCAGGATCGAGGAGAAGGGCGGCGGCCTTCGGCAGTTCAACATCTGGTACTTCGACCCGCGGCTGTTCGACCTCGGCGCACCCGAGACCTGGGCGCCGCAGGCCGACGTGCTGTTCGACCGGATCCAGCCGTACGTCGACCAGTACCGCGCCGCCGGATTCCTCGACAAGGCGTACCTCTACTGCTGCGACGAGACCCGTGCGGAGCACACCGAGCTCATCAAGTTTGTCCTCACCCGGTTCCACGAACGCTTTCCCGGTGTCGAGGTGCTCACGACCACCATCGACAACGAGATGGGTCGCCTGTCCGGGCTCGACGAGGTGATGGACTGGTGGGTCCGCGACGTCCCGTGGTACAACCCCGAGATCGTCGCCGAACGCCACGCCGACGGTCGAGAAGCCTGGTGGTACCTGCACGCGGGCAACACGAACCCGACACCGAACGTCTTCATCAACTACGACCCGGGTCAGTTGCGGACGCTGCTCGGTCCGATGATTCACCAGGCCGGTCTGGACGGGTTCCTCTACTACCGGGTGGACCGTTGGTACGGCCACGGGATCATCGACGACGGTGCGCTCAGCAGCTGGGACCCGCGGACGTGGAACAACCGGGCCGGTGACGGCGCGCTGCTCTACCCCGGGCCGGACGGTCCGATCCCCTCGATCCGGTTGGAGAACATCCGCGACGGGCTCGAGGACTACAACCTGCTGGACGAGTTGCGCCACGCCATCGACGAGGCGCCGCCCGGCACCGACCCCAAGCTCCTCGCCCGGGCAGAGCATCTCCTTGCTGCCTCGGACGTCGTGACCGACAACTACGAGTACGTCGACGAGCCGGCCGCCTACCGCCACTGGCGTTCGGAGGTGGCCAGGACGGCCGAGCGGCTCAGCTGAGGGAGAGCGCCATGTCCGAAGAGAACAAGGCCGATCACACCAGCCAACATCGCCACGGCCCGGGCTCGGGCTCGGGCTCCGGCTCCACGCGGAGGGCTTTCCTGCAACGCTCCGGCGTGGCCACGCTGGCGGCAGGAGCCCTCGCCGGCGGCCTGGCGCGACCCGCGAACGCCGCAACGAACAGCGTCTACCTCGACCGGCGGACCTGGGACGACTGGCACGAGGAGTTCTACCGCAGCGGCGTCGACGGCCAGCCCGACGAGCCGAACGACGACACGTCGAGCGGGAAGTCCGGCGGGCTCGGCTGGGGACAGTCGTACGTGCTGGCCGGGCTCCTGCGGATGTACGACGCGTACCGCGACACCCGCTACCTCGACCGCCTGATCGAGAACACCGACGCCGTCCTGTCCGTACGCGACAGCGAGCGTGGAGTAACCGACTACAAGGGAGAGTCACTGCCGGCCTGGCGGGCCAACCACCCTTACACCGTGGGCACGGTCGAGCTTTCGGACGCGTCCGGGCGACCGACGCTGGAGGTCCGAGTTGGCCGGGCGTACAGCAGCTCGACCTCGGTGACCGTACGCACCGGGAGTACGCAGGGCACCTTCGATCTGGACGTGCTGCACAGCCAGAGCGGCAACCGTCGCACGTACGCCGGGCTCAGCATGGACCCCGCCAGCCCGAACTACGCGGTGCGGCGGCTCTACGAGGCCTATCCCGCGACCGTCCTGGCGACCGCGCGGGATCTGCGGGAGACACCGACCGCGGCTGGTGATCCCGTCGCGGGCGTCTTCCAGATGACCTCGCTGCCGACGATCTTCGCCGTACACACCGGGATGATCACCTACCCGATCGCGTCGTTCGTCAAGTTGGTGCAGCGCTCGCCCTGGTTGTGGCTTCGCCCTCGCTACCGGTCCAAGGCGAAGGAATACCTGCAGGCCGTCCGTGACGCGGTCGCCGTCCACGACCCGGAGTGGCGGGAGAACGAAGCCGGCGAAGGGACCCTCATCTGGCTCAAGGGTTCGGCCCAGCAGTGGGACGGGTCCGAGCAGCCGATCAACCAGACGCTGGGCTGGGGCCAGACCGTGGCCGAACTCGCTGTCATCACCGGCGAGGAGCACTACCGGCACCGGACCAGGGCGATGGCCAAGATGCTTCGTGGCCAGCTCGCCGTCGACGCCGGTGACGCGTACACGTGGCACTACTGGCCGACGTTCGGCAACATCTACAACGGCTACCCGAAGACCGGATCTCCCGACACCGACGTCTCGGTCTACAACCCGAACCTTTCCACCCCCGCCAGGCAGATCGAGGACGTCTCCCACGCCGCGATCAGCGTGGAGTTCGCGGCGCGGGCGTTTCGGGCGCACCTCGGGATGAAGGGCCACGACATGGCCCGGCTGGCGCGTACGTACACACAGAACGTCGCGATCGGCGCCTCGGCACACGTCCGCATCGACGGGACCGGTGCACCCGACGCCAACTACGCGTTCCAGGCAGCGCGGTGGATGCCGCTCGCGCCCTGGGACGAGCAGGTCTACCACCACTCGCTGTCTGTCTACGAGAACTACCAGCCGACCCCTGCGAGCCTCGGTGGCGTGTTCGGCTGGGTCCTCGGCAACCTGGCCTACCTGCACCAGTTTCACCGGACGGGTTCCGCGTGATCTCCGTCAGATCGTGCCCGGCACGGCGGCGGTGCCAGCGAGAACCGCGTCGATCTGGCTGAGGTTCATGGTCAGGACGCCGATCGGCTCCTGTGTCCAGGCGCGGTCGTCGTACTCGGGGATCGTGCGGTCGGTGCTGCGCACCCTGGTCACGATCATCCTGAGTTCGTTTCGGTCGCGAAGTGCCTGCCCGTCGAAGCTCGGCTCGTAGGCGTAGAGGTTGCCGGCGTAGATGGCCGCATCGAGATTTCCACCACCTGGCGTGATTTCTCGGATGCGTAGGGACTGAGCGGCGTCGACGTTGTTGCGGTAGATGGTGAAGACCCGGCCGCTGGCGGTGCAGAAGACCGATGGTCGCGCGATCTCGCCGTTGACGACCGACACCATGGTCGGCATCCGATAGGTCCAGTTGTCGAACACGTACGCGTTGACCCAGCGGCTGCCGTCCCAGGTGGAGTGGAGAATGCGAGAGGCGGACTGGTCGGCGTTCCAGATGTGGGTGACGATATGTGGTCTGCCGGAGGGATCGACATCCATGCCGGACTGGTTGAGGATTCCGGACCAGGACGCGGCCGTGTCGAGCACCTTGGGCGCCGTGGCGTGGGTGATGGGTCTGGCCAGCTTCGTCCCGCCCATGCTGCGCCAGACCGACCCGCCGTCCCGGGAGACGATGTGGGTCAGGTCTCCGTTCGTGGTGGCGACACCGGTGCCGCGCCAGACGATCGCATAGTGGATCGAGTCGTCGGGTCCGACCGCGATGCGATGGAGGTACGGAGACTCACCTGATGTGCGGCCGTCGACGATCTTGCGGACGAACCATCGGCGGGTGGTCGGGTTCCACTTCTCGAGCCAGTCGTCACCGTTGCCGCTCGTTCCGTCCCGATAGGACAGGTAGAGGGCGCCGGTGGAGAGTCGGACGAACTGCGGGTAAGTGATCTGGGTCGAGCCGCGGCCGGGCCTGCTGGTGGTTGTCCAGGAGGAGATGCTGTGCGGGTTCACCGATCTGACGTACCGCATGACGTTGGAATGCATGTTGCCGGCGACGTGAATCCGGCCGTCGGAATCGACTCCGAGGGCGATGCTGTTGTGGCCGTCCCGAGCCACCGGTGAGGCGAGGGGATTCCCGCTGACCTTGGAGAGGTCGTAGGTGGACCATGCCCCGGTCGGCAGGATGCGCTTGGCGATGATGGGACGCCGGGCGCTGTTCCACCACGTCGCATATTGGCGATTGCCGATCGTCACGAGGTTGTCCTGGACGAACGGGGCGGCGTTGTAGCCATACGTGTTGTCGGCAAGGCCGGGAAGCCGGCTCATCGCGGCCGCCGGGGCGACTGCGGACTGAGCACCCGTTTCGGTGGCGAAGGTCAGTGCGGTTGCTGCCACCATGGCCATGATCAATGGCCACACAGTTCGGTGTTTGGATCTCATGCCGACGTATCCCCCAATACATCCGGCGGCGGCCATAGGGCACGGAACCCGAATTCTGCATGACCAGACAGGCCATGGCGCAGGTAATGCGGATATCGAAACCGAACCGACCACTGGACATTCCGTATCAGATGTGGCCCAAGACTATGCAAGGGGCGGGGACGGCCACCTCCACTGGATCGAGCTCAGAAGGAGAAGTCATGCGCAAGGTCGTGCTCTACCAGTTGCTCTCACTCGACGGAGTTGCCGAGGAGCCGGGAGACTGGATGTTCGACGCGGGCGAGGCGGTCTTCGAGAATCTCGGCCAGATCATCGCCACGCAGGACGACATACTCCTCGGTCGAGCTACCTACGACTACTGGGTCGACTTCTGGCCGACCTCCGACGTGGAGCCCTTCGCGTCGTTCATCAACGGCACTCCAAAGCACGTCATCACGTCCAGCAAGCCGACGCAGGAATGGCCGAACTCGATATTCGTGAATCAGCCGCCCGTCCCGTATGTCACCGATCTGAAACAGGGCGCCGGCAGGGACATCGGCATCCACGGCAGCATCCGGCTCGCGCAGACCCTGCTACGAGCCGATCTCGTCAACGAGGTCAGACTCGTGGTCGCTCCTGCCCTCGCCAACCGGGGGAAGCGGCTTTTCGACGACAGCGGCAGCGATCTTCGCGAGCTCGCGTTGATCGACAGCGACTGCACGTCGGGCGGCGCACTCCTGCTGGCTTACCAGGTCGAGACGGGCTGACCCAGGACCCGGCTGATCGCGAAGGTCGAAGGGGATGGAGGGAGGACGAGAACCCAGTGCCGGTTCGGCTCGTACAGGGGAGGTCCAGCAGTTCTTTGGAATGGATTCGGAGTCGACCATGAAGGCACGTAGCGTCAAGCGCCTGGCCCTGTTCGGCATCGCCGCCGGGCTGGTTGCCGCGGTGGGACTGCCGGCCGGGCTCGCCGACGTGAGTGTCGGTGACCTGCTCCTGGTCGCCCGCAACTCGAGCGCCGCCCCGGCGGACCGCGCCGCCCCGGTCCCCAACCCCACTCGTACGCCGGTCGGCGCCGACCGCAAGCCGGCCGGTCCTCCGGTGGTCGTCAAGCCCGGCGACAAGACCGCAGCCCCGGTTCCCAATCCCACTCGTACGCCGGTCGGCGCCGACCGCGAACCGGCCGGTCCTCCGGTGGTCGTCAAGCCCGGCGACGGCGACGGGACCTCAAAGCCCGCCGAGCCGCTTCCCGACCCCGGGCAGGGCGGCATCGGCGGCCGCGGCGGCGTCCGGTTCGTCACCGCGACCTCGATCACGTCCACCGACGACAACAAGGTGGCCACGGCCACCTGTCCAGCTGGCACCAGGATCTACGGCGGCGGCGGCCAGATCGCCATCAACGGTGTCGCTCCCGCCCGGGAGTCCAGCATCATGCTGGACTCTCTCCGCCCAGCGACCAGGAACGGCGCCGACACGTTCACCGCGACGGCAAAGCGCCGGGCCGTGGAGAACGAGGCCATCAAGAGTGTCGACTGGTCGGTGAAAGCCGTCGCTGTGTGCGGCCGCGACCTGCCCGGTTATGAGCATGTCGTCGCCCAGGACGGGGCATTGGACCAGCGGGTCACCGCCACTGCCACCTGCCCGACCGGCAAGCGGGTCATCGGTGTCGGAGGCGCGGTCAGCGACGCGTTCGACATGTTCTCGTTCGACGCGCTGACACCCGACGCGGGTGGTACGAGCGTCACTGTCAGCGGCGTCGACGACACCACCGACGGCGTGCGTGCGGCGTTCCGTAACGTGCAGGCGATCGCGGTCTGCGCAACCCCGCCGAACGGCTACGAGGTTGTCAGCCGGCGACTGGGCTTCGCGACTCCGTTCGTCACCTTCGGGGCCTGCCCGTCCGGCAAGGTGGCCTACAGCGCGGGGTTCTCCAAGCAGGACGAGGCGGGGCACGCCATCATCTCCGAGGCGATGCTGCTCCGAGTCGACTCTGACCCGTCCAGCACTGCCCCTGACACCGCCCGGGTCACCGCACAGAACATCGAATCGCTACCAGAGAACGGCGTCACCGCGACCTCGATCTGCGCCAGTTGACAAGGCGCCCGGCCCGGCAGCTGGGCCCGCACGACATGGTGGCCCGGCCAGGGAACCCCTGGCCGGGCCACTGGGTTGGGACCGTCAGTTCAGTGGGAGACGAGGTAGGCGCGGATGGTCGTCTGTTCCAGCTGGTTTCCGTCGGTGTCGCTCGCTCGGAGCCGCAGTGACACCGAACCGCCGGCTGGATTGTCCACCGTTGCCAGCCAGCGTCTTCCGTCCGCCGTGACTGGTGCCTCGTGCCACTGCTTGCCGTCGTCGTAGGAGACCTCGACGGTGACCTTCTCGACCGTCGCGGACCCCGCTCCTGGCTGCCGCGCGATCGTGACCGGGATCGTGAACTCCTTGCCTGGCCTGGCGTGGTTGCGTTCGTCCAGCTTCGGCCGGTACAGCGCAGTCAACAGGGGCAGGGGGACAGGCTTGGTCTCGTCGACGTGCCCCGACCGGAACGTCCATACGGTCTTGACGGTGGTCGAGATGTCGGAGACCGATGGGGTCACGGTGGCTTCCAACTGGTACGTGGCCGCTTCGGGGGGCAGTTCGGCGCTTGCGAACCCGAACAACGGCCATTCCTCGATCAGCTGTCCGTTGCGGAACAACCGTCCCGTGCCGGGAACGAACTTGGGGTTGCCCCTGTGGTGGGGATCGGCGTCCACGAACATGTCGACCGCGGCGGAGAACAGGTCGCCCTGCCGCGTCACACCGACCTTCACGGTGCTCGGGAGGTTGGCCTCCCGCGCGGGAAGCCGGGGTCCGAACACACCTCGTGCCCACACAGGCGGCCGGTAGGTCCGACCCGGCTGGTAGACGTGCCACCTTGTCTCGCCAATGGCGAAGTCGAGCGCACCTGTCTCGCCGTCGTCCTGGATGACGAGGGTCCGCCAGCGCAACCCGCTCGCAAGGTAGTACTCCGTACGGTGAAAGGGGGCCGTTGCGTTCAGCGGGTTGGCGATGAAGCCCCCGAAGAAGTCCACCAGCTCCGGTCTGCCGGTGGTCGGCTGGGCACCATGACTTGTGTCGACCTGACGCGGCTGGCTCGTGATGGCGGCATAGCGCGCCTTGACCGTGGCGAAGTCCTGCTGCCGTGGTTGGAGCCGCAAGCCGGTGAAGAGCCGACCGACGGTGGTGTCGGCCATCTCGTACTCGTACGGGCTGTCGGTGTAGTCGTCCTGCGCCCCCGGCTCGGCCAGCCGGGCCTTCACGAAACTGAGCATGTCGTCCCTACCGGCTGGTGTGCCGGCCAACTGAGCCGTGGCGAGCGGCACCGTGTGGTCGCCAGAAACGGTGTAATAGAACACGGTCCCTGGGCGATGCATGTCACGGGCGACGTTGAGGTCCCATGCCATCAACCTGGCCGACTTTCGTGGTGCGCTCATCGTCACTGGCTTGGCCTGTCGAGCGTCCACCGTCAGGTCGGTGTCGGCGGTGAGGTCGAACACCGGCTTCATCAGCAGGCTCATGTCGCCACGTCCGGCCGTCGTGCTGAACTCCGCCAGGGTGTACGTCCCGGCGGGCAGCCGCATCGTCGTCTGCGCGTCCGAGCCGAACACCGCGTTGCCGCAGAACACGTCCGCGCCACAGTCGCCGACCCGGTCGAGGAAAGTCGTGTACGACTCAGGTGTGTGGCCATCACTACCGACGTGAGTGATCCGAACGTCGTAATGCTCGCTCTCCTTCTCGACGCCAAGGGGAGTCGTCACCGAAACTCCGGTGCCGGTGCCGGTGCCGGTGCCGGTGCCGGTGGCGTTGAGCCGGCCGCTGTAGCGCCCGACAGGGACCTGGGGCGCGGCGGTGTCGGCGGTGTCGGCGGTGACAGTGACCTGTCCGGTGCCACCGGCCGGCACCTCGATCCGGTCGGAGCTCATCGCGAACAGAGCAGCCGGAGCCGGCTCGCCGTCCGGCCCGGTCACGTCCACGGCGAGGTCGAGCGTGATGTCGGTCGTGCCCGCGTTGCGGTAGGTGACGGTCCTGGACAGGGGAGCGTCGTCCTCGTGCGGCCAGCGCGCGATTCCGAAGCTCAGGCTGGCAGGGTCTGCCGTGACGGACTGGTCGATGGCTGCCGCGAGGTCGACCCGCCCCGCGCCCTGGTCGAACACGCTCACGCCGTCGTCGCTCTTGGGCGATGCCATCAGCGCGGACTTGACCTGCTTCTGAGTCCAGGTCGGATGTTGCTGCAGCAGGATCGCGGCCGCCCCGGCGACGTGGGGCGTCGCCATGGAGGTGCCGGACGAGGTCACGTACTGCTCGTCGACGACCTCGCCGATCTCGGTGCCGGCGGCACGGGCCGCGACGATGTCCACGCCCGGCGCGGTGAGGTCGGGCTTGAGCGCGCCGTCGCCGGTCCTGGGGCCACGGCTGGAGAATTCGGCGACCTCGTCCTGCCGGTCGACCGCACCGACGGTGAGCGCTGCGTCCGCGCTGCCCGGCGACTCGATGGTCCCCACGAGGTCACCGGAGTTGCCGGCCGCGATCACGAACAACGTGCCGTACTCCTCGGACAGAGTGTTCACCGCCTGCTCCAGCGGATCGACCTCTGGCGTGTCGAAGCCGCCGAGGCTCATGTTGGCCACCGGCGCGCGCTGGGACGCTGCTGCCCACTCCATGCCGGCCAGGATCGCGTCCTCGGCACAGAAGCCGTCGCGGTCGCACACCTTCGCGTCGAGCAACCGCGCGTCCGGCGCGATTCCCCGGTACTTTCCGTCGGACGCGGCACCGCTACCGGCGACGGTCGAGGCGACATGCGTACCGTGCCCGTACTGGTCACCCGCTGGATCCTCGGTGAAGTTCTGGGCCGCGTCCACCTTCGTCGCCAGGTCGGGGTGGCTCGTGTCGATCCCGCTGTCGATGACCGCCACCCGGACACCCTCGCCGGTCAGTCCTGCTTTCCACGCCACCGGAGCGCCGATCTGGACCGCGCTACGGTCCAGGCTCAGCCGGCGGGTGCCGTTGAGCCAGATCGTGGCGTACGAAGACTGCAGCTGGGGCGTCCCGCCACCCTGCCGGACGACTGTCTTCCACCAGGCCGACGCGGCCTTCTTGGGAACCGTGATCGCCGCGCCATGCACGCTCGGCAACTGGCGGACCATGGCTACTCCGGCAACCTTCGAACGTGGCGCCGCGCCCTCGTACTGCACGATCAACGGCAGCGTCGCATGCCGGGTGTCGTCATAGCCGTACTCCAGCAGCGACGTCACGTCGAACAGCCGCTCGTCGAGCCGGCCAGCGGCGACGAGTGCGGCCGCATCGCCGGGGATCACCTGGACCCGGCCGCGCTCACGTGCGACGCGGAACGGTATCGAGCCGCGGCCAGCGGCCGGTGTGATCAGCGGTCCGCCGCTCTCGCGCACCTCTACCCGGTCACCGGTGATCAACGTGACCGAGCCCGTAGGCGCTCCTCCCGGCCGCGATGCCGCCCGTGCTGCCGATGTCGGTGTTGCCGGTGTCGGTGCTGCGGGTGTCTTTGCTGCCGGTGTCATTGTTCTCTGGGCGCCGGCCGAGCTCGGGGTGGAGGCCACCGCCGCACCCGGTCCCAGCAGCGAAGCCACCAGCAGCACCACCATGCACAGGCGTCTCACGTGAGGCCTTCCTTCCGTACGCAAGGGACAGGTCGGCCGTCCCGCCCGGCGGCGGGCCGAGTTCGTGCCGCGACGGCCGTCAGGGATGAGTGCCCGCAGGATGGAGAGTCCTTCTCGGGGGTGAGTGCTGCCCGCCGGCGCCATCGGTCGGGCCGGGAACGTCTCGTGAAGGCGAGGGACGGCATCGGGCATCTAGCGGGTGAACGATGTCATCAACCTGAGGAGGGCCTGTGACGAGAACAGGACCACCGTGCTGACCGGGCAGCCCGCGCGAAGCGTCACCGACGGAGACATCCTGGAGGAGTCCCAGGAGCATCCGGAACGCTTCGCCGCGCTGTTCGACACCTACCACGGCGAGATCTACCGCTACGTCGCGAGCCGGCTCGACAAGCGTCACGCCGACGACCTGGCCGCCGAGACGTTCCTGGTCGCATTCCGCGGCCGGGCTCGCGTGGCGACTTCGGGGGCGCCGGTGCGGGCCTGGCTGTACGGCATCGCCACCAACCTGATCCGCAGGCACCGCCGAGATGAGGAGCGGAAGTACCGCGCCCTGGCGCGCGCCGACGCGCTGAACCGAACGCAGGCCGTCGGCGATGACCACGAGCACGTGCTTGCCCGCGTCACGGCGCGGAGCCTGCAGCGTGAACTGGGCGCGGCGTTGCGAAGGCTCCGCCCCGGAGACCGCGATGTGCTGCTGTTGATCGCGCTTGGCGAGCTCAGCTACGCAGAAGTCGCGGCGGCGCTCGGCATCCGGGAAGGAACCGTCGCCTCTCGCCTCAACCGGGCCCGCAAGACCGTCCGCGCCGCACTGAGCGGCGTCCATTCCATTGATGACCAGCCAGGAGTGCTGTGATGAACGACCTGCAAGTGATCCGCGAAACACTCGAGGCCCCGCCGCCGTCGGCTCGGGCCACCCTCCAGGCCCGCAATCGGCTCGTCACCGCGATCGAGGACCCACAGTCGGCGAGACCACGCCTATGGATGCGGTCGTCGTTGCGGTGGTCACTGAGCGGCGCGGTCGCGCTTGCCGGTATCGCCGCCGTCGGGGTGGCGACCATCCGCCCTCAGCCCACGCCCACACCCGCGCCAGTACCAGGGCAGGTCGAGCGCACCGCACCAGAAGCGGGGGCGACCCCGGACGCCACCAAGGCGCCGAAGCAGCTGTCGGCGCAGGACATCCTGCTCGCGGCGGCATATCAGGCCGCAACCGACGAGACAGGGCGGTACTGGCACGTTCGACGCGTCTTCGTCGCGGGCCCGTACAAGGTCGGCACCGCGTCCAACCGCTACGACGTGATCGGCCGCACGGTCGAGGACCACTGGGTGGCACGAGATGCGGACGACAGCAGCTGGAATGCATTTCGCAGCTTGGGCTTTGGTCCCCGCACCGACGCTGACCAGCGGGCGTGGCGCGACGCTGGCTCGCCTAGGTCCTGGGTCCTGCGGACAGACTCCGCCAGCGGGTCGAGGACGCTCTCCACGAAGGCTGGCAAGACGGAGTGGTCGTCGAACCCGTCCAACAGCTACCTGGAAGACATCGGCGGCCTCGACTTCGACGAGGTGCAGAACCTTCCGACGGACCCCGAGAAGCTGCGCGATCTGATCGTCGCGCGGATCGCTGCGGACGAGCCGGGCCTGCCTTCGCACAGCTGGGGCGCCCGCATCCGGCTGTTCGGCACCACGGCTGAGCTGCTCCTGAACGTCCCGGCTCCACCCCAGGTCCGGGCGGCGGCGTTCGAGGTGCTCGCCGACATTCCTGGTGTACGCACCACGGGGCGAGCAACCGACGCCGAAGGGCGCGAAGGTCTGGGAATCGAACTGAGTCACACCAGCGCCGGCGTCGTGCAGAGCCATCAGCTGGTCCTGGACCCTAGAACCCACCTGATTCTGGCGCACAACGTCGGCAACTACCTCAGTGGCAAGGGCAAGCCTCGTGTGCTCAAGGAGTACAAGGAGGTCATCCGCGCCACGGAGTGGACCGACGAGCTGCCCCGACGCTCCAACTCCTGATAAGGATCGGAAGGTCGCGTCGTTCGAACGGGGAAAGCCGGAGAAGTGACGCATCCTGGTCGCGCAGCCGTTGTCAGCCAGTGGGCTGGCAACGGCTGCGCAGATACAGGAGGTCATCGAACTCGCGCCCCGCCGACTCCACCCAGGTGCGGACGCGCCCGGCCCGACGGAAGCCAGCCTTGCCGGCGACACGTTGCGAGGCGTGGTGGTTGTCGTCGATGCGAAGCTCTACCTGGCCCCACCCTTCCTCGTCCAGCAGCCAGTCGGACGCCAGGATGGCGGCCCGAGTCGCCACGCCCCGGCCGCGAGAAGGCGGGGCAACCCCGTAGCTCAACTCCACACTGTCCTCGGCTCGGATGGTGAAGTTCATCGAGCCAACGAACGCATCATCGCGAGCGTCGACGATGGCCAGCGTCGGGCCGACAGGACCGTTGGGGGACCAGCTGTCGACGTGGTTGGCCAGCGAGTGCTGCGGATCGTTCTTGTCGACGATCAACCAGATCCCCTCATTGCCACCAGGGCGGGTCGCAGCCTCGAAGCCCGAGAGGTCGCGCGCCAGAAAGGGCCGCAGCGCGACAACGCCGTCATCAAGCCGAGTCGCCGGAGGTCTCAGAATCGGCACCCGCCCACTATGAACGGCGGCAGCCTCGCCCGTCGAGCAGCAAACGGGACCTCCAACAGGGTGGCGGTGTGGGTCGGGCGGGCGTGGTGGGGTTGTTGGAGGTTGGGGTGGCTAGAGGCCGCAGGACCTCCAACAAGGTGGCGGTCGTGAGTATGGACTTATATAAGGTCGCGCTGCATACTGGCCGGGGGCAGGCATGCTGACCCGGGCGAGTGCCGTGCCAACTCAGGCGGCACCCAGGCGGCACCCAGGCGAGAGAGGCACGACATGAGTGACACGACAACGCCTCGCGCGGAGACGTCCAGCGCGGCGGTCCGCCCGGGCGCCGACAGGGCGATCGCGACCCTGCTGGCCTGCGGCGTGGCGACGGCTCCGATCTATGTCGGTGTCGGGTTGTTCCAGATGCTCGTCCGGGACGGGTTCGACATCAGGCGGCACCCGCTGAGCCTGATGAGCAATGGCGACCTTGGCTGGATACAGATCGCCAACTTCGTCATCACCGGTCTGCTCACCGTCGCCGGTGCGATCGGGATGCGGCGTGCCCTGCGTCCGGGGCGCGGAGCAACCTGGGGTCCGTTGCTGGTCGGGATCTACGGGGCTGCCGTCGTGACGGCCGGGGTGTTCCGGGCCGATCCCGCCGACGGCTTCCCGCCGGGAACGCCGATGGGTACGCCGGAGCAGGTCAGTTGGCACGGCCTCGTCCACTTCGGCGTCGCCGCGCTCGGGTTCTTTGCGCTGATCGCCGCGTGCTTCGTTCTTGCCCGCCGGTTCTTTGCCGAACGGCAGCGGGGATGGGCGATCTACTCCCTCGCGACCGGCGTGGTCTTCCTGGCCGGATTCCTGAGCGTGCCCGTGGGCGGTGGCAATGCCGTGGTCAATGTCGTGTTCGCACTGACGATTGTGGCCGCGGTAGCGTGGGTTTCAATGATCACCGCGCGTCTCCGCCGTCAGATCAACGCCACGTCGGGCTAGATGAGCGACGACGAGGTGCTCTCGGACAGGTCTGACCGGCCGGTCCATCGTTTCGGCTCGACCGTGCGGCACCCGGTCCAGGCTTGGACACCTGCCATCCACGCGCTCCTGGACTACCTTCATGAGGCCGGGTTCCCCTATTCGCCCCGGGTGGTCGGCATCGAGGCCGATGCGGAGATCCTCACCTATATCGACGGAGACTCCGGCGCCGAAGGCTGGTCGGGCGTCGCCGATGAGAAGGGACTCACAGCGGCGGCAAGGATGCTGCGGGCATACCACGACACGGTTGCGGTCTGGCGGCCGCGAAGCGCGCCGGTCTGGTTCAACGGCGTCGCCGGAACGGGCGGGCCAGGGGAGGTCGTCTGTCACGGCGACTTCGCTCCATGGAACATCGTCTGGCATGGCACTCGCCCGGTAGGCCTGCTGGACTGGGAGTACGCGAGTCCAGGTCCACCAGAACGAGACGTCGCCTACGCGTTGGAGTGCATGGCGCCGTTCCGCAGCGACGCCGACTGTCTCAGCAGCCTCCGTTACCCAGAACCGCCCGACCGGCGCCGCCGCATCGAGCTGTTCGCCGACGCGTACGGGCTGACGTCCGTCCACTGGCTCATCGACGCCGTGATCGCCAACCAGGTACGGGCTATCGAGACGGTACGCCGGCTCGCGTCAGAGGGTCACGCACGCCAGGTTCAGATGGTGGCGGACCGGTATCCCGAGGATCTTGAACAACACATCAGGTGGATAGACCGAAACAGAGACCTCTTCGCCTGACCATTCTGCCGAGCTGACGAACCGCAGCCCCGTCGGATCTAGGGGATTGTCTGAACGGCCGGGCACAGTGTCCAGCAGGCGGGCCGTCGACGGCCAACCGTTTCGTACGCTCAGAGCCATCCGGCGCGTGCCAGTACCTCCTGGGCAACCTCGGCCACCGGACGACCTTCGTTGCTGACACTGAAGTCCTCGACCTTGCCGGCGTCGAGATAGCGCTCGAGTACGGCCACATGGTCGATGAACTGATCCTGGTTTGGACCCGGCTCGCGAACGCGGACGCGTTGTTGCATCGTCTCGATCTTGGCGCGCAACCTGCACACCACGACGTGAGTTGCCGGTATCGCTGATCGAAGCTGGTCGCGCTTGGTGATCGTGTCGATGGGCTTGCTGAGCAGCGCTCGACTGACGCCCGCAGCGGCGTAGTTGTTCCAGACCGCCGCCAGGTTACGAAGCATCAGCTCGTCTTGCACGGCCTCCACATAGTGGCCTTGGCTGAGGTGGTCGAGATCCAGAGCGGCGTGCCGGACATTGGCCGCTCGTAGCAGGTCACTGGCTTCTCCGAGCACCGTCGACTTGCCGGCGCCCATGGATCCTGAGACGACCAGGAGTCTCACGTCCTCGCTCATCCGCAGGAACATACCTTGCCTGTGTCGACTAGCGATCCCGTGTTGAGAAACGGTTCACCGTAAGGAGAGCGCGTGAACCATTTCTCGACACACGGTCGTACTCACCGCGTCGCCGGGCGGGCGAGGGTGAGGTAGGCGAAGCCGAGGACGTTACGCCAGCCCCGAAGCCACTCGTTGCGATGCTTGTCAGCGGCGTCGCGGATCTCGCCCGCGCCGGCTTGGTCGCCGTAACGGACCAGCCAGGCTTCCCAGTCAGCCAGATATCCAGACTCGAACTCCTCCCACTCGTCTCGGTTGGCGGTCTGGATCTGAAGCGGCCGGAATCCGGCATCGATGGCGAGGTCGACCAGGCCGGCGAGATCGGGGAGCGAGGTCGGCTCCATGCCGACGGAAGCCGCCTCGGCTGCTGTTGGTGGGCGCTCCCAAAATCCGGTGCCGAGGAGCAGTGATCCGCCGGGCCGAACGATGTCGCAGAGCGCGACCAGGGCCTCTCGCTGGCCGCCGTAGGCGTGATCGGCGCCGATACAGAGCACCACGTCGGCGGGCTCGGCTGCCGTAGGAGCAGTGTCGTCCGCAAAGCTGACCCGACCGGCCAGACCGCGATTCACGGCATTTCTCCGGGCGCGCTCGATCACCTCGGCGTCGACGTCAATGCCGAGACCAGTCGCCGATGGTGCTTCAGCCAGAGTTCGCAGGAGGAGTTCGCCCCAGCCACACCCGACGTCGACGACCCGGGCCGGCTGGTTCGCAGCGAGCGCACGCGCCATCGAATCGGCCCGCGCACCGGACAGCGGCGCGTTGAAGTCGAGGAATGCGTAGTAGCCGGGTCTCGGTGGCTCGGTCATGGCCGGGCAGGCTAACGATCCGGGCGCACGCAACCAAAACCATTAAGCCGCAAGCCATCAGGCCCGGAGCGTCACCGCGATTTCTCGTTGGCGACAAGGGAGTGGAGAGCTTCCACCACTTGTTCGCCCGTCGGTAGGGAGTCGGGGTCGAGGAACGCTTGCAGTGACAGGCCGGCAATGAGTGCGTGGACGACCGAGCCGAGGCCCCGGCTGGTCTCGGCCCCGACGTCGCTGGGGTCGACGTCGAGTACGCCGGCGGCGAGATCGGTACGGGCGCCGGCGGTTGCGGTGCTGAGAGTCTGCCGGATGGCGTCGTCGAAGGCCGCTTGGGCATATGCCTGCACGCTGGCGACGAGGACCTGGCGTTGCTTGGCCATGGCCGCGCTCAGTGCGTCGATGGCTATCTGGAGTCGCTGTGAGGCGTCGGCCGCACCGGCCGTGGCCATGGCCGCGTCGATCGTGTGGCCCCATTCGCCTTGGGCTTCCAGCGTGGCGGTCGTCATCAGGGCGTCCTTGGAGCCGTAGTGATAGCCGATCGACCCCAGGTGTGCGCCGGATGCGGCGGCGATGTCCCGAGCGGTGGTGCGGTGATAGCCCTTCTCGACGAGGAGCTTCTTGGCCGCGGTCAACAGGTCGTCGCGCTGGCTCATGCCGCGCAGGCTATCAGTTGTACGTACGTACGTCTGGACAGGCAGTTTGAACGTACGTACGATCTCCGGATGCTGCCCGAGCTGCCAGCCCGTGCCACGGCCCGCACCTGGTCGGGGTTGGTTGTCCTCCTGCTGCCTGCGCTGTTGACCGGGATGGACGCCTCGGTCCTGTTCGTCGCGGCGGCTCCGATCGGCGAAGCGCTCCATCCCTCGGCCAACCAATGGCTGTGGGCGATGGACATCTACAGCTTCGTCATGGCGGGCCTGTTGATCACCATGGGCAGCCTCGGCGACCGCTTCGGCCGCCGGAAGGTGTTGCACATCGGCGCAGGGCTGTTCGGCCTCTCGTCGGTCATGCTGGCCTATGCCCCGACCCCGGGACTGCTCATACTCGCTCGCGCGGCGATGGCGGTCGGCGGCGCGACACTGGCGCCGTCCACACTCTCCTTGGTCCGCTCCATGTTCGGTCGGGAGAACCAGCGCCGCGCGGCGGTAGGTGCGTGGACCGTGGCGTTCGCCGGTGGAGCGGTGGCGGGTCCGATCATCGCCGGTGTGCTCCTGGACTACTTCTGGTGGGGCTCGGTGTTCCTGATCAACGTCCCGATCATGGTCCTGGTCCTGGTCGCAGTACCGCTGCTGGTCGTCGAGTCGAAGGATCCGCGGCCCGCCCGCCTTGACCTGCTCGGGGCGGTCGCCTCGCTGGCGGCGATCTTGTGCCTCGTCTACGCGATGAAACACGCCACCCGATCTGGCCTCGACCTGACTGCGGGCGGCTCGGCGCTCGTCGGTCTAGCCGCCGCGGCGATCTTCGTGGTCCGGCAGCACCGAGCACGACATCCGCTTGTCGACCTCGGGTTGTTCCGCAGCAAGGCGTTCTCCACCGCCGTCGTCGTCAACACCATCGGGGCCGGAGTGATGTCCGGGCTCGGGGCGCTCGTGTTCCCGTTCCTGCAACTCGTGCACGGGCTCACTCCTCTGCAGTCCGCGCTGTGGGCGTTGCCGACGTTCGGCGGCATCATGCTTGGCGCGTCGACCGCCGCCGCTCTGGCCAACCGTTACTCGACCGGGAGCTTGGCGACGTGTGGCCTGCTGGCCGCCGCGACCGGCCTCGCCGCCATCGCCGCACTCACATCACAAACCAGCCTCTGGCTGTTTCTCGGGGCGTACACGATCCTCACCTTCGGATCGGGCCTCACGGCCACCATGGCCACCTCGCTGGTGCTGACCGGCGCACCAGTTGAACGCGCAGGTGCGGCAGCGGGGATCTCCGAAACCAGCGCCGCGTTGGGCTCCGCCTTGGGCATCGCCACCCTCGGCACCGTGGCCGCCCTTGTCTACCGAAGCATCATGGCCAGCACCGCTCCCGAGGGCACCGAGCCCGCCGCCCTCGACACCGTCACAGGTGCGGTCTCCGCTGCATATCAATCCGTATCGCCCACCGGTGCCGATCTCCTCTACGCCGCCCACACCGCCTACACCAGTGGACTCACCACAGCCGCGCTGATCGGTGCCATCCTCAGTGCGTTGCTGGCGGCGGTGACGGCCGTCGCGCTACGCAGTCCTGCGCATCGTGCCTGCCGCTGACGGATGACGTACGCCTGCACCCCGAGTCGACCCGACTCGCCCAACCATCCGTACAGGTCCAAGAATGGCAATCACGCTGGCGGCACGTGCGACTGTTCGTGTCGGGCGCTGTGCTGGGTGTAAGGGGGATGTGCGGTGTCGATAGAGGACACGATCGATGGTGTGCTGACGGTCAGGTTGTTGGGACCCTTCGAAGCGTCCGTCGACGATCGGCCCGTGACGCTCACCGCCGGCCGGCTTCGAACGGTCCTCGCGATGTTGGCCATGTCTGCGGGCGAACCGGTCTCTACCGAGCGGCTCGGCGCCGCACTCTGGAACGATGAGCAGCCGGCCAACGCCCGCCGCGCGGTGCAGACGTACGTGGCTCGGCTCCGCGCGGCGCTGGGCGACGAGACCGTCAGCCGCACGGTGAACGGCTATGTCCTGCGCACCGACCCCGACCTGGTTGACGCGATCCGCTTCGTACGACTGGTGAACGCCGCAGCACAAGAGGCGGACGCTGCCGCGGAGCGATCCCGCCTGGATGAGGCGCTGGCCCTGTGGCGCGGAGCCCCGTTCGAAGGCTTGCAGTCGGATTGGCTGATCCTCACCCAGGCGCCCCGGCTGATCGAGCCCTACCTGGTCGCGACCGAGCGGCGCATCGACCTGGATCTCGCCGACGGAATGCACCAGGAACTCGTCGGCCACCTGCATGACCTGACCGCTCGACACCCGCTTCGGGAGCCGTTGTGGCTCCGGCTCCTCACCGCACTCGACCGCAGCGGGAGGTCGGCCGAAGCGCTCGAGCAGTACGAGAGGGTCCGCGTACGTCTCGCCGACGAGCTGGGCACAGAGCCCGGCCCTGAACTTCGGCAGCTGTACGCCGACCTGTTGGCAGTTACGCCGGTCAGGGATGTTCCGGCAGCGGCGACTTCGGGGCGGTCCCCGGCCACACCACGGCAACTGCCCGCACGCGTCCACGGCTTCGTGGGTCGAGACGCCGCGTGGAAGGCATTGGACGAACAGCTGGCCGGCCGTGGTGAAGAGACGATGGTCTTCGTGATCACCGGCACCGCAGGCGTCGGCAAGACCACGCTCGCGTTGCAGTGGGCGCACGAGATCGCCGACCAGTTTCCCGACGGGCAGCTCTACGTCAATCTGCGCGGGTACGACGCGTCCGGGCACGCGATGACGGCGGCCGATGCGGTGCGGGGTTTCCTGGCCGCCCTCGAGGTTCCGCCGCACCGAGTGCCCTCCGACCTGGACGCCCAGACCGCGTTGTACCGCTCACTGCTGGCTGGCAAGCGGATGCTGGTGCTGCTCGACAACGCCCGCGATGCCGACCAGGTTCGCCCCCTTCTGCCGGGCTCGCCGGGCTGCCTGACGCTGGTCACAAGTCGCGACGGGCTCACCGGGTTGGTCGCCGCTGTGGCCGCCCACGCCCAGACGCTCGACCTGTTGACCGCCGACGAGGCAGGTGGGTTGCTGGCCGCACGGCTCGGCGCCGATCGAATCAATGCCGAACCAGAGGCGGCGGCCGAGATCATTGCCCGCTGCGCGCGGTTGCCCCTCGCGCTCGCCGTTGTCGCCGCGCTGGCCGGCAGCCGGGGCCATCCATCCCTCAGCGTCGTCGCGGCGGATCTTCGCGAGTCGACGCCCGGCCTTGACACGTTCACCACCGGTGATCCGACCACCGATGCGCGGGCAGTCTTCTCCTGGTCCTACCGCACGCTTGGACCGCAGGCCGCCCGCCTGTTCCGCGTACTGGGCCTGCATCCCGGCGCGGACATCTCGACGGCCGCGGCGGCCAGTCTGGTCGGGCAGCCGGCCTCCCTCGTACGGTCGTGGCTGGCCGAGCTGGGCAGGGCGCACCTGCTCACGCAGGACACTCCGGGCCGGTACGCCCTTCATGACCTGCTCCGCACCTACGCAGCCGAGGTCGGCGAGCTCCACGACTCCGAGGCCGAACGACGTGCTGCGCTACACCGGCTGCTCGACCACTTTGTCCATACGGGCCACGCGGCGGCCATCCTGCTCAACCCGCACCGTAAGCCCCTGAGCGTTCCACCACCCGTGCCCGGCGTCGCTGCCGAGACACTCGACGACCACGAGCGGGCGATGGCATGGCTCACCGCCGAGCGCGAAGTCATCCTCGCCGCCGTCGCCCTCGCCGCCGACGCGGGTTTCGACGTCCACGGCTGGCAGCTTCCGTGGGCGATTGCCGAGTTCTGCTATCGACAGGGCTACTGGCACGACTGGCGAGCTACCCAGGAGACTGCCCTCGAGGCAGCACGGCGTAGCGGCGATGTAGCGGCCCAGGCCATGACTCACCGCAGTCTCGGCTCGGTTCAGGGGATGCTCGGCCACGCAGAGGACTCCCAGGCGCACCTGAAGTCTGCCCTCGCGTTGTACGACCGGCTCGAGGACGCCGCCGGCAGGGCCGACGTCCACTGGCAGCTGTCGGTTCTGTTCGAACAGCAGGACCGCCGGGCCGAGGCGCTGCACCATTCCGAGCAGTCCCTCAGGTTCGCGCGGGACTCGGGCGACAAGGGCAGCGAAGCAAAGGCGCTCAACGCGGTCGGCTGGGACCACCTGCAGCTCGGAAATCTCCAGCAGGCTCTGGCTCATTGCCAGCAGGCACTCACCCTGCATCAGGAACTGGGCAACAACATGGGCGAAGGTGTCACCTGGGACAGCCTCGGCCTCGTCCACCACCGCAACGGCGACCACACCGAAGCCGTCGCCTGCTACCGCCACTCCCTCCGGCTCTCTCGGGAGCTCAGGGTGCGCTACTCCGAGGCCGACACGCTCAAACGGCTTGGTGACACCCACCTTGCCGCCGGCGAGCCCGGCGAGGCCCGCGCCGTGTGGCGGCAGTCGCTGACCATCCTCGAACAGATCGATCACCCCGAAGCCGAACAGGTACGCGCGCTGCTCGACGACGCGGCACTGCGTGGACGCTGACCTCTGCGTACGCGTGGAACTTGGTGAAGCCGCCGTGAAGCCGCCGTGAGGCTGACTGCCGGTAGGAATGTCGGGCCGAGGCTATGACCGGCACCGAGGAGCCTGAATGCCCCACCCGCAGCCGCCGTACGGACAGCCCGGACCTGGCGGCCCCGGTCCTCGCGGCCCGGGTCCTCGCGGCCCGGGTCCTCGCGGCCCTCCTCGCGGCCCGGATACAGGGGTGCACCTCCGCCGAGGAAGAGCCGCGGCACGGTCGTTGCCGTGGTTGCCGTCGTGGTCCTGCTCGTCGCCGGGTTCGGTTTCACCGCACTCGTCGCGCCCGGCTTCCTCCGCACGGGCGATGCGCGGCCTGCCGGCACGGCGGCCGAGGACTCGACCTCCACGCCGGCGAAGAGCTCCGGGCCCGAGGCGCTCATCCAGCACCTGGTGAGGGCCGCAAACGCCAAGGACGTCGACGGCATGAGCGACCTCGCGTGTTCCGAGGTCGGTCCCAACGTCCGATCGGCGATCGCCGACATCGGTACCACCGACGGCGCCGAACTCGCCGGGAGTACGTCGGTGTCAGGCAACAAGGTCCGGGCCACCCTCGCCATCTCGATCAACGGCGGCGCCCGCCAGGTCGACGTCACTGGTATCAGGAGCGGCAACGACTGGTGCTGGCGCGACATCTCCGCCCAAGCCGCCCCCGGACCTTCGCCCGGCGAGGGCAAGGCGTTCGTCAAGAAGGTGATCAGCAACCTCAACAAGGGTGATACCACCGCACTGAACGGCCAGCTCTGCGAAGACAGCGACAGCAAGGGCGACGTCGACAGCCTGGCGGGCCGGAAGGCGAACGTCGAGATCGACCCATCCGAACTCGTGGAGCACGCCGAATTCCTAGCCACCGACCTGAAGGGCACTCTCGACGGCGATCCCGTCTCCGCCGCCCGGATCAGTGCGTTCTATCAGAACGGCAGTTGGTGCGCCTTCACGATCTTCGTTCTGTGACGCCGAGTTTGTGTGACGCCGTGTCCTCGTCCTCGTTCGTTCTGGCAGGGTGAATGTCTGATCAGGTATCTCCGGGCGACCAGCGATATTCGGACGGTCGTCACTGGACACCTCCGCCGCCACCGGCACCGCCGCCTGCTCCCCGGCAGGCGCGCTCCCGGCAGCTCGGCTTGATCATCGTCCTCGTGCTGTTGGCGGTCACGGCCGTTGCGGCTCCGGTGGTCGTCTACCTGTTTCGCTCTTCGGAAGCAGTGGGGCCCGCGCCGCCTCCAGGCGCAACCCAAGAGGAACAGGCGGACCGTCCTCCCCCTTCCCGCGAGTCAGATCCGGACCCGCTTCAGCCCGGTGAGAACGTCACGAAGCAGCGACTGGCGGGGGTGTCCGCAGACGGGTTCTACTGGGACCTGCTCCGACGGCAGATGACGCAACCCATTGGCCTGATCACCAGCGCCTACTTCCGGACACCCGCGGAGTTCGAGCAACGCCAGTCGTACTTCGTCAAGCAGTTGGCGATCGACCATCGAACCGGAGACTTCACCTCCGCGCAGACCTCCTACGTGCTTGGCCGGATGTCGAACATGAGCCGCTGCATCGATGGCAGGTCCTACTTCCTGAGTCGCTACGGCGACGGGTGGAGCCACCTCGATTCCAATGACGAAGAGTGCGCGACGATTCCCCAGCTGATGCACTCGGCGGCCACCGACGGCATCGTCACCAGCGGGCTGTCCGACGAGCAGGCAGGCAAGGTGCTCGCCAGCCTGCGCGACGAACACGAAGGCTTCGCCCACCCGCGGCGTCCGACGTTGATCACTGTCAACGGAAAGACCTACATCCGGCAGGTGGTGGACTACACACCCGTGAAGCTCGACGACGGCCTCTACTGGGGAACGAGGATCTTCACCCGGGCATTCACCGAGACCGGTCTGGATCCGAAGACCTGGCCCTGGTACGCCGGGCTCGGCCCGGGCGAAGGGCTGCATGTCGTCTACTACATCGACACGAAAACGTTGCTACCCGTGGCTTCGGTCATTCGATCGACGCCAGTACTCGATGAGAATGGGCGGGAGAGAGAACGGTATGACCAGACCATGGTCTTCAACTACGGCTTCCCGGCAAAGCTGCCAGTGCTGACGGTTCGGGACGCCAGACCGCTCCGGTTGACGCTGCCGGAGGGCTGGCGGATAGCGAAGTGACCGACGTCGGGGCTCACACACCGGGTCTGTCGAGACACCGCAGCGGCTGCCACCCTCGACGCGTAGCTCAGGTGGCCGTTGTCATCCGGTAGTCGTTCTCGACCTCGCGCAGTCGTCGGAAGCCGAGCTTGCGTAGAGCCGTTCGGCGGGTCGATCTGGATGCCGGCGATCTCGATGTGCTGATCGATGCGGACGAGGCGCAGCCTGCCCACGGGTTGACTGTCGACGTGGATGACATAGGTGATGCTGTTCTCGATCCTGCCCGCGGATCTGATCGAGAGCGTCCGGGCGATGGCCGTCGCCGAGCAGGCCGACAAGGAAGTGCGATGGTCGTTGGCCATGCTGGTCATCGCAACCCTTGACGACGGCCAGCGGTCTTCCTACCGTGGCCAGAAACCGATTTCTAGCAGCGATCCCGGTCTGCCGGTGCTGATGCGCTAGCTGGCCGGAGATACCTGAATGCTTGTTTGCCGGGAGATGCGATGGGTGAGAAGTGGACACGCCGACACTTCCTTGCGGCGACCGGAACGATGGCCGCGGGGACGTACCTCATCGATCAGCACGCTGCATGGGCGGCGTTGACCGCGCCCGTCGGTGAGGACGGGTACGACCTGTGGCTGCGCTACCGCTTGGTGGACCGGCACGACCGGCTGGCGTCCTACCGGAAGGCGTTTACGCAGATCGTCCGAGCCCGTGGCGTCGGCGTCCTGACGTCGGCGGAGGCGGAGCTTGTCCGCGGTCTGTCCGGGTTGCTGGGCCGATCGATCGACGTGGTGCCGGCACCGTCTCGACACGGCGCCGTCGTCCTCGGAACCCCGGAGACGTCGCCCATCATTCGCCAGCACGTCCCGGCGGCCGTCCTGGACGAGGTTGGCCCGGAGGGATACGTCCTGCGTCGGACTCGCGTCGACGGGTTCGATGTCGTGCTGGTGGCAAGCACGGGCGATCGTGGCGTGCTGTACGGCGCCTTCCATCTGTTGCGGCTGCTGCAGACCCAGCGCAGCGTCACCAGGCTGGACGTCACCGAACGGCCCGCCAACCCGCTCCGGCTGGCCAATCACTGGGACAACCTCGACCGGAGCGCCGAGCGGGGCTATGCGGGCCTGTCGATCTTCCACTGGGACGAACTGCCGGAGACGCTGCCGCACTATGTCGACTACGCCCGGGCACTGGCGTCGGTGGGCATCAACGGGACCGTCGTCAACAACGTCAACGCCAACGCGCAGTTCCTGTCCAGCGAGATGATCCAGGGCCTCGCACCCCTGGCCGACATCCTGCGGGCGTGGGGGGTGAAGTTCCATCTCTCGGCCAACTTCGCCAGCCCGATGGTGCTCGGTGGTCTCGACACCGCCGACCCGGCCGATGCGGGCGTTCAGGCGTGGTGGCGAGACAAGGCGACCGAGATCTACGACCACATACCTGACTTCGGCGGCTTCCTCGTCAAGGCAAACTCCGAAGGCCAGCCCGGACCGCTGGACTACGGGCGCACCCATGCCGATGGCGCAAACATGCTGGCCGATGCGCTGCGACCCCGTGGCGGGATCGTCATGTGGCGTGCCTTTGTCTGGCACGACGCCGAGACCTGGGCGCAGGAGGCGTACGAAACCTTCAAGCCGCTGGACGGCAAGTTCGCCGACAACGCCATCCTGCAGATCAAGAACGGTCCGATCGACTTCCAGCTACGTGAACCAGCGCATCCCCTGTTCGGCGCTCTGCCGCAGACGAACTCGATGATGGAACTCCAGATCACCCAGGAGTACTCCGGCCAGTCCACCCACCTGTGCTACGCGGTGCCGATGTGGAAGCAGGTCTACGACTTCGACACCCACGCGGCCGGAGCGGGCACGACCGTCGCCGACATCGTGGAGGGATCGGTCTACGACTATCGCCACAGCGGTGTGGCCGGCGTGATGAACTTCGGCTCCGACACCAACTGGACCCGCCACCATCTGGCCGCAGCCAACACGCACGGTTTTGCCCGGCTGGCCTGGAATCCCGGCTTCGCGCCTGCCCAGGTAGCCGAAGAGTGGGTACGGATGACGTTCGGCTCCGACGCCCGCCTGGTCGGCGTTCTCACCCGCATGCTGTTGGCGTCGTGGGAGATCTACGAGTCCTACAACTCGCCGTTGGCTGCCGGTTTCGTGCAGGGCGGCGGCGACCACTTCGACCCGTGCGTGGCGTGCAACGAGGCGTGGCACCAGTCCGACAGCGAAGGCGTGGGTTTCGACCGCACGGTGGCAACTGGCAGTGGCACCACTGCGTTCTACCATCCGCCGGTGTCGGACACCTTCGAGTCCTTGGACACCTGCCCGGATGAGTTGCTGCTGTGGTTTCACCACGTTCCGTACGTCCACCGGCTGCACTCCGGCAAGACGGTGATCCAGCACATCTACGATTCCCACTTCGAGGGTCTCGAGGATGCATACCAGTTGCGTCGGCACTGGCAGACGCTGCGGAGGCAGGTCGACCCGCGACGGTACGCCGAGGTGTTGGAGAGGTTTGATCGGCAGGTCGCGCACGCGACGCGGTGGCGGGACAACCTGGTTTCGTACTGGTTCGCGCACAGCCGGATCCTGGATGAGCATCGCTCCTGGGTGCAGGCGCAGTTCGCCAAGACGTCCACCGTGATGCACGAAGGATCGCCAAACGCGGTGCAGGTCTCGGTCGGGAACGCGTCACGGAAGGACCTGGCCGGCACCGTCGCCCTGGACGTTCCGGACGGATGGACGAGCGCCGCCACGCCGGTCGCGGTGCCGTCCCGGGAGCTTCGCGACGTCTCGGTGGCGGTCCAGTCTGCCGGAGTTCCAGGAACCTTCCTCGTCGGCGCACGCATCGAGGCCGGCGGATTGGACGTGCTGGCGGATCCCACCGAGGTCCTCACGATCCCAGCAGGGCAGCGCTGTGTGCTCGCGTTGGACGCGGGGTCCGCCTCCAGCCCGTTGCTCGACGGCTATCTCCGGCTCACTCCTGGCGACGCCTGGAACGCGGAAACGGGCTACGGCTGGATCGGAGGAGCGCCTCAGTCGCGAGACCGTGAGAGTCCTGACCCGCTGCTGCGGGACTTCGTCAACGACATCCCGGCCCGCACGCTCCGCGTCGCCGTACCAGCCGGCGAACACGAGGCGCACCTCCTCGTGGGCGACACGGTTAACGCCCACCCGACATTTGTGCACTCCGGCGGCGCACTGCTTGGTCAGAGCAAGTTCCTGTTTCGTGGCGAATACGAGTGGGTTCACTTCACCCTCGACGGTGGGGCTTCCGGACGCGAGGTCGACCTCGAGCTGTCGAGCGTGCCAGGTGAGCACTGGCACCTCGTCGCGCTGGCGATCATGGACCCGCATGCGTAGACGGGGCGGTACGGGCTTGATCCGCCACTGGCGACAAGCAGCGCGCTGATAGCCTCCGGCGGTGCGGATCCTCTTTTCGTTCATCGGCGACCCGGCGCCTGAACGATGACGGGAGTGGTGCTCGCGCTCTTTGCGGCGGTTGCCTATGGTGCCTCGGACTTCACCGCCGGCGTGCTGTCACGCCGTGCGCACTACGCGCTGGTGGGCTGGTTTGGTCAGGCGGCTTCCGCGCTGACGGCATGCGCGGTGGTCGCGGTGATGGGCAGCCGCCTTCCCGACGCGCAGGTTCTGGCGTGGAGTGGCGTGGCCGGACTCGGCGCCGCCGTCGGCACCCTTGCGCTCTACCACGGTCTCGCGGTTGGCCAGATGAGCATCGCCGGACCCCTGTCGGCCGTCGGAGCCGCCGGGCTGCCGGTCCTCCTCGACCTGGCGACCGGCGGGTTGCTGCCCGCGATGGCACTGATCGGCGTGGCCGCCGCGCTTCCGGGAATCTGGCTCGTGTCCACCAGCCGCGACACGTCGGGCCGGTCAGGGGGCGTAGGGCAAGGACTGCTGGCAGGGGTCGGCTTCGCGGTCCTCTTCATCGGTCTGGAGCGGGCTGGCGACAGCGCGGGACTGTGGCCGGTGGCTGTCAGCCAGCTCACCTCCCTGGTGCTGATCACGGCCCTGGTCCTGATCTGGCGACCGCCCGGGCCACGGCCTTCGTGGACGGCGACCGGACCTGGACTGCTCGGCGTATCGGCAACGCTGCTGTACTTTCTGTCGACCCACCATGCCCCGCTGGGGATCGTGGCCGTGATCACGTCTCTCTATCCCGCGGTGACAGTCGGCCTCGCCGCCGCGTTCCTGGGCGAGCGGACCACCCGCATACAGAACGTCGGCCTCATACTCTGCACTGTTGCGGTTTTCGCCTTCAGCACGACCTGATCGCTCATCGGTACAGTTGAGCGGTTCGTGTTCACAAGGCCGTCCTGGGAGCTGTCGGATGCCGATCTTCGTCGGAGGAACCGGGCGGTGCGGGACATCGCAGCTCGCCGAGATTCTCGGGGAACACCCCCATGTCTGGCACGTCCCGGTGGAGACCCGCTTCCTGATCGATCCGGGCGGCCTGGAGGATCTCACCCGCGCGCTCACGGTCGATTACACGACGTACAACGGTCTCGACGCGATCACCCGCTTCCACCGACTGATGCACGAGCGGGTCACCAGGAGCAAGGACAACAACAGCGCCTGGTGGGACCTGCCTGGCGCCGTTGGCCGGGAGCGCTACCGGAGCTGGTTGGAAGCGTTGATCGACGATCTGATCTGGTACGAGTACGACGCCACGGTCGATGCGGTCGGCGACAATGATCCCGTCCGTCGTCACCAACGCGTTGCGCGCTGGTTCGCCGATCGCTCCGAGCTTGTTCTCCTGCTGGGCAAGCGAGTCGACGAGCTCTTCAGTGGTGGTGCGAAGGACAACGGCAAGCCAGTCTGGTGTGAGAAGACGCCGTACAACATGCTGTCGATGGCCTTCTTGTGGGATCTCTTTCCGGACGCGCACATGGTCCACATCATGCGGCATCCGGTGGCCGTTGCCGCCTCCTACCGAAGCCAACCGTGGACTCCGGACGATCTCGACCACGTGTGCAACTGGCTGGAGCCGGTCTACCGGCGGTGGGTCGACTTCAAGAACACCTATCCGCTGACTGACCGCTACGTCGAGGTCAGGCTGGAGGACCTCGCCGCGGACTGGCCCGGCCAGCGCGCTGCACTCTTCGCGCGGCTCGGCCTGCCCGATACCGTTACGTCAAAGACGATCTCGCCCGATCGCGTTGGGCACTGGCGTGAGCTCGACGGCGCCGAGGAGGCAAGGGTCCGCGCACGCCTGGGCTTCGCCATCGCGGCGATGGGCTACGAGTGAAGGAAAGATGGGCCTTCCCGGCCCGACGGTTCAATTCCATCACGGGCGGTAACGGGATGGTGAGCCTGCGGGGCTACTGGCGTTTCGTCCAGGTGGCGGTGCGGGCGAGCCCCGCGCTGTGCGTGGCATGTGCCGTGATGGTCCTGGTCGCCGGCGCTGCTCCGCTCGCCGCGGTCGCCGCGGTGGGCGCGGTGATCGGCGAGGTCCCCGGCCTGGCGGCAGCGGGACTGGGATCGCCGGCCGGCCGGGCTGCGATGTGGTGGGCGGTCGTGGCCGGTGCACTGTTCCTGCTCCAGTGGGCGGCCGGTGCCGTGCAGGACGCGGTCGTGACCGCGCTCGGCGAGCGCGTCGACGCCGTACTCGCCCGAGACCTGATGGACGCGGCGCTCGCCGCTGACGGGATCGGGCACCTTGAGGATCCGAGCACGGCCGACCTCGTAGCGGTGGGTCGGGAGACGTTTCGGTCGGCGTACGCCCGGCCGGGCCGGTTGGCGCGGACGCTGGGCAGGTTGGCGACCAGTCGGGTGGTCGTGATCGGTTGCTGCCTGGTCGTCGCCCGGTTCCAGCCGGTGCTCGGGGCGACCATGCTCGTGGCCGGCTTCTGGGCCGCGGCGCAGGACAAGCGGGCCTCCCGGATCGAAGCCGCACATCACTACGGTGGCACCGAGCTTGCCCGGCGTACGAGCTACTACTACGAGCTGGGAGTCACCCCGCCGGCGGCCAAGGAGGTGCGGGTCTTCGGGCTGTCCGGGTTCCTCCTCGACCGGTTCATGGCCACCTGGCGCCGGTCGATGGTGGACGTGTTCGCCCCGACGGGCCGCCGGCCGCCGCTGGCGTGGCTGCTGCTCGCTGCCGTCGCGGTGCTCGGGGCCGTCTGGATCGCGCGGGAGGCGATGGCGGGGCGGATCGGCGTCGCGGCGGCGGCGGTCTACGTCCAGGCGCTGATGGTCGGCGTCGGCGGCGTCCAGTCCGGGGCGTGGGCGGGGCTGCAGACCGAGCTGGCACTGGCCACACTGCGTCGCTATGAGGAGGCCGTAACCGCGGCCGGAGGTCGGCAGGCACCTGGCCGGGCCGACTTGCCACCTGGCCGGGCCGGCTCGCCATCGCGTGTCCGGTCGGCGGCCGGGGCGCTGTCGTACGACGATCTTCCGGCCGACGAGATCCGCTTCGAGCGGGTGTCGTTCGCCTACCCGGGCGGCACCGGCGACGCCCTGCACGACCTGGACCTGATCATCCCGGCCGGGCGTTCGCTCGCCGTCGTGGGCGCGAACGGCGCCGGCAAGTCGACCTTGGTCAAACTGCTCTGCCGGGTGTACGAACCCACCGGCGGACGGCTCAGCGTCGACGGCACGGACCTGGCCGGGCTAGACGCGGCGGCATGGCGCCATCGGCTGGCCGGCGTGTTCCAGGACCCGACCCGGTTTGCCCTGCCCGCGCACGCGAACGTGGGATTCGGACGGGTGGACCTCGCCGGTGACCGGGCCGGGATCGAGGCGGCTGGCGGTGCCGCGGGCGTCGCCGAGGCGGTCGCCGGCCTGCCGCTGGGCTGGGAGACGCCGCTGTCACCCGCGTACGCCGGCGGCGTCGACCTGTCCGGCGGGGAGTGGCAGAAGATCGGCCTCGCCCGGGCGCTGTTCGCCGTCCGGCACGGCGCGTCCGTACTCATCCTGGACGAGCCGGCGGCCCACCTGGACGCCCGCGCGGAGGCGAGGCTCCACGCCCACTTCCTGGCTCTTACCGAGGGCCTGACCACCATCGTCATCTCGCACCGCTTCTCCACCGTGCGTCAGGCGGACTCGATCGCGGTCCTCGACGGTGGCCGGGTGGTGGAGCAGGGCTCCCACGAGGAGCTGATGGCCCGCGGTGGCGCGTACGCGGAGATGTTCCGGCTCCAGGCCGAACGCTTCACGTCCGCACCAGCGGGAGCGGACGGCCCGGCGCCGTCGGCGGCGGGCACCGCGGCGACACCGGCGGCGGGCGACCGATGAAGGCATGGCTGCGTACGCTCCGGCTGCTGGCCGGCATCAGCGGCGAGATCGGTCTGGGGGTGGTGGCGGGATACGTCGCGGTGACCGTGGTCAGCTTCGCTGCGCCGCTGGTGCTTGCCCTCGGTCTGCGCCCGCTCGTCGACGGCGCCGAGTCCGGGCGAACCGGCCTGGCGGTGGCCGGCGCCGTCATGTGTGCGGTGGCGCTGGCGCTGGCCGCGCTCGCACCGATCGGCTACCGCTGGACCACGATCCGGATGCGCGAACGCTCGATCATGGTGATGCAGCGCAGGATGCTCGCCCTCGCGGGTTCGGCGCCGGGGGTCGAGCACTTCGAACGCCCAGCCTTCTGGGACCGGCTCCGCGTACTCGAACGCAGCACCGAGGACCTCGCGATCGGCATGACGCTCGTCGTCCTCGGGCCGATACTCGCCGGACAGCTCGCCCTCACGGCGGTCCTGTTGGGTCAGTTGCAGCCGGCCCTCGTCCTGGTGCCGGTCGTCGCCTTCCCGGCCGCCTGGCTGGTCCGCCGGGCCGAGGGGCTGCGCCGGGTCGGCGAGCTGCGGGCAGCCGAGGGGCGTCGTACCGCCGAGCATCTGTTCTCGCTGGCCTCGACCGCGGGACCCGCGACCGAGGTCCGGGTCTACGGCCTGCGCGACGAATTGCTCCGCCGGCACCGCGAGGCGAGCCGGGGCATACATCGCGGGATGGAGGCGGCACTGTTCGGTTCGGTCGGCCTCAACGCGGTCGGGTGGCTGCTCTTCGCCGCGGCGTACGTGGGTGCGGTCCTGCTGGTGCTGCGGGAGGTGGCCGCGGGCCGCGGTACGCCAGGGGACGTGGCGATGACGCTGGGCCTGGCCGGGGCGGTGGTGTTGGCCGCCGGCCGGTTGTCGGAGTTTGCCGGATCGGTGCTGCGAATTCGTACGGCGTCCGACCACTACCACTGGCTGGAGGAGCAGGCGCGGGGTACGCGGTCCGTCGCCGACCGGTTGCCGCCGCCGAACCGGTGGGATCGGGGGATCGACCTCGAGCGGGTCACGTTCGGATATGCCGCCGACCCCGGCACCGACTCCGCAGAGGCCGGTAGCGCCGGCGCCGAGTCCGGCGCCGAGTCCGCCGCCGAGTCCGGCGCCGGCCGGCCGGCCCTGTCCGACATCTCAATCCGCCTCCCGGCCGGGGCCGTCGTCGCCTTCGTCGGCGAGAACGGCGCCGGAAAGACCACCCTCGTCAAGCTCCTGTGCGGCATGTACGCACCAACCGGCGGACGGGTCCTGCTCGACGGGCTCGACCTGGCCGACGTCGACCTCGAGGCGTACCGGCAGCGGATCACCGCGGGCTTCCAGGACTTCGTACGCTTCGAACTCCTCACCCGGGAGGCCGTCGGTATCGGCGACCTACCCCGGATGGGCGATATCGGTGCAGTACGTACGGCGCTGGCAAAGGCCAACGCGGGCTTCGCCGACCGCCTGCCCGCTGGGATGGAGACCCAGCTCGGCCTTGGCTGGCAGGGCGGAGTCGACCTGTCCGGCGGCGAATGGCAGAAGCTCGCGCTCGCCCGGTCGATGCTGCGGGCTGATCCGCTGCTCGCCGTTCTGGACGAACCCACCGCCTCGCTCGACCCGCACACCGAGCACGCCCTCTTCGAGCAGGTGGCGGCAGAGGCCAAGCGGGCCGGCGCCGGACGCATCACCGTGCTGGTCTCGCACCGGTTCTCCACGGTGGGCATGGCCGACCTGATCGTCGTGCTCGATCGCGGCCGGATCGTCGAGCACGGCAGCCACGACGAGCTGGTCGTACGCAATGGGCTGTACGCCGAGCTCTATCACCTGCAGGCGCACGCCTACCGCCAGACGTGACCCGACGCTGCTGAGTACGCAATCTGCAAGCCGGGTTGAGTGCCCGGACGCGGTTCGGACGTAGTAGCTCCCGGAGAGGCTTCCGTACCCAGACCTCCTGACCCAGGAGGCCGGACCTCTCCGAGGAGGTAATTGTGCGCAAGCCCGTGCCCATCTTCATGGCAACAGCAGCCACCGCGTTGATCGTGGCGGCATGCGGCGGACCCGCGGAGACAGCCACGACTACCGGCAGTGGTGGCGACAGCGGTGGTGACGCCGGAAAGATCACGATCACGTCACCCAAGGACGGAGCGTCGGTGTCGCCGCCTTTCGAGTTGAGGTTCGACGCCGGCGAGATCGGCCCGACCGACACCGGGAAGGACCACGTCCACATCTTCGTCGACGACAAGGAGACCGACTACACCGTCGTTACCGAGAACACCTTCCAGATCGAGGGTCTGTCGGAGGGCGAGCACCTCATTCACATCACCAAGCAGCACGCCGACCACTCGCCCGCCGGTGCTGAAGCCGAGATCACGGTGAACGTCACCGGCGGCGACACCTCCGGCGGCTCCTCCAGTGGTGACGACGATGCCCAACCCGACTATGGGTACTGACGGGTCCCGGCCGGAACCCGCGCCCGTACGCATACCCGAGCAGATCGAGCGCGGCCGCCGAAAGGTAAGGGCGTCGGCGCGGATCGAGCGGTACAACCGGCGGACTCGGTGGTTCCACGCGATCACCTACGTGAGCACCCTCATCCTGCTTGGTACGGGATGGTGGCTCACCCTTGGCCACGAGGGCCAGCCGAGTCTGCTGGCCCAGGTCTTCCGTACACCTGACACTGTGTTGCACACCAACGTCGGCTGGTTCGCGGCGGCGTTTTCCCTTGCTGGGTTGGTGCTCGGCGCCAGAGCGGTACGCACGTTCGTCGTGGAGACGATTCGGGTCGACCGTGGCGACAGGCGTTGGCTGCTGCGGTGGCCGCTCGCGGTGTTCACCGGCCGGTTTTCGCGGCATGAGGGTCACTTCGACCCGGGCCAGCGGATCGTCAATGTGATCTTGACGCTCGGGCTGGTCTTGGTTCTCGCGAGTGGTGCGGGGATGGCGGCACTGTCCGGCGGACCCGTCTTCGCCATCCTCGTCCGTGTTCACCTCTGGTCCACGTACCTCGTGACACCGCTCGTCATCGGGCACATCGTCGTGGCGGCGGGAGTCCTGCCGGGCTACCGAGGGGTGTGGAGGTCGATGCACGTCGGCGGGCGGCTCCCCGACGAGGTCGCCCGCCGCCTGTGGCCAGGATGGTTCGAGCGAGCGAAGCGGACCTCGCGGATCACCGGTCCGCCATCAGCTCGTTGATGCATCGAGGTCATGGGCGTTCTCGAGCGAGTCCCATTCGGCAAGGAGCTTCTTGGGCGCGACGTTGCGGTAGCTCTCCTCCACCCAGTCGCGTACGAAGTCAAGATCGGCACCTACGAGAGGGACAGTCAGCCAGCCCCACTGCCCAAGACCGCTGGCCGTCATCGGCGTGGCACCACCGATCGTGACCGCCTGGTCATAGGACGCCTTGAGCTTCACCGACACAGCAGGCGCCGCCGCTTCTCGGCTGCCGAGCCACAGGAACATCGGCCCGTACACGAGTCCGTTCGCCATTCGGCGAGATGGATGATCGACCTTGACGACCAGCTCACCCCAGGGGAAGTCCTCGATCGCGCACGGCAGACCGAGCGCGAAGGTACGCACCTGATCCCAAGCCTGGCTGCTCATTGGGCCTTCCCGGGCTGGCTCCTATGCTGCGCCGCCGAGTTGGACGTCGGAATGTCCTGGTGCGGCTAGTCGTAGCGGGGTACCAGTGGCGCGGCTGAGGCGGGCGAGCATGTCGACGGTGAGTAGGCTGCCGCCGCCTTCGATGCGGGCAATGGAAGATTGGGTGGTGCCCATTCGTCGGGCGAGCTCGGTCTGGGTGAGTCCCGCGCGGGTGCGTACTGCGCAGACCAACTCGGCCAGCTCGCCGGCGAGGGTGGCTGCTTCGTAGGCGCGGTCGTACTCGTCGTGATCTTCGGGTGAGTATTTCGCGCGCAATTGGCGGTGATTGACCATTAGCGGTTCCCCCTTTGTCGCATGGCCAGACGAGCGCGGTCGATCTCTGGTCGCTCTCATTGTCTTTGCTTGCGGAAGGTAGTCAAGGTGATGGCTCTCCTAGGGTGGTCGATGTAGTAGGTCACCCGTCGGGCGGCGTTCTCACAGGTGAAGCGAGTTCGAATAGGTCGCCTCCGAGTGCCCGGCTGTGTGGCATGCGCAGATTCGGGCCGTGGTCGGCGAGCCGATCGAACGCTCGGTCCGCGGCGGCCTGGTCTTTGCTCCTCAGCGTGGCGTACCACTTCTCGACCTCGGGAGAGATCTCAACGGTCCACGGCTGCTCGCTCATCGCCGTCAGCATCGCATAGACGCGATATCGTGTCTATGCGATATGGGTGGTGAGCCAGGCGCGATCATCGTGCAGAGCGGGAGCGTGGCGATATTCGTTTCCAGGTTCACCCGTCGCCGGTCCACCATGTCGGTGGACCTCGGCCGAGGACGCGACAGGCGATGGGCGACGGGAAGGTCATGGGGACGATCCACACCGGCATGGCGGAAATGCACCTGACGGTCCGGGACATAGAGGCGGCACGACATTGCGCAAGGACCTTCGCCCCCTGACTCCTGACCCATCGGCCGCCCGGCGACTCACTTCGCGGCCGGGCGGGCTCTGACGTGCATGCGTTCACCTTGCGGGCCGAAGAGGGCGAGGATCTCGACCGGATCGGCTCCCGGGTTGCTGAAGGCGTGTGGCGTGCGGGTGTCGAACTCCACCACTTCCCCGGGCGCCACGATCACCTCGTGCTTCGCAAGGAGCAGGCGCAGCCGCCCGGAGAGTACGTAGAGCCACTCATATCCCTCGTGGACCTGTTGTTCCGGCTCGTACCCCGGCCAGCGCGCGGGATAGATCTGCTTGAAGGCCTGCAGTCCCCCGGGCCTGCGGGTCAGCGGGATGACCGTCATGCCGTGGCGCTTGACCGGTCGCATGTGTACGCGTGGGTCGCCGGTCACCGGCGCGTCGACCAGTTCGTCGAGTGCGACCTGGTGGGCGCGGGCAAGCTGGAGTAGCAGTTCGAGCGTGGGCCTACGCTGGCCAGACTCCAAGCGCGACAGGGTGCTGACCGATATGCCGGTGCTCGCCGACAGGTCCGCCAGGGTGTCGCCGCGCTCTACGCGCAGTGCTCGCAGTCGCGGGCCGACAGCTTTGAGCGCGTCGTCCAGATCCATGGAGCTACCTTGCCAATACGGCAAAGAAGTTTGTCAATTCCGGGCTGGCGGGCGGACAGTGGCAGCGCCGATCGAACGAGGGGAGAAGCGCCGTGGAAACGGAGTACGACGTGGTGGTCGTGGGTGGCGGCGCTGCCGGCCTGAGCGGGGCGCTCACGCTGGGCCGAGCCCGCCGCCGGGTCCTGGTCGTCGACGCGGGTCAGCCGCGCAACGCACCGGCAAAAGGCGTGCACACCTACCTGAGCCGGGAGGGCATGCCGCCGGACCAGCTGCTGGCTGCCGGAGGCGCCGAGGTGATCGGGTACGGCGGGGAGATCGTGACCGGCACTGTCACGGCCGTCGAAAAGGTCCACGGTCGATTCCTGGTCACCCTCGAAGACGGGTCCTCCGTCCTGGCACATCGACTGCTGGTGACCACCGGCCTGGTCGATGAGCTGCCCGACCTGCCAGGGCTGGCCGAGCGGTGGGGCCGCGACGTGCTGCACTGCCCCTACTGCCACGGCTGGGAGGTCCGCGACCAGGCCATCGGAGTCCTCGCCACCGGACCGCTCGCCGTGCACCAAGCGCAGCTGTGGCGGCAGTGGAGCGCGAACATCACGCTCTTCCTGCACTCCGGTCCCGAGCCCGGCGACGAGCAACGCGAACAGCTCGCGGCCCGGGGCGTCGCCGTGGTGGAGGGGCAGGTCGCAGGCCTGGAGGTGACGGGCGACCGGCTCGCCGGGGTGCGGCTAGCGGGCGGACGAGTGGTCGACTGCCAGGCCCTCGTCGTGGCCACCCATCTCGCCGCCCGTGCGGACATACTCGCGCGGCTTGGTCTGCAGACGGAGGAGCAGGAGATGGCCGGGCACGTGATCGGCACGCGGGTCCAGGCCGACGCGACGGGGGCGACCAACGTGCCCGGGGTGTGGGTGGCCGGGAACGTCACCAACGTGACCGACCAGGTCATTGCCGCCGCAGCGGGAGGGGTACGGGCGGCGGCGGCCATCAACGCCGACCTGATCGCGGAGGAGACCCGGCGCGCTGTCGCCGCCATGCGCGGAGGGGCCGACCGCGTCCCAACGGCGCACAGCGAATCGCACGACACTTCGGCGACGCATGACGCCCCGCACAGCAGCGAGGTGTCGGCGGAGGGGTACTGGGATGGCCGCTACGCCGAGCGCGCGCGGATCTGGAGCGGCGAGCCGAACGCCTCGCTCGTCCGCGAGGCCGGTGACCTCGAACCAGGCAAGGCACTGGACCTTGGGTGCGGCGAAGGAGGTGACGCCATCTGGCTCGCTCGACGCGGCTGGCATGTCACTGCCGTCGACATCTCGCGGATTGCGCTCGACCGCGCTGCCGAGCATGCCGCGGCCGCCGGGGTCGCCGACCGTATCGACTGGCAGCGACACGATCTGGGCACGTCCTTCCCCGAAGGTGTCTACGACCTCGTTTCCGCCCAGTTCCTGCACTCTCGCGTCGAGCTGCCGCGGGAGAAGATCCTGCGCATGGCCGCGACAGCCGTTGCTCCCGGCGGCGTGCTCCTCGTGGTCGGGCACGCCGGTTGGCCGTCAGGGGCGCACGAGCCACACGACGACGTGCACTTCCCCACACCACAGGAGGTTCTCGACGTGCTGGAGCTTCCCTCGCAGGAGTGGCGAGTGCTGCTGTGTGAGGAGTACGAACGATCGCAGCCCGACTCCGACGAGCGACCCGGCACGCACATGGACAACGTGCTCAAGGTCCGCCGACTCCCGTGAGGTCCCTCCGACGGGGGACATCGTTCACCTCCCAGCGGGAGGTCTACGCCGCCTCCAGACGGCAGTGTCCTTGGCATGACTCACAAACCGGAATCCTCACCACACTCCGACGCACCGGGGTCCAGGAGCACGCCCGACCCCGCGCCCGGCAAGCGGCCACGTCTGCTCCGGTTCTGTCAGGATCGCCTCATGTGGACCGTACGGGGCGTCGGCCGAGTCGCCGAGCTGATTCTCGGCCGGCGAGCCATGCTGCGCTATGCCTATCTCCTCCTGGGTGGTGCAGTGCTGGGGCTGTACTACCTCCTCGCCCTCCCCGTGATCTGGTGGCTGGAGGGCGGGTCGGCGTGGGACGTGCTGAGCTTTGGCGCATGGGCGGTGCTGACCTACGGCGCACTTGAACTCCTCGACGCAGTTCCGCTGATGGCGGTCCTGGTGGCGATCACCGCGTTCTTTCCGTTCGTACGCAACCGCGAGGTCGTCGCCGTGCGGCGCCTGCTCGCCGGCCCGGCGGCGCACCTGGCGCCACGCCCAGCCACTTCGGCGAGCATGCGGTTCCGCGTCGCGACCTGGTACGTCATGCACCTGTTGAGCGGTGGCATCGTCTGCGCAGTCGGGCTCGCCATCGCCAAACCCGCCCTCATCCTGGTCGCCCTGCCGTTCACCAGCCGCGGATACGGATCAATTGCCACCGTTCGCGACCTGTGGTCCGCGTACCTGCCTGTCGGGCTGGCGCCGGTGGCGGGTCTCGGGATCCTTCTGGGCCTGGCCGCCGTCGCGGCCGCGACCGGAGCGCTGTTGGCGCGGCTCGCTCCCGCCCTGCTCGAATCGGCCGCGGATCGGCTCGCCGCCCTCGAACGCCGCGCCGCCGAGCTTGCCGAACGCAACCGGCTGGCACGTGAGCTGCACGACTCGGTAGGGCACGCCTTGAGCATGGTGACGATCCAGGCGGGCGCCGCGGGGCGGGTGATGGACCGCGATCCGGCATTCGTACGCCGCGCACTGTCGGCCATCGAGGAGTCGAGTCGGGCGGCAGTGGACGACCTCGACCACGTGCTCGGGTTGTTGCGCGACGACCGTGCCCACGGCACGGAGGGCAAGAACGGCGAGCAACGTGCGACGACGAGCCCGCAGCGCACGCTCGGCGATCTCGACGGGCTACTCTCAAAGGCCCGCGACGGCGGCGTCGAGATAGACGCTGAGGTCAGTGGCGATCCCGACAGGCTCCCGCCCGTGGTGTCGCGGGAGGCCTACCGAATCGTGCAGGAAGGGCTCACGAACGCTCTGCGGCACGCCGGGGCGGTGCCCGTTCGTCTGCGTGTCGAGGTACGACCAGATCTGTTGCGGATCGAGCTGACCAACCCGATCGGCGCCGCGCCCTCGGGGCGGCAGGGCGGTGGGCGAGGGTTGTCCGGCATCGCCGAACGCGTCGCGATCCTGGCCGGCCGGGTCGACACCGGGATCGTGGATGGCGAGTGGCGGGTCACGGTCGAGGTGCCCCTGTGACCCCTTCGACCTCTCGAACTCCCGTGACCGTACGGATTCTGATCGCCGACGATGATTCCCTCGTACGCAGCGGCCTGCGGGCCATCATCGATGCCGAGGATGACCTGACCGTGGTGGCGGAGGCCGGCGAGGGTTCGGAGGTTGTGCCGCTGGTCCGTCAGCAGCGGCCCGACCTGGTGCTGATGGACGTACGCATGCCCAAGGTCGACGGCCTGCAGGCGACTCGGCACCTGCTCGACACCCTGGCCGAACCGCCCAAGATCCTTGTGGTCACGACGTTCGAAAACGATGAGTACGTCTATGAGGCCCTGCGGGCCGGCGCCAGCGGGTTCCTGCTCAAGCGGGCCCGGCCGGAGGAGATGCTCCAAGCGGTACGCCTCGTCGCGGCCGGAGACTCGTTGTTGTTTCCGGCTGCGATTCGAGGCCTCGCGACCCGGCACGGTGCGCGCGCAACGCGGGCGCGGTTGCCGGTGACCGAACGCGAAGGCGAGGTCCTTCGGCTCATGGCGGAGGGACTCTCCAACGCCGAGATCGCCGTCCGGCTGTTTGTCGGTACGGAGACCGTCAAGACCCATGTCGGCAACATCCTGACCAAACTGGGTGCGCGGGATCGTACGCAGGCAGTCATTACGGCGTACGATTCCGGGTTCGTCTCACCAACCGTCAGACGGGATGGTGGCTAACAACCGGTATCGGTCGAATGCGACCGGGCTCGCACCTTGCGGTCCAGTCACGATCACCGTCAAGCCGTTGCCGCCGGTCGATACCTGGAACTACTATGCATCGTACTTCTAGGTACGGGCCGGAGGTCTCGTGAGGATCACCAAGGATCTTGTTGCCGCCTCGGCGACACCGATGGTGCTGGGCATCCTGGCCGAGGGGGAAAGCTATGGCTACGCCATCCTCAGGCGGATCAACGAACTGTCCGGTGGCGAGCTGGACTGGACCGAAGGGCTGGTCTATCCGTTGCTGCACCGGCTCGAGCGTCTCGGTTACGTGGAGTCGAGCTGGCGGTCAGTCGCTGGGGAGCGGCGTCGCAAGTACTACCGCATCACCGGCAAGGGCACGGCCGAGCTTTCCGAGCAGCGCCGCCAGTGGGACACGGTTGTCGACGCGCTGGATGAGATCTGGATCGGCCCGGGCAATTTCAGGCAGCTGACACCGGTCCCGATGGGCGGCCAGGCATGACCGCGGAAGGTGGTCACGAGCTGGAGGCTCAGTTCGCGCAGTGGCGAGACTACGTGCGGCGCCGCCCAGAGCTACAGCAGTCCGACCTCGACGAGCTCGAAGACCATCTGCGGGGTTCCATCGATGAGCTCATCGCCGCTGGCCTACGCACGGACGAGGCGTTTCTGATCGCGGTCAAGCGCATGGGGAGCTTGGACGACCTGTCCCGCGAGTTCGCTCGGGAGCATTCCGAACGACTGTGGAAGCAACTGGTGCTGACCGGCGAGACCGGCGGCGCGGTCGCGAACACCCGGTCACGGCGTGACCTGTTCGCGATGGTCATCTGTGCGGCAGGTGCGGCAGTGTCCATCAAGGTGCCGGCTTTGTTCGGGACGAGCCTCGAAGACGACGGCGCGTTCTACGGAGCTAACGCCAGCCTGTTCGCGTTGCCATGGCTGGCGGCCTTCCTAGCCTGGCGCCGGCAGGCCAGACCAGCGCTGATCGGGGTGTTGGTGGCGTTGTTCGCCCTCGGCGCCGTGGGAGCCAATATCTATCCGCTCGCGGAGGACTCCCAGTCGGTGGTCCTGACCGGAATTCATCTCCCCATCGCTTTGTGGCTCGTGGTGGGCCTGGCCTATGTCGCCGACGATTTGCGTTCGTCACGCCGACGCATGGACTTCATCCGCTTCACCGGCGAATGGTTTGTCTACTTCGTGCTCATCGCCCTCGGTGGCGGCGTGCTGACGGCGTTCATCGTCGGCACCTACCAGGCCATCGGGATCGAGCCGGAAGACTTCATCACCCAATGGCTTCTTCCGTGCGGCGCCGTGGCAGGAGTGGTGGTAGCCGGGTGGCTGGTCGAGGCCAAGCAGAGCGTGGTGGAAAACATCGCCCCCGTGCTCACGCGGCTCTTCACTCCGCTCTTCACCGCGGCGCTGCTGGCGTTCATCGTTGTTCTTGCCTGGACCAGCACCGCCATCGATGTCGAGCGGGAAACGCTGATCCTCTTCGACCTGCTGCTGGTCGTCGTGCTGGGGTTGCTGCTCTACTCGATCTCAGCCCGCGATCCGCTGGCCCCACCCGGCCTGTTCGACAAGCTGCAGGGGGCGCTCGTGGTCAGCGCCCTGGTCATCGATGTGCTGGTGCTACTGGCCATCACCGGCCGCATCACGGAGTACGGTGCCACCCCCAACAAGGCGGCGGCGCTCGGCGAAAACGTCATCCTGCTGGGAAATCTCGCCTGGTCAGGCTGGCTGATCCTGGGTTTCGTCCGCGGACACAGACCGTTTGCCGCGCTCGAGCGGTGGCAGACGGGCTACCTCCCGGTCTACGCCGCCTGGGCGTGGATCGTGGTCCTGGTCTTTCCTCCCTTGTTCAGCTTCCTCTGACCGACAATTCCTCTGACCGGCGCGCTCAGCCGACCTTGCTCACCATCAGCCAGCTGACCTGGATGTCCGGTGCCCTCGTGGGGGCGATGTCCACGACGATCTGGCCATCGTCACCGACCGGGACGTCCGCGTACTCTCCCGCGACGTACTCGCTGGTGAAGAGTCGCTCGTCGTCGACGACAGTGCCGTTGATGCTGACCCGGGCGGCGCGGTTGGCCCATGGCCACGGATCCCAGTAGCCGGCGTGGACGGTGTAGGTCCCGCGCTCCAACCCCGTGAAGGTGTAGGTCAGTGGCTCCTTGTCCTTGGCCCACCTGAGGGTGCTGTAGAGATCGCCTGTGTCGGTGCCGTACGTACCGCTCGACCCGGTGAAGCCCCACGTCACGCCCGTAACGGGATCCGCGCCGACGGCCTGCTCGGGCGAGGTGTTGAGCAGCGGGGTCTCAGACGAGGCGACGTCGGTGATGCGTTGCCAGTCAGCCGTCACGGCTCCGCCGGCGTTCACGACGTACTTCAGGCCGTGGGGTACGACGACGACATCTCTGGTGAAGGTGCGTCCGTCGTCGAGGGTTCCGCGCAACTTGGTCGGGCCGGGCTGGGCCACCGTGGACTCATCCCACGAGACGAGATGGGTCTTCGTGGCACCGCCCTGTCTGACCTGGACCTGGGTCGGCAGTGTGCTGGTGTCGTTCAGCCAGACGTGATCCGGAACGGATGTGGTCACGATCCATTGCCGATACGGCTGGAGATCATCCAGCCGCCACTCGGCGTCCGGGCCGATGGTCAGAGTTCCGTCCTCGCCGAAGCTCATCGGCATCCACACGTACGGCGACGTCGCCAGCGTGTCCGGCGTCCAGCGGTCTCCCATGAAGACGAACTTGTTCTGCTGCCGGTCGTACGGAATCACGTTGGTGCTCTGCGATCGGTAGGTGTCACCAGCACCGGGGCCCGAGATGGGGCTCCCGCGGTCGGTCCAGGTGCCGAGAATGTCAGTCGCCGTGGCGTAGCGCGCAGGGTTCGGATCCCAGCCGGTAGCTCCCGACGTCACCAGGTAGTACCTGCCCTCTGACTTGAACATGGCCGGTGCTTCACGCTGGTTGCAGGGGAGCGTGCGTACGAAGTCCTCGCCCTGCACCGCATCCTCCGGTGGTGCGGACAGGTAGGTGTAGGCCGCATTGAGCTTGGAGATGTACATCGTCCGGTTCTCCTCGGACGAGTAGATGATGTAGCCGGTCCCGTCGTCGTCGACGAACAGCGTCATGTCGCGTGCCATCCCACCGGCGGGATCGAAGGCGGAACCGCTGCCGCACCATGGCACCGAGTCGCTGGGGACTCTGTTCAGCCGGTAGGACCCCAGCCACCGAAAGGGACCCTTCGGAGAGTCCGCGATGGCGACCCCGGCCTCAGCGCGGGCATACGTCGAGGTGCTGGTGGGCGAGGACGGCCCGTCGGAGTGCAGCCACATGACCCATTTACCCGTGGCCCTGTTGTAGATCACCTTCGGCCGCTCGAGGATCGACGGTCGAGCCCACCCGTCGGTTCGTTGCTGGTTGGTGGACAGGTCGCGCCAGACCATCTCGCGTTGTTCGGCGGTGTAGTGCTTGTAGAGACGTGCGAAGTACTTGTCGTTGGTGAACTGGTCCTGCGAGCTCAAGCTACGCAGCGCCAGGCCGTGGTCCTTCCAGTTGTAGAGATCGCGGGAGGAGTAGAGATGGATGCCTGGGCTGTCGAAGTAGCCGTTGCTGCGGTCCTCGCCGTACCAGTACCAGATGCGCTTCCCATGGTGGTCCACGGACGGAAGGACCTGGCCGCCGTGAGCCTGAATGACCTTGCCGTCGGTGTCGCGCCACTCCGCCCCCGGGCGGAACGAGGTGTACGAAGCGCTCGTCTGGCGGTCGGTCACCGGGTCGTTCGTCATGGCCGATGCTCCCGCTGCGGTCAGAGGTAGCAGGGTGACGACTCCTAAGAGGACAGCCGCCCGAAACCCACCACGGATCCGGTGGTGACGCGATCGAGTACCGACGGCCATGGCCGCCTCCTTCGAGGGGATGAGTGCGTCCACGCGGCACGACATGGTTGCTGGTTCGACGTCCGGCAGGTTTGCCGTCACGAACGTCGTGATCAAGCCCGGCGTCCGTGATCGGTCAGGACCCACACGCCTCGTCCGTGTCCATCCGGTGTAGCCGGTGTCGGACACCCTTGTTGTCGAGAGGCAGGCGATCCTCAAGACTTCCGCCAAGTGTTCGGCGAAGTGTCACGCAAACAATGCCAGGCGCCGGAGAGACAGTGATCAGGCGGCGGACGACCCGGGACATCAGGCTGGCGAACCGGTTCGGCGTGCTCCGAGAAGTGATCGCGGGCAGGCCGATCTCTCGACAGGAGATTGCCGCCAGCACCGGACTGAGCCTCGCGACGGTGTCGACATTGATCGGGGAACTGCTCAACCTCGGTGTCGTGGCGGAGACAGGCTTCGCAGACTCGGGCGGCGGCCGACCACGTGGCCTGGTCACCGTCAACCGGGCGGACGCCCGGCTGGTCGGCGTGGACGTTGCTGAGACCTATGTCCACACCGAGCTGTTCAACCTGGGGCTCGAGGTGATCGCCACCGCGGAGGAGGAGGTGCGGCCAAGCGAGACAGACCCTGGCCAGATCGTCAGACATGTCGTCTCGGGCGTGCGCTCGGTGCTCTCCGGGGTCGCGGCCGAGACCGTCCTCGGAGTGGGCGTGAGCGTACCCGGCCAAGTCCAGCGCGAGGGTGGAGTCTCCGTCTTCGCACCGAACTGGGACTGGCACGACGTACCTCTGCAGACACTTCTCTCCGAGCACCTGGACCTGCCGCTCCATCTCGACAACCCGCTCAAGGCGAGTACGGTCGCCGAGCTGTGGTTCGGCGCCGGCAGGAGCCGGGACAACGTGGTCGTGGTGACGCTCGGCACCGGTGTCGGGGCAGGCATCGCGGTGGGCGGATCGCTCTATCGCGGTGTCACCAACAGCGCCGGTGAGTGGGGACACACCACGCTCGTCCTCGACGGGCGCCCGTGTCACTGCGGCGCCCACGGATGCGTCGAGACCTACGTCGGGGCGCCCGGCATCATGCAACATCTCCGTGAGCTGGATCCAAGCAGCCCACTCCTGCACACCGATGATCAGACCGCGACGATCGACGCGCTCGCGCATGCGCTCGAGGTCGGCGATCCGATCGCGGTGAAGACGATCACCGAGACGGCCCGCTACCTCGGTGCGGCTGTCTCGTGCCTGATCAATCTCCTGAACCCCGATGTCGTGGTCCTGAGCGGCTGGGTCGCGGCAAGGTTGGGAAAACCACTCCTGGAGGAAATCCGCGACGTCCTGGCTCGGCATACCCTGCAGCGCCCGCTACGTGCGGTCGAAGTCGTGCCGTCCCCTCTTGCCAGCAATCCCGTCAGCCTGGGCGCGGCTACGTTCGCGCTCGAGGCGATGCTGGCGTCACCACAACGATCTTGGTCGGACGCCCATCCCGGTGCCCGGCCGGCAGGATTCGCTCGCCGCTGACGAGGCGAGAGGACCCGGTGAGACCAGATTCCAGCAGCGGGGGTTGTACCCACTGACTCGGAGGTAGCGTCCATGGCGACCACACCCGCTCGGCAACCTGACCGTCGAGCTCCCCACCAGGTCGAAGAACAGCGCGCGACGATGTTGCTGGCCCCTTCTCGCCGGCATGTGCTGAGGGCGGGCGGGCTCGCGGCTGCCGTCGCGTTCACAGCTGGCTGTGACCTGTTGTCCACCGATCCTCGGGCAAAGCGCGATCAACAGGGCCGCGCGGACGCCTCGTTGGACGACAAGGAAGCACCCATGCTGGCCGAGCGAGTCAAGGCCGGAGAGCTTCCGGCGCTCAAGGAGCGGCTTCCGACCAGCCCGATGGTGGTAAAGCCGCACGAGCGGCTCGGAACCTATGGCGGGCAGTGGGACCTGTTCGGCGACAGCCCGCCACCCGGTGGCGGTGCGGAGGTCTACTACGAGTGGCTGGTGCGGTGGAGCCCGGACTGGTCCGAGGTCCTTCCCAACGTCGCCGAGTCCTGGGAGATCGACGCTGACGGCCGCGAGTACACCTTCCAGCTACGGGAAAACATGAAGTGGTCGGACGGAGAACCGTTCACGACCGAGGACATCGCCTTCGCCTACAACGATGTCGTACTCAACGAGGATCTCTTCTCCGCGCCGCCATCGTTCTTCGTCACCGGCGGCAAGCCAGCGCGACTCGAGGTGGTCGACGACCGCACGTTCCGCTTCACCTTCACCATCCCGAACGGCCTGTTCCTGGAGCAGTTGGCGTCGAACGGGGCACACGTCCTGACCATCTGCGCCAAGCACTACCTGCAGGAGTTCCATCCCAAGTACAACAAGAACATCGACGCGCTCCTGAAGGAGGAGAAGCTCGAAAACTGGTTCGAGCTGTTCGCAGAGCGGGGCGGCTCGCAAGGATGGATCGGCAACATCTGGCAGACGCAGGTGCCGCTGCTGACGGCCTGGCACACCACGGAGCTCAGCCAGCAGGAAACCCGCATGGTGCTGGAACGCAACCCGTACTACTGGAAGACCGACCCGGAGGGCCGCCAGCTTCCTTACCTGGATCGGATTGTCCGCCACGTGATCCCCGACCAGGAGGCAGCCCTGCTGCGAGCGGTGGACGGCGAGTTCGAGTTCCTTCCGCCCATCTTCTACAACCCGAACCTGGGTACGCCGAAGAACAAGCCGGTGTTCGCGACCAACCGGGACAAGGGCAACTACGAGTTCGTCGACGGGCTGGACTCGACGATGAACAAGACGGTCATCGCGCTCAACCTGACGAACCCGGATCGCAACCTTCAGGAGGTGTTCCGCAAGCGAGACTTCCGCATCGGCCTGTCCCACGCGATCAACCGCGAGGAGATCATCAAGGCGGTGTACCAGCGGCAGGGCGAACCCTGGCAGGCGGCCCCGCGCAAGGAGTCGGAGTTCTACCACGAGCAGCTCGCCACGCAGTACACGTCGTACGACGTGAATCTGGCCAACCAGCACCTGGACAAGTCGGGTTTCACCAAGCGCGACTCGGCGGGGTTCCGGCTGGGACCCGACGGGAAGCGAATCTCGTTCCAGATCGACGTGATCACCGAGGAGCCCACCCAGATCGACGCCCTCCAACTTGTCAAGGGCTACTGGGAAGACGTGGGCGTGAAGATGGACCTCTACACCATCGACCGCTCTCTCTTCTACACACGCAAGGAGGCCAACAAGCACGAGGCCAACGTGTGGACCGGTGACGGCGGCATGCGGGACGGAATGGTCGACCCGCGGTGGTACTTCCCGGCCAACACGGAGTCGAACTTCGCGCTGTCCTGGGTGACGTGGTACATGACGCGTGGGCAGGAGGGGGAGGAGCCGCCGGAGGCGGCCCGCCGCCAGATGGACCTGTACGACGAGATCGGCAAGACCGTCGACGCGGCGAGACGGCAGGAGCTGTTCATGGAGATCCTGCAGATCGCCGCAGATGAGTTCTGGGTGATGGGCACCGCCCTGCCGGTCGGGACGTACGGCGTCAAGCGGAAGGACTTCCACAACGTGCCGAAGTCGATGATCGCATCCTGGCGATATCCCACGCCGGGTCCGAGCTATCCCGAGCAGTACTTCGTCGCGTCCTCCTAAAGGGAACGCGGGATGCGGCAACTGCGTCGGCCACGTCGATCAACGAGGGGTTAGGCGATGAGTACAACGAGTCTGCGATGGGGAATTCTCGGTCCGGGGCGTATTGCCGGACGGTTCGCCGCGGACCTTCCGAGCTCCCGATCCGCAACACTGGTGGCGGTCGCCAGCCGGGACCTCGCGCGCGCCAAGTCGTTCGCCGACCAGCACGGCGCGGATCGTGCGTACGGCGGCTACGACGAGCTGCTCGCAGACGACAGCGTGGACGCCGTCTACATCGCCACGCCACATCCGGTGCACGCACAGTGGGCCATCCGCGCCGCCGAGGCTGGCAAGCACGTGCTGTGCGAGAAGCCGATCACGGTCAACCATGCCGAGGCGATGGCGGTGATCGAAGCCGCACGGAGACATGACGTGTTCGCCATGGAGGCGTACATGTACCGCTGCCGCCCGCAGACGGAGCGGCTGGCGGAGCTGCTCCGTTCCGGTGCGATCGGCTCGGTCCACCAGATCCAGGCGACCTTCGCGTTCGGCTCCAACGGCGACCCGGCTAACCGGCTGTTTCGACAGGATCTCGCTGGTGGCGGCATTCTCGACGTCGGAGGCTACGCGGTTTCGATGGCGCGGCTGCTCGCTGGCGCGGCACGCGGTGAAGCGTTCGCCGATCCCGACGACGTCGAGGGAGTCGGCCACCTGGGGCAGGACAACCGGATCGACGAGTGGGCGGTGGCGACGTTGCGGTTCGCCTCGTCCGACGGCCATCCGCCGATCACGGCCCACGTGGCTACCGGTGTACGCAGATCCGCCGAGAACGCCGTACGAGTCTTCGGCAGCGAGGGTTACATCGTCGTCCGGTCGCCTTGGGGGTCCTCGAGGGACGGAAGCGCCACGACCATCGAGGTTCAGCGGGTCGGCGTGGATCCGGAGATCATCGAGTTCCCTCCGGATCGGTCGTACGCGCTGGAGGCCGACACAGTGGCGGCACACCTGGAGGACCGTCAGGCGCCCGCGATGAGCTGGGCCGACACGCTGGGAAACATGGCGACGCTGGACCGTTGGCGGGCGGCGATCGGGCTGGAGTACGACGCGGAACGGATCGATGCGACCATCCCGGCCGTCCATGGGCGTGCCGTCAAGGCCGGGCCGACCCACCGGATGCGCTATGGCGAGGTGCCCGGCGTGACCAAGAAGATCTCCAGGCTCGTCCTGGGTTCGGTCGGTCGCGGCCTGCCCCACACCAGCGTGATGTTCGACGACTTTGTCGAGCGCGGCGGCAACTGCTTCGACACCGCCTACATCTACGGTCGCGGCATGACCGAGCGGCTGCTCGGCCAGTGGATGCGAAACCGCGGCAACCGCGACGAGGTCGTGGTGATCGGCAAGGGAGCGCACACGCCGCACTGCGACCCCGAGTCGATCCGCCGCCAGCTGGCCGAGAGTCTGGAGCGGCTGCAGACCGACTACGTAGACCTGTACTTCATGCACCGGGACAACACCGATGTTCCCGTCGGGGAGTTCGTCGACGTGCTGGACGACCTGCACCGGGCCGGCCGGATCCACGCCTACGGCGGCTCGAACTGGACGACAGACCGGCTCGTCGAGGCGAATGCGTACGCGGAGTCCAATGGCAGGAAGGGGTTCGCAGCCCTCAGCAACAACTTCAGCCTGGCCCGGATGGTGGAGGCACCGTGGGCCGGCTGCCTTGCCGCCTCCGACCCGGACCAGCGGCGTTGGCTGGGAGAGAACCAGATGCCACTGTTCCCATGGTCGAGCCAGGCGCGCGGGTTCTTCACCGCACGATCCCACCCTGACGATCTGTCGGACCCCGACCTCGCACGTTGCTGGTACAGCGACGACAACTTCGTGCGCAAGGAGCGTGCGGAGACCCTCGCCAGCCAGCGCGGCGTCTCGGCCGTCGCAATCGCCTTGGCGTACGTCCTCGCGCAGGACTTCCCCACGTTCCCGCTGATCGGCCCACAGCAGCTCAGCGAGACCCGCGACTCCTATGCGGCCCTCGACGTCGAGCTCACGCCGACCGAGGTGCGCTGGCTGGACACTCCCTAACGCCTTTGGGAACGGAGATCTTGTGAGCACATCTTTTCGGCGTCTTGCCTTTACAGCGCTCACACTGAGCGCCGTTGCAGCCGCCTCGGCAGTGCCAGCTGTGGCGTCGCCCGCCACCGGTCCCGCGGGGACGAGCGAGTTCCGTGGCGTCAACTGGGCGGACCCGCGGGACAACTACGCCGCGGACGAGGTCGTCCCGTCTGGGCTGAGCACCGAGGACGACTACGCAACGACGTACGCCATCGCCTCAGGCATCGTGCGGGAGTTCCGCCACGAACTGAAGGCGAACACGATCCGGCTGCCCATCAACCCGTCGAGTGTCGGGACCGACTGGTGGGAGTCGTACCAGGGCGCCATCGACGCCTCCACCGACAACGGGTTCAAGGTGATCCTCAGCTATTGGGAGGCGAACAACGCCAAGGACGGCCTGGTGGACGACCCTCAGGGGTTCGCCGCCATGTGGGACACAGTGGTCGACACGTACGGCGACAACCCGCGGGTGTACTTCGAGCCGATGAACGAACCGTTCGGCTACTCGCTCGAGGAGTGGGTGTCCCTCACCTCGTCGTGGCTCACGCGGCACAGCGACGTCCGGCGGAGTCGGTTCGTCATCTCGGGCACCGGCTACAACGACAACGTGACCGGAGTGGGCGCGGCACCCGAACTGAAGGGCACTCTGCTCTCGCTGCACTTCTACGGGTTCTGGGCAGACCACACGACCGAGGAGGAGTGGCACGCGAACCTGCGTCCTCGGATCGGTGACTACGGCTGGCGCACGATCATCGACGAAGCCGGGTCGCCGATGACGATCGGCCTGAACTACGGCAATCACGAGGGCAACGTCTCCACGTCGTACCTCGGCGCGCTCACCGAGACGGCGCGCGAGCAGGGCATGGGCATCGTCTACTGGCCCGGCCTGCGCGACGGCGACTCGTACTCGATGACCACGCTGGTCGGCGACGGCGACCTGGAAGTCAACAGCACGAGCGGCCTGGCGCAGTTGCAGTGGGGCTGGCGCCTGCTCAAGAAGGAGCCGCTGAACGACCTTCCGCCGGCTCCTCCAGGTGAGGAGCTGCGAGGCGTGGCCAGCGGCCGCTGCATCGACGTGCCGGGCTTCTCGACGACGAACGGCACGGAACTCGACCTGTGGGACTGCAACGGCGGCGGCAACCAGTCATGGAACTGGACCGCCGACAAGCAGCTGACGGTGTACGGGAGCAAGTGCATGACGATCGGCGGCGACGGATCGAGTGCGGGCAGCCCGGTCATGATCACGGACTGCACGGGTATGACCAACCAAGCCTGGGAAGTCAACGAAGACTTGTCGGTCACCAGCGTCAGCGACCCCGAACTCTGCCTGGAAGCCGCCGGTGCCGAAGTGGGCAACGGCACGCCGATCCACGTCGGACACTGCAACGGCGGCACCAACCAGCAGTGGGCCCGCTCGTAGCGGAGCGAAGTCGAGGCTCCGGCCGGTGTGGGCGCTCTGGTAGGTGGCTGGGGATACGGCTGCGCACCGGTTGTCCGCAGCCCGGACAGCTGTCCGGCCCCTGCTGCTGCTCGCGCCGCTCACCGTTCGTCGGCGCATGGAGGGTAGTGCCGTTCGGGACGGACTTCCTTGACAAAGCGTGCCTCTGGGCATATTTTCGCTGGCTTACGGACGATCGTCCGTATAGCGGACATGGGTATGCGCGACTCCCAGGAGCACCCGATGACCAGCGTCCCGGATGAGCAGGTAGAGACCAGCGCCGCGCCAAGAAGCTTGGGGATCTCTCCAGCGGTCATTGCCGTCGGCTTCGGGGTTCTCTGCCTGTCGTACATGCTCAACGCGATGGACCGGCAGATCTTCTACCCGCTGCTGCCCGACATCAGCAGCGAGTTCGGGTTCAGCCTGGAGCAGGGTGGGACGCTGGCAACGGGCTTCACCTTGGGCCTGGCGACCGCCGGGTTGGTCGGTGGCTTCCTGGCTGACCGGCTGTCGCGGCGAAACATCATCGTGATTGCCGTCCTCATGTACTCGATCGGCACGCTGGGAGTTCCGCTGGCGTCCGGATTCGTGGACATGAGCGCCTACCGCCTGCTGTCCGGTGTCGGCGAGGGCATCCATGCCGCCGCGTTGTACGCCGTCATCGGCGCATTCTTCTTCCACCGACGCGCGGTCGCCGCAGGTGTCGTCGGCGTTGCGTTCGGTCTCGGCGTCTTCCTCGGCCCGCTCGTCGGTACTCAGATCGTGTCCTCGTCAGGCGACTGGCGAACGCCCTTCTATGTCTTTGCCGGCGCCGGTCTGGTCATGTCCGTACTCATTCTTGCCGTTGTGTCGAAGGGGTTGACCGGGGCTGTTGCAGGTAAGGCGGCTGGCTCGACGCAGGCGTTCGACCACGTACCGGCAAGCCCGTTCAACCGGAACACCCTCGGGTTGGGGATCGCCTGTGTCGTGTCGGGCGTGGTCTTCTACGGCTTCCTCGGCCTGTATCCCACCTTCCTCAAGGAAGAACTCGGCTTCACCACCGGGCAGGCGGCGTTCGCCCTGTCCATGGCCGGCTTCGGGGCGATGATGGCTCTCCCAGCCGGTTGGCTGGGGGACCGTTACGACCAGCGCATGTTGCTCGCCGTCGGCTTCGTCGGAGCCTCCGTGTGTACGTTCTTCGCCTACCAGGTGGCGTCTACTCCGCAGGCCCAATACGTGCTCGCGTTCTTCATCGGCACGTTCGCGAGCGGATTCCTGTTCACCAACTGCACCACTGCCATGCAGCGCGCCGTTCGGCCCGAACACGTCGGACGAGGCGCTGGGCTCTTCATGCTCACCTACTACGTGGGCGCTGCCTTCTCCGGCTTGCTGTTCGCGCGCCTCGTCGGCGAGCTCGGATGGAACGGCGCCGGACTATGGCAGCTCACGGTGCTGCCCTTCCTCGGGGTGGCAGGAGTGGCCCTGGTGAGAACCTCCAGGATGCTGGTCCCCTACGGCGCGGGTAAGTAGCTCGCGGGACTGTTCGGCGGTCGGCCTCAGGCCTCGGCGCGAAGCGTGCGGGCGGCCTCGGCCATGGCGCCGAGCTTGCCTTCTGCAGAGTGTCGCGGCAAATACTTCATGCCGCAGTCGGTCGCTATGACGACGCGTTCGGGTCCAACGAACGGCAGGGCCCTTCGCACCCTGGCAGCAACCGTCTCGGCCGACTCGACGTCGTGGTCGGAGAGGTCGATCACGCCCAGGATGATCGTCTTGTCGGCCAGGTGCTTGAGCACGGACGTATCCAGGTTGGACTGTGCGGTCTCGATGGAGACCTGGTCGCACGCGCAGTCGGCGAGTTCGGGAAGGAAGGAATAGCCGGAGGGCCGGTCGTGGATGATCGCGGCATAGCCGAAACAGATGTGTACGGCGGTTGTCCCTGGAGCGTTCTCCAAAGCCCGGTTCAACGCCTTCAAGCCGAACGCGCGCGCGTTGTCCGGGCGCGCCTGCATGTAGGGCTCGTCGAGCTGAACGATGTCGGCACCGGCCGCGAAGAGGTCGTGGAGTTCGGCGTTGACCGCCTCGGCGTATGCCATGGCGAGGGCCTCAGGACTGGCGTAGTGGTCGTCCTGCGCCTGTTGCGACATGGTGAAGGGGCCGGGCACCGTCACCTTGACGACGCGGTCGGTGTTCGCCCGCAGGAAGCGGACGTCGTCGGCCTGGACCGGTATCGGCCGACCGATGGGGCCGACGACGCGAGGCACCGGGTTGGGGTGACCGCTGCGGTCGAGTGCCTCGCCGGGGTTGTCGATGTCGACGCCGTTGAGGGCCGTGGCGAAGTGGTTGGAGTAGCTCTCTCGGCGCATCTCGCCGTCGGTCAGGATGTCGAGGCCGGCCCGCTCCTGTGCCCGAATGGCAAGCAGCGTGGCATCGTTCTGCGCCTCGATAAGATGCTCCGGTTCCGGCCTCCACAGCTCGCGCGCACGGACGCGGGGCGGGAACCGACCGGCCAGTCTGGCGCGGTCGATGAGCCATTCCGGCTGCGCGTAGCTGCCAACCAACGAGGTGGGGAACAGCGGGAGTTTCTCCATGGCCCGACTCTGGCGGACATCCCAGCGCAAGGCAACCCGCCTGTCGGAGTGGGAGGTGTCGGTGGCCAGTGGCAGGGTTCCGGGCATGGGTGGACGGTTCACTGGCTGGCCGGAGCAGGCGTTCGACGTGCTGTTGAAGCTCGACGGCGATCCTCCGGCCGCCTTCCGCGAGAGTCTCCGCAAGGAGCGGGAACAGCTGGTACGCCAGCCGATGATCGCCCTTCTCCACGACGTCGCCGACGCAGACGCGACGTACGACGAGTTCTCGGTCTGGGGCTTTCGCATCATGCTGTGGCCGTGGCAGCGGCAGCTCGGCATGGTCGGGATCGGCCCGTGCCTCGAGCTCAGTGTGGCGTTCGACCTCGACGGGCTATCCGTCCAGGGGATCGGGTGGTACTCCGGTCCCGTCCGTGAGGCGTTCCGGGCAGCCGTCGCCGACGACACCTGCGGGCCCGACCTGGTGAAGACCCTCGAAGCGCTGCGGACGCGGGGGTACGACATCACCGGCGACATGATGAAGCGGGTCCCGCGGGGCTATCCGGCCGACCATCCGCGTGCCGACCTGCTGCGGCACCGCACGCTGGTCGCCGGTCGGCCACTTGGATGTGATGACTGGCTGCACACCCCGGAGGCGGTCGATCGCGTGCTCGCGGCGTTCGAGGAGCTACGGCCGATGATGTCGTGGCTCGCCGACCACGTAGCGGTCGACCCGGAGGTCCCCTGATCAGGGTCCGTCAGCACGAACGCGGGCGGGATGCTCTGCTCGTACTGGAACACGTTGTGCCGGTCGTACTTCGCCTTGATCTTGCGTAGCCGGTCGAAGTTGGATCCCCAGTAGGTGGTTTCCCACTCGGCCGATCCTATGTTCGGAACGTTGACGTAGGCGCCGTTCACGTAGGGCCGCAGCGCCTGTCGTTCGTCGGCGCAAGCTATGTGGCGGCGGGAAATGCAGGTGTCAGGCTGGGCCGCGCAGCCGCTCGAGGCCGTCCAGCAGCAGGTCCAGGGCGAACTCGAACTCGAACTGGTCATCGCAACCTGGGCCGACGACAGATCCCTTCTCGTGCGTAATCGCCACGAGCAGCTCGGTGATGTGGGGATAGCGCTCGGCGATCTCCTGCGGCGGTGGGGCATCCGGCTCCGGCTCGGCGTTGGCGGCGTCTTCGAACAGTTCCTGCGAGAATCCCAGCAGGCGGCTGCCCATGGCGTGCAGCGCGTGATGGGTCAGGTCGATCGAGAAGCCCCCGGCCCGGAAGATCCCGATCATCGAGTCCATGTACGCCATCACCGCAGGGGTCGGATCCGTTCGCGCCTTGGTCCGCGACTCGATGACCCGGGATGCCCACGGGTGGCGCAGCAGGACACTGCGGGCCGACAGCACCCGCCGGCGGAGGGTCGTCTTCCATTCGGTCCCGCTAGCCGGCGGGTCGATCTCGCCGACGATGGCATCGACCATGCCGTCCAGCAGTTCGTCCTTGTTGCGCATGTGCTTGTACAGCGCCATGGGCACGACGCCGAGCGCGTGCGCGATCTTGCGCATGCTGAGTGCGTCGACGCCACCTTCATCGGCCAGGGCGACGGCGGCGCCCAGAATCCGCTGCTTGCTCAGGGGCACGCGGGGCTGCGCGGTGGGTCCGACCTGCGTGGCTATGTCCACCATTCCTCTCGTCGGCGGCGGGCTTGGAGCCAGCCAACCTTCCCTTGACAGGTGTACGGCGTCCACCTACGGTATCGCTACACGTGTACGCCGTACACCCCTCCTGGTCTGTGTTTCAGTTTCTCGTTCAAGATCGTCGTAATGATCGGATCGCCTGCTGTCGGGCACCGGCAAGGATGGAGTGCGAACCATGATGACTTCCGACTTCCGCGACGAAGCTTCCGCGGCGTACGAGGCTCGCAAGGAACTGGGGCCCGAGTACGAGCGTGCCGTGCTGGAGTCCTTCGTCGCGCACGCCGCCGAATCCATCGACAAGCAGGTGGACGCCCGGTTGGCGCACCACGGCGTCGGCAGTGGCACCACCCCGAACAAGCCGAAGCAGCGGCCGTACCAGGAACCAGAGGAGCAGCCCGACAACTCGTATCTGGCCGTGCCCGTTTTCTCCCTGCTCTTCGGCGTCGCCGGATCGATCTGGCTGACGGCGGGCGCCCATGCGGAAGCGGACGCCGTGTTCGCCATGTGGTTAGGGATCACGCTGGTCAATGTCGTCTCGGGACGACTGGTCAGGAGTATGCGCAAGCGGTAAAGCATCGGCTGGCAGGCTCGGGACCGGCCAGGCGGGGTCACGGTGCCAGGTGCGCCACCGATCGTCGAAAGGTCCGGTGCGCTGTTCGGCGAGCGCGATGACCTGCTCTCGTGCCTCCTGGACGTGCTGATGATCCGCGTCGGAGATGATGCCGAGTCTCCGCCCCTGCTGATACTCCTCTTCGTCCTTCCAGCGGTGCGAGAGGTCCGGCTCGATAATGAGGTCAAGCAGGAGGTCGAAGGTGTCGACGCCGATCGGAGTTTGCCGATATGGCCGCGTGAAGTCGATGTACCAGCCGCCCGGTCGATTGTCGTCGGCGAAGAACAGGGAGACGCTGAAGTAGGCGTCCTGCACCAGAAGGTCAAGTTTCGTGGTGTCTCGCCATGTCCAACGGGCAAGCTCCCACGTTCCCGCCCCGAGCTCGTTGATCGCGCGAGTCCGCAGGGAGTCATCGCCTGTCTGCAACCATTCGATCCACGGCTTGTTCCACAGCCCAACGACTCCGGGCCACCGCGCCAACGCGAGCACGTCGCCGCCATGGCGTGCTACCCGGCACGGCACCGCTGACCACACCTTGCCCCGGAACACATCACGGCGTACGACAGCAGTTCCAACCTCGAATGGCGCCTCGGTGCTAGTCACGCCGAACAACCATAGGCGAACTGTCAGTGGCGTGAGGGTACGTCGAGCGCGTCGTAAAGGATGCGTCCCTGTGCGTTCGCTGGGATGCGTGTTCCCAGCAACGCGGCGATGGTGGGCGCCAGATCGACGAGTGCGCTCGGCGTGGTGCGATTCGGCGGACTCCGGTCCCGCCCAGGAACAGCGGGATCTGGATCTCGCGGGTGGTCCCGTGCAGCCCGGCCACACCGTTCGCGGGTGGCGTCGTGGAGAAGTCGTACGGCTCCCTGGGCTCGGCGACAAGGTTGCCCAGCCTGTGGCTGGAGTGAAGGGCGTCCAGGTCGGCGCGGTCGAAGACGTTCAGGACCTCGGGGATGTTCTCGATCGCGGCCTTGATCCGGGCCTCTGCGGCGGTGGCGCGGCCGCGCAGGTAGATGTTGAGGACGCCTCCGACCACGAGGACGACGTTGGTGTCCGGGGCGGCGGAGCTGGTGACCATCTCGGGTCGGAAGCCCTCGGCGGTGATGGCGTCCAGCACCTTGGTCCCGATCGGCGTGGTCCATGTGCTCATGCCGTGGTCGTGCCGGGGCTGTCGTCACCTTCGGCATGTCCCAGGGCGTCGAGGTCGCTGGAGTACACAGCCAGGAAGGCGGGCACCTCCGGCACCGTCACCATCGTCCCGTCGGAGTCCACCGGACGGCGGTGGAGTATGTCGATGGCGACATCGGTACGCCGGGCAATGTCCCCGCCAGGCTGGACATACAGGTGTTCCGGATCGCCGTAGCTGGCACCGAAGTTCTGCACCATGTACCACTGAACCGATGCCAGCGTCCGGCCCGACGAGGCGACCGCCTGCGCGATGGTCTCCGCGGCCAGCGTGCGGTTCTGTCCCTGCACGGTGTTGCTGGCTGGGTCCCACACTCCGGACACGTTCTCGTGGACCTCGGGCCAGGTACCGGTCGACATCGTGGGCCGACAGGGGTTGGAGGCTCGGCTGATCGGTATCGGACTCGGCACTATCCTCGCCGCGCCCGCGGTGGCGGGCCTGATGACCACCCGCCGACGGTGCTCGGACACGTCGACGACCACCTACGACTGAGCACCGAGGCGCAGGTCCGCGACGGCTGAGCTGCTAGCGGCGAATGACCGTAAATCCCTCGGCAGTACGACCGTCCGGCAGGCCGGCCGCTCGCGCGACCGCCGCATCACTGGCGCGCACCGCGTCTTCGAGTACATCGTCAACGTGCGGCTGGCTGGCGTGCTCACGCAGTGCGGCCACCTTGCGATCGAACGTCGCAGTCGTGTCGACATAGTGGCCCGGCTCTGGCGGATCGCTGAACCACACCTCTGACACCGACCACGGCTGGAGGCCATGCTCCGTCAAGAGCTCAGGATGCACACTGGGATTGAGGGCGTCGGGATAGATCGCGTTGCAGGTCGCTTCGCCGGCGGCGGCGTGGTCGGGATGGTCTGCCTCGCCCATCCGCCACGTGCGGACCGGTGTCGTGGTGAGCACGCGCTCGGGACGGAAGCGGCGGATTGCCCGAGCGATGTCCCGGCGCAGCTGGTACGTCGGCTGGACCTGGTTGTCGAGGTAGTCGTCGAGAAAGTCGACCTGCTTGACTCCGAGCACGGCGGCAGCGCGCCGCTGCTCTGCCACCCGTACCCGTGTGATGTCATCGCGACCCATGCTCCGCCCACCGGCATCTCCACGGGTAATAACCAGATAGGCGACCTCGACTCCGGCCGCCGTCCAGGTGGCGATCGTGCCGCCTGCGCCGAACTCGAGATCGTCTGGATGCGCGCAGACGCCGAGTACGCGAGTTACGTGGCGCGGTGATGCTGACGCTGGGTAAGGCATAGGCGGGAAGTATAGGTGGGCCGCTGTCCACCGCCATGACCACCGTGATCCTGCTCTTTGTGCCGAATGGGTCCGCGGTGTAGGCCGACACGCATCAGGAGTGTGGCGGGTTTGCCGCCTGGGTCTCAGGCATGGTCGACCGCCTTCCGGAGCAGGGCCACTAGGCGGTCAACCTCGGCGTACAGCTGATCGTCCGCGCTGGTCGAGACCGGACCACGCATCGCCGCGTTCGGGAAGATGCCCTGACCGACCAGCAGGTGTTTCTCGACGGCGACGAAGCTGTCCAGACTGGTCTGCAGCGACACCAGCTGGGCCAGCGGGGCCGAGATCCGGTACGCCCGGTCGTAGTCGCCGACGGTCAGCGCCTGCCACAACGGGACCAGCGCCCAGACCAGGTTGCCGGCCGGCATCGTCCCGATCGCGCCACGGCGGAAGCTGTCGATCAGGTACATCCCGCCGTTTCCCTCGAGCACGCGGGCCTTTCCGTCGGTCGCCTCCATCAGCTGCGTCAGCTTCGGGCCGATCGGAGGTGCCTCGGGCTTGAACAGCACCCGTCCGGTGAGCTCTTCGTACAGACGCCGTTGCAGGTCGATCGACAACGCCGACCCGACGTACCCGCTGGCGTCCTGCACGATGACCGGCACGCCGGCGGCGTCGGCGACCGCGGTGAAGTACCCGAAGAGCCCCTCGTCGCTGGCCCGGACCAGGGCTGGCGGCGTGGCCATCACCGCGTCCGCGCCAACCGCTGCCGCGTGACGGGCCTGCCGAACGGCGATGTGCGTGGACTCCGCGCCCACGCTGACCACCGCCGCGCCACGCCCGGCGGCGGCCCCGCACATCAGGGCCGCGAGCTCGTCGCGCTCGGGCAAGGACAGCCGGAGCACCTCCGACACCATCCCGGTCGCCACGCCGTCGGCACCGTTGTCGAACAGCCAGTCGACCTGGCGCACGAAGGTGTCCGCGTCGATCGAACCGTCGGCCAGGAACGGCGTCTGCACGACGCAGACCACGCCCGCCACAGCTGCCCCGCTCATGAGGCGGCCGTCCTGTCCAGCGTGCGTCCGCCTCCGGGCCCAGACAGGCCCAGCAACGCGAGGGAGTCCCGCTGGCAGATCTGGTCCACATCGTCGTCGGTGATGTCGGCCATGCCGAGGCGTCGACACAGCGCGGCGGCGTTCCGCAGGCCGGCAATGGTGCGCTCGACCGTCGAGAACGGGTAGTCGGTGCCGAAGAGGATCCGGTCGAACACGCGGTACTCCTTCGCTGCGGTCAGCGCCTGCGCCAGCTGCCAGGGCCGGGTGTCCAACGCGGACACGTCGACGTAGAAGTGCTCGTGCCGGCGGATCACACTCAGGGCTTCCTCAGCCCAGGGGTGCCCGAAGTGGGCGATCCACATTCGCAGCTGCGGGAATCGCCGGGCCACCTCGTCCAGCTGTAGCGGCCGCGCGTTGTCGACGATCGCCGCCGGCGTGAACGTCGTTCCCTGGTGCCAGAGCACCGGGATCTCGTGCGCCGCCGCCACCTCCAGCAGGTCCCCGCATGCCTGGTCGTGCGGATGGAAGTGCTGGTAGCAGGGGCCTAGCTTCAACCCGCGCAGGCCGAGGTGGTCGACGGCGTGGTCGAGCCGTTCCCGCGCGTCGGGTCGGGTCGGGTTGACGCTGGCGAACCCGATCAGGTTGTCCTGCCCGGCGACGGCCCGCGCGACGTAGTCGTTGGGGACGACCACGCCGACCGGCTCGGCGTCGAACGCGAGCACGATCGATGTTCCGGCGGCCTCTGCGGCCCGGCGGTGCTCGTCCGGGCTCACGTCCCAGCTGACCTCGCCCCAGGCCCGGATCTCGTCGCCAGCTAGCGGATCGCAGACATGCGTCCCGTGCTGGCCCAGGTGCGTGTGCACGTCGACTGCGACTTGGGTCATCTAGTGGATCCCGTCCCGTTCGGTCAGTGTGGTGAGCGCCACCGAGTGCGCCGGCAGATGCACCTGGTGGTCGAACCTCTCGCCGGTGACGACCACCCGTTCTTCCAATGGCTGCTGCCGTAACGTCTCGGTGGACCAGCGTCGGTCGTCGTCGATCCGGTAGACGGTCAGCAGCCGAGGGCCCGGTGTCAGGCCGGAGTACCGCACCGTGACCACCCGGTCCCGGCCGGACGCCCGGTCGAGGTTGGTGTTCACGAGCAGTGTTGCGACGCTCCCCGGACCGGCCGTGGCGTAGGTGTGCAGGTCCGCGCAGGGCGTGTCGTGTCCCAGCCGGGTGTCGCCGAGCATCCCTAGCAGTTGGTAGACGAAGTACTGCGGCCGCACGTCGCCGCGTTCACCGAACAGGCCAAACCGGTGCGGCACCTCGTTCCAGTGCCGCACCATGTGCTCGACGCCCTGGGGGGAGAAGAATGGTGCGAACTCCTGCGGGTCACACACCTGGTCCCACAGGTGGTAGTAGAAGGACCAGTCCAGGCCCGCCTCGTCCATAGCCAGGATGGACGCGGCGACCACGGCCGCCCGACGCGGATCGTGGGCCTGGTCGGCGACCGAGACGGGCTCGAACGATGCACTCCACTCGGTGACCAGTAACTCCGGCCGCGGCGCCGGAAACCCCGTCAACAGACGCTTGCCCTCGTGCACTCCGGCGGCGTGGCGGGACCAGTCGTCGTTGTAGATGTGCCAGGAGATGAAGTCGAGCGGCACATGGTTCTCCCGGCAGTGCTTGACAAACCCGGGCAGCGGCTCGTTGGTCACCCAGCACGCCGCCGTTCCACCGACCCTGGCATGCGGCGCGGTCGCGCGGATCGCCGATGCGGTCAACTCGTAGAACTCCGCGTAGTCGGCGGGATCGGGGATGAGATACGGAGATCCACCGTCTTCCCCGATGTCGGTCTCGTTTCCGATCTCCCAGTAGGTGACGAGCTCCCGCTCCACGGAATACCGGCGTACGAGCGCGCTGATGACCTGCTGCCACTCGGCTGTGTGGTTCGGCCGCCACACCGTCTGGTCGATCTGGTCGAACAATGGACTCGGCTTGATGCAGATCGCCGCGACCACCTTCGCGCCCGTGGCGGCGAGGGAGTCCATGTAAGGGTCCAGCCGACTCCAGTCGTACTGCCCGTGCTGGGGGTAGATGTCGAAGAACTGCTGGATGAAGATCCGGATCAGCCGCGGACGCAACGCGGTCGCCCCCGCCACAACGCGGGCAGGCAGCGGCGAGGTATTGATGCCCCCGACACTGAGCGTCTGGCGCCACAGCTCGACCGGACCGTGTGTGACGCCGACATCGACGTGCACGGTTTCCCGGTCGAGGAGGGAGAAGTCAACGGCGGCCATCGGAGCCTCCCGGGCACATGTGACAAGGACGGGTTGACAAGTACAGGTCACTGCGGTCGGGCACGATGATCAACGCGTCCAGCCGCACAGTTGGGAGATCTGTTCCGCCGTAGCCCGAACGGCATCGGTCATTTCGGGCAACCTGGCTTGCCTCACGCGGTCGACCGGTCCGGACAGGCTGATCGCACCGATCACTGCACCACCAGCGGCACGCACCGGCGCGCCGACGCAGCGCAGCCCTTCCAGTGACTCCTGGTCGTCGATGGCGAAGCCTTGGGCGCGTACCTTCGCAAGCTCGCGCTCGAACGTTGCCCGGTTGGAGATCGCCCGAGCGGACACTCGTCGGAGTCCGGCGCCGGCAAGCAGGGCATCAACCGCGTCCGGGCCCTCCCAGGCGATCAGGCACTTACCGAGGGATGACACATGCACAAGAGTCCGTTCGCCGACCTCGGAAGCCATCTTCAGCGGATGCGTACTCGGAACGACCGCGATGTGCACGACCTCGTTGTCCATCAGGACGCCAAGATGCACAGTCTCGTTGAAGGTCGCACTCAAGGCGGCCATGCCGGAGCGGGCGACCCTGGGTAGCTTGAGGTTGGTACGGGCGTGGTAACCGAGGTCCAGCAGCCGGTAGCCAAGGGCGTACCTCTTGGTGTCGGGGTCCTTGGTGACATAACCCCGCCGCTCGAGCACCTTGAGGTGCCGGAAGACCGTCGCCTTGTTGAGCCCGACCGCCGCGGCCAGGTCGACAAGCGTCATCTCCGGTGCCTCGGCCAGCTTCTCGAGCAGGTCGAGGGCACGGTCGAGCGGGCCGACCTCATACACGGTGCCCAATGACTCCTTGGCGTTCGGTTGGGTCTGCGCGGGCACCTTCACCGCCCTCCCACCTTCGTAGTGTGTCCATCGACACGATAGGACGAGGGATCCAAGCGCAGATCGCGGTCGTCGAAGGGCTTCTCGCTGGCGTTGACCGCGACCTCGGTGCCGTCGGCATAGACGGTACGACTGACCGCACCGGCGTCGTCGAGGTACTCGTGCGACAGCATCGGGTGCAGCGCGGTGCGCTCATGCAGCTGGGCGACGGGCAACGCCTCCCGCAGCAGCCGCTGCGTCTCGGCGTTCTCCCAGGTCACCCAGCGCGACGCGACGGCGCCCTCGTCGGCGCTGATCACGGGGAAGTACCCGAATATCGGAGCGACCGTGGGCGGGTTGCCGCACATGACGTCGTACAAGATCTTCTGCCGCGACCAGTCACCACCCCAGTAGCTCTTGTTGTACGGGTCGTACTCCCAGCAGTACGACACGACAGAGTCGTGGTACACGAGTCCTTGCAGCGGTATGTGCCGGGCCGGAGCCGGAAAGGTGGTCTGCAGATCACGGCGCGGGTTGTTGGAGCAGAAGTCCATCACGTCGAAGGCCCAGTCGTACCCGGCCTCGGACCCGATCAGATGGCCCCAGCTGGCAACCTCCGCCAACCACGCCTGCCGGGCGAGCCGGTCGGCGGTCCGCGTCATCGGATGCTCCTGCGACCAGCACTCCATCAGCGCCTTGGACGTGGTGGTGTCGAAGTGCAGCGCGGCAAAGGTGTCCGCACGTGTGCGCAGCCGGCGTCCGCGCTCGGCGATCACCGCGTCGCATACCCGTGCGTAGCGGTAGTCCCGGTTGACCCATCCCTGCGGCACCTGTCCGTTCGCGTCGACGGCGAGCATGTCCGGGTCGTAGCTCGGGTCGAAGTCGAGGATGTCCTCGAGGTAGAACCAGGCGAACGGGGTGAAGCCCGCTTGGCTGATCGGGTTCGCGAACTCCGGTGAACTGATGAACCGCTGGTAGTCGTTGAGCCATGGGCCGGCGTCCCACTGCAGGAGGTCGATCGGCCCCAGGAGGCCCGCGCGGTAGCCGACCTGCCGAAGACCTGTGAGCACCTGGGACAGCTTGCGGCCGGAGAACGGCAGGTAGCCGGTGCTGAAGTACGGCGCGCCGATGATCTGGCGTACGACCGGGCGTTCCTCGATCTTGTCCGCCAGTGAGCGGAACCGGCCGACAGCCTGCTGCCTGCGACGGTACGCCAAGGCGGCGCACACGTAGCCCGGCTCGGGAAGCAAGGTGAACGTGACACGTCTGCGGGAGCGGAGGGTGCCTAGCGAGGCGCGCCATCCGACACCGACGTCCACTCCGCTCGTCGGTCGGCTCGCGATGTGAAGGGCCGCGTCGTCGGCGTCGTCGAGCACCGCCAGCAGGCCGCAGTCAGCGGTGCTGATGGACCAGAACGGCATCGACAGGCCGGCCGTCTTGCCACCACCGACATCGATCGTGAAGTCGAGCTGATCGCCGAGCGAGGGGTGGTAGGCGATTCCATTGGTCGTCTTGATCGGCAACGCGAGCTCAGCGACCGGGGCGCCGCTCGGGCGTACCGGCGGCGGATACCAGACCAGCGACGACAACTCCGCGTCACTGACCGGAGTGAGGCTGAACGTCACACTGCCAGGTTCGACGCCGAGCGCGACCTGCACGCCGACCAGCAGGGCACCGATCCGAATTACGGCGTCACATCCGTTGTCACGCCGATCACATGACTCGAGAATGGCACCGGCGATCGTGTCGAGACCATCGAACGTCCACCGACTGCGCCCGGTCGAGTCCGCCATGCTTCCGCGCAGGGTGTGCGAATCGACGGTCAGGACCACGCCTGGCGCCTGCCACTGCCACGGTGTGTCACCCTTTGAACGCACCGGCGGTGATTCCCTTCATGAAGAAGCGCTGGAAGCTCACGAAGAGCACGAGCATCGGGAGCAGACTCAGTACTGCCTGCGCCGTGATGCTGCCGAGGTCCTGCCGGAACTGCAGGTTGGCAGTCGCGATGCCCACGGTCAGCGTCTTCATCTCGTCGGTCTGGGCGATGAGCAATGGCCACAGGAAGCTGTTCCAGCTCGCGACAAACGTGAAAACCGCAAGGACCGCCATCGGCTGCAGGCAGAGCGGTGCCACGATCTGGACGAAGATGCGGATCGTCGAGGCCCCGTCGATCCGCGCCGCCTCCAGCAGCGAGTCGGGAATTCCGCGGATGAACTGCCGCATGAGGTAGACGCCGAGCGGCCCGGACAGCGCCGGGAGGATCAGGCCGGCGTAGGTGTCCACGAGGCCGTACCTCGCCACGAGAAGGTAGGTCGGCACAAGGGTGATCGAGAACGGAAGGATCATCGTACTGATCAACATCGTGAAGAAGATGCCGCGGCCAGGAAACCGGAACTTCGCGAAGGCGAACCCCGCCAGCAGGTCGACCAGGACCGTGAGCACTGTGATCGCGACGCCCACGAGCACACTGTTGAAGACCCACCGCGGCAGCTGGGAACCGGTCGCCATGAGATGGAGATAGTTGTCGAGCGTCCAGCTGCCGGACGTCAGGCTGAGGTTGGCGAACGACGTGATGTCCTTGAAGGACGCGAGAACGACGATGAGTACGGGCCCGGCGCACATCAGGGACACCGCCACCGCGGCGAGGTGGAGACCGACGGACCGAACGGTCCTTCGTCCCACACTCCCACGGACGGCGGCGGGCCGGCGGGTCTCGTGGCTTTCCGGCAGGGTGGCGAGATCAGTCATAGGTGGAGTCGTCCGTTCTCGTCAGACGCATGTAGATGCCACAGATGACCAAGCCGATCAACAAGACCACGACGCCCATGGTGGCGGCGTAACCGACCGTGCCACCGCTGAAGACGTTCTGGTAGATGTACCACATGACCGTGTACGTGGAGGTTCCCGGACCGCCCTGGGTCATGACGTAGATCAGGTCGAACACCTGGATCGACGAGATCGTCACCAGGACGAGAACGATCTGCATGACGGGTTTGAGGAGCGGCAGGGTGATGTGGAAGAACGCCTTCCCCGGCCCTGCGCCGTCGAGGCTCGCCGCCTCGTAGAGGTCCTGGGGAATGTCGTTGATTCCGGCCATGAAGATGATCGAGTGGAAGCCGATGCCGCTCCACACGCTGATGACGGCGATGAAGACGATGGCGAAGGTGCCGTCGCCGAGCCACGGCAGTCCCCACCCCAGCGTGTCGTTGAAGAACCGGTAGAGCGGTCCGACGTCGGGATCGATGAGCACCTTCCAGATCAGACCGGTGGCGACTACCGACAACAGCGACGGAATGTAGATGAGCGACCGGTAGACCTTCATGCCCGGCAGGTCGGAGGCGATCAGCAGGGCAACGAGCAGCGCGGTCACGATGGTGAGCGGAACCGCGACGACGAGGTATGTCGCGGTGTTCATGAGCGTGTGCCAGAACAACTCGTCCTGCACCAGCGACGTGATGTTGTCGAAACCGGCGAAGGTGAAGCCGCGCAGGAGCGTTCCGCGGGAGAACGCGAGGACGAATGTGTACGCGAACGGGATGAGCACGAACGCCACGAACAGCAACGCCTTCGGGGCGAGGAACCCAGTCGCGGCCGCGGTCTGTCGCCGCCGCCTGCCGTCGCCACGGTCCTCTCGGTGCGCCCGCCTGGATGCGTCCGGCTTCAGGGCGGTCACGTTCCCGCTCAAGTCCCCGCTCACATTCCCGCGTTCTTGGCCATCCTCTGGATCTGTTTGGCCGCGGAGGAGATCATCGTCTCGAGATCTTTCTGGCCACTCACGTAGTTGTTGATCTCGCCGGCGAGGTACTGCTCGGCGTTGTACGGCATGGGCCTGGTGAGTCGCATGTACTTGCCTTGCGGCAGGCTCTCGTTGAGGAACTTCTGCACCCGCTCGTCGCTGATCGACGCGAAGACCTCCTCGGAGATGGACTCGCTGATGGGAAAGAGCGGTGTGCCCTGGAGGTACTTCGTGGTGTTGTCATCGTTGGTGGCGAACTTGATGAAGTCGACTGCGGTCTCGGGGTTCTTGCACCTCGACGACACGCAGAGAAAGCCCACGCCACCGACGACGGACTGCCCGGCGGGCCCGGCGGGAAGGTCGAGCACCTTGAGTCTCGCGTTCGGATAGCTCTCGAACGAGTCGGGGGTCGGCGGTGGCATCCACTGCACGGCGGCACGGCCGGCGAAGATCAGGTCGGACCACTTCTGCGGGTCGGCGTAGAGCGACATCGGGGTGCCGGCTCCGGACTCCTGGATCTCCCGCATGAGCTTGAGAATCTCGCGTCCACCGTCGGTGTCGAAGCCGATCTCGGTGCCGTCCTCGGACACGTAGTCGGCGTCGTAGGCCCACAGGTAGTTCCAGAGGTAGTTGATCTGAATCTCGTGCACGCCAGGCCAGCAGAGTCCGTACGTCTCGACGTTGTTCTTGTCGAATCCGGATGCGCCGAGCACCCGGCCCTGCTTGTCGAACGTCAGCTTCTTGACGAACTCGGCGACGTCGGCGTAGGTCTTCGGGAGATCGGGCTTTCCAGCCTTCTCCCAGATGCCCTCGTTCAGCACGAGGGACCAGCGGCTGGAGTAGTACGGCATGCCGAAGAGCTCGTTGTTCGGGCCGCGGGCGGAATCGACAGCGCTTTCGTTGAGGTTCGCGAGGCTGGCGTCGAGTGAGTCGTCGAGCTCGTTGAGCGGCATGAGAGCGCCGGACGAGCCGAACTGGTTGAGCCACGGCAAGATGAGGTACGAGAGGTCGGGCGCCGTACCACCACCAAAGGCGGCCGTGTACTTCGTGAATGCGTCGTTCCAGGGGACCACGAGATGTTTCACCGTGTCGCCGTCATGGTCGGCGGCGAACGCCTTGGAGAGGTCGGAGTAGAACTTGTTCTCTTCCTCCGGGGTCTTTCCCGGGGGCTTCCAGAGGGTCAGCGACACGGGAGTGTCGCCGGTGTCTTCGTCCTTGCGCGGTCCACTCGGTTGGGAGACGGGACTACAGGCTGCCGCCAACCCGAGAGCGGACATGGCCAGCAGGCCTCTACGTGACACGAGTGGGGACCGCAGCGTCGACTCCATCTCCGACCGCCTTTCTGTAAAGCGCGTCACTCCTGTTTCATGACATGAAACTAGATAGCGTTACATGAAAAGTGAATCGAGAGTAGGCCTCGGTTCGCTTCTTCCACAAGAGGAGAGGAACACCGGAATGCTCGCTGCCCGGACGCCGCACGGCGACGATGGTCCGGCGATCGTCGACCAACGTCCGGTCTGGTCGGGAGTGGGAGTTCCGATCCGGCCGGCTCGAGCTGGGTCCGAACGGTCTCGTAGCGGCCTACCGGGCGGTGCTAGCATGCGCCAGGTATTGGAGTCTTCTTCGCTCTTTCAGATAGTCACTCCCTCATCTCGGTGACCGCATGGACGACGGTTCAGCCGCTCCGATCCGGCTCGCCCTCGTGGGACTCGGCACCATCGGGCGTTCGGCGCATCTGCCAGCCCTGCTGCGATCGGACGTGGTGGATCTTGTCGGCATGGTCGATCCGAGCGCCAAGGGCCGGTCACTGGCACTGGAGGCGGTCGAGCGGTTGATGCCGGCTCTCGGGCGGCGCTCCATTCCGACCTATGCCGATGTCGACGAGCTCCGCGGCGCGGTGGTCCCCGACGGCGTCGTGCTCGCCACGCCTCCCTGGGTCACCACCGGACTCGCCGCCCGCCTGGTGCGGGAGGGCGTGCCGGTCCTGGCGGAGAAGCCGCTCGCGACGTCCCTCGCAGAGGCGCAGGTGCTCGCCGACCTTCCCGCGACTGCCCTGGCTCGCCTGCAGGTGGGCCTGACCTACCGCCACGATCCCGCTCTCGTGCAGCTACGGGAATGGATCCGGAGGGGTCCCCTTGACGGTCCGCTCCTCGTCCGCGCGCACATCTACGACGAACGCCTGGACCCGATCGACCCGGCACACACGGCCAGGATCCGCGAGACGCTCGTGCACGGCCCGCCGGTCATTCATGAAGGCGCCCATGTCTTCGACTGGCTGGCATACCTGTTGGACGGTTCGCCCGAACGAGTGGCCGACGCGTGGGCGACTCGCACCGACCCGACACTCGCGACGCCCAACCTCACCGGTGCGCGGCTCACGTATCCAGGCGGGACGAGCGCGCTCGTGGAGTTCGGCTGGCTGACCGACCAGCTGCCGCGGTGCGAGCTGAGCGTGCTCGGGCAAAGCGGTTACGCCGTCCTCGACGGTTACACCTTCCGGCTCAAGCTATGCGAGCCTCGACCTCGCCGAACGGGTCGCCGAGGCTGCCGGTTGCCCAGGCGTGAAGGAGTAGACGTGATCGACTTCCGACGGGTGCCACGGGAGCCGGCATTCCGACCGAGGAGGGGTACGTGGGGGAAGTAGTCGCGCACATTCACACCGCGCTGGTGAGCCTGCCGGCGGACCCTGATCTCGTCGTCCGGGGTGCCAAGGGCGCCCACGACCGCTCCGACTTCTGTGTCGTCCGCGTCGTGACGAGCGAAGGCGTCGAGGGCTTCGGAGAGGTGAGCGGGACGCCGCTGTGGAGCGGTGAGGACGGCCACTCCGCCCGCCACTTCATCGAGACCGTGCTTGCGCCGGCGCTCGTCAACCGTCCGTTGATACCAGTCGCGGGACTCGAGCAGGCGATGGATGCCGTGCTCGCGAGCAACCCGTTCACGAAGGCGGGCGTCGCAACCGCCCTGTGGGACGCTCTACGCGCGGAGTCTGGGCGTGCCGCTCGCGGTCGCGCTCGGCGGTCCGTCGCGGACCGAGATCCCGATCAAGCTCTCGCTGTCCGGCGACGGTGAGCGCCTCGACCAGGTGCACGCAGCCGCGGTCCGAGCCGGTTTTCGGGCGTTCAAGGTCAAGGTGGGGCTGGGAGTCGCGGGCGATGTCGCGCGGGTTGCGCGGGCGCGAGAGCTGGTCGGGCCGGAGGCGTTCCTCGGCGTCGACGCCAACGGTGGTTGGAGCCGGGCTGAGGCACGGACTGCGATCGAGGCGCTCCAGGCGTACGACATCGCGTTCGTCGAGCAGCCGCTCGCGCCCGGTGACCTCGAGGGCATGGCAGCGCTGCGGACGTTCGGCAGCCCGCTCGTCGCCGACGAGTCCGTCTTCGATCTTGCGGACTTGCGGCGGGTCATCCGCGCCGAAGCGGCAGACATCGTGAGTGTCTATGTCGGCAAGGCGGGAGGGCCCGGCCGAGCGGTCGAGCTTGGGCGGGTCGCGCACGCGTTCGGTCTGCAAAGCCTGATCGGGTCCAATGGCGAGCTCGGCCTCGGCGCAGCCGTACAGGCTCACGTCGCGGCAGCTCTGCCCGGACTCACCGTCGAGTTCCCGTCGGACATCATCGGTGCCCACTACTACCTCGAGGATGTCCTCGCCGAGCCGCTGCCGAGCAACGGGCAGACTGTGCGGCTGCCCGACGGGCCGGGGCTCGGCGTCCGGCTGCGCGACGACGTCCTCGCGCGGCTGCGGTGACCACCGAGTGCGGGTTTCATGGCCGCAGTGCTACCGAGACCGCGCGAGTGCGCTCCGTGTCGGCGTCCAGCGCGACGCGGACCAGAACCGACGGCCAGCCGAACACCGTGAGCCGGCTGACCGTTGCGGGCTCACCGTCAACCGACGCTTGCGTGACCCGCTCCGCCGCTACCGGCAGGCTCAGTGTCAACGCGCCGGCGGGGGAGCGGCCGGTCACCTGGCAGTGGAAGACGTTGCCGTTCCAGCACACGTCGTGGATCCTCGCGCGGTCGCGGGCCCGGGTGAACGCGGCCCACTCGAACGCGCTCCACATCGGCAGGCCGAGTTCGCGTGCCGCCGTCCAGGACTGATGCATGTATGCGCTCGAGTACGTCGCGAACGACACTGGATGGGACAGCATGGACAGCGGCGCGAAGTAGCGGGTGACATTCTCCTCCATCAGTCGCCGGGTGAGCCCAGCCTGGCCGATCGCGTCCGCTGTCAAGAGGTCCTTGACGGAGAGGTCGTCGAATGCCTGTGTGGACTGCTGGAAGCAGTCGACGAGAGTGCCGTCGACGTCGACGAAGCGCATGGGGCGCGCCGACCCGGTGAGGTAGCGCAGCCACGACGCGCCCGTCCCCATGGCGTTGAGGTCCATGTCGATCCCGAGCTCGGCGTAGACCTTGGGCGGGTCGACGTACTCCTTCCACGCTACGCAGTGGTTGCGGTTCGTCCGCGGGACGTCGCCGTAGCGACGCACGAAGTCGGCGACATCCTTGCGGATCACCTGGTCCAGGATCTCCTCGCGATCCTCTCCGTCGTACCTCGGATCGGACGGATCATGGTGGACGCCGAACGAGTGTCCTCGTGCCCGCCAGGCGGCGACCTTCTCGGGTGTGGCGATCGTGCCCTTGGTGGTACCGGACATGAGATAGATAGTGATGCGGGCGTCGTAGGACTCCACCGCCTCGAGGAGCGCGTCGAAGTGCTCCGGCGCGGACCAGTCGTCGTCGGAGTCCAGTACGAGGGTGCTGCGGGTCTCGGGCTCGGGGTAGTACCACCAGCGCGGCTGGGGCCGGCAAGCCAGCTGGTTGACGGCATTGCCGAGCAACATCGCATGAATGTCCGCCTGCGGGAGGTGCCAGCACAGTGGGTCGGCGTAGCCGATCAGCAGGTCCTGCATGCGGTAGGGCGCGCCAAGGCCGGCTCCGCGACCGCCGACGCGGTTGGGGTCGCCCTGCCGGATCAGCGCGACCGTGTGAGGCAGGTCGTAGGTGAAGACGACGACCCGGCCGGCGCCGTATGGCATGTCCACCACGGCCGGGAACCCCGTTGGCGTTCGGACGTCGGCATTGAGCTCCGCCGCCACCACGGCACCTTCCGGGAGGGCGTCTGGTGCGTACATGTCGGCCGGCAGATGGGTCTCGATGGGCTCCTGCGGCACGTCGCTTGCGATCTGGCTCGCCGCGCCCGGCCGGACGTACGCCGGCGCGACCATGGTGTGGGTAGGAGCGAGCCCGAGGGTGGTCGCCAGGAGGTACGACGGCCGGACCAGGACCAGCCGGCCACCCGACGACGCGTACGCAAGTAGCCATTCCACCTGCGCCTTGGACGGACGTTGTCGGGCGACGACCACGAGATCGAACGCGCTGAGGTCGGCCAGCCTCTGGTCGGTCGGCTGCTGGTCGGTCGGCTGCTGGTTCCGCCCAGCTCGACGACCGTGTGGTCGGCGAACCCTTCTGCGCGCAGGATCTCGGCGAGATACCGCCCGAACCGGCCGATCGCCTGGTCCGGATTCACCAGCACCGCGATGCTCACGGGTGTTCTCCTCTCGCCCGCCTGCTGTGCGGCCGGAAGTCGGGGACGCTCAGCAGCTCGGTGCCACGGGCGATCGACTCCGCGGCGAGGATCGCAGGTGCGGCGGTGTCCATGGCCTGGTAGACGTCGAACGCCGGTTGCCGGCCGGACAGCACAGCGTCCCTGAACGCGACGTGGGTGTAATAGTCGGCGTCGCCGTGGCCGCTGCCGTGAGCCTCGGACGGCGCGTCCTGACGTTCGTACCGCCAGTCGACGTCGACGAGGTCCGGCATCTCCGCGTCGGCGAGCCACAACTTCGGCCGGTCGCGCACACTACGCGACCATTCGACCCGGCCTCCGGTGCCTGACAGGTGGTACCAGTGCCAGTTGCCTTCCGGATGCGGTTGGGCGAAGCTCGCCGCCATCCGCAGGAGTGTGCCTTTCGCGGTGCGCATGAGCGCGACCTGCATATCGGGCTGGCTGAGGTTGGGGTGCGACCAGCTCGGCGGATCCGTGCTCATGGCAACCACCTCGGTGACCCGGTCGTCGAGCACCCGGAGCATCGGGCTGAGTTCGTGCGGCAGGTAGTGGATCGGCGGCATCCGCTGTGTCCAGGTCGGCTGGGCGTCGGGATGTGCCGCGAGGTCGTCCGGCCCGACGAGTTCGCCGGTGCGCGGGTCCTGGAACGCGCCGGTCACGTAGTGGTGGAAGTACTGTCCCTCGCACAGCGTGATTCGGCCCAGCTTCCCCGCGGCGACGAGCGATCGCCAGGCGTCGACGAACCCCCAGTAGCGGGTTTGCTCGGCGAGCTGGTAGCACCGACCGGTGCGCTCCACGGCGAGCACGATCCGCCAGCAGTCCTCGATCGAGTGCGCCGCCGGCACCTCGGCGTGGACGTGCTTCCCGGCCTCCAGCGCCCGCGCGGCGAGCTCGCCCTGCTGCGCACTGCGGACGGTGAGCGCGATGGCGTCGACCTTCGGGTCGGCGAGCACCTCGGCGAAGTCCTGGCAGGTGTGGACGCCGGTTGGTGTCGAGAGCCGCGCGAGCGCGCGGTCGACGAGCGGTTCGATCGGGTCGCACAGTGCGGTGATCCTGAAGCCGGGCAGGGTCTCCAGGAGAGGGATCCAGGTGTTGATTGCGCGGTGCCCGAGGCCGACAATGCCGACGCGTATCTCGTCCACGTTGCGCCCGCTATCCGAGCCGCGCCGTGGCCGCGTGGTATTCCGCGGCAACCGCCTCGAACGCCCTGCGCGGCCGATGAGGCTCGACGATGACGATGCTCGGTACGGGCACGCCGTGGCTCGTCGAGAGTCGCCAGCTGGCTGTCGTCTCGAACCCGGGATTCATCACGGTGAAGCCGATGGTCTCGATGTGGTCGAAGCTGACGTCGACGGGAAACACCTCGTCGCCGCCACGCGCCTCGTACAGCCGGAATGCGAGGGTGGCACTGTGGCGGCCGCGCAGCCGCTCCGTCACGTCGATGGGACCGTGCAACGTCGAGCACTGCTGGTACAAGGCAAAGCCGTGGTCGCGGACGTCCTCCGACCAGATCACCTCGCCGTCGAGCGTGACCTGCTTGACATGCTTGCCCGGATCGCCGAACCGACCGCAGAAGATGTCGTTGTGCCAGAACGACAGCTCGTACCGTGGGGCGTCCGGGTCGACGCTGACGACCTGGGCGGCCTCGGCGTACGCGCCCTCGACTGTGCGGACGGGGGGCACGAGGAAGCTCAGCCGGCCGTTGCCGTACATCGCCTTGTTCGTCGAGGAGATCGTTGGCGCGTCGTCGAGCTGCAGCCCGTACGCGGTGACGCCGGCGATCTTGCCGGCGCGCGCGTACTCCAGACCGGTGCGGACGACTGTGGCGTTGTACGCCGGTGTCGGTTCGTTCCACGCGTCGAGGAAGCGGAACGGATAGAGCACGAGATCGAGGTACGGGCCGTACTTCGCGAGGACCTCCGCGCTCGTCGCGGCGCGGTAATAGGTGCAGAGGTAGAACGCCAGGCCTGGGTTGATCGCCCGGGCAGCCGCGCGCATCTGCGCGACGTACTCGGGTGTGAAGGTCTCCTGGTTGAACTCGAAATCGTCGATACCCCATGCCGTGACGTTCGGCTGCGCGACTGACACCTCCGCGCAGGCGCGGGCCCAAGCGAGGTAGTCCATGACATACGGACGGGAGGCGCGTCCTCCGCATTGGTCGGTCTCGCTCGGCGGCACGAGGTAGACCCAGATGTCGATACCTGCATCAGCCGCGGCCGGAGCGAACTCCAAGCGGAGATCGTCCCAGTCGGTGGGTGAGTCCCAGACCGTGTAGAGGTAGGTGTTGGCGCCGAGTTCGACGAGCTTGGCGATCATCGCAGGCGTGTCGACGTGGCGGTAGCCGTCGGCTCGGGGGGTGGCTTCCCGGAGCGTGGCGCCAACCGTGTTCCCACCGGACTGTGAGGCCCGGATGCCGCCTGCCGGAATGATTGCGGCCCCCCGATGGGTGCCTGCCATGGGACCTCCCGGTCCAGTTACCCGCGCGGCTGCGTCGGCGCCACTCTCGCATTTCGTTCAGGTCTTCCAATCTCGCAGGATGCTAGAAGGCCCCGTCTGGGCAACGCAAGATGTGACGCGGGTGGCGCCGACCAAGCAGCCGGGCGGAGTGGGGGGCACAGAAACGTCCTCGTGCAGGTGGACGAGCCCTGCTGAGTGACACCGCCAAGCGCGATGCTCAAGCTCCGATGGGGTTGGTCAGCTCGCGCAGGAACGTCCGGACCTCGCGGTTGAAGGCGTCGGCGCCCTCCACGTTGCTCAGGTGCCCGATCCCGGGCAGTACGACCATGCGCGATCCGGCGATCTGCTCGTGCAGTGCTTGCCCGACCTGCAGTGGCGACCGTGTGTCCAGGTCACCATGCAGGACCAGAGTCGGTACGTCGATGCGAGGGAGCACGTTGCGGAGATCCGCCAAGGCCATCGCTTTGAGCATGGTCAGACTGGCCTGAGGGCGAATGTCGGACATCAGCGCCAGGGCGTGATCGGCCATCTCCTTTGGCGCCGACTCGGTGAGCATCCCGGGCAGGTACTTCGGTAACCACTCCTCGGGAGGACGGGTGACGTCGTCGCTGATCCGCTGTACCCGCCGCTGCACTTCGTCGGCCGGCAGCGACCCCGCCCAGCCGGCGTACGCCCCGGCCAGGGTGAGGCTGCGCGGGACGGTCGGGTGGCGTGCGTAGAAGGCCAGCGCGAGCGCGCCACCGAACGAGATGCCAAGCAGGTGCGGGCGACCCAGGCCCAGTGCTTGCACGAACCCGGCCAGGCTGTCGGCGTAGTCCTGCATCGAGAAGGATTCAGGCGGATCGCCGGAACCTCCGCAGCCCGGAGCATCCCAGGCGACGACGTTGAACTCGTCCGCGAGGGCATCGAGTTGCGGCCCCCAGGATCGGCTGTCGAACCCAAAGCCGCCATGGAGCAGGACAAGAGGATCGCCCGATCCTGCCTGCCGGTACGTGATCTTGAGGTCGGAAACCACAACCGCGTCCACCTACGCACTCTGACACCGGGAGATCGGCATGGCAACCAGCTGCGTCAGAGACCTCCGATCAACGACACAGCCGATGACCTGCGTGATTCGCCGCCAGTTCGCATCCCACGTGATTCCACGACCGCCGTAATCGAGTTGGGAGGTCAGGATGCTCTGCGAGTGGGCGAGGTGGAGAGCTGCGGACACCTTGGAAGAGATTCCGAGTAAGGCGGTGCTCGTCAGTCGGAGAATGCGGTATTCAGGCTTGCCTTCTCCCATGCGTCGGTCTCGGTGCGAAGCGCGTCGAGCTGTCCGCGGAATCCGGTGAGCGCGTCCTTCCCGAGCACCAGCATGAACGGCGGCTCGGACGACTCGAGGGCCGTGATGATGGCATGCGCAGCCTTCGCCGGGTCGCCCTGTCGACGATCGGACCCAGCTGCTTCGTTCTCCTTGCGCCGCTTGCCGGCTGTGTCTGCGTAGTCGGCGATGGTCTCGCGCGACTGCTGCAGGGAACGCCCACCGAAGTCGGTACGGAAACCTCCGGGCTCGACAACCATGGCGGTGATCCCCAACGGACCGACCTCTTTGCGGAGCGAGGCCGTCATACCTTCCAGGGCAGCCTTGCTGGCAGCGTAGTAGCCGGATCCAGGTGGGGAGATCCGCGCCCCGATCGAGGAGATGTTGACGATCGCGCCGTGCCGGCGGGCGCGCATTCCCGGCAGTACGGCCTTGATCATTGCGACCGCTCCGAAGAAGTTGGTGGCGAAGAGCCTGGCGACTGCCTCGACCTCACCCTCCTCGATGGCGGCTCGATAGCCGTACCCGGCGTTGTTCACGAGCATGTCGACTCGGCCGAAGCGCGCCTCAGCCTGGCCCACCGCGGCGACGATCTGTGCGGCCTCGGTCACATCCAGCGGAGCCGCGAGTGCGGTCTCGGGATAGTCGCGGACCAGATCTTGCACGGTGGATGGGTCGCGAGCGGTCACCAGGGCGTTGTGGCCGGCCGCGAGCACCGCCTCCGCGAGGTGTCGGCCAAGGCCGCTCGAGCAACCGGTGATCAGCCATGTCGACGTGGGGGTCGTGCCTCCACTCGTGGTTCTCGATGTCGCGTTCCCCACGACAGTAGACGCCGCCTCCCGGAGGAGGGAGGGCCTGTCGGTACCTGGATCACCCATCCTTGCGGGCCGGCCTGGTCGACGCTGGTGAGGGTCCTCAGCGTCGGCGCAGGAGTTTGTCGAGGGTTTCCTCAGACAGGGCGTACGGGTGTGGCTTGACGTCGAACGCCGACTCGGTGCTGGCGTTGCGAGGGATGCCGAGCCGGTCGAAGAGCATGGCGCGGGCGCGCTTGTCGTTCTCGGACTCTTGGATGGCGTAGGTGAGGACGTCGTCGATGAGCTCTTCAGGTACGACGATGGCCCCGTCGCCGTCGGCGACGACCAGGTTGTCGGGCCGGATGAGTTGCCCGCCGATCTCGACGGGCATGCTGTGGCCGCCCCATTCGACGCGGCCCTGGTACATGGGCTGGACGATCCATCGAGACCAGATGGGGATCGCCTTCTGCTCGAGCGTCTCGTCGGAGTCCCGGGTACCACCGTTGGTGAGGACGCCGCGTGCACCCAGGGCGGCCCAGATCATCGAGTCCATCGAGCCGACGGCAGGGGTCGGCGTACTACAGGTGTCGACCACGAGGAAGGTCGTGTCGTCGATCTGGTCGGCCAAGTCGTTGGCGAAGACCTTGCCGTACCAGTACTCGTAGGCCCACTTCGTGTACTCGTCCGGCGTCATGGTTGGCACTGTCTGCTGGGTGGGGATGTGTCGACAGGTGAGCGCGAAACCCGCAGCTTTCGTACGCCACAACGGACGGATCTCGGGAGAGACGGTGCCGAAGTTGTGCCGGCCGACCCAGTCCATGCCGTCGCGGACGTCGGTGACCCGCAGCTTGGCAACGGTCTCGAGGATCTCCTTCTTACGCCTGCCGGAGAGCGCCATGGCATGTGTCCTTTCTACGGGCGACGGGGTATGTGGTGGCCCACTGGTCGGCATCAGAGGGTGGTGCTTGGGTTACCACGTCCTTCCGGTCGGGTCGGCGTCGAGTGGTGACGTTGTGCAGCGTCTTCCATCTCGGAGAGCTGCTGGACGCGTCGGCGGAAGTCCGGGTCTGTGCTGAAGTTCGCCGCGAGGTAGGCGGCGACCGCGTCCTCGGCGATGCGGCGCCCCACAATCCAGGCTCCGAGGCATGCCACGTTCACGTCGTCGTGCTCGACGCCCTGCCGGGCGACGTGGGTGTCGTGGATCACCGCGGCGCGGATGCCGGGCACCTTGTTGGCCGCGATTGCGGCGCCGACGCCGGTGCCACAGACGAGGATGCCCCGGTCGGCGCGCCCCGACCCCACCAGGTCGGTCACGCGCCGGGTCATCACCGGGAAGTCGACAGGAGCATCATCGGTGGTCCCGACGTCGATCACCTCATGTCCCAGCCCGCGTACGAATTCGATGATCGCCGGCTTCAGTGAGAACCCGGCATGGTCGTTGGCGACCGCGATGCGCATGCGTTCCTCCCATCCTCGAAGTCCAGTGGCCGTAACTCCCTCGACCCGGAGCTTCGGCAGCATGCTACGAAACGTAGGTGTCCACGGCGCCGGATGTGTCGGCCGGACCTTGGCCGCGGGTCACTTCGACTGGATCTCAACCGGGAGTCCGCTCAGCGGTAGGTTTCGTGACCAGTGCCGCGGGCGCCGGTGACTGTGAGTTGGGCGGAGCGTGCGTCGATCTCGATGACCTCGGCTGCGGCGAGGGTGACCTGACCGGGGGTTACCTGCTTGCGGCCGGCAATCTCTTTCACGAGGTTCACAACGGGCTGGTTGGCCTGCAGAGCCTCGGCGGTGAAGCGGGAAATCTGCTGCGGATGTCGTTGGCGGAGAACGTCTCGCCGGGACCAACGGTGCCGGTGAGGAACCCTTGGCCGAGCGGTGACCACGGCACGAACCCGATGCCGAGATCCTCGCAGGCGGGCAGGACATCGGCTTCGGGGTCGCGGGCCCCGATGCGCGCCCCGGATCAAGTCGACGCCGTATGCGGTGTCGACGGGGTCTCCGTAGTTGGCGCTGAGGCCCATGCAGCCGAGCCCGATCGCTGAGACCTCCAAGGAGCCGAGGTTCCGCTTGTCCATGGCTGTCCTTTCGTCGATGGGTTGCTTGGTTCTGTTCATCTGGCGAGGAGCCCGGCTGCGCGGAGCCAGGCCTCGACGTCGGGTCGGTGCTGGGCGACTTCTTCGCCTCGTACCGCCAGTCCCGGTCCGATCCGCGTTCCCGGGCAGGCGGTCGCGTCGTCTTCGACGCTGCCGAGGCCGCTGACGGCGTAGGTGACGAACGGGTGGATCGTCTTGCCGGTGAAGTCGTGGCTGTCGGTGAAGCTCGACATGATCATCGGGGCGCGGACGTTCCAGATCGGGCTGCCCAGCAGCACGGTGTCGTACGCAGCGATGGAGGCGAGCGGGTTCGCGATGGCCGGGCGGGCGTCGGCGTCCTGCTCGGTGACGTTGCGCTGCACGGTCGCGTCGTAGCTGGCGGGGTACGGGTCCGCTGCACCCGCGGCGCAGCACCGCCTTGCCTGGGCTCGGCTGAGGCGGTGTCTTCTGGTGTCTCTGTCGGTTCGGAGCTTGCCTCCCGGTTGGCCAGAGAGGAGTCGACGGTGGCTGAGCAGGCAGCTGTGCCGAGCCAGGTGCTCGCGCCGAGCAAGAGCCCTCCTGCGACGACGGTGCGTCTGGTGGTGGGCGTGTTCATGGATGTCCTCGCTGATCGGCCCTCACGGACGGTGGCCGCGGTTCGCGCCGCTGCCGGGCGTGGTGGTCGACACTCACCCGGTCGAGCGTCGCCACCTCCTCCCGCCGCAGACCGGCACCCACGACGCTAGGGCCCTGCAGCCTGCTCAGACAGGACCTGTCAGTACACAGATCAACCGGCCATCGGTCCCGCGCACGCACCCGGGACCGTTCAGCGCGGGAGCGTTCGAGACCAGCGTCCTCGGCGTGATCGCGGTGACCAATGCCATGCTGCCGCTGCCATCGCGGCGGCGCCGCGCATCGTCAACGTCAGGAGCACCGCCGGGTCGCTGACCATTACGACCGACCCGGGCGGCCCGCTGGCGCGTATGAGGCCGTGGCGGGTGCGCTCTTGGGCGGTCTCGGTGCGCGGTATTGCGCTGTCGCTGGGCAGATCCTGGACGTCGTTCGGTATGCGGAGGAATACGAGGAGCAGACCACGCAGGCGGTTGGTGCGATGATCCGGAGCTAACGCCAAGGCCGAAGAGATGGCCACGGGGATGCTGGACCGGCTACGCAGAGAACACCTGCAGGAGATCGGGGAGTTGGCGAGTTGAACTACGAAGAAGGCGGCCACGCATCGCAGAACTTCGACGTGCAGGTGGACGTGGCCATCGCGGGGATCCAGTCGGCATACGAAGCCGCGACCGGCGAGCACATGGAACGGCTGCAAGCACAGTTGAGGCTGCCGAGTCCTGGCCTGACGGTGGACCGATGAGCCGGTCCGTCAACCCGGACGGCATCGGCTTGGGTGCCGGGATCGGTGTTGTGGTGCCCGCGCTCGGCTACCTGCTGCTCATGATCATGCGGGTCCAGGTGTCGGACGTCATGCTGGTTGCGTTGCTGGTGGTGCCACTGGTGTTCTGCGCGTTGCTGCTCACGATCCCGACTACGCGGCCACGGGCACCGAGTCTGCTGATCGGCGTACTGATCGGGGAAGCCGTCATGGTCGGGGTGATCCTCGGCGGGATCGGCCTGATCGCCTGGATGCTGTCCGACTGATTGCCGTCGAGTATCGGCGCCCGGACGGCTTGTGAGAACTCGTCGCGTCAGTCCCTACTAGCGGACGCAGGTGTTCGCGGACATGACTCGCCGTCATTTCGCACCACGGTTGATTCCACGCACCGGGGCGGGCTCAGCCGGAGTTCGGCCCGGCCGGTCTCGCGGGCAGCTCGTGAGGGTGGCTTGCTCGGAGGCTTCGATCATGGTTCGCCGACCGTCACGGTGTAACTGCGACCGACGGAGGCGCCGGCATGTTCGTCCTATGCGTCGCGCGGCGGTCGCGTGTGCGATATCCGTCAGTTGGTGTCGTGCTTCGCCGGCAGCATCAGTGGCAGTCGTCGTCCATGGCTTGAGGACTGGAGTCACGTCGCACAGCCCGGCGGGTAGCGCGGCAAGCACCTTCATCTGTGCGCCGCTGACGACGCCTTGGAGGCCCATCTCGCAAACTGGACCTGAGATCCCCGACAGGAACAGCGCTTCGGCCTCGGTCCGGCTGAGCCCGGTCAACCTGGTGCGGTATCCGTCGAGCAGCCGGTAGCCGCCCTTGCAGCCTCGGTCGGCGTACACCGCGACCCCCGCTGCGCTGAGGGCCTCCACATCGCGAACGACTGTGCGCTCGGACACCTCCAGCTGGCGGGCGAGGTCCCGCGCCGTCATCCTGCCCCGGGACTGGAGCAAGAGGATCAACGAGATCAGCCTGTCTGCCCGCATGACCACAGATCCTCCTGCGCTACACCGACAGTCGGACTGGCCCGCGCGGGCACCATGCAGGTGCAGACGGTCGGGAATCGTCGACAGCAGCCCGGCCCAGCCGGACCCGACCGGACACGCGAGTGAGATGTAAGAGCGCCCGTAGGCCAGAGGTAGATCTGGGGTGATCAGAGAAGGCGCGCCCCAGGGCGATTCGAACACCAGGCACACGAATTGGCGGATTGATCCCCGAGCAGGTCGAGCCGCCACCTGTTAGCGTGACGGCCCGTGTCAAACGGTGAGCGTTGGCGGGAGCTTGCGAGTGACTACGAGACCGCTCGGCAGCGACCCGATTCCCTCGATCGCATCCTTGAGTGGCCGCTGCAGCAGGAAGTCGTCGGTGATCCGCGAGGGCTCCGGATCCTAGACCTCGGCTGTGGGAGCGGCGCGAAGGCAGTGCACTGGGCCCACTATGGCGCGGCCGAGGTCACCGGCGTCGACATCAGCGGTCAGTTCGTCCCCGACCAGCCGGGCAACGTCCGACTGATCAGCGGAGATCTGTCAGACCCCGACACCATCGACGAAGTGCGCGGCCGCGTCTACGACCGAATCTTGTTTCTCCAGTCCCTTAGCTACGCCAAGGACCAGGTGCACACCCTGCGCTGCGCTCGTGACCTGTTGGCACCGCAAGGCCGGATCATCGTTCAGCGATCTCATCCCATCCGATTTGCCGTCGAACGGGCCGAAACCAACGGCACCAGCCTCGGCGAGGAGTACTACTCGACCGACCCGTACCACTACGCCTCCCGCTGGAACGCGAAGGTGACTCTCACCCGCTCGACCCAGACGATCGCTGACATGCTCAACGCCTTCGCAGCAGCAGGACTTCACATCGAACGGGCCATCGAGCCACAGCTGACGCCGGAGGACAGGCACCGCTACCCCCACAAACAACGGTGGCTCGACAAGCACCTCGGCGTGATCCTCTTCGTCCTGCAAGCGGTCTGACTGGTCAACATGGAAGCCGCAGCACGCAGCCGGCTGCCGATCTCACCGGGTGTGAGGGGCCTGGACCAGTTGTACGCGGGGTACCGAAAGACGATGCTGCACGCCGGTTGCGTGGGAGATCCGGGACGCGAGACAGGCAGGGGAGCGGTCAGGTTGTGCCCCTCTGACCTGGGCATTTTGGTAGGCGCCCCCGGGGTGATTCGAACACCCGACACACGGTTTAGGAAACCGTTGCTCTATCCCCTGAGCTACGAGGGCCCTGCATGTGATGCGGGCCCAGCGTATCGACCGCGTTGCCGCGCGCAGGCGCTGGGCGAGCCTCGCTCCGGGGCGACCGGTGAGGCGTTCTCAGTACCCCCGGTCGACCTCGATGAGGCCGATCAACGGCTCGGCGGAGGCGTACCGGCGGACGTTCTCGGCGACCCGCTCGGCCAGCCGCGGGATCAGCAGATGCGACGGGTTGGCGGAGTGAGGAGTGATCAGGGCACGCGGCTCACTCCACAGTGGATGCCCGTCAGGCAAGGGTTCCGGGTCCGTGACGTCCAGTCCGGCCCCGCCGACAGTGCCGTCGGCCAGTGCCGCCACCAAGGCGTCGGTGTCGATCAGAGACCCCCGCGCGATGTTGACCACGAACGCGTGGGGAGGCATGAGGCGTAGCTCCCTCGCGCCGATCAAAGCCGAAGTCTCGGGAGTCGCGGGGGCGCCGATGACGACGACATCGCTGGCCGACAGTACGCCGTCCATGCCCGCGGGCGTGACGGTCGAAGCCGCGCCGGGGATCGACGATCCCGACCGGGTGACCGCGAGGACCGTGGTCCGGAACGGTGCCAGGAGGGAGATGAGTTCGCGTCCGATTCCACCGCAGCCCACGATTCCCACCGTCGCGCCGAAGAGAGTTCGCACCTCCGGCCGAGTCCAGGTCTGCGCACGAGCCAGGGTGTGGAGCTGCCGGAGGCCGGCGAGGATGAGCGCGAGGGTCTGCTCGGCGACCGCTTCGGCATAGCTTCCGACCGCCGAGGTGTAGATCTTGCCGGTACGGAAGACGCCAGCTCGGAACCAGGACTCGACGCCGGCAGACGGCAGCTGTATCCAGCGAATCCCGTCGTGGTCGAGGGCCTTGAGTTCGGCGGGGGAGCCACCCCACCAGACGATTGCCTCAGCTGCCTCGACGCTGTCGGTGAGCTCGCCCCCGGCAGTCTTGACCGCCTCGACGAGTTCGGGGATCTGGCGGGGGCCGACGTAGATCTTGGGGAGACGCAGACCGGAATTCATCTGACCATTATTGACGTACGCGAGGACGGCAGTGCGACCGCCCGCTGGCCGCAGCCTGCCACGTCGCCGCGATCTGGCCGGCCAGCCGGGCGCGCCCGGCAGTGCAGGCCGACCTCGCCAGCAGTCAGGGGCGGTCCTGCGCGTCCTCCTCGTTCACGTCCAGGATGAACCGCTGCGCCGGGCTCAGCCGGTCGTACGTCGAACGCCTGATGTAGGCCTTCTGGTCCAGCTGCTGCGGGACGTCACGACGACCGAACGCTGAGTGCATGGCGCGCCGAGGCCGGTCCGTTCGGTTGAGGGTGCCGCCGTGCCACATGTGGCTGTTGAAGATGACAACCGTCCCAGCGGGACCGAGAATCTGCTCCTCGTCCGGATGCGCTCGGGTCGGGTCGGCCATCTTCTGATGCGGCATCGACGCCGACAGGTGCGAGCCCGGCACCACACGGGTCGCGCCGTTCTCGGGTGTGAAGTCGTCCAGCAGCCAGATGGAGTTGCACACGCGGAAGTCGCCGGGCTGGACAGGTTCGCCGAAGTCGGTGTGGAGCCCCTGGTGGCCCTGACCCGGATGGGCCGCCCTGCTGTTGAGGGAGAACAGCCGGAAGTTCCCGAGCACATGGTGGATCGCCGCCAGCAGCCGCGGATGGGAGAAGCAGATCTCGAACATCGGGTCCTTGTTGACCAGGTTGGCGAGCCGGTCGGTACCGGCCTCCTGGTGCACCTCGAGCCCGGCCTTCTCACCCTCGGCGGCTGACAGCTCGGCGAGTCGGTCGGCGAACGCGGCCACCTCGGCCGGCCCGAGCATCCCGGCGAGCGGCAGGTAGCCCTTGCGATCGAGTTGGGCGCGTTCGTCCGCGGTGAGGATGTCGGGGGCGACCTCGAGGTCCCGGAGGGCGGTCGTCATGTCCATGCCGGTGTTCCTCCTGATGCACGCAGCGGCGGGGATGATCGTCGACAGCGGTGGAATTCCGCAGAGTTCGCGAAGGTGCTCAGCTGCCAATCTCTCAAATGGCGTACGCGGATGGCCATGCCGGAACCGACGCCTTTCCTACCAGATGCTGCCGTCGTCTCGGCGGCTCGCTGGAGGCTCGCAGTCTCCGTACAAACGAATCCCGCCGGCCGGAGCGAGGTTTCCCTCACTCCGACCGGCGGGAGTTGCGCTGTGCGTCGTTCAGCGCGGCCCGATCAGGCCAGCATCCGTCCCATCAGTGACGGATGAGCCGGCGCAGCTTGAAGCCGGCGAGACCGACTCCTGCCAGCATGATCGCGATGACCGCACCCCAGCCAAACGGCGCCAGCGGTGTGTTGTTCGCCGCTGGGTTGACCTCGGTGGAGACGACTCCGGCACCTTCCTTCGTCGCCTTGACCTCCGCGCCAGCCTTGACGCTGGGCTCGGTCGGTGTCTCAGCCTTCACGCTGGCGCCACTGTCAGCGTCAGCGCCGGAGTCCGCAGACGCCGACCCCTCGAACATGCCGGAGCCACAGGTGACCCTGGCCAGGGCGAGGTTGAGCAGTCCCGGATAGGCCGTCTCGACGCCAAGGCCGGTGACGGTCACCTGTCCGAGTTCGCTGGTCTCCTCGCCAACGGAGACCTTGGCCAGCTGCACGGCGTCGAGCGTCTCGGCGGGAAGAGCAGCGAGGAGCTGGTCGACCACGCCGGTGGCCTGCGCCGGCAGTGCGCCCTGGACCTTGGCCAGCACGTCGGTGAGGCTCAACGAAAGACCCTCAGGCGGAACGTCTGCCAGCGGGATCTGGGTCCCGGCGACATCCGCGACGACCTGCAGGTCGACCGGGCTGGCCTCGCCGAACGTCTGCGTCGGTGTGGCCAGGCACTCAGCGGTGAGTGACTTGCCGACGATCGACAGCTTCATGTCGGGCAGCCCACCAACCGGAAGTGCGAGCGCCGGAAGCTCCGGAACGTCCAGCTGGGGGAGCTGGAGCTGCGGGAGCGACGGCACGGCCGGCAGGGTCGGCACGGCAAGACCTGACACGCCAGGCACCAGGTCGGTGGTGTTGGGCAGAGCCGGCAGCGGAAGGTCGCCCGCAACCGGCAGCTTGCCGTCTACGAGCGGGAGCTCGCCGACGGCCGGAAGCCCGCTGCCCGCGATGTCGCCGAGGGCCGGCACCTCACTGCTGCCGCTGCCGACGAGCGGAAGCTCGCCGAGAGCCGGCAGGCCACCGCCACCGATGACCGGAAGCTCGGGGACTGCCGGCAGCCCGGGCAGCTGACCACCCAGTAGGGCGGTCAGGCCGAGCTGGTCCAGCGAACCGAGGGCGACCTCGACAGTCCCGTCCTTGGAGACGAGGCAGTCGTTGTCGGCACCCAGCTTCAGTGCGCCAGAGCCCCCGACCAGACCGGCGCAGGCTGCGGCCAGTCCGTCGGTCGTGGCCGCGGCGTCCTGGCCGAGCGCGCCGACGCTCACGATCTTCTGGTCACTCACCAGGGGGATCTTCGGGGCTTGGATCCCCTTGACGGTCTCGAGTGCACCGTCATTGACCGCGACGTACGCGCCGCTGTTCGCGATCTGCGCGCCCGTCGTGAGGTTGAGCGCGTTGGCGGAGGCCTTGCTGACAACATCGCCAGACGCCCCACCGTTGGTTTGTGTCGCGGCAACTGCCGGAGACGCTGCGAGCGCCGTCACGACCGCTACTCCCAGGCCGACCACGGCGGTCCGGCCCAGCCAGGTTCCAGCTCGAGTGAGCTTTTCCGGGGACGACCCCGGACCATGCATCACCATCGACGCTGTCACGTCCCTCCAGTGTGCGGAAATCGCATGCCCCCCGAGGCGCCCTGGTGGCCCCGGCGTATTTCCTCGTGTGGTGGGACGAACGAGCCATTCCGGACGAAGTTATGCCTAATCGCCCAAATTTGCGGATCGTCGGCGGCTAGAAGCAGGCGGAGTGGACGGCGCGTCAGCGCGTTGTCAGCTCTCGCCCAGCGCGTCGAGTGCGGTCATGTCGGCGGAGCTCAGCTCGAAGTCGAGGACGTCGATGTTGGCCTCGATGCGTTCGCGCTGTGCCGACTTCGGGATGACCACGAAGCCATGCTGGACGTGCCAGCGGACGATGACCTGCGCCGGCGTCTTGCCGTACGACGAGGCGATCCTGGTGAGCTCGGGATGATCGAGCCGAGCCGCTCGGAACGGGCTGTATCCCTCCAGGACAACGCCGCGGTTGGAGAGGCCGTCGGCCACGGTCGCGTCGTAGATGGCTGGGCTCCACTTGATCTGGTTCGCCGCGGGGGCCTCGCCGGTCCCGTCGATGAGCTCGTCGATCTGGTCGAGCGAGTAGTTGCTGACCCCGATCGCTCGGGCCAGACCTTCCTTGTGGGCTTGGACGAATACCTTCCAGGAGTCGACGCCGGCCGTACCTCCCGGTGGCCAGTGGACCAACCAGAGATCGACGTAGGGCGTGCCGAGGTTGGCGAGACTCTCCTCGAGGGTCTGGCGCTCCCGACCGACGTGGTCCGGCGGCATCTTCGTGGTGACGAAGACGTCCTCGCGAGCGACGCCGCTCTCGCGAAGGGCGGCACCGACCTCCGTCTCGTTCCGGTAGCCGGTGGCGGTGTCGATGTGCCGGTAGCCGGCATCCAGAGCCCACCGGGTCGCATCCTTGGCCTCGCTGCCGCGAAGCTGCCAGGTGCCGAAGCCGAGCAAGGGCATCCGGCCTCCGCCGGACAGTGGGGCAATGAGTTCGGAGGTCAGGCCGATGTTTGTCATGGCATCGGTCCTACCCCCTGACCAGTGCGAATGCCAGCCCGCCGCCGGGGCCGAGCACGCGCTGGCCGTATCCGGTCGCTCGTACGAACGACTCGTCGCCGAGGGCTCACGCCGGGTAGACGTGGGTCTCGGTGGCCTTGACGGCTGCCCAGACCTGCACACCTGGCGCCAGGCGCAGGTCGGCAACAGCGCCGGCCGTGACGTCGGCGAGTACGGGTGGCGAGCCCTCGAGCCGCACCCGCACGAGCCCGCCGTGCTGCTCGACCGTCGCGACCGTGACCGGCCAGCAGTTGCGCGGACTGCCGTCCGGCTGCGTGCGGAAGAGGGCGACGGCAGAAGGCTGGAACGCGACGAACACCTCCGCCGTCGCGCCTCCGCCAGGGCCAGGGCCAGGGCCAGGGCTGCCCGGGTCGCCGGTAGCCGGGTCGCCGGTGAGCTGGCCGCCGCCGTCCAGGCGTACGACCTGACCATCGGAGCGCCCGCGGTAGAGGTTGAGGCCGACAAGCCGCGCGACGTACTCGGTCCGCGGTTTCCGGGCCACGTCGGCCGGGGCCCCTTGCTGTGTGATGCGTCCGGCTTCGAGGACCACCAGTCTGTCGGCGAGCACCATCGCGTCGAGGGGATCGTGGGTGACGACCAGACAGCAACCGTCGTACGCGGCAAGATGCCGGCGCAGGTCTGCGCGCACGTCGACGCGTGTCGAGGCGTCCAGCGCGGCGAGTGGCTCGTCCAGCAGCAGAAGGCGCGGCGAGACGGCAAGGGCCCTGGCCAGTGCGACGCGCTGCGCCTGCCCGCCGGACAACTGCCGCGGCTTGACCGCAGCGAGTTCGGCAAGACCGACCCTGTTCCAGCAGTTCGCGGGCTCGCCGACGGGCGGAGTCCCGACCGACGCCCCGGGCACGCGGCCCGAACGCGACGTTGTCCAGGGCGGACAGGTGCGGGAACAGGAGGTAGTCCTGGAAGACCAGGCCGACGTTCCGGCGCTCGGGTGGTATACGCAGTCCCGTGGTCGGATCCTCCAGCACTTCGTCGTCCAGGGTGATCGAGCCGGCGGTGAGCGGTTGAAGGCCGGCGAGCCCGCGAAGCACGGTGGACTTGCCCGCACCATTGGGGCCGAGGAGCGCCACGACCTCGCCCGGCCCGACGTCCAGGTCCACGTCGAGGCTGAAACGAGGGCGGTCGACGCGCACCTGCGCCTGCAGGCTCACGCGCTCGGCACCCATCGGTTGCGCAGCGCCGCCAGGACGGCGACCGACACGACGAGGAGCAGCAGACTGAGCACGATAGCCGCCTCCGGGTTGGTCTCCAGCGCGCCGTACACCGCGAGGGGCATGGTCTGAGTCGTCCCGGGGAAGTTGCCGGCGAACGTGATGGTGGCCCCGAACTCCCCGAGTGCCCGGGCCCAGGCGAGCACTGCGCCGGCGGCGATGCCCGGTGCGATGAGCGGCAGCGTCACTCGTCGGAACGTGAGCCAGCCACTCGCACCCAGCGTGGCGGCGGCATCCTCGTATCGGCGATCGGCCCCGCGTAGCGCCCCCTCGACGCTCAGCACCAGGAACGGCATGGCCACGAACGTCTCGGCCAGGACCACCGCTGCCGTCGTGAACGGGAGCGTCACGCCGAACCACTGGTCCAGCCACTGGCCGATCAGACCGCGGCGACCGAGTACGAGGAGCAACGCGACCCCCCCGACCACCGGCGGCAGCACCAGCGGCACCGTGACGAGGGCACGAAGGAGGCCCTGGCCGGGCAGGTCGGCGCGGGCGAGGAGCCACGCAAGGGGTACGCCGACGAGGAGCGAGGCGGCGGTCGCCAGGCTCGCGCAGATCAGGGAGAGACGCAGGGCTTCCCAGACGCCCGGCTCGGCGAGGTCGGCGGCGAGGGTGTCCCAAGGTGCCCGGACCAGCAGTCCCAGCAGGGGGACGAGGAGGAACGCGAGACCGATCGTGGCGGGGACGAGAAGCACCAGCGGGATCCGCGTGAAGCGGCGCATCTGCCGATCGTAGACGCGGACGGGTACTGGGGTGACCGCGAGGCAGCGGGCAGGGACGGGCGGTGCCGGTCCCGGGCAGAGGCGGTTCTCGGGTGGCGACGGTCCCGGGTCGTTGGGCGGGCATAGGTAGGGGACGGTCCCCGGGTGCGGCGGTCCGTCCGCGGCGCGGCATCATCGTGGACGTGCAGCCTCAACAGCCGCCCGACCCCGACCCCGAGCCCGACGACCCCCGCGACCAGGGCGACGAGGCCGACGAGGCCGACGAGGCCGACCCCGAGGACGAGGGTGAGCCCGGCGACCAGGGCGTCGACGATGGAGCCCGTGGGGAATCATCGCCTCCCGAGGCGGCCGAGCCCGACTCCTCAGCCGGCCCTCCGCCGGACGGGCGATCGAGGCGCGCCGACCGGATCGGCTCCCTCGTCCCCGATGACATCGAAGCGGCACCGGAAACGTGGTCAGAGTTTCCGGCCGCTGATCCGGACGCGTACCTACGCGACGAGGTCCCGCCCCACCACGGCAACTGACACCATCCCGAGCAACCACGCGCTGGCTCACGCACCGCGGAGTACCAACGAGAGTCGGGCGGTGACGGCTGCGCGGGCGAGGTCGGCCGCGACCACGGGTGTCACGGCGACGACGACCAGCCCGCCATCGGAGGTCAGGGCGTCGGCTCCTGCGCCCGAACCCGATCCGAGTCCGAGTGCCGGCGAACCTTCGACCGGCAGCGCGAGAACCCGGACCGCACGGGCGACCGTCCGGGCCGGAGCGTACGCCGTGGCGGCATCGGTCTCGGCCGCGAGCAGATCGATCCGGTCGCCTACCCGGACGAGCGCGTGGGCGCCGGCGTCGGCCAGCCGCACAGGCACGGCGACCAGCTCGCCCAGACTCCCGGCGCTGTCGGTCGGGCACCTGCGCAAAGGAGCGGTTTGGCCTTCTCTGCAGGGTGCGCGGGGTGGGAGCAGCCCAGGGCCGAGAAACCTGACGTTGGTGAGTGGCTCACCGGCCCTGACCGGTCCAGCCAGTACGCGATCTCCGACGCCGTCTCGTTCTGTCAGCGCGCCGGCCGGTATGAGGTCGTGAGGCAGCGCGACCGTACGGACGTCGGACGCGGCGAGCGTCGTCCCTCCGCGCAGGTCGTGTGCCGCCGCGAGGATGGCAGTGGTCGGCGCCTCCTGGGGTTGGAGCACGTGGAGAGCGACAGCGACGCCGGCGGCCGCGAGCCCTGCGGCGAGCAGCCGACGGTGCCACGACACCGCGCGTACGAGGTCATGGACGAAACCACTGCGGGACAGCACCACCTGCTCCTCACTCGGGCAGCCTGAACGGCAGGCGGATGCCGTCGAGGGCCGATCCGCACGGACATGTGCGCTGCTCAGGCAGCGCGGGGACGACCTGGTACAGCAGCTCGCGCAGGCGCTCGACGTGCCGGCCGAACAGCGCGAAGACCTCCGCCTGGCTCACTCCCTCGCCCTCGACAACTCCAGCGTCGAGGTCCGTCACGAGGGCGATGGTCGTGTAACACAGGCCGAGCTCACGGGCGAGCACAGCTTCGGGGTGGCCGGTCATGTTGACCAGCGACCACCCCTGCCCCGCGAACCAGCGAGACTCCGCCCGGGTCGAGAACCTCGGTCCCTCGACGACGACCATCGTGCCGCCGTCGACCGCCGCCCAGCCCGCCCGCTCCGCCTGGTCGAGCACAGAGTGTCGGCCGGCCGGGCAGTAGGGGTCGGCGAAGGTCACATGGACCGCGCCGGCGTCGTAGAAGGTCTGCACGCGGCCGGAGGTTCGGTCGACCAGCTGGTCGGGAACCACGAGACACCCGGGCCCGAGATCAGGCCTCAGCGATCCGACGGCACAGGGTGCCAGCACCTGCCGGACGCCCAGGGAGCGCAGCGCCCACAGGTTGGCCCGGTAGTTGATCTGGTGCGGGGGATAGCGGTGGTCGTGGCCATGTCGCGGCACGAACGCGACGCTTCGACCGCCGACCTCACCGACCACGAGCGGGTCGGAGGGATCGCCGTAAGGAGTGCTCATGGGCACCTCGACGGCATCGTCGAGGAACGCGTAGAAGCCGGATCCGCCGATGACTCCCAACGCGGCGCGCGGGGCGTCGAGGTCGGGGCCCGGCGGTGAGGATTCGGTCATGGCGAGAGAGTAGAAGAGGCCCGCGACAGGCCGACTGGGTTGTCCACAGCCGCGCCTCTCAGGTCACCTGTGGACAGAACGTGGCCATCGGGTGGCCGCGACAATCAGGCCGCGACAGTCAGCAGGTCGATTGAGTCAGAAGGTCGATTGAGTCAGAAGGTCGATCGAGTCAGAAGGTCGATCGAGCCAGGCGTTGCCTCAGGCGGCGGACTCGGCCTTGCTCTTGCCCGAGGAACCCGAACTGCCTTCCTTCGACCCGCCCTTGCCGCCGTCGGCCTTGCCGTTGCTCCCGCCGGACGAGCTCGACGCACTGTCGCTCGAGGCGCCCGCGCCGGCCTTGCTGTCGGAGGACTTGCTGTCGGCCGACTTGCTGTCGGACTTGCCGTCGCTGGTGGAGGAGGCTCGCTCGGCCTTCTGTCCGGCGCGGCTGTCGTTGCGGTAGAAACCCGAACCCTTGAAGACCACACCGACAGCGCCGAAGACCTTGCGCAGGCGTCCGGTGCAGTCGGGGCACTCGCTGAGCGCCTCGTCGGTGAACTTCTGCACGACTTCGAGCTGCTTGCCGCACTCGACGCACGCGTACTGATAGGTCGGCACTGCCCCTCCAGATCAAGATCGCCGCGGCGCGAGGCGGCGGCTGACGCAGGCCAAGGTTAGCACTCCGCCTAGGTGACTGCTAACCTCCGCCGCCGGCCACAGACCGGACCAATGGCGCTCATACGGGCCAACAGCGGACGGGCTCAGCCGAACGCCTTCAGGTCGCGATCTGTCGCGAACCACAAGGCCTGCGGCAGTTCGAAGGTCGAGAAGGCGTAGTTGCCCATGGGCAGCCAGTACGCGTACTCCTCAGGTGTCGAACCCTGCCACACCACGACGATCAACCAGGAGTCGACGTACATCGTCCAGACCCGGCGTTTCCGGGTCACACCATCTTCGTCGAAGGTGTAGATCCGTTCGAGCTTGACGAGATTGCTGAGCAGGTCGTTCTTGGCCGTCTCGACGGTGCAGTTGGCCAGCTGGCCCAGGCCCGCGTCGACACCCTCCTGGAGCACGTCCAGGTCCTCGGCGACGACCTTCTCCTCGAGCTTGCTGATCCACACGGCAAAGTACGTTTGCGGGAATTCAGCCGATTCCGGCGAATACATCACGCCTTCGCGGTCTTCGGCGAGTTCGAAAGCGTTCCAGTCCCCGGGGTGTCGGAACGAGAAGCGGCCGAGTGGGTCCTGATAAGTACTGACACCGGTGAAACGGGGCCGTCCCTCACGGGTACCTGGCGTCACGTCGTGGCCTCCTGGGTCGCGTGCTCGGTCACGACCTTCGGAGCCGTGATCTCGCTCAGCTTGCTTGCGCCCTTGAGCGTAAGGGTCTCCGCGAAGTGGCAGGCAGCCAGGTGGTTCCCGCCGATGTCGCGCAGCGGCGGCGTCTCGGTCTTGCAGATGTCCTGCGCGTACGGGCAACGGGGGTGGAAGTAACAACCACTCGGTGGGTTGGCCGGGCTCGGTACGTCACCGGCGAGTGCGGTCGGACGGATGCGCTTGCGCGGGTCCGGCTGTGGCAGCGACGAGAGCAACGCCTCGGTGTACGGCATCTTGGGGTTGTAGAAGAGGTCGTCGGTGGATCCGACCTCGACGACTTTGCCGACGTACATCACAGCCACCCGGTCGGCAATGTGCTCGACCACGCTGAGGTCATGGGAGATGAAGAGGTACGCGAGGTTGAACTGTGTCTGCAGGTCTTCCAGCAGGTTGAGCACCTGCGCCTGCACCGACACGTCGAGTGCCGAGACGGGCTCGTCGCACACGATCAGCTTGGGGTTGAGTGCCAGGGCGCGGGCGATGCCGATGCGCTGGCGCTGACCACCACTGAACGCGTGCGGGTATCGGCTGGCGTGCTCCGGTCGCAGGCCCACCACCGTGAGCAACTCGGCGATGCGGTCCTTGAGCGCACGCCCGCTGAGCGTGTGGTTGATGACCATGGGCTCGGCGATGATGCGTCCGACGGTCATCCGCGAGTCCAGAGACGAGAACGGGTCCTGGAAGATGATCTGCATCTCTGGTCGGATGCGCTTGAGGAGTCGCGCGTCTGCCGACTCGACGTGGACCGGACCGAGCTCAGAGTGGTGGTAGACGACCTCACCCTCGGTGGGCTCCTCGAGCCGCAGGATGGTCCGCCCGGTGGTGCTCTTGCCGCAACCGCTCTCGCCGACCACCGCGAAGGTCTGACCACGACCGATGGACAGGTCGAGGCCGTCGACTGCCTTGACCTGTCCTACCGTGCGCTTGAGGAAGCCCTGCTTGATCGGGAAGTGCTTCTTGAGGCCAGTGACCTCGAGCAAAGTGTCGCCCACGATTCCTCCTATTCGGCTGTGCTCGCGGACGCCACCTCGGCTGGAGTGCTGCCGGGGTAGAGGTGGCACCGTACGCTGTGGTCGGGCTTGCCTTCGATCGGGGCCTCCAGCGGCAGCACCGTGTCGCAGACCCCTTTCATCGCGCTCGGACACCGTGGATGGAACGGGCAGCCTGTAACGGTCGAGTAAGGGTCCGGAACCGTGCCCCTGATGACCTCCAGGGGCGTACCGCGGCTGGTGCCGATTCGTGGGATCGAGCGCAGCAACGACACCGTGTACGGGTGTTTGGGATCGTGGAAGAGGTCATCGACCGGGGCCCGCTCGACCACCCGGCCGAGGTACATGACGATCACCTCGTCGCAGAGCTGGGCCACCACCCCCATGCTGTGGGTGATGAACATGATCGACATCTCGAAATCGCCCTGGAGTTCGCGCATGAGCTCGAGGATCTGCGCCTCGGTCGTAACGTCCAGGGCGGTGGTCGGCTCGTCGGCGATCAGCAAGGTTGGCGTGCACGACAAGGCCATCGCGATCATCGCCCGCTGGCGCATGCCACCACTGAGCTGGTGCGGATAGCTCCGTGCGATGCGGTCGGGGTTGGGCATGCCGACCCGTCGCAGGATGTCGACTGCCCGCTTCTCGGCCTCGGCCCGATCGGACGTCTGGTGGAGAAGGACGGCCTCCTGGATCTGGTTGCCGACCGTGTAGACGGGGTTCAGGGACGTCATCGGCTCCTGGAAGATCATCGAGATCTCCTGGCCGCGAATGCTGCGGATCGCCGGTCCCGTGGGGTCGAGGGCGGTGAGCTCGATGACTCCGCTGGAGTTGGCGTCGGCGGCACCGTTGCCTGCACCGGCCGCGTGTGTCCCCTCCCCCTGGAGCACGTGAGAGCCCATGCGTGAGTGACGTGCCGGCCGGAAATGGATGTCTCCGCTGACGATGCGGCCGGGCCGCTCGATGATGCGCAGGATCGCCCGTGCCGTGACGCTCTTGCCGCACCCACTCTCGCCGACGATGCCGAGCACACGGCCGCGCGGCACGTCGAAGCTCACGCCGTTGAGTGCGCGGACGACGCCGAGCTGCGTCGGGAACTCCACGTGCAGGTCGCGCACCCGTACAACCGAGTCGGTGGACATCTCTATACCCGGTGTGCTGATCGTGGCTTCAGTCATCTCGAGGACCCACCATCGTGTCGGGAACGTTGGGCAACGTCAGGCGCCGCCGGGACGCGGCTCAGGTGTCTGTCAGCCATAGGGGTCCACCGCATCCCGCACTCCGTCGCCGAGAAGCTGGAAGCAGGTCACCGCGATGATCACCGCCAGCGCGGGGATCAGCATCCAGGGGTACTGGGTGACGACCTGGATCTTCTGCGCGTCCTGCAGGAGCACGCCCCAGCTGATGGCGGGCGGCAACATGCCGATGCCGAGGAACGACAGTGATGTCTCGGCGATGATGGTGGCTGGTACCGCCAGCATGGTGACGACGACCAGGTGGCTGATGGAGTTGGGCACCATGTGCGTGAGGATGATCCGCCCGTGGCCGCTGCCCGCGGCCCGTGCCGCCGCTGCGTAGTCGGCATTGGCGTACGACATCACCTTGCCCCGCACCTGCCGGGCCAGCGCGGCCCAGGTGACGAGCGACAGGATGACAGTGATGAGGAAGTAGCGTCTCTCGACCGTCATGTCCCGGGGTAAGACCGCCGCCATCGTCGCCCAGAGCGGCAACGTCGGCACCGAAAGGATGATCTCGATGACGCGTTGCAGAAGGTTGTCGACGAGACCGCCGAAGTAGCCGGAGATCGTCCCGATCACGGCGGCGAGGACGGTGGCGATCCCGACGCCGATGAGGCCGATCGTCAACGAGACCCGCGATCCGGCCAGCGTCCGAGCGAAGACGTCACGCCCATCCTCGTCGCCGCCCCACAGGTAGAACTTGTTGGCGCCGTCGCTGGTCAGCAGGTGACGGTCGGTCGGGATGAACCCGAACATCTTGTGCTCGTATCCCGTCCCGAACCAGTGCAGCGTGGTCGACTTGTTGCAGTCGACGGTGTACTCGAACGTGAACGTCTCCTCGTTGAGCTTCTGGGTCTGCCCACAAAGCGCCAGGCCGCCGTTCCAGGTGAGCTTGGAGGGAGCGGCGTTCTTGAGGTTCGAGTCGACCTCGTTGGGCTCGTTGGGTGCCAAGAAGGGTGCGAAGAGCGCGATCGCGTACATCACCAGCAGGACGATGCCGCCGCCGACGGCAAGCTTGCTCTGCTTGAAGCGTCTCGCCATCAGCCGCCACTGCGAGACCTCGCCGACGTCGCTTCCCTTTTCGCTCGGCGCCGCGGTGACGTCGTGGGTCGGTTCCTGAATGAGCGCCATCAGTCGTCCTCTCTCATTCCGCGGAACGGGCCCGTGGATCGACCCACGCCAGGGCGATGTCGGCGAGCAGGTTGCCGACGATCAGCAGCAGGGACAAGAACATCAGCAGGGTGACCGCGAGGTACATGTCCTGGTTGATCAGGGCGTCGAGGAACAACGGTCCTGTGGTCGGCAGGTTGAGCACGATGCCGACGATCGCCTCACCGGAGATGAGGATGGGCAGCGTCGTACCTAGCGCCATGATGAGCGGGTGGATCGCGTTGCGTACGGCGTGCTTCCAGATGACTCGGCGCTCGAGCACGCCCTTGGCCCGTGCGGTCTGCACATACTGCTGGTTGAGGACGTCGAGCAGGTTGGCCCGCATCACCCGGGTCAGCCAGGCGGTGCTGCCGGCCGAGATGACCACGAGCGGGATCCACAGGTGCTTCAGCAGGTCGACGATCTTGCCCATACTCCACGGGGCGTCCTGATATTGCACCGAGAACAGCCCACCGACGTCGGAACCCAGGAACCTCGCGGCAAAGACCAGCACGATCAGCGCGAGTAAGAACTCGGGGACGGCGACGCCGACGAACTGCACCAACGTGATGAGGTAGTCGGGTAACGAATATCGATGGGTTGCCGAATAGACGCCTATTGGTATCGCGATGCACCAGGCGATGGTGAGCGCACCACCGGCAAGGAGGAGCGAGAATCCGAGTCGACCCCAGATCAGTTCGTTGACCGGCTGCCGGAACGTGAACGACTGGCCGAAGTCGCCACCAAGGAAACCGATGCCCTCGCTGTCGGCGCCGTACATCCACTTGCTGTACTTGACGAGCACCGGATCCTTGACGCCGTAGCGGGTCTCGAGCGCGATGATCTGGTCCTGGGAGACGTTGTTGCCGATCGCCCGGAGCCGCTGGATCTCCGCCGTCAGTGCATCCCCCGGCGGCGCCTCGATCAGGATGAAGCCGACGATCGAGATCACGAAGAGCGTGAAGATCATGTAGATCGCGCGACGGAGAATGAAGACAAGCATGGCGATCGTCTCCCGGTCAGTCGAGCCGGCTGGTCTGGGACCTTTATCGAGGTGGTGTGCGAGGGAGGACGGCGATGCCTCCCTCGCACACCACCGGTGCTACACCGCGTGCTGGTCGGGGTTGTCCCAGCAGAAGGTCTCCACGTCGTACACGGCCGGGACTGGATGGATCCACGGGTTGCAGAAGCCGCCGAGTGCGAGGTTGTCCTTCGTTGGAACGTTCTGGAGCTCCTTCTTGACGAGCACCACGCGGGGCGTGTTGGCGACGACGCCCATGAAGAACGGCCCGTCGGTGGCGTGGATCTTGATCATCTCCCACACCAACTGGGTGCGCTTCATCTCGTCGGGCTCGACCTTCGTCTGGTCGTAGAGCTGCCAGAGCTTCTCGATCGGGCCGCCCTCCTCCGGTTCCATGCGGGGAGGTGTCCGCTTGAAGGCGTCGACGTTCAGCTGCTGCTTCTCCGCGGGAGTCCCGCGGACGTTGTACATCTGGCCCTCCAGCGGTGCCCACCGCTCGGGCTCGATCGGCACCAGCCACTGGGGGTAGACCAGGTGGTTGGGACCGTCGCCCACTTCCCAGGCGGTGTGGGCACTCAGCTCACCGGCCTTCCAGGCGTCGGAGAACGCCTCAGGGGAGACGGGGTTCTGCGTGGCCCTGATCCCGATCGCCTTCCAGTCCCTGACGAGCGCCTGGTTCTTCGACTTGTGCTCCGGGGCGGTGTCGGCCTGGAAGTCGAGGCGGACCGTGAGCTTGGAGCCGTCAGGGTATTCGCGGAAACCGTCGCCGTCCTTGTCGACGACACCGAGCTCGTCGAGCAGGGCCTTTGCGCCCTCGGGGTCGTGCTTGACGAAGGAGTCGCGCCACTGCTTGTAGGTGGCCTTGCCTTCGTCGTCGACGAGGTATTCCTTCGCCTTCGGGCTCAGGGTGCCGGTGGTCGGCTCGCCGGTGTTGAAATACAGGGCCTTCTGGATGTCGGCCCGGTCGACGCCGAGCGACAGCGCCTGGCGGAACTTCGGCTCCCGGATGAGCTTGCGGTACTTCTCGTCCTTGTGGTCGTAATTGAGGAAGAACATCGAGCTAGTTCCCGAACCACCGTCCCACAACAGCGTGGTCATCCCCGACTGGGCCTCGGAGCGCTTGAAGCCGGACACGTCGTTGAGCAGGATGTCCGAGAACTGCCCCATGACGTAGTCGAGCTTGCCCTGCTGGGCCTGCAGCTTGCCGACCTCGGCGTCCTGCACGAGCGAGAAGTTGAGCTGGTCGATGTAGGGCAGCTGGTCGCCGTTGGCCGTCACGGCGTAGTAGAACGGGTTGCGCTCGTAGACGATGCTCTGGCCCTCGCGCAGGCTCTTGAGCCTCCAGCCGGTCATGGTCGGGCAGTCGGGGTTGCGCGACCAGTCGACCTTGAGCTCGAACAGCTCGCCCTGCTCTGCCCAGTTCTTCGGAACGCTCTTGTTGTACTTCGGGTGGAACTGTTCGGCGTAGTGGCGGGGGGCCATCCACTTCGGGCCGTTGCCCACGGTGCCGTTGACCCACATGGCAAGCCGGTCGGCGGTGAGCGGAGCTGGCGCGTCGAAGGTCATCACCAGCGTGGTCTCGTCGGGCGCAGTGAACTTCGCCAAGGTGCCCTTACCGGACCGAGCCTCGTCCGGTGGCACGTCGGTGTGGTCCTCGTTGAGCACCATGTCCTCCCACCAGAACATGATGTCGGCGGTCGTCCACGGCTTGCCGTCGGACCACTTGAGGCCGGTGCGGAAGTGCAGCGTCCATTCGGAGGCGTCGTCGTTGGACTCCCACGACTCGACCAGGCCGGGGCCGATGTCGAGGCCGTCGTTGAGGTAGCGCATCAGTGTGTGGCCGTACATGTACTCCTTGACGGAGGCGTCGACAGGCCCACCGGTGCCGGGCTTGCTGATCATCAGCAGCTTGCCGCCGAACTTGCCGGGCTTCACCCACTTGTGCGGGATGACGTAGGGGTTGTCGGGCAGCCGCTCCGCCAGCGCTGGGATGTCTCCCGCATCCACCATCGACTTGAGCATCGGGGCTTCCTGGAACTTGGCCGGCTTGGACAGCGGCTTGGTGGCCGAGCCCTTGGCGTCGGGGTTTCCGCCGCCACCCTGGTTTCCGCCGCTGCCGGTGTCGGTGCCGCCGCCTTCGCCGCTGGAGCAGGCCGCGAGCATGGCCGCCCCGGCAGTCGCGGCCGAGGCGTACAGGAACGTACGTCGGTCGAGCATCGCCTTGTCACTCATCTGGTGTGTGCCCTTTCTTTCAACCGGCTTGCGGTGCGATGAGGTTGCCGGAGGGCACCGGCGAGCACGCAAGGCCGAAGTGTGCAAGCGCCCGGCCACCGAGGCGGTGGAGGCGGCAGATCACGTGGAGAGGTCCGAACCGAGGCTGCGCCGCACCGCACGTGCGACCAACTGCGGTAGAACGCTCCACGATGTCGCGAGGATCGCGGCGCGGGGTGGGTCATGCCCGGCTCACGTTGGTGTCTGAGGTGGAGGTGCACGGGAAGTACGAGGAGGGGGAGGACGGATTGCCGTCCGAGCCGCTGCCGTGATGCAGGTGCCACGGCGGGCAGGAAACAGCGGCGCGCCCGTCGCGGGTGGTGACACCCCGGAGGCCCCGATTCGTTCCCTGCATGTGAATCGTCATCGTAATGCGACCGTCTCGTTACCTCGTCCGGACACCGTGGCGTAAGGCCTCCTACTTCGGAGGCCTCCGCGCAATTTCGGGCATGTTAATGCCGTGCAGGGGGCCCTTCCAAGGGCCTGGATCAAGTTGAGACCGAGTTTCCTGAGCCGGCTACAGATCGTCAACGAGTGATCGCGAAGAGTACGCAAGCGAAAGGCGGTGGTTCTGCGCTTGCGTGGCGAAATGCGGGGCGACGAATCGGCTCGAAAGCCCACGGTGCTTCCGATTTGTCGTCTCTGGCATCGATGTCACACGGCAGCGGGCTTTGTCCATGCCGCCCGGGTCGGACCAGGTTGGCTTGCGCGGAACCCCGTGCCTAGTGGAGTGTCCGGGGCGGGCCGGCCGGATCCGGCCCGGCCGTGAACCTGCGTGTCGCGGTAGACCATGTCGCGTCGCCCCGTCTGCGGTTCGCCCTGGGGCGGCCGACGACGCTGGGCCGGGCAGCTGCCGAATCGAGAAATTGCGGCCCGAAATGCAGATCGGCAATTGGACGCAACGGTGGCGGCCAATGCGCGGCGTCGTTTCGTAGGCCTCCCGCGGCCGGCCAGCCCGGCGAGCCGTAGAAAAAGGGGGACTCGGCTAAACCGTTTAGCTCACGCGCCGGCCCTGTGCAGTTCATAATGCCCCGCGCCGTTCATATTGCGGACGCACGCTGGCCAACCCGCACCGGCCCGGCTGAATGCGACGCTGCCAGGCCAGGCCCGGGCGAGGGGACGTGCAGTGCCATGCCGTGCCGGGCCATGCCCTACCAGCCCTACCCGCGTCAGACATTCGCGAGTCACACGACGCCCGGCAGGCCCTACCTCCTAGGCTGCAGAGCGTGCGACGACGACTCCTGAGACAGCTAGCGGTGCCCGTGGCGATCCTGCTCGCCGTCGCCCTGGTCGGCACCGTGGCCGGCGTGATCGTGAGCATCCGCCGGCCGCTGCCGACGTACGACGGTCGCGTCGCGCTGTCCGGCCTCACCACGACCGCGGAGGTGCGGCGTGACGGGCAGGGCATCCCGCAGATCTATGCCGACACGCCGGAGGACCTGTTCCGGGTCCAGGGCTACGTCCATGCACAGGACCGCTTCTACGAGATGGACTTCCGCCGCCACGTGACCAGTGGCCGGCTTGCCGAGTGGTTCGGTGAGGACCTGGTCCGCACGGATGCGGTCATCCGTACGCTCGGCTGGCGCCGGGTCGCCGCCCAGGAGTTCCCCAAGCTGTCCACGAAGACCCGCGGCTACCTCGAGGCCTACGCGGCCGGGGTCAACGCCTATCTGGCCAACCACACCGGCTCCCGGCTGTCGGTCGAATACACGATGGGGTTCCTCGGTCCGGACGAGCGGCCGGAGGCATGGACGCCGATCGACTCGCTCGCATGGCTGAAGGCGATGGCCTGGGACCTGCGTACGAACGTCGACGACGAGGTTGACCGGGCACTTGCCTCCGCCCGCGTGCCACCCGAGCGGGTGGAGGGGCTCTATCCCTCCTACCCCTTCGACCGGCACGCTCCGATCGTCGGCGACACGAAGGAGACCGCTGCCGCTCCCGCTCGAACGCCCGGACGGGCCGCACTGCCGCCCGGCACCGACAAGGCCCTGCAACGCGTGCGCGATCTGATCGCCCACGCGTCCGGGCAGACGTCGCTGGGCGGTGCCACCACCGGGATCGGTTCGAACTCCTGGGTCGTGGCGGGCAAACTCACCACGACGGGCAAGCCGCTGCTGGCCAACGACCCGCACCTCGCACCGTCGATGCCGTCCGTGTGGTACCAGGCCGGACTGCACTGCCGCCGGCTGTCGGTGGGCTGCCCGTACGAGGTTGCGGGGTTCACGTTCGCCGGCGTTCCCGGGGTCATCATCGGGCACAACAACCGGATCTCCTGGGGCTTCACCAACCTCGGCCCCGACGTGATGGACCTGTATGTCGAACGGCTGGACGGCAACACCTACATGTACGACGGCGCCCGCCAGCCCCTGACCACCCGCCGCGAGATCATCGGCGTCAAGGGCGGCGACGCGGTTGAGATCGTCGTACGTGCGACCCGGCACGGTCCGTTGTTGTCCGACGTCGACGAGCAGATGCGTGATGCGGTGATCGGGTCGCGTACCGGAGACGACGCGCGGACCGGCGGCTTCAAGGCGGGCGTCTCGCTTCGCTGGACCGCGCTGGATCCCGGCCGCACCGCCGAGGCGATCTTCCGGCTCAACACCGCGCGCGACTGGACGCAGTTCCGTGCCGCGGCGGCACTGTTCGAGGTGCCGGCGCAGAACATGGTCTACGCCGACGTGGACGGTCACATCGGCTACCAGGCTCCGGGCCGGATTCCCGTACGCAAGCCGGACAACACCGGTGAGTGGCCGGTCCCGGGCTGGAGCAGCCGGTATGACTGGGAAGGCTTCGTGCCGTTCGAGAAGCTGCCGTCCGTACGCGATCCGGCGCAGGGGTACATCGTCACGGCCAACCAGGCCGTCGTACCGGCGGACTATCCGTACCATCTCGCCGACCACTGGTCGTACGGCTATCGCAGCGACCGGATCGGCGATCTCCTCCGCGCGCAGATCCGGGCGCAAGGCAAGGTTGACGTTGCCGCGATGCAACGCATCCAGCTCGACACCTACAACGCCAACGCCGCGTTCCTGGTGCCACATCTGCAGAAGGTGCGGGTCGACTCGTTCACCGCGCAGGGCGTTGCGCTCTTCAAGGGATGGGACTTCACCCAGGACGCCCGTTCGGCTCCGGCCGCGTACTTCAACGCGGTCTGGCGCAACGTGCTGGCGGAGACGTTCCGGGACGAGCTGCCTCGAGGTGCCTGGCCGAGCGGCGGCGACCGGTGGTACGAGGTGATGCGCCGGCTGGTCAACGACCCGGACAACACCTGGTGGGACGACGTTCGGACGAAGAGCGTGCGCGAGGACCGCGACGCGATCTTCGCGCGGTCGATGCGGGAGGCGCGCAAGGAGCTGACGAGGTTGTTGGCCAAGGACCCGCAGCAGTGGCGGTGGGGGCGGCTGCACCAGCTCACGCTGACCAACCAGTCGTTCGGCGAGAGCGGGTTCGCGCCACTGGAGCGGTTGTTCAACCGCGGTCCGTACGAGGTGTCCGGCGGGTCCGACGCGGTGCTCGCGACCGGCTGGACCTCGGCCGGGGAGCGCTATGGGGTGACCGCGGTGCCGTCGATGCGGATGGTGGTCGACCTCGCCGACTTCGACCGGTCGCGGTGGATCAACCTGACCGGTACATCTGGCCATCCCTGGTCCGACCACTACATGGACCAGGTCGACATGTGGGTCAGGGGCGAGTCTGTTCCGTGGGCGTTCGGACGGTCCGCGGTCGAGGAGTCGGCGCAGCATTCCATGACCGTGATTCCGTAGCGCGGCTGGGGCGGCGGGCGGCGGGCCGGTGTTACCTCGCGCGCTCATAGGTCCCGCACGAGCGTCCCGTCCATGATCATGAAGGCAAATCGGGCTATGGACCCCGCGCGTCTTCATGATCACGATCATGATCACGGGGACAGTGCGGGCCGACCCAATCGAGGAGCCGCAGAGCCGCAGAGCCGCAGGTGCACAGGTGCCGCCGGGACGTCAGGGCTTCGGGAAACGGAACAGACCAGATGGCAATGCCGCGGCGCGGACCCGCCAGTCGCGCCGGTCGCTGGGTACGGCCCCCTCGAGCAGTTCGCCTTCGTGCAGGAGCACGCAGCTGAACGCCTCCGGCGCGATCCGCGGCAGCACCATGTCGTAGCTGCCGCCGCCCCGGCCGAGTCGCATGCCGCTGCCGTCCGCGGCGAGCCCAGGCACGAGCACGGCGTCGGCGGCCGCGACCGCGTTCTTGCCGAGCGTCGGCCCGACCGGCTCCAGCAGGCCGAAGTGGGCCGCGACCAGTCCGCCCGGACCGGTGTAGGCACACCAGTCGAGGTCGAAGTCGCGCTGGAGCACCGGCAACAGGACCCGGATCCCACGGCGGTCGAGGGCGTCGAGCAGCGGACCGGTACCTGGCTCGTTGCCCACTCCCACGTACGCGGCCACGACTGCCGACCTGCTCACCTCAGGAACACTGAGCAGGACGTCGCCAAGCGCGACCGCGGCTGCATGCAAGTCCGCGGGTCGCAGCTTGCCGCGCTGGACGAGCACCCGCCTGCGCAGGCGTTCCTTCTCGTCGCGCACGTCGTATGGCACGAAGCGCCCACCCCGCATGCTTCGTTATCTTTCCTCAACCTTCGCGACAGGTGGGCATCGTTGCCGAAAATTGGAAACACAAGATCCACGGATCGTGCGCAAATTTGCCGCGGAGGCGACGGATGGTGAGCAAAAGCTCCGGTCAGGGTGGCCGGTGCCGGTGTCTTCAGGCTGACCTGGCGGGCACCTACTAGGGTTCGGCGCATGGGCTCATCCGGCGTACCTCACCGTTCCGACCGCACCGTCCGCAAAGCCGTGATCCCGGCCGCGGGCCTCGGCACGCGGTTCCTCCCGGCCACGAAGGCGACGCCCAAGGAGATGCTTCCCGTCGTCGACAAGCCGGCCATCCAGTACGTCGTTGAGGAGGCGGTCGCCGCCGGGCTCCGCGACATCCTGATGATCACCTCGCTGGGCAAGCGGCCGCTCGAGGACCACTTCGACCGGGCCTACGAGCTGGAGGAGGCGCTCCGGGAGAAGGGTGACCAGGAGAAGCTCGCCGAGGTGCACCTGTCGAGCATGCTCGCCGACATCCACTACGTACGCCAGGGCATCCCCAAGGGCCTCGGCCATGCGGTGTCCTGCGCCGCGCAGCACGTCGGCGACGCACCGTTCGCCGTCCTGCTCGGAGATGACCTGATCGACGAGCGTGATCCGCTGTTGCCGTCGATGATCGAGGTGCAGAAGGCCAAGGGCGGCAGTGTCGTGGCGCTGATCGAGGTCGATCCCGCGCAGGCCCACCTGTACGGCTGCGCCGCCGTCGAGCCGACTGGTCAGGACGGCGTCGTACGCGTGACCGATCTGGTCGAGAAGCCCAACGCCGCCGACGCGCCGAGCAACCTGGCCATCATCGGGCGCTACGTCCTGGCGCCGGAGGTCTTCGACGTACTGGCCGAGACGCCGCCCGGGCGCGGCGGCGAGATCCAGCTGACCGACGCCCTGCGTACCCTCGCCGAGCGTCCGCCGGAGGGCGGTGGGCCGGTGCATGGCGTGCTGTTCCGTGGCCGGCGGTACGACACCGGAGACAAGGCCGACTACCTGCGCACGATCGTGCGGCTGGCCTGCGACCGTGAAGACCTCGGGCCGGAGTTCCTCGCGTGGCTGACGGGCTTTGTCGCCGAGCGTGTGGGTGGCGACGGGCAAACCGGTGGCGGGCAGGCCGGTGCGGGGCGCGCTGGTGCCGACCCGCTGAAGGTTCCGACGCCGGCCGGTCGCTCGGCTGCGGAGGAGGCGCATCGGTGAGGACGGTCGAGGAGCACCTCGAGGCGGTCCTGGCCGGTGTCCGGGAGCTGCCGCCGTTCGACCAGCAGTTGCTCGACGCCCTCGGCTGCGAACTCTGCGAGGACGTGGTGGCTGGCATCGACCTGCCCTCGTTCGACAACTCGGCGATGGACGGCTACGCGGTCCGCGCCGAGGACGTACGCGGAGCCAGTGAGCAGAGTCCCGTCGTACTTCCGGTGATCGGTGACCTGCCGGCCGGCGACTCCGAGGCCCGGGCCCTGCCGCCCGGCCTGGCGCTGCGGATCATGACGGGGGCCACGATTCCGCGCGGAGCCGACGCGGTGATTCCGGTCGAGTGGACTGACGGTGGCGTGGCCAAGGTGGCGATCCGGCAGCCATCCGGTGACCGGACCTACATCCGGCGGCGCGGCGAGGACGTCACGGCCGGCCAGCCGCTGGTGGAGTCCGGTACGCAACTGGACGCCAGACAGCTCGCGGTACTCGCCGCGGTCGGCCGCGACTCCGTGCGGGTGCGTCCCCGACCCAGGGTCGTCGTACTCTCGACCGGATCGGAGCTGCGCGAACCGGGCCAACCGCTGGGCGACGGCGCGATCTACGACGCCAACAGCTTCACCCTGGCCGCCGCCGCGCGGGAAGCCGGCGCGATCGCCTTCCGGGTCGCCGCCGTCCCCGACGACGAGCGGGAGTTCATGAACGTCCTCGAGGACCAGCTCGTCCGGGCCGATCTAGTCGTGACCAGTGGCGGGGTCAGCGTCGGCGCGTACGACATCGTCAAACAGGCACTCGGCCGACTCGGAACCGTGGAGTTCAGCCGGGTGGCGATGCAGCCGGGCATGCCGCAGGGCTTTGGTGTGGTCGGCGAGGACGCGACGCCGATCTTCACGTTGCCGGGCAACCCGGTGAGCGCGTACGTCTCGTTCCAGGTCTTCGTCCGCCCGGCGCTTCGTAAGATGCTCGGGGTCCGTCCGTACGAGATCCCGCAGGTCTCGGCGAGCGTGACGAAGGGCTGGTCGGGTTCGGGAGGCCGGCGGCAGTATGCCCGCGTGCACTACGCCGTCGACGAGAGTGGCCAGGCGTTCGTGACACCGGTCGGCGGGCCGGGCTCGCACCTGGTCGCGGGACTGGCCCGGGCCAACGCGCTGGCCATCGTGCCCGAGGAGATGCGTGACGTACGCGAAGGGACCACGCTGCAGGTGATGGTCCTGGCGCCCTGAGCGCTGGAACCCCATCCGCTAGAGATTGTGCACGGGGACGAGGAGGAAGAGGCGGGCGATGCCGGAGGAATCGTCGCGGTCGACCGGCCAGGTCGGCCCGGCGCTGACCCATCTCGACGAGCGCGGTGCGGCCCGGATGGTGGACGTGTCAGCGAAGGCCCCAAGCGTCCGCAGCGCCCGGGCGACCGGACGCGTCCTCGTCTCCACCGAGGTGGTCGGCCTGTTACGCGGCGCCGGCGTACCCAAGGGTGACGCGCTCGCCGTCGCCCGGATCGCCGGGATCATGGGCGCGAAGCAGACGCCCTCCCTCATCCCGCTCTGCCACCCCATCGCACTCACCGGCGTCGAGGTCGACCTCGAGGTCGCGGACGACGGCGTGAACATCGCGGCCTCGGTACGCACCACCGATCGGACCGGCGTCGAGATGGAGGCGCTCACCGCGGTGGTCACGGCCGGGCTGGCGGTCATCGACATGGTCAAGGCGGTCGACCCGGCCGCGGTGATCACCGAGGTACGGGTCGAGGAGAAGGCCGGCGGTTCGTCCGGGACATGGCGGCGCGCGCCTGCGGGAGACCCGCCATGAGGGCGTGCGTGGTGACCGTGTTCCAACCGCGCGGCCACGGGGGTGTACGCGGACCGGGCCGGCCCGGTGCTGGTCGAGGGGTTGCGGGCGCTCGGCTTCGAGGTCGACGGGCCGCTGGTCGTCCCCGACGGCGAGCCGGTGGCCGGGGCGCTGCGGGACGCGGTTGGCCGTGCGTACGACGTCGTTCTCACCACCGGTGGCACCGGCCTGAACCCGACCGACAAGACTCCTGAGATGACCCGAGGCATCCTGGACATGGAGGTGCCGGGCCTGGCCGATGCGGTCCGGGCGTACGGCGTCGGTCAGGGGGTGCCCGCTGCTGCCCTGTCCCGAGGGCTCGCCGGGGTGGCGGGCTCGACCTTGATCGTGAACCTGCCCGGCTCGCCCGGCGGGGCCCGGGACGGGATGGCGGTCCTGGCACCCGTGCTCCGCCACGCCGTCGACCAGATCCGCGGCGGGGACCATGCGCAGGGGGATCATGCGCAGGGAGACATTGCGCAGGGGGATCATGCGCAGGGGAATCATGCCCACGGGGATCACGTACCGGGAGATCTGGGGCAAGCGGATCACCCGCGGACCTCGGATCGGGAGGGAGCCTCGTGACCAGGACGTGGCCGGTGCGTCTCTCGGAGGGTCCGGTCGGGCTGCGACCGCTGCGCGCCCGGGACGCCCGTACCTGGCGAGCGGTGCGTACCCGCAACCTCGCCTGGCTACAACCCTGGGAGGCGACGCCGCCGCCCGGAGTCGATCCACGGCCGCGGAGCTTCGGCGCGATGGCGCGAACCCTGCGCACGCAGGCGCGGGCGGGGCAGTGCCTGCCGTTCGTGGTGACGTACGCCGACCTGATGTCTGATCCGGACGCGACCATGCGCGCCGGCCGGCTGGTCGGCCAACTCACGGTCAGCGGAATCACGATGGGGTCGGCACGCTGGGCGCAGATCGGCTACTGGATCGACCAGGCATACGCCGGCCGGGGCATCATGCCGACGGCCGTGGCGCTCGCCGTCGACCACTGCTTCTTCGTCGTCGGCCTGCACCGGATCGAGATCAACATCCGTCCGGAGAACGCGGCAAGCCTGCGAGTGGTCGAGAAACTCGGCTTCCGGCCGGAAGGGATCCGGCCGCGCTATCTCCACATCGACGGAGACTGGCGGGATCACGCGGTGTTCGCGCTGCACGCCGAAGAGGTGCCCGAGGGGATGATCACCCGCTGGCGACGGGCCCGGGCTGCTGATGAGAAGCACCGTCAACTCTGACGAGAAGCCCAGCCAACTCTGACGAGCAACCCAGCCAACTCCGACGAGCAACCCAGCCAACTCCGATGAGAAGCCCAGCCAACTCTGACGACACACCGGCTGACCTGCGCTGCAACAGCCGGACCCTTGCGTAATTTCGTACGCGTGGGGACAGGTCTGATCTATGCGGCGATCGTGGCGGCGTGGGCGGCCTATCTCGTTCCGATGTGGATCCGCCGGTACGAGGAGGCCGCCGACACGTCGGCGGTCGATGGCTTCGTGCCGCGTGCTCGGGTGCTGGTCCGCCGCCGGCATCGGCCGGGAGGCGCCACCGCGGGGGCGGATCCGACGAACAGGCCTGAGTCTGACCGGTCGTCGGACCGTTCGATGGAGCAGTCGTCGGACCAGCGGTTGGCCGGCCGATGGTTGGCCGGTGTGCCGAGGGGAGTTGCATCGAGGGCTGGGGCGTCGAGAGCAGGTGCCGCACCAGTTGGTGTGTCGCGGGGAGGGACCGCGCCGCTCGGGCGGGGAACCCTTGGTGCGTCGCCGATGCGGCGTTCGACCGCAGGACGCGCGACGGCACGTCAGACAGCGGCCCGTAGCCGGGCGACCCGCGCAGCGACAGCGCGGCGCCAGCGCATCCTCGTCGCCCTGGTGGCCCTGACGTGCGTCGTCGGTGTACTCGGTGCTCTCGAGCTCGCTCCCTGGTGGTCACTGGTGATCCCCACGACGGTGGTCGCGCTGTTTCTGGCGATCTCGGCCCGGGTCGCCGGTAGGGGTCGCGTCGATAGGCGAGACCAATCTATGCCGAGGTCGAGAACGCCGCGGTCATCGGCCGAGGTCCTGCGTATTGACGGTCAGCGTGCTGAGGGCCGGCGTGCCGAGAGTCCGCGTGCCGAGAGTCCGCGTGCCGAGAGTCCGCGTGCCGAGAGTCTGCGCGCCGACGGGATCCGGGCCGACGGGTCTTCAGGAGCGGGGCTCCGAGGTGACAAGTCTGCCGTGGAGGGGACCCGCGACCCGCTCCGTACGGAAGGCGCTGGCGACGCCATGTCGGCCGGCGGGGCCACGCATGCATCGGATGCCTCGTTCGCTCCTCCGCCGATCGCCGAGTCGAACGAGAGCGGCAGATGGGACCCGATCCAGGTCCCGCTCCCCACGTACATCGGTAAGGCGATGGCGACTCGCACCGTCCGCACCGTCGACCTCGGCGAACCGGGTGCCTGGACGTCCGGACGGCTCCCCGAGGCCGAACTCCTGGCCCGACCCGACGAGTCCGCCGCGATGCTGCTCGACGAGACCGAACCCGAAACGCCGGCGCGACGGGCCGAGCCGGAGGCGGAGTCTCCCGGCGAGCAGCGCAAGGCGGTCGGCGACTAGGACGCTCGAAGTCACGGATGCGGGGTGCCGCCTCCGATCCCCATGATCATGCGTCACCTAACGGGCTCCGTCGGCTCGATCCGTCCGACTCCATGACACATGATCATGCTCGGTTTCGTCGCCGGCCGGTCCGCGCGAACCGGGGACGCGCCCCGTTAGACGGGATGGACTCGAGGATTTACGGGATGGACTCGAGGACCTGCGTGTGCGGCGTGAACCCCTGCCGCTGGTAGAACCGGATCGCGCTCTCGTTGCTGGCGTACGCGGTCACGGCCAGCCGGTCGGCGCCCTTGTCGCGCGCCCACGAGCGGAACCTCTCCACCAGCCGCGTACCAATCTGGCTGCCCCGCTGGCTCGGATGGACGTACAGACTCCCCAACGTCGCCACGCGGACTGGCCGCTTGGTCGTCGGTTCGCCCAGGAGCCCAGTGAGATATCCGACTACCGATCCGTCAGCCTCGGCCACGAGCACCAGCCGGTCGGGATCGTCGACGTTCTCGGTGAACTGCTGCGCACCGTGCTGCTTCGGCCAGTCGATGTTCATCGTTGGGTCGCGGGTACCCGCGTCCTCGGCGAACAAGGCGGCACTCGACGCGACCAGGCTGGGTATGTCGGCCGTGGTTGCCGACCGGATGACCTCGTCCACGCGCCGAGGCTACCGGCCGCCACCAGCCTCCTGGCCGAGCGCGCTATGGCCGGACTTGAGGCTCATCTGCAGGTGCGTGCGTGCTATCGTCTTCGTCGGTTCGGGTCCCGCCACAACCGTCTGCTGGTCGGTTCCGCTCCACCCGGGGGCTGTAGCGCAGTCCGGTAGCGCACCTCGTTCGCATCGAGGGGGTCAGGGGTTCAAATCCCCTCAGCTCCACCCACGTAAGCGCAGGTCAGATCCATTGTGCGAGGAAGCGTCCATCTCGTTGGACTGTTCGATGTCCGATTCTGGGAGCGAGATGGGAGCGAGATGGGAGCGGAGGTCACTCGCGACCGCTCGTCCATGCTCAGGGAGGTGGCGACGCGTCCTCCAGGTCGCCACCGCTGCTTAGCCTCTGTCTGTTGGTCAAAGCGTCGCTGACGCGGTGCAGCCACCACCCGGCCGGCCCTTGCGGGCGGCGCGCCGCGCGCCGTCCTCGGGCCAACCGGGGGGCCACCGCGGACCACAACGGGCAGGCCAGGAGCCGCCCGAGCCACGGAACCTTACGGCCCCGGGGTCTCCGCGACCCGATACAGGACACCGGCCAAAGCCTGCCACTCCTTCCCCTGACGCACGCTGGCTTTCAGGCTGGCTCGTCCAGGGAGGGGCGGGTGCTGGCATTCAGCAGGGAGTACCGATGAAGTGTGACTCCTGGTGGAGCGAGGCGGTTGAGGTCGCGCACCGTGAGAACTTGGCGAGGGCTGAGCCATTCCTGACCTGGCTTGTGCAGTACCCAGCCCCCTCCAAGGGTGACCGCCGCATGCGTGTTGTTGCCGTCGGGGCCGCGCCATACCAGGACGGTGCCTGGCAGGTCGTCGCTGCCTCCTTCGGCGCAGTTGGCGGCCAGCCAGGCTTCGAAGGGCTCGTCGTCGGGGCATTGGACTCCTGCTGCTGCCATCACCGTGGCGAAGCAGTTTGTTGCGCCTCCTCGGGCGAAAGAGCTTCCTCTGCTCCCGCTGGCGAAGGTTCCACTGAGTGCTCGGGCACGGGGAAGGATGGATGAGACTGAGCGCCAGATCTCCTCCGGTACCGCCATGCGCTGGCAGGGTAGCTGCCACTCACTGAAAGCGCGCTGGAAGACAGCCCCGAGATGAGACTCCACGAGGGTCGGCCACCAGACGAACCGATGCCCATCGGCCTGCCCGCGCAGCGCCTGTGCATCGAGGATGTCCGCCCAACCGGTGATGGAGGGCACGGCACCGCGTCCGTGTCTGACCTGCGCCAGGACGAGCCTGGCACGAACATCGGGCGGCTGAGTATGGAACGCGTCTTCGTCAAGCCACACGACTTCCAGATCCTTGGCGAGGTTCCACGTCTCGTAGGTGTCGCGAAGTTCCGGCGAGAGGGCGTCCACGAGACCACCCTCTGAAGTGAGCCCAAGCTCGGCCGCTTCGGCGGCCGTCAAGAAGAACGGTTGGCGGGCCGGCGCCAGCCAGCCAGCCCAGCGGCGCACCAGCGACGTGTCGACCTCGATCCCCAAGATGTCCACCCGCCGCATGGTAGGAGAGAGCCGACAGCGAGAGCCACGTACTTCGAGCCCGGCAGGCGTCTAGGGCCGTAAGGAGAGTGCCATCCACGTGCCATCAGGCAGGGTGCGGCGGCGCGGCTCGGCTCGTTCGGACCAGGAGGGTGGAAAACGTCCTACGGCCGCACTATCGACTGCAACTACCCGAGGTGGTCGAGCAGATCCTGCCGTGCATGTCACCCGGCGCTTCACCGGCGGCCATGTCGTCTGCGACGGCCCAAAACTCCTCCGCCCAGCCGCCGGCGTGCTGGATCTCGCGTAGCACTGGCCATGTTCGACTTCCGCTCATCGCATCAGCAGCGCGCTGTCCTGAGGCGCCGTCACCAGAGGAAAGAGCGGCCGCGTACTGATCAATCCAGGCAGATCCGACTTGTCCGGTGACGTGTGCGGCGACGTGGTAGGGCTCTTGATACGGCGGGACCCGGGCGGTGGAGACTTCGAACCCGTCCGGGGTCTCTACGCCCGTCAACAAGGCAGTCACCTTCGCGGCGACCTCATGGGGACGTACGACGTCGGCAGGCAGCCTCGCGTCGAAATCGTCGGCGTCGACCTGCCGCAGCTGGGCGAGCAGGTCAACGAACGCCGCGCGGACCATGCCCTCGCCCCGGACCTCGAAGAAGGACTCTCCCTGGACAGGCCTGATCACCGTGTGATCGTGCCGGTCGTAAGCCCACGACTCAGCGGGCTTGCCGAAGAGGGTGACCGTGGTGGACTTGCTTATGCGGCGGCGGCTGGCGACGTAGCCGTCGTAAGAGTGTGCCGGCCGCCAGTTGACGCGCAGCCACCATTCGCCCTTCGTGTAACGAATCTTTCCGTTCGTGGGGTGCCCGTCAACTCTTCGAGATGTCCCAACCGGGTGCATCGAGGACGGCGTATGGGCCTGGGTCGCTCATCGTGGCCTCCGGTGACGTAGCAGCCAGAGTCGACGTTACCGCTGGACGCCGACAACCTGGTGGCTGACGAGGCGCGCTCCCTCCGCGGGCACCTAGAACGCGCGATCAGCGGCATGAGCGGTCTATCGACCGGCACTGACCTGGGCGGGAGGATCCTCAACCGGTGATGGTCCGGCTGCCGTACACACTGGGTCTAGGGACCGATGGGCGTCCGGCTTGCGGATCAGTCGCGAGAGCCCGCCATAGGGTGGCAGGAAAGTGTGCACGGGTGGAGCGCTGGACCGGTTCAGCCGCGCGTGCTCGGGGCCACCTCGCGCACCATCACGCAGTTCCCCTGGCCCTTGGGCCGGTCGTAGGTGAAGCCCTCGCGCTCGTACATCGTGCGGGTGCCGTTGTAGAGGAACGACGAGTTCTTCTTCCGGACCCCGCCGGTGTCGTGCGGGTAGCCCTCGACCAGGCCGCCGCCGGCCTGAGCGATCAGCTCGACGGCTCCGCGCAGGGCGATCGCGGCCAGGCCCTGACCGCGAAGGCCGCGCTCGACCAGGATGCAGGTGACCCGGTAGTCGGGCAGCCGCTTGGTGGTGGCGACGTACTCCTTGCGGTGCTGGATGTTGGGCAGTTCCTCGGGTGATCCGTACTCCGCCCAGGCGACGGCTCGGTCGCCGTCGTAGACCAGCGCCGCGTGCGCGATTCCGTCGTCCACCAGACGTTGCTTGAGCGCCCGGTTCCCCTCGGCACTCTGGCCCTTCTCCGCGCAGTCGGGATGGAAATGCGTGCACCAGCAGCTGGCGAACATGCCCTTGTTCCGCTCGACGAGTGCGGCGAAGTCGTCGAACGTCTCCGGCGTGAGCGCCTTGATCGTGAAGTCGGACATGCCGGCAACGTACATCGGATTGCGGACGTTCGGCGTCCGGCTCGATGACGCTAAGGCTTGCTGTGGCCGTGGCGTCGCAGGAGCGGTCCCACACCACCCCTACAGTGTCCGCTGTTCAGAGTCCTTCGGTTCCTGCCGCAGAGTCGAATCCGCCTCTGAGTCAGGTGGGCGAGTGCGCAGGTTCCGGGCCTCTGCATCGACACACAGGCGGAGACCAACCGCGAGCATCGGAATAGCGGCTACCGCGAATCCCCAGCCGACGGACTGGGCAAGCACGGCGCCGAGCAGAGCGATGGAGACCGGTTCGAGTGCCACGCGCGGCAGGCCGATGAGGCTGCTCATGCGTCCCAGGAACTGCCGGGGAGTGCGGGTCTGGATGAACGTCGGCAGTGCCACGTCGCTGGAGTATGCGACGCCGAAGCCCACCACCACCAGAATCGCGGACGCTGTAAGGATGTTCGGTGATACGCCCAGGAGGGCGAAGCCTGCCGCTTCGACGACAGTCATGCCGATGATGAGCAAGCCCCACCTGCGAGGTAGGCCCGTGATCGCGGCTGAGATAGTGCCGAGCAGCTGGCCGACGCCCCATGCTGATATCAGCGTTCCCAGCGCCACGGCGTTGCCCGAGATCGATCGAGCAAGTGCCGGCAGGCCCACGGCAAACACCCCGCTGTAACTCAGCGCGGAGGCGCTGACGATCAGCAGGACGATCCGTACCTCGTGGCTCCGGCGGGCGATGCCCAGACCCTCGCCGATCTCCTTGAACACGCCCGAGACGGACAATGCCTCTTGGTGAGTGGCCCCTCGGCGTGGTGCGGCTCTAACCGTCATGGCCGCGACGAAGAAGGTGAGCGCGTTGAGTTCGATCGCGACAGCCGGGCCGAGCCAGGCAGTGAGCAGGCCCCCGAGCATCGGACCCGCGATCATCGCGCCCTGCTCGACGGCGCCTTGGAGCGCGTTGCCGCGCGGCAGATGCTCAGCAGGCAGGAGGAACGGCAGGACGCTCTCCGAGGCCGGTCCGAAGAAGGCCGCTGCCACTCCGGTCACCACGGCGAGTGAGTAGAGCTGCCACATCTGCACGCTGCCGACCCACGCGAGGATGCCGACAGTGGCCACGGCCAGGCCCCGCACCGCGTGGGACCAGAACATGACGGTTCGTGGCGAGAGTCGGTCTGTGATGGCTCCGCCGAAGAGCATCAGCAGGCCACGTGGGATCGCCTGTGCCAACAGCACAGACGCCAGTGCAACCACCGAGCCCGTTTCCTGAAGCACCAACCAGGCCAGGGCCACGCCGAAAGCGCCGTCGCCGAGCATCGACAACCCCTCGCCCGACAGCACAACAGCGAAGGGTCGGAACCGCAGTGGCGCCCGCACCTGCTCGAGCACGAGTTCCTCCCGCCTGGGCGATCCGGGCAGTGTCGCAGGAGGTGGGCAAGGTCGAAACTCGTTTTCGTGGGCCGCGCCGCGACGTCCACGAGCTGGGCCGTAGGGAGGTCTATGTGGTCGCGGGCACGTTCAACGACGGTGCCCGCGACTACCCGACCGGCACGTTCCTGCACGCCCCGGCCGGGTCGTGGCACGTGCCCGCGACCACTACGGGCTGCACGTTGTTCGTCTTCTACCCGGCGGGCTAGTGGTGCGATTCAGAGTTCGCGTTTGCGGTGGACACCAGATGCGACAAGGAACCCGCACACCACTCCCAGAACACTCGGGATAGCCAACAACAGCAACGTTCCTCCAACGCTGTCGGCAACAGACTCGCCAACAAGCAGCAGTAGGACGCTGCAGACCAGGACGACTGCGACGGCCGCCCCTCCCATGGCCAACAGCGATGCCACCAGGTCAGGCGGAGACGAGCGCTGCGGACGACCATCGCTACCACTGGGAAGATCGACAAGGACACGCCCCAGATCGCGAGCGGTCTGCGCTGTCAGGGCGACCCCGAGTCTCTCTTCGAACTCGTCTTGGCTCAACCTGCCACGAGCATGGTGCTCAGCCAGGAGATCGGCGCAGGCCTGTCTCTCTTCGTCGCCGATACGGCGCGGTGGTAGGCCGCTCACGCGTTCGATGCCCATGATGCCCTCCACGCTCGCTGAGACGAAAAGGGCCACCATAAGCCGCTGTCGTGCACGGACGCGATCGAGTCCTGCCGGGACCGGCGCGCCGACCACTAGGACTTGACCTCCACCTTGGTTGAGGTCAGAGGCTTTGCTCTATCGATGTCTGCAGGATCGAGCGAGGGAGAGTGGTCGACATCCGGGCGGTCCAGGTGACGCGTTTTGGTGGTCCTGAGGTACTGGTGCCGGCCGAGCTGCCCGATCCAGTAGCGGGGCCAGGCCAGGTGGTCGTCGATGTTTCCGTGGCGGGCATCACGTTCGTCGAGACGATGATCCGGCGAGGCGTCGACAAGTGGCATGAGAGTCCCGAGCTGCCGTACATACCAGGCGGCATCGTGGCCGGCCGGGTGCGCCAGCTCGGCAAGGACGTGGACCGGAGTTGGCTGGGACGCCGTGTCGTCGCGGAGACCGGACTGACCGGCGGTTGCGCTGAGTTGGCGCTGTCTGGAACGCAGGGCCTGATCCCGATCCCGGACGACCTGGGGTTGCCGGAGGCCGCCGCCCTGCACACGGACGGCAGTACGGCATTGGGCCTCGTGGAGGGTGCCCGGATCCATGCGGGCGACTGGGTGCTGGTGGAGGCGGCGGCCGGCGGTGTCGGCAGCCTGCTGGTGCAACTGGCTCGTACCGCCGGTGCCAGGGTCGTCGGCGCCGCACGTGGGCGGCGCAAACTGAACCTGGTCCGCGACATGGGTGCCGCTGCCGTCGTCGACTACTCCGACTCCGACTGGGCGAAACAGGTGCTGGAGCTGACCGGCGGCGCGGGCCCCGGTGTGGTGTTCGATGGCGTCGGGGGAGAGATCGGCCGTGCCGCGTTCGAGGTGACTGCCCATGGTGGCCGCTTCTCGGTCCATGGTGGCTCCAGCGGAGACAACACCGTGATCGACCCGGCGGTGGCCCAGCGCCGCGGAGTCGAAGTTATCGGGATCGAGCAGCTCTTCGGGTTCGGTCCCCGGATGCGGCGGTGGGCAGAAAAAGTGATGGCCGACGCCGCGGCCCGGCGGATTCGGCCAGTGATCGGCCAGACCTTTCCGCTGGAACGCGCCGCCGAGGCGCACGTTGCCATCGAGGCCCGCAGCGTCCTCGGCAAGACTCTGCTCCATACCGGGACTTGAGGCCGTCCCAACCGTGCAGGCCTTAGCTTTCGCTGTCGGCTGCCTTGCCCTGTTCGATGCAGAACTCATTGCCCTCAGGATCGAGCAGGGTGACCCAGCCGCGCCCTTCCGCGGTGCGGTGGTCCTCGTGCAATGTCGCGCCGAGGGCGATGACGCGCTTGACCTCATCGTCGCGGGTCCGCTCGGTCGGCTCCCAGTCGAAGTGGATCCGGTTCTTGACGACCTTGCCCTCGGGCACCTGGATGAACAGGATCCCCGGCACGGGTGCGGGTGCCTCGATGAGCACCTCGTCGTCACCCGGCTTGTCCACGCCCGACACAGGCCATCCAGTCGTCCTGCTCCAGAACGTCGCCAGCTGATAGGGGTCGGCGCAGTCGAGGGAGATGTGGCGAAGATTCATGGAGCCGACCATTGCTAGGAGAGCAGCAGCAGTGGACCGCGCCTCAGGGCGTACGTGGTTCCAGAACTGCCAGGTCCCGCTCGGCGTACAGGCGGTGCTGCCACTCTTCGTTGAGGACGATCAGCAGGCATTCTCGGACCGGGAAGCTCTGGGCCGGCGGCCATCCGGGTCCCTCGACCGGCTTGGTGTGGCTGTCCAGCGACTCGGCGGTCGACTCGGCAAGGAGGTCTCGCACGGTCGACATCCGGTCGCGGCGGAGCTGGAGCACGACGTCGAGTGTCGGTCGCGCGTCGCGATCTCGGGGCACGCCTGGGGTGTCAGGCATCTCGTCCCATGGCAGGTCCAGGGCGTGCCACGGGGACGGATCCTGCAATATGGCGCGCCTGATCCAGGAGTCGGTGGCGAACGCCAGGTGTCGCAGCGTCTCGATGAACGACCACTCACCGTCGACCGACTCGTGCAGGAGGTGCGCATCCAGCCGGCGCGCCCGTGCCACGGTCTGGTCCCAAAGACGCTCGATGATGTCCCAAGCCTCGCGGAAACCGGCCGGGTCGATTGGACGCATCTTGGCCCGATCGGGGTCTCGCCGGTCGAGCTCGGCGTTGATCAGAGGCCCGACGTCGACGCCATTGATGGTCAGATTCAGGATCTCGCCACTGATGTCGACGTCACACAACTCGACTCCGCGCATCACAACGCGATTCAGGTTGGCGCCGTGGAACCGCGCTCGCGTCAGGTCGCAGGCGTGGAACTCAGACCCGGCGAGATCGACGCGCTCGAACCTGGACGCTCGAAGATCATCGCCCGAGAAGTCAGCCATGGCGGGACCGTACCAACGGTTCCGGACGATCCGCGACCGGAACAGGCGAGACGCCTAGCATGAGCCGCATGCCAATCGAGCTGTTCGCAGGCATCTACGTACGCGACTACGAAGCGGCCAAGGACTGGTACACGCGGGTGCTGGGCACCGAGCCGTCGTTCTACCCCAACGACACCGAAGCGGTGTGGACGATTGCGGAGAACCGGTACGTCTACATCCAGCACACTCCCGAGCACGCCGGCCACGCCCTGCAGACTCTCTTCGTCGACGATCTCGACACCATCGTGGCGCAGATCGCGGAGCGCGGAGTCGAGCCGGTGGAGCGGGAGACGTACGAGAACGGCGTACGCAAGGTGACCTACCGCGATCCCGACGGCAACGAGATCGGGTTCGGCGGGGCTCCCCTCTAGTCCGGCCGGCCTCGATGAGCCGAGAGGTAGTTCTGGCGCTGAACGAGCGCGCGGGTTGCCGCCTGACGTTGGTCGGCCTGATCGATCAAGGACAGTCCGGTGCGGCGTACGTCCGATGGCCGGACGGCCGGGACGCAGTGGTGACGACGGCGTTCGCGACCGTCGACCACATGCGCCAGACCGCCGAGATCCTGGCGGACGTGCGAGCGCTGGGCATCCCGGTCCCCACCCACGAGTTCCTCTTCGATCTGGGTGACGGGTCGGTCGCCGTCGTGCAGGAGCGTCTGCCGGGGTCGACCGTGACCCGCCCTGATGCAAACACAGTCGATGCGATCGTCGCCATGAACGAGAGGTTTGCTGGGCTCCTTCGCAACCGGCCCGACGTCGAGCCTCCTCCACTCAGTCTCGGACGTCCGGGAGACCGCATCCCTTCGGAGCCGATCGAACGGCGCAGCCCACGGGCTCGGCGCCTCCTGCGTGCCATCCGCAACACGAGCCGAGACGGCGCCACGGATGTCGTCGGCGACGATCTCGTCCATGTGGACCTGACAGTCGCCAACATGCTCTTCGATCCCGACGGCGGCATCTCTGGTGTCATCGACTGGAACTACGGCGTCGCACGCGGCGACCGGCGCTACGGACTCGTGAAGCTTCTCCACACTCTCAGCTTCGCTGCGGCCACCCCACAGGTCGACATTCGCCCCACCGACGACGCGGTGCCCCAGGCCGAGCGCGTGCTCGCCGACTGCCTCGAACCGGAAACGCTACGACGATATTGGGCGCACCAGACCTTCAACATGTTGTACGCGAGCCTTCGGTGGGGGACCGAGGAGGCGTTCATGACATATCTGGAGCTCGGCGAGTCCAAGCTCATCTGAGCGCACGCCCGGCCGCCATGCTGACGACGCGGGCAGGAGGTGCAATCGAACTGCAACCGCGCTCCTCATTCTCACTATTGGCCGCGAGCAACAGATGGTTCACCCGCGTACGGAGCGGATGAACCATCGGCGCGGTCGCCGTCGTACTCGGGCTGGTGGTCCAACCCGACTGGTGGGGATGAGGCAGCAGGCATGGCAATTCAGTCGTACCCAAACGTCGTGCAGGGACGTGCAGGATGGTCGACCGGGCGAGGACGCGTCCGGATCGCGGTGGTGTTCGCGATTGCGGTCGGGCTGGTGCTGGCCGCCTGCCAGTCGCCACCAACCACCACGGCACTGACCCGGGCGGCGGCTGGGACCGCCATGGCTGCGGGTGCCAGTGCGGCTGGTGCGGCTGGTGCAGCCGCGGCCCTGGCAGCCCCGCCGCCGGGCGGGCTCGTGCCGAGCGTTGCCAACTTCGGCTGGACTCAGGGCAGCTTCTCGGTCAGCGACGATGGCGCCGCACAGTACAGCTTGCCGATCTGGGCGCCGGCCGGGCGCGGGAAGGTCGCTCCGCAACTGGCGCTGTCGTACTCCAGTCGAGGTGGGAACTCCTCGGTCGGGGTCGGTTGGTCTCTCGACGGCCTCCCTTCGGTCGCCCGATGCCCTCGCAACCTGTCGATCGACGGGGGCTCCGACGCCCTGCGGTTCGACGGCCCCGGCCCGCTGTGCATTGGCGACCAGCGGCTGATCGCGGCCGGCGGCTCGGCCGAGGCACGCCAGTACCGCACGGAGCGGGAGGCGTTCGCGCGGATCGTCGGTTACGACGCGGCAGCCGATGGCGTCCCCGACTACTTCCGAATCTGGGCCAAGGAGGGTCAGATCCTGACCCTCGGCCAGACCACTGACTCGCGGCTGACCGTCTACCGGCTGAAGGAGGGGCACGATCGGGACTCGACTACCCGGGTCACCCTGTCGTGGGCGGTGAACAAGGTCGAGGACCGCAACGGCAATGCCTCGACGGTCGAGTACGCCCGGGACGAGGGCGACGCGGACGGGTCATGGTGGGCCGACCTCCGTCCGTCGGTGATCCGGTACGACCCCAACCGTCGGGTCGCGTTCGGCTATGAGCCACGCCCCGACCCGATCGACGGCTTCGCCGGTGGCGTGCACACCCGCAGCGCGCAGCGGCTCAAGACGATCCTGGTCTTCGGTGGTCCAGTGGGCGGCACCGCGGAGAGGCTGCGTGAGTATCGACTGAGCTACCAGGACGACAGCATCACGGGCCGCAGCCTGCTGACCGAGATAAAGGAGTGCGACGGCGAAGGGGTTTGCAAGCTGCCGCTGCCGCTGTCGTACTCGAAGGGCAGCAAGGAGTTCCAGAGCCTCAACCTGACCGGCATCACCGATATCCCTGCCGATGGCCGGGTCATCCCGCTCGACGTCAACGGCGACGGCAAGGACGACCTGCTCTACCCGAATGCCAGCAACTCCTGGCGGCTTCGGATGAGCACCGGCTCCGGGTTCGGCGCGGCGTCAGCGCCACCTATCGGGCGTCTCTCCGCCACCGCCCAGGCTCAGGTCAAACCAGTCGACTACGACCTCGACGGGCGCATGGACGTGCTGGCGCAGGTACCCGACCCGCTCCCGGTCATCCCGGCGGGCTGCAATCTCGAGCAGGACAACGACTGTGAGGTCAACCCCGACAAGGTCGACTGGCAGCTGTTCCGGTCCACCGGCACCGGGTTCGTCGCGTCGAGCGAGGTGCTGGACCCCGGCGCGAGTGACGTCAACGTCGATGTTGGTGCAGGTGTCGACCCCGCCTTCTTCGCCGACATCGACGGCAACGGTACGCCGGACTTCATCACGGCCCGATACCTCAGGACCACCAGCACCGACGATTTCATCGATGGGCCGTGGCGCTACCGGCTCAACGACGGCACGGCGGCGGGCAAGTACTTCCAGGTGGCTGTCGACACCGGCACCACGTTGGCCAATGCGCCGGCGAGGCACAACGGCACCGTCATCGTCGACACCGACGGGGACGGCCGTGCGGAGCTCGTCGGCACCAACGACGACGACCCCGGCCGCCTCTTCAGCCTCGGCCTGGGACCTGCTGGGCAGGTGGAGCGTGCCGAGACCGACTTCCTTGCCGGGAACGGCGCTGCGACCGAGCAGACGTTCCGCACCGCCGATGTCAACGGCGACGGACTGGTCGACAATGTGGTCGCCGGCTCGCCTCACAACCCCGGGAGGATCCAGGCGGCGATCTCCAGCGGCAACGGCGTCCGGGCGAGCGCGGAGAAGCCGTTCCCGTATGTGGAGGCGAGCTTCACCCATGTAGTGGACTTCGACGGCGACGGCCGTCACGACATCCTGACCTTCCTCCCGTTGACCACTGACAAGGGGATCCAGGTCTTCCGATGGGGCGACAACGGGTTCACGAACACGAGAGTCGCCCCAGCCCCGGCCAAGGCGGACTCGGCGGGGACCACTCAGCCGCTCGACGTCGACGCTGACGGCATGGTCGACATCGTGTACGTCCGGGACGGACACCTGCGGCTCCTCAAGCGGACGGGTGGCACGCCCGACCAGCTCATCGGAATCGGTCATCACGGGACGACGCCGCGGATCGAGGTCACCTACACCACGCTCGCCAACGGAGCCGTGCACTCGCCGTGCACCGGCGCGTACCCGGTGGCCTGCCCAGCCGCCGGTGGCAGTGTCGTGGCGACGGATCGGTCCGCCACCTACACCGGCGACGAGGGCTGGGACACCAGCACGCACAGCTATGCCGGGGCCCGCATCGACCTACGAGGCCGGGGGTGGCTGGGATTCTCGCGACACACCGTGACGCGGGCGCTCACCGGCTCGAGATCGACCACCGAGTTCGACAACCAGACCAGGGACCCGGTCCTGGAGGTCTACCCGTTCGCCGGCCTCGCCAAGTCGACGTCGGGTGCAGTGGGTACTCACCGCACCACCACGGTCTACGACAACGTCCTGCGCCGTCTCCCGGTGCCTGGCACCTACACCGTTGAGCAGCAGAGCAGCACCGAGACCGTACGAGAGGAAAGCCAGACCCTGCGCGAGGTGCTCACCCAGAACACGTTCGACGACTACGGCAACGTGAAGCGGTCGGTGCAGACCACCACCGGCGGCCGCCGAGTCAGCAAGGATGTCGTCTACCGCAACGACACCGCGGACTGGCTGATCGGCCTGCCGACGAAGAACATGACGACCGCCTGCACGACCGCCACCTCCGGCAACTGCACCACTCGGACGTCGGCGTTCGAGTACGACGCGAAGGGCAATCCGACCCGCACCGTGGTCGAGCCCGACAAGGCCGAGTTCACGCTAGCCACGGCGACCAGCTACGGGCAGAACGGCGCCATCACCTCGATCAGCCGGTCGGACACGGCTGGGCGGGCACGTACGCAGCGGTTCACCTATGACGCCGACCGGTTGCACCCGACCGCGACGACGAACGCGGCCGGCCACCAGACCACGTTCCGAACCCACTCCGGGCTTGGGGTGACGCTGGACGTCACCGACCCGAACGGCGTCGTGGCGACCAGCCGGTACGACGGGTTCGGTCGGATCCGGGAGGTGAGCCGGGCCGACGGGAGCTTCACCAAGACCGACCACGGATCGTTCTACCTGCAGAGCATCACCGTCACCGACTCCAGCGGCGGCCGTTCCAGCACCGTCGTCGACCAGTTGGGCCGCAACATGTCGACGAGTGCCAGAACTTTCGACGGCGGCACCGCGCGCACCGACACCGAGTACGACGCGTTGGGACGGGTGTCGCGGACTTCCCGGCCGCACCTGAGCTCCGAGACCGCCCGCTACGCCATGTACTCCTACGACTATCTCGACCGACTGACCAGGGTAATCGCCCCGGGCGGCAGCTCGACTCGGCACGAGTACAGCGGCCGTGAGATCCACACCTACGACGCCCGCGGTGCGCACACCTACGTCGTGCACACCGTGGACGGTGACGTCGCCCGCTCGTTCGACCCGGATCCCCGGCACGGTCAGCGTTTGGAGACCTCGTTCACCTACGGTCCGTTCGGCGAGACGACGAAGGTTTTCGCGGCCGACCGCACCGAGCAGGAGATGACCTACGACCTGCGGGGGAATCGGACCCGGCACGAGGATCCCAGCGCGGGCGTGACCACGGCGACCTACAACGCGTTCGGCGAGCTGGCAACGACGACCGACGCTACCGGCGCGACGACGGCAAACACCTACGACGCACTGGGCAGGATCACCAAGGTCGTCTCACCGGACGGGACCGCCACCACGACCTGGGACACCGCCCCGAACGGGATCGGGCAACCGGCATCTGCGCGGAGCGCCGGCGGGGTCGGCATGGAGCTCCAGTACGACTCGCTGGGCCGGTCTACGACCACGGCCTGGAACGTCGACGGTACGAAGTACGAGGTTGCCCTCTCCTACGACGACATCGGCCGAGTGGCACGCACGACGTATCCGGCGGTCCCGGGGGTCTCCGACCGGTTCGCTGTGACGAATGTGTACAACGACAACGGCTACCTGGCCCAGGTCAAGGACGCCACGACCGGCACGGCGTACTGGACGGTCGACACCCTCAACGCCGACGGGCAGCTGACCAAGGAGCGGTACGGCAACGGCGTCGTCGCGTCTCGGACCTATCAGCCGACGACGGGCTTGCTCGACACTGTCTCCGCGGTCGGTCCGGGCAACACGGGCCAGTTCATGCGGACGAACTACCGCTACGACGGCAACTACAACGTGACCCACCGGACCGACATCGCCGGCAAGCGGTCCGAAACATATGACTACGACGCACTGAACCGGATGACCACCTGGACGTACGACGGGCAAGAACCGGGCGTCGCCGGCAACGCTACTTTCTCCTACGACGCCACCGGCAACCTGCTCAGCGAGGTCCTGTCGCCCCAGGGCGGGCCCGAGCAGGAGACCACGTACCGGTATGGACAGGACGGTGCGCCACGACAGGCGCTGACCTCCCGCAACGATGTCCGCTACGGCTACGACGCCGCCGGTCGGCAGACCAGCGGCCCGCAACGCACCATCAGCTACAACACTGCCGGGCTGCCCAAGGTCGTGGAGCGGGCGACCGGGCAAGGTGACGAAAAACGCACCGAGTACAGCTACGACCCGACTGGCGTGCGGGTGGTCAAGCAGGACGAGGACCAGACCGTTGTCACCATCGGCGGTCTGTTCGAGATGCGCACCAGTGATTCCACTGGCAACCCGCCGGCGGGCCAGGCAGGCGTGCGCAGCACCCATCGGATCGTCGCCGACGGTCGGGTGGTCGCCGAGGTGAGCCGCACCCAGGACCGGCCCGGTGGACCGTCCACCGGCACCGACGTGACCTACCTGCACCACGACGGACAGGGCTCGACGGTCGCCGTGACCAATGCTGACGGTGGCGTCGTCGAGAAGCTCTACTACGACCCGTTCGGCCGGCGGACCGATGCCCGCTTCCAGCCGCTGCCCGACACCCGGCGGGCCGGGACCCGACTCGGCTACACCGGACACGAGTACGACGACGAACACGGACTGGTCAACGCCACGGGCCGCATCTACGAGCCGGTCACCCGGCGGTTCCTCACCCCGGACCCGTTCGTCGTCGACCGGCTGTGGAGTCAGGCGTACAACCGGTACAGCTACGTCGCCAACAACCCCGCGACGAACACCGACCCGACCGGCCTGATCATCACCGGGGACGGTGTCCAGGAGCGGGGCGGCGGCAGTCGTGGCAGCCTCGGAGCCGGCACCACGGCCCTGGGCTACCCGTCGGGCGGATCGTCCGGCTGGACAGGCCCGCTGAACGCGCCGTTCAACCCGCACGCTCCGGACATGGCCGCCTCCGTACAGCGCGTCGGCATGGGCTCGCCCAGCATCGACGCTGCAGAGGCGGCGGCGGCTTCAGAGCACCTCGGCGAGGTCGTTCGCGAATGGCAAGAGGCCAAGGCGAAGGCAGAGGCCAACCCGCGGCACGGCGACGTCCACATCCCCGACGACGACGTCCAAGGCTTCACCCAGATCGGCGAGACACTCTTCTGGACGGTCGGGAACCAACACTGGGTCTGGTTCGCCGGCGACCGTAGCCCCACGCCGGTGTCGAAGGGGAGGTGGGGCGACGTCAAGTACATGGTGGAAAGCACCGAGCGCTACAACGCCGACGCGGTGCGCGACATCACCATCGTTGTCCCGATAGCCATGCAGGCGTCATTCGAAATTCAGATGTTCTTCGTCGGTGGCGGCGCCGACCTCGCCGTGGACGTCTTCCGCTATGGCAGGCAAGGTGTCAGCGCACTGCGCACCGGGTTCAGCGCGCTGAAGGGGTTGTTTGCGCGCAAGAGTGGCCCGCCGACGATCCCGCCGGTCGCCATCCCGCATGGCAGCGGGCTGGCCGCACAGGGAGCCTCAGCCGCCGAAATGGCGGCTCGGACCCAGGTCACCAACGGGTCACGGCTCTGGAGGTTCGGGACCACGAGCAAGAGCGCCGCCGGTGAGGGGCAGTACTGGTCGCTCGAGCATCCGTTGAACCCCGGCTTCGGGGCGAGGTACGGCGTGCCGCCTGCCAACATCGCCAACGCCAACTTCATCGAGTCAGCTGTCCTCAAGCCCGGAAGCCCGTTCATCACTCGGGCCGCGCCAGGCTTCGGGCCCAACCCGGGCGGCGGGATCGAGGTCGTCGTACCTCCGGGCGGCGTCATCATGCAGGGATTCTCGGTCGTCAAGTGACCGAGAACGGTGACGGCGGATCCTGGTTCGGCGGGGCGCGTCGAGCTACCCGCGCACCAGGCGTCAGTTGGCTGGGAGGCTCACCGTCGTGAGCGGGCGGGCCTCCCAGGCAGCCCAGTCGGCGCTGATCGCGCTCGCCGTCTGCAGCAGCAGCGGCAGGTGTCCCTCGACGAGATGGTCGATCGAGGTCTCGGCGGCGTGTGCGTTGACGTTCACGGCGGCGACGGTGCGGCCGCGTCCGTTCCGGATCGGCGCCGCGATCGAGCGGATCCCCAGCGCCAGATCCTGGTCGGTCACCGCCCACCCCTTGGCCCGCACGTCACGCAGGACCTCGTCGAGTTCGTCCCGGCTCGGCTGCCACCGAGGCTCGATGCCCGACCTGCTAGGTGTGGCCAGCACATCGTCCAGCTCGGTCGGATCCAGCGCAGCGAGCTGCACCTTGCCGAGCGAGGTCTGCGCCGCCGGGAAGCGGGTGCCGATGGTCACCGCGAGGGCCACCAGCTTGGGTACGGCGACCCGCGCGACGTAAACAATGTCGGAGCCGTCGAGTTGGGCGATCGAGCACGACTCGGCCGTCCGCTCGACGAGCTTGCGCAGGTGTGGCTCGGCAAGCTCCCACCGGGTACGCGAGCCGATGTAGGCCATGCCGAGTTCCAGGACGCGGGGAGTGAGCGAGAACCCCGCCTCGTCACTGCGTACGTAGCCCAGCTGCTCCAGGGTGATCAGGATGCGGCGAGCCGTCGGCCGGGCGAGGCCGGCGGCGGCGGCGACCTCGCTCAGCGTCATCGACGGCCGGCCCGGCTCGAAACCGCGCAGCACGTCGAGGCCCCGGGCAAGGGCCTCGATGAAGTCTGGGCTGGCGTCGCGCCGCATCCGTCGTCCTTCCGCGACCTCCGCCCGGTGTGCGGGCACCGCCTTCGGCCCACCGAGATGGTCGTCCGTCACTGTAACCGGCGGCCGTTCGTCTCCCGGTGGTCTCCCGGGGTCCGCGACGTGTCGCGTCATTCCGTACGCTGCACCGCGACGCCGGCCCCCTTGTAGTCGGTGTAGGTGTACGGATTCGAGATCAGCTCGGTCGCCGGGATCTCGGGCGTCATGCACTCCTGCCACTGCGTTCCGATCTCCTGGCGGGCAAACTCGACGGTGCCGGCAACGGCCGCGCGGGCATTGGCCAGGTCGATCCCGACCAGCTCGTGGTCGTACTTCACCACCGTCCCGTTGACCACCACCGTGTGGACGTCACCCCGCCCGGCCTGGAACACGACGTGGCCGTACGGGTGGAGGACCGGGAACATCACCGGCGACCGGTCGTTCTTGATCAGCACGAGGTCGGCCTGCTTGCCCGGGGTGAGCGAGCCGATGCGGTCGTCCAGGCCGAGTGCGCGGGCACCGCCCATCGTCGCCCACTCCACTACCTGCTCGGCCCGCAGAGCGTGGTGGACCACGGTCTCCTTCGTCGAGTGCGCCTCGAGATGTTCCCGCGACCGGTCGGCCGACAGGGTGGAGCGCATCGCCGAGAACAGGTCGCCGCTCCACCACACGCTGGTGTCCATGGACAGCGACGCCGGTATGCCGTACTTCCGCAGCAGCCAGCTGGGTGGGTAACCCTGGCCGGCACTTTGTTCGCTCTCGGTCGAGATCGATACCGTGCCACCGGAGGCCGCGATGCGTTGGTAGGAGTCCGCGCTGAGCGTCGCCGCGTGGACGTAGGTGACTCGGGGCGTCATGAAGTCGTGCTCCCACATCAGCCGGATGCCGTCGTCACCCGTTGCTCCCCACACGCCGGCGTGCGTGGTGACGGGCAGGTCGAGCTCGCGGGCTGCCTCGAACGCACCCTTCTCCGGGAACGCGGCATCTCCGGTGACGTCGAAGGCCAGTTGGAGTCCGAGCATGTCGTCCTTGGTGCTGAAGTGTCGGTCGACGAACGCGCGGAACGCTGGTGAGTTCGCCCACTCCCAAGGCGCGCCGAGGAGATTGCCGTACGCGAGGACGAATCTGCCCGGCACCGAGCGGAGCGCCTCGACCGCCGCGTCCCCGTGCTCGGGCGTCTGCAGGCCGTGCGACCAGTCGACCGTTGTCGTCACGCCGGCGTCGACCGCCTCGATGGCCGCGAGCAGGTTGCCGGCATGGATGTCCTGCGGCCGGAAGATCTTGCCCCAGGTGAGGTAGTAGAAGACGAAGTACTGCGAGAGCGTCCAGTCGGCGCCGAAGCCCCGCAACGCGGTCTGCCACATGTGCCGGTGCGTGTCGACCATGCCGGGCATCAGGATCCCGTCGGTGGCGTCGACCACCAGCGCGTCGTCGGGTACGGGCAGGTCGCGGCCGACGTGTTCGATGCGTTCGCCTCGGACTAGCACGTCGCCGCCGTCGACCACGCCGATCGTGGGATCCATGGACAGGACGGTCGCGTTCTGGAAGAGCATTGGGCGACCGGACGAGAGGCCGTCGCCGATTGGTGGACTGGTCATGGCGTCACCTCGTTGTGATGCGGTGGGGCGGGTGCTTCGCGGGCCCGGAGCACGCGGGCCCTGGCGGTGAGGGGGACAGCAGCGGCGGCGAGGCCAACGACCAGCGCGACGACGCCCCACGCGAGACCCGACTGCGTTGGCAGGCCGAAGGCGTAGTCGAGAGACCAGGCGCCGGGACCGCTGAACGCGATCACTACGGCCAGAGCGCCGTAGCAGAACGGCACCTCGCAGCCGCCGCGGTTGGCCCAGAAGCCGTTCGGTGCGGTGGCCGCCGCCGCGACCGTCATCGTGCCGATCACGACAGCGCAGCCGCCGGGCGTCAACAGGCCGGTCGCGATCGAGATGGCTCCGACGAGTTCGGCGATGCCGGCCAGCACCGCCAGTCGCGCTCCGGGCACGAAGCCCCAGCGTTCGAACGTGGCTCCGGTGCCTGACGGACCTGAACCGCCGAACCAGCCGAACAGCTTTTGCGTGCTGTGCCCGACGAGCAGAGCTACCAGCAGCAGCCGGAGTAGCAGCAACGCGAAGTTCATCGGCGCTCTCCGCTCTGAGCCTGCTGCGCCTGCACCGGCCGCGGGTCGAGGACGAAGTTGAACGTCGCGTGGAGATATCCGCGGTCGAGGGTGCCACCGTCCGGCGTCGCCCCGGCGTCCTTCTCGACGAACGGGACGACGAGCGCGTCCTTCGTCCCGAACACGACGTCGCTGTCGAGGTAGTCGGCGCCCTTCTGGAACAGGTGGGTGATCAGCTTGTGGTAGCCGGGTTCGTCGATCATGAAATGGACGTGGGCCGGCCGGAAGTGGCTGATATCTGTCAGCCGGATCAGGTCGCCGACGGGTCCGTCCATCGGGATCGTGTAGCCGCGCGGCGCGATCGTGCGTACGCAGTAACTGCCGTCGTCCCGCGTCTGGTACTTCGCGCGCAGCCGGGCTTCGTCGACCTCGGGGATCTGGGCCTCGTAGTTGCCGTCGGCGTCGGCCTGCCAGACGTCCAGAACGGCACCGGCAACCGGGGTTCCGGCGGTGTCGGTGACGGTGCCCGTGATGAACAGGGGGATACCGTCGATGCCGTCCGACATGTCGAAGCCGAAGCTTGCCGGCGGTGACCCGTCGATGTGGAAGGGTCCGAGCACGGTGGCGGGTGTCGCCTGTGAGGAGAAGCGGTTGTTCAGCTGGACCACCAGCATGCTGAGCCCGAGTACGTCGGAGCCGAGGATGAACTCCTGCCGCTTCTCGTCGCTCATCTGCCCGGTGGCGGTGAGCCAGCTCATCGCGGCCGCCCACTCGTCCTCGGTGAGCCGCACCTCTCTGGCGAAGTCGTGCAGGTGGCGGACGAAGGCGGTCATCAGCTCTGCCGTCCGTGGCGAGTGCGCGGTGCCCCAGCGCTGCACCGCGAGCTCCGTGATGTTGTCTTCGTCGACGAAAGCCATCGGTCTCCTCGATCTGGAGTCGTCGTCGCAACGGACGGCGGACACCATGGTCGGACGACCGTCCGTTCTCCGGGCATTGTCACCAGCCCAGGACGGTCACGCAAGAGCCAGATGATCCCGAACAGGCGCGCCGTTACAGTGGACTACCCAGGGACGCGGGAGTTCGGACGCAGGTCCGGACAGCGGACACCTCGCAGAAAGGCAGGCGTGCCGATGACAAAGGAGCGCGGCCCCCTCGACGGGCTGCTGGTCGCGGACTTCTCCCGCATCCTGGCCGGTCCGTACGCCACCATGCTGCTCGCCGACCTCGGCGCCGAGGTGATCAAGGTGGAGGCGCCGAGCGGTGACGACACCCGCACCTGGGTGCCGCCGGACCGGGCCGGCGTTTCGACCTACTACCTGGCCATCAACCGCAACAAGCGCTCGGTCGCCCTGAACCTTGCCGACCCCGGCGACCTCGAGCTGGCCCGGGAACTCGTCTCGCGCGCCGACATCATGATCGAGAACTTCCGACCGGGTGGGCTGCGCCGATTCGGACTGGACTACGAGTCGGTCAGCTCCGCGCACCCGGGCCTGATCTACGCCTCGATCAGTGGTTTCGGCACCGCGGGTGGGGCGTCCCTGCCCGGCTACGACCTGCTGGTGCAGGCTGCCTCCGGCTTGATGAGCCTCACCGGTGATGCGGACGGAACGCCTTACCGGGCAGGAATCTCGGTGTTCGACGTCATCACCGGCATGCACGCAGCCATCGGCATCCTGGCCGCCCTGAACCACCGCCACGCGACTGGCGCCGGCCAGCACGTGGAGGTCAACCTGATGTCGTCCGCCCTGTCGGGGATGGTGAACCAGACGGCCGCGTACGTAGCCGGCGGTGTCGTACCCCAGCGCATGGGCAACGCCCATCCCAGCCTGTTTCCGTACGAGCCACTTCCCACCGCGGACAAGGACCTGATCATCATCGCCGGGAACAACGGGCAGTTCCGCCGGCTCTGCGCCGAGCTCGGCCTGGACGACCTGCCGGACGACGAACGGTTCGGCTCCAACGAAGACCGCACCCGCAACCGGGTCGAGCTCCGCGCACTGCTCGTCGACAAGCTCGTCCAACGGCCCGCCGACGAGTGGTTCGAAAAGCTCACCGCCGCCGGTATCCCGTGCGGTCCGATCAACAACGTGAACGAAGGAGTCGAGCTGGCCCGAGCCCTCGGGCTGGAACCATCGGTTCTGGTTGGAACCGGCGAGCAGTCCGTGCCGCTCGTGCGAAACCCGATCAGCTTCGGCGTCACACCGACCCGGCACGAGCTGCCGCCGCCAGGTCTCGACCAGCACGGCGACGAAATCCGTGCCTGGCTGGCGAACGGCAGGAAGGTCGACGGGTGAGCGATCCGCAACCGCAGTATCCGACCTCGCTCGGGACCTCCGACGCCACCAGCATCCGGCTGCTGGGGCACGACCTCGCCGACGATCTGATGGGCAAGGTCGGCTTCGGAGAGCTGGCCTTCTGGCTGGCCAGCGGGCGTCGTCCCACTGCCGGCGAGGCGCGGACGTTCGAAGCGGTCCTGGTGGCCCTGGCCGACCACGGCTTCACCCCGACCGCCATCGCGGCCCGGCTGACCCTGTTGTCCGCGCCGGAGTCGATCCAGGGGGCCTTGGCCGCAGGTCTGCTCGGTGGCGGATCTCGCTTTCTCGGCGTCACCGAGGACACCGGTCGCTTTCTGGCGGAGGTGCTCGCGCGCGTTGGTGAGCCCTTGCCGGCCAGCGAGGACAGTTGGAACGCCCTTGCCCGTAAGGCGTTGACGGAACGTTCGGAAGCTGGCGCGCGGGTGCCCGGCCTCGGGCACCCGGTGCACAAGCAGCAGGACCCACGCACACCGGTGCTCGTCCGGATCGCCCACGAGGAAGGGACTTACGGTCCGCACCTCGCCTTGTTCGAGGCGATCGGACGCATGGCGCCGGCGGTACTCGGCCGCACCCTGCCGCTCAACGGTGCGGGGGTGTGTGGTGCGGCACTGGCCGACCTCGGGCTCCCCATCGAACTCCTGCGTGGGTTTGCGTTGCTCGCCCGCGCCGCGGGTCTGCTCGGCCACCTCGCCGAAGAAATGCGTCAACCGGTCGCGAACGACATCTATCTCGCCGTCGACCGCAACGCCCGCTACCTGGGCGGCGACACGGCAAGCGACGTCGGCACAGACACGGGCAGGGAGACGGGTAGTGGCACAGGCAGGGAGACGGGTAGTGGCCAGGCAGGGACACGGCAAGCGGCACGGGCAGGGACACGGCAAGCGACACCGGCGACGATCCGGCCTGAGCGGTTTGGCGGCGGTAGCATCGTCGTTCATGGCTGCATGGCTGGAATTCGTCGAAGAGGCTCCTGGAATTGCCGAGACCTTCGTCCGCCGGCACTCCGCGACTGGCAACTTGTGCATGCTGGCCACACTCCGCTCCGACGGATATCCGCGGATCAGCCCGATAGAGCCGCGCATCTTCGAGGACCGGCTGCTGATCGTCGGCATGCCCAACACCACGAAGTTCCGGGACCTGGCTCGCGACCCGCGTTTCAGCCTCCACACGGCCACCGTCGACCCGCATGTCGGCGACGGTGACGCCAAGCTGTGGGGAGACGTCAAGAATGTGCAGGACAAAGCCTTGCACGAACGGTTTGCCAGCAACCTGTTCGAGGAGACCGGCTTCGACCTTCGGGGCAGGGAGTTCGATCCCTTCTTTGTCGCCGACCTCATCGGCGCCTCATCGGTAGGCATGCAGGATGGCCAGCTGACGATCACTATCTGGAAGCCGGGCGTGGGCGAGCGGGCGGTACGCAAGACCTGACCGAGTGGGCAGGTCAGGTCACGAAGCTCGGGCCCTTCGGACGAATGGCACTAGCCGCGGCGCCAGCAACGTCCGCCGACCTGGAACTCATGCGGTAGAACGGGGAGCGGCCAGGCAGGATCGGGCTGCCACGTAGACCACTTCTCGTCGAACGGGCCGGTCTGGGATCCCGCCAGCGCGAGCACCCGGTCGGCCTCCGTTTCGAAGGTGTTCAGGAGAGACGCGTCGAGGAGGCCTCGGCGCACTGCTTCGTCGAAGTCGGCCCGGTCCTTCCACTCCCACTGGTGGTCAGGTCGTACGACGATGTTGAGGACGAGATCCATGGTCGCCAGCCCGGCCGGGTTCGGTGTCGCCGGCCGTTCGAAGTTGACGTACCAGCCAAGGAATGTGCCGTCCGCCTCCCAACCGAGGCTGACGCGTGCCCACGAGCCGGGACTGAAGAAGTGCAGCGCGGCAGGAAAGTGGCGGCGCTCGACGACCTGGTAGACACCCGTCTCCATGGCGAGCAGCTTGCGCTCGGAACGCGGGAGGTGGTCGCGGCCGGCGACGCCGATGCTGCTGGCGAAGGTAGCCCCGGTACCGCCTGGCACGTGGGTGATGTACGTGTCGTTGGTCGCCGCGACCACGATGTGCGGCACCGCACTCCACAAGTGACCGCGCCAGCGTTCCTGCACGACCAACACGTCACCGGGCTGCCAGCTGGCCGTGCGATCTTGCCTGTCGTTGGTGGCCGCGCTCATCGCAGGGCCTGGAGCGCTGCGTTCAGGCCGGCCCGGTTGCCGGCCGGTGTCTGGAGTCCGAGTCGGTTGTCATGCGCGAGCCGCCACGCGAACCACCACGCCTGGACCGCCCATCGCAGGCGTACGAAGACATCGACCAGGCGGAGGTCGTCCGTACGAAGAGGAGCCGCCGCCTCGTAGCTTTTCAGGAAGTCCTCGACATGGGCATCCTGACCGCCGAGGCGCTGGAGCACGACGGCGGAGCCGACGTCGTACAGCAATGGACCCCAAACCGCCTGACCCCAGTCGATGACACCCACCGTGCCGGCGTCGTCGGCCCGGAACGAACCAGGGTCGGGGTCCGCGTGCAGCATGCCGAGTGTGAGCCGGTGTCGTGCGGTCGTTTCTCGAGCTGCCTGCACCGCTGCACCGACGGCAGCCCGAGCCTCGGGAATGTCGGCCAGGTGCTGGTCGGATGACCCTGGCCAGGTCCATGGCCACCGGTCGGTGTCGGCAGGCACCGCTAGCTCGACGAGAACATGATGGAGCTCGCCAAGCGTTGTGCCGCACAGCTTCGCGTCGGACTCGCGCGCGGTGTCGAGCGGACGACCTGGTACGAACTCCAGCACGGCAAGGTCCCACCCGTCGACGGGGACAGTCAGCTGATCGTTCGCCGCGCGACGGGGTGCCCCGGTGTTGATCCCGGCCGCCTGCACACGTTGGGCAACTTCCAGTCCCGACGCCAAGCGGTCACCCTGTGGAACAGCCTTTGCTATCAGCCGCTCGCCGGTGCGACGCTCGACGACCCAGACCCGGGAGTTCATCGCGTCCAGCTGGGGAACGAGCGTGCTCGCGTCATCGACTCCCCAATGGGCCAGCAGCTCGCTGCGCAAGGACGGCTCAGAAAGCACGCCCGCAAACGTAGCAGCTGCCTGGGACGGTCGGGGAGTACGTTGTACGACGTCGTGACTCTGGTCGGAACCGCCTTACCTGCTTGGGGTTTGGGCTCTGGCTCGGCTTGGTTGGGTTGTCGGTGGTCGGGTTTAGGATCTTGGTTGTGGATGTGATCACTTCGGGTCGGACCCGGCATCGGTTGACGGTGTTGTTGGGTCGGATGCGGGACCGGCTCGCGCAGGAGTCGCCGCCGGTGTGGTGGTCTGCCGGCGATGATGATGTGGTCGAGGTGTTGCAGGAGTTGGAGGCGCTTGCGGCGCAGGTGGCGGCGTTGTCGCTGGCGGCGGTCGCCGAGGCCGACCGGCGGAACCACGGCGAAGCGGCAGGAGCGACCTCGACGGGGAACTGGCTGTCGGGCGCGCTGCGGATGCGGCCCGAACACGCGGCGCGGGCGGTGAAGCTGGCCCGGGAGCTGGACGGCGACCTGGCCGCCACCGGGATCGCGCTGCGGGCCGGTGTGATCAGCGCGGACCACGCCCAGGTGATCGCCCGGGCGGTGCGGGACCTGCCCAAGGAAGCCGGCCGGCAGACCCGTGCCGCCGCCGAGCAGTTCCTCCTGGACCAGGCCAGGGTGTTCCACCCCAAGGATCTGGCCCGGTTGGGGCGCAAGGTGTTGGAGGTGGTCGATCCGGAGTTGGCTGATCGGGTGCTGGCCAGGCAGTTGGCCGATGAGGAGGCCAAGGCTGAACGCGGACGGGAGGTGTGGCTGTATGAGGACCCGTACAGCGTGTCCACCTGGCTGCGCGGCAAGCTCGACCCTGTCACCACCGAGATGCTGCGGACGGCGTTGGAACCACTCGCGAAGCCGATGCCGACCACCGCGGACGGGCCCGACCCGAGGTCACGCTCGCAGCGGCTCGGCGACGGGTTCGCCGAGCTGCTCCGCCGGTACCTGAACGCCGGCGCCTCACCCACCCAGGGCGGTGAGCGCCCGCACGTGGTGATCACGATCGACCACGACCGGCTCGTCAACGGCACCGGCACCGGCACCCTGCTGCATACGGGCACCCCGGTCTCGGCGCGGACCGCGCAGGAGTACGCCTGCGACGCCAAGATCAGCTGGTACACCCCCGGCAACAGGAACGACACCGCCGGCAACGGCACCGGAGGAACGGCGTGGCTGTCGCGACCGAGGTCGCACCGCCGACACGGGCCCAGCGGCAGCGGGGACGGTGCCGGTTGGCCGGGCGGAAGCGGTGACCGGGAGGCGGGGCTTCAGACGCCGGCTCTACACCGGCAAGACCCGCCGACTCCTCGAACTCCGCGACCGCGGCTGCGCCTTCCCCGGCTGCGACCGCCCACCAGCCTGGACCCACGCCCACCACATCATCGCCTGGAGCCGCGGCGGACCCACCACCGTCGACAACGGCGTCCTGTTATGCGGCCACCACCACCGACTCATCCACCAAGGACACTGGACCGTCACCATCGCCCACGACGGCCAACCAGAATTCACCCCACCCCACTGGATCGACCCCCAACGCAAGCCACTCCGCAACCACCCACTCCGCACCTGAACCAGCGCCAGGTCCGCACCTCACCGTCCCTGATTTACGCGCCGTGCTTGTGGAGGAGGACGGTTTCGAAGTGCGTCCCGAGAGTCCGATCCGACGTGTCAACTCGTCCTTGTCGGGGCCGACTCGTGTCGATCACCAGCTTGGTCGGTCCGCGCCTGAACGCGCGTCGCAGCGTCAGCGGGGCAGAAGGGATGCGCGGTGGGAGGCCAGCCACGCGGCCTCCGAGTCGAGTTCCTCGACGTCGCCGCGAGCGAGGAACATGTCGAACGGTGCGACACCGGTCGCTCCTAGCCTCGCGACCCGTTCGCGCTCGACCGTCTGGAGGTCGACGAGTGCGTCGAGGACGGTCGCCGGATCCGCGCCGTAGGCGTCGCAGAGAACCCCGAGCCGATGCGGGCGGTCCGGTTCGGCGGTGAACCCGCACGCTCGCTCCAGCCGTCGTCGCCGCGGAAGTACGGGATCGCGTACCACGCCGCCTGCGCCAGATCCCACAGTGGCGGAGCGGGCTCGGCGAAGTCCCAGTCGACCAGCCCGACAAGGGTGTCTCCGCTCCAGAGAACGTTCCACATTCCCAGGTCGCCGTGCCTGATTCCTCCGCCCGGGAGAGTTTCTCCCCCCACAGTGGTACGCCAGACGGCATCAGGTGGAGGCACGAACGACTCGACCGCAGTCGTCAGCTCGCGCAACATCGTTCCCACGGCCCGCAGCCCGGCGTCGGTACGCAGGACCGGTGGCCACGGCCGCATGCCAGGAACGCCCTCGAGGTAGGTGAGAATCTCGCGACCTTGATCGTCGACCCCGAGCACCCGTGGCGAGTAGGGAAATCCGACGGACTCGAGGTGGTTCAGGAGCGCGTGCACGGTGGGCGTCCAAGGCCCGGTCGAGCGTCGTACGGTGTCGCCGATCCGCACGACCGTATTGACTACGCCGCCCGTCAGCTGCTCCTCCTGGTACTGGCTACCCACGATGCTCCCTGGCCGTGCCCCACGACTTGTCCGAAGGCCCTGAGCGTAGGCCGGGTGCCGTTTCTTCGGACAACTCGTTTCTTCGGACAGGTCGAGCTCGGACGGCTCAGGCCCGGGCAAGCCAGGCCCGGCAAGCCAGGCCCCGGTCACCTCACACGCTCAGGTGGTCCTGAACGCGGCCTCCCGCATGACGCTCTGCACCTCGTAGATCGAACCCTGCCGGGAGTGGGTCGGCAGCGGGATCCGTACCGGCACCTCCGCCAGCCGTGGCGTGAGGACCGGCTCGCCACGTAGCAGCCGGCTGTTGAACTCGTCCCAGTCGGAGAACCCGACCAGCGGCCAGGCGTCGGCCGCCGCGTATTCCAACAGCAGCAGCCGCCGGGGCCGGGTCGAGGTGTTGGGCGCCGAGCCGTGCAGCAGCCGGGCGTGGTGGACGGAAATCGCCCCCGCCGGAAGCTCGACAGGCACGGCCCGACCGTCGAGTCCGTGCGGAGACACCGCACCGGCGAAGAATCCGTCCTGGTGGTGATCGAGGACGGACCCGTGGTGCGATCCCGGCACCACCATCAGGCACCCGTTGGCGAGCGCCATGTCGTCGATCGCCACACCGACCGCGAGGACGTCGTCGTTGGTGTGGGGATAGAACGCCCAGTCCTGGTGCCACTCGACGGGGCTGCCGAACTCCGGCGACTTGAGATTGAGCTTGGTGGTCTTGAACCGGATCTGCGGGCCGATCAGCTGCGCCACGATGTCGAGGATTCGGTCGTTTCGCAACACCCGCGCGTACGCCTCATGGTGGAGGTGCGGCGCCTTCAACCGACGGAGTCTGGGCCGTTCGGCGGTGTGCCCTGGTTCGAGGTCGAAGACATCGGTGTGCTCGGTCACCGCACCGGATCGCCGCACGAACTCGTCGGTGACCGACGCCAGCTCGGCCACCTCGTCCCTGGTCAGGACCTCGGCAACGCCGAGATATCCATCCCGGTCGTACGCGTCTACGTGTTCCCGGCCGAGTTCGTCGGCGCGGACGACCGGTTTCGACGCGGCAGTCATCGGCGGCCCTCCCTCGGAGGCGGCGGTCCCATCGTGGTCGACACCGAGCATAGGCTGGCCAGGGAGGCCCACGTGGAGATCGAGCTGGTCGCGGGCGACATCACCGATCAACGCGTCGACGTCATCGTCAACGCCGCGAACTCAACCCTGCTCGGCGGCGGAGGTGTCGACGGCGCCATCCACCGGCGGGGCGGGTCGGCGATCGTGGAGGAGTGCCGGGTACTGCGCGCTTCACGCTACGAGGCTGGCCTTCCCACCGGCCAGGCAGTCGCCACCAACGCGGGCGAACTCTCGGCGCGCTGGGTGGTGCACACCGTCGGACCCGTATGGCACGCGTCGCAGGATCGCGGCCACCTGCTGCGGGCCTGCTACCGAAACTCTCTGGACGTAGCCGACCGGCTGGCGGCGCAGAGCATCGCGTTCCCGCTGATCTCCGCCGGCGCCTACGGCTGGCCCGTGGACGATGCCGTGCGGACGGCGCTGGAGACGCTCACTGCGGCTGAGCCTACGTGTCTCAGGCTGGCCCGACTGGTGTTGTTCGGCGACGACGCGTACGACCGGGCGCGGCAGGTCTACCGGCTCCTCAACGGTTGAGGCGCCCCGGGTGGCTCGTGCGGGCTCCACCATGATCATGTACGTGATCATGAAGCCGAATCGTGCCCATGACCCGAAACGCCTTCATGATCACGGAACTGTCCTCATCATGATCACGGACATGATCACCGCACTCACCAGCCACACGTACTGTCCTGCAATTCCGGCCGGAACCGGTCCCGGTCACGCCGGTAGGCGGAGATCCAATGCTGCCGGGTAGAAAGAGCCAGGTGAGACCAGGTTCGACCTATCGGGTGCAGCTGCACGGCGGCTTCGGCTTCGACGAGGCGTCGGAGCTGGCCGACTACGTCGCCGCGCTCGGTGTCACACACCTGTACTGCTCGCCCTACCTTCAGGCGGCTCCGGGCAGCACTCACGGGTACGACGTGGTCGACCCCCAGCGACTGGACGCGGAGCGGGGCGGCGCGCCCGGGCATGCTCGCCTGGTCGGGGCCCTTCGTGCCGCCGGGCTGGGTCAGGTACTCGACATCGTGCCCAACCACATGGCTGTCGACCGGACCAACCGGTGGTGGTGGGACGTCCTGGAAAACGGTCCGGCCAGCAGGTTCACGCGCTACTTCGACATCGACTGGCAGGGCTCGGACGACCGGTCCGCGTTCACCGTGCTCGTACCGGTGCTCGGCGACCACTACGGCCGGGTGCTCGAGGCCGGCGAACTGTGCCTGGCCCGCGTCGGCGGCGCGTTCGTCATCCGCTACCACGACCACGAGCTGCCCGTGTCGCCGGCGACCTTCGACGAGACACTCAGCGCGGCGGCCCGGCGGGCGGGTTCGGCCGAGCTGGCGACCGTTGCGGAGGAATTCGCCGCACTGCCGGCCGTGCGCGTACCCGACGATCCGGTGGTGCCCGAACGCCATGCCCGGCAGGTCGAGCTGGGCGCCGAACTGGAGACCCTCTGCGAGACCGACCACGAGGTCGCCGCGGCGATCGACGTGGAACTTGCCGCCGTCAACGCAGATGTCGACCGGCTCGACGCACTGCTCCGCCGGCAAAACTACCGACTGGCGCTCTGGCGTACCGCCAGTGAGGAGCTCGACTACCGCCGGTTCTTCAACATCGAGACCCTCATCGGAGTACGGGTCGAGGATCCAGAGGTCTTCGCCGAGACCCACGCGCTCGTGCTGGAGCTGGTCCGCGACGGCACCCTCGACGGGCTCCGCATCGACCATGTCGACGGTCTCCGCGATCCGGAGCACTACCTGACCGCGCTCGCCGAGGCCACCGGCGGGCGGTACACGGTCGTAGAGAAGATCCTGGAGCCCAGCGAGTCGCTCCCCGAGACCTGGCCGGTGGCCGGGACGTCGGGCTACGACTTCCTCACCCGGGTCAACAACCTGTTCGTCGACACCGCGAACGAGCAGGCGATGACCGACTGCTACGCGGCCTTCACCGGCGAACCGCCGGCCTATGCCGAGGTCGCCCACCAGGCCAAGCACCAGATCATGCACGACGAGCTGGCCGCTGAGGTCGAACGCCTGACCGGGCTGTTGGCGACACTGTGCGAGGACCACCGGCGCCACCGCGACCACACCAGGCGCGAGCTTCGCCATGCTCTGCGCGAGCTGGTGGCCAACTTCCCCGTCTACCGTACGTACGTCCAGCCGGGACGCCCCGCCAGCGCGGCCGACCACCGCCGGGTCGGCGAGGCGGTCTCTGCCGCGGTGCAGCGGGCTCCGGACATCGACGCCGAGCTGCTGGAGTTCCTGGGCCAGCTCGCCGTTGGCTCCCACGGTGGAGAGCTGGAGACCGAGTTCGCCCAGCGCCTGCCGCAGTTGACCGGACCGGTGATGGCAAAGGGCGTGGAGGACACCGCCTTCTACCGCTACCACCGGCTGGTGTCACTCAACGAGGTGGGCGGCGACCCCGGCATCTTCGGTCGCCAGGTGGCCGACTTCCATACGGACACGGCGGCGATAGCCAGCCGTTGGCCAGACTCGATGCTCACGCTGTCGACCCACGACACCAAGCGCAGCGCCGACGTGCGGGCCCGCCTCAACGTCCTGTCGGAGCTCCCTGACGCCTGGCGGGAGACGGTCGACCGGTGGACCGACCGGAACAACCGGCACCGGCAGGGCGGCTGGCCGGACCGTAACGCCGAGTACCTGATCTACCAGACCCTTGTCGGCGCGTGGCCGGTCACCACCGACCGGGTGGTCGCGTTCATGGCCAAGGCGACGAGAGAGGCGAAGGTCCACACGTCCTGGATCGAGCCGAACGGTGGCTACGACGATGCGGTCGCGTCGTTCGTGAAGGGGATCCTGGCGGACGAGACGTTCCTCCACGCACTGCACGACTTCCTCCGTGAACACCGGATCATCGAGCGGGGGCGGCAGAACTCGTTGGCGCAGACCGCGCTGCTGCTGACCAGCCCCGGCGTTCCCGACCTCTACCAGGGCAGCGAGCTGTGGGAGCTCAGCCTGGTCGACCCCGACAACCGGCGGCCGGTCGACTACGACCTGCGCCGGCGCCTGCTGGCCGAGCTGTCGGATCCAGACGACGCAGACGACGCCGACGGGCCACCGGCAGGGACCGCGGCTGCTGTCTCTGCGGCGCGGCACGCCGAGGCCGGCGGCCCGAAGCTGCTTCTCGTCCACCGCTTGCTCGCCCACCAACGTAGTCATCCCGACCTGTATGCGGGATCGGCGTACGAACCGCTGGAGGCGCTGGGTCCCCGAGCCGGCGAGGTGGTGGCGTTCCATCGCGGCGAGCTCGCGGTCGTCGCGCCGGTTCGTACGTCGCAGTCGTGGGACGACACTGCCGTGCGGCTGCCGGACGGCGGGTGGACCAATCTCGTCACCGGTGAGGCTGTCGACGGAGGGGTCCAGCCGCTCGGCGCGCTGCTGGCCGCGTTCCCGGTCGCGGTCGTCGCGCGGAGGACGGCGTGAGGCACGAGTTCGCGGTCTGGGCACCCGGCCGCGACCGCGTCGATCTCCTGATCGATGACGCGGGCGGCGCCGACCGGCAGCCGATGCATCCCGACGACAGTGGCTGGTGGCGGCGGTCCGTCGACGGAACTCGCGCCGGTGTCCGTTACGCGTACTCCCTCGATGGCGGTCCACCCCGGGCCGACCCCCGCTCGAGGTCGCAACCGGACGGGGTCGACGGCTGGTCCGAGCTGGTCGACCACGACGCCTTCGAGTGGCGCGACGCCGGCTGGCGAGGCGTCTCGTTGCGCGGGTCCGTCCTCTACGAGCTGCACGTCGGGACCTTCACCGCAGCGGGGACCTTCGCCGCCGCGATCGAACGGCTCCCGCACCTGGTCGAGCTCGGCATCGACGCGGTCGAGCTGATGCCGGTCGCGGAGTTTTCCGGCCAGCGTGGTTGGGGCTATGACGGCGTCGACCTGTACGCGCCACACCAGGCGTACGGCGGACCCGACGGGCTCAAGCACCTGGTCGACGCCTGCCATGCACACGGCCTCGGCGTCGTCCTCGATGTCGTGTACAACCACCTCGGTCCGGCCGGCAACTACCTCGCGGAGTTCGGTCCGTACTTCTCCGACCGGCACCAGACCAACTGGGGCGACGCGGTCAACTTCGACGGTGCCGGCTGTGCCGAGGTCCGCCGGTTCGTGATCGACAACGCGCTGATGTGGTTGCGCGACTACCACGTCGACGGACTGCGCCTGGACGCCGTGCACGCCATCGTCGACGAGTCCGCCCGCCATGTCCTTGAGGAGCTGGCCGAGGAGGTCGACGCGCTGGCGACGCATGTCGGCCGGCCGCTGTTCCTGATCGCGGAGTGCGACCTGAACGACCCGCGGTTCGTCCGCGGCCGGGACGCCGGCGGGTACGGCCTGGACAGCGCCTGGGCGGACGAGTGGCACCACGCCCTGCACGCCTCCCTCACCGGCGAACGCGACGGCTACTACGCCGACTTCGGCTCGCTCGAACTGCTGGCCAAGGCCCTGTGCCAGGCCTGGGTCTACGACGGCATGTGGTCGCCGCACCGACAGCGCCCGCACGGGCGCTCTCCGGTCGGGCTGGCCGGACACCAGTTCGTCGTCTGTACGCACAACCACGACCAGGTGGGCAACCGGGCCGGCGGTGAGCGGAAGGTGGCACTGATGAGCGCCGGCCGGCTCAGGATCGCCGCCGCGTTGCTGCTGACCTCTCCGTTCACGCCCATGCTGTTCCAGGGTGAGGAATGGGGAGCCAGCTCGCCATTTCTGTACTTCACCGACCACGCCGATCCCGACCTCGGCCGCGCGGTGAGCGAAGGTCGGCGGAACGAGTTCGTCCACTTCGGCTGGGACCCCGAGAAGGTGCCCGATCCGCAGGCGGCGGAGACGTTCCACCGGTCGAAGCTCGACTGGACGGAGACGGCGCGGGAGCCGTGCGCCGGACTCCTGGACTGGTACCGGCAGCTGATCCGGCTCCGTCGACACCGGCCCGAGCTGAGCGACCCGCGCCTGGACCGGGTCGCCGTCGAGGTCGACGAGCAGCAGCAGACCCTGGTCCTGGTGCGCGGCACCGTGCGGGTCCTGGTCAACCTCGCCGCGCAGGACCGCAGCTTCCCCAACCCGAAGGGCACCGGCGTCCTCGCCGCGTCCGATCCGGGCGTACGCGCGGAGGATCGCCAGATCCTCGTACCGGCGGACGCCGTCGCCATCGTGGAGGTAGTGCATGCCTGACGCCTGGGGAATCGAGGAGTCCTACGTCGACGCCACGGGGACGTGGCAACAGGTCGACGAGGGCATGGTGCGGCGGCTGCGAGACCGCATCGGAACCCCCCAGGCCGGCGACGGCCCGCTGGTGGTGCGTTCGGGCGAGCACCAACCGACGGGCCCGTGGACCGGACCGGGCGACGTCGTCCTCGAGGACGGCACCACGGTCCCGGTGGACAACCACCTGCCGGGCAATCTGCCGCTCGGATACCACTCGTTCGCCGCCGCCGACGGGGCGACAAGACGCGTCATCGTCGCCCCGCAGCGGTGCCATCTCCCAGCCGGCTGGCGGGCCTGGGGCTGGGCGACGCAGTTGTACGCGGCGCGCTCGTCGCGGAGCTGGGGGATCGGGGACCTCGCCGACCTCGCCGGACTGGGCCGCTGGTCCAGGGGCCACGAGGCAGGGTTCGTGCTCGTCAACCCATTGGGCGCGGTCGCCCCCGCCGGGCCGCAGCAGCCGAGCCCGTACTTCCCGACCAGCCGCCGCTTCCGCAGTCCGCTCTACCTGCGGGTGGAGGACGTTCCCGGTGCCGAGCGGGCACCCGCCGCCGTCGAACGCGGCGCCACGGCCGGTCGCGCCCTGAACCACCACCGCGAGATCGACCGGGACGCCGTGTGGCGGATCAAGCTCGAAGCCCTGGAGGCGATCTGGCGCGCAGGCGGCGGACGGGAGGAGTTCGACCGCTGGTACGCAGCGCAACCGGACTCGCTCCGCCGGTTCGCCGCCTGGTCGGTCCTGGCCGAGCAGCGCGGTCCCGACTGGACCGACTGGACGGAGGACTGCCGGCACCCGTCCGGTGCGGGTGTCCTGGTCGCCGCGGACGCCCATGCCGACCGGGTGCGGTTCTTCGCCTGGCTGCAGTGGCTGGTCGACCGGCAGATCGCCGCGGCCGGCCGCGACATCGCGGTGGTGCAGGACCTGCCGATCGGTTTCGACCCAGGCGGGTTCGACGCCTGGGAGTGGCAGGACCTGCTCGCCCTCGACGTCGCGGTGGGTGCCCCGGCGGACGAGTTCAACAGCCTGGGCCAGGAGTGGGGCATCCCTCCATTCGTTCCGTGGAAGCTGCGCGCCGCCGGCTACCAGCCGTTCATCGACACGATCCGGGCGAACATGGCCGCCGACGGCGGCCTGCGCGTCGACCACGTCATGGGCCTGTTCCGGCTGTGGTGGGTGATTCGCGGCGGTCGACCTGCCGACGGTGCGTACGTCCGGTATCCGGCCGACGACCTCCTCGCGATCGTGGCACTGGAGAGCCACCGGGCCGGTGCGGTGGTGGTGGGCGAGGACCTCGGCACGGTCGAAGGGCACGTACGCCAGGCCCTCGACGAGCACGACATCCTGTCGTACAAGCTGCTGTGGTTCGAGCAACACGACCCCGCCGGTTGGCCGGCCAAGGCGATGGCCGCGGTGACCACGCACGACCTCCCGACCGTCGCCGGCCTGTGGGACGGCACCGACCTCGACACCCAGAAGCGGCTCGGCCTCGAACCGAACGAGGAGAGCACTGCGGCGATCCGGGCCCGGGTGGTGAGGTCCGGTCAGATCGAGGCAGACGCCGACCCGGCCGACGCGGTGGTGGCCGCCTACCGGCTGTTGGCCCGGTCGCCGGCCATCCTGTTGAGCGCCACCCTCGAAGACGCCGCGGTCGAGGCGGAACGGCCGAACATCCCTGGCTCCGACGACGAGCGGCTGAACTGGTCGTTCGCCCTGCCGGTTACGCTCGAGGCGCTCGAGGAGGATCCGACGGCGGCACGCATCAGTGACGTCCTGGCCGACGCCACCCGCCCGACCGGCGGCGCGTCCGAAGGAGCAACCGGGAATGCCGGGAACACCTGACCCTGCACCATCTGTGGAGACATGGCCGGGTCGTCCCTATCCGCTTGGCGCCAGCTACGACGGTGCGGGCACCAACTTCTCCCTCTTCTCCGAGGTCGCCGAGGGAGTCGAGCTGTGCCTGTTCGACGACGACGGCGCCGAGTCCCGGGTACGGCTGGACGAGGTCGACGCCTTCTGCTGGCACGCCTACCTTCCGGGCGTGCTGCCGGGCCAGCGCTACGGCTACCGCGTACACGGGCCATGGGATCCGGCGGCGGGCCTGCGGTGCAACCCGGCGAAGCTGCTTCTCGACCCGTACGCGAAGGCGATCGACGGTGATGTCGACTGGGACCAGGCGTGCTTCGCCTACAACGAAGGCGACGAAAACTCCCGTAACGACGACGACAGCGCACGGCACGTGCCGAAGAGTGTCGTCCACAACCCGTTCTTCGACTGGGGGAACGACCGCCCGCCAGGTACGCCGCTGCACGAGACGGTCATCTACGAGACGCACGTCAAGGGCTTCACCCAGCGCCACCCCGACGTCCCCGATGATCTGCGCGGCACCTATGCCGGTCTCGCACATCCCGCGGCGGTCGACTACCTGCGAGGTCTCGGCGTCACCGCGGTCGAACTGCTCCCGGTACACCAGTTCGTCCACGACGGGCACCTGCTCGACCGCGGCCTGCGCAATTACTGGGGCTACAACTCGATCGGCTACTTCGCACCGCACAACGGGTACGCCTCCGGCGGTCTCGGCGCGCAGGTCCAGGAGTTCAAGGCGATGGTCCGTGCGCTTCACGAGGCCGGCATCGAGGTCATCCTCGACGTCGTCTACAACCACACCGCCGAAGGCAACCACCGGGGCCCGGTGCTGTCGTTCAAGGGCATCGACAACCACGCGTACTACCGGCTCGTGCCCGACGACCCTCGCCACTACTACGACACCACCGGGACCGGCAACAGTCTGAACGCCGGCCATCCCCGCAGCCTGCAGCTGATCATGGACTCGTTGCGCTATTGGGTTACCGAGATGCACGTCGACGGGTTCCGGTTCGACCTGGCGGCGACGCTGGCCCGGGAGTTCCACGAGGTCGACCGGCTGTCTGCCTTCTTCGACCTCATCCAGCAGGACCCGATCGTCAGCCAGGTCAAGCTGATCGCCGAGCCGTGGGACATCGGTGAAGGCGGCTACCAGGTGGGTAACTTCCCGCCGGTGTGGTCGGAGTGGAACGGTATCTACCGCGACACCGTGCGCGACTTCTGGCGCGGTGAACCCGCCACCCTTGCCGAGCTCGCGTCCCGGCTCACCGGCAGCTCCGATCTCTACCAGGGCGACGGCCGGCGTCCTGTCGCCAGCATCAACTTCGTCACCGCCCACGACGGGTTCACCCTCGGCGACCTCGTGTCGTACAACAACAAACACAACGAGGCCAACGGTGAAGGCAACCGCGACGGCGAGGGTCACAACCGGTCGTGGAACTGCGGTGCCGAAGGCCTCACCGACGTCGCGGGCGTGCTGGCGCTGCGCCGACGGCAGCAGCGCAACATCCTCACCACGCTGCTGCTGTCCCAGGGCGTGCCGATGCTGCTCGGCGGTGACGAGTTCGGTCGTACGCAGCAGGGCAACAACAACGCCTACTGCCAGGACAACGAACTGTCGTGGTACGACTGGCAGGACGTGGACGACGATCTCCTCGACTTCACCCGCGACCTCATCGCGTTGCGCCGCGAGCATCCGGTCTTCCGGCGACGTCGGTGGTTCCAGGGCCGGCCGATCCGCGGCACCGTGGACATCGGCTGGTTCCAGCCCGACGGCAGCACGATGGACGACGCCGACTGGGAGCACGACTTCGCCCGTTCGGTCGGGCTGTTTCTCAATGGTGACGCGATCCCGGGCCGTGACCCGTGGGGACAACGCATCGTCGACCAGTCGTTCCTGATGATCCTGAACGCCCATCACGATCCGATCGACTGGACACTGCCGAAGCAGTGGGGCGAGCGGTGGCGAGTCGTGATCGACACCGCCGACGCCGCCGATTCATCCCGCTCCGCCGACACCGCCGACTCTGCCGATACCGCAGTCACAGCCAACTCGGTGGGCATCGGCTCGGACGTCCTTGCGGACAAGCCGTTGCGGGTCGAGGGCCGCTCGATCGTCGTCCTGAGTTGTGCCGTCAACGACGCCGGCGCCCGAACCTGAGCAGCCCTGGTCGCAGCTGCTGGTCGACGTCGAAGGGTGGTATCGGATCATGGCGGAGATCGTGGTCAGTGGCATGGGCCCGCGAGAGTTCGAGGTACGAGTGACCGAGCGTGGTCGGGAGACGGTTCATCAGGTCGCGGTACCGGAACGCCTCGCCGACGGGACCGAACTCGGCACCGATCTCGAACGCGTCGTACACGTGTCCCTGGAGTTCCTGCTCGAGCGCGAACCGGCCACGTCGATCCTGCGGGAGTTCTCGCTCGACGACATCACCAGTTACTTCCCCGGCTACCCCGCCGAGCTCGCCCGCCGGCTCACCTGACCTCGCAGGTGGCCGGCCGACCACGGGCCACGGCTGCTGAGGTGTTCGGCCAGAAGAATTGATCGGCAGAGTTGATCGGCAGAGTTGTGCGGCAGAGTGGTCAGACGGTGCGGTGTTGTTCGGGCAGGGTGGTCTGGCAGAGTTTCTGGGGCGACCAGCAGCCGGCCCCGCCGGCGAGGTGTCCGATGGAGGTGTGATGGCGACGACGGGATTCGACGCCGGTGGGCCAGCCGACAGCGACGTGCTCTACAGCACCCCGCGGGTCGCGGACGCCGCCGCCGACTTGGCGTCGGTCGGGCCCGCCGAGGTCGCGACGTATCGCTCCGATGGTTTTCTCGCCGTGCACTCTGGCGTCTCGGCGGCCGCCGTGGCGGCGGGACTCACCGGGTTGGCGGCGCTGGCCCGCCCCGGTTCACCCGCAGACATCCAGTACGAGAAGTGGGCCGAGCACACCCTCGACGACCTGTCGCCCGACCAACGACTGGACGCGACCCGCAAGTTCATGTCGTTCGTACGCCACGACGACCGGTTGGCAGCCCTGGCGGACGATCCGGCCGTTCTCGCCGTGGTGGCGACGTTGCTGGGCGACCGGCCGATCCTGTTCCAGGACATGGCGCTCCTCAAGCCACCGGGTGGCGGACGCGAGAAGCCCTGGCACCAGGACAACGCGTACTTCCACCTCGTCCCCGGAACCCCCATCGTCGGCGTGTGGATCGCACTCGACGAGGCGACACTCGACAACGGCTGCATGCGGGTGATCCCCGGTTCGCACCGGGAGGGTCCGGTGCGGCACGCGTTCCTGCGAGACCTGCAGATCTGTGACGGCGAGGTGCCGGTCGAGCGCGGCGTCGGAGTCCCGTTGCCTGCCGGGGGTCTGATGTTCTTCGACGGGCTGCTGCAGCACGGGACACCGGCGAACCTTTCTGGCACCCGCCGCCGGGCCGTGCAGTTCCACTACACCGTCGACGGTGCGGTCAAGACCTCCGCCGATGAGCATCGCGCCACCTTCGGGTGGGTCGACGGAGCAGAGTGCTGACCCGGACTGGCTGGTGACCCGGACTGGTTGGCGAGACCAGCCGGGATACTGAACGGAGGATCATGGACGACCACGATCGGTACCTGTTCGATCTGCAGGGCTACCTCGCGATTCCCGACGCGCTTTCTCCAGACCTGCTGAAGCGGGTCAACGAAATGCTCGATCTGGCCGTCGCGCGGGAGACCGAGCCGTCGATGCGTACGCACCGGTTCGGCGATCTGCTGGGCTGGGACGCGGCGTTCCGCGAACTGCTCGACGTGCCCGCGGTGACATCCGTACTCACGGACGTTCTCGGGCCCGACTTCCGCCTCGATCACACCTACGCCGACATCATCCGGTCCGGCGACGGGCCGATCGGTACCGTGCTGCACGGCGGCGCTGTCCCGTTCCGGTCGTCCGAGTACTACACGGTGAGCAACGGGCAGATCCGCAGCGGACTGGTTGCGGTCGCGTTCAACCTCAAGGACGTCGGCCCGGACGACGGTGGCTTCGCCTGTGTACCGGGCAGCCACAAGAGCGCGTTCCCGTTCCCCGCCGAGTGGAAGCACCTGTCCAAGCAGCATCCGTGCGTACGTCGGGTCACCGGTCCGGCCGGTACGGCGATCGTTTTCACCGAGGCTCTCGTGCACGGCACACTGCCCTGGACTGGCCGAGACGAGCGCCGTACAGCCTTCTACAAGTACAGTCCGCCCGCGCTCTCGTGGGCCGCGGGCTACTACGACGCCGACGACTACCCCGGCATCACCGATCGCCAGCGGGCGATCCTCGAACCGCCGAACGCGCGCTACGCGGGCCGTCTCGCCGAACGGTCATCGGAGTCGTGACCGGCCACCTGTGCCGACCTGTACACAGCGGACCATGATCATGCGTCGAAAAACCGCGTCTCGCGTGAGGCGGAAGCGGCTTCGTGACACATGATCATGATCGGGCGCCGTCCGTGCCGCGCTGGCGCTGCGGACTGCGCGTACCCACTAGGGGATTTGCCGGACGCGGTGATGTCCCGCTCGCCCTACCATGGTGATGTTGCCGCCGGAAGGGATCGAAAAGTGGAGATCACCGGGATCATCACCGCCGTCATCGTCGGTGCCATCATCGGAGCGTTGGGCCGACTCGTCGCTCCCGGTCGCCAGCGCATCGCGCTCTGGCTCACCGTCGTCATCGGCATTGTCGCCGCCGTCCTCGGCACCGTTGTTGCCGGCGCGGTCGGTGTCGCCCAAACCCCCGGTATCGACTGGATCCAGTTGGCGATCCAGGTGGGCTTCGCCGCGATCGGGGTGTCCCTGGCGGCAGGCCGGCGCTGACGCCGGACCAGTGAGGAGGCCCGGACGAGAGAGGCGACGTCCGGCGAGCCGAACGCTCGTGATCAGCGGATCGCTGCCAGGAGTTGGCGGCACGCCTGCTCGCACCGCCGGCAGGCGTCCGCGCACACCTGGCAGTGTTCGTGCCGGACGGCGTGACGTTCGCACTCCTCTGCGCACATGCGGCACATGGTCAGGCAGGCCTGCAGAATCGAGCGGGCGAGGTCGGCGTTGTGGCCGGTGTGGCGCGACATGATGCGCCCGGTCATGTCACAGATGTCCGCGCAGTCGATGCACATGCCGATGCACGTGCGGAGTGCCGGCAGGTGCTGGTCCGACTCCGACATACAGGCATCGGCGCACGCCGTGCACGCCTGCGCCGCCGAGAAGCACTCCTCGATGCATCGCGCCAACGCGTCTCGGTCCATCGTGCCCAAGTCGGCCGGGTAGGTCCGAAGCATCTCCACGACCTGAGTCATCGATCTCACCCCTCGCGCTGGCCAGCGGACCGGTCCGGTACCGCCCTCCCTTCCATGGTGGCCACATGCCTGAAGCACACACCGCGAGATTCATTCACGTATCTTTTACCGTATGGTGTACGGTCTACCTCGGGCCAATCCTCACACCCCAGGAGAAACACCCGACATGACCAACGGCAGTACCGCAAGGATCCTCGTGACCGGCGCGACCGGCAACGTCGGACGGCTGGTCGTCGACCGCCTGCTGGAAGCCGGAGCGACCAACGTACGTGCCCTCACCAACAACCCGACGAAGGCTGCTCTGCCCGCCAGCGTCGACGTCGTCGAGGGCTACCTCGGCCGGCTCGAGACGATGCCACCCGCCCTCGAAGGGATCGAGGTTCTCTACCTTGCCCCCCTCCCGCACACGGCGCCCCAGGTCCTCGATCTGGCCAAGAAGGCAGGAGTACGCCGAGTCGTCGACCTCTCCTCCTCCGAGGCCGACATGGAGGCAGCCGGTGACCCGAGCGGGTGGCACTACTACGCGGTCGAGAAGGCCGTGGAAGAGTCCGGCCTGCCGTGGACCCACCTCCGCCCGGGTGAGTTCATGACGAACACGTTCGGCTGGGCCGAGCAGATCCGCTCGACCGGCGTGGTGCGCGCCGCCTACGGCGAGGCAGCCACGACCGTGATCGACCTCGGGGACATCGCCGCTGTGGCCGCGCGGGTTCTCCTCGAGGACGGGCACGTCGGCAGGAAATACCTGATGAGCGGCCCGGAGGCGGTCAAACGGCGTGAGCTCGTCCGGCTCATCGGGGTGGCCATCGGACGCGACGTGCGCTTCGAGGAGCAGACGTACGACGAAGCGCTCGCCGATCTCTCCGCGACGATGGGGGAGTACGCCGCGTGGTATCTCGACGGCATGGATCGCCTGATCGAGCATCCGCAGGAGCCGGCGCCCACCGTCGAAGAGATCACCGGACGCCCGGGGACGACGTTCGCAGAGTGGGCGGTCAGGAACGCCGCCGCCTTCCGCTGAGACGTCACGTTGTCGCGCCGCCCGTCTCCACGCGCATGCGGACGGCAGATGGCCGGGTGTGGCCGTACGCGAAAATCGGATGCAACCGCATCGGCGGTGGGGAGTTAGACCTCGTGTCGGCCCGTTCGATCCGCGGCGGTTCCCCCGTGCCTACCGCTGGACGAGCGGGCCGGCTTTTCGTCTCCCGGCTCGTGGCTTACAACTCCACGGCTCCGGGCCGACCGTCGGCGACGGCGAACGATGCGTACGTCGACACCGGAGCGTCGGACCGGCTCACGGTCGAGACCATCCGCAGGTCGGTCCGCCACTCGTCCTTGTCGAGGGTGCAGCGGACGTAGCCGCGCCGGTCCCCGTCGAAGAACCGGATGTGCGGGTTGTACTTGATCATCGGCCCGTAGTACGGACCGTAGACCTCATCGTCGCCGTTGGTGGAGATCGAGGTACCGACGAACTCAGTAGCGACCACGTCCGCGTCAGGGTCGTCGAAGTCGGCCGTGATGTCGTTGACGAACGTCGAGTGCCAGTCGCCGGTCACCATGACGGCGTTGCGGACACCTGCCGCGGCGAAGGTGTCGGTGACGCGCTTGCGGGCGGCGGGGAAGCCGTCCCATGCGTCGTGCCAGAGGATGTCGCCGTCCGGGCCGTCGTGGTCGAGGCGGCCCATCATCACGCTGTTGGCGAGGACGTTCCAACGTGCCTGCGAAGCGTGCAGCCCGGTGGTCAGCCAGTCTTCCTGCTCCGTCCCCAGCATCGTGGCCGCCGGGTCGTACGCCGCGTCGCAGGCTGCCGCCTCACCCCAGCCGCAGGCGGGCGGGGTGCGGTACTGCCGGGTGTCGAGTACGTCGAACTGCGCGAGCCGACCCCACTGGGTGCGGTGGTAGAGCCGCAGCGAGCCGTCCGGCTGCGGGAGGGAGCGGCGGCGGACGGGTTGGTGCTCGTACCAGGCCTGGTACGCGGCAGCGCGCGCGGCGGGCACCGTCTCGTCGTACGCACCGGCGTAGTCGTTGGCCACCTCGTGGTCGTCCCACGTGACCAGCCAAGGGAAGCGGGCATGGGTGCGCTGGATGTCGGGATCGCTCTTGTACAGCGCGTACTGCATCCGCCACCGGTCGAGGTCCTGCGGTCCGTCGCGGAGCACGTCCGGTGTGGGTGTCTTGCGGAGTCCGCCGTCCGCGGGAATGCCGTACTCGTACACATAGTCGCCGAGGTGGATCACCAGGTCGAGGTCCTCCTGCGCCATGTGCCGGTACGGCGAGTAGTAGCCGTGCGTCCAGTCCTGGCACGACGCGAAGGCGAACCGGAGTCGATGCCCTGAGTCACCGAACCCCGGGCTGGTCCGGGTCCGACCGACCTCGGAGACGTCGCCGCGGTACCGGAAGCGGTAGAAGTACTCCCGGTCCGGCTGCAGGCCGCCGACCTCGACGTGGACCGAGTGGGCGAGCTCGGGCAGAGCCCAGCTCGTTCCGGCGCGTACGACATGACGGAGGCGTTCGTCGCGGGCGACCAGCCAGTCGACGGGCACGCGGCGGGCCGGCATGCCGCCGTCGGGGGTGAACAGGTCGGGCACCAGCCGGGTCCACAGCACGAAGCCGTCCGGAGTGGGGTCGCCGGAGGCGACGCCGAGCGTGAACGGTGAACCGCCGCCGCGCAGCCGGGGAGCCGCGTGGGCGGTACCGGTGGCCGGCACCTGGCTCATCGCGGCGAGGCCGGCCACGCCTCCGACCGCACCGAGGAAACGTCGTCGATCGACCGCGGAACGCGCGTCTGAACCCGAGGAAGGAGTCACGCCGCACAATATGTCCGACGAAATGGCGCTTGACTACCATCTGTGTGGCCTGGGCATGGCCGTTTGATGTCGCGCGCTTGCCGTGGCTGGGCCCGCGTACGCCTCTCGCTTCGCGACACATGTCGCGCTGGTCAGGCGCCGCTGACTGTCTGGTAGTGACCGGCGTGGTAGACGAGCGGCGTGAGCGGGCCGCTGGTGGCAAGGATGACGCGCGCGACCACGAGGTGGTGGTCGCCGGCCGGATAGCGGTGCTCGACGAGGCCGACGAGGTGGCTCGGTGCGTCGTCCAGCACCGGTTCGCCGGTCTGCAGGCGGGACCAGCGGGTCGGGCTCGCGAACCTCTCGATCCCCCGCGTGGCGAAGTGCCGGGCGATCTGCTCCTGGCCCGCGTCCAGGATGTTGATCACCACCGTCTCCGCCGCCGCGATCGTCCGCCAGCTGGCACCCCCGTTCGACACCGCGAAGGAGACCAGGGGCGGGTCGAGGGAGATCGACGCGAGCGACGTCGCGGTGAAGCCGATCGGCCCATGGCCCGCGTCGGCGGTGACGACCGCGACGCCCGCGGCGAAACGCCGGAACACCGCGCGGTACTGCTGGGGTGTGATGCCAGGCTCCGACCGCGCGGGCGGCGCCGGGGACCCGTCGGCCGGGGATCTGCCGGGCGCCTGACGGGTCAGCCCACCCAGCTCGGTCGATGCGACGGGCCGGCTTCTCATCAGCGGCGCTCTCCCAGGGCGGAGCGGGGGGTACGGCGATCCCCACTATTCGGTACGAAGATCAGCCGTCACAACGACGTTCCAGGCTCTGGACATTCCGGTACGCCGGTTACAGACACGGTTGTTCCGCGCCTTGCCGGTGGTCGTAGCCTTCAAGATGTCCGAAGCGGCCACCAAGGCGCCTCTCTCGACCTCTGAGGGGGTTGACGTGCGCTTTCTCCATGACCGGGTACCGGAGCAGGACCTCACCTACAGCGACGTGTTCCTCGTACCGAACCGGTCGGCCGTCGCCTCCAGGCTCGACGTCGACCTGTCCACGGCGGACGGGAGTGGCACCTCGATCCCGCTCATCGCCGCCAACATGACGGCCGTCTCCGGCCGCCGGATGGCCGAGACGATCGCCCGCTGTGGCGGACTGGCCGTCATTCCCCAGGACATTCCGGTCGACGTGGTGGCCGACGTCGTGGACTGGATCAAGCAGCGGCACACGGTCTACGACACGCCGATCACGATGGTGGCCACCGGGACCGTCGGCGAGGCGTTGAACCTGCTGCCCAAGCGCGGCCACGGTGCCGTGATCGTGGTCGACGACGGCCGTGCCGTCGGTGTGGTGACCGACGCCGACTGCGAGGGCGTCGACCGCTTCACCCAGCTCGGCAGCATCATGTCCCGGGATCTCCTCACACTGCCGGCCGGCATCGCCGCCGAGGACGCGTTCAACCAGCTGCACGACGGCCGGCACCGACTGGCTCCGGTGGTCGCCGCGGACGGCCGAATCGTCGGCATCCTGACCCGGCAGCGGGCGTTGCGCGCCACTCTCTACCGACCAGCCCTCGATGCCGCCGGCAAACTCCGGGTCGCCGCAGCGATCGGCATCAACGGCGACGTGGAGATGAAGGCAAAGGCGCTCCTGGACGCCGGCGTCGACGTCCTGGTCATCGACACCGCCCACGGTCACCAGGAACGCACCCTCGAGGTGCTGCGGATCGTGCGTGCGCTTCAGCCCCAGGTTCCGATCGCCGCCGGCAACGTCGCCACCGCCGACGGAGTCTCCGACCTGGTGGCGGCGGGGGCCGACATCGTGAAGGTCGGCGTCGGCCCGGGCGCGATGTGCACCACGCGGATGAAGACGGCGGTCGGCCGGCCACAGTTCTCGGCCGTGTTGGAGTGCGCGACCCGGGCCCGGCAGTTGGGCCGGCACGTCTGGGCCGACGGCGGGGTCAGGCATCCGCGCGACGTGGCGCTCGCCCTCGCGGCCGGAGCGTCCAACGTCATGGTCGGCTCGTGGTTCGCCGGCACCTACGAGTCGCCGGGTGACCCGCACCGCGACAACGAGGGTCGGTTGTACAAGGAGAGCTTCGGCATGGCCTCGGCTCGCGCCGTGCGGTTCCGTACGTCGGAGGACACCCCGTTCCAGCGGGCCCGCAAGGGATTCTTCGGTGAGGGCATCTCGACCGCCCGGATGTATCTCGACCCGGACAACCCGAGCGTGGAGGACCTGCTCGACGTCATCGTGTCCGGGATCCGGAGCTCGTGCACGTACGTCGGCGCCGCGAACCTCGAGGAGTTCCACAGCCGCGCAGTCGTGGGTGTGCAGAGTGCCGCCGGCTACACCGAGGGCCTGCCGCTCGACACGAGTTGGTGACCGGGCTTGGGGCGTCCCGGTGTGAATGTCCAAGGGCCCACACCAATCGGGACCAATGCCCCATCCGGGCAGACCGGGCTCCATGATGGTCTTGGTCCGAAGGGAAACCCTTGAGCGGCGTCGCTTCGAAGCAGGGGGGGCAGGTGTTTCGAGCGGCGGCGCCGAGGGTTTCCCTATTTTCTTGTGGCGCGGCCGTTTCTTGTGGCGCAGGCGGTCGGATTCCAATTCGGCTATCTGCGGCCATATTGGTGGAAATGCCGCAGAGCGCCGTTCTGCTCTCAGGCTCAATCTCTGGCTCAGTCCAGAACGAATGTCACCAGCAGACTGACCCGGTATTCGGTGATCTTGCCGTCCTCGACCTTCACCTGCTGCTCTTTGACCCAGGCACCGGTGACGTTGCGAAGAGTCAGAGTCGCCCGTGAGACGCCCACCCGGATCGCGTCTTCGAAGCCCTCGACGGAACGCGCCGAGATCTCCGTCACGCGAGCGATGTCAGTCATCGGCAGCCTCCCCCCGGGCGCCGGCATTCTTGTGCCTCGCTAATACCCCGCGGGTGGCCTTACATGCAAGGAACCTGCAAGGCGGGTCTTCCTTCGCCGGTATTACCCGGATCAGGTCAAGGGGTCGCCGCCAGCTTTTTCAAGCTGGTCAGCCTCTCAGCTCTTTCGAGCTCCCTCGCTCACCTTGCAGGCACTGTTCACTTTCGTCGGCGTCCACAGGGCGCCGTAGGGGCGAAGGTCCTTTCTGGATAGGGCTCATCGCGCCCGCTATAGCCGCGGCAAGTCGAGCCTGCTCGACATCGGGAACGGCGAGATATCCCTTGGACTCAACCATCAGCGCGTGGAACTGCTGCTCGCCGTAGGGAACTCCGGGCGGCAGCGGCGCGAGATGCCAGTGCACATGAGAATTTCCTTGCTTACTGCCGAGGCTGAGCACATACAGCCGCTCGGTCGGGAACGTCGCGCTGATCGCCCGTCCGACCTCGTACACGACTGACTGCAGGCGCAGGTACTCCTCGGCGGTGAAATCGTCGACCACGTTCTCGCGATGCTGAAGGGGAGAGACCAGGACATAGCCGACAAGCGTCGGATAGCGGCTGAGAAATGCGATGGCCACGTCGTCGCGGTAAATGATCGGTTGCTCGTACTCGTGCGTTCCGTCGATCACCCGGCAGATGAAGCACGGCGACTGCTGAGTGCTCGCCTCGTAACGGGCGATGTCCAGGTGGGCCCGCTCGTAAGGTTCGCTCATCACACGTCCTTTCGCCTTCGAGCCGCACGAGCCTGGCAAGGATCAGACCCAGGAGCGGAACCACATGCGCTGCAGCCAGGCGTCGTACGGGATCACCTGGTCGGTGAGGATCGGGTAGAGGTACGCGAAGTTCAGCAGCACCAGCAAGGTGAACCCCCCGACCGCGGCAGCGCCCCACATCCGCCGAGGAGGTGGAGCGTCTGGCGGACCGAGGATCCGGCCAAGCACCAGGGTCACGCCGATCACCAGCCACGGCAGGATCACGACCGCATAGAAGTAGAAGATCGGCCGGTCCGTGTAGGCGAACCACGGCAGCCAGGTCGCCGCAACGCCCACCACCGGGATCCCGAACCGCCAGTCGCGCCCGGCGACCCACCACACCAGGCAGGCGACCAGGGCAAGTGCCGCGCCCCACCACAGCACCGGCGTACCGATGCCGATGATCTCCTGGACGCAGCGGTCGGTCGGGCAGCCACTGTCGCGGCCGATGTTGTCGACCCACTCGAACGACACGGGACGGGCGACGAAGAGCCAGCCCCACGGCGTCGAGGCGTACTGGTGCTCCTCGGTGAGGTTGACGTGGAAGAACCAGATCTCGGTGTGGTAGTGCCACAGGGACCGCAGCGCGTCCGGCCAGAGCGCGGCCAAGCCACGGGCTGGATGGGTGGCGGCCCAGTCGCGGGAATACCCGTCGGACGACACCAGCCATCCGGTCCAGGACACGACGTACACCACGATCGCGGTGCCGGCGACCGTGACGAACGCAACCGCCGCGTCGAGGGCGAGCCGGGCGGCGCCTGCAGCATGGGCGAAGGCGGCACCGATGGCGCGGCGGGCGCCGATGTCCCAGGCCCAGGTGAGGAGTCCGAACGCCGCGATCGCGAAAGCGGCGTTCCACTTGGTCGCCGCGGCCAACCCGAAGCACACGCCCGCGACCAACCGCCAGGGGCGCCAGAGCAGGGCCGGACCCCAACTCCCGCGCGCCACCCGGCCGAGCGGCTCCACGGCGTCGGCGAAGCGCCGGCGGGCCCAGTCGCGGTCGATGAGCAGGGCCCCGAAGGCGAGCAGCAGCCAGACCATCGCGGGCATGTCGAGCAGGGCGATCCTGCTCTCGACCAGGTGCAGGCCGTCGAGGGCGAGCAGGAACCCGGCCAGGCAGCCGAGCAGCGTCGACCGGGTGAGCCGGCGGACCACCCGCGCCATGACGAGGATCGACAGCGTTCCCATCAGTGCGATCGCGACCCGCCAGCCGAACGGGTTCATGCCGAACGCCCATTCGCCCGCCGCGATCAACCACTTGCCGGCCGGTGGATGGACCACGAACGCCGCATCGGCGAAGACGTCGAGGTCACCGGCGAGGATGCGTTCGTTGGCCTTGTCGACGAAGGAGTGCTCGACCCCGAACTGCAACAGGCCGTAGGCGTCCTTGGGGTAGTAGGTCTCGTCGAACACGAACTTCGCCGGGCGGCCCAGGTCGATGAGCCGTAACACGGCGGCGAACACGGTGATGAGCAGCGGCCCGACCCAGCCCCGGATCCCGTCGTCCGGCGTCGGTGGGCAGAGGCGCTCGCGCAGTGACGGGAGGGGGCGTCCCTCACCGTCGCGGCCGACCGGAACGGCGGCGCCGGCCGCGGGTCGGCCAGCTGACCCGTCGGGCGCCGGTCCTTCTGGAGGACCGCCGCTCGTGCGGTCGGAGGCCGTGGTCGTCATCCGGGTCATCGTACGGACAGCCGCCCGCTGCTCCCATCCTGGCGCGCGGGATGTCGCTGGCGCCGAGTCTGGTCCAGTCGCGGCCGGCGGCCCCGATCCTGACGTACCGGTGCGAGGATGATCCGGTGCCAGCCAGGACCCCATCAGGCCACGACGACCGCCGGCCTCCCCCCGAGCCGTCGGACGAGCCCGGCGTGCTGGTTCTCGCGGCGACGCCGATCGGCTCGATCGACGACGCGCCGCCCCGGCTGCGGGAGGAGTTGGCCGGTGCCGACATCGTCGCGGCGGAGGACACCCGCCGGCTGGCGCGACTCGCCGCGCGGCTGGGGACCGACCCCGGCGGCCGGGTGGTGTCGTACTTCGAGGGCAACGAGGCGAGGCGTACCCCGGAGTTGCTGGACGCCCTACGGGAGGGCAACCGGGTCGTGCTCGTGACCGACGCCGGCACGCCGTCGGTCTCCGACCCGGGCTATCGCCTCGTCGCCGCCGCTGTCGAGGCCGGAATCCGGGTCACCGCCGTTCCCGGTCCGTCCGCGGTGACCACCGCACTGACGGTGTCGGCACTGCCCGTCGACCGGTTCTGCTTCGAGGGCTTCCTCCCCCGGAAGGCAGGTGAGCGGGCCCGGCGCCTGCGGGACCTCGCCGACGAACGCCGGACGATGGTGTTCTTCGAGGCGCCGCACCGGCTGGCGGCCATGCTCGAGGCGTTGACCGAGGCGTTCGGTGCCGATCGGCCCGCTGCCTGCTGCCGTGAGCTGACCAAGACCTTCGAGGAGGTCCGCCGCGGGCCGCTGGGGGAGCTGCTCGAGTGGGCCCGCGCCGGGGTTCGCGGTGAGGTCACGGTGGTCGTCGGAGGGATGCCGGACCCGTCGCGGGAGGCCGAGCCCATGTCCGACTCGGAGCTGGCGGACAAGGTTGCCGAACGAGTCCGGACCGGGTCCTCGACGAAGGACGCGGTGACTCAGGTCGCCGCGGAGTACGGCGTACCGAAGCGGACCGTGTACGCAGCCGCCCTCGCCGCCAAGCCACGCGACTGAGCCGACCACGACCAGTCTCCAGCGATCGTGTCCAGGTCATGCGTCCGGAATACGGCGAGACTGCCGCAAACCGCCTCCCAGCTCGAGGTGACGCATGACCATGGGCGCCCGGAGGTAGGCCGACCCCGCCTCACTAGGATCTCGGGCTATGGACGACGCCGCCACACAGCACCGCCCGGACGCCGGGGATGGCAAGGCGTTCTACGTCACGACGCCGATCTACTACGTCAACGACGCCCCGCATATCGGCCACGCGTACACCACCATCGCAGCCGACGTCCTTGCTCGTTGGCACCGGCAGCGAGGCGATGCCGTGTGGTTCCTCACCGGCACGGACGAGCATGGCCAGAAGGTCATGCGCAGTGCCGAGGCAAACGGTATGAGCCCCCGCCGGTGGGCCGACCAGTTGGTGGAGCAGTCCTGGAAGCCGGTCCTTGCGACCATCGACGCCAGCAACGACGACTTCATCCGTACGACGGAGACCCGGCACACCGAGCGGGTACGCGAATTCTGGCAGCACCTCTACGACGCCGGCCAGGTCTACCCCGGCACCTACGAGGGCCCATACTGCGTGAGCTGTGAGGAGTTCAAGCTCCCGGCCGAACTCCTCGACGGCGAGAACGGCGAGAAGCTCTGCCCGGTGCACGGCCGCCCGGTCGAGATGTTGTCGGAGACCAACTACTTCTTCAAGCTGTCTGCGTTCACCGACAGGCTGCTCGACTACTACGACAAGCATCCCGAGTTCGTCCAGCCCACCAGCGCGCGCAACGAGATCGTGTCGTTCGTCAAGCAGGGCTTGCAGGATCTGTCGATCACCCGATCGACGTTCGACTGGGGCATCCCGGTGCCCTGGGACGACGACCACGTGCTGTACGTATGGATCGAGGCACTGCTCAACTACGTCACAGCCGCTGGCTACCGCACCGACCCGCTGCTGTTCAAGCGGGTGTGGCCGGCCGACGTTCACCTTGTGGGCAAGGACATCCTGCGCTTCCACGCCGTGATCTGGCCGGCGATGCTGATGGCCGCGGGTCTGCCCTTGCCGCACACCGTGTTCGCGCACGGCTGGCTGCTGGTCGGCGGCGAGAAGATGAGCAAGACCAAGCTCACCGGCATCGCACCGAACCAGATCATCGACACGTTCGGATCGGACGCCTTCCGCTACTACCTTCTACGCGCGATCCAGTTCGGTGCCGATGGTTCGTTCTCGTGGGAGCACCTGCACGCGATCTACACCTCCGAACTCGCCAACGGGCTCGGCAACCTCGCGTCCAGGGTCGCCGCGATGGTCGACCGCTACACCGGCGGCCGACTGCCCGCGGCGGAGGACGCCGGACCTGCCGAGCAGGCCATCGCCGACCAGCTCGCCGAGACCGTACGCACCGCCGACCGGGCCACCGGTGCGCTGCGATTCCACGAGGCTCTCGACGCGATCGACGGGTTCGTCGACGCGGTCAACGGTTACGTCACCGCGCAGGAACCGTGGAAGGTCGCCAAGGACGATTCGCCAGACGCGCAGAAGCGGCTCGCAACCATCCTCTACACCGCGGCCGAGTCACTGCGCGCCATCGCCGTACTCCTCAATCCGGTCATGCCGAGGGCCGCCGCCTCGCTCTGGCGACAGCTCGGGGCCGAACGCAGCGTCGGTGACATCGACATCCAGCCCCTCACCAATGCCGGCCGCTGGGGAATCCTGCCGCCCGGCTCGACCGTCACCAAGGGCGAGCTGTTGTTCCCGCGGATCGAGGAGCCGGACGAGTCGTGAGCAGGCCGGCGGAGCCACCGGCGCCCGCACCCCTTGTGTCGCCGGTCGCCGACTCCCACTGCCATCTCGACATCGCCGCCGCCGACCGCGACGGCGTGCACCTGCCGGTTTCCGAGGCCGTCGCCCGGGCCACCGCCGTCGGCGTCCCGCGGATCGTCCAGATCGGCTGTGACCTGGCCGGAGCCGCGTGGGCGGTGACCGCGGCGGAGGAACACCCTGCCCTGGTCGCCGGCGTGGCACTGCACCCGAACGAGGTCCCTCGGCTCGCCGCAGCGGGCCGCCTGGACGAGGCGCTCGCCGAGATCGACCGACTGGCCGGTTCGTCCGAACGGGTACGCGCGATCGGGGAGACCGGGCTCGACCACTTCCGTACGTCCGAACCCGACTGGAAGGTCCAGGAGGACGGCTTCCGCGCCCACATCGCGTTGGCCAGGAAGCACGGCAAGGCCCTCGTGATCCACGACCGGGACGCCCACGACGACATCCTCCGGGTGCTCTCCGAGGAGGCTGCGCCGCCAGCGGTCGTCATGCACTGCTTCTCCGGAGATGTCGAGATGGCCCGCGAATGCGTCCGGCGCGGCTACTACCTCTCGTTCGCGGGGACCGTCACGTTCAAGAACGCCGACACCTTGCGGTCCGCCCTCGCCGTCGTACCGCAGCGCCAGCTCCTCGTCGAGACCGACGCGCCCTACCTCACCCCGGTGCCGTACCGCGGCCGGACGAATGCCAGCTACCTCATCCCGCTCACCATCCGCTGCATGGCCGAGGTCACCGGCGTCGACGAGGGGGCGCTGTGCGAGGCCATCGACACGGCCACCACGGAGGCCTTCGGTCCCTGGTGACGGGCGCTCGGGTAGGAGTGGGACGTGGAGGTTCTGACGTTCGGGCACGGCACCGAGTCGAGTGCGTCGATCGTCGCCCTGCTGCACACGGCCGGAGTCGAGTTGCTCGTCGACATCCGCACCGCCCCCGGCAGCCGGCACAACCCGCACGTCGCCCGGGTGGAGATGGAACGCTGGCTCCCCGAACACGGCATCGCCTACCGCTGGGAGCGCCGGCTCGGCGGTTGGCGCAAACCACCGGCCGGATCGCCCGACGTGGCGCTGCGAAACAAGGCCTTCGCCGGCTACGCGGAGTACATGCGCTCGGCTGAGTTCGCCGCCGCGGTCGACGCACTGCTCGTCGATGCCGAATGCCGGCGCACGACGGTCATGTGCGCGGAGAGCATGTGGTGGCGCTGCCACCGGATGCTGCTCGCCGACTTCCTCGTGCTGGTCAGAGGCACAAAGGTCCGGCACCTGCTGCCCGACGGACGCCTCCAACCGCACCGTCCGAGCGACCTCGCCCGGCGGCGAGACGACGGTCTGCTGGTCTACGACGCCGGTCAGCAGACCCTCTGAGCTGGCCGATTGCTGCCGATTCAGGGGCCCAAATAGCCACACTCCGTGACCAAATTGCGTGAGAACTTGCACACTAGGTTGAACCGTTCGTGATCCTCCCGTATCGTCGCGACGCGTTGGCCGGGGTCGGGAAGCCTCGGGCGGCGTACAGGGGGGTTACACAGGCGCCCACGGTTGAGCCGGTCCGCACCGGTTCGCCGCCCTCAAGGGGAGGGAGGGCTGCTCACACGGCCGCCTCATGGCGCCACTCGTGCCCGTGCCCGGACAGTACGAGCATCGGAGCACCGTGAGTAAGCAGTTCCTCGGCGGTACGCAGCTTGTCCGTAGCAAGAAGGGCATCATCGGAGCCGTCAGTCTGGCCATGCTTGCAACGGTCGGCATCAGCGGCGTCGCGTACGCGAAAATCGACAAGGCGGTCACCGTCTCCGTCGACGGCAAGACCCGCACCATCCATACGTTCGGCTCCTCCGTAGCCGACGTTCTCCAGGCCGGCAACATCCCGGTAAGACGCCAGGACGTCGTGGCGCCGGGACCCTCGGCCAAGGTCCAGGACGGCACCCGCATCGCGGTCCGTTACACCCGCCCGCTGACCCTCATCGTCGATGGTCGCAAGCAGACCCACTGGGTGACGGCGTTGAACGTCGGGGAAGCGTTCAACCAGCTCGGCATCCGTTATTCCGGCGCGCGGCTGTCCGCGAGCCGCTCGGTGGGCATCGAACGGAAGGGCCTCGACGTCAACGTACGGACCGTCAAGCAGATCGTGATCAGGCACGACGGGAAGAAGACCGCAGTCTCCGCACCCGTCCTCAACGTCGGCGAGGCCCTGGAGGCCGCGAAGCTGAAGGTCGACGGAAACGACCAGATCAAGCCGGCACTTGCCACGGCCATCGACAACGGCGTCACGATCACGGTCAACCGCGTCGACCTACGCCGGCGTACGGTCACCGTCTCCATCCCGTACGAGACCGTCCGGCGGTCCGACTCGTCCATGTACAAGGACCAGAGCCGGGTCGCGCGAGCCGGCGAGCGGGGAGCCAGGACGCGCGTCCTGGAGATCCGGTTCGTCGACGGCAAGCAGACCTACGTCCAGGAGATGTCTCAGCGGGTGGTGTCCAAGCCCGTCAACAAGATCCTGGTCGTCGGTACCAAGGAGCGGCCGTCCAGCGGCGGTGGCGGCGGAGGTGATGTCGGCGGTGGCGTCGACAGCCTCAACTGGGCCGCGCTGGCTGACTGCGAGTCCAGCGGTAACCCCAATGCCGTCAACCCGGCGGGCTACTACGGGCTCTACCAGTTCTCGCAGTCGACCTGGGAGTCGGTCGGCGGGTCCGGAAACCCGACCGACAACTCCGCCGCGGAGCAGACCTATCGGGCGAAGCTCCTCTACCAACGGTCAGGCGCCGGTCAGTGGCCGGTGTGCGGCAGCCGGTTGTTCAGCTGAGTCCGAGAGCCCAGCTGAACGCGAGTACGGCAAAGACCTCGCGCGGGGGACCGGTAGCGTTCCCACGTGAGCGAGGAACCTGACGCGACGTCTGCCGGTCCGGGCCTCCTCGGGCCGGCAGACGTTCGCACTCTTGCGGCAGATCTCGGGTTCCGGCCGACCAAGCAACGCGGCCAGAACTTCGTCATCGACGCCAACACCGTGCGCCGGATCGTGCGCTCGTCGCAGGTCGGACCCGCCGACGTCGTCCTCGAGGTCGGCCCCGGTCTCGGCTCGCTTACCCTCGCTCTGCTCGACGTCGGTGCCCAGGTCGTCGCGGTCGAGGTGGACGACCGGCTGGCGGAAGCGTTGCCCCGCACCATCGAGCGGTTCGCGCCGGCGCAGGCGGCCCGGTTGGCCGTCGTCCACGCCGATGCGGTCCAGCTGTCGACCTGGGTGGTGGACGGGGCGGTCAGCCTCGGGCCGCCTTCCGGCTCAGGCTCCGGTGAGGTGCTGGGCCCGGCCACACCGATCGTCCCGACTGCATTGGTGGCCAACCTCCCGTACAACGTCGCCGTCCCGGTCCTGCTCGAGGTCCTCGAGCACCTGCCGTCGATCCGCCACGGCCTGGTGATGGTCCAGCTCGAGGTCGCAGAACGCCTCGCTGCCCCACCCGGCTCCAAGATCTACGGCGTGCCGAGCGTCAAGGCGGCGTGGTACGCGGAGCTGAGCAAGGCGGGCGTCGTCGGCCGTACCGTCTTCTGGCCGCAGCCACACGTCGACTCGGGTCTGATCCGCTTCACCAGGCGCCCTCCGCCCCTGACGACCGCGTCACGTCCGGAGGTGTTCGCGGTCGTCGACGCGGCGTTCGGCCAGCGGCGCAAGACGCTGCGGTCCGCCCTGTCCCAACTGGCAGGGTCCCCGGCGCGGGCCGAGGCCGCGTTGCGTGCCGCCGGCGTCGACCCGTCCGCGCGCGGCGAGCGTCTCGACGTGGTCGCGTTCGCCCGGATCGCCGAGTCGTTGACACAGAGAGAGGCGGCACGGTGAACCCCGTCGTCGTACGAACGCCGGCCAAGGTCAACCTCGCGCTCATGGTCGGTCCGCTGCGCGCCGACGGGTTCCACGAGCTCGCGTCGGTCTACCAGGCGGTGAGCATCTACGACGAGGTAGCGGCCGCCACCGCGCCACCTGGCGAGATCACCGTGGCCGTGACGGACGCGGGTGCCGATGCCGGCAAGGCGGCCGACATCCCGTTGGACGGCGACAACCTCGCGGTCCGCGCCGCCACCCTCCTCGCTCGCCGCCGCAGGATCGATGCCGGCGTCCACCTCGAGATCCGCAAGGGCATCCCGGTCGCCGGCGGGATGGCCGGCGGGAGTAGTGATGCCGCAGCCAGCCTGGTCGCCTGCGACGCCCTGTGGGGGACGAAGGCCGACCGGTCGGAGCTGCTCTCCATCGCCGCCGACCTGGGCAGCGACGTACCGTTCTGCCTCCTCGGCGGAACGGCAGTCGGGTCCGGGCACGGTGAGCTCGTCTCCCCAGCCCTGGTACGCGGCACCTATCACTGGACGTTCGCCCTCGATATCGACGGCATGTCCACGCCAGCCGTCTACTCAGAGCTCGACCAGATGCGCGACGGTCTGGCAGTGCTCCCGCCTCGGGTCCCCGACCCGTTGATGGCCGCGCTCCGCGGCGGCGACACCGAAGGCGTCGGTCGCACGCTCGCCAACGACCTGCAACCGGCTGCCCTCCGGCTCCGCCCGAGGCTGCAGGAGGTGCTGGCGGCGGGCAAGGAACACGGGGCGTTGGGAGCGGTGGTGTCCGGCTCGGGGCCGACCTGCGCCTTTCTCACCCGTGGTGCTGGGGAGGCGGTCGACCTCGCCGCCCGGTTGTCGGGTACGGGCCTGTGTACGTCGGTCCGGGCCGCCTCCGGTCCGGTCCCGGGTGCCCGCATCGTCCCCGAGTAGGACCTGGGCAATCGGCAGCGGGACCATCTGGCGTTGCGGAAATCGGTTGTGGAGACGTCTCCGGGGCGGCAGAGTTATGCCTGTCGTCGTCGGACGACCGGCTTCCACGCCGGACAGACAGCACCGGCTTCCCACGCCGGACAGCTCGAGGAGGTGCGTCATGGCCAAGCCCGCCGTCTGGGTCGGGTCCCGCATCCGCCCTCCGCTGCATCTCTCCGAGGTCTGACGCCGTAGCGCGCTCCACCGGAGGATGCGTTCCTCCTTAAGGAGCTCCCACCGTGCACGCGCACGATTCGTACGACCGCTTCGACATCTACGACCGCTACGACGCCTACGACACCAAAGACGAGGGACCCGGCTCCGCCCGCATCCGGCGGCGCCGGTCCGACACCGAGCCCCGCCCCGGAGCCCGCGGGCGGATGACCGAAGAGGCCCGCGAACGCCTGGCCCAAGAACGCCAGGCGGTCGCCGCGGCCGACGGTCCGCCGACCGGGTTCCGGTGGTCGACCTGGGAGGATGCCGGCTCCCGCGGCCCCGAGCCGTACCCGGACTGGCTCGTCACCGAGCTCGCCGCCACCGACAGCGAGCTCGGCGTCATCAAGACCGGCAAGGAAGCCGACGTCTTCCTGATCGAGCGCGGCCTACCCGACACGGATCAGGCGTGCCTGTTGGCCTCCAAGCGGTACCGGACCGGTGACCACCGGATGTTCCACCGCGACGCGGGCTACCTGGAAGGCCGCCGCGCCCGCAAGTCACGGGAACAGCGCGCAATCACCAACCGGTCGAGCTACGGCCGCAACCTCATCGCCCAGCAGTGGGCGATCGCGGAGTTCGCCGCGCTGGGCGAGCTGTGGTCGGCGGGCGCCCCGGTGCCCTATCCGGTCCAGCACCTCGGTACCGAGCTGTTGCTGGAGTTCGTCGGAGCGCCGGACGGCACGGCCGCGCCCCGGCTGGCGCAGCTGCGACCCGAACCCGACGAGTTGGACGACCTGTGGCAACAGCTGGTCGACGGCCTGGTCATCCTGGCCCGGCGTGGCTACACGCACGGGGACCTCTCGGCGTACAACATCCTGGTCGACGACGGCGCGCTCGTCCTCATCGATCTGCCGCAGCTGGTCGACATCGTGACCAACCCGCAAGGCCGCCGCTATCTCGAGCGGGACGTACGCCGGGCCTGCGAGTGGTTCGTCGGGCACGGCACGCCGGCCCATGTCGCCGACGACGCACACGTTGTCTCGCTGCTGCTCGGGGAGGCTGGCATCGGCGTCGGCTGACCACCCGAAGGCGTGCCAGGGCCGGCGGGCACCGACATCCCTGCGGGCACGACGTTCCCCAGGGATGTCGGTGGTCGCCCGCACGATGGGCGGTCATGGGTGAGGATAAGGACGTGGCTCACAACGATGCTGGCCCCGTCGAGTGGAGCGACGAGACGTTCGAGGGCGAAGACTGGTACGCCCGCGAGCTGGAGGGAAAGCGCTATGTCCGCTGCATCTTCCGCGACGTCGACTTCACCGAGGTGCAGACCCGCGGCACGGTGTTCGACCGATGCGAGTTCGGCGGCTGCAAGTTCAACGTCTCCCATCACCAGGGCACGGCATTCGTGGGATGCGAGTTTCGTCGTACGTCCTTCTTCTCGGCCACCCTGGACGGCTGCAAGCTGACCGGCAGCGGGTTCGTCGACTGCATCCTGCGGCCCATCACGGTCGTCGGCGGGCAGTGGTCGAGTGTCCTGATCCGAGGTGCCGATCTCTCCGAGGTCGACCTCAGCGGCGTCCGACTCAGTGACGCCGACCTGTCGGAGAGCAACCTCACCAAGGCGGTGCTGCGTGGCAGCGATCTCTCCTACGCGACGCTGCGGGGCACGATCCTGAAGGAGGCAGACCTGCGCGGTGCGACGCTGCGTGCGGTCGATCTCAGCGCGGCCGTGCTGGACGGTACGCATTTCGACCTGACCGGTGCGGTCGCCCTGGCCGAGTCATATGGCGCACGTGTCGACGCCAGCGGTTGATCACAGCGACTGACGGCTACGCCCAGTCAAACCGGGACGCCTGGTCAGGCGGGATCGGCGGCTCGTCGCACATGATCACCTGCGTGTAGCCGTCATGGCCGTGGATCGCCGCGACATCGGCAAGCGACTCGTAGACGTTCACTGACGGGCGGTCGCCGCACCACGCGAGGCTGACCTTGCCGTTCGGGTAGACCGTGCCCCAGGCAACGACACCGGTTCCGGAGACTCCGCTCGCATCACGATGACGATAAAGCTGGAACCGACACGGCATAACTGTCGTGGCGACGGGCATGGACCCTCCATCTAGTGACGGTGGCCGCAGCAGGTCTACGAGCCTGTCGAGGACGACCTTTCCTGTGCCGGCACAGCGAGTTTTGGGTCCTACGGGCCGCCGCGCAGGGAATGGGCCGGGGTCTACGACGGCCCGCAGGGACTCCCAGAGTGACAGGATCACCACGGATGGTCAAGTAACTCTTCCAATGTAAATTTTCATGATCTGAGTTGGCTGTTTCCGGTGACAATTTCCTGACTGGTCCGACCCAAAGGACTTGCGACATCTGGTACGAGGGGGTCACACTGGCCCCAGTTACTCACCGGGGAGGTTCGTATGCCCAGAGTGACCGGGCCGACGATCGCACGGTGGCGACTCGGCAAAGAGCTCAAGCAGCTCCGCGAGTCGTCCGAGCGTTCGTTCACCGACGCTGCCGAGAGACTTGGCTGCTCGGAGTCGAAGATCCGCAAGATCGAGGCCGCCGAGGTCGGCGTCGTTCGTGCGGAGCTCGACTCACTCCTCGACCTGTACAAGGTCGACGACAACGAACTCCGCGACTTCCTGCACGACCTGCAGCGCATCGGTCGGCAGCGCGGTTGGTGGGCACCGCTGGGCACGCTGCCCAAGCAGTACACGTTCTTCGTCGCCCTGGAGTCCGACGCGCAGCGGATCCGTACGTTCGAACCGATGGTGATCCCGGGGTTGCTCCAGACCGAGGAGTACTCCAGCGCGCTCGACGCGATGTCCACCTTCGAGTCACCGGCTGAACAGGACCGGGCCACTCAGATCCGGATGGCCCGCCAGGAGGCGTTCTGGCGCGACCGCGGTGACCCGAGCCGGCTCTGGGTGATCATCGACGAGGCGGCGCTACGGCGACCCGCGGGCAAGAAGCCGGGCATCATGCGCGGTCAGCTGATGCGCCTGCTCGAACTCAGCGACCGGTGCATCTTCCAGGTGATGCCGTTCGACGCGGGCATCTACCCCGGAACCATCGGGTCGTTCACGATCTTCGACTTCCCCGAGAAGGTCCACTCGCCGGTCGTCTACACCGACAGCCAGGCCGGCATCACATACATGGAACGACTGGCGGACGTCGAACGGGCCAGCCGGGCCTTCGGCCACATGGCCGCGATGGCTCTCAGCCCGTCCCAGTCCGCGAAGAAGATCTTGGCCATCCTCTCGGAGATGGCCAAAACACAAGGAGGCGAATATGAAGGGTGAGCTGTCTCGAGCACGATGGCGCAAAGCGTCGGCGTCGATCGGCATGTCCAACTGTGTCGAAGTCGCCGACCTCGGCAACCGGTATGCCGTACGCGACTCCAAGGACCGGGAAGGGCCGAAGCTGGTCTTCAGCGCGGCCGCGTGGTCCAGCTTCGTCGGCGGCGCCAAGAAGGGCGAGTTCAACCTGCGCTGACGCTTCGGCGCGAGTGCAAATTATCGCCACATCGTGTGATACATCGGAAACCCCCGGCTTGCCCGGGGGTTTCCGCTTTCCACGTAAAAATCCTTATGCGAACTTTCAGGTGTTACGTCCGGAATAGCCGGTGTCATGGACGGGCCCGCGGTCGGCGCGGTCGAACAGCTCGGTCCACTCGGGTGAGCCGTCGTCGAGCCGGACCTCGAAGGTCACCCCGCGTTCCTGGACCGGGTTGTTGCCGGTGAGCGCGTCGGTCCACATGTCTGCCATGTGGGCGTAGTGCACGGCCCGGCCGCTGGGCCAGCCGACGGTGAGGAGGTGCCGGCGCTCCGTTCGCAGGTAGGGCGGAGACATCCGGAGCCGCTCGAGCGCGTCGTCGTCCACGTCCACGCCGAGCCCGGGAGCGGTCGGCGCCTGCATGTAGCCGTCCCGGATGGTAAGCGGGTCGACGAGCAGGTCATCGGCGTAGTTGTTGAGTACGGTCACGGCCGGCCAGCGCGCGTGACCGAGCACGCTGCCGAGGTGCGCACACAGGGCCGTGGTGAGTCCGGTGCCCACCATCTGCAACCAGAACGACTTCCCGAACTCGGAGCAGAGTGCCTCCTGGCGAAGCATCGCGGCGACTCCGCCCTCGACGACGAAGCCGTCGCAGACCTCGCCCCTGACCCAGGCCGGGAACGGCTGCGACTTCAGGTGGACGGCGAGCGGACGGACGACCTGGTTGCGCAGTTGGCGGTATCCCTCCAGGTCGGCGTGCGGGATCGGCGTCTCGTAGATCGCGACGCGCTCGTCCTGGTCGAGCTCGCGGAGCACCGGTGCCGCGTCCCCAGCCGACAGCAGCATCGCGTTCCAGTCGATGTCCAGCCGGTAGTGCGGTGGCGTGACCGCGCCGATCGCGGCGACCTGTTCGTAGACGTCGAACCACGGCCGAGCCTTGAACTTGTGGAACGCATAGCCGGCCGCCACCGCCTCCCGCGCCTCGTCGGCGAGCGCATGCGGTGCCATCTTGGTGTTCCACCAGGCGATTGGGCACCACTCCCGCACCCGCGGGCCCAGCAGCGCCGACAACGGCACGCCGAGCGACTTGCCAACTAGGTCGTACATCGCCATCTGCAGGCCCGGACCGAGCGAGTCGTCGGCGAGGAAGTCTGCGGGATTCCCTCCACGGACCCGCGCGACCGCCTGGTCAGACACCTTCCCCCAGCTGTAGTGGAGGACGGTCTCGCCGTAGCCGGTGATCCCGGCATCGGTGTGGAGTCGGATGACCTCGATGACGCCCCAGTTCCACACGTTCGGGAGCAGGGCGTTCCACTCCTCGCAGCGGTCGGTGAACGGGACCTGGACGACAATGCGTTCGACATCGGTGATCTTCAGTGCGGCGGGCATGCGGTCCATCCTGGTGCACCGGCGCGGAGGTTTCTCGATCGTGCCCGGGACCGGACCCGGGATAGCCTCGATCGGCTACCGCCAGCGGCATGGACGGAAGGAAGATGGCGACAAACCTCGTCAACCTCGAACGCGTCGAGAAAGCGTACGGCGTCAAGACCCTGCTCGCGGGCGTCAGCCTCGGCGTCGCCGTGGGCGAGCGGATCGGCCTGGTCGGCCAGAACGGCGCCGGGAAGTCGACGCTGCTGCGGATGCTCGCCGGCGAGCAGGACCCGGACGCCGGCAGGATCACGCTCAACCGCGACCTGCGAGTCGGCGTGCTCGGCCAGCGGGACGACCTCGACCCGGCGGCATCGGTCGGCGACGTCGTGGTGCGCGGCCGGCCCGACCACGTTCTGGCGGGCAGACCGGAAGGTACGTGAGGTGCTCGCCGGCCTGCTCGGCGACCTCCCGCACGACCGGCGGTTGGGCGGGTTGTCCGGGGGTGAGCGCCGCCGGGTGGCGCTGGCCCGGTTGCTCGCCGACGACCACGACCTGCTCCTGCTGGACGAACCCACCAACCACCTCGACCTGGAGGTCATCGACTGGCTGGCCCGCCACCTGGCCGGCCGGGCGGAGGCGCTGGTCGTGGTGACGCACGACCGGTGGTTCCTGGACGCGGTGTGTACGACGACCTGGGAACTCGCCGACGGGACGGTGGTGGCCTACGACGGCGGCTACGCGGCGTACGTGCTCGCCCGCGCGGAGCGGGAGCGGCTGGCCGATACCACGGAGACGAAACGGCAGAACCTGCTGCGCAAGGAGCTCGCCTGGCTACGCCGGGGAGCGCCGGCGCGGACGTCGAAGCCGAAGTTCCGGCTCGATGCGGCGTCCGCGCTCATCGGCGACCAGCCGGATCCGCGCGACCCGCTGGCCTTGGCGAAGTTCGCCTCCGCCCGGCTCGGCAAGCAGGTGGTCGACGTGACCGACGCAGATGTACGGGTCGGGACCCGCGACCTGCTGCGACGGCTGACCTGGCAGCTCGGACCGGGCGACCGGGTGGGTGTCGTCGGGGTCAACGGTGCCGGGAAGACGACCCTGTTGCGGTTGCTCGCGGGAGAGATGGAACCCGCGGCCGGCAAGATCGCCTGGGGTCGTACGGTCCAGCTCGGCCACCTGGCCCAGGAACTGGGCGGGCTCGACCCGGAGACGACCGTCGCCGATTCCGCGGAGGGGGTGCGCCGGGTGGTGAAACTGCTGCCGAAGAACGTCCGGCCCGGCGCGATCGGGCGGCGACCGGTGAAGACGTCCGGCCCGGAGGTCACCGCGGTGTCACTGCTCGAACGCTTCGGCTTCCGCGGCGATCGGTTGCGGCAGCGGGTCGGTGAGCTGTCCGGCGGTGAGCGGCGGCGGCTCGAGCTGCTGTGTCTGCTCCTCGACGAGCCGAACGTCCTGCTCCTCGACGAGCCGACCAACGACCTCGACATCGACACCATGCAGGTGGTCGAGGACTTCCTCGACGGGTTCGCCGGGTCGGTCGTTGTCGTGACGCACGACCGGTACTTCCTCGAGCGCGTATGCGACACCGTGTGGGCGTTGCTCGGCGATGGGCGCCTCGTGATGCTGCCGGGTGGGGTGGAGGAGTACCTCGCTCGGCGGCGGGAGGGTGGGGCACGACCGGAGGTTCTGCCGGTTGGTGGTGCCGGGTCGGGTGGTGCCGGGTCGGGTGGTGTCGGGTCTGGTGCTGCCGGGTCTGGCGCTCCCGGGTCAGGGAATGCCGGGTCAGGGAGTGCCGATGCCCGGCAGGCCGCTGCGGCCGAGGCCCGGACGGCGAAGAAGGAGCTCGCCCGGCTCGAACGCCAGCTGTCCCGGCTGGACTCCCGCGAGACCGAGCTGCATAGTGCCCTGGCAGAGAACGCGAGCGACTACGAACGCCTGGTCGGGCTCGACGAGGAGCTGCGGGGCGTCCTACAGCAGAAGGCCGAGGTCGAATCACGCTGGCTCGACCTCGCCGAGTCGTTGGAATAGGGCACCTCGGTCCTCCCTGGCCCGAAGGTGGCGCTGCTACGCCGCGCCACATGATCATGTGTCACAAAGTCGGAATTTCCGCGCGTGGGGAGCCGACTGCGTGCCGCATGATCATGATCGGGCGACGCCGAGGGCCTCGCGGCCGAGTCCACTTCCGGCGCCCGACGACACCCCAGCGAAACTGTCACGGTCTGCGCCACCCGGCACTAGCGGGGTTCCCAGGCGCCGGGTGAACTGGCGAGCTGTCGGACGTGCTCGGGAAGGTCGCCCCTGACAACTGCCGCCAGCGTTGCCTCGTCCAGTACGCCCCGGACCGCCGCGCGGGTCGCGACCCAGACGGTCTGTAGGTGTTCGGCCACTCCGTCGTACCTCGCCTCTTCCGGGCGCATCCCGCGCACACCGGCCAGCGGGCCGTCGACGGCCCGGATGATGTCGCCGAGGCTGATCTTGTCGGCCGGAGCCGTCAGGCGATAGCCGCCGACCGCACCGCGGTGGCTGCGGACCAACCCCGCGCGGCGAAGGTCACCGAGGATCGCCTCGAGGAACTTGTGGGGGAGCCCCTGGGCGTCGGCGAGTGCCTGCGCGCTCACCGTGTCTCCGGCTGCGGCGAGCGCGAGCATGGCACGGACCGCATAGTCCGCTCGGGCCGAGATCTGCACGCGGACATCATCGCGTATACGTCGACCTGCAGGAGCGACCGATGCCCGGGGACTCACGCCCGCGCGTCGAACGGCATCACCAGCCGCCGGAGGAGCAGCGCGAGTTGGGCGCGGTCGTTGTCGGGAAGGGCGGCGAGGAGCGCCCGCTCGTGGTCGAGGAGGCCGGCAAGGGCAGCGTCTACGCGTTCCTGCCCCTTCGGCGTGAGTCGTACGCGTACGCCGCGGCGGTCGGCCGGCTCGGGCCTGCGTTCGACGAGGTCCTTGGCGGCCAGCCGGTCGACTCGGTTGGTCATCGTGCCGCTGGTGACCAGGGTCTGGGTGAGCAGCCGTCCTGGTGACAGCTCGTACGGCGGACCTGCCCGGCGTAGGGCGGTAAGGACGTCGAACTCCCAGGGTTCGAGGTCGTGCGCGGCGAACACGAGGCGGCGGGCCCGGTCGAGGTGGCGCGCCAGCCGAGTGATGCGGGAGAGCACCTCGAACGGCGACACGTCGAGGTCGGGGAGCTCCCGCCGCCACGCCGCTACCAGCCGGTCGACCTCGTCCTCGGCTCCGTTCTGCACGCGGGTCAGCTTAGTCCCGATCCAACTCAATCAAGAATCTTGACATCGAGATACATGGCCTGCAGGCTTCTACGGGAACAACGGCCGGAACGAAGGCCGAACGACGGCGGAACGAAGTGCCGGAACGTAGGCAGCGGAAGGAAGGACGTGATGGTGATCCGGGAAGATGACCGCGTGCGGTGGGATCCGAGCCAGTACCTGAGGTATGCCGACGAGCGCGGCCGTCCTTACGCAGACCTGCTGGCCCGGGTGTTCGTGGAGCGGCCGGCCTACGTCGTCGACCTCGGTTGCGGGCCGGGCAACCTCACCGCCACGCTGCTCGACCGCTGGCCAGGCGCCGAGGTCGAGGGCGTCGACTCCTCGCCGGAGATGATCGAGCGCGCTCAGGCCCTGGTACGAGACGGGCTCTCGTTCAGCCTCGGCGACGTACGCTCCTGGACACCGGACCGACCAGTCGACGTCCTGATCAGCAACGCCACCTTGCAGTGGGTGCCGGGTCACCTGGACCTGTTGGCGGCGTGGGTCGGCCACCTGTCGCCAGGGGGGTGGCTCGCCCTGCAGGTGCCAGGAAACTTCGCGAGTCCGACCCACCAGGCGCTGTTCGCGCTGGCCGCGGAGAAGCCGTGGGCGGACCATCTCGCCCGGCCGGTCAGGCAGCGACCGAGCGCGCCGGACCCGGAGGGCTATCTCGACGTCCTCAGCGCTGCCGGGTGCCGGGTCGACGCCTGGGAGACGACATATCTGCACCTGCTCGACGGCGACGATGCGGTCTTCGAATGGATCAAGGGCACCGGCGCCCGCCCGGTCCTGCAGGCACTGCCGGACGACCTTCGGCCCGCGTTCGAGGACGCCTACCGCGAGCGCCTGCGCGCGGCGTACCCCCAGCGCCCGTCCGGCCACACCGTCCTGCCGTACCGCCGGGTCTTCGCCGTCGCCCATCGGGGGAACACATGAGTACGCAACCGACCGCGACCCTGCTCGTCCGCGAGGCGACCCGCGACGACCTGCCGGCGATCGTCGCGCTGGTGGCGGCAGACGCCATCCGGGAGGTGGCCGAGGACATCGACGAGACAGGTATGCCGGCGCCCGCATACGTCGAGGCGTACGAGGAGATCGACGCCGACCCCAACACCCTCCTGCTCGTCGGGGAGCTGGCCGGCGAGGTCGTCGCCACCTGCCAGGTCAACTTCATTCGCCAGGTCGTCTACCGCGGAGGACTGGTGGCCCAGGTCGAGTCCGTGCGTACGGTGACGCATCGTCGCGGCGAGGGGATCGGGACCAGGCTCATCGAATGGGTGGCCGCCGAGGCCCGACGTCGTGGAGCCGTCCGCCTGCAGCTGACCTCGAACGTACGCCGGGTCGACGCGCGCCGCTTCTACGAACGATTCGGCTTCCGAGCCACGCACGTCGGCATGAAGCTCTATCTCGGAGACGGCCCGCCCGCCAGCGGGTAGAGCCGGCGGGTAGAGGCGGCGGGTAGAGATCGAGACTGCGCATGGGCCAGGCTAGGGCCCATGCCAGACACCACTTCGCGACCGCGCGTCCTGCTCACCGGCGCCACCGGCTACATCGCCGGCCAGCTCCTGCCCGCGTTCAAGGACCGCTACGACCTCAGCCTTCTCGACGTACGCCCGGGTGAGGGGGTGGAGGTGGCCGACCTGCTCGGTGACAGCACCGAGGACCTGGCCCGGCACTTTGCCGGCGTCGACGTCGTGGTGCACACCGGCTACCATCGCCCGACCGGAGACGACCCGCAGTCGCGCTATGACGGCGAACGCCGCAACGTCGACATGATGCAGCGCGTCTACCAGCTGGCCCTCGACCATGGAGTGCGCAGGGTGGTGGCCGCGAGCACCAACCAGGCCGCGAAATGGTACGAGCAGCCGTACTTCCAGGGGCTTCGCGACCGGGTGAGTCCCGACGACTATCCACGACCGGACAACTTCTACGGCTGGGCGAAGGCGGCCTATGAGTCGCTCGGCTTCCTCTACGCCTGCGGCAGCCTCGGCCGGCCGCTCGAGGTGATCCAGCTCCGCATCGTCGTACCCCGCGAGATCAACCCCGACAACTTCCGCGACCAGCCGCCCCACCGATACGTGCGGGAGCTGGCCGGCTACATCAGCGAACGCGACCTGCAGCAGCTGTTCTACAAGTCTGTCGAGACACCCGACATCAAGGACGAGCACGGCGTTCCGTTCCACATCTTCTACGGCATCTCCGGCAACGCCAGGACGTTCTGGAGCATCACCAACGCCCGCAAGGTGATCGGGTACGCGCCGCAGGACGACTCCGAGCGCAGGTTCGCCGCCGACATCGCAGACCTGCTGCACCACGGTTGACGCCGATCCGGCCGGCAAGCCCGATAGCGTGCGGCTCGTGCGTACTGGCGTACGGGCCTGGCTAGCGCCGCGGCGGCCCGACCATCCCGGGGCCGTCGACGACCCGGGCGAGCGGCGGGCCCTGATCGTCGAGCTGGTGCTGGTCTTCAGCATGACGCTCGGGCTCGCCGGGTTGCGGAGCCTGCTGTCACTGCTGGACTCGTTGCTGCGCACGGAGCCGCTGTCCAAGCAATCGGTGGCGTTGAACGTGTCCCGGGCCGCCCAGCAGCTGATCGACCTGGGCTTCCAGCTCACCGGTGTACTCCAGCTCGCGGCCTGGGGCGGCCTCGCGGTCTACCTGCTCTGGCGCACCGGCATCGGGCCCCGGCTGGTCGGCCTCGACCGCACCCGGCTCGGCCGCGACGTCGCCGTCGCCGTCGGGCTGGCTGTCGTTATCGGCATCCCGGGGATCGGCCTCTACCTGGCTGCCAAGGGACTCGACCTCAACCTCACCGTGCGTCCGTCGACGCTGGGCGACCACTGGTGGCGTACGCCCGTGCTCGTGCTGTCGGCGGCCGGCAACGCCTGGGCGGAGGAGGTCCTGGTCGTCGGCTACCTGCTCACCCGGCTCCGCCAGCTCGGCCTCGGCGAGAACGCGGGCCTGCTGGTGTCCGCCGTACTTCGTGGGTCTTACCACCTCTACCAGGGGTTCGGCGGGTTCGTCGGCAACCTGGTCATGGGCCTGATCTTCGGCCGGGTCTGGCAGCGGACCAACCGGCTGTGGCCGCTGGTGATCGCGCACACTCTGCTCGACGTGGTGGCATTCGTGGGGTACGCCTTGCTCCGCGGAAGGGTCGGCTGGCTGCCATGACGCTCAGGCCGGAGTCCACCGGAATGCATCCGATTCCAGCCGATTCCAGCCGAGTCCACTGGTGGGCAGCGCCTCAGAGCAGGCCGGTCCGACTTTCGTAGCAGGCCTTGAACTCTTCGCCGTTGTCGGTCAGGGGTACGCACGGTTGGGCGCGGTCGGCCCATACGAACCCGAGCAAGATCGTGGCGAGTGCGAGGCCGAGGGCGGTGAGCGCGGCGGCCCGGTTGGTGGCGCGGCCTCGGTAGACGCGGATCACCCCGGTGATCGACAACGCCATCGCCAGCGCGGCGAGCAGGACCGCCGGTGTCCAGGCGATGAGCACGCTGCCACCGAAGGCGACGGCCGCGAGGGCCAGCGCGACCCAGCCGGAGGTGTTGAGTGGACGGCGCTCCGGTCGGCGGAGGGTCGGTGCCTCGTCCGGCGGGCCGGGAGACCTGGCGCCGTGAGAGTCGGCGTCGGGGGAGCCGCCGTCGGGGGTGTAAGCGGCGGGCTCGGGCGGCGTGTCGCCTGCGGCCCGACCGGCCTCGTCGGGGTGGGGAGCCTCGGACTGGGGGGTCATGCGCCCGATTCTCGCTCGCGCCGGGGCCGGGCCGCCTCATACCCTCGGCCCCATGGGTAGATCCAGCGTGCTGACCGCACAGAACACCGACTTTCCTCGTTGGTACCAGGACATCGTGGCCAAGGCCGAGTTGGCTGACAATGGCCCCGTCCGCGGCACGATGGTGATCCGACCGTACGGATTCGCGATCTGGGAGGCCATGCAGGCCGACCTCGACGCTCGGATCAAGGCGACCGGCGCCCGTAATGCGTACTTCCCGCTGTTCATCCCGCAGAGCTATCTGCAGCGCGAGGCCGAGCACGTCGAAGGTTTCAGCCCGGAGCTGGCCGTGGTCACCCACGCCGGTGGCAAGGAACTGGACGAACCGATCGTCGTCCGCCCCACCAGCGAGACGGTCATCGGCGAGTACATGGCCAAGTGGGTGCAGAGCTACCGCGACCTGCCGCTGCTGCTGAACCAGTGGGCCAATGTCGTGCGCTGGGAGCTGCGCCCCCGCCTGTTCCTGCGTACGACCGAGTTTCTCTGGCAGGAAGGGCACACCGTGCACGCGACGGAGGCCGACGCGGCCGCATACGCGCGGCGGATCCAGCACGAGGTGTACGCCCGCTTCATGCGCGAGATGCTGGCAATCCCTGTCGTGGCGGGGATGAAGACCGCGAGCGAACGCTTCGCCGGCGCCGCGCACACGCTCACGTGTGAAGCGATGATGCGGGACGGCAAGGCGCTGCAGATGGGGACCAGCCATGAGATGGGGCAGAACTTCGCCCGCGCGTTCGATATCCGGTATCTCGACGCGTCGGGTGAGCGGCAGCATGCCTGGACGACATCCTGGGGTGCGTCCGCGCGCATGCTGGGCGGCCTGATCATGACGCACGGCGACGACTCCGGGCTGCGGCTCCCGCCGGCGATCGCCCCGACGCAGGCGGTCGTGACCATGGTGAAGGCCGGGGACGGGGTTGCTGAGCTGGCCGCCCGGCTGGTCGCGGACCTGGCCGCGGCTGGCGTACGGGTCGAGCTGGACGACCGGATCGACACCGCGTTCGGCCGGCGCGCCGTCGACTGGGAGCTCAAGGGCGTGCCCGTCCGGGTGGAGGTTGGTCCACGCGACGTCGCCGAGGGATCCGTCACGCTCGTACGCCGGATCGCTGGTACGAAGACCCCGACTGCCGTACCCGCGGTGGCCGACACCGTGGCGACGGCCTTGCGGGACGACCAGACCGCGCTCGTGTCCGAGGCGACGACGAGGCAGGACGCCCGGACGGTGACGGTGTCGACGTTGGCGGAATCGGTGGAGGCCGTGGTGTCCGGGCAGGGCTGGGCCCGAGTCCCCTGGTCGGCGGTCGGCGTCGACGGCGAGCGGACCCTCGCGGAGAGCGCGATGACCGTCCGCTGCCTCAACCGTCCGGACGGCTCGGTCCCCGACACCGAGGACGAGCCTGACCTGATCGCACTGGTTGGCCGGTCGTACTGAGGCGGTGTCCAGGGCCGAACGCGGGGCGGAAACAGCGGAGTGCACCGGCGCAAACCGGTGCAAGAGCGCACTCCCGCCCCGCGTAGGCTGTGGGGCGCCCATGGGGTGTCGTCTAAGGGCAAGACCTCAGATTTTGGATCTGATGATGGGGGTTCGAGTCCTCCCACCCCAGCGCCTCTGAGCTGCACGTATCCGCTCCAGGTAAGTAATGGCGGGACCTCTGCCCATGGCGGTGCCCACGAGTACTTGTCCGCCTGAATTGGTTGGCGAGTCCAGTCCGCAGCCGGTCGCGACCTTCGTGTCAACCGGTGCGAGCGGCACTGTGCCGGCCGGGATACGCCTATAAGAATCCGTACCGTCGGTTTGCGCGTACCTTCGTCGTCAGGCGACTTCTTTGTCTGTGCTCGTTCCGGTGGGTCTCAGGAGGTCTGTCCCCACCGCGGTCGACCTGGTTGTCCTGGCTGCACGGCTTCCTGCTTGCCGACGCGATGCGGATCTTGGGTGCTGGCTGCTACGACGACTCGCCGTCCTCGCTGTGCGGATAGTGCGCCGAGCGTCGGATGTCAGCCGCTCGGGGCCGTGCCTGGGACGACGCACGTCGGGGACTAGCTGGAACGCCGACCCGTCAGAACGAGGAGCCGGGCGCCGACCTGGGCCAGCGTGGCGGCGATCGGAGATTGCTCGTCCATGGCCCATATGTAGTCGTCGGCGGCGGAGCGGCCGGTCCCGCAGGCCGCCCGTCGTCACACCATGCATCTGTTGGGTGGGTGGTCAGCTCTGGTGTCGGCGTCGATAGAGCAGGACGCCGAGTGCGAGCGCACCGACGACCGCGGCCGCCATGAGGGCAGGATCGGTCGGCGGGTTCCTGTTGGCGTTCGTCCCAGCTTCCGTTGTCGGTGTGGGGTGGTCAGCCTGCGGCATGGAGGCGAGTCCGGCCGGTACGGCGGTGGGGACTGGGTGGGGTCCGTGTTTCACGAATACCTTGACCCGGTGAGAGGTTGAGGCGCTACAGCTGTCGCCGTTGTAGTGGGCGGTGAAGATGTGCTTGCCCTTCGACAGGTGGCGGACCTTCCAGGTAGCGCGGCCCTTGCCGTCGACCGGGCTGGTGCCGAGCTCGGTGCGGCCTTCGGAGAAGGTGACGGTCCCGGTGGGTGTGCCGGTTGGTTGGCAGGTGACGGTGGCGGTCAATGTCACCGGATGGCCAGGCTTGGGCTTGTGCCGCGACACCGACAGACGCGTCTTCGAGGTCGGCTGGGATGGCCCGGCAACGACTGCCAAGCTGAAGGGGCCGCCGGCGGCGAGAGCAGCCACCTGCGTTCCAGCCGGTAGCGACACCAAGACCGGCGTGTTGCTGTTGTCGTTGGTGCCGTTGCCGAGTGCGCCGAACGTGTTGTCGCCCCACGCGAGCGCCTGGCCGGTGGACGTCACCGCCAGACCATGAGCGCCGCCAGCGGCAACGGCGCTCAGCCGGGTTCCGAGCAGGAGCGAGACCGAAACAGGCGCGTTGGTGCTGGTGTTGGTGCTGTTGCCCAGCTGGCCGAAGGTGTTGTTGCCCCAGGCGAGGGCCCGGCCGGTGGACGTCATCGCCAACCCAAATCGGACGCCGGCGGCAATGGCGCTCAGCCTCGTTCCGGTCGGCAGCGAGACGAAGACCGGCGTACGGCTAGTGGTGTTGGTGCCGTCGCCAAGCTGGCCGAAGGTGTTGTTGCCCCAGGCGAGGGCCCCGCCGGCGGACGTCATCGCCAAACCGAATCTGTCGCCAGCGGCGACGGCGCTCACACTGGCTCCCGCTGGCAGCGAGACGAAGACCGGCGTCGTGCTGTCGTCGAGCATGCCGTTGCCAAGCTGACCGGTGTCGTTCTGGCCCCACGCGAGAGCCTGGCCAGCGGAGGTGGCAGCCAAGCTGAAGGTGCTGCCGCCGGCGACGGCGGTCACCCGGGTTCCGTCCGGCAGCGACACCAGCACGGGTGTATTGGAGTTGGTGGTGCTGCCGTTGCCAAGCTGTCCGCTGCTGTTCTCGCCCCAGGCGTAGACCTGGCCGGTCGACGTGATCGCCAAGCTATGGAATTCGCCGGCGGCAATGGCCGTCACCCGCGTTCCGTCCGGCAGCGACACCGACACCGGCGTCGTGCTGTCGGTGAACGTGCCGTTGCCAAGCTGTCCGGCGAAGTTGTCGCCCCAGGCGAGGACCTGGCCAGTAGTCGTGAGGGCCAAGCTATGGCTGGAACCGCCAGCGGTGTCGGTCACCCGGGTCCCGGACGGAAGCAACACCGAGACCGGCGCATTGACATTGGCGCGGGTGCCGTTGCCAAGCTGACCTTCAAGGTTGAAACCCCACGCCAGGGCATCGCCCGACCCGGACTGCGCGAGTGCCGGTGTCACCGACAGGACGGTAAGGAGGACCAACCACGAAACGGCCGCCACCAGACCGACAGCGACCGGCTTGAGCAACCGCACCGAACTCACTACCCCGCCACGAAGCCAGCTACGACAGATAGCCACGACACTCCCCCGACCCACGTGGGCACGGACCTGGCCGACGCCCACAATGCTGGTGCTACTCCTTCCCTAATGCTCCGCAGCCGCCGGACTCATGCGCACACGCGGCAAGACACATCGAGTGCGCCGTCCCGCGTCTTAATGCACTGTCAGTTCCCGGGTGAGTGGCTTGCTCGCTGTCACGCGTCCGACAGCCGTTCGTCACTCACTTTCGGGCAGCTAGACGGCGGGCGACCACCGCTCTGCGCTGCTCGGCCTCCTGGCATGGACCAACACTTTGGGAATCCGAACACCTTTTCCGTGCGCCTGCAGGTGCGCTGAAACACCTGAGCGCAGGCCAAAAAGAAGTCGGAGTAAGAGCGCTGCCGGGTCCAGGCGGAAGACTAGGCAAGTTCCTTGCGCATGACCGTGATCATCGTTTCGTAGCGGGTGACAGTGGCGCATCCACCGAGAGCTGCCACAGCCGAATTGGCCACCGGTCAGCGACCGGCAGGCACCGCGGCCATGACGGTCGCGGTGCCTGCCGGCGTCTTCTTCCTCAGCCCTGGTGCGACACGGCGGCGCCGGCCAGAGTTGATGGTGGTTTCCTCTGTGCCCGTTAGGGATTCGTCATCGGAGCGGGTAGGCACCGATCACGGTCTGATCGGTGATGTTGCCCTGGGCATCGACCAGTTTCGCCTTCAACGACACGGACCTCGCGGTCTTCGGGGTAGCGAAGATCGCCTCGTAGGTGCCGTTGCCGATCGGCGCGACCTTGGCGTTCTGCCAGGTCTTGCCGCCGTCACCGGAGACCTGGATCTCCAGCTTCTTCACCCGCGGCAGCGCCTCTCCCTGCACTCCGTCGACGACCACTGGAAGCACCGTCACCGGCTTGCGCTCGGCGACGTTGTGAGCGTCCACCTTCGGCTGGAACCGCACTCCCAGCATCGGCAGCATCGTCTCCTCGGCGGACGCAGCCGAGGTGAACGTCCAGCGCAGATCCGTCCGGGTGCTGAACGTCGAGTACGTCTGCCGCGTCTGCGAGGTCTCCAGCGTGTACGTCGACTTCTCCGCCGGCAGACCGCTGGCCTCGATGTACCCGAAGTACGGCGACTCGGCCACGACCTGGCCGCCCCGGAGCAGCTTGCTCGACTGGGTGTCCATCGCGGTGGAACCCTTGTTGCCGTCGGCATCCGACAGCGAGTAGGCCGACAGCAGCAGGTCGTTCTCCAGCCGGACCGCGAGCTTCGGTGTCGTGGTGAAGGCTGCCGCGTTGTACCGCTCCCGGTACGTCTTCCCCGCGTCGTACCCCGCTTCGGGCGCGCTCAGCCGCGTGATCGTGACCGGCGGGTGGTCCGGGTCCGGGTCCTCGATCTCGAGGAACGTCCGCTGCCACGTCGCCGGCTTGTCGTCGACCAGGAGCTTCGTGGTGGTCGGCACGTCGTACTCGAAGCCAGTCGTCCAGGTGCCACCCATGTACGGCGCCTGGCCCTGAACGATCCACTCGATCCGCCGGTCCGCGGTCGCGTGGAAGGTCTGGTCGACCACGGCTAGGTCGGTCGCCTTGACGTCCCGGACGAACCCGGTCGGGAAGATCCCCGGCATCGAGTCGACCTGGCCGTAGATGTACGGCGAGTTCGCGAACGACTGATCGGCGCCCGGCTTCGCCCACATCGACACGACATGGCCAGTCAGCTGCTCCGGCGGGAGCGGCGGCCCGACCTGTGCCGTGTACACCCCGTTGAAGTCGAACAGCGGGTTCGACCACCCCATCGCGCGCGTTCCGTCCACGGACGTGCGGAGGTAGCCGAGATCGGCGAGGGCCAGTGCAGCTTCGGCCTTCGGCACGGTGACCTTGACCCGCTTCGCGGCTCGGGCGTCGAGCACGACCGTGGTGTTCTCGGTCAGCTTGATGCTCGGCTGGACGAGGGAGTACAGGTCCGACCCCTCGCCACCCGGCCTCTCGACGAACTGGTCGCCGTTGACGGCGTACTCACCCTTCGGCAGCCGGACCTTCGTGGTCGCCTCGCCGATGGAGATGGACACGTCGACGTCGAGGCCGAAGAGCACGCCGTACGCCGGGTTCGGCTTGCCGTCGGGGCCGAGGTTGGTGATGGTGAGGTCGTACTTCTCCGCCTCCTTGTTCACCCCGATCGCCGTGACCACGGTGGTGTCATCGTCGGTCGCGATGATCCGGCCGGAGTATGCGCCGTCCGGGCCGCTGTGGTTCGTGTTGGACGTCGCCTGCACCGCCGCGGTCCCGCCGGCCGGAACGGTGACGGTGGTCGCGCTGAGCTGCAGCGCGTCGGCCGGAGCGGCCTGGCCTCCCGGACCCGACAGCGTCGCGGCCAGGTCGAGCGTCACCGGCTGGTCGCCGAGATTGCGGTAGGTCAGTGTCTTGGTCACCGGGGCGTCGTCGTCGTGCGGCCAGATCGCCGTGCCGAACGACACGCTGCTCGGATCGGTGACGACGGTCTGCGTGATGCCCCTGGCCACATCGATCCGGCCGGTGCCCTGCTCGAAGGCTGACTGATCGGCGGCCGGCTCGGCAGACGCCATCAGTGCGGCCTTGAGGTCACCGGCCTTCCAGCCCGGGTGCTCCTGCGCCAGCAGCGCCGCCGCACCGGCGGTGTGCGGAGTGGCCATCGACGTGCCGGAGAGCATCAGATGCTGGTCGCCGACTGGGTCGCCGATGACCGACTTCGCCGCCTTGGCCGCGACGATGTCGACGCCGGGAGCAGTGACGTCCGGCTTGATCCCATCGTCGCCGACCCGCGGGCCGCGACTGGAGAAGTCAGCCAACTTGTCCTGCTTGTCGACTGCACCGACGGTCAGGGCGGCGTCCGCGCTACCGGGCGAACCGACCGTGCTCTCCCCCGGCCCGTCGTTGCCGGCCCCGATCACGAACAACGTGCCGGACTGCGCGGTCAGCCGGTTGACGGCCTCCTCGAGCGGGTCCACCTCCGGGGTGTCGGTACCGCTGAGACTGAGGTTGACCACCTTCGCCTTCACCTCGTTCGCGGCCCACTCCATGCCACCCAGAATGGCGGACTCAGGGCAGCCGCCTTGGTCGCAGACCTTGCCGTCGTACAGCTTGGCGTCGGGTGCGACGCCCTTGTACTTGCCGCTCGACGCGGCCGCCGTACCGGCGATCGTCGAGGCCACATGGGTGCCGTGACCGACCAGGTCCTCGTCCGACTCCTCGGTGAAGTTCTTCGCCCCGGCGATCTGGCCGGCCAGATCAGCGTGGGACTTGTCGATGCCGGTGTCCAGGACGGCGACCGGGACTCCGTTGCCGGTGTACCCGGCCTCCCACGCCGCCGGCGCACCAATCTGGGGGACCGACTGGTCGAGGCTGATCTCCCGCTTACCGTCGAGCCAGACCTTTCGCACGCTTGCGGCGGACCGCGCCGAGGTGATCTGGGTGAGGAAGGTGGCGGCCTTCGCCTTGTCCACCTTCATCGCCGCGCCGTTCACGACCGGCAACTGACGGGTCACCGTCGCTCCCGACGCAGCCGACCGCGGCTGGACCTTCCCCGCGTAGGTCACGACGACCGGGATCGAGTTGGACGACCTGTCGTCGTACCCGGCCTTGATCAGGCCGGTTACGTCGAACAGTCGACGGTCGAGCTTGCCGCCGGCGACCCGGTGCTGTACGTCGGAAGGTACGACGTACAGGTGGTCCTTCGTGCGCATGACGCTGAAGGTGACATTGGCACGGCCCGGGCCTTGCTTGACCGAGGCTCGCGCCGGGTCGCCGCCGGACAGGACGATCCGGTCACCGGTCACCAGCGTGACCTGCTGGTCGATCGCGTGCGCCTTCGCGGCCTGGGCTTGGAGTTCCTGCGGTGGTGATGCCTGAGTAGGGCCGGGTAGGCCGATACTCAGAACGACGATTACGGCGACGGCCAGGCCGAAGCGACGCGATCGTGGTACGGATCGCACGAAGAGTTCCCTTCTGTTCGGTTGTTCTCACGTCAGGCCGATCGGGCGCACCTCATCCAGCGCGGCGATCTCACCCTCACCGTCAAAGACGCAGGCGGAGCCGGTCGCTATGGCATTGACACCGGATCAGTCTCGGCAGGCGTCACTGGCCATGCCCACTGATGGGCCTTGCATAGTGTCGGGTCGTGACCATGCACAAGCTGTCCAAGGCCGATGCCCGCCGGATTGCGGTTCGCGCGCAACTGCTCGACAAACGGCGGCCGGCCGACCTGCTCGAGTTGGTGCGCAACCTGACCATGCTGCAGCTCGATCAGACCGCGGCGGTTGCGCCGAGCGCCGACCTCGTGGCATGGAGTCGGCTGGGATCGTCGTACGAGCCGGTGGAGCTCGAGGACGCGATCGCCGAGCAGCGCCTGATCGACCTGGGAGGGATGGCCCGCCCGGCCGAAGACATGGTGCTCTACCGAGCCGAGATGGCCGAGTGGCCCGGGCGCGGTGAGTTACGCGATTGGCAGGAGTACTGCCGCGATTGGGTGGAGACCAACAACGCTTGCAGGCTCGACATCCTCGAGCGACTGCGCGGCGACGGCCCGCTGACCTCGCGGGAGCTGCCGGACACGTGCGTTCTGCCGTGGCGGTCGACGGGATGGACCAACAACCGGAACGTCATCAAGATGCTGGACTTCCTGGTACAGCGTGGGGAGGTCGCCGTCGCCGGACGGGCCGGACGCGACCGGCTGTGGGATCTGGCGTCGCGGGTCTATCCCGACGACCCGATCGTCCCCGCTGACGAGGCACTGCGGATCCGTAACGAGCGGCGGCTGCGTGCCCTGGGTATCGCCCGAGCTCGCCGGGACGATTGCCCGGTCGACCACCGCATCGACATCGGCGAGCCGGCCGCGGTCGAGGGTGTCAAAGGCGAATGGCGGGTCGATCCCATCTGGCTGGACCAGCCCTTCTCGGGACGGGCGGCCTTGTTGTCCCCGCTTGACCGGCTGGTCTTTGACCGTAGGCGCCTGGTCGAGCTCTTCGACTTCGAATACCAGCTGGAGATGTACAAGCCCGTCGCCCAGCGTCGCTGGGGATACTTCGCCCTCCCGATCCTGTACGCCGACCGACTGGTCGGCAAACTCGATGCCACCGCAGATCGCAAGGCCGGCGTCTTTCGGGTCGACGCGATCCATCAAGATGTGACCTTCAGCAAGAAGATGGCAGCCGCGGTAGATCGTGAGATCAAGGACCTTGCCCGCTGGCTGGAGCTGGACCTGACAATGCCCGGCCGCGGCTCTGGCGTCCGGTGAGCAGTTCGGAGCGGCTGTTCCAGGCATTTTCGATCAGTTGGCGTCGGAGGTCGGCGCCTCCGCCGGTGTGTTCGCACACCCAGTCGAGCTCGTTGCTCAGGGTGGTGCCGAAGACGCCGGGATCGTCAGAGCCAACGACGATCGGGAGCCCGGCGGCGAGGAAGCGGTGGACTGGGTGGTGTGCCGGGTCGACGATGCCGCCGATCCGCCGGTTGGAGGTCGGGCACACCTCGACGATTGCCCCGGTGGAGCGGATACAGCTCATCGCGTAGGTCTGCCGGTGGCGCAACTCATCGAGTCGCTCGGTGTCGTAGGTGACGGTGACGGACGCGTCCTCGGGCAGTGCGGCCAGGTCGGCGAGTTCGGCCCGAAGCGCTGTCGGGTCGATGGCGACCCCAGCCGCACGCAGTCCGGAACAGTGCTGGAGGTCGTAGCCGATCTGGTCTCTGCGTTCGGTGACGGACTCGGCGCGGGTGTGCGGCCCGTAGACGTCGGGGTCGATCCCGAGTGCGATCGCGTGGCCCAGCCGGTGCGCGCCGAGCTCGGCCGCCTCGTGCACCCATCGAACGGCGCTTTCGAGACTCTTGTCGGTGAAGCTCTCACCGACGTGGTACAGGATGGCCAGGGCGCGGTCGGGGTGGGCCTGGTTGAAGTCGTGCACCGCATCGCAGAGTCTGGCGACGTCCTTCGGAGGATTGCCTTCCTCGATGTTGCAGAAGTCGATGCCGGTCAGCACGCCTCCGTATGGTCCGAGGGCAAGCCTTCTGCACCAGCTCCCACCCTGGCCAGGGGTTGTGGCGGGCCAGCGAGATCGCCAGACGTTCGGTGATTCGGGCGTCACCGCCGTGGTACATGGACAGCAGCGTGTCGAGGCTTGCCCGGTTCCGTGGCGTGTCGATCTCGACTCCGAACGCGACGCGCTGCTCGGCGTAGGACACCCCTTGGCGGACGAGCTCGGCACGGATCGCGCTGATGAACCTCGCCTCCTCCGCCGCGACCTCCTCCGGTTCGGCAGTCGGGTCGATGACCGCCAGCCCTGCGGCCAACAAACTGAACTTGGCCCCGAAGCGGGCGAAGTTGCCGGCATCGGCATCACCAAACACGAACACGTCCTCGAACTCGGCAGCGGCCCCGGCATCGCCCTGGCGGTACCGGTCAACGATCTGCTGAGCGGGTGGGACGTAGCCATACGCGCCCCGCATCTCCGCCTCGTACCGGTCCCACTGGACCCTCCTGCTGCTCGCCAGATGACGGAGCACGTCAAGCGGGCGAAGACAGGCGAGGGTGTGGACATGCAACTCTGCAAGCACGGCGCCCACGCTCCCACGATCTGCCGTGACGCTGCACAACGTTTTTGCGCAGGACGCAACGACGGGTCAACGTCCGGTCAGGTCGGCGACGACAGGAGCGAGCGCATCAACGGCGTTGGCGCCGACAATGAAGTAGGAGAAGCCGCTGTCCTCCCGCCGCCTCAAGATCTCCTCGGTGGCCGCCGTCGGGTCGCTCGGAAGTATCAGGAGCGAGTCCGCCGCGCGTAGCGCGGCCGGGTCCGTGTCGGGGGGTGTCATGAACGGGGCGACGGCGTTGCCGACCACCGGCACGTGGAGCGCGAGTTCGATGTCTCGGATGGCGCGGAAGTCGGCCGCCAGCCGCATGATCTCGGCCCGAGAGTCACCCGGCATCGCGGCGAACGTGACCGTATCCGCCAGGTCGGCCGCCAGCGCCTGGGCCTTGGGACCACGTACAGCCATCGCCACCGACGTATGGAGGTCCGGGCCATCGAGTTCTCTGAGCGACGTGACAGTGTCACGCACCTGCGACAACCGCTCGCCCGGTGTCACCACCGGAAGGCCCAGCTCGCGCAGTTCGTCCTCGATCCCGGGTCTCCCGGTGCCGATGCCCATCTCGAAGCGACCCTCGGTAAGCACAGACAGTGAGTGCGCCTCCCACGCCATACTCCAGGGCATGCGCAGCGGAGAGGCATACACCCACGTACCCACCCGCAGATTGGCGAGCGTCGCCGCGACAGCCAACGTGGGTCCAGGCGCCGGCTGCCACTGATGAACGTCGGGCATCAGAAGTGTCGAAAAGCCGCAGTCGGCGATACGGCGCACCTGGTCGCGCCACGCCGGTAGATCACTTCTGAGGGGGGCGACGACCCCGAATCGAAACGGTCTCGCTCCGCCGGTCGCCTGATTGTCGGTCATCGTCGCCGTCCTTTCGCTGTCGCCCGAGCCCTGTGCCGGGTGTCTCCATCGGCTCGGAGGACCTGCGCACCACCGGAAACTCATCGGTGCCATGGCTAGCACCCAAAGGACGCTAGCCACGGCCTACACCTCAGGCTCGCGCTTCTCGACCCGAGTCCACCCGGTCCAACCGCGCTCGGCGAGCAGCTCCCGCAGCCGCGCGACGGCGGGGTTGCCATCGGTGAAGGAGTCCATCAGGCGGATGAACGCCGCGTCGTTCATGTGCTCGTCCTGCCACTCCAGCTCCCCGCGGACCGCCGCCCGGTCGTACAGCTCGCTCATCAGGTCGGCCGTCTCGCGCAGCAGGAGTTCCAGGTCCCCGCAGTTCTCCACGAGCTGACCGCAGAGCTGGTAGAGCCGGACGATCCTCGGGTCGGCCAACTGGACCACCTTGTCGGCCATCACCTCCGGGATCAGGTCCGGATATCGCGCCGCCATCAGGATCCAGCCGTCTCGCTCGCCCTCGATGATCGCCTCCGGTGCTCCGATGGCACGCAGGCGGTCCAGGTAGTCGATCACCTCCTTCGGGAGAGCCAACGAATCGCCTGAGCCCAACCGCGCGATCCGCCGGCGGTGCTCCTGCAGCGCGCGGATCTGCGCGCGTAGCTGCCGGTCGATCTCGGTGGTCGCGGCGGCGAAGGTCTGCGGCTCGGCGTCGAGCAGGTCGCGGACCCGGGCCAGCGGTACGCCCGCCTCGGCCAGGGTCCGAATCCGGATGAGGCGTACGACCGCGGCCGCGTCGTACGTTCGGTAGCCGGAGGGATCGCGCTCCGGCTCCTGGAGCAGTCCGATCTGGTGGTAGTGCCGCACCGCGCGGATGGTCACACCGGCGTAGGACGCCAGCTGTCCGATCGTCAGCATGGCTTCAGCCTGCCCGAAAAAGACATTCGTCAGGCGATCTTGCGGTGGTAGGCGACCATGGCGAAGTGGTACGCGACGACGAGGATGCCGACACACCAGGCGAGGGCGATCCAGATGTCGGAGCTGACCGGCTCCTGTGTGAACAGGTCCCTGGTCGTGTTGACGATGGACGTCACCGGCTGGTGTTCGGCGAAGGCGCGCACCGGGCCGGGCATGGTCTCGGTGGGCACGAATGCCGAGCTGATGAACGGCAGGAAGATGAGCGGGTAGGAGAACGCGCTCGCGCCGTCCACGGACTTCGCTGTGAGGCCAGGGATGACGGCGATCCACGTCAACGCCAGAGTGAACAGGACCAGGATGCCGGCGACCTCGAGCCATGCGAGCACTCCTGCTCCCGAGCGGAAGCCCATGAGGAGGGCGACGAGCACGACGACCACGAGCGAGATCAGATTGGCGACCACCGAGGTCAGCACGTGTGCCCACAGGACGGACGAGCGTGCGATCGGCATGGACTGGAATCGTTCGAAGATGCCGCTCTGCATGTCCAGGAAGAGCCGGAACGCGGTGTAGGCGATGCCAGACGCGATCGTGATGAGCAGAATGCCGGGCAGCATGTAGCTCACGTACGAATCCGACCCCGAGTTGATCGCGCCGCCGAACACGTAGACGAACAACAGCATGAAGCCGATCGGCATAACCGTGGTCGTGATGATGGTGTCCAGGCTGCGCGTGATGTGGCGCAGGGATCGTCCCAGCAGGACGGCAGAGTCCCCGAAGAAATGCTTGGTCATCGTTGTTCCTCACTTGTCTGTGCTGACAGTGCGGTCGTTGCCAACGTCGCGTCCGTGGCGTCGTTGCCGACAATGGCGAGGAAGACGTCCTCGAGGGTCGGCTGCTTCTCGACGTACTCGACCTCGGCAGGCGGAAGCACCTGCCTGAGTTCGGCGAGCGTGCCGTTCACGATGATCCGACCTTCGTGGAGAATCGCGATCCGGTCAGCGAGCTGCTCGGCCTCGTCCAGATACTGCGTCGTGAGCAACACCGTCGTGCCTTTCCCGGCGAGTTCCTTGACCGCGTGCCACACCTCGATGCGCGCCTGTGGATCGAGCCCAGACGTCGGCTCGTCGAGGAAGATCACCCGCGGATTCCCGATCAGGCTCATCGCGATATCCAGGCGGCGACGCATGCCACCTGAATACGTCGACACCTTCCGTCCCGCCGCGTCGGTCAGCGAGAAGCGCTTGAGCAGGTCATCCGCGATCCTGCCCGCGTTCTTGAGGTGTCGCAGCCGGGCGATCAACACCAGGTTCTCCCGCCCGGTGAGGATCTCGTCGACCGCCGCGAACTGCCCGGTGAGGCTGATCGACTCCCGCACGTCCGCCGGTCGCGTGGCGACGTCGAAGCCGTTGACACAGGCAGTCCCCGCATCCGACTTGAGCAGCGTTGACAGGATCCTCACGATCGTGGTCTTGCCCGCACCGTTGGAGCCGAGCAGAGCGAAGATGGCGCCCCGCGCCACATCGAAGTCCACTCCGCGCAGCACGTGCAGCTCCTTGTACGACTTTTCAAGACCCTGCACGTGGATCGCGGGCGCCCGGACCTGACCGGGTGTCAGCTGGCTATATATGGTCATCGCGTCAGCATGCAGGGTTGACGCTGCGTCAAGGTCAAGCCCGGGAGTTCGGCAAGCGTTCGGCAGGGGACCTGCACTCATCGAAACCGGGTCCGCCACCTCGGCGCAGTCCGCTGCTAGGGCTCTCGGTCCGGGCATCGGGTGATGAAGTCGGTGAGCATCATCCGTGGTGAGTCGAGTGCATTCGGTGCCGCGACGTGGAGGATACGTTGGTTCATCAGCATGACGTCGCCTGGTTGACCGCAGAGTTCGACCACTCGAACGTGCGTGTCGTCGATGATGGCTCCGTCATGGAGGTATCGGCGGAGCTGACCGCTGTCAGTGACGGGTTCGCGCCAAAGGTCGGCGAACCATGGGTAGTCGCGGGCGAGCTTGGTTTTCACTTTGCTGGTCTTCATGAACCCCCCCGCTCGTTGGCAGAGTTGCCAGGTGATGCGGTGTGAGCCGGTTATGACCAGTGTTCCGCCGCCGTGCGGTCGAACGTCGTCGAGGAAGGTGAAAGCGACGAGTCCGGGGAGGACTTCTTCGGTGGACCACGCAGTGGAGTCGACGTGCCATCGGGTCGCGGGTATCGCCCACTCGTGCTCAGGGTCTGGGAAGGTCACGAGCGGGCCGCCCCAGTGCTCAGGTGGGTTCCACGCCGGTCCCAGCACGTCGGTGATCGGCTCAGGTAGGTGCTCTCTCAGGTCGTCGAAGGCGCCTGTGCGCGTGAGCATCTTGAAGCGGACACGGCCGTCGATGGACGTCCAGGTCGTGGGGTCGTCTTGCTTCCGGCCGTGTATGACTGACAGGAAGGCCCACAGGCGGTCGCGCATCGCCAAGGCCTTGGCCGCCGGCACCGTCTGGGGCAGGGAGAGCAGGCCGTGCAGCTCGAATTCTGCAATCTGCTCGTTGGTCAACATCGCTCACTTCTCCTGGCTATGGCCGGACCGCGACGTGACCCCCGGACACAGGAAGTCACGTCGCGAGATCCGGCGAACCTAAATCTGGCGGGTGACTTCGGGTGTCGGCCCGAAGGCAGCATCGACCCTACAGGTCGGGGCTTGTTCCTGCTACACAATTGCCTTCCCGCTGGAGATCACGTTGACGCCGCCTGTGCAACCGGCATTTGCTAACGCCGGTACGTCAGCGAGGGCCTGGCTCGTCGCGCGGGTAGGGTCGCACGGATGTTCCCTCGTGCGATTGACAAGCACCCGGCCCTCTACCTCGAACAGGTCGGCGAAGTCTTCGCCCGCTTCGGCACCAACACCGGCCAAGACTCCGGCAACATCTCCTTCGGCGTCGACGTGGACGGCCAGCGATTCTTCATCAAGACCGCGGGCGATCCTGCCGACACGGCCCCGTACCTGGACTTTGACGGTCGCGCGCGGCTGCTCCGCAACGCTGCCCGGATCGCTGAGATGATCCGCCATCGGCTGCTTCCGAACTTCCATGGACTGATCGAGTCACCTGGCGGACCGCTCCTGGCATACGAGTGGCGGGATGGCGATCACCTCGGTACGGGGCGGGACCGACGGGACGACCCCACAAGTGCGTTCCAGCGATTTCGCTCACTACCTGCCGAGGAGATCCTCGCTGTCATCGACGAGTTGATCGATCTGCACGGGCAGGTCGACGCCGCGGGCTGGATCCAGGGGGACTTCTACGACGGCTGCCTGCTGTACGACTTCGACCGGCGGCACCTGACCGTGATCGACCTGGACTGCTATCGGCCAGCACCCTTCCGGAACGACATGGGACGGATGTTCGGCTCGACCCGGTTCATGGCGCCGGAAGAATTCTCGCTCGGCGCGCCGATCGACAGCCGCACGACGGCCTACGTCCTGGCCCGCACCGTGCTCGTCTTCCTTGCCGACGGCACCCTGGACCGAGATGCCTTCCGTGCTTCGGACGCGGTGTACGACGTCGTGCAGGAGGCCGTCACCACAAGGTTCTCCAGCTACAACGACTTCCACCGGACATGGCTCGCCGCAAGAGGTGATGCCCAGAGTTCCGAAGCCCAGCCTGGGGAAACGGCACCACAGATCAACACTGGCGCGCGCGTGGACGACCAGCAGTGAACGTCCAAGCGGTCAAAGTCTTCACCGTTACAGCTCTTTGCCCATGATGTACTGGGCGACTGTGCCTGGCGCGACGGCCTCGATCTGGCGCTTGCAGGCGAAGTCGACAGTGTCGACCTGTACCCACAGCTGCGGGCTGCCTTGGAATTCGGTCTGGAAGACTTCGCGATCGCGCAAAGGGCCGATCAACAGCTCCTGCACAATCCACTGCGGGCTTTCGACCTCGGATCGGAACTGAACGAGCAACCGTGGGACGTAGCCGCACCTGAGGTAGAAACCGACGGCGTCATCGACGGCGCCGAGACCGACGTTACGTGCTCCACGCTGTCGCAGCGTGTCTTCTGCCTCGCCGAGGAGTCGGCGAGCGATTCCGTGGCCGCGGTAGGCAGGATCCACACCGACGACCGCTACCGTTCCGGTGCCGTCTGAGCCGGCCGCACCGACCACGCGCCCTTCGTCGAGCGCAATCGCCAAGAGCGCCGGATCGGCACTGTAGGACTCGATGTTGCGGTCTCGGCTGGCGCGCCATCCTTCGTGCGGGCCGAAGATCCGATCGAGAACGTCGATCGCGGCCGTCACTTCCTCTGCCGAGCCTGCTCGCCGGACCTCGATCACGAACCGATGAGTTCCGCGCGCGATCCCCGCATCAGACACGGTTGCAGCTAACCAAATTTGATGCTCCTACGCCAGGCGATGTGTAGCTCCGAGGCTGTGGGCGCTACCGAGATACGGCAAGCCGCGCGACTCAGGTCAGTTGGCGAATGCCGGGAACAGCGGTGGTGCTGGGTCGGCGGCATCCGGCCACCGGCGGATCATCGCTGCTTCCAGCTTTCGGAGCCAGCCCGTGAGGCCTGAGTGCCTTCCGGCCCGCTCGGCCAGCCGCGCGTATGTCCGGATCTGCTGGACGATCTGACCGCGCCTGCGCCAGCTGTCGTGCGGAGACTGGCCAGAACGGGCGACCAATGGCAGTCGAGTGATTCGTCCGATCAGCGGGATCGCTGCGCCGTCGGCGAGCATCCGGTCGTAATCGTCGAGCAACGGATCGGCTCCGCCGTGAGCAAGTGCGGTTCGGTACGCAGCGTCGGCACACTCGATGACCGCCTCTGGCAGCAGTCCCCAAGGTTTGCTGTGATGTGGGAACGGATAGTGCAGGAAAGCAGCGTCGATCCCCGGGTGTCCGAACCGGCAACCCTCGAAGTCGACCAGGCGGGCGCCGACGTTGGTGATCAGAACGTTGGTCGGGTTGAGGTCCTGGTGCGTAAGTGCGGCAGAAGCGCCAGGATCGGCCGTCCGCTCGATTAGTTGCAGCGCATCGTCGCGTGCTGACCGTGCCGGTGGCAGGCCCAGGTCGGCGCAGGCACGCTCGATTACGTCCCAGCGGTCCGCGCCAAAGGCGTAGCTCGGGCCGGAATCCACGTCGGCGGCGAACGCGTCGAGCGTTCGCTGGTGATCCTCGCGTCGGCCGAGCGTCGAAGCGTGCAGTCGGCCAACCGCCGTAGCCAGCTCCACCATGCCCGCCGTAGCCGCTTCCGGGTCATCCGCCAACAGTTGGTCCTGCAGACTTGGCCAATCACCAAGATCGGTCTGGATCGCCACGCCCGCCGCATCATCGACGTGAACCAGACGCGCGGCCACACCGCTCGCCATTGCCGTGCGTAGACCTGCTGCCTCTCGTCGCAGGTATGCCGGACCCCCGTGGCCCTCGCCTTCCACTCGGCGAGTCTTGACCACGACCGACGAACCGATCTCGGGCAACTCACGGTCGAGGACCAGGCGGGTGACCGGCGCCCACTCGTGGCCGACGGGCTGCTCAGAGACCAGTCGAAGCGACCGTCCCGCGAGCCTGGTCAGCACGGCAACAACCTGCTCCCGACGAGCAGACGTGAGTGGATAGACGGGCACCGCATCAGCCTATCGGCCACGACGGCCGGTGGGCTCCGAGCCCGGCTCCGCAGTGGGCCTGTCCGTGGCAAGGTCTTGGCGTCGCCTCGTCCGGCGACCTTGGACAGTTGTGTAGTAGAGCAGGGCAACGCCGGTCAGAGCGAGCACGCCGCCGGCCCGCCGAGAATTGCGAGTACACCGACAACTCGCACCACTCGTCCGAGACCGATCATCCGGCGATGTTATCGCTACAGTGCGGACGTCCTTCTACCTTAGGCCGTCGTCACCTGCCTAGCTCTGTTGCGAGTGTGTCGACTCGCTCAGCTGTCGTGAGGACTTCCTGGATGAGATGAGTGACGCCTTCGTCAGTATCGGAGTAGCGGGTCTGCCACGCGCGGATCGGGTGGCCAGCGAGAGTGTCCCGAAGCACGGCGGCCAGCCTGCCGAGTTCGCTGCCCAGCTTGTGGGCAAAGAGGTTCTCCCCAAGGCCTTCGACGAGAGCGCCGCCGTTAGCACGGTAGGAGTCGAGGATCCTGCGGACATAGCCGGTGTTGCGACGGCCGAAGGTAACGGCCGCGAATCCGGTTTCGAGGCTTGCGCTGTCGGGTCCGATGACTTCCCAGTCGGTCAAGACTGGTCCCGTTCTTGTGATCAAGACGTTGAAGGGCACTATGTCGCGGTGGGTGATGACGTGATCGCCTACCTCGAGGAATGTTGTGTGGAGCCGGGCGGAGATGGCGAGGTAGTCATCCAGATGATCAGCGAGTTCGGTCGCCCACGGCCGTCGTAGTCCTGCCGCTTCCGCCGCCCACTCCTGCCATTGCTCGGCGTCGTGGACGTAATAGGGCGGTTCGAGACCGCCTGTGTAGGACTCGAAGCTGTGCATGGTCGCCAGCGTCCAACCGAGCCAGTCGGCAAGATCGTCGTCATCGGTGACCTTCCGGTGCTCGATCCAGTCGGTAACCCGGTACGCGCCGCGTCCGGCCACCCGTCCTGTCCACCCGAACACAGGGTGGATGGGTAACACAGTCGTCGGTGTACGGATCCCAGCGGCCGATGCTCGCTGCTCGAAGGCCATCCGGCCATCAAGCTGCGGCGCCCAATGTGGGTCGGCGTCAGGCCACACCTGTTTGACCAGAAACGAGCCACGATCGGTGGCCATCCGCCAAGTCTGCGAGACCGTGTGCTGGACCGGGATCAACGGACCGTCCGGCTTGCCGAGATCGAAGGCCTCAGCGACCTGTTCCGGCGTAACCACGTCGCTGCACTCCCGTGGGTCTGCGGTAGCTCGGCGGGAAGGACGCACGCTACCGCACACTTGCTCGCCGGCACTCACCTTTCCGCATCCGTCACGCCACCGGTGTGGCTTTTGCGATCCGCGGGTGAGAGCAGGCGGTGAACCAGGGTCCAATCAGGCCCGTCACCGGTACCAATCCGCAGGGAGAGAGCACAGGGCTGTCCACGATGGCGGGGGTTCCCATCGGGCCCAGCGCTGATCCCACCATGGGCCTGCCGAGTCCTGCAGCCGCTGAAGCAGCTCGTTCCCGCGGCCGATCACGGCGTCAGCGAACGCGGCGTCGAAGCGACCGTGCCGCACGCACTCCTCAACGAGCTCGACGTCCTTCAACTCGGCCGAACCGTCCGGTCGGACAACGATGTCGACCTCGTGGTCAAGAGTGTCCAACGTGCTCGGGGAACGCCTGAAGGGGTCTTCAAGGTTGAGGTACCACCCGGTGAATCGTCGATCGCGACCGCCCCAGAAATGCCATATCGCGTACGACTCGCCGGGCACTTGCAGCATCAGGCATCCGTGCCCCTGCCAACGGGCCACGCCGTCCCCCGGATGTCTGCCGTTCGCGGTTGGCCAGGAGCCCACCGCAAACGCCCTCGGCGCACCTGCTGGAACATACAACGCGAGGTGGGTTGGCTGGTCCTCGACAACGATCGCGTCCATCCCCATCCAGGCAGACCCCCGCCACACCTCGCGCCGGATGATGTGCTGGCCCGGCCGCCAGCGCCCCTCCGCCTCACCCATGGAGGATCCGAATCTGGTACGGCCGCCGCGAGACGGACAGCCGGCGTGATCCGCGAAGCTGGTCATAGGACGTGAAGACTAACCGGCGCTCGCGAGCACCTTCCCGAGCGTCGGAGGGCCGCTGAGCGCCCAGTCTCTGATTCCCACGCTCATGGACCTTGGCGGCTGCCGGTCTGTCTTGTCGTATCAGCTGGTGGCGCTTGTGTAGTGGCGTAGCCCCGCTCGCCAGACGAGGTGTGCAAGGAAGCAGCTGCCGACGGCGACGCCGAGCGCGATGGGGACGAGCAGGAGTTGCCCAGTGTGCAGGAGTATTTCTGAGGGGATGGTCGCGATGAACGCGACTGGCATGACGTAGGTGAGGAGTGCCCGTAACGGGCGGCGGTAGATGTCGATGGGGTAGCGGCCGAATTGCCAGATGGCGTCGTACACGACGTCGAGGCTGAGGCCGAATGCCCAGAACACGAGCGCGGCGATGATGGCGCGCGTTGCCCACATGACTGCGGTGGCAGCGACAAGAAGGACCAGCCAGGCGACGACTGCGGTCGGGGTTACGGCGATGTCGGCGAGGTGGATGCCGTACGCGATAACGCCACCTCCGAGCCCGACCTGGGTGAGCGCCAGTGGTGCGCAGCTGCCGAGGCTTGCGAGGAAGATCGCGGGCGCGGGTTGGGTGAGGAGGGCGTCGAACTGGCCGTCCGCGACCTGCTTGCCGAACCACTGCAGGTTGGGTTCGACGAAGGCAGCGCGTAGTCCGCTGATGATCTGGAAAGTGCCGAGTAGGGCAATCGCTTCGCCGGGCGCCCAGCCGCCGAGGGTGGCGGTGCGGGTGTAGATCATTCCGAAAGCTGCGAGTGAGGAGCCGAGAGCAATGATGGCGAGGATGATCTCGAAGAAGAGGTCGGTGCGAAAGGCAAGCTGCCGCCGCAGCGACAGCGAGAACAAGGTCCCGAACAGGCGAGCCAGCTTCAGCATGGTTGGTCTTTCTGTTAGGCACCGACGGCGGTGAAGCGGCGCAGGCCGGTGCGCCAAACGGTGACGGTGCAGGCTGTGAGGGCGATCAGCCAGCCGAGCTGTACGCCGAAGGCTTGGACAAGCGCAGCTCCGTGCAGAGTTCCCGCCGCGATCTCGGCGGGCATGCCGAGCATGGACCAGAACGGCAGCGCCTGGCCGATTGCCCGGAACGGTTCGGGCAGGAAGGCAAGGGGCGCCGCGGTGCCGCCGAGCAGGAAGATCAGCGTCTCACCGACGCCGACCACGCCGTGAGCGCGTTCGGTCCACAGTGCCGACAGCGCGAGGGCATAGGTGAACAGGAACCGCAGTCCGGCGGCGAGCACAAGGGCGGGCATTGCGACCGCTATCGCAACCGGGTCGAGTCGGACGCCCGCGACGGCGCCAATGATCACGATGAGCGGCATGCCGAAGATCAGGTGCCAGAGCCGCAGACCGATGTTGGTACCGAGGAAGTCGATGACGACAGGTTGCGGCTGGACGAGGCTGTCGCCCAGGCCGCCGTCGTAGATGCTGTTGGACAGGGTGTGGTGCTCGTAGGAGACGGTCATGAGTTGCACCGCGAGCAGCACCACGTAGTAGGTGGAGACGGCTGTGTCGCCCGGCAGGACGGCGGACCAGACGAACAGGCCGAGGACCGGAGTCACGGCCTGTCCGATCACCCAGGTGATCACCGATGACCGCCAGGTCCACTGAGTCAGCGTGCTGCGCCAGATCGCCAAGCCCACCAGCCGCAGGATTCTGCTCACGCCACACCCGCCTGGTAGAGCTGGGCCATCGTGGTTTCCAGCGGCGGGTCTGCCACGGTGAGATCGATGATTGGAATCTCGGCCAGCAACCGGCTGGTGACCTGGGGAGCGGCCTCTCGGGGAACCCGCAGTGTCACGCGATTGGGCTCGGACTCGTCGGGCTCTCCGTAGTGCTCCCACGCCACCGGCTGCGCGTTGTCGGCAGTGGTTACCCGGAGCAGTTTGTACGGCGACAGGTGTGCTGCGAGGGCGGTCAGCTCTCCGTCATAGCGCAGCCGTCCCTGGTCGATCAGGACAACCCGCGGGCACAGCGCCTCGACCTCTGTCATGTAGTGGCTGGTGAGGAGCACGGTGGAGCCTGTGTGGGTGGCGTAACCGGCGATGTAGCGCCGGAACGCTGCGGCAGCGGAGGCGTCCAAGCCGATGGTGGGTTCGTCCAGGAAGAGCACGCGGGGTTGGTGCAGGAGTGCTACCGCCAAGCCGGCGCGCATCCGTTCGCCGAGGCTGAGTGCCCGGACCTGCCGCATCAGCAGGGTTGCCAGGTCGAGCATGTCGGTGAGCTCGTCGACGTTTGCCTGGAACTGGGTGGGTGGGATGTCGTACAGCAGTCGTCTGTAGTGGAGGTTGTCCAGCACCGTCAGCTCGGCAGGTCCGCCGATGGGTTGGCTGCCTCGCACGAGTGCGATCTGTTTGAGGAACGCGGGTTGGCGTCGCCTCGGCTCGAACCCCAGTACGCGGGCGCGGCCGGCGGTGGGGTGCAGGATGCCGGAGAGGATCTTCATGGTGGTGGTCTTGCCGGCGCCGTTGGGCCCGATGAACCCGACGATCTCGCCTGCCGCAAGGGCGAACGAGACGTCGGCCACCGCTTTGATCTGTCGATACTCCCGCCGCCACAACGCGCGGAAAGCCGCTCGGAGGCCGGCCGAGCGAACCGGCGCCCGGTAGGTCATCTCCAGCCCGTCCACTTCGATCGCTGGTTCACAGGAGTGCTCTGACCAGGGCGTCATGCGTTCTAAAGTATTGGATTCGACCCGGTTGGAAGGTTTGCGTGTACGTGCACCCACGAGTCAAGCGGGCAGCAAGTCAGAACCTTGCAACCGAACTTGAACGAAGAGGTGAAGCCGTCCGAGTGGCGGCGTCCGGTCGACCTGGACGGGTCGGATCTTGCGCGTCCAAGGTGCGCAGCTACCAACAGTCCGGCTTCTCATCCCCCGCAGAACGCGGTCTGCACGTGTTCCAGTCGACTGATTTGCTAGCGGCCACTGCCTGTCCCAGCTTCGGTTGGAAGAGACATGAGCTCGGTGAGAGTTGAGAGGTGCCGGAACCTTGCGTTGGCCTCGCCAGGTGGGCGGCTCCGCCATTCAGGCCACCTGTCCAGGAACCACCGCGCCAAGTAGGGACTCATTCCAACCCGTTCGGCGCCCAACAGCTCATCGCTTCCGCCATCCCCCACGAAAGCACAACGCTCCGGCAAGGCCTTGAGCCGGTTGCAGGCCATGAGGTAGATCGCGCGGTCAGGCTTGGCGTATCCAACGTTGTAGGAGAAGACGACGTCATCGAAGAGCGGAGCCAACGGACTCCTGTCCCAGGCCGCGACTTCCTCGACGGAGCAGTTACTGACTAGGCCAAGTCTCAGACCCGTCGCCTTCAGCTCACGAAGCGACTCGAGCACTGGTTGCTCTACCTCCAGCAGCGCTTTGGCCTTCGCGGCGAGCCGCTCCGAGTGCAGATCCGCGATGGCAGTCTCGACGCCTGTGTCGATCACTCGTCCAGCAGCCCGGCAGACCTCCCGCAGAACCTCCCCGTAATCGGTTGTGCGGGTCATCCTGGAAACGGTGCGAGACCGCCACGCCTGGTCGAAGACCTCGCCGGGAACCCCGAGGCGTTCCGCGGGCGTTTTCCCGGGCTGCCAGTCCGGATCAAACTCGGTGATCAGGGTCTCGTACAGGTCGAAGACGACCACTTGGAATCGCATCTGAGCCACGTGTGGCCTCCCGGTTCCGGCGCAGCGGTAGCCGACGAGCACGCTAGCAAGAAGAGACAGCGGGCTGGTCTGCCCAGGCTTCGGTTGACTCCCTACCTGTGCGGCTCGGGAGGGCTCAGCTCCTAGATGGCGGCGGGGATCGTGGTCGCGTTGTCGGGAAGGACGGGCAGTGGCCAGTCTGGATCGCGCCGCCAGCTCAGCCAGCGCTCCTCGAACGGACCAGTGCGCTGCTCGAACATCGCGAACGCTTGCTCTTTGGCGCGTTCGATCTCCGCGTGCTGGGCGTGGGTGACGAGGCCGAGCTGCCGGCCCTGGGCGTATTCGTCCTCGTCCTTCCAGCGATGCGTACCGTCTGGGTTGAACACCAGGTCGATCATGTGGTCACAGGTGTCGATGCCGATCGGCGTGCGGCGGTAGGGCTGTTCGAAGTTGACGTACCACTTTCCAAGGTCGCCGCTCGGCTGGAAGAACAGCAACACGCTGAACCACACGTCCGGGAGCTGAAAGCCGAGGATGCTGCCTGTGAGCACCGACGTGCCAAGCGACCACTCGCCGGACGCCAGCTCCGACAGGTCGTGTCCTCGCTGCGAATGGTCGCCGGTGCGCCAAGCCGCGGCGTGCTTGGCATCCGCCGTCAGCTCCGTGCCGGACCAGCACACCCAGGCGATTTCGTCACCCGTGTCGTGTACGACCCGGGCCGGCCACGCCGATCGCACCTTTCCGCGGAACACGTTGCGCCGCACAGCGACGCTGCCTCGTTCGAACCCGGCCGGTCGGGATGGCGTCATGGCTTCGACCCTAGGCGACCGTGCAGTACGCCACCAGCAGTGGCGTACGGCCTCGGATGGGCTAGGCCCGTCGAAGGCGCCAGACAAGCGCTACGGGTACGTCGACCAGGGCGGCCACTCCTGCGGTCGAGACCTGCGAGGGGGTCATCCTGCGCGCTTCCTCGGTCGGGATGCGCGGCTCCCGGCATGCTTCGATCACAAAGCCTTGGCTGATGGCCGTGTTGAGATAGTCGGAGACTGAGTGCTGGTAGGTACGAATGTCGTGGCGGCGACCATCGTCGTCGGTGAACCACGCACTCCAGCCGTACACGTCCATCATCACCGGATGCAGTGTGGACACCACGGCGACGCCACCGGTGCGAAGAACCCGAGCGAAGTCCGCGAAGACCGGTGCCAGATCCTGGACGTGGCACAACGCCAACGCACAGACCATTCCTGCCACCGTCGCGTCGTCGAGCGGCAGGTCGGCGAGATCACCGACTCGCAGGTCCGCGTCGGGAACCTTCTGCCGTGCGCCGTCCAGCATCTCCGGTGAGGCGTCCACCCCAATCACTGGGCGGCCTTGTGCGGCCAGGAACGCCAGGTGCCGCCCGGTGCCGCAGGCCGCGTCGAGGAACGGTGCGCCGCCTGGCTCGTCGGCGAGGTCGCCGAGGAGTTCGCGTACGACGGGCTCCTCATGCGCGATCAGGGGGTTGCCGGGGCGGTCGTAGCTCTCGGCCCATCGACCGTAGCCGGAGGAGACTTCTTCGACGGGCGTTCGCAGGCGTTGGTCGAGCGGGCTTTGGTCAAGCGCCGCCAGCAGGTCGCGCAGCTCACCGACGATCTCGTCGCTCGGTGCGGGATCGGTGTCGCGTTGCCGAAGCAGTCCGACTCCAGCCATGCCGAGCAGGTACTCCCCAACTGTTGTCGCTTGCCGCATGTCCAAGACACTAGACGGTCCGGTCGCGTCAAGCGGACGGCGGCCGACGTCGTTCAGAAGTCGATGCGCATGACCACCCGGAGCCCAGTCGGGTGACTGACCTCGGTGAACCCGGCCGCCTGGAAGATGCTGCGGCTGCCGACATGGAGCCCCTGCAACATGCCCCCGTCAGGGATCTGCCTTCCGGGCTTGACAAGCATGGGGTAGCCCTCGACCGCACGGGCGCCGGACTGTCGGGCGAGGTCGATGGCGGCGCGGACGAGCGCACGGCTGATGCCGCGGCGCCGGAAGGCGGGCCGTGTGACGAAGCAGGTCACGGCCCACACAGTGTCGTCGGTCTTGTCTTCGGTGCGGCCCGCCCACGGGACGCGACAGTCGCGCAGGAGACGAGGATGGGCCGAGCGCGGCGCGACTGCGCACCAACCGGCCGGCTCGCCGTCGAGATAGGCCACCAGGCCGCTCGTCCCGGTCGACTCCGGCTGACCGCAGGCAGTCTGCTGGTTGAGCCGGACGGCCAGTTCCTCAGCACCAACCGATGCCCAACTCTCCCTGGGTCGCATCCTGTACCGCTGACACCAGCAGGCCGACGGCCCACCGCTGGTGTCGAACACGGCCTGGAGGTCCGCCCAACTCGCCTCGTTGGCAGGAACGGTCGCGATCCGGCCCTCCGTGGCATGCGGCCTGCTTCTTGCCCTCATCACGACACAGTCGCTCCCATCCAGAACGCGGGGATCCCACGGAGCGCAGCGTATCGTCGGCGCATGACCGACACGGCGAGATGGAACACCTACTTTCGCACCCTGCATGAGAGAGGCGGCGACCTTGACTGGCAAGGACGATGGACTGAGCCGTTCCTCGAACCCCTACGACAGGCGGCGGCGCGGACGGTTCTCGAACTCGGTTGCGGTACCGGACACGACGCCGCACGTCTCAGGCGTGAAGGCTTCGAGGTAATCGCGACGGATCTTTCTGACCACGCCATCAAAGCCGCACGCGCCACGTACCCCGAGGTCGACTACAAGGTCGTCGACATGAGCCGGCCGCTGCCCTTCGGCGACGGTACCTTCGATGCGATCATGTCCAACGTCGCGCTGCACGCCTTCACGGACGCGATCACTCGTGCCCTGTTCGAGGAGATCGGCAGAGTCGTCAAACCGAACGGTTTGCTGCTCTTCCACGTCAACTCCACGGACGACCGCGAACTGCGGTCCTCCCGCTCCCCAGTTGCCCGCGTACTAGAAGAAGACTGCGTCCTTGAGGAGACAGGCGGAACGATGCACTTCTTCAGCGAGCCATACGTGCGGGAGCTTCTGCAGGACTGGTCGCATGTCGATCTGGCGCACATCGAGATCAACGGCAAGGCGACTGGCGAACCCTTCAAGCGAGTATGGAGGGGGATCGCGCGCCGGTAGCCCACGGGTGGGCGCGAAGGTAGACGATGAATCCCGCGACGGCGTGGCCCGCGCGTTCACCAGTTGAGCTGGGCGAGTGGTGCACTGACTCGTTCGAGCGCCTTCTTGCAGACGGTCTCGCTTGCCCAGGCGTCGCCGAACATGTGGGCGTCACGGAGCAGGTCTCCGATATCCCACAGGCCTCGGCAGGCGGCGAAGATCGGCAGGGCGTCACGCTCGCTCTGGCTGAGTACCCGTACCGTCTCGTAGCCGTCGAGGAGGGCTGTCCAGTTCGCGCGTTCGCCCTTCGGGTCGTCGGGCCCTCGGTAGTAGTTGGACAGTTCATACGCGCGCCACCCGAATCCGCAGAGATCGAAGTCGAGAAGGACAAACTCGCCGTTGGAGGCGACATTCAGGTTGCCGTCATGGATGTCACCGTGGAGGAGGCCGTATGCAGGTGCGGCGAGTTCCAGCGCCGAAACGTAGTCCGCCAACCGCTGCGCAAGCTGGCACAGCTTGGCGTAGCTGGCCTCCTGCTCTGCTGTCGCGTACCGCCCGATGGCCGCCAATGGCATGTCGACCAGGACGCTCTGGTCGAGGTGATAACGGCCGTGATCGGAACGGAAGGCGTCCATCGCGGCGTGTAGCTTGGCAACCTCGGCGCCGAACCTCGAGAGTTGGCCGATGCTGAGTGGCCGGTCGTTGGCGGACGCGCCGTGCGCGAAGGTGAAGAGCGCGAAGCGTCGCTCTCCCTCAGGAGCGTCCAGCCGGCCGAGTAGAGCGTCGCCAGGACCACGCCGTCGGTACGGATGGGAGACTGGTAGCCCCGCTGCTGCCAGTTTCTCGAGCAATTCGAGCTCGAACAGCAGGTCGGAATCTGACCGCACCCAGTGCTTGTCACGCGCATACACGCGAAGAACCCGGATGCTGCCATCACGATCCGTGATGCGGTAGGTGTCGTTGAATCGGCTACTCAGGAGTCGCGCGCTGACGGGAGCCTCGACCTCATACTCGCGCTCGACGAGGCGTGCAAGATCGTCAGGATGCAGAAGGGAGCGAATTGGCCGCACGAGCGTCACTCTATGGGTCGGCCCGCCAGGCTTCGGCCCAGCCCGTCGGCGCGCCCCAGGACTGAGGCAGCCTCATCAGGGCCCCTCTGACCTAGACGCGCTGACCCAGTCCTGGCCGACCCCACCAGACGACCCTTTCAACCTCGCGATGGAGCTACGGAACGTCGAGTCGGTCGCTCGGAACTATCTGTCGGCCGGTGCCCAACGGCTGGTCTTGGCGGGCGTGGTGGAAACCACGTCGGAGCGTGCGCGCTTTCGCGAAGCAATTGGCGTCGAGCTGTGCGTGTGTCGACTTCGCGCCGACCTCGCCGAACTGCACCGACGTCTTCGGATTCGCCATGCCGGCGCCGACGCAGACATGCAGTGGCACCTCAACCGTGCTGGACAGCTCGACCAGATTCTCGACACGTCCAAGGTCGACGACTTCGAGATCATCTCAGCTGGGCGGACCTTGCCCGACGTCGCCGCATCCGTACTCACTCGCGCCGGATGGATCTGATCTCGGCTAGCCGGCGGGGGTATGAGTCGACGTCGGACAGATTCGGCGATCAGCTGAGCACGGGCCTGCGCGCCACCTTGCCGTCGGCAAGGCTAGCGCTTGTTGATCTTTGACACGATCGAGCGGATCTTGGCCTGCGTGCGTGGGTTGCTGGCTGCCTTCTGCAGCCGGTCCTGCGCCTTCTTGACCGTCTGCTGCGTTCGCGGGTCCTTGGCCGCCTGCTCCACCCTCGTTTGCGCCTTGCGCAGGTAGTTCTTCGTACGAGGGTCACGGACCAGCCGCTGCGCTTTTGTCTTGAGCTTCTCGCCCTGCGGACTTCGGAAGAACCGCAAGATCCGGTCGAGCAGCGATGCGGCCACGATGCCTCCTCTGGTGGTCTGACGTCTGGGAAACGCCTAGTGCGACCACTATGGTTCCTCGGTCGGGGACACCAGCGGCGAATGTCACCTTGACGTGTCGCGTCAGTCCGCGCGACCGAGGGTTGGATTGATCACGACACAAGCATGCACTACGGAACCCCCGTCCCACTCGATCGTCCCTCCACCTCTGGCTGGAGCGCCGGTAGGTGCCGACGTCAGGAACCGCCGCCGCAAGGCCAGCCTCAGCGCCGGCCGATCGCTTCGAGACCAGCCTCCGCGAGGGGGAGTTGTCCACTGGCTGCTGCGCCAAGACCGGACTAAGGGAGAAAACAGGCAGTTCCAGCAGTCTTCCACCAAGTGCCTCGTCGCATGATCGTGAGCAGCGTGCGCAGTGCAACGGAGCAGGTTGCCCGCCTCGTTGTGGCCGTTCCGGTCGCGTAGCTCCTCTCCAGGCATGCGCCGCCGAAGCCCTCGTCGTGTGGGTTTGCGTTCCTCCTATTTGACAAAAAGGCTCTTGATGCGCTCCGGACCTCGAATCGTCATGGCCGTCACACTTGTCGCTCTCAGTCTGGTCCTCGCCGGATGTGACCTTGTGAGCTTCGGAGGCTCGCAGGATTCCAATCGCTCGCAGAGACCGGCACTGGCGGCGTTCGACCCCTGCACGCTGATCACCAGGGAACTCGTGCACAAGCACGCACCCGAGCACATGGGCTACTACGCGGACCGTGGCATGTTGCGCGGACTGAGTATCAAGAACGAACGTATCGACCAGTGCGAGATCCAGCCGTACCAACTGACGGTCGGCATCGTGAGCGCACCCCTTCCCGGCGGCCCCGACGCGGTGATACCCAAGCAGCTCGCCTATCCGGCCAAGCCCGTCAAGCTTGCCGGCGTCGGCGACCAGGGGCGCATTGTCAAGGTGCCGCCTTTCACGTGGTACGTCGCGATCGAGAAGGCGGGCGTCCTCGCGCTCATCACCTACTCGACACAGGGCAGGAGCGTGCGTGACATCAAGGCTCTCGCGCAGGACGTCGCCAGAGAGCTGCCGAGCAAGGGCAGGATTCTGGCAGGTGGCGAGATCCTTCCGGCGCAGTGCGGCAAGCTGGACCGCACGGCGATCACGGCCATCCTCGACGGCAAGCCACTTCTAGCCCGTGGAAACGAGACCAAGCATGGGTTCAGTTGTCACTATCGGAGCCGCAAGGAGATCAGAATTCTCGTCGACCTGTACACGGAGCCAAACGCGGCCGAGCTCGCCTTGGCCGGGCTGACGTCGGGCGATACGGAGATCGAAGTCCTGGGATACCGGGCGGCTGCAGGCTTGGACGGCCAGGACATCAGGGTGCTGCTGGACAAGACGCACTTCCTGCGGATCGACACCGCCGACCTCGACAGTTCACCCGTGCAGCAATCCGGGGCGGACAAGAACCGCCTGGCGCTCGTCGAGTCCGCGATCAAGGCCTCCGGCTACCAGCCGCGCTGAGATCAGAGGCGCTCAGCCTGGCATGGCTGGCCATTGTCGGCGGGGGATCCAGTCGACCAGCCAGGTGTGCCTCGACGCCGAGTTACGGGCTACAGACAGAAGGGGTGGCCCGCTGGGTCGCCATACACATGTCGCGTACCACTGTTGTCTGTCAGCCTGATCGCACCAATCTCTTCGGCGAGTTCCCGTGCGGCAAGCAAACGTGGCGCCTCTGGGTGGGTGACGCGGAGGTCGAGGTGGACCTGCTGTGGGTACGCAGGGTCCGGCCACCGTGGAGCGGCAAACTGCGCGTGCTGGAACGCCAGAGCCGGCCGGCGCCCGTCGCGTCGGGCGATGACAACTCGTTCGGGAGTGTCGATCTCCCGTTCTGGCATGTCCAACAGGGCCGCGTAGAAGCCGGCGACAGCTCGTGGGCTGAAGCAGTCGATGACCACCCGTTCGATCCGACCGAGCCGCTCACGACAGGTCGGTGCCTCTTCCGAGGTGTCGCGGTAGAGGCAGAAGGGGTGCCCATCTGGGTCTGCGTAGATGCGAAAGGAGTTGTTGTCCTGAAGCTTGGAGGCGCCGAGACCAAGCGCCCTTCGTTCGCCGTCATCCATGTCGCCGACTGAGATGTCCAGGTGCATCTGCTGCGGAAACTCTGGATCCGGCCAGCGCGGTGGACGATAGTCGACTGGTCCGTCACCGAATGCCAGGTTGAGACCATCAGGATCGTCCTCGTTCTCGATCACGAACCAGTCTTCGCGGACAATCCGCATCCCGAGGAGCTCCGCATAGAACGACGCCAGCGGCCGGGCGCCGCGATCGTAGCTCTCCCGTGAGTTCCCAGGACAGGCGAATACAACGTTCTGAATTTCAATGGTCACTGCGTCTTCACCTTCGATCCCCTTCCGGCAAAGCGGCGTCGTCCGCGGGCTACAGCCTGCCGGCGGTACGGAGGAGACGGTCCGGATCACTACGGACCGTCTCAATCCCCAGGAGATTCTCGGAGCGACGACTCGCTCCCCGATACCCGCCAACCTGGGAGATGAACTCGCCATAGCCCCCGTCGGGCCGCTGTCCGGCCAGCAACGCTGACACCTTCGGCCCGTCCAGAATCCGACTCGCGTCCTCCTCGGCCGGCTCGTCCAGCAAGTCGCGGTGGGCCAGGTAGCGGACCGCCGGCTCGTCCGACGTCAGCAGCCAGTCGATCGCGGGATCCATTCGATCACCACCTCCGGGCCTACGATGCCGCGCGGTATGGGACATCTAATGTCTTATACGCGCGATTTGGCCCGTCGGGCAGCCGTCGTACGTCAGGCAATGCGAGCGGCGAGATCACCTCCGCCGCGGATATGACTCGTCAGTCGTCGGGCATCGAGCGGCGGTCGCCGACCGGGCTCTCGCTGAGTGGGAAAGCGAGCGAGCCGGCGCGGACCCACCACTTCATCACGTCGTAGGTGAGTCGCCCTGCCACGACGGATGGGTCGCCATCCGACAGGCGTGCGGCCTCGGCGGCGTCGCAGGCAAAGATCGACATGCCGCGATAGGACGGCTCGCTCTGCTCGTCGAAAGGTCCGTTCACGACCACCACGCCCTGCCGCCACAGCTCGGCGCGGTAGGCGAGGTGCCGTGCCTGGAGCAGGTCGAGTTCCTCCTCCGACATCTCCGGCGCATCGGCTGGCCGGCGCAGGACCACGAGGGTGTAGACGTCGAACGCGTCGGGGATGTTGGGGTCGCGTGGCATCGGTCCGCTCCTAGGTTGCGCTGCTCGGCTTGGACATCCTCCACCGGCCGCACCGACCGTCCGTGAAGAGACCGGTGCCGAGAGACGCATGGTGCCCGGAAGGATAACCTGCGGCCGAGGCGCGCTCACCGTCTTGCCTCAGGCAGGGGATCGGTGGCTGCGCCCTGCCAGCCATTACCTCATTCGACGCAGGACAGTATCCCGTCGATCTCGAGGATCGCGTGATACCCGGCGTGTACGAGATCCCGTTGGCCGACAGGGCCTGTTCCCCGCCGAGACCGAGACCACGACGGGATCCGAGCATGTGGAACATCTCGACCGTCGGCATGCAGTCATGGATGAGCCGCGCTGCAGGTCAGGAGGCTTGGCCGGGGCGCTCCCGAGGTCGTAATCTCGCTCGAGGAGTGGTCGCGACAGGCACAACGGGCAATGCCGCGAAACCCTGCGTGAGACCAGCAGGTCGGGATGTGACAGGTGAGGGAGTACCAGTACTACGAGTTCCAGGCGATCGACAGCCCGCTGGATGATCATCAGGTCGGTGAGCTTCGTCGCCTTTCGACTCGCGCCCGCATCACTCCGACGAGCTTTGTCAACGACTATCAGTGGGGCAGCCTCCGAGGCGACCCACATCGGCTGATGCAGAGGTACTTCGATGTGTTCCTCTACGTCAGCACCTGGGGAAAGCATCAGTTGATGCTGCGGTTACCGCAGCGGCTGGTCGACCTCGAGACGGTACGCCGCTATTGCGTCGGAGATGCGGCAACAGCGTGCACGTACAACGCTCATGTGATCGTCACTCTGACGTCCGAGGACGATACCGGTGACTGGAAAGGCGGATACGACGATGGTCAGCAACGGATGGCATCGATCACGCCTGTGCGCGTAGAGATCCTGTCCGGCGACCTGCGGGCGCTCTATCTTTCGTGGTTGCTCTGCGTTCAGTGTGGTGGCGTCGAGCCGAACGCGGCAGAGCCACCTGTTCCGGCCGGCTTGCGGAATCTGACCGCTGGGCTGGAGAGTCTCGCCGACTTCCTACGGATCGACGCGGACCTGACCGCTGAGGCGGCCACGGCAAGCGAGGAGCTTGCTGAATACTCGGCGTCGAGCGCAGCCTCGTGGGTCGAGAGCCTTCCAGCAGGGGAAAGGGATGCGCTCATCGTCGGTGTGTTACGCGGTGATGCTCACCTGCGAGCTGAGTTGTTGAGGCGCTACCGTCACCAGGTCACCGAGACCGGAGGAGCCGGCACCGGGCCCCGCACTGCGGGCGAGCTGCTCGACGCCGCGGCGGCCCGTCGCGAAATGCGTGTTCGAGTCGCCTCCGAACAGCGTGCACACCAACGTGCCAGCCACCCAAACCAGGCCACCTTGACCCGGGAGACGTACCTGGACCGGCTCGCCCTGCGGGAGGGCGACACCTGGCAACAGGTGAGGAACCTGATTGAAACAGCGAAGCCCAGCAGCTACAACGCAGCTGTCCGGCTCATCCTGGATCTGCGGGCCGTGTGCGGGCGAACGGGTCGCACCGAGCTTTTCGATCAGCGGGTGCGAGAACTACGCGTCCAACACGCACGCAAGCAGAGCCTCCTCGCCCGGTTGGACAGGGCAGGCCTGTAGCCCGGTCCGTACTGGCCGTCACAACCAAGGCACCGCACCTTGACGTCTACACTCTCCGTGTGCAGCGCGCGGGCCTTGATCTGCTCACTCGAAAGTGGTGGCGTTTGGTGGGTCGCCGCGTCGACCTCGCCGGGAAGCACGCCTGGCTCGATGCTCCGGTCGCCGCCGAATCGGTTGTCAGGGACGGATGGCTCGGGGACGCTGCGGCAAAGCTTCAGGGAGTCGTACATGACGGAGTATCCCGGCGCAGGGCTGATCGCTGATCTGTCGTCGCTCGATGGTCCAGGCTTTTCGGCACACAGGTTGGCCCCCCAGATTCGCGACTTCTACGAGCACACGTCCAACTGGCGCATGGAGGTCTGGTCGGGCTGGGCACCTCTGTTCTGGCCGGCGGGCGAGCTGATCTCGCGGCTGTTCGGCAAGCGGGTCGAGCAACTCGCGCTACCGACGCGCCCGCTCGATGTAGCGCGTGGCATGGACAGCCGGGTTTCCATCATTACCGATGGCGATGGTCGACAACGGGCAGCTGGCTGGTTCCGAACCCTGCGATCCACGGGTGAGTACGTCTACAGCGGCTGCTACTCCCATCGCACCCTGCCCGGAGCGGATCGTCCCAGCGTCCATGTGGCCTTCCCGCTCGAGCAGGGCAACGTCCAGGTATTCCTTCGCCCCATCATCGAGGCCGATGGGTCGTTGCGCCTTCGATCGGCGGGTGAAGCCTTCGGCGGCGACGGTGCCTACGTGGTCGTCAACGATGGGGGAGCCACGTACGCCGCCCGCGTCGCGATCCGCGAAGAGTTCCACGTCTTCGTCGACGAGGAGGGCGTGCTGCGTACCGACCACCAGCTCAGTCTTTGGTCGGCCACGGTCACTCGGCTGCACTACAAGCTGGACCCCAAGCTCACCTGAGACGTGCACGCGGGGGAGCTACAGCTTGATCAGGCACGCGACGTGCTCACCCGATGAGGGAGGAGCCCTGCTCCGGGGCACGCGTGTGAGCGTGTAAGCATGTCGACGTGGAGTATCGGCCAGCAGGCGATCATGACATCGAGCCAATCGCGGCCCTTCATGCCAATAGCTGGCGGGGCCATTACCGCGGCGCATACTCGGACGCGTTTCTGGACGGAGATGTCTTCGACGATCGGCGAGCCGTCTGGGCCGACCGCCTGAAGCGCCCGGATCCACGCCATCACACGACCGTCGCCGAATGGCAGGGCGAGATCGTCGGGTTCGCTCACACCATCCTCGATCACGACCCGGTCTGGGGAGCCCTACTGGACAACCTGCATGTCGTCCCGGAGGCCAAACGCAGAGGGGTAGGCACGCAGCTCATGGCCCGATCTGCGGCTGCGGTGATGGCGTGTGGGACGCACAAGCGCTTACACCTCATGGTCCTCGACGAAAACGCGCCGGCGCAGGCGTTCTACCGGGCGCGCGGAGGTCAGTGCGTCGGCCGGGTGGTCTCCGAGCCTGCCGGTGGCGGGACCATCATCGGACTCCGATACGTATGGACGGATCCAGCCGTCCTCCTCCAGGACCCGTAGAGCGTATTGAAGGGTCGAGATGACGAAGAAGGCCTTGTCCGGTAGCCGTGATCTGGACGAAATCGCCGAGCGGTCGAAGCTGGGCGGAACAGCGCTTGTGTCGTGGGACGACCGGGCCTGGGAGCGTGGCGACGTCGATGCTCACTACGTGATCTACAGCATCACAAAGCCGGTCATCTCTGCTTCGTTGCAGCTGCTCGCAGCCGATCGGGCCGTCAAGCTGCACATGCCGGTCGCCACAGTGCTCGGCGACGACAGGTTCGACGCCACGCTTGTACAGTTACTGACACACGTGGGCGGGGTGCCCGACTACGGACTACTACCCGCCTACCACGCTGCTGTGTCCTCGAGCCCATCGCAGCCGTGGACGGACGAGAGGATTCTCGAGCGTGTTCTCGACGCCGAGCCAGATCGTACGGTGCCGAGAAGCTGGGCGTATTCCAACACCGGCTACATGCTTCTTCGCCGCGTCTTGGACGACCACGGTGGATTGACGTCCATGCTGCCTGCGCTGGGTTTCTCTTCGGCGTCGGTCGCAGCTGACCTGTCGGGCTTTGATCACGCGGTGCCGGCAGTGAGCGCGAAGATCGGTGAAGGATCCCACGCTGTGCGCGGCCGCTACCACCCCGCTTGGGTTGGGCACCGGACGCTCGTGACGACAGCGCGTGAGCTGCAGCGCTTCTGGAGCAGGCCGCTGGACGCGTTTCTCGATCCGGCCAGCATCGTGCCAGTGGGTCGCGACGCCTTTGGTTTCGACAAGATCAGCTGGGGACTCGGCGTGATGGTACTGACCGACTCGGACCGTCCTGGCGGCCTGGTAGTCGGACACGGCGGCGGAGGCCCTGGCTACTCGGCCGCGATGTTCGCAGCTCCCAGCAGGCATGCGGTGGCGATTGTTCTCGAGCCAACGGAAGACTTTCCGGCTCAGGAAACGGCGCTCGCACTACTGAGAGCTGCGACGACGTGAAGTCCCGCTAGCCAGAACTCGTGCCGAAGATCGCGTCGAGCACTGCAGTCATCGAGACCGGCTCTACTTCGTCGGACCGGGGGACGGTGATGTGGTCGAACGCAAGGCCGTTGAGTACCGACGCCAGCAGGTCCACATGGCGCTTCGGTTCGGGAAGTCCCGCGGATTCGAGGAGAATCACCGCTGCTTGCATGGCGGCCCGGCGGATGTCGGTGAGGATCGGCCGCAGTTCTGGCTCCCGTGTTCCCGCGAGAAACAGCTCGAACCGGGCCAGATGACGAATCCGCACCTCTGGATCCTCCGCGGTGACGAGGCGGTGCAGGATCGCAGCCAGCCTCGCTCGGTCGAGTGGACTGTCGATCTGGTCGCGCAGCGTACGGACATACTCCCAGTGGGAGTCGTTGAGCCGTCGCGCCGTGGCGAGCAGCAGTTCCCGGCGACTGTTGAAGAAGTTCGAGGTCGTACCCAGTGGAACGCCGGCCCGGGCATCGACCGCGCGGTGAGTCAGGCCGTGCGCTCCGGCGTCGGCCAGGATCAGGATGGCGGCATCGGCGATCTGCAGCCGTCGATCTTGGTTCGTACGCATGGATCGGCTCGAAGCCTTTCGGTGGTAGCTCTCGACGTCGTGGGCACCACCATGGTAGTACTACCTTCGTAGTGGTATTCCTGTGGACCGAGATCCCCGGTCGCGGGCGGCGCGACGACGAGATGTCAAGGATGTGACCAATGTCCACCGAACACGTGATCGTCGTCGGTGCCGGGCCCACCGGACTGGCACTCGCTGCCGAGGTGGCTCTGGCCGGAGTTCCGTGCACGGTACTCGAGAAGCGCACTGCGACACCGAACATCACCCGCGCCTTTGGGGTGAACGCACGGACGCTGGAGCAGTTGGACGCACGCGGGCTGGCCGACGAGGTCATCTCGCGTGGCACAAAGATGCCTCGAGCCCAGGTCAACCAGGGAGTGTCGCTCGACTTCACCCCGCTGGACAGCCCGTACAACTACCTGCTCATCGTGCCGCAAAGCGGGACCGAGACCGTCCTCGAGACGCGGTGTCGCGACCTCGGCGTACGGATCGTGCGTGGCGCGGACGTCGTCGGGATCGCCCAGGACCACGACGGCGTGGACGTCCTGGTCGCCGGACCGGACGGCACCCGGACCGAGCGTGCCGCTTACGTAGTGGGCTGCGACGGGGCGCACAGCACGGTCCGGGACGAGGTCGGCGCGCGATTCGTCGGTGACCAGTACGACGTCGACCTGCTCCTCGCCGACGTACGGTTGACCAACCCACCGCACGACGTCCTCTTCACCCGCGCCACCGCAGCCGGCATCCAACTCCTCATCCCGTTCGGCGATGGCTATCACCGCTCCATTTCCTTTCGGCATGGCGCCCCACCCACCGACGAGGCGCCCACGCTGGAAGAGGTCCGGGACGCCACCAGGCACATCGCCGGCGATGACTACGGGATGACCGAGGCGCGGTGGATGACACGGTTCCGCAGCGAGCGCCGGCAGGCCGAGCATTACCGATATGGCCGTGTCCTGCTCGCCGGCGATGCCGCCCACGTTCATTCCCCGGCCGGTGCGCAAGGTATGAACACCGGCATCGGCGACGCCATGAACCTTGGCTGGAAGCTCGCCGCCACGGTGAGCGGGACAGCGCCGTCCTGGTTGCTGGACAGCTACGAATCCGAACGTCATCCGATCGGGGAGCAGGTCCTGAAGGTCACCGACAGGATGTTCCGGCTCGTCATGATCAGGTCGGGCGTGATCCAGCGGCTTGCCCGCCTCGGTATGCAGGCAGCTTTCAGCATCGAGGCGTTCCAGCGGTTGCCGCGGACGTTTCTGTCCGGCATCGGCTTTTCCTACCCACCGCGCGGACAGGCGCCGCACAAGCTGGCCGGTAGGCGGATGCCCGACGTCGCGGTCGACGGCATCCGGCTGGCCGAGGCGCTGCGTCCCGGGCGCTTCGTACTGATCGACACCACGAACCCGGGGACCGCAGCAGGCGTCGCACGGGAACGGTACGAAGACAAGGTCACAGCGCTCGCCGGGCGACCAGCCGAAGGCGGCTCGACCGAACTGCCGGCGGTGGCGCTGGTCCGCCCGGACGGTTACGTCGCCTGGGCGACCGACCGTGCGACGACCGACGGCCTCGGTCTCGCGGCATCCGTCGACGATGCGCTCGCCGAGTGGTGCGGCACGCCGGCTACGGAACGGACGATCACACCATGACGAGGCTGTCAGGGCGATAGCGTGCTAGAGAAAGGCCGTCCGGTCAGGCATCTGGTACCTCGCCCGGGGGCGGGTCGTTGCCGACGCGCCCGTCGACACCGAGTCTGCACGAGGTAGACACCAGGCTGATTGTGCCGAGCACCCTTCTTAGCTGAGAATTACCGCGAGGTTGCAGGTCTACGAGCGAAATCGCGTCGACGACTATACGGTCACCAGGACCCAGCCGACGCTGTGGCGTGATCGTGACATGTGGGCGGTACCCGCGCTGGACATATTCCGGGCGACAGAAGTCTGCACCGGCGTTCGTCAACAGCTCGAAAATCCTGTTGTGCAACGACATCAGGCCCGGTGTCGGCTCGAGCACTGTGACGGGAACCGTCCTTTGCGGACCGAACAAATCGTCATGTCCGGCACCCACGTCAACCGGGTCGTGCCCCGCCAGAACCCCGTGAACCTTCTCGCGAAGAGTCACATCGTCCCAGCCAATCGAGAAGTTGGGAACGATCGTCAGGTGAAGTGGCCAGCTGAGTGCCGGGAACTCGTCGCTGTCACGGAGATTCTCCAGAAACTTGACGAGCGCATACCTTCGCAGCATCGCAAGATGCTAGCCGTTGCTACATCGAGGGTCGAGCAGTCGCGCCCCTCGGCGTCGTCAGCCACGGCTCCGATGGTCGCACAGGTCTGCCGCAACCCATCGTCGCACGTACGTCGGCTGTGTCGGCGGGGCACGGTCCATCAGCGAGTGTGCGCAGTCCGTCCGAGTCGCTCGCTGAGGTGGATGGTGACGGTGTCGCCTTCACCCTTGTTGATCAGGCGGCGTAGGTCGGCCTTGATGGGCAGCTTGTGCCTGCCGTCGCCGAGTGCCATGAACGAACTGTGGAAGGGATGTCCGTCGACGGTACCGGCGACCTTGACGAGGCCGCGCGTGCCGAAAAACTCGGCGGTCCAGTCGGTCACGACGTAGGTCCAGCCGCCCAGGGCACGACTCTTCTGCAAGGCCGCAGTGAATGTCCTGTCGAGCGGGCTTCCGTCAGTGGTGGCGTGCGTGGCCGCAGGCGTTGTCATCGTGACTCCTCGTTTCAGTTGTCGCCGTACATCACTGAGCCTGGGGTGGTGAGGGTCTGGCCGGTTTCGAGCCAGGTCTTCAACCCGGACATGATCATTGGCCACCCGCCGTACAGCTCGGGCGGTGCTGTGTCGCTGAGCTGGTCATGGGTCACGGTCAGCCGACACGAGTCGCCGAGGGGCTCGATCTCCCAGGTCACCCGCGACGTGCCGGCACGTTCGGCGTCCTCACTCCACAAGGTGTTCATGGTCTGGACGAGCCGCCGCGGCGGATCGACGACGAGGTTCTCACCTTCTGCGAGTGGGCCATCGGCGCCGGGATGGTTCAGCGTGTAGCGCGATCCCGGGGTCCAGTCGGAGTCGATGCGTGCGCCGAAGTGATATTTCGTACGGATCGTCGGATCGGTGATTGCTTCCCACAGGCGTTCGGCAGACGTGCGGATATAGATCTCGAAGACCTTCTCCATCGGGTGCTCCAGTTCAGATTTCAGGCCGACCAGGCCGGCTGCCCATGGCTCGGTGTACTTGCTCACCCAGCGGTCATGGATGAGACGGATCGGGACCGCATTGAGGTAGTGCAACTTCTCCCGACCCCGGCGCCGACTCACTACGAGGCCGGCGTCCTCGAGCAGCCGCAGATGCTTGGCCACCGCGATCCTCGTCATGTCGTGTGGCGCAGTCAGTGCCACCAAGGTCTGGCCGTCCCGCTCGAACAACGCATCCAACAGCGCGCGCCGAGTCGGATCAGCAAGGGCCCGGAACACCGTCTCCACACCCGGCACCATAGGAAACCAAATGGTTTCCTGTCAAGCGTAGCGGCCACCGCTCACGGCTGATGGAGGGTGATCGCTGTTCGGGTGGCCAGGACTAGGGCCGGCGGCGCGCGAAGAGGATCGCCCCTGGGAGAGTTTTGTCGAGGTCCAGCAGCATCTGAGCCTCGACCGCAAGTCCGGCATCGTGCAGCCAGGCTGTCACCTGGTCAGGCTGGCGCCGGTGGACGTAGACGTTCATCGGGTGGCCGCCGTAGCCCTGCGTCTTCAGCCGCGATCCGTCGCCGACGTGAAAGCCGAGGAGCAGTGGTCCGCCGGGACGCAAGACCCGCCGGAAGTGCCCGAAGACCGTGGAAACCGCATGGTCGGGGACGTGAACCAGTGACCAGAAGGCGATCAGGCCTGCGACCGAGGCATCGGCGAGGTCGAGGTCCGTCATCGAACCCACCTCGAACCGCAGGTCGGGGTGGTCTCGCCGAGCAATGTCGATCATCCCTGGCGACAGGTCGATGCCGAACGCGTCGATCCCCAACTTGTGCAGGTGGCCGGTCACGTGCCCTGGTCCGCAGCCCGCGTCCGCGACCGGCCCGCCACCGGCAGCGCCAACCTGGTCGGCGAACACCGCCAGACTCGCTCGTAAGTAAGGTTCGGCGTCCAGAGCATCGCGTAGCTGGTCGGCATAGCTGACCGCCACGGTGTCGTAGGAGATTCGGGTGTCTGCCAACCAGCCGTCTACGTTCATGGTCCGACACGCTAGTCGGCTGATCAGGGTCGTCCGGTCAGATCACGGCGCCGCGTGGGGTGACTTCGAAGGCGGCCACGCCCCGGCCGTAGAGCACAACGAGGCGGTCGCCGTGTCTGGTGCGCAGCACCCCTGAGTCTTGGGCGAGTTGGGTGATGACGTGCTCGATGACGCGTTCTACATCGACGATGGCGGGCTCGTCGTAGGTGAGGTCCATGTGGTCGCCGCCGGTGAGCCGAACGCGCAGAACTACCCGTGCCATGGCCACGTACTGTATCCGCTCACGCGCTCCGCGCCGTCACAGCAGCCATTACGAGACCTGTGTCTTCGTGCGGTAGCAGGCACGTCAGAGTCCGCTCGCGTGGGCGTGGCCGCCGTCGGACTCCCATGCGGCTTGTGCCGCTACCTTGGCCCGCGAGGTCAGGCCGGCGAGTGCGGCGGCCAGGACGTCCGGGGTGCGGAGGTTGTTGTCGGGCGCGGCGGCCATTGCCATGGCCTCCTCGGCGACGGCTGCATCGGTTCCTGGTGGCACGAGGAGTAGGTCGACACGGAGTCTGGCTGCGCAGATGGCGGTAAGGAGTCCGACGGGCAGGCTGGCGAACCAACCAAGCCGGATCACTCGTCCTCCGACCGCCAGCCGCGCCGGGTGGCTCGTCCAGCCGGCGCTGCCAAGCATGACGCGGGTGATGGGTCCTCGGCGATGGTCGATGGCCAGGATCAGCCCGGGGAGTTCGGCGACCGGATCATTCGATCGTGGCCACCAGCCACCGTCGAGCGGCGCACCACGCGCCTGGATCGCACCCAGGCGCAGCCGTGGTGTGGACGGCGGCAGTGGTGGAATCACAGTTCTACGCTCGGCAAACGTCGGCATGACGATGGCCTTTCAGGTGGAGGTCGCTATCAAGTGGCGAACAGGGCTCAGCCGCGGCGCCGAGCGATGCCGCGGAATCCGGCGAGCAGGAGCCCGCCGCCAGTAGCGATCAGAAGCGTAACCGCGACAGGCGCCGTGCCTTCCATCCACAGGAACGAGAAGTTGGCACTGCCGGTGTTTTGCAGCATGAACACGCTCAAGCCGACGAACACCAGGGCGGCAATTCCAAATCTGACCAGCCAGCCCAGGTCCAGCCAGGTACGCACCGCTGCCGGGTCCGTCACGGCGGGACCGGTCCCCATGGGTCGAGTCTCGGCACGCCGAGTGCCCAACGGACGCGTCTCATCGGAGCGAACCGTGGTGGGAGATGTCCAACCGGCGGGGAGTGGACCCAACCGACGCGTCTCATCGGAAGGCGTCGTGGTGGGAGATGTCCAACCGGCGGGGAGCGGACCCAACGGAGTCACGTCGAGGGGAGCGGAACTCCCATTGCGTGCGCGATTCAGGATGCGCATGACATCCCCTTAGCTTGCCGGTGTGGCAGGCACCTCAAAGTCGGGATGTCGTCGATTCCGGATTACTTGAACTGTACACCGATAATGAGGAAAACCTTCTGTATGAGAAATGTACGTTGGATGACCACGTCAATTCCGCGAGCCGTGCCAAACACCCGGCGTGATCTTCGCCAGCCTCGCACCGCACGGTCGATGGATCCGGTGTGGCACGACCCAGATGGGCGGATCTGTCCGATTTCCCGAGGCGTTGGCGATCTAGGACGCGACAAGGGGCTGCTCCGCTGCGATGAGTTTTCGTCGTTCGACAGGTCCTACCTTCCGAAGGCTGGCTATGCGCCTGCCCTGACATGGGAAAGGTGACCTGATGCAGACCAGCAGCACGACGCACGGGGTCCCAGAGATCGTCGACCGGGGCGCCTGGCAGGCAGAGCTCGACCGCGTGCTGGTGCGGGAGAAGGCGCACACCCGTGAGGGCGACGCGATCGCGGCAGCTCGGCGGCGCCTGCCGATGGTCGAGGTAGACGCGCAGACACCGCTGGTTGGCGCGCAGGGCAAGGTGCCACTGGTCGACGTCTTCGAGGGACGCCGGCAACTGCTCACGTACTTCCACATGTGGCACGACGGCAAGCCCGCATCGGAGCAGTGCGAGGGCTGCACGTTCTTCACCGGCCACGCGCGGGAGCTGGCCTACCTGCACAGCCGCGACGTCACCTATGCAACGTTCTGCCAGGGCGCGTACGCCGAGAGCGCCCGGTACCGGGACTTCATGGGCTGGGAGATGCCGTGGTACTCAGCACGCGACTCGGGGGACGCACTGCTCGCGGGGCGCGACTTCGGCGGCTATCTCTGCTACCTGCGTGACGGCGACCGGGTGTTCGAGACGTACTGGTCGACCGGCCGCGGCACCGAGTCCGGCGCCACCAGCTACCACCTGCTCGACCTCACCGTGTACGGCCGCCAGGAGACGTGGGAGGACTCGCCGACCGGGTGGCCGCAGCCGTACGCCACCGCCGGTGAGCAGTTCCGGACCGACGGACGACCTACGGCGCAGTGGTCTCGACTCGCCGCCGGACGGTCTGACGACCTGTCTGGCGCGTGAGTGCATCGGCCGAGATTCTTCCGCGGAAGAAGAGCTGTCAGACGACAACGATGTGGCTCGCTAGGCTCACCCGCATGTACGACGTCGACGACCGTGACCGGGTGGCTGCGGTTTCGGGAGTGTCGGAGTGCGATATCGGCGCCCCGTTGCCTGTTGTACTTGCTGACGAGAGCCGCGTTCTGCTCGGCTACCTGCTCGGGGTGGACGATCCGGACTGGGATGGCACCTACGTTCGGACAGTCGGGCTGGAGCGGATGAACTCGGTGCACCCCCACAATCGCCCGGAGCGATTCTGGCAGCTGTCCCACTTCGTGTTCGCCTTCCACGACTCCACCTTCGAGTGCGTCGCGGAGTCATTCACAGCCGACACTGTTTCCGGACCGATGACCGCGATCGCCGGCGAGATGCACCGGAGACTCTTCAGTCGTTCCTGACACCGCAAGGGTTGTGGGTTGGCATGCCAACCCGCGCAACGGCGTAGGAGGCGATGTGACGCTCACCGCATGGGCGAGCGCACTTGGCCCCGGCTACCGCACGTGTGCGTCGACAGATCGCATCTGGAACGTGACGACCGCCGATGGCCGCGAGTACGTGCTCAAGAAGCCGATGCTGTGGGATCCGGACGCGCCGCGTCTGCGGCTGGCCAAGGAGTTTCGGATCCTGTCGCATCTGCACGCGGCCGGCGTACCCGTCGCGGTTCCGATCGTCACCGATGACGGCGCCATCTGCGTCGAGCGCTGCGGCGCGTTCTACGTCCTGCTGCCGCGAATTCCCTGCGATGTCGGCAATCTCGAGGAGCGTCCAGATGCCGTTGATGTCTACCGCAGAGTCGGTACAGCCATCGCACGCATGCATCTGGCGCTCGAGAGCTGCCCCTTCACCATCTCCTCGTACGAGATCGTCCTGGACCAGCGGCTCACACCACAGACGTTTCCGCGGCTGCGTGAGACCGATGTCGCTCTCGCGCCCACACTCGATCGTCTCGCACCGGCAATGCGGGACGCGACCTTCGGTCTTCCGCGTCAGTTGACGCATGGCGACTGTCACGACGGCAACGTGCTCCTGCGCGATGGGCACGTCGCAGGCTTCATCGACCTGGACCACTTGTGCACCGCGCCCCGTATCTGCGATGTCAACCGTTGGCTGGGCAACCGCATGCTGTGGGCGATGGACTCACCGGGCGAGCGCTGGCCGATCTTCGTCTCTCTCGTCAATGCGCTACTGGAGGGGTACGACGACGCGAACGGGCTCTCGGACCACGAACGGCGGGCGCTTGGTCCGGCTCTGCTCATCAACGAGCTCGACGCCGCCGAGTGGTGCCTGGGCGAAGGTGACGACTCGAGCTCCTACGTCACCGGCCTGATCCGAGCCTGTCAGTGGCTTGCCGATCGCGACGCCGTGCTCCAGTAGCCGCGGCCTTTCGTCGATTCGTCGGTGATCGCCTGACAGTTCGGTGTGCTGTTTCGTCGGAGTGGTGAGGGTGGGCTGCTGCGAGCACGGAGGGTGGTCGAGATCATGAGCATGCGTTCCGAGTCGGGCGATGGCCGGCCTGATCCGAGCCTGGGCGCGATCATGGGCGAGCGGCGTCAGCTGATCAATCTCGCCTACCGCCTGCTCGGTTCGCTGGCCGATGCCGAGGACATCGTCCAGGAGACGTACGCCCGCTGGTATGGCATGTCGCGGGAGCAGCAGGAGGCGATCGAGTCCCCCGGCGGTTGGCTGACGACGGTCGCCAGTCGGATCTGTCTTGACCTGCTCGGCTCGGCGCGGGTCCGGCGGGAGCGCTATGTGGGCGAATGGATCCCCGAGCCATTGCCCGACAGCACCGAGTGGATCAGCGGGCGTCCGGGCGGCACCACCATCGACCCGGCGGACCGGGTCACTCTCGACGAGTCGATCAACATGGCGTTCCTGGTCGTGCTGGAGTCGATGACGCCGGCCGAGCGGGTGGCCTTCATCCTGCACGATGTCTTCCGCTATCCCTTCGCCGAAGTGGCCGAGATCGTCGGGCGTACGCCGGCGGCATGTCGACAGTTGGCCTCGAGGGCGCGTCGCCGCATCCGGGCGGCGCAGGCTCCGCCGACTCCGACGGCTCGCCAGGCCGGCATTGTCCGAGACTTCAAGCAGGCTTGGGAAGCCAAGGACATCGACGCCCTCATCGGCCTCCTCGACCCCGACGCCACCGCGATCGCCGATGGTGGCGGCCTCGTCAGCGCCGCGCTCCAGCCAATCGAAGGCGGCGAACACATCGCGCGCTTCTACGTCGAAGTCGCCGGCTGGGTACCCGACATGACGATCCTGGAGCGTTCGGTCAACGGTCAGCCCGGACTGGTAGCTCAGCAAGGAGGCGTCACCACAGTGTTCGCGTTCGACCTCGCCGCCGACCGGATCAAGCACGTCTGGGCAGTACGAAATCCCGAGAAGCTCCGGCTCTGGACCACGGGCTGAGCCGGCGCGACACCGACGCGGGGCCGAACCCTGGCAACCAGGGCAGCCGCACCGACGCGACCGCCAGGAACGCCGTACTCGACTTCCTTCTCCGCTGAGCCAGAGCGAGCGGGGGGTACGGTCTGCGCATGACGCGACCGCACGTGCGGGTTGGTGCACTCACGATCACGGCCGCACCGGCGCGCGCCCGGGAGTTGGCCAGGTTCTACGAGCGACTCTCGCGGAGGACCAGCCCCACGAGCACGTCCGAGTCATGCACGACCCTGACGGTCACCCGTTCTGTTTGTGCTGACCGATCGCGGCATTGTTCTGCGAGGCTTGGCGGTTCGCGAACTGAGGTCGGCGGCATGGGTCGTCGCAGGAGAGGTGAGTAGCTGGTGGGTGCGGAGGTGCCCGATCCCGTTGTCGGCGAGCTGTCGGCGGACGGGACAAGGGTGTGGGGAGGCCACCTATGGGACCCACTGTGGCTTGTGTCGGCTGAGATCGTCGAGGCGGCGAAGGAGTGTTTCGGCCGCGTCGTGGACGCACCGCCGGTGTTCATGACGGAGGGACTCATGAACCAGTCCTGGCGGCTCGCGTCGACCGGCACGGACTACGTGCTGCGAGTCAGCCGTCCCGAGCTCGGCCCCAAGAACGTGAGTTATGAGCACGCGGTTGTTGGGCGGCTGAATGACAAGGTACGGGAGGTGGTAGCGGCGCTCCCCGGCGCTGATGGTGAGACCCTTCAGGCCTGGCGGGGGTGTACTCTCTCGCTCTTTCCCTATATCGACGGCATCCTGGGCACCGAGGTCGAGCCAGCGATCCGTTGGCAGGAAGCGGCGTCCGTCCTCGCCCGAATTCACGGTGCCGGCGCGGGCCTCGACGTGCCGCAACCGCCGGACCATGGGCGCACCGTCGATGAGCAACCAACGATGTGGTCTACGGTGCGGCCGGTTCTGGAGCGGGATCTGGCGCACACCGCCGAAGTCGACAGGCTGTTCGGCTTCTTTGACCGTGAGGCAGCCGATCTCGAAGCCTGGCTGGACTGTGTCCGGCGGTCAGGTCGACTGCTGCGACGGGGAGTGGTGCACGGCGACTTCAACCCACGCAATCTGATCTTCAGCGATGACCAGCTCGTCGCGGTAATCGACTGGGAGTCCTGCCATCTCGATGTGATCGCCTACGAGGCCGCCGGTGTCGCGCTGGAGGCGCCCGACCCGCTGGCATTCTGGCGTACGTATCTCGACGTCGGCGGTCCACTGACCGCCCACGACATTGATCTACTCGGTGGGTTCGCCCGCATCGGCACCCTTACCGGGCTCTACTTCACTACCGATGGTGGCGACAAATCCAAACCCTGGGCGATCGAGATACTCAGAGATGTCGCCTCCGGCGTGACGCAACTGCGCCAACGTATATCCGAACTGGACCTGTGAGTGAGCGTTGGGCCGCCTCAGGCATTGCTGGCGGCCCCAACGTGGGGAACGCAGGCCGGACCACGTTTGATCGCGTACTGGCATCGAGTTAGAGCACGGCCGCCATCAACGGCCAGGAGGACGCTGCATTCGCGACTGTCGACGGCTCATCGTCTGCGGCGGTGACCGTGTCCAGGTCGGGCAATTGTCCGCGGAGGTCAGCCGCCACGGCACTGAGCGGCGAACTGCCGCGGCCGCCGGCGCGGGCAGCGGCCACTGCCAGCGCGAGCGGCAGCCGCGCACACCGAGCGATGATCTCGTCCGTCGACTCCGGCTCGGCGTTGATCCGGTCGACTCCGAGCCGGGTCGCCAGGAGCTCACGTGCCTCGTCGGTGGTCAGCAGCCCCAGCGCCACCTGATGGGCGGCTACTGCGGCTACCAGGCCGGTGAGCCGGTCGCGGCTGGTGATCAAGGTGAGGCAGCTCGGCATCCCAGGCAGCAGCCCGCGAACCTGCTCGGAGTCACGAGCGTTGTCGAGGACCACGAGCATCCGCTTTCCTGCGATCAGCGAGCGGTAGAGCGCGGTCTGAGCGTCGAGGTCGGGAGGAACCCGGTGCGACGGAACATCGAGCGCAGCCAGAAAGCCTTGGATCGCATCGCTCGGTGCCATCCCATGTCCGGACGCGTCGTCGCCGCGCAGGTTGACATAGAGCTGCCCGTCGGGAAACCGGTCGGCGACTTCGTGCGCCCATCGCAACGCCAGCGTGGTCTTGCCAGTCCCGGCGGCACCGGTGATCACGCAGATGGCCGGACTCGCTCCTTCCCCGTCCGTGTCGGCGAGCAGGCTGTCCAACGTCTCCAGCGCGCTGACCCGACCCACGAAGCCATGGATGCGAGGGGGGAGTTGGCGTGGAGTGACGGGCGACGCGAGCGAAGGGTCGGTGGTCGTGACCAGCCCGACTGGCTTACCAGCCAGCAACTCGGCGTGGAGATGGCGTAGCGCCAGCCCTGGTTCAGTGCCCAGTTCGTCGGCGAGGCGTACGCGGATCGTCTCGTACTGCTCGAGAGCTTCTGCAGCCCGACCGCAGCGGGCAAGGGCGATGAGGAGCCGGACCCACAGGGGTTCCCGCAGCGGATACCGTGCCGTCAGCTCACGCAGCTCCCCGATCAGCTCGCTGTGCATGCCCTCGGCGAGATCGTGATCGAGGCGTCGCTCGATCGCGCTGAGGTACGGCTCCATCAGTCGCGGCGCGTGAGTGAGCGTCAACCAGCGCGAACGAATCCCGTCGAACGGCGCGCCCCGCCACAGGGCAAGCGCCTCGTGCAGTTGCGCCCGTTCCGTAGCGGCGTCGGTCGCCTGTGCCGCGGCGTCCAGCAGCCGCCCGAAGCGAAGCGTGTCTACCAGGTCAGGGTCTGTATGCAGTACGTAGCCGTTGGCAGTCCGGCCGATGCGCCCAGTGCCAAGCTTCGCGCGAAGCCTCGCGACATAGGTCTGGACCGTACGCCGTGCGTTGCCGGGCTGGTCCTCGCTCCACAGCGCGGCGGCCAGCCGGTCGTTGGAGACTGCCTCTCCCGCAGAGATGGCGAGTACGGCAAGGACGGTTCGGAGCTGGCCGGTGACGAGCATGACTGGTCGCCCGTCGACGGCCACCTCGAACGGTCCCAACAATCTGACCGTCAGCTCGTCGGTCGGGTCCATTGTCGACACAGCAAACCCCCGTTCGCCGGGCTGACGTACGTGCGATGGCGTAGGCGTCTGGCTTCCTTGGTCAGGTGAGTCGGTCCGGCGCTGCCGGGTGCGCGACGTGCACTGCTCACCCTCACTCGCCGTAACTGGACACGGTGCCCAGTTCGTGGCCGGCACAGGGTAACACCACAAGTGGACACCAGGTCCAGATAGGCGTCGGCTCCTCGCCGGCAACTGACCGTGACTCCGGACCGGAACGGGGATGACCGAGAGCTCTCGCCTTGCACTTCCGGGTCATCCGATCTGGGCCAACGCGGAGTGGCCCTGCGCCAGGAGGTCTCCGACCACGGTTCTTGCGTACAGAACCCGACGGCCGTCGCGCCGGGCCACCAGCAGTCCCGAGGCCGTCATGACCGACAGGTGCCAACTCACCGTGCTGGGCGAGAGGCCCAGGTCGCGCGCGAGGTCGGCGGTGGTACGCCCGACATCGAGGAGGTGCAGGATGCTGGCGCGGGACCTCCCCAGCAGCTCGACGAGACCGAGACCATTGCGGCCCGGCTCTTCCCACACCCGGCCCGCACCCAGGGCGGCGTAGGAGATCACCGGCTCGGATTCGCGGAAATCGACGGCCAGCCAGGGCCAGCGGAAGACCGATGGCACGAACCACAGTCCCTGTCCGGACGCGCGGACGCGGGCGTTGGTCTTCAGGGCCACGCGTACGGTGTCGTCGACGAGGGACAGCTCGTCATGCAGCTCAGGGATCACCGTGTGCAGACCTTCGGATGCCAGCCGCTGCCGGTGGTGGGCGATGTCGGCCTCGGCGATCGCCTGGATCCGGTCCCACAAGGGTTGCAGCACGGACCGCCAGTAGCCGGCCAGGGCACGAGCGGTCGTCTCGAGGTACTCATCGGGGGACATGAGCGCCGTACGCGTCCCGGGGCGCAGCTGACGCAGCTGGTCCAGGTCGCTCATGGCAACAGTCGGGTCGGTGTCCTCGAGGGCGGCGAACTGGCTCTCGGGGTCTGCTGGTCGGCTGGACGGCGCCGGGCCGAGTACGTCCGGGATCCACGAGCGGTGGCCGGTGAGAGCGGCGAGGTGCTCCATGTCGTACGTCGGGTGGCGCGGCAGCCGATGCCGCAGCCGATCGTGCAGCATGTGGGTGCGGGGAATCGCGATCACGTTCAGGCTCGCGGCGGTCTCCCACACGGCGTCGGTGGTGAAGCGCATCCTGGTCAGGTCGCTCACACCGACGTGTATCTCGATCACCGAGACAGTGTGGCCGATGGCCCGGCGCCATCCCAGCCTTCGACCAGGATCGAATGGTGGACCGCGCAGCGTGATGATCAGGGGCCTCTTCTGGAGATCTCCGGCAACTGACGCAGACCGCCACGGCCACGCCGGCCAATACTTGATTGATTCCAGAAACTGCGCAAGACTGCGGAGGGTGCCGACGACCGCCGACTTCGAGCGCATGCTGCGCGGGGTTGCTCTGCGTGTGACGCGCCCTCGGATAGCCGTGCTGTCCGCCGTGCACGACCATCCCCACGCCGAGACCGACTCGATCATCGGCGAGGTTCGCGACAATCTCGGCGAGGTGTCTCACCAGGCCGTCTACGACGTGTTGCGCGCGCTGACCGACGCGGGTCTGGTGCGGCGCATCCAGCCGCTGGGCTCCGTGGCGCGCTACGAGGCGCGCGTCGGGGACAACCACCATCATGTCGTCTGTCGATCGTGCGGTGCCATCGCCGATGTCGACTGCGCGGCCGGGGACACCCCCTGCCTGACCGCCGCCGACGACGCGGGGTACGAGATCGACGAGGCCGAGGTCATCTACTGGGGTCGATGTCCCACCTGCCTAGCCCTGGACCCGGTGCAACCGACGTCAAGATCAACCAGACATCAGAAGGAAACTGCGAGACAGGAGAAGGTCCGACGTGTCTGACCGCGGCAGCGAAAGTGAGAACCCAGTAATCCCGTCCCCGACTCCCACGACGACTCGGCCCAGGACCAACCGGGACTGGTGGCCGAATCAGCTGAACCTGCAGGTCCTCCGCCAACACTCGGCCCGGTCCAACCCGTTGGGCGAGGGCTTCGACTACGCAGCGGAGTTCAAGACCCTCGACCTCGACGGGCTGAAGCGGGACATCGTCGAGGTGATGACCACCTCGCAGGACTGGTGGCCGGCAGACTACGGCCACTACGGACCGCTGTTCATCCGGATGAGTTGGCATGCCGCGGGCACCTACCGCATCGCCGACGGCCGGGGCGGTGGCGGCGCCGGCACCCAGCGCTTTGCCCCCCTCAACAGCTGGCCCGACAACGCGAGCCTCGACAAGGCGCGCCGGCTGCTCTGGCCGGTCAAGCAGAAGTACGGCCAGAAGATCTCCTGGGCCGACCTTCTGGTCTTCGCCGGAAATTGTGCCCTGGAGTCGATGGGGTTCAAGACGTTCGGATTCGCCTTCGGGCGCGAGGACATCTGGGAACCCGAGGAGATCATCTGGGGGCCTGAGGACACCTGGCTCGGAGATGAGCGCTACAGCGGCGAAAGGGAACTCGCAGGTCCTCTCGGCGCCGTACAGATGGGCCTGATCTACGTCAATCCGGAAGGCCCCAACGGCAACCCGGATCCGCTGGCCGCCGCCAGGGACATTCGCGAGACCTTCCGTCGGATGGCGATGAACGACGAGGAGACGATCGCGCTGATCGCCGGCGGGCACACCTTCGGCAAGACCCATGGTGCGGGTCACGCGGACCACATCGGTCCGGAGCCGGAGGGCGCGCCCCTCGAGGAGCAGGGACTCGGCTGGCGCAACACCCTCGGCAGCGGCAAGGGCGTGGACACGATCACCAGCGGCCTCGAGGGTGCCTGGACGCCGACACCGGTGACATGGGACAACAGCTTCTTCGAGACCCTGTTCGGCTTCGAGTGGGAACTGACCAAGAGCCCCGCCGGTGCCCACCAGTGGAAGCCGAAGGACAGCGGCGGAGCCGGCACGGTCCCCGACGCCCACGACCCGTCGCGGCGCCACGCGCCGACGATGCTGACGACCGACCTCGCGCTGCGCTTCGACCCCGTGTACGAGCCGATCTCGCGGCGCTTCCTCGAGCACCCGGAGGAGTTGGCCGACGCGTTCGCCAAGGCGTGGTTCAAGCTGCTGCACCGAGACATGGGACCCGTAACCCGTTACCTCGGCCCATGGGTTCCCGAGGCGCAGCTGTGGCAGGACCCCGTCCCCGCGATCGATCATGAGCTGATCGCGGACGCGGACATAGCTGCCCTCAAGGCCAAGCTCCTCGAATCGGGACTGTCCATCTCCCAGTTGGTCTCGACCGCCTGGGCGTCGGCGGCGAGCTTCCGCGGCACCGACAAGCGTGGCGGGGCCAACGGGGCGCGGATTCGCCTTGCGCCGCAGAAGGACTGGGAGGTCAACAATCCGGCCGAATTGGCCAAGGTGCTGCAGGCTCTGGAGCAGGTCCAGCAGAACTTCAACGAGTCGCAGGCTGGCGCGAAGAAGGTCTCGCTCGCCGACCTGATCGTCCTGGGCGGGTGCGCGGCCGTCGAGCAGGCGGCCAGGGACGCAGGGCACGACATCACGGTCCCGTTCGCACCGGGGCGTACTGACGCCTCGCAGGAGCAGACCGACGTGGAGTCGTTCGCGGTGCTCGAACCGATCGCCGACGGGTTCCGCAACTACCTCCGGTCGGGCGAGAAGTTGCCGGCGGAGACCCTGTTGCTGGACCGGGCCAACCTGCTGACGCTGACGGTTCCCGAGATGACGGTTCTGGTCGCCGGCATGCGGGCCTTGGACGCCAATTTCGGGCAGTCCCGGCTCGGGGTGTTCACCGACCGGCCCGAGTCGTTGACCAACGACTTCTTCGTCAACCTGCTCGACATGGGTACGGAGTGGAAGGCATCCGACTCAACGGAAAACGTGTACGAGGGTCGCGATCGCGACAGCGGTGAGGTCAGGCGGACCGCCAGTGCCGTCGACCTCGTCTTCGGCTCGCACTCCGAGCTGCGAGCCATCGCGGAGGTCTACGCGACCGACGACTCGCAGAAGAAGTTCGTGCGGGACTTCGTCGCCGCGTGGGACAAGGTCATGAACCTCGATCGGTTCGAGCTCGCCTGATCCCGATGTCCGGGTCGGCCGCTCGTCGGCCGACCCGGACCTCCCGCAAAACCGGGTGAGGTTGGGCGCGTACGTCGTCTAGGGTCGCATGCGTGAGGGACGAGCCGGCCGACATCTCGTGCTCCGACATCGCGGGTTTCCTCAACGATTACTGGGGTTTTCACCCGGCAGAGGTGACCTACGCCGCGGTGGGTGGGGGCTGCCACCACTGGATCGCCGCCGATGGGGGAGTCCCGCGGTGGTTCGTCACGGCAAACCACCTCGACCCACACGGCAGCTGGATCGGCCCTACCGCAGAGGGCACGCGGATCGCCGAAGCGGCGGCGATGCGGGCGGCGAAGGACCTCGCTGACGGTGGTTACGAGTTCGTCGTTGCCCCGCTGCCGGATCGCTCCGGCGCACTCACCCGGCACATCCTTCCCAGCTGGACGCTGCTGGTGCTGCCTTACCTGGATGGCTGGAGTACGCAGAGCGGCGCGTGGACAGACGCTGCCGAGCGCATGAAGATCGCTGGCATTCTTGGTCGGCTGCACACCGCTGTGCCGCCGGAGGCCTTACAGCGTTGGGACTTCGCCATACCCGGCCGAGACGCGCTGCTGACCGCTCTCGGCGAGTTGGGGCGGCCGTGGACCTGGGGACCGTACTCGGAGCCGACCCGTCAGCGGCTTGCCGGAGCGCTCGATCACGTCCGCGGCCAGCTCGAACGCTACGACGCACTGGTTCGCCAGGTCGAGGCGTCCGGCGACCCGTGGGTCGTGACACACGGCGAGCCCCACAGCGCCAACGTTGTCCGCACGACGGCCGGCCGGATGTTCCTTATCGACTGGGGCACCGCACAGCTTGCCCCCCGTGAACGCGACTTAGCTGCGCTGCACAACGGACCGGCGGACTACCTGTCGGCGTACCAGGCCGAAGCCGGGCAGGTGGAGCCTCGCCCCGAGGCGATCGAACTCTTCCACGTGTGGTGGTCTCTCGCCGAGATCAGCGGCTACGTCCAGATGTTCCGTGGACCGCATGTGGATTCCCTTGACAACAAGCAGTCCTGGCGCAACCTGACGACGTACGTGCCCGGCTCGGAGCAGGTCGTCGACGTCTGACGGAATCCGACGCCGCACCTATATGTGGCCGGAAGAGGACGCAATTTTTGTCGGGCGCCGATGGTGCCCTGTGTGGCAGCGTCGAACGTATGTCGCGTTTCGATCTGGTTCCGGTGCTTCGGAGATACCTGCTGCACGCCCGGTTGTTGTGGCGGGTGGCTCCTTCGCTGACTGTGCTGTGTGCGGTGCTGACGGTGTTGTCGGCGTTGGCGACCTCGGCGGTGCTGGTGACGACGGGCCGGCTGGTCGGATCGTTGGCGGCGGCGATCTCTGCAGGGGTTGGGTCACCTGCGGCTGGTATCACCTGGTGGTGGCTGGTCGCGACCGCGGTGGCACTGGTTGTCGGCCCGGTGTCAGCTGCGGCGGCGAGCGCCGTCGCAGAGGCGATCTCGGCGAGATACCTGGTCGCGGTGTCGGATATGACAGTCCAGCTGGGCACTGATCCGTACGGGATTGCCCACCTGGAGGATCCGGTTGTCTCGGGGCGACTTGACGCGTTGGCTCGGGCACCGCGGGACTGGTTGTTCGTCACCGGTATCAACGGCGGCTGGCTGGTGCTGGCCGAACGGCTGAGCGGTGTCGGTGCGTTCGTGGTGCTGCTGGAGTGGGCTTGGTGGCCACCCTTGGTCGTGATCGTCTGTTGGCAGATCAACGCGCGGACGTGGGCGCGATGGACGCACGACGTGTTTGACGAGATGTTGAGCGTGACGGGCAGTGGCCGGCGCCGGGCGCAATACCTGCAGTCGCTGCTCACCTCTGGCACGACCGCGAAGGAGGTACGCCTGTTCGGGCTGGTCGACTGGCTGGCAGATCGGTATCTCACGACCTGGTACACCACGATGGCGGTGATGTGGGCGCGTCGCACCAGGGGCCTGCGGCGAACCTTGTGGTCTGCGGTGCTCGTGCTGGCGGCGAACGCGCTCGTGTTCGGCCTGCTCGCGCGGGATGCGTGGAGCGGTGTGGTCTCGATCGGTTCGCTGGTGACCGTCGCGCTGTCGATCCTGGCATTGGCGGCATTCGGCAGTCTGTACCCGAGCAATGGGTTCGCGCGGACCACTTCGGTCCTTGCCGAGATTGTTTCGACGCGCGTCGAACGGGGCTTGTCTGGCCTACCCGACCGTCGAAGGAGGCTCGTTCCGGTACCAGCCCGATCAGAGCATGTGCAGCCGCGGCCGGCGGCGGTGGACCTGCAGGATGTGACGTTCGGCTATCCATCCCGCGATACCCCGACTCTGGCAGGGTTGACCGTACGCATTCCGGCCGGGCAGGCCGTCGCACTGGTGGGAGTGAACGGCGCCGGCAAGTCCACGCTCATCAAACTGCTGTGTGGCGTGTATCGACCGCAGTCGGGAACAGTCGGGATCGACGGCGCTGACCCCGGCGTCGAAGTCACGGCTCGGCGACGAGTGACCGCCATCTTCCAGGACTTCGTCCGCTACCAGCTTCCGCTGCGGGACAACATCGGTTTCGGCGCACCGGCGATCGCCGACCAGACCGTCCTCGAACACGCCCTTCGCGATGCCGGTGGCGCACCTGTCCTCGACGAGCTCGGCTTCGGATGGGACACCGTCCTGTCGCCGGAGTACACCAAGGGCACCGATCTGTCCGGTGGGCAGTGGCAACGGGTGGCCCTGGCCCGAGCGCTTGCCGCCCTGTCCGCCGACGCGGGGCTGCTGGTCCTCGACGAGCCCACCGCCGCACTCGACGTCCGTACCGAGGCAGCGCTGTTCGATCGCTTCCTGCAGGTGACCCGCGGCGCCACCACGATCTTGGTGTCCCACCGGTTGTCGAGCGTCCGCCATGCCGACCGGATCCTTGTCCTCGACAATCCCGCCGGAGCAGGCGCCCACATCATCGAGGACGGCAGCCACGAAGAACTGGTCGCGACGGGCGGCGTCTACGCAGACATGTTCGCCCTGCAGGCCTCGCGGTTCGCCGCCGCCGGGAGCGAAGGGACGCTCCGATGATGCGCGCGCTGCGGTCACTGTGGCTCCTCGCCTCGACTTCCGTCCAGGTCAGCCCGTGGCAGTCCCTTGCCTGTCTGGGAGAGCCCGTCGCCCACGTCCTGCAGCTGTTGCAACCGCTGTACCTGGCATGGTTCGTCGCCGGTATCGCCGAGCATGACCTACGGCTGGTCGTGTGGGCGGCCGCCGCGTTCGTCGGTTCCGTCGGAGTGTGGCTCGCACTGGGCATCATCGGCGTCGATGCCCGCGGCAGGCAGCAGGAACGGGTCGGAACCTTCTTCGCTGCACGGATCGGCCGCATCACTGGCGCCATCCCAACCCTGGACCACCTGGAGTCTCCGCGCTACCTCGACGAGTTGCAGGTCCTGCGCGAGAACGACGGCGCGTTGGGTCTGGCCCTCAACCAGATGTTGAACGCCTTCAGCAATGTCGTCTTCGTCGCCGGCACGATCACCTTGGCTGTCACGGCGGACTGGCGGTTGCTGCTGGTCGCCGCGGCCGGCGTGCCGACCGTGGTCGCCACCCGGTGGGCTGTCGGCTGGCAGGCCGCCGCGGAGGCGAAGTCAGCCGAACCCGGCCGGCTGGCCACCCACTTGCTCGGCCTTGGGCTGACGGCCGGGCCTGGCGCCGAACTCCGCGTCTTCGAGCTCCAGGACACGATCCGCGGCCGGCTCCGAGCCGCGACCTCGGCCTGGCGCGCACCGCTCGTCGACGTGGCCCGCCGCCAAGCCGTCCTCGACATCGCCGGCACCGGGCTGTTCTTCGGCGTCGCGGTCGCCGTCCTCGCGTGGATGGCACACGACGCAATCGCCGGCACGTTGGGCCTGTCGAGCATGGTGCTTGCGCTGATGCTCGTCGGTCGGCTCCAAGCAACCAGCAGCACAGTGCAGAGCTCGATTCACGCCATGTCAGCCATGATCCGCACGGCCGGTCGCTACCTCTGGCTCCTCGACTACCAGCAGCAGCAAGCTCGCGCCCACAGTGGCACCGCGAGACCACCGGTTGGCCTGGCCCGAGGGATCCGCCTGGACCACGTCACCTACACCTACCCCGGTGCCGGCCGCCCGGCCCTCGACCGTGTGTGTCTCGACTTGCCCGCCGGCGCCGTCATCGCCGTAGTCGGTGAGAACGGCGCTGGAAAGTCGACCCTGGTCAAGCTGCTCACCGGCCTCTACCAACCCACCGCCGGCGCGATCCTCCTCGACGGTGTCGACCTGGCCGACCACGACCTCACCGCCTGGCGGGCGCGCGTCAGCGGCGCGTTCCAAGACCACGCCAGGTTCGAACTCACCGCCGGAGACGCGATCGGCGCCGGCGACCTGCGCCGCCTCACCGACGCCGACCGGATTCACCACGCACTCCGCGCCGCCGCGGCCGAGGACGTCCTCAACGCTCTCCCCAGAGGTCTCGACACACAACTCGGTGCACACTGGCCCACCGGCATCGACCTGTCCGGCGGCCAGTGGCAACGTCTCGCCATCGCCCGCGGCATGATGCGCCGCGACCCCCTCCTGCTGATCCTCGACGAACCAACCGCCGCACTCGACCCCGCCACCGAACACAACCTGTTCAACCGATACGCAGCGGCCGCGCACGACGCCAGGCGACAGGGTGGGATAACACTGCTTGTCACCCACCGATTCTCCACCGTCGCCGCCGCCGACCTCGTCCTCGTCCTCGACAACGGCCGCATCATCGAGCACGGCACCCACGCCGACCTCATCGCCGCCGGCGGACAGTACGCCCACCTCTACCAACTGCAAGCACGCGGATACCGCGCTCGGATCGAACCCACCACGACCTGACCCGCAAGGAGCCGCTGAGGGCCTTGCCAGGATGTTGCGTGTACGCAATACTTGGCCCGCCCGCGCACCAGTGAGGCGTACGGGTCCACAAGTGAGGAGCGGCGACGCTCCGGGGGGACAGATGAACACCACCAGCAACACCACCACCGAGTGCTGCCAACATGCCGCCGAGGAAGAGGGATGCCGCAACCACGAGAAGTCGACGACGACACGGACCCCGACGCGTCCAATGAGGCGGACTGCCGCACTCCTGTCTGCGATCGCGTTCGCAGCCGGGGCCTTCGTATTCGCTGGCGGCCAGGCGCAGGCGGCGACACCGCCGATCGAGATCACCAAGGTCTATTTCGACTCACCGGGCTCGGACAACAGGTCCAACACGAGCCTGAACGCGGAGTACGTCCGTCTCACCAACCGCCGTTCGTACACGCTCAGCCTGGGGAGCTGGTCACTGCGAGACCCCGCTGGACACGTCTACCGGTTCCCGTCGACCTTCTCCCTGCGCGCGGGCAAGAGCGTGATTGTCCATACCGGACGCGGCACGAACTCCAGCACCCACCGCTACTGGGGTCAGGGCAACTACGTCTGGAACAACGCCGGCGACACCGCTTACCTGCGCAAGTCGACGTTCGCTCTCGTCGACAAGTGCCGATGGGGGAGCAGCGGAAGCTACACCTACTGCTGAACGGTCGCTAGCGTCGCGTTCGACGCGCGGGTTCTGTTGCCCGTCGGCTAGCCACCTGGGGAGCCAGTGTGATCGCTCTGCTCACAACCCGTCGGTCTGGCGGCGTTCGCGGTCTTGTGGGCGGAAGCGGTCCACTGGCGGGCGTCGCGCAGTCTGACGAGTCCCGACCGCGGTGGGGCCGAGGCCGTCGGCGGACTACCGCGTGGGGGAGTGGGCTCCGCTCAAGCCGTTGGTTGCTGCGTACGGGCTGCTGGACATGGCAAGGACCAGGAAGAACCTGGCGGCAGCCTGATGCGCTGACCCTGCGGGACGGGTGCGCCCCGGCCGAGACGGGTCAGCCCGCAGGTGGGCCGTTGGCGATCCGCTCGAGCAGGTCGGCGGGTGCGAGTTCCGAGCCATCCTGGAACCACCAGGTGACACCGGCTTGTTCGTACACCTCGGCCCGTTCGGCAGCAGGAGCGCCGGCATCGCTCGGGGACCAGATCGCGATGTCGCCGTCGGCTCGACCTCCGGCCTGGAGGAAGTCTGCACGGATCGCGCGGAGCTCGCTCGGCGTGGGGAGCCGGAAGTCGTCGGCCTCGTCGCGAATCTGCGGGAACAACCCGTCGGCTCCCTGCGCGCCGCGAACCGGGCCCTTCCGCGGCCAGAACCCGCTTGTCCACACGGGAACCTCGACCGGCGGGAAGCGGACACCGGAGGCCTGGTAGTACGGTCCGTGGTGCTCGACGGGCTCGCCGGAGAGCAACGCCTGCAGCAGCAGGGCCCCCTCGTCGAGCCGAGCGGCGAGCTCGGAACGCTTCGCCGACTCGCCGTACCTCGTGTAGTCCCACCCGACGCCTGTCCCGAGGCCGAGGATCGCGCGGCCACCCGACAGAGACTGCAGCGTGCTCGCCTCCAGAGCGAGCTTCGACGGTCGGCGTCGCGGTAGCGGGACGACCATCGGACCGATGTAGATCGTGCTCGTGGCCTGCGCGACCGCCGCGAGCGCCACCCACGGGTCGGCAACCGGCGGCTCGTACTCCAGCGGACCGATGAGGTCCCACATGAAGAAGCCGTGCCAACCCACGTCCTCCGCAGCCACGGCGAGGTCGCGCAGGACGGCCGGATCGCCGTACGAGCCGAACGAGGGGACATAGATTCCGTAGCGCATGACCGTGTTCAACCGTCCAGTGCAAAGCGGGTATTCCGGGCGGGGCGACGACGGCTCCTACTGGAGGAGTTCTGCACACTGCCAGTCTTCATAGGCGTCGATGAGGCACTGCATCTTCGGCCACCAGTAGTCCGGGCGCGACCCGTCGCGTGCATCCTGCACCGGGACGAGGAGCCAGTAGACAAGGCCGAGCCGGTAGTCGTGGAGCAGATCTTCGAAGGCGTACCCGTCCACGCCGTGATGAAGGAGCCGCTCGTGGAAGGCGCGGAGCAGCCGCCGTTCGCGATCGCCTTCGCGTCGGTCGGCGCGGTTCCAGAACGTCGCGATGAGGTTTACCAGGTCGCCGGCGCCGATATCGATGCAGGTGCTCTGCCAGTCGAGCAGGTAGGCATGACCGGATTGGCCAGGTAAGGGGCAGAGGAAGTTGGCGAAGTATGCATCGCCATGCAGGAGCGTGAGCTGGTGTCGGTCTTCGACACGTGGCCGCAGCCAGCGTTCCCAGTGGGTCCCGAGTCCGTCAAAAGTCTGCTCGTACAAGTCGATCACGCGGGTGGGAAGCCGGTCGTGGTGCTGCTCCCGTACGGCCTGCCACGACGCGCGCCGCCGCTTGGCGTAGTGGGCGAACCCCTCACCGTCGTCCGACCAGTAGTTGAAGCTCACGGCTCCGGTCCGCTGCAGCGAGTGCTCCCACCAGAACGCCTGTAGCCGGGCCAGTGTGTCGATCACCGCGAGCTGGTCGGTCGGGCTCGGCATCACCCCGGACGTGCTGACGATCTCATCGCGCGTGAGCGGGGGACGATGGGTTGCCGACAGGTCCTCGAGAAGTACGAACGGTGCGTCCTCGGATCCGACCGCGAGGCATCGCGGCACCACCGGCGGATGGTCGGCCAGGCGGGCGACGTTGCGGTAGAAGCCTGCCTCCTCTGCTGCCGCTTCGATGCTCCACTGGGCGCTCGTCGGCTGCTTGAGCACAAGAGCGAGCGGGGGTGTCGAGCCGGCAAGCGTCACCCGCAGCCGGACGGTCTGCGAGTTGAACGCGCCGGTGTCGAGTACCTCGATCTCGCGTACGGTCTCCCCGCCCAGCACACCGGACTCGTCGAGAAGGGCTGCCAGCCAGCGCTCGTCCACCTCGCACTCCTTTCGCCCGTGCGCGACTCCTCGGCGTGACCATGGGAGGTTAGGCCACGACGCCCCGCCGGACGGGCTCAGTTCACGACCGCGAGCCAGCCGGACGGGAGAGGGACGGATCAGGGGCCGGGAGTCGTGTGGTGGTCCTCGACCGCCTGCCAGTCATCTGCGATCTTTTGAACGGCCTTGTTCAGGGACGCGGCGTCCTCCTGTTTGCGAAGACAGGCCGCATCGGTGTATTCGCACGCGAAGAAGAACGCGGCCGCGACCATGATGCCGCCGCTCTGGCCGGCGCCCTGCATAGTCTGCACGGCAGAGGCCGCGGAACGCGCAGCGCCGGGCAGATTAGCGTCAGCGGAACGCTCGATATTCTTGCCGAGATTTCTGATGAAGTCGCGGTCGATCACCTTGGCCACCGGCGCAGTCTACGTGGATCGGTCGGGAGGCCGCAGCCCCGCCGGTCAGGCCTGTGGATGATGCGGAGCACCTTCACTACGATGTGGGCCCGTGGAGTACTCGCTGCTGCAGGTCCGGGCGAAGCCGGAGTCCGTTGACGATGCCCTACGGATGGTCGCCTCGGACTGGACCGGTGACGTGATCGCACCGAAGATCGGCGAGGTCTGGTCGAGCGTACTGGCGACCGAGCGCGCGGCATCCAGTGTCGCCCCGTTGATCAGCGAGCTGCTAGACACTCCAGTTCTCGTGATCAATGTGGCCAGCGAGCGCTTCGCCATGTCCTTCTGGCAGCCGGGGTCGCGAGTGGGCGGTCGGGTCGACGGTCAGGACACTGCCGCGGCCAAGGAGCTGGCCACCGCCCTCAGCAAGGATGCCGGCACACTGCAGGACATCGTGCAGAGTTCGACGCCGGCTGCTGAACGGCACGCTGAGGCCGCCGGGCTGCTGGGACTGCCCGTGCCGACACTGACCGGTCACCAACCGGTGTTCGATGGAACGCTGACCATGCAGCCCTCGGAGTTCTCGACGACAGCCTCGAGATTCCGCGGGCGGCGACGCATCCGCCGAATTCGCGCGGCACTGGGAGTCCTGCAGATCGTCGCGTTTCTCGCGGTCGACTACTTCTGGCTCATCGAACCCGCGATCTGGCTCGTTCCCGCGTTGGTGGTGTTCGTCGTGAACGGCGTCGTGCTTCTCCTGCTCAGGAGGCTTGCGCCCACTCGTCCGAAGTCGCCGCCGCAGCAGAAGGGCTGATGCGGCCAGGCGCGGTTATCGCGAGGAGTCAGTTCGAGGGGCCGGGGCCGACTCGCCCGCGAGCCGCATGCGCTCGACGATATCCATGAGCTGATGAGTGATCGCCTGCGAGTCGCGCATCAGGTCATCGACTGACTGCTCGATTTCCGGCATCTTCTCCAGGACCGTCTGCGGGTCGACCAGGCCGTCCTGGGCAGTATCCTCGACCAGTTGTTGGATCTGTCGTCGTGCATCATCGCGTGCCTGGTTGACGAGCCGCATGATTTCGTCGGCCAGGTCCTCCGAAGGCATCCGAAGCACGCGAGGGTCCAGAGCGAGGTTGCGTACACCCTCGGTCTCACTGAAGTTGACCTTGATTCGCTCGTCCTCGCTGGCGGCCACGCCCACGATGTCGGCCGTTGCCTGCTGAAGCTCCTGAACCCTCGCCATGCGCTCCTGGTGCGCCCGGATGATCTCCTCAGGCCCTTTGGAGAGATCAATGAAACTGAACTCCGACACGGCCCCTCCCTGGTGGTCGCTCGGGTTGCAATGTAGCGGGGTCGTTAGAACTTCTGCCAAGGCTGCAGCTTGTCGGTGAACTTCTCGGCGACGTCGGCGAGGGTGGCCCCGCCGGCGCCAAGAAGATCCGACATGCCTCCGCCGTCGGCCAATCGGAGCTCGTCGCTGATACCGGCTTGCAAGGTGCGGATGCCGAGCAGGCTGGCGTGGGCGAGACCGCACATGACCATGGCCTCATCCATGACCTGAACAATTCTGGGCAGCATGTTGGCAATCGCTGTGCCGGCGCTGCGGATGCTGACCGCGGCAGCCTGCCCGAATGGTATCGCCATGGCAATCCAGAACGCGGCGGCGAGCACTGCCAGAATCCCGGCCAGAACGGCTGTAATCGCGTGCTGGACAAACCGAAGCGTGCCGATAACGGCGGTGAGCATGGCCGCTTCCTCGGCCAGGCAACAGGTGTTTACCACGGAGTCGCGGTGTTTGCGGAGACGTTCGCAATATGCTTCCTGGTCGTTCGCCCGCCAGACATCCTCACTGATGCTGTAGTAATGCCGGTCGAGTTCGTCGAGATATCGACGGGCTTGTTCGGCGGACTGATCGATCTCGGAACAGGCCCGGAGCATCGTTCCGGTGTCAGTAATAATGAGCCGCAACCTGATGGGGACGCTGGTTGCGACGTCTGCCCACGATGCGTGTCCGGACAGGCCACCTAGATAACTGCCGCCCGGCAACGACATCGTGTTGCCGGCGCGCGGAATCTTGCTGACGTGGCTTTCGATTGTCTTGAGCAACAAGCCGCTCTTGGCGGCCGGAATGGGCTGGAGCAGTTCGGGCCAGACCGAGCACGCAACTATGGAACTGACGAATGCGGTGTAACCCAGGGATTCGCCGCTGGAAAGCGCTCCGGCCATCGAGTCGTAATTGTTGCCCATGGCAGCGGAGCCTAGCAGCAGGTGATCAGCCGCCATCGTCGCTGCCAACGGGGGCTGTGGATACTGCCGAGCCGGACAGCGCCGACGGGTCGCCGCGGTCCTGGTCGGCGCGCGCCCCCGCGGAGTCGACGTGCGCCGATGGCCAGCCGCGCCAGCGTGCCGCGAACACACTGTCACGTTCCGCGATCGGACGGTTGCCTCGCGGTCGTGGCCGCTCTGCCGGCGGCGGATCCGGCATCGTCGCTTCAGGACGGTGGGTTCTGCGGTGCCGGCGCTATGAACACCTTCTGACCGTCGGGGTCCGTCACGGTCAGCTCGCCACCGTACTCGTCAGCGAGTGCGACTCCCGCATGACCGGCGGCCGTCAGGCGCTTGGCCAGTTCGGACAACGGTTCCTGTGTGCGAAAGCCCAGACGCGTTGATCCTGGAGGTGCATCGTCTGTTGGTGGGTGCAGGGCGATGCGGCCGCCGCCCGTGCTGCTCCACACTCGCCACCATTCGTCGTCGCCCTCGTCGAGCCGGACGAATCCGGCCGCGGACAGCAATCGCGCAACAGGGCCGGTTGGCGGCACGAAATGCAAGGGCATCGAGATGATCCCGTGCTCCGGTCGAGGGTCGTCGAGGTGATAGCCGTACAGATCGTCGGAGGGTTGGTCGAAACTGAGTTGCTTACCCTCGTGACCCTGCACTCTCAGCACCCGTCCGTACGCCTCGTCGTAAATCTCGACGTCGACGAAACCGGCCTCGATGTACTGGGCCGCCAGTGCGTCGATGTCGGCCACCTCGAATGACAGTTCTGTCTCGCCCGACCCCGACCCGCTGATAGCGGCTTCGTGCAGAGCCACCATTCCCGCACTCCCCGCCATCGTCACCCATCTTTCCGGCCGACTCACCTTGGGCGAGAAGCCGATCAGGGAAAGGAACTCACGCATCTGTGGCAGATGTTCGGTGAATCGCACGGGCATGACCACGACTTCGGTCCGGCCGATGTTCGACGTACTCATTCGTCCGCCTCTCCGTGTGATCGTAGGTAATCGGTCAGGGCCCGCTCGACGAGGCTCGACAGGCTGGATTCCTCGTCGATGGCCTTGTGCTTGACGCGCCGGACCAGCTCCGGTGGCAAATAGACGTTCATCTGCACCTTGGCCTGGGGCTGGTCCCGGCCAGACTCGGTGCGCTTCTTCGGCTCGGCTCCCATGTTTGATTGCCTCCTCCTCGCAGGATGCTAGCAACCAAGCAAACCGGATCGCAAGCAAAGTCAGAGGCTTCTGCCGGAACTGTGGCCGACGACCCGGCAATCGAGCGAAGCGGACTGGAGAGCTTCCTCGGTCGGCGGCTGGTGCTCAAATGCGGCGACCGTAGCTATGATCGCGCCCATGGCTGATGACATGGACTTCGAGTTCACCCGGAGCCGACGACGGCGCATCGTGATCAGCCAGCCGCGGATCGTGCCGGTCCTGTGCCGCGACTACTCGCACAAGTGGTTCGACGAGGACGCCATCGACACCTACTGCCGCGCGTGCGGCGCCACCCGGTACGTCGAGCTGTGGGACCAAGGAGACGGCGCCGAGGACGACCGAGGCTAGGTCACTGGCCCGGCCGTATGACTCAGCTGGCGGCGCGCCAAATAGGGCATGCGCCAGCGCCTCCGGATGGCCTATCGTGCTCTGGCAGCTGTCGCGACTTGGGAGGTATGGCGAGATGACTACCCGCTCCGTTCAGGCCCCCGCGGCAGCGACGCTTCCTACTCTCTGATGTAGCCAGCGTGTAGCGGGTTTCGACCCGCCCCGCGATTGTGCGTCGCGGCTCGACAACTGGGCGGCCTGGACAGCACCAGACCTGATCGTTCTCGTGCTGACCACCGGAGCGTCCCGTGCTACCGAATTTCGACCGCCGTTTCGTCGCCACCTACCTGCGTCCCCAGCGACTGCGGCTCCTCCTGCTCGCCCTCCTCCTCTTCACAGGGATCGGACTCCAGCTCGCGAACCCACAGCTCGTCGGCATCTTCGTCGACCGGGCGCTGGCCGGCGCACCGTCCGCCACTCTTGTCCAGATCGCGGCAGCGTTCCTGGCCATCGCGCTCCTCACGCAGGTTGCCACCGTCGCGGAGACCTTCGTGGCGGAGGACATCGGGTGGCGAACCACCAACGCGCTACGTGTCGATCTGACTGATCACCTCCTCACGCTGGACGACTCGTTTCACGCCGAACACGGCGCGGGCGAGCTCCTCGAACGGATCGACGGGGACGTCTCCGCGATCGCGGAGTTCTTCGCCCGGTTCGTCGTCCACGTCGTCGGTAGCGCGCTCTTCCTGATCGGCGTACTCGCCATGCTCTGGCGCGAGGAGTGGCGGATCGGCGCTCTGCTCACCCTCTTCGCGGCCGCCGCGGTCGTCTTCCTGATCCGTGGCGGCGGCTTCGTCGGTACGCGGGCCCGCGATGCCCGCCAGGCCAACGCCGATCTGAGCGCGTTCCTCGAGGAACGTCTAGCCGGGCTTCCCGACATCAAGGCAAACGGTGCGGACAGCTACACGATGCGCCGCCTCCACGAACGTCTCCGCGCCCGGTTCCGGCACGGGCGTCGCTCGGTCCTGGCGGCCTCGATCTACTCGAACACGGTGAACGCGTTGTTCGTCGTTGGCGCCGGTGCCTGTCTTGCCCTGAGCGTGGTGCTCCACAACGCAGGCGCGCTGACCATCGGAGCGATCTTCGTGGTGTTCCGCTATACGACGTTGCTGCGGATTCCACTCGAGCGGTTGTCACGGCACATGAACAGCTTCCAACAGGCGACGGGGAGCATCGTGCGCGTCCGCGAACTTCTCGCCACCCAACCACGCGTTGCGGACGGCGAGGGCACGGCTATTCCGACTGGCGCCCTCTCGGTGGAGTTTGATCACGTCTCCTTCGCCTACGACGCCGAGATGGTGCTCGACGATGTGTCGTGGCGGCTCGAGCCTGGGCAGGTTCTCGGTCTGCTCGGACGGACGGGTTCGGGCAAGACGACGATCTCGCGCCTGCTGTTTCGACTTCACGACGTCACCAGTGGCGGGATCCGCCTTGGTGGGATAGACATCCGGCGAGCCGGGCTGGACGATCTTCGGCGCCGAGTCGGGCTGGTCACCCAGGACGTCCAGCTCTTCACCGGCACGCTCCGCGACAACCTCACGCTGTACGACCCGACCATCAGCGACGGGGAGCTTCGCGAGGTGTTCGCATCGCTCGACCTGGATCGTTGGCTCGACGAGCTCCCCGACGGGCTCAACACGGTCATCGGCGTCACTGCGCGCGGACTGTCCGCCGGTGAGGCGCAGCTCGTGGCTCTCGCCCGCGTCTTTCTGAAAGATCCGGGGCTCGTCGTGCTGGACGAAGCGTCGTCTCGGCTCGACCCGCACACCGAGGAACTGCTCGAGCACGCGATCAGCCGGCTGCTCGACGGTCGGACTGGGATCGTGATCGCCCATCGCCTCACGACCGTCGAGCGCGCCGACTCGATCCTGATCCTCGACGACGGCCGGGTGGCAGAACGTGGCGGGCGTGAGCAACTGGCCGAGGACCCCGACTCCAGGTACTCCGACCTCCAGCGGGCCGGACTCGGTGAGGTCCTGGCATGAAATACCTGCGTACGCTCATTCGCTTCACGTCCGGCTACTTCTGGCCCTGTGTCGCCTTCACGACGATCCTGTACTGCGTTGTCCCGATGAGCCTCGGCGTCACCACCCGAGCATTCTTCGACTCGTTCACCACTTCGGCCGGCATCAACGTGTGGACCGTCGTGGCTCTGATCGTCGCTCTGCAACTGTCGGAGGTGCTGGCCGAACTCGCCGTCAGCCGTGGGTGGAGTAGCTTCTCCTACAAGGCCCACACGCTCCTGCAGCGCAACATGTTCGCTGGAATCCTGCGCGGCTTCGGCAGGCACGGGCTACCTGTCCCACCCGGTGACGCGCTCAGCCGTTTCCGAGAAGACCCTCCCGCCATCACCAGCGGCTCGATGGACGGCGTGTGCGACCTCATCGCACGAGGGATCTTCGCCGTCATAGCCGCTGTGGTCATGTGGCGGATCGAGCCGGTCCTGACCATCACCGCGTTCGTGCCGGTCGTCGTGGGCGCCCTCGTCAGCGATGTCCTCGGCACGCGGTCCAGCCGATACGGCGCGGCCGCACTCGAGTCCACGACCACGTTGAGTCGTTTCCTCGGCGAGATCATCAACGCGCAGCTCGCCGTACGCGTGGCCGGAGCCAAGGGACGGGTCATCGACCGGCTCGGTCGCATCGGCGATGACCGCCGAAGGCTGTCATTGCGGGACCATGTCTTCGCAGAGTCCCTCAACTCGATGAACTTCCACCTGGTCCACGTCAGCACCGGAGCCGTCCTGCTCATCGGAGCAAGCAAGATTCGGGACGGCACGTTCACCGTCGGCGACTTCGCCATGTTCGTGATCTTCCTCGACCAGCTCACCTATCTTCCGGCCGAGATCGGGCGAGTCATCACGGAGCTGAAGCGGACCAGAGTCTCGATCAGGCGGATGAACGCGCTCCTACCCGGCGAGGCCCCCGAGAGCGTCGTAGCGCCGGCGCCCGTCTATCTTCGGCGGGCGCTCCCCGCGGTCGAGTCGCCGCCCGAGCGGACTCGGCTCGAACGGCTCGACGTGGTCGGTCTCACGTCCCTCCATCCAAGCAGTGGACGGGGTATCGAGGACATTTCCTTCACGCTCGAAAGAGGAACGTTCACCGTCGTCACCGGCCGAGTCGGTGGCGGAAAGTCCACGCTGCTGCACGCCATTCTCGGCCTCCTTCCCTGCGACGCGGGAGAAATCCGCTGGAACGGGCAGTGCATCGACGATCCAGCAACGTTCCTCGTACCGCCCCGATGCGCGTTCACGCCACAGGTGCCGCGCCTGTTCAGCGAGACCTTGCGCGAAAATCTTCTCCTAGGCCGAAGCGGCGACGACAACGCGCTCCTAGCCAGCGTCCGTGCCGCAGTCCTGGAAACCGACGTAGCCACCTTCGACCGTGGACTCGACACTCTCCTGGGGCCGCGGGGCGTACGCCTGTCGGGTGGGCAGATTCAACGCGCGGCCGCGGCCCGGATGTTTCTCGGCCACCCAGAGCTCCTGGTCTTCGACGACGTGAGCTCTGCCCTCGACACCTCGACCGAATCCGAACTGTGGGACCGCCTGTTCGCCCGCCGACAAGACCTCACCTGCCTCATCGTCTCGCACAGTCCGGTCGCGCTCGAACGCGCCGACCGCGTTCTGGTCATGGAGGACGGCCGCCTCGCTCCTGCGTGACGCCCGCGAGGATGTGGCGATCGGGCCGGACGGGCGACTTGCTGCTCGGGGAGAATGGTCGCCGACCCGAAACGCCACGCCTAGGTGCAGGTGGGAGAGCGCAATGGCCGGTGTACACGAGCTCCTGACCGGGTCGGGCGAGGGCCGGGAAGTCTGGCGGATCGGGGACACCATCCGTCGGCCAACCGGGCCATGGACGCCTGTCGTCCACGCGTTGCTCCGACATCTGGAGTCGGTCGGATTCGACGGCGCACCGCGTGTCCTCGGCATCGATGACGAGGGGCGAGAAGTGCTGACGCACATCCCCGGTGAGGCAGGTTGGAAGGGACCGTGGACCGAGGATGCGCTGACCGGGGCGGCTCAACTCGTCCGGAGGTATCACGACGCGGTCGCCAGCTTCACAGTGCCGCCAGGCGCGATCTGGCACCCCGGTCATCAGCCGGACGCCGCGCCCACCTCCGGAATCGTGTGCCACAACGACCTCGGTCCGCCGAACACGGTTTACACCGGCGGCCTACCCGTGGCGCTCATCGACTGGGATCTCGCCTGCCCCGCGCCGCCGAGCTGGGACCTGACCTATGCGGCCTGGCGTTTCGTCCCGCTCTATTCCGACGACGACTGCGCACGCATCGGTGCTCCCCTCCAGTCCCGCGGTCCGCGCCTCCGCGCGTTCTGCGACGCATACGGCCTGCAGGAACGCGATACGTTCCTCGACCTGATCCGCGATCGGCTGTTCGCCATGCCCCAGCCCTTCGCCCGCCACAGCGTCGCCTACCTGGACGCCAACAGGCTTGCGTGGGAGCGCATCCTCAGCTGAGATCCCCCCGGCTACTGCGGACCGGGGGTGCCCTGAGCGGCCGCCTCGTCACCTAGCGCACGTCGGGGCTCTCGTCGAGCCACGTGGCCACTGCTGGCATGACCCGACTCGACACGGCTGGTTCGCTGTCGCAGGCCTTGTGATCGAGGCCGTCGAACTCGAGGACCGTGACCCCGCGCTCTGTCAGGGCCGGACGGGTTCGCCGGATGCCGGGGCCCTGCGTGTTGTCTTCGGTGCCGACATAGACAAGTCGGGGACACGGCATCGCGGCCAGTTCCTCCAGCCAGTCGAACCGCTTGAGCCAGTGCCAGAACGCTCGTGACGCAACAGGGACCCGTTGTTCACGGTCCATCCGCGCCAGCCGGGCATCCGTGGGTCCACCGTTGACCGGCGCGAAACCACCGGTGATCATCGCGGTCACCCGAGACGGGACCGCCTGGGCGACCGTGGCAGCCATGGCCCCCGTTTGGGAGTAGCCCCAGACCGCGAACCGATCGATCTCCTCGCGGTCGAGAACTGCGAGGACATGCTCATGGATGCCGACGGGTGGGTAGTCGCGCGGTCGGTCGCTGCGCCCGAAGCCGAGTGGGCTGATCTGGATGACCGTGTAACGATCGGACAGCAGCCGGAGCTGAGCCGAGATCGTGGAGAAGCGGTCGTTGACGAGGTGCACCAGGGCTGGTCCGTGTCCGGCGATGCGGTACGCGATGCGATGACCCGCGAACTCCGCCTGGCAAAGGCCCGGCTGCCCCATCAGAGCACCTTCCACGCTTGAAGGAGGGGGCCACTCGTCCGAGCGGCCCCCTCCGGCTACCCGCCGAGTGGCTAGACTTCAGGTTGGCAGTTCAACCGTGCTCTGCCATAGCGGGCGCGGCCTCGGGAGGGTGTTCCAGCACCCTCTCGAGGGTCCGTCCGGCTGGACGGCGCCTACTCGCAGAAGACACGCACCTTGGCATCGGGCTGGTCGACCTCCACGGTCATCTCGTCGAGGTGATCCACGAGCGCCTCGAGCTGTTCGGGCTTGAGTTGCCTCAGGTCGACCGGCACGCCCGACTTGTTCAGTTCGTCGTTGGCCTGACCCAGTGCCTGCGGTGGGATCAGGGCCGCCAGCTGTACGCCGGCCCGCAGTAGCTGCAGCGGCACCCGCACGTTGACCCGTCCGGGCTCGCCGTTCTCGAGGGTTTCCGCCACCACCCGCAGGTATTTCGCCTTGCCCTTCGGTCGGGTGTCGAGACTCGACACTGCCGGGTGGTCCGGTTCGAGCGCGGCGATGAGCTGCTCCGCCTCCTCCGCAGTGACCTTGCCCTCGGCCAGCATGTCGAGGATGTCCTTGCGCTGTTCGTTCATCGGAACCTCTCCTATCGGATAGTGACGAGCACAGCCGTACGGCCCTGCTCGAAGTCGACCCGGGTGCCGGGCAACGCCGAGACGATGCGCCAACTGGTGCCGAAGGCCCGCACCACACTGACGCGGTACATGAGGCAGGCCACGGCCGCCACCAGTACGGCCAGGACCACGACCGGTGAGAACACGAGCATTACGGGGAGTACCGGGACCCAGATCCGGATGGGACGACCGTCCGGGCGTTTGACCCGTACGGTCAACAACTGCGGCATCACGTGCGACCCTCCAATTCGGACAGTGCCTGCTGTGCTGTGATCTCGCCGCTGCGCAACCGATCGATGATCTCGGCTCGCGACGGCGCCGGATCGGTCTCGACGAAGTCGAGCATCTTCGTGATCCGGTTCAGCCGTGATTTGATCGTCGGGTAGCTCACTCCGAAGATCCGCTCCATCTCCTTGATGGAACCGTGGCACCGCACGAACGCCGTGACGAAGACCTGATCCTCGACGTTGAGCTGAGCCAGTTGTGGTAGCTCGAACTCACCCTCGATCGCGACGCCGCTGCCTGCCAGGCGCACCCGCTCGACGACGAACGGCTCGCCTCGGGTCAGGTTCGTGAGCTCCTGCCAGTCCATTGCCTGCTCTGCCATGTCCAAAGTTATACACAGCGCATTCTTAACTTTCAAGATGTCGATCTTAACTTTCTTAAATCGTCGTCTCCTGCGGGCTCCTTTGCAGGTCCGCCGCCCCACGACTGTGACCGGCGACCGCGGCAGCCCGTGACACCCTGGAGCCATGCCTGAACCGTTGCCGCAGGCTCTGGCGCGCGTCCGCGAGGAGCTGCTGGACTCCGAACGGCTGATCCGAGCCGTCGCGGCCGGGCGCCGCCGCGGGTACGAACTGCCCTGGAAGCGGGCGGAGCTGAGGTACGTCGACGTCAAGTCCGGACGCGTGCTCCAGGTCACGACGTACGACGACCGTCAGGCGCACACCCACAACGCCGAACTCGGGCCGGACGCCGAGAAGGCCGTCGACGAGCTGCTCGGCGAGCCGTTCGGCAACTGGCACGTCGACACGACAGCGGAGCTCCTGCAGCTGCGGGTCACCAAGAAGGGCGCCGCCCAGCTTCATGTGAAGCCACGGGCGTCCGAGCCTGACATCGACCACAGTCATGATCGGGAGAAGCCGCGCCTGCTGCCGGTGGACGACCCGGTGTTGAAAGCGGTCGGGATCGCCGACCACCTCGGCCGGATCAAGCCCAGCCGGCAGTCGAAGTACCGCCAGGTCGACGAGTTCCTCCGGGTGCTCGAACCGGCGATCGACAGGGCACTGGAATCAGGTCTGGTGGCCCGGCCAACACCTGAACGCCCACTCCGTGTGGTCGATCTCGGTTGCGGTAACGCATATCTCACCTTCGCCGCGGTGAGCTACCTCGCGACCGTCCGCGGGTTCCCGCTTCGGATGATCGGGGTCGACGTACGCCCCGAAGCTCGGCGACGCAACACCAGACTCGCTGCCGACCTGGGATTCGACCAGCTGACGTTCCTGGAGTCCAGCATCAGTGCCGCCGACCTCGACCATCCGCCCGACGTCGTCCTGTCGTTGCACGCATGCGACACCGCGACCGACGAGGCGCTGGCGCGGGCGGTCACCTGGCAGACTCCGGTGATCCTGGCGGCCCCGTGCTGCCACCACGATCTGCACGCGCAGCTGAGCCGCACCGATGCGCCCGAGCCGTACACGATGATCGCCCGGCACGGCATCCTGCGCGAACGCTTTGCCGACGTCCTCACCGACGCGCTGCGCGCCTCGATCCTTCGCCAGCACGGCTACCGCGTCGACACGATCCAGTTCGTCGGAAGCGAGCACACACCCCGCAACGTCATGCTCCGCGCGGCCAGGACGGGCGCCGAGGCTGGCGAGCACATCACCCGCGAGTACGCGGAGATGACCCAGCTGTGGAACGTCCAACCCGCACTGGCGCGATTCCTCTGGCCGGACCGCCACGCCTTGCTCAGGGGCGAGTCGCCTTGATCGCATAGATCGCAGGCAGTCGGCTCGCCCCGTCGGCCAGCCCGGTCCTTTGCGCGTACGGCCAACTCCTCTGCACCGCAGCTTTCCGCCATCACGCGAGGATATTGCCGCGCCACATAGTGGGTCAGAGGTCCCCGAACGCGCCCAGCACGGTGAGCGTGCGGCTCTTCTCCTCCGGGGTGCCGACGGGCACGATCTGCACTTCGGACACGCCCGCCTCGGCAAACCGGCGCATCCCGCGCTCGACGGCCGCCTCGTCGCCGGCGAGGACAGTCCCGCCCGGCGAGGTAACACCCTCCCGCTCGAACACCGCGCGGTAGCTGGGCAGCTCGCCGGCGCCGCCGAACGCTTCGTCGACCCAGCGACGTGCGCCCTCGGGGTCGGTCGTGACGCAGACACACACCTGGGCGACCACGTGTGGCTCCGGCCGGCCCGCGGCTGCCGCGGCCTTCGCCAGCCGCGGTCGAACGAAGTCACCGATCGTCGCCGGGCCAGTCCAGGCGGTGATCGTGCCGTCGGTCAGTTCGCCCGCGAGGCGCAGCATGACAGGCCCAAGGGCCGAGACCAGGACCCCCGGAGGGGGCGCGTCGGGAACACCGATCCGCCCGGCTGCCGTCCAGTACTCCCCCCGGAACGACACCTCCTCTCCTCGCAAGAGGGGCATCAGCACGCCGAGATACTCGCGCAGGTTCCGCACTGGGGCGTCGTACGAGATCCCGTACTGTCCTTCGACGACCGGACGGTGGCTCGGGCCGATGCCCAGCGTCAGCCGGTTGCCCGTCGCCGCTTGGGTGGTCAGGGCCTGGGCGGCCAGCGCGAGCGGATGACGGGGGTACGTCCGGACGACCCCGGTCCCCACGTCGATGGCGGGCGCGTCACGCCCGATCGCCGCCAGGAGCGTCAGGGGATCCCAGCTGCCCACCTCACTGACCCACGCGCGGGCGTACCCGGCCCGAGCCGCGGCGGCGAGCTGCCGGCCCACCTCCTCGATCGGTGCGCCGAGCTGGCCCTCGATCCACAACCCGATCCGCATGCGTGCTCCTCTCCTGACCGTTTTGTCCGGGACGCCAGCACCTGTAGCTCGGGTCCGGGGCCAGTCAACGCGTGGGAAGCACCGGGACCAAGGCACAGTTGACCCCTACAGCGATAACGGGTCGTGATCGTCGGAGGTGGGACATGGAGCTACGCCAGCTGCGGTACTTCGTCGCCGTCGCCGAGGAGCTCCACTTCGGGCGCGCCGCACGGCGGCTGCACGTGGTGCAGCCCGCGGTGAGCCAGCAGGTGGCCCGGCTGGAGCGCGAGTTCGGGCTCCGGTTGTTGGACCGGACGCCTCGGACGGTACGGCTGACCGAGGCGGGCGAACGCATGCTCGCGGAAGCCCGCAGCGTCCTCGCCGCGGCCGACGAGGCGACGGCGGTGGCGTCCCAACTGGCCACCAGCGGGACTCGGAACCTCAGGATCGGCACCAGTCCCGGACTGGCGGCCACTCTCGAACGTGCCATCGACGCCCTGACTCACCTCGCTCCGGGCCTCCGCACCGAGCTCGATGGCCGAGCCGCCCACGAGCAGCTGGCAGCCGTCCGGCGTGGCGATCTCGACGTGGCCCTCGTGCGGGCCGCGACCGCGGGCGGTGATCAAAAACCTGGTCTGCAGACGCTTGAGCTCTGGCGGGAACCCGTGCATGTGGCCGTGCCCGCGCGCCATCCGGTAGCCGGCCAGCAGTCGGTACGTCTCGCTCAGCTTGCGAACCTGCCGCTGCGGTTGCCCTCTGCCGAGTGCGATCCGCTGTTCGGCGACCTGGTCCTGGACGCCTGCCGGCTGGCCGGGTTCGAGCCTCGCCTCGGTCGTCCGGTCACCACGGTGACGAACGCCCTGGTGGAGATCGGCAGCAGCACGTCCGCGTGGACGGCGTTGTACGCGACCGACGGGCATGGAGCAGGTACGCGCAAGGCGGTGGTTCTGCCGGTGGATCCGGCGCTGACTGCGCCCGTGTCGCTGGTCGCACCCGCCAGCCAGTCGGCGGCGTGCGTGGCGGCACTTCGTGACGCGTTCGTCGCCGCGGCCCCTGCGTTCTAGGCCCGGGCGCTGCCAGGCAGGGCTTTCACGTACCGGTGACACGGAACGCTGATCGGCCCGTCCGCGCCCTCCGCTGCATAGTCGAACGGCCCTGCGTCGTTCCAGCCCCGTCGCTCATAGAAGCGACGGGCTCTCGCGTTGCCCGCGACAACCGCGAGCCAGGCCGTCGGGTGTCGCGCCTCGGCGATCTGGTGCTCGGCGGCCACGAGCAGTGCGTCGGCGACGCCCGTGCCTCGGTGGTGGCTCACCACGTAGACCTGTTGCACCTCGTCGGCAATCACCATCACGAAGCCCGCGACCTCACCGTCGACCGCCGCGACGGTCGTGTCCTCCACATGGTCGATGGCCCTTGCCTGGAACGACTCGGCGTCACGGGCGGCGACGAGCTCGTCAGGTACGTGGCCGAGGTGACCATCCTTCCAACCCACCCGCCAGATCTCCGCGACCGCTGGCGCGTCGTCGGCGCTAGCCGGCCGGATCTCGACCTGCTGGTCGGCCATGCTGGTCCTCTTCTCGTCGCCTGCGCAGCCGCGCGAGCCGACGCACAGCCTAGTGCCCGCGCTCGACAAACCTGGGAGCCTCGACCTACACCCGTGCCCAGGTCAGGGGGCAGCAGTGCCCGGCAGGGTTGCCGGCCAGGGATCGTTGGTCAGGAACGTGTTCGTCACCCGGTCGATCAGGCCGGGTGTGGCGAAGTAGAGCTCGATCAGACCGGTGCCGTGCCAGATCACGAAGTAGCCCATGTAGCTGCGTGGTCCGTACGTCAGGGCGTTCTGCGGACGGAATCCCTGCGGAAGCGTGATGACCTGGATCGGTGACGGTGGTGCCGCGGCCTGGATCTGGAAACCTGCCGTGAACGTGACGGTCGCGCCCACGCGTCGCACATACACCGGATCCGTGTACGGCACCTGGTTGGTCATGGTGAGCAGCGACTTGATGTCGCGTCGGCCGGTGTCGCCGTGGTGGACCTGCCATCCGGTCGCACCGGTCCCTGACACCTTGAGCCACATCACGGCACCTCTCGTTGCCGCGGTGTCGACGTAGCTCGTACCTATCGGCGCGCTGACGACGCCCTCGGGCGGGCTGGTGCCGTTGAGGAACCGGGACGAGTCGAAGACGGAGCCGCTGGACGAACGCCATCTCAGGTTGCCGTTGTCGGCGTAGAGAACGCCACCTCCACTGGGATTGCTGGTCGGCGCCTGGGTCGCGTTGCCGAGGGCGACGACGCCTGCTCCGCCGCCCTGGGAGGCCGACCGGATCCGCAGGTCGCCCTCCACCGCCATCGACGTACCCGCGATGCGTTGACCGAGATCGCCGGTCGCACCGGTGATCAACACGGTCGCACCGGTAGGGCTGCCGTCGACATCCTTGCTCGTGTTGTTCCGGGACGTGCCGACAAAGGACCCGCCGGTCGGACTGCCCACGAACCGGATGCCGACCGGTTGCGGATAACGTCCATTGGTACGAGAGAACGTGGTGAATCCGGCCAGGCTGAGAGCGCGGACATTTCCGCTGGTGTTGTCCACCACGATGCCGCCCGCCGCATTGCTGTCGGCAAGAAGTCCGACCGCTGTGGTGACCTCGACGGACCCGCTGAAGTTGAATCCCCAACGTCCACAGTCTTGAGCCTCGCAACCCACGAACGTGTTGCGGCCCCGGTCGACGAACCACCCGTCGGAGGCCTGGCCTGTCTGACCGCAGTAGAACGCCTTGCAGCCAACGAACCTGTTGTTCGACGCGTGGACGTAGAAGCCGTGATGGGGCGTACGCGAGGTGGCCACCGTGCACACGTCGAAGAAGTTGTCCGTTCCCTCGACGTGGAACCCGTGTCCGCCACGGGGATCGCGGACGACGACGTTGGTGAACCGGGCTTCGCGTACTCCGTTGGTGAGAAAGACACCCGCACCTGCCGGACCGACGATGAAGACGTCGCGAAGACTGTGGTGCGCATCTGGATAACCGGACGAGTAGCCCGATGCCGAGTTGGCGAGGTGGATGGCGTCACCACTGGACTGTGGCCAGCACTCGAGACTGAGATCGGTGATCTGCAGCAGGTCGACGGACATGTCATGGGTCGTGAGTAGGTGACCCGCACCACCGGCGTGCCTGAGAATGGAGCGAAATCCCGCTCCTGCCAGGCGTACCCGTTGTCCGAGCGTCAGCGGACCGGTTTTGTACGTGCCCGGCGGCACGAAGACGGTGGCTCCGCCCATGCTGCGGGCTAGGTCGAGGGCCGACTGGATGGCGCCGGTGTCGTCCGTTACTCCGTCACCAATGGCGCCGTGGCTGCGTACATCGATAACACACTTCTCGATCGTACGTCGCGATCAGCCAGTGATCCATTACGAACAGGTGTCACATCGAGAGACCCATGGAGGGGGAGCGGAGTCCTGCCTTCCCTTCTAATCAACCACGCCGGTGGTGGCAAGAACAAGACTTGATTGTGGGTGCGGCGACGCGAAGACTTGCCCGTGGTCACACGAGTGGATGGTTCGAGAGACGGGGGCACCGTGGGAAGTAGACCGGAGGAAAACGTCGACCACGAGCAGATCCGTGAGCGGGTCAGAGGTGTACGACGCCGGCTCCGCGACGACGGTCCGCCGTGGACCCGGACAGGGGACGGCGACGATTTCACCAGAGTCAGCGTGCCCGAGCGAGACTGCGACGTCCTTCGCGACCTGTTCGTTGCGGAGGGGGTCGAGCGGGCCGTCGAGGTCGGTCTGGCCTATGCAAGTTCGGCACTGGCGATCGGTGAAGCACTCGTCTCGACCTCGGCGACAAAGCCGGTCCACGTCATCATCGATCCCGTACAGGACACTGCCTGGTCGAATGTCGGCTGGGGTCTGATGCAGTCGGCCGGACTCGACTCGATCGCGCGCCTCCTGCTACAGCCGTCGTCGGTGGCTCTGCCGGAGCTTGTTGCGGAGGGGTTCACGGCCGACGCGGCGTTCGTCGACGGCAGCCACCGCTACCACGAGGTGTTCGTCGACCTGTACTTCCTACGCAAGATCGTGCGACCGGGCGGAATCGTTGTCCTCGACGACCACCGGTGGCCCTCGGTGCGGACAGCCGAGCGCTATTACGAGACCAACCTTGGCTGGCAGCCCGTCCCGGGCGCCTTTGCCGGCGGCTCCATCGACGAGGCGACTGGAATCGCCCGGGCACAGGCATACCGTCTGCCTGACCCGTTCGAGCCCGCGTTCGAGGAGTTCCGGCCGTTCTGGTGACCTGGCACTCCGATATCGACCGGCACGGCGTTGTCGGCGCTCGCCGGCGACATGTGTCGTGTCAGTACCAGTACTTGCGCCCACCAACCGGGCGGCCAATCCTGCCGAGGACCAGCAGAACCACGCCGATCACCAGCAGAATGATCCCAATTGTCCAGAGAATCTGGATACTCAGGAAAAATCCCAGAAGGAGCAGGATGACACCAAGAATGATCACGAGAACCCCCCTCTTAATGTCGGTTACCTTTCATAGAACTCCTGGGACGTGCTTTTAGAAAGACCGACAGGTCCCCAATCCTTGCCACCCGCCTCGAGGAAGCCCGATCTATGCCGTTGGCGACTTACGTGCCCATCCCCAGCCGTCGCGCTCGTACGCCTCGACATATCCGGGTTGGGTCCGAACCAGTAGCTCGAAGACCTTGCGGACCTGGGGCGTCGTCCGCTCCTCCTCCGGCAGCTCCTTGATTCGCGGAATGTCCTTCATGGTGCGAGACCTGTCCAGCGTCCAGTCGAGATCGTCGAAAACCACCCAGCCGCCGGGCGCGAGGAGCCGGTCGACAAGGAGGAAGCCGTAGCCGGTGACGTCCCACGTGTGCCCGCCGTCGATGTACGCGAAGTCGAAACGGGGCTGCGGCTGCATCTCCAGGAGCTTCATCAGCTCCCAGGTGTAGGACCTCTCGGCGAAGATCGGCGTCACCAAGTCGGTGAGCTGGCAGCGGTCGAGCAGTTCGAAGATGTTCGGCTTGCTCGTACGAGCGCTGGCTCTGTCCAGCGTCAGCACCTGTGCGTCACCACCGACCTCTTCGGCCGCGGCGGCGAAATAGCAGGTGGACTTGCCATGGGCGAACCCGAGCTCCAGGATTCGACCCAGCTTGTGTTTGACAATGAACTTGTACGCAGCCCGGCCCTGCTTGGTCGTCATGAACCTCGTGCCGGCCAATGCGGCGTCGACGTCGCGGAACTTCACGAGACATCCTCCGGGGATCTGGTACGACACGTTCGTACCAACCCTTGGTCCCCCGGTACGAACGGCGGCCACCCTACCCGGATCGGGTGGCGTCCGGCCCTGCGCCCCGGCTGCACCGACACCCCTGCCCTGCCGTCGGTGACCGCACGCTGGGCCGGACGCGTCGTTGCGGTCTCCCCTGCCGCCCCCTCCACGGCAGGGAACACCGACCAGACTCCGTGTTGCCCCTCGATGCCCGCGCGGCCCGGTCGTCGCAGCGTTTCGAAGCTGAGTTGGCCTGCTGATGCGCGTGCGCCATATCATTGCGTAAACGCAACGAAGTGTGCAAGTCCACGCGATTGTGAAGCGCGTCACGTCTGGGTGGCGCTCAAGCCGTCGTTGTGCGTACGCTACGCGGCATGAGCTGGTGGGACTACGTGGAGCAGATAACCCGCCGCGCGAGTCAGCATGAGATCGCGCGGCGGCTCGGCATCTCGCCGTCAAGTGTCAACAGGTGGAAGACCTCTGACCCGAAGCCGGAGAGCGTACGGACCTTCGCCGTGGAGTACGGCCGTCCGGTCCCAGAAGCGTTCGTGGCCGCGGGTTACATGCGTCCCGAGGACGTCGAGGACGTCGACGCCACACCACCGTCAGCTGGGCAGCTGTCGGTGGAGGAGGCGGCAGAGCAGATCTGGGGACTCAAGGCGTTACCGGAGGAAACGCGTCGGTTGCTCATTCTGGAGATGATGGAACGAGTGGGCCGCGGCGACGCGGCCCAGACGGGGTGACGGCGGGGGCCTGAAGATCGTCGCCTTACGGGGTAGGGCTGTCATCCGGCTCGAACGGGTGATAAAACCACCATTGTGTGGTCGGGGGTCTATATAGGAGCAGCGCTCGCCGCCGTCGGGCTGGCCGGCGCGTGGTTGGTTGCGCGCGCGGCGAGCCGGCGATCCAACGCGCAGATGCGCGCGGAGGTTGCCGCGCTGCGTGCCGAGCTGGCCACGGCCCTTGCGCGCATCTCGTCGCAGGAGGAAGCCGCGGCGATCATGGCGCGGGTCGACGCGACCATCGCCGCCGAGGCCGAGCGGCGGAACCGCGCCGGCCTGGTCCTCATCAGGGGCGGGCTGCTGGTCGCCGCTGCCGCGGGTACGGCTGCCTCCGTCGTGTCCCGGCGGGTTCAGGAGCACCCGGTCCTCGCGCTGACCGCGACGACGGCTGCCGCAGGGGTCGCCGGCTTCGCGCTGATGTGGCCGTTCGGCGGACTTCCCGAAGCCATATCGCCGCCCAAGCAGCGACCGCCAGCCGTTTCCGCGCCGACCACCGCGCCCACGCCTGTCGCCACACCGACGGTGACTGTCACCAGTCCGTCAACGCCCCCGGCCAACCCACCGAAGCAGCCGGCTTCGGCGATCCCGCAGCGGATCGGGTCTGACGAGCCGCAGCCGGTCGCCCCGCCGCCGGTACCGGACCAGGTGGAGACCACCCCTCCGGCACCGCCCTCGGAGCCGACCCCTGAACCTCCGGCGCCGACGACGCCGCCCCCGCAGCCGACTACTCAGCCCACCCCGACGCCTACGCCGACACCGACTCCGCCGCGTCCGCACCGTCAGTGCACGGTACGCGTCGGGAAGCTCGTCTGTGTGAAGCTGCCGCTGCCGCTCCTTCGCGGAGCCGACGACAGTGCCGGGATGATCCTGCCGCTGCTGCTCGGCGGTCTGACCGCAATTAGCCTGAGCCGGCCGTCCAGTTGATCTTGACGGCGGCCGCCAGCGTTGCTTGGCTTTCGTCCGACGTCTGCGGTGGCGGTGCCGCCACCCGCACGTGATCCATGCCGGTGCCCAGGAGAGGGTGGCATGACGGATTCGTTCGAGATCCTCACTCCCGACGAGTTGGCCGAGGAGCGCGTCGCCGACGGCGCCGAGATCGGCGACGAGGAGCCGGCGGAGGTCGCCGACCCTGTTGACGACGACGATGCCGTCGGTGTCGAGCTTGCCGATCCTGACGAGATCGCCGAGATGAGCCGGGGGAGGCGACCGGCAGATGGTGTCGAGCACGACTGAGCCGTACGAACGAGTGGGCGTCGGGGCTGTCACGCTCAATCGTCGCAGCGTGTGCATGCTCAAGGAGGCGCAGCGGATCGGAGACTTCACGCTGCGGTTGACGCAAGGGTCGTACAACGCCGGCGGAGTCGCCGCGTCGGCGGGCACGCACGACGGCGGAGGAACATTCGACGCCAGCGTCCGCGGCCTGTCCGCCACCCAGATCACCCACCGGGTGCGCTCGCTTCGGAAGGCGGGCTGGGCCGCATGGCACCGGTTGCTCCTGCCCGGGACGTGGCCGCCGCACATCCACGCCGTCGCGATCGGAGACAAGGAGCTCGCCCCTCTGGCCAGGTCGCAGGTCCGCGCCTACAAGGACGGTCGCAACGGGCTGGCCAGCAACGGGACGGACAACGGCCCCAGGGTCGACCCGGCGTTCTTCTCCGATGCGTTTCTCGCGAGGTATGTGGAGACGGCGCCTGCGGTCTTCGCCGACGCCTCGATCCTGCACTGGGTGTCGGTCCGCTTCCACCGGACCGGTGAGCAGTTCACGTCGACCCGGTCGCAAAAGCACATCAAGCTCGTCCAGACCGCTCTGAAGGAGCAGGACCTGTACCCGTTCGAGGTCGACTCGAAGTGGGGCCGATTCACCCATATCGGTTTCCGCGGTTGGCGCACCCGGCTCGGCGTGGACAACGCGACCGGCATCGTCACGCAGGCAAGCCTCGCCGCCCTGGGCCGGCGTACGGCACGCTTCCGCACCAAGTCATGAGATCCCTGGTGTCCTGAGGTTCCTGTCGCGCCAGGTCAGTGGTGGAAGGTCGTCTGCTGCCGACCGGTGTGTGGCATCGATGCCTCCAGCCGGTCGAGGAACGCCACCGCTTTCTGGATGTCGGTGAGGAGCAGGTCGGCGAGGTCCATCGACAGGCCGTTGCGGACGACGACGCGCATGACCACCACGTCCTGGAGGTTCGCCGGCAGCGGGTACGCCGGGACCAGCCATCCCTGCTCCCTCAGCTTGTTGGACAGGTCGTACAGATCCCACCGGCCGCTGTGTCCATCCGCCAGCCGCCAGGCGAGCACGGGTAGGTCCTTTGCCGCACCGACCATCTCGAAGGTCCCGAGCTTGTCCAGGCCGTTTCGCAGGAATGCCGCCACGTCGTGGCAGGCCCGGTTGACCCGGACGTAGCCGCTGTGCCCGAGCCGGAGGAAGTTGTAGTACTGCAACAGCACCTGGGCGCCGGGACGGGAGAAGTTCAGCGCGAACGTCGGGATGTCGCCGCCAAGGTACGCCACCCGGAACACCAGCTCCTCCGGTACGTACTCCGAGTGCCGCCACACCGCCCAGCCCATCCCAGGGAAGACCAGGCCGTACTTGTGCCCGGAGGCGTTGATGGAGTGCACCCGGGGCAGCCGGAAGTCCCAGAGCAGGTCCGGGTGGGCGAAGGGTGCCACAAACCCGCCGGAGGCCGCATCGACATGCATCGGGACGTCGAGCCCGGTGCGCTTGTGCAGGTCGTCGAGTGCCGCGGCGATCTCCGCGACGGGTTCGTACGTGCCGGTGAACGTCACCCCAAGGATCGGGACGACGCCGATGGTGCGCTCGTCAACCGCGTCGAGTACGCCGTCGGGGGACAGCTCGGGCTGGGCGGCGGAGACAGGCACATACCTCGGTTCGACCTCCCAGTAGTTGGCGAACTTCTCCCAGACCACCTGGACCGCTGAGCTGAAGACGATGTTGGGGCGGTCGGTTGGCTGGCCGGCCGCTCGGCGCGCTAGTTGCCAGCGACGCTTCAGGGCGAGGCCGGCGAGCATGCAACCCTCCGACGACCCGACCGTGGACACACCCATCGTGTGGTGCGGATCCGGCGCGTTCCACAAGCCTGCGAGGATGCGGATGCAGCGTTCCTCCACGGCCGCGGTGAGCGGATACTCGTCCTTGTCCACGAGGTTCTTGTCCGCCGCCTCCGCGTACAGGCGTTGTGCCTCCGGCTCCATCCAGGTCGTCACGAACGTCGCGAGGTTCTGCCGGGCGTTGCCGTCCAGCATCGTTTCGTCGTGGATGATCTGGTACGCCGTCTCCGGCAGCATCTCGTCCGCGCCGAGACGAAAACGCGGCACCCGCATCTCGCCCTGTCGTGCAAAGAGCGGGTTGACAGACACCTCGTCCCGCTCGACACCGCGGTAGCCATGCGTACGCGGCATGAGATCTCCTCTGGTCCCGGACGCGGATCGCCAGGAGGTCCTCAGCTCGCGTCCTGCCGACAAGGGACACGGTTACCCGGGTTCGCCGGAGTGCAGTCTCGCGCCGCCGGGTGGATCGGCGCGCCTTGACCCGATCGCCACGTCTGTGGATACGGTGCGGGAATGGTGAACCTTCTCGTCACGGGAGCCGCGGGTTTCATCGGCTCGCACTTCACCCGGCACTGGGTGACCACCCACTCGGCCGACTCCGTGGTCGCTTTCGACGCGTTGACCTACGCCGGCACCGAGACCAATCTCGCCGACATCGCCGGTCGCATCACGTTCGTACGCGGGGACATCGGCGATGGCGAGACCGTCGAACAGCTCCTTCGGCAGCACGGGGTCGACGTCGTGGTCAACTTCGCCGCCGAGTCCCACAACAGCCTCGCGCTCCTCGACCCGGGCAGGTTCTTCCGCACCAACGTGCTCGGCACCCAGACACTCCTCGAGGCCTGCCGACGCGTCGGCGTCGAGCGGTTCCACCACATCTCGACCTGTGAGGTCTACGGTGACCTGCCGCTGGACGCGGACGACGCGTTCACCGAGTCGAGCCCCTACCGTCCGCGGACGCCGTACAACGCGAGCAAGGCCGGAGCCGATCACGCCGTCCGTGCCTACCACGAGACGTTCGGTCTACCGGTGACGATCACCAACTGTGCCAACAACTACGGGCCGCACCAGTTCCCGGAGAAGGTGCTGCCGTTGTTCACGACGCTGGCGCTGGATGGGCAGCCGCTGCCGGTGTACGCGTCCAAGGACAATCGCCGGGAATGGATCCACGTCCTCGACCACTGCCGCGCCATCGAGGCGGTTCTGCGCGGCGGGCGGGTGGGTGAGACCTACCACGTCGGCACCGGGGTCGAGGCGAGCGTCGACCAGATCGCATCCCTGGTCCTGGACGAGCTGGGGCTGCCGTCCTCGCAACGAACGACGGTGGCCGACCGGCCGGGTCACGACCGTCGCTACCTGCTCGACTCGGCCAGGATCCGGCGGGAGCTGGGCTGGTCGCCGGTGGTGGAGTTCGACCGTGGAGTTCGGGAGACGATCCGCTGGTACGCCGAGAACCGGGCCTGGTGGGAGCCGCTACGAGACCGGAGTCCGGTGGTCGAGACGCAGTGGGCGGAGCCTCGCGGGTAGGGCTCGCGGTGTGGCCGGCCAAGCACGCGACACCGGGCCTGCGCAAAGTATGCTCAGGCGTGCCGGCCCGGAGGCCGCCAGTTCGCTCCAATCCACCCGCGAGGCCGAGGAGTAAACCCTTCGTGATCGCGCCGTCCAGCAATCCGGTTGCCGTCATCGTTCTCGCCGCCGGTGAGGGTAAGCGGATGAAGTCTCGTACGCCGAAGGTGCTGCACGATATCGGCGGGCGGAGCCTGGTCGGGCACGCCGCGGTCATCGGCCGCACGCTCCAACCCGACCACCTCGTCGTGGTCGTCGGTCATGGTCGCGACGAGGTCGTCCCTCATCTCGCGGAGGTCGACGGCGGCGTCCAGGCAGTGGTCCAGGAGGAGCAGAACGGCACCGGCCACGCCGTACGCACCGCCCTCGAGGCGTTGCCGCCGTTGGCTGGGACGGTCGTCGTGACCTATGGCGACGTGCCGTTGCTCACCGTCGAGACCCTGCGCCGACTGCTCGCCACCCATGAGGCGGACGCGGCTGCGGCGACTGTGCTCACCGCGGTCGTTCCGGATCCCACCGGCTACGGCCGGATCCTGCGGGCGCCCGACGGTGCCATCGCCGGGATCGCCGAGCATCGCGACGCCTCGCCCGAGCAGCGGCAGATCGCGGAGATCAACTCCGGTATCTACGCGTTCGACGCGACAGCACTCACCGACGCGCTCGCCAGGGTCAAGACCGACAACATGCAGGGCGAGGAATACCTCACCGACGTGCTCGGCATCCTGCGCGACGAGGGCCGCCGGGTGTCGGCGTTCGTGGGTGCGGACCACACCGAGATCCTGGGTGTGAACGACCGCGTGCAGCTTGCCGAGCTTCGCCGCATCCTCAACGACCGGCTGTTGCGGGCGTGGATGCTCGCCGGGGTGACGGTGGTCGACCCCGCCACGACCTGGGTCGATGCGACCGTGACTCTCGAGCCCGACGTGACGCTGCACCCGCACACCCAGCTGTTGGGCGCGACCACGGTCGGCGCCGGCGCGGAGATCGGGCCCGAGGCCACGCTTGTCGACACCATGGTCGGAGCCGACGCCCAGGTCGTGCGCGTACACAGCCTGGGCGCGGTGGTCGGCGCTGGCGCCAGCGTTGGGCCATTCGCCTACCTTCGGCCCGGCACGAAGCTCGCCGCCGGCGGCAAGATCGGTACGTTCGTGGAGACGAAGAACGCCGACATCGGACCAGGCGCGAAGGTTCCGCACCTGACCTACGTCGGCGACGCGACCATCGGCGAGGGCAGCAACATCGGCGCCGGCACGATCTTCGCCAACTACGACGGAGTGCACAAATATCACACCGACATCGGGCGGCACGTCTTCGTCGGCAGCGACTCGGTCCTGGTGGCGCCCCGTCGGATCGCCGATGGCTCCTACATCGCTGCCGGATCGGCCGTGGTCAAGGACGTCGATCCGGGCGAGCTCGCGGTGGCGCGAGGCCAGCAACGCAACATCGGCGGCTGGGTTGCGCGCAAGCGAGCCGGGACCAAGACCGCGAAGGCGGCTGCCGAGGCGCAGGAAGCGGCCGGGGCAGGTGGCGCTGTTGGCGAGAGCGCGCCACCAGGCGAGACTGGCAGTGGCGAGGACACCTCCGGGAGGAGCCGTCGATGATGGGGCTCAAGCGCACCACGCAGAAGAACCTGATGCTCTTCTCGGGTCGAGCGCATCCCGAGCTGGCGCAGGAGGTGGCCGAGCTCCTCGGCGTCGACATAGTGCCCACCACGGCGTACAACTTCGCCAACGGTGAGATCTATGTGCGGTTCGAGGAGTCCGTCCGCGGCTGCGACGCGTTCGTGATCCAGAGCCACCCGGCGCCCATCAACGACTGGATCATGGAGCAGCTGATCATGGTCGACGCGCTCAAGCGCGCCTCGGCCAAGCGCACCACCGTGGTCACACCGTTCTATGCATACGCACGCCAGGACAAGAAGCACCGCGGTCGGGAGCCGATCTCGGCCCGGTTGATGGCCGACCTGCTGCGGACCGCGGGCGCCGACCGGTTGATGGCGGTCGACATCCACACCGCCCAGGTCCAGGGCTTCTTCGACGGCCCGGTCGACCATCTGTTCGCGCTGCCGGTGCTTGCCGAGCACATCGAGAGCCAGCTCGACACTTCCCGTGTCACCGTGGTGGCACCCGACTCCGGACGGGTGCGCGTCGCCGAGCAGTGGGCCGACCGGCTGGGTGGCCGGCCGCTGGCGTTCATCCACAAATCGCGCGATCCCAACGTTCCCAACCAGGTCATCGCCAACCGCGTCGTCGGTGAGGTCGAGGGCCGCACCTGTCTCGTCGTCGACGACATGATCGACACCGGCGGCACCGTGGTGAAGGCCGCCGACGCGCTGCTGGCGGCGGGCGCCGCCGACGTCATGGTGGCCGCCACCCACGGTGTGCTCTCCGACCCGGCCGTCGACCGGCTCAAGAACGCCTCGATCCGCGAGGTCGTGGTGACCAACACGCTGCCGATCCCAGCCGAACGCCGGTTCGACACGCTGACCGTCCTGTCGATCGCGCCGCTGATCGCGCGGGCGATCCGCGAGGTGTTCGAGGACGGCTCCGTCACGAGCCTCTTCGGCGGCGCGAGCTAGCCAGGTCCGGCCCGGTCCCGACCTGGTTGGTCCTACGCTCCGGCCGGCGGGTATTCTGTCCCGGTTGCCTCGGCGAGGGACGCCGTCTAGCGGCTCCGTGATCGACGCGGTGTCGGTCAGATGCGCCGCCGAGCAGCGAGCTAGCGTCAGCCGACACCGCAAGCCCGAATCGCCAGCCCGAATCGAACGTCTGACACCGTACGAGGAGAAGTTTCCGTGCCCGAGGTCAAGATCAAGGCCGAGTCCCGCACCGAGTTCGGCAAGGGTGCGGCCCGTCGGATCCGACGCGCGGGTCTGGTGCCCGCCGTGTTGTACGGCCACGGCAGCGCTCCCGTGCACATCACGCTGCCTGGTCACGAACTCATGCTCGCCCTCAAGACGGCTAACGCACTGTTCGATGTCGACCTGGGCGATCACAACGAGCTGGCCATTCCCAAGCAGGTGCAGCGCGACCCGATCAGGGGCTTCCTCGAGCATGTCGACCTGCTCATCGTCCGACGTGGCGAGAAGGTCGTCGTCGACATCCCGATCGTGACGGTCGGCGAAGCCGCACCGGGCACGCTGGTCACCCTCGAACACACCAGGTTGTCCGTCGAAGCCGAGGCGACGCACATCCCGGGCCAGGTCGAGGTGTCCATCGAGGGCGCCGAGATCGGTACCCAGATCCATGCCGGCGACATCCCGTTGCCGCGCGGCGTGACCCTGCAGATCGACGAGGCGGCTCTGGTCGTCAACATCACCACCGCGCCGACCGTTGCGCTCGAAGAGGAGGAAGCGGCTGCGGAGGAGGGCGTCGAGGGCGAGGAGGCCGAGCGGGCTGCCGAGGGCGGCGAAGAGTCGACCGAAGGCTCCGACAGCGACTGACCGGCCCCCGTCTCGAGGTGACGGTGCCCGTCCGTCCGCACCGCAGCTGCCATGGACCACGACGTCTGGCTGGTCGTAGGGCTCGGTAATCCCGGTCCGACGTATGCAGACTACCGCCACAGCATCGGCCACCAGGTAGTCGATGCGCTGGCCGAGCGCATGAGTGCGCGGTTCCGGCGGCATCCCCGCGGCCGGGCCGAGGTCGTGGAGGGACGGCTCGGCGGCATCCCCGGTGTTCGGGTCGTGTTGGCGAAGCCGCGCTCGTACATGAACGAGTCGGGCGGTCCGGTGGCCAGCCTGCTCACGTCCTATCGGTTGTCGGCCGACCAACTGGTCGTTGTCTACGACGAGCTCGACATTCCTTTCGGAACGCTCCGACTCAAGCTCGGTGGCGGCGACAACGGGCACAACGGACTCCGGTCGATCCGCAGATCTCTCGGCACCGGTGACTTCTACCGCGTCCGGTGGGGCATCGGGCGTCCGCCTGGTCGGCAGGACCCGGCCAACTTCGTCCTTTCGCCGTTCTCCACTGTCGAACGTCGGGAGTTGCCGCTGCTGGTCGACCAGGCGGGAGACGCCGTGGAATGCCTTGTGGTCGAGGGACTCGACAAGGCCCAGAACGCCTTCCACGGGACCGGCTGAGCGATGCAGGCGTGCGCCCGACTCGTTCTCGTCCACACCCGGCGCAACCACGCCGATCACGTTTTGGTCTCGCGCGCAACCGGCCGCCGGGCGGGGGAGTCCTTCGTTCAAAGGCGTTGGCTTCGCACCAGGGGGGTGTGCGGAGCCGGCGCCTATTTTTCGTGTACGCGCCTTGTCGGTACGCGTTCTGCGCATCCGATTTCTCTGCGCACGCGTTTACGCGGGTCGCGCTTTCTGTCTGCGTGCCTTCTCGCAGGGCGCTTTCCTCACCGGCCAGTGCGTGTTGTGTCGTCACCGACACGCTGGCTTTTCGCCATAGTTCGGGCGACGTGGTTTGATTCGCGGAGTCCGAGGGTTTCAGCTCGGCAAAGTGCTCCCCTGCCTATCGTGAGGGCACAGGCCTAGGAGGGGATGGCCGCAATGCCGAAGAAGCTAGTCTTCGCTGTCTTTTTAGCATTGATCCTCATTACGGCCGCCTGTCAGGGTGAGCAGAAACCTCGGCCGGTGCCCGCCGATCCTGCCGCCGACGCTCTCCCGCCGCCCCACAGCACCTGCGGAATCCTGCCGAAACTCGTACCCAAATGTGGTGCCTGGTGGGGCGTGGCATCAAATCCACTCGGCAGCGAGACATGGGACCAGGCGCTCATCAACTTCGAGAGCAAGATCGGTCGTACGGTAAACATCACGCACTACTACCACCGGTCTGGCCAGCTCTTTCCCAACACCTCCGAGATCGACCGGGCAAATCAGCAGGGAAAGCGACGGATCCTGCTGCTCAACTACAAGCCCGAGGCGGGGCGCACCTGGCGACAGGTCGGCATGGGCGCGGTGGACGGTGAACTCGACCGGCTGGCTGAGTACATGAGAACGCACTTCAGCCAGCCGTTCTTCTTCACGGTGCACCACGAACCCGAGGACGAGGTGCGGCAGACGGCCGGATCGGGCTACACCGCCGCCGACTACAGGCTGATGTACCGCCACGTCGTCCTGCGCCTCCAGCAGCGCGGCGTAAACAATCTCGTCCGGGTGATGAACTACATGGGTCTGCCCACCTGGGGCAGCCAGTCGTGGTTCACGGCACTTTACCCAGGAAATGACGTCGTCGACTGGATCGCCTACGACCCGTACATCTTCGGAAGTGGACAATACTGGGGCGGCGTCACCGATCTGGTCAACCGGCGTTTTTCCAACTATCCGAGCTGGCCGGGGTTCTATACGTGGGCCACCACGTTTGCCCCGGGTAAACCGCTCATGCTTGGTGAATGGGGAGTAGCCGAAAGGGCCGGTAGCCCCAGCGCGAAGGCAAATGTGTTCACCGGTGTTGGTCAGCAGATGTCGAGATGGCCCCAGGTCAAGGCGCTCGTCTACTGGAATAGTTCGGCCAACCACACGGTCGGCGCCACCCGGGTCGATTCCTCTGCCGCGGCATTGGCTGCCTATCGCAAGGCCGGGATGCTGCCGTACTTCAACCGCTAGTGCCTGACGCTAGCGTCGCGCGCGCAGCGGTGCGGCGGGCGTGGGAGAGCGGCGGACCCGTCGTCTGACTCGCCGCAGCAGTCTCGGCACGGCCGGTAGGGCCGCGGCGAAGGCCGACAGCTCGAGCTGGTCTCTCCGGTGCCACAGCAGCCCTGCGTACGCCAGGCTGATCAGGGGCAGCCACGTCACCAGGACGATCCAACTGGTGGCGTACGGCAACACGAGGTTCAGGACGAGCGGAACCGCTCCGAAACACACTGCGGCACTGAACGCCACCCAGACGACCCCTGGCCCGAACGAACGGACGTCGAACGCGCGGCGCACCTGGAGCATGGGCAGCAGGTTGCGGACGGCGAGTGCGGCGGCCCAGGCGAGCGCGGCGCCGGTGATGCCGAGCAGGGGTACGAGGAGGACGACCAGCGCGACGTCGATGACCAGGGCGGCGGCGTTGTTGACGAGGGACTGGCGACTGCGGCCGGCCATCAGCAGGACGACATCGACCGAACCGGTGGCCGTGGTGGCCAACATGGTGAGCGAGAGGATGACGACGGTGGCGTGCCCCGCTTCGTAACCGCCGCCGAAGACCTGCAGCAGGACCGGAGCCGCGACGGCGCTGGTGAGGTAGATCGGCCACGCCATCGACATGAGCCACGCGGTCGACGTGGTGAAGACCGAGCGGACGGCACCGAGGTCACCGCGGGCGAACAGCCCTGAGAGTTGCGGTGCGAGCACCTGCTGGATGGCCGCGATGCCGAGCTGACCAAACGCGAGGAACCGCGTCGCGGCTGTGTAGATCGCCGCGTCGCGAGGCGAGAGGAGCGCGGCGATCAGCACGATGTCGGTGCGTTGCAGGGCGACCTGGCAGATCCGGCCGACGGCACGGGGTGCGGTGAACGCCCAGAACGTGCGGGACAGTTCAGATCGAGCCGGGGCGCCACCGGCTGCCGTCGTCGCCGTGGTTGTCGTGGGATCGGTGCCCGAAGCCAGGTGGGGTCGGTGGGCGGTGCCGGACCGGCGCACGATCCGGGCACACCAGAACCCGACCGCGATCAGCCCGAACACGTACGGCACCGACCATGCGACCGCCAGACCGGTCGGACCCGCGCCGGCCAGGATCGCCCCCAGGACACAGAGGATCTGTCCCGGCAGCCGGCCGAGCTTTTCGACCACGACGTTGGGCCGGGCGCTGCCGTAGGCGAGGGTCGCGCCGAGGACGGTGTTGTAGGCCGTGGCGATCGGCAGGACGACCGCGAGCACCCGGAGCATCTCGATCATCGCGTCGGGGTCGCCGCCGTGGCTGACCAGCTCCGCCAGCCACGGTGCCGTGAACCAGACGGCAGCAGCGGTGACCACACTCATCGCGGTCACTGCCCGGAGCGCTATGCCCACCGTCGCGACGGCGGCGGCTGGCCGACCTGCGGCGAGCTGTCGCTGGATCGCGTGTGCCAGACCGGCGTCGGTGCCGAGGGCGCTGATCGCGGTGACGATGAGGAAGAACGACGTAGCCGCGAACAGCATGCCGGCGAGCTCCTGCCGGACGCCGTTGGTGACCAGGACGACGAGTGCGATACCGGCCCCGCCCCCGACAAGCGTTCCGGCGACATTGAGCGACCCGCTGCGGGCGAGTCGCTCGATGGAGGAGGGTTTGCTCACGGAGGTGGCAGCCCGCTCGTCACCGGTCGTCCGAGCGGGCGGCCCGGCGGGACAGATAGGCCGCCGCCGGGCTCACGCCGTTGGTGTGACCGTTGCCGAGGCCATGGCCGATGCCCATGCCGTAGTCGGCGTCCGTGCCGTTGAGGTTGCCGTTGTTGGCGTTGCTGCCGCCGGGCCGCGCACCGGCGTGCCGGGTGCGCCCGTTCAGCTGCTCGTCGGAGCCCGGTCGGCCAGCTGCTCCGGGGTGCCCGCCGTTGGCGTACGGCTCGTTCGCGGCGTAGTGCTCGTGGGCGGGGTACGCCCCGTTGGACGCCTGCGGCTCGTTGGATGCGTAGGCCCCGTTGGAAGCGTGCGGCTCGTTGGATGCGTAGCGCCCGTTTGCCTCGTACTGCTCGCCGGCCCGGACCTGCTCGCCGGCCCGGTATTGCTCACCGGCGAGGTACTGCTCACCAGCTTGGTAAGGTCCGCCGTTCGAGTAGTGCTCGCGCTGGGCGTAGGTCCCACTGCCTGTATATGGCTCGGCTTCCGGACGGGACCGAGCCTGCTCGGATCGACCGCTTTCCCGCCCGGAGGGATGCTCACCACGCTGCGGCGTCGCGTCTCGGCGCTGCCGGGAGTCGGCGCGCGGATCCCGGAACCCGCCGGTGTCGGGAGTCCGCCGTGGTCCTCCCGTCAGCGGTCGCTGGGCCACGCCCGCCCGCCGGCTCCGGCTCGGTCGCCGGTCGATCACCACGGCGCCGACAGCATAGGTCTGCACCCGAGCCAGCGCCGCGACACTTGCCTTGAGGTCGGTCAAGGTTGTCTGCTTGCGGGCCGCGACCAGAACCACCCCGTCGGTGAGAGACGCCAGCGCCTGACCGTCGGCGCTGGTCGCGGGCTGGCCGGTGACGATCACGTACTGGTACCAGTCGCCGAGGCGCTGGAGGGTCGCGCGCATCTTCGACGACAGGAGCTGGTCCATCGTGCCGCGTTGCGGCTTGCCGAACGGCAGCAACACGAGGTCCTCGTCGGGCTGGACCAGGACGTTGCGCAGGTCCTCGGTCCCGGCCAACAGTCCGGACAGACCGGGGAGTGGCCTGTTGCCGGCCAACAGCCGGGTCGCCTCGCCGCTCGTGTCGACGATCACGACGCTGAAGCCCGCGCGGGCCAGGCCGGTCGCGATGCCGGCGGCCTCAGGAGCAGCGGAGAGGTTGGCCGCGGTACTCGCGATCGCGAGCGCGACCGGCGGCATATCGGCCGAGCTGGCGATCGCGGTGCGCAGCTCACGGTAGGGCTCAGGCAGGTCGCGGCCGCGGGAGGGACCGCCGCGGGCGCCGAACCGGTCTTTGTCGGCGATCACACCGAGCAGGGGCATGCCCGCGTCCTCGACGTCGAACGGCTCGTGCAGCCGATCGTCTGAGCGCGTACGCATGAGTCCGACAAGGGCGCCGATCAGGACACCGGCGAGCCCGCCGGCGGCGCCGAACAGCACGGCGTTGGTGCCTCCGGCCGCGATCGGCAACGCCGCGGGGCTGATGACCTGGCCGGGATCGATGTCGGCGGCGGTGAGCGTGCTCACCTCGGTCTCGAAGCTGGCGAGCTGGGACGCCAGGGCGCTGACCCGCTCCTCGAGGTAGGCCCGGCGCGCGGAGCTGTTCGGCGTGTCTCCCAGTTCGTCGGTGACCTCGGCAAGCTTGGCCTGGGTGTCGCTCTGCTGCTTGCGGATCCGGGCCAGCCGCGCGTCGGCAACGGACTTCGCCCGCTTGCTCCGGTAGGTGAGGTAGGAGTCGGCGAACGCCTGGGTGCCGTCGAGCGCCTCGTCACGGCTGCGTCCGGTGAAGGAGATCCGGAGCACCTGGGTGTTGGTGGGGTTGTCGACACCGACGAGCTCTTTCATCTCGTCGGCGGACAGGTCGTTGCGAAGCTTGCGGATCACCAGCGCCGACACGCCCGCGGTGTTGACGAGCTCGGCCTCGGTCTCGAGGTTGACCAACTGCTCGCCCCGCCCGTCCGGTGCGAACGGGTTTCCCTGCAGCGGGTTGAGGAGGACGGATGCGGTGGCGGTGTAGCGGATGCCCTGGCGCAGCGCGGCGGCCACGCCGGCGGCGGAGCCCAGCAGCCCCAGGACGATGATCAGCACAAGGTGTCGTCGAAGCGCGTTCGACACGAAGGTCGCGGCCGCCTGCTGGTCGCCGACGTCGCGCATAGCTGTCCCCCACCCCCTTCCGCCAGTGCTGAGGCGACGGTAGACCACACCGTGCCCGAGCGGTGAGGGTTCTGACGTATTGACACGAGTCGACCCGAGTGTGGTCGTAGTCTGGCCCGTCTAGGTTTGTCCCTGCAACAATTTCCTGGAATGTCCTGCACGCCTGTCTCGTGATCGCCACACTGCTCGGAGCGAATCACGACAAGTCACCATACCTCGGGAGCCGGAACGGATGAGTGGGCAAGGCGACCGCACGGCGCTCGGCCTCCGGGCGAGCGAGTCGTCGACAGCCGACACCGACGCACGTCCGGCCGGGGCCCAGCCGACGCCTGACCAGGCTGGCGCGGCCGACCCCGGCGCCGCCGGACCGCTACCGCGGCGGGTGCTCCTCGTCGGGTCGAGCGGGGGCCACCTCGCCCAGTTGCTGGCCCTGAAGCCGTGGTGGAAGTCCCGGGAACGCCTCTGGGTCACCTTCGCCACTCCGGACGCGACCTCCCGGCTGCGCGACGAGCCGGTGGTCTGGGCACACTTCCCGACGACGCGCAACATCCCCAACCTGATCCGCAACCTGTTCCTCGCGGTCGGAGTTCTCTGGCGGCACCGGCCCGACCTCGTGGTCTCGACCGGCGCGGGCGTCGCCTTCCCGTTCTTCGTGATCGCGCGGCTGATGCGTATCCGCACCGTCTACGTCGAGGTCTACGACCGGCTCGACACCCCCACCCTGTCCGGCCGCCTCTGCCGCCCGCTGTCGTCGCTGTTCTGCGTGCAGTGGCAGGAGCAGGCCACGCTCTACAAGGGAGCACACGTCGTCGGAACGCTCCTGTGAGCACACTCGCCCGACACCCCTAGGGATCCGCACATGCACCTGCTCGCCATGGTCGGCACCGACCATCACCCGTTCCAGCGCCTCGTCGACTGGGTCGACACCTGGGCCGAGCGGCGGCCGGGGGTGGAGTGCCTGATCCAGTTCGGTACGTCCACACCGCCGCGACGGGCGACGGGGACGGCCTATGCAGGGCACGACGAGCTCGGTCGCTGGATGGACCGGGCCTCGATCCTGGTGTCGCACGCCGGTCCGTCGACGATTCTCGAGGCGCGTCAGCGCGGCCACCGCCCGATCGTCGTACCGCGGCAGGCAGAGCTGGGGGAGCACGTCGACGACCATCAGAGTCGCTTTGCCACCCGCCTCGCCGAACTCGACCTGGTACTGACGGCAGCCAACCAGCACGAGTTCGACGAGCTCCTGGACAAGGCGGTTGCCGATCCGGGGTTCCTCCGGCTCGCCGAGGTCGCCGAGCAGGACGGGACCGAGACGGCCGTACGAAAGTTCGATCAGCTGGTGTCCGACCTGTTCGCCTGACGAACGAGTCGCCGCAGTGTGGCTCGGCTCAGATGCCGCGTCCCCGCGCGTTCGCCATGGCGAGCACGCGGTCGGCCGAGACCAGGTGCAGGGCCACCACGAGCGCGACATAGGCGCGGCGTTCGCGCCAGTTGAGCCGGAGCGCGCTGCCCGCACACTGCAGGGCTGAACGTGGCTCGCCCAGAGCGGCGTACGCGAACGCCTTCTGCCCCTGCAACCGGGCCAGGCCGTGCGGGTCCGCGCTCAGCACCGGGTGCTTGGCAAGGCAGTAGTCGAGAGCATCGATGATCGTGCGCCACCGGCGGGCGAAGAACGACTGCCGGCCCCACAGCACCCGCACCAGCGGGCGCTCGACGACCGCGATCGGACCGGCCTGTGCCGCCCGCAGAATCCAGTCGTAGTCCTCGCCGTAGCTGCCGGGGATCTCCTCGTCGACCAGGCCGATGCGCTCGTGCAGGGCCGTCGCGCGGACGAGCACCGTGGACGGGTGTGCCTCCATGACCCGGCGCCTGACAAGGACCTCGAGGGTGAGGTCGGTGGCACTCGGCACCCGGGTGACGACCTTCTTCTCGTACCGCACCTCGATCCCCGAAACCACGACGTCGGCGCCGGCCTCCGTCAGGAGTTCGACCTGCAGACGGGCCTTGTCCGGCAGCCACTCGTCGTCGTCGTCGCAGAAGGCGACGAGGTCACCGCCGGCGGCGTCGATGCCAGCGTTGCGGGCGCCGGCCAGGCCGGGCGTACGGGTGTTGGTGATGGCACGGACGGTGCGCCCAGGCGTCGCCGTGTCGAGGCTGTCGTCGAGCGGCACCTGGTCGAACACGACGAGGCACTCGATCGGACCGTCGTACGCCTGGTCGACCACCGCACGGACGGCGCGACGAAGCAGTTCGGGCCGGTCTCTGGTCGCGATCACCACGCTGATGCTGGGCTGCGCGGCGTTGCCGGTCATGGTTCGAGTCTCCCTCTGGTGTCTGGTGCCGCGGCGGCTTCGACGGTCGACCGGCCGGCTCCGGGTTCGACGGCGACCGCCGCCACGATGGCACGCGACCGGCGCAGCATCAGCGCCGTACGTGCCAGGTCGCGCCGGGACGTGGCCCCCACCTCGGCGAGCAACAGTACGACGTCGGCGGTCCGCGCGCGGCGCACCATGCCGACCGACGCCGGCCGGACCGCTCGTACGGTCACGTCCGTGTCCGTGTCCGTTCCTATCGGTGTCCGGGTCCGTGTTCTGGTGCTGGTCAGGCAGCGACGTCGGGCCGGTCGAGCAGGCGTCCTGGATCGCGTCGGCGAACGCGTCCACCGCCACCTCGGCAGCCCAGCCGGTGACAAGGACCTGGGCCGGTGGCCGTACCGCGTCCAGGACGTGTGCCGCCAGGTCGGCGAGCCGCGGGTCGTCGGTCGGTCGGGCGAGGGTGGCTACCACATGTAGGCCGGTCGCCTCGGAGATCTCGTCGGCGTCGCGGACGACGAAGTTGCGCCGGCCGCGGACGAATCCGAGCCCGAGGCCGGTGAGCATGCCGGCGAGGATGCCCGAGACGGGAGCCACCTCGGCGTTGGCGCGGGCCGACCGGACCGGCCGCTCGGCGCGGGTGACCACCTCGGCGCGGTTGGCGCCGGTGCTGGCGGCTGTCGAGAGCGCCTCGTCGATCCGGGCGATCTGCGCGCGGATCTCCGCCCGCAAGGCAAGGTTGACAGGGAACTTCGTGGCGCCCCGACCGCCAGCGGTTGGCTCGGCCTCGTCGGGCGCCCCGGACAGGAGCGTCTCCAGACTGGTGCGCCGGTCACGCAGGGCATCGCCGACCCGCTGGGCCCGGTCCGCGAGGAGTGTCGACCGGTGGCGCACATACTCCTCGGCGACCACCTGCGCACCGCGTTGAGCTGTCGCCGGATCGCCGGCGGTGAACGTGAGGGAGAAGACACGGGTGCTGGTCGGAACGCTGATCTGGACCCGGTTGGTCAGCTCGTCCGGAGTCCAGCTGGTGCCCAGTCTTTTCGCCGCGGCCCGCAGGACCACCGTGGAGTGCACGAGCTCGGCCTCTGTGTCCTGCGTCCAGTCCCGCGGGTCGGGTGGGGACACGGACGGCGAAGGCTCGACGTCCGGCGCGAGGTAGGTGGGGGTTCCAGGGGCGAAAACGCCGGTCGTCGCCTGGTATGCGGGCGGGATCTGCAAGGTGACCAGCAGCCCGACAGCCAGTCCGGCAAGTCCGAACCCGACGGTCGGGAGCCAGGTCTGCCGCAGCAGCCGGCGGTAGCGGGCGAGCTCCACCGTCAGGTTGGCGCCGGTCTCCAGCAGCGGGTTCATCGGCGTACGACCACGTGGTCGATCAGGTCGAGCAGCCAGGCGGTGCGGCGCCGAAGTGGTGTGCCCTCAACCGGTTCGGACGCCAGTACGTAACGCCGGGCCAGCTCGACGAGGTAGCCGACCAGTACGGCCTCCGGATCGTTTCCGGCCACCCCGTGCGCTGTCAACGGGTTGTTGACAGGGCCGCTGGCCGGCAGTGCGCCCGCCACGAGTTGCGCGGCACGGCCCTCGCCTCCGTCCCGCAGGGCGGACTGCAGCCGGTAGTGGCCGAGGTCGAAGCCGAGTGGGACGCCGGCGGCAAAGCGTTCGAAGTCCCAGAGGAGAACCCGGCTACCGTCCCAGGCCATGTTCCACGGCGTCCAGTCGCCATGCCACGCGCCGATGGCGAGCTCGGTGGTGCCGTAACGCCCGGCCACGCGGGTGACGATCCGCTCGAACCGCGCCGCCTGACCACGGTCGCCCAACTCGCCCGAGGTCGCCTGCGACAGTGCCCAGGCAGGACTGTCGGCGAACGCACAGCGTGAGGTGCCCAGGTGCCCGGCGAGCTGGCCCATCGCAACAGTGGGGACCGCACGCCGTCGCCAACGTGCCGACCTCGGTCGCATGGGCTCGAGTACGAGGAGTTCGAGGCCGCGCCACTGGCCGTGGTGGAGCACGTGCGGGACCCGAAGCTGGTCGCCCGGCGGCCCGGCCGACCAGAACCTGGCGAGCGCCTCCGCCTCCCCGCGTACCAGGGACCGCGTTCGCGTCGGACGTGCCGACCTTGGCCCAGGCCAGTGTCTGCCCGCCGGGCGTGATGACGTGCAGGACCGGCTTGCGGTTGGCTCGCGGCGGGCCGATGGTGACGCCGACGACGACCTCGTGGTCGAGGAGGTCACCGAGATGGCGTTCCAGCGACTCGACCGGCGCGCCGGTGGGCGCGGTCACCGAGAGTCGGTCACGTGCCAGCCTCGTCAAGGCTCCGTTGACACCGGGCAGGCGCACGAGTCCTGACACCGCAGTGCGTCCCATCCGTTCGGCGAACGGCAGGCCCTGGCTGTACCTCCGTAGCGCCTCGGCCGCGACCGCTGCGGTTGCCGCCGGCAGCGCAACACGGGGTTGACGGCGGCTCGGGAGCAGCAGGAACTGGCGTACGGTCCGATGATCTGGCGGCACCGTGCCGTCTGCGGTGCTTCGAGCCGGCGACGGCCACAGCAGGCGCGTCGTGTCGAGCAGCGCGTCCAGCGTGGTCTGGTAGTGCCCGCTCACGGTGTCCCACCCGCGATCGGAGTCGTGCCGGGCGTGGCCAGTGCAGGACGTGGATCCGGACCCGGACCTCGACCCGTGCTCGGACTACCGCGCGCCAGCAGTCCGATCACGATCATCACCGTGACCATCGGCGCGTCGAACGTGTCGTAGACGAACAGCTCGAGTCCGAAGAAGAGCAGCATGCAGCAACCGGCGATCGACAGCGGCGCCGGATCTCGCCAGTGCGCGAGGAACCGCCGGCCGAAGAACGCGAGGAACAACACCAGACCCACCAGGCCCTGCGAGAAGAGCACCAACCACAGCTGGCCCTGCGTACCCAGCGGTGGGACGCCGCAGTCCGGGCAGTCGGCGGTAGACCCACCGGCGATGGAGAAGAAGCTGCCCTTGACGTCACGGGTCGAACCGAACCCGAGCACCGGCGAGCCTTCGACCACCCCGCGGACCGTCGCGGTAGCGAGGTCGGCACGTCGGTCGTTGGAGTGCGGCGCGTCGATCCGCTGGCCGACCATCGTGCCGAGGGGACTGGCGATGAACGCGAGCGCACCCAGGATCACGGCCGCGCCGATCAGGTTGAGCGCCCAGTAGCGCCCCAGCAGGGCGAGCCGCACCGCGAGGTAGCAGGCGCCGAGTCCGAGCGCGATCCACAGTCCCCGGTTGAGGGAGTAGACCACCGGGACCAGTCCTGCCAGCAGAACGAACGGAGCCACCCACCGGCGCCAGCCGGCTCCGCGGCCGAGCCAGGAGAGACAGAAGAACGGGAGGTAGAGCGAGAAGTTGGCGCCCCAGGAGTTGGCGAACGGGAACGGGGCGATCGGGCGCGCCTCGGCGTAGCCAAGGACCACCTGGATGTCGGCAGCCGCCGGATGGATCATCTGCTGGACGAACTCGTTCGAGCCGACTCCCGCCGGCACCACCATCTCCATCAGAGAACGGAACTCGAACTCCGGTGCCACGACGCCGAGCACGCCCCCGCAGGTGGTCACGACGAACATGAAGCCGAGCAGCCGGAGTACGCGCTGGGTGGACAGCTCCCGACCGGCGACGTTCACGACGTACAACAAGACGATGGTGGCGGCGAGGTACATCGCCGCCCGGTAGCCGAAGACCAGCAGGCGCCCGGCTCCACCACCACCAGGCTCCGCGCCCGGGGCGTCGCTCCACAGCATCGCCGCGCCGGCGACCATCCAGGCCAGGAAGAGCAGCCACAGTCCGAAGCCGCGGGGGGCCCGCAGCCCGCGGCGGGTGAGCAGTTCGACTGCCATGGGTACGGCGAACAGGACGAACGCGAAGGTCGCCATGCCGAGCGCCCACCACAGCGGGAACCCGAGGAACAGCGCACTCAGCGGCCAGCCGGCCGGCAACAGGCGCGGCATCGTCGGCGCCGAGGAGCGGGCGCTTCCGTTGGTGGCGCCGCCCGGCCTGGTCATCGGCGGGCTTGCCGTCGACGCGCCCTGCACCGGCGTCCTCTCCTTCGGGTCATGCTCGTCGAGTTCACGGTCGGTCGGAGTCCTCACCGACCGAAGTCCTCACCGACCGAAGTCCTCACCGATCGAAGTCCTCACCGACCGAAGTCCTCACCGATCGGAGCCGCCCGCGCCGGCCGGGACGAGAACCGGCCGGGATGAGGATACGACCTCACCCGGTCCGCCGAAGAGCGTTACCAAGTTGTGGCCCGGGCGTTACGAATGGCATGGCCGAGGGAAACCGTGGTTCGACTTGCAGCGACCGGCGCCGACCGGCAGGATGCTCCTACGCATTTGGCACTTCGCGACTGGCTTGTCATGTCAACCGCCTGGTTGCCGGCCGCTCCGACCCCTCAATATCTGGAGCGCGGCTCCTTGTCTCGCTCATTGGGGGACTCTTGTCTCTGCGCCGATGGGGCGTGGTCTTCGCCCTGATCCTTGCCACCCTGCCCGCGGCCCTGTCGGCCGAAGAGGCCGCGGCGGTCCAGACGCCGCAGTCGCGGGTGGTGAGCTCCGACCCCGCCGGGTGGACGCCCCACGTGCTCGACGGCCAAGTCAAGTCGATCGTCCAGACCGGCAACACGGTCATCCTGGGCGGCGCCTTCACCCAGGTCAGCTCCGCCAACGGGCAGACCGTCTACGACCGCTCCAACGTCGTGGCGTTCAACGCCACCACCGGCGCCATCAGCACCACCTTCGCGCCGAAGGTCGACAGCGAGGTCACGTCCCTCCTGGTGTCCTCCGACGGCCAGTCGGTCTACGCCGGCGGCTTCTTCAACACGGTCAACGGCAAGCCGTCCAGGAGCCTCGCCCGGATCAGCCTCGCCAACGGTCAGCTCGTGTCTGGCTTCACCGCACCGGCCATGGACGGACGGGTGAAGGACCTCCGGCTCGCCCGCAGCCGGCTCTGGGTGGCGGGCACCTTCGCCCACGTCGCCGGAAAGGCGCAGACCGGCGTGGTCGCGCTGAGCCCGACGACCGGTGCGCTCAGCGCTGCCCAGCAACTGCAGTTCGCCGAGCCGCGCAACGGCGGGGCGCTGCAGGTGATGAAGATGGACATCACTCCAGACGGGTCGCGCCTCGTCGCGATCGGCAACTTCGGCACGGTGGCCGGCCAGTCCCGCAAGCAGATCGCGGTGCTCGACCTGACCGGCTCGACCGCCAAGCTCGCCAACTGGAACACCGACTTCTACGCCCCCAGCTGTTCGTCGACCTTCGACACCTACATGCGCGACGTCGACATCTCCCCCGACGGCTCCTACTTCGTGGTGACCACCACCGGTGCGTGGATGGGCGGACCACCGAAGTCGTGCGACGCCACGGCGCGGTTCGAGACCGGCGCGCAGGGTTCGGCGCTCACCCCGACCTGGGTCAACTACACCGGTGGCGACACCCTGTACGCCGTCGCGATCACCGGTGAGGCGGTCTACATCGGTGGGCACTTCCGCTGGCAGAACAACCCGTTCGCCGGTGACGCGGCCGCCGCCGGTGCGGTCTCGCGCGACGGGATCGCGACCCTCGATCCCACCAACGGCCTGCCGCTGAAGTGGAACCCCGGACGGACCCGCGGTGTCGGCGTCTTCGACCTGCTCGCCACGTCGGCTGGCCTGTGGGTGGGCAGCGACACCGACCGGATCGGCAACTGGGAATACCACGCCCGCATCGCGTTCTTCCCGCTGTCCGGTGGCACCGACGTCCCGAGGCCCGCGGTCGCGACCCTGCCCGAGGACGTCTACCTCGTTCCGTCCGGCGTCACCAATCCCAGCCCGCACAAGCGGCACTTCGACGGCACCACGGTCGGGGCGACTGCGAGCGCTCCCGCTGGCGGACTCACGTGGCGGGACGTACGCGGCGGCTTCATGCTCGGTGACCAGCTCTACACCGGCTGGTCCAACGGTTCGTTGACGCGGCGTACCTTCAGTGGCTCCAGCTACGGGTCGCCCACCACGATCGACACCGCCGACGAGATCGTCGCCGACGCGGCATGGCATGCCGACGTCGCCGCGGCGACCGGCATGTTCTTCGCCGACGGCCGGATCTACTACACCCGCGCCGGCTCCAACGCGCTCTACTTCCGCTACTACACGACGGAGAGCGAGGTGGTCGGGGCCGAGCGCTTCACCGCCAGCTCCGGCATCAGCGGCGTCGACTTCTCCCAGGTCGCGGGCATGTTCGTGGCCGGCGGCAAGCTCTACTGGGGCTCCTCGGCCGACGGCAACCTGCGCAAGGTCACGTTCACCGCAGGCAAGCCGTCGGGCACTCCGAGCGTGGTGAGCGGGCCGGGCGTCGATGACAAGGATTGGAAGTCCCGCGCGACGTTCCTCTTCGCCCACGACGTCGCCGCCGCCAACGAGGCACCGGCCGCGGTCGTCGCCGACAACTGCGACGGATTGACCTGCGCGTTCAGCTCGATCGGTTCGCACGACTCCGATGGCGGCCTCGAGTCCTATGCGTGGTCCTTCGGCGACGGTTCCACCGGCACGGGTTCCTCGCCCTCGCACACCTACGCGGAGGAGGGCACCTACACCGTCGAGCTGACGGTGACCGACGACACCGGCGCGACCAGCAGTGCCGAGACCACCGTGACGGTCCGCGGGCCGAACGCCGAACCTGAGGCCGCGTTCAGCGTCTCCTGTGACGGTCTGGCCTGCTCCTTCGACGGTGGCAGCTCGAACGACGACGGCAGCATCGCGTCCTACGCGTGGGACTTCGGTGACGGGACCACCGGCACCGGCGCGACGGCCTCACACACGTTCGCTACCGGCGGCAGCCGGACGGTCGAGCTCACCGTGACCGATGACGAGTCGGCCACCGGCCAGACCGAACAGTCGGTGAGCGTCGCTTCGCCCGGGACCAACGTCCGGTTCGTCGAGCAGGCCGGCAGCAACGGCAACGCGAAGGCGCACAAGGTGACGATCCCCGGCAACGTCGCCGCCGGCGACCAGCTGCTGCTCCTGTTCACCCTCAACTCGACCGCGGAGACCATCTCCTCGCCGAGCGGTGTGAGCGGGTGGACGAGCGTGGGATCGAGGTCGACGTCTGGGGCGAAGACGCAGGTCTGGAAGAAGACGGCCACGCCGACCGATGCCGGCAAGACCGTGAGCATCGACCTGTCCAACTACGCCAAGGCCGACCTCGCGGTGGTGGCCTACCGCGGTCCCGACATCGCCGTGCAGTCCTTCGCCAGCCGGGCGGAGACCGCGGCCGGCACCGCCCACACCACCCCGTCGGTGCAGGGCGCCTCGGATGCCTGGCTGGTGAGCTACTGGGCGGACAAGTCCGGGACCACCTCGGCGTGGTCGGCTCCGGCCGGCCAGCTGTCGCGGCGTAGCGCCTACGGCACCGGCAGCGGGCACGTCTCGGCACTCCTCACCGACGGGGCCGCCCCGGCGGGCACCGGCAGCAGGGGTTCGCTCACCGCCACCGCCAACGCCTCCAGCTCCCAGGCCACCATGTGGTCGTTCGTGATCGGGCCGGCCGGATGAGCGGTCGGAGTCGTCCCGTCGGGCAGACGAGCGGTCGGAGTCGGCTGGTCCGCACCGCTGTGCTGATCGGGGTCGTGGTGGCGGCCGGTGTCGGGTGCACCTGGGTCGACGGCACCGAGGCCGCGCGGACCGGAGCGCTGCCTGGTTCGGACGGCGACCAGGCGAAGGTCTCCGGCGCCTCCGAGAAGTTCGCCGAGTCTCCCCGCGGAAACGACAGCGACGCCCGCGCGCGGCTGGTGGGTCTCGACGCGGCGGAGGACTCGGGCGTCGAGTCCATGACGTTCACCTTCGCCGACACGAAGGTCCTGCCCGAATACCTCGTGAAATACGTCCCCGCCGTCCGGGCCCATCCTGAAGGCGACCCGGTCCCGCTGCCGGGCTCGGCCTTCCTGCAGGTTGGGTTCGCGCTGACCAACCCCAACACCAAGGGCAGGTTGGCGGTCCCGCCCGACGTCGCGCCGGCGCAGGCGTTGGTCAAGGAGATCCTGCTGGTACGCAACCTGGGCGGCGAGCTTGCCTTCGGCGTGGGTCTCGACCGGCGCGCGCCGTTCCGGGTGCGAGAGCTGTCCGAACCGACGCGGCTGGTCGTGGAGGTGCGCTCGAAGTGAGCGGCGAAGGGCGAGTCTGCGGCACGTCAGGAGGCCGGGGTTGAGCCTTCGATCGGCGGCACCGCCGTGGATGAAGCACTCCGGCCGGGCGGTGAGCAGGACCATCGGCCGCTATACCTCGGGCGGGAGGCTGGCGCCGAGCTTCCTCATCGTGGGCGGCCAACGCTGCGGCACCACCTCACTGCACCGGGCGCTTGTCGCCCATCCAGTCGTGGCCGGACCAGTGCTGCACAAGGGCGTCAACTACTTCGACCTCAACTACGACCGCGGTCCGGCGTGGTACCGGGGCCACTTCCCGCTCCTGTCGAGCGCGCGACGGCGGGCCGGCAACTGGTCGGTCGGGTCGGGGGAACCGCAGGCGATGGAGTCCTGCGGCTACTACCTCTACCACCCGCTGGCCCTGCCCCGGATCGCCCGTGACCTTCCTGGCGTACGCCTGATCGTCATGGTGCGCGACCCGGTGGAGCGTGCTTTCTCCGCGTACAAGCACGGCGTCGCGCGTGGCTACGAGACCGAGACCTTCGAGCGCGCGCTCGAGCTCGAACCGGAGCGGCTCGCCGGTGAGGCCGAACGGCTCGCTGCCGATCCTGCGTACGAGAGCGACGCGCACCGCCACCACGCCTACGTCGGTCGCGGACGGTATGCGGATCATCTCGGTCCGCTCCTCGACCTGTTCGGTCGCGACTGCGTTTACGTGGTCGAGAGCGAGGAGTTCTTCCGCACGCCTGCCCAGGTCTACGACGACATCCTCGACTTTCTCGGCCTGCCGGCGTGGCTGCCATCGTCGTTCGAACGCCACAACGCCCGGCCCAGCGACCCGATGCCGGAGACCGTACGCAAGCAACTCGACGACTACTTCCTGCCCTACGACGAACGGCTGGCCAAGCTGCTCGGCCACTCGCCCGCCTGGCGGCGCTGAGCCAGCTGCTGCTCAGGTGAGCTCGAGCGAGCCACGTCGCCGGGTCAGGCGTTCGAGCTGGCGGAAGGCCACGATCCCGAGCAGCGGGAGCACCACGGCGAACACCGCCAGCGGGACCAGGTCCGGCGCGACGTCGGCGAGCGATGCCCCCTTCGTGGTGGCGTCGACGAGGGCCTGCATCCCGTAGCCGAACGGCAGCAGCCTGGCCGGGAACCGCACCCAGTCCGGCATCAGCGCGATCGGGTACATCACCCCGGCGGTCAGGGTGAGCGGCGCGAACAGCAGGTTGGAGAGCTGGTTGGCGCCCCGGATCGCGACGCCGAGCGCGCCGACGATCATGCTGAAGCCCCACATGCACATCACGAACAGCGCGAGCGTCACGAGCACGGTGCCGGCCGCGACGTCCAGGGTGAGTCCGAACAGCAGCGCACCGGTCGTGAGCGTGAGGACAGCGATGACCATCGCCTCGACGACGGCGAACAGCTGCATCCCGCCGAGCCAGGCGTAGCGCGTGCAAGGCGCGAGGAACAGGTTGCCGAGTGTCCCTCGCTGCCGTTCCTCGTCCAGGATCTCGCCGGCGCTGAAGAGCATGCCGAACACCAGCGCGAGGCCGGCACCGCCCACGATGGCGTAATCGCGCAGGACCTGGTTCTCGCGGTAGATCAGCCCCACGATCATGAGGTTGAAGACCGGGAACATCAGCCACACAAGGGCGTAGGGGAGCAGGCCGGACGTCTGCACCTTGCTCCGGCCCACGGCGTACGCGGCCGCCGTGACAACCCGGGCGATAGTGGTGGGGCTCGTCAGCGTGCTCATCTGGTTCCCCTGAGTTGTCGGAGTGCTGGGGGTTGTCGGAAGCTGTTTCGAACGATGGGTGGCTCAGAGCAGGTCGAGGGTCCCGCGGCGGCGTACGGCGTGATCCATCCGCCGCAGCGACCACACGCCGAGCAGCAGGAACACCACGCTGGAGCCGGCTACGGCGAGGAGCTCTCCGCCGATGGAGCCCAGCGACTGACCGGCCAGCGTGGTGGCGCGCAGCGCATCCGTCGCGTGCGCCAGCGGGATCAGGTCGGAGACCGGCTGGAGCCACTCCGGCAGGACACTTCGGGGTACGTAGAAGCCGGCCAGCAGCCAGACCGGTGCCTGCAGGAAGTTGGACAGGGCGTTCGACTGCCGGGACAGGATGAACAGCCCGCCGAAGCCGAGGCCGATGCACAGGGAGCTCGCGTAGATGGCGAGCATCGCGACCATAACCGCGACCGGGTCGGCGACGTCGTAGTGCGCCCCCAGCAGTGCGCCGGCCGCCACGCAGGTGGCGAGCCCCGGCAGGTCCCACAGGATGGCGCCGATGCCGTAGCCCAGCACCACCGACCACATGCGGGTCGGCGCCGCGACGACGGAGGCGATGGTGCCGGCGTAGATCTCCGACTGCAGGGCGTGGCCGCTGCCCCAGATCGTGGCGTTCCACGCCAGCATGCCGAGCATGCCGATGACGAGGAAGCCGACGACGTCCTCGCGGGGCACGGCGGTCTGACCGGAGATCTGGTACGCGAGCGCGAACGTAACCATCAGCAGGAGCGGGATCACCGGCGCGCGGACCAGCATGATCGGGGTGGACGCCCACCGCTGGATGAAGACCCGGACCGTGGCCCATACGAGTCGCCACTCCGCGCCCAGCTGGATCGCCGCCGCTGACGGGTGCCGGACGTCCGTGCTCACGACGCCTCCTCGAACTCGCGGCCGGTCGCTTCGAGGAAGACGTCCTCCAGCGAGGGTTCGCGTACGTCGATGGTGCGGACCTGCACGCCCAGCTCGCGGAGGGCGGCGAGGGCCTGGTCGAGAGCGGCGGTCGTGTCGCCGCAGCGGAGGGTCAACGTGTCGACCGAACCCTCGTCTTGGTGGACGTGGGTCACCGCGGGCAAGGCCGACAGCCGCTCGCCTACCTGGGCAACGGAATCCGGGCGGTCGCCGGCCACGGTGATGACCACCCGCCGGTCGACCGAGGTCTGCGCCTTGAGGGCGGTCGGAGATCCGGTCGCCACGATGACGCCCCGGTCGATGACGGCCAGCTCACGGCACAGGGCGTCGGCCTCATGCATGTCGTGGGTGGTGAGCAGGACGGTGTGGTCCGGCACCAGGTCGGCGATCAGCGCGCGCACCTCGATCGCGGCCGCGGGATCCAGGCCGATCGTCGGCTCGTCGAGAATCGCGACCGCGGGCTCATGAAGAAGCGTCTTGGCGATGTGCAGTCGCTGCTTCATGCCACGCGAGTAGCTCTCCACCCGCTCGCCGGCACGGTCCGTGAGCTGGACGCGATCCAGCAGGAGGCTCGCGCGCTGCCTGATGGCGCGGTCGTCCATCCCGTAGAGGCGCCCGAAGTAGCGCAGGTTTTCCCAGCCGGACAACTGGTTGTACAGTCCGCGGTCGCCGCCGAAGAGGACGCCGAGCCGGCGGCGAACCGCCACCTCGTCGTGCACCACGTCCCAGCCGTCGACGGTCGCACTCCCGGCAGTGGGAACCAGCAAGGTGGAGAGCATCTTGATGGTGGTCGTCTTGCCGGCGCCGTTGGGTCCGACCATCCCGAAGATCGTGCCGCGCGGGATGCCGAAGCTGATGCCGCGTACCGCCTCGACGGTCTCACTGGAGCGGAACCAGCCCTTGCGTTTGCGGAACGTCCGGCGCAGGTTGTGGGCCACGATGCTGAGGCCATCGGCCGCGCTCGTTGCCATGTCGTCGCCGGATCCGGCGGTGGGTTGGAGGTGCGGCCGGTGTCGGGGTCGGTGTCGATGGCATCGGTCATGAGGCGGTTCCCCCGAGGATGCCCGCGAGGGCGGGCGGACGGCTCGCCTGGACGACGACTCCGGCGACCTGGACGGCGAAAGTCTGCCACCACGACGTCGGCAATGCTCCCGGCGTGGTCGGCGGAGGCGTAGGGCCTGATGCCGGTGTGGATACGTGCGTGGATGGTGACCTGGACGTCGGGCCCTGGGTCGACGCCCCGTAGGGGTCGGCGAGGATGGCCTGCTGTATCTCCGCCAGCTCCGTCGGCTGCAGCCGGAGCCCGCTCGACCAGAGCGCCAGCAGGTCGTCGAGTGTCGGTTCGTTCATCGTCGTACCTCCTCCAGACTGAGGGTGCTGAGCCCGAGCGCCTTCGCCAGCGCCTGCCTGGCCCTGACCAGCTTGTAGCGGATCGTCCCGGCCGGCTGACCCAACGCCTCGCCGATCTGGGCGCTGGTCAGCTCGCCGACGGAGTGCATCGCGAGGATCACCCGGGCCTCCTCGGGCAGGGTCTGGATAGCCGTCATCACGTCGTTCATCAGCTCGTTCCGCTCCACATGTGCCGCGGGTGGGTCGGCCTCGACCTCGCCGCTCACCGGCACCATGTGGTCGGCCAGTGTCCGGGCTGTCGCGTCCCGGGTGGCCCGCGCGCGATAGGAGTCGGTCACCAGGTTGCGGGCCACGGTGAAGATCCACGCCTGCCGCCGCTGGGGCGGCAGGACCCGCACCTCGTCGAACCGCCGCCACATCCGCAGGAACGTCTCCTGCAGCAGGTCGCGGGCGACCTCCCGGTCACCGACACGGCCGACCAGGAATGCGTGCACGCTCGCGTGGTGCGCCTCGAAGATCTCGGTGAAGGCCGCCTCGGTTTCAGCGCTTCGCGTCATCCCCGGCCACCGAGATGTCGCCGTGCTTGGTGGTCGTCAGCACCTGGGCGGCCGGGATCAGTTCCTTCGGCGCCACAAGCGAGCCGACCAGGCTGATCGAGGTGACCTTCTCCCGGAGGAGGTTGGCAGGCACGTCGTCGTCGATCCGGAAGGACCCGACCAGCAGGAGTGCGAGCGGCTCGTCGATGAGCTCGAAGAACCCTCGGCCGAACGTCTCGTCACCGATGAAGAACCGGGGCGACCCGTCGTACCACACAAGTTGGCCGGCGCCGGCGAGGAATGGCGCCAGCACGGACTCGCTGTCGCGTGGGACGAACATCTGTCCGGTGTAGTAGATCTGCTGGAAGCCCACCGCGTCGACCTGCCCGGAGACGATCGTCTGTCCGGTGAGGACGAGAACGTCATCGGGCGACCCGCCCTGGTTGGCGAGGGTGCTCCCGCTCACGGTCTGCTGGCCGGTGAGCGGTCTGAGCTGTTGCCCCTCGGCGTACCGGTAGTAGTGGACCATCCCCGTCATCCGGGTCAGACCGGTGCCGAGAACCGACTCACTGCCCCGAGGGGCGAGGACCATGCCGATGACGATGACCTCGCGGTAGCCGATCCGGGTGATAGGGCTGGTGAAGAGGATGCCGCCGATCACCACGAGGACCTCGTGGTCGCCGCCCGAGTGGGCGAGGGCGTCGCCGCCGAGCGTGATCACGCCGGTGTGGACCCGCACGTGCGCGCCGGTGGGGACCGGGACTACCGAGCCGACGTTCTCCATCGAGATGCGGGTCAGTGCGTGCGCGAGGTTCTCCGGCACGACGACGGCACCGACGTTCGCGATCCGGTCGATGCCGGCAAGGTCCTCCTCCCAGGTCGTGTGCGAGAGGTCGAGGACCGGGACGTTCTCCACCGCTCCGGTCGCCTGCCGGTCTGTCATGGTTGATCCTCTTTCGTCGCGTGGGCGGCCTTCGCCGGAACTGCCTGCTCCGGCGAACTGCCTGACGGCCCGCCAGAGCTGCCCTGCCCGTTCGGAATTGTCGTACGAAGGAAGAAGACGGACGAGCGGCCCAGGTGTTGGCACGTACTCCACAAGATTTCGCGACGCCGGGTGCTGGACGGGGTTGGTCCAGCGGGTCCGATGCAGGAGTGGAGCATTTCCACGGCCAGGACACCGGAAATGCTCCAAGGCCCGGGAAATCGCACACAGGTCGTCGCCCCGGGCGAGGTGTCGGCGACACGCGCTAGCCTTGTGCAGGTACCCCGGGTCGCTTCGCGAATCGGGGCGTTTGTGATGCCCCGTCGCCTCTGTTGCTCCCGCACATGGCCGGCGCGGGCCGCCACATCTGTTCCTGGAAGGGATCCATGAGCCTCTCCGGACTCATCGAACTCGTCGTCTCAGACCCCGCGATCTCCGCGGCGGTGGCCGCGGCCCGGTCGAGTGCCGCCGCACCGCTGGACCTCACCGCACCAAAGGCCGTGCAGCCGTTCGCCGTGGCGGCGCTGGCCGGATCTGCGGACCAGGGTGGCGCCGACCGCCCCGTCCTCGCCGTCACCGCGACCGGCCGCGAGGCCGAAGACCTCACCGCGACGCTCCAGAGCCTGCTCGGCGACGAGGACCTGGTCGCCCACTATCCGGCCTGGGAGACGCTCCCGCACGAGCGTCTCTCGCCCCGGTCCGACACCGTGGGTCGCCGGCTGGCGGTCCTGCGCAGGCTCGTCCATCCCACCGACGAGACCCCGCGGCCGAAGGTGATCGTCGCGCCCGTCCGCAGTGTCCTGCAGCCTCAGGTCCAGGGTCTCGCCGACCTCGAGCCGGTCGCGTTGCACGTCGGTGACGAGCGCGAGCTCGACGATGTTGTACGCCGGCTGGCAGGTGCCGCCTACCACCGGGTCGACCTGGTGGAGCGGCGTGGCGAGTTCGCGGTACGCGGGGGGATCGTCGACGTGTTCCCGCCGACCGAGGAGCACCCGCTCCGGGTCGAGTTCTTCGGCGACGAGGTGGAGGAGATCCGCTCGTTCAAGGTGGCCGACCAGCGTTCGCTCGGGGTTGCCGACCACGGTCTGTACGCGCCGCCGTGTCGCGAACTGCTCCTGACCGAGCAGGTCCGCGAGCGGGCGGCGAAGCTGGCCGTCGCCCATCCGGAGCTGGCGGAGCTGTTCGACAAGCTCGCGCACGGCCACGCCGTCGAGGGGATGGAGTCGCTCGCTCCGGTCCTGGTCGAGGAGATGGAGCTTCTGCTCGACCTGATGCCGGCCGGCACCCACGTGGTCGTGTGCGACCCCGAGCGGGTCCGCAGTCGGTCGCACGACCTGGTGGCGACCAGCCAGGAGTTCCTCGACGCCAGCTGGGCCGCGGCGGCCGGCGGGGGCGAGGCACCCATCGACCTCGGCGCCGCGGCCTACCGCAGTCTGGCCGACGTACGCCGGCATGCCCTCGCCCGCGACCTCGCGTGGTGGAGTCTGTCGCCGTTCGCGGCTGAGCCGGACGCTCCCGCGCCGACCGGTCCGGTCCGTACCGAGGCCGGCGAGCTCATCCAGCTCGACGTCGACGTGGAGCTGGGTGCGGTCGAGTCGCGTACCGTCGCCGCGCACGCCGCCGATGCCTACCTCGGCGACACCGAGGCCGTGATCGTCGACGTACGCAAGTGGATCGCCGAGGGCTGGCGCATCGTCTTCGTCACCGAAGGCCACGGTCCCGCGCAGCGACTGGTCGAGGTCCTCAGGGGCCGGGACCTTCCCGCCCGCCTGGACGAGCGGCTCGACGAGCCACCGGAGCCCTCCCTCGTCCATGTCACCTGTGGCCGGGTCGACCACGGGTTCGTCGCACCGGGTGCGCGGCTGGCCGTCCTCGCCGAGTCAGACCTGATGGGCCGGGCCGGTGTCTCCACCAAGGACATGCGCCGGATGCCCGCGAGACGGCGGCGCACCATCGACCCCCTCGAGTTGAGCCCTGGCGACTACGTCGTCCACGACCAGCACGGTGTCGGCCGCTACGTCGAGATGATGGAACGCACGGTCGGCACCGGTCAGCAGCGCACGACCCGGGAATACCTGGTCATCGAGTACGCACCGTCCAAGCGCGGCCAGCCCGGCGACCGGCTCTTCGTACCCACCGACCAGCTCGACCTGGTGACGCGCTACGTCGGGGGCGAGCAACCCAGCCTGGACAAGATGGGTGGCTCGGACTGGGCGAAGCGCAAGGGTCGCGCCCGGCGGGCGGTCCGCGAGATCGCCGCCGAACTGATCAAGCTGTACGCCGCCCGGCAGGCGACGAGGGGCCACGCGTTCGGCTCGGACACGCCGTGGCAACGCGAGTTGGAGGACGCGTTCCCCTACGTCGAGACGCCCGACCAGCTCGGCACGATCAACGACGTCAAGCAGGACATGGAAAAGGACATCCCCATGGACCGGCTGATCTGCGGTGACGTCGGCTACGGAAAGACCGAGATCGCGGTCCGAGCAGCGTTCAAGGCGGTGCAGGACGGCAAGCAGGTCGCGATCCTCGTCCCGACCACGCTGCTCGTCCAGCAGCACCACTCGACCTTCGCGGAGCGGTTCGCGCCGTTCCCGGTAACCGTGAAGTCGTTGTCGCGGTTCCAGACCGACACCGAGGCCAAGGCGACGTTGCACGGACTCGCCACCGGCGCCGTCGACGTCGTGATCGGCACCCACCGCCTGCTGGGCAACGAGGTGTCGTTCAAGGACGTGGGGCTGATCGTCGTCGACGAGGAGCAGCGGTTCGGCGTCGAGCACAAGGAGAAGCTCAAGGCACTCCGCGCCAGCGTCGACGTACTCACGATGTCGGCGACCCCGATCCCGCGCACGCTGGAGATGGCGATCACCGGCATCCGGGAGATGTCCACCATCATGACGCCGCCGGAGGAGCGCCACCCGGTGCTGACGTTCGTCGGCGGCTACGACGAACGCCAGGTGGTCGCCGCCATCCGACGCGAGCTGCTCCGCGAGGGTCAGGTCTTCTATGTCCACAACCGCGTCAACACGATCGAGAAGGCGGCCGCGCGGATCCGCCAGCTCGTACCGGAAGCACGGGTGGTGGTCGGACACGGCCAGATGCCCGAGCACCAGTTGGAGCAGGTCATGCTCGACTTCTGGGAGAAGCGGGCCGACGTGCTGGTGTGCACGACGATCGTCGAGGCGGGCCTCGACATCTCCAACGCCAACACGCTGATCATGGAACGCTCCGACCTGTTCGGGCTGTCGCAGCTGCACCAGATGCGCGGTCGGGTCGGGCGTGGCCGGGAGCGGGCGTACGCGTACTTCCTCTATCCGCCGGAGAAACCGCTGACCGAGACCGCGCACGAACGCCTCGCCACCCTGGCCCAGAACACCGAGCTGGGCGCCGGCATGGCAGTCGCGATGAAGGATCTCGAGATCCGTGGCGCCGGCAACCTCCTCGGTGGCGAACAGTCCGGGCACATCGCCGACGTCGGCTTCGATCTCTACGTACGCCTTGTCGGTGAGGCGGTGGCCGAATACCGCGGTGAGGGTACGACCGAAGAGGCCGAGGTCAAGGTCGAGCTGCCGATCGACGCGCACCTGCCCCACGACTATGTGGACAGCCAGCGGTTGCGCCTCGAGATGTACCAGCGCCTTGCCGCCGTACGCGATCTCAACGAGGTCGACCAGGTGGCCGAGGAACTGATCGACCGCTACGGACCGCCGCCACCGCCGGTCGGCAACCTCCTGGAGGTCGCGCGGTTCCGGCTGCACGCGAAGAAGGCCGGGCTCACCGACGTCACACTGCAGGGCAACCAGGTCCGGTTTGCTCCGGTGGAGCTCCGGGAGAGCCAGCAACTGCGGCTCGCCCGGTTGTACCCGCGGACGATCGTCAAGGCGCCGATCCGGACGATCCTCGTCCCCCGGCCGGCGACCGCCCCGATCGGCGGGCAGCCCCTGCGCGACGTAGACCTGCTGCAGTGGGCCCGCGATCTCATCGACGCCGTCCTAACGGACGCACAGGTGACCGCTTCTCGCTGACATCGGGTGAACAGGCGGCCCTGACGCCGGTGGCCGCCGGCGAACGCGGTCGCCCGGTCCGCTGCTATGCCGAGAAACCGATGACAACATCCGTTTGGACCGCTTCCGGGGTCATGGCCCCAAATCGTCACAGAGTGTTGTCGGATCCCGCACATCGGGCGATCAGCTAGGGTTGCGACAGTTTTGGACCCGCGTGCGGGGGAGAGACCGGCCGTTCGCAAGCACCCGGAGTTCAGATGCGCGACAACTCGTTCGACATGTACGAGATCGAGAATCCGCTCGGCTATGAGCAACGACGACAGCCGGAGCGTGGACGCCACCGCGCGCCCCGCCGCCAGCGGCGCCGGCGCGTGGTGCCGATAGCCGTGGCCGCCGCGAGTGTGCTCGGCGTCGGTGGTGCCGCCGCCAGCGCGGGTTGGTTCCTCGTCCCGCAGCCGGGCATCCCGTCCGCGGCCGACTGGCAACCCCTGCAGAGCCTGGCCGGGGGTCCCGGTGCCGGCGAGGGACGGACCGCGGAGGACCGTAACTCGCACACCGAAGTGCCGTCGTCGTCCAGCACGGGTATGCAGCCCGGGCCAGGGTCGCCGCTCGCCACCTCGTCCGCCCGTCCGGGATCGGTGAAGAAGGTGGCCAAGGCCGAGCCTGCCGCCAGACCCGCGGACTCCACGAAGGCCAGGCGGACCAGTCTGCCTCGCCCGACGCCTACGCTGTCGCGGCCGGCGACGAGCAGTCCCGAGCCGACCAGCCCCGCACCGACCAGCCCGGCGCCCACATCCACGTCGGCGTCGCCGTCGCCGGACCCGACAACGGCCACCCCGACTCCTGAGCCAACGGCCACCTCGCCGTCGCCGAGTCCGACGACGCCCACCTCGCCAGTACCCGACCTGCCGCTGCCGGACCTGCCCTTGCCCGACCTGCCGCTGCCCGACGTGCTGGATCCAGACCACCCTGGCGCTGACTGGCGCTGAGAACCTGCGAGGGGGAGCAGGACGCCCCCTCGTGCCCATCGCGAGCACAGGGAGTTCGCATGCGACCCGACCACCCGTCCGACGGACCTGACCGGCCGCCCGGCGGACCTGGCCATTCCCGGGAGCCTTCCGATTCCCGTGGACCGTGGGACTCGCGTGAGCCGTGGGATTCGCGTCCGCCCTCGGATGCGCGTGAGCGGTGGGATTCGCGTCCGCCCTCGGATGCGCGTGAGCCATGGGATTCCCGTCCGCAGTCAGACTCGCGTGAGCCATGGGATTCGCGTGGACCGTGGGATCACCGCGGCCCGGTAGCGGACTACCGCGGCGCGTCGGGCTACCAGGGTCCTGTGTCGGACTCCCGTGGCCCGTCCGACGTCCGTCCGCCGTCTGACTACCGGTCGCCGTCTGACCAGCGGGAGCCCTGGCCGGACTCGCGCTGGACCCCGGGCTACTGGGCTGCCGAGACCAATTCCGGTTGGTCCCCGGATCACGAGAGTCCCGGCTCGGACTACCGCGAACCTGGTTTCGACCACGGCGATCGTCCGTACGGCTACACCCGGCCGACCAGCAGTCCCGCCGCGTACGACCACTACGACGACAGCACCCAGGACTACGGCGCTCAGGACTTCGGCACCCAGGACTTCGGCACCCAGGACTTCGGCAGGCACGACCAGCGCTTCCGCACCGGCGGCTACGACTCCCGCGGCCATGACTCCCGCGGCCATGACGCCCGCGGCCATGACCCCCGCGGCCATGACCCACGCGAGGATGGGCCCGAGCGGTTCCACCACGACTACGGCCGCGACGGCTACCACCATGGCTACGGCCCCGGCGGCGACGGCCCCGACGATCCCGACGGTGGGGGAAACCCGCGCCACGGCAATCACCGCAATCCCCGCCGCTCCCGCCGGGTGGCATCAGTGGCGATAACCGTTCTCGCGCTGGTGGCGGTGGCCGGCGGCGCGATCTGGTACCTCAGCCCGCAAGGCCAGGCCTGGACGACCGCTGAGTCCGACCCGACAGCCGCGACGGACACCGATCGCAACGCCCGCGAACCGGCCAGCCGGACCGCGCCGAAGCCGAAGGTGACGCCCTCGAGCCGGGCCTCCGCCTCTCCGACCCGTACCCCCGCCCGCACGGCCCGACCGGAGCCGAAGAAGTCCACGACTCCGAAGGCTCAGCCCACGAAGGCGCCCGAGCGCCCCTCGCCCAAGCCGACGGCGCGCCGGACCAGCCAACCGACCGCGAAGCCGGCCCCATCCGCGCCACCGTCACGCCAGTCGCAGTTCGAGGTTGAGGTCGTGAGCCTGACCAACGCCGCCCGGTCCGACGCCGGCTGCGACCCGCTCCACACCGACTCCCGCCTGCGCCAGGCCGCCCGGGCCCACTCCGCCGACATGGCGGCGCGGGGGTACTTCGACCACAACTCCCCAGACGGTACGACGCCGTGGGACCGGATGAAGGATGCCGGCTACACGTCCCCGTCCGGTGAGAACATCGCGCGGGGCTACCAGACCCCGGAGGCAGTGGTCGAGGGCTGGCTCGACAGCCCCGGACACCGCCGCAACATCCTCAACTGCGAGAGCAAGGCCATCGGCGTCGGCGTGTACTTCGGCGACGGTGGTCCTTGGTGGACGCAGGACTTCGGCTACCGCTGACCTGACCACCCACATCTCGACCGAGGTCGGAGCGCACCCGCGCCCGGAGGCCGGAGGGTCTCCACGGCCAGGCACCCCGCTCCGACCTCGACCATGTCTGCCCGACCTGACTGACCCGGAGGTTCGTCCGCCCATGACCACCGTCCCCACCCTCACCCTCAACAACGGCGTGCAGATTCCCCAACTCGGGTTCGGCGTCTGGCAGGTGCCGAACGACGAGGTGGCCGCGGCCGTACGGACCGCCCTGGCTGCTGGCTACCGCAGCATCGACACCGCGGCCATCTACGGCAACGAGGAAGGCACCGGGCAGGCGATCGCCGACGCAGGCATCGCCCGCGACGACCTGTTCGTCACCACGAAGCTGTGGAACAGCGACCAGGGCTACGACTCGACACTGGCGGCGTTCGACGAGAGCCTCCGCAAGCTCCGGCTCGAGCAGGTCGACCTCTACCTGATCCACTGGCCCTGCGCAGGCCAGGACCGCTACGTCGACACCTGGCGGGCGATGGAGCGGCTGTACGCGGAGGGACGCATCCGCGCGATCGGGGTCTCCAACTTCCACGAGTACCACCTGCAGCGGCTGTTCGACGAGACCGGCACCGTGCCGGCGGTGAACCAGATCGAGCTGCATCCGTACCTCGTCCAGGCGGACCTACGGAAGTTCGGCGAGCAGCACGACATCCGCACCGAAGCCTGGAGCCCGCTTGCCCAGGGTGGCGACGTGCTCACCGACGCGACGGTGGTTGGGCTCGCCGAGAAGTACGACCGGACCCCCGCCCAGGTCGTCCTCCGGTGGCACCTGCAGCTCGGCAACGTCGTGATCCCGAAGTCGGTGACACCTGCCCGAATCGTGCAGAACATCGACGTCTTCGACTTCGAGCTCGCACCTGATGACGTGGCTGCGATCGAGGCGCTCGACAGGGGGCACCGCACCGGCCCCGATCCCGACGTGTTCGGCGCCTGAGCTCCGCGGCTCAGACCAGCGCCACGATCGCATCGACCACCAGCCAGACACCGAAGAGCACGAACAGTGCGGCGGCACCGTACCTGATCGCCTTTTCCGACAGCCGCCGCGCGAGCAGGAACCCCGCCATGATGGCGAGCGCGTCGGCCGCGACCATGCCGACGGTCGATCCTGCCCAGGTGCCGAACCATTCGTTGTGCGTGGCAAGCGTGACCGTGGCGAGCATCGTCTTGTCCCCGAGTTCGGCGAGCAGGAACGCGACGGTCACGGCGATCACCGCAGAACGCTGGGACCGGCTCGCCTTCGACCGCTCGTCGTCGGAGAGGGTGTCGCCTCGGAGCGTCCAGCCCGCGAAGCCGAAGAACGCCAGACCAGCGGCGAGGGTGATCCACACCGTCGGAAGCGTGGCGCCCAACCCGTAGCCGATCGCGACCGACACGGCATGGACCGCCGCGGTTGCGACCGCGATGCCGACCAGGACCGGAAGGACGCGGTAGCGCGCCGCGAAGGTCATCGCCATCAACTGGGACTTGTCCCCGAGTTCGGCGACGAAGATGACCCCGAAACCCACGAGGAAGCTCGCTACGAACGCGTCCACCGACGAGACCCACTCTCGATCGAAACGGCCGAGGCGGGTTTGCGCGGGTCCGAGGGGATGCGCCGACCTCGACCCGGGCAACCGCCACGGGTCGAAGGTCTCGCCCACCTCACAAGATCGAGGCCGCCGGGCCGGGAACCCCAGGTGGGGCGCCAGCATGTCGACCGCGGCGTTTCGGGCTACTCCCCTTCGCGTCGTCCAGCGTGCCTCGCTCGTCCGCCGGAGTCAAACCTGGTGAGTCGTGGCCGTCGGAGGCGGAAGTTGACCTCCCGCTGAGGCAGCGCCACACCTGACCTGGTGATCGAAGTGCGGGCTCGACCCGGGACGGTGCCTACGCCTGCGGAATGCGTACGATTTGGCCTGCGTACGATGGTCCGGCAAATCTGGTCCGACCTAGCTGTGCCCGTCGAGAAGGGGGTTCTGTGTCCGCTCAGGGGCGCACTCGTCAGCTCGTCCTCGCACTTCTGGCCACCCTCGGGTTGGCGATTACGGGCTGCGGCCCGGTCGCCAGCGCCGGAGCGGCGGCCCAGGTCGGAGACGAGACGATCTCGGTCTCCTTCCTGCAGAAGCAGCTCGAGCAGTTGCTCGAGTCCTCCCAGGGCGGCCAGGCGGGTCAGGCCGAACAGCCCGCACCGTCCAGCTCCCAGCTCGCGGAAAACCAGCGTGCCCTGCTGCAACAGCTGATCTACGACGACGTGATCGTCGCGACGGGCGAGCGGCTCGATGTCTCCGCGAGCCAGTCGGACATCGACAAGGTGAAGGCCGAGATCAGGTCGCAGCGGGTGTTCATACCCGCAGACATGCTGGGGGAGTTTGCCCACTGGGTGGCACTTCGCCGCAAGCTCAATGCCGACCTGCTCGGCAAGACCCCGCAGGGCCAGGCCGAGCAGGCCGAGGCCGACCGGATGCTCGGCGAGGAGATGACCAAGACCGCGAAGCAGATCGGCGTGAAGGTCAATCCGAGGTACGGCCGGTGGGACGGCTCCCAGCTGGTTCCCGGCGGGCAGCTGGTGACGCCGAAGCCTGCGACGCCGCAGCAACTGCAACCTCAGGCGCCCCCCGCGCCGTGACCGCAAGCCCACGCGGCCGGGTCGTCCTCCTGCTTACCAGCCCGCGGGTCGCACCCGGGCTCCTCGGCTGGCCGGCGTGGGACCTGCTCCGCCGCGCCGACCGTGTTCTCACCGACGATGCGGAACACCCGCAGCGACCGGCGGTGGAGGCGGCTGGAGTACGCGTGGAGACGTACGCCGATACGCCCGAGACCAACCCAGTAACGGGCCCAGTGACCGACCCAGTAACCGACCCAGTAACTGACCCAGTAACCGACCCAGACGGCATCGCCCGCGATCTCGTCGCCGCAGCCTCCAACGGAGCCGAGGTGGTGTGGCTGGCCGCCGACGACGGTGCAGAGGTCGGTCGCGCTTTGGGAGGCCTGCTCGCCCACCAGGCCGAGGCGGGGGTCCGGGACCTGCCCGAACTCGAGGTGCTTCCGGCGTCGTACGACCTGCCCGGTGCCCGGTTGCTCGACCTGGTCGAGGTCATGGACCAGTTGCGGGCCCGCTGTCCGTGGGTGCAGCAGCAGACCCATCGGTCTCTGGTGCGCTACCTCGTCGAGGAGTCCGCCGAGACCGTCGAGGCCATCGAGACCGGTGACCGGTCACACCTGCGAGAAGAGCTCGGCGACCTGTTGTTCCAGGTGATCTTCCACGCCCGGCTCGCGGAGGAGAGCCCCGAGGCGCCGTGGGCGATCAACGACGTCGCCGGTGATCTGGTCGAGAAGCTGATCCGCCGGAACCCGCACGTGTTCGCCGCCGGGGATGCGACCGACGCTGCCGAGGTCGAGAGCGTCTGGGACGCGCTCAAGGCCGAGGAGAAACGCCGCACCTCCGCGGTCGAAGGCGTACCCCTCGGTCTGCCGGCTCTCTCCCTCGCCGACAAGCTGTTGTCGCGTACGTCGGGCAGCGCACTGGATCTGCCGGTCGCGGCATCGGGACAGCTGCCCCCGCAGCCCTCGGCGGAGGAGTTCGGCGACGCAATGCTCGCCCTGGTCGACCGAGCCCGCGCCGCTGGCGTCGACCCGGAGCAGGCCCTGCGCGATGCCTGTCGGCGCTATGTCGTAGCCGTCCGCGCGGCAGAGTCCCGCGATACCGAGTCTGCAGGCTGACGCAGGTCGCCGCCCGCGGGTACGAAGCGACACCTGACTTTGCCAGGACCTGGCGGAGGTAGCTGTTGGAGACAGCGCCGGTTCTAGCCCGCGAAACCTCCAACAAGTCGGGCCCGTCGAGCGATCGGGGGTGTCCGCCCCCAATTCCCCGCGTGCCGGTCGCCGCGTACGAAGCGACACCGATCGTCGGCTCAGCGCCTTGAGAGCTGTCGACACATGCGTCGTCTAGGCTCGGGCGCGACAAGGAACGTGAAGGTCTTGAGGAGGAAGCCCTCGTGGCAACGATCGACGCCGTCACCGCTCGTGAGATCCTCGACTCGCGCGGCAACCCCACCATCGAAGTCGAGGTCGGACTCGACGACGGCAGCATCGGCCGGGCGGCCGTACCGTCCGGGGCCTCGACCGGCGCGTTCGAGGCGGTCGAACTGCGCGACGGTGACGACAAGCGCTATGGCGGCAAGGGCGTCGAAACGGCCGTCACTGGTGTGATCGATGTGATCGGCCCGGAGCTGGTCGGATATGAAGCGAGCGAGCAACGTCTCGTCGACGCCCGCCTGCTCGATCTGGACGGTACGCCCAACAAGGCGAAGCTCGGCGCCAACGCCCTGCTCGGCGTCTCGCTCGCGGTGGCGCGGGCAGCTGCGGACTCCGCCGACCTGCCGCTCTTCCGCTACATCGGCGGCCCGAACGCCCACCTGCTGCCGGTGCCGATGCTCAACATCGTCAACGGTGGCGCGCATGCCGACAACGACGTGGACTTCCAGGAGTTCATGATCGCGCCGATCGGTGCGGCGACGTTCGCCGAGGCCCTGCGCTGGGGGGCGGAGACCTACCACGCGTTGAAGGCCGTACTGAAGAGCCAGGGCCTGTCGACCGGGCTCGGTGACGAGGGTGGGTTCGCACCCAACCTGCCGTCCAACCGGTCCGCGCTCGACCTGATCGGCCAGGCGATCGGCGACGCCGGGTTCCGGTTCGGCGCCGACATCGCGGTAGCGATCGACGCGGCCGCGACGGAGTTCTACGACGCCGCGTCGGAGCGCTACGTCTTCGAGGGCAGCCGGAAGACCGCGGAGGAGCTGGCGGCCTACTACGGCGAGCTGCTCGCGTCCTACCCCCTCGTCTCGCTCGAAGACCCGCTGGCCGAGGACGACTGGTCCGGGTGGACGTCGCTCACCGCGTCCGTGGGCGGGAAGGTCCAGCTGGTGGGCGACGACCTGTTCGTCACCAACCCCGAGCGGATCGCGCGCGGAATCGTCTCGGCGGCGGCCAATGCGGTGCTGATCAAGGTCAACCAGATCGGCACGCTCACGGAGACTCTCGACGCCGTTGAGCTCGCGCACCGGTCGGGGTTCCGCACAATGATCAGCCACCGGTCCGGCGAGACCGAGGACACCACCATCGCCGACCTCGCGGTGGCGACGAATGCGGGTCAGCTCAAGACTGGCGCCCCGGCTCGGAGCGAGCGGGTGGCGAAGTACAACCAGCTGCTGCGGATCGAGGAGGAGCTGGACGACGCGGCGCGCTTCGCCGGGCGGCAGGCGTTTCCGCGGTTCGCCGCGGACGACTGAAGCCACGACCGGACGACGCGTACGGTCGGTGAGGCTTACGCGACGACCATACGACCAAGAGGGCAAGGGCGGACGAGTCACCGGGGGAGGTCAGAGTGAGTGACGCACGGGGTCGTCGCAACGCACGACCGGCCGGTGCCGGGCAACGGCGCGGTCGTGGCCGTACCTCCGCTGCCTCGCCGGGTCGTGCAGGCCGTGGCGGTGCCGGTCCCACACGCGCGTCGCGCCGGCCGGCTGGCGCGGTCCCAGCCGGACGCGACCACGCCGGCGCCGACGCCCGCCGCGACGGCAAGCCCTCCACCGCCCGTGACTCGGCCGAAGCCAAAGCACTCGACGCGGCGGCCCGCGGTCGCCGCAACACCCTCACCGGTCGCGCCGCGATCCTGGCGTTGGTGCTCGCGGCTCTGATCGTCTCGTACGCCTCCAGCCTGCGCGCGTGGTCCGAACAGCAGGCACACCTAGCCGACCTCCGTACCGAGGCCAGCGACCGCAGCCGGCGGGTGGCCGACCTGGAGAAGGAGCTCGACCGCTGGCGGGATCCCGCGTACGTCGAGGCGCAGGCCCGGCAGAGGTTCGGGTGGGTGATGCCGGGCGAGGTCGGCTACGTCGTGGTGGACGAGGACGACCCGGCTCTCCGGTCCGCGGGTTCCGGTACCGCCGACGGCACCGCCAGCCGACAACGTGCCTGGTGGAGCGACCTGTGGGGGAGCGTCGAGCGGGCGGGTGAGCCGCCGAAGCCGACCCGATCGGCCCGGCCGGGGCCGGCGACCACGATCGATCCCGAACGGTCCACTCCCCGTCCGTCGAAGCGGTGACCGGCGCAGCTGCCGGTCTGGGTTCACGATGACGACGCCGCCTTCCTCCGAAGACCTTTCGGCGGTGGAGCGTCAGCTCGGGCGGCCTGCCCGAGGGGTACGCCGGGTCGCGCATCGGTGCGGGTGCGGCCTGCCGGACGTGGTCGAGACAGAGCCCAGGCTCCCGGACGGCACACCGTTCCCCACCACCTTCTACCTCACCTGTCCGCGGCTGTCCGGCGAGATCGGGCGACTGGAGGGGAGTGGCGTCATGCGTGAGTGGACGGCTCGCTTGCGCACCGACCCCGAGCTCGCCGAGGCCTACCGCCGGGCACACCTCGACTACCTCGCGCGCCGGACCGAGATCGCCGACATACCGGAGATCGCCGGCGTCTCTGCCGGAGGCATGCCCGACCGGGTGAAGTGCCTGCACGCCCTGGTCGCACACGCGCTGGCGGTCGGGCCGGGCGTGAACCCGTACGGCGACGAAGCCCTCGCGCGGCTGCCCGACTGGTCAGCCGCCGGCCCCTGCGTCGAGCCCACCGCCGGGACCAGCGTCGGCACGGAGCAGGATTCCACCTCCGGGCGGCGAGGCGACTCCCGGTAGCTTGGCGGAGTACGTCGGGCGGATTACGTCGGGCGGAGTACGTCGGGCGGATTACGTCGGGCTGGGTACCTCGGGACTGGGTACGTCGGGCTTGGGCTCCGGCGCACTCCGCCAGCCAGGCCAGCGTCGAAAGGACACGCGTACGTGAGAGTTGCGGCCATCGACTGCGGCACGAACTCGATCCGGCTCCTGATCGCGGAGATCTTCGTGGACGCCGACGGGCGCGTCGGCGGCCTCGTCGACCTCGACCGCCGGCTGGAGATCGTCCGGCTGGGCGAAGGCGTCGACCGGACCGGCCGGCTGGCACCACAGGCGCTGACCCGGACGCTCCAAGCCTGTGAACGCTACGCGGCGCGGATCGCCGAGCTCGGCGCCGACCGGGTCCGCTTCGTCGCCACCTCCGCGACCCGGGACGCCGACAACCGCGCGGAGTTCGTCGGTGGTGTGCGCGAACTGCTCGGTGTCGAGCCGGAGGTCGTCACCGGTGACGAGGAGGCCCGGCTGTCGTTCGCCGGCTCCACCTGGGACCTGCATGGCCAAGGCCTGCCAATTCCCTCTCTGGTCGTCGACATCGGCGGCGGATCGACGGAATTCGTCCTGGGTGGTGCCGAGCCCGAAGCCGCCGTCTCGGTCGATATGGGCTGCGTACGCCTGACCGAACGCTGCCTGCCCGGCGATCCGCCGACCGGTGACGAGATCGCCCGCGCCCGGGCGGAGGTCGACCGACAACTGGAGAAGGTCGCTGCCGCGGTCCCGCTGGAACAGGCCCGGACTCTCGTTGGTCTGGCCGGCACGGTGACCACGGTCGCCGCGATGGCTCTCGACCTGCCGGGGTACGACGCCGACCGCCTCCACCACTCCCGGCTGTCGGCCGACGCCGTCCATGCCGCGACCGCGCGCGTACTGGCCATGAACCACGGCGAGCGGCGGGCTCTGCCCTACATGCATCCCGGCCGCGTCGACGTGATCGGAGGCGGCGCGCTCATCCTCGATCGCATCGTCGAACGAGTCGGCCGGCATCTCGCCGTCGACGAGGTCGTGGTCAGCGAACACGACATCCTGGACGGCATCGCCCTCAGCTGCGCGGCGCGGTGAGGGACCCGGTCGCGTGGGCGAGGATGACGCGGAGCCGATCCGGCCGCACCCCGTGACGGGCACCGCCTTCGAGAGCCCGGTCACCCCGGGTACCGGTTGGCCGGACGACCCTGCGTCCGCGACGACCGCCGTCGCCGACGACGCGACCGACGTCGCACGGCTCGCCGTCTCGTCGAACTCCCTTGCCGAGTTGACCGCGCGACAGTCGGTGTGCCGGGCCTGCCCGCGCCTGGTCGAGTGGCGCGAGCAGGTCGCGCGGGAGCGGCGGCGCTCGTTCGCCGCTGAACCGTACTGGGGTCGCCCGATCCCGGGCTGGGGCGCCGAGCATCCGCGGATCCTGGTCGTCGGACTCGCTCCAGCCGCGCACGGCGGCAACCGGACCGGCCGGATCTTCACCGGTGACCGGTCCGGCGACTGGTTGTTCGCGTCGATGCACCGGGTCGGCCTGGCCGTCCAACCGACCAGCGTGTCCGCGGGCGACGGCCAACGGCTGCACGGCTTGAGAGTGGTAGCGGCTGTACGTTGCGCGCCGCCGGCCAACAAGCCGCTGCCGGCGGAACGTGACGCCTGTTTTCCCTGGCTGGTCCGTGAGGTCGAGATGTGCGCTTCGTCAGTCCGCAGCGTCGTCGCACTCGGCTCGTACGCCTGGGATGCTGCGCTTCGGGCGCTCGTGGCCACGGGATATGGCGTCCCCCGGCCGAAGCCGAAGTTCGGCCACGGTGCCGAGGCCTTCGTGGCGCCCGTCCGGTCGGACGCGGCGGCAGGGCGAACCAACGAGGCGGCAGGGGGAACCAACGCGGCGGCGCGGCTAGCAGACGCGGCGGGTCGCAGGGATGTCGTAGCCCAGCTGCCGGTGCTTCTGGTCGGCTCGTACCACCCCAGCCAGCAGAACACCTTCACCGGCAAGCTCACCGAATCCATGCTCGATGCCGTGCTCGCCCGGGCGAAGGAGTACGCGGGCTTGTCGTAACGGTGATGGTCGGAGCGTTGGAGACTCTTCGGTGTTCCCGCACCGAAAAACTCCAACCCTTCCGCACTCGGAGGTGCATGCTGTCGCTACGTCGGTGAACGCTGGTGTTGTCCGTGCTCATCGTCCGGAGCTGCATCGGTCCCGGCAGTAGGGTGGCGGGCATGGTGACGTTCGACCACGTGGCCCGGCTGGTCGCGGATCTGCCCGAGACCGCGGAAGACGAGCGTCATGGGCAGCGAAGCTGGTCCGTTCGCGGGAAAGCGTTCGCGTGGGAGCGTCCATTCAGCAAGGCGGACATCAAACGGTTCGGTGATGCGACGCCGCCGGAAGGTCCGATCCTGGCGGTTCGGGTCGAGGACCTCGGTGAGAAGGAAGCGGTGCTGGCGGCACAGTCCGAGGCCTTCTTCACGATTCCGCACTTCGACGGATATGCCGCCGTCCTCATCCAGATGTCGAAGGTGTCCAAGCCGGCGCTGCGTGACGCCCTGCTCGACGGCTGGCTGGTATTCGCGCCACCAAGCCTGGCGCGGGCCCGCCTCGAGGAATCCTGAGCTCATGATCGGACGCTGGCACGGCCTGGTGATCGACTGCCCGGACCCGGACCAGCTCGCGACCTTCTACGCCGAGCTGCTCGGCATGATCCGGGTGCAGGACGACGGTGACTGGATCGTGATCGGTGATGCGGCCGACCGCCCGGGCCTGGCCTTCCAGCGGCTGGAGGACTATCGCCCACCGCGATGGCCCGATCCGTCCTATCCCAAGCACATGCACCTCGACGTACGAGTGGACGACCTCGACGAGGGCGAGCGGCAGGTGCTGGAACTGGGTGCGACCCGCAGGGCTCAGCACGAGACCTTCCGGGTCTACCTCGACCCTGCCGGCCATCCGTTCTGCCTCATCGTCCAGTAGCGGCCCGCCGACCCCGCCGATGCTTGTGCGTCGACTAACGCCCGAGGAGGTTGGCGACACGGATCACGGAGTCCAGTGCCGGGAGTACGCGGGCCGGTTCCATCCGGCCCTGCCAATACACCAGCAGGTCGGTGCCGTGCAGGCTCCAGTTGGGCGCCATCCCTGCCAGGTGGGTCCGCACCAGGGCCGGCCCGATGACCTGCCGGACCATCTCCGGGTGGGTGCTGCGGACGTGATAGTCCTTGTCGAACTCGGCGATACCGACCTCGGTGCTGTCGGGACCGGTGAGCCAGCGCCACATCCGGGCACCGGTGCCCCGCCCACTGACCTCGATGCCGGGGTACGTGTACGGCAGGTGCACCACGCACACCACGAAGTCGTGCGTGTCCGTATTGACCTGGGCTTGCCCGTTCACGTGGGTCGTGTGCGTGTACTGGTATGTGTACTCCGCGACGCTCACTGGCATGTCGCGGTAGATGCCGGTGAACAGGCACCGCACGCCACGCGGGTTGGCGCCAGGGAGGCGGACGGTCCAGGGGACCTCGACGCTTCCCGCGTACGTCGTCCAGCCAAGAGTCGATGCCCACGACGCGAGGGCCTCCAGCCGCCGCTGCTCACGGCGCTGCGCCAGCACGACGAGCGGAACCGTCAACGTGACCATGAGGGCGATGATGGCGATGATGGTCACCGCGATGATCGGACCCACGACCTCTCACCCCCTCGCCTTACCCCAGTGCGACGCCAGCGGTGCCGACCCCTGTCACACCGTCGGTGTGCCGCATCGGTCAGACGCGGCCGCGGGACTTCGTGAGGACCCCTTCATTCGAGCTTAGAGGCTCCGTTCGGGGCCGGTACGTCTGACGGCGATCCGGGCTCCGGCGTGTCATCCGGGCTGATCCGGCCCTGGCAGGCGCCGTGACCGGCACGCGAACGCCGCCGCGGACCTAAGGTCTGGCCGCCGCCTCCCACCAAGGTCGCCCTACCAAGGTGGGAGACCGCGGGTGCCCTCAAAACGAGGTTTGTGAACGCATTCACGAAGGGATAGCCTGGGGTCAGGCCGAGCAGAAAAGATCTCGAGCCGACCGCAGCAGACAGGATCCGAACCCGAACGCCGATGGAGTGAGGTGACGGGACGTGCAGCCCAAGGCCGTCCTCATCGCTGGTGGTGGTTACGTCGGGCTCTACGCCGCAATCCGGTTGCAGAAGGCCCTGCGCAGGGAACTCCGCAACGGTTCGGTGACCATCACCCTGGTCGATCCCCGGTCGTACATGACCTATCAACCTTTTCTCCCCGAGGCGGCGGCCGGCAACCTCGAACCCCGCCACGTCGTCGTCCCTCTGCGCCGGATGCTCCCCCATGTCCGGGTCATCTCCGGCCGGGTGCAGGCCATCGACCACGCGCGGCATTCGGCTCGCATCGAGCCCCGAGCAGGTGAACCGTTCGACCTCGGCTACGACGAACTGGTCGTGGCACTCGGCTCGGTGCCCCGCACACTTCCCATCCCCGGCCTGGCCCAGGTCGGCATCGGATTCAAGCAGGTGGAGGAGGCGATCCAGCTTCGCAACCACGTTCTCGACCGGCTGGATGTCGCCGAGTCGACCACCGACGAACGCATCCGCCGGCGGGCGCTGTCGTTCGTCTTCGTCGGCGGCGGGTACGCAGGCGTGGAAGCGATGGCCGAGCTCGAGGACATGTCGCGCTATGCCAGCCGCTATTACGAGCGGGTCGATCCGCACGACATGCGGTGGGTTCTCGTCGAGGCGGCCGGCCGGATCCTGCCCGAGGTGAGTGAGGACCTCGGCCGCTACACGGTCACCCAGCTGCAGGCCAGAGGCATCGACGTACGGCTCGGCACCCGGCTGGAGTCCTGTGTCGATGGGCATGTCGAACTGTCGGACGGCACCAGGTTCGAGTCCGACACCATCGTCTGGACCGCCGGCGTGAAGGCCAACCCGATCCTCGCCGCCTCCGACCTTCCCCGCGACGACAAGGGACGGATCGTCGCCGACGCAGACCTGCGGGTCGCCGGGACGCCCGGTGCCTGGGCGGCCGGGGACGCCGCCGCCGTACCGGACCTCACTGGCCCGCCCGGGGCAATGTGCAGCCCCTCGGCGCAGCACGCCGTCCGGCAGGCCAAGCTGCTCGGAGACAACCTCGCCCGATCCTTGCGCGGCAAGCCGTTGCGTCCCTATCGCCACCGGCACGTCGGCTCGGTGGCGAGTCTTGGCCTGCACAGGGGAGTCGCCCAGGTCTACGGGATCAAACTGAAGGGCTGGCTGGCGTGGTTCATGCACCGGACCTACCACGTGAGCCGGATGCCCACCCTCAACCGCAAAATCCGCATCATCTCCGACTGGACCCTCGCACTGTTCTTCCGCCGGGAGATCGTCTCCCTCGGTAACCTGCAGCGGCCACGGGAGGAGTTCGAGCGCACGCTCCCACGCCAGTTCGGGGTGTCCGGTCGCACAGAAAACGATCCGGCCCGATTGCCGTGACCGACGATCCCGCCGGCGATGCGGGGCGCGAAGCGTAGTTCAGGAGTGGGCCGCACGCGCGTCACCTTGCGGAGATAGCCTCGGGGATTGAGGGTGGCGGTCCACGTCTCCTGACCATGTGGTCGTCGGACGAAATCCCTGGGGGTGAGCGTGGTCGGTCCTGTCGTCGCCGAGCGCCTGCATGACGTACTGCAGCGTCTGTTCGGCCGCGAGGCACCGGTCCGGATCCACGCCTGGGACGGTTCGGTCGCCGGTCCCGTAGACGCACCCATGGTCCGTGTGCAGTCCCGTCGCGCCCTGCGCCGGCTGCTCTGGCGACCCGACGAGCTCGGCCTGGTTCGGGCATACGTCGCCGGCGAGGTCGAGGTCGAGGGACACCTGCTGGAGACACTCGAACGCCTTGCCCCGTTCGGACGGTCGATCGGCCGTCGACCCGAACTGTCTGCCGCCGATCGCAGCGAACTGCTGCGCACAGCGGTGTTGTTGGGCGCCGTCGGTCCGCAGCCGAAACCGCCGGCGGAGGAGATCACCGGCGCTGAGCGCAGGCACTCACTTGTGCGGGACAAGACGTTGAGTGCCGCCCACGACAGCCCGCTCAGCGACTCTCTGCTGGCTCGCGTCTACGGCAGCACGCTCGTTCACTCCAGTGGTTACTGGACCGATCCGCAGCTGTCTCTGGACGAAGCCCAGCAGGCCGGGCTCGAGCTGGCCTGCCGCAAGCTCTCGTTGACAAGCGGCATGCGCGTGCTCGACGTGGGTTGCGGGTGGGGCGCGTTCCTTCTCTACGCTGCCGAACGGTACGGCGTCACCGGGGTCGGCGTCACGTTGTCGGCCGACCAGGTGGAGGTGGCGACGAAGCGGGCGGTCGAAGCCGGACTCACCGACCGGGTGGAGTTCCGGCTCGCAGACTGGCGTGAGGTTGCCGACGGCCCGTACGACGCGGTTGCCGGCAGTGGTTTGGGTGAGTACGTCGGTGCCGCGCGGTTGGCGGAATACACCCGTACGCTGCATGGACTCCTGCGTCCAGGTGGCCGGATGTTGGACTTCCAGGTGAGCCGGCGCGGAGACGACACCGTCGTACCCGAGCGCTCGTTCATCGACGCGTACGTGTTCCCCGGTGCGGAGCTGCTCACCCTGGGCACGATCGTCGGCACGTTCGGCCAGGCTGGGCTGGAAGTACGCGACGTCGAGTCGTTCCGTGAGCACTACGCGCGGACACTGCGCGCATGGGTTGCCAACCTCGAAGAGTCCTGGACGGCGTGTGTGCGGCACCTCTCGCCGGAGCGGGTGCGGGTCTGGCACCTGTACCTCGCGGTCTCCGCACTTGCCTGCGAGCTTGCCCGGATCGACGTCCACCAAGTGCTCGCCGTCCGTGCCCATGCCGACGGCCGCGCAGGGTTCCCGCTCACCCGCGCCGACTGGGTCCTCCCGCCGCGCGGCGAGTGACAACGGCTTCGAGCCGTCAGCCGTTGCGAGCGATCTGCTGCACCGCGGGTACGAGTCGTTCCTGCGACCGTGCGAGGTGGTCGCGCATGGCCGTGGCCGCACTCGCCGCGTCCCGGTCCCGGATCGCCATTACGATCCTGGCGTGCTCGGCGACGGTGTTGACGCCGACGTCGGTCTCGAAGTGCAGCCGGTAGAGGTGCCAGTGGAAGTGCAGCCCGCTCAGTGTCTCTTCGAGGACGGGATTGCCGGACATCCTGGCGACGAGTGCGTGGAACTCGGTGTCATGTGCGGCGAACCCGCGGTATTGCTCGTAGTCGGCGCCCATCGGGTCGGTCTGCATCAGGGCCACCATCTGTTCGAGGCTGCTGAGCTGGTCGTCGGTTGCCAGCGTCGCCGCCTTCATGGCCGCGTGCGGTTCGAGCAGGTGGCGGATCTCGAAGAGATAACCCAGCGAGTCTGAGTCGAGGAACGCCGCCACCGCATATCCGCTCAACGCCCGCCTCGTCACCAGCCCATCGGACTCGAGCCGGGCCAGCGCCTCGCGAACCGGGGTAGCCGACACGTCGAGCTGGCGGGCAAGCTCCTCCATGTTGAGGCGCTCGCCGGGCTCGACGTGATGGTCCATGATCATGCGCTTGAGTGCTTCGTAGGCGCCGTCGGTGACGATCTGGCGGCCGGGCCGCTGCACTCGCAGTGAACTGCGACGAGTCGATCCCTTGCGAGCGTTCTGCATATCCTATAGATTACCGCACCAGTCCACCCGGGCTGAACGGCGGGAAACAGGCTTGAATTCGGATCAGACGGCGGTCATTGCCGCCAACGTTCTCTATAGGATATTGAATACTGACGCCACGGTCTCGCCACGCGAGGTCTGATGCTCTGTCGCGTCCACGTGCCTTCGGCGCCGGCGCGCGCCACGGAGGATCTGGAGTGGAGCCAAGTGAGCGGACGAAGAAACGCCGCCGGCGGCGGCACCCTGATCGAGATCGCCGGTACGCCCGATCTGGCCGGTGACCGTCGGCCGTGGCTGACCCTGCGGCGGCGCGAGGCGATCAACGGTTATGCCGCGACACTGCCGTGGGTGCTCGGATTCGTGCTGTTCACGGCCGGACCGATGCTGTTCTCGGCCTACCTCATCTTCACCGAATGGGATCTGATCTCGGCGCCCCAGTGGATCGCGTTCGGAAACTTCACCAGGCTCGCGAACGACGAGGTCTTCGCGGAGGTGTTGTCCAACACGCTCGTCTACACCGTCATGACGGTGCCGTTCCAACTCGTGCTCGCCCTGGCGGTCGCGTTGCTGCTCAATCTCGACATCTGGGGGCGCAACGTCTTCCGGGCCGCGTTGTTCCTGCCGTCCCAGGTGCCGTTCGTGGCGACCGCCGTGCTGTGGTTCATCATCTACCACCCTGACTACGGGATCGCGAACGAGCTGCTCGGGGCCTTCGGCATTCCCGGCGTGCACTGGCTGGACGATGCCCGGTGGGTCAAGCCCGCGCTGGCCATCATTGGAATCTGGTCTTTCGGCAGCGCGATGATCATATTTCTCGCCGGCCTGCAGAACATCCCGCCGAGCTTGCGGGAGGCGGCGGCCATCGACGGTGCCGGACGGTTCGGCAGTTTCTGGCACATCACGATTCCGATGCTGTCGCCGACCATCTTCTTCAACCTGATCATCGGGACCATCGGGGCGTTGCAGATATTCGTTCCGCCGTACGTGATGACGAATGGCGGTCCGGGGAACGCGTCGCTGATGGGCGTCCACTACATCTACCAGACGGGATTCCAGAACTTCAGCATGGGTTATGCGTCCTTGCTGTCCTGGATCCTCTTCGTGGTCATCCTCCTGCTGACGCTGGTGCAGTTCGCGATCGCGCGGCGCTGGGTCTATTACGAGGGAGATCTGTGATGGCTGTCGCCCGTCAACTGCCGGCGGTGCGGCCCGCCCAACCGCTGAGCCACCAGATCGGCCGGCTGCTGCGGCGCGCCGTGGTGTATGTGGTCGTGGTGGGCGTCTCGGTGGCGGCGCTTGTTCCGCTGTTCTATCTCATCAGTACGTCGCTCAAGGGCGACGGCCAGGAACTAGCCATCCCGATCCAGTGGATTCCCAGCCCGGCCGAGTGGGACAACTACCTTCGCATCTTCACCGTCGTTCCGCTGGTCAGCTTCCTGCAGAACACCGTGTTCATCACCGTACTGACACTGGTCGGCAACGTGCTCGTCTCTGCACTGGTCGCCTATGGCTTCGCGCGCACGCGGTTTCCCGGCCGGGACGCGATGTTCATGGTGCTGCTGGCCACGTTGATGCTGCCGTACGTCGTCACGCTGATCCCGCAGTTCGTGCTCTTTCGAACGCTCGGCTGGGTCAACACGTTCTGGCCGCTGATCATCCCGTCGATGTTCGGCCACCCGATCTACATCTTCCTGCTCCGGCAGTTCTTCCGGAGCATGCCGGTGGAGGTGGAGGAGGCCGCCCGCCTCGACGGTGCGGGTTTCCTGCGGACCTGGTGGAGCATTGCCATGCCGCTGGCCCGTCCCGGTCTGGCCACGGTGGCGATCCTTTCCGTGGTGACGCACTGGAACGACTTCATCGCCCCGCTGGTGTATCTCAACACCGAGGACAAGTGGACGATCTCGCTTGCGGTCAATCTCTTCCAGAGCAACTTCGTCCTCAACTACAACCTGATGATGGCTTATGCCGCCGTCATGACCGTACCGGTCGTGGCGATCTTCTTCTGTTTCCAGAAGTACTTCGTTCGGGGAATCACGATCACGGCAACCGGAAATCGGTGACCTTCAGCGGTCGCGGAGAGAGTGTGTGCGATGCCAGCTATCAACAAGCCAGTCACGCGGCGGCAGCTCCTCGTCGGCTCGGCCGCGCTCGCCGGGACAGCACTGACTGCCGGGTGCCAGAGTGGGTCGACCAGTCAGGGTGCAGGCGGCCCGGTCACCCTCCAGGTGTCGGTGTGGCTCGGCGCCGAGGAACTCAAGGTGATGAAGAAACTCGTGACGCAGTTTGGCCGCGAGCACCCCGACATCAAGGTGCAGTTCATCAACATCGTCAACGGCGGCCCGTACGGCATGACCAAGCTGCAGCAGATGATCGCCGGTGGAACGCCGCCGGACGTCATGATGCTGAACTCGGGACAGTTCGAGTCGTTCGCCGCCCGCGGAGCCCTGGCCAGCCTCGAGGAGAAGGTGGAGCACGACAAGGTCGACCTCGGCGTGTACTGGCCGCAGGCCATCGAAGGATGCAAGCTTCGCGACGAGTTGTTCGGCATGCCCAAGGACATGAGCGATGTTCTCGTCTACCTCAACAAGGGACTCTTCGAGCAGGCGAAGGTTCCGCTGCCGGGACCGGACTGGACCTGGACCGAATACCGCGAGTCGGCGATCGCGATCACCCGTACGTTGGCCGGCGGCGGGAAGGCTCGGCGCTGGGGGACGATCGTCATCAACAGCGACTGGGCCTGGGCACCGTTCGTCTGGACCAACGGCGGCGAGGTCCATGCCGACAAGCAGTGCCGCCTCACCGATCCCCAGGCGGTCGAGGCGCTGACGTACTACTTCGGACTGCGGGTCGAGGACAAGGCCGCACCGTCGGGTGCCGACCTCGCGTCGTTCGGCGGAGAAGGCTCCGAACTCGCCGCGTTCATCGGCGGCTCGGTCGGTTTCGGCATCGCGGGACCCTGGCTGCGTCCGGGCCTCATCAATGCCGCCAAGAAGATCGACTGGACCATCCGGCCGTTGCCCGGCGGACCCGACGGGCAGCCGTCGATCATCCCGGTCTTCACCGACATGTGGGGGATGTCGGCACGCACCGAGCACCCGGAGGAGGCGTGGACGCTGATCAAGTGGCTGAGCGGCCAACCGGGCCAGCAAGGCTGGCTTGACATCTACGGTGGACGGTCGATCACCCCGATCCAGAAGCTCGCGACCGGTGACAAGTGGCTGGAGTTCGGCGGCCCCGAGCACCGCCAGGACAACGAGGCGATTCTCGACGCCCTCGACCCGAAGCGCACCCGCCGCCCGGCGGTAGCGTTCGAGAACGGTGCCGAGGCGCAGACCCTGTGGGACAACCAGTTCAAGGTGGTCGCGGCCGGGAGGGCGACGGTCGACCAGGCCACGAAGAACGTCTGCGGTCGGCTGACGGGAATCCTCGAGCGTGGCGCATGAGGAGTCTGGAGGGTGGCACGTGACCAGTCTTGGGAGCGCGGCATGACTGAGGCGACAGGGACCGGACGCAAGGCGACGGACCGGATTCGGCTCGGTGGCACCGACGTCGAGGTGACCCGCCTCGCCTTGGGCACGGCGCCGTTGGGCGGCTGGCCGGCAGCCACCGAGCCGGCGACCGCCGTCGCGGTGATCCGGGCGGCGTGGGATGCCGGGCTGCGGTTCTTCGACACCGCCCCGTTGTACGGCCACGGGCTATCGGAGTCGTGGCTGGGCGAGGTGCTGCCCGGGCTCCCACGCGACGAGTTCAGCCTGGCCACGAAGGTCGGACGGCTGCTGCGAGGTGTGCCGGCGAGCGAACCCGTCCTGTTCCAGGGCACGCCGCCGGTCAACCCCGTCTTCGACTTCGGCTACGACGCGACTGTCCGTTCGCTCACCGAGAGCCTCGAACGGCTCCGGCTCGACCGGGTGGACGTCGCACACATCCACGATCCCGACGACCACTACGACGAGGCGATGAGCGGTTCGTACAAAGCGCTTCGGGAGCTGCGGGCCAGGGGAGTCGTGCGGGCCGTCGGCGCCGGGATGAACCAGACCCAGTTGCTCACCAGGTTTGCCCGTGAGGGGGACTTCGACTGCTTCCTGCTCGCCGGCCGCTACACGTTGCTGGAGCAGACGGCACTCGACGATCTGCTGCCGGCGTGCTCAGAACGTGGGATCTCGGTGATCGCCGGCGGGGTCTTCAACTCCGGCGTGATCATCGATCCGGGACCTGGCGCGCACTACAACTACGCGCCCGCCGATCCGCAGATCGTCGAGCGCTGCCGCCGGATCGCGGACGTGTGTGAGCGACACGGCACGCCGGTGAAGGCGGCGGCGCTGCAGTTTCCGCTCGGCCACCCCGCCGTGGCGTGCGTCCTTACCGGCGTACGCACACCGGAGGAGCTGGCCGAAAACCTGCGTGCGTACGAGTTTGCGATCCCCGCGAACCTGTGGCTTGACCTCAAGCGCGAGGGACTCCTCGCCGAGGACGCGCCCGTGCCGGACGAACCGGAGGAGCACTGATGACCGCACTGAACGTCGACCACGTTGACCACCCTGTCTTCACACAGCACTCGAGCCATCTCTTCCGGGCCACGTCCGCGGTCTCCCGCCGGGCCAGCTCGTGGGACCGCACCGGCCGCAACCGCGACTACCTCACGATCCAGCCGAACGAGACGGTCGTCCTGATGGAGCACGACGGCCCCGGCTGCGTGACGCACTTCTACGCGGCGATGATCCTGCCCGACGTCACCGACTACCGCGACGCGATCATCAGGTGCTACTGGGACGGCTCGCCGCACCCGTCGGTGGAGGTGCCGCTCGGTGACTTCTTCGGCGTCTCGCATGCCCGCATCCGCGAGGTCTCCAGCCAGATGATGGCGGTCAACCCCGGTTACGGCACGTCGCACGGCCTCAACTGTTACTTCCCGATGCCGTTCGCCGAGCATGCCCGGATCACGTTGGAGCACCGCGGCGAGCGTCCGCTGGGCGGTGCGTTGTCGGCGCTGTGGTATCACGTCGACTACGAGGTCTACGACGCCGACCTGCCCACCGACACCCTCCGCTTCCACGCCCACTACCGGCAGGAACGTCCGACCACACCGGTGGGGGACGAGCCGAACACGACGTTGCACGACGCCGTCAACGTGGACGGCAAGGAAAACTACGTGGCTCTCGACACCCGCGGCCGGGGTCAGATGGTCGGCCTGCACCTGCAGGTGTTCAACCAGGCAGGCGGATGGTACGGCGAGGGCGACGACATGGCGTTCATCGACGGAGTCGAGTGGCCACCCAACATCCACGGCACGGGTACGGAGGAGATCTTCGGCGGCGGCGCGTGCCCGAACGTCGAGTACGCCTCCACGTACACCGGGTTCCACCTCGTCGAGTCGCCGAGCTTCGACGGCCTGATCGGCATGTACCGCTGGTATGTGTCCGACCCGATCCGGTTCACCGAGAGCCTGCGCTGGACCCTGGAACACGGGCACGCGAACAACTTCGGCAACGGGTACGCGTCCGTGGCGTACTGGTACCAGGAGCCGGCGGCGGCCGAGTTTGACCCGCTGCCGTCACGGCAGGACCTGTTGCCACCGCTGCCGGACAACTACGCCGACCTTCGGGACCGGTTCTTCGCGGCCACCCGCAAGGCCCGTGAGGACAATCTCGCCGAGGCTCGCCGGCGCCTGGTCGATGCGGGGAAGGCGTTCTACAAGGGCGACTGGGCCGCGGTCGAAGACGAGATCGAGGCGCTGGAGCCGTGACGGAGAGCCTGCGTGCTGCCCTGGCCGACCCGGGCCGAAGGCTGGTGGCGACGTTCGTCCTGGTCCCGCGGGTCGAGGTCGTGGAGAGCCTTGCCTACGCCGGGTTCGACGCCGTCGTCCTCGACCTGGAGCACGCGCCGATCGGGCCGGGCGACCTACCGGGGCTGGTCGCAGCGGGCCATGGCGCCGGCGCGTTCGTGCTGGCCCGGTTGGGCGATCGTTCCCCGGCGACGATCGGGATGGTGCTCGACACCGGCGTGGACGGGATTGTGGTGCCGCACGTGGGTGACGCGACGACGGCGCGGGCGGTGGTGAGCGCCGGGCGATTCCCGCCCGCCGGCAGCCGGAGCCTCAACCCGTACGTACGGGCGGCCGCGTACCAGGCTGGCGATTCCTTCACTACCCACGCGAATGACCAGGTGGCCGTCCTCGTCATGGTCGAGGGCCAGGACGGTCTCGGCGCTCTCGACGAGATCAGCGCCGTCCACGGTGTTGACGCGGTGTTCGTCGGTCCGGTCGACCTCTCGGCGTCCTTGGGCCGGCCGGGGCAACCCGAGCATCCCGAGGTCGTCGGCACGGTCGAGGGAATCCTGCGCAGGCTCGCCGACCGCGGCATCGCTTCCGCCGTCTACTGTCCGACGCCCGCGGCCGCACTGCGTTGGCAGGGTTGTGGTGCGCGGCTCGTCGTGGTCTCCGCGGATGTCGCGATGGCGTTCAGCGGCTACCGCCACTACCTGCGCGACCTCGGCACCGCCGGAAGGGATGCGTCGCCATGAAGATCGTCGACGTCCAGTCGTTCGTCCTGCACGCGCCGATCCCGCGATTCGTGACCGACGCGTTCAACCAGGCCGACCGGTGGGGGCTTCCGGGAGTCCTCATCCGTACCGACGACGGACTCGTGGGGACCGGCTACACGAGCACCCTGAGCCACGGTGACTTCGCCATCAAGGACGTGATCGACCGGATCTACGCGCCCCTGCTCGTCGGCGAGGAGGCCCTCGACATCCAGCGCCACTGGGAACGCCTGTACTGGTCCGACGCGCACTGGGTCGGCCGGCTCGGCATCACCCAGATGGCCTTGGCGGCGGTCGACATCGCGCTCTGGGACCTCAAGGCGCAGTACTGCGGCCTGCCGCTCTACCGCCTGCTCGGTGCCCACAAGCCGGGCGTGGTCCCTTCGTACAACACCGACGGTGGTTGGCTGAACTTCGAGGTGAGCCGGCTCGTCGACGAGATGTCGGCCATCCTCGCGCAGGGCTGGACCGGCGTGAAGATGAAGGTCGGCAAGGAGAATCCGCGCGAGGACATCGCCCGGGTGGCCGCCGTTCGGTCGACGATCGGACCCGACGTCGACCTGATGATCGACGTCAATCAGCGCTGGGACCGCACCCGTGCACTGTCCTGGGCGGAGCGGTTCGCCGAGTTCGACATCACCTGGCTCGAAGAGCCGATGGATCCCGACGACGTGGAGGGCCACGCCCGGCTGGCGGACGCGACGACCATCCCGATCGCCGTGGGCGAGCACGTCTACTCCCGCACGACCTTTCGCGACTTCATTGCCCGCGGCATCATCGGCTATGTCCAGGTGGACGTGACCCGGGTCGCCGGCATCACCGAGTGGCTGGCGGTCGCCGAGATCGCGCACAGCTACCACGTACCAGTCGTGCCTCACCATGCCGACATGATGCGCGTGCACCAGCACCTCGCGGCGGCCCATCCAGGGGTACCGATGATCGAGTGCATTCCCTGGCTGCAGGAGCTGTTCGCCGAGCCGGCCGACATCCGCCGTGGTGTCTTCCACGTTCCGGACACCCCCGGTGCGTCCACGACGTTCGACGCCGATGCGTTCGCTCGCCACCGGGTCGCGTGAGCCCAGGGACCGCCACCGATCGGACGCACCAGCAAGCACGGAAGCATGGGAACACGGAAGCCCCAGGAAGAAGGTCGCACGTGGATCCGAAGACGGTCGCCGAGCTGGGCTGGCTCATCTATCACGCGGAACGGTCCGGCGTCGCGCAGGAGCCCTTGAGCGAACGGCATCCCGACCTCGACCCGGCGTCGGCGTACGCGGTGCAGGAGGTGTACGCCCAGTTGCGCGTCGGTGCGGGCGCTCGGCTCGTCGGCCGCAAGATCGGGTGTACGAGCGCCGCGATCCAGCAGCTGTTCGGGATCGAGACACCTGACTACGGGCAGCTGTTCGACGACATGGTGGTGGCCGAAGGCAGCGAGATCGCCATCGCGGAGCTGATCGCGCCCATGGTCGAGCCGGAGCTGACCTTCCTCCTGGGCGAGGACGTGAAGGGACCGGGCGTCACCGCGGCCGATGTGCTCGCGGCCACGGTGTCGGTGGCACCGTCGTTGGAGATCATCGACAGCCGGATCGTCGACTGGCGGATCGCATTCGTCGACACGGTGGCCGACAACGGCAGCAGCGCGCGCTGTGTCTTCGGGCCGGCCATGCCACTGGAGCAGGTCATCGGAACTGGCGTCGATCTGGCGGCCGAGCGGGTACGCCTGCGCCGCGACGGCGTCGAGCTGTTCACCGGTGTGGGCGCTGATGTCCTCGGCCATCCGTGCGAGTCCGTGGCGTGGCTCGCGAACGAGTTGGCGCCCTACGGCCGGTGGCTGCGGGCTGGCGACCACGTGATGTCGGGATCGATGACCAGTGCGGCGAAGGCGCGGCCGGGTGAGACGTACGAGGCTGTTTTCGACAGCTTCGGCACCGTGTCGTGCCACTTCCGCTGATCCCGCGGGAGACCAACCAGGCAAGGGAAGATCGCGGCAACGAGAGGTGGTGCAGAGGTGTCGAGCTCTGCTGGCGTCCTCACCCACGAGGGCATGGAACGCCTGATTCGCACATACTTCGACGGCTGCAACGAGGCCGACGTACCGAAGATGACATCGTGCTTCGTGCCCGGTGCGGTGCACTACTTCCCGCCGGGCATGTACGGCGGGCCGTTCGTCGGCGCGGACACGATCGCGCAGTCGTGGGTGTCCGCGGTCGAACGGCTCGGCTCGGTGTGGACGGTCGACCAACTCGTCACCGACCCGGCCGGTGCCCGGGCGGTGATCGAGTGGACGCACTTCAAGACCCTGGCCGGCACGGTTCTCCGCGGCGACGAGTGGTATGTCTTCGACCGCGACAGCGGTCTCATCAGCGAGATCCGCGCCTACTACGCCTCGCCCCAGTCGCCCGACCTGCAGCGGTTGGAGCTCGGCGGATTCGACTACGCCGGCCGGGGGTATGCCTGCGAGCCGCCAGTGGTGCTCAACCGCTCCGGCCGCGACGGCGCCGGGTCCGATTGATGCTGACACCGCGCGCTGGGCGGCCAACCGAGTATGGGTCCCCACGCCGGTGGCCATGGCGCAGGGACCCGGTCACTCGGCTACATGGAGAAGTTCGGATCGGGCTTGATGATGCAGAAGTTCCCACCTTGTGGGTCGGTCAGGAAGGCCAGCCGTCCGGCCGGCGAGTCGTCGCGCATCATCTGCGTACCGCCGAGCTCGAGCGCCTTGTCGGCGGTCACGTCGCAGTCGTCCACGGCGAAGTACACCGACCACTGGCTGGGGCTGCCCGTCGCCGGATCGACCTGCATCGCTCCGGCGACGCTCTTCCCGCCGACCTCCAGCAGCGTGTATGTCATGCCGTCGGAAATGTCGACGTCGCGGGTCGTCACGCCGAGCACGCTGGCGTAGAACGGCTTGGCGGCGTCGATGTCGGTGGTCATCAGCTCCGTCCAGCTCAGCGCTCCGGAAGCGTCGACGAGTTCGGCGCCGGTGTGGCGGCGGGGCTGCCATACCGAGAAGAAGACGCCGGCCGGATCCTGGAAGACGGCCATGCGTCCCTGGTCCATGACGTCCATGGCTGGCACGACGACGGTGCCACCAGCGGCCTCGACCAGCTTGGCCGAGCCGTCGGCGTCTTCGGTGGCGAAGTAGATGGACCACGAGGTGCCGCGGCCCGAGTCGGTTGCCGGACCGATCCCGGCGACCTGCTTACCGTCCTTGCGGACGAGTCCGTACTCGCCGGCGTCGGGGCCGAGTGGCTCGACCGTCCAACCGAAGAGCGCGCCGTAGAAGGCCGTGGCGCCGGCGACGTCGGTGGTGCCGAGGTCGACCCAGTTGGGGGTGCCTGGCGGGAATTGCGTTGTCATGCCGCCATCCTGGCCCGACGGGCGAGATGGCGTGGTAGAACAACAAACTTTCTGTCCTGCAGTGAAAGAGTGAAACGGACGAGAGTCGACAAAGCAGACCAGATGGAGGTGCGGTGTGCCACGTTCTGCCGAGCAGTCCGCTGATGCGGTCGCCCAGGTCGGTCTCGCCGGCCGGGTGGAGCAACCCGTCATTGACAGCCGTGTCCTGCGGTCGAACCTTCCCGGCGACCCCGTCCGGAGGGCCCTCCCCGTCTATCTGCCGCCCGGTTACGACGACTCGACGCAGCGTTATCCGGTGATCTACGTCCTCTCCGGTCACGGCAGCAGCGGACCCCTGATGCTTGCGCCGGTCGCCTGGGGCGAGTCGTTCCCGGAGCGGCTCGACCGGTTGATCCGGACCGGCCGGATGGGGCCGGTGATCGCCGTCCTGCCGGACTGCTGGACGATCTTCGGCGGCTCGCAGTATGTCAACTCCTCGGCCCTGGGCGACTACGAGACCTACCTGAACGAGGAGCTCATTCCGTACGTCGACACGCACTACCGAACGCTCCCGGAAGCCGCACACCGCGGCATCACTGGAAAGAGCAGCGGCGGCTATGGCGCGATGGTCCAGTCGATGCGCCACCCGGAGCTGTGGGGCGCGGCCGCCTCGCACAGCGGCGACATCTACTTCGAGTTCGGGTATATGCCCGACCTGGCCAAGCTGCATGCCAACCTGCAACGGTTCGGCGGACTCGACGGCTACATCGAGAAGATCCCGGAGATCAAGCCGAAGACCCACGACCCGTTCTTCTCGGTGCTCGGCATGCTTTGCTACGGCGCGGCGTTCGCGCCGAATCCGCAGGCGCACCGCGGCTTCGACCTGCCGGTCGATCCCGAGTCGGGCGAACTGCGCCAGGACGTGTGGGAGCGCTGGTTGGCCTGGGACCCGGTCCGCCTCATCGACGAGCCCGCCCACCAGCAGGCGTGGCGAGGGCTGCGTCACCTCTACCTCGACGTCGGCGTGTGGGACGAGCTGAACTTCCAGATCGGTACGCGGGTGATGGAACGCAAGCTCACCGAGTTCGGCATCGAGGCGGACGTCGAGTACTTCGACGACGGGCACATGAACGTGCCGTACCGCTACGACATCTCGTTGCCACGCCTGGAAGCGGCGCTGCGTCCTTCGTGAGGGAAGCGGCGGGTCTCGCCGGACTGGGTTCGCGGCTCGGGGTTTCCCGGCTGAGCATTGGAGGGTTTTTCAGGTGTTATGGCACCTGAAATGCTCCAACCCTCGACGCCTGGCCAGAGTCTGGGTCAGGTCTGTGGCCGCCTCGTCACACTCGTGCTCTCTTCGGATCAGTCGTCAGTTCAGCGCGCCGAGGACGAGTCCACGGCGGATGATGCGTTGCGCGACGATGTAGGTGAGGACGGGTGGCAAGGCCGCCATCAGCAGTCCGGTGACGAGTAGCGGTGTGTCGCCGCCGTGTCGCTGCACGGTCGTGGCCACGCCGAGCGTCACGGTCGCCTTCTCCGGTGACTGCAGGAAGACCAGCGGCGTGAGCAGGTCGTTCCACCAGGCGGTGACGTCGAAGATGGTGATGGTCACGATTCCCGGAAGGCTCATCGGGAGGACGACGCGCAGCATGGTCTGGACGTAGCCGGCCCCGTCGACGGTCGCCGCCTCGATCAGCTCGCGTGGCAGGGCCCGCATGAACGCTGACAGCAGGAACAACGAGCCCGGCAGACCGGTGGCTGCCCACAACAAGATGACCGAGGCCGGATGGTCGATCAGCCCGAATCGGGCGAACAGAACGTAGTCGGGAATGACGAACGTGACGCCGGGAATCGCCAGACTCGCGACAAACGCCATGAAGAGCAGCTTGCGGGCCGGGAAGTCGAGCTTGGCGAACGCGTAGGCCGCCGGGATGGCAGCGCTGAGACAGATGGCCCAGGCGATCGTGATGTAGGCCACCGAGTTGGCGTACAGATGCACGATGTCGAACCGCGCGAACATCGCCGCGTAGTTGTCGAAGTAGGTCCACGTCGTCGGCAGCGACAGCGGGTTGCGGATGTAGTCCTGCTGGCTCTTCAGGCTCGTGAAGAACATGAAGACCAGCGGATAGACGGCGAAGATCGCGACGACGACCAGTGCGAGGGTGATGGCCGCCCGGCCGAACAGCTGGCCTGGCTTGGTGACCGGGGGCTGCGCGCTACTCATCGTTCCACCGAAAACCGCTCGAAGTTCCTGACCTGGAACCACGCGATGGGAACCACCAGAGCCAGCAGAACGACGGAAAGGGCCGACGCATAGCCGAGCTCGCCGGTGTCGAATGCGCTGAGATAGATCTTGTAGTCCAGTGGTGTCGTCGTCCGGCCGGGTCCGCCGCCGGTGATCGTGTAGACGAACGAGAAGAGCCCGATGAAGACGTACACCGTATTGGTGACGAGGAAGTAGGCGATCGCCGGCGACTGCATCGGCAACACGATCCGAAACAGCCGCCGCCACCAGCCGGCGCCGTCGATGTGAGCCGCCTCGACGACCTCGCCCGGCATCGCCGCCAGGCCGGCAAGGAAGATGAGCACACCCTGGCCGAGCGTCTGCCAGTAGAACGCGGTGATCAGGACGAAAAACGCGGTGTGGGTCGACCCGAGCCAGTTGGTCGTGGCGAGGAAGTCGAGCCCCACCTGGTCGAGTGCGGTGTTGACGACGCCATCGGGCGCGAAGAGGCTGCGCATCAGCAGGCCCACCACGACCGCCGACAAGATGGTCGGCAGGTAGTAGACGGAGCGGAAGAGCGATGCGCCGGGCGTCCCTTCGTGCAGCAGCACCGAGACGCTCAGCGTGATCACCAGGATGAGCGGGATCGACAGGAAGAAGACGAGGTTGGTCCGGAGGTACTCCCAGATGTCGCCGGAGGCGAACATCTGCTCGTAGTTGGCCCCACCCACCCACCTGGTGACGATGCCGTTCCACTCGGTGAAGCTGTGGTAGACGGCGGTCCCCAACGGATACCACATCAGCGCGCCGACGAGCACGAGCGCCGGAAGCACCGACGCGAAGGCGATCCAGGTCTCTCGCCGTTTGAACGCACCGCGCTGGGCGGAGCCACCGCCGCTCGAAGGTGAGCGCGGTTCGACCGACCGATCCGCCGGACGGGCAGGGGTTGGCTGGTTGGGCGTGTCTGTGCGCAACCTGCTCACTTCTTCGCGACGAGCTCGTCGCGCTTCTGGTCGGCTCGGGCCAGCAGTTCCTGCGCCGAGATCTTGCCGCCCCAGGCCAGCTGTGCCTGGGCCAGGAACTCGTCGACGAGCTCGGTGGGCCAGATGTTGTCGGCGTAGAAGACGAACTTGTCATTCACCCAGCGGTACTGCTGCTGGTACAGCGGATCCGAGTAGATCGTGGTGGGGTCGAGGCCGACGGCGTTGGGAATCGGCGTCGCCTCACCGCTTTCGACCCGCCTCTTCTGCTCGTCCGCGCTGACAAGGTGCTTGATCAGCTCGACGGCCTGCTCCTTGTTCTTGGAGTAGTTGGTGACGACGATCGCCCCGCCCGGACCGCCGATGCCGGTGTCCTTGACCGACACGGACGGCCCGATGTTGGGGAGTGGGCTCATCACTACGTTGTCGCCGAGTGTCTTGCGCAGATCAGGAATGGCCCAGGCGCCTTCGACCACTGCCGCCGCCTTGCCCGCGGCGAGCCTGCTCTGTGCCTGGCCACCGTCCATCGTGGGTGCGCCCGGCAAGGTGTAGTCGGCGAGCGTCAGCCACTTGGTGACGACGTCCTCGACGGCAGGGTCGGAGAAGTCGCGCGTGCCGGAGGCCAACTGGTGGAAGCCCGCCTCGCCACCGGTGACCTGCGCGATCCAGTAGAACAGCGAAAAGGCTGTGTAGTTGTACTTTCCGAGCGCGAGGGGAGTGACTCCGCTGGCCTTGATCCGGTCGAGCAGGTCGATCCAGGCGTCCCATTCGAGTCCGGTGTCGCCGACCTCGGCGCCGGCCTTGTCCAGCGCACGGCGGTCGAAGTAGAGGACGCAGATGCCGTCGTTGCCGGACGGTACTCCGTAGATCGTCCCCTTGCCCTCCTGGAATCCCTCGGTGACCGCGGTCCAGCCGGTGAGCTTCGCGCGTTCCGCGGCGGTGAAGTAGCCGTCGAGCGGCTCGAGGAAGTCCTTGACACCGAGGATGTACGCACCCGACCACAGGGTCGCCAGATCAGGGCCGTTGCGGGCAACGCCGGCAGCTCGGAACTTCGTGAACATCGGCAGGTCGCCGGGCAGGTCGGTCACCTTGGCCGGCTGCTTGGCCTTGGCGGCGAAGCGCTGGGTGGCCTTCATCACCCAGAATTCCCCGCGCTTCTTGGTCTTGTCGGTGTCGGAGGAGGTCGCGTACACAGCGTTCCAGAACGCGAGGTTGGCACCGCCGGCTCCATCGGCTCCACCTGGACTGCCGCAGCCGGCGAGTCCGAGACCGGTGGCACCCAACCCGGCGGCGCCGAGACCGGTCGCCCCGAGGCCGGCGAGTCGCAGGATCCGGCGGCGGGAGAAGGCTGTTGGGGACACTAGACGGTCACCTCCCAGCCGCGACTGGACTGGCCGGCGCCACGGCGATGGACGAGCATGCGATTTCACTGAGCGAAATAAGCCAATACTGTGTGGCAAATCCTTCACCCGCCGACTTCCGCTCGTCAAGCCCCGATCCGGTCGCCTGCTCGCCCCGCTCCGCGACCCGTGATGCTGGATCACGATCATGGCAACCGATGGGCCCAATGGCCCGCTTGCAGTCGGTTGGCGCACCTCGGTACGGTCTGGACAGATCGAAAATGTCCTTCGTTCAGTGGAGATGTGGTCCCCTGTGGAGGTGTGGAGCGTGACCGATCACGGGGAGCTTGGCGCGGAGCAGCCACCTGGCGAGCGCACCGGGACATTGCAGGGAGTCGACCGGCTGGTGCGACTCTTCGAGGTTCTGGCTGCCGGGCCCGCCACGCTGTCGAAGGTCGCTTCCAGCGCAGGGCTCAGCGACGCCACAACGTTGCGTTACCTCACCAGCCTGGTCGCGCACGGGTTGGTCGAACGCGATCCAGCGAGCCGGCGTTACCGCATCGGGCTGCGGATGTTCCTGCTCGGTCGCACCGCGATCGGAGGGCGCGACTTCATGGCCGTCGCCACGACCGTGATGGCCCGGCTGGTGCAGGAGGTCGACGAGACCGTCAACCTCGGCGCCCGGGCCGGCAACGACCTGGTGATCGTCCACGCCCTCGAGAGCTCACAGCAGATCCGCAAGGGTGCCACCGTCGGTGAGAAGGACAACTGGCACGCCTCGGGCCTCGGCAAAGCGATCCTCAGCACCTTGCCCGCCGCCGAGGTCGAGAAGATCCTTGCCGAGTACGAGGTGTTCGAGCTCACGCCACGCACCCTGAGCACCGTCGACGACCTGCTGCGCGAACTCGCGCGGGTGCGATCCCGCGGTTTCGCGGTCGATGACGAGGAGTCGGTGGAGGGGCTTCGCTGCGTCGCGGTCCCCGTGCGGGACGCGACCGGCGCCGCGCGCTATGCGATGAGCGTCAGCGCCCCCAGCTACCGCCTTGCCCATGCCCGGCTGCCGGAGGTCGCCGCGGCGATCCGGGCGCAGGCCCAGGTCCTGGAGGCACTACTCGACTACGACCCGGACCGTGCTCAGGGACAACCGCGAATTCCCCAAGGGGTGAGGTAGACGGTGCCATCCTCTCGTGGTCCGCTGCGGGTCGGTATCGCCGGCGCGCCGCGCGGAAGAGGCTTCCTGGCCGGCCTGCGGGCAGCCGGCGACCGGGCGCTCCTTCATGCGGTGTACGACCCGGATCGCGAAGCCCGCAAGCGGTTTGCCACCGAGCACGGCGCCGCCGTCGAGTGCGAGCACTACACGCAACTGCTGGAACAGGTCGACCTGGTGGTGGTCTCCTCGCCGCAGCAGCACCACGCTCCGCAGGCCGTGGCGGCACTCGACGCTGGTGTGCACGTGTTGTCGGAGGTTCCGGCGGCAGTGTCGTTCGAGCAGGGACACGAGCTGCTCGCGGCAGCGCGCCGGAGCTCCGCGCGCTACATGCTGGCGGAGAACTACTGCTACATCCGCGCCAACCTCGTCGTAGGCGCCATGGCCCGCCGCGGTGTCTTCGGCGACCTCTATTACGGCGAGGGCGAATACCTCCACGAGTTGAAGTCGCTTCACCATGACAGCGCCGGCCGCCCCACCTGGCGCTACTACTGGCAGGTCGGCCGCGCCGGACACACCTATCCCACCCATAGTCTCGGCCCGTTGCTGCAGTGGTTCGGCGACCGGGTGACGGCGATCAGCTGCGTCGGCACCGGCCGTCACACCGACCCCGAGCACGAGATCGACGACACGGTCCTGTTGCTGTGCCGAACGTCGCGGGGTGCGTTGCTGCAGATCCGCTTCGACGTCCTTTCCAACCGTCCGCACCTGATGGACTACTACTCAGTGCAGGGAACGGTCGGAGGGTACGAGGCCGGGCGGGCTCAGGGTCAGGAGCCTCGCGTGTACATCGCGGGCCGCAGCCCGGACAACCAGTGGGAACCGCTCGACGCGTACGCCGCGGATTTCCTTCCCGAGCGTTACCGGAACGCGCCCTCCGGGGCCACGCCTTCTGGTGCTGGGCACTGGGGTGCGGACGCCTGGCCGATCCTCGACTTCGTTGACGCCGTGTGGACCGAGGCCGACGTACCCATCGACGTGTACGCCGCTCTCGACATGTCCCTGCCGAGCGTCGTCTCGGAGCGTTCGGTGGCCGAGGGCGGAGCCTGGCTGCAGGTGCCCGATCCACGTACATGGACCGCCGGCATCGGAGTGGAGCCGGGTCGGGAAGCGCCGCTCGCCTGACCAATTGCCACGTTTGCCACGTACGCCACGTGGGTCATGGACGCCACGTGTTGGACGCCGGGTGCGAGGGAGCCGTCATGAGTGGGAGTCCTGGTGCGCAGGGCCAGCTTCGGATGCTCTGGCCGACCGATCGCCAGCCCGCCTCGGGGTCGACCTCGGTCCCGGACGGCTACCTACTGCGGACGGCCGGTACGGAAGACGTCCCGTCGTTTCGGAGCCTGATGGCGCAGGTCGAGCTCGGCACCTGGGACGACGAGACCCTCGCCCAGGTCGCCGCGACCGTCGTGCCGTCGGGCTGGCTTGTGGTCGTACACGAGCCCACGGACACCCTGGTCGCCACCGGCATGGCGCAGCAGCGGCCGATCGAACCGCTCTATCCCGACGGCTACGAGGTCGGCTGGATCGCAGCACACCCGGCCCATGGCGGGCGTGGCCTGGGACGTGCGGTCACCGCCGCGGCCGCCGCCTGCCTGGTCGAAATCGGTGCATCGTGCATCTACCTCCAAACCGACGACTTCCGGCTGCCCGCGATCAAGACCTACCTGCGACTCGGCTTCGTCCCACACCTGTGGGCGGACGGGATGGAGGCCCGCTGGCAGGAGGTGTGCGAGCGCCTCAGCTGGCCGTTCACACCGAAGGCCTGGCAGCGCACGACCGGGTGAGCGACAACGGCGGATCTCTGCCGCTGCCGGCGGCCGTGCCGAATCTTGCCACCTGCCGGCGGGCGTGCCGAATCTTGCCACCTGCCGGCGGCCGAGCCGAATCCTTGCCACTGCCGGTCGTGGCGGTGGCGGGCTATGGTGCCCCTGGGCAGGTCGAGGCCGTAGCCTGACGCCGAGCGAGCAGGCGGATTCGTCGGCTGGGATGTCCGACGGGCAGCCCGTGCCCGCGCCCCCGTAGCCCAACTGGTCGAGGCGGCCCACTTAAAATGGGTGTCAGATTGTGGGTTCGAATCCCACCGGGGGCACGTGTTCGACCTACACACCCACCATGACCGGTGCGGCCACGCTCGCGGAGGAATCCGCAGCTACATCGAGGCGGCGATCACCGAAGGCCTGCACACGATCGGACTGTCTGACCATTCGCCGTTCTTCGCGGAGTTGGCCGAGCGCCCACAGCCCGGGCGCGCCATGGCCAAGTCGGAGTTCGAGAACTATCTCGCCGAGGCACACCAACTGAAGCGCGAGTACGCCGGGCGCATCGAGGTGCTCGTCGGGGTCGAGTCCGACTTCTTTCCCGAGCACGCCGCCATGTACCGCGACATCTACGCGAGGTCCAGCCTCGACTACGTCATCGGGTCGGTGCACGTGCTCGACGGAATCAACCTGTTCCGCCGGGAAAGATGGCGCGGATTCGACCGTACGGAACTGAAGGCGGCGCGCGAACGCTACTGCGACCTGGTGGGCAGGTCGGCGCGCAGCCGCCTCTTCGATGTCCTCGGGCACGTCGACGCGATCAAGGCCGTGTGCCCCGAGATCGCCGGCATCGCGACGCCGGCCGTCGATCAGATGCTCCGCGAGATCGCCGCCGCCGACGTCGTGATGGAGATCAACACGTCGGGCAAGACAAAGGACTGCGGCGGCTGGTATCCCAGTCCCGACATCCTCGAGCAAGCCAGTCGGTATGGCGTCAAGGTGACCTTCGGATCCGATGCCCATGACCCTGCGCGGGTGGGCGAGGAACATCAGGAGGTACGCGAACAGCTGCGCCAACTCGGATTCCGGGAGTGGTACGTGTTCAACGACAGGCGCCGGATCGGCCTGCCTCTGTAGGGGCAAGCCGCCGGTCCCTGCTCATGATGGAGCGCTGTGGGTGGGTGACTGCGCGGTGTCGTCTGCGGTCGCGGTCCACTTGTCCGTCGGGTGCTGGTAGTCGGCGACGAACTGCAGGAGTTCGTGGGCATCCTGGACGACACCCAGGCCACGAAGGTGGTCCTCGTTCAGATATCCCGTGGAGGCCATCACAGTCAGCTGTTCGACGAGCGGTGCGTAGAAGCCGTCGATGTCGAGCAACGCAGTCGGCTTGGAGTGCAGCCCGAGCTGGCCCCAGGTCCAGGCCTCGAACAGTTCCTCCAGCGTTCCCGCCCCGCCCGGCAGCGCGACGAACGCGTCTGCCAGCTCGGCCATCCGGGCCTTGCGTTCGTGCATCGAATCGACGATGTCCAGCCGGGTCAGCTGCCGGTGCGCGATCTCCCAGTCGACGAGGTGCTGCGGCATCACGCCGATGACCTCGCCACCGGCGGCCAGGGCCGAGTCAGCCAGCACGCCCATCATGCCGACATGTGCGCCGCCGTAGACGACACCGACACCGGCCATGGCGAGTTCTCGCGCAAAGTCGGCGACGATGGCCCGGTGTCCTGGCGGTCCGGCCGACGAGCCGGTGTAGACCGCGATGCGCACGTCAGCTCTCCCCTTCCGCGGCGGTGTCGGGTGACTGCGAGCCAGCCTGCCATGAGGGTGCGAAGGACGGCGAGCTTCACGGCACGATCGCCGCCTGGTCGACGAAGCGGCCGTCGTCCAGCACCGGCACGCAGGCGCTGGCGTCCAGTTCGGCGGCGACGGCGACGTCGTCTGCGAAACCAGCGGCGACGAGTTCCTGTCCACTGGAGCAGGCGAACAGGGCGTCGCGCAGATCGGGCTCCACCGCGCGGAACGCGGCTGCGGCGGTACGCGCTTCCGGGCTGAAATCGTTCAGGCCAAGGTCGTCCAGTGCCGACACGACCGCGCCGGCGCCCCACAGGTCCTCGACCGCGGGCCGCAGCGAGCCGTCGTGCCAACGCTCACCAGCAGCGATGATCGCCAGACGGAGATCGGTCCCGGTGGCGACGCGCTCGGCCACCCACGACGCCACTGCCTTCCGGTTGCGCAGGCATCCGCCCACCACCTGTGCTCCGGTGTCCGCGAGCTGAAAACTGATCGTCGAACCATTGGGGGAAGGTAGGACCAACCGGTCCAGGTGTGGCGCGGTTTGGATGCTGTGCGGAGACAGGCTGACCTGCGCGTGCCCGTCGGAGTGCCGCTCCTCGAACCGCCCCACCGCCAGCGTCGCGTCGTGTGCACGGGCATACTCCAGCGCGGACTCGTCCCGCCAGCGGTAAGGAAACACCTCGGCGCCTCGCTCGATCGCGACACTGAGCGTGGTGGTGAAGCTCAGGACGTCAACCACCACGGCGATGTCGGCCCGCTCGGCTACCGCCGCCGCACCGACGGGTCCCCACTCCATCCGCACCTGCGACCTGCTCTGGGCGTACACGTTCGGCACCCGCGACACCCTTCCACACCACGACCTTCGCCGACCAGCTGGCTGGGCCCGGGCCCGGCCGTCTGCCCCTGTCTATCCCGGTAGGTCGATCCTGCGACGTAGCGTCTCGCGTACATCGAGGGGCCAGAATCGAGCCCAGAACTCCCAGGAGTCTTCTGTCGCATAGCGTCTAACCTCGTCCTGGGCGATCCACCGGTGGTCCAGGAACCTCGTGTCACCGTCATAGTCCGGCAGGCTGACCTGCTGTGGCCAGGGCACCGGCTCGGCGAGGAAGACGAACCCCACGCCGTCGAGTCGGTCGGCCTGCCAGAACTCGTCGACGGACAGCAGCCGGACGAGCCGCACCCGAAGGCCGGACTCTTCGTAGGCCTCGCGCACCGCACACTCCTCGATGCCTTCGCCGTGTTCGAGCCCACCGCCCAGGGGTCCCCAGTCGACCACCCCGTCGTACTCCTGCTGGACGATCAGCAGGCGATCTTCGGGGGAGACGACCAGGATCCCGGCCCCCAGCCGCACCCTCGGCGCGTCGGTCGCTGCCACAGCGCACCTACCTTCCCGTCGGTCATCGACGTCCACTTCGACGTTCACGGCATCTCACATATCGGCGATGCCAGCTACTTGACTATGCAAGATACCGGGCCTAGTTTTGCTCCATGTCCGTGGCGCACGATCCGCAGCTGCTCAAGGGAGTCCTCTCTCCACTGTTGCTCCGGCTCCTTGCCGAACAGGAGTCCTATGGCTACGAGCTGGTGCAGCGGCTGCGCGCGGTCGGGCTGCCCGTGGCCGAAGGAACGATCTATCCCGCGATGGCCCGTCTCGAACGTGAAGGCAAGGTGACCGCAAGGCTGCTGGCGTCCCGGACCGGCCCCGCTCGCAAGTACTACCGGCCGACCGCGCAGGGATACCAGGCGCTCGCGGACTCGGTAGCGATGTGGCGCTCGCTGGCCGCCACCGTAACCCCTGTGCTGTGCCAGCCAATACCACCTGAACCGGCACCCCCGACGAAGGAGGCATGACGTGCCGACCCCACTCCACTGGTCCGACCGGCTTCGGCTCGAACGGGTGATCTGGACCCTCGACACCTATCTGCAGAGCCTGCCGGCGCGGGCGCGTCGGGGGATCCGTCGCGAGATGCGCGCCAATCTCCGCGCCTCGGCCGCCGAGGTCGGCGTAAGCGAGGCTGTGCGCGGACTCGGCAGTGTGCGCCGGCTCGCGATCGACTACCTCGAGGCGGAGTACGACGGCGGGCCGCGTCCCAGCCTGCTGAGAGGGTTCGGCTGGACAATGGCGGCCGGGCTGATTCTCGTGATGGTTGTGTTCGTCGGCCATTCCGCGTTCATCGACGGCGTGGAGGCTGCTAACCAACGACCCAATGGAACGTACGCCTGGGGCGGGTGGGACCTCCTCGGTGTTCGGGGCGAAGTGACCTACGCCGACGGACAGTTCGAAGGGTTCGACCTGTGGTTCATGCCATGGATGCTGCTGTATCCGTTGGTCGTCTTCTTGGTCAGCGCCCGCAGCTGGCGGGTCGTATCACTGTGGTGGCGCCGCAGGAGGCCGGCGCCGGCCGCGCCGGTCCGATGATCACGAAGCGGGGACGACCGCCGAACGCGCTCGGCGTGAGCTCAGTCCGTCGGCGGCATGGTCAGGTCGCTGACGTCGATGGAGCAGATCTGGGAGTACCCGTCGATCACGTCGGTGAAGAAGAGCAGCCGCCGGTCCGGGCTGAGGAACGGGTGGGCATGGTGGCGCTGCAGGTCGAACGCCTCGAGGTCCTTCTCGTTCAGGCGGCGAAGTAGCCGGACGTCGGCGACGTCCTGCGCCGATCCTGGAAGCACCTCGTACAACGCATGCCGCTCGCCCGCGCTCTCGATGAAGTAGAACTCCCCGGCCGGGTCGTTTCCGGTGTGGACGTAGCCGATGTCCGGCGGGAGCAGCCACTCGACAAAGGTATGGTCGGCCAGGTCGTAACGACCGAACCAGCACCGTTCGCGGGTCAGGTCGAATCCGCGCGACGTCTCGTACAGCAGCGCTCCATCGGCGATCACCTGGTGGCACACCGCACCGTGGGCGTCCGGGGGACGCAGGCTGCGGCGGCCCTCGCCGGTCACGCTCACCGTCCACATGCCGTTGCGGTCGGGCTCGTGGTTGACCAGCAACGTGTCGTCGTCGACGAACAAGACGTGATGCACGTGGAAGTCGAGATCCAGCACGGTGCTGACAGAACCCGTGTCGGTGTCGACCAGTCCGATGCGCGTGGGCACCTCCTGCCGCCAGCGATCGTGGTCGCCGGAGCCGAAGAGGTCACCTGCTTGCATGGCCTCGCGACGTCGGTAGGCGGCGTCGAACGTGGTCCGGTCGGCGTCGATGAACGCAAACCGCCGACCGTCGGGCGAGAACGCCGACTGGCCGAGCGGGATCCGCCCCGGCAGGACGGCGACCGCCCGGTCGGCGCAGGTCTCGACGTCGACGCACCGGATCTCCTCGTGGTCGAAGTAGTAGACCTCGCCGCGGGCGGGGTTGAGGGCGCTGAGGTGGTTGAAGATGCCGTCGACGTGAGGCTCGCACCAGATCGCCCACCCGGCGTCGCGGGTGCTGCCCTCGGTCAGTTGCACGCTGGTGCCGTCCCTGAGGTCCATGCGGAAGAGCTGGACGGTTCCGGTCCGCTCACTGTGAAACACGAGGTACCGGCCGTCCCGCGTGATGCTGGGGACGAAGTAGTAGAGCGGATAGCTGTGCGCCGAAGCGGCGGTGTACTGGCGTACGGGCCGCTTGCTCTCCTGGTCGACCGTGGTCGTCCATTCCGCGGGCCAGCGGTCCAGTCGCGGCATCGCCCTCGTCCTTTCGTACCGGTGGTTCGGAGCCCTGTTCGTTCGGAGACCTGGTGATAAGACGTATGACGACCATAGGAAGGGCCGTGCTGGCGCGTCAACATACCCGGTCATCTCTTCGCAGCCGGACGTGAACCGAAACACCACCAGCGGTCGTACGGGAGGGAGAAGGACGGGCTGGTGTCGATCGGTCCGCCGAGGCGAGCGGTTCGAGGAGGGATCGCGATGAGGCTACGAGTGGACCGGATGTGCAAGGTCTGGCAACGAGGTGGCACCTCCTGGAGCTGGCGCTGTTGTGTCTGCACCTCCGAGGTCCTGCTCTTCACCGGCACGGCCCGCAGCTGGGAACGCGCCTACGCCGAGGCGGACCATCACATCCGCACCTCGCACCAGCACCAGGAAGCTGCGACGGTCACGACGGGAACGACGGTCACGGCGACCATCGCGCCAGTTCCCCTTCGACCCAAACGCCGCGTCGTAGCGTGGTCCGCTCAACTCTCCGACACGTTCCGGCCGGACAGCTATCCCCTGAGCGCCTGATCGCCTTGATCCCCGGAACTTCCAACGACTGAACGTCTTACGACCCCAAACGACCTGGTCATCCGACGGTCGGACGGGCAGTCACCACGTGGCCCCAGATCGGCACGGCGGCAGCCCCGTCCGCACCCGCATACGCCGCGAGTCCACTGACCGCATCTGCTCGAATCTTCGCGTAGACCTCGGGAGTGATCCGCTCCACGAGCGGGCTGCCCTCGACCTCGACCGTCACGAACGCGTCCAGCGATGGCAGCCTCACCGCACCCTCACGCGTGTGCGTCGCCGTGATCTCCAGCCCCGCCGCGGCCAGGTGTGCCGCCAGTTGCTCGAGGTCTCCCATGGAAAAGTACGCGCTCAGCAGACCCACCGCATCCGGACCCGCGTGCCGGGCCGCCGCCTCGATGAGCGGGGCGTAGCCCGGTTGCGACTCCCGGCGGTCCCAGACCTGGATGCCCACCGTGCCGTCCGGCCGAGCGACCCGGCCCATCTCGCGTAGCGCCTGGACGACATCGGGGAAGAACATCAGGCCCGACTGGCACAGCACGACGTCGAACGAGCCGTCGGGAAGGTCCAGAGCTGCCGCGTCCGCCTGCCGCCAGTCGATGTCGGACCGTAGCCGCCGGGCGACCGCGAGCATGGCCGGATTGAGGTCGACACCGGTGACCTGGCCCGCTCTGCCCATCCGGTCCGCGGCCGCCCGGGCCACGACGCCGGTGCCACAGGCGACGTCCAACACGGCCTGAGCCCGGGCGACCCCGGCCAGCTCGACCAGCACGGGAGCCCACTCGCCGAAGAGCGCAGGCACGAACCTCGACTCGTAGATCTCGGCGGCCTCGGTGCGGATCTGGTACGTCTCGCCGGTGCTCATGTCGTTGCCGATCCTTCGATGACGAGAGGGAGTGGGTGCCGGCGTCGCGCGGGGCTCAAATCGGCCGACGGTACTGACCAGGATGGGCCACGAACGTCCCGGTCGCATCGGGCAACTGCCCTAGGACGGCTGCGGGTGCGCGGGCGGCCCCCTGATCCGGGCGCGTTGTCCGGGCCCCTGATCTGGGCGCCTGATCTGGGCGCCTGATGTGGGCGCCTGATGTGGGCGCCTGATGTCGGCCCCTGATCTAGGCGCTTGATGGGGCGCCCGATCTGGGCGGCGGTGCGATGATGCCGAACGTGACCGTCGATGGGTACCTCCAGGCCGGCCAGGCCGCGCTGGACTCCGGCCGGTGGGCAGCTGCCCGGGCCGCGTTCGAGTCCGCCCTGTCCCAGCCGGACGAGGGTGACGGTCACTCCAGGGCCGTTGCCCTTGCCGGCCTGGGTGAGGTGCTGTGGTGGCTCGGCGACCTTCGCCGCAGTGTCGAGTGTCGCGAGCGGGCCTACGCGGAGTTCCGTCGTACGTCCGACCAGATCGGCGCGGCGACCGTCGCGATGGGGCTGAGCATCACCTACCGCGCCGACCTCGGCAACCATCCGGCGGCGCGCGGCTGGATCGCACGGGCGGAGCGCGTGGTGCAAGGAACCGACGCGGGCCCGTTGCAGGGCTGGCTCTGGATGACGCGCGCCTACGTCACCCGCGACAGTGACCTCCCCGGTGCGCAGGCGTTGCAGGAGCGGGCCTTGCGCTTCGCCCGGGACGGCGGGGACGTCGACCTCGAACTGGTGACCGTCGGGGACCTGGGGGTGACCCTTGTCGCGAAGGGTGACGTGGACGAAGGGCTGGCGCTCGTCGACGAGGCGATGGCCGGGGCGCTCGGCGGCGAGCGTTCCCGCCTGATCACCGTCGTCTATACGGGCTGCGAGATGCTGGTCGCCTGCGACCTGGCCGGTGACCTCGACCGCGCCAGCCAGTGGTGCAAGGTGGTCGACAGGTTCGTCGCCGACTACGGCTGCCCGTTCCTGTACGTCGAGTGCCGGACGCTCTACGGGAGTCTCCTCCTCGCGAAGGGGCACTGGGAACGCGCGGAACGCGAGCTGGCCGCGGCGCTGGCCATGTCCGCGGACGTCGCGCCGGGTCTCCACGAGCTGGCCTTGGTCCGCCTGGCGGATCTGCGGTTCCGGCAGGGGCGCATCGAGGAGGCGGAGGCGCTTCTTCGCGGCGTACGCAACGATCGGGCGTCATTGCTGCTGGTCGCGGCAGTGCGTCTGGCCCGGGGAGAGCCGGCCGGCCAGGCTGCGTTGCTCGAACGCCGGGCCCGGTCGCTGACCACGCCGTGCCTCGACATCCCGCCCGTCCTCGCGATGCTGGTCGACGTCCACCTGGCACAGGGCGAAGTCGACGACGGGACGGCCGCCGCCCGGCGACTGGCCGAGGTGGCGGCGACCCTGCGACACCGGCACCCGGCCGGTCTCGCGGCGCGCGCCTCGGGTCGGGTCGCTGCCGCGCGTGGAGACCGAGACCTGGCGGCGAGCGAGTTCGAACGGGCACTGGACCACTTCACCGCTCTCGACCTGCCGTACGAGACCGCACGGGTACGTCTGGAGTTGGCGCGGGTGGTGGCTGAGTCCCAGCCGGGGCTCGCGGCGACCGAGGCCACGACCGCGCTCGCGGAGTTCGACCGGCTCGGCGCGGCGGCGGACGCGGATGCCGCGGCCTCACTACTTCGTCTGCTCGGCGTCGGCCGCCTCGTCCGGTCGGGGTCAGGGTCGGTGGCCGGGTCGCTCACCAGGCGGGAGCAGGAGGTGCTCCAGTTGGTCGGGCTCGGGCTGTCCAACCCCGAGATCGCACAGCGCCTCTTCATCACCCGAAAGACCGCGGGTCATCACGTCAGCAGCCTGCTCGCCAAGCTGGGTCTGCGAAACCGTGCCGAGGCGGTCGCGTACGTCACCACCCGCTCGCTCGGTGCCGGGTCGCCACCGATCAGTCGATAGGCTCGCAGGACCGTTCCGAACCAGCCCGACAGCTACAGAATCAGTTCGACAGCTACAGACCCGAGACAGGGCAGCAACCACTGTGGAGGTCTGAGGTGACCGAGACACCAGGCACGGCAGCCTATCGACAGGCCCGCGATCTCCTGCTGGCCAAGCGGGATGACTACACCGCGGCGGTCGCGTCCTTCTCCTGGCCCACGTTCTCCGGCGCGTTCAACTGGGCGACCGACTGGTTCGACCAGATAGCCCGCGGCAACGACCAACTCGCGCTGTGGCTGGTCGAGGAGGACGGCTCGGAGCAGAAGTACACCTACGCCGACCTGGCCCACCGGTCCGACCAGCTCGCGACCTGGCTGGCCGGACAGGGAGTCGACCGCGGGCACCGCGTACTGCTGATCCTCGGCAACCAGGTCGAGCTGTGGGAGTCGATGCTCGCGATCATGAAGCTGGGCGCGGTCATCGTGCCGACCACGACGGTGCTCGGTGCCGCGGACCTGGCCGAGCGCATCGACCGCGGCGGCGTCCGGCACGTGATCGCCAACGCGACGGACACCGCGAAGTTTGCCGACGTCCCCGGTGCGTACACCCGGATCAGCGTCGGCGACGCACCCCAGGGCTGGCTGTCGTACGCCGACGCGTACGCCACGACGGACGTCCAGCCCAGGCAGGCCGTCACCGCACCCGACGACACGCTCCTGCTCTACTTCACATCCGGCACGACCAGCCGGCCCAAGCTCGTCGAGCACACCCAGGTCAGCTATCCCGTCGGACACCTGACCACGATGTACTGGCTCGGCCTCGAACCAGGCGACGTCCACCTCAACGTCAGCTCACCCGGGTGGGCCAAGCATGCGTGGAGCAGCTTCTTCGCGCCCCTGATCGCCGAGGCGACCATCGTCGTCTACAAGTACGCACGCTTCGACGCCAAGGCCATGCTGGAACAGATGCGCAGGTGCTGTGTGACGAGCCTGTGCGCGCCGCCCACGGTGTGGCGCATGCTCATCCAGGCCGATCTGTCCGGCGGGCCGGGCGCGTTGCACAAGGTCGCCGCGGCTGGCGAGCCGCTCAACCCCGAGGTGATCGAGCAGGTTCGTACGCACTGGAACCTCACCATCCGCGACGGCTACGGACAGACGGAGACTTCGGCCCAGATCGGCAACACGCCCGGCCAAATTCTCAAGCCGGGTTCGATGGGACGCCCGCTGCCCGGAATGCCGGTGGTGCTCGTCGATCCGGTAACCGGCGAGGTCGGCGACGAGGGAGAGATCTGCCTCGACCTGTCCCAGCGCCCGGTCAGTCTGATGGCGGCGTACCACGGCGACCAACGGCTCAACGCCGAGGCGACAGCGGGTGGGTACTACCACACCGGCGACCTCGCGGTCCGCGATGCGGAGGGGTACATCACCTACATCGGGCGGACCGACGATGTGTTCAAGGCCTCCGACTACAAGGTTTCGCCGTTCGAGCTCGAAAGCGTGCTGCTGGAGCACCCTGCCGTCGCCGAGGCCGCAGTTGTACCGGCGCCCGACGCGGTCCGACTCGCGGTGCCCAAGGCCTACGTGGCGCTGGCCGATGGACATCAGCCCGACGAGGAGACCGCGCGGTCGATCCTTGCGTACGCACGAGATCACCTGCCGGCCTACAACCGCATCCGGCGGCTCGAGTTCGCCGACCTGCCGAAGACCATCTCCGGCAAGATCCGCCGGGTCGAACTGCGCCAGCGGGAGGAGAGGCTCGCTGGGGGCGACCCGCCGGCCGGTGAGTGGCGCGACGACCAGTTCGCCAGCCGGGACTGACATGGCCGGGCGCGGCAGGAAGATCCTGGTCGCCGGTGGCCATCCCGACGACCCCGAGTGTGGGTGTGGTGGCCTGATGGTGCGTTGCGCCCGCGCCGGCTGGGACGTCGTGGCCGTCTACCTGACCGGTGGAGAGGCCTATGTCGCCGGTGGCGCAGACGCCATGGGCGGGCACACCGGTGCGGAGATCGCCGGCATCCGCCGCGTCGAAGCTCTGCGAGCGTGCGAGATCCTCGGCGCACGGGCGCTGTTCGTCGGCCAGATCGACGCCCAGACAGAGGTTTCAGGGCAGTCGTACGCCGACGTCGCGGCTGTCGTCGGTGCGGAGGACCCCGACGCCCTGTTCACCCACTGGCCGGTCGACACCCACCGGGACCACCGGGCGATGGCCCTGCTCGCGTACGACGCCTGGCTGCAACATGGCCGGCGGGCCGCGTTCGGCTACTACGAGGTGCTGTCCGGCATGCAGACGCAGAACTTCCGTCCGACCGACTTCGTGGACGTCTCGGACACGATCTCGGTCAAGCAGGAGGCGCTGCGCGCCCACGTGAGTCAGGGCCCGGACTGGTGGGTCGACTACCACGAGGAGATGGCGCGGTTCCGAGGCCGCGAGTACGGCTGTGACTATGCGGAGGCGTTCGTACGCCACGACCAGAGTTCACCGCTGCCGCTGCCTGAATAGGGAACCGGCCCGGATGGCCCGATGGCCTGGAGCAGGGAGAGCCACTGGCGATCCGTTGCGGGTGTCAGGACCGCTCGTCTGCGGCGACACGTCGCCAGTACTGCCGTTTCTTCTCCTCGCGGACGGCGATCCCGAGCTTGCCGAGCTCGCGACGTAGGTCGGCGACGTCCTCGGCGTCGCCCTTGTCCAACGCCTTGCCGCGAGCGCGCAGGAGCACCTCGGCACCTGGGGGGAGGTCAGGTGTTCCGTCCACCCAGCGGCGGAAGTCGCCGGCAAAGGGGTCGCCGGCTGCCTGCCACTGGAAGCCGTGCGACACGAAGGCGTCACGGAGCGCCTGGGCGCCGAGGTCCGACTGCTCGCGAGCCAGTTCCTCGGTCAGCCGGCCGAGCAGGACCAGTTGCTTGCCGTCGAGGAAGACCGCCGTCACCTCGGCCCCGTCGATGGTCTGAGTCCGCTCGCCGCGTACCAGCGTCACCTGGTCACTCGAAACTGTGACCGCGAGTTGGTCACGTACGGCGAGGAAGGCGAGTACGAGGCCCGCTACGGCACCGACGGCGAGGCTCCCGATGGTGGCGTACGGCTCGGGGACCGACCGCAGCAGCCGAAGCGGCCCCCCGAACGGCACCCACGGCAGGCCCGCCGCCCAGATCGCGGTGAGCTTCAGCAGCCAACCGGCGCCGGCGCCGAGGATCGGAAGGACGATCCACAGCAACGCCAGACCCCAGGCCGCGTCCGCGACGACGGTCTGGTCACTCCGCGGACCGGGTCTTCCACCGATTGGCACCTTCGCTCCTGATCCTGTCGGGATGTTCCGGGGATTCTGCCGGACCTGGCTCTCCGCGCCCGGCCCGGGACGTGGGTAGCCGGGCCGGCTCAACGGTAGGCGGCTGCCTGGAGGCGGTAGAGCTCGGCGTACAGGTCGTCCCGAGCGATCAGCGCGTCGTGCGAACCGGCCTCGCGGATCCGTCCGTCGTCGAGCACCACGATCAGGTCGGCCATTCGTACCGTCGAGAACCGGTGGGTGACCAGCAGCGTGATCCCGCCGGATGCGCGGGTCTCCTGCGCCGCGTCGACGAACCCGCTGAACAGCTCATGCTCTGCGTGCGCGTCCAGCGCGGCGGTCGGCTCGTCCAGCACCAGGAGGAGCGGACGTGTCCGCATCCTCGCCCGCGCCAGTGCCATCCGCTGCCACTGCCCGCTGGACAGGTCGATGCCGCCCTCCCACCCCGACCCGAGCTGCGTGGCCAACCCGTCGGGCAGGCTGTCTAGCACAGGTGTGGCGCCCCCACGCCCAGCCGCGGCCGCGACCTTCGCCTCGTCGTCCAGGTGCCGTGTGTCGCCGAGGCCGATGGACTCGCGGGCGAGGTATTCGAAGCTGCAGTAGTCCTGGAACGCTCCGGCGGCCCGCTCCCGCCACCGGTCCGTGTCGATCGCGGCGAGGTCCATGTCGTCGACGAGGATCCGGCCGGACGTTGGCGCGTAGTAACGCAGCAGCAGCTTGACCAGGGAGGACTTTCCGGCGCCGTTCTCACCGACCAGGGCGACGACGGCACCGGCCGGCAGTTCGAGGTCGACGTCGGCGAGGACCGGCCGCTCGGTGCCGGGATAACGGAAGGAGACTCCGTCGAGCCGAACGCCGCCGCGTATCCGGTCGGGTGCCGGCCGGCCGGAGTCGACGGGTCGCTGCGCCTGTTCGTACGCCGCCAGCCAGTCCATCCGGAGCGCCACAGCGTGCACTCCCGCGAAGAACTGCGCGCCGCCGACGAGCTCCGCCAGGAACGATTGGGTCTGGCCGGCCAGGACGACGGTCAGGGCGACGTCACCGGCGCTGAGGTCGCCGTCGATTGCCCGACCGAGCACCAGCACGACTGCGCCGAAGTATCCGACCGCGAAGATCAGGTTGCCCGCCCAGCCGAGGGCGGCACCGCCCGCCTGGGCGCGGCCGCGAGCCTGGTAGACGGTGGCCGCCAGTCGCGCGCGTCGGCCGCGAAGCTCGTCGCCGAGGCCGAACAGCCGCGCCTCGCGGGCCGCCGGCAGCTGCGTGACGAGCTCGACCAAGCGGTGGGCCAACCGGTCGGGTTCTGCGGTCTTCGCCGTTGCGCGCAGGCTCATCCGGGTGGCGAGGCTCGCGGCCACGAACGACGGGACCGCGAACACCGGCAGCAGCAGGAGCAGCGGCGTCTGGCCGGCCAGCAGGGCGCAGACCACCACGACCTGGCAGACCTGTGCGCCCATGTTCAGGACGGCGAGGAGTCCGGAGCCGAGTTCGCCGGCCTCGTCCCTCAACTGCTGGACCTCGTCGAGGAAGTCGGGTCGTTCGTAGTGCTCGATCCCGGGCAGCCCTACCAGCAGCTCGGCGATCTGCCGCTCGACCAGGGCGTTGACCTTCTTCTCCATGGTGTGGCTGAGGTAGACCTCGAGCTTCAGCGAGCCCGCCGCGGCCAGCACTGCCAGACCGGCGAGCACACCCGCCCACACCGCGGCCGTCGTATGCCCCTGCACGGCGGCGTCGACGAGCAGCTTGGTCGCGACAGCCCCGGCTGCCGGCGACAGGTAGTAGGTCGGCATCGCCACGCACAGCAGTGCCGCACCGACCGGATCGGCGCGGAAGGACAAGGAGACCATCAGCCGGAACGCCCGCCACGTCAGCGGACGCCGGCTCCGCGGCACCGCCGCCGAGCCGCTCATTCGGCGAACCGTTCGGCCTGCAGCTGGAACAGGTGGGCGTACCGGCCCCCAGCCGAGACCAACTCGTCATGGGTCCCCGACTCGGTGACCCGGCCACCGTCGAGAACGCAGATGCGGTCTGCCTGGCGTACGGTCGAGAAGCGGTGTGAGATCACGACGGTGGTCAGTCCGTCCGTCGGTCCCTGCGAACGCGGGTCGTGGTCGAACCGCCGCAAGATCAGGTCGTTCAGCTCGGCCTCGGCCCGGACGTCGAGGTTGGCCGCGGGTTCGTCCAGGACCAGCAAACCCGCCCCGGAGTCGGCGGCCAGCAACGCCCGGCTCAACGCCACCCGCTGCCACTGTCCGCCGGACAGGTCGGCCCCGTTCGTGAACTCCGGACTCAGTGTCGTGTCCCAGCCAGCAGGCAGTTCGGCCACCACCTGGTCAACGCCCGACCGGCTGGCCGCCGCCAGGACACGTTCGGGCGGTGCGCCCAGGCTGCCGACGCCGATGTTGTCGCGGGCGCTCAACGGGAACCGCGCGAAGTCGGCGAAGATGGCGGCCACCCGGCGTTGCCAGCCGCGGTGGTCCAGGTCGCGCAGGTCGGTCCCGTCGACGGTGATCCGGCCGCCCGTTGGCTCGTAGAATCGGCACAGCAGTTTCACCAGCGTGGTCTTTCCGGCGCCGTTCAGGCCGACCACGGCGAGCGAGGACCCGGCGGGGATCTCCAGGTTCAGCCCCTGCAACACGTCGGTCGCGGACCCGGGGTAGGAGAAGCTGACGCTCTCCAGGCGAACTGCCGGTGCGGTGCCAGCCGAACCTGTCCCGGCGGAGAACGCTCCGGCCGGCATCGTTCCGGCGGAGAACGTTCCGGCCGACATCGTTTCGGCCGGCTCGTGAGTGGCCACCATGGCCTTCTCCAGGTCGAGCAACGCGCGTACCGGTCGCCCGGCCAGCCTCAGCGTGATGACCGCCTGACCGGCGGGACCGATCTGGGCCAGTGGGGCGAGGAGGGCCTGGGCCAGCACCGTCGCCGCCGCCAGCCCGATCTCGCCGCGGCCCGTCTGCACGGCCGTCCAGGTGAACGCCCCGCCAAGGACGATGGTGAACGCGAGAACCGAGGCCACCATGGGGGCGTCCAACCGCGCGATCTTGCGGAGGTCCAGGGCCAGGACCCGCATCAATCGGGCCTGCCACCGGTCGAGGACCCATGGCGCGAAGCCGAACAGGCGTACCTCCTTGGCGCTGGCCGGGGACAGGGCGGCCTCCCGCTCGTACGCGACACGGCGGTATTCGGAGTCGCCGCTGTCCTGCATCTGTCCGAGGATCACCCGGAGGCTGTGTGCGATCACCGCGTACAGAGACCAGAAGGCGACCACGGCCAGCACCAACCCCAGCCACCACTGCAGCCAGATCACGACACCGAAAGCCGTCGCGAGCCCGAGTGCGCCGCCGACCAGACCGCGCAGTGCGCCGGGCGTCTTGGCTGGACGCCACCAGCCCGCTCCGAGCCCGTCGGCCACCTCCGCCGCGAGGTCTCTGGTACGCGCGTCCTCGAGGTGCGCGATGCCGGGCGGTGCGAGCATCAAGGACATCATGCGGTCGTCGAGGTAGCTGTTCAGGTGCTGGCCCAGTCGCCACTCCACGACCTCGGCCACCGCGCTCACCAACTGGAGGGCGAGGTAGCACGCGGCGACCAACGCCAAGGCGCCGACCCACTCGCCAGCCGCGCCGGCCACCACCGCCGGAATCCGGCCCACGAACTGTCCGACGGACAGCATGAACGCGAGCCCGAGCAGGGGCTGGACGAGCGTCAGCGCCAGGAGCGCGAAGGTCAGGGGTCGGCTCGCCGCCGGCAGCATCCGGGCCGTGGCGACGACACTCTGATCACCCAGCGAAGCTGATCTTGCACCGAATGGCACCTTCGCACTCCTGTCCCGGCGCAGGACGATCTTGGTCTGAGACGCCGACGACGCCCGGAGCGGGCGCGGCCAGTGGGCGTCCGTACGAGCGGGTGGGCGGGGTGAGCGGCACACATCCTAGGGTGAACCGGACGTCGGGAACGAAAGTGGACGTACCAAACGTCCTCAAGGGACGACAGCGGCTTTGCCGATTCATTACCATGACCGCACGCCAGCGGATCCGCCGTGGCGGAGGAGGACAAAGGATGCAGAGCAGGAACCCGGTCTTCTCGCGCCGTGATGCGTTCCGGTCGTCAGCCGGGTACGCAGCCGACGCGTCGACCATGAGCAGCGAGCAGCTGCAGGAGATGTACAACGCGCCGGCCCGGGACGGGCTCGGTACGCGCCGGGACCGGATGACCATCGACGACGTCGTCGCCCGCACGGCGATGACGCTCGGCACGCTGATCATCGTTGCCGGCGCCACGTGGTACCTCGCCACCCCGCTCCAGCCCGCGCACTTCGGTTGGCTGATCGGGGCGGCCCTGGTGGGGCTGGGCCTCGGTTTCTTCATCGGCCTCAAGCACGTCACCAACCCGGCCGTGATCCTCGGCTACGCCGTTGTCCAGGGCGTGTTCGTGGGTCTGGCCAGCAAGGTGCTGAGCGCCTACGCCGGAGACGCCGGCATCGTGATGCAGGCAGTGCTCGGGACCTTGTGCGCGTCGGCCGGCATGTTGGCGGTCTACAAGTTCCGCATCATCAGGGTGACGCCGAAGTTCCAGCGGTTCGTCATCGCCGCCACGATGGGGTTCTTCCTCATGGTGATGGTCAACCTGCTGCTGAGCATGGTCGGACTCAATCTCGGCATCAGCGGTCTGGGCGGCATCGGCCTGATCTTCGCGATCATCGGCGTCGCACTCGCCTGTTTCAACCTGCTGCTCGACTTCGACTACGTCGAGAAGGGCATCGCGGCAGGGGCGCCCAGCAAGGACGCCTGGTTCGCGGCGTTCGGTCTCACGGTGACTCTGGTCTGGCTCTACATCGAGATCCTGCGGATCCTCGCGATTCTGCGGGGCGGCGACTGACGCCAGTCCACCGGGAGGCAGCAACTCCCGAGGCCTCCAACGAACACGCACAGGGGCCGTCCGGTCGTCGGACCGGGCGGCCCTTCGCGTGCGGTGACCTGCGCGTCAGCCGGACACGGTCGGACCGGCGCGGTCCAGCCGGACCCGGATGACACACCGCCTGTCCCGTTCCATCGCCGAGCGGTAGTCGTCCCAGTCCGGATGCTCGCCGGCGACCTTCCGGTAGTAGTCGACCAGCCGGTCCATGGCTTCGGGAAGCGAGATGATGTGCGCCTCACCCTCGGCCTGGACCCAGTTGCCATAGAACGCGTCGGGAAACACACACAGCGAGGCGCGCGGATCCCGACGCAGGTTACGGACCTTGTACGCCGGCTCGCGGGTGCTCACCACCGCGTACCCCTCGTCGTCGAGGCCGACAGTCACCGGAGAGAGCTGGGGCAGGCCGTCCCGACGGAAGGTGCTGAGCACGCCGTGGTGATGGTCGCGGAGATAGGCACGTACCTCGTCAACAGTCATGACACTGTCGTACCCGGGTCCGCGCTGAGCGGCGAGGCTGCGTCAGGTGAAGTTGCGCTGCGCGCGGCGCAGGTCGGACTCGTGCACGATGGCGGTCGCGTGCCCGTGCGCGATGCCGAACTCGTTGCGAAGCCAACTGACTCGATCTTCGAACCGGAGGAACGCCGGTCCGTTCTCCAGGGCTCTGATCCACTCGGGGAGCTCGCGGCCGGTTGCCTGCGGGAGCCGGGCCACGAGATTCTGATGGGTCTCTTCGGAGTGGTGCAGAGCCATGACGGCCTCCCGGAGATCGGGTTCAGTTCAGGTCCATGGCAACGAGACTGCCTGACGAACGGATGGGAAACAACCCCCTTCGCCTAGCCCGGCGAAACGGACGCCGGCGACACGCCGATACCAAGCAGAAACCGGTGATTTACTAACCTGCCGAATCCACGACGTGGGCCGGAAACCCGCCCTTGGCGATTGGTCCCCAGCGTTCGATCTCGACCTGGATGAGGCACTTGCCCTGGCGTTGCATGGCCGCGCGGTAGTCGTCCCAGTCGGAATGCTCGCCACTGATGCAGCGGAAGTACTCGACCAGGGGCTCGAGGGCCTCCGGCAGGTCGAGCACCCGGGCGGTCCCGTCGACCTGTACGTACGGATCGCTCCACCCCGGCGACATGATGCACAGGCTGACGCGCGGATCACGCCGGACGTTGGTGGCCTTGGCGCGCTCGGGGTAGGTCGAGATGACGATTCGGTCGTCGGAGTTGAGGCCGAGGGTGACCGGAGACAGTTGGGGTCGACCGTCTCGGCGGGTGGTGGACAGGACGCCCTGGTGGCGGGTACGGAGGAAGTCGAGCAGTTCCGGGCGTTCCGTGGGCGTGGCTGTGGCGATGGAGGGGCTCATGGCCCGCCAGCCTATGCCGGCCCGGTCAGGACAGGCGTTCGAGGATGATCGCCATGCCCTGCCCGCCGCCGACGCACATCGTCTCCAGCCCGATCTGCTTGTCGCGCCAGGACAGGCCGTTGAGCAGGGTCGTCATGATCCGGGCACCGGTCATCCCGAACGGGTGGCCGAGCGCGATCGCTCCACCGTGCACGTTGAGCTTGTCCCAACCGATGCCCAGGTCCTCCGCGGACGGCACGACCTGCGCGGCGAACGCCTCGTTGATCTCGACCAGGTCGATGTCGGAGATGCTCATGCCCGCTCGGGCGAGGGCCCGGCGACTGGCCTCGACCGGACCGAGCCCCATGATCTCCGGTGACAGGGCCGACGCGGCGGTGGCGACGATCCGGGCCAGCGGGGTGATGCCGAGCTGGCGGGCGCGCTCGGCGTCCATGATGACGACCGCCGCCGCACCGTCGTTGAGCGGGCAGCAGTTGCCGGCGGTGATGGTGCCGTTCGGCCGGAACACCGGTTGCAGCCCGGCGACCTTCTCCAGCGTCGTGCCGAACCGGGGGCCGTCATCGGTGTCGACCACGGTGCCGTCGGCGAGCGGGAACGGTGTGATCTCGCGGGCGAAGAAGCCCGCCTTGGAGGCCTCCTCCGCGAGGTTCTGGGAGCGTACGCCGAACTCGTCCTGGACCGCCCGACTCAGGCCGCGGCTGGTGACGACGTTCTCGGCGGTCTGCCCCATCGCGATGTAGACGTCGGGCAGTTCGTCGTCTTCGCGTGGGTCGTGCCACTTCTCGTTGCTTTCCGCGTACTTCGTGGTACGAAGCTCAGCCGGCCCGAACGCCGGGTTGTGTGTCTCGGTCGGGTCGACACCGGCCGACCCGAAGCCGGCGTAACGCGAAACGCACTCGACACCGGCGGAGACGAACGCCTCGCCCTCGCCGGCCATGATGGCGTGGAAGGCCATCCGTGCGGTCTGCACGCTCGAGGCGCAGAAGCGGTTGACGGTGACGGCGGGCACGGTGTCGAGACCGAGCTGAACGGCAACCCGTCGGGCCATGTTGCCGCCGTGCTCGTCGCGGGGCTCGGCGCAGCCGAGGTAGAGGTCGTCGATGTCGGTGCGGTCGATCTGGGGAACCTTGGACAACGCGGCGTCGATCGCGAACGCGGCCATGTCGTCGGGACGAACCGTGGTCAGAGAACCTCTGCCCGCGCGCCCGATCGGCGTGCGAGCGGTGGCGACGATGACAGCCTCGGACATGAGTGTGCCCTCCCTCATTACCGTCAGGTAATTTCGAGGTTAGTATGCCCGCTCGTCGGCCTCGCCACCGCTGCTGAGGACGGAGGTCGGCGACGTCAGGTACCTGGCGTGCAATTGGCCACATGCCGCGTCGAGGTCGCCACCGAACTGCTGGCGCTTCGTGGCGTGTACGCCGTTCCGCCTCAGTTCGCGCAGAAACTCGCGCACCCGGTCGACTCCTGGTCGCCGGTAGGCCGGGTTGACGCCCACCGCGTCGTTGTACGGAATCACGCTGACATGGAACAGCTCCGGTCGACTGCGCCGGCTGATCATGCGGGCGAGTTCCGCGGCGTGACCGACGCTGTTGTTCAGGCGGTCGATCAGCAGGTAGGCCAGATAGGTCTTGCGCCGGGTAGCGGTCACGTGAATGTCGAGGATGTCCAGGCACGCCGACAGTGGGAACCGCTGCTGCAACGGGATCAGCTCGGCGCGCTGGTCGGCGTAGGGCGAGTGCACCGACAAGGTCACGTTGACGGTCGGATGCGTGTCAACCAGTCGTTGCAGCCCGGGTGCGAAACCCACCGTTGACACCGTGAGCCGGCGCGGGCTCATCGCGTACAGATCAGGGTGGGTCAACATCTCCAGTGCGGTGAACGTGTGTGGGTTGGCCAGGGCCTCGCCCATGCCCATGAACGCCACGCTGTCGATGCCACCCACACCGTCGATGCCACCCACACTGTCGCGCAGTTGGAACGCCAGGACCTGGGCGCAGATCTCGTCCGCACTGAGGTTGCGGACGAGGCCGACCGCACCGGTGGCGCAGAACGTACAGCCCAGTCCGCAGCCGACCTGCGTCGAGACGCACAGGGACGTGAAGCCCGTACGGTAACGAGCGAGGACGGTCTCGACCCGGGCGCCGTGTCTGCCCTCGAACAGGACCTTCTCCACCTGCTCGCCCTGCTGTCGTACGAGCGGGCGAAGGTCCAGCATCGTAGGACCGAACTCCGCCTCGAGCTGCTCGCGCAGCCCGCGGGGGAGCTCGGTCATCTGCGCGAACGCAGGTGTGCCGCGCGCGTGGACGGCACGAAGCAGTTGGGTCAGGCGATAGGGCGGATGTCCGGTGCGGTTGAGGAAGTCCTGCACGGCTGCACACCGGCTGCGCGCAGGCAACCGGTGTAGTGGCGACCGGCGCGACAGCCGCGGCGACACGTGAACGCTCGCATGAGAAGGCCTCCGACGAAGGAAGACGGCGGTCAGGATCCGGGAGACCCATGCGATGCGGAACGCGTTCCGACGTGCGGCGCTCCCACCAGGGAGGCTTGGGCCACGTCGGGCAGAGCAGGACCGGTCGGCATGGGCCGGTCAGCGCGTCACATGCCGGCCATTGTGCCGGGGGCTGGTGGCATGGTCAAACGTGATTCGGCGGGGCACGCCACGAAGGTCCAGGGCCCCGCCGAGTCGTGTGTACGCCTCGTCGCCTACGTCGGTTGGTGCGACAGGTCGACGCGCCGCAGGGTGAACTCGTCGGACAGTCCGCCGCCGAACAGGACGTTCAGGGCGCCGTCGACCACGTACGGACCCGCTGGGGTCGCCGTCGCGGTGGTAGGTGCGGTGTCGGGCCAGGCGATCAGGGTGCTGGTCGCGGCGTCGGCCCAGCGGTTGTGGCTGCGCAGCACCCGGACCGCGGAGATGCCGTCGGGACCCAGCGGGTTGGTGACGGCGAGAAGCGATCCGTCGGGACGCAGCAGCAGGCCGTCACCGTTGTGGATCGGCTGGTCGGTGCGTACCTCGGAGACGGTGGGGTGGTGTCCGGTCGTGATCTTGAACAGCCGGCCGCCGAACGACTTCACCGCGAGGAGGTAGCCACCGGGGTGCCAGGTAATGCCGTTGAGACCGAAGGCAGGGTCGCTGGGATCGTGGAACCGGGCGTCGCGGACCAGGACCGACGCCCGCCCGTGTACGTCCACCCGCAGCAGTGCGTCGCTCAGCGAGTCGGTGACGTACGCCGTCCCATCCGGTGCGATCGCGATGTCGTTGGCGAAGTGCGAGCCTGGGCCGGCGATCGCCGCGAGGTCGACGAGGCGCCGCGGCTCCCCGGTGCGCAGGTCGAAGATGCCGAGCCCGGCCAGTTTCTGCACGGTCTCCGGCGTGGTGCGCTCGCCCACCCCTGGATCGGAGTAGGCAACCAGCACCCGGCCACGCGGCACGTCGACGCGTACACCGATGGTCGAGATCATCTGCGGGTGGCTGATCAGCGTACGGACAGACCCGTTCGGGCGTACGACGGAGACGGTGCCGTGCCGCACCGAGCTCACCAGGAAGGCGCGGCGGGTCGGGTCGTAGGCGACGCCCTCAGGGTGCAGGGACGGGGCAGTGGCGGTGAGGACGGCCGGCAGACCGTGGTCGTGCCAGGTGGCGGGGGCAGCATCCCCGTCGGTGCTGCGGGCGAGGCCCGGGGTCGCGGTCGCGACCACGAGGCCGAGAGCTGCGATCAAGGTCGCAGCGAGGGTGCGGGTGCGAAGTCGAAGTGTCACGCCCGCGAGGGTCCACGAAGGCGTTGCACCGGCATTGCACGACACATTGCATTGCGACTGCCGCCGGCCTAGTCGGCCCACGCGAACTCGACGAGGACGCCGACCTCGACCACCAGCTCACCGGCTTCCATCGGGGCGGCCGACTCGGCCGAGGACAGTGCCATCGCCTTGTCGTACCCACGCCTGAAGCCGCTCGGGCTGGGCTGGCCTGCACCTTCCTCATGGACCGCCAGGACCGGACCCAGGGGCCGGTCGGCGAGCCGGGCCAGGTGTTCGGCCCGCCGCCGCGCGTCGGCCATTGCCTCGTCGCGGGCGCGGTCGACGTGGGGCTCCTCGTCGGCGACGGTGAGGCCGGAGTCGTCGACCTGGGCATGGTTGCCGCCCGCGCTGAGCACCCGCTGGAGGACTTCGCCGGCTCCGTCGACGTCCCGCAGCCGCAGCCGCAGGCGTTGGTTGGCGTGATACTGCGTCGGACGACCCTCCCGCTCGCGCCAGGACGACAGCTGGATGCCGGTGCTCTGTCGGTCTGCAGCGGCGACGCTAGCCGTGCTTGCCGCCTCGATCATCGCGTTCATTGCGGCACTGGCCTCCCGCATCGCGTCTCCCGCTGACAGGGCGGTGGCAGTCGCCGCGATCGTGAAGGTCGCGAGGTCTGGCACGACCTTGACCCGGCCGCGCCCGACCACGGCGATGCCCGCGAACCGGGTGTCCCCGGCCGAGGCCAGCCCGCTCATCCCACCGGCTCGAGGACGATGACCGGGATCTGCCGCTCGGTCTTGGTCTGGTACGTGTCGTAGTCCGGCCAGATCCTGGTCATGATCGCCCACAGCCGCGGCTTCTCCGCCGGACTCGCGTCACGTGCGACCGCCCGCACCTGGTCTTGCCCGACCTGTAGCTCGACCTGCGCGTTTGCCTCGAGGTTGAGGTACCACTCCGGTGGAGTGTCGGAGCCACCCTTGGAGGCGACGACGAGGTAGTTGTCGCCGTCCTGGCCGTAGATGAGGGGGGTACGCCGGAGCTTGCCGCTATGCCGGCCGGTGGTCGTGATGAGGAGGGTGGGCGCGTCGTTCACCCAGATGTGGCCCTTCTCGCCATTGGAGTCGAGGTATTCCTTGGTGTGCTTGGCGACCCATTCGGTCGGACTGATGGTCGGTGTCTGGTTGCTGCCGTCGTTCGAAGCCATCGCTGATCCTCCTGAGCGGTTGTGGCGCATGGCGCCGGAGCGTCGCGGTGAATCCGGTCTCCGGTGCCTTCATTCCCAACGCTGCCAGGCGTGGAGATCATCCTGGCCAGGTCAGGCGGTCTCGCGCTCGGGCGACAGCGCATCCTCGACCCGGTCGTCGCCCTGGCGGCGTTGCCGCAGCAGAGCCCAACGGCCGCGGGGACCATGATCGGTGCCGGCGACCTGGGCCGCGGCGACCTCGGTGCCGGGATCCTTCGAGGCTCGGACCGCGGCGAACGAGATCGGCAGGATGTGCCCGTCGCCGAGCGAGACCTCGGCGTCCTCGTCCTCGCCCCAGTAGCCGAGCGCCGCCGCCAGCGAGGGCAGGAGGGCGACAGCCGCGCTGGCATAGCCCGTCGCGGACGGATGGAAGCGGTCAGGTCCGAAGAGCTCGCGCGGAGCGGCGGCGAACTCGGGTCCGAGCAGCGAGCCGAGCGACACCGTACGACCGCCGGCCTCGACCACCGCGATGGTCTGGGCCGCGGCGAGCCGCTGGCACCACCGCCGGGCCAGCTGGCGGAGGGGGAAGGCGAGGGGTTCGACCGTTCCCAGGTCTGGGCAGGTGCCGACGACCACCTTGCTGCCGGTGTCGAGGATCCGGCGTACACCACGGACGAGCAGGCGTACGGACTCAGACGGCAGGGTGCGGTGGGTGACGTCGTTGGCGCCGATGATCACGAGGGCGATGTCGGGATCGGCGGAGAGCGCGCGGTCGATCTGAGCGTCGAGCTCGTGGCTCTCCGCGCCGGAGAACGCGACCACGCTGAGGCTTACCGGCCGGCCGGACAGGGCCGCCAGGCCGTTGGCGAGCAGGGCGCCAGGGGTCTCGTCCGGCGTGGCGACGCCGAATCCGCAGGCCGTCGAGTCGCCGAGGACGACGAAGGAGATCGGTTTTCCGGTGCCAGAGCCGTAGATCCCGTCGGCGACAGGGGGTTTGCCCACGGGTGCCCCGATCGCGCGTTTGGCGAGAACTGCTTCGGCGAACAGGATCGCGAGCAGTGTGCCGCCGAGCAACCCGGCTCCACCTCCGCCGACCGCCGCCGCGGCAGCCAGGCGACGCGCCGCTCGAGCCTTGCTCACGAGAACTCCCCTACCGTCTGTGCCGACCCGGCCGTCATGGCCCCCACCAACCTGGTCGCGTTTCGGGCGCCATGGGTTACCTCCACTGTGCCCGCTTGTCGATCCCCAGACTTACCACGGACGGCCCCCGCCGGCATGACACACCGGTCTTTCCGTGGATCTTGCTACCCGCCCCCGCACGAATCTCCTGCTTCGACAACGATCCGTGGCGGTGCGAGGATTCCGGCGTGTCCCGTTTGGGCACATTCAGCGGCTGTCCGTATCCGTGCCTTCACCCACCGAACGGACGCAGGCGTAGAACAAACGCACCAGGCGCAGAACCTGGGCGTAGGCACAGAACACTAGAGTGCATTCGTGCAGTACCACGACTCGCTGCTGTCCCTGGTCGGCAACACTCCGCTCCTCCGCCTGTCGCGGTGCGCCGAAGGCGTCGAGGGGCTGCTGTTGGCAAAGGTCGAATACTTCAATCCCGGTGGCAGCGTCAAGGACCGGATCGCGCTTCGGATGGTCGAGGCCGCCGAGCGTGAGGGAGCCCTCGAGGCCGGCGGCACCATCGTCGAGCCGACGAGCGGTAACACCGGCGTCGGCCTCGCCATCGTGGCGCAGGCCAAGGGGTATCAGTGCGTGTTCGTCTGTCCCGACAAGGTCAGCGAGGACAAGCGCAACGTCCTCAAGGCGTACGGCGCCGAGGTGGTGGTGTGTCCCACCGCCGTGCCCCCGGAACATCCCGACTCCTACTACTCCGTCTCCGACCGGCTGGTCAAGGAGATCCAGGGGGCGTGGAAGCCTGACCAGTACTCCAATGTCAACAATCCCTTGTCACATTACGAGCAGACCGGTCCCGAGCTGTGGAAGCAGACGGACGGTCAAATCACCCACTTCGTCGCGGGCATCGGCACCGGCGGCACCATCAGCGGGGTCGGCCGCTATCTGAAGGAGGTGTCCGGCGGCCAGGTCCAGATCGTGGGTGCTGATCCGCAAGGGTCGGTCTACTCCGGCGGCACCGGGCGCCCCTACCTCGTCGAGGGGGTGGGCGAGGACTTCTGGCCCACCACGTACGACACCGACATCTGCGACCGGGTGATCGCGGTCTCCGACCATGACTCGTTCGCCCTGACGCGACGACTTGCCCGCGAGGAGGCCCTGCTCGTCGGCGGCTCGGCGGGTATGGCGGCGGTGGCGGCCATCCAGGTGGCCCGCGAGGCCGGACCGGACGGCGTGGTCGTCGTGCTGCTACCCGACGGTGGCCGGGGCTACCTGTCCAAGGTGTTCGACGACTCGTGGCTCACCCACTACGGCTTCCTGGGCTCGCAGAGCAGGGAGTCGGTCGGCGAGGTCCTGCGCCGCAAGAGTGGGGCGATCCCGTCCCTCGTCCACACCCACCCGAACGAGACGATCGCGGAAGCGGTCGACATCCTGCGGGAGTACGGCGTCTCGCAGATGCCGGTCGTACGCGCCGAACCACCGGTGATGGCCGCCGAGGTCGCCGGCTCCGTACACGAGCGGACCCTGCTGGAGGCCTTGTTCTCCGGCCACGCCCGGCTCGCCGACCGGGTCGAGGCGCACATGGCACCTCCGCTGCCGTCCCTCGGTGCCGGTGAGACGGTGTCCGTGGCGGTGCGGATGCTCGAGTCCGACGACGCGCTCCTGGTGCTCGATGACGGCAAGCCGGTCGGTGTGCTCACCCGGCAGGATCTGTTGGGCTACCTGACCGCCGGAGACTGAGGCGCGGTAGGTCACGGGTCGAGGACGGCACTGAGCTTCCTCCACCGAGCGATCTCGCAGGCGTTGCGCTTGTCGTACGTCGCCGAGACCGGCTGCCCGCGCCACACTCCCTCGATGGTCGCCCGCCCGGGCCCGCCGTAGATCTGGGCGCACAGGGCGTTCGGGGGTACGGGGTCGAAGGGGTGCTCGGCATGTTCGATCGCCAGCACGGCGGCGTCGGGATCGGGATGCGTACCGCCGGGTGGATCTGCCGAGAGCTCGAAGCGGCGCGGTTCGGCGTCAGGGCTCTCCCACACCGTCACGTGTAGGTGGCCTCCAGCATTCGTCATGTCCTCATTCAACGACACAGCTGGAATGGGTTCCTCACCTGCCGGGTCCTGTCCTTGTGCGGGTTCTTTTACGCCGCCTCCGCGGCCACGGACACGACCCCGAAACAGCCGGTTCCTACCGTCCGTACCGCCGGGGATCGAACCTGCCCACCGTGGAGGACACCGTGACGAGCGTCGACACTGCCCCCGCTCCGCCGGAGACGCCCAGGACCAAGGGCCGCTGGATCGAACACTGGGAGCCGGAGGACCCCGCGTTCTGGAACACGACCGGCCGCCGGGTGGCCACCCGCAACCTCGTCTTCTCGATCTTCGCCGAGCATCTGGGCTTCGCGGTCTGGCTGCTGTGGAGTGTGGTCGTGGTGAGCCTGCCGGCGGCGGGCTTCGCCTTCTCCGTCGACCAGCTGTTCTGGTTGGTGGCGGTCCCTAACCTCGTCGGCTCGACACTGCGGCTGCCGTACACGTGCGCGGTGCCCGCGTTCGGCGGCCGCAACTGGACGGTCGTGAGCGCCCTTCTCCTCGTCGTCCCCGCGACGTCGCTGGCGATCGCGGCGAGCAATCCGGCCACACCGTTCTGGGTGTTCCTGGTCGTGGCCGCGACGGCCGGTGTCGGCGGGGGAAACTTCGCCTCCTCGATGACGAACATCAGCTTCTTCTATCCCGAAGCCCGCAAGGGTTTCGGGCTCGGCCTCAACGCCGCCGGCGGCAACCTCGGCACCAGCGTGGTGCAGTTCGCGGTGCCGGCCGTGATCACGATCGGCGGCGGCGTCACGCTCATGTACGCCGGCCTCATGTGGCTTCCGCTGATCGTCGCCGCGGCCCTTTGCGCGTACTTCTTCATGGACAACCTCACCGTCGCCAGGGCGTCGTTCGCCGGCCAGTTCGCGGCGACCAGGCGGATGCACACCTGGGTGATGTCGTTCCTGTACATCGGCACGTTCGGCTCGTTCGTCGGCTACACCGCCGCCTTCCCGCTCCTGCTCAAGACCGAGTTCCCGGACTCGGGCCTGCTGGGGTACGCGTTCCTCGGCGCGCTGATCGGATCGGTGACCCGGCCATTCGGCGGCTGGATCTCCGACAAGGTGGGCGGGGCCAAGGTGACGCTGGTCGTGTTCGCCGCCATGGTCGTGGGCATGCTCAGCCTGTTGAGCGCCGTACGCGGGCACTCGCTGGCGCTCTACGTCACCTCGTTCGGGGTCCTCTTCGCCGCGGCCGGCGTCGGCAACGGTTCGACGTTCCGCATGATCCCGGCGATCTTCCGCGCACAGGGCGAACGAGAGGTGCGAGCCGGCGTGCCGGACGCTCTGGCCCGCGCTCGGACCGAGGGCGCCGCGTGCCTCGGGATCGCAGGTGCGATCGGCGCGTTCGGCGGGTTCCTGATTCCGCGGGCATACGGCAGCTCGCTGAGCATGACGGGGACGGTCGACTCCGCGGTCATCGCGTACGCGGCGTTCTACCTGGTCTGCTTCGGCGTCACGTGGTGGTTCTACGTGCGCCGGAACCTGCTGGTCGCTCGCCTACCGAGCCTGGCCACTGCCTCTGTCTGACGACCGCAACCGAAGAACCCGGCAACGGCGAACCCGCCGCAAGGAAGATCCAGATCGGAGAGGGTGGCGCGACCGCGCGGCGGGGTCGCGCCACCCTTCCGCGTCCACGCGCCGTGACGACCGGCGCATCTCTCGCGCATGCCGGAAGTGAGACGTCGTTAGCAGAGCAGAAACAGTAGGGAATCGGCAGCGAAACGGCTCTGGCGCAGGCTCGAGGATATGTCCGGAGTCGCGACACACTGTCCTTACTGCGCCTTGCAGTGCGGTATGGAGCTGCGGGTGCGCCCAGGTCCTGTCGACGTGAGGGGTCCGTCTCCGGTCGACGTGGCGCCTCGACCCAGTGGCAGCAACCGGGGTGGTCTTTGCCAGAAGGGATGGACGTCGGCCGATCTGCTGACATCCGCGGAGCGCCTCACCGTTCCGCTGATTCGCTGGCGTCGCGACGCGGAGCTCGAGCCGGCGACCTGGGACGAGGCGCTCTCGTACGTGGCGACGCGCCTTCGTACCGTCCAGGCCGAGTCGGGACCTGATGCGATCGGTGTGCTCGGCGGCGGTGGCCTCACCAACGAGAAGGCGTACGCGCTGGGGAAGTTTGCCCGCGTGGTGCTGCGGACGAAGAACATCGACTACAACGGCAGGTTCTGCATGTCGTCTGCCGCTGCGGCCGGGATCAGGGCGTTCGGCCTGGACAGGGGCCTGCCGTTCCCCGTGAGCGATGTCGCCGAGGCCGGTGCGGTTCTGCTGGTCGGGGCCAATGTCGCCGAGACGATGCCGCCGTTCGTGCAGTACCTCTCCGCGCTGCGTGACAACGGCGGAGCGCTCGTCGTGGTCGACCCGCGCGCCACGGCCACCGCGCAGCAGGCGCGACTCCACCTTCAGGTCACGCCGGGCACGGACCTCGCGCTGATGCTGGGTCTGCTGCACATCGCGATCGTGGACGGGTACGTGGACAAGGCGTACGTCGCGAACCGTACGTCCGGCTTCGACGCCGTACGCCCCATCGCCATGGCGTCCTGGCCCGAACGGGTCGAACGCGTCACGGGGGTCCCGGTAGCCCAGCAGCGGGAGGCCGTCAGGCTCCTCGCCGAGGCCGAACGAGCGCTCATCCTCACGGCCCGTGGCGCCGAGCAGCACGCGAAGGGTGTGGACACGGTGAACGCCGTCGTCAACCTCGCGTTGGCGCTCGGGCTGCCAGGCACGCCGGGCAGCGGCTACGGCTGCCTCACCGGACAGGGGAACGGCCAGGGTGGCCGCGAACACGGTCAGAAGGCGGACCAGCTCCCGGGCTACCGCAGGATCGACGACCCGGCGGCCCGCGCTCATGTGGCTTCGGTCTGGAAGGTCGATCCGGCCACGATCCCAGGGCCCGGACCAAGCGCCTACGAGCTGATGGACGGCCTCGGCCGGGACGGCGGTCCGCGTGCCTTGCTGGTGTTCGGCACCAACCCGGTCGTGTCGGCTCCTGCTGCCGCTCGCGTCGAGGACCGCCTTCGCGACCTCGACCTGCTCGTGGTCGCCGACCTGGTGCTGTCCGAGACCGCGGCGAAGGCGGACGTGGTGCTGCCCAGCGCGCAGTGGGCCGAGGAGGACGGCACCATGACCAACCTGGAGGGCCGGGTGATCCGGCGTCGCCGGTTGCGCCCTCCGCCCCCTGATGTCCGTACCGACCTGGAGATCCTCGCGGGTCTCACCGAAAGGCTCGGTGGCGGCCGGGCGATCCGTCCCGATCCCGAGGAGGTGTTCGCCGAGCTTGGCCGGGCCAGCGCCGGTGGTGTGGCCGACTACGCCGGGATCAGCTACCCGCGGATCGACGCGGAGGACGGCGTGTTCTGGCCCTGCCCTAGCCCGGACCATCCCGGCACTCCGCGACTGTTCCTCGACCAGTTCGCGACGCCGGACGGTCGGGCCCGGTTCGTCCCGGTCGACCACCGGCCGGTCATGGAGGACGTCGATGCGGCCTATCCCGTCTATCTCACGACCGGCCGGGTGCTGGCGCACTACCAAAGTGGCGCACAGACCCGACGCGTCGACGCCCTGCGTGCAGCGGTCCCGCAGGCGTTCGTCGAGTTGCACCCCGACCTCGCGGAACTGCACGGGATCAGCGACGGCGAGGAGGTACGCGTGGTGAGCCGGAGAGGTTCGGCGACGGTGCCGGCGCGGGTGACCGACACGATCCGCGCGGACACGGTGTTCATGCCGTTCCACTGGGGCGGGTCCGGCCGCGCCAACACGCTCACGAACCCCGCACTGGACCCGGTGTCCCGGATGCCCGAGTTCAAGGTGTGTGCCGTCCGCCTGGAGAGTGCGGCGTCATGAGTATGGAAAGGCCGGCGTCATGAGTGTCGTCGTGGTGGGGAACGGCATGGCGGGGGCCCGTTTCGCCGCCGAGTTGCGGGCACGGGAGCCGCGCCGTCCGGTCGTGGTGTTCGGGGCCGAACCGGGCCGGGCGTACAACCGGATCCTGCTCTCGGACCTGCTCGCCGGCAAGGTGAGCGAGGACGACCTTGCGTTGGTCGAACCAGCCGGTGCCTTCGACCTGCGGGTGGGCGTCGACGTGGTGGCGATCGACCCCGACCGCAAGGCGGTGTTGACGGCCGACGGAACCCGAACGGGCTACGAGGCCCTCGTTCTCGCGACCGGCAGCCGCGCCGTCGTTCCGCCCATCGACGGGCTCTGGAGGGAGGAGGGTCGCAGGCGCGAGGACTCCGCCGACCCCCCGCCGCTCCTGGACGGTGCGGTGACCTTCCGTACCCTGGCCGACTGCCGGCAGATCCTGGCCGCCGCCGAGCGTGCCCGCGAGGTCGTGGTGCTCGGTGGTGGACTGCTTGGACTGGAGGCCGCGCGTGCCCTCGCCAAGCGTGGGCTGGCCGTGACGATCGTGCACGCACGTGGTCACCTGATGGAACGTCAGCTCGATCTCGATGCCAGCCGGATCCTCGTCCAGACGCTGGCGGAGCTCGGTGTGTCCGTACGCCTGGACGCGGTGACGTCGGAGATCGTCGGCGACTCCCGGGTCCGCGGCATCCGGCTCGAGGACGGTACCGAGCTCCCGGCGGACCTGCTGGTGATCGCCTGCGGGGTCCGGCCGAACCCCGACCTCGCGGTGGAGGCTGGCCTGCAGGTCAACCGCGGCGTCGTCGTGGACGACCAGATGCGCACGTCCGACCCGGCGATCTACGCGATCGGCGACTGTGCGGAACACCGGGGCCGGGTCTACGGACTGGTGGCGCCGGCGTGGGAGCAGGCGCGCGTCGCGGCCGAGGCGATCAGCGGCACCGGGCCCGCCAGGTACGTCGGGTCGCGGCTCGTCACCCGTCTGAAGGCCCCCGGCATCGAGTTGGCGGCGATGGGCGATCCGCATCTGTCCGATGCTGCCGCGGAGGTGGTGACCTTCGCAGATCCCGCCCGGTCCGTCTACCAGAAGGTGGTCATCCGCGACCGCAGGCTGGTCGCCGCGATCCTGCTCGGCGACAACCCGATGGTCGGGACGCTCACGCAGGTCTTCGACCGGGCCACGCCGGTGCCGGCAGATCCGCGGTCGCTGCTGTTCGGACGCGCCAGCGCCGCATCGGCGAACGGCAGCACCAGCCTTGCCGCCGGAAGCACGGTGTGCCAGTGCAACGGCGTGACCGCGGGTGCCATCGTGCAGGCCTTCGTCGGGGGCGCACGCACCACGGCCCAGGTCGCCGCGGCAACCCGGGCGGGCACCGGGTGCGGCACCTGCCGGGACACGATCGACGACTACCTCGGCTGTCTGTCCGCGACGGCCGGTGATGGCGGTACGCCAGGTACGCCAGGTACGCCTGGCACGCCCGGCGAGACAGGCATGACCTCGACGCCCGCGGAGGTGGTCGCATGACCCCGGCTCGGCAACAACTCGTCGTGGTGGGCAACGGGATGGTGGGGCAGCGGTTCGTAGAAGGGCTGCGCGCCCGTGACGAGGACGGCCGATGGCAGGTCACGGTGCTGGGCGAGGAGGCACGGCCGGCCTACGACCGGGTGGGCCTGTCGGCGTACTTCGAAGGCGCCTCGCCGCAGGACCTCTCGCTCGTCCCTGCCGGGTTCTACGACGACGACCCGGCCGTCACGCTGAAGCTCGGCACGCCGGTGCTGGCTGTCGACCGCGAGCGCCAGGTGGTCTCGACCGCCACCGGCGAGTACGCCTACGACGCCCTGGTACTGGCGACCGGCTCCTACCCCTTCGTGCCACCGGTGCCCGGCCACGACCTGCCCGGCTGCTTCGTCTACCGCACCATCGACGACCTCCTCGCCCTGGAGGAGTACGCGGCGGGCCGGCAGGTCGGTGCCGTGGTGGGCGGTGGACTGCTCGGCCTCGAGGCGGCGAATGCCCTTCGCCTGTTGGGACTGCGTACGCACGTCGTGGAGTTCGCGCCCCGGCTGATGCCGATGCAGCTCGACGAGGCCGGTGGCGCCATCCTGCGGCGCCACGTCGAGGCACTCGGGTTGTCCGTCCACACCGGCACGCGTACGGAACGGCTCGAGGCGCGCGCCGACGGGTCCGTCGGGCGGGTGGTGTTCGCCGCCGACGACGACGGAACGAGCCCGGACGCGAGCGGCATCGACGTGGACCTGGTGGTCTTCGCGGCCGGTGTGCGACCACGCGACGATCTCGCGCGGGATGCCGGTCTGGCTGTCGGCGACCGCGGCGGGATCGCGGTCGACGCGACCTGCCGCACTGTGGACGAGGCGATCTACGCGATCGGCGAATGCGCCTGTGTCGAGGGCCGGGTCTACGGACTGATCGCGCCCGGCAACGCCATGGCCGACGTCGTGGCGCAGCGCCTCGTCGGCGGCGACGGATCGATCGGGGCGAGGTTCGAGCGCGCCGACACCTCCACCAAGCTGAAGCTGCTCGGCGTCGATGTCGCGGCCTTCGGTGCGGGCGCCGGCGAGCTGGACGTCGTGTACTCCGATCCCGCACACGGCATCTACGCCAAGCTTGCCTTGACGGACGACGCGCAGACCCTGCTCGGCGGCATGCTGGTCGGAGACGCCTCGGCGTACGCGACCCTGCGCGCCAGTGTCAACGGTCCGTTGCCGGGCAAGCTGGCCGACTTGCTGGGCTCGGGCGATGTCAACGGCAGCTTGCCGGGCACGGCGCAGGTCTGTTCCTGCCACGCGGTCAGCAAGGACGACATCCTCACCGCGGTGGGCGACGGTTGCGCCGACGTGCCGGGGCTGAAGGCGTGCACCAGAGCCGGCACGGGTTGTGGCTCGTGCGTACCGCTGCTCAAGACGCTGCTCGCCGAGGCTGGCGTCTCGCAACCGAAGGCGATGTGCGAGCACTTCGACCACTCCCGGCAGGAGCTGTTCGACCTGATCCGGATCCGCGGACTGCGGACGTTCTCGCAGACGGTTGCCGAGCACGGACGTGGCCGGGGCTGCGACATCTGCAAGCCGGCCGTCGCCTCCATCCTGGCCAGCCTGGGCAACGGCCACATCCTCGACGGCGAGCAGGCCAGCCTGCAGGACACCAACGACCACTTCCTCGCCAACCTGCAGCGCAACGGCACCTACTCGGTCGTGCCACGCATCCCCGGCGGCGAGATCACGCCGGACAAGCTCATCGTCCTCGGCGAGGTCGCCCGCGACTTCGGTCTCTACACGAAGATCACCGGCGGACAGCGGATCGACCTGTTCGGCGCCCGGGTCGAACAGCTGCCGCTGATCTGGCGCCGCCTCGTCGACGCAGGCTTCGAGTCCGGGCATGCGTACGGCAAGGCACTGCGCACGGTGAAGTCCTGCGTCGGCACGACCTGGTGCCGTTACGGCGTCCAGGACTCGGTCGGGCTGGCCATCGCCCTCGAGCTTCGCTACCGGGGGCTTCGTTCACCGCACAAGGTGAAGGCCGCGGTGTCCGGCTGCGCCCGCGAGTGCGCCGAGGCACGAGGCAAGGACTTCGGCATCATCGCCACGGAGAACGGCTGGAACCTCTTCGTCGGCGGCAACGGCGGCTTCAAGCCCCGGCACGCCGACCTGTTCGCGACCGACCTCGACACCGACACTCTGGTCCGCTGCATCGACCGGTTCCTGATGTTCTACGTGCGCACGGCCGACCGGCTGCAGCGCACGGCGACCTGGATCGAGAGCCTCGACGGCGGTCTGGACTACCTTCGGTCGGTCATCGTCGACGATGCGCTCGGTATCTGCGCCGATCTCGACGCCGCGATGGAGCGCCACGTCACCGGCTACGCCGACGAGTGGCGCGCGACCATCGAGGATCCCGACAAGCTGCGCCGGTTCGTGTCGTTCGTCAACGCTCCGGACACGCCTGACCCCTCCATCCAGTTCGTCACCGAGCGCGGCCAGCCAGTGCCCGCCACGAGTACGGCCAGCGAACCCACGCTCGTGGCGGGACCGGTTCTGGTCCACCGAACCAGCCTCGGGGGCACGACCCGACCGCGTACGCAACAGGAGGTTGACAGATGACCGCATTGATCGGCCGCGCGCCGGCGGCTCCTACGTGTCAATGGGTTCGGGTGTGCGGCTACGACGACCTGGTCCCCGAACGCGGCGTCGCGGCCCTGGTCGACGACCAGCAGGTCGCGGTGTTCCGTACCTTCGACGGTGCGATCTATGCGGTCGGTAACGCCGACCCGTTCTCGGGCGCGTACGTCATGTCCCGGGGCATCGTCGGGACCGTCGGGACGACGCCCACCGTGGCCTCGCCGATGTTCAAGGACGCGTTCGACCTGCGGACCGGGCGGTCCCTCGCCGATCCGGACGTCCGGCTTCGCACCTACCCCGTCTCCTGTCTCGACGGCCACGTCCGCGTCGGCCTCGAGACGGCCGCGTGATGGCATGGGTCCGGCCATGACGGTGACCGCCGACGCAGGGCCGCACGGAGCGGCCAGGGAACTGCGACCACTGACGGGCTTCACCGTCGGGGTGACGGCGGCCAGGCGCCGGGCCGAGTTGGTCGCGCTGCTCGAACGCCGTGGCGCCCGGGTGGTCGAGGCTCCCGCCATCCGGATCGTGCCGCTCTCGGACGACCGCGCACTGCAGCAGGCGACGCGGGTCTGCATCGCGGCCGGACTGGACATCGTCGTCGCCACGACCGGCATCGGGTTCCGCGGCTGGATGGAAGCGGCGGAGAGCGCTGGGCTCGCCGACCGGTTGCTGGCCACGCTGGCGAACGCCAGGTTGCTCGCCCGCGGGCCCAAGGCGCGCGGCGCGATCCGGGCGGCGGGCCTGGCGGAGGAGTGGTCACCGGCATCGGAGTGTTCGAGCGAGGTGCTCGACCACCTGCTGGCGGCGGGCGTGCGTGGTCAGCGGGTGGCCGTCCAACTGCACGGGGAACCGCTGCCCGACTTCGTCGCGGCACTGCGGGGTGCGGGCGCGGAGGTGATCGAGGTGCCGGTCTACCGCTGGGTGCTCCCCGAGGATGTCAGCCCGCTGGTTCGGCTGGTGGAGCTGATCAAGCTTCGGTACGTCGACGCGGTGACCTTCACCAGCGCGCCCGCGACGGCCGCGCTGCTCGAGGTGGCCGGTGCGGACCGTGACCTGGTGCTTGGCGCACTGCGGGACGACGTGCTCGCCGCCTGCGTCGGTCCGGTGGCGGCAGGGCCACTGGAGCGGTACGGCGTGCCCACGCTGCAGCCGACCCGGGCTCGGTTGGGCGGCCTCGTCCGGGCGCTCGCCGACCAGCTTCCCGAGCACCGGACCCGCATCGTCGAGGTGGCCGGACACACCCTCGAGATCCGCGGACACGGAGTGGTGGTCGACGGAGTCATGCGGCCATTGGCGCCGGCGCCCATGACCTTGCTCCGCGGACTGGCGGAGCGGCCCGGGCAGGTGGTCTCGCGCATGGACCTGTTACGGGTGCTGCCGCGAAGTGCGGACGGCCACGCCGTCGAGATGGCCATCGCCAGGCTGCGTGCGGGTCTGGGCGACTCGCGGATCATCCGTACGGTCACCAAGCGCGGCTACCGGCTGGCGGTCGAGCGACCCGAGCCGGCCTGAGCCGGCCTGTCGGACAGGTCCGGGGTACCGGCGATCACCAGGTCGGCACGGTCGCGACCCGCGGCCACGACGACGGTGTTGCGCTCGTCGCTGCCGAGTGCCCATGCGCGGGCCATGTCTGGTGGCTTGCCGTACGCCTCATGTCGTCGGATCAGTCGGGCGTGCCGTAGCGCCGGCGGCGGGTCGAGGTACCACGCCTCGTCGAGCAGTTCGCGGATGCTGGCCCACGGACCTTCGGTGTGCAGGAGGTAGTTGCCCTCGGTCACCACCAAGGGCACGGCTCGGGGCACGGGCAGCGCGCCCGCGATCGGTTCCTCGATCTCGCGCCGGAACCGGGGCGCGTACACGATCTCGTCCACCTGCGGCCGGAGTCGGCGCAGCAGGGCGACATATCCGGCGCCGTCGAAGGTGTCGACGGCACCTTTTCGATCGCGCCGGCCGAGCCGGTCGAGCTCCGCGTTCGCGAGGTGGAAGCCGTCCATCGGAACGTAGCGTGCGCGGTCGCCGAGCCGGGCCACGATCGCCGCCGCCAGGGTCGACTTGCCCGCGCCGGGTGCACCGACGATGCCGAGCAGGCGCCGCTCGCCGGTCTGGTCGGCAGCCGCGGCGAGCGTCTCGGCCCGCGTGACCAACTCGTCGAGATGCACCCGCCCATTGTGGTCGAACGCAGATGTGTCGAACGGAGATGTGTCGACCGGAGCTGTTTCGACCGGAGATATGTCGACCGGATGTGTCGAACGGAGAGGTACTGCCCGAAATGCCCGGGTCCGGCCGCAGGGGATCGATGACCTGGGCTGGGCGAGCTGACGGTGGGACTTGCACAGATTGTTAAGCTGTCTAACTGTGCCTGAAGGTGAACCATCGGACGCGTCGATCGAGCGGGCCGTCCGCGCCCTGGTGCGGGTGGCCCGGCTGCTCGAGCGCACGGACGCCGGGCTGAGCCTGGCGCAGTTCCGGATCCTCGAACTCGTCTCCCGCGGCACCGAGCGCTCGACGCACATCGCGAGCAAGTTGGCGACGAGCAAACCGGCCGTGACGGTCGTCGTCGACGGCTTGGTCGGTGCCGGACTGGTGACCCGCAGCAGCGTCGCCGGAGACCGCAGGGTCGTCCGGCTCGCGCTCACCGAGGCGGGTCGGGAGTCGCTCGCCCGGGCCGAGCACGCCTACCGTGACCGGCTGGCACCCCTGCTGGGGGAGATCTCCGACCCCGACGCACTGATCACTTTGCTCATCGAGGTCGACGACGCTCTGGACGCGCGCTGGGCGGCACGTACCCGGAACCAGGCACCCAAGGCATCCCGCCCGACCCAGCACGCCCCCCTGCCCACAACGTCCACCGCGGAGGTGCCGGAAACCAGATGACGCCTGCGACCACGCCGAACGGATCCACGTCCACCGACCAGACCACCAGACCAGCCGACGGCTCCACCGGCTCCACCGATTCGCCCAACGGCGCGTCCGGCGGCGCGGCTGGCGACACCTCCGGAAGCGCCGCCGGTCCAGGCTCGTCCCAACGCTGGATCCGGCGGCTCGCGGCGTACTGCCTGCGGTCGAGGTGGCTGGTGATCGCAAGCTTCGGTGGCGGCATCGTCGGGATGGGCGCAGCCGCCTTCGTCCCGCTCGTCCAACGCCAGATCGTCGACGAGGTGATCATCGCCGAACGGCAGCCCATGCTGCCCTGGGTCGGCGCCCTCCTCGGGCTCGGCGTCGTGATGTTCGGCGCGGGGTTCGTCCGCCGTTACCTGGGCGGACGAATGGCGCTCGACGTCCAGCACGCCGTCCGCGGAGACCTGTTCCGGGCGCTGCAGCGGCTCGACGGGATGCGTCAGGACGAGCTGCACACCGGCCAGGTCGTCAGCCGGTCGATCAGCGACATCATGATGGTGCAGGGCCTCCTGCAGATGTTGCCCATGCTGATGGGCAACCTGCTGCTCTTCATCATCTCCCTGATCATCATGAGCTGGTTGTCGCCGCTGCTCACCCTGGTCGCCCTCGCGGTGGCGCCGGCCCTGCTCGTGATCGGCTACCACAGCCGGAGCCGACTGTTCCCGGCCACCTGGGAGGCCCAGCAGCAGGCGGCCGAGGTCGCCGGCATCGTCGAGGCGTCCGTCACCGGCGTACGCGTCGTCAAGGGCTTCGGGCAGGAACACCACGAGCTCGGCAAGCTCGAGCGCCAGGCCCGCCGGCTGTTCGGCTCCCGTCTCCGGGCCGTCAAGCTGACCAGCCGATACTCACCAACCCTGCAGGCCGTGCCGTTGCTCGGCCAGGTCGGCATCCTCGCCCTCGGCGGCTGGCTGGCGCTGCGCGGTCACATCACGCTGGGCACGTTTCTCGCGTTCTCGGCTTATCTCGGCCAGCTGATCGCACCGGTCCGGATGCTCTCGAACTTCCTCGTCATGAGCCAGCAGGCGCGGGCCAGCGTGATCCGGGTGTTCGAGGTCATCGACTCCCAGCCGGTGGTGCTGGAAAAGCCCGACGCTGTCGACCTTCCGGTTGGTGCGCCGGTCCGTTCCACCAAGGACGGTACGCGGGCCGCCGGGACGTCCAGTGCGGTCGAGCTGCGTGACGTGACGTTCGGCTATGTGGAGACCGACCCCGTGCTGCAGGGACTGTCCCTGCGTGTCGCCGCCGGAGAGACGCTGGCCCTGGTCGGAACGGCGGGTTCGGGCAAGTCGACGATCTCCCAACTGCTGCCACGCTTCTACGACGTCCAACACGGCGCGGTTCTGGTCGACGGTCACGACGTCCGCGATCTCACCCACGCGTCTCTGCGGTCTCGCATCGGGCTGGTCTTCGAGGACAGTTTCCTGTTCTCCGACTCGGTGCGGTCCAACATCGCCTACGGCCGGCCTGATGCCACCGACGCGCAGGTCCGGGCGGCCGCGCGGGCGGCCGAGGCCACCGAGTTCGTCGACGCCTTGCCGGACGGACTCGACACGGTGGTCGGCGAGCGCGGCCTCACGCTGTCGGGTGGGCAGCGCCAGCGGATCGCCCTTGCGCGCGCCCTGCTCAGTGACCCGATGCTGCTGGTGTTGGACGACGCCACGTCGGCGGTCGACCCGGAGACCGAGGCGGAGATCCACGAGACGCTGCGGCACGTGATGCGCGGACGTACGACGATCCTCATCGCACACCGCAGGTCCACCCTCCAGCTGGCGGATCGAATCGCCGTTCTCGACGAGGGTCGGGTCGTCGACGTCGGTACGCACGAGGAACTGACCGACCGCTGTCCGCTCTACCGTCTGCTGCTGTCCGGACCCGGTGACGACGCCGAGGGCATCGACGCCGGCGAGCTCGACGCGTTCCTCGCCAACAGCTTGGCCGAGGACGACGCCGACGGCAGTTCCGCCTGGGAACGCACGCAAGCGTCACTGCCCAGTCACCTGACGCGGGTGCAGACACCCACTGGCCTCGGCGGGGGCTGGGGCGGCGGAGGCGGCCGTGGCGGGGGCGGAGGCGGCGGTATGGGCGGCGGCTGGTTGTCGAGCATGCCGCCGACCCCGGAACTGCTGGCCCAGGTGGAGAAACTCGCTCCCGCGCACGACGTTCCGCAGGTCCGGTTCGAGGACGCGGCACGTCCGGATCCCGCGTTCACCCTGCCGCGGACGCTGCGGCCGTTCGCGCGGCCGCTGCTGTTCGCCCTGTTCCTGGTCGCGCTGGATGCCGTGGCGGCGTTGTGCCTGCCGTTGCTGATCAGGCACGGAGTGGACGCGGGCGTGGCCAAGCAGGCGTTTTCCGTCGTCCTGGTCGCCGCCGGGATAGCCCTCGCCGTCGTGATCGCCCACTGGGCCGTGGCGATGGCCCAGACGAGGGTGGCTGGGCGTACCGGTGAGCGGGTGCTGTACTCCCTGCGGGTCAAGTTGTTCTCCCACCTGCAGCGGCTCGGGCTCGACTATTACGAGCGCGAGATGGGCGGCCGGATCATGACCCGGATGACGACCGACATCGACGCGCTGTCGTCGTTCCTGCAGACATCCCTGCTCACCGCAGTGGTGGCGATCCTGCAGTTCTTCGGCGTCCTGGTCGCGCTGGTGTGGATCAACGCCGAGCTGGCGCTCGCGGTCGTCGCGGTGCTGCCGGTGTTGATCGTGGCCACCCTCATTTTCCGCGCGAAGTCATCCGTGGCCTACCAGGAGGCGCGCGAACGAATCAGCATCGTCAACGCCGACCTGCAGGAGAACGTCGCGGGCCTGCGGGTGGCTCAGGCGTTCCAGCGCGAGGACCACAACGCCGACCGGTTCGCGGAGAAGAGCGACGCATACCGGGTGAGCCGATTGCGGGCGCAGCGCTATATCGCCACCTTCTTCCCGTTCGTCCAGTTCCTCAACCTGGTGGCAGCGGCGGTGGTGCTCGGGGTGGGCGCCGGGCTGGTGGGCCAGGGAGAGTTGACGGCCGGTGCGCTGATCGCCTACCTGCTGTACCTCGACCTGTTCTTCTCGCCGGTGCAGCAGCTGTCCCAGGTCTTCGATGGCTACCAGCAGGCGAAGGTCGGCCTACGCCGGATCGGTGACCTGCTGCGGACACCGACGTCGACCCCCGAAGCGCCGCAGCCGGCGAGTGTCGACCGCCTGTCCGGCGAGATCGTGCTGGACGACGTGCACTTCCACTACCCGAACGCCACGGGCGACGCCCTGAACGGCATCGACCTGCAGGTGCGCAGAGGCGAGACCGTGGCCCTGGTGGGCGAGACCGGTGCCGGCAAGACGACCCTGGTGAAGCTCGTCGCGAGGTTCTACGACCCGACGGACGGCGCGGTCCTGGTCGACGGGCGAGACCTGCGCGAGCTCGACCTGGCGGGATACCGGCACCGGCTCGGTTACGTTCCGCAGGAGCCGTTCCTGTTCCCGGGCACGGTTCGCGACGCGATCGCGTACGGCCGTCCCGATGCGAGCGACGAGGACGTCGAGGCTGCCGCCCGCGCGGTGGGCGCGCACGGCATGATCGCGCGGATGCGGGACGGCTACCACCACGGCGTCGGCGAGCGGGGGCGGAACCTGTCCGCGGGTCAGCGCCAGCTCCTCGCACTGGCTCGGGCCTATCTCGTCGACCCCGACATCCTGCTGTTCGACGAGGCGACGGCAGCGCTCGACCCGGCCACCGAGTCGCTGGTCATCCGGGCGACTGAGACCCTCACCCGATCGCGTACGACCCTGCTCATCGCGCACCGACTCACCACGGCCGAACGGGCCAGTCGCATCGTCGTCCTCGACCACGGCAATGTGGTCGAGGACGGCACGCACGCGGAGCTGTTGGCGGCAGGGGGACGGTATGCGGAGCTGTGGGCGGCATACATGCATGGCGAGCGGGTCGAGGACCTGCGGGGGAGCCAGGCGCACTCGGCGGAGGTGAGGCTGGGAAGGGGGTGATCGCCGTGCCCAAGTTCCTGGTCTTCTCGAACTACACGGCCTCGGGATCCAAGGGTCTGTTGAAGGAGGGCGGTACGAACCGCCAGACCGAGGTGGAGGACGTCTGCACCCAACTCGGCGGCAAGGTCGAAGGCATGTACTACGCCTTTGGCGACTACGACCTTTACATCATTCTCGACTTCCCGGACAACGTCTCGATGGCAGCGGTCGAGCTCGCCGTGAGATCGAGCGGCGCGATCGTCAACAAGACCGTCGTCTTGTTGAGCCCGGAGGACCTCGACGAGGCCGCAAGGAAGGCTGTCACCTATCGAAGTCCGGGTGCGTGAGCAGACAGAAAATCCGGACCCAGATCCAAGACAAGTGAGCATTCCTTCGCCTGAATGGGTCAAAGAGACCAAGTAGGTCCGCGTACCATCTTGTGTTGTGTACGCCCGGGACCTGCGGCGGCATGCACATTCTGTGCTGCCGATCTTTGGCGTGGCAGCAATCTACTTCGCGACCGCCAAGCTGGGCCTGCTGCAGGAACTCGTCGAAGGGCAGGTCACCCCGTTCTGGCCGCCCACTGGCATCGCCCTGGCCGCACTCTTGGTATTCGGTCTGCGGATCTGGCCAGGCATCGCAATCGGGGCATTCGTGCTCAACGCGACAGTCGGCTCATCGCTCGCGGCGGCCGCGATCATCGCGGCGGGAAACACCATTGCCCCGATATGCGCACTGCTGCTGCTGCGGATAGTGGGCTTCCGGTCCGAGATCGACCGCAGGCGGGATGCTCTGGCACTGGTCTTTCTCGGCGCGCTGGCACCCATGCTGCTGAGCGCCACCGTCGGCACCGTGGCTCTACTGCTGACCGGTGGCATTCCCGTCGGCGACTTCGGAACGACGTGGTGGGTGTGGTGGACCGGCGACGCCACGGGAGTCCTCGTCGTCACACCGCTGTTGCTGGTCATCCGTCGCCAGTTGCCGCGCCAGCACCGGGTGCCCTGGAGGCGCTGGGTCGAGGCGGGATGCCTGTTCCTCAGTACGTTCGTGATCGCCGTCGTGGCGATGCGGAGTTCGTACGAGGTGCTCTTCCTGGTGTTCCCGTTCCTGATCTGGGCAGCCCTTCGTTTCCAGCTCCTTGGTGCCGCACCGTGCGTTCTCATCATGACCACCGTCGCCATCGTCGCCGCGGCAGGTGAGACCGGTCCGTTCGCTCCGCACGACGTCCTTGCCAACATGGCGACTCTGCAGGCGTTCAACGGGTCCATCGCCCTCACGGCGCTGGTGTTGTCGGCGATCATCGCCGAGCGGAATCACGCGTACGGGCAGATCGAGCTCGCCGTCGACCAGCTGGCCGGTGCCGTCGAAAGGATCGATGTCGGTCGTGCCGGCCATGTCCAGGTCAGGTTGACACCACCGCCGGTGGGCAAGGCCGACGAGGTCTGACAAGTCCGACATCCCTTGCGCGTGCACCGGTTGGCGCCCAGGTCGTGGTCGCCGAATGCGCGCGTACTATCGGGTGCTGTGGAGCGCGCGCCAAACCTCCGGCGCTTCGTGAGAGCAGGCGGGCTTACGCTCGCGGTTGCCGCTGCCTACTTCCTGAGCGCCCAGGTCGGTCTCCTGGAAGATCTCGTTCACGGCCAGATCGCGCCGTTGTGGCCGCCGGCCGGGATAGCTCTGGCATGCCTTCTGCTCGGTGGCCTCAGGACCCTGCCGGGGATCGCCCTCGGAGCGTTGGTCGTGAGCACCCTGTCGGTCGGATCGGCGTTCTCGGTAGGGCTTCTCACCGCCGCCGGCAACACGCTTGCCGTTGTCTGCGCCTATCTGCTGCTGCGCCGGGTCGGCGTCCGACTCGAGCTCGACCGGTTGCGCGACGCGGTCGCGTTGGTGGTGTTCGGCGTCGTGGTGGGCTCGCTGGTGAGTGCCACCGTCGGTAGCGCGGCCCTGGTGATCTCCGGCTCCGTACCGCCGCCGCAGCTGTGGTCCACCTGGTCCCTGTGGTGGTCCGGCGACGCGATGGGGGTGATCATCGTGGTCCCGTTGGCGCTCGCCATCTGGCGGATCCGGACACCCGTGGTGGTCCGGCCCTACCGGATCCTCGAGGCCGTTGCCCTGGTGCTGGGCACCGTGGCCGTCACCTTCCTCGCCACCCACGGCCCGTTCGACCTGCTGTTCCTGGTCTTTCCGTTCCTCGTCTGGGCCGCCCTGCGATTCCGGTTGAACGGTGCCGCGCCGTGTGCGGTCATCGTGGTGGCCATCGCGATCTACTCGACCGCGCACGGATACGGGCCGTTTTCCGGTCACGGGTTCTTCACCGACATGGTGAGCTTCCAGGCGTTCGACGCCTCGGCGGCCCTGACCGCATTGCTGCTGGCGGTGATCATCACCGAACGCGACCACGCCTACCGCCAGATCGAGGTGGCGTGCGGTCAGCTCGGTGCGGCTGTCGTCCGACTCCAGGAGAGCCTCCGACCCGTGCCACATGCGGAATCGTGGCAGCGTGGTCCGGCTCGGTCCGGCGGCGAGCGTGGGCAGGGCTGGCCGAGCAGGCAGGGCTGGCCGGGTAAGCAGGGGCCGCCGCAACCGCCTGCGGATCAGTGACGCACCCGCTCGGATCGGGACGGTACGTCTACGGCGAGGACTGCGACGCCCGTGGTGCATAGGCGCACGCGGCATCCAGGGAGTCGGTGACCGACTCTCCGGGCGCACGGCCTGCCGTGCTTTCCTGCAAGGCCTCCTGGACATGCGCGTGGATCTGGCCGTAGTCCGGGTGCGCGCTGTCGATGAGCCTGTTGGTGAACGCGACGCTGGTGACATTCCTTGCGTCCTTGACCAACAGGGACAGATCGACGAACGCCGGGAGCAGGGCGGTCGGGATGTCGGTCAGCACGATGTTCTTCGTGGTCTGCGCCAACGCCTCGTAGCGGACCAGGAGTCGCACCGGGTCGGCCTGGTCGATGATCGCCTTGATGACGCAACGCTGGCGTTCCATCCGCTGGTAGTCGTCCGCGCCATACCTGCTCCGGGCGAACCACAACGCGTCGAAGCCGTCGAGGTGCTGGTTGGGGCCTGGTTCGATCCAGCCACCGGGCAGGAGTCCGGCATCGGCCTGGCCGCCCTTGGGAACGCGGTAGTTGACGTTGACGGTGATCCCGCCGAGGGCATCGATGAGCTCGCGGAATCCCTGCAGGTTGACCAGGACGAAGTAGTCGATTCGTAGCCCCAGCGCACCACTGACGGCGAGCTTCGTGGCGTCGGCGCCCGGACTGTCGCTGTCGAGCAGCGTGGGATGCTGCGCCGGAACGTTCTGGTAGATCGAGTCGAGCATCCATTCCAGCTGGTCGCCCGGTCCGGCGTACCGGCCGTTCGGATACGCCTTCGCCAGTACAGACTCTGGTGGAAACGGGATGTTCTGCAGGTTGCGGGGCACGCTGAACAAGACCGTGTTGCCGGTCCGGGTCTCGATGCTCGCCACGATGTTGGTGTCGGTCCGGATCCCGGTCCGGTCCGGGCCTCCGTCGCCGCCGAGCAACAAGATGTTGACCCGCTCCTGGCCGGACCACGGGTCCTTCCGCGTCACGTTGGACGGGCGTGTCACGCTCTTACTGTCCGACTGTGCGAAGACGTCCTCGATCAGGCCTCGTTGCACCAGGGCGTATCTCGTCCCGATGGCCAGCGGCGCCAGGATGAGGAGAGCCAGTCCGATCACGACGGCGTTGCCGGCCATCCGCTGCGCTGCGGCGAGCGTCGTCGGCCGCAGCGAGCGATACCCCGCGACGACTACGACCGTCCAGGCGAGTCCGACGATGGGCAGCGCCACTGCCACCACAGTGAGGGCCTTGGGCTCGAGCGCCCAGTGCAGAAGGTCTCGCTGTCGAGTGAGGAGCACGTAGCTGGTCCCGACGAGCACGCAGGCCGTGATCGCGAGCGTTGTCAACGCGAGCTTGCGGCGACCGGCGGCCAGCAGCGCGATTCCCGGAAGGACCGCGCCGAGGACGGTGAGGCCGATGACCTCGAACAGCGAGCGTGGCATCGCGCCATTCCGCTGCCCCCGCGCCGTATCTGCCGCCCTTCCTGCCTTGTCCGCGGGGACTGCCTTGTCCGCAGGGACTGCCTTGTCCGCAGGGGATGGGGACTCGTCCGGGGTGGGAGGGCGGTGGTCTGACATTGTGCGTACTCCTTACCGTCCAACAAGACCCAGCCCGGTACGTGACCCGAGGTGGCAAGGGCTCCATCGTCGGCACGGATCGACCTGCGACACGTCAGGTTTTCCGAAGTCCTGCACAGGTTTTGCGGGTCAGGCGTCGGTAAGGCGCGGACATGCGCCGGACAGAAGGGTCTGTACCGCAGAAGCACTGCGCCGCGGGGTAGACGCGAGGACAGACACCGACGCGGTCGGACTTCGCCTGGCATTCGGTAGGCTCGGTCGGTGGCCGAGATCGAGTTGCTGCGGGCTGACCATGCCCCGGCGTTGTTGACGTTCGAGTTGGAGAACCGTGCGTACTTCGCCGCCTTGGTGCCGGATCGAGGTGACGCCTACTTCGCGGGCTTTGACGCCAGGCACGGCGAACTACTCGCCGAGCAAGCCGCAGGACTGCATTTCTTCCATGTCCTGGTGGACCGCGGCGAGGTCGTGGGACGGGTCAATCTGGTCGATGTGTCGGACGGATCCGCCGACTTGGGTTACCGGATCGCTGCGAAGGTCGCGGGACGTGGCGTGGCGACGGCCGCCGTCCGTGAGGTGTGCGAGCGAGCCGCCACCGACTACGCGCTGACGAGGCTGCGTGCGGCAACCACCCTGGACAACCCAGCCTCGAAGGCGGTGCTGACCAAGGTGGGGTTCGTACCGAACGGTGCGACCGTGCTGAGCGGCCGTCCCGGCACCACCTACCTCCGCGAACTCGTGCCCGGGCCGGCTTAGCCTTCGTGCTCACCGGCGCCGATGGTGCAGGCGACGCCGGTCGAGTGGACGGGGCAGTAGCCGTTCGGCACCTTGTGGAGGTACTGCTGGTGGTAGTCCTCGGCGTAGTAGAAGTCGCCGAGTGGCGCGATCTCCGTCGTGACGGAGCCGTAGCCGGCGCCGGCGAGCCGTTTACCGTACGCGTCCGCAGATGCCTCGGCCGCCTCGCGCTGAGCCTCACTGGTGTAGTAGATCGCCGACCGGTACTGCGTACCGACGTCGTTGCCCTGTCGGTATCCCTGCGTCGGGTCGTGGCTTTCCCAGAAGATCCGCAACAGTTCGGCGTACGACGTCTTCGCCGGGTCGAACACCACCCGGACGACCTCGGTGTGTCCGGTGCGGCCGGTGCAGACCTCCTCATACGTCGGGTTGGGCGTGTATCCGCCGGCATATCCCGCCGCGGTCGACCAGACGCCGGGTGTCTGCCAGAAGAGCCGCTCCGCACCCCAGAAGCAGCCGAGCCCGAAGACGGCGAGCTCGAGGCCGTCGGGAACGTCGCCCTCGAGTGGGTTCCCGAGGGTTGCGTGGGTGGATGGAACGTCGAAGGGACGCTGGTCGCGGCCGGCCAGGGCGTCCTTGGGTGCCGGCATCTCGCGCGGACGGCCGAACAGGGGCATGGCACGCGCCTCCCTCTCCATGAGTGCGTACGTGTACCCCATTCAAACCGACGGGAGGAGTCCCGGATTCCACCGGACCCCGGCCGGTCGGCTGAGTGTGTTCAGGTGACGATCGGGGTGAGGTCGCCGGCTCCTGCCTGATCGGCACGGGCCCCGGGGACGCCGGGTTGGCGCCGGTGGGCGCTGGCCACCCCCGCGTACAGACCGGCCAGCCGCCGGACCGCATCGGTGAGCTCGGCCTCGGGCAGGGTGAACGGCAATCGGACGAAACGCTCGAACGCCCCGTCGGTGCCGAACTTCGGCCCACCCGCCAGCCGGATCCCGTACTGCCCGGCCATCACCGCAAGGGCGCTCGACACCGGGTCGTTCAGCTCGCACCACAGGCCGAGTCCACCGGGTGGCTCGACGAAGCCCCAGTCCGGAAGGTGCTCGCCCAGGGCGGCCACCAGTGCCGCCCGCCTCGACCGCAGCATCTCCCGACGCCCGGCCAGGATGGGTTCCCGGCGGACCAACAGCTCGGCCGCGGTGAGCTGACTGAGGACGGACGTACCGAGGTCGGTCGCGGCGCGTACGGCCAGCAGGGTCGGCACGAGTGACGCCGGAGCGCGGACCCACCCGACGCCGAGCCCGCCCCAGAACGACTTGCTGGTGCTGCCGAGCAGCACCACCAGGTCGCGCCGGTCGAACGCGGCGACCGGCGGAGGCATGGCCTGCGGACTGACGTCGAGCGAGAGGTCGGCGACCGTCTCGTCGACGACCGTGAGGGTGCGGGTGCGGGCGACCGCCGCGGCCACCCGTTCCCGGGCCGGCGCGCTCATCAGCAGGCCGGTCGGGTTGTGGAAGTCGGGCACGAGGTACGCGAGTCGTGGGGAGGCCTGCCGCAGGGTCGCCTCCAGCATGGGCAGGTCCCAGCCGGCGGGACGGAGCGGAACCGGCACGGCTCGCGCCGGCAGCTGGCGGATCGCCTCCAGCGCATTCGGGTAGGTCGGGTGCTCGACCAGGATCCGGTCGCCCGGACTCACGAACGCCCGCAGCACCAGCGCCAGTGCCTGCAGCGTGCCGCCCATCACGAGGACCTGGTCGGGATCGGTCGGGAGTCCGCGCGCGGTGTAGTGCTGGGCAAGGAGCTCGCGAAGCGCCGGCACTCCGAGGCTGGTGTAGCCGTGGCCGCCGAGGTGTGCCGGCAGTACGTGCATGGCAGCCTCGACCGCTTCGGTCATCTCTGCCGGAGCGGGCAGGGCCGCGGCGCCGAGGTCGTACTGCTGCTCCCCGCCGTCGGCCGGTGTGATCGCGCCGGAGCCCAACCCGCCGGCTCCCGAGCCGGTCCCGCGCGCGCCGGGAGGGATGCGGGTGCGGCTGGCGGCTCCGCGTCGGCTGGCGAGGAAGCCTGAGTCGCGGAGCAGTGCGTACGCGGCGGCAACGGTCGTGCGGCTGGAACCAAGAGCTTGCGCGAGGGAGCGCTCACTGGGCAGGCGGGTGCCTGGCGGCAACCGCCCGTCGAGGACCAGCATGCTGATGCGCTCGGCGAGTGCGCGGTAGGTGGGTCCGCCGTGGTGCCAGGACCCGAGCTGCTCGACCAGCTGGCCAGCGGATGCGGATCGGTCCAGCATGCAGGCCACTCTCACACAACTGGACCTGGATTACCAGGCCAGTTGTGTCCCAGGATCGGAGGCATGTCTGCGCGTTCGCGAGTGGCCCGACCTGTGCCCGATGTCTCGTTCGCCTCGTCGCCTCTTGTGGCGTTTCGCGAGGGCCGCGTGCCGCGCCGACTGGTGCAGCTCTATCTGGGCCTGGTCCTGTTCGGCGCTTCGATGGCGCTGATGATCCGGTCGAACATCGGCCTCGGTCCGTGGGACGTCTTTCACCAGGGCCTCGTGGAGCACACCCCGCTGTCGTTCGGAACGATCGTGATCGTCATCAGCGGTGTCGTCCTGCTGGCGTGGATCCCGCTCCGGCAGTGGCCCGGAATCGGAACCGTGAGCAACGCGGTGGTGGTGGGCCTGGTGGTCGACGGCGTCCTGCTGGTGCTCTCTGTGCCGTCGTCGTTGGCCGGGCGGATCGGGTTCATGCTGGCCGGGCTGGTGCTCAACGCGATAGCCACGGCGGCCTACATCGGTGCCCGGTTCGGGCCCGGCCCGCGGGACGGTCTGATGACCGGGCTGGTCCGACGGACCGGTGGGTCCGTGCGGGTCGTGCGTACCGCGATCGAGGTCACCGTCCTCGCGGTCGGCTGGCTGCTCGGCGGCACGGTCGGCATCGGCACGGTGGTCTTCGCCCTGGGGATCGGGCCCCTCGTGCACGTCCTCCTGCCGCGATTGACCATCGCACCCGAGCCCGCGCCACCTCCCACGGCACCGCGCCGGGCCCAGATAGCCTGCGGCCATGAGTGACCAGCACGGCTTCGAGACCCTCGCGATCCACGCCGGCCAGGAGGCCGACCCCGCCACGGGCGCGGTGATCACGCCGATCTTCGCGACCAGCACCTATCTCCAGGACGGTGTCGGCCGGCCGCGGCAGGGGTATGAGTACTCGCGGACCCAGAACCCGACCCGGGCGGCGCTCGAGGAGTGCCTCGCCGCCCTGGAACACGGTGCGCGAGGGCTCGCGTTCGCCAGCGGAATGGCCGCCGAGGACACGTTGCTGCGCGCCGTCTGCCGGCCGGGCGACCATGTGGTCATTCCGGACGACGCGTACGGCGGCACCTACCGCCTGCTGGCGAAGGTCGGCGAACCGTGGGGGCTTGCCCACACACCGGTCCATGTCGCGGACGTCGAGGCCGTCCGGGCCGCCGTCCGCAGCCGACCCACCTCGGTGCTGTGGGTGGAGACGCCGACCAACCCGCTCCTGGCGATCGCCGATATCGCGACGCTCGCGCAGGTCGCGCACGAGAACGACGCCCTGTTCGTCGTCGACAACACCTTCGCCTCGCCCTACCTGCAGCAGCCGTTGGCGCTTGGCGCCGACGTGGTGGTGCACTCCACGACGAAGTACGCCGGTGGGCACTCCGACGTGGTGGGCGGCGCGCTCGTCGCGGCCGATGCCGAACTCGGCGAGCGGCTTGCGTACCACCAGAACGCGATGGGAGCGGTGAGCGGGGCGTTCGACGCGTGGCTGGTGCTGCGCGGGCTGAAGACCCTGGCGGTGCGGATGGAGCGGCACTGCGACAACGCCGAGCGGGTGGCGGGGTTCCTGGCCGAGCACCCCAAGGTGCGCCAGGTGCTGTACCCGGGCCGGACCGACCATCCCGGTCACGAGGTGGCCGCGAAGCAGATGCGGCGTTACGGCGGGATCGTCTCGTTCCGGATGGTCGACGGCGCGGAGGCGGCAGTCGACGTGTGCGAACGGACGAAGCTGTTCGCGCTGGCGGAGTCGCTCGGCGGCATCGAGTCGCTGATCGAGCATCCGGGCCGGATGACCCATGCCAGCGCCGTGGGGTCGCCGCTGGAGGTGCCGGAGGACCTGGTGCGGCTGTCCGTCGGCATCGAGACCATCGACGACCTGCTCGACGATCTCGCCCACGCGCTCGCCTGAGCGTCTTGGCGTGTCGGCGCCGGCGATCATGAAGCTTTCTGGTCGACAGGTGACCAGGACTCTTCATGATCACGGGGCGGGTCCTGTCGATTTCGAGTGGGGTCGTTCGTCATCGCTGGTAACCCCGTCAAGTGGGCCCCTTCCAGTGTGAGGAACGACCATGAGCGACAACGCATCCGCACCCGCGTCGGCCAACCCGGTGATCTGGTGGGAGATCCAGGTACCCGACCTGGACAAGGCGCAGGAGTTCTACCGCGCCGTGTTCGGCTGGACCTTCGAGCCCTTCGGTGAAGGCTTCGTCATCGCCAAGGTGGCCGACGGCACGATGGTCGGCGGCTTGGTCAGTTCGGCCGACGACGCGCCACCCGCGGCCAGGCACGTACGCGTCTACTTCGCGGTGTCCGATCTGGAGGAGACGCTGCGTACCGTCGAGGCGAACGGCGGCGAGGTGGTTGACGGCCGCACGCTGATCTCGGAGGAGTACGGCTGGTCCGCCACACTCGCCGACCCGACCGGGATCAGGATCGGCCTGGTCACCGACCAGCCAGCCGCGTAGCGCTCCGGCGTCGGCGCGAGTCCGCCGGGCTGGTCCCGCGCCGGCTGGCGTTGTCGGCCGGGGTGAGTTGTCAGAGGTATCTCGGTCTCAAGGCCGAGATACCTCTGACAACCTTGTCGGTTCGTCGATCCGCCGGTTCGTCGATCCGTCGTCGATCCGTCGGCTTGCCGGGCCGCGGACCACGACCGTGACGTACGTGCCGGACACCTACGCTGGCGGCGTGACGATCGAACGGTTCACCGCACAGGCGATGCGGATCCACTCCCTGTACGACCGGCTCAACCTGCACCAGCGCGGGCGGACCTGGAACCGTGAGGAGTTCGTCCTCGGCTTCGTCGGTGACGTCGGCGACCTCGACGCGGAGTTCGCGCGGTTGGTCGACGAGCTCGAGCCGCGGATCACGGGCCAGCTCCGTCCCGTTGCGCCGGACCGTGCCGAGGCGGAGTGATGAGCGCCCATGCCGGCACCTCGCCCGGCGGGACCGGGGAGTTGAACCAGCGCATCCTGTGCGTCGACTTCGGGTCGACCTTCACCAAGGCCGCCCTGGTCGACGGCGTCTCTGGCACGCTGATCGCGACCGACTCACACCCGACGTCGATCGGCACCGACCTGATGGAGGCACTCGACGTCCTGCGGGACCGGTTGTCGTTGCTTACCGGAGCCGCACCGACGTGGGAGGTACGCGCCTGCTCGAGTGCCGGCGGCGGGCTCCGGATCGCCGTCGTGGGCAACGAGGAACTGGTCACCGCCGAGGCCGGCGCACGGGTCGCCACCTCGTCCGGTGGCCGGGTCGTGCACATCGCATCCGGCGTGCTGGACGCCGCCGCGACCAGCCGGCTGGCCGCCACCTCTCCTGACGTCGTACTCCTCGTCGGCGGAACAGACGGCGGCAACACCCGGGTGCTGCGTGCGAACGCCGCCGCGTTGACGCGGGCCAAGGTGAGCCTCCCGGTCGTCCTTGCCGGCAACGCGGCCTGTCAAGACGAGGTTGCGGGTATGTTCGCGGCGGCCGGCACCGCGTGCGCGGTGGCCGACAACGTCCTTCCCGAGATCGGGGTCGTACGTCCCGAGCCGGCACGAGCGGCGATCCGGGAGACGTTCTGCCGGCACGTCATCGGCGGCAAGGACCTGTCGCGGCGGGAGGAGTTCGGCCGGATCGTGCGCGGGCCTACGCCAGACCTCGTGCTCCGCGGAGTCGAGGTGCTCGCCAGATCGCACGCACCTGATGGCGTCGTCGTCGTCGACGTCGGCGGTGCCACGACCGACGTCCACTCGGTGGTGGAGCCCGATCCCGAGGATGCCGGTCTGGGCCGACAGGTGGTCGCAGACCTTCCGGTGAGCCGTACGGTGGAAGGGGATCTGGGCCTACGGTGGAACGCGCTCGGCATCGTCGAGGCGGCTGTCAAGGCCGACTTGCTCCACGTAGACGAAGTGGAGTTGCTGTCGGCGGCAGCCGCGCGGCGGGTCGCCGAGCCGGCATACGTCGCTCCCAGCTCCGGCGAGCACGGTCCCTATGAGGTTGGTGTCGATGAGCTTGCCGTCGACGAACGCCTGTACGCGCTCGCTGTCAAGCTGGCCTTGCGTCGGCATGCGGGTTCGTCCAGGGTGCTGACGACGCCGGCGGGCCGGGTGGTCGAACACTCCGGCAAGGACCTGCGTGCGGTACGGCTGCTGGTCGCGTCGGGTGGGTTGGTGCGGCACGGTGGGCCCGATCTGGCGGCGCGGATGCTGACGTCCGGACTCGACGGTCATGCACCGGGCGGCTGGATGATCCCGGAGCGGCCGGATCTCGCTGTCGACCTGTCGTACGTTCTCGCCGCTGTGGGTCTGCTGGCCGACGACCGACCGGAGGCCGCGGCTGCTTTGGCCGGAACACTGGTCGGCGACGAGCGGTGACCTGCCAGTGACGACCTGTCTTCGCCCCGCACGCCAACGCCGACTTGTCACCAGCCGAATTGCCGAGGTATCCACGCCTAGATGCGCGGATACCTCTGACAAGCTGTCCATCCCCGGCCCGAGTCGATCGCGCGACGAGGCTCCGGCGAGGTATGACTACCGGCATGACATCCCACACACCTGTGCGCATCGGCATCAAGCTCTCCCCGCAGCGCACCACCATCGACGAGCTCCGGGCGGTCTGGCAGTTGGCCGACGAGGCAGGCTTCGACAGCTGCTGGAACTTCGACCACTTCGCCTCGATCGGCACCGACGACCCCAGCGGCGACGTCTTCGAGGGCTGGACGCTGCTGGCCGCGATGGCCGAAAGCACCCGACGGGTGAGGATCGGCTGCATGGTCACCGGCAACACCTACCGGCACCCGGCGGTGCTCGCGAAGATGGCGGTCACCGTCGACCACCTGTCCGGCGGCCGACTCGAGTTCGGGCTCGGCGCGGCCTGGGCGGAGGTCGAGCATTCCATGCTGGGCCTGGAGTTTGGCACCGTCGGTCAGCGGATGGACAGGTTCGAGGAAGCCTGCCAGATCATCACGTCCCTGTGGACAAAGCCGACGACGACGTTCGCGGGCAAGCATTACCAGCTGACCGACGCCCTGGCCAACCCCAAGCCGGTCCAGAGCCCGTACCCTCCGCTGTGGGTCGGCGGAAGCGGACGCAAGCGGACGCTCCTGATCACCGCGAAGTACGCCGATGCGTGGAACGGTGCGGGTGGATCGCCGGAGGAGTTCGCGGAGCTGTCGGGCGTCCTCGACCAGCACTGCGCCGACGTCGGGCGTGACCCTGCGGAGATCAAGCGGACGGTGCAGGTACGTTTCGCCGACGATCCGGAGGAGCTTCTGCCGAAGGTCGAGTCGTACGCCAAGGTCGGAGCTGGCGAGGTCATCGTCGTCGTCGCCGGTGGCGGCGCGGTGGCCCGGGCCGAGGGTGTCGCGGCGCTGCTGCCGAGGTTGCGGTCGATCGGCTGAGGTTGCGGTCGATCGGCTGAGGACGCCGACCGGTCAGGCGTACGAACGTGGTGGACGGCTCGGCGTTCGGGTCAGCGCGGCGTGGGCCCGGCATGGAGGTGTCGATACGCAATCAGCCACGACAGCACGACGACACAGCCGGCCAGGATCCTTACCTGCAGCAGCAGGGCGTCTGGATACAGCACGCCGGTCAGGTAGTGGTTGATGAACCCGTCCCTGATCAACGGTTCGCCACCTCGCTGCCGTAGCCAGTTCTCGGCCACCGTGAGCGGACAGAGCAGCGGGACGAGGATCCCGGCGAACCCCCAGGCGACAGCGGTGACGTGCGGCGCGATCGCGCGAGGCCAGCGGAGGGTGAGAAAGCCGCCGAAGACGACATAGGCGACGAACGCGATGTGCGTCGCCGCGACCATGACGACCAGGACGCGGAATCCCATCGGAGGTCACCACCCCGGCATGGGCGCCGCAACGGTTCTGGATGCGGACACCCTGTTTCCACTATCCCACCGCAAGTCGCGGGCGGGCCGTCACTGTGCGCCGCGGGCCACCGCCCCGCTCCGCCGCTGACCGTCGACCGTCAACCGGCGCTGGCGTGAAGCATGAACGTCTCCGCCGCGAGCGAGCGGACCAGGTCCTCGTCCACCTCGTGTCCCAGACCAGGACGATCGACCGGCACGTCCACCATGCCCGCGTGGGCGCGGATCGGCGGATCGACCACGTCGCGCGCGTAGTACTTGTCGGACCCGGAGACGTCGCCGGGCAAGGCGAACCCAGTCAGGCTCGCGAGCGCGACGTTGGCCGCGCGTCCGATCCCGAACTCGTGCATGCCTCCGCACCAGACCTGCCATCCGGCGGCGACGGCGCGGTCGTGGGCGAGCCGGGCGGGCGTGAGTCCGCCCATCCGCGACACCTTGATGTTGAGGATCTTCGCGGCAGACAGGCTGACCGCGGTGTCCAACTGGTCGACGTCCTCGATCGACTCGTCCAGGCAGAGCGCGGTGTCAAGGACAGCTTGCAGGCGTGCGTGGGCTGCGAGTGCTCCGGGCGCGAAGGGCTGCTCGATCAGCACCAGTTCGTAGTCGTCGAGCGTACGCAAGGCGTGCAGGTGGGCAGGGTCTTCGGTGTACGCGCCGTTCGCGTCGACCTGCAGGGCAAGGTCGGGATAGGCCTCGCGTACGACCCGTACCGGCTCGGTGTCCCATCCCGGCGCGATCTTCAGCTTCACCCGGCGGTAGCCGTCGGTGCTGTGATGCGCCACCTGCGCGAGCAGGTCGTCGATGGTCGGCTCGATGCCGAGGCTCACACCCGCGGGAACGCTGGTGCGGGTGCCACCCAGTGCACTCGCCAGCGACACACCCATGCGCCGGCAGGCGAGGTCCCAGCAGGCGATGTCGAAACCGGCCTTGGCGAACTGGTGTCCGCGGATTCGTGCCCAGGCGAGGTCTGCCTGCTCGGGCTTTGCCCAGCGGTGGGCCAGCACCGATGGCGCGAGATGGTGTCCGAGCATGAACCAGCAGGTGTCGACGGTCTCGGCCGAATAGAAGGGTTCGCTCGGCGAGGCGATCTCGCCCCACCCGGTCGCGCCGTCCGCGTCCTCCAGCCTGACGAGGATGTGTTCGAGGTAGGACTTGCGGTGGGAACTGGTCTCGAACTCGTGCACGAGCGGCAGTCGGACGCGAAACGCCTCCACCGCCGTGAGCGGCGCGCCCACGCCCGGCTGGTCGTAGGGAAAGGACGCCGTCATGTGTGGTCACTCCTACCGTCGTGCTGGTCGTCGGCGGGTCGTAGCCGGTAGCAGGCGGAGTCCGGGCCGGTCGTTCGACAGGAGACGGCGACGTATCCGTCTGCGATCGCGCGTTCCAACGCCGAGCTCACCCTGATACGCAACGATGCCGCGTCCGCCTGATCGCTCGCGACCGGCCAGTTGCGGGGGAGGCCGACCAGCAAATCGGCTCCATCGCGGGCGACTTCGCCCCAAACCAGTAGGCCGGCCGGGTTCCGATCGGCTGCGGGCGGCGACGGTTCGTTCAGCAGATCCCATTCGACGATCAACCGGTCGCTGGGCTGGCCGAGGTCGCGGCCCATGTCGTCGACGCCGTACAGGCTGTGGACGAACCACCGTGCGCGCGCGCCCAGGACGTCGAGGTTGAAGTGCGCGTTGCCCGCGCGGATCGGGTCGTACGACCAGCGCATCCGGGTGACCCCGGTGTCGAGCACGTACGCGCGCTGGGCCTGCTTGAGCGCCCGACCGACCCCTCGGCCCTGGGAATGCCGGTCGACGACGGCGGCCTGGGAGTAGTGGTAGACCTCACCGGAGTCTGCGTCCTTGCCGATGAACCCGTACGCGAACCCGATCAAGCGCTCACCGTCGAACGCGCCGATCACCGATCCGCCGTTGCGCCGCAGCGCGAAGAGGAGTCGCGGGCTCACGGCCGGGTCGGTCGGGTTGAGCTCGAGCACGTCGCGGTACAACGCGACGCTTGCCCGCATCTCCGCCGGCTGGTCCAGCGGCCGTACGGTGAGCTTGCCCGGGGAGAGCGACGTTTCCAACGGTGGCCCCTTGCTGGCTGTTCGGCTGACAGGCGGTTCGGTCGCGGGTTGGTCCGGATGGCGGGCGGTTCGGCCGGATCCGGCACGGTTCGTCGCCCGCCGGATGCGGCCGCGGCCGGCATTCGTATCATCCTTCAGCCGTCGCCCGCCGGTGCGTGCGGGCGCCGGTCGGCGGCCGAAACCACGCGTGTGCGCGGCCATCAACATCGTGCCCGGTGACCTCGTTCAGTTGCTCGCCGGCGTCGGAGAGCGACAATGCCCAGCTCACGTGATGTGTACCAAGTCGACCGCCTTTGCGACCGATGTCTTTGTCGAGGTACTCCGCTAGGCTTCGCGACGATCTGTCCAGTTCGCGACCCAGCCGTCGATGGCGGCAGGGCGCCTGACGCACCAAACGCGATGCCCGCTGGCGGAGGACGCTGTGGTCAATGGTGAGTCCCGGCTCCGCGGAGCTCTCGACCTCCTGGTCACCGACGAGCCCGTGCTGGATCTCTATGCGCACGGCCTGTTTCCGGTTCCTGATGGTCTGCTGGACGAAGTGTCCGCCCGCATCGACGGCCTCGTCGCCGATGGCAGGTCGGCGCGGCTGACCGTCGGCAAGCAACCCGGCCCGCATACCCCCACTCCCGCCGTTGTCGCCGACGCTCTGAGCATCGTGGCGTTCCTGTGTGGTGACGCCGCTGTCCGGGCCGGTTCGCGGCTCCGGCTCGAATGCGACCTGATCGAACGCTTTCGGCTCGGCACCGTTGCGGCTGCCGACCCGACCGTCCGGTGGGCAGCTCCGTCGGCGCCGTGGCGGCCGCCGGGCGGACAGCTGTTCCGGACGGCCGGTGACGATCGCGCGCTACGCGAGGTGGCGTGGGAGCTCACGGTCGACATTCTCGAGGCGCTGGAGGGCATGGCGCCGTTCGAGACCCGACGGCAGGCGCTGCTGAAGCTGTTCGCGGCGGCTCGCAAGGACGTCGACCTGTTCGAGGCGACGCTGACGACGCCATTGGTGCGGGCTGAGTGGATCCGGCTCGAAGAGCGCTGGGCGGACGTCGCGGGCGACGACCTGGTAGCGGTGCTCCCCGAGCTGACAGGGCCGGTCGGCTACCTGAGCTGGATCGTCGACGGCTGGCTGGCCGCACACGAACGGCTCGCCGCGCTTGTCCCGTTCTCCGCGACGAGCGCCAACACCTTGGTCTCCCTCCTGGTCCAGGCAGGTCGCAGCGAGGCACCCGCCGAACTCGCGGTCGGCGTCCGCGGCGAGCTGTACGCCCACGTGCGCAGCCAACTGCCGATCGTCGCGCGTACGTGGGACGCCGAGGCGTGGCGCCGGCAGGTACGGGACTGGTTGGCTCGCGCCCTGGTGGCCGGGGAGCTCGAACTCTGCCGCGCCTGGCTCGACCTGGCGGTCAGGTTCACCGGTGCCGTCCAGGGACTGCCGGGGACTCCGGTGGCGCCCCGACCGTGCCTGGTCCCGGTGGGGTGGTTCCAGGAGGACGTCCGCCGGTTGTTCCGGGTCCGTCGGGTGCGGCATCCGCTCACTGGAACCGACGCGATGCCTGGCTGGCTCACGGTGGAGGAGGCGTTCCCGTTCGGATCTCAGCTGGCCAGCCGTACGGGCGAGGCCAGTCGTGCCGGTGACGCGGCGGGAGTTCCCGGTGCCACTGTTGGTGCGGACCCGGCCGGTGTGGGACGACCGTCAGGCACGGTGGCCGGGAACCAGTCGCCGCCTCCGCCGCCCTGGCCCGGAATGCAGTCGGTGCCCGGGATGCAGCCAGTGCAAGGGATGCAGTCGGTGCAAGGGATGCAGCCAGTGTCTGGGATGCAGCCGCCACGTCCGATCGGGCAGCCGGTCGCTGGAATCCAACCGATCACAGCGATCCCTGGCATCCCCGGCGGCGATGTCTCCCTCACCAACGTCTCGCTCGGCAACCTTCCCTTCGGCACTTCCCCTGGGATCAACGCCCCCAGTGCCAATGGCCCGGCCGCCGACCTGCCTGGTGGTCTCCGGCTTCCGCACGATGCCCAGATGTCGGTCCCGCCGCGCGCCGTCGCCGAGAATGGCGGCGCACCAGCGAAGGTGCCGCCCGACCCCAGCGCGGCGAACCAACCAGCCATGCCCAACGCGCCGACCGCGCCGACAGCGCCGACAGCGCCGAAAGGGCAAGCCAACTCCGAGGTCGAGATGACGGCGATGCTCGACCGACCGTCGGTGTTCGCCGCTCCGTCCGATCCGTTCGGCAGGTTTGCGTCACCGCCGGCCGAGCGTGGTGACGCCGCCTCGATGTTCGATCAGTTCGCGTCGCTCGGCCAGCGTGCCGGCGAGCCCGGTGACCTCTCGTCGCCGCCGCGTCCCGTCGGCGAGCCGGCGCAGCGGGACGAAGCGTGGACGGGCTACAGGCGGAATGGCGTGGAGTCGGCGGCCCCGTCGGCTGACACCGCGAGCTGGCAACGCGACGTGACCCGCGAGCCAGGCGAAGCACGAGGACCGGCCGGTCCCGCCGAGCTGAGGAGGCAACCCGAGCCGACGAGACCCCCTGCCGAACCGGGCGCGGACGTTCCCTTCGCATCGCCGTCCGCGTTGCCGTCCGCCCTGCCGTTCACCAGTCCGTCCGGAGCGACGGAGTTCGGGTGGTACAACGGCACGGCGCCGCACCCGCACGAGCGCGGTGGGTCCGAACCGCCCGGCCCACGCGTCCAGACACCGTGGACGGACCCGCCGGCCCCTGCACAGCCGGCGCAGGCCGGGCGGCCGCACCAGGGCGACCGCACCGAACCCGCACCAGGTCCGATGACTCCGCCCCCGCCGGCGTTCGGGACGATCGACAGCATCGTCGGACAGCCGGCCCTTGTCACCGCCCTTCGCGAGATCGTCGCCACCCCCCAACACGAGCTGCGGCTCCTGGTGGCGGGTCCGCCCGGCACCGGCAAGAGCCTGACGGTCGAGGTGCTGCACCGGTTGCTGGCCGTCCGCGGCTTCGACGGGAAGCCGGTCTGGGTGGGTCCCGAACAGCTCTCACGCCTCGACCAGGCGACCGCCATCGCACACATTCGCGGGTACGCCGAACGATGCCGCGGCGAGTGCCTTCTGGTGATCGACGGGCTCGACCAGCTGGTCACCGACGGACTACGCGGGTCCGCTCTCGCCGCTGAGCTCCACCACCTGATCAGCGTCCTTGCCGCCGATCTGCAGGTCGTCGCGTTCACCGCGAACGACGGCTACCGGCGGATCGTCGACGTCAACCCGGCCCTTGCCGCCTGGTGGCGGGTCGTGCGCACCCGCGACTTCGACGCCAGCGACTATGCGACGATCTTCAGCCGCATCGCCCAGGAGCGTGGGGCCCTCGTAACGGAGGCCGCGGCTCGCCGTGCCGGCGACATGCTGGCCGCGACGCCAGGCGAGGGGCAGCTCCGCAACTCCCGGCTGGCCTCCTACCTCGCCGATATGTCCATGGAGACCGCGCGCCGTCGCGCCGACGGGCCGCGACCCCCGACCATCGACGTCCGGGACCTGCCGGAGTTCTCGCCCGAAGCAGACTCCCAGCCTGGGTCCACTGCCGAGCACACCCCCGAGGACGGTGCACCAGGAGGACTCGTCTCCAGGATCGGCAAGCTCCGCTGACCGAACCGATCCCCGCGTAGCACCTGCGATCGGCCCGCCGTCAGCCCGCCGAACAGACTCCGAGCAGGTTTGCCCAGCTGTCCGCGAGCGTGATCGGCAGCACCTCGGTCCTCGACGTACCCCGGCTGTCGAACCGCAACGTCAGCCTGGCGGGGCCCTCTTCGGGCACCTGGCAGTCGTGGGCAAGGAAGCTGTACCAGATGATCTGCTGGCGGCCGACCGGGATGGTGAGCAGCCCGTCCCGACCACTTGTCGTCAGCTGGCTCCAGCCTGGAGGCAGGTCCGCCGGCTGGAGCTGGAGGGCTCGACCGCCGCCGTTCAGGATGGTGATCTCGGCGAAGACCCGGCCGTCGTGAATCCGGACCTCCTGTCCGGCGAGCAGGGGCACTCCGCGGTCGGGGCGGGTCCGGCAGATCGGCGGGAGGAAGTCCTGCCACGTTCCGACTCGCAGGTCTACGAGCTCGCGGATACCGATGGGCGGACCGGCCCGGACCTGGAGCGCCACGTCACCGGTATTCGACCGGACCTGCCCGCAGTCCTCGACCTGCCATCTCATCGCGAACGAGACCTCACCGCGCGGCAGCAGCTCCAACGGCAGCGACGTCGGGCCGGTCGCATCGCTGGTCGGATCGAAGGTCCCCCGGTACGCAAGTCCCGCCAGGTCGGCCGGCAGCGGGACCACCTCCAGCGGTTCGCGGCTCTTGTTGCTGAGGTGGACGAGGACCTCCACCGTGTACGGGCGCGGGAACATCGCAGCCTCGGACGCGACCGAGACGTCGGAGCCGGTGAGGCGGAGATATACCAGGACGCCGGCAACGACCGCCGCCGCCGCGATCAGGCCCGGTCGGAGCCAGCGCGGGGTCTCTCGCGCGGGTGCGTCGACCTCTGCCACATCGTCGGCGTACCGACGGAGTGCGTCCCGGTCCATGAACTCAGTGTCGTCCTCCTGCGCAAGCCCCGGAACGAAGCAGGCAAGATTCGTGCCATGACCGACGACGTGGCCGGCGCCCAGCCGGCAGATGGTGCCCGCGATCCGGTGCTCGCGATCGACATCGGCGGTACGAAGATCGCCGTCGGCGTCGTGTCGCCCACCGGCGAGGTACTGGTGAGCGATCGCGCCCCCACGATCGACGGTCCGGACGACTCCGCAGAGGCCGTCTGGGATCGGTTGCGCACCTTGTGCGAAAGGACTCTGGCCGCGGCTGGGAGTCCGCCGGTGCGAGGCGTCGGAGTTGGCTGCGGCGGTCCGATGCGCTGGCCCGAAGGGGTCGTGTCGCCGGTCAACCTGCTGGCCTGGCGGGACTTTCCACTGCGCGACCGGCTCAGCACCTTGTTCCCGGGCATACCGGTGCGGGTGCACAACGACGCGGTCGCCGTCGTCGTCGCCGAGCACTGGCGAGGTGCCGGCAGCGGCGTCGCGAACATGCTGGGGATGGTCGTGTCGACCGGTGTCGGCGGAGGCCTCGTGCTGGGTGGCCGGCTGATCGACGGCCGGAGCGGGAACGCCGGGCACGTCGGCCACGTCGTCGCCGATCCAGAAGGCCCGGCCTGCGGCTGCGGCGGCCGAGGCTGCGTCGAGGCCATCGCCCGAGGTCCGGCGCTGGTGGAGTGGGCGCGCGAACAGGGCTGGCGGCACGACGACGACGAGGCGACGGCAAAGCTCCTCGCCGACGATGCGCTGGCCGGTGACAAGACGGCCGCGAAGGCCTTCGAGCGCGCCGGCCGGGCCGTGGGCATCGGGATCGCGTCAGCGGTGGCGCTCTGCGACGTCGAGCGGGTCGTGGTGGGCGGAGGCATCTCCCAGGTGGGCGCCCTGCTCTTCGACCCGCTGGAACGCGCCCTGCAGACGTACGCCCAGATCGAGTTCGCCCGGGACGTGTCGGTCGGTCGGGCCACCCTCGACCAGGACGCGGGGATCGTGGGTGCGTCGGCGTTCGTGCTGGCTGGAGACCGCTACTGGGCACCGGAGTGACGACCGGGTGGAGACGCCGCCCAGGCATACCTTCAGTGCCGGAACGTCGTGGGTGGCGTCCGCGAGGGGTATGAGCCTGCTGTGATCACCCCCGAGCACCCGAAGCGTCGGCCGGCCCGGTGGTCGGCCACCCTACGGCGGCGGGCCCGGTGGCATGGCCGCCCGGCCGACCAGCCGGTCCGCCGGGTGGTCGCGCCAGCCGTCCGCCGTCCAGGTGGACGTACGACGACGCTGGCGCCGAGAGCGACCGGGCGGATGGTCGACATCCCGCACGGGATGCTGGTGGCGAGCGAGTGGTCGTGGCGACTTCTTCTCGTCGTCGTCGCCATCGGCGTTGCCGCCTTCCTGCTGCTGCAGCTCAGCGTGGTGGTCGTACCCGTGCTGATCGCGGCCCTCGTCAGTGCCCTGATCGTGCCTGTGACCGGTTGGCTCGACCGGCTGGGCATGCCACGCGGGCTGGCCGCTGGCCTTACCATGCTGAGTCTCGTCGTGGTCATCCTCGGGCTGCTCGCCCTCGTCGGGCAGCAGGTCGCGGTCGGATGGGAGGGCCTGTACGACCAGCTGATCCAGGGCTTCGACGAGATCCGCCGCTGGCTCATCCGCGGACCGCTGCAGCTGTCCCAGGCCGAGATCGACAACGCCTACCAGTCGGTGGGCCAGTTCTTCACGACGAACCAGCTGACCCAGGGTGCACTGCGGGTGGGCACCACGGTCGGCCATGTCGTCGCGGGACTGTTCCTCGCCCTGTTCACGACGTACTTCATGTTGTACGAGGGGGAACGCATCTGGGGGTTCCTCGTCCGTCTGCTGCCGCGTAACGCCCGGGCGCGGGCAGACTCCTCGGGGCGGCGCGGCTGGGTGTCGCTGACCGCCTTCATGCGGGCGACGGTGCTGGTGGCGCTCGTCGACGCGGCGGGCATCACCATCGTCGCGCTCGTACTCCGGGTGCCGTTCGCGCTGCCGATCGGCGTGCTCGTCTTCCTTGCCTCGTTCATCCCGATCGTCGGCGCGCTGCTGTCCGGAGCGGTCGCGGTGGTGGTCGCCCTCGTCGCGAACGGACCGTTGGTCGCGGTGCTCATGCTCGGCGGCGTCGTGCTGGTCCAGCAGCTCGAGGCGCACATCCTGCAACCGTTCCTGCTGGGCCGGTTCGTCCGGCTGCACCCGGTCGCCGTCCTGCTGGCCATCGGGGCCGGCGCCTACCTCGCGGGGATCGTGGGCGCCCTGTTCGCCGTACCGATCGTGGCGGTGCTGAACGGCATCATCCGCCACCTCGCCGAGGGCGAAGACAGCGAGGTGGACACCAAGGACGAGGTGGCCGCAGGACCACGTACCTCCTAGCCCGGACCGTCGATCGAGTGACCGTCGGAGGCATCGTGCGACCTGGCCGGCGAGCGCACCTCACCGTCGGTCGAGCTGGACCGCTTGCCGGCCGCCCGACCGTTCGTGGCCCCGGACCCGTTGCCGAGCGCTCTGCCGTTCGTCGCACCGGACCCGTTGCCACGCACTGCGTCCGGTGTGACCGTGTTCCCGGCCGGCTCGAGGCCGGTGGCCGCTGCCGCGCCCGGCGGGGGTGCGCCGATCGCTTCGCTGCCTTGACCTGTGCGCAGCGGAAGCTCCTTCAGGAAGAGCACGACGATGAACGCGGCGATCGCGACCGGTACGCCGGCGAGGTAGACGTCGTGCAGCGACCGGACGAATGCCTCGATCACCGGCTCCTTGATCTGGGCGGGCAGGTGCTGGATCGCAGTGACGTTGTCGGTGGCACCGGCCGGGATCCGGCCCGCCGCGCGGCCGGGCAGGGTCTCCGCCAGGTGGATGCTGAGCTGGCTGGTGAGGATCGCACCGAACACCGCCGTGCCGAGTGCGCCGCCCATGCTCCGGAAGAAGGTCAGCGAGCTGGTCGCCGTACCCATGTCCCGCATCTCGACGGAGTTCTGCACCGCGGTCATCACCGTCGCCATCGTGAGCCCGAGCCCGAGCCCCACGACGTAGGCGTACACGCCGACCGTCCACATCGTCGAGTCGGCGTGCAGGCGCGAGAGTAGCCAGACACCGACTGCGATCACGGCGCCCCCGATGACCGGGTAGATCTTGTAGCGGCCGGTGCGGGTGATGAGCTGGCCCGAGCTGATCGAGGTCGAGAAGATGCCGGCCACCATCGGGAGCATCGCCAGGCCGGACACCGTGGGCGACATGCCCTTGACCACCTGCAGGTAGAACGGCAGGTAGACGATCGTGCCGAACATCACGAATCCGGTGAGCAGGCCGAACGCGTTGCTGACGGAGAAGACCGGGTTGCCGAACATCCGCAGCGGGATGATCGGCTCGGCCGCGCGCGACTCGATCAGAACGAACAGCAACGTCAGCAGCACGCTGGCACCGAGCAGGGCGAGCGCCCACGGCTCCGTCCACCCGTACTCGACGCCGCGCCACGACAGGTACAGCAGCAGGGACGACACGGCGGCGACGATGGTCGCGGCTCCGAGGTAGTCGATCTGGTGGTTACGTCGCACCTTCGGCATCCGCAGCGCCCACGACGTGACGACCAGAGCCGCCAAACCAATCGGGATGTTGATCCAGAAGATCCACCGCCAGCCTGGGCCGTCGGTAAACCAGCCGCCCAGCAGCGGACCCGCGACGCTGGAGACACCGAACACCACGCCGAAGTAGCCCTGGTACCGACCGCGTTCGCGAGGCGGGATGATGTCGCCGATCACTGCGAACGCCAGTGCCATCAGGCCGCCGCCACCGATGCCCTGGACGGCCCGGAACGCGACCAGCTCGATGATGTTCTGGGAGAGCGCGGACAGGACCGACCCGACCAGGAACGCGCCGATCGCCGCCTGGAAGGTCGGGCGTCGGCCGTAGAGGTCGGAGATCTTGCCCCACAGCGGCGTGGCCGCCGTCGATGTCAGCAGATAAGCCGTCACGACCCAGGAGAGCTGGTCGAGCCCTCCGATCTCGCTCACGATCCGGGGGAGTGCCGTACCGACGATGCTCTGGTCGAGGGCGGCGAGCAGCATGCCCGCCATCAGTCCGGAGAGAACGATCAGGATCTGTCGGTGGGACAGGTAGGTGTGGCCGTCGGCAGCGTCTGGAACGGACCCGTCCGCCGTCGACGGCTGGGCTGAGTGCTCGGTCATGGAAGTGCGCTCCTGCGATTCATGGCACGTACGGGTGGACCGGGGTGGATCGGCGGCCAGGGATCTGCGGTCAGGGTGGATCTGTGGTCAGGGTCGATCTGTGGTCAGGGATCTGGCGGGTGGGATTGCCGGCAGGGCTGCCGTGGGTCGCTGTCAGGCCTGGCGCGACCTCGGGGCCTTGGTCTCCAGGTCGTCGGCCAGCCGGTTGAGAAGGCGTTCGAAGGTCCGCAGGTCATCGGCCGACCAGCCGGTGAGTGCGGCGTCGAGAGACTCCCGGCGGCGGGCGAACGTGTCGTCGAGTACCTTGCGGCCAGCCTCGGTGAGCGACAGGAACGCGGCCCGACGGTCACCAGGATCGGTGGTGCGTTCGAGACAGCCGGCGTCCTCCAGCGCCCGGACATGCCTGCTCACCGTCGACAGGTCGAGCTGTACCTGACTGGCGAGGTCTGACAGCCGCAGCGGACTCCCGCACGCGACGGTGTACAGCAGGTATTGCAGGGCCGGCTCGATCGCCTGCGACTGCCGGCGCTTGATCAGGCGGAACATCCGCATCAGCGCGACGAGCAGTGCCTCGGAGGTGTCGCGTGGGATGCCGGACTGTCGTTCGGTGTGGGTCCCGGTCCGGACGGGAGGAGTTACTTGCACCCCGCAAGTATACGGAGCTACTTGGGTCGCGCAACTATTTTCCGGAAGTCGTACGGGCGTGCAGCACCATCCGCATGCCGTACTTCGGCCGCAGCGTGATCCCAGGTCGCAGGCCGACAGCCTGGCCCGCGGCCAGCCGGGGCGCCCAGTCGCGCGCCAGCGTGGCGAGGACGAGCACCCCTTCGGTCCAGGCGAACGCGAGGCCGACGCAGATCCGCGATCCGATGCCGAACGGAAGGTACGCCCCGCGGGGATGGCCAGGTGCCGACTCGTCGTACCTGCCGTCGGGGGTGATCCAGCGTTGCGGGCGGAACGCGAGCGGTTCGGTCCAGAACCTCGGATCCCGATGCATAACCCACTGGCTTGCCACGCACAGCGACCCCTCCGGCAGGGTCCAACCGTCGAGCTCGACGTCGGTCAACGTCCGGCGGCCCAAGATCCACGACGGGGGATAGAGGCGCATCGACTCGGCGAACACCGCGCGGGTGCGGGGGAGTCGCTCGAGGTCGGCGTACGTCAACCGGTCCCCGCCGACGGCATCGAGCTCCTCGTGCAGCCACCGCGCCACCTCCGGGTGCTCCGACAGCAGCCACCAGGTCCAGGTGAGCGCCGTTGCCGTCGTCTCGTGACCGGCCAGCATGAGCGTCATCGCCTCGTCGCGTACCTGCGTGTCGTCGTCCATGGCCGACAGCAGGGCGGACAGGAGGTCTGCCCCGGGAGTCTCCGCACGCCGGTTGGCGATCACCTGCCGGATGAGCCGGTCGAGCTGGTCGACCGCGCCGAACAGCCGCGCCCGGCGTCGCGTCGGCAGCCGCAGCAGCAGGTCGGAGCCGGGTATGAGGTGCCGCTGGAAGTCGCGCAGGAGGGTCGTGACGGACTCGGAGATCTGGTCGGTCACGTGTGCGAGCTCCGACCCGAACAGCGCCCGGCCGACGACGGTCAGCGTGAGGTCCGACATCTCTCGCGCGAGATCCAGCTCGGCGCCGTCGTGCCATCGCGTCGCGCACTCGTGGGCCGCATCGACCATCGCATCGGCGTACGCGGCGATCCGCTGCCCGTGCAGGGCTGGCTGGATGAGCCGGCGCTGGGTGCGGTGCAGCTCGCCCTCGCTGGTGAGCAGTCCTTCGCCGAGCAGCATCTTGATGCGTTCCAGCGCCCGCCCCTTGCGGGTCATCCGGCCCTTGGTGACATACAGGTCGTGCACCAGGGCGGGGTCGCCGAGCACGTAGACGTGCTCGCGCCCGAAGCGCAGGTAGGCGAGCCGGGGATGGTCGCGAATGACGCGTTCGAAGTACGTGGTCGGGTCGCGGCGGGCGGCGAGTCCCGCGTAGAGCACGCGGCCACGCGGTCCGGGCGGACGCGCCACCCGCGGGCGCTGGACAGACTTGCGGACGACGCCTTCGGCCATAGATCGTTTCTACGCCCTTGGGCTTGCGGATGCCACGTCGACCCGGGGCGCCGCATGGTTGTGCCGTCGGGTATCCGGGTCGTCGTACCAGGTCAGCGGCGAGGTGCCACACTGCGCTCATGGTTCCGGCCGATGGCATCCGTCCCGCCGATCCGCCCTCTCCCGCTACCGATGCGGCGGCACTGCTCGCCGACATCGAGGAGGCGCGGCGGCTGCTCAGTGGCGTCGCGCGGGTCACGCCGATGGAGGGCTCGCGGTGGCTGTCGGACCGGATCGGTGGTCCCGTCCACCTCAAGTGCGAAAACCTCCAGCGCGCCGGATCGTTCAAGATCCGTGGCGCCTACGTACGCATCGCCAGGCTCGACCAGCAGTCCCGGGACCGTGGCGTCGTGGCGGCGAGCGCCGGTAACCACGCGCAGGGAGTCGCGCTGGCGGCGAGGCTGCTCGACACCAAGGCCACCGTGTTCATGCCGGTGGGCGCGCCGATCCCCAAGGAGGAGGCGACGCGTTCCTACGGTGCCGAGGTGCGCTTCGCCGGCCACACCGTCGACCAGGCCCTGGGTGCCGCGCGGGAGCACGCCGAGCAGACCGGCGCCGTGCTCATCCATCCGTTCGACCATCCCGACGTGGTGGCCGGGCAGGGCACCCTCGGTCTGGAGATCCTCGAGCAGTGCCCGGACGTGGCGACCGTCCTGGTCTCGATGGGGGGAGGGGGGCTCGCCGCCGGCATCGCGGCGGCGCTCGCCGGTCGCGGCTCGCGGGCACGGGTGGTGGGCGTCCAGGCGGCGGGCGCCGCGGCCTACCCACCGTCGCTCGCGGCGGGACACCCGCTCGCCCTGGACCGGATGGCGACGATGGCCGACGGCATCGCGATCGGCAAGCCCGGCGTGACGCCCTTCGAGCTGGTCCGGCGATATGTCTTCGATGTTGTGACGGTCTCGGAGGACTCGCTGTCCCGCTCGCTGCTGCTCCTCCTCGAACGCGCGAAGCTGTTGGTGGAGCCCGCCGGTGCGGCCGCCGTAGCCGCCGCCCTGGAGTCGCCGGACGCGTTCGAGCCACCGGTGGTCGCGGTCCTGTCCGGCGGGAACGTCGATCCGCTGCTGTTGATGCGGGTCGTACGCCACGGCATGGCGGCGGCGGGGCGCTACCTGTCCTTCCGGGCCCGCGTACCCGACGAGCCGGGTGGGCTGGCCGCACTGCTGGGCGAGCTCGCGGCCGCCGACGCCAATGTGCTCGACGTGGTGCACGAACGCACGTCGGCGACCCTCCATCTGGGCGACGTCGAGGTGGCGCTTCAGGTCGAAACGCGTGGAAAGCACCACCGTGAGGAGATTCTCAATCGACTCCGCCAGGCCGGGTATCCGATTCACATTTCTTAACTGATCTTGCGAATCTATAAAACTCCGCTTGACACTCGACGTGGGCAAGAGGTGAAATCGAGGCATGTCTGAGAGCAGCTCGCACAATTCCGACGCCGCCGGCTCTGATGGCGTCAAACCGGACGACACCACCGAAACGACCACTGGCGACGCGTGGGCCGCGGCGACCGACGACGTAGGACGCAGCCAGTTCGAACGGTTCGATCCCGCCGCTGAGCAGGCTCGAGTCGATGCTGAGCAGGCTCGGGTCGATGCCGAGCAGGCCCGGGTGGACGCCGAGCAGTCCTGGGTCGACACGGAGCAAGCTCAGGTCGACGCCGAGCAGGCCGCGGCTGAGGCAGAAGCCAGCAAGGCCGGCGAGGCAACGGGCGGGTCGGACCCCGTCCGGGAGATTCTCGCCGAGGTAGCCGCCGGTCGCCTCGCACCGGACCAGGCAGCGACTCTGATCGACCAGGCCCGGGCCGCCGGCGCCAGTGCCCAGGAGTCCGCAGGCACCGCGACGGTTGACGAAGCGGGCGACGTGAGCACCGAGGTACCCGTTCCTGCCACCACCAACCGGCTCCGTGTCCGCGCGGTGGGCCGGCGGGTACGCATCATCGGCGAGCCCTTCGTCTCGACCGTCGCGGTCGACGGCCCCCATGTCGTACGGCAGGAAGGCGACACGATCGTCGTCACCAGCGAGGGGGAGTTCGGCGCGTCCATCGACGGGTTCACGCTGATGCGGACCCGCTCGCTGCGTGACGTCCAGGAGCGGGTGTTCGACTTCGGCCGGGAGCTCTCCGTCCGGGTCAACCCGAGCCTGGCCGTCGAGGTCGAGGTCACCGCCGGCAGCGTCAACGCCGAACGCCTGCCAAAGCTGGAACAGGTTCGCGTGACGGCTGGCTCGGCTCGCGTACGTGACGTCGAGGGGCCGATCGACCTGCTCGTCCAGGCCGGGTCCGCCCAGGTCGAGGGCAAGATCACCAAGGGTCGCTCGCGGCTGCGGACGGAGTCGGGTTCGCTGCAACTGCGCCTACTGCCCGGCTCCAGCGTCCGGATCCGTCCGGACGTCCAACTCGGCCGGGTCCAGTGGGAGCCGCCGGGCAAGGATCGTGAGGAGCACATCGTCGGCCTCGGCGACGGGATCCTCAACCTCGAGGTCATGATGGGTACGGCGACGGTCAAAGAGGCGCCGTGAGCGGATCGGCCGACGCGTTCGGACGTACCCCCTCCTCCACACCCGCCCACCGCCCGCCCGGCGACTGCCCGGTGTGCGGCGCGGGTCTCGAGGTGACCCGGCTCAGCTGTGGCTCGTGCGGGAGCGAGCTGTCCGGCGTCTTCGAGTCGTGCGGGTTCTGCCGGCTGTCCGACGCCGAGCGCGCGCTGCTCCGGGTGTTCCTGGTGTCGCGCGGCAACATGCGCGAGGTCGAGCGGCATCTCGGCGTGAGCTATCCGACGGCGCGGCAGCGCTACGCCGATCTGCTCGCGTCGCTCGGGCTGGAAGGAGCGGGTACGTCGGGGGCTGCGGAAGAGACACCGCGACCCCGACGAAGTGACGTACTCGCTCGGCTGGCCAAGGGTGACATCGACGTCGACGAGGCAGCCGACCTGCTGCGCACTGCCGAATGAGCTGAGGTCAGGCGACGAACGGGACCGTGTCGACGATCTCGACGGTCACCTTCTTGCCGTTGGGTGCGGCGTAGGTGGCCTGGTCGCCCTTGCGCTTGCCGCTGATCGCGACACCGAGCGGCGACTGTGGTGAGTAGACCTCGAGGTCGACCGAGTCGTCGAGGGCCAGGAGTTCGCGGGAGCCCAGGATGAACGTCTCGGTGTCGTCGTCACCTTTGAACCGGATCGTCACCTTCATGCCGGGCTCGACCACTCCGTCGTCGGCGGGAGTGTCGCCGACGCGCACTCGGCGCAGCATGTCCTGCAGCTTGCGGATCTGCGCTTCCGTCTTGCCCTGTTCTTCCTTGGCCGCGTGGTATCCGCCGTTCTCCTTGAGGTCGCCTTCGTCGCGCGCCTCGCCGATCCGTCGGGACAACTCCGCGCGCACCGGGCCCGTGAGATGCTCGAGCTCCGCCTTGAGGCGGTCGTACGCCTCCTGGGTGAGCCAGATGACGTTCTCGTCGGTCGACTGCGTCACGGTGGTTAGCTCCTCGGTCGTGCGGGCAGTTCGGCAGACCCGGAATGCCGGATCCCGCGTCGGCGTTTTCAAGGTCGCGTGTCCGGAACTGTACGGACAGAGCTATGAGGCTAACAACGCCGAACCCCATCCGGCCATTCTGGGCACACCGCCCACGAGCGCGGCGGGCTGGCCAGGTCGGTGTGGGGAGCGTCGGCGGCTTCGGCCACGATGGTCCCTGGTGTGGGGCCGTCCGCTCGTCGGACAGGTCCTGTGGCCCGCCGGCCGGATGGCCGGATGGCCCGACCGGCCGCTGCTGCGTGACCGGTCACGCGGCGGCGGCGTTGACGCGCGGCCCGCCCGCGGAGTCATCCGATGAGAGGGAAGGACCAAGGTGCCCAGAATCGCACCTGAGGAGCTTCGGCTCATGCACGTGCACGCTCACCCCGACGACGAGTCGAGCAAGGGAGCGGCGAGCACGGCGCGGTATGTCGCGGAGGGAGCCGATGTCCGCGTGGTCACTTGTACCGGTGGCGAGCGCGGCTCGATCCTCAACCCCAACATGGACCGGCCCGAGGTGCTCGCCAACCTCGCCGAAATCCGCCGCCAGGAGATGGACACCGCCCGGGAGATCCTCGGTGTCTCCCAGGTCTGGCTGGGCTTCGTCGACTCCGGCTACCCCGACGGGGACAACCCGGCACCGCTCCCCGACGGATGCTTTGCCGCCATACCGCTGGAGGAGGCGACCGGTCCGCTCGTCCGTGCGATCCGGGAGTTCCGCCCGCACGTCGTCACGACGTACGACGAGAACGGTGGCTACCCGCATCCCGACCACATCATGTGCCACAACATCACCATCGCGGCCTGGGAAGCCGCCGGCGATCCGGACGCCTACCCCGACGCCGGCGAACCATGGCAGCCGCTCAAGCTCTACTACCACCACTCGTTCCATCGCGAGCGTGCGCACACTCTGCACGAGGAGATGCTCCGGCGCGGGCTGGAGTCGCCTTATGCCGATCGGATCGCGGACTGGAAGCCCGACCCGGCCCACGCGGCGCGGGTGACCACGAAGGTGCCGTGCGCGGACTACTTCGCGGTGCGTGACAAGGCCCTTCTCGCCCACGCCACCCAGATCGACCCGAACGGTCCGTGGTTCGCGTGCCCACTGGAGGTCCACATCGCGGCCTGGCCGACCGAAGACTTCGAACTGGCGCGGAGCCTGGTCGACGCCCCGGCTCCCGAGGACGACCTGTTCGCCGGAGTGCGGGACCGCGTCGCAGGCAACGTCTAACACCGTACGAAGCCGGCGGGCAGCAGGGCACCGACCACGGATAGCGGACCGCTGTCGCCCAACGGTGGGCCCGAATCGTCAGGGACCGAACGGTGCGGAACGATGGACACCGAGCCATCGGTACGCGGAGTCGTGCCGCGGATGGAACCAGACGACTTGAGAAGGGTCGGACGCGCGATGATGCTGCCGGTTCAGCCGCTGCTGATGTGGGGGTCGTGGACGTCCTTGGTGGCGTCGGGATCCACGGCCCCGGCCCGTCGTGACCCGACCGAGTGGGTCGGACCCGGCATGCTCGGGTTCCTCATCATCGCCGGGCTTGCGGTCGCGACGGTCCTGCTCTGGCGCAACATGAACAAGCAGCTCCGCAAGGTCAAGTTCGACGACAAGCCCGCAGGGGATCGACCACCCGACGAAGGTGGCGAGCCCGCCTCGCCCGCCACGCCCGCCTCGCCCGCCTCGCCCGCCTCGCCCGCCTCGCCCGCCTCGCCCGCCTCGCCCGCCTCGCCCGCCTCCGAGTCTGGTGAGCCGCCGCGCACGGGCGGCGACGAAGCCGCCACAGACTCGTCCCACCAGGAACGCCCCCGCCCGCAAGACTCCGCCTGAGCTCGGGCCTCGGCCCGGCGTCGGGTCTCCGCCCAACCTCGCGTCTCTGCTCGCGTCCTCCGCCTAGCCTCTCCGGCCGACCTCCGTGGCGTCAGAGCTGACGGCGACTTGAGGTTGACGATGGCCGCATTGTGACGTCATCATGACGTCATGGCGACGACTTCGGACAGTTCGCGCGGTTGGTTCTCCTCGTTCGGACCGCTCCGGCGACGGGGGTTCCTGCTGGTCTGGACCGCTGGTCTCATCTCGATGGCCGGCGACTGGATGCTCAGGATCACGTTGCCGATCCTGGTGTTCGAACTCACCGGCTCTGTCACGGCCACCAGTGCGGTGGTCATCGCGAACGGTGTCCCGACCCTGCTCTTCGGCAGCGTCGCCGGTGTCTTCGTCGATCGCTGGGACCGACGCCGAGTCATGGTGGTGACGAGCCTGGCGCAGGCCATCGCCGTCCTGCCGTTGATGGCCGTCCACGATGCTGGCTCGGTCTGGATCGTGTACGCGGTGACGTTCGCGGTGGCGAGCCTGGGCCAGTTCTTCCGGCCGGCGGAGGCCGCGCTGCTCCCGTCGCTCGTCGAACCCGACCAACTCGTCGCCGCCAACTCGCTCAACGCGGTCAACAACAATCTCGCCCGCCTGGCCGGACCCGCGGTCGGCGGCATTGTCGCCGCCTGGTCAGGACTCGCGGCCGTCGCCGTAGCCGATACGGCCACGTTCGTCGCGGCGGTCGCGCTGCTGGCGCTGGTACCCGGACGTCATCGTGCCGAGACGGCCGAACGGGATCAGGCCGCGATCACCGACGCACTGGAAGGCCGCGACCGCTCCGGTATCCACCGGGCAGTCCGATCAGTCTGGCGCGAACTCGTCGACGGCATGGCCCTCGTCCGGCGGTCGAGAGTGCTGCTGGTCCTCATCGCGACGTTCACCCTGACGTCGGTGGGTGAGGGACTGATGGGCGCGCTCTTCGCCGTGTATGTCATGGAAGGATTGGAGGGCGGCGTCACCGAGGTGGGCTGGCTGATGTCGGCCCAAGCCGTCGGCGGAATCGTCGGAGGTCTGTGTGGCGGCTGGTTCGGTGTGCGGTTCTCGCCCGTACGCCTGATCGCGGTGGGTTCGGCGGTGTTCGGCTGCCTCGACCTGGCGCTCTTCGCGTATCCATTGGCGTGGACGGTGTTCTGGCCGGCGGTGGTATTGATCGTCCTCGTCGGTATCCCGGGCGTCATCTTCGGATCCGCGGTGATGGCGCTCATCCAGGCCGCGGTCCCCGACGAGTTCCGAGGTCGGGTGTTCGCTGTGATGGGCACCTCCATGGGTCTGGCCGGCATGGTCGGCGCTGGTCTGGGTGCCGCGTTCGGTGACCGGCTGGGTGCGATGGTGATGCTGATCGTGCAGGGTGCGGGGTATGTCGTGGCCGGCGTGGTCGTCGGTGTCCTGCTCGGCGGACGGGTGAGCAGCCGGGATACCGCTGCCGACGACGTGGCAGTCGCCGCCGGGGCATCGGGCGGTCGCAACGCGCCAGGTACCTGCGGTTCGGCTCGAGTCCGCGTACCCCGCTACTAGCATGGCCGGTCCGATCACTGATCCACCGGAGGTAGGCGTGACCGACCCGGCCGACGGACCTAGCCAGACCGCGATCGCAACGGATGCTCCGACGCCGACCTCGGCTCGGCAAGGCACGGACGCCGCGCCGGCGGATGAACGCACCTCCGCCCGGCGTCCCCTGCACGAGACGGTGGAGGCGGGTTGGGCTGACGCACTCGAGCCGGTCGCGGGCCGCATCGCGGCGATGGGCGACTTCCTGCGGCAGGAGATCGCGGCCGGTCGTTCCTACCTTCCCGCCGGTCCCAACATCCTGCGCGCGTTCCAGCAGCCGTTCTCGGACGTACGCGTCTTGATCGTCGGCCAGGATCCCTATCCCACGCCGGGCCACCCGGTCGGGCTGAGCTTCTCGGTGGCGCCGGAGGTCCGACCGATCCCGCGCAGCCTGCAGAACATCTATCGCGAGTACGCCGCCGACCTCGGGCAGCCGCTCCCGGCCTCTGGCGACCTCGCGCCCTGGTCGACCCGCGGGATCCTGCTGCTCAACCGATCGTTGACCGTCGAGCCTGGCCGACCGGCGTCCCACCGGGGAAAGGGCTGGGAACACGTCACAGACCAGGCCATCAAGGCGCTCGTCGCCCGCGACACCCCGCTGGTGGCGATCCTGTGGGGCCGGGACGCGCAGAGCCTGCGGAGTCTGCTCGGACCCGTGCCTTGTATCGAGTCAGCGCATCCGAGCCCGATGTCGGCCGACCGTGGCTTCTTCGGGTCCCGGCCGTTCAGTCGGGCCAACGCCCTGCTGGCCGACCAGGGCGGTGAGCCGGTCGAACTGGGTCCTGCCCTGACGGCAGACCCGAGCACAGCGCGGAACGAGGGGGACCTGACATGTCCAACCTGGCCGGAGGCCGACGCACCTTGCCCCGGTGCGGCAGCACCAGCCGAGGCACCGCCAGCCGACGCAGGTCCGTGCGCGTGACGGCCGGCGTTGCCGTCGGGATCGTGTTCGCGGCGACCGTGGGGTGCGTGGGAAACAAGGGTTCGCCGGATGCTGCCCGAGCAGCGGTCGCGGGGTTCGCGTCCTCGTGGTCGGCGGGGGAGCCGGCGGGGAAGGGCGTCGACTCGCGTACGGCCACCGCCGCCGAGCAGACCGTGCCCGCGGCCACCAGTCAGCTGATGATCCGGCGGACGGTCGCCAAGCCACAGGGGGAGCTGACCTGCCTCGAAGAGCGCGAAGCTCGCAAGGTCAACGGCGAAGGCGGGGTCTGCAGCCAGCCGGTCAGCGTCACCCACGAGGTCGCCGGCCTGGGCGAGTGGTCGTACGACGTGACGGCCGAAGTACGGGAGAACGCCGAAGGCCGGTGGCGGGTCTGGTGGACACCGCAGACGTTCCATCCCGAGCTCACCGCCGGCACGAAGTTCGTCCGCCACCGTGAACTACCGGAGCGGGCGTCGATCCTGGACGGCTCGGGTGGCCGCCTCACCCAGGACGGTCCGGTCGTCCGAGTCGGGGTGGAGCCGCGCCGGGTCGATCCCGACGTCACCTACGCCGAACTCGGCAAGGTCCTCGGCGTCGACCTCGGTGACCTCCGCAAGCGAGCCGAGGCGGCCCCGCCGACCCAGTTCGTGCACGCGCTGACCGTACGGAGGTCGTCCTACGACGACATGGCGTCGCTGCTCGACGAGGTGCCAGGGGTGGTGACCCAGGACGCGACCATGTCGCTCGCCCCCACCTCGTCGTACGCGCGCGGCATCCTCGGCGTGGTGGGCGCGGCGACCAAGGAAGCGATGGCGGACGCCGGTCCGCTGGCGATGGACACCGACCTGATCGGGTTGAGCGGACTGCAGCGGGAGTACGAGCCCCAGCTCGCCGGCACACCGGGCGGCTCGATCGAACTCGTCGACGCCAAGTCCGGTGAGCAGAAGGCCGAGCTGTTCCGGACCGACGCCGAGCCGGGCGAGCCGCTGCAGACCACGCTTGAACCTTTCGCGCAGGAGGCGGCCGAGCGCGCGGTCGAACGCCAGGACAAACCCACGTCGGTCGTCGCGGTCCGGGCCAGCACCGGCGAGATACTCGCCGCCGCCAACGGTCCGGGCATCACGTCGTACAACCGCGCGTTCGTCGGACGCTATCCACCAGGTTCGACGTTCAAGGTCGTGTCGGTGGCCGCGCTGCTGGCCGGCGGGTTGGGGATCGATGACCGGGTCCGCTGCCCGGCCGAGGTCAACGTCGGCGGCAAGCGGTTCCGGAACGCGGGCAACGGAAGGCTTCCCGACGGTCCTCTGCTCGACGCGTTCGCGCACTCGTGCAACACCACGGTCGTCGAGCGGGCGAACGGTCTGGACGACTTGGCACTGCTGGCGATGGCCGACAGGTTCGGGATCGGCGAGCCGTGGAAGCTGGGGTTGCCGGCGTACTCCGGATCAGTGCCAGAACCCCGTGACCTCACCGACCGGGCCGCCACCATGATCGGGCAGAGCCGGGTCCAGATGAGCCCACTCGGCATGGCCCTGGTAGCGGCCGCCGCCGACACCGGCCAGGCCCGACGCCCGGTGCTGCTTCCGAAGGTCGCACCTGGCGGTGCGGCCGGGGAGAAGCTGCCGGGTGTCCTGCGAACACAGCTCCGCCACCTGATGCGGGCGGTCGTGGAGCGGGGATCCGCGCGGTCGCTGGACGTGCCCGGCGAGGCGGTGCACGCGAAGACCGGGACGGCGGAGTACGGCACCCAGAATCCGCCGCGTACACACGCGTGGATGATCGGGTTCCGGGGTGACGTCGCGTTCGCCGTCGTGATCGAGGACGGCGGCGGCGGTGGTCGCGACGCAGGCCCGGTCGCACTGCAGTTCCTACGGGACGCGCGCTTCGTCCACTGACGACCTGCCGACGGTGGCGTCCCTGGCGCGCGGTCGCACCTGGCGGCGCCGAGGCACAGGCCAGGTCCCGGTCCGGCCAACCTAGGCTCAGGAGCATGGGGCGGAGGCGAGGCGCCCGACCCGCCGACCACGGTCCTGCGCGCCCGACCACGGCGCCGAGCGACAGGTCCGACATGCCGGCGGTTCCCGGCGCGGAACGCGAACCGGTCACGGTGGCGCTGGCCGGCGACACGATGCTGGGGCGCGCGGTGGCTGCCCGCCTGGAGGCCGAGGGACCACACTCGGTGTTCTCACCGGGGCTCCGGGATGTGGTGGCCGATGCCGATCTGTGCGTGCTGAACCTCGAGTGCTGCGTCTCCGCTCGTGGCGAGCCATGGCCCGCGCCGGGCAAGCCGTTCTTCTTCCGGGCTCCACCGTCCGCGGCGGAAACGCTGTCCTGGTTGGGGGTCAGCTGCGTGACACTGGCCAACAACCACGCGCTGGACTTCGGCGAGCGAGCCCTACTCGACACCGAAGCCCACCTCTCCGCCGCGGGAATCGCGTCCGCGGGAGCCGGCGCGGACGCGGCGCAGGCACGTTCGCCGGCGCTCCTTGGCTGCCACGGCAGGACGATCGCGGTGGTCGCGGTCACCGACCATCCGGCCGACTACGCCGCCGGTGCCGCGCGACCGGGTGTCGCGTATGCGGACCTGCGGGTCGGGGTCCCCGGCTGGCTCACCGACGAGGTACACCACCTTCGCCGCGAGGTCGACGCCGTTCTGGTGATGCCGCACTGGGGACCGAACATGACCGCTGGCCCCGAGCCGTACATCAGGTCCGCCGCGGCCGAGCTGATCGCCGCCGGCGCGACGCTGGTGGCCGGACACTCGGCACACGTGTTCCACGGCGTCGCCGACCGCATCGCGTACGACCTCGGCGACTTCGTCGACGACTACCGGGTCGATCCCGAACTCCGCAACGACCTCGGCATCCTCGCGCTGCTCACCCTGGACGACTCCGGACCGCGTACGTTGCGGGCGGTGCCGCTCGCGCTCGACTTCTGCTACACGCGGCTGGCGGACGGGCCCGCCTACGAGTGGGTCGCCCGCAGGTTTGTCCGGGCCTGCGAGGCGCTCGATCCGCGGACTCAGGTACGCGACGAGGGCGACCAGCTGGTGATCGACTGGGGACCTCGATGAGCGATGCGTCGATGCCCGCCCAGGCCGCGTTCCGTCGCCGTCCCGGCCGATGGGACCGGTGCCGATCGCGGACATCCGGCACCCGCAGGCGGGTACGCGCTTGACGTGGCAGGCAGGATCGAGGGGATGACAACCGACGACCACCGGCTCCCCGTCGCCGACCGCTTCCCGCTGCTGCCGTGACGCAGGACATCCGCATATCCGGCCTGCGGCGACCCGTGGAGATCGTGGTCGACACGTGGGGGATCCCGCACATCTTCGCCGAGTCCGCCGCCGACGCCTTTGTCGCGCAGGGTTTCAACGCCGCCCGCGACCGGTTGTTCCAGATCGACCTGTGGCGTCGCCGTGGACTCGGGCGGCTCGCCGAGGCGTTCGGCCCGGCCTACGTCGAACACGACCGGGCCGCCCGGCTGTTCCTCTACCGCGGCGACATGGAGCCCGAGTGGGCGGCGTACGGCGACGAGGCCGAAGCCATCGCGACCAGCTTCACCGCCGGCATCAACGCCTACCTCGACTGGCTGGACGAGCGACCCGACGCGATGCCGCCGGAGTTCGCGCTGCTCGACTACCGCCCACAGCGCTGGGAGGCCGCTGATGTCGTACGCGTCCGCAGTCACGGCATCGCCCACAACCTCCTGCACGAGGTCATCCGTGCCGACACGACCAGGGTGGCCGGCTGGAAGGCCGACCTGCTGCGGCAGGGGCTCGAGCCGTCGCGTCAACCGCACCTTGCCGATGGGCTCGACCTGGACCTGCCCGCCGACCTGCTTCGGCTGTTCGACCTCGCGACGCAGCCGTTGACCTTCGCCGGTGACCCGCGACCAGCCACTGGTATGGGCCTGGTGGAGGCCCCGGTCGGCGGCAGCAACAACTGGGCGGTGGCGGCGAGCCGTACCACGACGGGGCGTCCGCTTCTTGCCAGTGACCCGCACCGCACATACGCGGTTCCGTCGCTGCGCTATGTCGCGCACCTGTCGGCGCCCGACCTCGACGTGATCGGTGCCGGCGAGCCTGCCCTGCCGGGGATCACGCTGGGGCACAACGGCCGGGTCGCGTTCGGGTTCACCATCTTCCCCGTCGACGTCCAGGACCTGTATGTGTACGACCTGGACCCGGCCGATCCCACCAGGTACCGGTACGACGGAGGCTGGGAGGACCTCCAGATCGTCACCGAGACCTGCGCGGTCAGAGACGAGGCGGTGCGTCAACTCGACCTTGCGTTCACCCGGCACGGGCCCGTCATCTACACCGATGCCGAACGTCACCTGGCATACGCCGTCCGCTCCACCTGGTCCGAGCCTGGTACGGCCGCCTACGCCGGAAGCCTGCGGTATCTGCGGGCCCGTACCTCGGCGGAGTTCCAGGCCAGCTTGCGGCGCTGGGGAAGTCCCGGCGAGAACCACGTGTTCGCCGACGTCGACGGCACCATCGGCTGGCAGGCGGCCGGTCTGGTCCCGAAGCGGCCCGGCTGGGACGGCCTGCTGCCCATACCCGGCGACGGCCGGTACGAGTGGGACGGATTCCACACCTGCGACGACATGCCGTCCGTCCTGGATCCACCGCAGGGCTTCGTCGCGACCGCCAACGAGTTCAACCTGCCCGACGACTTCCCGACCGAACGGCAGCTTTCCTACGAGTGGCCGGATCCCGCCCGGCACCGGCGAATCGTGGAGGTGCTGTCGGCCACCGACCAGCACTCGACGAAAGACTCGATGCTGCTCCAGAACGACCTAGTCTCGGTCGGTGCCCGCGACCTGGTCGACCTGGTCGACCGGCTGGCGCCCCAGGATGAGACTGCCGCCGCGGCCCGCTCGCTGCTGGTCGGCTGGGACGCCGTGGAGTCCGCAGACTCGGCTGCCGCGGCGTTGTACGAGTTCTGGTTCTCGCGGCACCTGATGCCGGCCTTCGTACGTTCGATCCTGCCGGCGGACAAGGCGCACGCGGTCGACGACGTCGACCCAGGGGTCCTGCGCCAGGCGATGCTCAATCCTCAACTCTGGTGGGGGTCGGACGGACCAGCCGGCCGCGACGCGCTGATGGTGGCGACGCTGCGGGCGGCCTACGTCGAGCTGGAACGCCTTCTGGGCAAGGACCCCAGCCGTTGGTCGTGGGGTGCCCTGCACACCAACCGGCAGCGGCACCCGCTCGGGTTCCTGGATCCCGCGCTCGACATGCCGTCGCTGCCGGTCGGTGGATCCGGGGCGACGGTCAACGCCGCGCCTTACTTCTCGACGGACTACGTCCAACGCGGCGGAGCGTCGTTCCGGATGGTCGTCGACGTCGGCGCCTGGGACAACTCGGTGGCCATCAACACGCCCGGGCAGTCCGGTGATCCCCGCAGCCCGCACTACCGCGACCTACTGGAGCCGTGGCGGCGAGGCGAGTACGTTCCGCTCCTCTACACCCGGGCCGCCGTGGAGGAGCACGCCGCGACCCGAATCCGGCTGCGTCCGGCCTGAGCGGCGCGACTCAGGACAAGAAGCAGTCCGCCGTCAGGGGAAGGTCGCGAACCCTTACACCGGTGGCGTGGTAGGCGGCGTTGGCGATGGCCGCGGCGGCTCCGACGATGCCGATCTCGCCGATCCCCCTGGCGCCCAGGACATTGACGTGCGGATCGGGTTCGTCGAGCCAGTACGCCTCGATCTGGCGTACGTCGGCATTCGCGGCGATGTGATATTCGGCGAAGTCGTGGGTGACCACGTGGCCGAAGCGTGGATCCAGCACGCTGTGCTCGTGCAGGGCCATCGACAGGCCCATGGTCATCCCCCCGATGAACTGTGAGCGGGCCGTACGCGGGTTGATGATCCGGCCCGCGTCGAAGACACCGAGCATTCTGTTGACCCGGATCTCGCCGGTGTCGGCATGTACCCGCACCTCGGCGAACTGGGCGCCGAACGAATGCATGGCATATCGCGCGCTGTCCCGGTCGTCTGCGCTGTCCCGGTCGTCTGCGCTGTCCCGGTCTGGGCCGTCCGGCGCCAAGGGGCGTGTCTCGGCCCCGTCGTCGGGACGTTGCCCATGCTCGGCGCGGAAGTCACGTGCCGCGACGATGATCGCCGAGCCCCAACTCGAGGTGCCGGACGACATTCCGGCCACGGAGGCGGGCGGGAGGGCGCTGTCTCCGATCTGCAGTTCGATGGCGTCCACCGGCACCGACAGGGCGTCGGCGGCGATCTGCGCGAGGGTCGTCCAGGTGCCGGTCCCGATCTCGGCGGCGGCGATCTGCACGACATACCGGCCACCGGTGAACCGGATCGCCGCCTGCGAGCCTGGCATCTGGACTGCGGGATACGTGGACGCCGCCACCCCCGTGCCCACCAGCCAGCCGTCCTCGCGGCGGGTGCCCGGCGTGGGGTCGCGCCGTTCCCAGCCGAACCGGCGGGCGCCTTCGGCATAGCAACGCAGGAGGTTGCGGCCCGAGAACGGCAGGCCGGTCTCCGGATCGAGCTCGGGTTCGTTGCGGATCCGAAGCTCGATCGGGTCGAGCCCGCACCTGACCGCGAGCTCGTCCATGGCCACCTCGGCCGCGAACATCCCCGGGCACTCGCCGGGAGCCCGCATGATCGTCGGTACGCCGACGTCCAGATCCGCGAGCTGGTGACCGGTCCGCCGGTTCGGCGCGGCGTACATGATGCGGGAGGCGACCGCGGTCTGCTCGGCGATCTCCTTGATCCGGGCCGTCTGCTCGACGACCTCGTGCACGAGGGTGGTCAGCCGCCCGTCGGCGTCGGCACCCAGGCGGATCCGCTGGATGGTCGGCGTGCGGTAGCCGACGAGGGCGAACATCTGCTGTCGGGTCAGCGCGAGTTTGACCGGTCGCCCGCCGCTCATCCGGGCGGCCATCGCGGCGAGGACGACGTTGGCGTGGACGAACGCCTTGGACCCGAACCCGCCGCCGACGTACGGCGAGATCACCCGCACCTGACCGGGATCGAGGCCGAGGACCGCCGCCGTCACGAACGCGGTCGAGGTCGCGCCCTGGGTCGAGTCGTACAGGACCAGTTGGCTGCCGTAGTTGCTATCACTGTCCTCGCGGCCAACACCGTCCCCACCCCGCCAGATAGCGATGGTCGCGTGCGGCTCCATCGGGTTGTTGTGCTCCATCGGCGTGGTGTAGGTCTCGTCGACGACGACCGGCGCGGCCGCGAGGCCGGCCTCGACATCGCCCTCGTCCGTCACCGCCGGCTGGGCCGGAAGGACCGTCTCCGGCGTACGCAAGGCGTCGCTGTCCGCCCGGAGCTCGACCTCGTGCGGCGACTCGTCGTACTCCGCCCGGACCAGGCCGGCCGCGTGCCGGGCGATCTCCGGCGTCTCCGCGATGACCGCGCCGATGATCTGGCCGCGGAAGGCGACCTCGTCCGACTGGAGGATCCAGAGCTCCCGGTCGCCGTCCGAGGCGAGCGTGGGCGCGTTCTCGTGGGTGAGGACGTCGAGTACGCCGTCGACCCGGCGAGCGGCTGCGTCGTCGATGACCCGCACCCGGCCGCGGGCGATGGTCGACTGGACGAGATGCACGTACGCCGGCCGCTCGACGATCTGCTCGAACGCGTACGGAGCGGTGCCGGTGACCTTGAGCCGTCCGTCCAGGCGTTCCAGCGACTGCCCGACGGCATGCGGCTCGAGCAGCCCCGTCATCGCTGCTGGAGGGCGGTCAGGTCGCGCAGAACCGCGACGAGAGTGTTGCTCAGCATTGGCACCTTGAAGGCGTTGCCGGCCAGTGGCTCGGCATCGACGAGCTCGACCTCGGCGGCCCGTCGGAAGCTCGCCTCCACCGCGGGCGCGCCGCGCAGTGCCTCCTCCGCGCGGAAAGCCCGCCATGGTTTGTGTGCCACCCCGCCGAACGCGAGCCGCACGTCGCGGACGGTGCCGTTGTCGATGTCGACGGCCGCCGCCACCGAGACGAGGGCGAACGCGTAGGACGCCCGGTCCCGGACCTTGCGGTAGGTCGACCAGGTCCCGAACGACAGCGGCGGCAGGTCGACCGCGATGATCAGGTCGCCGTGCTCGAGCACCGTGTCGCGTTCGGGGTGGTCTCCGGGTAGCCGGTGGAGGTCGACAATCGGTACCCGGCGGTCACCGGTTGGTCCGAGCACGATCACTGTCGCGTCGAGGGCAGCCATCGCCACCGCCATGTCCGACGGATGGACGGCGATGCAGTGCTCGGACGCGCCCAGGATGGCGTGGTAGCGGGTGTAGCCACCGATCGCCGAGCATCCCGATCCCGGCAGCCGCTTGTTGCAGGGAGTCGTGACGTTCTGGAAGTACACGCAGCGGGTGCGCTGGAGCAGGTTGCCGCCGGTGGTCGCCATGTTCCGAAGCTGCCCGGACGCACCGGCGAGCAGGGCCTGGGACAGCATCGGGTACCGCGCGAGGATGATCGGGTCGGCGGCCACGTCGGCGTTCCGCATGGCCGCGCCGATCCGAACGCCGCCGTTGCCCAGCGGTTCGACCTCGTCGTACGGCAGCCCGGTGACGTCGACGAGCAGGTCAGGGCTGGTCACGCCGAGCTTCATGTGGTCGACGAGATTCGTACCTCCGCCGAGGAACACCGCTCCAGGCCGACTGGCCACGGCGGAAACGGCGTGCACCGCGTCGTCGGCACGCTCGTAGTCGAACGGGTTCATGACGTCGCCGCCTCCCTGATCGCCGCGACGATGTTGACATACGCACCGCAGCGGCACAGGTTGCCGCTCATGCGTTCCCTGATCTCGTCGTCGTTCAGCTCCACCGGGCCGTTCGGGTGTCCGGTGACATAGCTGGGATGGCCGGCCTTGACCTCGTCCAGCATCCCCACCGCCGAGCAGATCTGACCCGGTGTGCAGTAGCCGCACTGGAAGCCGTCGTGGTCGAGGAACGCCTGCTGGATCGGATGAAGCCCTTCGCCATTGGCCAGGCCGCGTGCTGTCGTGATCTCGGCACCGTCGTGGGCGACTGCGAGGGCGAGGCAGATGACGGCGCGCCGTCCGTCCAGGAGGACGGTGCAGGCCCCGCACTGCCCGTGGTCGCACCCTTTCTTCGCCGACGTCACCCCAAGGTGATCCCTGAGCGCGTCGAGCAGTGTGGTCCGGGTGTCGACCTGCAGGGACCGCCACTCACCGTCGACCTGCAAGGAGATCTGGACATCCATTGCCGGGCCCCCGTTCCGACCGCGGCCGGTCGGTCGCACCTGTCAGCCTGTCGTACACCTGTCACCCCGACATACCCGGAGGGCCTGGCGATGACACGCGTGCCCCCAGGATGAGGGTTTGTCTGTCCAAGGTCGACAAACCCTGCGGGGGCTGGTCGGCTGTGCTGTTCGTTGGTGACAAGGTGCCGTTGACGGTGCGAGGTCGCGACGTACGGTCGACAGCATGACTACGCACACGGTGGCTCGCCCCGCCGAGGCGAGCGGAACTTTCTCCATCGGCGGCGATCTCACGGTGCACAGGCTCGGCTTCGGTGCGATGCGGGTGACCGGCCCGGGGATCTGGGGACCTCCGACCGATCGCGACGAGGCACTCCGCGTGCTACGCAGGACCGTCGAACTCGGCATCAACTTCATCGACACCGCCGACTCCTACGGCCCGGGCGTCAGCGAGGAGCTGATCCGCGAGGCCCTGCACCCCTATCCCGACGACCTGGTGATCGCGACGAAGACCGGGCTGGCGCGGACAGGTCCGGACGAGTGGATACCGCTGGGCCGCCCGGAGTACCTCACCCAGCAGGTGGAGCTGAGCCTGCGCCGGCTCGATGTCGAACGCATCGACCTGCTGCAGCTGCATCGGATCGATCCGCAGGTGCCGCTTGCCGAACAGCTCGGGGCGCTCCAGGAGCTGCAGAAGCAGGGCAAGATCCGGTACATCGGTCTGTCGGAGGTGACCGTCCAAGATCTCGAGCGGGCCCAGGAGATCACAACGATCGTGTCCGTGCAGAACCTCTACAACCTCGTAAACCGGCAGTCCGAGGGCCTCCTCGACCATGCGGAGAAGGAAGGGCTCGGGTTCATACCGTGGTTCCCGGTGGCGACCGGCGAGCTGGCCCGGCCGGGCGGCCCGCTGGACGAACTCGCGCGTGCGCACGGAGCGACGCCGGCGCAGCTCGCCCTCGCGTGGCTGCTGCGCCGCTCGCCGGTGCTGCTCCCGATTCCGGGCACGTCCAGGGTGAGTCACCTGGAGGAGAACACCGCGGCGGCCCTGATCGAGCTCTCCGACGACGACTTCGTGGCCCTGTCCCAGGTGGCCTGAAGACGGGAAGAACGCACCACCCGGGGGCGGGGCTCACAGCTGGAGGCTGCGGGACTCGTCGGTGACCTGGTAGCCGAGGCCGGAGTAGAGGTTGATCGCGACCGCGTTGTTGCCGAACACGTTGAGCGCCAGCACCTCGTCGCTGGCCTGCAGGGTGACGGTCTCGCCCCATTGCATGACGGCCCTGCCATACCCCTTGCCGCGGTGGTGTGGGCTGACCTCGACGTTGTAGACGAACGTTCGGCCCACGTACTGGTGATGGCACAGCCAAAGGGTGGCGACCTGCTCCCCGGCCGCCTCCAGAGTCCACAGGCTGTTGTCGACCGTCGCGAGCCCGTCCGGCAGCAGCTCGGCGAACTGGTGCTCGGAGCGGATGCGAGCCTCTTCGGGGGTACACAGGCCGCTCGCGGCCATGCCGTCGGCATAGGAGACGACCGAGGCGTCGTGCCAGACGGAGTATTCGGCAGCGGTCATCTCCCGGCCGTGGACACCGGTGGGGAGGGTGGGTGGGTGGTCGTCGAGCCGCTTGGCCATGCGCTGCGCGGCCAGGTCGTAGGTGGCGAAGAGGCCGAGTTGCGCCGGGTCGTCCGGTGCGGTCGTGGCCGTGACCTTGTGGGCGCCACGGTCCTTGGACCACCGCTCGACCTCCGTACGCGCAGCGGCGCCGAGGCCGCGCCGGCGCTGTTGTGGGGCGAGCCAGATGTCGTCGATGCGAGTGCGGCGGGTGTCTCCTTCGCCGTACACGCAGACGGACCCGAACCCGACGACCTGCCGGTCGAGGACCGCGGCCCAGACCCAGGACTCGGGCGCGTCGTCGCGTCCGGTCACGATCTCGGTGACGATCTTGGACACGTCGCCTTCGGCGTACCCCACCTCCGCGTACCAACGGCGGAGCCGATCCTGCCAGTGACCACGCCAGGTGGTCGTCTCATCGGGCGACGCCGACCTCAACTCGAGCATGTGGTCCTTCCGAGCAGAACGTGAGTGGCCTGCCTACTGCAGGTTGACGAACAGGCCGCCATCGACCAGGACCTCCGAGCCGTTCATGTACGCCGACTCCGGCCGGGTCAGCGACCAGATCACGCCGGCGACGTCGGCGGGCTGACCTATCCGGCCCACCGGGATGCGGCCCTTGAGGTAGTCGAGCTTGGCGGCATCGGTCCAGTCGTCCCGGTTGATGTCGGTGGCGATCGCCCCTGGGAGTACGGCGTTGCAGGTGATCCCGTGCGGCCCGAGCACGATCGCGAGGCTCTTGGTCAGCGAGCTGATCCCCGCTTTGGTCGTGCAGTAGTGGACCTGCTGGGATCCACCCACCCAGGCCGAGATCGAGGAGACCGAGACGACGTGGCCGCCGCGGCCCTCCTCGACCATGCGGCGGGTGAACGCCTGCGTCACCAGAAACGCACCGCGCAGGTTGACGTGCTGCACCCGGTCCCACAAGGCGAGGTCGATGTCGAAGAAGTCGGCGAACGGGCAGATGCCGGCGTTGTTGACCACCACGTCCACCGGTCCCCACGTGTCGTGCACGGTCTCGGCCATCGCCTGTACCGCCGCCGGGTCGGCGATGTCGGCCTCGACGAGGAGGGGACTGCCGCCGGCGGCCTCGACCAGCGCACCCGTCTCCTCGGCGAACGCGCGCTCGCCCGGCGGGTAGTTGACCGCCACCCGGGCGCCCTCGGCGCCGAACCGGGCGGCGGTGGCGCGCCCGATCCCACGCGCCGAGCCGGTGACGACCACGCTGCGCGGGGCCGCACGCTCCGCGTCTGGAGCGGTCATGACACCTTCCCGTCGGGGAACCGGTCGAGATTGCCGAGATCGTAGAGAGGGACCACGACGTCGGCGGTCTCGTGCACCCGCCGGTAGGTCGAGATCGCCTCGTACATGTTCTCGTTGATGCCGATGGGGATGTTCTTCTCAACGTTGTCGAGCACGAAGTAGCTGTCGGAGATGGCCGCGACGCCGCGGTCGGTGTCGACCTCGACGACCACGGACGCGCGGTGGTGTACGCCGCTCCACCAGGTACGCAGCCCCGGGGCGAGCGTGTCCTCGTCCTTCAGCAGGCGGACCCGCGGCCACGCCTGCGTGACCAGGTGCACCAGGATCTCGTCCGGCAACGAGGTCGCGCGGTTGTCGTGCGGGTGCTCGTGCGTGGTGTGGAAGTGGACCCAGCCGCGTTCTGCGATGCAGATCTGCGCGTTGCCGAACAGCTGGACGTTGCTCACGGTGTAGAGCTGGAGCGGCGTGAGCACGACGTGGGTGACGTCATCCGGGGTGACCCCGTGCCTGGCCAACTGGTTGACGATGAACTCGTCCGGCTCACGGCGCATCGTCGCCCGCTCCCCGAGCACGGTGGCCCAGTGCGCGTTCATCGGGCCCAGATCGCGGGCCGGGCCGGTGTTGACCAGGGCGGTGACGCCGTTGCCGCGGATGAGGACAGCCTGGAACAGCAACGTGTGCCACTCGTCCCAGCTACTCATCCAGAACAGCTCCGGACCGGGAACGTCGCCGCGCCCAACCGGAAGCAGCTGCACCGAATAGGTCGGCGTACCCGCGTCTCCCGTCGTACTCATCGCATCGTCCGTCCTCGTGGCGCCCGTTGTCGCACGGCCGTGGTCATGGCGTGGTCACCTCTGCCACATCGGCCACACCGATTCTGGACCGGTGCGTCGCCTCGACCGGCGCCACCAGCCGACCAGGCAGCGTGCCGGACCGATATCCCAGTGCACCCGACATCCGGTGCGCCGCCTCGGTGAGGAGCACGTGGGCCCGCTCCCGGTGTGCAGGTGTGAACCTGATCGCCGGTACGGAGACACTCATCGCGGCAACCACGCGCCGGCTGTGGTCGAGGATGGGGACGGCGACACAGCGGATGCCGATCGTGTACTCCTCGTTGTCGATGCCGAACCCACGCCTGCGTACGTGCTCCAGATGCTCCCGCAGACGGGCTCTGTCGGTGATGGTGTGCGCGGTCACCGGATCGAGGCGCATCTCGCCCAGCCGTAGGTCCAGCTCGTCGTGGCCGAGTCCGGCCAGCAGGACCTTGCCGACCCCGGTGGCATACGCCGGCAGCCGGCGTCCGACCTCGGAGGCCAGAGTGAGGGTCTGCCGGCCGTCGACCTTGGCGACGTAGACGTTGTGTACCCCGTCGAGCACCGCCAACTGGACGGTCTCGTCGATCGTGTCGCGGATCTTCTCCATCAGTGGGAGTGCACGATCAACCAGGCCCAGCGCACGGGTGTAGGCGTTGCCGGCTTCGAGCGTTCGGATGCCGAGCGTGTACGTCCGACTGGACTGGTCGAACTCGGCCCAACCGCGTTCGACCATCGTGCGGAGAAGCCCGTGCAGGCTCGACCGCGGATAGTTCAGCGCATGGGCGATGTCGGTGAACGTCAGCGGATGCTCGCGTCCGGTCAGCAACTCGAGGATCGCCAGCGCGCGCTCGGCCGACTTCACCGCGCCGTGCACGGATTCCTTCATGGTCGAGTCCTTGGTGGGCAGGTCCTGGGCAGCCTGGTCCTGGGTGGCGGGGTGCTGGGTGGCGGCGCGCTGGGTGGCCGGGTGGTTGAGGGCCGGGTCGCTCACGTCGATCCTCCTCGTCGGCCGTCAGCACCCGTGAATTCGGATACATGAACTGCCGTTCACCAAGCTGAAACTGGGCATAACCTACGCCGACGAGGGCGCGGGGGCTAGGACGTGCCGGCTGTTGTCGGAGGCTGGCCACTGCGTCCGGAGTTGCTGGCCACCCGCGTCCGGAGATGCTGGCCACCCGCGTCCGGAGATGCTGGACAACGCGGTCGGGAGTGCCGGACAGCGGCGTCATGAGTTGTTGGAGGTTTGGCGGTCTAGAAGCAGCAGGACCTCCAACAACTCTCGAACCCGACTGGCTGCTCGCGAACCTGGCCCGCCGGGCGGGCAGCCAACCCCGGCGGTCGCCGGCTGTCTCGCGAACCTGGTCCGCTGGGCAGCCAACCCCGGCGGTCGCAGGAAGCTTCCGGCAACTGGCCAGCGCGTGAAGGTGAGGGAGATGGCCACACGAGTCCAGGCACGCCGACCTTGCCGAAGGATTCGCGACTCCGCAGACATGCGAGCCGGTGAGCCGAACGAGATCGAGGTGACCGTCTACAACACCCTGGCGCCACACCTCGACGACACGTCCCCGACGATGGGAGTCTTCGGCGGCCAGCGGCTGTCCGGGCTGCTGGGTCCCGTACGCCTGAGAGTAGGTGACTGAGATGGCACAGCGCATTGTTCGCGAGGTCCGTGCGTACGTCGTCCGCGGTGGCGGCGCCGACTACCACGACCAGCAGACGAAGCACTGGATCGACGACCACATCGCGACACCGATGGCCCGTTATCCCGACTACCGCGAAAGCCGGCAGAAGTTCGGCATCAACGTGCTCGGGACACTGGTCGTGGAGGTCGAGGCCGACGACGGCACCGTGGGCTTCGCGACGACGACCGCGGGCGAGCCCGGCGCGTACATCGTCGAGAAACACCTGGCCCGGTTCGTCGAAGGCGCACCAGTCACCTCGATCGAGAAGATCTGGGACCAGATGTACTCCTCGACGCTCTTCTACGGACGCAAGGGCCTCGTGGTCAACTGCATCAGCGCCGTCGACCTGGCGTTGTACGACCTGCTGGGCAAGCTGCGTGGCGAACCCGTCTACGCGTTGCTCGGTGGACCGGTGCGGGACGAACTGGTCTTCTACGCCACCGGTGCGCGGCCCGACCTCGCCGCGAAGATGGGCTTCATCGGCGGCAAGCTGCCGTTGCAACACGGGCCCGCCGAAGGCCCGGCCGGCATGCAAGCCAACCTTGACAGGTTGCGGTCGATGCGCGAACGCGTGGACGACGATTTCTTCCTCGCCTGGGACTGCTGGATGTCGCTCGACCTCGATTACGCGACGAGACTCGCGCACGCCTGCGCCGACCTCGGCCTGAAGTGGATCGAGGAGGCGCTGCCGCCGGACGACTACTGGGGCTATGCGGAGTTGCGCCGCCGGATGCCGACCAGCATCTGGGTGACCACGGGCGAGCACGAGTGGACGCGGTATGGGTTCCGGCTGCTGCTGGAGATGGAATGTGCCGACGTGATCCAGCCGGACGTCAACTGGTGCGGAGGGATCACCGAGCTGATCAAGATCGCCGCGCTGGCTGACGTACGCGGTGTGCCGGTGATCCCGCACGGGTCGAGCGTGTACTCGTACCACTTCGTGATCACTCGGCACAACAGCCCGTTCTCGGAGTTCTTGATGATGCATCCCGAGGCGGCCGAGGTGGTGCCGATGTTCCACCCGCTGCTCCTGGACGAACCGGTGCCGGAGAGAGGCCGGCTGCGGTTGCCGGAGACCCCGGGGTTCGGCGTACGCCTCAATCCCGAGTGCGACCTGCACCGTCCCTATCCGCACTGACCGGCATGAGTCACCACGGCGGTCGGAGCAGCCGGAACATGAGGAAGCCCGGTTGCTCGGAGAGCTTGGCGTAGCTGTCGGGAAAGCGGTCAGCCATCTCGGCGCAAGGCTGCGGCTCGACCAGTGACTCGATCAGGAATCCGGCATCGGTCGCCTCCGAGCAGGTCGCAGTGAGCGGCTGGCGCCAGTAACGGACGTCCCACTTGTTGTTCCAGACTTCTTCGACCACCTCGACATCGAAATAGCTGCCGCCGAGACGAGACCCAGTCGTGCGTCGGGTGGTGGGTCGACAGTACGAGCCGACCTCCCGGACGGAGTACCCGGAACAGCTCAGCCAGCAGGGCCCGCCGGTCGTCGACATGGTGGAGGACGAGGGCGAGGACTGCGGCGTCGAACGTTTCGTCGGCGAACTGGACGAGTGGCTGGCCGAGATCGTGAACGTGGAACTCGGCCCTGTCGCCGACGCGGGCCCGGGCGAGGTCGACCATGCCGGCACTCTGGTCGACGCCAACCACCGTGGCGCTGCGGGCGACGAGGCTTTCGGCGTACAGGCCCGGACCGCAGCCGGCATCGAGCACTGGAGCCCAGAGGTCCGAGCCTCGTCCTGGCGCTAGCCGCCCGGACGGACGGGATCGAGACCCACCGCGGCTGCGGCCGCGTACAGCCGCCGGTCGTAACACACGAACGCGGTGAGCTCCTCGCGGATCACGAGAGCACTCGCCAGGTGAATTGCGTCAAGGCTGCGCAGCGACGGATCGCTGAGTTCGGCGGCATCGTCGAGAATATCTGGGGTGAGAGCTACGACATCGAGGGTGGCGAGGTGTGCGCGAGTCAGCGCAAGGGCATCGGCGAAATGGCGTCGACAGGCTCGGATCACCTCTATTCTGGCCAACTCTGAAGAGACGTGACGAGGGCCCGCACTGTCGAGCAGCCACTCCTTGAGGGCCGGGCTCTCCGCCTCCCCGTGCACCATCTTGATCAGTGCGGAGGAGTCGAAATAGATCACGGCAATCGTTCTTCACGCATGTCGTCGAGCATCTCTTCCGCTGATGGTTCGCCAGGTCGAGCAGGTCGGGGAGTAGGCATCCGGAACGGTCGGGACGCTGGCTTCAGGACGCCGGTGGCGATGAGACGCTCCCGGGCGAGTGACTCGCCGGGTGGCGGGACCAGGAGCGCTACCAGCTCGCCGCGCTCAGTGATCTCGACGGTCTCGCCGGCTTTCACCTTGTCGAGATAGCGACTGGCGTGCTGGCGGAGCTCTCGGACTCCGATGCGTTCCACGCACTCGACCCTAGCCATGCGACGACTGTAGCACAGGACGTGCTACTTTCTTCTTGGGAAGCCAGGAGGGGGATGAGAGCAGGCATGGACCCGGCGAGGAACGAAGACCTGGTGCGCGACCTGATCACCGCCGAACTGGCCGAGGTGGTGGCCGGATCGCGCGGGCGGCCGGTCCGGGACCTGGGCGATTGGGACTCCCAACCTGTCGCCGTGCCTGCGGCGGCCGGGCTCGCCACCGTCGGCATCTGGCGGGTGTCCGGCCGGGACTCCTCCTGGTCGGCCGTCCTCAAGGTGGTTGGTCACGCGACCGAGGGCCCTGGATCGGCGTGGAGTTCGCACGCCGATCCGCACCATCCGTTCTACTGGCGACGTGAGGCGGACGCGCTGGCGAGCGACCTGCTCGCGCGTCTCGACGGTGGGCTGCGAGCCCCGCGCTGCCACGGCGTGATCGAGCGGGCCGACGGCTCAGTCGCGATCTGGATGGAAGATGTCGTAGGTGAGCCGGCCACCGCATGGTCCTTGCCGCGCTATCGGCAGGCGGCGCGACACCTCGGCCTCGCCCAGGCGCGCCTGGCTGGCAGGGGCGCGCTGGCCGCGCCCTGGCTCAGCCGGGACTGGCTGCAGGTCTATCTCGACCGCCGCGCGGCAGCGTTCGACGGTGTGCTGGACGATCCTGGCGGCTGGGAGCTTCGGCTCGTCCAGGAGGCCTTGCCAGGTGAGCAAGCGGCGGATCTGCGGAACCTCTGGTCGGACCGTGGCCACCTGCTTGCCGCACTTCAGGAGCTGCCGGAAACCCTGTGTCAGCTCGACTTCCATCCGCGGAACCTCTTCGACGTCGCCGGGCAGACGGTCGTCATCGACTGGGCGTTCGCGGGTGTTGGGCATCTCGGCGAGGACGCCGGCACCCTCATCGTCGACGCGGTGGCCGACTTTCACGTCGCGCCCGGCCAGCTTCGTGAGCTGTTCGACCACGTGGTCGATGGCTACGCGAACGGTCTGTCGGAGGGCGGTCTTGCGTTGCCGGTCGACGACGTACGACGTGCCGTTGCCGCCGGGGCCGCAGCGAAGTACGGCTGGCTGGCACCGGCGATCGTGTCGTGCGTTCGCACCAACCGACAGGTGATGAACGGTCGTCCGATCGAGGAGGCCGCGCGGGTGTGGGCGGCCGTGGCGACGTTCCTGCTCGACCTCGCCCGCCTCGCCCTGCGCTGACCAATTCGCCCCGGGCACGCTGACCAATCTGACCCGGGCGTGGCGTCAAGGCCTGGTGGCGGGGCGACCTCTTGGTGCAGCCAAAGGGGCGGATCACCTCGCCGGAGAAGGCAAGGACACGGCGCGGGCCTGCCTGGGCGACGGCATGAGTGTCGGGCCTGTGTCACGCTACTGCGATGCTGCCCGATGAGAAGCGTCAGGACCCGCTCCACGAGGCGCTCGCCGGACTCGTGCAGGAAGGCACACTCTCCGGCGACCAGGCGCAACGCGTCGAACGCCGTCCTGCGTGCCGCGCACATCGGTCCGGGCACCCGCCCTGCCCCGAGCACAGCGGCCGGTCCGGACTCCGACGCCGCCCTGCCGCGACGGGAACGCATGGTCGAGGTCCTCGCATACCTCGGTGGCGCACTCGTCATCGGCGCGCTCATCCTCATCGTCGGCCTGGCGTGGGAGGATCTCAGCCGCGGCGGGAAGCTCGCCATCTGTGGTGGGACGAGCCTGCTCCTGCTGGCCGCCGCCACCGCGATCGGCTGGCAGGGTGCCGACACGGCGTCGGGACCGCGGCGCCGCATCCACGCGTCGGTGCTCGCCGCGGTGGCCTCCGCCGGCGTCGCGTTCACCGCGGGCGTCGCGTTCGACATCGACGGCTTCTCCGAGCTGACCTTCCCCGGTGTGGGCATGCTGGTCGTGGCCGTCGGTGGCTACCTCGTGTGGCGCGGCGCTCCGCTCCTGTGCGCCATCTTCGGCGGCGGCCTGCTGATCGTCATCGCCCTCCTCGACATGCGGCCAGCCGCGTGGCCGACCCTTCTGGTGGTCGGCGCGGCCCTGGTGGCGTACGGCCTGGTGTGGATCGGCCTCGGGCGCCTGGTCGAGGAGCGACACGTGGCCGCAGTGCTCGGCGGCGGGACGGGACTGGTCGGTGCGGAGCTGGTGAGTTCGAGCGACGAGTACGCCCTCATCGGACTCGTACTCGGACTGGTGATGATCGGCCTCATGTTCGCGCTCTTCTGGACGAGTCGACGCTGGTGGTACGCGGTGCTCGGTGCGGCTGCCGCCCTGGTCATACCCCCGACAGCGCTCGGCGTCCTCTGGGACAACGCTCTGCTGGCCGGTGTCGTCCTGCTGGTCATCGGCGTCATCCTGATCGTCGGCGCGGTAGCCGCCGTTCGCCGCCGGCGCGCCGCCTGACGACTGAGTCCTCGTACGCCCATCACCCGCCAGCCGTTGCCCGGCCGCTCGCGGACCCGGACCTGGAAAGGCTGGACGAAGCGTACATAGACTGCGCAAATCGCGCGCCGGTTGGGCTGATACTCGGCATCCCGCTGACGCGGTCGGCAGTGTCCCGGCATCACCGGCACTACCAGTACCACTCGCACCTGCTCGATGTCCCGCACCGCGAACGTCTGCTCTGGAACCTGCTGGCGAGCGCTTTCCGACGGTCCGGTCCCCGTGCCGGAGTGTCCTTCGGCCAGCGTGGGCGACTGCTGAAAGGCGACTGGTATGGACCGGCACAGCGATCACCGCATCCTCGGCACCCCCCGGCCGCTCAGCCGCCGCGACCTCCTCAGCGGCGGCGCCACCCTGGCTGCCGTCTCCCTGTCCTCCGTTTCCCTGTCTGGCTGCCAGTTCCTCTCCACCGACCCTGGCGGGAAGGACGCGAACGGCGAAGCGGGCAAGAAGGTCGCGAAGGGGAAGGAAGCGCCGGCGCTGGCCGCGCTGGTCAAGGACGGCAAGCTCCCCGCGCTCGCCGACCGCATGCCGAAGGTGCCGCGGGTCATCGACCCCATCGACCGGATCGGCGTCTACGGCGGCGACTGGAACACGGCCGTCCTCGGTCCCTCGGACACGGCCTGGCTCTATCGCACCATCGGGTACGAGCACCTGATGAACTGGGACGTCGGCTGGCGCAAGCCGATCCCCAACATCGCCGAATCGGTGGAGGTCGACGCGGAGGCCACGACATTCACGTTCCACCTGCGGCAAGGTCTGAAGTGGTCCGACGGCGAACTCTTCACTGCCGACGACATCGTCTTCGCCTGCGACGACTTCTACTTCGACAAGGACGTCAACCCGCAGGCACCGACCTGGCTGATCGTCGCCGGCAAGCCCGGCAAGGTGGAGAAGGTCGACGACCTCACCGTGCGCTTCACCTTCGCGGCGACCAACGGACTCTTCCTGGAAAACATCGCCCAGCCGGCCGGTGAGAGCCTCACCAACCGGCCTCGGCACTATCTCGAGCAGTTCCACAAGAAGTACAACCCCGAGGTCGGAAAGCTGGCAGAGGAGCAGAACTTTCCCGAGTGGTCGGAGTTCTTCCTCGCGATGTCCAGTGCGTACGAACACGTGGGTCTGCCGCGGCTCACACCGTGGGTGGTCAAGAGCCCGCTGGGCAAGGGAACCCGCATGGTCGCCGAGCGCAACCCGTACTACTGGAAGACCGACACCGACGGATCCCAGCTCCCGTATCTCGATCGCGTCGTCTACGAGGTCATCACCGAGGAGGAGACGATGGTCCTCAAGGTGACCAGCGGCGAACTGGACATGCACGACCGGCACATCATGAACCCGCAGAACAAGCCGGTGCTGGCGCGGGGCCGGGAGAAGGGCGGCTACCACTTCGTCGACGAGGTCGGCAGCTCGATGAACTCGATGATGATCGCGCTCAACCTGACCCACAAGGACAGGGCACTACGCGAGGTTTTCCAGAACAAGGACTTCCGGATCGGTCTCTCCCACGCCATCAACCGCGACGAGCTGGTGAAGGCCGTGTTCCAGCGGCAGGGCGAGCCGTGGCAGGCCGCACCTCGCCCGGAGTCGGAATACTACGACGAGGAGATGGCCAAGCAGTACACAGAGTTCGACGTCGATCTGGCCAACCAGCACCTGGACCGCGCTGGCTACGCCAAGCGGGACGGTGAGTTCCGGGTCCGTCCCGACGGTGAGCAGATCACGTTCCAGGTCGACGTGGCCACCGGGATCAGCCCCGCCTGGATCGACGCACTCACGCTCGTCCGGGGCTACTGGCGCGACGTCGGCATCAACATGCGCGTGAACGCGGTCGACCGCGACCTCGTGTACGAACGCAAGGAAGGCAACGAGCACGACGCCACCATCTGGGGCGGTGACGCCGGTCTGGCCGACGCCATGTTGGATCCACGATGGTACTTCCCGTTCAGCCTCGAGTCCGCCTACGCGATCGCGTGGGCGAACTGGTTCAACGACGCGACCCCGCAGGAGGAGCCGCCGCCGCGGACCAGGGAGCAGATGGACCTCTACCGCAAGCTGCAGACCACACCGGAGGAGTCCGAACGGAAGAAGATCCTCGGTGAGATCCTGCGGATCGCCAAGGAGGAGTTCTACGCGATCGGCACGCTGTTGCCGCCCAAGGGGTACGCGATCGTGAAGGACGACTTCCACAACGTTCCGAAGGAACTCCTGAACGCCTGGATGTATCCGGGGCCAGGCCCGACGATGCCTGAGCAGTACTTCATCGCCGACGCTTGACGCCCATCGTCCGGGCGCCGTACTGAACGCCAGAGACCGTCGTGACAAGGAGACCGATGCTGCTGCGCCGGTACAACGCCATCGACATCGAGCAGGCACTGGCCGAGGAGACGCCCGGACCTGCGTTCCCACCAGGGAGCGACCGGGACCACTGGACGCAGGTCCGTGCCGAGCTCGACTCGGCGACGGTCGACGGGATCCTCGACCAGGCGGAGAAGATGGCGGACGAGCCCGTGCCGGCGCTGCCCGCATCCCTCTACCTGGAGTTCGCGCGCACCGGCGAGCGCGACGGCTACCAGACCCCGATGTCCCGGCGCCGCACCATGCTGTCGACGTTGGCGACGGCCGAGCTGTTGCAGGGCGAAGGCCGCTACCTCGACAAGATCCTGGACGTCGCCTGGGCGATCTGTGAGGAGGGCAGTTGGGCCATGCCCGCGCACCAGTCGGCGTTGGCCGATCCTGCCCATCCGGTCGTCGACCTCGGCGCGGCGATGACGGCGTTGGACCTGGCGGAGTTGGCTTCGCTGTTCGGCGACCAGCTCGATCCGGGCCTGGCGCCGTTCGTACGACACGAGATCGACCGCCGGTGCATCACGCCTTTCCTGGAGCGGCACGACCACTGGTGGCTCTACAACACCGACGCGCGCCCGGTCAACAACTGGACCGCGGTCTGCAATGGCGGCGTCGCCGGTGCGGCAATCCACGTCGAACCCGATCGCGCACGGCTTGCGGAGATCCTGGCGCGAGCGGCGCGTTCCCTGGACGACTATCTCGACACGTTCGCCGCGGACGGCGGATCGTCGGAGGGCCCGGGCTACTGGTCGTACGGCTTCGGCTACTACACCCTGCTCGCCCACCTCGTCGAGCAGCGGACGAACGGGAGGGTGGACTTCCTGGCCGGCGACCGGCTCCGGGCGGTCGCGCAGTACCCCGTGCGGACCCAGCTGAGCCCGGGCAGGTACGTGCCCTTCTCCGACTGCGACCTCGACGTTCGGTTCGTACGCTCACACCTGGCGTTCCTGGCCCGCCGCCTGGACCTGCCGGCGCTCATGCCACTGGCCGCCGACCAGCCGCCGGGTGGCCGCGCGGGCGCCCTGACCTGGGCGCTCCGCGAACTCGTGTGGCGCCCCGATGTGCAAGGGCGCTTCACGCCGGACAAGCACGACTGGTTCGGCGACATGATGTGGATGCTCGCTCGGAGCGATCCGGCCGACCCGCAGGCACTGGTGGTCGCGGTGAAGGGTGGCCACAACGCCGAGATGCACAACCAGAACGACGTCGGAAGCGTCGTGGTGCACGTGGGCGGCGAGTCCGTTGTCGTCGACCCGGGCCGGGGGCGCTACACGAAGGCATACTTCGGCCCGTCGCGGTACGAGCACTTCGTCAACTCCTCGCTGGGCCACTCCGTACCGGTGGCCGCCGGTCACGCGCAACTGCCCGGTCGCCAGTACGCCGCGAAGCTGCTGGAGCACACGGTCGACGACTCCGGCGACATGGTGCGGCTCGACCTGGCCGGCGCGTATCCCGCCGAGGCGGGACTCCAGTCGCTGGTGCGCACCGTCCGCCTCGACCGCGCCCGTGGCGGCGGCTCCGGGTCGGTGGAGCTGACGGACGAGGTGGGGTTCGAGTCGCCGAGCAGCTTCGAGTCCGTGCTCGTCACGCTGGGCACGGCCGAAGTCGAGGGCGACTCGGTGCTGATGCGAGGCGAGCGTGCTGCCCTCCGCGTCGACTTCGACTCCACGGTTGTCACGGCGCGGGTCGAGACGAGGAAGGACGTCGACCTCTCGTCCGGACCCGCCGATGTCCGCCGGGTGGTGTTCGCGCTGACGGAGCCGGCCGCTTCCGGTGTCGTACGCCTGCACGTGCACCCGGCGAGCTGATCAAAGGTCCGCAACTTCGACCGGTCCGACGCGTCCTGGCCGGGTCGTACCCGGTTGGTCGACTCCGCGAGCGCGTAGGTTAAGGACGGTGAACCGCCTCGCCGACGCCACCAGTCCCTACCTCCGCCAGCACGCGGACAACCCGGTCGACTGGTACGTCTGGGGTGACGAGGCCTTTGCCGAGGCCCGCCGCCGCGACGTGCCCGTCCTGTTGTCGGTCGGGTACGCCGCCTGCCACTGGTGCCACGTGATGGCCCACGAGTCGTTCGAGGATGCCCACACCGCCGGCGTCATGAACGAGCACTTCGTCAACATCAAGGTCGACCGCGAGGAACGCCCGGACATCGACTCGGTCTACATGGAGGCAACCCAGGCGATGACCGGTCAGGGCGGCTGGCCGATGACCTGCTTCCTGACCCCGACCGGTGAACCCTTCTACTGCGGGACGTACTTCCCGCCCGCGCCGCGCCAGGGCATGCCTGCGTTCGGCCAGGTCCTGGAAGCAGTGACGAAAACCTGGCGCGAGCGCCGTGACGAGATCGTCAAGGCCGCCGGCGAAATCGTCGTACACCTGGACTCCCCGCCGGCCGCCGGTGGCGACGCGCCCGGACCGGCCAGCCTCGACCGCGCGGTCGAGCGGCTGAGCGCCGAGTTCGACGAGGCGGAAGCGGGTTTCGGCGGCGCGCCCAAGTTCCCGCCGTCGATGGTGCTGGAGTTCCTGCTCCGCAACGCCGTACGCACCGGATCCCAGCGGGCCCTCGCCATGGTGGAGCAGACCTGCGAACGGATGGCCCGCGGTGGGATGTACGACCAGCTCGGTGGCGGCTTCGCGCGTTACAGCGTCGACCGGGCCTGGGTGGTGCCGCACTTCGAGAAGATGCTGTACGACAACGCGCTCCTGCTCCGCGTCTATCTGCACTGGTGGCGGCTGACCGGGTCGCCGCTGGCCGAGCGCGTCGTCCGCGAGACCGCCGACTTCCTGCTGCGTGACCTGCGGACACCGGAGGGAGGGTTCGCCTCGGCCCTCGATGCCGACAGCGAGGGCGTGGAGGGCAAGTTCTACGCGTGGACGCCGGCGGACCTACGTGCCGTCCTGGGGGACCCACATGGGGCCGAGGCGGCGGATCTGTTCGGCGTTACCTCGAAGGGGACCTTCGAGCACGGCTCGTCGACGTTGCAGCTGCGCGAGGACCCGGCCGATCCCGCAGAGTTCGCGAACACGCGAGCCCGGTTGGCCGCCGCCCGCGCGCGGCGGGTCCCGCCAGGACGCGACGACAAGGTGGTCGCCGCCTGGAACGGCCTCGCTGTCGCGGCGCTTGCCGAGGCCGGCGGCCTGCTCGACGAGCCGTCGTACGTGCAGGCCGCGGTGGAGGCGGCCGAGTTGCTCGTACGCCTGCACACCGACGGATCCGGCCGGCTCGTCCGTACGTCCCGCGACGGCTCCGCCGGTACCAGCGCGGGCGTGCTCGAGGACTACGGCGACGTCGCCGAGGGATACCTCGCCCTGCTGACCGCGACCGGTGACCCGGCCTGGCTGGGTCGGGCCGGCGCACTGCTCGACGCGGTGCTCGACCGGTTCGGCGACGGTGAGGGCGGCTTCTTCGACACCGCGGACGATGCGGAACGCCTGGTCCGCCGACCCCGGGACCCGATGGACGGGGCGACTCCTTCGGGCCGGTCCGCGGCGGCCGGTGCCCTGCTTACGTACGCAGCGGTCACGGGTTCCAGCCGCCACCGCGAGGCCGCAGCCAAGGCGCTGGGGATCGCCGGCCGGCTGGCCGACCGGGCACCTCGGGCGGCAGGTTGGGGACTGGCCGTTGCCGAGGCCCTGGTCGCCGGACCGGTGGAGGTGGCTCTTGTCGGATCGCCGGACGACCCTGGCCTTGCCGCTCTGCGGACCGTCGCCCTCCGCTCTCCCGAGCCCGGGACCGTCGTGGTCACCGGCCAGGGCGACGACGGGACGGACGAGTTGAGAGGGGCGGGTGCAGCGGAGACGCTGGTCCCGTTGCTCGCTGGCCGCCCCCTTGTGGACGGGCGTGCGGCGGCGTATGTGTGTCGCAACTTCGTGTGCGACCGCCCGGTGACAGATCCGGGCGAGCTTGCTGCCAAGATCGGTGTACGTAACGTCAGGTCAGGATCCGCTGACAGAACGGAGTGACCAGCATGGCCAGGAAAGGTAAGAAGCGGGGACTGACCCGCTTCGACACTCTGCTCATGGGCGCGGTGGGGGCACTCGTCGCAACCTCCGTGATCAAGGAGCTCCGCCGCCCGGCGCAGGATCGCACGTGGCGAGGCACCGTCGCCGGCGTCCCGTACGACTACCGGCCGCCGACCGTCGACCGGCTCCGGGCCACCTGGTGGGCTCCCGAGGACGAGCGGCTCGTCCAGCCCACGGCGTACGGCCTCGGCTGGGACCTCAACGTCGGCCGAGTCGTGAAGATCGCCTCAGCGGTCGTGTCCCACGAGGTCGAACCCAACGGCGCGGCCCGGCGAGGCTGAGTCGCCGGCCGGCACCGATCCGGATCTTTCCCGGGGTTGCCCCCGCTCGGTAACGGTGTAATCATCGTTACATGACACGGCAAGAACGCGAGGAGCGTATCCGCGGCTGGCTCGCCGGCCGGCTGCCCGACGAGTGGTTCGCCGGACCCGTCGAACTCACGACCGACCGGGACGAGATCACGGTGATCGGCCTGCTGGCCAGGCCCCAGGTGGGTGACAGCGCGTCGGTGGTCGAACGGTCGGCCGCGGAGTCCGGACGGATCAAGGAGTTCCGCGAGCGGACCCGGGAGCACCGGATCAGGATCGCCCGCGAACTCGAGCATGCGACCGGACAGAAGGTGGCGTGGGGCGCCCGGTGTGGCGAGAGCCGGGAGACATTCACCACCCAGTCGGTTCCGGTCATGACCCGGCTCCGGCAGTCCGAACGCCAGGTGCTCGACACACTCGTCGAGTCCGGTGTCGCCCGCACCAGGTCCGAGGCCCTCGCGTGGTGCGTCAAGCTTGTGGGCAAGAACGCGGAGGCCTGGCTCGACGACCTTCGGGACGCGATGGCCCACGTCGAACGGGTCCGGTCCCAGGGGCCGGCAGCGTCCGACGAACGCGACGACCTGGACGCGACCGCTGGCGACGCGACAGCAGAGTCGGCGGCGGCTGGTCCGTCAGACGCTGCAGCCGGGTCGGACGATTCCGGTGACAAGTCCGACGGCGCGACCGAAGACAAAGCCAAGGGTTCCGGGTCGGGTTCGGGCGAGGCTTCCTCGTCCCCCTGAGTGCGAAGGGTTCTGGTCGCCCGGCCGAAGCCCAGCCAGGTCCGGCCAGGAGGACCAGCGACCCTTACGACGGTTTCCGCGCGACCAGGATGTCGCGGTCGATCGCCTGGTCGACGCGGTGCCGGAACCCAAGGTAGGAAGGCGTGTCGCACACCGACAGGCCAGCGCTCTCCAGCGCCGTCGCCGCGTCCTCGCGTTTTGCCACGTAGGTGTTCCAGGAGATCCCGACCGCACCTCCGGGCCGGAGCAGTTCGACCCAGCCCGGCAACGCGGCCGCCAACAGGTCGAGGGGATTCCGGGACAGCTTGCCGCGCCCCGACCGGCTCCCGTGCTGCACGCCGTACGGAGCGTCGGCGACCACGACGTCGAACGACCGGGGCCGGAAGAACTCCCGCGCCCTGGTCGAGTCGGCGTTCACGACCGTGAGGCTGAGCGACTCACCTGCCTTGTACGCGTCCTTGCTCGGTGCCAGTGAGACCTGCAGCTTGCGGCCGATCACCTTGCGCTCGCGGCGGATCGGCGTGAACTCCGCCTGGTGCTTGAGCCGCTTGCGCTTGAGCCAGGTACGGATGAACCCGGCGTAGGCCTCGACGTCCTTTCCGTCGATCTCGACACCGCTCGCGTCGTAGCCGTACATCAGGGCCTGGTTCAGTGTCGTACCCCGCCCGCACAACGGGTCGAACACCTGCAGCCGTCGGTCGAGCATCGACGTCGCGGACGCCGACGACAGGACCGTGACGTTCAGCAGGAGCTTGGTGAACAGCTCGTTCGTCTTGCCGGAGTACTTCTGGATCGTCAGCAGGTCGTCGTCGAACTCGCCCAACGGTGTCAGCGGCACCGGGCGCAGGCGAACCTCCGCGTCGTCGCCTTCGATCTCGAACAGCGCGTACGCCGTCGAAAGGTTGGACAGGTATGCGATGTGCCGGGGCGAGAGTCCCGCGGTCGTGAACGTCACGTATGGCACGCCACCCAGCACCGTCTCGCCGAGGTCGTCGAGCTCGGCATCGAGGACGCTTTCGGCGAACACGCCGAGTTCGGCCCGGGTGAGGGCAACCGAGGCATCGGCGTAGACGCGGTTGGTCGACGGAAGGATCAGCAGCGCGTAGCGGGGCATGTGGAGGTCCGGTTTCGTGTGGCTCAGGCCTCGACGGACTCGCCGGCGGCCAGCCGGCGGTAGGCAGAACCCGCCTTGTCGGCCATCGAGGTGAGGAGGCCGTCGACAACGCGCAGGCCGATGTCGTTGTACATGCCGTCGTGCACGGACAGTGCGAGCGACGGTCTGACCGCACGGATGTAGTCGATCGAGTCGGCCGCCCGCAGCCAGGGTGCGCTGACCGGCACCATCAGTGTCTGCACCGGGACGTCCGGAACGGTGAACGCGTCGCCAGGGTGGAAGAACGACCGTTCGAGCAGGAAGCCCACGTTGGGCACCTGCGGCAGGTCCGGATGGATGACCTCGTGCACCTCGCCGTAGACGCCGACCTCGAAGCCCGCGGCGGTGAACGTGTCGCCCTGGCTGACGACGTGGACGCGGGCCGGGTCGATGTCGGTCAATAGAGCCGCGGTCGCGGCGTTCGTCCAGATCTCGGCGTCGGGGTGGCGTTCGAGCTTGCCGGCGTCCAGATGGTCGACGTGTTCGTGGGTGATGAGCACCGCCGCGGCACCGTCGAGGGGTTCCTCCTCGCTGAACGAACCCGGGTCGATGACGAGCGCGCGGTCACCCTTTTCCAGGCGTACACAGGCGTGGGTGTACTTGATGATGCGCATGCGGCTCCTTCGCCCAAGCGGCAGTCCGGTCGTGCCGCCGGCAAGTCTAGGGCGGGCGGCTTGGCCGCTACCCGGGCACTGCACGCCCGTTCGGCGGTAGCCTCGACCGCACGGCCGCGCGATCGGTGGCGTCTGCCACCGCCGGTCAGTGCCACGGGTCCGCGCGCTCTAGGAGGTGGTGGGCGTCATGGGCAAACCCGGCCTGCTCTACCGCGTGTACCAGCGGCGGCTGATGGCGTCCATTCCGGCCGACCGGGTGCCCCGCCACGTCGCCGTGATGATCGACGGCAACCGCCGGTGGGCCCGGGCCGCGGGCGCCGATGACGTCCGCTTCGGCTACGACGCCGGTGCCGACAAGGTGCCACCATTCCTGGAGTGGTGCGAGGAAGTCGGCGTCCGGGTGGTCACGATCTACATGCTCTCGGCCGACAACCTGATGCGCCCGGCGCAAGATGTCGATCCCCTGCTCGAGGTGATCGAACGCATTGTCGGCGAGCTGGCCGGAGCCGGACGCTGGCGGCTGCACCCCGTCGGTGCCCGCGACCTCCTTCCCGAGCAGATCGCCCATGTTCTGAAGGATGCGGAAGAGCGCACGAGCAAGGTCGATGGCTTGCTGGTCAACGTCGCCGTCGGCTATGGCGGAAGGCGCGAGGTGGCCGACGCAGTACGCGCACTTCTCCACGAACACGCCGGCAAGGGGACGAGTATCGAGGATCTCGCCGAGGTCATCGATGTCGAGCACATTGCCGCACACCTCTACACCAAAGGCCAACCCGATCCAGACCTGGTGATACGAACGTCAGGTGAACTCCGGTTGTCCGACTTCCTGCTGTGGCAGAGCGCATACAGCGAGTTCTTCTTCTGCGAGGCGCTGTGGCCCGATTTCCGGAAGGTGGATTTTCTCCGGGCGATACGCGCTTATGCCGCTCGAAACCGGCGCTACGGGCTCTGAAACTTCTTTTTCCAACGGGTCGGTGATGTTCCGATGTGCCCAGCTTTGACGAAGCGTAAGGGCGCCGGAACTTGTCGTTAACCTAACGGCTTGCGTGTCCCTCTGTTCGAGGGCCCTGAAGCCACGTATTTTCGATGCTGACGGCCGGCGCGATCCCGGCCGTTCGGGAGGCCCATCGATGCGTGCGAATTCGTCCTCCTCCCGCCGTGAGGCGGAGCGGGGTGCGCACGTGGAGCGCGGCCCGGCGTCAGTAAACATGCTGGCCCGTGTCTGCCTGGAGAGGGCCGGCACCCGGTCCTCGGGCCCGTTCCCGGTCCATCTCTTCAGACAGGGCCGGGCGCTGGGTGCGCGTTGCCGGCCCGAAGGGGACCGAACGTGGCTGCTTCGAAGCCCAACACGAGCGCGCGTGCGCGCCAGCACTCCACTCGCTCCGGCAGCGGCCCGAAGGTGACCGACGCCGAAACGACTGACCCCGGTGCTGCGCAGAACGACCACACGGACGCGCCCCCGGCCCCGATCCGCACCTATGTGCTCGACACGAGTGTCCTGCTCGCCGATCCCCACGCTGTCAAACGATTCGACGAGCACGAGGTGGTCATCCCCATCGTGGTCGTCACAGAACTGGAGGGAAAGCGCCACCACCCCGAGCTCGGCTACTTCGCCCGAACCGCTCTCCGGCTGCTCGACGAGTACCGGATCCAGCACGGGCGGCTCGACGAACCGGTGCCGATCGGTCCTGCCGGTGGGACGCTCCGGGTCGAGCTCAACCATGCGGACCCCGAGCTGTTGCCGACCGACATCATGCCCTCGGGTACCTCCGGCGGGCGGTATGGCCGGCTGCCCGACAACGACACCCGGATCCTGGCGGTCGCACGCAACCTCGCCGCCGAGGGCCGCGACGTCGTCCTCGTCTCCAAGGACCTCCCGCTGCGGGTGAAGGCGTCCGCTGTCGGACTGCACGCGGAGGAGTACCGCGCCGAGATCCCGGTCGTCACCGGTTGGACCGGCATGGTGGAGGTGGACCTGACCGGTGACGACCTCGACGTCCTTTACGCCGAAGGCACTACCGACCACGAAGCCGCCCGTGACCTTCCCTGCCACACAGGGCTGGTGCTGATCTCCGAGCGCGGCAGCGGGCTCGGCAGGGTGACTGCCGACAAGCGGGTACGCCTGGTACGTGGCGACCGCGAGGCCTTCGGCATCCACGGACGCTCGGCCGAACAGCGTGTGGCACTCGACCTGTTGCTCGATCCGGACATCGGCATCATCAGTCTCGGCGGTCGGGCCGGCACCGGAAAGTCCGCGCTGGCCCTTTGCGCCGGACTCGAAGCGGTGATGGAACGCCGACAGCACCGCAAGGTGGTGGTCTTCCGGCCGTTGTACGCGGTCGGCGGCCAGGATCTCGGCTATCTGCCCGGCAGCGAGTCCGAGAAGATGCAGCCGTGGGCCCAAGCCGTCTTCGACACGCTCGGTTCCGTCACCAGCACGGACGTGGTCGAGGAGGTCATCGACCGGGGCATGCTCGAGGTCTTGCCGCTCACCCATATCCGGGGTCGGTCACTGCACGACTCATTTGTCGTCGTCGATGAGGCTCAGTCACTAGAGCGGAACGTCCTGCTCACGGTATTGTCACGGATCGGTTCCGGCTCGCGTGTCGTGCTCACCCATGATGTGGGGCAGCGCGACAACCTGCGGGTCGGGCGCCATGACGGAGTCGTTGCGGTAGTCGAGAAGCTCAAGGGGCACCCGTTGTTCGCGCACGTGACCTTGACCCGCTCCGAGCGATCGCCGATCGCTGCACTCGTCACCGAGATGCTCGAGGACATCTCGCTGTGAGCAGGGCCGGGCGTCGTCGCGAGGCACGTCCGGCGGCCCGGCCGACTTGCGCAAAGTCGCCTACCTGCTACCTTTTGTCCGCAACTTTGACCAGGGGCGCGGGGTCGGTCGATCTGCGAACAGTGTCTGGAGGCACGTGTGGCCGGCTACTCGGCTAGGCACAAGGCACCGCCCAAGCACAAGGTGCGCCGCTCGTTCCTCTCCTCCGCACCTTCCAGCGCCCCGAACCGAGCCGTGTCCGCCTCTGCTGGGGTCTTCCAGGACCACGGACCGCCGCGCCCCGTCTCCGCTCCGCAGCCACCACAGAACCCGCGTCGCCAGCGATCCGCCGCCGCACCGCCGCCCACGGGGGTCTGGGTCGGCATGTCGTCCGGTCCGCGGGCCACTCAGGCATCGACGGGACTCGTCCAACCGCTCCTGCCGACCACCTCCGCCGTCCCGGGCGACCTGCCCAGCAGTTCGGCGGCGGCCGCCGGCCGCACGGGCCGGCGCTCGGTCGGTCGGCCTTCGGTGGCGGCGACCCGCTCGTCCGGCCTGCGTGCAGCCGGACGGTCGTCGTCGGGGTCTCGCTCGATGTCGGGACGTAACGTCTCGGGACGTACGGTTTCTGGGCGTACGGGTGCTGGACGTACGGCAGCCGCACGTTCGGGCCGCTCCGCCGCCGGGCACCCGCCGGCGCCGGCCGCTCGCCTGTCTCCAGCGTCCCGGTCGACGGTCTCGTCCCGGTCGACGCCGACGAGGACGCGGGCCGGTGCGGTAGGGCGGGCCTCGAAGCAACTGGGCCGCCAGTCTCGTGCCGCCGGCGTGGCCAAGCGACTGCCGAGGCTGAGCCCGACCTTCGCGGCAGTCACGGCCGCGAGCATCGGCGTGACGGGTGCAGTGGGCGGCGGCGCGCTGCTGAGTGGCGATCACCTCGGGACGGGCAACGGTCTCGTGCTCTCCGACGTCCACGCCTCCGGTGTGCTGGCCGGCACCAACATCCGAACGGCCTCGGCCACCCCGACCGCGACTCCGCGCTATACGACCCGCACGGTCACGCCAACGCCGACGGCGACCGTGACGGAAAAGGCCGAGCCGGCAACCGGACAAGCCAAGCTGGACCGCACCGCGGTCGAGCGGATGCGGGCGGAGGCGCGGGCTTCGCGAGCGCGGGAGCGGCTTGCCCTCTCCGACCCCAAGCAGATCGCCGCTCAACTCGTGGCCGACCGCGGTTGGAACTCCACGCAGTTCTCCTGCCTCGAAACCCTGTGGGAGCACGAGAGCGGTTGGCGGGTCGACGCGACCAACCCGACCACGGGCGCCTACGGCATCCCGCAGTCTCTGCCCGGCGACAAGATGGCCTCGCACGGTTCCGACTGGCGTACGAACCCCAAGACCCAGATCGAGTGGGGCCTGGACTACATCGCCTCGCGCTACACGACGCCATGTGGTGCGTGGTCTTTCTGGCAGTCCAACAACTGGTACTAGGTTCTCGGTCCGTCCGCAGGTCTTCCCACTCCGCCGTACGCACGGCGCGCTCCGCTTCGCGTTGTCTGGCCGCTGACCCGTCCGGTGGCTGTCAGCGTGCGATTGACGTCGACTCACCGGACAGGTCGTCCGCACTGTCATGATCGACCGCTGTCATGATCGACCGCGCGGCCGTGATCGACACGACGCGAGCAATGATGTGTCGCGGCCCGCCAACAGGCATGGTTTACTTGCGCTTTCGTAAGAGATCGACAGGATGAGCTGAGGCTCCGGGCCGCAGCCGTCCGGGCAGACAGGGCCCGCCACTGGCGGGCCCGCCAGCTGACGCTGTGGGCCCGATGCGGTAGACCCAGGGCTTGTGGGTCCAGAGCTATGGGTCCTGAGCCGCAGGCCCGGTGCGGTAGACCAGAGCCGCAGGTCCAGTGCGGTAGGACGAGGCGACGGGGAGGCGTTGTGCTCAACACAGCCGACCGTGACCGTGCCGACCGGCGCGGCGCCGACCACGGACGTTGCAGGCAAGGGCATGCTGATCGTGCCTGTGCAGAGCGTGCCTGTGCGGACCATGGTCGTTTCCGCCATCGGTGGCGCACCTTGTATGCACGGTTGAAGGCGCGCTCAGGCATGCGCTCTGGCGCGGCAACGAGGCCCCACCTGCACCGGCGTCCAGGACTGGCGCCGTCGCCGTCCATGCGCGGCAGAGTCGGCTTGCTGGCCGCGGTGGGCCTGGTCGCGTCGGCCGCACTCGCGGGATGCAGCGGCGACTCCGGAGTCCCGGTGTTGACCTGGTACATCAACCCCGACAACGGCACCCAGCAGGCGCTGGCGAAGAAGTGCACCGAAGCCGCCGACGGCCGCTACCAGATCAAGACCGCATTGCTGCCGCGCGACTCGACGACGCAGCGGGAGCAACTGGTGCGGCGGCTCGCGGCCCAGGACTCCGGGATCGACCTGATGAGCCTGGATGTGCCTTACATGGCGGAGTTCGCCAACGCGGGCTTCGCCCGCAAGTTCACTGCCGCCGAACGCGAACGATTCACGGAGGGCATGCTGGCCGGGCCGTTGGAGTCCGCAGTGTGGAAGGACGATCTGTTCGCCGTACCGTTCAACACCAACACGCAGTTGTTGTGGTACCGCAAATCGGTGGCGGAGGAAGCCGGCCTGGCGATCGGGCCGGACACGCAGGTCACCTGGCAGCAGGTCATCACCGCGGCCGAGGACACCAACACCAAGGTGCAGGTGCAGGCCAAGCGGTACGAGGGTTACACGGTGCTCATCAACTCGCTGGTTGCCTCTGCCGGTGGCTCGATCCTGAAGAACCCTGAAGCGGGCAAGGAAGTCGCGCCGGCGTTGAACTCCGCCGCCGGCCGCCAGGCCGCCGAGGTGATCCGCACACTGGCCAAATCGCCGGCGGCACCGGTCGACATCAGCAACTCCGACGAAGGCACCGCACAGACAGGATTCCTTGCCAACAACGGCGGCTTCATGACCAACTGGCCGTTCGTCTACGCAGCTGCCGACGACAAGGCCAAGGCAGACTTCGGGTGGGCCCGCTGGCCGTCGGTCGTGGAGGGCCAGCCGAGCGCGCCGCCGCTGGGCGGCATCAACCTCGCCGTCGGTGCGTTCACCGAGCACCCGGCCGAGGCAGTGGACGCGGTGGGATGCGTGACGTCTGCCGAGAGCCAGAAGGAGTACATGCTCAAGGAAGGCCTGCTGTCGACCTACGAGTCCGTCTACGACGACCCTGCGGTACAGAAGGCGTTTCCGATGTACGAGCTCCTTCGAGCGTCGGTCGATGACGCGGCGCCGCGGCCGATCACGCCTTACTACCCGGACATCACCGCGGCGATCCAGCGGGCCTGGCACCCGCCGGCGGCGCTGTCGGAGCAGGTGCCTGCGAGGACCGCTGACCTGATCGTCGCGATCCTCCACGACGACCAACTGAGCTGACGAGGGGAGGAACCATGACAGCGGTCGAAACGTCAGCCAAGCCGACGGTCCGGGCCAAGGTGAGCGACCGGGCACGACACGAGCAGCGGCTCGGCTGGTACCTGTGCCTTCCTGCCTTCGTGGTGATGCTTGCGGTGACGGCCTACCCGATGCTGCAGGCGTTCTGGTTGTCGCTGCAGAGTTACCGGATCACCGACCCGGCGTCGCGGCGCTTCGTGTGGTTCGACAACTACGCGGTGATCCTGACCGACAGCCTGTGGTGGCGCGACGTGGGCGTCACCGTCCTGATCACCGTGTTGACGGTGACGGTCGAGCTCGTGATCGGCTTCGCGCTCGCGATGGTGATGCACCGGATTCTGTTCGGTCGCGGGATCGTCCGCACGTCCATTCTCATTCCGTACGGGATCATCACCGTGGTGTCGGCGTTCGCGTGGCAGTTCGCGTTCGCCCCCGACTCCGGTTTCATCAACGCGTGGTTCGGACTGGCCGACTACGACTTCTTCGCTCAGTTCTGGTCGTCGATCGTGGCGATCTCGCTGTCGGAGATCTGGAAGACCACTCCGTTCATGTCGCTGTTGCTGCTTGCCGGACTGGCACAGGTGCCCGAAGAGCTTCAAGAGGCGGCGAAGGTCGACGGGGCCACCTGGTGGCAGCGGCTGTGGAAGGTGACGATCCCGAACATGAAGGCGGCCATCATGGTCGCGCTGCTCTTCCGCACCTTGGATGCCTACCGGATCTTCGACAACGTGTTCGTGATGACCAACGGTGCGCAGGGAACCGAGACCGTGTCCTTTTTGGCGTACCGACAGATGATCACCCGCACGGCGGTGGGCTTGGGCTCTGCCGTCTCGGTGTTGCTGTTCTTGTCCGTGGTGCTGATCGCCTTCGTCTTCATCAAGGTGTTCCGCACCGACCTGTCCCAGGTCAGAGGGGACCGGTGAGGGTGTCGTGATGGTGAGGGGTGAGACGTGATGAAGCGGCTCAACGCGTGGTGGGCGGTGGCAGGAGCCCTGATCGTCGTCTACGCGCTGCTCCCAGTGGTGTGGATCCTGTCCCTGTCGTTCAAGACCGACACCCAGGACAAGAGCTTCTTCCCGACCGGGTGGACGCTCGACAACTACAAGACGGTGTTCGACTCCGGGCTGTTCACCAGCGCCCTGCGCAACTCGGTCGGCATCGCTCTGATCGCCACCTTCTTGTCGGTGACACTGGCGACCTTGGCTGCCTACGCCATCGCGCGCCTGGACTTCTCCGGCAAGAAGCTGGTGCTGTCGATGGCGCTGGCGATCGCGATGTTCCCGACGATCTCGCTGGTTCCGCCGCTGTTCGACATGTGGCGCAGTGTCGGCCTGTACGACACCTGGCTCGGGCTGATCATCCCGTACATGTCGTTCACGCTGCCGCTGTCGATCTGGACGCTCTCGGCGTTCTTCCGCGAGATCCCGTGGGAGATGGAGCAGGCCGCCCAGGTGGACGGCGCGACTCCGATGCAGGCGTTCCGCAAGGTGATCGTGCCGCTGGCAGCACCAGGTGTGTTCACCGCGGCCATCCTGACGTTCTTCTTTGCCTGGAACGACTTCGTGTTCGGGATCTCGCTCACGGCCTCAGACGCGGCCCGGCCGGTCCCAGCCGCGCTCGCGTTCTTCACCGGTGAGTCGTTCTTCACCGAACCCACGGCTGCGATCGCGGCAGCCGCGGTCGTCGTCACGATCCCGGTGATCGTTCTCGTCCTCCTCTTCCAGCGCAAGATCGTGGCCGGACTGACGTCCGGCGCGGTGAAGGGTTGATGCCGGTCATGGCTGCCATCGAGTTGAAGAACATCGTCAAGCGCTACGGCGACGGCTACCCCGCCGTCAACGACGTGAGCCTCGACATCTCCGACGGCGAGTTCATGATCCTCGTCGGGCCGTCCGGCTGCGGCAAGTCGACCCTGCTGCGGATGATCGTCGGGCTGGAGGACATCACCTCCGGTGACGTCAGCATCGGCGGTACGCGGGTCAATGAAAAGGCGCCCCGCGATCGCAACCTGGCGATGGTGTTCCAGAACTACGCGCTCTACCCGCATCTGACGGTGTTCGAGAACATCGCTTTCCCACTCAGGCTGGCGAAGTTCCCCGACAACGAGATCAACGAGAAGGTCGAGCGGGCCGCATCGCTGCTCGAACTCGGCGAGCACCTGCAGCGCAAGCCGAGCCAGCTCTCTGGCGGGCAGCGACAGCGGGTCGCGATGGGACGCGCCATCGTCCGGGACGCGCAGGCGTTCCTCTTCGACGAGCCACTGTCCAACCTCGACGCCAAGCTGCGCGGCCAGATGCGTACGGAGATCTCCCGCCTGCAACGCCGGCTCGGCATCACCACGGTCTACGTCACCCACGACCAGACCGAGGCGATGACCCTCGGCGACCGGGTGGCCGTGCTCCGCAAGGGCGAGCTGCAGCAGTGCGCGAGCCCGCGCGAGCTCTACGAGCAGCCGGTCAACCTGTTCGTCGCGGGATTCATCGGAGCTCCGCCGATGAACTTCCTGCCGGCAACGGTCTCCGGCGGCCAGGTCACGTTGCCGTTCTGCACTGTCCCGTTGCCGTCAGGTGTCTCCGCCGCCGACGTCGATGGCAAGCTGCTCGTTGCCGGGATCCGGCCGGAACACTTCGAGGACGCCTCGTACATCGATCCGAGCAAACGCGATCGTGGCCAGACCTTCGAAGCCACGGTCGACGTCACCGAGTGGCTGGGTAACGAGCAGTACGCCTATGTGCCGTACGACGCGCCCGAGGAGATCCGCGCCCAGACCGACGCGCTGGCCGAGGAACTCGACATGGAGGCGATGCGGCCGCAGCTCATCATCTCGCTCGATCCGGCCAGCCGGGTCAACGAAGGGGAGTCCGCCGAGTTCTTTGTCGACACCTCCAAGATGCACCTGTTCGACCCGCACAGTGGGAGCAACCTCGCCTTGACGGCAAGCGAGGGTGCCAACTCCTAGAAGGTGTGAGCCGGTGACGGATCGCGAGCTGGCGCGCCCTGCGGTCGACGAGGAGCTTCGGACGCAGGGCACCAGGTGGTCGGGGCAGTCAGCGGATGAAGTCCGTGACCCTCTCGGCAACCTGCGCCGGGTGCCCTAGATACGGCGCGTGCCCCGCCGGCAACAGCATCGCCTCGCCGTGTGGGAGGAGGTCGGCGATTTCCTGGGCAACGGGTGCGGGGGCGACGGGGTCCCGGTCCCCCCACACCACGAGTGTGGGCGTGGCGAGCGTGCGCAGTTCGTCGGGTCGCACCACTGCGTGGCGCCGCCAACCGGACCGTGACAGCAGGGCGAACGGCGACACCAGCGCCTTGAACTCGTCCTTCGCGACACGGTCGGAGATCGAGTCGCGGCCGACGGCCACCAGCAGGTCGAGCACGTCCGGGTAGCTGCCGAGCGTCTCCTTCTCGCCGAGGAACTCCGCGAGCCGTGACACCGACTCCCGGCTGGGCGGCGAGAGCCTGGACAGCAGCGATCCCAGACCCGGTGTGGAGATCATCCGAACGGGCAGCGGGCACCGGGTCATGGGCAGCGTAGGCGTGCCGATCTGCACGAGCCGACGGACGCGGTCGGGGCGTGCCAGCGCGTACCACAGCGCCCACACCCCACCGCCGGAATGGCCAAGCAGGGCTACGGTTTCCAACTCGAGGGCGTCGAGCAGACGGTCGAGCCAGGCGACCGTGGCCTCGCGGTATGTGCGCCGGGGAAGCGACGCCGGGTCGCTCAGGCCGATACCCGGGCGGTCCGGGGCGATCGCTCGTACGTCCTGGAGTTCGTTCAGCAGCGGCAGGAAGAATCCCGCCGGGTTGCCGGTGCCGTGCAGCATGACGAGGGGTGGTCCGTCGCCCGTCTCCATCAGGTGGACCTGTCCGCCTGCCGTCGGGAGCATGCGGCTGCGCACTGGCGTACCGGCCAGCGCCCGTTGGTAGGCCAGCCGGGTCTCGGCGCGCTCGGCCGTGACACGGGCACCAGCGTCAGCCTGTGCAAAGTACATCGCGTTCATGATCGCCTTCCGAGTGGGACCCGACGGGGTGCAAGGGTCCTCGCCATACCGACGACGCTACAAGCGGCGAGTGGGCGGTCACCATAGGGAGTTTTCCTCAGAGCGGGATGCCGGACTGCGCCACTCCCGCCGAGGCGGTGCCGTGCCGTGCCGCTCAGCGCACGAGGCCGTGCTGCGCCACTCCCGCCGAGGCGGTGCCGTGCCGTGCCGCTCGGCGCACGAGGCCGTGCCGTGCCGCTCAGCGCACGAGGCCGTGCCGCATGGCGAACATCGTGGCGGCCGCGCGGGTGGAGACCCCGATCTTGGCGTAGGCGTTCTGCACGTGGTTGCCGGCGGTCTTGGTGGTGATGCCCAGCCTGCGGGCGATCTCCTTGGTCTGCAGGCCCCGGGCAAGGAGGCCCACCACCTCGGCTTCGCGTTCGGTCAACCCGGCCGGCCGCGACAACCGTGGCGCGTTATGTCCGGCCGCCTCCAACACCGCGGCGACGCTCGCACCGTCCAACCGCCCCGCCTGCGCCTCCTGGCTGAGCTGATCGGCGGCCTGCTGCGGCGACAGCGCATCCCGGTGCGGCCGACGCTCGGTCATCGCGTGGTAGGCGTCGGCGGCGGCCAACACACGTGCGGGCCGCGGCAGGCTGGCGGCCGAGAGCCCCCGGTGGTAGCCGGAGCCGTCCAGCCGTTCGTGGTGGGAGGTGGCGATGGGCGCCAGGGCGGCCAGGAACCTTGACCGGCACAACACCCGATCGGAGTAGTAGGGGTGCAGTCGGACGCGCTCCCACTCGTCGGTGGTCAGCGGCCCAGGTTTCTGCCAGACACGGGATGGGACCGCGACCCGTCCGACGTCGTGGACCAAGGCGCTCCGGCGGATGGTCACCACGTCCACATCGGCAAAGCCGAGCCGGCTCGCGGCGGCCGCCGCCAGGCCCGCGACGCCGGCCGAGTGCCCGACGAGATAGGGCGACGCGAGGTCGGCGAAGTCGCCCATCGCTGCGAGCGCTTCGTCGATGGCGAGTCCGCGCAGGACCAGCGCACGGCCCGGCTCCGCGGCGAGGACGTCGTCCCAGGCAGGTCGGTCGACGGGAAGGGCGAGAATGTCGGCCGCGTCATCGGCGAACGCGGAGGCGATCCGCGGGTCGAAGGCACTGCCGGCTCGTTCGCGAATGACCCGGGCCGCGAACTCCGGGCCGTCGAGCAGGTGCTGGAACGCGGCGTCACGGGCCACATGAATGATGCGGGCCGCCAGCGGGATCTCGTCGCCGGGCACCCCGGCAGGTACGCCCTTACCGTCCCATCGCTCGAGGAGATGGGCGAACAGGGCATGCACGTCCGGCGGCATACCGACCCGGGCGCTCATCATCTCGGCAACCTCGCAGCCGGCGGCGAAGTTGGTGCGAGACGCGCGCACGGCCTGTGGCAGGCGGCGCGCCGCACGCAAAACCCGGGTGGCGGCCGTGCCCTGCTCGCCGGCCAGGGCTCGGGTCATTCCGGCCAATGCCTGGCCGCGCGACGCGAACATCACCGGGTGGAAATGGGCGAGCAGTGCGCCGTCGTGGAAAAGCTCGCTGCTGGTCGCCACGCCTGCTGTGCAGCCGGCGTGGAAGAGGAGGCATCCGTAGTAGGTCTGCGTCGCGGTCTCCGCGTCCACGCCCAGCCGTTGTGCCAGTCGCATCGCGACCAGGGTGCTGTGCAGGCCGTGCTCCAACGGGAGTTCGGTGGCGAGGTCGGTGGCCAGGCAGAGCGCCGCCGTGAGCTCGGCGGCACGGACCTCGTTCTGGGAGCACGGAGGCAGGGACGCCGTCTGGATGCGGGTACGGGTCCGAGTCGACATGCATTTCTTGACCGTACGCGACCGTCCGTGTACTTACAGCTGGACATACGCCACCAAAGCCTCATCACCGACGGTGTTTGGCGGGTGAGAACGTCGCCCACGGTTCAGTCGACCTCGAACGTGCCCATCATCGCCATGTCCTCGTGCTCGAGGTTGTGGCAGTGGAACACGTACCGTCCCCGGTAGCCGTCGAACCGCGCGATGATCTCCGCTGTCTGGAACGCCCGCAGGTCGAGAGTGTCCTTCCAGGCGGGTTCGGTCACCCGGTCGCCGTCGACCGACAGCACCTGGAAATGTGCCAGATGCAGGTGCACCGGGTGGGCGGTGTCGCTGGTCACCCGCCAGATCTCGGTGTCGCCCAGCCGGGGCCTGGCGTACACCTTGGAGGGGTCGAACGGCTCGCCGTTGATCTTCCAGCCCGGATGGCCCCCTCGCATCCGGCCCGACTCGAACTTCAGGGTCCGGGTGACTCGCGCCCGCGCCGGGTCCAGCCGTTCGACCCGCGACAGCCGCGCCGGCACCGTGCTCTCGTCCCGCTCCCGGCGGCCGATCCGGAACCTCATCACCTGACCGGTGCCACCCTGGCCTGCGGTGTTGGCCAGCAGGATCGTGCTGCCCGTCTGGTACGCGGCGAAGTCGACCACGACGTCGGCGCGTTCGCCCGGAGCCAGCACGATCGACTGCCGCCGTTGCGGGCGTTCGAGCAGACCTCCGTCGGTGCCGATCTGGACGAAATCCACGGTGCCTCGATCGCCGTCGTGGCTCCGCTCCAGCCTGAGCGCATAGCGCCGGGCGTTGGAGGCGTTGAGCAACCGCAGGCGGTACTTCGTCCGGGCGACCTCGAACTCCGGCCACGGCGCGCCGTTGACGAGGATGACGTCGCCGAGGACGCCACCGACGTAGGTGTCCGACACACCCGGCCGGTCGCGGAGGCGACCGTCGAGCGCCGGATAGTGCATGGTCCCGTCGGCGGCGAACGACCGGTCGCAGAGCATCAGCGGGACATCCTTGTCGCCCCTGGGCAGCGGCAGCGCCTGCTCCTCGTCGTCGCGTACCAGGAAGAAGCCGGCCAGCCCTCGCCACACCGCGGGACCGGTGAAGTCCATCCGGTGGTCGTGGTACCACAGCGTGGCCCCGCGCTGGTCGACCGGGAACTCATACGCACGGGTGCCACGGGTCACTTTCGCGAGCGGGTCGTGCATGTGCTGAGGGAAGTCGCCGGGCGTCGGCAGCATCAGGTCGGTGGGATAGCCGTCACTGTCGGCCGGCGTACGTCCTCCGTGCAGGTGCGTCACGGCCGGCACTGGCAACTCGTTGGTGTGGCGTACGACGACCCGCCGGCCGCTGCGCGCCTCCAGCGTCGGACCCGGGAACTGTCCCGCGTACCCCCAGACCGGCGTACGCACTCCGGGCAGGATCTCCTGCTCGGCGACCTTCAGCGGCACGTCGTAGTAGTCGGTCGTGGCGTCGGTCCGGGTGGGTGTGGCGACCTGGGGGACGGGCAACGACACCTGGAACGGTCGGGGCAGCGGCGTCGCGCTGGGCAGCACCCGGGCGTCGGGCGTTCCGGTCGGCACCACCGACCCGCCCGCGACCGTCGCGCCCGCCGTCACGAGTGCCCCGATCCCGACGCCGCCGGCAAGCCGGAGCGCGTCCCGTCGGGACATCCCGCGCGCGCTCATGTGCCCGCTCCGGCCGCCGTCGCGGTGGTGCCGGACACGTCGGATGCGTCCGCTGTGCCGGAGGCACCGGAGGCGCTTGACGCGCCGGGCGTGCTCTCGCGGTGTTGCGACCACAACTGGCGGGCCAGCGTCGCCATGCCGGCGAACATCAGGACCCCCAGCGGAACATGCAGAGCCCGGTTGTGGGCCTCACCCAACCCGGCCTGGACGGCGACGGTGACGAGAATCCCGACGCTCGGTATCAGCAGCCGTGCGGTGCCGCGCCCTGGCCGCCACACCAGGATCGCCGCGACCACCTGGAGGAGGGACAGCGCCAGGATGAGGACGGCGCCGGCGCCGTGCATCGTCCGGGTGCCCGACGTGCCCGCCAGTAGCTGGCCCGCCGTGATCGCCTGCAGCAGGATCGCGAACGCCTGCAGGCTGACGAGGATGGTGACCGCACGAATGGCCGCGGCCTGCCACGCCGCCGCCCGCGTACGCCGCGGAGGCTGCGCACCGATGGCGTCGCGCTCCGGTTGTGTCGAGGCTGGTTGCATGGCGACCAGCCTCGTGACCTTCCCGGCTCGGCGCGTCCGCTCGGCGGCGACTGTGCGTGTACGCCGTCAGGCGTAGTCGGGCGGCAGGTCGAAGGCGGCCCACCCAGGATCTGGCCGCCAGTGCTCCCAGCCGTTGCAGAACGGCGGCCCCCACTTCGCGATGATCTTCTCGACGCTGCGGGCGTCCTGCTCGAACTGCATCGCCTGTTCGGCGTCGAACCTGCCGGCTTCGACGGCGGCGGCGAGCTCGTCCTCGTCCTTGCGTTGGACCCGACGATCGTGGTGGACGACGACGTTGAGTACGTGATCGCGGCTGTAGACGTTGCGGTCGTCCCGCAGGTGGGTGCGTTCGAGGTTGACGTACCAGCTCCTGAACGTTCCGTCAGGGCCCCAGAACAGCCACACGGACCAGGGCACACCGGTCGGCGCGATCTTCAGGATGCCCGGACCGCGCCAGACGTCCCGTTTGGACCGGCGTGGTGCGGCAAAACGCTCGGGACCCAGCGGGATGGACCGGATGTCGCGGCCGTCGATGAGCACGCTTCGAACCACGGGAGTGCGGGGGGCGAGCCAGGCCACCAAGCCGTCGTCGTCGTCTCGAACCACGCGCACGGGACGGACCTCCCGCCGGTAGCGCCACCAGATGTGAGTGCCGGGACTCCAGTACGGCGGGTCACCCGACGGGCGGGCGTTGTCGCGGCCGGGCAGTCCTGGTGCGGTCGAGGGGCGGGCGGTCATCGCGACGACCATACAGGGGCGGCCCCACCGGCGCGGGTCGGCTGGATTGACGTCCGGCTGCGAACGGGTGAACCGGAACTGCCCCGCATTTCGTGGCAATGGACGAACTAGGGCGCGACGACATCCGTGGGTACGACGGTTACGGGGTATGGCGCGGAGGCTCGACAGGTCTGCGATCCCGTGACCGAGGCGACTTCGCAATAGATGCCGTCGTGCAGTTCCATGACCGTGCGGGCCGGTATGTCCGGATCGACCACCCAGCAGGCCCGGCACCCTGCACGTTGGAGACGTACGCGCTCACGGATGCGTCATCGACAAGACGTCGAGTGCTTCGTCGAGCTGCTTCTCGGTGAGTTCGCCGCGCTGGACGTAGCCCTGTTCGAGCACGACCTCCTTGATGGTCTTGCGCTCTGTCAACGCCGTCTTGACGACCTTCGCCGCGTTCTCGTAACCGATGTAGCGGTTGAGCGGGGTCACGATCGACGGCGACGACTCGGCGTACTCCCGGCAGCGTTCGACGTTGGCGACCAGGCCCGCGACCAGGCGGTCGGCGAACAGCACGCTGACGTTGCTGAGCAGCCGGATCGACTCCAGCAGGTTGCGGGCGATCACCGGCAGCATGACGTTGAGCTCGAAGTCGCCCTGCGAACCGCCGAACGCCACGGCCGCGTCGTTGCCGACCACCTGGGCGACGACCTGGCGGACGGCCTCGCAGATGACCGGATTGACCTTGCCCGGCATGATGCTCGACCCCGGCTGCAGGTCGGGCAAAACGAGCTCGCCCAGCCCGGCACGTGGACCCGAACCCATCCAGCGGACATCGTTCGCGGCCTTGTAGAGGCCCACCGCGATCGTGCGGAGCTGGCCGGAGAGTTCGACGAGCGCGTCCTGGGCACCCTGGGCCTCGAAGTGGTTGCGAGCCTCGGTGAGCGGCAGCCCGGTCGAGGTGACCAGCTCCGCGATCACGGCGGCGGCAAAGCCTGGCGGTGTGTTGATTCCCGTACCGACGGCGGTGCCCCCGAGCGCCAACTCCGCGACCCGGGGGAGTGCCGCTTCGACCCGTTCGATGCCGTAGCGGACCTGCGCGGCGTAGCCGCCGAACTCCTGGCCGAGCGTGACCGGCGTGGCGTCCATCAGATGTGTACGACCGGACTTCACCACGCCGGCGAACTCGTCGGCCTTCGCCTCCCACGCCTCAGCGAGCCGCCGGAGCGCCGGAATGAGCTCCTCGACCACGCCATAGACGGCGGCGATGTGGATCGACGAGGGGAACACGTCGTTGCTGGACTGCGAAGCGTTGACGTGGTCGTTGGGGTGCACCGCGCGGCCGAGTTGTTCGGTCGCCAACGACGCGATGACCTCGTTGGCGTTCATGTTGCTGGACGTACCGGACCCGGTCTGGAACACGTCGATCGGGAAATGGTCGTCGTGGATGCCTGCCGCCACCAGGCCTGCCGCATCCTGGATCGCCTTGGCGAGGTCATGGTCGAGGACGCCGAGGTCGCCGTTGACCTTCGCGGCGGCGCCCTTGATGAGCGCGAGGGCCCGGATGTGCTGGCTTTCCAGGGTGGCGCCGGAGATCGGGAAGTTCTCGACGGCGCGTTGGGTCTGTGCCCGCCACCGGGCATGGGCGGGTACGCGGACCTCGCCCATCGTGTCGTGTTCGATTCGAAAGTCGCTGTCCTGCGCCATGGCCCGACTCTATGCCGAGGACCTGCCCGGCTATGTGATGAGGTTGCGGGTGGGGGCGGGGGGTCGGCCGGCGGAGCCCGTACGGGTTGGAGACGAGTGTGACGAAGAACCCGCGGTGGATCACGACGCAACAGGCAGCCGACCTGCTCGGCGTGAAACCGGAGACCGTGTACGCGTACGTGAGCCGCGGCCTGTTGGAGCGGCATCGCGGGGAGGACCGGCGTTCGTCCAGGTTCGACCGGGTGGAGATCGAGCGCCTCGCCAGACGCAATCGGCGCGGCGGCCGGGCGGGGGCGCTGGAGGTCGTGATCGACACCGAGCTCACGATGATCGACCCCGCCGGCAGCCTCTACTACCGCGGGTACGACGCGGTCGAGCTCGCCCGGACCAGTCGGTTCGAGCAGGTCGCCGAGTTGTTGTGGGCCGTACCGGCCGAGACTGACGAACCGTGGCAGGCTCCACCGGCAGCCGTTCGGATCGCCCACCGGGCCCAGAGTGCCTTGCCCGCTTCGGCTCGTACGATCGACCGCTTGCGAGTGGTCGTCGCCGCGCTGGCGGCGGCGGAGGCGGTGCGCGACGACCGCCGGCCGGCCGCGGTAGCCGCGGCGGCTCGGTCACTGATCGCCGGTACGGTCGACGCTCTTCCCGAACGCTCGGCGCCATCAGGCGACTCGATCGCCGAGCGCCTGTGGTCCCGACTGGCTGACCGGCCGCCGCGAGGCGGAGAGGTCCGGGCGCTCGATGCCGCCCTGACCATGTTGGCCGACCATGAGCTGGCCGCGTCGACCCTTGCCGCCCGGATCGCGGCGTCGGTGTGGGCGGATCCCTACCTGGTCGTCTCGACCGGGTTGGCGGCCGGCGGTGGGACCCTGCATGGTGCGAGTTCCCTGGCCGTTGAGGCGTTGCTGCGGGAGGCCGGCGCCAACCGACGGGAGCCCGGTGACGTGGCCAGGCTGGTCGGCGAGCGGCTGCGCCGGGGCGAGCAACTCCCCGGCTTCGGGCACGCGGTCTACACGGGCAGGGATCCGCGGGCCGACGCGTTGCTCGACCTCGTTGTCGCGATCGGTACGCAAGGCGAGGTTGACGCGACCGTCGCCGAGTTGCTGGACGTCGCGGGAAGGCACGCGGGGCCGGCGCCGAACGTTGACTTCGCACTCGGCGTACTCGTCGTCAAGGCAGGGTTGGCACCAGGGTCCGGCGAGGTGATCTTCCTGCTGGGACGGATGGTAGGCGTGGTCGCGCACGCGATCGAGGAGTACGCGCACCGCCTCCGGTTCCGGCCCCGCGCGCTTTACACCGGCCCTCCTCCGCGCAGCTGACACGTCGCCCGTCAGTCGAGCGGAGGCACCGGCTGAGGCGCCGGTGGTCCCACATAGGTCGCGGCCGGTCGGATGATCTTGCGTTCGCGGGCCTGTTCGAGAACGTGCGCACACCAGCCGATCACGCGGCTACAGGCGAAGGTCGGTGTGAACATCTCCCGTGCGATCCCGCACAGCTCCATCACGACTCCGGCGTAGTACTCCACGTTGGCGTGCAGGTCCCGACCGGGCTTGAGCTCGGCGAGCAGCTGATCGACCCGGCGCTCCACCTCGACGGCGAACTCGACCAGGTTACCGCCGAGCTCGAGTGCGGTGTCGCGCAGCATCGCCGACCTGGGGTCGTACGTTCGGTAGACGGCGTGCCCGAATCCCATGATCCGATCGCCGGCGACAACCCGTGCCCGGATGTAGGGGTCAACCTGGTCCACGGTGCCGATCGCGTCCAGGAGTTCCATCGCGCGACTCGGCGCACCGCCGTGCAGGGGACCCGACAACGCACCGATGGCGCCGACAACGCAGGCCGCCACGTCCGCGCCGGTCGATGCGATGACCCGAGCGGTGAACGTCGAGCTGTTGAAGCCGTGCTCGATCGTCGAGACCTGGTACCGCTCGATGGCCCGAGCGTGCCGTGGATCGGGTTCGGCACCGCTGAGCATGTAGAGATAGTTGGCGGTGTACGGCAATTCGTCTCGCGGTGCGACCGGCGTCAGCCCGTGCGAGAGCCGGTACATCGCCGCGAGGAGCGTCGGTACCTGCGCCGCGACCGTGAGGGCGTCGGTGCGCAGTGCGGCCGGGTCGAGATCCCACAGTGGGCGGAGTCGGCTGGTCGCACCGGCGAGTGACACTGCCGTACGCAATCCGTCGAGAGGTCCAGGTCGGCCGCCGGCGATGGCGGGGAGGGTGGCCACGATGTCGGCCGGCAGCCGTCGCAACGGTGCGACCTCGGCCTGGAACGCGGCCCGCTGTTCGGCGGTTGGCAGCTCGCCCTCCACCAGCAGGTACCAGACGTCCTCGACGCTCCGGAGCCGGGCCAGGTCGACCGCGGAGTACTGGCGGTAGTGGTAGAAGCCCTCGCGCCCCCGGACGTCGCTGAGCGATGTGTCGGTGACGGCCACACCGGCGAGGCCAGGTGGCACCACGAGAGCTTCGTCGGGCTGGCGTTGCGAGCCGACCGTGGTCGGGCGGGCGGGTGTGGCGGGACCGCGACCGGGTTCGCCGGTCGAAGAGTGCGAACGCATGGACGGCACGGGACCTCCTCGGGTACGAGAGGAGCGTCTGCCGGCGGCAATACGTTGTCAACGTTGATCGCATCAAGGTAATGGCCTGCGTGAGCGGGCCAGGACGTAGGAGCGTGACCAGCCTCACCCGGACACGCCGAGCGGCGATCTCATGGCCAATCGATGAACTCGGATGGCGTCCGGGTTGCTACGATCCGTCGCCGCGACCTAGATTCGGCGATCAAGGGAGTGCCCATCCGCGCCATGTGGGGCGTAGGGAGCACACGGGGCATGCAGACGAAGACGTGCGGAGGACGCCGTCATGGTCGGCAGAGTCGGAAGCAACGGGAAGGCCGCCACCGCAGGGAAGGCCACCCGAACCGAGACCGGCACCGGTGACCACGTCCCGCTGATCCGCCGGCGGGACTTCCGGCGGCTGTGGTTGGGCCAGACCGTGAGCAAGGTCGGTACGACCGTCAGCGACCTGGCCATTCCGCTGGTCGCGATCTCCGTGCTCGGCGTCAGCACGTTCCAGGTCTCGCTCCTGACCGCCGTGCAGATGGCGGCACCGTTGCTGGTCGCCCTTCCCGCGGGAGCGTTGCTCGACCGCGTCCGTTGCCGTCCGGTTCTCGTCGCCGCCGACATCGGCCGGGCCGTCGCGCTCGTCTCGATCCCGGTCGGTGCCGTCCTGGGTTGGCTCTCGTTGGGGCAGCTCCTGCTGGTGTCGCTGGTGGTCGCCCTGCTCACGACGTTGTTCGACGTGGCCTACCAGTCGTACCTCCCGCGACTGATCGGCCGGGACCTGCTTCTTGCCGGCAACAGCAGGCTCGAAGCCAGCAACACCGTCGCCGTGTCAGCCGGGCCGGCGATCGGTGGGCTGCTCATCCGCTGGCTGACCGCACCCGTCGCGATCCTGGTCGACGTCGCCACGTTCTGCTGGTCGGCCCTGGCCATCTCGTCCATCCGGAGCCGCGAACCCAGCCCCGCTCCGGCGTCCACCCGGCATCTCGGCCGAGAGATCGCCGAAGGCCTACGCTACGTCCTGGGTCACCCGGTCCTGCGCGCGTTGGCCGCGGGCGGTGCGGTGTGGGTGTTCTTCTCGGCTGCGCAGGCCGCCGTCCTCCTCGTCTTCCTCATCCGCACGGTCGGCGTCTCGGCCGCAACCATCGGCATCCTGTTCAGCATCGGGACGCTCGGTGCCGTGGCGGGCTCCGCGCTGGCGTCGTGGTGCACGCGTCGCCTCGGCGCTGCCCGGGTCCTGCTGATCCTTACGCCGGTCGAGGGTCTCGCTGGCTTCCTGATCGCGTTCACCGACAACGACTGGACGCTCGGACTCTTCGTCGTCGCTCTCGCGGCCGGGGAACTCAGCGTGATGGTCTGCGGCCTCGTGAACCTCACCTACCGGCAGCGTGAGTGTCCCGAACGCCTCCTGGGCCGAGTCAATGCCACGATGCGCTTCCTGCTGTGGGGAGCCAGACCGTTCGGCGCTCTGCTCGGTGGTGTGCTGGGTACGGCGATCGGTCTGCGCCCAACCCTGGTCGTCGCCGCCGCCGGGATGGTCAGCGCGACGTTGTGGTTCGTCTTCTCCCCGATCCGCAGGTCGCGTGACCTGCCAAGTTGGCCCGACGACGCAAATCCGGCGGTGCCGGCCCGCCAGTGAACGCAAGTTTTTCGCGGCTGACCGACATAGGCCGCGACAATGCCCTGGCATTGCTTCCGTTGCGTGCGCGTGTGACCTTGGTTGATCAAGGCCCTTTAACAAGCTGAGCTCCTGCACCACCCGACCTTCCTCAGCAGGCGACTTTGGGAGGAGGGGCCGTGAAGGACGTAGCACTCACTCTGGTCTCCATGCCGTGGAACCTGCCGAGTCGACCGTCGATCCAGGTCGGCGTGCTCGCAGGTTTCGTCCGGTCCCGCGCGGCGGCAACGGTGACCGCGCTGCCGCTCCATGTCGACTGGTACGAGTTCATCCGCGAGCGAACCGGCCTCGACGCCGACGAAACACTCGAGTTCTACCGGTATGTGGCCGAGAAGCTCTACACGGTTCTCGCCGGAGACTGGGTCTTCGCCGGTTGCCTGACGCCGGGCTTTGCTGAGCAGGAGTACGTCGACTTTCTCACCGAACGTCATGTGGAGCCCGACCGCATCGACCTGCTGGTCACCCTCCGCCAACATGCGCCGGACTTCATCGCCGGTGTGGCGCAGCAGGTCGCCGACACCGGGCCGGACGTACTCGGCCTGACGACCACGTTCAGCCAGACGGTGCCGTCACTCGCGCTGGCGCAGCGGGTCAAGCAGTTGTCCCCGACGACACGGGTGATTCTCGGCGGCAGCAACTGCGACGAGCCGATGGGCTCAGCCCTGCTCAGTTCGTACGAATTCCTCGACGGTGTCGTCTCCGGTGAAGGGGAACGGCCGCTTGCCCACGTCGTGGACTGCATCGGGCGGGACGAGGACCTGTCCAGTACCGCGGGTCTGACCTGTCGCGACTCGGAGACCCGGCGACGGTCACTCGACATCGTGCTCGACGGACTCGACCTGGCACCGCGAACGCCCGACTACGACGACTACTTCCGGCGCCTGCACACCAGCGTCGACCACGAGGTCCTGATCCGCGACTGCCGGTTGCCGATCGAGATGTCCCGTGGCTGCTGGTGGGGAGAGAAGCACCACTGCACGTTTTGCGGGCTGAACGGCACGGCGATGAAGTTTCGCAGCAAGGACAGCAGTGCGCTGGTCGAGCAGATCACCCAGTTTGCCAGCCGGTATGGCGTCCTGGACTTCTACGCCGTCGACAACATCCTCGACATGCAGCATCTGCGGGAGGCGATGCCGCAGCTTGCCGAACAGAACCTGGACATCACCCTCTTCTTCGAGGTGAAGGCCAACCTTCGGCGCGACCAGCTGCAGAGCCTCCGCGACGCAGGTGTCGACGTCGTCCAACCCGGCATCGAGAGCCTGAACACCGCCATCCTCAAGGACATCGACAAGGGCGTCAGCACCTACCAGAACATCAGGTTCCTCCGCGACTGCGAGGAACTCGGCCTGGTGGCGGACTGGAACATCATTCTCGGTCTGCCGGAGGAGACACCCGAGCGGCTGCAGGAGATGATCCAGCTGATCCCGTCCCTGACCCATCTGCGGCCGCCGAACGTGAGCGTCCTGCAGGTGGAACGCTTCAGCCCCCATTACGACCGGGCGAAGGACTTCGGGATCAGGATTCTCGGACCGCGGGCGGGATACCAGTACGTCTACGACCTCGCTCCCGACGTCTTGATGGACGTCGCGTACATCTTCAAGTTCGGCCTGACCCGCGACGCGGCCGACAACCCGGAGCTTCGCCGCCAGCTGCGGACCCGGATCGACATCTGGCGGAAACGTTGGCACGCCAGCTCGCTCATCTACCGTCGTGGTCCGGACATGCTCGTCATCGACGACCACCGGTGCGGCCTGCCGAAACGCAGAGTCGTGCTCCGCGAGGTCGAGAGCCAGCTTTTCGAGGCGTGTCTGTCCGGTACGAACGTCGCCAAGCTGCACGCGCTCGGCTCGTCACTGGGTTATCCGAACGAGAAGGTCGATGCGCTCCTTGCCGAATGGAACCGGGACCGGTTGGTCTACCAGGAAGGCAACTCGCTCATCGGCCTTCCGGTCAACGCCAACCGGCCGTTGCGAAAGGACCACATCGGAGTCGATGCGGCATGACGACGTAGGTGAAGGGAGGTGGGCAGGTGGGTACCTGCGCGGCAATCTTGATGTTCGACGACGAGTTCCTCGAGGAGAGCCCGTGGTCGGTCGAGCTGACCGAGACGGAGCTCGCGGAACTGAAGCTCTGGGAGCAAGATGAGCGACCGCTCGTCGAGGCTGGCAGTGCGGCCGTCCGTGATGCGGAAGCAGTGCGATAGTCGGCGGCGCGCGTTTGCGGCGTCGACCGTGACGTGGGGTGGGTCGAGAGCGCCAGAATGCTCGGGCCGCCCCACGTCGTGCTCCCGACGGTGCTCTGCTCCCGACGGTGCTCTGCTCCCGACGGTGCTCTGCTCCCGACGGTGGTGCTCTGAAGGTGGTGCAGGTGGTCGGTGACGTGCGTGCCGAACCGGGGTCGGACCCTGAGCTGACGGCTTCGCCGGTAACGCCGGAACGCGAGGTTCCCGTCGCCGAGGCCCTTGACCACGTCGTGCGTCTGCTGGCCGACCTTCGTCTCGACGTCGACGAGGTGGTGCTGGGTGATCCCGCGTTGCCGGTGACCATCTACACCGCCCGAGACGAGTCCGGCGCCATCGTCGCCCGTAGCGCGGGCAAGGGCCGCGGCGCACAGAGTCGGGCCAGCGGGATGTTCGAGCTCGTCGAGCACTACCACCTCGACTGGCGGGTGCGGCCGTACCCGCCCGGCGAACCAGCGTTCCGCGCAGCCGCCGAGGTGGCGTCCCAACCGACGCTGGCCCGGGCGAACCTGGTCCAGCGGTTGGGTGCGGGCATTGGCGAGGAACCACTCCTGTGCGCGCGGTACGAGGAAATCCATCCTGCCGTCCCTGACGCAGACGCAGAGCCGGTGTGGTTCCCGGTCTTCATGCGGGACCCGGCCTACCAGCACCGGATGGCTCCGGGCGACAGCGGTGCGTTCCGGTCCTACCGGCACTTCGGCAGCAGCGTCGGAACCGCCGCCGGCATGACCCGAGCCGAGGCCCTGCTGCACGCACTCGGCGAACTGGTCGAGCACGACGCACTGTCGCACGCGCTCGCAAGCTGGTACCTCGGACCGCCGAGGACCGCGCCGGGGTTGCCCGCCGCACAGGGTCCCCCTGCCTTGTACCGCGTCGATCCGGGCAGCCTCCCGCCGGACACCGCCGAGATCCACCGTCTCGTGAGCGGCCGGATCGACGGCGAGCTGTGGCTGCTCGACATCACCTCCGACGTGGGCGTACCTGCGTACTTTGCGGTTGCCCGCGACCCTGCGGCGGTCGTGACCGAGGTGGGTCTCGGAGCGTCGGTGCTGCCCGACTATGCCATCCAACGTGCGCTCGCCGAACTCCTGCAGGCGACGCTGGTCCATCGGCAGGATCCGCACCGGAGCCGGATGACCGCGCGACAGTCTTTGCACCGGGTGCGGCGGTGGCCGTGGATGGAACGCGCCGTTCGGCTCGACCTGGCCGACCTCGCGGAGCGCATCGCGGTCCAGCCGGTCCCGGCCCGGTCGGCTGATGCGGACCCGGCCGACGTAGCGGGCTGCCTGGCCGAGGTGCTTGCCCGCCTGCGCGCGGTCGACGTCCCGGTCTACTGCCGTCCCGCCACCCCGACCGGCACCGATCCCGGACCAGCACCGGCCGCCGCCGGCTCGCCCGTTCCGGACGACAGTTCGCAGATCGTCGTCCTGGATGTGCTCGCGCCAGGCTTGGAGATGCTCGACCTCGTACGCATGGGCTGGCCCCTCCCGCCCACCGGGCGGCTGGCTGGCCTGCTCGCACCCCGGTAGCCCTACACGTGGGCGACGACCAGGTCGGCGATCGTGGCGGGATCACCCCACGCCAGGTGGGTGTGCGCGGTCGCCGGACGGGCGATGGCCTTGTCCACGAGCGCCCAGAGCTGAGCTGGCGACTCGTGGCCTTCGGCGAGGGAGATCGCCTCCATCCGGGCAAGGAACTCGGCGCGGCGGCGGTTTTCGGACTGGCTGGGCGGGCAGACCGCGACCGTCGGGATGCCGTTGCGCACCAGTTCCGCCGTCGTACCGCTTCCGGACGTGAACACGACGTCCGAGGCGCGGTAGTAGGTGCTGGCATGCTTTGTCCGTCCCACCCAGGAGATGGTGCCGGCCTCCGGCACGTTGCCGAGCACGTCCGCGGCTTCGGCCTGGTCGAACAGCAACACGAGCCGACCGCCGGACGGCGCGTGGTTCCACGCCGCGAAGATTGCCGCCGCCGCAGACCGCAACTCCTCGGCCTTGGCCGGGTGCAGCGATCCGAACGCCACGGTTGCCACGAAGTCCGACGCGGTCATCCCGAGCCTCGACCGGGCCTGCTGCCGGTCGAGGCGGATGCGGGGGACGAGTGGACCACTGGCCGTCGTGCGGTCGGCCAGTGCCGGTGGGACGGGATGAACCTCGGACCAGTCGGCGAGCACGATGTGGTCGGCGGCCCCGACGAAGTCCAGCACCTGTGGTTGTCGTTCGTGGTCGTGGAACGAGCAGGTGAGCAACACGCACGGCAGACCGAGTTCGGCGCAGATTCGAGGGACACGAAGGAACTCGTCGGCCAGGACGACAGCGCACTCGGGTCTTGCGCTGAGGAAGTGGCGCAGCCGCGCTCCGGCCTCGACGCTCTGGTCGACGGCGTCGTCGATGCTCAGATCGATGCACGGGATGTCGTACGTCCGCAAGTAGTCGAGGCCGGTTCCGGTGCACGCGAACTCGACGGCGTCTTTGCCCACGCGTTCCCACAGTTCGGGGATGATCAGCCGGGCCCGCGCGGCATGCGCATAACCGTGACCCCTGCAGACATAGACGATCGAGGCCACGGCCGGTCCTTCCGTCAGCTCGCGTCCGAGACGGTCGCGACGTACAGGAAATAGTCGAGCACCCGGCCCTCGCGGACAATCCGGCGACGGATCTCCTCGCATGCTCCGACGGTGTACTGCAGCCGCGTACACAGCGCATCGGATCGTTCCGCCGTCCAGACGGCCACGACTCCGCCCGGACGCAGGACCCGACGGACGACACTCAGAAACTCATCCTCGTACACCTGCGCGTTCTCCTGGTGGACGAGGAAGTCGGGCCCGTTGTCGACGTCGAGGAGCAGGACGTCGACACTTCGCGCGGGGTGGTCCGGGAGCCAGGTACGGATGTCGGTCACGTGCGGGTGCACCCGCCGGTCGGTGAGCACGTTCGCGGTCCCGGGAACCAGGCCGGCGCGCACCCAGTCGACCACGGCAGCTTCGAGCTCCACCACCTCGACCCGGCCGACTCGGTTGTCGAGAATGACCTCGTGCAGGGTGTAGCCGAGCCCGAGACCTGCCACCACGACGTCGAGCGGGCCGTCCCGGCGGGCACGACCGAGGGCGGCGTGGGCGAGCAGACGTTCGGTGGACGTCTCAACGGTGTCCATGACGAACGCGCCGTTGGCGATCAGCTCGACAACCACGTCGGTCCCGACCGTGCGTCGACGGAGCACCACCGGCCCGCGCGGCGTGTCGGCGCGGGCGAGCATGACCGGCCGGCCCTCCCGGCCAGGATCACCTGGCCACACCGAATGGTCGTTCAGGCCGGGCACGTCATACACAAACGGCACGGTAGGCGATCAGCGCCGGCACCGTCACGAGTGGTGCCGCCCGCCGGGCTCAGATGGCGCGTTCGAAGTCGATCGAGGCGTAGGCCCGAAGCTTGCCGAGGGCGTGTTCGGAGGTGATCGTCCGGATGGTTCCACTCCGCGAACGCATCACCAGGGACTGGGTGGTCGCGCCGTCGCCGCGGTAGCGCACGCCGCGGAGCAGCTCGCCGTCGGTGATACCGGTAGCGACGAAGAAGACGTCATCGCCTTCCACCAGATCGTCGGTGGTGAGGACGCGTCCCATGTCGTGTCCGGCGTCGATCGCCTTCTGGCGTTCGACGTCGTCGCGTGGCCAGAGCCGGCCCTGGATCATGCCGCCGATGCATTTCATCGCACAGGCGGAGATGATCCCCTCCGGCGTTCCGCCGATACCGACCAGCAGGTCGACGCCGGTGTCGGGTCGAGCCGCCATGATGGCGCCGGCCACGTCGCCGTCGGTGATGAACTTGATCCGGGCGCCGGTCGCGCGGATCTCGTTGACCAGTTCCTCGTGCCGGGGGCGGTCGAGGATCACCACGGTGACGTCTTCGGGATCTGCGTGCTTGGCCCGGGCGACCCGACGGATGTTCTCGGTGATGGGTGCGGTGATGTCGATGACGTCGGCGGCTTCCGGCCCGGTCGCGAGCTTTTCCATGTAGAACACGGCTGACGGGTCGTACATCGCACCCCGTGGTGCCACCGCGAGCACCGACACCGCGTTGCTCATGCCCTTGGCCGTCAGCGTGGTGCCGTCGATCGGGTCGACCGCGACGTCGCAGTCGGGGCCTTGGCCCGAGCCGACTTCCTCGCCGTTGTAGAGCATCGGCGCGTTGTCCTTCTCGCCCTCGCCGATGACGACCACGCCGCGCATGCTCACCGAGGCGATGAGCGTACGCATCGCGTTGACGGCGGCCTGGTCGGCGCCGTTCTTCTCGCCCCGGCCGACCCACCGGCCAGCTGCCATCGCAGCTGCCTCGGTGACCCGCACCAGCTCGAGTGCGAGGTTTCGGTCGGGCGCGTGCGCCTCGCTGCGCAACTGGGCGGGTACAGCCGCTTCGGCACTCAGCTCGGTCATCGTGGATCCCCCTTGCTAGGTGTCCCGGTCGAGATCTTCGACTTCATCGGCTGGTATGTCGGTACGAGCGGCCTCGAGCCGGGCCCGTGCTCCGTCAAGCCACGATTGACAGATGGTGGCGAGCTCCTCGCCCCGCTCCCACAGCCGCAGCGAGTCTTCCAGCGTGGTTCCGCCGGTCTCCAGCTGGTGAACGACGTCGACCAGCTCGTCGCGGGCCTCTTCGTAGGTCAGCACGGCACCATCTGCAGGGTTCCCGCCCGCCGCTGTCCCGTCCGGCGCTCCCTCAGCAGGCCGGGCGTTGTCGGGCCCGGCGTTGCCACGCCGGCGCCGTGACTGGGCCGTCTCGCGCTCGCTCACAATTGGACAGCCTATCCGCGCAGGCCCGCCGAACTCCGGTTCGTACGGCCTGACGGCGCCTAGGACACGTCCGGGTTTGCTCGCTCTGGCGCCGGTTTACCTGTGTCGCGTACCTCGACCCCGAACCGCCCGGCCGCGACACGGGCATCCAGCGGCTCGCCGGCCTCGACCTGGACCGGATCTCGGACCGCGGAACCGTCGGCCTTTTGTAGTACGGCGTACCCGCGGTCGAGGGTGGCTTTGGGCGAAAGCGCCCGGACCCGCGCCAACTGGTGGCCGAGGTTGTCCGAGGCGCGATCGAGCAGTTGCCCCATGCATCGCCGGGACCGGGCCCGAAAGGCCGCGATCTCCTCCTCCCGCCGGCCGATGGCGCGTCCGGGGTCGTGGAGCGCGGACCTGGCCCGAACCGCGTGCAGACCGGCCACCTCCCGGTCGAGCCAGCTGGTCAGAACCTGTCGGGACCTGCTGCGCAGCTGCTTGATCCGGTCCGCCTCCTCGCCGACGTCGGGCACGATCCGGCGGGCGGCGTCGGTCGGCGTGGACGCGCGGACGTCGGCCACCAGGTCGAGCAGCGGCGTGTCCTGCTCGTGGCCGATCGCGCTGACGACGGGCGTACGGCACTCAGCCACTGCCCGGATCAGGCCCTCGTCGGAGAACGGCAACAGGTCCTCGACCGAGCCGCCGCCGCGGGCCAGCACGATCACGTCGACCTCGCCGTCGGCCGCCAGGCGGCGGACCGCCTCGATCACCTGGGCCGCCGACTGAGGTCCCTGCACGGCGACGTTCTCCACCCGGAACCGCGCCGCCGGCCACCGCCGCCTGGTGTTCTCGAGTACGTCGTGTTCGGCAGCGGAGTCGCGGCCGCAGACGAGCCCGATCTTTCCTGGCAGGAACGGCAGTCCGCGCTTGCGTTCGGAGGCGAAGAGTCCCTCGGCGGCGAGCAGTCGACGGGTCCGCTCCAACCGGGCGAGCAACTGGCCGAGCCCGACCGGCCGGATGTCGGACGCGGCAAGGGCGAGCGTGCCACGAGGGACGTAGTAGGTGGGCCGGGCATGCACCACCACCCGGGCGCCCTCGGTCACCGGTGGATCGACCACATCGAACACCCGGCGGGGGCAGGTGACCTGCACGGACAGGTCGGCTACCGGGTCGCGCAACGTGAGGAACACGGTCGAGGTGCCGGGTCGGCGGGTGAGCTGCGCGACCTGCCCCTCGACCCACACCGCACCGAGTCGCCCGATCCACTGGCCGATGAGGTTGGCGATCTGGCGTACCGGCGCCGGACTCTCCACCGAGGTCTGCAGGGGCATGGCAGGCAGCCTAGGAGGTGTCACCCGCTGACCGGTTCCGGCGGCGGGATGATCACGCCCGGACGCCGGCCCAGCGCGAGCGGCGCGGCTGCACTACCGTGGCCGCCGCGCCCGTCGTCCCGAAAGACAGGAAGCTCACCCGCATGAACCCAGTCCTGACCTGCCGTACCAGCGACTTCTCGCTCCTGCCGTGGCCACGCACCGTCGACCTCGATCCGGGCCGCTGCACCCTCACCTCCGGACCTGCCGCCGGGCGCCGGATCGTCGTCGAGGCTGGCTCGGTAGGCGGGGCTGGCACAGCGGCCGACCTGCTGCCGACGGCCCGCCGGCTGCAGGCCGCGCTTCGTACGCACGCGTCGGTCGACTGGGAGATCTCGGCGACGCCCGCCGGTCCCGCCCACGAGATCGGCGCGATCCTGCGGCTTGTCGCCGACAGCGCGATGCCCGACCAGGGGTACGAGTTGTCGATCACGCCCGAGCGCCTCGTCGTCGAGGCGGGGACGCCTAGCGGGCTGTTCTACGGCGTCTGCACCCTGATCCAGGTGGTCGAGCAACTCGCCCCCGAGCTGCCGTGCCTGCGGATCTCCGACTGGCCGGACCACGCCGCTCGTGGCGTCATGCTCGACGTGAGTCGGGACAAGGTCCCGACCATGCAGACCGTCCGGTCGCTGGTCGACAGGCTGGCGAGCTGGAAGATCAACCAGGTCCAGCTCTACACCGAGCACACCTTCGCCTACCGGCAGCACCCGGAGGTGTGGGCCGACGCCTCGCCCTTCACCGGTGAGGAGATCCTCGAGCTGGATGCGTACTGCCGCGAACGCCACGTCGAGCTGGTGCCTAACCAGAACTCGTTCGGGCACATGCATCGGTGGCTGGGACTGCCACGGTACGCGTCCCTTGCCGAGGTGCGCGACGGCTTCACCACGCCGTGGGGCGAGATGCGCGGACCCTTCAGCCTCGCGCCGACCGAGCCGGGCAGCATCCAGCTCGTCGGAGAGCTCTTCGACGAGCTTCTCCCGCACTTTTCCAGCGGGCAGCTCAACGTCGGCTGTGACGAGACGTTCGACCTGGGGCAGGGCCAGAGCCGGGAGCTTTGTGAGCAGGTGGGCTCCGGTCGGGTCTACCTCGACTTCGTGCTGAAGATCTACCAGGAGGTCACCGCCCGAGGGCACACGATGCAGTTCTGGGGCGACATCATCGAACAGCACCCCGAGCTCATCCCGGAGCTGCCGAAGGATGTCGTCGCGCTGGGCTGGGGGTACGAGGCCGACCATCCGTTCGCGACCATGTGCGAGCACTACGCGGCGGCCGGCCTGCGGTTCTACACGTGTCCCGGCACGTCGGCGTGGTGCAGCATCGCCGGGCGAACGAAGAACGCGCTCGGCAATCTCCTCAGCGCGGCGGAGAACGGGCTGCGCAACGACGCGACCGGCTACCTGATCACCGACTGGGGCGACCGGGGGCACTGGCAGGTGCTGCCGGTCAGCTATCTCGGATTCGTGGCCGGTTCGGCGTACTCGTGGGCACTGGAGGCCAACCGCGACGTCGACGTGGCGGCGGCGACGAGCCTGCACGCGTTCGGGGATCCGACTGGTTGCCTGGGCAAAGTGGCGTACGACCTCGGCAACGTCTACACGAAGGTCGGGGTCGAACCGCACAACAGCTCGGTGCTGTTCTGGATCCTCCAGTCCAGCCTGGACGACCTCACCTCGGCGTCTGGACCCTTCGGCTCGCGGCTCGCGGACGTCGGACCGGAGCAGCTCCGGGCCGCCGCAGATGCGGTGGACGAGGCCCTTGCACCGCTGAGTTCGAGGCCGGCAGCGGCGCCGGGTGGATCGGCTGCGCCGGTGTCGGTGTCAGACTCGGATGCGGTGGCCGAGCGCGACCTCGTGCACGCCGAGTTCGCCAACACGGCCAGGCTGCTACGGCACGCATGCCGTCGAGGACTGCTGGCCCGGGGCGCCGAGGTCGACCCGGATGCTGCGCGCCGCGACCTGGCCGCCGACCTCGACCTGATCGTGGCGGAGTATCGCCGGATCTGGCTGATCCGGAACCGTCCCGGCGGGCTCAGTGACAGCGCGGGTCGGTTGGAAGCGCTGCGAGCTGACTACGCGGACGCCTGAGCAGACCGGCTCGTCGACTGGTCACGTGATCGTGAAGACTTCTGGTCGCCAGGTGACTGGAACCCTTCATGATCAACGATGGCAGCCGCTCCGCAAGTCGCCCGGCTTGTCAGTCGGTCGGAGCGCGGGTGGCCTCGCGACCTACCATGAGGGGCATGACGTCGACGGAGGAGCGCCGAGTCCTGCTCGCAGCCCCGCGTGGTTACTGCGCCGGGGTCGACCGGGCGGTGATCACGGTCGAGAAGGCCCTCGATCTCTACGGGCCGCCGGTCTACGTACGCAAGCAGATCGTCCACAACAAGCACGTGGTCGACACACTGGAGGAGCGCGGCGCGATCTTCGTCGAGGAACTCGACGAGGTACCCGAAGGCGCGACTGTCGTCTTCTCGGCGCACGGCGTGTCGCCGGCGGTGCACCGGCAGGCCGGTGAGCGGTCACTCAAGGCGATCGACGCCACGTGCCCACTGGTGACGAAGGTCCATCAGGAGGCCAAGCGCTTCGCGGCCGATGGCCGGGAGATCCTGCTCATCGGCCACTCCGGTCATGAGGAGATCGAAGGAACCTCCGGTGAGGCGCCCGACCACATCCAACTCGTCGAGGGTCCGGACGACGTCGACCAGGTCGAGGTCCGCGACCCGACGAAGGTGTCCTGGCTGTCGCAGACAACTCTGTCCGTCGACGAGACGATGCAGACGGTCGCGCGACTCCGCGAGCGGTTCCCACAGCTGCTCGACCCGCCCAGCGACGACATCTGTTACGCGACCCAGAACCGGCAGCAGGCCGTCAAGGAGATCGCTGCTGCCGCCGACCTGATGATCGTGGTCGGCTCAGCCAACTCCTCCAACTCCGTACGCCTGGTCGAGGTCGCCCTCGAAGCAGGGTCCCGGTCGGCGTACCGCGTCGACAACGCGACCGAGATCGACGACGCCTGGCTGCAGGGCGTCACCGTCGTCGGCGTGACGAGTGGAGCCTCGGTGCCCGACTCGCTCGTCCAGGAGGTGCTCGATCACCTCCAGCAGCGCGGGTTCCCGCCGGCGGAGGAGGTCAGAACCGCGGACGAGAGCCTGATCTTCGCCCTCCCGCCCGAGCTTCGGCGGGATCTTCGGTCGGCTCGTCCTCGTTGAGTTCGCGGTAGCCGAGTCCCACCCGCAGGGCCACGGTCCCGAGCGCCAGGGCGGAGGCGGCGACCAGCGTCCACGACTCCGATGCGAGCCCAGCCAGCACCGCGATGACCGGCGAGACGTTGTCGGCGTTGCCGAGCCGGTCGGGCGCCATCACGCCGACGGCGACGAACGTGCCCAACGCGGCCAGTGGTGGCAGGACGCCGGCCGTGAAGACGTCGGTGCGCCTGATGGTGGCGGCCACGCCGAAGGACGTCATGACAAAGCCCAGGCTGAACAGCACGCTGAGTCCGCCCGTAGCCAGCAGATCGAGGAACGCCGAACCGAGTGCGCCGACGAGTGCGACGGCAACGGCGAGCGGCGCCGAGAGTCCGGTGAACCGCCCGCGCTGGGTGCGGCGGGACCCACGGCCGGTACGGGCCGGACGGGCGGCGCGGGCCGAGTGCGCGGAACGGCCGTTCCGACTGCTTCGTGGTGACTCGCCGGTGGTCCAGTCGTCGCTGGGACGGTGCCCGTCGAGCGAGTCTGTGCCCGCGGGTCCGGTGGGACGCTTGGTGTCGTAGGCCGCGCCCGCCAAGGCGCCGGGGTTGCTGCGCCGTGGCCGGAGGTCGGCGGGGTACTCGTCGTATTCCGGCCGCCGCCGTGCCTGGTTGGGTACGTCGCTCCGATGGCCGACGCCGGGCACGGCGGTTGCCGAGGTCGTCGTTTCGGCCGAGCCGCGTCGGCCCGGTTGGCCGGCCAGGTCCCAGCCGGTGTCCTCGCTCCAGTCGTGTGGCTGGGTCTCCCAACCCTGCGACTGCGTGGTGCCGTGTGACTGGGCGGCGCCGTACGACTCGGACGGATGCCGGGCTGCGGGGGAGGAGCCGCGCGCGGCACGGTTGTCACGGGGTGGCCGCACCGGTGCATACCAGTCGGGCTCGGAATCGTCCGCCGGCCGGAGCGAATGCGGGTCGTCGGTCTCGGTGAAGGTGAGCCCGGGAATCGGCCCGGTCAGCGGATCTCCCACCGGGGCCGGGAGATCGTCGAGCGGCTCGTACGGCGCGTATGAGCCGGTCACGTCTTCCAGGTGGTCGTAGGTGTAGTGGTACTGATCGGCGCGGTCCTCGACGGAGTCGGACCGGTACTGGAACTGGTCGGCTCCACTGTCGAAGCTCGGGTAGTCGACCGGACCGTCGCCGCGGTGCCCACCCGCTGAGCGTCGCCGGCGGGCGGACCGCGGCTCCTCCGCATGGTCGGCCGCGGCGTGTCTCGATCGTCGATTGCCGAACGGCTCGGGATGGGCCGCGGTTTCTCCTGGTTCGGCGCCTCGCCTGCGTCGCCCGGGCGACGACTCGCGAGCGGCGAACGGAAGCCCGCTGGGATCGCCGAGTGGGTCGAACGACGCGGCGGAGTACGGATCCGACGGAGTGGCCGAGTACGGATCTGGCGGGGCGGCGGAGTACGGATCTGGCGACGCGCCGGGGTAGGAGTCGAACGGCGCCCGGCCGTAGGAGTCCGACGGCGAGCCGCGGTAGGCGTCTGACGGCGAGCCGCGGTAGGAGTCCGCGGGGCCGCCGCGGTAGGAGTCCGACGGGCCGCCAGGGTGTGCGTCGAACGGCGCACCGGGGTGTGAGTCGAACGGCGCGCCCGGATAGGCGGAGAGGTGGTCATAGGACGCGGCCAGGTGACCCGGCTCCGTCCCGGGGTCCCTGCGGGTCCGCCGTCCACCCCCCGGTGGAGTACTGCGACCGGTGTCTCCCTCGTACGTGCTGGAACCCTCGGTGAGGGCGTACGGGTCGACATGGTGACCGGTCGTAGTGTCATTCCAACTGGATGCATTCGGACCCGGAGGGACGTGCGGTGAGTGTCGTGCACGCTCCCATCTGGATTCCGGCATTCCAGCACGATATTGCTACAGCCTGTACAAAGTCACCCGCCTGCGGCGAAGAGATAAGGGCGAATCAGGCGAAGTGTCCGGTTTACGTTCCGAAGTCCGTTACACATCGTTGCCAAGTCGCCGCAGTGTGCGAGATTCGGCGGCTGCTCCCACGAGTTCCGCCGCCGCCAGCGGGCGGACGGCCTGGTCGACGGGGGCTGGGCTGGCCAGGTCCTCGCTGGTGACCTTGAGGTCGTGCAGGCGCCGTGCCGAGGCCAACACCCGGGTCTCCAGCGATCCCACCGCCTCGTTGTACGAGCCGACGGCACCGGCGAGCGAACGCCCGAGCCGGTCGAGGTGACGGCCCATCCGGCCGAGGCGTTGGTAGAGCTCGCGGCCCAGCTCGAACACCTCACGAGCGTTGTGCGTCAGGGACTGCTCGGTCCAGGCGTAGGCCACCGTACGGAGCAGAGCGATGAGCGTGGTCGGAGTGGCCAGGATGACCCGGCGTTCGGCGGCGTACTCCAGCAGGGCGGGGTCGGCCTCCAGCGCGTGGGAGAAGAACGCCTCGCCAGGCATGAAGAGGACGACGAACTCGGGGGTTGCGGGCAGGCGGCGCCAGTAGGCCTTGCCGGCCAGCGAGTCGACGTGCGCCCGGACCTGCCGCGCGTGCGCCGACAGCCGCTCCGCGCGGGCCGTGCTGTCGGGCGCCTCGGCCGCCTCGAGGAAGGCCTCCAACGGCACTTTCGCATCGACCACCACGTGCTTGCCACCGGCGAGATGCACCACGAGGTCGGGGCGCTGGATGCCGTCGACCTCGCCGTCGGTGGTGACGGCCGTGTGCTGGAACGTCACGTCACACCGGTCGACGAGGCCGGCGAGTTCGGTGGCGCGGGCGAGGTGCAGCTCCCCCCACCGCCCGCGTACCTGAGGTTTGCGCAGCGCGGTCGCAAGGGCGGCGGTCTCCTTGCGAAGGGCCTCCCCGGTCAGGCGTACGGCATCGACCTGCTCGCGCAGCGCGGACTGCAGGGCAACCCGGGACTCCTCCAGCTCCCGCAGCCGGGCATCGAACCGGTCGAGGCTCTCCTTTACAGGTCCCACCACGGTCTCGGCCGCTGTACCGGCCGCACGCATCCGCGCGTCGGTGAGGTCGAGCAGCTGTCGACTGGACTGGGCGACCGCTTCCGCCGAGGCCGCCTTGAACTGCTCGGCCAAGGATCGGCGGTCCGCAGTGAGCTCGGCGAGGCGACCTTCGGCAGCGTCGCGTTCGGCACAGGCGCGGGCCAGCGACTCGGTGATGCGTACCCGGACCAGCAAGGCTCCGAGTGCCGCGCCGACGAGGAGGCCGACCGCGAAGATGAGGAACAACGTGCCGTTCATGGTCCCACTGTGTCGCGAGGCACCGACAGCCAGTGGCCAGGCGCGCCGGTTGGGCGAACCGGCCCGGCGGCGACTTGTCAGAGGTTTCTCGCCCGTCGTGGTCCGGATTCCCCTGACAACTCGACCTCGACCACGCCAAGGGCGGACACCATGGCACGGTCGTACGGGCCCGGCGCGGCTGAGCGGTCGGCGGTGCGTAGGGTTGAACCTCGTGGCTTTGTCGATCGGGATCGTCGGGCTTCCCAATGCCGGGAAGTCGACCTTGTTCAATGCACTGACGTCCAATCAGGTGCTCGCCGCGAACTATCCGTTCGCCACGCTCGAGCCCAACGTCGGCGTCGTCGGTGTCCCCGATCCGCGCCTGGACGTGCTCGGCCAGATCTTCGACTCGGCGAAGGTCGTCCCCGCGACGGTGCAGTTCGTCGACATCGCCGGCCTCGTCCGTGGTGCGTCGGAAGGGGAGGGGCTCGGCAACCAGTTCCTCGCCCACATCCGGGAGACCGACGCGATCTGCCAGGTGACGCGGGTCTTCCGCGACCCCAATGTCGTCCACGTCGACGGCGAGGTGTCCCCGTCGGGCGACATCGGGACGATCACGACGGAGCTCATCCTCGCCGACCTGCAGACGATCGAGAAGGCCCTGCCCCGGTTGGAGAAGGAGGCCCGGATCAAGAAGGACCTCGCCGGGCGGGTCGACCTCGTACGCCGCACACAGGAGGCGTTGGAGAAAGGCACGACGGCCTACGCTGCCGGTGTCGACCTGGCTGAGCTGCGGGAGCTCAACCTGCTCACGGCCAAGCCTTTCCTGTACGTGTTCAACTGCGACGAGGACGAGCTCACGAACACCGAGCTGCGCGCGGAGCTGGCCGCACTTGTCGCGCCGGCGCAGGCGATCTTCCTCGACGCGAAGATCGAGGCGGAGTTGCTGGAGCTGCCGCCGGACGAGGCACTGGAGCTGCTCCAGTCGACCGGGCAGGAGGAGTCGGGGCTGGCGATGCTGGCCACGGTCGGGTTCGAGACGCTCGGCCTGCAGACGTTCCTCACCGCGGGCCCGAAGGAGTCACGGGCGTGGACTATCCGGCACGGATCGACCGCACCAGAGGCGGCAGGTGCGATCCACACCGACTTCCAGCGCGGCTTCATCAAGGCCGAGATCGTGTCGTACGAGGAACTCGTGTCGGCGGGTTCGATGGCGGAGGCGCGGTCGCGTGGGAAGGTTCGGCTGGAGGGCAAGGACTACGTGATGGCCGACGGCGACGTCGTGGAGTTCAAGTTCAACGTGTAGACGGCTTCTGGGCAGGGTCGAAACGCAGTGCGTGGTACGCGAGCGCTGGGCTGACGGCACGGGCGCCCGCCGGGGTGGTCGGATGGCGCGAGAACTCTGATGCCCGGACCTGGCGGAGGTACTTGTTGGAGGTCTCGCGCGCTCTCTAGTCTGCGGAACCTCCGACAACCCGAGTCCAGCCGGCGCGGCGCGACCCTAGCCGAGTCCAGCCGGCGCGCTAACCGGTCTCCGGCCCGGGGCGTTGCCAGTAGAAGTCGCGCGTCACGTCCCGCGCGCTGGCTGGACGGCCGAATCCCATGATGTACGCGCGACGCGGCCGGTCGGACAGGTTGGGGCCGGTGTAGTGCATCGTCCGCGAGCCGTGGATCGTCGCTCCACCAGGTGCCAGCGGACAGACAGTGGCGTCCAATGAAGTGACGTCGCCGTCGTACTCCAGGGCCTCGACCGCCGGGTCGTCGCTGATGTGCCGGTGCGGTAGTACGTCGCGATGGTGGCTACCGGCCACGAACTGCATGCAGCCGTTCTCCAGTGTCGCCTCCTGCAGCGGCATCCAGACGCTGACGGCGTCGTAGTGCAGCCCGGGATCCCAGTAGGCCTCGTCCTGGTGCCACGGCGTAGCGGCACCGTGGCGTGCCGGCTTGAGGATCGCGTGGTCGCCCATCCGGTCGGTGTCGGGACCCAACAGCTGGCGGGCAATGGCGAGCGCGCGGTGCCTGGCCTGGATGTCCAGGAGCTCCGGGGCGTACTTCTCCGGGCTGAGGATCTGCGGCAGCGTCTCCTGACCGGCCTCGTCGATGCCGGCGAGCTCGAGGTGGTCGCCAGCGGCGAGGTCGGCCCGGCGCTGGAAGAGCTTGTCGTAGATGTCCTGCAGGCGGGTGATCTCTTCGGCGGACGTCAGTGCGTCGAGTGCCAGGAAGCCGTCTCGATGAAACGCGGCGACCTGCGCATCGGTGAGGAGCTTCGCCGCAGTGGTGTCCGTCATCCATCCAGCCTTGCGCATTGGTATGACCAACCGCACCACTGGATCGGACCGCGGGCCGGATCCGGCCACCGGGCAGCCGCGCCCGCTGTGCACGTCCAAGGCACGTCCAAGCCACAGGCACGCAATTGGACCTGGCCAGACCCACCTCTACGCTTCGATCATCGCTGCGAGGCTTGTCTGCTGCCCTCGCCCGTCACCCGTACGGCCACTTCGAGCCGCGGTTCACCGCAACGGGTGCGGTGTCGAGCCGGAACGGGAAGGAGAGTGCCCGTGCCCACTGTCGCTTTGGTCGGAACGCTCGACACGAAGGGGACGGAGTACGCGTTCGTCCGGGACCGCCTGCACGCCGCCGGCGTGGACACCCTGGTCGTCGATGTCGGCGTACTCGACGAGCCGGCGTTCGCCGCCGACGTGGCCCGCGCCGAGGTCGCGGCCGCGGCTGGCGCCGACCTGGCCGCGCTCGCGGAAGCGCGCGACCGTGGCGCCGCCGTCACCGCGATGGCCGAGGGCGCCGCGAAGGTCCTTGCCCGGCTGCACGCCGAGGGCCGGGTGGACGGCGCGCTGGCGCTCGGCGGTACAGGAGGTACGTCCGTCGCGGCCCGGGCCTTTCGTGAACTCCCGCTCGGCGTACCCAAGGTGGTCGTGTCCACCGCCGCGTCCGGTGACACCCGGGCCTATGTGGGCGAGACCGACCTGGTGCTGTTCCCGAGCGTCACCGATGTCGCCGGGGTCAACCGGCTGTCCGCGCGGATCCTGGCCAACGCCGCCGCGGCCGTCGCCGGCATGGTGACGGCGCCGCCGGTCGCCTCCGACGACACCCGGCCGCTGCTCGCCGCCAGCATGTTCGGCGTCACCACACCATGTGTGACCGCCGCCCGCGAATCGCTGGAGGCCAAGGGCTACGAGGTACTCGTCTTCCACATGACCGGCACCGGCGGGCGCACCCTGGAGGGCCTCGCCGCCGATGGCTGGCTGGCCGGAGTCCTCGACGCGACCACGACTGAGTTGGCCGACGAACTCGTCGGTGGTGTGTTCTCCGCCGGAAGCGGGCGGCTCACGGCTGCTGCTCGCGCCGGGGTCCCGCAGGTCGTGTCCGTCGGTGCGCTCGACATGGTCAACTTCGGTCCGAGGGACACGGTGCCGGCAGAGTTCGCAGACCGGAACCTGTACGTGCACAACCCGAGCGTCACGTTGATGCGTACGACGCCGCAGGAGTGCGCCGAGCTGGGTACGCGGCTGGCGACGCGGCTCTCGGCCTCGACCGCTCCGGCCGCGTTGTTCCTTCCCCTGAAGGGAATCTCGGCGATCGCGGTCGAGGGCGGACCGTTCCACGATCCCGCCGCCGACAAGGCGCTGTTCGACGCGATCCGCGGGACACTGGACCAAGACCGGGTGGAGCTGGTCGAGCTCGACCTCGACGTGAACGACCCGGCGTTCGCGGCGGCGATGGTCGAGAAGCTGGACTCCTTCGTCGGAGCGGGGGTACGCCCATGACCCGGATCTCGCGTGACGCGATACTCACCCGGCTCCGGGACAAGCGTGCCGCCGGTCAACCGATCGTCGGAGGTGGCGCCGGAACGGGACTGTCGGCCAAGTGCGAGGAGGCCGGCGGAATCGACCTGATCGTGCTGTACAACTCGGGCCGGTACCGGATGGCCGGTCGTGGCTCACTGGCCGGACTTCTCGCGTACGGCAACGCCAACGACGTGGTCGTGGAGATGGCGCAAGAGATCCTCCCTGTTGTCTCCCGTACGCCGGTGCTCGCCGGGGTCAACGGCACCGATCCGTTCTACGACCCGGACGTCTTCCTGGCCGAGCTCGCCCGGATGGGCTTCTCCGGTGTTCAGAACTTCCCGACGGTCGGGCTGATCGACGGCACGTTCCGCGCCAACCTCGAAGAGACCGGGATGGGCTACGGACTCGAGGTCGAGATGATTGCGCGGGCCCGTGCCGCCGACCTGCTCACGACGCCGTACGTCTTCTCCACCGAGGACGCCGTTGCGATGACCGAGGCGGGGGCCGACATCATCGTGTGCCACTTCGGGCTGACCACCGGGGGCGCGATCGGCGCCGACACGGCGCGGACGCTGGACGAGTGTGTCGAGCTCGCCGACGACTGGGCCAAGGCCGCGCGAGGCGTACGCGAGGACGTGCTGGTGCTGTGTCACGGCGGTCCCGTCGCCGAGCCCGCGGACGCCGCGTACGTACTGGGCCGCGTCCCCGGCGTGGACGGCTTCTACGGCGCTTCGTCGATGGAGCGGCTGCCGGTCGAGCGGGCCCTCACCGCCCAGGTGCGGGCGTTCGTCGACCTACGGTTGCCGAGTCCTGAGGGCTCCTGACCGGCGCCGGCGTCGCCCGTTGCGCGCTGCTCGCAGACCCGGCCCGAGCAAGGTCCTGATCACGGAGGGTCAGGAGCGGATTGGCGGCTCCGCCGCGCTCCAGAGGCATGACCGCACCTCCGGTACATGTCGGGACTTTCCGCATAGTGGACTGCTAGGGGACTGATAACGCTTTGTAGCGCAGAATGCCCTGAGTCGGCCACGGGGGCCGTACCCGGCACCACCCGAGAAGCACGGCTCCCGGAGAGCAACGTACGTGATGCACCTAGCAGGCCACACGTCGACCGAGTCGACGGCGTTCACCAGTCTGAATGAGCTTTGCCGCCCGGCTGAGGCCGGGCGCTTGTGGTTGAGGCATTCGTCGGCAGGCCGTGCTGTCTCGCGCACTTTCCACCGAAGGAGATCACGTGAGGCCGCCGTCCGAATCCGGTCGTACCCGAGGACGCGCTCCTAGGCACCGGGCGCCCCGCCGGACCCTTGTCGACCGACTACGCCGTCCGCTGCGCATCGCGACAACCGTGGTCGGCGCCTTGGCGCTCGTCGCGGCGATGGGAGCCCTGTGGGTCACGCTCCAGGACCCGGGACGCATTGCGGCGATGATCGACTCCGACCCTGGCCAGCTGACGACCGAGGTGGCGGCAGACCGCGATACGGCCCGGGACCGGGCGAGCCGCGGTGACCGGATCGACGGTTCGGGGCGGGTGCCGAGCGGAACGGAGTCGATGGAGGGAGCCGATGACCCGGGTCCGAGGCCCACGACCAAGTTGATCAGGAAGTCCAAGCCGACGCCCACGCCGACCCCGAAGCCGACGCCGAAGGCGACCAAGAAGCCCACTCCGAAGCCGAAGCCCAGCCTTGCCCGACTGGCGAACGGCCGTCCCAACTTCCAGCTGCCCTTCAAGTGCGGCCAGCGCTGGCGGTTCACGACGTACGCCAACCACAACCCCGAGGACGCGAAGATCGACTTCTTCTACCAGGACGGGGAGACGCGCGGCCAGCCGGTGCTCGCGTCCGCTCCGGGCACCGTGGCCAAGCTGCTGCCCGAGATCGGTGCCGTCAAGATCGACCACGGGCAACGCTGGACCACGATGTACAACCACATGGACCCGATCATGGTCGAGGTCGGCCAGAAGGTGGCCCAGGGCGAGCAGATCGGCAGGGCGGGCTCGATCGACACTGGTATCCCGCACGTGCACTACGAGCAGATCTACGACGCCGACGACGACGGCTTCGGCTCCAGCCCGTCCGAGATCGTGCACCCGATCATCCAGGGAGTCGAGTACTCGCTGCATGCCGGCGAGGAGCCGATCAAGGAGAGCACGAACAACTGCTGACGGCCGACGTCGCGGGCCATATTCGTACGACAAACTCCGGCTGGGAACGCGGCGGCTGTCGGTGAGGTCGGGCACGATGGGCTCTGATGGATCCATCGCCAGACTTCACCGAAGCGGCTGACGAGCTCTATGCCGTGCCTCCGGGCGAATTCGTCGCGGCGCGCGACGCGGCGGTCGCCCATGCTCGCGAGCAGGGACGTCCCGACCTGGGGCGAGCACTGGCCAAGCTGCGCCGGCCGACGCAGAGCGCGTGGCTGGTCAACCTGCTGGTACGGGAGAGCCGCGCGGTCGTGGACGAGCTGTTGGAACTCGCGCCGGAGTTCCAGCGCGCCTACCAGGAGGGAGCGGGTGACAACCTGCGGGAGCTGTCGACCCGCCGGCAGCGCCTGGTGGCGGCCCTGGTCCGAGACGCCGAGCGCCTCGCCAAGGGCGTGGGCGTCCGGCTGTCCGCCGACGCCGCCCGCGAGGTCGAGGGCACTCTCGGTGCCGCCTTGGTCGACCCCGATGTCGCGGACCAGGTACTCGCCGGCCGGCTGACGTCGCCGGTCCCTTATGCCGGCTTCGGCCCCGCCTGGATCAGCCCGGCTCCGACCGGTGCCTCGGTGTTCCAACTGCCGGAGCCCGCCGACTCGGGCGGGCGCGGGCGGAAGCGCAGCGGCAAGACCGGTGGAGGCGAGGCGGAGACAGCTTCCGACCAGCGAGGCGCCCGCGAGGCAGCACCGCGGCAGAGCCGTGCCGAGGCACGCCTGGCCGAAGCCCGCGCGAGTGTGGAGGAAGCCGAGCGCGAGCTGTCCACCCGCGATGAGGCGCTGCAGTCGGCGACGGTGACGCGCGACGATGTACGCGAGGAGCTGGACCGGCTCCGGGCGCATCTTCGCGACACCGAGGAGCGCCTTGCCGCTCTCGACCGGGGCGTCCGCGCCGAGGCCAAGCGGCGGCAGCGCGCGGCCGACGCTCTGCGGTCCGCGCGGCGCAGCCTCGACCAGGCGGCCCGTCGGGTCACCTGACCCGCGCCCCGGGGTCGGACGCCGTCAGGTCACACGTCGTTCGGCGAGCCTGTGCAGGATCCGCCGAGCGGTCGCCTCCTCGGCCTGGTCGGCCGGCGTGGTGGGCGTACCTTCCCGGCGGCGGATGTCGGCCCGCTCGACGACCAGTAGTGCCTCCCGCTCCAGCAGGTTGGTGATCTCTCCGCCGGACGGCGTTGGTGCGTGACCGGCCGGTTGGGAAGACTTCGGACTCGTACTCAACGGCTCGGCCTGGTTGGGGAACAGCGACAAGCGGCGGGCGCGCACCTTACGCAGATCCTCGGTGATTTCGATTTCGCTCCGCATGACAATCCTCGCTCAGCTGCGAACGACCGGAGGTAGGTCCGGTGCGCGCGTGATGTGCCTGGACGAGGTCGTCATACCCCGCCAGAGCCGGTGTCATGGTTTGGCCCGATGCGGGGTGCCGGTCATGGTCACGGTCAACGGCCAGGTCTCGGCCCGGGCAGGCTTGCCACTTAGGGCCTGTTGCCTACCCGGGCCGGCTGACTACGCCGCTGCGTCCGGAGGCAACGAGTGGCCGGCGAAGGCCTGATGAGGAAGAACTCTGCCGATCACGCGTACCGGAGCACCATCGCCGGGCTCACGCTCGTTGCGGCGTGGCGAAGGCAGCCGGAGCCGGAACCTGGCCCGGTGCGTCCGGTACGGGCTCCCGCCCGTGTCCGGTCGCGGCTCGAGTGGGCGGGACCTGCCGAACTCGCTCTCGGCATGGCCCAGGTAGGCGACGGCGACGGGCTCGTGCTCGTGGTGGTAGAGGTCGCCGCGGTAGACCCGCACCCGGACCGTCGCGATGATCCGCACGGAGTCAGGCGACGCCGAGCCGCCGTAGACGAAGACGCGGCCACCGGGCAACCGGCCCTGGTGGTCGATGATCCACTGCTCGAGGAGGCTACGGGCGATGGACCGGGGATCGCGGCTGAATGTGTCGTCGCGGATGACGGTGGAGGTCCACCGGCCGTCAGGGGTGCTGGTTGCGATCTCGTACGTATAGCGCTCCCTCATGAGTACCCCCTTGGGGTCGCGGTCTGCGGCCGCGGCGCGCACCCTTGGGAGCCGGTACCGTCCATACGTTCGGCCTTTCAGAATGACCTTCGGCTGCCCAGCCAGTCAACGGCTCGACGGTACGTACGCACGATTCGATCTTTGTTGACGTGAGAATTTTCGGTCTGACGGGCTGATGACAGGAAATCGCCGGGATCGTCGGTGGGCGGCAAGCATTGGGGCGCGGATGCGCGTCCGCGATTCCCCGCCGAAATGCGGTCAGCCGAAGCGCTGGTCGACGATCTGGTTGATCTTGCCGGCAAGCTCGACGTCCAACGTGGTGATGCCGCCCAGCGAGTGGGTCGAGAGGGAAAACGACACCGTGGTCCAGCGGATGTCGATGTCGGGGTGGTGGTCCATCTCCTCGGCGGCCTCGGCCACGACGGAGACGAGCCCGATGCCGGCCATGAAGTCCGGAGCCTTGACCGCCCGGAAGAGTGTTCCCGTCCGGGCCTCCCAGCCGGGGAGGTCACCTAGCGCTCTAGTGATCTGGTCGTCGCTGAGCAAATCTGCCATGACGTCGCACCACCTTCCGGTCACGAGCCTAGCCACCGCTGGTTGGTTCGCCCTCCCCGCTGCGGCGGGGATTGGAGTTTCGGATGTGCGAGCACCGAAAGTGCTCCATTGCTGCGACCCACCTCTTCCGCCAGCAGCGCGTCCACCCGACAAGCACCAACCTGAGGCTAGACCTCGGTCCGCTGGTCGCGGCGGAAGATCTTCGACCCGAGCCAGACCAACGGGTCGTACTTGCGGTCGACCACGCGCTCCTTCATCGGGATGATCGCGTTGTCGGTGATCTTGATGTGTTCCGGGCACACCTCGGTGCAGCACTTGGTGATGTTGCACATGCCGAGTCCGGCCGCCGCCTGCGACAGCTCCCGCCGGTCGTGGGTGTCGAGCGGGTGCATGTCGAGTTCGGCGTACCGCAGGAAGAAGCGCGGCCCCGCGAATGCCGCCTTGTTCTCCTCGTGGTCACGGACGACGTGACAGGTGTCCTGGCACAGGAAGCACTCGATGCACTTGCGGAACTCCTGACCGCGCTCGACGTCGACCTGCTTCATCCGCCGTTTGCCGTCGGCATCGGGTGGTGTCGGAGCGAAAGCCGGCACCTCCTTGGCCTTCTCGTAGTTGTACGACACGTCGGTCACGAGGTCCTTGACGATCGGGAACGCCCGCATCGGCGTCACCGTGACCGTCTCGCCGCTCTCGAAGTCCGACAGCCTGGTCATGCACATCAGGCGGGGCCGGCCGTTGATCTCGGCGCTGCACGATCCGCACTTGCCCGCCTTGCAGTTCCAGCGCACCGCGAGGTCCTGGGCCTGGGTCGCCTGCAGCCGGTGGATCGCGTCGAGGACGACCTCGCCCTCCTCGACCGCCACGGTGAAGTCCTGGAGCGCCCCACCGTCGAGGTTGCCGCGCCATACCCTCATCGAGAGGTCGTATCCCATTGAGTGCTCCTCGCGCTCTCTTCTTCTACAGCTGTTGGTCGAACAGGGTGGAGAGATCGTCCGGCATCTGCCCGAGCGCCTGCATGGTGAGGTCGACCGCACCGTCGCGTTCGCGGAGGACGATGTTCTTGGTTCCCCAGTCGTGGTCGGTCAGGGGGAAGTCGTCGCGGGTGTGGCCGCCGCGGCTCTCGGTACGAGCCAGCGCGGCCCGGGCGATGCATTCGGAGACCTGCAGCATGTTCTGCAGGTCGAGGGCGAGATGCCAACCTGGGTTGTACTGCCGGTTGCCCTCGACGGTCAGGTGGGTGGCCCGTTCGTCGAGCTTCTCGATCTCCAGCAATGCCTCTTCGAGTTCCTGGCCCTTGCGGATGATGCCGACGAGGTTGTGCATGACGTCCTGGAGGTCCTTCTGGATCTCGTACGGGTTCTCACCGCCGTCTTCGGTGAACGGGGCGAGCGCAGCCTCGGCAGCGGCCCGGATGGCGGCGGCATCGACCTGGCGCGGCTGGCTGCGTACCTTGACGGCGTTGTAGGCCGCGTTCAGCCCGGCCCGCCGCCCGAACACCAGCAGGTCGGAGAGCGAGTTGCCGCCCAGCCGGTTGGATCCGTGCATGCCGCCGGCCACCTCACCCGCGGCGTAGAGGCCCTCGACCCCCGACTCGCCGGTGTCGGCATTGACCTCGATGCCGCCCATGACGTAGTGACAGGTCGGCGCGATCTCCATCGGCTCCCGCGTGATGTCGACGCCGGCGAGTTCCTTGAACTGGTGGTACATCGACGGCAACCGGCGCTGGATGTAGTCGGGGTCGCGGCGGGACGCGATGTCGAGATAGACGCCGCCGTGCGGACTTCCCCGGCCGGCCTTGACCTCGGAGTTGATGGCGCGGGCCACCTCGTCGCGGGGCAGCAGCTCAGGAGGTCGCCGGTTGTTCTTCTTGTCGGTGTACCAGCGGTCGGCCTCCTCGATCGTGTCGGCCGTCTCCGCTTTGAAGAACTCCGGGATGTAGTCGAACATGAAGCGCCGACCCTCGGAGTTCTTCAGCACCCCACCGTCGCCGCGTACCGACTCGGTGACGAGCAGACCGCGCACCGACAGCGGCCACACCATGCCGGTCGGGTGAAACTGCACGAACTCCATGTTGATCAGGCTCGCTCCGGCCCGCAGAGCAAGTGCGTGGCCGTCGCCGGTGTACTCCCAGGAGTTGGACGTCACCTTGAACGACTTGCCGATGCCGCCTGTCGCGAGCACGACGGACGGTGCCTCGAAGGTGATGAAGCGACCGCTCTCGCGCCAGTAGCCGAAGGCGCCGGCCACCTTGTCGCCGTCCTTGAGGATCTCGGTGACGGTGCATTCCATGAACACGTCGATGCCGAGGGCGACAACACGCTGCTGGAGGGTGCGGATCATCTCCAGGCCGGTACGGTCGCCCACGTGGGCGAGCCGGGCGTAGCGGTGCCCGCCGAAGTCGCGCTGGGAGATCAGGCCCTCGCTCGTACGGTCGAAGAGGGCGCCCCACTCCTCCAGCTCGAGTACGCGGTCGGGGGCCTCCTGCGCGTGCAGCTGCGCCATCCGCCAGTTGTTGAGCATCTTTCCGCCGCGCATGGTGTCGCGGAAATGCACCCGCCAGCCGTCGTCGGGCCACTGGTTGCCCATGGCGGCGGCGATCCCGCCCTCGGCCATGACCGTGTGGGCCTTACCGAGCAGGGACTTGCAGACGACGGCCGTGCGCGCACCGGCGTCGTGGGCGGCGATGGCCGCACGCAGACCCGCGCCGCCGGCGCCGATGACGACGACGTTGTACGAATGCCGTTCACCCGTTGTGTCTGGAGAGTTGGCGCTCATCGATGTCCCTTTGGTCTTGGCGAGAGGCGTTCAGTTGTAGAAGCGGAAGTCGGTGATCCAGCCCGCCGACACGGCCATGATGTAGGCGTCCGTGCCGATGACCGTGACGAGCGACACCATCGCGTACACGCCGTGCCGGGTGTTGAGCTGCGACACCAGGGTCCAGTAGCGGTAGCGCCACGGATGCTTGGAGAAGCTCCGGAGTCGCCCGCCGATCGCGTGTCTGCACGCGTGGCAGGACAGGGTGTATGCCCACAGCATCACCAGGTTGATCCAGATGATCAGCGTGCCGAGACCGACGCCGACGCCACCGTCCCTGCCGTGGAAGGCCAGCACTCCGTCGTAGAGGTTGATCAGGCCGAAGAGCAGCGCGCCGTAGAAGAAGTAGCGGTGCAGGTTCTGCACGATCAGCGGGAACCGCGTCTCGCCGGAGTAACTCTTGTGGGGTTCGGCCACCACGCAGGCCGGTGGCGACAGCCAGAACGACCGGTAGTAGGCCTTGCGGTAGTAGTAGCAGGTGGCCCGGAACCCGGCGAGGACGATGAACGAGACGATCGCGATCGGGATGAACGCCGGCATCGCGGGAAGTGGCTGGCCGAAGTGGCTCGATCCGGGTACGCAGGACACGCTGATGCAGGGCGAGTAGATAGGAGTGAGGTAACCCTCCTCGCCAGCCCAGTAGTACTTGTTCATGAAGATCCGGGCCGTCGCGTACACGACGAAGAAGAGCAGGACGAAGCCTGTGATCAGGGGCCCCACCCACCAGTTGTCACGGCGGAGCGTCCGCTTGCCGACCCGGGCGCGTTCGGGACCCAGCACTCCCGTTGCCATCGTTCCCCTTCTTTCGAGGTTCGGCGTCTTCGACAAACCCTGCCACCCGGTGCACGTAGACCCGCACAGGTCCGTTAGCTCCCGGCGACGGTCCGCGACCGAGTGTGCTCCACCCCGGGCCGTCGCGGAGGGCCGGGGTCCGGAGTCTGCCGCATCGAGTCGCCGACTCAGCAACGGGTCGACAGCCGGTGCCTTCGGCGATCGAGGTGGAACCGGCCCCGTTTCGCCCACCCCTGCCGATGTCGGCGGGTAGCAGCCTTCGCAGGCATCGTGCACCCTGGCGGACTCCGACGGTGGAACCTGCAGCCCGCATCACATGTGGCATCGGCCACACTGGCGGCGATGTCTGATTCGCGCGCCGCCGCAGGCCGGTCGACCCCGCCTCGTCCACACCAGGTCGTCGTGGCGGCGGCAATCGTCGCCGATGCCTGCCTCCTCGCTGCCCGCCGCCGGTTCCCGACCGCGCTCGCGGGACGGTGGGAGCTCCCGGGCGGCAAGGTCGAACCCGGTGAGACAGATCACGAGGCGGTCGTACGCGAGTGCCAGGAGGAGCTGGCGGCCTCCGTCGAGGTGGTCGGGAGATTTGGGGACGACGTACCGATGCGGGCCGGCCGGGTCCTGCGCGGCTACGAGGTGCGCCTGGCGGAGTCGTCCGGCGAGCCCGTCCCGTGCGACGACCACGACGAGCTGCGCTGGCTACCGCCGGAGTCCCTGGACGACGTGCCCTGGCTCTCGGCCGACCGGCCGCTGGTGGAGGGCCTTCGCGAACGCCTCCTCGACGGCGTCCGGCTGGGCGGCGGCAACGTCGGTGGTGCGGTCCGGATCGGTGCGACCGTACGACGACCGTCCGGGCCGTGGACACCGACTGTGTTCGCGCTACTGGAACACCTGCACGCCAACGGCCTACCGGCGGTGCCGCGACCACTCGGCATCGACGCGCGCGGCCGGGAGATGCTGTCGTACCTGCCCGGCGAGACCGTCGGCGACGGCGCCTGGCCGGCGTGGGCGGGATCCGATGAGTTGATCGTCGTCGCCGCCCGGTGGTTGCGGGGCTATCACGAGGCGGTGCGGACGTTCCGCCCGGAGGCGCCGGTGTGGCGGCTGAGTACGCGAGCCCTTGGCCCGGCCGAGATCGTGTGCCACAACGACTTCGCGCCGTACAACCTCGTGGTAGACCGCGTCGGCACGACCGGTGAGCTCGTACTCGGCGGGGTACTCGACTGGGACCTCGCCGGTCCGGGTCGTCCACTCGACGACCTCGCCTTCGCCGGTTGGGGTCTGGTGCTCCGGGCCGGTGACCTCACACCGCAGGAGACCGCACGCCGTCTCGACCTGCTGACCCGGTCCTACGGCGGCGTGGACACGGCGACGGTGCTGGATGCGGTGCCGGTACGGCTGCGGATGTCGATCGACCGGATCCAGACCGGTGCCAGGAACGGTGATCCGGGGATGCGTCGGCTGCTCGTCGGTGGCGCCGTCGCCGGCGTCGAGCAGACGCTTGCACGGTGGGCAGCCCAGGCCCCGGCCGTCGAAGCCGAGATCGGTCGCCGCTGAGCCCCGCGCGGTGGCAGGAAGCGGAAAGGGTTCTTGTCGCCGCGGGACCGGCACAGTACTGGTGTGGTGCTGATCTCGCCCACGGGAGGCCGTCCATGACACCGGTTGACCCACGAGCCGCGCGCCCCCAGTCTCATCGGGCACTTTCGCGCCGTGGCCTACTTGCCGCCGCTCCCGCACTGGCGCTGTCCGGCCCTCTCCTCACCTCAGGTGGGCCCGCGTGGGCAGCCGGTCCGGCATCCGGCGGCCTGTCCTGGCCCGCGGATCAGGAGCTACCCACCTTCGCCCGGCCGGAGCGGCTCGACGCGTTGTTCCTGCCCGACGACACCCCTGTCGACGTACAGATCCTGCTCACGACGCTGCAGGGACTCGTCAACCGGAAACGGCCGCAGATCTATCTCGCCAAGCAGGACCCGGCCGCGGACGCCCGGACCTGGCTCGAGGACTCGAAGGTGCCGTACCGCGAGTACACCGATGCCTGGGAGGTGATCCGCAGGCACCTGGACCGGGCCAAGGGCATCGTCGTGTACGACCCGGCGGTGGTCGAGACCATCAACGTGGCGACGACAGTGGCCGGACTCCGCGATGGTGTGGTCGTGAGCCCGGACCTGGCCGCAAAGCTCACCGCCGCGCCATATCGCAAGAAGGTCCTCGACGACTTCCGCGGCCGGTTCGGAACCAACCTGGAAGCCACGGCCTGGCAGTTCGAGCACCTCTGGCCGCAGACCACACACCGCGCTGTCCTCGGCATCAACCCGGGCCAGTCACCGTCGATCCCGCCGGACAACTGGAAGGACTTCGTGGAGGTGGCGCGGGAGGAGCGGCCGATCCGCGACTCGTCCAACCGGCAGGTGTACGAGCTCGACCTGAGCGCCTTCGCCGGTGGCGAGAAGCTCTACCTGCGGATGCAGGACTCCCAGCCCGCGGACGGCTGGGGCGGCGCTGTGCACAAGGTGACGATCCAGGCGGACGGGGCGACCGTGGTCGAACTCGTCGCCGGGGACGCCGCCGAACGTGTCGCGCTCTTCGACACCGGGAGTGCCGGCTTCAAGGAGCAGAGCCCGACGGTCGACTCGCACCGGTTCGCCGACGGGAACACCTACTTCGTCTACGAGATCACGGTGCCCGCGGCGGCCCAGCAGCTGACGGCATCGCTCGACATGTTCAACCAGTTCCTCGTGTCCGCGTCGAAGACGGCGCCGGCAGTGTCGTCGGACGACCGGGTGCCCGCTTCCCTCCCGTTGCGCGACTACGCCGTGGCCCTGGAGGCCATGCCGTTCTGGCTCGGATCGAACGACAGCCCCGAAGAACGCGACCTGATGGACCAGATCTTCGCCTCGGTCGAGAGGGGGACGCCCTACCTCGGCTGGTTCAGCGGCGAGTTCGCGGGCGTCCGGCTCGCATCGGCGCGTGGCGTCTACGTACTGGCCGCGGACTTCCTGGAGAACGCCAGCGTGCATGGCGGGTTCCGGGCGCCGATCCAACCGCAGGAGGCGGCGGACGCACCGGAGCTCGCCAACAAGGTCTATGTGACGTTCACCTTCGCCGAAGGCGACAACGTGCAGTACGACCAGCACCGGCTGCGGGTGCTCTGGGACGACCCCGGCCGGGGGAGCGTGCCGATCAACTGGTCGGTGAGCCCCCTGCTGGTGGACATGGCGCCCCTCATCATCAGCCACTACCTGCAGACGGCGACGCCGAACGACCTGCTGGTGGCCGGTCCGTCGGGTGCGGGCTACTTCTATCCGTCGTTCTGGCCGCAGGACCACCTGCCGGAGTTCCTCGCCCAGAACAAGGCGTACTTCGACCGGATCGGCCTGGCCATGATCTACGCGCTGGACGACATCCCCGCGCTGGAGGAAGCATCCGCGCAGGCGTACGCGGACAAGCTCGGACTGGACGGCATCGTCTACAACATGTGGGCCGAGCGCAGCGACACCACGATGATGGCCGGCGGCCGGCTGCCCGTGTCGACGCAGATCGCGCACCCCGACCGGGCCGAGGTCCTCCGCCGGATCCAGGCCACCGCCGAGGACTTCGACGGGACCAGGCCGATGTTCGTGGCCGTCGGCGTCGCGGCGTGGGAGCTGACGCCGACCGACGTCGCCTGGATCGTCGACCAGCTGGGCGAGGACTACGTCGCGGTACGCGGAGACCAGTACTTCTCCCTCGTCCGCAAGGCGGGCGACGGTGCGCAGCAGGCCGACGACAAGGCGGCGGACGCGGACCCGACGGGTCCGAGGCCGGCGCCCTCCCCGTCGCCGCCGACGACGGCCGCGCCCGCCCCAGGGACCTGAGCCGGCAGGTGGTCAGACCGTGATGCCGAGTGCCTCGCGGAGGAAGTCGAGTTCGAGCAGCAGCAGATTTTCGGCGACGACCTCCTGGGGCGTCATGTGCGTGACGCCGGTCAGCGGCAGCACGCGGTGTGGCCGCCCTGCCGCGAGCAGGGCGGACGACAGTCGCAGCGTGTGCGCGGCCACGACGTTGTCGTCGGCGAGCCCGTGGATGAGGAGGAGCGGGCGTTCCAGCTTGTCGGCCAGACCGAGCAGGCAGTTGCGTTCGTACACCTCGGGCTGCTGGTCGGGGTGGCCGAGGTAGCGCTCGGTGTAGAACGTGTCGTAGAGGCGGAAGTCCGTCACGGGCGCACCGGCCACCGCCGCGTGGAAGACGTCCGGTCGTTGCAGCACGGCCAGTGCCGCCAGATAGCCGCCGTACGACCATCCACGGATGGCCACCCGGTCGCGGTCGATGTCGTCGGGGTACCTCTCGACCACGTGCGACACCACCTCGACCTGGTTGTCGAGCGTGCTTACGAAGTCGTTCAGCACCTGGCGTTCCCAGGCCGGCCCGCGGTTCGGCGTACCCCTTCCGTCGGCCACCACGACGCAGAAACCCTGGTCGGCAAGCCATTGGCTGGCGAGGTAGTTGGCCCGGGTCGACCGCACCCGCAACGCGTGCGGGCCGCCGTACGGGTCGAGCAGCAGGGGTAGCCGGGCGCTCCCGGGCACGTGGTCGCGCGGGAAGACGACCGCGGTGCGCAGCTTTCGCTCCCCGAGCTGGAGGAGGGTGGCCGCCGGTGTGAACGGTGGCTCGGCCTGGCGGGAGGCGATCTGTCCGACCTCCTTGCCGTCCCGGATGACCGTGACGCGGGTGCCAGCGAAGTCCAGCGACATCGACGCGAGCACCACTATCGGGCCGCCGGCCCGTCCGCCGTGCAGCCCGGGTTGCTGGGTGAGCGGCTCGATGCTGCCGTCGAAGCCGACGTGGACGACGTGCTGTTCGGTGGGCTCGCTCGTCGCCGAGATCAGGACCCCGGTGGCCGTGACGTCCAGGACAGCCCCGACCTGCAGGCCTGCTGGTGTCATCGTCACGCCGTCGTAGGCCAGCCGCCGGGTGCTCCCGTCGGGGTCGTCGACGGTCGAGAGCAACCTGCCGTCGGGCAACCAGGCCGGCGTACCGGGGACCAGGTCGACCCAGGCCGCGTCGGTGGTCTCCCGGACGAGGTTGGTGGTGCCCTTCGCCAGGTCGGCGCTCAACACCCGCATCGTCTGTTGGTCCCGCGCGGAGACCTGGAGGAGTGGCGGGCCGTACGACGACCAGCTCACCGTGGTCAGATACGGGAACGCCGCTCGGTCCCAGCCGATCTCCCGGCGTTCTCCGTCCAGACCGACGTGCCACAAGGTGACCTCGGCGTTGTCGGTGCCGGCGGCGGGATAGCGCACGACCTGCGGTGCCCGCTCGGGATGGGCGGGGTCGGCGATGTGCCAGCGCCGCACCGGTGCTTCGTCGTACCTCTCGACCAGGAGCGACGAACCGTCCGGCGCCCACCAGAAACCACGGGTCCGGTCCATCTCCTCCGCCGCGACGAACTCCGCGACACCCCAGGCGACCGTGCGTTCGCCATTTTCTGTACCGCCGCCGTCGGGCTCCACGAGGGCCCGGTCGCGGTCACCGGCGGCCCCGTCGATCTCGACCAGCCGCAGCGCACCGTCCGAGGCGTACGCGACGAACCGGCCGCTCGGGTCGAGCCGCGGATCGACGACCGGGGGCACCGCCGGCAGCTCCCGCACGGCTCCGGTGACCAGGTCGGCGAGCCACAGCCGCGACGACAAGGTGAACGCGGCGAGCCGGGCCTGCCCGTCGCAGCTGTATCCCACGACCCCGCCGGCCGACTCGCGAGAACGCTCCCTGCGGGCCCGTTCGGCCGGGGAGAGCGCCTCATCGGTCGAGTCGAGCAGGACCCGCGGGTCGACGATGCGGCGTTCGGACCCGGCGGAGAGGTCGTACGTCCACAGCTCGGTGCCACGGTCGGTGCCGGACGGCGCGCGCAGGAAGACGATCCTGCTCTCGTCCGGTGCGATGGTGAACGTCCGCGGCGCCCCCAGGCTGAAGCGAAGGGTGCGGGCGGACAGGCGTGGGTACGACTGCGGGGTGGTCTCGGCGGGTGCGTGCGTCGCGGCGTCCGGAGTGTTCGTGGTCACGAACGCCGATCCTGGCACGAATGTCCACCCCGCGGCCGTTGTGGGCGGCGGTCCGTAGGGTTGGGCCATGTCTCCTGACCGCAGTTTGCTCCTCGTCCACGCCCATCCCGACGACGAGACGATCGGTAACGGCGCGACCATGGCGAAGTACGCCGCCGAGGGCGCGCGCGTCACGCTCGTCACCTGCACCCGTGGTGAGGAGGGTGAGGTCCTCGTGCCGGAGCTCGCCCACCTCGCCGCCGACCAGGACGACGGCCTGGGCGAACACCGGGAGAAGGAGATGGCCGACGCCATGTCCGCGCTCGGGGTCATCGACCAGCGTTGGCTGGGCGGCGCCGGACGCTACCGCGACTCCGGGATGGTCGGCACGCCGGCCAACGACCGTCCCGAATGCTTCTGGCGCGCCGACCTACGCGAGGCCGCCGACCACCTGGTCCCGGTCATCCGGGAGGTGCGCCCGCAGGTGCTGGTGACCTACGACGACTTCGGCGGCTACGGCCACCCCGACCACGTCCAGGCGCACCGGGTCGCGATGTACGCCCTCGCCCTCGCCGCCGCACCGTCCTACCGCCTCGACCTGGGCGAGGCGTGGGATGTCCCGAAGGTCTACTGGACCGCCATGCCGGAGTCGCTGTTCCGGGACGGACTCCGCCGGCTCCGGGCGAGTGGCGACTCGACCACGTTCGAGGGACTCGATCCCGAAGCTGAGCTGCCGCCCACCTTCGTCCGCGACGAGCTGATCTCCGCGCGCATCGACGCGATGGCCTACGTCGAGCAGAAGATGTCGGCGATGCGGGCCCACGCGACGCAGATCGCGGTCGACGGACCGTTCTTCGCGCTGTCGAACAACCTCGGCAACCAGATCTGGGGGCTCGAGTGCTATCGCCTCGTCCGGGGCGCCGTTGCCGCCGACCCGACGACCGGGTCGGAGACCGACCTCTTCGCGGGCGTCGCCTGAGGGGCGATCGGTCCAGGGCGTCGGTCTGCGGCCGGGCGTACGGGGCCGCGTAGGCTCCGAGATCGTGTCGAACCTGGTGCGGGCTTCCGCCTTCGCCGTGATCGGTGTCCTCGGGGCGGTCTGCGGCTTCGCGGGCGTCTTGGTCTCGCGGATGTCGACGAGCGTCGCCGGGATCCCGCTGCCGTACGGCCTGTTGCTCGCCGTCGTCGCCGCCGCCGCGCTGTTCCGGGAGGCCCGGCACGCGCGGGGATCCGCTGGGGTGGTCGCCGGTGCGGTCGGATGGGCAGTGCCGGTGCTCGTCGGGTCCTGGCCCCGGCCAGAGGGCGACATCCTGGTCGGGGGTGACGCCGTTGGCATCGGATTCGTGTTGCTCGGCATCCTCGCCGCCGGATGGAGCCTCCGCCGGTCGCGGCGCGACGACGACCGGCCGTGAAGCGGGCTCCGACGACCACAAGTCGGGTGTTGCGTGACGAAACGCCCCGTCTCAGTGGCACCTGATCATGGAACTGCGGGTCCCGGTGCCGCCATTCGAGCCCGTCCTGTAGTGGGTGCGCACGGCCGCGCGGTTGCGGATCGGTATCGACCAGGGACCGCGCGCGGCTTGTGCCTTGCAAAAACCTCTACTCTTGGCCAGGTTGTCGGCCGCCGCGCTTACAGTGGTCGCTTCGCATAACGGACATAACAACCGGAGGGACCGTGTACGAGCCGGGGGGACCAGGGCAAGGGCAGACATTCACTCTGCCGCCGCCTGCGCCCGAGCGGCGTACAGGCCGGATCATCGCGCTCGCAGTCGGGGGCGTGCTGATCGTCATGCTTGGCGCCTACACGATGCTGGTGTTCTCGGTCGGCGACCGGGTGCCGCGGGGCACGACGGTCGCCGGCGTACCCCTTGGTGGGCTGTCCCATGGCGCCGCCGAAGCGCGGTTGCAGGATCGGCTCGTCCCCAGGGCCGAGGAGCCCATCGCGCTCACGGCCGAGGGCAAGTCGTATGAGTTGAAGCCGGGCACCGCCGGGCTCGCCCTCGACGTGACGGCCACTGCCGACGAGGCGCACCTCGACCGGACGTTCAACCCGGTCGACGTGTTCCGCGCGCTCGTCGGTGGCGGGGAGGTGGCTCCGAGCCTCGCGGTCGACCAGGCGCGCCTGGAGAAGTCGCTCGCCTCCCTTGCGAAGAAGATCGACACAAAGGCGATCGAAGGTGCGATCACCTTCCGTGGCGGCACCCCCGAGGCCACCGAGCCGAAGTCCGGCCAGCAACTCGACACCGACGCGGCCGCCACCCGTGTGCAGCAGGGGTTCCTGCGCACCGACGGGCCGATCGAGCTGCCGACCGCCGAGCAGACACCTTCGGTGGGCGAAGCCGAGGTGCAGCGTGCGATGCGGGAGTTCGCGAAGCCGGCGATGGACGGAGGGTCGGTCAAGGTCCAGGTCGGTGACGAGTCGTTCGACGCGACGACGGCGGAGATCGGTTCGGCGCTACGCATGGTGGCCGACGACGGGAGGCTCACACCACGCCTGGACGGCAAGCTCCTCGCGAAGGCGGTCTCGGCCAAGCTCCGCGAAGTCCAGGTCAAGCCGAAGGATGCCGGGATCGCCATCTCCGGAGGCGAGCCGGAGGTACAGCCGAGCCGGCTCGGGCACACGGTGCCACCCACCAGGCTGGCCGCCGCGGTTCTGACTTCACTGCCGAAGTCCGGCGCCGCCCGGGTCGCCAAGGTCCAGACGGTGACGGCCGAGCCCGAACTCACCACGAAGGCTGTCGAGGCCATGGGCATCAAGGAGGTCGCCGGCGAGTTCACGACGAACTTCCCCCACGCCGCCTACCGCAACACCAACATCGGTCGTGCCGCCGAGCTCATCAACGGAACGCTGCTGAAGCCCGGCGACACGTTCAGTCTCAACGACCTCGTCGGCGAACGCACCGCGAGCAACGGGTTCACCAAGGGGTTCGTGATCAAGGACGGTCGCCTCCGGGAGGAACTCGGCGGCGGGGTGTCCCAGGTCGCCACCACGACCTACAACGCCGCGTTCTTCGCCGGCATGGAGGATGTCGAACACCGTCCGCACGGTTTCTACATCAGCCGCTATCCCGTAGGCCGCGAGGCGACCGTCTACTGGGGCTCCCTCGACCTGAAGTGGCGCAACAACACACCGCACGGCGTGTATGTCCAGGCGTGGCGAAACCTGAGCTCTCCAGCTGGCCAGGGAAGCGTGACCGTGCGGCTGTGGAGCACGAAGTACTGGTCGGTGCGCACCGAGACGTCGGAGCGCTACAACATCAAGCCGCCGAAGACCATCTACGACGAGGACAAGAAGGGCTGCGTCGAGCAGGAGGTCGGAGTCGAGGGCTTCGAGGTCGACGTCCGGCGCTGGGTGTCCCGCGGCGGCAAGGTGGTCGCGACCGAGCGGGATCACGTCTCGTACAAGCCCGAGGACAAGATCGTGTGCGGTCCCAAGCCGGGCACCACGCCGAAGCCGCCCACCTCGTAGGGGAGCCTGAGCCTGCCTGTCGTGTGATGCCAGCAGCGCACGTCACGACGGCCGCGAGGCGGGCCTGCGTGCGGGTGCGCGGTCAGAGATAGGTGCGGGCACTGCGTGCGAAAGCGTGGGCGGGTGCGGGCCGTGGCGTCCGCATGCCTGGTCTGCGCCTTGAGTGATCATGATCTCGACTGTCTAGGCGTTCGGGACGTATGGCCCAATTTGGCTTCATGATCTTGGATCCGTGCGGCCGACACCACGGATCCAGCTGGTCCGAGCGGCGCCCGAGCCGTCCAAGATCATGAGGCCAATACGGGCTATGGGTCCCTTCCGCCTTCATGATCACGATCATGATCACGGGCCGGGCGAGCCGAGGTGTGGCATCGGGCAGGTCGTCAGGCCGGTGACGAGGGCGTGTAGTAGCGGTATTGGTGGTCGGTACGGAAGCCGAGCCGCTTATACATGCGCAGGGCGGGTGTGTTGTCGCTGCCGACCTGGAGGTAGATCCAGGTCGAACCCTGGTCGCCTCCCCAGTGCCCGAGCCGGCTCATCAAAGCGCGGCCCCACCCGCGTCGCCGCCACGGTGCGGCGACCTCGACCGCCGAGATCCCCAGCCATGGACCAGTGACGACGCCGCGGCCGATTCCGGCGAGGTCGTCGCCGTCAGCGTTGCGGATGCGCGCGAACGCGACCAGCTCCGGACTGGCGAGAACATGCCGGGCCGCGGCGGTGGCAGGACCGGGACCGCGGCCGTACAGCCGCATCCACGGCTCGTCGACCACGCGGGTCAACTCGACCTCGACGAGCCCCTCGGACCCAACGGCCTCGTCGGACCCGCCCGCCCCGGCAGGCCCCACGGAGTCGGCCGGCCCGACGGAGCTGCGCAGACCGACAGAGCCGACAGGCCCCACGGAGCTGCGCCCGCCGGCGTGACCTGCGGCCGCGAGCATCGTCGCCAACGTGGTCACCTGCACGTCGACGCTCGCGTGCGGGGACTTTCCGCTCGCACGGGCGCGCCATCCCCGGTCGCACAGAGCGGCTTCGAGCGGACTACCCACGACGACCTGGATCAAGGCCGGCAGCCCTCGCCGCCGATAGAACGCGCGCACCCGATCCAGCGCGGCATCCAGCGCAAGCCCGGGATCGCCAGTGGGGACGACGCAGTTGGCCCGTCCGGTGAAGCCGTCGGACGCCTGGAGCAGCCATCCGCCGAGTTCCTCCGTCTCCACGGCGGGCCAGCCGAGTGCGGCGACCCGAGCGAGGTGCTCACCGGTGTGCGGCTGTTCGACCGTGCGATGTGCCGACTTGTCCGAAGATTCGCCACTCACTGTTCGCTCGCCCCCTTCGGACAACTCGACCCTGGCTTCGCCACGTACGTCGGCTACCTCCCCGAATCTCCACGCCTCCCAGCCTGGCGAGGAGGCGGAGGTGGCACCGGCTTCCCCGCCACCACCGAGTCCTCGGACACCTCGACGAGTTCGCCGTCGCGGCGCCGGATGGCCAGGCGCCCGCCGGACCAGGACTCCAGGATTCCTAGCACGTCCCCGAACACGGGCCGGCCGTCTTCCACGCCGAGACGACGGCGTACGACGACTCTGCGGCCGACGTCGGCAGGTGTCAGGCGCACGGGAATGGACCCTTCGTTGTCGGGTGTTGGACCGACCTGGCGATACTAGGAGCGTCAGCGCGACAGAGGAGGAACCGGTGACCTACGTCATCGCGCAGCCGTGTGTGGATCTGAAGGACAGGGCCTGCGTCGACGAATGCCCAGTCGACTGCATCTACGAAGGCTCCCGGATGCTCTACATCCACCCCGACGAGTGCGTCGACTGCGGAGCGTGCGAGCCGGTCTGCCCGGTCGAGGCGATCTTCTACGAGGACGACGTTCCCGATCAGTGGAAGGACTACTACGCCGCCAACGTCGACTTCTTCGACGACCTTGGTTCGCCCGGAGGAGCCGCGAAGACCGGCGTGATCGAGAAGGACCATCCGTTGATCGCCGCCTTGCCGCCGCAGATCACCGAGGAGTGAACGGCCAGGGCGCCGATCCCGCCGATCCCGCCGGTCCCGGCGCCTGCCGCTGAGTGCGAGACGAAGGCGAACGGGAGAGAGATCGTGCGACGCCCGCTACCGGACTTTCCGTGGGACCGCCTGCTGCCCGACAAGGAAAGGGCGGCCGCCCATCCGGACGGGATCGTCGACCTCTCGGTCGGTACGCCGGTCGATCCCACCCCTCAGCGCGTCCAGGAGGCGCTGGCGGGTGCGGCAGACGCGCCGGGATACCCGACGACCCATGGCCCGCCGGAACTCCGCGCGGCCGCCGTCGACTACCTGAGCCGCCGCTTCGGCATCAGCGGACTCGACCCCGAGGCCGTACTCCCCACGATGGGCTCGAAGGAGTTCGTCGCCTGGTTGCCAGCCACGCTCGGCCTCGGGCCGGGGGATGTCGTGGTCGTACCGGAGGCCGCGTACCCCACCTACGACGTAGGTGCGACGCTCGCCGGCTGCACGGTGCGGCCGGCGGACTCCACCGTCGCTCTCGGGCCGGAGCCGGTGAAGCTGGTCTGGCTGAACTCGCCGTCCAACCCGACCGGACGGATCCTCCCGGCCGACCACCTGGCGAAGGTGGTGGCCTGGGCTCGGGAACGCGGCGTGCTCGTCGTGTCCGACGAGTGCTACCTGGAGTTCGGCTGGGATGCCCGACCCGTCTCGGTGCTTCATCCCGACGTGTGCGCGGGCAGCCACGAGGGACTGCTGGCCGTGCACTCGCTGTCCAAGCGTTCGAACATGGCCGGCTACCGCGCCGGTTTCGTCACCGGTGACCCCGCCCGCATCCAGGAGTTGCTGGCTGTTCGCAAGCACGCTGGCATGATCATGCCGCGTCCGGTGCAGGTCGCGATGACCGCCGCGCTCGGCGACGACGACCAGGTCGACCAGCAGCGGGCCCGCTATGCCGCCCGCCGAGCCATCCTGCGACGCGGCTTCGAAGCCGCCGGCTTCCGTACCGATCACTCCGAAGGGTCGCTCTACCTCTGGCTCACCCGCGACGAGGGTTGTTGGGACAGCGTTCGTTGGTGTGCGGACCGGGGCATTCTGGTAACACCTGGTGATTTCTACGGTGCCGCGGGTGTCCGGCATGTCCGGGTAGCGTTCACCGCGACCGACGAGCGGGTTGCGGCCGCTGCGGCCCGGTTGGAGGACACCAGAGATCATTGAGGACCTCCGTACAGTGATCAAGTGTGCTTCCCACGACCCGGGAGCGGCGCCATGACGGCACCATTGGCAGCAGGGGGAATGTCCAGCCAGGTCAGCCCGCTCACCCGCGCACGGCCCGGCGGCATTTCGAAGCGTCCCGACAGACCCCGAACATGGGCAGAACGGAGGACCTGAGCGTGACGGACGTACATTTCACCCTCAAGCACGCAGGTGGCGAGATCGAACTGCCGGTCGTCACCGCGACTGAGGGCGCCTCCGGTATCGACATCTCCGCCCTGTTGCGGACGACCGGGCACGTCACGCTCGATCCGGGATATGTCAACACCGGAGCCTGCACATCAGCGATCACCTACATCGACGGAGACGCCGGAGTTCTGCGCTACCGCGGCTACCCGATCGCCGAGTTGGGCGAGCGGAGCAACTTCCTCGAGGTTTCCTATCTCCTCATCTACGGCAGTCTGCCGACAGCGGCGGAATACGAGGACTTCGCCGACAAGGTTCGCCGCCACACACTGCTCGACGAAGATCTGAGGCGTTTCTTCGACGGCTTCCCGCGAGACGCCCACCCGATGCCGGTCCTGTCCTCGGCCGTCAACGCGCTGTCGACGTTCTACCAGGACTCACTGACCCCGTTCGATCCCGAGCAGGTGGAGATCTCGACCGTCCGGCTGCTGGCCAAGCTGCCGACGATTGCCGCGTACGCCTACAAGAAGACGGTCGGCCAGCCCTTCCTCTATCCCGACAACTCGCTCGGCTACATCGAGAACTTCCTGCGCATGACGTTCGGGATTCCGGCCGAGCCGTACGAGGTCGACCCCGTGGTCGCCGAGGCGCTCGATCTGCTGTTCATCCTCCATGCCGACCACGAACAGAACTGCTCGGCCTCGACCGTGCGCCTGGTCGGTTCGAGTCAGGCAAACCTCTACGCGTCGGTCTCGGCGGGCATCAATGCGTTGTCCGGCGCACTGCACGGCGGTGCGAATGCCGCCGTTCTCGACATGCTCGAAGGAATTGTGGCCGAAGGCGGCGACGTCGGCCGTTTCGTCGAGCGGGTGAAGAACAAGGAGCGTGGTGTACGCCTGATGGGGTTCGGCCATCGGGTCTACAAGCACTACGACCCGCGCGCCACCATCATCAAGAAGTCGGCCGATGAGGTCCTGTCCCGGCTCGGCAAGTCCGACCAGCTGCTGGAGATCGCCAAGGAGCTGGAGGAAGTGGCGCTGCACGACGAATACTTCATCGAACGCAAGCTCTACCCGAACGTGGATTTCTACACCGGACTCATCTACCGCGCGATGGGCTTCCCGACCAAGATGTTCACGGTCCTCTTCGCGATCGGCCGACTGCCGGGTTGGATTGCCCAGTGGCGGGAGATGATCGGTGACCCGGTGACCAAGATCGGCCGGCCGCGCCAGGTCTACATCGGTGAGGCAGAACGATCCTTCGTTCCGCTCGACGAGCGCTGAGCCGAGACGGCGTTACCTGCCCCGAACTGCCGGCGCAGAATGCCCAACCAGAGCAGGCCGATCGCGGCGATGAGGACGTACCCCACGAATGTCGCCACGGTGAACAGATGGAGCTGAAGGTCGGTGGGCCGCGGTAGGTAGCCGAGCCCCATCAGCCGGACCTGCCACGGTGTACCGGTCGACAGGAGCGTGAACACGACGGCGATGTTGTGGGTCGCGTCCCACATGGCTTGCAGCATCGAGACGCCGAGGTAGCAGAAGAGCAGGCTGGTGGTGAGCCGCCAGCGCCCAGACGCTGAGGCCGCGAACAAGATTCCGCCCATGATGGCGGTCAACAGCGCAGGTCCGACGCCGGCGAACACGCCGCGCAGGAGTTCGGTCTCGGCGATGTCGCGCACCGACATGCCGTCAACGGTCATGAGCGCGTTGAGGCCGTAGCCGACGGTGTGGACCGCGGCGAACCCGAAGCCGACAGCCGCGCCGAGGATCATGCCTTTCTGGATCGTGCGTTCTCTCAGGCCGTTCGCGACGTAGGCGAGTACGACGATTTTCGCGGCCTCGCCGACGAGTGCCGCGCCGACGTACAGGAACGGCGACGGTGAGATGAAGTACGCCTCGAGCGCCATCGCCGCCACCAGCCCCACCAGGCCGCCGGCCAGGAACCCCTTGGTCAACAGCGCAAACGTGAGCTCGCCGGGGTGTCGACGGCCGTGCGCCCAGGTCATGTACGACATCGGAAGGACGCAGGCGCCGAGGATCACGATCATCGGAAGCAGATTGGCGGCACCGGTCACGAGCGTGACGAACATCGCGAGTCCCCAGAGGGCGAGCCCGCCGAGCAGGACCCGACCAAAGGCGTACGAGCGCAGTTCCTTCACCCGGTCTAGGTGGGGGACGCCGGCGGCGAGCCCCGACATGGTGCCGCTCATGCCTTGGTATCTCTCCCGTCTCGCAGCGGTTATGCCGGCGGCAACGGTGATCATGACCGTGATCATGAAGCCGTTCGGGTCATATGGCGCGATTTCGCTTCACGATCACGAACTTGGTCGCACGTCCGGTCGGCCTGGGCTCGGCTCCGGACCGCCGTGGCGAGTCGGCGTGCAGAAGCGAACCAGCCTGGGTACGACGTCCTCGAGGCGCCGCCGTCCCCGCCGGCCTGGATGCACCGGCGCCGCTCAGGTCCGGTGCACGCGGACACGACCGGTGTCGTGCCGGGCTCGGGGGAAGGAGCTCGCATCCATGAGTGCGTCCTCACCACGCGGGGACGGGGCTTTCGACGAGCCCGGCCGCGACCGCGTTGGCGACGTCGGTGGTGCCGACCTGCCCAGCGCGGGCCGGCAGCCAGATGCCGCAACCCGGGATGGCAATCCGCCCGGCGGCATCGTCCTCGACTCCGACCGGGGAACTCTGGTTCCGTCGCGGGAGACGCCGGCTCTTCGGGCCGATGGACTCTTTCCCTGGTGGGAACCGCTCGGGCAGGGAGTGCTCGCCGCCACCTTCGGGTGTGCGGTCCTTGGTTGGTACGAGCCGGGTCCGGAGGCCATCTCCCTTCTCCTGGGGCTCTGGTTGATCGGGGCCGGATCCGTCCGCATCGCGGGCGCCGCCTTCGGCATCGCCGGGCGGAGTCACGGTGAGGTCGTGTTCTCGGCGCTGCTCGGCGTCGTCTTCGTCGTTGCCGGTGGGATGTGCCTGCGTGAGCCGGCGTCCAGCGTCGTCCTGCTGGTCATCGTGCTCTCGCTGGCCTGGTTGCTGACCGGCTTCGGTGATCTCGCCGTCGGATTGTCCGGACATCATCCGGGCCGGACCTGGATGTCCCTGTCGGGGGTGGCGGCGGTATCGGCAGGTGTGGGGTTCCTGCTGCTGCCCGACCTGCTGCTGTCGATCCTGGTCACCGCGACCATCACCAGTGGGATCGCCGTTGGCGTGGTACAGGCGTGTGCGGCATTGGGCGTCCGCGGGGCCTCCCGCGCCTTCCTGCTGCGAAGCGGGACGTCTGATGATCCGCTGGACCTGCAGCGCCCGCAGCGCGTCTAGTGTCAGACGCTCGGCGCGTGCTCCTGCCGGCGGTCAGCTCCGGTGGTCAGCGCGGTGTAGCGAGGACCATCCGGATCCGGGCGTACGACGCTTCGGGGTCCGCCTGCCAGCCGTCCGTCGACCGTTCGGCCGACCAGGCGTTGGTGCCGTAGGCCACCGACACGATGCCGAAGCGCTTCGCGTAGGCGACCGCCCACTGGGCGACCGACCAGCCGAACGCGCGACTCGACGCGCTGATGCGGATGTCCACCACCGACGTGTCCTCCGACCTGGCGCCCTCGGCGGTGCCGCCCTTCGATTGGCCTGCGTACCTCGTCCCGCGGATCCGCCGATCGCGTCGATCTTCGTGCCGAACGCCTTGCCGAGTTCGACGCGCAGGGCGGCTGGCTGAGCCGAGGCGCCGTCCCCGCGCAGTTCGCAGGAGAACGCTGCCGCCGACTGCCCGGTGAGCGACGAGGCCAGCGCCCGGGCGTTCGGCTCGTGCTGGGCATAGGCCGCACCGTCCGCCGAGCGCTGGACCAGTTGCGCGGCCTCGGCGATGTCCAGTTGCGAATAACCCTCGACCTTCGCCAGGGCGGCATAGAACCGCGACGTCGAGTGGTACGGGTCGAGGATCTGCTCCGGCGTACCCCAACCCTGGCTCGGTCGCTGCTGGAAGAGACCGAGCGAGTCCAGATGTCCGTAGTTGACGTTGCGCAGTCCGGACTCCTGGAACGCCGTGGCGAGCGCGATCGTGGCCGCTCGCGCCGGCATCTCCCGGCGTACGGAGACGGCGGCGATGAGCGCGGCGTTCTCCGCCTCTTCGATCGACAGGGTGCTCACCATCTCGCCGACGCGGGCGGAGCAACTTTCGACCAGGGGCTCGCGGACCAGCAGCTCGCTGACCAGGATCGAGCCGGCGACGACCACGGCGCCCGCGGCGAGGAGGACGATGCCGAACCGGGCAGCCCTGCCCAGCGCCATCAGTCGTTGGAGTGGAGCGCGGTATTGAGGTCGATGCCCCTGCCGGTCCGGGGCAGTGCCTCGAGTGCACCCGACAGGCTGTTGCGACGGAACAGCAGGCCGGGGGAGCCCGACAGCTCCCGGGCCTTGACGATCTCGCCGCCTTCCAGGCGTACCTTCGACCCGGCCGTGACGTAGCACCCCGCCTCGACCACGCAGTCGTCGCCGAGCGAGATCATGATGCCGGCGTTGGCGCCCACCAGGCAGCGCTTGCCGATCGAGATGACCTCGGTGCCGCCGCCGGAAAGAGTTCCCATGATCGACGCGCCGCCGCCGATGTCCGACCCGTCCTCGACGACGACGCCGGCGGAGATCCGTCCCTCGACCATGGAGGCCCCGAGCGTGCCGGCGTTGAAGTTGACGAAGCCCTCGTGCATGACAGTTGTCCCGTCAGCCAGGTGCGCACCGAGGCGTACCCGGTCGGCGTCTGCGATCCGCACCCCGGACGGCACGACGTAATCGACCATCCGCGGGAACTTGTCGATGCCGTACACCACCACCGAGTGGCCGGTCGCCTGCAGTCGGAGTCGGGTCTGTTCGAAGCCGTCGACGTCGCAGGGCCCGGCGCTGGTCCAGACGACATTGGCCAGTACGCCGAAAATGCCGTCGACGTTGGCCTCGCGCGGGCGGACCAGCCGGTGGGAGAGCAGGTGGAGGCGCAGGTAACCGTCGGCCACGTCGGCCGGTGGCTCGTCCAGCGAGGAGAGGACGGTGCGGACGACGGCTCGGCGTACTCTCCGCACGTCGTCGTCGCCCTCGAGGGCCGTGAGTTCGGCCGGTGGCTCGCCGGCCTCGGATCCGGGGGCGCCCAGCGCGGGTGCGGGATACCAGGTGTCGAGAACCCTGCCGGCGTACGTCGTCGTGGCTAGCCCGAAGCCCCAGGCACCAGGTGTGTCGGTCATGAAGCCAGCCTGCCAGAGCAGCCAACCAGCAGGTGTCCGGGTCCGCGAAGTCGGCCTTGGCCGTCCGGCCGGTGAACAGGCCCGCGCCGAACCGCGGGCCCGGTGGAAGGATGGGCGGGGCGTGATCAGCCGGACAACATCCCGCACGAGCAGACAGGAGTGGCACGACATGACATCTCTGACGGTCTTGTTCATCGGGGGTACCGGGATCATCAGCTCCGCCTGCGGAGACCTGGCGGCGAGTCGGGGCATCGATCTCACGATCCTCAACCGCGGCACCACGTCGCATCGTCCGGTGCCAGCCGGCGCGGAGGTGCTGACGGCCGACATCCGCGACCCGTCGTCGGTCCGGAGCGCGCTCGGCGACCGGGAGTTCGACGTGGTGGCCGACTTCGTGGCGTTCACCCCGGACCACGTGCAGGCCGACCTCGACCTGTTCGCGGGTCGGACCGGGCAGTACGTGTTCATCAGCTCCGCGTCGGCCTACCAGACCCCGCCCGGCCGGCTGCCGATCCTGGAGTCGACGCCCCTGCGCAACCCGCACTGGCAGTACTCCCGCAACAAGATCGCCTGCGAGGACCTGCTGGTGTCGGCCTATCGCGAGCGCGGCTTCCCGGCCACGATCGTCCGCCCTTCGCACACCTACGACCGCACAGCGATCCCGCTGACCGGCAACTGGACCGACATCCACCGGATGCGGCAGGGCCAGCCGGTCGTGGTGCACGGCGACGGCACGTCGCTGTGGGCGCTGACCCACCACGCCGACTTCGCCAAGGCGTTCGTCGGGCTGCTCGGGCAGCCAAAGGCGGTCGGTGAGAGTTTCCACATCACCTCCGACGAGGTGCTCACCTGGAACGACATCTACACGGCGATGGCGACGGCGGCCGGGGTGGAGCCACGCCTCGTACACGTGGCGACCGACACGATCATCGCCGCCGAGCCCGGGCTCGAGGGGGCGCTGCTCGGCGACAAGGCCCACTCGGTGATCTTCGACAACTCCAAGGTGAAGGCGCTCGTGCCCGACTACGTGGCGACCATCCCGTTCGCGACCGGGGCCCGCCAGATCGTCGACTGGTACGACGCCCACCCCGAGCGGCAGACCGTCAACGAGGAGTTGAACGCGACGTTCGACAAGCTGGTCGCGGCGGCCGCCGGCTGAAGCCGGCGAACCCGCCTCGCTGTCTCAGTTGACCGGCGGGGTTGGCCCCTGCCCTGGCTGGGGTGCTAGCTGGACGATGCGGAACTGGTTGCCGAACGGGTCGCGGCCTCCGCAGTCGATGCCATAGAAGTGCTGGGTCGGCTCCTGGTTGAACTCGACGCCGCGTTCGAACAGCGTGTCGTACGTCTTGCGGCAGTCGTCGGTGGTGAGACCGAACGTGAAGCCGCTCGCGCCCTTGCTCACCAGCTCGCGCACGGTGCCCGCGGTCGCCTCGTCCATCGCCGGCGGGCCCGGCTTCTCCAGCAGGATCTCGCGGTTCGGGTCGCCTGGAACCCGAACCGTCAGCCAGCGCATGAACCCCAGGTCCATGTCCTGGGCTACCTCGAGCCCGAGCTTGTTGACGTAGAAGTCGAGCGCCTCGTCCTGGTCGAGCACGAAGACGTGGGAGATGTTGATGGCGTTGTACATGGGAGGTCTTCCTTCCTGGCGAGGGCGTCCGATGTGGACGAACTCGACGCTAGTCGCCGGGGGCTCGCGGCTGCTTCTCCGAAACTGCTCGGTCGCGTCCACGCCATCACGAAGCAACTGGGCACGGCTTCGGCGCCCGGCCGGCGGCGGTAGTCCGACGGTGACTCCCCGACGATGTCCCGGAAGGTGCGGCTGAAGCTGCCAAGGCTCGCGAAGCCGACCTCGAAGCAGATCTCCGTCACGGCGCGGCGGGTCTCGCGCAGCAGGAACATCGCGCGTTCGACCCGGCGGCGCTGCAGGTACCGGTGCGGCGTCTCGCCGAAGGTCGCGCGGAACGACCGGATGAAGTGGGCCGGCGAGACATGTGCGATCCCGGCGAGGGCGGGAATGTCCAACGGCTGGGCATAGGCCCGGTCCATCGCGTCGCGGGCGCGGAGCAGCCGGCGGTTGGTCTCCTCGGCAGCCCGGCTCACGGCGCCATCACATCACGACCCAGCTGACCACGACGGCTCCGCGCAGGGTCGGCTGGCAGACTGGCGCGCATGCCCAGCGCGCTTGATCTCCACTCCGACGTCGCCGCCGTTGCCACCGCCCTCGTCGACGTCGAGTCGGTGAGCGGCAACGAAGCAGGGCTGGCCGGCCTGGTGGAGGCGGCGCTGCGGCCGCTGGACCACCTGGTCGTCACGCGGTACGGCAACACCTTGGTGGCCCGCACCGAGCTGGGTCGGGCCGATCGCGTGGTGCTCGCCGGGCACCTCGACACGGTGCCGGCCGCGGACAATCTTCCGTCCCGGCGAGTCGACGAGCGGATCTACGGTCTTGGTGCCTGCGACATGAAGGGCGGCGTGGCCGTAAGCCTCCGGCTGGCCGGGATGCTCACCGAGCCGGTGCGGGATGTGACGTACGTCTGGTACGACTGCGAGGAGATCGAGGCCGAGAAGAACGGACTCGGCCGCCTCGCCCACGACCACCCCGAACTGCTCGCCGCCGACTTCGCCGTCCTGATGGAACCCTCAGGTGCCCACGTCGAGGCGGGCTGCCAGGGCACGATGCGGGTGGAGATCATCCTGACCGGCAAGCGGGCCCACAGCGCCCGCGCCTGGATGGGCGACAACGCGATCCACGCCGCCGGTGACGTGATCGCCCGGCTGGCCGACTACCGCCCGCGCGAGGCGCCCATCGACGGGCTCGTCTACCGCGAGGGACTGAACGCCGTCGGTATCACCGGGGGCGTGGCCGGCAATGTCATCCCGGACGAGTGCCGCATCAGTGTCAACTACCGCTTTGCACCGGACCGGTCCGAGGCGCAGGCGTTGGCGCACGTACGCGAGGTGTTCGACGGATACGTCGTGGAGCTACGCGACTCGGCGCCGGGAGCCCTGCCGGGTCTGGCCCGTCCGGCGGCGGCCACCTTCGTCGCGGCGGTGGGTGCCGAGCCGCGGCCGAAGTTCGGCTGGACCGATGTCGCCCGGTTCACCGAGCTCGGCGTACCCGCGGTGAACTACGGACCGGGAGCCTCCGAACTCGCGCACACCAAGGACGAGTACGTCGAGATCGCGGAGCTGCACCAGTGCGAGGAACGGCTGGCGGCCTGGCTCACGGGCGGGTGACGGGTGGCGCGGCGGGAGCAGCTGGCCGGTGATCATGAAGCCGTTTCGGGCTATGCGCACTACGAGCCTTCATGATCACGGGGCCGGGATCACGGTCATGATCACGGTCATGATCACGGGGCCGGGATCACGGTCATGATCACGGTCATGATCACGGGGGCGGCGGGAGAGGAACGGTGGACGGGTACTTCAGCCCGGTCCCGGTGTTGAGCACCACGACCTCCTCGCCGGCGCCGATCCATCCGGACGCGCGGAGCTGGCGTACGGCGGCAAACGTCGCCGCTCCTTCCGGGCAGACGAACGCACCCTCCAGCTGGGCGACCCTGCGCTGCTCGGCCAGCAGGTCGTCGTCCGAGACCGCGACCGCACAGCCGCCGGTCTCGGCGATCGCCCGCAGGATCAGGAAGTCACCGAGGGCCTTGGGAACGGTGATCCCGAACGCCACCGTCCGGGCGTTCGGCCAAGGCTCGCTCTCGGTCGCGCCCCTCTCGTACGCCGCCACGATCGGTGCGCACCCGCTGGCCTGCACCGCGACCAGACGCGGCAGCGGCCCGTCGATCCACCCCAGCTCACGGAGCTCGACCAGCGCCTTCCAGATGCCGATCAGCCCGACACCGCCGCCGGTCGGATAGAGGATCACGTCGGGAGTACGCCAACCGAGCTGTTCGGCGATCTCCAACCCCATGGTCTTCTTGCCCTCGATGCGGTAGGGCTCGCGCAGCGTCGACATGTCGACATAGCCGTCACGTTCGGCGACGACCTCGCGGACCACCGCGGCCGCGTCGCCGATCAGACCGTCGACGAGCACCAGTTCGGCCCCGACCACCACACATTCGCGGCGACAGATCTCCGGTGCGTCGTACGGCATGGCGATCAGGCTCGACAGCCCGGCCCGCGCGGCGTAGGTCGCCCAGGCCGAACCGGCGTTGCCGTTGGTGGGCATCGCGATCTTCTTCACCCCGAGCTCGCGGGCCCGGGACACCCCGACCGCCGCGCCGCGGGCCTTGAACGTCCCGGTCGGCACCAGCCCGTCGTCCTTCATCAGCAGGCGATCGACGCCGACCTCGTGTCCGAAGGCGGGCATCGGTACCAGCGGCGTCATCCCCTCCCCGAGGGAGACCACCTGCGCTACGGAGCGGACCGGAAGCAGTTCGTGATAGCGCCACAGGTCAGGACCGCGGCTGCCGATCTGCGTACGGGACGTCTCGGCGGCCACGGCGGCGAGGTCGTAGCGGGCGAGCAGCGGAGATCCGCACGTACACACGCCGGCTACCCGGTCTGCGTCGTGTCGTTGCCCGCAACGTGGACATTCGAGATGGGAAAGCATGGAATATCGCATCGCCTCCAGTTTGCCTGAGAATTCCTGCGGGCTTTTGTCCGGCCTGGTTTCCCGGCCGCGAACTCTCTGGCGCAGATGGCGGAACTGTTGCCGACAGCTTTCGCACGAACCATCCGGATCAGCGACTTCGACAATTACCCTCTAGGGATGTCCGATGACGTCTCCGCCTACCCGACCACCGCGCCCCGAGGCGACGGGAACGGGAACGGCGACCACCCGGACCGTCCCGCGGAGAAGCGGCGTGGCCGCGTCGTGATGCGTCGCCGGCAGGTCCAGCAGAGCACGACCGACCAGCGGTTGCTGGACAGCCGAGGCTCCGGCGACTGGGTGCACACCGATCCGTGGCGGGTCATGCGGATCCAGTCCGAGTTCGTCGAGGGCTTCGGCATGCTTGCCGAACTCGGTCCCGCGATCGGGGTGTTCGGGAGCGCTCGCACCGCCGTGAACGACCAGGAGTACGCCGTGGCCGAGCAGTTGGGCCGGGCGCTGGCCGAGGCCGGGTACGCGGTCATCACCGGCGGCGGGCCCGGAATCATGGAGGCGGCGAACAAGGGCGCGAGTCAGGCCGGCGGGGTCTCGGTGGGGCTCGGCATCGAGCTTCCGTACGAGCAGGGCATGAACGCCTGGGTGGACGTCGGCATCAACTTCCGCTACTTCTTCGCCCGCAAGACGATGTTCGTGAAGTACGCGCAGGGCTTCGTGGTGCTGCCAGGAGGGTTCGGCACGTTCGACGAGCTGTTCGAGGCGCTGACCCTCGTCCAGACCAAGAAGGTGACGTCGTTCCCCGTCGTACTGATGGGCACGTCGTACTGGTCCGGCCTGCTCGCCTGGCTACGGGACACCGTCGCCGCCAGCGGCAAGATCAAGCCGGTCGACCTCGACATGCTGGCGCTGACGGACGACGTTGACGAGGCGATGTGCATCATCCAGGCAGCCGACCGCGGCGAGGACGGTAAGGGACACGGGTCCGGTGCCTCGACCTCCGGCAACGGCCGGGCCAGCCTGCCGGACTGACGAACGCCTCGGCGGCTCAGCCCACCTCGGCGCGTCCGGCCAGTAACCGACCGCCGTGCCGATCGAGCATGGTGTCGACCGTCTGCAGCAGCGGGGCCTTGTCGTCGTGGCGGGCCAGCTGGTCGTGTGCTCGGGCGAGCTTGCCGGCGAGCTTCTGGTCGTACGCCTTGATCTCGCGGATCAGCCATTTGCCCGATCCCGTCCAGCGTCCAGCCGCGGCCAGCAGCAGGTCACCGGCGTCGTGGACCAGCGCGGCCGCGAGCACCAGCGTCTCGGCCCGGTCGGCGGAGCCCTCGAGATCGAGCAGCAGGTCGGTCACGCAGTAGCGCATCCGGGCCAGCTCGGCCGCACTCGTCGGCCTAGGTCCGGCGGCGAAGATCGTCGCGGCAGCTGCCCTGGCCCGCTCGGCGGCGCCGGGATCCCCCGCGACGAGAACGCCGTCGAGGATCAGCGAGCACAGGACGGGGCGGCGGCGTTCGGTGTCCTTGGCCAGCCAGCGGTCCAGTCCCGCACTGTCGTAGGCGAACAGGTCCACCGTCGTCCCGTCCCAGTCGAGGGTTTCGCGCCGGGCGCCTTCGCCTTCGGCGAGCAGCACCACCAGGTCGACGTCGGAGGTGGACGTCACAGTGCCGCGTGCGACGGAACCGGTCAACAGGACCGACCGCGCCCCCGGGCAGGCTGTGTCGATGTGCCGGGCGACGAGCGCGTGCGCGCGTTCGCGATCCAGGCGGACGATGGTCATCCAACCTCCAACGGATACTCAGCAGGCTCAGGCCAGGCCCCGACGGGCGGCGGCGGGTGGGCGGGTGCCGCGGATGGACGCCACCATGTCGAGCACCTCGACGGTTTCCCGGACGTCGTGGGCCCGGAAGACCCGGGCACCCTTCCACGCCGCGATCGCGGTCGCGGCGAGTGTGCCGGCCAGGCGCTTGTCGACCGGCAGATCAAGGGTCTCGCCGACGAAGTCCTTGCGGGACAGGGCGACGAGTACCGGCCAGCCGGTGGCCACCAGTTCGTCCAGGCGACGGGTCAGCTCCAGCGAGTGGTACGTGGTCTTGCCGAAGTCATGCGTCGGGTCGATCAGGATGGCGTCCCGGCGTACACCCGCGGCGACCGCCCGCTCGGCCAGCTCAGTGACCCTCACGCGGACGTCGGCCACCACATCGTCGTAGGTGACGCGGTGCGGGTCGGTACGTGGCGGGAGGCCCCCGGTGTGGGAGCAGACGAGTCCGGCGTCGTACTCCGCGGCCACCTCGACCAACGCCGGGTCCGCTCCCGACCAGGTGTCGTTCAGCAGGTTCGCGCCCGCCGCACATACCTCTCGGGCCACCGCCGCCCGCCAGGTGTCGACGCTCAGCACCAGATCGGGGAAGCGCGAACGTACCTCTGCCACGAACGGAGCGGTCCGGCGGAGCTCCTCGGCCACGCTGACCTCCTCGCCGGTGCCACCCGCCTTGACGCCCCCGATGTCGACGATGGACGCGCCCTCGTCGACGACCTGGGCGACCCGGTCCAGCGCGGCTGTCTCGTCGTAGGTCGCTCCGGCATCGAAGAACGAATCGGGGGTCCGGTTGACGATCGCCATGACGGCATATCCCTGCCGACCGAACTCACGGCTACCCAGCCGCATGCGTTCTCCCTCCAGTCAGTGGACCGGCCCGCCGCCCCGAACCCGGACCGGCGTGGCCCGGTAGCGGGCCCGACGCTGGACCAACCTGTCGGCACCAGGGTCTCCCGGCCAACCTGGTCCGCACCCACCGGACCCCAGCAGCCGTTGACGTGGCACGATCGGGCCCATGGCCTGGTTGTGGGTCGTCCTCGTCGTGGTCGTTCTCGGGTTCACCGCTGCCGTCGCCGTCGGCCGGGGCGGCGGGATGGCGCGCGCCCACCCAGACCGTCGCGAGGTCCGGCTACCCGCCGGCCGGCCGGTCACCGGCGCCGATCTCGAAGACGTCGAGTTCTCCGTGGTCCTGCGGGGCTATCGCATGGACGAGGTTGACGACGTGATCGAGAGGCTCGTCGACGAGCTGGCAGCCCGGGACGCCCGGCTGGCCCGACTCGAACCACGTACACCGGGCCCGCACCGAGCCGAGCACGGTGATGACGCGCGGCCGCCGGGCACCGGCCAGTCGCCGTACGCGGCCACCCCACATCCCTCGGACACCCCGCCGCTGTCCCGGTCCTCGCATCCTTCGGACACGCCGCCGGCATCGGGAGTGCCCGAACCCTCCGACACCCCGTCGGGTGCCACCGGCCGACCGGTCATGCCGCCGGCCGATGACCCGATGTGGCGACGCGGCGTCGACGCCGGGTCTTTCGGGTCCGACCCGCAGGCGGCCGGTAGGTCCGGCAGCTATCCGCTGTACCCACGCACGGGAGGTCAGTTCTCGGCGCCGGACGGGCCGCGCGAGGCCGACCCAACCGATCGTTCCGACCACGCCGAGCACTACGAGGACCGTTCCGACCAGCCCCGGCGCGCGGATCGCACCGACCGGACCGGCCCGTGACGGGCCACCGTTGAGTGCGGACCCGGACGCCGCCGTGGACGCGACCACCGCGACCACGACCGGTCCCGACGGTGCGGCCCGCTGCCCGTGGGCGACGTCCGCCCCGGACTACCTCGCCTACCATGACGAGGAGTGGGGTCGGCCAGTCCGCGACGACCGCGGGATGTTCGAGCGGCTGACCCTCGAGGCGTTCCAGTCCGGGCTGTCCTGGCTCACGATTCTCCGCAAGCGCCCAGCGTTCCGGCGCGCGTTCGCCGACTTCGACATCCCCACGGTGGCGGGCTTCGGCGCGGCGGACGAGCGCCGGTTGCTGGCCGACGCGGGCATCGTGCGCAACCGGGCCAAGGTGGCCGCGGCGATCCGGAACGCGCAGGCCGCACTCGCGCTGCCCGACGGCCTGTCCGCGTTCGTCTGGTCGTTCGCGCCGAGCGACGCTGGCGGCCGGCGCGGCGTACCCCGCACCCTGGCCGACGTACCCGCCCAGACCACTGAGTCGAAGGCGATGGCGAAGGCTCTCAAGCGCAACGGATTCGTCTTCGTGGGGCCGACCACCTGCTACGCGTTGATGCAGGCCACCGGGATAGTCGACGACCATCTCGCCGACTGTGTCGTACGGCAGTGGATGACAGCGGGGCGGCCGGGTCGCCGTACGCCGGCCGGTCGAGGACGTTCGGGTCGAGGGGAGTGAGCGCAGTGGCACGTCGGCGCGTCGCGTCAGGTTCGGCGTATGAGAAGGAGTTCGGGTTCAGCCGCGCGATCGCCGCCGGTGACCGCGTGCTCGTCGCCGGCACGGCACCGATCTGGGAGGACGGCGAGGTCGACCCGGATCCCGGTGTGCAGGCGTTCCGCTGCTTCGAGATCATCCTGACCGCGCTCGCCCAGGTCGGCGCAGCCCCCGAGCACGTCGTGCGGACCCGGATGTACATCACCGACGCCTCGTACTCCGATGCCGTCGGGCGGATGCACGGCAAGGTCTTCGGCGAGGTCCGGCCGGTCGCCACCATGGTCGTCGTCGCAGGTCTGCTCGACCCGAGGTGGAAGGTCGAGATCGAGGTCGAGGCGATGTTGGAGACCGGTCGCAGCAAGCTGGGAAAGATGCTCGGCGGCTGACCGCCAGGTGCTGGTACGCTCCGGACGCCATGAGCCGGACGACCGAATCCCGGCCGGAAGTGGACCAGCGGGCCGGTCACCGGGAGATCGCACAGGCCGTCGAGGTCTTCGTGCGCGGGTTCGCATTCACCAGGAGCCTCACCCATCCTTACGTCCCACAGCGGGTCGGGCCTGCCTGGGTCATGCGGGACGGCCCTCGGCGCGACGTCCGTCGCTACCGCCGTGAGGAGTGGACCGCGCACGGTGTCGATCCGGTCGCCCTCGACGGTCACGTCCGCGAGCATGCCCAGGGCCGGTTCGCGCTTTGCCCGGTCCTCGGCTTGGACGAGCCCGTGGAAGCGATCCGGGCGACCTACAAGGAGCTCGGCTACCGGCTGGGCGGCACCGAACCGTTGATGATCCACCGCCTGGGGCGGGTGCCGCGTACCCAGCCCGAAGGCATCACGATCCGCCGTGTCACCACCGCCGCGATGATCGACCAGCTGACCCAGGCGGCCCGGAGCCGGCAGCTGCTGCCGAAGCACCTGGGTGCCGACCCGCCCGTCCGGCAGTACGTCGCGATGGACGCAGGGGCCCTGGTGGGATGGGTGGCGAGTGTGGTCGTACGCGCCACCGGCAACGGTGCGGCGTCGGGCATGGACGACGATCCGGCACCAGGGGCCGAGATGATGACCTGGTGCTCGAACATGTTCGTCCAGCCTTCCCACCGCCGCCGGGGCATCGGTCGCGCCCTACTCGCCCGGATGCTGCGCGACGACCGGCAGGCAGGGGCCACCGCCTCGGTTCTGTTGGCCAGCCACGCCGGGGCACTGCTCTACCCGGGCGTGGGATATGAGCAGATCGGCGAGCTTCTGGCCTACACACCCAAGCGGTAGGCGGCACTGGACCCGGTCGAGCGCTCAGCGGCCCTGGAAGGTCGGCCGTTGCTTGGCCTGGAACGAGGCGACCGCGGCGCGGTGATCCTCGGTCTCCCCGGTGCGCCGCATCAACTCGCCCTCGAAGGCCAGCGACTCCTCCAGCGGATGCGTCGCCGAGTAGCTCAGCGCCTCTCGGATCGCTGCGTACGCGGCGGTTGGACCGGCCGCGAGCTCGCCTGCGAGCGCGGCCACCTCTTCCGCGAGGGCGTCGGAGGGAACGACGGAGGTCGCGAGGCCCTGCTGGGCCGCTTCCTTGGCCGAGATCGTGCGCGGCCGCAGCAGCAACTCGACCGCCTTGGCGTGGCCGACGAGCCGCGGCAGGGTCCACGAGCTGCCGGTGTCGCACGACAACCCGATTCCGGTGAACGCGAGATTGAACCCCGCGGTGTCGGCGACCACGCGGAAGTCGCAGGCGAACGCCAGCGCGGCGCCCGCGCCGGCGGCCACGCCGTTGACCGCGGCGACGACCGGCTTCGGCATCGTCGCTAGGCCGCGGGCGATCGGAACGTAGTGGTCGGGGACGGCGCTCCAGATCTCCTCCATGCTTCGTTCGGCCAGGTCGGAGGCGTGCTCGCGGAGGTCCTGACCGGCGCAGAACGCGCGGTCGCCCGCACCGGTGAGCACGACGCACCGCACCGCCCCATCGGCCGCGGACTGGAGGACCGCGTCCCGCAGCGACTCGCGGGCCGCCCGGTTGAGTGCGTTGTGGCTCGCGGGTCGGTTGATGGTGATCGTGGCGACCGCACCGGCCACGTTGTAGAGCACCGGGTTGTAGAGCACCGGGTCGTTGCTCACCGGCGGCGGTGACTGGCTCATGGCGGCCCTCCTGGGGCAAGGCAGGAATCGACGAAGCGCGCGGCGGCGGGAAGCAGGCGAGCTGCCTGTACATCGAAGTATGCCGCCGCCTCGTCCCCCGGCCAGGCCGTTGGGAGCAGGCTGCGGGGAAGGCCCGGGTCCTGGAAGAGGAACTTGCGCCACTCGTGGACGAGCTGGCTGCGGATGGCGTAAGTGCGTTCGTCCGATGCCGATGCCGATGCCGATGCCGATGCCGATGCCGATGCCGATGCCGATGCCGATGCCGGGGTCGCCGTGGGCCCGGCTGGCACGGCCTCGCCGGACGTGGCGGCGGTGGGCTGCCCGGCGACGAGGGCGCGGGCGTCGGCGAGCCACCGGCTGTACGCGGCGCCGAGGGCATCGAGGTCCCACGCCCGGCGGACCAGCGCCGCCGGGTCGCCGAGCCCGCGGGCGCAGAACGCGTCGCCCCGCACCCCCTCCGCGGCGAGTAGCGAGTCGACCTCCCGCGAGGGCCGGGGCGCCAGCCACGTGACGCCGTTCAGCCGGGCGTACCCGAGGAAGCCGAGCCCGGCGTGCAGCCGGTCGCGCGTACTCCGCGAGGAGACATGGTCCAGTACGAGAAGGTGCCAGGCACCGTCCCACTCGGCCGACCGGGTGCGGTAGATGCGGGCGCCGGCCTCGTCGAGCCGGCTGGCCGCTCGGTCGGTGAGAGCGTAGCCAGGTCCGGACGGCAGTCGGACGGCCTCGAGCCAGCCCTGCCGGACCATCCGGGAGACGGCCTGCCGGACCGCCGGCGCGGTGACATCGAGGGGCGCCAGCAGTCGGACAAGGGCCGCTACCGGCGCCCGACCACCGCGGGACCGGAGGTAATCGCCGTAGACGTCGAACAGCGCCGACCTGGCCTGCATGACGTCGAGTCTGCCCGAACGGGAGCCCCTCGGACCGCGGACCCGCAGGTCGGACGGGGCGACCCGCCGATCTTGACTACCGGGCCGACGACGCCATGCGGGATAATGGCCGCTCGATCGCACGCGTCGGCGGCGTGTCACCGTTCCCTCGGTGTGAGTCGTCGCGCACGGACGGCAGGAAGGAGTGCGCGCATGGCGGCCATGAAGCCGCGGACGGGCGACGGACCGCTCGAGGTCACCAAGGAGGGGCGCGGAATCGTGATGCGGGTCCCGCTGGAGGGTGGGGGGCGGCTCGTCGTCGAGCTCTCGGCGGACGAGGCCGACGAGCTTGGTGACGCGCTCAAGTCGGTCGTGGGTTAGACGCCACACCCAGGTCTCATATTCGAGGACGCGGGCCCCGGTCGGTCGACAGCACTGACCGGGGCCTCGGCATGCCCGGCTTCGCCGTAGGCGACGGGCTGGACCGTCAGCCCTGCCTCCCTTCGAGTCGGGCGGTATGGCCGACATCCGCCCGTGGACGTGTCGGTCGACGGCGTCCCCACCTGGCACCGGGCAAGGACGATCTCGGCCGGAGAGGTCCGATCGGCTGCGAACCCCCTGCGGCAGCCGGACATAAAGGGACTGTCTTGTACCGCCGACGGGGGAACCGATACGCATGCCGTCCCGCACCACGCTCGCGCTGGGTCTTGCCGGCCTGGTCGCCGTCCCGTTCACCGCTGTTCAGGGAGGCCCCGGTGCGCCCGGGGAGTCAGCGGGGGCAGCCCAGCCCGGAGTCCGGAGCGCCGGCGCCATCCACCAGGTCGTCGATCGGGCTCCGACCCGGACGGCCGGCCAAGCGTCGGTCCGGCTGGTGACCGGCGACCGGGTCGTCCTTGACCCTTCGGCCGGGTCGTACGGGCGGGTGATCCCTGGGCCGGGTCGAGCGGACATGAAGTTCCTGACCTACCGCTACGCCGGCCGGGTCGAGGTGATCCCTGCCGACGTCTTTTCGAAGGTGACCAGCGGCCGGCTCGACCGGCGACTGTTCGACGTCCGCGGACTCGCGGCCGCGGGATTCCGCGACGCCCGGCAGGCCGTAGCGACCCTGGCCCAGTCGCCGCGTCGAGCCGCCGGGCCCGAATCCGGATCCGCCGTTCCGGCCCAGGCTGAGGGGCGACCCGCTGCAGCAGGGCCTGTAGTTGCGATGCCGGCACGGCTGTCGTTCGGCGTCCAACGCTGGCCGCATGCCGACGACCGCCCGCGCACCCGGCTCCTCACCTACCGCAACGTTGGCAGCGAGCGGCTTCACCTGTCGTTGCGGACGGAGCTGGTGGGTCCGGACGGTCGTCCTGCCCCGCGCCGCGCCCTCACCCTCAGGACGGGAAGCCTCGATCTGGCCCCGGGCGGCCGGGCCCAGGTGCGCGTCGTCGTCGACACCCGCCACGGCGGGCCGGACGGTCGATACACCGGTCGGGTCATCGCGACCAGCCGCTCGGGCTCCGGGCCGCGCGCCGACCGCCCGTTCGTCACGCCGCTCAGCGTGTCGAAGGAAGTCGAGAGCTACGACCTCACGATCAACCATCTCGATCGCTCCGGCGCGAGTACCGACGTTTACGGCGACCTGGTGTTCGGCCTCGACCACGACCTCCTCGACTTTCCGATGGGCCACGGTGACACCACGCGGCTCCGGCTGCCGAAGGGGCGGTACCACGTCGAGTCGACCGTCGCCTCCGGTGACCGGGACGATCCCGACTTCCACACCGTCGTACGTCCTCTGCTCACCCTCGACCGCGACATCGCGCTCACCGTCGACGCACGAGTCACCAAGCCGGTGTCGATCAGCCTGCCGCGTAAGTCCGCCCGGCTCGCACTGGTCGATCTTGCGTACATCCGGCGAGCGCCGAACGGGCGCACTCTCCAGTCGGGGATCTTGTCCCACCGCATCGACGAAACCTTTACCGCGCACCAGGGCCCGGAGGTCGGCTCGGCCGACCTCATCGACCGCATCCACACCCAGTGGGCCGAGCCCGACGGACAGGGCGGGTTCGCCGGCACGCCGTACGTCTACGGGCTCTGCTGGCTCGAACACGGGCGATATCTCACCGGCTTCACCCGCCAGGTCCGCACGGACGAGCTCGCGCGGGTCACCTCGCGCCACGCGTCCGACCAGGCGGGCGTACGCGAGCGGGACGCCCTGCGGTTCCTCGCACCGCTGTCGGCCGAGGGGATCGGCGGCTGGTCCGTCGGGCTGCCGGTCGGGCTGCCCTCGACGCTCACCGCATACCTCACCACGGGCGAGATTCGATGGAACGGCTCGCTGGTGCGTACGGAGGGGAGTGGGCGGGACCGGGTTGAGCAGACCTGGCTGTCATCCGGCTGGCAGTCCTACGCGTCGCGCCGGGCGTACACCGAACGCTGGAACGCCGCCGTAATCGGCCCCTCGCTCGCCGGCGCCACAGCGACCGTCAGCCCGAGGGCGTCCATTCGCGGTCGACCTGGCGGGCGGATGCTGGTCGACCTCCCGATGTACGCCGACCAGGACGGGCACCTCGGCGGGTCGCTTACCGACACTGCCCGGACCACGCTCTACCGCGACGGCGTAACCGTCGGCCGGTCGCAGGAGGTCGGGCAGGGCGAGTTCGCGGTGCCGCTCGCTCCGGCCACCTACCGGCTGGAGACGTCCGCGACCAGGAGCACGGTCTCGCAGCTGTCCACGCGGGTCGAGGCCGCTTGGACCTTCCGGTCGGCGGTGATCACAGCTGGCCCGCGGCCCCTGCCGCTCACAGTCCTCCGGTTCGGGCCGCGGGTCGACGACCACAACCGATTCAGGGGAGGGCGGGCGTCCCTCATTCCGGTGACGGTCGAGCCCAACGGTTCGTCGACTCCGGCTGTCCGACGGCTCACCGTACGGGTGTCGACCACCGATGGCCGGTCGTGGCAGGACGTACCGGTCGTCCAGGTCGGGACCGACCGCTGGGCCGCGGTCGTCTCCGGCCGACCCGGTCGTAGTTCAGTCTCGCTGCGGGCGACGGCGGTCGACGCTGCGGGCAACCGGTCGGAGCTGACGATCATCCGCGCGTACGCCCGGCGCTGACTGCCGGGCCACGGTCACCCCGCGAGCACGGCCTCGTACACCGTCGCCGTCCGCCGGGCGATCGCGTCCCATCCGTACTCGTGCACGGCCCGCTCCCGGCCCGCCGCCCCCATCTCGCGGGCCCGGTCCGGGTCTGCGACCAGCGAGTTCACCGCCTGTGCGAGGTCTTCCTCGAAACAGGTGGGATCCTCCTCGGCGTACGGCACCAGCAGTCCGGTCCGGCCGTGGACCACGACCTCGGGGATCCCGCCGACCGCGCTCGCCGCCACCGCCGTCCCGCACGCCATCGCCTCGAGGTTGACGATGCCCTGGGGCTCGTAGATCGATGGGCAGCAGAAGACCGTGGCGTGACTCAGCACCTGGATGACCTCGTGCTTCGGCAGCATCTCCTGTACCCACACGACGCCTTGCCTGGTGGCACGCAGATGGTCGACGGCCGCCGCGGACTCCCGGGCGAGCACCTCGGTGTCGGCCGCGCCCGCGAGTAGCACCAGCTGAGCTCGCGGGTCGAACTGTCGGGCGGCACTGAGCAGGTGCCCGACGCCCTTCTGCCTAGTGATCCTGCCGACGAACACCACCGAGGGTCGGGCCGGGTCGATACCGAGCCGCTCCATGACGTCGGTCCGCGGGTCCGGTGCGTACTGGTTGGTGTCGATGCCGTTCGGGATCACGTGCAGGTGGGCCGGGTCCACAGCTGGGTAGCAGGCCAGCACGTCCTCCCGCATGGCGTCGCTGACGGCGATCACCGCGGACGCGCCCTCGTAGGCGGTGCGTTCGGCCCAGGACGACAGCCGGTAGCCCCCGCCCAGCTGCTCCTCCTTCCATGGCCGCCGCGGCTCGAGGGAGTGGGCGGTGATCACGTGCGGGATGCCGTGCAGAAGGGCGGCAAGCTGGCCGGCAAGGTTGGCATACCAGGTGTGCGAGTGCACGACCTGCGCGCGCCCGACGGCAGCCGCCATCTCGAGGTTGGCGGCGAAGATGCGCAAGGCCGGGTTGGCGTCCGGCAGGCGCGGGTCGTCCTCGGCGTGGGCGGTGGCTCCAGCTCGCGGGCCGCCGAGGCAATGGGGATCGAGCTCGACGAGGCTCGCCAGCTCACGGCTGAGATAGTCCACATGCACGCCGGCTCCGCCGTAGACGTCCGGCGGGAACTCCCGCGTGAGCAGGGCGACACGCATGGGCGCGACTCTATGCCGGGAGCCGGGTCCAGTTTCAAGGGCCGGCGAGCGGGATTGAGAAGGCGGTGGGATTTAGGGGCGCCGGGTCGTGGGGTGCCTGGGATCGTGGGGTGCCTGGGATCGTGGGTGCGGCGGGATCAAAGCGCGTGGTGTGGGCGGGGAGTGGGAGGATCTGGGGGTGGCGGTCATGGACCCTTTGTCGCGCCTTCGGTCGATCTGCTTGTCGATGCCGGAGGCGACCGAACGCCTGAGCCACGGCGAGCCCACGTGGTTCGTCCGGGACAAGCAGGTGTTCGTGACGTACGCGGATCACCACCATGACGACCGGCTGGGATTCTGGTGCGCCGCGCCGGAGGGAGTCCAGGCGGTGCTGGTCGAGGGGGAGCCAGGCCTGTTCTTCCGGCCGCCGTACGTGGGAGGTCGTGGCTGGCTCGGGGTCTATCTCGACGTCGAGGTCGACTGGGGCCGGATCGGGGAGATCGTCGAGGACGCCTACCGGGTGATCGCGCCGAAGCGTCTCGTCGCCAAACTGGACGACGTCGACCGAACCGGCTGACCTGCCCCCGTCCCCGGCGCTTCGCTTGTGGCTGGCCGGCGCCGATCGCGGCCTCGACCATGATCAGCAGGCGATTATGGCCCGGTTCCGGCGCGAAGTCGGGCAGCTTCGCCGGTTGATCATGGCACGCGCTGTCTGGCGGCGCTGGACCAGCTGACTGTCCATTTCGCTGCCCGCCGGACCACCGCCCTGCCTGCCGGACGATCTCGCTGCCTGCCGAAACCTGACGCTGACGGTCGACCGGCACCCGTATTGCCCCCCAGGTGATCATGACCGTGATCATGAAGCCCTTCGGGGTCCATGGCCCAGTTTGGCTTCATGATCACGATGGCGACGGACCCATTTCTTGATCATGAAGGCTTTTCGGCCTATGTGCACCAAAATCCTTCATGGTCACGATCATGATCACGGGGTACGGACCATGGCGCGAGAGGAGCACCTGCGCGAGAGCACCGGGTGCAGTCGCGGGTGGCCCGCCACGGGCCGCGCCGAACCCGCCATCAGTGGCAGTCGAACCACGGCCGGCCGCCACCGGCAACGCTCACCCCGTCGGTACCCAGTAGCGGAGCTTGCCTCGGCGTACGTCCTCCAGCACCCCGCCGGCCGACTCGATCACCTTGCGAGAAGCGTCGTTGTCGGTGTCACACGTGACCAGTACCGGATCGATGCCGATACCAAGCGCGACGGGAAGGGCCGCTCGGAGCATCGCCGTCGCGTGCCCCCGCCGGCGTGCCGTCGGCCGGACGTCGTAACCGATGTGGCCGCCTTCCTCCAGCAGGAAAGGCGTGAGTCGGTGACGGATCGCGAGCCGGCCAAGATAGGACGCAGCCTCGACGTACCACAGCGTCGTCGCCGGAACTAGGCCCGGCTCGCGTGGCGTCTCCTCCAACTCTGCCGCGTGCAGGTCTGCGACATAGTGGGCGAAGCCGTCAACACTGAGCCAGTCCCACCCGTACTCCCGCGACTCCCGGCCGATCATCGTGTTGTCGCCGACGGCGCCGCGTCCCTCCGCGTAGAACTCGTCCATGGCTTGCAGGAACGAGGCGTGCACGGCTGTGGTCGGCCGGACCAGCTCTGGCATCCCCGCATTCTCTCCCGATTCCGCCGCTAGGCCGCCCGCCCGTCACGCGCGGGTTACATGCGGAGACTAGGGTTCGACCATGGGCAAGGATCCGCAGGTTCTCGGGATCGTGCTCGCCGGAGGAGAGGGCAAGCGTCTGATGCCCCTCACAGCCGACCGGGCCAAGCCAGCTGTGCCCTTCGGCGGCACCTATCGCCTGATCGACTTCGTACTCTCCAACCTCGTCAACGGCGGGATCCGCCGGTTGTGCGTGCTGACGCAGTACAAGTCGCACTCTCTCGACCGGCACATCTCGCTGACCTGGCGAATGTCCACGCTGCTCGGCAACTACGTCACGCCCGTTCCAGCCCAGCAACGCCTGGGTCCTCGATGGTTCCAGGGCAGTGCCGACGCGATCTTCCAGTCGCTCAACCTGATCCACGACGACCAGCCCGACTACGTTGTCGTCTTCGGCGCCGATCACGTCTACCGGATGGACGTCTCGCAGATGGTGGAGGCGCACATCGCCGGCGGTGCCGGGGTCACCGTGGCAGGCATCCGGATGCCGAGGTCACAGGCGTCGTCGTTCGGTGTGATCAAGACGGCCGCCGACGGTCTCACGATCCGGGCGTTCCTCGAGAAGCCGGCCGATCCGCCCGGGCTTCCTGACAGCCCGGACGAGACGTTCGTGTCGATGGGCAACTACGTGTTCACGACGGACGCCCTGCTCGATGCGCTCCGGATGGACGCCGACGACGAGGGCTCGGTGCACGACATGGGCGGCAGCATCATCCCGATGCTGACCGACAAGGGTGACGCCCAGGTCTACGACTTCGCCGACAACGAAGTGCCTGGCGCGACCGCACGCGACCGCAGCTACTGGCGTGACGTCGGGACTCTCGACTCCTACCACGAGGCGCACACCGACCTGGTGTCGATCGAGCCGGTGTTCAACCTGTACAACATGCAGTGGCCGATCTATACGAGCTTCCCGCAGTTTCCGGGGGCAAAGCTCGTGGAGGGCGGGCAGGCGACCGACTCGATCCTGTCCATGGGCTCGATCATCGCCGGCGGTCGGGTGGACCACTCGGTGCTCTCACCGGGAGTACGGATTCTTCGGGACGCGCGGGTGTCCAACTCGGTGATCCTCGACAATACGGTCGTCGGATCGGGGGCGATCATCCGCAACGCGATCCTCGACAAGAACATCGACGTGCCACCTGGCGCCCAGATCGGTGTCGACCTCGACGTCGACCGGGCCCGAGGTTTCACCGTGAGCCCTGGCGGGATCACCGTCCTGGGCAAGGGCCAGCGCATCCCGGAGTGAGCAAGCCGGACTGTCAGCCGGTCCGCTTCGCCGCGCAGAGCAGGCCGTCACCGACCGGCAGGAGGACCGGAACAACCCGGTCGTCGTCGAGGACCCGCTTACCCAACTCGCGGATGGCCACCGTGTCGGGATCACGCTGGGCCGGGTCGGCTACCCGGTCGTGCCACAGGGTGTTGTCGATCGCGACGACGCCGCCCGGGCGCAGCAGCCGGAGAGCCTCTTCGTAGTAGTCGGGGTACTCCTGTTTGTCGCCGTCACAGAACACCAGGTCGTACGCCGCGTCGGTGAGCCGCGGCAGCACGTCGAGGGCGCGCCCGATGATCAGCCGGGTGCGTTGGGGCGGGATGCCGGCCTCGGTGAACGACTCGCGCGCCAGCCGCTGGTGTTCGGCTTCGATGTCGACGCTGGTCAAGGTGCCGCCCGACCGCATGCCGCGGACGATCCAGATGCCCGACACCCCGCACCCGGTGCCGATCTCGACGACCGTACGGGCGTTCAGCATGGCGGCAAGGAAGCGCAGGGCGGCGCCACCTCCCTGGCCGATGGGCGTCGCGCCGACCTCGGCGGCGCGCAGCCGAGCCTGGGTGAGCACATCGTCTTCGGCGACGTAGCTTTCGGCGTATGCCCAGGTAGCGGGCTTCATCTCGGCGGAGATGGCTACCTCCCTTTCCTCGGCCACCGGGGCCGCGGAAGGAGTGACCTTCGTCCGCGGGCGATGTGCACCTGGCTTGTACGACACGTTGCGTCACCGAATCTTAGTGTCTGCGCCGGATGACCGGTCGCAGCGCGGCTGCCGGTTACGACGAGTTCTCTCGCCAGTTGGGTAAACAACGCCGCGCCGGCCATCGCGGTGGTCTCCGGCGGATCGCGGCAGATGAGGGACATTCGTCAGGTCGGTTTGTCCGGACTCCGGGTGAACCCTGACCTTGGTCGTTCCTAAGAAGGGGCTAAGACCAGGGTCGGACACGAGTCATTCTGGAAGCAGGGTGTGAACAATGGGAACACCTGCCGAGGGACCTGGTCGGGTGCCGCGCCGGCGGTGGGGCATCGTCGCGCGATGGCGCAGCGGTTCCGTGCCGCACCCGACCAGTGGCAGGGGCAAGGCCGTGTCGCTCCACCCGCCGTACGCCTATGTGGGCGGGACTCCACCAGGGGTATGGAGTGCAGACGGCTCCGGGGCAGCAATGCGGGGAGGTGGGACAAGTGGCTGAGGACTTCGTGGGCACAGCACCCGTCGATGCCTGGACGCCTCCGTCGTGGGACGAGATCGTCCGTACGCATTCATCGCGCGTCTATCGCCTGGCCTATCGGCTCACGGGCAACCGGCACGATGCCGAGGACCTGACCCAGGAGGTATTCGTCCGGGTCTTCCGTTCGCTGTCGACCTACACACCGGGCACGTTCCAGGGCTGGCTACACCGCATCACGACCAACCTCTTCCTCGACCTTGCCCGCCGCCGGCAGCGGATCCGCTTCGACGCGCTGCCCGACGACGCGCCTGAACGCCTGCCCGGCTCCGAACCCAGTCCGGCCCAGGCCTACGACGACCGGCACCTCGACGCCGATATCCAGGCCGCGCTGGAGGCTTTGCCGCCCGAGTTCCGCGCCGCCGTCGTGTTGTGCGACATCGAAGGGCTGTCGTACGAGGAGATCGCCGCCACGCTCGGCGTCAAGCTCGGCACAGTACGCAGCAGGATTCACCGCGGGCGCTCGCAGTTGCGTGAGGCGCTGGCCCACCGGATGCCGATCAAGCGCGGCCACCCGCCGACCGAGCCGGTCGCCGAACTGACCAGGAGCGCAGTCCATGAGAGCCCTGGCCGGACCGGGCCCGTGACCCACGGCTCGAAGGACTCCAGCCCCCCACCAGGACCTCATCGGGATGAGGAGGATCGCCCCGAGCCCCACCCGGCCGGCCAGCCCGCCGGCAGTGGAGGAGGATCGGTGTGGTGACGCACGCCCACGCCCGCCTCTCCGCATTGGTCGACGGCGAGCTCGACCATCAGTCGCGTGACCGGATCCTGGTTCACCTGGCGCACTGTGACGAGTGCCGAGCCGCGGCCGAGTCCGAACGCCAGATCAAGGCTCTTTTGGCTGGCATGTCGGCGCCCGCTCCGTCCAGCCGGTTGCGCGCGATGCTGCTCGGTGTGGCCGCATCGGACGATTCCGCAGCTGGCCAGAAGATGGCTGCCCAGGCAACAGCGCAGGCAACTGCAGCGCAGCCGACTGCAGAGCAGCCGACTGCAGAGCAGGCAATGGCCGCGCGGGCAGCCGGTGGGCCGGCGTCCCCGGGCTCGGCCGGATCGTCCTGGCGCGGGCGCCCACAGGCCCGATTCCAGTCGCTGCCGCGCCGTACCCGCCTCGCCCTGTCCCGACGCCCACCAGGCCAGCTCGGGCCACGCGGACCGCACGTCCATCCCGTACGCCGACCCATCCCGTCTCTCGGCACGGTCTCGATGACCGGCGCTGCTGCGGTCGAGTTCCGAGGAGCGTCGGCCGCGTTCGGCGGACCACCGCTCTCGGCGTTCCCGCGTCGGCTCCGGCGACGGGTGGTCGCCGGTGTCGCAGGCATGGCGGCGATGGCCGGCCTGGCCGCGATCGCGGCCCTCGCAACGGGCGGTGACACGGCCGGTGGTCACGTAGTACCCACGGTGCGGCCGTACTCCGTCGAGCCGGCGGACGTGGTGTCCGACATACCGCTTTCGGACCCGGGCGCGGTGACCGCCGTGCTGGAGCGTGAACGTAGCGACCGGTCAGCCGGTCATTGAGTCCGTCCCAGCTTGTCGCCATCCGCCTTCCTGGCACGGAACGGTCAGGTCTGGCCCACGGCGTTCGATTCGCCCGATCGCACGGATGCGGTGGTTGCGCCGTTTCCTCACCGTCGTTCCTCGCCGGATCGGGACTGTGTTACACAACGGCTGGACCGCGGCATGGATCGGATGGTCTCCTGGTTGAATCCCTTCGACTAGCGAGTGGCTCCGTGGTGATTCGACGATCAACGTTGATCGATTGCGCCGCGCGCTGGGGGGTCGTGACGGGAGGGCGTGCCGATGACCGAGCGACGCGAGGGGCCTGAGATTCGCCAGGTGGGCGGATCGGCCCCGCCGACGCGCCCGGTGAGTACACAACCGCCAACCCCGCCAGTGACCCAGCAGCCGGCCCAGCAGTCGGCCCAGCAGCCGGCCCAGCAGTCCGCTCAGCAGTCGGCTTCGCAGCCAATGACCCCGCAACCGGTGACTCGGCGTCCCGAACCGGTGCCCGCGCAGTCGGCCGACCAGCAGAATGGCGTACCGACGCAGCGGTCAGAGTGGCGATTCCAATACCCCGCCGAGCGCCCGGACTTCGAGCCACCGCCACCATGGGCCCGTCCGACGCCCACCCCCGGTCCGTCGAGCCGGCAGTTCGGTGTCGACTCGGCCGGTTCCGGACGTACGGCCCAGCCCGATGGTCGCTCTCGCTGGTACCCCCGACGCGGGGTTCTGGTCGCGCTCGGTCTGGCGATCGCGCTGATCGCCGCCGCGGCCGGAGCAAGCGCTGGCGTGCTCGCCACCCTGAAGTTCGGCCCAGCGTTGATCGACACGTCCGTGCCGCCGCCTGAGGACGACCTGGGTTCCGGGGCCTCCGCCTTCGCCAAGCCCGAGAGCGTCGCCAATGTGGCGAAGGCGCTGCTGCCGAGCGTCGTCCAGATCAAGGTCGCGGGCGGTCAGGGAGTCGCCAGTGGGTCGGGCTTCGTGATCCGGTCCGACGGCTACGTCCTCACCAACAACCACGTGATCGAGCTGGCCGCGAAGGGCGGCGGCATCAAGGTGGCGCTGCACGGAGGCGAGGAGGTGCCGGCCCAGATCGTGGGGCGCAGTCCGTCGTACGACCTCGCGGTCATCCGCGTCAAAGACGTCAAGAACCTCAAGCCAGTCGCCCTGGGCAACTCGGACAAGGTGAGCGTGGGCGAGCCAGTGCTGGCGCTCGGTTCACCGCTCGGCCTCGCCGGCACCGTCACCAGCGGGATCGTGAGTGCCCGCAACCGTCCGGTCACCGCGGGCGGCGGCGACTCGGAGATGTCGTTCATCAACGCGTTGCAGACCGACGCCGCGGTCAACCCCGGCAACTCCGGCGGCCCGCTGGTCAACCTCAAGGCCGAGGTCGTCGGTGTCAACTCAGCCATTGCGACGTTGGGCGACCAGGGACCGTTCACCGCCGACGAGCAGCAGGGCAGCATCGGGCTCGGTTTCTCGATCCCGATCAACCAGGCCCGTCGGACCGCTGACCAGATCATCCGGACGGGCCATGCGGTCTACCCGGTGGTCGGAGCCGTCGTCGACGTACGCCACCAGGGCCCGGGCGCCCGACTCGGCGACGTCCAACCGGGCAGCGCGGCAGCCTCGGCAGGCCTCGCCCGCGGCGACCTCGTCACCGTCATCAACGGGCACAAGGTGACCGGGGCGGACGACCTGATCGTGCAGATACGCAGCCATCTGCCGGGCCAGCGAGTCGAGCTGGTCTACCAGCGCAACGGCAAACAGAGCAAGGTCATCGTCACGCTAGGCAAAGAGACCGGTTGACGCCGGAGGTCTGAGCCACGGCTGTTCAGTCAGGCCAAGGCGATCCCGAGAACGGCGATGATCACCAGAACGATCAACCCGAAGACCACGTGACCCACGACGAGGCCGGCGATAGCAAAGCCGCGTCCTTCGTCGCCGCTCCGCCTGATCCGTGCCAGCGCAAGGTGTCCGGTGATCACCGCGGGGACGCTGGTCGCCCCGAAGGTGAACGGGCTGATGCCGGCGAGTACGAATGACACGATCGCCAGCGGTTCGGTGCGCCGGCGCGGGACCGGCGCGTATCGAGCCCATGGGTTGATCCGGCCCGGCTCCACCGGAGTCGGAAGGTGGACCTGAGGAGGCATCGGTCCGACGGGCAGATCCTGGACCTGTCGGCGCAACTCTCCATATGTACGGGCGGACAGGATGGCGTCGAGGCGAAGCCGGTGCTCGGCCTGGTCCAGCCGACCTTCGGCGAACGCCGCCTTGATGACGTCGGCCGCACGTTCCCGATCGGCATCCGCCGCCCGCATCGACTCCCAGTCGCCGCTCACAGCGTCCACCCTCCCCACCCGCCTCGAGCGGGCGCCGACCTGTGCGTGCGGCGTCCAGTCACTCCATTCTGACTGCTGACCGGCGATCTGCGCCGGCCGACCAGTAGGGTGACGGCCGGCGCACTCGCGGAGCCGCCGAGCTCGCACCCGCCGTAAACCCCGGAGACGAAGGGCACCGCCCCATGCTGTTCGCGATCGACGTGGGCAACACCCACACCGTCCTCGGCCTGTTCGAGGGCGCCGACCTGGTCGAACACTGGCGGGTGGCCACCGACGACCGGCGCACCGCGGACGAACTCGCCGTACTGGTAGCGGGCCTGCTGTCGGGTCATCTCGGGCCGACCGGGGTCAGTGGAGTTTCCGTATGCTCGACCGTGCCCGCGGTACTTCACGAGTTGCGGGAGATGCTGCAGCGCTACTACGGCGATGTCCCCGGCCTCGTGGTGGAGCCGGGCATCCGGACGGGCGTTCCGGTGCTCTTCGACAATCCGCGCGAGGTCGGCGCCGACCGCATCGTCAACTCGCTCGCCGTGCACGAGTTGTACGGCGGAGCGTGCATAGTCGTCGATTTCGGAACGGCGACGACATTCGACGTGGTGAGCGTGCGCGGGGAGTACGTGGGTGGCGCGATCGCCCCGGGCATCGAGATCTCGCTGGAGGCGCTGGCCAACCGCGGCGCCCAGCTTCGTCGGGTGGAGTTGGCCCGGCCGCGATCGGTGATCGCCAAGAACACGGTCGAGGCGCTACAGTCCGGTGCCGTCTACGGCTTCGCGGGTCAGGTCGACGGCCTGGTCGAGCGCATGGCCAGCGAACTCGGGCTCGACCTCGACGCCGTGACCGTGGTGGCGACGGGCGGTCTTGCTCCGCTGGTCATCGACGAATGCCGCACGGTCGACCACCACGAGCCATGGCTCACATTGCACGGGTTGCGACTGATGTACGAACGAAACCGTCCCGCCGAGTGACATTCACGGAGGTAGGAACGTGGCGGTCCTGAAGGCGTTCGATCTCACCGGCAAGACGGCTGTTGTCACCGGTGGTAACCGTGGACTTGGTCGGGCATTCGCCCTCGCCTTGGCCGAAGCCGGTGCCGACGTCGCGATCGTCGCCCGGGACTTCGCTCGGTCGGCGGCCGTGCTCCCCGAGATCACTGAACGGTCGGTGCGGGCGGTGGCCGTGACCGCCGACATCACCCAGCGGCCCGATGTCGAACGGATGACCGGTGAGGTGCTCGCCGAATTCGGCAAGATCGACATCCTGGTCAACAACGCCGGCGACTGCATTCACCGGCCGGCGCTGGAGGTGCCCGACGACGAGTGGCACCGGGTGATCGACGTCAACCTGCACGGCGTGTGGTTGTGCAGCACGGTGACGGCGCCACACATGATCTCGAACGGCGGCGGGGTGATCGTCAACATCGGCTCGATCTCCTCACTCATCGTCAACCGGCCGCAATGGCAGCCGGCCTACAACGCCTCCAAGGCGGCCGTTCATCACCTGACCAAGTCGTTGGCCGCCGAATGGGCGCCGCACAATATTCGGGTCAATGCGCTTGCTCCCGGTTATGTCAAGACCGAGATGGCGCCGGTCGACCAACCGGAGTTTCGCGCCAACTGGATCGACGATGCCCCGATGCGGCGCTATGCACTGCCGGGCGAAATTGCGCCGAGTGTGGTCTACCTCGCCAGCGACGCGTCGTCGTTCATGACCGGCACGGTGCTGGTGATCGACGGCGGATACACGCTCTGGTAGGTCGGGCGACTTTGACCCGGGGCGTGCCGGTGACCGTGCCGTCTCGAGGCTCAGCGATTCTCGAGGAGAGTTCCGATCTCCGGAATTCGTCGCCGCGACTCCTGCAGAACCCCCGGAAAGTCCGAGGTGACACCATCCGCGCCGGCCCGAAGTGCGCGCATGAGCTGGTCGGCATCATTGGCCAGCCAGCCGATGACGTCGATTCCCGCCTGATGGCAGTGATCCACGAATTGCCGCTCGAGTTCGTCCAGCCCGGCGCAGAGCAGGTCGACGCCGAGCTCACGTGCCTGCTCGAGTTCGTCGGCCCTGGCGTGTGAGGAGATCAGGCCCGTCCGCACGGCGGGAAGATACTCGCGGCAGTTGCGTACGATGTCGGCCGAGAACGACGTCACGGTCACCCGGTCGACGAGCTTGCGAACGCGAATGGTGTCGAGTACGGCGCGTGCGGCTTCGGTGGACTTGATCTCGGCCTGCACTGCCAGATCGACCGCGTCCAGAACCTCGTCGAACGTCGGAATCGACTCGCCCTGACCCGCGTCGAGCGCCTTGATCTCGGCCAGGTCGAGATCGGCGATCGCACCCTCTCCATCTGTGGTCCGCGCGACGTCGGTGTCGTGCAGGATCACCAGGTGGCCGTCTTTGCTGAGCCGCAGGTCGAGTTCGATCGCGTCCGCACCTTCGGTGACCGCGCGACGGAAGGACCGGAGGGTGTTTTCGGGTTCGAGGCCCATAGCACCGCGATGCCCCACCACGATGAAGTTGTCGGTCGCCACAACTCGTGAGCCTCTCATGCGGTCTATGCCACCCTTGTCCGTACCCCCGTAAGGTCGTCCGGCGCGTACGGAATAATGTGGTCAGTCATGACCGAGACGCCACCGGCTGACTCTTCAAGGGACGATGATCTCCCGGAGCAGATGCGGGTTCGGCGGGATAAGCGGGCCCGACTCATCGAACGCGGCGTCGATCCATATCCGGTCTCGGTGACGCGGACCCATACCCTTGCCGAGTTGCGCGCAGCCTTCACGGATCTGCCGGTAGATCACGCCACTGGCCAGACCGTCACGGTGGTCGGGCGGGTCATCTTCATCAGAAATACCGGCAAGCTCTGTTTCGCGCGGCTCCGCGACGGTGACGGTACCGAGGTCCAGGCGATGGTCTCCCTCGATCGGGTGGGTGAGGAGTCCCTGGCGGACTGGAAATCCCTCGTCGACATCGGCGACCACGTTGGTGTCGAAGGCGAGGTGGTGACCAGCCGACGCGGTGAACTGTCAGTCGCCGCCACCCGTTGGTTCGTCGTGGCCAAGGCCCTGCGCCCGCTGCCGGTTGAGCACAAGGATCTGTCGGACGAATCCCGAGTACGCCAGCGTTATCTCGACCTCATCGGACGCCCAGAAGCCCGGCAACAGCTTGCAGCCCGGTCGACAGTGACGGCATCACTCCGCAACACTCTGACCGCACGCGGTTTCATCGAGGTCGAGACGCCGGTCATACAAGCCATTCACGGCGGCGCGGCGGCCCGTCCGTTCGGCACCCACGTCAATGCATTCGACCAGGACTTCTACCTACGTATCGCCATCGAGCTCTACCTGAAACGGCTGGTCGTCGGTGGCGTCCACCGCGTGTTCGAGATCGGGCGGAATTTCCGGAACGAGGGGATCGACTCCACCCACTCACCCGAGTTCACGATGCTGGAGGTCTATGAGGCCTACGGCGACTACCACACCATGGCGGAACTTCTCCGGACTCTCGTTCTGGATGCGGCGCAGGCCGTGGGCTCGACCGTGGTACCGGACGGGCGAGGTGGCGAGATCGACCTCGGCGCCGAATGGCGGTGGCTGCCCATCCATACGGCGGTCTCGGCCCGGATCGGCGAGGAAATCTCACCGGATACATCGGTAGAGACCCTGCGCCGGCATGCCGACAAACTCGGCGTCGCGCTCCAGCCGGGATGGTCGGCAGGTGAGATCGTGCTCGAACTCTTCGAAAAGCTGGTCGAGCACACCCTGATAGAGCCCACCTTCGTCAGTGACTATCCAGCGGAAGTACGCCCCCTTGCCAGACCTCATCGCAAGGACACCAGGCTTGCCGAGGCGTTCGACCTCGTCGCGGCCGGAGTGGAGCTGGCGCCGGCGTATTCGGAGCTTGTCGATCCGGTCGAGCAACGTGAGCGTCTGGTCGCCCAGTCGGTCCGGGCGGCCGGCGGTGATCCGGACGCGATGCAACTCGACGAGGATTTCCTCCGGGCGCTCGAATACGGCATGCCGCCGACCGGGGGGATGGGCGTGGGAATCGACCGGCTCGTCATGTTGCTGACCGGCGTCCGGTCTATTCGCGACACCATCCTCTTCCCGCTCGTGAAGCCCTAGGTTTGTCGGCCGGTGCGTCTCAACCGGCGGGCTGAGAACTGATGCCGTGAAGCCAGTGACGGCTCAGAACCGTTGCGGTGAGAATCAGCGGCGAGTGTGGTCCACGGTGAGAACCAGGCCGGCAAGACCCTGGCGATGCCGTGGCATTACCGTCCGATGGTGTGCACTGGCATTGTGAAGAGACGTACGTTGCAGCATTGGTTGGCCGGAACGTTTGACGGCTCGCCGTCTACACCACAGCGGAAAGCGCTGTGCGGTAGATATTCTGTGTTTGCCCAAGCCTGAATCTGGCTCTATTGTTGTGCCAGCCCCCGTGTATTCGAGAAGGGAACCGCCAGTGGCGACGAAGACGAACGTCGTTCTCATCGACGACCTCGATGGGTCAGAGGCCGAGGAGAGCGTGAAGTTCGCACTCGACGGAGTCTCCTATGAAATCGACCTGTCCAGCAAGAATGCCGCGAAGATGCGGAAGGAGTTGGGCTCCTACGTCGGTTCGGCCCGCCGTGTTGGTGGGCGTGCCGTTCGCGGCCGCGCCCCCAAGCCAGTACGTGGTTCGGCCCGCAAGCCCGAGACCGCCGATATTCGCGCATGGGCGCGAGACCAGGGTTATGACGTGAGCGATCGCGGCCGCATTCCTGCCGAGATCATCGAGGCATACTCCAAGGGTCGCCGTTAATCGACTTTCTCCGGCGGCGCTCCTGACATACAGCAGGTCATGATCGGCTTACTCTGGGTGGGCAGAGTAGGAACGCGAAGGCCCCTGAGGATCTCCTCGGGGGCCTTGTCGTGTCCGCGTCCTTGTCATGTTTGCGGGACCTGATCGTGTCGCGACGACCTTGGTCGTGTCGCGACGACCTTGGTCGTGTCGCGACGACCTTGGTCGTGTCGCGACGGACCTTGGTCGTGTCGCGCGACCTGGTCGTGTCCACGGATCTGGTGTGTACTCGAACGACGCGTACATGAACATGTGTCACAAAGTCGGGTTTTCCGGACGAACGAACCCATTTGTCGACGCCTGATCATGGCGCCCTCATACGGCGGGACTCGCCTGTGCGGCGAGCCCAGGCCTCACCCGCGGGCCACAGATGATCGGGGAACCGGTGCGGCAAGGATCCTGGATCACCGGATCTTCGAGCGCCGTGCGGCCGAGCACCGGATCTCCGGGTACCGTGGCCGGTGGCCATCGTCGGCCTCATGGCGCTGGTCGGGGTTCGGTGTCCGGGCGTACCCGGCCATCTGCGGCATGGCGGGCCGGGGAGTTGTTCGCTTCGGGCGTAACCCCTCGCCAGGGCGCTGACCTGGGAACAGAGTAGTAAGGCCCAGCGGTTGCAGCGTTGCGTACTGTTTACGGGGCCGCGCTGATGATCCCAAGTCGATACATGATGGGATCGGGCTGGTCCGTGGGCAGGGCTAGCATGACAAGGAAGGGCCCGGGAACGTCCGGACCCGTGCCGTCTCCAGCCCGGGGAGCTGAGCAATGATGTTTGAGAGGTTCACCGACCGCGCGAGGCGGGTTGTCGTCCTGGCTCAAGAAGAGGCCAGGATGCTCAGTCACAACTACATCGGCACCGAGCACATCCTGCTCGGGCTGATCCACGAGGGCGAAGGCGTCGCCGCCAAGGCCCTCGAGAGCCTCGGCATCTCGCTGGAGGCTGTCCGCGCCCAGGTCGAGGAGATCATCGGGCAGGGCCAACAGGCGCCCAGCGGACACATTCCGTTCACCCCGAGGGCCAAGAAGGTCCTCGAGCTTTCTCTACGTGAGGCGCTCCAGCTCGGCCACAACTACATCGGCACCGAGCACATCCTGCTCGGGCTGATCCGCGAGGGCGAGGGCGTCGCCGCCCAGGTGCTCGTGAAGTTGGGCGCCGACCTCGGCCGGGTTCGCCAGCAGGTCATCCAGCTGCTCTCGGGCTACCAGGGCAAGGAGACCGCCAGCGCCGGCGCCAGTGGGAGTGGCGAGGGATCGCCGCAGGGTTCGCTCGTTCTCGACCAGTTCGGGCGCAACTACACACAAGGCGCCCGCGAGGGCAAGCTCGACCCGGTGATCGGGCGCGAGAAGGAAATCGAGCGGGTCATGCAGGTGCTGTCCCGCCGTACCAAGAACAACCCGGTCCTCATCGGTGAGCCCGGCGTCGGCAAGACCGCGATCGTCGAGGGCCTCGCCCAGCAGATCGTCCGCGGTGACGTGCCGGAGACACTCAAGGACAAGCAGATCTACAGCCTCGACCTCGGTGCCCTGGTCGCCGGGTCGCGCTACCGCGGTGATTTCGAAGAGCGCCTCAAGAAGGTGCTGAAGGAGATCCGTACCCGCGGCGACATCATCCTGTTCATCGACGAGCTGCACACCCTGGTCGGCGCCGGCGCCGCCGAGGGTGCCATCGACGCCGCGAGCATCCTCAAGCCGATGCTGGCGCGCGGGGAGTTGCAGACCATCGGTGCGACAACACTCGACGAATACCGCAAGCACCTGGAGAAGGACGCCGCGCTCGAACGCCGGTTCCAGCCGATCCACGTCCAGGAGCCGAACATCGCTCTGACGATCGAGATGCTGAAGGGCCAGCGCGACCGCTACGAGGCGCACCACCGGGTGACGATCACCGACCAGGCGATCGTCGCGGCGGCGGAGCTGTCCTCGCGTTACATCTCCGACCGGTTCCTGCCCGACAAGGCCATCGACCTGATCGACGAGGCCGGCTCGCGGCTACGCATCCGCCGGATGACGGCTCCGCCCGACCTGCGCGAGTTCGACGAGCGGATCGCCAACGTCCGCCGTGACAAGGAAGCCGCGATCGACGCGCAGGACTTCGAGCGGGCTGCGTCATTGCGTGACGAGGAGAAGAAGCTCATCGCGCAGAAGGCCGAACGCGAGAAGCAGTGGAAGGCCGGCGACATGGACGTCGTGGCCGAGGTCGACGAGGAACTGATCGCCGAGGTGCTCGCCACCGCGACCGGCATCCCCGTCTTCCGGCTCACCGAGGAGGAGTCCCAGCGGCTGCTCCGGATGGAGGACGAGCTCCACAAGCACTACATCGGTCAGGACGATGCGGTGCACGCGCTGGCGAAGTCGATCCGACGCACCCGCGCCGGGCTCAAGGACCCGAAACGGCCGAGTGGGTCGTTCATCTTCGCCGGCCCGTCCGGCGTCGGTAAGACGCACCTGTCGAGGATCCTTGCGGAGTTCCTCTTCGGTGACGCGGCTTCGCTGATCGCCCTCGACATGAGCGAGTACTCCGAGAAGCACACCGTCTCGCGACTGTTCGGTTCACCTCCGGGTTACGTCGGATACGACGAGGGCGGTCAGCTCACCGAGAAGGTGCGGCGCAAGCCGTTCTCGGTCGTGCTCTTCGACGAGATCGAGAAGGCCCACCCCGAGATCTTCAACTCGCTGTTGCAGATCCTCGAGGAAGGTCGGCTCACCGATGCACAGGGTCGGGTCGTCGACTTCAAGAACACCGTCATCATCATGACGACAAACCTTGGTACGAAGGACATCGCCAAGGGTCTCGGGCTCGGGTTCGCCCAGGCCAACGACAGCGGCCGTTCGTACGACCGGATGAAGACCAGGGTCCAGGAGGAGCTCAAGCAGCACTTCCGGCCGGAGTTCCTCAACCGTGTCGACGAGACGATCGTCTTCCCGCCGTTCACGGAGGACGAGATCCTGCTGATCGTCGACCTGCAGATCGCCGAGGTCGAAGACCGACTGCGCAACAAGGACATGGGCATCGAGGTGACCGCTCCGGCCAAGCAGTTGCTGGCCAAGCGTGGGTGGGACCCGGTGATGGGTGCTCGGCCGCTGCGCCGGACCATCCAGCGCGAGATCGAAGACGCCCTGGCCGAGAAGCTGCTCTTCGGCGAGTTGTCGGCCGGCCAGATCGTGGTCGTCGACGTCGAGGGCGAAGGCAAGCAGGCGGTACTCACCTTCACCGGTACGGCGAAGGCGGCGGTGCCGGACCTGCCGGCGATCGAGGCCACGACGCAGGAGTAGAACTACGGTTCGTACGACGAGAGGGCGGTCCCAGCCGGGCCGCCCTCTCGTCATGTCTGCAGCTCGTCACAGTGTTCAGCGCCGACGTCGGTGAGCAGCGAAGTGTCGACCGATCAACCGGTCGGGAGCCGGAAGAGGTCTCCGGCCAGCGGCTCGACGAGGCCGTCGGCAACGAGCGTGTCGAGGGCGCGGGCGCGCTGGAGGGGATCGGCCCACGCGGCGTCGAGCGCTGCGCGGGTGGCGGGACCGTCCCCGTCCCGGAGGACCTGGAGGAGCCGGCCCCGACACTGCCGGTCCGTCCCTTCGTACCGCTGGCGGCGGCGTGGCGGTCCGTCGTACGCAGGCCGTCCCGCGATCCGCCACCGGCACGAACGCCGGAACGGACAGCGGTCGCAGGCCGGCGACCCGGCCGTGCAGACCAGGGCGCCCACTTCCATGACCGCGACGGCCCAGGTGGCTGCGACGTGGGGTTCGTCCGGCAGCAGCGACTCGGCCGTCCGACGCTCGTGCGCGGTGGTCGCAGTCGGCGGATACTGCACGCCATCCACCAGCCGCGCCAGGACCCTGCGTACGTTCGTGTCGAGTACGACATGGCGTTGCCGGAACGCGAACGACGCGACCGCCGCGGCCGTGTAGTCGCCGACGCCAGGCAGCGCTCGGAGATCGTCGAACGTGGACGGTACGGCGCCACCATGCCTGGCCACCATCGACGCTGCCGCGGCGTGCAGCCGAAGAGCACGGCGTGGATAGCCGAGACGTCCCCACTGACGGATGGCCTCCCCGGGTGCGTCGTCGGCGAGCGACGCCGGCGTCGGCCAGCGGCTGATCCAGGCGGCGTACGCGGGAAGGACGCGACTGACCGGCGTCTGCTGCAGCATCACCTCGCTGACCAGGACACCCCACGGTGTGGCGTCGGGTTGTCGCCAGGGGAGATCCCGCGCGTACTGGGCGTACCACGTCAGCGCCGCTGCGTGGAAGGGGGACGTCGGCATACGCCCACATCGTCCCATGCGCACGGCCCCCAGGTTGGGTTGCCGGTCGTACGGCGTGGAGACGCGCCTGGACCGGCGGCCATGGCTACGCTGCGGCGGTATGCGCCCTCTGCTCCGGCCGGTAGGTCCGCTGCCGGCCCGGGTGTACTGGGCCCGGCGGTCGGTTCTGATCGTGCCGGTCGTCCTCGTCGTCTGGTTGGTGAGTTGGCTGCTCGTCGGTGACCCGAGCGGGAACGCCGCAGAGCGCGACAGGCACGCCGCCGGATCGTCCGATGGGCTGACGCCGGACACCTCGGCAAGCCCGCGGTCGCCGGCGACGACACCAGCATCGGGTTCGGCGAACAAGACGCCCTCCGCTACCCAGCCCGCGGCACCGGGGTCGAAGGGCGCGGGCGCCCCGTCCAACGCGCCGTCCGGAGCGGCGGAGCCACCGGCCGCGGCGAAGCCACCCGTCGCGGCGCAGCCGACGGCGTGCACGCCGGAGCGGCTTGAGGTCGGCGTGGCCGCGGCACCGGACGGGCCCGTCCCGGCAGGTACGGAGGTGCCGGTCGCCGTCGTGGTCGGCAATGAGGGTTCGACGGCGTGTGTGCTCGAAGTCGACGCTCGTTCGTTCCAGGTGCTCGTCACCTCGGGCGACGACCGGATCTGGGACACGGCGCACTGCCCGGCCCTCGTGCCCGCGCGGTCGGTCATCCTGCCGCCCAACGAGTCGTCCAGTCTCGCGGTCGTCTGGCCGGGGATTCGGTCCCGCGAAGGGTGCCGGCCCGGCCAGCCACGGGCGTTGCCCGGCTACTACGCGGTGGAGGCCTCGGTGGCGGGCGTCGTGTCGGCCCGGGACCGCTTCCAGCTGACCTAGCTACCCAGGCGCGGGTCCGTGATCAACAGGCGGAAACTGCCCCGCTTGACTCGCAGAAGTGGGCACTCTTGGCCTGTTGATCATGACCGGTGTGCCACTGCAGGTCGGATGCGGCCGCCTGCCGTGACAGGTCCGCCCGGGTGGTACTAGCGTGCGTACTCGTTGCACAAACCCGACCGACAGCGCGGTTCTTCAAGCGCAAATGAGCACGGGTGGGACGGCTCGCCACCCGCAGCGAACGGAGCAGCCTGATGACAGACCTTGCGATCGGTGTGATCGGATACGGCCTTCGCGGCGGCCTCTCCAGGCATGCACACCGACCAGGGGAAGGTTCCCGGGTGGTCGCGTTGTACGACCCCGACGTCGACGCGCACGCGCGGTTCCGTGAGAGGTTCGGCGGTGGATCCGACGGCGGATCCGGCACGGGCTCGGCGGCCGGGGGCGGGGGCGGCAGCGACCTGTTCACCGGAACGGATCTCGAGGAGTTTCTCGGGCTCGGCCTCGACGGGGTGTTCGTACTGAGCCCGGACTATCTGCACGAGGAGCATGCCCTCGCCTTGCTGGAGGCCGGTGTCGCGGTCTATCTGGAAAAGCCGATGGCGATCACCACCGAGGGCTGCGACCGGCTCCTGGCCGCGGCGCAGAAATCCGGAACCCGGCTTTATCTCGGCCACAACATGCGGCACAGCCCGTACATCAGAGCGATGAAACGGCTTATCGACGAGGGCGCTATCGGTGAACCCAAAGTCGCGTGGTGCCGTCATTTCGTCGGCAACGGCGGCGACTTCTACTTCGCCGACTGGCACGCCGAACGTCAGTATGGCACCAGCCTGCTGCTCCAGAAGGGCGCGCACGACATCGACATCCTGCACTGGCTGTGCGGATCGTACGCGCAGGAAGTGACGGGGATGGGTGACCGGATGGTCTACTCGCCCGAGCAGGGCAGCGGGGAGGGTGTGCCGTGGTGGCGCGACGGTGGCACGCTGACGCGCTGGCCGCCACGATCCCTGACCGGCCTCAATCCGGCGATGGATGTCGAGGACGTCTCGATGGTCAACATGCGGCTGCAGAACGGAATTCTGGCGTCGTACCAACAGTGCCATTTCACGCCTGACTACTGGCGCAACTACACGATCATCGGAACCGAAGGGCGGATCGAGAACTTCGGCAACGGCGAACCCGGCACCGCGATCAGGGTCTGGAACCGCCGCCACGACTACCACGCCTCGGGCGACCAGGCCATCGAGCTGGAGGCGGAAACCGGTGGCCATGGCGGCGCGGATCCCCGCATCGTCGCCGAGTTCCTGCGCTTCGTCCGGGACGGTGGTGCTACCGAGACGTCGCCGGTGGCCGCGCGGTATGCGGTCGCGGCCGGCTGTGCCGGTGCGGAATCGCTGCGCGCGGGCAGTGTTCCGGTACGCGTTCCGGAGGTCGAGCCGTCGGTGGCGGCGTACTTCGCCGGGTGAGGATCCCCGTACGGACGAAGCGAAGGCAGCAGCGCCGGGGTCAGACGTAGCGCTCGAGAATGCTGGACTCGGCCAGTCGGGAGAGCCCTTCCCGGACCGAGCGGGCCCGGTGTTCGCCGACCCCGCCGACCGCCTGTAGGTCGTCGATGCTTGCGGCCAGCAGCTTCTGCAGACTGCCGAAGTGGTCGACCAGCCGGTCGATGACAGCCCCCGGCAGGCGGGGGACCTTGGCCAGGAGGCGGTAACCGCGCGGGCTGACGGCCGCGTCCAGAGCATCCCCGCCATGGCCGAGAGCAGCGGACACCGCGCCAATGTCCAGCAGATCGGTAGCAGAGAGCGCGTCGAGGTCGGTCAGGGAGTCATAGACACCGCGGTCGTAGCGCCCGCCCGGTGCTGGCAGGTAGTCGCGGGCCACGAGTTCGCGTTCGGGATCGACGCCGGCGACCAGTTCGTCGAGCTGGAGAGCGAGCAGCCGGCCGTCCGCGCCGAGCTCGACGACGTACCCCTGGATCTCGTTGGCGATCCGCCTGACCATCTCCAACCGCTGGGCGACTGCCGCCACGTCGCGAACGGTCACCAGGTCTTCGATCTCCAGCGCGGACAGCGTGCCGGACACCTCGTCGAGGCGAAGTTTGTAGCGTTCGAGGGTGGCAAGGGCCTGGTTGGCTCGGGACAGGATCTGCCCGGTGTCTTCGAGGACATACCGGATGTTGTCGACGTACAGCCCGATGATCCGCATCGACTGCGACACGGAGACGACCGGGAACCCGGTCTGTTTCGCGATTCTCTCGGCGGTGCGGTGGCGGGTGCCGGTCTCTTCGGTCGGGATCGACGGGTCGGGCATCAGGTGAACGGCAGCGCGGAGGATCCGGGTGCATTCGCGGTCGACGATGATCGCGCCGTCCATCTTGGCTAGCTCGCGGAGGCCCGTCGCTGTGAATTCCACGTCGAGCGCGAATCCGCCGGTGCTCAGGGAGTCGACCGTCCGGTCGTAGCCGAGCACGATGAGCGCGCCAGTGCGGCCGCGGAGGACCCGCTCGAGCCCGTCCCGCAGCTCTGTGCCCGGCGCGACCGCGGCGAGCGTAGCCCGGAGCCTGGCATCCGGGCCTTTGTCACTTGCAGCCACAACACTCCTGGTTTGGACAGGCCTGCTTCGCGCAAAGTCTACGGCCGCACCTGCGCGCCGCGTCCTGCGCATGCCCGAACCGTTGGAGTCGCGTTTCCCCTGAATCTAGTGACCCTCACTCCTCTGCGGGTACACCGGGTTGCACTCGGTGACCGGTACTGGACGTTGCGGGCTCGAACGTCCGCTCCTGTGGGCGATTCAGGAGGTGGGCCGTCGGGTCGGCGCACTGGCCGGTGCTGGCCTGGGACCGGCGAGGCCGTGGAGGAGATCCGGGCCGAACATGGTGCAGGTTGGAGACTGCCGCCATTCGAGCCAGCCCCTGGCACTCGATCAAACTCTGCACTCGATCAACTGGCACTCGATCAAGGGAGTACGCCGCCCATGACCACAGCACCCGGCCCGGAGGCCGCTGGGCCGTACCGGCTGCGCACCGAGTACGCCGACGAGCCCCTCGGCATCGACGAACACCGCCCCCGCTTCTCCTGGCTGGTCCGAGGCTCTGGGCAGGTGGCGTACCAGGTCCTCGTCGCGTCGGAACCGGCCAGCCTGCGGACCGCCCGCGGCGACGTCTGGGACTCCGGCCGGGTCGAGTCCACCGACAGCGTCCAGGTGGAGTACGCGGGCGGGGAGCTGGCCTCGACAACCCGTTACCACTGGGCGGTGCGGGTCTGGAACGCCGATGGTGCGACCGCCTGGTCGGAGCCGGCCGCGTTCGAGACCGGGCTGTTGGAGCCGGACGACTGGGCGGGTGCCACCTGGATCGGCCGCGACGGTGGGCCGGCCGCGGAGAATTCGGCGCCAGTGCCGGGACCGTTGCTGCGCCGGGCGTTCCGCCTCTCGACCGGGGAGCCGTCGGCCGATGTCGTACGCGCACGCCTGTATGTCTGCGGACTCGGCTACGGGGAGTACTTCCTTGACGGGCGCCGGATCGGCCGCGCGGTCCTCGACCCGGCGCCGACCAACTATGCCGCCACAGTTCTCTACTCGACCTACGATCTGACGGATCGGCTCCGTGGTGGGGATGATCCCGGCGCGGAGCACGTCCTCGGGGTTGCCCTCGGGCGCGGCCGGTACGGTGACCCGACCCCGAACGTGTGGTACTGGGAGCAGGCGCCGTGGTGGGATGACCCGAAGCTCCTGGCACTGTTGGTGATCACGTACGCCGACGGACGGGTCGAGCGGATCGGTACCGACACCGGTTGGCGTTGCGCCGATGGCCCGACCCGCGCTGACTCGCTGTTTGTCGGCGAACGCTATGACGCGAGGTGCGAACGTTCCGGCTGGACAGCTGGCGGCTTCGACGAGACGGGCTGGTCCACCGCGGTGGCGGTCCAGCCTCCGGCCGGAACGTTGCGTTCGCAGCAGGTGGAGCCGATCGAGGTTGTGGCGGAGATCCCGGCGGTGTCGCTGACGGAGCCGCAGCCCGGCCGCTATGTCTTCGACCTGGGCCAGCAACTGACGGGTTGGGCGCGACTGCGGGTGAACGGCACCGCGGGACAGGTCGTGCAGATCCGTTACGGCGAACGGCTGAACGACGACGGCACAGTCGACAATGCCCAGCACCTCATCTATCGCGAGATCCAGACGGACGAGTATGTGCTCCGGGGACGGACCGTCGAGGTCTTCGAGCCGCGATACTCGTACAAGGGCTTCCAGTACGTGCAGGTGGACGGACTGTCGGGGCCACCGGAGCTGACAGACGTGGTGGGTCTGCTGGCGCACACCGCGGTGCCGTCGACCGGGGACTTCGAATGCGATGACGACCTCGTCAACCGGCTGCACACCGCGACGCGGCGAGCGGTGCTGAACAACCTCCACGGCATACCGACGGACACGCCAGTCTTCGAGAAAAACGGCTGGACCGGTGACGCACACCTGACCGCCGGCGTCGCGTCGTACAACTTTCACATGCCACGCTTCTATACGAAGTGGCTGCAGGACTGGGTGGACGCGCAGCGTCCGGACGGCGCGTTTCCGCCGATCGTGCCGACCAGCGGATGGGGCTATCCGGGTGACCCGAAAGCCGCCATCGTCGGGCCGATTCCTGCCTGGGACGTCGCGTATGTCGAGATCCCGTGGACGATGTATCAGCACTATGGTGACGCACGAATCCTGGCGCGACACTATGACGGAGCGCGGCGCTACCTCGACTACCTGGTCGACGGTTTCGTGGAAGACGACGTTGTGCTGGCGGGACTGGGAGACTGGCTCCCGCCCGGTGTGCATGGCATGCCGCCGGAGGGACCAGGTGTGTACGAGACGGCGTACACCTTCCGGTTCGTCGAGCTGCTCGCGAAAATCGCGCAGGTGATCGGTAGGCAAGGTGACCTTGACGCCTACGCCGGCTTGACGGAAAGGCTCAGGTCCGGGTTCAACCGGGCGTTCTACGACGCCGCGACGGGGACCTATCACGGCGAGCGGGAGACGGACTACCGGCAGTCGGCAAACGTGATGGCGCTGGCTTTCGGACTGGCGCGCAAAGATGCCTACGATCAGGTGCTGGCCAACCTGGTAGCCGACATCCACGCTCGCGACGACCATCTCGACACCGGCGTCATCGGCACGAAGTTCCTTCTACCGTTGCTGACCGGGGCTGGACTGGTCGATCTGGCGTACACGGTGGCGACACAACGGACGTATCCCGGCTACGGTTTCTGGATCGAGCAGGGGGCGACCTCGTTGTACGAACATTGGGGTGCGGACTCGCGCTCGCGCAACCACCATTTCTTCGGGCACGTCGACCAATGGTTCATCGAGTCGCTCGCCGGCGTGACGCCTGCGGCGCCTGGATTTGCGAAGGTACGGGTCCGGCCGGTGCCGCCGCGGGCTCTGGGACGGGCTCGGGTAACCCTGGACACCGTGCGGGGCCGGGTCGCTGCTGGGTGGGAGCGGCGCGGTGACGGATTCGTTGTGCGGGTGGAGCTTCCGCCCGGTGTCGCGGGCGAGGTTGCCGTGCCTCGGTCGGACGGTGCGTACGACACGGTCTCGTGCGGTGCGGGTGTGCACACGTTCAACTCGGTACCTGTTTCCCGCGAATGACGAGCAGAAGACTGACGGTCGACAGAGGACCATGATCATGCGTCGGGAAACCGTCGTCCGTACGCCAGGTTGGCCGGCTTCTTGACGCCTCGATCTCGGCGTGTCTTGGTCGCCCGATCGTCCAGTCGAGGTGTGTGCGGGTCGGCTGCGGAGTACTCGACCGGCAAGCCGTCTAGCTGCTGAGGCGGGGTTGGAGTTCGATGACGTTGAGGGGGATGTTGTAGGGGCCTTGGGTTGCTGGGTTTGCGATGTTGTAGGGGCCGCGGTTTCCGACGGTGAAGCTTCCCCACCAGCGGGTGGTGAGGGTGACGGTGCGGGGTCCGGTGGTGTGGTAGGTGTGGGCGACTGTTGGGTTGGGGTCGTTGTAGTGGCTACCGGGGATGTCGAATTGTTTGGTGTTGCCGGGTTCGAAGGTCCATTCCCATTGTCCGCGGGCGGTGAGGGTGATGGTGAAGTTGAAGACGGGGACGGTACGGGCGGGCATGTGGTGGGGTTGGCCGGAGTGGAAGTAGGTGGGGAGGCGGGTGAGGGCGCGTCCGTTGGGCGGTTGGATGGTGGGGGCTTGATCGGGTACGAGGGCACGCCATTGGGTGTTGACGGCGTTCCAGATGTCGTCGGGGGTGAGGGCGTCGTTTTCGTTGGTGAGGCACAGGGCGCCTTGGAGTGTGCGGTTGGTGTTGCGTAGGAGCCAGACGTCGTAGATCCAGCGGGTGGTGCCGTCTTGGTTTTGGCCGCAGGCGAGGGGTTCGGCACAGGTGGCTTGGCCGCCGAGTCCGCATGCTTTGAGTAGTTGCCATTCGCAGCCGGGGCAGGTGGTTCCGCCGGAGTCGACGACTTGTCCGTCGGTGTTGAACAGTGCGGCCTGACCCACGAACGCGTTCTGCTCGCCCCGCGGCTCCGGCACCGGCGGCGGCTCCGGCTCAGTATCACCACCACACTTGGCACAACCCGGCGCTGCGTGCGCGGTCGGAGGCCATGAGCGTTGACATGAGATCCGATGGCCATGACGGCCGATCGCGGCGCATAGGACGACTACAGCTACTCCTCGAAGCGTTGCGACAGGACGAGCCATCGGTTCCCCTTCTTCATGAACTCGATCCGGCCACGTTGCAGAACCAGCCGGGAACGTCTCAACTGTTCGCCCATCCTGCATCGACCTCCTCGGAGAAGTCCGCCGAGAGGGTGAATGTCACCGTCTCTGACTTGGGTCTCGCGTCCTGTGGCTCGAGTGCGAAGTCGCTGACGCCGTACTCGGGGACTTCCGGAGAACCGGTGCCCCTTCGTCTTCACCTCGGCGATGTCGATCGAAGTAGCAGCTCCCGGCTCGACTATTGGGCACGATCAGGGCTTTGATCGGCCCTGGGTCGAGAGTCCTGTATGCCTTGGTGACGGCGGTGTAGAAGGCGACGGTGGCAGCCTGGAGTTCGGCTTCGACGCTTCCCGGTGAGGCGGTTGGTGTCTCGCTGGGCGTTGGCGTTGGCGTCGGCGTCGGGGTCTCGGTGGGATTCGTCGGCTCGGACGTCGGTTCGTCGATCGGCGCCGGTTCGGGGTTGGTGCACCCCGCCAGAGCCGCGCCCATGCCCACGATCGCGACCACCGCGCCGGCGGCCAGCCGACCCCGCAGCGGTCCAGTCGATCTTCCACCTGTCTGAAGCATGCGAGTACCTTAGGCGATTCGCGCCCATTTGGGATGATCTCATCCACAGGTCACGCGAGTGCCCCTTCGAGGCCCAAACTTGCAGACGTGGTTGTCAACGTCCATGCGTGAAGAAGCGCCCGCCGCCGGTCCCTCGGCTGGCCATTCCTTCACGCATGGAGGTCGCCACGCGACGCGTGGGCTCCGAGTTCGCGGCGGCCCCGCAACAGTCCGCCTGGCGTCAACTCTTCACGCGTGGGTCGACACCATAACGAGGCAGGCTCATCACACTGGCGAGCCGAGGCCCAGCGGTCAGTGCCTCGCCGACGTGGGCCACCTCCTTGACTCGGATCCCTTCGGGGACACTTCCGCCACTGTCGGGCGGCACGAGCGCTTCGGTGAACCCGAGCCGAACCGCCTCGGCCAGGCGACGCTGGATTGCCGTCACCCGACGGATTTCTCCGGCCAGGCCCACTTCGCCGATGGCGATCATCTGAGCCGGAACAGCGTGGTCTGAGGCCGAGCTTGCGATGGCGAGGGCGACCGCGAGATCGGACGCGGGCTCGCGCAACCGCACTCCGCCGACCGTCGCCGCGTAGACGTCCTGGTTTCCCAGGCGTACGCCGCCACGGCGGTCGAGTACGGCTAGCACCATGGAAAGGCGGGACGAGTCCAGGCCCGAGGTCGCCCGGCGAGGTGTAGCGAGGCTCGACATTGCCACCAGGGCCTGCACCTCGGTCACCAGCGGGCGCTGACCCTCGACGGTCACGGTGACACAGCTGCCGGACACCGCGTGCTGGCGCCGGGTGAGAAAGAGCCCGCTCGGATCGAGCAGGCTCTCCAGACCCTCTTCGGAGAAGTCGAAGCACCCCACTTCCTCGGTGGGCCCGAACCTGTTCTTGACCGCTCGTACCATCCGGAGCCGGGAGTGCCGCTCGCCCTCGAAGTGCAAGACGACGTTGACGAGGTGCTCGAGCATGCGGGGACCCGCGATCGAGCCATCCTTTGTCACATGGCCAACCATGAGAACGGCCATGCCGCGTTCCTTCGCGACCCGGATGAGGGCCGACGCCACCTCGCGTACCTGGGTCACGCCACCCGCGGCACCGTCGACGGCGGACGACGAGACGGTCTGGACGGAGTCGAGGACCAGCAGCTCGGGCCGGACCTCATCGACATGGCCGAGCACGGCTGACAGGTCGGTCTCGGCGGCCAGGAACAGCTTTGGGGCCAGCGCATTGATCCGTTCGGCCCGCAACCGGATCTGGGCGGCGGACTCCTCGCCCGACACGTACAGGCTGCGACCACCGGCCCGGGCTCGCTCGGCAGCGACGTCGAGAAGCAGGGTCGACTTGCCGACGCCGGGCTCTCCGGCGACCAGGACGACGCCTCCGCGGACCAGACCACCACCGAGTACGCGGTCGAGCTCGCTGATGCACGTCGAGTCGGCCCGGGCCGCTTCGACGTCGATCTGGTCGATCGGCCGGGCGGGCGTGGTCACCGGTCCGGCGGCGGTGACGGCCGCGCGCGGTGCGCCCATCTCCTCGACCGTTCCCCAGGCCTGGCACTCGCCACAGCGTCCGACCCATTTGGTGGTCTGCCAACCACATTCGCCGCACCGGTAACCCGCGCGGGCCGGTTTCGCGGTCTTGGCCCCACTCACCTTCCCCATGCCGCGCAACGCTAGATCCCCCAACCGACAACCCCCCACCGCCGCGCCGGCCGCGCGAAGATCTCGCGGGCACGGCGACGCCTCCGTACTCCGACCTTTGCCCGCTCGGACGCCTCCAGCTGGACGATTCCGGCCAGTCGGGGGAGGGGAATGCAAGCCCGCCACCACGTGGCGTTCTAGTCTGAGTAAACGTGAGCACTCAGACCAGTACGCAGACCAGTTCAGACGCGAGCACCGGCGCCGCGATGAACGCGGGCCCCACCAGCGGCATCCAGGTACAGCCGATCGGTGTGGTGGTCGGTGGACGCACAGAGATCCGCGAGAACGGCTGGGGCGAGGAGACGGCTCGCATCGTCCTCGACGACACCCTGCTGGAACCCGAGGCCACGATGGGCCTGACGGCGTTCTCCCACCTCGAGGTGATCTTCTTCTTCCACCGTTCGACGCGCGAGCGCGGCGGCGCGGCGCACCCGCGAAGCAACCCGCACTGGCCTCGGGTGGGCGTGCTCGCCGACCACAGTCCGCACCGGCGCAACCATCTGGGCCACTCCTGCTGTGCGCTGGTCGCGGTCGACGGCCTCGAGTTGACCGTACGCGGGCTGGACGCGGTGGACGGTACGCCGGTGCTGGACGTGAAACCGTACGTCGAGGAGTTCGCTCCTCGTGGCACCGTCCGCGAGCCCGCCTGGATCAGGGAGCTCATGCGGTCCTACTACTGATCGCACAGCCCGGTCACACCCAGGCACCTCGGCACGTCGGCACCTCGATCAGAACGTCCGCCACCACAGGTTGACGGCATAGTCGACCTCGAGCCCCGCGTGCTCGGCGATGACCCGCTCCGCAATTGCCGGGGCGAACTCGATCCGAACGACGGCGTCGAAGTCCTCCCGCCGCTCGAACCTCCACCGGATGTCCAGCGGCTGCCGGTTCCAGCCCTGCCGGGACCAGAAACGCTCGACCTCAGCCGGGTCGTAAGCGGGAAACGCGGCCCTGAACCAGCTGCCGAACGTGCTCCTGGTCGCGTCGTTGTCGACGACGAACGCGGCGGCGCCTCGGCGGACGACACGATGGAGTTCTGCCAGGCCCGGCTCGCACCCAGGTCCGAAGAAGTACGCCCACCGGGCGTGGACGACGTTCGATGGACGAGTCGGCCACCGGCAGCTGCTGGGCCGTGCCCTGGTGGACCTGCACGTGTCGGAGGCCGAGACTCGCACACCGCCGCCGGGCGTACGCGACCAGTGTGGCGTGCGGCTCCACGCCGACCACGTGTGCGGCCTGCGCTGCGAACCGCGGTAGGTGGTAACCCGACCCGCAGCCGATGTCGAGGATGCTCGCGCCCTGCCACGACCGGCGTTCGAGCATGGCTGCCTCGATCACACCGTCAGGGTCGACCGCGCGGTTTTCCAGCTCGTACCGGTCGGGGCGGTTCCAGATGTTGGGGCTCGGTCGCGCTCCGGCGGCAATGCGTGGCACGCACCGATCGTAGGCGCAGGCGCTGGCGGACCAGCGAGCTCAGCTGAGCTTCCGGGCGCCGCCCCCGCGCGGCCGGGGCCGCGATGACCGGGTGCGCCGCGGGTCGGCCGGATGGGGTGCGGTGCGTTCGCGAGCGGCCAGGTGGCGTTGGCAGTGCTCGGCCAGCGCGTCGTATGCGGCCTTGCCGACAAGCTCTTCGAGCTCTGGCCGGTTGGACACATAGACAGGCTCCTGAGCACCGTGAGCCTCGGTGTTGCCCGTGCAGTACCAGTCGAAGTCGTGGCCGCCGGGACCCCAGCCGCGCCGGTCGTACTCCGTGATCGTCACCTCGGTGTAGGCGGTGCCGTCCGGGAGCTCGACATCGCGGTAGAGGCGTCGGATCGGGAGCTGCCAGCACACGTCGGGCTTGGCCTCGAGCGGGTGGACGCCTGCGCCCAGGGCGCGTTTGTGCAGGGCGCAACCCGTGCCGCCGGCGAACCCGGGTCGGTTGTGGAAGATACAGGCGCCGTCGACGACCCGGGTCTTGCGTTCGCCGTCGGGGTCCTTCTCGATCCAGCCCGTCTTGCGTCCCTCGTCATGCAGCTGCCAGTCGTCCGGGGTGAGCTGCTTGACCCAGCTGCGGACTCGTTTCTCGTCGGCCTTGTCGGCGAAATGCGCGCCAAGCGTGCAACATCCCGCATCGGGCTGTTCGGAAAAGATCCCGTGGCAGCCTGAGCCGAAGATGCAGCTCCACCTGGACGTCAGCCAGGTCAGGTCGGCACGGATCACCACATCAGCGTCATCTGGATCGGAGAACTCCACCCAGGCGCGCGGGAAGTCAAGCGAAACCTCGGGCACCCTGGCACCATACGCCGCACCCGCAGCGACGACCGGCAACCCCGCCGAGTTGGTACGCACAATTCCCCGAGTGACCGAAACCGTGGCCTGCGACCGCCGCCCACAAACCGCCGCCTGCAATCCGCCGCCTGCAATCCGCCGCCTGCAATCCGCCGCCCGCGCACAGCCGAGGTGCCTGCCTCCGCTATCCGTGCCGGCGGACGGGGTAGCGTCAGGGCATGCGGCTCGGCGTGCTCGACGTGGGCTCGAACACCGTCCACCTGCTCGTAGTCGACGCGCGCCCTGGGGCCCGTCCGCTGCCGGCGTTCTCGCACAAGACCGAGCTCCGGCTCGCCGAACACCTCGACGACGACGGTGCCATTTCCGTGGCCGGTACGGCGGCGCTCAAGCGGCTGATCGCCGAAGCCCTGGAGATCGGCGAGGACAAGGGCTGCCAGTCGGTGCTCGCGTTCGCGACCTCGGCGATCCGTGACGCCACGAACGGCGACGCGGTCCTTCGTGGTGTCAGCGCCTCGACCGGTGTCGACCTCACCGTGCTGTCCGGCGAGCAGGAGGCACGGTTGACCTTCCTCGCCGTACGCCGCTGGTTCGGCTGGTCGTCGCGACGGCTGCTGGTCGTCGACATCGGCGGTGGCTCGCTGGAGATCGCGAGCGGTCTCGACGAGGACCCGGACGCCGCCCTGTCGGTGCCGCTCGGTGCCGGCCGCCTCACCCGGAACTGGTTCAGCGCCGACCCGCCAGACCCGGGAGAGGTTCGCGCACTCCGTCGACACGTCCGGGCGGAGATCGCGCGCCATGCAGGGCAGGTGCTTCGCTTCGGTACGCCCGACCACGTGGTGGGGACGTCGAAGACCTTCCGCCAGCTCGCCCGGGTCTGTGGCGCCGCACCGTCCTCGGAGGGCCCGTACGTCCGGCGGACCATGCAGCTGACCGTTCTCAACCAGTGGCTGCCCAAGCTCGCGGCGATGACGTCGGCCGAGCGAGCAGAGCTGCCGGGCGTCTCGCCGGGCCGGGCGCCCCAGCTACTGGCCGGGGCGATGGTGGCCGAAGCCGCGATGGACCTGTTCAACACCTCGGAGCTGGAGGCGTGTCCCTGGGCGCTGCGCGAGGGTGTCATCCTCCGCCACCTCGACACGATGGAGCGGGAGGACTTCACGTGACCGAGCCGGCGCCGCAGCCCGGGGCGTACGCCGGCGTCCGCCTCGTCGTGGACGGCGGCGCGACCACCCTGGCGATGGGAATTGTCGACACCGCCGGACCGGTACCACGTCTTGGCAAGCAGGTGTCCATTCCCGGCTTCCAGTGGACGGCCGGCGAGGATCAGGTCGAGCAGCAGTGCCGGATCGTCGGGTCCGCCTGGGACGCCCTCGGTGCACCCGGCCCGGTCGGCGTCGTGGCACTCGGCCTGGCCGGCGGTGCGTACGACCGGCCGACCCGGGAGCGGCTGGCTCCGCTGCTGTCCGAGCGCCTCGGTGCCGCGCGGGTGCTGCTCACCGGGGACGACGTGACCACCCATCTCGGCGTCCTCGCGGGCGAGCCCGGCGTGGTCGTCTCGGCGGGTACCGGAGTCGCCTGCCTGGCCGTCACCGCCGGCGGCGAGCTGGTCAACGTCGACGGGCTCGGATACCTCTTCGGTGATGCCGGCGGCGGGTTCTCCCTTGGCCTGGCCGGACTGCGCGCCGCGCTCGCCGGCTTCGAGGGACGTGGAGCGACCACCACGCTGACCAGGCTTGCCGAAGACCGGGTTGGCACACCGCTGCGGATGGCGATCAAGGCGTGGTACCGCTCACCGTCCCTCATCGCCGACGTGGCGGGTTTCGCCGGCGAGGTGACCTCGGTCGCCGACTCCGACCCGGTGGCCCGGGTCCTTTGTCTGTCCGCCGGCGAGGAGCTGGCCGTCAGCGTGACCACGGCCGTTCGGCGGGGTTTCCCGTCGGCGTCCGACGGCACCGTGTCGGTCTCGTGGGCCGGTGGCGTCCTGGCCGCTCCGGTGATCTTCGACGCGTTCGTGGCGGGCCTGGGCCAGCTCTGCCCGGCCGCGCGGCTGTGCGAGCCCAGGGGCGACTCGCTGAGTGGGGCGCTGCGCCTGGCCACCCAGGCAGATGTCCCGCACCTGGCCCAGGTGGTCGTCCACGCCCGCGCGCCGTCGGCGCGTTGAGATCACCTCGTCCCGGGTCCTGACCGGGTGCTCACCGGACCGGTGGCGGGCGTCTTCGAGGCGTTCGACGTGGAGGCGATGACCTGGGCCGTACGCTGGACGCCGTGCAGCCCCCGGAGGCCACCCCATCGACCCACACATCCGCCGAAACGCGCGTACGTGGCAAAGACGTCGTACGGGTCCCGGGCGCGCGGATGGCTCTTTCGACAGCCTCGGTCTATCCGGAGTCGACCGCGACAGCGTTCGAACTGGCGGCCCGGCTGGGTTATGACGGGGTCGAGGTCATGGTGGGCGCCGACCCGCTGAGCCAGGACGTCAACGCCCTCCGCCGGCTGAGCGACTACCACCAGTTGCCCATCGTCTCCATCCACGCGCCCACGTTGCTGATCACCCAGCGGGTCTGGGGCATCGATCCGTGGGGCAAGCTCGACCGCAGCGCGGAGGCGGCCAAGGAGCTGGGCGCGAAGGTGGTCGTCGTCCATCCACCGTTTCGCTGGCAGCGCGACTATGCCCGCGACTTCGTCGAGGGCGTGGCGCGACGGCAGGAGGAGACGGGGATCAGCTTCGCGGTCGAGAACATGTTCCCGTGGAAGGCGGCCGGGCAGGGACTGCAGGCCTACCTTCCCGGCTGGGATCCGCGCGACTTCGACTATGCCGAGGTGACGCTCGACATGTCGCACACGGCCACCGCGGGCGTCGACGCCTACGAGATGGCGTACGACCTCGGCACCAGGTTGACGCACGTGCACCTCGCCGACGGTATGGGCTCGAGCAAGGACGAACACCTCGTACCCGGTCGTGGCAAACAAAAGTGTGCCGAGGTGCTCGAACTGCTGGCCAAGCGCGACTTCGACGGGAGCATCGTCGCCGAGATCAACACCCGCCGGTCTGCCGGCCGGACCGAACGCGAGGCAGATCTGGTGGAGACACTCGCGTTCGCCCGGTTGAACTTCGCCGCACCTGTCGTTCCGTCGTACGCCGTGAGCGGTGACGGCACCATCGAGCGGGTCGGCGGCAGCCGCACCGGCAAGCGCCCCCGCTGACCGCCGCAACTCGTTCCGGACATACCTCTTGTCGGAGGCGTCGCTTTCGCCCATTCTGAACGCGACGTCCGGCCCAAACCGCCTTCGGGCTCGCATATCTCCCATTCCGGGCCGCGACCTGACGGCGCAGAGGGGTCCCTTCGATGGGTGGGCTTTCGCGGCAGGCGGTCAGGCTTCTCGTACTGCTCGGGTTTGTCGGCGGCTCGGTCCTCGTCGCCGCACCAGCTCAGGCAGCGCCCTCCTACGTCGCGCTCGGCGACTCCTACTCCTCCGGCGTGGGCACCCGGTCGTACTACGACGACGGCTCTAGCTGCCAGCGCTCGCCGTACGCGTACCCCGTCATCGACGCGGGCCGTCTCGGCGCCACGCTGACGTTCGCGGCCTGCTCGGGTGCGAAGGTCGCCGACGTACTCGCCGGCCAGACGGGCAACCTCCGTTCGACCACCCGTTATGTCACGGTGTCCGTCGGCGGCAACGACGCGGGCTTCTCCTCCGTGCTGTTGCAGTGTGCGCAGCCCTGGCCGACGACCTGCTGGGGTGCGATCGACAACGCGAACGCGTTCATCCGGAACACACTGCCGGCCCGGCTGGACGGGCTGTACACAGCCATCCGTCAGGCCGCGCCGAACGCCCGCGTGGTGGTGGTGGGATATCCGCGACTGTTCAACGGTGAGGAGTGCAACTTGGCGTCCCGGATCAGCCCGGGGGAGCAGGCCGAGCTCAACGCGACGGCCGACCTGTTGGTGCAGACGGTCCGGGCCCGGGCATCGGCGCGGGGGTTCCCGTTCGTCGACGTGCGCACGGCGTTCACGGGCCACTCGGTGTGCGCGGACGTCGAGTGGATCAACGGCCTGTCCAACCCGATCAGCGAGTCCTACCATCCGAACCGGTCGGGCCAGACGGGGTACGCCAACCTCGTCGAGCCCGCGCTTCGTGCCTCGGCAGCGACGTCTCCCCGACTTGTCAGAGGTATGTCGGACTAGAGACCGAGATACCTCTGACAAGTACGGGGAGACCAGCGCGACCCCCCAACTCGTCGCGCTCAGGCAGACCTGGCCTGCCGGAACTGCTCCTCCTCGGTCGAACCAGCCAGCGCTGTCGTCGAGGAGTCTGGTGAGATCGCGGTGCTCACCAGGTCGAAGTAGCCGGTACCGACCTCGCGCTGGTGCCGGGTCGCGGTGTAGCCGGCTTCCTCGGCAGCGAACTCCCGCTCCTGCAGAGCCACGTACGCCGTCATGCCCTCGCTTGCGTACCCGCGCGCCAGCTCGAACATCGAGTGGTTGAGCGCGTGGAAGCCGGCGAGGGTGATGAACTGGAACGAGTAGCCCATGTAACCAAGCTCCCGTTGGAACTTCGCGATCGTGTCGTCGTCGAGGTGCTGCTTCCAGTTGAACGACGGCGAACAGTTGTAGGCGAGCATCTGGTCGGGGAACTCCTGCTTGATCGCCTCCGCGAACTCGCGCGCGATCGTGAGGTCGGGCTTCGACGTCTCCATCCACAGCAGGTCGGAGTACGGCGCGTACGCCAGCCCTCTGGCGATGCAGGCAGGCACGCCGTTGCGAACCCGGTAGAAGCCCTCCCCGGTCCGCTCGCCCGTCACGAAGGCCCGGTCGCGCTCGTCGACGTCACTGGTCACCAGCGTCGCGGCCTGCGCGTCGGTACGCGCGATGATGAGCGACGGCACGTCGCACACGTCGGCGGCGAGCCTGGCCGCGTTGAGGGTACGGATGTGCTGCCCGGTCGGGATGAGCACCTTTCCACCGAGGTGGCCGCACTTCTTTTCGGAAGCGAGCTGGTCTTCCCAGTGCACGCCCGCCGCCCCAGCCGCGATCATCGCCCGCATCAGCTCGTACGCGTTCAGGACGCCGCCGAACCCCGCTTCGGCGTCGGCCACGATCGGTGCCAGCCAGTACGGTGTCTCGCGACCCCGGCCGTTCCCGGCCGATGCCCCGTTCTGTGCTTTTGGCTCCGAGCCGTTCGCCTCGCCGAGGATGTTCGGCAACTGCTCGGAGAACGAGATCTGGTCGGCGCGAAGGAGCGCGTTGTTGATCCGGCGGACCACCTGCGGCACCGAGTTGGCCGGATAGAGGCTCTGGTCCGGATACGTCTGACCCGCCAGGTTTGCGTCGGCGGCGACCTGCCAGCCGGACAGGTAGATGGCCCGGAGTCCGGCCTGCACCTGCTGCACGGCCTGGTTACCCGTCAGCGCCCCGAGCGCGTTGATGTACTCCTCTTCGTGGAGCAGCCGCCACAGCCGTTCGGCGCCGAGCCGGGCGAGAGTGTGTTCCTCCTGCACCGATCCACGCAGCCTTACGACGTCCTCGGGCGTGTACGTCCGCTCGATGCCGTCCCAGCGCGGATCGTTCGCCCAGGCCGCGCGCAGCGCCTCGACGGCGCTGGCTGCTTCGTCGCGAGAGGTGATCCGTCCTCTTGTGTGGTCAGGAGCCGGGACCGACCCGGGCGGTGCGCTTCCGTTGCGCCGGGTCGACCCAGATCTCGCCGGTGGGACACCGGCCTTGCGGTCTCGTGTGTGAGGTGAGGTTCCGTTTCCTGTGGTTTCGCTCGATGTCGTCTCACTTGGCGTCATCGTGCAGTCCCTCCTTGTCGGCGGGGGTAGGCGACCCCTGTCAGGGGTCGGTATTAGTGCCGTGGGTGGCTCCTGTCCCTGAGTCTCCGAGCTGGCGTCGTACTCGGCAGCTGAGCGACGTGGAAAGATCTGCGAATCTTCTACTACCATCAACTTGTGTCAGACATTCAGCAGGAAGAGTCGCGGAGATTGCCAGAAGAATTGCATCTTGCGACCTTTGGCCAGCGACTGAGGCATATTCGCCGGAGCCGTCGAATGACCCTCGCCGAGCTTGGTTCGCGGGTGGGACGGGCGCCCTCGCAGCTCTCCTTGCTGGAGAACGGCCGCCGGGAGCCGAAGCTCTCCCTGATCACGCACCTTGCCGACGCCCTCGACGTGGGGGTCGACGACCTGATGTCCGCGGCACCGCCCAGCCGCCGGGCCCAGCTGGAGATCACCCTCGACAATGCCCAGCGCGACCCCCTGTACCAGGCGCTCGACCTGCCGCACCTCAAGGTCGGCCCGAGGGTCCCGACCGAGATGCTCGAGCACCTCGTCTCGTTGTACGACGAACTCAAGCGCCGCGACACCAAGCCGACGGGGACGCCGGAGGATGCCCGGATCGCCAACGCGGACCTTCGCCGTCAGATGCGCGAGCGAGGCAACTACTTCGCTGACGTGGAGGAGATCGCCGTCAGGATCCTGGCCGCGGTCGGCTACCGCGGTGGAACGCTGTCGGACGCGCTCGTCGCCGCGATCGTGCTCCACTGCGGGTTCATGGTGCGTTATGCCGAGGACCTGCCGCGCTCGGTCCGTTCCATCACCGACCTTCGCAACCAGCGCATCTACCTACGGCGGGAGTCCCTCGGCATGCACACTCCACGCGGGGTCCTGCTGCAGACCCTCGGGCACTTCGTCCTGGAGCATGCCCAGCCGCGTGACTTCGCCGACTTCCTCCGGCAACGGGTCGAGGCCAACTACTTCGCCGCGGCGGTGCTGATCCCCGAACAGGTGGCCGCGCCCTTCCTCCAGCAGGCCAAGAAGGACCGTGACCTGGCCGTCGAGGACCTACGGGACATCTTCTCGGTGTCGTACGAGATGGCAGCCCACCGATTCACCAACCTCGCCACTCGCCACCTCGGGCTGACCTGTCACTTCGTTCGCAACGACGAGGGCGGGATCATCTACAAGGCATACGAGAACGACGGGCTCGTCTTCCCCGCCGACTCCACCGGTGCGATCGAGGGGCAGCGGATGTGTCGGCAGTGGGCCGGCCGGCAGGTGTTCTCCTCGCCGGAGCGCTATCCGACCTATCACCAGTACACCGATACGCCCGGCGGCACCCACTGGTGCGTCTCGCACGTCGACCCCGGTCGCGAACGACACTTCGCGGTGACCCTGGGAGTGCCGTTCGAGTCGTCGAGGTGGTTCCGGGGCCGGGAGACCACCAACCGCGCCACCTCCCGCTGCCCGACCGGCCCGTGCTGCCGGCGCCCGCCGACGGACCTCGCCTCACGCTGGGAGGGACGGGCATGGCCCTCGACGCGGGCGCACTCACATGTGCTCGCCGTGCTGCCGCCGGGAGGCTTTCCCGGTGTCGACGAGACCGATGTGTACGCGTTCCTCGACCACCACGCGCCGTTGGAGGGATCATGACGTCATCCCCGGCGGGTGCGGTTGTATGGTCGGGCGGCGGCAACGACGCCGCGTCGAAGGAGGGTCGAGATGGTGTTACGCCAGGCATTGCTGCGTGCCGCCCGCAGCGGGCGACTGGCAAAGCTTGTCTCGACCATGCCGGGGTCCTCGGCCATCGTGACCAGGTTCGTCGCCGGTGAGAGCGTCGACCAGGCCGTCGACGTGGCCAGGCAGCTGCTGTCCGACGGCCTCCAGGTCTCACTGGACCACCTGGGCGAGGACACCCGCGATCGGGAGCAGGCCGAACGCACGACCCGCGCCTATCTCACTCTCGTCGACGGGCTGTCCCGGGCCGGTCTCACCCGCGGGGCTGAGGTGTCCCTCAAGCTGTCGGCCGTCGGGCAGGCGCTGGAACCGGATGGCGAGAAGATCGCGCTCGACAACGCGCGGACGATCGCCCTCGCCGCCCAGACCGCCGGCACCACGGTCACCCTCGACATGGAAGACCACACGACCATCGACTCGACCCTGACGGTGCTTCACGAGATGCGGCGCGACTTCCCGCAGACCGGGGCCGTCCTGCAGTCCTATCTCCACCGCACCGAGTCGGACTGCCGCGACCTTGCCCACCAGGGCTCGCGGGTCCGCCTGTGCAAGGGCGCCTACAACGAGCCTCCCTCGGTCGCGTACAAGAAGACGCTCGACGTCGACCGGGCCTACGTCCGCTGCCTGAAGATCCTGATGGCAGGGCAGGGTTATCCGATGGTCGCCACCCACGACCCGCGGCTGATCGACATCGCCGGCGCGCTGGCGATGCGCCATGACCGCGCCCAGGGCAGCTTCGAGTTCCAGATGCTGTACGGCATCCGGCCCGACGAGCAGGTGCGGCTGTCGGCGCTCGGCGACACCGTGCGGGTCTACGTGCCCTATGGCGACCAGTGGTACGCATACCTGATGCGGCGGCTGGCCGAGCGGCCCGCCAACGTCGGGTTCTTCCTGCGCTCACTGCTCACGAGGTCGTGACCGCCTCGGTCGAGCGCAGTCGCGAGCGGGACCATGATCAGCGAAGTGGAGAGCGCGGGATGAGTGCGGGACAGCACACAATCGCGGTGATCGGCGCCGGCAAGATGGGCGAGACGATCCTGTCCGGCCTACTGCGGGCGGGATGGCCGGCGTCGGCCCTGGTCGCGACCGTACGCCGGACCGAGCGCGCCGAGCAGTTGGCCGCGCAGTACGGCATCCGGGTGTTGAACGGGTCGGACGCGGGTGCAGAGGCTGTGCAGGCAGCCGATGTCCTGGTGATCGCGGTCAAGCCCCAGGACGCTCCCTCGCTGCTGGCCGACCTGGGCCCGAAGATCCCGCCGGGCAAGCTGGTGGTGTCGATCTGCGCGGGCCTGCCGACGTCGTTCTTCGAGAAGCGGCTGCCGGCGGAGACGCCGGTCGTGCGGGTCATGTCCAACACCCCCGCCCTGGTCGACCAGGCGATGAGCGCGATCTCCGCGGGCTCCCACGCAAGTGCCGCCCACCTGGCTCTGACCGAGGAGATGTTGCGACCGCTGGGCAAGACCCTGCGGGTGCCGGAGTCGCAGCAGGATGCGGTGACCGCGCTGTCGGGCTCCGGTCCGGCGTACTTCTACTACCTCGTCGAGGCGATGACCGACGCCGGGATCCTGCTCGGATTGCCCCGCCAGGTCGCACACGACCTCATCGTGCAGGCGGCGCTCGGTGCCGCGGTGATGCTGGACGAGACCGGCGAGCACCCGGTGACCCTCCGGGAGGCGGTGACCTCGCCCGGCGGTACGACGATCAGCGCGATCCGCGAGTTGGAGAGCCACCGCGTCCGCGCCGCAGTGCTCGACGCCATCGAAGCCGCCCGCGACCGGGCCCGTGAGATCGCCGCCTCGATGGACTGACCGGGCGCTCCTTCGAGACGAGTCCGATCACAGTCCGATCGCCTCCTTGGCAGCGGCGACGGTCGGCGCGGCTATGGCCCGAGCGCGGTCGGCGCCGAGCCGGAGCAGACCCTCGACCTCCGCCGGATCGGCGGCCAGTTCGGCATACCGGCGCCGCAGCGGCTCGAGGTGCGCGATCACCGCGTCCGCGACGTCGCGCTTGAGCTGGCCGTACGACGTGTAGCGGGCCGCCAGCGCGTCGAGGTCTGACTCGTCCCGGCAGGCCGCCAGGATCGCCAGCAGGTTTGCCACGCCAGGCTTGGCCGTCGGGTCGTGGCGTACGTCTCGCTCCGCGTCGGTGACCGCTCGCATCACCTTGTGGCGTACGACGTCTGGCGGATCGAGCAGCCGGACAGAACCCAGCGCGTCGTCCGGGACGTCCTTGCTCATCTTGCTCCCTGGATCCTGCAGGTCCATGATGCGCGCGGCGACCCCGGCCGGGCTCATCTCCGGTACGACGAAGACCTCGCCGTAGGTCCGGTTGAATCGGGTCGCGAGGGTCCGGGTGAGCTCCAGGTGCTGGCGCTGGTCGTCGCCGACGGGGACCTCGGTGCTGCGGTAGGCGAGGATGTCCGCCGCCATCAGGGTCGGGTACGTGAGGAGGGAAAGGCGGGTCTTCGGCCGGCCGCGTCCCTTCTCCTTGTACTGGATCATGCGGGTGAGCTCACCGACGTACGCGGTGCAGTCGAGCAGATAGGCGAGCTCGGCATGCTCCGGCACGTCGCTCTGCCGGACGACGACGCAGGTGTCGGGATCGAGTCCTGCCGCGAAGTACAGCGTGGCGGCCTCGGTCGTCAGGCGCCGCACCCGCACCGGATCGTGCTCGACGGTCAGGGCGTGCAGGTCGACAACGGCAAATATGCAGTGCGCGCGGTGCTGGACCTCCACGAACCGTCGCAGGGCCGCGAAGTGGTTTCCGATGGTGAGGTGGCCGGTCGGCTTGATGCCGGAGAAGATCGTCCGGGCCACCCGATCGGGGTGGACGGTGTTGGTGGGGTGGACGGTGTTGGTGGGGTGGACGGTGTTGGTGGGGTGGACGGTGGTGGCGGGTGCCCCGGTGCTCATGAGCGGGTTCCTCCGAGAAGAGAGAAAGTGGAGCCGCCCCGAGAGGTCGCCCGCCAGCAAACAGTTCGGCCGCCCTCGATGGGGCGGCCGCGGGTTCAGATCAGTTCGTACGCGCGTATCGGGCCGCCCTAGGCAGGCCACCAACCACGCCTCGACACAAACCCGGCTGTACGCATGCTTCAACCTTAACGGCTGGCCCGCCCGATTGCCGACTGGAAAGATGCGCCGGAGGAGGCGCACAAATGGGGCTCCACATGAGCCGCACAGACCTGGCCCCGGACGGGTGGCACAGGCAAGGGGTCAGGTTCATGATCATGCGTGAAGAAACGCCCAGCTCGGGCCGCTCCGGTGGGCCGGACCTCACGCATGATCATGAACCGCGAGGTCTCGCGACGCCACTACACCTCGTACAGCAAGGCCACTACACCTCGTACAGCAAGGCCACTACACCTCGTACAGCAAGGCCACTCCGCCTCGTGCAGCAAGGCCACTCCGCCTCGTGCGGGGACGTCCACTCCGCCTCGTGCGGGGACGTCCACTCCACCACGTACAGACAGGGATCCGGCCATGGTGACGATCCGCAGGTTCGAGCCGGACGACTGGCTCGAGTTCCGCCAGCTGAGGCTCGAAGCCCTGCAGGAGGCGCCGACGGCATTCGGGTCGACCTACGAATGGACGCTGACCCGCACTGAGGCCGACTGGCGCGGCCGGTTGGCCGGGAGTGCGATGTTCGGCGCGTGTCTGCCCGAGTACGGCACCACCGCCGTCGGAATCGCCGGTGGCTTCGTCGAGGAGCCGGCGCAGGGCATCTCCGCCGTCGACCAGTCCGTGCACGGCGCGGTGGTCGAGCTGGTGTCGATGTGGGTGCGGCCCGGGACGCGTGGACGCAAGATCGGGTACACGCTGGTCGAGACGGTGGTCGCCTGGGCAACCGAGGGGCGTGCTCGGCAGGTGCACCTGTGGGTGACGGACGGCAACGAGTCCGCGATTCGCCTCTACGAGCGCTGCGGCTTCAGCCTGACGGGCGAGCAGGAGCCGCTCCCGTCGAACCCTTCTCTCACCGAGCTCGGCATGGTGCGGCCACTCAGCCAGCTCACCTAACGCGCAACCACGTGCGGCCCGGCCGGGCACTCGGGCGGCGCCGTCGATCAGCTCAGTCGGTGTGCTCAGTCGGTTTGCTCAGTCAGTTTGCTCAGTCGGTTATCTGAGCCGGCCAACCGCCTACTTCGCAGATCCCCGCGTTCGAGAGGCCGCGTGTCAGGTCCCGCTCTTCAGGCCTGCGCGGATCTCGACGGCGAGCGTCAGCAGTTCGGCGTACCACTCTTCGTGGCGCCGCAACAACGCCTGCGCCTGCTCGACCGACGCCGACCGGACCTCCTCCACCTGTTCGCCGTCCGGCGGGTTGGTGGGAACGGAGTCGACGACGACGTCGGTGAGGCACCACAGCCACGCCTTCTGAGGATGGGGCAGGTGCGGGCGGTATGGCTCGGACTGTCGGCTCAGGCAGTGGTGCGCTCCGAACCACACGAGTGGCCCGACCCGCCGCGCGCCCGCTTCCTCGGCGATCTCCCGGTCGACCGTCTGCTCCACGGGCTCGTCGGGTTCGCGTGTCCCGCCGGGCAGGAACCAGTCGTCCTCGCGATGGCGGCAGACCACGATGTCGTCGCCGACGAAGCCGACGATGTGAATGCTCTGAACCAGTTCCTCCGGTGGCAGCCGGGTGGAGAACTGCGCGTCGAGGTCGGCCCACTCCCAATACTGTGGGGCGTGCAGAGTCGGGAAGCGGGCCGAGAGCGCCGACACGGCGGCGGGAGCCGCCGACGCAACCACTGGTTCCTCGGGCACTCTGAGGTGATCCTCGGGCACAGACTCCATGAGGCCGGACTCTAGGGCAGGAGCACATCCGGTCGACGCCGAGGCCGCTGGCCTGCGACCGCTGCATAGGGCAAGGTGGAGGCCGTGACGGGCACAGCACGGCTGGTCTTCGACTCTGGCCTGACGGCGTACGACTTCGGACCGTCCCATCCGCTCGCGCCGATCCGGGTGAAGCTCACCGTCGCGCTGGCGACCGAGCTCGGCATCCTGGGACGGACGCCGGGCGACGCCACCAGTCCCAACGCCGGTTCCGCAGACAGTCCCAACACCGGTTCCGCAGACAGTCCCAACACCGGTTCCGCAGACATGCCCGCGACCGACCGCGACCGGAACGCCCTGGAGCTCGTACCGGCCCCACTGGCCTCCGACGACCTGCTGGCCAGCGTCCACGGCCCGGCATACATCGAGGCGGTCCAGCGTGCCAGCGTCAATCCGTCCTTGACAGACCTGACGTACGGTCTCGGGACTTCGGACAATCCCACCTTCGCGGGCATGCACGAGGCGTCCGCCCACGTCGTCGGTGCGAGCGTCGAGGCGGCCCGTGCCGTCTGGGAGGGCGAGGCACTCCACGCCGCCAACATCGCCGGCGGCCTGCACCACGCCATGCCGGTCGCAGCGAGTGGCTTCTGTGTCTACAACGACCCTGCGATCGCCATCCGGTGGCTGCTCGACGCCGGCTGTGCACGGGTCGCCTACCTCGATCTCGACGTCCACCACGGTGACGGCGTGCAGGAGATCTTCTACGACGATCCCCGCGTCCTCACCATCAGCCTGCACGAGTCGCCGCAGACGTTGTTCCCCTGGGTGAGCGGATTCCCTGCCGAGACTGGTGGTCCGGATGCGGAGGGGTCGGCTGTCAACGTCGCCTTGCCGGCGGGTACGGGTGACGCCGGCTGGCTGCGCGCATTCCACGCCGTGGTGCCACCGCTGCTGCAGGCGTTCGAGCCCGCCGTCCTGGTGAGCCAGCACGGCTGCGACAGCCACCGGGTCGATCCGCTCGCGCACCTGACACTCTCGGTCGACGGTCAGCGGGCGGCCGCCGTGGCGGTCCACGAACTCGCCCACCGGCACTGCGAGGGCCGCTGGGTTGCCACCGGAGGTGGCGGATACGCCCTTGTCGAGGTCGTGCCTCGCACCTGGAGCCATCTGCTCGCGGTGGTGGGAGGTACGCCGCTCGCGCCGCAGACGTCCACGCCGGACGCCTGGCGGGAGATCGTCCAGGCCGCATGCCGGCGGGACGCACCGCGGTCCATGACGGACGGGGCGCCGACCTCGTACGCCGACTGGTCCGACGGCTACGACCCCGCCGACGCCGTGGACCGCACCATCCGGGCCACGATGCACGCGGCGTTCCCGGCCCACGGCCTGGCCCCCGACCGGTGATCATGATCCGAACCATGAAGCCGAACGGGATCCATAGCCCCGTACGCCTTCATGATCACCGGTAGCAGCCGGGCACAGACAGCATCCGACGTCATCGCCGGCATCGACGGCATCGAGGGCAGGCGGGAAGGCGCAGATCCACCGGCCTGTACCCTGTGAGGGCCCGTCGATCCACCTCGTTCGCAAACACGTCACGTTTACGAAGGAGAGTCCTGCGTTCGGGCGCGCATTCGTCGGGGTACGTTGAGTCCGAAAGGTTTCCGCGTGGGTTCTGTCATCAAGAAGCGTCGTAAGCGAATGGCGAAGAAGAAGCACCGCAAGCTCCTCAAGAAGACGCGCGTTCAGCGCAGGCGTCTGGGGAAGTAAGAGCGTTTCGGTCCCACGGGGTGAGGCGCACTTGAGGTGGGGGCGGGAAGTCGGCGGCGAAGCCGCCGGGGGCTGGATGTAATGGCGCGCGTCGTACTGGTCACTGGTGTCTCCCGCGACCTCGGGAGCCGTTTCGCGCGCCTTCTCGCCGCCGATCCTGACATCGACCGGGTGCTCGGTGTCGACGTCGTTCCGCCGCGGCACGATCTCGGCGGCGCCGAGTTTGTCCGCGTCGACCTTCGCAGTCCGGTCGTCTCCCGGGTACTTGCCCGGGAGGAAGTCGACACCGTAGCCCACCTCAACGTCATCGCCGCGCCCCAGCACGCCGGCGGGCGCGCGACGATGAAAGAGATCAACGTCATCGGCACCATGCAGTTGCTCGCGGCCTGCCAGCGGTTGCCATCCGTCCGCAAGGTGGTCGTGAAGTCGTCGACCACGGTCTACGGTGCGTCACCAGACGATCCCGCCATGTTTACCGAGGACATGGAGCCACGCAGCCTTCCCCGGACCGGGTTCGCCAAGGACGCGGTCGAGGTCGAGGGATATGTGCGCGGCTTTGCCAGACGCCGACCGGACGTCGTGGTGACCATGCTGCGCTTCGCAAACGTGATCGGCCCCCGGGTCCGCACGCCGATCACCCGCTACTTCACCCTTCCCGTCGTTCCGACCGTGCTCGGGTTCGACCCGAGGCTGCAGTTCACGCACGAAGACGACCTGCTCGAGGCTTTGCGCATGGCAACGGTGAGCGATGCGGCTGGCACTTTCAACGTCGCCGGCGATCGAGTCCTCATGCTCTCCCAGGCCATCCGGCGGATGGGCCGACCGGTCGCCCCGGTACCGGCGTTCGCCGTCGCCACGTTCGGTCAGGCCTTCCGGGCGGCGCGCCTGGCTGACTTCACCCCCGAGCAGCTGTCCTACCTGACCTACGGCCGTGGCGTCGACACCACGAGGATGCGCGACGAACTCGGGTTCAAGCCGACCTACACCACGCCGTCCGCGTTCGACACCTTCGCGGCCGCGCACGAGCAGGGCCTGGTGGGTGCCGACAGGGTACGCAGAGCAGAACACGGTCTCGCAGAATTCCTCGGTGTGCGGGAGGGGCCAGAAGGGGTACGACAACGCCATGGCTGAGTCGTCCGAGGCAAAGGTGATTCCGATCAGAGGTCACCAGTCCCGCACCGATGACGAGCAACGTCGGGCGGGCACCGCGACAGGGGCGGCCGGCGCGGGAAGCGACGACCCGACCCCCTCGATCGGGGACGCCGTCCTCGATGGTGCCCGGATGCTCGCACAGGACCTGGCAGCCCGAACCTTGGGTGATGGCTGGCAGGGCAAGGTCGCCTCGGGCCTGGCGTTCGCCCGCCGCAGGCTCATGGGCGACTACGAAGTCGACGACATGGGCTTCGACCCCGACCTGACCGAGCACGTGCTGATGGCGATGCTCCGGCCGCTCTACCAGACCTGGTTCCGCACCGAGGTGCGCGGCATCGAGAACATCCCGGCCGTCGGCGGCGCGCTGATCGTCTCCAACCATTCCGGCACGTTGCCGCTCGACGGCCTGATGACTCATCTCGCGGTCCACGACACCCACCCGGCCCGGCGGCACGTACGCATGCTGGGCGCCGATCTCGTCTTCCGGCTGCCGTTCATCTCCGAGCTTGCTCGCAAGGGCGGGACGACCCTCGCATGTTCGGAGGATGCCGAACGCCTGCTGCACACCGGCGACGTCGTTGCGGTGTTTCCGGAGGGCTACAAGGGCCTCGGCAAGCCGTTCTCCGACCGCTACAAGCTGCAGCGATTCGGTCGGGGCGGCTTCGTCGCGGCGGCGCTGCGAACCGGCGTACCGATCGTGCCGTGCTCCATCGTCGGCGCCGAGGAGGCCTACCCGATGCTCGGCAACATCGAGCCGCTCGCGCGCCTGCTGGGCGTTCCGTACTTCCCGATCACACCGACGTTCCCATGGCTCGGCCTGCTCGGCCTGCTGCCGCTACCGTCGAAGTGGATCATCGCCTTCGGCGAACCGGTGCAGACCGACAGCTTCGGCACCGAGGCGGCCGAAGACCCGATGCTGGTGTTCGACCTGACCGACCAGGTACGCGAAACCATCCAGCACACGTTGTACGCGCTATTGCTGGACCGGCCGGAAGCGTTCTGACGCCCGCACGCGCCACCTCGCCCACCAAGGGACGCCGCCAGACCGGGCTCGAGCCTGAGAAACCCGGCTCGAACCTCAGAACAGGAACAGCGGGCCAAGCAGGTTTTCGATCAGACCGCCGTCGGATGACGGGCTCGGCGACGGCGTCGCACCCTCACCTGGCTTCGGTGACGGACTGACCGACGGCGACGCCTTGCCTCCGGGGCTTGCGGCTGGCGTGGGCGCCGGAGTGCCGCCGGGCGGCGCCGGCGAGTGCTCCGACGAAGATGACGGGCTCGGTAGCAGCGGCGACAGGAGACCCGGCTGGTCCGGAGCCGGCTGGTCAGGCTTGTCTCCGCCGTACGGCAGCAGCCACGGCAACGCGATGATCTTCGTCGGGCGAGGTGCCGGAGCCCGCTTCTCAGACGGCACCGACGCCGGGGCTTGCAGCTCGAGGGGGAGCGGCAACGACAACGACGTCGGTTGCGGAAGCGGTACGGACAACGCCTGGGAAAGGCGAAGCCCGAGATCGGAGACCGGATTGTCGAGCGCCGCATCTGACCCAGGGTCGGCACGCCAGGGGAGCGGCAGTGGTAACAGCGGCCCTGACAGGACTCCGTCGGCCGAACCGCGGCCAGTGGGGACCGGCTCCGGTCCGGCCGCCCCGCCGGACCGGCCCGCCGTGCGGGCCTCGTCCGGGCCGGCCGAGCGTGACGCGGTACCGCCCTGGGAGCGGCTGGTGATGATCCCGTCGCCGTTGCCAGCCGAGTCGAGCAGGCATTGCGGGCAGACGTCGAGCACGCGTTGGTCGAGGCGTACGAGCGTCGCCAACGCGTCGCGGTAGGCGTCGTCCACCTGCGGCGGCAGGAGCTTTCGAAGCGCAAGTAGCTGCGGCCGGGTGCTGGCCACGAACTGTCGGAGCTGGATCAGCGGAGCCGTACGGTCGTCGCGCTGGTAGGCCTCGAACAGCAGGTTTCCGCCCTGACGTACGTCGCGGGCGAAGGCTCCCAGCGTCGACTGGCTGAGCGCGATGCGGTCGAGGTCGCCGGCGGAGACCGGGGTCCCGCCGCTGAGCTGGGACACCTCGCCGAGTCGGGTGGACGCCTGGCCCAGATAGGTGCGCCCGCGGGACTCGGAGTTGGTCGTTGCCGCGGTCTCGGAGTGCTCCAACCCGCGCTTGAGCGCGTAGAGAAGCTCCCCGGGAAGCGCGTCGCGGGCGGCGGCGGCGGTACCCGCCATCCCACCGGCCAGGACGACGGCGCACGCGACGGCGACTACGCGAACCCTGGTCGGAGTGCGGACGGCGGAACGGATGGCAGGGACTGGCGCGGTCTCGGGACCGGCATCTCGGGGTCGTTCGGCGGCCACCGCGAGCAGGCGGTCGCGAAGGGAGGTTCGGAAGACCTCCGACGGCTGGATCGCCGCCGGACGCAACATCGCGACCAGCTCCAGGAGCGGGGCGACATTGGGGTCGTGCGAGCGCCTCGACCCCTCGACGAGGCGCGCGAAGTCCTCAGCTCGCCGGCGGGTCGCCAGGAGTGAGGTCATCAGGATTCTCCTCGGACACGTGCAGGAGGGATGGGATTGACGATCTCCGACCGCCCAAGGTCAGGCGATCCGGACATCTCGCTCAACGAGTGTCGCTGCCCACGGTTACGACCTGATGCAGAGAGTGTTTGTCGATGCGCGAAGTGTCGCCGGTCCGGAGCCTGTCGGGGACTCATCGGATGCCCTCGGGAAGAAGCTTGGCGAGGTTGCGTACGGCGCGGAGCTGCAGCTGTTTCACCGCACCTTCGCTCTTGGCGAGCACCTGGGCGGTCTCGGCGACCGAGAGGCCGTTGAGAAACCGCAGGACCAGACACTCCTGTTGGTCGGCGCCCAGCTTCTTGACGGCCTTGATCAGCGCTTCGTTGGCGAGGGTCGCGAGTACGTCGTCCTCGGGGCCGTCGGCGGCCGAGTCGTAGTCGAGGATCTCGCCGGTGGCGACCTCGAGCCGGAACCGCCCGGACTTGAAGTGGTCGGTGACGAGGTTGCGGGCGATCGTGACCAGCCACGCGCCGAAGTCACGACCCTGCCACCGGAACGTCGACAACGCCCGGAGCGCGCGCAGGAAGGTCTCGCTGGTCAGGTCTTCGGCCTGCACATGGGTGCCGACGCGGTAGTAGATGTAGCGGTAGACCGTGGACAGGTAGTGGTCGTACAGCTGCCCGAACGCCTCGGCGTCGCCGCGCTTGGCGAGCTCGACCAGTGCCACGACGCGGGTGGTCTCGGCATTTTCCGAACCCGCGAGGGTTTCGGCGCCGCGTACGCCTGAGGGTTGGAACGTCAGCGAGGTGCGCCGGGTGCGCGTCTTGGCCGTCTCGCCGTGGCTCGCCTGCAGGACCCAGGTGGACGTGTCGCCGTCGAGTGAGCGAGGGACGGCTGGCTGGTCGCCCGCACGCCTCCCAGTAGACGGGACACCACCCGCCGGCACGGGGCACAGGTCTGGCCCCCCGGCCGTCAGCCCCGCCTGCACGAGTACTGCCTGCACGAGTGCGGAGAGCTCGGCCACTCCTGCCCTGTCGGCGCGGGTGGGTCGTTCGGTGTGCGGCATCAGAGTCTGCTCCCGCCCCCCGAGCGGTGAAGGTTTCGGACTACCCAGGGCATCGTAGGGAAGATCCGACCAGACCGAAACACTCGGTGACGCATACCTACCTTTCGGGTCGGATCCGACCAGGTCAGCGCTTCCAGCCGGCGGGGCGCCGACCGGTATTGCGTCGCAGGGCGGCCGCCGCCGCGGCAGCTCCGCCGATGGCGCCGACGAGGGCCGCGCCCGCCAGGCCCGCGCGGGCGGCGCGTCGCCCACGCCGGAAGTCGCGGATGCGCCAACCGCGCTCCCGGGCATGCAGCCGCAGCCGCCGGTCGGGGTTGATGGCGTACGGCATGCCCACCAGGGAGAGCATCGGCACGTCGTTGGCCGAGTCGGAGTACGCCGAGCACAGGCTGAGGTCGAGCCCCTCCTCGGCCGCGAGCAGGCGGACGGCATCGGCCTTGGCGGCACCGTGCAGGAGGTCGCCGACGAGACGGCCGGTGTAGTAGCCGTCGACGGTCTCGGCGACGGTGCCGAGGCCGCCGGTCAGGTGCAGCCGGTCGGCGATGAGCTGGGCGATCTCGACCGGCGCGGCGGTCACCAGCCACACGCGTTCGCCGTGGTCGAGGTGGTGCTGTGCGAGGGCGGCGGTGCCGGGCCAGACCTTTGTCGTCAGTACCTCGTCGAAGATCTCCGCGGCCAGCTCGACGAGATCGGCGACCGGCCAGCCTGCGATGAACGCGAGGGCCCGCTCCCGGATCAGGCGTACATCGTCGGGGTCCTCCGAGCCGACGACCCGGAACTTCAGCTGGTGCCAGCCAGCGGTGACGATCTGCCGGGTCGAGAAGAACCGGCGCGAATGCAGGCCGCGGGCGAGGTAGAACAGGGACCCGCCCCGCATCAGTGTGTTGTCCACGTCGAAGAACGCGGCGGCGCGGGTGTTGGGTGGCACCGGTGCCTGGCCTGCGGAGCGGGACTGCTCGGGTGGGCCGGCCGGACGCTCCCCGGTGGACGGAGCGTTCTGCGCATCCTCCGCAGGCGTCATGACCATGGAGCTTAGAGGCTCCCGAGCGCCGATGTCCGATGCGTCCCGGCCGGTGGGTGGTCTTCGGTCGAGGTGGCCGCCGACCTTCCAACGGCGGCGCCGGGTACGCACGGCAGGCCTCATCCGGATGTGCCAGACTCGCCGGCGTGGTATCGGGGTCCTCTCATCTACAGCCGTCCGACCGCGCCGGTCGGCCGGTCAACGTCGCCGAACTGGTCCGCCGCTCGGCCGCGCTGACACCCGGCAAAGCCGCCCTCGTCGCCGGCGACCGCCAACTCACCTGGTCCGAGCTCGACGCCGCCGTCGACCAGGCGGCCGCGGCACTGTCCGGCCTGGGGCTCGTGGCAGGTTTCCGGGTCGCACTGGCGCTGGGCAACTCGCTCGAGTTCGCGGTCGCCTACTTCGGCGCCCTGCGGGCCGGCCTGGTCGCCGTGCCGATCAACCCCGCGAACAGCGCCGACGAGGTGGCCGGTCTGCTGTCGGCCGTGCGGGCACGGGTCGTGCTCGCCGACGAGCAGAGCGTTGGCGTGGTCCGTTCCGTCGTCCACGAGCGTGATCCCGAGCTCGACCCCGAGGCAGCGCCCCTGGTCGTACCGGTCGGGGTCGACGCGCTGCCCGAGGAATGCGCGTACGCCGAGCTCCTCGAGAGGCCGGCGCCCGCCCCTGCGGTGCCACCGGCAGACCCCGAGACGCTCGCGGTCGTGCTGTCGACGTCCGGAACGAGCGGTCCGCCGCGGGCGGCGATGCTCACCCACCGGTCGCTGCTCGCCAACCTCGACCAGATCGCCGCGATCGAGCCGCCGGCCATGCAGGACTCCGATGTCGTCCTCGGCGTGTTGCCGTTCTGCCATGTCTACGGCCTGAACGCGGTCCTCGGCATGGTGGCGCACTCGGGGGCCACCCTGGTGATCATCGACCGCTTCGACCCGGTCCGCACGCTCGACCTGGTCGCGACGGAGAAGGTCACCGTCGTCCCGGCGGTGCCCCAGGTGTTCGGCAGTTGGGTCCGCCAGGGAGACCTCGCCGCCCGGCTGGCCACCGTACGCCTGCTGATCTCGGGCGCCGAACCGTTGCCGGCGGCCGTCCGCGTCGGCATCCAGGAGGCGACCCGGTTGGTCGTGCAGGAGGGGTACGGGTTGACCGAGGCGGCGCCCACCGTGACGAGCACCATGTGTTCGGCCGGCTCGGCGGAGTCCTCGGTCCACAAGCTCGGTGCCGTCGGCGCCCCGTTGCCGGGCGTCGAGCTGCGGATCGTGGACGATGCGGGCAACGACGTCGAGCCGGGCGAACCGGGGGAGATCCTCGTCCGCGGGCAGAACGTGTTCTCCGGATACTGGCCGGACGGTTCGGAGGCGCCGGGCGACAAGGGCTGGCTGGCCACCCGTGACGTCGGCTACCTGGATCCGGACGGCGACCTCGTACTCGTCGACCGGCTGACCGAGCTCGTACTCGTGTCCGGCTTCCACGTCTATCCGCGCGAGGTCGAAGACGCCATCCGCGAGCTCGACGCCGTAGCCGATGTCGCCGTGGTCGCCACGCCCGACGAGCAGACCGGTGAGGCGGTCAAGGCCTACGTCGTGCCGCGCCCTGGCGAGACGGTGACGCCGGAGATCGTCCTCGACCACTGTGAGGCGCGCCTGGCCCGGTTCAAGCGGCCGACCACTGTGCGGGTCGTCTCCGCGCTGCCCCGTTCGGTGACGGGGACGGTGGCCAAGGCCAGGCTGCGGCTGGCCGAGACCTCCTCGGCGTCGGACACCTGAGGTCCCCGATGGCCCAATCCGACGAGCACCGGGTCACGCTCTACAGCAAGGCGGGCTGCCACCTGTGCGACGACGCGCGCCAGGTCATATCGGCGGTATGTGCCGATCTGGGCGTCGAGTGGTCCGAGGTCGACATCACCTCCGACGACGAGCTCTACCGGCGCTGGTGGGAGCAGATCCCGGTGACCCTGGTCGACGGGAAACAGCATGACTTCTGGCGGGTCGACGAGGCACGCCTCCGCGCGGCCCTGTCCTGATCTTCGGGCTCGCGAGTCCCGGTCTCCGCCGCGGATCGTCCCCCTGGCAGCACCGAGTTCGGGTCAAACCGGGTGATCCGGGCGCGCTCGATTTTGTTCGCACGTTCACAAAGTCCTAGGCTGGGCAATGCAGCCAGGTTGGCGCCGGCCGACATCCGGTTCCGGTCGGACAGACTGCCGGCCCGCCAGAGGCCTCGCACCGTGATGCCTCGTCGAAATCCAGGAGTGAAGTGAGTCCGCTACGTCCCCGTCGTCCGCACGACCACGACGTACGCCCGAGCCGCGGGATTCCCGAGGCGACCGTCGCGCGTCTGCCGGTCTACCTGCGAGCTCTCACGGCACTGGCTGACCGGGGAATCACCACCGCGTCCAGCGAGGAGCTGGCTCGCACGGCGGGAGTCAACTCGGCCAAGCTCCGCAAGGATCTCTCCTACCTCGGCTCGTACGGAACCCGCGGTGTCGGCTACGACGTCGAGTACCTCCGCTACCAGATCGCCCGGGAGATCGGACTCACCCAGGACTGGCCGGTCGTCATCGTCGGGATCGGCAACCTCGGCCACGCCCTCGCCAACTACTCCGGGTTCGCCTCGCGCGGGTTCGGCATCGTCGGCCTGCTCGACGCAGACCCGGCGCGCGTCGGCGAGCAGATCGGTGAGCATGTCGTACGCGCCTACAACGACCTCGAGCTGGTCGTGGAGGAGTACGGCGTCGCGATCGGCGTCATCTCCACTCCCGCCACCGCGGCCCAGGAGGTCTGCACCCGGATGGTCCGCGCCGGCATCACGAGCGTCCTGAACTTCGCGCCGGTCGTGCTCTCGGTCCCGCCAGGTGTCGACGTCCGCAAGGTCGACCTGTCCACCGAGCTGCAGATCCTCGCCTACCACGAGCAGCGCAAGTCACTCTCGTCGGCAGCCCGCCTCAACCATGTCGACGGTTCACCGGCCGACCGGAACGGAGTCACCGGCAACGCTGCCTCCGCAGACCGACCGGTGGCTACGGATCGACCTGTGGCGACGGCCCGGCCCGTGAAGACCGACCGACCCATACCCACCGACAACGGTTCGCCCGCCGAAGGGAGCCCTCTCATCCCATGAGCATCCTTGTCGTCGGTCTCTCCCACCGGAGCTCCCCGGTCGATCTGCTCGAGCGCGTGGTGCCGGCACCGGAGACGCTCGACAAGTTCCTCGCCGACACCATCGGCTGCCCCCACGTCGCCGCGGCTGTCGTCTTGTCGACGTGCAACCGCGTCGAGATCTACGCCGAGGTCGAGCGGTTCCACGGCGGTGTCGAGGAGCTCGCCGAGCTGCTGGCGCGCCGGTCCGGCGTACCAGCTTCCGAACTCACCCCGCATCTCTACGTCCGGTACGAGGACGGTGCCGTGAGCCACCTGTTCTCGGTGGTGTGCGGGCTGGACTCGATGGTCGTGGGCGAGACCCAGATTCTCGGTCAGGTGAAGGCGGCGTTGCGCAACGCCCAGGACGCCGAGACCGTCGGCTCGGTGCTCAACGGCGTCTTCCAGCACGCGCTGCGCGTCGGTAAGCGGGCCCACACCGAGACCGACCTCGGCCGCGCCGGGCGTTCGGTGGTGGGTGCCGCGCTGGACCTCGCGTCCGGCGTGCTGGGTGACCTCGCCGGCCGGAACGCGCTGGTGGTCGGAGCGGGCTCGATGGCCGCGCTGGCCGCGACCACGTTGCGGCGCGAGCGGAACGCACCCGTCGTCGTGGCCAACCGCACCATGGCCCGCGCCAGGCGGCTGGCCGGCAACGTCGACGGCCGTGCCGTATCGATGGCCGAACTGCCCGCCGAACTCGCCGCGGTCGATCTCGTCGTCTCGTGCACGGGGGCGGTCGGCACGGTTGTGTCGGCTGAGCTCCTGCGCACCGTGGCATCGGCACGGGGAGGCCGGCCGCTGGTGGTCTGCGACCTCGCGATGCCTCGCGACGTCGAACCCGCGGCAGCGGATCTGCCCGGCGTCACGCTGGTCGACCTGGCTGCCCTCGCCGCTGCCTTGGACCAGACTGCGACAGTCGACGTCGATGCGGTCCGCACCATCGTGGCGACGGAGGTGGCCGCGTTCGCCGCGAGCCGCCGGGCGACGACCGTGGCACCGACCGTGGTGGCGCTGCGCAGCATGGCGGCGGATGTCGTCGACGCCGAGCTGCGGCGGCTGGCCGTGCGCGTACCCGATCTCGACGAGCTGGCCCGGGCCGAGGTCGCGAAGACCGTACGCCGGGTCGTCGACAAGCTTCTGCACGCGCCCACGATCCGGGTGAAAGAGCTCGCCGAGCAGACCGTCGAGACTTCGTACGCCGACGCGCTCCGTGAGCTGTTCGCCCTCGAGGCGACGGCGGTCGAGGCGTTCACCAGCGCCGAGCCCATGGAACCCGTACGCCCCGAGGCCCCGCCGACCGCGCAGCCCGGACAAGCAGGGAAGGGGGCGACGCCGTGACAGCACTTCGGATCGGTACCCGGCGCAGCGCCCTCGCCCTGGTCCAGGCCGGCATGGTGGCGGCGGCGCTGGAGCAGACCGGCGTCGACGTCGTGCTCGTCGAAGTCACCACCCAGGGCGACACCGACCGTACGAGTTCGCTCGCCAGGATCGGCGGGCAGGGCATCTTCGTCGGGTCGCTGCGTGACGCGTTGGTGCACGGCGAGATCGACGTCGCCGTGCACTCGCTGAAGGACCTGCCGACCCAGCCGGTCGACGAGCTCGTCCTGGCGGCCGTACCGCGACGCGAGGATCCGCGCGACGTCCTGGTCGCCCGCGACGGGCTCACCCTCGCCACCCTGCCTCCCGGCGCTCGAATCGGCACCGGCGCTCCACGCCGACTCGCCCAGCTGCGGTTGTGCGGGAAGGACGACCTGGAGCTGGTCGATATCCGGGGCAACGTCGACACCCGGATCGCGAAGGTGCGTGATGGCGAGCTCGACGCCGTCGTCCTGGCCCGGGCGGGCATCGCCCGGCTCGGACGCGAGGACGAGATCACCGAGACGTTCGACCCGACGGAGTTCGTACCGGCACCAGGCCAGGGTGCGCTCGCCGTCGAGTGCCGTAACGCCGACGAGAGTGTGGTGCGCGCTCTCGCCGGGTTGGAAGACCCGCGCACCAGGGCTGCGGTGACCGCCGAGCGCGCAGTGCTGGCTGCACTGGGTGCCGGGTGCAGCGCACCCATGGGAGCATTCGCCGACACCACCGGCGCGGACGGGGACCTGCTCTCCCTCCACGCCGTCGTGGCGGCCGTCGATGGCTCCGCAAGCGTCCGACTGTCCACATCGGGGTCCCTCGGTGCGGCGGAGCAACTTGGCCGTGATCTCGCAGCCGCACTGCTCGCCGAGGGTGCCAACCGTTTGATCGAGGAACGCGTCACGTGACCGCGAAGAACAAGACCACCAAGAAGACCCGGGGGGTCCAAGGCGTGGATCCGCTGGGCAAGTCCGCGAACAAGGTCGGCCAAGGCTCGGTGTCGTTCGTCGGCGTCGGGCCGGGCGACCCCGCCCTCGTGACCGGGCGGGCCAAGGAGCTGATCGGTCGGGCCGACATCATCGCCGGCGAGCTGGCCACCTTCGAGGCCGTGCTGGCCGCGCACGCCAACCCCGAGGCCGACCGGCTGGAGTTGACCGAAGACGCGGTCACCCCGGCCGAGGCCGGTCGGGTCCTGGCCAGGCACGCCAAAGACGGCCGGCATGTCGTACGTCTCTATGTCGGAGACCCGTTCCTGGACGGCCACGCGGCCGAGCACGTGGCGGCGTTCGTACGCCATCACGTGCCGTTCGAGGTGACGCCGGGGCTGCCGACCGCGACGGCCGTGGCCACCTACGCCGGCGCACCGCTCACGACGGCCAAGGTCCGCGAGGCCCGCGTGGTCGACGTGACCGGCGGCGAGCCGGAGTGGGAGATCTTCGCCGAAGGTTCGGCGACCCTGGTCATCACCGGCGTCACCGACGGCCTCAAGGACATCGCCGGCCTCCTCGTCAAGGCCGGTCGGGACGCCTCGACGCCGGCATCGGTGACGACCGGCGGGACGACCACCGAGCAACGAACCGTGGCCGCCACGCTCGAGACCCTGGCGGCCGAGGTGAAGGCAGCCCGGCTGGTCGGGCCGTACGTCGTGGTCGTGGGTGCGGCGGTCGGGCTTCGCGACAAGCTGTCGTGGTTCGAGACCAAGCCGCTGTTCGGCTGGCGGGTGCTGGTGCCGCGTACCAAGGAGCAGGCGGGCGTGTTGTCCAAGCTGCTCCGCCAGTACGGCGCCGTGCCCGAGGAGGTTCCGACGATCTCGGTCGAGCCGCCGCGCAACCCCCAGCAGCTGGACCGGGCCATCACCGGACTCGTCACCGGTCGCTACCAGTGGGTGGCGTTCACCTCGGTCAACGCCGTCCGGGCGGTGCGGGAGAAGTTCGAGGAGTACGGACTCGACGCGCGCGCCTTCGCCGGCCTGAAGATCGCCGCGGTCGGTGAGAAGACCGCCGAGGCGATCCAGGCGTGGGGCATCAAGCCCGACCTGGTACCCAGTGGCGAGCACTCGGCCCGCGGGCTGCTGGAGGAGTGGCCGCCTTACGACCGGGTGCTCGACCCGATCAACCGCGTCTTCCTGCCGCGCGCCGACATCGCGACCGAGACCCTGTTCGCCGGACTGGTGGAGCTGGGGTGGGAGGTCGACGACGTGACGGCATACCGGACCGTGCGCGCGGCACCGCCGCCGGCGCCGATCCGGGAGGCGATCAAGACCGGCAAGTTCGACGCGGTCGCGTTCACGTCCAGCTCGACCGTACGCAACCTCGTCGGCATCGCCGGCAAGCCGCACGCGACCACGGTGATCGCGGCGATCGGCGCCCAGACGGCGACGACCGCTGGCGAGCACGGCCTGCGGGTCGACGTGCAGCCCGAGCAGCCATCGGTCGAGGCACTGGCCGAAGCCCTGGCGGAGTTCGGCGCGGCCCGGCGGGCAGCCCAGATCGAGGCGGGCGACCCGGTGACCAAGCCGTCCGAGCGCAAGGGGGGTGCCCGCAGGCGGGCGAAGTAGGTCATCGTGCAGTGCGGACACCTCCCGGACACGTAGGAGTCGGGCAACCTGACGCCAACAATCCGCATCAGCGCATCATGATGCGCTGATGCTCTATGCTTCCACTATGCGCACCACGATTGATCTTCCCGACGATCTCCATCGCCGGGCGATGTCGATCGCCCGGGACACGTCGCGAAGCCTCAGCGAGACAGTTGCCGACCTCATGCGTCGCGGGCTGGGCCATGGGCAGCCGACCGCGGTCAGCCGGAGTAGCAAGACCGGCCTACCGGTGGTGCGGCTGGGCACGGTCATCACGACGGACGATGTACGCGAGCTGGAAGACGACGAGTGACCGTTCTCCTCGACTGCAACGTACTGATCGCGCTAGTCGTAACGGACCATGTCCACCACCACGCCGCGGAGTCCTGGCTTGTCGACTCCTCTGCTCAGTTCGCGACCTGCCCGGTGACCCAGGGCGCTCTCGTTCGGCTGCTTGTGCGTAACGGCCAGCCGGCAGAAGCTGCCCGGACGCTGATCGAAGCATTGATGACGGACGAGCGACACGAATTCTGGCCGGACGAGGTGTCGTACTCGGAGGTCGCATTCGACGGGGTCGTCGGCCATCGTCAGGTCACGGATGCCTACCTCGCGCAGCTCGCACGCATGCGCGCGGGCAGGCTTGCGACATTTGATCAGGGCTTCGCCAAGCTTCACACAGATGTGGTCGATCTCGTGCCGACGGACGCTGGCGATGAACGCGGCGATCCGGCACGGCTACCGAAGCCGAGAAAGTAGCGGTTCGTCCGAAGGTCCGGGGCCTGAAGAATCGGGCGGAGGTTTGGACAAGTCCGGCGATTCGGCCACCCACGCAGGCGTCGCCAAGCGTCGGGGCTAGCCTTCTTCGCATGGGCTTTCCTGAGATCCGGCCGCGCCGCCTGCGTACCACCGCGGCGATGCGGCGGCTGGTCGCCGAGACCGAAGTGGTTCCGCGCTCGCTCGTGCTCCCGCTCTTCGTCCGCGAGGGCGCGACCGAACCCGTGCCGATCCCTTCGATGCCGGGCGTGGTCCAGCACTCGCTCGACTCACTTCGCAAGTCCGTCGTTGAAGCGGTCGAGGCGGGTGTCGGCGGCCTGATGCTGTTTGCGATCCCGCAGGCGAAGGACGCCGACGGCACCGGCGCCACCGACCCCGACGGCGTCCTCAACGTCGCGATCCGAGAGGTCGTCGCCGAGGTCGGTAACGCTTCCGTCGTGATGGCCGACCTGTGCCTGGACGAGTTCACCGACCACGGACACTGTGGCGTACTCGCCGCCGACGGCACGGTCGACAACGACGCGACGCTCGAACGCTATGCCGAGATGGCCCTGGCCCAGGCCGCGGCCGGAGTCGATCTGGTCGGTCCGAGCGGCATGATGGACGGCCAGATCGGTGCGGTCCGATCCGCGCTCGACGCAGCGGATCACGTCGACGTGGGGGTGCTGGCCTATTCCGCGAAGTATGCGTCGGCGTTCTTCGGACCGTTCCGCGACGCCGTGGAGTCGAGCCTCACCGGCGACCGCAAGACCTACCAGCAGGACCCGTCGAATGCCGTCGAGGCGCTGCGCGAAGTGGCCCTCGACATCGCCGAGGGCGCCGACATCGTGCTGGTGAAGCCGGCACTCGGCTATCTCGACGTCGTACGCCGGGTCCGGGACGCGGTCGACGTCCCAGTCGCCGCGTACAACGTCTCCGGCGAGTACTCGATGGTCGAGGCCGCAGCGGCACAAGGCTGGATCGAACGCGAGCGGGCGATCCTGGAGGTGCTGACCTCCATCCGGCGCGCGGGCGCTGACATCGTGCTCACGTACTGGGCGGTGGAGGCGGCCCGGCTGCTGCGCTGAGCGGATCCTCGCTCTGCTCGCGACTGGGTGCGCAGGTCTCAGGACCGCGAGGAGAAAGTGACGGCCGATGCGGGCTGAGCCCTGACATGGAGGGGCCGCCACGGCGCCCGGTCGGGGGGGAGGTAACCAGGCGCCGCGGCGGCCGAGGAGGCCCGGCGCGCCCGGGGGGGTGAGGGCGCCGAGCCAGTCTTGGAGCCGCGGTCTCTATGTGGACCTTACGGACCAGGAAAGGCGTCTATGACGTTGGTTCTGTTCGAAGGTGGTCACAAAGCAGATTGTTGAAACCGTGGTGGGAACCGTACAGGTTTCGGACCGGCGACATGCCGGCGTGGGTGCAACCGGTTGCAAATCGTTCGCGGTTCCCCCGTCTCATGTCATCCTCCCCGTAGCTCTCGACTCACCATACGTCGCCGTCACGCGTCTTTGAAGACCGAAGCCGTCGCGGGTTCAACGACATTGCTACCGATGAGTTACGGGGGTGATCGCAAACTCGGTGGAGGCTCTCGCCGGGCGCCCTCGAGGCCCGAAGTCGGGCAGGGGACAATGCCACGGTGACCGAGCCCCGCACACACACCGGCCACGCCGGATCCGCGGCCGCCCGCCATCCACGCTCCGACAGCCTGTTCGCCCGTGCCCAGGCCGTTACGCCGGGTGGTGTCAACTCACCTGTCCGTGCGTTTCGCGCGGTGGGCGGCACCCCGAGGTTCATCGCCAGGGCGTACGGGCCGTATCTCGTCGACGTCGACGGTCGCGAGTACGTCGACCTGATCGGCTCGTGGGGACCGATGATCCTGGGCCACGCCCACCCCGACGTGATCGCGGCGGTGACCGGCGCCGTCGCGGCTGGTACCTCGTACGGGACACCGACCGAGCCCGAGGTCGAGCTGGCCGAGGAGATCGTCGCGCGTACTCCCGTCGAGCAGGTGCGACTGGTCTCGTCCGGGACCGAGGCGACCATGTCGGCCATCCGACTGGCGCGCGGTGCCACCGGTCGCGCCAAGGTCGTGAAGTTCGCCGGGTGCTACCACGGTCACGTCGACTCCCTGCTGGCCTCGGCAGGTTCGGGCGTCGCGACGTTCGGGCTGCCGGACACGCCGGGAGTCACCGGGGCACAGGCCGCGGACACCATCGTCGTCCCGTACAACGACCGGGCCGCGGTGACGGCCGCCTTCGACCGCTACGGCCAGGAGATCGCCTGCCTGATCACGGAGGCCGCACCGGGCAACATGGGTGCCGTGCCGCCGGGTGACGGGTTCAACGCGTTCCTCGCCGACACCTGCCATGCGCACGGTGCCCTGTTCGTCTCCGACGAGGTGATGACCGGGTTCCGGGTCACCCGGTCGGGCTGGCACGGCATCGACGGCGTGGTCCCCGACCTGATGACGTTCGGCAAGGTGATGGGCGGCGGCTTCCCGGCGGCGGCGTTCGGCGGCCGAGCAGATGTCATGGCGCTGCTGGCACCGGCCGGCCCGGTCTACCAGGCCGGCACGCTGTCGGGTAACCCGGTGGCCATCACCGCCGGACTCGCCACGCTGCGGTTGGCGACCCCTGACGTTTACGCCCACCTCGACAAGACGGCGGCGGCTGTCGCGGACCTGGTCGGCGGTGCGCTGACGAAGGAGGGCGTGCCGCACCTGGTGCAGTTCGCCGGCAACCTGTTCAGCGTGTTCTTCGTCGACCCGGCCCAGACGCCGAATGTCCGCAACTTCGACGACGCCCGCAGCCAGGCCCAGCACCGGTTCCGCGCGTTCTTCCACGCCATGCTCGCCGCCGGTGTGCACCTGCCGCCGAGCCCGTTCGAGGCGTGGTTCGTGAGCGCGGCGCACGACGCCGAGGCGCTCGACCGGATCGCCGCGGCTGCTCCGGTCGCGGCACGGGCGGCCGCCACCGCGGAGGAGGCTTCATGAGTGACGGCCGTACGATCGTCCACCTGCTGAGGCACGGCGAGGTGGACAATCCGGCGAAGATCCTCTACGGGCGGCTGCCGAACTACCACCTGTCGGAGTTGGGCCGCGCGATGGCGCGCCGGGTCGCGGAGACGGTGGCCGGTCGGGATCTCGTCCGGGTCGTGACCTCGCCGTTGGAGCGGGCGCGGGAGACGGCCGAGCCCGTCGCCGACAAGCTCGGGTTGACGCCGGTCGTGGACGAACGCCTGATCGAGGCCGCCAACGTGTTCGAGGGGCTGACGTTCGGGGTGGGTGACGGTTCGCTGCGGCGGCCGTCGTCGTGGAGGCACCTGCGCAACCCGTTCCGTCCCTCGTGGGGGGAGCCATACCGGACGATCGCCGTGCGCATGCTCGCTGCGATGGCCGCTGCGCGTGCCGCGGTCCCGGGCCACGAGGCTCTGCTCGTCTCCCACCAGCTACCGATCTGGACGGTGCGGTCCTACGTCGAGGGGCGACGGCTGTGGCACGACCCGCGGCAGCGTCAATGCACCCTTGCCAGCCTGACGACCTTTACGTACGAAGGCGACACGATCGTGTCCGTCGACTACGCGGAGCCGGCGGCCGACCTCCTTCCGGCGGCGGACCGGTCGAGACGGAAGTTCACCGCGGGAGCATGATGATGCAGGTGTCCTGGCGCTCAGCTGCTGCCGTCGTCCTCGGGCTGGTCCTCGTAGCGGGCTGCTCGAGCGGGGGCGGCGAGGAGTCCGACGGCGGGGCACGGGCCGGCCAGGCCGGTACCCGGTACGTCCCCGGCAGCGGAATGGTGACCACGATGCCGCCGTGGGAGCGTCAACCCGCACCTGCGCTGCGCGGGAAGTCGTTGGACGGTAGGCAGATCGGCCTGTCCGACTTCAAGGGCAAGGTCGTCGTTCTCAACGTCTGGGGCTCGTGGTGTCCGCCGTGCCGGAAGGAAACGCCTGATCTGGTCGCGGCGGCGAAGGCGCTTCGCCCCAAGGGCGTGGAGTTCCTCGGTCTGAACACGCGCGACAACGACCCCGGCCCGCCCAAGGCGTTCGTGCGTACGTTCGGTGTTCCCTATCCGAGCGTCTACGACCCGGATGGGGCGCAGCTGCTCGGGTTCCGCGACACCCTGCCGGCCGGTGCGATCCCGTCCACGCTGGTGATCGACCGTCAAGGCCGGGTTGCGGCGCGGGTGCTCGGTCCGATGAGCCAGCGGACCCTCGAGGCCCTCGCCACCGACGTCGCGGAGTCGTCGTGACCCTCGCCGCTGCGTCTGTGAGCTCTGCGGCCAGCTCCGTCGGTACGGGGTTCGCGGAGACGGCGCTGAACGGATCGCTGCTGTTGGCGGTCCCGGTCGCGCTGCTCGCCGGGCTGGTGTCGTTCCTGTCTCCGTGCGTACTCCCGCTGGTTCCGGGCTACCTCTCCTATGTCACCGGGCTCTCCGGTGCCGACCTCGCCGCGGCCCGGCGGGGTCGGATGCTGACCGGCGCGCTGCTGTTCGTGGCCGGCTTCGCGGTCGTGTTCACCTCTGCCGGAGCGTTGTTCGGCGTGGTGGGCACGTTCCTCGCGGTCCACAGCTCGATCCTCACCAAGGTGCTCGGCACCGTGACCATCGTGCTCGGCCTCGCGTTCCTGGGCCTGGTGCCGTGGCTGCAGCGCGACATCCGGATCCACCACGTGCCGGCCGTGGGGCTCGGCGCGGCACCCCTGCTGGGTGTGCTGTTCGGCCTCGGCTGGACACCGTGCATCGGACCCACCCTCGGCGTGGTCGCGACCCTCGCGGTCAACGAGGCGACCGCGGGTCGCGGAGCCGTGCTGATGTTGGCGTACGCGTTCGGACTGGGGATGCCGTTCGTCGCGGTGGCGGTGGGATTCCGCCGGCTGCTCGGCACGCTGGGATGGGTACGAAGCCACCACGTCTGGGTGACCCGGGCCGGCGGCGCTCTGCTGGTCGTGGTCGGGCTGCTGCTCGTCACGGGGCTGTGGGACGCGGCCGTGGGTCCGCTGCGGCAGTGGGTGGGCTCGTTTTCTACGGTGATCTGAGCATGGACACAGTCGAGCCGGGGCCATGAGCACGGCGGTGGGGTGAGGATGACGCAGACGCAGGAGCGCGCGGGGTCGGGGCCGCCCGCGGGTTCGGCCGGCTCGGCGGGCTCCGAGCCGCCGCCGCTGCGACCCCTCGAGCTGGGCCGCTGGGCGTGGCGCCAACTCACCTCGATGCGGACCGCCCTGCTGCTGCTCTTCCTGCTCGCCCTCGCGTCCGTACCCGGTTCGGTCATTCCACAGCGTTCGGTCAACCCGGTCACCGTGGCAGATTTCGCCCGCGCCAATCCGGGCCTGGCGCGATGGTACGAACGGCTGGGGCTTTTCGACGTCTTCAGCTCGCCCTGGTTCGCGGCCATCTACCTGCTGCTGCTGGTCTCGCTACTCGGCTGCATCGTCCCCCGGACCGCCCAGCACTGGCGGGTGCTGCGGTCGCGACCGCCGGCGGCACCGCGACACCTGGACCGGTTGCCCGCGCACCACGCGTTCGTGACGACGGCGGATCGAGCCGAGGTGCTGGCCACGGCGGCTCGACAGCTTCGGTCCCGCCGCTATCGCGTGGTCGTGGACGAAGCGGGTCGCGGCGGCCCGTCGGTGGCGGCCGAGCGTGGATACGTACGCGAGGTGGGCAACCTGGTCTTCCACGCAGCGCTCGTCGTGGTGCTCGTCGGTGTCGCCGTCGGCACGCTGCTCGGCTTTCGCGGTACGGCGCTCGTCGTCGCCGGTGGCGGCTTCGCCAACACCGTCACGCAGTACGACGGCTACCAGGCCGGTGCGTTGTTCGAGGACACCCACCTGCCGCCGTTCGCTCTCACGGTCAAGGATTTCACTGTCGACTGGGAGACCGAGGGCGACCAGCGGGGCTCGCCGCGGAGCTTCGACGCGTCGCTGTCCTACACCGAACGGCCCGGGGCGGCGGCCGAAGACTACGACCTCCGCGTCAACCACCCCTTGCGTATCGACGGCACCCGGGTCCACCTGATCGGGCACGGGTACGCCCCGCGCCTGACCGTACGCGACGGCAAGGGCGATGTGGCGTTCTCCGGACCGGTGCCGTTCCTGCCGCAGGACGGCCGGTTCACCTCGACGGGCGTGGTCAAGGCGCCGGATGCCCGGCCGAGCCAGCTGGGCTTCCAGGGCTTCTTCCTGCCGACCGCGGTGGTCGACCCTGACCGCGGACCGGTGTCGGCATTCCCGGGCGCTCTCCGCCCGTCGGTATACCTGACGGCCTACCGCGGTGACCTCGGCCTGGACTCGGGCCTGCCGCAGTCGGTGTACCGGCTCGACACGGCCGGGCTGACGCAGCTGCGGTCGAAGAACGGCGAGGCATACCGGCTGGCGCTCACGCCGGGCCAGACCGCGACACTTCCGGACGGCGTTGGCAGCATCCGGTTCGACGGCTACACGCGTTGGGTCAACCTGCAGATCAGCCGCAACCCGGGCGAACCGCTGGTCCTGGCCGGTGCCGTCCTCGCCCTTGCCGGGCTGGTGACGTCGTTGGTCGTACGACGACGCCGGGTCTGGGTCCGCCTCGGTGATGACGCTGGGCGTACCGTGGTCGCCGTCGCGGGCTTGGACAAGGGCGAGCGACTGGGCGAGCGCGGCGACAGCAGCAGCGACAGGGGCAACGGCGGCGTCGACAGCGAGGGCCCAGGCGAAGCCACCGACCTCGGCATGGAGATCGACTCGATCGCCGCGGAGCTCCGCGGGATCCACGTCAGGAGGGAACAGGGGTGAGCGCGACGCTCGGTACCTTGTCGGACAACCTCGTCCACGCGGCGACGGTCGTGATGGCACTGGCGATGCTCGGACATGCGGCGGCGTGGGCCTTCACCCGCGAACGCCGGACGGCTGACACCTCGGGAGCTGCCGGGGCTGACACCGCATCATCCGCTGTTGCCGTGGGCGCTACGGACGCGGCCGGTGCGGGGTCCCAGTCGTCGGCCGCCGGTTCGGTTGCCGTACTCACACCTCCTCCCGACGGCCCTGCCGATGAGAGCTCTCCCTCCCACCGGCCGGCTCTGTTCAACCGGATCGGCGTAGCGCTGACCGTGCTCGCCACGGCGCTGCTCGGTGCTGGCGTCCTGACTCGCGGACTCGCGGCCGAGCGTGTTCCGTGGGGCAACCTGTACGAGTTCGCGATCACTGGAAGTCTCGTCGTCGGGGTCGTCTATCTGGTCGCGCTCCCCAGACTGCGGCTCGGCTTCCTCGGGTTGCCGGTAACCGGCTTCCTGCTCGTGGTGCTCGGCATTGCGACCACGGTCCTCTACCTGCCGGTGTCCGGCCTGATCCCCGCTCTCCAGTCGTACTGGCTGGCGATCCACGTGTCAGCAGCCATCCTCGCGACGGGCGTGCTCACGCTCGCAGCGGTGGCGAGCCTGCTGCACCTGCTCAAGGCCCGGGCCGAACGTCGTGCCCTCGCGGCCGGCGATGGCGGTGCGGTGCGTGGCTACCTCGCCCAGCTCCCCCCGGCCGCGGCGATCGAACGGACCGCATACCGGCTGCACGCGTTCGCGTTCCCCATCTGGACCTTCGCCCTGATCGCCGGCGCCGTGTGGGCCGCCGCTGCGTGGGGACGCTACTGGGGCTGGGACCCGAAAGAGACCTGGATGTTCATCACCTGGGTCTGCTACGCCGCCTACCTCCATGCGCGCGCGACCGCTGGCTGGCGGAGCCGGGTGTCCTGGATCGCCCTGGTGGCATACGGCGCTCTGCTGTTCAACCTGGTCGGCGTCAACTTCCTCGTCTCGGGACTGCACTCCTACACCGGTATGTGACGCGGGGCGGTCAGGTCAGCTGAACGCGGGGTAGAGCGGCAGGAGCTGTACGTCGGGCGCCACCCGCCGGACCGCGGCGACCACCGGCTCGACCAGTCCGGTCACGAGTGGGGCAATCGCCGGTTGACGGCTGGCTGCGTCGGCGAGCTCGTCCATCCGGAGCAGAAGCATCTGACGGCGCGAGGCGACCTGGAAGTCATAGCTCTCGAAGTACCAGCCGTCGTCGCCAGGTTCGAACGCGCGATCGACGTGCCAGAACGCCGTCGTGAGCGCCCAGTAGGCCTGGCAGGCATCGAGCGCAACGGAGAACTCCTCGTCCGGCACGGTCCGGCCGGCGGCGCGAAGCCGTTCGCGGTAACGGTCGACGAGGCGGTCGGACAGTCCCGCCGGTAGCCGTCGTACGCACCAGCACGTCGGCATGGTCGCGCGCAGGTAGGCGAGGTCCAGCAACGCGTGCCGGCAGGTGGCGAACTCCAGATCGAACAGCCGGACCCGCCCGCCGTCGTCGACCCGGTTGTTGTCGGGGCAGCAGTCGTTCGGGCTGAAGGCCCGCCAGTGCCCCGGAGCCCGCACGATGCCGTCGATCCAGGCGATGGCGCCGACCGTGGCGTCGTCGAGATCCAACTCACCACTCAGGGGTCCGAGCGACCGGAGCAGGTGCGGTCGACCATCGGCGTCGAGCAGCGTGGTCGCGTGCGGCTGGCCGGGATGGGACCGGCGCAGCTCGTCGTATTCATCCCCGCGACCGAACGTGCCGAGGTGGACATCGGCGAGGGCATCGACATAGCCCGCCAGGCCAGCCTCGGCCCGTGCGGGTGAGGTCGCCAGCAGGATCTCGGCCAGGCTGGGCCCGGTGCCGAAGTCCTCGATGACCACGAAGCCCAGGTCGGCGTCGCCGCCGTAGAACGCGGGAACGGGCAGCCGCGGTCCGGGCAGGGACGAAAGGAACGCGAGACCGGTCCACTCGTTGGCCAGCCGGGCCGCCGGACTCCACGGGTCGTCGTCGGCTCCGTCGAACTCCTGGCCGGCGGGCGGCCGGATGACCTTGACCACCGCGGAGCTGATCGGTGCGCCCGACAGGTGCAGTCGGGCCAGCCGGGCTCGACCTTCGTGTCGGATCGTCTCCCAGCCGGTGAGGTCGACCGCGACGCCGAGCGTCTCGCGGAGGAGCTCGACCGCCCGGGTGCAGACCTCGTCCGGGATCGATCGTGACTCGTCCTGCTGGGCCTCGGCTGGCTGGGCCTCGGCTGGCTGGGCTTCGTCCTGCTGCGCTTCGTCCTGCCCTGTATCGACCATGGTGTCGTCGGGCGGGCGTCAGTTCGCGGTGCGGTCGGTGGCGGTGCCGCCGTCGTCGTCGGGGCCGCGCATCTCGCGTTCCCGGCGTTCCAGGTCGGCCTGCCACTTGCGGAGCCGCTCGTCCTCGGCCTTCTGCCGTCGTTGCTTCAACCCGGCCAGAAACTCCGGATTGTCATCCGGGGCCACCGGTCGGGCTCGCTCCGGGCTCGCGGTGCGCCGAGGACTCCGACGGGCGGACTGCCGTCCGGCGACCAGCCAGAGCACGGGTCCCACGAACGGGACGAACACGATGAGAAGTGCCCAGATCGGGCGGGACAAGGTGCGTACCTCGTCGCGGGGAGTCTGGACCAGGTTGACCAGGCAGTAGACGAGCAGAACGATGGCGACCAGGACGGGCAACGCTCGGGGCACCCGAACCCTCCTAGGCGGCGTACGACGGAACTCTTGACGTCTGAGAGTAGCCGCCGCCGCCGAGGATGGGACCGGTCGTCGCGGGGTTGAGCCGAAACGACGGGGTCCCGCCCTCGCCGTCGGACGTTGCTGGTCGCCGCGGGACGTGCCTCAGCGGTGGCGGCGCCCGATCCGACCGCGCCGAGGGGCGCCGGCGGCAGCAGGGCAGCCGCCCAGGTCGGTGGTCGCCGACCCCTGCGAGGGTGTCGGGATGCGAGGGGCGGCGGCCAGCGACGAGCCGCCGAGGTGTGGGAGCCGGCGAAGGGTGGCGTAGTCCAACGAACCGACGTACATGATCTGTCAGTATCCTCTGAGCGTTTGCGAATCGATGAGTCATCGAGTTGACTGCCTGTGATTCTAAGGCACAAGCGTTGATTTGCCTAGCTATAGAAGATCATCGTGAGGAAAAGGTGCCGAGGATGCTCGAGTCCATGGACGAGGTCGACCGGCGCCTGGTGGGCGCCCTACGCGAGAACGCCCGCGCGTCGTACGCCGAACTGGCCCGCCTCGTCGGACTGTCCGGCCCGAGCGTGCAGGAGCGCGTCCGCAGGCTGGAAGAGCGCGGTGTGCTGACCGGCTACCAGGCGCAGGTCCGGCCCGGAGCGCTCGGGCTCGGCGTCACGGCTCTGATCGGGCTGCTGCTGTCCGACACGGCCGACCAGGTGGCGGTGGTCGAACGGCTGGAGCGGGTCGGTGAGATCGAGGACTGCTGGTACATCGCCGGAGACGAGTCGTTCGTGGTCAAGATCCGCGTGTCCAGCGTCGACGCTCTGGAGGATCTCCTCGGCCGACTGCTGCGCATCGACGGGATCAGCCGCACCCGGACCACACTCGTCCTCTCGACGAAGTGGGAGGGCCGGCTGCCGGCCGCGGCCGACTGACTGCGAACGGCCGATCGGCCGGTAGCGTCGCCGGCATGAGCGACGGAACGCGACTGGTGGGCATCGACGACGTACGCGCGGCGGCGGAGCGGATCGCGGGACGCGTCGTCCGCACGCCGCTCGTCCCCGCCGCCTGGACCGAAGCACCCCAGCCGCGGCGTCCCTTGTGGCTCAAGCCGGAATGCCTCCAGGCGATCGGCTCGTTCAAGATCCGCGGCGGCCTCAACGCGGTCGGCGCCCTCGACGAGGCAGTAAGGGCGCGCGGGATCGTCACCCACTCCTCCGGCAACCACGCCCAGGCCGTCGCCTTCGCGGCGCGCTCATATGGGGTCAAGGCCTACGTCGTAATGCCCGACACGAGCCCGCGGGTCAAGGTGGACGCGACCCGGGCGCTCGGGGCCGAGGTGATCACTGTTCCGCCGGCCGAGCGGGAGAGCCGGGCCGTTGCGCTGGTCGCCGAGCACGGGTATGCCTTCGTGCCGCCGTTCGACCACCCGCAGGTGATCGCCGGTCAGGGAACGATCGGGTTGGAGATCCTGGCCGACCTCCCGGACGTGGCGACCGTGCTGGTCCCCGTCGGCGGCGGCGGACTGATCTCCGGCATCGCCACCGCGGTGAAGGCCGTGCGCCCGGGCGTTCGGGTGATCGCCTGCGAACCGGAGTTGGCCGCCGACCTTGCCGACAGTTGGCGGCACGGGGAACGTCGGACCTGGCCGGTCGAGGAGACCTACCGCACCATCGCCGACTCCGTACGCGTCTGCGTCGGCGAGCTGACCTGGCAGCACATCAAGGCGAGGGTCGACGAGGTGCTCACCGTCTCCGATGACGCGATCCGGCACGCCGTCCGGACGCTGGCCCGCTCGTCCCGGCTGGTGGCCGAACCCGGTGGTGCCGTCGCGACCGCCGCATACCTCACACACGCGGACCAACTGCCTGAGGGCCCGGTTGTGGCGGTCGTCTCCGGCGGCAACATCGAACCAGGGCTGCTCGCGGAACTGCTGGTCAGCTGACGTACGCTGCCACCGGCACCGGCACCGCGGCGGGAGGTACATGATGCGAACGCTTCTCGTCTACACCTTGCTTCGGCTCGTCGTCTTCGCGGCGTGCTTCGGGGTGCTGTACGTCCTGTTCGGACGACTGGCCTCGGCGTGGCTGGTGGCCCTTCTCGCCCTGCTGTTCACCTCGGGCATGTCCTGGCTGCTGCTGCGGCGGCAGGGTGCCGACGCCGGCCAGGCTCTGTCCGGAATCGTTGCCCACGCGCGCGCCCGGGTCGACGCGGCCGCGCGCAAGGAAGACGTCGACTGACCGCTGCGGCGGCGGTCGCGTGTAGATCGAGCACGGGACCCGCGACCAGGATCGCCTACGCGGTGGCGAGCGGAAGGTCGTCGAGGTCGGGTACGTCGACCAGGTGCAGGTTGCCGTAGCCGCTGGCATCGGATGTGAACAGCACCTGGGCGTTGTCGGCGCGAAGCCGCGGATGGACGTGCACCGCCTGGATGTGGAACGAGCCGCGGTGGTTGAGCAGGACCCGCGGCCCGTCGAAGCCCTCGGCCGCGTCGTCGGGTTGGCGGCGCCACAGGAGCAGGCGCGGGTTGTCCCGGCTGCCGTCGCCGACGACGACCTCGAGGTCGTTGGTGTGGAAGTGGGTCGAGTGGTGGGGGAACGCGACCTCCTTCGAGTCGGTCCCGTCGTAGTGGATCCGGCCGAAGAACGACGAGCCGTCGGCGTGGGTCCCGTGGTAGCCGATGTGGATTCCGTCGGCGAGCCAGTGCTCGTGGCCGACTCGTTCGCCCTCGCCGGTGGGGCGGATCTTCCACGTGTGTCCGGTGTCCAGGTCGAGGCCCCAGATGCGGTTGTCGACGTCGTACCACGGTCCTTCGTGGCAGTAGGTCGCGAGGTTGCTCCGCGTCGGCGACGTGTTGGTGTGGCCGATCCAGTACTTCTCCTCGAAGGCGACCCGGTCCTGGCCGGTGGACGTGTCGACCAGCACGACCCGTGAGAGCGGTCGGGCGGCCCAGTATTCGGCGAAACCGACGTATCCCCGCAGCAGGTCGACGCCGAACTCCTTCGACAGGTCCTGGTAGATGACCGAGCAGACATGCCGACCGTCTGCGGTGACGTTGGTGATGTTGGGCAGGAACCCCTCCGGCGCCTCGTAGAGCACCCGGGTGTCGAGCGTCGAAAGGTCCAGCGCGACCAGATCCCGACCGTGCCAGAAGTACGCCTCCTCCTTGACCGGGTTCTTGCTGGTGAACAGGAACGACGTCTCTCCGGGTGGCGGTGGCAGGTCGAGGTCGGTCAACTGGGTGATCTCGCCGCTGCCCAGGTCGAGGCCGAACAGGTTGGTGCGGTTGCCCCGGTCCGAGCCGAAGAGCAGCTTGCGTCCGTCGTCGTACCACCCGGGGTTGGTGAAGTACAGGTGGTGGCTGTGCCCCTTGTGGTCGGTGAGCTGGCGCACCTCGACGCCGGTTTCGTGATCGGTGCGGATCCGCCACTCGGCTGCGAAGGTCTCGCCACGAGCCACCAGGTGCCTCCTTGCGAAGAGCGTCGACGGGTGGTGCCGTTCCGTGCTCCATCCTCTGTTGGTGGGCGGCCGCGCCGGTAAAGGCTTTCCGGAACCAGCCAGGCCCGCCCGCGGTTAGCCTGCCGGCATGTCATGTTCCGGGCCATCGTTCGCCGTGCGAGTGTCCAAGCGTCCGGCTGCCGACCGGAACTGGGTCGCCGAGGCGATCCGGCGGGTCGAGGCCGATGCCAACCGCAGCGCCGACACCCACCTGCACGTGTTCCCGCTCCCCGAGGAGTGGGGCATCGAGCTCTACCTCAAGGACGAGTCGGTCCACCCCACCGGGAGCCTGAAGCACCGGCTGGCCCGCTCGCTGTTCCTCTACGCGCTGGCCAGCGGCTGGATCGGCGAGAACACCACGGTCATCGAGGCGTCCAGTGGCTCCACGGCCGTGAGCGAGGCGTACTTCGCGCGTCTGCTCGGCCTGCCGTTCGTAGCGGTGATGCCTGCGTGTACGAGTCCGGAGAAGATCGCGCTGATCGAGTTCTACGGCGGCCGCTGTCATCTCATCGACGACCCGCGCGGTATCTACGCCGAGTCGCGCCGGTTGGCCGAGGAGACCCGCGGCCACTTCATGGACCAGTTCACGTACGCCGAACGCGCCACCGACTGGCGCGGCAACAACAACATCGCCGAGAGCATCTTCGACCAGCTCGCGGCCGAGCCGCACCCGATCCCGCGCTGGGTCGTGGTCGGGGCGGGCACCGGCGGCACCAGCGCCACGATCGGACGGTACGTGCGCTACCGCCGGTACGACACGAGGGTCTGCGTGGTCGACCCGGACGGCTCGGCGTTCCTCGCCGGCTGGTGCGACGACGACCCCTCGTGCACCACGTCCGGGTCGAGGATCGAGGGGATCGGACGGCCCCGGGTGGAGCCGTCGTTCGTTCCCGATGTCGTCGACACGATGCTGCGGGTGCCCGACGCGGCCTCCGTCGCATCGATGCGCTATCTCGCCGCGGTGACAGGTCGCCGCGCGGGCGGGTCCACCGGCACCAACCTGTGGGGTGCGCTGGCGTTGGTGGCCCGGCTGCGGGCAGACGGGGAACAGGGCAGCGTGGTCACGCTGATCTGCGATGGGGGCGACCGCTACGCGCACACTTTCTACGACGACGGCTGGGTGGCCGCGCAGGGCCTTCGCCTCGAGCCGTACACCGCCGTACTGGAGGGGTTCGCGGCAACCGGGCAGTGGCCCGCCAGCTGAGTCCGCTCGGGTTGTCGGACCCGGCCGTGGGGTACGGAGGGATCATGACTGACGAACCCGGTCGCGATCAGGACGCCAACGCGGATGCGGAGCGGGACGACCCCGAGGCCACCAACCGGTGGACCAAGGAAGGCGCCACGCCCGGCGAGGACCCGCGCGAGATCGACCGCGAGCACATCAACCCGGAGTACGTTCGGCGGCTCCAGGAGCGGCGGCAAGTGACCCATCGCGACGAGGAGACCGACGACGAGATGGGGACGAGCGCGACGTCGCACGACCCCACCGAGCGGGAGTGACGCAACAGGTTCGCAGCAGTGTTCGCGGTGACTCGGCTGGGCTCAGGTGACGAGCAGCAGGCCCAGAGTGAGCAGGAGTGCGAACACCAGTTCGTGGAGTCCGGTGTCGCGGAGTACGCCGATGAGCTCCGGTCCGGTGGCACCTGCCCGGAGCTGGCGTAGCGGTCGGACCGCCACCGGGAACGAGAGCAGCGCCAGCAGCGGCCAGATCGAAGTCGTCACGGCGAGGACGACGATGACGGCGTACGCGACGACGAACAGCGTGACGTACAGCCTTCGCGTCCGCCGGTCACCGATGACCACCGCCAGCGTCGTCTTGCCGGTCGCGGCGTCGGTCGGGATGTCGCGCAGGTTGTTCGCAACCAGCAGAGTGCAGGTCAGCGCGCCGATCGCGACCGCGCCCACAACCGCTGGCCAGGTGAGACGTCCGGCCTGGACGTACGCCGTGCCGATGACCGCGACCAGACCGAAGAACACGAACACGCTGATCTCGCCGAGCGCGTGATAGCCGTACGGCCTGCCGCCTCCGGTGTAGAACCACGCCGCCGCGATGGCGGCCGCGCCGAGGACGACCAGCCACCACGCGGTGGCGAGGGCAAGCACGAGTCCGCAGACCGCGGCGACGCCGAAGCAGGCAAACGCGGCCGTCCGTACGGTCCCCGGTGCCGCCAGTCCGGAAGCGACCAGGCGGCGGGGGCCGACCCTGTGGTCATCAGTGCCGCGGATGCCGTCGGAGTAGTCGTTGGCGTAGTTGGAGCCCACCTGCAACGCCAGGGCCACGACGAATGCGAGCAGGGCCTTCCAGGCCACGAACGCCTCGGCCGCGGCGGCGGCGCCCGTACCGACCAGGACCGGTGAGATCGACGCGGGCCAGGTCCGCGGCCGCGCCCCTTCGAGCCACTCCGCACGTGTCGCCACGGACAGGGAGTCTGTCAACCCGGCCGCTCGGGCTGGCGCCCGGGTCGCCACGGTGCCAGGGCGGTGGCAGGCTCGGCCCGTGAAGGTTCTCGATCCCGCACTGTGTGAGCACTATCTGCAGCACCTGGGATTCGACGGTGCCGACGACGGGCGGCTCGGTTCGCTCGATCCGGAGACGCTGTCGATGCTGCAGGGTGAGGTGCTCGACCGGGTGCCGTACGAGAACCTGGAGATCCAGCTCGGCCGACCGACGTCCATCGACCCGGAGGAGTCCGTCCGACGGATCGTGGGCGGACGCGGCGGCTACTGCTTCCACCTCAACGGCTCGTTCGCCGCCTTGCTCGCCAGCCTCGGCTATGACGTCAGGCTGGTCCGTGGTGCGGTGCCGGCGGCGGGCGAGGACGGTCGGGCCTGGGGCAACCACATGGTGCTGCTGGTCCGGTTCGCCGACCAGGCCCCCGCGGATCAGACCTGGGTGGCCGACGTGGGGATGGGTGACGGGTTCCGCGAGCCCGTCCGCCTCGTCGATGCCGCGTTCGACCAACTGCCGTTCCGGTACCGCTTGGAGCACGTGGGCGGGCGTCGCTGGCGTTTCCATCACGACGAGCGGGCGACAACGGCCGGGTTCGACCTCGACGTCACGCCGGTCGGGCTGGACGGCTTCGTCGCGATGCACACGTTCCTGTCCACGTCGCCGGAGTCGGGGTTCGTACAAAAGTCCGTCGTCCAGCGGCACGTCGACGTCGTGGTAGGGGTCGATGATCTCGTCGGGGCGAGCGAAGGTCAGGCGGTTGGGGGTAGACCACGGCGACGCCGTCGAGGCGGGCCCGCGAACCGCCTCCGCTGACACATTCTCCGGGTCGGGCACGTGCTCGATCGAATGAACCCGAGATCAGCGACTCGAAGCTCTCGGCCGGGGAGAGGGCGGGTCGCGCATGTCGCACCCCACGGTCTCCCGCTGCCTGACCCTCGAGCGCGCACAGCGTCGAGGTCGAAGCGTCCACCGTCTCGCGCGGGGCCAGCTCGGCGAAGGAATGGCCAATCCCGTAGGGGAGGTCCAGGAGCCCGGCCCTGGGCAGGAAGGGGAGCGGCTTGAGCCGGTTCGAGGCGACGTGCCGTTGCCAGGTGGGGTTGAAACCCGGTTCCTCGGCGGACGTAGACCCGCTCGCCCGTGGGCTTTGCTCCAAGGAGCGGCCCTGCAGGCGGAAGCACGCCCAGCCCCCGGTCATGGCCGGCTTTCCTGCACCGCGGCCGGCTTAGGGAGAGTCACAGGATACAGGGGCCGGTCCAGGACCTGTTCGTGGACGCGGGCGATGTAGCGAGCCGAGCACACCCCACGCTCATCAGCTGGATGCCACCCAGGAAGAGCACCGCCAGCCAGCACCCAGAACGCCGACCGAGGGAGCGATCGTGCCCCAAGATAGTCAGGACGAGGATGGTGCACCGCGCCGAGCGCGCTGAGCCCGGCCGCGAACGACGCCGGTGTGGTGGCCAGGCTGAGCGGAACGTCGGAGAACGAGGTCAGGGCCTCGGAGGCGAGCCGCATCAGGGGCGAGAGGTCAAGGCTCAGCGCCCGCTGCGGCGCCCTGCAAGGCGGTATTCGATCGGCACCTGCCGAGGAAGCCGAGCCAGGCCGCCGAGTCCCACAGGAGGAAACGGCGCCGCTCCGGCATCTGGCGGACGGTATTCCGCGACGCGGCGGGACATCAGGCGGAAGTCGCCCGGCCTGGCCCTGGTAGGGGGACCCGCGCGAGCCGCACGCGTCGTCGAGTCGAAGCCCGGTGGCGGCCATCCGCTTGAGCCGGCTCTCGTCACGGCCGATCCGCAGAGGCGAAGACCACGTCGGCGTTCTGGGTCTCTGCGTGCCACCTCGAGCATCTCTCCGATCAGCTCCAGCAGATCCTGGAGGTCCGCGTGCATCGAGGGCGACGTGGTCGCCGGAACGTGTGGTCGAGGCCGGCGGACATCGCTATGTCCATGCCGAAGTTGCAAGACAGCTGCACGAGCACCACGTTGTCGGAGGAGCGGGCCCAGCCCACGATTGACGCCGGCCGACTCGTCGCTCGAGCCGTCGTCCACGAACACGAGCTCGTAGGCCCCGGGAAGCTCTTTCGAGCGAGGTCTCCAGGCGCTCGCGCAGCTCGGGAAGCACACTCAGCCTCGTTGTGAATCGGGACAACGACTGGAACGAGCGGCGCAGAGGTCGTGGGCGGACGGGTGCAGACCGTCAATCCCTTCACCGGGGCCAGCTCAGAGCTGCCACTGGCGGGGGCAGGGGCGGCGGCTATCGTGCGCCCCGCTCGTGAGGCAGATCCGACGATCGCTCAGCAGCCCGGGGTCGGCTCTCTGCTCGCGGGACTGAGCGCGCCCCGTCCTGCTCGGGGCACTGTTCCTGACCTGGTACGCGCCGGTTAGGTGAGGCCCGAGTCGCCGGGGCTCCGCCGCGACAGAACGCTCTCCGAGGCCTTCGCCGCGGCTGGACCTTTTTCTGGTGTTCTTCTTGGCCCTGGCTGCGGTCGTCGCTGCTCGGAGGCTGCCCTGACCGGTCGTCCAGCCTGGTCGCGGGGTCGGCGCGAGTGTCGGTGGTGGCGGCCTTCGGAGCCGCGATGACCGTCGCCGTTCTGGTTGGGGCCTGGTCGTCCCCCTTCGCCCACGAGGCCTTCGTCCGCCTGCGCCCGGGCGCCTACGTAGGCGATGCTGGCCGCGGCAGGCATCGCGCTCGGTGCCGCGATGGCCCTCCACGACGGCGCGGGGGCGGTCGCTGGCGGCCGCTTCGTTTCCAGGCGTAGCCCTGCCCGACCTCTCCGGACCGATCCCACGCCGGTGGCGGTCCCTGCCTCGTAGCTGGGGGCGGTGGCCCTGCTCGGCCTGTGGCTCGCATCCCGTGGGTCTCCTTCATCGATCGATTCCCCGTACTTCTTCGACGAAGGGCTGTACGGCTTTTCGCCGCCAGGCTTCGCGCGGGGACCTGTTCTCTCGTTCACGATCGGGCGCGAGCCGCTGGCCTTCTGGTTGGCGATCCCCTACATCAAGGGCGGGTTCAGCCCGCTGGACGCGGTCCGGCTGGTCTGACTCTGTGCGGGCTCGGGACGATGCTCGTCACCGGACTGCTCGCACGGCGGCTGTTCGGCACCGCCGCGGGTGTGGTGGCGGCGGTGATCTGCTCCGTCATCCCGTTCTTCGTCGTCCACGACGGGATCGGGATCACCGAGCCGCTGCTGATATTGGTCTTCGCGAGCGCGCTGTACCTGCAGATCGAGCTGGCCCGGCGCCCGGGCTGGCGGTGGGAGCGGGGCTCGGGGTCGTCCTGGTGCCGCGCTCCTGACCAAGCAGAGCGCCGCCCCCGTGCTGGTGCTCCTGCCCTTCAGCCTGCTGTGCTTCGACTGGGCACCGGAGGGTCGCCGGGAGCGCTTGCGGAAGTGGGTCACCGGCGCTGCGATCGCAGTGGCCGGGGCGATCTGCGGCTGGCTGGTTCTGCGGCTGTCGGCTCGTACGACGTGCTGCAAAGCCCCGCGAGTCGCAGTTCTACCCGGTTCGCACGCTCAAGCAGGCGCTGGCCCAGCCCGGTGTGGGCTGGCATACGAGCTGGCCCGTGTACCGGCCCGCCTTCACCGAGTACGTGACCTACCCTCTGCTGGTTGCGGCCGCGGCGGGGGCGGCGCTGGGGCTGGCGCGTTCCGGCGAGCGCCGCCGCACGGTCCTGCTCCTGACCTGGATCGCGGCGCCGTTTGCGATCGCGGTGCTGTTCACCTCCTTCCCGTTTCCCGTCACGTCCTCTATCTGCTACCGCCGGCGGTTGCCCTCATGGCCTACGCGCTCGTCGAGGGGGCCGCCCTGATCCGGCGTCACCTACCGCCGCGGCCGGCTGTCGCGGCGACGACCATCGCGGCTGTCGCGTTGGCGCTGCCCGCCGTCCTGCTCGACGGGCGGATCCTGTCCGAGCCGGCGACGGCCCCTACCCGGGCAAGGACGAGGAGCAGTACGTCACGGGCACGGGAGCCGGCTCCGTCTGGCCTGACGTGGCCGAGTCGATCGAGCGGCGAGGGAGGGGCCGTCAGGTGGTCACGCTGCTGCCCTCCGCGCAGAAAGCCGTGCTGCAGTACCTGCTTGGGGAACCCCGCTACGCGTTGGTGAAGGGCGAGTCCCGGCTCGCTCCGCGCGCCCAGTTCGCGGTGTACGACCAGAACACCGGGCCGCTGGTCAACCAGTCGGCCCATCAGCTGGCCCAGCGGAGGGGGTTCGTGCCGCTCGCCACCTTCGAACGGCCGCGGAACGGCGCTGTGGTGACGCTGTTCGGGCCGCCACCGCGGCGGCCTGCGTACGTGCTCGAGCGGGGGCGCATCCGCTCCGCTGCCGGCGATGACCTGCGCTTCGCGCCCGGCGCCGTCCAGGGGCTGGTGCAGCGCGCCGAGCTGGGGAGGCGGACCGCGCGCATCGTGGGCTGGTCGGCGAGCCTGCGCCGGCGCCGCGCCGGGCGTTACGTGCTGGTGTTCTCCGCAGGGCGATTCGTGGCCGCCGTCCCGCCCACGCTCGCGCGGAGGGACCTCCGGCGCCGCTTCCGGATGGTGGCTCTCCAGCGATCGGGCTTCGTGGCTGACCTGCCCCACCCTCGGCTGAGCCCCCGGACGGGCGGCCACGAGTCGAGGTCTTCGGGGTAGACGGCGGCGTGGCTTCTCGCCTGCCGTTTCGCTGCGGGCCCAGCATGGACTTCGGCTGCTGATCCGGATGCGCCGCCGCCTGAGAGATGACCGGCTGGTGGCGTTCGTCGTCCTGGCCCTGGTGGCGACCGCCTACTTCGCGCCGCTGCTGGCCGGCCACCAGATGGGTCACGGCTACCTGCTGTACGGGTCGGTGCCCTGGCAGGCCTCGGAGCCGGCCGGGCTGGACCCCAAGCAGTTCAACCAGAACCGCGACGTCGCGACGCAGTTCTACCCCCTCGGCGAGCTTGCCCGCAGCCAGGTGAAGCAAGGCGAGGCACCTCGGTGGAACCCGTCGAGCTATGCGGGCACGCCCCTGCTCGGGGACCTGCAGTCGGCCCTGCTGTACCCGCTGACATGGCTCTCGCTCCTCACCTCGTTCGAGGCGGCGCTCGGGTGGATCTGTGTCCTGAAGCTGCTCACCGCCGGGTACGGCACGTACCTCTTCGCCCGGGCGCTGCGCATCAGAGCGGGACCGGCCCTGGTCTCCGCGCTGGTCTACATGCTCTGTGCGCCGCTGGTCGCCTGGCTGCAGACCCCGCTGGGCACCGTGATGTCGCTGCTGCCCTGGCTCATGCTGGCCACCGAGCGGCTGCGGCGCCGGCGCTCCCCGGGCCGGACCGCGGCGCTCGCGCTGGTGGTGGCGCTGACGATCTTCGCGGGCCATCCGGAGACTGGGGCGCTCTCGGCCACCGCGGCAGGGATCTACCTCCTGGCGGCGTTGTGGGGCGAGCGCCTGGGCAGCGCCCTGCGCACCTTCGGCGCGTTCGTCGCCGCCCACGCGCTCGGGCTGTGCGCGGCTGCGATCGTGGTCGTCCCCTTCCTGCTGGCGCTGGACGGCAGCATCAGCGCCGAGGTGCGGGGCGGACACGGCGCGTTGCACTTGCCGGCGGGCAGCGGGCTCGTGCTGTTCCTGCCCGACGTCTTCGGCTCGGGCCAGGACTACCGCGGGCCACTGTTCTTCTACCTGTCGGTGGCGGGTTACTTCGGCGTGGCGGCGATCCTCCTCGCCGCGGTGGGCGCCTGGTTTCGGCGCAGCGAGCCCGCCGTCCGAGGTCTGCTGGCCGCGGCAGTGGTCGCGCTGATGGTGATCTTCTCCCTCCCGCCGGCCTCGTGGCTGATACCCCACATCCCGCCCTACTCGAGCAGCCTCAACGTGCGGGTGTTCCACGTGGTGGCGCTGGCCGGCGCCGTGCTCGCCGGCTTCGGGCTCGACGCGCTGCTGCGCCGGACGCTCCCGTTCCGCCGCATCGCGGTGGTCGTCGGCGGTCTGCTCGGCCTGGCGGGGGTGTGGTTCATCGTCCAACACCTGCGCGGCGAGCTGCCGGCCGAGCCCGGGACCGAGCTACGGGCGATCGGAAAACTCCTCCTCTTCGCCGGGCTGGGGGCGCTCGTGATCGGCCTGGCCGGGCGAACCCGCTACCCCGTGGTGGTCGGCCTGGCTGCTGTGGTCGTGGTCCTCGACCTCGGCTACCTGCGCGACTTCAACCCGGTCCTGCCGGCACGGGAGCCTACCCGCCGCAGCCGCCGGTGGTGAGCTTCCTGAAGGAGCGTCCCGGGCCGTACCGCATCACCCCCAGCAACCCCACCGTCTTTCCGCCCAACACCCCCGCGCTCTACGGGCTCGAGGCGCCGCAGGGCTACGACTATCCGCAGTCGGCCCGCTGGGCTCGCTACCTCCAGCGGGTGCTGGGCGAGACCGGCGCGCCTTCGCCGGAGTTCCCGGCACAGAAGTACGCCGCGCCCCGTGGGTCCGTGCGGACGGGGCACCAGCTGATGAACGTGCGCTACTACGTCACGCCCCCCGGCGCGCCGCCGCCGGGCCCCCGGATGGCGCGCATGTCTCGGGCCGCGACGCCACCGTCTACGAGGACCGTGCCGCGCTGCCACGGGCGTACATCGTTCCTGCCACTCGCCGGATGGGGGCGGCGAGGCGCTCGATCTTCTCGCGCGCGGCGGGCTCGATCCCCGCCGGACCGCGATCGTGCCCCCCGGCGCGCCCGCGGCGGTCGGCGAACGCTTCCAGCCGCTGCGCCCGCGCCGCCTGAGCCCCACTCGCTGGCGAATCTCGGTGCCCCCGGGCACCGGAGGCTGGCTGGTGCTCGCGGACTCCTACAGCCCAGAGTGGAAGGCGGAAGTGGACGGCCAGGACGCCGAGTTGCACCCCACGAACTACGCCGCGACGGGGCTGGCCCTGCCGCGGGGGGCGCGCACGGTCACGATCGAGCTCGACCGCTCCCCGCTGCACTGGGCCGCGGCGCTGAGCGCCCTGGCACTCCTCGCGATGGCATTGCTCAGCCTGGTGCCCAGGCTTCGAAGACGGCGTCGCGGTAGTCGGGGCGGGAGAGACAGCGAACCAGTGACCTGACGTCGGCGTCGGCCCCGCCCCCGGGGCTGAGGACCACGTAACGGGTCCGGCGCAGTGCACGCAACGTCCGGCAGCCCGTGCCCGGCGGGATCGGCTCGAGGCGGCGGCGGAGCCGGTCGCCGGCGAGCGGTCCGATCACGCCTGGGGCGCCCACCACCCCCGCCGAGTCGGCCGGCTGGCGGGCCATCCATTCCACCAGCCCCGCAGCGGAGGAACCGGCCGCGGCGTGACGGGCCACGTATCCGCTCGCCGGCATGGCGAGCAGCGCTCCCGCCACGAGCACGGCTGCGACCAGGGCCGGCGGCGGCACGCGCCAGGCCGGCGTGTCCACCCGCCGCGAGATACGGCGCCGGCCCCGGATCGCCGCCGCGCCCGCGGCGGCGCCCGCGAGCGGCGTGAGCGGTGACGGCATCTCCGGGAAGTCGAGGCGGAACGCCTGCACCAGCTCGATCGCCAGCCCCGCCGCGAGCAGCAGCTGCGCGACGCGCGCGCGCCAGTCGCCCCGCTGCCCGCCAGCGCGAGGGCCACGATCGCCGCGCCACCGCGGGGGCCAGGTAGCGCGTGGTGGAGAACACGCCCTCGGGGATGCGCACCTCCACGGCGGGACGCCGGTGAACGGCGCCTGCGCCCAGAGCAGGACGGAGACGATCGCCGCCGCCGAGGCGATCCAGACCGCGCGCCGCCCACGTGCCAGCAGGGGCGCGGCGAGGGCCGGCCAGGAGCACGATCCCGCCGAGGAACCGCGAGACGTAGAGGTCGCCCGACCACCTCGATCGTCTCGAGCGGGTTCGCGGCGAAGCTGTCGTTGGCCGCCTCCATCGCGCGCGGCAGCGGGGTGCCCCAGGGCGTCTCGACGAACGGCCACAGCGGCGAGCCGTGCACGAACAGGTTGCGCAGGTACCACACGCCCCCGCAGCCCACGGCGAGCAGCCGCGGCCGCGGCGAGCGGCCGCCACATGCTCCGCAGCCGGGCGCGGTGCATCCAGACGGTCGCCGCCAGCAGGATCACCAGGAGAGGGCCGGTGGTGGTCTTGGTCCCGACCGCGAGCGCCGCGGCCACGAGCGCCGGGGCGAGCAGCACGGGACGCGAGCGCGCCGCGGCGCACAGCGCCGCGCAGGTGACCAGCCAGGCGAGCGACACCGGGTCGGTGAGCGCGCCGTTGTTCTGCCAGCCGATCATCGCCGGCATCGCGCAGATCGCCGCGGTGCCAGCACGCGCGGCAGCCGCGTGACCTCGAGGTTGCGCAGGCCGCACCAGGAAGCGATCCCGAGCAGCGCCACATGCGCCGGCACGATCAGCGACGCCGGCACGAAGCTGCGCGACAGGCCCAGCCCCCACGAGAGAAAGACCTCCGCGGTGATCGGGTAGTTCGTGACCGGGAGCCGGCGGATCACCAGGTCCGTCTCGCCGGTGTAGCCGCTCCCGGCCCAGAGGGTCGCCTCCGACAGGTGGTAGAGCACGCTGTCGAAGCCGAGCGTGGGGAAGCGCAGCAGCCAGGCCTGCCAGATCAGCCAGGCCCCGGCCACCGCGCCCGCCGCCAGCCGGGCGCCGGGCGGGAGCGAGCCCCACCACCGGCCGAGCTCCGTGCGGGCGGGCAGCTCCGGCGCGGGCGCGAGCCGGGCCGCCGCCCAGGTCAGGCCCGCGGCGGCGGCGAGCGCGGGGCTGCTCCCGCCGAGCCCGACGAGCCCGAGGGCCAGCACCTCCACCACGGCCGCCGCCGACCGCGAACGCCGCGGCGGTCAGCACGCGCTCGAGCCCCGAGGCCGCCACGAGCGAGGCCACCCGGAGGCCGGCGGCGCCGAGGGCGAGCGTCGCCGCCGCAAGCAGGATGTGGTGGAGGACGGGCAAGTATCAGGCGGGCGGCGCGGTGACCGGCGTGGCCGGTGCGCGCTCGGAGAGGGCGTCCTGGCGGTCCTCGCGCCGCTCCGCGGCACCAGTCGCTTGAACGAGAGCGCCGGGCGCTCGACCAGGTAGTAGCTGAGCGAGCCGAGGACCAGCGAGCCGACGAGGCGCGAGCCCGAACCACTCCCAGAACGAGCCCAGCGACAGCGGTGCCGTCGAGCTGCCAGCGAAACAGCTGCTGCAGCACCGCCCAGTGGAAGAGGTAGAAGCCGTAGGAGATCAGGCCACGTAGACGATCGCCCGGCTCCCCGAGGATCCGCCGCGTGGCGCCCTCGCGCGCGTCGCCGAAGACGCCGGGATCACCACCGCCACCGCCACCACGCTGTTGAGCAGGTGACGGACCATGTACTCCGTCGGCGCGTACTGGCCTCCGTCGCCGATGATCACGCCGCCGCCCACCATCGCCGCCCCCGCGATCACAAACGCCACCGCCGGGTGGCGCGCCAGGAACGCGACCGGGCTCGGCAGCTCCCTCGCCCCGCCGCTCCTCGACCCAGACGCTCAGGACGGCGAGCAGCATGCCGAGCCCGATGTGGTCCATGTAGCCCGGCATCGCCGCGAGGACGCCCACGGGCGCGAACGTGATCGGGTCGACCGCGTGGGAGTAGACGAGCTCGCCGCTGTAGACGAGGCTGGCGACGATCAGCACGAGACCGCCGATCAGTCGCTTCGCGCCCGCGCGCGCGAGGTCGCGCCCGGGAACGCGCGCATCAGCCACGCCCACAGCGGCAACGTCGCGTAGAAGACGACCTCCACGCAGAGCGTCCACGCCTGCGGGATCACGTCGTTGACGCCCGCGCCCCAGTAGAGCTGGAGGAACCCGAAGTTGCGCACGACCTCGCCGAGGCTCGAGAAGCTCGGGCCGACCGATCACGCAGATCACGATGAGCGCCACCCAGAACGCCGGGACGATCCGCAGGAAGCGGCGCCATCCGTAGGCCCGGCGTTCACCGGCGGCCGGTCCAGCAGGCGGGCCTTCACGAACGGGCGGTAGAGCAGGAACCCGGAGATCACGAAGAAGATCGCGAAGGCGGCCTCGAGGCGGAGCCCGGAGGTCGTACCAGCGCTCGGGGAAGCCCGCGCGCCGAGAACCAGACGGTGTGGACCGCGAGCACCATCAGCGCGGCCACGCCGCGCAGAGAATCCAGCAGGAAGAAGCGGTCGGACCGGGCCGTCGCCTCACGCGCGGGGGGGGGGCGGCGTGGCCGCCGGGGCCGCCAG
>CAVRFE010000007.1:0-2491439 GCA_963720325.1 uncultured Actinomycetota bacterium | reverse complement strand
CGACGATCCCGCCGCCACCCGAGCCGCTTCTCGCCGCCGCGCACGGCCAGCACGCCCGCCGTCATCGCGAGCAGCGCGACGAGCGCGATCACGACCGGCGAGCGCACCATGATCGGCGGCACCGCGATGAAGAACGCGAGGAAGCCGAGGGCGACGCCCCCCAGCCGATCTGCTTGGCAGGGGTCATGCGGCCTCCGCCGGTCGGCGCCGGCGCGCGCGCTTGCGCCGCAGCCGCCAGAGCCAGACGACGAGGACGTCGGTCGAGACGAGCAGGACGACGAGGCCCTGGATCATGTAGGTCAGGTTCGTCGCCAGCGCGGGCTCGAACACCGTCGGGTCGAGGTTGCGCACCGACGTGCCCGTGATCAGGCCGCCGAACAGCAGCGCGCTGAAGAACGTGCCGACCGCGGTGTTGCGCCCGAGCAGCGCGACCGCGATGCCGAAGAACCCGAGCTGGTTGGCCTGGATGTCGTTGGTGGCGATCCGGAACTGCCAGCCGAGCACGTCGAGCGTGCCCGCGAGGCCCGCGAACGCGCCGCAGACCGCCATCACGACGATGTAGTTGCGGCGCACGGAGATGCCCGAGGCCTGGGCCGCGTCCGGGTTGAAGCCGACCGCGCGGACCTCGAAGCCGAGCGTCGTGCGGTTCAGCAGCACCCAGAAGACGAGCAGCATCGCGATCGCGATGAACAGGCCGACGTGCAGGCCCTGCAGCTCCGGGTCGCCCCAGAAGACCGGCAGCTTGGCGCCCGCGACGATGTCGTTGGAGACCGGGACGTCCTTCTGCGCCGGGTTGGAGTTCTGCAGCGGGCCGCCGAGGTTGAACAGGTAGTTGCCCGTCCAGATCGCGATCCAGTTGAGCATGATCGTCGTGATCACCTCGTTGGTGCCGGTGACCGCCTTCAGCAGCGCCCGCGATCCCGGCCCAGAAGCGCCGCCGAGCATGCCGGCGACGATCGCCGAGGACGATGTGCAGCAGGCTCGGCATGCCCTCGAACGAGGAGCCGACCCAGACGGCGAAGACGCCGCCGACGATGTACTGGCCCTGGCCGCCGATGTTGAACAGGCCGCAGCGGAACGCGAACGCCACCGCCAGGCCGGTGAGGATCAGCGGCGTCGTGACGATCAGCGTCTGCTGCAGGTTCAGCGCCGCGATCGTGCGGTCCTCGGCGCTGATCCACGGGAAGAACCAGTTCAGGCCGGTGCCGTTGAAGATCGCCTTGTAGGTCGCGATCGGGTCGTGGCCGGTGACGAGCACCACCAGGCCGCCGACGATGAACGCGACGAGCAGCGTGATCAGCGGGGTGACGACGCCGCCCGCGCGCACGTAGGTGGCGAGCCTCGCCGCGACGGTCGCGTCGGGCGGGAGCTCGTCGTCGACGTCGCTCAAGCGGCGTCTCCGCGCCGCGCCCGCCGCCGGTCATCATCACGCCGAAGTCCTCCTCGGAGGACTCGGGCGGCATCTCGGCGACGATCTGCGCCCTCGTAGATCACCAGCACGCGATCGCTCAAGGACCGGATCTCCTCCATCTCGAGCGAGACGAGCAGCACCGCCCGCCCCGCGTCGCGCTCCTCGACCAGGCGCCGGTGCACGAACTCGATCGCGCCGACGTCCAGCCCGCGCGTCGGCTGCGCGGCGATGATCACCTGCGGGTCGGCGTTGAGCTCGCGCGCGATCACGACCTTCTGCTGGTTGCCGCCCGACAGCGAGCCGGCGCGGGTCTCGGGGTCGCCGCCGCGGACGTCGAACTCCTTGAGCAGCTTGCGCGCGCGGGCGACCATCTTCTTCGGCGAGAGGAAGCCGCGGTGCGAGAAGGCCGGCGTCTTGTACTCGCGCAGGCAGAGGTTCTCGGCGAGGTCGAACTCGAGCACGAGGCCGCGCCGGTGGCGGTCCTCGGCGATGTGGCTGACGCCCGCGGCCAGCGTGGCGCGCGGGCCGGCGTGGGTGACGTCGCGGCCGGCGACCGTGATCGTCCCCTCGTCGGGCTTGCGCAGGCCCATGATCGTCTCGATCAGCTCGCTCTGGCCGTTGGCGTCGATGCCCGCGAGGCCGACGATCTCGCCCGCGCGCACCTCCAGGGTGACGTCGCGGACGACCGGCAGGCCGCGGTCGTCGCGCGCGGAGACGCCCTCGAGCGAGAGCAGCGGCTCCCCCGGCTTGTGGTCGTCCTTCTCGACGCGCAGCAGCACGTCGCGGCCGACCATCAGCGTCGCCAGCGAGCGCTCCGTGGCGCCCTCGCGCGGCACCGTGTCGACCTTCTCGCCGCGCCGCAGGACCGTGATCCGGTCGGCGACGTCGAGCACCTCGTTGAGCTTGTGCGAGATGAAGATGATCCCGGTGCCCTCGGCCTTCGAGGTTGCGCAGGACGACGAACAGGTCCTGCGCCTCCTGGGCGGTGAGCACCGCGGTCGGCTCGTCCAGGACGAGCACCTTCGCGCCGCGGAACAGCGCGCGCAGGATCTCCACGCGCTGCTGGGCGCCCACGCCGAGGTCCTGCACGCGGGCGTCGGGATCGACCGCGAGGCCGAAGCGCTCCGAGAGCTCGCGCGTCCGCGCGCGCCGCCACCTTGTAGTCGAGCAGCGGGCCCTTCTTCGGCTCGGCGCCGAGCACCAGGTTCTCGGCGACGGTCATCACCGGCACGAGCATGAAGTGCTGGTGCACCATGCCGATGCCGAGGCCGATCGCCCGGCTGGACGAGCGGATCTCGACCTTCTCGCCGCCGAGCAGGATCTCGCCCTCGTCGGGCTGGTGGAGCCCGTAGAGGACGTTCATCAGGGTCGACTTGCCCGCGCCGTTCTCCCCGAGCAGCGCGTGGATCTCTCCACGGCGCAGCTCGAAGTCCACCGAGCGGTTCGCGACCAGGGGGCCGAACCGCTTGGTGATGCCACGGAGCTCTAGCGCGGGCGCAGTCGAGCCACGGTGCATGCTTACTTGACCGTGTCCGGGATGTCCGCCAGCTCGCCGGAGGCGATCTTGTCCTGGACTCGGCCTTGACCGCGTCGGCGTACTTGGCGCCGACCTCGTTCGTGTCGCCGATGCCCACGCCCCCCGACTTGACGTCGAAGATCGTGTTGTCGCCGCCCTTGAACGTGTCGTCCTGGACCGCCTTGATCTCGTTGAAGACCGCGACGTCGACCTTCTTGAGCGCCGAGGTCATGATCTGCTCGCCGAGGTAGGCCTGGTCGGCGTCGACGCCGATGCCCTGGACGCTCTTCTCCTTCGCCGCGTCGAGCGCGCCGAGGCCGCAGCCGCCCGCGACCTGGAAGATGACCTTCGCGCCCTTGGAGATCTGGTCGAGCGCGATCTCCTTGCAGGGCGCCGGGTCGTCGAACTTCTGCGAGTACGCGTTGGCGACCTTCGCGTCCGGGTTGGCGGCCTTCACGCCCGCCTGGTAGCCGGCGATGTAGTGGTCGACCGGCGGGATCTTCTGGCCGCCGACCGAGCCGGCCGTTCCGCCGCCCTCGTCCTTGAGGTAGAGGCCGGCCATGTAGCCGACGAGGTAGCCGGCCTCCTGCTCCTTGAAGAGCAGCGCCGACGACGTTGGTCGGCTTGCTCTTGAGGCCCGTCGCGTCGACGTCGATGATCGCGAACTTGGTGTCGGGGAACTTCGAGGCGACGGTGTCCATCGCCTCGGCCATCAGGAAGCCGACGCCGATGACCAGGTCGTACTTCTGCTGCGCGAGCGTGGAGAGGTTCGGCACGTAGTCCGAGTTCGCCTTGGAGACCAGGACGCGCGTCTCGACGCCGAGGTCGGACTTGGCCTTCTCCAGCCCCTCGTTCGCGAGCTGGTTGAACGAGCGGTCGTTGAGGCCACCGATGTCGGTGACCAACCCCACCTTGATCTACTTGGCGGCGGGGGTGCTCTCGGCTGCTGTCGCTGGAAGCCGGCGACCCGGAGTCGAGTCGTCGTCACTGCCGCAGGCCGTTACGACCGCGCAGGACGCCACTAGGAGCAGCAACGCGAGTAGATGAAGAGGACGGCGCACGGCCGGAACTCCTTTTGTCGAAGAACGCGACCGGCGCGAGCCTATTCGGTGCGTCGGTCGCTTGTGGCAGTAATTCGATTGAGCAGGGCGCTCTTCACCGCATCCTCCGCGAAGGACCCCTGGACTGCCGTCCGCGTGATCGTCTCCAACTCACCCTCCTCGAAGCCGAAGCGCTCCCGCGCCACGGCGTACTCGCCGCCGATCGTAGCGCCGAAATAGGGAGGGTCGTCAGAACCCAACGTGAGCTTCACACCGGCTTCGTGAAGCGCCCTCAATGGGTGGGATTCGTATCCGGAAAACACCTTTGTCGCGACGTTGGAAGTGGGGCACGACCTCGAGCACGATCCCGCGCTCGGCGAGCTCCTCGACCAGCGCCGGATCCTCGACCGCGCGCACGCCGTGCGAGATGCGGGCGATGCCGGGCAGCGTCGAGCGCCTGGCGGACGGACCCGGCGCCCGTCGTGCTCGCCCGCGTGGCACGGTGCAGCCGAGGCCGGCGGCGACGCGATCTCATACGCCGGCGCGAACTGCGCCGCCGGGTAGCCCGCCTCGTCACCCGCGAGGTTGAAGCCGACGATGTACGGGTGCCGCTCCTCGGCGTGCCCGCGCGCGATCTCGTCGACGCCGCGGTGGAGTGGGCGGATCGGGCACTCGCGCTGGCCGACGAGTTCGATCTACCCCGCGTCCGCCTGGCTGCCTTGGTCGAGAAGGGTTCCGCGCTGTCTGACCGTTGGGTGACCAACGAAGACGGCCGCGCGATGCTGGCCGGGCTCGTCGACGAGGCGGAGAAACGTGGTGAATGGGTGCTCGCCGCCCGGGCGCTGAACTACCTCGTTCACGATGTCCCGCCGGCGTCGCCGATCGAGCACGCCGACATCTTGGAGCGCATGCGCGTCGACGCCGAACGGGCCGGCTTCGAGTCGCTCGCGGTCGCGGCGTACTTCCAGGGTCGGGCCCGGCTGGCGATGCGTGAGGGTGACCTCGACGCGGCGATCGCGACGTTGGAACAGGGCCGCAACCGGGACCGCGGATACCTTCGCCGCGGACGTCGGGCCGACCACCACACGGTCTTCCTGGCCGGGTTGTATCTCGAGGCCGGCGAACTCGCCTGCGTCGACGAGATCATCGCCGAGCTGAGCGCGGGGCCCACGTTCTCGGGCATCACCATCCCCGGCCTTGCGTTCCATGTCGCCTGCCGGCGCGGCGAACTCGCGACCGCCGAGCGGCACCTGGACGAGATCCTCGTCGCGCTCGCCGAACAGACATGGCGCAGCGGTGAACAGGCGCACGACCTGCTGTCGGCGGCGTTGTCCGTCGGGCTGCCGCTGTCGCAGGTCGTAAGGATGAGCCGCGCGTTGCTCGGGGGCGACGTCTGGGATCATGAGCGGACGTTGGCGGAGGCGCAGGTCGGCGAAGCACAGGGGGAGACCGCCGCGGCACTGACCGGCTACCTCGAGGTGTCGCAGTCGTTCGCCATGCTGCCGTCGATCCGGGGTACGGCCCATGTCGGCGCGGCCCGCTGCATGATCACGCTCGGCCGGCGTGACGCGGCCGTACAGGAGGTCACCGCGGCGACGAAGCTGCTCGGCAGGTGGGGCGGGTGGCGGGTGGCCCAGCTCGACCAAGTACGTGACCAGCTGGACCTGGCGCCCACGGACGACCGTTCGGCGGTGAGCGGTGTGGCGGCACTGACCAGGCGCGAACGCGAAGTGGCGCTCCTGGTCGCCGACGGACTCACCAACACCGAACTCGCCCAGCGTCTCTACATCTCTCCACGGACCGTCGCCGTGCACGTCTCCAACATCCTGCACAAGCTCGGCGTCTCCTCACGTACCGAGGTCTCCACCGCGATCAGCCAGGACGCCCCACCGGCCCGCGACGACACGTAATCCCAGCTTGTGCTCCGCCCCCATACCCGTGCGCCGGATACGTGCCAGGTCGGAGTGGACCTACGTCACCGAGCGAAGAGAACTCCGTCCTTCACCGGCACAGGGCGGAGACAAGGATGCGTCACCGAGCCGAGGGCAGGCGGTCCCTACAGCCCAAGGATGGAGGCACCAACGAGACAAGAGATAGGTCGAAGGAGACAACAATGTTCGGTCATCCGCTTTTCGCGCTGAGCGTGGCCCGCGAGCGTCACCAGGCACTGATCGCCGAGGCGGACCACCGCCGACTCCTGTCGGTCGTCCGTCAGGCCCGCAAGGAACGCAAGAGAAGTAGCAAGCGAGCTGGCCATGCCCGGGTTCAGACTGCTGGGGTGTCGATCCCGGGTCCCCGGCCATCATCCAGGGCGGTCGAAAAGTGCTTCGACGTTCGGTAGATGTTCGAACCGGGAGAACGTCCCGGTGTCCGCGATTTCCCTCGCGGCCTGCAGGAATGCACCCCATGCGGTGCGCGCGAGGGTGCCCCCGACGCTGATCCGTCGTACTCCCAACTGTGCCGCCTCGGCAACGGTCGTGAACGGAGCATTGATCAGCAGGTTCACCGGCTTGGGTGCTACGGCGGAGACGATCGCGGCGACGTGCTCGACCGTTTCGATCCGCGGGGCATAGAGGCAGTCGGCGCCGGCTTCGGCGTACGCGCACAGCCTTCGGATCGTCTCGTCGATGTCGGGCCGCCCGCACACGAAACCCTCGGATCTGCCGGTGAGAAGGATCCCGGTGCCGCTTTCGTCGATCGCCTGTCGGGCGGCTCGCACACGTTCCACGGCCAGTTCGAACTCAAAGAGCGGATCAACATCGTCGCCGGAGGAGTCTTCGATAGAGAGCCCAGAGATCCCCGTCGCTGCCGCCAGCTTCACATTCGCTGCTACCTGCCGGGGATCTGTGGCGAATCCGCCCTGGAAATCCGCGTTGACGGGCACCTTGACGGCGCCTGCGACCGCTCGCAGATGGTCGAGCGCCTGTTGCAGGACGATCTGGTTGTCCGCCCGTCCCAAGGTCCACGCCAACCCGGCACTCGTCGTGGCCAACGCCGCGAAGCCCATCTGCTCCAAGGCCTGCGCGCTTCCGACGTCCCACGGGTTCGGCATCACAAAGCACCCCGAGGAGTGCAGGCGGCGGAAGGTGGCGATCCGTTCGTCTTGCGCGTTCATGCAACACCTCGTCGACGAGCCGTGGGTCAGCACTCTAGCCTGCTCGGCGTGCGATACTGGCGCGCTAGCCACGAGGAGCCGTCCATGCCTGATCTCCCGACCCGCACGCTGGGTCGCACCGGTCTCGAGGTGACCAGCCTCGGTTACGGTGCGATGGAACTTCGAGGCTCGCCCCGCGGCCGCGACGTCAGCGAGACGCAGGCCGAACGCGTGCTCAATGCCGTGCTGGACGCGGGAATCAACTTCATCGATACCTCGATCGACTACGGTCTGGCCGAGGAACGCATCGGCCGATATCTCTCCCACCGCCGCGCCGAGTACTATCTCGCGAGCAAGTGTGGGTGTCTGGTCGGCGACCTGCTGACGAACCCGCCGCCGCCAAGACCGGACGGACGCTCTCCGCACATCTTCACGCCGGAGAACATCACGGCGGGTGTGGAGCAGAGTCTGCGGCGGATGAAGACCGATTATCTCGATCTGCTGCAGTTTCATGCCTCGCCACCCAAGGAGGAGCTCGAGGAGACCGGCGCGATCGAGACCGTCCTGGACTTGAAGAAGCAGGGCAAGGTCCGCTTCATTGGAATGTCGGGCACCATACCCAACCTCGCTGACCATATTGCGATGGGAGTCTTCGACGAGTTCCAGATTCCGTACTCTGCCTTGCAGCGGGAGCACGAGGACCTCGTCGCCGAAGCCGCGAAAGCCGGAGCGGGGATCGTGATTCGCGGTGGCGCGGCGCGTGGCGGTCCGAGCAAGCGCGAAGGGAACTTCTGGGAGGCATGGCAACGCGTCGGTATCGATGATCTGGTCGACGGCATGACGCCTATGGAGTTCATCGTTCGCTTCACTTACAGTCTTCCCGACCTGAGCACCACGATCGTCGGCACCGCCAACCCGGACCACCTGCAAGCCAACGTGGATGCGCTGCTCGAGGGTCCCCTTCCTGCCGACCTGTACGAGGAGGCGAAGCGGCGGCTTGCTGCCGCCGGCTCGGCGCCCGCGCCCAGGACGTAAACCCCCGCGCCCTTGAGGCTCTGGCCCGACAGGCGACGCCGATCGTCATCCCGATCGCGCTCGGTTGGCTACGGCACTGCGCGAGGTCCGCCGGACTCCATTTCGGCGAGAAGCGCAGGAAGCTCCGTCAATGACGACCTCGGCCGCCAGGTCCGCTTGGTCCCGTGCTGTCTGGGCTGACCCCGAACTTCACCCAGCTGAGATGAGCTTCGGCCACAGCCGCCGAGCAAGGATCGACAAAATCGGCCCTCTGGGGGGTCGTACCGGGGGAACGGCTGGGGGACTCGAGAAGCGATGAGTGGCCCGCTGAATGACGACGAGCGCGCGGAGTTGGAGCGGCTGCGTTCGGAGTTGGCCACCGCGCGGGCGGAGTCTGAGCGGTTGAAGGCGCGTCTGCATCCGCCGGGTGGGGAGCGGGTGCCTGGCGAGGTCGGGGTCCGGTCCGGACGTTGGCGTACGGCTGTTGCCGTGTTGCTGGTCGTCCTGGGGTGTCTGCTTGCTCCCTTGTCGGTGATCGCGATCTGGAGTAGCACGACGGTGTCCGACACGGACCGGTATGTCCAGACCGTGGCGCCGCTGGCGAAGGATCCTGCTGTCCAAGACGCCGTGGCGAGTCGTACCACCGATGCGATCTTCTCCAGGCTCGACATCGAGGGTCTGCTGCGGCAGGGCGTGAATGGGATCCTGGCATCCACCGACCTGCCGCCCGTGGTGCAGCAGCGGTTGCGGAGTCTGGTGGGCACGCTCTCGAACTCGATCGAGGAGTTCGTACGGTCGAAGATTGGCAACATGGTGCGCAGCGACCAGTTCGAGACCGCGTGGGTGCAGACGAACCGGGTTGCGCACCAGTCGATGGTCAAGGTCTTGTCGGGCGACAGTCGTGCGGTCACCGTCGAGGGGGACACGGTTTACCTGCAACTCGGTCCCTTCGTCGACGTGGCGAAGAAGAACCTGACTGACGCGGGGTTCACGCCGGCCAGTAGGGTCCCGGACATCAACCCGAGCGTGGCGCTCTTTCCTGCACGAGACCTGGTGCGGCTCCAGACGGCGTACACCTGGCTGAACCGGCTGGCGATCATCTTGCCCATCCTGGCGCTCGGGCTCCTCGCCGTGGCGGTGGCCGTAGCGCGGCGACATCGCCGCATGCTCGTCGGCGCCGGTATAGGACTCGCGGCGTCCATGCTCGTTCTGGGGGTCGGCCTGGTGGTGGCCCGGTCGCTTTACCTCAACTCGCTGCCGCCTGACGGCATGCCGCCCAATGCCGCGGCCGCGCTCTTCGACACCATCGTGCGCTACCTCCAGGAACAGCTCCGGACGGTCGCTGTGGTCGGCCTGGTCGTCGCCATCGGCGCGGCTCTCGTGGGCCCGTCGACGGTCGCCGTTCGTACCCGTTCGTGGTCGACCTCGGGCGTGGCCTGGCTACGGGGGCGCGGTGAGTCGATCGGCCTGCGAACCGGCCGTGTCGGCCACTGGACGTACGACCACCGGACCCTTCTGCGCATCGTTGTCGCCGTCATCGCCGGCATCGGCTTCCTGGTCTGGAACAACCCGACTATTCCCGTTGTGCTGCTGCTCGCCCTGCTCGTACTCGCGGCACTGTTCATCATCGAGTTCATCTCCACGCCGCCACGAGCACCCCGCGAGCAACTCCCTGCCTGAGCGGCGCCCTGAGGAAGACAGACATCCGATAGCGCGATGTGCACCGCTTTCTGCCGTTCTGTCCAGGCGCGGTTTCACCCGACAAGGATGAAGCCAGGGGGAAGTGCGCGCCGCAGCGTTGTGTCGGACACTCCGTCAGGGAGGGTGCGAACCAGCTGGGGGGTGGGCAATACAGATATGGAACGCGGCGAAACCGGGATGCCGGCGCAGGAAAAGCGGGCCGAGGTACCCGGGCAAGCGTAGCGAGAAGAGACCTCACACCCGACCGCGACGACGGCACGTAGGCGTACTGAGCCAGAACACGCCGATCGGCAGATGCTGGTGGGGCCGGCTGGATCATGTACGCGGGTGCGGTCATGATCGTGGTCGGGTTGTTCGAGACGATCTGGGGCTTGACTGGCCTCTTCAGGACGGGGTACTTCGTCGCGCCGTCAAGCGGGCTCGTGGTCGTCTACGACTACACGGCGTGGGGATGGATTCACATCGCCCTTGCCGTCCTACTGGTGCTGACAGGTCTGGCCGTGCTCGCGGGCCAGCGGTGGGCGCGATACGTCGGCATCGGCCTGGCGGCCCTGGGCATGATCGCGAACTTCCTTACCCTCGGGGCACTGCCGTTCTGGTCGCTCGTCATGATCGCCATCGATTTCCTCGTCATCTATGCCCTTACTGTCCACGGACGAGAGATGGCGCAGCTCCGGACCTGACTGAGCGGGCCCGGCGACCAGATGCCACGCCACCAACTCGATGAGAGCTGGATCAGAGTCGGTTGGCGCGTGGGGAGGGATTGGACAGAGATGATGCATGTGAAGCGACCTGTTGTTGCCGCAGTGCTGTAGGTGTGGGTGTCGCGGGCACCGTCGCGGCCGTACGCCGGCACCGGAAGAACACGAAGCCGTCGCGGAAGAAGTAGCGTCAGCTCGATGACCTGGCGCCTGGGTGTGTCTGCCCGGTACCGACGGTCGGCATTGAGTGCTCGCTCGACCTGACGGCCCGAGTGCGGTCGGCTGGCCTCACTCGCGGTCGGTGTCTACGCGAGATGTGACACTGTGCCTCATGCCGACCAGCGAGCCTCCCCGTTCGGCGGCCGCCGGTCCGAAAGCCGGTGGCCCGGCCCGCCTGGATGGGCGCACCGTCTTGTCCCGCCTGGCGGCGACGGGCCGCCGGGCGGAGCGGATCGTGCACGTCGAGTCCATACCGGGGCGCCCTGGACGGACGGCGCCGTGGCCCGGCTGGGTACCCCGCGACGTCGTCCGACGGCTCCGAGCGCGCGGGATCGAGCTCCCCTGGTCCCACCAGGTGGCGACAGCCGAGTTGATGCGGGCTGGTCGACACGTCGTCGTCGCGACAGGGACGGCGTCGGGCAAGTCGCTCGGCTACATGTTGCCGGTGCTTGCCAACGTGCTCGCGCCGCGGGCGCCAGGCGCTCGGGGCGGGCGGCGGGTGTCACGCCGGCCCCGGGAGCCGCTACCGGGGCAGCTCTCCCTGGACTTCGACATCGCCCCGCTCGTCAGGATGCACGCACCGGACGGGCGCCGCGCCGGCCGGCGGCCGACCGCTCTCTACCTCGCGCCGACCAAGGCCCTCGCCGCCGACCAGCTTCGGGCCGTGACCGAGCTGGGCGGGCCGGACCTGCCGGCCGTGACGTTCGACGGCGACAGCTCGCGCGACTCCCGAGACTGGGCTCGCAACAACGCGGCGTACGTCCTGACCAACCCCGACATGCTGCACCGATCACTGCTGCCGGGGCACCAGCGGTGGGCACGGTTCCTCGGCTCGCTGGCCTACGTCGTGATCGACGAATGCCACCATTACCGCGGCGTGTTCGGATCCCACGTAGCGCAGGTGCTGCGGCGGCTGCAGCGGATCCTCGAGCATCACGGTGCCCAACCCGTCTTCGTCCTGGCATCGGCGACGGTTCGTTCGCCCGCGGACCTGGCCGAACGGCTGATCGGGTACCCCGTGGCGGAGGTCACGGAGGACGGATCCCCGCATGGTGGTCTGTCGTTCGCCCTGTGGGAACCGCCGATCACGTCCCTGCGCGGCGAGCACGGGACCCCACTACGGCGAAGCGCCACGTCGGAGACCGCCGATCTGCTTGCCGACCTGGTGGCCGACGGTGTGCGGTCGGTGGCGTTCGTGCGCTCCCGGCGAGGTGCGGAGGCGGTCTCGGTCCTGGCCCGGGAGCACCTCTCCAAGGTCGACCCGACGCTGGGAACCAGGATCGCCGCCTACCGTGGCGGCTACCTCCCTGAGGAACGCCGCGCACTCGAACGCTCCCTGCAGGAGGGCAGCCTGCTCGCGGTCGCGACGACGAGTGCGCTGGAGCTCGGCATCGACGTCGCGGGGCTTGACGCTGTGCTGCTCGCCGGCTATCCCGGGACACGTGCAGCCGTCTGGCAGCGAGCCGGCCGCGCCGGGCGTGACGGCCACGAGGCGCTCGCCGTCCTCATCCCGCGGAACGACCCGCTGGACGCCTATCTCGTACGGCACCCGGAGGCGTTGTTCGGCCCGCCGGTGGAGGCGACAGTCTTCGACCCGGACAATCCGTATGTCGTCGGACCACACCTGGCGGCTGCGGCGGACGAACTGCCGTTGACCGACGCGGACGTGAAGCGGTTCGGTCCGTCCGCTGCCGAGGCGGTGGCAACGCTGGAAGCGGAGGGCAAGCTCCGGCGGCGGGCGTCAGGTTGGTTCTGGGTCATGCGAGACCGCGCCAGCGACTTCGCCGACATTCGCTCGGGTGGCGGGCCCCAGGTCAAACTGATCGAAGCGTCGACGGGGAGACTGCTGGGCACTGTCGACGACGGCGCCTCGCACGCGGCTGTGCACGATGGCGCCGTTTATCTCCACCAGGGCGACACCTACGTCGTCGATCGCCTGGACCTCGACGCCGGTGTGGCCTTCGTTTCACCGGCGGGCATCGACCACGACCACTCCACCGTCGTACGGGAGACCAGCGACGTGCGGGTGCTGGCGAGCGATCGTCGGGCGGACTGGGGCGAGGCGTCGCTGGAACTCGGATCGGTCGAGGTCACGAGCCAGGTCGTGGCATACCTCAAGCTCTCGCTCTCCGGCGAGCCGCTGGGTGAGCATCCGCTGTCGCTGCCACCGCGCACCCTGCGCACGCGCGCGGTCTGGTGGACAGTCTCCGACACGCAGCTGACCGCTGCCGGGCTCAGCGAGGCTGAGGTTCCTGGTGCGGCCCACGCGGCAGAGCACGCGTCCATCGGCCTGCTCCCACTCTTCGCGACCTGCGACCGTTGGGACATCGGCGGCGTCTCCACCGGGCTCCACGCCGATACCGGGCGCACGACCGTGTTCGTGTACGACGGGCATCCTGGCGGTGCAGGATTCGCCGAACGCGGCTTCGAGGTGGCGGCCGAGTGGCTGCGGGCGACCCGTGCTGCCATCGCCGGCTGCGGGTGCGACGACGGGTGCCCCGCATGTGTCCAGTCGCCGAAGTGCGGGAACGGCAACCACCCGCTCGACAAGGACGGCGCCGTCCGCCTCCTCGACGTGCTTCTCGCGAGCGCGCCGGACGGTGCTCGCGAAGAGTAGTCAACCTTGAACCCCAACCCACTGCGAAGGGCACGCTTGTTCATGAGGTCGAGCCGGCGACGAGTGATCATCGATTCCGATGCCAAGAACGAGGCGGACGACCAGTTCGCGATCGTTCACGGCCTGTTGTCGCCGACTCTCGACATCCGCGGACTTATCCCAGCTCACTTCGGCACCCGCCGGTCGGATCGCAGCCTGGAGGACTCTCGCGAGGAGGTCGACCTGTTGCTCGACCTGCTCGGACTCAGCGGTTCGGTGCCCGTGGCGAACGGCGCGCCGTCCGGCATTCCCGACGAGCAGACGCCAGCGGACTCACCTGGGGCGCAGCTGATCATCTCCGAGTCGAGACTTGCCACGAAGGGTGATCCACTCTTCGTGGCGTTCCTCGGTCCACTGACCGACATGGCCTCGGCGATTCTGCTTGATCCCGAGATCGTGCACCGCGAGGTGATCGTGATCTGGATCGGTGGCCGCGGCTACCGGGGCTTTGAGGCAGGACCCAAGATCGAGTTCAACCTCTCCAACGACATCCACGCCGCCAACGTCGTGTTCGACTCGGAGATCACGCTGTGGCAGGTCCCGAGCGACGTCTACACCAAGGTGTCGGTGAGCTATGCGGAGCTGGCGGAGAAGATCGCAGACTGTGGTCGGCTGGGCCGGTATCTGATCAAGCAGTTGCACGAGTGGAACTCGACGTACCACCCAGAGCCGATCGAGTCCCGCTCGCTGGGCGACTCGCCAGCGATCTCGTTGATGCTCTATCCGCGCAGCGGCGATTTCCGGATCCGGCCCGCGCCACGCTTCGGCATGGACGGCTCCCACCTGCCCGGATCCAACCGCCCGGTCAGCGTGTGCGAGTACGTGGACACGCGATTCCTGTTGGAGGACATGTTCGCCAAGATCCGCCGTTTCGCCCACGATGGCGAGCGACTGCCGGATCCCATGCCACAGCGTGACCGCTGAGCCGGTCCCCGGAAGCTAGTAGGAGAGTGTCGGAAAGTCGTCGCGAAGGGTGATGCCCAGACCGGGTGCAGTGGGGGCGTGCAGTTGGCCGTCCGTGAGGATCGACGGCCCGTCGACCACCTTGTGGAAATAGCCGCTCACCGGATCGTGCTGGACGCGTACGGTCTCGGCCATGTACGCGTTGGTGATCGAGGTGAGCAGATGCGCCGCCGACCACAGGTTGACCGGGCCGGAGTTGCCGTGCGTCGCCAGCGGCACACCGTGCAACTCTGCGAGGTCGGCGACGCGCTTCGTCTCGGTGATCCCGCCGCACCAGGTGATGTCACTGATCACGACGTCCACGCCGCCGTGCTCGATCAGTCGTCGCAGCTGGTGCCGCGTCTGCAGCCGCTCTCCACCGGCGATCGGCACCGTGCTCTTCTCCCGTAGCCGGACCCACTCCTCGGTGTTGTCCTGTGCGATCGGATCCTCGATCCACCGCACCGGTAGTCCATCCAGTGCCGCGACTACCTGCCCGGCGACGTTCGGGCTCAATAGGCTATGTGCCTCGATCATCACCTCCATGCGACCGCCGAGTGCCGCGGCGATCTTCTCGACACCGGCCACGCCCTCGGCCAGCTGCTCCTTGGTGATCAAAGCTCCACGGGACGGCACGATGAAGCGCTCGAACGGCGCCACCTTCATGCAGCTGATCCCCGCCGCCAGCAGTTCCTCGGCCAACCCCACGGGGTCGCGCCGGGCTCGCTCACCATCGGAGTTGCCTGCGTACGAGCCGCACGTGTTGTAGATGGGTACGGCCTCCCGCACCGGACCGCCGAGCAATGAGCCGATCGGTTGGCCGGCGAGCTGGCCCCGAATGTCCCAGAGCGCGATGTCGAGTGCGGAGATCGCCCGCGACTCGGCGCCGGCGTAGCCGTGGTAGGCCGACCAGTCGAACATCTCGTGCCAGTGCAGCGTCGACCGACGGGGATCGGCACCGATGAGAAACCGCTCCGCGAGATCGCGCAACACTCCGATCGTCCGCACGTCGGCGGTCTGACCGAGCCCTGTGACACCTTCGTCCGTACGCACCAGGACAAAGACGAACGGGCGGGACAAGTCCAGATCCGGTACGACCGTCTCCACTGCGGTGATCTTCATATCCCTAGTCCTTTCGAAGCTCTGCCTAGGAGTCGCCAGCTCAGGCGTCCGCTACGCGGCCACGCCCTGCGACGGCGTCACGGTGAGCGATTCCGACATTCCATTGCGTGAGCCCACGTGAGCGGTCCAACTTCGGACCGCTCGACCGGTATCCGGGGGGATCGATGACATCGCCGGTTGTGGCCTGCTTCGCCAACCACGAATGCATTGACGCTGCGGATGACGCTTTCCTATAATTTCATACCATTTTTACGTTCGGCAACAGGACTCACAAGATCCGAGTCGTGGAATTCGTCTTCGTCTTTCATGGCACTCACGGACTTCGGGGGGAGGGAGGTGGCCGCCGTCGGCACAAACGTTGGTCGTTACCGCGGACACTCCGTGACGGTCATGGCCACCACGATCGTGGCCGGCATCGACGTAGGCGCTGGGCCAAAAGGGAGAGATATATGGGACTAGCGAACGGACGACCAGGTCGACGAGACGTTCTGCGATTTGGCACCGCGGCGACGGCGATGTTGACGCTATCCGCGTGCGACTTGTTGTCGACAGATCCGAAGGGCAAAGGCAGCGGTGAACCGCGCAAGAGCGGGGCCAAGGAGGCGCCCGACCTTGCCGCGCTGGTGAAGGACGGAAAGCTGCCACCGCTTAGGCAACGACTCCCGAAGGAACCGCTGGTGGTCAAGCCCACCGAGCGGATCGGTCGGTACGGCGGGCAGTGGGATACGTTCCTCACCGATGTCGACGCCAACCCGCACCTGATCGGGTGCCTGTCTTACGAGCCTCTGGTGCGGTGGAATGTCAAGAGCACCGATGTTATCCCCGGGGTTGCGAAGGGTTGGGACGTAAGCGAGGACAGTCGCGAGTACACCTTCCATCTCCGTGCCGACATGAAGTGGTCGGATGGCAAGCCATACGGCGCGGACGACATCGTATTCGCATACGAGGACGTCCAAAAGTCAAAGGACTTGTATCCGGTATTCACCACGTGGCTTGCGACCGCCAGCGGGCCGGCGACGCTGGAGAAGGTCGACGACTTGACGGTCAAGTTCGTCTTCGCAGAGCCCAACGGTATCTTCCTGGAGAATCTCGCCGCTAGCGGCACGGTGCTGACCACGCTGCCTCGTCATTACCTGGAGCAGTTCCACTCCAAGTACAACCCGGACGTGAAAACCCTCGCGAAGGGCGAGGGTTTCGCCGACTGGATGGAGCTATTTGCCGCACGTGGCGGATTGGGTCCAGGTGATCTTGGCGCTTGGCAGAATCCCGACCTGCCGACCATCTACCCCTGGCGAATCACCCAAGGGCTCGGCGAAGGCACCCGCCTGGTGGCCGAACGCAATCCGTTCTATTGGAAGACCGACCCCGACGGTGCCCAGCTGCCCTACATCGACCGGGTAGTCATGGCAATCGTCGAGGAACCCAGCGTATCCACCCTGCAAATCACCGAGGGCCGCTACACCCTCATGACGCCCGGTATCGCCACCTTGGAGAACAAGCCGGTGTTCGCCAAGGCTCGGGAGGCGGGCAACTACCACTTCATCGACATGGTCGAAGACCGGATGAACTTCGGTACGTTCGTCTTGAACCACAACCACAAAGATCGCGCGATGCGCGCAGTGTTCCAGAACAAGAACTTCAAGATCGGTCTGTCGTACGCCCTGAACCGCGAGGAGATCGTCAAAATCGTCATGAAGGGCCAGGGTGTCCCCTGGAACACCTCGCCGCGGCCAGAGTCGAAGTACTTCTACGAGCCACTCGGTACGCAATACACCGAGTACGACGTGGACAAGGCCAACGAGCACCTCGACATGGCCGGGTACAGGCAGCGGGACGGCGAAGGATTCCGGCTCCGCGAAGACGGCAAGCGCCTGGGCTTCAACCTCCAGGTCCGAGTCAACTTCAACCCCGCCTGGGCTGACATCGCCCAGCTGGCGCGGCGTTACTGGCGCGAGGTCGGTGTCGATGCGCGCGTCGAGGTGGTGGCGGCCGAGTTGATCTTCGCCCGCATCGACGCCAACAATCACGAGGCCATCATGGACGACGGCGACGGCGGCCTGATCCCGTACCTGAACCCCGGTTGGTACCTACCTGCCGCTGCAACGTCATGGGCCATCGAGTGGGCGCGGTGGTACGACTCCAAGGGACGCGAAGGCGAGGAGCCGCCGGCGCCGCAGAAGCGCCAGATGGAGCTCTTCGACCAGGCGAAAGCCAGCCTCGACGAGAACAAGCGAATCGAGCTGTTCAACGAGATCCTCAAGATCGCCGCCGACGAGTTCTTCATCATCGGCACCGCACGGACAACGCAGCAGTACAACATCGTCCAGAACGACTTCCACAACGTTCCGGACCCGTTCCTCGACGGGAGCGCCTACCCCGAGCCCGGGCCGACCAACCCGGAGCAATACTTCCGCGAGTAGGGCAGCGCGCCGAAGCCGCTGTGGACGCCCTCGGCCATCGCCTCAGCGGGCGATGGTCGAGGGCGACTGTGTCGATGAGGCCATGGCGTCGCTCAATCATCGGCGCAGCGGACGCCCTGGCCTCGCAGGAAAGTGCGCACCTGGGAGGAGTGCCAGTAGAGGTGGCCGACGCTTAGGACGAGTTGGTTCGCCAGCGGCTTCCCGGCGCCTCGGTGCGGCTTGGGGAGTTGTGCGGCTCCCTGCTCATCGGTCAAGTCAGCGAAGAGCTTGTCGGCCTGACGCCGACAGCGTGGTAGGCAGTTCGCCACACAGCACCCTGGGCCTGGAGCTTGCGCTCACTGACCGCTGGGTCGTCGAACGGCCGCCCATCAGGATCCGTCACAGGCCCGGAGCCGGCCGTTACCTCCCACATGCTCGCCTCCCACAGCTCATCAGGACAACCGCGCAAGACGATCGCCATGTCGTCAAGGCTCATCTCGTACTGTGCCGCGACCGCAGAAACCCAGATCGTGGTCATCTCTCACTCTCCGTCTCGTCCGTGTCCCGGAACTGGTCATCCAGGCGCTGCATCCACCGTGGTCGTAGGTCCGAACTGGTCGGCGACGCTACTGATGGAACCGGACAGCGTTGTGTCCTGTTTGGATCCCCATCGACCGGTCAATGTGGCGGAGGACGACATGTTGGACGCGTACGAAATCGACCGCGACGACGATCGCATCAGTTACTACCGCCGCCTCTGGGACGCAACCTGACTTGGCATCCCGCGGCTTGTTGGTTCAGAAGCAGAAGGGGTGCCCGGCGGGGTCGGCAAAGTGCATCTCTTTTGGCGGTATCTGGATGGCCCCGAGCCGTCTGGCGCGTTCCATCGCGGCCTGCGCGGCTGGGGTCAGGTAGTGGGGGATTTCGCGGTCGACTGAGAACCGGTAGTCGACGTGCAGTTGGGCTGGATAGGCGGGGTCGGGCCAGCGGGAGGCTGGGAATTGCGCGTGCTGGAACGCCAGGTCAGGAAGACCATCGTCGTCGAGGTCGATCACGACTCGTTCTGGTGAGTCTTCGAGCCGCTCCTGCACGCCAATGAAGCCCTCGTAGAAGGTCGCCAGCGAGCGAGGACTGAAGCAGTCGTAGACGATGCGGGCGACTGCCGGCCCGGTCGCCGGTGCGGACGGGTCGGGGTAGAGGCAGAGCGGGTGTCCAGCGGGATCGGCATAGATTCGGTGGCCGGTGTTTTCTCGTAGCAAGGTCCCGCCCTGGGCGGTGACGCGCACGTCGGCCGCGTCCGGATCCGGTACGGCGATGTCAAGGTGGATCTGCTGCGGGTACTCCGGATCGGGCCAGCGCGGCGGCCTCTGATCCGACCAGCCGTCATCGTCGAATCCGATCCGGAACTTGGTGCTTCTCGTCAGGAAGGGGGTTCCGTACGCGTCGTACTGATGCCAGCCGAGCAACTCACGGTAGAAGTCGGCCAGCACCAGCTTTCCGTCCTGGCCGCCGAGCAGATCGGGGCATCCGATGTAGACAGTCATGCCATCGTCGTCTGCGAGAAGATGTGCCATCGCCGCCTCCCGTCTCCTGTCTCCTGTCTCCTGTCTCCCGACTCACCGTCAAGCACGACACGCGCGACGTTCTCACGCAGGCCCAGACCAGTCTCGGACTCGGGCCACCTGGCCTAGCGGTTAGCTCGATGGAGAGCTGAAGTATTGGTCTATCTCATCGAGCACCGTGACGGCCAGGCCGACGAGGGCTCGAAGGCGAGCAGGCTCTGTCCGTACGCTCGGCCAGTTGTGCAGCTCACTGTAGAACCGGCTGGCGGAGCGGGATGGAACGATTGAAGGCTCAACCACGGCGAGGACACGGGCAAGAGGCGACGCCCAACCTTGGTAGGCGTCGCCGCTGGCAACCGTGGCGGCCGATGCGAGTGCGGCCTTGACCCAGCTGGCAATCGTGCGTAGGTGCCCGGCTAGGCCCAGGTCGGGAAGGTCGGCGCAGTATCGGACGGCGCGGTCGGCCGACTCCGCCATGTTCTTCAAGGCCTGCTCGGAGCGGGCCATGTACTCGTCGGCCGTTCCCTCCCGGAACGTCGGCGGTAGCTGTCCCGCCACGACCTCGTACTGAGCCGGGAGTGGCTGAAGAGCCCAGTCGTACAGACGCTGCTCGTCCCAGAACGCCAACGACCACGAGCCGACCTCGTACCCAGCCGCGTCAACATCCCCAAGACGTTCTTGGATCGCTAGCGCCAGGTCCAGTCGCGGGGTTACCGCACTCCGCATCGCGGCCGCCGCTAGGTACAGGTGGCAGTCCACATCGGAGAAGAACGGGAGGAAGTCCCGGCCGCCATGACGTACGAGCGAACCCGTGACGACGACAGCCCGCAACTCGCCACCGAACGTCAGTTCCGCCGCCGACACGAGCTCCGCTAACAGGGCCCGCGGCCGCATCAACGCCGTATCAGTCATGCTGGGCAGGATCCCACAACGAGGGGAACCCGTTTGACCTTGAGCTGGGCGCCGTCCTCGGGCTCGCCGGGCGGAAACCGGTGGAGACTCACACAACCACAACGGCATACTGCCCGCGTGCACCATTGCGATTCCTGCGACAAGCCAGTCTCCATGGAGCCCGGTGTTGGGCAGACAGTCTGCCCCCAGTGCGGATCGAGCGTGAGCATCGAGCCGGACGCTCAACGAAGACGACAAGGGGGGCCATGGAACCATCCGAAGTCCGGCGCGCGGTAGACGCCGCCGGCGCGACGGCGTCCGCGCTTGGCCTCCAGGTCGACGATGCGGTGGTCGTTCACAACTCGGACCGCATCGCCGTGCGCCTGATTCCTTGCGATGTTCTTGCTCGTGTCGCACCGCTGTCCCTTCATGACGGCCGGGGGCAAGCGGGCATGGAGTTCGAAGCGGAGGTTGCTCGCCGGCTCGCCGAGACCGATAGCCCGGTGGGTGAGCTTGACCCTCGTGCGGAGCCCAGCGTGTATGTGCGTGACGGCTTCGCTATTACGCTCTGGACCTATTACGAGCCTGTCATTGCTGACCGGCGAGATGGCGCGGTGCACGAGCAGCTCGGCATGTCCTCAGACCTCGCGCCGGCGGATTATGCGCACGCGCTCCTCCGCCTCCATGCCGGTTTGCGTCAGATCGACCTGGCTGCACCACACATCAACGTTCGGATCGCCGGTTGGCAAGAGGGGCTTGCCGACCGAGAGGTGACTCCAGAACTTCGCGATGGTGACCGCGAACTGGTCAGCGACACCCTGAGGCGAGTGAGCGCGGCGATTGGCAGTCGCGGTGCGGGCGAGCAGCTGTTGCACGGTGAGCCGCATCCGGGAAACGTGCTGAGCACTACGAGAGGGCCGCTCTTCATAGACGTCGGAACGTGCCAACGCGGGCCGGTCGAGTACGACCTCGCCTATGTCCCCGAAGAAGTTGCAGCGCAGTACCCGGGGGCCAACCAAGACCTCGTTCACCAGTTCCGCATCCTCATGTGGGCGGGCGTCGCGATGATGCGCTGGAACCGAAACGACCAGCTCCCAAACCGGGACCGCTGGAGAATTGAGGCGCTCAACCAGCTTCGAGCAGCACTCGATCGCTACGGACTGGACTGAGTCCGTGGAGTCGCGGTTGATCAGCTGACTGAGTGCGGTCGGGTTCCCTGTCTGTGGCGACGAGCGGTGGCGATCCGGTACTCATGGGGTCAGCGAGTCGCGTGCGGCTACCTCGCAACATGGAACTCCACCCGGTAAAGCAGCGTGTCGTCCTGGATCGGGCCGGCGTGTGCAGCGCGACGACGAAGCGTCTCGAGGTCGGGCTCTCCGGTCCGGGCGAGATCCTCCTGACTGATGGACGAGAACGGCAGTAGCTCGATCTCGTCAATCTCGATCGTCACGGACCCACTGCGGTAGAGGCCGCCGATCTTGACCTTCGGTCGCGACCAGAGCCGGTAGGAGATGGTGATGGTTCCATCCGCTACTCGGTCGCGAAGATCGGCGCTAAATTGCATGCCCGCCTCCTGGTGTGATCTTGGCGGCGTGTTTCTGACGCTCGTACTGTCTTCGTGCCTTTACCTTGCTGCCGCAGCCTTCCATGCTGCACCAGCGGCGGGTGGCGTTCCTGCTGGTGTCGTAGAAGAGCCAGTCACACCCGCCGATGGTGCCGGGGCATTGCCTGATTCGGCTCAGCTCACCAGCGGTGAGAAGGTCGACGGCCGACTGGGTCACAAGCCAGAGCGGCCGGCGGAGGTCATCGACGCGGTGGTCCCATGACCAGGCGAATCCGTCGGCGCAGCGGGTGAGGTGCGCATTGGCGAGGGCCTCGGCATGGGTTTGTTGGAGAACCTCCAGGCATTGGTCATCCGGGGTGTGGGATCGGGCGATGTGGCGGAAGGTGGCGTCGATCGCGACGCGGAGCCTCACCGCGCGGTCTGCCACCTCGGCCGCCTCGGCTGGTCGGGAGGCTGCCACGCCGATGAGCCGATCTGCGTCAGTTTCCTCGAGCGCGCCGACGTGGAAGCTCCACCGGGCAACGGCGGGATAGTTGGTGAGGAAGTCGATCGGGTGGTCGCCGAGTCGTCCCTCGATCGTGTTCACGAAGTGCATGCAGAGCCGTCCGCCGAGGAGCCGTGGAAACTCGGCTGTCCGTCCCCGCTTGCCCGCATATATCGCCCGGCCACTCGATCCCATCTCACCATTGAACCGCACTTGACCGGTGAGGTAGTGTGCTGACCCGTCACGCACGGCCCCCACTTGCGGTACGCGCGACGAGGATCGTGGCGGCGTCGGCCGTCTGGACTCGCCCCCAAAACGCGACCGCGGCAGAAGGAGCGTGCCCAGATGTCCCTCGACCATGGACCATCAGCTGGATTGAGCGGCTCTGGCCCGCCAGTTTCTGAGTTGGTTTCCGTCATCTACTCGATGGTTGACCCGGACTGGGTGGCGCGGCTGGTGGCTGCTGAGTACGACGTCGGTTCACCTGACAGCTGTCGGTTGCTGTACGCCGGCCACAACGACACCTTCGAAGTGGCTGTCGAAGGACAGAGGTACGCGTTCCGGCTGCACACGAGGGGCAAGTGGTGGCTCGCCGGGGAATCTGACCTCAGGTTCGAGCTCGACCTGTTGTCCCACCTGCACCGGCATCACATACCTGTGTCCTATCCACTTCCACGTCGCAACGGCGATCTCCTGGGATCAGTCCAGGCGCCCGAGGGCGAACGGTTCTACTCCTTGTTTTCCTGGGCGCCGGGCGACCCACCCGAGAACATGACCGTCGACCAGGCATACCTGCTTGGTCGGACGCTCGCCGAAATCCACGTCGTCGCTGATCTGCATGAGCCGAAACACACCCGGTACCGCCTCGACGAGGCAAACAAACTGGACCGGCCGCTTGCCGAGTTGGACCAGGAGATCCGCAACGCTTCCCCAGACGACGCGGAGGTCATCGGGCACTACGCTGCCGATATCCGCCAACAGCTCGCCGTGTTCGACCCGGGCCCGACCGGGTGGGGCATCATCCACGGCGACATCCAGGACCTCAACTTCCACTTCGATACCGACGACAAGATCACCGTCTTCGACTTCGACATGTGCGGATACGGATGGCGCGCGTACGACCTTGCCTACTACTACACGCGCAGCGCCGAACCACAACGCTCGGCGGTACTCGATGGCTACCAGGCAGTCCGTCCACTCAGCGACGCCGAACACGCCATGATCACCACGTTCGGTCGCCTCGCGTGGATAGCGCACGACGGGCGACCCGTCCCCAGACTGGCCCAGCTTGTCCGCGATCCCTACTTCGCGGGATAGCCAAGCTGCCATGCACGCGCCGTAGACCCGGCCCGGACTAGGCTGCGTGTCTGGTCGGGCGTGCAAACCAGATTGAGGTGAGAACCGTGAAACAGCGAGTTCTGGTCGTCGGGCTGGGCAATATGGGCATGTCACACGCAATGGCGTACGCGCGGATCCCGGACTTCAACGTGGTCGGCGTCTGCACCCGGCATGTCACTGACGTGAGGCTTCCGGAGCCGCTGCGGGGCGTAGAGAGGTTCACGAGTTACGAGCGGGCGCTGGCGGACCTGCGACCGGACGTCGTCTCGATCAACACGCTCCCGGACACCCATGCCGACTACGCGATCCAGGCCTTGGAGGCCGGCGCCCACGTGTTCGTCGAGAAGCCGCTGGCCGAGACCGTCGAGTCGGCGCAGGCGGTCGTCGACACCGCACGGCGTACGGGACGGAAGCTGGTCGTCGGCTACATCCTGCGGCGGCACCCGTCATGGATCAGGTTTGTCGAGATCGCCCGCGAGCTCGGTACGCCGCTGGTGTTCCGGATGAACCTCAACCAGCAGTCGAATGGCGAGACCTGGGCCTGGCACCAGCGGCTGATGAGCAGCTTTCCGCCAATCGTCGACTGCGGGGTGCACTACGTCGATGTGATGTGTCAGATGACGGGCGCCAAGCCGGTACGCGTACACGCGCTTGGCGCCAGGCTTACCGACGACGTGCCGCTGAACAACTACGGCATGCTGCAGGTCGCCTTCGACGACGGCTCGGTCGGATGGTACGAGGCCGGCTGGGGCCCGATGATGAGCGAGACCGCGTTCTTCGTGAAGGACGTGGTGGGCCCGAAGGGTTCGGTGTCGATCGTGATGGCCGAGTCGAGCGACGTTGCCGTTCGCTCCGACGACATCAACGCACACACCCGGACCAACCAGATCCTCTGGCACCACGCGGAGAAAGGCCCCGACGGCGCCTACGCGGTCCGCGACGAGCGGATCGACATGGCCGACGAGCCCGACCACAACGAGCTCTGCGAGCGGGAGCAGCTCCATCTGCTCCAGGCGATCTCCGATGACCTCGATCTTGGCAAGGAGATGGACGACGCGGTGACCAGCCTGCGCATCGTGTTGGCCGCGGACGAGTCCATCAGCACCGGCCAGGTGGTCAACCTCTGACCTCGCAACCACGGCTTGCCTCGCTACAAGCGGAGTGGCGGCCGGCTCCGGACGCCCTCGGCGGCCAGAAGCGGTGGCGAGACACCGCGGCGTAAGGATTGTCAGGTATGACCGGATAGTGCGCGCGAAGGACACACCCGAGCGGATAGACGTCCTGCGGGCCGGCTTCGCCGATCCGCCCGCCGATTGTCGGCCGTTGATGCGCTGGTGGTGGTTCGGTCCCGACGTGGATCGGGACGAGCTGGCGCGCGAACTGGACGCGATGCGGCGGGCGGGCCTCGGTGGCGCCGAGGTCGCGGTCGTGTATCCGTTGAGCGACTCCCCGGACAGCTATCTGTCCAAGACATTCCTGGCCAACGTACGGTTCGCCGCGGATGAGGCCAGGCGACTCGGTTTGCGGCTCGACCTGACCGTGGGCAGCGGGTGGTCGTACGGCGGTCCGCACGTCACTGCCGATCTGGCGGCCCGGCGGCTGCACTGGGAACGGCAGGAGATCGGCCTCGCCGCGGTCGACCTACCCGTGCCGGTCGCCTGGCCCGGCGACGAGCTGGTCGCCGCGTACGTCGGGGAGGGCGCGGACGCGCGCGGGGCCTGGCAACCGCTGCCGGTCGTCGACGGTGTCGTACAGGTTCCGGAGGGCCGTGGGCCGCGGGTGCTGTTGGTCGCGGTGTCCCGGCTCACCGGCCAGCAGGTGAAGCGGGCTGCCGTGGGTGCCGAAGGGTGGGTGCTGGACCACTACTCCGCCACGGCGACCGCGCGGCACATCGAGGCCGTGGGCGAACGGTTGCTGTCGGCCGTACCCGCCGACCTGCTGGGCAGCGTCTTCTGCGACAGCCTCGAGGTGTATGCCGCCGACTGGACGCCCGGTCTGCTAGCGGAGTTCGGCAAGCGCCGGGGCTACGACCCGGGACCACTGCTGTGGATGCTGCATGTCGACAACAGGAACGTCGACGGCACGATTGCTCCCCGGTTCCGCGCCGACTACTACCGCACCCTGACCGAGCTGTGCGAAGAGAACTTCATCGCTCCGATGCGCCGGTGGGCGGCCTCGCACGGAGTCGCGTTCCGGATCCAGGCCTACGGTGTGCCGCCGGTCGGGATCAGCAGCTATCGGTACGCGGACGCCTTCGAGGGCGAAGGCTGGGGCTGGAAGGACATCCCGCCCACGCGCTGGGCCTCGTCCGCGGCACAGATCTACGGCAGGTCGGTTGTGTCGTCGGAGATCTGGACGTGGGCGCACTCGCCGTCGTTCCGCGCCACCCCGCTCGACCTGAAGGGCGAGGCGCACGAGCATCTGCTGTTGGGGATCAACCAGTTCGTCGGACACGGATGGCCGTACTCTCCGCCCGGCGCCGACGGGCTGGGTTGGTTCTTCTACGCCGCGGGTGCACTGGACGACCGGAATCCGTGGTGGCCGGCGGCCGTACCGCTGAACCGTTACCTGCAACGGCTGTGCTGGCTGATGCGACAGGGCGAACGGATCGCCGATATCGGCGTCTACGCGGCGTCGCGAGACGTCTACGCCGGTCTCGGATCGGGTGGGCGCCGGGCGCTCGATCTCTGGCACCGCACCCGGGAGCACATAGGCTTCGACCTCGTTCGCGGGGTCCTCGAGGCCGGTTTCGACCTGGTCTTGTTTGACGACGACGCGATCGAGGTGCTCGACCCCGAACGCTTCGCCCTTATTGTGCTGCCTTCTGTCGAGGACCTGCCGGAGGAAACCCGTGTGTGGTTGGAATCCGTCGAACGCGTCGGCGGGCGAGTCTGCTCCGTCGGCGGGCGCGCAGCGGCTGGATGCGCGCTCGGTTCGGTGCCCGACCTCGTTGACCTGCTCCACACCGACCTGACAGCGGACGTGACGCTGTCCCCACCGCACCCGACGGTCGGCACCGTTCATCGCAGGCTTGGAGACGTCGACATCTACCTGGTCGTCAACACCGGACCCGAGACCGTACGGTTCGAGTTCGGCACTCGCGACCGGCACGCCCAGGTCGAGCAATGGGACCCGACGACCGGCCAGGTCCTCGACCGAATCCCTGGGCACCGGCAGATTCCGCTGACCCTGGAGGCGTACGAGGCCACCGTGCTGATCGGCTGCGACGACAACGACGATGCGTCATTCGGTGCCGAACCCCCCGATGGGACCACGCAGGTGGCTCTCGACGACGGCTGGAGCGTCCGTTTCGAGGACGACACCGCCGTCACCGTGCGCCTTCCCCATCGCTGGGAGGACGATCCCGTACGCCGGCACTACTCCGGCAGCGCGACCTACACCACGTCAGTTCACCTGGACCCTGCCCCGGGCGAATGCTGGCTCGACCTCGGCACCGCCACACCGACCGACACAGGTCTGCCCGGCGAGCCAGGCCTGCTCAGTGGCCTGCGAGGACCGGCGTACCGCGTCGAAGTCGTCCCACCCGTTGGCGAGATCGCCGAAGTCACCGTCAACGGCAACCATGCCGGCGTCCTGTGGAGCCCGCCGTACCGACTTCCGATCGGCCACCACCTACGCGGCGGCCAGAACCGCATCGAGATCCGGGTATCGAACACCAACGCCAACGCCCTCGCCGTCGATCGCGGTGTCGCGGCATTCACTGACACGGCCGAACGCAACTACGGCAACCGCTTCGGAATGCAGCAGATCGACCGCGCCACCGTCGACGTCAACTCCGGTCTACTTGCCGTCCCACGCCTCCTCGTGCGCGGGGGCTAAAGACGGGCGACGGCCCTCGGCAGGACCAGCCCACCGGCACACGGGGCGTACCGAAGTGCGCGGTCTCGCTAGGCTCGACGCTCGTGGACATCGGTACGGTCACCGTCGTCGGACGGTTTGTCTCCGGCGCGGGGCTGCTGCTGCGTGGTCTGAGCCTGTACGCCCGTACGCCCGGCCTCGTCCTGCTGGGGGTCATTCCCTCGCTCGTCACCGGTGTCGTGTTCCTGGCGGCATTTGCGATCCTGGCCGGCAACGTCGGCGACCTGGCTCACCTCTTCACGCCGTTCGCGGCCGAGTGGCCGGTGTGGTCGCGGCAGGCGGTCCGGGTGGCGGTCACGGTGGCGTTGCTCGGGTTCGGCGGTCTGATCGCTGTGGTGACCTTCACCGCGGTGACGCTGGCCGTCGGTGACCCGTTCTACGAGAAGATCTCGGCGCGAGTGGATGCGCGCTGTGGCGGTGTGCCGGAGGCGGTCGAGGTGCCCTGGGCGCGTTCGCTGCGTCGCAGCGTCGCCGACTCCGCGCGGCTGGTGGGTTGTTCGGTGCTCGTCGGTGTGCCGTTGTTCGCGGCCGGATTCTTGCCGCTGGTCGGGCAGACCGTCGTACCGGTCGTCGGTGTGCTGGTGGGCGGCTGGCTGCTCGCTGTGGAGTTGGTCGGTGCGCCGTTCTACCGTCGCGGTCTGGGGCTTGCCGCGCGGCGTCAGGCACTGCGACGGGTGCGGCCGCTGGCGTTGGGCTTCGGCGCCGCGGTGTTCGTCGTGTTTCTGATCCCGCTGGGCGCGGTGCTGTTCACACCGGCGGCGGTCGCCGGAGCGACGCTGCTCGCCCGTCGCGCGCTGGCCGAGGTGGCCGACGCCACCTGACGCGGCGCCGAAGCCCAGCGGATGAACTGGGAACCTCCGACCCTGAGGAGAACGACGTGACTGATCCCCGTCCCATCGGCGCTGGGTCGGCGCGGGCCCAGCGTGGTCACGTGCTTCGTCCGACCGCGCTGCGGGTGCTGCCGCTCGGCCAGCTCAGGCCGGCCGGATGGTTGGCCGGTCAGCTCGGCCTTCAGTCGGAGGGCATGGCGGGGCATCTCGACGAGGTGTGGCCCGACGTGGGCGACAGTGCCTGGATCGGGGGCACGGCCGACGGGTGGGAGCGCGGTCCGTACTGGCTCGACGGCGTGACTCCGCTGGCGTTCCTGCGGGACGACGCTCGACTGCGGGCCAAGGTCGAGCATTGGGTGGCGTACGTTCTCGATCACCAGGACGACGACGGTTGGTTCGGTCCGTGGCTGCCGCGGACGACACCGGAGGAGACCTACGCCCGCTTCGACCCGTGGCCTCGGGTGCCCCTGCTGAAGGCCCTACTGCAATACCACGACGCGACTGGCGACAAGCGGATCGTCGAGGCGGGCCTGCGCTTTGCTGGATCGCTCGCGGACGTCGTCGGGCGCTGGCCGCTGCGTGACTGGGGCCGGGCCAGGTGGGCGGACCTCGTGTGGTGCCTGCACCAACTCCACGACCTGACCGGCGAGTCCTGGCTGCTCGATCTGACGGAAACCCTGCACACACAGGGGTACGACTGGCGGTCGTACGCAGAGGAGCTGCCGTACAAGGAGAGGATCGACGAGGCCACGCTGCGGGGCTACCAGGACGACGCGGGCGGCCTCTGGATGAACGACAACGTCATGGCCAGCCATGGCGTCAACGTCGCGATGGGCCTGAAGATGCCGGCCGTGTGGTGGCGGCAGGGCGGTGAGGATCGGCCCGTGCTGCTCGAACGGTTCCTGAACCAACTCGACGAACGTCACGGTCAGGCGAGTGGACTCTTCACGGCCGATGAACACCTCGCCGGCCGGCATCCCTCCCAGGGCACCGAGACCTGTGCGGTGGTGGAGATGCTGTTCTCCCTCGAGGTTGCCCTGGAGACCTGGGGGATCGAGGAGGTGTTGGTCGACCGCCTGGAGCGCCTCGCCTACAACGCGCTGCCGGCCGCTGCCACACCGCAGGAGTGGGGACACCAGTACGTCCAGCAGGCCAACCAGGTCCGGTGCGCGGTGACGCCGGACCGCCAGTACACCAACAACGGCCCAGACGCGAACACGTTCGGCCTGGAACCGCACTTCGGGTGCTGCACCGCCAACCGGCACCAGGGCTGGCCGAAGTTCGCCGCCCGCCTGTGGATGGCGACCCCCGACGACGGCCTGGCCGCCCTGTCGTACGCGCCGTGCACGATCGACACCGCGGTGCGTGGCGTCGGAGTCCATCTCGAGGTCGGCGGCGACTACCCGTTCACCGATGAGGTGTCCCTCACCATCGGTGCGGCAGGGCCGGTCGCCTTCCCCCTGCGGCTTCGTATCCCCGACTGGGCGGAACACCCCACCCTGTCGATTGCCGATGGACCTGCGGCCGACCTCGCGCCCGGGACCGTACACGAGATGAACCGGACCTGGCAGGGCGAGACGCGGCTCGTCCTGCGACTTCCTGCGCGTCCGCGAGTCGAGCACCGCCCCCGCGGATGCATCTCAGTACACCGTGGCCCGCTCGTGTTCGCCCTCGCAGTGGGTGAGGACTGGCAGCAGATCGGCGGCGCACCGCCGCACCCCGACTGGGCCGTCCACCCGACGACTCCCTGGAACTACGCCCTCGTGCTCGACCCGGCTCTCCCCGATGCGGGTCTGGTGGCCGACCGCCGACCGGTCGGCTCGCACCCGTTCACCCCCGACGGCGCGCCGATTGTCCTCACCGCGACGGGTGCCCGGGTGCCTGGGTGGCGCCTCGTGCACGGGGCGGCCGACCTGCCGCCGGCGAGCCCCGTCGCAGCTTCCGACCTGGACACCGACACCGGGACCCGCGACGTCGAACTGAAGCCGTACGGCTCCATGCGGCTGCGTGTCACCGAACTGCCCTGGGCCAGGCTCGCTCGAAGGTGAGGTCGAAGTCCTTCCGCCAGGTCTTGCCGTCGTCCTGGTAGAGCGCGACGAAGGCGTCGTTCGGGTCGCTGCGTCCGATGACGAGGCTACCCGGCCGACGATCGCGCGTACCGCGGCGTGGCGACAGGTTCAGTCCAGGTAGGCGATGTCGTCCACCTGGAAGCGCGGACTCCAGGGCGTTTCGGTGCCGACCGCGCGGAAGCTGACCTCTATCCGGGTGATGCGGTCACGGTACGGCCACTCCGCGATGTCGAGCCGGACGTCGTTCCACCGGTCGGGCTGGAAGCTGGGGAGTGTGCCGGTCAGCTGCTGGTCATCGCTTTCCACGGTCAGCGTTGCCTCGTAGCCGGTGGCGCCGGGGGCACCGCCGTAGGCGTCTACCCACGCGACGATGCTGCTGGCTCCGGACAGGTCGAGAGGACTGTCCGGCTCTACGCTCACCGTCTTCGCGTCGGAGGCCGCGACGTCCGTCGCAGTCGCCTCGAGTGCCCAGTCCCCTCCGTGCGGGATACGGGGGCCGTTCGCGAAGGAGTCGACCGTTGTCACCGAGGTGACGTTCGCACCGGCGCTCCAGCCGGCCAGTCCGTTCTCGAAGTCGTACACGGTGGTGGGCGTCGGCGGCGGGAGCGGGAATACCAGCCGCAGCTTCCCCGCCTGATAGTGCGCGCAGATCGCGGGGTGGTCGGCGTCGGCGGGGTCGAACGCGGTCACCTTCACCTCGTACGTGCGCGTCTCGCCCGTGCTGATTCCGCGTACGTCGAGAGTCGCCGGCTCGACCGCGACTCCATCGCACGGTTTCAGCCGGAGCACCTCCGACAGCGGCGTCGCATCGTTGTTGGTCACCGTCACGGAGAGGATCGACCCGATGCCGCGCCGGTCGGACAGCGATGCCGACACGTCGATGTTGCGCAGGCCGCTGGCAGGAGCAACGTGCCTGGACAGACTGACCTGGTCGAGGTCGAAGCTCCCTTGCCAGTCGTCGTTGGTCGTGCCGCGCACCCAGACCTTGATCCGGGCCAGCTCGGAGCGCTGAGACCAACCCGAGAGGTCCAACGACAGCTGGTTCCAGCCGCGTTGCGGGTCGAGCCGAGCAGCGCCGTAGGCGACGTGCCCGTCGCGCGCGTACGCCTGAACCTTGGCGTAGAAGACGTTCGTGGGTTGGAAGTCCCCGGCGCCGGGTTGTGGTACGCGGATCGCGAGGTTCAGGTGCCGGTACGCGCGGGCATCGACAGGCTCGGGGAGCACGACGTCGGCGCCCTTCCAGGCCTTGGTGTTGCGGGACCACGGCGGAAGCAAAGCCGCGCTGTCGAACCGAACCCGCAGGGCTCCCTTGCCCGCATAGCCACCGGCTACTCGTTCGACCGCGACGGCGTTGTCGGACGCACGCCAGCCGTCGTTGTCCTCCTCGAACGTCGCCAGCGGGTGCTCGTGCACGGGCCTGGCGGCCAGCCTCGTACCGACCTTCGAGGGGACGGACCGTTCGGCAAGCTGGTCCTCGTCGAACCCCGGAATGACATCGGTCCAGTCCGAAATCCCGATGACCGACTTCGCGAACTCCGTCAGCTCCAGCGAACGGTCGGTGTCGATCCCGGCGAAGACGTCGTAGGAGACCTTATGCCGGCCGGGCATGGCCGGCTCGGAGCGCGCTTCGTCCCAGGTCCACAACCCGAGCCGGAGCCCGCCCTCCTGCTGGTGGTCGACATGACGGTGCAGGATGAACGCGTCGATGCTGTCGAGGAACCTGACCTTGTAATAGGCGTACGCATAGCAGGCGGCCTGCAGACCCTCGGCCTCCTCGGTGTCGCCTGGTGTGTTACAGCCCTGCTCCGACAGAATGATCCGGCGGCTCGCGCCCGCGTAGCGCAGCGGGTCCTGGGCGAGGTAGTCCGGCAACACCTCTATGTTTTTGAAGGTGATGCGTGGTGTGTCGAACCCAGGCACGGCCGTGCTGTCGTCCCAGAACGCGGGGTTGAAGAGGTTCTCCGGGTACGGGTGGTGCGCGACGTGCCAGCCGACGTCTCCGGTGCGCTTGGTCAGCGCGTTCAGCTGGTCGATGACGTCGCGTCCGGCGTAGAAGCGCGTCGGCTGCTCGGGTTGTGGGTTCTCGCCGCAGACGATCGTCCAGCAGTGGGTGAGGGAGATGTAGGTGCGGGCGCCCTTCCAGTACTTGCTGGTCGCCTGCCAGGCGATGCGGACGGCCCGAGCGTAGTAGGTGAGGAAGTCCTCCAGCGACAGGTCGCCTGTGTTGGCCCACACCCACTGGGCGTCGACCTCGTTTCCGACGATGTAGCCGACCGCGCGGCCGTACCTCTGGTCGGCCCGCGTGTAGCGGTCGGCGAGGAACTCCATGGCCGCGGTGAAGTGCGCGACGCCCTCTGCGGTCTTGGTGTTGAACGCGTAGACGATCCCGGAACCCACGGCCGCGTCCGGATGGTGCAGGACCGGCCAGGCCGAGGTGGGATCGTCATCCTGGTAGAGGATCAGGATCAGGTTGACCAGGATCCCGTTGTCCGAGAGAGGTTTGATCTGCCCATCGAGCTGCGCCACCGCGTCGGCGTCGAAGTGGAATGTCCGACCGTTCGACTCGAACGGCACGACGTCGGCGGGATCGCCCCCGGGACCCTCGCGCATCAGCTCGTTGAACGCCACGTTGATTCCGGCGTGCTGGACGCCGAGCTCCTCGGCGTCGTCGGTCATCTCGACCTGCAGGCCCTTCTTGCTGGCGGCTTCGGGATATCCGAAGTCGCGCGCCGGCGTGAAGTCGAGTGCGTCGACATGGCGAGGGTCACCGATGATCCGGGCCTCGTCGCCATCGCCGCTCACCGCGACGTACTGGTCGTAGAGGCGATCGCGGCCGTCCGCGTCGAGTCTCGGCAGTGTCGCTGTGAAGCCCCCGTCCGCACCGGAGGTCGTGGTCGCCGCGGGGGAGGAGTCGGGATAGCTCTGCGGGTCGGCTTCCGTCCCGAGGACGTAGACCGTCACCTGGACTGCGGCCGCCCCCGCGTTCCCGCTCACGGCGACCGAGGTGTCGCCGGCCGACACCGACGTCAGCCCGGCGGCGGTGGACTTCGCCGGCTGGGCTGCCACTGGGGTCAAGGGTGCCAGCACGGCAGCAAGGACGGCGAGGACGGCGAGGACGGCAAGGATGACAACCAGAGCGCGGGACCGGAACGAGACCGACATGAGACCTCCCGGGTCGGAGCGGGTCATCGGCTGCCGCCCGCACCGGGCAGTCCGCCCTGCAGGCCGGCGAGGAAGTACTTCGACAAGAACACGAACAACAGCAGGAGCGGAATGCTGGCGATTGCGTAGCCGGCGAACAGCGGTCCGTACTCCGTGGCGTTCTGGGTCTGGAAGAACTGCAGACCCGCGGAGACTGTCCGCAGCTCGTTCTCGGTCACGGTGAGCAGCGGCCAGAAGAAGTCGTTCCAGACCCCGATCACCGTCACCAGCGCGATGGTGCCCACGATCGGCAACGACAGCGGCAGCATGATCGAGACGAACATCCGTGGCCCGCCCGCGCCGTCGACCCGGGCGGCATCGAACAGCTCTTGTGGCAGCTGCTCGACGAACGTCTTCATCAGCAGGGTGCCGAGGACGGCGCCGCCGACGATGTGCGGGATGACGAGCACGGCACGCGTGTTCAACAGGCCGAGGTCACGCATCAGCACGAACATCGGGATCAGGCTGGAGATGCCCGGCACCATGAGCAGCGCCGCGATGAGGCCGAACAGCACGTTGCGGCCGACGAAGCGGTAACGGGCGAACACGAACGCCGCGACCGATGACAGCACGACCGCACCCACGATGGACCCCGCGGCAACGATCACCGAGGTGACGAAGTACGGCTGGATCTGCTGCCAGGCGCGGGCGTAGTTGTCGAGGTGCAGCGGGAGGGTCGGCAGCCACCACGACTCGAAGTACTGCTGGTTGGTCTTGAACGACGTGACCAGCATGAAGAGGAACGGAAACAGGCCCACGAACGCGATCAGGCCGAGCACCGCCATGATGGCCAGCTGGTTCCAGCGCCGCCGGCGGCGCCGCCAAGATCGGCCGGGTCCCCTCCCGGCAGACGGCCCTGTTCCCGCGACCGGGCCGGCATGCCGCTGAACGGCGCGCCGCCGGTCGGCCCGCCGAGGCGTGGTCGCCGGGTCAGAGCGTACGGACATCCGTGGTGTCCTTCCTCCGCACGTAGACGATGACGACGCTGAGGAGGATCGTCATCACGAACAGCGTCGTCGACAGCGTCGCCGCATATCCCCAGTCGCTGCCCTGGAACGCCACCCCGAGCATCCGCAGCACCGGCACCTGGGTCGCGTTGTCCGGTCCGCCGCCGGTGAGCAGGTATGCCGCGAACCCGTACTGCAGAACACCGATCGTGGCCAGGAACACCAGGAGCTTCAGCTGGCTCGCCATCAGCGGAAGGTCGATCGCCACCAGTCGGCGGAGCCGCCCGCACCCGTCGAGCGCCGCCGCCTCGAACACCTCGGTGGACACGTTCTGCAGCGTGGTGAGAAACACCAGGAACGGGAGGCCCGCGACGAACGGGAAGCCGATGAACAGCAGCGACAGCAGGGCGAACTGCGGGTCACCTACCCAGTTTTGCGCCAGGACGCCGAGCCCCATGCTGCGCAGCACCCGGTTGATGACCCCGTTGTTGGGCTCGTACATCGCCGCCCAGAGCAGCACGGTCACCACGCCCGGGAACGCCATCGGGGCGATCAGCAGCGTCCTGAGCAGAAACTGTGCGCGCTTGCTGTCCAGACTGATGATCAGCTCGGCCGCGAGCAGTGGGATCGCCCAGGCAACGGTGACACCGAAGACGAAGATGAAGCCGAGGTTGCCGAACGACTTCCACCACAGGTCGTCCTCGAGCATCGTGGCGTAGTTGGCCAGGCCCACAAACGGCGAGTCGAAGCCCGGCCGCCATTCGTAGAACGAGTGCCAGATGCCGCTCGCGGCGGGGTAGTAGGCGAACAACGCAAGGGTGGCGAAAAGGGGAGCGAGGGCTGCGTAGGCATACCACGGGAACCTCCGCCGCCACGTACGGGGACGCCGTGGCATCACTTCGCCCAGGGCTCGTTGTCCCACTTGTTGTCCTTGACCGCTTGGCGCTGGCCTTTCGTCCACAGGTCCTGCAGGTATGCCTGCTGCTCCGGGAGAGACTTGGTACCCAGCAGCCAACCCTCGAAGAGACTGAGGGTGGTCACGCCGGGTGGTCCGCCAGGGATCGCCAGCGGGATCGAGTCCCCCCACGTGCCGTCGGCGAACGCCTTGGTCTCGCCGGCCCCGGTGGCTCCTTCGACCGCCGAGATCCCGCCGGTCGCGGCCAGCCACGGCTGGATGTGGTCCGGCGCGCTGATGAACTGCAGGAACTTCACCGCGGCCGCGAGCTTCTCGCCCTCGACCGTCGACGGGATCATGTAGCTCGTGCCACCCACGCTCGCGCCGAACCTCGCCGGTGCGCCCGTCGCGACAGGTGTCGACTCGTCGGTGATCTGGGGGAACGGCATGCTGGCGAACTCGAAGTCGACGTCCTGCAAGGCGCTCACGCCGAAGTTGACGCCCCAGGCCATGCCGGCCTTGCCAGCGGCGAAGTCACGCAGGCCAACGACCGCACCATTGAGGCCCTCGGTGTTGCCTGACCAGTTCTTGTCCACACAGGAGTCCCACATCCGCTTGAGCAGCTGATGTGATGCCACGACCCCCGGCGCCTTCGTGGTGAGCGCACCGGACAGGACCGCCTTGGCCATCGACTTCGCCGCGACTGTGGGGGCGCCGGTGGACGAGAGCGCTTTGCCCGGCTTGCCGTCGACCGTGTAGACGTTCAACCGGTCGACTTCCTGGTCGAGCAGCATCCCGCTGATGGTCGACATCGTCCAGCCGGGACCGAGGTCCGACCGATCCATGGCCAGAGGGGTGTAGCCGGCTGCCTGGAGCTTCTCGCAGCCGTCGACGAGGTCCTCGAACGTCTCGAACGGTGCCGTCAAGCCGGCCTTGTCAAAGGCCTGCTTGTTGTAGAAGAGCCCGATGCCGACGAGGTTGAACGGGACGAACTCGATCTTGCCTTCTGCGTTGCGGCTGGCCGGGTTGCCGGCGCCGTAGTAGCGCTTCCGGAAGACGTCGAGCCACCGCTTGCTGCCGGGACCGGTCTCGATGTAGTCGTTGGGCTTGGCGAGATCGTCATCGAGCGGGTGCACCATGTGTGGCTGGTGTGGCGCCTGGTTGAACACCAGTTCTGGCGCGGTGCCGGCGGCGAGGTGGGTGGAGATTGTCTGACCGAAGCTGTTCAGCGGCAGGACGACGGTCTTGACCTTGATGGTCGGCTCCGCCTTCTCGAACGCAGCGACCAGGTCGTCCCACGGCTTGCCGAAAGACGAGCCGCTGTCGTTCCACTGGTTCGGGCCTTCCAGAGTGATGGTCACCGTGCCGTCTTCTGCCGCACCGTCGGTGTCGCCACCCCCGCAGGCGGCGGCAAGCGCCAGCACCAGTGCCGCCGTGACGGTGCCGCATGCGCGTGCAAAGCCACGGCGTGGTGACACCTGCGCGAAACGGGTCGAGCGACGAGACCGCATGCGATGCCCCTTCCGATTGCCGGCCCATGGGAGTGAGTGCCAGGGAGTGAGTGCCAGCCGAGAGGGTGAGTGGCTTTCGCATCGTATGAGCGTCGGCAATGGCGAATCGACACACGAAAATGCCTGATCGTGATCCACGTGTTGGTTGGGCTGGGCGAGTGCGAAACCGCTGCTGTGAATGCGCAGTCCGGCTACGGCCAGTTGGGTGGACAACGCGCCGAGGCGGTCGGACGATGAATGATCGTGATGCAGTTCGTCCCTGCCACGATCAGCAGGTCGTTGGCCCACATCCGCCGGGAGTGGTCAGGAGGACACCTCCGGTCGATCAGGTTGTCCGAACTGGCAGCGGCAGCGGAGGTGTCCACCGGGCACTTCGCCCGCCAGTTTCGTTCCTGGTACGGCGTCGGGGCCGCAACGGCGCTGGAGCGGTTGCGCCTGGCGCGCGCGGCGACCATGCTCCGCAGCGCCCATCAGCCCCTGGCTGCCGTGGCAGCTGTGTGTGGCTTTGCGGACGCCTATCACTTTTCCCGGCGGTTCTCCGCGGTCTACGGCCTGCCGCCCGGTCGGTGCCGCCGGCAGGGTCTGGGCGTCGACGTCAACGCTCCGTTGGCCGAGGCTGGCCTGCTCGCGATGGCCGCGACCATCTTTCCACCGACTGCGATCGAGCAGGCCGTGAACACGTCGGCGCCGCCTGGGCTGCGACCGACCCGGACCTACGGCCAGACCTTCACCGTGCCGTGGGGGCTGCACTTGTCCCAGGTGCGCCTGCTGCTCGCGACGTACGGAAGTACGGCCTCGGCGGTCACGGTCACCCTGTATCGCGAGGGTGCGCGTCGCGAGGTCGTCGCCTCCAAGCGGATCGAACCGATGACCGACAACACGACCGAGTGGTTGGCGTTTCCCGTACGGGACCACGGCGTCTACTACCTGGAACTCACCGATCCTCGCGGCACCCCGACCTGGTGGTGGCACCAGGGCAGTGATGTCGCCCGAGTCGGCGGGAGCGCCTATATCGACGGAAGCCCCGTCCACCACACGAATTTCATCTTCTCCGCGACAGCGGTGGGCGCTACCACGGCATCCGACCCGGTGGCGCCGTGACAGCTCGAGACCCGAGGCTTCGGCTCTGCCTTGCCGGCTGTGGAGGAATGGGACGGCGTCATCTGTCCGGCTATGCGGCGCTGGCCAGGGCTGGTCACTGGCTGGGCGACCTCGTCGCGGTCTTCGACCTCCGGCCCGACGCGGCGCACGCACTGGCCGACGACGCCGAACAGCTGCTCGGGACCCGCCCAGTCGTCTACACCCGGATCGACGAGGTCCTCGCTGACCGCGGCATCGCCGCACTCGACCTGGTGACCGACCCGGCGAGCCATCACGCGATCGCCGTGCCGGCGCTCGAGCAGGGCATCCACGTCCTGTCCGAGAAGCCGCTGGGACTGACCCTCCGGGCCTGTCGCGCGATGCTGGCCGCGGCACGCGCCGGCGGCGCGGTCCTCGCGACCGCGGAGAACTACCGGCGCGGCGGCTCGAACCGGTTGGCGCGCGCAGTGCTCGACGCTGGCCTGCTGGGACGGATCCATCTGATGGTGCAGCTCGCCGTCGGCGGCGACGACCGGGTCATCATCACGCCGTGGCGGCATCGCAAAGAGAGCGGGGCGATCGCGCTCGACATGGGCGTGCACTTCGCCGACCTGGTGGAGTTCTACCTCGGACCGGTCGACCTCGTGTACGGCAGGGGGATGGTCGCCGAGCCGGTCCGGCGTACGAAGGACGGCTCCCGGGTCGAAGCCACGGGGGAGGACTCGCTGCTCGCCCAGCTACGGACCGTGTCCGGTGTGGAGGTGCAGCTCGCATACGTGCCCTCCGGGCCGGGACACCGGTACGTGCAACGCAGCATCCACGGCTCGGCCGGGTCGATGCTCATCCCGCCCGACCGCACGGACGGCGAGCTGGAGGTGCGGCGCCGGGACGAGGTGCTGCGCCGTGCGGACCTGCGGACCGAGCTCGGCGGAGCGTTCGTCCTCGACGACACCACGGTCGCCCTGCTCGGTCCGGACGGCACCGGAGGCGGCGCCCCCTTCGCCGAGGTCGACGCCGGCTACCTGGGGGTGGAGATCGCCGACTTCATCGCGGCGGTGCTGGATGGGAGGCCACCGGAGGTGGACGGGCACGCGGGCGCGCGAGCGGTCGCCGTGGTGCTTGCTGTGATGGAGTCGGCGGCTCTCGACCAGCCGGTGCGGGTCGACGACGTCCTCTCAGGGGCCGTGCACACCTACCAGGACGACATCGACGCGGTGCTCGGGCTGGTCGACACACCGCCGCGGGAGGGAAGGCCGGCATGACCGAACCGATCAGGCAGGTGGCGCTCGTCGTCCGCGATCTGGACGCAGCCGTACGCCACTGGTGGGACGTGCTCGGCGTCGGTCCGTGGACGGTCTACACGCTCGCACCGCCGCGGCTGCGGGACTGTGTTCTACCGAGGCGAGCCGGCCGACTTCTCCCTGCGGCACGCGCTCGGCTGGTCAGGTGAGGTGCAGATCGAGCTGGTGCAGCCGCTGGCCGGCCCGAGCATCTTTGCCGACCACCTCGCCCGCCACGGCGAAGGACTCCAGCACCTCGGCCGCTACGTCGACGACCATCCGGCCGCCGTCCAGGACTATCTCGACCGTGGGTTCACGCCGCTGCAGAGTGCCTGCGGCTTCGGAGCCGAGGGCGATGGCGCCTTCGCGTACTTCGAGCCGCCAGGCGGCAACGGGCTCGTCGTCGAGCTGATCTCGGCGCCGAAGGTGCGGATCCAGCCCGACTTCGTCCACCCGCCGAGCTGAGGGACTGAGGCCCATGCGGATCGACACGGTGGAGACGTTCGCCGCGGCTGGCGCGCTCTACGTACGCCTCACCACCGACACCGGACTGGTCGGGATCGGCGAGTCGACCTGCTTCGGTTGGCCGCGAGCGGTCGACGAGGTCGTCGGGTCCTTCCGCGACTACCTCGTCGGCTCCGACCCGTTCGACGTCGAGGCGCACTGGCTCCACCTCTACCGGACCTTCTCGTTCCGCGGCATGGTCGTCGTCGGCGCGATCAGCGCGATCGACCAGGCCCTGTGGGACATCCGCGGCCGGCACTTCGAGGTACCGGTCTGGCAGCTGCTCGGCGGACGCTGCCGCCGTGCCGTGCGGGCCATGAAGGTCATCAACGGGCGGTCGCCGGAGGAGGTCTCGAAGGCGGCCGCCGACGCGGTGTCCGCGGGATACACCGCGGTCAAGGTCATCCTGTACGGGCATGAGCACCACGCCATGCGGCACGCGTCGAGGCTGCAGTCCCTCGTCGAGCGCTTCGCGGCGATCCGCGACACCGTGGGCTGGGACCTCGACGTCGGGATCGAGCTGCACCGCAACCTGGCGCCGGGCGACGCCGTTCAGCTCTGCGAGGAGATCGTGCCGCTGCGACCCTTCTTCGTGGAGGACCCGATCCCGCCCGACTCGGTGCTGTCGTTCGGTGCGGTGGCGGCGAGGGTGCGGGTGCCGATGGCGGCCGGCGAGCGCAACACCACGATCTGGGAGTTCCGCGAGTACGCCGAGCAGCCAGGCGTCTCCTACCTGCGTCCCGACGTCGGCGTGGCCGGTGGCATCACCCATCTCCGCAAGATCTGCGCACTCGCCGAGGCGCACCACCAGGGCATCCTGCCGCACGCCGTGCCGTCGGGTCCCGTGGCGACCGCCGCGCACGTGCACCTCGGGATCGCGACACCCAACTGGGAAGCACAGGAGCACGTCGAGCAGGACGGTCCGCCGGCGACCGACGTGGTTCGGGCGGTCGTCCCCCTGGTGGACGGGTGGCTGTCGCCGCCCGATGCGCCGGGCCTCGGGATGGAGCTGGACGACGACGGCCTCGCCCGTACGCAGGTCAGACCGGTGCGCGCCGGAGCACCGACGCGCGAGGACGGCTCGGTGGCGATCCGATGAACGCAACCGATGGCGTCGAGCGCCGGCCCCGGGTGGGCCTGGCCTGCGACCCGCGGATCCGGACCCGCTACCTGGGCGCCGCCGACCTGGCGCGGCTGGAGACCTTCGCCGACGTCGTGCAGGCCGACTTCACCGTGAAGTCCTCGCACCTCTCCGAGCCGCCGCCGGTCGAGCCGGTGGCGACGGCGGAGCTGGCCGGGTTCGCCACCGGGCTGGACGCGCTCGTCGTCTGCCACGGGGCGCCGCGGGTGACCGAGGCGGTGCTGGCGGCGGCGCCGTCCCTGCGCGTGGTCGGCGATCTCGAAGGCGACCGGTTCGGCGCCCGGGTCGACATCGACGCGGCGCACGCACGCGGGGTCCTGGTGGTCGACACCACGCACGGTTCGTCCTACCCGGTGGCGGAGTGGGCCCTGGCGCTCATGGTGCTCGGCTTACGCGACGTCGGCCGGTGGGTGCGCCGTACCGAGCTGACGGGCAGGCGGATCGGGCTGATCGGGTTCGGGCACATCGGCTGGCGCATGGTCGAGCTGCTCGAACCGTACGGGGTCGAGATCCTCGCCCACGACCCGTACGCGCCGCGCGAGCTGGCCGACGCGCTCGGCGTGACGTTCGCGGAGCTGGACGTGGTGCTCGCGAGCGACGTCGTGGTCTGTCTGGCGCCGCTCACGCCCGCGACGCGGGGCATGCTCGGCGCCCGGGAGCTGGACCTGTTGCGACCGGGCAGCGTGTTCGTCAACGTTTCGCGCGGTGCCGTCGTCGACAGCGCCGCCCTGGTGGCCCGGCTGCGGCGCGGGGACGTCGTCGGATGCCTCGACGTGTACGACCCCGAGCCGGTGCCGGCCGATGCCGACGTCCGCCAGCTGCCCAACGTGTTCCTGTCGCCACATGTCGCCGGTACGACCGAGGAGTCGCGCAGCCGCTTCTTCCACCTGATGGTCGAGGAGCTGGCCCGGTACTTCTCCGGCGCAGAGCCCAGGGCAGTGCTGACGTCGCGGGTGGTGTCCGGTCGCCGGGGCCTGTCTCCGACCGGAGGTACGACATGATTCTGGACAGCCACTGCCACGCCTGGAGCCGATGGCCGTACCAGCCGCCGGTGCCCGACCCGGCCACACACGGCAGCATCGACCAGCTGCTCTACGAGATGGACCGGCACGGGGTCGAGAAGGCAGCGGTCGTCTGTGCCCGGATCGGCAGCGGCGACTGCGGCAACGACGACAACAACGACGAGGCCGCCGAGGCCGCGCGCCGGCATCCGGACCGGATCGCCGTAATCGCCGACGTGGACTGCTCCTGGCGGCCAGAGCATCACACGACCGGGGCCGTCGCGCGGCTACGGGAGACCGCCGAGCGGCTGGACCTTGCGGGCTTCACCCACTACGTCCACGCCGACAACGACGGCTGGTTCCTCACGGAGGAGGGGCAGGAGTTCTTCGCCGCCGCCGCGGAGCTGAGTCTGGTGGCGAGCCTTGCGCTGTCGCCGGCGTGGCAGGCCGACCTGCGGATCGTCGCCCGGGCGAACCCGACCCTGCCGATCCTCGTGCACCACCTCGGCTCGGTGTCGACCACGAGCCCGACCTACGACAGCGACCTTGCGGAGGTCCTCGCCTCGGCCGCTGAGCCGAACATCGGCGTCAAGGTGTCGGGCTTCCACTACCTGTCGGCGCGCGGCTGGGACTTCCCGTACGCCGACGCCCGCGAGGTCTTCCGCCGGATCTACCAGGCGTTCGGGGCACATCGGCTGTGCTGGGGATCCGACTTCCCGGCCGCTCGACCGTTCCTCACCTACACGCAGTCGCTCGAGGTGGTCCGGTCGCACTGCTCGTTCGTCGCCGACGGCGATCTCGACCGCATCCTCGGCCGGAACCTCGCGCACATTCTCGACACCAGACGGCCGCCCGCAACCGAAGGGCCTTCCACAATCGAAGGGCCTTCCACAATCGAAGGGAACTGACTGTGCCAGTCACGCTGATCGCGAAGTACCGGGTGCGGCCCGGCCAGGCCGACACCGTGCGCAACCTTCTCGTCCAGATGGCCGACCGGGTGAAGGCCGACGAGCCGGCCTGCCTGCTCTACCAAGCCAACCGGTCGACCGACGACAGCGACAACTTCTGCCTGTACGAGGTCTACGCCGACGAGGCGGCGCTCCTCGCACACCGGGAGACGACGCACTTCAAGGAGATCGTCGAGGCCCAGATCGTCCCGCTGCTCGACAGCCGCGAGCGCGAGGTCTACACGCAGGTCGTCGGATGAGGATGAGGGGGCCCTGCGGATGAGGCTGGTGCCGTTCGAGATCAGCGGTCCAACCGGTCGCAGCCGACACCTCGGCGCTCTGGTCGCCGCGGATGTGGGCGACGGGAACGCAGGTGCCGACGCCGGTGCCGGCACTCTCGTCGATCTCACCGCCGCGACCAGGTGCCGTCTCGCCGCCCGCGGCGCAGGCGTCGAGGCGTCGGCGCGGATGGCTGCCGCCCTCGTGCCGTCGAGCGTGGCGGCCTTCGTCGACGGGGGATCGGCCGGTCTCGAGGCGGCGCAAGCTGCCCTTGACACCGCTGTCGAGGCCGGTTGGGAGACCGACCCGACCGGTGCGGCCGTCTGTTTCGACCTGGCGACCGTACGCCGGCTCCCCGCGGTCCCGGACCCTCCGCTGCTGCGGGACTTCATGGCGTTCGAACAGCACCTGCGGGCGATCTTTCCGCGGCTCGGCCGGGAGATTCCGCCGCAGTGGTACGAGATTCCCGTCTACTACAAGGGCAATCCGGCCGCGGTCGGGGCACACGGTGACGACATCACGGTCCCGTCGTACGCGGACGCTCTGGACCTGGAGTTCGAGATCGCGGCGGTGATCGGCCCGGGCGGCGTCGACATCACCGAAGACGCCGCCCTCGACCACGTATTCGGGTGGACCATCTACGACGACTTCTCCGCCCGCGGCATCCAGTCCCAGGAGATGGCGGTCGGGCTCGGACCCGCCAAGGGCAAGGACTTCGTGCGCGGGCACGTCCTCGGTCCGTACCTGGTCACCGCCGACGAGATCCCCGACCCGTACACGCTCGCGATGACCGCACGGGTCAACGGCGAGACCTGGACCACCGGCAGCACCGCCGACATGCACTGGCGCTTCGAGCAGATGATCGCGCACGCCTCCCGTGGGGAGCAGGTGCGCTCGGGCGAGGTGTTCGGGTCGGGCACCGTCGGCGGCGGCTCCGGCGCCGAACAGGGCCGGGCACTGGCCCCCGGCGACGTCATCGAGCTCGAGGTCGAACGCCTCGGCGTGCTCCGAAACCGGATCGTCGCCCCGACCGAAGGGACCACACCATGAGAGACGACCAGATCGTCGCGGTGCGCACGTCGTTCGTCGCCAAGGACGAGCTCGAGCCCGACAAGCCCTCGGAAGGACGAGCACCGAACCGGCGTGAGCACTGGCTCGGTGGCAAGGTCGCGAACCCGATGACCAGGTACGCGGAGTTCCGCGACAACCGGGACGCGGGCATCGGGGCGGCAGACGGCGGCACGGTCGTCGTCGAGGTCGAATCGGCCTCGGGCGCAGTCGGCGTGTCCACCACCGGCGGGCTGGCCGCGGCAGCCATCATCGAGCAGCACCTCGCCCGGCTCGTGGTCGACGAGCGCGCGTCTGCCCACACACGGATCTGGGACCGGATGTTCGGTAGCACCCTCCGGTACGGCCGCAAGGGTCTGGTGCTGCACGCGATCTCAGCGGTCGACCTGGCGGTCTGGGACCTGCACGGCAAGGTGGTCGGCGAGCCCGTCCACGCGTTGATCGGTGGCCGGATCCGAGACGCTGTCCAGGTGTACGCCACCGGCCCGCGACCCGAGACTGCAGCCGCGCTGGGCTTCGCCGGAGCCAAGCTGCCGCTGGTGTGGGGGCCTTCGGAGGGCGAGGCGGGGTTCCGCAACAACGTCGCGCTCGCCCGTGAGGCCCGTACCTCCGTGCCCGCCGACTTCCCACTCATGTACGACTGCTGGATGTCCCTCGACGTCGACTACGCGGTACGGCTGGCCCACGCCGTCGAGCCGCTCGGCTTTGCGTGGATCGAGGAACCCCTTCCTCCGGACGACTATGCGGGCCTGCGCCGGATCCGCGACCGGATGCCGCCGACCATGACGCTGAACACCGGCGAGCACGAGTACACGGCCGCCGGCTTCAAGCTTCTGTGCGAGGCTGGTGTCGACGTCATCCAGCCCGACCTCGGCTGGTGCGGCGGGCTGACCGAGGTGCTGAAGATCGCCACCATCGCACACGTCCATGGCGTCAAGGTGATTCCGCACACCTGCGGCATGCCCAACTACCACTTCGTGGTGACGCAACCGGGCGGCGACCTGGCAGAGTTCCCGGTGCTGTCCGCAGATGGTGAGTCGGTGGCGCCGCAGCACGCGCCGCTGCTGCTCGGTGAAGACGTTCCTGACAAGGGCTGGTTGACAGTGGGTGACAAGCCCGGCTTCGGCCTGACTCTGGACCCGTCCGTACGACTCGTTCCCGCGGTCCCTGGAAGCCGGCGGGCCGAGGGACGGGGATGACCGGAACAGCACAGGGGAGTCCGGCGCCGCTGACCGGTCGTCCGCGGATCGGCGTGGTCGGAACCGGGTGGTGGGCCACCACCGCCCATCTTCCAGCGCTCGCCGGACACCCAGGTGCCAACCTCGTCGCCGTGTGCGACCCGCTCCCGGACCGAGCCCGGGCGGCGGCCGAGCGGTTCGGCGCACCCCAGCACTTCACCGACGTCGCCGCGCTTCTCGACGCTGGCCTCGTCGACGGCGTCGTGGTCGCGACTCCGCACACCAGCCACCACTCCGTTGCCCGGGCCGTGCTCGACGCGGGCGTGCATGTCCTGGTCGAGAAGCCGTTGACGACCACCGCGACCGACGCGTGGGACCTCGTCGAACGCGCCGAAGGGTCCGGTCTCCACCTCACCGTCGGCTACACCTACCAGCACACGACCACCGCCGCGTTCGTCCGCACGGCCGTACGGGAGCAGATCGGCGATCTGGTGTGCGTGTCAGCCGAGTTCGCCTCGGCCACTCAGCGCCTCTTCGCTGGCGGGGACGATCCGACGAACGCTGGTGAGCCGCACCCCACGACGTACGCCGATCCGAGCCGCTCCGGCGGCGGTCAGGGACACACCCAGGTCACCCACCTGATGGGCATGGTGCTGTGGGTGACGGGACGCGAGGTCGCGGAGGTCTTCTGCTACACCGACCACCGGGGTCTCGCGGTCGACGTGGTCGACGCGATGGCCCTGCGCCTCGACACCGGGGCACCTGCGACGGTCACGTCCACCGGGACCGCGGTCGATGGCCAGCCGCCGTACCAGCGCATCCGCTACTACGGCACCGCCGGATGTGTCGAGCAGGACCTCGTGACCGCCCAGGCCGCCGTCCACCACAACGACGGGAGGCGCGCCCGGGCATGCCAAGCCGATGACGCGGCACCCTATCCGTTGCTGGCGCCGGCGCGGTCCTTCGTCGACCTGATCGCCGGGCACGGCCCCAACCGGGCGCCCGGCCCACCCGCCGCGGCGACCGTGGCGTGCCTGGACGCCGCGTACCGTTCAGCCGCATCGGGCCGCGCCGAGCGGGTCATGTCCCGCCGGGGCCCGGCCCCCGTCGCCGCGGAGCTCCCTCTGGACCAGAAGCCGAGCGACAGGTAACCGGAGAGTCTCCGGCTCACCGACGGTTCGGCGCGCAGGAACTCGATCGCGTGGCAACTCGATCCGAGCAAGCCTTACAAGGGAGAGGAAGATGGCTGGCGAGTACTACTACGCGGAGCACCAGGCGGCGTACGAACGCCTTGCTCGTGAAGGCAAGTCGGAATGGAACGACCTGTTCAACGACGATTGCGTTCCGCGCGCGCGGCAATGGACATCGGACCTTGGCAACCAGGCCTTCCTGGAAAGTGCCCTCTCCAGGCTCGACGTCCCTGCCGGCGCCCGCGTGCTGGAGTATGGATGCGGCACAGGGCGGGCGGCATGTTTCCTTGCCGCTGCGGGGTTCCGGGTTCATGCCGTCGATCTGATTCCGACCGCGATCACCATGGCGCGCCAGTTCGCCGCGGAAAGAGGACTGACCATCGACTTCGAAGTACGCGACGTCTGTAAGACGACCTTCCAGGCCTCCTACGCCATGGTCGTCGACGGCTTCTGCCTGCAGAGCATCGTCACCACCGCCGATCGTTCGAGGCTCTTCGCAGCTGTGCGATCCGCGCTAGGACCCAACGGTCATTACCTGATCTCGACGGCGATGTACGAACCTGATCGGGTGTACGAGGACGACTGCTCGTACGACCCGGCAACCGGAATCGTTCTCGACAACGGGATTCCGCACCGCCGGCATCTGCGGCCTGAGGCGCTTCGGGCCGAACTCGAACAACACGGCTTCCGAATCATTTCCCAAGAAGGAGAATTTGGCGGCAACGTAATCTGCGCTCTCTGAGCCCTCGAACAATCCGGTCGTGCCAGGGGCATGAAAGGCGGCACCGGAAACGCGCCGCGCGTCCGGCAAGGGCGAGCCGCCGTGGGAGAATCAGCTAGTGCAGATCGGGATGCTTGGATCATTCGAGGTTCGCGCGGACGACGGCATCTTGGCCGACGTGCCGGGTGCCCGATTGCGCGCACTGTTGATCGCCCTCGCCCTCCAACCGGGCCGCGTCGTTTCGAAGGCGACGCTGATCGACTGGATCTGGGGTGAGAACCCGCCCGCCGATGCGGCGAATGCCCTGCAACGCCTGGCTTCCCGGCTGCGGAAGGCGCTGCCAGGAGGCGTGGTCCAGGGCCAGACGGGCGGCTACCGGTTGACGGTCGGCCCCGACGCGGTCGACGCCCTGCGGTTCGAACGACTGCTCGGTCAGGCTCGTCTGGAGAAGGGTCCTGGGCGGGTTCGGCTGCTGCGCGAAGCCCGCGCGCTGTGGCGTGGCGCGGCGATGCAGGATGTCGGTTTGGAGGACAGCGCAGCGTTTGAGGCGGCGGTGAGTCGGCTCGAAGGGCTGCGCCTGACGGCGATGGAGGACCAGTTCGACGCGGAGGTCAGACTCGGCCAAGGTGCGGAGTTGGTCGCCGAACTGACCGACGCGGTGGCCGCGCATCCGCTGCGGGAGCGGCTGGTCGCTGCGCTGATGCGGGCCCTGGTGGCAGCGGGCCGGGACTCCGAGGCGCTGCTCACCTACGAACGTACGAGGGAAGCCCTGGCCGACGCGCTGGGCATCGACCCTTCACCTGAGCTGTCGGCCCTGCACGTTGCGCTGCTGCGGGGCGAAGTGGGGCGGCGGGAGGTGAACCGGAAGACCAACGTGCGTGCCGAGCTCACGAGCTTCGTCGGCCGAGACGCTGATGTCACCGCCGTCCGCGAGCTCGTCGGGCAGCACCGGCTGACCACGCTGATCGGGCCGGGCGGCTCGGGAAAGACCCGGCTCGCCAGGGAGACCGCCCGCACGCTGGTCGACGACCTGCCGGACGGGGTCTGGTTGGTGGAGCTCGCCGCCAGCGGCGTCGGCAGTGACGTGGCCCAGGCGGCGCTTACCGGGCTCGGGCTTCGGGATGCCCTACTCGGCGCGTCACCGAGCGCTGACCCGGTGGACGGGCTCATCACCGCGATCCGCGAGCGGGAGGCGCTGCTGATCCTGGACAACTGCGAGCACGTGATCGAGGCGGCGGCGAGGTTCGCCGATCGGGTGCTCGGGGAGTGCCGGCGGTTGCGGATCCTGGCGACCAGCAGGGAACCGCTCGGCATCACCGGGGAGGCGCTGTGGCAGGTCGAGCCGCTGGCCGTGGCGACCGACGCCGGCCTTGCCGAGATCGCATCGTCGCCGGCCGTCCGGCTGCTCCGCGACCGAGCCGGCGCGGTGCGCAAGGATCTCGGGGTCGACGACCACACCTTGTCGACGATGGTGCGGATCTGCCATGCGCTGGACGGGATGCCACTGGCGATCGAGCTGGCCGCCGCCCGGTTGCGCACCATGACGATCGACCAGCTCGCCAACCGTCTCGACGACCGGTTCCGCCTGCTGACCAGTGGGAGCCGAACCGCGTTGCCGCGACACAGGACGCTGCGCGCGGTGGTCGACTGGAGCTGGGAGTTGCTCACCGAGGCCGAGCGGGTGGTGCTGCGCCGGCTGTCGGTGTTCTCGGGCGGGACGAGCCTGGAGGCAGCCGAGCGAGTCTGCAGCGGCACGGGGGGTGGGCCCACGGGGGGTGGGCCCGAAGGGCAGGGGGGCGGGAAAGGCACAGCCGTCGAGCAAGATCAGGTGCTGGGGTTGCTCACGTCGCTGGCCGAGAAGTCGCTGCTGGTCACCGAGGGCGCTGGCGCCCCGCGCTATCGGATGCTCACCACGATCAAGGAGTATGCCGCGGATCGGCTCGCCGAAGCGGGAGAATCGCACCTGGCTCGCCAGGCGCACCTCGCCTACTTCACCGACCTCGCCGAGACCGCGGAGCCGCATCTGCGCCGCGCCGAGCAGCTGCAATGGCTCGCCACGCTCGAAGCCGACCACGACAACCTCAGTGCCGCGCTGCGGGGGGCGATCGCGGCCGGTGACGCTCAGGGGGCGGTTCGGCTCGCGGCCGCTGCCGGTTGGTACTGGTGGCTCGGCGGGCGCCGGACCGAGGGCCTCGACCTGCTGATCGCGGCCGCCAACCTCCCCGGCAAGGTGACCGATGACGTCCGGGCCATGACGTACGCGATGGTGGTGCTCTTCGTGACCTCCGGGCGTGGCGACGAACACCTGGGCGCGGAATGGATCCACAAGGCGTACCGGTTCAGCGAGCAAAGCCAGCACGACAACCCGCTGCTGGGGTTCGCGATCGCGCTGGAACGCCTGCTGCAGGCACCGCAGGACGCAGTGACCGCGTTCGAGTCGTTGCTGGACAGCGTTGACCCGTGGGTACGCGCCATGGCTCGGTGGCAGGTCGGCAAGATGCGAACCATGCTCGGCCAGGGCGGCCGGGATGTGGAGGCCCAACTGGAGCTGGCCCTTGCGGAGTTCCGGACGCTCGGCGAACGGTTCGGGATGTCGTTGGCTCTGTCCGAGCTGGCGGGCCAACTTGCCAGGCGGGGGGAGTTCGCAGGTGCCTGCGCACATTACGAACAGGCAATCACGGCGCTCACCGAAGTCGGCGCCGTCGAGGATGTCATCGAGGTGCGGACCCAACAGGCCTTGCTGTACTGGCGCAACGGTGATCGTGACTCCAGCGCGGCCGCCATCGCCGACGCCGAGCGGAGCGCCGAAGGTGTCACCTGGCCGTACGCCTTGATCAACTTGGCGCTCGCCAAGGCAGAGCTCGCACGCCTGGACGGTGACGCCGAGGAGGCCCGCCGTCAACTCGGCCTCGCGACCACCCTCCTGGGCGATGCCGCGGAGCAGGCGAACATCCGCGCAGAGATCCATGACCTGCTCGGCTACCTGGCCGACGATCTCCGAGAGTCCCGCACCCATCGCGTGGCCGCCTGGCAGGCGGCGTCGGAGGCGGGAATCGCACCCTTGATCGCCCGGATCCTCATCGGGGTCGCGGACCTGGCCGTTCGCCTCGATCAATACGAGCAGGCGGCGCGGTTGCTCGCGGCCAGCGTCGGCGTACACGGAATGCCGGATCGCTCCTACCCGGATGCGGCCAGGATCGAGCGAGACGCGCGACGTCACCTCGGCGAAGCACGGTTCGCCGAGGTGACGCAGGAGGGTACGCAGACGGACTGGTCTGAGTTGGTCGAGGTCACGCTCGCTTCTTGAAGGTCGAGAGCGCCCACAGGAAGCCGACCAGGGCGATCCCGACACACCAGGCGACGGCGACGATCGCGCTGCTCCCGGCAGACTCACCGGTCAGGAGCCCGCGCAGGGCCTCGTTGATCGGCGTGAAGGGCTGGTATTCGGCGAACTGCCGGACGCCGGTGATCATCGTGTCGGCCGGCACGATCGCACTGCTGAAGAAGGGCAGCAGGATCAGCGGCACCGTGACCATCCCGGCCGATTCCGGGGACTTCGCGAACAACCCCAGGGCGACGGTGATCCAGCTGGTCGCGAACGCGACGAGCACGAGCAGTCCGACGACGCCGAGCCATCCTCCGAGACTCGCTGCCGGCCGGAATCCCACGGCGAACGCCACACCGATCAGTGCAGCTACGCCGATCAAGCTGCGGAACATGCTCGAGGCGACATGGGCGATCAGCACGGCGCTGCGGGAGATGTCCATCACCTTGAACCGGTTGATGATGCCCTTGCTCATGTCGTCGTTCACGCCGACCGCAGTCGCGCTCAGCCCGTAGCTGATCGTCAAGATGATCATGCCCGGCGTGATGTAGTCGATGTAGTTGCCGCTGATGTCGAAGGCTCCACCGATGACGAAGGTGAACATCAACAACATCACGACCGGCAGCAGGATCGAGTTGAAGATGGTGATCGGGTTTCGGACGGTGTGTTTGAAGTTGCGACCCAACATGGTCGTCGCGTTGCTCATGGTGCTGCCACCTCTGCACTGGTACGGCCGGTCAGGGCCAGGAAGACGTCGTCGAGGTCCGGTGTGTGCACCGAGAATTCCTCGACCTCGATGGAGTGGGCGTCGAGTTGTTCGAGCAGGGCTCGTACCGATTTCGACTTGCCGTCGTTGGGAACCCGCAAGGTCAGATCCTCCTCGCCGCGGGTGGCGTCGGCCAGGACCCGCAGCGCGCCGTCGAGCTCGAAGTCGCTGGCGAACTGAAGCCGGACATGGCTGCCCGGGATCTGGCGCTTGAGCTCGGCAGGAGTGCCCTGGGCGACCAGCTTGCCCTGGTCGAGCACGGCGATCCGGTCGGCGAGCCGATCGGCTTCGTCCAGATACTGGGTGGTCAGGAAGATGGTGACGCGCTCGGCGACCAGTTGGCGGATGATGTTCCACATCGTGCGGCGACTGCGCGGATCCAGCCCCGTCGTCGGTTCGTCGAGGAAGATGATCTTCGGCCGGCCTACCAGGGTCATCGCCAGATCCAGCTTGCGGCGCATACCGCCGGAGTAGGTCGACGTCAGCTTCTTCGCCGACTCCGTCAGGTCGAACCGCTCCAGGAGCTCGGCGACGACCCGCTTGCCTTCGTCGGAGGGCAGACCCTTGAGATCCGCCATCAGCTGGAGGTTTTCCTGGCCGGTCAGCAGCTCGTCCACCGCGGCGAACTGGCCGGTGACTCCGATGGCTGCGCGGACGGCCTTGGTCTCGGTCGCCACATCGTGACCGGCGACGCGGATCGTGCCGCCGTCGGCCTTCATCAACGTGGTCAGCACGTTGACCGTCGTCGTCTTGCCGGCCCCGTTCGGGCCGAGCAGGGAGAAGACCGTGCCCGCGGCAACATCAAGATCGATGCCGTCGAGAACGATCTTGTCCTTGTACGCCTTCCGCAGCCCTGAAGCCGCGATCGCTGAGCTAGTCATGCGACCACGATCGGCGCCCGCCCTGCCACCCGCCTGACACGCTCCTGACACGGAGGCTGACGCGCACCAACGGCTGCTGCGTTCAGTCCCCGGTCAAGGGCAGGGGACCGCGCTCGAGGACCTCGGCGAGACGCCGTGCTGTAGCAGTGAGAGCAGGCTTGTTTCCGGTCCACACGTTCCACCCCAGATGGGTGAAGCCGATGTGCAGCTCATAGCAGTGGTGACGGGCAGCAACGTCGAGGAGAGCGCTCTGGTCGGCCCGCACGCTCGGGTCCCGAAGCAGCCCGGACAGCGGGTCGGCAGCCGCGATCCCCGGGTGGAACGATGCCCAGAAGCTGCACCAGGCGGCATCGAAGAGGAAGTCACCGCGCACCGAACACTTCCAGGACAGCACCGCTTCGACCTGGCGGACGTCCGGACTCACGAGCACGTTGCCGTGCAACAGATCGCCGTGCACCAGGTCCCGGCGCTCCGGGCAGGCATCCACCAGGGCCGACACACGCTCGGTGACCGTCGCGGACAGCGCGGCCAGCTCCTGGTCGCCAGCCAGGGCGGCACTCCATCCGTGCACCACCTTCCCGGGATCGTCGACCAGGCCGGCGAGGAGGAACTCCCGCCAACTGCCATCGGACGCGTCCGCCTGGTGCCAGCCCACTGGAGAACCCGGACTCGCCGGCACTTGGTAAAGAGCGACGAGCAAGCGGGTGAGGGTGGGGGCGAGCGCATCGGCCAGCTCTACCGGGGTGTCTTCGAGGAACCGCCCGTGGTGCCGCACCGAGATGGCATACGCCTGGCCGGACGGGGTGGTGCCCACCTCCCTGACCTCCGGCACGGGCAGATCTGGGCCGCCGAACGCCATGGCCATCCGGTCAGCCTCGTACCAGGCCTCCTCCGGACCGAAGCGGACTACCAGCTCTTCGCCGCCCACCCGGTAGGCCCACGCCGACGACCACGCCCCGCCCGAGAGTGGCTCCAGGTCCTCTGCTGTACCCGGCCGCCCGGCCAGGAACGCCAGGACGTCCTCCTGCTTCAGCTCCTCTACGCCCACCGTGCCATTATCCGCCGATGTCGGGCGGCACCTGTCGCTCCGGCGGCAACCAGCCTCCGTCGGCCTGACCCTGTTCGCCCTTCTTGGCCGGCCGGCATCGGTGCTCGCACGACCTGGCCGCAGACGTACTGATTATCGTGCTGAGCGGAACGCCTTGTGCGTACGCATCTGCCAGTCCCGAGAGGAAAGGCGAGCGCCCACCGATGAAGATCACCGATCTGAAATGTGCCGTTCTCGGCCAGAATCCTATTGTCAGGGTCGTCACGGACGAGGGACTCAGCGGATACGGAGCGATCGAGGCGAGCAAGGCTCACCACAAACCGGTCGTGGGCTTCTATCGTGACCGGATTCTCGGCGGGGATCCGACAGACGTCGAACGGGTCATGTTGCGGATCCGGCGGTTGGGGGCGTTCAAACCGTGGGGTGCCGCGGTGTCCGCGATCGAGATGGCGCTGTGGGACGTGGCCGGCAAGGCGGCCGGCCTGCCCGTGCACAAGCTCCTGGGCGGGAAGGTGCGCGACCGGGTCCGCGTCTACAACGGCGGCGTACGAGATCGGCTCGATGGACATGCTCCACAGGACCACGCCGCCGCGATGCAGGCGATGCGCGCGGCGGACGAGGGCTTCACGATCGTCAAGCAGGGCTTGGCATTCCACAGCACGATGCCGACGCAGCTTCCGGACTTCTTCTACGGCGAGCAGCGCAGCGGGCCCGCACATCCGCACCGGGGGCCGCTCACCGAGCGCGGGCTGCGTCACCTCGTCGCCTGCGTCGAAGCCATGAAGGAGGTTCTGGGAGACGAGGTCGGGCTGGCTCTCGACCTGGGGCCCGGGTGGACGGTGCCGGATGCGATCCGGTTCGCCCGTGCGGTCGAGCCGTTTTCGCTGATGTGGTTGGAGGACATGCTCACCGGCGACTACGTGCCGTACGTCAATGCCACCCAGTACCGCGAGGTGACCACGGCGACGACAACCCCGATCCACACCGGTGAACAGATCTACCTACGCCAGAACTTCGCGGAGCTGATCGAGACGCAGGCCGTACGGGTAGTGGGTCCGGATCCGTGCGACGTGGGCGGGATCGCGGAGCTGAAGTGGGTCGCGGAGTACGCCGACCTGCACGGTGTCCTGATGGCTCCGCACGGCGTCGGCGACGGCCTCGTGGGCCTGGGTGCCCTGGTCCAGGTAAGCGCGACCCTTCCCGACAACTACATTGCGTTCGAGTATCCCGTCGGCAGACCGCACTGGTGGTACGACATCGTCGACGGGCTGCCGGATCCGATCGTTGTCGACGGTTTCATCGAGGTGGGGGACCGGCCCGGAATGGGTGTCGATCTGATCCCGGAGGCCGCCCGACAATACCTCTCGCCGCAGGACGCCGACTTCTTCGACTGACCCGTTCGGTCCCGCGCGCTCCTGCCCCGCAGATTGGTGGTGCGGTGCCCGGCGTCGAAGAGTTCGGCCAATACCTTGATGAGGCCGGTCTTTCCTCTCTATCATCCGTGCTGGCCGACTTGGGCGGCCGACGGTCCGCGTGAAGGGTCGAACCCACCCCGATTCGTCAATCCTGACACTGGTGCACTGACTTCCAGCCCGTGAGCTGCGGACGCCGGGCAGAGTGGAAGGACGGTGCCCATGCCCAGCCGGAGCCTGCCCGAACGACCGTCGCTGGCCTACCTGAGGAAGCTCGCCAAGGAGCGGCTACTCGCCTTACGCAGGACTCGCCCAGCGACCAAGCTTGCCGAAAGTCAGTTGGTGATCGCTCGCGAGTACGGGTTCTCGAGTTGGCGGGCGTTGAAGGCCGAGGTCGACAGACGACGTGCTCCAAGCAGCGCAGAGTTCCTCGGGGCGTGCATGGCGGGCGATGTCGATGCCTTGCGCGGACATCTGCAGAACGACACCAGCCTGGTGCACGAGCGCGACTCCGAAGGCAGCAGCGGTCTGCACCAGGCGGTGCGCCACCCAGAAGCCTTGCGGGTGTTGATAGAACACGGTGCTGACCCCAACGTGCGCGACATCGCAGACAACGCATGCCCCCTGCATTTTGCCGCTGCCGGCGGGCATCTGGACAGCGTACGAATTCTCCTGGGCGCGGGGGCAGATGTGCACGGCGCCGGAGACCTGCACCAGGGCGGTGTGATCGGGTGGGCGGCGCGGGATGGCAACGAGGCGGTTGTCGACCTGCTGGTCGAGCATGGGGCGCGCCATCACATCTTTTCGGCAATCGCGCTCGGCGACCTGGAGATCGTCGAGAGCCTGGTGGAGGAGAATCCCGACTGCCTCCTGAGCCGTCGCTCGCGGTTCGAGAACGGCCAGACGCCACTCCACGCGGCGCTGGCGCCACCTGACGGCCTGTCGGGAAAGGGCCGGCAACACGCTCTGCTCGAGCTACTGATCGAGCTTGGCGCCGACGTCGAGGCGAAGGACGACAAGGGCCGTGCGCCACTGATGATCGCGATGCTACGCGGCGATCGAGAGGCCATGCGCCTGCTGAGGGCCGCTGGCGCCGAGGAGCCGCCCAGAGCCGAGCGGTCGAACGTTGGCGCACCTGGCCAGTCGATCAAGAAGCTGTCGATCGGCCTGGTGGCACCCAACCTCGTCGAGACGGTGGCCTGGTACACGTCCATCGGCTTCAAGGTCGAAATGGCCCACGGGCAGGACGGTGAGCCGGACTACGCCATCCTGTCGTTCGGCGCTGCAGAGGTCCACCTCAACCGATTTGGGCCGCCAACATCGGCGGCGACGCTGTGGTTCGTCACCGATCGGATCACTGACCTGTACGAGCAGCTGAAGCAACGCCAGCTCGAAGCGATGACGCGGCCCGGGAGTGACGACCAACCGGAAGTGCGATTCGAAGAGGACCTGTACGAACCCTTCTACGGCGGGCGCCAGTTCAGTATCAGGGACAACAACGGCACGTCGCTGATCTTCTACCACCCGGGACAGCACTGACCTCACTCTGACCTCGCTCTGACCGTCGAGTCAGTCGAGCCGGGTCCTGCGGCTGTGAGGGCTTCTCCAGGTCGGTGGAGCTGGGGCTAGGGTCGGATGTGTCCACCGACGACGTTGGGAGGTTCGCGATGGAGTACGTACGACTCGGATCGGCGGGACTTCGGGTGTCCAGGATCTGCCTGGGCATGATGAGTTACGGCGACCCGAACCTGCGGGAGTGGTCGCTCGAGGAAGACGCGGCGGAGCCGTTCGTCAGGAGTGCGGCCGAGGCCGGTGTCACGTTCTTCGACACCGCAGACGTGTACTCACTCGGCCGTAGCGAAGAGATCACCGGCAACCTGCTGCGGCGGTTCTTCTCCCGTCGGGAAGACTACGTACTGGCCACCAAGGTGCACGGCGCGATGGGTGACGGCCCGAACGACCGCGGCCTGTCCCGTGCCCACATCATGGACGCGATCGACGCCTCACTGCGCCGGCTCGGCACCGACCATGTCGATCTCTACCAGATCCACCGGTTCGACAAGGAGACGCCGGTCGAGGAGACGATGGAGGCACTGCACGACGTCGTACGCGCCGGCAAGGCCCGCTACATCGGTGCGTCCAGCATGTACGCCTGGCAGTTCAGCAAAGCCCAGCACGTCGCCAGCGCCCACGGCTGGACGCGGTTCATGTCGATGCAGAACCACTACAACCTGGTCTACCGCGAGGAGGAGCGGGAGATGCTTCCGCTCTGCCGCGACATGGGTGTCGGCGTGATCCCGTGGAGTCCGCTGGCCCGTGGGCTGCTGACGGGTAGCCGCGGCCGCGGCGGTGAGAAGCGGACGCTCCGGGCCCGCACTGACACATTCGGCGACAACCTGTACTCCGAGAACGACTTCGCGATCGTCGACCGGGTGGCCGAAGTCGCGGAGAAGCACGGCGTCTCACCGGCGCAGATCGCACTCGCCTGGCTGCTGCATCAGCCTGGACTAACCGCCCCGATCGTCGGTGCGACCAAGCCCCAGCACGTCGACGACGCCGTGGCCTCGGTCGATGTCGCGCTCTCCGACGACGAGCTGGCCTTCCTCGAGGAGCTCTACCAACCTAAACCGGTCGCCGGTCACAGCTGACCGTGATCTCGTCTGGTGGGTGCGTCGAGGCCATGGCGCCCAACGACCTCCGTGCGCTCGATGCTCACATCAAGAAGTGAGACTCCTGCCAGCCGCGAGAGGACGTCACTCGGTGGTCTCCCTGGGCGTGATGGGCGGTGACAGCGCGGCGAGCAGGTCGTGGTGGATCCGGCCGTTGGAGTACAGCCCACCGCGCTCGTCCGGAGTGATCCCGCCGCGGTGGTCGGTGAACGAGCCTCCAGCCTCGTGGACGAGCAGGATCCAGGGCGCGTGGTCCCAGGTGTGGCAGCACTCGACGAGGTAGGCGTCGAGCTCGCCGCGAATGAGCTCGACGAGGGGGAGTGGCGTCCATGCCGGTTGCCGGGTGCGGGCCGGTAGCCGGTGGGTGAGTGTCCGCGGGTGAGCTGCGGCGAGGGAGTCTTCGATCATCGCGGTCTCCGACACTCGCAGACGCCGGTCGGGCATGCCGGCCACGCGTTCGTAGGCGCCGGTGCCGGTCTCCGCCCACCAGCGGACGCCCAACGCCGGCGCGTCGACGACGGCCACGATGATCTCGCCGCCGCTGTCGAGGGCGATCTGGATGCGCCAGTTCGCGTCGCCGCGGGCGAACGCGCGCGTCCCGTCGATCGGGTCGAGGATCCAGGTTCGATCGCCGGTTCCGTGGCCTCCGAACTCCTCGCCCAGCACGCCGTCGTCGGGCCGCAGTTCGGCTAGCGCGTCCCGCAGGAGCCGCTCCACCGCTCGGTCCGCCTCGGTGACTGGAGTCGCGTCCGCCTTGGTCTCCGTGGTGACGCCGCGCTCGAAGTAGTGTTGCGCGACCACCGCCGCGCGGTCGGCCAGCGCCTGCGCCAGCTCGAGGTCGGACGATGCGCGGGTGACCGGCGTCGTCGTGGCGGGAGGATTCGCCCGGGTGGATCGGGTGCTCGTGGCCTCACCAGCCGCCGCCACCAGCGTCGGCCCCCACCACTGCTCGCGCTCGAGGCGTTCGGTGAGCATCTTCACCTGTGGCGCGACGTCGGCACCGTTGGCCCAGCGCGCACAAAGATGGTTGCCGAGGTTGCTCAGGTGGAACGCACAGCGCAGATCCGCGAGCAGGTCGAGGTCACCGACATCTGTACCTGCGACGTCGAGGTAGCCGCGCACGAACGCGGTAGCCCGGGCCACGGTGGGCCGGGCCAGCGACGCGGCGATCGCGAGGTCCGCCAACCGCAGGTCCAGGTGCGCGAAGTCCCAGTCGACGACCGCTCCTACGTCGCCGTCGCGCATCAGCACCTGGCCCGGAGCGAAGTCGCCGTGGGCAACGACCCGCGGGAAGGACCCGATCGAGGCCGCGGTCAGGCGTCCGTGCACTTCCTCAGCCATCCGCCGCAGCCATGCCCCCGCCGCACCGAATGCCCGCTCGAAGTCCGGCAGAACCTCCGCCATCGTCCGGCCGCCGCCCGGGCGCGGCACCGTGAGGAACTCGTCGAGCCGGCCCCAGCCCGGTCGCTGCCCGAGCCGGGCCACCGGCGCAGAGGTGCGCTCGTGGAGTTCGGCGAGGAGACGGCCGTAGCTGGCCGGGTCCTCGACCGGAACCGCCGGGTGTGCGCCGTCGACCCAGGCGAACGCCACCCACACCGAGCCGTTCACCAGCGTCGGTCCCGCGACGACGGCCGCGACCGGCGCGCCCACCTCGGTGAGGGTCACCAGGAGGTCGCACTCGTAGGCGACCTCTTGCAGGAGGCGGAAGGACGGCGACTGGCGCAGCGCGACGGGCGCGCCGTCCCGGTGGGCCCGCCAGACCTTGCTGACCCGACCACCGACGATCGGCTCGGCGTCCGGGCCGTCAAGCCCGAGCGCGGACACCACGTCGGCGGCGATCGACGCTGAGATCGCGAGCCACCTCCTCGACGGACTGCCACCGCGGCGGTCACACGATCGAACCTAGCGTCCGGCGACGCGGACGCGCACCCGACGATCCAAGCGGCAAGATCCGCCTGCCTACCACGCCAGCTCAACACGATCCGATCCACAGATCTTGACAACCGATCTGTCGGGGATTCGTTGGTGGTGTTCTCGACTGACGCTTCAGACGTCATCACGGACGGAGGAGATCATCATGTTTACCGAATCTGACCAACCTGCAATAGACCTTGGTCACGTGAACATGTCCGCCCGGCGGTGTGCCATTGACAGTTTGGGGCGCTAGCCGCCGTGGCCTGACTTCGCGCGCTGACCTGACTCCACAGAACCATGGAGATCATGGCGCTCGAAGCGGCGCGCAAGAAGGCGATCATGGAGGAGTACGCAACCTCCGAAGGTGACACCGGCTCGCCGGAGGCCTAGATCGCCTTGTATTTTGCGAGAATCGACATAGAGCGGTACCGAACCCTCATTCAGCGGCTCGGACTGCACCGGTAACACCGGGCTGGGGGAAGCGGACTCCGTGCGCTTTCCCCAGTATCCCGACGTGAGGTTGACTTGGAGTCCACTCCAAGTCCTACGGTCGCTGACCATGGACTATCGATTCCTTGGCAGGACCGGGCTCCGGGTCAGTGAGTTGTGTTTCGGAGCGATGGCGTTCGGCGAGGTCACCGACGAGAAGATCAGCCACGAGCTGCTGGACCGTTTCGTCGAGGCAGGTGGCACCTTCGTCGACACTTCCAACAACTACTCCCGAGGTGCCTCGGAGCAGATCCTTGGCCGTTGGCTTGCCCGCCACAAGCGCGAGGACCTCGTTATCGCTACGAAGGTACGCGGACAGATGAGCGATTCGCCTACTGACCAAGGTCTTTCGCGACAGCACATCATGAAGAGCGTCGACGAGAGCCTTCGCAGGCTACAGACCGACTACGTCGATCTCTACCAGATCCACTACTGGGACCCGGACACCCCACTCGAGGAGACGCTTTCGACGATGGACATGCTGGTCCGATCCGGCAAGGTGCGCTATGTCGGGGCCAGCAACGTCAAGGGCTATCAGCTCCAGAAGGCACTCGGCCTTGCCGACAAGCGCGGCTGGGAGCCCTTTGTTTCTCTCCAGGCTTGCTACAACCTGCTTGTGCGTGAGATCGAGTGGGAGCTGATTCCCCTGTCCCGAAAGGAAGGTCCCGGCGTTCTTCCCTTCAGCCCAATGGCCAAGGGGTGGCTGTCCGGACGCTACCGGCGCGGAGTGGCTGAGCCTCCCGCCGAAAGCCGTATCGCTTCGGCTGCCGGAAGGATGAGGTGGGCTGAGTACGGCACCGAACACACCTGGACCGTGCTGGACGCCCTGCACACAGTGGCTTCCGAGACCGGGCACACTCCTGCGCAGGTGGCTTTGAACTGGCTACTCGGCGCGCCCGGCGTCACGGCGCCGATCATCGGCGCCCGCACTGCCCAGCAACTCGACGACAATCTCGGCGCAGTCGGCTGGTCCCTTGATCCGGAGCAACGAGCGCTACTGGACAAGGCGAGCGCCCGACCCGCGCCCTATCCCTACTCCTGGGTCCCGGACTGAGCCCATCTCGCGTCCGGCCGGCAAGCTCCAGGACTCTAGGAGTCCGGTGCCTGCAGGTGCTTTTCGAACCAGTGGTGCGCGTACGGTTCGTCGTTGAACGCGGTAACCTCGCGGTAGCCCGCCGACCGGTACATGCCGATGGCCTCGACCAGCGCCTTGTTGGTCTCCAGCCGGAGCACCTGGTCTCCCCGTTCTTGGGCGTACGACTCCAGCTCGGCAAGGAGACGGCGGCCGACGCCGAGTCCGCGCGCTTCTTGCGCGACCCACATGCGCTTGACCTCGGTCGGCCCGCCGGCGTGGAACCTCAGGCCGCCGCATCCGACCGGAACGAGGCGGTGGTAGGCCACCAGCAGGAGGCCGGCTGGCGGCCGGAGCTCGTCGCTGGTGACGGGGATGCTGACCGCGGGGTCGAAGCCGGTGTCGAAGCGGCGGGCGAGCTCGCTGAAGTACTCGCGTACGCAGTGGCGGGCGTGGTCGTGATCGGGATCGACGGCCCTGATCTCGACCGTCCCTGCCGTCAGCAGCCGCTCTACGACCGTCATGGCGGCAATCAGCCGGTCGCGTTGTCCCATGCTGAGTGGCGTGAGGAGGGACGCCGCGAGTTCGTTGCTGCGGCAGTCGAGCACCGCGACTTCGGCGCGGCCGTGCGGCGTGAGGCGTGCCGTGCGCACCCGCTTGTCGGCCGCACTCGGCTCGACCGCGACCAGTCCAGCCGACTCCAGGGATCGCAGCAGCCGGCTGAGGTAACCCGCATCGAGGTCAAGCCGAGTCCGAAGGGACCGGACGTCGCACCCCTCGGTGCCGATCTCCCACAGCAGCCTCGCTTCGCCCAGTGGAAGGTTCCGGGCCAGGAACCTGTCGTTCAACGCGCCCACCCGCTGGGTCACGGTCCGGTTGAACCGACGCACCTGGGCGACCATGTCCGCATCCATCGTCTGACTTTAGTCAGAGAACCGCGGGCCCGGCCAGGGGTAGACAGCCGAGGGTGTCAGACCCGGGTGAGCGCCTTGGCGAGCTCGATGGCGACGAAGACCACCAGCCCGGCACCCGACACGAGGCCGGTCACCGCGCTGGGGGTGACGCCTGAGCGGCGGTGCAGTACGACGCCGAGACCTGCGGCGATCACCAGTACGGCGGCGAGTCCGATGAGGCCGGGGTCGTGAAGGATGAAGGCCAACGGAACGAAGAGCAGGCCAACGACGAAGGCGATCCAGCAGGGAATCCACGGAGACCGTCTGGTGATGCCGAGTGCCGCAGCCCCGAGCCCGGCGAGGCCGAACTCGATGCCACAGATGATGCCGAAGGTGCGCCGTGTGTCGGCGTCTGCCAGCAACGAGTCAGGTCCCCAGAGGCGCCATACCAGTAGTGCACCGACGAGTGCGATGAGGAGCCCGAGTCCGGAGCCGACGCCGAGGGGTACCCGCCACCGGCGCGGGGGAGCTTCCTGCGCCCAGCCGAATCACACGAATGCGGTCACGCCGAAGACGACGGCCATGATTGCTATGTCTCGCGCGAACTGCTCGTCGCCCATGGTGGTCAGTCCTGTCTGAGTGCGGAGGCGAACTCCGCTATGAGCTTGCGGCGCGGAGCATGTTCTCGGCTTCGTCGGTGAGTTGCGGGCCGAGCTCGTCGATTCGGTCGTCCAGCTCTGCGGTGACGTTCGCCAACGCAACGTCGTGCTCGATCGAGATCCTCATCAGCCTGGAGTGCAATCGCTCTTGCCCTTCGCGGAGGAGCTCGTCGTGGTCCAGACCGGCTGTGGCGTCGAGGAACTCCTTCATAGCCTTTCGACGCTGTGTGGCCAGGCGGCTCTCGTGTGCGGTGAGTTCCTTGAATCGTTGGAGTCGGGGATGGTTGTCGTCCACCGCTGTCCTCCTTCGAGGTCTGGCCGGCTGGCTCGTCACGGCCGAACCGGCACCTCCGACGGCTGCGCCGCAGGCTGGTCCTCTTCGCATCCACCCAAGGTGTCGCGATCGGACAGTCGGCTTCGTCAAGAGTGGAGACCGAGGGACGACGCATGCTTGCCCCGCCGAGTCGTTCAAGCCGGTTGCGCGTGGCCCCTCGAGCAACGGTTGTCGCCGCGAGCCTCGGCCCCTCGTAGAGTGCGCGTGAACGTGTCGGATGACACCCCCCGAATGGGTACACCTGCGCCGCCAGGTCACTTCATTTCGCCACCGCAACCCACCAGGCGGGAGGGGCTTGTTGCACGGAAGACGAGAAGTCGGGAGTCGGCGGTGACCGGCTCGTTGTGCCAGCCGCCGCGCACGCCGATATCGCTGAATCCGGCGCGTTCAAGGTCGGCGGTGATGTCCTCCGCGGTGCGAAAGTACAGAACGGTCGTGGTGCGCGCCGAACACCAGACGAGCCACTCGCGGAGGTGACCGTACGAGGTGTCGCGCATCGTGTGGGTCTCGGCCGGGTTCCAGCGCTCCCACTCCCTCGCCCCCGGATTGCGGGTCTCGAAGCTGAACACTCCTCCAGGTCTGAGCGCGGCCCCAAGGGAGCCCAGGACCGTTGGAAAGGCCCCAGGAGCTATGTGCATCATCGTGTTCCCACTGCTCACGGCCAGATCGGCATCGCCCGTACCGGCAAGCATGGTTGCGTCACCCTGGATCCAGGTAACGGCTTCGGCCCCCGGCTGGCGGCGTGCGTAGCCCAGCATCGTCGCGCTCGGGTCAACACCGATTACCAGACGGCCCGGCGTTGCGAGCGTACGAGTGAGAAGCCCGGTGCCGCAGCCTAAGTCGATGATCTTCTTTGCTTGGATCGCGTCGGCGAGTGCCCGGTAGTACGCGTGGTCGTCGCCGGCGGGATTGTCGATGTCATACAGCTCTACGAACTGCTCATCCCGATACGGGTCCTCAGCCATATCGCCTGCACGCTAACGAGATCGCACCGCGCACGCGACAGGTTTCCCTCGGGCACCGGGTAGGACGACCGCGTCATGGCCCGCCGTCAGAGGTGCCGTCGCATGAGGACGTGGGTATCCCTGACGATCCTCACCGGGGTGAAGCCATGCCGTTCGAACAGCGACGTGGTGCCTTGGTGGGAAACGTTTCCGAAGCTTCCACGCGCCGCCTTCACCGGGCCGATGCCGGGCAGGACGATTTCTGGCCAGGTCCGCGTCCTGATGTACTCGTCTACCTCTGCGGAGCCACGTCCATGGGTTCTTTGGAGCTGGCGAACGCGGCGGTCGATATGGGCGTACGCGCCGGCGATAGGGGTGGCTTCGACCCAGCCGCCGCCCTGCTCCCGAATCGAGTCCAGGGCCGCTGCCAAGGCGATGCCCGCGATCCCTTGGCGGCGGTGCTTCTTGTGGGTGACGAAGCACGTGATGCGCCACTGCGAGGTGGGATCCTCGGCTGGAACGCCCTTGTGCACCGGGTCTGCGTTGGGGAACGGTAGCTCGGCTGTTGGCCCGTACTGGCACCACCCAACGGGCTCATCGGTCGCGTAGACGAGGATGCCGTGAGTTCGGCCCTGCTCGACGAGCTGCTTCTTGTCCTTCAGGTTCCGCGCGTGTGCTTCGGCTCGGGTCGGGCACTTCAGTTGATGGCCACGCTGGTAGATCATGCACGCGCAAAAGTCCCAGCCACCGCCTTGGGAGAAGAGTCGCTGGAAGTCTGGCCAGGTCGATGGTGAAAGCTCCATCGTCGTGTACGGCGAGAGTCCCGACGACATCACGTCAAGCTATCAGCCAAGAGCGAACAGGCTGCTGGTGTGGCTTGACGGGAGGGCACCTCGTGTTCGATGGTCGCGTCGGCTCAGCCGACCAGCCGGCCGAAGGGTCATTGGGGGATCGTGGGTGAGGTGCCCGTGCGGATGTGGGTAGCGCTGTCCAGGACAGCTGGGCGGTACGTGCAGCACGCACGGTTGCTGCGGCTCTCGGCTCCTGGGCTGTCGCTGCTGTGCCTGCTGGTCAGCCTGGGGTCGGCCCTCGCGGGTACCACGGCCCTGGTGACGACCGGACATCTGATCGGGTCCCTGCCGGACCTCGTCGCGGGGGTGCGGGGTCGGCGGCGGCGGACCGGGCCTGGTTCTGGCTGGCTGCGACCGCAGCGGCGTTGTCGGCCGGTCCGCTGCTCTCCGCGCTCTCCACGGCACTCACTCCTGCGATCTCCGCCCGCTACCTGGCCACGACGTTCGACATGCTGCTCGAGATCGGCACTCATCCGTACGGCATCGAGGGGTTCGACAACTCGAAGCTGACGGGGCGGTTGGACGGCCTGCGGCAGTCGTTGCGGGACTGGGCCGTCGTCTCCGGCGTCGACCGAACCTGGACAGTCGTTAGCCATCGCGCGGGTGGGGTCGGGGCTCTGGTGGTCGTGTGTACGTGGCGCTGGTGGGCTGGTGTCGTGCTGATGCTTGGGTTTCTGCTGCTGTCGAAGACCTTCACCACGTGGATCGACACACTTTTCGACGATCTGCTGGAGGTGACGGGGAACGCCCGGCGAGAGTCCACCTACGTGCGTGGGCTCCTCACCAGCGGTGAGACGGGCAAGGAGATCCGACTGTTCGGCCTCGGGGGCTGGCTGCTCGACCGGTTTCGCACATCGTGGCTGGCGGCCATGACGATGGTGTGGCGCCACCGGAGCAGGACGCTGCGGCCGATCATGGCGGCGCTCGCGCTGTCGTTCTTCCTCAACATCGGCGCCTTCGCTCTTCTTGCCCGCGACGCCCTCACCGGCGCAGTCTCGCTCGCTGCGTTGGCGATGTTGGTGCAGGCACTCTTTGCGCTGGAAGCGTTCGGGCCGCTCGGCGACGCACAGTCCGAGCTCGCGCGGACCACGTTGGCTGCGGCGGAGCTCCTAGCCCTGCGCCGTGTCGTCGGCCTTCCTGCCCTGCCTCCTCGTCGTGCGGTGGGGGCAGGTGAGCCGTCCGATACTGCGGACAGCTCGGCGCTCGCGCCGTCCACTCCGACAGCTAAGGCTTCGGTACCGACGACTGCTCCCGACCGCGCCAGGTTCTCGGCCGCCAGCATCGACATGGCAGACGTGACGTTCACGTATCCGACGCGGGACGAGCCGGCGTTCCACGATCTGACCCTGCGTATCCCGGCCGGGCAGTCGGTAGGAATCGTTGGTGTGAACGGTGCCGGCAAGTCCACTCTCATCAAGCTGCTGTGCGGGCTGTACTCGCCAGACCGCGGCACCGTCCGCATCGACGGACGCGACCCGGCGGTCGACCTCGCCGCGCGTCGTCAGGTGGCCGTCATCTTCCAGGACTTCGTCCGCTACCACCTGTCCCTGCGGGACAACGTGGGCTTCGGAGCCCATACCAGCATGTACGACGAGGTTGTGCTGAGGCAGGCGCTGGCCGACGCCGGTGCGGTCGACCTGCTCGACCGCCTCGAGCAGGGCTGGGAGACGGTGCTGTCGCCGCAGTACGCCGACGGGACGGACCTGTCCGGCGGGCAGTGGCAGCGAGTCGCGCTGGCGCGGGCGTTCGCCTCCCTCGCTGCGGGCGCCGGTGTACTCGTCCTCGACGAGCCGACGGCATCCCTGGACGTCCGGGCCGAGGCCGCGCTCTTCGACCGGTTCCTCGAGGTGACCCGGGGCATGACCACGCTGCTGGTGAGCCACCGGCTGTCCTCGGTACGCCACGCGGAACGGATCGTCGTCGTCGGAGCCGCCGGCGGCGATCAGGGCGCGATCGTCGAGGACGGCTCCCACGACGAGCTGATGGCGTCGGGCGGTGCGTACGCCCAGATGTTCACCCTCCAGGCCAGCCGGTTTGCCGCGGCGGGTAGCGGTGCCACCGCGGCGGCCGTGCGATGACCGCGCTGCGAAAGACCCTGGCGTCGATGTGGCTGGTGTTGTCGATGGCCGTCAGGGTCAGTCCCCGCGAAACGGCAGTGGCCCTCCTGGAGACTGTGAGCAACGGACTGCAGTCGTTGCACCCGCTGTTTCTCACCTGGTTCGTCACCGGCGCCGCCACCCATGACGTCGACCGGATGATCGCCGCGACGTTGGCCTTCGGCTTCGTCACGAGCATCACATGGATGCTGAGGCTCGCGGGCAACACAGCGCGGATCAACCAGCGGGAGCGCGTCGGCTTCGCCTTCGACTGCGAGATCGCCCGGATGACGGCGGCGATACCGACCCTGGACCACCTGGAGTCGGCGCGTTACCTCGACGAGCTCCAGGCCCTACGTGACCAGCAGGGCGCCCTGGGCAACGCCCTGAACAGCGTGCTCAACACCCTGCGGAATCTGGTGTTCATCGGCGGCACCATCGTTCTGGCGTCCACCGCCGACTGGCGGCTGCTGCTCCTCGCCGTCGCAGGGCTACCCAATCTGCTCACCACCACGTGGTCGATTCGTTGGCAGGCTGCCGCCGAGAAGGTGTCCGCCGAGCCCGGCCGGCTCACCACGCATCTGGTCGATCTGGGCACCACGTCGGCAGGCGCGGCCGAGATGAGGGTCTTCGACCTGCGCGGGCCGCTCCACCAACGGCTGCGCGCGGCGGTCAGTGCATGGCGAGCACCGATGACCGGCCTCGGGCAGAAGAACGCCGCCGCCCAGGCTGTCAACACAGTCATCTTCTACGCCGCGGTGGCCGCCGTGCTGGGGTGGATGTTGCACGACATGGGGACCGGGCGGGTTGGTGCCGACGCCATGATCCTCGCGATCATGCTCGTCGGGCGGCTGCAGAACGTGGGAGATGTACTCCAGTGGTCGGTCAGGATGATCAGCCACACGGTGCGAACCACCAACCGCTTCATCTGGCTGCGGGACTACTTCGACCGCGTGGCCTCCGAGCACCAGGGGTCGCAGCCTGCGCCGGCACTGTTGGCTTCTGGTATCAGGACCGAAAACCTGACCTACCACTACCCGGACACCGACACACGAGCTCTCGACGGGGTAAGCCTGGACCTGCCGGCTGGAGCAGTTGTCGCTCTCGTCGGCGAGAACGGCGCGGGCAAGTCCACCCTCGTGAAGTTGTTGACCGGCATGTATCGGCCCACTGCCGGGCGGATCCTGCTCGACGGCATCGACCTCGCGGGGATCGACCCGACCGCGTGGCGCGAGCGCACTACCGGAGCGTTCCAGGACTACGCGAGGTTCGAGCTCAGCGCCCTCGAGACGATCGGCGTCGGCGACCTGTCGTACGTACGCGACCACGATCGGGTCAACCAGGCCCTGCGCGCCGGCGCGAGCGAGGACCTCCTGAACGCACTGCCCAATGGCCTCGCCACACAACTCGGGACCACCTGGCCCGACGGGGTGGACCTGTCCGGTGGACAGTGGCAGCGGCTCGCGATCGCTCGAGGCATGATGCGCCAGCGCCCCCTGCTACTGGTGTTGGACGAGCCGACCGCAGCCCTCGACGCCGCGACAGAACACGCGTTGTTCGAGCGGTACGCCGCCGCCGCGCGGCAGGCAGGAACCAGCGGCGCGGTCACGCTGCTGGTCACGCACCGTTTCTCCACCGTCGCCGCCGCCGACCTCGTCGTCGTACTCCAGCACGGTCGGATAGCGGAGGCTGGCACCCACGCTGAGCTGATGGCGGCCAACGGCCACTACGCCGAGCTCTACGGTCTCCAAGCACGCGGCTACCAATGACCAGAGCCGTCCTCGCCGGTGGATCGTCCTGCTAGTTCTTCTCCGCTCGGCTGCGCATCCAGTCGAGGTAGTTCGGCGCGCTGAAGTGTGTGATCAGCCCGCGCCGGGGAACGTCGGAGGTGTTGCCGGCGGTGTGGTGCAGTGTGCGTTGGTGGTGGAAGGTCGCGTCGCCTGGTACGAGGGGACAAAGCACAGCGGCCGTTGGATCGACGTCCGTGGCCAGTGCGTTGGCTATCTCCGAACGGTCCGACACGTCGCGGTGCTCTTGGACGTTTCCTCGATGGCTGCCCGGGATGAACTGCATGCAGCCGTTTTCCGGCAAGGCCCGTGACAGTGCGAGCCAGCACGTCACAGCTCGGAAGTCCTGCTGTGGATCGTCGCCCCAGAACGCGGCGTCCTGGTGCCAGTATGTCTGCGACGGCGAGTGCGGCGGCTTGTAGATGAGCTGGTCATACCAGTAAACGACGTCCTCGCCGATCAGGAACCGGGCGGCGGCGAGTATCGCGGAGAAGTATGGGCGCTGCTGCCATCCCGGTATGTGCTGGGAAGGATTGCCCAGCTGGATCATGGGCCCCTCCGCACGTGGGCCGTCGAAACCTGGTACGTCGATATCGCCGGCGACCGCCCGACCGTAGTCGGACACGAGGGCGTCGACCTCCTGAGCGGTGATCAGGTTTCTGACCACGACGTATCCGCCGCGCTCGAAGTCGTCCCGGTGTTTGCTGGTCAGCTGCACCGACTTGCCGGTCATGTCAGTCCTCATAAGCGTGGTCGCCGCGGACGCGCAACTTAGTCCCTTCTCCCTGTGAGAGGGTCTCAGCCGAGGGCGTCTGAGGTGATGCCGGCATTGCGCAACGCCTCGGCTGTGCTTCCGCGGCCGAGCCGCACGATTCCGATAAGCATGTGGTCGGTGCCGATGGACGTCTCGGGCGTGCCGGAGGCTGCCTCATCGGCAAGTTGGATGGCTCGGCGCGCGTACGGAGTCCAGGCGATCCGTTCCGCGGCCTGCGAGGCGCCGGGAGTCATGTTGGCTCGCAGGGTTCGGCGCAGTACTTCGACGTCGACGCTGTGGGACTCCAACAAAGCAGTGGCGGAGTTGGCCTGTGCGGTGATTCCGAGCAGAACATGAGCCAGACCGACGTAGTTGTGTCGCTGCGTGACGGCGGCTTCCTTGATCAGGGGCATCGCCGCCTGCAGCTCCTCGGTGAATCGTTCGGGATCGAAGTGGCGGTGTGGGGCTTGGAAGCGCTGTTGCGCGGCTTGGCGTGAGACACCGAGTGCGTCGCCGATCTCGTTCCAGGAGCGCGAAGCGAACTTGGCGTGCTCGACATATTCGGTGACCAAGTCCTCGCCGAGTACCTGAAGGCGACCGGCAACCTCGGCGGCGGCCTTCAGGCGTTCGATCCAGTCGGTGCTGGGACAGGTGCGGTCGACTTCCGCGATGAGTTGATCGAGATCGGGAAGAGCCATGACGCAAGTATTCCTTGCCAAATTTTGATTTGGCAAGAGAAGATTGCCAACTCGCGTGTCGCTGGAGTACCTCGGGTCAGAGGCGCTGCGCAATTCGAGGGTTCGGTGGGATCCCGGCCGTCGGATGAAGCAGGGCGGCCAGGGCTTCGATGCCGTCGACGAGGCGCGGTCCCGGTCGGGCGAAGGATGCGTTGGCGTCCACGGCCCACACCGGCACCGCGGCGGGCAACAATCCGCGTCCGATGAGTTCTTCGGCGAGGCTTGTCGACCCGGCGAGGTCGAAGCCGCACGGCGCACACACCACCACAGCCGGCGTCGCGTCGGCTACGGCGTTCCAGGTCGTACGTTCGGACCGTTCGCCAGCGCGTCCGAGGACGGGGGTACCGCCCGCGGCCACGACCATCTCGGGCACCCAGTGTCCGGGCGCGAACGGTGGGTCGGTCCATTCCAGGACCATCGTCGGCACTGGCGGGCGTCCCTTTACGGCGGTCTGGACTCTGTCCAGGCGTGCTCTGAGGCCGGTGAGGAGGGCGTTCGCAGCCTTGTCCCGTCCGACGCACTGGCCGAGTTCGGTGATCGAGGACCACACCTGCTCGAGGTCGTGCGGGTCGAGGGTGAGCACCTTCGCACGGCAGCCAAGGTAGGCGAGGGCGTCCTCCACCACACTGACGTCTACCGCGCAGACTGCGCACAGATCCTGAGTGACCACAAGGTCGGCATCCAGGCTGCGCAGGGCGCCCTCGTCGAGGCGGTACAGGTCCTCGCCGGCCGCGAGCCGCGCAGACACCACCGCATCGATCTCGGCCGCAGCCAAGCCTTCCGGCAGAGCGCTGGTCGACACGATCCGGCGGGACCGAGCCTGCAGGGGATAGTCACACTCGAACGTCACTCCCACCACGTCGTCACCGGCGCCGAGGGCGAAGAGGATCTCCGTCGCGGACGGCAGGAGCGACACGATTCTCATGACGGCCTACCCAGGCCCGAGACGGGTCACTGGCGGCGTGGCTGTCCGCGGTGTGTCGACGAGCATCCGCCACATGTCGGCGTCCCGGTCGAACCAGCGCACGTCCTCGCGGTGGTACTGGAGTGCGTACGCCACGCGCGGCCGCTCGGTCGAGTTGGGTCCCGAGCCGTGCACCGTCCAGCGTGAGAAGGCGACAGCATCGCCGGCCCGCATCCGGATCGGCAGACACCGCAGCGGGTCGACGTCGACCTGCCGATGGCTGTCGCCGTCATCGCTCTCCCGCGACTCGAGCTGCTGGCGATGCGAGCCCGGCATGATCTGGAGGCAGCCGTTCTCGGGCGTCATGTCGTCGAGCGCCACCCAGATGTTGATCGAGCCGAGCGCGGGGTCATGCCTGGTGTAGTTGTTGTCCTGGTGCAGGTGGAACTGGCCGCCACCGCCGCCGGCCTTCACCGCCGTGAACGGGAGATACCTGATCGCCCGCCCCTCGATCAGCCGCGACGCCACGTCCATCGTGGCCGTACCGTTGATGAGGCTGTCGAGGTGCGAGCCCGCGAGGTACTGCGCACACTGCCGTAGCTTGTCCTCGGTCCGGGTGGCCCGGTCGAGGGAGTCGCGTGGCACACCGTTGGCGTCGAGTACGTCGAACACCTCGTTCCGCAGGGCGTCCACGGCGCCGGCCGCGACGAATCCAGGTAGGCACAGGAAACCGTGCTCCTGGTAGAAGTGGACCTCGCTGTCCGTCAACGTCATCGGCTGCACCACGGTCGCGTCATGCGTGACTGGCATCGTCATCCTCCGAGAAGCGGTCGGTCTCGTGCGGGGGTCTCGTTCAGGAGCCCCATGGCGCTGCGCTCTCGCCGCTCGTAGCGCTGGTTGTCGCACTGGCCAGCCAGCGGGTCGTCGCCACCGGGTCCGTGATCGCCGCTCCGACCACGACGGCGTACGCACCGGCCTCGAAGGCGGCAGCGACCTGACCAGGAGTACGGAACCGTCCCTCCGCCACCACGGGACAGTCGAGGACGGCCACGAGCGACCTGACCAGCGCGATGTCCGGCTCGGCCAAGGGGCTGGACGCCTCGAGGGATGGGGCGGTCGCCTCGGTGTATCCCGAGAGTGTCGTCGCCACGATGTCGGCGCCCGCCGCCCGGGCCGCCACTCCTGCGTCGGCCGTGTCCACGTCGGCCATCACCTGGACGCCGAGCTCGCGCCGGATGCGGCCGATTTGCTCGGCGAGTGTCGTACCGTCCAGCCGCCGTCGGGACGTTCCGTCGATGGCGACGAGGTGGGCTCCGGCCCGGACCACTTGGGCGGCGTCGGCGAACGACGGCGTGATGAAGACGCCTGAGCCGGTTGCCCGCTTGTGGATCCCGATCACCGGGAGGGACGTGGCGGCGGTGATCGCCGCCACGTCGTCCGGCCCGTTCGCCCGGAGCCCGGCCGCGCCGCCGGCAGCGGCCGCCTGGGCCATCAGCGCCATCGTGGCCGGCCCGTGGAGCGGGCTCGTCTCCGGAGCCTGGCACGACACGACGAGGGTGTGCCGGGGGATCGAGTGCATCTGGTCACGTTCTCCTGAATCGCGTGACGGGGTACGGACGTGGGTCGTCGGTGACGGCGAGCCTCCACGCTCCGTCCAGGGAAGTGCCCGAAGGCGGGACGAGCTTCGAGCGGGGTACGCGGGTCCGGAGCGCACGAGCGAGGAGGGTGTGGAGCAGGCTGTCCTCGGCGACGAGCCGACCCGTCACCGAGACGTACGCCGTGCCGCCGGCCGCCGCGAGGTAGCGCTCGGCGACCACCGAGACCGTGGCAGCCAGCTCGTCGGCAGCCGTCGCCAGGATCCCGTGGGCGGTGACGTCGCCGGCCTCGGCCTCGGCGCACACGTCCTGGGCGAAGCGGGCGATGTCGTCGACGTGGGTGGGGGAGTTGTGGACGGTGGCCGGGATGCGATGGTGCGGGCCGTACCGCGCGAGCGCGCGCCCGGTGAGCGCGGTCAGTCGGGACCGCCCGTCGTACGCGCGAAACACCTCCTGGAGCCCGGCCCGCCCGATCCAAAATGCGCCGCCTGCGTCGCCGAGCAGGTACCCCCATCCGTCGGCATGGAAGGTCTCGCCGCGTTCCCGGACGGCGCCGAGGCAGGCCACTCCCGTGCCCACCGTGAGGACGACGCCGTCCCGGTCCGGCAATGCGCCGGCGTGGGCGGTCACCGCGTCCCGGCACAGCCAGAGGTCCTCGGCACCGGTGAGCTCGCGGACCGTCCTGGCGAGCCGCTCCAGGTCGCGGGCATCGTCGGGGAGGCCGCTGAGGCCGAGCACGATCCGGGTGGCGTGGGGGAGGGCCGGCTGGCGTTCCGCGACCACCTGCCACGCCGTTGCGACCTGACGGGCGAGCGTGGCGGCAGGCCCCGCGGCGTTCCAGGTGAAGCCCGGCACTGCCACGGACGGCGGCGTCCGGTCGCTCGCGGGGCCGACCGCGAGCCGCACCTCGGACTGGCCACCGTCGACGGCGGCCAGTATGGGTGTCCGGCTCGACTCCGCGACTGCGTTGTCCGCGTCTTCTGGGTTGTCGGTCACGCGTCGGCCCGGCACAGGTCGGTGGTCAGCCGGTAGCGGTCTCCTCGCGCCGGGGAGGCGGAGGAGACCTCGATGGGCTGGCCACGTCGGTCTTGAACGGTGACCTTCGAGGGGAAACAGGGCTGGGTCGCGGAAATCTGCAAGAGTGCGGCGCCCTTGGCGTCTGTCCACATACCGCTCCCGCCGGAATCGGGCCTCCGGACCACCACAACACTAGGTCACCGGCCGGAGGCCCAGACAGGTCCGCGCGGTGGCCGAGTTAGACCACCCAGATGCCAGCCGGTTCGCGAGAACGCGGCCAGCGCTGAGAGCCAGGTCAGGCGACGAGCTGCAAGAACCCGGTCGTCGCGGGCCGCCGGATGATCTCCGATGGCTGGGCGTGTCGACGCTGCGGGTCAGTGCGTACGACGACGATCGAGCCTTTCGCCCGCGGACTCCCGGCCAACAACAACGTTTGCCAACTTGCAGCTCGGGAGCATCCTTGTCACCTAGACGCGCACGTTCGGTCAGCTCGCTATCCAGACGGACATCACGCGCAGTGGCCACACCACATAGTGCAGCCAGCGGGCCCCAGGGTTAGCGTGCGCGTCCACGGTCCGGCGAGGCGGGTCAGGTCAGTGCGGCAAGGACAGCATCGACGGCGCGCTGGACGCCCTGGCGGGACTCGTCGGTGTGGTCGAGCATGTCGAATCCGTGCTGCCCATCGGGTACATCGACGATCTCCAGCTTGGCGCGGCAGCTTCGCGCCGACGCGATGAACGCGTCGACGGTAGCGGCAACCGCCGGGCGTTCGCGGCCGACTCGGGTCAATACGATTGGCAGGGCTGCAGCGGCGGTTACGGCTTCGATGGGTTGGAACCGGCGATCGATCTTCGTGCCTGGCAGCGGCGCCAGCACCGGGTATGTCGCCGCCAGGCAGCGCAACCAGGCGGGCGGTGTGCGGAGCCAGTCAGCCAGCAGCAGCCCGCCACCAGAGAAGAACCAAACGGCGATTCGATCAGCATCCACCCGCTCATCGGACCGCACCTGCTCGACGGCGGCAGCCACATCGGCGGCAGCGAGTGGGTAGTCAGCCGCATCGTGCAGGCGATGGTCGTGCGTGACGCCTACGACGCCGTGCGCGGCAACGATCGACCCGTACCCCTTGTAGACCGGCCACTCGCGCGGTGTCGGACGCAGGTCGGCCGGAATGGGTCCGCCGTGGACGAACACAACCGCTGGGCGAGGCGGTGCTACGTCGTGCACGTACAGGTCGACCGCTTCGTGACGTTCCGCTGGGCGAGCCTCGATCGGCAGCACGAACGGACTTGCATACGGTGGAACGGCCACGCCGGCAGCCTAGAGAGATGGCCCGGACGAGGCGATGCAGGTGAGCTCGCTTCAACGAGCGAGCTCGTACCTCTGGTACCAGTAGATCTCGTCGACGAAGCCCATCTGGCGGTAGAGGTCAGCGGGGCGGCCGCCTTCGGTGGCGTTGATCATCAGGGACCGGCAGCCGCTGGCCGTGCCCGCTTCCACCCAACGCGCGAGCATTGCCTGGGCGATGCCCTGGTGGCGATAGGGGACTCGGGTGCCGAGGTTGAACACAAGCTGGTCGGATCCCCGGTAGTAACCCAGCACCGCGACGCTCTCGCCGTCGAGCCTGCCAAGGAGGCACTCTGCCAGAGCCTGCTCGCCTCGGCGGGCGGCGACCTGCTCGGCCAGCTGGTCGAGCGAGGGCATCGACTCGGTGTCACCGAAGGACTGCAGCTTCACCGTTGCCCATTCCTCGAGGCCGGCGTCGTCGATGGTCTCGATCACCAGGTGCTCGGGCCCGCTTCGGCCGGTCAGAGGGCCGACCAGAGCCAGGTTCGTTGTCGCCTCGCCGGGCTGGCAACCGCTGTGGCGAAGCGTGGCGTCCAGCCGCGCGGCCCGCTCCCGGTCGTCCACCCAGATGGTCAACGTGCGCGTCCCGCTGGCAGTACTGGCGTCGGCGAGAGCAGCGGGCACGCGGTCAGGTTCGTCGACGCGGAGGATGACGCGTGCGTGAGTGCGGCTGACGTCGCTCTGGAATCCGTACCAATGTTCGCTGACCACGGAGGCGATCTCAGGCGTCGAGGTTGTGAACCAGCCAACGACCTCCTGAGCGACCGCATCGTGCTCCGGGTGGACCGACGCCCGCTGTAGAGGTGTTCCAGGACCAGTGGCCTCGTTCACGATCACAGTATGGCCGAGCCAGTCAGCGACGTACGGTGTCGAGGACCGCCTGGACGACCTCCTCGATTGGCACGCTGGTGTCGATCTCCTGCGTGGCGCCGCCACGAAGCAAGGGCTCGACAGTCTCGACGTAGGTCAGGACGTCGGCGAGTTCGTCGGGATGTTTGCCGTACGGATTGTTGGTGCGGCCGGCCAGCCTGTCGATCAACGTCAGCCGCGGACCGCGTAGCGGAGGTGCACGACACCGCTCCGGAAGCGGTGCTCGTCCAGGAGCTCGAGCTGGACGTTGACGTCATCGGGCAGTGCGCGCTTGCCGCCACCGACGACAATCGGGCCGAGGAACAGGTGCCACTCGTCGACCAGGCCCGCGGCTATCGCCTCGCCAGCTAGCTCTGCGCCGCCAATGGAGATGTCGCGGGCCGAGGACTCCTTGAGCTGCCTGATCGCTGCGGGATCGAAGTCGCGCTCGATCCGCGTCCGCGCACTCGATGGAGTCTGGAGCGTCCGCGAGTAAACGATCTTTTCGGCCGCTTGCCAGGTCTCCGCGAAGTCCCGGCTTACCGCGGGTTGATCGCCGCTCGTGCTCACCGTCTCCCAGGAGACCATGGTCTCGTACATCCGACGCCCGTAGAGGTTGGTGCCGATCGACCGCTCGAGGTCGTTGACGAATGCGTGCACCTCATCATCGGGGGCCGCCCACTCGAAATTGCCGCGCTTGTCCTCGACGTATCCGTCCAGGGACGCGAGGGCAGAGTAGATCAGCTTGGCCATGTCAAACCTCCGTCGTCATTGAACGCTTCACCCGGTTCCGTACCCGCGTTCCGTGGTGGATCCGTGGACTGTACGGATGCCCCGCCATGGCACCGGGCGGGACGATCAGGTCGTCGACAAGCCGGAACGACGAGATGACAGGAGCACGGACATGGGCAAGACGGTCTTTGACATCAGCATGTCACTGGACGGCTTCATGACAGCGTCCAACCAGACGCCGGAGGAGCCGATGGGTGACGGGGGCCAGCGCCTGGTCGAATGGGCGTTCGGAAGCGACGAGGCGAGCCGGCACCTCCTCGAGCGGGCCGTCGGTGGGCTGGGTGCCGTGATCTGCGGCCGCCGGGCCTACGACCACTCGCTGCCATGGTGGGGCGAGGACGGACCAAGCGGCCCGGCCCGGCGGCCGGTGTTCGTGGTCACGCACGCTGTCCCAGCCGAGCACCCGCCGGGCGGGGTGTACAAGTACGTGACCGACGGCCTCGAGAGCGCGCTCGAACAGGCCATGACTGCGGCAGCCGGCAAGGACGTCTGCGTCATGGGCGGCGCCGACCTCGGCCGGCAGTACCTCACGGCCGGTCTGCTCGACGAGATCTCGATCCACCTCGTGCCCGTACTGCTCGGGAGCGGGACGCGGATGTTCGAGGACGTGCGCAAGGGACGCGTACAGATGGAGGTCGTCGACACGGTCGCCACGCCGTCCGCGACACACCTTAGGTACCGGATCGTCACGTAGCGAAGGGCTCTGCCATGACAGCCGACGACATCGCGGCCCACGCACGGGCCATCATCGACACGAACCTCTACCTAACGCTGGGCACCGTCGACGCGGACGGCAATCCGTGGACCTCACCGGTCTACTTCGCCCCCGGAGGCGACCGGGAGTTCTACTGGACGTCGGCCATCGACGCCCGGCACTCCGGCAACCTCGCCGAGCGCCCGCAGGTGAGCCTCGTCATCTTCGACTCGACCGTCGCGCCCTACCACGGACGCGCTGTGTACGCGGTCGGGGAAGCGCGGGAATTGTCCGGCGGCGACCTCGACCGCGCATTGGCGGCCTACCCCCGGCCCGAGGGCGGCGGCGCAACGCCCGTGACACGGGAGGACGTGACGGGGCCCGCGCCGTACCGCCTCTACCGGGCGACGGCCTCAGAGCTGTGGGTCCTGTGTCCTCGCGAGCCCAGGCAGCCGTGCCCACTACACGGCCTCGCCATGGACCACCGGGCCCGCGTCCTATAGGAGCGAGCGCAACCGCAGCGGTAGCGACGGGCCAAATGAGGCTCGCCCGTCTCCCCTCGCAAGGTGTAGCGTGAGTGCGCGCTGCAGGGCGCTTCTGGTCCGCGGGAAGGGCGTAGCCCACCTGAGCAGCGTGCCTTGAGTGGAACTCTCCTCCTTTTCAGCCCGACCTTGCGGACACCGGGCGTGAGAGAAGGAGGCTGTTGTGCCTATCCGCTCCCTGCCCGACCGGCCGAGCCTGGAACATCTGAAGAACCAGGCCAAGGCGCTCCTGCGCCGCGTACATGCTGGTGAGGCCGACGCGTTGGCGCTCGTCTTGGAGTTCGACCCTCAGAGCATTCAATCGTCGGCGGTCACAGATGCCGGCGGCCGCGACGCCGTTGGCCGGTTCGTGTTGTCAGAGGCGCAGCTTGTGATCGCCCGCACCTACGGGTTCGCCAGCTGGCAGCGGCTGCGGACGCACCTGGAATTGCTCGAAACCTATGCGGAGCACGTCCGCCCCGTTATGCCGGTGGATGATCCACCTACGGACATGAGCGACGATCCGGCGGCCCTGGTCGACTACTTTCTCAACCTCGCCTGCATCAACTACGTCCGAGACGGCTACTGGCGACTGGAACGAGCCCGCGGACTGCTCACCGCGCACCCAGAGCTGGCCGCCGCGACGATCCACACCATGACGGCCGTCGGCGAAGCCGACGGCGTACGACGGCTGCTCGACGCGGACCCGTCCCAGGCCCGCCTGGTCGGTGGCCCGTTTGGGTGGGAGCCGCTGCTGTATCTGACCTACTCTCGTATCGACACCACAGAGCTAGGACGCTCAGCGGCGGAGGTGGCCCGGCTCCTGCTCGGCGCCGGGGCCAATCCCAACGCCGGATATCTGTGGCAAGCCCATGGATCGATCATCGCCTTCACGGCACTCACCGGCGCCCTCGGTGGCGGCGAGGGCTTGCAGTCACCTCATCCGGAGTCGGTCGCGGTAGCTCGGATCCTGCTCGAGGCGGGCGCAGACCCGAACGACCTCCAGGTGCTGCACAACCGCACGCCCGCAGCGGCGGATCGACCAACGACATCCCAACAATGCTCCACAACCAACTCTCCTGGGCAGCCCAACACGGCTTCACCGAACGCGTACGTCTTTTGCTCGACCACGGCGTAGACGCCAACGCCGCGCGTAGGTCGTGGTCGCCGGACCGCACTCCCTACGAACTGGCGGCACGGGCAGGTAACCGAGAGATCGCTTCGTTGCTCGCCCGGGCAGGCGCAGAGACGAGTCTTCTCGACCCAGTAGACGACTTCCTGAGCTGTTGTCGAACCGCGTCGAAGGCGTACGACTCCTGCTAGAGCTGGCTTTCGACGTCAACGCAGGCGATCCGTCGGCACTCCACTACGTCGCGAGTTCGGGCGACACGTCACTCGTCCACCTACTCCTCGACCACGGCGCAGACCTGTATCGCCGAGATGCCCTCTACGACCGCACTCCCGCGGGATGGGTCGAATACTCACTCATCGACGCCTACCTTCCGCCGGCCGACCGGCAACGGCAGCAGGAGATGCTCGAGCTTCTCCGAAACCTCGAGCAATGACAACTCGTTCGGGATCATTGCGCCTCTCGCCACGCCGTGAGGTCGAGCCCCGGATAGCGCAGCGCCATCCCGGCCAGCGTTTCCGGCGTCCAATAAGGATGCCCAGGCTGGGGGAACCCGAATACCTGGAGCTGGCGCGGGGTGGCCCGCTCGACGAACTTGAACCATTCCTCCCGGCCGGCAACGTAGGCCCAACCTCGGCGCTGACCCCAATGGACACCGGAGCGACGGAAGTTCAGGTGCATGGTGTATCGGGCGCCACGCCGCGCGGACATGGCCGTTCCGCGATGGACAGTGCCGACTTCGAACGCGACGACAGTCCCGGCGGGGCCGGCGGCGGATACCTCGGCTTCGTAGAGGTGCGGGCTTCCGCTGTCGTCGTGGAAGCGGCTCTTGCTTTCCAGGCCAGGCCGCAGATACCTGTCAGGCACGGCCGGAAGACTGGCCGTGTGCTTCCGGGAAACAAGGTGTGCCGGCCCGAACTCGTCCGGCACGTCTGCCAGGTACACGAAGATCTCCAGCTGGCGGAACTCGGGCGCGCTACTGGGCACAAGAAGGGTGTGACCCAGGTAGTCACGGTGCAGGTCCTGGTCGTAGTCGCTAGCCCCACCGAACTTCGCCCATGCCTCCGCTCCATAGATCTGGACACCTTCGTCCTGCAACAGCGTCTCGGCGAGCGCCAGAATCCGATGATTCACAGCCAGCAGGCTGATTTCCGTGCTGGCGAACGGGAAGTAGTCGATGCCGGCGAACTGGTCACCGACGAAGCGTTCACGCCGCGGATCGGTTGCGTCATGGAAGCCGTCGGCAGACGGAAAGAGCAACCCCAGTTCGCTCGCCGCTGGCTCCAACTCCTCGGGCGGGATGAAGCCGGGAAGGATCACGAAACCGTCTTCACGCCACGTATGTGCAGCGTCTCTGAGGTCCATCCGGCCCAGGATGGTCACGGCGAGTGTCGCACGCAACCCGTTTCCGGTGGTAGGGGACCAGACACAAGAACGTTCGGCGGACAGCATTCATGACAGGAGCGGAAACCGATCGGCGAGCGGTCCCAGTTTGTCTCGGTCGGTAGCGGCAAGTGGCTGTCGGCCGGTACTGACCTCGAAGAATCGCTGGTCGTCCCAGCCGAGACCGGCGGGTCGCTCCGCACCACCGAGCAGCGACACAAAGACGGGCCTCATCACTCGCAACGCGTGCGCCGTCGTCCACGACGGACGACTCAGGGTCAGCGCCACATCCAGCCCGTGCGCCGCTAGGGAGATGACACGGGTAAGCAGCCAGTCTCCGAGCCGCATGGCTCCGGTCCCGTCGATCTGCACTACGCGCGCGAGGTCGACCCCATTCGCCCACGAAACAATGGAGCCCAGCATGGACTCGAAGTAGTCGGGCACGGACGCGTGTGCGAACACGACGCGAGCGTGTCCTTGGGCGCGCTCGACATTGCGCTGCCGATACTTCGTCGTGGACCGCTCGGGCCGGCGGTAGTAGTCCGCCGCCTCTCGCGGCACAGTCCCTTCCGGCGCCGGCAGAAAGTCCGCGAAACGCACGCTGGCGGCGGTGTGAACGACAAGTTCCGCCAGAGTCCACGGCGGACAGTTGGTGATGCCATCGAGTTCCTGCTCGGACACATCGCGCAAGGCCTCGCTCATCGCCCGCCCCTCTGCGGCCAAGGCCACGCGTATCTCCTCCATGGCGAGGAACGCTACGCCCTGGACCGGCTGGCGCCACACGATCCGGTATTCGACGTCTCGACAAATCTCCACCGCCGCGGTCTCGATCCGCAAGCCGGATCATTCGTCGAGGCAACCCGGGCGATACCAGGTCCACGTTCTAACCGAGGCGGGTCCCGTGGTGAGGGACGTAGGCTGTGTCGCATGCCCAATCCAGTGACCGCCTCCGATGGCAGGTCAGCGTGAGGGCAGTCGTCTACGACCGGTACGGCCCACCCGACGTGTTGAGAGTCGAGAGCGTGCCCGAGCCGTCTCCGGGCGCCAACCAGGTGCTCGTCAAGGTCGTCGCAACATCGGTCAACCTCTCCGACTGGGAGTGCCTACGTGGGGTTCCGCTGTACGCCCGGATCGAGGGACTGCGCACGCCAGCACGCCGGGTGCTCGGCTCCGACATAGCTGGGCGCATCGAGTCGGTCGGCTCCGGTGTCACGAGATTCGCGCCTGGCGATGAGGTGTACGGCGACAACCTCGCCCTGATGGGTGGCTTCGCTGAATACGCTGTGGCGCCCGAGACTGCGCTGGCACACAAGCCGGAGACTTTGACGTTTGCCGAGGCGTCGACGCTTCCTCAGGCTGGTGTGATCGCCTTGCAGGGGACCGCCGGCGCCGGGCCAGGGCGGCGGGTGCTGATCAACGGTGCGGGCGGCGGATCGGGGTCGTTCGCGATTCAGCTCGCCAAGCGTGCGGGGGCGTACGTGACCGGCGTCGACAACGCCAGCAAGCTCGACTTCATGCGGTCCCTGGGCGCGGACGAGGTCATTGACTATCGCAGCCAGAACTTCACCCGGGGCGAACCGAACGACCTCGTGCTGGACCTTGTTGCCCACCGCTCGGTGTTCGCCTACCGACGGGCGTTGACTCGTGGTGGTCGGTACCTCTGTGTCGGCGGTTCCGTGCGGGCCCTGCTGCGGATCCTGACGGCTGGCGCTGTCGTCGGCCGCGTCACCGGTCGCCGGCTGGGGGTCCTCGTGGTCAGACAGGGCCCCACTCACTTCGAACGCTTCACCGAACGCTGCGTCGCGGGTGACGTCCGCATCCACATCCACCGCACGTTCGCTCTGGAGGAGGTGCCCCAGGCACTGGCCCACGTTGGAGAGGGTCGTGCGCTCGGCAAGGTGGTCGTCGAGATCGCCTGACTGCCGATGATGATGAGCGGGTCGGCATGGTCAGAGTTTGAGGCTGCCGCCGGACAGCCGGTGACTTGTTGGAGGTTGCGCTGGCTAGAAGCCGCCCGACCTTCAACAAGTCGTGGGCGGTCTGTCCTTTGGTCTTACCGTATACCTCGATGCACAGTGGGACCCTGCTCAGTGCGAAAGGCGGGATCGACATGAGCAACAAGGCTGAGGCCGCAGGCGGGGGCGCGATCTACGGCTTGGGCATCTTTGGTGCGTGGGTCTATTACTGGCAGCAGGCCGACGGCTTCTGGGAGTATGTCTTGGCGATCGTCCAGGGCATCTTCTGGCCGGCCTGGATGGTCTACGAGGCTTTCCGCGCACTCGGCGCCTAACTCCGTACGTTGCCAAACCTGTCTCCACCCGTGCCCGTCAATCCGCCATGGCATGTCGGACGGGACCAACGACAACCCGGCCGTTCGTCCATGGACGCACGGGGACTCGAGTGCAAGCATCACCACGTGGGGATCGCCTGGTTCGCGACCATGATCGACTGCCGGGACCCGGACCTGCTGGCCGGCTTCTGGCGCGAGGTCTTGGGATACGTCGTTGTCTCCCGCAGTGACACCCTGGTCGCCATCGCTGCCGATCACCAGACGCATCCCGGACTCGGGTTCGTTCGCGTGGCCGATCCTGAGTCGAGCAAGAGCCGGCTGCATATCGATCTTGTTCCGGACGATCAGGATGTGGAGGTCGAGCGGCTGCTTGGTCTGGGGGCTAGCCGGGTCGACATTGGGCAGGGTGACGTCTCGTGGGTCGTGATGGCCGACCCCGAGGGAAATGAGTTCTGCGTCCTCGCCCATTGAGCTAGCGCGCCGCAGGCTGGTCTGGGCAGGTCGCCGCCGAGCGGCCCGCCACCTCACTGACCGCATGTGGTCCCGCCCATCCATGTCGGTAATGGAATCCGTCTTCTACGATGCGGAATGTCCGACGCAAGGCGCGACCAGGAATGAGGGATTCTCTATGGGCGCCCCGACCGGTCATGGCGACTCTGCGACGATCGTCGTCGTTCTCGACAGTTCGGACCCGTTGGTGGACGAACCGCCCGTGCGCTGGGCCGTCGACCAACTCACCGACGCTCTCACCGGCTCCGGAATCGTCGTGCGGACGGATGCCGACGGCGACTCGCGTGCCGACCTCACGATCCACGTGGGCGGCGGAGCGCCTGGCGGCCAGGCCGAAACCTTCGAGTTCATCCGCCCAGGTGGGTCGGACGGGCCGGTCCAGGTCACGGGCGCCGACGCACGCGGCCTGATGTACGGGGTCCTGGAGCTCGCCGACCGAACGCGTTTCACCGAAGATCCACTGGCCGAGTTGGGCAACACTGCCGCGGCCAGCCAGCCGGTGGCCACGCCGGTGCGGAGCATCCTGCGGGCGTTCGTCAGTGACGTCGAGGACAAGCCGTGGTTCTACGACCGGGACTTCTGGACGGAGTATCTCACCGAACTGGCCGTCAACCGGGTCAACCGGTTCCAGCTGGCCTTCGGTATGCAGTACAACTACGGCCATCATCCGGCGACAGAGAACTACTTCTGCTTCCCGTATCCCTTCCTGCTCGATGTCCCCGGATTCGACGTCCGGGCCGGCAATGTTCCCGACGAGGAACGAGACCGAAACCTCGCCACGTTGCGGTTTGTCAGCGACGAGGCGAAGCGACGCGGGATCCATTTCCAGCTCGGGCTGTGGAACCACGCGGACAACCAGGGCGAGGGCTCGGTCCCGCGTTATCCCGTCACCGGCGTGACCCCGGCGACCCATGCCACCTACTGCGCAGCCGCGTTGGGCCAACTCCTGAGAGAGTGCCCCGCGATCGACGGGCTGACGATACGGGTCCACTACGAGGGTGGAATTCCGGAGCCGAACCACGAGGAGTTCTGGCAGACGGTCATGGACGCCGTTGCCGACGTCGGCCGCCCGATTGAGATCGACATGCATGCGAAAGGCGTGGACGAGGCACTGCTCGAGATCGCCCGCGCCACCGGCCGGCCGGCGATGGTCTCCGCAAAGTACTGGGCCGAGCACCAGGGCCTTCCTTATCACCAGACCACGATCCGCGACCGGGAGCGAGCGACAAAGGAGCCGGGTAGCGGCTTGATGGCGAAGACCGCGCACCAGCGGCGGTTCACGCGGTACGGCTACGGCGACTTCCTGCGTGAGGGCGCCGACGTCGGGCTGCTGTTTCGGATCTGGCCAGGAACGCAGAAAGTGTTGCTGTGGGGCGATCCGGTACTCGCCGCCGGCTATGGACGGCTCAGCACTCTCGGTGGGGCGCGCGGTGTCGAACTCTGCGAGCCGCTGACGTTCAAGGGTCGCAAGAACACCGGAGAGACGGGTGGGCGGGATCCGTACGCCGACGCCACCTTGCGCTTGGACGGCCAGGAGTGGAAGAAGTACCGCTACACCTACCGACTGTGGGGCCGGCTGCTCTACAACCCCGATGCCGATCCGGACGAATGGCGGCGCTACCTGCGGTCGGAGTACGGTCCCGCGGCCGACGCCGTCGAGCAGGCGCTTGGCCCTGCCAGCCGAATTCTGCCCCTGGTGACGGTCGTACACGGCATCGGTGCGTCCAACAACGGATACTGGCCGGAGATGTACCTCAACATGCCGATCGCCGGCGGGCCGAATGCCGACCACTACGAGCGTGACACGGCAAAGCCGCCGACGTTCGGGGGGGTCAGCGCATTCGATCCCAGCATGTTCTACCGGGTGGAGGAGTTCGCCGAGGATCTCGTCGCTGGCAGGCGCGACGGCCGGTACTCACCGCTGGATGTTGCCGAGTGGTTGGACCAGCTTGCCGACGACGCGGAGGCGAACCTCGCCGCCGCCACCAGCAAGGCGGCTGGACGTAGCCAGACACCGGAGTTCAGGCGGATGGCGATCGACGTCGCGGCGCAGGCGGGCCTCGGCAGGTTCTTCGCAGGCAAGTTCCGCGCCGGCCTAGGTTACGCGCTCCACGAACGCACCCGTGACGCGCGTCATCTGGGCGAGGCTGTCACCGCCTACCGCGCCGCCCGCGACGCGTGGGCCGGAGTGGTCAAGGTGACCAAGGACGTCTACCGGCCAGACCTGACGTTCGGCGATCTGCGGTCGGAGCACGGGCACTGGGCCGATCGCCTGCCCGCGATCGAGGAGGATCTGTCCAACCTCGAACGACAGTACGAAGCCGTGAGTCAGCAGACCGGCTCGTCCAGCGAGGTCGTCCTGGCTTTGGGGGACGGGAAGCGCCCACGCTTCACGCACACGCCACCGGCGTCGTTCGGCCGCGGAGACGAAGTGAGCGTCGAGCTCGTGCCAGCTGGAGAGTCGTTCGACGGCACCGTCGTCTGCCACTACCGACATCTCAACCAGGGCGAGGACTTCGAGGCCGTGGAGATGGTCAAGGACGGTCCGCGACATCGGTTGACCATCCCCGGCTCGGTCACCGACTCGCCGTACGCGCTCACGTACTACTTCACCGTCCACAGCGCGACCGGCGACGCCTGGATCGTTCCCGGCCTGGATGGGTCGCTGGCCACGCAGCCGTACCACGTCATCCGACAGAAGGTCCGCTGAGATGCCGAACGAGCGGGCGGAGGTTCCGCACGTCCTCGACGACCCGCCGCCCTGCCACAGCAAGCTACTCGACTATGGCGAGCGGCCGTACTGGTCCAGGGACGGCAGCCGGATCGCGTTCATCGAGGCGAACTACGGCGACGTCTGTGAGCTGGACGTCGAGTCCGGCAAGGTACGCCACCTCACCAAAGGGCTCGGCACCCATCATTCGTTCCTGCGGGTGCTCATCCTGTCCACCGGCGACTATCTCCTGATCGGCCCCCGCGAGTTCAAGGATCGCGACACGAGCCGGCACGTCGAGTCGGAGCTCTGGGTTCTGGACAAGAACGCCAGCCGCCCGCCGAAACCCCTTGGCCGGCGAATCTTCGAAGGTTGCGGTGTCTCCACCCTCACGCCGCAAATCACCTATGCAGTGAGCGGTCGGAACGATGAGAGTCTCGGATCGCCGGACGTCTACGAGTGCCACGTCACCGAGATCGCCTACGGCGACGATGGTCCCGAGCTGGGCGAGGACAAGATCTTCTACCGCACGAAGGGTACGCAGCGCCCGGAGCCACAGGACTTCCGGCACGACGACTCCGAGGTGGTCTTCGCGGAGTACGTCGCGAAGTCACGACCACCGCACCCACGCTGCGTCGTCAAGGGATGTCGTCTCGACAGCGGGGAGCTCACGACATACATCGACGAGGCGATGGTGCACAACGAATGTGAGGGGATCTTCCCCGACCACGAACACATTTGCCTGGAGTCGTCGTGCGACACGACCTGGCCGCTGTTTCCGCCACGCGACCTGTGGAAGCTCAAGCTCGACGGTTCCCAGCAGCGGGTCCGACTGACGTCGATGCCTGCCGACCACACATGGAAGGCGACGAACTCCAACGTCAGTCCGGATGGTCGATGGCTCGCTTACATGGTCGCCCTGCGCAGCGACGAAGCGGGCTTCGGGCGCGGGCTCGGCCTGTTGGACCTCAAGGGATGGGAGAGTACGACCGAGGCGACACAGTGGGAGACCCCCGCAGACCGCGCCCGCGAGAATGCCCAGAAGCTGCTCAGCTCCCCTTCTCGTAGTAGCTGAGCTCTGCCGAGAGCTTCGCGGCTACCTGCTGGAGCAGGGGAGCGGCTTCGGCGACCACCTCGTCGGTGACGCGGGCGGCGGGGCCCGATACCGAGATCGCAGTCGGAGTGGACGTGCCTGGCATGGTCACGGCGATACACCGGACGCCGATCTCCTGCTCACCGTCGTCGACCGCATATCCTCGCGCCCGGATGGCCTCCAGCTCGGCAAGGAGCTTGGCAGTTCCGGTGATGGTGCTCGGCGTCTGGGCGGGCATGCCGGTCCGCTCGAGAATGGCCGTGACCTCGCTGTCGCTCTTCTGTGCCAGAAGGGCCTTACCCACGCCGGTGCAGTGGAGTGCCACGTGGCGCCCGACTTCGGTGAACATCCGCATCGCGTGTCGGGACGGAACCTGCGCGACGTAGACCACCTGGTCACCGTCCAGCAGCGCCAGGTTGGCAGTTTCGCCAAGTGTGTTCATCAGATGCGTCAGGTGAGGACGTGCCCAGGTGCCCAACATCCGGCCTGCGGCCTCGCCCAACCGGATCAGCCGGGGGCCGAGGGCATACCGGCGGGAAGCTTCCTGTCGGACGTAGCCACCGGCGGCAAGCGTGCGCAGGAGCCGGTGGATTGTTGGCGCCGGCAGTCCGGACCGGCAAGCGAGCTCGCTCAAGGTGACCTCTCCAGCGGCGTCGGCAAGCAACTCGAGAAGCTCGAACGAACGCCCGACGGACTGGACACTGCCAGACGGTGGGGAAGCCTGCTGCGGAGATGGCTGTGTCACGGCGTACTGCCTCCTGCTTCCCTGTGCTGGAGAGCGGATGTGGCTGTGGCCCGAATTCTCCATGGGCCGTGGTTCAGTTGTCGTTCGCCCGAGCCCGAATCCGGCCACCAAAGTCTGCCGGGCTCGTTGACGCCGTGGTCTGCATCCTCGTACCGTCGGCGTTACTTCACGAATTCCACCATACGGAGTTACCGTTCCATCCACCAGGCTAGGTGCGGAGGCCCGCGAGGCGACGTGTGCGTCCGGCCGGGTCCCTGCGGTGTGAGTCGCTTCCAGAGAGCTGGCGCAGCATGAGACGGGAAATTTCTCGGAAAGACTTCTTGGCGCTGGGAGCCTCGGTCGTCGGCGCGACCTTCCTTTCCAGCTGCAGCGCGTTGTCCATGGATCCCGACACAGACAACGGCGACGGGTCGGGTGGCACCGGCGGTGCCGGAACGGCGAAGGGCAAAGAGGCGCCGAGCCTTGCCAGGCTCGTGAAGTCGGGCGAACTGCCGGCGGTCGAGAAACGGTTGCCGGAAAGCCCCAGAGTGATCCAACCGGTCGACAGGATCGGTGTCTACGGCGGAACCTGGCGCACAGTCGATGCCAGCACGGACCCCAGTTGGCCGTGGATGACTGTCTGCCACGACCACCTGATCTCCTGGGACCCCACCTGGAACAAGATCGTCCCGAACGTCGCGGAGTCCTACGAGATTCTCGGTGACGGGAAGGAATACCTCTTCACTCTTCGACGAGGGATGAAGTGGTCGGACGGCGAACCCTTCGACGCCAACGACCTCGTCTTCTGGTACGAGAAGATCTTCAGGAACAAGGAGCTCACACCCGTACCCCCGTCGCAGCTACAGATCAACGGCAAACCCCTCGTGGTAGAGAAGCAGGGCGACCACGCAGTGAAGTTCTCGTTCGCCGAGCCAAACTCCCTCTTTCTGCAGAACCTGGCCCCGCATGGTCCGCCGTTCCGGCTCCTCCCGCGCCACTATCTCGAGCAGTTCCACAAGGACCTGAACCCGGGGCTCGACGACGACTGGACGCAGACCTTCCTGGAGAAGATCGACGAGCTGAACAACGTCGACCTGCCGGTGCTCACGGGCTGGGTTCCGAAGAACCCGCACGCCGACGGTGACCGGCAGGTCTGGGAGCGCAACCCGTACTACTTCAAGGTCGACCCGGACGGAAGTCAGCTGCCGTACCTCGACAGCGTCGAGTTCAGTCTCTTCACCGAGCAGGGCCCGCTGATCCTGCGGGCCGCGAACGGTGACGTCGACATGTACATGCGGACGGAGGTCACCACTCCGAAGAACAGGCCGGTGCTGGCCCGCGGACAGGAGGCCGGGAAGTACAAGCTGGTGGACGTGAACGATCCCAACCACAACACGATCGGGATCTGTCTCAACCTCACCCACGAGAACGCGGCCAAACGTCGAATGTTCCAGAGCAAGGACTTTCGGATCGGACTGTCACACGCCATCAATCGGCAGCAGATCATCGATCTCGTCTATCTGGAACAGGGCGAACCCTGGCAGACCGCGCCTCGGCCGAACGTCCCCTTCTACAAGTCTGACGACATTGGGAAGCAGTACACAGAGTTCGACCTGACGTTGGCCGGCCAGCAGTTCGACAAGGCGGGCTACTCCGATCTGGACAGCAGGGGCAGGCGGCTCGACAGCGACGGCCGGCCGATCGTCATCACGGTGCTGACCCAGAGCCGGTACCCGCTGATGGTGGACGCGCTCGAGTTCATCAAGGCAACCTGGGCCAAGGTGGGCATCGAGCTGAGGATCGACAATGTCAGCTCCGAGCTGGTCGGAACCCGCCTTGAGGCCAACAAGTTCGACTGCACCCTCGACAGCGGTGAACTCGGCTACGTGGACATGCTGACGGACCCGCGGTGGCTGTTCGCGACGGGTGGATCGTCCTACGCCCCACTCTGGTCGCAGTGGTACGAGGGCGGCAGCCCCAAGGAAGAACCGCCGGAGGCGATGCAACGACAGGCCAAGCTCTACCGCGAGCAGGTGGTCGGTACCAGCGACACCGAAACGCAGTATGAAGCGATGCGCCAGATCATCGAGATCGCCCGCGACGAGTTCTGGACGATGGGGGTCAGCCGGCCGGCCGAATCGTACGCGATCGTCAGCGACCGCATGCACAACGTTCCTGGTGACGGCAAGATGTGGCTCGCATTCAAGTGCCCGTACCCAGCTGTGACGAACGTCAGCCAGTTCTTCATCGAGGAAGGTTGATGCTCACGTTCATCGCGCGCCGTGTTCTCTACATGGTGCCGACCGTCTTCCTGATCTCCGTCGTGGCGTTCCTCATCATCGCGCTCCCACCCGGTGACTACCTGACGACCCTGATCACGCAGATGAGGGCGCAGGGAATGGCCGTCGACCAAGGCCAGCTGGCCAACCTCGAGCAGCGGTACGGATTTGGTCAGCCGATCTACGTGCAGTATGCGAAGTGGATGTCGGCGATCGTCACCGACCTCGACTTCGGCCAGTCCTTCCAGTTCAACCGGCCCGTGGCCGAGCTGCTGGCGCAGCGCCTCCCACTCACGATCGTGATGGCCGTGGTGACCTTGCTGGTCACCTGGGTGATCGCGTTTCCGGTCGGTCTCTACTCGGCCGTGCGCCAGTACTCGATCGGCGACTACCTCTCCACCACGGTGGGCTTTCTCGGTCTCGCCGTTCCCAACTTCCTGCTGGCGTTGGTGTTGATGTACCTCGGCTACCGATTCTTCGGCCTCAGCGTCGGTGGCCTGTTCTCGCCCGCGTATGCCGATGCGAAATGGAACCTGGGCAAGGTCGTCGACCTCCTGAGCCACCTGTGGGTTCCGGTCGTCATCCTGGGAGCGGCCGGCACCGCGGGCCTGATCCGAATCCTTCGCAACAACCTGCTCGACGAGCTACGCAAGCCCTACGTGGTGGCTGCCAGGGCCCGCGGCATCCCCGAGCGAAAGGTGGTCCTCAAGTATCCTCTGCGGATAGCGATGAATCCGTTCGTCTCCACCATCGGATGGATCCTGCCGGTGCTGGTCTCCGGTGAGGTGATCGTCGCCCAGGTGTTGTCACTGCCCACGACCGGGCCGCTCCTGCTGGGAGCACTGCTCAGCCAGGACATGTACCTTGCCGGTTCGCTGATCCTGATCATCAGCGTTCTCACCGTCATCGGCACCCTGTTGTCCGACATCGCCCTCGCCTGGCTCGATCCGCGCGTTAGGCTGCGGGGCCCGTAGGGGCCGGGGACGGACGACATGACTGAGCAGCTACGAGTAACCCAGGTGTCCACCGCCAGTGTCGGTGGCGGCCCCGGAGAGGAACCGACCCGGGCGCGCGACAGTTCCGCGAGCCAGTCGAGGCTCGTATGGCGGGCGTTCAAGAAGCACAGGCTGGCCGTCGTGGGTGGCGCAGTCACCATCGCGTTGTATCTCGTGGCCCTGTTCGCGGAGTTCCTCGCTCCGTTGTCGGTGTCCACGTTCGACGAGAAGTATCCGTACGCACCACCGCAGATGCTGCAGGTGCTCGACACGAGGGACGGTTGGGACTTCGGTCTCTACGTCCACGGGTACAAGTCGTCACGTGACGAGGACACGCTGGAGATCACGTACACGATCGACAAGTCGACGAAGATCCCGGTCCAGTTCTTCGACCGGTCGGCCGAGAACTACCGGTTGTGGGGGCTGTTCTCGACCGATGTGCACCTACTCGGGCCGGTCGACAACAGCCAACCGATGTATCTCCTGGGTTCGGACCGCAGCGGTCGAGATCTGTTGTCGCGGCTCATCTACGGCACGCGGGTATCGATGACCATCGGGCTCATCGGTGTCGCCATGGCGTTCGTCCTTGGCGTTGTGCTCGGTGGGATATCGGGCTACTTCGGCGGGAAGATCGACACGTTGATCCAGCGGATGGTCGAGTTCTTCATGTCGATTCCGACGCTGCCGTTGTGGCTGGGTCTTGCCGCCGCGGTGCCTGGTGACTGGGGCCCGCTGAGACGGTACTTCGCGATCACGGTGATCCTGGCGACATTCGCCTGGACCGACCTGGCCCGGGTGACTCGCGGTCGCTTCATGTCCCTGCGGGTGGAGGAGTTCATCTCGGCCGCACAGCTCGACGGCAACCGGCCAGCAAGGATGATCTTCCGGCACATGCTGCCCCTCTTCACGAGCCACCTCATCGCCTCTCTCACGCTGTCGATTCCGGCGATGATCCTTGCCGAGACCGCGCTGTCGTTCCTCGGCCTTGGTCTGCAGGCTCCGGTTGTCAGCTGGGGTGTCCTTCTGCAGGACGCGCAGGATGTGCGGGTGGTCGCGAGTGCGCCATGGTTGATGCTGCCCGGTGTCGCGGTGGTGATCGCGGTGCTGTCGTTGAACTTCGTCGGAGACGGGTTGCGCGATGCCGCCGACCCGTACAGACAGTAGGAGAGGGCTGTGTCGGAGGCGTTGCTTGTCGTCGAGGGACTCAAGACCCACTTCTTCCTCGACGACGGCACCGTGCGCGCGGTCGATGGCGTCGACCTGAGCCTGCCGTCCGGCAAGACGGTCTGTGTGGTCGGTGAGTCCGGGTGCGGCAAGAGCATCACCGCTCGTTCGATCCTCGGCCTGGTCGACTCGCCAGGGCGAGTCGTCGACGGGCACATCTGGTGGCGGCTCGACGATGCCGAACCCGGCGGGGCTAGCGATGACCGGTCGCGCGTCGACCTGGCGAGCTTCGACACCCACGGTGAGCCGATGCGGCAGATCCGGGGCAACGAGATCGCGATGGTCTTCCAGGAACCCATGGCCTCGATGTCGCCCGTCTACACCGTGGGGAACCAGCTGACCGAAGCGATCATGGTTCATCAGCCGGTGAGCAGGTCGGAGGCGTGGCAGCGTGGCCTCCAACTGCTCGAGCGGGTCGGCATCCCGCGGCCGGCGCAGACGATGGACAGCTACCCTTTCCAGCTCTCCGGTGGCATGTGCCAGCGGGTGATGATCGCGATCGCCCTGTCCTGTGGGCCGCGACTGCTGATTGCGGACGAGCCGACGACGGCGCTCGACGTGACGACCCAGGCACGCATCATCGATCTGCTCGTCGACGTGCAGGCCGACACCGGGATGGCCCTGATGTTCATCACGCATGACCTGGGTGTGGTCGCGGAGATCGCCGACGAGGTGGTGGTGATGTATCTCGGCACCGTGGTCGAGCAGGGGAGCGTGGACGACATCTTCCACGACCCGCAGCACCCGTACACGAAGGCGTTGCTGGAATCCATTCCGACGATGGGGCGCGGCGTACGTCAACCGCTCACGTCGATCCGAGGGCAGGTGCCGCACCCGCTGGACCGACCGAGAGGTTGTCCCTTCCACCCCCGCTGCGACCGTGCCGTACCCGGACTGTGTGACACTTCCGAGCCCCCTACCGTGGATCTCGGTCAGGGGCGTCGGGTCAGGTGCGTTCTGCACGACCCGGACCGGCTGGCCGCACACGAGCAGCGAACCGCCGTCGGTCGTGGGATGGAGCAGGCATGACACACCCGGCCTCGACTGCCGACCTGAAGGACCGGGACAGGCCCGACGCCCTGTTGCGCGTCGAGGACCTCGCGATGCGGTTTCCCATCCGTGGCCGCGGGTTGTTCGCGCGCACCTCCGGTCACGTCCATGCCGTCAACGGCGTCAGCTTCTCCATCCGTCCGGGCGAGGTCCTCGGTCTGGTGGGGGAGTCCGGCTGCGGCAAGACGACGTTGGGACGCTGCATCGTCCGCAGCTGCCAACCCAGTGAGGGACATCTCTACTACCGCAACGACGACGGAACTGTGGTCGACCTCGCGGGCATGGGTGTCCGGCAGCTGCGGTCCTACCAACGCAGAATCCGGGTGATCTTCCAGGATCCCTTCTCGTCGCTCAACCCGCGCATGACCGTCCTGCAGATCGTTGGCGATCCGCTCACGGCCAGTGGCATCGCGCACGGGTCCGAGGTCGAGGACCGGGTAGCCAGCATTCTCGGCAAGGTCGGCCTCTCGCCGGCACACATGCGACGGTACCCGCACGCGTTCTCCGGCGGCGAGCGTCAGCGCATCAACATCGCGCGTGCCCTGATCGTCGAACCACAACTCGTCATCGCGGATGAGGCGGTGTCAGCGCTCGACGTGTCCGTTCGCGCGCAGATCCTGAACCTGCTGCGCGACCTGCAGGATGAATTCGCGCTAACCTACCTCTTCATCTCCCACGACATGTCGGTCGTGGAGAGCATCTGCAACCGCGTCGCGGTGATGTACCTGGGTCGGATCGTCGAACTTGCCGATACCGAGCAGGTCTACCGGGACCCTCAACACCCGTATACGGAGGCCTTGTTGTCGGCGGTTCCGCGTCCTGACCCACGCCTGCGCGGAATCGGTCGCCGGATCCGGCTCTCCGACAGTTTTCCCGATCCTGCCAATCCTCCGGCCGGATGCTTCTTCCATACCCGGTGTCGTTACGCGGACGAGGAACGCTGCGTGACGGAGCGGCCTGCCCTCCGTTCGATCGATGGTCACCATCTCGCGGCCTGCCACCATGCCGAGGGCCTGTCACTCGCGGGCGCCGTCGTCCCAGCCGACGAGGCATAGCAGGGCCCTGCACTTCCACCCTTGGCCAATCAAGGAAGGTTTCGCATGAGCATGCCGAGCGCGCGCGCCGTCGTTGATCTCGATGTCACGAAGGCACAGATCAGTCGACATCTGTATGGACACTTCGCAGAGCATCTCGGCCGCTGCATCTACGGCGGCTTCTACGTCGGCGAGACGTCTCCTGTCCCGAACGAGGAAGGGATCCGTCTCGATGTCGTCGAAGCTCTGCGCGCACTGGACATCCCAAACCTGCGCTGGCCCGGCGGCTGTTTCGCCGACGAGTACCACTGGCGGGACGGCATCGGTCCCAAGGATCAGCGTCCCCGCATGGTCAACACTCATTGGGGCAATGTCGAGGAGAACAATCACTTCGGGACCCACGAGTTCATGGCCCTGTGCGAACTTCTCGGTGCCGATCCCTACGTCAACGGGAACATCGGTTCAGGCACGGTGCAGGAGATGAGTGACTGGGTCGAGTACCTCACCCGCGACGGCGACAGCCCGATGGTCCGGCTCCGCAAGGCCAACGGAAGGGACAAGCCCTGGAAGGTTCCGTTCTGGGGTCTTGGCAACGAGGCCTGGGGTTGCGGCGGGAACATGCGTGCCGAGGTGTACGCCGATGAAGCGCGGCGGTTCGCGACGTTCTGTCGTGACCATGGCGACAACAAGCTGTATCGAATCGCTGCTGGGGCAGCGAATGACGACCTGCCGTGGACCGAGGCCCTGATGAAGGCAGTTGGCTGTCTCGGCTGCACTCGCGAGCGTCGCCGAGGATTTCAGGGCGTCTCGTTCCACTACTACACCCACGCCGGCGACGGCATCGCCAAGAGTTCGGCTACCGAGTTCACCGATGACCAGTACTACCGCACCATGATCAAGGCGGTCGACATCGATCGAGTGATCGCGGGTCACTGCGCCGTCATGGACGCCTACGATCCGAAGCGCAGGATCGGCCTGGTCTGCGACGAGTGGGGTACGTGGTGGAAGGCGGAGTCAAATACGAATCCCCGCTTCCTCTTCCAACAGAGCACGTTGCGCGACGCCCTGGTGGCCGGCGTACATTTCGACATCTTCCACAAGTACGCCGCCCGGCTGCGCATGGCCAACATCGCCCAGACCGTCAATGTGCTCCAGGCGATGCTCCTGACCGATGACGATGGTGGCCTGGTCCTCACCCCCACTTATCACGTCTTCGAGATGAACAAGGGCCACCACGACGCGCTCCAGCTTCCGGTCCACCTGATCGAGAAGCCAGAAGGCTACGACGTGGATGGCGTCGACCTGGACCTGGTCTCGGTTTCGGCAAGCACCAAGAACGCGACCGCCCTGATCTCGATCACCAACCTCGCCCTTGATTCCGACATCACAGTTGCGCTCGACCTACGCGGTCGGGCGATCACCGCGCACCGGGCGCGGGTGCTGACCGCAGACAATCCACAAAGACACAACACGACGTCGGCTCCGAACGAGGTGGCTCCGGCCGACCTGGAGGTGACCCGTGCCGACGGGCTACTGAGCGTCCACCTTCCACGCCACTCGTTCAGCACGATCCAACTCGACTTGGGCATGAGCTGAGTGGCCCGCCGTGCCCTTCTGCGGCCCGTCTTGCGTCTGGGGCGTAGCGTCTGGCGGTGTGCGGGTTGGCATAGTGATTCTTCCGGACCAGCGTTGGTCCATCGCGGTACGGCGGTGGCAGCGTGCCGACGCCTACGGGTTTGCGCACGGGTGGACCTATGACCACATCGGCTGGCGCGATCTGGTCGACGGACCGTGGTTCGATGCGGTGCCCACGTTGGCGGCCGCCGCCCTGGCGACGTCTCGGCTCAAGCTGGGCACCATGGTTGCCTCGCCCAACTTCCGGCACCCGGTTCACTTCGCTCGCGAGGTCACCGCGCTCGACGACCTGTCCAGTGGCCGCCTGATCCTCGGCGTCGGCGCGGGTGGCGTCGCCGGCTTCGACAACCAGGTGCTCGGGCAGACGCCTCTCGCGCCCAGAGATCGCGTCACGCGATTCACGGAGTTCGTCTACCTGCTCGACCGCATTTTGCGAGGTGAGCGCGTCACCTGGAGTGGCCGGCACTACGCGGCGGTCGACGCGCGCGGGACCCCCGGGTGCGTGCAGTCTCCGCGGGTGCCGTTCGTGGTCGCCGCGACCGGTCCGCGGTCGATGCGTTTGGCCGCCCACTATGGCGCTGGGTGGGTGACGACCGGGACTCGTTCCGACGACCTGAACGGTTGGTGGCGCAGCGTGGCCGATACCGCGGGGCGTTTCGACGACATCCTGGACGCCACCGGCCGCGATCCTGCGTCCGTCGACCGATACCTGGTGCTGGATCCTGCCTCTCCGGTCTTGTCGCTGTCCAGCCCTGACTACTTCGCCGATGCGCTCGGACGCGCCACTCAGTACGGATTCAGCGACGCTCTCACGTACTGGCCACGCGAGGGCGGCTGGTTCGCCGGCGACGAAGCCGTGCTGGAAACTGTCGCCGCAGATGTCCTGCCGAACCTGTAGCCCACCCCCACCAGGACCACACGGGCCTACCTGAGGAGTGCTCCGCCGCCGGGCACGGGCGGGTTGGACGGGTCCAGACCCAACACGTCGAGAAGCCGCCAGGCCGTCGCGGTCGCGGCAGTCAGCACCGGCAAGCCGGTCGCCTGCTCGACCCGCTCGATGGCGGGCAGGGACGGCATCTGGACGCAGGCCGACGCCACGACCGCCTCGGCGCCGCGCTTGTCGAGCGACTGCGCGATGTGGACCAGGCCCGTCGGGTCGAGGCGTCCGACCGCTCGGTTGTCCGTCACCCCCAGGCTGTGCGCAGCGACGACCTCGATCGCCTCGTTGCCCAAGTAGTCGATCACCTGCGTGGTCAGGCTTGGGTCGTACGGTGCGATCAGCGCGACCCGTTTCGCGCCCAGCCGCCTGATGCCCGCGACCAGCGCACCGGCACTGGTGATCACCGGTACCTCGCGATCTCGCGAGGCGATCGTCGAGAGCCGCTTCTCCGCCTGCACATGGGCACCCGGACCTGCGGCCATGACCGCGACGAGACATGCGTACGCCATGGCATCGCACTCGGCGTCGGCGAGCTCGTCGGCACACCGCTCACTGTGGCCGTCCATGGCCGCGAGCGCTTCTGGTGTCACCTGAGTCATCCGCATCCGGGCCCCGTGGAAGCTGAACCGCTCCCGCGTGAGGGCTGACCGGGAGCCGAACACCTCAGGCAGCTCGGTCTCCATCGTCGTGTTGGAACTGGGAACGATGAGCCCAACTCGGTACCTGGCACTCATTGCGATGCCCCCGTCGCTGCCTCGACGCGATCCTCGTCGAGGTCATATGTACGCATGGCCAGCCGGTGAGCCGCACTCGGCGCAAGAGCCATGCCGAACCCGATGGAGGCCAGCAGGGGACGGAGGTCGTCGACATGCAGCGAGCCGTGTCGTTCGACGAGAAGCACCGGCCTCCCAGCTTCATCCGTACCGGCGGTCTTGTGGAAGGCGACGATCGTGGTGGACATCGGAGCGAACGTTGGATAGGCGCGCCGTGCGGCCTCCTCATCGGGATGTCCCAGCAGGAGGAAGTCTGCCTCGTGTCCGAACTCCCGGACCAACCCGTCCGCGCGCCAATGGGCCGGCTCATCCTCGGCACCCGTTTGATGCCGTGAACGGTTGGCAGAGGTGATGTAGAGGATGTCGCCGCCAACGGCCGAGAGCGCGGTGGTGAGGAACGCGTTGGATGGGCAGGCGACACCCGGCGCAATGACCTGCGTGGTGGGGACGCCGTTGTCGGCCTGGGTCAGATGAGGCGGAACATGACCTGCAGCCGGCCCGCGTACGCCAAACGGGCCCAGCCCGTACAACGTGGTGATGAGGCGCCCCACCTGGTCGCGGGTCAGTCCGACAGGCAGGCGAGACCAGTCGAACACGGCCGTGATCCGATCAGGCGCCGTGATGATGCTGCCCACCTGGTCCGGCGGCCGACCCTTGATCAGGTTGACCCGGCGCACCATTGCAGCGTCCGGCCGTGTGGTGATCACGTAGAAGTTCGCGAAGCCCTGCGCGATGATGCCGCCACGTGCCAACGCCGCAGCGGCGGTCCGCACGTGGTTGGCATCGTTCAGGGACAGACGCCGACCTTCTGCCGTATCGGTCGGCCCGCCATCCGCCGAGTGGTTCAGGTGCATGTCGTAGTCGATCACCACTACCTCCCACGAATCGATTGCGTCATCGCACGATCGCGGAGGCCACTTGCCAGTGACTTGCCAACTCGCTTTCGCGACAGCCGTCCGGGGACTGTCGGGCACCGGCACCGACAGTGGTGGCGATCGGGGCATGCCCCGGCACTCGGTGTGATGTGCGGGCAGAGCCTAGGCTGGGATATCGACGGCGTTTGCCGACCGTCGCGCGCACCACGAGGGGGGCCATGAAAGAGCGCTTCACGTACGAGATCGCAACCAATGACCACGGCGACGCGTGGCAGCGGGCCGTCCTTCGCGACGACATGTTCAGCCGCGCACCCGCTTCCGTTGCGCGGTCCTTGCTCGAGAGCTGGATCATCGATCATCCCGCCCAGTTGACCGGCGGCGAACGCGTTCGCGTCTACGACGAGCCAACCCGGATGCCGGCCGACCAGGCGGGTGGCCGGGTGCGAGTTCGCGTCTACCGAGGCAAGGTCAGCGACCACCAGGCCGAGCCAGCCGCTGTCGGCTACCTGGCGCTGGACGAGCGCGACTTCCCGATCATCGAGCGGCAGGATCCGGCTGACCGCTGGCGGCGGCTGAGCGCATCGGCGCGGAAGGTCGCCGCCGATCGTAGAGTCGGTGCCGGCGCGGCGGCAGTGCTCACCCTCACGCTGGGCTACCTCGCGAGCCGGAAGCTGCAGGCCCGCCGCCGGCGGGACGTGGACGCGCTGCCGACCCGGGCGGAGAGCCCTCCGTCAAAACGCGAAGGCGAGTAGCCCGCGGCGGCCTGGGCCCTCGCGGGACACTCCGCGAGCCAGCGGATGCCCGTAACGGGTGCGGCTAGTGCCCGTCGCGCTGGTTCGGGGCGAACGGCCACTCCTCGAACCCGACACAACGGCCGTCGGTGTCGAAGCGCAGGATCCACAGGTCGCGCCAGCGCGACAGGTCGTCGCCCAGGTAGTCGACCTCGATCCGCACCACGGCCGTGTCGCCGTCGACGGCCACCACCTCGCCCGTCATCGTGAACGGCTCGTCGGGTCCATCGCGCTCGGCATCCCACCACCGGCCGAGTCGGGACAGGCCCACAATCGGGTTCGCCCACGGCGACGGCAGGTACGACACCTCTGGCGAGAACAGCTCGGCGAGCGGCTCGGTGCCAGGCGTGCGCCACGCCCGCTCGTACCCGGCGACCCACTCTTCCACCGCGTCTCTGTCCACGCCCGCCATGCTGCCAGCCGCCGGTTACTCAGGCTTCACGTCCGGGCACGTCGAGCGCGGCGTGGACACCGTTGGGGGCACGCGAGGAGGCGATCTGGGTGGTGAGGGTCTGCCACCACTCGCCGAGCCGGGCTCGGGAGCCAAGGCGTTCGCTCAAGGTGTGCATGCCCCGGTCGGCGATCTCGAAGGCGTCCGGGCCGTAGGTGTTGAGACAGGCGTTGAGATATGCGCTGGCGATGACGCGGGCTGCCTTCTCCGGTTTGATACCGAACAGGCCGGTCTTCACCTTCGCGGATTCGACGCGGGCGGCGTGGCAGGCAATGAGTAGATCGGTCATGCCTATCGCCCGCTGGAAGTCCGGGACGGCCACGTGTTCCAGCTTCGCGAGGAACTTGCCAGCGGTGATCATGCGGTCGATCGAGCTGGTCGACCGGCTGAGCGGCCAGTTCTTGTGGGCCAGACGACTCGCGAATTGCTCGGTGCGGACGACACCGACCAGGTGGTCGCCCGCGTTCGTCTGGTCGTCGATCAGCGACGACTCGTACATGATCTGCAGGCTGCGTGCGAGGTAGACCAGCGCGCCGAGCAAGGGCACGGCCAGCAGAATGTCGACGAGCCTCGACGGCTTCGGGCTCAACCCGGAGCCGTCGACCACGTACGTCTCGTGGGTGCAGGCGCAGCACTGCCAGACGATCTGCGGCTCGTGCCGCGGGCAGGTGTAGGGGCTGCCGGTGTACGGCGTGCCGGCCATCGTCTTCGCCATCGCGTGCTCGAGCAGTGCCACATTGTCCGAGGCGAAGGCCGAGTCGAGCTGGACACCCAGGTTTCCGGTGACGCCGCCGTCAGTCAGCCATGCCTTCACGACGCGGCCGCCACCGTTGGGTTCCCACAGGTACTCGCGGTCTGCGACCGGCGACGACCGGCTGGCCGGAGTCGAGCGGAGCCGAACCCGTGGCGGCGGGAGCACCGGCGGCAACGCGGTGGTGGCCCGCAGGACCGTCGTGAACCGGACGTCCCGGCCGTCGAGGTATCCCCGTCGTAGCGAGCACACCTGGGGCCGGATCGCGTTGGTGAGGAAGAAGATCGACCCGTGGTCGCTGAGATCCGTGGCCGAGAAGACATGCTCCACAGTCCAGTCGGTGCCGCCGAGGTCGTCCAGGCGGGCGTGACCGACGAGGCTCCGGAACAACAGCTGCAACCAGAACCGGACAAAGGGCGCGACCAGCAGCGCGGCCGCGAGCACGGCGATTCCGGCGGCAAGCCAGGGCCCTCCGGTAACGATCCAGGCCAGCCAGGTGACCGCAGCCAACGCGACGAGAAAGGGGGCGGCGGCGGCAAGGATCAGCTTCCACGTCATCCGCCTCGAGGTCAGCCAGCAGAACAACCCAACCAGCTCCGGTGCGACCTCCGACTCGGCCGGCCGCCGGAGCGCCAGACGCGCGTTGACGATGCCGCCGCCACTCACCGACACAATCTTGCGTACCGCCGGCCACTTGCGATCGTCCAGCAGGAAGAAGAAGACACCGATCGCCGCGAGTGCCGCGCGATATCCACCACCAGACAGATAGACATCGACGCGTTCGTTGCCCGCACCCTCGCCGTTGCTCATGGCCATGACCGCCCCCTGGCTGTGACGCCCCCGATTCACCGCCGTAGCGTACACGCAACAACATGTCGCGGCAATCACACCGTGGAAGCCCAGTCCGGCAGCCAAACTCGATGCCTAACATTGCGCCAACGCAATAATGACTTCAGGCTATGAGTCATGTGGTGCGGGTGTCGTACTCCTCGCGACTGGCGAGCACGTGGTCCATGTGCGCCTCGGCCCACACCTTGATCCCGCGCATCACCTGCTGGAGCGAGAGGCCCAGGTCGGTCAGCTCGTACGTGACGGTGACCGGCACGGTTGGCGTCACGGTGCGGGTGAGCAGGCCGTCGCGTTCGAGGGAGCGCAGCGTCTGGGTGAGCATCTTCTGGCTGACCCCTGCCAGCCGGCGGGACAGCTCGGAGTAGCGCATCGGCCGAGGCTCACCGACGCAGTCGTCCCCTGGGTGCGGACCGTCGCTGCCGAGCGCAGCCAGGATCAGCGCGACCCACTTGTCGGAGATCCGGTCGAGCAGCTGACGGCTGGGGCACCCGGCCAGGAACGCGTCGTAACCAGCCTTCGCCTGTGTCCGCTTCTGCTCCGCGCTCAACGTAGGCATCGACCGCTCCCTTCCTACCCAGGGGTGACCTACGCACTTCGAAGTGCCTACTTCCTGCTGGAGAGTAACCCATCCAGAGTGATGCAGGTCAAGCGTCGAACCCAAGCCAACCAGGAGGGACACCATGAGCGCCTCCACCTTCCGGGCCGCCGTCGTCCGTACCCCGGGCGGACCCGACTCGATCGAGATCATCGACGTTCCCGTCGTCGAGCCCGGGCCCGGCGAGGTCCGGGTTGCGGTCGCCGCCGCGGCGGTCAACCCTGTTGATCTCGGGGTCGTGAGCGGCTTCTTCCACTCCATGGGGCTGGTCAACCAGCCCGAGCACACCGGCCTCGGCTGGGACTTCGCCGGCACTGTCGTCGCCACCGGCCCCGGCGTGGATCTGGCGGTCGGTACCCGAGTCGCCGGCATGGTGGCCGGCTTCGACCGCGACTTCGGCACCTACGCGGAGCAGCTCGTCGTGTCGGCTGCCGACCTTGCCGTCGTGCCCGACGGTCTGGACCTGGCAGCCGCGGCGACGGTGCCGCTCAATGGGCTCGCCGCCGCCCAGATCGTCGACCTGCTCGGTGACGCGCCAGCCGGCGACAACCGGCTGCTGGTGACCGGGGCTGCCGGCGCGGTCGGGGGATACGTCGCCTCGCTTGCGCAGGACCGCGGGTGGCAGGTGACCGGTCTGGCCAGGGCCGAGGACGAGGAGTTCGTCCGCGCCCTCGGCGCCGACTTCGCCACGCACGCCGAGACCGGCTGGGACGCGGTCGCTGATGCCGCAGCGCTGCAGGAACGGGGCCTCGCCCTGGTCCGCGACGGCGGGACTCTCGTCGGCGTCCGGCCGAACGCCGAGCCGGTCGCCGAGCGCGGGATCACGGTCGCCGTCGTGGTCACGCATCCGGACGGACCTCGGCTGAGTGACCTGCTTGCCCGCACCGCGTCCGGCCGGCTGCCGGCCCGGGTGCACGCGGTCGTGCCGCTGGACCAGGCCGCGGACGCCCACCGGGCCGTGGCCAAGGGCGGGGTGCGCGGCCGCTACGTACTCGAGCCCTGACCGTGACCGGCGCCCTCGCCGACTCAGGCGAGGGCCCGGGTCGCCTGCCCAGGGCAGAATGGCTTCGAGCTGTTGGCTTGAAGGTCGAGGTACGAGTGCGCAAACGCGATGACGATCAGGTCAGGGTCTTTCACGATGCCGCGCTCCAGGCGCTCAACGAGCTCGGCGATCACTTCTTCGTCAAGGACGAGCAGCGCCGGTTCGTCGTGTGCAGCGACTCGTTGGTCCGGCTCCTCGGATATCGGCAGGCCGACCAGATCCTCGGGCTGCGCGACGAAGACATATCGCCCGGTTACCTCGTCGAGCACTACCGGCAATATGACGAGCAGGTGCTCCGCACTGGACAGCGAGTCGTCGATCTCGTCGAGCTGGTGCGCAACGTGGATGCGTCGTACGACTGGTTCATCACGACCAAGTGGCCGCTGTTCGACGCAAGGCATCGCATTGTCGGCCTGGCCGGCGTCACGCGGAGCCTCATCGCTCGGCACGCGGGGGAGCATCACCTGCTCCCGCTCGCACCTGCCGTCGAGCTGATCGCGCGAGAGCACCAGCGCCGCCTCACGGTGGCCGAGCTCGCCGACGCGGCGGCGATGTCGCAGAGCTACTTCACCCGACAGTTCAAGAATCACTTCGGTACGACACCTCACCGCTACCTACGCAAGGTCAGGCTGATGGCGGCCTGCGACCTTCTTTCGACGACGGATCTGTCGTTGGCGGTGATCGCGCGCAAGACGGGCCACTACGACCAGAGTCACCTGTCGAACGAGTTCGTCCGCGAACGCGGCGTCACGCCGTCCGCGTACCGCCAGAGCCATCGGCGCCGCTCTCTCGGTGTGCCGGGAACGGGTCGGCTGCCGGTAGGTCGGCTGGTCAACTCCGACTCGGCAGGGGACTGAAGCGTCCGTACGACAATCGGGGCGCAGCTGCGGTATGTCACCATCGCCAGCACGCTGGCCCAGACCAGCGCCAAGACGGGCGCGAAGGTGATGAGCACGACCGACGACACGAAGAGCACGGCCGGCCCGAGTGCGGCCAAGGGCTTCCCGATCGCCAGCAGGACGGCGTTTCTGAGCACGTGGTGCCACCCGCCGGAACTCAGTACCAGCAACGGAAACAGGTACGCGGACGCGAGCGCGTACACGACCAACGCCAACCCGAGCAGCGGAATGCCCACAAGGGACGCCGGCTCCGGCAGCCACCGCACAGCGAGCAGGTCCACCACCAACACCAGGCCGATGACCGCCCAAACCGCGCCGACGACCGACGAACGCCGAAGCTCGCGCCGGCCGGCCCCCGCGAACGTCGGTAGCAGGGCGGGCTCGTCGCCCTCAGCCCAGCGTCGGACGACGGCGAACAACCCGACGGTCGCGGCCGGCATGGTGACGACCGGGAGGCTTGCCAGCAGCCAGAGCAGGCTCAGCGCGACCGTGCGGGACAGCCACGAGATCGCGGCGTAGAGGCGTCCGTTCCACATCATCGTCCTCATCAGATCGGCTCGTTCAGGAGCTCCTCGGTGTCTCTCTGGACGTCGCCGAGCACCTTCGCCACGTCCCGCTCGTTGCCCACCCACAGGTTGTCGGTGTACCTCGTGTAGACCGCGTTGTCCCACCGCCCGAACGATGGAAAGTAGTACGGATGAGTCGCATCGCGTAGGCCGAGGTCGTAGAACACCCGCTTGGAGTCGTCCAGGTCGAGCACCTCTGCCGGTGGCAGCCCGTCGGGCCACAGGTCCTTGCGGGACACGAACATCGAGCCCATCTTCGCCGTGACGCGAAGGTTCGCCGGCACCGAGAGCATGAACTTGATGACTTCATAGCTGAGGTCCGGCTGTGTTGCCGCGGACGGAATCGCGAGCCCGGAGCCGCCGGAGTACTGGTAGCGGCCCGTGCGACCGCGAGGCGTCGGTGCGACCGTCCATCGGAACTTGTCGCCGACGAACTCGTCCATGACGAACGCCGCGTCGTTGAGGGTGACGATCATGGCGACCTTCTGCTGCGCGAACAGCCCGAGGTCGCCGTTGCCACCTGAGGCGGCCAGCACCTGTTGCGGGCTGGGCATGACCTCATGCTCGAAGATCGCGTCGAAGAGGTACTGGAAGCCCTCGACGGTCTCCGGCTCGGTGAAGTGTGCGCGGAGCGGGTCAGGAGTCACGAACTCGCCGCCGAACGACTTGATCACCCAATGGGAGTTGTTCCCTGTCGGCAGCAGGAATCCCCACGAGCGGTCGGGATCCTCCGCCGCGTTCTTCAGCTCCAGGCCGGCATCGAGCAACTGGTCGAAGGTCCAGTCCTCGGTCGGCAGGTCGACGCCGGCACGCTCGAACCAGTCGAGGTTGACGTAGAAGCCGGCGGTCGCGAAGTCGTACGGGAACGCGAACTGCTTTCCCTGGTACTGGAACGAGCTGACCTGCGAAGCGTAGTAGCCGTCCGGCCAACCCGCCGGCGGATCATCGCGCAGGTAGTCGTCGAGCGGGCTCAGCATCTCGATGGACGAGAACAGCGCGTTCCTGGTGTCGTGCATCCAGCACAGGTCGAGCGGGGCGCCACCGGCGACGGCGGTTTGCAGCTTCGCCCAGTACTGGTCCCAGCTGAGACCGTAGTCGAGCGCCCAGTCCGTGCCCGGGTTCTCCTTGAAGTACAGGTTCAGGTGGCGGAGCCATTTGCGGCACTCCTCCGCGCCCTCCCATGTCATCGCCCGCCACCGCTGCCCTCCGAAGCTGGTCCCGCAGCCAGCGAGCAGCGGCAGCATGGCGGCGCTCGCCGTGCCGGCGAGAACGGACCTGCGGGTGACGCCACGCGACTCCGGTCGACGAGCCATCTGCGAAACTCCTTCCAGGCTTGGGCTGTCAGCCCTTGAGGCCTGACATGACGATTCCCCGCACGTAGTACTTCTGGCCCAGGATGAACACGAGGAGCACGGGGACGATCGTGAACGTGGCTGCCGCCATGATGAGGTGCCATGGAGTCTCGCCGGGCATGTGGGACTGGAACATCGTCAGTCCGAGCGGGAGCGTCTTGTGGTCGATCGAGTTGATCATGATGAGTGGCCACAGGAACTCGTTCCAGGACGCCAGGAACGTGAAGATCGCCAGCGTCACAAGGACCGGACGGACGAGCGGCAGGGCGATCCGCCAGTACAGGTCGAAGAACCCGCACCCGTCGATCCGGGCCGCGTCCTCGATCTCGGTGGGGAGGCTGAGCATGAACTGGCGCATGAGGAACGTTCCCCACGCGGTGAAGATCCCGGGCAGGATCAGGGACGCCAGGCTGTCCACGAGGTGCAGCTCGCGCATCACCATGAACAGCGGGACCATCAGGACCGGGAACGGGATCATCATCGTCGCCAGGTAGGCGAGGAAGATGCGGTCACGCCCGGGGTAGCGGAGCCGGGCGAAGGAGTACCCGGCGAGTGATGCGGTGAGGAGGGCCCCGACCGTGGTGAGCACCGACACGACGAGGCTGTTGACGAAGAACCGGCCGAACGGCACCGCGTTCCAGGCCTCGACGTAGTTGGACCACCGCCATGCCTCGGGAAGGAAGTTCGGTGGAAACTCGTAGATCTCGCCGAGACTCTTCAACGACGACGAGAGCATCCACAAGAAGGGCCCCAGGAACATCACGCCGATCACACAGAGCGTGATCACCGTGGCTATGTCGAGGGCGCGCTTGCGCCGGCGGGTGTCGCGCAGGAGGACTCTCCCGTCAGCGTCCTGACCAACTGCTGTCATGGTTGTTCCTCGCTATGCGACGAGATCAGCCGGACACGGTCGAGTAGACCCAGCGGCGTCCAATCCGCCACTGGACAAGAGTGATGATCATGATGGCGACGAAGAGGAGAAACGCGAGCGTCCCCGCGTAGCCGAGCCGGAGCCAGCCGAACGCGTTCTGGTAGATGTAGTAGACGATCGTGGTCGTCGAGTACGCCGGACCGCCCTGGGTCATGACATAGAACTGGTCGAATCCCTGCATGGCGCCGATGAACGACGTCACCAGCACGAAGAACGTCGCGGGCGACACCATCGGCAAGATGACGTGCCGGATCCGCTGCAACCAGCTGGCGCCGTCGACCTCGGCCGCGTCGAGGTATTCCTTGGGGATCGTCTGCAATGCCGCGAGGAAGATGAGCATCGGGTAGCCGATTCCCTGCCAGTTGCTCATGACGATGACCGCCGGCATCGCCCACGCGGTGTCCTGAAGCCATTGCGGCCCGTCGATGCCGACGAGTCCGAGCAGGTAGTTGAGCAGCCCGATGTCGGGGTTGTAGATCCAGATCCACACCACGGCGATCGCCACCGTCAGCGTGACGTACGGCAGGAAGATGATCGTGCGGAAGATCGTGATGCCACGAATGGCGCGATTGAGCAGCAGAGCCAACCAGAACGCGATGAACACGGCGATCGGCACCGCGCCGAACGTGTAATAGAGGGTGTTCCGCGCGGTCTGCCAGAACAGCGGGTCCTTCATCGCGGTCTCGTAGTTGCCCAGGCCCTGGAACACCGGCGGGTGCACGAGGTCCCAACTGGTGAAGGTCAACGCGAACGCGATGACGATCGGAACCAGGCTGAAGACGGCGAACCCGATCAGGTTCGGCGCGAGGAAGAGGTAGCCGGCTCGAGCTTCGCGGCGGCGCATCTCGCCAGGCTGCGGCGGAACGGTGGGTCTGCGTCGGGCACGGGCCGTGGCGATGTCTTCGTCGGTGCGGGTCATGTCGACCCCTCTCCACGCGTGGACGGGCCGTCGAGGCACCAGTCGACCGCGTTGTTGATCAGAGTGCGTACGGCCGGCACGTCGAAGTCGTCGCGATGGCCGAGGCTCGTGTAGAAGACGCGGCCCCCGTTGTTGGTTGTTGTCCATGCCACCGGTCCGGGTTCCGGCTCGATGGCGGTGTCGATCGGTGTGCCGTGCAGGAGCGGCTCGACGTGTTTCTCGGGCGGGATGCGGACGTGGTAGAGCCACGAGCGCACCTCGAAGTCCGGCGTGACTCCGGCGAGGATCGGGTGCTCCTTCGCCTCGGGGAGAACGCTCACCCTGGTGCGCGATGCGTGTCCGTGGTGGGAGATCCAGGGTGTGCCGAGGACATAGCGACCGAAGCCGTCATTCCAGCTGTGCCACCGCGACTCCGCCGGGAAGCGGAACGCATGACTGCTCGTACGCAGACCGAGGACCGGCCGCCCAGAGTCGAGATAGTCCTCGAACAAGGCCATCTGGGCGTCCGGCAGCACCCGAAATCTCGTGTAGATCACCAGCAGGTCGGCGCCCGCCAACGCTTCCAGGCCGACGAACTCCGAGACCGGGAAGTCGGGCTCGTCCTCGACCACGCTCGAGGCCGCCACCGTGACGTCGTGCCCGGCGGCCCGCCACACCTCGGCGAACGCGGGCATCGACTCGTGCGAGTAGTACTCCGGATCGCCCACCGCGACGAGGATCTCGCTCATGCTGTTCCCCTCTCGCATGACCACTGCGGTGCCTCACTCCGGCACACCTCGTACCTCGGCGTCCCTTCGTGGGGGCTCCTCGCGCTCATGCTGTTCCCCTCTCGCATGACCACTGCGGTGCCTCACTCCGGCACACCTCGTTCCTCGGCGTACCTTCGCGGGGGCTCCTCGCGCTCATGACGGCGCCTCCCAGGGATGCAGGATGACCTTTCCGCACCGCGCGGTGAGCTGGAGCTCCCACGCGTCGCGAACGTCGTCCAGGGCGTACGTGTGTGTGATGAGCTGGCTGAGCAGCGGCCGCGCCTGGCGGATCGTGCGGACCATCCGCTCACCGTCGCGTAGGTGGTTCCAGTGCCACACCCCGTGGAACTCCAGCCCGCGCCGGACGAGCTCGCTCGCGTTGACAGGGCCGCCCCACCCGACCGAGGCGACCCGACCCCGACGACGTGTCGCTTCGGCGAGGAACGCGGGAGCGGTCGCGGCGCTGCTGGTCTCGATGCCCGCGTCCGCGCCCGCACCGCCGGTGAGCGCCCGCACCTGCTCCAGGGCATCGTCGTCCAAGGGGTTGACGACGGCCTCGGCGCCGAGCTTCATCGCGAGCTCCGCCCTAGCGGCGTTGGGTTCCAGGGCCAGCACCCGGGCGCCACGGACGCGGGCGTTGACGATGCCGCCGAGGCCGACGGCACCGCAGCCGGAGATGAGCACGGTGTCCAGCGCGTCGACCCGCATGCGTTGGCAGGCGTTGAACGTCGGTCCGAGCCCGCAGCACGCCATCGCGCCTTCGTCGTAGGTGAGGTCGTCCGGGATCGGGAACAGCAGCCAGTCGGGCTTGAGCACGAACTGCGCGTACGTCGCTGTGCCTGTCTGCGAGCCCGTCTCGGCGAGCGCGTCCCGTGGTTGCCCGCAGTGGATGTGATCGCCGGACAGGCACAGGTCGCAGCGGCCGCAGCCGTAGGCCGGCATGACGGCCACCCGGTCGCCGACCGCGACGAGCGTCGAGTCGGCGGCATCGACGACCTCGCCGGCGGCCTCGTGCCCGAGGACTTCCGTCTGCCTTCCGTCCCGGTAGCCGGTGACCTCGGTGCACATCGGGGCGCTGAGGATGCGTACCTTCACGATGTCGCGGGCGGCCTTGGGTTCGGGTACGTCGCGTACCTCGCACTCCCGGACACCGGTGATGGCGACGTTCTTCATCGCGGCCAGCCCTCCCGCCACGTACGCAGGAACGCCAGGCCGTCGGTGGCGAGCTGGTCCTGGCTCGGGGCGAGCGGACGCCAGATCGAGGCGGCGGTGGCGATGGTCTCGTTCTCTGCGGTGAACGACTCGATGCCGAGCATGCCGGTGAAGCCGATCTCCGCCAACGCGGTGCGAATGCCAGGCCAGTCGAGGTGGTCGTCGCCCGGTGAGCCGCGGTCGTTCCCACACACCTGGAGATGCACGAGGCGGTCGCCCGCGAGGCGCAAGGAGCCCGGGATGCTCTTCTCCTCGATGTTCTGGTGGTAGGTGTCCAGGTTGAGTCCGACCGCCTCGGGCGGAAGGCCGTCGATGACATCCAGGGTCTGCTCGACGGTGTTGAGCAGGCTCGTCTCGTACCGGTTGAGCGGCTCGACGCCGAGCAAGACGCCGTGCTCGCCGGCGTAGTCGGCGAGCGGCCTGAGGGCGCCCCGGAGGTCGTCGAGGGCCTGGCGACGCTCGTCGGAGCTCATCCGCCAGGTCCGGCCGACGGACGTGTACATCGGACCGATCACGACGCGCGAGCCCTGGATCGCCGCGACGTCGATGCAGTGCCGGACGTACTCCTGCGTCTCCTCAACGATGTCCTTCGTGGCGGCCGTGAGCTCACGCCCCGGCGGGAACACCGCGCACACCGCCGACTGGAGATCGTGCTCGGCCAGGAGCTCGCGCGCACGGTGGGCATCCCAGTCGCCGGCATACTCCAGCGGCAGCTCGATGCCGTCGAACCCCCAGGCGGCGATGCGGGGCACGAGCTCGGTCAGCTTGTCGTCGGTGAGCGGTGAGTGCCAGACGAACGTGTTGACAGCGATCGGCAGGCGGGCGGGAGCGTTCACGCGCAGTCCTCCCTGTTCTCCATGTCCGTGTCCCTTGTGGCCGGGTTTCCGTAGTAGGCATCCGGCCCATGTTTGCGTCGGTGATGGCGGTCGGTGAGATCTCGCGAAGCGACCGACACCTGCGGATCGAGGCGGTATGTCAACAGCGCGGTCTCGGCGACCGCCTCCAAGGTGATGAGTGCGTGGACGGCATCGAGCGCGGTGCTGCCCCAGGTGAACGGCCCGTGCCGCGCGACCAGTACGCCGGGGACCGCCGCGGTGTCGAGGTCGGCGAACCGTTCGACGATGACGTCTCCGGTGTGCAGCTCGTACGCCTGGGCGATCTCCGCAGGAGTGAGGTCTCGCGTCACCGGGACCGTGCCGTGGAACGCGTCGGCGTGCATGGTGCCGAGGCAGGGAATCTCTCGCTCTGCCTGGGCGAACGCAACGGCATGCGGGCTGTGGCTGTGTGCGACGCCGCCGATCTCGGTGAAGGCGTTGTAGAGCCGCACGTGGGTGGGCGTGTCGGTGGACGGGCGCAAGTCGCCCTTGACGAGGCACCCTGACAGGTCGACGACGACGAGTGCGTCAGTGGTGAGGCGGTCGTACGGCACGCCACTGGGCTTGATCACGACGAGCCCGCGCTCGCGGTCGATGCCGCTGGCGTTGCCCCACGTGAGCGCCGCGAGCTTGGCGTCGGCGATCGCGAGGTTGCTCTCCAGCACCTGGATGCGAAGGTCCGAAGGCACGTCGCGGGCGATCATCGCTGGCCCGATCTGTCGCGGAGGGCGAGGAGCTCCTTCATAAGGCCACCCAGCCCACGCTCGTCCTTCTCCAGGCCGAACGCGTCGTGCAGGTCGCGGTAGAGCTCGTACAGCCGCGCGTAGGTCTTGTGCCGGTCGGGTCGCGGGGCGAAGCGCCCGGGCTGGTAGCGGGTCAGGCGCTTCTGCGCCTGCGCGGCGGTGGCGAACCCGCCGCGATCCGGACCGGCAGCCAGCGCGCCGAGCATGGCAGCGCCCAGCGCGGACGCCTGGCTCGCGGCGCTCACGAGGATGGGACGGCCGAGCACGTCTGCGTACGTCTGCACCAGGGCTGGGTTCCGGGCCGGCAGGCCGCCGCAGGCCACCACCTGACGCACCGGGACCCCGTGCCGTTCGAGCTGTTCGATGATGCGCAAGGCGCCGAACGCCGTGGCCTCGACGAGCGCCTGGTAGATGTGATGCGGGCGGGTCTGCAACGTCACGCCCATCAACAGGCCGGTCAGGCGCTGGTCGACGAGGACGGTGCGGTTGCCGTTCAGCCAGTCGAGTGCGAGCAGCCCGTGCTCACCTGGCTCCAGCACCGCCCCTAGCTCGGCGAGATCCTCCAGTGTCGTGTGGCTGCCGGCGAGCCGGTCGGCGACCCACGCGAACGCGTCGCCCACCGCACTCTGACCTGCCTCGATCCCGAAGTGCTCCGGCAGCACCGAGTCGCGGACGACGCCGCAGACACCCGGCACCGCTGGGGCTGCGAGGGCAGATCCGCGGACCGTGACATCGCACGTGCTCGTGCCCATGACCTTGACGAGAATGCCCTCCGCCACGCCCGAAGCGAGAGCGCCGGCGTGTGCGTCGAAGCCACCCACCGCGACGGATGTCCCCTCCGCCAGCCCCAACCGCTTGGCCCACGTCGGGCACACGCCGCCGGCGCGCGCACCCGCCGGCAGCGCTGGTCCACCCAGCCGGGGGCGCAGTGCAGCGAGCTCGGGGTCGAGCAACCGCAGGAACTCCTCGTCCGGCCAGCCACCCCACGCCTCGTCGTACATCGCCTTGTGCCCTGCCGCGCACAGTCCCCGCGGGATCCGTTCGGTCCTGGTCGCACCGACGAGGACGCCGGGCAGCCAGTCGGCCAGCTCGACCCAGCCGTGGGCCTGGGCGAAGACGTCCGGGGCGACCCGCAGGCAGTGCCAGAGCTTCGCCCAGAACCATTCGGCGGAGTACGTTCCGCCGCAGGCCGCCACGTACCGCGGGCGGTGCTCGTGCGCGGCCCGTGTGATCGCCGCCGCTTCCTCGTGCGCGGAGTGGTCCTTCCACAGCCACGCCAGAGCGGCCAGGTCGGACCGGGTGGAAGCGAGCGGCTGCCCGTCCCGGCCGAGGGGGAGCGGTGTGCTCCCGGTGGTGGCGACGCCGATGCCGACGACACTGGCGGGGTCGAAGCCGGGCACGTCCTCACGCGCCTGGGCCAGGACCGCGGACGTGGTGGCCTCGAGCCCGCGGAGGTGGTCGCGCGGATCCTGTCGGGCGACATCCGGGTCGTCCGCGGACATCCACACACCAGCCTCGCCGCCCTCGTACGCGTGGACGGCTTCGGCGACCTCGGCCCCCGTGTCCAGGTCGACCAGGAGCGCGCGGCACGAGCTGGTGCCGTGGTCGAGGCCGAGACCGAACGCGGGCCGGCTCATGGCAGTGAGCTCCCGACGAGCGGGGCCAGCACCTCTCGGACGTACTGGCCGTTGCCGGCGACCGCGGTGTCGGGATCGCTTTCGGCCTTGGGACTCTCGTCCTCGAGCACGATCCAGCCGCTGAAGTCGGTGTCGCGCAGGTACGTGACGATGCGCGGGAAGTCGATCGTTCCCGTGCCGGTCACGGCCCAGTGCCCGGCCTCGTCGATGTCCTTGAGATGGATGTGGTCGACTCGCTCGCGATAGGTCCGCAGTACGTCGAGCGGGTCCATGCCGCCGGCCACGATGTGCCCGACGTCCGGCGTGTAGCCGATGGAGGGCTCCAGACCTTCCAGCAGCACGGCGTAGTCGTCGGTCGTGCGGAAGATCGATCCGGCGGGGGAGTTCGGGTGGTAGGTGCAGTGAACGCCTGCGTCGGCCGCACGCCGGGCGATGTCGGCGGTGCAGCTGAGCAGGTTGCGCTGACGCTCGGCGAGGTCGGCCCTGTCCTGGCCGGGCAGCTGGCAGAGGTTCACGATCGCGCCTGGGAACTGGCTGGTCACCGCGAGGACCCGGTCGGCGTTCGCCCGTTCGTCGTCGGTCTCCGCCCTGCCCCGCCAGTCCTCGACCAGGCAGAGTGCGGCGAGTTCGACGCCGGCGCCCGCGAGCACGTCGCGCAGGCGGCTGGCGTCGAGGTACGACGGGCCGAGCATGACGACCTCGGGCTCGAACCCGGCGAAGCCAGCCGCCGCCGCGCGTCCGACCATGTGCTCGACGCGGCCGCTGTACCGGTCGATGCTCATCTGCCAGCTGTACGTCTGGCAGGCGAACCGGATGCTCACAGCCACTCCCGTACGAGTGCGTTGAAGCGGTCGAGGTCCTCCCAGTGGTGGGTGTGTGCCCAGCCGGGGAAGACTTCCAGCTCCGCCTGGGGTATTCCGTCCGCGAGCTCCTGGGACAGCACAGGTGGAACGAACACATCGAGGTCGCCCGCCGTAACGAGCGTCGGAACGCGGATATCCGCGAGCCGGTCGGCGGCGTGGTGGGTGATGCATGCCGCGGCCTGGGCGTCGAAGGCCGCCTGGGACATCGCACCGTCCGCCGCGTCCTGTTCAGCCAGGAGTTCGTCCAGGTGGGCGTCGAACCAGGCAGGGCTCCAGATCCACAGCTGGAGCGTCCGGGTGAAGACCTCGGGTGGCACGGCGGCCCGGATCCGAGCCAGGTGCGCGAACACCTCACGTGCGTAGGGCGTCAGCCGCGCCCAGGTGGCCACGAGTACCAGCTTCGACACGAGGTCGGGATGGCGTAGTGCCAGCTCCTGGGCGATGGCACCTCCCATGGAGATGCCGACCACGCGCACTCCTTCGAGGTTGAGGCCGCGGGCCAGTCGCGCGTAGTCGTCGGCCATCTCGCCGGTGCTGTATGGACCGGGTGGGGCGGCGGACCGGCCCGCGCCGCGGTTGTCCACGGCGAGGCACCGGAACGCCTTGCTCCATTCGGCCACGTGCGGGTCCCACGCCGACGCATCGGCTCCCAGGCCCATGATCAGCAGCAGCGGTTCGCCCTGACCGGACTCGCGGTAGGCGAGAGAGACGTCGGTCATCGACATCACTGCTTGGTCCGCGCGAGTAGGTCGCGGACGATCGGTACGGCCACTTCGGCATCGCGTTCGGTCGTCGCGGAGAAGCAGAAGTCGACCGTCCACCAGTCCAGCCGGGGCAGCACGTCCGACAGGGCGTCGAGGGTCGCGTCGAAGTCGATGTCCCCGTCGCCGAACTGCAGGTGCGCGCTGGTCTCGTCGTCATGCAGCGAGCCGTCATTGTCGATGAGGTGCAGGTGTGCGATCCGGTCGGCCAGCAACCGTGCATACGCGGGAACGCCGCCGTCGAGGATCTCCTGCGTTCCCGGGTTGCGGCTTCCGGCAGCGCCGGTGCGGGCGTGGCTCGTGTCGAACAAGATCGCGAAGCCCTCGTTGTCCACCGTTTCCGCCACCCGGCGTACCTCGCTCGGCCGGTTGAGCCAGAAGCCCGGCTCGAACTCCCAGATCAGGGTGACGCCTGAACGCCGGCAGCGCTCGGCCGCCGCCTGCCAGGCCTTCGTGAGGTTGGCGAACCGGCGGTCGTACTCCTCCCGCGCGAGCTCGACCGGCGGGCTGACCGTATCCGTACGCAGCAGGGAGATTCCCATGCGCTCGCAGAACGCCCTGGTGGCGTCGATCTCCGTGAGGTAGTCGTCGAGCGGCGCTTCCGCCGGCGGGACGCGGGTGAAGTCCGGCGCATACCCAGAGATCCCCAAGCCGGCATCGTGAATGCTTGCCCGCAGGCGCGCGCACGATTGGTCATCAGCGTAGTCGTGATGGTGGGGATGCGGCCGGAAGCCGTTGATCTCCACTCCGTCATAGCCGGCGCGCGCCGCGTAGTCACAGAGCCGGTCGAACGGCCACGGGTCGTCGGCGAACGGCCCGAACGAGAATGCCCAGCTGCCAAAGGAGATTTTGGTCTCGGCCCGCTTCGTGGTGTCGCTAGGATCGCTCACGCTGCCTCCGTGTGTGACCCCCGTGTCGACCGCCCTACTGGCTAGCGAGTATAGAAAGGCGGCCCCGGCGCGGCTTGGCGAGAAGTGACCGAGACTTGGAAAATCCGCTACTCCGGCACTACTCGAAACGTATGAGTTTGAGCGGTGTCCAAGGGGCATGATGCAGATCGCGGACGGGACCTGTCCGCTATCTGCGCAATGCTGACGTCATGACCGACGCAGACCTCGAACTCCGACGCCGCGACCAGTTGGCCCACCACTGGACGCCCAACAATGGGGCCGCCTCGACGACCCCTGCACAACCATCGGAAGGAGCAGTGAGATGGCCCGCGAGATCCAGGTGACGTTCGACTGCGGCGACCCGGACGCGCTGGCGCGGTTCTGGGCGGAGGTGCTTGGTTACCGGCTGGCAGATCCGCCCGGTGACTTCAAGTCCTGGGACGAGGCGCTGGACGCGATGGGAGTGCCTCCGGAACGCCGCAACGACGCATCGGCGGTCGTGGACCCCGACGGCGCCGGCCCACGTCTGTTCTTCCAGCGGGTGCCCGAGGGCAAGGAGTCCAAGAACCGGGTGCACCTCGACGTGCGGGCTGCGCCCGGGCTCGAGGGCGAGGAGCGGATGGCGGCGTTCGAGACAGAGTGCGACCGGCTGGTGGCGCTCGGCGGCCGTCGCGTCCGCCGCTTCGAGCCCGACCCGCCTCTCGGCTCCGGCTTCATCGTGATGGCCGACCCCGAGGGCAACGAGTTCTGCCTCGACTGAGGCCGATGTACGGGCCCGCGGCGCCGCAGAGGGCAAGCTAGTGCGACATCTCCGGCTCGTCATCCGGCGTTGTCGCTAGGCCTCCTCGCGCCGGCGCCCGGTCCCAGGTGCGGTTGACGTGCCGGACGACGAGGAGGACCAGGGTCGCCAGGGCGACGAGTGCGGCCGCGATGCCGATGACGACGGTCACCCCGATCCCGACGTCGAACGAATCGATGATCAGGCCGGCCAGCGCGCCGATGAGGACGGCGACGATGACGCTGACCAGCAACGCGATGCTCGACAGGTACTGGGTGGCAGGGATCCGTGTGCGGCGAGCGCCGTACGTCTGCATGATCCCGGCGACGTCCTCGCGGTGGCCGGTGACGAAGTAGCCCTCGAGCTCGGGCGCCAGATCGAGGTAGCCCCGTCGCAACCGGTTCATCCCGATGACCAGCTCGACGTCCTCGCTGTTGAGCTGTACCAGGCGGATCACGGTGGCCACGCCGATGACGACCAGCAACGGGGTGAGCAGCAGCGCGAAGAAGCGGAAGCCGAGGCCGAAGTCGGTACTGTCCGCCACCAGGGCCAGCGCGACCACTGTCGCCGATACCACCGTCACGAACCAGCTGGCGCGGCTGAAGCTCTCGCTCCAGGCCAGGTTTCGGGTGGCCAGCAGGCTCCAGTGCTCGGTGGACAGGATCTGCGCTCGTACGGCGACAGGGGCGGACCCGGTGGCCTGCTCGTCTATGGAGTCATCGGGCACGTCGGGGCTCCTGTTCTGGCCGCCTCGAAATGCGACGGCCTCGCCCCATCACACCAGAGCTGGTGCAGATCGATGGCGGCCCCTCGCCGCCGACATGTTGGCGGCGCCTGGTTGATCCCCAGGCGCCACCGTTACCGTGACAGGCCCTGTGCGCGTCGTCAACGGCCCATGTGGGGGCTGTCGGTTCGACTCGTGAAGGGCTGCCTAGCTTTCCGCGTCGAGGAACGCGAGGACGGTGGCGGCGAAGAGTGGCGACACGGCCAGGTCGTAGTGCGTCGAGCCGGGCAGGATCGCCAGCGCGTGACCGCCCTTGGGCCGACCTTCGCCCATCCATCCGCCGTCCCGGAGTCCACCATCGAGCAGCTTGAAGACCTCGACGTAGTGGCTCGGCGGTGCCATATCGGCGTCGGCGGCCATGATGAGTGTCGGCATCTGTAGACCGCGTACTTCGTCGGAGAAGTCGAAGTCCTTGGCCATCGCCTGGCCGATCTTGTCCAGCAGCTTCGGGAAGTCCTCGGGGCGCGGCGCCACCCGCTGGTAGAGCTCGTACATCGGCGTGTCCTTCATGAACTCCGCCGCCTGGGCATTGACCTGGCCCTGCTGCTCGAGCATCTCGGCGGGGATCGCGCTGCGCCAGACGTTCGCGGAGCACACGACGAGCCTGCCGACCTGAGTCGGGTATTTCACCGCCGTTTGGAGGGCAACCCCGCCACCCATCGAATAGCCGACCACGTCGGGCTTCTCCAACCCGAGGTGGTCGATCAGGGCGGCGATGTCGTCGGCCATGAGGCGTATGTCGATCGGCCGGTCGATGTCGGCGGTGCGACCGTGACCCTGCAGATCGGGCGCGATCACCTGGTGGTGCTCAGCCAGTTTGGGCAGGGTCGGACCGAACATCTCGCCGGAGCCCAAGCCACCGTGCAAGAGGACGAGTGGACGCCCGGAACCGTACGTTTCGTAGTAGAGGTTGATCCCGTTGACGTCGGCATAGTTGCCAGTGCCCTGTGCGTCCGTCGTCCATTGCGTGTTCACAGTCGTACTCCCTGCGTCAAAAGTTGGTTCGTAACGTACGACAGCTCAGACCCTGACCGCAGGCGAAACTCATCGGTCGTCTGGTCGATGTCAGCAGGCCGGCTGGAGGTCGTCCAGTTCGTCGTCCGCCTCGGCCTGCGGCTCCTGGCTCTGGTCGGCCCGCCGCGGCATCCGCAGCGCGGTAGCGACCACGACGATCGAGATCACCGCGCCGACCAGGAACGCGAGCCGCATCCCGCCGAGCTGGGCGAGACCATCGGCGATCCCGTTGGTGGTCAGCTGGTCGGCACGTACGGCCATCACGGTCACCGCCAGCGCGGTGCCGAACGCGGCGGCGACCTGCTGCAGGGTGGCCACCATCGAGCTGCCGTGGGAGTAGAGGTGCGGCGGCAGGGCGCCCAGCCCGAGTGTGAAGACCGGGGTGAAGACCGCGGCCAACGACAGCATCAGGAGCATGTGGAGCCCGAGCACCTGCCAGTACGGCATGGTCATGGACACCTGGCTGAAGCCGGCGAGGGCGGCCAGGATCCCGAACGAGCCGGGGATCACCAGCACCCGCCCACCGAACCGGTCGAACAGCCGGCCGACGATCGGACCGAGCAGACCCATGGCCAGGCCGCCGGGCATCACCAGCAGTCCGGTCTGCAGCGGGCTCAGGGCGCGGATGTTCTGCAGGAACAGGGGCAGCAGGATCATCGAGCCCAGCATGGCCATGAACGCCACGGACATCAGGATCAGGCCCTTGGCATAGGTCGCGTGCCTCAGGGTGCGCAGGTCCAACAAGGGCGAGCCGGTGCGCTGGAGACGCAGCTGCCGCAGCACGAAGCCCGCGATCGCCGCCAGCCCGGCCACGGTGAACATGGCCGACCGACCGGCCCCGCCCTCGGCGAACTGCGTGAGTCCGTAGACCAGCCCACCGAAGCCGACGGAAGCCAGCACCACGCTGAGCCAGTCGATGGTGCTGTCGTGCGGCTCGCCGACGTTCTCGAGCTGGCGCAGGCCGAACCAGGTGACCGTGCCCGCGATCGGCAACACCAGCAGGAAGAGCATGCGCCAGGAGCCGAGTTGCAGGACGAGACCCGAGACCGTCGGCCCCAGCGCCGGAGCCACCGAGATCGCCATGGTCACGTTGCCCATCACTCGGCCCCGGCTGCTCTCGGGTACCACGGTCATCAGGGTCGTCATGAGCAGCGGCATCATGACCGCCGTGCCGACGGCCTGGGTGATCCGCCCGAGGAGGAGCACCTCGAACACCGGGGCAGCCGCGGCCAGCGCGGTCCCGCTGAGGAAGACACCCATCGCGGTGGCGTAGGCGCTCCGGGTGGAGACCCGCTGGAGGAACCAGCCGGTGACCGGGATGACCGCGGCCATCGTCAGCATGAACGCGGTGGAGACCCACTGCGCGGCCTGTTCGGTGACATGCAGATCTGCCATCAGCCGCGGGATCGCGTTGAGCATGATGGTCTCGTTGAGGATCACCACGAACGTCGCCAGCATCAGCAGCCGGATCACCGCCGGGGTGCGACCGGGCACATCTTCGGTCGCGGTCAGGACGCGGGCTGGCCGGTCGGCAGGCATGAGTCCTCGTTCGGATGGGTTTTCGGTGTCGCAACCGGCATCCCGGCTGAGAGCCTCACAAGTAGCGGTCATGCTGGATCAGACCGGCATGATGCCCACAACTCATCGGTGGCGACACGCATTCCCGCAACCGGCCGGCTGATGAAATCCGCGGTTCGGGGGCGGGAGTTGGCCTGGCTCTTCTGATAAAGGCCGCAGGTCCGGACGCCCGGCAATCGGCCGCCGCGGCTTTCTGTGGGGATTTGCGGTATACCGTCGTGACTTCCTGGCCGCTCGGAGCAATCCCGCTGTCACCTACCGCGATGGCGCGGACACCGTTGCGGAATCGAGCCGTGACTGACTACGCTGCTTTGCGGCGTCGATCCACCGCCAAACCTCCATCGGCTCTCCCCAGCAGGGCCGCTCGTCGGAGGCAAAGGGGACCACATCCTCGGATCGCTGTCCCGGTCACCGTCGGGCGCCGTCGCTGGGGGACGTAGCGCCGGGCGTGGAGGGCCGGATGACGGCAAGCAGCAATCGCAAGCGACTCGTTCGACAACGCATGCAGCGCACTGGCGAGTCCTACACGGCTGCTCTCCGGCACCTCCGATCCGAAGGGAGTGCCATGTCGACGCAGCAGAAGAACGTGAACGTGACCGCGATCGTCCGCAAGACGCTTCGTGACCAGCCGGTCCTTTGCGTTCGTAGTACCCAGACGGAGATCGGCGTTATCGGCGAAGCGCTCGACGAAGTTTCGCAAGCCCGGGAGCGCCAAGGCGTTGACTCTGCCGGGCCGCCCTACACGCTCTTTCTCGAGTCAGCCGGCTGGGAAGCTGGAGTGCCTGTCGATCGAGCGGGCGCTCCCGAGGGCCGAGTGATTCCAGCCGTGCTCCCGGGAGGCGAGGTGGCATCGGCCTACTTCTCGGGCAACATCTGGGAGTGGGAGAACGTCGAGGCGGTCGTCGCGAACCTGCGAGCGCAGCTCGAAGCAGCCGGCCTCGAGCCGGCCGGCCCACTGCGGTGGATATGGCTGTCAGACCCGGCCGTCACACCTGACCCCGACAACCACTACACCGAGCTGCATTGGCCGGTCAGAGGCTGACCTGGCCGCTCCTCACCCCGCGCGATCGCGAGATCTCGACTGTCTTGGGTAGCTGGGTCTAGGGTCACGCGTCATGGATTGGACGGACCTGCCCCTTACCGATTCTCGACAGGGCACTGACGCGGAGATTCTGTGCTTTGCACTCGAACGCGTACACCAACAGTTCGCCTGGAAGACCGGAGGACTGAACGCGGAGCAGCTGCGCCGACAGCACCCACCATCGACGATGACGCTGGCCGGTCTGATCAAGCACCTGGCATCAGTTGAGGACGCTTGGACCGCGATGGCTCACGGCCGGACGCCCAGCCTGCCGTGGAACGCCCCCGACTGGGACGGCGGTGAGGACTGGGACTTCCACTCGGCGCTCACCGACGAGCCGGAGGAGCTGTATGCGCTGTGGTATGGCGTCGTCGAGCGCTCACTTGCCGGGTGGAGGGAGATGATCGAGGGCGACGGGCTCGACGTGACGGTCACGTGGAGCACGTTTACCGGCGAGCCGTACGTCGTGAACCGTCGGCGCCTCCTCGTCGACCTGCTGGAGGAGAACCTGATGCACACCGGCCACGCCGACGTCCTACGCGAAGCGATCGACGGACTTCGAGGCAACGGCCCGCGGTAGCCGACAGCCGCGATGGCAGGGCGTGCGTGGCCGGGTTCCCCGTTCACACACGTACGTTTCTGGATGGCACGGCTGAGAGAAGGGTCGGATGGGAGAGCAGAACACGATTCCTGATCCGGGGCACACCCCGGATCGGGGCGGTCACTCCGTTCTGCCGATCGGCGCCGACGCCGGCGAACTGCGGCGCTGGAACGAGGATCTCGACGTGGTGGCGCGTGAGATGCCGGCCGTGCACGCGAACCTGTTTCACACGCTGGGCCGCGACCAGTTCGATGGCGCCGTTGTCGACATTCGCCGCCGCCTGCCCACTCTCGCCCGGCACCAGGTCATCGTCGAGCTGATGCGACTTGCGGCCGCGACCGGCGATGGCCACACCACGGTGGCGCCCTGGCGAGATCCCGTCGGCTTTCACACACTCCCTGTCCGCCTGTATCGCTTCGCGGACGGCTATTTCGTCTGTGCGACCACACGCGATCAAGCAGCACTGCTCGGCACCCGTGTTACGCATGTCGGCGGTGTCCCCATCGATGCGGCAGAACAGCTCGTCGCGCCGCTGATCGGGCGGGACAACGACATGGGGATCGCAATGTATGCGCCGATCCTCCTGGCGATGCCGGAAGTGCTTCATGCGGTGGGACTATCCGGCGATCCGCGGAGCGCGGAGCTCTCGGTCGAGGCGGAAGACTGTCCGCGCACCGTGGCGGTCAGCAGCGCCGGGCCGTTTCCGCCTGTGTCGGTCGACCACCCGGCGGACACGTTGTGGGGGCCTCGTGACGGTTGGGTGGACCTCCGCGACGACGCTGCGGTGCCGCTCTGGCTTTCTCGACTGACGGAGACGTACTGGTTTACCTACGTGCCTGAAGGTGAGCTGTTGTACTGCCAGCTCAACGCGATCCAGGAGCGTGGCGAAAGGTTCGACGCCTTCTTCGGGCGTGCGCTCGCCACCGCCGACTCTCGGAGTGCGTGCCGATTTGTTCTGGACCTGCGGCACAACGGCGGCGGCGATGGCGACAACAATCCGGCCATCGTCCGTCCCCTGCTGCGATCACGCTTCGACGAGCGCGGCCGGCTCTTCGTCATCACAAGCCGGCGCACGTTCTCGGCCGCGCAGATGCTGATCTGCGAGCTGGATAAATGGACATTCCCCATCTTCGTCGGCGAGCCGTCGGCCTCACGCGGCAACCACTACGGCGACTCCGAGCAGGTGGTGCTGCCCAACCAGCGGCTCACACTGCGCGTCTCGACGTTGTGGTGGCAGCAGTGGCACCCCCGGGACACTCGACCGTGGCTTGCGGTGGAGCTTCCAGCCCCGTTGACGGTGGACGCCTACCGCGCCGGCCGCGATCCTGCCTTGGACGCGATTGCCTACCATCGTGGCCATGATTCTTGAGTCCGCGGTCCTCGACATTCGAGGTGGCCAGCAGAGCGAGTTCGAGGATGCCTTCGTGGATCAGCTGCATACCAGGACTGGAATGCCCTGCTGCACCGCGACGGCCTGCGTCGACGCCTCGGCGCACGGTTTCCATCACGTCGTAGCCGGCCGAGGGACTGACGCGAAACCAGACAGCTTGAACCAGCGCGGGACCGCACGGCGTAGCGCGGCAGGCCCCTGCACCTCGAGCGAGCCGGCACGTACGGCTTGGGACCAGCTGAGATCGCCGCGCCAGATCCTGACCATGCTCCGCAGGCTGGCGGTGAGGGAGACGGTGACGCCGAAGCCCGGGTCCACGTCGCACACGTCCGTCTCGTTGCTCGTGATGATCAGCCACCAGTCGCGGCTCTCGGCTGGTGCGTCGGGAAAGCGGAACTGGATGACGGTCCGCCCGTCCGGGATGGTGGCGAGGTCGACGTTGCGGTGCATGTCCCACAGCAACAGCTTCGGGTCGAAGTCTGCGTCTCCCAACTCCCCGATCCAGCGGATGCCCCAGGCCCCAAGCGCCTCGACCACGGGCTGTAGCTCCTTGCCGGCCGGGGTCAGCACGTAGCGCACATCGTTTCCGTCGGCGCTCCGCTCGATGACGCCGGCGCGCACAAGCTGGTGCAGCCGTTTGGACAGCAGCGTGGGTGACATTCGCGGCAGCCCGCGGCGCAGGTCGTTGAATCGCTGGCTCCCGCTCACCAGCTCGCGGACGACAAGCAAGGTCCAGCGTTCGTCGAGCAGCTCCATGGCCTTGGCGACGGGACAGAACTGGTGATATGAGGAACCCATGCCCTGCAGGGTAGATCCCCGGGCCTGGTGCAAACCACCGATGTCGGTCGACAGACGTGGTGCGACGTCGACCGGGCGCGCCGGTACAGATCTCGTACTAGGTGACCCGCTCTCTCCTTCCTAGTGTCACCTCCAGGAGCCGAGCCTGATCCGAAACGGGACAGCTGTCTCCTCACGGGACAAACAAGGAGAACAGTGATGGTCGTACATATCGACGCAGCGGCCGAAGCCGACCGTGCCCTGAAGGAAAAGCATCGCGCCATGTGGGCCCGGGGCAACTATCCGGCGGTGGCCGCCGAGATCATCCCGGATCTGGGCGCCGTATTGGTGGAGGCGGCGGGGGTATCAGCCGGTGACCGCGTCCTGGACGTGGCTGCCGGATCCGGCAACGCCGCCATTCCGGCGGCGCTGACTGGCGCGACGGTGGTGGCGTGCGACCTGACTCCGGAGCTGCTGGAGGCAGGGCAGGTCGCTGCCGCGCAACGCGGAGCACAGCTGCGGTGGGAACAAGCCGACGCCGAGGCACTGCCCTACGCCGACGGCGAGTTCGACATGGTGCTGTCCTGCCTCGGCGTCATGTTCGCTCCACACCACCAGGCCAGTGCCGATGAGCTGGTCCGGGTGTGCCGTCCGGGCGGCACGATCGGGCTGATCAGCTGGACACCAGAGGGGTTCATCGGTCAGATGTTCAAGACGATGAAGGCGTACATGCCGCCGCCCCCACCCGGCGTCGACCCCCCGCCTCGCTGGGGCGACGAGGATCACGTCCGGGCCCTGCTGGGCGATCGCGTCACGGACGTCCATGCCCGCCGGCACACAGTCACAGTCGGGCACTTCGCCCGGCCCGAGGACTTCCGCGACTACTTCAAGGCAAACTACGGCCCCACCGTCACCGCCTACCAAGGAATCGCCGGCGAACCCGAGCGGATCGCCGCGCTCGACCACGAGCTCGCCGAACTCGCCAGGCAGCACGATCACGGCACCGGTACGACGGAGATGGAGTGGGAATACCTGCTTCTCACCGCCCGCACGCGGAGCTGACCGCCCGGACCTCCCCTGATGGCGCAGGCCCGAGGCGGATATGAACGGGTCGTCGACGCCCACGTGTGCAAGGGGGACACGTGGTCGCCTGCGGCCAAATGCGGTCGGTGCGCGGACGAGCCCGCACGTTCCCGCGCATCGTGGGACACGGCACCCCTAGGCGATCAAGGGAGCGGGCGGGCATGACTGATGACGCGTGGAGGACGGGCCGGCGGAGGTTCCTTTCGCTCGCGGTCGGGACGGCGGTTGCCGCGGGCGCGGCGCCAGCTCCGGCTGCGCATGCGCGGGCGGCGGATGCACGCGCGGGGACGTCCCCGACGACAGGGCACGGCGGCTCGGAGATGGCGAACCCATATGCCCGCTGGGAGAACGGACCATGCCCGCGGCCCGATCCGTCGTACTTCCCGATCGGCGTGTGGCTGCAGGAGCCGGATCTCGCACCGCAGTATCGGCAGGCGGGGATCAACCTCTACGTGGGTCTGTGGGAGGGACCGACCGCCGAGCAGCTGGCGACGCTGGCCGGGCACGGCATGCCGGTGATCGCCGACCAGAACGACGTCGGTCTCGGTTTCGGTACGCCCAACCCGCTGGTTGGCTGGAGTCACCAGGACGAGCCCGACAACGCACAACCTCTGCCGGAGGGTGGCTACGGCCCGCCGGTCGACCCGGCCGTCATCGTGGACAGATACCACCAGCTGCGGGCGGCCGACCGAACCCGGCCCGTGTTCCTCAACCTGGGCCAGGGGGTCGCGAACGACGACTGGATCGGTCGCGGTCCGGACGCCTCGCTCGACGACTACCCGAAGTACGTCAAGGGCGCGGACATCGTGTGCTTCGACGTCTATCCGGTGGCCGACGACCTCCCGCTGTGGCTGGTCGCGAAGGGACTGGACCGGCTGCGGGCGTGGTGCGACGACGGACAGGTCATCTGGAACTTCATCGAGACGACCAACATCTCCTCCGACCGCCAGGTCACGCCCCACCAGCTTCGCGCCGAGGTCTGGATGTCGCTCGTGCACGGGTCGCGCGGCATCCTCTACTTCGTGCACCGGTTCGCGCCCGAGTTCGACGCCGCCCGGTTGCTGCACGATCCGGTGATGCTGGCAGCGGTCACCGAAACGAACGCACAGATCCACCGGCTGGCGCCGATCCTCAAGCGGCGCTCGGTCACCAGGGCCGTCGAGGTACGCAGCTCGGATCTCGCTGTTCCGATCGACGTGATGGTGAAGCGGGCCGCTGGAGTGACGTACGTGTTCGCCGTCTCCATGCGGGACGCGCCCACGCTGGGTCACTTCACCGTCAAGGGCGTGCCCGCCACGCCGTCGCGCGTCGAAGTCGTCGATGAGGGCCGCACGCTCACGATGTCGGGCGGCCGGTTCCGCGACGAGTTCGCCGGTGACGACGTGCACATCTACAAGATCGTCCCGGCACGCGGCTGACGACGGCGTCCCTCACCCACTGTCGTGCCATAACCCGTCCGGTTTCGTACGCCGGCATTGCCGCGGCGTGCGTCGGGTTCTACGGTCGAGCCGACAGGCCCGACATATGGCCACAGGAGGGGACATGGGCGGCATGCAGGCAGTCACTGTGCCGGTCAAAGCCGCGGTCAAAGCCGGCGCGACCATCGCCGCGCTGGTGTTGTCCGTGGGAGTCGTGCTCGCTCAACCCGGCTCGGCGGTGGGCGACGCCCAGTCGGAGCGTCCACAGCAGCGCGACCAGCAGGGCGGCCCGCACCACACGGACATGCAGCGGGTGGTCGACCGGATGCAACCCGGTTGGAACCTCGGGAACACCTTCGACGCCACGCCGGGCGACGAGACGTCCTGGGGAAACCCGCGCGTCACCCGGGAGCTGATCGCCCAGGTCGCCGACCAGGGCTTCGGCAGCATCCGGATCCCGATCACCTGGGACCAGCGGACCGGTGAGTCGGCCGACCACGACGTCGATCCTGCGTTCCTGGACCGGATCGAGGAGGTCGTCACGTGGGCCCTGGACGAGGACCTGTACGTGATGATCAACATGCACCACGACTCCGGTGAGTGGGTGCGGAACATCGTGACCGACCACGACGCGGTGCTCGCGCGATACAGCGCGATCTGGACCCAGGTGGCCGAGCGGTTCAAGGACTATCCGGCAGAGCTGTTGTTCGAGGCCATCAACGAACCACGGTTCTCCGACGACTGGGGCGCCGACGCACCGGAGTACTTCGCGGCCTTGGAGGAGCTGAACACGACCTTCCACCAGATCGTCCGGTCCTCCGGCGGCACCAACGCGGACCGCCCGCTGGTGCTTTCCACACTCACCGGCTCGCCGAGCCAGGCAAGGCTGGACCACCTCCACCAGATGATCACCGCGTTGGACGACCCGCAGCTGATCGCGACGATCCACTACTACGGCTACTGGCCGTTCAGCGTGAACATCGCGGGCAGTACCCGGTTCGACGAGGTGGCCGAGCAGGACATGGTTGACGCGTTCGACCGGGCGTACGACCGTTTCACCGCCGAGGGAATTCCGGTGATCGTGGGGGAGTACGGCCTACTGGGCTTCGACAAGTTCGTCGGCACCATTCAGCAGGGCGAGAAGCTCAAGTACTTCGAGGCGATCGCCCACAACGCGACGGAGCGCGACTTCGCGCTGATGCTGTGGGACAACGGCCAGCACTTCGACCGACGCGCCGGCGCCTGGAACGATCCGGACCTCTACGCCGTGGTCGAGGCGGGCTTCACCGGCCGATCGTCCACTGCCGAGTCGGACTCGATCTACCTCGAGAAGGGCGCACCCGTCGGGGACGTCACCGTCGCGCTCAACCTGCACGGCAACCGGCTCAGGCACATCGAGCTCGGCGACTCCGAGTTGCGCCGTGGACGGGACTTCAAGATCGACGGCGAACAGCTGACCTTGAAGGCGTCGTTCCTGCGCAAGGTGCTCACCGGCGAGCTCGGCGTGAATGCCGTCCTCACCGCCCACTTCTCGAGCGGGGCGGACTGGAAGTTCCACCTGATCGGCTACGAGACCCCGACGCTGGGCGCGGCGGAGGGCACGACGTCCGCCTTCGCCGTTCCGACGCAGTTCAACGGCGACAACCTGGCCACCATAGAGGCGACCTACCCGGACGGCAGCAACGCCGGACCGGCCGACTGGACGTCGTTCAAGGAGTTCGGTTCCTCGTTCGTTCCGTCGTACGAGACAAACGAGATCGAGCTCACCGAGACCTTCTTCGACGAGGTGGACGACGGCCAGGTCCAGCTCCGCTTCCACTTCTGGAGCGGCAGCGTCGTCGACTATCAGCTCACCAAGTCCGGCACCACCGTCACGGGCACGCCGCAACCCTGACGCTCGGGCCGGGCTGCCGGCGGTGGTGCGTGCGACACTCTCTGCTCAGGCGTACGACAGAGCGGGAGGCGGTGACTCGGATGGGTTTGCAGATCGAGAGCCGGCCGTCCGATTCACCGCACATCGAGCGGGTGTGGCGGAGCCGCAGCAGTGGCGTCGACCAGATGACATCGGTCGCCGTATCGCAGTGGGATCTGGTCATCTGGGAGCAAAACGGTCAGGTCAACGTGACGGTTCAGGGACCGGAGTCGGCGGCGAGTCAGGCCCCGGTGCCCGAGGACGCCACATTCTTCGGGATCGTCTTCTCCCTCGGCACCTCGATGCCGCATCTGCCGATCAACCAGCTCGTCAACAGTGCGGCTCCGATTCCTGACGTGACGCGTAGGTCGTTCTGGCTGAAGGGCTCCGCGTGGCACCTGCCCAACTATGAGAACGCCGAGATGTTCGTACGCAGGATGGCGCGCGAGGACGTGCTGGTCTGTGACCCGATCGTGGGGGAGGTGCTTCGGGGAGGGGCGACGGATGTCTCCGAACGCACCATCCAGCGGCGATTCGCGGCGGCAACCGGACTCCGCCGCGGCACCATCCGGCAGATCCAACGAGCCAGGCAAGCGGCGGTCCTGATTCAGGAAGGCGTGCCGACCCACCACGTGATCCATCTGCTCGGATACTTCGACCAACCGCACCTGGCGCGGTCGTTGGCCCGTTACGTGGGGCGGACAGCGACGCAGTTGAGCACCCGGGATCCGGTGGAGCCGCTGTCGCTTCTGTACAAGACCTCGAGCCCTGTGCTCTCCTAACCTCCCAAGGCGCAGCCATCAGGGCAGCCAGGCTCAATCCGAGGGCGCCGCCATTGGACATCACGGGCGCGCTGTCTTAGGGGAGGTAGTCATCTTGCGTAAGGTCGTTTCGGGTTTGTTCATCTCGCTCGACGGCGTTGTCGAGTCTCCAGACCAGTGGCAGTTCGCGTTCGACGAGGAGATGGGCGCGGCGTTGACCACGACGCTCGAGACCACCGACGCGATCCTCCTCGGCAGGGTGACCTACAGCGAGTGGGCCGGATACTGGCCGACCGTGACCAGCGGCGAAAACGCGGGGTTCGCGAACTGGATCAACAATTCGCCCAAGTACGTCGCCTCGACCACGCTGGACCACGTTGACGAGTGGGCGAACAGCACCTTGATCAAGGGTGACGTGGCCGGTGCGATCAAGCGGCTCAAGGCCGGCGAGGGCAAGGGGATCGCGGTCGCCGGCAGCCCTACCCTGGTCCGGTCCCTGATCGATCAGAGCCTGGTCGACGAGCTTGTGCTGCTGATCCATCCGGTGATCGCCGGCGGGGGCCGCAAGAAGCTGTTCGCCGACGACGCCTCGTTGCGCAAGCTCGAGTTGGTGGGTGCCCAACCGACCAGCAGTGGCGTGGTCATTGCGACGTACCGACCGATGCAATGAACCCGTCGGGGCGTGCTGGCCGTTACCCACCGATCGCTCGGCGATGATCCTTTCGCGGTAGCCCTGACACGCTGGCCCCATCCTGTGTACTGTTACCGAACATACGTTCGACTGGAGTCATTTCGGTACGCGGGACAGGGAGACACAGGGCGTGCTACCAAGGTTCACCGTTCGGACGACGGACAAGGGCTATGGCGTGTGGGATGCCGGTACGAGTGGGTGGCGCAGCCGGCCCGACCTGGAGCTGGCGGCGGCCGAAGCCGTGGCTGAGATGTTGAACATGAGGGAACAGGCGCCCACGTTGACGACGGGCCCGGGCGCCAAGCAGCAGCCACCGAAGCCGTGTCAGGTATATCTCGATGGCCGCTGGTGGAGCGCTCACCTGACCGAGTGGCGCCAAGGTGCCGACGGGTCGTGGTGGGGCACCGGTACGTGCGAGGAACGGGAGTGGCTCGACTGGGTGCCGGCGGCCTGGCTCCGGCCCCGCTGACAACGGGCAGGAGGTCCCGCCACTCCCGGCCGGAACCAGGTCGAACGGCAAGCGCTCGTGGGCTGTCGCTGGGTAATGTGCGGTTCGTGAGTGCATCCGGCAGCTATCGACTGAGTGGCATCGCCATGTGTGGGGTTTGTGGCGAACACTTGGACGTCGAGCGTGCCGAAGATGCGCTTTGGTACTACGTGTGTGTGAACGACGACTGTTGCCAGGTCTGGGTTTCGGTCGACGACCTCGACGCCGCGGTCATGGCGCAAGTCCTTGCGAGGCTGGCCGGCGCCGGAATCCGTGCTCCGGCCAGCCCGGAGCAGATAGCCGACGTCAACGAGCGTCTTGCCGGACTGGACCGCGACTACGCCGCTGGCAACCTTGACCGGCGGGAGTATCTGCTGATCCGCCGCGAGGTATACCTCTCCGGTGAGGAACTGCGCAGACGAGCCGACCAGGGAGCCGCCGGTCTCGAGATGAACGGTGAGCTCACCGCCGACACCTTCAAACGCTGGTGGGTGACTGCGTTGATCGAGAAGAACCGGGAACTGCTGACGTTGTTGCTGGAACACGTAAAGATCCACCCAGCAGACGATCCCAACACTCCGCATATTGCCACGAGTCGCGTTACCTGCGCTTGGCGGACATACTGACCCAGCCTCGGCCGATGCCAGGTTCTCCAATGCAGTCAGATCAGGCGTGTTGACCCACGACGTGTCCGCTTCGGGACGTCAGTCTCTTGCCCACCACCGGCGTCAGCGCAACGTTGCAAGTGAGGGCTTGGCCCGGCTGGACTCCGAAACTCGACGCGTGAAGACCCCGGCTGAGTCGGCGTGGACGAGCTGATGTGGAGACCCACGGCTGTAGGGGGCCCGCATCCGAGGCGGGAGAAAATCTATGAATATCGGCGTGAGCTTTCAGAATGTTCTGAACCAGGTCATCGGGTTTCTTCCAAACCTGCTTGCCTTTCTGGTTCTTCTCGTTGTCGGCTACATCGTCGCCAGGCTAGTCGCGGCTGGTGTACGCAAGCTTCTCGAGAAGGCAGGCGTCGATCGGCGCGTGCATGAGTCGAACTCGCACAGGTATCTGTCCGTGGCAGTAGGGGCCAGCCCGGCGCGTGCCGCCTCCAGAGTCGTGTTCTGGCTGATCTTCGCCCTCTTCCTCTTCGCGGCGATCGGCGCACTGAAAATTGCGGCTCTGACGGCCTTCATGAACCAGGTGGTGGCCTATCTGCCGAACGTTCTCGCCGCGATTCTTATCTTCGTCGTGGCGGCAATCCTCGCCGGCGTGGTCGGGGCGGCAGTCAACAGAATGATGGGAGACACGCCAACGGGCAAGATTGCCGGGACGGTCGTTCCCGCGTTGATCATGGTCGTGGCGGGCTTCATGATCCTGCAGCAACTGCGGATCGCCGAGGAGATCGTCCAGATCGCGTTCGCCGCCACCATGGGTGCACTCGCTCTCGGGCTTGCGTTGGCGTTCGGCCTGGGTGGCCGGCCGGTCGCGCAGCAGATGTTGCAGGACGCCTACCGCAAGGGCCAGGTACAGCGGAACCAGAAGAGGGCCGAGAAGGACGCCGCTCGACCCCAGGAGCAGGTGCCCCAGCCGCGAACCTCGTCAACGGGCGGCGCACCCGCACCTGAGTCGCATGCCGCCGGAGCCGGTGGCGACCAACCTCCGCGTCGTCCCTGACGTGCCACCGGCCGTTACATAACGGCCCGACCGGTGAGCTCATCGACGGTGGCACCTACCTACGCTGCTGGCTCCTGGTGTGTGTAAGCGCTACGCGAGATCCCGGCGCTTGAGCAGGACTGCGGCGGTGATCGTGAAGATCGTCAGGTACGCGACCAGAACCCCGACCGACTGGGACTGGCTGGACAGTTCCGCGACACCGGGCGTTCCCCGTCCTGCGCCCAACGTGGCCACGAGGGAGCCAGCAGCCGGTCCGGGCAGCCACTCCTGGGCGGCGTCGACCCAGTCCAGCAAGGGGGCAGCCAGCGCGGTGATGAGGTTCTGGATGGCCAACATCCAGACCAACCCGATGCCGACGGGAAGGGCGACGGCGCGCAACGAGATGGCGAGCGCGACGCCGAGCATGCCCCACATGAAGGCGATCAGCCACCCAGCGGCCAGGTTGCCAACGATGTCCTGGGCCGGCGGCAAGGCCACTTCAGCGTTCTCGATCCCAGCGACCGCAAGGCTTGCCGCAGCGCAGACTCCCAGCAGGACCAGCACCAGGACCAGCGTCCCGGCGGCGATCGTGCTCACCTTGCCGGCGAACACGGTTCCGCGGGAAGGCTGCTGCACCAGCAATGTCTTCCAGGTGTTCCAGGCGTAGTCGCTGCCGGCAACGAGAACGCCGAAGATCAGCGCGAGCGCACCGACGAACACCGGCAGGCCACCGATGGCCGCTCCGGCGAACTCCGAAGGAAGCATCTGCGTGAGCGGCCTTGCGTTGGGAGCGTTGTCCGAACCGGCGCGATATCCAGCGTACGGAATGACATAGGCGAAGGTCGCGGTCAGCGCCACCGCCGTGGCCAGCAACAGCCAGTTTGCGGGTCGGCGGAGTTGGACGATCAACTCCGCGCGGGTGTCATGCCACATCAGCGACTCCTTCGGTGAGCTCGAAGAACGCCTGCTCGAGGTCAGGCTCGTGCCAGCGGAGTTCATGGACGGAAATCCCCTCGACGACCAGGGCACGGTTGATGGTCGCGGCCATGCCGGGTTCGACGGCGAGGTCGAGGGCGGTCCCGAAGATGCGTACCGCCTCCGGCCCGAGGATTCGTTCGGCCTCGGCGTGGGCGCGCTCGAGCGGAGCCGCCACCACTCGCAGGGTGCTGATGCCGCCGACCTCGCTGACCGGCTTCTGGGTGACCAGGTGACCGCGGCTGATGACGCCGACCCGGTTGCAGATCTGGCGTACCTCACCCAACAGGTGGCTGCTCAGCAACACGGTGCAGCCTTCGGACGCGAGGCGGCGGAGCGTGACGCGCATGTCCGCCATCCCCGAAGGGTCCAGACCGTTGGTCGGCTCGTCGAGCACCAGCAGGTCAGGACTCTTCAACAGCGTGGCCGCCAGACCGAGACGTTGCTTCATACCCAGCGAGTACGTGGCGTACCTGTCCTTGGCGCGGTCGGCCAGGTCGACCAGCTCGAGGACCTCAGCCACCCGCTGCCGCGGAACCTGGCCACGCGTCGCGAGAGCATGCAGGTTGTCCCGACCGGACAGGAAGGGGTAGAACGCCGGCCCCTCGACCAGAGCGCCGACGCGGGCGAGCCGACCGACCCGGCCCACGTCGTGCGCCGTACCAAGGATCCGAATAGTGCCGGCGGTTGGTCGTACCAACCCCAGAAGCATCCGCAGGGTCGTGGTCTTTCCGGCGCCGTTGGGCCCGAGGAAGCCGTAGACCTCGCCCGGGTGCACCAGCATGTCCACGGAGTCGACAGCGACCAGGTCGCCGTACCTCTTGGTGAGCCCGGTGGTCTCTACTGCCGCCGTCATCGACGGCCTCCACTCGTGCGGGTGGAGCCGATCCGACCCCACGGCTTGAAGACTGCGAGCACGGTGGCCAAGGTGAGCGTGCTCAACGACACTGCGGGCGGGAAGAACAGACTGGACACGGCGTCGGGATCCGGCGCACCGGTGAGCAGGTTCTGCCCATAGCGGGCCACCTCAGCCATCCCGGGTTGCAGCGCCACCACAATCAACGTGCACAGCACGAGGTTGAGCGCGAGCTTCACCGCGACCCACCAGTACCGAACCAGTCCCCACTTGGTACCCAGCCCGAGGATCAGCCCGGTGACCAGACTCACCAACCCCGCGGTGAGCATCGGCCACACGACAAAAGTCGCCAGCGCCTGGTAGGCGAGGCTGCGCACCTCGACGTCGCCGCTGAACCATCCGGTGAGCACCAGTACCGCCACGATCACGTCGATCCCGATCCAGGCGCCGGCCGCGACGATGTGCACGACCAGCGTGGCCAACCGCCAACGGCGGCCCAGAAATGGCTGACGATCACGCGCTCGACCTGCTGACGCCGGCCTCGGTGTCGTCGTAGTCATGACTCACAACCCCTTCGCATCAGGCAGTCCGGCTGTCGCACGGACCGTCCACCCTGGGACCAGACCAGCCTCGGTCATGGGAGGGTCCGAGGAATCCGCTCACGCACGTACCTTCGACTACCCAGCTCGACGTACCTGTCCGACGTCCGCCGGCGTAGTCCCACCGGTCCGGTGACGGTTGCGGACAAGTTTCTTGACGCTGGAAATCAACCGCTCTACGGTCACGTCCGTCACGACCGCAACGCCTCGCACCTGGCCCGCGACTTCGGGGATTCGCCGGCAGCAGCGACCGCGGACAGCACGCTCACGGGCACGCGTCAGGTCGGGTCGAGGACGCGGCTCACGACGCGGCCCGGGCTATCCCCTGCCCGCGGTGTCGCCGCATTGTCAGGCAGCGTCACCAGGCTCCTGCAGCGCGTGCCAGTCATTTGTGAGGTGAAGAAGTCGGTACGTGAGGCGGTCCCGATCCTCCTGGCTTAGATGTGGAGCGAAGTGCGGCCAGGCGAACAACAGGATGTTGATCTCGGCCGCGACCAGTGCGCGCCGCAGTGGCTCGGGATCGACTGCGCGATGGGTGACGTACTCGTGCAGCATCGCATCGTAGGGCGGGTCGGCACCATCGGCATGGGCGCGCGACCAGAGGAACGACAGTTCGTCGGCGGGACATCCGACTCTCGCTACCTGCCAGTCGGTCCACACGATGTGCTCGCCGTCGCGCAGGAGATTGTCGACGTGGCAGTCGCCGTGCAGGAAGCAGTCGGGGATGGCCCGGAGAGCTTTCGCCAGGTCGTCCGGGGTGTCGAGTAACGGCCGTACGCTGTCGGCCGCTTCCGTGGTGAACCAGTAGCCTTCAGCGATCTCCAAGGGCGGAAGATAGGGATCCTGCCGGTGCCACGGTGGGTCGATCCAGGGATCCTCGTCGGGCGGCGGGATCGAGTGCAGCGCCGCCAGTTGCCGTGCCATTTCGAGCCATGCCGGCCGGTCCCATTCCTTCGCAGGCAGCGAAGAGGCGTGCGCCGACAGCAATACTGCGGTGAACTCATCGTTGTCGACATGGCCGAGCAATCTCGGTGTCGTGACAGGCACCCGGTCGGCCAGGGTCTGATAGAAGGTGAGCTCTCGCCTGGCATTGTCTTGCCATTCGCCTGCCGCGGTTACCTTCAGGACCGCATCGTTACCTTCGAACTGGACGCGATATACGCCGGACTCAGAAGCGCCGCCGCCCAGGTCGACGGGCTTGACATCCATATCCAGTCCCACCGAACGCATGACGCGGGCAAGGTCATCGTCGAGCATTCAACTCTCCGTCCTCTCGGAGGACGTCGTACCGGAGCGAGATGATGCCGTTGCTCTCAACCCGGGTCGAGAGCAGCCGAAGTCGGGTAGGTGTCTCGCCGGCGGCCAGCTCGGGACCGTCGAAGATGGTCGGTGTGCCCAGCCCACCGATCGCGGCCGGGCAGAGGGTGAGCCTGAGCTCGTCGACCAGGCCTGCCCTGAGCAGTGCGCCGTTGAGTCCGCCACCTGCGGTTGACTCCACGGAGGTGACACCGAGCCGACTGTGCATCCGGCGTAGGGCAGCAGCGAGGTCGACACGGTCCTCGCCCGCGACGAGATAGCAGACGACTTCCCTGCGCAGGTAGGCCAGATATTCCGCCGGCGTCGCGCGAGCAACAAGCACAAGGGCGTCGAACCCGCCGCCGCTCTTCATGTCCCAACGCACCCGGCCGCGGCTGTCGACGACTGTGAACCACTTCTGGTCCGGCTTCTCTACGACCTCGGGTGGCAGAAAGTCTGTATGGAGAACGTCCGTTGGTACGTCGAAGTCGGTGGGGAGTCCGGTCAGCGGGCCTGCCGTATCCGCAACCAGCGAACCGCTTCCTTCCAGAACGGCCTGTGGCTGAAACGTGTCCTCGGACGATGGCGCATCTGCTACGCCCGGTGGAGCCGGAGGCCACAGCGATGCCCAGATCCGCTTTGCGTCCTCTTCCATGAGGCGGCTGGCTCGCCTCAGGGTGATTCGGCCATCCACCGACGCCCCCACCGAGACCACGACCCGCGGACGACCAACGAGGCCAGGTCCAGAGCCTGGTTCCATACCGATCCACTCCTCCCGACAATCCGTGACGTCGACACGCTAGCCGGGTAATGCATGTTGGAAGGTTTCGCTGTCGGCGCTGCTTCTCCGAGGCCGGGGAGGGGTCAAAACCTTGCCACTGTCCTTGAAGGAGCGGGTTGAGATCACCTGGCAGGCGTCGGGCCCGGTGATCGCCTACGTCTGCGTGTCTCGGCCGCGGGTGTGGAGGTAGCTGTGCAAGGCGCTGGTGGCTGTCATCGCTCGTTCGCTGGCGTCTGCGACTGATTGGCGGCGTTGCTCGAGAGCCGCTCGGGCCTGGGCCGGACGGCTGGTGGCGAGATCGTCGAGGACTGACCGGATGGTGTCGAAGCGGTAGCCCGCGTCGCGGAGAAGCTTGACGATCTGGAGTCGTTGTAGCTGCTCATGGTCGTAGTAGCGGCTTCGCGTTGTGCTGTCGCGCGTCGGCTGCAGGAGTCCTTGCTGTTCCCAGAACCGCAGCGCCGATGGGCGTAGGCCGACTGCCTGCGCGGCGGCGCCGATACGGACGACCCGGCGGGCGGCGATCGAGTGAGTCGGGAGCTTGGCGAGAGACGTCCGGTCGAGGGCGTGCAGTACCTCGTCGATCTCGACGCGTTGGCGATGGAGCCCGGCGTGGCAGGCATCGACGACGGTGAGGGCGGTGCGCGTGTCGCCTGCATGGACGGCGCGCATCACCTCCAGCGCTGGCTGCCAGCCGTACCCGGCGATCAGACACCGGGCCACCCGGAGCGCTTCAGCATGAGCGTCGCTGTAGCGGCGATAGCCTGCCGGGCTACGGTCGGCCGCGGGAAGGAACCCGACCGCTTCGTAGGTCCGAACCAGGGAGGGGCTGACCCCGACCATGCGGCCCAGGTCCACTGGCCGCAACCACCCCGATGACCTCACCACGCTCCTCCACCACTGCCCCGAACCAGGTAAGGTCGCCGATCGCCTCCAAAGCTTGGTGACCCCTACCGCCGGTGGCCGGCGATCCTACGCGCAGGCACCCCCATCCCAGCCCAGGTCTCTAGCTCGCCCAGGCGATTGCCTCGCACCAGAAGCCTGCGAAGAACGCTCCGCGTTCGGCGCCCCATTCCAGCCATGCATGCCGAATCTCGCCCACTTCCTGGTGGTCGGTCCAACCCTGGGACGTGACCGCGTCGACGATCGCAGGTGTGCTGAACCACGATGCGAGGGAGGACGCGAAGCCGCGGGTCTCCTCTTCAGCGTGCGCCGGCCGGTGCCGGTCCTTGCGGGCTTGCTCTAGTTGTCCACTCATGTGGGCGGACACTGGCAGTTCACGGACAGCTATCGCCATGGTGGTAGCGTCCCGGGATGGTTGAATCGCCGATCCGGGTGGGATTCGTCGGTGCTGGCGCCAACTGCCGTCTCCGTCACATTCCCAACTTCAAGTCGCTGCCGGGCGTTGAGCTGGTGGCCGTGGCCAATCGATCGTTGGAGTCGGGCGAGCGGATAGCCCGGGAGTACGGCTTCCAGCGGGCGGAGGACGACTGGCGGCGGGTGGTCGAGGCGTCCGACGTCGACGCCATCTGCATCGGTACCTGGCCCAACATGCACCGCGAGCTGACCGTGGCGGCACTGGGCGCCGGCAAGCACGTGTTGTGCGAGGCGCGGATGGCCAGGAACGCCGTCGAAGGACGCGAGATGCTGGCCGCCTCGCGTAAGGCTCCGCAGCTTGTCGCCCAACTCGTGCCCTCTCCGTTCACGCTGGAGTTCGACTCGACGCTGGCGTCGATGATCGGCGAAGGGTACGTGGGTGAGGTTCTGGCGGTCGAGGTTCACGCCACTGGGGCCGGCTTCGTCGACCGGGAGGCGGGGCTGCATTGGCGGCAGGACGTTTCGCTGAGCGGCAACAACATCCTCACCATGGGCATCTGGTACGAGGCGATGCTGCGCTGGCTCGGGCCCGCCAGCCGCGTGACCGCGATGGCCAAGACCGTGGTGCCGCGACGCAAGGACGACAGCGGCGCCTGGCATGAAGTCAAGGTTCCCGACCACATCGACATCCTCGCCGATCTTGACGACGGTGCGGTCGCCCACCTACGGGTCAGCAGCGTCACCGGCCTGGCGCCGCCCATCGACCTGTGGATCTTCGGGTCCGAGGGCACGCTTCGGCTGGAGCCGGAGTCCGGGCGACTTTCGAGTGGCCGGCGCGGTGACAAGGAGCTGACCGAGGTCGCGGTCCCGGCCGAGCGGCGGATCGGGTGGCGCGTCGAGGAGGAGTTCGTCAACGCCATCCGGGGACGCGAGGAGATCGCCCGCACGACGTTCGAGGACGGCGTGCGCTACATGGAGTTCACCGACGCCGTCACACGCAGCGCAACCACTGGCACAACCAGCGACGTCGCAAGGCTCTGACACCCGGGGCGGCGCTCCGCGCAGAGATCCCCGAGCGCGCCTACTCGAACAGCCTCAGGACCCGGCTGCGGTTACGTGGACCCCACAGAGCGTCCCTGGGTTGGTCGATGCCGCCGACGGGCCACCGTTCGGCGATCACCGTTCGGCGATCCGCTTGACCTCCGGGTCCTGAATCTGGCTATGGAGCGCACCCGGAAAGTCTCCCCAGAGGACCTTGAATGGACGGTTCCACAACTGGTGCACCTCGGTGGGAACGGGCTGGGTGATGTGCAGTGCGTTGTGCATTGCCGCCACCTGTTCGTAGGCCGCCAGCAGAGCGTTCTCCCGTTCTGGCCACGTCTCGGCCTGGAGCGCCTTCTGCAGAATCGGCGACAGCTCCGCGGAGCACGCCAACCGTGAGAAAGCCGTCCCGAACCACTTCGAATAGGGCGCGTACTGCTTCTCCATCAAAAAGCAGAGCCGCATCAGGTCCTGCACGAGACGGGACCCGATGAGCGCCGATCCGAGCTCATCTCCCACGAAGCCGGCCCGCCCAACCAGGTTGGCTTCCGGGTGGACGCGCCACCAACCCGCCACCAGCAGGTAGAGCCACAGGTCGTGTGGATAGTAGGCGAAGCGATCGCGGACTGCTTGTAGGCCGAGCTCATCGTGATAGACGGCCCCAGCAGTGACCATGCAGAGTTGCTGCTCTGGAAGGGTGAGCCAATCGCGCGCGTCGATCTCGTCGTCGACATCGAAGTCCAGCTGTTCCTGAAAGTAGCCGCGCAGCGTGAAGACACCGTGGTCGGTCGCACGGTCGTGGAACCGAGATGGCACTCCCTGCCGAAGAGCTTCGCCGATGGCATCGCCGTGGCGGGCATGGTCCTCTTCCCGTACGAAGAGCAGAACGCGCGGCTCCCAGTTGTGATCTTCGGACATCTCGTCGTCGAAGCCCAGGACCTCTGATCCGCGGCCCATGAGCGCCGCGCTGTGCGGCAGGCGCGGGAACTCCCTGTCCAGGATCGGCAGGACCGCTTCCTGGTAGAACCGTCGGCTCATTTCCAGGCCGGAGACAAACGCAGACACGAGAGCGGGCTCCTCAAGACCGGTACCGATGGACTGCACAACATGACAGCTACGTCGCGCCTGAGCGAGCATGCCGCAGGCGCTCGTTCTGTCCTAGCACTAGCCTCGATCGTTCATCGCGAGGCAGAGTTGTTGGAGGTTGGGCGGCCTAGAAGCCGCGCGACCTTCAACTAGATGGCGGCTGAGGCGGCTCAGGCCCGCCCGGAGCCGAGGAGAGGCCAGCCCGTGGACGTAGTGACCGAGAAGCAGCTGCCACGCTCGACGCCGGAGGAGCAGGGCATCCCGTCGTCCGCGGTGCTCGACTTCGTGGCGGCGGCCGAGCACGGCGTCGACGCGCTGCACGGCTTCGTCCTCGTTCGCCACGGCCATGTCGTGGCCCAGGGCGCGTGGTCTCCGTACGACCTGGACTGCCAGCGCATGGTGTTCTCGTTGAGCAAGAGCTTCACCTCCAGCGCGGTCGGTCTGGCCGTGGACGAGGGCCGGCTGTCGGTGGACGACCGGGTGCTCTCGCTCCTTCCAGACGCCGCACCCGCTGTGATCAGCGATCACCTCGACCGGCTCCGGGTCCGCCACCTGCTGACCATGACCAGCGGGCATGCGTCCGAGTCGCTCGACCGCCCCAGCAGGCTGGCCGAAGACGACTGGGCACACGCGATCCTGTCCAAGCCCCTCGAGTACGAGCCCGGTACCCAGTTCGTCTACAACAGCGGCGCGAGCTACCTGCTGTCGGCGATCATGCAGCGGGTCACCGGCATGACGCTCCTCGATTACCTACGCCCACGGCTCCTGCAGCCGTTGGGGATCACGGACGCGACGTGGGACAGCTGCCCTCGCGGCGTCAACGTCGGCGGCTGGGGGCTCCTGCTGCGCGCGACCGAGATCGCCAGGTTCGGTCAGCTGTACCTCCAGCAAGGCTCGTGGCTCGGCCAGCAGCTCGTCCCGCGATCTTGGGTCGCCGCCGCGACCACCCGGCAGGTGAGCAACGAGGGCGAGATCGACTGGAGCCAGGGGTACGGCTACCAGTTCTGGCGCTGCCGACACGACAGCTATCGCGGCGACGGAGCCTTCGGTCAGTTCTGCCTCGTGATGCCCGAGCAGGACGCCGTGCTGGCCATCGTCGGCGGACTGTCGAACATGCAGGCCGTCCTGGATCTTGTCTGGGAACATCTGCTGCCGGCGATGACGGCCGACGCTCTCCCGACGGACGGCCGGGCGCACGACCGGCTGACGCAACGGCTGGCCACGCTCGCGTTCGCCATGCCCGCAGGCGAGCCCTCGTCGCCGATCGCGAGCCGGGTGTCCGGACGTACCTACCGCGCCGCGCAACCGGTCGAGGCGATCAGGCTCGACGTCTCGCCTGGCGAGTGCCGCCTGAGCGTCGGCGACGGCGCCACCGTTCACCAGGTGACAGCCGGCACCGACGACTGGCGCCTCGGCCGCACCGCCCTGGGTCCACGAGACGACGACCTCGTCGCCGCCCGCGCGACCTGGGTCGACGACGACACCTGCACGATGCGACTCTGCTTCGTACAGACACCCTTCGTCCGTACGCTCACCCTGCGCTTCGACGGGGATCAGGTGACGATGACGTCTCTCGACAACCTCTCCTACCTGCCGCCCGAGCCGGAGCCCACCGTCGTCGTCGGCCGGCTCGACTGACCCGACGCGCCCACCTGCCCAAGACCGCTCCGTGCAGCCGTCTGGCCAGGTCAGAGGCGGTGAAGCTCGGCAACCGCCGATCCCGCTCGGGAGCGACAAGGCAGACTAGGTGGGTGCTCCTGACGATCACCTCGACCGACGCCCCGGCGACCGACCTCGGCTATCTGCTCCACAAACACCCCGACCGGGCGCAGAGCTTCGAGGAATCGGTGGGTCGCGCGCACGTCTTCTACCCCGAGGCGAGCGACGAGCGCTGTACGGCGGCGCTGCTGCTCGAGGTCGACCCGGTCGGCCTGGTGCGGGGCAGGCGGTTCGGCGGCGGTGACGCGTTCTCGCTCGCGCAGTACGTGAACGACCGGCCGTACGCCGCATCGTCGATGCTGGCGGTGGCGCTGAGCAGGGTCTTCAAGACCGCGATGACCGGCCGCTGCACCGCTCGCCCGGACCTGGTCGACCAGCAGTTGTCCCTGCACCTGCATCTCCCCGCGGTGCCATGCCGAGGCGGGGCCGACGTCGCCGACCAGTTGTTCGCTCCGTTGGGCTGGCAGGTCGAGGCGGTCCCCGTGCCGCTGGACCCGCACCTGCCGGAGTGGGGCGACTCTCACTATGTGGATCTTCGCCTGACCGGGCGGCAGCGGCTCGCCGCTGCCCTGAACCACCTGTACGTGCTGCTGCCGGTACTCGACGACGCCAAGCACTACTGGGTGAGTACGGACGAGGTGGACAAGCTGATGCGGGCCGGCGAGGGATGGCTGCAGGGGCACCCGTTCCGGGACATGATCACCCGCCGCTACCTCGCCCACCAGCGAAGCCTGGTGAGCAGCGCGACTGACCGGCTGGCCGAGCTGGACGACACCGAGCCCGAAACGTTGGACAACGCTGCGACGGACGAGGAAGCCTCGCAGCCAACGGCGGCTCGCGTGACACTGGCGCAGCAACGCCGGCAGGCCGTGCTGGCCGCCCTCCGCGATGCCGGCGCCTCGCGAGTGGTCGACCTCGGCTGCGGCGAAGGTGCGCTCGTACGGGAGATGCTCGCCGACGTGTCCTTTGCCGAAGTGGTAGGCGTCGACGTGTCGGACCGGTCGCTGCGTCTGGCGGAGCGCCGGATCGGGTTCGAACGCCTGCCCGACAAGCAGCGGGAGCGGGTACGGCTGCTCCAGTCGTCGCTGACATATCGCGACGCCAGGCTTGTCGGCTACGACGCGGCCGTCCTCATGGAGGTCATCGAGCATGTCGATCCGCCCCGGCTGCCCGCGCTGGAGCACACCGTGTTCTCCTTCGCACAGCCGGACACGGTGGTCGTGACCACACCGAACGCCGAGTACAACGCGACGTTCAGCGGGCTGGCGGCTGGTGAGTTCCGCCACCGCGACCACCGGTTCGAGTGGACCCGAGCGCAGTTCCAGGAGTGGGCCGAACGCGTGGCCATCCGCACCGGGTACGACGTGGCCCTCCTGCCCGTGGGGCCCGAGGAGCCAGCGGTCGGGTCTCCCACCCAGATGGCCGTCTTCCGCCGTCGCGGAGCAGGGGAGGGCGGCGCATGACCGCGGAGTCGACGGCCGTCCGGGAGCTGGCGATCCCCGAGCTGTCCTTGGTCGTCCTGGTCGGCGTGAGCGGATCAGGCAAGTCCACCTTCGCCGCCCGTCACTTCGGCAGGTACGAGGTGCTCTCCAGCGACTTCTGTCGCGGGCTCGTCGCTGACGACGAAAACGACCAGGGGGCGACCAAGGCAGCCTTCGACGTACTCGGTTTCATCGCCGGCAAACGCCTGGAGGCTGGGCGCCTCACCGTGGTCGATGCCACCAACGTCCAGCGGGACTCGCGTAAGCAGCTGGTGGATCTGGCCCGGGACCACGACGTGTTGCCGGTGGCGATCGTGCTCGACATACCGGAGTCCGTCTGCGTCGAACGCAATGCCGCTCGACCAGACCGCACCTTCGGGGCCGGCGTCGTACGCCGGCAGCGTGACCAGCTGCGCCGCTCCTTGCGTGGGCTGAACAAGGAGGGCTTCCGCAAGGTCCACGTACTGCACGGTGTCGAGGAGGTCGAGTCCGCGCGGGTCACCCGGGAGAAGTTGCTCAACGACTATCGCCATGAGACCGGTCCGTTCGACGTGATCGGCGACGTGCACGGCTGCCGCGACGAGCTGGTGGCGTTGTTGGACCGGCTCGGCTACCGGCTGACCCGTGACAGCCGGGGCCGACCCGTCGACGCGGAGCACCCGGATGGACGTAAGGCCCTGTTCGTCGGCGACCTGGTCGACCGCGGTCCGGACTCCCCAGGCGTGCTTCGGCTGGTGATGGGCATGGTCGCGGCCGGCCATGCGCTCGCCGTGCCAGGCAACCACGAGCACAAGCTCGTCCGCGCCATGCAGGGCCGCAATGTCCGGGTCAGCCACGGCCTGGCCGAGACGCTGGCACAGCTCGCGGTCGAGGACGACGGTTTCCGCGACCAGGTGGAGCAGTTCTGCTACGGCCTGGTCTCCCATCTCGTGCTGGACGGCGGCAGGCTGGTGGTCGCCCACGCCGGGCTGAAGGAGGCGTACCACGGCCGCGCTTCCGGGCGGGTGCGCAGCTTCGCGTTGTACGGCGACACCACCGGCGAGACCGACGAGTTCGGGCTTCCGGTGCGCTATCCGTGGGCCAACGACTACCGCGGCCGGGCGATGGTTCTGTACGGGCACACGCCGGTCCCCGAGCCGGAGTGGGTCAACAACACGATGTGCCTCGACACCGGCTGCGTGTTCGGTGGGAGGCTGACGGCCCTGCGTTACCCGGAGAAGGAGACAGTCTCCGTGCCCGCCAAGCAGGTGTGGTACGAGCCCGCCAAGCCGTTCCCGACCACGCCGGAACCCGCCGCGGAGGCTTCCGGCGACGCGGGCATCCGGCAGCGAGACCCCGACGTCCTCGACCTGACCGACGTACTCGGCAAGCGCGTCATCGAAACCGCCCACCACGGCCGGGTGACCGTACGCGAGGAGAACGCCGCCGGTGCCCTGGAGGTGATGAGTCGGTTCGCCCTGCACCCTCGGTGGTTGCTGTACCTGCCACCGACCATGGCGCCGTCGGCGACGTCGGAGCGGCCGGACCTGTTGGAGCACCCGGACGAGGCGTTCGAGGCGTACCGGCGCGATGGGGTCACCGACCTGATCTGCGAAGAGAAGCACATGGGCTCGCGCGCCGTGGCCCTCGTGTGCCGGGACGAGCAGGTCGCCGGCGACCGGTTCGGCGCGGCCGATGGAGAAACCGGCGCGCTCTACACCCGCACGGGGCGGGGGTTCTTCGACCACGACCGCACCGAGCAGTTGCTGGCCCGGTTACGCGCCGCGGTCGACGCGACAGGGCTGTGGCAAGAGCTCGACGCCGACTGGCTGCTGCTCGACTGCGAGCTGCTGCCGTGGTCGGCGAAGGCCATCGACCTGTTGCGGCATCAGTACGCGGCCGTGGGCGCCGCCGCGCGTTCGGCCTTGCCTGCTGCCCTCGGCGAGATCGAGACCGCTCGTCAACGGGGGATTGACGTCGCCTCGCTGCTGGCGCGCACCCGGACCCGCGCGTCGAATGCCGAGGCGTTCGCCGACACGTACCGGCGCTACCACTGGCCGGTCGACGGTCTCGACGGCGTGAAGCTCGCACCGTTCCAACTTCTCGCCACCAACGCGGCAACCTACGAGCAGCGCGACCACGGCTGGCACCTGGGCATGGCTGACCGCCTCGCCGTGGCGGACCCGGCGTTGATACACCCGACCGGCCACATCCTCGTCGACACCGCAGACCGCGACTCCATCGCAACTGCCGTTGCCTGGTGGGAGAAACTCACCGCGAGTGGGGGCGAGGGGATGGTGGTAAAGCCGTACGCCAATCTCGTACGCGCAGGTCGCGGAATCGTTCAGCCCGGCCTGAAGGTGCGCGGACGCGAATACCTGCGCCTGATCTACGGGCCGGACTACACCGAGCCCGAACACATGGAACGGCTACGGCAACGCAATCTCGGCCACAAGCGATCCCTTGCTCTGCGGGAGTACGCCCTCGGGCTCGAGGCCCTCACCCGTGCGGCCGGCGCCGAGCCGCTGTGGCGCATCCACGAACCGGTGTTCGCGATCCTCGCTCTCGAGTCCGAACCAGTGGATCCACGGCTCTAGCCGGACGTCACCGAAACCGACGTCACGAGCTGGTGAGGATGACGAGTTGCTGGGTCGCTCGGGTCATCGCGACATAGCGGTCGACCCCTCCTTCGATGCCCGTGCCGAACGCCCCTGGGTCGATGAGCACCACCAGGTCGAACTCGAGTCCCTTCGACAGCTCCGGGGTCAGCGATCTGACCCGGGACGACGCCCGGAACGTGCCCTCCTCGAGGTCATTGGCGGCGATGACGCAGGCGATCCCCTCGGCATGCGCGGCGAGCCAGGTGTCGAGGATCGAGCCCAGATCCGAGGTAGATCCGTGCACGACGGGTACGTCGCTGCTGCGAATGGAGGTCGGCACGTTGGCGTCCGGGAGCACGGCCCGGATGACCGGCTCGGCTTCGGCCATGACCTCTTCCGGGGTCCGGTAGTTGATGCTCAGCGACGCCAGGTTGATCCGGTCCAGCCCGATCCGCTGGAGCCGTTCCTGCCACGACTCCGTGAACCCGTGCCTGGCCTGGGCCCGGTCGCCGACGATGGTGAAGCTTCGGGACGGGCAGCGCAGCAGCAACATCTGCCACTCCGCGTCGGTCAGTTCCTGAGCCTCGTCCACGACGATGTGCGCGAACGGGCCAGCGAGCAGGTCCGGGTCGGCGCTGGGCATCGCGGTCTCGTCGACCAGGGCGTGCTGCAGGTCGTGGCCGCGCAGCATCGACATCACCTGCATCTCGGAGTCGTCGGACTCGATCAGGTGGTCGACGACCCTGGCCATCTCCTCCCGGTCAGCCGCGAGGGCCGCGTCGCGACGACGCTTGCGCCGCGATGCCTCGGAGTCGCCCAGCCGCTGTCGTGCCGCGTCCAGGAGCGGCAGGTCGGACACCGTCCAGGCTTGGGGGTCCGCGCGCTGCAGCTTGCGAACCTCATCGGGGTCGAGCCAGGGGGCGCACATCCGCAGGTAGGCGGGCACCTCCCACAGGTCTCCTACGAGGTCGGTCGCTTCGAGTAGCGGCCACGCTCTGTTGAAGATCGTGACCAGCTCCGTGTTCCGTAGAAGCGACCTGCGCAGCAGGTCAGCCGAGACGTCCTCGCCATCGTGCTTGTCCACCAGGATCGTGAGCAGCTCCTCCCACACCTCTTCGCGGGCCTCGTTGTGTGGAGTACCGGAGTCTGCTGCTCTGAACGCCTCGGCCCATTCGGCGGCGCTGAGCCGGATGTCGCCCCAGGGGGTCTCGACCACGATCCCCTTGTTGGGCGGCTCCTCGTAGAGCCTGACGGCTGGCTCGATCGCCTTCACCATGTCCGCGGACGACTTCAGGCGGGCCACGTCGGGGTCGGTCTCGCTCGGCGCCGCCGCACCTGCGGGAACGAGGTCTCGCAGGGTGCAGGTCTGCACGCCCTCCTCTCCGAGGCTCGGGAGGACGTCGGCGACATAGGCCAGGTAAGGCTGGTGCGGACCGACGAACAGCACGCGGCCTCGGTGGTGACCGAGGCGAGGGTCGGAGTAGAGGAGGTAGGCGGAGCGGTGCAGAGCGACGACGGTCTTCCCCGTACCCGGACCGCCGTCGACGACGAGAGCGCCGCGGGAGCTCGCGCGGATGATGGCGTCCTGGTCGGCCTGGATGGTGCCGAGCACGTCTCGCATCCGCGGCGACCGGCTGCTGCCCAGGCTGACGATGAAGGCGGACTGGTCGTCGAGGGCGGCGGCGTGCCCGCCGAACCCTTCCGCGGTGAACACCTCGTCCCAGTAGTCGCTGATCCGGCCACGGGTCCAGCGATACCTGCGGCGGCTGGCCAGACCCATCGGATTGGCGTGGGTCGCTCCGAAGAAAGGCTCAGCCGCAGGGGAGCGCCAGTCGACCAGCAGCCGCCGACCCGCGCTGTCGGTGAGGCCGAGCCGTCCGACATACACGGGCTCGGGTCCGTCCGCGCCGACCATGTGTCCGAGGCACAGGTCCAGACCGAAGCGACGCAAGGTACGCAGCCGAGCGGTCAGCCGGTGGACCTCCAGGTCCCGGTCCATCGCCTCCTGTCCTGTGCCGCCGGGCTCCTTGCGCGCGGCATCGAGACGGTCGGACAGGTCGGCGATCGACTGCTCGAGGCTCTCTGCGATCGCCGCGAAGTGCCGCTCGTCGCCGGCGATCAGCGTCGGGTCGGCCTTGGCGGTGAGGTGGTCGGGAAGGGCAAACGCGCTCGTGGTCAGGGGGTTCACGGGCATCAGCTCCGATCGAGCAGCAGCTTCGCGGCCACTGCGGCGCCATCGGTGCGGATCGTGCCGGCCACTGCGGTCGCTCGTGCGCCGGTCTCGGGGATCAGGGCCCCCTTGAGCGCGGCCGACAGCGACTCGAAGGTCGGAGTCGGACCGTCGTGTGCCGCGCCGATGCCCAGCTCTGCCACCCGGCCCGCCCAGTACGGCTGGTCCCCGATCTGGGGCACTACCACCTGTGGCGCGCCTGACCGGGCCGCCGTTGTCGTCGTACCCGCTCCGCCGTGGTGCACGACGGCGGCCACGCGAGCGAACAGCGCCTGCTGGTTGACTTCGCCGACGGCGAAGCAGTCGTCGCGGTCGTCGATCAGGGCAAGGTCGGCCCACCCACGCGAGACGACCGCTCGGCGGCCCTGCGCGCGGATCGCCTCGATGGCCGCCCGGGCGACGTCATCCGCGGCAGGCATCGGAATGCTGCCGAATCCGACGTACACCGGCGGTGTGCCGGCTTCGAGGAACGCCGCCAACTCGACCGGGAGCGGGCGCTCGTCGATGAGGATCCACGCGCCGGTCTGCAGGACGTCGAGGTCCGCCGGCACCTGCCACGGTCCCAGCACCGGGTCCGCCGCCAGCCACGGACGGTCGGTGAAGAGGTGGCTGCCGACGCTGTCGATCGGCGGCAGGCCGATCGACACCCGGTGGGCGTTGATCGGCGCGCCGAACACCGCGTTCAGGCTCTGAGCCTGCAGGTCCCACAGGGCTCGGTTGTCGGTCACGTCCGGTGGCAACGGCCACAGCGGCCGGTGGTGCGGCGACGGCAGCCAGAGCGGACAGTAGGTCGCGTACACGTAGCGGATGCCCAGCTTCTCGGCCATCGCCTGCGCGCCGGCCACGGTCGGGGTCAAGCCGGTCGCCACCATCGCGTCGCATCCCTCGGCCGCCGCGGCAGCGACCGCGTCGAACTGCGCGGTGACCAACCCGGGGGCCAGGTCCGCGGCTGTCGGCGGCTTCTCCTCGGTTCGCACCCGGCGCACCATCTCGCGCACCGACTGTCCGGCCGGTACGAGTTGCACGTCGACCCGGGCCAGCAGGTCCTCGAAGTCCGGCGGCGCGCAGACCCGCACCTCCGCACCCAGCGCCCGCAACTGCACCGCCAGCGCCACCATCGGCTCGACGTCCCCACGTGACCCGTTCGTCGACAACAACACACGCATTTCGTTCCCCCCGGTTCCGCTAGATTTCTGGCCTCGGCCGACGATTCTGCGGCATGACAGGGGTCTTGCGGCAAGCCCCCCAGTCGGCTATAACTTAGGAGTGGCAAGGAGCGGTTTGTCTCCTTGCCGTTTTCTTTTGGTCCGCTCCGGACGGACCGACAACCTCTCCCCAAGCCGCGGCGCGCCGCGCACGGCGCCATGCCGAGTGGCATTCTCCTGCGGGTGGTCGGCTGGCGGAGCAGGCTTGATGTTGGAGGCGTGATCGGCGCCTTCTGGGGGGATCATGGCTCAAACTCAGCAGGATCAAGAACCAGGCTCGTTTCTGAGCCGACCCGTTGTGCGCCGTATCATCGGATTCGCCCTGATTGCGGCGATCAGCTTGATCTTCATCTTCGAAAACACCGCGCAGACGACGGTCCGGTTACTCATTCCAGAAGTCACCATGCCGTTGTGGGCGGCCCTGTTGATCGCCTGGCTTCTCGGCCTTCTCGCGAGCCTGTTCACCATCCGGCGACGCAGCTGAGCGAAGCGACCACCGCAAAAGCGTTGCGGTCTGACGAAAGCCCAGATGCGGTGATCTTCGCCGGGTTAGGCTGGCCGGACTTCGGCTAGGCGAGGGGGTTGGCCGTGGTCGCGGTCGCAACCTGGAACCTCGAAAATCTGTTCCGTCCCAACGCACAGGCGGGCCCATCGTCGGAGACGACCTATCGGGCCAAGCTGATGGCGCTCGCAGGGACCATCAACCGGCTTGCTCCCGATGTATTGGCGGTGCAGGAGGTCGGCGATTCCGATGCGGTCACCGATCTGTTGGCGGAGCTCGTTGGCGACTGGCATGCCGTCTTGGCCGACCCGGACGGCCGCGGCATCCGGGTAGGAGTCATGTCGAGGCTGCCCGTGACCGACCACGACCAGGTGGCCGCGTTTCCGGACCGGCTGCTGCCCGTTCAGGTCGCCGACGACGGCACCACGATCGCGCAGATGGGTCGACCGGCGCTGCGGGTTCGGGTCCAGACAGCGACCACGACCGTGGACGTGATCAGCTGCCATCTGAAGAGCAAGCTGTTGACCTTCCCGGGCGGACGTTTCTCGCCGAGGGACGAACACGAGCGGGTGCGGTTCGCGGCGTACGCACTGCTCCGGCGGGCCAGCGAGGCGGCCGCGGTGCGCGCGTACGTCACAGAACTCCTGGACGGCAACGGTCAGCAGCGCGCCGTGGTCGTCGCCGGTGACCTCAACGACGAACCCGAGGCGGCCACCACGCAGATGTTGCACGGTCCGCCCGGTTCAGAGATCGGCACCGGAGGGTTCGAGCGGCCAGACCAAGGTGATGGTCAGCGGTTGTGGAACCTCGCCCCGTATATCCCGGCCGAGCGGCGGTTCTCCCGTATCTACCGGGGCCGCGGTGAGCTGATCGATCACCTCCTGGCCAGCCATGCGCTCGTCGGCCGCATCACAACCGTGACTACCGGAGACACCGAGATCACGTCGGTGACCGACCAGCCAGCCGAGCGGCGTGACGAGCCCGGTTCCGACCATCGACCGGTGATGGCACAGTTCGACGTGGGCTGAGAACGGTGAGCTTCGGGTCACCAGCGTCCCGAGCAGCGAGATCGACGCGTTGTTGTTGGCAATTCCGCCGGGCTCATCTGCCGAGATGTTGTCGACGACTCGACTGTTGAGCAGTGTCATCGTCACGTGGCGAGGCGTTGGTGAGACAACACGGCGGCTCGGAACGAGGAGTAGTGGCGGCCCCGGAGGCCACGACGGCCATCTGTAATGTGCTGCTGTCCCGCCAACGGGCGCGGGGCGTCCTGCCGGTGCGCGATCGATGCCGGTGGAGGAGGTCGATGCTGGCTCAGCCACCTGGCGTGGAGGGCGCGGGTCCGTTCCCGCCAGCCGGTCCTGTACGTCCCGGCCCGAGTGGGTGGCCGGTCATCGCCGCGATCTCGGCCGGCGGTGTGCTGGGAGCCATCGCCCGATATGGCCTGACCTCGGCATTTCCGCCTGACCCGGCGGGGTTCGCATGGGCGACGTTCGCGGTCAACGTCTCTGGTTGCTTCCTGATGGGTGTCCTGATGGTTGCTGTCGAGCTGGTCGTGCCGGGCCGGGCGCTGGTGCGGCCGTTCCTCGGGGTCGGAGTGCTCGGCGGATACACCACCTTCTCCGCGTACAGTCTCGACGCCTACCAGGCTTGGAATGCGGGCGCTGCACAGCTGGCGGTGGTCTACCTGGCCGGCACGTTGATCGCTGCGCTGGTTGCGGTCTGGGCGGGTTCGGCACTGACCCGCAGGGCAGTCCGGTCGAAGACCGGCCGGTCCTGATGATGATCCTGCTGGTGGCCGTGGGCGCCGCGATCGGCGCGCCGCTACGCTTTCTGGTCGACCGCGCCATCCAGACCCGCCACGACTCGCCGTTCCCGCTGGGCACGCTCGCGGTCAACCTCATGGGATCGATGATCCTCGGGTTCGTCGCGGGACTTCCGGGCTCTGGCCCGGTGATGGCCCTGGTCGGCACCGGATTCTGCGGCGCGCTCACCACCTACTCCGCCTTCGGATACGAGACCCTGCGGCTCACCCAGGACGGAGCGGGTCGGTACGCGCTGCTGAACGCGTCGGTCAGCGTCCTTGGATGTCTGCTTGCCGGACTTACCGGGGTGACCCTGGCCGGTGCATTGGGTGGATAGTCCGACCGCGGAGCCGGTCAGGCCCAGCGTTCGGGATCCCACCTCGAGACCGCCTCGTCGCCCACGACGTCCGCGGCACGACGCCTCACTTCGGGCGGCGACAGCAACTCGCGGTCAAGGGCGTCGGTGAGCCAGTCGCCATAGACCCCGCCCCGCGCGTCGAACCCATCCTCCTTCAGCGCGTGGTAGAGGGCGGCGGCAAGAACGTGCATGCCCCCATCGAACGTCGCCCATCGAGTCGCGGGCTCGTAGGCGATGCCCAGCCGTTCTGAAACGACCTGGTTCAGCGCCTGGGTGGAATCCTCGTCCACGATGCCGTGAAAGCTGTTGTATCCGTACTTCGGATCGTGGTTGGTGACCACGGAGGCCATCCACGGGTCGGAGCCCAGTGGTTCCAGCCGCTGCCACAGCTGTTGTGCCGAGAGGTCGAACGGCGGATGGAACATCTCGTGCGCCGCGTTTCGCAACTGGGTCTGTGGCTCGTACTCGTGGTGGGCGATGAAACGCTGTCCTGTCACGCGAATCCCGTACGGCTTCGCGAAATGCGTGATCACGACATCGATCTGCGGGTCGAGTACGCGTCCGAGCAGGTGGGACTGTTCGGGAATGAGGTCGAAGGGTGTGAGTGCCTCGCGGTTGCGGGCGACGCTGGCGTCGATGGCGGCCAGGAAGTTGTCGCTCCACCACTCGGAGAATCCCGCCGCGTCGAACTCCCTTAGGACAGTAGCCACGGCAGGAATGAGGTCTCGCGTCCGATCCGCTGACGGCATGGCATCGCTGCCCCAGTACGTCGAGGATTCGAGCGCGGCGTGCAACAGCCCGTCGGGGTCCTCGGCCGAGGCGATGACGTCGGCAAGGGAGTCGGCGGGTCGGGCGGAGAAGGCGTGCACGAGCGTGGGTCCGGTCAGGTGGCCGGACTCGACCCGCAGGCCCTGGTCGAGTGCAGCCAGCGCCGAGCGCCCCGTCTCGGACAGCCGCCGACTCGCCCAGCCGATCTCGTCGGCGTACCGTTCGGCCTGCATGATGTCGCCGGCGGCGGCGCCGAGGAGCAACAGCGCGTCGAAGCCCGCGGATGACGTGATCTGCCAGCGGGTACCGGCGGCCGGCGACGGCGCCTGCGACGGCGACGCGAGGAAGGCTCTGGGGACGTGGACATGATCGAGACTCCGAAGATCAGGGGAGCGGTTCTGACCGGCCATCATGACTCGTATCAGCCCGCTCGGTATTGAACGGTTTTGATGTCGAAGCGGCCAGGACGGTCAGGCCCGGTTGAAGATCAACTGCTTTCGTACCCGGCCCGGGGTGGTGCCCGTCGCGGCCTGGATTGCGCGGGTCATGTGCGCCTGGTCGACATAGCCGGCCCGCTGGGCAACATCGGCCAGCGGCCGGTCAGGATCGGCGAGGTGTCGCAAGGCGATGCGTACGCGATGCTCCGAACGTACGTGCGCGGGCCCGATACCGAGCCTGCGGATGAACGCCCGGCTGACATGCTCGGCGGAGACCCCGACCTCGCGGGCGAGCGCTCCGATCTTGGCGCGAGGTTCGGCATCCAGCCGCTGGATCAGCGTGTGCAGCCAGTCGCTTGCGGGTCCCGGACGCGGGGGCCTGGCGGCCTCGAGTGCCTCGCCGAGTGCCAGCAGCGGGTCTTTCGATGCTGTCCGCAGCAAGCGTCCGAGATCGGGTGGGCGTACGACCGCATAGCAGTCCATGCCGACCGTGCGAGCGTGCGGAAACGACACCTCAAGGTTGAGGACCCGGGCACCCTCGGCGGCGAAGTGGTCGCCATGCAGGTGGAACGGCGGATGGACGACGACGTCTCCCTCGGCGCACGCCCACACGCCGTCTGGGCCGACCTCGCGGTAGTGCCCCGCCAGGACGACCGCGGCGTACGGGACGCTATGCCGGTGGATCGGCAGCAGGTCGCCTGGCGGGTGCTGGGATACGTGCGGCCGTCTCATCCTCCCGTCCGTTGGTGCGGTTCGGCGCGAGACCCAAGTCTCGTTGCCTGGGGCCCGCTTCGTACGTTCACGGCTTCGTTGCCACGGTGATGATCAGCGTTGCCGATCCGAAGAACGGCTGCGTGGCCAGATGGTCGAGCCACGAGCGGGCCGCGTTCTCGGTCAGGTATCCGCCTGCCACCGCTCGCTCCGTGACGCGTTGTAGGCCAAGGGTCTTGTCCGCAGAATCCGCGTCGCGGAACACAGCAGTGATCGCAGTGGTGCCTGCGATGGTGAAGCCCACGGCGGACGCCAGCCGTGGGAGTTGCCGACCGATGCTTGCGTTGTGGACGACGCGGTCACACACGAAGCGCGTGTAGGACCTCGAGACGGAAATGTCAGGGTGGTCGATCGCGAGTGTGTCCCAGTCTGGTTCGGCGAAGACGGCCCTTCCACCATTGCGAAGAACCCGATGCGCATCGGCAATGACACGGCTGGGATCGTCGACGTGTTGCAGTACACGGTCGGTGAGTACACGATCGATGCTGCTGTCAACCAGGTCCAACGCGTGGATGTCGCCGAGGTGCACGGTGGCCTGTGGCAGGTTCGCCGTCCGGGCCCGCGCCTGCTCCACGTGAAGACTGTCGTGATCGACGCCGATGACCGCACCGTCTGGCCCGACCGCACGGACGAGGTCCGCCAGATCAGCACCAGGACCGCAGCCGAGATCCACCACGATGTCGCCGCGGCCGATCTGGAGTTCCGACCGCGCCAGGCGCTTGTAGGACTGCCCGAAATCCGAAGCCGCAAGGCGTAGCAGGTAGTCGTCAGGTGGAGTCCGTTCGAAGAGCGTGCCGGTCATCCGGTCACCCTATGTGGGCTCCGATGGCGGATCAATCAAACCTGGCGGCGGTCCGGGAGCGCACGGTGGCGACGACCGCTCGGGTCGTCGAGCGTGGGTAGACTCCGCCGGCATGTCGGTTCCACCCCAGGTGAACGAGGTCGCACAGACATATCTGCGCCTCGTCGATCGTGCCGCTCCAGGTCTGGTCGAGGGCCTTCATCTCCATGGATCGGTCGCGCTCGGTGACTTCCGCGCTGGTCGCAGCGACATCGACTTCGCGGCCGTCTGCCCCGAGCGGCCCGGGAAGGCCGCACTCGCAGTGTTGGCCGCTGTCCACCAGGACCTGGCTGATCGTCACCCACGTCCGTACTTCGACGGAAGCTATCTCACGGCGCCGGACCTCGCCGTCGGCCCGGATCGTTGCCCGGACGTGCCGAGCTGCCACGAGACCTCGTTCGAGCCGAGTTCGCGGAGAATGCTGAGCCCGGTGATGTGGCACGAGCTCCACGACCATGGTGTGACCATGCGCGGCGAAGCCCTTGCCAAGCTCGATGTGTGGACCGACGAGGCGGCGCTGCTCGACTTCACCCGCACCAACCTGCAGACATACTGGCGGCGGTGGGTGGGCAGCCTCGACCGGATCGCCGAGCACCATCCGGAGAAGGCGGTCGACCCGTGGTTCGTCGACTGGTGTGTTCTTGGTTCCGTACGCCTGCACGCGCTGCTGGCGACGGGTCGGTTGCACTCCAAGGGCAGTGCTGGACGATTTGCCCTGGCGACCTTCGATCCCGCCTGGCATCCGATCCTCGCCGAGGCTCTGCGGATCAGGAACGGGGATGCTGAGCCGTCGGCGTACGCCGATCCGCGACATCGGCTGCGACAGGCTCGGGAGTTCCTCGCCATGGTCGTCGACGCCAACGACGAGCCTTCGTCTACAGGCGACTCTCGCCGAGACTGAATGGAGCGGGCAAGAACGGTCGCGAGTCTCCCCTCGTCGGGCACCCCGGGGCGCCGCGAAGCACGGCCGGCACCCCGCGCCGAAGGCGGGCGCCGATGCGGGTGATCATGAGGGCATGACGACTGCCGCGACCTACGCAGATTTCGCCGCCCGCGAGGCGCGTGGAGTGTCGGCTACCTACGATCGCCTGGGCATTGCTGTGTCCCGCGACGACGAGGTGCTTGCACTGCTCGACACAATTCCGGCGACCAAGCGGCAGCCGAACCTGTTGTTCGGCGTCGTGCGTTTACTAGGCGGCCCGGTCGAGGACCCAGGCGCATTCCACGACTACACCGTGACGAACTGGCGGGCGATCGAGAAGGAGATGCGCGGCCGGGCGACGCAGACGAACGAAGCCGGGCGGTGTGCTGCTCTCCTCCCCGTGCTCGCCACTTTGCCGCAGCCGCTGGCCCTGCTGGAGGTGGGCGCGTCTGGGGGGCTGTGCCTGTATCCGGACCGGTACTCCTACCGCTACGGCGACCAGGTAGTCGGTACGGGTGACCCGGTCCTCGAGTCCGCGCTGACCGGAGTGGCGCCGCCGGCGGGCCTACCCGACGTGGTGTGGCGGGCGGGGATCGACCTGAACCCGCTCGACGTCACGGACCCCTCAGACGTCGCGTGGCTGGACGCCCTCATCTGGCCGGAACACGCGCACCGCCGCGCCCGACTGCGGGCAGCCGCGGCCGTCGCCGCAGCCGATCCGCCGCTGCTCGTCCGCGGCGACCTGGTGGACGACCTGCCGGCGCTGGCGGCGCAGGCACCAGTCGGCGCGACCCTGGTGGTGTTCCATACCTCCGTGCTGTACCAGGTGCCCGGCCAGCGGCGGGCGGAGTTCGCCGCGGCGGTGGGCCGGCTGCCCGGACACTGGATCGCGAACGAGACTCCAGGCGTGCTTGCGTACGACCCACTGCCTGCGCCACCGGACGGGGCGCTGTACAACGTGCTCGCACTCGACGGAACTCCGCTCGCCTGGACCCGGCCGCACGGCCAGGCGATCACCTGGTTCGGCCCGCATTGAGCCCGGAACCCGGAGCCCGGAACCCGGTCGACTCCATCGACCCGCTCTGTCCCGTAACGACGCGACCTAACCCGTGATCATGATCGTGATCATGAAGGCGTTTGGGGTACATAGCCCCTTTTGCCTTCATGATCATGATCATGGCCGGGCAAGGGACCGACATGGCAGTCACGCGGCGACGTGATGCAACAGGCCGCCGCCAGCCACGCTCGTCGCAACAGGCTCGCTCATGGCGAGTGGCGTCAGCCCTTGCGTTTGCGCAGCCCCGGGCGGAACTGCGCGAACAGCTCGTAGGCGAGGTCCTGCAAGGTCGGGACGCGCTCGAGATCCACCAGCTCGGCAATGGCGGTTATGGCATTGAACTGGAACTCCAGTACGCCTTGCAGGGCGCGGATCGCAAACTCCGGGTCGTCGTCCCAGTCGTAGCTGTCGAGGAAGATCGTGAACAGTGCCGGATCGCCAACCAGGCCATCGAAGCGTAAGGCGACCAGTTCGTACCAGGCGTCGGCGGTGATGGCGTCGCCCCAGTCGATGATGCCGACCAGCCCGTGGGAGTCGATGAAGAGATGGTCGGCGGTGAGGTCGGCGTGTACGAGAACGCGTTGTGCCGAAGCGTCGGCGAGGAAGTCTGGGACCTGGTTGGCGAGGTGATCGGGAAGGCCGTGGCGGCGCTGGCGGCTCGCGGCTTCGGCGCGCAGGGCCGGCAACGGCTCCCGGGACGCAACGACTGCCGGGGCTGGCAGCGCGTGCAGGTGTGCCAAGCACTCGCCGAGTTGTGCCGCGGCACGTGGCGCCGCCGGGCTGCCGGGTAGCTCGCGAATCGCCTTGCCCGATAGGCGTTCCGTGATCAGATAGGGCCAGTTCCAGCCGTCGGCATGGTCGTAGAGCTGGCCTGCCGCGACGAGGCCGGCGGCCGGGATCTGCGGCACGGTCTCGAGCAGTTCGTGCATCGCCTTCTCCGCGGCGAAGCTGCGCGCGCCGTCGAAGGTGTCGGCGAACAACTTCACCACCGCGTCACCGGCAAGGAAGGTCGGAAACGTACCCACGAACGGCGCCTCGATCCCCACGTGGGGCAGTCCATGCCGATCCAGCGCATCGACCACGTATCTCGACCAGTACCCGACGTCGCCGAGGTGCTCGCCGTAGTGAGGCTGCGTCGTGATGGGTCTGGGCTCACGCATAGGGGCGACTGTGGTCCACCGTGCGCGTCGTGACCACTCCTTTTCCCGGCACCTCCTTGGGCACCCTTCCTTGGCCGGCTACGGGCCGTACGCCGTCAGGAACTTGTCGCGGAATGCGTCCATCCGCCACACCGGCGCCTTGGCACCGGGCTCCAGACCGTCGTGCCAGCCCCAACCGGAGATCCGGTCCAGCACCTCGGAGTCGCGCGCGATGATCGAGATCGGCACGTCCCGGTTGGGGTCGTTGCGGGTGACCGTCGGGTTCGGCTGGTGGTCGCCGAGCACGATGAGCACGGTGTCGTCGTCGCCGTAGGTCTCCACGTAGGAGATGAGACTGCTCATCGAGTACGCGATCGAGCGGGCATATTCGGTGCGCACCTGGTCGGGGTCCTTCCACACCTGGGTGGGGTTCTTGCCCTTCTGAGGCATGGCCGCATACACGGTGCCGTCCCCGACGTCGGCCCAGTCGACCATGGTCGGCAGCGGCGCCCACGGGTTGTGGCTGGAGGTGAGGACGATCTCGGCCATCACCGGTTGGCGACCAGGCTTGGCGCGCTCCAGACGCTCGAACGCGGCCAGGCTGTACTGGTCGGGAATGGGCGACCAGCTGAACCCGGGCCCCTTGTACCCGAGGTGACGGGCGTCGTAGATCTGGTCGAAGCCGTAGAAGGCACCCTCCGGCCAGGCCCGCGTGGTGCCCGGCATGATGCCGACCGTTCGCCAGGCGTTCGTACGACGGAAGGCACGGGTCAGGGTGAGCCGGTCGCGCGAGGTGACGGTGCGGTATCGCTGCTCGTCCTTGACCCAGAGCCCGGACATGAACGTCGAGTGGGCCAACCAGCTGCCGGCGCCGCTCGTCGGTGAGGTGAGGAACGCGCTCTGGGACGAGAACCCGGCCGCCCGCAGCCGATCGGACCCGTCCGTCAGTACCGCCCGTACTGGTGGCGACAACTGCGGATCCTCGACCGCACTGCGGCCGTAGCTCTCGACGAAGGCGACGATGACGTCCTTGCCGCGGAGCCGGGTCAGCAGCTGGTCGGCGGGGGTGTTGCGGAAAGCGTCGCGAGTGCTCTCCTTGGCGAACGCCTCCTGGTCCTTCAGGGTCGCGCGTACGTAGTGCACCCGGTTGTGGATGATCGCACTGGTGTTCTTGGTCGCCACCGGTACGCCCGCGATCGTGACCCCCAGCGTCACGCAGATCATCCAGGCCGTCCCGAGGATCAGCGCGGTCCTGGTCGCGGCAAGCCGGTGGCCGATCATCACTCGGGTGAGGCGTACGACGGCCCATGCCATCAGGGCGGGCAGCGTGAACGCGAGGATCACCGCACCGATCACGGCGCCGATCGCGCCCACCGGGCCGACCGATGTCCGCAGGAACTCCACCGCGTTGGCGAACAGCGCCCAGTCGAGTACCAGGTCGAAGGGCCGGTCGAGGACCAGGTAGAACGCGATGTCGAGGAGCTTCAGCACGGTCAACGCGCCCAGGCCCGCGCCGGCGAGGAACGCGACCACCCGTCTCGGCTTCGGCGGCAGGGCCAGCAGAACGGCGACGCCGAAGATCCCTTCCAGCGGGATCCGCGCGAACGCGGCGGGCGTGAGGAGGAGGAGCTGGTTCGGCACGAGGAGGGCGACGAGTACGAGCAGGGCGGCCACCGCCGTAAGCGTCCTCGCCACGGTCCGCGCGGCGACCGGATGCGTGCTCCGCCAGCCGCCGCCAGCGCGCTCGGCGCTGGAGCCGCCACCGGTGCGCTCGCCGTTCGAGTCGCCGGCGGTCGGCCGCTGCGGGCTTCCGTTGCCCTCGGCAGTGCCGGCGCCCCCCGCAGTGCCGGGCTTCTCCAGCGTTGCCGTGTCAGAGGTAGGAGGCTCGCTGCGCGTTGACGTCGACAACCGGCAGATCCTTTCGTACGGGTGTGGACAGTGGTGCGCGGCTCGAGGCCTCGATCGCCGACAGCCGTTCAGCCCAGGGTGGAGGTGCGGACCAGGCTCGGGGGGTCGGGCGCGCGATCAGGTCCCCGCGTTGCGTCCGTGGCGCCACTGCCACCACACACTCTCCCCGAAGGAGCAGCAGAGCAGGACCAGTGCCAGCACTACCGCGCCGATCCCGACCTGCCGCGGAAGCAGCTCGGCACTGGCGACGATGAGAGCGACCGCCTGGATGACAGCCACGACCTTGCGCAGGTAGCTCGGCCGCAGCGGCGTACGCAGGAAGGGCAGCACCCAGCTGGCCGCGACGTAGGCGTACCGCATGAGTCCGATCGACAACACCCAGGGACCCATGGACGCCGCCACGAAAACGCTGAGCAGGAGGACGAGGAAGCAGTCGGCCTCCATGTCGAACTTGGCACCGATGTCCGACTCGGTGCCGGTCCGCCGCGCGACCTTGCCGTCGACGCCGTCCAGGATCAGGGCCACCGTCGCGAGGACGATCATCACGACTGGTGCGCTCTGCCCGATCCGGTCAGCCACGATCACGGCGACACCGCCGATGAGGGTCAGGCGGGTCAACGTGACCCGGTCTGCCGGGCCGAGCGACCGGGAGCTGGTCCGCTGGAACGCCGAGGCGAGCACCACACCGGCGACGAGCATGAAGCCGAGCCCGACCAGCCAGGACGCGGGACCCAGACCGAGGTATGCCGAGAGCAGGACGAGGACGCCGACCTCGATGATCCCCGCCGCTGCCAGGTCGCGGCGATACGGGTGGGTCCCGGTACCGACCGGCCCACCGAGCGTCACCACCCGCCTGGCTGCCCCGAGTTCGCTCATCCCGACCTTCCGCTTGTAGAGCTGTCGCGTCCGGCCGTGACCAGACATGCGTCACCCTCTATTCGTTCCGGGCGAGCGATCGGTTCACCGCCGTCCGAAATTTCGTCCGGCCCGCCCCATCCTGTCAGTTCGTCGAACTCGCGTGCGAATCCACAGCCCGCTGGCCGCACCTCCCACAAGTCGCCGAGTCGTGGCATCCTGTCGCCGTGACAGGCGAGCTCAGGACGCACGACTCTCGGGCCGAAGCGGCCCTGGGAGGCGCCCGGCTGGGCTCGGCCGGATCACGGTGACCCAGGTCGCCGCTCCGCACAGGACCACGCCGGTCCTGCGACGGACCACACCGGCAAGCCGGTCGGGCGCGCCATTCGCGCGGCGGCTGTGGATCTTGCTCCGGCCGGTCGTTGGCCTCGGAATCCTCGCATTCCTCGTCTGGCGGCTCGGCACCGGCGCCTTCGTCGACGGACTACGCGGGATCGACCCTTGGTCGGTGTTCGCCGCGCTTGCCCTCGGTCTGCTGACCACGGTCGCCGGTGCGTGGCGGTGGTGCATCGTCGCGCGCCGCCTGGGGCTGCCGCTGTCCCTTCGGCTCGCGGTGGCGGACTGCTACCGCGCGATCCTGCTCAACTCCGTGCTGCCGGTGGGCGTCCTCGGCGACGTACACCGCGCCGTGAACCACGGACAGAAGTCCGGTGACCTGGGCAGGGGAGTCCGGGCCGTCGTCCTGGAACGGGCTGCGGGACAGGTGGTGCTCATCGCTGTCGGCGTGGCCATGGTCGTCACCCACCCCGGGATCCTGCCGGCGATGGGTGCCGACGCCATGCCGGCTCTGTGGGCCGCGGTCGCCGTGGGCGTTGTGATCGTCGCCGTCCTGCTGATCGCCGCCTGGATCCGTTGGGGATCGGTCGACTCGGCCTTGCGTCGCGCCGCGAGGACAGCGGTGACCGACACCCGGCTCGGCCTGTTCTCCTGGGACACCGGTCCAGCTGTCCTGCTGTTGTCGACGGTCGCCCTGGCCGGACATGTCTGCATGTTCCTGGTCGCAGCCAAGGCCACGGACTCGTCAGTGCCGATCGCAACCCTGCTTCCCCTGGTCATACTCGCCCTGCTGGTGATGGGTCTGCCGATCAACGTCGGCGGCTGGGGACCGCGGGAGGCGTTTCTGGCGTTGGCGTTCGGCGCTGTGGGGTTGGGAGCGGGGCAGGGACTTGCCATCGCCGTGGCTTACGGCGTGCTCACGCTCGTCGCGTGTCTGCCCGGCGCCGCGGTCCTGCTGATCCGCCGCCGGGACAGGACCGCGCCACCATCGGCGCCGGCCGTCGCCGCCTGACCGGTTGGTGTTACCAGGCGTCAGGTTCGCGCACGATGTTGCGACGTCACCGTCGGCGGAAGACACTGACGTGCATCTTGCTGTCGGCGGTGAAGGGCTCCTTGTTCCAGCCACCCCAGCGTTCGCTGATCTGCAGTCCGGCCAGTCGAGCCATCAGGTCCATCTCACTGGGCCAGATGAGGCGACATACGATCGGCGAGAACCGGATCCCTTCGGGCGAAAGCCGTACGTGGTTCTCTTCCAACAACTGGGTGACCGGATCGTAGCGGCAGATGTCGAGGCCGACCTTGTCCACGCCCACCCACTCGGGTCTGACGTACTCGTGCTGATGGGTCCAGGCGCTCGGGACGGCCGCCTCCACCACGAAGGCTCCGTCATCGCTCAGGTGGCGGGCGGCGTTCTCGAAGCACCGGACCTGATCGTCCTGGGTCAGGAGATTGAAGATCGTGTTGAAGACGAGGTAGACAAGGGGAAATGGTCCGGGGACATGCTCGGCCGCCATGTCGCCCATCGTGATGTCGACCGCGGCGCCGCCGGGTTTCGACCTCAGCTGGTTCACCATGTCAGGGGAGAGCTCGATGCCGGAAACCCGGACTCCCTGTTCAGCGAGCGGAAGGGCGATCCGCCCCGTCCCGATCGCGAACTCGAGCGCCCTGCCGTTGCCCGCCACCTCGGCGAGGAAGCGGGACGCGGCGGCTTCGTCCCCTCGCGGTGAGTTGTCGTAACGACTGGCCACATCGGGCCCGAAGCTGGTCGCCGGATCGAATTCCTCCATGCGCTCAAGCTTGGTTGTCACGCGTGGATCTGGGCAACGCATTTGTCGGCCCGAGAACCCGGCAACGCCCGGTCGCGCCCTCGTCGCAGCGCGGGCCCTTCCTTCTAAATACATCAGAGGTGGCGGGCAAGAACAAGACTTGGATTTTCTGCCCGGATCCCGGACCGTTGTCGTCATGCCCACCCCGGTCACCTCTCCGAGTGCCGATCCCGCCTCAAGATCCGCGTCCGGATCCGCGATGCCCACGCAGCTGCCGCCGGTGATCTGGTTCGGCGGTGGGAGTGGCGCCGGCAAGACCACGGTTTCCCGCACCATCGCCTACCGCTTCGACCTGGCGTGGTACCGCGTCGACGCACACGCCTATGCACACAGGGACCTGCTCATCGCCCTCGGAAAGATCGACGCGGAGTCGACATCGCAGACCCACGACCAACGCTGGCTGGAACCCAGCACCGAACAACTGGCCACCTCGTTCATCGAGGGATCGGAGCGGCTGTTTCCGCTCATCCTCGAGGACCTACGCGCGATGCCGGGAGACGTCGGCGTGATCGTCGAAGGTCCGCAACTCCTTCCTCGGCTGGTCGAGCCGTATCTGCCCGGACCCAGGTGGGGGCTCTGGCTGCTTCCGACGTCGGAGTTTCGGCGTACCGCGCTCGAGGCGCGCTTCTCAGCCGCCCAAGCCACCAGCGATGCCGTACGCGCCCAGGAGAAGCTGCTCGCCCGCAACGCCCTCATCGATTCCCGCACCCGGTCGGAGACCGCCGAGCTGGGACTGCGGGTCGTGGACGTCGACGGCCAGCGGGACCTACCCGCCATGATCGAACACATCACGGACCTGCTCGCGCCTGTGTTGTCGGACGTCCCACCGGCGGGCACCGGCCAGCAGCGCGGTGCCCTTCGCCGGGCGGAGAACGACGCGATGATGACCAACGTCGCGGCCTGGCTCGCCGACCTCGGCCCGAACGGACCCACGGGACCGCTGCGGTTTCCGTTCGGGTGCGAGTGCGAGCGACTCGGATGCGCCAGCGAAGTCTCGCGTACCCAGGCCGACTACACGGCCGTACGACTCGCCAGCGGGGCCATCACGGCGCCGGAGCACCCCGACCATGCGAACCATGCCGCCCATGCGGATCACGACGACGTACGGGGCCGGACTGGTCGGACCTGATCGCGCTACTGGCGACGGCGATCGTGGCCAGCACCAGCAACCAGACCGTCAGGGCGACCACGGACACAGTGAGCCCGGCGTAGTCGAGGCTGTACCCGATCAGCCCGGCGCCGAGCGGAGCGGCAAGTCCGGCAAGGAGACCGCGCGCGCTGCTGGCCCGGCCCTGCAACTCCTCCGGCGTCAACGCCATCTGTCGGTTGAGGACGGCCGTGGTGCCAGTGGGACCCATCATGCACATCACCGCGATCATTACGCCGATCGCGTAGGTGCTGTGCACGATCAGGAACATCGGCACGAGCGCGGCCCAGAGAAGTCTGTTGGCGATCAGGATCGTGCGGACGCTCAGCCGGTGGACCAACCAGGGGGCGACGAGTGCCCCCGCCAGCGTGCCGGCACCGGCGAGCGTGACGAGCAATCCGGTGGTGACACCTGAGTCGCCGCGCTGTTCGGACACGACGATGGCCAGGACGATGAGGGCGTTGGACACGAGGTTGAGCCCCGACCCGAGGAGGAGCGTTACGCGCAAGAACGCCTGACGCCACAACCAGACGAGTCCCTCGACCAGATCGCGGTACGCGGTCCGACGCCCTGCGGGCACGGCAGATGCCATCGGTGCGCGGATGAGCGCGATGCTGACGAAGGACAGCAGGTAGGACGCGGTGTCGAAGACGAACGGGAGCGCGGGCGCCAGTCCGAACAGCAAGCCTCCGACGGGCGGTCCGGCCAGCATGGCAGCCGCACCACGTGCCTCGTTGCGAGCGAGCGCCAACGGCAGCTGGTCGGAACGGACCACCTGCCTGACCGCGGCCGGTTCGGCGGCTCCGAAGACCGAGCTGAGCGCACCTTCGACGGCGACCGCCGCCACGATGAGTCCCATGTTCAGCCAACCGCCGGCGAGGCCGACAGCGATGCTGGCCTGTGCCACCGCGCGTCCGAGATCGCAACCGAGCATCAGCTTTCGTTTGTCCAGCCGGTCGACGAGGACCCCGCCGGGCAATCCGACGACCAGCCGGACGACCATGCCGGCGGCCATCGTCACGCCGACCAGCGCCGGCGATCCGGTCAGGTGTAGGACCAGCAACGGATACGTGACGAGTGAGGCTGTCGATCCGAGCGCAGAGATCGCCTGACCAGCCCACAGCAGGGTGAAGTCGCGGTTGGCACCGATCAGGCGCCGAGAACTCTTCTGCTTCGACGGCATGAGTTCCTCACTGGCGAGGCGCCGGGAGCTCGACGGGGATCGCGTACAAGCTGAGCTGCACCGGACGGGCACCCCCGCTTGCGTCCTCGCTGAGCTGCCGGTAGCGGTCGAGGACTGTGAAGAGCTCGGCACCCAGCGACCGGAGCTGGCCGGCGGTGAGCCGCAGCGGGTTGCTGGACATGGTGGCGACGTTGCGCCAGCTCTTCGCGAGCCCATGCCGGCGTTCGATGAACTGCTCGATCCGGTGAACGTCGCGGGCCAGCATCGTCCGCGCGAACTCGTCCGCCGCGCGGCTGGTCCCCTTGGCCTCCCCCTCCCGATGGACGTACGACAGTGCACGGCTGGTGGTGACCACCCGCCAGGGACGGGCCCGTCCGACGCCTTCGCCGGTCTCTTCGATCAGGCCGTACTTGCCCAGCAGGTTCAGGTGGTATGAGCACACCTTGGCCGTGAGGCCCAGCTGCTCGGCGCAACGGCTCGCGGTCAGCGGGCCATTGCGGTGCAGCAGCTCGAGGAGGTCGAGTCGGACCGGATGTGCGACGGCTCTGAGTGCCTTGGGGTCCGAGCCTCTCGAAGGATCAGAAGGTATCTTCTCAGAAGACATGTTCCGATACCTTAGGGCCATTCGACCACGGTGGCAACCGGTGCGTACAGACGAGTTGAGGCGCGGCTACGAGGTATCCACGGCGTAACGCCTCTCCGATATGCAGAGCTGCCGGACTGCTGTGCGCGGTGGGCCAAGAACTGTGCACCGTGTGCCCAGACGTCTCAGTACATGACGGGCGACGATGAAGTCGCCAGTTCCCAGTTCCCAGTCCGAGTCCCCGTTCCCCAGCCCTAGGAGGCTCCAGCGGTGCCTGCGAAGCTCGCGTCCGGATATCTGGGGCTTCGATCCGTGCTCATCGTGTCCATCGGCACCTTCGCGACGGGGACGGACGCGTTCATCATCGCCGGACTGCTGCCGTCCATCGCGTCGGACCTGCAGGTGTCGGTCGCCCTGGCCGGGCAGATGGTCACCGTGTTCGCGCTCGCGTATGCCGTCGGCTCGCCACTGGTGATGTCGGCGACGGCATCCTGGCGGCGTCGACGGGTGCTGGTCGCGAGCATGCTGTTGTTCGCCGGAGCCAACCTGGTGGCGGCAGTCAGCCCGAACATCACCGTTCTTGCTGTTTCGCGCATCGTCGCGGCGGTGCTGGCGGGCCTGTTCGTGCCGAGTGCCACCGTCAGCGTGTCGATGCTCGTTGCGCCGGACAAACGTGGACGTGCCCTCGCGTTGGTACTGGGTGGAACGTCCTTCGCCACAGTGGCAGGCGTGCCGCTCGGTCTGCTGGTCGCCGGCGTGACGAGCTGGCGCGGAGCGTTCGGGTTCGTGGCCGCACTCTCGGTCGCCGCTGCCGCCGGGATCGCGCTGCTACTGCCACCGGTACCCACTCCGCCACGCATCCAGGGGCGCGACCGCCTCATCATGCTCGCCCGTCCGGACATCCTCAGCGTGCTCGTCATCACCGTCGTCGCCAACACAGGTGCGTTCGCGGTCTACACCTACCTCGGCTTGGTGTTCGACGGCGTCGGTGGGGGGAGGACGCTGCCCGTGCTGATCCTCGTCTTCGGGATCGCGGCCATGGTCGGCGGATACCTCAGCGGCCACGCCTCCGACACGTGGGGCCCGGTCAAAGTGTTGTCGGTGGCCCTGGCGGTCTTCACTGTCAACCAGGCCTTGCTAGCCCAAGGCCCCACGTCGTTGGTCGTCAGCCTCGTCTACATGGTGGTCTGGGGAGTCGTCGGCTGGGGCACCGTTCCACCCCAGCAGCACAGGCTGGTGCACCTCGCCGGGGACGGCGCGGGTATCGCGCTCTCGCTCAACGCCTCCGCCCTCTACCTCGGCATCGGCCTCGGCGGACTCGTCGGCGGCTACGTCGTGGACACCGCCGGTGCCCAGCGTCTGTGGCTGGTGGCCGCCACCTGCGGCGTACTGGCGCTTGTCCTCGTGTGGGTTTCCCAGACAGCGGTGCAAGCCGTCGCCCGCCGGCCGGCGTGAAGGGATACGCCATGCTTGACGGCGTCAGCTTGCCATGTCCAATCTGACGGGACCAGTTTGACGGGACCGTTTGACCGGACCAGTTTGACGGGACCAGTGCGGCGGCGTTGACTGAGAGCACCCGCAGGGCTCGCGGAGCAGGTTTGCCCTTCGTGGGAAGGCCTGACGCGGGCCTGCGGGACGGGACAATCTCCCGAGCGGGGCGGAGGCACCACCATGATGGTCATCGGACTAATTCTGCTGCTACTGGCGCTCATTGTCGGACTCGTCGGCGTTCTCGCCAATCTGAGCGCTGGTGCAGCGCTCACGGGTGGCTTCAACATCTTCGGTCTGGCGTATGACGGGACGAGCGGCCAGCTCTTCCTCTTCGGCATCGTCGTGGGTGCGATAGCGATGCTGGGGATCGGCCTGGTCTTCGGCGCCCTCGGCCGTCGCCGGGAAGCACGGCGAGAGCTCAAGGAATCCCGCCGCGAGGCGGAAGACCTACGCAGGCAGCACGACAGGCTTGCCCAGGAGCTGGAGGAGGAACGCGCTCAGCGCCCTGCCGCGACAACCACGCAGGGTACTCGGGCAGCCGAGACCGGATCACCGGCGACCGGCGCCGAAACGTCGGAGTCGAGAGCCGAGGATGTCGAGACCCGGCCACCGGAGCAACGCGAGGCGAGCGACCAGCCGTCCCGGCTCCGCGACACCGGGAGCTGAGCCCTCAGCGATATTCGGCGAGCCGGGATCGGACGCCGATCAGCACGAGGAGCGCGATGCCAGCAGCGGCACCTGGGAAGATCAGGTTCCAGCCGTCGAGCGCCTTGTCGCTCTTGTCGATGGCCTGTGAGAACACGGTGTTGTGATCCTTGATGAGTGCGACCATCGTGCGGTCGGTCGCGGCGAAGCCGTCGAGCAGAGGACCCATCCGCGCTTCGATGTCCTCCAGCTTCGAGGTCGGCGTCACGGTCTGGCGTACGTCGAGGCGGTAGCTCGCCTCACCGGCCTGCAAGGTGTTGTTGTCAGCCCTCGAACGCGACACCTCGAGGATCTTGTCGTGGCCATCGGTCTTGGCCAGGGTGAGGTTTTCCTGCGCGGTGGAAAGTACCAGCAGTGCAGCCACCACGAGCGCGAACGTGGCCAGCGTCGCCAGCACGAGCGCGGGACTGAAGGTCCGGCGGAAGCGCACGGCGAGGTAGACCTGCAGCCCGATGAGCGAGACGATCACGGCCAACCCGGCTGCGGCGATCCACGGCGGAAGGAAGCTGACCCGCGACTGCGAGAGCTCGTAGGCACCCTCGACGGCGTCGTCGCTGTTCTTGGTGACCTCCTCCGCCTTGGGTAGAAGGTCCTTGGTCATCAGGGTGTTGGCATCGCGATAGAGGTCGATGGCCCGCTGGGGCAACGGGGCCGGAGGCTCGGTCCCAGCGGCGAGGATCATCGCCTGGGAGGCCAGTCGCTCGTACCGTCCAATACCGTCCAGCACTTCACGGATCGTGTTCTGCTGTGCGCGTTCGTCGCCGGCGAGGTCGGTGGCCTGCATGACGGCACGGCTGGCCTGCGTCCGGCGCTGTTCGTACCGGCTCAGAGCGCCAGCGCGGCTGATGCCGAGGCTCTCGTCGGCGCCGGCCAGCAGGACGTTCGCGACCTGGGCGTTCATGTCGCTGAGCGCGTAGTAGAGGTCGCCGGTGGCGACGACCTGGGGCCCGGCGTCGTGGCCGATCACTCGTACACCGTCACGGGCGTAGTCGATCGCCACGGCTCCGAGGGTTGCCAGACCGCCGATGGTGATGAGCAGCACGAGTGCGGTGAGCACCCGCAGCCGACCCGGAGTCGTACGCACACCACGAGGGACCACTCCACGCCGTGGGGGCGCGGCCTTCACCAATGCCACCTGGGTCATCCCTTCCGGAGGGTGATGACAGTCCACGCACCGAGATAGATCCGGTCGCCGTCATGCAACGGAACCTCGATGTGTGCCGAGACCGGGTGCGGACTGTCGTTGAGGAGCGTGCCGTTCGTCGCGCCGAGGTCGACCAGCGACCACGTGCCGTCGGGTTTGGAGAGCAGCAGCGCGTGTTCGTGGGAGACGGCCGGGTCCTCCGGCGGGAGGCTCAGGTCGATGTCCGGGCGGATGCCCCGTCCGACACTGCGCCGACCGATCCGGAGGAACTGTGACGTGAGCGGGTACTGGCGCTCGGGGTGGTAGGGCGGGTAGGGCAACGCGGACGGGTCGGACCCGCTCTCGGCCATCAGCCGCTCGTAGTAGCCCCGGTCGGCGGCGACGACGGCGAGCCAGTCGACGCCCGCGCCGGTCCACCTGCCGGCCGAACTCGTCCATCCGCCGGGCGACGCGCTGGGTGGCACGGTGAGGCTGGCCACCGGCGGGCTGGCGACCGGCGGTCGGGGCGGTTGCGCCCGTCGCGCCTGCTGGTGCAACGTGTCGAAGCCGCATCCCTCGCAGTAGCGGTCGACCAGGCTGTCACCGCATTCCGGACACTCCTGCGGCGGGTTGGTCGGTACCGCGGGGAAGACCGTCGTCGCGGATGTGATCGCGGATGGGCTGGACATGCGGACCCCGCAGGTCTCGCAGTAGTCGGTGTCTGCGGACGGATGGCCCGCTGGGCACGTCGGCATGTCACTCCTTGCGGGTACGTACCGTACGAGTGGAGCGAGTGTCGAGCGACATCTCGTCGACCTTCTCGACCGACGACTTCAACCGCACTGTCCCTGACTCGTAATCGATGACGTCGACGACCTTGTCCAGGAGCGCCGCTGTCGCTTGGTTCCCCGTTTGTCGGGCGAGGGCAACTGCCCGCCCGAAGCGTGTCGTCGCCGTGTCGAGGTCGCCGGACCGCCTGGCGTGCAAGCCGGACTGGATGACCTGGGCGAGTTCCTGTTGCCCGGTGTAGTGGGCGACCTGCGGATCGATCGGTGCGTAGTCGGCCTCCTTGTCGGTCCACTCCGCGAGCACGTTGCCCGATGCCAGAACTGGAGCCTGGTCGCCCGGCTTGAGGAGACGCACCCACGCGGCACGCATCTCCTGGCCGATCTCACCAGGTGTCACCTCGATGCAGATGTGGTAGTCGCGGACCTCGTTTCCCCATGAGCCGGTCGGAAAGTCGTAGGCCATCTGGCCCACCCTGACACCGCGCTCGGTGAGGTCTTCGACGGTCGGCAACACCTGCTTGACGAAGACCAGCCGGGACGCCTGCGGCCGCCAGATCCGCAGTGCCACGTCGGGGACCGACTTGCCCATCGCGTTCTGGGTCATCGCCCGGAAGTCCGCCTCCAGGCCGCTCGGGTCGGGGATGATGTCGACGGTTCCCAGCATGGCCGACGAGACGCGTCGAAGCTCCCCGGGATCCCAGTCGGTGCCGACGCCACGGCAGTCACAGACGAAGTTTCCGGCGACGGTCGACAGCGTCCCGCCGAACTCCTCGGGTGCCTCGTGCTCGTTCTTGCCGTCGGTCAGCAGGATCGCGTGCCGGAGTGCGTCGCGATGTGGAGCGAACAGGCGGTCGGCCAGCTGCAGCCACGTGCCCATCGCCGTACCACCACTGGTGGACAGGCCGCCGATCGCCGCCTTCGCCTCGATCCTGGTGTACTTGCCGGCCTCGACCGTGCGCTCCTCGCGCGGGTACACCATCGACGCGGCATGGTTGCCGGCGATCACCGCGAACGAAGTGCCGTCGCGGAGGTTCTCGACCGCCTTCATCGCTGCCTGTCTAGCCGCAACGATCTTGGTGATCGGCCACTCCATCGACGCCGACGTGTCGAGGATGATGACCTCGACCGAGTTGGGTTGGGCCGGCCCTCCACCGAGCCCGGCGGCCTCGACCGTCACTACGGCGTTGACCTCCCGCGCTCCGCGGGCAAGAAACCGGTTCTGGGAGACCGTCAAGGCGAAGCCCGAACCCTCGTTCATCTTCGGAACCCTCCCTCAGGTGGGAACGGAATCACGATCACGGTGACGTTGTCATGACCACCGGCGTCGAGCGCCAGACGCACCAGCGTGCGCGCCGCGGTCATCGGCTCCTTGGTGACGTCGGGTACCGCCGCCGCCAACGTGTGGGCTTCGGGTAGGTAGTTCCACAGACCGTCACTGCAGATCAGCACAGCGCCAGGCGCGCCGGGCTCGAAACTCACGACGCGGGCGCCGATGTCGTCGGCGTCCGCGCCCAGCCACCTGACCAGCGCGCCGCCGTTCGGCTGCCGCCGGGCCTCCTCGTGCGTCATCTCGCCCGACTCGGACAGGTGGTTGACCAGGGAGTCGTCTCTGGTGAGTACGACCGAACGGGTTGCCTCGTCGGCCGCCAGCCAGTACGCGCGGCTGTCACCGACCCAGCCGATCGTCACCGCCTGCCGTTCGACCACGGCCGAGACGTAGGTGCAGGCGGGTGCGTCGTCCGGCGACGTCGCCAGGGCCGACACCGCCCGGCCGGCGGTGCTCGCCGCCGCCACGGTCGCGTCCCCGGCGGTGTCACCAGCCACCAGGCGGTCGACCAGTGCCTGCGTGCCGACCTCCGCGGCGGTCAGAGACGCCACGTCGGGGCGAGGGGAGTTCGAAATGCCGTCACAGACCACCGCGGCAACCCCGCCGTCGGCACCTCGCTCTTGCCCCAGGGTGTAGCCGAGCGCCCCGAGGGCGTCCTCGTTGCGGTAGTGATGCAGCCCGCGGTTGCTCACCCCGGCGACGCCCGGGATGTCGACCTCCACGTGGTCGCGTGCCTGCGGCTGCGGGGGAATCAGCCGGAAGCCGCAGCCCTCGCAGTAGCCATCACCCTCGTGCACGAGGCACGCACAGGACGGACAGGTCAGCACACCTACACCCACGTTCTCGGTCGCACGGCGTTGGCGAGGTCCACCAGCTCGCGGCGCTCGTTCTTGTCCGACGACCGCTGCGCCAGATTTCGATAGATCCGGTCGAGCGCCCGGCGCAGACCGCTGTCCGTCATCGGGACCCCGAGCACCGTGGTCTGCCGCTTGCCCCCTCGTCGGTTCGCGCGTACGTGGGCACGGGCGGCGCCGAGGATCTCGACGGACAGCAGGTCGCGACGTCCGGGGTCGAGAGCGAGCGCCTCCAGCCGGTCCGCGGCGTGGGTGATGTCGTACTCGGTCAGGTCGTTGGCACGCCGACCCCGCACCGCACAGGCGATGGTCGCGATCTGGGCGGAGACGTACGCGCTCGAGATGTTCGGCACCGTGTCCAGTACGTGGATCGCACCGCCCCGGTTCCCTCCCGCGACGAGAGTGCGGGCCAGCCCGAACGCGGCGCTGACGTGGCTGCGTTCGGTCCGCCAGATCGTCTCGTAGAGGGCGGCCGCGGAGTGCAGGTCGCCGACGCACTCGCAGGCGAACGCCAGGGCGAGCTTGGTGGTCGCCTCGCCCGACAGCAGCGAGTACAGGTCCTCGAACCGTGGTCCGGCCGCGTCGATCTCACCGGCGGACAGCGCGGCCACCGCTTCGTACCAGAGCACCCGCCAGTCACCTGGTAGCTGTGTCGCGACGTCGGCCAGCAACATCCGGGTGCGGTCGATGTCACCGAGCCGGATGCTGGTGCGGGCCATCATCAGCAGCACCTCGGGCGAGCGCACGGGGCTCCCCACCAGGGCGGCCAGCACCTCCTGCGGGTCGCGCGCGGTGAGTCCGGCCAGCAACGTCGCCGCGGGATCCTCCCGGTCGACCAGCGGCACCGGCAACGCCGCCGCCGCCTCCGCCGGGTCGAGGATGCCGAGGATCGGCCCGCGGACCTCGGCCAGGCCGGGGATCTGCGTGCCGGCCGGGTCGGTCTCGATCCCGAACAGGTGGGACTGACCGGGTTGGGGCTGACCGTCCTCGGACGCCAACACCTCCCGCAGGATCCCGGTGAGCTGTTCGGCCATCTCGGCGGCGTCCTGGAACCTGACGTCGACGTCGAGGTGGGTCGCCCGACGCAGGAACCGGTCGAGGGAGTCGTACCGCTGGAGCAGCGGCACCTCCTCCCGCGGCGGGAGCCGGTCGGTCAGCCTCGTGGAGAACCCGCGGAACGGGAAGCTCAGCACGGCCAGCGTGCGGCCGACGGTGTAGAGGTCGGACGGGATGGAGGCGCCCTCGGTGGCGATCTCCGGCGCCTGGTAGCCGACGCTGCCGTAGACGTCGCCCATCCCGTCGATCCGGCAGACGCCGCCGAGGTCGATCAGCTTCAGCTGCTCCTCGGACTGGATGGCGTTCTCGGGCTTGAAGTCGCAGTAGAGCAGGCCCCGCTCGTGCAGGTAGCTCAGTGCCCGGAGCACTTCGAGGGTGTACGCGATGGACTCGGCGAGCGGGATCGACGCCTGGTCGCCCTCTTCCTGGCGCAGCTCCAACAGGTGGTCCTTCAGCGACCGGCCACCGACGTACTCCATCACGATGTAGCCGACCATCGACTGTGTTGACGGGTCGAAGTGATGCACGAAGTTGTAGATCTTGACGATGTTGGGGTGCTCGACCTCGGCCAGGAACGCGCGTTCGGCCGCGGCGGCGATGATGGCCTCGGTGTCGCCCGCGTTGAGCAGGCCCTTGAGCACGACCCAGCGGTCGTTGACGTTGCGGTCGCGGGCGAGGTAGATCCAGCCGAAGCCGCCGTAGGCCAGGCAACCCAGCACCTCGTACTGCCCGCCTACCAGGTCGCCACCCTTCAGCCGCGGGAGGAACGAGTAGCGGCGGCCGCACTTGCGGCAGAAGCCCTCCAGCCGGCCGGGCGTACCGGAGCGGCTCCGCCCGACGGGCTCGTTGCAGCCGCTGCAGAACCGGTCCTTCTCGCGTACCTCCGGCTTGTCCAGGACCGCTTCGGAGGGATCCCGGACGGGGACCGGGGTGACGTCGAGCAGGCCGGCGCCGAGCGTGCCTCGTCTGGACGACCGCGATGTGCGGCTGGACGTCGTGCGGGTCCGCCCACTGACCCGGCCCGAGGCCGAGGTCAGCGACCGGGACGAGGCGCTGGACGGGCTCGAGACGACGGATTGGCTCGAGACGGTGGACTGGGTGGACTGGCTCGAGACGGTGGACTGGCCGGACTGGCTGGAGGGACTCGACGGACTGGACAGGCTCGAGGGTGTGGAGGGCCCGGAGGGGGTGGGCGGAAGAGGCTGGCCGGAGGGTTGCGGTTGGGCCGTCGGGCGCGGCGGGAACGACGGCTGCGGCTGACCGGGCGGGAACGGCTGGCCCATCGGGTGTTGTTGCCCGGGCGGGTGCGGAGGCTGGCCGGGCGGGTTCGGCTGGAGTGACTGGTGCGGCTGGACGGACCACTGCGTCAACGCCGGGGCGCCCGGGCCGCCCTCCGCGGACCCGGTCGCCCGGATCAGGGCCTCGGACATCTCGGCAGAACGCGGCACCGGCTGCGAGATCGACGGTGAAGGCTGCACCGGTACGTTCGCCTGCTGGGGCGCCAGGCCGCACACGTTGCAGTAGCCGTCCTCGACCTCACCGGTGCACTCGGGATCCGCGCATCGAGTCATGCCGCTCCATCTCTCCTCGACCAGAGCCCCCGCCTGTGCGACCCCGCACGGGCGTCACACCGATCCGACCCCCCAGCCGGCCCTACTCCGGGCCACCCGAGCCCGGGCACGCCGACGCGCGCTCCTCGCATATGTTCGCGAAAGGGAGCGCTCGTCTTTGGACCGGGCATCTGTGTCACACCATGTGCAATCGGATGGGCAAAAATATCGTGACAAGTGTCGCCCACCGCGGTTAACCGGAGCAACGGGCCTGGTGGCCAGACTGTAGTGTCCGGATTTCCGCGGATGGCGGCTTCATGGCTATTCGAGCGGTCTCGACTCGACGAAATGTGACCTCTCGGATGCGACCTGCTACAGCACGTCACATAAGCCGCGGTGACTTGCTTTTCGGACGCATCTGCAGGAACGCTATCGGGGTCCGGGCTGGGAGGACGTGACAGCATGACGCCGACATCGGCTGGCTTCGGTGCGTTCGGAGCGTCCAGTCAGGACGTGTCCCGCCGTCGGGTCCTCGAGATATTTGGCCTCGGTGCGCTCGGCGTCACCGGACTCGCGGCATGCACCGGACGCAATGCTGAGCCTGACCGTAGTGAGGCGACGACGTCAAGTGACGGTCCTGCCTTCCATGGTGGTTGGCCCTATCTCCTTCCGGCCGATGGCGGTCACTTCAACCTGTTCTCCGAAATCCAGAACCGAGTCGACCTGGGCGCTTACCTCGACCTCATCATCGCGCCGGGCGGGCTGTGGTACTGGGCCGAGGAGAAGTGGCTCCACCTGGTATGCGAGAGCTTCGAGTTCAACGAGAACACCTTCGTCTACAACGTCGCCAAGGGACTCACCTGGAACACCGGCGATCCCATCACTGCCAGAGACGTCGAGGCTACGTTCTGGTGTCGCTGGATCATGCGCCAGCAGGAGTGGACCTTCCTGGAGTCCATCCGGGTGACCGGTGAGCACCAGGTGACCTTCGATCTGAAGAACCCCGCCGAGGTCCTCGAGCGGTTCATCGTGCGTGCGAACGTGTACCCAGAGAAGACCTACGGACAATGGGCCCAGCGGGCCAAGCAGCTGTTCGAGTCGGGTGGGTCCATGGACGACCCCGAGGGCGGCAAGCTCAGCGACGAGCTCCAGAGCTGGCGGCCGAAGGATCCGGTGCAGGACGACGGCTCCGAGGTGATCACCTCCGGGCCTTTCCGCTACGACTTCGGCGCGTACGACAAAGAGCGTCTGGTCTTGCGCAAACAGCCCAATGGCGTGCACGCCGATGACGTCAAGTTCGACCAGATCGTCATCTACAAGGGCGAGACCGCCGACATCACACCGATGGTCCTGGCCAAGAAGGTCGACTTCGCCACCCACGGATTTCCGCTCAAGACCCAGGAACGATTCGAAAACCTGGGTTTCCGCGTCCTCAAGCCAGTCACCTACATCGGTCCGGCGATCACTTTCAGCCTCGACAAGGTGCCGATGTTCAAGGATGTCAAGGCTCGGCAGGCACTTGCCTACGCGATCGACAAGGCCAAGGCTGCCGAGGTCTCGCTGGGAGAGTCGGCGTATCCCCCGGAGTTCATGGCCGGATTCTTCGATATCCAGGTCCGAGAGTGGGTTTCCCAGGCTGACCGCGCCAAACTGAAGCCGTACAAATACGACCCCGACAGAGCTGAGCAACTGCTGATCGAGGCCGGCTGGCGAAAATCAGCAAAGCGTTGGGTGACTCCGGACGGGCGGCCCGCGAGATTCGAGTTCGTCTACCCCAGTGACTTTGCCGACTGGTCCGCCGCCGCCGTCAATGTGATCGAGCAGTTGAACGACTTCGGCATCGCGGTCGAGGACAAGGGAAAGCCCAATCCCGAGGTCGTCCCGTTGATTCCGAAAGGGAATTTCGAGCTCGCGATGCAGCAATGGAGCGACGGAAGTCCGCACCCGTACTTTTCTCTGGTCTATGACTTCATCACGCAGAACATTCCGGTGGCGGTCACCCAGCTCGGTCGCGGCATGGCCTTCGAGCTCAAGCAGGACACCGAGAGGTTCGGCGAGGTCGACATCCAGAAACTGATCGAGCAGGCCGGAGCCGGCCTGGACCTCGAGGCCCAGAAGGTGAAGGTCACCCAGCTCGCACTGATCTTCAACGAGCTGCTGCCGAAGATCCCGATCTTCGAACGGCTTGGCAACAACGCCGCGCTCGAGGGCGTTCGGGTCAAGTCCTGGCCGGCCGACGACGACCCGATCTACCAGAACGCCCCGTACGACGACAACCACGGCGTCATGCTGCTCTACGACGGCCGGCTCGAGCCGGCCTGAGACCTGACTACGCACCCGTCAGGTCGAGCCACTTCCTGCCGTCGACGAGCTCGCGGGCCGCGTCGAGGTGACCGGCGTGACAGGCCGTCTCCGTCAGGACGTGCAGGATGACCTCGCGTAGGTCCTCGAGTCGGTAGTCGCCGAAGAAGTCTGGCCACCATGCGGGCGGGGCATCCAGCGGTCGCGCGCGAATAACGGCGTCGGCAAGCTCGATCTCGCGCCGGTACGCCTCGAACACGGCCTCGGCGGACTCCTCCGGTCCCACCTGCCAGGCGTCCTGCTGGTCGTCCATCACCGAGGTCTCGCCGGCGATGCAGGCGCGGAACCAGAAGCGCTCGACGTCCCACGTGAGGTGGCGGACGAGCCCGAGGCAGTTCCACCCCGACGGCAGCAGCGGCCGTCGCAGGTCTGCCTCCCCGAGTCCTTCGAGGATGCCCAGGACGTGATGGCGCTGGGCGTTGAGTGAGGAGAACAGCGAGCGGTGCTCGGCGGTGGGGGCGGCTTGGGTGTGTGTCGTGGTCATGATCGGCTTCCTCCCGCGTCGCGGTGGGTATTTCGGCCACGTCGGAGCCGCCGTCGGGTATTCGACATCGACCAGCCGCCGATCTCGCGGGATGGGCGGATGTCGAGATCCGCGGATCTGCTCCGACCCGTACCCGAACGCCGCACCCGCCGACCAAGGAGGAGACCACGGTGAAGTACCTGTTGTTGATCTACAGCAATGCCAGGACCTGGGGCCACCCGATCTACCTACGGACCGACGAGGCGCTGGCCATGTCGGAAACCGAGCGCGACACGATGGCCAAGGAGGACGAGCAGCGGGTAGCGGATCTCTTCGAGTCCGGCGAGATCGTCACGGCCGGCGCGCTGGCCCACCCGAGCACGGCGCGGACGGTTCAGGTGCGCGACCAACACCCGGTTGTCACCGACGGTCCGTACGTCGAGAGCAAGGAACAGATGGCCGGCTACTTCGTCCTCGACTGCGCGACGCAGGAACGCGCGGAGGAGATCGCCGCCAGCTTTCCCGATGCCAGGTTCGGCCCGGTGGAGCTGCGACCGTTGAGCGGTTGAGGCCGGCCGGCCCGCACGGCACCCCTAGACTCCCTGTGTGCGCAGGGTAGCGGTCGTTTACAACGCGCGTTCGGGTGCGTTGACCTCGGATTCGAAGGTGCCGGTGGAGGACCGCCTCGCGGAGCTGTTCTCGCAGCGAGGCGTCGAAGCGACACTCCAGACGTTCGAACCGTCGAGCCTGGGCAAGGACGTCCGGGACCTGCTGGCCGCCCGACCCGAGGCAGTCGTCGTGGTCGGTGGGGACGGCACGGTGCGCTCAGTCGCCGAGCACCTCGTCGACGGCGACGTGCCGATGGGTGTGCTTCCGGCCGGCACCATGAACGTGCTCGCCGTAGACCTCGGCATACCAGAGGAGCTGGAGGAGGCTCTTGATGCCGTGCTGGCGGCGCCGGTCCGGACGATCGACGTAGCCCGGCTCAACGGTGAGCTGTTCTTGTGCAGCTCGGCGCTGGCGATGATCCCGCACCTAGGCCGGATCCGCGAAGGCGCCCGCGGTGCCATCGGCCTGCCGCTGCTGCGGTGGGTGGCGCGCGGAGTGCGGGTCTGGCGCCGCTATCCGCGGATGCGGCTGCGCATCGTCGTGGACGGACGCGAGCATCAGGTCCGGACCAGCGCGATCGTGGTCTCGAACAACCCGCTCTCGACCCGGCCGGCGCCGATCCCGGGCAGGGATAGCCTCGACACCGGTCTGCTCGCTGCGTACGTCACTCGTGACCGCACGCGCTGGGACCTGTTCAGCATCGCGGCGAAGCTGCGGGACGGGACGTGGCAGGCTGACAAGAGACTGCGTAGCTACCACGGCAGGCGGGTGGAGGTGTCCAGTTCGCAGCTCGACATGATGACGGTGATGAGCGACGGCGAGGTATCCCAACTGAGCATGCCGCTGCGGTACGACATCCAGCCGCGGGCCCTGGCCGTTCTCGCACCTGGCAGGAAGTCATGAAGGTACGCATCGCGCAGATCTCCGACCTGCACTTCGGGCGGGACGTGCCGCGGATCGCCGAGACGGTGCTGGAGGAGTTGCGGGCCGCGCAACCGACGATGGTCGCGGTGTGCGGTGACCTGACCCAGAGCGCGCGGGAACGCGAGTTCCGGGCGGCTCGGGAGTTCATCGACGAGCTGCCGGCGCCGTCGCTGGTCGTATGCGGCAACCACGACCTGCCGGGGTGGCGGGTCTGGTCGCGGTTCATCCGGCCGTGGCAACGCTGGCAGCGTCACATCCCCTCCGCCGACCCGCACGCCGCGTTCCCCTTCACCGCCCCAGGCGTGGTCGCCGTAGGGGTCAACACCGCACGCCGCTGGGGCCTCTACACGGACTGGTCCCGGGGCCGGATCAACGCGCGACAGATCGCCGCGATCGAGGAGACGTTCGACGAGGCCGACCTGGCGGACCTTCGGGTCGTGGTGGCGCATCACCCGTTCCTGCTGACCGACGCCGGTCGGTCGCGCGGCCTGGTGGGCGGATCGACGGCGGCGCTGCGGCGCCTGCGGCACCGGGCCGACCTGCTGCTCGGCGGACACGTGCACCTCGGCTACAGCGGCGTGGTCGACGGGCTGGTCGTGGCGCAGTCGGGCACCGCGTTCTCCAACCGGCTGAAGGGCGAGCCGAACGGCTACAACCTGATCGACGCCGACGACAACCGGTTGACCGTGACGATGCTGCGGGCTGGCGACAACGGCTTCGAGGCCTACGAGCGCGACGAATACCTGCGGGACGGGCGGGAGTGGCGCGTCGCGACCTGATCAGCCGCCGGCGCATCACCGCATCGTCGGCCGGGCTTGGACGAACGTCCAGCGGTAGCCTTCGAGGTCCTCGGCGACGTACGTACGCGAGCCGTGCAAGGCGATCTCGGAGACGATCGTGGCTCCGCGGCCCTCGGCGTGGGCGAAGTGGGAGTCGAGGTCGTCGACGTACACCCAGGTGGCATGCGTGATCGGGGCGTCCGGGGAACGCGCGCCCTCGAGGCGGAAGAGGATCAACAACGCGTCGCCGACGTGGAACTCGATCCACGGCGGGTTCTCGCCCTCGGCCGGTGCGCCGTCGACATCCCAGGAGCCGAGCTGGAACACCTCGCGGAGCCAGCGAGCCGCAGCTGCCGGATCCTCGTAGTACAAGGCGATTCCGAGCCGGGTGAGTTCGCGTGGCTGCCGCGGTGCCGTGACGCGGCGCCGCGTCCAGGCGACGAACGTGCCGACCATGTTGACCCAGCCGAACCCAACCGTGCTGGGGTCGCCGCCGGGAAGCAGGTACTGCGACACGGTGATCCGCGTACCGGTCTCCGTCTTGTGGAAGCGGATGTCGGCCTCGGTGTCCTGTACGGTCCCGCGGAGCACGAGCCGGGCACCTGGTTCCCAGACTGTGACGGTGCACGTCGTGAGCATGTCGCCGGCGGGTTCGTCGTAGATCTCCAACATCCGTCCGCCGACACCGGGTTCCAGACGTAGCTCGCGAAGGCGCGAGGCGTCGTAGTGGTTGATCGGCCCGCGTACCCACCACAGGTCGATCTCGTCGGTGAAGATCTGGAACGCCGTGTCCGGATCGACGGCCACTTCCACGGAAGCCTCGGCGGAGGTTCTGGTCATGAACGACCCTTTCGCTTGACGTGCTGCTGGAACGCGCCGAGCTGCTCGGTCCAGTGCGCCTGCACCTGGTCGAGCCAGGCCTGGACGGCGGCGACCTGCTCCGACCGCAGCCGGAACACCCGGGCCCGGGCGTCGTCGCGGACGCGTTCGTCGTCGACCAGACCAGCTTGCAACAGGATGCGTAGGTGCCGGCTCATCACCGGCGCGGAGGTGCCGAGCTGGAGCGCCAGCTCACTGGGCCGGTGCGGACGGGTTCCGAGCAGCTCGACGACCCGGCGTCGGGTGGGGTCGGCGAGTGCAGCGAAGACCTCGTCCACCTCCTCAGATGTGGTCACGCCTGCAATAGTTGCAGGTCGCTATAACTAGTTGCAATCATGCCCACGGTCTCCGGCACGCCACGGCCCGAAGATAAGCGCGCGGAGGCCCCGATCTGAGGCTTTGCCGGATGCGCGCCGGCGATCCCTCGACCCACCCTGGACCACAGGACGCTATCGGACGAACGAGGAGGGCCGATGGGATCGGCAGGCGTACAAGGTGTGCTGTGGGGTGCCGCCCCCCGGGACTGGGCCGAGCTGTGCGAGCCGTTGACGCGGCCGCTCTACGCGGGGACCGTCGCGGTCTTGGCGCCGCTGTCGGGACTGGCTCTGCTGGACGTGGGATGCGGTACCGGTCTGGCGCTGCAGCTGGCCGCCGCCGACGTCGCCCGGGTGACCGGCCTGGACGCGGCGGAGCCGATGCTGGACGTCGCGCGGGAGCGGCTGCCAGACGCGGACCTGCGGGTGGGCGACATCCAGGAGCTGCCCTTCGACGACGGCACGTTCGACGTGGTGACCGCCTTCAACGCGGTCCAGTACGCCGCCGACCCGCCGGCCGGTGTCGCCGAGCTGGCTCGGGTGACCCGCCCGGGCGGACGGGTGGCGATCGGCGTGTGGGGCGAACCCGCATGGTGCGAGACGGAGGCCGTCTTCGCCCGCCTCCGCGCCCTCGCACCGCCCCCACCGGGTGCGGCGGCTCCGCTGGCCATCTCCGCCCCGGGGTGGTCGAGGACCTACTGACCGGGGCGGGCCTGATCCCGGCCGGGTCGGGTGGGGTGGAGTGCCCGTTCGTCTATCCCGACCTGGAGACAGGTTGGCGGGGACAGGCTGCCGCCGGCCCGTTGCGCAAGGCGATCGAGGTCGCGGGTGAGGCAGCGGTACGGGAGGCTTTCGTCAATGTGCACGGGGACTTCCGGCAGCCGGACGGCTCCTACCGGCTGGAGAACGTCTTCCGGTACGTGATCGGCGAAGCCAGCCTGAGAGTCACGCTGGGCTGCTCGGCGATACTTGCCGGGTGAGTCGGCGAGTCTCCAGCCCGGACCTGATCGGCCGCGCCGCGGAGCTGGCCGTGCTCGATGCGGAGCTGGCCGCCGATGCGGCGCTGGCCGACGTCCGGCTGGGGCAGGGCCGGCTCGTCGTGGTCGAGGGTGACGCGGGGATCGGCAAGACCCGGCTGGTGGAGGCGTTCGTCGCCGCGGTCGGCGGGGTCGAGGTCCTTACCGGCGGCGGAATACCGCTTGCCGTGAATGGCGTCGACCTCGGCGGGCTCGGCAAGGCAGATGTACATGCCGATGCCCATGGTGTCGCCCCTGCGTGGCGGGCGCTGGTAGCCGTCCCGGTCGCTGAACACCACGATGGCGCCATCGCCTAGGCGCAGCTCGGCGTGGGCCACGCCGCCCTCGTCGTCGGGGAAGCACATCGTGGTCTCGAAACCGAACGCGCGTCCGAGCCACTCGATGGCCCCGGGAGCGTCGCGGTAGCCGAAGTAGGGCAGCCGAGGTTGGTCCAGATCTCCCTTGGAGTCAACGAGTACGGGCCGACCAGCTGCGGGCGTTCGTCCAACAGCCGGCGACACTGTGACCGGCCATCGACGGCGTACGACACGGCGGACGCCTGGTGCGGGGCGGAGAGGACGCCCCGCCTCAGTCCGCCAGAGCGGTGGCGATTGTCGGGTAGATGGCGAACGCCTCGTCCAGGCCGGTGATGTGGAGAGCCTTGCCGGGTCCACGTGCGGGTGATGTGAGGCGCACCTGCACGCCGTAGGCGTGGGCCCGGCGATGGATCGCGACCAGAGCGCTCAGGCCCGTGGAGTCGAGGAAGGAGACCTGCTCCAGACTGATCACCAGCACCCGCGGCCGGGCGGCCAGGAGACCCAGGAGCTCGTCGCGCAGCTGTGGGGACGTAGCGATGTCGACCTCACCGGCCACCGTGACCACCAGCGCGTCCGACCGCTCGTATGCCGAGGAGATCTCCAGCGTCTCTTCGAGGGCGTCCCCGGCCTGCGGGTCTTCGCCACCGTCAGTCGGGGGCCTGACCATGCGAGGGCTCCGTTCGTTGGATCTGAGCGACAATGGCGAGCCCTCGACGATGGGCTCCGCCCAAACCTAGGCCTGACGGCGTTCCGCGGCGAGAGGTTGCCGCACCTGGCCTTGGCCAGGAGATCTTCTCAGCCGGTCTGGCCGGTGGAATCGTCGTGCGGGGCGCCGACCGGTTTGGACTCCGGGGAGCCCCGCTCACGCAGGAACACGGCCAGTACAGCCATCGACACGAGCGCGAGCAGTTCCGACTGCCAGTTCTGCAGGGTCCGGTTCCAGAAGTCCGGGGAGACGATGTATTCCGTCCAGCCGAGCGGTGGCTGAAGGTGGCTGAGCTGCTCCTCGTTGTAGGCGACGACACCGGTGAGCGACTGGATCAGCCATGACCCCAGGAAGATCGCGGCCATGGCGAGACCGAGCGAGTGCGAATAGACGCCGAGGCGGAACCCGCCCGACCGCGCCCACCTCGGCGAGTCGTCGCGGGCATGCGGACCGACGAGTTGCCGGCGGTCGGACTCCCGGCCCACCTTGTCGGCCGGTTTCGACTCCGGCGAGCCGCGCTGGATCAGCCAGACCGTGCCGAAGATGTAGAGGAAGAACTGGAGGTATTCCGACTGCCAGTTCTCCGTCACGTCCACGCCGAAGTCGGAGGAGGTGACGTACTGCACGAAGGTCGCCTGCTGCAGGCCTTCGACAAGCTGTCGCTGGTTGAACTCGGCCAGACCGGTGAACGCCTGAAACACCAGTGCCAGTAGGAAGGCCGTCGCGAAGACGATCGTCAGGGAGTTGTTGCGGAGCATGCTTCGCATCGATTCACCTACCTGTGCAGCAACGCGATCACCAGGAAGTACGCGAGCCCGACCACGACGAACCCGACGAAAATACCCAGGGCCCACCGCATGGTCATCCTCCCTTGACCATGCAGTCGTACGGCAGTTCGCCGCGCGGAGTGCATCCGGCCGCCGTCACCCTCCAGCCGGCCCTGAACCTGGCCAGGAAGACAGTGTCGCCGGCGAAGGCGACCCGAGCCTGGTCGCCGTAGACGTCGGAGCCGCGAGCCGGATCCTGACCGATCGGGATCTCCTGGTCGAGCAGGCCAGCCGTGCACGACTGCTTCGTGACCTGTTCGACATCCCTGCGGGTCCGCGGCGCCAACAACGCACAGGCCTTCGCGCCGTCCTGGTTGGAGATCGCCATCCGAAACTGTCGGGCCGCCGCGGTGGCCGCGTCCTCCCGGGAGGCAACCGAACCGCACGCCCCGGCCACGATCGCCAGTGCCAGGGCCAGAACCAGCCGCACCACCTTGACCAGACCCCTCGCCACGCCCTCATCATGGCGGCTGGCGTGGCGGGTCACCAGCCGACTGGCCTCGGGCGTCGAGGGATTCGTCTCCAGCTTGCCGGCATCGGACAGAACGGCTGGGGTTAGGAGCGCACCACGGTGGTAGCAACCTCTGGGGGCAGGCGCAGGTCGAAGGCCCGACAGGGCAGCCGGCTGGTGCGGTAGGCCATGACCTGTAGGTCTGGCAGGGAGGGACGGACATGACTGAAGGCCGGCTTCTCGACTCGAGGTACGAGCTTCGCGAGGTGGTCGGCGCCGGTGGCATGGCTGAGGTGTGGCGAGGGGTCGATCACCGGCTGGGGCGCGTCGTGGCAGTCAAGGTCCTGCGCGCCGAACTCGCCAGGGACGAAGAGCTGCAGACCAGGTTCCGGCGCGAGGCACAGTCGGTTGCCGCGCTCAACCATCCGTCCATCGTCGCTGTCTACGACACCGGTGTGGAGTCGCGCGGCGGCCTGTCCATCCCGTTCATGGTGATGGAATTCGTGCGGGGCCAGACACTTCGCCAAATCCTCGGCGAGCAAGGCCCGGTCCGCGCCGACCAGGCGCAGAAGATGACCGCACAGGTGTTGCGCGCACTGGCGTACAGCCATCGCTGCGGAATCGTGCACCGCGACATCAAGCCCGGCAACATCATGCTCACCCCGTCGGGCGAGGTGAAGGTCATGGACTTCGGCATCGCCCGGGCCCTGGCCGCCGACCAGTCCAGTCTCACCGGGACGTCGGCTGTGGTCGGGACGGCGCAGTACCTCTCACCCGAGCAGGCCCGTGGCTGGGCCGTTGACGCCCGCAGCGACGTGTACTCGACGGGATGCCTGCTCTACGAGCTTCTCGCCGGCCGTCCCCCGTTCGTCGGCGACTCGCCCATCGCCGTTGCCTGCCAGCACGTGTACGACGAGCCCGCGCCGCCGTCGGCGTTCAACCCACAGGTTCCGCTGGCGGACGCGGCCGTGGTGATGCGGGCTCTGGAGAAGGATCCCGGGTCGCGGTACCAGACTGCCGACGAGATGGAGACCGCTATCTGGCGGGTTCTGTCCGGTGCGCCCAGTCCCAGCCAGCCGTCCAGCGAGGGCCAGCCAAGCGAGGGCCCAGGTGCCAGCCAAGCGAGGGCCAGCCCAACGACGTGACGCCGCCCAGTGCTGTGATGACAGGCGTCGGTGCGACCACAACTGCGACGGGAGATCCGGTGACGGCGGAGGTGCTCATCCCGCCGGACACGGTACGAAAGCTCAACTCCAGAAAGCCCGCGTACGTTCTGTTCTCCGTGGCGACGCTCGTCATTCTCGCCGCGGCCGTTCTCGGTGCGACGCGCCTGGCGCCTGGTGGCACTCCGTCCACCGATACTCCGCCGACGAGCAAAGTGGTGCCCAATGAGGGGACCGACGATTCGGGGCGCTCTGTCGGGCCTGATGGCCGGTCGTCGGATGGTCCGGCCACGCCGGGGGCAGATGGTCGGAGATCGCCCGGTGACGGTCCTGAGCCAGCGCCGTCCCGTCAGGAGAACTCCACGACCGGAGCAGATCCTCGCCAGCCGAGTTCGCGTACTCCCGAACCCACTCCGTCGACCGGTCAGGACTCCCCGGGCGAGGAGAGTCCACCTCCGACGAGTCCTCCGCCATCGCAGACGCCCGAACCATCACAGACCCCTGAACCGTCGCAGAGTCCTGAACCGTCCGATACCCCTGACGCCAGCTGACCTGCAGCCGGGGCGGACCGCGTCAGTCGCGCAATGTCTGTGTCAGAAAGGCATTCCGGCCCGCGATCAGCCGTCGTAGGTACGGTCGAAGAATCGTCACGCTAGCGAGATGTCCGACCGCGCCGGCATGCGTGGAGAAGTCGATCCGGTCGACCATGACGGTGGAGGCGGGGTCGGCCTCGTTCGGCTCGAAGGTGTGCTCGTGCCGCCAGTGCCTGAACGGTCCACTGACCTGTTCGTCCACGAAGTGGTTCGGCGGATCGTAAGCGGTGATCTGCACTGTCATCTGCCACCACAGGCCGAAGTGTCGGGCCCGCCACGTCACGCGTTCTCCTGGACCGAGTCGCCCAGCGGTGACACCGGCGACAGCTCGTTCGCCCGTCCGTCCCATCGTTGCCGTGTGCAGGCCGACGTCGAGGCAGGCGGCGAAAACTCGCTCCGGCGTCGCCGGGATCGTGGTCGTGAGGTCGAACCGGGGCACGTCCGCACGATAGGACATGTTTGCGAGGCCTGTCGGCACCTGGCGTTCGGGCGGTGGCGCCCGGCTCAGCGGTTCAGGGGATCGAGACGCCGAGTTGGCTGAGCTCTGCCGCGCACTGTTCCGGTGACACGAACTGCACGGCCCGCATGCCCACCCGGCGTGCTCCGTCCACGTTGGTGGGCCGGTCGTCGATGAAGACGCACGCCTGCGGCGGAACGCCCGACCGGGCGAGCACCTCGGCATAGATGAGCGGCGAGGGCTTCATGGCTCCGACCTCGTGGGAGAGAACGAGATCGGAGAACAGGCCAAGGACATCCACCTTGTCGCGGACGTAGCCGAAGTGGATCTCGTTGGTGTCCGACAGCAGGTACAGCGGATACGTCGAATGCAATCGGCGCAGGATGTCGGCAGTCCCGGGCATCTCGGTGAAGATGTCGCCGTACATCGGGAAGAACTCGTCGTAGGTGATGTCCGCGTCGAGCAGGTCCATCAACCGGCGGTGGTAGTCCGGTCCGGTGAGTCGCCCGGACTCGAACTCGACCTGCAGCGCACCGCCGAACGCGGTCTGGAGGATCTGCTCGGCCGGGCGCCCGATTCGGTCGGCCAACCTCGTACAGAAGATCCCGTAGTCGAAGCTACAGATCACACCGCCGAAGTCGACGATGACGGCTCGGACGGTTGCGTCGGACACTCGGCGCTCCTCTGACGGCGTCTGGACCGCTCAGTCTTCCGCCCGTCCGCGGGGACCACGTTTGGCGCCCGCGGACCTAGGTTAGGCTTGCCTTATGAGCGACGCCTATGACGTAGCCGCCGACGGCCCAGCCGGCGACAGTGCAGCCGGCGACCGCCCAGCCCCCCAGGTCGCGGTGAAGGAGCGGGCGGCCGCCGAGTCGGCCAAGGTCAGCACGAACGGTTCTCGTCGTCGTCTTCCCGCTCCCACCTACCTCACGTACGCCGTCGAGGTCGTCGCGACCGAAGCCCTTGGGCCCACATTCCGCCGCCTTACGTTCGCCAGCGACCAGCTGCGCGACTTCGGTGCCGGCGGTCACGACCAGCGGATCAAGCTCGTCCTGCCGCGGCCCGGTCAGTCCGTGGCCGACCTGCCAAGTGGCGAAGACTGGTACGTCGAATGGCGGGCGATGCCGGAAGACGTCCGTCCGACCATGCGGACCTACACCGTGCGTGCCTTCCGGCCGGAGCAGGGCGAGCTCGACGTCGACTTCGTACTCCACGGTGTGGACGCCGGCGATTCGGGGCCGGCCGCCAGTTGGGCCGCGACGGCCCGTAGCGGAGACCAGGTCGGCCTGGTCGGGCCCGATCGGCCGGGACGCGGGCGGATGTGGGGATGCGAATGGTCCCCGCCGGCGACGACGAAAAGGCTGCTGCTCGCGGGAGACGAAACCGCCGTGCCAGCGATGGCGGCCATCGTGGAGTCCCTGCCGCCCGAGGCGCGGGGCATCGTCTGCGTCGAGGTACCCCATCCCGGTGACCAGCAGGTCTGGCGCCACCCGCGCGGTATCGAGGTGCGCTGGCTCGCACGCGGGGATGACTCCGGTGCAGCGGTGCCACACGGAACGCTTCTCGAGCCGGTCGTCGCCGAGGCCATGGAGACGATGTGCCGGAAGCGCCCAGTCGCGGCGGCAACTGGGCCGACCGACCCGGACGCAGACTCCGGCGTCGTATGGGATGTGCCCGAGGTCGCGTTCGACGATGCCCATACCGAACCCGGCGACCTGTACGGCTGGCTGGCCGGGGAAGCCGGGATGATCAAGCGGTTGCGGCGGGCGATGGTCAACGACTTCGGCGTGCCGAGGTCGGCGGTGGCGTTCATGGGGTACTGGCGCCTGGGACGTCCCGAGGTCAACTGACCACCGGCGGCCGCCGACCGACCCAACGCTTGCTGATCCGCGCCCGCGCCCTGATCCGGGCTTACCTGATTCGGGTGTACGCGGGCGCGGCCCGGCGAAGCTGCCAGGGCGCGGACCAGGCCGCCATGCCTGCTGTCTGTTCGGGTCGTAGGCGATAGCCGTACTCGTCGTTGAGCAGCTGGATCCGCACCTGGTTGCCCTGGTCGTCGGTGGCGTCCGCGACGTAGACCGATGCTCCGTGCCGAAGCGACGAACCGTTCTTCGCTATCGCGATCGTGGTGATCGTCAGCCACGTGCCCGCATGGTTGATCGTCATGCCGGCATGGATGGTGTGTGCGCGTACGTGCCTGTTGATGATCGTCCCCCACAAGAAAGATGCGGCCCCGGAAGACCTCCCTGCCTCCGGACCGCCCGACAAAGAATAAGGGGAACAATGCGGTCCCGACGACGTTTTCGCCGAGGCCTGCCAGATGACCGGTCCTGGCCATCTCTGCCGTTCTAGGAGCTCGGTTTGCCGGTCGGCGACGCCTTGCCGTGGTGGTCGCCACTCGCCCGACTCCACGCCGACAGCAGCGCGGAGTACGCGACCGGGATCAGGATCACCCACCACCCGACCTGCGTGGCCATCATCAAGATGATGCTCACGATCCACACGACAGCGGTCAGGTCGCCGGCGAAGTTGCGGATCGCCGCACCCCGCCGCTGGGGCACAGGCGGTCTGCCCGCGCCCGGTCGCACGTGTTCGATCGCGGAGCTGTCGCCGGTGGTCGCCGGCCGCATGTGCTCGAGATCCGGGTGCGGCGCCGGGAGGTCCACGAACTCCTTGCGAATGTCGGCCAGCGTCCTGGCCGCGAAGATCCGGGTCGAACGTTCGCTGTGTTCGTCGATGTCCAGGCGGCCCGCGCCAAGGTGCTCGCCGAGCTTGCGCAGCGCGTCCTCGCGGTCGGCGTCACCGATGCGCAGCTCGTCCATGGACATCAGTCGAGTGTGCCAGAGCGACCTGCGAGCCGGGCCGGAGTGGCGGGACCCTCGTGCACGGGCGTGGACTCGCGGCGTGCGGGCTAGGGCTTGCCGCCGCTGCGGATTCGGGCCGCGAAGTCGGTGGGCGTGGTCCCGGTGAACTCGCGGAAGTCGCGGACCAGGTGCGCCTGGTCGGAATACCCGGCGGTGGCGGCGAGGTCCGGCCAGCTCACGGGCTGCTGTTCGACGCCGGCGAGTACCTGGGAGAAGCGGATCAACCTGGCCACGGTCTTGGGGGGTAGGCCGATCTGCTGCCGGAACTTTGCGATCAGGTGCTTGTGACTCCAGCCCACCTCGACGGCGATTCGGCCGATCGGCGCACTCCCACCGGTGCGGGACAGCTGCTGCCATGCCCATCCGACCTCAGGTGCCGGACGTGGAGCCCGCTCGGTTCGGCGCAGCAGGAACTCGTCCACGAGCCCGAACCGTCGGCGCCACTCCGGCGCCTCCCGCACCGTCTCGGCCAGCCTTCGTCCGTCGGCCCCGAACACGTCGACAAGATCGACAGTCTGACCGCTGATCTCCCGCAGTGGGACTCCCAGCAGGGCGTACGCGCCCAAAGGTGCCAACCACACCTCGAGGTACGACGGAGCGCAGGTGCCTTCTATGACCACGTGCGATCCGTGTGGGCCACTCACGAAGGCCGGCGGCCGGTTTGCCGAGTCGCGGATCTTCAGGATGAGCGGGACCGCCGGGGTGGCAGGCACCACGATTTGCGAGGGATGCGTCACTTCGAAACCGGCATGCTCACGTGCCAGGAAGGGCTTGAGGGCCGCCTGGGGTTCGCCTCGTATCCGCGGACTCCTGGCTCGCTCCGGTGCGACGTCCACACGTTGCCCAGCGTCGATCCGGGTGCCGGCATTCCCGGGCCAGGGCCCGTCGGTGCCGCCGACCGTTACCGCTGGACGTCGGCGGCGTGCCCCCGTCTCCCGTCGAGACCGACCGGTACGACACTGATCCGCTTCGTCGTGTCTGGCGGCTGGGCGAAGAACGCCGTTCCGGTCGTGGCGCCGAGCCACGTCCGGGTCCCGTCGGCCCGTACCGCCTCGACGTCATAGCGCAGCAAGGGTGACGGCGACGGCGACGCCGACCAGCGGACGCGCACTCCGTCGGCAAACTCCTCGACCCGGACCCGCGACACCGAATCAGGGCGTGGCGTGGAGCCGCGCAACATTGCGAGCCGGCCCAGGTGGACGTCGACGTCCGTGCTGCTACCGCTCACCCGCACGCCGAGGCTGACCAGCGTGCGGCCGGCGTACGGAGAAAGGCTGGCCGACAGGTTGGTCCAGCCGGTGCGGGCTCTCCCTGTCGGCACCACGACATCCCGGTCCGGCGCGTCGGCGAAGCGGGCCACGACGTCGAGGTGTACGTCGCCGGATGCGGTGAGCTCCACCCGCGTTCCCGGCCGGACCCGCAGCCGGGTCGCGTACAACGGCACGGTCGTCGCCTGGTCCAGGGTTCCGGTCAACCGGAGCGACGACCCGCCCCGCCATGCGGTCTCGTGGTCGTGGCCGACGCTCAGGTCCGAGCCACGGACCAGCCATCGCCAGGTCGGGAGCACGTCCTGGGCGGTGAGGTTGTTCCACGGCCCGCGTTGCCAGGTGTGTCCGTCGTGGGCCCAGAGGCGGCCGTGCCCGGTGTTGAAGTACGTCACGAACGGCGTGCGCGTCACCGGCGTGTGCTCGGTGACCTTGGCGGCGACACCCCGCCAGCCGTCGGCGTCGGGGATAGGCGTTGCGGGGTCGCCGTCGGCGCCCACCCAGAACCGGCTCTCCCTGGCGTCGTACTGGGTCTTGTCCTCGGTGCCCGTCAGAGTGAAGTCGGGACGGTACAACGCCACCGAAAGACCCGAGGGGTCGGCCGCCGGGAAGATCGCGTCGAAGTCGGGTTGCACGGCGAACTGCCGGAACCCGGTGTCGACACCGGCGTACAACTCGGCGGGGTCGCGATCCATGCTTCGCGCGTACGCGGCGGAGGCCGGCAGGTCGGGCAGATCCCAGCGGAAGTCGACGAACATCGAGTTCGACGTGGCGAAGAACGCGTCGTTGAGCTCGTCGAGCCCGCCGCGCCAGCCGACATCGCCGGTCTCGTTCATCGCGTCGTACCAGATCACGTCGCTGCCGGCGGAGCGCAGCTCAGCCACGAAGTCGCGCATGTCCGTGGCCAGTGCGGCGTCGGCGCCCTCGGTCTCCTGGTTGATGAACCAGCCTTCGAAGCCGTAGAACCGCGCGATCTGGGCGAGCTTGGCCGCGGCGGGGAACCCACCGGAGGCGTCCCTCGCGAGCAGTTGGCGGACCCACTCGATGTCCCCGCCGAACACGTCGGGCGGGAAGAAGACTGTGCCGTACACGGGTACGCCGTTGCGGTGCGCGGCATCGGTGACGGTGGGATTGGGCGCGAGGATCAGCCCCTCGCTGGCGGATCCGCCCCAGAAGATGAGTGTGTCGATGTACTGCCAGAACTCCGAGGTGTAGTAGTCGAAGCTCTGCGAGCCCTGCGACGGGTTGCCGTCGGTGTTGGCGAACACCGACGTCGCCAGCACCCGGCGTGGCGCCCCTTGCGGGTCCGCCGCGGTCAGCTTGTCCTGGACGCGATCGGCCAACGGCGTGGTGCTGCGGTTGAACGCCGCGTCGGGGTCGCTCCGGGGACTCCAGGTCAGCAGGTCAGCCGGGAACCAGTTCGGTGCGTACGGTTGACCGCTCGCGGCCTCGGCCACGTCACTCGGCGTTGTCGCCGCCGGCACCGGGGCCTGCACGCCGGCCAGGACGCCGCCGATCGCGAGGATGACCGCGGCACAACGCAGAACAGTCTTCATCGTCGCCTCCGAGAGCCCCTGACAGTGGCACGGCGAACGTCATCCTGGCCGGTCCGGTCGAAGGCGACAAGATCCCGGCCAGTCCTGGACCAGAAAGGCTCCGGCGGCACAGAATGACCTTCGCTCATCGTGGCGGTTCACGACGTCGGACCAGGAGGTTGCGAAGTGGCCCGATCCGACCTCATCCGCGCCGAGAACGAGAAGCCCGGCACGACCGACTGGATCCTGACGAAGGTCACCAGGCGGCCGGACGAGGCGTACGACGCCGGGTGGCAGGTGCGACCGGAGATCCAGGGATACGTCTCCCACCGCAGCGTCCGGGCCGGCGACACCCTGACGGTCCATGTGAGTGCTGATCCTGCCGACCAGTTCCAGCTCGACGTCTTCCGGATGGGCTACTACGGCGGCAAGGGCGGCAGGTTCGTTCGGCGCATCAGCCCGCTTGATGGTGTCGACGTGCGGGCGACCCCTGAGCCCGCGCCCGCCGACGGCGTGAACCACATTGTCGAATGCCGGTGGAACGCTGCGGTCACGCTGGAGATCCCGGCCGACTGGGTGAGTGGCGTCTATCTCGGCAAGCTCAGCACGTGGAGGAAGACGGAGTCCGAGGCCTACGTCGTCTTCGTCGTACGTGACGACCGCCCTGCCGACCTGCTGTTCCAGGTCTCCGACTTCACCTGGATCGCGTACAACCGGTGGCCTCAGTGGCGTTCGTTGTACGACACGCCGAGCAGCCCGTGGGGTGCGGGCGACGACGACAGCTACGACGCCGGGTTCGACCGGCCCTATGCGTTGTACTGGAACGGCTTTCCTGCGGGCTTCGAACCTTCGACCAACGGGTCCGGCGAGTTCCTGATGACGGAGTTTCCACTGGCGTACTGGCTGGAGAAGGAGGGCTACGACGTCACCTACCTCTCCTGCCTGGACACCCATCGGGACGGGCCCGGCCTGTTCCGAGGAAGGGCCTTCCTGTCGGTCGGCCATGACGAGTACTGGACGCAGCAGCAGTTCAACAACGTCGTCCGCGCACGAGCGGCCGGGGTCGGTCTGGCGTTCCTGTCCGGGAACTCCGTGTCGGGTCGGATCGAACTGCTGCCAGGCAGCGATGGTCGGCCCGACCGCGGGATGAGGCTGCTCGACCGCGGCTTCGACGAGGTGGACCTGATGGGGGCGAGGTCGTACGGCGTCGGACTGGCCGACTGGACCTGCGTCGCTCCAGACCACTGGGCGTTCGAAGGGACCGGGATGAGGCACGGCGAACGCATCCCGCATCTTGTCGGCTGGGAGTTCCACGGTCATCCCGTGGCAGCCCACCCCGGCCTCGCCGTCCTCGCCGAAGGGGCGGTGACGGGTTACCACGCAGAGCCGAGCGAGCGGCGTTATGCCGCCACCCTCTATCCGACAGAACGCGGCAACTGGGTCTTCAACGCGGCCACGTGTTGGTGGACCAAGCTGCTGTCGACTCCGCCGGCGGCCATGAACCCGCCCCATCTCGACTTCGGTCACAACGACGAGCGGGTCCGCCGGATCACGAAGAACGTCCTCGACGGGATGATCGCAGCCAGGCCCACCGTCGGCACGGACACCGGATAGCTCGACGTCAGTGGTGGCCGACACCTGGCGGAAATCGGTCCAGCACCGCGGTGAGGACGACGTCGTGTTCCAGGAATGCCTTCACGGCGCACAGGACGATGGTGAACCCGCCGGTGGATCCGGCAGCCTGCGCGACGAGTTCGTCGCCGTCTCCGCTCAGTCCCGTTTCGGTGACTTCGACGAACGTGGCACCGTTCTCCCGCGGCGTGAAGCGCAGCTCGACCGTCGTCGGCGCGTCGTCTCCCCACTCGAACACGATCCGGCGGTCCTGCTCGACCTCCATGACGCGGACCTGGGTCGACAGGTCGTACATCTCCCAGTCCCATCGCAGGGTCGCGCCGGGGGTCATCGTCCCGCTGCTCCTGGTGAACCAGAACCTCGTGGTGACGGTGGGGTCGACGAACGCCTGGAAGACCACGTCGGCTGGCCTGCGGATGAGCATTCCCGTCGTCACGATCGGGACCTGGCTGAGCTCGAGGGTGGTTGTGGGCATGGCGGGCCTCCTGTTCGGCGTACGTCAGGTTCAGTGGGTGGACGGAAGGGTCTTGCCGGTCTCGAGCAGGGTCTTGAGGTCCGACAGGAGATGTGGCCAACCGCCGCCGATCATCTCCAGCACCGTGCTCCCGGGTTCGAAGTCGTCGTGGACGACGGTGAGCTTGACCAGCTTGCCGAGCGGTTCGATGTCGAAGGTCACCTTCGAGCGGCGTTCCTTGGCGATCGAGGCGAACACGTCCGGGCTGATGTCGTGGGACTTCGCCCACTCCGGAGTGAACGTGTGCCAGGTGTACGCGAGCCGGCGGAACGGCTCGGACTCCACGACGACCTGGGCGGGGTCGGCGATGCGTACGCCCTTCTCCTCCCACGTCATCGTCGAACCCTCCTTCCAGTCGGACTCGAAGCTCGCTCCCCAGTAGCGCTTGGTGAAGGCCGGCTCGGTCAGGGCCTGCCAGAGCCGCTCCGGAGTGGTGTCGATGTAGGTCGTGTAGACGAACTCGGTGTTGCCCATCGGTTCCTGCTCCAATGCCGTCTTCAGGTCGGCGAGCGCGGCCGCCCGCTCGCGGTCGTACCGGCTGATCCAGCGGTCGGCGATGGCGTTGATCGGGGCGGCGTCGAGATAGTGCAGCTTCTCCCGGCCCCGCCACCTCGTGGTGACCACGCCCGCCGACTCGAGGACGGCCAGGTGTTTGCTGACCGACTGCCGCGCCATGTCCAGCCCGGCGCACAACTCGCGCAGGGTCTGGCCGTTGCGTTCGTTCAGCCGGTCGAGCAGCCGGCGGCGGCTGGGATCTGCCAGCGCCCGGAACACCTCGTCCATCGTGCCGTCTCCTACGCGAAACATGCAGCCGTCGGGCTGCCTGAACCATAGGCAGCCCGACGGCTGCATGTCAACGGGGCGAGAGGTATTCGGCGCGCGGTGATCGCGGTGGTCGCGGTGGTCACCGGCCGGGTACGCGGGCTGGGTACGCGGGCTGGGTACGCGGGCTGGGTCGATGGATGCTGGGTTCATGATCAAGAGTCAGGTAACTGGGTCCCGCCTCGCTCGGAACCCGGTCTCTCTCTCGACTCTTGATCATGAACGGCGGCATCCGGGTTGGAGTTGTCAGACGTATCTCGGGCTAGAGACCGAGATACCTCTGACAGGTGCGAGATACCTCTGACAGGTGCGGGCCCTCTGACAGGTGCGGGCCCTCTGACAGGTGCTCGACACCCCGCCTGCGCGACCTCGGCCGCCTGCTCGACACCGTGTTTCGCCGAGCAGGTGGCCGCGGCGCACGTCAGGCGGAGGCCACGAGCACGGTGTCGAGGAGTTGCTCGAACGTGTCGCGCGTCGGTATCCCGGACAGGATGTGTCGAACGCTGCGTTCCGCATGACGCCGTTCGTCACCGGGTCGGGCATTCAGGGCCCGCTCCACCTGCTCGCTCACGTAGTTGGCCAGATCGATGACCGCGCCCCGGAACGACGCCATACCCAGCGCCGGGATGGACCCCGCCACCTCCTCGTAGCCACGCAGCAAGGCCCGGACGCCAGCGACGTTCACCCGGCCGCCGGGGCCGATCGTCCACTGCAGCAAGGAACCGCACAGCTCCCAGCTCGGCGGCTGACCGCCCGCGTGTTCCCAGCCGACGACGGCCAGGCGACCGCCGTCCGCGTGCCGCACCTGGGTCGGGCCGAGCGTGTTGTGGCAGAGCACCGGTGCGGGTACCGGCGCGTCCGCACCGACCGCGTCCAGGCTCTCCAGCGTGGGGACCGCAGCCGCCAGGGCCGGCGCCCAGTCCGCCCCGCTGACGGTGGCCGTCGCTGCCTGGTCGCGCCAGGACATCGGCCAGAGTCGGCGGGCATGCCACGGGCTGACCCGGTCCACTGGCAGCGCGAGGCGGTGCACGGTCGCGAGGATCCCACCGATCTCACGCGTGACCGACGTACTCGCAGGAGCCACCAGGGGTGGACCTGACGGGAACTCTTCGTTGACCCGCCAGCTGTGGTCGCCGATCGGCTCGACGATGTTTCCCGACCGACTGCGTACCGGTGCGGGCAGCAGGATGCCCTCGCCGGCAACGGCGACCTGCAACGCGACCTCGGTCTCCACGTCGACGATCGGCATCCAGTCATCCAGCGTACGAACGGTCCATCGACCGGCGTCGGTAGCCAATGACCAGCGACGGCCCACGGTGTCGGACCGGACCTCCGAACGCATCGGCCCGGTCACCTCGCCGAGACCGAAGCGTTCGGCGATTTCGCGGGCAAGCACCTTGTCGGCGACGTCGTCATGGCCGCCACGCAGTCGGTCGACCTCGGCCTTCAGGCCTGTCCAGGAGTGGAAGCCGTACTGCCTGGCCAGCATTGACTGTGCCTGTGCCAAGGAGGTGGCGCGTTCGGCGTCGCGCAGTCCGGCGAGAAGGTCTTTGGCCTGGCGGCGGAGGTGGTCGAGGTTTGGTCGGTCGGGGAGCTTCTTCACGAGAACACCTTGCTCTTTCGGCCCGGACTCGCACGGACGAACAGAGCTCGGTGTGTGTGTCGCTCAACCCAAGCGCAGCGAGGTGGCTTCAAGCCTTCCGGCGAGTCTCGGCGCGACCCCAGCGCGCACGGAGCAGCTTACACCTACCAGGTCAACCTCGGCGCCGGGAGCGCGGGGATCCGCTGAGGGGTGGCTCGTGCGGCGGGGCTGGGGCCGGGATCCCAATCTCGCCGGCCAGTGTGTCGGCCCGCTGCCACAGGTCTGCCGCGGTGCGCCGATCGCCTTGCTGGACAGCGATGTCGCCCAGCAGCCGCACGGTGTGCGTCTCGCCGGGACGGTGCCCTGTCTCGGCGTGGATGGCCAACGCCTGTCTGGCGGTGTCCTCGGCCCAGTCGAGCTGGTTGTCGGCGAGCTGGATCCGGGCGAGCAGGGTGTGCGCGCGGCCCTCGTATGCCCGTGCGTCGATGTCCTGCGCGGTGTCGAGAGCGGCCTGGGCCGATGCGTACGCCTCGTCGAGATTTCCGAGCCGCAGGTGGGCGGTACCCGTTGCCAGCAAGGCATCGGTGAGCTCCAGCCGGTTGAGTCCCTCCTCGAACGCCCGGACGGCCTGTTGGGCGAACCCGAGGGCGTCGCCGTCCTCGCCGCCGGCAAGCGCGACGTCGGCCCGCAGGGCGAGCACACATCCGTCGACGCGTCGGCTGCGCATCTTCCCGGCCATCGAGCGGGCCAGGTCGGCGTGCGCGACGGCCTGCTCGAGTTGACCGCGGTCGGTGTGCAGGTTGGCCAGGTTGACGTGCGTGACGAGCAGGGCGGAGTCGTACCGCGCCGCCTGCTGAATGCCCAGCGCGCGTTCGAGATGGTCCAGGGCCAGGTCCCAGCGTCCGAGCCAGCGATAGATCGCGGCCAGGTTGGACAGGGCGGCGCTGTGTCGCTGTGGCGACTCCGCCTGCGGTGTCAGCTCGACGGTCTGTTCGAGGTGTTCTGCGGCGGTCTTCAACCGACCCAGATAGAAGTACGCGAGGGCTACGTTCATCTCGTGCATGGCCAGGTGCTCCAGGTCACCGGCGGCCTTGTCCAGGACGATGACCTGCTCCTGAAGATCGACGCCGGCCTGGTAGTTGCCCTGTTCGAAGCTGATCCCGGCGAGCACGTTGAGTGCCTGTGACTCACCTGCCGGCCAGTCGACCTCGCGGCACGCCTCGACAGCAGCCGAGCCGTGCGCCTGGGCGCGGGCGTAGTCGCTGACGCAGCGGCAGGCCTGCGCGAGGCTGAGGGCGGCCGCGGCCTGGCCACCGCGGTCGCCGGCGGATGTCGCCGACGCAAGGCCCAGCTCGGCGACGGTAAGCCAGTCGGCCGCGTGCCGGCGGAAGAAGTAGAAGCTGCGTAGCACGTCGGCGTACGACCAGGCTGGCGGATCGGCGCCGCGTTCGGCCGCGCATCGGACCGCGGCCAGCAGGCAGAGGCGCTCGTCGTCGAGCCAGGCAGAGGCATCGTCCGGGCGCTCGAACGCAGCCACTGGCTGGACTGCCTCGATCTCGCGCGGAAACCGGATCGAGTGCGGCAGGACCATGCGCACCGCCTCGGCCGCGGTCTGGAGATACCACCGGAGCATCCGGGCAGTTCCGGCGTCCTGGTCGGCCGGATGGTCCTCCTGCCGCGACCGCTGCCGGGCATACAGGCGTACGAGGTCGTGGAACGCGTACCGATCGGGCCCGCGTTGGTCGACCAGGTGGCCTGCCGTCAGGTCGCCGATGAGCTGGGACGCGACCTCGAGCGAGGTCTCGGTCAGGGCCGCCGCCACCGCCCGGGTGAAGTCGGGGCCAGGCAGCAGACTGGCCAGCCGGAACAAACGCTGTTGCGCTGACCCGAGCCGGTCGTACGACAACCCGAGGGCGGTGGAGAGCGAGCTCGCCGAATCACCGGCGATCGCCATGGCCTGCAGGGCGTCGCCGCCTCGAAGCGCGTGCACGTGGTCGGCGAGCCGGACGTACGGTTGCGCGGCCAGGTTGGCGGCGGTGATCCGCAGGGCGAGCGGCAGCTGGTCGCAAAGCGCCGTGAGCTCCTCGGCGGCGACCGGCTCGGCATCGACGCGTCGCGGTCCGAGGATGTGGCACAGCAGTGCGAGGGACTCCGCCGGCGGCATCCGGTCGAGGTCATGGTGGAGCACCCGGTCGTCCGCGGCCAGTCCACTGAGCCGGTCCCGGCTGGTGACCAGGACCGCGCACCTGGGGTTGTCGGGCAGCAGGGGTCGCACCTGGTCGGCATCCGCGGCGTTGTCGAGGACGATCAACATGCGCCTGTCAGCGACGACGGATCGGAACAGCGCGGTGGCCCGGTCCTCGGTGACCGGTATCTGGGCCGGTGCCAGTCCCAGCGCGCGGAGGAACTGCGCGAGTACCTCGACCGGACGCTGCGGCGCGGTCGGTGCGTAGCCGCGGAGGTTCACGAACAGCTGGCCGTCGGGGAATGACTGCGCGACCCGGTGGCCCCAGTGCACCGCGAGCGAGGTCTTTCCCACACCTCCGGTGCCGGTGACGACGGCAACGCCACCATCCACCTCACTGGCCACACCGCCGGCGAGCAACCCGTCGAGTCCCTCCAGGTCGCGGACCCGGCCGGTGAAGTCGGCGATGTCGGCCGGGAGCTGGCGGGGGATCGGCAGTGCACCGGCCGGTGCCCGAGGTCCCGTTCCGCGTAGGTCCGGGTCCGACCGAAGGATCTGCTGGTGAAGGTCCTGCAGGGCGTTGCCCGGCACCAGGCCGAGCTCCTCGTCCAGAAGCTGGCAGACCCGCTGGTAGGCGTCCAACGCGTCGGGCTGCCGGTCGCTGCGGTAGAGCGCGAGCATCAGCTGCGCCCACAGGCGTTCCCGGAACGGCTCGCCCGCCGTGAGCGTGTCAAGCTCCGACACCAGGTCGTGGTGCCGGCCGAGTGCCAGGTCCGCGTCGATGCGCGCCTCCAGCGCACTGAGCCGGTGCTGCCTCAGCCGGTCCGCCAGTGCCTGCAGCGCGGGGGTCTCCGGCACGTCGGCAAACGCGGGTCCCCGCCAGAGCGCCAGGGCCTCGGACAGGATCGACGACGCGGCGCCGGCGTCACCGTCGCGCAGCGCCGCCAGCCCCTGCCCCGTCATGCGTTCGAACCGGTCCGCGTCGAGGTCCCCCGCTGGCAGTACGAGCTGGTAACCGACCGGTGAGGTCTGCAGCAGCTTCCCCTCCGCGTCGCCGAGCGCCCGCCGGACCCGCATGACATAGCCGTGGAGCTGGTTGATCGCTCCCCGTGGCGCACCATCTGGCCACAGGGCATCGACCAGCGCGTCACTGGTGACGGGATGCCCGCCGGCGGCGACGAGGCAGGCCAGGAGCGCCCGCCACTTGGCGGCCCCGAGCGTCCGCCAGCCGCCGTCGCCGCCCACCTCGAGCGGGCCCAGGATCCGGATGCGCATCGCCTGCAGCCTCTCCCAGGCGGGCCGTCAGAGACAAGCCGCGGGACCTGGCGGTCGGTCGCCGCGCGTCAGTCGCTGGTGTCGATCAGGGCGGCAATCCCGTCGAGCACACGTTGCAGGCCGAACTCGAACAGCTCGTCGTCGTTCATGCCGTGGTCGTCGGGCGCGACAGCGCTCAGCAGGCCGACCAGCAGGGGAAAGCGGTCGAGCTGACCGGTCTGCTCCATCAGTCTCCGGTCGAACGGCGGCTCGTCCGCACCCGCACCGTCCATCCGGCCGAGAGCGAGCTGGACGGCACCGCGTACGTAACTGTTGAGGAGGACGACGACCTCGAACATCGTGGTGGGTGGTAGGCCGGTGCGCGAGATGGCGCGGAGGGCGGCCTCGGCCCAGGCGGTCTCGTTCGGGCCGAGCACCCGGGGCCCGGCGACGATCGGGAACGTCCACGGGTGGCTGATGAAGATGTCGCGGTTGCCGTTGGCCCAGCGCTGAAGGGCCCGTCGCCAGTTCCTCGGGTCGAGCCGGGGCGGGTCGGCGATCACGGTGTCGAGCATCAGGGCGACGAGCTCGGCCTTGCCCGGAACGTAGCGGTAGAGCGACATGGTGCCGACACCCAGCTCGCTTGCGAGGCGCTGCATCGACAGGACGGAGAGTCCTTCGGAGTCGACGATGTTGATGGCCGTACGCACGATGTGATCGAGGCGCAGCGTCGGCCGCGGACCTCGGGTGGGGCGTACGTCTGCACCCCACAGCAACCTGACGCCCCGGGGTAGGTCGGACGGATCACCGTCGGGTACTGCCATCGCCTCGGCTCCTGTCGTGGCACCCGTGCTTCGGATTACTGCGTAGCGTATACGCAGCTAACTGCGTACGATGCACGCAGTAGGCGTTAGTCGGATCTCGACAGCTCGACAGGGGACGCAGATGACGGGCCAGCAGCAGACGACGGGGCAGGACGCGGTACCGGAGCTAGGCGACGGGGCTGAGGGTGGCCAGGCTGAGGGACCTCAGGTTGGGGGTCGTCGGGTTGAGGGTGAACAGCCCGACGGTGGCCACTTCGAGAGCGGTGGCCGGCGGGAAGGAGCCGGGAGGCCGCGGGCGCAGTGGTGGCGGCGACCCTGGGTCGCGCCGCTGGCCGTGTTGACAGTCGCTTTCCTGGCATTCTCGCTGCCGCCGTACCTGACCTTCGATCCAGACCAGTCGCGGTTGCCGCTCCGGGACGGGTTCGCGTTGCACTACCCGACCCTGGTCGCCCACATCCTGTTCGGGTCGGTGGCGTTGGTGACCTGCTGCCTGCAGGTGTGGCCTTGGTTTCGGCGTCGGTATCCGGCGGTGCACAGGTTCGTTGGGCGGGCGTACGTGTTCGGCGGAGTGCTTCCGGCCGGGTTGATGGCGTTGATCGTGGCGCCCACGTCGCTGCAGGGCGTGTCCGGACGGGTCGGAAACACGATGTTGGCCGTGGTGTGGCTGGGCTTCACCATCACCGGCTGGCGGATGGCGCGTCGGCGGAGGTACGTCGAGCACCGCAGGTGGATGCTCCGCAGCTTCGCCCTGACGCTGTCGATCGTGGTGAACAGGCTGTGGCTGGTGCTCTGGTTCGTCGTGCTGACGCCTCTCGTACCCACCTACTACGACGGCGACCAGGCGGCCATGATCCAGGCCGCCGCCGAGACGAGCATCTGGTGCAGCTGGGTCGTCAACCTGATCCTCGTGGAGTGCTGGCTGGAACGTGGTCGCACCAGTGCCCGTCGTGGCAAGAACATCACATGACGGCGGCGGATCACAGTAGCGGCGATGCTGACCATCGCCCACGAGGGGGGAGCGGGGCTCCGGTGGTCTGCCAGGATGGGTCGGTGCCGATCAGGCTGCCGGCGTCGTTCTTCTCCTACACCCGGGTCTCGTCCGAAGGCGAAGCCGGCCGGGTGTGGGCCGAATCGTTGCCTGGGCTCGTTGCCGACCTCTGTGCGCGTTGGTCGCTGCGCATCGACGGCGCCCCGATGCACGGAGCGAACGGGATCGCCGTCCCGGTCCGGCAAGGCGGCTCCGCGTACATGCTCAAGGTCGCGTGGCTCGACGACGAGCTCCGCGACCAGGTGGCCGCTCTGCGCCGGTGGAACGGCGACGGCACCGTCCGTCTGGTCGACGAGTCCGTCGATGACGGGGCGCTGCTGCTGGAGCGGCTCGACCACACCCGCCTGCTGCGTACGGTCGACGTGCAGGAGTCGCTCACCGTATCCGCGGGCCTGCTCCGCCGCTTGGCCGTCCCAGCACTTCCGGCCGCCGGGGACAACGGCGGCCTGCCCGAACGCGATCGGGCCCGACTGATTGCGCTGCCCACGACCGCGGGGGCGGCGTCGGCGTTCGCGGAGACCGCCCGGGAACGCTCGGCCCGGCTAGGCGATCCGGTGCCCGCTGCCACCTTGGACCTGGGCCTCGACTTGGCCGGCCAGCTCGCCACGGTCACCGGCGATCTCCTCGTCAACCACGACCTGCACGACGAGAACATCGTCGCAGCCGACCGTGAACCCTGGTTGGCGATCGACCCGAGGGTGATCGTGGGTGTGCCAGAGCACGGCATCGCCCAGTTGCTGTGGTGGCGGCTCGACGACATGGGCGGCGACGACCGGGTGCGGCATTTCCTCGACCTGATCGTCTCGGTCGCCGGACTCGACGCCGACCTGGCCCGGGCGTGGTCGATCGTCCGATCGGTCGACTACTGGCTGTGGGGACTCGAGGCCGGCCTCACCATCGATCCGGTCCGCTGCGCCCGCGTTCTCGGGGCGCTCGGGCCGGGGAGCTGACACCGGGGAGCTGACACCGGGCAGCTGACACCGGCAGCTGACACCGGGGCAGCTGACACCCGGGGAGAGAGCTGAGGCCGGGGCGGCGGAGGGAGACGGAGAAGATGAGTGGGAGCGGCACGGGAACGGTCGACGTCGCGGTCGTGGGGCTGGGCTTCGGCGAGGACTTCCTTCCCCTGTACGCCGATCATCCCGACGTCGGTACGGTCGGAATCGTCGACCAGTCGGTTGAGCGACTTACCCAGGTCGGCGACCGTTACGGGATAGCGGATCGCTTCACCCATATCGACGACGTACTCGGCGACGATCGCTGGGACGCCGTGCACATACTGGCGCCCGTCGCGTTCCATGCCGAGTATTCCCTTGCGGTGCTGGGCGCTGGTAAGCACTGCGCGTGTGCCGTGCCGATGGCCACTGAGCTCTCCGACCTGCTGGCGATCGTGGCCGCTCAGCGTGCGTCGGGTACGACGTACATGATGATGGAGACCTCGGTGTACGGCCGGGAGTATCTGCTGGCCGAACAGCTGTACCGGCAGGGAAAGCTCGGTGCGCTGACGCTCTACCGCGGCTACCACATCCAGAATCTCGATGGCTATCCGGAATACTGGCGCGGGTATCCGCCGATGAAGTACATCACGCATGCCCTGTCGCCGGTGCTTGCGTTGACGGGCGGTGTGGTGGCCGACGTCATCGCGTACGGCTCGGGTCGGCTGAGCCCTGAACGCATCGGGTCGTTCGACAACCCGTTCCCGGTGGAAGTGGGTCTGTTCCGGCTGGCAGGCTCTGACATCGTCGCCGACGTGACCATGTCGTTCTTCCAGACGGCACGTTCATATGTCGAGGGATTCTCGGTCTACGGCGACCAACGCAGCCTCGAATGGTCAGGCGCGCCGGGTGAGCCGATGCACCTCTTCGAGCTGCATTCGGCCGAGCTGTCGGCGCAGCAGGGTTGGCGGGGTCGGGCGTGTGACGAGTCGGTGGTGGAGCCGCCCGACTTCGCCGAGCGGCTGCCGGAAACGCTGACCCGCTATGTCGGCGAGTTCAGTGTTGAGACGTGCGACGGTGGGTCGGCTCTCACGAAGGTGGCCGGGCACGGCGGGTCTCATCCGTACCTCGTGCACGAGTTCATCTCCAGCATCGTCGAGAATCGCCCGCCGGCCATCGACGCGGTGACGTCCGCGGCCTGGACCGCGCCGGGCATCTGTGCCCACGAGTCGGCGCTGCGCGGTGGCGAGCGGATCGAGGTGCCGACCTTCGCGTGAGCGGAGGTCAGTCGAAGAACGAACGCCAGCTGAATAGCGAAGGTCAGCTCAAGAGCGAACGCCAGCTGGAGAACGGACGCCAGTGGAGTTCGCTGGGCCGCGCGTTGGCCGAGTTGTCCGAAGAGTCGACACCCATCGAACGCTCATGGCCATCGGACAACTCAAAGGTTGCCGAGTAGGCGGAGATCGAGGAGGGCACGCAATCCCGGGTGTGTGCTCGGATGCCCTTGTCTGTTTGGGGTTTGGGCTCTGGCTCGGGTCGGCTGGGTTGTCGGTGGTCGGGTTTACGATCTTGGTTGTGGATGTGATCACTTCGGGTCGGACCCGGCATCGGTTGACGGTGTTGTTGGGTCGGATGCGGGACCGGCTCGCGCAGGAGTCGCCGCCGGTGTGGTGGTCTGCCGGCGATGATGATGTGGTCGAGGTGTTGCAGGAGTTGGAGGCGCTTGCGGCGCAGGTGGCGGCGTTGTCGCTGGCGGCGGTCGCCGAGGCCGACCGGCGGAACCACGGCGAAGCGGCAGGAGCGACCTCGACGGGGAACTGGCTGTCCGGGGCGCTGCGGATGCGTCCCGAACACGCGGCGCGGGTGGTGAAGCTGGCCCAGGAGCTGGACGGCGACCTGGCCGCCACCGCGGATCGCGCTGCGGGCCGGTGTGATCAGCGCGGACCACGCCCAGGTGATCGCGCGGGCGGTCACCGGACCTGCCCAAGGAAGCCGGCCGGCAGACCCGTGCGGCCGCCGAGCAGTTCCTCCTGGACCAGGCCAGGGTGTTCCATCCCAAGGATCTGGCTCGGTTGGGGCGCAAGGTGTTGGAGGTGGTCGATCCGGAGTTGGCTGATCGGGTGTTGGCCAGGCAGTTGGCGGATGAGGAGGCCAAGGCTGAACGGGAGCGGGAGGTGTGGCTGTATGAGGATCCGTACAGCGTGTCCACCTGGCTGCGCGGCAAGCTCGACCCTGTCACCACCGAGATGCTGCGGACGGCGTTGGAGCCGTTAGCCAAGCCGATGCCGACCACCGCGGACGGGCCCGACCCGAGGTCACGCTCGCAGCGGCTCGGAGATGGGTTCGCCGAGCTGCTCCGCCGCTACCTGAACGCCGGCGCCTCACCCACCCAGGGCGGTGAGCGCCCGCACGTGGTGATCACGATCGACCACGACCGGCTCGTGAACGGCACCGGCACCGGAACGTTCCTGCACACGGGCACCCCGGTCTCGGCGCGGACCGCGCAGGAGTACGCCTGCGACGCCAAGATCAGCTGGTACACCCCCCGCACTGGCGGGAATGCGGCTGGTGCGAACGGCAGCGGCGGTAGCGGTTCTGGCGGGAATGCGGCTGGAGCGAACGGCAGCGGCGGCGGTAGTCCCGACGAGAAGGGCGCGGACCAAGGTCGAGGGAGGCGTGGGCCAGCGCTCTCGGACCCGACCCGGCTCTACACCGGCAAGACCCGCCGACTCCTCGAACTCCGCGACCGCGGCTGCGCCTTCCCCGGCTGCGACCGGCCACCAGCCTGGACCCACGCCCACCACATCATCGCCTGGAGCCGCGGCGGACCCACCACCGTCGACAACGGCGTCCTGCTATGCGGCCACCACCACCGACTCATCCACCAAGGACACTGGACCGTCACCATCGCCCACGACGGCCAACCAGAATTCACCCCCCCAGACTGGATCGACCCGCAGCGCAAGCCACTCCGCAACCACCCACTCCGAAACTGAGTCCTGGACCTGGCCAGACACTTCACAGTTGACCGCGGCGTTCCGAGTGGCCGGTCAGCAGGGTAAGTCCCGTCGTCCCATTCGCGCGGCGTGCAGTGCGCGACGTCACCCGACCGCGCTCAGCCCGGCCTCACGGTGCCGCCCACCTGGCCCTGCTCGACGAAGAGCCGTTCGCTGAAGTGGCAGGCGGCCCGGTGGCGTGGCTGCACCTCGCGCAGCGCCGGCTCGTCCTGCCGGCAGATGTCTTCCACGTACGGGCAACGGGTGTGGAAGCGGCAGCCGGGTGGTGGCCGGGTGGCATCGGGGACCTCGCCGGGCAGGACCGGAACCTCCCGCTCGTCCTCGATCGCCGGGTCGGGCATCGGGACGGCAGCGTGCAGCGAGTGCGTGTACGGATGCAGCGGTGCGTCCGACACGGACTGCCAGTCACCTAGCTCGGCGATCCGACCGAGGTACATCACCGCGATCTGGTCGCTGATGTGGCGGACCATCGCGAGGTCGTGAGAGATGAACACGTAGGTCAGGCCGAGTTCGTCCCGGAGCCTGGTGAGCAGGTTCATCACCTCGGCGCGCACTGACACGTCGAGCGCGGAGACGGGTTCGTCCAGGACGAGCACCTCGGGTTCGACCGCGAGTGCCCGCGCGATGCCGACCCGCTGGCGTTGTCCGCCGGAGAGCTGGTGCGGATACCGTCGGGCGGTCGACCCGCCGAGGCCGACCATCTCGAGCAGGTCGCGCACCCGACCGTGACGTGTGCGGTCGTCGCGCCCGAGCCCGTGCACCCGGAGCACCTCGTCCAGGGCTCGCTCGACGGTCAGCCGGGGGTTGAGCGAGGCGTACGGGTCCTGGAAGACGAGCTGGATCCGGCGCCGGATCGCCCGCAGCGCGCGTCCATCGACCGCGCCGATGTCCTGCCCGTCCAGGAGGATGCGCCCCGACGTCGGCTCGACGAGGCGGACCAGCATTCGGGCAGTGGTCGACTTGCCGCAGCCGGACTCGCCGACGATTCCCAGGGTCTGGCCGCGCTCGACCCGGAAGGAGATCCCGTCGACGGCCCGGACGGTTCCGTCGCGGCCGCGGAAGTGCTTGACCAGGTCCTCGACCGCGAGCATCACACCCACCTGTCCCGAGGTACCCAGCATGCGGCCAGCCGACGAAGGGGTTCTGGATGCGTGCCAACATGCGCCGCCGCACCTTCGCCGCCCTCTCCGTACGACTCCGCTCGCGCCTCGAGTGGCGGCGTCTCCTCGCCACAGCGGTCGATCCGCTGCGGGCAGCGCGGATGGAACGAGCACCCACCTGGCAGCGCGGCGATGTCGGGTGGTGCCCCGCCGATCTGGGTCAGCGGCGGCCGGTCGGTGCCGTGCATGGCTGGCAGTGACGACAACAGCCCGGCCGTGTACGGGTGCTGGGACTCGGCGAACACGGGCCGCCGTGGACCCGCCTCGACCACCCGTCCTGCGTACATCACCAGCACCTGATGGGCGATTCGCGCCACCACACCGAGGTCGTGCGTGATCCAGACGACCGCGAGCCCAACCCGGCGGCGCAGGTCGTCGACCACCCCGATGATCTGCTGCTGGATGGTGACGTCGAGGGCGGTCGTCGGTTCGTCGGCGATGAGCACCTTAGGTCGCAGGGCCACCGCCATCGCGATCATCACCCGCTGGCGTTGGCCGCCCGACAACTGGTGGGGGTACGCACGGGCGGTGCGCTCGGGCCGGGGTAGGCGTACGTCGTCCAGTGCCTCGACTGTGCGCCCGTGCGCCTCGGCCCGGTCCAGGCCATGGGCACGCAGGCCCTCGACGATCTGCTCACCGACCCGCATCAACGGATTGAGTGAGGTCATCGGGTCCTGGTAGATCATCGCGATCTCCGCGCCCCGGACCGACCTGCGTGCGCGTTCGGACAGGGTCAGCAGCTCGCGGTCCCCGAGGCGCACCGAGCCGCCGGTCACCGCGATGCCCTCGGGGAGCAGGCCCATCACCGACAAGGCGGTCAGCGACTTGCCACTGCCGCTCTCGCCGACCAATGCGACCGTCTCGCCGGCGCGGACGTCGAAGGACACGCCGCGTACGACAGGGGTCCGCCGCCCACCTGACCGGATCTCCGTACGCAGGTCCCGGACGGCCAGAACGACATCGTTCGGCGTCCTGGCTGGTCCCTCGGCCGGTCTCGTTCGATCGACGTCATGCAAATCCCCGTCGCGGTCCGGGCTCATCGGTCGGCCGCCGTCGGGTCTAGGGCGGACCGGAGCCCGTCTCCGAGCAGGTTCAGGGCCAGGACGGCGACGACGATCGCGGCGGCCGGGAAGGTGAGGGTCCACCAGGCGCCGGCCACCAGGGTGCGTGCCTCGCTCACCATGACACCGAGGGACGCGTCTGGCGGCTGCGTACCCAGGCCGAGGAACGACAGCGCCGACTCGGTCATGATCGCCCAGGACAGCGCCAGCGCCACTTGGACGAGGATCGGCGCGCCCACGTTCGGGAGTACGTGGCGGAACAGCAGGCGGCCGGGCGAGAAGCCGAGGACCCGGGCCGCCTGGACGTAGTTGGCCTCGCGGACCGACAGCGTGGGTCCTCGCGCGACCCGCACGAAGATGGGCACGTACACGACCGCGATGGCGATCGCCGTGTTGACCCAGCCCCGGCCGAGCGCAGCGATGACGGCAAGCGCCAGCAGGGTGGCGGGGAACGCGAACAGTACGTCGCTCAGCCGTCCGGTCACGTGGTCCCAGATCCCGCCGGCGAATCCCGCCGCCACGCCGGCGAGTGTGCCTAGCACGGCGGCGAGCCCCACCGACACGAAGGCGACACGTAGCGACGAGCCGATCCCCGCGATCGTGCGCGACGCGATGTCGCGGCCGAACTGGTCGGTCCCGAACCAGTACGAGGGTGTGGGACCGGTGAGCCGGTCGGCCGGGTGCTGCGCGATCGGGTCGTACGGTGTGATCCCGACTGCCGCAACGCCCGCGAGCACCACGAGCGCCGCCATCACCAGCAGACCGACCCGGCCGTTGCGGTCATGCCAGATCCGCCGCGGCACCGCCTCGGAACTGAGCCAGCTCATGAGAGCCGGGTCCTTGGGTCGAGGAATCGGTAGGTGACGTCGACGGCGAAGTTCACCAGCACGAACGCGAATGCGACCAGCAACGTAGTGCTCTGCACCACCGCGTAGTCCTGTTGCAGGATGCCATTCAGCAGCAACCGGCCCAGTCCGGGAAGAGCGAAGATCTGCTCGATGATGACGGTGCCGCCGAGCAGGTATCCGAACTGGATGCCGACGATGGTCACGATCGGGATCGCCGCGTTGTGCAGGATGTGCCGCAGCCTGACCCGGAGGGCGGTCAGTCCCTTGCCGTGTGCCGTCCGTACGAAGTCTGCGTGTGCCACTTCGAGGAACGCCGACCGCGACGTGCGCATGACGTTGGCCGCGAGACCCAGGGAGAGGACCAGCGCCGGGTACAGCATCTGGCTGAGGTTGCCGCCGACCGACTCGCTGAGGGGTACGTAGATGCCCGGGTCCGGAAAGTAGCCGAACCAGACGGCGAGCAGCGCCACGAGCACGGACGCCACGACGAACTCCGGCAACGCGAGCCCGAACAGGCCGAACGCCTGGACACCGACATCACGGGGCCGCCCGGCCCGACTGGCCGCCAGCATGCCCAGCAGCACACCCACGGGCGTGGAGATGAGCGTTGCCAGCAAGGCCAACTCCACCGTGACCGGTGCGGCCGCGGCGATCAGCTCGACCACCGGACGACCGGAGTCGATCGAGACGCCGAGGTTTCCGCTCACCACGCTGCCGAGCCAGCTGGCGAACTGCACCGGCAGCGGCTGGTCGACGCCGTAGTAGCGCTCCAGAGCCGCGCGTTGCGCCTCGTCGAGTACTCCCGACTCGGTGCCCATCCGGGCCGTGACGACGTCACCGGGCAGGGCGCGCAGGACAAGGAACACCACGACCGCGACACCGGCCATCGTGAGCACCGTGCCGGCCAGCCGGCTGAGCAGGTACCGCGCCGTCACGGACCCGGACTCCGGGCGCGCACTCTCCCGCTCATGGCGTACCGATCGAGGCCTTGCCGAGGTATTCGAGCGAGTCGGTCGGCAAGGCCTTGAACCCCTGCACGTCCTTGCCCACGAGGTAGTAGCTCTGGTCGCTGACCAGCCACACCCACGGCGACAGCCGGAGCAGCTCCTGCTGCAGCTGGTCGAACAGCTGCTGGCGGCGGTCGTCGTCCGTGGTCGCGTTGGCGTCCCTGAGCAGCTTGTCCAGGCCCTTGTCCGCCAGTCCGGCGGGCATGCTCAGGCTGCCGTCCGTGGTGAAGTAGCGGCCGTACATCAGGTAGGGGTCGGTGCTCCCGCCGTTCTTGGCGAGGGCCGCGTCGTACTTGGCTCCGAGCCAGTTCTCGACGTAGACGTTGCTCTGCTGCTGCTGGAGCCGCAGGCGTACGCCGATCTTGTCCAGCTGAGCCTGTAGCGACTGCGCGACGTTGGTGGCGGTCGCGTAGTTGCCCACCATGACGATCGTGTCGAGTCGGAAGCCGTCGGGGTAACCGGCCTTGGCCAGCAGGTCCTTCGCCGTCTCCAGATCGGGTGGGGCGCTGCAGGGGAGGCCCTGCACGGCGTCGTAGCGGAACGCGGGGCTGGTTATCGGACCGGTCACCTCGGCATTGCCGAAGAACGCCGTGTCGATGACCTCGTCCCGGTTGACGGCACATGCGATCGCCTGCCTGGCTTCGAGCTTGCGAAGCGGGCCGCGCCGGCCGTTGAGCTGGAGTGTGTGGTAGGCCAGCGTGCCCTGGCTGATCAGCTGCAGCCGGTCGGTGTCGACCTGCTTGCTGACGCTCGGGTCGGAGATGATGCCGAGGTCGAGGCTGCCGGCGTTCATCCCGGACAGGATCGACGACTCGTCGGGGATCACCCGAAGCTCGACCCGGTTGAGTTTCGGTGCTCCGCCCCAGAAGCCGCGGTTGGCGGTGAGCACGACCTTCTGGCCCTGGTCCCAGGACGCCCAGCGGAACGCCCCGGTGCCGTTGACCTTGCGCTGGACCGTGCCGGCCTCGATGTCCTTGCCGGAAAGGATCGACGTACCCACATAGGTCAGCACGTTGAGCAGGGCGGCGTCGGGTCGGGACAGCCGGATCACCAGCGTGGTGTCGTCCGGTGCCTCGATCGCCTCGACGTTGCCGAGGTAGGACGCGACGACCGAGCTGGTCTCCTTGTCGAGGACGCGTTCCAGGGTGGCCTTGGCATCGGCCGCCGTGAAGGTCTCGCCGTTGTGGAACTCGACCCCCTCGCGAAGGGTCAGGGTGACGGTCCGGCCCTCGTCGCCGACGGCCCACTTGGTGGCCAGCCCGGCTCGGAGCTCGCCGCCGTCGTCGGTCTCCAGGAGGGTGTCGTAGACCAGATCGAGCGTCTGGACCGTGGGGAACGCGGTGGCGCGAGCGGGATCGAGCAGGTCGACGTCGGCTGTCCGGGCGACCACGAACGGGCCAGGGCGTTCCTCACCGCCCTCGCTACCGCCGCCGGCGTCCCGGCTGCCGGCCGGGCTGCAGGCGCCCACCGCGGCGGCGGTCAGCGCGGTGGCCGTGAGGATCAGACCAGCCACCCGTGCTCGGCGAACCCGCGTCATGCTCACGTCGTTCCTCTCGTCGCCGGACCCCGCTGGTCGGACGGTCGACGTTAACGTCTGACCGCTTGCGATGTGAATAGGTGACTTGTCTACCAGGACCGAGATGGTCGCCAGTCCCACGTACGCTGCGTTGTCGTGCGACTGCACCAGCTCTACGACTGGGCGCGCCGGCATCCGTTCGTCCTCGACGGCGCGATCACCGGCCTGCTCGGGCTGCTTGTCGTCCCGGTCGCGGTGAGCTACGACCGTCCGGTCGTGGCCGCGGCGATCGGGTGCGGGCAGCTGATCCCGCTGCTGTGGCGGCGGCGGTACCCCGGCCTGGTGTTCGCGGTGGTGTCGCTGGCCTGCGTTGCCCAGGTGCTCGCCTACGACATGTGGCTGGCCTCCGACTTCGGCTTCCTGTTCGCGCTCTACGCGCTCAGCGCCTACGCCACCCGGCTCTGGCTCCGGATGGGCGGACTCATGGTCGGCGCGCTCGCCTCCGTCCTCGGGGCGTTGGAGTGGGCCGACGGCAGACCCTCGGCACTGTTCACGGCCGGCTTCCTCGCCGCTGTCGTCGTGCTCACCTGGACGCTCGGTGACCTGATGCGGACCCGGCGGGCCTACGTCGCCCAGCTGGAGGACCGGGCCAGGCGCCTGGAGGTCGAACGCGACCAGCAGGCCCGGATCGCCCGCGTCACCGAGCGGGCTCGGATCGCCCGGGAGCTGCACGATGTGGTCGCCCATTCGTTGTCGGTGGTGGTGGCCCAGGCGGACGGCGGCATGTACGCGGGTGCGCGGGACCCGGCGGCGGCGCGTGCCTCCCTCGAGACGATCGGCACGACCGGGCGGCAGGCGTTGGCCGAGATGCGCCGGCTGTTGAGCGTCCTGCGCGACGAGCCTGCGGACGGGGTCGGCCGCGAGGGCCCGGACCATGTGGTCGCCGACGACTACGACGATCCGGTAACCGGCGAGTTCACGCCGCAGCCGGGGCTCGACCAGCTCTTGTCGCTCGTGACCGGGGTACGCGGTAGTGGGCTACCTGTCGACCTGGTGGTGGAGGGCACGCCGGGGCGGCTGCCGCCGGGCGCCGAGCTGGCCTCCTACCGCATCGTCCAGGAGGCCCTGACCAACACGCTGAAGCATGCGGGTCCCGGTGCGTCCGCCTGGGTACGTCTGTGCCACCGCGACGACGCCCTGCACATCGACGTACTCGACGACGGGCGCGGCGCCAGCGCGGCCGGCGACGGGCAGGGACAGGGTCTGCACGGCATGCGGGAACGCGTCGCCGTCTACGGTGGTTCGGTCTCCGCGGGTCCGCGGAGCGGAGGCGGGTTCCACGTCCGTGCCGTCGTGCCGTTCGGCCAATCCGGGGCCGAGACTGGGACAGAGACCGGGACGGAGACCGGGACAGAGACCGGGACGCAGGGCGCGACACGGACCACCGATCTGCGTACGCATGGGGGGATGGCGAGGTGACGAACTCGGCCGGTGGTGTCCGGGTGTTCCTCGTCGACGACCAGGAACTCGTCCGGGCCGGGTTCCGGATGGTCGTCGACTCCCAGCCCGACATGGTGGTCGTCGGCGAGGCAGGCGACGGAGGCGAGGCGCTGGAGAAGCTAGCCGTCACGCGGACCGACGTCGTCCTGATGGACGTCCGGATGCCGCGGCTGGACGGAGTGGAGGCCACCCGCCGGGTGCGGTCCGGATGCGGGGACGATGCCCCGCGGGTGATCGTGCTCACCACGTTCGACCTCGACGAGTACGCCTTCGCGGCACTCAAGGCCGGCGCCTCGGGATTCCTGCTGAAGGACGCGCCGCCCGCCGACCTGCTGTCGGCGATCCGGTCGGTGTGTACGGGCGACGCCGTCGTCGCGCCGAGCACGACTCGCCGCCTGCTCGAACGCTTCGTGCACCACCTGCCGGACCCCAGGCCTACGCAGGTCCACGACGGCCTGGCCGCCCTGACCGGTCGCGAGCGCGAGGTCCTGCTCACCGTGGCCCGCGGGTTGTCCAACGCCGAGATCGCCGGTGAGCTGTACCTGTCCGAGGCCACGGTCAAGACACACGTCGGCCGGATCCTTGCCAAGCTGGGCCTGCGCGACCGGGTCCAGCTGGTCGTCTTCGCCTACGAGAGCGGTCTGGTCGGCCGAGGCGCCACCTCCTAGTTGACCAAGGTGCCCGGCGCGGGCATCCGTCGAAGGTCGTACGTCGTCCACCGCCGGACGGACACCGGATCACGCCCACGGCTGACGGCCGGGGTCGGTCCGGACTCCTACTGTCGAGGGGTAGCCCACAACGCCCAGACAGGCAGAACGCCTGTCCTGTCCAGGCACCCAGAACGCCCTTGCTGTGCAAGAAGACGTTGTGCAGAAAGCCGTGTCCCGAAGGAGCCGTTGCATGCACTCGCCCGCACCACCCCAGCCCGCGCCGCCGCCGGCCGCTGCGCCGGACGCCGCCCAGCGCGTGGCGGCCCGCGCCACCGATCTGGTCAAGGTGTACGGCAGCGGACCGGCCGCGGTCCGGGCCCTCGACGGGCTGTCGGTGTGCATCGAGGCGGGCCGGTTCACCGCGATCATGGGACCGTCCGGTTCGGGCAAGTCCACCCTCATGCACTGCCTGGCCGGCCTGGACCAGGGCACGTCCGGATCTGTCCAGCTCGGCGACACCGAGCTCACCGACCTGTCCGACCACCAGCTCACGCTGCTGCGAAGGGAGCGGGTCGGATTCGTCTTCCAGTCGTTCAACCTGCTGCCGACATTGACCGCGCAGCAGAACATCCTGCTGCCCCTGGACCTCGCCGGCCGACGCGCGGACCCGGCCTGGTTCGGCTCGCTGGTCGACGTGCTCCGGATCGCCGACCGGCTCAGCCACCGCCCGGGCGAACTGTCCGGTGGCCAGCAGCAGCGGGTCGCCCTCGCCCGAGCCATGGTCACCCGGCCCGCCGTCATCTTCGCCGACGAGCCGACGGGCAATCTCGACTCGCATACCGGCGCGGAGGTGCTGGCTCACCTGCGCCGCTCGGTCCGTGAGCTCGGCCAGACGGTGGTGATGGTGACGCACGACCCGGTTGCAGCGTCGTACGCGGACCGGGTCGTGCTCATCGCCGACGGGCGGGCCGTGGGGGAGATCCTCGAGCCGAACCCCGACTCCGTGCTCGCCGCCATCCGCCGGCTTGGGGCGTGAGGAGATGCGGACGGTCATCCTCGCGTCCATGCGTGGACACGCCCGGCGCTATGTCGCGGCTGCGCTTGCGATCGGGCTGGGAGTCATGTTCGTCTCGACCGCGCTCCTCCTCCTGTCCGCCGTCAAGGCAGGCTTGACGAACGCGGTCGCCGCACAGTACGAACGGGCCGACCTCGTGGTCGTGCCCGGTTCCGAGGCGGTGAGCCCGGACGTGGTTGACAGGCTTCGTCAGCTCGACGGCGTTGCCGGAGCCGCCGGGGTTGCCCACACGGGCGTACGTGTCGTCTATCGGGGGGACGTACGCCCGGGCTGGCTCGCCCTGACCGCTCTCCCGGCGGATCTGGCCCTGCGCTGGCAGCAGGTCAGCGCGGGCCGGCTTCCGCGGGCGCCAGGCGAGATCGCCATCGATGCCGCCAGGGCCGAGGACCACCAACTCGCTCCGGGTTCGTCCCTGACGGTCGGCGATGCCGAGGGCGGGCGCGAGACGGCCACGGTCGTCGGCGTACTCGCGGCTCGATCGTTCGGCGATGAGGGCTCCGCGGTAGCCACCGAGGAGACCATCGCGAGATGGAGCGGCGGGCCGCCGGGATACTCCGAGGTGCTCGTCCGGACCACGGCCGACCGCCACCAGGATCGCGCCGGCGTGGTCGCCGCCGCGCTGCGAAAGCTCGCCGGCCGGGACGCGTCGGTGCTGACGGCCGACGCTCGCGCCGCCGAGGTCGCCCGGGGCCTGACCGGTGGCGTGGACGTCCTCGGTGTACTCCTGCTGGGCTTCGCTGGGGTGGCGACGTTCGTCGCGACACTCGTGGTCGCCAACACGTTCACGATCGTGCTGGCCCAGCGCACCCGCGAGCTCGCGCTGTTGCGGTGCGTGGGAGCGCGCGGTGGTCAACTGGTCCGGTCGGTGGTCGCTGAGTCGGCGGTCCTGGGCGCGGTGGCGTCGATCGGGGGGGCCGCTGCCGGGACCGGTGCGGCCGTCCTCGCCGCCCGGGTGCTGACGGACGTCGGCGTCGGCATACCCATGGACGGGGTGCACGTGTCGCCGGCACTGCTGGCGCTGCCGGTGGCGGTGGGAATCGCGACGACCGTCGTCGCCGCGCTGGCTCCGGCCCGCCGGGCGACACGGGTCTCCCCGCTGGCGGCGCTGCGTCCGGAGTCGGCTCCGGATTTGCGGTCCCGTACCGGCCATCTGCGGCTGATCCTGGCCGTGGTGTCTGTGGTGGTGGGTACGGCCGTGATGCTGCTGGGTGCCCGGTTCGGCGGGATCGTGGCTGGCGTGGCCGGTGGTGCGCTCTCCTTCCTAGGCGTACTCGCCAGCGGGCCGCTGTTGGTCCCGGCGGTGGTCCGCCTGCTCGGCCTGGCGACGCGCGCGTTCGGCGGCGTCCCCTCCCGGCTGGCCGTCAGCAACGCGGTGCGCAACCCGCGGCGGACGGCGGCGACCGCGACCGCGCTGCTGGTCGGCGTCACGTTGATCGTCCTGATGACTGTCGGCGCGGCCTCCGCGCAGCGCACCGTCCAGCAGATGGTCAATTCGGAGTTCCCCCTGGACCTCAGCCTCTCCGCGCCCGAGCGCGGCATCCCCGACCGGACGGTCCAAGGGATCCGTGCGGTGGACGGTCTGGCGTCCAGTGTGATCCTGCGCGGTGCCACGGTGACCACGGCCGCCGCGGGCGCCACCGCCGATGGGGGACGATCGGCGACCGTCCGGGTCGTCGGTGTGGACCCCGCCGCCGCCACGGCTGTGCTGCGATCACCCGAGCCGGTCGCCGGACTGCATACCGGCGTCGCGCTGGTCTCGCCCAGTGTCGCCGAGCGGCTCCGCGTTCGCTCCGGAGGTGACCTCGCGCTGGTCTTCGACGGGCGCCAGTCGACGCTGCGCGCCGCCATCGTGCGAAGCAATGAAACGCCGGACGTCGTGCTCACACAGGCCGATCTTGCCCGCCTGGCGCCGGACGCAGGCACCACCGGTCTGTGGGCGCGGGTGGCCGCCGGTGCCAGTCCGCGCGCGGTCCTCGCAGACGTGGAGGAGGCTGCGGCGGATGTCGACGGGCTCGAGATCGGCGGTGGGGCACCGGAACGGGTGTTCTACGACCAGTTCCTCGACGTACTGCTGCTGGTGGCCGCGTGCCTGTTGGCCATCTCGGTGGTCATCGCTCTCGTCGGGGTTGGCAACACGTTGAGCCTGTCGGTCATCGAACGCACCCGCGAGCAGGCGCTGCTCCGTGCCCTCGGCCTTACCCGTGGCCAGCTACGTCGGACACTCGCCGTCGAGGCTCTCCTCGTCGCCGCCGTCGCGGTCGTCGTGGGCCTACCGCTCGGAGTGCTGTACGGCTGGGCGGGAACTGCCGCCATGCTCAGTGCCGCAGTCGACGATGACGTGCTGCTCGCCGTGCCCGCAGGCCGGCTGGCGCTGATCGCGGCGGTCGCACTCGCCGCCGGGCTCCTCGCCTCGGTCCTGCCGGCTCGGCGGGCGGCCCGGGTGCCACCGGCGGCCGCCATCGCCACCGAGTGACGGACCTACCGGGCCGTTGCGCAGACGCAATGGCCCGGTGAGATGCCCGGGTCGGGCGAGACGCGCAGTCAGGCGAGATGTTCAGGTCAGGCGAGATGCTCGGGTCAGGCGAGCATCGCCCTGGCGATGGTGACGAGGGCTACGACCAGGCCGACGACCATCAGCCACGGGACGACGATGGCCACGACCAGGGTCGCGAACTTGACCGCTGGTATGTCCAGCCATCGCCACATCGCCGACACCACGGCTCTGATCGCCGGACCGTCCTGCGGTCCTCTGCGGTGCGTCCCCATCGCCAGCGCCCCCTCGATGCCGTCGCCCGGCCGTGTCCGGATGGGCGCAGCGACTTGCCAGGAGGGCGACGGCGGTCCTGACGTTTCCCGAGATCGTCGGGGACGGCAGGCAGTCCTGGAGTTATTGCGTACGCGACACCAGTATTGCGAGCACGCAATACGCCTGCAACCGGTTCGGAAAGTCTGTGTCTGGTGCACCCGTTCCCGCGCTGGGCGTAACCGAATCCGCCGGGCGCGCGATCGCCGGTTGTCCGTACGTCGTGATGGAATTCGCTCCGGAGACTTCGCAGCCGATCCGCGAGGCCGCGCGTTCTAGTTGCGGGGGTCCGACCAGGGAGCAGCAACAAGCGTGCGCCGCCGTGGCTGGCCTGCGAGAGCAGGTGGCCACTTTCGGGGCGGGCGATAAGTTGTGCCCGCCGCGCCGGTCGTACCTCGGGATGCGCAGTTGACCACATACTCGAGGGACGATCATGACGGACACGACGGATACCACGAGGCAGGCGGGCCCGCGCTGGCTGCGCGGACCGCTACGCCCCTTCCGGTTCGGGCAATACCGCCTGCTGGCCGGGTCTGTCACCTTGTCCTTGTTCGGCGCCGGCGCCTGGATGATCGCGCTGGTCTGGCAGGTCATCGCCCTCGACGGCGGCCCGACGGCGGTGTCGTTCGTGTCCGCCGCGGCGGCCGGAGGCATGCTCGCGACCACCCTGCTCGGCGGGGTGCTCGCCGACCGGATCTCCCAGACCCGCATCCTGATCGCGGTCGCCAGCGTACGGACGGTCGCGATCGGCCTGGTCGCGTTCCTGGCGTTGTCGGGCTGGCTGCACCTGTGGCACCTCGTGCTGGCGGCCCTGATCATCGGTCTCGGGAACGGCTTCACCTACCCGGCGTACTCCGCTCTGCTGCCGTCGATCCTCCCGCCGGATGACCTGATGGCCGCCAACGGCGTCGAAGGGACGTTGCGACCGACCATCATGCAGGCCGCCGGACCGGCCATGGCAAGTGCCGTGATCGCCGCCTCGTCCCCGGGTGCCGCGTTGGCCGTCGTGGGTGTGCTCGAGGCCGCGAGCATCGTGTTCCTGCTGGCGATGCGGCCCGTCCCGCTACGGCGGGAGCCCTCGACGCAGGCCGAGCATCCGGTGCGGTCCACCCTGATCGACCTGAAGGACGGCTTCGTCTACATGGCCCGCACCCCTTGGCTGCTGGCCACCCTGTTGTTCGCGTCCGTCCTCATCCTGCTCATCATGGGCCCGATCGACGTGCTGATCCCGTTCGTGGTCAAAGACCGCGCTGGCGGGGGACCGGGCGACCACGCGATGGTGATGGCGGCGTTCGGGATCGGCGGCGCGATCGGCTCGCTGGGCATGGCCTCGTTCCGGATGCCGCGCCGCTACCTCACGGTCATGAACCTGTTCTGGGGCGTTGGCTGCCTGCCACTGGCGATCGTCGGCGTTGCCACCGACGTCGTGCTGATCGCGGCCGCGGTCTTCGTCCTCGGCATCTGCTTCTCAGCGCCCATGGTGATCTGGGGAACGCTGCTGCAGCGACGAGTGCCGCCGCACATGTTGGGACGCGTGTCCAGTCTCGACTTCTTTGTCTCGCTCGTATTCATGCCCTTGTCGATGGCCATCGCCGGTCCGGTCAGCACCGCGATCGGCCTGGGTACGACGTTCCTCGCCGCCGGGCTGCTGCCGGCCGTGATCGCGGTGCTCGCGATCGTGCTGGCCAAGATGCCCGAGGACGAGATCGCCCACCCACTCGACGTTCGACCGGATCAGCCGGACGACGCGACCGTCGATGCCGGCGCTGTTGGAGCACAGGGACCCGGCGATCCGGTGGAACCTGTCGCGGCCGGGTGTTCGTAGCCGCGGGCCGCAGGCCCCGCAGGTGCCTTTGCTGGAAAGGCATCTGCTGGTCTGTAACGCAACTTGGTCTCAAATCAGCCAATCGGCTGCGCATACCGGCGAGTAGGCACACACTCGTCATCAGCACGGGGGCCAAACCGGGGTGTGTTGGGGATGGGGATGATCGTATGACGCTCGATACGAAACGTTGACTGGGACCGCTTCCCAAAAGGCCTGACTACTTGCCGGCCCAACTGCGCCCTGGCCTTGCTACCAATGGACCGGAGCGCGCTGCTCGGCTGACGCCTTGCTGTCCTGATCGCCTTGCTGGCCCGACACCCGACTGGCCTGATCGCCTTGCTGGGCTGGTCGTCGTGCTGCGCCGGCGCGTTACTGGCCTGACCGCACTACTGGGCTGACCGCCTTGTGTGGCGAGCGTCGACAACCTCTCACCCCTGGAAGTTACCGTGTCCGCGAGCATCCAAACCTTGCCGACCCTGCCCTTGACTGCACCTGCTCCGGAAGTAGCGCCGGCGCCGCTCGTCATTCCGCGCCAACGTGCGCGTACCGACGAGCTTGCGGTGCTACAGCCGACCTACTCCCCGCGTCCCCCCCGCTTTCTTCCCCATGTCGTGGGCCTGTCCACACTCATCGCTGGTGAGGTCGCACTGATTCTCGCGTGGACCGGCGTCGGTGGTGACCTGTCGGTGCTCGTCGCCATTCTCGGCCTGGTGCTTGCGGCTCTGACTCTGCTGCATGTGCGGTTTGGCCTGGCGACCAATCCGGCCACTGCCATCGTCGGCGGCCTCGTGTGTCTGGCGGTTCTGGTAGCGCCAGTACTGCTGGCGCCGGCTGGCACCGGCACCACGAGGTCGGCCGATGTCGGGCAGCTGGAGCGATCCGTCTGCCTTGCTCAGGCGCGCACGACCGAAGAGGTCAACGCCTGCACGTGAGGCGTCGGTACGCCCCCCAAGACCCCGGCGGGCGGACTCCGCCCCTCCCTCTGGCCGCCCGCCGGGCCATTCCACCGATCGGACAGTACGCAGCGTAGGTCTGGGCATGCCGCTGCCGGACCCGTAGCCTCGTGCAGTCATGGCACTTCGACCGCACGCAACTCCTCCTGTCCACCGGGCCAGCCGTGTCGCCACGACGATGCGGGCGGCTGTGCAGCCGAGCGCGCGCCCGTCAAGCCCTGCCATGTCGTGCCCCGGCACGTTTTTGCCGGATATGCCTACGCCACGTGCGACCGGGGGCTGCACATCGTGAGGCGGCAGAGCGGGCTTTGGCGGCTGGCCGTCGGGCTGGTGGCGGTGTTGTTCGGATTCGGGCCGGCACTGTCGCCGGTCGAGGAGGCTGACTCCGTACGTGTGAGTGGCGACCGGCGAGATCCACAACTGGACGGGGAGCACACGGAGATGTCGGAGCCGCGCGACAAGGCCCGTTCCGGTAGGGCAAGGTCCGAGCCCGACAAGCGGAGCGGTCGCGACAACGACCAGGACGGTGGTCGCGCCAACGCCCGTGGCCGCACTCACATCGACAAGGTTCGACTCGCGGCCGAGCTGCGGAAGGCGGTCGCGCGGCAGCACTTCGCCGAAGGCCTGGTCGACCTCATGCCCCCTGGCAGTCCACCCCCCGACCAGGCAGGCAGCGGGGACACCTCCGGTGCGTCTCATAAGTACGCCGTCCGCAACACCCGTACGCCCATCGTCGATGCGGCCGTGATCGAGCTCGATCGGGACGGCCGGGCCACTGCAGTGGCCAACGTCGTTGTCAGCAAGGACTATCCGAACGGAGTCGTCGTTCCGGTCGGTGATGACCTGGGTACGAGGGACATCCGCTGGCGGCGGTGGAACACCGAGGAGTGGTACGCCGGCTCGCCCGGCTCGCAGGATGTGCTGCCTGGACGCGAGGACGCTTCGCTGGAAGCGATGTCACCCTATCCCGCCTCCGTACTCAAGCTGATGGTCGCGTTCGGGGTCCTGCGCCTCGTCGACCGAGGGGTCCTCGACCTGGACGAACCGCTGAGCTACCAGCCGCCGGACACCAGCTGCGGCGAGCCGGGCAGGGCGCGGATCAGCACCTGGCTGGACCAGATGATCACGATCTCCGACAACCGCGCGACGTGTGCCTTGATGAAGAAGCTGCACGACCTGGACGAGGTCGACCGCCTCAACGCGACCTTCGACAGGTTGGGTCTGCGTACCCTGCAGGTGCGCAACACCAACCCGGCGACGGGCGGTGAGTGGCTCGGGATGAGCATGACCGCAATGGACACCGCCCGACTCCTGTTGATCGTGGCCGGCGAATCGGGCCGCGCTGCATCGGGCAGCGCTGTATCGGGCAGCGCTGCATCGGGCAGGGGTGAGTCGGAGACCCTGTGGCGCACTCCGGCTGGGGAGTCAGTCAGCCAGGCAGTGCTGCAGCCGTCGTCGAGGGCGTACTTCACCAGGCTCCTCGCTGACCAAGGTCTCAACCAGGCCTTGTCGACGTCCAACTGGTGTGGGCGCGACTACCCTGCCCGAGGAATTCCGCAGCGCGTGCCGGAGCGTTGGATCGATCCGGCCGACGGCACCGTCACCGTCGACTATCGCGTGTACGGGCAGGACGTACGCCCCTGCAACCGACGGGCGGAGGTCGAGTTCGCGCACAAGACCGGCCTGTCCAACCAGGCCGGCGCCGACGCCGGCATCGTCACGTCCCTACCGGGAGCGCCGCAGCGCAGATATGTCGTCGCGGTGTTCACCAACCTCGGGCAGCGGTTTGCCGATGCGCACAAACCGGCCGATCCGAGCGGAATCTATCCGGTCTCCTATTCGGAGAAGCTCGCCAACCTCGGCCGCCGGATCGACGAGATCGTGACACTTCGCGCCAGCGGCTGACCCTCCCGTCCGGTGAACGGTGAACGGTGCGACCGTGCGCCGGCGCGCTTCACCGGCTCGGGGTGCCGTCGTGGACGCGGGGCCACCCGTCGGCGCCCCAGGTGAGCCGGTCCATCATCAGCGCGCGCGGCGACGGCGTGGGCAGGGGAGTGCCATCCGGCGCGAGTCGCGGGTACGCGTGGTAGAAGAGCATCTCGGTGCTCTTCCCGTCGATGCGTACCTTCGTGAGGAACTGGTGTCCGGGCGAGGCGAAGTGCTCGTCCTCGACGAGGATCGGCGGCCCGAGCTTGCCCTGGTCGAACGACGACGTTGGCGTCTCGGCGCGGGCCACACCGATCGCGTAGTGGCCGGTCGCGGTGAAGAGGTTGCCGCTGTAGAAGAGGTAGTAACGCCGTTCGGCGGGTCGATAGACCATGCTCGGAGCCTCGACCGAGTTGCCTTCCCACTCCTGCGTCACGTTGAGGATCGGCGTCGGTTCGTGCGCGAGGGAGAGTCCGTCGGCGGAGAGCCGGTCGATCATGATGCGCCGGTTGCCGATCTCCTTGTAGAGAAGGTAGCGCTGCCCGTCGTGGGCACGGAACATGCTCGCGTCGATCATGCTGACTGCCGGGTCCTCACCGAGCGGTTCCTCCCGCATAGTCCAGCCCTTCTCCAGGTGCTTGGACGTCGCGACGAACAGCTTGGCGAACTGGCCCGGGCCCGGGCGCATCGAGAAGTAGCAGACCCACGTGTGCCCGATCCGGTAGACCTCGGGCGCCCACATGTCGACGTAGCCCGGCGGCGTCTCGACGAACTTCCCGAGGTTGGTCCAGGTGTGGCCGGCGTCGGTGGACTTGGCAAGTCTGAGGCCGGTCGTGAACGCGTACCAGGTGTCGCCCCGGATCACCATGCCGGGATCGGCGGCGGGGCACTCGTGCAACGGGTTGGGATAGGCACCTTCACCGGGGCGGACCGCGCAGGGCTCGCCTTCGACCGCGGGGACGCTGGTGGCGGTCCCGCCGAGGCAGGCAAGCGTGAGGACCACGGTGACGGCGATGCGGGTGAGCGGATGCATGGCTCTCCTCGTTCGTTCCGATCCGGCAGTGGAGTCTCCCAGATGAGCTGCGTCGTCGAGGCGATCGGTCCTCACGAGCCGCGCCGACCGTTCTCGAGGGTACGTACGGCAGGTGCGGCCGCAACCAGGCGCTGGATGGCCACGTCGTCGCAGTGTCGGGCCAGCACGTCCAGCTTGCGCCGGATCGTCGCGCCGCCGTCGGGGATGTCGAACACGTTGCACGCGCCTCACCCGATGCTGCCGCTCGCGCGTGCCAGCCGCGTACACCCGCGAACGACTCCCGGTCTACGTTGCCCTGCGTACGACCCGTGACGGGATTGGAGATCTGCCCGAGGCACAGTCGGGCGGACCTCCAACAACTGCACCCGGGCCGGCTACGTCAGGCTGTGGCGCCGCAGGTGGAGCCAGAGGGCCACGCCGGCGGCGACGACTCCGGCGGTGGCGAACAACACCCACGCCGACGTCACGTTGTCGAGTGCTCCCGCGACGGCGCTGCCCACGGCGATACCGATCAGCCCGGCCGCGACCATCGTCGTGTACGACTGGGCGAGCGCACCCTTGCGGGCCACGTCGTCGAGCAGCGCTGACGTCGCGATCCCGCCCGGAGCGTGTACCGCTCCGCCGGCGAACATCAGCGGGATCATCGCGTGCGGGTGTCCCGTCAGCAGTGCGAGTAGGCCGCTTCCGATTCCGCCGGCGGTCTGGCAGCAGACGAGTTGGACCCGCAACGGAGCCCGCCACCGCCTGGCGCCGTAGACGAACCCGCCGAGCACGTCGCCAAGCGCGGCGGCAGCCATCAGCACGCCGGCCAGGGACGCGGCGCCGTGGGCGACGGCCACCGCCGGTACGGCCACGATCTCCAGTCCCGCGGCCAGCCCGGAGCCAAACGCGGCAACCAGGATCGTGCTCATGCCCGGCGTCAGGATCGCGCCGAAGGCCGCCCGACCGCGCAGCGTCGGCGCCGGCGCCGGCGTGGAGAACGGTGCCCCGCGTTGCCGCGCTGCGGGCGTCCCCGCGAACAGCAGACTCGCACCTGTCGCCAGCACGGCGGCCACGACTACCACCACGCTGGGTCCGGCGACAGCGAGCAGGGCCGTCACCGCCAGTGGACCGCTGACCATCGCGACCTGAAACGACATGCCCAGCAGGGCGTACGCGGTTCGCCGGTTGGCCGGCGATGTCATGAGTCGGGGGATCAGCACCCGCATGCAGGTGATCACCGCCGGGATCGTGGCGCCGGCGAGTGCGGCGAGAGCGCCGGTGAGCAGGACGTGACCGGTGTGGGAGGTGACCACGGTGAGCCCGACCAGCGACGAGCCGCACATCATTCCGGACGCGGTGAGGACGCGGGACTGGCCGTACCGGTCGAGCAACCGGCCCTGCACGAGGAGACCGATCGCGTTGCCGGCGCTGAGGGCGCCACTCACGGCGCCGGCCCGGGCGAACGATCCGGTGCTGGACTGCACCAGCAGAAGTACGCCCAAGCCGAGCATGGTGATCGGCAGCGAACCGAGGAAGCTTGCGAGGAACGGTAACGCAGCGCCACGCGTGCGTACCACAGAGAAATAAGGGCGGAACACAACCTACCTCCGAGGTGTGTCCCACCCATCGAGCCTGCGCCGGGACCAACGCCCTACGCCATGGCGGCACCTGCTCGAACTCGCCCTGTGCTATGGGATCTGTGTCATGCGAAGGACGTGTCGTCCACTTACGCGTTCGACCATAGTCGCCGCGTCGGAGTGCGGGCAACATCGCGACACGCGCACGCCAACGACGCCGCCCCGGCGGACCGGGGCGGCGTCGTTCAGGCTCGATAGGCGCGTTGGATCACCCCGATCCACGCCGACCCACCGTGGTGTCAACCCGGAGAGAGCCGCCGCTTCGGCCGCAGGCGCGCGGTCGAGTCGGCGTCCTCGCCAGTGATGAGCCGGGCGCCCAGTGCGCGGGCTGCGATCACCAGGCCCGCCGCGACCAGCACGATGTCCTTCAGGACGTACTGCGCCTCCAGGGTTGGGGTCCCGGGGAACAGGTCGGAGAAGAACAGCACCAGCGGTGACATGATCCCGACCAGCGATCCGGCCATCACCACCAGGCCGAGCCGCAGCAGCTTCCCGGTGACCAGGGTCAGGCCGATGAAGCACTCGGCGATCGCCGTGGTCAGCAACGCCGCCTGCCCCGACAGGACCCCGAGCGACAGTTTCTCCAAGGTGTGCACGGCAAGTTCCTCGGCCGGACTGGCGCCTGGGAAGAACTTGAGCACGCCGAAGCCCAGGAACACCAGGCCAACGCTCGCGCGGAGGATGCCGATGCTGTGCCGGGCCAGCCAGCTGTTCAGGCGCTGCCCCGCCTGCGCGGCGAGAACCGTGATCAGGGTCGCGCTGGGCGCTGCGCCGGGGGTAGCCTTGGCGAGTTCGGTCGTCATTGTCTGCTCCTGTCATGGTGTCTTTTCTGACCTGACACAGCCTCGCGACCTGGGCCGCTGCGGACGTCCGTCCGCGAGCCCCATCTGCGCTACTCCCGCGCACGTATCCCGGCCGCGGGAGGGCCGTCTCCCGAGGTAGGCCGGACCCAACTGGTGCCGTACGCGACGGCGTTGGCGCTGCGCTCCGCGCCCATCTGCCCGTGTCGGGCTTCGAACCCATCCCTGCCGCTGGAAGGACGCACGTGTCCAACGACCTGGAAACCTTTGCCGAGAAGGCTCTTGGCCCGTGTACGACAGTGAAGGACTGCTCGTGGCCGCACCGGGGTCCGTCGGTGCTGCGGATGCAGGACTCCGAAGGTCTTGTCTGGTACGCGAAACGGCACCGGTACGGGACTGGATACGAGCGGGAGCTCACGGCCTATCGTCGCTGGACCCCGGTGCTCGGCGACCGGGCCCCGAAGCTACGCGCGCAGGACGAGCGCCTGCTGGCCCTGCTGGTGTCCGAGGTTCCAGGTCAGGTGTCCATCGACTCGGGACCGCTACGGGAGGGCGGCGGGTCGGCGCGGGAGGTGGCAGCGCTCCACCACCAGGCGGGCACCTTGCTGCGCCGCTTCCATGGGGCGGAACAGCCGGTGGTCTCGCCCGACTTCGCCGTACGCAAACTGGCGGAGCTCGACTGGTGGGTGCCGCGTGCGGACGGGTACCTGGACCGTCGCGACCTTGCGTTCGTACGTGCGGAACTTAACGTCCTGGAAGGCATCGCGGCTCCCGAACTGGTGCCGTGCCACCTCGACTACTCGCCGCGCAACTGGCTGATCGACGGCGACCGCATCCACGTGATCGACTTCGAATGGGCTGGACGGGAGTACTGGGCCAACGACCTTGGCAAGCTGTTCTTCGGTCTGTGGCCGACCAGGCCGGCGCTCAGGGAGGCCTTCCTCGACGGGTACGGTCGCCCGCTGACCGCCGAGGACCTCGGTGTGCTGACCGCCAGCTACGCCCTGACCGCCGCGTGGCACACGATCTGGGCGTACACCCACGACAACCCCGACCACGGCGCCAGATGCCGGGACATCCTGCGGGGTCTGATGCGGCGAGAGTTCGGTGCGCGCCACGCAGCGCCGGGTTAGCCAATGCCAGCGCCGCGTCGGTGTGCCGTGCCATCATGTCGCCGTTCCCGGTGGACTGGTTCGAAAGGGTGAGCGCCGTGGAGGGACCCGACCTGCTGGTCGACGCGTTCGGCAGGATTCGCACTCGCGTGCACGATGTCGTCGACGGCATGACGCCGGCAGATCTCACGTTCCGCATCGACGGCGACGCCAACTCCATTGCGTGGCTGGTGTGGCACCTCACCCGCGTCCAGGACGATCACGTCTCCGAGGTCGCCCAGGTCGAGCAGGTGTGGACTGCGGGAGGCTGGCAGCGCGAGTTCGGCCTGCCGTTCCCGCCCTCGGCGACCGGCTACGGGGACAGCGCGGATGAGGTGGCCGCCGTCCAGGTTCCGTCGGCGGACCTACTGACGGGCTACCACGATGCGGTCCATGCCCAGACGGTGAGCTATGTGCGTGGACTGGCCGCGGCGGACTTCGACCGGATCGTCGACGAGTCGTGGGACCCGCCGGTCTCCCTGGGTGTCCGGCTGGTCAGCGTGATCAATGACGATCTGGAACACGTCGGCCAGGCGGCGTTCGTCCGCGGCGTCCTGCGGCGACGGGCCACGTCGTAGGTCAGGTGCTTGCCGTCGCGCCGATCCGCCGCAGCGCGTCCGGAGGGGGACCGGTGGTGAGGCGGTGCCGGATCAGTTCGGCACACTGCTCGGCGGTGTGGACCGAGGTGTCGACCTCGAGGTCGTAGATGCCGGGCTGGTGGACCTCGTGCTGCCACCGCTGGACGGGTGCCGGCACCGAGCCGTCCTCGGCATACCCGGCGTTCCAGGTGACGCGCCGGCGTTCCATGACGACGTTGATCGGGCAACGTACGCCTACCAGCAGCACCGTGAGCCCTTCCAGTTGCCGGGCACTGGAGCGCAGAATCCGCCGGGGAACCGAATACGCATCGTGATGACCGACGTCGACGACGACATTCACGCCCAACCGGGCGTGATAGGCGATGGCCTCGTACATGCCGCGGTACAAGACTGCGACCAGCGGCTCCAGGTCGGGACGTTCGCCACCTGGACGCAGGCCGATTCCGGGCTGGTACCGGTCGGGCGTCATCTCCTTGAACCGGTCGACGCCGAGGTTCATCCACACGCCGTCGAACTGGTTCTGGACGCAGGCGACGATGCTCGACTTGCCGGCACGTGGCGTGCCGTTCAGGATGACGATCTGGCCCGGAGTCGGGGTGGCTTGCGGAGTTGTATCGGAGTCCGGGTGCGGCACGGGTGTCCTTCCTGACGGCGTACTCGCGACCTGTGAGGGCGCGGTCCTTGCCGCCCATGCTCGATGTCGCAGACGCCTGAATTCAAGTCTTGTATCGGGGCCCTCGAGCATGGTTTGTTGGTGGTCTGGAGTCAGTGGTCTGGAGTCAGTGGTCTGGGCGGAGCCCGCGGTGGCATGGATTGCCCCGTGCCGGGGTACGCGTCCGGCGGAGGTGCGAAATGAGCGATCTCGACGCCAGGTTCGACGCCGCTGTGGCAGCGGTGAACTCCCAGACGAAGGACCCCGGCAACGACGTCAAGCTCCGGCTGTACGCGTTGTACAAGCAGGCGACGCTCGGCGATGCCGACGGCAAGCGACCTGGCTTCACCAATCCGATCGGACGGGCGAAGTACGACTCATGGGCGCAGGTCAGCGGCATGTCGGATGCTGCCGCCAAGCAGGCCTACGTGCTGCTCGCCGCCGACCTGCCCTAGCCGCGACCTTCTCATCCCGCGGCCGATCCCACTGCCGGAGCGAAGCGCACGATCACGGCCAGGCGCCGCCGGTGAACCGTCCCCGGGTGGCGGTCCCCTCGGCTGCGGGCGTGAAGTTGCCGGCATCGAGCAGTTCCATCCGGCCAGGCTCCCATCGAGCGGCCTGCCGGGCGCGTCCTCATCCGGCCATCGGTCCCGCCTGCTCACCGGGGCGAGGCGGTGCCCGCCGTCGAACGAGGTACCGCCTGTCGTAGGCCCGTGCGACCATGGCCGGGTTCCTTGGTGGCAGGTGGTCGTGCCTGCCGGTGGTCTCAGAAGGAGGTCCGGGTGGGCAGGCTAAGAGTGGGTGTGATCGGCTGCGGAGGCGCGGCGAGCTGGCACGCGATGGCGGTTGCCAACGCGGCCGACTGCGAGGTCGTCGGGCTGGTCGATCCGAGTGAGACCAGTCTGCGACGCTTCCGGACCCGGGTGCCCATCGTGGCGGACGTGCCGGGCTTCGCCGACGTGGAGGAGATGTTCGGCGCGGTCGACCTCGATGCGGTCACCGTGGTCACTCCACACACGCTGCACCATCCGATCGTGATGAGCGCGATCAAGCGCAACCTTCATGTGCTCTGCGAGAAACCGCTCACCTGTACGCCGGAGCACGCGCGCGAGATCGAGACCGCCGCCGCGGCCAACAACGTCACGGTGATGGTCTCCTACCAGCGGCGGCTCGATCCCGCGTACGCGTACATGCGCGGCGCGATCGACGACGGCGTGCTCGGCGACATCCGGTCGATCCAGGTCTCCTGCGGCCAGCACTGGCTGCAAGGCACCGCGGGCACCTGGCGACAGCAGCCGGCGCTGTCCGGCGGCGGGATGCTGATGGACAGCGGCTCCCACCTGGTCGACATGCTGCTGTGGCTGGTCGACGCGCCGATCGAGTCGGTGTCCGCGCTCGTCGACAACGCCGGTTCGCCGGTCGACATCAACACCGCAGCCACGGTCTCGTTCGCGGGCGGGATCCACGGACAGCTCAGTGTCGTGGGCGACCTCGCCACCACCTGGATGGAGACCGTGGTCGTGTCCGGTTCGGAAGCGCTGTTGCGCTACGAGATCGAGCCACAGCATCCATGGCGGACGGGCCGGGTCACGCTCGCGAGCGACGACCAGATCACCCAGCAGCTGGAGCTGCCCGACGGCCCGGGCATCCACAGCGCCTGGCTGTCAGCGATCCGGGGAGAGGCACCCAACCCGTCACCCCCGTCCGCCGGCCTTCGGGTCGCCGAGCTCAGCGACGCGATCTACCGGTCGGCCCGCGAGCACAAGACGGTACGCCTCAACGGGTCCGCGGGCGGCTGAGCACGTGGATTCGTGATCCCGACTCACTTCACCGTGCCCGCGGTCAGTCCGGCGATGAACTGCTTGCTGGCAACGGCGAACGCGACGAACACGGGCAGTACGCCGATGGTGGTGCCCAGCATGACCGCGGACACGTCCGATCCGCCGGCGGCGCTGTTGAGCTGGGTCAGGGCCAGCGGAAGAGTGAACTTCTCGGCGTCGTTCAGGATGATCAGCGGCAGCATGAAGCTGTTCCAGCTCATCATGAAGCTCCACACCGCCAGGGCCGCGAGGCCGGGCCGGATCAGCGGCAGCACCACCCGCCAGTAGATCCACAGGTCACCCGCACCGTCCATCCTGGCCGCGTCGTAGAGGTCCAGCGGCACCGTGGCGTCGATCACCTGCCGCATCCAGAAGACACCGAAGCCGGTGGCGGCACCGGTGAGGATGAGCGGCCAGTACGTGTTGATCCAGCCGAGCTCCTTCATCTCCACGAACCACGGGATAAGGCCCGCGGCCGGCGGAATGAAGAGCGTCAGCAGGACCATGGCGTACAGCGGCCGGTGTCCAGGCGCCTCCCGGAACCGGGCGAACCCGTACCCGGCCAGCGAGCTCACCAGGAGCACGGCGATGGTGTGGGCAACCGCGACGAACGCGCTGTTTCCCAACGCCTGGAAGATGTCGAGCGAGCGCTGCAGCCGGTCGAGGTTGTCGAACAGCGAAGCGCCGGGGAGCAGTGGCGGCGGGAACTTGAATACTTCGGCCGTTGCCCGGGTGGCCAGCACCGCCATCCAGTACAGCGGAAACACGAACAGCAGGGTGGTCACGCAGACCACCACGGTGATCAGGATGCGTGGTGTGCGATGACCGACGTCGTTCAAGGTCGCTCCCTCCTCAGGTCTGTCGCCGCAGCAGCCGGATGTTGAGCACCGAGAACACCAGGATCAGTGCGAAGATCACGTACGACGTGGCCGAGGCCAGGCCGAACTCGAACTCCTCGAACGCCGCCTGGTAGAGGTAGGTGCCCATGACCTGGGCGGAGTTGGAGGTGCCGAACGTCCCGCCGGTGAGCACGTACGGCTCGTCGAAGAGCTGGAACGCGCCCACGGTCGAGGAGATCCCGCTGTAGAGGATGAACGGCACCATGAGCGGAACCGTGATCCGCAGGAACAGCTGCCGCTCGTTCGCGCCGTCGACCCGGGCCGCGCTGTAGAGCTCGCGGGGGATCGCCTGCAGGCCAGCGAGGAAGATGATCAGGTGCCAGCCGGTCCATCGCCAGGCGATGAGAAGGATGATGAGCGGCTTGATCCACACGGTCGACTGCAGCCACTCCAGCGTCACCCGGTCGCCCGTCAGCCACGTCAAGGCGGCATTGACGATCCCCGCGTGCGAGGAGAACATCACGCTGGCGATGATGCCGGTCACCGCCGGCGCGACCAGGAGCGGGAAGAGGAACACGACCCGGAAGAAGCCTTTCCCCACCAGGACGTACTCGTTGATCAGGTACGCGAGGAAGAAGGCGAGCGCCATCGTCACCACAGTGGAGCCGATCCACACGTAGATCGTGTTGGAGATCGCCTTACGAAAGACCGGATCGCCGAACAGCACGGCGTAGTTGTGCAGTCCGACGAACGTGGGGTCGCTCAGGCCGTCCCAGTCGACGAAGCTGATCCCGAGCGCCGCGATGATCGGGAACGCGCCGAAGGCAGCGAAGAGGACGAAGAACGGCGCGACGCAGGCATAGAACGCAGCGTCACGTCGCATCCGCCCTCGCCACCCACGGTGCGTGGATGAGCTTTCGGCGGCCTGCTGCTCAGGTCCGGCGGGAGCGCGGCTCGTGGCTACCATCGTGTCGACTCAGCCCGAACGTCCCTCGACCCGTTTCCTGGCGGCATCGAGTGCGGTCGCTACGTCGGCCTTGCCCTTCATCACCTCGGTCACCGCGTCGGTCAGGGCGTCGACCGCGGCCTGGTCGTCCTCGTGCGTCACCGGCGGCTTCATCTCGCCGGAGACGTCGGCGAACACCTCGTTGACGTTCTGGTCCGCGTAGAAGGGATCGGGCTCGTTCATCCACGCCTGATCCAGCGCCGGCTTCCATGCGGGGTAGAGGTCGTTGGCCTTGTACATCGTCTTCAGGCTGTCCGCGTCCTGGGACACGAACTTCGCGAACTCCCACGCGGTCGCCTTGTTCTTGCTGCTCTCCAGGACGCCGATGAAGTCGCCGCCGGAGTTGAACGCGGAGTTGCCCTCGTACGCCGGTGCGAAGGCGACCCCCCACTTCCCCTCCGACTCCGGGGCGTAGACGCTCTTGACGATGCCGCCGAACCAGTTGCCGATGAGGAACGTCGCTACCGTGCCGTTCTTGATCGCCGCACCCCACTCCTGGCTCCACTGCTCGAACGGGGAGACCAACCCGGCATCGTGGGCCTGCTTGGCGAGGTCGACGGCGGCGCGGATCGCCGGCGAGGTGAGCTGGGACCTGCCGGACTCGTCGAACATCGAGACGCCGGCCTGCGCCCTGACTGCCTGCACGATCGTCATCGGTGTGTCGACCAGCCACCGCTCCTCCTTGACGGCGACCTTCTTTCCCTCGGCCAGGAAGTCGTCCCAGGTCTTGAACGCATCACCGACCTGGTCGGGCTCAGTCGGCAGGTCGACCTCCTCGAGCACGTCCCGGCGGTAGAACAGCCCGCCGGGACCGGTGTTCTTCGGCAGCACGAATGCGCGGTTCTCGTCCTTGTCGTGCACGTAGTTCCAGGAGAAGTCGGCGTACTGGCTGGCGCTCTTCGCGGCGTCGTAGGGCGAGTCGGCGAGGTTGACGAACCCCGGCTTCCCCTTGTACTTCGCGACATTGGTGATCTCCACCATGGCCACGTCCGGGCCCGTGCCGGAGACCAGCGTCGCCAGCAGCTTGTTGTTGTACTGGTCGGAGGCGAACGCCTGCACCTTCACCTTCGTTCCCGGATTCTTCTTCTCGAAGATCGGGACCGTCTTCTCGAACGTCTTGTCGTTGTCCGGCCAGGTCCACACGGTGATGGTGCCCTCGACCTCGCCGTCGCCGCCGGAGTCGCCGCCACATCCGCCGAGCGCGAAGGCACCGAGGCCGGCACCCGCACCAGCCGCGAGAAACCGCCGTCGGCTGAGCCCTGACGATCCGATGGCCGCCAATCCGATGCCGGACGACGTGTGCGCGGGTCGCTGGTTCATTGTTGAGCTCCCTACTCCTGTGCCAGGCTCTTTCGTTGTGTGCGGGGGCGTCACCAGTTCGCGAAGCTGATCCTCAGCTGACTCCGCGCGAGCGTCGGCGGCGGCCGCGGCGGGTCGAGTCGAGATCGGTACGCGCCTTCTCCAGCAGGGCCCGCATGGCCTGCTCGGCGCGTTCGGGATCCTTGTCCCGGACCCCCTCGAACACGGCACGGTGCGCCGGGACCGGATTGTCGTCGGGTTTCGCGCCGTGTACCAGCCGGTCGCGGACCGCCAGACCCGTCTCGATCACGACCTCCATGCGTTCCAGCAGCTCGTTGTGGGTGGCGGCGAGCAACGCGCGATGGAAGGCGAGGTCGGCGCGCACCTCGTCGGCGGGCACCCCCGCGGCCGCGACCATTCCGTCCAGGGCTGCTTCCAGCGCGGCGATGTCGGCCTTCGTCCGCCGCCGGGCCGCGATCCGGGCTCCGGCCGGCTCGACCACCTCGCGGACCTCGTGCACGTTGTCGAGGAAGGTGTCGTCGCTACGGTCGTCGAACTGCCAGCGGATCAGGTCTCCGTCGAGGAGATTCCAGTCCGAGCGCGGCCGGACGAACGTGCCGCGCTTCTGTCGGGCGTCGACCAGCCCTTTGGCGGCCAGCACCTTGAACGCTTCCCGCAGCGCCGTGCGGCTGACGTCGAGCTCGACCTCCAGGCTGGCGACGTCGATGGTCTGACGTTCGGCCAGTTCGCCCGAGAGAATCCGGCGTGCCATCTCCCGTACGGTCTGGCCGTGCAGCCCGCGCGGGGAGTAGACAGCCACGGTCGCAGGACCTTACTTCAGTAGGTGCGTCGGTCAGTAGTACTCGCGTCGCTCAGTACGTGCGTCGCTCAGGTGCGGGCATAGCTTAGAACAAAGCTTTATTTATGACTACATCTTGACAGCCTTGGTCACCTTCGGCACGCTCTGGGGCGGCACTCGCACGCTGGGCGAGCCTGCCTTCACGTACGCAGCTGGCAGGAGGACCTGCGATGCGGCCGATCCCACGACGTTCCATGCTTCAGGCGGTCGCACTGGCATCGGTCGCGGCCGATCCGCTGCTAGGCGCTTCCCGGCCGTCGAACGGCGCGGCCACGACTTCTGCCGATCCTGGCGAGACCGGCGCTGGCGGTCCGGTGATCGCACCCGCGACGCCTGCGGCCGTGCCGGTGTCGGTGCTGGTGCCGCCCCATGGTGAGCGGGAGCCGGCCGGGACCGAGGTTGTCACCGTGAACGGCACCGGCGTCGTGTTCCAGTACGACGCCGTCGTCCCCTCCTTCGACGGTTGGCGGACAAGAGAACCGACGCGCGATTACCTCAGCCTCGACCGTGACTGGCGCTTCCGCTTCGACCCGGAGGGCGTGGGGGAGACCCGTGGCTGGCATCAGCCGTCTTTCGGCGATGCCGGCTGGGACACGATCGCCGTGCCCTCGTCGTGGGACCTGCTGGACACCCCCGGATTCGGCGGCTACGACGGCAGTCGATTCGGAGAGGGAACGGCCTTCGCCGACGGCTACGCGTGGTACCGCGTCGAGGTCAGGACTCCGGGGTCCTGGGCCGCCCGCCATGTCCGCCTCGCGTTCCTGGCCGCCAACTACCGGGCCGACATCTGGCTCGACGGCCGTCACCTCGGCGCCCACGAAGGGGGACACGCGCCGTTCGCGCTCCCGGTGGGCGACGCGCTGCGGCCCGGCCGGCCCAACCTCCTCGCCGTCCGCATCCACCGGCGGGCGTCGTATGAGGACTACACCCAGAACAGCCCCGCCGTCACCGACGAGCTCGCGATCCCGTGGAAGCCGGTCGACTACTGGCCGTACGCCGGCCTCACCCGGTCGGCATGGTTCGAGGCCGTGCCGCGGACGAGCGTCGCCAAGCTGCTGCTTTCTGCAGGCGACGGCCGGCTCGACGCCCGCGCCGTGGTCGAGAACCACGGCGACGAACCGTTCACCGGCCAGGTCGTGTTCGATCCCGGTCCCGGCACGGGCGGTGAGTCGGTGCGCGTTCCGGTCACCGTGGAGGCGGGCGGCGCCAGCGTCGCGCGGGCCACGGTCGCGATTCCGTCGGCACGCCCGTGGCGGTCGGAGAACCCGGTCGTGCTGCGTGCGAAGGCGAGCCTGCTGTCAGGGTCCGCTCAGGTCCACGGCGCGAAGCCGGTCGATGTGCTCAGCAGCCGCTACGGCATGCGAACGGTCGCGGTCGGCGACGCGAAGCTGCTCACGAACGGCGAGCCGACGTTCCTCAAGGGGCTCAACTGGCACGAGGAGAGCGCCACCCACGGTCGCTCGATGACCCGCGCGGAGTACGACCGCGAGCTCGGCCAGGTGCAGGCGATGCGCGCCAACGCCGTCCGCAACTGCGTCTACACCCGCCATCCGTACGTCTACGACTGGGCGGACGAGCACGGCGTGTGGGTGATGGACGACATCGACACGATGTGGATGAACACGGCGCAGGAGAAGCTGCAGACCGAGCAGTACGGCCTGTCCCGCGCCATGGCACTCGCGATGGCATGGAACCAGCACAACCACCCGTCCGTGGTGTGCTGGTGCGTCCACAACGAGTCGGAGTACGACGGCGGGGGCGCGCCGGTCTACCGTGCGTGGATCGCCGATATGAAGGCCGCGATCAAGGCCGTCGACCTGGCCGGGCGTCCCGTCACGTGGGCGTCCAGCTCGACGTTCGACCCGGCGTTCGACCTCGCCGACGTGATCGGGTTCAACGAGTACTTCGGCTACTTCTACGGCCGCAACGAGGATCTCGGTCCGGCGATCAACGACGTCCACCGGCGGTACCCGGACAAGCCGATCATCATCACCGAGAACGGCTCGTGGTCGTTCCTCGGTCACCACGGTCCTGACACCGAGGCCGGAACGGAGGAGTGGCAGGCGGCCAACTTCCGCTTGCACTGGGCACAGGTGGTCGAGCGGAAGGAGTACGTTGCCGGTTACCTCTTCTGGGTCCTCAAGGACTACAAGGAGCGGCTTGCCTACAACGAGGAGTACAACGGCATCTCCACGATGGGCACGCTCGGGTTCGACTCGGTGACGCCGCGGCTGGTCCACGGTGACATCCGCGCCGCCGACATAGCGAAGTGAGGGGATGCGGATGGCAGATCACGCCGACCCGCTGGACCTGTCGGGTCGTTCCGTCCTGATCTCCGGCGGCGCGGGTGCCCTGGGCGTCGCGATCGTGGAGCGGCTGGTGGGTGCCGGTGCCAACGTCGTCGTCAACGACATCTTGACGGCGGACGAGGCTGCCGGCGTACTCCCGCGCGACGACCGGATCACCTATGTACGCGCCGACACCACGCAAGAGTCGGACGTCGAGCAGCTGCTGGACAGCACGGTCGAGCGGCTCGGGCACCTGCCGGATTCGGTGTGCTGCCATGCCGGCGTCGTCGAGGCGCACCCGGTGCAGGATTTCCCGATCGAGATGTTCGACCGCATCATGAACGTCAACGTGCGAGCGGCGTTCCTGCTCGCGCGCGCGGCCAGCCGGCGGTGGATCGACGCCGCGACGCCGGGCCAGCTGGTCTTCACCACGTCATGGGTACAGGACGTGCCCTGGCCGGACATCACGCCGTACAACGCGAGCAAGGCGGCGCTGCGGTCGCTTGCCCGCGGCTTCGCCCGCGAGCTGGCGCCGCACCAGATCAGGGCGAACGCGGTCGCGCCGGGCATCGTCGCGGCCGGCATGGCGCAGCGTCAGTGGGACAACGAACCCGACTACCGCGCCCGGGCCCAGCGGGCGATCCCGCTCGCACACCTGCAGCCGCCCGCTTCCGTCGCGGACGCGTTCCTCTTCCTGCTCAGTCCGCTGGCCAGCTACATGACGGGCAGCGTCCTGCTGGTCGACGGCGGCTGCAGTCTCTATCCGATGGACGAGGACGCCAGCGGGTAGGCGACGTCCGCAGGCCGCTGCCGGGCAACGGACTTTCCTCGCGGCGATCCCGCACCCGCCGCACCCATCCGGTCAGTGGGACCCGATCGAGATATCTGGACGAACGCGTCCCTCGTCCGCCCAGATATCGCGAGCGCGCCTGCGGGCCAGCGGATCGCGCATGGCCTCCAGCCATTGGTCCGGGGTCGGGCCCGCCAGGTCCCGCAGCGCGTCCGACTCCGCGAGCAGGTCCTGAATCAGGTCCCGTTGTGGGCGGAGGCGACGTGGTGTCCGGCTGGGGTCGAGCAGGAAGCCGTGCCTGCTGGTGTACATCTGGACGCGACCGTCGCAGTCGAACGACCCCTCCGCACTGACGGGGAACTCGGCACCCAGCGGCACCCGGTCGTAGCTCGGCTCCGTGGCGTCCACGATCGCCAGCTGATCCGGGGTCAACCAGACGACGAAGAGCGACGACGTGCCGGCAGTCGGGACCGGCGTCGCCGGGACGAAACCTGGCCGGCTGACGTGTGCGGACACGCCGGGAACGAGGCCCCGGACCTCGACGAGAGTCATCGGGACGACCTGCCCGGCGTAGCCGGCACGGGAGAACTTCGTCCGAAGCTGCGCCGGCGCCGCGTTGGAACCGACGGCCAGCAACGGCTGCCGGTCCGCGAGTACCGGCAGGTTTCGCGCCCGCAGGAATCGGTCCATCCCGGCTGGCTCGAGGGTGTCGAACCGCCCGTCGACGAGCATCCCCGAACCCGTCGGCCAGGTGCCGGGATAGGTCAGGGGATGCGTGTAGGCGTTGCCATCGCTCGTAGGGAGGAGGCTGGCGGGCGAATCGGAGTCCTGGGACGTCATCTGGGCGTCCGGGCGGTGGCATCCGCGGGCGAGGTGCCGATCAGCCTGAGCGCCAACTGCAGCGCGTCTCGCAACGTCGTCCTCGACCGGACTCGTCCGAGGTCGACGCCGAGGTTGACCACGGCCTGCGCCACTTCCGCGCGCACGCCGGCGAGCACGCTCGCGGTGCCCATCAGCCGGGCCGCCTCGATGGTCTGGACCAGGTGCCGGCCGACATGTGAGTCGATCACGGGGACGCCGCTGACCTCGAGGATGATGACCTCGCTCCCGGTCTCCGCGATCTTCCTCAGCACGTCAGTGGTCAGGCGGGTGGCCCGCCCGGAGTCGACCGTCCCGATGATGGGAAGGACCAGCACCCTGTCCCAGATCTGCAGGACTGGCGTCGAGAGCTCCATGATCTCGTCGCGCTGGCGTTGCAGGCGTTCCTCGTGCTCGCGGCGCTGGGTCAGGTCCCGCGTCACCTTGACGAAGCCCGTCACTTCGCCGGAATTGTCGCGGATCGGCGCAAGCGTCACGCTTGCCCAGAACGGCTCGCCGCCCTTGCGCAGCCGCCACGCCTCGAACGCGACCCGGCCCTGGGAGATCGCGGCCCGCAGCTCACGCTGAGCCATACCGGCGATCTGGTCTTCCTTGGTGTAGAAGATCGACACCGGCCAGCCAAGCACTTCCTCCGCGCTGTATCCCTTCAGCGCCTGGGCACCGGCAGACCAGCTGGCGATGTTGCCGTCGATGTCGAGCTTGATGATCTCGAAGTTCCGGATCGCACTGACGATCGCTTCGAGCTCATGAAGCCGCTGCGCCGGATCCTGGGCACGATCACCGTCGCCCACCCGAGCTGGTGACATCAGACGAGACCTCCGCTCACCACCTTCATAGCATCGGCAGGCGGCTCAGACCGGCGTGAGGGCACCTCCGGGCCGCCGGCCGGCGTCTGCCGATGTGCTGCTGTGCGATGTGCGGATATGTCGGTCGGCCGCACCGAAGGCGGCGGACCAGTTGGCTGCAGTGCCGGTGTAAGGAAGCGCCTCCGACGTACACAGACCGCAGCGCCAGCTCCAGGTGTCGTCCGATCGTTGCCACACGCGGCAAAGTCGATCCACGCGTAGCCGCATTGCTGACTCCTCCTCGACCCGGACGCCCGACTCCCCCGGCAACGGGTCGATCCGGTGCATTTCTGTAGTTGCCTACGACGTGCCATACCCGGTGCGTCGCCGCGTACACAATCGCGGGCGTACGTAACCGAGGCGTCGCATGGACGTTAAAGGCGCCGGTAGAGGTGGCACACAGGCCGCACACACCCGAAAGCGGCATAATTCGGCCGGTCCACCTCAGATGTGTGGTTACCAGCGCAAGGAATGGGAGTGCGTTGATGCGTCGACATGTCCGTACGAGCCGGCTACTGCTCGCGACGGCGGCCCTGGCAACCGTGGCCACGCCACTGGTGCCGTCGGCAGCAGCCGGCAGTACGACGAACGACTCCGGCGGCGGCCGCGTGGGAGCGACGGGGGAGCGGTCCGGACCTCCCACGCCTGGAGCGCCCGGGGTCGGGGACAAGGTTTATCCCGGTCTCGGGAACGGCGGCTATGACGTCGCGGCCTACCTCGTCGATCTCGACTATCAGGAGGAGACCGCTCTCGTAGAGGCGAGGGTGGCCATCACCGCGCGTGCCAGCCATGCCCTGTCGCAGTTCAATCTCGACGCGGTGGGACTGGACATCGCCCAGGTCAAGGTCAACGGCACAGAGGCGACGTTCGCTCAGCAGGGCGAGGAGTTGGTGATCACGCCCGAGCGACCGATCGCGGAGCGCAAGACGTTCGTCGTCCAGGTCAGCTACCAGGCAGACCCGCGGCGGGAGGTGCCCAACCCGGGCTGGGTTCCCACCGAGGGTGGGTTCGCGCTGGCCCCACAGCCCGCGGGTGCCCACGCGGTCTTCCCGAGCAACGATCATCCGTCCGACAAGGCGTACTTCGCGTTCCGGGTCACGGTGCCCGACGGAACGTTCGCCGTCGCCAACGGAACCAAGGTGGGGGAGAAGACCGGCGCCGACGGGCGGACCACCTACACCTACGCCTCCCACGACCCGATCGCGACCGAGCTCGTCCAGGTGGCGGTCGGCGACTACCAGCTGGTCGACCGAGGTGAGGGCTCCGGTGTGCACCTTCGCGACGTCGTGCCGACGGACCGGGTGACGGCGCTGGAGCCCGCGCTGTCCCTCACTCCGGGGCATGTCGACTGGATCCGGCCGTACCTCGGCGCCTTCCCGCTCGAGGCGTACGGCCTGCTGCCGGCCGACACCGACGACCCGGAGGCCTTCGACTTCACCGGACTCGAGACGCAGACGCTCACGCTCTACAAGCCGGCGTTCCTCACCCAGGAGGAGAAGGACATCGGCTCGCACATGATGCACGAGATGGTGCACAACTGGTTCGGCAACAGCGTGACGCCGACCTCGTGGTCGGACCTGTGGATCAACGAGGGCCACGCCGACTTCTACGGCCTCATCTACCGCTACGAGCGGGGCTGGCCGGACTCGCGGGGCTTCACCAACCTCGACGACCGGATGAAGTACACCTACAGCCAGGGCGACATCTGGCGCGCCGAGTCGGGACCGGTGGCCGACCCCAACGCGGCCAACCTCTTCGACAACCAGCGTTACACCGGCGGAGTTCTGGTGCTGTACGCGCTGAGGGAGAAGGTCGGCGCGGAGACATTCGCGCGGATCGAGCGGACGATCCTTTCCGAGCACCGCAACGGAAACGTGAGTACGGCCGACTTCATCGACACGGCGGTGGAGGTGTCCGGCCAGCAGGACGTGGGGCCGTTCCTGCAGGACTGGCTCTACGGCACCACGACACCCGCGATGCCCAACCATCCCGACTGGACCGTCGATCCGGTCCCGGCGGCGGGCGTCAAGCAGTCGACCGTGCAGACCGACCGGTACGGCATCCGCTAGGCCGACGAACGGGGGTGGGGCCGTCCCGCGGTGGGGGACGGCCCCTCAGTCGGATGAGCACGGTTGGTTGACGGGCCAAATTGACTTCTGGCCGGCGCGCGTCCAGGGAACGTACGAGACTGCCCAGGGAATATACGAGACTGCCCGAAGGGCAGGTGTCCGGTGTGGCCTGGCGGCTCCGACGTCTCCGGTGTGAGGCACCGAGAAGAGGTGCCGGCGGAGAGGAGTCAACCGTGAAGTACATGATCATGATGTGCGGGTCGCAGCGCGACTACGACATGCTGGCCGGGAAGGCGACCGACGGTCCGCCCTGGTCCGGGGAGGAGATCGAGGCGCTGCACGAGTTCATGGGGGCGTGGAACAACGAGCTGGTGGAGTCCGGGGAGTTCGTCGACGCGCGCGGCCTGGCGGCGCCGGTCCATACCCGGCGGGTCTCGGTCCAGGATGGCGTTCCGGTGGTGACGGACGGGCCGTACGCCGAGACCCAGGAGGTACTGGCCGGCTACACCGTCGTCGAGTGTGACAGTTTCGACCGGGCGACGGAGATCGCCGCGCGGCTGGCAAAGACCCCTCACCCGGAGCACGCGACGTTGACCCACGAGTGGTACGTCGACGTGCGTCCGGTCGAGGAGCACCCAGGCGACCTGGATGCCTGAAGCCAGAACACATGAAGCAGAAGCAGCGTGACGTTCGATGAGTGAGCCCGTGGTCGAGGACCTGCTGCGCCGGTTGGCGCCGCAGGTCCTCGGTGCGGTGGTCCGTCGTTATGGGCACTTCGACCACGGCGAAGACGCGGTGCAGGAGGCCCTGATCGCCGCCGCCACGCAGTGGCCGCGTGACGGCGTGCCAGACCGGCCGCGGGCCTGGCTGATCACGGTCGCCTCCCGCCGGTTGACCGACCTGCTGCGCAGCGAGCAGGCCCGGCAACGTCGGGAGGATGCGGTGACCCGGTGGACACTGCCCGAGGAGTGGCTGGCGCCGGCCGCCGACCGCGCGGCGTCCCCGGCCGACGACACGCTCGTCCTCCTCTTCATGTGCTGCCACCCGTCGCTGTCGCCGGCCTCGCAGATCGCGCTGACGCTGCGGGCGGTCGGCGGACTGACGACACAGGAGATCGCCCGGGCGTTCCTCGTACCCGAGGCGACCATGACCCGCCGGATCACCCGGGCCAAACAGCGCATCAAGGACAGCGGAGTCCCGTTCGGCCTGCCGTCGGAGGCCGAACGCCGGGACCGTCTCGGCGCGGTGCTGCACGTGCTCTACCTGATCTTCAACGAGGGCTACGTGACGACGTCCGGGCCGCACCTGCACCGGGTCGAGCTGTCCGCGGAGGCGATCCGGTTGACCCGCCTGGTGCACCGGCTGCTGCCGGAGGATTCGGAGGTCGCCGGGCTGCTGGCGCTCACGCTGCTCACCGATGCCCGGCGGCCGGCCCGGACGGGGGCTGACGGCGCACTGATCCCGATGGCCGAACAGGACCGCAGCCGCTGGGACGCGGGTCTGGTCGCCGAGGGGGTGGCACTCGTCTCCGAAGCACTGCCGCGGGGACCGACCGGCCCGTACCAGCTGCAGGCGGCGATCGCCGCGGTCCACGACGAGGCGCCCTCGGCCGGGGAGACCGACTGGCCGCAGATCATGGCGTTGTACGAGGTGCTGCGGCAGGTGTCGGACAGTCCGATGGTCGCGCTCAACCATGCGGTGGCGGTGTCCATGGTGCGGGGTCCGCTGGAGGGTCTCGACCTCGTCGGGAAGCTGGCCGTCGACGAACGTCTCGTGACCGACCACCGCCTGCATGCCGTGCGTGGACACCTGCTGGAGCTGGCCGGCGACCTCGAGGCCGCCCGCAGGGCCTATCTCGCGGCGGCCGACCGGACCACCAGCCTGCCGCAGCAGCGCTACCTGCACGGTCGGGCCGCGCGCGTCACCGGCGACCCGTGAGCGGGCGTTCCTCTCCGTCGGCTGTGTGCGGGGTCTGCTCCTCCGCCTCGACCACGAGCTCTTCCGTCCACAGCCGCCGCATCTCAGCGCAGTCGCGGAGCAGGTCCGGCAGCGTGCCCGCGCCGACGACCCGACCACGGTCGAGCACCACCACCTGGTCGGCCCGCTCCAGTGCCGCCCGCCGGTGGGACACCACCAGCAGGGTCCGGGGTCCGCGGCCGTCCTGGGCGGCATCGGCGATTCGGTCCCACAGCAGCTGCTCGGTCTCGACGTCGAGCGCGGAGGAGAGGTCGTCGACCACCAGCAGGTCCGGTGAGCGGACCAGCGCCCTGGCCGCGGTTGCCCGCTGGACCTGACCGCCGGACAGCCGGACCCCGCGCGGACCGACCACTGTGTCGAGGCCCTCGGGCATGTCGGCCAGGTCCTGCTCGAACGCGGCCAACTCCACCACATGGTCGAGGTCGTCGGTGTCGCCCGGCCAACCCAGCAACAGGTTTTCGCGCAGAGATTCCGAGAACAGCCTCGGCACCTGACCCGCGTACGCCGCCCGGTCCGGCACCAGGAACGTGCCCGGGTCGTCGATCCGCCGGCCGTTCCAGCTGACTGTTCCGGCGGTCGACGGCAGCAGTCCGAGCAGGGCGCGGACGAGCGTCGTCTTGCCGGCGCCGACCGCTCCCGTGACGACGGTGAACGACCCGTGCGGGATCCGCAGGTCGACCGCCTCGACGCCATGCCCGCCGTCGGGGTGGCGTACGGTCAGCCCACGCGCCTCGAGGACCTCCAGCGGGTCGGAGCGGTCGGGCACCTTCGCCGTCGCCGGTGGCGCGGCGCCGTCGAACCAGACTCCGCTCGTACGCGACAGGTCGTCGACACCCTCGTGCCGGGCCATCAGCCGGGTCAGACGTTCGGTGGCGACCGCTCCCTGCGGCAACCGGTACAGCAACCGGCCGATCTGCCGGGGAAGCCAGGTCAGCCAGCCGACGTAGCTCGTGAACAGGGCGAAGTCGCCGACGGTGAAGTCGCCGCGCCGCATCGCCGGTGCGGCCAGCAGGAGTACCAGGCCGATGCTGAGCTCGACGGTAGCGCCGGTCGCCGTGTCGAGCATGTCCATCGCCAGCCGGTCCTTGACCGCGGCCTGCCGACGGCGGCGGTTGTGGGCGCGGAGTCGTTCGAGTACAGCGTCCTCGGCACCGGCCGTCTTGATCGCGAGGACGCCGGCGAACGTCTCGCCGATGAAGGCAGTGACGACGGCTCCGAGCTCGCGGGCGCGGGCGTGGATGCGGCGGATCAGTTTGCTGAGGCTCCGGGTGAGGACCACCACGACGAGCAGGGGAAGCACCAGGACGAGAGTGATGACCTGGTCGATCGAGGCCATGATGGCGATCGCGGCGACACCGAACAGCGTCGCACCGAAGATGTCGATGCCGTTGTCGGTGAGGACCACCAGGTCGTTCACATCGTCGCGGAACCGCGAGATCGCCTCCCCGGAGGAGTGCGGCAGCCGGCTCGCCGCTGGGCCGCGGGAGGTCAGGATCGAGCGCAGCACGTTGGCCCGCAGCGTGGTCGAGGCGGCGTTCCACCAGTACGGCCAGACGTTCAGGGCGCACCAGAAGGCAGCGCCGCGAACGGCCTCGGCAGCCACGAACGCCGCACACAGCCACACCGATGCGTCGAGTGTCGCCGGCCGCTCGCCGCTGATCTGGTCGAAGAGGGCCTTCAGCAGCAGGCCGGAGGCCAGCGGAACGAGGAAGAACAACGACCAGAACAGCCCGCCGGTGACGTAGCGGCGAGGGCTCACCGCGAACAGCCGGCCCACGACGAACATCACGCCCGGGCGCCGGCCATTCTTGCGAGGGGTCGGCCCGGGTTGAGGTGTGGTCATCGGGTCACCTGCCCCGCCTTGGACAGCTCGCCCGGCTGGCCGGGAACGCGTCGCCGGCCGGACGGGCGGGCTCCTGCCGCCGCCAGCAGGTGCGAGAACCGGCTGTCGGGGTCGGCGGCCAGCTCCTCACGCCTGCCGTACTCCACGATCCGCCCGTCGTCGACGACCGCGATCTGGTCGACCCGGGCCAGCGACGACAGGCGGTGCGCGATCAGTACGCCGGTACGACCGGTCAGCAGCTGGTCGATCGCGGCCTCGATGTGCAGCTCGGTCGCCGGGTCGAGACGGCTCGACGCCTCGTCCAGCACGACCAGCCCGGGGTCGGTGAGGAACGCCCGGGCGAACGCGAGCAGCTGCGCCTCTCCTGCCGACACGCCGGCGGCCTGCGCCCCGAGTACGGTGTCGAGACCGTCGGGGAGCGTGGCGAGCCACTGTCCGAGGCCCACGTCGGTGAGGACCGTGCGGAGCCGCCGGTCGTCGGCACCGGGTCGAAACATCGTCAGGTTGTCGCGGACGGTCGCGGCGAACAGCTGCACGTCCTGGGTGACGATGCAGACGCGGCGGTGCAGCGAGGCGAGGTCGGTCTCGCGCAGGTCGACGCCACCGAGCCGCACGGTGCCCTGCGTCGGGTCGTACAACCGGAGCACCATGCGCGCGATGGTGGTCTTGCCGCTGCCGGTACGCCCGACCAGGCCGAGCGTCTCGCCGGGTGCCAACCGGAGGTTGACGTCGGCCAGCACTTGCTCGTCGTCGTCGGCGTAGGCGAACCCGACCTCGTCGAGCTCCACGCTGAGGGCGCCGGAGGCGGGCAGCGGACGCGGAGCGGCGGGCTCGGGCAGGGTGGGACGCTCGGCCAGCAGGCCGCCCATTCGGGCGACCGCGGCCAGCGCCTTCTGGTACTGCTGCAGTTGGTCGATGATCCGCTCGAACGGCGCCCGCACCATCTGGGTGTACTGGAACAGCAGCACGGCGGTGCCGACAGTCATCGCTCCGACCTGCTGGGTCCAGGCGGCCAACCCGAGCACGATCGCCGTGCCGGCGGCGAACGCGATGTTGGTGCCGGCGAACATGCCGCCGCCGACCCGTTCGGCCCGCAGGTCGGCGCGGTAGACCTCGGCGCACGTTTCGTGGAACCGGTTGACGACGTGCTCGCCGGCGCCGTTGGCCCGGATGTCCTCGGCGCCGGCCAGCCGCTCCTCCAGATTGCCGAACATGGCGGCGAACTTCTCTCGTACGCGGGTGGCGGAGGGTACGGCCATCCGCTGCGCGCGGGCCATCCCGAACCCGACCAGTACGCAGTAGCCGACCAGGATGATGCCGATGCGCAGGTCGACCGTGAGGACCACGATCAGCACACCGACCAGCAGCATCAGGCTCGCCACGACGTCGAGCAGGAACGCGACGACGAACTCGGCCAGGGCGACCACGTTGCCGTCGACGCGCTCGATCATCTCGCCCGGCGTCCGCTTGCCGTGGTAGGCCATGTCGAGTCCGAGTGCGTGCTCGGCCAGGCTTTCCCGGAGTCGGTTGGTGCCGTCCCAGGCGAGCCGACTGGCCAACCAGGCGGTGAGCATCCGGGCCAGCTGGCCCGAGATCGCGAGGCCGAGATAGCCGGCCGCCAGCATGGTCAGCCAGCTCGTGCGCTCTCCGGCGATCGCGCCGTCGACGAACAGCTTGGTGAGCTGGGGCGCCGCCAGCGGCAGGACCGTGGTCGCGAGGATCGCGAGGGCCAGCGCGCAGGCGCCAGCGCGCCCTGGCCACAGGCAGGCCAGAACGGTGCGACGGACTTGGGTGGAGGTTGCCATGGGCGACCTCTGACGCTACGGACCGCCACCGGTACCAGCAACAGAATTAGCTCTCACCAAGGCGCGGCGGTGTCAGGCGTACGAACGAGCTTGCAGGGTGTAGAGCTCGGCGTACAGTCCCTCCCGCTCCATCAGCTCGTCATGGCTCCCTACCTCGCTGACCCGTCCGTCGGCGACGACCACGATGAGGTCGGCCGCACGCACGGTCGAGAAGCGGTGGGACACCAGGACGGTGATCATGCCGGCGGCTGAGCCGGACCGGGCCGCGTCGGCATACCTGGCGAAGAGCGCGTGCTCCGTGGGCGCGTCCAGGCTCGCGGTCGGCTCGTCGAAGAACGTCACCAACGGGTCCTCGCGCATCAGGGCCCGGCCGAGCGCGACCTTCTGCCACTGGCCGGTGGACAGGTCGACACCGCCGTCCCAGCGTGAGCCGAGCTGGGTGGCCAGTCGTGCGGGGAGCTCGTCGACGACATCGGTCCCGCCCGCGCGCTCCAGGGCGGCGAGGACCGCCGGGGCGTCCTCCAGCCGGGGCAGGTCGCCGGCACCGACCGACTCCTGTGCCACCAACTCCAGCCGGGCGAAGTCCTGGAACGCGGCCGACAGGCGCTGCCGCCAGCGGAGCACGTCGATCTCCGCGAGGTCGGCGCCGTCGACGAGGATGCGGCCGGACGTCGGCTCGTACATCCGGGTCAGGAGCTTGACCAGGGTGGTCTTCCCGGCACCGTTCTCGCCGACCACCGCGACGACCGTGCCGGCCGGGATGGTGAACGCGACGTCGCGCAGCACCGGCCGGTCGGTGCCGGGATAGGTGAACGACACGTCGTCGAACACGATTCCGCCCGACAGCCGCCGAGGCGGTTCCTGCTCCCCTCCGCCGCGGGCCCGCGGCGGAGGCGGCGTAGTCCCGCAGCCAGAGCAGGCGCGCGGCCACCCGCAGCAAAGGACTGAGGAGCCCCACCGAGAAGATCGGCTGCACGACCAGCTCGGCCACCTGTCGGCAGAGGTAGATCGTGGCCACCACGTCGCCCGCGCTGGCGCGTCCGGTGACAGCCCGCCAGAGCATGAACCCGATCGCACCCACGTACCCGACCACCAGGAACGCCTGCCAACCGGCATCCGACACCAGGACCCGCCGCGCGGCCCGCTCGTGCGGGCGTCGGGCGGCGTGACCGGCGCTGCGCAGGCGGGTGCGGATCTCCTCGTGCAGTCCGAACACCCGCAGCTCCATGGCCGCATCACGGTCGGTCAGGGTCTCGCGCAGGTGCCTGGCCAGCCGACTCGGAGTCGCGGACTGGTCCTCGCCCTGCTCCCGCCAACGTTCCTGCCAGCGCGTCACCAACACGGCCGGCACCGCGAACACCGCGACCAGGAGCAGCAGGGGATCGAGCCACGCGAGGACCAGCAGCGCGCCGATACCGCCGCAGATCTCGACCGCGACCATCAGCAGCTCGTTGTGGGCGGCGACGAGCCGGCCATGGGCGCCACGAACCAGCTCGAGCTTGTCCTGGTAGTCGGCGCGTTCGTGGTGTTCGATCCCGGGGATGGCCGCCGACATGGCAGTGACCTCCTGGTCGAACGCGAACGCCACCCGCTCACCGAGCTCGGTCCGCATCCCCCAGCTGACGATTCCCGCCACACTGGTCGCGCACTGGATGACGGCGACGAGGGCGATCCCGACCGCGACGTAGGTCAGGTTCGACTGGACCACCCCGTCGGTGAGGTACTTCAGCCCGACCGAGCTCAGCGGCACGACCAGGATCGAGACGAGATCGAGCACGGTGGCCGCCACGAACCGCCACGGGTCCGCACGGACCGACACGCCGACCAGCAGCCGCATCCCCCGCCAGGCCTCACGCATGCTCGCTCGCCTCCTGGCTGGCCGCATCTGCCGGCTCGACCGATCCGGTGTGTGCGAAGCGTTCGGCCTGCAACGCATACATCGACGCGTACCGTCCCTCGCGCTCCATCAGCTCCGCATGGCTACCGTCCTCGACGATCCGACCGTCGGCGACCACGACGATCCGATCGGCGTGCCGGACGCTGGACAGCCGGTGCGAGACCAGGATCGTCGTGACCCCGCCGGTGACCTCGACGAACCGCTCGAACAGCTCGGCTTCGGCCCGTACGTCGAGGTGGGCTGTCGGCTCGTCCAGGACCAGCAGGCCAGCGCCCCCGCGAACGGCCATCAGGGCCCGGGCCAGGGCCACCTTCTGCCACTGCCCACCGGACAGGTCGGCACCGTCAGCGCCGTAGTCACGGGCGAGGACGGTCTCCCACCCTGCCGGCAGACCGGCGTGGAGGTCGGCGGCTCGGGCGTCGCGCAGCGCGGTGGCGAGAGCGTCGGTGTCGTGGAGGTACGCAAGACTGCCGAACCCCACGTTGGCCCGCAGGCTGAGCTCGTACCGGACGAAGTTCTGGAAGATCACCCCGATCCGGGACCGGGCGGCGGTGAGATCCTGCGTACCGTCGACGACGATCGTGCCGGCCTCGGGCTCGTACATCCCGCACAGCAACTTGATCAGCGTGGTCTTGCCGGCGCCGTTCGCCCCGACGATCGCCACCGCCTGACCGGCCGGGATCGTCAGGCTCAACCCGTCGAGGGTCGGGGCGTCGTGGCCGCGGTAGGTGAACCGTACGTCCTGGAACTGCACCTCGACCGGTTCACCGGGCAGGCCGGTCGGTGGATGCGACGTGCCGGCCGCCCGCGGACTGGTCGCCGGCGGACTGGTCGCGGCGAGTCGCGCCTCCAGCTGGACCAGGCGGCGGGTCCCTTCCAACGCCTGGCGGGCCTGCCACTGGGTGTCGGAGTGCGGACCCAGCGCCTCCGTGGCCAGTGCGGCCTGCGCGAAGACGACCACGGCGGCGAGGGACAACTCACCGCGCCAGGCCGACAGTCCGAGAACGCCGAGGACGACCATATGAGCAGTGAGCAGTCCGAGCGCGACCAGCGTGGTGGCGGGCGCACTGACCCGGCACTGCCGCCAGATGTTGGGCATGGCGGCGAGCCAGGCTCCGGCGTACCGGCCGACCAGCCAGTCACCGAGGCCGAAGACGCGTACTTCCTTGGCCGCTGGAGCCTGGACGGCCAGGCCGCGAAGGTACCGCGCCCACCGGATACCCGTGCCGCGCTCCAGGTGAGCCGTGTTCGACGCCTCGGCCATCGCATGGACGGATGGCCCGTCGATCAGCCGCCAGCCGGCCAGCATGACCAGAGGCGCCCACCAGTGGAAACCCAGCAGGATCCCCAGGGCGGCCACGCCCTGGATCCGGGTCACGATGATCTGCTGCATGCTTGCCGCGGCCGAGGTGTAGATCCCTTCCCGGCCGTACTCCTCGACCGCGCCGATCTCTCCGGCGATCTCCGGATCTTCCAGTTCCGCGATGCCCGTGGGTCGGGAGACGGCGCGGGCCACGGTGTCGTGCACCGTGAGGGTGAAGCGGGCGGCCAACGCCTGCTGGACGTACGCCGTCGCGGCGTCGCACCCGCCGGTGCCGAGGAACGCCAGGCCGATGGCGGCCAGTGCCCAGACCGCTCGTGCCGCCTCCGGCGAGCTGGGGCCGTTCGAGATCGCTCCGGGGATCGCTCCGACCAACGCGCCGGTGGCCAGGATGACCCCGGTGGGCAGCAGGCCGCGGACAACGGTGAGCGCTCCGGCCGCGACCGTGAGGCGGGGGCTGGCCCGCCAGCAGAGGGTGCACAGTGCCTTGAAGTCATTCGTACGCTCGAGGAGCCTCGCCCATCCGGCGATCAACGCCATGGGATCGCATCCTGGTCAATGTGTGGGGGCCGGGTCCAGGCAATATGACCGGCTACCTGCCGCCGGCAGGAAGTGGCCTTGTCCAATGCGAGCGCGCGTCGCTACGTGGCGGCCCGCGGAGTCGCCACGGCCGGCGTTGATCTGGTGTCCTAGGCTCCCGCAGATGAAGGCCGCCGTTCGTGCGCTCCACAGTCCCGACGCCAACCTGGTCACGTTCCGGCCGGACGACCCCGAAGACGTCGGCATCCTCGTCCAGGTGATGGCCGGTCCAGACGACGGGCCGGGCGAGGAGTCGTTCGACGTCATGGTGTGTACGCCGCGCTGGCTCGAGCGCCTCGTCCGGACGGAGGGTCCGCTGATCGGCCGGCACTACCTCGTCGTGGCGCGGTACGACGGAGCCGAGATCCGACAGTTCCTGACCCGCGTGGTGGAGTCGGAGACGGCGGCGACGTGGAACGAGCTCGCGACGCGGCTCGGCCGGATCGGGATGTGGGAGTTCGAGGACTACCGCGCCTAGGACCTATCACGCAGGTCGCGGACTATCGCCTGGCGGTCGACGTGCGGATCGCGCTCGAGTCCGTCGGGTCCTGCCACTGGCTGACACGACACGCCGGGTCGCCCCCGTTGACGCGCTGCCGCGTCAGGCATAACCTGACAGAACGTCAGGGTTACCCTGACGCATAGCTATCCTGAGCCGATGACGGCCAAGAGGAGGCGGAGGCTCGTGTCCACGACCGACGTGACCACGGAGATGCGGTGCTCGTTCTGCGGCAAGTCCAAGGACGAGGTCGACAAGCTGATCGCGGGTCCGGGCGTCTTCATCTGCAATGACTGCGTCGGGCTCTGCGACCGGATCCTCGCCGACCAGCCCATCCCGTCGTTCCCATCTCTGGCCGACAAGAGCGACGACGAGATCCTGGCCGAGATGGTGCGGTTCGACCAGTCGCGCTCCCAGGTCGAGCAGGCGGTCGACAACCACGTCAAGGCACTGCGCGAGAGGGGCGTCACCTGGGCGCGGATCGGCGAGGCGTTCGGGATCAGCCGCCAGTCGGCGTGGGAGCGTTTCTCCGGCGAGGAGTGAGCGACGCCGGGGCAGCCCTCGCCGATGCGTGAGGAATCGCCCAGCTACAGCCCTCGCCTTGGGCTGTTCGTCACGCACCAGTCGCGAGGCCGAGCCCCACATGCGACTTGTCCGACGGATCCCGGTGTCCGAAGAAATGGTGCGGTCCTATGCCGGGCGCCTTCGGACAAGTGACATGGAAGACGACACTTGGCTGTCAATGCGGGTAGAGGTGCGCTATTGGTGAACCTTCATTGACACAGCGGAATCAGCCTGCCAGCATCCCAACGTTGTCCAAGTTGACCAAGGACCAAGGGGGGATCCGCAAGCAGCTGAAGGATGCACATGATTCCATCGACCAGGAGACAGGCCCTGGCTCTGCTCGTTTCTGGAGTCCTTCCCATCGCTGCGTTGACCGGATCCGCCACCAGCTCCGCCGCCGAACCGGTGGAGCAGATTGTCAACGGTGGCTTCGATGCGGGCGCCGACCCGTGGTGGTGGACAGACAACGCCTCCGCCAAGGTGGTCGATGGCCAGCTGTGTACGCAGATACCCGGTGGCACCGCCAACCCGTGGAACGCCATCGTCGGCCAGAGCGACCTCGCGCTCGCTCGAGGCACGTCGTACGAGCTGTCGTTCAAGGCGTCGGCGTCCACGCCAGTCACGATCCGCGCCAACGTCCAACTCGCCGACGAGCCCTACACCGCAGAGCTCTCCCAACCGGTGGCGCTCGGCGAGACCAAGGCCTACAGCTTCACCTTCACCTCCAAGACGGAGACCCCGCGGGCGAGCCTGCAGTTCCAGGTAGGCGGATCCGACGCTCCGTGGACGTTCTGCCTCGACGACGTCTCGCTCAAGGGCGGAGTTGAACCACCTGTGTACAAGCCGGACACCGGTCCGCGGGTACGGGTCAACCAAGTCGGTTACCTGCCCGACGGGCCGAAGAACGCGACCGTCGTGACGGAGTCCGTCGAGCCGTTCGGCTGGAAGCTGCAGAACGCCGACAAGCGGGTTGTGGCGCAGGGCAAGTCAACTCCCCGCGGGGTCGACGAGTCGTCGGGACAGAACGTGCAGACGATCGACTTCAGCTCCTTCCGCAAGTCTGGCAAGGGTTACACGCTGACGGCCGACGGCGAGACGAGCTATCCGTTCGACATCACTACCAAGGTGTACGAACAGCTGCGATCTGACGCCCTGCAGTTCTTCTACATCCACCGCAGTGGGATCGAGATCGACGGCGCGCTGGTCGGGGAGAAGTACGCCCGACCGGCAGGTCACCTGGGCGTCGAACCGAACAGGGGCGACACCGACGTGCCTTGCCAGGAAGGGGTCTGCGACTACAGGCTCGACGTGAGCGGTGGCTGGTACGACGCGGGCGACCACGGCAAGTACGTCGTCAACGGCGGAATCGCCGCGCACCAGCTGCTCAGCACCTGGGAGCGGGCGACGCGCGGGCGTGGCGGCCAGACCGATCGGTTGGCCGACGGCACGCTGCGGGTTCCAGAACACGGCAACGGTGTGCCCGACATCCTCGACGAGGCCCGCTGGGAGGTCGAGTTCCTGCTCCGGATGCAGGTGCCGTCGGGTCAGCCGCTGGCCGGCATGGCCCACCACAAGATCCACGACCAGAACTGGACCGGACTGCCGCTGCAGCCGCAGGACGACCCGCAGCCGCGGGAGCTGCACCCACCGTCGACGGCGGCGACGCTCAACCTCGCGGCGGCGGCGGCACAGTGCGCCCGGGTGTTCAGGCCGTACGACAAGGAGTTCGCCGACCGCTGCCAGGCCGCGGCGAACACCGCGTGGGCGGCGGCCGAAGCACACCCCGACATCTACGCGAGCGACTCCGACAGCACCGGCGGTGGAGCCTACGGCGACCAGGACGTGGAGGACGAGTTTTACTGGGCCGCGGCCGAGCTCTACCTGACGACGGGCAAGCGCGCGTTCCTCGACCATGTGGCCGCCTCCGCGATCCACACGCGCAACGTGTTCGGGGCCGGTGGGTTCGGCTGGCAGTCGGTCGGCGCCCTGGGCAAGCTCGATCTCGCGACCGTACACAGCAAGCTGCCGGCGGCCGAACGGGACCGGCTGCGCACTCAGATCGTCGACGCGGCCGAGGCCTACCTGGCCACCGTGCAGGCGGAGGCCTACGGCCACCCGCTCCCCGCCAATGCGTCGTTCTACAACTGGGGATCCAACAGCGGGCTCCTCAACAACGTCGTCGTCCTGGTGACGGCACACGACCTGACAGGCAAGGCGAAGTATCGCGACGGCGCACTCCAGGGAGTCGACTACATCTTCGGCCGGAACGCGCTGAACCACTCCTACGTCACCGGCTACGGCACCAAGACGCCGCAGAACCAGCACTCCAGGATCTTCGGCCATCAGCTCGACCCGAAGCTGCCCAACCCGCCACCGGGCTCCATCGCAGGCGGGCCCAACGCGGCGCTGCAGGATCCGTTCGCGGCGCAGCTACTGGAAGGGTGCCGGGCACAGTTCTGCTACGTCGACGACATCCAGTCGTACTCGACCAACGAGGTCGCCATCAACTGGAACTCGGCACTGTCGTGGGTGTCGTCCTTCCTCGCCGACCAGGCGGACGCCCGCTAGCGGAGCGGTGGCTGCTCGGTACGCCTGACACTTGACGCGATGGTGCCTAGTGGCTAGTTTCAGAGCCCATGACCGTCGACCCGATCGTGGCTGCTGCCATCGCCGAAGGCGAGGCGAGCGGTATGCCGATCGCCGACCTTTCCCTCGACCGGATCGCGCGCCGGGCGGGCGTTTCCAGGTCGACGATGTTCCGGCGGGTCAGGAGTCGTGAGGCCCTGGAAGACGCGGTCCGGGCGGCAGGCGTCGATCCAGGTCGGCGGGAAAACGTACGCGACCGCGCGGTCACCGCGGCAACTGCGCTGATCGTCGAGCGCGGAGTCGGTGCCCTGACGGTCGAGGAGGTCGCCCGGCGGATCTCGTGTGCGACCACCTCGATCCACACCCAGTTCGGCGGTCGCGAAGGCCTGCTCACCGCGGTGTTCGAGCGACACGCGCCGCTGCCGCTCGTCGAGGAGATCCTGTCCGCCCGTACGCAGCCGTTCGAGACCTTCGAGGCTGGCGCACGCGTCGTCTACACGGCGGTCTTCGACGCGCTGGACTCCGACGTTGGCGTGATGGAGGCACTCGTCGCCGAGGCGTTGGCCCGTCCGTCCGGCGACGTCATGCGACTGGCCCGGGAGCGAATCGTGCCCCGCATCCTCGCCGCGGTAGGACGCTGGCTGACCGGTGAGGTCGAGGCGGGCCGGTGCACTCCGATGCCCGTCAGCCTGCTGCTGCCGCAGCTCATCGCCCCGATCAGCGTCCACATGCTCGCCCGCAAGCACCTGGTCGCGGCGGGGATCCAGGTCCCTGACCGCCGGGCCGTGATCGACACGGCGACCAGTGCGTTCTGCCGGGCAGTCGGTACCGGGCGCTGAACCCATCCACCGAAGGAGAACCCAGATGCGAGCCGTCGTCATCACCGGGACCTCGACAGGCATCGGCCGCGCCAGCGCGCTTGCCCTCGACAGGTTGGGATTCCATGTCTTCGCCGGCGTACGCAGGGAAGCCGACGGGGAGAGCCTTCGGTCCGTGGCGTCGGAGCGGCTGAGGCCGGTCCATCTCGACGTGACCGACGAGTCCTCCATCTTCGCCGCGGGTGCGCTGGTGGCCGAGTCGGTCGGCGACGACGGCCTGGCCGGGTTGGTCAACAACGCCGGGACGACGGTGCCCTGTCCGGTCGAATACCTACCGGTGGAGGCGTTCCGGCGTCAGCTCGACGTCCACCTCATCGGGCCGCTCGCCCTCACCAAGACCTTGCTGCCGTTGCTCGAGGCTGGTCGCGGACGCATCGTCAACGTCACCTCGGTAGGTGGCCGCGTCGGCGTCCCGTTCATGGCGCCGTACGCCGCCGGCAAGCACGGCCTGGAAGGGATGAGCGACGCGCTCCGGTTGGAGCTTCGCCCGCATGGCCTGCATGTCAGCGTGATCGAGCCGGGATCCGTCTCCACTCAGATGCGGCTGAAGCTCGAACGCGACACCCGGTCGTGGCTCGACGCGCTCCCGGCGGAGGGGCGGGCTCGCTACGGCCCGTCGCTGGAGGCAATGGCGACGTCGATCAGCCGGCATGCCGAGCACGGCTCGCCGCCGGAGGTCGTCGCCCGGGCGATCGTGCACGCCCTGACCAGCCGGTGGCCGCGGGTGCGCTATCCGGTCGCGGCGGGTGCCAGGCGGCTGCTGTTCATGCGCCGGATCCTGCCCGACCGGCTGGTCGACCGGATGGTGCTGCGGGCCGTCGGCATCGGGTCGGCCTGAGGTCAGAGGCGGTCGTCGAGCGCCCGAAGCGCTTCGGTGAAGGGGCGTTCGAGCCAGCTGAGGTGGTCGGGCTCGCCGTGGTGGTGGGTCGTGAGGGCGTCGTCGCGACGGACCGCGGTGTGGCGTACGTAGTCGCGGGCGCCGGTGACGAGGGTGCGCATGTAGTGGAGTCCGTCGGGGTCGGCCATGGCCCACGGTCCGCCGCAGCCGATGTAGATCGGTGAGGTGTGGGCGAACACCGGCCGGGCCCAGCCGTCGAGGTGGTGTTGGGTGCCGAAGGCGCGGGCGGTGATCCAGGCGCTGCCGTCGATCAGGACCTCGTGGTTGAGGGTGAGGGCGAGGTTGTGGCTGCCGTCGGGCTCGGCGCGCGCGACGACCTCGCCGTTGCAGACGATCTCCAGGGAGCGGAGCGGGAAGATGCTGGAGACGGAGGCGTCGACGGTGAGGGTGCCGGGTCCGGTCAGGTCGATGGTGTCGCCGGGTTCGCGGCCGTCGACGGTCAGGTTGAGCAGTGGTCCGCCGGACAGGAACGTACGTCCGGAGCGGACGGCGCGGCACCAGCCGTCGTAGGTGAGTTCCTCGTCGGCGCCCAGCTTGGCGTAGGTGCGGTAGAGGCCGACCGGTACGTCGTTGGACATCTTGTCGGTGCCGCCGACGAGGGGGAGCCGGTATCCGCTGTTGAGGTAGCGGTAGTACTCGCGCAGGGCGTCATCGCTCTGGGCGAGCATCTCGACCGCATCGGCACGCCCGGTGGCGACGAGGACGGCGGGTTCGCCGTTGGGGTTGGGGAAGTGCGCGACGACGACGGTGCCGCCCTGGGCGTGGGTACGGTCGGCCCAGTCGCTGAGGTTGGTGTCCATGGCTCCGCCGAGCTCCGCCTCGTCCGGTCCGTCGCTGCACCAGGGCATGACGGGTTCCTTCAGCCCCCACAGGACGAGGTGGCCGAGGGCGTGCTGGCGGTTCTCCTGGCCGACATAGGTGAAGTAGCCGCCGCCGTCGATCACGCTGCCGTTGCTCCCGTCCCTGCCGTGGGGTCGGCCGGGGAAGTCCTCGGTGTTGGTGAACAGAGCACCCCACTGCGACTGCAACAGGTTCACGACCCGCAGGTCCTCCCCGAGCTGCTCCAGTTGGGCACCGGAGGTGGACAGGAAGTGGACGTGGGAGTCGCCGGACCACCAGCCGCGGGCGGCCATGTCGGTGGTGCGGTGGAGGCGGAGGGTGAGTTCGCGTTGGCCGGGCTCGATCCGCACGGTTTCGCGCAGCGGTGCGTATTCGAAGCCGCGGGCCACGTCGACCACCACGTTTCCGCGGGGGAGCCAGCCTTGGCAGGTGCCGTCGATGTAGGCGTAGGTCTGTTGGCCGAGGCGGACGTCGCCGCCGACGTCGTAGTGCCAGCTGCCCAGGTTCTGGTTGACGTGGTGGTGGTGGCCGTGTGGTTGGTAGGGGATGCCTTCGGGGGAGCGGAAGTGCACCCGACACGGCACCTGTTGGCCGGTGGCGTCGTCGAGAACCTTGACGTGCACCCAGTTTCGTCCGGGGTCGATGAGTTCGAGGCGTACCTTGTCGGCTGCGGCGTGGCCGTGGTGCTCGAGGTCGGCCCAGGTGACCTTGCCGAGTTCGGTGTCGCGTTGGCGTACGGTCACGGTGGCCGAGGGCAGTGCGGCGATGTGGGCGTACGCGGGACTGGCCGGTGGTGGTGCGTTGCTGGCGCCGTAGCCGGGCCGGTCGTCCTCATCGGTCGGGAGCGGCTGTGGGTAGGTCGAGACACCGCGGTCGACCTCGACGTCGAGCACGTCGTCGCGTCCGGCCAGGTCGGGATCGGTGACCACCAGCCGCACCGGCGCGAGCGGCGTCCGGACGAACGGATGCTCCTCGCCGTGCCCCAACGTGATCCCCGCGACCAGGAACGGCAGATCACGCGGCACCAGCTCGATCCGCTCCACCGCCACCTCAGGACGCGGATTTTCCCAGCACCACAGGTAGTAGGCGCGCGGACCGCCGCGCGAGTGCTCGGCGAGCCGGAAGCCCGCACCGTCCCAGTGGCCCTCGAACCGGGCGCTCTTGCCGTCGTGGCTGTCCGCGACGGCGAGGAACGGGCTACTGCCCCAGGCGGTCGGTACGACCTGGATCTCGAACCGCTCCCGGATCGGCACCGTCACGGACTCGCCACCGGCCAGGTGGAAGACGTAGTCGGCCACCGGCGTACCGACGCCGTGCCCCGCCGGCCCGGCGGGCTTCAGCAACCGGTGCGCGACGATCACCCGCCTGGCCGTACGTCCGACATCGATCGACACCGGCGAACTGGGAACGACGAAGCAGCGTTCCTTCGACGGTGTGTCGGAGCCGATCAGGAACGGCAGGCCGCGAAGCGTCACCTGGCCGAGCGGCAGGTCGCCTGCCGCGTCTTCGAGGGCGTCGACGCCCGCGTTGCACACCGTCTCGAGTGTTACAGGTTCATAACCGGCCATCGGGCGATCGTAACGCCGGTCTTCGCTACACCAACAGACGTTTTCAGACCTGGCGGTGGAGCCACTGCTCGTAGATGTCGGCGACCACCTCGTCGATCGAGGCGCGATGAGTCTCGACGTCCAGGACCGGCACCTGGTCGGCGGCCTGGGTGAGCAACTGCGCGATCGGCACCTGCGCCGCGTCGAACGCGTACTCGTGCCGGCCGTCCTGGCTGGTCACCAGCGAGGCGCCGTCGAGCTGGGGTCCGGCCACGCCGGCGGAGGTCTGCAGCAGCAGTCGCCGCAGGTCGCCGAGCGTCGACCGTAGCTCCCGAAAGGCGCCGTCGAACGCGACAGACCCCTTGTGCAGCATGACGACCCGGGACGCGAGCTGTTCGAGGTCGGGCATGTCGTGGCTCGTCACGACCACCGTGAGATCCCTGCTGGCGTTGATGTCGAGGATGCTCTGCAACATCCGCCGCTTGGCGAGCACGTCGAGTCCGAGCGTGGGTTCGTCCAGTAGCAGCAGGGCCGGCTCGTGCAACAGGGCGAGACCGAGATCGGCCCGCATCCGCTGGCCGAGGCTCAGCTCCCGCGCCAGCGTCTGGAAGAAGGGACCGAGATCGAGCAGCTCCTTCACATAACCGAGCATCCGGTCGTACCGCTCGCGCGGAATTTCCCACACCACCCGCTTCCACTCATACGTCGCCGCCACCGGGTGGTCCCACCACAGGTCGGTGCGCTGACCGAAGACGACGCCGATCTGGCGTACGTAGGCGACGCGGTGCCGGACGGGGTCCATGCCGAAGACCCGAACGGTTCCGGCGTCGGGGGCCAGCAGCCCGGACAGCAGCTTGATCGTCGTACTCTTGCCGGCCCCGTTGGCGCCCGCGTACGCGACGATCTCGCCCCGCCGCACCGTGAGGTCGATGCCGGCGAGTGCGGTGACGACCTCGACCTTGCTGCGGACGAGGTTGGTCAGGGCGTCGCGGAGGCGTTCGGAGCGCTGGCGTTGCAGGTAACGCTTCCAGACGCCACCGAGCTCAACGACGGTGTTCCGAACGAGGAGTAGCGAGCTGATCCGACGCGGGCATAGTGCCGGAGTCCCTTCCTGAAGACGAGGATGGCGGCCGCGACGAACACGGGTGCCGCCAGCGGAGCGAGGGCGACGCCGGGCACGAGGCCCACGTCGGAGGGCGCAACCCCGGTGAGCGACCGCGCCGGCAGCCACGCGACGAAGCCGACCGGAACCGCGGTGAGCAGGCCGCCCACCAGAGCACGTGGAACGCTGTCCAGGGGCAGGGTGCCGAGCTGGGTCACCATCCGGTTGGTCGCGGAGTTGATCTCCTCGGCGGCACGCGGCGCCCAGAACGCCAGGCTTCCCCAGACCAGCTGCAACGAGAACACGATGGCGGCCGACGCCACGAGGTTGAGAGCGACCACACCCCACCATCCGGCCGTCGCGTCGACCGGGAGGGTCGTACTCGCCCAGACCAGCACGACGCCGGCCAGGCCGAGGATGGTGAGCTGGGACACGGGCATGAAGCCTTCGCTCACCAGGAGGCGCCACATGGGCTGCGGTTGCAGGAGCATGTGGTCGAGCTGCCCCCGTCCGATCCGGCGGCTGATCATCTTGATGTTGTAGCCGAAAAGGATGTCGAGCAGTCCACCCACGACGAGGGCGTAGCCGAGCATGAAGAGGATCTGGGGTTTCGTCCACGGTCCGATTCCGTCGAAGCGTTCGGCCAGGAGCACCGTCGTCGAGATGCCGGCCAGGCCCGCGACCACGTCCGAACCCAGCCAGATGAGCGCGTCGCGGGTGCCGCGGGCGATCCAGAGCAGGTCCATGCCGGCGTACAACCACCACATCCGGAGCAGCTGCCGGACCGCCTGCGCGGTAGCGGCTGGTCGGCTATCCGCCATAGCCGACCAGCCTTTCCCGGTTGGCCCGCCACAGCTGTCCCGCGACCAGCCACAGGACCGCCGCCCATGCCGCCTGTACGAGCATCAGTACGACAGGATCACCGGTGCCGGTGTAGATCCGCAGGGGCGCCGAGGCCATCGAGGCGAACGGCGACCAGTCGAAGACCGCGCCCAGCCCCCACGGCAGGATCGCGAGGGGGACGACGGCACCGGACAGTACGCCGAAGATCGCTCCGCGAACCATGTCGACGAGCCAGATCGTGAGGCCGTACGCCACGGTCAGCGCGCCGAAAATGACGTCCATCGCGAGCCCGATCAGGATCGAGAACCCAAGGCTGGGAACGAACGCCAGCCCGGCGAGGAGTCCCGCCGGCGCCGGATCGACGCCGATGACCGGGGCCAGGACGAGCACGGGAAGCGACACCGCGCAGAAGCCGAACAGCCAGCCGCCGGCGAGCTGCGAGACCAGCTGGCCGACGAGGGTCATCGGGTAGAGCAGCCGGCTGGCGATCGTCCCCTCCCACAGCCAGCCGTCCAGCTCCGACTTGGTGGCCAGCTGTTGGGCGAAGATCTCGGCGACGAGCGTGTAGGTCAGCAGGGCCGGCAGGGTGAACCCGGCGACCACCTCGCCGGGTCCGACGAGACTCCGCCAGATGGCCAACAGAACGAGCACCCGCACGATGCGCAGGCCGGCGTCGGCGAGCATGAGCCGGCTGTCGCCGATCGACGCGGCGGCGGACATGCCGACGGTCTTGGCGAACGCATGGAACCGGGCGAGCGAGAGCGTCACCGCAGCAGGGTGTCGTACTGACCGGGCCGGCGGCGACCGGTTATCACAGTTCAGCTGTTCGACCCTGATCTTTGATCGTTGCTATGGCCGGCAATGACGCGGTGTTGTACACATAGGGCAGCTTCGGCCGGTCGGGGGGACCGCCGGGCTCTCGGGGTTGGGGGGCTTCGATGTATGCGACAACGCGTCAGTGTGGTGTGCCCAGGTGGTCTCGCGCAGTTGTCTGGTTCGGACTCGCAATGGTGGGCGCTCTGGTGTCTTCCCTGCTGTCCGCGCTCGGCCAGGTGCCAGCGGCGTGGGCGTACGAGACCGATACCCACGACGAGATCGCGAACCGGTCCCGGGACCTCAACGCCTACCAGAACGACATCGGCACGATCTTCGAGATCTTCTTCGCCACCACCGTTCCCGGCGAGAAGCGCTCGGTCCGCGCCAACCTGAACATCCGGGTTTCGTCGACCATCTCCGACGAGATTCTCGTGTCCCGGCACACGATCTACTGCGGTCCCGTAGGCGGGGCGCAGGCCACCCAGATCTACGGCGTACAGAACGTCCTGCGGGGTCAGACCGTCACGCTGACCCCACGGTTCATCTTCACCGCAGGCGAACCGGGCGACTACCACTGCTGGGTGACGGTCGGCAGCGGCCGCCCGCGCCCGTCGGGGACGCGAACGACATCGAACGTCCTGCGCGTCCACTGGGACTCCTACCTCGAGGCCACGACACCAGTCGCTGCGAGTGCGAGCCAGCAGTACGCCCCGACCGAGCCGTCGGTGGTCCTGCGGTCGGGCAAGGCGTACGACGCGGCGGTTCTCACCTGGACGGCGCCGCCGGAGGTGAGTCTGTTCGCGGCCACGGGCGATGCGTACCTGACGACGTGCTCGTCGGTCTCGGGTAGCACCGATCCGCTCTCCGGGCCGGCTGTCGATCCGGTCACCGGGAAGCGGCTGTGTGAGGGGCTGGTGAGCCGCAGCGGAACCAGAGTCAACACGAGGCTGGTGGTCGGGCAACTCGACGTCGCGGGCACCGGCTACTGCTCGCTGCGCTACTACCCGGGTCCGACCGGACGGGAGACGTTCATCAGCAAGGACCTGCACCACGTCGTCGTGTTCCAACGCGGCGCCTCGGTCCCGGTCAGTACCGCGAACGCCTGCAGCCGTACGTTCCGGATCAAGCTCTATGTCAAGCACGTGAGTGGTGCGGCGGTGATCGCGCACAAGCAGGGCACCATCACCTCGATCATCCCGGCCGGACCCTGACGCCGCACACCACAGCGGGCACCTATTGCTGCTAGCTTCGACGCGGACGAGGCGAGGCAGGTGGGCGGATGGGCTCGACCAGAGTCGGGATCGTTGGGTGCGGCAACGTCAGCCGCATGTACCTTCCCATCCTGGCCAGGGTTCCCGACGTCGAGCTGGTGGCGGTCGCCGATGTCGACGCAGCCAGGGCGAGCCAGGCCGCCCGCGAGTTCGGCGTCACGGAGGTGCTCGATCCAGAAGGGCTCCTCGCTGCTTCGGACGTCGATCTGGTCGTCAACCTCACGCCGATCGCCGCGCACGTCGAGGTGAGCAAGGCGGCGTTGACAGCAGGCAAGCACGTGTACTCCGAGAAGCCGCTCGCGACTACCGCACGAGCCGCAGATGACCTCGTTGCCGAGGCGCAACGCCGCGGACTGGCACTGGCCTGCGCGCCGGACACGTTGCTCGGGTCCGGCTTCGAGGCGGCCCGTGAAGCGCTGGCGAACGGCGAGGTCGGACGTCCCGTGGCCGCGTCCGCCGTGATGGTGCGGGGTGCTCTGACCCGGGCGAGCTTCTACACCGAGGGACCGACGCCGATCTTCGACATGGCGCCTTACTACCTCACCGCGTTGGTCAACCTCTTCGGTCCGGCCGTACGCGTGAGCGGCTCGACCCGCACGGTCCCGCCGGGCGAGGTGCCGGTCACCCCGGATGTCGGGGCGTCGATCGCGGTCGCGGGCGTCGTCGAGTTCGCCAGCGGCATGGCGGCCGATGTCGCGCTGGTGTGGGCGAGTGACCACCGCCGAGAGGTCGCCTCGTTCAATGTGTTCGGCAGCGCAGGTGTTCTCGCCGTTCCCAACCCGAACAACTTCGGCGACCCGGCGTTCAGCCGGCCGTACGGCGAGGAGTCCTGGACCGAGGTCGCCGGAAGCCGGCTGCCCGACGGCGTTCCGGCCAACCTGCGTGGTCTGGGCGTCGCTGAGATGGCGAGGTCCCTGCGTGACGGGCAGCCGCCGAGGGCGGCCGGCGACATCGCCTGCCACGTCGTGGAGATGATCGCCGGACTGGTCGAGTCGGCCGAGACCGGGAGGCGGGTGGCGCTGACGACCACCTGTACGCCGGCCCGGCCGCTTCCTGCAGACGAACGCGAGTCGCTGATCGGAGGTCGACCATGACGGTCAGGCTGGGGTGCGGACAGATCACCTGGGGCCGGGGTGTGCCGGAGGAGTCGGTGCTGGCCGACATCGCGGAGGCGGGCTACGAGGGAGCCCCGCTCGGCATTCGGGACCGGTCAGCTCGTGAGATCAAGGAGGCGTACGACCGGCACGGATTGGCCGTCGCGCCGGGCTATCTGGGTGGGGACTTCTGGGTCCGGAGTGAGCACGCCGCGCATGTTGCCGCGGCGCAGAAGTACGCCCAGATCTCCGCCGAACTCGGGCTGACCGAGCTCTACGTCGCCGCCGGCGGGTTCCAGGCGACGACCCGCGGTGGGCGGACCCGGCGGGAGGCAGCGGGCCACGCAACCGCCGAGGACGCGCTGTCGGACGAGGAGTTCGACCAGCTTGCCGAGTGTGTCGAGGCGATCGGACGGACGACGCTCGCGGAGGGAGTCCGCAGCTGTTACCACAACCATGTCGGCACTTTCGTCGAGACCAGTGACGAGATCGAACGCCTGCTGGCACGGGTCGATCCCGAGGTGCTGCTCCTCGGTCCGGACACCGGGCACCTGGCCTGGGCAGGCGTCGACGTCGTGGAGTTCACCCGCCGGCACGCCGCCCGGATCAAGACGATGCACCTGAAGGACGTCGTGGCGAAGGTGCGCGACGAGGGACGGACCGCCGGATGGGACTACGGGACGTACGAGCGGCATGGCATCTGGACCGAGATCGGGTCCGGCAGCATCGACTTCGCGACGGTGCTGAGTCTGCTCGACGGGGCTGGGTTCAGTGGCTGGCTCGTGGTCGAGACCGACGTCACCCAGCGGTCGACACCGTTGGAAAGCGCCACCCTCAGCCGGCAGGCGTTGCGCGGTCTCGGCATCTGACCTTCCTGCCGGCTGGGCCTTCGACTCACGGGCTCAGCGTGACCGGGATGTCGACCAGGTTGATCCGGGAGCCGTCCTCCGCCGACACCTCGTACACCTGGATCGTTCCGGGCTGCGTCCGTCCCACCGAGAAGGTCACGGGCACCGAGTAGCTGCCTCGACAACCGGTGCCGCAGCTGGCGGTGGTGAAGGTCGTCGCTATCTCGCCGCCACTGGCGTCCAGGACGCGAACGCTGACGGTGGCCTCGAACACGTTCGCGGTGCCGGCCACCGTGACAGGGCTGGTGACCGTCGACCCGATGCTGGGCATGGCGACCACGATGGCGGGCAGGAGGTCGGCGTACGTGCTCCGCTTGACGGGTGCGTTACCGACACCGTTGATCCGGAACTCGACGCTGGAGATCGTGGGGTACTGCGTCAGGGTGTACACGACCTGCGCCTGTCGTTGCCGGGCCAGCGTGCGACCACCGGTGAAGAACGAAGCCGGCAGTTCGACGGCCGCGACCCCGCGGGCCAGTGAGATCGAGAACCTCGTGTCCGTACGGATCGGGCTCCGCACACCGGCGGCTCGTTCGGTGCCGGAGGGACCCGCGACCAGGCTGGTGAGCGCGAGCTTCGCGACGGCTGGAGTCCATGGCCTCGACCTGGAGGTGACGGCCAGCGAACCGTCCCGGATGAACCAGACCTGGAACGTGTGCACCTTGCCGGGCGAGCCAGGGTCGGCCTCACCGCTGGGCGGTGGCTGGACCGGCCCACGCGCGGGTTGACTCGGTTCTGGTCGGGTTGGCCGACGTGGACGGCGTGACCGGTGCCGAGGCGGTGTCGGGCGACGGGTGTGGCGGCGTGGCCGGCTTCGTCGGCTCTGGGCTGGTCGTGTCACCAGCGACCGGCCCGCCGACGGACGGAGCCGGGCCGAGGGAGCCGGTGCCCGCGGGACCGCAGGCCGGCAGGAGAACCGTGGCACAGGCGACCGCAAGACAGGCGGTGGCGGCAGACAGGAAGGGGAAGCGGCGAATCATGGCACTCTCCTCGGGTGGTTTCGAGGATCACGATCCGCCTGGCGTTCATCAGGAGCCTCACCGTCGCGTAACAGTTCTGTCGCAGCGCGGACGATGAGCGTCTGTGCTGCTGGTGCTGCTGGCGCCGCTGGCAGGTCGACCCGGAACTGCGTGCCCGTCCCCGGCCGGCTGGTCACCGTGATCTCACCGCCGAGTAGCCGGACGTTCTCGCGTGCGATGGCCAGGCCGAGCCCGCTTCCGCCGCTGGACCGGGCGCTGTCGGCCTTGTAGAAGCGGTCGAACACGTGGGGGAGGTGCCGTGGCTCGATGCCCGGCCCTCGGTCGGTGACGGTCAGACGCAACCGTCCGTCGGCCTGGGCGACCTCGACGACGACCGGGTGGCCGGCTGCCGCGCCGTGTTCGACGGCGTTGCCGACCAGGTTGGCGATGATGCGTTCGAACCGGCGGGCGTCGGTGCGCATGCGGAAGCCGGTGCCGTCGACGCGGACCTGGCCCTCCCAGCCACGTGAGCGTACGACCGCATCCGCGAGGTCCCGTGGATCGACCTCGCCCACCCGGACGTCGGCGCCGCCCGAGGTGAGTCGGGAGATCTCCATCAGCTCGTCGACCAGGCGGCGGAGTCGCATCACGTCGTCGACCAGGAGCGTGGCCGGGCGCCTGGCCTCTTCGGGCAGCTGCGCCAACATGTCGCGGAGCAGAGACGCCTCGACGACGAGTGCGGTGAGGGGCGTACGCAACTCGTGGGCGACGTCGGCGGTAAACCGGCGCTCGCGTTCCTCGGCCACGCCGAGCGCGGCGATCTTGGCCGCCAGAGCCTCGGCCATCTGGTTGAACGAGGCGGCCCAGGCGCCGAACTCGTCCCGCCCGGTCGCCGGGAGCCGGGTGTCGAGCAGGCCCTCGGCGAGCGCGCGAGCCGCAAGGCTTGCCCGAGCGACCGGGTCGAGAGTTCGCCGCGCTATCACCGTTCCGACCAGGCCCGCAACGAGGACTACGGCGACCCAGCCGGCGATGAGGGCGGTCGCGAGCTGCAGCAGGTCGGCGTGCATGCCGTCCTCGTTCGAGACGATGAACAGCACCGCCGTCGAGCCGGGAATCCGTCCGCCCACGACCAGCAGGTGCCGCCCTTGGTCGGTGAGCCGTTCGAAGGCGATCTGTCCCGACACCGCCAGCGAGCGCACCTGCGGGCCGAGCGGCGGGTCGAACCCGGGATGGGACGGCACGGCGCGGCTGTCGCGAACGAGCACGACATGCCGGCCGGTCTCCTCGAAGCTGTCGAGCAGCCGAATGGTCCGCTCGTCGTCCAGCGGTAGGAACTCCCGCGCCACCACCAGCTGGAACCGTGCGTCGGAGGCGGCTCGCTGCAGGGACTCGCCCAGCCGGGCGTTGTAGATCCAGGCGTACGAGCCGATCGCCAGCGCGGCGGCCGACATCGCGGCGACGAGCACGAACGCGACCGTCAGGCGGCGCCGGAAGCGGCCCGCGACCGGAATTCTGGATCGTTGTCGACGTGGGGACATCGGATGCCGCCCCGCCTGGCCGCGACTACCGTTCGGCGGGGAGATCGGGAACGAGCTTGTAGCCGACTCCACGGACGGTCCTGACCACGGTGGGCCGGGCGGGATCGACCTCCACCTTCGCCCTGAGTCGCTGCACCGCGACGTCGACCAGGCGGGAGTCGCCCAGCCGGTCGTACCCCCACACCCGATCCAACAGGAGTTCGCGGGTGAAGACCTGGCCGGGACGCCGGGCCAGTTCGGCCAGCAGCCGGAACTCGGTCGCGGTCAGCGGAAGCTCGCGCCCGTTCCGGCACGCGGTGAAACTGCCAGGATCCACGACCAGGTCCCCGACCGTGAACGCGGTGGCCAGCGGCTGGGCCGCCGACCGGCGCAGGACGGCACGCACCCGGGCAACGAGCTCGTGCATCTCGTACGGCTTGCGCACGTAGTCGTCTGCCCCCGACTCCAGGCCGATGACCACGTCCACGGGATCGGTACGGGCGGTGAGCATGACGACCGGGACCCGACTGGTCCGGCGTACCTCGCGACACAGCTCGAAGCCGTCGAGGCCCGGCAGCATCACATCGAGCAGGAGGAGGTCGTAGGAATCCCGCCGAGCCTGGGCCAGCCCGTCGGGACCGTTGGCCGCCGTGGTGACCCGGAATCCGACCCGCGCCAGACCGAGGGCGGTGACTTCCCGGATGGAGGCATCGTCCTCGACCAGCAGAACGTGGTCGTTCATGGCACCGCCAGCGTAGATCGGTACCGGTGTCCGCGAAGGCGATTTGTGGAGTGCCGCCGAGAGGTGACCCTGCCCCGCCTCAACGCGAGGGTCGGCGGCTCCAGGTCAGCCCGATGACCGCGAGCGTGCACGCCAGGGCGACTGCCGGTGCCGCCGGGCGCCACCACAGCAACAGGACCGCGCAGGAAGCCGCGCCCGCGAGGGCCGCGGCAAGGACCATGAGTCGGCGGCGCATCGTGGCCGGTGCTCCGCCGGTGGCGACCTCGGTGGCAAGCACGGTCAGCGTTCCGGTCAGGTAGGTGGTGGCGGCGCCGGACAGGGCGAGGGTGTTGACCGCGGTGCCCTGTACGCCCATGGCCCCAGCAAGTAGACCAACCATGATCGCCCGGACGACCGGCTCGGGATGGGTGCCGGCCACCAGCCACAACGCCAGAACGGCAGCCTGCGCGACCGATCCCGCCACCAGGGTCGTCGTCACCAGGGACGGCCACGGGTCGTCGGAGTCGGCCTTGGTGTGACGCAACCAGCCGGCAGTCGCCAGAACCCCACCGACGTAGGCCACGATCGCCACGGTCGGCAGGATCGCGGCCACCAGCTCCAGCCGACCGACGGCAATACCGAGCACGATGAGGTTGCCCGTCATGACACTGGTGAAGACGCCACCCAGACCGGCGAAGCTGAGCGCGTCACTCGCACCGGCGCCGAACGCGAGAAGGGCGATGGCGACGGAGAGCCGGCGCGGCGACCGCTTACTCCACACCCACGAACGATATCCGCGTAGACGTCACGGCAAGCCTTGTATGATGGCGGCGCGCTGCAGGGCGCAACCCGTCCGCGGAAAGGGCCCAGCCCACCTGCGTATCACCTGAGCAGGTTCGTCCCTCCTTTTCGGCCCGACTGTGCGGACACCGGGCACACGAGAAGGAGGCACCATGCCTAGCCGCGCTCTGCCCGACAATCCCAGCCTGGAACATCTGAAGAACCAGGCGAAGTCGCTGCAGCGTCGCACTCGCGCCGGTGATCCCGACGCGATCGCCCAGGTCCGCGAGTTCCATCCGCACTACAGCCCACCTCCGGGCTCGGACGCCGATGGGATCGCAGGCTCTGAGGAGTTTCGCTCGTTCGCACTCACCGAGGCGCAGTTGGTGATCGCGCGCAGCTACGGTTTCGCCGCGTGGCAACGACTGCGGCAGCACCTCGAAGTCCTGGCGGAGTACTCCCGCTGGCCCGAGCCAGCAGATGAAGCCGCTGCGGCGACCGACCCGAGCGCCCTGGCCGCGCTATTCCTCAACCTCGCCTGCCTCAACTACACCCAGGACAGCCCTTCGCGTCAGCGTCGGGCCCGCGCCCTGCTCGAGGCCCATCCCGACATCGCCATCGCCTCGGTACACACGATGGCGGCGGTCGGCGACGTCGACGGACTCCGCCGGGCGCTGGCCCGTGATCCAGGTCTGGCCCGACAGTCCGGGGGGCCGTACGACTGGGAGCCCCTGATCTACCTGTGCTACTCCCGGATCGGTGACATCGGAGCCGGCCGATCCGCGGTCGCCGCGGCCCGCGTGCTGTTGGACGCCGGGGCCGATCCCGACACCGGCTACCTGTGGCAGGCCATGACCTCGCCCTTCACAGCGCTCACCGGTGTGCTCGGCGGCGGGGAACAGGGTCAGCCGCCGCACCCCCAGGCCCTCGCGCTGGCCCGGGTGCTCCTGGAGGCGGGTGCCGACCCCAACGACAACCAGACCCTCTACAACCGGATGTTCGAACCGGCCAACGACCACCTTGAGCTGCTGTTCGAGTTCGGGCTCGGCACCGACATTGCCAGCCCGTGGCGGCAGCGCCTTGGCCAGAACGCCTATCCCTCGGTTGCGGCGATGGTGGAGGAGCAGCTTCGCTACGCCGCGGAGCACGGGTTTGGCGAGCGGGTACGCCTGCTTCTCGACCACGGCGTCGACCCGGACGGGCGCGGCTACCATCCGAGCCGCGGCGACCGAACCGCTCTCCAGGTCGCGTCCCAGGCCGGTCACCGCGACATCGTCCGCATGCTCGCCGAGGCTGGGGCGGCCCCGGCGACGCTCGATCCTCAACAGGAGTTCGTCAGCGCCTGCCTCGCCGCAGACCGGGCCGAGGCCGAGCGCCTGCTCGCTGCTCGTCCGTCCGTTGGCTCCGAAGCCGCTGCCGCCCAGCCGGACGCCTTGCGGCGAGCTGCGGAGACAGGCCGCCTCGACGCCGTCCGGCTCATGCTCGACCTGGGGTTCGACGTCAACGCAGGTGGGGTGACCGCTCTGCACGAGGCTGCAATCGGCGCGAACCTGCCCCTCGTGCGCCTGCTTCTCGACCACGGCGCCGACCCGCGGCGGCGCGATCCGCACCATGGCGGCACCGCGCTCGGCTGGGCCGAGTACGGCGCATCCGTCTATCCGGACGAGGACAAGCTGGCGAGGCACCAGGAGACGGTCGAGTTCCTTCGCGCCCTCGAACAGGGCTGAGGACGGGCGGGTCCGTCGGCGGGTCGCCGGCGATGCGATGCTGGGCGACGTGCCCACGTCTGCATCGAACTCTTCCCGTTCCGGCTCACAGACCATCGTCTACACCGACGGTGCCTGCCAGCGGAATCCGGGCGGCCCGGGCGGCTGGGCCTGGGCCGTACCCGGTGGACGCTTCGCCAGCGGTCCCGATCCCAGCACCACCAACCAGCGGATGGAGCTCACGGCGGCGCTCGAGGCGATGCAGGAGTTCCGAGGACCGCTGGTGGTGGTGAGTGACTCCACGTACGTCGTCAACGGGTTCCGGAAGCGGTGGTACGTGGCGTGGGAGCGCAACGGCTGGCACAACTCCGCCCGGCAACCGGTCGCCAACCAGGACCTGTGGCGCCCGATGGTCGAGCTGTACCACCGCGGCGACATCACCTTCCAGTGGGTACGCGGCCACAGCGACGACCCGATGAACGACCTGGTCGACTGCCTGGCCGTGGAAGCCTCCCGGACCCAGTCAGCTCGGTCAGGCAAGAAGCCGCCGACCGACCTCGGGCCGCCCGACCGTCCACGCCCGGCCAAGCGCCAGGTCTGGTCGCGCCGGTCCTAGTGCCCTGCGTGCCTGGGCGCTGGCGCTCAGCCTTCCCGGGCGTACGCCGGATGGTCCACCGCCAACGGGAGGTCCACCCTCGTCCCCGTCTCGGCGGAGTGGTAGATGGCCGCGGCGAGGGAGATCGCGGCGTGGGCGTCGGCGATCGTGACGGGTGGCTCCGCATCGCCGGCGAGCGCCGCCGCGAGGTGCTCGAAGAATCCGGCGAACCCGGGCTTTCGTGGAGTGTCGGCGCGCACAACTGAGTCGACGTCGCCCTGCTGGGCTGGGTCGCGGGCGACGAAGGTCCACGGCTCCTCACCCGGTGCGTACGGGGCGCGCCCGCTCTCGGCGGTGAGCCCTGCGTACACAAACCGGTACCGACTCGAGTCGCCGGCGGCGCCGATCGTCGCCGAGGACGTCGCCAGGGCACCGCCCGCGAGCCGGAGGACGCACGCCGTCGTGTCCTCGACCTCCACCGGATGTACCAGGGTCGCGACCTCGGCCTGGACCCGGCTGACCGGTGCCATCAGGTAACCGAGCAGGTCGTGCGCGTGGATCACGTGGCTCAGCACCGTGCCGCCCAGTTCGGTCGCCCGCCGGCCCCGCCAGGGCGCCGCGTAGTAGCCGGCGTCCCGGTTCCAGTGCACCTCCAGCGTCGCGGCGACCGGTGCGCCGGCCAGACCAGCCGCGACCAGCTGGCGGAGCAGTCGCGGTCCCTTGCCGAACCGGTACTGGAACACCGGCACCACCAGCCGGTCGGCCTCCTTCGCCGCCGCCGCGAGCTGGTCGACCTCCGCTGGAGAGGCGGCCACCGGCTTCTCGATCACCACGTGCTTGCCGGCCGCGAGGGCCCGCAGACCGAGGTCGAGGTGGGTGAACGGCGGCGTGCAGACCGAGAACGACGTCGACCGTCGGATCGGCGAGCACCGCGTCCACGTCGGTGCTCGACCGCGCGCTCGGCACCAGGGCGACGAGGCTCTCGGCCCGCAGCCGGTCGAGGTCGCAGATGGTCGTGACGTCGTACGCGGAAGAGTTGAGGACGTACCCCACCAGGTGTTCGGCGCCCACGCCGGCACCGACGATCGCGACCCTGATCCGCTGCCGGCTCACCGCAGGTTTCCCACCCGGGCGGCGTCGCGTTGCGCGATCAGTGCGAGTTCGGTGGCTGTGAAGACATGCTGCTGCGGGATCGCCGTCTCCGTTCGATGGCGTACGTCGTGCAGGATGGCGCCGAAGTAGGGCAGCTCGACGTCGAAGCTCTCGAGGTACTCGGTCCCCTTGCCGTTGACGAGGAACATGTGGTCACCGCCCGGCCGGCCAAGCAGGTCGACGTTCTTGCGAAGCTCCAGGTAGCCCTCGGTGCCGAGCACGGTGAGCCGTACGTCGCCCCAGACGCCGAGTCCGTCGGGGGTGTACCAGTCGACCCGCGCATATCCCTGCGCCTGCTCGCTGCGCAGCACCATCTCGCCGAAGTCCTCGAATCCCGGCCGGTCGGGATGGCCGAAGTTGCCGACCGTCGAGCTGACGACCTCGGCCGACGACGAGCCGGTCAGGTAGAGGAACTGGTCGACCTGGTGCGAGGCGATGTCGGCGAGGATGCCGCCGGCCAGCGCCGGATCGAACGTCCACGCCGGCCGCGTGTGCGGCCGCAGCTGGTGTGGGCCGAGGCCGAGGGTTTGTACGACCCGACCGATCGCACCGTCCTCGATCAGCCGGCGCGCGTGCAGGGTGGCCTTGGACGCGGTGCGTTCGGAGTAGGCCACCGACCAGAATCGACCCGTCTCGGCGACCGCGGCGCGTACCTCCGCGAGCTGGTCGAGACTGACGGCGCCGGGCTTGTCGGCCACGACATCCTTGCCGGCACGGAGCGCGGCGACGGAGATCTGCGCGCGCTGGGCCGGGACGGCCGCCGTGACCACGAGGTCGACTGACGGGTCGGCCAGCAAGGTCTCGGCCTCGGTGACCCGCGGAATGTGCGGCGCCTGCTGGGCGATGAGGCCGGTGGACTGCGTGTCGGTCTCGCTCCAGTAGCCGACGCACTCGGCACCGGCGCCCATCAGGCCCAGGACGAGGCTCACCACATGGCCGTGGTCGAGGCCAACGGCAGCGAACCGCACCGGCTCGTTGGAGGACTCGGCGTTGGACGACTCGGCGTTCGAGGTTTCGGGAAAGGTCACCTCCACAGCCTGCCGTACCGACCGGTCCGTTGGTGTATGCGGGTCGCGACGTGTCCGACACACGCACGCGGACGCCCCGGCGACTGAGGCCGATCGGCCACCTGCTGGTTCAGAAGGGTGTGCCGGCGGCTTCCCTTGTGGGCCGCGGGACTCGGTGGTTGGCGTCGCGGTGGTGGGCGCTGAGGGTGCGGTGTGTGTTGGCAGTTGTCCTGACCTGTGGGCGCGACGAATCCGCAGTCAACCGGGTCGCCGGGGTCAGTGGGATCGCTGGTGTGGGGTGGTATTGCGCGTCCGCTCCGGGCGGTGGTTCGGGTCGTGGGTGGTAGGTGTGGCCGAGGGGGCTTTGGACGGCGTGGGTGCCGTCGGGGTGGGTGGTCCACCACCAGTGGGCTTGGTGTTTGGCGCGGTGGTGGCGTCGGCACAGGGTGAGGAGGTTGCAACTGCAGGTGGTCCCGCCGAGTCGGTGCTCGGTGGTGTGGTCGGTGTCGCAGCGGGTGGCGGGTCTGGTGCAGCCGGGGTGTCGGCAGGTGCGGTCGCGGGCGCGGATCAGCTCCTTCTGTCGGCGGGTGGGTCGGTAGGACCTGGGCTGGTGGAAGACGACCTGCCCATAGCGGGTGACGGTGGTGCAGTAGTCGAAGTCGGTGTCTGCCATCGCGATGATCTCGGCGAGTACTTCGGCCGAGACCACACCGAACCCGACCACCTCCCCGGGAATGGCGATTGCAGCCTCGGCGGGCACCGGATCGCCACGGTCGGCCTCCGCGGGCACCGAGTGGCCATGGTCGGCCTCGGCGGGCACCGGATCGCCACGGTCGGCCTCCGCGGTCACAGTCTTGGCGGCGTCCGTGTCGTCAGGTGCGGCCTGGTCGGGTGTGGCCTCGTTGGGTGTGGGGTGGTGCAGGCCCAGTTGGGTGGCGAGGGTGAGCCAGGTGTGGAGTGGTGCGACTAGTTCGACGTTGGGTTTGATGCCGTGGGTATGGAGGTGGCGGCCTTGCAGGAGGTCCAGGACCACGTCGGCCTGGATCTGGCCTAGGGTCCGGTCGTCATCGCCGGTGTCATGCAGGGTCTTGGCGAGGTCGCCGACGAACGCTTTGGCCGCGGCGACCTGGGCTATCGGCAGGTGGGAGCCGGCGATCATCGCGGTGCCGGCACCGTCGGGGCCGAACCGTACCTGCCGCTCGCGTTGGGCCTGGCGACGTCGTTCCTCCGCCCCGGCGGGGTCGAGCCGGATCACCTTGGCCCGCAATCGCCGCGCGATCTGCTGCCGGGTCAGCTCTCCCGCCGCGGGCAGGATGAACGCCTCGGCCTGGCCCGCCAGCTCATCGGACAGGACACAGGTTTCCTCGGCGATCTCCTTCGCCTTGGCCAGACTGATCCGTCCCGCGGCCAGCGCGGCTCGGGTATCGGGCAGCCGGTGGCTCAGGTGGTAGGCGAACGACAGTTCCCGGTCCGCACACCACGGTGTCAACGTCAACGCCGCGCCCACCTCGGCCGAGGCGAACTCGGTGAAGTGCTCGGTCAACTCCGCCGGTGAGTCCGGCATGCACTCCGGTGAGCGGGCCACAGCCGCCATCGCCTCATACATCCCGGCCGCGCACCACGACGACTGCCGCTGCCACGCCTGCATCACCACCACCCGGCCGTAACCATTCAACGAAGCCACATCGATACCGGCCAACACTGCAGCCAACTGCGGACCAGGCGGCAACTGCGCCAGCGACTCCACACCAGACATCCCGTGATCGAACACATGTTCGACTCTACCAGGCCATGATCACCCTCGCAAACCGTAGAACCCCTTGCTCACAAGAGAAATCGGGGCGCAACATCACCAGGACGGCGCGACGAGGCTCGACGTCGATCTCACCGAGAACTTGTGGAACAAGCCGGTCGAGGAATGCGCGGTTGGCGAATACACGCGCGCGCCAGGCGACCTGTGGCCAACGGCGTCCTTAGGAGCCAGACTCGGTGCGCAGCTGCAGTAATGCGTCGGCCCCTTCTCGGAGCATCGCCTGCGCCCTGTGTTCGCTGTACAGCTTGGCCGCCAATCCGATGAACCTTGCGCTGTTGCAGACGGTCGCAACTAGGTAGCCGCGTCTCCAGCCGGGACTGGTGAGGCGCCCACGTCTCGACTCGCGCGGCGATGGCTCTCGTGGCCGGCGTTCCCAAGGCTGTGAGTCGCTCTACCGACTGAGCGCATCTGGCCTGCCACCAGGACTGGTCGACGACGGGAATGTGTTCCGGAACTGGGCTGTCCAGGTAGTACGCATGCATCCGAGCAAGCGACTCGACCACGTTTCCAGGGACGCGGATCTCGGCCTCAGCAGGACCACCGTCGTAGAAGGGGATGAGAAGCCAGCAACCGTCTACATCGACACCGGCGTCGACAATCTCGGGGATAGCCGACGCTCCCGGCACCTGCGTTGCCGCACGTAGGGCGGAGACCTCTGCGGCCGATGTCCGCTTCAACAGCGCAGTCTGCTCGACCCGTTGGCCATCCTCGGTACGGACGACTACCAGGCGTTCCTTGGTCGCCACACTGGCACCACCGGAAATGAGATCCCGCGACACAATCTCAATCCTCGACGCCAAGCCACCAGGTGGACCCTGTCTGGTCATGCCCTGACCATAGCCGTGAACAGCACAAGGCCAATCGGCCCCTGAACCAGCCAGCTTTGCAGGCTCTCGGCGGCTAGGCCGTCAGGTCGAGGATGCTGGCGACGAAGGCGTCCGCACCGAAGTTGGATCGGACGAAGGCACGACCTCGCTCGCTCTGGCGCCGGTACAGGTCCGGCGTCTCGTACAGCCGCGTAATGTGGCCGACCACCTCGCGGGTGTAGCAGTACAACGCGCCAGCGCCGAACGTGACCGACAGTCGTCCCGGGAGCAGTACGACCGCACCGCTGGCCATCGCCTGCAGGACTGGGAGCTCCGCGACTTCCTCCTCCGGGCGCGGAAGCCACACGAAGAAGTCGATCCCGGCGAGGAACTGCCTGGGTCCGAGCTCGCCCGACCCGCCGAGCTCCTCAGACTCGTACACGATCCAGTCTTGCGGCCACGGCATCCGTCCGCTGCCGGCAGGAGTCCCGATCACCGGACGCGTTCCCTGGAAGGCAGTTCGCGTGGACGCCCACTCGCCGGCATCGACGACCGGCGGCAGGACGTGGTCACCGACCAGCGGCGTGGGTAGCAGAGGCGCCAGGGTCCTGGCGACCGAGGCACGCTGCGGCAGCCAGATCGCGTCCTTGCCGAACATGTCGCGGATGTTCGTCACACACCGGGAGGCGTCGTAGCGGTGCCGCGATCCGTCGGGTCCGAACGGTGCTTCGTCGGCGACCACGAAGATCTGTCCCGCCTGCAGTCGCACCGGTCCCATCGGCGCGTACTGGAACACCGCCGGATCCTTGACGAGCAGGCAGTGTGCGACCGCGTCGTAGTCCAAGGCCAGCTGGTCCAACACTCCGGCGGTGACCATCGCCTGGACCGGATCGCACAACGGGAGCACCCGCGCGGTCATGAAGCGCATCGACTCGAGCTGGATGATGCCGACCCGAAGGCCATGCGCTGCAAGGGCTCGCACCTCGTCGATCATCGAGACCTGGGCGCTCGAGTGGGGTCGCCAGTCACCCACCAGCACGACGTCGTACACCTGTGGGCCGGTCGGACGCCGGGGATGGTATGCCCTGGGCGCCGGGAACACCCGGTGCTCGGCATCGCCCGACAGGTAGGGACTGGCCTGACCGGCCGCGATCTGGCGGTGCCAGTCCTCGTACGTGGCGCGGTAGATCCGGCGAGCTGGTACGTGCCAGCCGGGGCGGAAGTCGCTGCGGGACAGCGAGCCGGTACGCCTGCGGTAGAACGCGAGCGGCGGCGCGTCGATGTCGATGAAGCGGGGACCGAAGACGGTGGTGATGCGCTGGTAGTACTCCGAGTCGGCGGCCTTGCGGACGGGATCGAAGTAGCCGAGCTGCTCCAGCATGATGGCTCGCCGGAAGAGCAACGACGAGGCGTTGGGTCGGGTCGGCAGGTAGCCGAGTTGGTTGAAGACGAGCTGCTCCGACACCCGGACGCAGCGGCTGCGGGTGGCGACCAGGTTCTGGGTCCGCCAGCAGGGGCTCGACCTGAAGCTGGATCCGCTGCGGGTGTGACCAGTCGTCGGAGTCCTGGAAGGTGACGAACTCACCACGGGCCAGGTCGAGCGCGGTGTTGCGGCCGGCATAGGTGCCACGGTTTTCGGGCAGGCGGACGATCCGGATCCGCTCGTCGACGCCCTCCCATTTGTCGAGCTGGGCCTGATGTTCGGGCGGCGAACCGTCGTCGACGACAAGGAGCTCCAGGTTGCGCCACGTCTGCTGCAGGATCGACCGCACCGCGACGTCGAGGCACTCGTCGGGGCAGTACGTCATCATGACGACCGTGACCAGCGGCCCGTCGTCGACATAGCTGGTCGTGCGGGCGGTGAGCCGGTCGAACGGGACTGAGCCGTTCAGCCCGGGTACGTCGATCGGGTCGAGGCCGCCGCGTGTCAAGGTGTCGTTGACGATGCCCAACCACTCCTGGTGGTCGCCGACCCTGGACCCGTCGAACGGGTTCACCATGTCGGCAAGGATGTACGCCCGTACGTCAGGTCGCAGGTTCGCCCGGCCGAGGATGGCGTCGGCCCGCGACTGTTCGCCCAACTCGCACAACAGCTGGAGATAGGTCACGGCATGGACGGGTTCGAGCAGGCTCGACCCGTCGATCCAGTCGGCGATGTCGTACATCGTCCGCGCGTTCAGCAGGTCATACCGTGTCAGGTTCTGCAGCGCCACCACACGTGCCGTGCTCAGCAGCCATGACACGTCCAAGCGTCGGAGCAGCGTGAGCAGCTGCCGGCGACGCTGCGGTGTCCGGTACGCCTCGAGCACGCTCTCCAGCTCGGAGTACGTGAACGCGCCGCGACTCATCAGGAAGGCGAGGACCTCGCGCATCTGGACGGAACCGTTCCGCAGACAGGTTTCCTCCAGCGCCTGGTGCGGATGGGCCGACGCCCGCCTGGCGTCCTCGACCAGGCACCCGGTTGGGTGCGCGTCCGCGAGGCTCTTGCGGACGGGGACGAATCCGCAACGGGCGCAGACGGTCCGGATCACGTAACGAACGCCGCGTATAGAAAGGAGGGCCACCAGAACCGGCCGAATCCGCCGCATGAGCGCCCGGCGGCGCGCCGAGCGGGCAGTCCTGACCACCATCTCTCCCCCGAGGTCGCAGGGGTCGGTCCGGCGTTCCGACGACTAGGGGTGATCTGTTGGACACCCCTCGCTCACAGTACCCACGACTTTGGTGCGACAGCCCAGGAATCCAGCCCGCTGCTGTCACTCTCCGGTGATCATGACCGTGATCATGAAGGCTTTCGGGGCGTATCAGCCGCTTTGCCTTCATGATCACGTCGGCATTCTGGCCAGTCGAGGAAGCCGGCCGCCGCCAAACGCTGGAAGCAGGGCACGAACCGGTCCGCCGCATCCGAGAACGGGAAGCCAGTATCGAATCGGACGACGGTGCCCTCGGGCCGACTCTCCACGATCGCGCTCGTCCGGCACCGGTCGGCGGCCCCCGGACTGGCCAGGTAGTTGAGGACGCCGAGCCGGAACCTGTGGCGGTGATCCGGGTCGAGCTTGCTGGCCAGCCGGTACGAGGTGAGCGAGCCGAAGTAGGGGGACCAGTGCTCCACCACCAGGTCCATCAACTCGACTGCCTTGCCCGAACCGCAGCGAAGCTCGGGAGCCGACGGCGGTAGCTCGAAAACAACAGAGTTGTGCAGCCGGCCCCCCGCTCCCGCTATCACGCGAACGGCCGCCGCGTTCTCGTCCGTGGCATCCGGACTCGGATCCGACAGGGCGACGAGGAACCCGCAGGAAATGGTCGAATCCAGAGTGAACGTCGTCACGGCGGGGTCGGGGTTCACATAGAGGTTCTTGGCGTTTTCGGCCAGATACTCGGCCATCAACGGCTCGAAATGGACCAGGTCACGCGGAAGGATCCGGACCTGGTCTTCGATCACGATGCATCGATTCTCGAACAGCGGATGGAACGCCTGCAACGCCTCGACGAAGCGATTCGTCTGTCCGATCATCTCGCGCGCGGTCGCTGGCCGATCGCGCCAGTACGCTCCCAGGACGGTTCGTTCTTCTCGCATCGTGCTCCGTGCTCCATGCCTTCGAGGGTCGTCATGGTCCGGCACCTCATCAGCTGAGCAGGCGTCGCACGGCTGGCGGGCGGAGTCAGGATCGCGTACCTAGGGCCGTGTAGTCGAGCCCGAGATGAGGAGGGCAAGCTCAGCCTTTTCGTCATCGTCGAGCCGAAGAAGCTTCCACGCGTTGGATCGAAGCAGCGCGCGACCCTCGTCTGCCGGCCACGGTGCCAGCGAACTCACGATGGTGCGGCGTTGCGCGCGACCGGGCACGGTTCGCAGGACTGCGCCGATCGCTTCGCGCGGGACGACCGCACGGGCGTTGGCCGCCACCCAGTCGGGATCGGTGCGGGCCAGGCCCAGGACCGCCGAAACCGGGTGCCCTCCACGGGCACGCAGCCTGAGGAGCCGAAGGGCGTGGGCGTCAGAGCTGCGCGCCGCTCTCGCCACCGCGACCACGAGCCGGGACTCGAGGTCCTCGTCGGCGGCTGGGTAGCCCCGTGGTGGCAGGACGCCGCGGAAACGTTGCGGGTGCGCCTCGAGGACGCGGACGATCTCGTCCGCGCTCACGTGCTCGGTGACCTCGGTCAGAGCGCTCGCGGCGCCGGCCCGGATGGCGTCGTCGCTGTGGTCGAGCAGGTCCACGAGGGCGCGGGCAAAAGCTGGGACCAGGTCGCCCGAGGCGCGCAACGCCCGCACCAGGCCGTCGACCGGCGCGTAGTCGCTCGGGTCGGACCACCCGCCGCGCCCGTGGAGTTGTTGCTCCACCAACAAGGGGACCTCGGCAGCGCTCGTGACTTCGATGCCCGCGACGTCCGGCACGTCGTCCCTCATCTCGCCAGGAGTTCGGCGGCCGCCACCACCGACGCGCGCAGTACGTCGTCGCCTCCCGGTGCCGACGCCGCGTACACGGTCCACGTCGGGTTCCACTCGCCGAGCAAGAGGTGACCGTAGTAGGCGTTCGCCGGGTCCTCACAAAGGATCCACTCGCCGCGCCCGGCCATCCGTCTGGCGGTTTCTCCGATGTACAGCGAAGCACCGGGGCGGAGACGGCGCCACGCGTCTCGACCGGACACGCGCTTGATCGCGCTGGTGAGCGGAGCGAGGGAGTCGAGGCTGAAGTCGAGGTCGGTCGGCCGCCCGAGAAGCTTGTCCACGTCGGCGCGCAGCGCCTCGATCTCACGCTCGCGGTCGCGAAGGTCACGTGCGGCGCGCTCGCGCAGCCGTGCGACGTCGTAGGACTCGGCCTCGTCGCGGAGTGAACCCGCTGAGCGATACAGCCGGAACGCCTTGGTCGTCACGTGGGGGAAGAAGCAGAACCTGCCCAGGTGGGGGAGCCCGGTCACGCACGGGCGACCGGGGAATTCGTCCCGCGCGGTCCCGTGGCTCCAGCTGCCGCCGGCGTGCTCGATCAGCGTCTGTCCCAGGTATGCCGTGACGCGTGACTCGGTCGCCTCGACCGCTTCCCTGCCGGGGTCAGCGCCTATGACCTGGCCGAACAGATCCTCGACGCGGTCGATCGACTCGTACGTCAGATCGAAGGGAAGGAGGTCCGTGCGGTGCGCGGCCGCTACCCGACGCAGCGCTTCGATCTCGGCCGGCAAGGCACTCAGGTACGCCTGCGACCGCTCGCTTGCCTTCCCGTCCTTCGTGCCCATCGCGTCGCCTCGACTTGCGGGTGTCTGGTAGCTGTGGGTCGATCAGCGGCCGGGGCACGCGAACCGAGCGCCATGTGCCAGACACCCTAGCCACGTGTCGGGCACCTTGCCACGTCCGGTCGAGGCTGGCCGGGTGGCGTCGAGGAAGGCCTTGTTTTGTTGGGGTTTCGAGGCCGAAGGTTGTCGGTGGTCGGGTCTAGGGTTGGGGTGTGGACGCGACCACGACGACAGGATTCCGGCACCGGTTGACGGTGTTGGTGGGTCGGATGCGCTCGGCTCGAGGAGGAGTCGCAGGCGTTGTTGTGGTCGCTGCCCGATGCCGAGTTGACTGGAGTGTTGGGCGGGTTGTCAGGCCTGTCGGCGCAGGTCGACGCGGCGAGATTTGCTGCTGTACGGGAGGCCGACCGGTGCGATCTGGGCAAGACCGCCGGAGCCACATCGACGGCAAACTGGTTGTCCGGGACGTTGCGGATGCGGCCCGAGGTGGCGCGGCGAGCGGTCAAGCTGGCCAACGATCTGGATACGCAACTGGCGTTGACCGCGATGGCGTTGCGGTCGGGGGAGATCGGTGCCGACCACGCGCAGGTGATCGCGCACGCGATCCGGGAGTTGCCGGCTGAGGCCGGACCGCAGGTGCGGGACGAGGCCGTACAGTTTCTGGTCTCTCACGCCCGCCGGTTCGATCCGAAGGATCTGGCCGAGCTGGGTCGGACCATCCTGAACGTGGTCGACCCGGACCTGGCTGATCGGGTGCTGGCGAAGAAGCTCGCGTCGGAGGAAGCCAAGGCAAGCCGGCGCCGCGAGCGGACGCTTACCCGATGACCCGCACGGTCTCGGCTCCTGGATCCGCGGCCGACTCGACCAGGAGCCTGGACCGTCCGAATAGCATCCGACGGTCTCCCCGAGTTCATCCCGCCCGACTGGATCGACGCACAGCGCAAAGCCATTCGCAACAACCGACTCAGGCAGTAGGCGCCCGGTCGAAACGAGCCGAGCGCCACCGTCCGACTGGGCCGGAACGTGCGCGAGGTCGGCGGCCGCTCAGACCCCGACCAGCTCGAGGCTGTCGGCGAAGTGGCAGCGGGCACGGTCACCAGCGCCGACGTCGCGGAGCTCCGGCAGCTCCGCCGAGCAACGTTCCTGCGCATACGGGCAACGAGGATGGAACGCGCATCCGGTCGGTGGATGGGCGGGATCGGCGACCTCGCCGACGAGTACGGGTCGGTGCCCGTCGCGACGCAGCCGCGGGTCGGGGCGGGGGAGTGCGGCCAGCAGACTCTCGGTGTACGGGTGCCGCGGACGTGCGTACAGCTCATCGGTCGACGCCTGTTCGACGATCCGGCCGAGATACATGACGGCAACCCGGTCGCACAGGTGCCGGATCACCGACAGGTCATGGGAGATGAACACGTACGTCAGGTCGAGCTCTTCCTGTAGGTCCTCGAGCAGGTTGAGGATCTGACTGCGGACCGAGACGTCGAGCGACGACACCGCCTCGTCCGCGACCACCAGGCGCGGCCGGGTGATGAGCGCGCGGGCGATGCCGATGCGTTGTCGCTGCCCACCGGAGAACGCGTGCGGATACCTGCGGGCGTACTCCGGGCGGAGTCCCACCAACCGTAGCGCCTCGGCAACACGGTCTCGCAGCTCATCCCCGCGGGCGAGTCTGTTGGCCCGCAAGGGCTCGCCGACGATCTGTTCCACGGTCATCCGGGGGTTGAGGGAGGAGTGCGGGTCCTGGAAGACGGTGCGGATCTGCCGGCGGTAGGGCCGCAGCTCGGCGCGGCTCAAGGTGGCGAGATCGACGACCTGCTGGTCGGCGCGGTGGTAGCGGACCTCGCCGGTCGTCGGCTGGTACGCCCGCAGAATGCAGCGGCCGAGGGTGGTCTTGCCGCATCCGGATTCGCCGACCAGGCCGAGGGTCTCCCCGCGGACGACTGTGAGGTCGACGTCGCTGACCGCCTCGAACGTGGCCCGGCCGCGGCGGAGCAGCCCGCCCAGTCCCGGTCGTGGCACCCGGAACCGCATCGACAGGTTGCGTACCTCGAGCAGCGGCCGCGTTCCGGCGTCGTGCAGGGTCGTCACCATGTCTCCCGTACGAGGTCGTCGGCGTCGTGGTAGAGGTGGCAGCGCACCGTCTGGCCGGGCGAATCGGCCGACGCGGTGCTCAGAACCGGGGGCAGGTCGACGTCGCACTGGCCCGTCATGGCCTGGTCGCAACGGGGGTGGAACGGACACCCACGTGGCCGGTTGTAGGGGTGCGGCACGCTGCCGGCAATCGTGTCGAGACGCCGCTGCGACCGCGGCCCGACGGTCGGCACCGAACGCAGCAACGCCCTGGTGTAGGGATGGCGCGGTGCATGGAACACCGCATCGACGTCACTCTCCTCGACGACCAGGCCCAGGTACATGACGGCGACCCGGTCGGCGACCTCCGCGACCACGCCCAGGTCGTGGGTGATGAACAGCACCGCCATCGCATAGCGCTCCTGCAGACTCCGTAGCAGTTCCAGGATCTGCGCCTGCGTGGTCACGTCGAGGGCGGTCGTCGGCTCGTCGGCGATCAGCAGTTTCGGCCGGCACGCCAGCGCCATCGCGATCATCGCGCGCTGGCGCATGCCGCCGGAGAGCTGGAAGGTGTACGCGTCGACCCGCTGCTCCGGTCTCGGTATCCCGACGTTCCGCAGTTCCTCGATCGCGCGGTCGCGGGCCTCCGCCTTGGTCACCGACTCGTGCAGCCGGATGTTCTCCATGATCTGGGCGCCGATCGTGTGGACCGGTGACAGCGAGGACATCGGCTCCTGGAAGATCATCGAGATCTCGGCGCCACGGATCGACCGCATCGTCTCGCTCTTCGGGTCGAGCGCGGCGATGTCGATGCTGGGACCCGTGCCGTGGTAGAGGATCTGGCCGGCGACGATCTGGCCGGGTCGCTCGACGAGTCGCAGGATCGACCGGGCCGTGACCGACTTCCCGCACCCCGACTCGCCCACGACGGCAAGGGTCTCGCCGGCATCGACATGCAGGTCGACGCCATCCACCGCCCGTACCAGGCCTTCCTCGAGCCGGTAGTGGGTCGCAAGACCAGACACCTGCAGCAGTGGCCCTGTCACGTCGTCGGAGTTCCTTCCAGCTCTCGTAGGGGTCAGTTCTCGTGGGGGTCAGCTCTCGTACGGGTCGGCGGCGTCGCGGAGTCCGTCCCCGACGAAGTTCAGTGCGATCACCGTGATGACCACCGCCGCGCAGGGAGTGAGCAGCCACGGTGCGGTGGAGAGCACCCGGATGTTCTGGGCCTCCTGCAACAGCACGCCCCAGGACACGGCCGGCGGCAGCAGGCCGAGACCGAGGAACGACAACGCGGTCTCGGCCAGGATCACTCCGGGCACGGACAACGTGAGCGAGGCGATGATGAAGCTCGTCATGCCCGGCAGCAGGTGCCGGACGATGACCCGATGGCGTCCGGCGCCGTCCAGTTCAGCGGCCAGTACGTAGTCTTCGGCCCGCAGTTCGAGGAACTTTCCGCGGACGACGCGGGCGAGTCCCGTCCAGCTGATCAGGGAGAGGATCACGGTGATCGCGAAGTACGTCTTGATCGGTCCCCACCCAGGTGGCACCGCCGCCGCCAGGCCGAGCCACAGCGGCAGTGTCGGTATGGACATGATGAACTCGATGCCGCGCTGGATCACGGTGTCGGTCGCCCCGCCGAGGTAGCCGGACAGGCCACCGAGGAGGACCCCGAGCACCAGCCCGACCAGAATGCCGAGCAGGCCCACCGACAAGGAAACGCGGGCGCCGAAGATGATCCGGGATGCGATGTCGCGGCCCTGCTGGTCGGCGCCCAGCAGGTAGAACGGCTGACCGGCGCGGGCGGTCCCGAAGAAGTGCCGGTCCATCGGGATCAACCCGAACAGGTGGTACGGCTCGCCACGGGTGAAGAATCGCAGCGGCACCTGCCGCGTCGTGTCGACGCTGAACCGGCGTTGCAGCGTGGCCGGATCGGCGCTGGAGCGGTACTCGTACACGAAGAGCCGTACGCCACCATCCAGGCTGAGGTGGACGCGCTGCGGCGGCGCGAAGGAGTAGGTGGCGTGATAGGAGTCCTGCCCCGTCGGCGCCCAGAACTCGCACGTCGCGGCGCCGAGATAGGCGGCGACCACCACGACCAGGCTCACGACGGCGAGCCGGTGCCGCCGGAACCGCCACCACACCAGCTTCCACGGCGGTGCCAGCGACACCTCGGCGCTTGCGTCCGCCGGGTCCTGCACTGTCTCGACCGGAGTGCTCACCGCGCCCCCGCCAGACCTTCGCGGATCCGCGGATCCACCACGGCGAGCAGGATGTCGGAGATCAGGGTCCCCACTACCGTCAGCACCGACACGATGAGGATGATCGAACCCGCGAGGTACATGTCCTCCGACTCCAACGCGTCCAGCAACAACGGACCTGTACTGGGCAGACCCAGCACCTGCGCGATGATCACCTCGCCGCCGAACAGACCCGGCAGGATCCAGCCCGCGGTGGAGATGAACGGGTTCAGCGCCAACCGGACCGGATACCGCAGCAAAAGGCGCCGCTCGGGCAGGCCGCGGCTTCGCGCGGTGACCACGTACGGCTTGTGCAACTCGTCGAGCAGGTTGGCCCGCAGCACCCGGATCGTGCCGCCCACCCCCTCCAGACCTAGTACCAGGACCGGCAACCACAGGTGAGCCAACAGGTCGAGCACCTTGCCGAGGTTCCAACCCGCATCGACATAGTCCGGCGAGAACAGCCCGCCGATCGACCAGCCGAAGTAGGTGAACTCTACGTAGGCCACCACCAGCGCGATCATGAAGCCGGGGATGGCGATACCGAGGAACGCGAACGTGGTCATGACGTAGTTGCCGACCGAGTACTTCCGGACCGCTGAATAGATCCCGGCCGGCAACGCGACGAGCCAACCGAACAGCAGCGTCGAGATGCCCAGGACGAGGGTCCAGGGCAGCCGTTCGGCGACCAGTGCGGAGACCGGCCGGCCGTACTTGAACGACTGGCCGAAGTCGCCGTGCAGGACGATGTTGCTGATCCATTTCCAGTACTGCGTCCACAGCGGCTGGTCCAGGCCGTAACGCACCTTCAGCGCAGCCAGGTAGGCCGGATCGGCGTTCTGGCCGGAGCGCTGCAGGTTGGCCACCAGCGTCGTCAGGTAGTCACCGGGCGGCAGCTGGATGACGAGGAACGACACGATGGTGATCAGGAACAGCGTGACGCACATGTAGCCGAGACGCCGCGCGAGGAACTGCGCCATGACCGACGGCGCCTCAGTGTTTCGACGGAGACCGGTAGAAGACCTGCTCCACCATGGTCGCCTCCTCGCTGCCCACGTGGTAGCTCTCCATGGCGACCGTCCGGACGTTGACCAGATCGGCATTGGCGACCAGCGGATGGGCGGGCGTCATCACGGTGCCGAGGATCCAGACGTTCTTGTCGTGCAGTCCGAGGATCTGCTGGCCGATCCGCAGCCGGGCGTCGTTGTCGACCTCCTGCTTCAGCTGGTCGTACAGCTGCTGCAGCTTGCGGATCTCACCTGTGGGCTCGACGCCCTCGCTGCCCTGGGTGCCGTACCACAGACCGTAGAGCGGCGCCCAGAACGCGTTCGTGGTCGCCGGGACCACCGAGCCAGGGTCGATGTCCCAGGTGTAGGTCTCGGTCGTGCTCCCCGCGATGTCGTAGCGGCCCGCCGGGATCCGCTGGCCCCACAGCTGCGGGCCGACCGTGTGGACGAACATGTCGATGCCGACCTTGGCCCAGTGCCGCCGGACGAACTCGTAGATGTCGACGAGCTCCTGGTCGAGGGTCATCAGCTCCAGCCGCAGTGGCTTCCCGTCGGGTCGGGTACGCATGCCCTTGCTGTCCCGTTCGGTGAGGCCGAGGCCGTCCAACAGGCGGTTGGCTTCGGCGGGGTCGTGCTCGATGAAGCGCTTGCCCATGCCCTTGACGAAGTACTCGTCCTCCGCCTGGCCGCACGGATGCTGCAGGGTGCCCTGGCCCGCGTACAGCGACTCGTTGATCTCGTCCCGGTCGATGGCATGGGAGAGTGCGGCCCGGAAGTCCACCTTCTCGAACAGTCCGCGAATCACCGGGTCGGGATGGTTCTGGTTGGGGCTGATCGCCGGAAGCCCGGCGTCGTTCCTCCACCGATGGACCTGGTAGCCCTTCTCCTCGGCGTTGCGGATCAGGAACGGCATGGACTTGAACGTCAGGCCGACCGTGCCGAGGTCGACGTCACCGGCGGCGGCTCGAAGGACCAGCGCCTGCGGGTCGACGAAGAACCAGTTGACCCGGTTGACGTACGGAAGCTGGCGACCGTCGGGGTCGACCTTCCAGTAGTACGGGTTGCGCTCCGCGACGGCGGAGGTGCCCGAGCCGCTGGGCTTGGTGATCTTCCAGGCTCCCAGGACTGGCCGGTCGGGGTTCAGCCAGAGATCGCCCTTGGCGCCGAACAGCTCCGCCCAGGTGCTGAAGCCTTCCTTCCTGGCCTGCTTCGTCAAGCTCGACTCGTCGACATAGTTGATGTGGAACTGGCTCATGTAGTGCTTCGGGACGATGATGCCCAGCGACAGGTCGGGGAAGCAGAAGAACTTCAGCAGCAGACCGTGCGGCGCGGCGAAGGAGAACTTCACCGTGGCTTCGTCGATCTTGGTCATCTTGAGCCACTTCCCGCCCGGAGACAGCCAGCCCCACGGGACCGGGGAGAAGAGCTTGTTCATCATGATGCTGTCGTAGACGAACATCAGGTCGTCCGCACCGAACGGCTTGCCGTCGGACCACTTCACGCCCTTGCGCAGGTGGAAGACGTACGTGCGGCCGTCGTCCTCGATGTCCCACGACTCGGCGAGGCCAGGTTGGGGTGCGGTGGCCTGCAGGTTCCACTCGGCCAGGCAGGAGCGACCGATGTTGCGGATGCCGTTGATGCGGTCGGCCGGATCGAGCGATCCCTTTCGCAACGTGCCGCCGTAGCGCCCCGGCTCACTGAGGGGCTGTACGACAAGGGGATTGGTGGGAAGTCGGTCGGCCAGCCGTGGGAGCTTTCCCTGCCGGACGAGGTTGGCAAGCATCGGGGACTCTTTGGCGCCGACGGGGGCGCGGGAGGCGCCCGCCGCCTTCTTCGCCGGGGCCGTGGACAGGAACGAACAGCCGGAGAGCGCAGCGGTGCCGGCGAGGGCGCCAGCGGCCATGAGTGCGTCCCGACGGGAGAAGCGCGAGGACATCGTGGTGCCTCCTAGCCAGGAGGATTCGCGGCAACGGGAGCGAACGAAATATTGACAGCGGGGAAGTTATCATCAAAATTATTACGACATCAATACATCGGTGAAAGGTTCGACCAGCCACATGTCCGGCCAGCCCAGCGACGTGACGCCGGTTCTGAGCCGGCTGCGGACCATGCGTGAACGTGTGCCCGACGCCCTCGTCCGGGTGCTCGACCAGGTGCTGGCCGATCCTGCCGGCATCACCCGGCTGCCTCTGGTCGAGCTGGCCGAGCGCAGCGGCGTATCGCCCGCGACTGTGACCAGGTTCTGCCGGACCGTCGGCTTCGACGACTACGCCGGCCTGCGCGTCGCGATAGCGGCCGAGAGTGGCCAGGCCGCGCAGGCGCGTTGGGAGGTCGACCTCGGTCGGCACATCGAACGCGACGATCCGCTGGACCGGGTGCTGGAGGTCGTCGCCCACGCCGACAGCAGGACGATCCAGGAGACGGCAGCCCAGCTGGACGTACGGGTGGTGGACCAGGTGGCCGCGGCCATTGCCTCGACCCGGCACCTCGACGTGTTCGGGGTCGGAGCAAGTGCGTTGTCGGCTGCCGAGCTGGCGTTCCGCCTCGACCGGGTCGGCATCGCCTGCTGGGCGCGTTCGGAGGTGCACACCGCACTGACCAGCGCGGCGCTGCTCGGTCCCGGCGACGTCGCGCTCGCCATCTCCCACGGTGGGCGAACCCGCGAGGCGGTGGAGGTGCTCGCCGAGGCGCGGAAGCACCGCGCCGTCACGGTGGCCATGACGAGCTTCCCGAAGTCTCCGTTGGCCGACGTGGCAGACCTCGTGCTCACGACGTCGGTACGGGAGACGACGTTCCGGCCCGAGGCGCTGGCCGCCAAGCATGCCCAGTTGCTGGTGCTCGACCTCGTGTACGTGCGGGTCGCCCAGCGCAGGTTCGAGCAGACCAGCCGGGCCTACGAGATCACCGCGTCCGCGGTCGAACACCACCGCACCGCCCGGCGTCCCGACTCGCGCGGCGACGGTCGTGTCGACGGCCGGGGCAATGGCCGCTCCGGTCCGAAGTCCGCCACCAACAGCCCCCGAAGGGAACGTCCATGACGACGTTGGCGCACATCACCATCGAGTCGCATGCCGACGCCGAACAGCTGGCGGTCGGGGTGGTCCGACTGGCCGGTCGTTACGCCGGTGGTTTCGACCCGATGATCCATGTCGACGGCCGGCGCTGGGACCGGGTCCACGTCGCCGATCCGGACGGCGACGACGCCGGGACGTGGTGGTACGACCTCGACACCACGACGCTCGACGGCGAGATCGAGGTGGGCGTCATGCTCAACGACGTCGTCACCAGGTATGCCGTGTGGACGCCGCTCCTCCTCCTGTACGTCGACAACGCAGCGGCGAACGTCCCGTCCGTGACCGTCGAGAACCCGCGCGACACGGCAGAAGTACACGGGCTGGTCGCCATCGAGGTGGCGGTGCGGTCCCGCAACCAGATCGATGCCGTGGAGGTGAGGTTGAGCGGCGGCGACTGGCAGCGGGCGCGTCGGGACGGCGGCACGACCGACGACACCGGCGGGACTTACGTGTTCGACTGGGACACCAGCGCGGGCGAACCCGTGGCCGCGAGCATCGAGGCGCGGGCCCGCGACGTGCACGGAAACGTGGGGCTGAGTCTCACGACGTACGTGCGGGTGGGCGGCGCCGCGGCCGAGGACGTACACGGTGGGCACGTCGACCGGGCGATGTGGCTGTGGGAGGGCGCCGCGTACAACCTCCTGCACAGTCCGGGCTCGCGTCTCCAGCTCACGGCGTTCGTCCACGACACGCAGACGTTCGGCTCACCGCCGGTCCGCACGATCTACTTCGGCACGGGACGTTTCGGTGGCGAGGACATGCTCGAGGACCTGCGCCCACAGGTACGCGACCTGGTCTCCTGGCTCCATCGCGAAGGTCTGCAGGTCTACGCACTCATCGCCGGCGGCACCGAACCCGGCTTCATGGGCGGGCTCGCGCGCTTTCACGATCGCGCGGTGGCGGAGTACGAGAAGGTGCTCAACTACAACATCGCGGCCGCGCCCGACGAACGCTTCGACGGCGTCAACATCGACATCGAGCCGCACGCGCACCCGCACTTCGCCGCCCGGCCACCACAGGTCCAGCTGCAGTGGCTGGACATCCTGGAACGGATGAAGTCCCGCCGCGACGCGGCCGGGTCGGGCATGCAGTTCGGGCCGGCGATGCCCTTCTGGTTGGACGGCATCACGGTGACCTGGCACGGCCAGGAGAAGACGATGGCCCAGCACATGCAGGACCTCAACGACTACGTGACGTTGATGGACTACTGCGACGACGGGCAGGGCATCGTCGAGCGGGGGGCCTCGGAGATCGCGTACGCGGAGAAGACCGGCAAGGACCACAGCGTGGTCCTGGGTGTGGAGACCGGCGACATTGCCCTCGGCGGCGACCCGGAGTCCATCACCTTCCGGGAGGAGGGCCGGGCCTGGATGGAACGTGAGCTCGGCATCGTCAGCGCGCACTACGCCACGAGTCCAGCGTTCGCCGGGATCGCCTTGCACTATTACGACTCGATGCTGGACCTGCCGTCGGCCTGGGGGCCTGCGGAGCTGCGGGTTCCGACACCGGCCGATGACGCGCCCCCGACCGCGGTGAGCGCGCCGCCGACGGCGACGACCTGGGACTGCCGCACGATCGACCTGTCCTGGGGTCGAGCCCGCGACGACGGGGGAGAGGTCCACCACTACAACGTCTACCGGTCGACAGATCCCAGTTGTCCACCGGTGCTGACGAATCTCGCCGGCCAGGCCCGCGACCTGGCGTTAGCCGATGCCGGGCTGCTCGCGGACACGACCTACCACTACAGGGTGAGCGCGGTCGATCGAGCCGGAAACGAAGGCCCGGCTTCTCCGGTCGTCTCGGCCACCACCGAGCCGACCGACCTCGCGCCGATGGTGCTGGACGAACTCACGGTGGTGGTCGCCGACGGCGCAGCGACGGCGTACGTTCGCGTCGTCGACATGGCGACCGGAGCTGGTGTGCCGGCAACCGTGCAGGGGCGTTTCACCAAGCTGGGCGGCGCGTACGTCACGATGCCGCGCACCGACGCCGACGGGCGGACCAGCGCGGGCTCCGAACAGCTCGAGCTCTCGGCGGGCACGGTCGGCTTCCTGCCACACCGGATCGTCGCGAACGGCTACTACTGGGCCGGTGCGTACGACCGCGCACACACGGCCGAGACGTCGTTCTGAGCTGCGTCGGGTGGAGGGAGACTCAGCCGCCGGCCTGCTGGGACGCCGGCTTCGGCTTCTTGACCGGCTTCGGCTTGGCCGCGAGGCTGCCGCCGACGTACGCCGCGTTGCGGCACTGGTTGTCGCCCTGCGCGGGAGTCGTGCAGCTCAGCCGGAGGATGAGTTCCTCACCGGCGGTGAAGATGATCGGGGACACGAAGTGCTGGTCGAGATCACGGAAGTTCTCCGGCTGGAAGGACAACAGCACCTGGTCGTCACGGCGTACCTCGAGCCGGCCGACGTTGCCCGGCGACTCGAAGACGAGGTTGGTCACTCGGAGGATCTTTCCGGGCGGCACCGTGTAGGAGTTCGTGACCGCGTTGCCCGCTGCGGCTGCGACGGCGAGCCTGCGGTTGAACGGGTCGCCGGCCAGTGCCTGCTGCTGTGCCTCCGCCAACTCCTCCTCCGCCCGGTCCTGCTTGGACTGGGTGGCTGTGTCGGCGGCCTTGTCCGCGGCGCTGTCGGCCGAGCCGGCCTTCTCCTGCGCGGCACTCGCGTCCTGGCGTGCCGCCTCAGCTGCCTCGCTGGCCTGACTGGCCTGCTGCGACACCTTCTTCAGCGGTTCGGCCACGACCTTCTCAGCGGTCGACTCGATCGTCGGGCGGAGCAGGAGGAACCACACCGCTGCCAGCGTCGCGACGCCGACGACGCCGGCGAGGACCGCCCGGCCGAGCCAGGTCGGGAGAGTCGCGTCCTGGACCATCGTTCCATCGACTGCCGCGACCGGAGTCGCGGGCGGAGATGCGAAGTCGGGACCGTCCGGCGTGCCGGGCAACGCGTCCGGGTCCACCTCCGTCGCCGTCAGGCCAAACGTCCGCGTCATGGACGGCCCGCGCCAGATCCGCTCGGTCGCCCGAACGCTGACAGCGGCGAAGGCAGCTGTACCCGGCGCGACCCGGAGACGTTCCGGGCGGAACTTGAAGTCGAGCTGGGCGTCTGGATCCTTGCCGGCGAACGCGAGCACCACCGGACGGTTACCCCTGTTGTCGATGGCCAGAGCGTGCCTCGAACGTTTCTTGCCGTGCGAGGTGCGTGGAGTGAGCTCCGCGGTCAACGCGTCGTGTGCCTCGATCGCGACGACGCCTTCGGGAACCGCGACGTCAGCGGGGTTCTCGTGCGGCTCCACCACAACCGCGAACGGCACGTCGCCGGCGTCGACCGGTGCCCCCACCGGCAACGTGAAGGTGATGACCGCCTCCCCCTCCGTGTCGGGGTAGAGAGACACCGTCGACCGGTCGACGGAGGCGAAGGGGGCGAGTACGCCGGTGACGCGAATGGAGTAGGACTCGACGACGGTGCCGTGGTTGGTCACCGAGACGCGGCACTGAGCAGTGCCGCCGGGTGCGAGTCGAAGCGTCGTCACGTCGAGATACGCAGAAGTGGCCACGCGGCGACCGTACGGAGGACAACGCGATCTCCGCACCGGATGGGTGGCCAGCCGAAGGTGCACCGGAGGTGCCCATTCGGGAGCTTGTTAGGTGGGCGTCAAGTGCATGACAAGTGGGACGTTCCAGACTAATCCGGGTGGGGCAGTTGGGCGCGCGGCAAGGACACATCGTGCAGACCGAGTGGGGGCACAGGGTGAGGGGACCCGTCATGAGCCAACGCATCTCCGTCTATACCCGGGCTATGGATCCGCTGTCACAGGCGGGCGTCATGCACACGTTGCGGCACCGGCCAGAGGTCTGGCTGGTCAGCGACGACGACCTGGCTCGGGGGCGGGCGGACGAACCGACCGTTGCTCTCGTGGTCTCGGAGACCCTCGACGACGAGGTCGTGAAGGTCCTGGAGTCCGTACACCAGTTCGGCCGGCAGCGTGTCGTGTTGGTCGCCTCGCACATCGACGACGGCATGTTGCTGGCGGCGGTCGAGGCGGGCGTCTGCAGCATCGTCTCCCGCGCAGACGCGACGCCGGAAGGGCTGGTGCGTGCGCTGCAGACCGCGGCGGCGGGGGCGGGCAGCCTGCCGCCCGACCTGCTCGGTCGGCTGCTCGCCCAGGTGTCGCGGTTGCAACGTCACGTACTCGCGCCTCGCGGCCTGTCGCGTACGGGCCTGTCCAACCGCGAGACCGAGGTGCTCAAGCTCGTCTCCGAAGGCATGGACACCCGCGAGATCGCTGACCAGCTGGGGTACTCCGAGCGGACGGTCAAGAACGTGCTGCACGACATCACCAGCCGGTTGCAGCTGAAGAATCGTTCGCACGCCGTTGCGTATGCCCTGCGGGAGGGTCTGATCTGACCCGCCCGAACCTCCGGCCTAGCCGCGCGACACGAAGTCCGGCGGCTGGCCGGTGAGGGGTACGACGAAGATGGGTTCGCTGCGGATCGTGCCCACGCCGGGGATCGGTGCGAGGAGCTCCCGCGGCCCGAGCACGTCACGCTTGAACACCAGCATCGGGGTCTCGAACCTGCCGATGAAGCTGGGGTCGACCTTTGTGGTTCCGATGCCGGAGCTCCAGCGCAGCTGGATGTTCATGTCCGGCGGGAAGTTCCGGCCGATCACCTGGGTCACCCGCCCCGGGCGCACCAGGCCAGGGTTGCTCTCCAGGGTCGGGGTTATCGTGGAGCCGGTGAGCCGGACGGTGACGGGCACCGGGTCGGTGACCTCCCCGTCGGGCGCGTCCGCGCGGATGACGAGACTGCCCAGGCGTTCGCCGAGCCGGCGGGGTGCGAACGCCACCGGCACCCGACACTCCTGCCTGGGTTCGAGCAGCGCCTTGCACGGCGTACCTCGTACGGTGAAGTCCTTGGCGGGACTGGTGACCGAGGTCGTGATCCGGACCGGCTCCGCCCCGACGTTGCGAACCGTCACCGGCATGGGGTCGCCGGCGACGTGCAGGGTGTGCGGGCCGAAGCTCAGAGCGCCCGGCACCACTGAGAGTGCGGCCGCGCCCGGCACGCTCACGGCGCCGGTCAGCGTGACGGCGTCGGTCGGTCCGGCGCGGTAGCCCTGCCCCGTCCGCATCAACATCAGGTCGTCGAACCGACCGCGTGCGAGCGGAGCGAAGGTGACCTCGACCGTGCACTCCTCGCCCCGATGCAGCGTGCTGGCGCAGTCTGTGGCGCTCTCCCCGCCCAGCGCGAACGGTGACGAGGCCTGGAACTCCAGCAGCTTGACCGGGCCGGGTCCCGCGTTGCTGATGGTGACCGTCTGCAGATCGGAGGTCGAGTCCTGCGGTATCAACCCGAAGTCGAGCGCCACCGGCACCATCGACACCAGCGGCGAGCGCCGGTGGACGAACACGTCCTCGGCGCCTTCGCGGTCGGGCTGGACCAGCGGGAGGGTGGACGAGAACGCGGTGAAAGACCCGTCCTCGTCCAAAGCTGGTGCGCGGCTGTATCCACCCGCTGGTGGGACAGACCCGTCCTGGGTCACCGAGACCAACTCGTTGAAGCGTTCGGTGGCCGGCGCCCCGGCAAAGTCGGGCTCGACGTACCGAACGTAGACGGACTGCTCACCGTTCGATGCCGCCACCAGGTCGCCGGCCGTGGAGGAGAAGGCGACGGTGGTGCCGTCGTCGGACAGCGACGGTTCACCGCTGTAGACGCCCGCGGCTACGTCTGGGTTGGCGAGCGTGGCTGAGGCCAACACTGTCTCACCGGCTTCGATGTCGCGTACGTACACCTGCCCGCTGCTCACACCTTCACTCCCACGCTGCTGGGTCGCGAAGGCGACGCGCTCACCATCTGCCGACAGTGACGGGGACACGACGGAGTCCTGCGCGAGCTCCCCGTCGGGAAGGAGGGAGACCAGCTCGGTCTCGCCGGTCTGGTTGTCATGCCGGTAGAGCTGCTGCCGGCTGGCGCCCTCTTGCCGGTCCTGGGCCGAACGCGACGTGAACGCCACGTAACGTCCGTCACCGGAGACGCTCGGGTCGTACCCGTTCATCACCATGCCGTCACTGCCCACGCTGACGATCTCGGCTTCGGGGGACGTGGGCCCGGAGAAGTCGCCGTAGCCGCTGGGATCCCGGCGCTGGACGACGTAGTTCTGGAGCCCGGCCGCGACGAACCGGTACCACTGCCATTCGTCGGGGGGAGAGTCGAGCGGAACGACGGCCAAGGTCGCGGCATAGGCACCGACACGTACGGGTTCGAACGCCATGTAGGCAGTGCACCTGTCGCGGGGGGCGAGCACCGTCGTTGGCGTGCAGGGCGGCGGAAAGTCGGGTGCGGGCTCCTCGGGTACGACCAGCGCAGCGGTGCATCCGTCGCTGCTGACCCCGATGTTCGCCTCGGTTCCGCTGTTGTTGGTGACGATGACGGAGGAGGTGTACGGTCCCAGCCCCACCCGGGCGGTGACGCGCGAGGCCGCCATGGGCACGTCGGCGTTGCTGACTTCGGGTTCGTCCGCCGGCCAGGGCCCGGACTCTACCGGCGGCAGCTCTTCGCAACCGCCTGGCGAGCCGCCGCCTGGGAGTCCTGGAACATCTGGGAGTCCTGGAACACCCGGGAGTCCTGGAACACCCGGGAGTCCGGGAACACCCGGGCCTCCGGGGAGGCTGGGGAGAGTGGGTTCGCTTGGCTCGTCGGGGTTGCCTGGGTTGTTGGGGTTGCCTGGATCGCCAGGGTCACCGGGGTCGCCTGGGTCACCGGGGTCGCCTGGGTCACCGGGGTCGCCTGGGTCACCGGGGTCGCCTGGGTCACCGGGGTCACCGGGATCGCCAGGGTCACCGGGATCGCCAGGGTCGCCTGGGTCACCGGGGTCACCCGGTGGGTGCGGGTGATGCGGCGGGAATGGGTGGTGGGGCGGATGCGGATGATGCGAGCCGCCCTTCCCCGATGAACGGACGGCGGGTTGCGAGGGGTTGGAGCACGGATCCGTCGCGATCAGCGGGATCTCCATCTGACCCGAAGTGAGGCGGGACTGAGTCCGCAGGCTGGCGAAGTAGGTGCCGCCACACGTGCCATCCGCGAGGAGTTCGATGTCCACGGTGCAGCGTGCGTCTTCGGCCAGCCGCCCGTCACATGTCGTCGACGCGATCCTGAACCAGTCCGCGTTGCTGCCCACGATCTGGGGCGGCCCGGAGAACTCGACCGTCTCGTACGCCTGGAGAGTGACCTGCTGCCTGGTGGGCGTGAGGGTGTTCGGGTGGAAGTCGACCAGCGGGCCGGGACCCGTCCACGGCCTCTCCGGATCTGTCGTGACGCTGGGCGCGAGAGCCCCGTCCGGGTGCAGCCAGGCCGTGTAGACGAGGGTTGTTCCATCGCCCGAGAGCTGGGTGTCGCAGGTGCCGGCGGCCAGTTCCGTACAGTCGAGGCCGCGTTGGAAGGGCTCGTCGGTGTCGGTTCCGGTGACGCGGTGAAGGGTGGACGTACCAGCGCTGCTCGGCGTGTCACGGTCGGCCACCCACACGTCGTGCCACTGCGCGGAGTCGGGGCCCCCGCCGGTGTAGGAGACCAGGCGACCGCTGGCGGAGATCGACGGGGCGAAGTCGAGGCTGTGCCCGGCTCCCGACACTGTTCTGGGTGGCACCGGTGCGCTGGTCGTGAACGAGGATGGACGCCTGCTCCTGTTCGGAGGCGGGCAACCGGCCGGAAGCCACGAACCGGCCATCGTCGGAGATCGCTGGAATCTGGCCACCACGGGTGACGTTGGTCGTCGGCCCCAGCGCCGCCCGCGCGCTGTAGCCCAGGCCGCTGAGCCGCACCTGCTGGCGGTGGGTGACGACGCCGCCGACCTGGCTGTTGACCATCAGGTTCCCTCTGGCGCTGACGGGCTGGGTGGGCGCGAAGTGGGCCGTGACGACGCAGGTCGCACCTGAGGCGAGCGTGCGCCCGTCGCACAGGTCACTCGCGATCGCGAACTGGTTGCCCAACGGTGGTACGTCGATGACAGCGCTGTCCGGGCTGTCGTTGGTGACGGTCACTCCCATCGGCGCCGATCGCTGGCCCACCGGCACGTCCTGGAAGTCCAAGGCGGTCCTCGAGACCGCGACGGCGGGGAGCATCGTCGCTGTCTGTTGCGCGAGCGGCCCCGTCGCTCCCAGACCAGGCGGCACACCAGCTGCCGCCACCAGACTTGCGACTCCGACTGCTGCTGCTCCGGCCGCCGCGCGCACACGCCACGACGACCGGGCGACCAACCCGGCTCTGTCCACGTATGTAAAGGAACCGGAGCTGGCTCGGCGCGGACAGAGATCGCGGTACCGCCGCGAGGGCACCCGAGGTTGCCCGTCCGCGCAGACGTCCTCGTTCATGATCATGCGCGACGTTCCCACCAGCGGGCGCGACGCGCCTGAGCGGATCGCCACGCATGAACAGGAACGCGCCGCCAGCAGGCGTCTGCGACCCGGCGACGTGTCTCCTTAGGCGGACTGTGACGTCGTTGTCGGCGGCGCGGTAGTCGGTGTCGCCGTCGGTCCAGTCGGCCGCGGTGGCCGGTGCGCAGTCGAGTGCCGAAACTGTGTACGTAGCGGAGTTGGCGCGCTGGCGCGGGAGGCACACGCGCGCTGCGACCAACGGCGTCCGCTCACCGGCGGTGTACCGGCCGCGCTTCGTCGCGGATGAGGAACCGCACTACCCGCGCATGCGGTGCACGTCCGGGCCCGTTGCTCCTCGAGCATGCGCGCGCAGAACCGGGCAAGGTTGCCTGCCGAGACCAGGGCCAGGAGTATCAAGCCCCGCGTCAACACCCATGTCACCATCGTGTTCTCCTCCCGCACAGCCTCGTACGTCCGTCCCACCCGCAAGCAGCAAAGCGGATCAGGGATCGATCAGCCAGACGTTGCGGGACTCCTCCGAGGGCAGTCCTGGCTTGCCTCATGGGGCAGCCAAGCCAGCCCGCGTGCCAGCACACTCAGTGCCAGGATCGCAGCGAGTGTGCCGGATCCTTGATGCGTGATATCCGAGGTTGACGCTGCACTCTCTGAGCTTCTCCAGCGCGAGGTGCTCGAGAGTGCCCAGGTGTCAGTGGTACTCGACGCCCCCACCAAGGAGTGGGCCGCGAAGCGAAGTGGTCCCACCGTCAATCTCTTTCTCTATGACATCCGCGAGGACCTTCGTCGCAGGGGCAGCGGGATGTACGCGCAGTTCGACGACAACGGACGGATCGTGAGCCGCCGACAGCTGCCGAGAGTCTTCAGGCTCGGCTACCTGCTCACGGCCTGGACGCAGCGGCCTGAGGACGAGCACCGCCTGCTCAGCGCACTGCTCGGTTGCCTGCTCGCGCACGACTCGATTCCGGGCGATCTGCTTCCAGACGCACCAGCGCCGGCGGCTCTGTCGGTCGGGCTGCCACCGGAGGAGGACCGTTCCTTTGCCGACGTGTGGTCAGCTCTCGGCGGGGAGCTTCGCCCATCGATCGACCTGGTCGTGTCGGTGCAACTGCCTGCGGGGCGGCCGTACCCGACCGAGAAGCTCGTCTTGGAGCCGCTGTATGCCGATGTCGAGCGCATTGGGATCCCGGAGACACGGGAGCGGGTTGGTGGACCGAACGGCGGACAGACGTGACCGACGACGCGAGTGTGCGGCATCTGCTCAGACGGTTGGCACTGGTCGAGGAGCGGGTCAGAGCACTCGTAGCCGCAAGGCGGGCGGTGGATCCCGCGCCGGACGATCCCATTCGCGGGCTCTATCTTTCTGATGCGACGATCGACGCCACCCTTGACGGGCGTCCACCGGGCAGGGTTCCTCAGCGGCGCCTCCAGCAGCAGCTAGCCTCGATCGAGGCCGAAGCAGACGCAGCTCAGGCGGCGGGTGTGGCGCTTCGATTGCGAAGCATCGCCCGCGAGTTCGGCCTGGCGCCGTTCGAGATCGAGATCCTGCTGGTCGCGCTCGCGCCAGACCTCGACCCCAGGTACGAGCGGTTGTATGGCTACCTCAACGACGACGTGTCGCAGCGGCGGGCGACGCTGCGGCTCGCCTTCGACCTGTTGGGCATCGCCTGCTGTGACGCGCGAGGCGCGCCATTGCGTCGATACCGCGGCACCTCTTGTCTCGGGCGGGTTGATCGAGGTCGATGACCCCCAGCGGCCCTTCCTCAGCCGGGTACTCCGGGTGCCCGACCGGGTCACCGCGTACCTGCTGGGCGTGGACAAGACCGGAGCCCTGCCAACCGAGCCCGCCATCGCGGACGTCATCGTCGATTCACCAACGGCGGTCGCCGACGGCGTTGAGGCGATGGTTCGGCTCGTCGAGCGGGGACAGCTTGCCTACCTGCAGGACGGAACAGCCGGCACGGCACAGAGTCTCGGTGCAGGGATCCTCGAGTCGCTCGGTCGCTCACCGGTGACAGTCGACCTGACTCTCCTTCCACTCTCGATCGTGCCAGCGGAGTTTGCCCGACTGGTCGAGCGGGAGGCGCGCTTCCGCGAGGGAGGAATCCTTGCCGGGCCGATCGATGCGCTCGTGCCAGCACGCGAGGACGCCATCCGATGTCTTGCGGCCGTACGCGTCCCCGTCGTGCTTCACGGAACGGTTCCCTGGGAGCCACGCTGGTCGGCGGCGGTCCCTGTCATACAGCAGGCGACAACTCTTCGGGGAGACCTGCACTCCGCTCTGTGGAGTTCGGCGCTGGCCAGTTCGGAGGCGCCTGATCTGGATCCGGTGCGTGAGACCGCGGCGTTCAGGCTCAGCCCAGATCAGATCATCCGGGCCGCCGAGGCAGCGGGAGTGTACGCGGCCCTGAACGGTGGGGTTGTCACCGCTGACCTCCTTCGCACGGGTGCGCGGACGCAGAATACGACCGGGCTGCAGCGGCTGGCTCGCCGGATCGTTCCTGCGCTCGGCTGGGATGATCTTGTGCTTCCGGACGCGACCATCGCTCAGCTCCGCGACCTCGCCGACCGGGCGCTGCACCGCACACAGGTGCTCACCGTGTGGAGAATGAGGCCCGGCGGAAGCCGGGGTGCCGGCGTGACTGCGTTGTTCTGCGGAGACTCGGGCACCGGCAAGACCATGTCCGCAGAGGTCGTCGCAGCACATCTCGGACTGGAGCTCTACGTCGTCGATCTGGCGACCGTGGTCGACAAGTACATCGGTGAGACTGAGAAGAACCTCGAGCGCATCTTCTCTCAGGCAGCCGGCGTCAACGCTGTTCTGCTCTTCGACGAGGCTGACGCGCTCTTCGGCAAACGGTCCGAGGTGCACGACGCCCGAGACCGCTACGCCAACCTCGAGGTCGCCTATCTGTTGCAGCGGATGGAGAGCTTCGACGGCATCGCGATTCTCACAACGAACTTTCGCGGCAACGTCGATGACGCGTTCACGAGGCGACTCGACGCGGTGGTCGAGTTCACCCGCCCCGAATCCGCTGAGCGCCGCCAGCTCTGGCACCTGGCGTTCGGACAGGCTGTTCCGATGGCTGAGGACATCGACCTCGACCTGCTCGCGCAGACGTACGACATGTCGGGCGGAGAGATTCGATCCGCCGCGCTGTCGGCCGCCTACCACGTGGCGGCAAATGGCGGACCAGTGACGACAGGCGGCCTCATTCGAGCGATCGAGCGCGAATACCGCAAGTTTGGCCGGCTCGTACCGAGAGTGGTACATCGCACGAGGAGCGATCATGACACACGACAGGGACCGACTCGGACCGGAGGACGCATCGATCCAACGGAAGCCCGACCGGCAGCGAGATGACGCGACGTCCCGGTCCCATCGAGACGTCCTCGAACTGCAGCGTCTCGCCGGCAACGCCGCGGTGGGTGAAGTGCTCGAGGATGGGGCGTCGCAGGTGCTCGGCGTGGTGGCGTCAGGCGGCCAGCCACTACCAGGCGGCATTAGGGACGAGATGGAAGGCAGGCTCGGCGAGGACTTCTCCGACGTGCGCATCCACACCGGCGACGCTGCGCACGAGTCTGCCCAAGCCGTCGGCTCGAGGGCCTATACCGTCGGTTCGCACATCGCCTTCACCGAAGGTGCTTTCGACCCTTCGTCCCATACCGGCAAGACCACGCTTGCGCATGAGCTCACCCACGTAGTCCAACAACGCTACGGACAGGTGGACGGCAGGCCAGCCGGTGGCAGCATGACGGTCAGCGACCCCGGCGACCGTTTCGAACGCGCGGCGGCCGCGACGGCGGAAGATGCGATGCGGCATCCCCTCGGTTATGGAGTGTCGGACCGCGGGCTGGACGGCGGGTCGGCCGGAGGTGAGCCGCTGGCGTTCACGACCTCCGCGGTCCAGCGGGATGGTGACGGCCCGGCGACAGATCCCGACGACGGCGCGATCAACCCGGACGACGACCCGTTCATGAACCCTCCGGCGATCAAACCCGCCGACGACTCCATCGGACAACTCGTAGAGCAGCTCAGGGCGCAGGAGGACCAGGACGCCCCTGCTCCGCTGCCAAGGCCCGCCGCTTCCCTCGACGCCGGTGCCGAGAATCTCAAGCAGATGTCGTTGTTTGCGCAACGTACGCTCGTGCATTACGGCTCGAAGTACGGTGCGGGCGAGCCGAGTGAGGGGTCCAAGACTGGGATGTGGGACTCGATCAAGCAAGAGGCCAAGGACTTCCTGTTCGGCGGTCCGACCACTCGAGCGATCGCGAAGGCGGCATCGGACAACCAGAAGACGGTCGACAATGCGACAGTGGTGGCGTCGCTGCTCCGCAGCAGCTTCGCGGGCTGGCTGACGACGGTGGACGCAAGCAACTCAGCATGGGGCCTCACCCGGATGCAGGCCAAGGAGTGCCAGATCGACATCGCTCCTGGCGAGCTCCCCAAGGACGATCCTCGACGTCTGGCCGGTCTTGGTGGAGAAGGATCCCCCCAGGGCCCCTCGCAGATCGACCTCAACCAGGTGGCTCAGGGCGCGCAGCAGGTCGGAGCGGACGCCAAGGCGACAGGTAGCAAACAAGGCATCGACAACACGTCGTTCCTGGCGGCGCAACGAAATCACGCGCAAAAGACGGGTGAGGCCCGTATCGCCCAGCGCGCGGCTGCCACCATTTTGTTCGAGAGCTCGTCCAAGGCGAATGGCGAGATGGTCAAGGCCGAGGAAGGAAAGAAGGAGGACTGGCAGGCGTACAAGAAGGCACTGGACACGGCAATCACCGCGGTTGAGTTCGGCGTGGCACAGGGTGGGGGCGTGGCGTTGCCTGAGGGCCATGGCGGGTCACCGCTGCCGGACCCGTTCGCCGCGCCACCGACCTCAGCGTCGAGCCCGGACTGGCTCCTACCCCAATCCGGTGAGCTCGACAAGAAGAAGCTCGCGGACTGGGGAATTGGCGCGTTGAAGGCTCCTCTCGATGAGAAGATCGCGAAGATCGAGCAAGAGATCAAGACGCTCAAGGAATGCCAGTCGAACCGGCAGGCCGTGATCAGCGCGCAGCAGGACATCGCCAAGGTAGAGGCCTACCACGCGGCGCTCGCCGCCGAACGTGATGCGATCATCACCTTGGATGAGGAGGGCCAGAAGATGCAGGCGGCGCTCCAGGAATTCGGCGGCACACTCGACCAGAGCGTCGAGGACAAGGGCCTGATGCCCAAGGGTTTCTCCGCCAACGAGGCTGACATGATCCTTCTTGGTCGTATTCGCCAGGCCCTGGGTACGACGCAGCTGGCCATGGCCACATCGGTTTCCGACTACGTCGCAGAACTGAAGCAGCACCTTACGGCCCTTGGGGCAATGACGGATGGGCCCTGGCCCGCTCTCGTCGCGACAGAGAACACGCGGTGCGCCCAGATCGCAGCGGTTGTGGCCGAGGCGCAGAGACTTCTCAACACCCGCATGCAGCAGCTGGCCGCTCTTCAGAGGACTTTCGTCGCTGGCATGAATGGAGCGGGACAGGTCAACAAGCCCTACTGAGCGGACCAGGCGGGGCTGGGAGTCCTAGCGTCTCCTAGATGGGGCAGACCTCCAACAACCCTCGGAGCGGGGATGGAATGGACTGCTACGGCCGCATCCCGACATCTACCAAGGACGTGATCTCGGCCTGCTCGAGGATCTTCGCGTACTCCTTCGGGCACTCCTTCTTCGTCGCGGCGTCGACGACCGCCGCGCTGAGCTTCGCCGTCTCCTCCGGGTCGCCCGCGAGCACGAGTTGGGCGAGATAGGCGGCGCTTGCCGCGTTGGGCCGCAAATCGGCCTGCACGGAGCGGATCCGCTCGCACCAGGTCTTGCCAAGCTCGGCTGCGTCGCGGCCGGCTGGCGCGGCCGGCTGCCCGCCGCCCTGCTCCGCCTTGTCGCTACCCTGCTCCGCCTTGTCGCCAGTCGGCGCAGTCTTGGTCGCGGGAGTGGCATCGCCCCCGTTGCCTGCGCAGCCCGCGAGCGTGACCACGAGCACGGCCACCGCCAGTCGCCCCGTCAGGCGTACGATCCTGCTCCCGACGACGACCTCCTTGCTCACTGCAGGGATGTCGGCTGTCTGGCTGGGCCGGTGGCCCAGGCCGGGATGGCACGACAACCGCGGGCCGCATCGTATGGCCTTGCGGGTACGTCATCGGGCAACCCGGCCTGCCCGATAAGGCACGGTTCGCTTCCCTCCGCCTCGTCCGCCTGGTCGTTTCCCCGGGCCTGCGTTCGAACGCAACCTCGTCGCGAAACACCTGGAGTCATGTTCTGCTCAGGGTCGTGCTCGACAGGAGGCGTGCGGTGCAAAGGTTGTACGAACGCAGCAGCAGGATCCTCGCCGCGGCCAGCATCGACCCGGACCTGCGTGCCGCGGTCGTCGCGCATGCCGAGGAACATCTGCTCGGCGACGTGATCGCCGACGCGTTGGTCTGTTGCGAGACCCGGAACGTGCGGCTGTACCGCCTGGGCCTGCTTGCCCGGCTGACCGGCTCGGGCGATCCCGACGCCGAGCATCGCACGGTAGCCCTGTTGACCCCGCGCTACCTGGTCGTCGTGGTGACCGGCGTCAAGCGAGGTACCCAGGTCATGTCGGCCCGGCTCGACGTCGCCAGCATCGCGGGGTCGCCACGGGTCATGGCGGTGGCTGACAACGGCATCAGTGTGTCGGCCCTGTGGTCCGGATGGACCGAGGCGGGTGCCTACTACATAGGCCTCGGCGACGACTCCGCCGGCCTCTCGTTCCTGCAGACTCTGCGCGAGACCGCCGCCGCGGCGAAGAAGGCCTGACCACGCGCGAAGGCCCGACGCGGCCGGGCCGCTGCCCGTTGGTGCACGGTCCGCTTCCCTCCGCCTCGTCCACTCGGCCGTTTCGCGACATCGGCTCCAGAACGCACTCTCGTCCCAACGCAGACCCCGCGGGGGATCCGGGGGTCGTCCTCCGGGTTAACACCTACTGCAAGGAGCACGCATGCCGACGTATCTGTCCCCGGGTGTGTATGTCGAGGAGATGGAGTCCGGCTCCCGGCCGATCGAGGGCGTCGGCACGGCAGTGGCGGCGTTCATCGGCTTCGCCGCCAAGGGTCCGGTCAACACCCCGGTGCTGGTGACCAACTGGACGCAGTACACCCAGGCCTTCGGCGAGTTCGTCGAAGGTTCCTATCTCGCGCACGCGGTCTACGGCTATATGCAGAACGGCGGCAGCGCCTGCTACGTCGTCCGCATCGGTGCCGACGGAGCGAGCCCGGACGGCAAGCCGAAGCAGACCACGGCACGCCAGCCGGCCAAGCAGCTGTCGGGACCGGCACAGACCGAACTCGGCAGCTACCGCGCGGTCGCCGTCGGGCGCGGCGCGGCCGCCACCGACGTCTCCGTCGAGGTCACCGACTCCGCCGCCGAGGAGCCACCCCAGAACGCGGTGAAGCTGGTCGTACACTCAGCGGGCAAGCCGGCCGAGGAGTTCGACCCCGTGGTCTTCGACGCCGGCGCGGACAAGGCCACCAACGTCATGACGGTCGTCAACGCCAAGTCGAAGCTGATCCGGCTGGAGGAGAACACCACGCCGGCGGCCGGCGCAGGGCTGGCGAGCGTCGAGAAGGGCACCAGGGCCCTGGTCGCTCCGGCTCCGGCGTCACCAGCCGAGGCTGGCCAGCTCAACGCGAACGACTACGTGGGTGACGCCGCGCAGCGCACCGGGTTCTCCGCACTGGAAGCGGTCGACGACGTCACCATGATCGCCGTACCCGACCTGATGAACGCCTACTCCCAAGGCGCCATCGACGTGGAGACCGTGCACGCGGTCCAGCAGGCCATCATCAGCCACTGCGAGCTGATGGGCGACCGGATGGCGATCCTCGACACGCCGCCCGGCCTCAACGCCCAACAGGTGAAGGAGTGGCGGGTCAACGGCGCCGGCTACGACACGAAGTACGCCACGCTCTACTGGCCATGGCCGAAGGTCTTCGACCCCGCGACCGGCCGGAACATCCTCGTACCCCCGTCCGGCCACGTCGCCGGTGTCTGGGCGCGTACGGACGAGACCCGCGGCGTGCACAAGGCGCCTGCCAACGAGGTGATCCGCGGCGCGATCTCCCTGGAGACCTCGCTGACCAAGGCCGAGCACGACCTGCTCAACCCCGAGGGCATCAACTGCATCCGTTCGTTCCCCGGCCGCGGCATCCGGGTGTGGGGCGCGCGCACACTCTCCTCCGACCCGGCGTGGAGATATGTCAACGTACGCAGGCTCTTCAACTACCTCGAGGAGTCGATCATCGACGGCACCCAGTGGGTGGTCTTCGAGCCGAACGACGACGCGCTGTGGGCCCGCATCAGGCGCACCATCGCCGCGTTCCTCGTCAACGAATGGCGCAAGGGCGCACTGTTCGGGTTGACACCCGACGAGGCGTTCTTCGTCAAGTGCGACCGGGAGACCAACCCGGCAGAGGCGATCGACGCCGGTCAGGTGACCTGCCAGATCGGTGTCGCACCGGTGAAGCCGGCCGAGTTCGTCATCTTCCAGCTCTCGCAGTTCTCCGGCGGTACCAGCCTGGTCAACGAGTAGGACCGGCGCGAACCCGACAGTCTCCCGCAGCGATGCACGAAAGGTGGTAAGGCACGATGCCACTCCCCGACCAGATGGACATGGCGACCGCGTACTCCTTCAGCGTCAAGATCGACGGTGTTGAGGTGCCGTACGTCATCGAGGTGAGCGGCCTCAAGAGCGAGGTCGACATGGTCACCTACCAGGAGCAGGCCCAGGACGGGAAGTACGTCTCCCGACAGGTGATGGGTCGGCCGAAGCCCGGCCAGTTCACCGTCACCCGTGGCCTCACCGACTCGACGACCGTGACCGAGTGGCTCAAGGCCGTCATGCAGGGCGACCTCGCCGGCGCCCGCAAGACGGCGGAGGTGGCCGTCTACTCCTCCGACAACTCGCCGGTCAAACGACTCAACTTCCGCAACTGCTGGATCAAGGACGTCGAGGTCGGATCGACTCTGAAGGCGGGTTCGACCGAGCCGCTCACGGAGAAGTTCACGGTCGCATGGGATGAGATGGAGTACGCCTGATGCGTCGCTCGATTCCCGGAGTCGCCGTCGCCGAGGAGGTGCGGGAGAACGGCCACGCCGCCGAGGCGGGGTCGGATCTGGCAGTCCGGCCGGCGCCGCTGCAGACGGAGTTCGACTTCGACCTGCCGCGGGGTTATGTCGACGGCGACGGGGTCGTGCACCGTTCGGGAACGATGCGGCTCGCGACCGCCCGGGACGAGCTGCTGCCCTTGTACGACGCCCGGGTCAAGGAGAACGCCGCGTTCACCACGGTCGTCCTCCTTGCCCGGGTGGTGACCCGGCTCGGGTCGGTCACCCGGATCGACTCGGCCGTGATCGAGAACATGTTCGCCTCCGACGTCGCGTTCCTGCAGGACCTCTACCGCCGCATCAACGCCGAAGGCCACACCCGCGCCGCCGTCACCTGCCCGTCGTGCGCGCATGCCTTCGCGGTGGACATCGCGGGTGGGCGCCTGGGGGAATCGTGACGTACGCGACCAACCGGCTGCATGAGGAGGTCGCGTACGTCGCGTACCACTTCCACTGGGGGCACGACGAGATCCTCGATCTGGAGCATCCGCTGAGGCAGCGGTACGTAGCCGAGATCGCCCGCATCAACCAGCGCATGAGCGAAGGCGGGTAGGGCGATGCGGTCGATGGGGTGGTCGAAGCCGCTGACGAACTGGTGGCGGAACCGGCGCCGCGGCCAAGGGGCCTCCACGGGCTCGGATGTCGCGACGGCAGCCGGAGCAGCGTCGGCGGACGGCGGCGCCGATCCGGGATTCCTGGCGCTCGCACCGCTGGCGGCTACCACGCGGCCTGTGGTGCCAACGGTGCAGCGTGATGCGACGACGTGGGTCGGTACGTGGCGGCCACCCACGTTCATGACCGGCGTCGACCACCTTGTCGATCCGGCCGCACCAGCTGGCGTCGTACCCAACCTCGCGCGGCCCAGTGCGCCGCTGACCCGGCCGGGCGGGCCGATCGACCTGCCCCTTGCCCCGCCGGACTCGTCGGACCTGTTGGACCAGGCGGCCGCTGGCGGGCACAGTGCGACCACCGCGGCCGCTGGAGACGCCGTCACCTCAGCCGCATCGAGCGCTGCTGGGCCAGTGCGTGCTGGGATGTCGCCCAGGTCCGGTGTCGTACGCGGCGAGAACTCTGCTGCCGGTTCGGGACCGGCAAGTGCGGCACCCGATCGACGGGGCGCGGGCACCGGCTCGGGACTGCGGGCTTCCATCCAGCGGTTGGTCGGGCATTCGCGGCCCGGTACAGCGGCGGCCGGCCCCGCGCGCCGGGCTTCCTCGGAAGGACCTGGCGACGTCGCGTCACCAGGTCCTTCCGCGGAGGCCGCGTCTGCGTCGGCCAGGGCGACGGCTACGGCTGCACCTGCCGAAGTGGGAGTGCCCGCTGGACGGCCCGTGGCTGGGTCGCCTGTGGGTCGTGGGTCGCTCGCGGGTGGCGGCGCGGATCCGCATTCGGACCACTCGCAAGCGGGCCACTCGTATTCGGGCCACTCGTATTCGGGCCACTCGTATTCGGGCCACTCGGTTCCGGCGCCGGCGGATGACGCCGGGCCTGACACGACTGCCCTCCCGCTCCGCCAACTCCCGGCGGTCGCCGGCCCTGCTCCCGCGGCCCTGGCCACGCCTGCTCTGCCGGAGCCCACTCCGAGGATGTTGGAGGTTGGGCGGGCTAGAGACAGCCAGACCTCCCACAACCCGGGTCGGCCGGCCGCACCGGAGTCGACAGGCGGGCCTGAGCCGACGGGTGGACCCGAGCCGACAGGCGGGCCCGAGCCGACGGTTCAGCGCGAGTCCGCACACCTACACCTGGCGGCCGACCAGTCGGGAGCACCGGAACCTGGTGTGCCGCTACCGACGCCTCCTAACGTTCCGGAGCACCAGACTCCGTCGGAGCAACCCGGTCGGCCCCGCCGGCTCGGGCTGGGTAGTCCGCTGTCCGGCGCCGAGATGTCGACCCGGCTCCAGCGCTCGGTCTCAGCACCTGGCCCGCCCCGCCCGCCGGCCGCGACACGTAATCCCGCGTCAACCCCAGCCCCGGCTCCACCCACGCCGTCATCGCTGATGCGACTGGCCATGCCACCGCTGGCCGACTCGATGCGCGGCGAGCTCTCGCCGGAAGTGGTGGACGCTTCGGGAGCCCATCCGGGCGACGCACATCCGGCAGATCACCCAGCCACGACCTCGACTTCGCCGCCTGCCACGGTCCAACGGGTACCACTCACAGGTTCTCGGCTCCCGCTCCCGCACGACCCGATGTCTGCTGCACCGGCTGGTCTGCCAACAGGGCTGCCCACTGGACTGCCAACTGGGCTGCCGACGGTTCCGACTACCGGGCTGCCCGGCGCACTCGACGGGCTGGGTCCCGACGGGCCGACGCCTGTACCTGAAGCACTCTCGCTGGCGGCCGGAACGGTGCCCGAACTCCCGTCAGACCCAGCCGCCGCGGCGCCCGACCTCACCCGGGCCTTGTTGGCGAACCGCCTTCCGCTCGGATCGTCCCTGGACAACGCTGCCGACCTGCCGGCGAGCTCCGACGCACCGATCGGACCGGCCACGTCGGCGGTGCTCGCAGAACTCGCGCAGAGGCTCCCGCTGCCGACGCGGAGCATTGCGGCTCCGGCCGGCAACACGGACGCGGCGCCGGCAGTGCCGACGGCGACCCCTGCGGCCACCCCGTCGTCCGCGTCCGCCGTCGCGGTCCCTGACGAATCACCGGCCAGCGACCAGGGCGGCGCTGGCCCGGCGTCGGGAGCGGACGCCGCAGGAGCAGGCCCAGGTGGCGCCGCCGGAGCCGCCGGAGCCGCGGCCGGCGCGGCGCCTGGGTCCGCACCCCGTAGCCCGGCCGAGATCGACGTTCTGGCCCAACGTCTGTACGAGCCCATTGCCCGCAGGCTGCGCGCGGAGTTGCGCATCGACCGCGAACGAATGGGTCGCCTCGTGGACCGGCCGTGGTGAGCGTGTTCGAAGCTCGCCGGTCAGGGCCCGGGCTGCTGGCCGGCAGGGGAGGTGAGGACCGATGACCGCAGAAGCTGTTCCCGCGTTCGGCGTGCGCTTCAAGGTGCAGATCGACGACGTTGAGCTCGGCCTGTTCACCGGCTGCGAAGGGCTCGGCTGCGAGGTGGTGCTCGAGCAGCGCAACGAGGGCGGCAACAACGGTTACATCTGGCAGCTCCCGTCGCGGATCAAGTACCCCAACGTGAAGCTCACCCGCCCACTGACGAAGGACACCGAGAAGGTCGCCCGGTGGATCGCAGGGCTTGCCGGGGGAGTCCGCCGGTGCACCGCGCAGATCACGGCCATGACCACCGACGGCACGGCCGTCGCGCGCTGGGGGCTGCTCGATGTCGTTCCGGTGAAGTGGAGCGGTCCCGCGTTCAAGTCCGGAAGCTCCGACGTCCTCACCGAGACCATCGAGATCGCCCATCACGGCTTCCTCGACGCGGGCCAGTAACCAGGCAGAACGGAGAAGCCACAGTGACGGGCAATTCGGTCGCGATGTCCTCGGCCGGCGGATCGGCCGGCGGAGGCCGATCCCTGGCCAAGGCGTACCTCTCGGTGCACGAGCCGATGCCTGGTTCGGGTGCCGGCGCGACCCCGGGAGCCGAGACCGGCCAGATCCAGTTTCAGTTCAACCCGAACGAGCTCACCATCTCCAAGTCGACCAAGTGGAAGGCGGAGAACGCCCGCGGGGCGAAGAAGGCGGGTCCGCCGGAGTTTCAGGGCTCGGACCCGAGCCAGCTCAGCATGGAGATGTTCTTCGACGCCACCGACACGATGGACGACAGCGTCGTGAAGGCCGTCGAGCAACTCTTCGCCTGCTGCGTTCCCACCGGGCAGAGCATGGGCAAGAAGAAGCCGGTTCCACCGATCGTGGTGTTCCACTGGGGTTCGCTCACCGCGTTCCCGGGCTACATCACGCAGGTCCAGGCGAAGTACTCGCTGTTCACCCCCGAGGGCACGCCCGTGCGCGCGGTCTGCACGGTGAAGATGCAGGAGATGCCGGACGAGCCGGCCAAGCAGAACCCCACCTCCGGTGGCCTGCGACCGCAGCGGGTGCACACCCTGCTGGCCGGCGAGACGTTGCCGACGGTCGCCTATCACGAGTACGGCGACCCGAACATGTGGCGCGGAGTGGCCGAGGCCAACGACATCGACGATCCGTTCCGGCTGCCGGAGGGCGTGGCGATTCTGCTGCCGTCGGCCGACGAGCTGGCCGGCTAGGGCGGGGCACGATGGCGGGCGCCCAGTTCACCAGCACGCTGCGGATCACGGTCGCGGGTTCACCGCTTGCCGACGACCTGCTGCACCAGCTCACCGACGCGTTCGTCGACGACAACCTGCACCTGCCGGACATGTTCTCGCTTCGTTTCCGTGACCCGGACCGGCTGGTGCTCACCCGGAGCGGCATCGACGTCGGCAAGCCGGTCGAGCTGGCGGTCGTCGGTTCGGAGCACGGCGCCCCGGTCCGGTTGATGGTCGGCGAGGTGACCGCGATCGAGGCCGAGGCGCACGGTTCGGGGACCTTTACGACCGTCCGCGGCTACGACGCCTCCCACCGCCTGCTCCACGGTTCGAGTACGACCGTGTTCGTCAACGCCACGTACGCCGACATCGTGCGCAAGGTGGCCAGCCAGCACGGGCTGCCGGTCGGGAAGGTCGACGACACGCCGGTCGTGCACGAGTTCGTGACGCAGGCCAACACCTCCAGCTGGCAGTTCCTCCGGTCGCTGGCGGACGAGATCGGTTTCGACCTGTACGTGGAGGAGGGCAAGCTGACGTTCGCCAAACCCGCGCAGGCGAACGAGGCCCCCGGCGGCACCGACGGTCAGCAGCCGCACGTGCTCGAACTCGGCGCCGACCTGCTCCGGTTGCGCGCGGCGGTGACGGCGAGCGGGCAGGTGCCCAAGATCGAGGTACGTGGGTGGGACGCCGCCAGCGGAAGGTCTGTGACGGCGCCCGTTCCGGCGGGCACCGGCAGCGCCGAGATCGGCGTCCAGGCTCCGCAGCTCGCCAGTCTGTTCGGCGCATCACCGTATGTCCTGACCCACCGCGCACTCCACAGCCAGGACCGGGTGGACGCGGCGGCGAAGGCGCTGGCCGATCGGGTCTCCGGCACCTTCGCCGAACTGGACGGCGTGGTGCGCGGCAACCCCACGCTCAAGGCCGGCGCGGCCATCGCCATCGCCAAGTTGGGTACGCCGTTCGACGGAAACTACGTGCTGACCCAGGTACGCCACGCGTTCGATCCGGATGCGGGCTACACCACCGCCATCACCGTCAGCGGGCGGCAGGACCGTTCGTTGCTCGGCCTGGCCGGAGGTGCCGGGCCCTCGGCCGTCGACACCTCACCGCCAGGCGTAGTCACCGGGATCGTTACCAACAACCAGGACCCTGAACAGATCGGCCGGGTCCAGGTGACCATGCCGTGGCTGGACGAGGCGTTCACCAGTGCCTGGGCGCGGGTTGTGCAGCCCGGGGCGGGCCCCGGACGCGGGACGATGGTGCTTCCCGAGGTCGGCGATGAGGTCCTGGTTGCGTTCGAACACGAGGACTTCTCCACGCCGTACGTCCTGGGTGGGCTCTACAGCCACCACCACAAGCCGCCCGCGGCCAAGGTCGACGGCGTGGACGCGACAGGTGTGAAGAGCCAGCGTCCGTTCGTCAGCCGGACCGGTCACCGGTTGGAGTACGCCGACGACGCGAGCGGCAGCGGCATCTGGCTCAAGACCGGCGACGGCAAGCTCGAGCTCGCGATGGACAGCGCGGAGACGAAGGTCACCGTCCGCAGCGACGGCACGGTCACCATCCAGGCGAAGAACGGCATCACCCTGGACGCCGGCACCGGCAACGTGCACGTCACCGGCGGCCAGAAGATGGAGTTCAAGGCGAAGACCGGGCTCACCTTCGACGCCGGATCCGGTGACGTAACCGTCAAGGGTGTCAATGTCGCCTTGACAGGGACCGCGCAGGCCAAGGTCGGTGCCCCGTCGGTGTCGGTCGAAGGTCAAGCACTGTGTGAGATCAAGGCCGCCATGGTGAAGATCAACTAGACGGATCGTCGGAAGGGAGTGAGATGCCACCTGCCGCACGGATGGGGGACCCGACCGGTCACCCGGGTGCGATCAGCGGACCCGGCGTACCCACGGTCCTCATCGAAGGGCGGCCGGCTGCCACGGTCGGCACGATGCACGCGTGCACGTTCCCGCCACCGGCGGGGCCGCATCCGCCCTCGCCGATCGCCCCGCCGGGATGCCCGACGGTGTTGATCGGCGGCATGCCGGCGGCGCGGATGGGCGATCTGGCCGCGTGTGGTGCACCGATCGTCGCCGGCGCGGTCACCGTGCTCATCGGCGGCTGAGCACACATCGTCGAGGAGGAGGCGAAAGCCGATGGGTCAGGAGTTCGTCGGGTCCGGCTGGGCGTTTCCGTTGCGTACGGACGCGACCGGCCGGTTCGCGCTGGTCAGCCATGACCGGGAGATCGAGGAGAGCATTCGGCTGATCCTCGGCACCGCGCCTGGCGAACGTCCGATGCGACCGGAGTTCGGGTGTGGCATCCACAACTTCGTCTTCGCGCCAGCCGACGCCACGACCGCGGGGCGGCTGGCCGCCGAGGTACGCAGCTCGCTGGAGCGTTGGGAACCCCGGATCGACGTGCTCGCCATCGACGTCCTTTTCGACGCGGTCGACCAGGGCACGCTCTACATCAACCTGAACTACGCGATCAGCGGCAGCAACGACCCGCGCAACCTGGTCTTCCCGTTCTATGTCATTCCCGACCACGCTGCCGGCACCGAGCGGGCAGCCCTACCGGACCCTGTTCGGGGGCGCCTGATGAGTCTGCCCGCACCCAACCTCGACGACCGTCGGTTCCAGGACCTCGTTGACGACGCGAAGCGACTGGTGCAGCGGCGTTGCCCGGAGTGGAGCGACCACAACGTCTCCGACCCGGGGGTCACGCTCGTCGAGGCGTTCGCGACGATGGTCGACCAGCTGCTCTACCGGCTCAACCGCGTACCTGAGCGCCATTACGTACGCCTGCTCGAGCTGGTGGGCGTCCGGTTGTTCCCGCCGACTGCGGCGCGGACCGACGTGACGTTCTGGCTGTCCGCACCTCAGCCGGAAACCGTGCCGGTGCACGCCGGCACCGAGGTGGCGACCGTGCGGACCGAGCTGGACGAGGCCGTCGTGTTCTCCACGCTCGAGGACCTCGCGGTGGTCCCGTGCGAACTGGCCTGCGTCGCCACCGCGGAAGCAGACCGTCCGCCCGTCGACCGGACGGTGGAGCTGCGGGACGGTCAGAGCATCGGATGCTTCGCGGCCACGCCCGTGCCGGGAGACATGCTCTACATCGGTCTCAGCAACCCGGTGCCGTCGTGTGCGGTACTGCTGCACTTCGACTGCCGGGTCGAGGGTGTGGGGGTAGACCCCAGCGATCCGCCGCTGCGTTGGGAAGCCTGGGACGGTGACGAGTGGATGCCGTGCGAGGTCGACCACGACCTCACCGGAGGACTCAACCGGCCCGGCGACGTGGTCCTCCACGTGCCCCGGCAGCATGTCGCGTCCGTCGTCGCGCAGCAGCGGGCAGGCTGGCTGCGCTGCCGGCTGATCGCACCGGAAGTCGGCCAGACCTCCTACAGCGCAGCGCCGATCGTCACGAGCCTGACGGCGGCGACTGTCGGCGGCACGTCCATCGCGATGCATGCCGAACCGGTGCCCGCCGAGGAACTCGGCACCAGCGACGGCAGCCCCGGCCAGCGCTTCGTACTCCAACGCCGGCCGGTGATCCGCAGCGGCGAGCCGGAGATCCTCGACGTCGGCGGCGACAGCGGCTGGGAGGAGTGGAGGCTGGTCGACGACATCGACGACTTCACCGACTCCGACCCGGACGACCACCACTTCGTGCTCGACCGGCAGGCCGGTGAGGTCGTCTTCGGTCCGGCGGTACGCAATGCCGACGGCACTGTCCGACGCTACGGTGCTGTGCCGCCGAAGGGCGCGATCCTTCGACTGCGCCGCTACCACACCGGAGGCGGGGCCGCGGGCAACGTGGGCGCACACGCTTTGCGGGTGCTCAAGACCTCGATCCCGTTCGTGGCCAGGGTCGAGAACCGGCGGCCGGCCTCGGGAGGTGTCGACGGCGAGACCGTACGCGACGCGATGGTGCGCGGGCCGCTCGACCTGCGCAGCCGCGACCGGGCGGTGACCGCCGAAGACTACGAGCTGTTGGCTCGGACGGCCGCTCCGGACCTCGCGCGGGTCCACTGCATACCCGCCGGGACTCCCTCGCCGTCGACCGACGCCGCCGACGGGCTGAACGTCGTTCGGCTGGTGGTCGTACCCGCCGTCGTGCACGATTCGGGCAGCCAGCTGGACTTCCTCCGGCTGCGTCCTGACGACGAGGTGCTGGAGCGGGTCGCGTCGTATCTCGAACCGCGCCGCATGCTCGGGACCAGGCTGCTGGTCGAGCCGCCGTACTACCGGGCCGTCACCGTGGTGGCCCGGGTCACGGCGCAGTACTCCGCCGCACCGGGTCGGCTGCGCCAGGCCGCGCTCGCCGCGTTGTACCGGTTCGTCAACCCACTCGCCGGCGGACCGGGCGGTACCGGCTGGCCGCTCGGAATGGCCGTCCGAAGCGGTGACCTGCACGCGTGTCTGCAGCGCGTCGACGGGGTCGAGTCGGTCGACGACGTACGTCTGTATGTGGCCGACCCCGTGCAGGGGACCCGCGCCGACCAGCCGGTGCAACGCCTCGACCTCGGTCCGACGGAGCTCGCGTTCTCCTTCGAGCACCAGGTGCTCGTGCAGGACGCCGGCCCGCACGACCTGATCTAGCCCGCACCACCTGAACTAGGAGAACAGCTCATGCGCGGACTCGTCGACGGCCTCGCCAGCCCGCATCCGCTGATCGACATCCTGCCCGCGATGTATGCCGAGGACAGCCTGGCGACCCGCTTCGTCGCCGCGTTCGACGAGCTGTTGGCGCCGATCTTCCTGAGCCTCGACGACTTCCCCGCCTACCTCCAGCCGGCGCTCGCGCCGGAGGATTTCGTGCCGGTCCTGGGCTCATGGGTGGCCGCGTTCGACGATCCGCGGATCGACGAGGTGCGCCGGCGGGTGCTGGTTCGGCAGGCGATCGCGCTGCACCGCATCCGGGGGACGGCGGAAGGGATCGCCGCGACCATCGAGCTGGCCTGCGGCATCCGTCCGCAGATCGAGGAGTCGGGCGGGACCGCGTGGTCGGCCGAAGCCGGAACGGAGCCGCCTGGGCAGTCGGTCGCCGGCATCGTCGTCCGGCTCGAGGTGCCTTCGACCGCGACTGGGACGGTCGAACCCGAGCTGGTGAACCGCATCGTCGAACGCCTCCGGCCCGCGCACGTACCCGCGCGGGTCGAGATCGTCTCGGCCACGAAGGAGACGTGACGTGATCATCTGTGCGCAGTGTGGGGAACGCAACGCTGACGGGACGGTCTTCTGCGACCGGTGCGGCGCGTTCCTGGAGTGGGAGGGCGAACGGATCGCCGACCCTGCGGAGGGGCAGGCCGGGGACGGCGGCCAGCAGGTCCCGGGGGCGAGCACCAGCGAGGGCGCGGGGGACCGGTCGGTGCCCGCCGCCCACCATGCCGCGGCTGGCGCGGGCGGGCCCGCGGACCGGGTCGGGACCACGACGGCGACGGCCTCGGCTGGCACGGCGACGACCCCGACCGGCGGAGGGATCGGTGGAGCAACCGGCGCAGGGACCGGCACAGGTGGCGGAGCGGCCGGCGCAGGAGCCGGTGAAGACGTCGGCGGGGGTGCGCGCCAACCCGAACGGATGCGGCGGCGTCGGGCGTCCCAACGTCGTCACGTACCACGCAACGTTCCCACCGGCTCGCTCATCTGTGGCTCCTGCGCCATGCCCAACCAGTCCGAGCGCAGGTTCTGCGCCCGGTGCGGCCATCCGCTCGCCGACGCGAGGGTGGTCCGCAAGGCGCCGTGGTGGCGGCGCCTGATCGGACGCGAACGCATCTACGAAGCCGGCCACCGCAGGAAGGCGCCGGTTCAACCCGGCCGGCGCATGCGCAGAGTCCGCCGGATCGCGATGGCCCTGCTGCTCATCGCCGGAATCGGCGGCGTCGGCATCCTGGCAGGACCCCAGCGCGGGCTGGTGATGAAGGCGTTCAGCGCGGTGCAGAACCTGGTGATGAAGCCGGAGCAGGTGCGACCGACGGAACAGCACGCGAGCATCACCGCCAAGGGGCACCCGGCTGCGCACGCCTTCGACGGTGCGACGAACACGTTCTGGGCGGCGCCGCGCGGCCGGATCAAGGCGAATTCGGTGCCGTGGCTGCGGGCCGAGTTCGACCAGCCGATCCACCTGGTCGCAGTGGGCATCACCCCGGGGATGTCGCTCGACACGCCGAAGTTCGTGGCAGGCACCCGGCCGGTGCAGATCGAGGTCTCCGCCACGGTCGCAAGCGGTGAACCGGTCAGGAAACGGTTCGACCTCGACGACAGCGCGGGCTTCCAGAGGCTCTCGATGAGCGCTCGGGACGTGCGCTCGATCCAGGTCTCGATCCTGGCCAGCAAGGGCAAGCTGCAGACCATGCGGACGGCGATCACCGAGGTGGAGTTCTTTGCCAGACGGTAGTTGGCGGTCGGCACACCCGGGCGCCCAGCGCTTGCTCGCTCAGGCGCTGGCGGCCTCGGCGGCGATGCCGAGTTCGCCGAGCATCACCGCATAGCGTTGGCGTGTCTGTGCCGTCGCGGCTGCGTCACCGCTGAGTTCGTGCGCGGCGAGCAGCGCGCGCCACGCCTGGTCACGGAACGGGTCGACGCGGACGGCGTACTCCGCGGCGTCCGCGGCCGCCATGCCGTCGTGGTGGGCGAGCTCGAGTTCGGCCAGGGTGACAGCTGCCCGTGCGACGTCGGCGCGCAGGGTTTCGCGTTCGACCACCACCCAGTCGACCGGCCCGTCCTCGGGCAGTAGCTCGCCGCCGTACGAGGCAAGCACCGCACGGAGTGCGCTGCGTGCTGGCTCCACCGCGCGGTCGCGGACGCCGCGCCACACACCGACGGCCGCCCGGAACTCCACCACGTCGGCACGACTGCCGGGTGGTAGCGCGAGAACGTACGCCGTGCCGGTGCGGCGCAACAGTCGGGACCTCCCGCGGATCGCCGCCGGCTCCAGCGCTTTGCGCAGGGCCGATACCGCCACATGCAGGTTGCGGCGGCCGGCCGCGACCGCCATGCGCGGCCACAGGGCGTCGAGCAGTCGCTCCTCGTGCACCGGCTGACCGGCGTAGCACGCGAGCATCCGGAGCATCGCGCGGGCGCGCGGACGGACCCGCGACAGGTCGAGGTCCTGACCGCCGACCGCGATCCGGAATCCCCCGAAGCACTCCACGTTCACGCGGAGCCCCACGTCTGGCGCCGGTGCGGGGTCGTGGTGGACCGGCGGCGCGAGCCGCGCCAGCGGAAGCCCGTGCTCGGCCGCGGACGTCTCCGCGAGGACCCGGAACTCCGGCGCCCCGTCGTCGGCGACAAATGCCAGTGCCTGGAACGCCACGGCTCGCGCGGCCGGGACTCCGACGCTCCGGGCGCAGGCTTCGGCGCGGTGTGCCTCCAGCTCAGCAGTCGCGGCACCACTGCGGGCGAGCGCGAGTGCCAGCAGGGCGCGTGCCCACGCCTCGACGGCACCGGCCTGTAGCCGGTGTGCGGCATCGGCGGCGTCTTCGAGCAACCTGGACGCGTCGTGCCCGGCCTGGAGCTGGGACAGACCCGCGGTCAGCGCCACCGCCATCGCGCCCCAGTGGTCGTTGGCATCCCGGCACTCCTCCCAGCACGACATGACGTCGGTCGGATCACCACCTGCCAGTCCCGACACGGCCCTCGTCAACCGGGCCAGCCATGGCTCGCCGGTCCGCTCGGCCTCGGCCGCGAGTGCTTCCAGGGACGCCGAGCTGGCCGAGTTGGAGCCGAGCCAGATGTTCGCGACCTGACGGAGTAGCTGCGTCGCAAGCGGAAGAACGCCCTCTCCCTGTGCGTCGATCCGGTCGGCGATCCGCATGGCGAGCCTGGGTTCGCCCTGCAGGAGTGCGGTGGTGGCGGCGACGAACGCGGTCCCAGGCTCGGCGCCGGTTGCCTGGTGGTGCGTCCACGACTGGTCGCGTACGGCCATCCGGAGCAGGCCCGGCCAGGCCGACCCGCCCGGGTGGCCCTGCGGCAGCGATGCCCCGGGCAGCCACACCTCGGCCGAGGTGCGATCGCGGCGCGCGGACTCGGCCACGGGAGTGTGCGCCGCGCGGCGTTCGACGTCGCGGTAGGCGTCGACGGCGCCAAGCAGGTCGCCCGCATGCAGGAGGCGGTGTGCCCGCGCGATGCCGATCCACGGGTCGTCGATCGCGAACGCCTCGTCGGGGAACGCGGGATCGGCGACCAGCCGTGGACCGTGGGTACGCAGGACCCGACGGGCAGCCTCGAGGGTGCCGGCCTGGACGTAGGCGCGAAGTGCCTGGGTCGGGTGGCCGGCGCACTCGAGCATCTGGCCGGCACGGGCGAACCAACGGCTGGCGTTCTGGGTGCCCATGCGTTCGCGCAGCAGTCCGTGCAGATGCGCCTGCAGGACGGGATGGTAACGGTAGGTGCCCGCCGCGTCGTCGAGCCGACTGGTGAACAGCTGGCGTTCGACGAGGTCGTCGAGGACGAGCGCGCTGTCGTGGCGGCCGAGCAGCACGTCGCACAGGCCAGGCTCCAGGATCCCGAACGGGCTGGTGCGTACGACGAAGTCGTCGATGTCGGAGGGCAGCCGGTCGAACAACGTCGCGGCGAGGTACATCCGAACCAGCCGGCCGCGGATCCACGGACTTCGCACCAACCGGCGGCGCTCGGACAGCGGACGTCCGGCGGTCGCGAGATGGAACATGTGCAGACCGGCGACCCAACCGTCGGTGTCGCGCCTGAGGCGTTCGGTGTCGGCGCTGGGCAGTGGCTCACCGTAATGCCGGTCGAACAGCTCGGTGATCTCCCACGAACGCAGGCGCAGGTCCTGCTCGCCCAGCGTCCTCGTGCCGGCACCGAGCAGGTGGCGGGCGAACCCGACTCCCGGAGCGCGGGTGCCGACCACGACGAAGCGCACGTTTCGAGGCGACACGGCCACCGCCCGGGCCAGCAGGTGCTCTGCCGGCGTACCGGCGAGGTGGTGCGCGTCGTCGACGACCACAGTCACGTTGGTGGACTCGAGAAGGGTGAACAAGGTGTCGGGGTCGGCGTCGTCCGGCTCGTCCAGCCCATGAGCCAAGGAGATCGCCGCGGACAGATGCCGCGCCACCGCGGCGGCGGACGTGTCCGTCTCGTCTGCGTGGTACCACGCCACCTCGTGCCCCGTCCGGCTGCGGCGCACCAGATCGGCGTACTGCGCGACGAGCGTGGTCTTGCCCGAGCCGGGCGGGGCGGTGAGGAAGAACAGTCGGCTGTCGCGCTGGTCGAGTATGTCCAGCAGGCGCCGGCGGACAAGGCCACTCGCGGGCGGGGCGGTCAGCTGCACCCGCGGCGTCCACCGGGCTTCCCGACGCGGGCGGCGCTCGCCCCCGGCCGGGTCGGGATCGACCTGGCCGGCCGCCCCGCTCAACGGAGCCTGCATGAACCGTCACCCCCGTGGCCGGTAAAACCTTTCATATCCGGACTAATCCGCTAATAATTTCGATGATGCGGTCACGGTTGTCAAGGTCGACCGGACACGATCTGCGAGGCACGCTCGGTGGGTACGCCGGTGCAAAGGCATGGTGTCAGGCCAGGATCGCCGCGAGGATCCGCCGGAGGGTCTGTTCGTACGCGCCGGGCTTGGCGCTGAACCGTTCGAAGCTGGAGAGGATCACGGTGTAGGTGCCTTTGTCGCTGACGACCACGGACTCCGCCTCGAGCTCCCCGACCGCGAGGTAGTCCTGCTCCGCCAGGTCCGCGTCCTTGACCTTGTCGGCGCCGTAGCGGTCCTCGGCCTGTGAGCGGGTGAAGTCGAACGTCGAGGCACCGGTCGACTGGGAGGCTCGCGTGATGGTCAGGCTGGCCACGCCCTTGCCATCCCCGAAGAGGCAGTTGCCCTCGTCCGTCATCGGCTGGCCGACGAGCAACGTGGCCTGCTGGACGTTCAGCGGGCACGGCGGAACCTTGTCACCCTTGCCCGCCTGACCACCGCCAGGCTCGGCCGGGTCCTTCGGTGTGGTCTTGCCCGGATCGGTCTTGCCCGGATCGGTCTTGCCCGGTCCGTTGGTTCCTGGGTCGGCGTTCGTGCCACCGGCGCAGCCTGCCGAGCCGAGCAGGATGAGGCAGAGGATCGGGAGGATCAGGCGTCGCATGGCGTTTCTCCTTCGAGTTCGAGAGGGCCGACATGGCTCACCGGGAGCCAGGCGGCCGGAGTGAGTCGATCCACCCGCCAGCCGGCCGCGGCGGCGGCCGCGGCGACCGCCTCGGCGCCGGTGCCCTCGACCAGTACGAGGAGGACGTCGTCGGCCGGCAGGTGGACCGCTGCCACGAGTCGCGTCTGCCCTGTGGTGAGCAGGTGCGGCGGCTCGGGTACGTTCGCGCCACCCGAGCAGTCGTAGTGCTCGAGGGCGAACAGGCGGCGGGTCACGACAGGAACTTACGGTCGCCCGCGGCCGGGAGGAATCGGGCACTTCCCTACGTTGTGACGGGACCGTCCGCCGTGGCGGACCCGCGCGCCATCGCGGTGCCGAGCTCGGCCCGCCGGGAGATGCCCAGCTTCCGGTAGACGCGGGCGAGGTTCGCCTCCACCGTCTTCGGACTGAGGAACAGCGCGTGGGCGATGGACCGGTTGGTGTGGCCCGCGACGGCAAGTCGTGCGACGCGCTCCTCCGTCGCGGTGAGGTCGCCGGACGCGGCGGGTCGCCCGCCCACCCGCGCCAGCTCCGCGGCGGCCCGTTCGGCGAAGGCGCCCGCCCCCAGGGCGGCGAACTCTGCACCGGCGGCCTGCAGGGCGTCGCGGGCGTCCCGCTTGCGACGGGCCCGTCGGTGCACGACACCTGCGACCAGCAGGCAGCGGGCCCGATCGAGCGGAACCGCGTCCAGGGGAACGGCGTCCCGCGCCGCCCGGAGCTGGTCAAGGGCAGCCGCGGGGTCCTCGCCGGTCGCGCTGTCGAGGAGAGCACGGCTTCGCGCCAGACCCAGCATGGTCCACGGTCGGGGCAGCCGGCGGTGCCGGTCCCCTAGGCGAGCCATCGCGACGCCGGCGGTGGTGAGGTCGCCCGAGCCGACACACGCCTCGACCCAGTCCGGCTCGAACCTGACGGCCAACGGTTCGACCAGTCCCTGTCCGTCCAGGAGTTCGGCGAGTTCGGCGTACGCGCGGGCCGCTTCGTCCAAGCGCCCGGCGGACAGCGCGACGAAGCCGGCCAGGTATACGTGAAGTCGCCTCGACCAGAGGTCCTTGGACTCCTCCGCCTTTCGCAGGCCGTCTTCGGCGACCGCAGAGGCTTCGGTCAACCGCCCGCGGTGCGCGTCCAACAAGCCGCCCAGCCAGGTCTCGCCCACGAGTCCCGTCCCAAGCTGCTCACCCAGTTCGCGGGCAGCCGCCACATGCGCGGCAGCGGTCGACCAGTCGCCGGACAGGAGTTCGGTGTCACCGAGATGGGTCAGCACCTCGTGCTGGGTCGGCTCGTCGCCGCGCTCGACCGCCCAGCGCAGCATCGCCTGCAGCCGCTCGCGGGCCCGGTCGTACTCGTCGACCGACTTCCACCAGATGGCCGGGACGGTCCCGCCCAGCCAGGACGGCTCGCCACCCTCGAGTTCCAGGCCGCGGTCGAGGAGCTCGATCCGGGCCGGCCATCCGCCGCGTACCTCGTTGAAGAAGAGTTGCAGCAACGTGCCGGCCAGCAGCGCGCTGTCCTTGTCTCTGCCCGTTCTTTCCCCGCCGGGCTCCTTCTTGCCGGGCTCATTGCTGCGGGCGAGGAGCGCGGCCGCCGCCTCGGCGTGCCGGCGTGCGGTTTCCGGGCTGTCGCGGAACACGCTCAGGTGGGCGTGGATGCGCCCGGCGAGTGTGCTGTCCGCGGCTACGGCCGCCAGCCCACGTTCGGCCGCGCTCGTCGCGGTGTCGATGTCGTCGGCCATCCATGCCACGGACGCGCGCAACAGCAGCGCCTCGGCCCGCAGCTCGCCGTCATGGTCGTCGGCGACCGTGTTGGCCGCCGACCCGGCAGCGGCGTAGTCGCCGGCGTCGAAGCGGCATCGGGCCGCCGCCAGCCGGTGCAGGCCGCGTTCGGCGGCGTATTCGGGTGGTGTGAGTTCGGCAGCCCGCTGGAACAGCTCGGCGGCGAGCTCCGGCGCGCCCCGGGCCCGACGCCGGTCGGCCGCGTCCGCGAGTGCACGCGCCACGTCGGTGTCCACCTCTGTCGTGCACTGCGCCAGATGGTGTGCGCGCTCGTCGTGGCCGGTGACGACGGCGGCAAGCTGGCGATGGAGCTGACGGCGTACGCCAGGTGGGATCCCGGCGCGGATCGCCCCGGCGTGAACGGGATGGGTGAACTCGATCGAGTCCCGCCCCACCGCGAGGAGCCCTGCCTCCTCCGCGGCATCGAACGACGAGAGGGATACGCCGGCCGAGGTGAGGTCGCGTACCGTCGGCGCAGCAAGCAGCGCGGCCAGCCGGACCGCTGCCCGGCTCGCCTCTGGAAGCTCGGCGAGGACATCGGCGAGCAGGTGCTGCAGGGATGCGGCGACGGGCAGGTCCTCACCCGGCGCCGGCAGATTAGGCAGCCGCAGCACAGCACGCGCGAGTTCGATGGCCAGCAACGGGTTGCCGCCGGCGTCGTGCACGATCCGGGCGAGCAGGGGACGGCTGAGCGTGGCACCAAGTCGTCGCCGCAGGATGTGGTGGAGGGCGCCGACGCCCAGTGGGTGCAGGTCGATCCGCCGCAAGGCTGCCGCCATGGGTTCCTGGTCCAGGCCGAGCGGCGGGGCGAGTGGCATGCCGTCACCGGACCGGCAGGTGACCAGGACGGCGGGCCGCGGGACCGCCCGGCGGAGCGCGAACCGCAGCGCACGCTCACTCGGCCGGTCCAGCCAGTGCGCGTCGTCCACGGCGACCAGGACCGGCGTGCCGTCCGCCCCCGCGACGGCGGCGTCCAGCAGGGAACGGGTCGCGGCGCCGAGGACCCGCTCGTCGATCTGCTCGCCCGGGTGCCCAGACAGTGCCGCGGCCTCGATCGCGACGCGCTGCGGGGCCGGAAGGGTGGGCACCCGGTCGGCCAGCGGACGCAGCAGGTCGGCGAGGGCGGCGAGCGGAAGATCCGCCTCGACCTCGCTGGGCGCACAGCCGAGCACCAGCCAGCCGTCGCGTCTCGCGTCGCCGACGAGCTGGTGCCAGACCGCTGTCTTGCCGATTCCGGCCGGTCCCTCGAGCAGCACCGTGTCGCCGTCGGACAGCGATCGCCGCACCTGTTCGAGCACGCCGTCGCGGCCGACGACGGTGCTCTCCTCCGCCCCTGGCCCCACCGGGGCACCTGGGCGGGATGTCATCGGTGCGGGCCGCGGGCGGGTGGGCGGGTGTCGACGCGGTGGGGCTCGGTCGCCGTCGCCGTGAGCTCGAACGCGCGCCCGGTCTCCTCGTACCGCCGCTGTGCCACCAGAACGTAGATGACGTCGAGGACCAGGAGCTGGGCATGCTTGGCCGCCAGCGCCTCCGGCCGGAACGACGTCTCGCGTACGGCCGTTGTCAGCACGAGGTCCGCGATCTCGGCCAGCGGTGAGTGCGAGTCACCGGTCAGAGCAATCGTCGTCGCCTCCCGAGACGCCGCCTCGCCGAGCACCTCGACCGCCTCCCGGGTACGGCCGCTGTGGGAGATGGCGAGGGAGACGTCGCCCGGCCCGAGCAGGGCGGCGCTGGTCAGTGCGCTGTGGATGTCCAACCGTGACCAGCAAGCGATGCCGAGGCGTTCCAGTCGGAACTGCATCTCGCCTGCCGACAATCCGCTGCCGCCCACGCCGAACAGGTCCAGGTGTCCCGTGTGCGCGATAGCCTCCGCCGCCCGCTCGAGCGCCTCCAGGTCGAGCTGGGAGGCGGTCTCCTGCAGGGTGCGGGTGTCGGCGGTCGCGACGACCTGGAGTACGCGGTCGACCGGGTCGTTGCGTTCGATGTCGCGGCCCAGGTCCATCTCCCACCTGGCCTGCTCGGCCCGACCTCCCTCGGCCGCGATCGCCACCCGCAGCTGGGCGTAGTCACCGAACCCGGCCCGCCGGCAGAACCGCGTCACCGTCGCCGGCGAGACCCGGCTGCGCTCTGCCAGGTCGACCAGGGTCAGCCGCGTGACGCCGACCGGATCGGCCAGGACCTGGTCGGCCACCCGCGCGAGCGCATCCGGGATCTGGTCGCGGATGCTCTGCAGGCGTGTCATCACGGGTGGTACGTCGGTGAGATGTCCCCCGACCTGCCGTCCCGACATGTGATCGAGCCTTTCCTGGTCTGACGGGTGAGGTAATAATTTCGATGCTCGGTACCCGGCATGTCAAACGAACGGGCGGACCGCGTGACCATCTTCCGCGACCAGTCGGCTGAGAGTCGGCCTGGCGCCAGCTTCGTCCTCGGGGTGGATGCCGGGGGAACGACCACGCGTGCCCTCGTCGCGGACCTCGACGGCGTGGTGTGCGGGCGTGGGACAGCGCCGGGCGGAAACCCGACGACCGGCGGACTCGACCGGGCCGTGAGTTCGATGGCCGCCGCGATCCGCAGGGCACTGGGACCGGTCGATCCGGCGGGGGTCGGGCAGGCTGTCGTCGGGGTCGCCGGCGGAGCCCGGTTCTACGATCCCGAGGTCCACGCGTTGTTCGCCAGGAGCTGGGCGGGCCTCGGACTCGACTGCCCGGTGGAGGTCGTCGGCGACATCGTCGTCGCGTTCGCCGCTGGTACGCCCGCGCCGGACGGGCACGTCCTGGTCTCGGGCACCGGTGCGATAGCGGCCGAAGTGGTGGACCACACGCTGGTCCGGATGGCAGGCGGTCTCGGCTGGTTGCTCGGCGACGAGGGTTCGGCGTTCTGGATCGGCCGCGAGGCTGCCCGCGCAACCGTCGCCGCCTACGACGGACAGCGGGCGATGACGCCCCTGGCCAGGGCGGTGGCAGCGACCCTGCTGGGTGGTGCCGAAGCCGCTGCTGCCCCGACCGCTCGTGCTGACGTGGTCGCCGCGGTGTACGACCAGCCGCCCGCGGCGCTCGCGCACCTTGCCCCGTTGGTCAGCCGTCTTGGTGACGAGGGGGAGGACGAGGGTCGCCGGATCATGCTTGCCGCGGCCGACGAACTCGTCGCGTGCCTTGCCCAGCTGCGGCCGTCCACGGCGGTGTCGCCGATCGTGTTGGCTGGCAGTTGTGTCGCCGGCTCGCGACTCCTACATGTCGGGTTGACGCAGCGGCTCGCGCGAAGGTGGGACGCGCCGATCGAACTGGTCGCCGACGGCGCCGCCGGGGCCGCGTGGTTGGCCGCCACCCGGCTGGCCGGACCTGCCGCCTACGAAGACCTCCACCGGCGCCTCGTCCAGACCCGTTGAGTGGGCCACGCCGAGCGACTGACCGCGACCCGTTCGGGTGATGGCGAAATGCGCCGGGTTATCTGTCGACCAGATTCCTTCGCGCTTTCCGTGCGCGCCCTAATGCGCGCCGGGGAGCTTGCCGACTGTCGGATAATCACGCGAATGTAATTCGGCCTTATAGGTCGTATTCGGGACCGCTCGGAAATCTGGAAATTCTAATTCCGAGCCTAAGGAATAGCGGTCAAGTGAGAGCCTTCTCCTGATGTCCGATCATCGCCGGAAACGTCGCCACGGCTGAGACAACTGGCCACGATACTGGTCTAAGAGCAACGTCCGCGGAGCATCGGCCGGATTGGGAATTTCGTTTTAGGGCGTTGCGAGCTGGGGCATCGTTCCCATGCTGACCTGCCGTACACAGCGCAATAAGGGGAGTGACGAATAGTTATGTACAGAAAGTTCCTCGGGAGGCTGGCCGTCGGGGCCGCGCTAGCCAGCGCGGCGCTGTTCGTGGTCACGCCCGGGATCGCGGCGGCTGATGTCAGCCGCTCCGACTCCCAAGTCAAGGGGGATATTTATGTATTCCCAAGATTTGTCCAACCAGGGCATGACATAAAGATTGTCGAGTTCTGCAAGGAACCTCAGCGGTATCCGACAATCTGGTCCAAGATCACCGGCACGCTGCCACTGAAGAGGGCGCACCTCTTCGATCAGAATGGCGGCAACGAGCCGGCGCCGAGGCCTGCGCCCCAGGCGGATGACACCGACCTTCCCAGGTCTGCTCCCGGTGGGTCCAGGGCTGATGAGGACGGCGTCAAGGACGACGCAAAGAATGGCGCAAAGAATGGCGCCAAGGATGGGGCCAAGGGTGCGCCCGAGGCCGAGGGCCTGGCGAACGGCGGCAATGGGATCAACCACCAGCTGTTCACCTACTGGACCGAGGCCGAGGTTCCGTGGTACACGCGGCCCGGCTGGTACTTCATCAAGGGCGTCTGTGGCTACAGCCCGGTGTACGTCAAGGGTGGCATGGTGCGTCCACCGGCGCCGGAATCGCTGACCAAGGATGCGGTCTACCAGAAGGCACCGAAGGACGCAGTAGTAGAGGAGTCCGCGCAGCTGTCCGATCCGCTTGCGGAGATGGCAGCCCCGGGCGCTCTCATGCCGCCGGGTGACCTGGTCGACGCAGAGATGCAGCCTGATCTGGTGTCGGCACCGCGAGGTGCTGTCAGTGCCGGAGATGGCGGGGTTGGTGCCGCCCACACCGACCTGGCTGCTAGTGGGGTTGGTGCTCTCGGTCTAGCCGGCTTCGGCCGACTCGCACTGAGACGACGCCGCCGGACGCATGGACACATCTGATCCGGCGACAGGGGATGCCGGCGGACGCCACCGCGCACTACCGCGGGGCGCCGCCGGCGCTTCCCTTGCCACCCTCGTCACCCTGCTGCTGACAATCAGCGGGGCGGGTCTGTTGGCTGTGGCGTTCAGTACCACGCCGCAACAACAGCCGCCGCCGCCCGCGAAGGTCGCGATGGCTGGAGCGCCGAAAGATCTGGGCGCGACGCCGAAGGCGTCGAAGGCGCCAGCCGCACGACCGAACTCCGCAGGAGCCGGCCAGCACTCCCGGTCAGCACCGAGCGGGGCTGGAACGTCAGCATCGTCGGACGTCACCAAAGTAGGACTGAAGCGATCCACGCCGGTCGGCATCACGATTGCCAAGATCGACGTCGACGCGAAGATCATGCAGGTCGGACTGAACAGCGACCGCACCCTCAAGGTGCCCTCGCCGGCTCAGGCCGACCTCGCCGCGTGGTACAAGCTGGGCCCCTCTCCGGGCCAGGTCGGCAACTCGGTGATCGTCGGACACCTGGACTCGTCCGTCCTCGGACCTGCGGTCTTCTTCCAGCTCAGCGAGCTGATGCCGGGGGATGTCATCAAGGTCTCGCGGCAGGACGGCAGCGTCGCCGCGTTCACCGTCGATGGTGTCAAGGCGTACCACAAGGACAACTTCCCCACCGCCCTCGTCTACGGTCCGTCCGCGAAGCCAGGCCTGCGCCTGGTGACCTGTGGCGGTCCGTGGGACGAGCAGACGTCTTACCGCGACAACACGATCGTGTTCGCCAGCCTCGCCTCGGTCGAACGCTGACCGGGTGCGTAGGTCGGCGAGGACGACCCCCGAAGGAACCGAAGAACCGAAAGAACCGGACACGTACGCCGGCAACGCAGATCTGCGTTGCCGGCGTACTCATCTGTTCTGGTGCCGCAGGGTCGGCCCGGCCGAGGCGGCCACGCGGACGAGTGGTGCTGCGTCCGTCGGCGTCACCCGCACCATGGGCAGCGCCAGCAGCACAGCCATGCAGACCCACACGTACGCGCTGCCGCCCACGAACCCGTCGAGGCCACCGGCCTCGACGCGCCAGAGGAACACCACGCTGCTGCACAGCACGATGTATGCCATCCCAGCGGTGACGAGGAGCCGGCGCCGCCGGACGCTTCCCCGCTCGGCGCGCAGGCCGCCGTCGGTGAGCAGCACCAGTGCGGGCACGACCCAGGCCAGGTGGTGGACCCAGGTGACGGGACTGACCAGGCAGGCGACCACACCGGTGAGGGCGAAGCCGGTGAGATGGTCGCCGGCCGCCGCGGCGCTGCGGATGCGGTAGGTCCAGATGACCAGCACGGCGAGCACGGCGAGCAGCCAGACGACGCGGTTGGGCGGCACGGTCGGGTCGAGACGCGCGAGCATCCCGAGCAGCGACTGGTTGGAGATGTACGACAGAGGCCCCACCCGGTTGGTCTGCCAGAGTGCCTCGGTCCAGAAGATCCGTGACTCCTCCGGCGCCACCAGCGAGGCCAGCATCGTGGCGCCACCACCGGCGGCGGCGGCGACCAGGGCGGCGGTCCAGCGGCGGGTCACCAGCAGGTAGACGAAGAAGAGGCCGGGCGTCAACTTCACCGCGGCCGCGAGGCCGATGCCGAGACCCGCGAACCGGCTGCCGCGCATGAGCAGAAGTGCGTCGCCGAAGACCAGCACGACCAGGACGAGGTTGACCTGGCCGAAGCTGATCGTGTCGTACACCGGCTCGAGGAGTGCCAGCAGGCAACCGGCCACCACCAGCGCGAACCACAGCGGCCAGCCCTGTCGGCGGGCGATCGGACCGACCAGCCAGTACGTGAGCAGCAGCAGCGCGCCGAGCGTGAGCACCACGCTGGCGGCGATCGCGACCGGCCAGCTCATCACCGTCAGGGGCAGCAGGACGAGCGCGGCGAACGGCGGATAGGTGAAGCCGTAGGTCGTCTGTGGGAGCAGGAAGTCGTACAGCTGCCCGCCCTCGGTCCAGTAGTTCAGCGCACCGTAGTAGACGCTCAGGTCGAAGAAGCCGCGCCAGAACTGCACGGCCGCCAGGAACCCGACGGTCGCCGGCACCAGAAGTGCGGCGACACCCACCTTCAGTCGCATCGAGCGTCCCCCGCCTTCGTACCTCATCTGTTGTACGCCGAGATGCCCGCCGCCTGCGGCACGGGATCCGGGGCGGAGGAAACGTGCCGGGGGCGCAGGGCCAGCCGGCCGGCGACCAGGAGTGCCGTCACGGCGAGCCCGACACCCAACACCGCCTGGGCTACGTCACCGGCGTCCGGAGCGAAGCCGCTCGGGAGGACGACCAGCGTGAGCAGTCCGCAGGAGGCGAGGAGGAAGCGTCGCATGCGCGGGCCGAGAGCGGCCGCGGCGAGCGGCATGACACACCACAGCAGGTACCACGGCCGCAGCGCGGGTCCGAGCACGACGATCGCCCCGAGGGCGAGGCCGAGCGCGTGGACGGGCCCGAGTCGGTCGCGATGGAGCCAGGCCACGGTCGCGGCGAGGACGGCGGCCGCGAGTCCTACCCAGCGCCACATCCCCATCGCGTCGGCCGCGACGCCGACACCCAACGTCTCCAGGACGTTGCCGGTCAGGCGTCCGAGGGAGCTCGTGAGCGACCAGTTGTGTGCCGAGGCGGGCGTTCCGAGGGCGTGTACCCATCCGAAGCCGGTGCCCACGAACATGGTCGCCGCCACCATGGTGGCTCCGGCGACCGCGACCGTGCCGAGCGCGGCCCGCATCTCCCGCCATCGCCCACGCAGGGTGGAGGCCCAGATCGGAAGCAGGAAGACCAGACCGAGTGCGGCCGGTATCTTCACCAGGGCCGCGAGCGTGATGAGGACCGCGCCGAGTGCCGGACGGCGCAGCGCTGCCACGGTGAGCCCGGCCACCAGCAGGCCGAGCATGACCGCGTTGTTGTGCGCTCCGGCGACCAGGTGGGCGAGCACGAGCGGGTTGAGAACGCCGAGCCAGAGGGCGTTGGTGCCCGAACCGCCGCACCGGCGGGCCAGCCACGGCAGGCACCACGCGAGTGCCGCGACGCCCAGCAGCGCCACCGCTCGCATGCCGAGGACACCGGCAACCGTGTTGGCGCCGGCGAGGTCGGCGACCGGTGCGGCGTACAGCAGAAAGACCGGACCGTACGGTGCAGGAGTGTGCTGCCAGATCAGCGGTACCTCGGCCGCGAGCGGGCCTCCAAGACTCGCCGGTCCGTTGGCGTAGACGTCGATGCCTGCACCCACCATCGCGCCCTGGGCGAGATAGCTGTAGACGTCACGGCTGAACAGCGGTGGACAGAGGACCAGCGGCGCCGCCCAGTGCACGAGAGTGACCACCAGGTCGGTTGGTGTCACGACCTCCGTGACCGCGCCGCCGCGCGCGGGACGGGCGTGGACGAGCCGGCCGACGAGCCACCACGCGACCACGAGCATGGTCAGGCCGACGTAGACGCACACCACTCCGAGGTCGACGTGGCCGCCGACGATGGTGAGGCCGAGGACGGCGAGCTGGGGATCGCCGGCGGGCAGCGAACCGGCGAACGACCCGCCGGCGGCGACCGCGACCGAGCCTGCCGTTCCCAGTGCGCGGGCCTGGGCGAGCGTGCGGTGCGGTGCCGCGAGGAGTAGGCGGGCGCGATTCCACCACATCGCAGCTGGGCGCAGCAGCAACGATCGGGTGTCGCGCGGAGCTCCGTGGGTCAATCCGGCCACCATGCCTCGAGGTTCCATGACGCGGAGGGATCCTATCGGCCGAGGTCGGCCGTGGCGGACGCGCGCGGACGTCTGGCGTGGCGTGTGTACGACGCGTGTCAGTCGGCGATCGCCTGGTGAGCGGAGGTCCAGAAATCGCGGACGATCGCCGGACCACTCGGAGAGGCACCGATACCCTCGGGTCGGCAACGGAGGCGGGAGCACGGAATGCTCAGTGGAGCGACGTTACGCCGGTTGGTGAGTCCATCCGGGCTGGTGCTCGCCCTGATCTGCTTCGCGTTCCCGTTCATCTCGGTGTCCTGTGGGACGACCACGGTCGACTACACCGGCTGGGACCTCGTGGTCGGCGACACTCCCGACGTCACGGCCGACGGCAAGATCGAGGAGCAGCCATCGGGGTGGGCTGGCGAGCCGATACCCATCCAGCCCCTGGCCCTGGCGACGTTCGTACTCCTTCTCGCTGGAGCGGGTGCCGTGCTCCATCCGCGGGCCGACCCGCTGATCCGAGCCGTAGTCGCCTGCGTGGCGGCCTCGCTCCTCATGGTCAACCAGGCCGTTGTCTACCGCGCGATCGTCGACGAGGTACGCAACGCGGGACAGCGCCCGCTGGCCGACGGCGTCGCCGAGGGCATGGTCAGGGCGCGGTACGGGTTCTGGCTCACGTTGGCCGTCCTGCTCGGTGTCGCCGTCTACAACGTGGCCGAGGTCGTCTGGGAATCCCGCAAGCCCGTGCCGCAGAACGCCGGGTAGAGCGGCTGCCGCTCCGTCGGCGGCACCACCGTCGTGGGCCGTGGCGGTGACCTGCTGACGGTGGGGGGCGCGCGCCGATCCTGAGCGTGGGGGATGATCATGCGTCACAAGGTCGGGTTTGACGCGCCTGGTAAGCCGATCCTTTGACGCATGATCATGACCGGGCCAGCCCTGGGCTACGTCGGCTCGAGTCCACGTCCAGGATCGCCAGACCGCGCGTCTGCTCTCGGCGAACACCTGTTGCGCCGCCGATGCGATTCGCGGGCCAATGGGCGGATGGTGACGAGGGGTGCCTCCGTACGACGACTCGACCTCGGTTCCTTTGTCCGGCCGGCGGCCGAGGTCGCCGCATTCCGATGTGCCGGCAACGATGGCGCGGGCTGCGACGACCGTGCGGTGCAGCCGAGGGTCGAGCCAGTCCTGGGCTATGTCGTACGCCGTGACGAGGGAACGATCCTGTTCGACACCGGCATCGGGGCCGTCGACGCCGAGACCGAAGCCCACTACCGCCCACGGCGTCGCGACCTGGTCGGTGCACTCGCCACCGTGGGGATGGACCTGCGCGACATCACCCTCGTGGTCAACTGCCACCTCCACTTCGACCATTGCGGTGGCAACGCCTTGCTGGCCGGGCGTCCGATCCTGGTGCAGTCGGCAGAGCTGGCCAGCGCCCGCGGGGAGAACTACACCGTCCCGGAACTCGTCGACTTCGCCGGGGCGGACTATCGCGAGTTCGACGGGGAGGCCGAGGTGTGGTCCGGTGTGTGGATCATCCCGACGCCTGGACACACCGACGGGCACCAGTCGCTGGTCGTACGTCAACCTGACGGCACTGTTGTCCTCGCCGGCCAGGCGCACGACTTCGCCTCCGAGTTCGGTTCTGCGCAGCTGGCCCGCGAGGCAGCGGACGCCGGCGTCGCGCCGCCGCTTCCTCCGTACCCCGCCTGGCTCGAGCGTCTTGCCGACTTCGACCCGCGGCGGGTGCTGTTCGCCCATGACCAGTCGGTCTGGGAACCGGCCTGACCGCTGGTCGGGCCCAGGCTTCCCGCCCGTCCCCGTCGCGAGTGATCCGCCAGGGACCGGCGATCGAGCCGGCCGAAGCGGGGTCGTGGTGGAAAACGGCCCACCTTCCGGCCGTGGCGTGGGCCGTTTCTCAGCACGGTGCCGAGTCGCAGGCGAGCGCGGCGCCGAATCCGGGCAGGCGTACACGGTGCCGAGCACCTGCGGGCGCCGCGATAGCGTGATATCTTGCTATCTATGGCCGAACGAACGAAGAACATCCTGCTGCGACTCGATCCCGAGCTCGCCGAGCGGCTGCAGATCGTGGCGGACGTCGAGGGCCGATCGGTGTCCGACGTCGCCCGCGAGGCGATCGCCGCACTCGTACAGCAGCGTCGTGCGGACAAGCGCTTCGTGCGGCTGCTCGAGGAGAGCCTGACGAAGCACCGTCGCACGCTCGACCTGCTCCGCGAGGACGAAGACCAGTGATCCACCTCGACCTTCCCGACGTGTTGGCGATGGCGGCTCGGGTCCTCGAATGCGGGTCGGCGGACGTGGTCGACCGCACCGACCTCGACGCGGTCGGGTCCGTCCTGGCCGAGGCGAGGGAGGTGGAGGGGCCCGGCGGCGCGGGTGGCGGGATCGAAGTGGTTGACGTCGCTGACGTCGCCGCCGTACTGCTCGCCGGACTGGTGCAGCGGCACCCCTTCGCCCGCCGCAACCGCCGCGTGGCACTCGTGGCGACCCTGCATTTCCTCAACCTGAACGGCTGGGACCTGTTCCTCGAGCCGGTCGGGGAGATGGACCACCTGCTCGATCGCGCAGCCGCCGGCGCACCAGCGTGGGACCTGGCCGCGGAGATCCGGGCCCGACTGCGGTCACCCAGCGCCGAGGTGACACCCGAGGTCACCGAGGAGGTGTCGTCCTCGCCGGCCGCGCTACACGAACGATTCGGCGAGGAGCTCAGCCACATGGAAGAAATGCTGCTCACCGGAAGGGAGGAACCGGCCATGTTCGAGAGGTTCACCGACCGCGCTCGTCGAGTGGTCGTCGTGGCCCAGGAGGAGGCACGAAAGCTCAGCCACAGCTACATCGGCACGGAACATCTGCTCATCGGGCTTGTCCAGGAGGGCGAGGGAGTCGCTGCGAAGGTGCTCAAGACGTTCGGGATCTCGGCCGCCGCGGTCCGTACACAGGTCGAGGAGATCGTCGGTGAGGGCAGTCAGGCGCCCAGCGGGCACATCCCGTTCACTCCAAGGGCGAAGAAGGTGCTCGAGCTGGCGATGCGCGAGGGGGTGCGGCTCGACCACAAGTACATCGGCACCGAGCACATCCTCCTCGGCCTGATCCGCGAGGGCGAAGGGGTCGCCGCACAGATACTCGTCAAGCTCGGCGCCGACCTCGGCCGGGTCCGACAAAAGGTCGTCGAACTCGTGGGGAAGGGAGCCGGTTCTGAGGAGGCTTCGACGGCCGGCCCCGCCGAATCCACCGGCCGGCGGGCCCTGATCCTTCGCGAGCTCACCGTTGTGTTGGACGAGAACGACCGGCTGCGCAGCGAGAGCGAACGCCTGGCCGCGGACGTCGCAAGGCTGCGGGATCTGCTACGGCAACACGACATCGATCCCGACACCTGACCGGTCATGGCAGCACTGCCGGTGAGCCGGCAGCAGGCGATCGCGTACCGGCTGCGAGCACACGCTCTCACCACCCGACTTCCGGCTGGGAGCTACGAGCTCGCAGCCCGGTACGCCTTGCAGGACAGGCCGCGGCCACCGGCCGGATCGCGCTGCGATGGACAACCTCGTCGCTGCACATCCGCGAAGTTCCCGCGCCGGCGGTCGACGTCGACGTCGCCCGAGCCGAGCTCTGCCGGCGGCACGTGCACGCCTTCGGGCCAACCACACCGGAGGCGTACGCGTGGTGGGCGGGCATGTCGCCCGCGGACGCCGCGTCGACCTGGCGGGAGCTTGCGCCGGAGCTGGTACCCGTCCAGCTGGATAACGAGCGGGCCTGGATCCTCGCCCGGGACGAGGCGGCGCTCACGACGGCGGAACCCGCCCGCGGGGTCCGGTTGTTGCCGGCGGAGGACCTGCGGCTGTTCGGCTATGACAGGACAGGGCTGTTCGTCGGACCGGGCCTCAACCGCCGTTCGGCCCTGCACGACTACTACTATCCGCACGGACTCGTCGTCGGCGGAGCCGTGGTCGGTGTGTGGAGTCGCCGAGAGGGTCGGGTCCACGTCAAGGTGGAGCAACGACTGCCGGCGCGTACGCGGGCGGCCGTGGAGGCAGAAGCGCTGGCGTTTCCGATCCCGGGCACCACGATGAGTGTCGAGATCGCCGACGCCCACTGAACGCCTGCCCGACCGCGTGGGCACGTGGCACGCGGGCACCCGCCGCGCGCCACGCGGACCTCAGTTGCTGGGACGACGGGACCGCAGGCCGAGCCCGGCAAGTACGAGTCCGGCGACCGCCACGATGGGCCCGACGATCGCCCACGTCGTCACGCCCGTCATCGCGCTTCCACCGACGTAGCCCAGCCCCTGCAGCGTCCAGACGATCCCCATGAGTGCGAGCAGTACGCCAAGAACGACGAGGATGACCTTCTTCACGGTTGTGGCCCCTTCAGCCCGGCCGAGCATGATCATGCGTGGCAGACCGCCCACGTCGCGTCTGCCGTGGCCGGTTTGCCACGCATCATCGTCGCCGCAACCGACCTCGTGGACAACGGGTCCTGTGGACAACCCGCGTCGTGGTGGGCCGAGGTTGCTGCATGCTGCTCGGCATGCCCGCACCGTCACCCGTTCCCGCCGAGCTGTCCGGCCGACCCTTCCGCCTCGCGGACGCACGCCGGCTCGGCCTGTCGGAGAAGGTCCTTCGTGGCAAGCGGTTCCGCCGGCTCTTTCCCGGGTTCTACGTCGTGGCGGGCGTACCCGACACGCTGATCGTCCGCGCGGCTGCAGCCAGCCTCGCGCTGCCCAGCCAGGCGGTCTTCAGTCATCACACCGCGGCCGCATTTCTCGACCTGCCCGTGCCCGGGGATCGGCGCCTCCACGTGACTTTGCCACGGGACATGTCGCGGCCACAGGTCGCGGGTATCGCGGTCCACCAGACGTCCACGCCCAAGCTGACGACGACTCTCGGAGGGTTACCGGTGACCCGGCCGGAGCAGACCTTCGTGGATCCCGCCGCCCATCTGGCGTTGGTCGACCTGACCGTTCTGGGCGATGCCACGGTACGGCGAGGCTTCACGACGCCCCAGGCCCTGAGGGAGATCACTGCGGGCACGGCCAAGCGCGGCCATATCCGTGCTGCGCGCCATGCCGCCAGCCTCGTCCGGGCGCGAGTCGACTCTCTGATGGAGACCCGGCTCCGGCTCCTCATCGTCCTGGCCGGCCTGCCGTGTCCCGAACCCGGCGCGCCGATCTTCGACGAGCACGGCGAGTGGATCGCCACCGTAGACCTGCAGTACACGGCCGAACGCATCGTCATCGAGTATGACGGACTTCTGCACCTCACCAGCAGACGCAAGCGGGACCACGACCGCGACACCCGCGATCTGCTGCGCGATCTCGGCTGGGAGGTCATCGTCGTCACGGCTCGAGACATCTACCGGCATCCGCACCACACCTTGCGCCGGATCCACGACAAGCTCGCGGACCGCGGTCATCACGACCTTCCGCCCGCTTCGCTCCCGAGTGGGAGCGCCACCTGCCGGCTCGGCTCGACCTGGCGTGACGATCCGCCCATCGGCCGAAGCCACGCTGGGCAGTTCGTCACGCATGGAGCTGGACGGGCTTGGTCGCGGGCCCGCTCTGCTCGGCGTGCCTGCGCAGAGGGGGAGGCTTCCCGCGCTCAGGCCGGTCCGGTGACCTGGAAGACCGGATGTCGGGGTCCAGCCGCACGCAGTTCGTCGTCCGAAGCGTCCGGTCCGACGCCTTCGAAGAAGGCGCCCACCTCGAACTTCCAGCGTTGCAGATATGCCCGTAGGAGCGCCGGCTTGTCGGCGTCAGCGATCTCGTGGGCGGTGAAGGCCTCCACCCGCCGGCCGACCTGGAGCTCGCCGCCACCGGCCGCGCGCAGGTTGCGAACCCACTGCGTCTGCCCTCGCGGCGAGACGAGGTAGCGCTCGCCTTCGAAGGTCAGCAGGTTGACCGGGGTCGTGCGCCACTGGCCGCTGGAACGGCCACGCACCCGGAGTACGCGGGACCCCCAGACACTGATGCCGCGCCGGGTCAACCAGACCACCGCCGGGTTGAAGACGGAAGTGGCGAAGCTGTTGGGCGCGAGATACCGCGGCTGCGAGCGATCGGCGGCCATGACGTGCTCCTGACAACGGGCGAGGCGGCAGGCCGCGAGCCTACTGCGGCGAGTCGTTCGCACCCAGGACCTGGCCGAGCCAGCGCTCGGAGGTCGCGACATGCACCGTGCTCGCGGCCCGCGCCGCATCCGGATCGCCGTCGGCCAGCGCCTCGTAGATGCTCTGGTGCTGGGCGATGGTGAGGTCCCGCGCGTCCTTCACCCGCGTGCCCCGCCAGATGCGCGCGCGCAGCGTTCGACCGGACAGGCCGGCGAGCAACGTCGCCAGTGTCGGGTTTCCGCAGGCCGCGATGACCCGTTCGTGGAACGCGGCGTCGTGGACGACGAGTTGTTCGGAGTCGGACGCCGCGCGCATCCGGGCAAGGTGACCGCGCAGGTCGCCCAACAGAACCTCGTCGGCGGCCGCGGCCGCCAAGGCCGTCGCCTCCGACTCGAGCACCCGGCGCACCCGCATGACATCGAGCAGGTCGGCGTCCTGGAGGAGCTGGACGGCGAACCCGATCCCCTCCAGCAGGAGCTCGGGGGCGAGGCTCGTGACATAGGTGCCGTCGCCGCGGCGGACGTCGAGCACTCGCGCGACCTCGAGGGCCTTCACCGCCTCGCGCATGGTGCCGCGCGACATGGCGAGCATGGAGCAGAGCTCCTTCTCCGGTGGGAGCCGCATGCCGGGACGCAGGTCGCCGCCAACGATCAGCCCACGGATCCGCTCGATGGCCTCGTCCGTCCGGGCGACGCGGCGGCGACCCGCCGTCAGCGACGTGTCCGGCGTCGCGTCGAGAGGCTCGTCAGCCGGGACAGCAACGGTCATGGTCGCGGATACCTCCGACGTTTGGCCGGTGTTGGAGCCAACTTCTTGACACATCCTCGGGGACCGCACCACTATGACACGAGATTGGTCGGATGTTTACGCGCGCGGCTTGAAAGCTAGCCATGAAGCAGTGGTGTACGCGGAGGGCGCCATCATCCGCGACTGGTCCCGGAGGAGCGGCGGATGACACGGCTTGCGGACGACCTGCGCCGGATCGACGGCGTTGTCGCCGGCGGGCCGTTCGATGCGGAGTGGGACTCGCTGGCCGGCTATCAGGCACCGGGCTGGTACGTCGACGGCAAGTTCGGCATCTTCGTCCACTGGGGCCCTTACGCGGTGCCGGCGTTCGGCAACGAGTGGTACCCGCGCCGGATGTACCTCGAGGGCACACCCGAGTACGCCCACCACCGCGAGACATACGGCGAAGCGGACCGGTTCGGCTACAAGGACTTCCTGCCGCAGTTCACCGCGGAGGAGTTCGACCCCGACGCGTGGGCCGCCCTGTTCCGCCGCGCTGGCGCGACGTTCGTGGTCCCGGTCGCCGAGCACCACGACGGCTTCGCGATGTACGACAGCGCTCACTCGAACTGGACCGCCGCCCGGCTCGGCCCCAAGCGGGACGTGATCGGCGAGCTCGCCGACGCCGTGCGCCGGCAGTGGCTGGTCTACGGCGTGTCGTCGCACCGGGCCGAGCACTGGTGGTTCATGAACGGCGGGATGCGGTTTGCCAGTGACGTACGAGATCCGGCGTACGCGGACTTCTACGGCCCGGCACACCCGGAAGACCTGCCGCCCAACGAGGAGTGGCTGGAGGACTGGCTGGTACGCACGGTCGAGGTCGTCGACCGGTACGAGCCGCAGCTGGTGTGGTTCGACTGGTGGATCGGGCAACCGGTCTTCGAGCCGTACCTTCGCAGGTTCGCCGCGTACTACTACAACCGTGCCGCGGCACAGGGTCGCGGCGTGGCGATCAACTACAAGTTCGACGCCTTCCCGGACGGCACGGCGGTCTTCGACATCGAACGCGGCCAGTGCGCCGACATCCGGCGTCCGTTCTGGCAGACCGACACCTCGGTCTCCAAGACGTCCTGGGGATATGTCGACAACCACGACTACAAGGCCCTACCCGACCTGATCGGCGATCTGGTCGACATCGTCAGCAAGAACGGCGCCCTCCTGCTCAACATCGGGCCGAAAGCGGACGGCAGCATCCCCGTACCCGAGCAGGACCTCCTGGTCGGCATCGGGGACTGGCTGGCGGTGAACGGCGAGGCCATCTACGGCACGCGCCCCTGGCACACCTTCGGCGAGGGCCCCACGCAGGTGGCCGACGGATCGTTCACCGACACCGATCGCAGCGCCTACCGGGCCGGCGACATCCGCTTCACGACGCGCGGGGAGGTGCTGTACGCCGTCGCCCTCGGCTGGCCGGACAGCCGCGAGCTGCTGGTTCGGTCGCTCGGACGCGGCTCCGGCCTGCTCCAGAAGGAGATCCGGTTTGTCGACCTGCTCGGGCATGCGGAGACGCTGCCTTTCGAACGAAGACCCGACGGCCTGGTGATCAGGCTGCCCGACCACCGGCCGACGCCACACGCACCTGCGTTCCGAGTCGTACCGCAGGGCGTCGACCGACCGAACCACCACTAACAGCAGAGGTAACAACGTGGCAAGGACGGGTTGACCGGCTCTTTCGTACGGCGTTATCGTGCTCGACGCTTCAACGTTTGAGTAAAAGGGATCGAAGGTCCTCGGCGGCCCAATCTGGTGACTTCAGCAACAGTGTCGTGGCGCCCTCGACGGACGGCGCACGGCCTCCGGAGAGGAGAACCTCATGCCTGACCCCCGAGCCGAAGACGCCGTGCGGCAACTGATACGCGGAGGAATGTCGCGCCGCGCCTTCCTCTCCCGTGCGGCCGCGCTGGGCATGACGGGCGGTGCCGTCGCGAGTGTGCTCGCGGCCTGCAGCGGACAGCAACGGCAGGCGCAGACGTCCGAAGGGCAGGCTGCCGAAAGCGGCAAGGGCCTGGGCAAGATCTACACCGAGGACGCGGCCAAGAAGCTCAACGACAGCCTGACCTGGCCTGAGACCGCGGTCTCCGAGCCGTCGTCGGAGGTCACCCTCACCGTCTCCCACGCATGGGACGCGTCGTTCTGGCCCCGCCAGCAGCAGTTCGACAAGTTCTTCACCGAGCGACACCCGAACATCAAGCTCAAGGCGGAGAACACGCCATTCGCCGACTATCTGCAGAAGTACCTCACCCAGGTCGCCGGCGGGACGGCACCGGACGTGATGTACTGCCAGTTCGCCTGGGCGCAGAACTTCATCCAGCGGGGACTCTTCCTGCCGGTCGACGACTACATCGCCAAACAGAGCGACTTCGCCCTCGACGACTTCACCAAGTCGTCGCTGCCCTACTACGAGGCCGACGGCAAGTTGTTCGGCGTGGCCTACGACTGCGGCCCGATCATGCTGTTCTACAACAAGGACATCTTCGACAAGGGCGGGGTCAAGTACCCCACGTCGAGTTGGACGATGGACGACATGCGCGATGCCATCGTCAAGCTCACCTCGGGGAGCGGCCGGGAGAAGGTCTTCGGCCTGCATGACATTGCCTACCCGGGCGGTGACTACACGCCGGTCTACCTCGCCCCGTTTGGCGGCCGCTTCCTGGACGAGGGAGAGAAGAAGTCGGTACTGGACCAGCCGGCCTCGGTCGAGGCGGCGCAGTGGTGGATGGACCTCTACCTGGAGAACAAGGCGATGCCGTCCCCGTCGGACGAGCAGGCCATCGGTGAGGACCTGAACGCCTTCACCGTCGGGCGCGCGGCGATGTCCGCACAGGGCTCCTGGGCGACGCCGGGTCTGCTCGAGCAGGCCGACTTCAAGTGGGCGATCGCCGACTGGCCCAAGGGCCCCGAAGCGCAGTCGACCGCGGCGGTCGGCAGTTGCTACGCGATCGTCGAGCAGAGCGCGAACAAGGACGCCGCCTGGATCTACCTCAACGAATACCTCTCGACCGCTGGCCAGATCTTCATGTGGGCGAGCACCGGCCGAGGCAGCCCGGCCCGCAACTCCGCGTGGGACGCCTATCTCGAGTCGGAGTTCGCTCCCGAGGGAACCGACCTGGTGCAGAAGGCGCTCAACACCTACGGCACCAGCAAGGGCGTACTCCGCCAGCCTTCCACGCCTGAGATCGCCAACACCGTCGAGCCGATCTGGGACCGTGTGGTCAGCGGAAAGCTCACCGTCGAGGAGGCCTGTAGCGAGGTCACCGAGAAGGTCGGCCCGATCCTGGCGAAGAACAACGGCTGAGGAGGCGGGCGTGGCGCAGCAGGCGGTGGGCCTGGACGCTGATCCGCGGGCGCGGCGCAAACCAGGCGGCCGGCACGGTGCTCCTGACCGCAAGTCAGGCGGTGGTCGGACGCGAAGTCCGCTGGTGCGGGCCGAGGCGCGGCGGTTTTACCTGTTCGCCTCGCCGTGGATCCTCGGGTTCATCCTCTTCGGCGGCGGGCCCGTGCTCGCGTCCATGGCCATCAGCTTCACCGACTGGTCGTTGCTGGACTCACCGCAGTGGGTCGGCCTGGACAACTACCGGACGATGTTCAGCGACGACGTCTTCTACGTCGCGCTGCGCAACACGCTGTACTTCGGCCTCGGTGCGGTGGCGCTGGGGGTCAGTACGACGTTTCTGCTCGCACTGCTGCTCAACCAGAAGGTGCGCGGGATCGCTTTCTTCCGCACGGTGTTCTACCTTCCGTCGGTGGTGGCGGGAATCGCGACCGCGTTGTTGTGGGTCAACATCCTCCACCCCGACTTCGGCCTGATCAACTACGCGCTCGGGCTCGTCGGCATCCAGGGTCCTGGCTGGTTGACGTCGGAGACGTGGGCAATCCCGGCACTGGTCTTGATGAGTGTGTGGGGTGCCGGCAACACGATCGTGATCTATCTCGCCGGCCTGCAAGGAATCCCCACCACGTTGTACGAAGCCGCCACGATCGACGGCGCGACCTGGTGGGGACGGTTCTGGCACGTGACCGTGCCGATGATGTCGCCGGTGATCTTCTTCAACATGATCACCGGATTCATCGCCAGCCTGCAGGCGTACGTGCTCGTGCTGGTGATGACCAACGGCGGTCCGGCCAACGCGACGCTGCTGTTCGGGCTCTACATCTATCGGCAGGCCTTCGAGTACTTCAACATGGGCTACGCCGCGGCGCTGTCGTGGGTGCTCTTCCTGGTCATCATCGTGGTCACCGGCCTGCAGTTCTGGCTGGCCCGCCGGTGGGTCTACTACGAGACGAAGTAGGGAGTCGTTCATGGCTGCGACCACCCGGCCCGTCGACAGGCGACCGACCATGTTCGGGCGCGGCGGGCGACCTGGCATGGATACGCAGAAGGCGCAGCGGGTGCAACGGACCTTTGCCTACCTGCTGCTGTTCGCCGGCTCCGCGATCTTCCTGCTGCCGTTCATGTGGATGGTGACCACGTCGCTGAAGACGTCGAAGGGCGTGCTGACCTTCCCGCCGGAGTTCTTCCCGTCGAGCTTCGAATGGCACAACTATCCGGACGGCTGGACGGCCCTTCCGTTCACCCAGTTCTGGCTCAACACGATGCTGATCACCACGCTCGCGGTGCTCGGCAACCTCATCTCCTGCACCTTGCCGGCGTACGCATTCGCCCGACTGCGCGCGCGTGGTCGACCGATCATGTTCGTCGCCATGCTGGCCACGATGATGATCCCGGTCGAGGTCACCCTCGTCCCGCAGTTCATCCTGTTCTCCGAGCTCGGCATGGTGAACACCTACTGGCCTCTGTTCCTGCCTGCCTGGTTCGGCTACGCGTTCTTCATCTTCCTGCTTCGGCAGTTCTTCATGACGATTCCGCAGGAACTCGACGAGGCGGCCCGCATAGACGGCGCGTCCGATCTACGGATCCTCTGGTCGGTGATCCTGCCGCTGTCCCGGCCGGCGCTCGCGGCGGTAGCGGTGTTCGCGTTCGTCGGCAACTGGAACAACCTGCTCGGTCCGCTGATCTATCTGCGTAGCCAGGACAAGTACACGCTGGCGATCGGACTGAAGCTCTTCGCCGGCCAGTTCCTGACGCAGTACAACCAGATGATGGCCGTCTCCATCGTCACGATCCTGCCGATCCTGGTGCTGTTCTTCATTGCCCAGAAGTCGTTCGTCCGTGGAGTGACCCTCACCGGCATGGGCGGGCGCTGACGCCGATGAGCGGCTGCCGGTGTCCCGTGGTCCCCTATGATCGCGAGCGCAAACGTTGTACCACCAGACTGACGCACGTCCAGTACCCATACCGCAGCCGGAGGAGACCGGTCGATGTCAGCTGAGACGAGGCCGCCCTGGATCGATCGGCGGCTGCAGGGCCTGCCTGCCAAGCCGTGGCGCAAGATCCACCTGGACTTCCACAACAGCCAGCACGTGCCCAGCGTCGGTGCGGGCTTCGACCCTGCCGAGTTCGTCGACACGTTGAAGCGCGGTCACGTCGACGGGATCGTGGTGTTCGCCAAGGACATGCACGGGTACTTCTACTACCCGAGTGCGTACGGGCCGGTCCACCGCGGCCTGGACCGGGACCTGATGGGCGCACAGGTCGAGGCGTGCCGCAGCGCCGGCATCAAGGTGTCGGCGTACTACTGCGTCACCTGGGACAACCACTTGGCCGAGCAGCACCCGGAGTGGCTGGTCTTCAAGCGGGACCGCACGACCTACCTGCCGAAGTTCGACGAGACACCCTCCTGGACGGCGTTGTGTCTGGCGCACGAGGACTTCGTCTCGCTGGTCCTCACCCACGCGCAGGAGCTGCTGGAACGTTACGAGCTCGACGGCATCTGGTACGACATGCCGCTGCCGATCGGCGGCGAGTGCTTCTGCACCAGGTGTCTGGCGGCCATCCGGTCTGCGGGCGGCGACCCACTCGATACCGCGAGGCAGCGCGCGCACAAGCAGGAGCTGCTCACGAGCTTCCTTCGCCGCAGTCACGAGCAGGCACACCGGATCCGGCCGGGGTGCCAGGTCGACCAGAACAACCAGACCCGCCTCGGCCTCGGCGCCCGCGTGCCCTACCTCGACAACATCGACATCGAGGCGCTCCCGACCGGCGGCTGGGGTTACTTCTACTACCCGGTCGATGTGCGGTACGCGCGCAACTTCGGCACCAGCGTCTACGGCATGACCGGGCGCTTCCACCGCAGCTGGGCCGACTTCGGCGGGCTGAAGCACACGAACCAGCTCCGGGCCGAGCTCGCGTCCATCGTGGCCCAGGGCGCACATACCGGCATCGGTGACCAGCCGCCCCCGTCGGGTCGTCTCGACGCGGCGGTCTACGACACGATCGGCCGGGCGTTCGGCGAGGTCGAGGCGCTCGAACCGTTCCTGGAGGGAGCCGCGCCGGTGGTCGAGGCTGCCGTCGTCGTGGACGGGCTGCCGCTGACCGACCCGGGCGCACGCACCTCCGCCTCCGGTTCCACGTCCGGTGCGGGGTCGGGGGAGTCGCCGGCCGAGCGGATGCCGGACAGCGTGGCTGGGACGGCGAAGCTGCTGGCCGAACTACACGTGCAGTTCGACGTTGTCGAGCCCGACGTCGACCTCGGGCGGTACCGCCTTGTGGTGCTGCCCGACGCGTTGGAGGTGGACCCGGCACTGGCCGACCGGCTCGCGGCGTACGTCGACAACGGCGGCGCGGTGATCGCGGCCCACACCGCGGTGCGCGGCATGCGGGCGATGGGTGGTTTCGGCGAGGTCGCCGACGAGGGAGACTCGCCTTTCGTCCCGGCCTACCTCGTCCCCACCGACGGCATGCTCGGCGACCTCCCGCGGTTCGAGTACGCGTTGTACGACGGCACGGCGCGGTGGGCGGTCGAGCCCGGCGACGACACCGAGGTGCTGGCCCGGGTGGGTGAGCCGCTGTTCCAACGCGGGCCCGACCACTACACGAGCCACGGTCACACGCCGGTCGACCAGGTGACCGAGTTCGCCGCCGTCGTGCGCCGCGGACGCGTGGGTGCCCTTGCGTTCCCGCTCGGCACGAGCTACTTCCGGCACGGGTACTGGATCTACCGCGAGGTCCTTCGCCGCCTGGTCGATGCGGTCCTCCCGGAGCGCCTGGTGCGGACCTCCGCGCCGATCAGCGCCGACGTCGCGGTCACCCATCAGGCCGCCGACGGAGACCGGCCGGAACGCTGGCTCGTACACGTGGTCAACTACACCGCCAACCGTCGGGCGCCCGGGCACATCGAAACCTACGAGGAGCCGGTGGCGCTCACCTCCGTGGTCCTGGACGTCGACGTGGACGCCGACCTCGAACGCGCCTACATCGCGGGTACGGGTACGCCGCTCGCACTCGCGCGGCACCCAGCCGGCTGGCGCGTCGAGGTGCCGCGGATCGAGATCAGCGCGGTCGTCGTCCTGGAGTGACGCGGGCAGGAAGGAGCAGGGAGTGCAGACGGTATCCCGGTACTTCGAGGACTACACGGTCGGCGAGGAGCGACGCTCGACCGGCCGCACCATCACCGAGGCCGACATCGTGCTCCACGCCGGCCAGACCGGCGACTGGTTCCCCCATCACGTCGACGCGGAGTGGTGCGCCACCCAGGACTTCGGGCAGCGCATCGCGCACGGCACCCTGATCCTCTCGGTGGCGGTCGGCATGACGGCGGGCGACATCAACCCGGTGGCGTTCAGCTACGGGTACGACCGGATCAGGTTCGTGGGCCCGGTATTCATCGGTGACACCATCACCGTGACGGCCGCGATCGCCGGCAAGCGTGACCATCCGCGCCGGCAGGCGCAGGGCTTCGTCGACGAACAGGTGACGGTGACCAACCAGCGCGGTGAGACCGTCCTGTCGTTGGTGCACATCTACCTCGCCGAGCGCAGTCCGGCATCAGGCCGACCGGACGCAGGTGAGGGTTGACAGTGACCGGCAAGGCGTCGAGTGGCGCAGGTCAGCGGCGCCCACGCGCTCCCGGCCTGGCCGACATCGCTGCCCAGGCAGGGGTCTCGGCGTCCCTGGTCTCGCGTGTCGTCAGGGGAGACGACAGCATCCGGGTCCGTGACGCCACCCGGCAGCGGGTGCTGGCAGTCGCCGAGGAGCTGGGCTACGTACCCCACCTGCTGGCCCGAAACCTGCGCAGCTCCCGTGCCGGGGCTCTCGGGCTGGTACTCCACGACGTCAGCAACCCCATCTATGCCGAGATCATCCGAGGCGCGCAGAAGGCCGTGAGCCGGGCCGAAAGCGTCCTGCTGCTGGTCGACGCCGAGGCCGTCACCGACCGGTCGGCCCTGTTGAGGATCGCCGGTGGCGGACGGGTCGACGGACTGGTGTGGCAGATGGCCGGTGAGGCGGAGCTGGACAGCCGGGTGCTCGTGGCGGCCAGATACGTGCCGGTCGTCCTCGTCAACTCCGGCGTCCAGAGAGACCTGTCCGGGGTCTACCTCGACGACGCCGGCGCGACCAGGCTCGCCATGAGCCACCTGCGCGCGATGGGCCACCGGCGGATCGGGTTCGTCGCCGGCGCACGCGGCCTCGATGTCTCCGAACGCAGGCGCGCGGCCTACCGCGAAAGCCTTGCCACGGAAGGGATCCGGCGGCCCGCCGCCTGGGAGGTCGACGGCGGCTGGGACCCCGAAGGTGGGCATGCCGCCGCCGCCCGCCTGTTGCGGGCACGGCCGCGGGTGACCGCTGTCCTGGTCACGAACGCCCTGGTGGCAACCGGCGTGGTGACGGCGGCGTACGAGGCACGGCTGCGGGTTCCGGACGACCTGTCCGTGATCGCCATCCACGACCTCTGGTTCGCCGAACGACTGACGCCGCCGCTGACCGTCGTCCGCCTTCCCCTGCAGCAGATGGGGGAGCGGGCCGTCGAGCGGCTGCTCGCGGAGGACGCTGCGGACAGTCCGGTGGATCTGGCGATCACCGACCCTGCCCCCGAGCTGGTCCTGCGGGGGTCGACGGCACCGCCGCCGACCGGAGGCGCCGGACGCGCCGGACGTGACCGATGACCAGACGACGCCCACCCAGGGAGTACGCATGATCGAGTTGCGCGGCATCACCTGGAACCACACCCGCGGGTACGCGCCGATGGCGGTGACGGCCCAGGTCTTCACCGACCGGCGGCCAGAGGTCGACCTCTCGTGGGACCGCAGGTCGCTGTGGGCGTTCGGCGAGCAGTCGCTGGACGACCTCCTCGCCGCGTACGACCTGCTCGTGATCGACCACCCGATGATCGGGTGGGCAGCGCAAAGTGGCGCACTGGTGCCGCTCGACCAGCACCTGCCGGCGACGCTGCTGGCCGAACTGCGCACCGGCACCGTGGGCTCGTCCCAGGACTCCTACCACTACGAGGGTCACGACTACGCATTGGCGATCGACGCCGCGTGCCAGGTGTCGGTCGCGCGTCCCGACCTACTGCAGGCGTGCGGTCGGGACGTTCCGAAGCGATGGGACGACGTGCTCGCCCTTGCCCGCGACACCGGACGCGTCGCCCTGCCGTTGAACCCGATCGACGTGTTCAGCGCGTTCGTGACGCTCAGCGCCCACCTGGGCGCTCGTCCCGGCCACGTCACGGGCGAGGTCGTCGACGGGTCGTCGTTCGTGCCCCACGAGATCGGCGTCCGGGCCCTGACCATGGTGCGTGAGCTGGCCGATCTGGTCGACAAGCAGTGCCTGACCGCGAACCCGATCGCGGTCCTCAACCGGATGGTCACGACGGACGAGATCGCCTACTGCCCCTTGCTCTTCGGCTACTCCAACTACAGCCGTGCCGGGTACGCGGCGCGGCTGCTCCGTTTCGGCGACATCCCCACCGCCGACGGCGGTCAGCCGGCCGGTTCATGCCTGGGCGGCGCGGGGATCGCCGTCTCGGCCCGCTCGTCCCACCTGCAGGCTGCGGTCGACTACGCCGCCTGGGTGGCCGATCCGCGTACGCAGAGCGGTGAGTACGTGCGCGCCGGCGGGCAGCCGGCCGCCAGCGCGGCATGGGACGACCCGGTGGCCAACCTGCTGACCGACGACTTCTTCGCCTCGACCAGGGCGACGATCGACGCGTCCTACCTGCGACCCAGGCATGCGGGGTACCCCGAATTCCAGACCGACGCAGCCGCTCTCCTCCGCGACGCGGTGACCGGCGCCGCCGAGCCGATGGCGGTGCTGGAGGCGGTCGACGCTCTCTACGTACGAAGCCTGGCGGCCTCCGCCCGGACTTGACGGCCTGACTGGCCACGCAACCTCGGGAGGACAGACATGACGACCCGGTTCCGACTTGCCTATCGGGAGTTCGCCGGCTTCGAGAAGGCGTTCCGGCACCAGATCGCGGCCTTCGCGAAGGAGCATCCGGACGTCGAGATCGAGCTCGTCGCCCACGACGTCCCGGACCTCTATCGCACGATGGTCGAAGGGGACGGGTGCCGCAGCGGAGAGTGGGACCTGTTCCTGTGCAACACCGACTGGTTGCCGCCGCTGATGCATGGTGGTGACCTGCTGCCGCTGGATCCCTTCCTGGCCAGCGATCCGCCGCCGGACTGGCCGGACGGCTGGAGCCCGTCACTGCTCGGCCTGCAGACCGGGCCGGACGGTGCGATGTACGGGCTGCCCTACCACGACGGTCCGGAGATGTTCATGTACCGGGGCGACCTGTTCGAGGATCCCGCCGAGCAGCAACGGTTCGCCGCTGAGTACGGCTACCCGCTCGCGCCGCCTGCTACCTGGTCCGAGTTCCTCGACATGGCACGTTTCTTCACCCGGCCCGACGACGACCTGTACGGATGCGTCCTGGCGGCGATGCCCGACGCGCACAACAGCGTGTACGACTTCCTGATCCAGCTCTGGAGCCGTGGCGGGCAGATCCTGTCCGGCAACCGCGCCGCGTTCGACGGACCGGAAGGCCAGCAGGCGTTGGGATATCTCCGCGACCTGGTCTGCGTGCACCAGGTGACGCAGCCGGATCCGCGCGCGTACGAGAGTGTCCTTTCCGGCGACTACTACGCCAGCGGTCGCGGCGCCATGATGTGGAACTGGTGCGGATTCGCCGTCGTCGCCGACCAGCCCGACTCGGCGATCAGGGGCCGGAACCGGCTCGGGCTGATCCCGCGCGGCGCGCCACCGACCGGGCGGCACGTGTCGCTGTCGGTCTACTGGGTGTTGTCGATCCCGCGGGGATGCCGAGATCCCCAGCTGGCGTGGGAGTTTCTACGTCACGTCGGGTCGCCGGAGATGGACCTGGTGACCGCGCGCGAGGGTGCGATCGGATGCCGGCTGTCCACCTGGCGTGACCCTGCGATCCAGGCCGACTACGCCAGCTACCGGCTGATCGAGCAGACCCACGAGGGCGTCGAGACGATGCCGGCGATTCCGGCGTACCCACAGGTGCACGAGGTGCTCAACGTCGAGATCGACGCGGTCTACACCGGCGCGAAGTCCGTCGAGCAGGCGCTGGCCGACGCGGCCCGGCGTACCGACGAGATCCTGGCCGCCCACGAAGCGAGCACGGCATGACGCCGCCCCGCACACCGCTCGACCTCGCGCTGGAGTTCGACCACCGTCCGGCCGTTCCGCCCGGTGGCGGCCGACCCATCGGCATCGTCGGTGCGGGTGCGATCGTCCGCGCCGGTCACCTGCCGGCCTACCGCAAGGCTGGCTTGCACGTGGTGGGTGTCGCCGACCTCGACCTCGAGGTGGCCCGCGAGGTGGCTGCCGCGTTCGAGCTGGACACGGCGTACGGCTCGGCCGCCGAACTCGTCGCCGACCCGCGGGTCGAGGTCGTCGACATCGCGGTGACCCCGCAGGCGCAGGCCGACGTCGTCCGTGCAGCGGTGGCCGCCGACAAGCACGTGCTGTGCCAGAAGCCGTTCTCCGAAGACCTCGCGGTGGCCGCCGACCTGGTCGACCTGGCCGAGCGCGCCGGCGTCACGTTGGCGGTCAACCAGCAGATGAGGTGGGACCAGACGATCACGGGTATGAAGGCGCTGGCGGATGCCGGCTGGTACGGCACCCTCACCTCGGGTCTGTTCGACGTCGACGTGCGGACCGACTGGCAGTTGTGGCCGTGGTTGCTCGAACGCCCGCGGCTGGAGTACTTCTACCACTCGATCCACTACGTCGACTCGATCCGGCACGTCTTCGGCGACCCGACGAGCGTCGTGGCGGTGAGCGGACGCTACCCCGGTCAGCAGGCGGTCGGCGAGACCCGCACGCACACGGTGTACGAGTACTCCGAGGAACTGGCGGTGACCGTGCTCGCCAACCACAACAACTGGTCGCCCCGGCCGCGCGCGGTGGTCCGCTGCCAGGGCACCGACGGCCAGTCCGAGGGCACGCTCGGGGTGCTGTACGACTATCCGGTCGGGCGCCCGGACACCTTCGAGTTCTGGTCGCGGGTCGAGCATCCCGACCACACGTTCCGGCGAGACTTCGACGAACGGTGGATCCCGGACGCGTTCGTCGGCCCGATGGTGGAGCTGCAAACCGCGGTTGACGAGGACCGGGAGCCCCTCACCAGCGGTCGCGACAACCTGCGGACCCTGCAGGTGGTGCATGCCGCCTACCGCTCAGCTGCCGAGGGGCGCCGGGTTCGCGTCGACGACATCGCGGTTCCAGCGCCCGGCTCCGGCGGGCGGTGATCGGCGATGCGACCGCTGGAAGGGCTGCTCGTCCTCGACCTCGCGCAGTACCTCGCCGGTCCGTCGGCGACGCTGCGGCTCGCCGACCTCGGTGCCCGGGTGATCAAGGTGGAGCGGCCGGGCAGCGGCGACGGGTCCCGCCAGCTGACCCTCGCCGACCAGACGTTCGACCACGACAGCCTGCTGTTCCACACCATCAACCGGGGCAAGGAAAGCGTGACCGCCAACCTCGGTGACGACGGCGACCGCGCTCGGCTGCTGGAGTTGATCGCCGCCGCCGATGTCCTCGTGCACAGCTTCCGGCCCGGTGCGCTGGCCCGCTACGGGCTCGACTACGACGCGGTCGCGCAGCTGAACCCGCGCCTGGTGTACGCGCAGGTGAGCGGGTACGGCGAGGACGGCCCGTGGCGGCTGGAGCCCGGACAGGACCTGCTGGTGCAGGCCCGCACCGGACTGGTCTGGCTGAGTGGGTTGGCCGACGGTCCGCCGCAGCCACTGGGCCTGTCGGTCGTCGACCAGCTCGCCGGTGCCTACCTCGCCCAGGGCGTGCTGGCCTGCCTGGTCCGCCGGGGCGTGACCGGACGCGGCGGCCTGGTCGAGGTGAGCCTGCTCGAAGCCGCGGTCGACCTGCAGTTCGAGGTGTTCACGTCGTACCTCAACGGAGGAGGGACACCACGCCGCAGCGGGGTGTCCGCGGCGCACCCCTACGTCGGCGCGCCGTACGGCATCTACCAGACGACCGACGGGTGGCTCGCCCTGGCGATGGGCTCCTTGCCAGCCCTCGCCGAGCTGCTTGGCGTACCGGACCTGCTGGCCGGCGTCGACACCACCTTCGCCGGCCGTGACGAGATCAAGCGCAGGCTGGCAGAGGTCGTGCGTACACGGGCCACGGCGGACTGGCTGGCGGTCCTCGTGCCGGCCGGATACTGGTGTGCGGAAGTACGCGACTGGCCGGGCCTGGAGGAGTCCGGCGTCCTGGACGCGCTGGATCTCGTCCTCACATGCCGCGTACCCGAGCCGGAACGACCTGGCGCAGGCTCAGGCGACGGGGCCGGTCCGGAGTTTCGTACGACCCGTTGCCCGGTCCGTATCGACGGCCAGGTGCTCACCTCGACATCCCCCGCCCCGCGGCTCGGCCAGCACGACCGATTGCCGGGCGATCTCACCGGGAACATGTGAGTCGGGAGCCAAGCGGCTGACGTTGCGCGTGCCCGAGCCCGTGGAGCGTCGCCGGACGGGGGAGCGCGCCATGACCCAACACGCGACGGACCAGCCGCCGGCGCCAGCGGCCGGTGGTGTGGCCCGGACGGTGCTTGTCGCCGCGGTGGCCGCCCTCGGCGGCTTCCTGTTCGGCTACGACACGGCGGTGATCAACGGTGCCGTCGGCGCCGTCCGCGACACCTTCCATGCCAGCCCCCTCGTCCTCGGCCTCGCGGTGGCCGCGGCCCTGCTCGGGTCGGCCGTGGGCGCGTGGTTCGCCGGGCCGCTGGCCAACCGGACCGGCCGGATCCGGGTGATGGTGATCGCGGCCGCGTTGTTCTTGGTCAGTGCCCTCGGCTCGGGCCTGTCGTTCGCGATCTGGGACCTGGCGATCTGGCGCTTCATCGGCGGCGTGGGCGTCGGCGCCGCCTCGGTGATCGCACCCGCGTACATCGCCGAGATCTCACCAGCCCGGATCCGCGGCCGGCTCGGGTCGCTGCAGCAACTCGCGATCGTGACCGGGATCTTCGTCGCCCTGCTGGTCGACTACGCACTGGCCACCGCGGCCGGCGGCGCCCGGAACGAGCTGTGGTGGGGCGTCGACGCCTGGCGCTGGATGTTCCTGTCGCTGCTGGTACCCGCGGTGGCCTACGGCGTGCTCGCCCTGCAGATTCCTGAGTCGCCGCGCTACCTGGTGGCCAAGGACCGGATGCGGGAGGCCGCCCGGGTCCTACGGCAGTACGTGGGCGGAGACGTCGAGGCAAAGATCCGCGATATCGTCCGCACCCTCTCTGCCGACCACGAGATGCGGATCTCCGACCTGCGCGGTCCGCGGCTCGGCCTGTTGCCCATCGTGTGGGTGGGCATCCTGCTGTCGGTCTTCCAACAGTTCGTCGGCATCAACGTGATCTTCTACTACTCCTCCGTGCTCTGGGAGGCCGTCGGCTTCAGCGAGAGCGACGCCCTGGTGATCACGGTGATCACATCGATCACCAACATCGTGACCACGCTCATCGCGATCGCCACGATCGACCGCATCGGGCGCAAGCCGCTGCTGCTGATCGGATCGGCCGGCATGATCGTCACGCTCGGCACCTTGGCGTTCGCGTTCGGCACGGCGCCGATCATCGGCGGTAAGCCCGAGCTGCAAGGGATGATGGCGGGGGTCGCTTTGATCGCGGCCAACCTGTACGTCGTGTTCTTCGGCCTGAGCTGGGGTCCGGTCGTGTGGGTGCTGCTCGGTGAGATGTTCAACAACCGCATCCGGGCCGGGGCGCTGGCGGTGGCCGCATCGGCGCAGTGGCTCGCCAACTTCGCGGTGTCGACGACCTTCCCGGTGCTGCAGAGCATCGGCCTCGGCTTCGCGTACGGGCTCTACACTCTCTTCGCGTTGCTGTCGTTCGTCTTCGTCGTACGACACATCCGCGAGACCAGGGGTCGGGAGCTCGAAGACATGTAGGGAGTACGCGTTGGGTGGCGTGGCGTCATTCGCAGTCGTCGGCGGAGCCGGGTTTCGCGCGCAGTACTACCTACGCATCGCGGAGGCGTTGCCCGACCTGTTCCGCGTCACGGGCCTGGTCGTCCGTGATCCTGCGCGGGCCCGTGCCATGGCCGGCCGCTGGCACGTCCCGGTTCATGCCTCGCTCGACGACCTGCTTGCGGCCGAACGGCCCAACTTCGTCGTGGTCTCCGTACGTCCCGCCGCCTGCGCCGACTACCTGCTGCGCCTCGCCGCGTCCGGGGTGCCCGCGTTGGCCGAGACGCCACCGGCGGCCGACCTCGCGGGACTGCATGACCTGCACGACCGGCTCACCCGCCGCGGCGCGCGCGTCCAGGTCGCCGAGCAGTACCAGTTCCACCCGCTGAACCTGGCCCGGACCGCGGTCCTGGCGAGTGGGCGGCTGGGCAGGATCAGCCAGGCCACGGTGTCGATCTCGCACCTGTACCACGCGGTGAGCCTGATCCGGACGTTGCTCGGAGTCGGGTTCGAGCCGGTGCGGATCCGGGGCATGCGGTTCGAATCGCCCTGGGTCGCCGGACCCACCCGCTCCGGGCCGCCGACCGCGGACGAGCTCGTCACCTCCCAGCGGGACCTCGCGTGGCTCGACTTCGGCGACCGGCTGGGGATCTACGACTTCACCGGCAACCAGCACCGGTCCTGGATCCGGTCCAATCACCTGTCGGTACGCGGTGAGCGAGGGGAGATCTTCGACCAGCGGATCCTCGTCCAGGATCCGACGTGTACGCCCCTCCAGCTCGACCTGCGCCGCGTCAACAGGGGCGAGCAGGAGAACCAGGAGGGCTACTTCCTGCAGGGGATCCTGGCGGGCGAGCAGTGGATGTATGTCAACCCGTTCGTGCCGGCTCGGCTCTACGACGACGAGGTCGCCATCGCCACCTGCCTGGCGAAGATGGCGGACTACGCCGGCGGCGGACCCGGGTTCTACGGCCTGCCCGACGCATCCCACGACCACTACCTCGGGATGCTGCTCGAGCAGGCCGTCAGCACCGGCGAGCCCGTCGCCAGCGAGCCCCAACCCTGGATCTGACGGCCCTGGATCTGACGGCCCTGGACCTGACGGCCCTGGACCTGACTGGACTACAGGTCGCGGCTGTAGAGCAGCCGGTTCGGCGAGGTGGAGCCGGCCGCGGCCACGACGGACTTGGTCGAGCGGGTGACCAGCGCGTCGCGGACGGCGGACGGTGTCGCGCCCGGGTGCTTGTGCAGGTACAACGCGGCCGTACCCGCCACGTGCGGCGAAGCCATCGACGTGCCGCTCAGCACTGCCGAGGCGGTGTCGCTGCTGGGCCAGGCCGACCTGATCGACGACCCGGGCGCGAACAGGTCGAGGCAGCTGCCGTAGTTGGAGTACGTCGCGCGAAAGTCGTCGCTCCTCGTCGCTCCAACCGTGATGGCACCCTTCAGCCTCGCCGGCGACGACCAGCACGCGCTCTCGCCGTCGTTGCCGGCCGCGACGGCGTAGGACACCCGGTCGCGGAGCGAGTTGTTCACCGCGCCGTCGAGCGCGCTGGACGGGGAGCCGCCCAGGCTCATGTTGGCGACCGCCGGCGTGCCCACCGCGTGGTCCGCGGTCACCCAGTTGACCCCGGCGATCACGCCCGACAGGCTGCCGCCTCCCTCGCAGTCCAGAACCCGGACCGACACGAGCGTGACCTTCTTCGCGACACCGTAGGTGCTGCCGCCGATCGAACCGGCGACGTGGGTGCCGTGTCCGTTGCAGTCCGTACCGTCACCGCCGAACACGTCGTAGCCCTCGACCGCCCGGCCACCGAACTCCGCGTGGCTGTGCCTGATCCCGGTGTCGATGACGTACGCCTTCACTCCGGCGCCGGTCGAGGTGTAGAAGTAGCGATTGTTGAGGGAGCGGCTGTGCTGGTCGATCCGGTCCAGGCCCCAGGTCGCCGGCGACTGGACCGAGGCGAGCGTGATCTTCCGGTCTGCCTCGACGTAGGCGACGTCGGGGTCGGAGCGCAGAGCGGCGAGCGACTTCGCGGAGACGGTCGCGGCAAACCCGCGCAGGGCCGAGGCGTAACGGTGGTGGATCCGCCCGCCGCCGTCCTTGACCTGTGCCTCAGCTGACGCCACCTGCGCGCCTGCCGTGCGGTCGCGCAGCACGACGATGTAGCGGTTCTTGATGACGTCCGGTGCGCTGGTGCCGACGAGCGGTGCTACGTCGTGGTCACCGGCGACGGTCGGACGGACAGCGCCAACCGACCCCGTCGTGGCGGCACCGCCTGGTCCGGCCGTTGCGAACAGCCCGGCGGCGGCAACCGATGTCGCGGCAAGGGAGATGAGGAGGCGTTTGCTGAGTGAGTTCACGCTCGTCCGATCTGCTCGAGTTCCTGGAGGAGTGGGGTCGTCGCGCTGTCGCCCACATTGTCTACGGCAAAGATCCCTCTCTTGTCGAGCAGGCGACGACCGCAGATCACCAAAGTGCACCTGGGGTGAGAGGTACGACCGCTCATCCGGCGCGATGTTCCCAGCCACGGGTCGTGCGGGTGAGTTCGGTGAAACCGACCTGGCGCTGCAGCGCGAGCACGTCGTCGCGCTCGGGGAAGGTGTAGTCGAGCAGACGGTCGACGTGCCCGAGCCGCAGCCACTCCGCCGCCTGCGCGTAGAGCCACGTCGCCACGCCACGACGGCGGTACCTCTCCTCGACGTACAGGTTGCCGATGTCTGCCCAGCCCGTCTGGCGTACGCGCACGCTGGCGTCGACCAGGTGCGTGTCGACCTCGATGTAGCCGACCGGATCGGCCCCGACGGACGCGGACAGTCTGGTGCCGTTCATCCCGACGGACCGGGACAGGGAGAGTCCGTCGAGTGGCGGTCGTTCCGGTCGGCGGATCTCGTCCACGCAGGCGAACAGGACGACCTCGGTGTTCCCCTCGTGCACGAACCCCGCGCGCTCGTACGCGGCCCGGACGTGTGGCCACTGCTCGGGTACGCCGTAGACACCGGGTGCGGGCAGGGTCCCGTCGGCACTTCGGCGCTGGACGTTCCAGGCCCGCAGCTGTGCCAGGCAGGCGGCGAGCAACGGTTCGGGAGCGACGGCGGATTCGGGCCAGAAACTCGCGTCCGGCCAGGCCACGAACCAGCGGATCTCGCCGATGTTGCGGTAGGACTCGCCCACGGTGTCACCGCTGCCGTAGCGGAGGAGGTGGGCGGCGGCCACGATCCGCTGCCGCTGCTCGGCGACGAGCGTCGCCCGTTCGGACACCCACGGATCGACGACGTACTCCGCGGGCTCGCGTTCGATCTGACTGAGCACCGTGTTGACCGGCACGGACAGGCCCGGGACAACCGCCTGCACGTGCGCATTGACGAGCGCCGTGACCTGCTCGCGGTCGCTGCGCTGGAAGGTTCGAATCGTGACACCGGACATGAGCGGACCTCCGACGAAAGACGGGATCGCGGAGCAGAGCCGCGAAGAGGGAGGCCGCTACCAGTGCGGTATGTCGCCGACCCTAGCAGCGCGCCCGTAGGTCCCGCACCAGGATCGAGTGGGCGCCGGTGCCGATGCGCTATCGACGGCGAATGGAGTAGAGCGCGAACGGCGCACCGTCGTGGACGCCCTGGAGACCCTCGACCAGCCCGCTGCCGACGATCTCCCCGACGTGGCGCATGCCCAGGCGCTCCATCACCGCACGCGAACGGGTGTTGTGCCGTTCGGTGAACGCGACGACCTCCTCCGCGTCCAACTCGTCGAACGCGAACGCCAGCCCGGCCCGCCCTATCTCGGTGGCCAGGCCCTGGCCCCGGTACGCGGACAGGACGGCCCAGCCGAGCTCGAGCCGGTCGGCGGCCCAGCCGCTGTCGGGAAGGGCGGCCGAGATCCTGTCGGTGATGTCGGCGCCCGTATCCATCCGGGACAGCCCACCCCGCCCCACCAGGTCGCCGCCCGTGCGCGTGTACGCCATCCACTTGCTGACATCCCGCTGCTCCCACGCCGCGGCCATCGCGGTCGCGTTGGAATCGGCCTCCTCGACTCTCCACCGACCGGCGTACCACTCGGCGACGTGCTCGTCGTCGTGCAGCCGCACCAGGTCGGGCCCGTGCTCCGTTCCTACCGGCTCCAGCCGCAGCCGTTCGGAGAGGCGGGTCCGGGCCACCTTCGCGACGATGTCGCGGAGCCGCCGGTCGCCGTCGGTGCGTCCGTCCATCAGCAGGTCGAGGTTGTCCAGACCCACCCACGCGTACGCGTCGTGCTTGCCCTCCTCCAGCCGAGGTGCGTCGAGGTTGCCGTCGACCTCGACCAGGTAGTCGAGCTCACGGCGTACGACGCCGTCCCACTCCCACTCCCAGTCGGCGATCACCGCCTCGATCCGCCGCAGCCGCCAGCCGGTCTCCTCCTCGAGCTCCCGCGCCAGCGCCTGTTCCGGTGCCTCGCCGGCGTCGAGGTGCCCGCCCACGACGTCCCAGACGCCGGGGTACACCCGCCGGTCCGACGTACGCCGGTGGACATAGACCCGGTGCCGGTCGTCGCGGACGAACGCACCCACGCAGCTGATCTCATGCATACCTGGAACGCTATCCAGCCAATCGGGGCACGCGGGAGCGCGGCCGGGCGTAGCTGGTCGTAGCGCTGGGCGGTTGGGCTCGGAGCACTGGAACATTTCGGGGGTCGGAACCCGGGAAATGCTTCAACGTTCCAGGTCCCGGACCGCCCTCCGCGGGCACCTGCAGGACGCGGCCGTCCCGGCAGTTAGTGCAGAGGCCTCGGAACCAGCGCGCCGTGACAGCTGTCGGTCTTCGGCTGGTGCGCGCCGACGGTGAGGGTGTGGCCCAGGTCGTTGTAGCCGGTCTGCGGCTCCCAGAACCCCGTCGTTGGCGAGCTGGATGGCGTACGCCGAGTTGTAGCTGGTCTCGCCGCCGGGCAGCAGGTCCCGCGACCGCAGCCGGCGCTCCGGTGCCGGCAGGTCGAGCAACAGGTCGTAGCGCCCGGGCGGCACCGTCGCGCAGACCCGCGCGGACACCTCACTCACCGAACCAGCAGCCCAGCGACGCGGATCGGCCTTCAGCGGAACGGCGTACGACCGGTGGTCGCCCCGGAGGACGAGCACGACCTCACGCGGGTTGTACGGCGCGGCCCACCCGTCGTTGCTTACGCCGAGGTCGACCGTGAACGCACGCCCCGGCCGCACATCGTCGGTGAACTGCCCTTCGGTGAGCGCCAGCCGGTACCCGAGCCGCTGCCTGGTCTCCTCCAGCCCGTCCTCGCCCCAGCTGTCCAGCACGTCCTGGTTGTAGTCGGAGTTGAGGTAGCTGTAGTGGTAGCGGGCCATCTCCGCCGACGCGCTCGGCCACTCCGAACGCGGCGGGTTCACGGTGCACGTCTCGCCGCCCATCGGCACGTACTTCGTCTCCTGCTCGAGGTACTCCTGGTCGAGGGTGATCGGGTCGGACAGGAAGGTGCCGAAGTCGTCCGGGCTGGCGAGGAAGCAGTCGTTGTGGTGACCGATCCGGGCGATCGGTCTGTCGCTGAACGCCTCCTCCTCGGTGAGGGCGCCCTCCACCCCGGTCGGGCGGCCAACCGTCTTCTGCTTCATCAGCATCGTCCGCAGCTGGATGGTGCGGCTGTCCGGCAGCGCGCGGGTCAGCGCGAGGAAGACGGCACGCCGGTTGGCCCAGTCCTGCTCGGTGAGCGTGCCCGGGTCGGACGGGTCGGCGGCGAAGTAGTCGGTGTAGTAACCCTCGCCCCACAGCCCGATGAAGCCTGCCTGCACCGTGGCGATGACGTCGGCGTTCGCCCGCAACACCGGCTCGAGCTGCGCGATGTGCTTGAGCACGCGCTCCTTCGGTGCGTCGCCGTACGGCGGCTGGTACGGCCAGTCGTCCTTGGGCTGGGCGTAGGCGAAGCGCACGATGGCCTTGGCGCCGGCCGCACGGGCGGTGGCGAAGTCGGCCCGCATCAGGTCGAGGTACGCGCGGTCGATGTGGTCGGTGCCGGCGAACTTCTCCAGGTAGAAGACGCGCAGGAACTGGGTGACCTGATCCTGCGCGCGCCAGTCCCGAAGCTCCGCCCCGTCGAGGGGCTCATAACCTGAACCGTCGGCGCGGTAGTGCGTCTCGGTGTGGTGGTAGAACCCGCGCTCCGGGTTGGCGATCGTCGCCGTGCTGGGTTCGTACGTCCGGTCGGTCCGGTTGTCTGCCGTCGCCACCGCCGAGGACTCCGGCGGGGTGGACGCGAACGTACTGGACGCCCCGGTCAGGGCGAGCGCTGACACCAGCGCAGTGATGAGCAACGGCCGACGCATGACTGCTCCCTCCGCCCCGAAACCTGCGCGCATCTTAAGGTGCGCGCTTATGCACTGCCAAGACTTCTAACGAGCAAGAATGCGCAGGCCTACGTCAGGTCGACTGGCTGCCCGGTGGCAATGCTGTCGTGGATCGCCGCCACCACCGCCGTGACGACGACCGCATCGTCAACGGTCGGCGTGTCGACCGCTCGACCGGCGAGCAGGTCGACGAAGCTGCGCGCGATCTCGGCGGCGACGCCGACGACCCGGCCGCGGTCCTCGACGGTCGCGTGGTGGAGCCACTGCCAGGTCGAGCCTGCCAGGTGTACGCCCTCGTCGGACCCGTCGATGTGCAGGGCGGCCGCCGACCCGACCAGCTCGTACCGGAAGTCGAACACGCTCGGGTACGACTCGGGCAGTAGCCAGTGCGACTGCAGGGCCAGCGTGGTGTCGTCGGCGAAGGTGACGAGTGCGTGTACGCCGTCGTAGGTGTCGATCCCGTCCCGGACGAGCTCGCGCCGAAGAGCAGTCGCGTACACCGTGCGGGGGGTCTTGCCCGACAGCCACAAGGCCAGGTCGACCGTGTGCGGCATCAGGAACCACGCGGGAGAGGTCCGGGCAGCCCACGACAACATCTCGCGAGGCACATACCTCGTGTCGTTGAGGTGCGCGCACTGGAACAGCACATCGCCGACTGCTCCACTGCGCACCTGCTGCCGGGCGACGACGAACCGCGGGTTCCACCGGTTCTCGAAGGCCACCATCGCGGGGACTCCACTGGCCCGCACCGCCTCCCGGACGTCGGCCGCGTGACCGACGTCGGTCGTCAGCGGCTTCTCGATCAGGAGACCGACGCCCGCGACGGCCGCGTCGACGGCCGCTTCGCGGTGCGCGAAGTCTGGCGTGGCGACCACCAACCCCGTCAAGTCGTGGGCCGCGAGGAGCGAACGGTGGTCGGGAAAAAGCGCCGCGTCATGCTCTGCCGCGAACGCTCGCGCGGTCGGCGCCGGATCGGCCACCGCGACGATGCGGACGTCTGGAAGTTGGCGCAACGCGCGCGCGAAGAGCCGGCCGCGGATGCCCGCGCCGACGATGCCGATGTCGACCATGGAGGCATCGAAGCACGGCGGCCGGGAACCGGCGACCCAGCGTCCCGGCGACCCAGGGTCCCGGCAGCCCAGCGCGACCCGATCAACTCCGCGAGCGGGTACGCCAGGCGAGTCAGCCGAGGTGCTCGACGTAGTGCGGCGTCAGCTCGTCGGCACGGTCCCACGGCGACCAGTCGATGGCCCGGCCGTCGAGCTGGGCGGCCACGACCTCCAGACCCGCGTGCCACCCCGCGCCGGCGGGACCCGCCATCTCGCGGTCGTCGAAGATGTTGGTGAAGACCAGCCGGCAGCCGTCACTCCCGGCCGGCGTCAGCTCCCAGCGCAGGATCTCCTTGTCCCACGTGTACTCGAGCAGGTGCGGCGGATCGATCCGGGTGATCTCGCCGGTGCCGGCCTGCTCCTCGGTCATGCCGTAGCGGCGCTTCTGCTCAGGCGTCGGCGCGAACCTCAGCCGCGCGCCGGCGGCCAGGTCGAACACGACGACCGCGGGAAACCAGGCCTGGAGCTGCTCGGGCTCGGTGATGGCCCGCCACACCTTCGCCGGTGGGTGGTCGTACGTCCGCTCGAACCGTAGGGCGAAACGGCCGTCGGTCGTGGTGTGCACGGTCCCCAGATCGGCCGACGAGAGGGTCATCGGTCAGCTCCGTTCGTCAGCTCGGCAACCAGGCGTTCGACGTGGGCGGTCCAGTCGGCGAGGGCGGTCGTGCGTACGGACGCGGACTCGGCCGGACCGGACTGGGTCAGCACGATCCGCGCGCCCCCAGGCCCGTTCGCCAGCTCCCAGCGGACCGTGCTGCCGTGGCCGTGCAGGGCGATGTCGTACTCCAACAGGGTCGGTGCGTCGACCGTCCTGACCGTGGCGCCGGCCGCCTCGCCGGGAGTGAACGCGGACGGAGGCGCAGTGCCGACAGCGGGCTCGGCCGATGCGCCGGCCAGCGCGGCCCACACCTTGTCGACGGGCTGACGCATCAGCTGACGCTCGTAGCGGAGCTGCCAGCGCTCGGTGCCCACCTCGGTGGTGCCTTCGGCCAGTCCGAACGTACGGACGTACGCCTCGTACCGGTCCACCGACATTGGCGGGAACTCGACCGTCACCTCCGCCAGCACCATCGTCAGCGCGGCCAGGCAGCCGTGCCATCCCGTCGCGTAGCTCGCCGCGGCGGGACGGTCGTTGAAGATGTGCGTGAACACCAGCGTGCAGCCGTCGCCGTCGGGTCGCAGTTCGAGGTGGATCAGGTCGGGCCCCTCGCGAGGCATCGACTCCGGGGGAGTCTGACTGAACGCGAAGACCCGGGGCGGTTCCAGCTCGGTGATGACAGCTGAGTAGGCGGTGCCCGCACCGTCGTCGAAGTGGATGGTGCCTCCGAGGCGGAAGTCCATCTCCTCGACGCGGAACGGGTACCACTGGCTGAGGTGGGCGGGCTCGGTCACCGCTCGCCAGACCTTCGCCGGTGGATGGCTGAACCGGCGTTCGAGGCGTACGGTCGGGCGGCCGTCGGTCATCAGGAGTCGATCTTTCACTGCTCGTCCTTCTCGGTGCGTACGTCGGATGGTCCGGGGGAGCCGTCAGGAGCTTCGGGTTCGTCGGGCATCGAGTCGAGGTGCTGTCCCAGCGCGTCGAGGCGCTCGGACCACAGCCGCCGGTACGGCGCGAGCCAGGCATCGACCTCGGCGAGGGGTTCAGGTCGCAGCTCGTACCACCGGCGTTGCGCGTCAGGGCGGACCTGGACCAGGCCCGCCTCCCGCAGCACCCGCAGGTGCTTGGAGGTGCCCGGCTGGCTGAGCCCGAGCTGGGCGGTCAGGTCGCCGACCAGCCGCGGACGTTCCAGCAGCAGGTCGAGGATCCGGCGCCTGGTCGGCTCGGCCAGCACCTCGAATGGGGCGGTCATGGGCGCCAACATAACAGGCTGGCTATATTACCGCAACGGCATCTATGGTCGGGCTCGCTGCCGGCCCGACTCGTACCCGTTCGTTACACTCGCCCGCAGTCGTGAGCGCAGCGCTCACCCGTGATGCCGTACGGGATTCCGCTGGAGGTCAGTCCGGGTGCACGTGCCGTTGTGGGTCTGGTTCGTCACCGTCGTCGGCATCAGCGTCGTGATCATCGCGGACCTGGTCGTGGCCGGTCGCCGGCCACACGCCATCGGGATGCGCGAGGCCACCTGGTGAATGGTCTTCTACGTCGGGCTCGCTGCCGCGTTCTTCGTCGGCCTCACGATCTTTTCGGGTCCGAGGTGGGGTGAGGAGTTCCTCGCCGGCTACATCACCGAATACAGCCTGAGCGTCGACAACCTGTTCGTGTTCGTGATCCTGCTGACCAGGTTCGCCGTTCCCGCAATCGACCAGCACAAGATCCTGCTCGTCGGCATCGCCCTGTCGCTGGTGCTACGGGGCGTCTTCATCGCCCTTGGCGCGGCGGCTGTGCACGCGCTCGAGTGGGTGTTCTACGGCTTCGGCGCGCTCCTCATCTACACCGCGATCAAGCTGGCCACGCAGAAAGAGGGGGAGGAGCCCGACTTCCACAACAGCCGGCTGGTCCGCGCAATGCACCGTGTGGTGCCGACCTCCGACGACTACGACGGGTCGCGCCTGACGACCACGTTCGACGGACGCCGGATGTTCACGCCGATGGTGGTCGTGGTGCTGGCCCTTGGCGCGGCCAACGTCGTGTTCGCCCTCGACTCGATCCCGGCGATCTTCGGACTGACCCAGGTCGGCTACCTCGTCTTCACCGCGAACGCGTTCGCCCTGATGGGCCTGCGCCAGCTGTACTTCCTGCTCGGGAGCCTCCTCGACCGCCTGCTCTACCTCAGCTACGGGCTCGCGGTCATCCTCGCGTTCATCGGGGTCAAGCTCATCCTCGAGGCGATGGAGGCGGAAGGGCTGAGTGACATCGGGCCGGTCCATCTGCCGCACGTGGGCATCGTCGCGTCGCTGACGTTCATCGCCGGGACGCTCCTGGTGACCGGAGTCGTCAGCCTGGCCGTGGCGCCGCGGGAGCCCCGAGAGGACTGAGCTCGCCCCGGAGTCAGCTGTCCGGGGTCAGCTGTCCGGGGTCAGCTGTCCGGGGTCAGCTGTCCGGGTCAGCCAGCGGGGTCAGGCGTCGGAAGCGGCGCCGCCAGACTCTTCTGCACGCCGAGCCGAGACGAACGCCTCGATGCCGTCGAGGACCCGTCCCAGCCCGAACTCGAACACGTGCTCCGGGTCGTACGCCGACCTGAACTCCTCGCCGACCGCCGCTCCCACCCGCGACGCCGTCGGGAAGCGCTCCGGATCGAACGCCCTGGCCAGCAGTGGCTCGTGTGCACGCCACCACTGCTCGTCGGTCATTCCAGTGCTCGCTTCGGCCTGCGACGCGTCGACGGCGCCCCGGGCAATGCCGTGGACGTAGCCGAGGACGACGGTGAGGGCGGAGTCCATCTCCACGTCGGTGAGCCCGATGTCGGCCAGGGCGCGGAGCTCGTAGTCGTACTTCGCGATCAGGTTGGGGCCCAGGGGCGGCCGGCTGGTGGCGGCCACGTGCAGGAGCCACGGGTGGCGGTGGTAGAGGGCCCAGTTTTCCCGGGCGATGAGTTCGAGCCGGCCTCTCCAGCCGTCGCCGGCGTCGACGCCCTCGGGTCGCGCGGTCTCGCCGAAGACCGTGTTGAGCATGACGTCGAGCAGCTCGGCCTTGGCCGGCACGTACGTGTACAGCGACATGGTGCCGACGCCGAGATGTTCGGCGACGCGGCGCATGGACAGTGCGGCCAGGCCGTCTGCGTCGGCCACCTCGATCGCCGCCTGCACGATCCGGTCGACGCTCAGACCCGGTTTGCGGCCCCGTCCGCTGGATGGGCGTTCCGGTGTGCGCCACAGCAGCGCCATGCTGCGGGCGGGGTCGCCGCGGCCTGTGTACTCCGTCGTCATCGTGGTCAGCCTATAGTCCCGTAGAAAATACGGTACGCAGTACGGGAAATGTCGGTACGCTGTACGGGAATTCTTCCAGCCATCACCGGAAGGGATCCCCACGTGACCACATCCGACTTCGCGGTCGTCGCCGAGGGCGTACGCAAGCGGTACGGCCGAAAGACGCTGGCGCTCGCCGGCTTGGACCTATCGGTGCCGGCGGGCACCGTGTGCGGGCTGCTCGGTCCGAACGGAGCCGGCAAGACCACAGCCGTACGGATCCTGTGCACGCTGCTGCGCATGGACTCCGGCCGCGCCGAGGTCGCCGGGTACGACGTGACCCGGCACGCCACCCAGGTGCGCTACCGGATCGGCCTCGTCGGGCAGAACGCTGCCGTCGACGAGATCCTCACCGGCCGGCAGAACCTCGTGATGTTCGGCCGGCTCCACCATCTCGGCGGCCGTGATGCTCGGGCCCGCGCCGACGAGCTCCTCGACCGATTCGGGCTGGGCGATGCAGCCGGAATGTCGGTCCGGCAGTACTCCGGCGGCATGCGGCGCCGGCTCGACCTGGCCGCGAGCCTTGTCCTCGCACCCCCGGTGCTGTTCCTCGACGAGCCGACGACCGGCCTCGACCCTCGTGGCCGGGCCGAGGTGTGGGAGTCGATCCGCGCCCTGGTCGCCGGCGGCACGACCGTCCTGCTCACGACTCAGTACCTCGACGAAGCCGACCAGCTCGCCGACACCATCTGCGTGATCGACGCCGGACGGGTGATCGCCGACGGCACGCCCGACCATCTCAAGGCCGCCGCGGGCGGTGACCGGATCGACGTCGTTGTACGTGATGCCGGCTCGGTGCCGGTCGCCGCGACAGTAGTCGCGCGGGTCTCCGGCTCGCCGCCGTCGATCGATCCGGACGCGCGCCGGATCAGCGCACCGGTCAGCGACCGGATCACCGCCCTGACCGAGGTGGTGCGCGCCCTCGACGCCGCCGGAGTCGTCGTCGACGACCTCCTCCTGCGCAGGCCCTCCCTCGACGACGTGTTCCTGCGCCTGACAGGTCGGCGTACGGACGAGGACTCGACGAGCGCAACGGGTGACTCGACCACAGGTGCCACGACCCCGGGATCCACCACTGGACAGCCCAACCCGCAGAGCAGAAGGGGAGCACCCGCATGACGAGCTACGCACCGGCGGTACCGCGGACGGCCTGGGACCGGCTGCGCTGGGCAGTCCATGACGGCTGGACCCTCACCGTCCGCGCCCTCCTGCACTGGGTGAGGCAGCCGGCCCAGGTCGTCGTCGGGTTGTTCTTCCCGGTCATGATGGTCCTGATGTTCGGCTACCTGTTCGGTGGCGGGATGTCGGTACCGGGCGGGGGCAACTATCGCGAGTTCCTACTGCCCGGCATGTTCGCCATGACCATGCTCTTCGGCCTGGAGGCCACGATGGTGACCGTCACCACGGACGCCGCCCGGGGAGTCACGGACCGGTTCCGATCCCTGCCGATGGCGTCCTCGGCCGTGGTCGTCGGGCGCTGCGCCGCCGACATGCTCAACTCCGTCCTCGGCCTCGCCGTCATGCTCGGCTGCGGCGTGCTGGTCGGTTGGCGGTGGCACAACACGCTGGGAGATGCGTTCCTCGCGGTCGGGCTGCTCCTGCTGCTCCGATTCGCACTGCTGTGGGTCGGCATCTACCTCGGCCTGCTGATACGCAACCCGGAGGCCGTCATGGCCGTGCAGATCCTGGTCTGGCCGCTCGGCTTCCTGGCCAACACGTTCGCCGCGCCGGCCACGATGCCCGGCTGGCTGGGCGCGATCGCGGAGTGGAACCCCTTGTCCTCGACCGTGGCCGCCACCCGGGAGTTGTTCGGCAACCCGGGTTGGGGCGGCGACTCCTGGATCGCGCAGCACGCTCTGCCGATGGCGATGGTGTGGCCGGTCCTGATCGTGGTGGTCTTCGTGCCGCTGTCGGTGCACCGGTTCCGGCGACTGAGCCGCTGAGCTACGCTCCCGGGCGAAGGGCCCGCTGTCGCGCGAGGAGACCATGCTCGTCAAGGATGCCAAGGACCGTGCCAGACAATGGGTTGCCGACGAGGGCAGCAGGGTTCCCGGCTACTGCGGCGCCTTCCACACCGGCTCGACCACGTGGCTCGCCGATGATGCCGAACTCCCGGCGGGATCCGATGTCGACGTCGCGCTCGTACGCAGCGGCCCGGTCGGGACGGACAAGATCGGCAAGTTCCACCACCGGGGAGTCATCCTCGAGGTCACCGACCAGCCGATCGCGCGGTTCGAGTCGGCCGAACGCGTGCTCGCCCACTACTACATGGCCGGAAACTTCCGTCTGCCGAACGTCATCGCCGATCCGTCCGGCCAGCTGACGAAGCTCCAGGCGCAGGTCTCCGCGGAGTTCGCACGACGGCACTGGGTACGCCAGCGCTGTGAGCACGCACGGGAGAACGCCTCGCAGACCCTGCAAGGGCTGGACCCGGCTGCGCCGTTCCTCGACCAGTCCCTCACCTGCCTGCTGTCGGCCGGCGTGACGACGTACGTTCTGCTCGTCGCCGGGCTGAAGAATGTCACCGTACGCAAGAGATATCTCCTCACCCGGCAGCTGTTGTCTGACTACGGGCAGGACGCGTTCTACGAGCGCCTGCTGGAGACGTTGGGTTCGGCCCGCATGACGGCGACCCAGGTGCGGCAGCATCTCGACGCGCTCACGCCCGCGTTCGACCGGGCCAGCATGGTGGTCGGTGCGCCGTTCTTCTGGTCGTCCGACATCAGCGCAGACTCCCGACCGATCGCCATCGACGGCACCGGAGACCTGATCGAGCGCGGTGACCATCGCGAGGCGGTCTTCTGGCTCGCTGTCACCTACGGCAAGTGTCTGAAGGTGCTCGAGCACGGCGCGCCGGGGGAGGCGGATAGGTTCCGTCCCGGGTATCGGAGCCTGCTCGGCGACCTCGGCGTGGGCTCACTGCCCGACGTGGCCGGGCGTGCGAGCCAGATCCGGGAGCTGCAGCCCTTGGTCTGGCAGATGGCTGAACACATCATGACCACGAACCCCGAAATCGTGGACTGATCCAGCCGCCGGCGTACCCTGGCCGCACTCGGCCGGGCGGCGCAAGCATGCCTTGACGCAGTTTCGTGGCCGCGCCTAGCTTTCATTGAACGTTCACGACGGGATATGGGGTACGCGTGACAGCCGGCGCCGACACACGCACGAGATCCACGGGAACCGTCGACCTGCTGACCCCGGAGGCGCTCCGTCTCACTCTGGGTACTCTGCGCGACGCGGGCATGGTGATCGTCGAGAACGCGTACGACGCCGAGCGCGTCGGCGTCCTGCGGGACAGCTACGAGGAGCTCCTGACCGCGGAGCAGACCCGGGCCGACAGCGGCAGGGTCCGGCCGACCGACGGCGCCAACCACATCCAGATGCAGCTCCCGCTCGTCGCACCCTTCAGCGACGTCGACGTGGTTGCCCATCCCGTCGTCACGCAGATCGTGGCCGCCGTGCTCGGCGACGACTATCGCTGCTCCCTCTACAACTCCAACACGGCACTGCCCGGCTCGACGCCACAGCGTGTCCACCGCGACGCCGGCCCGCTGTTCGGCACCGAGCTCAGCGTGCCGACACCGACCACGGGTCTCGTGGTCAACATCCCGTTGTGTGACTTCACCGAGGAGAACGGCAGTACGGAGGTCTGGCCCGGCTCGCATCTCATCCTCGACCGGCCGGACGACACTGCGGACGTGATCGGTAGCCACAGTCCCGACCTGACCACCCGGGCGCAGGCCTTGGCGTCGACCCGGCTCAACGTTCGTGCTGGCGCGGTCGCCATCCGAGACCTGCGCCTGTGGCACCGAGGCGTGTCCAACCGGTCCCGTGCCGCCCGTACGATGCTTGCTCTCGTCTACCAACGGAGCTGGTTGGGGTGGCGGGCCGCCTCGCTGCGGGTTCCGGCACCCACCTGGTCTGCCTGGCCCGACCACGTCCGGACCATCTTCGCCGCGGCGCCTCGCGACGGCGCCGCGGACGAGCGAGGCGTCACCTAGCGCGGACGCGCCCTACCCCACCTCTTCGAGACGATCGGCGGTAGAACGATGAACAGGTCGAGCGAGTCCAGCCGGCGGGCGTTCCTCTTCGGTTCGGCCGCCGTGGCCGCCGCAGCTGTCCTTGGTGGGTGCAGCGGTGGCGGTGGCGGCGGTGGCACTGGCGGCGGATCCGGTGGCGGCCCCAAGACCAAGGTGCAGGTCGGTTCGGCGACCAAGCCGCTGCCGGTCCCGAGTGCCTTCCGCGAGGCGCCCACGCTGAAGAAGCTGGTGGACGCCGGCGAGCTGCCACCCGTGGCGGATCGGCTGCCGAAGAACCCCTACGTCCTCCCGCACAACTGGGCGACGCCCGGCAAGTACGGCGGCCGGCTGCGGATGATGACCCCGAAGACCGACGACGGTCAGACCCGTGAGTACATGTATGGTCACTCGCCGCTGCGGTGGCTCAACGACGGACTCGACGTCGGTCCCGGTCTGTGCGAGAGCTGGGAGGCCAACGACGACGCCTCGGAGTGGACGCTGCACTTTCGGGAGGGGCTGCGCTGGTCCGACGGGGAGCTCTGGACGACGGCCGACGTGCTGTTCTGGTGGGAAGACCTGGTGCTCAACGAGGAGCACCCAGCCGTTCCGCCGGACGAGATGCGTTCGGGTCTGAACACTCTCGCCAAGGTCACCGCGCCCGACGACCACACGCTGGTCATGACGTTCGACGCACCTGCACCACTCACCGCCGACCGGCTGGCGATGTGGACCAAGGGCGGCAAGGGCGACACCGGGGCGATCTGGATGCTGCCCAAGCACTTCGCCCAGGAGTTCCACCCGAAGTACAACAAGAACGCGCCGAAGGACTGGGCCACCAAGGATGGGCTGTTCGACTCCAAGACCGACTTCGGCCGCAACCCGGACTGTCCCACGATGACGGGCTGGCGGCTCACCGCCTACAAGGAAGGCCAGTACCTCAGCTGGGAACGCAACCCCTTCTACTGGGTCGTCGACCGGGAAGGCGGCCAACTGCCGTACGTCGACAAGATGATCATGAACGCCATCCAGGACCCCGAAGTCGGCAAGCTGCAGATCCAGCAGGGAAAGCTCGACTACGTGGACGGCCGGTTCGCCTCGCTCAGCCTGGGGGACGTCTCCGGAATCAAGAACACCAGTGCCCGCAGCGGGATGGTGGTCAACCTCTGGGACAGCGGCGACGGCACCGGCCCGCACGGCTTCTTCTTCAGCTACGACTACAAGGACCGGGGGATGCGCGACCTCATCCGCACCCCCAAGTTCCGCCAGGCACTCTCGCTCGCCTTCAACCGTAAGGAAGTACAGAAGGCGGTCTTCTTCGGCACCGGCGAGATCACGACCGGGACCATGAGCCCGAAGGCGATCGAGTACAACGTCAACGACGAGGGCGAGTCGATCTACCAGCAGTGGAGAGACAGCTACGCGAAGTTCAACCCCACGAAGGCAAAGGCACTCCTCGACGAAATCGGCGTCGTCGACAAGAACGGCGACGGCAAGCGGGAACGCCCCGACGGGGAGAAACTCACCATCGTGCTCACCATGGCCGCCACCACGAGCGATGTCGTCAGGTCCATCAACAACCTGATGCAGCGCGACTGGCAGGCTGTGGGGTTGGACGTCAAGCTCGACCCGATTCCGCCGGAGTCGATGGACCCGAACTGGGCGGCTGGCGACATCCAGGCGCGCGCCGACTACGGCGTGGGTGACGGCCCGAACTACTTTGTGTACCCGCAGTGGGTAGTGCCGATCGAGCCGACCCGCTGGTCTCCGCTGGAGGGGCAGTTCTACAACGTCCGCGGCACTCCGGCCGAGAACCAGGAAAAGGATGTCGACCCGTTCAAGCGGACACCGCCACGAATGGAACCCGAGCCCGGCGGACCGATCGAACGACTCTGGCAGATCTATGACCAGTCCAAGGTCGAGCCCGACCCGATGAAGCGCCACCAACTCGCCTGGGAGATCACGAAGGTCCACATCTCCGATGGGCCATTCTTCCAGGGCTCGGTGTCCAACATCCCGACCCTCACGGTGTCGCACAAGGACCTGAAGAATGTTCCGGCCAAGGAGAACCTTGCCCAGGGCGGTTTCACCGCACCATGGATTATCCCTTGCCCTGCGGTCTATGACCCGGAGGCCTACTACTGGGACAACCCTGACCAGCACGGCTGAGCGCTTCCGTCAAGGCGACATTGACATGTCGTCGCGCGGTCGGCGGCGGACCTCGAAGTCGAAGCAGCCGAACTCGACGGCACGTACGTGGACGACCGCGACCTCGCGATCGGCGAACAGTTCCCGCAGGACGGCTTCGGCGGGTTCTGGCCGCTCCGAGTCGTAGTGGTCGAGCAGTCGCCCGCCCGCGATCCGGCCGTCGGCGGTGTAGGCGCGGAACACCCGGCGTTCTCCGCCCATTGCGGTGGGGTAGCCGGCACCCGAGGGGCCGCCACATGGCTCCGGATGAATGAACACCGGTCCGGTCTCGTCGTACGCCCACGGCTGTGCGCCGGTCTCCGCCGCCCATCGCCGCAGCGGCGCGTACGACACCAGGGCGACGCGTTCGCCGGGTCTGCTGCGGGTCAGGCAACACCGCAGCGGGTTTCCGCCCGCGTCGTCGACGTGGAGCTTGGGTACCCGGCCGCAGTCGTCGCGCTGACGCAGCTGGCGCAGGACGTCGGGGGCGATGGCTCGGAACTCGTAGCGTGGCGAGGTCTGCATGCCCACCATGCTGCGACGGGCGCGGTCGGATTCCTGGCGGGAATCAGACGTGACGTTCAGTCCGGTCCCACACACGCAGCGAGCCGCGACCCCACCGGATGGGTGGGACCGCGGCTCAGCTGAAAACTACGTCCGACGGGATCTCAGAGCGGGCGGACCTGGCTGGCCTGCGGACCCTTTGAGCCCTGGGTGACTTCGAATTCGACGCGCTGGTTCTCCTCGAGCGTCTTGAAGCCGCTGGACTCGCCAGCGATGATCTCGGAGAAGTGGACGAAGACGTCTTTGGCGCCGTCGTCCGGCGTGATGAAGCCGTAGCCCTTGTCGGGGTTGAACCACTTCACTGTGCCCTGGGTCATTTCTGTCTCTCCTGGCAGGTATTGATGGGAAAGCACGTCCGCGGGCACGGACCTGCTGGTTACTTTCGAGCGGCGGAGCGCCCACCAATTCCTGGGAAGGCAATGGCCCGCATCGACTTTCCGCGGGCGTGAAAGAACAGGGTCAACACGTACACAGAAACTTTGCAACCGCTGCCATGATAACCGCCCCCTCCACTGCCCGGGTAAGGCACGCCGGAAATGGGGCGGTAAGAGACAGGAAGAGACCCCGCCACGCGGCCGGGGTGAGGGCTCCCGGAGCGGGGCGGGGTCAGCTCGAGGGCGGGACTAGCCAGGAGGCGGAATCAGCTCGAACGCCGCTGGCCAGCGCCAGGACGGGTCAACCCGCGCGCCGCTGCAGGTCGGGCGAGATGGCATCGTCATCTCGCCGCATCGCGGCCGACTGGAGGCGCGACACCTGGTCGTCGGTCAGCCGATAGCCGTACTCGGCCGCGAGGTCCTCGCCAGTGAGCTCACGCCAGAAACCATCCAGGGTGGACAGCGTTGAAGCGGCCCAGCGGGCGCGCCAGCAGGGCCACGGGCCACGACAGACGACACAGGTGCGCTTCTTGGCGTAGAGCACGGGAAGGACCCGCCACTGCCAGCGCATTCCGATGCCGATGCCGTCGCCCTCGTGGACGCGGACCAGGATCTGGGCGGCGGCAACGAGGTCCTCGAATTCCACGGCGCCTTGCACACTCACCTTGTCCCGCGTGAGCTCGTGAATTGCGGCCATCGGTGAGCTGACTCCCTCCGTTACGGATGGTGGTGGCAACGGCGTCGAGGACCTGTACCTCGGGCCGCCGCTCGATGCGGCAGTGCTCACGTACCGTGGTGGGTTATCGCCCGCAGGAAGCGCTGTTTCGCCGACCGCCAGTTGGTCGCCCACCTGGCTTCTGGGCACGGCCAGTCCAGGGCGCACGAGGCGCAACAGGACGGCCACCGGACGGCGCGGGGGACAGGGATGGGCCAGCGAACGCGAATCTTGACTGGTGGCCGGTCGGGCAGATGCGTGCGGTTTACCAGCTCGGCATGCGTATCGAGCTGTGCCCGTGACCACTCCACCTGGCCGATGCCAGGCACGTTGACCGCGTCGCCTCGAGCGGACAGCAGCCGCCCGGTCTCCACTCCGACTGAGTGGCTCATATGAGGACTCCGTCTCCGAGGTCTGTGTTCTTGGACCAGAACGCGGTTTCCGCGATGGGGACGGTGCTGCTGTCTCCCGCGACGTTTGCTGACGACACGACTCCGCACGGGCACTCAGTCCCACGGTTCCAGTGCCGTCGCAACATGAGTCTCAGCCTTCCCGTGTCGGAATCTGTGAATCACACATACCGAAGCGTATGGCACGAATCAGGTTCTTGACAATCGCAACCTGGGAAGGAAATGGCCGATCTCAGCCGTGTCGAGCACCGCGGACCGCAGGCGACGGCGCCGAGTGTGGCGCGTCGTCGCTTCCACGCCGCGTGCACCGTCGGACGTGCGCAGTCGAACGTGTGCGTTCGGCTGCGTGATGCGCGGCTCGGCCGTGCGCTCGCAGCCCGGAGTACGCGGCCCTTCATTGTGCGTGGTCGGTGGTTGTAAGGTGATCACCTGCCCGCTGAGACAGGGCGTAGATAAGAAGATCCCCCCGGATCTGCGCTCCGGGGGGATCTGCTCTGTTGAGACGCTGAGTCGCCTGGTTCGCCGGCGACCGATGTCCGGCGACTAGATGTCGTAGTGTCCGGCCTTCACGTCACGTAGGAACGCGGCGAACGCACCCTTGTCGACGACGTGCGCACCGCGGTCCGGGTGCACACTGTCGCGAACGGCTGCGACAGCCGGCAGGTTGGCGGCGATCTCGACACAGCCGCCATTGCTCTGGCCACTGCGGGTGGCCTTCCGCCACTGAGCCTGAGACAGGTCGATCATGCGTTACTCCAGTACTTCTGCGAGTTGTTTGAGATGCGCCGTGGTCGCCGGGGGATCCAGCGCCGCGGCGTGTGCCTGGTTGAACACTTCGATGTATGCCTCGATCTCTTTCGGCTTGACCACCTCCTGGAGTGCGAAATCAGTCTCGATGTAGGCCACCGTGGCCTCATCGCCGGGAAAGTCGAAGATGTTGATGGGCCCGCACATGCCCGGGTGCGGCCCGTCCTCGAAGCGCAGCAGTCGCAACTCGACACCCGGTCGGCGACTCATCTCCACGAGGTGGCTTATCTGGGCGCGGCGCTCCGTCTGTGAGCCCCACCGGTACATCAGCGACGCCTCCGTGACGACCGCCATGAGTTCGGGTGCGGTGCCGTCGGCGCGGTCGAGGATCTCCTGCCGCCGCAGCCGGGCACCGACTGCGCGGTTGCGCCATGCGGACGACCGTGGCCCGAGACGCATCTGCGCCTCCATGTACGCAGGCGTCTGCACGTAGGCCGGCAGGATCAGCGGGAGGTAGGAGCAGATGCGTGCAGCGTCGTGCTCGTATCCGGCGAACTCGTTGGTGAAGATGTCGCTGTAGTCGCGCCACCAAGCCCGGGTGCGGGCGAGTGCGGCGAGGTCCTCCAGCTCCTTGGCCACCTCGTCGTCCGCGCCGTAGATGCGGAGCAGGTCACGGATGTCGCTCATCTCCGGGCGCACCCATTGGTTGCCCTCGAACCGACCGACCTTGCCGCGACCCCAGTTGAGTCGGTCGCAGACCTGGTTGGCGGTGTATCCGGAGGTGACCCTGAGCTCGGTGAGCCGGCGAGCCAGTCGGCGCTTCGCGATGGTAGCGCCGTAGGCAGTCGTCACCTAGGCCCTCCTTCGTCAACGCGCCACTGGTCCTCTTGACAGGGCGCCTGGTCCTCTTGACAGGACGTCGCGCTCATCATACTGCTCCCTTAACTTGTGAATCACAAGTGCGTGTGTCCAGGTCGTGATTCATGAGGTGAAGCGGCACGTGTTAGCCTGCCTCAAATTGATCTTCGCCGAAGTGTCTTCGGAATCATTTGGCCACCATGTTCGGCCGCTTGCAAGGTGCCTCGCCCGGAACTCGGTTGCCGTGAGGTGACAGATGACAGTCGGCGTGGGACAGGATGGGAACGTGACCGAACGACAAAAGCCGACCGTCGAGCAGCTCGGCATAGACGTCGACGCCGTGCCGTGGCGGCGGTCGAGCGAGGGGCCTGGTGCCATCGAGGTCGCGTTCGCCGGCGAGTGGGTGCTGATGCGCCTTGGCGGCGACCCGGCGCAACGCGTCCTCGTGTACGACCACCACGAATGGGAGTGCTTCCTCGACGGCGCCAAGAACGGCGAGTTCGACGACGCGACCGACCGGCGGTAGCTGCCGCCGCGGCCCGCGTGCCCCGCAACGCCGGAAGTTCACCCGTGCCGGGCGACGTCGGCCTGGTCCTGCGCGGTGACAATCACCTCGACCTGCTGGAACCGACCCGGTTCCGCAGCGGGTCATGCGAAAGAGGTGACCACATGGCAGTTCTCTCCAGGCGCTCGGAGGCACGGCGGCCACGCATGTCGACGGCGCGGACGTCCCGGCGTGGACTGAAGGCGACCGGCATCGCCATGGCCGTGCTCGGCGTCATGGCCGCGGCCTTCGCTCTCCTTCGACGTGGCAAGCGCTGAGGCAGCTCAGTCTCTGCACATCTCGGCTACCTGGCCCAGGGCGTGCAGGTGCTGGTCGACGCTGCGGTGACCCGCCCGCATCGTGTTGAACGACAGGTGCGTGGCGCCGGTTTGCCGCCACTGCAGGATCAGCTCGGGCACCGCGTCCAAGTTGTCGGTGTCCAGGCTGATCCGGCCCTCCATCCCGAGCTGAGCCGGATCGCGTCCGGCCGACCGCGAGCCCTCGTGGACGAGAGCGATGGCGTCGTCCAGCCGCGCGCCGGGACTCCACTGCGGCAGCCAGCCGTCGGCGATGCGACCGGCACGACGAAGTGATCGCGGTGAGGTCTGGGCACCGATCCAGATCGGGATCGGTTGCTGCACGGGCAGCGGAGCGATTCCCGCACCCGACACCTGGTCGAAGTCACCCTCGTAGTCGAGGACGGGCTCGGTCCACAGCCGTCGGAGCAGGCCGATCTGTTCCTCCAGCCGACGTCCCCGGGTGTGGAAGTCGGCACCGAGGGCGGCGTACTCGACGGCGTTCCAGCCAATGCCCACCCCCAGCCGGAACCGGCCTTCGGTGAGGATGTCGACCTCCGCTGCCTGCTTGGCGATCAGGGCCGTCTGGCGCTGCGGCGCCACGATGACCCCGGTGACGAGCTCCAGCGAGGAGATCCCGGCGAGGTAACCGAACAGTACGAACGGCTCGTGGAATGTGTCGCGCCAGGTGTATGGCCCGGACCAGCCGGGATGCTGCTCGGGATCGGCACCCAGCACGTGGTCGTAGACCAACAGGTGGCTGAACCCGAGCTCTTCCGCGCCCTGGGCGTAGGCGTGGACGGCGCCCTTGTCGCGGCCGATCTCGGTCTGCGGAAACACCACTCCGAAGCGCATGCGACCTCCTTGTCCCGGTTCGTCCGGACTGATTCTGCCCCGTCCGGCACGCGTTCTGTCCCCGCCATGGGTGGCCACCGGGGTTGCTCGCGACGTTCTGGTCGGGCAGGGTCGGTCCGAGCCAGGCCAGGCTCGAACCAGCAAAGCCAGCCAGCAGGGGCGGCGGATCGGACGAGTGGACGGTCACGTCGAGGTCGAGGAGGAGTTCGGTGCAGTCGATGCGCCAAGATCCAGCTGCAGTCGACGAGAGGGACGCGAGCCGCCGGCAGGGGGTGATCGTCGTCGGGCACCGCGGCGCGTCCGGCACTACGCCCGAGAACACGCTCACGGCCATCGAGGAAGCGGCCCGGCAGGGCGCGGCGTTCGCGGAGGTCGACGTCGTTCTCAGTAAGGACGGGGTGCCTGTCCTCGCCCATGACGCGACGCTCGAACGCACCACCGACGTCGCAACGGTGTTCCCCGACCGGGCTACCTGGAACGTGGGGGAGTTCACCCTCGCCGAGCTCCGTGTGCTGGACGTCGGTACCTGGTTCGACGACCGGTATGCGGGCGAACGGCTGCCTACGCTGCGCGAGGCGCTTCGGGTGTCGCGGCAGGCCGGCATCGGGCTCTGGCTCGAACTGAAGAGCCCGCAGATCCACACCCGGCTGGCGCAGGCCGTGGCCGACGTACTCCGCACCGCGCCCGACGGCTGGCTCACGGCGCGCGACCGGGCCCGCTGGCTGAAGGTAACGTCGTTCAACTGGGAAATACTGGCCGACTTCGCCGACGAGATCGACAAAGCCGTGCCGGTCGGCGGGATCACCGAGTGGGTGCCGGACGACGCGACGCTGCAGGACCTTGCCGGCTGGATGGAGTTCCTGATCCCCGACTACCGGCGGCTCCGCCCGGGAGACGTCGTCCGCATGCGGGCGGCCGGCCTGAAGACGGCCTTCTGGACCCCCAACGACCCCGCTGCACTCGCCGTCCTCCTCGCGCACGGCGCCGACGCTCTGATCCAGAACTACCCGGCCGTTGCGCGGGCGATCGTCGACGGCCGCCCTCCGCTGCCCCGCCCGGCGCCGGTGGTGGTCGAGCGCCTGGCCGACGATGCCGCCGGCGGCGAACCCGACGACGGCGGCGGCGAGCACGTGATCCTCCGCAACGTCTCGGCCGATGCGGTGGACGTCAGCGACTGGTACCTGCGCGACGACCCCGGGTACCGCCTGCGGATCGGTGCTGGCTACTCCATCCCCGCCGGCGGTGCCCTCGCCGTCTACGTCGGTTCCGGCCACAACAGCCCGAGCCGCTACTACAACGGCCTGTCGACGACGATGTTCAGCAAAGGCGGCGACAGCGTGGCTCTGCACCAGCCGGACGGCACGCTTGTCGACCTGGCCAGCAACGATCTGGGCGACCTGTCGTAGCACTGGAGCAGACCTGCGGCAACCGGGCGATCCGGACGCGCGGGCGTGCCGCGTATCCGGTTACCGGTAAGGTTCGAGGCTCTTGTATCCTCGGTTGTCGCTCGCCCCAATAGCTCAGTCGGTAGAGCGTCTCCATGGTAAGGAGAAGGTCTACGGTTCGATTCCGTATTGGGGCTCTGCGGCCGGATCCGTCCGCACCTGTGGCTGTTACCGTGGCTGGCCTACGGTGGCGAGCCACAGCGTGACGGGCACCCCGGTCCGGCGGCGGTGTAGCTCAGACGGTAGAGCAAGCGGCTCATAATCGCTGTGTCGCCGGTTCAAGTCCGGCCACCGCTACCACCTGGCCGGACCCGATGGTGCGAGGGTGCGCCATCGGGTCGGGCATGATGGACAGTACGACGTATCCGGCAGACGACCATCTGCCGACCACCCCTGACACACCAAGAGGCAGCCGTGGCGAGCAAGAGCACAGAGATTCGCCCCAAGATCACACTGGCATGCACCGAGTGCCGGGAGCGCAACTACATCACCCGCAAGAACCGGCGCAACGACCCTGACCGGCTGGAGATCAAGAAGTTCTGCCCGCGCTGCCGCACCCACCGCGCGCACCGCGAGACGCGATAGCCAGCTGCGCTCCGGTAGCGTCGCGGGCATGCCCGTCGACGCCGGCCTCGTGGGCCGCACCTATACCCTCCCGACCCCGTACGAGGTCGGTCGGGAGAAGATCAGGGAGTTCGCCGAGTCGGTCGGCGACCCCAACCCCGCCTACCGCGATGTCGAAGCGGCCCAGGCTCTCGGTCACCCTGATGTGGTGGCCCCGCCGACGTTCCCGATCGTGGTGGCGTTCGGTCTGCTCACTCGGCTGCTCGAGGATCCCGGCAGTGGCCTGGCGTTGCATCGGGTGATCCACGCGGACCAGAGGTTCTCCTACACCCGTCCGATCCATCCGGGCGACCGGCTGCTGGCCACCCTCACGGTTGAGGGTGTCCGCCAGGTGGCCGGTACCGACCGCATCACCACCAGGACGGAGATCACCACGGTCGAGGGCGCGCCCGTCTGCTCGGCGCACGCGAGCGTGGTGCACAAGGGAGAGGACGCGCAGGGATGAGCGTTCCGACAGTGCAGACCGCGAAGGTCGGCACCGAGTTGCCTGCACTCACCGTCGCCGTCCGCCGGGCCGACCTGGTGCGCTATGCCGGCGCGTCGGGCGACTTCAACCCGATCCACTGGAACGAACGCGTCGCCCGAGGTGTCGGGCTCGCCGACGTGATCGCGCACGGGATGTTCACGATGGCCGCCGCCGTCCGAGTCGTCACCGCCTGGGTCGGTGACCCTGCCCGAGTGGTGGAGTACTCCGTGCGGTTCACCCGCCCGGTCGTCGTCCCCGACACCGACGAGGGAGTCACGGTGACCTTCGGGGGGAAGGTGGTGGACAAGGTCGGCGACGACCTGGTGCGGGTCGACCTGACCGCCGTCGTACCCGCTGCTGGCGACGAGGGCGGCGACGGCGCCCGGGTCCTCGGCGCCGCCCGGGCCGTAGTCCGGCTCGACTGAGGTCGAGGGGGTCTAAGGAAACCACTGGGCGTGGGACGGTACGCCCGACAGCACAGGCCACACGACCGTGCAGTGACACAGGCACACGGACACGACAGCACAGGGACACAGGCAGAGCAGGGACGCCAGAGCAGCCTCGGCAGAGCAGGACAACGCAGACGTGCAGGAACGATTCGACGTACCCGTCGCGGAGTTGACGACGCTCCGGCTCGGCGGCCCGGCCAAGCGCCTGGTCGACGTCGACGACGCCGGCGACCTGGTCGAGGTGATCCGCGGCTGCGACGCCAACCGGGAGCCGGTCCTGGTACTCGGCGGTGGCAGCAACCTGGTCGTCGCCGACGAGGGCTTCCCCGGCACGGTGCTACGGGTCGGGGTGCGCGGGATGACCGTAGAGCGGAACGGCTCTCCCGACGAAGTGACGGTGCGGGTCGGAGCCGGCGAGAACTGGGACTCCTTCGTGACCAAGACGGTGGCGGAGGGGTGGGCGGGGGTCGAGGCGCTGGCGGGCATCCCGGGTCTGGTGGGTGCCGTGCCCATCCAGAACGTCGCGGCCTACGGCCAGGAGGTGGCCCAGACGCTCGTCGACGTACTGGTCTGGGACCGGGTTGAACGGAGTCCACCGCACGCTGCCCGTCGACGCCTGCGGGTTCGGATACCGCACCAGCCGGTTCAAGCGCGACCCCGACCGCGCCGTGGTTCTCGAGGTGGCCTTCCGGCTGTCGGTGGGGGAGCTGAGTGCCCCGGTGGGGTACGCGGAGTTGGCCCGGACCCTCGGAGTCGACATGGGGGACCGGGCTCCCCTCGACGAGGTGCGGTCAGCGGTACTGGCGTTGCGCCGACGCAAGGGCATGGTCCTCGACCCGGTCGATCACGACACGTGGAGCGCCGGGTCGTTCTTCACCAATCCCGTTCTGTCACCGGACATCGCCGCCACCTTGCCGGACGAGGCTCCTCGGTGGCCGGCCGAGCACGGGCAGGTCAAGACGAGCGCGGCCTGGCTGATCGAGCACGCCGGGTTCGGCAAGGGGTACGGCGACGGTCCCGCCCGGTTGTCGTCCAAGCACACGCTCGCCCTGACAAACCGCGGAGGCGCCGTCACCGCCGACCTGCTGGCCCTCGCCCGGGAGGTCCGTGCGGGTGTCCGCGAGAGATTCGGCGTCGAGCTGGTCAACGAGCCCGTCCTGGTCGGCTGCGCCCTCTGATCCACCCGCTCCACCCGCGCCGACGACCCCGGCTGGTCGGCGCCGGTCAGGCTCGCGGCGCGCCGTCGGTCGCCTCCGCAAGCCACGCATCGACGCCGGCGAGCAGAGCCACTCGGACATCGTCCGGCGCGCAGGACGCCCGTACCGACATGCTCGCGAAATCGGCGAGTTCGGCGTCGGTGAACCCCAGGTCGCGAGCCAGCTGGTACTGCCCGGCCAGCCGTACGCCGAACAACAGCGGGTCGTCCGCGCCCAGCGCGATCTGGACACCGGACTCGAACAGCTTCCGGAGCGGAATCGCGGCCGGCTCGCGGTAGACGCCCAGCGCGAGGTTCGAGGCCGGACACACCTCCAGAGCGACGCCGCGTTCGGCGATCTGCTCGACCAGTGCGGGATCCTCCGCTGACCGCACACCGTGGCCGACCCGGGTCGCCCGCAGCGCTTCCAGGCAGCCGCGTACCGACGCCGGCCCGCGCAGCTCCCCGCCGTGCGGCATCCGGCCGAGCCCCGCCCGGTCGGCGATCGCGAACGCGCGGGTGAACTCCTCCGGACGGCCCCGGCGTTCGTCGTTCGACAGTCCGAAGCCCACGACGCCCCTACCGGCGTACTGCACAGCCAGCCTGGCCAGCGTCCGCGCGTCCAGCGGGTGCCGGGTGCGGTTGGCCGCGATCACGACGGCGATGCCGACGCCGGTGGCCGCCGACGCGTCCCGCACGGCGTCGAGCACGAGGTCGGTGAACGCGCTGATCCCGCCGAAGCGGGCCGCGAAGCCCGAGGGGTCGACCTGGATCTCCAGCCAGCCGGACCCTTCCGCCGCCTCGTCCTCCGCCGTCTCGCGGACCAGCCGGCGGACATCGTCCTCCCGGCGCAAGACCGATCGGGCGATGTCGTACAAGCGCTGGAACCGGAACCAGCCCTTCTCGTCGGTCGCCAGAAGCCGCGGCGGCCAGTCCTCGCGTAGGGCATCGGGCAGGCGTACGCCATGCAGGTCCGCGAGCTCGACCAAGGTCCGGTGCCGCATCGAGCCGGTGAAGTGCAGGTGCAGGTGCGCCTTCGGCAGCGCGCGTACCGACCTCGCGACCCCCGTCGTCACCCGTCCTAGCCCTGCGCCTCGGCCAGCAGCTTCTGGATCCGGGTCACGCCTTCGACGAGATCGTCGTCACCGAGCGCGTAGGAGAACCGAAGGTAACCAGGTGTCCCGAACGCTTCACCGGGGACCGCCGCGACCTCCACCTCGTCGAGCATCAGCTCGGCGAGTTCGCCGGAGGTCTGTGGCCGCCGGCCGCGGATCAGCCGACCGAGGGCGCCCTTCACCGACGGGTAGGCGTAGAACGCGCCCTTCGGCGTCGGGCAGGTGAAGCCGGCCACGTCGGACAGCAACTGCACGATCATGCGCCGCCTACGGTCGAACGCCGTCCGCATCGCCGCCGCCGCCGAAAGGTCACCCGACACCGCGGTGAGGGCGGCCCGCTGGGCGACGTTGTTCACGTTGCCGGTCGCGTGCGACTGCAGGTTGCCGGCCGCCTTCACGACGTCTGCCGGCCCTATCAGCCATCCCACCCGCCAGCCGGTCATGGCGTACGTCTTGGCGACGCCGTTGACCACGATGCACCGGTCGGCCAGCTCGGGAACCTCGACCGGGAGCGAGGCCGTCCGCACACCGTCGTAGGTGAGGTGCTCGTAGATCTCGTCGGTGACGACCCACACGTCGTGCTCGTTCGCCCACCGACCGATCTCGCGGAGGAGTTGGGCGGGGTAGACCGCGCCCGTCGGGTTGGACGGCGAGCACATCAGCAGGGCCTTCGTGCGGGGCGTCCGGGCGGCCTCGAGCTGCTCGACGCTGACGAGGTAGCCCTGCTCCTCGCCGGTCACCACTGGGACCGCACGTCCTCCGGCGAGAGCGATGGACTCGGGATATGTCGTCCAGTACGGCGCGGGGAGCAGGACCTCGTCGCCGGGATCGAGGAGCACGGCGAACGCTTCGAAGACAGCCTGCTTGCCGCCGTTGGTGACGAGTACCTGGCTCGCGTCGACGTCGTAGGTCGAGTCGCGCCGGGTCTTCGCGGCGATCGCGGCCCGTAGCTCGGGCAGACCGCCAGGCGGGGTGTAGCGGTGGTTGCGCGGATCGCGGCAGGCCTCCACGGCGGCCTCGACGATGTAGTCGGGTGTCGGGAAGTCGGGCTCGCCGGCGCCGAAGCCGATGACCGGACGCCCCGCGGCCTTCAGCGCCTTTGCCTTGCCGTCGACCGCGAGTGTCGCCGACTCAGCGATTCCGCTGATCCGGGCGGAGATCCGGTTGTGACCGGTCGGAGTGGGTGCGTCGGCCGAGGCGTACGAAGGTGCGTCGACGGCGCCGCCGTCGGCGCCTGCCATCTGTGGGCTGGTCATGGCCATATCGTGGCACTCCTGCGGCTCCGCAACCGGGGCGACCCCGGGATCGGATTGCCCGGCCTGTCGCGACTTGGGTGCCACGTCTACTTGTGGGCCGTACATGTAGGACCTACAAGTGGTGCGGGGGGCGTTACCCTCCGCCGGGCCCGGTTCGACCAGTGGGTCGCTGACCCCGTACACTCGTCGTCTTGGTGGTCCGCGGACCTCTCCGAAGTGTGCCCAACGCGAGACCTTTTGGTGGCGAGGTGCACCCGGAGGAGCGGAACCTCCGAAGGGCAGTGGCTCAATTGGTAGAGCACCGGTCTCCAAAACCGGCGGTTGGGGGTTCGAGTCCCTCCTGCCCTGCCGACCTCGACCACAGCGGTCGGAGTCGCGCGTGTCGCCTCCGGCGGTGACGCGCAGAGGCCGCACCTTTCGGGGGTGCTGGTTCGTTCCTCCTGAAGAGCGGTCTCGTGAAACCCGACGGAATGTCCGGCCGGGTCCAAAGACCGGTGAGGACGAACAGTGACGGAGACGCGCGGGTCGACCGCCACCCCGGAACGTGCTCGGCCGGCGAAGGAGGAAGGTCGCAGGGGCCCGATTGCCCGGATCAGCCTCTTCTACCGTCAGGTCGTCACCGAGCTACGCAAGGTCATCTGGCCGACGCGTGAGCAGCTCACGACGTACTGGACCGTCGTACTGGTCTTCGTGCTCGTCGTGATCGGGATCGTCTCGCTCCTCGACCTGGGGATCGGGCAGCTGACGTTCAAGATCTTCGGCTGACGTCGGGCGCCGGGTGCAGCACCCGTCCGGCACCGAGCCAGCCGGCCCGACGGCCACGGCCTGCCGGGACGGCGCCAGCTGAGACAGGAACCGTGCCAGCTGACAACCCAGCTGACAACAGAGAAGTTCTGACAGAGAGAGAAAACGGAGTGCCCACTGTGTCCGACCTCGACGACGAGATCCGTGGTCATGAGGATCATGCGTCCGAGCAGGCGACCGGAGCCGACAACGAAGGAACCGGTGGACCTGGAGACGAGGCCTCCGCTGAGCAGGCTGACGCGTCGGCCGCCGACGTCGATGCGGCCGCGGCCCTCGGAGCCGCAGACGACACCGGAGCCGCAGACAACGCCGAAGCTGCAGACGACACCGGAGCCGAGCCTGGCGCGGACGAGGCTGCTGCCGACGAGGAGTCGCCGGCCGAAGACGAGCCCACCCCTGCCAATGCCGCCCTCGAGGAGTTCCGCCAGGAGCTGCGGTCCAAGCCCGGCGAGTGGTACGTCATCCACACGTACTCAGGGATGGAGAACCGGGTCAAGGGCAACCTCGAGAACCGCATCCAGTCCCTCAACATGGAAGAGTTCATCTACGAGGTCGTCGTTCCGCAGGAGGAGGTCGCCGAGATCAAGAACGGGCAGCGCCGCATGGTCCGGCGCACCGTTCTCCCCGGCTACGTCCTGGTGCGGATGGACCTCACCGACGAGTCGTGGTCGGCCGTTCGCCACACGCCTTCGGTGACCGGGTTCGTCGGCCACGCCCACCAGCCGGTCCCGCTCGGCCTCGATGAGGTCGAGGGCATGCTGGCGCCGGTCGTGGTCGAGACCGCCGAGCCGGACAAGAAGAAGAAGAAGGCCGAGGTCCTCGACTTCCGGGTGGGCGACTCCGTCATGGTGGTCGACGGCCCGTTCGCGACACTGCACGCCACCATCACCGAGCTCAACCCCGACGCGCAACGGGTCAAGGCGCTCGTCGAGATCTTCGGCCGGGAGACTCCGGTCGAGCTGTCGTTCACCCAGATCCAGAGGGTCTGAGCGCCAACCCGTCCACACGTTCACAAAAGGACCCGACAGCATGCCCGCGAAGAAGAAGATCGCCTCCGTACTCAGGCTCCAGCTGCAGGCCGGCGCCGCGACACCCGCACCGCCTGTCGGTACGGTGCTCGGCCCGACCGGCATCAACATCATGGAGTTCACGAAGGCCTACAACGCCGCCACCGAGGCGATGCGTGGCAACGTCGTACCCGCCGAGATCACGATCTACGAAGACCGGACGTTCAGCTTCATCACCAAGACACCACCGGCGGTGGAGCTGATCAAGAAGGCCATCAGTCTCGACAAGGGGTCGCCGACGCCGCACACCGCGAAGGTGGGCTCGATCAGCCGTGACCAGGTACGCGAGATCGCGCTGACGAAGATGCCCGACCTCAACGCCAACGACGTCGAAGCCGCGATGAAGATCGTCGAGGGCACCGCACGTTCGATGGGCGTCACGGTCAACGACTGAGGACTCTCCACAACAGGCGACAGGACCTGCCGACCGGTAGATCCACCCGTGGGAGGGCCAGCGCTGGCCCGTACCACGACCTCCCGTTCCGATCGAAGGAGACAGCAGTGAAGCGCAGCAAGACCTATCGCGCCGCCGAGGAGAAGCTCGACCGCGACCACCTGTACGCGCCACTCGAGGCCGTCCGGCTGGCGAAGGGGACTGCCAAGAAGAAGTTCGACGAGACCGTCGACGTCGCCATGCGACTCGGCGTCGACCCGCGCAAGGCCGACCAGATGGTCCGCGGCACGGTCAACCTCCCGCACGGCACCGGCAAGACCGCCCGGGTACTCGTGTTCGCCGTGGGCCAGAAGGCCGAGGACGCGACGGCGGCCGGAGCCGACTACGTGGGCTCGGACGACCTGATCGAACGCATCCAAGGCGGCTGGCTCGACTTCGACGCCGTCGTCGCCACCCCTGACCTGATGGGCAAGGTCGGTCGGCTCGGCCGGGTGCTGGGCCCACGTGGTCTGATGCCCAACCCCAAGACCGGCACGGTGACCCCCGATGTCACCAAGGCCGTCACTGAGATCAAGGGTGGGAAGATCGAGTTCCGCGTCGACCGGCACGCCAACCTGCACTTCATCATCGGCAAGACGTCGTTCTCCGAGGAACAACTCGCCGAAAACTACGGCGCGGCGTTCGACGAGGTGCTCCGGCTCAAGCCGTCGTCGTCGAAGGGCCACTACGTCAGGAAGGTGACCCTCTCGACGACCATGGGCCCGGGCATCCTTGTCGATCCCAACAAGTCCGTCGAGGCGGCCGAGGCGACCTCCTGACTCTGGCTAGCGGCTGACCCCGGACGCCCCCGTGACCTGGTCGCGGGGGCGTTCGTTTGTTGGCGAGAAGGGCGCTTTCGGAGTTCGGTTACGTGCTGTTACGGTTAGGGCGGTTTGTCGCTGGGGCGGCGACAACGACCTGTGCTTTCTGGGGGTAGCGGGGCAGTGCGATGGGCGGCGCGCGCAGCGGTGGCGGTCCTTGGGATGAGCATGCTGATAGCTGGCTGCGGCGGACCTCCCGAGCCGAAGTCGATCGACACCGCGAAGCCACCGACGACCAAGGAGTCGACTCCATCGCCGAGTTCGACACCTTCGACTGCCACCACCCGACCCGGCAAGGAGGTCGGCAAGGGCGCGGTCGACGCTGAGCTGGCGGTCCAGGCGCGGGCCTTCGTCCAGGACTTCATGAAGACCTACGACAAGGCGGCGGTGTCAGGTGAGTTCGCCGACGTCGAGGGGATGTACGCCGACTCCTGCTACGGCTGCAAGAGCTACGTCAGTGGTTTGCGAAAGGTCTACCAGAGCGGGGCTCAGATCGAAGGCGGCGCATTCGTGCGGCCGAAGTTCACCACCGTCGAGGCATCCGGAAGCCGGGCGATCTTCCAGGTCAAGAGCACCATCAGCGCGTACAAGATCGTGAACTCGTCCGGGCAGGTCATCGACAGCAAACCGGCCGAGTCTGACTCATCGACCTTCGCTGCGACCCGGAATTCGAGTGGGTGGCAGATAACTTCGTGGAGCTGAGGGGCACGATGCGACTCATCAGGCTGGTGTCGGCGGCTGTTGTGCTTGCCGGCGCGTTGATCTCGACGCAGGCGACGGCAGTTCCTGCGTACGCCGGACCGGAGCTGCCAGGCATCGGCTGGCAGTACAGCGAGGAGGGTAAGGGCTACTACCGCGAACCGCAGAGTGGCGAGTCCGGCGGCGGGGGCGGTCCGGCGCTCACCATGACCGAGGTGGGCATCCCGTCGCAGGTCTGCGTGGACGCGCCCAACCGGCAGTGCAACGGATTTCACTCGCTGACCTGTGGCCTCGGCATCGGCCCCAACAACCGGCCGTGGTACGCGCACCTGAACTACCGGCGGACGGACGCCGGCGCGCCCTGGGTCTACGAGAGCAACGACTGCATCGAGGTGACGGACGAGGACTGGATCTCGCTGGAGGAGATCAGTTACCGGGTCGACTTCGAGGTGTTCCAGCCCCTCGGCGAACCGAACCTCGACCTCAGTCCCGCGCCGAAGGGCCTGGTCAACCTGCCTGTCGTCGTCTCGACCGACTACCCCGAGGGACTCACGGGCCCGGCGCAGATCATTTCGCTGGACCCGGTCCGGGTCCGGATCCCGATCCACATCGACCGGCCGCGAGGCGGTCTCGACGGAGAGATCCTGGCCGACGGTTCCTACACCTGGCAGTTCGAGGGAGGAGGGACCGCGGTAGGCCGCGGCAAGCCCTACACTCGCTCGGTCGACCCGACCCGCGACGGTGGCTACTACGTCTCGGAGATCTTCCGCACGACGGGGCCCAAGAACGTACATCTCGAGGTTCAGTGGACCGGAACGGTGACCGTCGCCGGTCTCGCCCCGGAGCCGATCGAACCGGTCGACATCGACGCCGACGCGACCGTGAACGTGGTGGAGTCGCGGCCGGTGCTCAAGCGCTGAGCCGGCTTCGACGTTCACCGAGCGTGTAGGGACCGACGCGGGCGGGCCACGTGCTGTGACGGTCGTGGTGTCCAAGTGCAGGATGGACGCTTTCGGAGTTCGATCACGTGCTGTTACGGTAGGCCCCGGTTTGTCGCTGGGGCGGCGGCAACGACAAGTCTGCTGGGGGGTTGCGGGGCCAGTGCGATGGGCGATGCGGGCCGCGGCGGCTGTTCTTGGGATGAGCATCTTGGTGGCGGGTTGCGGTGGCGCACCGGAGCCGACGGCGATCGAGACGCCGAAGCCCACGGCGCCCCAGGAGTCGACACCAAAGCCGAAGCAGACCTCGGCACCCGACGCCAAGCCGACCAAGCCAGATGATGTCAAGGTGACCGGCGGGTCGGGCAAGGTCGATCCGGCCACCGCCAGCGAGGTCAAGGAATTCATCGCCGACTACCTGACCGCGCAGAACAAGGCCACCGGAAACGGTGACTTCTCAGCTGTGGACCAAATGCTCAAGAAGTGTCAGATCTGTGCCGAGTCCAAGCAGTACATCACCAGCGCCTACCGCAGCGGCGGTGGCGTCGAAGGCGGCATCTTCACCAGCCCGACGATCGCGGTGACCGGCCAGCGCGACAGTCGGGTTCAGGTTTCTGTCCATGCGGTTATCAGTGCGTACGAGACGACCGACGGGTCCGGCAAGGTCGTCGACAAGGGACCTGCCGAAACGCAGAACTTCCAATACTCCGTCAGCAAGATCGACGGGCGCTGGTTGATTGTCGAGGGGAGCTTCGTCGGATGAGACGGCTTGCTTTGGTGGTCCTCACGTCCAGCCTGTTGAGCGCAGTTCTCGTGGTGGGCTCGGCAGGAAAGAGCCAGGCGTTCGCGGACGGACCGCAGGGAGGCGGCGGTACCGGCATTGGCTGGCAGTACAGCGAGTCGGCGAACGGCTACTACCGCCCGCCGCAGAGCAGCGGAGGCGGCGGCGGAGGTGGCGGTCCCGCGACGGTGATGACCGTCTGGGGGACGGTGCCAGGCGGAGACCTGACGTGTCCGGACGCCGACCCGGCGTACGACTGCAGTACCGGGACCGTTGGCATGTATTGCGGATCCGCGGTCGGGCCGCGGGGTCTTCCCCGGTATCCCTGGATCCGGTACGAGCGCACTATCGGCGCCGGCGGGAATCCCGGCAGGTGGCGCGGTGTCGACGCCGCATGCGACGAACCTGGTCAGGACGACTTCATTCCGATGCAGGAGATCTCCTGGGAGGTCAACTACCAGGTCTTCCAGGAGCTGAACGCGCCCGGGATCACGATCTCGCCGAACGCGAGGACCCTGGTCAACCTGCCGACCATCGTGTGGACGGACTATCCGGCCGGCATCGGACCGCCGGCAACCGTCGTCGCGAACGACCCGCCGACCATCACCGTGCCCATCCACATCGACCGGCCGAACGGCGGCCTGGACGGTGAGATCCGGGCCAGCGGCGAACTGCGGTGGACGTTCGAGGACGGTGGGACTGCCTCAGGTCGGGGCACACCGTTCGTCGAGGGGCGGCTGCCGGAGGACAATCCCGGCTATTACGTCACCAACACCTTCAGCCGCGCCGGCTCGAAGACGGTGACGCTGAACGTCCGGTGGACCGGCACCGTGACAGTGCCGCCGCTCGCACCGGAGAACATCATCCCCGTCGACCTCCCGCCGGTGAGCGAGGACGTTGCGGTGCTCGAGTCCAAGCCGGTGCTCAAGCGCTGACTCTCGTGCAGCCGGCCAGCAAGGCGCCCGACGCGGACTCGATCACCGCTGGAGGGCCTGATCGTCGGACAGCTCTGCCCCGGTTTGGTCCGGGGCAGAGCAGTCCCGTATTCTGACCGCTGCCGAAGACCGCTGGTCGCCACCCGCCAGGGTGGCTGAAGGTCCCGCGATGCGGGCGGCCCGCGCAGGCGTGACGTGGTAGCCGCGTCAGGATGATCGTCTCGTACGCATTCTGGCCGCGTTCTTGGTGCCTCGTGCGTCTGCACGGGGCGCTTTGCATGTTTCGTACATGCTCTCCGCTCGTGGTCCTTCCGAACACCGGCGCCGTCCGAGGCGACCTAGAGGAAGGAGATCCATGGCGAAGTCGGACAAGGCGAGCGCCGTAGCCGAGCTCACGGACAAGTTCCGTGACTCCTCCGGCGCGGTCCTGACCGAATACCGCGGACTCACCGTAAAGCAGCTGCAGGAGCTGCGGCGCTCGCTCGGTGACAACGCCAACTACGCCATCGTCAAGAACACGCTGACCAAGATCGCCGCCAAGGAGGCAGGCGTCGCGGACCTCGACGAGCTGCTCGTCGGGCCCTCGGCCATCGCCTTCATCAGCGGTGATCCGGTGGAAGTTGCCAAGGGTCTGCGCGACTTCGCCAAGGCCAACCCGACGCTCGTCATCAAGGGCGGCGTGCTCGACGGCAAGACTCTCGCGGTCGACGAGATCACCAAGCTAGCCGATCTCGAGTCGCGCGAGGTCCTGCTCGCCAAGCTCGCCGGCGCCATGCAGGCGTCGCTCGCAGGCGCTGCGTCGCTGTTCCAGGCTCCGCTGTCGCAGGCGGCGAGGTTGGTCGAGGCGCTGCGGACGAAGGTCGAGGCCGACAACCCGGCAGCGGCAGCGGGCGGGGAAGCGGCGGCCGACGAGGCTGGCGCCGAGGACGCAGGTCCCGCAGACGAGTCCTGACGTACGCGTAGGAGATCAGGCACCACCGCACCAGACACAGACAGCGAAGACACAGACAGCGAAGACACAGGCATCGAAGACCGCACCACAAGAGGGAAGGTAGGGCCACCATGGCCAAGCTCAGCACCGACGAGCTGCTCGAGTCGTTCAAGGAGATGACGCTCCTCGAGCTCAGCGAGTTCGTGAAGCAGTTCGAGGACACTTTCGGCGTGACCGCGGCTGCTCCGGTCGCCGTCGCACAGGCCCCCGGAGCCGCCGGTGGCGGCGGCGAGGCCGCTGCCGAGGAGGAGAAGGACGAGTTCGACGTCATCCTCGAAGCCGCCGGCGACAAGAAGATCCAGGTCATCAAGGAGGTGCGCACGCTCACCAGCCTTGGCCTGAAGGAGGCCAAGGATCTCGTCGAGGGCGCGCCGAAGCCGGTCCTGGAGAAGGTCAACAAGGAGGCCGCCGACAAGGCCAAGGAAGCACTCGAGGGTGTCGGCGCCACAATCTCGTTGAAGTAGTCCACGCACGGCCCGCAAATCGGACTGATCCGGACGGGCCACACATTTCAAACGTCAGGGCGGCTCTCTCTCCCGAGGAGATAGCCGCCCTGACGTATGCCCGGCACCTATTCCTGGATAGGTGGCGTCACGGCTGCTTGGCGACCGAATGTCGGCCAAGTTCGGCCGTGCCGTCGCCCGTTGCGCCGGAGCAGGGCGTGATCCGATAACTCGTACGTAACCTCGGCCAGCCCGAGTCGTTGGGCCCTGTCAGGGCGTGTTGACTGCTGTCTGCGGGGAGCCCCCGGCGGTCGTCGCGACCTCCGTGACACCGAGGCCGTGTGGCCATCCTTACGTGTTGGGGGTGGAGTCGTTTGGGGGTTGAGATCCGCGTCGAGGGTCTCACCAAGTCCTTTGGTGGGCAGGTGATCTGGCGCGACGTCGAACTAACCCTCCCCTCGGGCGAGATCAGCGTCATGTTGGGGCCATCCGGCACAGGTAAGTCGGTGTTCCTGAAATGCCTGGTCGGTCTGCTGAAACCCGAACGCGGTCATATCTATATCGAGAGTCACGATATCGCCACGTGTAGCGAGCGGGAGTTGTACGACGTCCGCCGCCTCTTCGGCGTTCTCTTCCAGGACGGCGCGCTTTTCGGGTCGATGAACATCTACGACAACGTGGCTTTCCCACTGCGCGAACACACCAGACGGTCCGAGCGTCAGATCCGCACCATCGTGATGGACATGCTCGAGCTGGTCGGGCTGCAGGGAGCCGAGCGCAAGCTCCCGGGAGAGATCTCCGGCGGCATGCGCAAGCGCGCGGGACTCGCCCGAGCCCTGGTCCTCGAACCCGAGATCATGCTCTTCGACGAGCCCGACTCCGGTCTCGACCCGGTGCGGACGGCCTACCTCAACCAGCTGATCGTCGACCTCAACCAGCAGACCGGCGCGACGTTCCTGATCGTGACCCACGATGTCAACACCGCGCGTACCGTCCCCGACAACATCGGGCTGCTCTACCACCGCCATCTCGCGATGTTCGGACCGCGGGAGATGTGCCTTTGCTCGCAGGAACCGGTCGTACGCCAGTTCCTCAACGCCCAACGCATCGGGCCGATCGGCATGGCGGAGGAGAAGGACGCCGACGAACTCGCCGCCGAGGCTGAGCTCGCGGTGGAGCTACCGCCGCTGCCGGCGATTCCCCTGCAGCTCGAACCTTCCGACGGTAAGCCCCGCTACTCCCAACGCCCGCCGGGGCAGTGGTGCCTGGCGCACGGGGTCCGGCCACCGCCCGGTTCGTTCCAGGCAGACAAGGCCACGGCGCCCAGTGCAACGGTGTCCGCAGCAACGGGTGCGTCGGCCGGAGGTCAGCCGTGAGGGCGCCGGCATGACCGGGCAACCCGTCGCCACGGCACCGCTGCGGGCGACCGGCAAGCTCTTCGCGTTCGCGCTGGACGTGTTCCGGGTCCTTCCCAGACGGCCCTTCCAGCTGCGGGAGTTCCTTCGGCAGGCGTGGTTTCTCGCCAGCGTGACGATCGTGCCGACCGCACTGGTGTCGATCCCCTTCGGCGCGGTCATCGCACTTCAGATCGGCGGGCTCATCAAGCAGTTCGGCGCACAGTCCTTCTCGGGTGCGGCGATGGTGCTGGCCGTCGTTCGGGAGGCCTCGCCGATCGTCACGGCGCTGCTCATCGCCGGCGCCGGGGGTTCGGCCATCTGCGCCGACCTCGGCTCCCGCCGCATCCGGGAGGAGATCGACGCCATGCAGGTGCTGGGTGTCGATCCACTGCACCGCCTCGTTGTGCCGAGGGTGTTCGCGGCCATGTTCGTCGCGGTGTTCCTCAACGGTCTCGTCAGCGTCGTCGGCGTGATCGGTGGCTACGTATTCAACGTCGTGCTGCAAGGGGGGACGCCCGGCGCCTACCTCGCTTCGTTCACCGCACTGGCACAGCTGCCCGACCTGTGGGCCGGTGAGATCAAGGCACTCGTCTTCGGTCTCATCGCCGCGATCGTCGCGTCGTACAAGGGCATGAACGCCGGCGGCGGCCCGAAGGGTGTCGGTGACGCCGTCAACCAGTCCGTCGTCATCACGTTCATGCTGCTGTTCTTCGCCAACTTCGTCATGCAGGCGATCTACTTCCAGGTCGTCCCGCCGAAGGGCGGGTGAGCGGGCGTGACGCAAACAGAGGTCGACCACGCGAGGATCGGCGCCGCGCGCAGAGCCGCCGCCCGTCGCGACTCCCTCCGCCACATCGCCGCGACACCGGTGCGCGCCCTCGACGACCTCGGTGGCCAGCTGTCGTTCTATGGAAGGGCTCTCGGCTGGACTCCGCGGGCCGTGAGCAGGTATCGCCGGGAGATCGCGCGGCTGCTCGCCGAGGTGAGCTTCGGTACGGGTGGGCTGGCGGTGATCGGCGGGACGGTCGGTGTGATCGCTTTCCTCGCGTTCTTCACCGGGACAGAAGTGGGCCTGCAGGGCTACGCCGCGCTCAACCAGCTCGGCACCTCCGCCTACTCCGGCTTCGTGTCCGCGTACTTCAACACGAGGGAGATCGCCCCCCTGATCGCAGGCATCGCCCTCGCCGCGACCGTCGGGTGCGGGTTCACGGCCCAGCTCGGGGCGATGCGGATCAGCGAGGAGATCGACGCGCTCGAGGTGATGGCGGTGCCGTCGCTGCCGTTCCTCGTGACGACCCGGATCATCGCCGGCCTGGTCGCCGTCGTCCCGTTGTACGTGATCGGCCTGTTCTCCTCGTACGCAGCAACCCGGCTGATCGTGACTGGCTACTACGGCCAGAGTGCCGGCACCTACGACCATTACTTCCACCTGTTCCTGCCGCCGTACGACGTGCTCTGGTCGTTCGGCAAGGTGATCATCTTCGCGATCGTCATCATCCTGATCCACTGCTACTACGGCTACCACGCCTCCGGTGGCCCCGCTGGTGTCGGCGTCGCGGTCGGCCGCGCGGTCCGTACGTCCATCGTCGCCATCAACATCGTCGACCTGCTCACCTCGATGGCGATCTGGGGCGCGGCGACGACGGTCAGGCTGGCCGGGTGATGGCGGTGATGGCATGGTGAGGCGGGTCCGTACCCGCAGGCAGCCGTTCCGGGGTGCCCGGCCGGCACTGGGTGCGGCGTTCCTGGTGTTGCTGGTCTTCTTCGGCTGGCTGACATACGGCTTGTTCACCAAGTCGTTCAGCAGGACCGCCGACGTCACGCTCGAGACACCGCAGGTTGGTCTGCAGCTCAGCCGGCAGGCAGACGTCAAGTTGCGCGGCCTGATCGTCGGTGAGGTGCGCCGGATCGAGTCCGACGGCCGCTCGGCCCGGGTCGAGCTCGCGCTGCAGCCGGAGACGCTCGACGTGATCCCCGCCAACGTGAGCGCCCGCATCGTGCCCAAGACTCTGTTCGGTGAGAAGTACGTCGACCTGGTGCCGCCCGCGCGACCGGCCACCCGGAGCCTCGCCGCCGGCGACGTCATCCAGCGCGACCGCACCAGCGTGGCCATCGAACTGGAGACCGTGCTCGACGACGTGTACCCGCTGCTCCGCACCATCGAGCCGGCGAAGCTCAACGCCACGTTGTCCGCGTTGGCCACCGCTCTGGAAGGGCGCGGCGACGACGTGGGCGCCAATCTCGTACGCCTCAACGCATACCTCGCCGAGCTCAATCCGCACCTGCCGGAGCTGAAGCACGACGTGTCCGCGCTCGCCGACGTGGCCGACGTCTACGACGACGCCAGCCCCAACCTCGTCCGCCTACTGGCCAACGCCACCGAGACCGGCAACACGGTTGTCGTCAAGCAGCGGGTGCTCGAAGACTTCCTCACCGACCTCGCGGGAACGAGCACGACCGCCCGCGACTTCCTTGCCGACAACGAGCAGGGCCTCATCCAGGTGGGCGAGGTGAGCCGGCCGGCGCTGGACCTGTTGAGCACCTACTCACCCGAGTACTCCTGCCTGCTGGAGGGGATGGCGACGTGGGTGCCGCACTTCGAGGACGCCTTCGGCGGCGGTGACCACTTCGACGGCAGCGCCCGTTCCCTGCACATCACGTTGGAGCTGGTCAACCAGCAGACCGCGTACACCGCCGACGACCGGCCCGCGTTCGCGTCCAACCGCGGGCCGGGGTGCCGCACCCTTCCCGACCCGCCGTACAACCAGAGCAACCCGGTGCCGCGCAGCGGGGTCGAGACCGGAGTCGGGACAGGTCCCGGTCCTGGGTCGCGTGCGCCGGTGTTCGACGTCACCAGTGGTTACGCCGGATCCGCCGCCGAGCAGCAGCTGGTCGACGCGCTGGTGGCGCCAGTGCTGAAGACCCCACCGGACGAGGTGCCCGACATCGTGACGCTCCTGTTCGGACCGCTCGCCCGGGGAACGCAGGTGAATGTCCAGTGAGCTGGCGTCCACTCGACCGGGTGACCGCGGCCGCCGCGGTGAAGTTGTCGATCTTCGTCATCGTGACGACGCTCGCCACGACCATGCTCGCGCTCACCATCGCCAACGTCGGCCTGGGCGAGACCCGTGAGTACAACGCGATGTTCACCGACGTGACCGGCGTGGAGAAGGGCGATGACGTCAGGATCGCCGGCGTACGCGTCGGTGAGGTGCGCGACATCCGGGTGGTCCCGGGCAAGCGAACGCTTGCGGAGTTGACGTTCACCGTCGACGCCGACCAGCAGCTGGCCAGGACCACACGAGCCGCGCTGCGGTTTCGCAACCTCGTCGGTCAGCGCTACCTCGCCCTGAGGGAGGGTCCAGGCGTCCCGGCCGCCCTGCCCGAGGGTGGCACGATCCCGGTGTCCCAGACGCAACCCGCGCTGGACCTGACGGTTCTCTTCGACGGGTTCAAGCCGCTGTTCGCTGCGCTGTCGCCGCAGGACGTCAACAAACTGGCGTACGAGATCATCCAGGTGCTGCAGGGCGAGGCCGGCACCGTCGAGAGCCTGCTGGCCCATACCTCGTCCCTCACCAGCACCCTCGCCGACCGCAACAAGGTCATCGGTGACCTGATCGACAACCTCAACACCGTGCTGGCAACGGTGGCCGATCGGGACGAGAAGCTGTCCGAGCTGGTGGGGGAGCTGCAGCGCTTCGTCTCCGGACTGTCCGCCGACCGCAAGGCGATCGGCGGTTCGTTCAGCTCGATCGTCAGCCTCAACCGGCAGACCGCCGGCCTGCTCGCCGACAGCCGGGGCGACCTCGAGACCGACATCCGCGAGCTCGGGAAGGTCGCCGGCACCCTCGACGACAACTCCGCGATCGTCCAACGCACGCTCCGCAACATGCCTCCCAAACTCGAAGCGTTGACCCGGACCGCCAGCTACGGCTCGTGGTTCAACTTCTACCTCTGCGACTTCGACGGCCGCATCGTGCTCCCGACGGGTGCGGAGCTGCCGCGCGCTGGCCTGCACGTGTCGGCGGCGAGGTGCCAACGATGAGGCCGATGCGAGATCGAAACCCGGTGACGATCGGCGCCATCGGACTGGTGGCCGTCATCGCGCTTCTCTACGCCGCGTTCAACGCCGGTGACCTCCCGGTCATCGGCGGCGGGACCACTTATGCCGCACGGTTCAGCGAGGCGGGTGGGCTCCGGGCCGAGGACGAGGTGCGGGTCGCCGGTGTGAAGGTGGGCAGGGTCGAGGCCGTCGAGTTGGACGGCGACCACGTGCGGGTGGCCTTCCGGGTGACCGACGACGATCTCCACCTGGGTACGCAGACCGGCGCCGCCATCCGGATCAGGACCCTGCTCGGCCGCAAGTACCTCTCCCTCGCACCGGACGGGCCGGGCCGGCTGGACCCCGAACGCGAGATTCCCCGGTCCCGGACGGTGGCGCCGTACGACGTCGTGGAAGCGTTCAGCGACCTCGCCACCACCACCGAACGCATCGACACCCGGCAGCTGGCCAGAGCGCTCGACACCTTGAGCACGACCTTCGCCGACACACCGGCCGAGGTACGCGGGTCGCTCGCCGGGCTGTCCCGCCTGTCCAGGACCATCGCCTCCCGCGACGAACAGCTGAAGGTTCTGCTCGCCCGCGCCAACACCGTCACCCAGGTGTTGTCCGACCGGGACGAGGAGCTGGTGAAGCTGCTCCGGGACGGCGACCTGCTGCTCCGAGAGGTCCAGGCGCGGCGGGAGCTCATCCATCAGCTGCTCGTCACGACCCAGGAGCTGTCCACCCAGGTCACCGGGCTGGTCCGGGACAACCGCGCCCAACTGGAGCCGGCACTTCGCCGGCTCGCAGAGGTCGTCACACTGCTCCGCGCGAACCAGGACCACCTCGACAAGAGCATCAAGCTGCTCGCGCCGTTCGTCCGGGTGTTCGCCAACACCCTCGGCACCGGTCCGTGGTTCGACACCTACATCCCCAACCTCGTACCCGTGCCGGGTGAGCCGCGGCTGCCGGCCGAGGACCTGCTCGGCGGCTCCGGATCCGGGTCCCAGTCGGGAGGTGGCCGATGACCTCGCCGTTCCGCCTGCCGGGCCTGCCGCGCGGGGGATCGTTCCTGCGCCGGTTCTCCCGCGGCACCCACGTGCTCGCGGTGGTCGTGGCGTTCGCGGTCGTGTGCACGATGGCCTACGCCCTGTGGCCAGAACCGCAACCCAAGCACGTGGTCGCGCACTTCCCCCGGACGGTCGGGCTGTACGAGGGCTCTGACGTCCGCGTCCTCGGCGTACCCATTGGTCGGGTCGACAAGGTGACACCCGCCGGTCGCGCGGTCCGGGTGGAGATGTCGTACGACGCCGACCAGAAGGTGCCGGCCGATGCCCAGGCGGTGGTGATCGCACCGTCGATCGTGAGTGACCGCTACGTCCAGCTCACGCCCGTCTACCGGACCGGGGCCGTGCTGGCCGATGGCGCCGAGATCGCGCTGGAGGAGACGGCGGTCCCCGTCGAGCTCGACCGGATCTACGCAAGCGTCGACGACCTTGCCCGGGCGCTGGGACCGGAGGGCGCCAACCGGACCGGGTCGCTGTCACGGCTGCTCGACGTCGGAGCGGCCAACCTCGACGGTCAGGGCAGGAAGGTCCACGGCACCATCGGCGATCTGGCCGACGCGACCGAGGCACTCTCGGGCGCGCGCGGCGACCTGTTCGCCACGGTTCGGCAGCTGCAGAAGTTCACCAGCACCCTGGCGGCGAGCGACGCGCACGTGCGGCAGTTCAACACCGACCTGGCCGACGTCGCCGACCAGTTGGCGGGTGAGCGCGGCGACCTGCAACTTGCGCTTGACAACCTGGCGGTGGCTCTGACGGAGGTGTCGTCGTTCGTCCGGGACAACCGCGACGAGCTGCGGACGAACGTCGACGGTCTCACCGAGCTCTCCAAAACCCTGGTCAAGCAGCAGAACGCGTTGCGCGAGGTGCTCGACACCGCGCCCGTCGCGCTTGCGAACCTCGACCATGCCTACAACGACCGGACCGGAACGCTCGACACCCGCGACAACTTCGCGCAGGTCGACGATCCCGGCCTGTACCTCTGCTCGCTGCTGCTCCAGGCGGGCCAGCCGGAGTCGGCGTGCGACGACCTGCGTGGCGTCCTCGACCAGCTGCCGCTGCTCCAGCAGACCGGTGACGCCGGGCGCACCGCTCCTCGAAGCACCCCGAATCGGAGCACGCCGTCCGGTACGGGTCCGGCACCGTCGCGCGACCTGACGCTGGGAGGGATCGTCCGATGAGGCCGTGGGCGCGGGCGATCCGCCGGGCAGCCGTCAGGTGTGCAGCCGCTCTGACGTCGGCCACGGTGCTCGCCGGGTGCGGCTTCTCCGCGTACGACCTGCCACTGCCAGGCGGTGCCGCCTCCGGCAAGGACACCTACCGCGTGACCGCGAGGTTCGCCGACGTTCTCGACCTGGTTCCGCGTTCGGCGGTCAAGGTCAACGACGTCACTGTCGGCGAGGTCGACGAGGTTCTGGCTCGACGGCTTCACCGCCAACGTGCGGCTGACCCTCGACCGCAATGTCCGGTTGCCGGACAACGCGACCGCGCAGATCCGGCAGACCAGCCTGCTGGGAGAGAAGTTCGTCTCGGTCGCCTCGCCGGCAGGCGGTCAGCGAGAGTATGGGCGACTGAGCGACGGTGACGTGATCCCACTCTCCCGCACCGGCCGTTCCGTCGAGGTCGAGGAAGTCCTGTCGGCGTTGTCCCTGCTCCTCAACGGCGGCGGGGTTGCCCAGCTCAAGACCATCAACGTCGAGCTCACCAAGGCACTCGACGGACGCGAGACCGACGTACGCCAGCTGCTGAGGCGGCTCGACACGTTCATCGGCGAGCTCGATGCGCACAAGCATGAAATCGCCCGGGCGATCGAGAGTCTCGACCGGCTGTCGGCCTCGCTGGCCAAGCAGCGCAAGACCATCGGCACCACCGTCGACGAGCTGCCGGCTGCCCTGACCGTGCTCGCCGACCAGCGGCGCAACCTCACCAGGATGCTGGTGGAGCTGTCCAAGCTGGGCGACGTCGGTGCGCGGGTGATCGAGGGTACGAAGGCCGACCTGGTGGCCAACCTGCGCGCCCTCGACCCGATTCTCACCGAACTGGCCAGAGCTGGCGACAACCTGCCGAAGTCGCTGGAGGTGCTCTTCACCTATCCGTTCGCCGACTCGGCCGCAGATGCCGTCCGCGGCGACTACACCAACCTGCAGCTGACTCTCGACGTCGACATGCCTGGTCTTCTGTCGGGCCGGAACCCACTCCCGCTGCCCGAGCTACCGTCCGTGCCGACGTCGGCGCCGACCGGCCTCCCTTCGGGCGTGCCCACGTTGCCGCTGCCCCTGCCTGGTGGCCGCAACGGTGGATCGTCCGGGTCGTCACCCGACGATTCCGGACTCCTCGACCTGCTGGTGGGAGGCCTCGGATGATCACCCGCGGCGTACGCATCCAGCTGGTCCTGTTCCTAGCCCTCACGGTCGTCGGGGTCTCCATCGCCGGCGCACGGTATGCCGGGTTGGGCACGGCGCTGCTCGGAGGCACCTACGTCGTCCGCGCCGACTTCGCCGATGCCGGGGGCATCTTCGAGGGCGCCGAGGTCACCTACCGCGGCGTGGCGGTCGGCCGCGTCGACGAACTGGCACCGACAACCAGCGGCGTCGATGTACGCCTGAGCCTCGACGACGACACCCGCGTCCCCGCGGACACCCTGGCGGTGGTCGCCAACCGGTCCGCGATCGGTGAGCAGTACGTCGACCTGCAGCCACGGCGGAGCGGCGGGCCATACCTGCGGGCCGGCTCGACCATCGCCCGGGCCGATACCCGCACCCCCGTGCCCACCACGAAGCTGCTCGTCGACCTCGACCGGTTGGTGGCCTCGGTGCCGCGCGACGACCTGGTGACCGTGATCGACGAGTTGGGAACCGCGTTCCGGGGCACCGGACCGGACCTGTCCCGGTTGATCGACGCCGGGAACGACCTGATCGAGAGCGCCGACGGCAACCTGGAGGAGACCGTCGCCCTGATCGACGATGGCGCGACGGTCTTGGACACCCAACGCGCCTCCGGCGGGGCGATCAAGAGCTTCGCCGCCGACCTCGCCGACCTGTCCGACACCCTGGCCGACCCCGACACCGACGCCGATCTGCGGACCGTGCTCGATTCCGGCGACGTCACCGCGCGCCAGCTTCAGGCGTTGATCGACGAGAACTCAGGCGACGTACCGCTGCTGCTGGCCAACCTCACCACGACCGGGCAGATCGTCCGCGCCAGGTTGCGAGGAATCCAGCAGGTGCTGATCCTGTACCCCTATGTCGTACGCGGCGGCTACACGGTGATCGACCGCGATCCCCGCACCGGTCACTACACCGCCCACTTCGGGCTGCAGCTGATGCTCACACCCGGCGCCTGCCGGAAGGGCTACGAAGGCACGGAGAAGCGACCACCCGAGCACATGTCGCCGACCCCGGCCAACACGAAGGTGAAGTGCACAGATCCCAGCACCAACATGCGGGGGGCCCAACATGTACCCGGCCCGTCGGGCGCAGAGGGTCCGACTGGCGACACGGCCGCAGCGGCGTACGACCCCGCAAGCGGTATGGTCCGGCTTTCCGACGGCGGGTCGGCACGCATCGGCTCGCTCGGCGGAGAGCAACGCGCGTTTGGAGAGGACTCGTGGAAGTGGCTGCTGATCGGACCGCTGGCACCGTGAGACCCGACATCGCTGCCCAGCCGCACGTGGCCGGTACCCAAACGGGCCGGCGCGACGACACGCCACCTGCCGTGACGCATTCCGTCCGGGGCGTGTCCAGCCGGGGTGACGGCACGGCGGCCGGGAGCGGCTGGTCCCAGAGTGGCCGCCCCACCGTCGTCATCCTGCTCGCCGCACTGCTCGTGGGGTCCGTGGTCGCCTCGGTGTTCCTCGGTGGCCGGGTCTCCGATGCCCGCGACGAGGACCGGCTGCGCACCGAGGCGGTGCAGACAGCACGTCAGCTCGTCGTCAACTTCACCACCCTGGACCACCGGTCACTCCGCGCCAGCACCTCCGGCGTGTTGGCCCTCACGGCGGGCGACTTCCGGCAGGAGTACACGAACGCCTCCAAAGAGCTGGAGAAGGTCGTCGCCGAGAACAAGACGGTTTCGCGCGGCAAGGTCCTCGACGCGGGAGTCGTCAGCTTCGACTCCGATTCGGCACGGGTGCTGGTCGTCGCCGACTCCCAGGTCACCAACGTCGCGACCGACAAGCCGCAGCTGCGCACCTACCGCCTGCAGCTCGACCTGAGCCGCGAGTCGTCGGGCTGGCGGGTGGTCGAGCTGCAGTTCGTGGGCTAGGGGAGCGGCTCGGGCGACCATCCAGCACGACGAACGAGCACAACCCACCAGCGCGATCAAGGACCACAGGGGGAGAGGAAGCGGAAGGGAAGTGACAGCGATGACCGACAGCCAAGCGGCCGTGGCGGCCGACGACCCCAGCACGCAGATCCAGCCCCGCACCGGATCGGGGAGCTGGATCGTCACCATACTGGCCGTCCTCGCCTCGGCCGCTCTGATTGTCTGTGGCGTGCTCGCCTACCGCGCCCATGCCGCGAGTGAGGTCGACGTGGCCCGGTCGCAGGGAGTGGCCGCCGCCCGATCCGCCGCCGAGGTCGTGCTCGCCTACGATCACCGACACCTCGACCGCGACTTCGGCCGGGCGAGTGACCTGCTCACCGGCGAGTTCGCGAAGGAATACGCCGTCACGACCAAGGACTCGGTCCGGGCCCTGGCGGCGAAGACGCGGGCGGTCGTGCGTGCGGAGGTACGGGCCGCCTCGGTCGTCTCAGCCACTCCCGACCGGGTGGTGGTGCTCCTGTTCGTCAACCAGACGACGACCAGCAACCAGACCAACGAGCCCAGGACCGACCTCAACCGAGTCAGGATGACGCTCGAACGGGTCGACGACCGGTGGCTGGTCAGCGACGTGGACGCTCTCTGATCCACGCCGGACCCCGGCCTGGTTTCCGGACGAACCCGCTCAGATCGGGTGGGACAGTACCGTGAAAGGCCGGCAAACGGACAGGGGAATGCTTGACGCCACCTCCCCCTAGGGCCCATGCTCGGCGCAGGGGTCGCCGGCCATGGCCACGCTGGCGGCGAGGCGGTATCGCGGCGGACGGTCGCAAAGAATCTGACGGGACTAGACAGCAGTGGGCCGCAGGGTTACACTGTCGCTTTGCCCTGCCTTCCGACCGTGCCTGGGAAATCCCTCTTAGGTCGGTCCGGCATGTGAGAGACGAGTCCGCAGCCTCGGAAGGACCCCTTTTGGCCGCTTCGCCGTCCACCACGTCCGCCCGTCCGTCCACCATTCCCCGTGCCGACGCGCCGCACCGGATCTCGTTCGCGAAGATCAAGGAACCTGCCGAAGTTCCTGACCTGCTTGCATTGCAGGTCGACAGCTTCGACACCCTGGTCGGCAACGAGCGCTGGCAAGCACGTGCAGCCAACGCCCGCGACGAGGGTCGCACAGACGTTCCTGACAAGTCTGGCCTCGAGGAGATCTTCGAAGAGATCTCACCGATCGAGGACTTCTCGGGAACGATGTCACTCTCGTTCCGCGACCACCGGTTCGAACCGCCCAAGAACTCTGTCGACGAGTGCAAGGACCGCGACTTCACCTACGCCGCGCCCTTGTTCGTGACGGCCGAGTTCATGAACAACGAGACCGGCGAGATCAAGTCCCAGACGGTGTTCATGGGCGACTTCCCGCTCATGACCCCCAAGGGCACGTTCGTGATCAACGGCACCGAGCGTGTCGTGGTCAGCCAACTCGTGCGTTCACCCGGCGTCTACTTCGAGCGGGTACCCGACAAGACTTCTGACAAAGACATCTTCACCGCCAAGATGATCCCTTCGCGGGGCGCTTGGCTGGAGTTCGAAGTCGACAAGCGCGACACGGTGGGCGTACGCCTCGACCGTAAGCGCAAGCAGAACGTCACCGTCCTCCTGAAGGCGCTCGGCTGGACCGACGCGCAGATCCTGGAGGAGTTCGGCGACTACGAGTCGATGCGGCTCACCCTGGAAAAGGACCACACCTCCGGCCAGGACGACGCGCTGCTCGACATCTACCGCAAGCTGCGTCCCGGCGAGCCGCCCACGCGGGAGGCTGCCCAGGCCCTGCTGGAAAACTACTACTTCAACCCGAAGCGTTACGACCTCGCAAAGGTCGGCCGCTACAAGATCAACAAGAAGCTCGGGTTGGCGTTGCCGCACGACCAGTCGGTCCTCACGATCGACGACATCGTGGCCACGATCCGCTACATCGTCGCGTTGCACGAGGGCCGCACCGAGCTCGACGCGCCGAGCGGGAAGATCGTCGTCGAGGACGACGACATCGACCACTTCGGCAACCGGCGGCTGCGCACGGTGGGCGAGCTGATCCAGAACCAGCTCCGTACCGGCCTGGCCCGGATGGAGCGGGTGGTCCGCGAGCGGATGACGACCCAGGACGTCGAGGCGATCACGCCGCAGACCCTGATCAACATCCGTCCGGTGGTGGCGGCGCTGAAGGAGTTCTTCGGCACCTCACAGCTCAGCCAGTTCATGGACCAGACCAACCCGATCGCCGGACTCACGCACAAGCGGCGTCTGTCGGCACTCGGGCCCGGCGGTCTGTCCCGTGACCGGGCCGGCATGGAGGTCCGGGACGTCCACCACTCCCACTACGGCCGGATGTGCCCGGTGGAGACGCCGGAAGGCCCGAACATCGGCCTGATCGGGTCGCTTGCGACGTATGGCCGGGTGAACCCGTTCGGTTTCGTGGAGACGCCCTACCGCAAGGTCGTCGACGGTCGGGTCACCGACCACGTTGACTACCTCACCGCCGATGAGGAAGACCGTTTCGTCATCGCCCAGGCCAACGCGGTTCTCAACGCCGACGACTCGTTCGCCGAAGACCGAGTGCTGGTCCGCAAGCGGCACGGTGAGGTCGACGCGATCGCGGCTGCCGAGGTCGACTACATGGACGTCTCGCCGCGGCAGATGGTCTCGGTCGCGACCGCGATGATCCCGTTCCTGGAGCACGACGACGCCAACCGTGCGCTGATGGGCTCCAACATGCAGCGCCAGGCAGTGCCGCTGATCCGGTCGGAGGCACCGCTGGTCGGCACGGGGATGGAATACCGTGCCGCCGTAGACGCCGGTGACGTAGTGACCGCGGAGAAGCCGGGTGTCGTACGCGAGGCGTGCGCCGACTTCGTCGAGGTGGCATGTGACGACGGCACCTACCAGACCTACCGGCTGGCGAAGTTCCGTCGTTCCAACGCGGGCACCAACATCAACCAGCGGCCGCTCGTGGCCGAGGGTGACCGCATCGAGGTGGGCACCGTCCTCGCCGACGGTCCGTGCACCGATCAGGGCGAGATGGCCCTGGGGCGCAACCTGCTCGTCGCCTTCATGTCGTGGCAGGGCCACAACTACGAAGACGCGATCATCCTGTCCCAGCGGATCGTCCAGGAGGACATCCTCACCTCGATCCACATCACCGACCACGAGGTGGACGCCCGCGACACGAAGTTGGGGCCGGAGGAGATCACCCGGGACATCCCGAATGTCTCCGAGGAGATGCTCGCCGACCTCGACGAGCGCGGGATCATCCGGATCGGTGCCGAGGTCGTGCCTGGCGACATCCTCGTCGGCAAGGTCACGCCCAAGGGTGAGACGGAGCTGACGCCCGAGGAGCGGCTGCTGCGGGCGATCTTCGGTGAGAAGGCCCGTGAAGTACGCGACACGAGCCTCAAGGTCCCGCACGGCGAGAACGGCACGGTGATCAAGACCAGGACGTTCGACCGCGAGGAGGGCGACGAGCTGCCTCCCGGCGTCAACCAGCTGGTCCGGGTCTTCGTGGCCGAGAAGCGCAAGGTGCAGGACGGTGACAAGCTCGCCGGCCGGCACGGCAACAAGGGCGTGATCGCCAAGATCCTGCCGGTCGAGGACATGCCGTTCCTCGAGGACGGTACGCCGGTCGACATCATCCTCAACCCGCTAGGTGTTCCGGGCCGGATGAACGTCGGCCAGGTCCTCGAGACGCACCTCGGCTGGGTGGCGCAGTCGGGCTGGCAGGTCGACGGCAAGGGCGAGGGTTGGAAGGACCGGCTGTCCACGATCGGGGCCGCCGAGGCGCCTTCCGGCACCAATGTCGCCACGCCGGTCTTCGACGGGGCCAAGGAGGAGGAGATCACCGGCCTGTTGTCGTCCACACTGCCCAACCGCGACGGCAACCGGATGGTCGACGCCGACGGCAAGGCGCGACTGCTCGACGGACGCACCGGCGAGCCGTTCCCGGCGCCTGTCGCCGTGGGCTACATCTACATGCTGAAGCTCAACCACCTGGTCGACGACAAGATCCACGCGCGCTCGACCGGACCGTACTCGATGATCACCCAGCAGCCGTTGGGTGGTAAGGCGCAGTTCGGTGGTCAGCGCTTCGGTGAGATGGAGGTGTGGGCGCTCGAGGCCTACGGTGCCGCCTACTCCTTGCAGGAGTTGCTCACGATCAAGTCCGACGACGTCATGGGCCGGGTGAAGGTCTACGAAGCGGTCGTCAAGGGCGAGAACATCCCTGAACCCGGCATTCCGGAGTCGTTCAAGGTGCTCGTCAAGGAAATGCAGGCGCTCTGCCTCAACGTCGAAGTGCTCTCGAGTGACGGTATGACCGTCGAGATGCGCGACAGCGAGGAAGACGTCTTCCGCGCAGCGGAAGAGCTCGGAATCGACCTGACTCGTCCCGAGCCGAGCCGCGTCGAGGAGATCTGACGAAGGACGTCTGGCGGGTCGTCGAACGTCGGCGACCCGCCCAGATCCCCTTCGACCTGAGCGAATCCAACAGCGACAACTTTTTAAGGGGTTCGAGAACACGTGCTCGACGTCAACTTCTTCGACGAGCTTCGAATCGGTCTTGCAACGGTCGACGACATCCGCCAGTGGTCGCACGGTGAGGTCAAGAAGCCCGAGACCATCAACTACCGCACCCTCAAGCCCGAGAAGGACGGCCTCTTCTGCGAGAAGATCTTCGGGCCGACCCGGGACTGGGAGTGCTACTGCGGCAAGTACAAGCGCGTCCGCTTCAAGGGCATCATCTGTGAGCGCTGCGGCGTCGAGGTGACCCGGGCGAAGGTACGCCGGGAGCGGATGGGCCACATCGAGCTGGCCGCGCCGGTCACCCATATCTGGTACTTCAAGGGCGTGCCGAGCCGACTCGGATACCTGCTCGACCTGGCTCCCAAGGACCTCGAGAAGGTCATCTACTTCGCCGCGTACATGATCACCCGAGTCGACGACGATGCCCGCACCCGCGACCTGCCGTCGCTCGAGGCGCGCATCGACGTCGAACGCAAGCAGCTGGAGCAGCGTCGCGACAACGACGTCGAGCAGCGGATGAAGAAGCTCGAGGAGGACCTGGCCCAGCTCGAGGCCGAGGGCGCCAAGAGCGACGCACGTCGCAAGGTGAAGGAAGGCGCGGAGCGGGAGATCCGCCAGGTCCGCGACCGGGCGCAGCGCGAGCTCGACCGGCTCGAGGAGGTCTGGACGCGGTTCAAGAACCTCAAGGTGCAAGACCTCGAGGGCGACGAGATCCTCTACCGCGACATGCGCAACCGGTTCGGCAAGTACTTCGACGGTGACATGGGTGCCGCGGCGATCAAGCAGCGTCTCGACACCTTCGACCTCGAGGCCGAGGCGCTCAACCTGCGCGACATCATCAAGAACGGCAAGGGTCAGAAGAAGACCCGTGCCCTCAAGCGGCTCAAGGTCGTGTCGGCGTTCCTCACCACCAGCAACAGCCCGCTCGGCATGGTGCTCGACTGCGTTCCGGTGATCCCGCCCGACCTGCGCCCGATGGTGCAGCTCGACGGTGGCCGGTTCGCCACGAGCGACCTGAACGACCTCTACCGCCGGGTGATCAACCGGAACAACCGGCTGAAGCGGCTCCTCGACCTCGGCGCGCCCGAGATCATCGTCAACAACGAGAAGCGGATGCTGCAGGAGGCCGTCGACGCGCTGTTCGACAACGGCCGCCGCGGTCGCCCTGTCACGGGGCCCGGCAACCGTCCGTTGAAGTCGCTGTCCGACATGCTCAAGGGCAAGCAGGGTCGGTTCCGCCAGAACCTGCTCGGCAAGCGTGTCGACTACTCCGGCCGTTCGGTCATCGTGGTCGGCCCGCAGCTGAAGCTGCACCAGTGCGGTCTGCCCAAGGGCATGGCGATCGAGCTGTTCAAGCCGTTCGTGATGAAGCGGTTGGTCGACCTCAACCACGCGCAGAACATCAAGAGCGCCAAGCGGATGGTCGAGCGTGCCCGTCCGGTGGTGTGGGACGTGCTGGAAGAGGTCATCGCCGAGCACCCGGTGCTGCTCAACCGGGCGCCGACGCTGCACCGACTCGGCATCCAGGCGTTCGAGCCGCAGCTGATCGAGGGCAAGGCGATCCAGATCCACCCGCTCGTATGTACGGCGTTCAACGCCGACTTCGACGGCGACCAGATGGCGGTGCACCTGCCGCTGTCGGCCGAGGCGCAGGCCGAGGCTCGGATTCTGATGCTCTCGACCAACAACATTCTCAAGCCGGCCGACGGTCGGCCGGTGACGATGCCGACTCAGGACATGATCATCGGCATCTTCTTCCTCACTATGTCGCGCGATGATGCCCTGCCCGGTGACGGGCGGGCGTTCAGCTCCATGTCGGAAGCGCTGATGGCGTTCGAGCGCGGCGAGATCCAGCTGCAGAGCAAGGTCAAGATCCGGCTCCGCAACGTGGCCCCGCCGCCTGGATGGACGCCTCCGGAGGGCTGGGAGCCGGGTAACGCGCTCCTGCTCGACACCACGCTCGGGCTGGCACTGTTCAACGAGGTGCTGCCGGCCGACTATCCGTTCGTCGACTACGAGGTGGGCAAGAAGCAACTCGGTGTGATCGTCAACGAGCTGGCCGAACGCTACCCGAAGATCGAGGTGGCCACCTGCCTCGACGGGCTGAAGGACATCGGCTTCCGCTGGGCTACCCGGTCCGGCGTGACGATCTCCATCGGTGACGTCATCACTCCACCCCGCAAGCCGGAGATCCTCAGTGGGTACGAGGACAAGGCCGCGAAGGTGCAGAAGCAGTTCGACCGCGGGCTGATCACCGACGACGAGCGCCGCCAGGAGCTGATCGAGATCTGGACCCAGGCGACCAACGAGGTCGCCAAGGAGATGGAGGCGGGGTTCGAGAAGACCAACCCCATCTACATGATGGTCCACTCCGGTGCCCGCGGAAACATGATGCAGGTGCGTCAGATCGCGGGTATGCGGGGTCCGGTCGCCAACCCCAAGGGCGAGATCATCCCGCGCCCGATCAAGGCGAACTACCGCGAGGGTCTGTCCGTGGTCGAGTTCTTCATCGCGACCCACGGAGCCCGCAAGGGTCTGGCCGACACGGCTCTGCGTACGGCCGACTCGGGCTACCTCACCCGGCGACTCGTCGACGTCAGCCAGGACGTGATCGTCCGGGAGGACGACTGCGGGAGCGAGCGAGGGCTGCTCAAGCGGATCGCCTCGAAGCTGCCTGACGGCACCCTGCGCAAGGCGGACAACGTGGAGACGTCCGTCTACGCCCGGGTGCTTGCCGAGGATGTCAAGAGTCCCGAGGGCGAGGTCGTGGCCTCGGCCAGAAGCGATCTCGGTGACCTCGTGATCGACCGGCTGGTGATTGCGGGTGTGGAGGAGATCCGCGTTCGCAGCGTCCTCACCTGTGACTCCAAGGTGGGTGCGTGCGCGGCGTGCTACGGCCGTTCGCTCGCGACCGGCAAGCTGGTCGACATCGGTGAGGCGGTCGGCATCATCGCCGCGCAGTCCATCGGTGAGCCCGGTACCCAGCTGACCATGCGGACGTTCCACACCGGCGGCGTCGCCGGCGAGGACATCACACACGGTCTGCCGCGGGTGGTCGAGCTCTTCGAGGCCCGCCAGCCCAAGGGCAAGGCGCCCATCGCCGAGTCCGCGGGTCGGGTCCGGATCGAAGACTCCGAGAAGAGTCGGAAGCTCGTGGTGATCCCCGACGACGGCAGTGAGGAGAAGGGCTACCCCGTCTCCAAGCGGTCGCGCCTGCTGGTCGAGGAGGGCACCCATGTCGAGGTCGGGCAGCAGCTCACGCATGGTACGCCCGACCCGCAGGACGTCCTCCGTATCCTCGGCATGCGTTCGGTGCAGCAGCACCTTGTCGACGAGGTGCAGGAGGTCTACCGCTCGCAGGGTGTCGCCATCCACGACAAGCACATCGAGACGATCGTCCGGCAGATGCTGCGCCGGGTGACCGTCATCGAGTCGGGCGACTCCGAACTCCTGCCTGGCGAGCTCGTCGACCGGATCCGGTTCGAGGCGGAGAACCGCCGGGTCGTTGCCGAGGGCGGCACCCCCGCTTCCGGACGTCCGGTGCTGATGGGCATCACCAAGGCTTCGCTGGCGACCGACTCGTGGCTGTCGGCCGCGTCCTTCCAGGAGACCACCAAGGTCCTCACGGAGGCCGCGATCAACGCCAAGAGCGACTCGCTGCGCGGTCTGAAGGAAAACGTCATCATCGGCAAGCTCATCCCGGCTGGCACGGGCATGGAGCGATACCGCAACATCCGGGTGGAGCCGACCGAAGAGGCCAAGGCCGCGATGTACTCCATGGTGGGCTACGAGGGATACGACGCCGATTACTCCTTCGGCGCCGGCTCCGGCGAGGCCGTCCGGTTGGAGGACTTCGACTTCGGCGGTTACACGAGCTAGTACGGCAACAACCTGGTTCGGCAACGACGGTCGAGCGGGCGCTGGCCACGGTCCCGGCAAGGGAGCGTGGTTCAGTGTCCGCTCGTTACCGTGCACCGAGCTGAACGACGGGACCTCTCGGACGAGCGGGCGAAGGTTGTCCGACGTGTGGCCCTTAGGTCGAGCATGGCCGCGGAATCAGGCCTGGCGAATGGCTCTGCGGGGAAAGCCGGCGGAGTTGGGTGCTCCAGATCTGTTTTGACCTTCCTCGGCCGGGCAGGTAGGGTTCGACGTCGTGCCTGGCTGTTGGCTGGGCATTCATGTGTGCCCTTCCCACAGGGATACATGTGAAGGTGTTCAGACCCCGTTGAACGAGCCTGGACCCACCACGCCAACGCCCCGGCGACACACCCGACCGCGGGGGTCGGGAAGGGCCAGAGGCGTATCGTCGGCGCAGGAGACGGTCCACAGCCGCAACGAGTCCACACCGAAGATCCACCGAACAGCTAGGCCGCGAAGTCCGTACCAGATCAGTCCGTACGCAACGCCGAAGAGACGAGGAAGCGACGCGGTGCCCACGATCCAGCAGCTGGTCCGCAAGGGCCGCAAGGACAAGGTGTCCAAGAACAAGACGCCGGCGCTCAAGGGCTCTCCCCAGCGGCGCGGTGTGTGCACCCGTGTCTACACCACGACTCCTCGTAAGCCGAACTCCGCGCTCCGCAAGGTGGCGCGCGTCCGCCTGACGAGCCAGATCGAGGTCACGGCATACATCCCCGGTGTCGGACACAACCTGCAGGAGCACTCGATGGTCCTCGTCCGCGGTGGACGGGTGGCCGACCTCCCCGGCGTGCGTTACAAGATCGTCCGCGGCTCCCTCGACACCCAGGGTGTCAAGGGTCGCAAGCAGGCCCGCAGCCGCTACGGTGCCAAGAAGGAGAAGAGCTAATGCCGCGCAAGGGCCCGGCCCCCAAGCGCCAGCCGATCGTCGACCCGGTCTTCGCGTCGCCGCTGGTGAGCCAACTGGTCAGCAAGGTGCTGAAGAGTGGCAAGAAGCAGCTCGCCCAGCGCATCGTCTACACCGCGCTCGAGGGTTGCCGGGACAAGACCGGCACCGATCCGGTGATCACGCTCAAGCGTGCCCTCGACAACGTGAAGCCGAGCATCGAGGTCAAGAGCCGCCGCGTCGGCGGTGCGACCTACCAGGTGCCGATCGAGGTGCGCCCCGGCCGATCGACCACGCTGGCCCTGCGGTGGCTCGTGAGCTACGCGCAGTCCCGGCGCGAGAAGGCCATGTCGGAGCGGCTGATGAACGAGATCCTCGACGCCTCCAACGGTTTGGGCGCAAGCGTGAAGCGGCGCGAGGACACCCACAAGATGGCGGAGTCCAACCGGGCGTTCGCGCACTACCGCTGGTAGCACCGGCGGGAGCCCGCCTGGCAGGACGGCAGGCCCCACCAGGGCCTACGCCTGCAGATGACATCCATAGACAAGAACCCACGAGAGACTTGTAAGCCTGATGGCGATTGACCTTCGCACCGTTGACCTGGCCAAGGTCCGCAACATCGGAATCATGGCCCACATCGACGCGGGCAAAACGACCACAACCGAACGCATCCTGTTCTACACCGGCATCAACTACAAGATCGGTGAAGTTCATGAGGGCGCAGCCACCATGGACTGGATGGAGCAGGAGCAGGAGCGCGGCATCACGATCACCTCCGCCGCCACGACCGTGCACTGGAAGGACCACACGGTCAACATCATCGACACGCCTGGCCACGTCGACTTCACCGTCGAGGTGGAGCGCAACCTCAGGGTTCTGGACGGCGCCGTCGCGGTGTTCGACGGTGTTGCCGGTGTCGAACCCCAGTCGGAAACGGTCTGGCGGCAGGCGGACCGCTACGGCGTTGCCCGCATCTGCTTCGTCAACAAGATGGACCGGGTGGGTGCGGAGTTCCACCGCTGCGTCGAGATGATCGTCAACCGCCTCAACGCGACACCTGCGGTGATCCAGCTTCCGCTCGGTGCCGAAGCCGACTTCGTCGGCGTCATCGACCTGATCGGCCAGCGTGCCCTCACGTGGCGTGGCGAGACCCAGAAGGGCGATGACTACACCGTCGAGGAGATCCCGGCGACCCACGTCGAGGCGGCACAGCAGTGGCGTGACCGGCTGATCGAGACCGTCGCCGAGGCCGACGACGAGATCATGGAGCTCTACCTCGAGGGTGAGGAGCCAACGGCCGAGCAACTCCATGCCGCCATCCGGCGGGCGACCATCGCCGACGCGATCACCCCGGTGCTGTGCGGCACGGCGTTCAAGAACAAGGGCGTTCAGCCCCTTCTCGACGCCGTGGTCGCCTATCTCCCGTCGCCGATCGACATCGGCAGCGTCAAGGGACACTCGATGCGCGACGAGGAGGAGATCCTCGAGCGCGCACCGGACGAGGACGCTCCGCTGTCGGCGCTGGCGTTCAAGATCATGAGCGACCCGCACCTCGGCAAGCTGACCTACCTCCGCATCTACTCCGGCACGCTCACCAGCGGTTCCCAGGTGCTCAACGCCACCAAGGACCGCAAGGAGCGGATCGGCAAGATCTACCGGATGCATGCCAACAAGCGCGAGGAGATCCTGAAGGCGTCGGCCGGCCAGATCGTCGCCGTCATGGGCCTGAAGCAGACCACCACTGGTGAGACGCTCTGCGGTCCGGAAGCGCCGATCATCCTGGAGTCGATGAACTTCCCGGCGCCGGTCATCTCGGTTGCGATCGAGCCGAAGACCAAGAGCGACCAGGAGAAGCTGTCCGGAGCGATCCAGCGGCTCGCCGAGGAAGACCCGACGTTCCAGGTTCGCACCGACCAGGAGACCGGTCAGACGATCATCTCCGGTATGGGCGAACTTCACCTCGACATCCTCGTCGACCGGATGAAGCGTGAGTTCCGGGTCGAGGCGAACGTCGGCAAGCCGCAGGTCGCCTACCGCGAGACGATCCGGGCCAAGGTCGAGAAGGTCGAATACACCCACAAGAAGCAGACGGGTGGTTCGGGACAGTTCGGCCGCGTCATCATCGACATGGAGCCGACTGGTGGCGACGGCGACGGCGGCTACGAGTTCGTCAATGCGGTCACCGGTGGCCGGATCCCGCGGGAGTACATCCCGGCCGTCGACGAGGGCATCCAGGAGGCCATGGAGTTCGGTGTTCTCGCCGGATATCCCATGGTCGACGTCAAGGTGACCTTGCAGGACGGCGCATACCACGACGTCGACTCCTCGGAGCTGGCCTTCAAGATCGCCGGATCGATGGCGTTCAAGGAGGCCGCGCGCCGGGCCAAGCCCACGCTGCTCGAGCCGATCATGAAGATCGAGGTCACCACTCCCGACGACTATCTCGGCGAGGTGATCGGCGACATCAACAGCCGGCGTGGACACGTCCAGAAGATGGACGAGGCGTCCGGCAACCGGGTCATCACGGCCCTTGTGCCGCTGTCGGAGACCTTCGGGTACGTTGGCGACCTGCGGAGCAAGACCCAGGGTCGCGCCGTGCCACACATGGAGTTCCACTCCTACGCCGAGGTTCCGAGGACCGTGGCGGAAGAGATCGTCAAAAAGGCGCGGGGTGAGTGAGCCTTGACGCCGTGAGAGCCACCCGATGACCGGGGAAGCTCTTGTTCCCGTAAAGTTCGCTGCCCGCATCTCGTACGGCGTAGCAAGTAAGAAATCAGGAGGAGCCCGAAGTGGCGAAGGCGAAGTTCGAGCGCACTAAGCCGCACGTCAACATCGGCACCATTGGGCATATCGACCACGGCAAGACGACTCTCACCGCGGCGATCACCAAGGTGCTGCACGAGAAGATGCCGGATGTCAATCCCTTCTATGCCTTCGACCAGATCGACAAGGCGCCGGAAGAGAAGCAGCGCGGCATCACGATCACGATTGCCCACGTCGAATACCAGACGGAGAAGCGCCACTACGCGCACGTCGACTGCCCCGGTCACGCCGACTACATCAAGAACATGATCACCGGCGCGGCGCAGATGGACGGCGCGATCCTGGTGGTCGCGGCGACCGACGGTCCGATGCCCCAGACGCGCGAGCACGTACTGCTTGCCCGCCAGGTCGGCGTGCCCTACATCGTGGTCGCGCTGAACAAGGCGGACATGGTCGACGACGAGGAGATCCTCGAGCTCGTCGAGCTGGAGGTCAGGGAACTGCTCAGCGAGCAGGACTTCCCCGGCGACGACGCTCCGGTGATCCGCGTCTCGGCGCTGAAGGCGCTCGAGGGCGACCCCGAGTGGTCCGAAAAGATCATGGAGCTGATGACGGCCGTCGACGAGTCGGTTCCGGAGCCGGAGCGTGAGGTCGACAAGCCGTTCCTCATGCCGGTCGAGGACGTCTTCACGATCACCGGTCGCGGCACGGTCGTGACCGGCCGGGTCGAGCGCGGCATCCTCAAGGTCAACGAGGAAGTCGAGCTGGTCGGCATCCGGCCTGGCACGGCACCCAAGACGGTCGTCACCGGAGTCGAGATGTTCCGCAAGCTGCTCGACGAGGCACGTGCTGGTGAAAACGTCGGCCTGCTGCTGCGCGGGACCAAGCGCGAGGACGTCGAGCGCGGCATGGTCATCGTGAAGCCAGGCACCAACACACCGCACACCGAGTTCGACGCGCAGGTGTACGTGTTGTCCAAGGAGGAGGGCGGCCGGCACAAGCCGTTCTTCAACAACTACCGGCCTCAGTTCTACTTCCGTACGACCGACGTCACCGGGGTCGTCCATCTGCCTGAGGGCACCGAGATGGTCATGCCTGGTGACAACACGGAGATGAAGGTCGAACTGATCCAGCCGATCGCCATGGAGGAGCAGCTCACCTTCGCTATCCGCGAAGGCGGCCGCACCGTTGGCTCCGGCCGGGTCACGAAGATTCACAAATAAAAGACGTACGACAAGGTGGGGTGGACTTCCGGGTCCACCCCTCCTCGTCAGAGGACTCGATTGGTCAACTGGCCGAGCCCTCTGGCATACTGACGCAGTTGCCTACGGCGGGTCGCCGGGGCGTGTTTTCGCAGGACACGAATGTCGTTCCGCGAGCATCGCCGATCCGGAGACTCGCCCCGATTCCGGGGAGCAGCCAGGCCATCTGGATGCACCACGGGACCGACCTTCGCGCCCGGCGCGATCGGGTCTTCGATCTCCTCGCGGATTCTCACCAGTGGATCCGTGCGGCCGGGGTTCGCGACACACCCGACCGCGGGGGTCGGAGCCGATGCCCGGCGTGACCACGGGTGTACGTGACGGCGTACGCCACAGCGCAACTAGACAAGAGGGACGCGTAAACAGCCATGGCGGGACAGAAGATCCGCATTCGGCTCAAGGCCTATGACCACCAGGTCATCGATACGTCGGCGCGCAAGATCGTCGACACGGTGACCCGGACTGGCGCCAAGATCGCCGGGCCTGTGCCGCTGCCCACCGAGAAGAACGTCTTCTGCGTGATCCGCTCGCCGCACAAGCACAAGGACAGCCGCGAGCACTTCGAGATGCGCACGCACAAGCGGCTCATCGACATCATCGACCCCACGCCCAAGACGGTCGACTCGCTGATGCGGCTCGACCTTCCCGCCGGCGTCGACATCGAGATCAAGCTCTGAGGACCCCACCTATGAGCACCAACACCGTGAGTCAAGGCGCGGACCGGCAGGTACGCGGCCTCGTCGGCGAAAAGGTCGGCATGACCCAGACCTGGGACGAGCACAACCGACTCGTGCCCGTCACCGTGGTCAAGGTCGGCCCATGTGTCGTCACCCAGATCCGGACGCCCGAGCGTGACGGCTACTCCGCCGTGCAGCTCGCCTTCGGTGCGATCGACCCGCGCAAGGTCAACAAGCCCGAGCAGGGTCACTTCGCCAAGGCGGGTGTGACGCCGCGACGGCATCTGGTCGAGCTGCGCACCGTCGACGCGTCCACCTACACCACCGGCCAGGAGCTCGGCGCCGACGTGTTCGCCGCCGGCGACACGGTTGACGTCACCGGCACCAGCAAGGGACATGGGTTCGCCGGCGTCATGAAGCGGCACGGATTCCACGGCCTGCGGGCGAGCCATGGCGTCGAGCGCAAGCACCGCTCGCCAGGTTCGATCGGGGCGTGTGCGACCCCCGGCCGGGTCTTCAAGGGCGTCAAGATGGCCGGCCGGATGGGCGGCGACCGGATCACCACCCAGAACCTCAGCGTCCACGCGGTCGACACCGAGCGCGGTCTGCTGCTGATCAAGGGTTCGGTGCCCGGTCCACGTGGCGGCATCGTGGTGATCCGCGGTGCGGTGAAGGGGGCGACGAAGTGACGGCCACCATCGACCTGCTCGACGGAGCCGGTGGCAAGGCAGGCACCCTCGATCTGCCCGCGGAGATCTTCGACGCGCCCGTCAACGTCTCGCTGATCCACCAGGTGGTCATCGCGCAACTCGCCGCCGCCAGGCAGGGTACGCACGCGACGAAGACGCGTGGCCAGGTCAGCGGTGGCGGTGCCAAGCCCTACCGGCAGAAGGGCACCGGCCGCGCCCGGCAGGGTTCGCGTCGGGCGCCACAGTTCACCGGTGGCGGCGTCGTACACGGGCCTCAGCCGCGCTCGTACGCACAGCGGACGCCGAAGAAGATGAAGGCCGCGGCCCTCCGCGGTGCGCTGTCAGACCGGGCCCGCAACGGCCGCGTGCACGTCGTGACGTCCCTCGTCGAGGGAGACGTCCCGGCCACCAAGAAGGGCCTGGCCGCCCTCCGCACGCTGACGGAGCGGCCGCACGTGCTCGTCGTCCTCGACCGCGACGACATGGTGGCCTGGCTGAGCCTGCGCAACCTCCCCGAGGTGCACCTGCTCACGCCCGACCAGCTCAACACCTACGACGTGCTCACCTGTGACGACGTGGTGTTCACCACCGGGTCCTACGCCGCATTCACCGGTATCGACGTGGCAGTGGACGAGGCGGCGGCCAAGAAGACGGCCGACGCGTCGGCGGGTACGAAGAAGTCGGCGAAGAAGGCCACCACAAGGAAGGCCGCGGGCAGCGAGGAGCCCGGCGCCGCGAAGGCGACCGCGAAGAAGGCTGGCGCGAAGAAGTCAACGGCCAAGAAGACAACTGCCAAGGCGAGTGCGAAGAAGGCTGCGGCGGACAAGAGCGACGCGACCCCAGCTGACGGGTCCGACGGCGCAGGGGAGGCCGACGCATGAGTGACGTCCACAAGGACCACCGGGACATCCTCCTGGCGCCGGTGATCAGCGAGAAGAGCTATGGCCTTCTCGACCAGAACAAGTACACCTTCATCGTCCGGCCGACGGCCAACAAGACCGAGATCAAGATCGCGGTCGAGAAGGTGTTCAACGTCAAGGTGACTGACGTCAATACGCTCAACCGTCAGGGCAAGCGCCGCCGCACCCGCTACGGGTGGGGTCAGCGTTCCAACACCAAGCGGGCGATCGTCACCGTGGCCGACGGTCAACGGATCGACATCTTCGGCGGACCCGTCTCGTGATCACCACCAGATCGCGCCGCACAGGGATGAAGGACTGAGCACGAATGGCTATCCGTAAGTACAAGCCGACGACACCCGGTCGTCGTGGCGGCAGCGTCGCCGACTTCGCCGAGATCACTCGGTCGACGCCGGAGAAGTCGCTCCTGCGTCCCCTTCCCAAGAAGGGCGGCCGCAACAACAGCGGTCAGATCACGACCCGGCATCAGGGCGGCGGGCACAAGCGCGCCTATCGGCTGATCGACTTCCGGCGGTTCGACAAGGACGGCGTACCAGCAAAGGTCGCCCACATCGAGTACGACCCCAACCGCACCGCACGTATCGCACTGCTGCACTTCGTCGACGGCGAGAAGCGCTACATCATCGCGCCGGCCCGGCTCACGCAGGGTGCGCGCGTGGAGAGCGGCCCGAGCGCGGACATCAAGCCGGGCAACAACCTCCCGTTGCGCAACATCCCGGTCGGTACGACGGTGCACGCGATCGAGTTGCGGCCCGGTGGTGGCGCCAAGGTCGGTCGGTCGGCTGGTGCGAGCGTCCAGCTGATCGCCAAGGAAGGTGCCATGGCGTCGCTGCGGATGCCGTCCGGTGAAATCCGGATGGTCGACGTACGCTGCCGCGCGACCGTCGGCGAGGTCGGCAACGCCGAGCAGAGCAACATCTCACTCGGCAAGGCCGGCCGCAACCGGTGGAAGGGCAAGCGGCCGTCCGTACGCGGTGTCGCAATGAACCCAGTCGACCACCCGCTCGGTGGTGGCGAGGGCAAGTCCTCCGGTGGCCGGCATCCGGTGTCGCCGTGGGGCAAGCCAGAGGGCCGTACCCGCCGGCGCAAGTTCAGCGACCGGCTCATCGTCCGTCGTCGCAAGAGCGGCAAGCAGCGTTAGAAGGAGCCTGACCGATGCCACGTAGCCTGAAGAAGGGCCCCTTCGTGGACGACCACCTGATGAAGAAGGTGCTCGTCCAGACCGACAAGGGGAGCAAGCAGGTCATCAAGACCTGGTCGCGCCGCTCGATGATCGTGCCGGCGATGCTCGGCCAGACGATCGCGGTGCATGACGGACGCAAGCATGTGCCGGTCTTCGTGACCGAGGCGATGGTCGGGCACAAGCTCGGCGAGTTCGCACCAACGCGCACCTTCCGCGGACACGAGAAGGACGACCGAAGGAGCCGGCGACGGTGACCGCAACACTCAGAGACGACCTCGACGCCCCGGTCGAAGCCAGGGCGGTCGCGCGGTTCGTACCGATCGCGCCGAGGAAGGCGCGCCGCGTCGTCGACCTCATCCGCGGTCTTCCCGCGGAGCGCGCGGTCGACATCCTGCGGTTCGCGCCGCAGGCGGCGAGTGAGCCGGTACGCAAGGTGCTCGAGAGCGCCATGGCCAACGCCGAGAACAACCTGCAGCTCGACCGGGGCACGCTCCGGATCGCCCGCACCTATGTCGACGGAGGACCGATCGGCAAGCGGTGGCGGGCTCGCGCTCAGGGTCGGCCAGGTCCGCTGCACAAGCGCACCTGTCACATCACCGTGGTCGTCGAGCCGGTGGAGGACGACGCGACTCCGGCGGGTCGGGCGGGAGCGGGCGCTGGCAAGAAGGCGGCCGCCAAGTCCCAGGCGAAGAAGGCATCGGCAAAGAAGTCGACGGCGAAGAAGGCCCCAGCTGGCAAGAAGGCCAGCGCGAGCCCTTCGGATGGCGAGGAGTCCACCGCCAAGAAGTCGACCGGCAAGAAGTCCACCGCCAAGCAGAGCGGCGCCGGTAAGAAGACAGCCGAGAAGGCGACCAAGACCACCAAGAAGGCAGCCGCCAAGAAGGCGACTGGCGACACCACGGGCGACACCGAGCAGAGTGGGAGGGCCCGGTAGTGGGACAGAAGGTCAACCCGCACGGCTACCGCCTGGGTATCACGACCGATCACAAGAGCCGTTGGTACGCCGACAAGCTCTACAAGGACTACGTCTCCGAGGACGTGTCGATCCGCAGGCTGCTCACCAAGGGCATGGACCGCGCAGGGATCTCCAAGGTCGAGATCGAGCGCACCCGTGAGCGGGTCCGGGTCGACATCTACACCGCCCGGCCGGGCATCGTGATCGGCCGGCGCGGCGTCGAGGCCGACCGGATCCGAGGCGAGCTGGAGAAGCTCACCGGCAAGCAGGTGCAGATGAACGTCCTCGAGGTCAAGAACCCCGAGGTCGACGCACAGCTGGTGGCCCAGGGCGTTGCCGAGCAGCTGGCCAGCCGGGTCGCGTTCCGGCGGGCGATGCGCAAGGCACTGCAGAGCGCGGGGAAGGCCGGCGCCCTCGGCATCAAGGTCCAGTGCTCCGGACGCCTCGGCGGCGCCGAGATGTCGCGCTCGGAGTTCTACCGCGAGGGCAGGGTCCCCCTGCACACGTTGCGGGCGGACATCGACTACGGCTTCTACGAGGCACGCACCCCGTTCGGCCGGATCGGCGTCAAGGTCTGGATCTACAAGGGCGAGGTTCCGGTGTCCCGTGCCGAACGAGAGGCACAGCAGGCCGCGGCCCGCGCCGCCGCACAGCGCCGTCCCGGCGGTGAGCGGCCGCCGCGCGGTGGTCGCCGCGGTGGCGAGCGGGGCGAGCGTGGGGCCCGGCGCGACGGCGGTCGTGCACCCGCGGCGAGCGCAGGTGCCGGCGCGAGCGCCAGTGCACCCGAGGGCTCGGCACCCCCGGCCGGCAGCACGAGCTCCGGACAGGAGGGCTGAGCATGCTCATCCCGCGCAAGGTCAAGCACCGCAAGCAGCACACGCCCAAGCGCGGCGGGGTTGCCAAGGGAGGCACGTCGCTCGCGTTCGGTGAGTACGGCATCCAGGCGCTCGAAGGCCACTTCGTCACCAACCGGCAGATCGAGTCAGCCCGGATCGCGATGACAAGGCACATGAAGCGTGGTGGAAAGGTGTGGATCAACATCTTCCCCGACCGCCCGCTCACCAAGAAGCCGGCCGAGACCCGGATGGGTTCGGGTAAGGGTTCGCCGGAGTGGTGGATCTCCAACGTCAAGGCTGGCCGGGTGATGTTCGAACTGTCGGGCGTCTCGGAGCAGGTGGCTCGTGAGGCTCTACGGCTTGCGATCCACAAGCTCCCGATGAAATGCCGCGTGGTGGCACGCGAAGGGGGCGAGGGCTGATGGCAACGGCGTCCAAGGCCACCGAGCTGCGCAATCTCGGAGAGGAAGAGCTCTCCGACAAGCTGCGCGAAGCCAAGGAGGAGCTGTTCAACCTCCGCTTCCAGGCAGCGACCGGCCAGCTCGAGAGCCACGGCCGGCTACGGTCCGTGCGGCATGACATCGCGCGCATCTACACCGTGATGCGCGAACGCGAGCTCGGCATCACAGCGCCAGTCGATCCGTCCGCAGCTGAGCCGGAGTCGACGACGGAGGGTGCGGCATGACGACCAACGACAAGGTGGCAAGTGTGGCGACCCAGGCAGGGGCGACGGAGACCGGCGCCCAGGCACAGGAGAAGAAGCGCGGCACCCGCAAGACCCGCGGTGGTGTCGTCGTCAGCGACAAGATGGACAAGACCGTGGTGGTCGTGGTCGAGGACCGTGTCAAGCATGCTCTCTACGGCAAGGTCCTGCGACGCACCAGCCGGCTCAAGGCGCACGACGAGGCCAACGAGTGTGGGGTCGGCGACCGCGTACTCCTGATGGAGACCCGGCCGCTGTCGGCGACCAAGCGGTGGCGCGTCGTCGAGATCGTCGAGAAGGCCAAGTAGCGAGGACTAACCCGACCGGTCCACAACCGGTCGCTGGAATGGGAGAACTGCCGTGATCCAGCAGGAGTCGCGACTGAAGGTCGCCGACAACACCGGTGCCAAGGAGATCTTGTGCATCCGGGTGCTCGGTGGCTCCGGTCGCCGCTACGCCGGGATCGGTGACGTCATCGTCGCCACCGTCAAGGACGCCATTCCCGGTGGCAACGTGAAGAAGGGCGAGGTCGTCCGCGCCGTGATCGTCCGTACCGCGAAGGAACGCCGGCGTCCTGACGGGTCGTACATCCGGTTCGACGAGAACGCGGCCGTGCTCCTCCGCGAGCACGGTGAGCCTCGTGGCACCCGCATCTTCGGACCAGTCGGCCGCGAGCTTCGCGAGAAGCGCTACATGCGGATCATCTCGCTCGCACCGGAGGTGCTCTGACCATGGCGAAGCAGACCAAGGCGGCCAAGAAGGACCTGGCCATCAAGAAGGGTGACGTCGTACGCGTCACCACCGGCAAGGACCGCGGCGTCGAGGGCAGGGTCATCGACGTCGACCGCAACCGCGGCCGGGTCTTCGTCGAAGGCGCCAACCGGATCAAGCGGCACACCAAGGTCGTCCAGGGCGGCGGTCGGCAGGGCACCACCGGCGGCATCATCACCCAGGAGGCCTCGGTCCCGGTGTCCAACGTCACCTTGCTCGTCGAGGTCGACGGGAAGAAGGTGCCGACCCGGGTCGGATACGAGCGCCGCGAGGTCGAGAAGCGCCGCGCCGACGGCACCACGTACACCGGCTACCGCAGCGTGCGTATCGCGCGGAAGACCGGCGAGGAGATCTGATGACTGCAACCGCCACCCAGCCGGCGCCGAGCCCGCGGCTCAAGGAGCGCTACGCCTCGCAGGTCGTACCCGCGTTGCGCGACGAGTTCGGTCTGGCCAACCCCATGCAGGTGCCGACCGTCACCAAGGTGATCGTCAACATGGGTGTGGGCGAGGCCGCCCGCGACTCCAAACTGATCGACGGCGCGGTCCGTGACCTGACCAACATCACCGGCCAGAAGCCGACCGTGACTCGGGCACGCAAGTCGATCGCGCAGTTCAAGCTGCGCGAGGGCATGCCGATCGGTGCGCACGTGACGCTGCGGGGCACTCGGATGTGGGAGTTCCTCGACCGGCTGCTGTCACTCGCACTGCCCCGGATCCGGGACTTTCGAGGGCTGTCGCCCAGCCAGTTCGACGGGCGCGGCAACTACACGTTCGGTCTCACAGAACAGGTGATGTTCCACGAGATCGATCCCGACAAGATCGACCGGTCGCGTGGGATGGACATCACCGTCGTCACGACCGCGACGAGCGACGAGCAGGGCCGTGCGCTTCTCAGGCACCTCGGCTTTCCGTTCGCCGCGGGCACCGGATCACGGTAGACGTTCGCAGGACACGTGAAGGAGACCTGACGTGGCAACCACCGCCCTGATCAACAAGGCGAAGGCGAAGCCGAAGTTCGCCGTTCGCGGCTACACCCGCTGTCAGCGGTGCGGCCGCCCGAAGGCGGTTTTCCGCAAGTTCGGGCTGTGTCGCATCTGCCTGCGCGAGATGGCGCACCGCGGCGAGCTACCCGGCGTCACCAAGAGCAGCTGGTAATCCCCTTCTAGTTGCCGCAGGTCCGCAACGAGCGGAAACCACGGCAGGAAAGCGGCCGGACCCATGAGCATGACCGACCCGATCGCAGACATGTTGACTCGTCTGCGCAACGCCAACCAGGCGTACCACGACGACACCTCGATGCCGTACAGCAAGCTCAAGGCTGGCATCGCCGAGATTCTCCAGCAGGAGGGCTACATCGCCGGCTGGCGCGTCGAGGAGTCCGAGAACGGCTCCGTCGTCGGCAAGATGCTGGTGGTGCAGCTGCGATTCGGCCCCAGCCGCGAACGCTCGATTGCGGGTATCCGGCGGATTTCCAAGCCGGGCCTGCGTGTCTATGCCAAGTCCACCGGCCTGCCGAGGGTGCTCGGCGGACTCGGCGTCGCCATCATCTCCACCTCACAAGGTCTGCTGACCGACCGGCAGGCCGGCAAGCGGCGCGTAGGCGGCGAAGTCATCGCCTACGTGTGGTGACTGGACGGGAAGGAGGAACGACATGTCTCGCATCGGCAAGCTCCCTATCTCCGTACCGTCTGGCGTAGACGTGGTGATCGAGGGCAAGAAGGTCACCGTCACTGGTCCCAAGGGCTCCCTCGCGCACACGGTCGCACCACCAATCGAGGTGGTCCGCTCCGATGGCCAGCTCGAGGTCAAGCGGCCGGACGACGAGCGGAAGAGCAAGGAACTGCACGGGCTCACTCGCACTCTGGTCTCTAACATGATCGTCGGCGTGACCCAGGGCTTCGAGCGGAAGCTCGAGATCCACGGTGTCGGATACCGCGTCTTGGCGCGCGGACCGAACAAGGTCGAGTTCAAGCTTCGGCACAGCCACCCGATCATCGTCGACGCCCCCGACGGCGTGGCGTTCGCGGTGGAGTCAGCCACGAGGTTCTCGGTCACCGGGATCGACAAGCAGCAGGTCGGAGAGGTTGCCGCCAACATCCGCAAGCTGCAGAAGCCCGAGCCCTACAAGGGCAAAGGCATCCGCTACGCGGGCGAGCACGTCCGCCGCAAGCTCGGGAAGGCTGGTAAGTAACCGATGGCTGTCAGTCTCAAGTCGCACCGGACGACGACCGCCAAGCGGCGGGCACGGCTGCGCCGCCAGCTCCGGGTACGCAAGAAGCTGTTCGGCACACCGCAGCGGCCGCGTCTCGTGGTTACGCGTTCGGCGCGCCACGTCGTGGCCCAGGTGGTCGACGACACCAAGGGACACACCGTCGCCTCTGCCTCGACGCTGGAGGGCGATCTGCGCACGCTCGACGGTGACAAGACCGCACGCGCGCGGCAGGTCGGCGCCAGAGTCGCCGAGCGCGCGAAGGCTGCCGGAGTGTCGGCAGTGGTCTTCGACCGGGCCGGGTTCAAGTACCACGGGCGGGTCGCGGCTTTGGCCGACGCCGCGCGTGAGGCCGGCCTCGAGTTCTGACGTTCGACCAGGAGAGAAGAGGAAACTAATGCCTGGACCCCAGCAGCGTCGCGGTAGCGGCTCTGGCGACCGCCGCGACCGGCGGGACGAACGTCGGGGCGGCTCGGCGGCGGAGAAGACCGCGTACATCGAGCGGGTCGTGTCGATCAACCGTGTCGCGAAGGTCGTCAAGGGTGGCCGGCGCTTCAGCTTCACCGCGCTGGTCGTCGTCGGCGACGGCGACGGCACGGTCGGAGTCGGCTACGGCAAGGCCAAGGAGGTGCCGGCCGCGATCGCCAAGGGTGTTGAAGAGGCCAAGAAGCACTTCTTCAAGGTCCCGAAGATTCAGGGCACCATCCCGCATCCCGTCCAGGGCGAGAAGGCGGCGGGTGTCGTACTGCTTCGTCCCGCCTCGCCCGGTACCGGCGTGATCGCCGGCGGTCCGGTGCGGGCGGTCCTGGAGTGCGCAGGCATTCACGACGTGCTGTCGAAGTCGCTCGGCTCGTCCAACGCCATCAACATCGTCCACGCGACCGTAACGGCGCTGCGGATGCTGGAGTCGCCCGAGCGGGTGGCCCTGCGCCGCGGTCTCACGGTCGAGGAGGTCACCCCACCGGCGCTGCTGCGGCGGCGTGCGGAGGTGAACGCATGATGGCGCGATTGAAGGTACGACAGGTGCGGTCGAAGATCGGCCGCAAGCAGGACCAACGGGAGACCCTGCGCTCGCTCGGTCTCAAGCGCCTGAACGACGTGGTGGTCAAGGAGGACCGTCCCGAGATCCGGGGCATGATCTCCAAGGTGTCCCACCTGGTTGTGGTCGAGGAGGTCGACTGACGATGGCAACCCAGTCCAGCGCCAGGAAGGCGGGCGCCGGCAAGGCGACCCCGACCGGTGCGACGGCAGCCGAGGGTGCCGATCTGTTGCGGCTGCACCACCTGCGTCCCGCTGCCGGCGCCAAGACCGCCCGTACCCGGGTCGGCCGCGGCGAGGGTGGTAAGAGGGGCAAGACGGCAGGTCGGGGTACCAAGGGCAGCAAGGCCCGCGGCAGCGTGGCGGCGAACCTCGAAGGTGGCTCGCTGCCCATGCACATGCGGATGCCCAAGATCCGCGGATTCGCCAGCCGCTCGCGCACCGAATACCAGGTCGTCAACCTCGACAAGCTCGCCGACCTCTATCCGGAGGGCGGCGAGGTCACCCCGCTCGACCTCGCGGCAAGAGGTGCGGTCCGGCGTGGCCGGCCGGTGAAGATTCTCGGCACGGGCAAGGCCAGCGCCGCGTGGCAGGTGAGTGCACACGCGTTCTCCAAGAGCGCAACCGAGAAGATCACGGCGGCCGGAGGTTCGGTCAACGAGCCGTAGCCTCGCCGAGGCCGGCTGAGGCCCGCGGTCTCGAGTCTGCGCATATGGGGCGCCGTCTGCCATACGGTCCACCGCACCACGGTCCACCCGGCCGCGGTCCACCGGACTCGGCGGGAGGCGCCCCAGCCCCCCTCAAGGCGCGCACCGGGCTGTATTGTCCGAGGCAACCTTCAGGGACCGGGCGCAGTGTCGCAGCAGCCTGTGGGGTCCATCGATCACGACGACCCGCCGTGAGGCGGACACGCAGGAGGACTGGGTGCTTACCGCCTTCGTCAGCGCCTTCAAGACGCCGGACCTGCGGAAGAAGCTGCTCTTCACGCTGTTCATCATCGCGTTGTTCCGGCTCGGCTCGGTGTTGCCGACGCCGGGCGTCGACGCCGCGGCGGTGCGCAGGTGTCTAGACCCGGTGCTGCAGGGCGGCAGCGGGAACAGCATCTACGGGATGCTCAACCTCTTCTCCGGTGGTGCGCTGCTGCAGCTGTCGGTGTTCGCGCTGACGATCATGCCGTACATCACGGCGTCCATCATCATCCAGCTGCTCACGGTGGTGATTCCGAAGCTGGAGGCGCTGAAGAAGGAAGGGCACGCCGGCACGCAGCGGATCACCCAGTACACGCGCTACCTCACCATCGGGCTGGCGATCCTGCAGTCGACCACGATCGTGGCGTTGGCCCGCTCCGGGGGAATGTTCCAGGGCTGCAACGAGACGCTGATCCCTAACGACACCATCCTCACTCTCTCCACGATGGTCATCACGATGACCGCCGGTACCGGCGTGATCATGTGGTTCGGTGAGCTGATCACCGACCGCGGTGTCGGCAACGGTATGTCGGTGCTGATCTTCGTCTCTATCGCCGCGGCGTTCCCCTCGTCGCTGTGGGCGATCCGCCAGCAGCAGGGCTGGGGCACGTTCATCGTGGTGCTGGTGATCGGCCTCGTCATCATGGCCGCCGTCATCTACGTCGAGCAGGCACAACGACGGATCCCGGTGCAGTACGCCAAGCGGATGATCGGGCGGCGCTCCTACGGCGGCAGCTCGACCTACATTCCGCTCAAGGTCAACCAGGCCGGCGTCATCCCGGTCATCTTCGCGTCCAGCCTGATGTATCTCCCGGTGCTGGGGGCACAGTTCAGCCCGACTGCCCCGTGGGCGCAGTGGATCAACAACAACATCGCCAGGGGCAGCCATCCGGTCTACATGATCGGCTTCTTCCTGATGATCGTGGCGTTCACCTACTTCTACGTGGGCATCACCTTCAACCCCACTGAGGTCGCCGAGAACATGAGGAAGCACGGCGGCTTCATCCCCGGCATCCGCGCGGGCAAGCCGACGGAGGACTACCTGCAGTACGTGCTGTCGCGCATCACGGCACCAGGCTCCCTCTACCTCGGTGTCGTCTCGCTGATTCCACTGATCGCCTTCGTGCTCATCGGGGCCAACCAGAACTTCCCGTTCGGCGGCACCTCCATCCTGATCGTCGTGGGCGTCGGGCTCGACACGGTGAAGCAGATCGAAAGCCAGCTGCAGCAACGGCACTACGAAGGGTTCCTGCGCTGATGCGACTGCTCATCATGGGTCCCCCGGGTGCCGGCAAGGGGACCCAGGCGAAGAAGATCGCCGAACGCCTCCAGATCCCGGCGATCTCGACGGGGGAGATCCTGCGGGCCAACGTCGACGACCGCACCCTGCTCGGCCGGGAGGCGGCGCGTTATCTCGACGCCGGCGAACTCGTGCCCGACGAGATCATCAACGGCATGGTGCGGGCCCGCCTCGACGAACCCGACACCCGGCGGGGCTTCCTGCTGGACGGGTTCCCGCGGACGCTCGCCCAGGTCGAGACGCTCGACAACATCCTCGCCGACGAAGGCGCCAAGCTCGACCGGGTCGTCATGCTCAGCGTCGACACCGACGAACTCGTCCGGCGACTGCTCAACCGCGCCGAGTCGGAGGGCCGCACGGACGACACCGAGGACGTGATCCGGCGGCGGCTGGAGGTCTACCGCGAGCAGACCGAGCCGCTGCTCGGCGTGTATGCCCAGCGCGGGCTCCTGGTGGTGGTCAACGGCATGGGCGAGGTGCACGAGGTGACCGACCGCGTGCTGGGTGCGCTGGAGGACTAGAGGTCGTGCGGGCCTTCGCGGTGTCCTTCCTCTCAGCGACCGCGAGGACAGGCCCGCGGCCGGGTAGGTGAGATCGTGTTCCGAGACCGCAAGATCCAGCTGAAGAGTCCCGCGGAGATCGCGGTCATGCGTGCAGCGGGGCTCGTCGTCGCCGAGACGCTCGAGGTGCTGCGCGCCGCCGTCGGTCCGGGGATCACCACCGCCGACCTCGACCGGCTTGCCGAAGACCACATCCGTGCCTCCGGTGCGGTTCCGTCGTTCCTCGGGTACCACGACTATCCGGCATCGATCTGCACCTCGGTGAACGACGAGGTCGTCCATGCCATACCGGGCCGGCGGGTCCTGCGCGAGGGCGATCTCGTGTCCATCGACTGCGGCGCGATCGTCGACGGCTGGCACGGCGACGCCGCGATCACCGTCGGGGTGGGGGATATCTCCGCCGAGCTCACCGAGCTGGCCCGTGTCTGCGAAGAAGCACTGTGGCGCGGGCTGGCTGCCGTCCGGCGAGGCGGACGGCTGGGTGACGTGTCGGCGGCGGTCGAGGGAAGTATTCGGTCGGCCGGCGACTACGGGATCGTGGAGGAGTACGTCGGCCACGGCATCGGGACCCAGATGCACCTGCCACCGGATGTCCCGAACGTCGGCAAGGCCGGCAGGGGACTACGGCTGCAAACCGGCCTGGCGATCGCCGTTGAACCGATGATCACCCTCGGCTCCCGCGAGACGGACGTGCTCGACGACGGGTGGACCGTCATCACCCGAGATGGCGCCCGTGCCGCGCACGTGGAGCACACGGTGGCGCTCACCGACTCAGGGCCGTGGGTGCTGACAGCGCTCGACGGCGGAACTGCCCGGCTCGCCGATCTCGCGGTAGAGGTCTCCGCCACCCTTCCCTCCCGTGATCATGATCGTGATCATGAAGGCAAAAGGGACACATAGGCCGATTCGGTTCATGATCACCGGCCACGGGAGCGCGCTGGGGAAGTCAGCCAGACCTCGGGGGAACCCCAGGACGGCTAAGGGGGGTTCCCCGATGCGCGGGACCTATCGGGCGGGGCAGACTATGACTCGTGCCGTACGGACCGGATATGCGCGCTTCCGACAGCGACCGGGAGAAGATTGCCGCCCGGCTCCGCGACGCGCACGCGGAAGGCAGGCTGTCGATCAACGAGTTCCAGGATCGCCTGGACGTCCTCTACGATGCCCAGACCTACGGCGAGCTCGAGCCGCTGGTCCGCGACATCCCCGTCGCCCGCACCCACAAGACACCGGAGATCGTGCGGCAGACGGAGCCTGCTCCGCCGCCGCCGAGGCAGAAGCGCTCCGGGGGCGACAAGGCCCTCGGCGTCATGTGGACGATCTGGGCCTGCGCGGTCAGCGTCAACCTCATCGTCTGGGTGCTCGTGTCGGCCGGCCAAGGCGAGGCGGAATACTTCTGGCCAGTTTGGGTGGCCGGCCCCTGGGGCGCGGTGCTTCTCGCGATCAGCCTCACGCGCCGCCAGTTGCGTGACTGAGGTCCCGGTTTCGCATCTTGACCGGTAGTGACGTAAACTGCGTCGTCGGTCTTTGCTCTGCCCTGCGGCGGGTATGTCCGCTTGTTGTGCACCGGGCCAGGGCCTTGAGATTGGCGGGATGTCAGCGTCGCCTCGTGAGGGGCTTCCTCGTGAGGGGTGTGCCGTGAGGCGGACGCCGGCCCTGCTCGACCACGACACAAAAGCCAGGCGAAGTGCGGAGGATATGCCGAAAAAGGAAGGCGTCATCGAGATCGAGGGCACGGTCGTCGAGGCGCTCCCCAACGCGATGTTCCGCGTGGAGCTCCAGAACGGCCACAAGGTCCTCGCGCACATCAGCGGCAAGATGCGACAAAACTACATCCGGATCCTTCCTGAAGACCGTGTGGTCGTCGAACTCTCACCGTACGACCTGAGCCGTGGGCGGATCGTCTACCGCTACCGCTAGGAAGCAGAGAAAACACCCATGAAGGTCCAGCCCAGCGTCAAGAAGATTTGTGACAAGTGCAAGGTGATCCGGCGTCACGGCCGGGTCATGGTGATCTGCGAAAACCCGCGCCACAAGCAGCGCCAGGGCTGACCAGCCCGCTGCGGCGGCCAGGGAGCACGAAGGTCACCGCACCACAGGAATGCGACCGCTCACCAGGGCTCAGCGCCTTGGTGTCACCCCCGGACGGAGGCCGGGGCCCAGCCGGATCGCCGGGACGAACCAGACCCGGACGATCCAGGGCAGGCGGGGATGCGTCGCATACATGAAACCTCCGCGGACGAAAGGACACCTGCCCTATGGCACGTCTCGTCGGCGTTGACCTGCCGCGCGACAAGCGCATCGAGGTCGCGCTCACCTACATCTTCGGCATCGGCCGAACCCGCGCCCTGGCGACACTCGAAGGCACCGGGGTCAACCCCGACCTTCGCGTGCACCAACTGGGTGACGAGGAGATCGTCAAGCTCCGCGACTGGATCGACGTCAACTACCGCGTCGAAGGTGACCTCCGCCGTGAGGTCGCCGCCGACATCCGGCGCAAGATCGAGATCGGCTGCTATGAGGGCGTGCGGCACCGCCGCGGTCTTCCTGTGCACGGTCAGCGCACGCGGACCAACGCACGCACCCGCAAGGGTCCGAAGAAGACCGTGGCCGGCAAGAAGAAGCCAGGCCGCAAGTAACCCTCCCGGAACCTCGCGTTCCCCTCTCGACTTCAGGAGCTCACAGCCTTCATGCCTCCCAAGAGCAGAGCTGGCGCCGCCAAGAAGGTGCGCCGCAAGGAAAAGAAGAACGTCGCCTTCGGGCACGCGCACGTCAAGAGCACGTTCAACAACACGATCGTCACGATCACCGACCCGACCGGAGCGGTGATCGCCTGGGCCAGCGCCGGCACCGTCGGCTTCAAGGGCTCGCGGAAGTCCACGCCGTTCGCCGCGCAGATGTGCGCAGAGGCGGCTGCCCGCCGGGCGATGGAACACGGCATGAAGAAGGTCGACGTCTACGTCCGCGGTCCGGGTTCGGGCCGCGAGACCGCGATCCGCTCCCTCACGGCCACCGGCCTGGAAGTGGGCACCATCCAGGACGTCACCCCAGTGCCGCACAACGGCTGCCGTCCGCCGAAGCGCCGGCGCGTCTGACCCCCGAGCTAGAGTCCGCCAGAAGGAGTACGACCACACATGGCCCGTTACACCGGTCCGATGACCAAGAAGTCGCGCCGACTGGGCACCGACCTGGTGGGTGGCGACAAGGCGTTCGAGCGGCGCCCCTACCCGCCCGGCGAGCACGGCCGCGGCCGGCCGAAGGAGAGCGAGTACCTCCTGCAGTTGCGGGAGAAGCAGAAGGCTCGTTTTTCGTACGGCGTTTTGGAGAAGCAGTTCACCCGCTACTACCGCGAGGCGCACCGGCGTCCCGGCAAGACGGGCGACAACCTGCTCCAGCTGCTCGAGTGCCGGCTCGACAACGTGATCTACCGGTCGGGTATCGCCCGCACCCGCAGGCATGCCCGGCAGCTTGTGTCGCACGGCCACTTCCTCGTCAACGGTCGCAAGGTCAACATCCCGAGCTTCCAGGTGAGCCCGCATGATGTGATCGACCTGCGCACCAAGTCGCGGGAGATGACCCCGTTCCTGGTCGCTCGCGAGACTCACGGCGAGCGTCCGGTGCCTGGCTGGCTGGAGGTCCTGCCCAACTCGCTGCGGGTCCTCGTCCACCAGATGCCGGTCCGCCAGCAGATCGACATCCCGCTGCAGGAACAGCTGATCGTCGAGTACTACTCGAAGGTCTGACCCCTCCGGCGAGACCGCTCCGCACGCTCGACGATCTCGCTGGGGGATACTGGAAGTTCGGTGAGGCCACCGAGGAGCGGATCTTCGGTGGCAAACAGGTTCGTTGGCGTCATATGGCGGGCGCCACGGAAGGGAAAACACCATGCTCATTGCACAACGTCCCACTTTGGCCGAAGAGGTCGTAGACGACTATCGCTCACGGTTTGTCCTCGAGCCGCTCGAGCCGGGCTTCGGCTACACCCTCGGCAACTCGCTCCGGCGGACACTGCTGTCGTCCATCCCCGGTGCCTCGGTCACCAGCGTGAAGATCGACGGCGTCCTGCACGAGTTCTCGACGATTCCGGGCGTCAAGGAAGACGTCACCGAGGTCGTCCTCAACCTCAAGGAGCTCGTCGTCTCCAGCGAGCACGACGAGCCGGTGACGATGTACCTCCGCAAGCAGGGTCCTGGTGAGGTCACCGCCGCCGACATCGCGCCTCCGGCCGGTGTCGAGGTGCACAACCCGGCTCTGCCGATCGCGACGCTCAACAGCAAGGGCAAGCTCGAGATGGAGCTGGTCGTCGAGCGTGGCCGCGGTTACGTGTCGGCCGTGCAGAACAAGCGGGTGGACGCGGAGATCGGCCGGATCCCGGTCGACTCGATCTACTCGCCCGTGCTCAAGGTGACCTACAAGGTCGAGGCGACCCGGGTCGAACAGCGCACCGACTTCGACCGGCTGATCGTCGATGTCGAGACCAAGCCGTCGATGCGCCCGCGCGATGCGGTCGCGAGCGCCGGCAAGACGCTGGTCGAGTTGTTCGGCCTGGCCCGCGAGCTCAACGTCGACGCCGAGGGCATCGAGATCGGTCCGTCGCCGGTCGACGCACAGCTCGCCGCCGACCTCGCCCTGCCGGTGGAGGACCTCAACCTCACCGTCCGGTCGTACAACTGCCTGAAGCGGGAAGGCATCCACACCGTTGGTGAGCTCATCTCCCGCAGCGAGCAGGACCTCCTCGACATCCGAAACTTCGGCGCCAAGTCCATCGACGAGGTGAAGCAGAAGTTGTCGGGCATGGGCCTTGCGCTCAAGGACAGCGCGCCCGGGTTCGACCCGACCGCCGCGGTCGACTCGTTCGACGAGGAAGAGGAAAGCTACGCCGAGACCGAGCAGTACTGATCCGAAGGTCCGGGCCCGACCAGTGGCCCGGACCTTCTCATTCGTTCCAGCGGCTCATTCGTTCCAGCGGACACCGGTACCTGATACGGCCGGACTGACGCCGGTACCTCACCCGGCCGGCGCAGAAAGGAGTGCTCATGCCCAAGCCCACCAAGGGTCCTCGTCTCGGCGGTAGCCCGGCACACCAGAAGGCGATGCTCGCCAACCTGGCCACGTCGCTGTTTCGCCACAGCAGGATCACCACGACCCAGACCAAGGCCAAGCGGCTTCGTCCGTTCGCCGAGCGGCTGATCACGAAGGCGCGGCGAGGAGATCTGCACGCCCGGCGCCAGGTGCATTCGGTGATCCGGGACCAGGAGATCGTGCACCTCTTGTTCGCGGAGATCGGGCCTCACTTCGCCGAGCGCCCGGGCGGCTACACCCGGATCACCAAGCTCGGTCCCCGCAAGGGCGACAACGCACCGATGGCGGTGATCGAGCTGCTGGCCGAGGGTACGCCGACCAAGACGGAGCCAGCGGCCAAGAAGACGCCGGCGAAGAAGGCCGCGGCGAAGAAGTCGGCCGAATCTGCTGCCGATGAGCAGGAGTCGGCGGAAGCCGAGCCTGCCGCGACAGCCGAGTCCGCGGCGGCGGAGGCTGGCGACACTGGGGCCGGCGACACTGGGGCTGGCGACACTGGGGCTGGCGATGCCGAGGGTTCTGCGGCCGAGGCTGGCGATGCCGACAAGAGCGCCGACAAGGACGGCACGTCCTGACGGCCGACCGTCCACCCGTACCGGAGCCCGTTGACCTTTCCGACAAGGAGGGCAGCGGGCTCTCGTGCGTCGAGCCGGCGGGCGCCCGGCCGATGGGGGACCGGGACGCGGCCACGGTTCGGCTTCGGCTCGACCTTGCGTACGACGGGACCGACTTCGCCGGCTGGGCCCGCCAGTCCGGACAACGTACGGTCCAGGGCGTCCTGGAGCAGGCTCTGGCGGTCGTTCTCCGGCTGGACCAGGAGCCGGCCACCACCTGTGCCGGACGCACCGACGCCGGCGTCCACGCCCGCGGGCAGGTCTGCCACGTCGACGTGCCGGCCGACGCGTACGCCGCTGCGCCGGGGCGGAGCACGCGGACCCCGGCGCAGGCTCTGCTCGCCCGGCTGATGGGCGCCCTTCCCCCGCAGGTGCGGGTGCGGTCGGTCGCGACTGCGCCGGACGGGTTCGACGCGAGGTTCTCGGCGATCTGGCGCCGCTACGCGTACCGGATCTGTGACGACCCGGCCGCCGCCGATCCGATTCGGCGGCACGAGGTACTCCACCACGGGCGGTATCTGGATCTCGAGGCGATGAACGCGGCAGCGGAACGGTTGCTCGGCGAACACGACTTCGCCGCCTTCTGCCGCCGACGCGAGGGCGCGACGACAGTACGCCGGCTGCGGGAACTGGCCTGGCGCAGGGACGAGACCGGGTTGGCGGTGGGAACGGTGATAGCCGACGCGTTCTGCCACTCGATGGTGCGGTCGCTGGTCGGCGCGCTGATCCCGGTCGGCGAAGGGCAGCGACCGGTGACCTGGCCGGCCGCGGTGCTCGCCGGCGGGGTGCGCGACTCGGCCGTCAACGTCGTACGGGCCCGCGGTCTGACCCTCGAGGAGATCGGGTACCCCGCTGCCGACGAAATGGCCACGCGGGCCCAGGCCGCCCGCCAGCCGCGGGCCGTAGGCACGCGCCACGGACCAGCCGCCCCCGCTCCGTGGGCGGGACCGATGGCTGACCACTATTTCACCGACCAGCCTGGCTCCACGGCTGTCCCGCGAACGGTGTCGTTCGCCGCGTACGGCCAGTCGTACACCCTGGCCTCGTCATCGGGGGTCTTCGCTGCCGACCGGCTCGATCTCGGTACCGCGGTCCTGCTCAGGTCGGCGCCGATTCCGAGCCGGCCGGGTACGTTTCTCGACCTGGGCTGCGGCTACGGCCCGATCGCGACAGTGCTTGCCACGCAGGTGCCGGGCGCGACCATCTGGGCCGTCGATGTCAACACGAGGGCACTCGAGCTGACCCGGGCGAACGTCGAGATGCTCGGCGTGGACCGGCGGGTGCGGGTCGCGACGCCGGACGATGTTCCCGAGGACGTACGGTTCGACCAGATCTGGTCCAACCCGCCGATCCGGATCGGCAAGCCTGCCCTGCACGCGCTGCTCGAACGCTGGCTGGCTCGGCTGGCACCGGACGGTGTTGCGTGGCTGGTGGTGGCCCGCAACCTGGGGGCCGACTCGCTGCAACGCTGGCTGGCCGGTGCCGCCTGGTCGGCCGAGCGGCACGCCAGCGCCAAGGGCTATCGCGTTCTGGCCGTACGTCCGCGCTAGCGAGGCTGTGCGGGCGTGGGAGAGCGCGTCGGTGCGGGTGTGGGGGTGCCGGTGGGCTCTGGGTAGTCGCTGGGTAGGGATGTGGGAGTGCCGGTGGGCTCTGGGTAGTCGCTGGGTAGAGGTGTGGGCGTAGCTGTGGGCTCTGGGTGGTCGCTCAGTCGGGGCTGCTGGGTCGGCGTCGGTCGCGGCTCTGGCGGGCATGGAGTCGCCGACCCGTCCGTGGCGGGATCGGGCAGCGTGCTCTCCGCCCGTTTAGGTGTTGGCTCCGGGCGAGGCGGCGTAGGGGTCGTGGTGGGCTCGGGGCGAGGTGCCGCGGGGGTCGGTTCCTCCGTCAACATGCTCGGCGTGGGACTGGCCGAGGGAAGGAGCGTCGGCGATGGCCGCGGCGTTGGCACGCAGGAGCCGCTGCCGCCTCCGCCGTCGGCGGGGGAGAAGGTGCGCTCGAGGGCGGGGACCGCAGCCGCCGTTCCGAATGCACCAGCGACGGCGAGGGCAGCTCCGCCGGCGACCGCCGTGCGTCGAACGTACTGGCGGCGGCGGGCTCGGCGTAGGGCCAGGTCGGCGATCCCCGGCATCGGCTGTGCGTGTCCGGCGAAGTCCCGGATGGCCTGTCGAAGCGGATTGTCCGGATCCTGGGGCAGGTTCGAGAAGACGTTCACAGCTGTACCTCCGTGGGGGCGGGCTGACCTCTGAATTGCTGACCCCTGGGCGCCGGTGTTCGGCTGGCGCGGGGTAATGGTCGGTCGGACAAGTGGGGTGCGAGGACGCGGAGTCGGGCCAGGGCCCGGGCTGTCTGGCTGCGGACCGTCCCGACGGAGCAGCCGAGCACCTCGGCGACGTCGCGTTCGGGCAGGTCCTCGAGGAAGCGCAGAACCAGGACGGCTCGTTGGCGTGGGCCGAGCTTGGCCAGAGCTTCGCGCACGTCCAGGCGGCGGTCCACATGGACGGATGGATCACTGATCCCCCGGTCGGGGGCCAGTTCGACCGAATGCTCCCGAATTTTGGCCCGCCGGCGCCATCGGCTCACCTGGTCGTGGTAGAGCGTCCGCCTGACGTACGCCTCTGGATCGTCGACCTTGTGCCACCTGGTCGCGAGCTTCGCGAGGGCGGTCTGGACCGCGTCCTCGGCCTGGTGCTGGTCGCCGGTGAGGGCGTACGCGGCCTGGAGCAAGGCTAAGGAGCGCGCGTCGACGAAGTTCCGGAACTCGGTCTCTGCGCGCGCGTCCATCCTGAAGGCTCCCCTCGTCGACCAATCAGTCACCGGTTAAGACGCGCGAGACCTCGCCGGCTATGCACATCTGGTCGAGATCGTTGCCGTGATCGTCTCCTGACGCCAGCGGATTCGGGTACATGGGGCCACTCCTCCCGTCCGGAGAATCCGGACCCGTGAGGTGCCCCTGACTCGGCCGAGCCGGACCGGCAACCTTGGCGGTCTCGCAGGCGTCCCCGGGGCGGAGGTGTCCCATGCGAGCATCTGTCTCGATCTCTTCCAGCCGTGTCGTGCTCGTCTGCCTGATCGCCGCGGTGATGCTCGTCGCCGTCGTTCTCGCATCGCGATGGCTCGTCGGCTCGCCGCTCGCGTCCCGGGGCGAGGCGCAGCCGTCGGTGACCCCGCCCGCCACCACCCAAGATCGGCTGCCGGCTGGCTGGCGGTGGGAGTCGTACGCCGGCATCGAGGCCGCGGTGCCTGATACCTGGGAGTACGGGACGACCCACACGCCCTCGTGTCTGCAGCGCAAGGGCCGGGCGCCGTACGTGGGCAGGCCGGGGGTCGTCGAGAGTATCGCGTGCCCCGACCCCGTTCCGTCGCTCGCCAAGCGGACGTCGTACCTGTGGCTGGACGACCGTGAGGCCAAGCCGGGCGTTCGCAGGCATGACGGCGGCTGGATCGAGGAGACCCGGATCGTCGGCGGTGTCACTCTGACGGTCTTCACCGACGACGCGGCACTCCGTGATCGCATCCTGGAGTCGGTCAGGGTGGTCGATGGGTCGGATGCGTACGGCTGCCCCGTCGACCACCGCGTCTCGGACAACAGCCTGGTGCGACCAAACACCGGTTCGGATGGCCTCTCCGCGGTCGGCGGGATCCGCTCCGTAACCGTGTGCCGCTACGTGATCGAACGAGACGACCAGCCCTCGCCTCACAAGCCGCTGGTCGCCGCCAGCCGGCTGGCCCAGCCGGCCGCACAGGAGCTCGTTGACGCGATCCTTGCGGCGCCACCGGGCAGCGGACCGAACAATCCGTCATCCTGCCTGCGCAGCGTCGCCTACGGCGACGAGGTCCTGGTGCTCCGCGTGAGCGGGTCCGCGGGCGTCCGGGAGGTCTTCGTCCGCTACAGCGGGTGCGACGGTCACGGAACCTATGACGGTGCCACCGTGCGCAGGCTGACGACCGAGGTCGCTCGGCCGCTCCTTCGCGACGGCCCGCACCAGATGACGGCCGGCAGCGCTCAGTTGGTCCCACTGATCTGGCCCAGCGGGACGAAGTGACGCGGAGCGCCGGCTCGCTGGAAACGCGTTCGCGTCCTCCGCGCCTGGCCGTCACACTTGGGCCTCGTGGGACACCTCGACCTGGCCGGGATCCGGTACGAACTACCCGACGGACGGGTGTTGCTCGACGACGTCGCGTTCCGGGTCGGGGAGGGCGCCAAGATCGCCCTGGTCGGCGCGAACGGATCCGGCAAGACCACCCTGCTGCGCATCGTCGCGGGCGACATCACGCCGCACGCCGGTGCGGTCACCCGTACCGGCGGGCTTGGCGTGATGCGGCAGTTCGTCGGCTCGGTACGGGACGACACCACGGTGGCCGGACTGCTGCTCTCGGTCGCGCCACCGCGCATCCGAACGGCGGCCGAGGCGGTCGAGCAGGCCGAGCTCGCCATGATGGAACGCGACGACCAACCCACGCAGCTCCGCTACGCGCAGACGCTTGCCGACTGGGCTGACGCCGGCGGGTACGAGGCCGAGGTCCTGTGGGACGTCTGCTGCACCGAGGCGATCGGCATCCCGTACGACCGCGCGCGCAACCGCGAGGTGCGCACCCTGTCGGGCGGCGAGCAGAAGCGCCTGGTCCTGGAGGCCCTGCTACGCGGCACCGATGAGGTCCTGCTGCTCGACGAGCCGGACAACTTCCTCGACGTCCCGGCCAAGCGGTGGCTGGAGGACCGGCTCACCGAATCGCCCAAGACCGTGCTGTACGTCAGTCATGACCGGGAGCTGTTGGCCAACACCGCGACCCGGGTCGTCACCGTCGAGCTCGGCGCCGCCGGCAACACCGCCTGGACGCATCCGCAGGGCTACGCCACCTACCACCAGGCCCGCCGGGACAGGTTCGCGAAGCTGGAGGAGCTGCGTCGCCGGTGGGACGAGCAGCACGCCAAGCTGAAGGCGTTCGTGGCGTTGATGAAACGACGCGCCATGGTCAACGACGGCGCGGCCCAGGCGTACAAGGCGGCACAGACGCGGCTCCGGAAGTTCGAGGAGGCAGGGCCGCCGCAGGCGATCCCGCGCGAGCAAAGCGTCACGATGAGACTGCGCGGCGGCCGCACCGGCAAGCGTGCAGTCGTGTGCGAAGGACTCGAGCTCACCGGTCTGATGCGGCCGTACGACCTCGAGGTGTGGTACGGCGAACGGGTGGCGGTGCTTGGCTCCAACGGCTCCGGCAAGTCCCACTTCCTTCGGCTGCTGGCGGCGGGCGGGTCTCTGCCCGATGCCGAGCACCTTCCGGTGGGTGATGTCCCGATCCCGCCGGTCACCCATGCCGGCAGGGCGAAGCTCGGTGCCCGGGTGCGACCTGGCTGGTTCGCGCAGACGCACGAGCATCCTGAGCTCGTCGGCCGCACGCTGCTGCAGATCCTGCACCGCGGCGACGCCCACCGGGGCGGCATGCCGCAGGAGGAGGCGTCGCGCGTACTCGACCGTTATGAGCTCGCGGAGGCCGGTGACCAGACCTTCGAGTCGCTGTCGGGCGGGCAGCAGGCCCGACTGCAGATTCTGCTGCTGGAGTTGTCCGGGGCGACCCTGCTGCTCCTGGACGAACCGACCGACAACCTCGACGTGGCCTCCGCCGACGCCCTGGAGCAGGGCCTGGAGTCGTACGAGGGAACCGTGCTCGCCGTGACGCACGACCGGTGGTTCGCCCGTGGGTTCGACCGCTATCTCGTGTTCGGCGCGGACGGTGACGTGTACGAGACCGACGAACCGGTCTGGGACGAGGGTCGGGTCCGTCGCGTCCGCTGATCGACCCTCAGTACTCGGGCAGGCTCTCGACAAGAAGGTCGGACACGCAGAACTGCGAGGGCGAGAAGTCCCTGGTCCACCCATACCGGAGCAGCGTCGAACGCAGGATCTGCGGCGAGGCGCGATAGTCGGCGGCCACCGTCGAGGTCAGCGGGACGACGGTGAGCTGGGGCAGCAGGCCCCGGACGACATCGTGCAGACCCGCGGTGACGAAGGCGAGGGGGAACAGCGCCGAGGCGACGGCCGTGACATCCGGGCCACGCGCGCAGATCCACTCCTCGTCCGGTGGTTCGTACGCCGTCAACGTCAGGTTGTACGTCCGGCCGAGCTGTTCCAGGGTGGCTTCGGCTCCGGACCGGCACCATTGCGGTAGTGGTGTGCTCCAGGGGCTCGCGCCCAGCCAGCAGCGAAGCACGGGATCGAGATCCATCATCGCAGGGCATATTTCCCAGCAGCATTCAGCGAAAACTGCCCGAATGAAGTCCATCCCGTGCGCTTCGCACAATTCGCTCGTACACCACCTGTCGACCGGCCATCGACCCTGACGGCCAGCGTGCTGGGCATGTCCACGAGTTGGTCGCGCCGTGGGGAGCCAGGTCTGGAACCGGACATTCCGCTTCTCACCGCGATCTCGATCGGCCAGCATGACCGGCCATGGCGACCGGGACGGCCCGACGAATTCTCGCTCTCGCGCTCTGCACCCTGGCTGCGGTCACAGCCGCGCCCGCCGGCGCCGCCACCGCACCCGGCACCGCACCGGGTGCTGCACCCGGCACCAGCGCCGGGTCGGACAGCAGCACCATCCGGCTGGCTGTCCTGTCGTCGCGGCCCGCGGTCGTAAGTGGCGGCGACGCCCTGGTGCGGGTCATCGTGCCTGCGGGCATCCCGCTCGACGCCGTACGCGTGCAGCGCGGCAGTGACGACGTCACCGGCGACTTCCGACCCGGCGCCGTCACGCGCACGCTCGAGGGCCTGGTCGACGGACTGCGGGTCGGCCGTACGACCCTCACCGCGAACGCCCCTTGGCACGACGCCTCCGGTCGGCTGGTCGTGACGAATCATCCGGTGACCGGCCCGGTCTTCGCAGGGCCGCACGAGCAACCGTTCATCTGCGACACCGCCGAGTTCGTCCTGGTGACGGGGGAGAAACTCGGTCCGCCTCTCGATGCCGACTGTTCGGCGCACACCCGCGTCGACCACGTGTACCGGACGGCAGCCGGCGCGTTCGCACCTCTGCCTGCGGACACGAATCGCCCGGCCGACCTGACGTGGACGACGACGAGCACGGGTACGCGGGTGCCGTACATCGTCCGGGTCGAGACCGGCACCGCCAACCGGGCCATCTACGAAACGGCGGTGTTGCACGATCCCCAAGCAGACCAGCCCGATCCGTGGCACAGCTCACCTGGATGGAACGACCGGCTCGTCTACACCTTCGGCGGCGGTTGCGCCGGCGGGTGGTTCGTGCAGGGTCGCGCCACCGGAGGCGTGCTCGACGACGTGATGCTGCGTCAGGGATACGCCGTCGCGTCCGCCTCCCTCAACGTCTTCGGGCAGAACTGCAACGATCTGTTGGCCGCCGAGACGATGAGCACCGTCAAGGAACGCTTCGTCGAGGCGTACGGTCCGCCGGCGTTCACGATCGGCTTCGGCTGCTCGGGCGGGTCGTACCAGGCACACCAGATCGGCGACAACTACCCAGGCCTCCTCGACGGCATCATCGCGGCATGCAGCTTTCCGGAGGTGGGGTTCGCCACCATCCACACCGTGACCGACGCCCGGCTGCTCGACCACTATTTCCAGGTCGCGGCGCCGGACACGTTCACCCGGGCGGAGCAGCGGGCGGTGTCGGGCTTCGGGGTCTGGGAGAGCATCGCCAACCTCGGCGGCGGCGGCGGTCGGATCGACCCGCGCATCTTCTGTCCCGAGCAACTTCCGGTGGAGATGCGGTATGACCCGACGGCCAACCCGGGCGGCGCACGCTGCGATGTGTACGACCACACGGTCAACGCCTACGGTCGCGACCCGGCGACCGGGTTCGCCCGGCGGCCGTTGGACAACGTGGGCATCCAGTACGGCTTGCAGGCACTGCTCGACGGCACGATCTCCGGCGCACAGTTCCTGGACCTCAACGCGGGGATCGGTGGCTTCGACGTCGACGCCAACCACGTCGCCGCGCGCACCGTCGCCGACCGGGCCGCGACACGTGCGGCATACCGGACCGGGCGGCTGCTCAACGGCGGTGCCGGCCTGCGGACGATGCCGATCATCGACTACCGGGCCTACACCGACGAGGTTCCGGGCGGCGACATCCACATGCGGTTCCATTCGTTCTCGACCCGGGACCGTCTCGACAAGGCCAACGGCACCCACGCCAACCAGGTGATGCTGGTCGAGGACGACCGGTACGGCCTGTTCAGCACCCAGAGCCCGGTGGTCGCGACGGCGCTCGCCCAGATGGATCACTGGCTCACGGCGCTCGGGGCCGACGGAGTGCCCGGTGCTGACGGGATCGACGAGGTCGTACGCGCGAAACCGGACGATCTGACCGACGCCTGCTGGACCCGCGACGCCTCGCCCCGCAAGATCGCCGAACCGCAGGTCGAGGGGATCGGATCCACGGCGTGCAACACCCTCTACCCCGTCTGGCCGTCGCCCCGGATGGTCGCGGGCGGCACCACCGCGAACGACGTGGTGAAATGCCGGCTTCGCGCGGTACGTGCCGATGACTACGCGGGCCGGCTCACCGGGGCCGAGGTGGCCAGGCTGCAGTCGATCTTCCCAGGCGGCGTGTGCGACTGGGCCCGGCCGGGAGTCGACCAGCAGGGGCTCGCGGGCACCTGGTTGTCGTTCGGCGGGGGTTCGTGAACTCCTGGTCGGCGGGCCGGGGCCGGGTGGCCGTCCGGTGTGGTTCGGAGCCCATTTTGACCGGTCCGTGTGGGCGCGGGTATCCTGGTCGGTCGTTGCGCCTGTTGGTTACGGTCTGCTGACCGCCCGGCGTCAGGCGCTTCCACCCAGGCGGAGTCGAGCACGTAAAGTGCGAGCCAGCACTTCGACCCAGCCAGAGATCCATCCAGCCAGAGTTCGACCTCCATGTCGCCCTGACATGGTCTTATACGTACGAGCAGCGAAGGCCGACGACTGTGCGCACCTACAGCCCCAAGCCCGGCGAGGTCACCCGCGAGTGGCACGTGATCGACGCGACGGACATCGTCCTCGGTCGGCTTGCCAGCCAGGCGGCCACGCTCCTGCGTGGCAAGCACAAGCCGACGTTCGCCCCTCACGTCGACACCGGCGACTTCGTCGTCATCGTCAACGCCTCGAAGGTCTCGCTGTCGGGCAACAAGCGTGAGACCAAGTTTGCCTTCCGGCACTCGGGTTTCCCGGGCGGTCTGACCGCCACGCCCTACGGCGAGCTGCTCGACAAGAACCCGCGCAAGGCGGTCGAGCGAGCGGTGTGGGGGATGCTCCCCAAGAACCGGCTGGGCCGCAAGCTGCTGAAGAAGCTCAAGGTCTACTCGGGTCCCGACCACCCGCACAAGGCCCAGCAGCCCGAGCCTTACGAGATCACCCAGATCAGCCAGATCAGCCAGTAACACCCGAGCCTTCGCAGCAACCACCAGCCGACGTGAGGAATCCCGTGGCCGAGTCCACCAGCACCACCGAGACCGACGCCGTCGCTCTCGCCACCGACGCGCCCGCGACGCCCGCCGGACCGGCCGGTGAAGGCGACAGCACCGTCGCCTACAGCTCCGAGTCCGCCCCGGCGCCGACGACCAAGGAGCGCCCAGCGGCGATCGGACCGGCCGCGGCCACCGGTCGGCGCAAGGAGGCGGTCGCCCGCGTCCGGCTCCTGCCTGGCAGTGGTCAGTGGCGGATCAACGGCCGGACCCTCGACCAGTACTTCCCCAACAAGGTGCACCAGCAGCACGTGAACGAGCCGTTCGTTCTGCTCGAGCTCGACGGACAGTACGACGTGATCGCCCGGATCGACGGCGGCGGTGTGACCGGCCAGGCCGGAGCGCTGCGTCTCGGCATCGCGCGGGCGCTCAACACCGTCGATCTCGACTCGTACCGCCCGCCGCTCAAGCGAGCCGGCATGCTCACGCGGGACGCGCGGGCCAAGGAACGGCGTAAGGCCGGGCTGAAGAAGGCCCGTAAGGCTCCTCAGTACTCCAAGCGGTAGGCACGCGGTCGTGGGCCGGCTCTTCGGCACTGACGGCGTTCGTGGGGTCGCCAACGGCGAACTCACCGCCGAACTCGCGCTCGACCTGTCGGTCGCTGCCGCGCACGTGCTCGGGGAGGTGGGAGCCTTCGAGGGGCACCGGCCGGTCGCCGTCGTCGGTCGCGACACCCGCGCCTCGGGGGAGTTCCTGGAGGCCGCGGTCGTGGCTGGCCTGGCCAGCGCCGGTATCGACGTCGTACGCCTGGGAATCCTGCCGACGCCTGCGGTCGCCCATCTCACCGCCAGCATGAACGCCGACGTGGGCGTGATGTTGTCGGCGTCGCACAACCCGATGCCCGACAACGGCATCAAGTTCTTCTCCCGCGGCGGGCACAAGCTCGACGACGCGATCGAGGACCTGATCGAGGCACGGCTCCGGGAACCCTGGCAGCGTCCTACCGGCGCCGGTGTCGGCCGGGTGCGAGACGACATCACCGGCATGGAGACCTACGTCTCCGCCCTCGTGGACACGGTGCCGCACCGACTCGACGGGCTCCGGGTCGTCGTCGACTGCGCGCACGGCGCCGCCTACCAAACCGCACCTGAGACATTTCGACGCCTCGGCGCGACGGTCATCGCCATCCACGCCGAGCCCAACGGTCTCAACATCAACGACGGGTGCGGGTCCACCCACCTCGACGCCGTGACCGCGGCGGTGCTCGCCGAGGGCGCAGACGTCGGGATCGCCCACGATGGCGATGCCGACAGGTGCCTTGCGGTCGACGCGACCGGCAACGTCGTCGACGGCGACCAGATCCTCGCGATCCTGGCCACCGGCATGCGCGAAGCAGGCACCCTCCGCGGCGACACCGTGGTGGTCACGGTGCTCAGCAACCTCGGCTTCGTCCTTGCGATGCAGCGCGAAGGCATCAAGGTGGAGCAGACGAAGGTGGGCGACCGCTACGTCCTCGAGGCGATGAAGTCCGCCGGGTACGCGCTCGGCGGGGAACAGTCCGGTCACGTGATCCTGCTCGACCACGCCACGACAGGTGACGGTGTCCTGGCCGCCGCCCACCTGGTGTCGCGGATGGCCTCGACTGGTCGGTCTCTTGCGGACCTCGCCGGAGTGATGACGCGGCTGCCGCAGGTACTTGTCAACGTGCGCGGCGTCGACCGGGCCCGCGCCGATTCCGACCTGGCCGTACGCGCCGGAGTCGAAGCGGCCGAGGCCGAGCTCGGCGAGACGGGCAGGGTGATCCTGCGGCCGTCGGGCACCGAGCCGGTGGTGCGCGTGATGGTGGAGGCGCCCACGTTCGAGCAGGCCCAGCAGGTGGCCGAGACGCTCGCCAAGACCGTCGAGCAGGCGCTGGCGTTCTGAGGCTGGCGCGCCCGTTCGGTAATCTCCGTGGCGCGGTATGCCAGGCTTGCTGCCATGGCCCGCTCCGAGTTCAGCATCGTCGAAGTCGACCCCGCCGATGAGGTCGTGTTCCGCGCGTGGTTCGACCTGTGCGACGGGGCGTTGGCTGCCGGCCGGATCGATCCGCCGGTCCGGGCGTTCGCCGAGCAGGTCCTGCGGTACCAGCATTCTTCGCGGAGCTACGCCCTGCATCCGTTCGCCGCGCTCGTCGGCGAGGCGATGGTGGGGGCGGGCAACCTCGAGCTGCCGTTGCAGGACAACCTCGAGCTCGCGATGATCGAGCTGGCCGTGCCGCCGGAGCAGCGACGACGCGGTGTGGGCTCGGCCATGTGTACGTACGTGCTGGAACGCGCGCGGGCTGCTGGTCGTACCAGCGTGCTCACCGAGGTGTGTGTGCCGACCGGGTCCGAGGTGGCGGAGTGGCCAGGCGTCCGCTTCGCCGAACGCCACGGGTTCACCAACCGCAACACCGAGATCCGCCGCCTGCTCCGGCTGCCGGTCGACCCGGCCAGGCTGAAGGCGTTGGAGACCGAGGCGACGCGGAAGACGTCCGGCTACGACCTGGTGTCATGGGTGGGTGCGTGTCCGCAGGAGTATGCAGAGCAGTACGCCCACCTGAAGGGCCTGCTCATGGCCGAGGCTCCGACGGGGGACCTCGACTACGAGCCTGAGCACTGGGACGTCGCGCGCCTCCGTGAGGAGGAGGATCTGACGGCACGCCAGGGTCGGTCGGTCTACATCTGCGTCGCGGTCGCGCCCGACGGCACCGTGGCCGGACACACGCAGCTCGCCGTGTCGGGGCATCGACCTGACCACGCCTACCAGTGGGACACGCTGGTGCTCGGGGCACATCGCGGGCACCGACTCGGGATGGCGCTGAAGGTGGCCAACCTGCAGGCGATGACCGCCGCTCAACCCCAGGTCGAACGCGTGACGACGTGGAACGCAGAACAGAACGGCCCGATGATTGCGGTCAACGAGGCGCTCGGCTTCGAGATCGTCGAGGTCGTGCAGGCCCGCCAACGCGACCTGTGAGCCCGGCCGCGATGTCCAGCCAGCTCTGGCGGGGACAGTCAGATCTTGCGTAGCCGCACCCGCGTCACCGCGTGGTCCGGGCCTTTGTGCAGGACCAACGTCGCACGTCCTCTGGTCGGGGCGATGTTCTGCTCCAGGTTGGGACCGTTGATCGTGTCCCACAAGACGGCGGCCTGCTCCACAGCCTCGTCGGTACTCAGATCGGCATACCTGCGGAAGTACGACGCGTCGTCCCGGAACGCCGTCTCCCGCAGCGCCAGGAACCTTGTGACGTACCACTGCCGCACGTCGGCCGGAGACGCGTCCAGGTAGATCGAGAAGTCGAAGAAGTCGCTCACCGCGAGTCCACGCCGGCCGTCGCCGCGTACCTGCGCCGGGGCCAGCACATTCAGTCCCTCGATCAGCAGGATGTCCGGGGACTCGACCGTGCGCTGCTCGCCGGGAACGATGTCGTACGCCAGATGGGAGTAGATCGGGGCGTGTACCACCGGGGTGCCCGACTTGACCTCGACCACGAAGCGCAGCAGGGCCCGTTGGTCGTACGACTCGGGGAACCCCTTGCGCGCGAGTAGCCCGCGTCGTTCGAGCTCGGCGTTCGGCAGCAGGAAGCCGTCGGTGGTGACCAGAGCGACCCGGGGATGCTCGGGCCAGCGGGCCAGCAGTTCGCGCAGCAGCCGCGCCACCGTGCTCTTGCCGACCGCGACGGAACCGGCGATGCCGATGACGAACGGCGTGCGGTCGGGCACGACGTCGGTGTCCGTGCCGCGCGGTCCGCCGGCGAGGAACGTCTGGGTCGCCCGGTGCAGCGCTCCCGAGCCGCGGACGTACAGGTTGAGAAGCCTGGTCAGCGGCAGGTAGACCTCCCGCACCTCGGCCAGGTCGATCTCGTCGGCCAGGCCGCGCAGTCGTTCGACGTCCGCGGCGGTCAGCGGCAGCGGAGTCTGTGCGGCCAGCCGAGCCCAGGCGGCGCGGTCCAGCTCGACATACGGCGTGGTCCCGGCCTGGGTGGCGGGGTCCTCCCGGGTGCGCTGCATGGTGCGATTCTTCACCGGTGTCCGGATCGTCCTGTACGCCGCCCGGCGACTTCGGGGATAGCCGCCTCCGGGCGGGCTGCGATGGCTACGCTGTGCAGCCATGTGCGGAATTGTGGGGTACGTAAGCGCCGGCGGTGGGGCTCGACGCGGAGCCGTCGAGGTCGTCGTCGACGGGCTACGACGGCTGGAATACCGAGGGTACGACTCGGCCGGCGTCGCGGTGCCCGACGGCCGGAACGTCCGCGTGAGCAAGCGAGCGGGCAAGCTGGCCAATCTGCAGAGCGCTCTCCAGCAGGATCCGCTGCCGGCGAGCACCTGCGCGATGGGTCACACCCGCTGGGCCACCCACGGTCCGCCGACCGATCCCAACGCCCACCCCCACATCGACTGCGACGGACGTCTCGCGGTCATCCACAACGGGATCATCGAGAACTTCGCGACACTTCGTGAGGAGCTGGAGGCCGCCGGGCACCGGCTCACCTCCGAGACCGACACCGAGGCTGTCGCCCACCTGCTCGAGGACGCCTGCAAGACGCTGGACGGCGATCTCGCCGAGGCAATGCGCCAGGTGTGCCGCCGGCTGGATGGTGCGTTCACGCTCGTCGCCGTACACGCCGATCGTCCTGACCTGGTGGTCGGCGCCCGACGCAACTCACCGCTCGTGGTCGGGCGCGGCGATGGTGAGAACTTCCTCGCCTCCGACGTGGCCGCGTTCATCGAACACACCCGGGAGGCGATCGAGCTCGGCCAGGACCAGGTGGTCGCGATCACCGCCACCGACGTCACGGTCACCGACTTCGACGGCAAGCCGGTCCAGACGCGCGAGTTCCACGTCGACTGGGACATCTCCGCCGCCGAGAAGGGCGGCCACGACTACTTCATGCTGAAGGAGATCGCCGAGCAGCCCAAGGCGGTCGCCGACACCCTGCTCGGACGGTTCACACCGCAGGGCCGGCTGACGCTGGACGAGATCCGGCTGTCGGCCGACGAGCTTCGCGAGATCGACAAGATCATCATCATCGGTTGCGGCTCGGCGTTCTACGCGGGGATGACCGCGAAGTACGCGATCGAACACTGGACCCGGATCCCGTGCGAGGTCGAACTGTCGAGTGAGTTCCGCTACCGGGACCCAATCGTCGGGCGGTCGACGCTCGTCATCGCGATCTCGCAGTCCGGCGAGACGATGGACACCTTGATGGCCATCCGCCACGCCCGCGAGCAGCGGGCCCGCGTCCTCGCCATCTGCAACACCAACGGGTCGACGATCCCGCGCGAGTCCGACGCCGTTCTCTACACCCACGCGGGCCCGGAGGTCGGGGTCGCCGCGACGAAGACGTTCCTCACCCAGCTGGTCGCCTGCTACCTCATCGGCCTCTACCTCGCGCAGGTGCGGGAGTCGAAGTTCGGTGACGAGGTGGCCGTCGAGGTCGACCAGCTCGACCAGATGCCGAAGGCGGTCGAGCAGGCTCTGGCCACGATGGAGCCGATCCGGGCGCTGGCCCGCGAGCTCGCCGGGGCGAAGTCGGTCCTGTTCATCGGCCGCCACGTCGGCTACCCCGTGGCGCTGGAGGGTGCGCTCAAGCTCAAGGAGCTGGCATACATGCACGCCGAGGCGTTCGCCGCCGGCGAGCTCAAGCACGGTCCGATCGCCCTCATCGAGCCGGGGCTGCCGGTCGTGGTCGTCGTCCCACCGCGTGGCCGCGACGTTCTGCACGAAAAGATCGTCAGCAACATCCAGGAGATCCGGGCCAGGGGAGCCCGCACCATCGTGCTGGCCGAGGAGGGCGACACGACAGTCGAGCGGTGGAGTGACGTCCTGGTGCCGCTGCCGAAGGTGCCCACACTGCTCCAGCCCCTTGTGGCCACCGTGCCCCTGCAGATCTTCGCCTGTGAGCTTGCGATGGCACGGGGCAACGACGTGGACCAGCCGCGCAACCTCGCCAAGAGCGTGACCGTCGAGTAGCGCTCTCCTGGGGGCGAACTACTGCAGGCCGCCACCGACCAGGTGACCGACCGCGTACGTCACCGCCATCGCGAGCGCCCCGCCGAGCACGGTCCGGAGGGCCGCACGGCGCGTCGGGCTGCCGCCGAGGCGGGCGCTCACAGTCCCGGTCAGCGCGAGTGCGGCGAGCACCGCGCAGAAGCAGATCGGCACCCGCAGGGGTGTCGGCGGCGCCAAGATCGCGACCAGCGGCAGCAAGGCCCCGACGGTGAAGGCTGCGAACGAGGCGAACGCGGCCTGCCATGGATTCATCAGGTTGTCCGGATCGATGCCGAGCTCGGCTTCGGCGTGGGCGCGGAGCGCGTCATGTTTGGTGAGCTCGACCGCCACCTGCCGGGCGAGACCAGGCGACATGCCCTTCGCCTCGTAGAGATCGGCGAGTTCGTCGAGCTCGGTGTCAGGCACCGACCGGAGCTCCCAGCGTTCCTTGTCCAGCAGAGCCTGCTCGGTGTCACGTTGCGTGCTCACCGAGACGTACTCTCCGGCCGCCATCGAGAACGCCCCGGCCAGCAGGCCGGCGAGCCCGGCCAGGAGAATCGTCGCCCGGTTGTCCGTGGCCGCAGCGACGCCGACCGTGATGCCCGCGACCGACACGATGCCGTCATTGGCGCCGAGGACCGCAGCCCGCAGCCAGTTCAGCCGCTCTGAGACGCTCCCGATGTGCAGGTTGGGCTCCTCCGGATGCAACCCTTCTGGGACCTCATCCGTGCCGAGTTCGCGCATGGCAGGCACGCTAGCCCGCACCGACTACTTTCGGTAGCGAGGAGAGCCTTAGCGACCTTGATGCCGTCTGCTGCGAGGATGGTCGGGTGATCGTCGGGTTGGGCATCGATGTGGTCGACGTCGACCGGTTCGAGGTGACCCTCGCGCGTACGCCGGGCATCCGCGACCGGTTGTTCACCGCCGCCGAACGCGACCGTCCGGTCGCCTCGCTCGCCGCCCGCTTCGCCGCGAAGGAGGCCCTCGCCAAAGCACTCGGTGCTCCGGTCGGACTGCACTGGCAGGACGCCGAGGTCGTCACCGACGCCGACGGCAGGCCATGGCTGGAGGTACGCGGCACGGTCGCCGACCAGACCGCGCGGCTCGGGGTGACGGACATGCACCTGTCCATGTCCCATGATGCCGGCATCGCATCCGCCGTCGTCGTACTCGAGAGGGCTTGAGTTCATGCGTGCAGCCCACCTCGTCGAGGATGTCCGGGCCGCCGAGGCGGCTCTGATGGCTACCGTGCCTGCTGGCACGCTCATGCAGCGGGCGGCAGCGGGCCTCACGACGGCCTGCGTCGACTTCGTCGGTCGGGCGTATGGCACCGGTGTCCTCGTGGTGGCGGGGTCCGGGGACAACGGCGGTGACGCGTTGTACGCGGGTGCGAGGTTGGCCGCACGTGGAGCACGGGTGCGGGCGATCCTGCTCGACCGGGCAAGGGCCCACTCCGGTGGGCTGGCGGCGCTGCGGGCAGCCGGGGGACAGGTCGTCGACGGCTCGTCGTACCCGGCATCGGTGGCGGAGGCGGACGTCGTCCTCGACGGCATCGTGGGAATCGGCGGGAAGCCGGGCCTGCGCCCGAAAGCCGCGGAGGTCGTGTCCCTAGTCGAGGATCTGGGCACGCCGGTGATCGCCGTCGACGTGCCCAGCGGAATCGATGTCGACACCGGGGAGACCCCGCAGCGACACGTCGGGGCCACGGTCACCGTGACGTTCGGTACCCACAAGGTTGGGCTCCTGGTCGATCCAGGGGCCTCGGCCGCCGGGACCGTGCACCTGGTCGACATCGGCCTCGGTCCGTTCCTCCCGCCGCCCGCGTTGGAGGCCTTGCAGTCGAACGACGTCGCCGCTCTTCTGCCGGTGCCCGGCCGGGACTCACACAAGTACTCCCGTGGGGTCGTCGGGATTGTCGCCGGCTCCCGGCAATACACCGGCGCGGCGGTGCTCGCCGTCGGCGGTGCGCTCGGCGGCCCGGTGGGCATGGTGCGCTACGTCGGACCGGCCGAGCCCGCGCGGTTCGTGCGGCAGCGCTGGCCGGAGGTCGTCGTCGGTGCGGGGCGGGTGCAGGCATGGGTGGTCGGGTCCGGTCTGGGCGGTGACGTCGACCGGGCCGAGGAGGTACGGCAGATCCTCGCCAGCGGGTTGCCGGTGCTTGTCGATGCCGACGGTCTGCGTTACCTCCCGGAGCGATGCGAGGGACCCGTCCTGCTGACCCCGCACGAGGGTGAGCTCGCTCGAATGCTCGGCGTCGAACGGGCGCACGTGTCCGCCCAGCGGCTCTCGTGTGCCCGGGAAGCGGCGCACCGGTGGAACGCCACGGTTCTCCTCAAGGGAGCCGGGACGCTCGTCGTGAGTCCGGTCGGCCGCGTCCGGGTCAACACCGTCGGGACCCCGTGGATGGGTACGGCCGGGTCGGGCGACGTGCTGTCCGGCGTGTGCGGGTCCCTGTTGGCCGCCGGCCTCGACCCGCTCGACGCCGGCAGCGCGGGCGCGTACCTCCATGCGACGGCCGGGGTGCTCGCCTCGCGTGGCGGTCCGGTCATCGCCGACGACCTCGCCGGAGCAGTGCCAGCCGCCGTACGCCTGGTGCTCGGGACCGGAGCGGGCTAAGGGGCCGCCGACCCGTCAGCTGTGGTAGCCGGGCGGGCGCGCCGAGGGGAACCGGTCGAGGTAGGACGGTAGGTCGAGCGCCGGGGTGCGGGTCCGGGTCGCCGCGAGCACCGCATCGACCACCGCAAGGGACACCGCGTCAGCGGCCGCGGCCTGGACCGCGACGACCCCGCCGATCCGTTCGGCGCCGAACCTTGGACCCGCTGCCATGGCGACCGGATCGATCTGTCCGGTGGCCACCGCGAAGACCGTATCCCCATCGAGGAGCGTGTGGACCGGGCGGATCGCGCGGGCGAGCCCGTCGTGTCCCGCCGACGCCATCCGGTGCACTTCGGCATGGGTGAGGGCCGCGTTGGTGGCGACCACCGCCAGGCTGGTCGCCATCTGTTCGCCGACGGGTGGGGGTGCCGGGACCGCGGTCTCGTACGCCGTGACCTCGGCCGGATCGGGAGTCCGCGGGCGCAGCGACTCCTCGGTGACCAGGTGACTGGCCAGCAACGCCCACGAGCCGGGCACACACGGCGAGCCGTACGCGTTCGCCACGACCAGCGCGCCCACGACGACGCCTCCGCCGAGCCGCACACATGCGGTGCCGACGCCGCCCTTGAGATCTGCCAGGCCGAACTTCGTCCCGGTGCCCGCACCGACGCAGCCCGTCCGGACAGGTCCTCCACCCGCGGCGGCCGCGGCCTGGTATCCCACCCCCGGGCCGGGCCGCATGCGGTGATCGCCGCCCCGGCCAAGGTCGAACACGATCGCCGCCGGCACGATCGGGACGAGGGCCTCCGCGCCGACCCTGACGCCGCGCTGGTTCTCCTCACACCAGCGTTGTACGCCGGCGGCAGCGGCCAGACCGAACGCGCTGCCGCCGGCGAGCATCACCGCGTCCACGGTGTCGACCAGCGTTCCGGGCGCGAGTACGTCGGTCTCGTGGGTGCCCGGGCCACCGCCGCGGACATCGCACGCACCGAGGGATCCCTGTGGCGGGACGACGACGGAGACGCCGGTCAGCCAGCCCTCCCCGATCCGCTCGGCCTGGCCGACGAGGACGCCCGGCACGTCGGTGAGGGCGCCGTACGGATTGCCACTGGGTGATTGCATGTGGTGGTCCACCCTCCGAGCCTAGGGCGCTCGAGGCCGGCCCGTTCCGCGGCGGCGCGGGCGGCAGTGCCTGGGCCGGCGGCCTTTCTGCCCCCGCCTCTCAGGCATAGGTCGCACCGGCCTGGGACACTGGACCAGTCATGGACGAAACAGTGCGTGCCGAGGCCTACGTCGACCTCGACGCGATCCGGCACAACGTCGCAGTGCTGCGTGAGCGGGCCCCCCGAGCCGAGCTGTTGGCTGTCGTCAAGGCCGACGGCTACGGCCACGGGCTGGTCCCCGCCGCCCGGGCCGCCCTGGACGGCGGGGCCAGCTGGCTCGGCGTCGCCAACGTCGAGGAGGGCGTCGCCCTTCGCGCGGCCGGGATCGAGGCCCGCATCCTGTCCTGGCTGGCCGTACCCGGAGAGCGCTGGACCGATGCGCTGGCCGCCGACATCGACGTGGCGGCCTACTCGCCGTGGCAGGTCGCCGAGATCGCCGAGGCGGCCGCTAGCCGGGGCGCCACCGCCCGCGTCCACCTCAAGGTCGACACCGGTCTGAGCCGAGGCGGAGCCTCCGTACGTGACTGGCCGGCGCTGGTCGACGCGGCCCTGTCGGCCCAGTCCGACGGCACGGTCGCGGTGGTCGGCGTGTGGTCGCACCTCGCGTGTGCCGACGAGCCCGGTCACCCGTCCATCGAACGCCAGCTCGCGGAGTTCAAGGACGCGCTGGCGTTCGCCGAACGCGTCGGCCTCCAACCGGAGGTCCGGCACCTCACCAACTCGGCAGGCACGCTCACCCTCACCGAGGCCCACTACGACATGGTGCGACCCGGCATCGCGGTCTACGGGCTGTCGCCGATCCCGTCGATCGCAGGCGCCCGCCAGCTCGACCTGATCCCGGCCATGACGCTGCGGGCCCGGTTCGCGCTGGTCAAGCGGGTGCCGGCCGGTGCCGGCGTCTCGTACGGCCATCGGTACGTGACCACCCACGAGACCACGCTCGGCCTGGTCCCGCTGGGCTATGCCGACGGAGTACCCCGTGCGGCCAGCAACGTGGGCCCGGTGTTGGCGGCCGGCCGGCGGCGTAGGATCGCCGGCACCGTCTGCATGGACCAGTTCGTTCTCGACCTCGGCGACGACCCCACGGCCGAAGGCGACGAGGTCGTGCTCTTCGGTCCGGGCACCGCAGGCGAGCCCACCGCGCAGGACTGGGCCCAGGCGACCGGCACCATCTCCTACGAGATCGTCACCCGGGTCGGGGCACGCGTGCCTCGCCACTACGGCGGTGAGGAGGGCGGATGAGCACCGCAGGCGGTGCCAGTCGGAGTATCCCTGGCCGGGGTGTCTCTGGCCGGAACACGTCTGGCCGCGGCGGGCGCACCCTAGGCCGGACCGGCCTGGTTGGTGCGGCCACCGGACTTCTTGCCGCCGGTGCGGCGGCGGGTGCGGCGGTCGGCGGACTCGCGGTCGAAAAATACCTGGTGGGCCGGCGGCGAGAGCGCGACGTCGAACTCGTCGAGCGACTCGGGTCCCGGCGTGGTGAGCCGTACGTCGTCAAGACCCGCGACGGCATCGAGCTCTACGCCGAGGTCGACGAGCCCGCCGAACCGTTGGCGAGCCCGCTCACCGTCGTCTTCTGCCACGGGTACGCGCTGAACCTCGACTGCTGGCACTTCCAGCGCGCAGCCCTCCAGGGCCTCGGTCGCCTCGTGTTCTACGATCACCGCTCACATGGTCGGTCCGGACGTTCACCGCGCGAGCTGTGCAACGTCGACCAGCTTGGGCAGGACCTCGCGCAGGTCCTGGACGACCTCGCACCGCAGGGGCCGCTTGTTCTCGTCGGCCACTCGATGGGCGGGATGACCGTCCTGGCGCTCGCCGACCAGCGTCCCGACATCTTCGCCGACCGGGTTGTGGGCACGGCCTTGCTCGCTTCCAGCGCCGGTGGGCTCGACCGGGTGACCCTCGGTGTGCCGGGGCCAGTCGGCCGTCTCGTCCACCGCCTCACACCTGCGCTGGTCGCAGCCCTGTCCCGCGTACCCGACCTCGTAGAACACAGTCGGAAGGCGGGCAGCGACGTCGGCTACATGCTCGCCAAGCGCTATTCCTTCGCTTCGAAGGTGCCCACTGCGCGGGTCGAGTTCGTGGCGGAGATGCTCGCGGGCACCCCGATCGAGGTGGTGGCCGACTTCTATCCGGGCTTTGCTCAGCACGACAAGTACGACGCGCTCGAGGCGCTCGACGGTGTGGAGACTCTGATCATCGGTGCGCAGGGCGACCTCATCACCCCGGTCGAGCACAGTCGCGAGATCGCTGCCCGTCATCCGGCGGCCGACTACATTGAGTTGTCGGAAGCGGGACACATGTTCCTGATCGAGTATCCCGAGGTCGTCAACGCCGCCTTGCGGGACCTTGTCGCCCGCGCGGGCGACGCGGCCGAGGCCATGTCGTCGTGACCGGTGTCCTCGCGGCTGGCGTCGTCGTGGCCGGTGCCCTCGTGACCGGTGCCCTCATGACCGGTGCCCTCGTGACCGGTGCCCTCATGACCGGTGCCCTCATGACCGGTGTACCCGGGTGCGGGGCGCGATGATCGACCTGCATGTCGTCGAGGCGCAGCCTGCCGACGCCGCCGCACTCGTCGACGTCATCCACGCCGCGTTCGGCGCCAGGCCCCCGCTGGACCCACCGGGAACCGCATTACAGGAGACACCCGCCAGCGTCGAAGCAGCCGTGCGCGCCCGCGGCGGCCTGCTCGCCCGGGTCGACGGCGTACCTGCCGGTGCGATCGTGTTCGACGAGCAGCAGGGTTGCCTCGCCCTTCGTCGAGTCTCCGTACACCCGCGGTTCCAGCATCGGGGCGTGGCGACGGCGATGGTGGGCTGCGCGGAGGAGGTGGCGACGTCTCGCGGACTGGCCGGTGTACGCCTGGTGGCAAGGGCGGAACTGCCGGCCACGCTCGCGTTCTGGCGGCACCGGGGCTATGTGGAGCTGGCCCGCAACGGGCCGGAAGTCCATGTCGGCAAGGGCCTCCCCGTCGAGCTGGTCGCCCCGTCGGCCGGCGACACCCGCGCTGTGGGGGAGCGCCTCGCCGGCCTGCTCCGCGCCGGCGATTTGGTGCTGCTGGCCGGCGAGCTGGGTGCGGGCAAGACGACCTTGACGCAGGGGATCGGTGCCGGTCTCGCCGTCCGCGGTGAGGTGACCTCGCCGACGTTCGTCATCGCGCGGGTGCACCCGCCGATGGCAGGAGGTCCGCCGCTGGTGCACGCCGACGCGTACCGGCTGGGCGGCGTTGCGGAGCTGGACGACCTCGATCTCGAGGCGTCCCTCGACGACGCGGTCACGGTGGTGGAGTGGGGCGAAGGGCTGGCCGAAGGCCTCGCCGACGACCGGCTCGAAGTGGTCCTGAGCCGCTCGACGGGCAACGGCCACGCCACTGGCACCGGGTCCGCAGGAGGCGACGATCCCGATCCGCGGGTCATCAGAATCGTCCCGGTCGGGCGCCGATGGGTCGCCGCGCCACTGCGCAGCACGGTCGCGCCCACCTAGACCTGATCGGTGCTTGCTCAGCCCGGCCGCAGCCCGGCTCAGCCCGAAGCCTCGGCGAGTGCCTTGTCGTCGGCGGCGAAGTCGCTGCTCCAGTCCTCTGGCGGATGGGCAAGGTGCCAGGCGACGGCCGTACGCAGTGCCTGCGCCGGATCGGTCTCGGTCCACCCCAGCCCTCGGAACCGGCGTGCGTCCATCAGCAGGTGCTGGCTGAGGGCACCGGTGAGCTTCAGGTCGTCGGGCAGGACGTGGTCCGGTACGCGGACCAGTTCGACCCCCGAACCGGCATCGCCAGCGGCCGCGAGGACCTCTTCGGCGTGGAGCCGGAACGCCGGCGTCGTCGCCTCGACCACGTTGAACGCCTCACCGGCGACCCCGTCAGGTGCGTGGTCCAGCACCAGCGTCACGGCTGCGGCGACGTCCTCGACGTACACCTTGCTGAACAGGAAGCCGCCCGACCCGATCGGGATTCGTGGCCGGCCCGCCCGCAACCGGCGCAGCAGGAACTCGAACCGGCGCTGGTAGTCGTGCGGCCCGTACACCGCACCGAGGCGCAGACTCGTGGCACCACGCGGTAGGTAGAGCTCCTCGATCTCGAGGTTCTCGAACTCCGGACCGTCGACATGGCGGGTCTCCCGCACCGGCGAGCGCTCGGTCAACGGCAGGCCGTCGGTCTGACGGCCGGAGTGCAGTCCCTCGTACGCCCGATAGACGTCGCCGCTGGAGATGGCCACCAACCGGATCCCGTCGGGGAGCGCGGCGAGGGCGCCTTCGGCGTCGGCTCCGTTGCGGGCCGACACGTCGACCGCGGCGTGGGCCCCGAACGCGGCGATCTCGTCCCGGGCCCCGGCGAGCGCCGACCGCTCGACGTGGAGATGGTGGATCCCGGCACCGTTCAGCTCCGCCGGCTCGGCCTTGCCACGGTGAACGAGCAGCACTTCGTGGCCGTCCTCGCGTAGGCGCGTCACGATCGCCCGGCCGATGAACCAGGTACCTCCGATGACGACGATGCGCACGGTGTCCCTCCCGGCGAGATCACGCTGGCGTTCCGCGGGTTTCGAACCGTTCGGAGCCTTACGGGCTCCTTCGCGGCCTTTCGAGCTTGCCGAGGATCGCGACGAATCGCCGAAGGATTCTGCTCTGAGCAGACGACCCGATCAGGTTCCGGGCAGGACCCGGCTAGCCTGACAGGCGTGTTGCTTCTCGCGTTCGACACCGCCACGCCTGCGGTCACGGTGGCCTTGTACGACGGCACGACCGTGGTCGCGGAGTCGACGGTTGTCGACGCCATGCGGCACGCCGAGTTCCTTGCTCCCGCCATCGCCGAGGTGCTCGAGGCTGCCGGCGCCGACCGCCGCGACCTGACGGAGATCGCCGTCGGTGTCGGCCCCGGCCCGTTCACCGGCCTGCGGGTGGGCCTGGCTACCGCTCGCACGCTCGGACACGTCCTCGACGTCCCGGTGCACGGCGTCTGCAGCCTGGACGTGCTCGCCGCAGCTGCCGAGCCCGAGGTGGCCGCGCAGCCCTTCCTGGTGGCGACGGACGCGCGACGCAAGGAGGTCTACTGGGCCCGGTACGCAGGCCCGTACACCCGCGTGGACGGTCCGCATGTCGCCCGGCCGGACGAGATCGCCACCACCGACCTGGTGATCGGTCGGGGTGCCGTGCTCTACCCCGAGGCGTTCCCCCACGCTGCCGGACCCGAGCATCCGCGTGCGGGGGACCTGGCCCGGCTCGCCGGCAGCCGGATCGTGCCGCTGCTGGAGCCGGTCCCGCTCTACCTGCGGCGTCCCGACGTGGCCGAACCGGGCGCGCGTAAGCGCGTTCTGACTGTGCGATGAGGTGACGACGATGGCGGCGGAGCCGGCAGTGGTCTCGCTTCGACCAGCCTGTGACGCCGACCTGGCCGGCCTGCGGGGCCTGGAGACGAGTTGCTTCGCCCGCGACGCGTGGGGTGAGGAGGCGCTGCGGGGCGAGCTCGACGGCGTACCTGCCACCCGCTACGTCGTCGTCGCGGAAGAGGCGGGAACCCTCGTGGGCTATGCCGCCCTGCTGGCCGTCGGGTCCACCGCCGACGTCCAACGGATCGCCGTCCGGCCAGATCGGAGGCGGCTGCAGATCGGTGCCCACCTGCTGGCCGACCTGCTGCGGGAGGCGCTGGCACGTGACTGTGCCGAGGCTCTGTTGGAGGTGCGGCAGGACAACTCCGCAGCCATCGCGATGTACGAGACGGCCGGCTTCACCGTGCTCGCCCGCCGCCCCGGTTACTACCAGGACGGGGTCGACGCCCTCGTTCTGCGCCTCGCCCCGATCCCCGCTCGGCGATGATCCGCGGCGGGCCGCCCTAGCCAAAGTCGGACTGCGATCCGGCAGACCTTGACACCGCTGCCGGGCACTTCTAATTTCTACGAGAAATCGATTGCCAGCTGACAACCGGCCACCCACCGGCTGCCACAACATCTGCGCACGACGCGGCTGTGTAGCCAGCGCCTGCGGGCGTCCGCACACCCGCGAGCGTGTCAATCCGGCGGAGCCACGCTGACGGAGCGGTCCTCCGCGGTGAGTCGAGACGAATCTCGAGGCGGAACTCGTTCGAATGGAAGGCAGACATGGAGCGAGACGGACTCAGCCGGCGAACCCTCCTGCACCTGTCCGCGGTAGCGGCGGGAAGTGCGGTCCTGGTGGGATGTTCGAACCAGGGCGGTGGCAGCAGTAGCGGTGGAGGTGGCGGCGCCGGCGCCCCCGCCAAGACGGCCAAGGGCTCGAAGACGGAGCCCGTGCCCGTCCCGACGAACTTCAAGGAGGCGCCGGCGCTCACCAAGCTCGTCGAGGCCGGTGAGCTCCCGCAACTGCGCGACCGCCTACCGGAGCGGCCCTACGTCGTGCCGCACAACTGGATCAAGCCCGGCAAGTACGGCGGCGCCATCAACACGGTGACAGGTGAGAGCGACAACGGCGCGCACCAGGAGTACATGTACGGCCACTCGCTGCTGCGCTGGCTCAACGACGGCCAGGCCATTGGCCCCGGACTGGTCGAGAGCTGGGAATCCAACGCCGACGCCTCCCTGTGGACACTGCACTTCCGCAAGGGCGTGAAATGGTCCGACGGCGAGCCATTCTCGACCGAGGACATCATGTTCTGGTGGGAGGACATGGTCCTCAACGAGGAGCACCCGGAGGTCCCCCCGGACGAGGCGCGCTCCGGCACCGGATCGCTGATGACCATGACGGCACCCGACGAACTCACCATCGAGATGAAGTTCGACGCACCCGCACCGCTGACCGCCGACCGGCTGGCCATGTGGGTGAAGCGAGGTGTCGGCCCGGGCTGGATGGAGCCCAAGCACTACATGAAGCAGTTCCATCCGAAGTACAACAAGGACGTCCCCAAGGACTGGGCCACCGAGAAAGGCCTCTTCGACAACAAGCGGTTCTGGCGCCGCAACCCTGACTGTCCCGTGCTCACTGGTTGGAAGTGCAAGTCCTACACCGAAGGGCGCAGGGTCGTCTTCGAACGCAACCCCTACTACTGGTGTGTGTCGCCTGACGGAGCCCAGCTGCCCTACCTCGACCTCCTCAACTTCAACGTCGTCGACAGCGTCGAGGTGCAGAAGCTGCAGGCTACCCAAGGAAAGATCAACTTCCTGTTCGGCGGTTTCAGCCAGATCTTCCTCAACGACATCTCGTCCCTGAAGCAGACCGAAAACAAGACGAAGCTTCGGGTCCACCTGTGGGACGCTGGCGACGGCAGCGGGTCACTGGTGTTCTTCAACCAGGACTACGACGACCCGAAGATGCGGGCGATGATCCGCAACGCGAAGTTCCGCCAGGCCCTCTCCCACGCCTACAACCGCAAGGACGTGCAGAAGGCGGTCTACTTCAACACCGGCGAGCTGACGACCGGAACGATGAGTCCGAAGGCCATCGAGTTCCACGTCAACGACGAGGGCAAGCAGGTCTACAAGCAGTGGCGGGACAGCTATCTCAAGTTCGATCCCGAGCTGGCCAAGAAGATCCTCGACGAGATCGACGTGGTCGACAAGGACGGCGACGGCAAGCGGGAGATGCCCGACGGCACCAAGCTACGCGTACGTCTGGACTTCCACGCCGACAGCGCGCCCGAGCACAAGCAGAAGAACAACCTGCTCAAGCGTGACTGGGACGCGATCGGCATCGACACCAGGCTGAACCCCGTGCCGCCCGAGAGCTGGGACGTCCAGTGGCGGGCCGGCAGGCTGATGACCAACACCAACTGGGAGACCGGTGACGGGCCCAACTGCCTGGTCTACCCGCAGTGGATGGTGCCCATCGAGCCCAGCCGCTGGGCACCGTTGCAGGGCGAGTTCTACAACGTTCGCGGTACGCCGGCGGAGAAGCAGGAACAAGACGTCGATCCGTACAAGCGCACGCCGCCCCGGATGGAGCCGGACAAGGGCGGGCCGATCGAGAAGCTGTGGAAGCTCTACGACCAGAGCAAGATCGAGCCCGACCAGATGAAGCGCAACCAGCTCGTCTGGGAGATCGCCAAGGTCCACATCTCCGACGGTCCCTGGCTGCTCGGGGTGGTAGCCAACACGCCCTACATCCTGCTGATCCACGACGACATGAAGAACGTGCCGACGCGGGAGAACCTCCAGCTCGGCGGGTTCGCCGCACCGTGGATCCACCCGAGCCCGGCCGTCTACGACCCCGAGACGTGGTACTGGCAGAACCCGGAGAAGCACGAGATCTAGAACCGGCTGGCCGCGCGCCGAGGGATGACAGTGCCCGTGCTTGACTTCGAGGCATGACTGACGAGCCGCTCGTCCTCGGCATCGAGACATCCTGCGACGAGACCGGCGTCGGCATCGTCCGCGGGCAGACCCTCCTCGCCGACGCGGTGGCCTCCAGCCTCGCCGAGCACGCGAGGTTCGGTGGCGTCGTCCCCGAGGTGGCCAGCCGGGCCCACCTGGAGGCGATGGTCCCGGCGCTGGAGCGGGCCACTCGGGAAGCCGGCGTACGACTGGACGACGTCGACGCGGTAGCGGTGACCAGCGGCCCCGGACTCGCAGGGGCCCTCCTGGTCGGCGTCGCCTCGGCGAAGGCGCTCGCGCTCGGACTCGGGCGGCCACTGTTCGGCGTCAACCACCTGGCCGCGCACGTGGCGGTCGACACCCTCGAACATGGCCCGCTGCCGCAGCCATGCGTGTCCCTGCTGGTGTCGGGTGGGCACTCCTCGATCCTGCTGGTCGAGGACGTCACCCAGACCGTCACTCCGTTGGGGTCGACGATCGACGACGCTGCCGGGGAGGCGTTCGACAAGGTCGCCCGGCTGCTCGGGCTGCCCTTCCCCGGCGGGCCCTACATCGACCGGGAGGCGACGTCCGGCGATCGCGCGTACGTCACGTTCCCGCGCGGCCTCACCAGTCAACGCGACCTGGTCCGGCATCGGTTCGACTTCTCGTTCTCCGGCCTGAAGACAGCGGTCGCCCGCTGGGTCGAGAGCCGTGAGCACGAAGGGCAGCCGGTACCGGTCGCCGACGTCGCGGCCTCGTTCCAGGAAGCCGTGTGTGACGTGCTCAGCCGGAAGGCGGTGGACGCCTGCCGCGCTCACGGAGTCGCTGACCTGCTGGTCGGCGGTGGCGTCGCCGCCAACTCCCGGCTGCGGGCGCTGGTGGGCGAACGATGTGCGGCGGCGGGGATCCGGGTGCGGGTTCCGCGACCGGGTTTGTGCACCGACAACGGTGCCATGGTCGCCGCGCTGGGATCGCAGCTGGTGATGCGCGGTCGGACCCCCAGTCGCCTCGACCTGCCGGCCGATTCGTCCCTTCCGGTGACCACCATCGCGGTCTAGCTCACCCGCGGCCGGCCCGGCCCGCCTCCAGCAGCCGGAAAGCGTGCGTACGCAAGGCGTCGTTGACGGTTGATCGGGGCGCGAACAGGAAAGATGAAGGAGGGCCGTTGGCGCACTCGGGGGGGGTGTCAGATGGATCATGACGCACGCGCCCGGTAGCCGCCGTCGGACTTCGGCGGTGTTCCCCTCGGTCCGGGTCGACACCTCCGCGCACCCGCTCGGGCGCAGGCCGGGCAGGCACATGGTCTGGGTGCCGGGCGGGACGTTCCGGATGGGATCGGACGCCTTCTATCCAGAAGAACGGCCGGTACGCGATGTCCGAGTCGACGGTTTCTGGATGGATGCGTACCCGGTCACAGTGGCGGCATTCCGCCGGTTCGTCCGGTCCACCGGCTATGTCACGGTCGCCGAGCGGCCGCTCGACCCCGCGCTCGACACCGGCCTCGACCTGGGACTGCTGGCGCCAGGTTCGCTGGTGTTTCACAAGACCAGGGGCCCGGTCGACCTGTCCGATTCGCGTGCCTGGTGGTCATACGTGCCTGGTGCGTCCTGGCGCAACCCCGAGGGGCCGGGCAGCACGGTGCACGGACGGGACCGGCATCCCGTCACCCACATTGCCTACGACGACGCGTTGGCGTACGCGGCCTGGGCCGGGCGGCGGTTGCCCACCGAGGCCGAGTGGGAGTTCGCCGCGCGAGGTGGCCTCGACGGGGCCGTGTACGCGTGGGGTGACGACTTCAGCCCGGACGGGAGGCTGATGGCCAACACCTGGCAGGGCGAGTTCCCGTGGCGCAACGCCTTGCTGGACAGGTACGAGCGCACGTCGCCGGTCGCGTCGTTCCCTGGCAACGCCTACGGGCTCTTCGACCTCACGGGCAACGTCTGGGAGTGGACAACCGACGAGTTCGACCAGACCGGACTGGACCGCTCGGCCAAGGCCACCTGTGTCCCGCACTCGCCGCGGCTGAGCGTCCCGGGCCAACGCGTAGCGCCCGAGGCAGCCGATCGCGGCGAGCCCGCGGACAGTAGCGACGGCAGGTCACCCCGACCGTCGTCCGGTGCCGCCGACGGCAAGGAACGGCACGACGTCCCCGTACGGGTGATCAAGGGGGGTTCCTACCTCTGCTCCGCGACGTACTGCCTGCGTTACCGTCCGGCCGCCCGGCAGGGCAAGGCCGTCGACACCGCCACGTGCCACCTCGGCTTCCGGTGCGTGCACAGCGCTTAGCGCCCGCCGCAGCCTCAGCGCCGGAGTGCGCGCAACCAGCCACGGAGGCCGCTCGCCCGCGTGCGCTGGCCAGGTTCGGGGCCGGTGACGACGGGCAGCCCTGCTGCCGCCCACGCCTTGGTTCCACCGCGTAGAGACATCGCCGGCCGGCCGAGACGTGCGAACCGCTCGGCTCCCCGGCGCGACCGGATGCCCATCGAGCACACGGTGACCAGCTGGCCAGGCGGCAGGTGCTCGACCCGGAACGCGATCGCGTCGAGGGGGATGTTGACTGCGCCGGCGACGTGTCCCTGCGCGTACTCCTGCGGCGTACGGACGTCGACGACCAGATCTCCGGCGCTCCAGAGGGCGTACGCCACGGAGACATCGACGTCCTCCGCGACCGGCTCCATTCCCGCGCTCGGTTGCCTGTCGCCGTCGGGTTCTGGTGGGGGCATGTTTGGGCTCACCGCACCGGTTCGAAGCGGTCGCCACTGGGTTGCAGGGCATGGACCCGGGCGGTGGCGAAGTCGACGTACAGGCCTACCAGCCTGGTGTGCCCAGCCTGCACCGCCCGGGCCACCCCCGGGTACGACGCAAGGTGCTCAAGCTGCTGGGCGACGTGAACCAACGCGAGCTGGTCGCCGTCCTTCCAACCGGCGCGGTCCGCCGCGGTCCGGATCGGATCGCCCTGTCGCCACCGGCGCACGCTGGGCGCCCCGAAGCGCAGCCAGCGCCCGAGCGCCCCGTTCCATCCGGTGCTGGAGCTCGTGGCGCCGGTGCGCAGGGCACGCAGGGCCGCGCAGTCGCTGTGTCCGCAGACCACCAGGTGGGGAACGCGAAGCACGGTGACGGCGAACTCGAGCGTGGCAGCCACGGACAGATCTGCGGGGTGGCTGGCGGGTACGTCGAACGGGTCCGCGGTGGAGCGCGTTGAGGCGGCGTACGGCGGAATGATGTTGGCAGGGTTGCGAAGTGACAGCAGGTCACCAGGTCCGGACGCCGTCAGGATGTCGGGGACGATGCGCGAGTCGACGCAGGTCACGAACAGGGAGTGCGGAGACTGCCGCTCGATGAGAGGGGCGAGCTGGGAACGCAGCTTGAACGCCGAGTTGGCGTGGTAGGCGCGAATGCCGTTGAGCAACGAGCCGGACGGAGCGGCGGCAGGGGTGGTCATGCCGCGACTGGTCCGTGGATCTCGAACACCGGGTGACGGTGTGCCTCTGCCTCGAACTCCTGCACCGGCGAGTCCGGGCGGACGTCGAAGAAGGGGCGGACGACCGCCACCTTGCGGAGATACTTCTTGAGGATCGGCGCCGCCTGGGCCGGCCCGACCTCGGACAGCCACACGGCCTCGATCTGGCCGCGGCGTTCCAACGTGGCCTGGCCCGCCGCTCGCACGTTGTGAACCCATTGGGTCACGCCATACGGCGCGACGAGCCAGCGGCCTTCAGCGTTCTCGACGAGGGTGACCGGGACGGTACGCGGCTCGCCGCTGCGGCGACCGACCACCGTGAGCAGGTAGGTGTGCCCTGGCACGAGTCCTCGCCGGATCAGCCAGCTCATTCCGCGGTTGATGGTGCGCCGGGTCCTGGTGGCGCGGTAGGTCCTGGCCATGCATGCACTCCGAGGCGGGCGGGGTCGAGGTCGACAGTACGGTGCCGGCGGCCGAGGTCGGAGACGGCGAAAAGGGTCAGAGACGACAGTACGGCGCGCCCCGCCGTCGATGGGCGGGGAGGTGACGAGTGCCTCACCTCCGATCGCGTCCATACGCCGCTCCACATGCGAAGTCCGGGCCAGCTCGTGTCGAAACCTGGGGAAACAGGCGGTTTGTCCAAGCCGGCAGTGTTTCGACATCGGCGGTTCGCCACCAGCGCGTTCCTTTGGCACCATGGCCGGCGTGTTGGGCACCAGACGGGGCACGTTGCCGGCACGGGTGGCCCCGCTCGTGCTGGCATTGACCCTTTCCGCGTTGACCCTGTCCGCTGGCTGCGGTGCCGGTGGACTCCAGAACGGGCAGCGGTCGGCGACATCGGAAAGCGGCAACACTTCTCGCAGCGCTGAGCCGGCTGACCGGTCTCCCGCCCCGATGGCAGGCCGGCACCCCAGACCAGCGTCGCGAGACTCCGCCGGGCGGACCTCCCGCGCCGCGCCCCCGCTGTCGTGGGGGCCCACCCGGGCGCAGTGGCAGCAGGCGAAGCGAACCGTCGCCGGCATGAGCGCGGCGGAGAAGGCGGGGCAGGTGATCGTCGCCGGCTTCGACGGTACGCAGGCGCCGATGTCCCTCGTCCGTGACCATCATGTCGGCGGCGTGATCGTGATGGGACACAACGTCGCCTCGGCAGATCAGGTGCGTCGCGTCAACCTCGACCTCGCGGCGGAGGCGCGTCGCCTGGGACGCACCTGGCCGCTCATCACCAGCGTCGACCAGGAGGGCGGGCGGGTGGCTCGGCTCGGGTCCCCGTTGACGGAGTTCCCGACCTACATGACGCTGGGCGCCGCTCGTGACACGTCGATCGCCAGGTCGGTGGCGCGGGCGAGCGGCACCGAGTTGCGCGCACTGGGCTTCACCATGGTGTTCGCGCCGGACGCCGACGTCACCACTGGCCCGTCGGACCCGACCATCGGCAGTCGGTCGGCTGGTAGCGATCCCGCCCTGGTCGCGGGCATCGTCAAGGGCTCGTTGCTGGGCTACTCCGACGCCGGCATCGTGGCCGTGCCCAAGCATTTCCCCGGCCACGGCAGCGTCCCGGCCGACAGCCACGTGAGCCTTCCGGTGCAGGAGGACTCCGTCCCCACCCTGACCAGGCGCGATCTCGTTCCCTTCCGTGCCGCGGTGGCCGCCCACGCCGGCGCGGTGATGGTGGCCCACATCGACGTACGAAGTGTCGACCCAGGTACGCCGTCGTCCGTCTCTCCCGAGGTCGTCGATGGCCTGCTCCGTAAGCAGCTGGGCTTCGACGGTGTGGTCGTCACGGACGCTCTGGGCATGGCCGGGGTCGCGGACAAGTACGGCAGCGCCGACGCGGGTGTTCGTGCGCTGCTCGCTGGTGCCGACATCCTTCTGCTGCCGGCGGACACCCCGGCCCTGCACCGCGCCATCCTGCGCGCGCTGGACTCCGGTCGGCTGCCGGAGTCCCGCCTCGACGAGGCGGCCGCTCGGTCGGTCGCGCTGATGCTGCACCAGCAGTCGACGGCCGGTACTCGGCCGTCGACCAAGGACGTCGGCGACCATGCGCGTTCGTCGTACGCGGCATCCCTGGGCGGCCTCACCGTGGCGTCGGGGCGGTGCTCTGGCCGGCTGGTCGGTGACCGGGTGGAGGTCGTGGGCGGCGACGAACGCGACCGAGACCGGTTCGCCACGGCGGCCAGATCTGCGGGGCTCCAGGTCGGCGGTGGCGGCAGCCTGGTCCGCCTGCTTGGCCGCGGTGCCCCGGGCGGCACTGGCGATGTCGTCGTGGCGTTGGACACGCCGTACAGCCTGGGGCACAGCTCGGCGCGCACCGCCCGGATCGCGTTGTACGGGGAGTCGCGGGATGCCTACCGAGCCCTCGTCGACGTACTCACCGGCAAGGCACGCAGCGGCGGCCGGCTGCCCGTAGAGGTGGACGGCATCGAACCGGGCGCCGGCTGCGGCTGAACCAGCCTCAGGACCGCAGCGCTGCCACGACGTCGATCTCGACGAGGATCCCGTTGAGGGTGGAACCGACCGTCGTACGGACCGGGTAGGGCCTTTCGAGGAACGACTCGTACGCCTTGTTGAACTCCGCGAAGTCGCCCAGGTCGGCCAGATGCACGGTCGACTTGACGACGTCGGCGAAGGTCAGTCCGCGCTCGGCCAGCACGGCCGCGACGTTACGCATCACCTGGGTGGTCTGTTCGGCCACACCGCCATCGACAAGCTTCCCCGTGCTCGGGTCGAAGCCGCCGAATCCCGCGGTGTAGAGGAATCCACCGGCCACGACGCCTTGTGAGTAGGCACCTGCGGGGTTTGGCGCCTTGTCGGTACGGACCTCTTCGTTCGCCATGTGAATGCCCTCCTGCCGAGCGGTTGCGGTGCCGACGACGGCGCGGTCGGGGGTTGTGACCGATGGTTGCTCGCCGACGGATCCCTTGGCGAAGGACCCTAACGGTCGGCGCCTTCGCGGTCCTGATCAGGTGATCCCAGCGGTGTTGGCCCGGTCGACGAGCAGCGCCACCGTACCGGCGGTGCTCGGGGTCAGGATGATCGTGGCCGGCTTCGTCCCGCGGAGTCCGAGCCTCTTGCGGATCACCTCTGGGCTGATGTCCACGCCGCGCTTCTTGACTGTGAGTGGGCCGACGTCGCGGGCTCGCAGCGCGCGCCTGAGTGCCTTGAGGTCGTAGGGGAGTACGGCATCGACGCGGTACGCGGTGGCCAGCGGCGTTTGCACGTGCCGATCCGAGGTGAGGTAGGCGACGCCGGGGTGCAGGAGCGCTCCCTGGACGAGAGGGGCGAGGGCCGTGACGAGCCGTGCCCCGATCACGGCGTTGTCTGGTTCGTAGACGTAGCCGGCCGGCGCCGCGACGGGAGCGCCGCCCGGGTCGTCGACGTCGGTGAGGACGGCCGCCCCGCAGACAGGACCTGCGGTGAGGACGGTCGCCCGACGGCGTGCCGCCTCCGCCCCGCCGGTCCGTAGCGCGCCCGACCAGAGCGTCACCTCCTTGACGTCGCCGCCCGCGCTGATCCACTCGGCCTCCACCCCTGCTGGGATCAACCGGTGCGGGAGGATCGGCGTCGTCTTGACGCAGGCCGTGTTCTGCAGCAGGGCTTCCACGAATGTCCACGGCGGCGAGAACGCGGTGACGTCGAACACCCGCCGGCCACCCGAGCGACGGGCGGGGTCGGCGGTCACCGCGGCGAAGGGAGTTCGGTCGACTGTCGTCACGTCGGCGACCTCGACCCGCGCACGGTCCGACCAGCCGAAGGCCGCGAGGTTGGCGCGGGCGATCTCCGCAGTCAGCGGGTCATGATCGAACCCGGTGGCGTGGCAGCCGGCACCGACCAGCGCCAGCAGGTCCGAGCCGATACCGCAGCACAGGTCCGCCACCGCGGGGTGCGGTTGCCCATCGGCCGCGGGCAGACCGGCGGCGGCAATCCGCTCCGCCCGGTATGCCGCGACCTCACCGGTGGTCGCCTGCTCCAGGCCCTCGCGGGTGAAGTACATGCGCGCGGCCTCCTCACCCCACTTGCTCCTGGCCCGGTGACGCAGAGCCGCCTGGGTCAGCGCCGCCGCCACGAGGTCGGCCGGGTACTCGCGCCGGAGCCGTCCGGACAGGGAGACCGCAGCACGTTCGTCGTAGGCCCCGTACGCCTGACCGAGCAACTCCTGGCCGGCCGGCGAGAGCAGGGAGCGGAAGAGTCTCACGTCCATGCCCGCCTCCCTGTCCTCTCCAAGACCCGACCCCGCCTCTCCAAGACCCGACCCCGCCGGACCGCTGTGGACGGTTGGTCTGGCACTCAGGTTGACCGAGTGCTAACCGACGGCATAGATTCGTGGTTGGCACTCTCGACCTTAGGGTGCCAACTGACAACCCCGCGACGAGGCGGTCGGCACTCGCGACGACGGCCCGCTGGAGTCGCGCAAATAGGTGAAAGCACAGCCACCCGTGACATCCCGTGAAGGGGGAGGTCAGCAAGTGTCGGTCTCCATCAAGCCGCTCGAGGATCGGATCGTCGTCAAGGCGCTCGACGCCGAAGAGACAACCGCGTCCGGACTCGTGATTCCCGACACCGCGAAGGAGAAGCCCCAGGAGGGCGAGGTCATCGCGGTCGGTCTGGGTCGTATCGACGACAACGGCCAGCGTGTCCCGATCGACGTGAAGGTCGGCGACAAGGTGATCTTCAGCAAGTACGGCGGCACCGAGGTCAAGTACAGCGGCGAGGACTACCTGATCCTGTCCGCTCGCGACGTCCTCGCGATCGTCGAAAAGTAAGGGCGCAGGTCGCTCGCAGAGCGGCCCCACGGTCGTCCCAGACAGCAAAGCAACCGTTGACCTGACGACTGGCACCGCCCCGGCGAGGCACCATCATCTGCTGGAGCTCGCCGGGGCGCTGCCGTGGAAGGACAAGCACACCAATGCCGAAGATCCTGGAGTTCGACGAGAACGCGCGGCGCGCCCTCGAGCGCGGCGTCGACGCCCTCGCGAACACCGTCAAGGTGACACTCGGCCCGAAGGGCCGCAACGTCGTCATCGACAAGAAGTGGGGCGCGCCGACCATCACCAATGATGGCGTCACCGTCGCCCGTGAGGTGGAGCTGGAGGACCCGTTCGAGAACCTGGGCGCCCAGCTCGTCAAGGAAGTCGCCACCAAGACCAACGACATCGCCGGTGACGGCACCACGACCGCAACAGTGCTCGCCCAGGCCATGGTGCACGTCGGTCTGCGTGCGGTGGCCGCCGGTGCCAACCCGATGGCGCTGAAGAAGGGCATCGACCAGGCCGTCGAGGCCGTCAACGCCGAACTTCTCGAGCAGGCCAAGTCGGTCGACACCAAGGACGAGATGGCCCACGTCGCGGCGATCTCGGCCCAGGACGCCACGATCGGTGAGCTCATCGCCGAGGCGTTCGACAAGGTGGGCAAGGACGGTGTGATCACCGTCGAGGAGTCCAACACTCTCGGCACGGAGCTTGAGCTCACCGAGGGCATGCAGTTCGACAAGGGCTTCATCTCGCCCAACTTCGTCACCGACGCCGAGCGTCAGGAGGCGATCCTCGAAGATCCGTACATCCTCATCAACCAGGGCAAGATCTCGTCGATGGCCGACCTGCTTCCGTTGCTGGAAAAGGTCGTCCAGTCGAGCAAGCCGCTGCTGATCATCTCCGAGGACGTAGAGGGCGAAGCGCTCGCCACGCTCGTCGTCAACAAGATCCGTGGCATCTTCCCCTCGGTCGCCGTCAAGGCGCCGGGGTTCGGCGATCGTCGCAAGGCGATGCTCGAGGACATTGCCAAGCTCACCGGTGGCCAGGTCGTGGCGCCGGAGATCGGCCTCAAGCTCGACCAGGTTGGGCTCGAGGTGCTCGGCAAGGCACGCCGTGTCGTCGTCACCAAGGACGACACCACGATCGTCGACGGCGGAGGTGAGTCGGCCGACGTCGCCGGCCGGGTCGCGCAGATCAAGGCCGAGATCGAGCAGACCGACTCCGACTGGGACCGCGAGAAGCTGCAGGAGCGGCTCGCCAAGCTCGCCGGTGGTGTCTGCCTGATCAAGGTCGGCGCCGCCACCGAGGTGGAGCTGAAGGAGAAGAAGCACCGGATCGAGGACGCGGTGTCCGCGACCCGGGCCGCGATCGAGGAGGGCATCGTCACCGGAGGTGGCGCGGCGCTCGTCCATGCGGCTGCGGTCCTGAGCGACAGCCTCGGTGCAACCGGCGACGAGAAGGTCGGAGTGGACCTGGTCGCGCGTTCGGTACTCGAACCACTGCGGTGGATCGCGGAGAACGCCGGTGCCGAGGGCTACGTCGTCGTGGAGAAGGTACGCGAGGCGGGTCCGCGCAAGGGCTACAACGCCGCCACCGGAAAGTACGGCGACCTCGCTGCTGAGGGCGTCATCGACCCGGTGAAGGTGACCCGTTCGGCGCTCGCCAACGCGGCGTCGATCGCGGCGATGCTCCTCACGACCGAGACGCTCGTCGTCGACAAGCCGGAGGAGCCGGAGGCTCCCGCCGGTGGCGCGGGCCACGGTCACGGCCACGGCCACTGAGGTCCGGCCGAGCAGGCAGCGTTTTAGAACCACGAGTGGGCCGGGCTTTCTCCGCGGAGGAAGCCCGGCCCACTCGTCTTCCAGGCCGGAGCTCGCGCCCGTCGCGCTGCCTGCTCGAGGTCTTCCACTGGGTCGGTCGACTTGTCGAAGGTATCCGCGCATAGAGGCGCGGATACCTCTGACAACTCGCCTCTACCTCTGATCACCCGCACCTCACGGGCCGCCCGGGCTTACCTGGCGCTCGAACCCGGCGCGATCTGGCCGGGTCCGGATGGTGGGCGGTTCCGCTGCGCACGGGCGTAATGGGTGACGATAGGTCTGATGTCAGAACAGGTCACCCTCCGGTCCATCGGCGTACGGGTCTACCTGCCATCCCTGCTCTACGGCATCGGTCAGGGTGCGATCGCGCCCATCGTGGCCCTGTCCGCGCTCGACCTCGGCGCCTCGGTGGGGGTCGCGAGCGTCGTGGTCGCGCTCACCGGATTGGGCCAGCTGCTGGGCGATCTCCCGGCGGGCGCTCTGGCCGGCAGGATCGGTGAGCGGCGGGCGATGCTCGCGGCCGCGGGTTTGCTCATCGCCGCGATGGCTGTCTGCATCCTGGCGACCTCGGTCTGGATGCTCGGCCTCGCCATCCTCTGTTCGGGACTGGCCGGCGCGGTCTGGCACCTTGCCCGGCAGGCCTACCTCACCGAGGTCGTGCCGTTCCACCTCCGGGCCCGAGCGCTGTCGACGCTGGGTGGCGTACACCGGATCGGGATGTTCATCGGTCCGTTCCTGGGCGCGTGGGCGGTACACCTGGCGGGCACGGACGGCCCGTACGGACTGCACATCGCCGCCATCGCGGTCGCCGTGGTCGCGTTGGTCACGCTCCCCGAGCCCGGCGGACGCGACGGGCGGGTGCCGCTGGCGTCGGGGCTCAGCACGCTCGGCATGGCCCGCGCCCACCTCCCCGTTCTTCGTACACTCGGGATGGGCACGGTGCTGGTCGGCGCGGTGCGGGCGTCCCGCCAAGCCGTCATCCCTTTGTGGGCGGAGCACATCGGGCTCGACGCGGCCACCACGAGCTTGATCTTCGGTGCGGCCGGCGCCGTCGACATGCTGCTGTTCTATCCGGCCGGCAAGGTCATGGACCGGATAGGCCGGGCGTTCGTGGCGGTGCCGTCGATGCTGGTGCTCGGGTTGGCGCACCTCCTCCTGCCCCTCACTCACACCGCGGGCGCGCTCTTCGCCGTCGCGATGATCATGGGTGTCGGCAACGGGATCGGCAGCGGCATCATCATGACGCTGGGCGCGGACCTGTCGCCGTCGGCTGGGCGGACGACGTTCCTGGGCACGTGGCGGCTGTGCTCCGACGTCGGCGCCGGTGCAGGTCCGCTGGTCATCGGGGCGGTGACCGTTCTCGCGTCGCTGGCACCCGCGGTGCTGCTGATGGGCGGTCTCGGCCTGGTTGGCGCGTGGATGCTCGGCCGGTGGATACCTCGACACATACCGCCTCCAACGTGACCTCTGGTCGGTAACGCAGGCGAGTCGGGCGGCTGCGGTTTGAGGCGGTCGACTAGCATGAGGAGACGTTCGCGACCGGAGGAAGCATGGATCCCAACCCCCGGCATAGCGCCGGCGTCCCCGACCCTTTCGCCTATGTCGGTCTGACCTACGACGACGTCCTCCTGTTGCCCGGTGCCACGGACGTGGTGCCGAGCGACATCGATACGACCGGCCGGATCTCCCGCCGGATCAGCGTCAAGATCCCCTTGCTCTCCAGTCCGATGGACACTGTGACCGAGGCCCGGATGGCCATCGCGATGGCCCGCCAGGGCGGCATCGGCGTGCTCCACCGCAACCTCTCGATCGAGGAGCAGGCTCAGCAGGTCAACCTCGTCAAGCGGTCCGAGGCTGGGATGGTCGCTCAGCCGATCACGATCGGGCCGGACGCCACGATTGGCGAGGCAGACGCGTTGTGCGGTCAATACCGCATCTCCGGTGTACCAGTCATCGCGTCCGATCGCCGTCTGCTCGGCATTGTCACCAACCGGGACATGAGGTTCGAGACCGACCGATCCCGGCTCGTCCGCGACGTTATGACCGCAATGCCGCTCATCACCGGCGAGGTCGGCATCTCTGCAGACGACGCGATGGCCCTGCTGCGGCGGCACAAGGTCGAAAAGCTCCCGCTCGTCGATGGCGATGGTCGCCTGCAGGGCCTCATCACCGTCAAGGACTTTGTGAAGCGGGAGCAGTTTCCGCTCGCGACCAAGGATGAGTCCGGCCGGCTCCGCGTCGCTGCCGCTGTTGGCTTCTTCGGCGACGGCTGGAAGCGCGCCATGGCACTTGTCGAAGCCGGTGTCGACCTGCTGGTCGTCGACACCGCGCACGGGCATACGACCGGAGTGCTCGACATGATCCGCGCCCTCAAGGCTGAACCCTCAGCCGAGGGCGTTGATGTCGTCGGCGGCAATGTCGCGACAGGTGACGGAGCGCGAGCCATTGTGGAGGCAGGCGCCGACGGGGTGCGGGTCGGTGTCGGGCCCGGCTCGATCTGTACGACGAGAGTCGTGGCGGGTGTCGGCGCTCCGCAGGTCACTGCGGTCTACGAAGCAGCCGTCGTGGCCAGGCCCGCCGGGGTACCCGTGATCGCCGACGGTGGCTTGCAGTACTCCGGCGACATCGCCAAGGCTCTCGTGGCTGGTGCCGACTCGGTGATGTTCGGCTCGTTGCTGGCCGGGTGCGAGGAAAGTCCGGGCAACCTGGTCTTCACCAACGGCAAGCAGTACAAGTCCTACCGCGGCATGGGTTCGCTCGGCGCGATGAGCTCGCGTGGTAAGTCACAGTCGTACTCCAAGGACCGATACTTCCAGGCCGACGTGACCGCCGACGACAAGCTTGTACCGCAGGGCATCGAGGGCCAGGTGCCCTATCGCGGACCCCTTGCCGCGGTTGCGCACCAGCTCATCGGCGGGCTGAGGCACTCGATGTTCTACGTCGGCGCGCGGACGGTGCCTGAGCTGCAGGAGAGGGGCAAGTTTGTGCGGATCACGTCGGCCGGGCTCAAGGAGAGCCACCCGCACGACGTACAGATGATGGTCGAGGCGCCCAACTACTGGAGCCGCTGAGCACAAGCCGACCTGCATGTGATCAGGACCGGGGAGCGTTGCCGGGGGAGCGCTGCCCGACCCGGACGGGCCCGTGCGAAACAATGCCTGGGTGACTGAGATCGAGATCGGCCGCGGCAAGAGCGGTCGCCGGGCGTACTCCTTCGACGACATCGCCATCGTCCCCAGCCGCCGTACCCGTGATCCCGAAGAGGTGTCGACGGTCTGGCAGATCGACGCCTACCGCTTCGAGACGCCGGTGGTCGCCGCTCCGATGGACTCGGTGATGTCGCCGAAGACCGCGATCGCACTCGGGCAGTACGGCGGGCTCGGCGTCCTCAACCTCGAGGGACTGTGGACGCGGTACGACGACCCCGAGCCGTTGCTGGCCGAGATCATCGGTCTGGACACGGCTGCTGCGACCGCGCGGATGCAGGAGCTGTACGCCGAGCCGATCAAGCCCGATCTGATCACCGCGCGGCTGGCCGAGATCCGCGACGGCGGCGTGACCGTGGCCGCCGCCCTGTCGCCGCCGCGTACCAAGCAACTGTGGAAGACGGTCGTCGATGCCGGGGTCGATCTCTTCGTGATCCGCGGTACGACCGTGTCGGCGGAGCATGTGTCGAGCCAGACCGAGCCGCTGAACCTGAAACAGTTCATCTACGAGCTGGACGTACCGGTGATCGTCGGCGGCTGCGCGACCTACCAGGCGGCGCTCCACCTGATGCGGACCGGTGCGGCGGGGGTCCTGGTCGGGTTCGGCGGCGGTGCGGCGCACACGACCCGTTCGGTGCTGGGCGTGGCGGTGCCGATGGCCTCGGCAGTCGCAGACGTCTCGGCGGCGCGGCGCGACTACCTCGACGAGTCCGGCGGCCGCTACGTGCACGTGATCGCGGACGGCTCGGTCGGGCGTTCCGGCGACATCGCGAAGGCGATTGCCTGCGGAGCGGACGCGGTGATGCTCGGCTCGCCCCTGGCCCGTGCCGCCGAGGCGCCGGGTCGCGGATTCCATTGGGGGATGGAGGCTCACCACGGCGAGCTCCCTCGCGGGACCCGCGTCGAGGTGGGGACGATCGGCACGATGGCCGAGATCCTGTTCGGTCCATCCCGCACCTCCGACGGCACGATGAACCTCGTCGGCGCCCTGCGACGGGCGATGGCCACGACGGGCTACACGGAACTGAAGGAGTTCCAGCGCATCCAGGTCATCGTGCAGTAGTAGCGTGGGTGCGGTTCGAAGGGCGCGATTCCGTGGTTGTCAGTCGAGTTGTCAGAGGTATCCGCGCATAGATGCGCGGATACCTCTGACAACTCGCTGCCTGTGGACAATGGTCTCCAGCAGGAGCGCCGGGTAGGGCACGCTTTGCGCCATGCCACGCAAGGTCGTCCGGCCCTACGTCGACCAGTTCGCTGCCGTGTCGGAGGCACAGTCCGGAGTACTCTCTCGCAGCCAGCTCGGCGCACTCGGATGGACGCAGGCCCATATCGAGCGGTCGATCCGAGCCGGACGGTGGGCAAGATATGGCGACCAGGCTGTCGCCGTGCACCGTGGGCCATTGTCTACTCGGCAGCAACGCTGGATCGCAGTCGTCAACGGCGGTCCCGCGGCGACGCTGGCGAGCCTGACGGCAGCCGAAGAGTGGGGCCTGGTCGGATTCGAGACTCAGACCATTCACATCGTGGTGCCACGAGGCGATTGGGTCCCGCGACGCCAGGCCGGTGTCAAGGTCCACATCTCACGCCGCTTCAGCCATTGACGACCGGCATCCGGTGCGCATGCCTCCGATCGTCTCGGTCGACCGCGCGGTGGTAGACGTGGCGGTCTGGTCCAGACTTCCCCGGCGGGCATCGGTCTTGGTCATCGCTGCCGTCCAGCAAGGACTAACCAGGCCCGATCGACTCCGGGACGAGTTGCTCCGCGCTGGTCGGGTGCGCCATCGCCGCCTCGTTGCTGCGGTACTAGACGATGTAGAAGGTGGCGTACGCGCACTGTCAGAGCTCGACTTCGCACGCCTCTGCCGGCGTCATCGCCTGCCGACGCCAGTCCTGCAGGTAAGGCGCCGCGACGCCTACGGGCGGGTGCGCTATCTAGACGTCCGGCTTCGTTGCGACGACGGGCGGATCCTGAACGTCGAGGTCGATGGGGCCGCGCATTATCGCGTTCTCGACTCATGGTCGGACATGGAGCGGGACGTAGTCTTGCTCATGCAGAGCGAGCCGACCGTCCGGCTACCCGCAGCCATCGTGCGATCTGACCCCGTTGGTGTTGCGGATCGGCTCCGCGCCCTGCTCAGCGCACGATGGTGAGGGGCCGATGCCGAGTTGTCAGATGTATACGCGCATCTATGCGCGGATACCTCTGACAGGTCTTGCGGTCATGCGTCGGGAGCGCTGGCGGTGCCGCGGTCGGAGTCGGGTTCGGGCGACATGCGCACCAGGACCTCGACCTGAAGGACACCGAGCTGTGTCACGCCTTCGTCGGCACCCGCACCCTCGCCACCGGAACCGGCCGGTGTGGGTGCGTGGAGCATCACGTGGGCGGTGGCGACCGGAGCAGCCCGGTCCGCCGGCTCGGGCGGCCTTGTCGGGTCGGCATCGGTTCGGTGTGCGCCGTTGCCGCCGGTTCCGTCAGGTGGCGTGTCCGTCGGTGTGTTCCGCGTTGGCGAATCTGTCAGCGAGCCTGTCGCCCAGCTCGGAACCGGAGCGCCCGCCCGCGCCGGGTCCGCTGAACGCGCCGACGGGTCTGCCGAACGTGCCGACGGGTCTGCCGAACGTGCCGACGGGTCTGCCGAACGTGCCGACGGGTCTGCCGAACGTGCCGACGGGTCTGCCGAACGTGCCGACGGGTCTGCCGAACGCGCCGACGGGTCAGTTGAGCGCACTGACGGATCTGCGGAACGAGCCGGGTCGTCCCAGGGGGACGTGCCGGCCGTCACCCGCCGGTTGGACCGCAGGCCGCGACCCACCTCGCCAGTTCCCACGCCGGTCCAACGCGACCCGCCTGCCGAGGTTGCCGCGTCGGCATCGGCCGCCGCATCGGCCCCAGGCACCGCACCGCTCACCGCACCCGCACCCGCACCGCCCAGCTCACCCGCACCCGCACCGCTGACCGCACCTCCACGGGGAGCAGCGCCGACTCCAGTCGCCGCGCCATCACCATCCGGCGCAGCCACCCGCGCTGCCGCGGTCTCCCGCGTCGGCGCCGGCGCGCGTACCGTGCTCGAAGACCGCTGCTCGCGCCGCAACGCCCTTCTTTCCCTGATGCCTTCGACGATCGTGTAAAGCGTGGGTACGAGCACCAGTGTCAGCAGGGTCGAACTGATCAGCCCGCCGATCACCACCAGGGCGAGCGGCTGGGAGATGAACACACCGCCGCCGGTGAGCCCCAGCGACATCGGCACCAGCGCGCAGATCGTCGCCAGCGCGGTCATCAGGATCGGCCGAAGCCGGCGGCGGCCTCCCTCGATCACGGCGTCGCGGACGGACATGCCCTTGCGGCGGTACTGGTTGATCAGGTCGATCAGCACGATCGCGTTGGTGACCACGATGCCGATCAGCATCAGCAGGCCGATGAGTGCGGGCACGCCCAGCGCGGTGTCGGTGAGGAGCAGCATGCCGAGCGCTCCGGTCGCCGCGAACGGTACGGATACCAGCAGGATCAGCGGCTGCACGATGCTCCGGAACGTCGCCACCATCACCATGAACACGATCGCGATCGCGGCCAGCAGCGCCAGCCCGAGCTGACCGAACGCGTCTTCCTGATCGGCGCTGACACCGCCCAGCCGGTAGGACGCTCCGCCGGTGAGGTCCATGCCGTCGAGCGCGACCTGCAGGTCTGCGCTCACCCGGCCGAGGTCCGAAGCGCTCGGGGTCGCACTGATCGTCGCGCTGCGCTCGCCGTCGATCCGGGTGAGCTGTGCCGGCCGATCCACCTGGGCGATGTCGGCCACCTCGTCCAACCGCACCGTCGTCCCCGTCGGCGTCGCGAGCCGCAGGTCACGCAGAGCGGCGATGTTCGACGGCTCTGCGCCGGTGTAGAGAACGACGTCGCGTGGGGTGGAGTCGATCAGTACGGAGCCGGCGCGCTCACCCTCGAACGCCTGACGTACTGCCTGGCCGATCTGCGCGTCGGACAAGCCCAGCCGGGCAGCCTCCGCGCGGTCGACGTCGACCTTCACCGTTGGCAGATCGGCGGCCATGTTGTTGGTGATGTCGGTGGTGTTCGGTACCCCTCGTACCGTCTTCTCCACCTCGGCTGCGGCCGCCTTCAGGGCTGCGTTGGTGGGCGCGGTGACGACGACCTCCAGCAGGCTCCCGCCGAATCCACCCTGCTGCTCCTGGACCGTGAGTGTGCCCGCGCCCTCGATGTCGGCGAGCCGGCTGCGGAGTTCGGTGGAGAAGGCGGCCTTGTCGACGCCGTCGTCGAGCGTCACGGTGTGCGTCGCCTCGTTGGCACCGCCGCCGGCGGTGAAGCCGGCGAACTCCGCCGACCCGACTGTCGTCTGGTACGAGTCGACGCCGTCGAGATCGGCCAGTACGTCCTCGACCGCACGGGCCGCGTCGTCGGTACGCCCCAGCGACGTCGAGGCGGGCATCGCCTGGTTGACAGTGACGAGGTTGTTGCCACTGTCGTCCAGGAAGTTGGTCTTCAGCAGCGGAGTCGCGGCGATGGTGCCGACGAAGATCAGGATGCCGGCGAGCACGGTGGTGACCCGGTGCCGCGTGGTCCAGGAGATGAGTGGGACGTAGGCCCGCTGCAGCGGGTTGCGGCGTTCCTTCGCCAGCGCCGCCGCCTCGACCTGCTCCTCCTCGCCAGGTCGTACGACCGGGCGGCGAAGGAACCAGTACGCGAGCACCGGGATGATCGTCAGCGACACCAGCAACGAGGCGAGCAACGCGACCGTTACCGTCACGCCGAAGGGGCGGAACAGCTCTCCGACCTGGCCGCCGACGAACGCGATCGGCAGGAACACCCCCACCGTCGTGACCGTCGACGCCGTCACGGCGCCGGCGACTTCCCGGACGCCGTTGATGATCGCCTGGTGCTTCTCCTCGGCGTACGACAGATGTCGCTTGATGTTCTCCAGCACCACGATGGAGTCGTCGACGACCCGTCCTACGGCGACGGTGAGCGCGCCCAGGGTGAGGATGTTGAGCGAGTACCCGCCGGCGTACAGCCCGATCATGGCTACGAGGAGTGAGAACGGGATCGAGAGTGCGGTGACCAGCGTCGAGCGCAGCGACAGCAGGAACAGCAGGATCACCAGGACCGCGAACACGAGGCCGGCCGCGCCTTCCTCGGTGAGCCCGTCGATCGACTCCTCGATGAACGGCGCCTGGTCGAAGACCACGGTGAGCTCGGCGTTGTCGCCGAGCGATGCCCGCAGGTCGTCGAGCTTGTCCTGGACCGCGTGCGAGACCGTCACCGTGTTGCCGTCGGCCGTCTTGGTGACGGACAGGCCGAGAGTGGCGAGGCCGTTCGTCCGGGTGAGTGAGGTGGTCGCGGCGAGCTCGCTGCGGACCGTCGCGACGTCCGACAGCGTGACAGGCTCAGGTGGTGCAGCTGGGCCAGGAGCGCCCGGAGCCGCGGCGGCAGCCCCGTCGGCGCCGGCGGTCGGGTCCCCGCCAGCCTGGCCGTCGGTAGCACCACCACCCGCATCGCTACCGCCGCCGGTACCCCCACCGGCTCCGCTGCCCAGAGCGGGCAGGATCGGCAGGTCGCTGATGTCACCGACCGAGGCGAACATCGAGCCGACGTCGACGCTCAGGGTGCGGCTGCCAGAGGTGAGATCGCCACCCGGAACGCTGACGCCGTTGGCCTGCAGGGCACTGACGACGCTTTGTGGACTGACGCCTCGGTCGGCCAGCTTGTCCTCGTCGAGGGTGACCGAGACCTGGTCGTCTCGTACTCCGGTGACCTCGACCGCTCGGACGTCGGCGATCTTCTGCAGCTCGGGCACGACCTGCTCGTCGAGGCGCTTGGCGAGGGTCCGCTCACTCTCGTTCGAGCTCACTGCGAGCAGGACCACCGGGAAGTCGTCGAAGCTGCCGGCCTGCACGCTCGGATCCGCCTCGTTCGGCAGCCGGGAGCTGAGCCGGTTGATCGACTGCTGGACGTCCTGGACCGCCCGCCCGATGTCGGTGCCGTACGTGAACTCCGCCTGCACCATGGAGAAGCCGTTGCTGGACGTCGACGTGCTCCGGTCGAGTCCGTCGGTGCCCGCGATGGCGTCCTCGATCGGCTTGGTCACCTCGCGTTCGACGATCTCCGGCGAGGCACCCGGATAGGACGTCGTGATGAACGCGCCGGGCAGTTCGAGGCTCGGGATCAGCTCCTGCCGTAACGAGACGGTGGAGATCAGCCCGAATCCGACGATCGCGATCGAGACGAGCGCGATGAGGCTGCGGTTGGCAAGACTCAGGCGGGCGAGTCTGGACATGCTTGGTGTGCCCTCCACGCTGCGTTCAGGGCATCCCCCAGATCACCCGAACGTCACGAACGGATCAGTTCCGGACCGACAGTGGACGTCGCCGACGATACTTTGCGTTGTGCGGATTATCGTCATCGGACGACATTTCCCAGGGTAAGTCCCGGGGAGATCCTCCGCAGGGAGGAGTTGGGAAGTGGGGTCCGGTACTGGCGAGGGAGGAAGCGCCGTGAACGAGCGCGACGACCTGATCGCCCGCGTCGAGCGGGCCGAGGTGTCACTGCGCGAGCACGCCGTCCGGCAGGGGGCGCTGGACTTCTTCTCGATCGACCTGACCGTCCAGCAGTTGCGGGTTCTCTTCGTCCTGATGGCCTCCGGTGCCCTGTCGGCGCACGAACTCGCCGAGACCCTCCGGATCGGGCCGACGACGCTCACCGGCATCGTCGACCGGCTGCAGGCGCGCGACCTGGTCCACCGCCTCCCCGACGGCCGCGACCGGCGGGTCCGCCGGATCGCCCTCACCGAGGCCGGACGCAAACTCCTCAACGACCTGAACCAGCTCAAACGGGAACACGAGCGGCGGCTGCTTGCCCGACTCGACCTCGCGAAGCTGGCCGGCCTGGCCGACGCTGTCGAGGCGCTGGCACAGGCCTGCGAGGACATTGCCCGCGAAGACGGCGCCGGCTCCACCACCGGCCAGGTCGATCACCGGCTGGATGATCAGCGGGTTGTCGCGGGAGGAGACCGGTGAGCCCGACCGGAATACGCTGAACCCATGACGGCTCCGACGAAGGACCGGCCAGACAACTCGTCCCAAGAGGCGCGCTCAGCCAACGACGGGCATGCCGGGCATGTGCTGTCCCCGGAGCGCCTTGCCGCGTTGGCGGCGAGGGTCTCCGCGACGTCCGGCGAGACGCTCGACGCGCGTAGTCCGCTCACCGGCGACACCCTCGTCTCCGTACCGGTGTCGAGCGACGACGACATCGCCGACGCGTTCACCCGGGCCCGTAAGGCGCAGGCTGCCTGGGCGCGTGTTCCGGTCCGCGACCGGGCGGCCCTGCTGCTCCGCCTGCACGACCTGGTGTTCGCCCGCCAGGACGACATCCTCGACGTGGTCCAGTGGGAGTCGGGCAAGGCCCGTCGGCACGCGTTCGAGGAGGTCTGTGACGTCGCGATGAACGCGCGCTACTACGCCCGCACGGCACCCCACCTGTTGCGACCCACCCGGCGGACCGGGCTGTTTCCGTTGCTCACCCGGACCGTGGAGCTGCGCCACCCCAAAGGCGTCGTCGGCGTCATCGCACCCTGGAACTACCCGCTGACCATGGCCATCTCCGACGCACTGCCCGCGCTCGTTGCCGGCAATGCCGTCGTCACGAAGCCGGCGAGCCAGACCGCCCTGTGCGCGCTCCTGGGAGCCGAGCTCCTGGCCGAGGCCGGCCTGCCGGACGACCTGTGGCAGGTGGTCGTCGGGCCAGGCGGCCGGGTCGGCACCGCCCTCATCGACCAGGCCGACTTCGTGTGCTTCACGGGGTCGACCGAGACGGGCAGGACGGTCGCGAGCCGTTGTGGCGAACGCCTGATCGGCTGCACGCTCGAGCTCGGCGGCAAGAACCCCCTGCTGGTCCTGGACGACGCCGACCTGGACAAGGCGGCCGAGGGCGCGGTGCGCGGTTGTTTCTCCAACGCCGGTCAGCTGTGCATCTCGATCGAACGCCTCTACGTCGCCGCGCCCATCTATGACGCGTTCCTCGAACGCTTCCTCGACCGGGTACGCGCCATGGTGGTCGCGCCCACGTTCGACTTCGGCGCCGACATGGGCTCGTTGATCTCGGCGCCGCAGCTCGCGACCGTCTCGGCACACGTCGACGACGCGGTGAGCAAGGGCGCTCGGGTCCTGGCCGGGGGCAAGCCGCGACCTGATCTCGGTCAGTTCTTCTTCGAGCCGACCGTGCTCGAGGGCGTGACGCCGCAGATGGACTGCTACGCCGGTGAGACGTTCGGACCGGTGGTCTCGGTCTACCGGGTCGCCGACGACGACGAGGCGATCGCCGCCGCCAACGACTCGCCGTACGGGCTGAACGCGGCGGTCTACAGCCGCGACGCCGGCCGGGCGCGGATGGTGGCGGGCCAGCTCCGCGCGGGAACCGTCAACGTCAACGAGGCATACGCGGCGACCTGGGGGAGCATCGACTCGCCGATGGGCGGGGTCGGCGACTCCGGACTCGGCCGGCGGCACGGCGTCGACGGGCTGCTGAAATACACCGAGCCGCAGACAGTCGCGGTCCAACGGATCCCCGTCGCGCCGGTCGGTGGCATGTCCTACGACACCTTCGCCCGGGCGATCACCGCCGGACTCCGTACGCTGCGAAGGATCGGCCGCAGATGAGCACCAACGGGCACGGGCCGGCGGCCACCCGGTACGACGTGCTCGTCATCGGCTCCGGCTTCGGCGGAAGTGTCAGTGCCCTCCGGCTGACCGAGAAGGGTTATCGGGTCGGCGTCCTGGAGGCCGGTGCCCGGTTCCGCGAACCCGACGCGCCACAACGACCGGCCGACCCCGGCGGACACGATCGTCGAGGCGAGGTCTCGCCCCTGCCGCGTACGTCGTGGGAGCTGCGTCGGTTCCTCTTCGCGCCACGCGTCGGCTGCTTCGGGATCCAGCGGCTCACCCTGCTGCGTGACGTCCTCGTCCTGTCCGGTGCGGGCGTCGGTGGCGGGTCGCTGGTCTACGCCAACACGTTGTACGAGCCGCTGGCGGAGTTCTACGACGATCCGCAGTGGCGGGACCTTACCGACTGGCGAAGCGAACTCGCGCCCCACTACGACCAGGCCAAACGAATGCTCGGCGTGACCGTCAACCCGACGACCACGCCGTCCGACGTCGCGATGGCCGCGGTCGCCGACGAGATGGGCGTGGGGCACACCTTCCGGCTGACCCCGGTGGGCGTGTTCTTCGGCACGCCAGGCACACGACCCGGCGAGGAGGTCGAGGACCCGTACTTCGGCGGCGCGGGCCCGCGCCGGCGTACCTGCCTGGAGTGTGGCGAGTGCATGACGGGCTGCCGGCACAACGCCAAGAACACGTTGACACGCAACTATCTCTATCTCGCCGAGAAGTCCGGCGCGGTCGTCCATCCCCTCACCACCGCGACCGCCGTACGTCGCCTGGATGGGGGTGGGTACGCGGTCGAGACCGAGCGCACGGCCGCACGCCCTGGACGCGGCCGGCGGCGGTTCGAGGCCGACCAGGTGATCTTCGCGGCCGGTGCCCTGGGAACGCAGGAACTCCTGCACGCGATGAAGGCCGCCGGCGAGCTGCCCCAGTTGTCCGATCGGCTGGGCGTGCTGACCCGGACCAACTCCGAGTCCATCGTCGGCGCGGTCGCCCGGCGCCGAGACCGCGACTACTCGCGCGGGGTGGCGATCACGTCGTCGTTCCATCCGGATGCTCACACCCACGTCGAGCCGGTCCGCTACGGCAAGGGCAGCAACGCGATGGGACTGCTGCAGACGGTGCTCACCGATGGCGGTCAGGCGCGCCCGCGCTGGCTCACCTGGCTGAAGACGGTGGCGCGACACCCGCTGGCATGGGCGCAGACGCTCAACCTGCGGCACTGGTCCGAGCGCACCATCATCGCGCTGGTGATGCAGTCGCACGACAACTCGTTGACTCTCAGCCTTCGGCGCCGGCGGCTGCTACGGCGGGCTCGACTGACGTCGCGCCCGGGTCACGGCACGCCCAACCCGACGTGGCTTCCGGTCGCCAACGAGGTGGTACGCAGGCTGGCGGCACGCATCGGTGGCCGGCCGGGCGGGACCGTGGGCGAGGTCGCCAACATCCCCTTGACAGCGCACATCATCGGCGGATGCGTCATCGGTGAGTCGGCTGAGTCCGGCGTCGTCGACGGCTACCAGCGGGTGTTCGGACATCCCGGGCTGCACGTCGTGGACGGCTCAGCGGTCTCGGCCAACCTCGGCGTCAATCCGTCCTTGACGATCACCGCGCAGGCCGAGCGGGCGATGGCGTTGTGGCCCAACAAGGGTGAGGCCGACCCGCGCCCGGCGCTCGGGCAGAGATACCGGCGGGTCGAAACAGTGCTGCCGCGTAGCCCTGTAGTACCCCCGCGGGCACCGGGCGCCCTGCTCCCCAAGGGGCAACGCACCCCAGGTTCGCCCCGCTCCGCGCGCTGAGACCGGCCGCGCGATCAGATCCGCACCATCAGGTAGCAACGATCAGGCTGGCCGTGCGTCAGGCGGTACAGGCGGAGTCAGGGCCGACCGGGTGGCCACCGCGGATCGCCGCCGCCGAGGTCATCACGTCGTTCATCAACCTGAACAGATCGCGGTAGGCACCCGCACCACGGGCGAGGTCTGCGTACAGGACCTCGACGTCGCCGACGGTCAAGGAAAGGTGCAGGGCGTCAGGCATCGCAGTCTTCGGGTCGCCCTTGCCCGACTTGTCCTTCGACGGCGCGGGAGACTCCATGACCGCAGCGGTCGCCGTTTCGATCTCCGCTTTGGTCCGCGGCCGGAGGGTGCACGAGAACGCCTCCTTGCCGCGGCTCGTCAAGGTGGTGGTGCCGTCTGCTGCGACGGTGAGCACGTCCATGAAACCGGCGATGCCGCCGGTGCGCCGCAAGGTGATCGTTCCGGGCATCTGTGGTGGCGCCTTCGTCGTAGCCCGCGGGCTCGCGGTGGGAGAAGGTGGCGGCGTGGTCTTGGTGGTCGCGGGTTGGGCGCCGCACGCCAGCAGGCCGAGACCAAGGACACCGCCGAGTGCCACTCGGCCGAGTCCGCGGCGTACGACAGACAACATCATGGCTCTGCGACGCTTCCACACATCATGCGGTTCCGACCCACCAGGTGCCCGCAACCTGGTGCGGACATGGCAGAGCCCGGCTCCAGCAGGCGAGGAGCCGGGCCCCGACAGGTCGTACGAGGCACCGCGAGGCCGCGAGCGGTAACCGTCGCACGGACGGTGCCAGCCGGACGGGCCGGCATTTGCACCGTCCTTTCCCAAACGACCGAACAGGCCCGCCGGTTACGACCGGTACGACAATTGATGACTTCGTTATCGAGAAAGGGTCCCATCTGGTGGGAGAAACGCCTTGTCAGACATGACAAACCTTCCGCAAACCACCCAAGCAGGACGCGAGCGAGTCCGCCGGCTCGGTACCCCGGCCGTAGATCGTTTGTACTACTAGGTCAGGCTGAACGTCTCGGCGTACTGCGACAGGCCCAGGCGCCGTGCTATCCCGCGTGATGCGGCGTTGTCGTAGGACGTGCTGTACAGCGGGAGCCGCCCGGAGCCCTCGATCGCGAGACGCCAGGCGTTGACCACGGCCACGCCGTGTCCCTGCCGGCGGTGGCCGCTGTGGGTGTTGACGCCCGCCTCGGCTTCGTGGTCGGTCAGCCGCGCGCTGAACCCGCCGGCGACGACCATCCCGTCGCGTACGACGCCGAAAAACGGGCGATGCTGGTCCAGGTCGGCCCGGAAGTCCGCGAACTCGCCGTCGAAGAGCTCCGGGTCGTCGATCTTGACGACCTCGGAGTGCGGCGGAAGGGCCGGTTCGTCGAAGCGGTATGCCGGGCCGTGCCAGGTGTGGGTGACCGGTGCGTCGGCCTGCACGGCGTTGCGCAGGTCGTCGTACACCTCGGTCGAGCCGGTCGCCTCAGGCAGTGGAGGGATCTTCGCCGCGATCCGCCGGAGCGTCGCAGCGAGCTCGGCGCCGACATCGTGGCGCAGATGGCAGCTGGTTGCGGTCGGCGTCCGGGCCAGAAAGACCCGAGGGGCCTGGGCCGGTCGGGCCTCGTTCGTCTCGACGAGGCGGCCGTGGCCGTCGGTCCGAAAGAGCGCGCGCACGTGGGCACGGACCAGCTGTGTCGCCGAGGTGTCCATGATCAGCTCCCTGACTCGACGCACACCGACGAACGGACATACGGGTATGTCCGTGACCAACCTCCGGCAGGTCTGGGGACGCCCGGCCCTAGACTCGGAACGGTCAACCAGATGCCGGTCTCGGCCGGGTGCGAAAGGCTATCGTGACCGCCCACGATCTCGTTCTCGTCGTCGACTACGGCGCGCAGTATGCCCAGCTCATCGCCCGACGGGTCCGCGAGGCTCGGGTCTATTCCGAGATCGTCCCGCACACCATGCCGGTGGCCGAGATGCTGGCCCGCGGCCCGAAGGCGATCATCTTGTCCGGCGGGCCACAGTCGGTCTACGCCGAGGGTGCGCCGCAGGTCGACCCGGCGCTGTTCGAGGCGGGCGTACCGGCGTTCGGCATCTGCTACGGCTTCATGGCGATGGCGCAGGCCCTCGGTGGCGACGTACGCCTCACCGGCCGGTCGGAGTTCGGCCGCACGGTGGTCGACGTCCGCGGCGACCGCCAGGCCGTGCTCCTGGCCGGCATACCCCCGCGGTTCCACGCGTGGATGTCGCACGGCGACGAGGTGGTCAAGGAGCCGCCCGGCTTCACGTTGACGGCGAGCTCGGCCGGTGCGCAGGTCGCGGCGTTCGAGGACACCGGCCGCCGCCTCGCGGGCGTGCAGTGGCACCCCGAAGTGCTGCATTCCGAGCACGGCCAGCAGGTGCTCGAGCACTTCCTCCATGACATCGCCGGCTGCGAGCCGACCTGGACGATGGTGAACATCGTCGACGAGCAGGTGGCCACCATCCGCGACCAGATCGGTGCGGGCCGGGCGATCTGCGCCCTGTCCGGCGGTGTCGACTCCGCGGTCGCGGCCGCGATCGTGCAGCGCGCGATCGGTGACCGGCTCACCTGCGTGTACGTCGACCACGGGATGATGCGGGAGGGCGAGACCGAGCAGGTTAAGCGCGACTTCGAGGCGGCGTTCTCCTCGCTCAACGTTGTCGACGCCTCCGACCAGTTCCTCGGCGCGCTCGACGGCGTGATCGACCCGGAGGAGAAGCGGAAGATCATCGGCCGCGAGTTCATCCGGTCGTTCGAGGCCGCCGAGGTCCGGGCGTTCGGCGGCTCCGCGCAGCCGGGCGAGACCGCATACCTGGTGCAGGGCACGCTCTACCCCGACGTGGTCGAGTCCGGCGGTGGCGCCGGCACCTCCAACATCAAGTCGCACCACAACGTCGGAGGGCTGCCCAACGATGTCCAGTTCGAGCTGGTCGAGCCGCTGCGAACGCTGTTCAAGGACGAGGTGCGGATGGTCGGCGAGCAGCTCGGCCTGCCCGCCTCCATGGTGCACCGGCAGCCGTTCCCCGGACCCGGCCTCGGCATCCGGATCATCGGCGAGGTCACCCGCGGGCGGCTCGAGATCCTGCGCCGCGCCGACGCGATCGCCCGCGCGGAGCTCACTGCGGCCGGCCTCGACCTCGACATCTGGCAGTTCCCGGTGGTGCTACTCGCCGACGTGCGGTCGGTCGGCGTCCAGGGCGACCAGCGCACGTACGGCCATCCGATCGTCCTGCGTCCGGTCACCAGCGAGGACGCGATGACGGCCGACTGGGCCCGTCTTCCGACCGACTTGCTCGAGCGCATCTCGACTCGCATCACCAACGAGGTACGCGAGGTCAACCGGGTCGTCCTCGACCTCACCAGCAAGCCTCCCGGCACCATCGAATGGGAGTGACGACGGCGAATGGGAGTGAGGCCGCGTCCCGTACGGGGAGAAGACTGGGGACATGACCACTCCTGCTGAACCAGCGGCGCAGTTCGTGACGGAGACCGGACGCGGTGGTGAGTTCGTCCGCCAGCGCAACCGGTTCACCGCCCGGATCACTGCCGACGGGACGTCGGAGTGGCCGGCCGAGCCGGGACGGTACCGGCTGGTCTGGTCCCGAGCCTGCCCCTGGGCGCATCGAAGCGTCATCGTGCGCGGGCTGCTCGGCCTCGACAGCGCCATCTCGCTCGCGACCGTCGACCCGATCCGGGACGAGCGCGGGTGGCGCTTCACGCTCGACCCGGAGGACCGCGATCCGGTGCTCGGCATCGCGTTCCTGTCCGAGGCCTACCAGCGAAGCGATCCGGGCTACGCCGGCCGGGTGACCGTTCCGTGTCTCGTCGACGTGCCCTCAGGTGTCGTCGTCACGAACGACTATCCGCAGATCACGCTGGACTTCTCCACGCAGTGGGAGGAGTTTCACCGGCCCGGGGCGCCGGACCTGTATCCGGTCGACCTGCGCGCGGAGATCGACGAGGTGGCCGAACTCGTCTTCCACGACGTCAACAACGGCGTGTACAGGTGCGGGTTCGCGACCAGCCAGGCGGCCTACGAACGTGCCTACGACGCGCTCTTCGCCCGCCTTGACTGGCTGGAGCAACGGCTCCGGCACCAGCGCTACCTGTGCGGTGACCGGCTGACCGAGGCCGACGTCCGGCTCTTCACCACGCTCGTGCGCTTCAACGCCGTCTACCACGGTCACTTCAAGTGCAACCGGAACAAACTCACGGAGATGCCGGTCCTGTGGGCCTATGCCCGCGACCTCTTCCAGACCGCGGGATTCGGCGAGAGCGTCGACTTCGACCAGATCAAGCGGCATTACTACGGTACGCACCGGCAGATCAACCCGACCGGGATCGTGCCCAGCGGACCTGATCCCGACGGATGGGTGTCGGCGCACGGACGTGGGTAGCGGGCCGCACGCCGACCGCTCGTCAGGACTCCAGGTCAGAAGTCCGGCTCGTAGCTCGGCTTCTCTTCCTCGGGGATGATGATCCAGCCGGCGAGGTAGAGCAGCAGCCCGGCGCCACCGAAGATCACCAGGGCCACCATCGCGAGCCGCACAATGACAGGATCGACTCCGGCGTACTTCGCGAGACCTCCGCACACGCCGGCGATCATGCGCTCGTCCTTGGTTCGGAGCAACTTCTTGGGGGTGATGTCGTTCATGTGTCCAGACTCCCGCAGGTGGCCGCCGAATGACATCCGGAACCGACCTGAGCGCCCCCCGACCCCGACCCCGACCACGACCGGGGTCGGGCTCCAGGGTGTTCCGGTCGCCGCATCCGTCGGGGCAGCTGTCAGAGGTATCCGCGCATCTATGCGCGGATACCTCTGACAAGCCACGAGCCGGAGGGGGCTTACTGCCGCTGGTCGGGCAGCCGCCGCCGGTTGCGCTGGAGGGAGATGCCGACGCCGATGGCTCCCGCACCGATGAGGATGGCGGGCAGCAACCAGCCAAGGTCGGAGAGCTCGAGCGCACCGACCTCGAGGAGGAGCCAGCCCAGGGCGATGCCGCAGCACACGACCCCGGCGACCAGCGCGGCGACGTTGGCGGGATGCCGGCCGGCAGGTGGCCTAGGAGACACGCTGCACCTCCAGGTGACCGACACCGAGCTCGACATTGAGGATCAGCCGGCCGCCGCCAGGTCCATCGCTGCCGTTGTCGACAAGCCGTTCGGTCAGGTTGTTACCGCCGCTCTCGACGCCGCCCGGGCGGTCGTCGAAGGGTTCGAGTCCGGTCGGGGCGGCCGGCGGTTCCGGTGCCGCAGGCGGAGTCGGACCCAGGATCGGCGACCGGACGCCACGCTCGGACTCGCGCTCGAGTTCGAAAGACTTGCCCGGGGGTTGGAAGCCCGGCCTCCCGTCGAAGTAGGGATGCTCCTGGAACGCCGAGAGCTGTCCGAGCCCCACGTGTCCCGTGAACTCCACGTCGACCGTCGATGGCACCAGGACCCGCACCTCACCCATGCCGAGGTCGATCGTCGTCGAGACCGCACGGGCGTGCCCGTCGAAGGGGACCTGGGTCAGGTCGAGCTCCAGCGAGCCCGCACCGTACCGGTAGATCGGGTTGACCATGTCGGCGGAGGCGGGCTTCAGCCGGGCGTCGACCGTCCCGCCCGGCCACTGGTCGGCGGCGCTGGTCGGGACGAGGACGAGGGCGAGCACGACGCCGAGCGCGGTGAGGGCACGGGCTCGACCGACCCAGGTTCCCACGATCAGGCCGACGCCGACGACGCCGAGCGCTGCGGCGACAAAGGCGGCGGCAGGAAGGGGGGTGTCGTCGGAGATGCCGGCCAGGATCACCTCGACGACCAGAATGGCCGCGACGGTGACCGCGAACAGCCAGGAGCGCCCGGTGTCCCGCTGAGCAGGAGCCGGTGGTGGCGTCCACGTGGCGGGCGCGGACGGAGCTGGCTCCTCGCCGGTCTCCAGGCCCAGTGGGTCCGGCTGGTTCCAGAACGACGCCGGCGCGGGCGCCGCATCGCGCCAGGACCCTGGCGGGCCTGTGGTCGACGCAACGGTTCCGGTCCCCGGGTCGGGCTGGCGAAGGTCGGCGAGCCACGTCGTGTCGCCGAGCACCTGAGTCGGTGGGTTTCCATCGCCGGCGTCGGTGCCGTCCGAGGGTCCGCCGGGACCGGCGGACCGCGTCGCGGTCCCCGAAGTGTCACCGCCGTGGTCCGCGTTCCGCCGGACGAGCGCGACCAGGCCGAGGATGCTGAGGACGAGAAGGGTCGGGACGTGCCACGGGAATCCCCACCACGGCACGCTGAGGACGACCAGGCCGAGCACGACGAGGCCGGCGACCACGACCGCTCCATCCGATGCGCCGTTGCGCCGGCGACCGAGTTGCTGCTCCAGGATCGACAGCTCGTCGCCCTCGTCGGGAAGCAGGAGCCAACCCGCGGCGTACAGCAGGAGTCCGACGCCGCCGAAGAGCGTCAGCACTGCCATCACGACTCGCAGGACAACGGGGTCGACACCGAGCTGGCGTCCGACGCCCGTGCACACACCTGCCACCACCCGGCCGTCGCGGGCACGGCGCAGGGCGCGCAGGTCGTCGACCAGGCTGTCGGTTCCGGTCGGTCCGGGCCGCTGCTGTGCTGCCGGCGGGCGCTCGTTTCTCGGTTCGTACGACTGGTCCTCCGCCCGGTCGGGTCCGGGGCCGGAGGCGGGCGGGATGGCGGACATGCTCTGATCCTGCGCCGAGCTGGTGCGGGGTGCCATCGGGGATGACCCTGGGGTTCACCCGGGACGGTTCGGGTGCGCGTGGGGGAGCGTCCCGGTGGCTGTACCGGCGGTCTCGTGTGACCATCAGAGGGAAAGCGTGCCCAGTCAACCGATCAGCCTGCCGACCAGTCAGCAGCCCAGTCAGCAGCCCAGTCAGCCGTATCCGCCCATAGCCGGGCGAATACAAATCGATCCCCCACTGATCCATCCCCACTGATCCATCCCCACTGATCCATCCGATACGCACGGCGGCCACGAGGAGGCTCCATCTTCACCGACCCTGGTACCACATCTGTCGGTCCACCGCCGGGCGCAGAGGTTCGGACCACCGGTCCGCGCTGCGTCCGCCGTACCGACGGCAAGGTCCTCGGCGGAGTCGCCGGCGGGTTGGCCGATCACCTCGCGCTGCAACCGTTGCACGCGCGCCTGGCCTTCATCGCGTTGACGGCTGCCGGCGGGTTCGGGGTCATCCTCTACGCCGCCCTCTGGGTCGTCCTGCCCCAGGAAAGCGCGGTGCCGACCGGCGGCCAGCCGGCAGGCGTCGCCGCACACACACGTAAGGGACTGCGCCGGGACCGCCCGCGCAGGCGTCGCCAGGACACCGGCCAGCTCGTCTCGATCGCCGTCCTCGCGGTCGGTGTCATCGCGATCTACCCGCACCTCGGCGGTGTCTCCGCGCAGGTCTTCTGGCCGCTGATACTCGGCGGCGGCGGGCTCGCGCTGCTGTGGCGCCAGGCGGACGAGTCGCAACGCGCCCGGTGGACCTCGGCGGCGCCGCCGCGCTGGAAGTGGCTGTGGCCGCTGGTCAGCACCGGTGGCTGGGTCATGGTGCTCAGGTCGGTCGTCGGGCTCACCCTCGTGGTGGCTGCCCTGTCATGGGGACTCGCCTCGCTCGGCGGGATGAATGAGGTCAACGCCGCCCTGCTCGCCGTCCTCGGCGCTGTCGTCGGCGTCGGCCTGATCGTCGGACCGTTCCTGTGGCGGATGACCGGCGACCTGTCGGAGGAACGCCGGGCCCGGATCCGTACGCAGGAACGCGCCGACATGGCGGCACACCTGCACGACTCGGTGCTGCAGACGTTGGCGTTGATCCAGAAGCAGGCACACGACCAGCGGGCTGTGGTGCGGCTGGCGCGACGGCAGGAACGTGACCTGAGGCAGTGGCTGTACGGCGAACAGGAAGACGCCGACGCGACCCTGCGCAGCGAGCTGCGTCGGGCAGCGGCTGAGGTCGAGGACCACCACGAGATCCCGGTCGAGGTGGTCATGGTCGGAGACGCGCCGATCGACGACCGACTCACGGCGGTGGTACGGGCCGCGCGGGAGGCGATGGTCAACGCCGCGAAGCATTCCGGTGCCCCTCACGTCGACGTCTACGCCGAGGTCGAGCCAGACCGGATAGAGGTCTTCGTCCGCGACCGCGGCGTCGGTTTCGACCCCGACCAGGTGGGCGAGGACCGCCTGGGGGTGCGGCGAAGCATCTACGAACGCATGGAGCGCCACGGCGGCAAGGCCGACGTACGAAGCACACCTGGCGGAGGAACCGAGGTGAGACTCGTCGTGGACCGCAAACGCTCCAACGAGGAACGGACCTCCCGGTGAGCTCGCCCGCGGCGACCCGGCACGACCCACCGAGCCCTGCATGACTGACCCCGCCCGCCACGACCACCACCTGCGACGACCCGGATCTGGCCGCAGCCGCGGCCTGAGAGGATGACCCCGTGACCACGACTCCTGACAACAGGCGCCGGATCGTCCTCGTGGACGACCATGCGATGTTCCGCACCGGCGTACGCACCGAGATCGGTTCCGCGGTCGACATCGTGGGCGAGGCCGGCGACGTCGACGGCGCCGTCAAGGTGATCTTGGCGACCAGGCCCGAGGTGGTCCTGCTCGACGTGCATCTCCCCGGCGGTGGCGGTGCCGAGGTGTGCCGCAAAGTCCTGGCCGCCGATCCCGACGTCCGGTTCCTTGCGCTCAGCGTGTCGGACGCCCCCGAGGACGTGATCGGGGTGATCCGCGCCGGTGCGCGCGGCTACGTCACCAAGACCATCACCGGTGACGAGATCGTCGACGGCGTACGACGGATCGCCGACGGCGACGCGGTCTTCTCGCCCCGACTGGCGGGATTTGTGCTGGACGCCTTCGCCGGCGCGGTCGACCCGGGCAGCATCGACGAGGAACTCGACCGGCTGACCCAGCGCGAGCGTGAAGTGCTGCGGCTGATCGCGCGCGGCTACGCCTACAAGGAGGTCGCGAAGGAGCTCTTCATCTCGGTGAAGACGGTCGAGACCCACGTGTCGTCGGTGCTTCGCAAGCTGCAGCTGTCCAACCGGTACGAGCTCACCCGCTGGGCGACCGACCGTCGCCTGGTCTAGGGTGCCGGCCCATGGAGCTTCTGCGTCAGATCCTGCTCTTCATCCACTTCCTCGGCCTGGCGAGCCTGCTCGGTGGCCTGCTGGTGCAGATGAAGGGCCCCGAGCGGCGAATCCTTCCGGCCGTGCTGCACGGCGCGCTGACCCAGCTGCTGTCGGGCGTGCTGCTGGTCGGCGTACTCGAAGGTCTGGACGACCCGGCCCACCCGGTCAACAACGTCAAGATCGGCGTCAAGCTGTTGATCGTCCTCGTCATCACCGTGCTGGCCTGGCTCAACCGCAAGAAGCCCTCGATACCCGACGGCCTGTTCTTCGCCCTCCTTGCGCTCACCGTCGTCAACGTCGGTGTCGCGGTGTTCTGGCCCTAGCTGAAACTGACGGACTGCCATCGCACGTACGACGCCGCTCGACGACGCACAGCCCGGTCAGGTGGCGACCTGTTCCCGCGTACGCAGGTCGACCTGGTGGTCCGCGCCGGACGGAGACACGCAGCGGATCCGGTCGCCCGGGTGTAGCCGCGGATCGGCGACGTAGCGCTCGGCCAGTTCCAGTTCGGCCGCCTCGGAGCCGTCGTCGGCGGCGAGCAGAAGCGCCGCCACCTCGTCGATCAGACCGATTCCGCTGTCCAAATCACTGGCGCGCAGGTCGCCGCCCATCGCGCCCCACTGGTCCCAGAGCAGCAGCTCGTCGCGTTGCCGGTGCGCGACCTCGTACAGGACGTAGTTGCGGACGAAACCGCCGCCGCGGTACGGCAGTTTCGGGTCGACGCCGTAGCGGTCCACGTCGATCGCTCCCTCGCGGAACGCGGTCCAGACCTGTGCGGTTGTCGCGAAGTGCGGGGTCGACCTGGCCGACGCGCCGACGTGGAGCGGGATGTCGGTGGCGTCGAACCGGTCGCGCCGCTCAGGTCCTAGCTGGGAGTCGACGAAGACCCAGCGGTCGCCGTTCCAGTACTCGGCGATCACGTGGTCGTAGTGGAAGCCTCGGCCGAAGTAGGCGGCGAAGCCGATGCGGCTGCGGGCCGGGATGCCCCGGTGCCGGAGCGCGGCGACAGTGAGCAGCGTGAAGTCGCGGCAGCAGCCGGCTACCCGGTCCGCCTGACGTCGAGGTGTGGTGAGCGGAGCCGCGAACCTGCGCTGGTCGGTTGCCAGGATGCGTTCGACCCAACGGTGGTCGATCTCGGCCAAGCGTTCGCCGTGGAAGGTGATACCGGCCGCGCGGTAGTGGACGAGCACGTTGCGGACGACCGCCGCCAACGAGGGGATGTCGCTCGGCAATCCGTCGAGCAGGGACGCGTACGGACCTGGGTCGGTGTAGGGGGAGTGTCGGGCGTAGTCGTCCAGAGCGCTCATCGAGAGCCCTCGAACGGAGCGTGACCGGGCGCGGGGTCACCGATCGGCAGGGCGACGAGGCAGAACGGGTCGGTGCCCTCGACCGCGCACCCATCGGCGAGGTAGATCTCGCGCGCCGACCCCGCCTCCGGCAGCCCGGAGTCCTTGACCCACGCCTCCACGGCGTCGTAGGCCAGCATGATCCGCGGGTAGAAGCAGTCGTCGCGGACGACGGTGCAGTAGGCCTCGGTGTGCACGGGCTCGATCCGGATCGTGATGGGACCGCTGGGGTCGACCGTGCCGGTGAACGGTACGCAGACCTCGACCGGTGCCTCGCTGTCCGGCGTCACGAAGCCGTGGAAGAGCATCCAGCACTCCTGCCCGACCTCGGCTCCGGCGGTCTGCAGATACTGTCGGATCTCGGCTTCGCTCGTCCGCGTCGTGGTCACCAGTGCCTGCTGCTCGACGTGGCAGGTGATGCTCGCGACCTTCGTCTCGGCGACCTCTCGAAGGCTCACCGCCCACTGTGTACTCGGCGTCTCCCCAGACGTGGTGAGGCGCGCCCGCAGGTATGCCACCGACGCCCGCTTCTGCAGCGTCGACTCCTCCTGACCGGACCACCAGCGGTCCAGGCGTCGCGCAGCCTCCTCGTCGGTGCCGGACAGTACCTCGGCGACCGTGGCCAACGGCATGTCCAGCTGCCGGAGCAGACTGATCCGCCGGGCGCGTTCGAGCTGGTCGGCCACGTACCTCCGGTATCCGGTGACCGGGTCGACGTCTGCCGGCGGCAGCAGGCCGGACAGGTCGTACAGCCGCAGCGCCTTGTGGGAGAGCCCGGCCAGGCGCCCGAACTCGCTGATCGTCAGCCAAGTGTCACTAGATGTCAGGTCGCGAGGTGCCATGCCTGTCAGTGTCCACCCTGCCCCAGGGACAAGGTGAAGTACTTCGGCTACCAGATCGGCACCCGTGCTCAGCCGGTCGACACGACGAAGAACTCCTCGGCGAGCCGCCCCTCGGGCAGCCCTCGCCGCGTCGCGGTGGCTCCGAGCCAGGCGCGAACGCGTTGCTGGAGCTGGTCGGGGGCGGTGTGCTGGCTGCGGTGGGCGAGCAGCGCCGCGATCTTCCGGTCGGTGGTGTCGGTGACGTCGACGGCATGGTTCGCGGTGGGGTGCGCCGACAGCCAGACCTCGCGGACGGTCCACGGCTCGAGGCCGGCTTCGGCGAGGTCGGGGAACGCGAACGGGTTGCGGGCGGCCGGATACACGGCTCGGATCGCGGCCTCACCGGCGGCCAGGTGGTCGGGGTGACTGCGTGGCAGAATCGCCCAGTCGCGCTCCGGACTCGGGATCACCATCCGCTCGGGTCGTACCTCCCGGATGAGTGCCGTGATCGCACGGACCAGCCCGGCGTCGGCCTCCAGCTCGCCGTCGGGCAGGCCGAGGAACCGCACGTCGCCGACCCCGACCGCGGCGGCAGCGTCCTGCTGCTCCCTGCGCCGGATCTCCCCGATCTGATCCCGCGGGACGTCGGGGTCGAACCCACCCGACTGGCCGTCGGTGCAGATGCAGTAGACGACCTTGATACCCGCGTCCGTCCACCGCGCCACAGTGCCCGCAGCACCGAAGTCGACGTCGTCGGGGTGGGCGGCGACCACCAGGATGCGGAAGACCTCGGCGTCGGACAGTACGTCGGGCATCCGCCGAACCTACCCGACCGAGGCGCGCCGACATCCGCGCATCGATTTCTGTGGTGCGGCCAATTCTGCCTGGCCCCGATCGCTGTCCGGCGCCGCCTATTGTCCGGCCCCTGATTTCTGTCGGTCCTGATTTCTGTCGGGCCACTGTTTCCGTGTCGGCACTGGATCCTGTCGTAGCAAAAACAAATGGAATCCAACCAGTTGAAATGGCTGTGCCGATCGACGAAAACAATAAGGGGAAATCGCTACAGGCTCGGACGAAGACTCGGTCTTGTCGTCGACGAAAAGTGGCCGCGAGAAATGACTGCAATGACCTGAGCAATTCTTGTCGGACGTGCCCGACTGGTGGAACTGCAATGCCAACTATGCCTCTGGTCCCAATTGTTTGGGACTAGTGATTCTGGGACTTTCGAGGTGGGGCCACAAAGCTGGGAATGAACCACGGGGGAGTTGGTGCAGGTGCATTCCGCACGCATTTCAATTGTCGCCAAGAGATCGGGCATCGCGCTTTGCGCCCTGGTCGTCGGCCTGTCGCTCACGCAGTGCACCTCGGGTGAACGTACGGCTGAACCGCCTGCACCAGAAGGAGCGTTCACGCCCACCGTGCCAGGCAAGCCGTCGGTGCAACCGACCCGGACAGCGCTTCCGAGAGGTACTGCGGCACCGGGCACGGCGAGTCCGACTCCGAGCACAACTCCGGGTACGACAACGCCGTCACCGTCCGGATCGCCGACGAGCTCAGTCATTCCGGTCACCGACGAGGACGAGAAGGTTCTGTACTTCACCTTCGACGACGGTCCGAATCCTCCGTACACCACCCAGATCCTGGACATTCTCGCCAAACACAAGGCGCATGCGACATTCTTTGCACTCGGCGAGGCGGTCAATGAGCATCCGGATATCGTCAAGCAGGAGCGCGCGGCCGGACACGCGATAGGCAACCACACCCACGACCACCGTTCGCTGCCCAGCCTCTCCACCGACGAGGTACGGCAGGAGCTGAACACCGGACCATCGTCGAAGTGTTTCCGGCCGCCATATGGCGCCATCAACGACCGGGTGCGCGAGGTGGCAGCGGACCTCGGCGTCGAGGTCGTGATGTGGAACGTCGACCCGCGGGACTGGGACAAGCCGGGAACCGACAAGATCGTCGACAGAGTGCTGTCGGACGTGTATCCCGGCGCGATCATCCTCATGCACGACGGCGGTGGCGACCGGTCGCAGACCGTCGAGGCGCTCGAACGACTGCTGACCAAGCTCAGTGACGACGGGTACTCGTTCAGGTCGCTGAAGTGCTGAGCCTCGGCAGGGCCTGACAGCGGCCAGCCCGACCGACGCTCACAGCGGCCACACCCTCGACCGAGGCTGGCCGCTGTCGGCCAGCTTGGGGGGTGCCACGGGTTCCGGCTGGCAGTGCGAGTAACTTTCCTCGGAAAATTAATGATTCCGGAGCTGGCCTCGGACGAGATGTCGAGGACCGGCCGGGTCATGCCAAGCTCGGTGTGGTGCTCTGGCGCACGGTAGGTCACCACGACCCGCTCCGGGGGCTCCGCGACGGCACCTCGCGAGATCGCACTGGACGCGTGACGACTTCGCGGGGGACCAGGGGAGCCAGCGGGCCTCCCGGACTTCCCTCGAGGAGATGTCAGCAATGACGCAAGCACATACCTTCAACCGGCGCGGCTTCCTCTATGGTTCGGCGCTCGCTGCCGGTTCGCTGACGTTGGCCGCCTGCTCCGGTGGCGGGTCGGAGGGCTCTGGTGGGGGCTCGGGCTCCGGCAGCGGTCCAGCCTCGACCGCGAAGGGATCGGAGACGAAGGCACTCTCGGCGCCCTCGTCGTTCAAGGAGGCCCCCTCGCTCACCAAGCTCGTCGAGGCCGGCGAGCTGCCGGAGGTCGGCAAGCGGTTGCCGGCCAGTCCGTACGTCATCCCGCACCGCTGGGTCGCCTCGGGTAAGTACGGCGGGCATCTGCGAATGATCATGAAGGAGAGCTACGGCTCGGCGATCAAGGAGTACATGTACGGCAGGTCGTTCCTGCGCTTCCTCAACGACGGTCTCGACATCGGTCCCGGTCTGGTCGAGAGCTGGGAGTCCAACGACGACGCCACCGAGTGGGTGTTCCACTTCCGCAGGGGTCTGAAGTGGTCGGACGGCGAGCCGTGGACGACCGCCGACATCATGTACTGGTGGGACGACATGGTGAACAACGACGACTACACCGGGATCGACCCACCCGACGACGTGCGCAGTGGCAAGGGAACCGTGGCCAAGGTGGCCGCGCCCGACGACCTGACCCTCACCCTGACGTTCGACGCACCCGCGCCGATCACACCGGAACGCCTGGCTGCCTGGGTCAACAGTCCAGTCCGGGAAGGCAGCCTCGGCCCGCTGTGGATGCAGCCGAAGCACTACATGTCCCAGTTCCACCCCACGTACAACAAGAAGGTCACCAAGAAGGAGTGGTACCTCGACCACGACATCAAGGGTGACTTCGGCCGCAACGTCGACTGCCCCACGTTGACCGGCTGGAAGCTGAAGAGCTACAAGGAAGGCCGAAGCGTCGTCTTCGAACGCAACCCCTACTACTGGTGCATCGACAGGGAGGGCAAGCAGCTTCCGTACATCGACGAGGTGCAGTTCAGCGTCGTGGTCGACGACGAGGTGCAGAAGCTGCAGATGTCGGAGGGCAAGGTCGACTACGTCCACGGTGGCCACCACGGGCTGGTGCTCGAGGACATCTCGGGTTTCAAGCAGAACGAGGACCGTACGGGCGTCCGGGTGCTGCTGTGGGACTCCGGCTCCGGCACCGGTTCGATCGTGTTCTTCAACTACGACTACCCCGAGCAGGAGATGCGGGAGCTGATCCGGAACAAGGCGTTCCGGCAGGCACTCTCGTTCGCTATCAACCGCGAGGACATCCGCAAGTCGATCTACTTCGCCACCGGTGAGGTGACCACCGGGACACTGAGCCCGAAGGGCCAGATGTTCACGATCAACGACGAGGCGAAGCAGCGGTATGTGCAGTGGCGCGACGCCTACGTCGCCTACGACGTGGAGAAGGCGAAGTCGATGCTGGACGAGCTCGGCCTCGTCGACAAGGACGGCGACGGCATGCGGGAGCTGCCGAGCGGCGAGAAGCTGCAGATCTCGCTCGACTATCCCGCGGACGCCACCGACGAGCACATCCAGAAGAACAACCGGTACAAGCGCGACTGGGAGGCTGTCGGCATCGCGGCGAAGCTGACACCGGTTCCGCCGGAGGCGTTCGGCGAGACCTGGGGACGTGGCGAGCTGATGACCACGACCGCGTGGGAGGTGGGCGACTGCTCGCCGCTCATCTATCCCGGCTGGGTCATCCCTGTCGAGACAGCGCACTGGGCACCGCTGCACGGGCAGGCGTTCATCCTGCAGACGGGCGACCCGAAGAAGCTGGAGCAGCAGAAGAGCACGTCGCCGTGGAAGCGCACGCCGCCGTGGATTCTGCCCGAGAAGGGGGACCCGATCGAGCGGCTGTGGGAGTTCTACGCCCAGGCGCGGGTCGAGCCCGACCAGATGAAGCGGATCGCGCTGCTGTGGGAGATCGAGAAGATCCACATCGACGAGGGCCCGTTCTTCTACGGCGTGGTCGCCAACTACCCTCGCATCGTGCTGGTACGCGACGGGCTGAAGAACGTGCCCACCCGCGAGAATCTCGCCTTGGGCGGGTGGGTCAACCCCTGGATCTGCCCGTCTCCGGCGGTGTACGACCCGGAGACCTACTTCTGGGAGAAGCCGGACGAGCACGTCTGACGTCTTCGCCGGTTCACCGCACTCCCTCCGCGGCCGCAGGGCTACCAGCACCCCCAGCTTTCATGATCACGATCATGATCACGGCGAGCCGGTGCCGAGATCTGGCCGACATGTCCGGCCTGTCCGCCCGGGTTGTCGGCTCGCGATCGTAGGCTGGGGGCCAAGATGAGTGCTCTCTCCGCGGAACAACAGTTGACCCTGCCCACGGGATCCACCGAGCCCGCTGATTCGGACGAGCCCACCGAGCCGGCCGGAGCCACCACGCAGCCTGCGCCGCTGCGGCCCTCGGGTGCCGATCACGAGCCCGCCGAGCCGGCACCGCCGCGCATGCGTGATCCCGAGGAGATCCTCTCCGGGCTCAACCCCTCCCAGCGCGCCGCGGTCCTGCACGAGGACCGCCCGCTGCTCGTCGTCGCCGGCGCCGGGTCGGGCAAGACCCGGGTCCTCACCCGGCGGATCGCATGGTTGCTCGGCCAGCGAGACGCCAGACCCAGCTCGATCCTGGCCATCACGTTCACCAACAAGGCGGCCGGCGAGATGCGCGAGCGGGTTGCCTCCCTGGTCGGTGAGCGGGCGGCGTCCTACATGTGGGTCTCCACGTTCCACTCCTCCTGCGTGCGCATTCTTCGTCGGGAGATCAAGCGGTTCGGCATGTCGTCGTCCTTCTCGATCTACGACGACGCCGACTCCCGCCGGTTGATGACCCTCACCTGTCGCGACCTCGACCTCGACCCCAAGCGCTACAACCCCCGTGCCGTTCTCAACTGGGTCTCCAACCTCAAGAACGAGCTCATCGACTACGAGGAGGCGGCCCGCGGAGCGCAGACGCACCTGGAGCGGACGTTCGCCGAGTGCTACGAGCTCTACCAACGCCGGCTACGCGAGTCGAGCGCCCTCGACTTCGACGACCTCATCATGACGACGGTCCACCTGCTGCAGGCGTTTCCGGAGGCGCGCGCCTACTACCGCGGCAAGTTCGCCCACGTGCTCGTCGACGAATACCAGGACACCAACCATGCGCAGTACGTCCTGGTGCGGGAGCTGACGAGTGCGGACGCGGACGGTCCCGACGGCGAGGCGGGTCCGCACGGCGAGCTGATGGTGGTGGGCGACGCCGACCAGTCGATCTACGGCTTCCGGGGTGCGACGATCCGCAACATCCTGCAGTTCGAGGAGGACTTCCCCGACGCTCAGGTGATCATGCTCGAGCAAAACTACCGCTCGACCCAGACGATCCTGTCCGCGGCCAACGCCGTCATCAGCCGCAACGAGGGCCGCAAGCCCAAGAACCTGTGGTCCGACGCGGGCGCGGGGGAGTCGATCGTCGGCTACGTAGCCGAGGACGAGCACGACGAGGCGCAGTTCGTCGCGGAGGAGATCGACCGGCTGGGTGACGAGAAGGCCGCCAAGCCCAAGGACGTGGCCGTCTTCTACCGCACGAACGCACAGAGCCGGGTGTTCGAGGAGATCTTCATCCGGGTGGGTCTGCCGTACAAAGTGGTCGGGGGCGTGCGGTTCTACGAGCGACGCGAGGTCCGCGACGCGCTCGCCTACCTGCGGCTGCTGGCCAACCCCGAAGACACCGTGTCGCTGCGCCGCATCCTCAACGTCCCCAAGCGGGGAATCGGCGACCGGGCCGAAGCCTGCGTCGAGGCGCTCTCACAGCGGGCGCGGATCACGTTCTGGCAGGCACTGCGCCGTGCCGAGGAGGCACCCGGGATCGCCACCCGGTCCACGCATGCGATCCAGGGCTTCGTGGCCCTGATGGACGAGCTCCTTCGCGGCGTCGAGGAAAACCTGCCCCCTGCGGAGATCCTCGAGCAGGTGCTGGCCAAGACCAGCTACCTGCACGAGCTGGAGGTCTCCGGCGATCCGCAGGACGAGACCCGGGTCGAAAACCTCGCCGAGCTGGTGGCCGTGGCCCGAGAGTTCGCCGAGGCCGCGGAGGCCGAGGACGCCCCGGCGGGTCTGGCAGCCTTCCTCGAACGGGTGTCCCTGGTGGCTGACTCCGACCAGATTCCCGAGGGTGGTGAGGACTCCGGCGTGGTCACGCTGATGACGCTGCACACCGCCAAGGGGCTGGAGTTCCCCGTCGTCTTCCTGACTGGACTCGAAGATGGCGTCTTCCCGCACGCCCGGTCCCAGAGCGACTCCAAGGAACTCGAGGAGGAGCGCCGGCTGGCCTACGTCGGCATCACCAGGGCCAGGCAGCGGCTGTATATCTCCAGGGCCGTCGTACGCAGCGCCTGGGGAGCGCCGCAACAGTATCCGCGGTCGCGATTCCTGGACGAGATCCCCGACGAGTTGGTGGAGTGGCGACGCACCGAGGGCGACCACACCTCCTGGACCTCGCAGTCGGCGACGTCCCGGCGGGCCGAACGCCGTCGGGCCGCGGCTCGTCCTGGGCAGGCGGAGATCGTGTCTCTCGCGCCAGGCGACCGCGTCCTCCACGACACGTTCGGCATGGGTTCGGTGGTCGCCACCGCGGGGCAGGCCGACAACGCCGAGGCGACGGTCGACTTCGGGTCAGGCGGCGTGAAGCGATTTCTGTTGCGGTACGCACCGCTGGAGAAGCTCTGACAGCGCCCTGAACAAGGAGCTCAGGCTTGGGGGATGAACAACGAGCTCAGGCCTGCGCAATCAGCCGGGTTCAAATGGCCGGGTTCAAATGGCCGGATTCAAATGGGGCAGCCTCAGATGGGCAGGCCCAGCTCCCGTAGCCAGGGCAGCGGATCGATCGGGTCGCCACCGCCCGGGTGCACCTCGAGGTGCAGGTGGGGCCCGGTTGAGTTGCCGGTGCTTCCGACATAGCCGATGGTTGTGCCGGCCCGGACGTATCCGCCGGTGACCTCGAAGCCCGACATGTGGCAGTACCACGTCTCGGTGCCGTCGTTGTGCCGGATGATGACCTTGTTGCCGAACGGCCCGTCGTAGGCGGCGTAGATGATCTCGCCGGAGCCGACCGCACGGATGGGCGCCCCCTGTGGGGCGGCGAAGTCCTGGCCGGTGTGGTCGTTTGCCCACAGGACGCCGGGCTGCCCGAAGCCGGAGGAGAGCTTGAAGCTCCGCAGCGGCAGGAACCACTGGATGACGCGCCTGAAGACCTGCTCGTCGGTGACACCGGCGGCCTTCTGCCGGACCGACTGCAACTCCTGGTCGTGCTTCAGCGCCCAGGCGGCCCGCTCCTTGTCGGCGGCCAACGCCTCTGCTCGCGCGCGGGCGTCGGCTACGGTGTCGGCCGCCTCGCGCCGCGACCGGTCCGCCCGATCGGCGGAGGCGGCGCGTTCGTCCTGCAGCTGGCCGAGGGTCAGCGGCGCACCGGCGGCGAGAGCTCCCGTGGCACCCGCGGGCGACATCGTGAGCAGCCCGGAGTTGAGCGTGAGTGCGCTGGAGGCGGCGACAACCAGGGTCGCGACGCCGGCCACCGCGGGGATCGTGGGGAACGCGCGACGCGATTCCGCCCGCCGGTGACCGCCCGGCCGCTTGCGTTTGCCGGATCCGGCTGACGAACTCGTCGCCCTGCTGGCCGTGCCTGACAGTGCAGTCCGGCGCCGACCGTCGGACGCGTCAGGTGTGGCGAGGTGCCGGTCACCACGTGCGGCGGCGGGGGCCCGGCTGGACGAGCGGCCGCCGCGGCCGCTCCCCTGTCCGGTGCGCCGGCCGCGGGTGACGTTGGACCGGCTCGCCGATCTCAGTGGCTGCAGCGGTTCCTCTGCGAACCGTGCGGCACGCTCCTCGGACTGGGTGGCGCGCGTCGTGACCGGGAGCGCGCGGGTGCCGGGTCGGGTCAGCTGCTCGGGACTGCGAGGCCGCCGGTTGATCCTGCGAGTGGGTGCATTGGGATCCGCGCCGGGTTCCTCGGTCCAGTCCCGCCGCGTGCGGTAAGCCGCCGCTTGCTGGGTCCGTCCCTCCGCCACTGCTGCCGTACGCCGGTCCCACTGCGAAGTGCTGCGCTGGCCCGAGGTCCGGGAGGTGCCTACCCGCCGTGGCCGATCGGCCGGCGCCGCACGGCGATGCTTCGCACGCTCGGCCACTTGGCGAGGGACCTTTCTCGAGGAGGAACCACAAAAAACAGATGTGTCCGCAAAGATCAGGCTTCGGACGGCGACGATAACGGATGTGTCAACCTGTGCCAAATCACCGCGCACGGATTGTGCCGCAATCGGTCGCCGAGAGTCCGGACGAACCGGACAAAGGGCCACCGCCGATCGCGGAGTGTATCTGATGCCCCTCTCATCGTTATCTCTCCGAGTCCTCGGCCCCCGCTGTCTCCGCGCCACACGTTCAGGGTGGAGGGAGCAGATGGCATGGTCTGCCGCGCCCGTTGGGATGGGGCGTTCGCACCGTTGGTTCGGTCACCGTGCCATAGGTTCGAGGCGTCCCGTAGGTTCGAGACCCCGGTGCGTGCGTCGCCGGCGGAACGGTTCGAGCGAAGGAGCCGGTGGTGACAGTGGGCGGGGCGTCAGGTTTCCAGTCCGGAGCAGCAGAGTCGCCATCACCGGAGCCCGCGTCGCCGATCCGGGTCGTTGTCGCCAAGCCCGGGCTCGACGGCCATGACCGCGGCGCCAAGGTGGTCGCCAGGGCGCTACGCGACGCCGGCATGGAGGTCATCTACACGGGCCTGCACCAGACACCCGAACAGATAGTGGAGACCGCGATCCAGGAGGACGCCGACGGCATCGGCCTGTCCGTCCTCTCCGGCGCGCACATGACTCTGTTCCAGCGCGTGACAGACCTGCTCCGCGAACGCGGAGCCGACGACATCGTGGTGTTCGGGGGCGGGATCATCCCCGACTCCGACCTCGCCGCCCTGCGGGACATCGGCGTGGCGACGGTCTTCACTCCCGGTACCTCCACCCACGACATCGTTTCCTGGGTACGCGAGCACCTCGGCGACTCAGCCGGCCCAGCCGACGGCGTGGGTAGCGGCACCGCAGCTACCGGGACCAGCGGCACGTCCGCAGAAGCCGCTACTCCCACGTAAGCCTGTGAGCATCGTCACCGAGGCCCGACGGGCCCCGTCGCCGCAGGTCGCCCTCCGTACGGCTAGGCTCACGGCCGGGCTTGCGGATGCGAGTTCGAACGGCTCTGCCAGCCTCGGACCGACAATCGTCCAGCGGCATTCGGCTGGACTGTCGGACAGCCCTGACCAGACGGACGCGACCAACCAGGAAGAGCGCGCTCGTGGACCTGATGGAGTACCAAGCGAAGGAGCTCTTCGCCAAGCACGGTGTCACGGTCACGCTCGGCCGTGTCGTCACGTCGCCCGAGGAGGCTCGCTCCGCGGCTGCGGAGGCCGGCGGCCGGGTGGTCGTGAAGGCACAGGTCAAGATCGGCGGCCGCGGCAAGGCCGGCGGGGTCAAGCTCGCGTCCGATCCCGACGAGGCCGTCGCCCGCGCGGGTGAGATCCTCGGCCTCGACATCCGAGGCCACACGGTTCGTCGGGTGCTCGTCGCGCCGGCCGCGGAGATCGCCGAGGAGTACTACCTCTCGTTCCTTGTCGACCGGGCCAATCGTTCCTATCTCTGTATCGCCAGCGTCGAGGGCGGCGTGGAGATCGAGGAGGTCGCGCGCACCAACCCCGATGCCGTCGCGAAGATCGGCATCGACCCTGGTGTGGGAGTCGACGCCGCGAAGGCCCGCGAGATCGTCGAGGTCGCGAAGTTCCCGGCCGAGATCGCCGACGCAGCCGTCGAGATCATCCTCGCGCTGTGGAAGGTCTTCGTGGCCGAGGACGCGACGCTGGTCGAGGTCAACCCGCTGGTGAAGCTGGCCGACGGGCGGGTGGAGGCACTCGACGGCAAGGTCACGCTCGACGACAACGCGAGCTTCCGTCATCCCGACCACGCCGAGTTCGAGGACCGCGAAGCCGCCGACCCGCTCGAGCAGCGCGCCAAGGACAAGGACCTCAACTACGTCAAGCTCCAGGGCCAGGTGGGGATCGTCGGCAACGGCGCCGGACTCGTCATGAGCACCTTGGACGTCGTGGCCAACGCCGGTGCGGCGTTCTCCTCCGGCACCAACGGTGGCGTCAAGCCCGCCAACTTCCTCGACATCGGTGGCGGTGCCTCGGCGGAAGTGATGGCCAACGGGCTGGAAATCGTCCTCTCCGACCCCGACGTCCGCTGCGTCTTCGTCAACGTCTTCGGTGGCATCACCGCCTGCGACTCCGTGGCCAACGGCATCGTCTCGGCGTTCGAGCTGCTTCGCCAGCGCGGCGAAGGCGTACGCAAGCCTCTGGTCGTACGCCTCGACGGCAACAACTCCGAGGTCGGCCGCCAGATCCTCGCCGACGCAAAGCTGCAGGGTGTCGAGCAGGTCGACACGATGGACGGTGCCGCTCAGCGCGCCGCCGAGCTCGCGGCCACGGCCCAGTAGGGAGCAGATACCTCGATGGCCATCTTCCTCACCGAGAACAGCCGGCTGATCGTTCAGGGCATGACCGGTTCGGAAGGCAGCATCCACACCCGCAAGATGCTGCGTGCCGGCACCACGATCGTCGGCGGCGTCAACCCGCGGAAGGCGGGCCAGAAGGCGGAGTTCGACGGCACCTCGCTGCCGGTCTTCGGCACCGTGGGCGAGGCGATGCGGGAGACCGGCGCCGACGTGAGCGTGGTCTTCGTGCCGGAGGCGTTCACGAGGGCTGCGGTCGACGAAGCCGTCGACGCCGGGATGCCACTCGTCGTCGTCATCACCGAGGGCGTTCCGGTGCACGACACCGCAAGCTTCCTCGCCCGTGCACAGGAGACGGGCCGCACCCGCATCGTCGGGCCGAACTGCCCCGGCGTCGCGTCACCGGGCAAGGCGTACGCGGGCATCATCCCCGCCGACATCACCGGCCCCGGGCGGATCGGGCTCGTCTCGAAGTCCGGCACGCTGACCTACCAGATGATGTACGAGCTGCGGGACATCGGGTTCTCCACCGCCGTCGGCATCGGCGGCGACCCGATCATCGGTACGACGCACATCGACGCCCTCGAGGCTTTCGAATCCGACCCGGAGACCGACGTCATCGTGATGATCGGCGAGATCGGTGGCGATGCCGAGGAGCGTGCCGCCGACTTCATCCGGTCCGGCGTCTCCAAGCCTGTGGTGGGTTACGTCGCTGGCTTCACCGCGCCGGAGGGCAAGACGATGGGCCACGCGGGCGCGATCGTGTCCGGGTCGTCCGGCACCGCCGAGGCCAAGAAGCAGGCGTTGGAAGCGTGCGGCGTGCGGGTCGGCAAGACGCCGAGCGAGACGGCGCGCCTGGTCCGGGAGATCGTCGAAGCCAGCTAGCCCGTCAGCGCTCTGCGGCGGCCGCGGCGTCCGCAGCGAGCCGGTCGGTCGCGGCACGAAGGACCGGCGCCATCGGATCGGTGTCGTAGCTGAGGTCCTGGCCGTTTTGGCGCCAGACCACCACCGCCACCGCGGCCGCCCTGCGGACGAGTCCGACAACCTCGATCTGGCCAGAGCTGTCGCCGTTGTCGTGACCGATCCACCACCATCCGGACACCCCGGACGGTACGGAGACGTCGGTGGGGCCGTGCGCTGTGCCCCAGGAGCAGCCACTCAGCCAGCGGGCGTAGGTGTCGTAGGCGGACCCGGCCTCGGCCGAGGTGTCGAAGACGCCGACGACGCTGGCGCCCGCCACGGTGCCGTCGGCACCCCACGTGTAGTCGCGCCGTACGGCCGCCGCGGCACCGAGGCTGGTCAGGTCACCTGACACGCAGACCGACGCGGGCGACTCCCCTTCGTCGGGGAGGTCGCCGGTCGCGGTCCAGGTAGTCGCGGAGTCGTTGACCTTCGGCATCTCGGCCGCGATCAGCAGGGCGTCCGCGGAGAGTTCGGGCGTGGTCGGACTGGCCGTCGGTGTGTCGGTGGTCGAGTCGGGGGAGGGCGTGCTGCTCGGTGCGGCGGTACCGGTGGCCGAGGGCGGCCCGGAGCCGGGTTCGGTGCCGCCGGGAGATGCGGTTGCCGTGTGCATCGGGAACTGCCATGACGAGCTTTCCGGCGACGACCCGGGCAGCAGCGGGGGCCTGGAGGTCTGGTCCGGGGGAAGGGCCTGGCTCGCGGAGGCCCGGTTGCCCGGGGCGGGGATCGGGGGCGCCGTCCGCTCGGACGGCGACGCGGCCAGGAAGGGGTTGCCGAGCGTGCGGTCGGTGGGAACCCCGACGATGGCGCTGTAGCCGAGTATGCCGACCCCCGCGACCACGGCAAGACCGGTCGTAGCCGTCCGCTGCCGCAGTCGGCGGTCGCCACGGTGCCTGATCGTCGTCTCGTCGGCCCAGACGACACGGTTGACGTCGGAGTGCAGGAACGCCAGGTGATCGGTCACCTGACGTTCGAAGTCAGCCGGCATTCTGCGTCTCCTCCGCGGGGCTCTGCTCGGTTACGACGTCGTCGCGCAACAGTTGGGCGAGCGCGTTGCGACCACGGGAAAGTCGGGCCTTGACCGTGCCGGTGGCGACACCGGTCTCGACCGCGACCTCCTCGACCGAAAGGCCGACCAGGTGGTGCAGAACAATCGCGCGCCGCTGTGCCTCCGGTATCTCCTTCAGGGCCGCAACGAGTGCGACGTTGTCCGGGCTGGGCTCAGGTGCGTACGCCGGCGGACCATGCCGGGCCATCGCCGAGACGCCGTTCTTGATCTTGCGCCAACGGCTGGCGGCGACCCGCCATGCGACGGTCCGCAGCCACGCTTCGGGGTTGGCGTGGTCGGACACGCGGTCCCAGTGTTGCCAGGCCCGCGCATAGGTCTCTTGGACGCAGTCTTGGGCGTCCGCCAGGTTTCCGGTCATCGCGTACATCTGGTGCAGGAGCCGCTGCCTGGTGGCACGGTAGAAAGCATCGAACTCATCGGCATCCGCCATGAGCCCTCCGCCATCTTCGACTCTCACTGCACATGACACGGCACCCCAGCCCCAGGTTGCAGCGGACCTGCACGACAACCCGTCGGTGACGTACAAGTAGCGACGGCTGGAGTTCGTGTGCGGATGAACCTATCCAAATCGGACCTGTTGCTGACTCGCACCCCCGTCGATTGTTCCGTAACGCCGGGGAAATAACGACAACACCCTGTCCGTGGCGAGCCTGGCGCGGCGCGCGGGCGACCTGGATCGGCGGCGTGGCGGGATGCGAGCCGGACCAGCCTGCGTGTCGCTGGCCGCGAATCGGCGGGAACGCCTGGGAACATGGCAGCAATGACGGACGTACTGCCGCGCGCGGCGTCGGGAGCGCCACCTCCACCGGTCGGCGAGCAGCGCCGTCCGGCCGCCCTCGGTGCCCTTCTCGCCGCCTGTTGGGCTGCCCTCGCCGGAGTGCTCCCGGCAGCCGCGGTGGCGATCATCGGCTGGTTCGCGACCGCCGGTGGCACCGCCGGCGGGGCGCTGCGGGTGGGCATGGACGCCTGGCTGGTTGCGCACGGGGTTCCGATCGAGTTGGCGGATGGCCGGTTCGGCCTCACCCCGCTCGGACTGTCTGTGCTGCCGGTCCTTCTGCTGTGCCGGGCGGGTGCCTGGGTCGGCCGGACGTGCGAGGTCACCAGGATCAGGTACGTGGTGGCCGGCATCGCGGTGGTCAGTGCGGGATACGGCGGCTGCGCGACACTCGTCGCCCTTGTCTCAGGCACGGACGGCGCGGTTCCCGATCTTCTCCGTGCCTTCGTCCACGCCGCACTCCTCGCGATGGTGGCAGCAGGATCCGGCATCGTCGCGATGAGCGGTCACGGCAGCCGGCTCTGGCAGGCCGCCCCTGACGGCGTGCGGGCCGCGGTGTGCGGTGGCGCCGCCGGATTCGTCGCACTCATCACCGGCGGCGCGCTGATGGTCGCCGGATCGCTGGTCATGCACTGGCCCCGGCTGACCGCCCTGACCGATGGCCTCGCACCCGGACTGGTCGGGCTCGTGCTTCTCCTGGTCGTCAACCTGGCGTACGTGCCGAACGCCGCCGTCTTCGCGGGTGCGTTCGCACTCGGGCCGGGCTTCGCGGTCGGTACGGGCACGGTGGTGGCGCCGACGGGCGTCGGTCTCGGGCCGGTCCCGGCGTTCCCACTGCTGGCCGCACTACCGGTCGGAGAGGCGCCGCCGAGTTGGGTGATGGGTGTGCTGTGCCTGCCGATCGCGGCAGGCGTGGTGTCGGGTGTCGTCGCGGTGCGGCGTTTCCCGGCGTACGGCATCGACGGCGCGGCGCTTCGCGGCGGGCTGGCCGGCGCCGTCGGCGGCCTGCTCTTCACCGGGTGCGCCGCGCTGGCCGGTGGGTCGGCCGGCCCGGGCCGGATGGCCGAGGTGGGGCCGGCGCTGCTGCCGACCGGCGTACTCGCGGTCAGCACGCTCGGCATCGCTGGTGCGGTCGGTGTGCTGGGTGCGTACGCGTGGTCGTGGCTCCGTTCCCGCCGCCGTCGGGACCCGGCCCCGCCCATGCCTGGCTAGCGGGACGGGGGTGTGCCCAGCCGGTCGAAAATGCGTTCCTCCAGCTGCTGCTGGCAGCCGTCGCGAGCAGTCTGGGTGTTGGCGCCGGAGCTGCACTGCTGGTATTCGACGGCCTCGTCCCAGAAGATCACCGCGGTCACCGTGAGCAGGCTGGCGAACACGGTGGCGACGATGCCGAGCACCAGGCCGGGTACGGCGCCGGGTACGACGACCCGGGCGTTCCGCCCGGCCCTGCGGGCGAGCGCACCGAGCACGGCGGCAGCGATCCCCAGCCCCAGCCCTACGGGGAAGACGACGATGCTGGCGACCAGGCCACTGATCCCGAACACAAGGGCGAACCGTCCCTGGTTTCGGGCCCGCTCGAGCTGGCCCTGTGACGGCGAGTCCGGTTCGCGCGGCATCTGGTCCGAGGGGGGACCCGGTCGAGCGGTTCCGACCGGAGGTTCCGGCGGGGTCCCGCCGGACATGTGTGCCGTGCTTCGCCGGTGCGAGCCGCCGGGTTGGCCGATACCGCCCGGTTCGCCCCGATCTCCCGGCGCGCTGCCGCTGCCGGCGCGATCCGGCCGGGCCCCGGCGGTTGCGGAGGCGATGCGGGAGTAGGGCGAGGATGCCGGTGGCTTGCCGAAGACCCGTTCGGAATCGGCCGGAGCAGCCGTACCTTCCGCCGGGATAGGCGCCAGCTGGAGGTCGTCCGACCGACTCCCGTCAGCGTCGCCGGCGCCGCCGGTGTTGGTGGCGTCCGGCGGACGTTCTTCTGTCCGCTCGCCGGCTGGCCGCTGCTCGGGGCTGCTCACAGGGGCTTCTCCTCCTAGTTCGCGGGTCTACCGCTATCGTGACGGAACGTCCTGGTCAACGTGACGCTGCCCCGGGTAGATCGGCTGGGATCGCGATCTCCTCAGTGAGCGGCTGACGGTCAGTTCCAGTGCTGCGAGGAGTTCATCCTGTCCGCCCGTCTCGTTGTTCTGCTCTCCGGAACCGGCACGCTGCTGCAGGCCCTGCTCGACGCGACCGGCGATCCGGCGTACGGCGCCTCGGTTGTCGCCGTCGGATCCGACCGCGACGGCGTTGAAGGTCTTGCCCGGGCCGAACGTGCCGGCATACCCACCTTCACCGTACGGCTGCGGGACCTCCCCAGCCGCGACGAGTGGGACGAGGCACTCACCGCGCAGGTAGCCGCCCATCGGCCCGACCTCGTCGTGTCGGCCGGCTTCCTGAAGCTCGTCGGCAAGCAGTTCCTCACGGCGTTCGGCGGCCGCTACGTCAACAGCCACAACTCGCTGCTGCCTGCCTTTCCCGGCATGCACGGACCGCGGGACGCCCTCGCCTACGGCGTCCGCGTCACAGGTGCCACGTTGTTCGTCGTCGACGAGGGTGTCGACGCGGGCCCGATCATCGCCCAGGTCGCCGTCCCGGTCGAGTACGACGACACCGAGGAGTCGCTGACCGAACGCATCAAGGTCGCCGAGCGGCAGCAGCTCGTCGACGCGATCGGTGCCATGGTGCGGCTGGGATTCACCGTCGACGGCAGGAAGGTCTCCATCCCGTGAACGACTCTTCAGGACGGCGCCCGCTCCGACGCGCACTCCTCAGCGTCTACGACAAGACCGGATTGACAGACCTGGCCAGGGGGCTGGCCGCCGCAGACGTCCAGCTCGTGTCGACCGGACGGTCCGCGGCCGAGATCGAGTCGGCCGGGATACCGGTGACCCGGGTGGAGGAGCTGACCGGCTTCCCCGAGTGTCTCGACGGCCGGGTCAAGACGCTGCATCCGCGGGTGCACGCCGCCCTGCTCGCCGACCAGGCGAACCCCGACCACCTGCGGCAGCTGGAGGAGCTCGGCATCCCGCCGTTCGACCTGCTGGTGTCGAACCTCTACCCGTTCGCGGAGACCGTTGCGTCCGGAGCCGGGCCCGAGGACGTGATCGAACAGATCGACATCGGCGGGCCCGCGATGACCCGGGCGGCCGCCAAGAACCATGCCTCGTTGGCCGTGGTGACCTCGCCCGACCGCTACGCCGATGTGCTCGCGGCGGTGGCGGCCGGCGGTTTCACGCTGGCGCAGCGGCGGCACCTGGCGGTCGAGGCGTTCGTGCACACGGCGACCTACGACGTGCACGTGGCGTCGTGGATGGGCAACGTGTTGGCGCCGACCGACGACGGGAGCGGCTTTCCCGCCTGGATCGGGGCGACCTGGGACCGGCAGGCGATCCTGCGGTACGGAGAGAACCCGCACCAGCGCGCGGCCCTGTACGCCTCCGGTTTCGCGCCCACCAGCGGCCTGGCCCAAGCCGAACAGCTGCACGGCAAGGAGATGTCGTACAACAACTTCGTCGACGCCGACGCCGCTCGGCGCGCCGCGTACGACTTCGAGCGTCCTGCGGTCGCCATCATCAAGCACGCCAACCCGTGCGGTATCGCCATCGGATCCGACGTCGCCGATGCCCACGCCAAGGCGCACGCGTGCGACCCGGTGTCGGCGTTCGGCGGTGTGATCGCCACCAACCGGCCGGTGTCGGCGGCGATGGCGCAGCAGGTCGCGGAGGTCTTCACCGAGGTGGTGGTGGCGCCGGAGTTCGACCCTGACGCGGTGGAGATCCTGACCCGGCGCAAGAACGTCCGGCTGCTGCGGTGTGCTCCGGCGGCGCGCGGAGGTGTCGAGCTACGGCCCATCTCCGGCGGCTTGCTCATGCAGACGACAGATCTGGTGGACGCCCCCGGAGACGATCCGTCGACGTGGCGGCTGGCGGCCGGCTCGCCGGTGGACGACCACGTCCTGTCTGACCTCGCGTTCGCCTGGCGTGCTGTGCGGTCGGTGAAGTCCAACGCGATCCTGCTGGCCTCCGGCGGTGCCACCGTCGGAGTGGGCATGGGCCAGGTCAACCGGGTCGATTCGGCCAAGCTCGCGGTGGCGCGGGCAGGGGAGCGGGCAGCCGGCGCGGTGGCGGCCTCCGACGCCTTCTTCCCGTTCGCCGACGGCCTCCAGGTGCTCCTCGACGCGGGCGTGCGTGCGGTCGTCCAGCCGGGCGGGTCGGTACGCGACGACGAGGTGACCGCGGCGGCCACGGCGGCAGGTGTACCGCTCTACCTCACCGGTACCCGTCACTTCTTCCACTGAGCTCGATTCACCTGGGGCGCAGATTTACTCGTAACTTCCGCGAACCGGTTCGTGGGTGTGCCGCGTACCTATCGATGACAGGGCATCGCCCCATCGATCACCGGAAGAAGAGGAACTCGAGATGAAGCTCCGCCGAATCACTCCGGTCGCCGGTCTACTCGCCGCAGCTGCGCTCAGTCTCTCCGCTTGCGGTTACGAGTTGGCAGGGACCAGCAGCACGGTCGGACAGCCCGCGTCCGACGCCAAGAACGGCGCGACCCCGACGGCTCCCGCCAAGACTCCCGCCCAGGCAGCGGGCGACGCAGCCGAGGGGCTGCAGGTCGTCCAGGTTGCCCAGAAGGCAGGCTTCGAAGACTTCCTGCAGGCCGCGGACGGTCGGGCGATCTACCGGTCCGAAGCCGACCTGCAGTCCAAACCCACCAGCACCTGTGTCGACAAGTGCGCCGAGATCTGGGAGCCGGTCAAGGCCGACGGCGTGGCCCTGGTCAAGGGCGTCGACGAGGCGCTGGTCGGCTCCGCTCCGCACCCGAGCGGTATCAACCAGCTGACCATCAAGGACTGGCCCGCCTACACCAAGAAGGGCGAGGCGCCCGGCGAGATCGCCGCCGACGGCAAGGGCGACAACGGCTTCTTCGCGATGGCGCCCGACGGCAGCAGGGCGGAGCCGGTCGGCGCGCAGGGTCAGGCAGGCGGCGCCGAGGGGTCGGAGGACGAGCAAGACGGGAAGCCGGCCGGCAAGGGCGGCCTCACGGTCACCGACACCAAGCTGGCTGGCTTCGACCAGACGATCCTGGTCAACGGCGAGGGCAGGGTCATGTACATCTTCGACGCCGACCAGAAGGGCTCCGGCAAGAGCGCGTGCGAGGACAGCCCGGGCTGCGACGAGAAGTGGCCCCCGGTGCTCGCCGGCGACGGCCTGGAGGTGGACGAGGACTGCGTTGACCCCGATCTGATCGGCACCTTCAAGCGCAAGGACGGTGGGGAGCAGGTCACCATCGACGGCAAGCCGCTGTACTACTTCTTCAAGGACAAGAAGGCCGGCGACACCTTCGGCCACGGCGTCGGCGAGGTCTGGTGGGCGGCCACCGGCGGCGGCGAGCGAGCCGAGAAGGCCGGCTGACGACCGATACCGAAAACGTCGAGCACGACGACGAGCAAGATGTGGGCGGACACACCCTCGGCGGTGTGTCCGCCCACTGTCGTACGCGCCGGACGACCGCACGCCTCGGGCGGGTAACCTGCGGTGGGCGGGCACACCGACGTACCCCGGCAGGAGGCGAGCAATGGTCGACCAGCCTGGCCAGGCGCCTGCGCCGGAGCTCGCCGGTGAGCGGAAGAACCTCGGCGGTGGCCGGGACAAGGGACGCCTCGCCGGTCTGCTCGGGCAGCCGGGTGGCGCCTGGACCGCGTTCTGGCAACGGCGCAAGGCCAACCGGGGCAGACCACTGCCGCCCATCCGGCCGTGGCCGCGGCGGCAGTGGCCGCTGCTCGTGGTCGTCGCCGGAATCCTCGTGTCCCTGGTCGTCGTCCTGGTCGTCGACTTCCGCCCAGGCACCGTGATGTTCGCGGTGTCGGTCCTGGTGGCGGCGGCGTTCCGGCTGGTGCTGACGACCCGGCGGGCCGGCTTGCTGGTGTTGCGAAGTCGCCCGATCGACGTCGCAACGTTGACGATCATGGGCATCTCGGCCCTGCTGCTCGCCCTCGCCGTGCCCGACATCCGATGAGGCGTGGGCGTGGGCTAGGCTCGGAAAATATCTCGATACCAAGACATCTCCGAAACCGGTGAGTCCCGCAGACCGTCCCGGGAGATTCAGGAGGCGAACACTCACATGGCGCGCAGGGGCAAGGTTGCGGTCGTTGGTGCGGGTTTCTACGGCTCCACCACCGCCCAACGCTTGGCGGAGTACGACATCTTCGACGAGGTCGTGCTCACCGACATCATCGCGGGCAAGCCGGAAGGCCTTGCCCTCGACCTGAACCAGTCTCGCCCGATCGAGGGCTTCGAGACCAAGGTCATCGGCCAGACCACAGGACCCTCGGGGGAGGGATACGAGGCGATCGGTGGCGCCGAGACCGTCATCGTCACCGCGGGACTGCCCCGAAAACCCGGGATGAGCCGGATGGACCTGATCGAGACGAACGCCAAGATCGTCCGGCAGGTGGCGGAGAACATCGCCAAGCACGCACCCAACGCCGTGGTCATCGTGGTCTCCAACCCACTCGACGAGATGACCGCGCTCGCCCAGCTCGCCACCGGCTTCCCCAAGGAGCGGGTCATCGGTCAGGCCGGCATGCTCGACACCGCCCGGTTCTCCCACTTCGCCGCCGAGAAACTTGGCGTTCCGGTGTCCGCCGTACGCACCCTCACGCTCGGATCGCACGGCGACACGATGGTGCCCGTCCCCAGCAGGTGCACTGTGGAGGTAGAGGGCGAGCAGAAGCTGATCACCGAACTGCTCACCCAGGACGAGGTCGACGCGCTGGTGGAGCGCACGCGCGGCGGCGGCGCCGAGGTCGTCGCCCTGCTGAAGACGGGCTCGGCCTACTACGCGCCGTCGGCGGCGGCGGCCCGGATGGCGCGGGCAGTCGCCGAGGACTCCGGGGAGGTGCTGCCGGTCTGTGCCTGGGTCGACGGGGAGTATGGCATCAGGGGCGTCTACCTGGGCGTCCTCGCCGAGCTCGGCCGGGGCGGCATCCGGAAGGTGGTGGAGACCGACTTGTCCGAGAGCGAGGTCGCCGATCTCAAGGCCGCCGCCGAAGCTGTTCGCACCAAGCAGGCAGACGTACAGAATCTCTGACAGTCGTAGACACATGCCTGCGCGGCCCCCATCCCGCCCAGGTACGACGAAGACCGGCACGAGGAGCCACCCTTGTCAAAGATCACCGTGAAGAACCCGGTCGTCGAGCTCGACGGCGACGAGATGACCCGCGTCATCTGGAAGTCGATCAAGGAGCAGCTGATCCTGCCCTACCTCGACGTCGAGCTCGACTACTTCGACCTCGGCATCGAACGCCGTGACGCCACCGACGACCAGGTGACGGTCGACGCGGCCAACGCCATCAAGCGGCACGGCGTCGGCGTCAAGTGCGCGACGATCACGCCCGACGAGGCGAGGGTCGAGGAGTTCGGCCTGAAGCAGATGTGGCGTTCGCCCAACGGCACCATCCGCAACATCCTGGGTGGTGTGGTGTTCCGCGAGCCGATCATCATCGACAACGTCCCCCGGCTCGTCCCGGGCTGGACCAAGCCGATCATCATCGGCCGGCACGCCCACGGCGACCAGTACAAGGCGACCGACTTCCTCGTACCCGGGCCCGGCACGCTCACCGTGACGTTCACGCCCACCGACGGCAGCGAGCCGATGGAGTTCGAGGTCGCGCGCTATCCCGGTGCCGGCGTGGCGATGGCGATGTACAACTTCGACGAGTCGATCCGTGACTTCGCCCGGGCCGCCTTCAACTACGCGCTGCAGCGTGAGTTCCCGGTCTATCTGTCGACGAAGAACACGATCCTGAAGGCGTACGACGGACGCTTCAAGGACCTGTTCGCGGAGGTCTTCGAGTCGGAGTTCAAGGGCGAGTTCGAGCGCGCCGGCATCACCTACGAGCACCGACTCATCGACGACATGGTCGCGCAGGCGATCAAGTGGGAGGGCGGCTTCGTCTGGGCCTGTAAGAACTACGACGGCGACGTGCAGTCCGACATCGTCGCGCAGGGCTTCGGTTCCCTCGGCCTGATGACCAGCGTCCTGCTCACTCCAGACGGCCAGACCGTCGAGGCCGAGGCCGCCCACGGAACCGTGACGCGGCACTTCCGCCAGTGGCAGCGCGGTGAGAAGACGTCGACCAACCCGATCGCCTCGATCTTCGCGTGGACGCGAGGGCTGGCGCACCGGGGCAAGCTCGACGGTACGCCCCAGGTCAGCGAGTTCGCCCACACGTTGGAGCGTGCCTGCGTGGAGACGGTCGAGGCCGGGAAGATGACCAAGGACCTGGCCCTGCTGGTCGGCGGTGACACCGGCTGGCTCACCACCGACGAGTTCCTGGCCGCGCTGGCCGAGAACCTCGCCGCGAAGGTGAAGTCGACGACCTGATCTCGGCGCGGTGGTGCGCACCTCGGTTGGCTGAAAGATCCAGCAGTCCAGGCTCGACCGACCGTGCGCCGGCACGCCCCCGCGCCATGATCATGCGTCACGAAGTCGGGCTCTCACTCGCTCAAAACCCAGTTTCTCGACGCATGATCATGGCCCGACGAGGACAACCGGGTCCGTCCGCGTGGCGGGCGGGCAGCTGTCGCCCTGGCTCATGAAGCTCGCTGATGCGTGCGTCTTCAGAGGGTCGACGCCTCGCGGTGTGCGTTCTGCAGGAAGGACGTCGTGATCTCCACACCCCAGCCCGGGGTACGGGGGACGGCGACCGCGCCGTCGACGACCTGCAGCGCAGGTTCGTAGACGCCTTCCGTCCACGGAGTGTCCTCGATCCCCCACTCGTGAAACTGCGCACACGCCGGCATGGACGCGGCGAGGTGCAGCGTGAACACCTGCAGCATCGAGCGGTTGGAACAGTGCGGTGTGCAGGGGATTCCGGCGTCCTCGGCCATCCGGGCGACCCGCCGGGCCCGCGCTACGCCGCCGATGTACCCGATGTCGGGTTGCACGATGTCGACCGCCTGCATGGCGATCATCCGCCGGAACTGCACCAGCGAGTTGTCCTGTTCACCGCCGGCGACGGGGATGTCGAGGGCGGCGGCGACCTGGGCGGTGTTCTCCAGCTCGGGGTAGGGGCACGGCTCCTCGAAGTGGTAGTAGCCGTTGGCCTCGAGTATGCGGCCGACCCGGATGGCTCGGGAGACCGTGAACCCGCTGTTGGCGTCGGCGTGGATGTCGAAGTCGTCGCCCATCGCCTGTCGTACGTACGGAATGATCCGCTCGGTCCGCCCGGGTGCGGCGTCGCGGTCGTGGCCCATCACGTCGCCGATGCGGATCTTGGCGCATCGAAAGCCGTGCTCGTCCCTGAGCCGCTGCAGGCGTTCGGCCTCGTCCTCGGGCGTGATCGACCGGCTCATGCTGGACGCGTACATGGGGACGGCGTCGCGTACCTCTCCGCCGAGCAGCTTGTACACGGGCTGACCCGTCACCTTGCCGAGCAGGTCCCACAGCGCGGTGTCGACCCCGCAGAGTCCGCGAAGGAGGAAGCTGGACGGAAACTTGTACTGGTCCCGAACGCAGCGCCCGACGAGTGCTTCGAGGTCCCAGGGGTCCTTGCCGAGGAAGAAGGGCGCGACCATCTCGTGCAACACCCGGACCGTGAGGTCGGGCCGGAACGGCGAGGTCTGCCCGACGCCCTCCGCTCCGTCGTCCGTACGCACCCGAACGATCGCGATCTGGTCGGCCAGGAACGTCTCGATGCTGGTGATCTTCATCTGCTCCGGTTCACATCCTCTTCGGAGTCGGTCTCGGAGTCGGTCTCGGCGTCGGCTTCGGCCGTCCGGTTGCCACGCCCAGGAACGCTCAGCTACCTTCACAGCGGCGCAGCATCTGGCGCGTATTTCACATGGACGAAGGGCGTCCACCTATGCGAATCGTCGTCCGGTCCGGCAGCCTAGCTTCGGCCTGTCCAGGCCGGCAATGCTGCCAGCGCCGGTCCGGTGGCCGGTGCCGGGCGTGGCTCGGGCCGACGCGCCGAGGACTGCGCGAAGGACAGGGCGGCAATGGTTGAGGCGCGCGCCCCGGACGGGACAGGCGCGGCCCGGTTCCGTCCGGTGAAGTCGGCGGACCGGGTGCTCGCAGTCCTGGAGTGCCTGGCCACCGCGGGTCGGCGGCGAAGCCTGAGCGAGATCAGCCGGGAGCTCGACATTCCTGTCAGCAGCCTGCACGCGATCCTGCGCACGATGCAGCGACGGGGCTGGCTCGAGGCAGACGAGACAGGCATGCGCTTCAGCGTCGGCGTCGAGGCGCTCAGAGTGGGCTCGGCGTACGCCCAGGCCGACGACGTCCTGCACCGGGCCGAACCGGTGCTCGACTGGCTCAGCGAGCAGACCGGGGAGACGGTGCACTACGGCCGGCTGGAAGGCGCCCACATCGTCTATCTGGCCAAGCGCGAGTCGCACCACTCCCTGCGCATCTACTCGGCCATCGGCCGTCGCATCCCGGCGCACGCGGCGGCGCTCGGCAAGGCGATCCTCGCCGGACACAACGACGAGGACGTTCGGTCGATCCTCGGTTCGTCCCCGCCGGCGTTGACGAAGCGCACTCGTACGACGGTGGAGGCGCTGTGTCGTGACCTCGCCAGGGCGCGCAGGCTCGGCTACGCGACGGAGACCGAGGAGTGCGACGAGGGCCTCGGTTGCGTCGCCGTCGCCGTACCCGACCGGTCGCCACCGCGCGATGCGATGTCGGTGGCGGTTCCGACGGCCAGGCTCAAGCCGGCGCGGGTACGTGAGCTTGCCGGTGTCCTGCGGGACGCTCAGGCGATGCTGTCGGAGCGACTCGCGCTGCCGTGGGAGGCGTCGGAGGCGGGGTTTCTCCGCGATCTCGACTAGGTGCGGTGCCGACGGTCGAGGTGCCTGGGCGCCGCAGTCCTCAGGGGTTCTTGGCCAGGCAGAGGACGAAGCCGGTGTCGCCGCCGCTGCTTTCCCAGTACGTCTGCTCCGTCGCGTCGTAGTCGCCGCAGGCAGTGATGCCAGCCTCGATCTGGGTCTTGTCCTCGACCCGGCCGAGCACCTTGAAATCGGCGTCGGACTCGTCGCAGGCGAGCACCGTGATGCTGTCACCATCTGCCTTGACGCAGGATCCCGCTGCTGCCCGCGATGCGTCACCGTTCCAGAGCCAGTAGCCCATGGCGGCGATGCCGACACCGAATGCGGCGAGGAAGAGGTAGGCGATGACAGTCGCGCGGCGAGAACTCGCTGGCTTTGCGGTCGACCCGGACATGACACTCCCTGCTGGTGAGCCTGCGTGATCGCCGTCAGGGTGCCGGGCGGTATTGCAACCGGGTTGCAGGCCCCCTGGGCATCGAACGCTGCGCGCTTGGTGGCCTGCTCGTAGAGGCGCCGCAGGGCGGGCGGCGGCACGCGGCAGGAAGCGGCCACGGGGGTGTGGTTACGTACCCTTGACCGTCCCGAGGGCCGCCACTAGATTTGCTCGCGCTCGCTCATACGAAATGCTTTCACAATGACGAAATAGGTGCCGGCGAGACCACACCGCGATCTGGTGCAGCGGAAGGTTCCATGACCTCTCCAACCCAAGCCGGCCCGCTCCCGGTCGCGACCATCCAGAAGTCGCCGGCCCCGTCGAACCTGCGCCGCACTCTCGTCGGGTGGATGTTCATCGGCCCGGTGATCTTCGGCGTGATCGCGTTCCAGCTCGTACCGGTGCTCGTCTCCCTGTACGCCTCGCTCACCGACTGGACCGGCCTCACGCCGCCGGTGTTCGCCGGGCTGGGGAACTACGCCGAACTCCTCACCAAAGACCCGCTCTTTTGGCTGACCATCCGTAACACCGTCGTGTTCACCGCCGGCAGCCTGGTACTGAGCATCGCGTTCGGCCTCGTGCTCGCCCTGTTGTGCAACCAGAAGATGCCGGGGATCGGCTTCTTCAAGGCAGCGTTCTTCGCACCGGTCGTGACAAACGCGGTGGCCATCGGGTTCGTGTGGTTCTGGCTCTACCAGCCGGAGAACGGACTCATCAACGGTTCACTCGGGCAGGTCGGCATCCAGGGTCCGGCGTGGCTGTCCAGCAACAACTGGGCCATGGTCGCGGTCATCATCGTCGCGGTCTGGCAGGGCGTTGGCTATCCGATGATCATCCTGCTGGCTGGCCTGCAGGCGATTCCCGAGAGCCTGCACGAGGCGGCCACCGTCGACGGTGCGTCGGCCTGGTCGCGCTTTTGGCGAATCACCCTTCCGCTGCTGACGCCCAGCCTGTTCTTCCTGACGATCATGCAGTTCATCACGTCGTTCCAGGTGTTCGGGATCATCTACGTGATGACACATGGTGGTCCCGCCAACGCCACGAACGTCTACATCTACCAGATCTACCAGAGCGCCTTCGCGTTCGGCCGGCTCGGCTATGCCGCGGCGATGGGCTGGATTCTGTTTCTGATCGTCGGCCTGGTGACGTACGCCCAGTGGAAGCTCGAGAAGCGCTGGGTCTTCTACGGCGAGTAGCGACGAAAGACGGGAGACATGGCAACGGGCACCCTGGCGCCATCGCGTACGACCGCAGACCGCCGGCACACGGCGTCGGCCAGTCTGCGCCGACGACGCCTGCGTACCGGCGGGCGGATGGTCGTGCTCTACGCGGTGCTTGTCGCGCTGGCGATCGCGTTCGCCATCCCGCTGATCTGGATGGTCAGCTCGTCGCTCAAGCCCGAGAACGAGGTGATGGTCCTCCCTCCGACGTTCGTTCCCTCCACGATGCTGTGGGGCAACTACGCCGAGGCCGGCAGCACCGTGCTGCCGTTCTTCGCCAACAGCTGCAAGCTCGCGGCTCTCAACGTCGGGTTCCTGCTGCTGTTCGCCTCGCTCGCGGGCTACGGGTTCGGGCGGTTGGAGTTCCGGGGCCGCAACCTGGCTTTTGCTTCCCTGTTGGCCACGGCGATGATCCCGGGCATCGTCTACCTCATTCCGCAGTACATCCTCTACCGCGAGATCGGCTGGATCGACACCCACTATCCGCTCTGGGTTCCCCGGGTGCTCACGCCGGTCTTCGGCACGTTCCTGCTCCGCCAGGCGTTCAAGGCGATCCCACGCGAGCTGGAGGAGGCCGCGAAGATCGACGGCGCCTCGACGTTCGGGATCTACTGGCGGATCATGCTCCCGCAGGTCAAGCCCGCGCTCGCGGCCGTCGGCGTGATGACCTTCATGGAGTCGTGGAACGACCTGTTCGGCCCGCTCATCTTCTTGAACTCACAAGAGCTCCAGACCTTGCCGATCGCGCTCGCTCTCTTCCAGGGCGAGTACTTCACCCAGACCAACCTGATGATGGCGGCGGCCACGATCTCGGTCATCCCGCCGCTGGTGCTCTTCGTCGCGGCGCAGAAGTACTTCGTCCGTGGAGTGACGATGACCGGTATCCGTGGCTGACGGTGTGAAACAAAGGAGAACTGTGATGCTTTCTCGACGAGACTTCCTCCGTACCTCAGCCCTGACCGCGGGCGTCGCCGCGGGTGTGGGCGGGCTCGCGGCCTGCGGCGGCGGTGGTGAGACCGCGGCGTCGGACACGATCAGCTTCCTCAACTGGGACCCGGTGGAGAAGGGGTCGCCGCTGTCCAACGCGATCGCTGCGTTTCAGAAGACAAGCGACATCAAGGTGCAGGTCCAGCCGGTGCCGACCACCGACTACGACACCAAGCTGCTGACGATGATGTCGTCCGGCGACACTCCCGACATCATCCGGATCAACGACGACTTCGTGCTGGGCTACTCCCAGCAGAACACGTTGCTCGACCTCAACACCTACCTCGAACGCGACGGCCTGACCGAGGACATGTTCTTCGACCACCCGTTCAACTTCCCGGTGCAGTCCGACGGCGAGCACACGGCCTGGGCCGCCGGTACGCAGCCGAACCTTGTGTTCTACAACGTCGACGCGTTCGAGGAGGCTGGCGTACCGCTGCCGCCGACCACCTGGACCGACGAGGGCTGGAAGTGGGAGGACTTCCTCGCCGCGGCGAAGGAGCTGACGATCCCCGACCAGCGCTTCGGTGTGCTCACCTACGACGACACGAGCTCGGAGACGGTGTTCACGGTCAACAACGGCACCGAGGGCATCTACTCCAAGGACGGCAAGAAGTTCACCCTGGCCGAGCCGGGGAGCCTCGAGGGCATCCAGTGGATCGCCGACCTCACGCTGAAGCACAAGGTGCAGCCGCCGTGGTCGACCATCCAGGGCGGTGAGAGCAACCCCAACTTCGCACTGTCGTTGTTCACCTCCGGCAAGGTCGCGATGATGACGCGGAACTTCGGTTCGGCCGCCTACATCGCCGAGAACGCCAAGGACTTCAAGTGGGACATCGCGCCCATCCCTGGCCGGCTGACCCAGAAGACCATCAGCACGCTGACGGTCTGGGCGATTCCGGCGAAGGCGAAGAACCCGGACCAGGCGTGGGAGCTGCTGAAGTATTTCGCCGAGACCAAGGGCGCGAGCGAGCTGGCCAAGCAGCGGGACCTCATTCCCGCCAACAAGGAGGCGGCCAAGGTCTTCCAGGAGACTCCGGACGGCCCGCCCGAACACATGGCGCTCGTCGTCGAGGCGACCGAGAACGGTGTCAACGAGAACTTCAGCCGCAACATCCAACAGGCCCGGGAGATCTACCGGCCACAGCTCGACCTCATCTACAGCGGCCAGCAGACCGCGGCCGAGGCGTTGGGTGCGGTGAAGGACCGGGTCGAGCAGGCCCTGAACGGATAGGTCCTGAACGGATAGGCCCCGAACGGATGGGCCCCGAACGGACAGAACTTGCCGGTTGGACGACGTCGAAGGAACGAGGCCATTCATGCGGATCACGCAGGTCGAGTCGATCGTGCTGCTCGGGCGCTACCAGCTGGTGCGGGTGCACACCGACGAGGGCGTCACCGGTGTCGGCGAGGTCAGTCCGATGAACGTCGCGGTGACGCACACGCTGGTGGAGAAGGCGCTCGCGCCTCTGCTCGTCGGCGAGGACCCGGCGAACATCGAACGCCTCTGGCACACGATGTACCACAAGCCGTACAAGCTCGGGCCGATGGGCGCCCAGCTCGAGGCGATCGCGGGCGTCGACATCGCGCTGTGGGACATCGCCGGCAAGGTGGCGGGTCGTCCCGTCTACGAGCTGCTCGGTGGGACGTTCCGCGAGGCGCCTGAGGTCTATGCCAGCTCGATGCAGCGCGGCATGACGCCGAAGGAGGAGGCCGAGCGGGCGGTCGGCTTCCAGGAGCAGGGATACCGCGCGTACAAGATCCACTCGGCGACGCCGTGGATGTACGACGACGGGTTCGACCAGACCCTCGACACCGTACGCGAGATGCGGGCGGCGGTCGGCGATGACTTCGACATCCTGGTCGACGTCAACAACTCCTACTACCCGCACACGGCGACCGCGATTGCGCGGAAGCTCGAGGACTACCGGGTCTGGCACTTCGAGGAGCCGCTGGCCGCGCATGACTACGACGGCTATGCGGCACTGGCGGCGGCAGTCGACATCCCGATCGCGGCGGGGGAGCAGGAGTACACCCGCTGGCAGTTCCGGGACCTGATCCTGCGGGCGCAGGTCGACATCCTGCAGCCGGATGTCATCAAGTGCGGTGGCATCACGGAGTTCAGGAAGATCGCCGCGCTCGCCCAGACGTTCAACAAACCCATCACGGTGCACAACACCCAGCCGACGGTCGGCACCCTCGCCCACCTGCACCTGTGGATGAGTACGCCCAACTGCGTGTACCCGCAGGAGTACAACATCGAGCCGCACCCGCTCCGGGACGAGTGGCCGATCTGGCAGCAGCCGGTCCTGGTGGAGAACGGCCGGATGCGCGCGCCGGACCAGCCCGGCCTCGGTGTCGAGCTGGACGACGCCGTCGTACGCAAGCTGAGTGAGTGAGGAAAGAGGTTGGGCGTGGGCAGTAGGCGGGCGCCCGCCGGGGGCTGGAGATAAGGAGAACTGGTGCGGATCAAGGAAGTCCGGGTCGGCTACGAACGCCGACCGCATGCGGAGCGTCCGATCCGAGACGCACTGCAGACGCTCAGCGGCGGCGGCAGCGTCTCCGTCGAGGTGGTCGCCGACGACGGCCTGGTGGGCGAGGCGCGCACCTCCTTCGGGCGGGGCGACGGCGCACCGCGCACCCTGGCCGTGCTGGTCGAGGAGGAGCTGGCGCCCAAGCTCGTCGGCCGTGACGCCGAGCAGATCGGCGCCATCGTCGAGTCTTTGAAGGAGGAGACCGAATACCACGGCACCACCGGCCTCGCGACGTTCGGCATCAGCGTCGTGGACGTCGCGCTGTGGGACCTGCTCGGCAAGGCACACGACGTGCCGACCTACCGGCTCTGGGGCCCGTGCCGGGATCGGGTTCCCGCGTACGCCATGGTGGGCTGGGCCAACTACAGCGTCGACGAAGTGCGCGAGCAGTGCGTCCGCGCGGTGGCTGGCGGTTTTCGCGGTGTGAAGCTGAAGGTCGGTGCGGGTCCGCTCGAGGACGACATAAGCCGGATCGAAGCCGTGCGGTCGGAGGTGGGTCCCGACATCGCGGTCATGGTCGATGCCAACCAGGTGTTGACACTCAGCGAGGCCCTGCGGCGTGGTCGGGCGTACGAGGAACTGAACGTCACGTGGTTCGAGGAGCCGCTGCCTGCCGGCGACTTCGCCGGCTACGCGGAGCTGACGCGCCGGCTCACCATGCCCGTGGCGGCAGGGGAGAACCTCTACGGCGCCCCGGCGTTCCGGGAGTTCTTCGAGCGCCGCTGCTGCGACATCGTCCAGCCAGACCTGCGGCGGGCTGGCGGACCGACCGAGATCCGGGCCGTCGGAGCGCTGGCATCGGCGTTCGGCGTCCCGTACGCCTCACACGGCGGCGGCCCGGCAGCGCTGAGCCTGCTGCTGTGCGCGCCGACCGCGATCTGGCTGGAGACCGGCCTGCGGGCGTCCGCCGATGCCTATCCGCGGCTCGAGGACGGGTACGCGCTCGCGCCGCAGGGCGCGGGCTTCGCCTGGGAGTGAGCTGTCTGCGTCAGCGGGCGCCGAACGGCAGGCCGTGCAGCTTCCAGGCCGGCTCGATCGTGATGTCGAGTGCGGACAGGATGTGCGCGGCGACGTCGGCCTGCTCCAGGTTGCCGGGCCGCTCGCGTGGCACCGTCGGACCCGCGGCTGCGATCCAGGCCGTGCGTTCGGCGTCGGTGTCGCCGCCGTGCCCGCCCTCGTCGACATGGCCGTGGTCGGTGGCGACGACGACCGTCCATTCCTCTGCGGGGTAGGTGGGACGAGCCCGGATCGCGTCGAGGACGCGGCCCATCCTGGCGTCGGCGCTCTCGATCGAGACCGTGTATTCGGGGCAGACGCCGAGCGCGTGCGCGATCACGTCGGGAACCCCGAGGTACACGAACGCGGCGGTGACATCCTCACCACCGAGCACAGTGGCGGCGTCGACCGTGACGAGTTCCTCGGCGTGCTCCCATGCGTCGAGCTCGAGTCCGGGGTCGCCGGGGTGGAAGCCGCCGGCCCGAAAGATCGGTCCGCCGTCGGTCGCGTGCACCATCGGGGGCCAGTTGGCCGCCGCGTAGGTGACGGCGCCCGGAATGGCGGCACGGACCCTGGTCAGGAAGTCGGGCGCCTCGTCGATGCGGTGACCGGTCAGGTCGTTGTCGAAGACCTGGTGGCGGTCTGCCAGCACGCCGGTGGCGATGGTCGTCCAGCAGGGCCCGGAGATGGTGGGCGCGGCGTCGTTGACCCGCACGGGGGTGAGGAACCCGTCGGCCGCGATGGCATCGAGGCATGGTGTGCGTGCCTGTTGCAGGGTGTCGAAACGTACGCCGTCGATGCCGAACACGACGGTCCGCCGGGTCAGGTTGTCGGTCATGTCCGCCAGCCTAGGTCGCTCCGAAGAGCGGAAGGCACGGCTCGAGGCCATCGATCCGCACCTGGCCGTCGGCGACGCTCTTCTCCCAGTGCTCGCGGCTGAGCCGGAGCCGCTGCTCCGTGGCGGCTGCTCCGCGGCGCTGGTGGCGGCTGATCCCGTCGGGCTGGTAGCCGAGCTTGCGCGACACGGTGAGCGACGCGGGATTGTCGGTGAACGCACCGGACAAGGCCCACTCCGCGCCCAGACCGGCGAATGCCAGCTGCAGGACCGCGGTGCGCATCATCGTCCCGACGCCCTGGTTCTGGTGGCGGCGGCCGACCCAGGAGCCGGTGCTGACCTCACGTACGACACCGAAGTCACGAGCGCCGATGTCCTGCGTACCGACGACCTGACCGTCGCGAAGGGCGACCAGGCAGAGAGTCCACTCTTCCGGCCGCCACGACGCCCAGTTTCGCCAGTGGAACTGCAGTAAGCCGCGCGCGCGTTCGGGCGGGTCCGCGTCGGTCCACGGGACCTGAAACGGCATCTGCCCCGGATCGTGGACGCCTTCGGCGCCGAGGTCGGCCAGGTCGTCGAGATCGTCGAGGTCGGGCAGCCGGAGTTCGAGACCGGGCATGACCAGGCGGAGGTCGAAGAGGGGCCAGTTGCGCATGCCGGCGATTGTGCAGTGTGCCCGGCACTCCGGGCCAGGCGATATCGAACTGGCGGTCAGGTCGCGGGGTCGGCGGCACACCGGAAGCCGAGGTTGCCGGTCGAGCTGTCCGGGGTGTTCTTGGTGCGGGCGGCGACCCGATAGCGGTTGCAGTACGACGCATGGCACAGGTAGCTGCCACCGCGCATGACCCGCGCGGCGCCGTCCGTTGGCCCGGTCGGGTCGTGCCTGGTCCGGGTCGACTCGGGCAGGTGCCAGGTGGTGCTCCACCAGTCGCTGCACCACTCCCAGACGTTGCCGGCCACATCGAAGAGGCCGAAGCCGTTGGGTGCATAGGACTTCACCGGCGCGGTGCCGGAGTAGCCGTCCTCGGCGGAGTCGACGCGCGGAAAGCTGCCCTGCCAGATGTTGCAGCGGTGCCGGCCCCGAGGCGTGAGGTCGTTGCCCCATGCGTACGTCGCCCGCGACAGCCCACCACGGGCGCCGCACTCCCACTCGGCCTCCGTCGGCAGCCGCTTGCCGGCCCAACGGGCGTAGGCGTCGGCGTCCTGCCACGACACATGGACGACCGGGTGCTGAGGCCTGGTCGCGACGTCGGTGCCCGGGCCCTCCGGCGTACGCCAGGTCGCACCCTCGACCGCGAGCCACCATGGAGCGTCCGGCACGGAGGCCTTCATGACGTGACTTCGCCGTTCCGGGGCGACGAAGTGGTGGAACACGAAGGACCAGCCGAAGCGCTCGGCCTCGGTGACGTAGTCCGTGGCCCGCACGAACGCCGCGAACTGGCGGTTGGTGACGGCCGTGGCGTCGAGGAGGTAAGGAGAGAGCCGGACAGTGCGGACAGGTCCCTCACCGTCGTCGGGGAACGCGTCGGGGTCGTCGCCACCCATAGCGAACTCGCCACCTGGAACGGCCACCATGCCGCGGGTCACCTCGCGCGGATCCCGCTCCGGAACCTCGAACGGCAGGTCGGGCATGATCACGGTGGGTCGCCCGGCCGACGGCGCGCAACAGTCCGACACGCCTCAGCACCCCACCGGGTCGGCTGGGCAGGTCTGCATGCGCCGACTGTAGGTCATCGCGTTCCCGGCCGTCGGCGCCTGGATCGTCCTAGGCAAGCCGGCGGGCGCCCGAAGCGGGCTCGGCGACGAACCACGCCGGCGCGGCGAAGCCGGCGGTCGCGAACGCCTGGGCCACCCGTCCGGCGACCACCTCGGCTGCCTCGCCCTCCACCAGGGCGAGGACGCACCCACCGAACCCGCCGCCAGTCATCCGGGCACCGAGCGCACCGGCCTCGAGCGCGGCCGTCACCGCGGTGTCGAGCTCCGGCACGGTCACGTCGTAGTCGGTCCGCAGCGACTCGTGCGAGGCGGTGAGCAGCGGCCCGACTGCCCGTGGCGCCCCCGCCCGCAGTTGGGTCATCGTCGCCAGGACCCGGGCGTCCTCGGTCACGACATGGCGTACGCGGCGTCGCGCCACCTCGTCGTCCAGCCGCGCGAGGGCTTCGTCCAGGTCGGCCACGTCGAGGTCGCGAAGGGCGGTGACGCCGAGCGCCGCGGCCGCGCGTTCACACGTACGCCTGCGTTCGGCGTACTCACCGTCGACCAACTTGTGTGGCGCCTTCGTGTCGACGACGAGCAGCGCCAGTCCGTCGGCGGCCAGGTCGAGTGGCACCTGCTCGGTCGCGAGCGTCCGGGTGTCCAGGAACAGGGCATGGTCCTGTGTGCACAGCAGCGCCGCCGACTGGTCCATGATTCCGCAGGGCATGCCCACGAAGTCGTTCTCCGCCCGCTGTGCCAGTCGGGCGAGCACGGTCCGCTCCACGTCGAGGTCGAAGAGGTCGACCGCGGCCAGGGCCGTCGCACATTCGAGTGCGGCGGAGGACGACAGTCCGGCACCGAGCGGGACGTCGCCGTCGATGAGGATGTCGAGCCCGCCGACGGTGTGACCGGCCTCGCGCAGGGACCACAGCACGCCGGCGACGTAGGCTGCCCAACCATCGACCTTGCCCGGCTCCAGGTCGGCGACTCGCGCCTCGACCCGGCCCTCCGCCTGTCGGGACGCCATCCGCAGCAGGCCGTCGGAGCGCCTTGCAGCGGTGGCGACCACGCCCTGGGGGAGCGCGAGCGGGAGTACGAACCCGTCGTTGTAGTCGGTGTGCTCGCCGATCAGGTTGACCCGACCCGGAGCGATCCACGATCCGTCCGGGAAACCGCCGAACGTCGAGACGAACTCCTCGCGCAGGTTCACTGGCGTACGCCCTCCTCGGTCGCGGATCGGCCCACCCGGAACGCCCAGGCGTCGGCCACCATCTGGTCGAGGTCGCGGCCGGGCGCCCAGCCGAGCTCCTCGCCGGCGCGTACGTTCGACGCCACCAGAGCCGGCGGATCTCCTGGTCGGCGTGGGCTCTCCACCACCGGCACCGCATGGCCGGTCACCCGCCGGACCGCCTCGACCACCTCTCGTACGGTCGAGCCCGTACTCGTGCCCAGGTTGCAGACCAGGTGCCTTCCGGGTGTCGCGGCCGAGAGCGCCCGCAGGTGGGCGTCGGCCAGGTCGACGACGTGGAGGTAGTCGCGGACGGGCGTCCCGTCACGGGTCGGGTAGTCGGTGCCGAACAGTTCGGCGCTCTCGGCGTCGCCGGCGGCCACCGCGAGCAGGTTGGGGATCAGGTGCGTCTCCGGATCGTGCCGCTCGCCGTGGCGCGCGTACGCTCCCGCGACATTGAAGTAGCGCAGGCTCACCGCGGCCAGGTCGTAGGCCCGGGCCTCCCCGGCGAGCATGTGGTCGACGGCAAGCTTCGAGGCGCCGTAGGGGTTGGTCGGCACCGGCGGCGTGCCTTCGGTGATCGGCATCTCCGCCGGTGCGCCGTAGGTCGCGGCCGTGGACGAGAACACGATCCGGCGCACCCGGTGCCGGCGCATCGCGTCGAGCAGGGTGAGCGTGCCGCCGACGTTGTTACGCCAGTACAGATGCGGCTTGCGGACCGACTCGCCGACGAGCGACTTCGCGGCGAAGTGCAGTACGCCGTCGAAGGATGGGTCGAGGACCTCACCGGCCATGTCGAGCGCCCCGGACACGAACAAGGCCCCGGTCGGAACCGCGTCGACGTGGCCGGTCGAGCAGTCGTCCAGGACGGTGACCTCGTGCCCGGCTTCGACCAACAGGGCACCGACGACGCTGCCGATGTAGCCGGCTCCACCTGTGACCAACAGCTTCATGTCACCAGCACCTTCATGTCGCCAGCACCTTCATGTCACCAGCACCTTCCTGCGCCCGCTCCCCGTCACGTCAGCAGTTCCCGGAACCGGGCGGCGATGTCCTCGGGGCGTACGTCGTTGATCCAGGCTCCCATCGCCGACTCCGAACCGGCGAGGTACTTCAGCTTGCCGACCGCCCGCCGAATCGAGAACAGCTGCAGGTGCAGGGCCAGCAGGTCCCGCCCGGTGTGGACCGGCGCCTGGTGCCACGCGGAGATGTAGGGGAGCGGCTGGTCGAAGTAGGCATCGGCGGCCCTGAGCAGCCGCAGGTACAGCGGCCCGAAGTCGTCGCGTTCGGCCTCGCTGAGCGCCGGCAGGTCGGGTACCCGGCGACGGGGGTAGAGATGGAGCTCGACCGGCCAGCGGGCGGCCGACGGGACGAAGGCCGTCCAGTGTTCCGACTCCGCGACCACCCGGATCTGCGCGCGCCGCTCGGCGGCCACCAGGTCGTCGAAGAGGTTGCCCGAGGTACGGGCCGCGTAGGCCCGCGCCGAAGTCAGCATCGCCTGGGTCCGCGGCGTGACGAACGGGTACGCGTAGATCTGACCGTGCGGGTGGTGGAGGGTGACGCCGATCTCCTCGCCCCGGTTCTCGAACGGGGCGACCTGCTCGACGCCGACTTCACCCGACAGCTCCGTGGTCCGGTCGACCCAGGCCTCGACGACCGTGCGTACGCGTTCTGCGGTGAGCGAGCCGAACGACGAACCGTGCTCGGCGGTGAAGCACACGACCTCGCACCGGCCGACGCCGGGCCGGCGGGCGAACAGGTCGTCGTCCGGACTGCCGACCTCCCGAGCCGGGTCGGGAACCACGCTGCGTGACGCCAGCGACGGGAACCTGTTCTCGAACACGACCACGTCGTAGGCAGCGGCCGGGATCTCCGTCAGCCGGTCGGGGCGGGACGGGCACAGCGGGCACTGGTCGGCCGGCGGCAGAAAGGTGCGCGACTGCCGGTGGGACGCCACCGCGACCCACTCGTCCAGGACCGCGTCGTAGCGGAGCTCGGAGCCACCCGCCCGGGTGGGCAGGTTCCGCTGGTCGATCACCTCGCGGACAGCGCCGTCGTCCTCGTCGAAGTAGATCAACTCGCGGCCGTCGGCGAGCCGGGTCGTGGTCTTCTTCATCGCTGCCCGTTGTCTCCCGTACTGTCACCCGGTGGCCGTTTGTCACCCTGTGGGGTCTGTTGACCGGCAATGCGCGCGCCCGAGGCCGACCGGCGTACGTCGGAAAACCATAGTGCGGCGGGCCCAGCCCGGCCTGACCCCGCCTCGACCTGTGCGGAGAGGTTTACTCTGGGGCTCATGGCATCGAGCTGCAGTCCGGGTTGCCATACCGGCCGCCCGCGGCAGTGCTGAGCGGGCGGTGACCCAGCCGTGAACGACGTGTTGGCCAATGTCGGACTTGCGCTGATCTTCATCCTTGTCGGAGGGGTGTTCGCCGCCGCCGAGATGGCGTTGGTGTCCCTGCGGGACGGGCAGGCCAAGTCCCTGGAGCAGCGCGGTCGGCGGGGCGAGCGGGTGGCCAGGCTCACCCGGGACCCGAACCTCTTCCTGTCGTCGGTCCAGATCGGTGTCACCCTGTCGGGCTTCCTGGCCTCGGCGTTCGCCGGCGCCAACCTGTCCAACGACCTCGCGCCAGTGCTGGTCGGCATGGGCGTGCCGAGCGGCGCCTCCGAGCCGCTCGCGCTGGTACTGATCACCGTCGCGGTCTCCTACGTCTCGATCGTGCTGGGTGAGCTGGCCGCCAAGCGCCTCGCCCTGCAGCGCGCCGAGCTGTTCTCCCTCGCCCTGGGGCCCTTCGTCGCCCGGGTCGCCGTGCTGTGCCGTCCGATCATCTGGTTCCTGTCGAAGTCGACCAACGTCGTCGTACGCCTGCTCGGCGGTGACCCCAACCTCGGCCGCGAGCAGATGACCGACGAGGAGCTACGCGAGCTGGTCTCGGCGCACGAGACGCTCGGCGAGGAGGAGCGGGCGATCGTCGACGAGGTGTTCGCCGCCGGCAGCCGGCAGTTGCGGGAGCTGATGCTGCCCCGGACCGAGGTCGACTTCCTGGACGCCGACACCCCCGTGTTCAAGACGGTCAAGATGGTCACCGAGCGCCCGCACTCGCGCTATCCGGTCGTCCGCGGTGACGCCGACGACGTGGTGGGCTTCGTGCACGTCCGGGACCTGCTCAACCCCGAGGTGGCAACGCGGTCGGTACGCGTGGGCGACCTCGCCCGCGAGGTGCTGTTCCTGCCTGGCACGAAGCGGGTGCTCACGGCCCTGTCGGAGATGCGTGCGGCCAGCCAGCATCTCGCGATCGTGCTCGACGAGTACGGCGGAACGGCCGGCATCGTGACGCTGGAGGACCTCGTCGAGGAGCTGATCGGCGACATCCGCGACGAGTACGACACCGCCGCCGAAGCGTCGTCGCGTCGCCTGGTCTCCGGTGACGTGGAGGTCGAGGGACGGCTCGGCCTGGACGACTTCGAGGACGAGACCGGGTTCACCATCCCCGACGGCCCGTACGAGACCGTGGCCGGATTCGTCATCTCCCGGCTCGGTCACCTGCCGTCGGTCGACGAGCGGGTGGAGTTCGAGGGCCACCGGTTCACGGTGATGGAGCTCGACGGCCGGCGCGTGGCCCGGGTCAGGTTCACCGCGCATCCGCTGCCTGCCGAGCCCGGGGGCGAGTCGGCCGATGGACCGGCCGATGGACCGGCGGACGGATCTGGCGAACCGGGCGGACAGCGACAACCCGGGCCCGGAGCCGGCGAGTCCAGCCAGGCGTCGTCCGGCCAGGCGTCGTCCGGCCAGACGTCGTCCGGCCAGACGTCGTCCGGCGAGCCGTCATCTGGCGAGCACGGCGGAGCACGCCGCACGGACGCCGACAGGCGCGGCAGCCGGCCGGCCGACGAACGCGGCGAGTCGGTCGGGTCGGCCCGCACCTGAGCAGGCGCGCATACCTGGGCACGAGGCAGATCGTCGGCCGGGCCGTCCCACTTGATCTGGCCTCCTGATCCCGGCGTCCGGGCGGCTGGCACAATTCACCGCATGCCGCGACCGCGCGTGTTCTCGGGCATCCAGCCCACCGGCGACTCGTTCCATCTGGGCAACTACCTCGGCGCTCTGCGCCAGTGGGTCGCCATGCAGGACACCCACGACGCGTTCTACTGCGTGGTCGACCTGCACGCCATCACTGTCGGGCACGACCCGGCGCTGCTGCGCGAGCGCTGCCTGCGGTCGGCGGCACAGCTGCTGGCCGCCGGACTCGACCCGGAGCGGTGCACGCTGTTCGTCCAGAGCCACGTCGCGGAGCACTCCCAGCTCGCCTGGATCCTCGGCTGCCTGACCGGCTTCGGCGAGGCGAGCCGGATGACGCAGTTCAAGGACAAGACCGGGCGGCAGGGTCTGGAGTCGGCGACGGTCGGGCTCTTCACCTATCCCGTGCTGATGGCAGCCGACATCCTGCTGTACGACACCGACGCGGTGCCGGTCGGCGAGGACCAACGGCAGCACCTCGAGCTCACCCGGGATCTGGCGCAGCGGTTCAACGCGAGGTACGGCGAGACGTTCGTGGTGCCGGACGCGTTCATCCCCAAGGAGACGGCGAAGATCTTCGACCTGCAGGAGCCGACGGCCAAGATGAGCAAGTCCTCATCGTCGCCGGCCGGGATCATCGAACTGCTGGACGAGCCGAAGGTGTCGGCCAAGCGCATCCGCAGCGCGGTCACCGACTCCGGTCGGGAGATCCACTTCGACGAGGCCGCGAAGCCGGGCGTATCCAACCTGCTCACGATCATGTCGGCATTAAGTGGCGAGCCGGTCGAAGCGCTGGAAGCCTCGTACGCGGGCAAAGGATACGGCGACCTCAAGCGCGACGTCGCCGAGATCGTGGTCGACTTCGTGACGCCGTTCCGCGACCGCACGCTCGCGTTGCTGGCCGATCAGGAGAGCCTCGACGGGATCCTCGCGCGTGGCGCCGACCGGGCCCGGTCGGTCGCCGCCGAGACCCTGCGCACCGTCAACGACCGCATCGGTTTCATCCCCGCGAAGCGGTAGGGCGGCCGGTCGTGCGCACCATTGGCGTCGCCATCGCGATCCCCGAGCCGTTCGGCGGAGAGCTGCAGCGGTGGAGGGCGGCGCTCGGCGATCCGCTGGCCGAGGCCATCCCGACCCACGTGACCCTGCAGGCGCCGACCCGGGTGCGCAACGCGTCCCTGTCGGCGATCGAGCGGCACCTGCTCGCGGTGGCCGAGTCGGCCCAGCCGTACGTCATGCGGCTGCACGGCACCGGCACCTTCCGTCCGGTGTCCCCGGTGGTGTTCGTCGCCGTCGCCGAGGGCATCTCGTCGTGTGAACAGCTGGCTCAGGGTGTACGCAGCGGACCGCTGGCCCGGGACCTGGCGTTCCCCTACCACCCGCACGTGACCGTGGCGCACGACCTGCCGGATCACCTGCTCAGCAAGGCGTACGAGGCGCTGGACACCTACGAGTGCACGTTCACCGTGGAGGCGTTCAGCCTGTTTGAACACGGCGCCGACTCCGTATGGCGCCCGCAGCGCGACTTCACCCTCGGCGGCCCGCTCCCCGGACCGACTCCCGAGCCTTGATCTTTGCGGCGGCCGTGCGCGGGTAGCCATAGAAGGTGAACGTGCAGCGGGTGCGGGAACGCCTGGTCGCCATGCTCGACCTGGCGCGGGCCCGGTCCCGACTGCTCGACCACCTGGTCCGCGCGATCCTGCACTACGACGCGGTAATGGGTAGCCAGTTGGCGGCCGGCGCGACCTACTACGCGTTCCTGTCCTTCTTCCCGCTGGTCGCGCTGGCCTTCGCCGCGGTCGGCTACGCGGTGGTGTATGTGCCCGGGGTGGAGCAGTCGGTGACGGAGGCGTTGTCGTCGATCTTTCCCGGCCTGATCGGCACCGACCCGGGCAAGATCAACGTGCAGGCGATCGCCCGCCAGAAGGCAGGCGTGGGTGTCGTCGGCCTGCTGGTCCTGCTGTACTCCGGACTCGGCTGGATCTCGGCTCTGCGGACCTCGCTGCAGGCAGTGTTCGAGGTCGCCTCCGACAAGACGCGCAACTTCGCCGTCGGCAAGGCGTTCGACCTGGTGGTGCTCGCGATCGTCGGCGTCGTCCTGTTGGTCGCGGTCGGCCTGGGTACGGCGGTGACCGGCTTCACGGGGGCTCTCGTCGACCTGCTCGGCTTGGATCGGACCCCTGGGTCGCGTGGACTCCTCATCGTGGTCGCGACCGTGGTCGGGCTGGCCGTGAACACCCTGCTGTTCTTCACGATCTACCGGCTGCTGCCCCGACACCGCGTGCCCGCCCGGTCGCTCCTGCAGGGAGCCCTGCTGGGTGCTTTCGGCTTCGAGGTCCTGAAACAACTCGCCGGCATCGTGATCGGGTTCGTGACGGCCAACCCGTTGTACGGCGCGTTCGCGATCATGATCGCCCTGCTGGTGTGGATCAACTACTTCAACCGACTCGCCGTGCTCGGCGCCGCCTGGGCGGTGACCACGCTGCCCCGTGATCCGGCGACACCGCCCGAATAGATCCCCAGATTAGAACTACATACGGTTATAGGTAGATTACTGTGGGAAATCTGAGTTGGGCCGGTACGCCAACAGTTGCCTCACGGCGGGGTGACCCGGACGTGACGCGGCCTCGCGGGGGGAGGTCTGCGTGGACAAGACGACGGTCGGGTTGGTCGCCGTCCTCGCCAGCATGGGTCTACAGGGACTCCTGTTACCGCTCCTGCGCCGGCACGTGGTGGATGTGCCAGGTCGCCGCTCGTCGCATTGCCTTCCCACGGCGCGTGGAGGCGGCGTTGCCGTGGTCGGAGGTCTGTTGCTCGCCGTCGCGGCCGGTGGGCTCGTCGGCCTACCCGTTCCGTGGGCGGTCGTCGCCGGCCTAGGCGCATGCGCACTGCTGGGACTCGCGGACGACGTCCGAAGCGTCGGTGTCGTGATCCGCCTGGTGGCCCAGCTGGGCTCGGCGCTCTGCCTGGCCTTGTGGGTCGTGTGGTCGCAGACCGATCTGCGCGGGCCCATCCTCATCGCGGTCATCGCTGCCGCCGCGGTATGGGTCATCGGATTCACGAACGCGTTCAACTTCATGGACGGCATCAACGGAATCTCCGCGTTCAACGCCGTCGTCGCCGGCGTCTGGTACGCGTACGTCGGCTGGCAGTGGCAGGTCGGCGAGGTCGCGACGCTCGGGTTGGCGGTGGCCGGAGCCGCCGCCGGGTTCCTGCCGTGGAACGTGCCGCGGGCGCGAGTGTTCCTCGGCGACGTCGGCAGCTATGCCCTCGGCTCGTGCCTGGCCGGGCTCGCCCTGTGGGCGTTTGTCGCCGGTGTACCCCTGTGGACCGCGGCCGCGCCACTGACGCTGTACGTGGTCGACACCGGCTGGGCCCTCGCCAGGCGGATGGTCAGCCGACGGCAGTGGTGGGAACCCCATCGCGAACACGTCTACCAACGACTTGTCGATGGCGGATGGTCACACCTGCAGGCGGCATCGCTCTCGGGCGCCGCGGCAGTGGGTGCCTGCGCGATCGCGATCGTGACAGACCAGGTGGGCATCGTCATGGGCCTACTGCTGATCGGCATCGCCGCAGGCTGCTACCTGCTCCTGCCGTCCACCGTCCTCGGGATCGGTGCCGCAGCCGGTGTAGCCCGGAGCCTCGAGATGCCGACGCCAGCAGAACCGGTGGCCGGCAGGCGGAGGGCGGACACGGTGTACCCGGAGGATCTGCGGACGGGCACGCGGGCGGCGCTGTGGTCATCGGCACAGACGGAGCCGCCGGCCCGGGTGGGGAGTACCTGACGATGAGCAGGGCTGTCGCGCTCCTGGGGGCGACCGGTTTCGTCGGATCGGCGGTGCGGCTCGCACTCGCCCGAGGCGACCGCCAGGTCCGGCCCGTGCGGGCGCCGCGGTTGGTCACTACCTGCCGTACTGTGCCCGACCTGGTCGCGGAGGCAGGCTCGTCTGCCGAGGTCGACCGCCTCGCCGACGAACTCGCGGGCGCTGAAGTCGTGGTGAACGCGGCCGGCGATCCGGATGCGTCGTCGCAACGCCGGCAGGCCCTCCTTGCCGCGAACGCCTTGCTCCCGCGGGTCGTCCTGGAAGCGGCGGCCAGGGCCGGGGTCTCCCGCATGATCCACGTCAGCTCCGCCGTCGTCCAGGGCAACCGCGACATCCTCGACGCGGGCGAGGAGATGTCGCCGTTCTCTCCGTACTCGATGTCGAAGGTTCTCGGCGAGCAGGTGGTGCGGACCCAGGTGCCGGACCAGGTGTCGGTGACCAGCTACCGACCGCCATCGGTACACGCGCCGGGTCGGCGGGTGACGCGGCGGGTGGCGCAGATCGCGGCGTCCCGGCTGACGTCGGTGGCATGGCCGGGTACGCAGAACTCGCCCCAGGCGCTGCTGCCGAACGTGGCGGCGGCCGTAGCGTTCCTCGCGACCTGCGGCCAACAGCCTCCGGAGATCGTGCTGCATCCCTGGGAGGGCATCTCGGCGGCGGCCCTGCTGACGATCCTGGGCAACGGCCGGCGACCGGTACTGGTGCCTCGGTCGTGGGCCTGCGCGGCCATCGCGGCAGGTCGGCTGGTCGGGCACCTGGCGCCGTCCGTGGCGGCGAACACCCGGCGGATCGAGGTCCTGTGGCTCGGCCAGAGCCAGGCCCGGAGCTGGCTGGAGGACCAGGGCTGGCGTCCGCCGGTCGGTCTGGACGGGTGGCACCAGCTCGCAGCCTCACACCGCCCCCCTGACAAGGCGGCCTGGACGAGCGCACGGGAGGGGGACCGCAGTGGCGGACGTGCATCCCACACGATCGACGGTTGACCTGACCGGGTCCTCCGCCATGGTGTCCGAGGTCGGTGGGCGCCGCGACGATATGCCGCGGATCCTCTTCGTCTTCAGCGTCGCCCTCATCGCGGTCCCGCTCCTGCGCGAGCAGTTGGCGTACTTCCAGCAGAACAACGTGCGGGTCGACGTCGTCGCCAGCCCGAGTGCGGAGCTGGCGGAGTTGTGTGCGCGGAGTGGGGCGAGGTTCCATCCGGTCACGATCAGCCGGAAGTTCGTCGACCCGTTCGCGGACATCTCGGCGCTGTTCGCCCTCGTGCGACTGCTCCGCCGGCTGCGGCCCTCCTGCGTGGCCGCCGGAACGCCGAAGGCGGCGCTGCTCGCCTGCCTTGCCGGCCGTGCCCTCCGGCTGCCGTTCATCGTCTACACGATGCTCGGCCTGCGGCTCGAAGGCGAGCGGGGTGCACGGCGAGCCGTCCTGTGGATGCTGGAACTGCTGTCGTGCCGGATGAGCCATCTCGTACATGTCGTCGGGCCCGACCTGAGGCGGCGGGCCATCCAACTCCGCCTGGTCGATCCGGCCCGGGCGGTCGTCGTCGGCGCGGGAACCCTCAGCGGCATCGACGTGACGAGATTCGTCCCGCGAACCCCGGAGCACGCTGTGGAACTGCGCGCGCGGATCGGACTCTCCGGATGTCGTTACGTACTGGGATTCGTCGGTCGGCTGACCGCGGACAAGGGACTTGCCGTCCTGCTGGAGGTCCTCCCGCTGCTTCGGCAACGGTTGGGCCGGGTCGGGCTGCTGGTCGTGGGCGCCGCTGACGAGTCCCGGGCCGGTGACGCCGAGCTCGTGGGTCGTCTGCGGGCCATGCCGGACGTCGTGATGACAGGGCATCGCCCGGATCCGGAGACCTGCTATCCGGCGATGGACCTGCTGGCCCTTCCATCGCTGCGGGAAGGTCTGCCGACCGTTGTCCTCGAAGCCGCGTCGTGCGGAGTCCCGACCGTGATGACCAGGTGTACGGGAGCGGTCGACGCGGTTCGTGACGCCGTCACCGGCGTCACGGTTCCGCTCGGGGACGTCGTGGCTTTCGCCGTGGCGACCGAACATCTCCTGTGCTCGGCGAAAGGCCGGGAGCAGATGGGACGGGCCGCCCGGCAACTGGTCCTGGACCGGTTCGACAGCCGTGCCGTCCTCGTGAAGGTGGCAGAGCTCTACAGCCGAGAACCGGAGCCCGCGCCATCCGGCACGGCCCCGGCGGGGAGGTGGTCGTGAGTAGCAGTGCGCGTCAAGCGTCACGCCCGGAGGTGACGGTCCTGCTCCCGGCGGCGCGGGTGGACCGATATCTCGAGACGGCGCTCGACTCGGTGCTGAACCAGAGTGAGGTGGACCTGGAGGTCCACCTGCTACTGGACGGCTGCACCGGATCAGCGTTGCCGCGGGCGGCGCTCGACCAGCGGGTGAAGGTCTATCCCTCTGACCGTCGGCTCGGCGTCGCGCGGACCCTGAACCGCGGGCTGGCCCAGGTCTCGTCGCCTTTCATCGCACGGATGGACGCGGACGATGTTCTCATATAGCGACAGGTTCACCGCCCAGCTGTCCTACCTCGAACGCAATCCGGCGGTCAGCATCCTTGGCACGGCCGCGAACCTCATCAACGAGTCCGGCCAACGGATCGGTGACTTCAACGTCCTGTCCGGACCGCCCAGGCTGACCCGGGCGCTGCTGCTGCGCAACCGGTTCATCCATCCGACGATCATGGCGCGGACCAAGGTCCTGCAGTCGCTGGGTGGGTACAACGAGCGGTGCATGCGGGTCGAGGACTACGAGCTGTGGCTACGGGCTTCGACCATGACCGAGCTCGACAACCTGCCCGCGAGCTACCTCGACTACCGGATCCACACCAACCAGTGGGGCCGCTCCGGCCGATACCTCGACTCGGACGTGCAGTTGCTGCTCGCGGCCAGGGTCCACAACTGCCGGGGGCGTGGAATGCCCCTGCCGGTGGCGTACGCCTGCCACGTGGTGTGGCTGGCCGGCAGAGGCGGGAAACTGCTGCTGGACAAGGCGCGGAAGTCGCGCGTGGTGTCCGCCGTCCGTCGCCGTTCGGCAGCCGAGGAACACGAGGCGGCCGTGCACGGAGCCTCAGCGTCACGTCGTGTGGGGGCCTGAATGGTCGTCGCACTTGCTGTCCTGGTGACGTGTTGCGCGCTGATCTTCACCGCACTCTCACACCGCACGAACATCGCGAACCGATGGACCGCACTTACCGGGATCCTGCTGCTTCTCACAGCGGGCACGGTCAGTGCCGCCCTTCGACCCGTCAAGACGCCGAGCGACATGGAGAACTACCTCCTGGAGTTCCACCGCTCGCCTGCCCAGTCACTGCCCGAGGCGCTCTCGACCTCCAAGATGGACGTCGGCTACGTCACGGCGGCCTGGGCCCTGGGCCAGGTCACGCAGTCTGCTGTCGTGTACAAGGCGGGCATCTGGTTGACGATCGCGCTGCTCGTCTACATCGCCGCCCGGCGGGTCCTGAGCCGTCCCCATGCGTTCGTCCTGTTGTTCGCCTACACCTGCTACGTGCCCTTCATGAGCTACTCCACGAACGCGCTGCGGCAAGGAGTCGCGCTGGGGTTCCTGCTCATCTGCTTCGCCGAAGCGTGCCGGATGGAGGCAGGAAGCCGGCGGTTGCTCATCTTCACTGGGATCGCGGCCGCGGTGTTCCACATCTCGGCCATCGTCCCGGTGGCACTGATCCTGGCGATCCGGTGGTGGAAACCTGCCATCAGGGTGGCCGTGGCCTGCTGGCTGGTAGCCGCCCTGTGCAGCGTCACCCATGTCAACGGGCTGTTGCTCGGCCGCCTGATCGACCTGTTGGGCGACTTCTCCATCTACGGCGGTGACGGCCTCGCCTACGTCTACACCGGTGGCACCAACCGCCTCGACTTCGTGGTCGCCAGCGGCATCCTGGCGCTGGTGATCGCGGCCGCGGGCTGGTTCGTCGACGCACCGTTGGAGCAACGGCGGGTCCTGTTGACCGGCTATCTCTTCGTCAACATCTTCTTTCTCGCGCTGGGATTCGTGACCTTCTCCGACCGCCTGGCGTCGTACTCGTGGTTCCTCGTGCCCCTGTGTCTGGCGGTGCACGTGCTTGGTACGGAGCGGATGCTGTGGCCCCGGGTCGTGCGTACCGGCTTCGTTCTCGGCTTCCTGGTGACCGGGCTCGCCACCGGAAGCGTCGCATTCATGAGCACCTGGTAGCAGGACGCAGGACGGATCGGACGATGACACAGCAGACGTGGCTGGTACTCAGTAGCGGCAACGGCTCCGGCAACCTCGGTGACGCGATGATGTGGGAGGCGGCTGCCGCCACCATGCGCGCGACGCTCGGCGACGTCGCGATCGTCACCGACGGCGCACCGGGGTGGTCGGCACCGTTTCCGGGCGTCGAGGTCCTGCCCTACCTCGTCAACGACTTCCGTCGGTACTCCAGAGACGACATCGGGGGCGTCCGGCGGACAGTCGCACGGGCGCTGGAGTATCCGGGCCGGATCGGGTGGTCCCTGCGTAGGTCGCGGATGTTCTGCGAGGCGAGCCGCCCGGGGTCGGCGTTGGCCCGTCGTTGGCGGACCGCGATCGAGGAGAGCACGGGGGTGGTCTTCTCCGGCGCCGGAGCGATCACCGACGACTATGCCGAGCACGGGGTGGCGGCCTGGAGTGCCATTGCCGGCTACGCCCGGCGCAAGGGTAAGCCGATCGCCTTCGTGGGCCAGGGAGTGGGACCGTTGCGCCGCACCGACGTGCGAACGGCTGCCGCGCACATGCTTGCCGCCGCCAATCTGGTGACCGTACGCGAGTCGTCCTCCGCGGCACAGGCGCGGCAGTTGGGTGTCGGCAGTGTCGTCGCGCCGGACTGGGCGCTGGCGCGGATGCCGTCGGCGCAGGAACGCGCCCGCGCCGCAGTTGTCCGGGAGAAGTACGCCGGAACGCAGGAGTTCGTGGCGGTCACCGTGCATCGCCGGCATGCGAGATCGCTCCGGGTACCGGGCGATCTCCGGCGACTTGTCCTCGACCTGTGCGCCCAGATCGAGGCCGCGGGACTTCGGCCTCTGCTGGTGCCGAATGCCATCGGGCAGTCGGCAAATGACGACATCGCGTTCATGCGGCGCCTGGTCCGGCAGGCAGGGTCGAGGACACCGGTGCGGATCGTGGAGGACGTCGCCAGCTGTGGAGAGGTCCGTGCGCTCTACGGACTCGCGACCGCAACGGTGACCACGCGCTACCATCCCGCTCTCTTCGCGCTGGCCGAGGGCGTTCCGGCGTACGCGCTGTCGATGGATCCCTACTACGACCAGAAGCTGCGCGGGGCGCTGGCGTGGTTCGACGTCGACCCGTTCTTCTCCCGCATCGCCGACGCCGAGCCGCGGGCCATCGTGCACGCGCTCACCAGGTTCGACCAGCGCATCAGCCTGCGGGACACCGCGCGGCGGCTGGCGCAGGAGGCCACCACGCCTCTCGTCGACTGGCTCGACACGCTGCCGGCGGTCCGTACGAGCACCTCCGAAGCCTTCCTGCGTTCGGGAACCGCGCCGGCAGGGGAGCGGGGAACGTGACCCCGGTGATGTCGGCGGCCGGCGTGCTGACCGTGGCGAACGTCATCCGTGCCGCATCGCAATGGTTCCTCCTTGCGTTGGTGCTGTGGCTGGACAGTCCTGCCCAGGGCGCGGCTGTCGCCTATGCGTTGGCGCTGACGGCACCGGTGTTCGTCTTCTTCGAGTTCGGGCTGCGTGCCGTCTACCTGACCCGCCGAGAAGGCCTGGAGTTCAGGACCTACCTCGCGGCCCGAGTGGGGTGTGTGGCCGTCGGGCTGGCGCTCGTCTTCGCACTGTCTGGCGCACAGCGATATGCGGCGGCCGGCATCGTCCTTCTGGTCGGCCTGAGCAAGGTCTTCGACTCGGTGGCCGACATCTGCTTCGGCGTGCTCCAACGCGTCCAGCGCCCTGTCCTGATCCTTGTCTTCATGGCCGTTCGCGGCGTCGCCGCCTGCGGTGCCGGTGGTGTGGCGTACCTGCTCACCTCGTCCGTGTACGCACTCCTCGGCGTGTCCGCGGCCGTGTCGGTGGTGGTGGGGATCGCCTGTGTGCAGGTGGCCCGGCACTGCGACCGGAGCACGCCGCCGGACCTTCGACACGGGCCTGCCGAACGACGGCCGGTCCTGCGCGGTGTGCGCCAGGTCATCTGGTCTGGGCTGCCGCTCGGTGTCGCCATGCTGCTCGCGACCTTGGTAGTCACGATGCCGCAGTACCTGTTGGCCGCACACGCCACGCCGTTGGAGCTCGCGCTCTTCGCGGCTCTGCTCTACGTCCTGACCGCGAGTGAGCTGGTGCTGAACGGCCTGTCGCAGGCGATGCTGCCGACACTGTTGTCGGTGGAACGAAGGCGCGGTTCGGGCGCCATGAAGCGGATCGCCGGCCGGACCATGGTGGTGTTCCTGCTCGGATATCTCGCCCTCGCCGCCGTGGGTCTGGCGGCCGGCCCGGCCGTGCTCCCGGCGGTATACGGGTCGGCCTACGCGGTCGACCGGGCATTCCTGGTGCCCGTGCTCGTCGCGGTCGCCATCGGGCCGGTCACCTTCTTGTCCGCTGCCGTCGTGAACGTGCTCAACGCGTACTGGGTGAGCCTGGCCGCCAACGCCGCGGCGGCCGTTGCGGTGCTCGCGTTCGGCCTTGCCCTGGTGCCCGCGTACGGACTGGTGGGCGCGGGCTGGTCGCTGGCCGCGGGCGCCGTCACCCGTGCGCTGGCCTACGGGTGCGCGGCGATCGCCAAGAGCGGCGTGCGCCACTCCAGCTCCAGCGCAGCAGACCGGCGCCCGCGGGCGGAGCCCGTCCTTGCCCACAGCCATGCCGGCGGGAGCGCGTCACCTGCCACACAGGATCTTTGATCGGAACGGGGAACACACATGCGCGTACTCGTCACGGGCGGAGGTGGATACATCGGCCGCGCCGTCATCGAGACCCTCGCCGCCGCCGGCCACACACCGGTTGTCCTCGTGCACTCCAGCCGGCCGGAGTTCGAATCCCCTGTGGAGATCGTCAAGGGCGACATCCTCGATCCAGGGTGTCTCGGGGCGGCCGCCCGGAACGTCGGCGCAGTCCTACACCTGGCCGCGATCGCCGGCGAACGCCGATCGTTCGAGCAGCCCGACCGCTTCGACGAACTCAACCTCGGCGGCACTCGTAACCTCCTTCGAGTCCTCGACGCCGGCGGGAGTCGCTCGGACCTCGCGCCCAGGTTGGTGTTCGCCTCCACCTCCGGCGTCTACGGTGCGCCCGCGGCGCAACCGATCTGCGAAGCGGCTCGTCCGACGCCGGGCAGCCCGTACGCGCGTTCGAAGCTCGCGGCGGAGTCGGAGATCATGCGCGTCGTCGAGGCGGGCGGCCTGGGCGCCTGCACGCTCCGGATCTTCAACGCCGCCGGTGCGGTGAACGGTCACGCCGACCCCGATGACAGCCGCATCATTCCCCGAGCAGTCGCAGTCGCGGCCGGACGCATTCCGCGGATGGAGATCTACGGTGACGGCTCGGCCGTACGCGACTTCGTACACGTCAAGGACATCGCGGCCGCCTTCCTGGCGGCGCTGGAGCACTGTCGGCCCGGACAGTACGACGTCTTCAACGTGGGCGCGACTCCGGCGAGCGTGCGAGATGTCATCGACTCCGTCCGAAGGATCAGCGGTCGCGACGTCGACTTCGTCACCGGCCACGCCGATCACCGTGAGGTCAAGGAGATCAGCGCGGACACTCGCAAGCTGCGCGGCCTCGGCTGGCGCGCCGACCATTCGACGCTGGAGGAGATGATCGGCGACCAGTGGGCCGTCGAGTGCCGCCGCACGTCCCTGGTCGGAGAGCATTCCGTCGCACCGCGGGCGGGTGGTTTAGAACAAGGCACAAGGCGGTAATCGGGTGGAAGTACGGAGAAAGCACGCAATGCAGGCCTTCCAGTCCCGGCACCCGGTCGCGTCCTCGGCAAGACGTGGGAGCGGTCGCCTGCATGGTGGCGTCGGCGGCATTGCGGTGGGGGCTATGGGGATTCTCGCGGGTCGCCAGGAGGCAGGTGTTAGGCGCCGTCCGGTGGGATCCGGTCCGTCGGCTCTCCGGGTGGTCCAGGTACTCCACTCGGTCGATCGCGGTGGCGCCGAGACCGTGACCCTCGACCTCTGCCAGGAGATCCCGGCCGCCGACGTCGAGCAGACCATCCTGACGATCGGCGATCGCAAGGGTCGGCTGGCCCCCCAGTTCCGGGCCGCTGGAGCGCCGGTCATCCGGTGTCCTTTCGACCCGTTGCCGGTATTCGCGCCACGGCTGTGGCGGCGCCTGCGTGCGCTACGGCCGGACGTCGTTGTTTCCCACGTGGGGGTTCGCAGTGGGCTCGTACTCGCTGTTGCCGCGGCCGCCGGCGTGCCCGTGCGGATCGCGCGGCTGCAGAGTGACGGGGACGAGCGGCCGTCGACGGCGTACTGGCAGCTGCTGCGATTGTCACTTCGGCTGCTCATGCACGCGTTCGCGACCGACGTGTTGGGCGTGAGCCACTCCTCGCTGGAGTTCGCGAGTCCTCCCGCGGGGGACGCGCGCTACCGGGTGATGCCGAACGGCGTCGACGTCGAACGTTTCGCGCGTGCGCGGAAGCGAGAACGAAACTTCGGGTCTCCACCGGTCCTGGTCCACGTCGGTCGGGCAGCACCGGAGAAGAACCGGGGTTTCCTGCTGGAGGTCCTCGCGGAGGTCCGACGGCAGTGCGCCGATGTCTCCCTGGTCTTCGCGGGACCCGGCGGTACCGCCGACCTGGAGGCGGTAGACCACGCGGTGCTCTCCGACCGTGCCGTACGCCTGGTGGGTGAGACCGACGAGGTCGAGCACGTTCTCGCCGACTGCGACGTCCTGCTCCTCCCTTCCTACCGGGAGGGGTTGCCGGGTGTGGTGTTGGAGGCGCTGGCGGCCGGCGTTCCGGTGCTGGCGGCGGACCTGCCCGGCCTGCTTCCACTGCAGAGCGAGCTCGACGGGTTGACCCTGCTGCCGTTGCGGGCTGGTCCTGGCGCGTGGGCAGCCGCCGCGTTGCGGCTGGCGCGGACGCCCCTTTCCAAACGTGACGAGATCAGCGACACCCTCTGCCGGTCACGCTTCACCCTGGCTCACACGGCCGACACGTGGAGAGAGCTCTGGACGCGCCATCCGAGACGCCGGTGACTGGCGTGGCAGCCGGCCGAGGCACGGTGGTCGTGGTGCATGTCCTGGCGGCCCTCGACTTCGCGGGTTCGGAGACGCCGGTACTGAACCTGTGCAGGAAGCTCCGCGCTCCTGACCTGCAGCAGGTGGTGGTGACGATGGGCAGCACCGAGGGGGCGCAGACCCCGCAGTTCAGGGCTGCCGGGGTGTGCGTCGTGCGGTGTCAGCTCCGCCCGCTGCCCGGTTTCGTACCACGGCTCTGGAAGTGCCTGCGGCAGCTCGCCCCGGACGTCGTGGTCTCGCACCTGGGTTTTCGAGGCGGACTGGTGCTCGCCGTCGCCGCCGCGGCCGGCGTGCCGGTTCGGGCCGCCCGGATGAACAGCGAAGGCGACACCTGGCCGCACACCTGGGTGCGGAACGCCCAGCGTGCGGTGCTGCAGTTGATGCTGAGACATGCGGCGACCGAGGTGCTCGGCGTGACCGAAGGCGCGCTGAGACTGGCCGGTCGCATTCCTCGCGATGACCGGCGCTACGCCGTTGTGCCGAACGGCGTCGACGTCGACCGGTTCGCGGGCGTACGGGAGCGTGGCCGCAGGTTCGGACATCCACCGGTGTTGGCCCACGTGGGTCGCGCGGCGCCGGAGAAGAACCGCGGTTTCCTGCTGGAGATCCATGCCGAGGTGCGCCGCCTCGCTGCGGGCACCCGACTGGTGCTGGTAGGCCCTGGCGGCACTGCCGACCTGGAGGCCGTCGACCCTTTCGTCGGCGCGGACCCGTCGGTCCAGCTACTCGGCATGACCGACGAGGTCGAGCGGGTGCTCGCCGACTGCGATGTGCTGCTCCTCCCGTCCCGCTACGAGGGGCTGCCGGGTGTGGTGTTGGAGGCCCTGGCGGCGGGCGTTCCCGTCCTGGCCTCCGACCTGCCGGGGCTACGCCGGCTGGCAGGCGAGCTCGACGGGCTGACCCTGCTCCCCTTGGACGCAGGAGTCTCGGCGTGGGCCGCAACCGCACTGCGGTTGGCCCGGACGCCGGTGGACGAACGTGACCAGATCAGCGACGGGCTCCGGGCTTCCGCCTACACGCTCGAACGCAGTGCCGAGGAGTGGAGTGGCCGGTGGCTCAGTCGGGCATGAAGGTCGAGCCGACCCGTTGGTCGGCCCACCCCGAACCACCGCCGATCGACGCCGCGGGCCACCGGCGGAACCGGGCCACCCCGACCTCTCGCCGGCGGCCGTTCCGGCGTCGTGCTGCCCGCCCGCCCGGCCGGCTCCGCGCCGCCGTGGCCGCCGGCGGCGCGGTCGCCGCGACCGGCTGGTTCCTCACCGCCGTCCACATGACAGGCGTCGCGACGGTCGAGCCCTACATCGCAGTGTGTGCCTGCCTGACGCTCGTCGTGTGGCTCCTCACCTGGCACCGGTTGGACTCGTGGGTCGATGAGGTGGTCGCCGCCCGTGGCCAGACCCAGCCGATCGTCGTGTACGGCTTCACGGTCAGCCTCACCGCGCGGACCGTCTTTGCGGGCCAGCTCGCGCACATCGGCCAGCGGGGGTTCAAGACGTTTCTGATCACCTCACCCGACGCACAGCTCTCCGATTTCGCGGAGGCGGAAGGCGTAGAGGTCCTCGCACTTCCGATGACCCGTGGGCTGCTGGGCACGGGCGACCTGCGGTCCGTGATGACAGCTGCGCGGGGCCTGTGGACGCTTCGGCCGGACGTGATCTGTTTCAGCACGCCGAAGGCCGCCTTCCTGCTCGGTCTTGCGAGCTTTGTCAGCCGCGTGCCCGTACGCGTCTATCTGATGGCCGGTCTGCGATTGGAGGGCGAGCGCCCGGGTTCACTGCGCTACCACGTGCTGCACTTCGTCGAATACGTCACCTGCCGATGTGCTCATGTGGTGCTGATGCCGAGCGAGAGCCTGCGGACCCGGGCTCTGTCGACGGGCGTCGTCCGTCCGGACAAGGCGACGATGCTCGGGCGGGGGTCGGTCAACGGCGTCGACCTGGAACGGTTCCGGCCGGCGACGGCGGAGGTACGGCGGGCCGCCCGCGCCGACTACCTCATCGACTCTCGAGCCACGGTGTTCGGCTTCGTGGGACGGGTGGTCGCCGACAAGGGGATATCCACGCTCATCGAGGCCTTTGACACACTCCCGGAATCCCTGCCGGCGGTCCTGCTCATGGTGGGCGATCTCGAGGAAGGGCACGGGCTCCCACCTGCGGTCGTGGAGCGGATCCGCAACGACAGCAGGATTCGGCTGACCGGATTCGTCGACGACACCACCGAGTGGTACCGCCTCATGGACGTGCTGGTCCTGCCGAGCCGCCGGGAGGGTCTGCCCACGGTGGCGCTGGAAGCGGCCGCCTGCGGGATACCGGTCATCACGACGGACGCGACCGGGTGCCGCGACGCGGTGGAGGACCAGGTGACCGGCCTCGTGGTTCCAGCCGGCGATCAGGTGCGTCTGGCCGTCGCCATGGAGAGACTCGCGATCTGTGGCGTCGACCGGGAGCACATGGGTCTGGCAGGCCGACGATGGGTCGAGCAACACTTCGACAGCCACGTGGTCTGGTCGCGGACGGGTGAATTCCTGGAGGACCTCATCGATGCCTGCAGCCCAGCCCAACGATGAGTGCGTTAAAAAGGGACTGGTGGACGGTGCGACGTCTGCTCGTCGTCGTGGCTGGTGTCGCGGTGGCGTCGATGCTCGCCGGTCTGGTGCTCCTGCCGTACGACATCGCCGGTGCGGGCGTGGCCGTGGTCGGCTTGGCGGCCGTGAGCACGCCGTTGCTGGTCCGCGCGTGCCGCGGTGAGGACGACCTGTGGGTCCGAGCGATTCTCGTAGCGGGCCTGGTCGCCATCTGCGTGGCCGGCCTCGTGCGCTACCAGGTCTTCCTTTCCGTGTACGGCCACCTGGGCGACGTCGAGATCTACCAGCAGCACGGCGTGGCCTTGGCTCGACAGTTCTGGCACGGCGACTTCACCACAGCAGAAGATCTGCCTATGTCCGGGCCGCTCCAGGTCGGCACGCAGGCGATGTTCATGCTGACCGGCGTTGCCTATGCCCTGGTGGGTCCGACCCTGTTCGGTGCGTACCTCTGCTTCTCGTGGATCGCATTTTGGGGCCTCTACCTGTGCTACCGCGCGGGATGTATCGCGACTCCTGAACTCGACCGGCGGCGTTTCGCGTTGCTGGTCTTCTTCCTGCCGTCGACGCTCTTCTGGTCGAGCGGGATCGGCAAGGAAGCATGGATCATGCTGGGCATCGGTCTTTGTCTGTACGGCACGGCTCGCCTGTGCACCGACGCAGCCGGTGCGGTCCTACCTCTCCTCGCCGGCGTAGCCCTCACGACCGTCATCCGCCCGCACATCGCGGTCGCGTTGATCGCGGCGATGTGCGCGGCGCTGTTGCTCCCCCTGAGGGCATGGACCGTCTCGCGACTCAGGGTTCGCAGACTTCTCGCTCTCGGCCTGCTGGGGGCGGCCGGCGTGGTGGCACTGGTCCAGGTGGGCACCCTGTTCAGCCTGGATCGGCTCAGTCCACAACGGTTCCAGGCACAGTTCGAGACGGTCAGGAACGACACGTCGACGATGGGCGGCTCTGCGTTCGCGGCCGACCCACTGAGCCATCCGCTCGAGCTGCCGGAGACCTTGCTGACGGTACTGTTTCGGCCGTTCCCATGGGAGGCCCACAACGTTCTCATGCTGCTCACTTCGGCCGAGAGCGCCGGGCTTGCCATTTTGGTGGTGCTGTCGTGGCGGCGGCTCGCGCGGCTACCCCAACTCGCATGGCGAAACCCTTACGTCGTCGGCGCGTGCGTGGCGATTCTGCTCCTCGCCGCGATGCTCTCGGTCTTCGGGAACTTCGGCGTCCTGGTACGTGAGCGACTGATGCTGATGCCCTTCGTGCTCCTCCTGCTCTGCGTGCCGCCGAGGACCTTCCCGCGACGGTGGCGGTCAGACCGCCGCCCTCACCCCGAACGTCGCCAGAACACACACGACTCGTCGACGTCGTACATCTCGTCGCTGATGTCGTTGCGCTGACGGAACTCCTCGATCGCCCGGCGACAGCCTCGCACCGTGTAGTAGTCGTCGACGATGACGTAGCCGCCGACGGACAGCTTGGGATAGAGCGCGCACAGCGCCGTCATCGTGGACTCGTACATGTCCCCGTCGAGGCGGAGCACCGCGAGCTGCTCGATGGGTGCGTCCGGCAGGGTGTCGCTGAACCAGCCCGGGAGGAACCTGACCTGGCCGTCGAGCAGCTCGTATCGCGCGAAGTTCTCCCGCACCTCCTCCAGCGGGATGCTGAGGCGGGCATTGCTCCACAGCCTGTCCTCGGTGTCGTCGGCATGCGAAGCAGCAGGCTTCGGCAGCCCCAGGAACGAGTCGGCCACCCACACCACGCGGGACGTGTCTCCTCGGGCCTCGAGCACCGCGCGCATGAAGATGACCGAGCCACCGCGCCAAACGCCGGTCTCGATCAGGTCACCCGGGACGCCGCGGTCGAGCACGTCACTGATGCAGAACTGGAGGTTGTCCAGTCGCTTCAGACCCACCATCGTCTCCGCGTCGATGGGGTAGTCGCCGCCCCTCGCGCGCAGACCGGACAGGTCCGTCGAGACGGGACGGACGACCTCGAGGCGGTGACGCCTGAGCATCCGTCCGACCGGGCGCAGGAACCAGTGCCGCGTGAAGCCACCGCCGGTGAAGATCGGATGCCAGGTCTCCTTGAGGAAGCAACGGGTGAGGACCCGTTTCAGCAGGTCCAGGTAGAGGTCCTGCGCGACGCCGGACGTAGCTGTCCCGCCTGAGGCTTGGATCTGGTGCTCGCTCATAGCGCTCCTCTCGGCGCGGCGGATGTGCTGCGACGGTGTTCGGTAGGGCGGGTGCCCTGGTTCGTCTCGTCGTCGGTGGTGTCGGTGTTGTGGTACGCCCGGACCGTCCGGATGACCTGGCGGAGGCTGGCGACCGGTCGTGGTCTCGCGCCGGACACCGGGCCGCCGCCGGATCCGTTCACGGCCTGGTACGGACGGATCGCGACGGCGACGGTGTGGGCGGCGAACGCCATGCGGGCAACGCGCAGCCACGCCACGGTGCTTCGGGCCAACGGCAGGCCGGGTCGCCGCGCCAGCCCGACCACGACGTGGAGTACGGCCCGGACGAGCAACGTGAGCCGTTGGAGTTGGAACGTACGCGGTAAGTGCCGCGCCGTGAACCGCAACTGGCTGCGGTAGAGGTGGGGCAGGGTCCACGCCGGGTCGGTACTGCTGGCACCGCCGACGTGTACGGCCTCGACGCCGGGCAGGAAGACGACCTGGGCGCCGCGTTGCCAGGCGGCCAGGCAGACCTCGACGTCCTCGTAGTACATGAAGTAGCCCTCGTCCAAGCCGCCGGTCTGGCGGAGAAGGTCGGACCGTACGGCCAGCATCGCGCCGGACAACCGTTCGACCGCGACCGGTGGCCCGTCCTCGAAGGCGAGGTCGTACTGGCGGAGCCGGCAGCGTCGCCGCAGTGCTCTACGAGCGCCGGAGGGGAGCCGGTTGGAGAGGAGTCGCGCGACAGACACCCCGAACGACTCGAACGGGCCGGTGCTGAAGCCGGGCCGACCATCCAGTCCCACGAGTCGAGGTCCGACGACGTCGACCTCAGGCCGGGACCGGAGCGTCTCGACCAGCGCGTGCGCGGTCGCTCGGGGCAGCACGGTGTCAGGGTTGACCAGCACGACTATGTCGTTTTCCACCGATGTCAACGCCTGGTTGACAGCCACCGGAAAGCCGACGTTGACAGCGTTGGCGGTCAGCGGGATCGCGGGGAACTGCCCGGTGATCAGGTCGGCTGTGCCGTCGGTGGAGGCGTTGTCGACGACCCGAACCTGCAGCCCTGCGTACAGCAGCGACCTCAGGCAGTCGGCGATGTGCGCGCTGGAGTTGTAGGTGACGACGATGGCGGTCGCTCCGGCCGCGTCGTCGGATGCACGCTCTGTCACTTGCTCGACTCTCGCTCACAGACAAGCCTCAGGCAGGTCCTGCCCGGGCCAGCGCCGGCCGAAACGCGCATCCGGGATCTACCCGGACCTCGGGGCCACAGACTGTCGAACCAGGGCATATGACAACGATCTGGTTACGGTCGACCGCCATGGCGGACCAGGTCCGATTGGCCTGGTCCCGGGTGCGGAACATCACCTGCGTGAACCGCCACGAGTTCCTCGAACAGCTCCACGAGATCTACCGACCGCGTGCGTACTTCGAGATCGGGATCCACACCGGGCAGAGCCTTGCACTCTCCCGCGCGCCTTCGGTGGCAGTCGATCCGGACTACTGGGTGTCCAGTGAGGTCTGCTGCGACGTCCACATGGTCCGTCGGACGAGTGACGACTTCTTCGCGAGCGAGGCGCCGTTTGCCCATCTGGGCCGGCAGACCATCGACCTCGCCTTCATCGATGGCATGCACCTGTTCGAGTTCGTGCTGCGCGACTTCATCAACACCGAACGCCATGCAACCTGGTCGAGCGTCATCGTCCTCGACGACATGCTGCCGCGCAACGCCGACGAGGCGGCCCGCGACCAGCACACCGCGGAGTGGGCCGGAGACGTGTACAAACTCGTGCCAGTCCTGCAGAGCTACCGTCCCGACCTGCAGCTGCTGCTGGCCGACACTGCGCCGACCGGGGTGCTGGTCGTCGTCGGACTCGACCCAGACAACTCGGTGCTCTCGGACAGCTACGACGAGATCATCGACAGGTTCGTGGTCGGTGACCCGCAGCAGGTTCCTCGCCCCGTGCTGGACCGCACCCTTGCCCTTCCGCCGGCAAGCTTGCTGGCTGCGCCCTTCTGGGCATCGATGGTGCGTGCCCGCGAGGGTGCGTGTGGCTATGGTCCGGCTGCGCTTCGAGCCGAGGTCGAGCGCTCGCTCCGGCTGTCGGAGCGGGAGAGTATCGCGGACTGGCGCCCGGAGGTTCGCGCCGGTACTGGCGGGCGGGGCGTCCGTGCCCGGATGCTGGACGGGCTCTTCTCCATGCCCGGCGTGCGCGCCGCGGCGGCGAACCCGGGCCTTCGCCGACTCGGCGCCGGCGTCGCCAGCTGCCTTCCTGATCGCTGGCGCTGGGACCTTCGAAGCCGGGCACATCGTCGTGACACGTCGACGCCGCCATCCCTGCCGGCCCCGTCCCTGTCAGCACCGTCCCTGTCAGCACCGTCCCTGCCCACGCCGTCAGAGCCGAAGCGGAGCCTCGATCCGGTGGACAGGTAGCCGACTGGACCCACTGGACGGGTGGGCCGCCTCAGTGCAGGGCCGGGTGCCGCTCGGTCACGGGCTCCGTGCTGCCGGCGAACTCGGGGACGGTCGGGTCACCGTCGGCCGTGATGCCTTCCCGGCGGAGTACCCGCGCCACTGTCGCGAACATGATGCGCAGGTCCAGCCGCAAGCACCGCTGGTCGACATACTCCACGTCGTAGGCGAACTTCTGCTCCCAGCCCAAGGCGTTGCGACCGCTTACCTGGGCGAGTCCGGTGATCCCCGGCCGCACCTCGTGGCGGCGTGCCTGGTCTGGTGTGTAGAGGGGGAGATAGTGCATGAGCAGGGGTCGAGGGCCGACCAGACTCATGTGTCCGCGGACGACGTTCCACAACGTCGGTAGCTCGTCGAGGCTGGTTGCCCGGAGCCAGCGACCGACCGCGGTGAGGCGGTCGCCGTCGCTCACCGGGGCGCGGCCAGCGTCGGCCTCGAGCATCGTACGGAACTTCACCAGCCGGAAGGGCTTTCCGAGTCGTCCCGGGCGGAGCTGCCGGAAGAAGACCGGGCGACCTAGAGTCGCCGCGATCAACAATGTCACTGCCAGGATCACCGGCGACAGGATCGCCAACGCAACCAGCGCGACGAGGGTGTCGAGCGCGCGTTTGACGATGAGGTACGTACTACTACTGCGAGGCGTCATCGACAGACATCCACTGGGCTAGATCGGGTGCGGAGTCGCTAGGAGCTGAGCAGGGACCGGGTCGGTGGCCGGCCGACCTGCATCTGCCGACAGGCCTCCCTGAGCAGAGCAGTGACGTGCTGACGCCCACCGCTCAGATCGAGGTCGTGGATCGACAGCGGGTCCATGGGCGGCACTGCGACGTGCGACACCAGGGGGTGGATCGGGCGGTTGTCGGGCTCACCGGCGCCGAGGAGCTCCTCGTGGAGCTTCTCGCCCTCCCGCAGGCCCGTGTAGACGATCTTCACCCGTCGGCCCGACAGGTCGATCAGCTGGCGGGCGACGTCGGCGATCCGGACAGGCTCGCCCATGTCGAGGACGAGGGCGTCGCCACCTCGACCGATGGCGGCGGCCTGGATCACCAGCTGCACCGCCTCCTGGACGGTCATGAAATACCGCGTCACGTGCGGGTCGGTGACCGTCACGGGTCCGCCGGCTTCGATCTGTGCGGTGAACGCCGTGAGCACGGATCCCCGGCTGCCCAGGACGTTGCCGAACCGGACACTGACGAAGCTGCCGCTGGACCCTCGGGCGACCGCGGCCGTGAGACCTTCGGCGAGTCGCTTGGAGTAGCCCAGCACGCTCTGCGGGTTCGCCGCCTTGTCGGTCGAGATGTTGACGAACCGTTCGACTCCGGCCGCGCGGGCCGCCTGGAGGACTGCGAAGGTGCCCCACACGTTCGTCTTGACCGCCTCGGCGGGGTACTGCTCGAGCATCGGCAGATGCTTGAGGGCTGCGGCGTGGAAGACGACCTCAGGGCGCCGATCCAGGAACAGCTCCTTCATCTGCGCCGCCTCCCGGATGTCGGCGAGTACGACGTCCGGAGTGTCGAGCATCGCAGCACCGTTGATCGCGAGCTGGACGGCGTGCAGAGCGGACTCGTCGCGGTCGAGCATGATCAGTTCGGCCGGTGCGTACAGGTCGATCTGGCGGCACAGCTCCGAACCGATCGAGCCGCCGGCGCCGGTGACGAGCACCCGGCGACCGGTGAGGTAGCTCGCGACCGACGCGATGTCGGTATCGATCTGGTGGCGACCGAGCAGGTCGGTCGGCTGGATGTCGCGGATGTCGGAGACCGCGACCCGTCCGCCGAGGAGTTCGCTGACGCTCGGCAGCACCTTCAGTTCGAGGCCGAGCTTGGTGGCTCGTCGTCCCATCGTTCGCATCAGGTCGGCTTTGGCGCTCGGGATGGCGACGATCAGGGTGCGGCAGCCAGTCATGGCGACCGCGTGGTCGAGGTCCTTCGACGTGCCGAGGACGGGGACGCCGCGGATCCGGCGGTGTCGGCGAAACCTGTTGTCGTCGAGCAGGCCCACCGGACGCCAGGCCCGGGCAGGATCCCGCAACATCGACTCAACGAGCTGACGACCGGCGTCGCCGGCACCGAGGATCAGCGCCGGCCTGCTCGCGCCACTGGCGCGGAGCTCGTCGTCCAGCTCGCGGAGCCGCCGCCAGGTGGCCCGCCCGGCGGCGCCCACGGCAAGGGTCATGAAGGTTGCGGCGACCGGTACGGAGCGGGGCACCAGCGGATCGGACAGCGCCATGTTGCCGACCGCGGCCGCGACACCCACCGCGCCGGTGACCACGCCGAGCATGATCATCTCTTCGTGGCTGCCCAGGATGGCCCGGCCGTGGTGCAGGCGTACGACCCGGGCGAAGAGGGTATGGACAGCGACCGCGAGGGCCGCCAGCGTCAAGGTGTCGGTCCAGTCGACCGCCTTGTCCTCGAGGTCCAGCCGGAGGACGGCGAAGGTCGCCAGGGAGAACAGCCACGCGGCACCGTCGAGGGATGCGAGCACCAGAACCCGCCGCCGGCGCAACGTCGCTTGGAGCCGGTTGGTCACGCTCTGATCCCCCTCGTGCAGGCACATCCGATCGCTAACGTATTTGCCCATATGTAGTCGCATCGCAACACAATGTGATGATGAAAACCTTGCCAAACATCGCACCTTGCACAAAAGGTCGCGGACGTGGCGTCACGCTCCGTGGGCGGACGGGATCGTCTCAGCCGTGATGTGGGTCGCGTGAGGGTGCTGCCGAGCTGGCCGGGCGGTTCCGGGACAGGCGAGCCATCGGCTCAGCCGAAAGGTGGAATCGACCCGGCTACCCGGGCGGTTCCGCCGTGGCGGAACGCCGGCGCAGGCGGAAGTGGGAGTAGACCCGCAGGCTCGCCAGAACGACGAACACGCCGCCGAACAGCCATATCCACGCTGGCAGCCGCTGGAGCGCCTCCGGCACGAGGACAGCAGTGGGTGCGATGCTCGGTGCGGCTCCCACCGGTGCGGCGCCCGTTCCCGGTTTTGGTGAGGCCGGAAGTTGCGGTGGCGACGTACCTGGGCCGGCGTTCGGGGTGTGGGCGGCGGCGTCCTTCGCGGCAACCGCCTGGGCGACCTGCTTCGGAGTCACCAGCGACCCGACCGGGCGAGCCTTATCGACGGCGGCGAAGCCCCAGTCCAGCAGGTCGGCCGCCGTATCCCACAACGGAGAGTCGGTCCGCACCACCGTGACGACGATCCGATGCCCGTCACGCTGGGCCGCGCCGATGAGCGTGTTGCGAGCCTTGCTCGTGTAGCCGCTCTTGACGCCGATCGCACCGGGGTACTCGTGCAGGAGGTCGTTGCCGTTCTGGATCTGGTACGTCTTGCCGCCCCGGCCTGGGAAGTCGTAGCGCTGCGTCGTGGCATAGCGGCGGAAGTCGGCGTTGGCCAGGCCTGCCCGGCCGAACAGCGCCAGGTCGTACGCGGACGACATCTGCCCGGGCTCGTCCAACCCGCTGGTGTTGACCGCGTGGGTGTCGTACGCGCCGAGACGCTGGGCTTCCTCGTTCATCAGCGCGGTGGCCGCCTTCATGCCACCGCTGGCCTTGGCGAGGGCGAGGGCCGCGTCATTGCCGGACGGGAGGAACAGGCCGTAGAAGAGCTGGTCGATGGTGTAGACGCGGTTGGCCTCGAGGCCGACCTTGCTGCCCTCGACATCGGCGTCTTCCTGGACGGCCCGATAGCGCGCCCTCTTGTCGAGCCGGGGGAGCAGGGTGATCGCCGTCAGGGCCTTGAGGGTGCTGGCCGGGCGGAGCCGGGCGTGGGCGTTCTTCGCGGCCAGGATCGCACCGGAGTCGAGGTCGGCCACGACGTAGGCGTCGACGTCGACATCGGGTGGCGGAGTCGCGGTGGCGGGATCGACCACCACGCCGAGCCGGCCGAGCGGCTCGCCACCGACCGCCTCGGCGAACGGGCTCGCCGGACTGGACCTGCTGGTACCCGGGCTCGAGCTGGCGCTTGGCGAGTCTGTGGGTGTGGGCGACGGACTCGGCTGCATCGTGGCGGTCGGAGTCGCAGTAGCGGCCGCGGCAGGGCCGGCCGGTGCGACACCGACAGAGAGGACGGCAACACCCACAGTTGCGACTGTGAGAATGCCGGCAGCGGCTGCCGCGGCCCTGGCTCGCGGAGCTCGTACTCGGGAGATAAGAAGTTCCCGGGCCATGATCCCGTCAGACTAGTACGCCCGGTTCAGAGCCCCTTTGTGACCCTTTTGTGGCGACCTCGTCAGCTCAAATACCCGAGAGGAGCGCGATGAAAACGGCTGAACGGTCCGCACCGCCGAGCCGAGAGGACCTGATGCGGGCCGCCGACCGATTGGCCGGGCACATCCGCCGCTCGCCCGTGTACGACCTCGGCGATGAACTCGCCGAGGAGGGTGCCACCGGCGCCAGAGTGGTCCTGAAGCTCGAGCTTTTGCAGCACACCGGCTCGTTCAAGGCCCGGGGTGCGCTGAACACACTCCTGGCCCGACCGGTGCCTCCCGCCGGGGTCGTCGCGGCCTCGGGTGGCAACCACGGCGCGGCGGTCGCATGGGCGGCCGCGCGGGTCGGCGTGCCCGCCCGAGTCTTCGTACCGTCGACCTCGCCGCCGGTGAAGGCCCGCCGGATCCAGTCGTACGGCGCGGACGTGGTGGTCGTCGATGGCTACTATCCCGAGGCCCTGGCGGCCAGCCGGGAGTGGGCGGGAGGGCGGCCGGTCACGCAGATCCATGCGTACGACACACCCGAGGTGATCGCCGGTCAGGGAACCCTGGGTTTCGAGATCGCCCAGCAGGTGCCCGACGCGTCGAGCGTGCTGGTGTCGTGCGGAGGGGGCGGCCTGTTCGCCGGTGTCGGGCTGGCGCTCGACCCGGTCTGCCAGGTCGTACCGGTCGAGCCGCGCCTGTGCCCGACTCTTGCGACCGCACTGGACCGGGGCGGACCCGTGCCGGTCGAGGTCGGCGGGGTGGCCGCCGACAGCATGGGCGCGGCGACCGCGGGCGGGATCGCGCACACGGTCGCCACGGATCGTGCGGTCCGGCCGGTCCTGGTGCCCGACGACGCGATCGTGGCGGCGCAGGCCTACCTGTGGGAGCGCTGCCGCATCCTCGCCGAGCCGGGCGGCGCGACCGCGTTCGCGGCCGTGCTCTCGGGGGCGTTCCGACCGGAACCGGGCTCGACCGTGGTGGTCGTGATCTCCGGTGGCAACACGACTCAGATCCCGGGTGTGGAAGCCCCGGTCAGTCCGTCCGGCTGAGCTGGTCGGCGCGCCAGGCCCGCCATCCGACGATGCCGAGCACCGCTGCGATGGCCAGGTTGACGACGATCAGGATCGTGTGGGCGACGTAGAAGCCGGTGGGCCGTCCCTCCGTCGCGGCCAGGTTGCGGATGAAGGTCGCGTACGTCACGACGTTCCACGCGGCAACGCCGAGCAGGAACGCGGCCAGCTTCTTGGTGATGCGCACGACCCCACGCTAAGGGGACTACGCACGAACGAGTCGGTGCAGGGTCGAGCTGTGGACCTCGAGCATCGCCGCGACCGCCGAGCTCCACGGGTACTTCTCGGCCTGCCGCCGGGCGGCGCTCCGCCGTTGTGCTCGCGGCCGGTCGAGAACCGACCGGACAGCCGCCGCCAGCTCCGGCGGTGACGGTTCTGCCCAAGCTCCGGACTCGGCGGTCAGGAGTTCGCGACCGCCGCCGCGATCTGCCGTCACGACCGGCGTGCCGGACGCCAGCGCCTCCAGGATCGCCAGGCCGAACGTCTCCACGGGACACACCGACAGCGCCACGTCGGCCGCCGCGAGTCGTGCCGCCAGTTCGAACCGGTCGGAGATGTAGGGGTGGAACACGACCGGAGCGTCGCCAGCCTGGTCCTGCAGGTCGTCCCGGTCCGGGCCGTCGCCGTAGACGTCGAGCTGGAAGTCAAAGCTCTGGCGGTGCAGCTCGACCGCGGTCGCGACCGCGAGCGCCGGCCACTTCTCCTGCGACAGCCGGCCGATGTAGATCAACCGGGGGACTCCGATCCGGTCGTCGGAGGAGTCGCCCGCGAGGTCCGGCCCGAACGTATCGAGGTCGACACCGAGCGGGATCCGGTGCACGGGTCGGGCCGCGACGCGGGCGAACTCCTGGGCCGCGAAGCCTGACGTGACGACCACCTCGTCGAACGTCCGGAGCAGGAACCGGTTGAGGACGTTCACTCCTGTGACCAGCCCGCCCCGCCAGGGGACCCGAGGCCCGAGGTGGGTGTCGAGCCGCTCGTGGGAGAGAAGCACGCTGCCGGCGCCCCGCCTGCGGGCCAACCGGGCCGCGGTGACCATGGTCATCTTGTCGGAGACCTCGACGTTGGTCGGGCGAATCCGGTCGAGGGCCTCGCGTACCTTCCAGGGTTGGACGACCACGCGGTACGGCGTACCGGGGAGCACTGGCGAACGGATCGTCACGGTGATGCCGCGCTCGTCCTCGGTCCAGGAGTCGTCCGGGCCGGGTACCAGCAGGGCACGTTCGTGCCCGGCTGCGACGTAGCCGCGGCCGAGTGCGTCGACAGCCGTACGAAGACCGCCCGAGGCCGGGCTGTAGAAGTTCGCCAGCTGGGCGATGCGCACGCGGGTCTCCCGTCTCCCGTCGCAAAAGGGCGCAGCTGCCGGTCAGGACGGAGCCGACGGCTGTCGGTGCCGTCCAGGCTAGGTGATGCTAACCGGCCCGGCGCACAGTGAAGGTAGGTCCGTGCCCGCGCGCATCGGCACCCGGCGAATCACGACGCGCATCCGGCCGCGCACCTTCCTCAGGCTGCGAGCGTGGGAGTCGTCATCTGCTGCGCCATCACAGCGCGGTAGTGCACGTCGATCAGCTCGTCGAGGATCGCGTCCCAACCCCGGCTGAGCACCGATCCCCGGGCCGACTCCGCCATCGACTCGCGCAGCCCCGGGCTTTCCGACAGCTCCATCACGGCGCGGCGGAAGAGGTACATCGCGTAGTCGGAGTCGTCTGCGGGATAGAGGAAGCCGGTCCTTCCCGGTTCGACAAGGTCGAGCAGGCCACCGGCGGCCGGTGCGATGACAGGCACCCCGCTCGCCAACGCCTCCTGCGCGGCCTGGCAGAACGTCTCGTGGGCGCCGGTGTGGACGAAGATGTCGAGCGAGGCGACGGCGCGGGCAAGGTCGGTGCCGTGCAGCATCCCGAGGAACGCAGCGTTCGGCGCACTCTCGCGTACCTCGTCAAGTGCGGGACCGGCGCCGACCACCACCAGTCGGGTGCCGGGCAGGTTTGCGACATTGCGCAGCAGGTGGACCCGCTTCTCGGTCGCGACCCGGCCGACGTAACCGATCAGCCGCTCGCCGCGCGGCGCGAGGCGGCGGCGCAGCTCGGCGTCGCGGTTGGACGGGTGGAAGCGGTGCAGGTCCACGCCACGCGGCCAGGTGAACAGCCGTGGCACCTTGATCTCGGCCAGTTGAGCCAGGGCGGCCCGAGATGGTGCGAGCGTACGGCCGGCACGGGCGTGCATCCGGCGCATCCATGCCCACAGGGCCCGGTCGACGCCGACGAAGCCGTACTGCTGGGCGAACCCCACGACGTCGGTCTGGTAGACGGCGACGGTGGGTACGCCGCACTTCTCGGCGGCACGCAGACCCGACATGCCGAGCACCAGGGGCGCGGCGAGGTGCATGACGTCGGGCCCGAACTCCGTGACCGCCTTGCGGATCCCCGCGTCTGGGAGGCCGAGCGGGAACTCCGGGTACATCGGCAGCGGCAGGCTCCGCGCCCGGACCACCGGCGTGTCGCCGTGCCACGTGGCTCCGGGACCCGGCGCGATGACGAGCGCCTTGTGTCCGCGCCGGACCAGGTGGTCGACCAGGTGGCGAACGGAGTTGGCGACTCCATTGACCTGCGGCAGGAACGACTCCGCGACGACCGCTATTCGCACAGCTCCTCACATTCGTTGCCGGAGGTGAACGCGCGGGACTGTTGGCGTTGCCACGCCGCGTCGAGTTCGTGAGCCATTGTGCCCTCCACGTGCCTGTGAACCCCCGACGAGCCCTTCCGACCTACTCGCATGGGGCACCGTACCCTGGCGGCGTTCGCATGACATCGAGGCGGACGCGATACGCGGCAGGAGACGATGGGACCATGACGGACCGTGCTCGACCCGCGCCAGTCCCGGCCGACTCCCCGACCTCTGTGCCCATCGGACGCCTCACGGAGTCCGGGCTTCCGTTCGAACCTGCGTACGGTCCAGGCGATCTGGCCGGCTGGGATCCGGCGGACAAGCTGGGCGAACCGGGTGCGTTTCCCTACACCCGCGGGGTCTATTCGACGATGTACACCGGCCGGCCGTGGACGATGCGGCAGTATGCCGGTTTCGGCACCGCGGCGGAGTCCAACGAGCGCTACCACCGGCTGATCGAGGCGGGGACCGCGGGCCTGTCGGTGGCGTTCGACCTGCCGACACAGATGGGCTACGACTCCGATGCCTCGGTGGCCCACGGCGAGGTGGGCAAGGTCGGGGTGGCGATCGACTCGATCGACGACATGCGCACGCTCTTCGACGGGATCCCGTTGGACCAGGTGTCGACGTCGATGACGATCAACGCCCCGGCGGCACTGCTGCTGTTGCTGTACCAGCTGGTGGGCGAGGAGCAGGGCGTGCCGAGCAGCATGCTGAGCGGCACGATCCAGAACGACGTGCTGAAGGAGTACATCGCCCGGGGCACCTACATCTATCCGCCGAAGCCTTCGCTGCGGCTGGTATCGGACATCTTCGGCTACTGCCAGAGTGAGCTGCCGCGGTTCAACACCATCTCGATCTCCGGCTACCACATGGCAGAGGCGGGTGCGACGCCGGCGCAGGAGATCGCGTTCACACTGGCGAACGGGATCGAGTACGTGCGGGCGGCGCTGGCGGCGGGACTTGCCGTCGACGAGTTCGCGCCGCGGCTGTCCTTCTTCTTCGTCGCTCGTACGACGCTGCTGGAGGAGGTCGCGAAGTTTCGCGCGGCCCGGCGGATCTGGGCGCGGGTGATGCGGGACGAGTTCGGTGCGCGGGACCCCAAGTCGACGATGCTGAGGTTCCACACCCAGACCGCGGGCGTACAGCTGACAGCGCAACAGCCGGAGATCAACCTCGTGCGGGTGGCGTTGCAGGGACTGGCGGCGGTGCTCGGGGGAACCCAGTCGCTGCACACCAACGCCTACGACGAGGCGATCGCGCTCCCGACGGAGAAGGCGGCCAGGCTGGCGTTGCGTACCCAGCAGGTGTTGGCGTACGAGACCGACGTGACCAAGACCGTCGACCCGTTCGCCGGCTCCTACGCGATGGAGACCCTGACCGACGGGGTCGAAGAGGCCGCGGTCGGGCTGATGGAGTCCGTGGAGGACCTGGGCGGTGCGGTGTCGGCGATCGAGAAGGGCTTCCAGAAGGCCGAGATCGAGCAGGCGGCGTACGGGATCTCCAAGCAGATCGACGCGGGCGAGCGCGTCGTGGTCGGCGTCAACCGCTTCGTCACGCCGGACGACGAGCCGTACCAGCCGCTGCGGGTGGATCCGACCATCGAGGAGGCGCAGCGGGCGAGGCTGGCCAAGCTGCAGGCCAACCGGTCGAGTGGCGAGGTCACCCGGCACCTCGACGCGCTGCGCCGGGCGGCGACGGGGACCGACAACGTGCTGTACCCGATGAAGGACGCACTCGCGGCCCGCGCCACCCTCGGCGAGGTGTGTGACGCGCTGCGCGAGGTCTGGGGTGTCTACACGCCGTCCGACGCACTCTGACCCACGCCCCGTTCCATGATCATGTCGGTCGTTGTGAAGGCGCTAGGGGTGTATAGCCCGATTCAGGTTCATGATCACGGCGTTGGGCGGGTCACGCAGCCGACCGTCCGGCCGTACACCGGCTTCCGCACGGGCGGGGGTGGCCATCCCATCCGTTCGCCCGCAGGACGTGCGCGACCTCGGCGGCAACCTGGCAGCTGCTGTCCACGGTGTCGGCCCAGCCATAGCGAAGGCTGTCGCAACCCCGGACCGTCGTGATGTTGTCGCGGCGATGGTCACGGAATCGGCCCTCCTCGGTGTGGCCCACCCTTCCGTCGAGTTCGACGACCGTGTTGAAGGCCTCGTACCAGACGTCCAACCATTGGGTCCCCTTGCCGGCGTGCCGATGGTGCAGGCGACGGCCGGGCGGGAGTGAGTGCGGACGCTCGACCCGTTGGACGAACGCGACCTCGAGTGGCGAGTGCGCGCCCTCCGACACCTCCGACAGCAGGGCGTGCAGGGCGCGGTCGATGAGGTCGAGCACCGTCTCCTCGACGGTGACCACCGGGGGTACCCGGCTTGGATGTCGTGACCCGTCGAGTCTGTTGGCGTAGTGGATTCGCACGGTCGCCAGACTCACGACCCGTCGGCTCACCGGGATGGTCACATGCACGGCGCGACCTGGCATGTCGACGAGGCCCCATACCTCGGCAGCCGTCTCGTGACTCAAGGTCGCGCCAGTGCCCGCGTAGAGCAAGCCCGCCCACAGCTGGGCTTCGCGGGAGAGCGGCCCCGTGAAGGTGGCATACACCCGAGGATGAACCCGCTGCCAGCGACCGGCGCAGACCTGAGTTCGCGGGACGTCGTTATCCGCTCCTGAGCGCACCAGCCGCTGCCGATTCACCATGCCGGCTTGGCGCTCGACGTCGGCCCGCAGCGCCGCCGGCAAGGGCCCGTAGCCCGGCAGCCGCCTGCGGGTCGGGAAGCTGTTCGGGTCGTGCGAGCGGTTGATCTCGACCATTCGTCGACACTGGCTCCTTCCGGGTCACTGTGTGGACCGGACACCTGGCCCTGTGGATGACCTGGCCGATTCCATGGCTGTGGACAGATCCAGTCTTCGGATCAAGATCGAGCCTGTCGCGTAAACGTCGGCCTGTCGTGGTGATCTTGTGGTGGGAGTGCGGTTGGATCTTGGTGTGGGTTATGTGTTTGTGAGTGCGGATCGAGAGCAGCGGTTCTTGTTGCCGCCGGATATGCGGGACTGGCTTGCTGAGGATCATGTGGTGTGGCTGGTGTTGGATGCGGTTGACCAGCTTGATCTGGCGGTGTTTCGGGCCAGGTACCGCGCTGATGGGCACGGGCGGCCAGCGTTTGATCCGGCGTTGATGGTGGCGTTGTTGTTGTATGCGTATACGGGTGGGGAGCGCTCGAGCAGGCGGATCGAGCGGCGGTGTGGTGAAGACGTCGCGTTCCGGGTGATCTGTGGGGGTCATCTGCCCGACCATGCCACCATCGCGCGGTTCCGGGTCCGGCACGAGCAGGCGTTGAAAGACCTGTTCAGCCAGGTGTTGGGGCTGTTGGCTGAGGCTGGGCTGGTCCGACTGAACCAGGTGGCGCTGGATGGCACGAAGATCGCCGCGAATGCGTCGTGGTCGGCGAACAAGACCCAGGCCCAGATCGAGCAGATGCTGGTCGAGGCGGCCGCGGCCGATGCCGCCGAAGACGACTCATTCGGGGCTGCCCGCGGCGACGAACCGGGGCCTGTCAAGTTGTCTGTGTGTGTTGATCGTTTTGGGTTAGTTGATGTGGTGGGTGAGGCGGTCGGGGTAGGCGATGGCGAGGGCGCCGAGGGCTTGTTTCCAGCCTTGGACGGTGGCGCCTTCGACCAGTCGTCCGGGGGCTTTGCGTTTGTCTCGTGGGATGCCGGCTTCTTTGGCGCGTTGGCGGGCGCGTTTGTCTTCGATGTCGCGGATGGCGAGCCAGAGCAGTTTGATGACGGCGTCGTCGTTGGGGAAGTGGCCGCGGTTCTTGATGATCTTGCGGAGTTGGTAGTTCAGCGACTCGATGGCGTTGGTGGTGTAGATGATGCGTCGGATCTCGGGTGGGAAGGCCAGGAACGGGATGAACCGTTCCCAGGCGTTCTCCCAGGTCTGCACGGTGGCCGGGTATTTCTTGCCGAGTTCGGAGGCGGTGAAGGCCAACAGCTCGGTTTCTGCGGACTCGGCGGTGGGCGCGGTGTAGATCGGCTTCAGCGCGGCGGCGACCTTCTTGCGGTCGCCGTAGGACACGAACCGCATCGCGGCCCGGATCAGATGCACCACACACGTCTGCACCGTGGTCTGGGGCCAGGTCGCCTCGATCGCTTCGGCAAAGCCGGTCAGTCCGTCGCAGCACACGATGAGCACGTCGCGCACGCCGCGGTTGCGTAGCTCGGCGCAGACGCCAGCCCAGAACTTCGCGCCTTCGCTGGCTTGGACCCAGATGCCGAGCACGTGCTTGACCCCGTCGATGTCCACACCGACGGCGATATGGGCCGAGCGGTTGCGGACATGGTGGCCGTCGCGGACCTTCACCACCAGCGCATCGAGGTAGATGATCGGGTAGATCTCTTCCAGTGGCCGGGACTGCCAGGCCTTGACCTCCTCGAGCACGGCATCGGTGATCTTCGAGATCGTCTCGTGTGACAGCTCCGTGCCCAGCGTGCGGACCAGATGGTGCTGAATGTCGCGCACGGTCATCCCGCCGGCGTACAAGGAGATGATCTGCTCGTCCAACCCGCCCAGGCGTCGCGATCCCTTCGGCACCAGCCGCGGCTCGAAGCTCCCGGCCCGATCCCTGGGAGTGTCGATCCCGACATCGCCGACCTCGGTAGCCACCGTCTTCGGCGTCGAGCCGTTCCGGGAGTTCGGACTACCCCGACCGGCCGGATCGCCCTTGGCATAGCCCAGATGGTCGGTCAACTCCGCGGCCAGCCCACGCTCCAACACAGCCTTGACCAACTCAGGAAGGAACCCGCCAGCACCAGTCAACGCCAGACCGTCCTGGTCGACCCGATCCATCAGATCGTCCAACAACCCCGCATCGACCATCTCCTCAACCACCCGCCGCGCCGAACCCGGCTCCCCGACGGACTCACCAAACGGTCCCTGCCGCTCTTCTGCCATAGACACCTGTGTACTCCCTCAACGCGATAGTTGATCTTCGTACACAGACCATCTGACAGGCCCACGAACCGCCGCCTGATCTGGCCCGACGTGGTGAGCGGATCACCCGGCTGCGGCAGGCGCGGGACCGGCTGGCCGCCGAGGCCGCGGCAGCCCAGGCCGCCCAAGAAGCCAAGGTCGCGGCCTGGCAGGCCCGCAAGGACGCCGGTCACCCCCACCCGGGCCGCCGACCAGATCCGCAGGCCAAGACCACCAACCGCAACGGCACCACCCCGCGCGCCAACACCACCGACCCGCAAGCTCGCACGATGAAGGCCAAACACAGCCTGATCGTGGGCTACAACGCCCAAGCCGTCGTCACCTGCGACCAGATCGTGATCGGCGCCCTGGTCAGCCAAGCCCACATCGACCAAAACCTGCTCCACCCCGTGCTGGCCACCGCCCGCACCAACCTGGCCGCCGCCGGCATCAAACCTCAACTGCGCACTGTGCTCGCCGACGCCGGCTACGCCAACGAAGCCACCTTCGCCCAAGCCGCAACCGACCGGATCCGGCTGCTGTGTCCACTGGCTAAAGACACCCGCCAACTCCGCCAAGGCGGCGACCCCACCGCCGGCCGCAACCTCGACCATCTCCCCGCCACCGCCGCAGCCCAACGCCGACTACGACACCCCAAAGGCCGAACCGACTACCAACAACGCGGCCGCACCATCGAACCCGTCTTCGGCCAAATCAAAACCCGCCAACACCTCACCCACTTCTCCCGCCGAGGACTCACCGCAGCCAACAGCGAATGGCACCTGGCCTGCACCGCCCACAACCTGCTCAAACTCCACCACCACCGAACCCGCTAACCACCACCCAACCCCGCCCACCACCCAACCCCGCCCACCACCGAACCCGCCCACCACCGAATTCACCATCCGCCGCAACCCCACCGGTTTGCGCGACAGGCTCGATCATGAAGCCAAATCGGGCTATGGGCACCGAACGGCTTCACCGTCGAGTTCATGATCACGGGGTCGGGCGCACGTGAGGCGGGAAGGATCAGGGCAAGCTCCGGCCGACGCGTGAACGGGGGTGGCGTGCGTCACATAGCGGGTGGGGAGGACAATCGCCGCGTGTTCCTCGATTCAGAAGCCACGTCCGAGATCGACCGGCTCGCCAAGACGTGTGCCGACGAGCTGATCGCCTTCCGTCGCGACCTGCACGCTCATCCCGAGCCCGGGCGGGAGGAGATCCGGACGACCAAGGCAGTTCTGGACCGTCTCACCATGGCCGGACTCCGGCCCGCGGTCCTGCCCTCGGGCACCGGGTTGCTCTGCGACATCGACCCCGCGGGTCCGGCCGCCGGCGTTCGTGCCGCCGTGGCGGGCGATGCCGGCGGGCGGATCGCGCTCCGCGCCGACCTCGACGCCTTGCGGGTCGCCGACGAGAAGACGGTCTCCTACCGTTCGACCCGGCCGGGCGTCTGCCACGCGTGCGGGCACGACGTCCACACCTCGGTAGTCCTCGGCGCCGGACTGGTGCTCGCCGAACTGGCGTCGACCGGAGTCCTCCGACACGGCATCCGGCTGGTGTTCCAACCCGCCGAGGAGATCATCCCCGGTGGGGCCCTGGACGTGCTAGCCGACGGCGGGTTGGACGGCGTGTCCCAGATATTCGGCCTCCACTGCGACCCCCGGCTCGATGTGGGCCGCGTTGGCCTGCGCACCGGTCCGCTCACCTCCGCTGCCGACCGGGTGCACGTACGCCTGACCGGCCCGGGCGGCCACACCGCCCGCCCGCACCTCACCGCCGACCTCGTACACGCACTCGGCACGTTGGTGAGCCAGCTACCCGGTGCGCTCTCCCGCCGGGTCGATCCGCGGGCCGGGCTCAGCCTGGTCTGGGGTCGGGTGCACGCCGGTGCCGCCGCCAACGCCATCCCCATGGAGGGGGAGGCCGAAGGCACCCTGCGGTGCCTGGACGCGCTGGTTTGGGAGTCGTCCGCGGAACTCGTGCCCGCGCTCGCCCGCGAGATCGTCGCTCCGTACGGCGTCGACGTACACGCCGAGGTACACCGTGGTGTCCCGCCGGTGGTCAACCACCCGGTCGCGGTCGCGGTGCTGCAGGACGCGGTCGAGGCGACGCTCGGTCGGGCCGCGCTGGCTCCCACCGACCAGAGTCTCGGTGGCGAGGACTTCGCTTGGTACCTCACCAAGGTGCGGGGCGCGATGGCACGCCTGGGAGTACGGGTGCCGGGAAGCACCGACGCGCTCGACCTCCACCAAGGACGGTTCGACGTCGACGAACACGCGATCGGAGTCGGTGTACGGCTGCTGGTCGCCACCGCCCTGTTCGCCGGCGAGCCCGACCGCGAGCCCAGCGACCTGCACGCGGTGGTCTGACCCTTCGCCAACTCCTGATTTCGAGGCTGCCGAACCCCACTCGAGGCGTCCGGCGCCCGTTGCAAGGTCACGGGACGGTCTCACGTCGCTCTCTGTGCCCACACAGGGCTACGTGTCGCGTAGAAGCGGCCTATAGTCACCCCAGCGCGCTGCCGGCTGTCGGGCACAAATGGACCACAACGGGGCAGCGGGCGATCCCGCCCGAAGGGTCAAGGCTTTAGGAGGGTGTCTCTTGACGAAGTATTTGAGGGGCCTCGCAGCGGTAGGCGTACTCGCGCTTGTCATCACCGCGTGTGGCAACAGGCCAACCGAGAGCAATCAACCGGAGGGGTCGGACGGCGAGCAGCCTGCCGCAGGCGCCCAGGACTTCCGCGGCTGCATGGTCTCCGACTCCGGCGGCTTCGACGACAAGTCGTTCAACCAGACGTCGTTCAAGGGACTGGAGGACGCCAAGGCTGAGCTGGGCATCTCCCAGTCGACGGCCGAGTCGAAGTCTGACGCCGACTACGCCAAGAACGTCGGCGGCATGGTCGACGCGAAGTGCAACGTGATCATCACGGTCGGCTGGAAGCTCGGCAACCAGACAGCCATCGCGGCGTCTGAGAACCCGGACGTGACGTTCGGCATCGTCGACTTCGACATCAACGCGGTCGACCTGAAGGAAGTCAAGCTGGACAGTGTGCCGACGAACGTCAAGTCGCTGCTCTTCGACACCGCACAGCCGAGCTTCCTCGCCGGCTACCTCGCAGCCGGCATGTCGCAGACCGGGAAGGTCGGCACGTACGGCGGCGTCAAGATCCCCACGGTCACCATCTTCATGGACGGCTACTGGGAGGGCGTGCAGTACTACAACGAACAGAAGGGCAAGAAGGTCCAGGTGCTCGGCTGGAACGAGGGCACGCAGAAGGGCCTGTTCACCAACGACTTCGAGAACAAGGCCGCCGGCAAGAACACCGCCAACAACCTCATCAGCCAAGGCGCCGACATCCTCTTCCCTGTCGCCGGTCCGGCCGGTCTCGGCGGGCTCGAGGCTGCGAAGGGCTCCGGCGGCAAGGTCAACGCGATCTGGGTCGACACCGACGGCTGTGTCAGCGCGCAGGAATACTGCAGCGTGCTGCTGACGAGTGTCTCCAAGGGCATGGACATGGCGGTGAAGGACGTCGTGTCGACGTCGTTCGAGGACAAGTTCGACAACACGCCCTACGTCGGAACCCTGGAGAACGGGGGCACCGGCCTGTCGCCGTACCACGAGTTCGACGAGAAGATCCCGGCCGAGCTCAAGAGTGAGATCGACCAGCTCAAGCAGGACATCATCGATGGCAAGGTCACCATCAAGTCGAAGGCCGTGCCGGCGACGCAGTGAGCCCGGTGGTCCGCGCCCGACCAGACCTACGGGCGCGGACCGGCTTCGATCGGAGTGGGGACGGTGCGATGAAGCTCGAGCTCGAGGGACTCACGAAGAGGTTCGGGTCCCTGGTCGCGGTCGACCATGTCAACCTCGTCGTCGAACCAGGCGAGATCCACTGTCTGCTCGGCGAGAACGGGGCCGGTAAGAGCACGCTCATGAACATGCTCTACGGCCTGCTACAGCCCGACGAGGGGACCGTCCTCCTCGACGACGAACCGTTCACCTGCACCTCTCCTGGGCAGTCGATCAGGGCCGGCATCGGCATGGTGCACCAGCACTTCATGCTGGTGCCGGTCTTCACCGTCGCCGAGAACGTCATGCTCGGCCGCGAATCCACCAAGGGACTCGGGCTACTCGACCACCGGGCAGCTCGCGAGCTCGTCCGCGGCCTGTCCGAGCGCTATGGTCTCGCCGTCGACCCGGACGCCAAGGTCGAGGACATCCCGGTGGGAGTCCAGCAGCGGGTAGAGATCCTGAAGGCGCTCGCGGGCGGTGCGAAGGTCCTCATCCTCGACGAACCGACCGCTGTCCTCACGCCGCAGGAGATCGACGAGCTCATCGAGGTGATGCGTGCCCTGAAGGCGGGCGGCACGTCGATCGTGTTCATCACCCACAAACTCAAGGAAGTAAGAGCGATCGCCGACCGGATCACCGTGATCCGCCGGGGCAAGGTCGTCGCGACGCGCCCGCCCGACGCCACCGAGGCCGAGCTCGCCGAGCTGATGGTCGGCCGGAAGGTCCAGCTCGAGCTCGACAAGGAGCCCGCGGCACCGGCAGCCGCCAAGCTGGAGGTCGACCGCCTTCGCGTGGTCGACGCGCAAGGCGTCCTTGCCGTCGACGACGTCACGTTCGAGGTCAAGGGTGGTGAGATCCTCGGCATCGCGGGAGTGCAGGGCAACGGCCAGACCGAACTCGTGCAGGCGCTGGTCGGCCTGGCGGCGGTCGCGTCCGGCTCGGTCCGGCTGGGCGGTCGCGAGCTCGTGGGCGCGAGTCCGCAGACACATCTCGAAGCCGGCATCGGCTACATCCCCGAGGACCGTTCGCACGACGGGTTCGTCGCGTCCTTCTCGGTGGCAGAAAACCTCATCCTCGACCTGTTCCGGCGGCCGCCGTTCTCCCAGCGGGGCACGCTCTCGCTCTCGACCGTCCGTACGAACGCCGCCCAACGGGTCGAGGAGTTCGACGTACGCACGCAGTCCGTCGACAGTCCGGTCAGCTCCCTGTCCGGCGGCAACCAACAGAAGGTCGTGCTGGCCCGGGAGCTGTCCAGGCCGCTGGAACTGCTGATCGCCGCACAGCCGACCCGGGGCCTCGATGTCGGATCGATCGAGTTCGTACACCGCCGGATCGTGCGGGAGCGCGACCAGGGCACCGCCGTGCTCATCGTGTCGACCGAGCTGGAAGAGATCGTGGCGCTGGCCGACCGGATCGCGGTGATGTACCGCGGCCGCATCGTCGGAGTCGTCGGACCTGACACCCCGTGGGACCAGCTCGGACTGATGATGGCCGGCCTATCTCCCGAGGCTGCCGCCCAGGAGGCCGAGGAGCACCCCACGATTCTCGGCACCTTGGAGGACGCGTCATGAACGTGCGGTCCGTCATGGCGAGTCCTGGAGTGCGTGACCTCGTGGTCAGCGCGGCTGCCGTGGTGCTGGCCCTGCTCGTCGGCGCGGTCCTCATCATCGCCAGCGACGCCGACGTCGTGGCGACATGGGGCTACTTCTTCTCCTACCCGCCGGACGCGTTGGCCGCTTCGTGGACCGCGGTCTCCGAGGCCTACACGTCACTCTTCCTCGGCGCCCTCGGTGGCTGGAAGCCGCTCACCGAAACCCTCGTCCAGGCGACGCCCCTCATCTGCGCCGGACTTGGTGTCTCGCTGGCGTTTCGCGCCGGCCTGTTCAACATCGGTGCCCAGGGCCAGCTGATCGCGGGTGCCCTGTGTGCCGGGTGGGTCGGGTTCGGCCTGGAGCTGCCGGTCGTCCTGCATCTCCTGGTCGCCGTGCTGGCCGGCCTCGTCGGCGGTGCGGTCTGGGGCGGCATCGTTGGGCTGCTCAAGGCCCGTACCGGAGCGCACGAGGTGATCCTCACGATCATGCTCAACTACGTCGCGCTCTACCTGCTGCAGTGGGTGTTGACCACGACCGCGTTCCAGCGGCCGGGCCGGGGCGACCCGATCAGCCCGGTGGTCGACCCGAGCGCGCAGTTCCCCCAATGGGCCGGTACGCGTCTCCATCTGGGCTTCCTCGTCGCGCTCGCGGCAGCCGCTGCGGTGTGGTGGCTGCTGTCGCGTTCGACCACAGGCTTCGAGCTGCGCGCGGTCGGGGCCAACCCCGACTGTGCCAAGACAGCCGGGATGAGCGTCGGGCGTGCGTACACGGTCGCGATGGTGGCGGCCGGTGCACTGGCGGGGCTTGCGGGTGCTCAGCAGGTCCTCGGCACCGACTTCCCGTTGACCGACGGCATCGCCGGCACGGTCGGGTTCGACTCGATCACGGTCGCGCTCCTCGGCCGGGCCTCGCCCGTCGGCACGGTGGTCGCCGGCCTGGTCTTCGGTGCCCTGAACGCCGGCGGCCTGCAGATGCAGCTGCAGACCCAGACGCCGCTCACCCTCACGACGGTGCTGCAGGCGACGATCGTGCTGTTCATCGCCGCACCGGCGCTGGTGCGGGCGGTCTTTCGAATCCGGGCCCGCACCACCGACACCGTTCTGGCGAAGGGGTGGGCGGCGTGACCACGACCCTGCCGGAGACCGCTCCACCGCCGGTCGTCGTCGTCGACTCCCCGGACGAGCGGCGTCGCCGGATCCGCACCGGCGTCCTGATGCTCGTGCTCGCCGCGATCGGTGTCGTCCTGGCCGCCCTGACCGCGCCGGAGACGGTGACGTTCACACTGTCCAGCCAGTTCGCCACCGAGCGGCTGCCGGACATCGCACTGCCCGCCTTGCCGGTGGCGCTGACGCTGGCCGCCTACACGGTCGTGGTTGCCCTGGCCCACCTGTTCCGGGGGCTTCGTGGGCGGTGGGCCGCGATCCTTTGGGCAGGGTTCGGAGTCGCGTTCGTGGTGACGTTCCTGTGCTGGGCGGCGGCGGGCAAGACCTTTCCGCTGACCAACCAGCTGCAGGGCACCCTCAACCTCGCCACCCCGCTGATCCTGGGCGCGCTGGCCGGTGTCCTGTGCGAGCGCGCCGGTGTCATCAACGTCGCGATCGAGGGACAGTTCCTCGCCGGCGCCTTCGCCGCCGCGGTGCTGGCGACCGTCACCGGGAGCCTGCTCGCCGGGGTGGCCGCGGCTGTCGTCGCCGGTGTGCTGATCGCGGCGATGCTGGCACTATTCGCGATCCGCTACCACGTCAACCAGGTGGTGTTGGGCGTGGTCCTCGTCGTGTTCGCGTCCGGTATCACCGGCTTCTTGTTCGACCAGTTCGTCCAGGGCAACTCGTCCAGCTTCAACGACCCGGGTGTGATGTCCGCGGTCCGGATCCCCGTCCTGGCAGACATCCCGGTGATCGGCGACACCTTCTTCAACCAGACCCTGCTCGTCTACGCGATGTACGCCGCGGTGGCGATCGTCACGTTCGTTCTGTTCAAGACCCGGTGGGGCCTGCGGGTGCGATCGGTCGGGGAGCATCCGCGTGCGGCCGACACCGTGGGCATCAACGTCCTTCGGGTCCGCTACCAGGCCGTGCTCGCCGGTGGGATCGCGGCGGGACTCGGGGGCGCGTTCTTCACGGTGGGGTTCACCGGCAGTTTCGACAAGGACCTCACCGCCGGGCAGGGCTTCATCGCCCTCGCCGCGTTGATCATGGGCCGCTGGCATCCGCTGGGTGCCACCATCGCCGCACTCTTCTTCGGGTTTACCCAGCAGTTGCAGAGCCAGCTGCAGATCATCGAGACGCCGATCCCGGGCGAGCTCCTGATCATGGCGCCCTATCTCGCGACCGTGGTAGCCGTCGCGGGCCTGGTCGGCCGGGTCCGCGCGCCGAAGGCCGACGGCGAGCCGTACGTGAAAGGCTAGTGAGTCGTGGTGGTCGGCAATGGACATTGATTGGGACGCGCTGCGGTCGGCCGCGCGCGAGGCGATGGAGCGGGCCTATGCCCCGTACTCCCACTTCCCGGTCGGCGCGGCCGCTCTCACCGACTCCGGCCGGACGGTGGTGGGCTGCAACGTCGAGAACGCCTCCTACGGGCTGACCCTGTGCGCCGAGTGCGGACTCGTGTCGGCGCTGCACGCCAGCGGGGGTGGCCGGCTGGTGGCCTTCACCTGTTGCGACGGTGCCGGCGAACGGTTGATGCCATGCGGGCGGTGCCGGCAGCTGCTGTGGGAGCACGGTGGGCCGGACCTGGTCGTCGACACGGTACGAGGGGTGCTGCCGATGCGCGACGTGCTCCCCGACGCGTTCGGTCCGGCTGATCTCGACCAGGCCGATCCGGCGGAGCACTCCCGTGGCTGAGCGGTTCGACGTCGTCGACGTCATTCGTACCAAGCGCGACGGTGGCGCCCTGTCCGACGACCAGATCGACTGGGTCGTCGACGCGTACACCCGCGCCGCGGTCGCCGACGAACAGATGTCGGCGCTGCTGATGGCGATCCTGCTGCGCGGCATGGGTGCCAAGGAGGTGGCCCGCTGGACCGCCGCGATGATCGCGTCCGGCGAACGCCTCGACTTCAGCGCCGTCGGCCGGCCGACCGCCGACAAGCACTCGACCGGGGGAGTGGGCGACAAGATCACCCTGCCTCTCGCACCCGTGGTGGCGGCCTGTGGCGTCGCGGTGCCGCAGCTGTCCGGACGCGGGCTCGGACACACCGGAGGAACCCTCGACAAGCTGGAGTCGATCCCGGGATGGCGGGCGTCCCTGTCGTACGACGAGATCGTGCGCCAGCTCGCCGATGTGGGCGCGGTGATCTGCGCACCCACGGACAAGCTCGCGCCCGCGGACGCCAAGCTCTACGCCCTGCGCGATGTCACCGCGACGGTGGAGTCGATCCCGCTGATCGCCAGCTCGATCATGAGCAAGAAGATCGCCGAAGGTACTGGCGCGCTGGTGCTGGACGTGAAGGTCGGCTCGGGCGCGTTCATGAAGGACGCCGACGATGCCCGCGCGCTGGCCGCGACCATGGTGGAGCTGGGCACCGACGCCGGGCTGAACACCGTTGCACTCCTCACGGCGATGGACACTCCGCTCGGACTCACGGCCGGCAACGCATTGGAGGTACGCGAGTCGTTGGAGGTGCTGGCCGGCGGTGGACCGCCCGACGTCGTCGAGCTCACGGTGACGCTGGCGCGGGAGATGCTGGCCGCGGCTGGCGCGGCCGGTGACCTCGACCCGGCCCGCGTGCTGAAGGACGGCACGGCGATGGATGTCTGGCGGCGGATGATCCGCGCACAGGGCGGAGACCCCGCCGCTCCGCTGCCGCGGGCTCGCGAGACCCATGACGTTCTGGCCCCGGCCGAAGGCGTCCTTGTCCAGCTCGACGCCTACGCGGTGGGCATCGCCGCCTGGCGTCTCGGTGCGGGTCGGTCCCGCAAGGAGCATCCGGTGTCGGCGGGCGCCGGCGTCGAGATGCACGCCAAACCCGGCGCGTACGTGCGGGCAGGCCAGCACCTGCTCACCCTGCACAGCGATGACGCGGCGCGGTTCGCCCGCGCGGAAGAGGCACTGGAGGGGGCGATCGTGGTGGCGCCGGCGGGTGCGCGTCCCCATCGTTCCCTGGTTCTCGACCGCATCAGCTGAACCCGCGCGGCCATGGCCGGCCGGGGCGTTCCGGCGGTAGTGCCGCGCGCGAGCCGAACCGGTCCTGCACCTCCACGGCGACCGCAGGTCCGGTGGGCCGGATCCGGGACCGGCGCAGCGGGGTCAGCCAGAGGTGGTCCAGGTCGGTCGAGAGCAAGCCGAGGACGAGCGCGCACCCGAGTGTGATGCCGACCGCAGCGGTCGGGTGCGCCCCCATGGTGGACCACCACGGCGCCGCGGCTCCGGCGGCGAGCAGGCCGGCGCCGATGACGAGTGCCGAGCGGGCGAACGCCCGCCAACCGACGGGCATGCTCAGCCGGACGAACGCCAGGCACACCACGTAGCCGATCCCGATCGCCACCGTGGCCTTCGCCGGCAGCGAACTCGTCGGGAACTGGAGGAGACCGAGGCCGAGCGCGAGTTCGACCCAGGCCACCGCACGCAGAGCCGAAGTCGCCCGGCCGACATCACCTAGAACTGCGTACCACCGCGACTCGACCGCCTGGTCCGCCAAGGTGCGGACGAGCAGCTTGGTCGCTCCAGCCCAGGTGAGCATCGCGCCGAGCACCAACGGCATCAGGTCGCCGAACACCCCACCCATCGACGCCACCCCCACCACGGTCGCGGACCCGCCATGACGGTGCGTGAAAACTAGCTCCCCGTCAAGGCTCCGGGTCGTCATATTCATCCAAACGACATCTGTTCATCCGCGCGACATCTGTTCATCCGCGCGACATCAAGGGGTCAGCCGGTCGCGACAGTGCGCCGGCGTCGAGCGCGTCCGGGATCAGTTCCTGCCTCTCGTCGTCGACCACGCTCACCCGGATCACCGGGCGGCGGGTTGTGTCGGTCGTCGCGTTGGTGGCGAGCGCGAACAGCACCGACACCTGCCGCGCGCCGTCCTCCCCGTCGTACTGACCGCCGAAGGCCAGAACTCGCCAACCGTCGGCGTCCCAGTGCTCGCGCAGGGACGACCGGACCAGGGGAGCGGCGGCCCGCCACGCGAGGCTCTGCTCGAGAAGCTCGACGGACGCCGCGACCGGGACGTCCTCCCCTTCGTGCGTTCCGTTCCCGGTGTGCCGGCCGGCGGCCAGTGGGTGCCCGACCACGCGAAGCCAGATCGCTCGCGACGGTAGGAGCCACCACCGGTCGAGGTCGGCCGACAGCGCCAGCAGCAGGAGCCCGGACGCGAGTACGAACACAGTCGCGGCCACCGGGTGCGTCGACACCGTGGTCCACCACGGCGCGGAAGCACCCGCCGCGAGCAGTCCGCCGCCGACGACCAGACCGGCCCGCGCGAACGCCCGCCAGGTCACCGGCGCCGACCGGCTCGCCGCGCAGCCGCACGACGAGCCCGGCGCCTTGACCTTGGCGTAGGTGAGGTAGCCGAGGAAGCCGGTGCCGAGCAGCACCGTCGCCGCCGCCAGGGCCTGCACGCCCGGAGCGACCAGCAGGCCGATGCCGAGTGCGAGCTCGCACCAGCCGAGCGCGCGCAACGCGAGCGTCGTACGCCCGACGTCGCCGAGCAGCTGGTGCAGTGCCGAGTCGGTCGCCTGGCGGGCCAGCGAGCCGCTGAGTGCCTTCGCCCCTCCGGTCCACACGAACAGCACGCCAAGCACCGGTGGGATCAGTTCTGTGCCCGTCGCAAGCATGCTCCGCCCCTGCCGCCGTCAGTGCCCGACCATCAGTGCCCGACCGTCAGGCGTACGACGTCGATGTGGTCGTCGACCGGTCTCCAGGCGCCAAGGACCTGCGCCGGTTGGCCAATCCGCAACCGGGACAGGTCGGAGGTCGGCGCACCGCCCGCGTACGACGCGACAGTGGTGCCGTGGACGAGCCGGCCGACCATCGCATGGTGCCCGTGCGCGAGGTCGAGCCGGTCCTTGCCGATGCCCCGGACCGTGCAGAACAGGTTGACGATGTTGACCCACACGGCGTCCGCCGCGATGCTGCCGTCCGGCATCTCCACGCCGCGGGCGTACAGGCCGTCGCCGGGCTCGATCTCAGCGGCCGTGGTCGGGCGTACCTTCCAGATGCTCGTCGCGTTCGTGAGCTGGATCCTGTGGCGCTCACCGAGCGATCCCGCGACCTCGAGCATGGTGCCCCTCATCGAGGTGATGCGACCTTCGGCGAACGAGCTCTTGCTGATCGCGGGATCCAGCGACGGCATCGGTGCTGCGAATGCCGCGTCGGCGTCGAGTCCACCCAGCGCCGAGGCGCCCACGATGGTCGCGCCACCCAAGGCAGCGGCGGTGAGGAACCGTCGCCGGTCGACGGAGGAGTTCATGGCGCACCCACCTTCACTCGTAGATCCAGACCGGCACGTGGCCGGAGCTGAGGTTGCCGATGGCCGAGAACGCGGCCGGGGTGAGGTCGAAGATGTGGTTGGTGCGGCATTCGCCGTTGCAGCACGACGTCGCGCCGCAGAAGCTGTGCGTACGCGGTCCGCAGTCCGTGATGGTCACGCAGACAGTGGCGCCACTGCACTGATGGCGGACGTTCATCACCGAGCCGCAGCCTCGGCGTGGCATGTTCTCGCCACAGAGGTCGGGCCGGGTGATGTTCCAGCAGGCTTGCGAGGCGTTGGGCCACGCGGCATGGTTCTGGCTCGACTGGCAGGTCCCGCAGGCGCCGCCACCGGCACTCCCGCATGGTCCCCAGGCCGCGCCACAGCAGAACCACGTGCACTTGCCGCGCCACAGGTAGGTCGATCCACAGGCCATGATGCCTTTCCTCCCACCCGACTTCGGGGGTCACGACCACCGTGACCGTGCACCGAAAATGCGCGGCGAGAACCTTCTCGTCAAGGCGAGCGACCGGCATTTTCCTGCGTACGGCATGAAGCGGCCAACGCGGCGTACGGTCTCGCTATGAACCTCACTGCTGAGGAGATCCGGCGCGCACCGAAGGTGCTTTTGCACGACCATCTCGACGGGGGCCTGCGCCCACACACCGTCGCCGAACTCGCCGCCGACGTCGGGCACGAGCTGCCCGCGGTTGGGCCGGACCATCTCGGCCAGTGGTTCCGCGAGTCGGCCAACTCCGGTTCGCTGGAGCGGTACCTCGAGACATTCGTACACACGGTCGCGGTCATGCAGAAGGCCGACGCGCTGGCCCGGGTCGCCGCCGAGTGCGCGGAGGACCTCGCCCGGGACGGGGTTGTCTATGCAGAGGTGAGGTACGCGCCGGAGCAGCACCTGGTCGAGGGCCTCACCCTGGACGCCGTCGTCGAGGCGGTCCAGGACGGTCTCGTCGATGGTGAGAAGCGGGCCGCGGCGGCCGGCCGGCCGATCGTCGTACGCCAGATCCTGACGGCGCTCCGGCACGCCGCCCGGTCGCGGGAGATCGCCGAGTTGGCCGTGCGCTACCGCGACCGCGGTGTGGTGGGCTTCGACATCGCCGGCGCCGAGGCGGGTTACCCGCCCACCAGGCACCTCGACGCGTTCGAATACCTCCAGCGGGAAAACTCGTTCTTCACGATCCATGCGGGCGAAGGATTCGGGCTGCCGTCGATCTGGCAGGCGATCCAGTGGTGCGGTGCCGACCGGCTGGGCCACGGAGTCCGGATCGTCGACGACATCCGCCTCGGTGACGACGGACAGCCTGAGCTCGGCAGACTGGCGGCCTACGTACGCGACAAGCGGATCCCGCTCGAGATGTGCCCCTCGTCGAACGTGCAGACCGGGGCAGCGCCGTCGGTCTCGGCACACCCCATCGGTCTGCTCACCCAGCTGCGCTTCCGGGTGACGGTCAACACCGACAACCGGTTGATGAGCGGTACGTCGATGTCGCAGGAGTTCACGGCCCTGTCAGAGGCGTTCGGCTACGACCTGACCGATTTCGCCTGGTTCACCGTCAACGCGATGAAGAGCGCCTTTCTGCCGTTCGACGAACGGCTCGCGCTGATCAACGACGTCATCAAGCCGGGATATGCGGCGTTGACGGCCGAGCGCGCCTTCGCCCGGATGCAGCGCCCGTACACCGCACTCGGCTGACGCGCGGGCGCGGGCGGGCGCGTCCCCTGGGCCTGTCGGTGTGGGGCTTTGGTGGGAGTCCTGGAGGCCGTCGCAGTCGCACTCTGGAAGAGGACCCTGGGACGAGGGACACTTCTTGTACGCATGTGCACCCCCTTGTCGGGTGTCGCCTGTCCGGGTGCGGGAGGAGGTGACCGGCATGCAGACCGCGCGGGTTCTCGACTGGCTCGGCCAGGCGCTACGCCGGGGCGTCGGTCCCGACCGCGGCTGGGGTGACGTCGACGTCGACATGCGGCCCACCCATCGTCCGATCGAGCGGCTCGCCGCCGACCTGCGCCGGCTCGGCCAGGAAAGCATGCGCCTGCAGGCAGACCGCCGGGTTTCGGCCCGCGCCTTCCACCTCCATGTCGCCGAGCTCGCCTACGACGACACGTTGCTGATGGCCTGTCGGGCGCTGGGGGTCGAGACGGGCGCCATCCGCAGTCCGCTCGGCGGGGTGAGGCGCCTCGAGCTCGAGGTCGAACTGGCCCGTCGCGGGCTGCACTGGTAGCGCCTACCGGCCACCTGCCAGCGGCTTACCTGCCCACCTGGCCACCTGCCCGCCTGCATCGAGACCCGCCGCGATCGGATATGAGTTGTGGCTTGCCACTATTCTGCATTGCGAAGTAGTCTGCTGAGTGCAGGAGGTGGAGGAGTGGATCGCAGTCAGCTGCTCAAGGGAGTCCTCGACGTCGCCGTGCTCGCGGTGCTCCGCGACGGCGACGGCTACGGCTACGACCTGCTCAGGCGGATCCGGGCCGCCGGGCTCGACGACGTGGCCGACGCCTCCGTCTACGGCACCCTTCGTCGGCTGTTCAACGCGGGCTTCCTCACGACCTACGTCGAGGCCAGCGAAGAGGGCCCGCACCGGAAGTACTACGGGCTCAACGCCGCCGGACGCGACCACCTCGAGGCGTCAGCGAAGACGTGGCGGGACTTTGCGGAGACGATGACCAACCTGGTCGGGCGATCAGACTGAGCTTCGAGGAGACGACGTGAACGACATTGCCCTCAGCCGGCAGGTGGAGGCGTACGAGCAGGCCCTGCGCGCAGCGGTGCCTGACCTGCCCGACGCCGAGGCCGACGAGATGGTGCATGATCTGCGCGCCCATCTCGCCGAGGTCGCCGCCGAGCAGCCGGAGGCCCCGCTGGCGGACCTCGTCGGGCCGCCGGACCGATACGCGGCTGAGCTTCGCGCGGCAGCCGGGTATGCACCACTCCGCGACCAGGTGGCACCGGTTGCCGCTGTCGGCTGGACGGTGTGGCTCTTCCCGATCGGGTTCGCGGTGTACGCGGGCGGGGTGGTGGAGGTCGGGGCGGCCTCGGGAACGTCAGGCAACGAGGGCTACCTGCTGCCCGCCTTCGCCGCCGTCGTCGTCGGTCTGTTGGTCATGCTCGCGGGAGGCCGCGCTGTCGACGCCGCGGCGACCAGTTCCGCGAGAGGGTGGCAACGGTGGCTCGCAGGTGCAGACGCCACCCGGCCAGCGTCCTACCTGCGTGACCTGTCCGCGGCCGCCTGGGCCCTGCGTGGCTGGGGCGCCGCACTGGTCGTCGACCTGTACCTCGTCCGGGGCACCTTCGACAGTCCGATGACGGGCATGATCCCCCGACTCGGCGAATACGGTGCCGACCGTCCTGTGATCGCCGCCGCTGGATGGCTCGCTGCCACCTGTGTGGCCGTTCTGATCTCGGTCCGGCTCGGCGGTGAGCAGTGGAGGCTGGGCAAGTGGCGGCTCCTGGTCCTGCCCGTGACCGTCCTTCTCGCCGCCGTACCGGCGATCGTCATGGTGCGCTTCGTGTTCCTGGCCTGACTGGCCTGACTGGCGGACTGGCCCGCTCGAGGCGGCTGCTCCTCAATCCTCCTTCGGGATCAGGATCCACAAGACGATGTAGGCGATGAACTGCGGGCCGGGCAGGATGCACGACAAGACGAAGCCGATCCGCACGAGGGTGGGCGGGAGGCCGAACCGGTGGGCGAGGCTGGCGCAGACTCCGGCGATCAGCTTGCCTCGGCGCGGGCGGACCAGGCTGGTCATGGTGGTGTCCTTTCGATCGTTGCTTGCCTTCGAAGGACGAGCGAGCAGCCGGCGGATACTCCCACCGTACGCCGAAATCAGGGTGGACCCCGGGAACGCCCTGACCCCGAAGGCCACCCCACGCCTGGTGAAGCTTCGGCCCGTTAGCGTCGGATGTCGCAGTGGGCGGTGAGGACCGGTACGAGCGACCGCCACCCCGCGGCCGCTCCGGTCAGATCGGCGGAGGCCAGCGCCTGCGCGGCTCCGGGCCGGTCCTGGGCGAGGTCGACGGCGCAGGACACGACGAAGTCGCCTGCCGGGGACCCGAGGGCCAGCAGCTCGGACACGTCCTCCCACCCGCCCCACCGGGCCAGTCGGACCAGCTCAGTCCAGGCACTGACCATTTTGTCGGCCGCCTGCGGGTCCATCTCGCCGGTGATCGAGTCGGCGATCTCGACGAGGTCGAAGATGAAGTCGTCGTGCGGCGTGAGGCTTACCTCGGGGCTCTTGACCACGGCGCTCAGGTCGAGCTCCGCGCCGACGCCGGAGATGAGGTCGGTACGCATCTGGTCGAGCTCGGTCCACGCGCACAACCGGGGCGCGCCGTCGCCGTCCGCGGCGCCGGCATAGCGCGGATGGGCCGCCTCGAGCACCGTGCTGCGGACGGCGTAGACGCCCTCGTCCGCCAGCCCGAGCCAGAACGTGATCGCCTCGGCGGCCTCCTCCAGCGGGTTGCCGTCGGAGCCGGACTCGACGTCGTCGTCCACGGAGGCATCGCCAGCGGCGCCAGCAGCGCCGACGGCTGGACGCGTGTCGAGCTCGGGAAGCTCGGGCGTGATCACCCGCTCGGACACCTCCGCCAGGCATCCCGTCCAGTGGGCGTCGAGGAGTTCGACGACGTGCTGACGGTGGTGCGCCGCCCGGAAGATCGCCAGGACCTCATCGCCGGACGCGAGCTTGCTGATGTCCTCGTCGTCGTGCAGCGCCTGCGCGCTCGGCGTCTCGACGTCCATGAAGTCGAGCAGGTCGAGCATGAGGGCGAGCGTCGAGCCGAGCGAGGCCTGCTCGTCGGCGTCGAGGTGGCCGTCGGCGATCTCGGGGAGCTGCGTCAGGTCGTAGAAGCACAGGCGCCGCGCGTACTCCTCCTCCGGCCAGATCCGCAACCCACGCAGGTGCGGGCTCGGGGTGAGGTCGTTCGCGGCGCCGGAGTCGACGTAGGACACCAGGTCGGCGAGGGTATGGAAGCCGTACAGCCGGCCGGTGGCTCCGAGGAACCCGGCCGACCCGTCGTCGGCCGTGTACCACCCCGGCTGGTAGAGCGTGAACCGCTCGCCGCCGGTCACCTTCAGCTGAAGCGGAACGATCGGATCGTTGATGAATTCAGTGGTCACGGGAAGTGTCCGCCCTATGTCCCGATTGGATGCCAGACGGTCTTGGTCTCGAGGTACGCCGTGATCCGCCGCAGGCCCGGGTCGGCGTACCAGTCCGGCCGGACCCCTGCGGCTGCGATCACGCGCTTGAGGTTATCGGCAGCGCCGCGTTCGAGATCGGCGGCCACCTCCGTGTCGTCGATGCCGGTGAGGTCGAGGGCGTTCACGTCCATGTGGCTGGCCAGCCACGGCGCCACCTCGGCCGGACGTCCGGTGACCACGTTGACCACACCTCCCGGCAGGTCGCTCGTCGCCAGCACCTCGGCCAGGGTGACCGCAGGCAGCGGCCTGGCCTCGGACGCGACGACCACGGCGGTGTTGCCGGTGACGACCGCCGGCGCGAGCACGCTGACCAGCCCGAGCAGGCTCGAGTCCTGGGGGGCGACGATCGCGACGACACCGGTCGGCTCGGGTATGGAGAAGTCGAAGTAGGGACCGGCGACGGGGTTGGCGGCGCCGACGACCTGGGCGATCTTGTCGGACCAGCCCGCGTACCACACCCAGCGGTCGATGCTCTCGTCAACCGCGACCTCGGCGGCGCGACGGTCGAGACCCTCGCCGGCTGCCACCTCGTCGACGAACTGTGACCGCCGTCCCTCGAGCATCTCGGCGACCCGGTAGAGGATCTGGCCCCGGTTGTAGGCGGTGGCCGCCGACCATCCGCCGAACGCCTTGCGGGCGGCCACGACCGCGTCACGGGCGTCCTTGCGTGAGCCGAGCGCGGCATTGGCGAGGAAGCCACCGGCCGCGTCGCGGACCACGTAGGTGCGGCCGGACTCGCTGCGTGGAAAGGCGCCGCCGATGTAGAGCTTGTACGTCTTGCGCACGGCCAGGCGCGCGGGCCCGTCCGGATGGGTCCCGTCTCCAACGGGTTCGCTCATGCCGGCCCTCCGTCCGGTTCGAGGTAGGCCGCCAGCCCGTGCCGGCCACCCTCGCGACCGTAGCCGGACTCCTTGTACCCGCCGAACGGCGAGGCCGGGTCGAACCGGTTGAACGTGTTGGCCCACACGACTCCAGCCCGGAGCTTGTCGGCCATCCAGAGGATGCGCGAGCCCTTCTCGGTCCACACCCCGGCCGACAACCCGTACGGCGTGTTGTTGGCCTTCTCGACAGCCTCGGCCGGGGTGCGGAACGTGAGGACGGACAGCACTGGACCGAAGATCTCCTCGCGGGCGATCCGGTGCGCCTGCGTGACGCCGGTGAAGATCGTCGGCGGGAACCAGTAGCCGCGGTCGGGCAGCTCGCAAGGTGCCGACCAGCGTTCGGCACCCTCGGTCTCGCCCACGTCGCTGAGCATCCGGATCTTGTCCAGCTGCTGGGGGGAGTTGATGGCGCCGACGTCGGTGTTCTTGTCCAGCGGGTCGCCGACGCGCAGCGTGCCCATACGCCGCTTCAGCTTGTCGAGCACCTCGGGGTAGACGCTCTCCTGGACCAGCAGCCGCGACCCCGCACAGCAGACGTGTCCCTGGTTGAAGAAGATGCCGTTGACGATGCCCTCGACGGCCTGGTCGAGTGCCGCGTCGTCGAAGACGACATTGGCGGCCTTGCCACCCAGCTCGAGCGTGAGGCGCTTGCGGGTGCCGGCCACCGAGCGGGCGATCGCCTTGCCCACCTCGGTCGAACCGGTGAACGCCACCTTGTCCACGCCCGCGTGGCCCACCAACGCCTGCCCGGTCTCACCCGCGCCGGTGACGATGTTGACGACACCCGGCGGAAGGTCGGCCTGTTGGCAGATCTCGGCGAAGAGCAGCGCGGTCAGCGGCGTGGTCTCGGCCGGCTTGAGGACCACCGTGTTGCCGCAGGCCAACGCCGGCGCGATCTTCCAGGCCAGCATCAGCAGCGGGAAGTTCCACGGGATCACCTGGCCGGCGACGCCCACCGGTCGCGGCGCGGGTCCGAGTCCGGCGTGGCCGAGCTTGTCCGCCCAGCCGGCGTAGTAGAAGAAGTGCGCCGCCACCAGCGGAAGGTCGACGTCACGCGACTCCCGGATCGGCTTGCCGTTGTCGAGCGACTCCAGGACGGCGAGCTCACGCGCGCGCTCCTGCACCAGCCGCGCGATCCGGAAGAGGTACTTGCCGCGGTCCCGTCCGGACGCCTTCGACCACACCGTGTCGTAGGCGTGGCGCGCGGCCCGCACGGCCCGGTCGACGTCTTCCGCGCCGGCCTCGGTGACGTCGGCCAGGACCTCGGCCGAGGACGGACTCACGGTCTTGAACGGCCGCCCGTCCATCCCGTCGACGAACTCGCCGCCGATGAACAGCCCGTACGACGACCTGATGTCGGCGATAGCGCGCGACTCCGGAGCGGGCGCGTACTCGAACTTCGACGAAGCCACAGCTACGAGCCCCCTAGTCCAGCGTGAAGTAGTCGGGTCCGGCGTACCTGCCCGACCGCATCTTGGCCCGCTGCATCAGCAGGTCGTTCAGCAGACTCGACGCGCCCAACCGGAACCAGTCGGGGTCGAGCCAGTCGTCGCCGGCGGTCTCGTTGACCAGCACGAGGTAGCGGATCGCGTCCTTGGCCGTGCGGATTCCTCCGGCCGGTTTGACCCCGACCTGGCGCCCGGTGCTCGCACGGAAGTCGCGGACGGCTTCCAGCATCACGAGCGTGACCGGCAGCGTCGCGGCAGGGGAGACCTTGCCGGTGCTGGTCTTGATGAAGTCGGCCCCGGCCAGCATGGCCAGCCAACCGGCCCGGCGGACGTTGTCGTAGGTGGCCAGCTCGCCGGTCTCGAGGATCACCTTGAGGTGGGCCTGTCCGCAGGCCTGCTTGACGGCGACGATCTCGTCGTGGACCTCGCCGAACCGCCCGGACAGGAACGCTCCGCGGTCGATCACCATGTCGATCTCGTCCGCACCGGAGGCCACCGCGTCGGTGGTCTCCCGGATCTTGACGTCCAGGCTGGAACGCCCGGACGGGAACGCGGTCGCGACGCTGGCCACCTTCACCGGGCTGCCGACCAGCGCCTGCTTCGCCTCGGGGACGAGGTCGGAGTAGACGCAGATCGCGGCGACCGCCGGGCAGGTGGCGTCCGCGGGGTCCGGGCGACGGGCCTTGGCGCACAGGGCACGTACCTTGCCGGGGGTGTCCTGGCCCTCCAGGGTGGTGAGGTCGATCATGGAGACCGCGAGGTCGAGGGCGAACAGCTTCGCCGACGTCTTGATCGAGCGGGTGGCCAGCGTGGCCGCACGGGCCTCGGCCCCCACCTGGTCGACGCCCGGGAGCCCCGCCAGGAACCGCCGCAGACTCGCGTCGGACGCGGTGATGTCTGCGACCCGCTCAGGTGGCAGGTCAACGGTCGTCGTCACCCGGTCAGTCTAGGGCCGGGGGGACGCGCCGGGTCCGGCCGCGGACGGTCCCGGTCCCGTGGTCGCGTCTGGCCAACCGGGAGGGCAGAATCGGGGGGCCTGCGCGGACAGCCAGGCTGCACCGGGCTGGTGCCACCGACGTCGGGAGGCTGCGGGTGACACGACTGACATTCGGGCGCACGGACAGGTCGAAGGTCGTGGAGAGCTTCGCGCCGACCGCGGGCCGCGTTCTCGGCATCCTCACCATGGCGATCGGCGCCCTGATCCTCGTCGACATCCTCATCGAGTGGCGCACCTGGTCGGGGTTCACGACGGCCGCGGTCGTGGTTGCCGTCACGACGTTCGTCTGGCTGGGGCTGGTACGCCCGTGTGTGGTCGCGTACGAAGACTGTCTCGTCCTGCGCAACGTGCTGCGCGACGTCCGGATCCCGTGGAAGCTCGTCGAATCCGTCGAGATCGCCCCCGTGCTCCGCGTCGTCGCCGGCGGCCGCGCCTACCGCTCGTCCGCGGTGGCTCTGACCGGCGCCGACCGGCGGGCGGTGCGGCGGTCGCAGCGAGGGAGGAGGGGCGAACGGCCGGAGGACGCGATCCACGGCATTTCGGCGGGAGGCGGCGATGTGGCGCAACCGGGCCGGGACCTGTCGCCGTCGGACTACACGATCAGCCGGATCGAGACCATGGCCAGCAAGTACGCCGAGGACGCCTCGCAGTCGGCGTCAGGTCCGGCGGAGGTCGAGTACGTCTGGCGGTGGACGGAGTTCGTTCTCGTCGGCGTGGCCATCGTGATCGCGGTGGTGGCCAGCTTGCTCGGTTGAGCGCCCGTCGCCCGTCGGCTTGGTTGGTAGGGCCCGCACCCAGGTGGAGGAGGCCAACAGCATGGGGAGTGCCGGATGAAGCGGTGGAAGCGGCGACCGGAAGGTTCCACCTGGGGCGACTGGGGCGACGACGACCAACTCGGCCGCCTCAACCTCCTCACCGCCGAGAAGGTGCTCCAGGGAATCGCGGAGGTGCGGGTGGGCCGCACGTTCTGCCTGAGCCTTCCGCTCGACATGCCGGGCGGCAACGTGGTCAACCCGCGGCGGCACCCGCCGGTCCTCTCACCGACCAGCGACGAGAACGGTCCTCGCTTCAACTTCCGGACCGCAACGCTCGACCCCCGGCACATCGACGTCGTGAGCGACAACCGCGTCACCTTGACGCTGCAGTACTCCACGCAGTGGGACACCCTGGCGCACGTCGGCGGCATGTTTGACGTCGACGGCGACGACGAGCCGGAGGCCGTCTACTACAACGGCTTCCGAGCCGGTACCGACATCGTGGGGCCGATCGATGGTCACGGCACGGCGGACGGTGGCCACACGTCGTACGCCCATCGACTCAGCGTCGCGAACATGGCCGAGAAGCCGATCCAGGGCCGCGGAGTGATGGTCGACCTGGAGAAGCATCTCGGCCGGGAACACACCTATGTCGGTTACGACCAGTTGAGCGCGATCCTCGTCGCCGACGGGGTCACCATCGAGCCGGGCGACATGGTGGTGCTCCACACCGGCTACGCGACCGAACTGATGGCGATGGGCGGTACTCCCGACCCGCAGCGGGTCCACGCCATGTGTGCCGTCCTCGACGGCCGGGACGAACGCCTGCTGCAGTGGATCACGCGGAGCCAGATCGCGGCGCTGATCTCCGACAACTACGGCGTCGAGGCGTTCCCCGCCAAGGACGCCGGTCCAGGCCCGCAGCCGGCGTTGCCACTCCACCGGCACTGCCTGTTCAGGTTGGGCGTCAACCTCGGCGAGATGTGGTATCTCGACGAACTCGCGCACTGGCTGCGTGAGCACGACCGCTCGCGCTTCCTGCTGACCGCGCCGCCGCTGCGACTGCCGGGTGCGGTGGGTTCGCCGGCGAACCCAATCGCCACTGTGTAACGCCTCAGCCCACACCGCACGGGTCCCTCAGCCCAGCGCTCCGTCAGCCCAGGAGCTCCCTCAGCCCAGGAGCTCCCTCAGCCCAGGAGTGCCTCGATGTCCTTGCCGATCGCCGCGAGCGTCGCGTCCGCGTCCGCCTTCGCCCGGGCCAGGTCGTCGCCGTCGACCGGTCGTACGACCTCGACATAACACTTGAGCTTCGGTTCGGTTCCGCTCGGCCGAACGATGACGCGCACCCGTCCGGCGAGCACGAAGCGCAGGCCCACCGCCGGCGGAAGTCCGTCGGTCGGCTCGGCCAGGTCGTCCACCCGCAGGACGGCGCAGTCTCCGAGTGCGGCCGGCGGCGCCGAACGCAGTCGCCGCAGCGTCGTGTCGATCTGGGCGAGGTCGTCGACCCAGACCGCGTGCTGCTCGGTCGCGTGGACGCCGTACGAGCGCGCGATGTCGTCGAGGAGGTCCAGCAGGGTGCGGCCCTCCTGCTTGAGCAGCGCGACCAGCTCCGCCATTCGCACGAGCGCGGAGATGCCGTCCTTGTCCCGGACCGTGGCCGGGTCGACGCAGTAGCCGAGCGCCTCCTCGTACCCGAACGCCAGACCAGGCACCCGACCGAGCCACTTGAACCCGGTGAGTGTCTGCTCGTACGGAACGCCGTGGCCGGCGGCGATCGACGCCAGCAGGGTGGACGACACGATCGTCGTCGCGAGGGTCCCGCGGACGCCGCTTCGCAGCAGGTGAGTAGCGAACAGCGCACCCACCTGGTCGCCGGTCAGCCGCCGGAACCCGTCCGCGGTGGGCACGGCGACGGCGCACCGGTCGGCGTCTGGATCGTTGGCGAGCACGACGTCGGCGGCGACCTCGGTCCCGAGTTCCAGCGCGAGGTCGAGCGTGCCCGGCTCCTCCGGGTTGGGAAACGTCGTGGTCGGGAACGCGGGATCGGGCTCACGCTGCTCGGCAACGACGACAGGTGCCGGGAACCCGGCTCTGGCCAGCGCCGCTTGGACCACCTCACCGCCGACGCCATGCACGGGTGTGTAGACGATCCGGACGTCGCGCGGTCCTGGCTTCGGCAGCGACGCGACCCGCGTCAGGTAGGCCTCGACCACACCGTTGTCGAGGGTCCCCCAGCCGTCCGCGCGTGGCACTTCGGCGAGCGGGCCCACCGCTGCGATTGCGGCTGCGATCTCGGCGTCCGCGGGCGGCACGATCTGCGAGCCGTCGCCGAGGTAGACCTTGTACCCGTTGTCCTGCGCGGGGTTGTGTGACGCGGTCACCATGACGCCGGCGACGCACGACAGATGACGGATGCCGAACGCGAGCAGGGGTGTCGGCAGAGGCCTGGGCAGCACGAGCGCACGGAGCCCGGCGCCGGCGAGGACTTGCGCGGTGTCGGTCGCGAAGACCTTCGAGTTGCGGCGCGCGTCGTAGCCGACGACGACACTGCCGCCGGCCTGCCCGTGCGCGGAGAGATAGGCGGCGAGTCCGGCGGCGGCCCGCTGGACGACCACCCGATTCATCCGGTTGGGCCCGGCACCCATCGCCCCGCGCAGGCCCGCCGTGCCAAACGACAGTGTTCCGTCGAAACGGTCGGCGAGGTCTGCGTGGGCATCGCGGTCACCACGCTCGGCGGCGACCATCAGCGCCGCGAGCTCCTCCCGGGTCTGCGGGTCGGGATCCTCGGACAGCCAGTCGCGCGCCTCGTCGAGGACGGATCGTTCGCGCCCTGGTTCCGGTGTGCTCACGACGGCCGCCCCTCTTGTCGCGGTGTGAGAACCGGATCGGCCAGCAGGGCCCGGGCGGCCGCACTGGGTCGGCGGCCGGCGGCTACCGCGACCGCGGCACGCCACTGGGGTACCGGCGACTCCAGCGGTACGAACCGCGCCCTCGTCTTCTTCCCCGCGAAGCTGTGCGGCACCAGCGCGACGCCGAGGCCGGCACCCACCAGGTCGAGCAGGGAGTGGACATCGTTCACCTCCAGGGCGACCCGGCGCTCGATCCTGGCAGCGGCGAGCGACTGGTCGGTGAGATCGCGGGTGATCCAGCCGGCGTGGAAGTCGACGAACGTCTCGTCCTTGAGCTCCTCGAGGCGTACTCGGTCCCGCGCGGCGAACGGATGTGCGGGTCCGCAGGCCAGCACCATCGGTTCGCTGGCCAATGGGGTCAGCGTGATGCCGGCCGGTTCGGTCGGGGGCTCGGAGACGAGTGCCACGTCCATGTCACCGGCCCGGACCAGGCCGATCAGCTCGGGCGTGCCGCCCTGCCGGAGCCGAATCTCGACGCCCGGATGCGCCTGGTGGAACCGTGCCAGCAGGTCGGGTACGTCGACGGCGCAGAGGCACTGCAGCGTTCCGACGACCAGGCGGCCCTTCACCAGCCCACGAACCGCGGCCACCGCCTCCCGGGCAGCGGCCACATCGCCAAGGGTGTGCCGGGCCTCGGTCAGTAGGGCGCGGCCGGCATCGGTCAGCTCGACGTTGCGGGTGCTGCGGATGAAAAGCTCTGCGCCGAGCTCACGTTCGAGCGAACGGATGGACGCCGAGATGCCGGACTGCGCGACGTGCAGGCGCTGCGCCGCCCTGGTGAAGTGCCGCTCCTCGGCGACGGTGACGAAGTACTCGAGCTGGCGGAGCTCCATCCACGGATCACCTGGCCTGATGGAAAGGATCGATTTCTTCTGTTGGACAGCTTAATGACCTCGGGTGCAGGCTGAGCCCTGAGCACAGGTCCGGCAACGGGTCTCCGATCACGGGGTCGGGAAGTTGGAGGAGTACGGGATGGAATACCGCACGTTGGGCAGCACCGGCGCGATCGTGTCGTCGCTCTGCCTCGGCACGATGACGTTCGGCAGCGAGAGCGACGAGAGCGTCTCGCATGCGCAACTCGACCGGTTCGTGGAGCAGGGTGGCACGTTCATCGACACGGCGAACGTCTACTCGGCTGGCGCGTCCGAGGAGATCATCGGCCGCTGGTTCGCCGCCCGGCCCGGGGTACGCGACCAGGTGGTCCTGGCCACGAAGGGGCGGTTCTCCCGCACCGGCGTCCGGAACGAGCTCGGGCTGTCCCGGCTGCACCTGACCAAGGCGCTGGACGCAAGCCTCCGCCGCCTCGGCGTCGACACCATCGACCTCTACCAGGCGCACGCCTGGGACCCGCTGACGCCGATCGAGGAGGCCCTGCGGTTCTTCGACGACGCCGTACGCGCCGGCAAGATCCACTACGTCGGCGTGAGCAACTTCCTGGGCTGGCAGCTGCAGAAGGCCGCGATGTTGACCCAGGCGCTCGGCCTGGCCCCGATCGTCTCCCTGCAGCCGCAGTACAACCTGCTCCAGCGCAGCGTCGAGCTCGAGCTCGTCCCGGTCTGCGAGAACGAGGGCATCGGCATCCTGCCCTGGTCGCCGCTGGCCGGCGGCTGGCTCAGTGGCAAGTACTCCCGCGACTCCGTGCCCACCGGTGCGACCCGCCTCGGCGAGAACCCCGACCGGGGCATGGAGGGCTACGCGAAGCGCAACGCACAGGAGCGTACGTGGGAGGTCATCGACACCCTCCGCAAGATCGCGGACAGCCGGGGCGCCTCGATGGCGCAGATCGCCCTTGCCTGGCTGGCCGACCGTCCGGCCGTGACCTCGGTCATCCTGGGTGCGCGTACCGTCGAACAGCTCGACGACAACCTCGGAGCCGGGGACCTGCACCTGTCCGACGAGGAGGCCGCGGCACTGACCGAGGTGAGTGCGCCGATCGTCGACGACTACCCGTACGGCGTGCCAGGCGTCAGCCAGCGCAACCGCTCGCTGTGACCTGACGCTCGCCGGGAGGTTGACGACGCCGACCGTCTGTCCGATATGAGGGAGCCACCATGTCGATCGTCGTCACCGGGGCCACCGGTCAGCTCGGCGGTCTCGCTGTCCGGGCGTTGCTGAAACGTGGCGTGGCGGCCGGCGAGATCGTCGCGACCGGACGCGACGCCACGAGGCTGGCAGAGCTCGGAACCCTCGGCGTCAGCGTCCGCCACGCCGAGTACACCGATCTCGCCAGCCTGACCCAGGCCTTCGTCGGTGGTGAGCGGCTGCTCTTCGTGTCGTCGAGCGAGACCGACCGGCGCGTCGAGCAGGCTCACAACGTCGTCCAGGCGGCACGGCAGGTGGGTGCGGGACTGATCGCCTACACCAGCATCGCCAAGGCCGACACGTCCTCACTCCTCCTCGCCGCCGAGCACCGGGCGACCGAGCAGATCATCCGAGAGTCCGGTCTGCCGTACGCCTTCCTCCGCAACTCCTGGTACCTCGAGAACTACACCTCACAGATCCCTGCGTTCCTGGAGAGCGGCGTCATACTCGGCTCCGCCCAGTCCGGCCGGGTCAGCGCGGCCACCCGCGCCGACTTCGCCGATGCCGCCGCGGCGGTGCTGACGGGGAACGGTCATGCCGGGAAGGCGTACGAGCTGGGCGGCGACGACGCGTTCACGATGGCGGAGTTCGCCTCCGCCCTCTCGGCGGCGAGCGGCAAGCCGGTGACCTACCAGGATCTGCCGCCCGAAGAGTACGCATCCAGGCTCGTCGACCTCGGCCTACCGCAACCCGTCGCCCAGGTGTTCGCCGATTCCGACACGGGGTTGGCGCGGGGCGACCTGTTCGTCGACTCGGGGGACCTCAGCCGTCTGAACGGACGACCCACCATCAGCATCGCGGATGCGATTGCGGCAGCGCTGGCGCACGCCTGAGGCAGCACACAACGTTCTGCTCGCCGGCCGGGGTCGCGGCTAGAGTTCCAGGTCCTTGGACGGGCGCCGCCGCAGCTCGGCGGTGTAGTCGTCGGGCGCGCCGGCCGACTCAGCGGCATCGGCGAGGATGGTCACGTAGCGGGCGGAGGGGAGCCCACCCTCGAACGCGTCGAGCACGTAGCTCGTCGCGGTGATCGCGCCGTCCAGCGTCTCGACCAGCACCCTGATCTTGCGGTAGAGGCCGAGGCTCGCGCCCTCCCAGAGGTCGAGGGTGTCCTCGTCTGCCGGCGCCACGTCGTAGAGGGCGACGAAGACCTCCGAGGCGGGATCCTCGACCACCGTCGCGAGGGCGCCCTCCCAGCTCTTGTCCTCGCCGCCGAACGTGAGCCGCCAGCCGACCAGCCAGCCGGTGCCCCGAAGGGGCGAATGCGGACATCGCCGAGCCATCTCGTGGGGGCTGAGGTTCGCGGCGTAGGCGGCGTACAAGGTCACGAACCCCGAGGGTAACCGTCCGAGCGCGATAACGGGTTGGAAACACGGCGGTCCGCCTGCCTCGGCCAGTTCCGGGGACGACCGCCTGGGCCGGCCACGGGGACCATCCCCGGCACTGGCCGCGCGCGATCGGTGCCGGGGGACTGGTCCCGGCCCGGCGTACGCGAGAATGGCTCATCGTGACGCGTGTCGTGATCGTGGGTGGCGGTCCAGGCGGCTACGAGGCCGCTCTGGTGGCCGCGCAACTGGGCGCCGAAGTGTGCGTCGTCGACCGAGACGGCCTGGGCGGGTCCGCCGTCCTCACCGACTGCGTCCCCAGCAAGACGCTGGTGGCGACGGCCGAAGTGATCACCCAGGTCCGCGAGTCGGGGGAGCTGGGCCTGCGGATCGGACGTTCGACCCCTGACGTCGGCGGCGTGACGGTCGACGTCGCAAAGGTCAACGCACGGGTCAAAGCACTCGTCCGCGCCCAGTCGCTCGACGTCGAACGCCAACTCGACCGCGAAGGCATCAGGGTGCTTCGCGGCGTCGGGCGTCTCGACGGTCCCGATCGGGTACTCGCCGACCTGGACGGCGGCAACACCGAACTCCTCGACGCCGACGTCGTACTGCTGTCGACCGGAGCCCATCCCCGCGTCCTGCCCGACGCGCAGCCAGACGGCGAGCGGATTCTCACCTGGGAACAGGTCTACGACCTCGACGCGTTGCCAGACCGCATGGTCGTCGTGGGATCCGGCGTGACGGGCGCGGAGTTCGCGAGCGCGTACAACGCTCTGGGCTGCGACGTGGTGCTCGTCTCGAGCCGGGACCGGGTGCTGCCGACCGAGGACGCCGACGCCGCGGGTGTCATCGAGGACGTGTTCACCCGGCGGGGAATGACGGTGCTCTCCCGCTCACGGGCCGACAAGGTGCAACGGGACGGCGACGGGGTTGTCGTCACTCTCACCGACGGCCGGGTGGTCGAGGGCTCGCATTGTCTACTCGCCGTAGGCTCGATTCCCAACACCGCGGGGATCGGGCTGGACAAGTCCGGCGTCCGCCTGGACGCCGCCGGCTTCGTCGAGGTCGATCGGGTGTCGCGTACGAGCGTCCGAGGTGTCTACGCGGCCGGCGACTGCACCGGCGTGCTGATGCTCGCGTCCGTCGCCGCCATGCAGGGACGAATCGCGATGTGGCACGCGCTGGGAGATGCGGTACAGCCACTCGACCTCGACCAGGTGTCGGCGACGGTCTTCACCGAGCCCGAGATCGCCACGGTTGGTTGGTCCCAGGCCGATGTGGACAGCGGAAAGGTCGAGGCCACCAGCGTCAAGCTGGCCTTGGCAGGCAACGCCCGCGCCAAGATGCAGGGAGTCCACGACGGTTTCGTCAAGCTCTTCTGCCGTCCCGGCACGGGCATTGTCGTCGGTGGTGTCGTGGTGGCACCGCGGGCGAGCGAACTCATCCACCCGGTGGCGGTGGCGGTCTCGGCGCGAATGACAGTCGACCAGGTAGCCCACGCGTTCGCGGTCTACCCGTCGCTGTCCGGATCCGTCGCGGAGGCTGCCCGCCGGCTGCACCGCCGGGACGAGTCGTCCTCGTTCTGAGGGGCCCCGACCTGATGGGCCCCGACCCCGCTCACCGCGGCCTCGGCATACTCCTCTCCAGCGTTCGGATTCCTCAGGTGCCGCGGCGCAACATCCGCAATCCCGACACGGCCTGACCGGCGAAGAGCAGCACCGCTCCGCCGATCACGTTGGCCAGGATCACTCCCAGCGTCGCGTTTGCTCCGGCCACGACCCAGGGCGAGATGATTGTCAAGACGCCCAGGAGCGGGACAACCCACGCGAGACCATGGGTCGTCCGGAACGTCGACGCGAACCCGATGGCCAATGCCACCGCCGCGAGGCCGACGAGCAGGTTGTTGACCGGGAGTCCCGCCTGCGCGCTGAATCCGACGATCCACGGCGAAAGGGCGACGAACATCCCGGCAAGCACCGTGAGGCCCGCGGCCAGCTGGACGGTCCGGCTTTCGCCGATCCGTTCGTACCGTCCGCGGAGCGTGGCGATATCTGGATGCTCCTCGATGGGGAGCCTCTCCGTCGACATTCGACTACCTCCCATCTGCGTGACGGAGACTCTGACGTCCCCTCACGACTATTCAAACTTCGAAGGGAGGATGCCTATGCCCATGCGGAGTTGGGCGCAGCGGTCTGCTCGTCGATGCGGACTCACGGCGCGCCGGAGTGTCGGGAAAGCGCCACCAATAACGAAAAAGGCTGTACGGAGCTGAGAACGAAAAGCGGGCCGGCCGATCAGAAGCCGAAATCTCCGCCGCCGAAATCTCCGCCGCCGAAGTCCCCGCCGCCGAAATCTCCGCCGCCGTCGCCACCGCCACCGTCGCCGCCGCCGCCTTCACCGCCCGCGTCGCCGCCGTCTCCTCCGCCGTCACCGCCACCGTCGCCGTAGCCACCGTCGCCGTAGCCACCCCACATGCCGCCCATCATCGAGCCCATGAGGAACGCGGGAAGGAGGCCGGTGGTCGCGAATCCGGCGAAGTAGCCCTGCATCCAGGGTGCGTACGCGGGACCGCCCTGCCAGTAGGGCACCCGTTCGCCATCGGGCCCGGTGACCTTGCGGATGTCGGGCTCGGCGCCGGCCCGGACCCGTTCGGCATCGGCCCCGCAGACCGGGACGGTGCGGTAGGCACCACCCGAAGGTGCCCACTCGACGTCTTCCATCGAGGGGCCGTGCTGGGGGTTGAAGAAGCAGGGTGGACGCCTGGTCGGGAGAGGCTCGTCCTTGATCCGGGCCCGCACGCAGGCCACGGCGTACTTGCCGTCCTCGAGGATCGAGGTGATGGGCTTGATGTCCTGCGGCTTCTCCGCCTTGTCGAGCGCCTTCTTCGCCGTGTCGTACTCGTCGAGGGCGCGCTCGTAGTCGTGGCGGGTGGTCTCGTCGAGGTCGTGGCCGGCCACGTCGTTGTCGAGCCGCTGTAGCTCCTCGCCGAACTTCGTGACGTCCTCGGCCGCGAAGGCCTTGACCTTCTCCATCTCGGCGGCCTCTAGCTGGCGCCGTTGCGTCTTGGACCGCTGATTGGCGACAAACGCCACGATTGCGATCAGCACGACTGCAACGAGTAGGAATCCCAATTCCACGGTCGGCCTCCCTGAGGGCCATTCGGACCTTAGCCTGCCCCCAGCTTAGGTGACGCTCGGGAGTGGTCCCCATGTTCCCGCGCCGGCTCCGAAACTGCGGCGGCGGGGTCGGTGGTGCCGGTGCTCCGCGGCGTCCGGCCGCACGCCCACGAGCCGAGCAGGATGAGCCCGAGCCCGACCAGGGTGCCGGGGCCCACCGACTCGTCGAGGAACAGCGCGCCGTAGGCGACTGCGAACACCGGCGCGAGGTAGGCCACCAGGCTCGCCCGCTGCGGTCCGACGGTCGCGATCAGCCGGTTGTAGAGGACGAAGGCGCCGGCCGTACACACCACCGCGAGCATCGCCAGGGACGCCACCGGGGTCGCTGCCGGCATGCCGGCTGGTAGGTCGACCAGTCCCGGTGGCAGCAGCAGGACGGTGGCGGTGGCCATCGTCGCGCCGGTGAGAACGACCGGATTCACGCCGGCCAGGTAGCGCCGCACCAGGGTTGCGCCGACGGCGTACGAGACCGCGGCTCCCACCACCATCGCGGCCCCTCCGACGTGCACGGATCGACCGGCGCCGATCCCACCCAGCAGGATCCCCACTCCGAGCAGCCCGACGAGCGTGCCGCCGAGGCCGAGGAGGCCAGGGCGACCGAGTGCCAGCACCGGGCCGAGCACCACCATCCACAGCGGGGCGGTCGCTACCAGAGTGCCGGCCAGCCCGGAGTCGATGTGCTGTTCGCCGGCGCTGATCAGCACGAACGGCAGCGCGACCTGCGGGATGGCGACGACCGGGAGGTAGCGCCACCGGCCCGCGAGAGTGGCGCGCAGCCGCCAGGTGACGGGCAGCAGGATCAGCGCTGCGCCAGCGATCCGCGCCAGTACGAGAAAGAACGGACCCACGTCGTCGAGTGCGAGAGCGATGAACAGGTACGAGGATCCCCAGATGGCGGAGAGGGCAAGAAGCTCCGCCCAGGCGCGACGCGGCATGGCGTCTACTGTTCACGACACCGGGCGATTGCGGAAGTATCGACGTCCGGGTCGCAGGCGGGTGGCCGCCACCTGCCGCTCCCGGGTCGGTCAGTCCTTGATCTCGCAGAGAACTGAGCCCGCCGTCACCGTGGCGCCGACCTGGGCCGTGAGCCCGGCGATCTTGCCAGCCTTGTGAGCGTTGACCGGCTGCTCCATCTTCATCGCCTCGAGCACGACCACGAGCTCACCGGCCGCCACCGCCTGACCCTCCTCGACCGCCACCTTGACCAAGGTGCCCTGCATGGGCGAGGTCAGCGAGTCGCCGGATGCCGTTGCCGCCGACCTGGTCGATCCCCCACGCCGGGGCGGTCGGCGGTTGCCGGGGCCCGACCCGCCCGTGGAGCCCAACCCGGCCGGCAGGACCACCTCAAGCCGCTTGCCGTCGACCTCCACGGTGACGCGCTCCCGTGGTGGCAGCTCACTTGCGTCGACAGTCTGGTCGTACGCGGGGATCAGGTTGGTGAACTCCGTCTCGATCCACCTGGTGTGGACGCCGAACACGCCGTCAGGGGCGGTGAACGCCGGGGTCTCGAGCACCGCCTGGTGGAACGGAATCACGGTCGGCATGCCCTCGACCACGAACTCCGCCAGCGCCCGGCGTGCCCGCTCCAGGGCCTGCTCGCGGTCGCGGCCGGTCACCACGAGCTTGGCAACCAGCGAGTCGAAGATTCCGGGCACCGCCTCGCCCTGGTCGTAACCGCCGTCGAGCCGGATGCCGGGACCCGACGGTGCGTGCCAACGGGTGAGGGTGCCCGGCGCCGGCAGGAAGCCGCGGCCGGGGTCTTCGGCGTTGATCCGGAACTCGATCGAGTGCCCGCGCAGCGGCGGATCGGCGTACCCGAGGGGCTCGCCGGCGGCGATGCGGAACTGTTCGCGTACCAGGTCGATGCCCGTCACCTCCTCGGAGACCGGGTGCTCCACCTGTAGCCGGGTGTTGACCTCGAGGAAGCTGATCGTGCCGTCCTGGGCGACCAGGAACTCACACGTGCCGGCGCCGACGTAGCCGGCCTCGGCGAGAATCGCCTTGCTGGCTTGGTAAAGCGTGTCGACCTGCTGGCCGGACAGGAACGGTGCCGGTGCCTCCTCGACCAGCTTCTGGTGCCGACGCTGCAGCGAGCAGTCGCGGGTCGAGACCACCACGACGTTGCCCTGCTGGTCGGCCAGGCACTGCGTCTCGACGTGCCGCGGCCGGTCTAGGTAGCGCTCCACGAAGCACTCGCCGCGCCCGAACGCCGTGACCGCCTCCCGGACCGCCGAGTCGAACAGCTCGGGGATCTCCTCGAGGGTTCGGGCCACCTTGAGCCCGCGACCGCCGCCACCGTAGGCGGCCTTGATCGCCACCGGGAGGCCGTGCGTACGAGCGAACGCGACCACCGCGTCGGCGTCGTCGACGGGGTCAGGCGTCCCGGCCACCAAAGGTGCGCCGACCTGCTGGGCGATGTGCCGGGCCCTGACCTTGTCGCCGAGGGCGTCGATGGCCTCCGGTGGAGGGCCGATCCAGGTCAGCCCGGCGCCCACGACGGCTCGGGCGAAGTCGGCGTTCTCAGCCAGGAAGCCGTAGCCAGGGTGTACCGCGTCAGCACCGGTGCGTCGGGCGAGGTCGAGCAGCTTGTCGATCGCGAGGTAGGTCTCACCCGGGGTGGAGCCGCCCAGGGCGTACGCCTCGTCGGCGATGCGTACGTGCAGGGCATCGCGGTCTGGCTCGGCGTAGACCGCCACACTCGTCAGGCCGGAGTCACGGCAGGCGCGGGCGATGCGGACCGCTATCTCACCCCGGTTGGCGATGAGCACCTTGCGGATGGTCGACACCGTCTAGCTCCTCCCGTCGGCAAGGTGAGACAGGCCCCCAATCCGGTGGCACCGCCCAGTGGCACCGCCCGGTGGCGTGGCCTCCCCGGAGTCTAGGGCCTGTCCGATGATGCCGGACCGGCTCGCGATGCCGACCCAACCGGGCGGTTCCGGCCCGCCCGGCGGCGTCGGAGCACCTGTCCTCCGGAGACGGCCAGCAGCGCGGCGACCAGGCCGCCCAGGGCGAGAACGGCGACAGTGCGTTGCCGGGTCAGCGGAGCGAGCAGCGCCTCCGACGGGCCACTCTGCCTGCCGTCTGGGTCAGGTGCGTCGGCGTCGGAGGCGAGTGCTCCGGGCGTCCCGGCGCGCGGCCGGAACTCAGTCGCCCCGCCGCCCGGACCGGGTACCAGCAGCGCCTGACCGTCCACGTAGCGCGGCGCGCCGGTACCGGCAGCACCTTCGATATCGATCACGACATCGACCGGAAGGAGGTAGGTCTGCCCTTCGCGGTCTTCGCCGAGGGCCACCGCCACGAAGTAGTCGCCGGGGAGCGCGACGCTGCGTTGGGTCGCCTGGTCGGTGTCGCGGTTGGCGTAGCGAACCTCCACCGTCGTGGCCCGCGCAGAGGCCGCGGCGTCATCCCGGACGAACGTCTGGTTCTTGCCGGCGACGTCGCTCAGGTTGGCGACCGCCTTCCCACGGGTCGGGCTGATCGCCGCGACGTCGAGGACCTGCGGGTTGTCGGTGAGGGCGGCGAGCTTCGCCGCCGGTCTGGGCGCGCGGGCGGCTACCTGCAGCCGCTGGCCCCACTCGAGCCGGACTCGGAAGAACTGGACCTCACCGGGGAACAGCGAGGAGCGGTGGGTGCCGGGACCGACCTCGGGAGCATCGGAGAACGACGCGCCGGGGGTCACCGGGTGCGGCTGGGACGGCTCAGGCTCGCTCCACCGCGGTCGGGAGTCGGCCGGCGGCGGCAAGCCGTCCTTGTCCTCGACCGGCGGCTCCTCCACGACGACGATCTCCGCCGGAACGCCGTCGAGGGTGGGACCCGAGCTTTCGGACTGGCTGACCGCCACGACGATCTCGTCGGAGTTCTGGCAGTCGGACTGGAACGAGGTCATCTGGTCCCAGCTCGACGTCGAGGCGGTGACGACCGGGTTCGTACGGGCGTAGCTCACCTCGGTACCGAGCCCGTATCCGCAGGCATCACCGTCGACGGTCTTGGTCTGCAGGTGGAGCGCGGCCACGGCGTCGCCGGGCGCGGGCCGTGCGCTCGCGCCGACATGCAGCGTGGAGCCCGCCATCGAACGCCGGATCCGGTAGTACCTCGTCTCGCCCCTGGTGGGGGCATGATCCACGTACTGCCCTGCGTGCAGCACAGGTGCGCCCTCGGCCGCGGGCGCTCCCTCTACCGCCGTGCCGCTGACCCGGAACGGCCGGAAGGCGCGGACACTCAGTCGCTCCAGGCCGGCCGCGAGCGTCTTGGCGTCGTTGGTCTCGTAGAACGTGCCGCTGCCCGCGTCGGCGATGCACCGCAACTGGTCGCGTGAGCTGGGCCCGATCCGAAAGCCCACGACGTCGATCTTGAGGTTGATGCCGAGACCGGCGATCTCGCGGGCGGTCGCGCACGGGTCCGGGTCGCAGGTCTCCTCACCGTCGGACACCAGCAGGATGGTGCGCTGCCCGGAGCCGCCGAGGTCCTTCGCGCTCTGTTGGAGACCGTAGGAGATGGGTGTCTCGCCGTAAGGTTCGAAGCCGGCGACGGCCTTGGCCAACGCGGGCTTGTCGGCGCGGCCCACCGGGACGGCCAACTGGCTGTCGGTGCACGCGCCCGGGTCGGTCCGGTTGAAGACGGTCGCGCCGTAGACGCGCAGGCCCACCTTTCCGGCCGTGGGCAGACGCGGGATCAGCCGGGCGAACGCCCGCTTGGCGGCATCGATCTTGGTCAGGCCCTCGACGTCGGGTTCCTTCATCGAACCGGAGGAGTCGAAGAGCAGCAGCAGCCTGCTGTCGCCGGGTCTGGGAGGAGGCGTGACGTCGGGTGTCGAGGCGGCGGTGGGTGTAGGAGCGGGTGTGGCCATGGGTGTCGCAGTGGCCATGGGTGTCGCGGTGGCCGTGGGCGCCGGCTCGGCGGCGGACGGGGTGGGCAGCCCGACGGCGGCGAGCAACCCGGCGAGTAGAAGGGCCAGCGCAGTGAGCACCGCGAGTGGTGTCGGCGGCCTGGTCGACATCGTTCTCCAGGTCAGTGCGGAACAGGTGTCGTGGATCAGGACGCCGCGGTGATCACGCGGGCCCGAGACTGGAGCTTGCCAGAGACGTGCGGCTCCCGCCATACCGCCCGAAACTATGACGAGTCAGGCCAGGTCAGGCAGCCCAGTTCAGGCAGCCCAGTTCAGGCGGCACCAGTTCAGGCAGCCCAGCCGACCAGGACGGCGAAGCGGAGGTTCAGGTACGGGCAACAGCAGTCCCGCAGGCCCGCCTCGGCGAGCCAGGCGAGCTGGGCCTCCACGGTTGCGGGCCGGTCGAACGCCATCCGTTCCCGCGCGGCCGCCAGTTCGGCGTCGTCGGAGCCGCGCGCCCGGGCGTCCTCCTCCCACTGCGTGTCGTACAGGCGGTCCAGCCGCGGCGTCGGGCCGGCAACCTGCTCGGCGTTGACGAAGACCCCATCGGGGGCGAGCACGTGGCGTACCCGCCGGAACAGGTCGCGCTTCCCGGCGTCCTCGAGATGGTGGATCGCCAGGGCCGAGATCACTGCGTCGTACGGCCCGCCAGGAAGTGGATCGGCAAGGTCCTGATGTCTCAGGTCGTACGCAACACCACGCTCGGACAGGAGCCGGTCGGCTCTGCCGAGCATCGGTTCGGCAGCGTCGACGAGGGTCACCCGGACGTCTGGTCGGACGTTCGCGACGAGCGCCGAGAACAACCCGGTGCCGGCGCCGAGGTCCAGGACTCGCGGTGCCCTGACTGGCAGATCGAGAGTCGCGAACCGGAGCGCGGTGCCGTAGAACTCCTCGAAGCACGGGACCAACCGGCGTCGACTCGCGTCGTACGCACCGGCGGCGGACCCGAACGCGTCCGCCACCGTCCTGCTATTTGAGACGCCAATCTCACTCATCGGGCAATCGTAGCCGGATGGGATGCCTTACACCGTCAGCCGGACGCGGCGCAGGAGCTGGGCATTCAGGGCGACGATGATCGTCGACAGCGACATGAGTACTGCGGCCGCCGCCGGACTGAGGGTGACGCCGGCCCAGGCCAGGACCCCGGCGGCAAGGGGGATGGCGACGACGTTGTAGCCGGCCGCCCAGGCGAGGTTCTCGATCATCTTCCGGAACGACGCGCGCGACAGCCGGAGGACCCCCGCCACGGACCGCGGGTCGGACGAGGCGAGCACTACGCCGGCCGACTCGATCGCGACGTCGGTCCCCGCGCCGATCGCGATACCGACGTCGGCACGGGCCAGTGCCGGCGCGTCGTTCACGCCGTCTCCCACCATCGCGACGCGGTGCCCCCGGCTCTGCAACGCCGCGACCGCGCCGTCCTTGTCGGCGGGAAGGACCTCCGCGAACACCTCGTCGACGCCGGGGCGGAAACCGAGGTCGGTGGCGACGGCCTCGGCGACCGGACGGGCGTCGCCGGTGATCATCGCGATCGTGCCGACGCCGAGCGCGCGCAGTTGTGCGATGGCCTCGCGCGCCTCCGGTCGTACCTCGTCCTCCAGGCTGAAGGCACCAAGGACCTCGACATCGCCGTCGCGGGAACCGGAGCCGTCGCCGGAGCCGACCCGGAGGAGGAACAGGACGGCGGCGCCACGCCGCTCCCATTCGCGGGTCGCCTCCCGCAACTCCGCCGGTATCCCGGCTCCGAACTCGCGCATCAGGGCGGGCCCGCCGACGGCATAGCTCGTACCGTCGACGCGAGCCTGCGCACCACGTCCGGCGAGAGCTTGGAACTCTCGGGCGCGGGCAACCTCACCGTGTCCGCTCGCCGCGGTCACGATGGCACGGGCCAGCGGATGCTCGCTGTCGGCCTCGACCGCGCCGGCCAGGCGGAGCAGATCGCGCTCGTCGGTTCCGTTCGCCGCGGCGGTGTCGACCAGGACGTGTTGACCCCTGGTGAGAGTTCCGGTCTTGTCGAACAGCACCGTGTCGACCGTGCGCATCCGTTCCAGCGCCAACCGGTCCTTGACGAGGATCCCCGAGCGAGCCGCCACTGCGGTCGACAGGGAGATCACCAGCGGGATGGCCAGTCCGAGAGCGTGCGGGCAGGCGATCACCAGGACCGTGACGCTGCGCACCACGGACTCCTCGATATTTCCGAGTGCCCACCAGACGATGAACGTGAGGACCCCGGCCACACCGGCCGCGTAGAACAGCAGGCCGGCGAACCGGTCGGCCAGCACCTGGGCGCGGCCGCGAGATGCCTGCGCCTGCGCCACCAGGCGTTGGATGCCGGCGAGGGCCGTGTCGTCTCCCACGGCGTCGACCGTGACGCGGATCGCCGCGTCGGTGGCGACGGTCCCGGCGACCACACGGTCGCCCAGGTTCCGGAGTACGGGCCGGGACTCGCCGGTGATCATCGACTCGTCGACCTCGGCCGCCCCCTCGACGAGGTGGCCGTCGGCTGGGATCCGGGCGCCCGGACGGACGAGTACGACGTCGCCGGGACGCAGTTCGTCGACGGCGACGCTCTCCAGGCCCGTGCGGGTGACTCGCTCGGCGTCGTCGGGCAGCAGCGCCGCGAGGGCGGCAAGCGCGCCTTGCGCCTGGCCGATCGCCCTCATCTCCTGCCAGTGGCCCAGCAACATGATGGTGACGAGTGCGGCCAACTCCCACCAGAACTCGAGATCGAACAGGCCTGCGCTGGTGGCGAGGGAGGCGGCATATGCCACCACGATCGCCATGGAGATGAGCAGCATCATGCCCGGCACACGGTCGCGGATCTCGGTGACACCGCCGGCGAGGAACGGCCAACCGCCGTACCAGAACACGACCGAACCGAGCACCGGACCCACCCAGGCGATGCCCGGAAAGTCCAGGGGGTAGCCGAACCAGTCCATCACCATCCCGCTGGTCGCCACGATCGGGATGGTGAGGGCAAGGCTCAGCCAGAACCGCTGCCGGAACATCGCGGGATCGTGTCCCGCGTGCTTGTCGTGCGGCTGATGGTGCGCGTCGTGCTGGTGCATGCGGTGCTCCGGTACGCAGGGAGTCCGATACCCCCCTAGGGTACCGGTCAACGGTGCGAATGGCCGCTCGGATTCCCGTCCGAGGCCACTTGTCAGAGGAATCCCAGCATCTACGCGCGGATACCTCTGACAGGTCGGCTAGACCGCGACCGAGACGCCCGGCTCTGACCGTGGGCCTGGCTGTCCAGGGCAGAGCGCGTCAGCCGAGCTGGTCGAGGTCGTCCTGGCAACGGCGCTCGACGTCGGCGAGTTCGGCCAGGGTCTCCTCGATGTCGCGGCGTCGCTGCTGTAGCTCGGCCCGCCGGACGGAGATCTGCCGCAGCAGGTAACGCAGCTGGCCCACCTCGCCGGGCTCGGCGTCGTACATGTCGACGATCTTGGCGATCTCCTGGAGGGAGAACCCGAGCCTTTTCCCGCGGAGTATGAGGCCAAGTCTCACCCGGTCGCGCTGGTGGAAGATGCGCTGGCTGCCGCGCCGTTCGGGGGAGAGGAGCCCGCGGTCCTCGTAGAACCGGATCGTCCGCAGCGTCACGGCGTACTCCTCCGCGAGCTGGGTGATCGTCCACGTCGGCATGCGTCATTCCCTTGCGCAGGTCGGAGCGGTCGCTTTACGTTTACGTAAGGGTAAGTCACCTCCAGGCACCAGGTCACCGAAGCGGCGGGAGCTCCAGCATGACCGGTTTCGAGCTTTCCGAGGAACATGAGGCTTTTCGGCGGGTCGTCCGCGAGTTCGCCGAGCAGGAGATCGCCCCGCACGCCGCCGCGTGGGACGAGCAGCATCACTTCCCCGTCGAGACCGTCCAGGCCATGGGCAAGCTCGGTCTCTTCGGCCTGCCGGTACCGGAGGAGTACGGCGGTACCGGCGGGGACTTCACCAGCTTGTGCGTCGCGATCGAGGAGATCGGTCGGGTCGACCAGTCGCTCGGACTCACGCTGGAGGCGGCCGTCGGACTCGGCATCGGCCCGATCCTGGCGTGGGGTACGCCGGAGCAGAAGGGTCGCTATCTGCCTGACCTCGCCGCGGGTCAGGCGTTGGCCGGCTTCGGCCTGACCGAGGCGGGGTCGGGGTCGGATGCCGCCGACACGAACACCCGCGCCGTTCTGTCCGACGACGGCACCCAGTGGGTCGTCAACGGCTCGAAGCAGTTCATCACCAACTCCGGGACGCCGATCACGTCGCTGGTGACCGTCACCGCCCGCACCGGTGAGAACGCCGACGGACAGCCGGAGATCTCCGCGATCGTCATCCCGTCGGGTACGCCCGGCTTCGTCGTGGAACCTGCCTACCGCAAGCTCGGCTGGCATGCGTCCGACACCCATCCGTTGTCGTTCGACGACTGCCGAGTTCCCGCCGGCAACCTGCTGGGTGAGCGCGGTGCCGGCTTCCGCCAGTTCCTCGCGATCCTCGACGACGGCCGGATCGCCCTGGCCGCGTTGGCGGTCGGGCTCGCGCAAGGCTGTCTTGACGCGGCGGTGGAGTACGCCGGCGTACGCATGGCGTTCGGCAAGCCGATCGGCGCCAAGCAGGGTGTGGCGTTCCAACTCGCCGACCTCCGGGTCGCGGTGGAGGCCGGCCGGCTGCTGACCTACAAGGCCGCCGCGCTGAGGGACGCCGGGCGACCCGCGGCCGAGGTCAAGCAGGCGGCGGCGAGTGCGAAGCTGTTCACCAGCGAAGCCGCGATGGCGGCCGCCCGGACGGCCACGCAGGTGTTCGGCGGCTACGGGTTCATGGAGGAGTACCCGGTCGCGCGCTTCTACCGGGACGCCAAGATCCTGGAGATCGGCGAGGGTACGAGTGAGATCCAGCGGCTGGTCATCGCCCGCGGTCTGGGCCTGCCGGTCGAATAGGGTCGCAGTCGAAGGAGTGTGGCGCATGACCGGCGACGGTGTTGGTGCGCGCAAGGACCATGCGATCGGTGTGCGCAAGGACCACGCCAAGGCGGTCGCAGCCGCCCGCGATGCCACGCTTCGTCCCTCCGATCGGGGTGCGGCCAGGCTCGCGAGCCAGCAGAAGCTGTACGTGCGGGACCGGATCGCCATGCTCGTCGACGAGTCCACGTTCGTCGAGGACGGCCAGCTGGCCAACGCCCAGGCCGACGGACTGCCTGCCGACGGAGTGGTCACCGGCCGGGCACTGGTCGACGGGCGACCCGTCCTCGTGGTGGCCAACGACCCGACCGTGAAGGCGGGTTCGTGGGGGGCCCGCACGGTCGAGAAGATCGTACGCACGACCGAGATCGCACTGCGGGACGAACTGCCGATCTTCTGGTTCATCGACTCCGCCGGTGCCCGGATCACCGACCAGGTGGATCTGTTCCCGGGCCGTCGTGGTGCGGGGCGCATCTTCGCCAACCAGGTCGCGTTGTCGGGCAAGGTGGCCCAGATCTGTTGCCTGTTCGGTCCTTCGGCGGCCGGTGGCGCCTACATCCCGTCGTTCTGCGACATCGTGATCATGGTGGAGGGCAACGCCTCGATGTACCTCGGCTCGCCTCGGATGGCCGAGATGGTCGTGGGGGAGAAGGTCACGCTGGAGGAGATGGGCGGGGCGCGGATGCACGCCTCGGTCTCCGGATGCGGTGACCTGCTTGCCGCCGACGACGCCGAGGCGATCGACCTGGCGAAGGCGTACTTCTCCTACGTGCCGTCGTCCTGGCGAGACCGGCCGCCGTCGTACGACCGGCGGGCACCGGCGCGCGACCTGACCGCCGACCTGGTACCCGAGCAGGACAGCATCGGCTACGACATGCACGACGTGCTCGACGCCTTGCTGGACGCCGAGACCTTCTTCGAGATCAAGCCGCTCTACGCGGCCGAGATCGTGGTCGGATTCGGCTGCCTGGAAGGGCAGGTGGTCGGCGTCGTCGCGAACAACCCGGCGGTGAAGGGTGGCGTGCTCTTCGTCGACAGCGCCGACAAGGCCGCCCGGTTCATCTGGCTGTGCGACGCCTTCAACGTGCCACTGGTCTACCTCGCCGACGTACCCGGCTTCATGATCGGCAGCGACGTCGAGCGGCAGGGCATCATCAGGGCCGGTGCCAAGATGATCACCGCGGTCGCCGAGGCGACGGTTCCGACAGTGTCGGTGATCGTACGCAAGGCCTACGGTGCCGGCCTGTACGCGATGTGCGGGCCTGGGTTCTCACCCGACGCCTGCATCGCGCTGCCCACCGCGAAGATCGCGGTGATGGGACCGGAAGCGGCGATCAATGCCGTGTACTTCAACAAGATCGCGGAGATCGCCGACGAGGACGAGCGGTCGGCGTACGTGGAGCGGCTGCGCGAGGAGTACGAAGAGGACATCGACATCCTTCGACTGGCCGCCAACCTGGTCATCGACGCGGTCGTGGAGCCGCCGGCGCTTCGGGCAGAGCTCGTCGCGCGGCTCGCGGCGGCCCAGAGCAAGGACCGGCGTACTCCGCGGAAGCGGCACGGCGTGCCACCGGTGTAGCGGCCGGATGTGGCCGACCGCGGCACGGACTCCGGTGGGAGCTTTCCCGACACCTACGCTGGCGGGGCAATGCGACCGTCCCTGTGTCATGTGCTGAAGGGTCGATGATCGTGCGGTCAGGATTTCGGAGGAACGCTGCCACCCTCGTGGCGGCCGCGTTCGCCGGCGTTGTCGCACCGGGTGCTCCCGCAGGCGCCGAGGTCACGGTGAGCCCGGAGTCCGCGATCCAGAACTCGACCACGACCCTGAGCTTCCTGGTCACCAACGACCGTTCCGGGGCGGGCGTGGTCAAGGTGCGGGTCTCCTTCCCCACCGACCCAGGCTTCGCCGCCGCGCATGTGCGGTCGCAGCCTGGCTGGACGCCGGAGGTCCTCACCGGAAAGCTGGCCAAGCCCAACGACGCCTGCGCCTGTCTCGCCACCCCGGTCGTCACCTCGATCACCTGGAAGGCCGAGCGTGGGACGCGTATCGGGCCAGGTGAGTTCGACACGTTCGACGTTCTGGTCGGTCCGCTGCCCAAGCAGGACCGGCTGACGTTCCCCGCCACGCAGACCTACGACGACGGGCGCACCGCTTCCTGGACGACTCCGGTGAAGCCTGGACAGACCGCAGCCGGTCGGCATCCCGCGCCAACCGTGCGGCTGCAGCCGGAGCCGGCTGGCGGGTCCGACGGTGGTCCCGCGCTCGTGGCGAATGTCCAGGCACAACCCGCCGCGGACGCGGCGTACGTTGACCACACCGCTCGCCGGCTCGGTGCCGCCGGGCTTGCGGTCGGCCTGGTCGCGCTGGCCGGTGCGGCGTTCATCGTGCGGCGCAGAGCACGGGCCCCGGTCGGCTGACGTTCACGGCCGCCCCGCGCCGAGGAGCGCGGGGCGCTGCGGATTGTCGAGCAGGGCCACGTGGTCGGCCGAGCGCGTGGGCTCGACCTCCACCTCGTAGCGGTCGTAGGCCGGGAGAGTCCACTGCTCGTCCGCAGGAGTACGCCGGGCGAGCGCCGCTCGCGACAGCGCGAGATGCACGGTGACGTCCACCGGTAGCTGGTGGCCGAGCAGGAGGGAGCCGCTGAGGACGACGACACCGACCGGCGGGACCTCGACGTAGGTCGAGCGGTGTGCCCTGTCGGTGGCGACGTCCCAGAGGGCCGGCAGGACCTGCCCGGTGCCGCCGGGTGCCAGTGGCGCGAGGACCTCGCGGACCAGGGCCGAGACGTCGAGCCAGTCCTCGTACATCACGTCAGGATCGTGTCGACCGCGTTCGTGCCGCAGGGACGCCGGTCGCAGATAGTCAGCCGCCGACACCCGTATCACCGGGCGCCCGGCCAGCCGCAACGGTTCGACCAGCCCGTCCGCCCAGGCGTGTGGGTCGGCTGGCGGCGCCCCGTCGACGAGGACCGCCGTCGAGGTGTCGCGTGGCCGTTCGGCGATGACGGAGGCGAGTTCCTCGACGATGCGGTCACGACTCATCGCGCGTACCTCCATCCGGCCATCCTCGCAGCGCCCGCCCACGACCCGGTCGACCAGTGGGCCTGTCGCCGTCGAAGTGCTTCGGCTGCTTGCAGTCGGCTCGGATCATGATCATGCCGTCCCGGTGCTCGCCGGCCTCGGGTTGACCACCACCGCGCCCCCGCGCCTCATCACGAGACATCCGCCACGGCAGCATTAGCCTTGCGTGGCATGGATGACGCGGGTGGGGGCGCCAGAGGCGGCCGGGCAGTGCCTACGCCTGCGCTCGCCGACGCCGTGGAGGCGGCGTACGGTCTCGATCCGGCGAACGCCGCCGACCTCGGCGGCGGACTGAACCTCAACCTCCTGGTGCCCACCGGGGGCCAACGATTCGTCGTCCGGGTCTACCGCACACACGTCAGCGCCGATCGCCTCGCCGCCATCCAGCAGGTCCGCACGGAGCTGGCCAGCGCGGGCGTGCCATGTGCCCTCCCCGTACCCACCCGGGACGGCGGCACGTGGATCGAGGTCGGCGGCCACATGGTCGAGGTGGAGCCGTACGTCGAGCACGACGGCCGAATGAACACGGCCGACCGGCTGTGTCGCGGGCTGCCGGTCCTCGGGCACATCCACTCGGTGCTCGGTTCGACGGACGTCCCGGCGGCGGGTCGTACGGCGCGGTTCGTCAACCACATCGAGCCTCACGACGCGATCACGGGAACTGCCCGCGGTACCGCGCGGATCAGGTCCTGGCAGCCGACACCGGACGAACGACGGCTCGCGGACCGGGCCGACGAGCTGGCCGAGGAGGTGGCGGCCGGCGAGGGCGATCTGGTCGGCCGGCTTCCTCGCCACGTCGTCCACGGCGACTTCTGGGACAACAATGTCTACTTCCGAGGCGAAGAGCTCGTCCTGGTGGCCGACTTCGACTTCATGGGCGAGCGGGCCCGGATCGACGACCTGGCGCTGACGCTCTACTTCTCCGACGCCGATTTCGGCTACCCGGACACGGCGGCCCGGATCGCCGCGCTCCGTCCGCTCGTGCAGGCGTACGACAGCGGTCTCGACGTGCGCCTCACCTCTGCCGAACGCACAGCCCTGCCGTGGGCTCTGGCGCGCCAACCGCTGTGGGGGATCGGCGGCTGGGTCGCCACGTTGGACGACGCTGCACACGCCCGACGACATGCCGCCGCCACCGCCGTGGACGTGGAGCGCGCACTCCAGGTGGTGTCGGCGGTCGACCGGTGGGTTGCGGCGTTCGCCTGACGCGTCCTCTGGCGGACGGGACGTCTCAGGCACTGGGACGGTGTAGGGGGTCGCAAACCCCTCAGGCAGGATGGGCGGGACCGGCGCAAGCACGTGCTCACCACAACGGAGCGTGAAGATCATGGCGACACCACTCGCCCTGCAGCTGTACACCGTCCGCCAGGCGTTTGCCGCAGACCGCGCCGCCGCGCTCGCAAGAGCGGCCGAGCAGGGGTTCCGGGCCGTCGAGGCGTTCGGAGTCGGCGGTTCGCCGGCCGAGGCGACGGAACGGCTCGCCGACGCCCGGGTGTTCCGGCAGCAGCTGGACGACAACGGCCTGAAGGTGGTGGCCGTGCACGGGCCGGTGTCCGCGGGCGACGAGGCCGAGGCGGTCTACGACGAGTTGGAGGTGCTCGGCACCAACCGGCTGATCGCCGCCGTCCCGGGTGCCGTGGCCGGCATCGACAACGGCAACCTGGCATCGTCGGACGGCGTGAAGCGGATCGCCGACGGACTCAACGCGGCCGCCGCCCGCGCGGAGGGTCGGGGAGTCCAGGTCGGCTACCACAACCACGAGTTCGAGTGGCAGCCCGTCGAGGACGGTACGCCGGCGTACGACGTGCTGACGGCCAATCTCGACCCGCGGGTGTTCCTCGAGGTCGACATCTACTGGGCGCAGACTGCCGGCCAGAAGCCGGCCGAGGTCGTCGCCGCCAACGCCGAGCGGGTCGTCACCCTCCACGTCAAGGACGGGCAGGCCGACCGCGCCCAACTCCAGACCGCGGTCGGAGAAGGCATCGTCGACAACGCCGGCGCCATCCGTGCGGGAACCAACGTCGCGTACCACGTGATCGAGCTCGACGAGGCCCCCGGTGATCCGTTCGACGTCGCAAAGGCGGGCGCCGAGTGGCTGATCGCAAACGGCTACTCAACCTGGACGGTGTGACATGCAGCTACTGAGACTGGGCGACCCCGGCAACGAACGGCCCGCCGTACGCACCGATGACGGCGCGATCTTCGACATCTCGCCGCTGACCAGCGACATCGACGGTGCGTTCCTCGCCGTCGGAGGAATCAACCGGGTGCGCGAGGCGGTGGCGGGCGGGCAGCTGACCCGGCTCGACGACCCGGGCGACGGGTCAGTGTTGCGGATCGGTGCCCCGATCGCGCGACCCACGGCGGTGCTGTGCATCGGCCAGAACTACGCCGCACACGCGGCCGAGTCGGGTTCGCCGCCGCCGGAGACGCCGATCCTGTTCTTCAAACACCCCAACACCGTGGTCGGCCCGTACGACGACGTGCTGATCCCTCGGAAGTCGCAGAAGACCGACTGGGAAGTCGAGCTGGGCGTCGTCATCGGCCGACAAGCGAGGTACCTCGACTCACCCGACAAGGCGCTGGAGCATGTCGCCGGCTACGTCGTCTCCAACGACGTGTCGGAGCGCTCGTTCCAGACCACCGAGTCGGGCGGGCAGTGGTCGAAGGGCAAGTGTGCCGAGACGTTCAACCCGGTGGGTCCGTGGCTGGTCCCGGCCGGCGAGGTGCATCCGGGCAAGCTGGGCTTGCACTCGTTCGTCAACGGTGAGGTACGCCAGGACTCGAACACCGGCGACATGATCTTCGACGTGGCGTTCTTGGTCTGGCACCTCTCGCAGTACCTCGTCCTGGAGCCCGGTGACCTGATCAACACCGGAACGCCCGAGGGCGTGGCCATGTCGGGCCGGTTCCCGTTCCTCGCCGACGGCGACGTGATGGAACTGGAGATCGACGGGCTCGGTCGGCAGCGACAGCGACTGGTCCAGGCCTGAGGAGGGCGGAGCCCGCATGAATGACTTCGACGGGCTGGTGGCTGCGGTCACCGGCGGCGCGTCCGGGATCGGCCTGTCGATCGCGCAACTCCTGTCCGCCCGCGGCGCCCAGGTCGGCTGTCTCGACCTGGACGCCGCGAAGGTGGAGGCCCCGCTGTACGGCGTGACCTGTGACGTCACCGACGACGAGTCGGTCCGGGCGGGCATCGCGTCGGTCGTCGATCGGTTCGGACGCCTGGACGTCCTCGTCAACAACGCCGGCATCGGGGCGCAGGGCACCGTCGCGGACAACACCGACGCCGAGTGGTTCCGCGTCTTCGACGTCAACGTGGTCGGGATGGCGCGCGCCAGCAGGGCGGCTCTGCCACACCTGCGAGAGTCTCCGTCCGCGGCGATCGTGAACACCTGCTCGGTCGCTGCCACCGCCGGCATCCCGAACCGCGCGCTCTACAGCGCGTCCAAGGGTGCCGTCCGCGCCCTGACGCTGGCGATGGCGGCCGACCATGTGGGCGAGGGCATCCGGGTCAACTGCGTCAACCCCGGGACATCGGACACACCCTGGATCGGGCGGCTGCTCGACCAGGCCGACGACCCCGAGGCCGAACGCAAGGCACTCGAGGCCCGACAGCCGATCGGCAGGCTGGTGGCGGCGCGCGAGGTGGCCGAGGCGGCCGTCTACCTCGCCTCACCGGCGGCCGGCGCCAGCACCGGGGTGGAGGTCTTCGTGGACGGCGGGATGCAGAACCTCCGGCTGCGACCACGCGCCTGAGGGCGCCGCGATGGCCCGGATCGAACACGACCCCGTCCAGCAGGTCTGGCTGATCACCACACCCGGCACGTCGTACGCCCTGCGGTTGCGTCCCGACGGCGAGCTGGCCCACCTCTACTGGGGTCCCAAGCTGCACCTGGCCGAGGCCGTCCATCTCGCCTCGACGTCGTTGCCGGTCCGCGTGGGTACCGCCGAGACACCGGTCGACGGCATCGAGGAGTACCCGGTCGAGGGCGGTCTCCACTACGGCCGGCCGGCGCTCTCGGTGACGTACGCCGACCAGGTGCGCGGGTTCGAGTGGACCTTCGCGGGCTACGACATCCTGACCGAGGGCAACACCAGCGAGCTGTGGCTTGCCCTGGCGGACCGGACCTATCCGCTCGAGGTGACGCTGCACTATCGGGTGTACGAGGAGAGCGACGTCATCGAGCGCTGGGTCGAGATACGGCACACGGGATCCAGCGAGGGCGAGGGCACCGACGAATCTGACCCGGACGGTGCCGGCCCGATCGACGTACGCACAGCTTTCTCCGCCGCCTGGACGATCCCGTACCGCGACCACTACCGGATCAGTCACCTGCATGGGCACTGGGGTGGGGAGACGCGGCTCGACCGGGTCCCGCTCGCGCCCTCCTCGTCGTTCGTGCTCGGCAGCCGTACCGGCACCACCGGCCATCTCGCCAATCCCTGGTTCGCGATCGACGACGGGACCGCTGACGAGGAGCACGGCGAGGTGTGGAGTGGGGCGCTCGCCTGGAGCGGCGTGTGGCAGGTCGTCGCCGAGCGACGGGCGACGGGTCGCGCCCAGGTCAGCGGCGGGTTCGGTCACGACGGCTTCAGCCTCTGGACCCTGGCAGCCGGCGAGACGCTGACCACACCGGTGTTCGCGGGGCTCTACACCGGGGCTGGCTTCGGGGCGGCGAGCCGGGAATGGCACACCTTCCAGATGCGGCACGTAGTGCCGAACGCCGACCAGCTCCGCCCGGTGCTCTACAACTCCTGGGAAGCCACGCACTTCGACATCGGCGAGGACAACCAGAAGCAGCTGGCCCGCATCGCCGCCGATCTCGGTGTCGAGCTGTTCGTGATGGACGACGGCTGGTTCGGGCAGCGTGTGCACGACCGTGCCGGGCTCGGTGACTGGTCGCCCAATCCAGACCGGTTTCCGGACGGCCTCACGCCGTTGATCGACGAGGTTCACCAGCTCGGCATGCGGTTCGGGCTGTGGGTCGAACCGGAGATGGTCAACCCCGACAGCGATCTCTACCGCGAGCACCCGGACTGGGTCTACCACTACCCGACCCGCAACCGGTCGGAGTCGCGGAACCAGTTGGTGCTCAACCTCGCCCGCCCAGACGTCCGCGACTGGATGTTCGGGTGGCTGGACGACCTACTCGCCAAGCACGCCATCGACTACATCAAGTGGGACATGAACCGGCCGGTGAGCGAGCCGGGGTGGCCGGACGGGGCGCGCGAGGACGCCGGTGTGCCGGCCAACCCGGGCAGGGTCTGGATCGAGCACGTACGCCACCTTTACGAGGTACTCGACCGGCTGCGGCTGCGCCATCCGGGCGTCGCCTTCGAGTCGTGCTCGGGCGGCGGCGGGCGGGTCGACCTCGGCATTTTGCGCCGCACCGACATGGTCTGGACCTCCGACAACACCGACGCGTTCGACCGGCTTGCGATCCAGCACGGGTTCAGCCAGGTCTACCCGCCGCGGGTGATGTCGGCCTGGGTGACCGACAACCCCAACTTCCTCAACCGGCGGAGCTGTTCGGTGCGTTACCGCTTCCACTCCGCGATGGCGGGCCTGCTCGGCGTCGGCGGTGACCTGCTGCAGTGGTCCGACGACGACCTGGCCGAGGCCCGCGCGCTCGTCGCGGCGTACAAGCGGATCCGCCCGGTGGTCCAACAGGGTCTCCTGTACCGCCTTCGCCCGCCGGCGGCCGGGGACCTCACCGCTGTCCAGTACCTCGCCCGCGACGGATCGGCGGTCGTGGTGTTCGCCTGGTTGCACGCGCAGCAGTTCGGAGGCACAGAGCCGCCCGTGCGACTGCGTGGGCTCGACCCGCTCGGTCGCTACCGGGACGCCGAGTCGGGTGAGATCTGGACCGGCGCCCTGCTGATGAACCATGGCCTGCCGCTGCACCTGCACGGCGACTTCGACAGTCGCCTGGTGCATCTCGTCCGAGAGGACGACACGAGGTAGCACCGGAGCGCCGCGGACGATTCGGTGGCGCTCTTATGTCACGTCGACCCGGCCGGTGAGCCCGACCACAGGTCCGGCCAGAACACTCCGAGGTCGGCCAGCAGCCGGCGCAACAGCGGAAGCGACACGCCGACGACATTGTGTGGATCGCCTTCGAGTCCCGTCACGAACGCACCGCCCAGGCCGTCGATCGTGAACCCGCCCGCCACCTCCAGCGGCTCACCGGTCGCGACGTACGAGTCGATCTCGGCATCGGAAACCGCGGCGAAGTGGACTGTCGTCGACCCGGTCGCCTCGGCGTGACTGCCGGTACCGGTATCGACCACGCAGTGCCCGGTGTGCAGGATCCCGGATCGACCCCGCATCGCCCGCCACCGCTCCCGGGCCACCTCCGCGGACTTCGGCTTGCCGAGGACCTCGCCGTCGAGGTCGAGGACCGAGTCGCACCCCAGCACCAGCGCTGAACCATCGCGAACGCTTGCCGCTACGGCCATTGCCTTGCGCCGGGCGAGTTCCAACGCGAGCTCAGGCGGGGGACAGCCGGAAACGTCGTCCTCGCGTACGCCTGACACCACTACGTCGGGTTCGATTCCGGCCGAGCGCAGGAGGGCGAGCCGGGCCGGAGACGCCGAGGCGAGGACGAACCGCCTGGTGGATTTCACCCGCATCCATCCTCTCGGTGTCGGCACCGTTGCGTGCTGTCACCAGCGCGACTGGGTAGTGTACGTCGGCAGGTTCTTTGCATTCCCAGCTCCCGTCCAGAATTCCATCCCGCGGGGGAGATCCGTGTCTTCGGAGTCAACCGAGTTCACCACGATGGTCGAGCGCGAGCTCAAGCAGCGTGACGAGTCCGGGTACGACGTGTCGGCGGTGCAAGCCGAGATTGACGCTCTCACCGGCGAGGTCGGCTCGCCGCGGGCGCGCGGGTTCCTCGATCGTCTTGCCGCGCTTCCGCGAGCCGCCGACTGGCCGCACGTCGAACCGTCCGGCAGAGCCGAGATCGAGGCGGAGCTTCCCCCTGCCCGCATGACGCTCGAACGCCCCATCGGCACGGCGGAGCTTCGGGACCGGATCGAGGCGGCATGGCTCGGCCGGTGTGCGGGCAACTGTCTCGGCAAGCCGGTCGAGAACGGTGAGCACTGGACTCCCGGCCGCCTGCGCGCCTACCTCGAACTGTCCGGCAACTTTCCGATCAGAGACTACATTCGCCGGCTCGACCCGATGCCCGAGGGCTTCGTCTTCCATCCGAGTTGGACGGAGGCGACCAAAGGCCGGATCACCGCGGTGCCACGTGACGACGACCTCGACTACACGTTGCTCGGGCTGCACGTCCTGGAGACCTCAGGCTTCGACTTCACCACCGCCGACGTGGCGGCCGAATGGCTGCTACGCCTCCCGTACCACCTCACCTACACAGCCGAGCGGGTCACCTACCGCAACCTCGTCGGCGGCGTTCCTGCCGAGCGGGCGGCCGTGGTCGACAATCCCTATCGGGAATGGATCGGCGCGCAGATCCGCGGCGACATCTTCGGATACGTGTGCGCCGGGCGACCGCGAGACGCGGCACTGATGGCCTACCGGGACGCGACTCTCTCCCATGTCGGCAACGGGATCTACGGCGCAATGTGGGCAGCCGCGCTGGTGGCAGCCGCGTTCACCGCACACTCCCTGCGCGCCGCGGTCGAGGAGTCGATCAACCATGTGCCCCGGCGGTCCCGGCTCGCCGAGGCACTCCGCTGGGCCGTCGACGTCCGCGACACCAAGGTCGACTGGAGTGACGCCCTCGCGCAACTCCGCGAACGCTATGGGCATTACCACTGGGTCCACACCATCAACAACGCGGCCGTGTGTGTGCTTGGCCTGCTCTACGCCGAGGACGACTACACGACAGCCGTCGGCCTCACCGTGCAAGCCGGGCTTGACACCGACTCCAACGGTGCGACCGTCGGCTCGGTCGCGGGCGCCTTCGTCCGGCGGGGTGGGCTGCCACGGCACTGGACCTCCCCGTTCGCCGACACGCTGCGCAGTGGGTTGTACGGGTTCGACCGGAGCAGCATCCGCGACGTCGCGGACCGGACGTTCGCGCTGGCCCGAAGGTACGCCGCCCGGCAGGTGGGGCTTTCCACGTAGGTCTGCGGTCGGTTGGCGACCGTCACCCGCTACGGGGACTCCTCCACCAGCAACCGGTGCGCGAGTGGGATCAATCCGGCCGGCAGCAGCGGGGCGTACGGATCGTCCACGCTGTGGGCGGTGCGGTAGGTGCGCGGTGGTACGCCGTAGATCGCCCGGAAGCGACGCGAGAAGTGGAACGGATTGACGAATCCGCAGGCTGTCGCCACCTCGCCGACAGTCAGGTTGCTGCGTTGCAGGAGTGTGGCCGAGCGCGCGAGTCGGATCAGCTCGACCGCGGCGACAGGTCCGACTGCGTACTCGGCCCGGAACAGCCGGCTGAGGTGGCCCGGCGAGACACCCGCGGCGGCAGCCATCTGGGTGAGGGACAACGCCGTGCTCCCGCCTGCCTGCCAGATCCGGCGGATGTGGTCGGCCAGCCTGGCAAGGTGCGGCGGCATGCCCACGCCGGTGTCGTCGGCGTTGTCGTCGGCCGGTACGGGGCCCCGGACGAAGAGGTCGAGCACCCAGCTGAGCACGTCGGCGGTCCGTTCGGTCCCAGAGGTCGAGGGGTCCCGGCCGAGCCAGAGGGCATACCGGCACAGCGCGGCGATCGGGTTGGCAGGCGTGAACGTCCGGGTCAGCGGCCAGGAGTCGGACGGTCCGAGATCGCCGTCGCCGCCGTCGCCGTTGCCGCCGCCTTTGGGGTCACCTGCGTCGGCGAGGCGGAAGTGGACGAACGCGTGGAGCGAGGCGCGGTCGGCTGCCCAGCTGAAGTGGTCGCGCATGCCCGGTCGGGCCAGCAGCAGCATGCCCGGCCGAAGCTGGCGGTGCGTGTCGCCGCATTCCCAGCGGGCGCTCCCGGCCAGCAGCCAGACGAACTCGAAGTCGCGCAGGGTCCGCGGGCCGAAGGTCGCCCCTGGCGGGTAGTGGGCGACCTCCGGCCCGATGCGGATGAGCACCCGCGGGCCGGCGGCGGACACAGTCCCCGAGGCTAGGGCACTAGGGCGTGTCCGGCAGGCTGGCCCGGACCCGCCGGGTTGCCTCGACCATGTGCCGGAGCGCGGGTTCGACCTCGGCGTACGTGCGGGTCTTCAGGCCGCAGTCCGGGTTGACCCAGAGCCGCGTCACGTCGACCGCCTCCAGGGCGAGCCGGAGCGCCGTCTCGATCTCGCCGGTATCCGGGACCCGGGGCGAGTGGATGTCGTAGACGCCGGGCCCGATGCCGCGCTGGTAGCCGGACCGGGCAAGGTCGGCGACGAGTTCCATCCGCGACCGTGCCGCCTCGACGCTCGTCACGTCGGCGTCCAGCGCATCGATGGTGTCGACGATCTCGCCGAACTCCGAGTAGCACATGTGGGAGTGGATCTGCGTACTGTCGGCGACGCCTGAGGTGGCCAATCGAAACGCCGCGACGGCCCAGGCGAGGTAGGCCGGCTGGTCGGCCGCCCGGAGCGGCAGCAGTTCGCGGAGCGCCGGCTCGTCGACCTGGATGTAGCGGATGCCGGCCTTCTCCAGGTCACCGATCTCGTCGCGCAACGCGAGGGCCACCTGTCGGGCGGTGTCGGCGAGCGGCTGGTCGTCGCGGACGAATGACCAGGCCAGCATGGTCACCGGTCCCGTCAACATGCCCTTGACAGGCCGGCTGGTTCTGGACTGGGCGTACGTCGTCCAGTCGACCGTCATCGGTTCGGGTCGGGCCACGTCGCCGAACAGGATGGGCGGTCGCACGTAGCGGCTGCCGTACGACTGGACCCAGCCATGTGAGGTGCTGGCGAAGCCGTCGAGGCGTTCGGCGAAGTACTGCACCATGTCGTTGCGCTCCGGCTCGCCGTGGACGAGTACGTCCAGGCCGATGTCCTCCTGGAGCGCGATCACCCGGTCGATCTCGGCCCGCATCTGGGCGTGGTAGGCCTCCTCGTCGATGCGACCCGCGCGAAGGTCGGCGCGGGCGGCCCGGATCTCCTTCGTCTGCGGGAACGACCCGATCGTGGTGGTCGGCAGCGCGGGTAGCCGGCCGGTCGCGCGTTGGGTCGTGGCGCGGGTGGCATGGTCGGCGCGCGGCGCACCCTCACCCAGTGCGGCGAGTCGGGCCCGAACCCTTGCATCGACCATGCCCGGCGGCGTCGAGTCGCGGGCTGCCGTGGCCGCCGTAAGTTCGGACGCGACCGCCTCGCTGCCCTCGCGCAGTGCCCGGCCGAGCACCGCCACCTCGTCCAGCTTCTGCCGGGCGAAGGCCAGCCGCACCCGGAGCCCAGCCGGCAGGTCCTGCTCCAGGTCGAGATCGAGCGGGACGTGCAGCAGCGAACACGACGTGCTCACGACCAGCTCACCGACCGAGCCGAGGAGCGAGGCGGCCAAGGCCAGCGCCCCACGGAGGTCGGTACGCCAGACGTTCCGGCCGTCGACGAGGCCCGCGAACACCGTCTTGTTCCCCAGGCCGGCGGCGGGGATGCGACCGGCGTCGGTCGCGCCGGCGACCAGGTCGATCCCGATGCCCTCGACCGGTGTGCGGGCGAGCACGTCGAGCCCGGCGCCGAGAGAGCCGAAGTACGCGGGGACGACCAGCTTGGGCCGCTCCGTCAGGCCGCCGAGCCGGTCGTACGCCGTACGTACCGCGGCAAGCTCCTCCGGACTCCGGTCGGCTGCCAGCACGGGCTCGTCGAGCTGGACCCAGGTCGCACCCTCGGCGGCGAGCGCGGCCAGAAGTTCGGCGTAGACGTCCAGCAGCGGGCCGAGCCGGTCCAGCGGCCGGAAGCTTTTCGGGGCGTCGATGCTCGGCTTGGCCAGAAGCAGGAAGCTGACCGGGCCGAGGATGACCGGCCGGGTGTCCAGGCCGAGTGCGGCCGCCTCGCGGTATTCGAGGACCGGCTTGAGGCCAGTAGGGTCGAGCCGGAACGACGTGTCCGGTCCGATCTCGGGTACGAGGTAGTGGTAGTTGGTGTCGAACCACTTGGTCATTTCCAGCGGTGCGACGCCGGCGGTGCCGCGGGCCATCGCGAAGAGCCGGTCGAGGCCGCTGAGGCCACTGAACCGCTCCGGCACCGCACCTACCAGGACCGCCTGGTCGAGCACGTGGTCGTACAGCGAGAACGTGTTGGACGGGATGTCGTCGAGCCCAACGTCGCGGAGCGTCTTCCAGGTCTGCCGGCGGAGCGCCGCGGCGGTCTCCTCGAGCGTGACGGCGTCGGAGCGGCCGGCCCAGTAGGCCTCCGTGGCACGCTTGAGTTCCCGACGCGGGCCGATCCTGGGGTAGCCGAGTATGGTCGTTCGTCCTGCGGGCATGGAGTCCGTCCCTCGTGAACTCGATGTGGGCCGTACGCCGGGTGGCGGACGGGCGGTTGGCAGGTCTTCGGACTCGTGGGCGGTGCGCGCACCGGATCATCCAGGTGCGCTGCCTACTGGCCGTGGCTTCCCAGGTGGCTGATGATGCCGCCCAGTGCGTTCGTACGGCGGTCGTTCCCAGTTACCGCTGCGGGGCAGTCCCGGACTCGCACCGGGTTCCCTCTTGCCTCGCCGTGCCACGATGATCGTCGGCGGCGGCGAACCAACTGCACCGTCGAGACTAGCTCGGGGTAGCGTCGTTCCGACTCGGCAGGTGGGACGAAAGGGGAGCCCCGGTGAAGATCACTCGGCTGACGACCTACCTGGTGCCGCCGCGCTGGTGCTTCCTGCGGGTCGAGACCGACGCCGGGATCACCGGCTGGGGCGAGCCGGTCGTGGAGGGCCGGGCGCACACGGTGGCGACCGCGGTCGAGGAGATGGCCGACTATCTCCTCGGGCAGGACCCGCTACGGATCGAGGACCACTGGCAGGTGCTGGCCAAGGGCGGCTTCTACCGCGGCGGACCGGTGCTGTCGAGCGCGCTGGCGGGGATCGACCAGGCGCTGTGGGACATCGCCGGCAAGCACTTCGACGTTCCTGTCTACCAACTGCTCGGCGGCCACGTCCGCGACCGGATGCGGGTGTACGCCTGGATCGGCGGTGACCGTCCGGACGAGGTGGCCGAGGCTGCCGTACGAATGAAGGAGCACGGCTTCTCGGCCGTGAAGATGAACGGCAGCGGGGAATTGCGGCGCATCGACACGGCCGGGTCGGTGCTGGCACTTGCCGAGCGGGTCGCCGCGATCCGCGAGGCGTGCGGGCCCGAGTTCGACATCGCGATCGACTTCCACGGGCGGTTCACGGTGGCGCAGGCGCGTCGCACGCTGCCCCTCCTCGAGCCGTACCTGCCATTCTTCGTCGAGGAACCGCTGGTGCCGGAGATGAGCGGCTACCTCGACGAGATCTGCTCCTCGACGTCGATTCCCATCGCGACCGGGGAACGGCTGTTCTCCCGCTGGGACTTCACGAAGGTGCTGGGTACGGGTCTCGCGATCGCCCAGCCGGATCTCTCCCACGCCGGCGGGATCTCCGAAGTCCGACGCATCGCCTCGATGGCCGAGGCGTACGACGTCTCGCTCGCGCCACACTGCCCGCTCGGCCCGATCGCGTTGGCGGCCTCGCTGCAGGTCGACTTCGCCAGCCCGAACGCGCTGATCCAGGAACAGAGCCTGGGCATCCACTACAACAAGGGCTCCGACCTGCTGGATTATCTGATCGACCGGTCCGTCTTCGACTTCGCGGACGGCTTCGTGACCCGACCCACCCGACCCGGCCTGGGTATCGAGGTCGACGAGAAGGAGGTCGAAAGGGCGGCCCAGGTGGGGCATCGCTGGCGTACACCCACGTTCCGACGCGACGACGGGTCCCTCGCCGAGTGGTGATCGGCTCGCTGCCGCTGCCCTTGTTCGTTGCGAGGCACTGACATCCATTGCCTGAGAGGTGGCGGTTGCAGCCTGTCTGGGGTCAGGTTTCCTTGGCAGCGCCCCACCCGCGGTCGAACAGCGCGGGAAAGTCCGCCTGGCGTAGCCTACGGCCTCCGTCGTCGGTCCCGAGCTCGGATCTGCGATCGGGGTTCCGATGGTAGAAGAGCAGGGCATGGTGGGCGAGCGCCGGATCGACGGCCAGATAGCCGGCATTGATCCGTTGCATGTAGTGCTGGAAGAAGCCGAACTGGGCCAGCCAACTGTCGGCCGGATCCCGATCCTCGGCTCCTTCCAATTCGCGGCGGTCGATCGCGATGACGTATCCACGCTTCTCGACGGCGCGTACGGCCTTGACGCTCTCCCAGGGGATGAAGAGGCCGCCGAACCACGACCAGTGGTATATGCCCTCGGGACTGAGGCCTAGTCCGAGTGGTTGTCGCCAGCGCAGAAGTCTGGCGACCAGGAACACCCCGATGAGTGCTGCGAATATCGGCGCGATGTCGACGAGTACAAGGAACCTCGCGGCCCGGCGAGCGCTCGTGTCCGGCGGGAGCATCGGCGCGAGCATCGGAAGGCTGAGAGCGTAGAGGATGCCAATGAGGGCCATCAGCGTGTAGGCGGCAGTGAACGATCGGGAGAATGGAACGAAGAGCGCTCGCTCGCCCGTGGTCGACAGATCAACGTTTTGGATACCCGCCGTCCCTCTTCTTTGCGGCGCAACACGCGTGAGATACCCGACAGGAAGCATCGCCGCGAGCACGAGGGCGAATGTCAGGAACAGAGTCGCGAGGTCGAGGTCTCGCGTTGAGTACGTCAGAAGGCCGACAAAAGCGAATCCGACTGGTGCAAACATCGCAAGGGAGAACATCCGGCGGGCCCTGTCCCGCCCGGTCTCCCATGCACCTGGCCAGAGCACGGCGCGTCTCGCTTCGCTGTGTCGTCTCATGGACGCCCGCCGATCATGGAGTTCATCCGGGTTGCCACGCCCAATTGTCGTCGACAATCAATGGGACGAACGCGGTCTTGCTGTAGAGCCAGTCTCCACCGACCCCACCTAGCACTCCGGCGGATGCGAGGATCGCCGCGGTCGCCCAACCCGGTGGTCCGGCCAGTGCAAGAGGAAGGTACACAACTCCTGCGGCGATCAGGCTGCACGCTGTTGAGCAGGCCACCTTCTCGAGAGGGTCTCCCGTATAGAGGTCGATGCCAATGGCCAGGACGGTCAGGCCAGGTCCACCGAACTTGGAGACGCGAGAAAGCCACGTCATTCCTCCCACTCCCGCACGCGCCGCGCCCACAAGCCGCGTGTCCACGTCGCCCAGGAACTGATCTGGCGCGGCCATGAGTTGTCGAAGGGCACTGACGTGTTTGCCGTCGCGGATGCGTGCCGCGCGCGCGTAGTGGGCTGCGGCGGAGTCGGCACGAGCACCGATCGCTCTCACTAACCTTGGCTCCAGTGTGTCTACGACGTAGTCGCCCTCTTTGGCGATGAAGTCTCCGGCGATGAAGTATCGCTTCTCGGAGACCTCGGTGGCCAGCCGCTCGAGGTAGCCGTCCTGCTCGATGACGAGTGCTCGGGCGTCGCGGACGAGTGTGGCCACTGCGAAGAAGGTGTCCATCTCACGCAGGAGGGTCTCGCGGTCGATGGGAGGCCGGTGATCGTACTGGTCACTACCGGTGTGGAGTGGCTGGTTGGTGGGTGGATACACGACACCGCTGACGACATCCAGATGCTCCGCGTCATCGACCATCTCCCTGGCCCGGTCGATCTTTCGCTGCGCGGCCTCGAGTTGGTCTGCATACTCGTCGAGCTGCTTTGCGACCCCGATGAGGTCGTCGTGGAGCTCACCGATGCGCGGGGCTCCATTGACCAAAAGCTCGGCGAACTCTCGACCGGCCGGATCCGACCAGCCGCCCCGCGCCTCGCCGATGGCCTGTTCGACCAGGCACGCACTCTCCGACAGCGCGATCGCCAAGTGGTCACGCAGCCAGGTGGCAAGGGATCGGATGCTGTCGGGGTCGCCATCTCCTCGCTCGTGCGCCGGACTGCTGCCGGCTCCGTCCTCGGACTGCATGGCTAGTCGGCGTCCAAGCGCCGGGACACGAGTTCTGCTTCCCGCTCGGTGACGTAGTCGCCGGATGCGTAGTTGTCGAGCGCGTGCTGCACACTGGCCGCCGCCAGTCGGAGGTGAACCAGTCCGGTGAAGCACCCGACGCTCACGCCCAGGAGCAGCTTGCCGACCCGATCGGGCAGCGGACCGGCATGTACTGATTCAGGCATGGACGTTGCGGCCTCGTCTATCCGGTCGGCTGCATCGTGGAGCAGACGATGGATCCGGTCCATGGCGGCGTAGTCGAGCATCCTCTCGGGCAACGTCGCTCCCGTCCTTGATGGTCGGATCGTGATGATCCGTCATGGTACGGGAGAGATGTCCGGTTCGACGGGAGCGAAGACGCGCCTGTGGAGAACCTCGTTCTGTCGATCGACGTTGCCCGAGGGTTGGAGCTTTTCCAGGGGCCAGAGCACCTGAAGGCCCCAATGCTCTGTCAGTCAGCGCACCGGGCCATGATCATTTGTCACAAGGCCGGGTTTCTCGTGCCCGGGAAGGCGACTTCGTGACGCATGATCATGGTCCGGCGCCGAATGCACGCCGATCAGAAGGTCACCAGCGGGTCTCCTACGAAGTCGGCGATGAAGTTGACGAAGAAGAAGCCGAAGAACAGGAAGTTCAGCACCAGGATCACGTAGTGCCAGGGGCGCGGCCGGGCCGGCTTGGGGAGCTTGCTGTTCAGATAGATGAGCATGAACGGGTAGATCAGCGCTCCGAGGTTCGACATGTTGGCCGACCACTGGACGAGTCCGACCGGAAGCGCCAGGTGGATGATGACGCTGATCACGATCAGCAGCACGATCATGAACGGGTAGTAGAACTTTCGCGGGTCACCCTCGATCCATGCGCGCAGTCGGGGACTGGTGGCGTGGGAGGCGTCGGTGGTGACGCGAACCATTGCCTCGAAGATGCCCAGCTGGGTGCTGAACAGGACCAGCACGCCGACGATGAGCGCGACGTAGAAGATGAAGCTGCCGTACTCGCCACGAAGGACGTCGGCGACGAAGGTCGGGACGTTCTCGGTGGTAGGTCCTTCGCCGGCGATCTCCACGGCACGGGCCATCAGGATCGTGGGCAGCAGCATGCCCAGCATGGCTCCGATGAAGAAGACGCCCCACATGTCGGTGAGCAGGAGGCGGTACCAACGCCGCCACAGGCCACGGTTCTTGGGATCGTCGGGGAACGTCACGCCACTGGCGAGGATCGTCCTACGCTCGCCGCGAAGGCCTGCGATGTAGCCGGCACGGTGGCCCATGCCGTATCCCTTGTCGCGGTAGTGGCCCATGATGTACCAGTTCAGGCCGGAAGCCAGGGCGGTGAATCCCGCCAGTGCGCCAAGCTGGGTTGCGCTGATTCCTGCGGGCGGTGCGGCCGGTGTGAAGAACCCGCTGATGCCCTCCCACCAGATGTTCGCCGGCACGATGATGAGGTCGAGGATCAGCAGTACCAGCAGGATGATCCCGACCATGACCCAGTTGGCGAGTTCGAGTGCACGGCTGATCCGGCGGGCTCCGGCGGTGATGGCGACGACCAGCACCAGCAGGAGAATCGCGTAGATACGAGGTTCCTCGGCACCGCTCGGCGCGACGGCTCCGTGGACGAGTGCGTACACGCCTTGTCCGGCCGCGGCGGCCCAACCGCCTGCGATGAAGGCGAAGATGACGATGAAGACCGAGAGCGGTATCCACAGCATCCAGCCGGGTGGCACCCGGCCCCATGCCACGACCGGTACCTCGCCGGTGGCCATGACATAGCGGGAACACTCCACGTTGTAGAAGGTCTGCAGGAGTGCGGAAATGAGAATGACCCAGCCAACTCCGATGAAGCCGTACTGTCCCACGGCTTGCGGACCGAGCAGCCACTCACCGCTGCCGATCGAGATGCCGAGGGCAATCAGGCTGGGGCCGATCGCGAACTTGATGAGCTCGCGCCACCCGATCTTGCGTACGCCGAAGACCTCCTCGGGAGTGGGAAGATCGGCGATCGTGAGGTCGGGCCGGCTGACGCCCAAGGGGTGGGAGGTGGTGCTGGTGGTCCTTACGGTCTCGGCCATGGCAGCCTCCGCGGTTCCACGGCGACGGGCGACGATACCCGTCGCATCCATCCCAGATAGTGGACCTGCGCGGGCTGCCCTGACAAGGTCCGTGACGGACACAAATCGAAGACCTGTGTGGATCGTGTCGGCATGCGGGAAAGAGTGCGTTCTCGCTGCGGAAAGGTCCCGGCCGCGGGCGTGCTCGGCTACCTCGGCAGGGCGCTCGCCCGCCACGCGCCGGGACCCGGGCGGAGGGGTTGGCGGGCCTGTTCGCGCCAGTACGCGGCCCAGGGAGGCGGGCCAGAACGTGTGCCTGAAGGTGTACCCGAACGTGTGCCTGGGCTCTGGTGTGCCGGTGGCTCGGCGGTCCGCAGCTTCGCGGAGATCACCGCGACGACCGCTGCAAACTCAGCTGGCGTGGGGGAGCCCTTCACGACCTGCAGCAGAGGTTGGCCAGCCGGCGTGCCGATCTGCTGGTCGTCGTCGGTCGGGGTCGGACCACTACCGACGCCACCCCGAGCGTTGACATCGCCGGTGTGGCTTGGCATGGCGACGGGCCCCCTTCCTGGTATGGCGCCGCCTGTACGCGATCTTGGTACGCCTTGTTGGTAAAGGCGCCGCAGCGATGCCGGTGTCTGCCATCGTAGTTGCGGTTCCCGGCCACCCCTGGTCAGAGCGGAATGTTGCCATGCTTGCGAGGCGGGAGGGTCTCGCGCTTGTTGCGCAGCAGCCGTAGTGCACGGACGATCTCGACCCGCGTCTCGTGCGGATAGATGACCGCATCGACATAGCCACGCTCGGCGGCGATGTAGGGATTGGCGAGCGTGTCCTCGTACTCCTGCACCCTTCTCGCGCGCACCGCATCGGCGTCGTCGGCGGCCGCGATCTCCCTGCGGTACAGGATTTCCACCGCGCCCTGGGCGCCCATCACCGCGATCTGCGCCGTTGGCCAGGCCAGGTTGACGTCGGCACCCAAATGCTTGGAACCCATGACGTCGTACGCACCGCCGTAGGCCTTGCGGGTGATCACGGTGACGAGCGGCACAGTCGCCTCGGCGTATGCGTAGATGAGTTTGGCGCCGCGGCGGATGATGCCGCTCCACTCCTGGTCGGTGCCGGGCAGGAACCCGGGCACGTCGACGAAGGTGAGGATAGGGATGTTGAACGCGTCGCAGGTGCGCACGAAGCGGGCGGCCTTCTCGGACGCGTCGATGTCCAGGCATCCTGCGAACTGGAGCGGCTGGTTGCCCACCACGCCCACACTTCTCCCGTCGACCCGGCCGAATCCGCAGACGATGTTCGGCGCGAACAACGGGTGCAGCTCGAGGAACTCGCCGTCGTCCAGTACGTGCTCGATCACGCGGTGGATGTCGTACGGCTGGTTGGCCGAGTCGGGGATCAGGGTGTCGAGCTCACGGTCCTCGTCGTTGACCGTCAGGTCGAACGTCTCGGAGTAGGTCGGCGGCTCTTCCAGGTTGTTCTGCGGGAGGTAGGAAAGCAACGCCTTGACCCAGTTGATGGCGTCGTGTTCGTCCGATGCCAGGTAGTGGGCGTTGCCGCTCTTGCTGTTGTGGGCAAGGGCACCGCCGAGTTCCTCGAACGAGACGTCCTCACCGGTCACGGTCTTGATGACACTCGGCCCGGTGATGAACATGTGCGAGGTCTGGTCGACCATCACGGTGATGTCGGTGAGAGCGGGCGAGTAGACGTGACCGCCCGCGCACGTGCCCATGATGAGCGAGATCTGCGGGATGACACCGGAAGACAGGATGTTGCGGCGGAAGATCTCGCCGTAGAGGCCGAGGGAGACCACGCCTTCCTGGATGCGGGCTCCACTGCCCTCGTTGATTCCCACCATCGGGCAGCCGGTCTTGAGGGCGAGGTCCATGACCTTGACGATCTTCTCGCCGTACACCTCGCCGAGGCTGCCCCCGAAGACCGTCACGTCCTGGCTGAACACGCAGACCTGGCGCCCGGCGACCGTACCGAAGCCGGCGACCACGCCATCGTTGTACGGGCGGTTGGCCTCGAGGCCGAAGTTGATGGATCGGTGGCGGGCGAGCTCGTCGATCTCCACGAACGAGCCCTCGTCGAGCAACAGGGCGATGCGTTCGCGGGCGGTGAGCTTGCCACGGGCGTGCTGGCGTTCGATCGCGCGTGCCGAACCGGCGTGGACGGCTTCGTCGAGGCGGCGCTCGAGGTCGGCGATCTTGCCCGCGGTGGTGCGGATGTCGGCGGTGGGATCGCTCTTGGGTGCAGCGTTGTCAGGACCGTTGGAAGGCGTCTCGGCGGACGCGCCATCGACGTTGCTGGGTCCCGACCCGGCTGCCGTGTCCGGTCGTCCGGTCCCCATCGTCGGTCCCTCCACGTCGTACGCCTTTCCTCCGCAGGTGCCGGCCAGCGAGCCTACTCCGCCGCCGGTTCGCTCCCGGTTCGTGCCGCATCTTCGACTACCGGCCAGTCGTGTGATCATGAAGCTCTTTCGTCAAATGTCCACCAATACCTTTCATGATCACGGTCATGATCATTCACGAAGGATTCGCGGTCGCGTCACGGCGGGACGGAGGAGCCCTGAACCAGCCGGACTACTGTTGCCAGCATGCCCACCACATCACCGTCGCGTGTGCATGCGCGTTTCGAGGTACCGGCACCGCTGCGGGCCGACGTACGCCTGCTAGGTGAGCTTCTGGGCACCGTACTCCAGGAATACGGTGGCGCCACGCTCCTCGCCGACGTCGAACGGCTCCGCGAGTTGACCATCGCCGCACATCACGACGATCCCGAGCAGGCGGAGCAGGCCGCCGCGGCCGCGGAGGAACTGGTCTCGTCATGGGACCTCGAGCGCGCCGACAACGTCGCCAGGGCGTTTACCTGTTACTTCCACCTCACCAATCTTGCCGAGGAATACCACCGGGTCCGCGCACTTCGGGCGTACGACACCGGTGACCGGCCGATCCGTGACTCGCTGGCCGCGGCGGTCGCGGAGGTGAGTGAGCAGTACGGCGAGGAGCAGGCGATGACGCTCCTGCAGGGGCTGGAGTTCCGCCCGGTCCTGACCGCGCACCCCACCGAGGCTCGCCGCCGGGCGGTTGCCTCCGCGATCCGGCGGATCTCCGGGCTACTCGCCGAACGGGAGGATCCGGACCGGGGCGGTGCCGGCGACCGGGCCGAAAACCGGCGCCGACTGCTGGAGGAGATCGACCTGCTCTGGCGTACCTCGCAGATCCGGACCACCAAGCCGGGTCCACTCGACGAGGTTCGCACCGCGATGACCGTTTTCGACGACACGCTGTTTCGGGTGCTGCCGCTCACCTACCGCCAGCTCGACGACCAGCTCGCGGGCGAGGACGCCGGTACGCAGCCGCCGAAGGTACCGGCATTCGTCCGGCTCGGTTCGTGGATCGGCGGCGACCGCGACGGCAACCCGTTCGTGACCGCCGCGTTCACGCTGAAGGCCATGGGCATCCAGGCCGACCACGTCCTGCGCGCCCTCGAGCGGGTCTGCGAGCGCGTCGGCCGCGCGCTCACCGCCGACGCCGAGACGACCCCTCCCGGTCCCGCGGTTCGGCGGCTGCTGGCCGATGCCAGGGCCGCGTTCCCCGACCTGGCCGAGGACGCAGCCACGCGGTCGCCCGGTGAGCCGCACCGCCAGGTGCTCATCCTCGCGGCGGCCAAGCTGGCGGCGACCCGCCTGCGCAGCGCCGACGGTGCGTACGCGGGCGCGCACGAGTTGCTGGCCGAGCTCCGCGCGGTCCAGGTCTCGCTGGCCGCTGCCGGCGCCCGCCGCCAGGCCTACGGTGAGCTGCAGCACCTGATCTGGCAGGTCGAGACGTTCGGGTTCCACCTGGCCGAGCTGGAGGTCCGGCAGCACTCCAAGGTGCACGCGCGGGCGCTCGCGGAGCTCCGGGCCTTCCCGGGTGGTGGTGGCGACCTGTCGCCGGAGACCGAGGAGGTGCTCGCGGTCTTCAGGGTGATGGCCCAGATCCAGCAGCGGTTCGGCCCGGATGCGTGCCGGCGCTACGTGGTGTCGTTCACGCAGTCGTGCGAGGACGTCGCCGCGGTGTACGAGCTCGCGGAGCGGGCGCTCGGTGGGCGGGCGCTCGCCCTCGATGTGGTGCCCCTGTTCGAGACCGAGGACGACCTGCGCCGCGCTGTCGAGGTGCTCGACGACGTGCTCGGGATGCCCGCGGTGGCGCGACGGCTGGAAGACACCGGCCGCAGGTACGAGGTGATGCTGGGCTACTCCGACTCCGCCAAGGACGCTGGGCCGCTCTCGGCCACCCTCGCGTTGTACGACGCGCAGGCGGGGATCGCCTCGTGGGCCGACCGGCACTCGATCCGGCTGACCCTGTTCCACGGGCGGGGCGGCGCCCTCGGCCGTGGCGGCGGACCGGCCAACCGGGCGGTGCTCGCGCAGGCTCCTGGTTCGGTGAGCGGGCGCTTCAAGCTCACCGAGCAGGGTGAGGTGATCTTCGCGAGGTACGGAGATCCGGTGATCGCCCGGCGGCACATCGAGCAGGTCGCGGCGGCCACCCTGCTCGCGTCGACCCCGACGGTGGAGAAGCGCACGGCCGGAGCCGCGGAGAAGTACGCCCGGCTGGCCCGCACGATGGACGACGCCGCGCGCACGGCGTACCACGGCCTCGTCCGGAGCCCCGGATTCGCCAACTGGTTCGCGGCGGTGACCCCGGTCGAGGAACTCGGCCAGCTGCCGATCGGCTCGCGGCCGGCGCGGCGCGGACTCACGGCGTCGTCGCTCGCGGACCTGCGGGCAATTCCCTGGGTGTTCGCGTGGACGCAGGCGCGGGTCAACCTCACCGGCTGGTTCGGCGTGGGCGCCGGCCTGGAGGCGGTCGGTGACCTCGACCTGTTGCGGCAGGCGTACGCGGAGTGGCCGTTGTTCGCGGTGACCCTCGACAACGTGGAGATGTCGCTCGCCAAGACCGACGCGCGGATCGCCCGCCGCTACCTGGAGCTGGGTGGCCGGCCTGATCTCGCCGAGCAGGTGCTGGACGAGCATGCGCGCACGACCCGCTGGGTGCTCGAGGTGGCCGGTCACGACCGGCTGCTGGAAAACCGGCGGGTGCTCGGCCGTGCGGTGGAGCTGCGCAATCCCTACGTGGACGCGCTGTCCTATCTGCAGCTGCGGGCGTTCCGCGCGCTGCGTACCGACGACCGCTTGTCCGACGGCGAGGCCGAGCGGCTGCGCCGCCTCGTGCTGCTGACCGTCAACGGCATCGCCGCCGGCCTGCAGAACACGGGGTGACGCCGGCGCCCACGAGATGCCGAGCCTAGACGTCGGACCTTTTCGTCTCGTCTGGTACGCGACTTGTCAGAGGAATGTCGGCTTCTAGGCCGAGAAACCTCTGACAACTCTCGCCCAAGCCTCGAACACCACTCGTGGACGGGCCGGCACCGGCCACCGGGCGCCGGTTGTCACCGTTCACCCCGGCTTGGTAGACATCAGATGTATGCGCCTCCGGCTGGAAGGGTGACCTCGATGACGGCACCGCAAGCGTCCCTTGACAAACTGCGCCAGCGCCGGTTCGGGCTCTTCGTCCACTGGGGCCTCTACGCGTTGCCGGCAAGGCACGAGTGGGTGAAGAAGCGCGAGCAGCTGACCGACGACGACTACCAGCCGTACTTCGAGCACTTCGATCCCGACCTCTACGATCCGCAGGTCTGGGCCAGCGCGGCACGCGAGGCCGGCATGAAATACACGGTGCTGACCACCAAGCACCACGAGGGCTTCTGCCTCTGGGACTCCGACCTCACCGACTACAAGGCGACCAACACGCCCGCTGCCCGCGACCTGCTGCGGCCCTTCGTCGACGCGTTCCGGGCCGAGGACCTGGGCGTCGGGTTCTACCACTCACTGATCGACTGGCACCACGCGCACTATCCCGTCGACATCCTGCACCCGCGGATCGAGGACGCAGACTTCCGCGAGAGCCAGGCCGGGAAGCGCGACATCGAGGTCTATCGCCGCTACCTGCACGGCCAGGTGAAGGAACTCCTGACGCGCTACGGCGACGTCGACGTGATGTGGTTCGACTTCTCCTACCCCGGGCGCGAGGCGTACGGCCTTCCCGGCAAGGGGCACGAGGACTGGGACTCCGAGCAACTCGTCGAGCTGGTCCGCAGCCTGCAGCCGGACATCCTGATCAACAACCGGCTCGACTACCCGGGCGACTTCACCACACCCGAACAGTTCCAGCCGCACGCCGCACCCACGATCGACGGCCGCGAGGTGCCGTGGGAGGCGTGCCAGACACTCAACGGGAGTTGGGGATACGACCGGGACAACCTCGACTGGAAGGCGCCCGACCTGCTGGTACGGATGCTGGTCGACTCGGTGTCCAAGGACGGCAACCTGCTGCTGAACGTCGGCCCCACCGGTCGCGGCGAGTTCGACGAGCGGGCGCTCTCGACGTTGGCGGAGATCGGCCGCTGGACCCGGCGCCACGGCCGTTCCGTCTACGGCGCGGGACCGGCCGAGTTCACGCCGCCGCCGGACGGTCGCTACACACGCCGCGGCGACCGCCTCTACCTGCACCTGTTCGGGTGGCCGTTCAAGCACGTGCACCTGCCCGGTCTTGCAGGGCGGGTGAAGTACGCCCAACTGCTGCACGACGCGTCGGAGGTGCGGTGGCGTGAGTACGCCGGGGTCGAGACCGACAGCAACGTCGGCCTGAAGGGGATCCCGGAGGGAACGGTGACGCTGGAGCTCCCGGTCCAGCGACCCAACGAACTCGTCCCGGTCGTGGAGATCTTCCTGGCCTGAGCCTTGCTTGCGACGTGTCCTCCGGCAGTTCTGACGCGTCGCGCGGCGTTTCTGACGTGTCGCGCGGCGTTTCTGAGGTGTCGCGCGGCGTTTCTGAGGTGTCGCGCGGCGTTTCTGACGTGTCGCGCGGCGTTTCTGGCGGGCCCTCCTAGGCTGGCTGGGTGGTTTCGCCGTACACCGATCTCGACCGCCCACCGCTGCGGGAGGCCGCGCTGCGCCGCGCGCTCCGGGTACCGGACGGGTTCGTCAGTGACCTCCGGGTCGTAACCGAAGTCGACTCCACCAACGCCGACCTGCGCGATCAGGCCCTGGCCGGTGCCCCGGCGGGGAGCGTGCTCGTCGCCGAGTACCAGCGCGCGGGCCGTGGGCGCCTCGACCGGGGCTGGACGTCTCCGCCCCGGGCCGGCCTGACCTTCTCCGTACTGCTCCACCCACCCGCCACGGTGCCGGCCCGCCGGTGGCCGTGGCTCCCGCTGCTCACCGGATGCGCTGTGGTCGAGGCTCTCCGGTCCGCCGCCGACCTGCAGACCGCCGGACTGAAGTGGCCGAACAACGTCGTCGTCGACGACCGCAAGGTGTGCGGCATCCTGCTCGAGCGGGTCGAGACGCCGACCGGCCCGGCCGCGGTCGTCGGTATCGGTCTCAACGTCACCACGACCACTGCGGAACTGCCGTCGCCCCAGGCCACCTCGCTGAAGCTTGCCGGCGCGTCCACGACCGACCGCAGCACCCTGCTCATCGCGGTGCTCCGGGCGGTGGAAGCCCTCCACACCGCCTGGTACGACGCGGGCGGCGATCCCGACGTGGGCCACGGGGGAGGGCTTCGCGCCGCCTACCGCGCCAGGTGCACGACGATCGGCCGGGACGTACGTGTCCAGCTGGGTCCCGGCCAACCGGTCCCGGCCAACCCGGTCCCGGCCAGCCGATCGAGGGGCGTGCCACCGACATCGACCCCGAGGGGCGGCTGGTCGTCCGCACGCCGGCTGGAGACCGGGCCGTCGGCGCGGGCAACGTCGTCCACGTGCGCTGACCCCGCGTCGTCCGGCATGATGCGCCTGACGTTTGCAGACAAGGGAGCTTCCATGGGGATCTCGGCCAAGCTGCTCGGCGACGACGAGCGTCTCGTCATGAGCATGCGTACGCACTGGAAGATCATGATCGGCCCACTACTCCTGCTCCTGGCGACGGTGGCTGCCGCCGTGGTCGCGGTGGTGCTGATCCCGGTCGGTGAGTACCAGCAGTGGATCCGGTTGGCGCTGATCGCCATCGCCCTCATCGGAGCGTTGATCTACGCCATCTGGCCGATCCTCAACTGGGTCGCCTCGGCGTACGCGGTGACCGACCGCCGGCTGATCACCCGGCACGGCGTCATCACGCGCACCGGCCGCGACATTCCGCTGACGCGGGTCAACGACGTCTCCAGCGAGCGCGGACTCCTGGACCGGATCCTCGGCTGCGGCACGCTCGTGATCTGGTCGGCGGGCGAACAGGGCAAGGTCGTCCTGCCCGACGTCCCCCGCGTCGAGGTGGTTCAGCGCACGATCTCCGAGCTGGTCTTCGCCCGGGAGGAAGACGACGACGAGACTCCGGAGCGCAAAACGCGGGTGAGGTAGCCGCATGGACGACGGGGGGTACGACGCGGTGCCAGACGACGCGGTGTCAGACAACGGGACGTACGACGACAGGGCATACGAGGGCGTCCAGGTACGTCGACTCGACGAGGCCGGCCAGGTCGCCGAACTCGTCCTGGCCCGACCCGAGGCTCTGAACGCGCTGTCGACCACGATGGCCGTTTCGCTCGGGCGGGCCACCGCCCGCCTCGCGGCCGACCCCGCAGTGCGCGCCGTCGTGGTCTCGAGTGCCAGCGAGAAGGCGTTCTGCGTCGGCGCCGACCTCAAGGAGCGACAGGGGTTCACCGACGCCGACTTCGTTCGGCAGCGCCCGATCATGCGGGCCGCGTTCCGGGGAATCCTCGACCTGCCGATGCCCGCTATCGCTGCCGTGCACCGGTACGCGCTTGGGGGCGGCTTCGAGCTGGCCCTGTCCTGCGACCTGATCGTGGCCGACGAGACTGCCGTCGTCGGGCTGCCCGAGGTGTCCGTCGGTCTCGTCCCCGGTGGCGGGGGTACCCAACTGCTGGCCCGGCGGATCGGCTGGTCCCGCGCGTTCGACCTGATCGTCACCGCGCGCCGGGTCGAGGCTGCCGAAGCCGAGCGGCTCGGCGTGGTCGACCGGCTCGTCCCTCCCGGCGCGGCCCGCGAGACCGCGCTGGCGCTGGCCCGGCAGATCGCCGGCAACTCACCGGTCGGGGTACGCAGCGCCAAGGCGGCGCTCCGGCACGGTGCCGATGTCGACCTGGGCGCTGGTCTGGAGATCGAGGACGCCGCGTGGCGGGCGACCGCGTTCTCGGCCGACCGGCGGGAGGGAATCGCCGCATTCAACGAGAAACGTCCGCCGGTCTGGCCCGACATCGCCTCGCCTGCTGGGCCCTGAGCTAGGCCCTGAGCTGGGCCCAGAGATGGACCCAGAGATCGGCCCAGAGACGGGGTGTGGCGAGGGACACTGGGAAGGACTGAAGCCGGCCCATTGGACGGGAGATGAGATCGGTGCGGCTACCGAGCCGGGTGACTCTGCGCGAGGTCGGGCCCCGCGACGGCCTGCAGAACGAGGCACCCGTACCCACCGACGGCAAGGTGGCTCTCATCGATGCCCTGTCCAAGACGGGTCTCCGCCGGATCGAGGCGGTGAGCTTCGTCCATCCCCGGGCGATCCCGCAGATGGGCGATGCCGCCGAGGTCTGGGCGCGCATCAGCAGGGAACCCGGCGTCGAGTACTCCGTTCTGGTTCCCAACCTGATCGGGGCGCAACGCGCCCTGGACGCTGGCGCGACCGCGATCGAGGTCGTGGTCTCGGCGTCGGACTCCCACAACCGCGCGAACATCAACCGCTCGACGAAGGAGTCGCTCGAGGAGATCGGCACCATCGTCGACCGGGTACACGCGGGCGGAGGAACCTGTCAGGTCGTCGTGGCCACCTCGTGGGGATGTCCGTACGAAGGCGACGTGCCGGCGGCTCGCGTCCTGTCCGTCGCGCGGGCGGCAGTCGAGGCCGGCGCGGACAGCCTGGCGTACGGCGACACGACCGGAATGGCCACGCCGACGCGGGTCGAGCAGCTGGTGGAAGCGACCCGGGCCGAGCTGCCGGAGCTGCCCGAGACCGGCCTGACGCTGCACTTCCACAACACCCGTGGCACCGGGCTCGCCAACGTACTTACCGCGCTGCAGCTGGGGGTTACCGAGTTCGACGCCAGCGTCGGCGGGCTGGGCGGCTGTCCGTACGCACCCGGCGCGAGCGGCAACATCGCCACCGAAGAGGTGGTCCACATGCTCGCCGACATGGGCGTCGAGACCGGTGTCGACCTCGACGCGCTGCTCAGTGTCGCCGCCCAGGCTGAGGAACTCGTCGGCCACACGTTGCCGTCGCAGGTGCTGCGCGCCGGCCCTCGGACGCGGACGACACCGTTGCCCAGCGGGTGAACCCGGTGGCCGTCATCGGGTCCGTTCCTCCGCCGTCGGCACCGAAACGGTGACCAGCGGGCGGTCTGTGTCGTCGACGACCTCGAGGTCGTCGAGTTCGTCGAGGCGAAGCGCGGTCATCCCCTCGACCTGCACGGGGTTGTCGTACGTCACCTGCCACGATCCGACTGTCTCCTGCCGGCCGTCGCGGGCGTGGACGACGAGCCGGCACGAAGTACCAGGCGTGAGTCCCCGGAGGGTCATCTCGATGCTGGTGCCCCAGGCCTTGGGGACCACGGTCGAGGTCGCGTCCACCCCGAACTTCGAGTCGGCCGCCAGGGAGCCCGGCGCCTGCGGTGTGGAGGGCCAGGCGAGTGCGCCGACCACCGCGGCGGTCGTGACGACGACCGCCGCTGCGACCCCCGCGAGCAGGAGCCGGCGCCGCCGCTTGCGGTGCTCGCCTACGACCGAGTCGATCACCCGGTCGAGCAACTCGGGTGCCGGATCGGCGGGCGGGTGCGCCAGGTCTACGTCGGCGGCGGTGACCGCTGCGAGCAGCGGCGGCAGTTCGGCCAGGCGCGTGTACTCCTCCTGACATTCCAGGCAGAGGCGGAGGTGCCGTTCGACATCGGCACGTTGCAGAGGGTCCCGGGCGCCAAGGGCGAGCACACCCAGCCGGTAGGCGAACTGACAGGTCATGGGTTGGCGACCCCGCGCTCCTCGAGAGCCAGGTGCAGGGACCTGAGCGCGTAGTAGGTCTTGGCGCGCACGGCGTCGTCGCGGATGCGGAGCCAGCGCGCCACGTCGTCGACCGGGCGGTCGCGGAAGTACAGCTCGACCAGCACTTCGCGGTGGGACGCGCTCATCGAGTGCAGGGCCTCGGCCACCTGCCAGCCGATGAGCGCCTGCTCGACGTCGTCGTAAGTCGTGGCTCCGGCATCGGTGTCCGCCCTCGCCTGGCCTGGTGGCCCGCCGGGGCGCTGGCCGCGTTCGTACACGAGATCGCGGGCCACCCGGAACAGCCAGGCCCGGGCTGTGTCCGGTGCCAGGTCACCGGGACGGCGCGCCGCGCGCAGGAGCGTCTCGGCCACGATGTCCTCGGCCCGGGTGTCATCGGTGCGGCCGGCGTAGTAGGTGACCAGCGTCCGCACATAGGCCAGGAGCGGTGCGGCGTGCTCACGGTAGAGCGCGCGGACGAGATTCTCCTCGCGGGCGTACGACGTCTTCATGCTCGTCAGTACGTACGCCGGGCCCGCCGAGTTCACGCCTGAGGGCTGGCGCCTCGGGCCAGTTCGTCAGTTGCCGGATTCGGCAGTGTTCGTCGGCGAAGCGGAGTGTGTCGGCAGTGCGCCGGTTGCGGTGACCACGTGCCAGGTGACCCGTGTCCCGCGCTGGTTCTCGGTGGTCCAGTTGCCACCGATCGACCCCTTCTTCGAGTCCTTGGCGTACGTGTAGAGCAGGTGACCGGTCAGCGCGAGCTGCTTGGTGTGGTCAGGTCGCTCGACGACGCTGAAGGTGCCGTTGATGCCGGCGAGCTTCGCCGGTACCGCGTCGCCCGACACCTCGACAGGTCGCCACGTGTCCGTGCAGGCTCCGGTGCACCGGATCGCCCGGAGCGTGTCGGAGTTGTTCACGTAGACAGCCATGCCGTCGCTGTTGACCAGGATCTTGCCGATCGGTGGCACCTCGACCACCCGGATGCCGGTCGCGACCCGTGGCGGGCCCGAGACGGCGGCATCGCCGGTCGTCGGAGCCGGACCGGCACACCCGGCAGCGGCCGCGACGGCGACCGCGATGCCGACAACCCACGCGGCGCGGCCTCCCGGTGTCGAACCGGGCACCCGCCTGCTCGTACCTGACGTACCTGGACAGAATCTCCTCACGCGGCACCGACCCCCGTCGTACAAGACCTCCGGCCAACCTCGGGGTACCCGTCACACGTGCGGCCAACCGACCCGGAACGGGTGAGGTCTGGGATGCGGGCCTGTCCGCCGTACCATCAGGGCCATGGCCACCCACGCCATCCTGCTGGCCGAAGATGATCTCGCCATCTCCGACCCGCTGGCTCGTGCCCTGCGCCGGGAGGGCTACGCCGTCGAGGTGACCGCCGCGGGTGGCGCAGCTCTCGGCTGCCTCACCCGTCGGAGCTTCGATCTCCTCGTCCTCGATCTCGGACTTCCCGATCTCGACGGGCTCGAGGTCTGCCGCCGGCTGCGGGTCGACGGCAACCGACTGCCGGTGCTCGTCCTCACCGCCCGCGCGGACGAGGTCGACACGGTGGTCGGCCTCGACGCGGGCGCGGACGACTATGTGACCAAGCCGTTCCGGCTCGCCGAGTTGCTGGCCCGGGTTCGGGCCCTGCTGCGACGGGGAACTCAGAGCGGCCAGCCGGAGCCGGAGCCCGTCGCCGCCTCCGGCGTTCAGATCGACACGAAGTCCCGCCGGGCCTGGCTCCACGGCGACGAGCTCCAGCTCACCGCCAAGGAGTTCGACCTGCTGCGAGTCCTGGTCCGAGACGTCGGACGGGTGGTGACCCGCGAACAGCTGATGAATGAGGTGTGGGAGACCACGTGGTGGTCGTCGACGAAGACGCTCGACATGCACATCTCCTGGTTGCGTCGCAAGCTCGGCGACGACGCCTCCCACCCGCGTTTCATCACCACGATCCGGGGGGTCGGCTTCCGGTTCGAGCACGGTTGAGCGTCGTGGACATTTGCTGATGCGGCGCCGACTGGTCATGACGACCGTGATGATCGCCCTGGTGACGGCGACGATGTTCGCACTGCCCATCCTCATCTTCAGCTGGCACTACCTCGGCAGCGGCTGGACCGAACGCTTCGCCCTGGTCGGGTTCGGCGTGATCGCGGTCCTGGTGGCGGTTGCGATCGGGGGATGGCAGGCGCGGCGACTGTCCCAGCCGCTGGTCGAGCTCGCCGATGCCGCCGAGCGACTGGGATCCGGTGACCCGCGTCCTCACCGCTACCGCTACGGGCTGCCCGAGGTCGACCGGGTGACGAGTGCGCTCGACAAGAGTGCGCACCGGATCGCGGAGATGCTCGCGGCCGAACGGCAGCTGTCCCAGGACGCGTCGCACCAGCTGCGTTCGCCGCTCACCGCGCTGTCGATGCGGCTGGAGGAGATTCTCGCGACGGAGAACCCGGCGGTCGTCCGGGAAGAGGCCGCGATCGCGCTCGGTCAGGTCGAACGATTGTCGGAGGTCGTCGACCGGCTGCTGTCCCAGAGCCGTGACAGCCATGTCGCCCTGCAGACGTTGGTGGACGTCGACGAGGTCGTACGCCTGCAGGTAGCCGAGCTCCGTCCGGCCTACGACCGGGTCCAGCGCCGGATCGAGGTCACCGGCGAGGGTTGCCTCTCGGTCGCGGCGACTCCGGGCACTCTGGGCCACGTGCTCGCCGCCCTGCTGGAGAACGCGTTGCAGCACGGCGGAGGAACCGTGGTCGTGCGTCGGCGTACGACCGGCAACGTGACCGGAGGCTCGGTCGTCGTCGAGGTCTGCGACCAGGGACCCGGCGTGCCGGCCGAACTCGGGCAGCGGGTCTTCGAACGTGCCGTCAGCGGGCGCAGCGGCACCGGACTCGGACTCGCGCTCGCCCGCGACCTCGCCGAGGCAGGTGGCGGCCGGCTCGAGCTGATCTCGCGTAGGCCGGCCGTTTTCGCGGTGTTCCTGCCCCGGGCGAACGATCCAGGCGAGGCTCCGTTCACTGCATGAGGCGGGCGACGTCGCCCGCGCTCAGGCGCCCACGCGTCGGGTCGGCTTCGGCCGCAGGGACCACACCTCGCGCCGCCATGGCCTCCGCCCGCTCAGCGTTGCCGCGACCGGTCGGTGCCTGGCCGGACGGGTCCGGTGGCCGGCGCCAGTGCCAGTCGCTCGCGGCTTGATACGCGGCCACGACCGACAGCAGGCGGTCTTCGGCGTAGGGCAGCCCGCCGAGAATGGTCCCGATCGGCACTTCGTCCGAACCGAAGCCGATCGGGAACCCGATCTCGGGGAGTCCGAGGATGTCGAACGGAACTGGTCCGGTCTGCACCACGACGTCGCAGCTGTCGAAGATCTGGTGGAGTACGCGGTCGAGGAGCAGGAGCTTGGCCCGCTGACCGGTGAGGAACTCGTTGCCGCCGAGCAGTGCACCCTGCAGCCACCCGGTGACCGAGACGCCGAACCCGCGCAGGTCCGCCCGCAGGTAGGGCAGGAACGGCTCGCTGCGCTCGGGGAGCCGGACGTTGTTGAACGCCGTCCCGGTGAGCAGTTCCCATTCGTCGGGGAGCGCGACGTCGACCAGGGTGGCGCCGGGGATCGCAGCCAGCGCGGCGAGGAACGCCTGCTGGGCGCGTGCCGTGTCCGACGTCCCGTCGGCATAGCCGGGCAGCACGCCGACCCGGGACTTCCAGCGCAGCCTGGGCCGGCCGTTGCGGTAGACCGGCGTGGCGGCCGTGATCAGGTTGGGAACCCGGGGGAGTCCTTGCGTACGCGGATCAGCCGGGTCCTCACCCGCCATCGCGGTCAGCATGATGGCCGCGTCCTTGGCATCGCGGGCGAGCGGTCCAGGATGGTCGCGGGTGTAGCTGAGCGGGATGATGCCGTGGAGCGAGACCCGGCCCATGGTCGGTTTGAGGCCGGTGAGGTTCTGTGCGTTGGACGGGGCCGTGATCGAGCCGCCGGTCTGCGTACCCGTTCCCGACGTGGCCATCCGGCCCGCGACGGCAGTACCGGTCCCGGTCGAGGAGCCGCCGGGGTCGACGGACGGATCGCCCGGCGTCCAGGCGTTGACCGTGGTGACCACGCCCGCGGGAGTCGTGGCCCGGGTGGTGGCCAGCGGTCCCATCTGGGTCTTGCCCAGGACCACCGCGCCGTTTGCCTTGAACCGCGCGACCGTGGTGGCGTCGTAAGGCGGCACGAAGTCGGCGAAGAGGAACGAGTTGGCCGTGGTGGTCACGCCGGCGGTGAAGTAGTTGTCCTTGATGGCAAGGGGGATCCCGTGCAGCGCGCCGCGATGCGAGGCCCGACCTGAGTCCCGTGCGGAGGCGAGGGCGTCGGCGGCGAGCACCAGGTTGAACGCCTGGTAGGTCCCATCGAAGGTGTCGATTCTGGCGAGGTAGGCCTCGACGAGCCGTTGCGGGGTGAGCGTGCCGGCCCGGATCATCCAGGCAGCCTCGGCGAGGGTCAGCTCGGTCGGGTCGGCAACCGCCTCCGGGCGGGGCTTGACGTACGCGTCCGGATGGTCGAGTGCGGGATCCGGCCGCGCCGGCCGGCTCGGTGCGAGCGAGCCCGGTTGCAGTGCGGTCGGTCGGAAGCCGGTGGCGCCCGCGGCTGCACTGGCTGCGACGGGAAGCGCCACCACGCCCACGGCCGAGGCACCGGTGACTGCTGCGACTCGGGCAAGAAACGCCCGGCGGTCGACAGTGCGGTCGACCGGACCGGCGCCCATCACGCCCGCCAGGTTGTGCTGATGGAGGGGTAGAGCATCGGCGCGTTCTGTTGGGACAGCGCGCGGACGTCGTCGGGGTCGGTGCCCTCGGGTGCCGGCAGCTCGTACGCGGCAAGGGTGTCGACAGTGCTGCGGACGAAGGAGCGCAGCGACGCGAGGACGGAGTCGCGGCCCGGCGAACCGGTCTCCGGATCGGGCGTCGTGCCGGGCGGAAGCTGGCTCAGGTCGACTCCGATGGCGGCGAGCCGAGCGGTGATCATGGTGTTCAGCTCCGCGTCGGTCGGCGGGGTGGGTGCCATGTATCTCCTAATGGTCGAAGCCCCGTGGCTCTGCCTCCAGCGGCGGAGTCGAAGACCAACTGTCGGGCGATCCCATGTCAAACATGTGTCGTGTCGATCACCTTCGCGTGGCATCACATGCCCGGCAAGGAGATGTGCCGGTTCCAGCCGTCCGCCTTACGCCTCTCGCCCCGCGCCGTCCCGCCGCCAGCGACCCTCACCCGCTCGCCATGTCGACCCGGCAACCGTGCCGCACAACGCCGGGTCCGCGAAGGCGATGACCGCCTCCAGCACCTCTGCGAACTGAACCGGAAATCGTCCCTCCAGCCGCTGCCTGCGAATCCAGCCGCTCCATTGAGACTGGGACCGTGGGGCGAAATCGCTGAGCATTGGGCGCTGCGCCGTGAGCTTCTCGCCGCGATGTCGAGCGACACGGCCGAGCGCTGCGTGTCGACGTGGAAGGTGAGCCGGGCGGTCGCGAGCGTCGCCACGAACGCGACGCGCACACTGTGGTAGTCCTCATCGTCGCGAATGAGACTCGCTCGCGCGGAACAGTGGTCGATGGTAAGTCCGTCGTCGAATCTGGTGGCGGCGATACTGCGTACCAACTCACGTACGCCGGCCACATCATTCGGCAGGTTCTGGCCGCGCAGGTCGATGTCCTTGGTTGGCCTACGCGCGTTGTAGGCGGCCAGCAGCACACCGCCCTTGAGGACAGGCTGACCGGCGTAGGGGGAGCTGGCGAGCCGGGACAGGAATCCCTCCAGGGGCGTAGAGCTGGTACAGCTCGACGCTCTGACGACCTTGCCGGCGGGCGAGATTCTGTAGATCGAGGTAGGCACGGCCCGAGGCCGTGGCCCGCGTTGGTCGAACCCTGCTTATTGGAGCACCTCGAGGGCCCCGACCAGTGGAGCGAGTGTTCCGGGAAAGTTGCGCGCCATGCTCAGGAGGGTCGCTGGTCGCGAGCCGCGTCTCCGCAGCCAGCGTCGGAGCGCTTCGTAGGCAACATCGCGGCCTTCCTGGTGTCGAAGCCGGAAGGAGTCAACGATTGTCCTATCTGGTGAATAGATTCCGATGGCGGACTCAGTGTCGATTTCGAGTGACTCGCGTCCGAGATCGAAGGTGCGTGGGTTGAATGCGTGCCATGAGACAGGTGCGGTCATTTTGGGACGCCACTGGCCGCGAGGGAGTGCGATATCGATTTGGGCGGGGATTTGGTCGGTCAGGTCAAATCGGGCAAGCGCGCTGACGAGACAAAGCGTCGCGCGTGGGGCTCGGTGCGCAACTTCCAGAAGGTCGATGTCAGCGAGTTCGGCATCCGTGCGGTGATAGACGCCTCTACCGATACGTTCGATGTCTTCGCGTCGAACCAGCGTGGCTAGTCGCCGGTCGGAGATGCCGTGTCGTCGCGCATCCGCATAAGTGAAGGTTGCGGGAAGATCCGCAAGCTCGCCAGACACTTTACCTCCCTTCATGGCCGGCGAGGGTAATCCTATACAGGAACCCAGGAGGTGTAGTGGTCTACCGCCGCGTTCCCCAGCCGTGGCCGGTGGCGGTGGAGTGTGGGTGGAGGCTGGTGAGTTAGCCTCGCGAACGTGACCAAGCTCGTCGGGGTTCCCACGGTCGGGATGATCGGCGGCGGGCAGCTTGCCCGCATGACCCACCAGGCAGGCATCGCCCTTGGCGTCGAGTTCAGGTTGCTGTCGGAGGGCCCGAACGAGTCGGCCGCCCAGGTCGTTGGCGATGTCGTCGTCGGCGACTACCGAGATCTCCCCACCCTGCAAGGGTTCGCGGCCGGGTGCGACGTCGTGACGTTCGACCACGAGCACGTACCCACGAAGCACCTGCGCCGCCTCGAAGACGACGGTGTCGTGTGCCGTCCCGGTGCCGCCGCCCTGGTCTATGCCCAGGACAAGGGCGCGATGCGGGAACGGCTGCTCTCGCTCGGGGTGCCGTGCCCTCGGCACCGCCGCATCACCGACGCGCGAGATCTCGCGGCCGCGGCCAACGACTTCGGTGGCTGGCCGGTCGTCCTGAAGACGACCCGAGGTGGCTACGACGGCAAGGGCGTCTGGCTCGTCGACGGCACCACCGGCGAAGTCGCCACAGTTCTGGGCGCCGGGGTGCCGGTGATCGTCGAGGAGCGGGTCGACTTCGCCCGCGAGCTGTCCGCTCTGGTGGCCCGGTCACCGTCCGGCCAGGCGATCGCGTACCCAGTAGTGGAGTCTGTCCAGCGCCACGGCGTGTGCCACGAGGTCATCGCCCCCGCGCCCGACCTCGCGGAACCGCGAGCGCTCGAGGCCCAGCAGATCGCGTTGGAGATCGCTGGTGCGCTCGAGGTCGTCGGCGTCCTGGCGGTGGAGCTGTTCGAGACCGTCGACGGGCGCATCCTCGTCAACGAGCTCGCGATGCGCCCCCACAACACCGGGCACTGGAGCATCGAGGGTGCCGTCACCAGCCAGTTCGAAAACCATCTGCGCGCCGTGTTGGACCTGCCGCTCGGTTCGCCGCGGCCGCGCTCGCGTTGGTCGGTAATGGTCAACGTGTTCGGCGGTCCGTACGCCGACATGCACAAGGGACTCCTGCACTGCCAGGCCCGGGACCCGGGCATTCGCATCCACCTGTACGGCAAGGAAGTCCGGCCGGGTCGCAAGATCGGCCACGTCACCGCGTTCGGTGACGACCTCGCCGTGGTCCGCGCCCGGGCCGAGCACGCCGCCGCCTACCTCACCGGAGAGATCGATGAGTGAACCGCCCGCCAAGCTAGTCGACGGCGCCCGCGTCGGCGTCGCCATGGGGTCCGACTCCGACTGGCCGGTGATGAAGGCCGCCGTGGAAGCGTGCGAGGAGTTCGACATCGTTTGCGACGTCCGAGTCCTCTCGGCGCACCGGATGGCCCGGGCGATGCTGGACTACGGCGAGAACGCGGCGGCTGCCGGGCTCCGGGTGCTCATCGCCGGTGCAGGCGGCGCGGCCCACCTGCCGGGCATGCTCGCGTCGGTGACACCGCTGCCCGTCATCGGGGTCCCCGTGCCGCTGCAGCACCTCGACGGTCTGGACTCACTGCTGTCCATCGTGCAGATGCCGGCCGGTGTCCCGGTGGCCACCGTCGCGGTCGGCAACGCACGCAACGCGGGCCTGCTCGCCGTCCGGATCCTGGCCACCGCCGACGACACGCTGCGGACGCGGATGGAGCGGTTCCAGGTCGAGCTCGGGGCCAAGGCTCGGGCCAAGGGCGAGAGACTCGCCGCAGACCGCGGCCGCCGGGTCGGATTCTGAGCGTCGACGTCAGGCGAAGCCCCGGAGCTTCTTCGGCGTAACGCGGATCGTGGCCGAGTACGCCGCGGTGAAGTCGGCGTAGCTGGCCATGCCCATGCGTTTGATCAGGTCGAGGTACTTGAGTTCGTAGGCGGCGTGCTCGGTGTCCGTCGGCCCGGCGGGATCGACGCGAGCCAGCCCGGTGAAGACAACGACATCACCTCCGTCGCCATCGCTTTCGAGGTTGACCGCCACCCGGGAGCCGCGGGCGATGTTGGCGACCTTCGGCGTGTGCGGTCGGCTGTAGATGACGAGCTCCGTGCCGTTCCAGAGGAACCACACGAGGCTCGGCTGCGGTGTGCCGCGGGCGTCGACGGTGGTCAGCCAGCTCAGGATGTCACGGTCGAGACGCGAGGCGACATGCGCGCCGAACGCGGTCGAGGTGTCGAGGTTCACTTCCTACCTCCGTCAGCCTGTGGGCCGTGGCGCGGCCACTCGATCACCGGGCAGCGGTCCATCACCATGTCGACGCCCGCTGCGGAGGACGCGTCGAAGGCCGCGGAGTCGACCACTCCCAACTGGAACCACACGGCCTTCGCGCCGATCCCTATCGCGTCCTGGGCGACCGGACCGGCCAGTTCGGAGCGTACGAACACGTCGACGCAATCGACCGCGAACGGTATGTCGGCAAGGGTCGGATAGCCCGGCTCGCCGTGCACGGTGTCGGCCCGGGGATGCACCGGAACGATGCGCTTGCCGTGGCTCTGCAGGAACCGGGAGACACCGTACGCAGCCCGACGGGTGTTGCTCGAAAGCCCCACCACGGCCCAGGTCTGGCATCCGGCGAGGATGTTCGCGATGACACGGGGATCAGCCCACGGGTCGGTCATACCCTCGATCATGCCCGCTGCCGGCAAGCACAGCGGGTGCTGGTGCCTCAGCGGCGGCCGAGCCCCCGGTAGGTCCACCCGGCGGCCCGCCACGCGCCACGGTCGAGACAGTTCTGACCGTCGAGAACCTGCCGGTCGGCGACCACGTCGCCGAGCACCATCGGGTCGAGCTCGCGGAACTCCTGCCACGCCGTCAGGTGCAGGACCAGGTGTGCGCCCCGGCAGGCGTCCATCACCGACTCTGCGTAGCGCAGGGTGGGGAACGAGCGGCGTGCGTTGTCGTTCGCCTTCGGGTCGTAGACGCTCACCATCGCCCCGTGCAGGTGGATGCGCCCGGCGACGTTGAGGGCGGGGGAGTCGCGGATGTCATCGGTGTTGGCCTTGAACGCGGCACCGAGGACCGCAACGCGCTTGCCGATCCACTGGTTGCCGAGCATGTCGGCGGCAACGTCGACGACCTTCTGCCGGCGGCGCAGGTTGATCGCGTCGACCTCGCGCAGGAATGTCAGCGCCTCCTCCGCACCGAGCTCACCGGCGCGGGCCATGAACGCCCGCAGGTCCTTCGGCAGGCAGCCGCCGCCGTAGCCCAGGCCGGCGTCGAGGAACCGGCGCCCGATCCGGTCGTCGTGGCCGAGTGCGTCGGCGAGGAGCGTGACGTCGGCTCCGGAGGCGTCGCAGAGCTCGGCCATCGCGTTGATGTAGGAGATCTTGGTGGCGAGGAAGGAGTTTGCCGAGGCTTTCACCAGCTCCGCTGTCGCGAAATCGCAGATGACGACTGGTGTGCCGGCCGCGATGACCGGGGCGAAGACCTCGCGCAGGACCTTTTCGGCGTATTCGCTCCGGACGCCGAACACGAGCCGGTCCGGCCGCATGAACTCCTCGACCGCGAAGCCCTCCCGGGTGAACTCCGGGCTCCAGGCCAGCTCGACCTGGCTGGGGTCGGATGCCAGCTTGGCGATCTTGTCGGCGAGCCGCGCCGCCGTGCCCACCGGGACGGTCGACTCGCCGACGATCAGGGCCGGACGCCGCAGCCGGGGCACGAGGTCCTCGATTGCGGAGTCGATGTACGACATGTCCGCGGCGTACTCACCGTCGCGCTGGGGGGTGCCGACACAGATCAGGTGGACGTCGCCGAACTCCGCGGCTTCGTCGTACGACGTGGTGAAGCGGAGCCGGCCGGACTCGACGTGCTTGCGCAGGAGTGGCTCGAGCTCGGGCTCGAAGAACGGCACCCGTCCCTCGGTGAGCGCGGTGACCTTGGCCGGGTCGTTGTCCACGCCCAGCACCTCGTAACCCAGCTCGGCCATGCAGGCGGCGTGGGTCGCACCGAGGTATCCGGTTCCGATGACGGTGATGCGGTAGGTCACGGGCTCGATCCTCCAGCTGGGGCCCGGTCGGGCTGGCGGGTGGACTCTACGTCGTTCCTTCGGTGCGACAATGCCTACGGGCGGCGAGCGCCCGCGACCGGCAGGTTACCGCACCCGCCTGAGGCGAGTCCTGGGACTGGTCATGATCGACCCAGCAGGCACCGAGGAGGCATCTCGTGAACGATGTCCCGCTGTACGCACCGACCGAGGAGCACGAGGCGGTCCGGGCGGCGTGCCGGGCGGTCTGCCGGGACAAGGTGGCACCCCATGCCGCGGAGGTCGATCAACAGGCGACCTTCCCCAAGGCCGCCTACGACGCTCTGTGCGCGGCCGACTTCCATGCGCCACACATCCCCGTCGAGTACGACGGTGCCGGGGCCGACGCACTGGCCACCGCGATCATCATCGAGGAGGTGGCGGCGGCCTGCGCGGCCAGTTCGCTCATCCCCGCGGTCAACAAGCTCGGCACACTGCCGCTGCTCCTCGCCGGGTCCGAGGAGATCAGGCAGCGCTACCTGCCGCCGGTCGCGCGCGGCGAGGCGATGTTCTCCTACTGCCTGTCCGAGCCGGACGCCGGCAGCGACGCCGCCGCGATGAAGACCCGGGCCGTGCGTGCCGACGGTGGCGACGGATGGATCCTCAACGGTGTCAAACGCTGGATCACCAACGCCGGGGTGTCCGACTACTACACGGTGTTCGCCGCCACCGATCCCGAGCACGGTGCGCGCGGCATCTCCGCGTTCGTCGTCGAGAAGTCGGATGCCGGCGTGAGCTTCGGTGCGCCGGAGAAGAAGCTCGGCATCAAGGGGTCGCCGACCTGCGAGGTCTACCTCGACGGAGTACGCCTGCCTGCCGACCGGCTGATCGGCGCCGAGGGCGAGGGCTTCAAGCTGGCCCTCCGCACGCTCGACCACACCCGGGTGACAATCGCGGCCCAAGCGGTCGGGATCGCCGCCGCCGCGCTCGAGTTCGCGACGTCGTACGTGAAGGAACGCAGGCAGTTCGGGCAGCGCGTCGCCGACTTCCAGGGCGTGCAGTTCATGCTCGCCGACATGGCGATGAAGCTCGAAGCCGCTCGACAGCTCACCTACGCCGCCGCCGCACGGAGTGAGCGCGGCGACGCCGATCTGACGTTCTTCGGCGCCGCGGCCAAGTGCTTCGCCTCCGATATCGCGATGGAGATCACCACCGATGCCGTTCAGCTGCTCGGTGGCTACGGATACGTACAGGACTACCCCGTCGAACGCATGATGCGCGACGCGAAGATCACCCAGATCTACGAGGGCACCAACCAGATCCAGCGCGTGGTGCTCGCCCGCCAGCTGCTGAAGTAGGTCGACGGGCGGCTCCAGCGTTCGCAGGCGGCGACCCGTCAGGTGCGGCGCGTCCTGGACCATTGACGATCTCGCCACGGAACGATGTGATGTGTCGCTGTGCCATCGATGGACACGGTCGTCACCAGCATCGGTCCGGTGAAGTCGCACGTGCGTCCGGTCGCGACGGAGGTGGCGAGCCGGTGGACGTTGTACTTCATCTGGGGCGCACCCGGCCAGGGCACCGGTGACCATGCCGCCGGACTGGCGCTCGACTTCATGACGTACGAGCTCGGCGGCGGCGTGGACGACCCGGGACCGATCCGCAGCTGGGTCGGCAACCAGATCGCGTCGTACGTGGTCGACCAGCACTGGCGGCTGAACGTCACCTACGTCATCTGGAACCGGCGCATCGCCTCCGCGAGGTCCAGTCCGGCCTGGTCGTGGCGCGCCTACGACGGCGACGACCCGCACACCAACCACGTGCACGTGAGCTTCCAGACGAGTGGTCCGTACCGACCACCCGGCAGACAACCCGAGGACGGCGACATGCAGCTCAGCGACAGGGTGCAGCTCAGGGGCGAATGGGCCGGCCGAGAGCTCGGCCTGAGCGACATCAGCGTAGACGGCGCTCTCGGGTACGCAGCCGTCGCCGGCGTCAACAGCCAGCGGATCATCGACCGGCTGGACAAGCAGAACGAGCTGCTCACCGAGATCCGCGACGCGGTGCGGGCCCTGCAGACATAGCGTCGCCCGCTCGCCGCCGCCGACCCGGTCCTTCGCCGGGTCAGCGCTGGAGGTATCCGGTTTCTGCCAATGTCGCGCGGGCATGTCGGTTGAGGTCGAGCGCTGCCAGCTCCCCTGGTGCGAACCACTCGGCCTCGACGACCTCCGCGCCGTCGGGCACCGGTGTGCCCGAGGCGATGTCCGCCTCGTAGACGGAGGTCACGTAGGCCACCTGGTCGCCGTTGCCATAGGTGACGTGGTAGTCAGGGCCGCCGAGGACGTCGAGGAGCCGGCGCAGGCGAACCTCGACACCGATCTCCTCGCGGGCCTCGCGTACCGCGGCCTGTGCCGGAGCCTCACCGATCTCGACCAGACCGCCGACCAGCCCCCACAGTCCACCGTCGGCATGGCGCACGAGCAGCAGCCGACCGCTGCCGTCGACGGGCAGGACGGACGCCGACGGAAGCAGCAGCAGGTCATGGCCCACAGCCGCACGGAGTCTGGCGATGTGGGGAGAAAGCGTCACGCCGGGCCCTGGGTGCCGAAGGCGGCGGCCGGGTTGTCGACCATGAGGACGCGGTGCCACTCGGCGGGCAGGGCGGGCAGCAGCTCGGTGTAGACGAAGGTATAGCCGAGGAAGTCGCCACCGCCGGGCTCACCGACGTGGTACCAACCGCTGTCGTTCGCGACGAGGGTCCGGCCGAGCAGCTCGGCTGCGGCCAGCTGCTCCACGCACCGGACCTGCCACTCGACATCGCCCGGCCGAAGTCCGTCGAACTCCACCCAGCCCCCGGCCCGTGCGACCTGCAGGTGGAGGTTGGGGTCGGGCTCGGCCTGCGCGTGCACCCAGACGAACCGATCGGCCGGGGTGCCGACCTCGGCGAAGATCTCCAGTTGCCCCACCGCGGCCGAGCCGGCGGTGGTGTGCGACGCGACCGTGAGCCCGGTCTCGACGGCCGCGATGGCCGCTGCCCGGACCAGCTTGCGGTCGAGATCGTCGAGCTTGGCGTTTTGCACCGCTGTCTTGATGAACCGCGGCCGCACGCCGTCGATCCCTTGTGCGTGCTCGCCGATGAACCGTGCGGCGAGCTGGTCGGCCGTCAGCTCACGTGCGTACGACGGAACGCCCACCCGGTCTGCCGCGCCGTACACGCCGGTGTTGGTGAGGATGTCGATGCCGGACGCGTCGGCGAGCCTGGTGAGCAGGGCCGGATCGCGTCCGAGGTGGTTGGGAGTGCATTCCAGCAGCCGCCGGCAGCCGAACGCGTAGGCCTCCTGGAGCTTGGGCAGGGCCAGGGCGAAGACCTCGTCCGCGTCGTAGCTGCCGGGACTGACGACCCCTCCGAAGTCGACCAGGACGTGTTCGTGCACAAGAACGCTGTCGGGTATCACCAGCTCAGCCTGAACCATGCGCCGCAGGCTAGCGGAGTCGCGTGGCGACGTGTCGCCTCAGTTGCCGCTGGGCGACTTCGTCGGCTTGGGCAGCAGGCTCGGTGGTATCGGCTCGCCGTCGCGCAGGGCGTTGAACAGGGCGAGAGCCTTCTCCCGGTCCCACTTCACAGCACTACCCACCGGCGTACTGAAGCCCGGATCGGCGATCGGAACGGTGAGGGTGACGCCGTTGCCGGACGACACCGCCCGCATCGCGAGCGCGAAACGGGCCGTATCGAAGATGCCGGTGGTGTCGCCGACGGTGAGCGCGTCGCCGTAGGCCAGGCCGACTCGCGTATAGGTGACGGGGTTGAGGACGGTCCCCGGCGTGAGCGTCTCCTTCATCACCGCGGACATGAACTGCCGCTGCCGCTCGACCCGGCCGAGATCGCCCAGCGGGTCGAAGTACCGGGCGCGGACGTAGCCGAGCGCGTCGGGGCCGTCGAGTTCCTGGCACCCGGCGGGCAGGTCGATGTGGGCCTTCTCGTCCTTGACCGCCTTGGGCAGGCACATTTCGACGCCGCCCAGGCTTTCGACCACTCCGACGAACCCGCCGAACCCGATCTCGATGTATCCGTCGACCCGAAGCCCGGTGACGTTCTCGACGGTCGCGGCCAGCAGTCGCGGCCCACCGAACGCGTAGGCAGCGTTGATCTTGTTCTGGCTGTTGCCGGGAATCGGCACGTAGGAGTCGCGGGGGAGGGACACGAGGGTCGGTGGTCCGCCGAGGCTGGGGACGTGCAGAAGCATGATCGTGTCGGTCCGCCGCCCGCCCGCGGTCCCGGTGCCGAGGCGGTTGCGTTCGTCGCGGCTGAGGCCCTCGCGGCTGTCGGAGCCGACGACGAGGTAGTTGGTCCCGGCGCCGCCGGTCGGGCGTTCCCCGGACGGTGCGAACGCCACCTTGTCGACGCGCGTCCAGGCAAGGACCGGGACGCCGACCAGGATGACGAGGTAGGCCAGCAGGAGGAGCAGGACGATCCGGAGCCAGCGGATCTTCCGGCGGCGACGCGGCAGACGGGTGCCGCGTCCACCCGGCTCGGACGGGGGCCGCAGTGGCGAGCGCCCAGGCGGGCCGTCGAAGTCGGAGTAACCCGGATCACCTGGGCGGTAGCCACCGGGTGGCTGTCCCTCCCGGGCGTAGGTGCCCGGCGGGTATCCACCCTGGGCGTAGCCGTCCTGGCCGTAACCGCGCTGGGCATAGCCGTCCTGGGAGTAGCCGCCCGGAGGGTAGGCCTCCCCGGGATGTCCACCCCTGCCATGTCCACCAGCGGGCGGATAACCCTGCGCGGGCTGACCCGACGGGTAGCCGCCGGGTCCACCGTGGTCCTGCGGATGGGCCCGCGGCGGCTGCGCCCGGGGCATCCGGACGGGCTGCGTCGGGTCACCAGGTCCGGAGGGTGGGGGAGCGGGCCTGGACCGGGACCGCCGTGCCATCGGCCGCGGCCGCCCCGACTCGTCATAGAGCCAGTCGTACGGCGGGCGCTCGCCGGATTCGCCGGAATTGCCCGATTCGCGTGGGTAGCCGTCATTCGGCATGGAGGCACCGTACCCGGTCAACCTCGAACTGGCACGGTCGGTCATGCGGCGGCCGGCGGCGGCGTGGCGTGTGGGGCCCGGATGTCTCGTGTGTTGATATGGCGCACATGACGGGGGAGCGGGACGAAACCGTATCGACGCATGTGGAACGCCGACACTTCCGGCGGGCGGTGACGCTCCTCCTGCTCACTCTCATAGCCCCCGGATCGGCCCAATACGTCGCCGGCAACCAACGCGTGGGTCGGTTCTGCCTGCGGGTCGTTCTCGGCGTGTTGGGCATCGCGGTGCTCCTCGCCCTGCTCGGCCTGGTGTCGTCGTCGAGTCTTGTTGCTCTGATTTCGAACGGCGCGCTCCTGCGGTTCGCGCAGGTCTGTCTGCTCGTGCTCGCCGTCGGGTGGCTGGCGCTGTTCGTCGACGCCTGGCGCCTGGGCACACCGCTCGCCCTGCGCCGCCGCCAACGGCTCACCTCGACCGTGATCACAGTCACGCTGTCGGTGGTCGCGGTGACAGTCGTCGTCACGTCGTCGCACTACGTCGCGGTGGCGCGGGACTCGATCTCGTCAGTGTTCGCCGGCACCGAGGTACGTGATCCGTACGCCGGTCGTTACAACGTCCTGCTGCTCGGTGCCGACGCCGGCGAGGGGCGCGTCGGCCTGCGTCCCGACAGCATCACGTTGGCCTCGATCGACGAGAAGACCGGCCGGACCGCGATGCTCAGCTTTCCGCGCAACCTGCAGGGCGTGCGCTTTCCGGCCGGGACGGTGATGCGGCGGCAGTTCCCGGACGGCTTCAACTGTGGCGACGAGTGCCTGCTCAATGCCGTCTACACCTGGGCGACCGACCACAAGGACCTCTTCCCCGGCGTCGCCGATCCTGGGATCCAGGCCACCAAGGACGCGATCCGCGGTATCACCGGCCTCGACGTCACCTACTACGCCCTCGTCGACATGCGGGGATTCGAGCAGCTGGTCGACGCCGTCGGGGGAATCACGATCGACGTCAAGCAGGAGGTCCCGTTCGCCGGCGCGCATGGTCCGATCGGGGTGGGCCTGCAGACGTTCGACGGTGCGGATGCCCTCGTGTACGCCCGGTCGCGTACCGAGTCCAGCGACTACGACCGGATGGCCCGGCAGCGCTGCGTGATGGCGGCGATGCTGCACCAACTCGACCCGGCCAAGGTGTTGTTGAAGTTCCGCGGAATCGCCCAGGCCGGCCAGCAGGTCGTGTCGACCGACATCCCGGCGAGCGAACTCGACACCTTCGTCGACCTGGCTGCGCGGGCGAAGCGTTCGACCATCACGTCGGTGCAGTTCGTACCGCCGCTCATCAAGACGGCCAAGCCCGACTTCTCGCTGATCAGGGAGAAGGTACGCGAGGCCATCGACGCGACGAAGGCGGCACCGACGGGATCGTCGAAACCGGTACGGGCAGGAACGTCGAAGCCGACGGGCACGGGAGCGTCGAAGCCGGCGCCGGTGGGTGGCCAGCCCGCCGCGACGGCGACGGGCGAAGCCGCTCAGCCGACCGGTGGCGTGCCGCAACCGACGGGGCCAGTACCTCAGCCGACCGCTGGCGTACCAGGCGCGGGTCCGACCGCGAACACCTCGAGCACCCCCTCCTCGGACGACCCGGGCGCGGACGCGGTCAAGGACCTCACCCAGGTGTGTGCCGTTGGCTGATGCGGCCGGCGGCGATGTTCGTGCCCCCACGGGTTCGGACGGCACCCGCTCGGTAGGTTGTTCCTGCCCGCCTGCCGGTGCGAGCCAGGCAGTACGCTCGGCCCTTTCCCTGGTCCGCTGCAGCCGGCCCGGACGTCAGCCACCCCTCGAGGAGAGCCGCGGTCGTGACGCCTGAACGCGAACAGTCCGCCACCCGCTGGCCGCCGGTGTCCGTCGTCATGCCGGTCTGGAACGAGGAACGCCACCTGCGCGCAGCCGTGACCCAGGTGCTCGCCCAGGACTACCCAGGTCAGCTCGAGCTCGTGGTTGCCGTCGCGCCGTCCCACGACCAGACCGAAGCGATCGCACGGGACATCGTCGCCGGCGACGGGCGCGTCCGCGTGATCGACAACCCCGCCGGCATCACGCCGAGCGGCCTCAACCTGGCGATCGCCGAGGCCGCGTACGACATCATCGTTCGCGTCGACGGGCACGGCATCCTTTCGCCCGGGTACATCCGGCGGGCCGTCGAGGTCTTGGAGGACACCGGGGCCAACAACGTCGGCGGCATCATGGCGGCCGAGGGCGAGACGCCGTTCGAGGAGGCCGTCGCGCGTGGCTACGTGAGTTCGCTCGGACTCGGTGGCGGCCGTTTCCACGTCGGCGGTGCCGCCGGGCCGGTCAACTCCGTCTACCTCGGCGTCTTCCGTCGCGCGACGCTCGAGAAGCTGGGTGGCTTCGACGAGTTGTTCGTACGCGCACAGGACTGGGAACTCAACTACCGCATCCGCAGTGCCGGCGGCACCGTGTGGTTCAGTCCGGACCTGACGGTGACTTACCGCCCGCGGCCCAATCTTGTCGAGCTTGCCCGGCAGTTCTACCGGACCGGCCGGTGGCGACGGGTGATCGGACGCCTGCACCCGGGGACGTTCAACCACCGCTACCTGGCCGCGCCCGGTGCCGTCCTGGGCACGGTTGCGGGTCTCCTACTCGGCCTGGTGGGGCTGGTGGCGGGGACTGCGTGGCTCCTGCTGGGCTTCGTGGTGCCGGCGGTCTACCTGCTCGGCGTGGTGGGCGGCTCGGTCGTGGCCGGCCGGGGTCTGTCCTGGCGCGCGTGGCTGTGGCTGCCCGTGGCCGTGGTGACCATGCACATGGCGTGGGGACTCGGCTTCGTACTCAGCCCGGCGTCGTTGGCCCGCAAGACCTGACCCAGGTCGCCACCCCAGAACGTCGCCGACGGTCCGCCTACTTTCGGGACGCCTGCTGGTTGTAGGTGTTGTAGGCGTTGACGACGGTTTCGACGGTGTCGTCCATTTTGATGGTGCCTTTGTCGAGCCAGATGGCGCGGGTGCAGGTTTGGGTGATGGCGTCGAGGCTGTGGGAGACGAGGAAGACGGTGCCGGCTTCGTCTCTGAGTTCGCGGATGCGTTGTTCGCTGCGGCGGCGGAAGTCGGCGTCGCCGGTGGCGAGGGCTTCGTCGATGAGGAGGACGTCGTGGGATTTGACGGCGGCGATGGCGAAGCGGAGGCGTTGGCTCATGCCGGAGGAGTAGGTGCGCATGGGGAGGTCGATGAATTCGCCGAGGCCGGCGAATTCGACGATGTCGGTGTAGCGTTCGCGGGCTTGGGTGGGGGTCAGGCCCATGGCCAGGCAGCCAAGGGTGATGTTGGCTTCGCCGGTGAGGTCGTTCATGAGGGCGGCGTTGACGCCGAGGAGGGTGGGTTGGCCGTCGGTGTAGACGGCGCCTTTGGTGGGGGGTAGGAGGCCGGCGATGGCGCGGACGAGGGTGGATTTGCCGGAGCCGTTGCGGCCGATGAGGCCGATGGATTCGCCGCGGTGGGCGGTGAAGGTGACGCCTTTGATGGCGTGGACCTCGCGGATGGCGGGGCTGCGTTGGCGTTTGAGGATGCGTTTGAAGGCGGCGGGGGCGTTGCCTTTGCCGGCGCTGGCGCCGTAGACGCGGTAGACGATGTGCAGGTTGTCCACGATCACTGTCGGTGCGGCGTCGGTGGTTTTGTCGGGCTCTGCTGGTTGGGCTGCGGTGTCGGTGGTGGTGTTGGGGTTAGCCACGGCCGTATCTCTCCTCTGCTGCCCAGAAGTACCAGAAGCCGCCGATGAAGATGACCAGGGCCCAGGCCAGGGCGAGGTACCAGGTCAGGGTGGTGGCTTGGTGGGAGTCCATCAGGGCGTCGCGGGCGAGTTCGATGTAGACGGCGGCGGGGTTGGCCATCATCAGGTCGCGGAGGAGTCCGGGGCCGACGCGGTCGGGGATGGAGTACAAGATGCCGGACAGGTAGAGCCAGGTGCGGGTGATGAAGGGTAGGAGTTGGCTGATGTCGGGGATCTTGGCGCCGATGCGGGCCAGGATCAGGGACAGGCCGATGTTGAAGATGGTTTGCAGGATCAGGGCGGGGATGATCAGCAGCCAGTACCAGGTGAGTGGTTCACCGGTGGCCAACACGATGATCGACAGCACCACCATCGACACCATCAGCTGCTGGAGTTCGACGATGGTGAACGCGAACGGCAGGCTGGCCCGGGGGAAGTGCAACGCCCGGATCAACGACAGATTCCCCGAGATCGCCCGCGCACCCGCCGACACCGACCGCTGGGTGAAGTGGAAGACGAACACCCCGGTCACCAAGAACGCGACGAAGTTGTCCACGCCGCGGCCCGCGTTGAACAACAGGCCGAAGAACAGGTAGTAGACACCGGCGTTCATCAACGGCGTCAACACCTGCCACAACTGACCCAACCGCGCCCGCGAGTACAACGTCGCCGTCCGAGACGTGGCAAACCGCGAAATGAAATGCCGCCGCTGCCACAACTGCCCGACATAAACCCCAAACGGCGGCCGCGCCGACGAAGGAACCAGACCGTACTGTGCGGCGAGGTCGGCCGAGGACGTCGTGCTGGAGATCGCTGTGCTCACCGGCCACACCTGGAGCCCGTAGGGGTCATGCCGACGAACGTACGACACGCACCTACGCCTACCCCGCTTGCCGGCACCCCTGACCACCCCGACCGGGCGTGATACGCGGCGCGGTCCAGCACGTGGATGTGCTGCGTGTCCGAGTGCGACATGGCTGGTCTCATTTGCTGGCGGAGTTGTAGGTGTTGTAGGCGTTGACGACGGTTTCGACGGTGTCGTCCATTTTGATGGTGCCTTTGTCGAGCCAGATGGCGCGGGTGCAGGTTTGGGTGATGGCGTCGAGGCTGTGGGAGACGAGGAAGACGGTGCCGGCTTCGTCTCTGAGTTCGCGGATGCGTTGTTCGCTGCGGCGGCGGAAGTCGGCGTCGCCGGTGGCGAGGGCTTCGTCGATGAGGAGGACGTCGTGGGATTTGACGGCGGCGATGGCGAAGCGGAGGCGTTGGCTCATGCCGGAGGAGTAGGTGCGCATGGGGAGGTCGATGAATTCGCCGAGGCCGGCGAATTCGACGATGTTGGTGTAGCGTTCGCGGGCTTGGGTGGGGGTCAGGCCCATGGCCAGGCAGCCAAGGGTGATGTTGGCTTCGCCGGTGAGGTCGTTCATGAGGGCGGCGTTGACGCCGAGGAGGGTGGGTTGGCCGTCGGTGTAGACGGCGCCTTTGGTGGGGGGTAGGAGGCCGGCGATGGCGCGGACGAGGGTGGATTTGCCGGAGCCGTTGCGGCCGATGAGGCCGATGGATTCGCCGCGGTGGGCGGTGAAGGTGACGCCTTTGATGGCGTGGACCTCGCGGATGGCGGGGCTGCGTTGGCGTTTGAGGATGCGTTTGAAGGCGGCGGGGGCGTTGCCTTTGCCGGCGCTGGCGCCGTAGACGCGGTAGACGATGTGCAGGTTGTCCACGATCACTGTCGGTGCGGCGTCGGTGGTTTTGTCGGGCTCTGCTGGTTGGGCTGCGGTGTCGGTGGTGGTGTTGGGGTTAGCCACGGCCGTATCTCTCCTCTGCTGCCCAGAAGTACCAGAAGCCGCCGATGAAGATGACCAGGGCCCAGGCCAGGGCGAGGTACCAGGTCAGGGTGGTGGCTTGGTGGGAGTCCATCAGGGCGTCGCGGGCGAGTTCGATGTAGACGGCGGCGGGGTTGGCCATCATCAGGTCGCGGAGGAGTCCGGGGCCGACGCGGTTGGGGATGGAGTACAAGATGCCGGACAGGTAGAGCCAGGTGCGGGTGATGAAGGGTAGGAGTTGGCTGATGTCGGGGATCTTGGCGCCGATGCGGGCCAGGATCAGGGACAGGCCGATGTTGAAGATGGTTTGCAGGATCAGGGCGGGGATGATCAGCAGCCAGTACCAGGTGAGTGGTTCACCGGTGGCCAACACGATGATCGACAGCACCACCATCGACACCATCAGCTGCTGGAGTTCGACGATGGTGAACGCGAACGGCAGGCTGGCCCGGGGGAAGTGCAACGCCCGGATCAACGACAGATTCCCCGAGATCGCCCGCGCACCAGCACTGGCTGAGCGTTGACTGAAGTGAAAGACGAAGACTCCCGTGACCAGGAACGCGACGAAGTTCTCGACGTCTCCACGCGTGCCGAACAACAGGCCGAAGAACAGGTAGTAGACACCGGCGTTCATCAACGGCGTCAACACCTGCCACAACTGACCCAACCGCGCCCGCGAGTACAACGTCGCCGTCCGAGACGTGGCAAACCGCGAAATGAAATGCCGCCGCTGCCACAACTGCCCGACATAAACCCCAAACGGCGGCCGCGCCGACGAAGGAACCAGACCGTGACGCTCCGCAAGCTCGGCCGGTGGCATCGTGCTTCGGGAGATCGTCGACGTCGTCATCGGACCACCTCGGGACCGTCCTCGGGTAGCTCGGCCTGCGGACACACGGCGACGAGGGTACGACATGGAGCCGACCGGGCCGGGGGACGCCACACGGACGCCGGGGCCAGCGGCGGGACAGCCGAACTCATACCAGCGGGGGCCTTCCTAGCCGGGTCATACGCCACACGGTGCGCCAGGCGATCGGCTTTCGCCGGCCGGACGGCGTGCGGACACCTTCGAGCAGCCCGTTCCACCAGGCCCTCAACCCCGTGAGGGTACGTGTGCGGGCAACGGTCAGCAGAATCCAGGTCAGCAGGTAGACGCCGGCCACGGGCAGCGGCAGGTTGCGCTTCGCCAGCCACACCCGGTTGCGGGCGTTGAGCCGAAAGTAGGTCGGGTGGCGGGTCGGCAGGGTGACGGGGTGGCAGAGCACACAGCCGGCGTCGTACCGGATCCGCCAGCCCGCGTCGAGAGCACGCCACGCGAAATCGGTCTCCTCGTGTGCGTAGAAGAAGATCGCCGGAAAGACGCCCACGTCGTCGAACACCAGGCGCCTGATCGCCGCCGCGCCGCCGAGGAACGTGGTGACCTCTGACGACTCCTTCGGATCGCCGACCCTGACCCGGGGTACGTGCCGGCGTTGGATGCTTCCGGTGTCCGGGTCGGTGATGCGGAACGACACGATGCCGAGCTCGGGCTCTGCGGCGAAGAGCCCGCGCAACCGCTCGGCGGTGCCGGCCGAGGCGAGCCAGCCATCGTCGTCGACGAACATGATGATGTCGGCCTCGACCGCCTCCAGGCCGGCGTTGCGTCCGGCCGGGATCCCGACGTTCGTGGGCAGCTCGACAACGCGTACGCCGTCGGGGACCTTCGGCGCGGGAACGCCGTTCGCGACCACCACCACCTCGACCGGCTCACCGCACTGGTCCTGGACGCTGGCGATGGCGCGGACGAGTTCGTCCGGCCGGTCGCCCATGGTGAGGAAGATGCAGGCCACGCGTGCCGACGCGGCCGCCCGGTGCGCGTCCGGCGCACCACTCTCTGGCGCACGATTCTCTGGCGCCCCGCTTACCGGCGCACCACCTACTGGCGCCCCGCTCACCCCCGCGTCAGTCACCGCAGCCGCCTCGAAGCGAGGACGCTGACCAGGTGCAGGACGACCTGAACAGCGGCCACAACGGCGACGACCACGGTGAGCACGCGAGTCGCGGCGAGGTCGCCGACGATGACGTCGACCACGGCGGCGACCACGATCACGAGGGAGAGTTCGATCGCGAGGATGATCCGGTAGAAGCGCAGGACCAGGGCGGCCTCGCGGGCCCTGGCCAAGCCTGGTGAGCGCAGCTCGACCTCGTCCTCGGTCACCGCGGGCTGCCCACGTCTGGTCCGTGCGACGTCCACCAGATCGGTCTCGGCCTTGATCAGCACAGCTCCCAGGGCCGCTGCCAGCCCGAGCACGGCGTAGCCCGTGGGCTCGCCACCGGACGCCCGGAAACCCAGCCCGACCAGCAGCGCCGCCTCGCAGAAGTAATGGCCCACCCGGTCGAGATAGATCCCCGTCGTACTGGTTTGTCCCGTCCAGCGGGCCAGCTCACCGTCGCTGCAGTCGAGCAGGAGATAGAGCTGGACCAGCACCGCGGCCAGCACGGCGCCCGGAAGGCCGGGCCAGAGCAACGCGAACCCGGCGCCGATACCTGTGACCGTCATCAGTCCGGTCAGCTGGTTAGGCGTCACCCGGAGTGCGAGGAACAGCCTGGTCGCGAACAGGGAGATCCGCCGCATGTAGAGCCGTCCGGCCCAGTGCTCACCGCTTCGCCGGTCGAGCAGACCTGGCGGGTGTGCCTTGGCGCGGAGCTCGTCGATCGACGGCAGCGCGGTCATGTGTCGCGTCCCTCCCCTCGCCGCGTGTCGCGGGTGCGGTCTGCGGCCGGGCCGGCCGCGACTGCCAGGCCGGTACACCTCGTCGTGTACGCGTGGACCGCGGCTGTCACGGCGTCCTTGTCGAGGTCGCGGTGCTCGAGAACGGTGAAGCGGCCAGGTCGCGTCTCGGGTGCTTTCACGACCGCGGCCACGAACTCCTCGTCGGTGAAGCCCAACCCCGCCGGGGTCACCGGCAGGCCGTGTCGAGCGAGGCAGCCCGCGATCAGGTGACCCCTCGCACGGCCCTCGGGATCTTCCCACAGCGTGGACGCGAAGGACGCACCGAGCCCTACCTGCTCGCCGTGGGAGCGGGCCCGGCTCGGATACAGGAGATCCAAGGCGTGGGAGATCTCGTGGCACGCGCCGCTGCACGGGCGCGTCGAGCCCGCGACGACCATGGCGAGCCCGGACAGGACCAGGCCCTCCGCGAGCACCCGGAGGAAGTCGTCGTCCGCGGTCGTACCCGGATGGTGCACGACGGCCTCGGCGGCGGTACGGGCGAGAGTCACGGCCAGACCGTCGACGGGCTCGGCGTGCCGGTCGCGGGCCAGTTCCCAGTCGGCGATCGCGGAGAGGTTGGAGGCGACCTCGCCGATCCCGGCCCGGACCGATCGCTGTGGCGCCGTGCGTACGACGTCGAGGTCGACCACCACCGCCAGTGGTGCGGGTACGCCGTAGGACCCTCGCCCGGCGTCGTTGTCCAGGATGCTGACCGGCGACCCGATCCCGTCGTGGGCGAGGTTGGTCGCCACGGACACCATCGGCAAGCCGAGCCGGGCCGCGGCGTACTTCGTCACGTCGAGGACCCGGCCCCCGCCGATTCCGACGATGGCGTCGTAGGAGCGGCCACGGACCTGCGCGGCCAACTCGAGGGCTGCGTCGACGGTCCCACCGCCGACCGTGTAGAAGTCGGCCTGCCGCAGCAGCGGGCGGACAGCCGCCGCGACGTCGACGCCGGACCGGGGCCCGACAGCGACCGCCACCCGCCCACCGGTCGAGATGCGCTGGTCGGCGAGGAGGTCGGCCAGGCCGGCGAGGGCACCGCGGCGCACGTCCACCACCACCGGCGTGGGCACCATCCGGGCTAGGAGCGGCACTGCCGCTCCCGGCCCGCGTCCGTGATCGCCTTGACGACCTGGGTCGCCAGCAGCAGGTCGGCGGTGTCGTCGATCTCGATCCACGGAACGTCGCCGATCGGCTGGACATCGACGCGGACGTCCCGGTCGATGAGCTCGGCGAACGCGTCCTCGTAGTAGAGCCCCGGGTCCCGCCGCCACGTCACTTCCAGCGCCTCGGCCAGCGCTGCCCCCACACCCGCGTCGATCCTGGCAACCCCGATGTATTCCGCGTACGCCTCGGCCGGCTCCATCAGCTTGGTGATGCGGGTGACGCCTGCGGCCGCCGACCAGGCCACCTTCATCTCCTCGTCGGCGAGCCGCTTTACCGTGTCGACGGCGAGGAGCAGCCGCGGGTCCTTCCCCTCCTCAGTGCCGCTCTTGAGGAGACTCTCCTCGACAGACACCGGGTGCACAGTGTCACCGTTGGAGAGCAGGACGTCGTGACCGACGAACCTCTCGCGGGCACACCACAGTGAGTAGCAGTTGTTCCATATGGTCGCGCGGTCGTTGTCGATCAGGTCGAGACTCACCCCGTACCGCCGCTCGAACGCCTGCCGGCGCTCGCGTACGGCATCGGCGGCATAGCCAACGACCACGGCGACGTCCTTGACGCCGACCGCGGCGAAGTTGGTCAGGATGACGTCGAGTGGCGTGAGTCCCGCGTCGTCGAGGGGTACGAGCGCCTTCGGCAGACCGGCGGTGTGCGGCCAGAGTCGCCTGCCGGTGCCGGCCGCGAGCACGAGGCCGATCACCGGCTGTCTCCGCCTGCCCGCGCGGTAGAAGTGGACGACGCTCCAGTCCCGCCACCGGCGCGTGGCGCGGACCGGCTGGCGACGGTCGCTCGGACGCTCTCACCGACGAAGACGGCAGCCAGGCCGATGGTCAGGACGGTCATGCCGACCTGCAGGACGGTGGAACCGGCCCAGGCCAGCAGAGCGAGGACGAGCATCCGGCCGTCGTGGCCACCCGTCGCGATGAGGAGCCACCGCGGTGGCGCCGTCCCCGTCTCGTGCAGCCGGTAGATCGTGTCGTAGTGGTGGAACGCCGCGACCGCGACATAGCCGAACGCCACCGGAAGGGCGGCCGGAGCGAGGAGCGCCGCGAGCGTGATGGCCAGGGTGTACTCGGCCGCTCGGAACGAGGGCGGCAGCACCCAGTCGGCCCAGCCGTTGAGTGGTTGCTGGCTCGCGAACCCGACCAGCAGGGCGTACCACAAGACGCCCACGATCAGCCACGAGCCGCCGACGACGGGTATCACGGCGAGCGAGAACGCGAGCGCCACCAGGGCGATCAGGGTCGTGAGCGGCGCGGGGAGCGAGCGCCCGGGAAGGGTGTGGTGCACCAGCCAGCCGATGGGTCCGACGTCGACCATGGTGCCGAGCGCCTGTCCGGCCGACTTCGACCACGGCCGGTGTAGCCGGCGGAGGCTGCGCATCAGGCGACCGAGGAAGCCGTAGGCCGCGGACAGGAACCCGGCGGCGAGCAGACCGACGAACACGATGCGCGGAGTGGTGAACGCCATCAGGACGCAGATCAGCGCGGACCGCTCGCCCTGAGGCAGGAGCGCAGCCCGGCGCAGCCACACCTTCCACCTGCCTCCGTGCAGTCGGGCCTGCACCTGGCGGGTCAGTGCCGGCGCCGGCTCGGGGCCGGCCGTCATGGCGTCGTATCCGAAGTGCATCTGGTGCCGGACTGTCTGCACGGCCATGGCCGCCGCCGCGAGCCACCAGATGGACGCGTCCGACTGGGCGACACCGAGGGCGAGCCCGGCGAAGAGGGCGTACTCCTTCACCCGGTCGGCGGTGAGGTCGAGCCGGGCACCCAGCCGGCTGAACCGGACGGAGTATCGGGCCAGGTCGCCGTCGACGCAGTTGAGCACGAACGAGGCGTGGAAGACCAACGCAGCCGCGACATAGCCAGTCCGAGTGCCCGTCGCGGCAAGGACGGCGGCGAGCAGACCGACGACCAGTGAGAGAGCGGTCACCTGGTTGGGGGTCACGCCGAGGCGGGCGAGGAAGCGAGCCACGTGCGCGGAGTAGGGCCGGACCACGAACGTCGTGAACGCGGTGTCGGCCGTCTTGGCCGCGCCGGCGAACCGGATCGTCTCCTCCTCGACCGCGGCGACCCTGGCCTCGAGAGCGGTCCGTTCGGAAGGGGTGTCGGCGATCCCGGCGACCAGAGGGGCCGGGTCGAGCCGCTCCACCGCGACGGTGTTGGCGAGGGCATCGGCGACGTCGGCCACGTCGACCTGCCCACCCGACCGGTTGCGCGGTGCCGTCGTCGGCGGCGGACCGGTCGGGGTCGGCTGGGCTGCCGGCCTGGTGTGCAGGACTGCGGGAGTCTCGGTGAGTGCGGCTACGAGGTCGGCGCGCGCCAGCGGAGCGACGGCCAGCGTGCCGGGACCTGCGTACACCTGGTGCCGCTCGTCGCACACGGCCCGGCGCAACGCGTGGAGGTGCCCGACGTAGCGCCGGTCGACCAGAGCGACCGGACCGGCCGAGGCGGCGGCCACTACGGCGGCGAGGTCGTCGACCGCGGCGTCGATCACGTCGAAGCCGAGCGCGCGCAACTGCCGGGCGACGGGGGGTTCTCCCGGCTCTGCGGATGCGACGGGTCCGACGAGGAACGCGGTCGGCAGCGCCATCACCTCTTGATCTGGTCGAAACGGCTCATGCTAGGGGGTTAGCGCGAACGCCACGCGATGTCCGGCCCGGTCCCTGACCGTAGCGGGGATGTCTGTATGGCGCACCTCGACAACGGGAAGTCGAGCCCCCGAACTACAGACCGACACGTACCCCGGAACAGGAGGCCCGTCCGTGACCACGTCCTGTTGACCGACTCCTCGAAGTCGGCGTGGCCAAGTTCCAAGATCTAATGACCGAATGTACCGTCACGTTTACGCGGTGCTGATCGTTAGCAGTGGCATGACCCGAGTCGGGCGGGTCCAACTTCGATACGAAAGGCGGGCAGGGGCCACGGAGGAAGGTTGATGCTGATGGCGACGTCCGTGACGACGTTGGAGATGGTGTCCCAAGCCGCACAAGAACCGGTCTTCGTTCCCGGCTACGGCTGGGTGCAATGGTCGAGACCGCTGCTGGACGCGCAGGCCCGCTATCTGCTGTTGCTGCACCGGCCCGAGCAGCACTGGGGCAAGTTCCGACTGGTGGGCAGTCGGAGGTTGGCGGAAGGAAGCCGGTGCCTGTACTGCGGGCGTGAATGGATATGCCCGGAAGCGGTCTGGGCAAACGCCTGGTTGTCGCCGCTCTCCCGAGTCTGGGGACAGCGGCAGCCGAAGGGTCGCGGTGGCCGCCACCGCGCGCCGGGCCACCCGCGGATGGGTGGCGTCCGCCGGATCGGCAGTCGCCGCGGGTTCCGGCCGGCCGCAACCCCGGCCGCGAGGGTCGGGTAGTCGGTGGGTAGTCGGGTAGTCGGCCGAGACAGTCGACGAGGCTGGTCAGCGACGGTAGGCAGTGAGATCGGTGGGGCCACGGGGGGTTCGCGTGCGAACGTGAGATAAGGAGCCTGGACCAGACGCTCCGCATCTCCACCGTTGACTCCTCTAGGCTGAATCACCATGACCTGGCTCGTCACCGGTGGCGCCGGTTTCATCGGTGCACACATCGTCCACGCCCTGCATGCAGCTGGCGAGCCTGTCGTCGTTCTCGACGACCTCTCCACCGGCAGTGCCGCGCGCCTCGCCGGCCTGCCGGACGTTCCGTTCGTTCGTGACTCGGTGCACGCGACCGACCGGGTGACCGCGCTTCTGCGTGAACATGCCGTCGTGGGCGTCGTCCATGTGGCGGCGAAGAAGCAGCCGGGTGAGTCCGTGGAGCGTCCGCTCTACTACTACCGCGAGAACGTCGGGGGGATCGAGTCCCTCCTGCGAGCCATGACCGATGCCGGCGTGGACGCTCTGGTCTTCTCCTCGAGCGCTGCCACGTACGGTCACCAGGACGTCGGACTCCTCAGTGAGGACGCGGTCTGCCAGCCGGCGAGCCCGTACGGCGAGAGCAAACTGGCCGGTGAGTGGCTGATCGCCGACGTCGCGCGGGCAAGCGGCCTGCGCTACGCGTGCCTGCGCTACTTCAACGCCGCCGGTGCCGGCAGCCCGCAGCTTGCCGACACCGAGGCGCTCAACCTCATCCCGAAGGTGTTCGAGCAGCTGACGGCCGGCAAGCCGCCGCAGATCTACGGTGGCGACTACCCGACGCCCGACGGCACGACGATCCGCGACTACGTCCACGTCGCCGACATCGCCTCGGCGCACGTGGCGGCCGCCCGCCAGCTCGCCGCCGGCGCCGATGTACGCCACGTACTCAACGTCGGCACCGGGCACGGTACGTCGACCCGGGAGGTCATCGACACCGCGCTCGAGGTGTCCGGCTACACCGACCTGCAACCAGTCGTGGTCGCCCGGCGGCCCGGTGACCCCGCGGTGTCGGTCGCCTGTGCCGAGCGGATCCAGGCCGTGTTCGGCTGGTCGGCCCAGCACGACATCCGCTCGACCGTGGCCGATGCCTGGCAGGGGTGGCTCCACCATCACCCCGAGACGGCGCGGCGCGGTTCCAGGAATCCGGCCGCCGCTCGACTGCACGACGACACGAGGCTGGCGCCATGATCGTGCCGGGCACCGTGGTGTGGACGCCGCCGGCGGACATCCGCGAGCACTCCAGGATCGGCGACTACCTGCGCTACCTCGAGCGCGAACGCGGTCTCTCGTTCGACGACTACCACGCCCTGTGGCAGTGGTCGGTCTCCGACCTGTCCGGCTTCTGGGGCAGCATCTGGGACTACTTCGGCGTCGGCGACCAGCTGCGCGACCGGGCGATCAGGGATGCCGACGGCGCTGGACGCCCGGCCTACGACGCGGTCCTGGGCTCGGACACGATGCCCGGCGCGCGGTGGTTCACCGGGGCCCGGCTCAACTACGCCGAGCACATGCTCAGGAACCTTCCCGAGTCCGGACCTGTCGTGCTCGGCCGGTCCCAGACCCGCGCGCCGGTCGACCTGACGGCGGCCGAACTGCGCGCCGCGGTGGCCCGAACCCGGGCGGGGCTGCAAGGTCTGGGAGTCGGGCGCGGCGACCGGGTGGCCGCGTACCTGCCGAACATCCCTGAGGCGCTGGTGCTGCTACTCGCGACCGCCAGCCTGGGTGCGGTGTTCTCCTCCTGCGCACCGGAGTTCGGCACTCGCAGCGTGGTCGACCGCTGGAGCCAGATCGAACCGACCGTTCTCGTCGCCGTCGACGGCTACCGCTACGGCGCGAAGGAGGTCGACCGCACCGGCGAGGTGGCGGCGATCAGGGCGGCGCTGCCGAAGTTGCAGCACGTCGTGGTGCTGGCGTACCTCTCGGCGGAGCGAGCGGCCGGAATTCCCGACGCACTGGCGTGGGACGACCTGCTCGCCGGGTCGGGACCGCGGGGCGCAGCGGCCGCCGCCAACGGGGCCACGGACGTCGCCGACCTCGTCTTCGAGCCGGTGCCCTTCGACCATCCGCTGTACGTGCTGTACTCCTCCGGCACCACCGGCCTGCCGAAGCCGATCGTGCACGGGCACGGTGGAATCCTCCTCGAGCACCTCAAGGTGCTGGCACTGCATTTCGACCTGGGTCCGGGAGACAGATTCTTCTGGTTCTCGACGACCGGCTGGATGATGTGGAACGCGCTCGTGTCCGGACTGGCGGTCGGTGCCGCGGTGGTCCTGGTCGACGGAGACCCGGGTTACCCCGACCTCGGTTCGCTGTGGCGGCTGGCCGACGGGGCCGGCGTGACGTTCTTCGGCACCAGCGCGCCGTTCCTGATGGCGTGCCGCAAGGCAGACCTGCGACCCTCTGAGCTCGCCGACCTGTCCCGGATCCGTGGGCTCGGGTCGACCGGGGCACCGCTGCCGCCGGAGGGCTTCACCTGGGTGTACGAGAACGTCAACCCCACCTTGTTGCTGCAGTCGTTCTCCGGCGGCACCGACCTGTGCACAGGGTTCGTCGGCGGTTCGCCGCTGTTGCCCGTGTACGCCGGCGAGTTGGCCTGTCCGTGCCTGGGCGCGGCCGTCGCGGCGTACGACCCGTCCGGTCACAAGGTGGTGGGTCAGCTCGGCGAGCTGGTGATCGAACGCCCGATGCCGTCGATGCCGGTGGGCTTTTGGGGTGACCCCGACGGCTCGCGCTACCGGGCCGCGTACTTCGACGACTTCCCCGGCGTCTGGCGCCACGGCGACTGGGTGGAGATCACGCCGCGAGGCAGTTGCGTGATCACCGGCCGGTCGGATGCCACCCTCAAACGTGGCGGAGTCCGGATGGGCACCGCCGAGTTCTACTCGGTCGTCGAGGGCCTGCCGGAGATCGCCGACAGCCTGGTCGTCCATCTGGAGGAGAGCGCAACCGGGCCGGAGGAGTTGCTGCTCTTCGTCGTCCTGGCCGAGGGCGCGCGGCTCGACGAGTCGTTGCGGGCGCGACTTGCCGCCGAGCTACGGCGCAATCTGTCGCCCCGGCACGTCCCCGACGAGATCGTGGCGGTGGCGGGCGTACCGCGAACTCTGTCGGGCAAGAAGCTCGAGGTCCCGGTGAAACGGATCCTGGAGGGCCGGCCGGCAGCTGAGGCCGCCAGCGCCGGTGCGCTCACCGACCCGCGTTCGTTGGAGGCGTTCGAGCACTTCGCCCAGGATCGGCAGAGCGGCGGCGTACGCGAAGGCTGACGCCGACGCCAAGCGTCAGGTCAGCACGAGGGTGAGGCCCGGTCAGGTCGGTAGGGACAGCGTGTGGACGGCCGTGACCTTCTCCGTGGTCGTACGCCGCTCGAGTGCCGCGGGATCGAGGTTGCGCACCAGGACGACCGACGCACGACAGGCAAGGGGCGCGAGCAGCGCGTCGAGGTAGCCGTCGGGCCCGGCCGGGTTGGTGTCGGTGAGGAGCCGTCCGCCTGCTGTCAGGCCGAGGTCGCCGGCCCTTGCGCTGGCCCGCCCGACCAGTTCGCGTCCGGTCACCGGCGCCGCTGCACTCGCTCCGTCCAGCAGCAGGGCGGGCGCGTCCGGCGCGATCGGGGCGTACGGCCGGAACTCGTCGGCCTGGCCCGGCACCTCGATGCCGTAGTCGAGCACGCCGGAGGGGAGCGGACCGGCGAAGGGCCCGCCCAACGGCCGCAACGCCAGCGCCACCGTGTCCCGCCCACCCGCCGCCACTGCCTCGTCGATCCGGTCCGGACCTGCCACGACGACCTCGGCTCCGTCCGCGGAGGCGAGGTCGACGACAAGGCCGGCCGACCAGGCCGCGAGCATCCAGACCGCACCCAGCCAGTGCGGCGGCAGGAGCGGCGCGACCCGCTCGCCCGGCTGCGTACCCAGCTCGTCCTGAAGCAGGTTGGCGGTTTTTGCCACCCAGTTGTCCAGTGTCGTGAGGGAGAGCTCGACGCGTTCGCCGGTGGCGTCGTCGTAGAAGGTCAGGAAGGGCCGGGCGGGATCGGCGCGCAGAGCGGCCGCGAACGCCCCGGCCGGAGTCTCGGGTTTCGACACAGAGCGTCATCCTAGGTGCCGGGCGTCATCCTGGGTGCCGGCCGGTATGACCCCGAAAATGCTCCGATGGCCGCGCTCGGGCGTGTCGATCATGAGGTCCACTGCGCGGATCCGCAGGTTGACCCGGCAAAGTCCGTAGGCTCGCAGGCATGCGGTATGCCGTCATCATCGCGGGGGGGACCGGCACCCGGCTGTGGCCATTGTCGCGCGGGACCCGGCCGAAGCAGCTGCTGAGCGTGGGCGGCGGCAAGAGCCTGCTGCGCCTCGCCTACGACCGGCTCCTCGGTGTCATACCGCCGGAGCGGATCTACGTCTGTGCCGGCTCGGCCCACCGCGACGCCATCGTCGAACACCTGCCCGAACTGCCGCCCGGCAACTACCTCGGCGAGCCCCTGGGTCGCGACACCGCCAACGCCATCGGTCTGGCGTGCGCGGTGCTGGCCCGGCGAGACCCCGACGCCGAACTGGCCTTCGTCAACTCCGACCACGTGATCGAACCCATCTCGGGGTTCGCCGACGCCCTGCAGACGGCGTTCGACCAGGTGGCGACGGACCCGTCGGTACTCGTGACGTTCGGCATCCCGCCCTCTGCTGCGCACACCGGCCTCGGCTACATCGAGCGCGCGGGTCCACTGGAGGTGACCGACGGCCAGGCCGCGCGGGTGTTCGCGGTCTCGGCGTTCACCGAGAAGCCCGACCCGGCGACCGCACAGGCCTACCTCGCCAGCGGGCGGCACCTGTGGAACTCAGGCATGTTCGTCTGGCGTGCCGACACCCTGCTGGGAGAGCTGGCGGAGTTCCTGCCCAAGTCCTACGCCGGTGTCCGCCGGATCGCCGCCGCGTGGGACAGCCCGGACAGTGCGCTGGTGCTGAAGGAGGTCTATGCCGACCTCCCGAAGATCAGCATCGACTACGCGGTCATGGAGCCCGCGGCGCGCGGGGAGGGCAACGCCAGGGTCGTGGTCGTGCCCATGTCCGTCGACTGGCTCGATGTGGGGTCGTGGCCGACCCTCGCCCGGACCCTGGAGAACGACAGCGCGCAGAACGCCGCGAACACGGTCACCGTGCTGGTCGACTCCGAGGGCAACATCGTGGTGAGCGACGACCCGGAGCACCTCGTGGCGACGGTCGGCCTGCGCGACACGATCATCGTGCACACCCGCGACGTCACGATGGTGTGCCCGAAGAGCTCCGCCGAACGCGTCAAGGACCTGGTGGCCCGGGTGTACGACCAGCACGGCAGCCGGTTCGCCTGACTCGGGCCGGTACGCGGCAGTCAGGGCGCGTTGGGCTCAGGTGCGTCCTCGGCCGGGTACTTCTTCATGAACTGCTCGATCGCCTGTCCGCTCACCTTCTCGGCGTACTGGCGGTGGCCGGCGTCCTTGGACCAGTGGCTGAACACGAGGTGCTTGCCAGCGGGCAGCTTGCCGTCGGTCTTGGTCCAGGGAGCGACGATGAGCTTCTTGGAGTTGTCGAGCTGGTCGCTCTCGAACTTGCGACCGATGTCCTTGAGCAGGTCCAACTGCGCCTTGTCCTTGGCGATCGTGTCGTCGTACCACACGATCGTGTACCCGTGCTCGAGGTTGTGCACGAGAGTCTCGAGCTGGGGACGGTCCTCGACCGCGTAGAACTTCCGCTCGAAGGGGGCCGGCTGCGCCCAGTGCTTGCCGGACGACGGCGGCATGGTCTTGTACTCGACCGGCTGGCCATCCGGGACGTGGTCGGCGACACCGGCGGCACTGTCCTTGGTGACCTTGTCGAGTCCGGCCTGGCCGGAGGCTACGCCGAAGTCACTCATCGCCTTACGGGCCGGGTCGTTGATCCAGCCCATGACGGGCACCCATGCGGCCGCACCGATGATGATGAGCCCGACCAGCGAGGAGGCGGCGATGATGATCGCCGTCCGGCGGCGCTCGGCGTGCTGCTGCTGGCGGCGCATCTGCTCGATGCGCTCCCGCCGGTTGTTGGGCTTGCGCTTTGCCACCGCTCTCCGTCCTCCACCTTGGCCCGACGCGTCGCACGACCGCGTGTCTGTCCCGGGAGTGTACGGAAGGAGTTCGGGAGGAACGCCGTCGCGGCCACGGCGTGCCGCCGAGTTGGCCCGGAATGCTGGTCGGGACGAGCCGACACGCGGTCCGGCGACGGGCGGCGACCGGCTGATAGCCGACACTGGTGCCGTGCATGCGCTGACCGCTGGACAGACCCGTACGGTCGGGACGGATCAGCCGCTCGATCCCGGCCTGACCCTGGCCGGACTCCGGCGGGGTACGGGGGACCCTGTCCACCGGCGCACCCCGGACGGTGCCGTCTGGCGTGGCAGCTACACCCCGGACGGCCCGGCCACGATCCGGATCGTCGCCGACCCCGGTCGGGGAGCCGTCGAGGCCCAGGCGTGGGGCAGGGGCGCGGGCTGGCTGCTCGACCGGTTGCCCGGCCTCGTCGGTGCCGAGGACGATCCGAGCGGATTCCAACCGGGCGTCCCACTGGTGTCGCGGCTTGCCCGCAGGTTCGCCGGGTGGCGGGTCTGTCGTACCGGGCTGGTCTGGGAGGCCCTGGCGCCCGCGGTGCTCGAGCAGAAGGTCACCTCGAAGGAGGCGTGGCGTTCCTGGCGGGAGCTGGTCTGGAGGTTCGGTGAGCCTGCGCCCGGCCCGGCGCCGCTGAAGCTCCGGGTACCCCCCGACGCCGCGACGCTCGCCGGCCTGCCGACCTGGGAGTGGCACCGCGCCGGCGTTGGCCCGCAACGGGCCCAGACGATCGTGCGGTGTGCCCGCCTCGCGGCCTCGCTCGAGCGGACGGTGGGTCTGGCCTCGGCCGAGGTCGAGCAGCGGCTTCGCAGCATCGCGGGCGTGGGTGCCTGGACGTCGGCCGAGGTGTTGCAGCGCGCGCACGGCTGCCCGGACGCGGTGTCCGTGGGCGACTTCCACCTCGCCAAGGCCGTCGGTTGGGCCCTCGCCGGGCGGCCATACGACGACGAGGCGATGCTCGCGGCTCTCGAACCCTGGCGCGGCCACCGTTACCGCGTGACCCGGCTGATCGAGCTCGCCGGCATCATGCCGCCACGGCGCGGCCCGCGCTTCGCACCGCGCGACTACCGGTCGATCTGAGGCCGGGCTAGCGCTGTCAGGGACGCGCCATCAGCGCGGACGTTGAGGGGCGCCGACTGCGAGGAGCCCGATGGGTTCGGCGTCGTTGCCGAACAGGGACTCGATCCTGGTCCGGACGGCGTCGCCCACACCGAGCCAGCAGGTGGCGAGGCCCTCGACCCGGCTGGCCAGGACCAGGCGGTCGCGCATCCCGCCGACCTCGAGCAGTACCGACGTCCGGTCGACTGCCTCGCCGGTGCGGACGTACGCGAGCAAGGGGTAGGCAGACGACGGCAGGCCGACGGCGTCGAGGAGTGCCTTGCGGGATCCGGCGTCGTCGACCTCCGCAAAGCCCCACGAGGCCTGGTCCGCGCCGCCGACCACCGACAGCGCCCGCCGCAACGCATCCGGGTCGACCGGGGCGTCGGTCAGCAACGTGCCGGCGACGGTGGGACGCAACGCCTCGCGGGCCGCCTCCTGGCTGCCCAACCGGAACATGTCGTCTCCGGCCGGCCGGACCAGAGCCCGGGCTCCGGGCCCGTCCTCCTCCGTCACCAGGGTGCGAAGTCCGCGGACGATCGCGACGGGTACCTGGGCGACCTTGCCCTTGACCAGTTCGGCGGCGGAGGCCACCTCGTCGGCATGAGCCGGCGCAGTAACGGCCAGCTCGTTGCCATGGACGTCGGAGCGGCCCTTGTAGTCGTCGAGGACCCGGACCCCGGCAGCCCCGACCGCGAGATCGACCTGGCCGAGCCGCCACGGTCGGCCGAACGTGTCGGTGACGACGACGCCGACGCGGACGCCAAGGCGCTCCTGGATTCCGCGCCGAAGTGCGCGCGCGGACGCGTCCGGGTCGACCGGGAGCAGCAGAACACTGCCGGTCGGGACGTTGGAGGCGTCGACACCGGCCGCCGCCATCACGAAACCGTGCCTGGTCTGGACGATCCTGGTCGTACCGCGGCGGGCGACGATCCGGACCGCCTCGGCCTCGACGGCCGCGGCCCGGACGGCGTCGGTGTCCTCCACGGTCCCCTGGCCGGAGGCGGTGACGACGCGACCCTCGGACTTGCTCACGACCTTGCTGGACACCACGACGATGTCACCGTCGCGGAGGCCGTCGGCGTACTCGGCGACCAGGCCGGCGAGGTCGTCGCCGGCGCGGACCTCCGGCAGTCCCGGTACCGGCAGGATCGTGACCCTGCCTGCGGCAGGTGTCGCTGCGTCCGGCGGGAACGTCACCGGCGGACCGCCTCGGCAAGGTCGAGGGCGGCCCGTGCCATTGCGGCGGCCGCCGCCGTATCCGTCATCAGCAGCGGAACGGCCCGGGCGGCGATGCCCGCCTGCTCGACCCGGGGCACGGCCTGCGTGTCCTGGACGTCGACGAGCCAGCCGTCGAGCAAACCGCCGGCCGACCGGGCGCCGAAGTGCAGGGCGACACCAGCGGCGGAGGTGTCGACTCCGATCGCCGGTAGCAGCTTGTCGGCCATTCCGCGCACGGGTGCCCCGCCGACGATCGGCGACAACCCGACGACAGGAGCGGGTGTTGCGGCCACGGCGTCGCGTACCCCGGGAACGGCGAGAATCGGCCCGATGCTCACCACAGGGTTGGACGGTGGCAGCAGCAGGACGTCGGCCGTGGCGATGGCCTCCAGTACGCCGGGAGCCGGCCGCGACGTCTCGATCCCCTCGACCCAGATGTCGACCACGGGAAGCTCCGCGTGGTGGCGGACCCAGTACTCCTGGAAGTGCAGCCGTCGCCGGCCGTCTGGCACGTCGTGGTCCTCGACCAGGACGTGTGTCTCGACCCGGTCGTCCGTCATCGGGACGAGCCGGACCGGCAGGTTCCACCGGGTGGTGAGGGCGTCGGTGGCCTCGGAGAGGGTGCGCCCGTCCGCCAGCAGTGCCGTCCGGACGAGGTGGGTGCCGATGTCGAGGTCGCCGAGACCGAACCAGGAGGGGACGGCGTCGTACGCCTGGATCTCGGCCAGCGCACGCCAGGTCTCGTCGGCGCGGCCCCAGCCCCTTGCCTCGTCGTTGCCGCCGCCCAGCGTGTACATGACGGTGTTGAGATCGGGGGAGACGCGCAGGCCGTAGAGCCTGAGGTCGTCGCCGGTGTTACCGATGACCGTCACATCGGCGTCGGGCGCGCAGGCGAGGAGGCCGCGCAGGAAACGGGCGGCCCCGATGCCGCCGGCCAGAACGGTGATCCGCACGACCCCCAGTGTGCCCGGTGCGCGCAACCTGGGTGTCCACAGCCCGACGGGCGATGGCGGCACAAGGTGCGCCATAGTAGGGCGGCACCGGCGGGGGCTGCACGCACGGGGACGATGTGGAAGGCTTCCGTCGGACATCACCACCTGGAGGGGGTAGCAATCGTGGTCTCGGAGACAACCAAGCCCCATCGCGAGCTGTTGGCGTGGGTGCTGCTCGGCGCCGGCGTGCTGCTGGGCGCGGTCGCCGTCATCAGCCTTGTCGACGATGGCACGTTCACGGCGAAGGCATTCGCGCTCCAAGACCAGTTCGCCTCGCCTGTCCTGGTGGGTCTGGTGGTGCTGGCGGTGATCCTCGTGTCGCACGTCGGCGAGCTGACCCCCAACGCCCGAATTATCACTCTCGTCGGCCTTGTCACCCTCGCAGCGCTGGGCGGACTCGCCGTCGTGATGTGGGTCGCCGCCCTCGGCGTGGATGACGGCGGCATCGCCGGCTTCGGCAGGTGGGCAGCGTTCGGCCAGCAGATCGCCTATCTCGGCGTGATGGCGGCCGGTCTGTTCTTCGTCTTCACGACGTTCAAGGCGCTCCCGGCGCCGGCGGGGGAAGCGGTCTTCCAGGGGCAGGGGGCGCAGCGCCCGTTCGGTCAGTTCGGCCAGCAGGGCCAGGGCCAGGGCTACGACTACAGCCAGCAGCAGGCGCAGGGGACCCGGCCGGAGTATGCCCAGGGACAACAGGCGTTCGCGGCCCAGGAGTACGCCCAGCAGGGATATGCGCAGCAGGGATACCCGCAGCAGGGATACCCGCAGCAGGGATATGGCCAGCAGGAGTACGCGCAGCAGGGCTACGGCCAGCAGGAGTACGCGCAGCAGGAGTACGCGCAGCAGGAGTACGCGCAGCAGGAGTACGCGCAGCCGGGCTACGGCCAGCAGGGCTACGGCCAGCAGGAGTATGGCCAGCAGGGCCATGCCGAGGGCTCGCAGGTCGCCCAGCAAGGCCACCCCCAGCAGGAGTACGCCCAGCAGGGCCACGGTTCGCAGGTCGCGCAGGAGGAGCCCGGCAGCGACAGTGGCCAGGGCGGCGCGTCGGGCTATCCCCAGCAGTACGCCGGACAGGACTACCAGCAGCAGCAGTTCCAGCACCCCCAGCAGGGGCAGCAGTACGGGCAGCAGGAGCAGCAGTACGGGCAAGCCCAGCAGTATGAGCAGCAGCAGTACGGCCAGCAGCCGTACGAGCCACCGCAGGAGCAGCCGCAGTACGGCCAGCAACAACAGGAGCAGCAGGCCGAGTATCAGCAGGCCGGGTTCCAGCAGGCCGGGTTCCAGCAGGCCGGGTATCCGCAGTACCAACAGGCCTACGCGAGCCCCGACTACCACCAGGCGGCGAACTACCAGCAGCCCGACTACGACCAGGCCGGCAATCCGCAGCAGGGCTACGGCCAGCAGGCGTACAACCCCTACGTGTCCGAGGAGCAGGCCCAGACCTCCGCTCGCCAGGACGCCGATGACGACTCCGGCCGGGATCAGGGAAGTGAGCCTGGCAATGACCCCGGCAGTGACGTGGGCTATGGATATGAGCCGCAGGCGCAGGGGCATCCGGCGTACGGCCAGGAGCAGCAGGGCTACGGCCAGGAGCAGCAGGGCTACGGCCAGGAGCAGCAGAAACCCAGCCCGCCTTCGGCAGTCCGTTCGCCGCGTTCGGCGTGCAGCCCTACCAGCCCGAGCAGAGCAGCGACCAGGACCAGTCGGAGGAGAACCAGCCGGGCGCCGGCCGGGAGTCCGAGCAGCCCTATCCCGGATACCAGCACCAGGACTACGACGCCTACACGCCTCGGTCGACGGACCAGAGCGAGGGTGAGTCGGACCCTGACCCGACACAGTTCCTTCGCCAGGGCCTCGGCCAGTCGGCCACGGACCGCGCGTCCGACGCCGACGAGACGTCAGCCCGGACCGGCGGCGAGTCGGAGGGCGAAGGAGAGGCTGCGCCGACGGCAAAGGACCGCTCGGAGGCGGGTGACCGTCAGGCCGCCGACAAGGCGCAGCAGACGTGGTGGTCGCAACCGCCTCGGTGAGGCACGTGCAGCAAGCAGGTCCCTAGCGACGCCGAGGTCGGGTGACCGGCTTCTCGACCGTGCCGCCAGGCAGGTCACCTGGCTGTGCCGCGGGCGGGCCACCTGGCTTGCCGCGTGGAGGGGCCGCCTGGAGGCGTCCGGACGAGGCGACGCCGTGCCGATGGGACGTGCCGAGCGGCGGCTCCAAGCGGAGCCGAGGCCTCGCCACCGGGGCCGTTGAGGCCATGTTCGTGGGGCTTTAGTCCCCTATAGCAGACAGCGAGTTGACGTCGCGGTATTTCCGGCATGTAATTTCATCTGTGTCATTCAGCCTGTTCCGGGGAAGTACCCGAACGTGAGACATGAACACCGCGCCGTAGTCCGGCCCGCGACGGCAACGTCGATCGGGTGGGTGACGGCTCGAGCACCTGAAAAGTCAACGGGGATTGAATCCACGGGTTCGTGGATCGAGGAGGCGAGGACCGTGGCAGAGCCGAGCCTGCTGCACGGCAGCGCCGAGGAAGAGCTCAGCTGGCAGGAACACGCGCTGTGCGCGCAGACCGACCCTGAGGCGTTCTTTCCGGAGAAGGGTGGTTCCACCAGGGAGGCCAAGAAGGTCTGCACGGTCTGTGACGTCCGTGCCGACTGCTTGGCGTACGCCCTGGAACACGACGAACGCTTCGGCATCTGGGGGGGACTCTCGGAGCGAGAACGCAGACGGATGAAGAAGCGCGCCGTCTAGGAGCGATTGCAACCGCTCCCGACCGAGGTCGCTTCATGACTCCGGGTCCGCGGGGGGTCGCCGACGAGACGGCTCCCCGCGAGCCCGCGAGGTGTGGGTGGGATGCGGCCGGGAACGCCCGACATGTGGACACCGCGAGCATCGTGAGGGTGTGTACGGCAGGCGCCGATGGCCAGAACTGTCGCGTAGTGTGTGTGGCCTTGCACCGACCCCTTCCAGTCCGTGAGGTTCCTCCCCACGCATGAGCGCGCAACCCGCATACCAGGCGCAGGCGCGCCCGATCGTCACGGCAGTTGTCGTCGCTCACAACGGTGCGCAGTGGTTCTCTGAACTCATCGCCGGGTTACGCAACCAGCACCGTGCACCAGACCGCGTCGTCGCGGTCGACACCGGGAGTCGGGACGGTTCCCGCGACCAGTTGGTGGCGACCTTCGGTGCGGGCCGCGTCCTGGACGCTCCGCGCGAGACGGGTTTCGGTGCCGCGGTGGCCCGCGCGGTCAGGGCGCTGCCGACCCGCCAGCCGGGCGAGTGGCTCTGGCTCCTGCACGACGACTGCGCTCCGGCTCCCGGGGCACTGGACGCCCTGCTGCGGTTGGGCGACATGGTGCCGTCCGCGGCGATCCTCGGCCCCAAGCTGCGGGACTGGCCCGACGGACGCCGGCTGCTCGAGCTCGGCGTGACCATCGCCGGCAGCGGCAACCGAGAGACGGGTCTGGAATTCGGAGAGTTCGACCAGGGCCAACACGACGTCGTGCGCGACGTCCTCGCCGTCAGCACCGCGGGCATGCTGATACGTCGCGACGTCTTCGAACGCCTGGGTGGTTTCGACGAGCGGTTCGGCCTGTTCCGCGACGACATAGACCTCGGCTGGCGGGTGGTCCGGGCCGGCTACCGGGTGCTCGCCTGCCCCGACGCGGTGGTGTTCCATGCCGAGGCGGGCCTGCGCGGCATGCGCCGCCTCCACGCGGTCAGTGGCCGACCCCGTCGCGTCGATCGGCGCAACGCCATCTACACGCTGTTGGTCAACTGCGCTTTGTGGACGCTGCCCTTCGTGGCGCTGCGGCTCGCGGGCGGTTCCGTGCTCAGGGTGCTCGCGCTGCTCGTCGCCAAGTGGCCCACCGCCGCCTACGACGAGTTGGTCGCGATGCTGGCCGTGTTCTCCAGGCCAGATCTCATCGTGACGGGACGGCGTCGCCGCGCCCAGTTCAGACGGGTCTCCCGCCATGCCATCCGGCGGCTGCTCCCACCGCCATGGATCGGGATCCAGCACACCGTCGAGGCACTCGCGGCGGTGGTGTCGGCCAGATCGGGTGCGCATGCGGGCACGTCCCGCCGCGCCCGCAGTCCGGTCGAGACGGGTCCGGTAGCGGAGGAAGCCGAGGAACTCGGATCGGCGGCCTCCGGGGTGTGGCGGTGGTTGCTGACGAGACCGCCGGCGCTCGTCTTCATCGGACTGATCGTCGTGGCCGGCGTGGCGTGCCGCGACCTGTTCGGTGCCGGCGCGCTGGGGGGTGGCGCCCTGCTCCCCGCCCCGGACAGTGTCGTCGACCTGTGGCGTCGCTACGTCGAGTCCTGGCATCCGGTCGACCTGGGCAGCGGACGCAGCGCTCCGCCGTACATCACCGTGGTCGCGGCCCTTGGCACATTGCTGGCGGGGAAGACCTGGCTCGCCGTCGACGTGCTGCTGCTCGGGTGCGTTCCCCTCGCCGGGCTCACCTTCTTCATCCTCGTTCGCAGCATCGTTCGGGCGCGCCTGCTCCGGTTGTGGGCGGTGGCGACGTACGCCCTTCTGCCCGCCGTCACCGGCGCCGTCGCCGGCGGTCGGCTCGGCACCTGTGTGGCGATCGTCATCCTGCCGCTGCTCGTCCTCGCCGCGGTCCGGACCGTGGGAGCGGGGCGGCCGGGCGTAGGTTCGTGGAGCGCAGCATGGACGTCCGGTCTGGTGCTGGCCGTCCTCGGCGCGTTCGTCCCGCTCGGTTACGTCGTCGCCTTGCTGCTCGGTGTCGGCCTGGCCGCCACACCATGGCTGCACCCCGGCGCTCGGCTCCGGGTCGGGCTCGCCCTCGCGATACCGCCGGTGCTGCTACTGCCGTGGTTGCCGGTCTTCCTCCACGACCCGCTGGCCCTGCTCGGTGAGGCCGGGCTCTCCTCGCCCGAGCTGGCCGACAGCCGCCTCGCACCGACGACGTTGCTGCTCGGTAGTCCGGGCGGACCCGGATCGGCGCCGGCCTGGATGTACGGACTTCTTCTGCTGGTGGCCCTGCCCGCCCTGCTCCGCGGCGACCAGGGTCGCGGCGTTCTCGCCGGCTGGGCCCTGAGCGTGACCGGTCTGGCCCTGGGGCTCGCCCAGAGTCGGATCGCCCTCCAGGTCGACTGGATCGGCGCGCCGGTTCCGTCGTGGCCAGGCTTCGCGGCCGTACTCGTGGTCACCGGCTGGATCCTCGCCACCGCGCATGCCGCCGACGGGGCGTCGCAGCTGTTCAGCCAGCGCAGCTTCTCCTGGCAGCAGCCGGTGGCCGGACTGCTCGCCGTCGTCGCTGTCGGTGCGCCACTCCTCGCCGCCGGCTGGTGGGTGATCCGGGGCGCAGATGGGCCGCTCGCCAGAGATGCGGGCTCAGCAGTGCCGCCGTACATCCGAGAGGCGCAGGGCACTTCGGCGCATCCACGTGCGCTGGTGATCCAGGCCGATGCGGGGACCGTGCGCTATGCCGTGTTGCGCGGAGCCGCCGCACGGCTCGGTGACGCCGAGGTGGCTGGTGGCTCGGAGACCCTCGCCCCGCTCGGTGCGAGCATCGGCGACCTGCTCAGCGATGCGCAGCACGACGACAGTGCCGGCCGGTTGGCTTCGTTCGCGATCGGATACATCTACGTGCCGGCTCCCGCGGACGCGCGCACGGTGGAGCGCCTCGACACCACACCGGGCCTCACCCGCGCCAGCGCTCCGGACGGGGCAGCCGCATGGCAGGTCGACGCACCAGCCGGCCTGCTGCGGGTCGAGCCGGTCGGTTCGGCCGGCGGCGGCGAGACCGTCAGCGTGCCTGCCGGCACCGAACTCCTCGACGTCCCCGGCGAAGGTGCCGCGATCACCGTTCCGGACGGACCTGCCGGGCGGCGCCTGGTGCTCGCGGAGTCCTTCGATGCAGGCTGGCAGGCGCGCCTGTCCGGGAAGCCGCTCCAACCGAGCCGCCATGCCGGGTGGGCCCAGTCGTTCACGCTTCCGGACTCAGGTGGCCGCCTGGTCCTCTCGCACGCACCGGGTGCGCACGGTGAGCTGCTCGCGGTCCAGGCCGGCCTGGCCGTCCTCTTCCTCATCTTCGCCCTGCCCACACAGGCGCGCCGCGAGTCGGTGCCCACCGCCGCACCGGTCCGTCGACAGGACGAAGGGGCGAGCGGGCCGGACGCGCGGTCGGCCCGTCATACCCCGACACCTGGTGATCCGGTGGGTGCGAACGGCTCGGCACCCCATGAGCGAGCGCGCCGATGACCCATCCACGTGTTCGGCTCGGCGCCGTGGTCGCGGCGCTCATCGCCCTGGTCGTCGCCGCCGGACTGGTTCCTCCGTCCATGAACACTGCGAGCACGCCGCTGCAGCCCACCCGCGTACTCCTCGAGCGGGCCACCCTGGCGTGTCCGGAATCCGGATTCGTCCAGGGCTCGCTCGCGACCGAGGTGGGCGCCGTCGCCGCTCCTGCCGACCCCGCGGCGGAGGGGTTCGCCGTCATGCCCCCTCCCGGCGATGCTCCGCCTACCTCGGCCGAGCCACGCCTCGAGATGACGGCACTCGGCGAGGCCAAGCCCCGTGCGTCCGGCGACCAGCGGGAGCGCCTGGTCTCCTTTGCCGTACGCAAGACGAAGGTGCCGCCGCTCGTGGTCTCGGCACAGGGAAGTGTCGCGCCCGGAGTCACCGCCAGTCAGATCAGCCGCGGTGCGCGCGGCAGCCTGCGTGGACTCGCGGAGGTGTCCTGCCAGGGCCCGGGCTCGGAGTTCTGGTTCGTCGGAACCGGCAGCCAGCTCGGCCGGCACGGGCGCCTCTACCTCACCAACACAGACTCTGCTGTCGCACGGGTCGACCTCCGGCTCTTCGACGAGAAGGGGCCGGTCGAGTCCGAGGGCACCCGCGGTCTGTCCGTCCCGCCTCACAAGCAGGTCGTGGTCGAGCTCGACAAGCTGGCTCCGACCAGCCAGCGGTTGGCGGCGGCAGTGGTCACGAAACGGGGCCGCGTGGTCGCGGCCATGCGTGACGATGCCGTCGACGGCGAGACGCCGATCGGGGTCGACTGGATACCGTCGGCCACCCGACCGGCCAAGGACGTTCTGGTGCCCGGCGTCGCATCTGGGAGCGGCCGGCGCGTCCTCACCATCGTCGCGCCGGAGGAGTCGACCGCCAGCGTCGACCTGTCGCTCCTGGCCCCGGGCGGCACGTTCCGGCCGGTCGACCTGAGCCAGCTCGAGATCAAGCCGGGCACGGTCCGGGAGATACAGCTGGACACCGCGACCAACAAGCAGGCGGCGGCAGTACGCCTCACCTCCGATGTACCCGTCACGGCGAGCGTACGCACCGAACTGGGCGCGGCCACCGGTGTCCGCGACGTCGCGTACACCTCCGCAGTGCGATCGTTGTCCGGACCGGCTGTGGTCCCGGTGACGTCGGCCGGCCCCGGTCGGTCCGCGACGCTGCTGCTCTCGACGCCCTCGCGACGGGCCGTCCATGCCAGCGCCACGCTGGTGGGCATCGACGGGCGGCAGCTGAGCTCTACGAAGGTGGTCGTCAAACCGGGGAGCACGGTCGAGGTCAAGCTGGTGCCGCCGAAGGAGCAGCGTCGCTACGTGGTGGTGGTGAGGTCCGATGACGGCGGCCCGCTCTACGGCGCCCGCCTGCAGGTCGAGTCGCCGAAGAGTGGCCCGATGGTGTCGGCGTGGCCGTTGACCTCCGCCGCGATCACCTCGATCCGGCCCGTGTCCCGACCTGACCACGGTGCCGGCATCGGCGTGGAAGAACGCGGCGGCGGGCTGTTCGACTAGGGGTGTCAGCGCCGGTGCAGGTCAGGTCGGCCCAGCCCAGGTTGCCCAGCCCAGGTTGCCCAGCCCGGGTTGCCCAGCTCAGGTCGGCTCAGCCTTCGGCGTATCCCGGGTCCACGTCGTCCGGGCTGAGACCGAGGAGTTCGGCCACCTGCTCGACGACCACGTCGTGGACGAGGGCCGACAGCTCCGACGCTCCCATGGCCCGAAGCTCGATGGGTCGGCGGTAGATGATCACGCGCGCGGGTTCTCCCTGCACAGACGGACTGACGGCGCCCAGGGGGACTTCCTCGTCGAGGTTCTTGCGCCGGGTGTCGGGGACCTCCTCGACAGCGAACTCGACGCCGTCGAGCTCGGCGGCAAACCGGCGTTCGAGCTGCTCGACCGCATCGAGCACCACCTCGTCGAACCGCTCGGCGCGGCTGCGGGAGACAGGGACCCCCGACGGCGCGAGCGGACCGCGGACGGCCAGCGGGCCCCGCATCCCCCGCCCGTGCCGGTCGCGCCGGCGGGCAGGGCGATCGGGTGGGCCAGAGCTGTGGGCCGGGCGGGAGACCCGCGTCTCGGCGGGAGGGAGCGGGTAAACCGGACCCCCGTCGCTCTCGTGCGCTCCGAGCATCCTCCGAGCTTAGGGGGTTGAACCCCCGTCTCCTCCTAGTGCCGAGCCGCCAGGCGGCAAGCTGCGGCCAGGCTGTGACACACAGACGGGGAGAAACCCCGCGAATCGCCTCCCGCCGCCGGCACCGCCGGCGTTGCCAGGTCCGGCCGCGATCCAGATGATGCGTGTTCGGTACGACCGCCGGGGGTATGGGCCGCTACGATCCGGGATCGTGGGTTCGCTGCGGAAGTGCTCTCGGACGGCCTGTTCGCGCCCAGCGGTCACCACCCTCACCTACGTCTACGCCGACTCCACGGCTGTACTCGGTCCCCTCGCGACCTATGCCGAGCCGCACTGCTACGACCTGTGCGCCCAGCACGCCGACCGGCTCACGGTCCCGCGGGGGTGGGAGGTCATCCGGCTCGCTCCCGACCCGGAGGCGCTCCGCCCCTCGGCCGACGACCTGGAGGCGCTCGCCAACGCCGTACGGGAGGCGGCCAGGCCGCGGGAGGGTCAGTCCGAACCGGCCACCGAGGTCGGTCGCCGGGGCCACCTGCGGGTCCTTCGCAACCCCGACGCCTAGGGAGCTGGACCCCTGATGCCAAGGGCGCTCGGCACCGTTGGGGCAACCCGGCCCGCTTCGAGCCGGCAGCAGACGTTACGCCGATAGGCTGGCAAGGTGCCCGATCTCGGAGCGATCTTCAAGGCGTACGACATCCGCGGTGTGGTCCCCGACGAACTCGACGGCGACACCGCCCGCGCGATCGGCGAGGCCTTGGTGGAGGTCCTCGACCATCCGTCGGCGGTGACCGTCGGCTACGACATGAGGCAGGCGTCCCCGGACCTGGCGGCCGCCTTCGCCGACGGTGTGACCAGCCGCGGGGTCGACGTGGTCGACATCGGTCTGGCCTCGACCGACGAGCTCTACTTCGCCAGCGGGCACCTCGACCTTCCCGGCGCGATGTTCACCGCCAGCCACAATCCGCCGGAGTACGGCGGCATCAAGCTGTGCCGTGCGGGGGCGTCCCCGGTAGGCCAGGACACCGGGCTGGCCGAGATCCGCGCGCTGGTCGAGTCTGGTCGCACGCCAGACACGTCGTCGCGAGCCGAGACGCCCGGCACGCTGACCCGGCGCGACATGTTGGAGGGGTACGCGGCCCACCTGCACAGCCTGGTCGACCTGTCCGGGATCCGGCGGCTCAAAGTGGTCGTCGACGCCGGTAACGGCATGGCCGGACTGACGGTTCCGGCCGTGTTCGCCAGCCTCGACATCGACCTGGTGCCGTTGTACTTCGAACTGGACGGCACGTTCCCCAACCATGTCGCCAACCCGATCGAACCGGAGAACATCCGCGATCTGCAGGCGAAGGTCACGCAGGAGGGCGCAGACATCGGTCTCGCCTTCGACGGCGACGCCGACCGCTGCTGGGTGGTCGACGAGCGTGCCGAGTCGGTCCCCCCGTCGGCGATCACCGCGCTGATCGCCGTGCGCGAGCTCGCCCGCGAGCCCGGCGCGACCATCATCCACAACCTGATCACGTCCCGTGGGGTGCCCGAGATCGTCCGGGAACACGGCGGCAATCCAGTCCGCGAACGCGTCGGTCACTCGTTCATCAAGGCGACCATGGCCAAGACCGGGGCGATCTTCGGCGGGGAACACTCGGCGCACTTCTACTTCAGGGATTTCTGGCGGGCCGACTCGGGCATGCTGGCCGCCCTGCACACCCTCGCCGCACTGGGCTCGCAGGACGCGCCACTGTCGCAGCTGCTCGGCACATTTACCCGCTATGCCGCCTCCGGCGAGATCAACAGCCTCGTCGAGGACCAGGCCGCCGCCATGGCAAGGGTCAAGAAGACCTACGCCGGCCGGCCAGACCACACCGTCGATGAGCTCGACGGACTCACCATCGGTGACCATGACTGGTGGTTCAACCTGCGGCCGTCCAACACCGAGCCGGTGCTGCGGCTCAACGTCGAGGCGGCCGACCAGGACACGATGACGCGCGTACGTGACGAGGTGCTCGGCCTCGTTCAGGCCCGGTGACGCTCGTCGCCATGCACATGAAGGGACTCCCGTAGGTGAACCTCGACGAAGCATTGTTGGAGATCCTCGCCTGCCCGGCCTGCAAGTCGCCCCTGTTGGTGGACGATCCGGCCAGCGAGCTGGTGTGTACGAACATCGACTGCGGGCTGGCCTATCCGGTTCGCGACGACATTCCCGTCCTGCTGGTCGACGAGGCCCGCAAGCCCGGCGGAGATGACGACGAAGCCAGCGGTGCCGACGAAGCTGCCGGAGCTGGCGACGATGCCGCCGGAGCAGAGGGGGCCGGCCAGACGTCCGGCACCGACTCCGGTACAGAGTCAGACCGGCCGGCGAGCGGGTAGGCCATCCGTGGCTACCGAAACGTTCGACGACGGCCTCCTCGACGACCCGGACGCGCTGGCGCACGCAGACGAGGCGTTGCGCTCGCTCGCCGAGGCAGGTGCGCGGGTCCGCCGAGAGGCCGAGGCGGCCAAGGGCGCCGAGTACGCGCTGGTCGGTCAGGGCCGACCCCGCGCCGTCGTCGCTGTCGGGGCCGACGCGCGGCTGCTGCGCGCGGTCCTCGAGCCGTGGTGTCCGGTCCCGTTCGTCGCCTGGCCAGGGCCCGGCCTGCCCGGCTGGGTCGGCGCGATGGACCTGGTGGTCGTCCTCGCTCCTTCCGGCGGCCACCCCGAGACGGCCTCGGCCATCTACGACGCGGTCCGGCGGGGAAGCTCGGTCGTGCTCGCATGTCCGGGTGAGTCGCCGCTCGCGGAGGCGGGACAGGGCCGCGACACGACCCTCGTTCCGGCGCAGACCGGTGACCCGCTTGCGCTCGCGGTGGTGGTCCTGCAACTGCTGCACGCATTGGAGCTCGGACCGGAGGTCTCCGCGGAGTCGGTCGCGCTCGCCCTGGACGACGTCGCCTCGCGTTGTTCGCCGTACGCAGACCTGGCGGCGAACCCCGCCAAGGACCTCGCGCTCGTTCTCGCCGACGCCCTGCCGCTCATCTGGGGAGGGTCGGTCCTGGCCGCCCGTGCCGGTCGACGGCTCGCGGAGACCCTGCGGCGAGCGTCCAACCGGCCGACGCTCGCCGCCGACGCCGAGCACCTGATGCCGGTCCTGGAGGGTTCGGCACCTCGGGACGTGTTCGCCGACCCATTCGCCGACCCCGACGCGCCGATCCTGCGCTCGGCGCTCTTCGTACTCGACGACGGCGCGGAGCAGCCGGCGATCCGGGAGGCCCGCGGACGGCTCTTCGCCACTGCGGAGGCGCGCGGGATCCACACGCGCACCCTCAGCTGGACCGAGGGCCCGGAGGTGGCGCGTTACGCCGCTCTGCAGGCGCTCGGCACGTACGCGGCCGTCTACCTGGCCGTCGGTCTGGGGCGTTACCTGCCGCCACCCTGACCGCCGCCATCCTGACGCCCGCCGCCCTGCCGCCGCGCTGACCGCGCCGCCTGCTTGGGACGCACCGTGCGGTCCCTCAGCCCGTAAGGACGCCATGCACCTTCTCGACAACCCGATCCGGCCCTACGCGTGGGGGTCGCCGACCGCGATCCCCGAGCTCCTCGGCGTGCCGCCGAGTGGTGAGCCGCAGGCCGAGCTGTGGATCGGCGCGCATCCGGCGTCTCCGTCGTACCCCAGCGTGGGTGAGCGTTCGCTGGTCGAGCTGATCGCGGCTGACCCGAAGGGTGAGCTGGGGGAGGGCTGCCGGTCCAGGTTCGGGTCGAGGCTGCCGTTCCTGTTGAAGGTGCTGGCGGCTGCCGAGCCGCTGTCGCTGCAGGCACACCCCGACGATGCGCGGGCGCGAGCGGGGTTCGACGCCGAGGAGGCCTCGGGAGTCCCCGTCGACGCGCCAGAACGCAACTACAAGGATCCGTACGCCAAGCCCGAACTGATCTGCGCCCTGACACCGTTCGAGGCGTTGCTCGGGTTCCAGCCAGCCGAGCAGACGCTCGACCTGGCCGGCCAGCTTCGGGTCGGCATGCTCGATCCGGTCATCGCCCAGCTGCGCGAACGTCCCGACGCCGAAGGCGTGCGGGCCGCTTTCACGATGCTGATGACGTCACCGGCTGACAGCCGGCGGGACCTGGTCGATGCGGTGCTCGCGGCATGCCGGGACAGCGACCTGCCCGTGGCCGGATTGCTGGCACGACTGGGTGAGAAGCATCCCGGTGACCCGGGCGTCGCCGCCGCCCTCCTCCTCAACCACGTGCAGCTCGCACCCGGCGAGGCGGTATACCTGCCGCCCGGCAACCTCCACGCCTACATCGAAGGGGTTGGTGTCGAGATCCTGGCGAGCTCCGACAATGTGCTCCGCGGCGGGTTGACCGGCAAGCACATCGACCTGCCGGAGCTGCTGCGCATCCTCGACTTCACCCCCCGCCTGCCCGACGTCCTGACGGCTGGACCGGACGGCGCCTACGACACGCCGGCCGCGGAGTTCCGGCTTTCCCGGCTGGACGTCGCAGCCGCCGCGGACACCACTTTGCAGCCGGCCGGTCCGCAGATTCTGCTCTGCGTCGAAGGCGACGTGGTGGCCAGCAGCCAGCTCGGCAAGGTGGAGTTGACACGCGGAGCCTCGGCGTACGCGGGAGCCGCCGAGGGCACGGTCACCCTGTCCGGCGCCGGAACCATCTTCCGCGCCACTGCCGGCCTGCCGGACCGAACCTGATCTGCGCATGTCAGCTGGGCACCTCAGCTGGGCACCTGATCTGACCGGCCTGATCTGACTGGGGAACGTCAGGGCAGCAAGCGGGGCTTGCGTTTCGCGGCGAGATCCTCCATCCACCCGAACAGCAGGACTGCAACGGCGATCAGCGGCCACGTCACCACGTACTGGAACCACCCGGCGTCGAGCGGGAGGGTGTCCTCGAGGGCCGGGACCGCCCACATCAGGTCGATGACCAGCACACTGACCACCAGCGCCACCTCGTGCCAGAGGTAGACGGTCACGGCCCGTGCGTTGAACGCAGACACCAGCCAGTCCAGCGGTCGGATCCGCCGCAGCCATCCCGTGCCAGACGGGCGGAAGCGCAGCAGGAGCAGCACGAACCCGAACGACCACAGCGCCTGCGCCAGCGGGATCTCGCCGAGGTCGTACCCCTCGTCTGTCTGGAAGGTCAGGGCGAACCACCCTCCAGCGGCCATGGTCGCCAGCGACACCGCACAAACCAGGTCCCGAGGCATCCGGTCGATCAACCCGTCGCGGTGGGCGAAGCCAAGCACCCAGCAGGCGCCGAAGCTGGCGACGTCGTTGATGGCGCTCTGCAGGTGGGCGAGATTGTCCGGCACCGGCACGATCCCGGACTGGGACAACGCGGCCAGGCCGAGGAAGCCGGCCACCGTCAGCCAAGGGACGCGGCGAAAGAGTCGGAGCAGCAGCGGTGAGAGGAGGACGAACCACAGGTAGGTCCGGACGTACCACAGCGGGTCCGTCACCTGGGCCGCCCACTCGGTGGTGGGTGGGTCGTTCACCGGCAGGATCCAGAACGCCAGTCGCGACCACCACATGCGCGGGTCGTCGTCGGCACCAGGGCCCCAGCCGTGCACCAGCATCGCCGCGACGACGAAGAACCCGAACAGCCAGAACGGCGGGAGCAGCCGGCGGAATCTCCCTCCGATCACCTGCATCGCGGGGCGGTCCAGCGACCTCGCCATCAGCGAGCCCGCCAGCGCGAACATCACGCCCATCGAAGGGAAGAGCAGACCGAGCCAGGCCCAACCGAACGAGTGGTAGGTGACCACCCGTACCAGGGCGACAGCACGCAGCAGGTCGAGGTAGCGGTCCCGACCCCCGCCCACCCGGGGCGGCGCGGCCGGCGCCGGCGGAACAGCGTCCTGTGCTGGCGATGCTTCGCGTAGGTCAGGCACGGACCGAGCCGACACTCCGGGCGTGACCGTCAAGGCCCGCTCCCCGCCGTCACGACGCACCCACCGCCGACTGGCGAGGCACGTCCACCTCTCCGGTGCGCTTGAGCTTCTGCCAGTACAGCCGGCCGCCGGTCAGTGCGGTGAGGAACGACTGCAGCAGGACGAGGTACATCACCTGCCGGTAGCACACCTGCTGCAACGGAATCGCCCACAAGGGCCGCAGCTTCTCCCGGTCGAGGCGGAAGGCGTACGCGGCCACCAGGACCTGGATGCCGAGCAGACCCCACCACGCCAGCGCCGTCTTGACCGGATCGACGAACAACAGGCCGTACAGCGCGAAGATGTCGATCAGCGGCGCCAGCAGTGGCGCGACGACCTGGAAGACCGCGACCAGCGGAAGCCCCACCCGGCCGAACCGGCCGGCGTGTCCTCGGTCGACCACAGCCCGGCGATGCTTCCACATCGCCTGCATGGTGCCGTAGCTCCAGCGATAACGCTGACGCCACAGCTGGCCCATGGTTCCGGGTGCCTCGGTCCAGGCCCGGGCTCGCTCGGCGTACACGACCTCCCAGCCGGCCCGGTGGAGCGCCATGGTGGCGTCGGTGTCCTCGGCCAAGGTGTCGTCGCTCATCATTCCGGCGTCGCGCAGCGCTGCGCGCCGCCAGGCGCCGACCGCGCCCGGGATCGTCGGCATGCAGTGCAACAGGTCGTACATCCGCCGGTCCAGATTGAATCCCATCACGTACTCGATGTGCTGCCAGCGGCCGATCATCTTGTCCCGGTTGCCGACCTTGGCGTTGCCGGCGACGCCGCCGACCCGTGCGTCGGCGAACGGCTGGACGAGTTCGCGCACGGTGGACGGCTCGAAGACGGTGTCGCCGTCCATCATCACGATCAGCTGGTGCGACGCCCAGCACACGCCCGTGTTGAGCGCCTGCGCCTTGCCCTGGTTGGGCTGGCGGATGAGCGTGACACCGGGGATGTCGAGCGCCTGCACGATGTCGGCGGTGCCGTCGGTCGACCCGTCGTCGACCACGATGATCTCGATCGGGTGGGTGCTCCGTGCGAGTGAGCGCACGGTGTTGGCGATGCACTCGCGCTCGTTGTACGCCGGAACCACGACGCTCACCGGTTCGGTGACCTCGGGCCCCCACGAGAACTCGGGCTGTCCGGGTCGCGGGTTGCGGATCCGGGAGTGGCGTCGCGCCAGCAGGAGCATCAGGGCGAACCTGCCGAGCATCAACACACCCACCAGCGTGAGCAGGACGACGAGCGTCGGCACGATGGCGTCGGCGAGCTGGACGGCGGCCACGAAGGCCATGCCGCGCACTCGGTCGGCCATCCCGACCGGGTGCATCAGGCTGGTGGCGCCGAGCGCCTCGCCGACGGATGCGAACCGGTAGCCCTGCGCCTTCAGCTTCGGAATGAGGACGTCGAGCGCCTCGACGGTCTGCGCCCGGTTGCCGCCCGAGTCGTGCATCAGGACCACGGCGCCGTGCTGTCCGGTCGTGGGCGTCGAGCGTTTGACGATCGCGTCGACGCCCGGCCGTTGCCAGTCCTGGCTGTCGACGTCGTTGAACGCGACGACGTACCCCTTCGTCCCGAGCTGCTCGACCACCGGCCAGGAGCGGTTGTCCAGTGCGTTGGCGAACGAGGAGTACGGCGGCCGGACGAGTGAGCTGTTGAGGCCGGCGGCGCCGGCGAGCGCCAGCTGGGTCTGTGCCAGCTCGCGGTCGACACGTGACTCGGACTGGTACACGAGGTCGGGGTGGGAGAACGTGTGCACGCCGATCTCCTGTCCCGACCGCACCAGGTCGGCCATGACGTCGGGGTGCCTGGCCACCATCTGACCGACGACGAAGAACGTGGCGTGCACGTCGTGCTTGTCGAGTACGGCGAGAACCCTGCGGGTCCACACGGGGTCGGGCCCGTCGTCGAAGGTCAGCGCGATGACGTTCTGCGGGAGTCGGTGACTTTGTGGCTTGGCCCCGGTCGGGTCGACCACCGGCCCGCCGTCGAGCACCGCCTCGGGGACCCGGTTGTAGGCCTCGGTCGCCGGGTGGACCCGGTGATCAGCCAGGAAGTCGCCGTGCACGTAACCCTCGAGAAGGAGTACGCACAAGAACGCCGCCAGCAGGAACAGCGGGACGATCCTTGGGCGCGGGATCGTGCGTCTGCGGGCGTGGATGGTGCCCGCGCCAGGTCCGGCGTCGCGATGAGGGTCCGGGGCCCCACCGCGAACGTCCGGACCTGCGCCGGTACGCGTGTCAGCTGTCACAGCCCCACCAGGTCGAGCACGTCGTTGACCGGGTCGAGAACCGGGTCGAGGATCGGAAGGCCGGGTGTCTCTTCAGGGTCCGGCTCCGGGTCGGCCGGCGGGTCCGGTGTCTCTTCAGGGTCCGGCTCCGGGTCGGCCGGCGGGTCCGGTGTCTCTTCAGGGTCCGGCTCCGGGTCGGCCGGCGGGTCCGGCGTCTCCTCGGGCTCCGGCTCCGGATCGCCCGGCGGGTCCGGCTCGGTGTCCGGTGGCGGGTCGGGCTGGGCGTCCGGCGGCGTGGCGGGTGGCTTTGGCGCTGACGGCTTGGCCGGACGTGGCTTTGGTGCCGCATCCGTCGTGCCGCCTCCCGGCGGCGAGGACTCGGCCGGTGAGGCAATGGGGATTCCGTTGGTCGGCAGCTCGACCGACGTGACGAAGCCCTTGCCGCCCGAACGCCCGGTGTGGAGCCCCTTGGCCTTCGGCCTCTGAGCTGCCGCCTTGGCATCGTCATCGGCGGGCTTGGGTGCGTCGTTGGTGAGGGTGCGGAGCGGGCCGGTGGGCACGCCGGGCACGGGGAGCAGGGTACTCGGTGCGATGGATGTCGCCCCGGCGAGGCTGAGACCGAGCATGGCCGTGTAGGCGGCGCACAGCCCGGTCACTGCGTATCCGGCGCGCCGCACTATGCGGGCCCGCTGCCCGGAGGAGTCGACGAAGATCGGGACGCGGCGCTCGTCGCTGCCGACGTTCTCGGCATTGCCGGCCGCGCTGCCATTGTCGGCCGTGCTGTCATTGCCGGCGGTGCTGGCGCCGAGCATCTCGACGCTGCCGATGTGAAGGGTGTTTTCGACGACGTCGTTGTCGTCAAGATGAATGCCTTCGAGGTCCTCAGCTGGGACATCGATGAGTTCGACGCGCTCCGACGAGAACCCGTTTCTGGGCGCGCTCGTACCCGGATTCGACACGGACTTTCCCCCCTGTGCAAACGGCAATTGAAGTGCCGTCACGAACAGTGCAGTGGCTTGAGCAGTGTGTTACAAGGGTGACGCTGGTACCTGATCGATGATCATTCGGCCAGTGCGACGCACAGTACGCGAAGGCGTTCTGGGCCTGTGGCGAGTTTCCCCAAGTTTCGTCCGACAGCGACTGGGTATCGGCCACATTGTTCGTCGCGGTCCGAGCGGGGCCTCCAGGCAAATGCTTGGAAGGAACGTAAATCGGTCTATTTCTTTGACCTCGCGTCGACGGATATTCCGGCGGAAATGCAGCCTTATCGCTCATCGAGAGGACTTAAGGCCTGTCTTCTCGCCACCTTCGTCCCATCCGTCACCGTCGCGGTCCGAGCGGAAACGGGCTGTGACATCGATGCCACAGCGGCCGCCGCGGTCACGGTCGGTAGAGTGCGCCGGAGTTCACGACCTGTCGGGAAGGGGCCCATGAGCGCAGATGGGGGCACGAAGGCCGTCGTGGCGGCCCTGCTCGCCAACCTGGGAATCGCGGTGACGAAGTTCATCGCGTTCCTTCTCACCCGTTCGTCGTCGATGCTGGCCGAGTCCATCCACTCTGTCGCCGATGCGGGCAACCAGGTCCTGCTCCTCGTGGGCAAGAAGCGGTCGGAGCGGGAGGCGTCGGAGCTGCACCCGTTCGGCTACGGTCGCGAGCGCTACATCTATGCGTTCATCGTGGCGATCGTGCTGTTCAGCGTCGGCGGCCTGTTCGCGTTGTACGAGGGCTGGCACAAGCTCCAGGACCCGCACGCGATCGACAGATGGCAGTGGGTTCCGGTCACGGTGCTGTTGATCGGCATCGTCCTGGAGAGCTTCTCGTTCCGTACGGCGATCCTGGAGGCCAACAAGGTCCGTGGCCGGTCGTCGTGGGTCGCGTTCGTCAGACGCGCCCGCAGCCCCGAGCTTCCGGTGATCCTGCTCGAGGACCTCGCCGCGCTGCTGGGTCTGGTCATCGCCCTCATTGGCGTCAGCCTGACCCTGCTCACCCACAACGGCATCTGGGACGCGCTGGGCTCGATGGCCATCGGCCTGCTGCTGGTGGTGGTCGCGGTGGCCCTGGCTGTGGAGATGAAGAGTCTGCTGATCGGCGAGTCGGCGACGAAGGACCAGATCGAGCGGATCGAGCACGCGCTGGAAGCCGAACCGCTGGTCGACCGGATCATCCACATGAAGACGTTGCACCTCGGGCCCGAAGAGCTCCTGGTGGCCGCGAAGATCGCCGTCACCGCAACCGACACCGCCGCGGAGATCGCCGACGCCATCAACGCGGCCGAGGACCGTATCAGGGCCGCCGTCCCGGTGCGCACCGTGATCTACCTCGAGCCCGACCTCGACCGCGCCGCGTCGGACGGACGGGTCGGCGCGGTCTAGGCGCCGGCCGCGTGCCGTCGCCTGTCGGCACGCGTCAGCGGCCGCGCATGGGACGAGGCGGCGGGAGTACACCGCTGCGACCGAGCCACCGGAGTGCCCGTTCGCGGTCGATCTCACTGGCCCGGGCCGCTGCCGTGGGTACTCGGCCAAGCCGCTCACCCAACTCCCGAACGGCCGCGCCGACCGCGGGTTCGGCGAGCGCGCGGAGTGCGAACGCGAGTGCGATCGGAGTGATGTCGTACTTCTCCTCGAGCTCGATGCTGAGCCGGATCGTCGCGAGGTCGTCGTCGGTGTAGCGACGGTGCGCCGCCGCCCGCGGGCGGACGTGCGGTGTGCGCTCCGCGGTACGCCCCCGCGGTACGAGGCCGAGGCGCTCCCGGTATCGGAGCATCCGGGGGGACATGTCCAGAGCTGCGGCGGCCTCCGTGATACGCATGAAAGCTATTTTGACATTCTCGTGTCAGGAACTCGTGTCAGAGCTGCCAGCAGGGCCGTGCCGGTCCTAGGCTCGCCGGAACGGACAGCGACTGGCCCGCCACCGAGTTGGCCAGTAACAGGAGCCAGAACCGACGGGCCCCAGATTTAACAGGCCACAGACGTAGCAGGCCCCAGACCTAACAGGCCACAGACGTAGCAGGTCCCGGAACAGACAGACAGCCACCAAAGGCGGAGGAGTACACGGCCCATGACGTTCGACTTCAAGGTGAAGGACCTCGACCTGGCGGAGTACGGCCGCCACGAGATCCGGCTCGCCGAACACGAGATGCCTGGCCTGATGGCCCTGCGTGCGGAGTTCGGCCCGAGCCGGCCACTCGCCGGCGCCAGGATCATGGGCTCGCTGCACATGACGGTCCAGACCGCGGTCCTCATCGAGACACTGGTCGCGCTCGGTGCCGACGTGCGGTGGGTCAGCTGCAACATCTTCTCGACCCAGGACCACGCGGCTGCCGCCGCCGTCGTCGGCCCGAACGGCACGAAGGACGCGCCGGCCGGTGTGCCGGTCTTCGCCTGGAAGGGCGAGACCCTCGAGGAGTACTGGTGGTGCACCGAGCAGGCGCTGACCTGGCCAGCCGGCCAGGACGGTTCCGTCGACGGACCGAACATGATCCTCGACGACGGCGGTGACGCGACCCTGCTGGTGCACAAGGGCGCGGAGTACGAGCGCAACGGCGCGGTGCCCGATCCGTCCACCGCGGACTCGGAGGAGTTCGCGATCGTCCTCCAGCTGCTGAAGGACTCCGTCGCCAACGACCCGAAGAAGTGGTCGACCATCGCCGCCCGGATCAAGGGCGTGACCGAGGAGACCACGACCGGTGTCCATCGGCTCTACGAGATGGCCAAGGCAGGCACGCTGGCATTCCCGGCGATCAACGTCAACGACTCGGTGACCAAGTCCAAGTTCGACAACAAGTACGGCATCCGCCACTCGCTGCCCGACGGCATCAACCGCGCCACCGACGTCCTCATCGGCGGCAAGGTGGCCGTGGTCTGCGGCTACGGCGACGTCGGCAAGGGTGCTGCGGAATCCCTGCGTGGACAGGGCGCCCGGGTCATCGTCACCGAGATCGACCCGATCTGCGCGCTGCAGGCGGCGATGGACGGCTACCAGGTGACCACGCTGGACGACGTGGTCGAGACCGGCGACATCTTCATCACCACCACCGGCAACTTCAACATCATCACGGCTGACCACATGAGCCGGATGAAGCACCAGGCGATCGTCGGCAACATCGGCCACTTCGACAACGAGATCGACATGGCCGGGCTCGCGAAGACTGCCGGTATCGAGAAGATCGAGATCAAGCCGCAGGTGCACGAGTGGGTCTTCCCGGCCACGTCGGACCGCCCGGCTCCGCATTCGATTTTGGTGCTGTCCGAGGGTCGCCTGCTGAACCTCGGCAACGCGACCGGACACCCGAGCTTCGTGATGTCGAACAGCTTCACCAACCAGGTGATCGCGCAGATCGAGCTGTTCACGAAGACCGACGAGTACCCGCTCGGTGTCTACACGCTGCCAAAGCACCTGGACGAGAAGGTCGCGCGGCTGCACCTGGACGCGCTTGGCGTCAAGCTCACCGAGCTCAGCAAGGAACAGGCCGCCTACATCGGTGTCGATGTCGCCGGGCCGTACAAGTCAGAGCACTACCGCTACTGAGGTCGACACGCACGGGCGGTCTCCGGTCACAGCCGGGAGCCGCCCGTACGCGTGCGGAGGAGCGCCTCAGCTCGGCGGCGCGAACGCCGAGTCGGGTGGACGCGTGTCGGCGGAGCCGCCGACGCCGGAGGCAGGCGTTGTGGGCGCGGGTGCGGTTGTGGGCGCGGGTCCGGACGTCTGCGCCGGTGCGGGGTAGTGCTGCGGTGGTGCCTGCCGGTCGAACGCCCGCCGCCGGCGTTCGGCGAGGACGGCGGTGAGGTAGGCCCACGCCGGCACGCCTGACGGCGGCGGTGGGGACACATACTCCGCGACAGCGCCAGCGAGCTGCCCACCGAGAGCGTCGCGCGCCGATGGCGACAGGTCGTAGTAGCGGCTGAGATAGGAGCGCACGGACAGGGCGAGCTGGTCGGGCACCCTGGACAGTTCGGCCCCGGCCGCCCACGTGGCCAGGGATGCAGGCACCTCCGGCAGGGGCGCCGACGCGGCCGGCCCACGCTCGCGCAGGACGAGGGTCCCGGCCAGCATGTCGCCCACCCGCTTGCCGCGGTGGTTGAGCATCGCGGTCAGGAAACCCACGCAGCCGGACGTGACGAAGAAGTCCACGAACACGCCGCACAGTGCCCGGACGAACGCCTGCCGGAACCGCACCGGACCGCCGTCGTCGCGCACGACCCGAAGGCCCAGGGCGTACTTGCCGACCGACTTGCCACGGGTGAGCGTCTCGATCGTCGTCGTGTAGCCGACGAACGTGACCACGACGCAGGCGATCACCAGCCCTGTGATGAGCGACTGGCTGGCGCCGTCACCGGTCACCAGGGCGACCGGGATCAGCAGCAGGAGGAAGCACACGAGCTCGATGGCCAGGTCGACGCCCAGCGCGAGCGCACGGGTCGCCGGGCGGGCCAGCCGCATCTCCAGGACGACGGCCTCACCGGTGACGAGCTCGCTCACGGCACTCTCCGTTTCTCCCGGCCCGACTCAGCCCCATTAGTGTGCCAGCGTGGACATCGACGCGTACGCCGCCGAACACCGCGCACAGTGGGAGCGCCTCGAGGCGCTGGTGTCCAGGCGGAGACGGCTGACCGGCCGGGAGGCAGACGAGCTGGTGACCCTCTATCAGCGGGTCGGGACCCATCTGTCCGTCGTACGCTCCAGCGCGCCCGACGCCGTCCTCGTCGGGCGGCTCTCGAGTCTCGTGGGTCGAGCCCGCAGCGCGGTCACCGGCGCGCACACCCCGGCCTGGCGGGACATCGCCCGCTTCGTCACGGTGACATATCCGGCCGCGGTCTACACGAGCGCTCGCTGGTGGGTACCGACAGCGGTGGCGTTCTTCGCGGCCAGCTGGGGAATCGGCTGGTGGGTCGCCTCGCACGACGACGTTCAGGCCGCCCTGGTGCCCTCGGAGACGGTTGCCCAGCTCGTCGAGCAGGACTTCGCCGACTACTACAGCTCGGCCCCCGCGGCCGAGTTCGCGTTCGGTGTCTGGACGAACAACGCCTGGATCGCCGCGAGTTGCCTCGCGCTCGGTGTCTTCCTCGGCGTTCCCGTCGTCAACGTCCTTTGGCAGAACGCCGCCAATGTCGGTGTCATGGGCGGGCTGATGTGGGCACACGGCCGCGGCGACGTCTTCTTCGGGCTGATCACTCCGCACGGCCTGCTGGAGATCACGGCGGTCCTCATCGCCGCCGGCGCGGGCCTCCGCCTCGGTTGGACGGTCGTCAGTCCTGGTCCCCGCACCCGGTTGCGGGCGCTGGCGGAGACGGGTCGGGCGACCGTGGGCATGGCGATCGGGCTGGCCGGGATGCTGCTGGTGTCGGGTGTGATCGAGGCCTTCGTCACGCCGTCGGGTCTGCCGACCTGGGCGCGGATCGGCATCGGCGTCGCGGCCGAGCTCGCGTTTCTGGCGTATGTCGTCGTGCTCGGCGGTCGTGCCGTCAGGGCGGGCGAGACCGGGGACATGGCCGTAGATCAGCGCGGCGACCTCGTCCCGACGGCGGCCTAGCCCGGTCAACCGCCGGGGGACCGGCGTAGAGACCGGGCGCCGACCACGATGACGACGCACAGGATCGGGAGGAGCCCGAGCGCCAGCGGCAGCGAGGTGGCGTGGGCCAGTGCGCCGATTACCGGCGGGCCGATCAGGAACCCGGCCCATCCGGCGGTGGCGACGGCGGCAATCGAATGGCCGGCGTGGCTACCCCCGGAGGCCGCGGCGGCGCTGAAGCAGACCGGGACGATGCAGGCCAGTCCGAGCCCGTAGACGGCGAATCCGACCAGTGCCGCGACGGGGTGACCAACGACCAGCGCGGCAGCGAGGGCGACCGCCCCGGCCGCCGCGAGCACACCGACGACCGGACCGCCGCCGTACGCGACGACCCACCGGTCACCCATCGCCCGACCGAAGAGCATCGCCAGCGCGAACGCGGCGTAGCCCAGCCCGGCGATCGCGGTCGGGGCGCCGAGCGCGTCGCGGAGGTAGACAGCGGCCCAGTCGCCGGCCGCGCCCTCGCACAACAGGGCGGCGAACATGATGCCGCCGAGCAGCAGCAGGAATCGGTTGCCCCATGGCAGCACGATGCGGTGGTCGTCTCCACTCGCCCGGTCCGTGCGCAGGAGCGGGCGAACGAGGAACGGAGCGCCGAGGGCGACGAGGATGCCGATGACCGCGAGCTGGGTGGCCAGACTGACCCCCAGACTTACGCCGATGACGCCGAGGCCGGTCCCAGCGAAGGCGCCGAGACTCCAGTACGCATGGAAGCTGGACATGATCGGTCGCCCGTACTCCGACTCGATCGCGACCGCCTGTGCGTTCATCGAGATGTCGAGGGCCCCCTGGAAGGCACCGAGAAGGCCCAGCGCGACGAACAGAGCAGGCAGCGAGTCGGCGAGTCCGATCGTCGGCGCGGCCAGTCCGTACCCGACCATCGCCACGACCACCGACCGGCGACTGCCCCACCGGGCGATGACCGATCCGATCGCCAGCATCGCCAGGACCGATCCGACCGGGGCGCCCAGCAGGGCGAGGCCAAGCGTGCCGTCGTTGAGGCCGATGCGCTCCTTCACCAGCGGGACGTGCGGTGTCCAGGAGCCGAACACCACGGCGTGCAGGACGAAGACGGTGGCGGTCGCGGCCCGGGCGCGTACCGGCCGTGCCGCAACGGCCCGGGCGGGGACGGCCAGGTCGCGGTCGGCAGACGGTGGGGTTTCGGGCGAACCGTCAGGCACGGACGACCTCCACCCCGCTGGCGGTGAACGCCGCCACGAGTTCAGCGGGCGCGTCGTCGTCGGTCACGATGACGTCGACCTGGTCCGGTGGACAGATCCGACTGAACGCGGTGGTTCCCCACTTCGTGCCGTCGGCGACGGCGATGACCCGCCCCGCGGCCCGGATGGCGGCCCGCTTCACCGCTGACTCCGCGACGTCGTGACCCGTCAGGCCGTCGCGTACGGACAGGCCGCAGCAGCCGAGGACCACGGCGTCGAAGCGCAGCTGGTCCAGTGCGTACTCGGTGAGCGGTCCGACGAACGCAAGCTCGGTCGGCCGCAGGTCGCCACCCGGGATCACCAGACGGATGCCGGGACGGCCGGCGAGAGTGGTGGCCGCGTGGAGGGACAGGGGAAGGACGGTGAGCCGACGGTCGGCCAGCGCCGCCGCCACCTCCAGGGCGGTCGTTCCGCTGTCGATCACCACCGTCTCGCCGTCTGCCAGCAGGCTGGCGGCCGCCTGGCCGATCCGGTGCTTGGCAGGTGCCGCGGCCCGGAGGCGGACCGGGAACGGCGTCTCCTCGCCGATCAGGGCGCTGACGGCCGCGCCACGGACCCGCCGGACCACGCCGTCGCGGGCGAGGACGTCGAGGTCGCGGCGGACGGTCATCTCCGAACAACCCGCGATGCCGGCGATCTCGGTGACCGTGACCCGCCCCCGGGCACGGAGCTCGCGGACGATGACGGCCTGCCGGTCCGAACTGAGCATCTGTTCATACGAACATCCCATTCGTTCGGACACAAGGCCTATCGGGCGATCAGGTGTCCAAGAGACGACATGTCGCAACCGCGGCATGGCTCGGGTAGTGACCGCGCCCCGCCCTGGCCGCAACCTTCCGTTGGCACGACGTTTCGCCGGGAGGGGCTTCGATGCACACAGGGTTCGGGCTGGGCAGGTTCGGGCTGGGCAGGTTCACGCTGGGCAGGCTCCGCGCGGCCGCACTGGTGTTCACGGTCGCCGCGTCGACCTGCGCGGGGATCGCGGGTGCGCCGGGTAGCAACGCCACCACACCGGCGGCCGCTGCGTCCGTAGCTTCCATCGCTTCCGTGGCGACCTTGACGTCCTCGGCGGAGCACGGCGGTACCCCCGCCAAGACGGTCACCCTGATCACCGGCGACAAGGTGTCGGTCCAGCGGCTGGCCGGCGGCCGGCAGGCCGCCACCGTCGAGCCCGGTCCGGGTCGCGACGGCGTCGCGTTCCAGCAACTCGAGGTCGACGGCGACCTGCACGTGTTCCCGGTCGATGCCGTGCCGTACCTCGACGCGGACCTGCTCGATCCCGACCTGTTCAACATCACGAGGCTGCTCGCCCAGCACTACGACGACGCGAACCGACCGACCATGCCGCTGATCCTCGGCTACCGGCCGGGGCACTCGCCCGGAAGCGCGCGGGCCCGCGACATGGTCGAGGCGGCGTCGGCGGGTCCCGTCCTGGAGAGCATCAACGCCCGCGCGTACGCCGCCGACAAGTCCGCCGGCGAGGGATTCTGGGAGTCGGTGGACGACGACGCCTTCACCGCGGCTGGACCCGCACGTGACGAAGCGAGGGCGCCTGCGCGACCGGTGCTCGCCGGCGGGATCGACCACATCTGGCTCGACCAGACCGTGCGGGCGACGCTCGACCGCAGCGTTCCGCAGACAGGCGCGCCCGAGGCGTGGGAGGCAGGCTTCGACGGCACCGGGGTCACGGTCGCCGTACTCGACACCGGCGTCGACGCCAACCATCCCGACCTCGCGGGCGTTGTGACCGAGTCGCGGAACTTCACCGCCAGCCCGACCGCCACCGACCGCTTCGGCCACGGCACCCACGTGGCGGCGACCGTCGCCGGAAGCGGTGCCGCCGCCGGCGGGCGACGTGGTGTCGCGCCCGGCGCCCGGCTGCTGTCGGGCAAGGTTCTCGACGACAACGGCTCGGGCCTGACGTCGTGGATCCTCGCGGGCATGGAGTGGGCGACGCACTCCGGCGCGAAGGTCGTCAACATGAGCCTCGGCGGCGGCCCGACCGACGGGACGGATCCGCTCAGCCAGGGCGTCGACGCGCTCACCGAACAGACCGGCACGCTCTTTGTCATCTCGGCCGGCAACTCCGGCGACGACGGCGAGTTCACCGTCGGCACACCTGGCGCTGCCAACTCCGCCTTGACGGTGGGCGCGGTCGACCGGGACGAGTCGTTGGCGCCCTTCTCCAGCAGAGGTCCCCGGGTGGGTGACTTCGCCGTCAAGCCCGACATCACCGCCCCAGGCGTCGGCATCGTCGCGGCGCGAGCGGCTGGCACCAACCTCGGCACGCCCGTCGGCGACCACCACACCACTCTGTCGGGCACCTCGATGGCCGCCCCGCACGTCGCCGGCGCCGCCGCGATCCTCGCCCAGAAGTACACCGACTGGACGCCCCTTCAGTTGAAGGACGCGCTGGCCGGCTCGGGTGTCCGCAACAATGACCTCACCGTCTTCGAACAGGGCGGCGGGCGGGTCGACGTCCCCCGCGCCCTGCAGCAGGGAGTCCACGGGACGGGAACCCTGGACCTCGGCGTGTACGAGGACGGCGGCGAGCCAGCTGAGGTCCGCAAGGACGTGACGTACGCCAACCACACCGACGCCCCGGTGACGCTCGACCTGGACCTCGCCCTCCGCGGACCCGGCGGCGACGCGTCCGCTGGCATACGGCTCGACCGTACGCAGGTGGAGGTCGCAGCCGGCGGCACCGCCACGGTGCGGGTCGTCGTCGACCCGGCAGACGTCGCACTCGGACGCCACGCCGGTTACCTCGTCGCGACGGCGCCAGGGGGCATCGCGGTCCACACCTCGCTCGGGCTGATGAAGGAGTCGCCGCGTCACCGGATCACCCTCAACGCGGTCGGCCCCGACGGCGAGCCGGTGTTCGTCAACCCGGTGATGCTCTTCGGTACGGACAGGCGCTTCGACGTGATCGGCTACATCGTGCCGGGTGGCTCGCGGACCTACGAGGTCGCCGAGGGCACCTACTACCTCAACGCGATGATCACCCATGGCGACTCGCCGGACGAGGAGGTGTTCCAGGTCGTCGACCCGGTGGTGGAGGTCGACCGCGACCTCACCGTGACGGTGGACGCGCAGAAGGCGAAGGAGGTGGTGATCCGGACGCCGACGCCGGCCAAGCAGGACGGCATCCTCAGCTTCTACGCCCACCGGGAGTTCGCCAACCGCACGATCAGCAACTACGTGATGAAGTTCGACACCACCAGGCGGCTCCATGTGACGCCGACCGAGCGGGTCGCCGACGAGGCGTTCGAGTTCGGCAGCCGCTGGTCGATGATCGCGCCGCCGCTGACGTCCCGCGTAGTCACGCCCAAGCAAGGACCGTCGCTCGAGCTCTTCTACCTGCGGCACTCACCGGCCCTCACCGGTCACCGGACGTACGACGTGGTCGATGTCGGGGCCGGACTGCCGGCCGACTACACCGGCCGGGACGTGGACGGCAAGATCGCCGTGGTCAGTACGCGGGACTGGCGCTACGAGGACCGGGTGGCCGACGCCGCGGCGGCCGGTGCGGCGATGGCGGCGATCATCGTGGAGCCGGGCTCGTCGCCGTGGTCGAAGCTCAACCTCGCCGACGGGGAACGCCTGCCGGCGATGGGTGCGCTGCTGTCCCGGGCGCAGGGTGCGGAGTTGCTCGAACTGCTCGACCGTGGGCGGGTACGCCTGGAGCTGACCGGTGTACCGGTGAGCCCGTACCTCTACGACGTCCTGCAGATCTCGCGTGGCCAGGTGCCGTCGCAGGTGGTCCACACCGTCAACCACCACAACTCCGCGACTGTGGCCACCACCTACCACGAGTCCGGCGGAGCACCGTGGTCGAAGGAGCAGCGGTTCGGCTGGCGGCCGTGGCAGACGACCGCGATCAACCAGTACCAGCGGTATGTACGAACGCCGTTCACCCGGCTGGAGGTCGTCAGTGCCGGCGACACCCTGTGGCAGCACCGGGTCAAGCACCGGTACAGCTGGGAGAACCTCAACCCGTTGGCGGGCGGCATGACGCAGGCGCCGCGCACCTACGACGCCGGTAGCTGGGTGCACGAACGCTGGTTCGCTCCGCTCGTCCGGCCCGCGATACCGCGCGGGGTGCCGGGTCTCACGTCGTACCGCGAGGGCGACACCCTGCGGATCCGGGTGCCGGAGTTCGTCGACAACGGCATGTCCCACTACGGCTTCGCAGAGGGCGACGTCGGCATCGAACCTGACCAGGGATCCGCGGCGCTCTACCGCGACGGTGAGCTTCTCGCCGACGGCGAGTGGGCCTGGGGCGACTTCCCGGCAGAGGCGTCGGGCGCGGCGTCGACGGCCGGCGGAGAGGCCGACTACCGCCTCGACCTGTCGGTCACCCGGACCGGGGTCGACTGGCAGTACGCGACCCGGACGGACACCTCGTGGACGTTCAGGTCCGGGCGGCCACCGGCAGGCAAGCAGGCCCTGCTTCCCCTGCTGCAGGTCGACTACGACGTCAAGATCGACGGCGACAACAGTGTCAGGGCAGGGCGCTCACAGGAGATCGACCTGACCGTACGCCACCAGGACGGCCTGCCGAAGCCTGGCCACCCGCGGGTCACGGTGTGGATGTCGTACGACGACGGCCACTCCTGGGATCGCGTCGATCAGGTACGCGGCAAGGGCGACGGCCGCTTCGAGTCCCGCGTCCACCTGCCGAAGCTGCACCACACCAACGGGTACGTCACCTTGCGGGTACGAGCCGAGGACGACGACGGCAACTCGGTGACCCAGGAGGTGCTCCGTGCGTACGGGCTCTCCTGAGTCAGCGGCGAACGCGGGCGGCGTCCTCGCTCGAGTCGTCCAGCCAGCCGAGTCGGGCGGCCTGCCAGGCAAGCTGCATCCGGGTGTCGGCCCGCGCCCGACGCATCAGCTCGTAGATCCGCCGCTGGACGGTCCGGTGGCTCAGTCCGAGCTGTGAGGCGACGGCCTTGTCGGTGACGCCGGCGACGAGGAGGGAGAGCAGGTACCGCTCCTCGCCGTCGAGACCTCGGTCGATCGTGCCGCCGATACTGCTGCCGGCACCGGTGCTGCTCCCGGCGCCGCTCCCGCTGCCGGTACTTCCTTCGGCGGTCGAGCCGTTGCCGGTGCCGAGGGCGGCCGCCCCGGCGTCGATCCGCAAGGGCGAGGCGCGTTCCCAGTAGCTCTCGAACAACGCGAGCAACGCCGCCAGCAGACTGCTCTCCCGTACCAGCGCGGCGGTCGGCTCGGCGAGCCCATCGGCGACCGCGACCAGAGGGCACAGGGCGAGGGAGCGGTCGGCGACGGCCAGGCGTACCGGCAGCGAAGTGGTCGCGCGGGCGATCTCTCCCTGCCGGATACCGGCGGCGACGTTCTCGATCATGCCGGGTTGTTCCAGCAGCGCCCGCTCGTAGAGCACGCGATAGCGCACGCCACGGGCGAGGGCGTCGAACTCCTCGGTGTTCTCCTCCGATGTCATCGCCACGTGTCCCGCCCGGCAGAACCACACGATCTCCTCGCGGGCGCCGTACTGGAGGTTGGCGAGCTGCTGGCGGATGGCCGCCGTTCCGGTGACGACCTCGACCAACTGGGCGGCGTCGCGGCGGCGGGCACTTGTCCGGTAGTCCTCGGTCAGGCGGGCCACCTCGCCGCGGGCCCACTCCAGCGTCTCCTGGCCGCGGACCAGCAGCGGGCCGAACCCGACGTCAGGGGGTACGGGCAGATAGCGGGCCGGGGGACCGGCGTGCCGGCTCACCAGACCCTTGCTCCGCAACGATTCCAGCAAGCTCAGTGCGCCGGCCGGATCTGTGCCCAGCCGGTCCGCGATGCTCCCGGGATCACCGTCGAACGTCGCCACGAGCAGGCGATAGACGCGTTCTTCCTCGGCGTCGATGCCGGTCGCCTCGAGCATGCGCCCTCCTCGTCGTACGTCTGGCCCCGTGGCGTGCACCGCAATGGTCGGTGTGACGTGGTAGACCTGCCGGCATGCGCTTTGGAGTGAGCATGCCGAACGCCGGCGACGCCATGCAGTTGGTGGACCTTGCCGTGACCGCCGAGGAGTCCGGGTGGGACGGCTTCTTCCTCTGGGACCACCTGCAGTTCGATGCCGGCTCCCGCCCGCCTATGCACGATCCGTGGGTACTGCTCGGGGCGATCGCGGTCCGCACCAGCCGGGTCGTCCTCGGTCCACTGGTCACGCCGGTGCCCCGGCGCCGGCCGTGGAAGCTGGCCAAGGAGATCACCACGCTGGACCACCTCAGTGCCGGTCGGGTCGTCTTCGGGGTCGGGCTGGGAGTGCCGCCCGAGGACGAGTACGCCGCCTTCGGGGAGTCGCCCCACCAGCGGACCCACGCGGCGATGCTCGACGAGGCGTTGCCCGTGCTCGACACGATGCTGCGCGGCGAGCGGGTCGACCACGACGGCGAGCACTACCACGTGCATGCCCACCTCACCCCTCCCACACTGCAGCGACCGAGACCACCGATCTGGGTGGCGGCATCTCTGCCACGACGGCCGGGGGTCGAACGAGCCCGGCGGTGGGACGGCATCTTCCCCATCCACGCGGAGCTCGGCGCACTGCCGGCGTCCATGGTGGCCGACCTCGTCGCTCAGCTCGGTCCGCGCGAAGGGTACGACATCGTGGCGGCGCTCGGTCCGGACGCCTCTGCGGACGAGCTCGCGAAGGCGGGTGCCACCTGGGCGATCGACGGGCCGGACGGCCCGCACGAATCGTTCGCCGAAACACTCCGGCGGGTCGAGGCGGGCCCGCCCAGGTGAGCGGTCCCGCCGTCGCCGGGTGAGGTCAGAGCCGTCCGGCCTTCTTCAGCGCGAGGTAGGTGTCGGCGAGGTCAGGAGCGATCTGGTCCGGCGCCGCGTCGACCACTGTGACGCCCATGCCCTCCAGCCGGGACGTGATCCGGGCCCGTTCTGCTCGCGCCTGTTCGGCCGCGGCGGCCGAGTAGATCGACGCGACATCGCCGCGAGCCCGTCGCATCGACTCGACCTGCGGATCGGCGACGGCCGCGACGCACACCAGGTGGCGCCTGATGAGCGGGCCGAGCACAGGGATCAGCCCGTCCTCGACGACAGCCGCGTCGAGCCCGGTCAGCAACACCACGAGCGAGCGCTGCGTGGCTCGTAGCGCGACGGCCGCGGCCAGACCTCGGTGGTCCGTCTCGACGAGTTCGCTGTCGACGCTCGCCAGGGCCGCACTGAACCGTGGCAGCACCTCCTGCGGTCCGGACCGGGTCACGTCCACACGGACGCGACGGTCGTAGGCCAGCAGGTCGACCCGGTCACCGGCGCGCGTGGCCAGCGCCGCCAGGAGCAGCGCGGCGTCCAGGCTGTGGTCGAGACGGGGAGCGTCACCGACCCGGCCGGCCGACGTACGCCCGGAGTCGACGACGATCAGGACGTGCCGGTCACGCTCGGGCCGCCACGTCCGGACGACGACACCTGACCGGCGCGCAGTCGCCCGCCAGTCGATGGAACGGACGTCGTCGCCGGCCACGTAGTCGCGCAACGAGTCGAACTCCGTGCCCTGGCCCCGGACCAGGACGCTCGCCCGCCCGTCCAGCTCCCGCAGCCGTGCCAGCCGCGACGGCAGGTGCTTGCGGCTCTCGAACGGTGGGAGCGCGCGTACGGTCCAGGGCACCTGATGGGAACCCTGCCGCCCCGCCAACCCCAGCGGCCCGATGGCGCGGACCGTGACCCGGTGGGCAACCCGGTCGCCGCGCCGGCCAGGGCGCAGCATCGTCGTGACCCGCCGACGCCCGCCAGGCGGAATGTCGACCCGGTGCCGCTGGTTGGCGGCACCCGCCGACGGAGGCCAGGCATCGCGGAGCAGCCCGCGCACCCGCCGGGGACCTGGGTTTGCCACCAGCATCGATACTTCGGCGGGCTCGCCGAGACGAACCGAGGTGGCTCCGTCCCGTACGAACGACAAGCCACGCACCCGACCCGCGAGGGCCACGTCGAGCGCAACCAGCGCCCCCACACCGGCGGTGACCAGCACGACACCCAGACCGGACGGGGCGACGAACGCCACCAGCAGTGCTCCCGCCGCGGCGAGCAATGCGGCCCGAACCGTCAACGCCATCGCGTCAGACCTATCGCGGAACCGGGACGCTGCTGAGGATCCCGGTCAACACCGCGTCGGCGGACACGCCCTCGAGCTCGGCCTCCGGACGGAGTTCGACCCGGTGCCGCAGCGCCGGCAGCGCCAGCGCCTTGACGTCGTCCGGAGTGACGTACTCGCGCCCGGACAACCACGCCCATGCCCGCGCCGCCCGCATCAGCGCGGTCGCTCCGCGGGGCGAGACACCGAGGCGCAGCGACGGCGACTCCCGACTCGCACGGCACACATCGACGACGTAGCCGAGCACGTCCGGACGTACCTGGACCCGGGCGACCGCGGCCCGCGCGGAGGCGAGCTCTGCCGGACCGGCCACCGCCCGCAACCCGGCACCGGCGAGGTCGCGCGGGTCGAAGCCGGCGGCGTGCCGGGAGAGCACGGCGACCTCCTGCTCCCGGGACGGCAACGTGAGCTGCAGCTTGAGCAGGAACCGGTCCAGCTGGGCCTCCGGGAGCGGATACGTCCCTTCGTACTCGATCGGGTTCTGCGTCGCCGCCACCAGGAACGGGTCGGGAAGCGGCCGGGCGACACCGTCGACGGAGACCTGGCGCTCCTCCATCGCCTCGAGCAGCGCGGCCTGGGTCTTGGGTGGCGTGCGGTTGATCTCGTCGGCCAGTAGCAGATGGGTGAACACCGGACCCTCGCGGAACTCGAACTCCGCCGTACGGCTGTCGAAGACCAGCGACCCGATCACGTCGCCCGGCATCAGGTCGGGGGTGAACTGCACCCGCTTGGTCTCCAGCCGCAGGCCCGCTGCCAGGGCCCGCACCATGAGCGTCTTCGCCACTCCGGGTACGCCTTCGAGAAGGACGTGTCCCCGACACAGCAGGGCGATCAGCAGGCCGGTCACGGCCGGGTCCTGTCCCACGACAGCCTTGGCGACCTCGGCGCGCAGGGCGATCAGGGCGTTCCGGGCCGCCTCGGGCGGCACGCTCTCCGGGGTCACGGCGTCTCGGCCGGTGACGGTCGCCTGGTCGGTCACGATCGGCGTACCTCCTGCTCCAGGGTGTCGAGGTCATCGGCAAGGCCGACGAGCGTGTGGTCGTCAGCGGGCCCACTCCCGGCGGGCGAGGAGTCCAGCATCCTCTCCACCTCGACCGCGGCTCGTCCGGTGCGAGCAGCCACCGCCGCGACCACGGTCGGGATCGCCGCGCCCGGTGGCAGGCCGAGCAGGGGAGCGATCCGGCTCCGCGTCGCCTCTCGAAGCGCCGTCGCGGCCCGGTCGCGGGCCCGGGCCCGATGGTAGAGCCGAGCCCGTCCCTCCACGGCCTCGGAGGCGCGGACCACTACCGGAAGGGGCTCGGGTACGACCGGGCCGAGCCGGCGCGCCGACACGAGCATCAGCAGCGCCACCGCGACCGCGATCTGGACGATCCCGAACCGTAGGCCGTCGGGCAGCAACGAGAAGGGATCCTGTGGACCCTGCGCCCCGGGCGTGCCCTGCTGGACGTCGGAGAGCGACGGGACGTACCACACCAGCCGCCGCTGGTCGCCGAGCAGGTTCAGCGCGAGTGCGGCATGGCCCTCGTCGGCGAGGCTGGCGTTGGTGAACGACTTCGACGTACCCACGACGTCGACGGTCCGGGTGGAGGCAGGGCTGTCACCGGCTGCTCGGGTGGGTATGCCGGTGAGCCGGACCAGGGCGCCACGGGTTCCGTCCCCGTAGCAGGTGGTGGCCCGTGTCCTGCTGTCGGAGGTGCCGTCGGATGTACCAGCGGACGTAGTGGTGAGCGCACGGAACATCGGGCCTGCCGCCCGCACCGTGCCGGCCCGGTTGGCCGGACGCAGGTCGCAGCCGGGTTCACGGACGCGGGGGAACGCATCGCCGGCAGGGATGGCACCCGGCGCGAGCGCGGCGAGGGCCTCCTCTCCCGGCGTGAACAGCACCAGATGGCGCGTGGGAGTCCGCGCGAGGTGGTCGAGCTGGCTGCGGACCAGCAGATCCGGCCGGGTCACCAACAGGGTCGTTCCGTCACCGACCTCGGTCACCGCGTCGGCGAGTGTCCGGGCGCGCACCACCTCGACGCCCTGCTGTGCAAGGAGAACGGCCAGCGCCCGGCCGCCGTCCTGCCGTGCCGACTTCGGGTCGAGCGGCCCGCCGCTGGTACGGGTCTGCAGGACGGCGAGGATCGTGCCGAGAAGCACGACGGCGGCGACGATGGCCAGGCCGGCCCGCCCCCGCCGCCAGAGGTCGCGGGCGGTGGGATCGAGCGACCTCGCCGCGACGGTCATCGCGCACCCGACACGGCTGGGGACGGGTGCCCGCGAAGCGCGCGTACAGCCTCATCAGCCGATCGGATCGCCGCATCGTCGGTCGATGTGGCGCGGCGGCCGCCGTAACAAACCTCGTCGAAAACCCGTGCGGCCGTACCCAGGATGGTCGCCGCATCAGGCGCGAGGGCCGCGACCTCCCACGCCACCTCGTCAGCCGTACGCCCGGGCCGTTCGTCAAGCACCGTACGTTCCTCGAGCTCGCGTACGAGCGCCCGGAACCTCTCCCGGCACGCAGTCTCGAGGTCACCGCGCGCGGCCGCCTCGTCGGCCTCCGCGCGGTGTTCGGCGGCGGTGCGTACCCGGCCAGCGAAGACTGCGTCGGCTGCTCGGCGACCCGTGCGGGCGAGGGCGCCGACCCGCCAGCGGATGACGATGCCGGCCACGACCACCAGGGTGAGCAGGGCGAGCAGGCCCCAGGCGCCACCGGGCGAATGCGCCGCGATCGCGTCGAGCAGCCGGACCAGCTGCGCGAGTACCCAGTTCAGGAAGCTCGAGATCACCCCAGGCTCGTCCCGGTGGTAGATGCCCTTGGTCAGCTCGTCCCGGGCGGCCCTCGCGGCCTCGTCCCGGTCGACATCGACCGCCAGCAAAGCCAGACCGAGGTCCAGGCTCACCGCGCCGCCCACGGCGAGGGTGCGCCGACAGTCGCTGTCGAGGCCTGGACGAGCTCGATGTCGAGGCCTTCTCGGCGCATCCGCGCATCGACGTAGATCAGCGCGTTGACGCCGGACAGGAACGCGACCTGCAGGACCGCCGAGGCGACGTAGCCGATACCGAGCATCGCGACGGGAATCAGATTCAACTCGTTGGTGGCCATGGAGAAGGCGTCCTGTGCGCCGGCACCGAACCCGATGGACACGAACGTGAACGCCGTCTGCACGATCGACCCGACGACGGCGGCGATCAGGTTGGCGACGAACAGCAGCCCGAACGTACGGAAGGTCCGCCCCTCGATGAGGTTCCACGAGCGTTGCAGGGAGGCGATGACACCAAGCCGGCGATGGTCGCCGTCGGGGAGTCTCGGGTCGACCGGCCTGGTCTCCAGGACGAGTGCCGCGGGCGCGGCCGCCGTGCGCGGCCACACCACGAAGTAGAGGACGACGACCAGGCCGATACCGAGGATGGCGGCGAGGATCCCGATCGCCGGATGGATGGCGACTGCGAGCACCACCAGCACAGCTACGACGGCGAACGCGGCGAGCACCGCGGCGCCGATCACGAAGGTGAGCCCGATCAGCCTGCCGATGTGGGGGCGGCTGGCCTGCCAGACGTCGCCGAGGTCGGCTGGCTTGCCCAGCACTCCGCGGGCGACCGTGACCGTGATCATGCCGGTCAGCACGCAGCTGCCGACCCAGATCGCGGCAACCAGCGCCAGAGTCGTGGCGATGAAGCCGATCCAGGTGCTGTCACTGACGTTCTGTATCTGGGCCCCGCCCGCCGCGTCTGAGGCCGCGATGACATCCCCGAATCCGACGAAGAACACGCCGAACGAGACGAGCGTGAGGACGCCCATGATCGCCGTCGACATGCCGAGCATGATCTTCGGATAGCGCTGCACGGTGGTGAACGCGCCGTCGAGGACCTCGCCGAAGTTCAACGGGCGGAGGGGCACGATGCCCGGTTTCGGCGCCTGCGGTCCCCCCCACGGTCCGCCGCCCCACTGCGGTGGCGGCGCCCACCCCGGCGGCGGTGGTTGCGGCGACCCCCAGCCACTGCCGGGCGGGGGTGGCTGTCCGCCACTCCAGCTGCCACCGGGCGGGGGAGCCTGTCCGGCACCCCAGCTGCCACCGGGCGGGGGAGGCTGTCCGCCATCCCACCCGCCGCTCCCCGTATGCGGTCCTGGCGGGGTGTCTGCTCCGGTCATCTCCTACCTCGCGTCAGGGGTCGCCACGGTGTCCCGTCAAGGTCACCGCGGGTCGTGTCGGGCCATCGTGCCACGGTCGGTGGGACGATGGTGTCTATGAAAGGTCGCATTCTGGTCGTCGACGACGACATGGCCCTCGCGGAGATGCTGGGCATCGTCTTGCGCAACGAAGGACTAGAAGCGGTTTTCTGCGAGTCCGGCGAGGCTGCTCTGGGGAAGGTGCGCGAGTCCAAGCCCGACGTCGTGCTCCTCGACCTGATGCTTCCCGGCAAGGACGGCATCGAGGTGTGCCGGGAGATCCGCGCAGAGTCCGATGTCCCGATCGTGATGCTCACTGCCAAGACCGACACCGTGGACGTCGTGCTCGGGCTGGAGTCCGGCGCCGACGACTACATCGTCAAGCCGTTCAAGCCGAAGGAGCTGGTCGCCCGGATCCGAGCCCGGCTACGGCGAATCGACCAGGCCGTGCCCGAGACGCTGACGATCGGCGATCTCGTGATCGACGTGCCCGGCCACTCGGTCAAGCGCGAAGGCGCGGCGCTCGCGTTGACTCCGCTCGAGTTCGACCTCCTCGTCTGCCTGGCCCGCAAGCCGTGGCAGGTGTTCGGCCGGGAGGAACTGCTGGAGCAGGTGTGGGGCTATCGGCACGCCGCCGACACCCGCCTGGTCAACGTCCACGTCCAGCGTCTCCGCAGCAAGATCGAGAAGGACCCGGAGCATCCGGAGATCGTCGTCACCGTACGCGGCGTCGGCTACAAGGCCGGCCCGTCCTGACCGCCGAGCGCTCGGCCCGGACACCTGCCGAGCGCACTACCTCGGGTCAGCCGCGTTCCGTCATCGCGTCGTATCTCTGCGTGCCGAAGTCGTCGGCGGCCCCGCTCGATCGCCGTCTCGCTCTGAATTTGCCTGACCTCGTAGAGTCTGGGCATGCGCCCTAGACGTGGGGCACCAGCCATGCAGGGCACCGTCGTGCAGGCCACTCTTGCCCAGACCCTCGGACCGGCCGTGGCGCCGGTCGCTCGGGCGACCCGTCGCTCCACCGCGGTCTGGCGGCGTTCGCTGCACCTTCGGGTCGTGACCGGCACCCTCGTGCTGTCCGCTGTAGTGACGGTGTTCGTGGGCTGGATCCTGCTGCGCCAGGTGACCGACGGCGTCCTGCACGCCAAGGTCGCCGCGTCGGTGGGTGAGGCGTCGGCCGGCTTCCGCAGCGCCCAGACCGCGATCGACGCGGCCGAGCCGACCGGCGATCCGAGCGAGCTCACCACCCAGCTCGCCGAAGACATCGCGCTGCGCGGTGCATCGGGTGGTCTCTACAACGTCGTCCTCGACGTGTTGCCGGCGGTCGGCGGATCCCAGACGGTCGCCCGGTCGACGCGGGCGACCGTGCTGACCGCAAGCGTGCCCCAGGACCTTCGCGAACAGGTCAAGAGCAACGAGGTGGCCTACCGCTACACGCTGATCCAGCGGGAGACCGGCGACAACTCACCTGGCCTCGCCGTCGGCTCCCAGCTGCACGAGCCCCGAAGTGGCGCGACCCTGAACGTCTACTACCTGTTCGACCTGACCCAGCAGCAGGAGACGCTCAGCCTGCTGAGCAGGTCGCTGGTCGCCGTCGGAGTCCTGATCGTCGTTCTCCTGGGGTGTGTGGCGTGGTTCGTGACCCGCCAGGTCGTGACGCCGGTACGACTGGCCCGGCAGGTGGCCGAACGCCTGGCCGCCGGGCTGCTCGACCAACGGATGACGGTGCGCGGGCAGGACGACCTGGCCCGGCTGGCGACGTCGTTCAACCAGATGGCGACCAGCCTGCAACGCCAGATCCGTCAGCTGGAGGAGCTGTCCCGGGTCCAGCGCCGGTTCGTCTCCGACGTCTCGCACGAACTGCGGACCCCTCTCACGACGGTACGGATGGCCGCCGATGTGCTGCACGAGGCCCGCAGCGACTTCCAGCCGACGGTGTCAAGAGCCGCCGAGCTCCTACAGGCCGAGCTCGACCGCTTCGAGGCACTGCTCGGCGACCTGCTGGAGATCAGCCGGTTCGACGCGGGCGCGGCGGCCCTCGAACTCGAGGACGTCGACCTGCGCGAGCTGACCCGCCGCGTCGTCGAGGGCGCACAGCCGATCGCCACCCGGAAGGGCAGCCACATCGCGATGGTCCTTCCGCCGGGGCCCACACTCGCCGAGATCGACCCGCGCCGGATCGAGCGGGTGCTCCGCAACCTCGTCATCAACGCGGTCGAGTACGGCGAGGGCCGGGACATCGTCGTACGGATCGCCGGCGACGACACCACGGCGGCGGTCTCTGTCCGCGACCACGGGCTGGGCCTGAAGCCGGGCGAGTCCGCGATGGTGTTCGAACGCTTCTGGCGCGCCGACCCCGCCCGGGCCCGCACCACCGGCGGGACCGGGCTCGGTCTCGCGATCGCCATGGAGGACGTCCTGTTGCACGCAGGTTGGCTGCAGGCCTGGGGTGAGCCAGGCCGCGGTGCCCACTTCCGGCTGACCGTGTCACGGCGGGCGATGGAGCCGCTCGACCACTCGCCGATCGCGCTCGTACCGGACGACTCCCGGCCGCAGATGACCGAACCCGCGATGATTCCTCTCCCGGGCGCCACCGGCGGCGTGCGGTGAGCGCGCGTAGCGCACGGACCCGGTGGCCCCGGGCCTGGGCGGTCCTGGCCATCGTCTGCGTCGCGGGCGTTGGAGCCGCGTGTACGAAGGTGCCGATCGACGGTCCGGTGCGGTTCGAGTCGATGGGGACGAGCCACCCGGACCAGACGTCTCTGCCGGTACTCGTCACCGGCCCCGATCCGGGCGACAGCCCACAGCAGGTGGTCCGCGGGTTCCTCGACTCGATGGCGAGCTACCAGGCCGGACACCAGGCGGCTCGTGAGTACCTGAGTCCCGCGGTCAGCGAGCGCTGGCAGCCGGCGAAGGTACTGATCTACGACAGCGCGGCCGTGCCGCTGGTCGAGACCGAGCCGGGCAGGGTCGTGATCGACGTTCCCCAGCTGGCGGAGGTGGGCGCGAACGGCGCCTGGACCGCGACACCCGGCCGCAAGATCGAGGCCGACCTGAAGATGACCAAGGTCGAGGGGGAGTGGCGGATCGGCCGCCCACCAGATGCCCTGATCATGTCGATGTACAACTTCAACCGCGAGTACGACCAGTACAACCTGTACTTCTTCGACCCCGACTTCGAGATCCTCGTCCCCGATCCGGTCTACCTCCCCAACCGCGGGCACGTGGAGACGTTGCTCGTCTCCGCGCTCCTGCGCGGACCGTCGCCGTGGCTGCGACCGGCCGTCCGGTCGGCGCTGCCCGATGGCACCAGGCTGGCCGCGCCCTCGGTTCCGATCGACAACCGGGTGGCGACCGTCGACCTCGACCGCAAGGTCGCGAGCTTGTACGACCCGCAGCGCAGATTCCTGCTGGCACAGCTGTCCTGGACGCTGGGCCAGGTCGGCGGCGTGAGCAAGGTGCGGGTCACGGTGGGCCGGGTCCCGCTGGGGGTCGAGGAAGCCGACGCCCGGGTGGCGACGACGGCATGGTCGACCTACGACCCAGCGGTGGCCGGCGCCGCGCGCGGCGGCTACGCCCTGTCCGATGATCGGGTCGTGGTCGTGGGCCCCGACCGCCTGGTGCCGGTGAGCGGTCCACTCGGTCGGACCCGGCTGAACGCCCGGTCGATCGCGGTGAGCGTTTTCGGCGAACGCAGCTCCGGCCAGCCGGTCAATCCCGACGAGTCGGCGTCGCGGGACTGGCTCGCCGCCGTCTCCGCCGACGGCAGGGAAGTCCGCATCTATGGCTCGGACGGCGCGCCGCGCACCATCTACAAGGGGCGGGACGTCGTGGAACCATCCTGGGACCGCACCGGCAAACTCTGGCTCGCCGACCGTCGCGGTGGCGCGGCCAGGATCGTGGTCGTCGACGAAGGGGACGCCGTCGTCTCCGTGGTGGCCCCCGACCTCGCGGGCCGAGACGTGCGCGCCCTGAAGATCTCCCGTGACGGGGCGCGGGTGGCCGCCCTCGTACAACGCGGCGACCAGACGGTCCTGATGGTCGGACGCGTCCATCGCACGGACGGCCTGGCGATCCGCGGGCTGCGCGAGATACCGGTGGAGATGTCGTCGATGACTGACCTGGCCTGGTCCGGCTTCGACCGGGTGGCGGTGATCGGCTCCGACGCGCAGTCCCCATCCAGCCCGACCCTGGTGTCCGTCGACGGGTCGCAGGTCGATCCGCTCACCGCTGGTCCTGAGCCGCGTGCGATCGCGGCCGCTCCGGACCAGCCGGTCCTCCTCAGCAGTGACGCCGGGCGCCTCCACGTCGAGGACAAGAACTACATGTGGAGCCAGCTGGGCGAGGGCACCAGCCCGGCCTATCCGGGATGACCCGGCGGTGACGACAGCCTCGCGGCCGCTCACGCACGCCCTGGCCAGCCTCGTCGAACTCGCGGACCGGTTGGTCCGTGACGATCTGGCCGACCTCGTGCTCGGCAGTGCGTGTGCTGCGTGTGCGCGCCCAGGCCGGGTTCTCTGCCGAAAGTGCCGTGACGCGTTCAACGCCCCTGCGGTCCGGACCGCACCCGATCCGGCGCCCGCCGGCTTGCCGCCACTGTGGACGGTGACTACGTACGACGGGGTAGCCCGCTCGGTGCTGCTGGCCCACAAGGAGCGCGGCCGGACAGGTCTCGCGGCGCCACTGGGTGATGCTCTCGCGGTGGCGGTTGAGGCGGTGCTGACGCAGTCCGGCTCGCCGGTTCCGCCCGGGCCGGGGGAGTCTGGGTCGGTTCGCCGTTCACGCGTGCCAGTGGTCGTCCCAGTCCCGTCCAGCCGGGCGTCGGTTCGGGCCCGCGGACACGATCCGTTGCCGCGGATCGCCCGGCGGGCGGTGCGCGGATTGCGGGCCTACGGGCGTTCCGTCGCGCTGTGCCGGGCGCTCGTGCTCACCCGCTCAGTGGCCGACCAGTCCGGACTCGACGCAGGTGCCCGGCGGGCCAACCTTGCCGGCGCGTTCCAGGTCGACCGGCGGCTTGCGGAGGTGCTGGCCGGTCGTACGGTCATCCTCGTCGACGATGTGGTGACCACCGGCGCGACTCTCGTCGAGAGTGCGGAGGCGTTACGACGAGTGGGCGTGCATGTTGCCGGAGGCGCCGTCGTGGCGGCGACGGTACGACGTTTCAGGTGATTGCCGGCAGGCCATTGGGTGCGAACTGCGCAACTGACCGGACGATCAGCCGGCGCATACTCACGTGATGATCGACGAACGGTGATTCGGCGGTACGGAAAGGTGCGCCGCGGGTTACGGGAGAGGGCCGGCGGGCGTTAGCGTTTCGACATGGCACCCGCCCGGGTCCGTGGTTGCGCCGGACGCACCAGCGAACGTTTCGCCGGTGCCCGGCAAGCCGATGCCAGCCGCAGGCCAAACGGCCCACGTAAGGCGACTTCTCGTCGACCGATCACGGTGCGGCTTAGAAGTAAGCCCTGCCCCGACGGACGGCCCGATGCTGTCCGCACCGGGAGAAGGGGGGTAGTGGCACAGAGCACACCAGCCGCCGCGAGACCCTCAGCAGGCGGATGTGGGGACGAAGACCAGGTCGGCCGGGCGGGTGCCGCGAGTTCGGACACCTTTGTGTCCACTCGTCGTCCAGTTGTCAGATCCGGAGCCATATCTGCCCGGGGCTCCGGGTATGAACCCAAACACGCCTTTTCGGCCCCCGCGGGGGTGGTCACAGGGCGTTAGACCTCGTGAGTTCGATGTTGGGGAGGTTCGCGTGGACGTCGTGGTGCAGGGTCGGCATTGTGCGGTAACCGACCGTTTCCGTCGTCAGGTCAAGGACAAGATCGCCCGACTGGACCGGTTCGCGTCCAGGGTGATTCGCCTCGAGGTGGAGGTTTCCAAGGAGCACACGCGGATGGCCTCCAGGTCTGAACGCGTCGAGCTCACCGTCTACTGGCGCGGTCCCCTCGTGCGCGCCGAGGCTACGGCCGACGACCGGTTCGCAGCCCTCGACCTCGCCCTCGACAAGTTGCTCGCCCGCCTGCGAAAGGCGGCCGACCGCCGGCGCGTCCACCACGGCGCACGAACCCCGATGTCCGTCGCCCGGGCCATGGCCGGCCCGCTGGCCGGGACGACCGCGTCCGTACGCTCGCTCAACGGCCTGCACCAGACCGCCGACACCGAGGCGACCGACACCGAGGCGACCGACACCGAGGCGAACCCGGTTGCCGGCGAGGATTCGACCGAGTCGCCAGACGTCGAGATCGTGGCGGGCATGCAGGTCATGGGCGACGGGCCGCTCGTCGTACGGGAGAAGGTCCACGCCGCCCGGCCGATGACGCTGGACCAGGCGTTGTACGAGATGGAACTCGTCGGTCACGACTTCTACCTGTTCATCGATGCCCAGACCCACCGCGCCAGCGTCGTCTACCGTCGGCGCGGTTACGACTACGGCGTGATCCGGTTGCAGGCAACGGACGCGGCAGACTTGGCGGGCTCGCACGAGATGGGCACGGACGAGGTGGGCACGGACGAGGTGGGCACGGACGAGGTGGGCACGCACGAGGTGGGCACGCACATCGCAGACAGCGCGAAGGCAGCGGTCACGGCGAGCGCAGACCGGCGCCGGTAGGGAGGCGGCGGCCGGATGATGTGCAGTCCGCGGGCCCGAAGTGCGGAAAAGTTGCCCGAATTGCGGAAAACTGCTCGCTGAGAGGCTGGGTCGTGCAATTATGCCCCGTGGTCAAGACCTCGCCATTGTGTGCAAGCCTGCATGACTCCGACGCTCTCAGGGTGGTCGTCATCGACCATCACCAACTCCTCACCCGAGGCCTGCGGTTGCTGCTTGACCAGGAGGCCGACATCGACGTGGTAGGTGAGGCCGGCGACGGAGTCGCCGCCGTCCGCCTTGTCGCGGAGGCTCGGCCTGATGTCGCGTTGCTCGACCCGTTCATGCCGCCGTGGAACAGCGTCGACACCGCCAAGCGGATCAAGGCGCTCGTCCCAGACATGCGGATCGTTGTCCTGACGAACGGCCTACAGCAGGTGTCGGTAGGCAATGTCGTCGAGCTCGGTGCCGACGCACAGGTACGCAAGGACAGCCCGATCGACGACGTGGCGGGCGCGATCCGTCAGGCGGCGGGCAGCGCCGCGGCCTGACGACCCGACTGGGGCCTGACGGGGCGTCGGGCCTGACGGGTCGCTTGTCGGTGGTTCGTGCCAGCATCTCGCGTTGTGGAGACCCTCACCGTTCCGCAGGCGCGCCGCATCGCTCTGGCCGCTCAGGGTTTCGCCGACCGGCGACCGACGGGACGGCCAGACTCACGGGCGCTCGAACGGGTGCTCCGCCGGGTTGGCCTGCTCCAGATCGACTCGGTCAACGTCGTCAGCCGGGCGCACTACCTCCCGCTGTTCAGCCGGCTCGGCCCCTATCCCACCTCGATTCTCGACCGCGCGCTCGGCACGGCACCCCGCCGACTCTTCGAATACTGGGCGCATGTGGCGTCCCTGGTCCCGGTCGCGACCCAGCCGGCGCTGCGTTTCCGGATGGCCCGGGCCGCGGAGCAGGCGTGGGGCTCGATGCGGCGGATCTCTGAGGAGAAGCCGGAGTTCGTCGGCTGGGTGCTCGAGGAGGTGGCGGCCAAGGGACCGTTGACGGCACGCGAGATCGAGCACGACGTGCCACGCCGACGCGACCACTGGGGTTGGAACTGGAGCGACGTCAAGATCGCCCTCGAGTGGCTCTTCTACACCGGACAGGTCACCTCCGCCCGTCGCAACGGTGCGTTCGAGCGGGTCTACGACCTTCCCGAGCGCGTTCTCCCGCGTACGGTCGTCGAAACTCCCACCCCGAGTGATGAGGACGCACACCGCGACCTCGTACGGATCGCCGCCCGCGCCCACGGTGTGGCCACCCTGCCCTGCCTGAGCGACTACTTCCGGCTGTCCTCCCGCGAGACGGCGGCCGCGGTGGCGAGTCTGGTCGAAGACGGCGACCTGGCACCCGTCCGCGTCGAGGGCTGGAACCGCCCTGCCTACCTCGACACGAAGGCTCGGTTACCGCGACGGGTCGACGCGAGGGCACTGGTGGGTCCGTTCGACTCCCTGGTGTTCGAGCGGACCCGGGCCGAGAAGTTGTTCGGGTTCCGCTATCGCATCGAGATCTACGTCCCGGCACCCCGCCGGGTCCACGGCTACTACGTCCTGCCGTTCCTGCTCGGCGACCGGCTCGTCGCGCGTGTCGACCTCAAGGCCGACCGGGCGGCCGGAGTCCTGCGCGTGCAGTCAGCGTTCGCCGAGGACCACGCGCCGGGGGAGACCCCGCAGGAGTTGGCGGCCGAGCTCACCTCGATGGCCGAGTGGTTGGGTCTGTCCGGCGTCGACGTGGTCGAACGCGGCGACCTGGCCCGAGCACTGCAGAAGGCGGTCCTGGCCTAGAAGACCTGACGGACGAAGACCGGGGCCTGATGGACGAAGACCGGGGCCTGATGGACGAAGACCGGGGCCTGACGAACTGGCCGGAAGCGCGAACTCCCAAGCCGCATTGGCCTTTCCTCATCGGTTGGATCGGGCGAGAAATCCCGTACCGGGTTTCCACATCCGGGGCAAAGGTGGCATGCTCGGACACGCTTCCGGCGAGACCACGTCGCCCTGCAGCCCGACCCCTGCGCACGACGGCCGCGGCGAAGGTCACCGGAACCCTTGGGGCGGCTGTCCGGCGTGGGAGGCAGCCGCCCCCTTCTATGCCCTGGGACGCGCCGGCCACGGAGCCCTCCGACCGGCGGACGGGACGGTTACGTCGGCGCAGATCAGGTCGTAGTCGAGGAGGTCCTCGACGCTTCCGTCTCCCAGTCGTTCGGCGGCGCGCTGCCGGCCGGTCAGGACGAAGCCGGCATTCTCGGCGACACGTTGGGAGGCGAGGTTGCTCGCAGCCGCGTGAAGCGTCAACCGGCGCAGGCCGAGGCCGCCGTCGCTGTCCGGGATCGCGGCGTGCCGGACGATCATCCTGGTGGCCTCGGAGGCCACGCCGCGGGCGCGGGCTGCCGGGTGCACCCAGTAGCCGATCTCCGCCGATCCGTCGGCGGGCTGGATGTCCATCAACCCGAAGGACCCCACGCAGCGGTCGGTGCCCGGCTCGGCGGCAGCCCAGTAGATACCGCGGCCGGCGGCGTGCTCGTTCTCCCTGCTCTGGATGTATGCCAACGCCTCGTAGGCGGTGTACGGCGTCGGCAGGTCGGCCAGCCAGTGCCGCGTGACGGGGTCCGTGCAGCCTTCCACCACGGCGTCGACGTCCGAGTCGCGGAACCGGCGCAGAACGCAGCGTTCGCCGTCCAGCAGGGGCACGTCGAGCCATGGCGTCGCCGGCTCGCGCGGGTCCTGCGGCCGCAGGGAGCCGATCCACCCGTCGATCCGCTGTCCGCGGGCAGCGCACAGGCCGCGGACGGTGCCCTCGATCTGAAATCCCGCCCGCCATGCCACCCGGCGGGACGGCCAGTTACCGATCTGGGCGCGCCACTGGAGGATCCCGAGGCCGAGCCCGTCGGCGGCGAACGCCCACCCGGCCACCGCACGTACGGCCGCCGTCATCGCACCTCGCCCGCGCGCCGCCGCCCGGAGCCCGAAGCCGACCTCCCCGCCGCGGTTGCCGTCCAGCTGCAGGTCTATCGTGCCGAGATACTCGTCCGACGCAGCGTCAGCAACGGCAAACGCCAGGTAGTCACCCTGGCGCCATCCGCGCACGATCCGCTCCCGCACGAACTGGGTGGCGTGCTCCCGCGTATATGGCAAAGGGATGGTCGTCCAGCGCTGGGACGCGGGGTCGGAGCACTGGTCGAGAACGCCATCGATGTCCTCGTCGCTGTGTGGGCGCAGGACGAACGGGCCGGCGTCGAGGCGGAGGGCTTCCATGGCACCCAGCTTTCCCGATGGCGATATGTCCCGGTGGATCACGGTCGGCGCCGCGCGCCGGGTCGGGAGCAGGTGGGAAGCCTGCGCGCCGGCAGTCGCCTACGATGGCCGGAGTGGGGTGGCAGGTGGCACAGAGCACAACCCCCGCCACAAGTCGATGAAACGCGCTGCCGTCCGGCGTCGTTGATCGAGGTGTAGTCGAACACTACGACGAGGAGCCAAGAGTCCGTGCCTGTCCTGCTCGACAAGATCCTGCGTGCCGGTGAGGGCAAGATCCTCAAGAAGCTGCACGCGATCGCAAAACAGGTCAACGCGATCGAGGACGACTTCGTCGCGATGACCGACGCCCAACTCCGTGCGATGACCGACGAGTTCAAGTCCCGGTTGGCCGACGGGGAGACGCTCGACGACATCCTGCCGGAGGCCTTCGCCACGGTGCGGGAGGCGGCCAAGCGCACCATCGAGAAGCGCTACTTCGACGTCCAGATCATGGGCGGCGCTGCCCTTCACCTCGGCAACATCGCGGAGATGAAGACCGGCGAGGGCAAGACGTTCGTGGCGACGCTCGCGGGCTACCTCAACGCCCTCCCCGGCAAGGGCGTGCACGTCGTCACCGTGAACGACTACCTCGCGCAATACCAGGGCGAGTGGATGGGTCGTGTCTTCCGCTTCCTCGGCCTGACGGTCGGCTTCGTTCTCGCCCAGCAGTCACCTGCCGAGCGGCGGGAGGCGTACGCGCGCGACATCACCTACGGCACCAACAACGAGTTCGGCTTCGACTACCTTCGCGACAACATGGCGTGGAGCCTGGACGAATGTGTCCAGCGCGGACACAACTTCGCGATCGTGGACGAGGTCGACTCGATCCTCATCGACGAGGCGCGGACGCCGCTGATCATCTCCGGACCAGCCGAACAGAGCTCGAAGTGGTACGAGGAGTTCGCCAGGCTGGTCGCGCGGATGCGGACCGACGTCGACTACGAGGTCGACATCAAGAAGCGCACGGTCGGCGTGCTGGAGCCCGGAATCGACAAGGTCGAGGACCACCTCGGCATCGACAACCTCTACGAGGCCTCCAACACGCCGCTGGTGCAGTACCTCAACAACGCCGTCCGGGCCAAGGAGTTGTTCAGGCGGGACAAGGACTACGTGGTCGTCGATGGCGAGGTGCTCATCATCGACGAGCACACCGGTCGCATGCTGCACGGCCGCCGCTACAACGAGGGCCTGCACCAGGCGATCGAGGCCAAAGAGGGCGCGCCCATCAAGGACGAGAACCAGACCCTGGCCACCATCACCCTGCAGAACTTCTTCCGGCTCTACGACAAGCTCGCCGGCATGACCGGCACGGCGATGACCGAGGCGTCGGAGTTCAACAAGATCTACGACCTCGGGGTCACGCCCATCCCGACGAACCGCCCGATGGTCCGCGCCGACCAGGCCGATCTGGTCTACCGGACCAAGGACGCGAAGTTCGCCGCCGTGGTCGACGACCTGGCCGGGCGCCACAGCAAGGGGCAGCCGGTCCTCGTCGGCACGACCAGCGTCGAGCAGTCCGAGTTGCTCGCGACCCTGCTGCGCCGCCGCGGCGTACCCCACGAGGTCCTCAACGCCAAGCATCACGCCCGGGAAGCCGCGATCATCGCCCAGGCCGGGCGCAGGGGAGCGGTCACCGTCGCCACCAACATGGCCGGTCGAGGCACAGACATCATGTTGGGCGGCAACGCCGAGTTCCTCGCCGACGCCGAGCTGCGCGAGATGGGCATCGACCCGGTCGAGCACTCCGAGGAGTACGAACGCTCATGGCCGGCCATGCTGGAGCGTTTCACCAAGGCCGCCGCCTCCGAGCACGAAGAGGTGACCAGTCTCGGTGGCCTCTACGTCCTTGGCACCGAGCGCCACGAGTCCCGCCGGATCGACAACCAGCTGCGCGGCCGTGCCGGCCGGCAGGGTGACCCGGGCGAGAGCCGTTTCTACCTCTCCCTCGAAGACGACCTGATGCAGCGGTTCAAGTCCGACTGGGTCGACTGGGTGCTGACCAGTCTGAAGATCCCCGACGACGTGCCGATCGAGAACAAGCGCGTCACCGGTGCGATCGCGTCGGCCCAGGCCCAGGTCGAGGCGATGAACTTCGAGATCCGCAAGGACGTCCTGAAGTACGACGACGTCCTCAACCGCCAGCGCAGCGTCATCTACGACGAGCGCAAGCGGGTGCTGGCAGGCGAGGACGTCCACTCCCAGGTCGGTCCGATGATCGACGACATGATCGAGTCGTACGTCGGCGCCGCGACCGAGGGCTTCGCCGAAGACTGGGACCTCGACCAGCTCTGGTCCGACCTCAAGCAGGCCTACCCCGTCGGCACCAGTGTCGCGACGCTCGAGTACGAAGCAGGGGGTCGTGGCGGTATCACCCGCGAGTTCCTGCTCGACCGCCTGCAGGCCGACGCGCACGCGGCGTACGAGGCGCGCGAACGCGAGCTGGGCTCGGAGGTCCTGCGCGAGCTCGAGCGCCGCGTGATCTTGTCGGTGCTCGACCGCAAGTGGCGCGAGCACCTGTACGAGATGGACTACCTGCGCGAGGGGATCGGCCTGCGTGCGATGGCGCAGCGTGACCCGCTGGTCGAGTACCAACGCGAGGGCTACGACCTCTTCATGGGCATGATGGACGCCATCAAGGAGGAGTCGGTCGGCTACCTGTTCAACCTCGACGTGCAGGTCGCGCCGACGGAGGAGCCGGCCGAGGCGCCCGCGCCGGCCGCATCCAGCACCGCCGCACCCCCGCGTGCCCCGCACCATCCGCAGGTGGTGGCCCGTGGGTTGTCCGGTCCGCAGCGACCGACCCGGCTTTCCTACACCGCTCCGACGGTCGACGGGGAAGGTGGCGTGGTCCGCCGCAACGAGGGCAGCGCGCCCGGCGCACACGCCAGGCGGCCATCCGGTGCCGGGCCCGACTCCGACTTTGCGGGGACGCCGCGCAACGCGCTGTGCCCGTGTGGGTCGGGCCGCAAGTACAAGCGATGCCACGGTGACCCGAAGGCTCGGGCCCGGATGACCGACTGACCTGGCCGAGTCAGTCGGTGACAGGTCCGTCCGGTCCATAGGGACGTTGCACCGCTCGCCTCCGGGATTCCGGACCCCCGTTCACCGGAGGCGAGCGGTAGATCGTAGGGCGTCAGCCCAGGTTGAGCGCCGTGCACCTCCAGCGGCCGTCGAGTCCTTCCAGCCGGAGGGCGACCGCGCGGGAGCGCCCGCCATGCTTCACGTGGATGGCCGCTTCGGCGACGCCGTCCCTCGGCTCATAGATGTGGACCGAGCGAACCTGGGCGCGGGCGCGGCCCCGGCCGGCGACGGCAGTCACCCCGAGAGAACGGACCCGGTGTACGACGTCGGAGTAGACCCGCTCGTTGGTCCAGCGCAACAGCTGAGTGGCGGGCCGGTCGCCGGAGAGCACCTCGACCAAGGCCTGGACGAATCGGCCCGACCACGGGTGTGGGTCCGGCAGCGCCACTCGCGGAGTCGGCTGTGGAGCGAAGAAGGGGTCCTCGCTCCGACGCCGCTTCGACGGCCTGCCGCCGACCACCCGGAGATGGCGTTCGGCGTGGGTCGTCGCCGTGGCCGAGTCGCGCGCCCTCGCCTGCTCGGGCAGACAAGTCGGCGTCGACAGGTCCAACGCGAGCGCGCCGTCCGTCAGCGGGCGGTCCGTCCGGTCCCGACCCACCTCGTCGTCGAACGGTGGTTCGGCAGCTGGACAGGGAATCCGGCGCGGCAGCGACCGGACGGGTGGCACGACGTCGGACCGCGGCGTGGTCTGGGTTGCAGTCATCGGTGTATCCCCCGGATCGATGTGTTGGTGTCGGCTGGGAGGTGCGCCGCCCAGGGCAGTGGCGGCGAGACGTACGAGGTCTGGCTGTTGGTCAACTCGGCGGTCGCAGGACCTGGCCGGGCAGGATCAGGTCGGGGTTGTCGCCGATGACCTGTCGGTTGGCGTCGTACCAGCGATGCCACTCGCGGTTGATCTCGGCGTTGGACGCTCCCGTTGGGAGGTGGTCCTTGGCGATGTTCCAGAGGTTGTCACCGCGCTTGACCGTGATCTGGTCGGAGGCGTCGACATGGCGCAACGGCGGACGGGTAACGGGGTCGTGGGTCTGCGGGCGCTCCGGGTTGGGAAGTCCGGTGCGGTCCGAAGAACTCCACGGCGAGGTCGAACGGTCGGATGTGGGACGGTCGGGCGTCGGTAGGCCGAACGTCCCACCGGCCGACGACTGGTCGCCCGAGGCCGAATAGCCACCGGGTCGGTCGAGGTTGGGCAGCTGGAGTCCGCCCGGGAGCTGGCTGTCGACCGTGCCTGGCCGGTCCAGACCTGGCAGCAACTGCGCGGCGGCGGCGGCCTGGGTGGGCTGGTCGATCGTGGCGGCGTTCGCCGGAATTGCGCCCAGCACGGGACCGGCGGCGACAGACAGACCGAGCGCGACCCGCGCAGCCCGCCGGTACACCTCCGGCGTCAGCTGCTCAGCGAGGGACCCGCAGGCAGCGCCGACGGCTCCGGGCAGCGCCGAGAGCGCCATCAGGAACGTGCCGACGGCAAGCCAGCCGAAGCAGGCCCAGGCCAGCACCGCGACCACGAGGACGAGGAGCGCGTCGAAGGACGGGTTGCCGCCCTGCACCACGCTCAGGCTCCCGTCGGTCAGCCAGCGGAGGCACCAACCACCGGCCACGAAGGCGAGCAGCACGCCAATCGGCGAGAGCACCCGGCGGACGATCCTCATGCTGACCTCCGAACCTTTCGTTTGCTTGCGTTTGCTTTCATACTCTGCCATTAGCTGAGCTGTCAACCCGTGCCCATCGCTCCTCGGTCTGCCCGGTTCCGCTCCCCGATGTCGTCAATGCGCGCTGACCAGGGGTTTTGTCGTGACACCTGGTCGTTGTGCGTCTGGGTGGCTGTACGGCTCGCGTGGCCGACGAGGTTCAAACGGACCCAGGATCGTCGGTCCGGAAAGGCCCAACTGGCTCTCAACTGCGACCGTCAGTGCGCCGTTGAGATCGGTTGCCGGCATTTACATCCGTTTCCCTACGTTTGCATCCACGCCTGCCGGCTGGCCCCATGGCCCGGCTTGATCGCGCGGGCACTAGCGTGAGGCGATGCGCTGGGAGAGCCTGTTCTCCGACCTCGACGCCCAGATGGAGGAGCTCGAAGCCTCCGAGCTGGCCTCCGAGGTCGCAGACCGGACCCGTCGAGAGGTTGCGCGGTTCCGCCTCGTCGACCGGCTGCGCCCCACGTTCGGGCACCCGGTCACGGTCTTCACGCTGGGCGGCGGCAAGCTCTCCGGTCGCGTCGCGGGCGTGGGGAGTGACTGGCTCCTGGTCGCAGACGACCGACGGTTCGAGACGTTGGTGCCGCTGGAGGCGATCACCGGCATCACCGGGCTCGGCGGCCTGACCGCGTCTCCGGGCAGCGAGGGCAAAGTGGCTGCGAGGCTGACCCTCGGCTATGCGCTACGCGGCATCGCCCGCGACCGGGCACCGGTCGCCATCGCCCTTCGCGACTCCACCGGTGTCACCGGGACGATCGACAGGGTAGGCGCGGACTTCCTGGAGATGGCCGAGCACGGGGCGGCGGAGATCCGCCGTAGCCGAGACATCCTCGGTATCCGGACCGTGCCGTTTGCGGGTATCGCATTCGTCCGCCGATCTTGACCCGCGGCCAGCCAACCTGTCCGGGCCGAGGGCGACCGCTGGGTGACGAGGAAGGCTCAGAGCTCGTCGGCCCTGCCGTAGGGATGGGCGGAGATGAAGTCGCGGGTCTCGGAGTACATCCGCTCGATGTACTGCTCGAGTTCCTTGGACTCGACCCGCCACTGGCCCCGTCCGCCGATCTTGATCGCCGCGAGCTCGCCGCTGCGGACCAAGGCGTAGGCCTGCGCGGCCGAGATGTTGAGCACGTCGGCAACATCGGCCAGCTGCAGGAACCTCGGCGTCGGCAACGGTCTCTCCCTTCCGGACGTCGTGCCTTTCCGGACGTCGTGCTTCGCAAGTCTGCCACGCGTTTGCTTGTGGTTGCGTTCGGTTGTCCACAGGTCCCTGCACTAAATTTGCCGGGCGATCGCCCTTGTCCGGTCCCGGCACTTCCCAGGCAGGACAGCGATCGGCACAGGCGAGCTGGCTCGCCGCCGGACTGGTGAGTGCCCACAACCCCTGAACACGACCGCGCGCCGGTCACGTTCGGTGTCGTACTGTGTCCCGACGCCTCAAGACCGACCTATCGGACTGATTTGCGAAACCGGAGGAAGACGTTGTCGGATGTGTCCTCCCCCAAGGCCACTCGGCAGTCGCGGCCCCGCTGGCTGGACCCCAAGCTTTTCCTCGGCATCCTGCTCGTACTCGCCTCGATGGCTCTGGGCGCGAGGGTGATCGCGCAGGCCGACCAGACCGTCGACGTGTGGGCGCTCCGGGAGAATGTCGACCTGGCGCCGACGGTGCCGCTCGCCCAGAGCGCCCTCGTCGCCAAGAGCGTGCGGTTCACCAGCCAGTCCGATGCCGATCTCTACGTCTCGGCGCGCGAGCCCATCCCCGAAGGTGCCCGCATGATCCGTGCGGTCTCGGCCGGCGAGCTCCTCCCGCGCAACGCCTGGACCAACAAGGCCGACAAGGACCTCAACGACGCACCCATCCCGGTCTCTCCCGCGCTGCTGCCGAAGGGCCTGCGGCAGGGCGACCGGATCGACATCTTCTTCGTACCAGCCAACGACGACACCTTCCCGCCGAAGGAAGGCGTCCTCGCCGCCAGCGATGTGGTCGTGGTGGAGCTCCCGACCGGAGACTCGTTCGGCGGCGGCGGTGGCAGCAGCGCGACGATCCGGGTCGCGCCCGACGAGCTCAGCGAAGGCATGTCCATCACGCAGCTCGTCGCCAACGCCTCCAACGCCAAGGCGGTCATCATCAAGCACGTTGCACCTGAGGCGAGGTGAGATCGTGAGCCTGCCCGTCCTCACAGCCGTCACGGGCGCGCGGTGGGAGTCCGACCTCGTGTCCGCACTGGAGCGGAGCGCGCTCGGTCTCGATGTCGTACGCCGATGTGTCGACCTACCGGACCTGCTCGCGACCGCGCAGTCCGGTCAGGCCCGCGCCGTTCTGCTGTCGGCAGACCTGCGGCGGCTCGACCGTGACGCCGTGGGCCGCCTGCTCGCCGGCGGCGTCGCCGTGGTCGGGGTGGTCTCGCCCGGCGACCACGAGGGCGAGGACCGGCTGCACCGGCTGGGCATCTCCACGGTCGTCCCCGCCGACGCCCCGGCCGACGTGCTCGCCGGTGCCGTCGCGGAGGCAGTGGAGGTCGCGCACGCTTCAGGCGGCGCGCCGGTCGCCAACTTCGCCATGTCCAACCCGCGCGGTGCGATGCCGACTCTGCCGCCGGTGCAGGAGTTGCCGGGCTACGAGCCCGGCACGGGCACCGGACAGCTGCTGGCCGTGTGGGGTCCCGCGGGGGCGCCGGGTCGCACCTCGGTGGCCGTGACGCTGGCGACCGAGCTCGCGGTGTTCGGGGTTCCCACGTTGCTGGCCGATGCCGACGTGTACGGCGGTGTGGTGGGGCAGACCCTGGGGCTCCTCGACGAGGCACCCGGGCTCGCCGCCGCGTGCCGGTCCGCAAACAACGGCACCCTCGACCTGCCGGCCCTGGCGCGGCATGCCCGGGAGGTGCTGCCGCGGCTGCGCGTCCTCACCGGGATCCAGCGCGCCGACCGGTGGCCGGAACTGCGCACCGCCGCCCTTGAACAGGTCTGGGACTTCGCGCGCCAGCTCGCGGCCGCGATCGTGGTCGACTGCGGGTTCTGCCTCGAACGCGACGAGGAGATCTCGTTCGACACGGCCGCTCCCCGGCGCAACGGAGCGACGCTCACCACGCTCGAGCAGGCCAACACCGTCGTCGCGGTCGGTGGCGCCGACCCGATCGGCCTGCAGCGCCTGATCCGTGGCCTGGAGGAGCTGCGCGAGACCGTGCCCGGGGTCGCTGTCCGGGTGGTCGTCAACGGCGTACGCAAGGGCCCGGTCGGCGGTGATGCCGAGGGGCAGATTCGCGACGCGCTGCGCCGCTACGCAGGCGTCGACACCGTCGTGTGCGTGCCGTACGACCGGACCTCGTTCGACAGCGCGCTCGCCCAGGGACGCACGCTCGCCGAGGTCGCGCCCAAGTCACCGGCCCGACCACCGCTGCGTGGGCTCGCCGCCGACATGATGGGGATCGCTCTTCCTCGCCAGCGCCGCCGGCCGAAGAAACGCTGAACCGGTGGCGGCCACGGCTCAGGTCTACGCCCGGGTCAGGTTGCGAAGAGCAGGCTGAGCCCGCCCAGGGTGTAGCCGACCATCACCACCAGGAGTGGGAGCTGGCCGAGCAGCGCGGTCCGGCGCGGGAAGAGCGCGACGGCGCGATCATGCGCGGCGACCACGCCCAGGACGTGCCCGACGACGACGGCAGTGACCTTCACCAGCGCGACCAGCTGCGGGTTGTTGCCGAACCACGGGTTGGCGGTCAGGCCGGTGAGGCCGAGCAGGTTGGCGCCGTTGGAGAGCGGGTCGGACAGCAGGATGAAGGTCTTCTGACCTTCGAGCACGAGCAAGGTGACGTAGTGGGCGACGAAGTAGCCGAGCGCGATCGGGATCACCGACGGCGCGAACTCGGCCGCCGGACGAGCACCGGCCACCCCTCCCGAACGGCCACCTGCGACACCGGCGAGCCCGCCGGCAACGGCCGTCGCGAGCCAGAACGTCGCGTACGTCAGGAGGACGAAGCCGGTGAGCGCGGTGGTAGCGGCGAGTACGCCTGGGACGGGTGAGCTCTGGACCAACCGGACCCACGCCGGGCTCTGCGAGAACCCGTCGTAGGCCGTCGAACCGAGCAGGACCGCGACCACCGCCACCAGCCCCGGAGCTGGTTGGAGCTGGGCCAGGTGGGCGAGCGGGTTACGCAGCACCAGCCGGCCGTCGGACGGTCGACGGGCGAGCGGCGAGAGGTGACCGAACAAGGTCGAGTAGGCCTCGAACGGGTCGCCCCGGTCGAACCACCGGGACCCGTAGACGAGCGCGGCCATCAGCGTGACCACGGCGTAGATCGCGAACCACAGCCGTACCACGGCCAGCGTCGTCGCACCGGGAACGACCAGCTCCAGCCACACGAACGCGAACAACCCCACCGCCGCCGGCCAGTAGCCGAGCCCCGCCGGCAGCGGCAACAGGCCTTCTTCCGGACGCATCCGGAGTGCTCGGGCCAGCAGCGCGTGCAGCGTGCGTATCGGGTTGACCAGTCGCCACACCGGACCGAACAGCACCGACAGGGGGACGAGGCCGACCCAGAAGAGGACGTAGACGACGCCGAATGTCGGATTGACCAGTAGGTCGGGTCCAAGGAGCGCGGCCGCCCCGACGTACGCCGTGACGACCAGCCCGAGAGCCCGCAGGCCCAGCCGGAAGCCGGGGGTGTCGACGAGCAGAGCCGCTCCGGCGGGCAGCAGACGACCGGACTCGGGGTTCTCGAAGTGGGGCGTACGCCACGACCACGCGAGGACGACGAAGGAGACGACCAGCGCCAACGCGGCCCCGACGAGCGCGAGTGAGAACGGCACCGGCAGGTCGCCCCGCGCGCCGATTCCGTGCGCGAGGAGCATCGTGTGGTCGGATGCCGAGGTACGGGAGCTCACGGTCGTGGCGGTCAGGGGGTGACGACGAGTTGGTACACGAGCCGGTCAGACTCGTGGGTCTCGACTTCGAACCGTCCCGGTTCGTCGGCCGCGAACTCCAGCGTCGCCGGCGTTCCGGGTTCGACGGCGAGCTCCTCGTCGTAGCCGTGGACGTGCAGCTCGTCGGCCACGTCGCTGCGCACGCTGAGGATCACCGTGGTGCCGACCTTGACCTCGACCCGTTCGGCGTTCGGCGACACCTTGCCGTCGGCGATCACGACATCAAGGGTCCTCGACACGGTGTCGGGCGATTCGGGCGAGGGCACGGCGTCGCTGCCGCAACCGGCGATCCCGGCGAGTCCGGTGAGCAGAGCCCCGGCCGCGAGGGCGGCGGCGTTACCGACACTCCGGCGGCGACGAGCGGGCATGGGGAATCCTCCAGGTGGGGAGCAGGGGGCCGAACGTGTCGAGCGCTTACCGTACGCGTGGAATCCCGGCGGAGCCGCGACGGGCCGGGGGAGGACGGGGAGACCGGCGGCCGACACGGCGGCGACGTGCGGACGGCCCGAGTGCCACCGAACTGGTGCACGGCCGTGCCACCATGGAAGGTCCCGAATAGTTGGACGAATCGGGAGGTATGCGGATGCCGGACCGGCTGAGCTCCCTGGACATGTCGTTCCTCTATCTGGAGGAGCCGACCACGCCCATGCACGTGGGCAGTGTCGGCCTGTTCGACGCGCCCGACGGTGGGTTCGGGTTCGACGCGTTGCTGGGCGTCGTCCGGGACCGGCTGGCCTACGTGCCCCGCTACCGCCAGCGCATCCGGTGGGTGCCCGGCAATCTCGCCAACCCGGTATGGGTCGACGACGAGGACTTCGACCTCACCTACCACGTCCAGCGGTCAGCCGTACCGAGGCCAGGGACGATGGGGCAGCTGCGGGAGCTCGTGGCCCGCATCATGAGTCGGCCGCTGGACCGGTCCCGTCCGCTGTGGGAGATGTACCTGGTCGAGGGCCTGGAGGGCGGCGGCTTCGCCCTGGTGTCCAAGACCCACCAGGCCGTCATCGACGGGGTGTCCACCGTCGACATCGGCCAGGTCGTCCTCGACACGACGCCGCAGCCGACGGGAGCCCGGTCCGACGGCTGGGTTCCCGCCCTGGAACCTTCGGCGGTGGAGCTTCTCGCCGGAGCGGTCGTCGACGTCGTCCACCGACCGGGCGTTCTGGTCGACTCCGCACGGCGGGCCGTCTCCGACCTGCCGGTGGCGGGCGGGTGGGTCCTTCGCACGCTGACCGGTGCGGCCGGCAGCCTCGCGACCGCCATGCGCACCGCGGCGAGGCCCGCCCCCGGCAGCCCGCTGAATGTTCCGATCGGGGCACAGCGCCGGTTCGCCACGGTCGACACCCGGCTCGACGACTACCGCGGCGTGCGGTCCCGCCACGGTGGCGACGTCAATGACGTGGTGCTCGCGACCATCGCCGGCGCCCTGCGTACGTGGCTCTTCACCAGGGGCGTGCGGGTGCCGTCGACGACCTCCGTACGCGCGCTGGTTCCGGTGAGCGTGTTGACCGGCGAGGGATCCAACCGGGTGGCGGAGTACGTCGTCGACCTGCCGGTCGGCGAGCCGAGTCCGGCGATGCGGCTGCACCAGATCTCGTACGCGATGAAGGCACACCAGGAGACCGGCCGGGCCGTCCGCGCCCGCACCCTGGCCGACATGGCCGGATTCGCCCCGCCCACCCTGCATGCCCTGGGTGCGCGGGTCGCCAGCTCCCTTTCCAAGCGGATCTTCAACCTGGTCGTGACCAACGTCCCGGGTCCACAGACACCTCTCTATGTCGGTGGTGCACCGATGCGGGCGACATATCCGGTCGTCCCCCTCGCGAAGGGCCAGGCTTTGGCCATCGGACTGACCTCCTACAACGGAGCGGTCTGTTTCGGCCTGAACGCGGACCGTGACGCCATGTCCGATCTCGACGTCCTTGCACAGTGCATTCCGGATGCCCTGAGTGAGCTGGTTGAGTCCGCCGCGCAGACACCAATGAAGCCCCGTCGTCGATCCCGCAAGGCACACTGAGATGAAGGGGAGGCCTCTGAGCCACCGGTGAGGAGGACGCCATGCGGAGCCCGCGGCGCGGTCTGGTCCTGGGCGCAGGCGGTGTCCTCGGCGCATCCTGGATGATCGGGGCACTCTGCGCGCTGGAGAAGGAAACGGGCATCGAGACCACCAAGGTCGATGCCATTTTGGGAACATCCGCCGGCTCCGTGGTCGCCGCGCTTCTGGCCGCCGGTGTGTCCCCTGACGAGCAGCGTGCCCACCAGCGAGGCGAGGCGCTGTCCGGCGGTCCGTTGGCCGGGATCGAGTTCGACTACGCGATTGGCGGGCGGCCCCCGGCGCCCTGGCCGGGCCTGGGTTCGGCGCGGCTGCTGGCTTCGATCGTCCGGGACCGGCGACTGCTGAGTGCGCCCGTCGTCCTCGCCGGGCTGCTCCCGCGTGGCCGCGGGTCGATCGTGGCGCTCAGCGAGCTGGTGCAGGGGATCCTGCCGACCTGGCCGAAGCGTCCCGACCTCCAAGTGGTGGCGATGGACTATGACGCCGGAGTGCGGGTCGCGCTGGGTTCGGCGTACGACGGGACAGTCCACCCGGCGCAGGCGGTGGCGGCCTCCTGTGCGATACCGGGCTGGTTCACACCGGTCGACATCGACGGCCGTGTCTACGTCGACGGCGGCACCACGTCCATCGCGTCGGCCGACCTGGTGGCGGGCCGCCGGCTGGACGAGGTGTACGTGCTGGCTCCATTGGCCTGGCTCGCCTCGCCCAACTCCATGGGGCCGTCGCTGTGGATGCTGCAGCACTGGCGTCGTGCGCTGACCCGGCAGCTCAACCGTGAGGTGGACAAGCTTCGCGCCGAAGGCACCCAGGTGACGATCATCGCGCCGTCGGCCGACGACCTGGTCGCGCTCGGAACCAACCCCATGGACGAGAACCGCCGACTCGAGGTCCTGGAGACGTCCATGCGTACCAGTCGCCGGACGGTCCGCGAGGTACACCGACAGCGGCTGGGTACGCCGCAGGTGCGGCGCGTGCGCAGCGCCCGCGATGTCGGCCAGACGCCGGGCGTGTCAGACTCCCAGCGGCGCCCCAAGTCCTGAGAGCCTGGTGTCGGCTTCCGGCGACTCCTGCCGGCAGTGGCTACGCGGGTGGACGCGAGGATGGGACACATGCGGGTCTATCTCGGTGTGACACTGACAGAGCTCGCGTCCGCGGTGGCGGTGGGGGGATTCGGCCCGGCGCCGTTTCCGGCGTACGCGGTCACTCCGTCGCTGCGGGAGTGGTACGCCAACGGCGACCTGGAGGAGCTCGAGTACGCCGCGACGTCCGATGCGGCCCGGGAGTCGCTGCGGCACCTCAGCCTCGACCCCGACGCTCCGCCACGGCGGGTCGTGGTCGCCGCCGACGTGGACGACACCGCGGTGCTGCCAGACTCCTCCGTCGGAAGGTCCGTCGTGGTGGTGGGCGCCGCGGTACCGGTGACCGCCGTCGACGCGGTGCACGTCGACGACGTTGACGCTGGACCGGTGGTGCGCGCGGCAGCCGATGCGGTGGCCGACGCCGACGCGGGTGACGAGGACGCCGGTTTCACGGTGGACGAGGCCTTCGGATACGAGCTGCTGTGGTTCGCCCGCCAGGAGATTCCCGACCTGCTCGCCTGACGTCTTGTCCTGTCTGTCCAAACCGCCCAGATCGCCGGAACCACTGCGCTAGCTTCGAACTGCCGCCGTTCTTCGGCGGCACCCCTAGCTTCACGGAGCACGTGTCGTGCCGTTCCACCTGGCCACCGCCGAGTCCACCGACCTGTTCGTGGGGTCAGCGGAGGCGCCGCGGCAGGTGCTGAGGGTGTCGCTGAGCCGCACGCTCACCGAACCCATCCCGCTGGTCGTACGCGGCGACGGCGTCCGCGGGGAGGGTTCGGTACCCGCCGGCGTCGGCGTGGTGAACGTCGAGGTCGGGCTCGAGCTGCCAGACCGGCGCCCTGGTACACGGGTGCCGGTGACGGTCGCGGCGGGCGGGACGAGCCTCGACGCGACGGTCACGGTGGAGCGCCCGGGATACACGGTGCACCTGGTCTCCCACGTGCGCGAAGGCGCCTCGGGGGAGAGCCACCGCCCAGCGCTCGTCGTCTCCCCGGAGTGGACTGGCGACACGCCGGAGCGACCGGGCGAGCCGTCCGGATTCGCCTTGCTGGACACGCATGTCGAGCTGGCCCTGTCCGACCGCGACTACCGGTTCGTGCTGGCCGAGCTCGACACGCTGAAGGCCTACCTCGACACCTACCCGCATCGATGGGCCGACCTGCGGCCGCTGGTCGACGACGGACGGGTGGAGCTGGTCGCCGCGATGGATACCGGCGCGGGCACCGCGCACGCCACTGCGGAGACGACGATCCGCGGCATCGCGGACAGCATCGGGTACCACCGCGACATCCTCGGCGGCGATCCGGTCACGGCCTGGCTGGTGGATGTGGTCAGGCCCGACCCGCAGTTCCCGGGCTACCTCGCCGATGCGGGACTCACGAACAGCGTGTGGAGGAGAGGGCTGTCCGATCCCGAAGGCGTACAGCACCAGCTGGTTGGCGTCCGTACGCCGGACGACAGCGCGGCGGCTCCCAGTGAGTTCGAGTGGATCTCGCCGAGCGGGCATGGTGTGCTCACGCACGCGATGCCGGGCGACCACTCCGCGACCTGGTGGCTGTACTCGGTGACGACGCTCGCAGACGCGGAGCAGGCGGTCTACGCGATGTACCGCATCCTCCGCCCGGCCGCCGTCACCAGGCACCTGCTGCTGCCCGTTGGCGCGGACGGCACGCCACCGAACCGCTGGGTGACGGCGGTGCACCGGTCGTGGAACGCGAAGTACGTCTGGCCACGGTTCGTGTGCAGTACGCCGCGGGCGTTCTTCACCGGGGTGCGGGGCGAACTCGCCGCCGACGGTCGCCGGCCGAGCCCGCAGTCGCGGGACCCGCACGCCGCCGACCGCGCCCCGGCGGCGCCATGCATCGGCGCGAGTCAGGCGCAGCGAGCGGCCGAGGTCGCCGTGACCGATGCGGAGAAACTGGCGGCGGCGTGCGCACTACTCGGGCTCCGTCGCCATCCGGCGAGCGGGCTGGACGCAGTTCTGGCGGCTGCTCGGGAGTGCCGCAGGCCCTGACACGGTGAGCGATCCCGCCGCGGACCAGGCGTACATCGACCTGCTCGGGGTCTGCCGTGAGGCGTACGACCGCGCCTCGCGTGTCCGCGACGCCGCGCTCGACGTCCTGGTCGACCGGATCGACACCAGCGGCGAAGGAGCCGCCGTGGTCGTGGCGAACACGCTGTCCTTCGACCGGTCCGACCTGGTACGGGTGCCGGACTGTCCGGCCGGGCGGGTGGTGGACGACCGCGGCAACCCGTTGCCGGCCGCCCGCGACCGCGGCACCCTGGTCTTTCGCGCCGACGACGTGCCAGCGTCCGGCTGGCGTACCTACCGACTCCGGACCGGACACCCGACGCCGCGGGCGTGGTCGGCTGCCCTCGGCCGGACCGTGACCAACGAGCGGTATGAGGTGACGGCCGACCCGGCCCGCGGCGGCGGTCTCACATCGATCGTCGATCTCGCGTCGGGTCGCAAGCTCGTCCCGGCCGGCGCCGTGGCGAACGAGTTGGTGCTGTCCGACGCCGGCGACATCGCCAGCCGCGTCGTCGGCTCTGGAACCACCACGGCCGTGACGAGGCGGGAGACCGGTCCGCTCGGTGAAAGGCTGCTGATATCCGGCGAGGTGGACGGGCTCGGCTACGAGCAGACCGTGACGCTGTGGTCAGGTCTGGACCGCGTTGACCTGCGTACCAGGGTGCTCGACGATGCCGGCGCGGCCACCGTCCTGGGAGTGCGCGTTCCGATCGACCTGCCTGGCGCGGTGCCCCTGTCTGGAGCCCCGGCAACGGGATGGTTCGGCCTGGGCGCGGCCGCCCGGATGTCCCTGGTGGACCCGAAGGGTCGCCCGCTGGGCGACCTCGCCCTCGGTGTCGCCGAGGTGGTGGTGGGTCAGCCGGATGCCGCCGCGAGCGCCCGGGACCTCGTGGTGGCGCTGGCCCGGGCAGGCGTCCCGGCAACGACATCGAGCGCGCCCGCGTCTTGGCACGCCGGGCGGACAGCTGGCTCCCACCGGCCGGACTTCCGGATCGTCCTTGGTGGTCCGGAGGAGAACCCCCTTGCCGGTGAACTGCTGGCCGGTGCCGAGCCCGGATACGTCGCGGAGCACGACCGGCAACTCGCATCGTCCGGCCAGGTGCTGTTGTGGGTACCGGCCGACCAGCCACGGTCCCGGGCGCGACGTCGCGACGCAGACCCGGGTGACGGCGGTGTGCCGGCCCTGTTGGTGGTGGGTCCGGTCGACGACCTGGTTGCCGATCTCGGCGACGCCGTTGTCGAGGCGGTGGGCCTCGAACCGCCGAACCAGCCGCCGGCTTCCGGGACGGTGGCGGTGCTGACATACGGCCTGCACGCCTTCGCGGCCGATCCGGAACCCGCGCTGCATCTGTTCCATCTCCTGGGTGGCGCGCACGAGTTCGCGTACGCCCTGGTGTCCGGAGGCGACGACTGGCGGGCCCTCGGTCTGCCGGCGCGCGCCCAGGAGTACGCGACACCGTTGCTGCCGCGCCTGGTCGTGCGGGGCCCTGCCAGCGGCGACCGGACGCGGGACCGCGGAGACGCCCTGCCTGCGACGCATTCGTTTGTCCGCCTCGAGCCTGCCCGCGACGTCCTGCTGACCAGGTTCAAGTCGACCGAGTCCCCGATCTCGCCAGGCGCGGAGGCTCCCGCCGACAGCGTGACCCTACGGCTGACCGAGACCACCGGCCTCGGACAGCGTGCGGAGATCGGCGGCCCACTACGGCTCCGCGACCTTCGCCGAGCCGATCTGCTGGAGTTTCCGGCTGAACCGACGCCGCCCACTCTCGACCTGACCGGTTTCGAGGTCGCCACGTTGGTGGCCAGGCCGGACCGTGTTGTCCGGCAACCGTCCGGTGATCTGGAGAGGGGCGCCGGGCAAGAGATGGGCGCCGTGCGTGATCCTGGCCGGCCGTCTTACGCGCGCTCCTGGCAGTACCAGCGCGCGGCCTCGCCGGTAGCTGGCGTCACGGTGACGATCTCGCCGGCCGTCGCGCGGGCGGTGGGCAACGCGCCACTGGCGCTGGAGGTCGTGGTCGCCGGCCGCTTCCGGGACACCGAGACGAGCGGGGTCGCGACACTCCGGACCCCCGCCGGCTGGCGCATCGAACCGGCCCGGATGACGTACGACCTCGGCCCGGCCGGGCATGCCCGCTTCACCGTGTTCGTGACGCCGGCCCAGGACGCCGCCGACGGCCTGGCGTTCGTGTCGGTGCGGATCGATCACGCCGGCTCGATGGTCGAGGACGTCGCGACGGTCGTGGTGGGCGCGCTCACGGTCGCCGGGCAGGACACCGGCCTGCTCGTCGACGTCGTGAAGCCAGAGGTGGTTCTCCGGCCGGGCGGCCGTTCCGCGCTCGGCGTGGTACTCACCAACCAGACTCGAGACGAGATCAGAGGCGAACTCCGCCTCGTCTCGCCGTGGGAGACCTGGCCCGCGGTGCCGCACCCCGTTCGCGACTTCGCCGTGGACGCCGGCGCGGAAGCCGAGGTGGAGTTCCCGGTGGGGATACCCGCGGCAACCGATCCCGGGGTCTGGTGGGCGATCGTGAAGGTGATGTGGTTCGGCCGGTGTCAGTACTCCCCGCAGGTCCGCCTCGTCGTCGCGGAGTAGCCGGATGAGATTTGGGTAGGTCAGGCCGTTCCGGCCGGCGCGTCCTGGGGCGGATCCGCCGAGCCTCCGGACGCGGCCTTGACGACCGCCTCCAGCTTCGACCGCGCGTGCAGCTTCTCCAGCACCTTGCGGACGTGGCTGCGTACGGTCGGGTAGGCGATGCTCAGCTGGCTGGCGATCTCGCGGTTGGTCAGGCCCTGGGACATCAGCTCGAGGATCTCCCGCTCGCGCGCGGTGAGGCTCTTCAGCTGCTGCTCCCGGTCGGCGCGGGACCTGGCGGCCTCCCGGCTACGGGAGAGCAATCCAGCCAGCTTGGCCGCGGGGATGAGCATCTCGCCGTCGGCGGCACGGCGTACGGCATTGACTATCTCCTCACCGGTCGCGGTCTTGATCAGATAACCGGACGCGCCGGCCTCCACCGCCGCCATCATCGCCTCGTCGCTGTCATCGGCGCTGACGAAGATCACCACCACGTCCGGGCGGTGCTCGCGGACACCCACCGTGACGTCGACACCGTTGCCGTCCGGCAGCCAGAAGTCGACCACGGCCACGTCGACCGGCTGGGCGGCCGCGGCTTCCACCGCGGCCGCGACCGTGCTCGCCCAGCCGAGGACGTGCAGGTCCGGGTGCTCGCTGAGCAGTGCCACCAGACCTTCGGCGACGACCGCATGGTCCTCGACGATCAGAACCTGGATGCCCGCATCGCTCACGGCTCGCCTCCGGCCATACTCACGGCTCGCCTCCGGCCATACTCACGGCTCGCCTCCGGCCATACTCACGGCTCGCCTCCGGCCATACTCACGGCTCGCCTCCGGCCAAGCTGGCCGCGCGCGGGATCCAGAACTCCACCGTGGTCCCAGCCCCTGGTGTGCTCTCGACCCGGCACCATCCGCCGGCGATCTCGGCTCGGTCGCGCATGAGAGTGAGTCCGAGGTGGCCCGGCTCGGTCTCGGCCTCCAACGGGTTGTAGCCAACCCCGTCGTCGATGATCTCGACGAGGCAACCGTCATCGACCCCGGTGAGCCGTACCTGGACCTGCCTGGCGCTGGCGTGCACGCGTACGTTCATCAACGCGTCCTGGGCGATCCGGTAGATCAGCACCCGGGTCTTGGTCGGCGGCTCGGCCTCCAGCCGGTTGTCCAGCTCATACGACAAACCGGTCTCGGCGCGCAACTGTTCGAGGTAGACGCGCAGTGCCGCGACCAGACCCTCGTGCTCGAGCGCCGGTGGGCGGAAGTCGAAGATCAGCCGGCGGAGCCGATCCGCGGCGAGCCGGATGTTCTCCTCCAGCTTGGCCAGCACCCGTAGGTCGTCGGGGTCGTGCAGGCGGCGCCGCAGCTGCTGCAGCCGGAGCGCTGCCGCGGTGATGACCTGCAGGCTGTCATCGTGGATGCCGGCGGCGATCCGGAGCCGCTCGCGTTCCTGCGCGCCCACCAGGTCGACCAGGACATTGCGGTGGTCCTGTCCCGCGGCGCGCAGCACCTCGACACTCTTCTCGAGTACGGCGCGGGAGCCGGCCGTCTCGGTCATGTCACGGATCGACAGGATTACCTGGACGCCTTCCTCGGTACGGATCCGGCCGACGCTGACGTCGACGGGGAAGTCCGTTCCGTCCCTGCGCCGACCGGTCAGCTCGATCCCGTCGTCGTCGGCCAGCGAGTCGCCGTCGTGGCTCGGGACCTCGTCGCTGCTCTTGCGGTAGATCTCCACCGGATGGTCGGGGAGGAGGACGTCGGCCGACTGCCCGAGCAGGTCGTCACGTGGATGTCCGAACAGCTGCTCGGCGGCTGCGTTGACGAGCGTGACCGCACCGGCCGAGTCGACGATCACGACCGCGTCCGGGGCCGCTTCGAACAGCTGCTGGTACTTCGCCTCGGCCAGGCTGACCTCGCTGATGTCGCGCAGCATGACGGCGACGCCGCGCTGACCGTGTGGCATCGGGGTCGCCGAGACGTCGACGGGGAACGTGCTGCCGTCCCGGCGCCGGCCGGTGCCCGTGAAGTGTGCCTCCGGGCCGTTGTCCCCGGTGGGTTCCCGGCTGAGCAGCCGGTAGATGAGCTCGTCGACGGGTTCGCCGGCTCGAGCGGCCGGCACGAGCCTGGTGAGTTGTTCGCCGGTGAGCTCCGAACGCCGGTACCCGAACAGCTGCTGTACCGGTGCGTTCGTCATCTCGATCGTGCCGTTCGGGCCGACGAGGACGACCGCAGCCCTGATCCGGTCCAGCAACTGCCGCAGCACGTTGGCGTTCTGCAGCGTCACGGCACCAGACCGGCGCTCGGTCTCGAGGTCGCGCCGGAGGATCTGCAGGCAGTCCTTCGCCAGCGGCAGCGAGATGCTCACCTGGCCGCGTGCCGCGCGGTGGATCGCCTCGACGATCTCCTCGTCCGGGATGCCCTTGACCAGGTAGCCGGTGGCTCCGGCACCGAGCACCTCGACCGCACTGGCTGGATCCTCGTACGCCGACAGCACGAGAATCGCGGTCGTAGGTGTCCGATCCTGGATCGCGCGGATCGTGGCGAGTGCCGTGCCACCGGGCATCCTGACGTCCAGGACGACGACGCGCGGGTGGTCACGCGTCGCCAACCGAATGACATCGGTGTGGCTGACCGCCTCCCCGACCAGCTCGAGGTCGGGCTGGCTCGCGATCAGGTCGGCCAACGCATCCCGCATCGCCCGGTCGTCATCGGCGATCATGACCCGGGTCTTCAGCTCACTCATGGGGCTCACTCACCGGCTCGCCCAGCCGTGCGATCACGGCCTTCAGGCCTGGGCTCTCCACCCGGTCGGGTCGGCAGCGGGACAGCCACGGGAACACCCTCGCGACCGGTCCGATGAGCACCTGGTGGTGGTGTACATCGATCCGGTCGCAGGCCGCCACCGCGGCCGCCGCGTCCCATGCCGCCGCCCAGAACGCCCAGTCGGTGGACTGGTTGCGACGAGCGACGTCCATGGCGTCCCGTCGCGCCAACGCGGCCGCGTCGAGGATCGCCAATCGCTCCTCGGGCGAGGTCGCCGAGCCGATGGCGGCCCACGCCTCGGCGCGGTCAGGCCAGGACTGGCGTTTCCAGCCGGCCACCACCAGGTCGATCTGCTCGGCGCCGAGGCTGCCCAGGTGGGAGATCAGGTGGAGTACTCCACGCGTGTTCGGCCCGAAGATGTCGGTCATCTCCGCAGTCCTCCCTTGCCGGTCCTGGTTGCGGGCTTCCTCGCCGGGCTCCTTTCCGCTCCGTTCGGCTGTCCGTCGCGCCTCAGCCGAATGCCACTCAGCCGAATGCCTCTCAGCCGATTGCCTCTCAGCCGATTGCCTTCAGCCGATTGCCTTCATTCGACGACACTCATCGCTTCAGGTCGGGTGGCAGCTTGTACTGCGGCGCCTCAGGGATCTTGACCGGACCCTCGGACTTGTCGACCTTGACGGTGGACGTGTTGGTGCCACCACTGCGCTGGCCCACCAACTTGAAGACCACTTTGCCCTGTGCGTCGCCGGGGATCATGTAGCTGCCCACGGCGAAGGCCGCGCCCTTCTCGTTCACCCGGAACGCGCTGACCAGCTCGCCGTCGACGAAGACGTGTACGGCCTCGTTGGGGGCGAACCCCTTGGCGTAGAAGTTCATCACCGTGCCGGGCAGGCCACCCCAGGTGCTGGTGCGTACGACCGGCATGTATGGCTGGGCGAGGAATCCGGCCTTGGTGGAGGCCCGGCTCTGCTCGCCGACGAAGATCAGCGCCTGCCGACCCTTCAGACCGAACGGCACCTTGAACGACGTTCCGCCCACCTTGCCGTTGTCGTCCGCCTGCAGGGTCATGACCGGTGTACCGGCGGCCTCGTTGAAGTAGACCAGAACCCGCTCGTTGGGAGCGAAGCCCTTACCGTTCAGGGAGATCGTCTCCGTGGCACGTGCCGAGAACGGCTTGGTCGTCACCATGGGGTACTGCCGCAGCAGCTGGAACGGCGCCATGGCGGTGGTCTTGGACTTGACGCCGACCAGGATCACCGTGTTGTCGCCGACCGCGCCCACGCCCACCTTGAGCGCCACGTGCTGCAGGTTGCCGCCCTCGTCGGCTTCCAGGACGGTGGACGGTGTGCCCGTGATCCGGCCCCAGAAGACATTGATCTTCTCGTTCGGCATGAACCCCTGAGCGTCGACCGTCAGCGCTGTGCCTGGCGGCCCGACGTTGTCGCTCAGCTCCATGAGCCCCACGCCGGACTGGGCGACCAGCTCGGCTTTCGCGACCTTCTTCTTGTTGTCCTGGACGACGGAAACGACCTGCCGTCCGCCGGCGTTGGCGAGGCCGACGGGATAGGTGAACTGCGCGTCGATCACCGTGTACTTGTTCACCTTGGCCGACGCCATCACCTTTGTCTGCTTCTTCTTTCCGGCGCCGGTGGTGAGCAGCACCTGGACCCGGTGGCCGGGGTCGAAGCCTGAGGCGTTCACCCCGATCTTGCCGCCAGGCTTTGCCAGCCCTGGATTGAGCACGGCAACCGGTCCTTCACCAATCGGAATCTTCTTCCCGTTGAACTCCACTATGCGCTGCGGCGTCTGCTTGGGCACGGGCGGGGCCGAGCCGTTTCCCTTGCCCTTGTCGACCGCGCCCATGAAGGAGTCGCCGAAGGGGAGCAGGGATCGCCCCAAGGAGATGACGACCACCGCTGCCACCAGCATGACCACCAACCGCTGCCAGGACAGCTTCGAGCCCTGCTTGGCGGGGCGCGAACCAGTGCCCTTGCCCTTGCCGTTGGCACTGCCCTTACCTGTCGACCGCTGTGCTGTCGGCCGTTTCAGTGCCGGCTTCTTCAGTGTCGGCTTCATCGTTTGCTCCTTGCCAAGCTCGGCGTCCGCCAGCCGGACGTCGCCCATACTTCGCAAATCTCCTCGACTGCTATTTCTCTATTCGGTATATGGCGAGATGGATGTCACCTCTGTCCAGCCGCCACACCACTTGCCCGTGTTGGTCGATCGCGTCCAGAATCCACTGCTCCTGGCCGCCGGCGTTGTTACGGTTCATCGCTTCGCGCATCTTGTTGGACATGACGACATAGTCGATGTTCTGCCAGTTCGACCTGAACAACCTGTCCCGTACGTCGGGGTCGGAGGCGGCCTTGTAGTGCGAGTGGGCACGCGGGTAGTAGGGCTCCCGGTCGTGCAGCGCGGTCCAGATGTCGTCGTCGATGATGACCCGCGCGTTGGTCGGGATGTTCTGCCGAACCCAGGCGAGCTGCTCGTCCTGGAGCGGCGTCACCTGCAGCTCGTAGAGGTCGTGTGGCTTGAGATTGCCCTCGGTGTTGCGGACGACGAAGTAGCCGCCCGGCATGACCAGTGCGACCGCCATGATGCTGGCGGTAGCCGTTATCTGGAACGACTTGGGAGCGTTCCGCATCATCGTCCCGTACAACAGGCCGACGTTCATCGCGAGCACGGCCACCATCGGGACGATGTAGAAGTCCAGCAGCACGCTCCCGCGGGTCATGTAGAACCCGTAGCCGACGGCCATCAACGCTGCGACCAGGTAGCCGCCGCGGGAGTCGCGATCTCGCCACCACAGCCACAGAACCGCCACCACGGTGAGGCTCCCGGCGATGAGCAGAAACGGGTCCCTGGGCATCCAGGTGTTCTCCATCAGGCTCTGGAACAGGTTTCGCCCGACCGGCCCGCTGCGGTTGAGCTGCCACCACACGGTGTAGAGGAGCGACACGTGGTTGGCCGGCTGCGTGTCGAGGTCGAAGCTCAGCCCGCTCGGGAAGAGCTCCCGCTTCAACTGGGCGAAGGTGACATAGACGCCGACCGGGACCAGCACGGCGAACCACCAAAAGCCCGTCACGAAGCGCCGGTTCCGATGTCCAGCCGAATAGCGATGGACGAGGAAGGCGATGGCCGGTGCGAAGAAGATCGCGTTCTCCTTGGTCACGATCGCGAGCCCGAACGCGAGCCCTGCCGCCATCGCGGTGGTGACTCTTTCGCTGCCGCGGGCGACCAGGTACACCGCGAGCAGGAGCCAGACCACCATGAGGTTGTCGAGCAGAACCTGTCGCTGGTAGTAGACCGCGAGGGGGGAGAAGTTGAACAAGAAGCAGGCCGCGAAGGCGCCCGCGCTGCTGTTGCAGAAGCGCCGCACTATCCCGAACATCAGGCCGGTCGCGATGACATGGGCAATCAGCATCAGCACCCGGATGGTGTTGATCTCGTTTCCGAACGCCTGGAACTGTCCGGGCAGGATGTTCGCCCACAACGCCATCGCCATCCAGCCCGCTGGAGCGTGGTCGTAGAAGTACGTGTAGGGCGAGAGCGTCCCCTCCCGGAGCACCGACCACGCCTGTTGGACGTAGATGCCTTCGTCGGTGATGTACAGCGGGTACTTGAACAGATGCCAGCCGTGCGTAAGCGCTCCGCTCACCAGTGCGAAGGCGAGGAGCAGGCTGCGTGGACGCCGCATCCGGGTGGCGAGGTCCAACCGCGAGGCGAGGTTGGCGGCACCGCTGCGGGCAGGGACCTCCCGCCCGCCGGCCTCGCCGGGCAGGCTCGCCTGCGTCGTCGGCTCAGGCGCCACTGCGCATCGCCTTCTCGGCAGCGGTCAGCGTGTCGGGCATGTCGTTGGCGTCGTCCCGGTGCGCCCCGATGTGCTCGGTCTTCTCCCAGTTCCGCTGTCCGGCCAGGTGCCGCCGCAGGGCGCGGACGGCGGCGTAGGCCATGACGAGCTGGTACGGCACCCAGGTGATGGCCATCTTCACGGCGGTGATGCGGTTCGCGGCGAGGCCGTGCGCCTCGGTGAACTCCCGCAGGCCGATGACCGCGGTCAGGAAGTGCGCGACGAGCAGCAGCACCGGCAGGAACGACAGCAGGGCAACGCCAACTGGCGCGTCGAGGAGAAACATCATGAACAGCGCGGCCGGCGTGTAGATCCCCAGCACAGCCTGGGCATAGGGGAACGCCAGCGTGTAGAGGGCGAGGAAGCGCTGGTGCCGGGTCGGCATCTGCTTCCAGGTTCCCTTGCCCAGCGTCTGCATGAAGCCCTGGTTCCACCGCGTGCGCTGACGGATGAAGCTCCCCAGTGTGGGCGGGGTCTCTTCCTTGGTGACGTACTTGTCGTCGTAGATCACCCGGATCCGCTCGCCGAGCGCACTCATCCGCAGGCCGATCTCGGCGTCCTCGGTGAGGTTGTTCTCGTCCCAGCCGCCCACCCGCAGCAGGAGCTCGCGAGAGAAGAAGCAGGTGTTGCCGCCGAGCGGAATGGACCCGTACCGCGCGTGGTGGTGCAGCCGCGACTTGAACCAGAAGAAGTACTCGAGCACGTTGAACGTGGAGTACCAGTTCGAGTTGTAGTTCATCAGCTGGACACCGGCCTGCACGATGTTGACGCCTTCGGCGGACATCACGGTGTTGACCACACTGAGGATGTCCGGGTGCATCTCGTCCTCGGCGTCGAAAATCGTGACGACGTTGCAGGTTGCCCGCTGCAGCGCGCAGTTGAGTCCGTGTGGCTTGTTGATCGGCTGGTCGTCGAAGACCACCAGCTCGACATTGGTGAAGCCTTCGGCGTAGAGCTCATCGATCTTCATGTTGGCCTGCTCGATGGTCCCGGTGTCGTCGACCGAACAGACCACGAGGACCTGGAGCATGGTGGCCGGGTAGTTGCTGCGAACCAGGCGTTCGATGGTCCTCGCTATTACTTCCTCTTCGTGGCGGGCCGGCAGGATCGCGGTGAACGAAAGGTGTGGTTCGGCGAGCTGCTCGGGAGCCCTCGCCAGTCGCTCCGCGTCCGGCTGGTCCCACGTGTAGATCATCAGGTAGAGGATGTGCGCCGCCTGAATGCTCAGAAGGAGCGATATCGCTACCAGAGCTGCGTAGATGAGCGACTCCATCGGTCCTGCCACCCCAAATCCATGTCGTACTGACGGTGAGGTTGATGGCCAAGGCGGCACATATGCCGATCAGGTTTGCCACCAGGTAAAACACGCCCAGGCCAACGAGAACGCGGACCACGACGACATTCACGACTAGAGCTACCAGGGCGGCCAGGTTGAACTTCGCGAACCTCGCCAGGGCCAGTTGGGACAGGTGCGGCCGGCGGGACCACCTGCGTGCCAGGGAACGACGGGGTGTAGGTCGGCCGTTGGACGACCGAACCTGTTCCGAGCGCCTCTGCGCCGGTACAGAGGGTGCCGGTCGTTGCGACGGGAATGTCCATACTTCGTTGAGGACGTAGTTGTGGGCGATGGCGATTTCCACCGCCAGCGCCGAGGCGAGCAGCAGTGGCATCTTCGCCACGCCATGGAGGAGAAAGAGAGCGAGAGTGTTGATGCCGACGCCGATCAGACCGACGACGCAAAACCGCCAGATACGACGACTGCGGACCAGTCGGAGCGACCAGCGGTACCACCACGCGGACGGCTGCGACACTTTTTGCACTTGCGCGCACATAACTAGCCACGGCCCCCCGTCGCACGTCGAAGATCCCTCCCCTTGCACCGCAATCCTCTGTTGACGTGGGTGTTCGCAGCCTCTGCCACTGCGCCCCTATCCGCGCGTGCCTTCGGGGGGTATGGCACCCCCTACCAGTTGGGGAGGGAGGCGCCCACCGATCGGCAGTAGCCAAATCGTCGGACACTACTGAGCCTCTCGTCGTACGCTGTTGATCTAGGAGCCGTACGCCCGTTGGCGACTGGGGGGTGTTGCCGGGTATCGACCGGACAGCACCGGGGGAGGGGTTCCGATGACTGTCCGCCTGCTCATTGCCGAAGACCACGCTGTGGTACGGCAAGGGCTGATGATGTTCCTCAAGCTCGACAACGGTCTCGAAGTCGTCGGGGAGGCACGAAACGGTCGGGAGGCTGTCGAGCTCGCGCACCAACTCCATCCGGACGTCGTCCTGATGGATCTGCTCATGCCGGTCATGGACGGCATCAGCGCCACCGCGGCGATCCGGCGCGAGCTACCCGACGTCGAGGTGGTGGCCCTGACCAGCTTTCTGGAAGACCACCTCGTCACCGACGCCTTGCGGGCGGGCGCGATCGGCTACCTGCTCAAGGACACCGACGCCGACGGGCTGCGGCGGGCGGTGCGATCGGCGGCTACCGGCCAGGTGCACCTGTCTCCGGCGGCCGCCGCCCGGCTGGTCCGCGAGATGCGGGTGCCGAGCGGGCCGGACCCGCTCACCCGGCGGGAGGTGGAGGTGCTGATCCTGCTTGCCCGTGGCCGTTCCAACAAGGAGGTCGCCCGTGAGCTCTCCATCGGCCAGCAGACCGTGAAGACCTACGTCAGCAGCATTCTGAAGAAGCTGAACGTCTCCAGCCGGACGCAGGCGGCCCTGTATGCCGTACAGAGCGGTCTGGTCTCCACCCACGAGTTGGCCCAACCGTGAGCCGAGCTACCAACAACCGGATCTCCGGCGTCGTCCGGCCACTGCGGGACGGCCGGCGCTGGGCCGACCAGTTGCGTGCGGTCGCCGACGTCAACGCGGCCGTACGCGACGGCCTGGACAGGGAGGCCGTCCTGGCCCTGATCGCGCGACGGGTCCGGCGAGCGGTCGGTGCCGCGGCATGCACGGTCATGACCCTCGAGGCTGGTGACCATCTGCTCGTCCGCGCGGTCGACGGTGAACCGGTGCGAGACCTCGCTGGCACCTGGGTGCCGGTGGAGGGAACCCTGGAGGGGGAGTCGGTACGAAGTCAACAACCATTGGCCGCGCGGCTGCCGGTCGAGGACGACGGACACCCCGAGGCGGCACTGGCGGCGCTGGCGGCGGCAGGCCTGCACTCGGTACTGGTGGTGCCGGTGCCGGGGTACGAACGGCCCGGCGGACTGATCCAAGTCGCCGACGGGGGCGGGCGGCGGTTCACCCCCGAAGACGTCCAGACCGTCGGGTTGTTCGCGGCAAGTGTCGGCATGGAGGTCGAACACGACCGGGCCTGCGTCGACCTGGAACGGCTTGCCCTCACCACCAGTCCGGACACCAGGCCGTTGCAGCAGACGCTCGACACTCTTGCGCGCAGTGTGGTCGCCGCGACCGGTGCGCAGGCATGTGCGGTGTTCCTGCTCGACCAGGACCTGTCCCTGCAACCGGCCGCCTGCGACGATCCCGACGGGGTAGTGGATGCGGGGATGAGTGTCGCCGGCCCGAGCGTGGCGCAGGCGGCGGTCGCGTCGAGGTCCCCGGTCGTACACGAGAACGTACTCACCGGCGTCGGTGGAGGTCGCGCGCATGCGTCGGCGGCGAACGCCGACGGCGCTGGCCGACCAGGGCGGCGCGCCATCGGCCTGGTCTGTGTTCCGCTGCTGTCGCGCGGCGTCGTGCTGGGTGTGCTGTGCTGTCACCGCCCAGCCGGCTCGCGCCCGAGCAAGCTCGAGCTGGCCTATCTGTCGGTCGTCGCCGGGAAGGCGGCGTCGGCGGTCGACAGCGCGCAGTTGGTGGCCGCCGCGCAGGAGAAGGCGGCCCTCGAAGAACGCCAGCGCCTGGCCCGGGAGCTGCACGACTCGGTGTCGCAGGCGTTGTACGGCATCGCCCTCGGTGCGCGGACGGCGCGCGAGGCCCTGGAGTTCGCCCCCGAACGAGCCGACCAGCCGATCGGGTACATCCTCCAACTGGCCGACGCGGGCCTGGCCGACATGCACGCGCTCATCTTCGAACTGCGGCCGCAGGCGCTGGCCGAGGAAGGGCTGGTGGCCGCGCTGCACAAGCAGCTGGCCGCACTGCAGGCTCGGCATGGTGTCGCGACCCATGCCGAACTGGGGCCCGAGCCCGGCGGAGCACTTCGGGTGAAACAGGCGTTGTACCGCATAGCCCAGGAGGCGCTGCAGAACATCGCGCGGCACGCCCAGGCGAGTCGGGTGACGATCAGGTTGGACACGCTCCCCGACGTACTGGCGTTGGAGATCAGCGACGACGGGCGTGGCTTCGACCCCAGCGCGTCGTTCCCCGGCCACCTCGGGCTGCGTTCCATGCGTGAGCGAATCGCCGAGATCGGTGGGGTTCTGGACCTGTCGAGCGCACCGGGCAAAGGGACCCGGATCAGGGCACGTGCCCCCAACGCGGCGGCCTGAGAAGGGACCAAAGACCTGCGGCCGCCCGCACCAGTCATCGTTGCCTGGTGGGGCGGCCGCAAGCCTGGCGGCGTTGCCTAGCTCTTGTCGGACACGTCGACCGGGGGTTCGACGCCGGGGACCTGATAGGTCTTCAACAGGTCCAGCTTCGCCTTGTCCACGGTCTTCCAGTCGTCCTTCAGAACTCCACCTGTGTCACCGGAGTTGGGGTTCCAGGTCCAGTAGGTGTAGCTCATCCCGTGCTTCTTCAGGAAGGCCATCAGGGCGCGTTGCCACTTGCCTTCCGTCGTCGCCGGGCTGACCGAGCGGCCACCGAACTCACCCATCAGAACCGGAGCGGTGCCGTTGATGTGGAGATAGGCCCAGTGCTTCTTCCAGATGTCCGGCAGGTTGTTCGGGAAGTCGGGCGAGGTGAACCACTTCTGCTTCCACACGCCCGGACCATAGTCATGCGCCGAGTAGACAAGCTTGCTCTGGTCGGAGAGGCGAACCGGATGGTCGCGTGCGCCCATCAGGTTTCCGCCCCACCAGTAGTAGTTCTTGTCGTAGGACTCGATGCCCTCGACGACGACCAACCAGTTGGGGTTCTCCTTGAGGATGGCGTTGCCGGCACGCTCGGAGGCCAGCTGCCAGTCGGTCTTCTCGTCGCCGCTGCCCCAGGTCGCGGTGGCCTTCGGCTCGTTGTGCAGGTCGGCACCGATGACGAGCGGGTTGTCCTTGAAGGTGCGGGCCAGCATGGTCCAGTCGTCGATCCACTGCTTCTCGCTGACCTCGGGCGTGTACCAAAGGTCGCTCTGCGACTGGGCGGTCGGACGGTGCCGGTCGAGCAGCACCATCAGGCCCCGGTCGGTCGCACCGTTGACGATCTTCTCCATCAGATCGATGCCGCGAAGGCCTTTGAGGTCAGGGTTCTTGCGGTAGTTGATCTGGGCGACCTTGCTCTTCGGCCAGAACATCTCGTTCGTGTACGGAAGGCGGAGCGTGTTGAACCCGCTCTGCTTCATCTGGTCCAGCATGCTCTCCCAGTTGCGGGCCCACAGACCATGTGGTGAGAACGTCTCGGTCTCGAACCCGAACCAGTTGACGCCGGTGAGCGCCACCGTCTTGCCCGAAGCGTCGACCAGCTTGCCGTCGGACGCCCGCAACGGTGTGGCAACCGTGTCCTGGTACTTCGGCGGTGACGAGCCGATCGGTGCGGAACCGAACACGCCGCTCAGGGTGACCGCCAGAATCGTGACCATGACGGGCACCAGAACGCATGCGACTCGAACCGGAGTGGTGAGGTTTCGGTATCGCGAACTGAGGTCTCGGTAACGAGAACCAAGCTCCTGGTATCGCGAGCTAAGCCAGCCTGACATGCTCCTCCAGTAAGATCCTCAATAGATCCGCGCTGCCAAATACCTTGCTGATGTGCCGATGAAAGCCCGCGTCATGAGCTCTGCGAACTGCATCGGCGTCGTCATAACTCGACAGCGCAATCAGTCGGACAGGGGGATTCTGTTGGTTGAGGTCGTGGATGACCGACTGGATGTCTACGCCCACCGTTTCCAGATCGAAAAGGAAGACCGCCGACTCGGTAGAGCGGGCCAGTGAAAGGGCTTCCTCTCCATTGCCGGCGACTCCGATGAGTTCGAGGTCTGGCTCCTCCGACACCAGATCCACAAGTGCGTCGAGCAGCTGTGGATGGTCGCCGACGACCACAACGCGACTCTTGCGAATAAGTCCTCCTGGCGGGGCGATTGGGACCCACGACAAGTTAGTGAGCGGAAGCGCGCATAGTCGCCGTACGAGCGGCTGATGTTTGGGTATGCCAAGTGGTCGACCCGGGCGTAGTCCAATTGGATGAGGCCGGCGCCCGGCTGGGCGGGACCGCGGCGATGGTGTCGGCCAGGACCGACCATGATCAACAGGCGTGCTGGCCCAAACCTGGCCGCGGATGGCACACCGGGTGCCGTTGACCGCAGCCACCGTCGTAGGTAGGTTCCGGTTCGGGTGGGCGTATGCGTAGAAAGTTTTCGCACCCGGCCTGAGGAGGACGCGTGCCGTCACCGCCGTCACCGTCACGACCGCCATCACCGCCAGCAGCCCCACCGGCCTCTGACCCGGTGTCGTCGTCCCCACGGCGGCGTGCCGTCGTGTTCGGCGCGGCCGGTGCGCTCGCCGGACTGGGCACAGCCGCGAGCCACCACCCCGCGCACGCCGACGCCGCAACGTCCGGATCCGCCGGCGGTGCCGCCGCCACGGCCGAGCCCGACGGCTCGCCGCCCCCGACCGCCGGCGGCAAGCGCACCGAAGCGTGGATCGCCGCCGTCGTCCGCCGGATGTCGGTGGAGGAGAAGGTCGGCCAACTACTGGTCGCCCACGTCTACGGCGCCGCCGCGGAGGTGGCCGACGCCCGCAACACGGCCGAGTACGGCGTGGCGACACCGTCGGAGGTGGTCGCGAAGTACCACCTCGGCGGTGTCTGCTATTTCACCTGGTCGGGCAACGTCGTCGACCCGGTGCAGGTCGCCAACCTGTCCAACGGCCTACAGCGCTCGTCGGTCGGCTCGGGTGCGGGCCTGCCGCTCCTTGTCTCCACCGACCAGGAGCAGGGGACGATCGTGCGGATCGGTCCGCCGGCCACGCAGTTCCCAGGCAACATGGCGCTCGGCGCCGGGCGCCGGGTCGACGCCGCCCGGCGCGCCGCGGCCATCACCGGTCGTGAGCTCGCCGCAGTCGGCATCAACCAGGACTACGCACCGGTCGCCGACGTCAACGTCAACCCCGCCAACCCGGTGATCGGCGTACGGTCGTACGGCTCGGAACCCGGCCTCGTGCGGGCCCTCACCGCGGCTCAGGTCAAGGGATACCAACGCGACGCCGGCATCCTGGCCACCGCCAAGCACTTTCCGGGCCACGGCGACACCAGTGTGGACAGCCACACCGGCATCCCCGTCATCACGCACACCCGGGAGCAGTGGGAGGACATCGATGCTCCGCCGTTCCGGGACGCGATCAAGGCGGGCATCGGTGCGATCATGACGGGTCACCTGGTGATGCCCGAGCTCGACCCGGCCGGCGACCCCGCGACCCTGTCGTACCCCATCATGACCGGCATCCTGCGCCGCGAGCTCGGCTTCGACGGGGTGGTCGTCACCGACGCGCTGGGGATGCAGGGCGTCCGTGACAAGTACGGCGACGACAGGGTTGTGGTCCTCGCGGTCCTGGCCGGCGTCGACATGCTCCTGCGCCCACCGCAGTTCGACGTCGCGCACCAGGCGCTCCTCGCAGCCGTCGACCAAGGCGAGATCAGTCGGCACCGGCTCGACGAGTCGGTCACCCGGATCCTGCGGTGGAAGGTCAAGGCTGGCCTGGTCCGCGACCCGTTCGTGCATGTGGACAAGGTGCCCGAGATCGTGGGCCCGCCCGCTCACCTGGCGGCGGCCGACGACATCACCGAGGCGACGACCACGCTGGTCAAGAACGACGCGGGCGTGCTGCCCCTTGCTCCGGGGCCACGCACGGTCCTGGTGACCGGGAGCGGAGCCGCCGCGACCCAGGCACTGGCCGACGCCTGCGGCGAGCGGGGGGCCACCGCGTCCGCGTTCAACACCGGGACCCGGCCGGCCGACGCGGCGATCGCCTCGGCCGTGGCGCAGGCGGGTGCCAGCGACCTCACGGTGGTGGTCACGCAGAAGGCGTGGGACACAGCTGTCACCGATCCACAAGCACGCCAGCAACGCCTTGTGCACGAGCTGGTCGCCAGCGGCGCCACGGTTGTCGCGGTCGCCGTGCAGGATCCGTACGACATCGCGCATTTCACCCAGGTCGGGACCTTCCTCGCAACCTATGCCGGAAACGCGGTGGCCTTGCGTTCGTGCGCCCGGGTGCTGTTCGGTGAGCTGACCCCGCGGGGGCGGCTCCCGGTCGCGATACCCAGCGCCTCCGACCCCGGCGTGACCCTCTACCCGTATGGTCACGGTCTCTCCTGGCGAGGCAGCGCCGAGAACAGATGACAACCGAAACAAGTGACAACCGAGACCAGATGACGACCGAACGCGAGACAAGGACGGCGGGCCCATGACCTCCAGCTCGAAGCACACGCCGACCCGGCGCGCGGTACTCGGCCGGGCCGTCAGCTCCGGCGCGGCGGTGACCGCGGGCCTCTCCCTCGGCGCCAGCGCGGCCTGCGCGCACGCGGCACCGGGTGCGGAAGGAGCGAGTATGTCGGGGCAGCCCCGGGTACGAACCGGCGCCGAGGTGGCCGCGGCGCAGGACTGGTCGATGCTGCGTGGCACCAAGCTCGGCATCTTCAGCAACCCGACCGGGATTCTCCGCGACACCCGCCACATCGTCGACGACCTCGCGGTGCACGACGACCTCGACATCCGCGGGGTCTTCGGGCCCGAGCACGGCTTTCGCGGCAGTGCCCAGGCGGGTGGCTCGGAGGGCGACACGATGGACCCGCGGACCGGGCTGCCGGTCTATGACGCGTACGGCGCCAACCAGACCAAGCTCGGCGAGCTGTTCACCAAGGCCGGGGTGGAAACGATGGTGTTCGACATCCAGGACGTCGGCGCCCGGTTCTACACCTACATCTGGACGTTGTACGACTCGATGGTCGTCGCCGCCCGGCTCGGACTGAGGTACGTCGTCCTCGACCGTCCCAACCCGATCGGCGGCCGCGCCGACGGGGCGCTCATGACGCCCGGCTACACCAGCGGTGTCGGCAAGAAGGAAATCGTCCAGCAGCATGGCATGACGGTCGGCGAGTTGGCGCGGTTCTACAACGGCGAGTTCCTGCCCACCGACGCAGGCCGGAAGGTCGACCTGGAGGTGGTGAAGGTCAGCGGTTGGCGGCCGGACTCCCGCGCCCAGGACCACGAGCTGCCGTGGCCGCCTCCCTCGCCGAACATGCCGACGGCCGACACCGCACTCGTGTACGCGGGGACCTGCTGGTTCGAGGGCACCAACATCTCCGAAGGGCGGGGGACGACCCGCCCGTTCGAGATGGTCGGTGCTCCGTACCTCGACTACAAGTGGGGTGACCGGTTGAACGAGCACGACCTGCCCGGCGTGGAGTTCCGCGAGGCCTACTTCGTGCCCACGTTCAACAAGTACGTCGACGAGACCTGTGCGGGAGTGCAGCTGCACGTCACCGACCCGCGTGCGTACCAGCCGATCCGTACGGCGGTCGCGATGTTGGTGGAGGCCAAGCGCTACGAGAAGTTCACCTGGCGCTACGACACCTATGACCCGCAGCGGCCGTACTGGATCGACAAGCTGTCCGGTTCCCCCCGGCTCCGCACCATGATCGACGAGGGCGCGGACGTCGACGAGGTCGTCGGCGCGTGGGAGGGCGAGGTCGCCGACTTCGACGACCGGCGCGAGCGCTACCTGCTCTACAAGGGCCGCCGGGGTTGAGGCAGGGGAGGTCGGTGCGTCCGGACGGTGAGCGTGCACGCTGCAGAGGATGGTGGTCGCGATGGTGGGACGAGGTCGTACGGTGAGCTGGCGGTCGCTTGCGATGCTGGGCTCGTCCTTCCTGCTCGCCGGCGCCGTCCTCGCATCGTCCGCGGTGCCAGCGCAGGCGGGCCGGCACCGGGGTTTCGACCAGCCGTACGACGGCTTCGCACCGTCCCACACCCGGCTCGTGTCCGCACCACCTGAGGAGGCCGGCCTGAACGCCGCCGAGATCGACGCCATGGTCACCGACCTGCGGGCCGGCCTGCTGCCGCAGGGCGAGTCCGTTCCGCCCCTGTATCCGGGCGCGGTCGTGCTGGCCGCGCGCAACGGCAAGGTTGTCGTGCACGAGGCGCTCGGACACGCCGTGAAGTACGCCGACGCCGTTGGCACCGAGCTCCCGCCCGTGCAGCAGGTGCCGATGCGCCGCGACACCATCTTCGACATGGCGAGCGTGTCGAAGTTGTTCACCTCGATCGTGGTGATGCAGCAGGTCGAACGCCGCCGGGTCGACCTCGACGCGCCCGTCGCGTCGTATCTCCCCGCGTTCGGGGCGAACGGCAAGGAGACCATCACGGTGCGGCAGCTGCTCACCCACACGTCGGGCCTGCCGGCGTGGATGCGGCTGTGGCGTCCCTACCAGGACAAGGATGCGCGGATCCAAGCCGTGCTCGACGTGGTGCCCCAGACACCGCCGGACACCCAGTACGTGTACTCCGACCTCAACCTCATCACCCTCGGCGTCCTGGTCGAGAAGGTCAGCGGCCAGCCGCTGGACGAGCTCGTGCGCAAGGGGATCACGCAACCGCTGCACATGGACGACACCGGCTACAACCCGCCGGCGAGCAAGTTGTCGCGGGTCGCCGCCACGGAGTTCGAGTCCGATCCCGAACGCGGCATGGTGCGTGGCAGTGTGCACGACGAGAACGCGTGGTCACTGGGCGGCGTCGCCGGTCACGCCGGGATCTTCTCCACCGCCGACGACCTGGCCGTCCTTGCCCAGGCGATGCTGAACGGCGGGACCTACGACGGCCGGTCGGTGCTGCCCCGCAAGTCGGTCGAGCAGATGCTCACCGACTACAACGGAGGATTCCCCGGTCACGCACACGGACTCGGCTTCGAGCTCAACCAGCGCTTCTACATGGGCGCGCTCGCCGCACCGACCACGGCCGGCCATACCGGGTTCACCGGCACCTCGGTCGTCCTCGACCCGTTGTCGCGTTCCTTCGTGATCCTGCTGACCAACCGGGTGCATCCGCGCCGGGAGTGGAGCAACATCAGCCCGGTGCGGCGGGCGATCGCGGGCCGGGTCGCCCACGCGCTGGCGGTCTCACCGCGCCGCGGGAAGACAGCGTGGTTCGCCGGACGCCAGGACGCGACCACGGCGACGCTCACCCTGCCGGTGGCACTGCGGTCCGACCTCACCCGGCTCGGCTTCGACCTGTTCGTCGACTCCGAGACGACCGACCTGCTGACCCTCGAGCAGTCCCGGGACGCGGGGGCCACCTGGGAGCCGGTTCCCTTCGTGATCTCCAGCCGAGGCCGGGTCAGCCAGCACGACGGCTCCATCTCGGGGTTCGCCGGGCGGCGTTGGCAGCAGGCGTCCGCCGAACTCGAGGGTCCACCGGGCCAGATCCAGCTTCGCTGGCGCTATGTCACCGATGCCACCCAGCAGGGCCGCGGCGTCTACGTCGACGATGTGCGCCTGGGAGACGGCGACGGGGTGGTGTTCGACGGCGAGCGCGACCCCGCCAGGTTCCAGCCAGCGGGCTGGACCGAGGCGGACCACTGACGACCCTGCCAAATCCCGGACCTCCGGCCGGGTACACACGTCTCCCAGCGGGGTAAGTTAATTTCCACTATGGCCAAGAGCTCGAAGGTTCCTGAAGCCGACCCGCTGGCCGAGGGCGTGGTGATCCGGATCCGTGCCCTCGCCCCCTCGCTGTCGCCGGCCGAGCAGCGGGTCGCCGGGCTGGTGCTCGAGGACCCCTCGCGGGCCGCGTCCCGGACGATCACCGAGCTGGCCCGAGCGGCGGGTACCTCCGAGACCACGGTGATCAGGTTCTGCAAGGTCCTCGGCCTGCCCGGCTATCCCGAGCTGCGGCTGCGGCTGGCGGCGGAGTCGGCCCGGGAGTCCGTCCGTGACGGCGGTCGCGGCCGGGTCGTGGGCAGCGACATCGGGCCCGGCGACTCGATGGAACAGATCGTCGAGAAGGTCGCGTTCGCCGACGCACGTGCGGTCGAGGAGACAGCGCGCCAGCTCGACGTCGACACGCTGGACGAGGTGGCCGAGGCGCTGGCCCGGGCGGGCCGGATCGAGCTCTTCGGCGTCGGCGCCAGCGCGTTCGTCGCGCTCGACTTCCAGCAGAAGCTGCACCGGATCGGACGCCTTGCCTTCGCGTGGGTCGACACCCACGCAGCCCTGGCCAGCGCGGCCCTGCTCGCCAAGGGCGACGTCGCGGTCGGCATCTCCCACACCGGTGCCACCGGTGACACCATCGAGGTCCTCACCCAGGCACGCGAGCGCGGCGCCACGACCGTCGCCCTTACCAACTTCCCGCGTTCACCGATTGTCGGGGTCGCCGACCACGTGCTGACCACCGCGGCCCGGGAGACGACGTTCCGCTCGGGCGCGACCGCCAGCCGGATCGCCCAGCTGACCGTCGTCGACTGCCTCTTCGTCGGTGTGGCGAGGCGGCACTACCGCGAGACTCTCGGCGCGCTCGAGGCGACATTCGACGCGATCAGGGGGCGACGGGTCTCCTCGCCACGTGGGCGCCGCTGATGCAGATACCGGATGGGGACGCCGACGCGGCGCAGCAACCCGCCAGGTCCGCCGTGGCTGGTTCCGGCGGGCTGACGAAACCGGTCGTCCGAGTGGTGTCGCCGACCGAGGCGCGCAACCCGCGGACGACCGACATCGACCGGGTGCCGACGCTCGAGGTACTCCAGCTGATCAACGACGAGGATCAGCAGGTCGCACTGGCCGTCCGCGCCGTGCTGCCGCAGCTCGCCGCGGCGGTCGACCTGGCCGTCGCCGCGCTGCGCCAAGGCCGGCGGGTCCACTACGTCGGTGCTGGAACGTCGGGACGGCTCGGAGTCCTCGATGCCGCCGAGCTGCCGCCGACCTTCGCCGTACCGGGTGAGTGGTTCGTCGCCCACGCCGCTGGTGGGCCGGCGGCCCTGCTCCGCGCCGTCGAGGGAGCCGAGGACGACCAGGAGGCCGGCCGGCGCGAACTCGCCGAGTCGTCGGCACCGGGCGACCTGGTGGTGGGCCTGGCAGCGAGTGGGCGTACGCCGTACGTCGTCGGCGCCCTGGAAGGTGCGCACGAACGCGGTGCGGCCACCGTGCTGGTCACCGCGAACCCCTACGCACCGTACGGGCGCGAGGTCGACGTGCTGGTGGCGGTCGACACGGGGCCCGAGGTGGTCGCCGGTTCCACCCGGATGAAGGCGGGGACCGCGCAAAAGCTCATACTCAACGCGTTCTCGACCGCGGTCATGGTGCGGCTCGGGCGCACGTACTCCAACCTGATGGTCGACCTGGTGGCGTCCAACGCCAAGCTGCGCGGGCGGATGCTGGAGATCCTGGGTGAGGCGACCGGCCTGAGCGAGGACACCTGCGCGAAGGCGCTCACCGAGGCGGGCGGCGAGCTCAAGACCGCGTTGGTGGCGGTGCTTGGCCAGGTCTCCTCCGAGCGCGCCCGCGCCGTCCTCGAGCGCTGCGACGGTCACGTACACGCGGCGCTCGCCACCCTCCGCTAGCCGGTTGGTGGTGATCATGGACTCCACGCCGCACTCCGGACAACTTCCTGCTGACGCCGGATCGGGTCAGTTCAGCGCCGCCAGAAGGTGATGTGGCGGAACCTCGCCTCGGCCTTGCCTTCTCTGGAGCCGTAGGTGCCGTTCTTGAACCGCCGTCCGCCTGGACCGTTGTCTGTCGTGGTGAACGCCTTGCGGTCGTCGAGGTAGACGTCGATGGCACGGGTCGCCGTGTTGTGGGCGACCTTGATGTTGATCCACCTGTCGTAGATGCCGGTGACGATGGTCTCGTGTCCGTCGGGGTGGCGTTTGAGCGTCCCGTTGTCGGCCTCGTACACGCGCATCATGAAGTCGACTCCAGACTGGGTCCGCAGGATCTGCATGATGTTGCTCCCGTCGGTGCCGGCCGGGATGTAGACGTCGGCCTCCCACATGCGTTGGCCGCTGGAGTAGGAGTCGTCCCACCGCATCTCCGTACGCGGGTTCGTGGGGTTCCCCTCGCGAAGCGGCTCGTCGGTGGACTCCACCCACGTCGTGTGGGTGTCGTACGACGCGTCGTACCGGTAGCGGTCGCTCGCGGGCAGGTCCCAGGGGTGCTCGATGGTGAAGTCGTCGCTGAACTCGGTCCACCCGGCGGTGGGCGAGGTCGCGGTGCGGGCGGACGCCTCGATCGTCGGCAGGGACTCCTGGAAGGCATGTGCGCTGGTGACTCGGAAGGAGTAGGTGGTCCCAGGTTGCAGCCCGTGCACGCGGTACCGCTTCCGGCCGCTCGGTGGCGTGCCCGCTCCGGTCCCCTGTGACGCCGGCGACCAGCTGCTCTCGGTGCTGCGCCGCTGGTAGATCCGGTACGGCGCTTCGTAGCTGGTCGAGCGGGCGAACTCGATGTCGGCGGAGGTGGCGTCCGTCCACACCACGCTCGGGTTGCCCGGCCGGCCAGGTCGCCCGGTCGCCGCGCAGGCAAGCGGGCTCGCTGCCTGGCCACGGCCGCTCGTGGTCCGGGCGAACAGTCGGAAGCAGTGGGTGAGGTTTCCCTCGAGTCGGGTGGCGCGGAACGTGTGGACCGTCCCGGTGCCGGAACGCGGGCCGACCTCGTGGACCAATGTCCCGTTCCCGCCCAGCCCGTCGTAGCGGTAGAGCTTGTACGTGGACTCGCCGAGCCAGGTGTCGGTCCACCGCATCGAGATCGCCTGGGTGCGGTAGATGGGCGGGTTGGGACTCGGGCAGAGGGGCGGACAGACCAACGACGTGACGGGCATCATCGCCGCCGAGAGCAACGGCACGGCCGCCTGCCGAGCCGTGAACGTAGACCCGATCCGGCTCCGAGAGGACTGCGAGAGCTGGTTTTCCGGCTGCTCCGGTGTCACCGAGGTGACAGTGATGCTGGGGGCCGTCCGGCCGGGCTCGTCCGCGGCCGCGGGGCCAGCGGCGGCGGCGGTGACTCCTGCCGCGGATACCAATGCGGCCATCCCCAGCCGCACCAGGCGTGGCAGCAGGGCACTCCGGCCCGGGGCGCCCATGCGTCCTCGTGTCATGTCCTCCCCCTCGGTTGTGTCCGGCCCAGGACTGGCCGTGACCCCTCGAATACGTTCGCCGGCATGATCCGGTTCTGCCCCGGCCGGCGATGTTCGCTTGTGGGGTTGCACGCGGGGTAGGGAACACCGCAGGGTTGAGGTGCGAGGCACGTTTTTCCCGGTCAGCGCGCTGGAAATGTGGCGGAGGTACGCAGATGCAGGCGATTTGGAAGGGCTCGGTCTCCTTCGGCCTGGTAACGATTCCGGTCAAGATCTACGCCGCCACCCAGGAGAAGGACATCGCGTTCCGTCAGGTGCATGCCGCAGACGGTGGCCGGATCCGGTACCGCCGGGTCTGCGAGATCGACGGCGAGGAGGTGCCGTACTCCGACATCGCCAAGGGCTATGAGTTGCCCGACGGAGAGATGGCGATCCTGACCTCGGACGAACTGGCCGACCTGCCGCTGCCCAGCAAGCACGTCGTCGACGTACTGGAGTTCGTCCCCGCCGAGGACATCGACCCGATCTACGTGTCGCGCAGCTACTACCTGCAGGCCGAGGGGGCCGCCGCCAAGCCGTACGTGCTTCTGCGGGACGCGCTGCTGCACACCGGGCAGACCGCGGTCGTCAAGGTCGCCTTGCGCAACCGGGAGGCGCTGGCGATGCTGCGCCCGAAGGACGACGTCCTCGTCATGCAGACGATGCTGTGGCCGGACGAGGTGCGCGACCACACCTTCGCGATCCCGTCGGACGACGTGGACGTCCGGCCGCAGGAGGTCGCGATGGCCGAGTCGTACATCCAGACCCTGGAGACGACCTTCGACCCCGAGCGCTACCACGACGAGTACCGGGCGGCGCTCGAGGAGCTGATCGAGGCCAAGACCACCGGGCACGAGGTCGAGGCACCCGCCGCCACAGCGGCGCCGTCCGGAGAAGTGGTCGACCTGATGGCGGCACTGCAGGCGAGCGTCGACGCGGCACGCAAGCAGCGCGGCGCGGAGTCGGCGAAGCCGGCGAAGAAGGCCGCCGCGAAGAAGGGGTCGGAGCCGGCGAAGAAGGCCACTAAGAAGGCGGCGTCCGGTCGTACGGCCAAGAAGGCGGCATCGCGCAAGTCGGCGTAGCGGCGCACCCGCTCCAGGCCGACTTGTCCGAAAGATCGGAACTCGCAGGCAGCTCGACAGCTTCGGACAACTCGTGGCGTCGCGGTGGAAGGATGGGCTCTGGAGGGTCCCCGATCGGGACTCCACCACTCATGAGTCCCGTCACTATCCCGCCGGAGCGACTCGATGGATGCCGTCACGCAGGTACCCGCACCAGTGAACGAACCTGTCCGCACCTACGCGCCCGGAACCGCCGAGCGCGCCAGCCTGCAGGCTCGGCTGGCCGAGCTCTCAGCCGAGCAGGCCGAGCTCACCGCAACGATCGGCGGCGTGCACCGCCCGGGCGGTGGCGACCCCGTCGCGGTCGTGATGCCGCACAACCACCGGCACGTGCTCGGTGAGTTCCGTGGCGCGACCGAGCAGGACGCCGAGGACGCGATCAAGTCGTCGCACGACGCCGCGGCCGACTGGCGGGCAATGTCGTTCGACGACCGGGCGGCAATCTTCCTCAAGGCCGCGGACCTGGCTTCGGGCCCATGGCGTGACACGCTCAACGCCACGACGATGCTCGGTCAGAGCAAGACCGTCCAGCAGGCAGAGATCGACGCGGCCTGCGAGCTGATCGACTTCCTGCGGTTCAACGTCCGGTTCGCCCGGCAGATCTATGCCGACCAGCCGATTTCCTCACCCGGAGTCTGGAACCGGCTCGAATACCGACCGCTCGAGGGCTTCGTCTATGCCGTGACGCCGTTCAACTTCACGGCGATCGCGGCCAACCTGCCGACCGCACCGGCCCTGATGGGCAACGTGGTGCTCTGGAAGCCGTCGCCCACCCAGACGCTGGCCGCCCACCACACGATGCGGATGCTGGAGGCTGCGGGCCTGCCACCCGGTGTGATCAACCTGCTGCCCGGTGACGGCATCGCCGTGTCGGACGTCGCCCTGCGGCACCCCGAGCTCGCCGGGATCCACTTCACCGGTTCGACGCGGACGTTCCAGCACCTGTGGCGGAGCGTTGCCGAGGGCCTGGAGGGCTTCCGCAACTACCCGCGGATCGTGGGGGAGACCGGCGGCAAGGACTTCATCGTCGCCCACGCTTCCGCCGACCTCGACGTACTGCGCACGGCCATGGTGCGCGGCGCCTTCGAATACCAGGGGCAGAAGTGCTCGGCGGCTTCGCGGGCCTATGTCGCCCGGAGCGTGTGGGAGCGTCTGGCCGACGACCTGGTGGCCGAGACCGAGGACCTCTCGATGGGCGACGTCGCCGACTTCTCCCACTTCATGGGCGCCGTCATCGACGAACGGGCGTACGCCAAGCACGCGGCGGCGCTGGAGCGGGCCAAGGCGACCGACTCGGTGCAGATCCTGGCGGGTGGCACCTGCGACGACAGCACCGGGTACTTCGTCCGGCCGACCATCTTGTCCTGTGACGATCCGACCGACGAGATCTTCAGCACCGAGTACTTCGGCCCGATCCTCAGCGTCTACGTGTACGACGACCAGGCCTACGACCACGTGCTGCGCCAGCTCGATTCCGTCGCAGCGTACGGGCTCACCGGGGCGGTCATCGCGCAGGACCGTTCGGCGGTCGAGCGGGCGAGCGCGGAGTTGCGCTATGCGGCCGGCAACTTCTATGTCAACGACAAGCCGACGGGTGCCGTGGTGGGGCAGCAGCCGTTCGGCGGCGCCCGCGCGAGCGGAACGAATGACAAGGCCGGGTCGATGTGGAACCTCATCCGCTGGGTGAGTCCGCGGACGGTGAAGGAGACCTTCGTGCCGCCGACCGGCTACAGGTACCCGCACATGGGGTGACGGCGACGCAGTGGGCGTCGTCGGTGTCTACGCGACCTGTGAGGTCGCGGCAAGCGGTCCGGTGTCGAACCCGACCTCACCGGTGAGCTCGGCGAACAGCGCGGTGCCACACATTGTGCAGATCCACTCGGGGCTTTCTGTGCCCGGACTCTCGTCGACCAACAGCAGCTCGAACTGCTGACGACAGTGGCAGGTGGGGCAGTCGTACGTCGTCTCCTTCATGGGCGGACCTCCTCCGGACCCCAGGTGCGGTGCGTACGTCACCGACCACCGTGGCAGGAACCACCGCCAAACCGGTGCACCGACACGCCGAGCTGCGCGCGTCCGCCAGTCAGCCTTGCTCGGTGAGCCAGGCCTGACCCAGGTCCTCCATCCCGTCGATGCCGGCGACCACGGCCGGCGCCGCCGCCTCCTCGATCTTGCGCCCGATCAGCGGCACGGACGCCTTGAGCTCGGCGTCGAAGATCTGGCGGGTCGCGCTTCCGTCCGCTTCCGCGACGAGCTGGATCGTCCCGCGCATGGTCACGGGCGCGTTCGCGATCTCGACCCGGAGGTCACCGCTGCGGGAGCCGTCCGGGCCGGGCGGCCCCCACGTGATGACCTCCTCGAGCTCGATGTGCTGGCCGACGAGGCGACGGACGAAATCGGGCACTTCGGCGGGAAGCCGCTGGTGGGTATGTGTCCGTACGCCGGCGCCGGCAGGTTCGACGGAGACGTCGTACTGCACGGCGTGGGCTGCCTGCGCCCGCTTCGCGATGAAGGCCTCGTCGGTCAGCATGGCGTAGACGGCGGCTGGCTTCGCGGCGTACCTGGTTTCCCGGTGAAGGTCCATGGGGAGATCCAACACGATGATCGACCGGTAGCGGGGGACAAGCCGCATTGTCGGCTCACGGTCCGTGGTAGGCGGCCTGCCGGTTCCGTGACGAAACGTCGGGTCCGCGCACATCGGCCCAGTCGGTCCGGACCTCGTCGGACCACGGCTCCTGCGACTAGTGTCGAGACATCTAGGGTCGGAACGGCCCGTACGACGGCGTACGGCTGCGGCGTCCTGCGGCGCCGACAGATGACCATGGCAGGGGCGAGCGCTCATGACTGTCAACGGCAACCTGGGCCCCGGGCCACTGGGCTCTGCCAGCACCTGGGATGTCGACAAGGGCGCGATTCTCGCCGACGCCGCCAAGGTCGCCGAACACAGCCGCTCGGCCGGTGCCCTCTCGGTGGCCCAGGTCGAGGCCCTGCTCGCGGCCTACTACCGGCACGTGTCGGCAGAGGACCTGCTCCAGCGCGACCCTGTCGACGTGTACGGGGCGGCGCGCAGCCACTACCGGCTCGCGGCCGACCGTCCGCAGGGCACCGCGGCCGTCCACGTCTTCACCCCGACGGTGGAGGAACACGGCTGGTCGTGCACGCACACGGTGGTGGAGGTCGTCACCGACGACATGCCGTTCCTGGTCGACTCGGTGACGATGGAGCTGTCCCGGCAGGGGCGTGGCATCCACCTGGTGGTGCATCCGCAGCTCATCGTCCGGCGCGACGTGACCGGACGGCTGATCGAGATCGTCGGTTCGTACGACGGCCGCCCGCAGGAAGACCAGCAGCTTCCGCCCGACGCCCTGCTCGAGTCGTGGATCCACGTCGAGATCGACCGCGAGTCCCATGCCGGCGACCTGGCCCAGGTCGGCGCGGACCTGCGGCGGGTGCTCCGCGACGTCCGCGAGGCGGTCGAGGACTGGCCGAAGTTGCAGGCCCGCGCCCGTGGCGTCGTCGAGGAGCTCGAGACCACAGCACTGCCCCTGCCGGAGCAGGAGATCGCCGAAACCCGAGAGCTCCTGACCTGGCTCGCAGACAACCACTTCACCTTCCTCGGCTACCGCGAGTACGCGCTGCAGGAGGAGGACGACGGCGACGCGGTGCTCCGCGGCGTACCCGGCAGCGGTCTCGGCATCCTGCGGTCCGACCCCAGGCACGCGATGCTGTTCAGCCAGATGCCGCCGGAGGTACGGGCCAAGGCGCGGGAGAAGAAGGTCCTCATCCTGACCAAGGCCAACTCGCGTTCGACCGTGCACCGGCCGGCCTACCTCGACTACATCGGCGTCAAGAAGTTCGACGCGAACGGTGAGGTGGTCGGGGAGCGCCGGTTCCTGGGCCTGTTCACCTCGGCCGCCTACACCCAGAGCGTGCTGCGGATCCCGGTCCTGCGCGGCAAGGCCAACGAGGTGATCGCGCGGTCGGGTTTCTCGACGGACTCCCACTCCGGCAAGGTCCTGCTCGACATCCTGGAGACCTACCCGCGCGACGAGCTGTTCCAGGTTTCCACCGACGAGCTGCTGCCCACCCTGCTCGGCGTGCTCTACCTGCAGGAGCGCCGGCAGCTGCGCCTGTTCGTCCGCCGCGACGACTACGGGCGTTACCTGTCCTGCCTGGTCTACCTGCCACGGGACCGGTTCTCCACGCAGGTACGCCTGAGGATCCAGGACATCCTGCTGCGCGAGCTCGGCGGGGAGACCATCGACTTCGCGCTGCGGCTGTCGGAGTCGGTGCTCGCCCGGCTGCACTTCGTCATACGTGTCGCCAAGGAAGCCACCATCCCCGACGTCGACGTCGCCGAGCTCGAACAGCGGCTGACCAACGCCACCCGGAGCTGGATCGACGAGTTCGCGGAGGCGCTCGACGACCAGGTGGGCGAAGCGGAGGCGGCCCGCCTGTTCCGCAAGTACGCCGAGGCGTTCCCGGCCGCCTACCGTGACGACTTCCCGGCCCGTACCGCCGTCGCCGACCTGCGTCGTCTCGAGGAGCTGCCGCCGGAGGACGGGCTCGCCCTGTCGTTGTACGAGCCGGTGGACGCGGCACCGAACGAGCGCCGCTTCAAGATCTACCGGACCGGTTCACCGCTGTCGCTGTCCGACGTCCTGCCGCGCCTGTCGTGGATGGGAGTCGAGGTCACCGACGAGCGGCCGTACCCCATCGAGGCGGCCGACGGCAGCCAGGCCTGGATCTACGACTTCGGCCTCACCTACACCGGCACGGTCGGCGCACCCGCGAGTGAGGTGCGCCAGCTGTTCCAGGAGGCGTTCACCGCGGTCTGGTCCGGCCGGGCCGAGAGCGACGGGCTGAACGCCCTGGTCCTGCGGGCCGGCCTGACCTGGCGGCAGGCGAGCGTGCTGCGGGCGTACGCGAAGTACATGCGGCAGACCGGGTCGACGTTCTCCCAGGACTACATCGAGGACGCGCTCACCGCCAACGTCGACCTGGCGCGTCTACTGGTGGAGCTGTTCGAGGCGCGGCTCGACCCGTCGACCGGGCTGTCCGTGGAGGACCGGGAGGCGCGCTCGCACGACGTCGTGACCAGCATCGAGCAGGCCCTCGACGCGGTGGCCAGCCTCGACCAGGACCGCATCATCCGCTCGTTCCTCACCCTGGTCCGCACGACACTGCGCACCAACTACTTCCAACACGACGCGTCCGGTGAGCCCAAGGACTACCTGTCGGTGAAGCTGGACCCGCGGGCCAACCCCGAGCTGCCCCAGCCCCGGCCGCAGTTCGAGGTCTGGGTCTACTCGCCGCGGGTCGAGGGCGTCCACCTGCGCTTCGGACCGGTCGCGCGCGGCGGGTTGCGCTGGTCCGACCGCCGCGAAGACTTCCGGACCGAGGTCCTCGGCCTGGCGAAGGCCCAGATGGTCAAGAACACCGTGATCGTCCCGGTGGGCGCCAAAGGCGGGTTCTTCGCCAAGCTGCTTCCCGATCCGAGTGACCGCGACGCCTGGCTGGCCGAGGGAGTCGCCTGCTACCGCACGTTCATCAGCGGCCTGCTCGACATCACCGACAATCTCGTCGGCGGCGACGTAGTGTCCCCGCCCGACGTCGTACGCCACGACGCCGACGACGCCTACCTCGTGGTGGCGGCCGACAAGGGGACGGCGTCCTTCTCCGACATCGCCAACGACGTCGCGAGGTCCTACGGGTTCTGGCTCGGCGACGCGTTCGCCTCCGGCGGCTCCGCCGGATACGACCACAAGGCGATGGGCATCACGGCCAAGGGCGCGTGGGAGTCGGTCAAGCGCCACTTCCGCGAGATGGGCCGCGACTGCCAGACCCAGGACTTCACCTGTGTCGGTGTGGGCGACATGTCTGGTGACGTGTTCGGCAACGGCATGCTGCTGTCGAAGCACACCCATCTGGTCGCGGCGTTCGACCACCGACACGTCTTCCTCGACCCGGACCCCGATCCGCAGACGTCATACGCGGAACGCCGGCGGCTGTTCGACCTCCCGCGTTCGACCTGGGCCGACTACTCGACCGAGGCCATCTCCGAGGGCGGCGGCGTCTACTCGCGGTCGGCCAAGTCCATCCCGCTCACGCCCCAGGTGCGCGACACACTCGGCATCGGTTCCGACGTCGCGGCAATGCCACCGAACGAGCTGATCCGCGCGATCCTCACCGCACCCGTCGACCTGCTCTGGAACGGCGGGATCGGCACCTACGTCAAGTCCGCCCAGGAGACGCACGCAGACGTGGGAGACAAGGCGAACGACGGCGTACGCGTCAACGGCGGAGCGCTGCGGTGCGCCTGCGTCGGTGAGGGCGGCAATCTCGGTCTGACCCAGCTCGGCCGGATCGAGTACGCCCACCAGGGCGGGCGGATCAACACCGACTTCATCGACAACTCCGCCGGAGTCGACACCTCCGACCATGAGGTCAACATCAAGATCCTCCTCGACGGCCTCGTGCACGACGGCGACCTCACCCACAAGCAGCGCAACGAGATGCTCGCGGCGATGACGGACGAGGTGGCCGAGCTCGTCCTCGACGACAACTACCAGCAGAATGTCGCGCTGCAGAACGCCTTGGCGGTCGCCCCCGCGCTGCTGCACGTGCATGGCGACTGGGTACGCCGACTGGAACGCATGGGCGTGCTCGACCGCGACCTCGAATACCTGCCGAGCTCGAAGCAGTTCCGCGACCGGCAGGCGCAGGACCGTGGCCTTACCCAACCTGAGCTCGCGGTCCTGTTCGCCTACACCAAGATCGTCCTGGCCGCCGAGCTGCTCGACACCAACCTGCCGGTCGATCCCTACCTGCAGGCCGAGCTCAAGGCGTACTTCCCCCAGCCGGTGCGGGACAGGTTCGGCGACCGGCTCGAATCCCACCCCCTGCGGCGGGAGATCATCATCACCCAGGCCGTCAACCGGCTGGTCAACCTCGCGGGGACCACCTTCTACCCGCGGCTGTCCCTGGAGACGGGAGCGCCGGGGGAGGAGCTCATTCGGGCGCACGTGGCGGCGCGGGCGGTCTTCGGCGTCGACGAGGTCTTCCGCCAGATCAGACGGCTCGACTGCCAGGTCGACGCGGGCGTACAGACCCGGATGCGGCTGGAGGCCCGCACGATCGCCGAGCGGGCCAGCCGCTGGCTCGTTCAGAACCGGCGCCCTCCGATCGACATCGCCGCCACCATCGAGCTGTTCGCCGACGGGATGCACCGGCTGATGGACGCGCTACCGGACGTCCTGACCGGGCGGGAACAGACGCTGTTCGAGAGCCGACGCGACGTGTTCGTGGCGGCAGGAGCGCCGAAAGCCCTCGCGGTCCGAACCGCGGCGTTCCCGCCGGCCTACGCCGGGCTCGGCATCGTGGAGACGGCCGTGCAGACCGGCATCGACGTCATAGACGTGGCCCGCGTGCACTTCACCCTCGGTGAACGGCTCGAGCTCGGCCGGCTGCTGGAGCGGATCCTTGCGTTGCCCCGCCAGGACCGGTGGCAGACGACCGCCCGGGCGACCCTGCGGGACGACCTGCACAGCGTTCACACCCAGCTCACCCGGAACGTGCTCGCGGTCAGTCCGCGCGGTGCGAGTGCGAGCGAACGGGTCGCGGCGTGGGAGCGGCGCGACGCCGGGCTCGTCTCGCGTACCCGGTCGACGCTCGCGGAGATCGTCGAGGGCGACATCGCCGACCTCGCCCGTCTCTCGGTCGGCCTGCGGGTCGTCCGCCGCCTTCTCCCGACCGCGAGCTGACCGCGACGATCCGGCTCCGGTACGTTACGACCACACCCCAACGATCGTTGATCAACTCCGCATACCGTGCCTACTGGACGGGCAGTCGCGAGGTGGGATAAGGCATGACACAATCCCTGGGCGAACTTGTGATCCGATGCCTGAGGGGTCAGGGGGACAGCGTGAAAGCTTCGCGGGGTGCGTCGCGCCCATGACAGCGGTCGACATCATCGATGCCGACGTACGCGAGACGGTCCGGCGCGAGGGGCTCGATCCCCTCAAGGAGCCTGGGGCGGTCCGCCGCATCGTCGACCAGGCTGTACTGAAGTACGACGAGCGCACCCTGGTCGCCACCCTGCCGCCGCTCGGCGACCCGCGGGAGGTGGCGCGGGAGGTCTTCAACGCGGTCGCGGGCTTCGGCCCGCTGCAGAAGTTCCTCGACGACCCCACCATCGAGGAGATCTGGATCAACGAGCCGTCCAGGGTATTCATCGCCCGCAACGGTCGCAGCGAGCTCACCACCACGGTGCTCACCAACGACGAGGTACGCGACCTGGTCGAACGCATGCTCAAGACCACCGGTCGCCGGATCGACTTCTCCACCCCGTTCGTCGACGCCATGCTCCCCGACGGGAGCCGGCTGCACGTCGTCATCCCCGACATCACCCGCACGCACTGGGCCGTCAACATCCGCAAGTTCGTGGTCCGGGCCACCCACCTGGAAGACCTGGTGTCGCTGGGCACGATCAGCGCGCAGGGCGCACAGTTCCTCGAGGCGTGCGTGGTCGCCGGCCTCAATGTCCTGGTGGCCGGCGGCACCCAGGCGGGCAAGACCACCCTGCTCAACTGCCTCGCCGCGGCCGTACCTCCGCGGGAGCGGATCGTCAGCTGTGAGGAGGTTTTCGAGCTGAAGATCCCGCTCCCTGACTGGGTCTCGATGCAGACCCGGCAGTCCAACCTCGAGGGCACCGGCGAGATCCGGCTCCGCAACCTCGTCAAGGAGGCGTTGCGGATGCGCCCGAGCCGGATCATCGTCGGCGAGGTGCGCGCCGAGGAGTGTCTCGACCTGCTGATCGCCCTCAACTCCGGGCTGCCGGGCATGTGCACGATCCACGCCAACTCCGCGCGCGAGGCGATCACCAAGATGTGCACGCTGCCGCTGCTGGCCGGCGAGAACATCGGGTCGCGGTTCGTCGTTCCCACCGTGGCCGGTGCCGTCGACATCGTCGTACACACCCAGCTCATCGAGAACGGCCGGCGCCGGGTCCGGGAGATCTGCGCGGTGCCGGGTCGCGTCGAGGGCGATGTCGTGGAGCTCGAGCTCATCTTCGGCCTGCGGGGCGACCGGCTGGTCCGCGCCGACGGCTACCCGCCGCACCCGGACCGGTTCGAGCGGATCGGCTACGACCTCGCCCGGCTGCTCGCGCCGCGCTTCGAGGGAGTCGCCTGATGGGCATTCTCCTCGGGCTGATGCTGGGCCTGGGCATCGTCCTGATCATCCGGACGTTCCAGGAGCCGAACGCCAAGCCCGCCAAGTCCGGGCCGTCCGTCCGGGACCGGCTCGACGACCTGCTCGTCCAGGCCGGCATCGAGGCGGTGACACCTGGCCAGTTGATCGGCGCCTGCATCGGTGTCGGCCTGTTCGTCCTCGTCGTGATGTTCGTGATCTCCGGCGCGTTCCCGGTGGCCCTGGCATTCGCCGTGATGGCCGCCTACGGGCCGCTCGCGCTCGTGCGTTACCGGGCCCGATCCCGCCGGCAGGAGCTGCGCGAACTGTGGCCCAACGTCGTCGACAACCTCGCCTCCAGCGTCCGGGCCGGTCTTTCGCTCGCGGAGGCCCTCACCCAGATCGGCATTCGCGGTCCGCAACCGCTGCGCCGGCCGTTCCAGCGTTTCGCCGAGGACTACCGCGCCACCGGACGCTTCAACGAGTGCCTCGACCGGCTCAAGCGCAATCTCGCCGACCCGGTGGGCGACCGGATCGTGGAGTCCCTGCGAATCGCGCGTGAGGTCGGTGGAAGTGACCTCGGCCGCCTGCTCCGAACGCTGTCGTCGTTCCTGCGCGAGGACATCCGCACCCGCGCCGAACTCGAAGCGCGCCAGTCCTGGACCGTCAACGCGGCCCGCCTCGGCGTCGCCGCACCCTGGCTCATCCTGGGCATGATGTCGTTCCAGCGCGAAATCATCGCCCGCTACAACTCGCCGCTCGGCTTCCTGGTGCTGGCGGTCGGTGCCGTGCTCTGTGCGCTCGCCTACCGCCTCATGCTCCGGATCGGCCGGCTCCCCGAAGAGCAGCGGGTGTTGCGATGAGCCTCAGCTGGTACGGCACGGTGCTCGGCCTGGTGGCGGGTCTCGGCCTCGCCCTCGCGATACTCCGACTCCCGATGTTTCGGCGCCCGTCGCTCGACCGGCGTCTTGCGCCCTACCTGCGCGACGCCGCGGGACTCGGCGGCTTCGACCTGTCCGACCGTACGTTCACGCCGTTCCCGACCCTCGAGCGGATTCTGCGGCCCTACTTCCGCGGCGGTGCGGGGGCGCTGGAGCGGGTCCTTGGCGGCGGCAGTCTGGTGCGCCGCCGGCTTCAGCAGGCCGGCCTGGAGATGACTGTCGAGGAGTTCCGGGTCGAGCAGCTGATCTGGGGCGCGGTCGGATTCGCCGCTGCCCTGGGGCTGTCGGTGCTGGTCCTGGTCAGCCGGGGTGCCAACGCGATCCCGTTGCTGATCCTGTGCGTCGCCGCGTTCGTCATCGGGATCCTGCTGCGCGACCGCCGCCTGGTCAACCAGGTCAAGAAGCGCGAGGCGCGGATGCTGTCGGAGTTTCCGACCGTGGCCGACATGCTGGCGCTGTCGGTGACCGCGGGGGAGGGTCCGATCGCCGCCCTCGAACGGGTCGCCAAGGTCAGCAAGGGCGAACTGGCCCGGGAGTTCAACTACGCCCTGTCCCAGGCACGTACTGGAGCGAGCCTCGTGCAGGCCCTGGAAAGTGTCGGCGACCGCACCAACGTCTCGATCCTCGCGAGGTTCGTCGACGGCATCGCGATCGCGGTCGAACGCGGCACACCACTCGCGGACGTGCTCCGGGCACAGGCGGCCGACGTGCGCGAGGCCGGCAAGCGCGAGCTCATCGAGGCGGGCGGGCGCAAGGAGATCGGGATGATGGTCCCGATCGTGTTCATCGTGCTCCCCGTGACTGTGCTGTTCGCATTCTTCCCGGGTGCGATCGGCTTGCAGATGATTTCACCGTAGGAGCGACCGAGAGCCGTGGAGAGAGGACTCACGATGCACGCCTTCACAAAGGATTTCTGGGGTGTCCTTGCGTGGCTGCACGCACGGGCGACCACGCACGGCCGCGAACGCGGCGACCTGGTCGGCTGGATCCTCATCACCGTCATGACGGCTGCCCTGGTTGCGGTCTTGTGGGCGTTCCTCGGTGACGAGCTGAAACAGCTGCTGATGGACGCGATCGGGCGGGCGCGGGGCAGCATCCCCACCTGATGAACGACGGCGGCGGCTCCGGGGGAGACCGGTCCGAACTCGGCTCCTCAGTGGTCGAGTTCGTCCTGGTCATGACCATCCTGCTGCCGCTGTTTCTGGGCATCCTCCAACTCGGGCTGTTCCTTCATGTGCGCAACACCCTGGTGGCATGCGCACATGAAGGGGCCCGGGAGGCTGCCAACTACGACGGCACCTACGCCGATGGGAGGGCGGTGACCTTCGGCTGCATCAGCGGTGCGCTGTCTGCCCACATGGCCCGCAACATCGCTCCTGGGCAGCGGTTCGCGGCGGGACAGGAGCTCGTGGTGATGCGGGTCTCCGCCAGGATGCCGTCGATGGGCCTGTGGGGCCCGACGTTCGACTTCTCGGTCGAGGGTCACGCGGTCAAGGAGCCGCCGCCGTGAGCCGGCTGCGGTGGGCCGGTCTCGGCCGGAGGCGCGAGGGCGACGAACGCGGCAACGCGATCGTGGAGTTCTGCTACATGGGGATCCTGTTCCTGGTCCCGCTCATCTACATCATGCTCGCGGTGTTCGACGTGCAGCGTGCCGCCTATGGCGCCTCGGCTGCCGCCCGCGACGCCGGGCGGGCGTTCGTACTGGCGGAGAACCTTGGCCAGGCGCAGGCAAGGGCACGCGAGGCGGCACGGATCGCGATGGCCGACCAGGGTCTGCCGTTGGGCAACGGTTTCTCCTACCGGTGCGAGGGCGGCTGCCTGCAGGCCGGTTCGAGCGTCGTCGTCACGGTGACCTACTCGGTCTCGTTCCCGTTCCTGCCGGACGTTCTGGACAACATGCGAGCGGCCACGATTCCGGTGACGAGCGTCCACCGGACCCCCTACGGCGACTACCGCGAGTCGAGGTGAGGCAGACCACGATGCGGCTCCGTCGGTCACATGTCGCGAGACACCCGCCGAACGAGCAGGGCCAGCTGCTCCCGCTCATCATCGGCTTCGGCATCATCATCATCTTGTTGTGCGCCGTGGTCTTCGACGCTGCGCAGGCGTTCACCTACCGTCGCGGCCTCAGCGCCATCGCCGACGGTGCCGCGCTGGCGGCGACCAACGGCATCGACAAGGCAGCGATCTACTCCGGCGGAATCGCCGACCGGGTGGAGCTGAGTGAGCAGCTCGCGCAGGAGGAGGTCAACCGCTACACCGCGGGCTATCGGACGCTGAACTGCGTCTCCGACGTCGGGACGGCACAGGTGACAGTGTCGTGCACCGGAACGGTCGAGCTGCCGATCGTCAACGCGTTGTCCGGAGGCCAGGGAGAGTTCAGAATCAACGTGGAGGCCACCGCGGAGACGTTCGCCACGCCCTGACGGTGATCCGGCTCCTGCCGCTCGCGGGATCACGACGAGGGCCTCGGTAGCGTCGCGGGACGGCTCGTCGACGTGGCCGCGTAGGCTGGGGGATCGTGGCTGCACCCGACTTCGACCAAGAGCTCAAGGCCCTCGACTCGACACTGCGGAGCATCGAGGCCGTCCTCGACCTCGACAAACTCCGCGAAGAGATCGCCGAGCTCAGCGAGCAGGCGGCTACTCCCAACCTCTGGGACGATCAGGCGAACGCGCAGCGGGTGACCAGCCGGCTTTCCGCCAAGCAGACCGACCTCGATCGGGTGACCTCGCTGCGGCAGCGGCTGGATGACCTGGGTGTCCTCGCCGAGCTGGCCGAGTCCGAGGACGACGCCGACACCCAGGCGGAGGCCGACCGGGAGGTCCCCGATCTCCGCCGCGCCGTCGAGGCGCTCGAGGTGCGGACCCTGCTGTCCGGGGAGTACGACGCCCGTGACGCCCTCGTCACGATCCGGGGCGGTGCCGGCGGTGTCGACGCCGCGGACTTCGCCGACATGCTGCTGCGGATGTACCTCCGCTGGGCCGAACGCCACAAGTACGCCACCGAGGTGTACGACACCTCCTACGCCGAAGAAGCGGGCATCAAGTCGGCCACCTTCGCGGTCAAGGCTCCCTACGCGTACGGCACGCTCTCGGTCGAACAGGGCACCCATCGGCTGGTCCGGATCTCACCGTTCGACAACCAGGGCCGCCGGCAGACCTCCTTCGCGGGGGTGGAGGTGGTCCCGGTGATCGAGCAGTCCGACGACATCGACATCCCCGAGGACGAGCTGCGGATCGACGTCTACCGCTCGTCCGGTCCCGGCGGGCAGGGCGTCAACACCACCGACTCGGCCGTACGCATCACCCACCTGCCGACCGGGATCGTGGTCGCCTGCCAGAACGAACGCAGCCAACTGCAGAACCGCGCCACCGCCATGGTCATCCTCAAGGCGAAGCTGCTCGCGCGCCGCAAGGAGGAGGAGCAGGCCCGGATGGACGCGCTCAAGGACGGCGGAACGGCATCCTGGGGTGACCAGATGCGGTCCTACGTCCTGCACCCGTACCAGATGGTCAAGGACCTCCGCACGGAGCAGGAGACCGGCAACCCGCAGGCGGTGTTCGACGGAGACATCGACGAGTTCATCGAGGCGGGCATCCGCTGGCGGCGTACGCACCAGGGGGCAGAGTCCGGCGCCTGACCGGGCCGAACCGGACGGCGGTCGAAGGGTCGCGCCTTTGTGACCCTTGGTCGTGGAATCCCACGTTACGGGGAGAGTCTTCCGTTCCGGGTCACTTGGCGTCGTACACTCGGGCGTTGGCCGATCTGCCCGGGCTCCTCGAGCTTGGCGTCCGGGCTCCCCGACTCCGGCCAGGAAGTACGCCGTGATCCGCTTCGAGAACGTCAGCAAGGTCTATGACGGCCAGACCCGGCCGGCCCTGACGGGACTGAACCTCGACGTCGCCAAGGGCGAGTTCGTGTTCCTCGTCGGCACCTCCGGCTCGGGCAAGTCGACCTTCCTCAAGCTCGCCCTGCGCGAGCTGCGCCCCTCCCGGGGGAGGGTGTTCGTCGCCGGCAAGGAGCTCAACCGTCTCTCCAGCTGGAAGGTCCCGCGACTGCGCCGCCAGATCGGCACGGTCTTCCAGGACTTCCGGCTCCTGCCGAACAAGACAGTCTTCGAAAACGTCGCCTTCGCCCTCCAGGTGATCGGCAAGCCGCGCGGTCACATCCGCCGGGTCGTTCCCGACGTCCTCGCCCTGGTGGGCCTCGACGGCAAGGAACAGCGAATGCCGGACGAGCTCTCCGGCGGTGAGCAGCAGCGGGTCGCGATCGCGCGGGCGTTCGTCAACCGGCCGATGATCCTGATCGCAGACGAGCCGACCGGAAACCTCGATCCGTCGACGTCGGTGGGCATCATGAAGCTGCTCGACCGGATCAACCGCACCGGCACCACCGTCATCATGGCCACGCACGACGCGACCATCGTCGACCAGATGCGCAAGCGGGTGATCGAGCTCGAGGGTGGCCGGCTGGTCCGTGACCAGTCCCGCGGCGTCTACGGCTACCAGAGCTGACACTCGACCATGTTCATGCTCATGCAGTCCGTGCAGCCCACGCTCATGCAACACCTGCAGCACGTGCACCCGACCCGCTAGGACACCATGCAGATCAGGTACGCCTTCTCCGAGCTCGGTACCGGCCTTCGCCGCAACGTCACGATGACGGTCGCCGTCATCGTCACCGTGTGGATCTCGCTCGTGCTGTTCGGCCTGGGACTACTCGTCCGCTCCGAGGTGGATCTCGTCAAAGGGTTTTGGTACGACAAAGTACAAATTGCCGTATTTCTTTGCAATGACGTGGGTTCGCGTCCGCAATGTGCAGACGGCGCTGTGAGCGGCGGGCAGAAGACCGAGATCGAGCAGGCGCTGCAGACCAGTCCCGAGGTTCGCGACGTCTATCACGAGACCCAGGACCAGGCCTACGCAAGGTACAAGGAGATCTACAAGGACTCCGCGACCGCCAACATCGTCAAGCCTGCTGATCTGCAGGAGTCGTTCCGGGTGAGCCTGAAGAATCCGCAGGAGTACGAGGGCGTGTATTCCGCGGTCGAAGGGCTGCCCGGGGTATTCAGCGTGCAGGATTCGCGCGAGGTCCTGGAGCCCTTGTTCAAAGGGCTCAACGGCCTGCAGTGGATATCGATCGGCCTGGCAGGAGGATTGCTGGTGGCCGGCGTCCTGCAGATCAGCAACACGATCCGGCTCACGGTGTTCAGCCGACGTCGCGAGATCGGCATCATGCGTTTGGTCGGCGCATCGAACTTTTATATCCAACTGCCGTTCGTCGTCGAGAGCATGGTCGCGGCCCTGGCGGGTGCGCTGTTGGCCTGCGCAAGTCTCGGATTTACACCGTATGTCGCCGACCGACTGCGTGCTGATATCCGCGTGGTGCCGTGGATCGGTTGGGAAGAGACCGTCACGGTGATGCCGATTCTTGTCGGAGTTGGTATTTTGTTGGCCGTTATTTCTTCTTTCGTGACACTCCGGAAATATCTATCTGTTTGATCGCATAGCGCGAGAGCCACGGGGAAAAGGGTCACCAGGGAGGGAACAACTTGTGGTCCGTCACTTTCCCCGACGAGTTGGTCGGTCGCCGCTGGCGCTTTTCCGGTCGCCGGACAGCGGCTGGCGGCGTCGCCGGCTGGCATGCCTCGCCGTGGTGCTGGCAGCCGCCGTCACATTCGGCGGCGTGCCGTGGGCGCAGGCCGGTCCGGACGACGACAAGCGCCGGGTCGAGCGTGAGATCAAGGCCGCTCGGGCCGATCTCGACGGCTCGTCGGCGAGGTTGGCCACCGCTTCCCGCTCGTTCAAGGCTGCCGAGGCCAAGCTGGCGAGTGCCCGTACCCGGCTAGCGCGGATTCGTGGTCAGTTGTCCGCTGCCCAGGCACGAGATGCCGCGCTCGCGCGCCAGCTGAGGACCGCCCGCCGGTCGGCGGACCAGGCACGGTCGGGCGTTGCGCAAGCCGAACGCCGGGTGGAGCGCCAGCACGACGAGATCGTGGCGTTCGTGAACGCGAGCTACCAGGGTTCGTCGATGAGCGGTATTGCCGGCATCCTGCGCAGCCGGTCGCCGGCCGACCTGCTCGGTCGGCTGCACATCGTCGCGAGCGTGAGCGAGTCCCAGCGCACCGCGTTCGACCGACTGCAGGCCGCAAGGTCGGACCTGGCCGGTCTCCAGGCGTCCCGCGAACTTGCCGAGGCGGAGGTCCAGGCAAACCGGCAGGTGGCCGCGGACAGCCTGGACCGGACTCGCCTCCTGGCGCGCCGTGCGCGGGCCGCCGAGGCGTCGGTCGCCAAGGTCGTCGAGGAGCGCCGTGCGGCGCGCGCCGAAGCCGAGCGGGCCAAGGCCGACGACCTACGGCGCTACCGCGTCCTGCAGGCCGAACGCCGGCGGATCCAGGCGGTCCTGGAGGACCTTGCCCGCAAGGAGCGCCAGCGCGGCGGAGGAGGAGGGTCGCTGAACCTTTCCAAGCCCGTCGACGCACCGATCACCTCGCCGTACGGGATGCGTTTCCACCCGGTGCTCGGGGTATGGAAGCTGCACGACGGGACGGACTTCGGCGCGGGATGCGGCACCCCGATCCGCGCCGCCGCCTCCGGTGAGGTGATCGAGCGCTACTTCAACGAGGGCTACGGCAACCGGGTGCTCGTCTCGCACGGAACGCTGGACGGCAAGTCGACCGTGACCGCGTACAACCACCTGTCGAGCTATGCGGTCAGCACAGGGGAGCAGGTGAGCCGGGGCGAGGTCGTCGGCTACGTGGGGACGACCGGCTACTCCACCGGCTGCCATCTGCACTTCATGGTCTACCGCAACGGCAGCACGGTCGACCCGATGAACTACCTCTGATCCCGCGCCGGGGCGCAACCGACTTGCGCCATCGGCGAAGATAGACGGATGGCCAAGGAGCGCGGACGCCGGCTGATTGCGCAGAACCGCAAGGCGCGGCACGACTATCACATCGACGAGACGTTCGAAGCCGGTCTCGTCCTCACCGGCACCGAGGTGAAGTCGCTGCGGGCTGGTCGCGCGTCGCTGGTCGACGGATATGCCGTGGTGATGGATGGCGAATTGTGGCTCCAAGGCGTCCATATCCCCGAATACACCCAGGGAACGTGGACCAACCACCCGCCCCGGCGCTCCCGCAAACTGCTGCTCCACCGCAAGGAGATCGACCGGATCGGCACGTCGACCCGGGAGAGCGGCGTCACGATCGTGCCGCTGGCGATGTACTTCAAGGACGGCCGGGCCAAGGTCGAGATCGGGCTCGCCCGCGGCAAGCGCAGCTACGACAAGCGGCAGGCGCTCGCCAAGCGCGAGGCCGACCGGGAGGCGGCCCGGGCCATCGCCCGTCGCGGCCGCGGCGACTAGCAGGTGCATGCCCCTTGACGTGGGCAGCCGCTACTCTGCTCCCTCATGTGGGCAGACGGGGGCGCTGGTGAGCGCCGAAAAGGGGCACCCGGACCGGTCGGGATCCTGGGTGCGGGTGTCGCGGTTCTGGTCCTCCTGACCTGGCTCGCGTTGCCGGCCGCCGCCAGCGCGGCACCGGAGGCGGCCGGTCCGGTGCGGACCGCGGCCGATGGCGAGAGCATCGCGACCTACGCCACCGCGTACGACATCCACAGCGACGGCTCCATCGACGTGACCGAGGAGATCACCTACGACTTCGGTCCCAACGAGCGGCACGGGATCGAGCGGCGGATACCGACCCGCGAGCCGGCCGACGCCGAGCACGATCGCGTCTACCACATCGACAACATCCAGGTCTCCAGCCCGAGCGGGGCGCCGGCCAACTTGCACACCGAGGACAGCGGATTCCAGTCCTACATGCGGATCGGTGATCCGGACCGAACCATCACCGGGCAGCAGACCTACCAGATCCGCTACCGGCTGGAAGGTGCGCTGAACGTCCAGCCCAAACTGGACGAGCTGTACTGGGACGCGATCGGCTCCGAGTGGGGCGTGCCCATCGACCGGGCCACCGTCACCGTGACAGCACCGGCGGGCATCAAACGGGTCAGCTGCTTCTCCGGATCGCTCGGGAGTACGAACCTGTGCGCCGAGTCCGGCATCGACAACCCGCGACAAGCGAGCTTCGCCCAAACCAACCTCGAACCCGGCCAGCCGCTCACGGTCGTGGTCGGGCTGGCCAAGGGAACGGTGACAGTTCCACCGCCGGAGCTGGTCGACACCGAGTTCGGTGACTCCGGCTTCGGCGGGACCGTCCCCGGGATGTCGGACGAGCCGCTGGCCCGCAAACCGGGCATGACGTCGTACGGCGTGGCGGGCGCGGCCGTCGTCGGGTCGCTCGCACTCGCGGGCCTGGGTTACTGGCGACGCGGACGTGACCAGCAGTACCTCACCCTGCCCTACGGCATGGTCCCGCCCACCGGTCAGCCGACCGACCAGGTTCCGGTCGGACCCGTACGCCGCCGCGTCGCGATCGCGCCGGAGTTCCGACCGCCCGAAGGCGTGGGTGCCGGTGTCGCGGGCACCCTCCTGGACGAGGAAGCCGACACCCTCGACGTCTCCGCGACGATCGTCGACCTCGCCATCCGTCGACACCTGCACATCGAGGAGATCGAGCCGAAGCGCTTCTGGAACAACCGCGACTGGCGGCTCACCCAGTTGTCCGCGCCGGCCGGCGACCAGTTGATCCCGGCGGAGGCGGCTCTGATGGAGGCGTTGTTCGAGGGCGGTCGCTCGCAGGTGCTGATGTCCGAGCTGAAGTACAAGTTCGCCCCGCACCTCTCCAAGATCAAGGGGCTGTTGTACGACGAGGTGGTCAAGCGGGGCTGGTTCCACAAGCGGCCCGACCGCATTCGTTCGGTGTGGAGGATCGTCGGCATCGCCGTCATCCTCGGTGGAGCCGTTATCGCCGCGAACGCCTTCTTCAACTCCCAGCGGTACGACTTCGCCGTGATGGGTGTCGGTGCGGTGCTGGCTGGCATAGTCCTGCGGGTGTCGAGCAGCGCGATGCCGGCGCGTACGGCGGCCGGGTCGGCGATGCTCGCACGGGTCCGCGGCTTCCGCCGCTACCTCGAGACGGCCGAGGCCGAACAGCTGAGGTTCGAAGAAGGCGAGGACATCTTCAGCCGCTATCTGCCGTACGCGATGGTCTTCGACGTCACCGAGCGCTGGGCGCGGGTGTTCGCGACCCTGGCCGTGGCAGGTGCGGCGACGACGGCCGGGGACCTCTACTGGTACTCGGGCCCGCACGGCTTCTCCACCGACCACCTCGGCCACTCGCTGAGCAACTTCGCCGACACGACGTCCAACACGCTCAGCGCCACGCAGTCCTCCTCCGGCGGCGGGTCCGGGTTCTCCGGCGGCTCCTCCGGCGGAGGAGGGGGCGGCGGTGGCGGCGGCTCCTGGTGAGTCCTGGTGAGTCCTGACCCCGGGTCGTCGTCGCCCGAGGCGCTCCTGTCGGCGGCCCGGACGCTGGCCGCCGACCTGCTCGAGCCCGGCGCCGCGGCGGTCGATGCCACCGTGGTGCCCCGTAGCCACCTCGACGCCCTCGGCAGGGCGGGCCTACTGGGGCTGGCGGTGCCGGTCGAGGCCGGCGGTCCGGGGGTGCCGGCCAAGGCGCAACGCGCCATCCAACGGGTGCTCGCCGGCGCGGACCTCGCGACCTGGTTCGTCAGTGCCCAACACCACGGACCGGTGCGCCTGGTCGCCGACAGCGACGCTCCGGTCCGAACCGATCTCCTGCCGGCGATGGTCTCGGGGCGCAGGCTTGCCGGCACCGCGTTCGCCCACCTGCGTCGCTGGCCGGATCGCCCGGTCCGGGCCGAGCGGGCCCCCGACGGTTGGCAGTTCAGTGGGTCCGCTCCCTGGTACACCGGCTGGGGTCTCAACGACGTGTTCACCCTCGGCGGTGCCACCGCCGACGGCGAGGTGGTCTTCGGGCTCGTGCCGGCCCGCCTCCAACCCGGACTGACGGCGTCGGATCCGCTGCGGATGACCGCGATGACGGCCACCAGGACCGTCCGGCTCACCCTCGACGGCCTGATCGTCCCCGACTCCCACGTCCTCCTCCGCCAACCGATCGAGGAATGGCTGCACGTCGACCGGCGGCAGACCGTGAACTCCAACCCGGGAGTGTTCGGTCTGACCGACGCCGCGCTGCGTCTCCTGACCGCCCGGTGCACCGACTCGGGGCTGACCTCCGGCGTCGTCGCCGCCGAACGACTCCAGGAGCGGCTGGACCGCACCTACGCCGCTGCCGAACGACTGCTGGACGACGTACCACCCGACGACGCCCATGACGAGCGTCTGGCCGTACGTGCCGAAGCCCAGCGGCTCATGGTCGACGTGACCACCGCTCTGGTCGTAGCCGGCGGCGGCCGCTCGGTCGGCGAGAGCGATCCCGCCCAGCGCCACGCCCGCGAAGCCGCGTTCCTGCTCGTCCAGGCACAGACCCGGGCGGCGCGCGAGGTGATGCTGGAGGGGTGGGCGCGGCAGTGACGGCGATCGGTGCTCCGGTGCGACGTTCGCCGGCCGGGCCGCTCGACCCTGATCACTAGGCTGACGGCCAGGACTGGCACGGCCGCCCATACGACACGGCCAGGGCGGAGACGGGCAGAAACGGAGATGGGAATGCAGCCGATCCGGTTCCAGAGCTCGGAGAACGACGACGCTGCGCCGTCGCCGGTTGGCTGGTGGCGCCATCTCCGGCTGCGGGCGCGGGAGAGCGTGTTCGACCGGATCCGCGCACTGGCCGACTCGTTCCAGCTGATCGGCTGGCGCAACAGCGTCCGGGCCGTCCTCTACTCGATCCGACGGGACCGTCTGGACGCGGAGCTGGCCCGCCGTACCAAGGCCATCTCGAGCGATTCCCGGACCCCGGGCACATTGCGCGCGGCCGAGGAGATTCCGGGGGGCGCGCGGTTCCGGTTCGAACGTACGTCGGTCGACGTCAGGTTCCTGGCCGGCGGGGGAGTGTTCGTTGGCTGGGACGAGGCGACACCGTCTCCGTCGTATGCGCTCGGTGCCTTCGGCGCCACCGGCAGCGGTGTACCCGAACCCGCCGACGACAGCGCACTGGTCGAGACGCACACCGGCTGGTCGGTCAGTGCCGGCGGGCTCACGATCACCGTCGACGGCGCCGCCAACCTGAGCTTCCGCGCGACCCGGTCCCGCTCCGCCGTGCCCGATCCGGCGCAGGAAGGCGCCTTCCGGTTCGACCCGCCACCTCGGTGGGACGGCGTTTCCTGGACCCACCGGAGCGTGCTCGACAGCGATGCCGCCGTCCTCGGCCTCGGCGGGCGAAGTGCGGGATCGGATCGCAAGGGACGCACCTACCGGTTGTGGAACAGCGATCCAGGTGGCACCTACGCGCTCGGTGACGACCCGCTGTGCATGTCCATTCCGGTCTACCTCGTGGTCGCCGACCGCGGCTGCCACCTCGCGTTCTACGACAACAGCTGCGACGGTTCGGTCGATGTGGGCGACGAGGTGGTCGCGCAGCTCGAGGCCGGCCCGCTGCGCTACTACGTGTTCCCCGGTACGCCGGCGGAGACGCTGGAGCGCTACACCGCGCTGACCGGTCGGCCAGCTCTGCCGCCGAGGTGGGCACTCGGCTTTCACCAGAGCCGGTGGGGCTACGGCAGTCAGGCCGTTGTGCAGCAGATCTCTGACACGTTCGCCGAGCACGACCTGCCGCTGTCGGCGATCTGGCTGGACATCGACCACCTGGTCGACCATCGCCCGTTCACCGTCGACGAGCGTCGCTATCCCGACCTCGGTAGTCTCACCGCCGCCCTCGCCGCCCGGGACATCCACGTGGTGGTGATCGCCGACCCCGGCATCGCCAAGCACCGCAGCGATGCGCTGTACCGGTCCGGGCAGGCCGCCGACGCGTTCGTCCGCGACTCCCACGGCCGGGTGGTCACCGGAGTGGTGTGGCCGGGGTCCACGGTCTTCCCTGACTTCACCGCGCGCCGGGTGCGCGAGTGGTGGAGCGAGCTCTACCAGACCTACGTCAAGCTCGGCGTCGACGGCTTCTGGCACGACATGAACGAGCCGTCGGTGTTCGCCGCCTGGGGCGACGGGACACTGCCCATGTCGGCCCGCCACGACCTCGACGGCGCCGGCGGTGACCATCGCGAGGCGCACAACGTCTACGCCCTGCTGCTCAACCACGCGGGCTACGAGGGCATCCGCCGGCTCCGACCGGACCGGCGTCCTTACCTGCTCTCCCGGTCGGGGTTCGCGGGCATCCAGCGGTACGCCGGCACGTGGTCGGGCGACATCGGCACCTCCTGGGACGGCCTGCGGATCAGCCTCACCTTCACCCTCGGCCTGGGCTGTTCCGGCATGCCCTACTCAGGTCCCGACATCGGCGGCTTCGACGCGCATCCGTCCGACGAGCTGTACGTGCGGTGGTTCCAGCTCGCCGCATACCTGCCGTTCTTTCGCGTGCACTGCGCTGCCTCCCTGCCGCCGCGGGAGCCGTGGGCGCTCGGACCGGACGTGTTGGCGCAGGTGCGTCCGGCCTTGTCCGACCGCTACGAGTTGCTGCCGTACTGGTACTCGCTCGCCCACGAGGCGCACCGGACCGGCGCTCCCTACGTCCGGCCGCTGTTGTGGGCGGACCCCGCCGACGCGGGCCTGCGCTGGGAGGACGACCAGTTCCTGCTCGGTGACGCCCTGCTGGTCGCGCCGGTCCTGACCGAGGGCGCGCGCGAACGGACAGTGCGACTGCCACGCGGCCGGTGGTACGACCGGCGTACCGGCACCGCCTACGACGGTCCGGGCCACGTCACCGTGGCGGCGCCGCTCGACGTGACGCCTGTACTCGTCCGGGCGGGTGCGGTGGTTCCGGTCGAGAGGGACGAGCGGATCGTGCTCGAGGCGTACCTTCCGGGCTCAGATGGTCAGGGATCAGCCGACGAGCAGGGGCCTGGTGGTGTGCTGCTGACCGACGCGGGCGACGGTGACGGCGCGCCGGTCGAGGAGCGCTTCCGGATCGGTCGGGATGCCGACGGCTCGCCAGTCGTCCACTACGACGGACCGGCCGGGGCTCTCCCGTACGACGTGCAGTGGTGCCCGCCTCGGGCGACCGGCGGGGGACGCTAGGACAGCTCGCGCAGGCGGATGGTCTCCGGCATGTCCTGCAGAACGCGGACGACGTCCGGCCCACCTGGCGCGCCGAGGTCGGTGATCACGTAGCCGACCTCACCCCTGGTGCCGAGGAACTGCCCCTCGATGTTCACCCCGTGCTCGGCGAGTACGCCGTTGATCGTCGCGAGAACGCCCGGTGTGTTGACGTGGACGTGGGCGAGCCGGTGGGTGCCGGCGCGTTCCCGGAGGGCGAGTTCGGGCAGGTTGACGCTCAGCGAGGTGTTGCCGTCGGCGGTGTAGTGGCGAAGCTTCGAGGCCACGAAGCGGCCGATGTCCTGCTGCGCCTCCTCGGTGGATCCGGCGACGTGGGGAGTGAGGATCACGTTCGCCAGCCCGCGCAGGTCGGACTCGAACACCTCGCCGCGGCGCTTCGGCTCGTGCGGAAACACGTCGACGGCCGCGCCGGCGAGGTGGCCGGACTCGATCCTGCGACGCAGCTCTGCGTGGTCGACGACGAACCCGCGGGACAGGTTGAGGAAGATCGAGCCGGGTCGCATCCGGGCGAACTCGTCCGTCCCGAACATCCCACTGTTGCCCGGGCGGCCGTCGACATGCAGGGTCACCACGTCGACCGACTCCAGCAGCTCCTCCATCGACGTGCAGCGCACCGCGTTGCCGAGCGCCAGCTTGTCGGCGATGTCGAAGAAGTACACCGACATCCCGAGGGTCTCGGCGAGCACCGAGAGCTGGCTGCCGATGTTGCCGTACCCCACGATGCCGAGCCGGCGGCCCCGTACCTCGTGACTCCCGGCCGCGGACTTGTCCCAGATGCCGGCATGCATGTCGCGACTCTTGTCGGTGAGCCGTCGGGTCAACGCGATGATCTCCGCGAGCGCCAGCTCGACCACGCTGCGGGTGTTGGAGAACGGTGCGTTGAACACCGCGATGCCGCGCCGGGTCGCCGCGGGCAGGTCGATCTGGTTGGTGCCGATGCAGAACGCACCCACCGCCAGCAGATCCGTGGCCTTGTCGAGTACGGCGGCGGTCAGTTGTGAGGTCGACCGGATACCCAGCAGATGGATCCCGCGGATTCGGTCGGCCAGGTCGTCCTCGCCCAGCGCGCCGTCGTGCGTGTCGACCTTGAAGCCTGCCGAGGTCAGCAGGTCGGTCGCATCGGGGTGGATGTTCTCCAGCAGCAGGACGTTGATCTCGGAGTCGGCGAACGGTCCCATGCCCCGATGGTGCCCCGTCCCGGTACTGGCGCCACACCCGGGTCCGGCGTCGAGACAGGTCCGCGCCCCACCGGCGGGAGGTCGTTCTGAGTCCTTTGCGGCGTACGTCAGGATGGGGCAGGTGGACCTCTTCGTGCCCTCGCCTTCGTGACCGGCCCATGGTCGGTCCGCGGCCGGTGGTGGATCGTCGCAGCGCTCGCGATCACCACGACAGCCGGATACGGCGTCCTGGCCTATGCGTTCGCGGTCTTCCTCGTCCCCATGCAGGTCGAGCTGGGCGCGAGCCGCACCGCGCTCACCGCTGCGCCGGCCATCAGCCTGTTGACCGCCGCGCTGGTGGCCGTTCCCGCCGGGCGGTGGCTCGACCGGCGAGGTGGACGCGCGCTGATGGTCCTCGGCTCCGTACTGGCGACCGGCTGCCTGCTGGCCTGGTCGCGGGTCGAGAACGTCGGCCAGCTGTACGCGGTGTCGGTGGGACTCGGCGTGGCGTCCTCGGGAGTCCTGTACGAGGCCGCGTTCGCCGTCGTCGTCAGCTGGTTCCGGGGTAGGCGACGGGCCGACGCGATGCTCGCTGTCACGATCGTCGGCGGACTGGCGTCGACGATTTTCCTGCCGCTCACCGGCTTCCTGGTCCAGTCGTACGGCTGGCGGCAGGCGCTCGTGGTGCTCGCCGCCATCTACGGCGCGGTGACCATCCCGCTGCACCTGATGGTCCGCCGTCCACCGCCTCCTCCGGCCCCACCGGCCCTGCCGGCCACGGAGGTCACGCCGGCCGAGGCGGACCTGGACCCCGACGGCCCGTCCGTCGCCGTCCCCGACGAACGGGCCAGTGCTCTGCGGACGGCGCTCCATGACCCCGCGTACTGGCTGATGGGGGTGGTCTTCGTCGCCGAGGGGGTCGGCGTGTTCGTGATCAGCGTCCACCTGGTCGCCTACCTGGGCGAGCTCGGCCACGCACCGACGACCGCGGCCACGGTGGCCGGCCTACTCGGAATCCTCTCGGTGACCGGCCGGATCGTCACCACGGCAGCTCAACGCCGGTTCCGGCTGACGTCCGTCGTGGCCTGGATCGTCGTGTTCCAGGCGGCCGGGCTGGCGCTGCTGCCGGTCATCGGCGGCGAGCTCGCCGGGGCCGTGGCATGCGTACTTGCCGTCGGGATCGGGTTCGGGGTCAGCACCATCGCCCGCCCGATCATGGTGGCGGCGAGGTATGGCGTCGCCGGATACGCCACCCTGGCCGGCCTGCTGGCGGCGTTCCTCATGGTGACCAAGGCGTTCGCTCCGCTGGCGGCCGCCTGGCTACATGCCACCGCCGGCAGCTACACCCCGGTCATGGTCGCCTCGGCCGGGTCCAGCCTGCTCGCTGCCGGCGGGCTCATCGTCCTCGGGCGGCGCCGGTGACGACAACCGCAGTGAGAGCGCCGCGGCCACGAAGCAGAGCAGGCCAGCTCCGGTGAACGCGAACGTGTAGGCACCCGCCTGGTCACGGATGACTCCGGCGGCCGTGGCCGCCAGGGCCGCCCCGATCATGTGTGCGGCGAACACCCAGCCGAAGACGACAGGTCCAGCAGTCCCGAAGTGCTGGCGGCACAACGCGATCGTGGGCGGGACGGTGGCCACCCAGTCCAAGCCGTAGAAGATGATGAAGATCAGCAGGCTCGGGTGTGCCGATGCGTCCAGCAGGTAGGGGAGTACCAGCAGCGAGCCGCCGCGCAACGCGTAGTAGGCGCCGAGCAGAAGGGGCGCGGGCAGCCGATCGGTGAGCCAGCCCGACAGGACCGTGCCGACGATGTCGAGGACACCGATGGCCGCCAGCAGCGACGCGGCGAGTGTGCTGGGCATTCCGTGGTCGTGGGCGGCCGGGATGAAGTGGATCTGGATCAGGCCGTTGGTCGACAGGCCGCAGATCGCGAACCCGCCGGCCAGCAGCCAGAACGCGCGGGTCCGCGCGGCGCTGGCCAGGACGCCGAGTGCGCGGCTCGCCTCCGGACCAGGCGGGGCCGGCGCGTGGGTGTCCTCGCAACCGTACGGTCGAAGTCCCACGTCCTGCGGACGGTCGCGGACCACGACCAGCACGAGCGGGACGACCAGGAGAGCCGCGACGGTGACCACGAGGGCCGCCGCCCGCCACCCCGCCGTGACCACCAGGCCGGCCAGCAGGGGAAGGAAGATGAGCCGGCCAGTGGCACCGCCCGCGGAGAGCACACCGGTCACCAGCCCCCGGTGTCGAACGAACCACCGGCCGGTGATGGTGGCGACGAACGCCAGCGCCATCGCACCCGTACCGAGACCGACCAGGATTCCCCACAGGAGCACGAGCTGCCAGGCGTCGGTCATGAACACCGTGAGCCCACTGCCCACGGCGATCAGGACGAGGGCGCCGCTCAGCACCTGGCGGATGCCGTACCTGTCCATCAGGGCGGCGGCGAACGGGGCGGTGACGCCGTAGAGGACGAGATTGATGGAGACCGCGAGGGAGATCGTCCCGCGGGACCAACCGAACTCGTCCTGAAGGGGCGTCACCAGAACGCCCGGCGTGGCACCGAAGCCCGCCGCGCCGACCAGCGCCAGCAGCGAGACGGCGGCGACGAACCAGGCGCGGTGGATCCGCCTCGCCGGTCGGGCGCCCCGGATCGCAGGGGCCTTGGGCGTCGACGTCACGGAACCCAGCCTCGCCGCGGGTCGGGATCCGGGCGAGGGGAGTCCTGGCCAGGTTGGGCGGGGATCCGGCCATCTCGCGCGAGAGCCGCGCCCGAGCCGTGTTGCGGACCCATGCCGCTCAGCTGGTCGACGACTGGGCGTCGCGGCCGTCCCGTCGCAGGGAGCTCGCCCGTACGTGCAGTTCGGTCGGCAGCACCGTCAGGGACGGTGGCCGAGTCGGATCGGCGATGCGGCGGAGCAGGAGCTCTCCCGCAGTCCGGCCGATGTCGTACGTCGGTTGGGTGATCGTCGACAGCGGCGGGCGGATCAGCGTCGCGCATGGAACGTCGTCGAAGCCGAACACACCCACGTCGTCGGGCACGTCGACGCCGCGGGCGACCAGGCACTCCAGCGCGCCGACCGTCATCAGGTTGTTGGTGGTGAAGACCGCATCAGGACGCGGCGTGTGGTCAAGGAGATCGGCCATCGCGGCATACCCGCCCTGCTCGCGGAAGTCGGCGTATCTCACCAGCGGCTCCTCGACACGCCGCCCGGCCGCGCGCAGTGCACGGCGGTAGCCCTCCAGGCGCTGTTGCGCCGTGCTGACATCAGCCGGCCCGGTGATGCAGGCGATCCGCGTGAAGCCCTCGTCGACGAGGTGCGCGGTCGCCAGCTGGGCCGCGTGCTCGTTGTCGACGGCGACGACGTTGACGGTCGCGCCGGGGAGTTGCCGGTCGATCGCCACCATCGGCATGGCCGCCGCGACGAGTTGCTGAACGTGGGACCGGTGGCTTGTCGGGGAGATGATCACGCCGGCCATCTGTTCGGCAAGGATCGCCGCGACATAGGCGGCTTCCTTGTCCGGATCCTCGTCTGAGTTGCAGAGGACGACGGAGTACGCGGCACTCTGGGCGACGTCCTCGACGCCTCGGACGAGGGCGGTGAAGAACGGGTTGTTGATGTCGGCGACGAGCACCGCCCACAGGCTCGTCTGGCTCCTGCGCAAACTCCGGGCCAGTTCGTTGGGGCGGTAATCGAGTGCGTGCGCTGCCTTACGGACGCGCTCGGCCAAGGTCTCGTCGACGGTCTGCTTGCCGTTGAGAACCCGGGAGACGGTCGAGGGTGAGACCTTGGCGTGACGGGCGACGTCGTAGATCGTGGTCATCTGGGCACAGCGTAGGTCACCGGCCCTGTCGTCACGTCCGGCCTCACGTGTGTGCGTGAGTCTGAACGGGTCAGCTGGACAGTGGACAGTTCCGGGCATCGTTGCACCCGGCGGCCTTGCCCGGTGGCCGCCGGGTGCAACTGTGCCGGTCTGGCGCGTCCTGTCGTGGGTGCGCTCAGATCATCCGGCGGGCGAGGTTGTCCTTGTGCGCCGGTCCTGATTCCGACGACGCGATCCACGGTGCGTCGGGATACAGGTGGAGCACACCTTCCTCCAGCTGGACATGCCTGCCCTCGAGGATCCGGCGGGCCAGCACGTCGTCGCTTCCGTCGGAGTTGGTCCACAGCCGTGTCAACAGCTCCTTGACACGAACCCGGGACTGTTCGCAGAACGCCGCTGCCAACTCGTAAGCCTCCGCGCCACGCTCGGGGTCATCGCGACGGAGCATCTCCGCGTGCACGCAGGCCGCCGTCATCGCGTAGAGCTCGGCGCCGATGTCGACGACGCGCGCGAGGAATCCCTGCCGGAACTCCAGCTTCCCCTGCCAGCGAGCCATCCCGTAGAACGTGTTGCGGGCCAGCTTTCGCGAGGACCGCTCCACGAACCGCAGGTGCCGTGCCAGCGGGCCGAACTGACCGTACGCCCCGGGTAGCAGTCCCTTGCCGGCGGCAAGGGGCGGTAGCCATCGTGCGTAGAACCCGCTGGCCCGCACCGCCGACTTCAGCTTCGCCGACAACGGTGCGCGCGGGTTGGCGAGCTCGCCGGCGGCCTGCAGGTGCGCGTCGACAGCTTCTCGCGCGATGAACAGGTGCATGATCTCGGTCGAGCCCTCGAAGATGCGGTTGATCCGCATGTCGCGGAGCATCTGCTCGGCGGGGATGGCGCGCTCACCGCGAGCCGCGAGCGAGTCGGCGGTCTCGTAGCCGCGGCCGCCACGGATCTGGACGAGCTCGTCGACCATCGTCCAGGCCTTCTCACTGGCGTAGAGCTTCGCGATGGCCGCCTCGAGCCGGATGTCGTACTCACCGGTGTCGGCCATGTTCGCCGACAGCTCCAGGATGCTCTCCAGCGCGTACGTCGTGGCCGCGATGAACGAGATCTTGTGCGCCACCGCGGCGTGCCGACCGATCGGCCGGCCCCACTGCTCGCGTTCGGACGACCACTCCCGAGCGACCTTCAGAGCCCACTTGCCGGCGCCCGCGCACATGGCGGGAATCGACAACCGTCCGGTGTTGAGGGTGGTGAGGGCGATCTTGAGGCCCTTGCCCTCCCCGGCGAGCATGTTGGCGGCGGGTACGCGGACCTGATGGAACCGGGTCACGCCGTTCTCGATGCCCTTGAGTCCCATGAACGCGTTGCGGTTCTCGACCGTGATGCCAGGCGAGTCGGCCTCGACGACGAACGCCGTCACACCGCCCCGGTACCCCTCCCTCTCGGGCACCCGGGCCATGACGACCAGCAGCTCGGCGACCACGCCGTTGGTGGTCCAGAGCTTGACCCCGTTGAGGATGTACGCCGAGCCATCTTCGGTCGGCACCGCCGACATCGACAGACGCGCCGGGTCGGATCCGACGTCGGGCTCGGTGAGCAGGAACGCGCTGATCGCGCCCCGGGCACAGCGGGGGAGGAACTCGCGCTTCTGCTCCTCGGTGCCGAACATCTTGACCGGCTCCGGAACACCGATCGACTGGTGGGCCGACAGGAGCGCGCCAATGCTGGGGTGCACCGAGCCGGCCAACATCAGTCCCCGGCCGTAGTCGAGCATCGACAGCCCGAGGCCGCCGTACTCCTCGGGGATCTTCATGCCGAAGGTTCCGAGTGCGGCGAAGCCCTTGACGTACTCGTCGGGGATCCGTGCTTCGCGCTCGATGACCTGTCCGTCGAGCGTCTCGCAGTAGGCCCGGAGTCGTTCGAGGAACTCGCGACCCTTCGCGGCCTTGTCGGCAGGTGTGCCGGGGGCCGGATGGACGAGGCCGAGCCGGAACCGGCCGAGGTACATGTCCTTGGCGAAGCTCGGCTTGACCCAGCTGGCTTCCCGGGCGGCCTCGGCGACCGCACGAGCTTCCACCTCGGAGACGCGCTTGGCTTGCTGGCTCATGGCTCTCACCCTTTCGCCGTAGCTACCCATCAGTGTTACTCGCCGGTAGCGAGGCGCCAAGCGATTCCACAAAAGACCTCCGGGCCTCTCGGGCAATAGGCCGGATCGAGGGCTGGGATTGACAGACCGCCATGAACCTCACACGCTGCGCATATGGTTCTGCCATAAGGCGGAACTATCGGACATGTCTGGCGCCTCTCGGGGTAGGTGATCGCTATGACATCGCAGGGCCGGCAGCAAGCGCCGCGACGGCGGCTGCGACACGAAGCTGAGCCTGACGACACGGCCGATCCACCAGGCCTGCGACCCGGCATCGAGCCTCGGGCCATCGAGCCTCGGGCCATCGAGCCGCGGGCCATCGAGCCGCGGGCCATCGAGCAGGCAGCCCCGGCGATGGCCGCGCTGCTGGCCCACCTCGACTTCGAGCCGGGGATGCGGGTCCTCGAGGTCTCCGGTGGGCCCCCGACCGCGGGCGGCATCTGCGCGAAGCTCGGCCCGAACGCCGACGTGATCCGGATGTGCCAACTCGACGATCTTCCCGGGTGCGCGCAGTACGACCGGGTGGTGGTGACGACTCCGGTCGTCACAGTGGCCCACGACCTGGTGCGAGCGGTACGCGACGGGGGCGTGCTGGTGCTCCCGTGGGCCAACCCGCTGTCCGGCGCCGCACTCGTACGCCTCATCGTCGACGACGAACGCGCGGCAGGTTCGTTCGTGAAACTGCTGCCCGGTCTCGACGAGAGCCTGCCTGCCGGCCCCAGCGTCTTCGACCTGCACCCGGGCACCATCGACCACGGCGATCCCACCACTTGCGCACTCGATCCCGCGGCGGTGTGGAGCGACCCGAACGCACTCTTCGCCCTCGGCATGCGGCTCTCCGACGTGCGATGCACCCAGCAGCCCGTCCCGGACAGCGGGGGACGGTTCGGCCGCTGGCTCCACGACGACGACGCCTGGGCGGGGGTCACCGTCTCCAGCGGCGGCACGGATCCGCGATGGACGCACCACGGCTACCCGAACCTGTGGCGCGCGGTGGATGCGGCCTACAACTGGTGGGTCGGCAACGACTGTCCCGGCCCGGAACGTTTCGGCATGACGGTGGCGCCGTTCGGCCAGTTCGGCTGGTTGGGCGACCGCTACTCCGGTCGGCTGTGGCGGCTCTGAGGTACGACCCGATGCACGGTCGCCAGCAACGTGGCGAAAACCACGCAGGTGGTGCCGCCGATCCCGGCCGCGCCGCCGGCGTACGCCACGAACAGGCGCCGGCGCCCGAGTGCGTCCGCGGGCGCCTGCGCCAGATCGGTCAGGCCGAGCGCCAGCAGGGCGACCGCCAGCATCACCACGCCCGCGCCGGCCAACAAGGTGACGACGAACGGGTGGGCGTCGACGGGCGTACTCTCCGCATCGCGACCTTGCGTGAGCACCAGCAGGAGCCCCGCGGCGGCCGCCCACACCCCGACCACGAGCACCGCGGACACCGCGTCGCTCGGCCGGTGCCAGCCGGCGGAAAGCGTGGCGATCCCCATGAAGCCCGCGTATCCCGCTCCCAGGAGTGCGCCCAGACCGCGTAGCCGTGGGGGCAGGACGAGTACGGCGGCGGCGGCGACTGAGGCGGCGACCGTCGTGTGACCACTCGGCAGGCTGTTGAGCCCGTCGCCGGTGTCGTCGACGCCGAGGTCCGGGCGCTCGAAGACGACGTACTTGAGGACCTGCGTCGTGAGGTTGGCACCGACGACGAGAAGGGTCGCCGCCACCGCGAGCACCACTCGCCGCCGGGCGAGCGCGACGAAGCCCACCGCGCACGTCGCCGCGAGCACCGACAGGACCGAGACCGTGTTGAGCCCACGTCCGATCGCTCCGTCGACCCGGGACCTGCCGATCACGGTGCCGGAGAGCGAGATGGCGTCCAGGTTCTGGCCCTGCGAGGTGCGGACGAACATCCACCAGACCCCGACCAGCGCACAGAACTGCAGGAGCGCGACGAACACCAGCCACCCAACCAGAAGTCCACGTCCCGGGGAGCCTCGTGACATTCACTCACCGTAGCCGCTCACCGAGGTGCGAACGGGTACAACGTCGGCCGTGGCACAATCGTCCAGGTCGGGCGCGGGGCAGGACGGGGACGTGGTGTCCGGGGAGGAAAGTACGTGGGCCGCCATTCCGCGCGACCAGGTGATCATCGAGACGACGAAACGGTCCAGCTGCCGCCAGTGGGTTCGGCGCCGGTCGGCCCGATCGGGCCCACCGGCCCCCTCGGTCCCGCCCGCCCGGCCGGCCACATCGGCCGCGGCGGACCCCCCTCGCTGTCGCCCCAGGCGCGCGTTCTCGTCCTGTCCGGGGTGATCGCGGGAGCAGTCGTGACGTCGTTCCTGTTGGCTGCGGCCTTCGTCAGCCTCGGGACACCGCCGCCGGTGAGCGAGGACACCACCCGGGCGGCGGCCAGTTCGGCGTCGCCGTCCAGGACTCCTCGGCCTACGCCGGCCTCCCCGTCACCGACGCCGACGGCAAGCGTCACGCCGATGGTGACGCCGTCGACCGAGACACCGGAGGGTCCGGACCAGGACGGGCCGATCGTCCAGTTCTTCGCCTCGAGCCAGTGGGACGACGGATTCGTCGGCATCATCACCATCACCAACACCACCGACGAACCTCTGCAGTGGGAGCTCAGCTTCGAGCTTCGCGATGTGGAGATCGACGGGGTGTGGCAGGCCCAGATCGACTCGGACGGCGACGACATGACCGCGCGGGGCGTAGACCACAACGCCGTCATCGAGCCGGGCGGGCAGACCGAGTTCGGCTTCCGCGCCATCGGGGACGACCCAGATCTGCGGGACTGCACCCTCAATGGCGAGCCCTGCCAACTGCAGTCGGACTAACCCGCCCCAGGCAAGCCCTCCAGTCGGGGCCCGCCTAGACGAGGCCCGCTGGCAGGGCATGCCTAGACGAGGCCCGCTGGCAGGGGCATGCCTAGACGAGGCACCCGACGGTCAGGACCAGCGGACGGCGACATTGTGGTCGTGTAGCAGGTCCGCGGGCAGGCGGACGACCTGGAGGCCCTCCTCCTTGTGCACCTGCGCGGGCCGCTGCACCGAGAGCGTCCGGTCGGTCTCGAACGCCGCGACAAGGTTGGGTTGACGCGCCCGGAACACCACCGCGTCCCCTTCCAGCGCAGCGATCTCGGCGGTCGCGTATGCCAACCGCACACCGTCGTCGAGGCGCAGGTCGAGTGGCAGCATCAGGCCCTGCCGGCCCGACATCGCCAACCGGTGTCCGCCGAAGAGCGGCCGGCCTTGTTCGCGGACCACGAACTCGGTGTCGTAGCCGTCGAGGTTCAGCGCGTGGACGAAGCGCTCGCCGTCGTCGTTGCCGGCCGAGGTGATGAGCAGACTCGCTCGGTCGGCGTCGTGGGCGAGCGCGGGTGTGGCGCCCAGTGCCTTCGCGGCCGTGCGGTAGAAGTCGATGTCGCTGCCGGGATAGTCGGTGGTGATGACGACCGCACGGCCGTCGCCGACGCCGATGTCGAACCCGCAGCCCGCGCCGGAGTCGTAGTCGGACAGCACCGTGTCGCCCCGTGACGCGTCGAAGAACTGGGCGTAGGACACCCGTACTTCCGGACGAGGAGCGGCCCAGCCCTGCGCGCAGACGGACAGGAAGTAGGCATGGTCGCCTAGCCGGAGACCGCGAGGCGACAGTCCGAGTGCGTCGCGGAGCACCGTGCACGAACGGCGTTCCAGGTCGTACGACGGCACCTCGCCACACAGCAGCAGACGTCCGCCTTCGGTGAGGTATCGCACGAGGAGTTCCTGCACCGTGGCGTCGAGATAACTCGCGGATGCCAGCGCCAGCACCGGTGTGGTGTCGGATGTGAGCGTCGCACGCTGCAGGTCGACCGCGCCGAACCGGAAGCCGCCGAGCAGCAGAGCGCGCGCCATCAGCTGCTCGGGTCCGCCGAACCGGTGCCGCTCGAGGTTGTCGACCATCTCGCGGAGTCCCGCGCTGCCCGGGTAGACCGATTCGGTCATGAAGTAGTCGGGCACGAAGGCAATCGCGATGTCGTCGTGTTCCTCGTCCATCGTGGCGTGCTTGCCGGCCACCGCCTGGATCGCGTGGACCACCTCGGCGGTTCGCGGGTAGGTGAGACCCAGCTGGCCCTCTGGTCCCACCGGGGCGCCGACGCCGTGACGTTCGCCGGTGAAGCTGATCCGGTCGTTGCCGTCGCCCACCGGGGTGTCGAGGCGCGGGTTGATGCCGCCGGTGAACAGGTAGTAGTTGATCAGCCGGTTGCCCTGCGCGACGGACAACCGTGTCTTCAGGTCGATCGTGGACGGGTCGTGCACGTGGGTGAGGTCGCGGCCGTAGTCGCCGTCGCCGGCTTCGAACTCCACCGACGTGAGCGGCTGGTCTGCATCCTGGACGGCGTCGCCGAAGGCGTTGATGAGGTAGAGGTCGGCGGCGTTGCGGGTGGTCAGGTCGCCGAGGTAGTGGTCTGAACCGGCGAGCATGCCGGGAATGCCGGCGAAGCTGTCCATCAGCTGGCTGATGCCGATCGGGTATGTCGCACCACGAGCGTGGCTGGTGCCGTGGATGTTGACCACGAACGGGACGCCGCGCACGCCCTCCGCCTCGGCGTACTCGCGCAAGGTCGCGACGTAGCGGGCGAGCCGCCGCCGCATGGAACGGCCGAGGTCGGCCATCAGGGCAGGGGCGTAGTCCTCACGAGGTGACCGGACGCTGGTCGCGCGTACCTGCGGGTCATCGATGTCGAACGGATAGCGCGCGGCGATCGTCGCGTCGTCGTAGACCTCGTGCAGGTGTTCCGCGAACTCGGCGAGCACCTGGTCGGTGAGATCGGGGGAGTTGGTGACCCACGACAACATCCCGACCTCGTTGTCGAGTTGGACCGCGAGGACGTTTCCGCCGTTGGTGACGAGTCGCTCGGAGAGCACGGGCATCACCGCCGCGTACCACTTCCGCACCTCGGCGAGGTAGGCCGGCGCGAGATAGTCGACCGTACGCGTGGACACCGGCCTGCCGTCCCAGGTGACCGGCTGGATCTCCGGGTGCTCGTCGTAGAGGCGGTAGGGCAGCCCTTCGTTCTTGATCTCGGCCATGATGAACGGTCCCGGCCGGGCGAAGAAGGACAGCCCACGATCCCGGCAGGCGTCGATGAACGCACCGAGGTCGAGCTCGGGCCGGGTCCGGCCGTCGAGGTCGAAGGTGCCGTCCTTCTTCTCGTGGCAGAGCCATGGGATGTACGACGCCACCGAGTCGCAGCCGGCCGCGACCAGTGAGTCGAGCCGGTCGGCCCAGTCCTCGCGCGCGAGCCGGAAGTAGTGCACCTCTCCGCACATCAGGATGCGGGGTGAGCCGTCGACCACGATGCGCTTGCGGTGGATATCGATCACGAAACGCTCCTGGGCTGCCTCTTGCAGGTGGGTTTGCCGGTCGTCACATCCTAAAAGCATCGCCTGCAAACGTTTACCAGCTCGATGGTCGACGTCTCGATCCGGTCGGAGACCCTCGAGTTGCTCGACGCCCCAGTCGGCGACCGCGGCATCGCGATGCTCTCTACAACACACGCGACCTGCTCAGCGACCGCGGCATCCTTCATGATCATGTGTCAAAGGGTCGGGTTCTCCGACTCGGTTCGCCCCGTCTTGTGACACATGATCATGTTCGTATGCTCTCGTAGTGCTTGTGTGGGCCCAGCCCGAGGTGCGATTTGTCCGTGGGTCGCCGGCACCCGGCGCGGGGGAATGCGGATGATCCGCCCGTGCGTTGCGGGTAGAGTGTGCGGGGCCGGACGGCTGGCAGCTCAGGCGTACGGCTTGACAACTCAACAGGGGGTGAAAGGTTTCGACTTCGTTCGATCGCTTCAGGGGAAGCGGGCCGAGGACCCAGGGTCATCTCGCTAACGATCCTTGGAACCAAATAACTGCCGATTCCAAGCGCAGTGACTTCGCTCTCGCCGCTTAAGGCGAGCTAACGCGAAGGGTCAGCCCGGGGATGCCTCCGACCCGGTTCCTGGCCTCAGCAAGGAGGCTTACCCGCACGGAGCGGCCGCGGGGCCGTGCCGGGGACATCAACTGCGGCTGGGCCTGTCGGCGACGTGCCTGTGAGAGCGCCGGGGCCGAGTAGAACGGTTAGCAGGCTGCGCCCGGAGAAGCCCTGAAACATCGACGAAGGACGCGGGTTCGATTCCCGCCACCTCCACCAAGAGCCAAGCGCCTGGTCAGAGCGATCCGACCGGGCGTTTTGGCGTCTCTGCGACCTATCTACGGCCATCGAGAAGGTCAGACGTGCGGTCCACGTGTCTCACGGGCTAGGCGAGGCGCAGGAGCTTCTCCTCGATCTCCTTGCCCCGCGCTGAGGCGTAGGACATCTCGGTCCCCACAACCTCGAAGCCGGCCTTCTCCAGTACGCGCAGCGAGGCAGCGTTGTCGCTGGCGGCTCGAGCATGCAGGGGACGATCAGGGACGATGTGGAGAAGTTGGGCGAGAGCCCGGGTGGCGATCTGCTGACCCCATGCTGACCGATCGATCCAGTAGGTGACCTCTCGCTGACCATCCATGACGAAGCTTGCGACTGTGCCGACCAGATGACCATCGCAGGTGATGGCCCGCGTCGTGTTGTCCGGCGATGACAGCACCCTCGCCATGTGTGCGTCGAAAGACGGCCGGTCGTCGGGATTGTCAGTGGTGAACGCAGCCATCTGAACCGACTCCGGGTCACGCATCTGCTCGAACAGGTCGTCCATGTCCGCATCTTCGACCAGGCGAAGCTCGACCCGCGACGTACTCAGGCTGTCCATGATCTGAACCGTATCCAGGCGCACCGACAGCGTTTCGAGCCCAAGGCGAGACCGCAGGTCCGAGCATCGCGTTCCGACGGGTTCGTCGTCGCGCCAGTACCTTTACGATCAGCGGGTGACCGGACCACCGGAGCCGCGGCAGATCGAAGAAGACCTGGCGCATGCCGTTCAGGTACGCCATCAGCACGCCGCCCTCACGCAGCGGCTGTCGACCGAGCTCGCCCATCTCAAGGCTCTCTCCGAGCGCGTGCTGCTTCTTCGTGGCCGTCTCGCCGAGGAGGCCAAGGACGTCGAAGCGTTGGAGTCCTTCTCTCCGGCGCGGATCTGGGCTGTCCTTCGAGGCTCGCGTACGACTGACCTGGACCGCGAGCGGGCCGAGCATGAGGCTGCGCGCTACGCGGTGGTCGAGTCCGAGGCCCGAACTGACCTGGCACGCCGCGACGCGATGTCCCTCCAGGCACAGATCGACGCCCTCGGTGACGTCGACGAGGTCCACCGCCGCGCACTGGACGCCAAGGAGAAATGGGCGCTCGCCAACGATCCCACGCTGTCCGCCGCGCTGGACGACCTCGCCAGACAGCACGGCGAGATCATCGCGTCGCAGAAGGAGACGGCTGAAGCCTACGCCGCGGGAGAGGCCGCCCTCGTCCTCGTCGACGAAGCGCTCGACCTCCTTGGCAATGCGGAGTCGTGGTCCACCTTCGACCTGCTCGGTGGAGGCGCGCTGACGGACTTGATGAAGTACGCCAAGATGGACGAGGCGGCCAACGTCCTTCGCCGTGCTGATGTCGCACTCGGCCGATTCTCACGCGAGCTTGCTGACGTCTGTATCGCCGCGATCGGAGGTGTGCAGATCGACTCCATGACCCGCGCGTTCGACGTGTTCTTCGACAACATCTTCAGCGACCTGGGGGTTCGGTCCCGGATCCAGGATGCCGGTCGCCGTGCCAACGCCGCGAGACGCGCAGTACGCGAGGCGCTTGTCTGCTTGGAGAAGACGTCGCAGGAACTTGCCGCTCAGCTTGTCGACATCCAGTCGAGGCGAGATCAGTTGCTCACCGGCTGACCTGGAGGCGCGCCCCGGGTCTGCTTCCGGCTATGCGAGATGGGCCCTCGGCGATGACTGAGTGCCCCGTCCGCTCTCCGACGGGAGTCAAACTCTCGGTGGCAACCCCAGCGGCCGATGTATTAGTCTCCGCTGTCCATGTGGCCGACACGGGGGATCATTCCGCCAACCTTGTTCCTGTGCCTGAGTGCTGCACTTGCCGGCTGCGCCTCCGGCGCGGACGCCGAAAGCTCGTTCGCGGCTCGCCTGGAGTTGATTCCCGCGTCTGTCGTCGGTGAACGCGACGGCGTGGTCGTGGCCATGGCCGACCTCGACCGCGCGGCCGAACTCGCCGGTGTCACGCGCCCGGAGGACACGTCGGACGCCGATGCAGTTCTCGAGTACGGCAAGGCTGTCACCGGAGTTCGTGATCTGGACGCCAAGGGTCCTGCCCCGGTGGCCGCACTGACGCCGAACTCCGCGAGTGCCGAGTACCTCCTGCAGATGGACGAGTTCGCGAAGGAGGTCGGCTGGTCGTTCGTCGACATCTCGTGGTTCGCGGAGTTCCAGGACCCGCCCACCACGTTCATGGTGGCCGGGGGAGAGTTCGACGAGAAGCGCCTCAGCCAAGCCATGGGCAAGCCCGACGACGGCATCTGGCGGCTCGGCGGCGAGGACGGCAAGTTCGACCGCGAGAGCATCTCGCCCGCGCGACCGCTCGGCCAGCCGGTGCGTCTGGCGCTGGACGACGGCCATCTCCTGGAGAGCCGGAAGACCCCTCCGCTGGAAGACGCTCTCGGCGGTGGCGGAGACACGCTGGCCGACAACGACGTGTTGCGGGCGCTGGCCGAGGCCATGGACGGCGAGGAGGTCTACTCCGCGTACTTCAACGCCACCGGCCTGCACCAGCTCGATCCCGTACACGTGTTGGAGAAGCGCGCGATCCCGGGCGACCAGGTGCTGCCGCAGCCATTCCGTGGTGTCGCCGGTGGTCTCACCCAGGAAGGCGGCAAGCCGGTTGTCGTCTTCGCCTACGTGCACGGCAGCGACTCTGCCGCGGAGGCCAACGCCGAAGCACTCCGTACGCTGGTCGAGACGGGGCGGATGCTGCGCGGAAACGCCGCGTGGAGCAAGCTCTTCACCGTCGACGAGGTCCGTGCCGACGGTTCGACCCTCGTCGCCCGGCTTGGGCTCGGCGACCGTGGAAACCCGCAGTTCGCCTACAACCTGATGACAAACCGCGAGGGCCTGGTGAGCCACCGCTGAGATCACTGCGTCAGCGCTGTGCCCGTTCGTAGCGGACCGCGAGTTCGGCCACCGACTGCCGGCGCGGTACGAAGTTGGGCCGGCGGTCGAGTTGGGGCGGATCGTAGTAGCGATGAAACGTCGGTGTGGTGCTGGCCGACAGTGGCGGATTGATCCACGTCCAGTCTGCCGGGCACGATCGACCGGCGTCTCGCTCCCGCTCGACATGGGCCAGGAACTGGCGTGCAACGGTGTGGTGATCGACGATCACGACACCCGCCGCGCGGAAGCTGTGGAGGACCGCGCGGTTCAGCTCGACGAGGGCACGGTCCTTCCATAACGTCCGGTCGGAACGCATGTCGAGGCCGAGTCGCCTGGCGATGACCGGCAGCTGGTCGTATCGGTCGATGTCGCTCAGGTTTCGCGCACCGATCTCCGTGCTGACATACCACCCGCTGAAGGGCGCGCACGGATATGTCACCCCGCCTATCTCCAGTGACATGTTGGAGACGGCGGGAAGAGCGTGCCAGCGCAGGCCGAGTTCTGCGAACCACGGATACTCCGGATGCCGGAGCGGGACCTCCAACACACAGTCGGCGGGAATGTCGAACCACTGCAGGGGCTCATCCGGCGTGGAGACGATCAGCGGGAGTATGTCGAAGGGAGTACCAGCACCGCGCCAGCCCAGCCGGAGGGCGACATCCGTCAGCTCGACCGCCGCCGGATCGCCGGTCACGGAGCCGTTCGATCTGCGGTAGCCCGCGTAGCGGATCAGCTGGGGATTGAGGATGAGCCACGGACGCCGGCCAGGGCGCGGGCGCGGGCCGACCGTGATCATCGACTGCACCGCGCCGGCGTTGGTGGACGCCCGCAGATGGCGCCAGCACACTTCGGCGAGCTCTGCCGCGCAGGTCGCGTCTCGCGCGTCGATCAGCCGGAGGGTGCGCCAATGGCTACGGCCCACACATCGCGCATGGTTTCGCCAGGCGAGTTTGGCGCCGAGCAGAAGCTCCTCGGCGGTGTGCCGATAGTGCCCGGTCTGAAGTAGGCCGTTGAGCGCCTCTTCGACGCGCCCGGATGTAAGGCCGACCAGCTCTGGCTGGGCGAAGAACTCTTCACATTCACGGAGACGACGGCGTAGATGTGGATCGAGGGACCTCCATGCGACCTGGTAATCGATATTCCTTTCCTGCGATTCGCGCAAAGCGGCCTCCTGCTCGCGGAATTGCTCTTTATTGAGTTCAAGATCTGTATGGAGTTACACCCGGTTGCACCGAGTTGGAGATCTCCGGCTCCGTGACGGAGGTACCTGTTCGTCGCGCGGCACGGCACATCGATGCGCAGCCGGGCCGGAGGGCGCGGCTGTGAACCATTGCGTAGATATTGCGTAGATAGGGACGGGGATTGACGGCGCTCCTGAGCGCCGCCAGCTGCCTGCTGCCTGCTGCCTGCTTCTTCCTGCATTGCCTGCTAGCTGTTACCGGTGGACGGGGTTGCTGAGGCGTTGGCCTTTGGCCCCTTTCGGACAGAATCGGAACGAGCGAGTCATCTCGAACAAAAGTTGATCATGCCCCCCGAAATCGGCAACTTTAGAGGTCTTGCGAGCAATGTGTCAAAAGCCCGTCTCATCTGCCGAATACTGGGAATTTGCCGGAATTGTCCTCACTTCTGCCAGTAGTCCGTTCGCGGCTGTCGTACGCATGATCGCTGTCATGTTGGGAGTCTGATTGCGACATCACCCGTCGGGGATGGTGCTGTCGTGTGGCGGCCTCCACGAGTGTGGAAGTGCAGGGCAGGCTCGGTACGAGTGTGCGAGCCTGACGTTCGATCCACACGCGAAGGGGGCGAGCGCGATGCCGTCTGACCCGCTCTCGGGTGGTTCGGGTGGATCGGGTCACCCGCCCAGACCGTCCAGGCCGACGTCCGACCGACAACCCGAGCGGCAAGCCGACCAGACTCGCGGCGACGTCCCAGAGCAGGGGCGCCCGTCGCAGGGCACCTCCAAGGACTCCGACGCCTGGGCAGAGCGGGCGCGCACTCCGGCTCAGCGGACGGAACGGCCGGGTCCGGCCGAACCGGTCCCGGGACGGACCGGGCGGACCGATCAGCGGCCGCCGACCCGCCTCGCTGCCAGCCGCGGTGTCGCCACCGTGTTGCTCGCCATGGGTGACAGCTGGGGCTCCGTGCTGTTCCTCGGGTTGGCGACCTCGGTGCTTGGCATCCTGGTGCTCGCCTGGCCGGGTGCGACCCTCGGTGTGGTCGCGTTCCTGCTGGGACTGCAGATCCTCCTGTACGGCCTGTTCTGTGTCGCACAGGCGATCGCCGCGGAAGACATCGACGGGGGACGCCGGGTCCTGGTGGCTCTGCTCGGTGTGGTGGCGATCGTTGTCGGTGTGTTGGCTCTCCGCGACCTGACCCACACGATCGCTGCCCTCGCCGCTCTCTTCGGGCTGTTCTGGATCGTCGTCGGTGTCGTCGTCATCATCTCGGCGTTCGTCGGCAGATCGCGTCCCGGTCGTGGAATCGCCGTGCTGTCCGGCTTCCTCGCAGTCGTTGCCGGCGCTCTGGTTCTCGCGTTCCCCGAGGTGTCTTTGGGGAGTCTGGTCGTGATCCTGGGCATCTGGCTGGTGCTGTTCGGCCTGTTGACGATCGGCGTCGCGTGGCAGTTGCGCTCAGCCGGCAAGGAGTTGCCCGCGGCTCGCAACCAGCGTTCGGGGGCAAGGACGTGAGACTCCGGCGGCCAACCCGGTGAGCCGGGCCGGTGGCCCGGTCATGGCAACTCCGGCGGCCGCTCCCGTCCTGCGTTCGGACTACGTGGGCGCGGTCTACGGATCTCTTCTCGCGGCGTCCGTGGTTGCCGGTACGGGAGCCGACGGCGGACCGCTGCCACCGCTGGACCTTGCCGCACTTCTGTTGGGTACCGGAGTGGCATTCTTCGTTGCCCACGTCTATGCCCAGGTGGCCGGGACCACTGCGGATACGGGTTGGCGCGAAGGTGTCCGCCGCAGCGCCCTGCGGGAGTGGCCGCTGGTCCAGGCGGCGTTCCCGCCCGCGGCGGCCGTATTGGTAGGGGGCCTGCTCGGTCTACCCGACACCGTGAGCTCCGTGCTGGCTCTCAGCGTCGCCGTCGCGGGTCAGGTCGGCTGGGCGGTCCTGGCGAGTGCACACGCCGGGTTCAGCCGGTCCGGGATCGCCGTGTCCGGTGCGGTGAACCTAGTCATCGGCGGGGCGATCGTGGCCCTGGAGGTCTCGCTGCACTGATCCGGCGCGGCGTTCTCGTGGTTCGGCACGGGCTTCGTCGTCCGAGCGCCGGGGCGATGGCAGCGACTCATGACCTGCCATGGCCGCCTCCCGCATCATCGTGCGGACGCCGAACGCCGCGAAGATCTCGGTGATGCCGTACAAGATCATCGACACGCCGACCAGGTTGACGAGCAGCAGGAGCTCGCGGCCCGGTGACGCGATCGCCCAGATACCCAGCAGGAACTCCAGCGCGCCGACGATCAGGCCGACCCACCACAGGTGCCGCGTAGGTCCGGAGAGTGCGGCGATGATGACGAAGACGCCGCTGACGACGAGATACCAGGCGACGAACACTGCCAACACGTACAACGTCATGGCTGGCCATACGAAAGCGGCGATGCCGGCGGCGATGCCGAGTGCTCCGCCGAGGTACCACAACCACCGCCAGCTTTCGGCACGCATGGCCATGAAGAACTGCGAGATGCCACCGAGGATGAAGGCGACGCCGGCGAGGATCGCAACCGAGGCGACCGCGGCCGGTCGGAGCGTCAGGATGAACATCCCGAAGAGCAGCCACACGACACCGGCCACGAGGTAAAGCCACCACATCCGGCCGAACCCCGCGTCCTGGGTCGCAGTCTCGCCCTTGGAAGCCGCCGACTGATCGGTGGCCGACTGACCCGGCGCCGGCTGGGCCGAGCGAGCTGAGCGCGCCATGGGTACTCCTTGCGTTGGTATGTCCCACCTCCACCCGCATGGAGCACGGGCTCGGCGGCTCCTCCGAAACGATCGCCCGCTGCGGAGCTTTCTTGGTTCACCCGGAACGGGTGAAATAGGGGCGCCGCGATGGCGATCGGGTGAACGGTTCGGCACGTTCCGGGCGAGGGTGTGGTCCGTCCGCCACCTCATCCGATTGGATGGTGGGTCATGGGATCTCGACCATCCATGCGTGCGCGTCAGTGGCTTGCCGGTGTCACCGTTGCGGCCCTGCTCGTCCCGGTTCCGATCGCTGTGGCCGCCGCCAGCCCGACCGATGACCAGGCCGCAGACAGTCGGGTCGCCGCCGGGTCAGCTGGGAACGACCGCCCGCGGACCGGGCCATGGCGGGTGCGCCTGCTCGGCGAGGAAGAGATCGCCAAGGGACTGAGCGTCGACGGGCTCGACATCGGCGAACTTTCCGGACTCGACTACGACCGGCGCACCGGCACGTGGTACATCGTCTCCGACGACTCCGAGGAAGGGCCGGCGCGATTCTTCACCGCACGGATCGACCTCGACGCCCGCGGCCTTGACGGAGTTCGCTTCACCGGCGCGACCGCGATCCTGCGGACGGACGGAACGACGTTCCCACCACTCTCCACAGCTGACGACGAGGTGGCCGACCCCGAGTCGATCCGCGTCGATCCCAGGACCGGCACGTTGTACTGGTCGAGTGAGGGCAAGCGCGAGGTACCCGGCGACGGGTCCGCGCCGGCCCTGGTCGATCCGTGGGTTCGCCAGATGACGACACACGGCCGGTACCTTCGCCAGCTCCACCAGCCGGCGATGTTCACGATGAGCGCCGCCGAGCAGGGCCCACGCCGCAACGCGGTGTTCGAGGGGCTCACCATGACCGCCGACGGCCGCCAGCTCGTTACCTCGCTGGAGGGACCGCGATATGAAGACGGCCCGCTGCCCACGCAAGCGCACGGTGCCGTCAGCCGGCTGACGTGGTACGGCAGGTGGTCCGGGCGTGCAGTGCGGCAGGTGTCGTACGAGCTCGACCCGATCCCCGCGGCGCCGCAGCCGCCGGGATCCGGTGCCGACAACGGCGTCGTCGAGATCCTCGCCCTCGACCGGCACCGCTACCTCGTCCTCGAGCGTTCGTTCGTGTCCGGGGTGGGCAACAGCATCCGGCTGTACGAGATCGACGTCCGCGGCGCCACGAACGTGAGGTTCGACGACGCTCTGGCCGACGGCGACTACCGACCGGTGCGCAAGCGGCTCGTCGTCGACTTCGCGACGCTGGGGCTCGACCACGTGGACAACGTGGAGGGGATGAGCTTCGGGCCGCGGCTGCCGACCGGTGAACGCACGCTGGTCTTCGTATCCGACGACAACTTCAACGCCGCCCAGGTGAGCCAGGTGATCGCGGTCGCGATCCGGTGACGCCTGCTGTCTAGGGTGGCGCGATGAGGCTCACGGTTCTCGGTGGATGCGGAGGGTTCCCGGCGGCAGGGGAGGCATGCAGCGGCTACCTGCTGGACCACGACGGCTTTCGGCTGCTGCTCGATCCGGGCTACGCGACACTGCCGCGGCTCCTCCAGGAGCTGCCGGCGGACCAGGTCGACGCTGTCCTTGTCACGCACGGCCACCCCGACCACTGCGCCGACCTCAACCCGCTGCTGCGGGCCCGTGCGTTGCGCGACGATCCGGCGCCGGCGCTGCCGGTGTACACCCTGCCGGGCGCGCTGGACGCGGTGCTCGCGCTGGACCGGCCGGGGATGCTCGCGGACGCTTACACGCTGCAGGACTTCGACGCGGGCAGCCGGTTCGACGTCGGCCCGTTCGAGGTCGACACCCGCCTGCTCCCGCACTGGGTGCCCAATGCGGGCGTACGGGTGAGCGCGGCCGGCAGGTCGGTGATGTACACCGGCGACTGCGGACCGAGCGATTCGGTCGTCGAGTTGGCCCGCTATGCCGACCTGATGCTGGCCGAGGCGACCTATGTCGAACGGGTCCCTGACGACTCAGCCGCGTACCTCACCAGTGCGAGCCAAGCCGGCGACCAGGCGGCGCGGGCCGGCGTCGGTCGCCTGGTCCTGACCCACCTGTGGCCGGGCACCGATCGGGAGGCTGCGGGGAGTGTGGCCACGGCAAGCGGTGCCTCCGAGGTCACCGTCGCCTGTCCCGGTCTGGTGGAGGACCTCGGGCCCTGAGTGGCGCCGCACTCTTCCGCTTGCCGCTCGCGCATCACCCGCCGCTGGGATCGCGCGGCTCCCAGCCGAGGACCGTGCGGGTCTTGGTGAGCGAGACGCGTTGCTCGGCCGCGTCGCCGCTGATGCAGAAGGCCTCGAACCCATGGCCGCGGAAGTCCAGCGCGGCAAGCAGGGCGTGCGCGGTGTCCCGCGCGGAGGTGGCAATGGTCCGGCTGAGCGTCGGGCCGTCGCTGCGCGGAAAGTCCGCATCCGCCGTCGGATGGCAGAGCCGCAGGGCGACGACACTCATGTCCCAGGTGAGGACGGCGTTGCGGCAGACGTCCTCTCCGAGTCGCTTCGCCAGTCCGTAGAAGTTGGTCGAGTCCGGGGGCACCGACTCGTCGGGAAACTGGTGGCGTCCCTTGGGCGTGGCGTACACCGACATACTGCTCGTGTAGACCGCATGGGTGACACCGGCATCGTGCGCGGACTGTAGGGCGACGTGAAGTCCAGCCACGGCGACCTCGAGATGCACCCGGGCGTTGTCCGGAGTGCCCCAGCCCTTCGTCGGGCCCATGGCCATGAAGAGCAGGGTATCGGCGCCGTCGACGGCCTTGCGTACGGATGCGACGTCGCGCAGATCGCCGTGGACGTACGTCGCGTGCGCCGGGTCCGCGGGAGGTCGCAGGTCGAAAACCGTGAGCTCGTGGCGCTCGGCGAGATAGGGGAGGACCAGCGTCCCGACGTGACCTGACCCACCGACGACGACTACCCGCACGCCTGCTCCCTCCGCAGTCCGACGAGCCCACCGTACGGGGCTGTGCAAGCCCGCACGACATGCACCAGACACCCCCTAGGCTGGCGGCGATGACGTGGTGGCGGCGCGTACGAACAGATGATGGCGGTCGGTCGACCGCCGGCCGACTGCTTCTGTCTGCGCCTTCGCTCGCTGTCGCGTCGTCGTTGTCGTTGTCGTTGCCGTTGCCGGTGAGCACGCGGCGGCCGGGCGTAGAGAGCGCGGAAGTCATCGACACCGCCGGTCCTGCGCTGCCCGGGAACCTCGTCGCCCTGGCCATCCCGGTCGCACTCGCGGTCGCACTGGTCGTTGTCGTGGGTGCGGCGTTGTGGGCGAGGGCTCGCGGCCGTGCACGGCTCAAAGAGCAGGCCCGCCTCCTGGCCCGGGAACGCGGTCGTCGACTACGGCTGGAGCGCCGGGTTCACATCGTCAGCGAGATGTACGACGTCGCGGCCGGACACGTCTCGAGGATCGCAGTGCAGGCGTCGACGGCCGAGTTCCGGATCGGTGTGCTGACGCCGCCGCTCAAGCAGGAGTTCGAGGCGTTCGGTGCCGCGGCCCGGGAGTCCCTCATCGAGATGGGTCGTCTGCTCGATGTGCTGCGGGACGGGGACGACGCTCAGGCGCAGGGTTCCCGACCAGGTCTGGCCGACGTCCCCGCATTGGTCGAGAGGGCCCGGACAGCGGGAACTCCGGTACGCCTGCTGAGTGCGAAGTTGCCGAGCGAGGTCCCGCCCCTGGTCGGCCTCACCGCTTACCGCATCGTGGAGGAGGCGCTCGCCAACGCTGCGCGGCATAGTGTCGGCGCGGCCACGACCGTGGCCCTCATGCTCGCCGTGCCTGGGGACGGTGACGCGCATCTTGTCGTGTCTGTCAGCAACGATGCGCCGCCGGGCGGGACGGCTGCGGACGTACAGCGCGAAACCGCTGACGCCGGCGGCGCGGACGGGTTGGCAGACCTTCGCGAGCGGGTCGCCCTGGTCGGCGGCGAGCTGGAGGCCGGCCCTCGCGGTGACGGGTTCGTTGTGAAGGCGACCTTGCCGCTGACGCGGGTACGGGCAGCCGAGCGGCCGGCGACGCGGAGCTGAACCCGGCCGGGGCTGTTGGCCAGCGGATCATGGCCACCCGGATCCTGCTGGCCACCCGGATCATGCTGGCCACCCGGATCATGCTGGCCACCCGGATCATGCTGGCCGCCCGGGGGGCGGGCCGGGGTGGTCTCAGGGGCATTCCCGATACTCGGGCGCTCCCGGTCGGGTCACCATCGACTCATGACTTCACGACCAGCGGATCCGGCATCCGTCCCACCGGCCGGCGCGCTGCGGGTGTCTGACACCGAGCGCGAGCAGGCGGTTGAGATGCTGCAGGCCGCCTTCGCCGACGGCCGGATCGACCATGCCGAGCTCGACCGCAGGATCGGTGGTGCGCTCGACGCGAAGGATCGCGCCGACCTCTCGTACGCGCTGCGCGGACTATCCCTCGCCGGTCGGACCGCGCCCGCACCGGCCAGCCGCGCGGTCGGCCGGGGGCCGGCCTTCGGCGTAGCGGTCCCCGGTCCCGCGCCGACACCGGACGAGCGCACCTGGGCGCTGATCGCCCACTGGTCGGGCATCGTGACCCTCTTCGTGGGACCCGCGCTGATCGCGATGACCAAGGGGAAGCGCTCGCGGTTCGTACGGGCCCAGGCCTTCGAGGCGGCCAACTTCCACCTCGCGTTCCTGGCCGCCATCATTGGCCTCGGCCTGGTGACCGCGGTGACGTTCGGGCTCGCCGGCCTCCTCTTCGGCCCGCTGGCCATGGCGTGGTTGCTTCTCGCGGGTGTAGGCGGGCTGTCGGCCGCGGCCGGGAACGCATGGCGGTATCCCTGGAACCTTCGCGTCCTCGGCTAGGGACGCTCGGCCAGCGGTCAACGGCCAGCGGCTAGGGTCGCTGGGTGACGCGCGTAACCGGCCTGGCCCGCCCGCCCTGCGACGTGAGAAGGGCCCGCCTTGCCGTGGCGGTGACGTTCCTCGTACACGCGGCCATCTTCTCCACCTGGGCACCTCGCATCCCGGCGATCAAACAAGGCCTCGGTCTCGACCACGAGGACCTCGGCATCGCCCTCGGCGGTCTCGCGGTCGGCCTGCTCATCGGTACGAGACTCACCGGACGGATGGAACGGCGCGGACGTACCGGGCTGGCCATGCGCATCCTCGTCCCGGTGCAGGCCGTCGCCCTGATCGGCCCGGCGTTCGCCACGGACCTGCTCACGCTGACTGCTGCGCTCGCGCTTCTCGGGCTGCTCGGCGGCATGCTCGACGTGGCGATGAACGCGCATGCCGTGGCCGTCGAACGCCTCTACGCCCGACCGATCATGTCCGGCTTCCACGGCCTGTGGAGTGTCGGCTGCATGGGGGCGTCCGCGGTCGCGGCGGCGGCTGCCCGTGCCGGCGTGGACGTACGAGTGCACTTCATCGTCGCGGCGGTCGTGTGCGCCGTGCTGAGCGCGCCGTTCCTGGCCGGCCTGCTCCCATCGGACCGCGAGTCCGCGGTGACCGGCCACCATGTGGACGCTCCGCATCTCGCGCGTCCGCCGGCAAGCCTGCTCGTGGTGATCATGATGGCGGGCATGGGATTCGGCTCGTTCCTCGCCGAAGGTGCGGTCGCCGACTGGAGCGCGGTCTTCCTGAACGAGAACCGTGGCGCGACGGTCGGGTTGGCCGCGCTCGGGTTGTCGGTGTTCTCCGGCGCGATGGCTGTGTCCCGTCTACTTGCCGACCGGGTCGGCGCGCGCTTCGGGCCGGTAGCCGTGGCAAGGGTCGGTGCGGCTGTCAGCGCGGTCGGGTACGCGGTGTTCCTGCTGGCGCCTTCACCCGCTATCGCTCTGGTGGGGTTCGCGTTCGCGGGCTTCGGGCTCGGACCGGCGGTACCGGTGGTGTTCAGCGCGGCCGGCAACACCCGCACGTCGAAGCGGGCTTCGATCCTTGGTCCGGTCGTGTCGGCCGGCTACGTCGGCGCCGTCGTGGGACCGGTACTGATCGGTGCCGTCGCCCAGCAGGTCGGGCTCACCTGGGCGCTCGCGATCCCGCTCGCGTTCGTCGTCCTGATCGTGTGCACGGCCGGGTTGGTGCGCGGCGCCGCCGGCGGACCGGCGGACCAGGTGTCCCCGGAGGTCGCCGTCCACGCCCACGGTCCGGCCAACTGCGACGGCTGACGAACAGACGACGACGTCCACCGCGCCTGCGCCCACGACGCCGGCCGTCGCGGGGGCGGCGCCGATGCCGGCGCTGAGAGCCGGCGCGCTGGGGGCCGGCGCGGGAGAGGCGACACCCGTCGGCGACCGGCAGTTGCTTGACGCATCGCTCCCACGTTGCGTAGGCGCAATATGGGCATGCTGGCCGATAGCTGTTGCCTGGTTCACTTTCCCGAGCCGTCGCGGCGACGTGATGTAGGACACGTTGCGTGTATGCAACCCCGCAGGTCGGTTGAATGTTCTACAGTCTGGATCGCTTGATCGACCGGTGATCGGTCGGGCCGGGCTCGGGGAGGAGCCTTCGGCCGGGGGAACGGTTGGTTCGTAGTCGGCGGGTTCGATTCCCGCCAGTTCCGCGCTGCCATTTGCCAGGGGGTGAAGGCGGTGTCCGAGAGGACAGAAAGGTACGAGGGATCGACAGATGAAGATCGCACGTAACGTCGCCAAGGGATTTGCCATCGGCGGGATGGCCGCTGCGCTGCTCGCCGGCTCGGTCGCCACGGCGGCGTGGGTCGTCAACGGCAACTTCTCCATTGGCGTCCCCGGGGGAAACCTCGAAAGGCTGGACGTGAGCAACGTGTCGGTGAACACCGACGGATTGCTGCCGACGCAGAAGGCAGACCTTAGGTTCCGGTTGAAGAACCCGAACCCGATCGCGGTTCGTGGGGTCGCCAACCTGCACGAGCCGGCCACGGTCACGTCGAACGTCGCCGGGTGCGCGCAGCACCTCCAGATCGACGACGAGTACACCTCGAGCCACGCCTTCGTGGACGAGAGGTTCGATGCTGGAGAGGTGGAGAACTTCGTTTTCGAGAACGTGGTGAGCATCTCGAACGCCTCACCTGACTCGTGCGAGGGTGCGGACTACGAAGTGCTGGTCATCACTGGTGCCACCAGCGCCGAGTAGTTCGGGGCCAGGGCACCTGGCCTGGCGAGTGTTCCGGGGCCGAGCCTTGTGCTCGGCCCTGCTTGATGCCCAGGTCGAGGCGGGCGGCCGGCGTCAGCAGACAGGTTCATGATCATGCGTCAAGAAACCGGCTTCTTCGGCGCTGGGGAGCCGGTTTCGCGACGCATGATCATGGCCACTCCGCCAACTGCCAGAGTTGTCGGAGGTGGGGGAGTTGTTGGAGGTTGCGCTGCGTAGAAGCCGCCCGACCTCCAACAAGCGTGGGTGGCCTGCCCCTGACAAGTGGCCCCTGACAACTCGCGGTCCGAAGCCCGTCACGGGCTACCACCCACTTGGCTCCTCCTGCCTGCCCACTCGGTCACCGAGCCTTCGTGCAGGGCCGCGTACACCCTGTCGCGCAACTCGTTCGCATCGGCGTCCGTCAGCGTCCGGTCCAGGGGGCGAAGCACCAGTCGGACCAGCAGGTTGCGCTGGCCGGGCCGGATGCCGAGCCGGACCCGAGCAGCGTTCGGCAGGGCGTCGTAGCCCGTCTCCGCAAGGACGTCTACGGTCTCAGCCGCGTCGGCATCCGGTCCGAGCGCGCCTCGTACCCGGTCACCCAGGATCTCCGCGCTTGCCTCCGTATCGTCCCCGACCACCAGGGACAGGTCCCTGCGGACCGGCGGCATGTGCGACACCGGTCGGTACGGCTCGAGGTCCAGCATCTGCGCTGCGACCCGCGGGTCGGCCGACCTCAGCAGCCGGATGTCGGGGATTCCCTTACGCAGCATCAGCAACCGGTCGAGACCGAGACCCATCGCGAGACCCGACCACGGCGGCCCGGCAAGTCCCGCACCGGCGAGCACCGACGGTCCGGCCAGGCCGCACTCCCCGATCTCGATCCACTGACCTTCCCACCAGACGTCGACCTGCCGACCGGCGAGTGTGTACGGATGAACCTTCGGCACCGCCCGCCACCTGCTGCCAGGAAGGGCCGCAGCGACCACCAGGTCGATCATCTCGACCAGATCGTCCTCTCCGCAGGGTCGGTCGTGGCAGATCCGCCACAGGTCGAGTTGTTGCGGCGTCCCGGTGTGCTGCCAGTCGACGCTGTCCCGCCGGTAGCAGACACCGGGACAGGCCAGCAGCAGGTCGGCTGGCGGTGCGCTCTCGGCCGCCAGCTTCCGCAACGCCCCCGGGATCATCGCGGAGGAGTGGCTTCGCAGCACATGTTCCGCGTCCGCGTACCGCGTGTATCGCTCCTCGCGCGTCACCGCGTCGGCGGGGAAACCGAGGTGTTCGTAGTTGTCGTCCAGGCTGACCACCGGATGGTCGCGTACGACTCGCACGACGCAGTTCCAGCGGTTGGCGAGTGCACCCACGAGGGTGTCAAGGACAGCTTGCATCGCGTGCGGACCCTGAGCCGGGTCGGCGAGGTCGCGGACGCTCAGGCACTGGTCGAGTTCGGACGCCGACAGCGCCCCGGGAACGCTGGACTCCGCCCCGGGAACGCTGGACTCCGCCCCGGGGACGCGGGACTCCGCCCCGGGGACGCGGGACTCCACCCCGAGCTGGGCGGTAGACGAGACGGGTCGTGCATCAGACATGGGTTCTCCCGACAGAGGCAGTGACGGACGGCAAACGGGGGATACACACCCCGGCCGGCCGCGGAGACTTTGTGCGGGAGGAGATTCGGGCAGTTCACCCGAACAGGTGAAGCTGGCTGGATCGGCGAACGATCCCTCGCCGGCCGCGCACGGCCGGTCAAGCCGCTGTCACACCAGTGGGCGCACCCGACTGCTCACCCCGACGGCACCACGATGCCGGCCGGGGCGGAGAAATCGCTGACTGGGTACGACCACTTCGCAAGAGTAGACAACCCAGGCCCGCCGGCGCCAGCAAGATGACGGCCTCTCGTCCTTCCGGCGTACGACTGGCCTGCGAAACTCCCCCTGCCGGTCCACGATCCGGGCATTTCACGCGGCTACGGTTGGCTCGACCCGGCGGACCCAGAGCCCGCCGGGCGTTTCGAAGTGCGACCGTCCGCAGTCCGACCGTCTGGAGGTCTTCGTGGCACGGATCGAGGCGACCGGCCTCACCAAGCGATACGGCTCCAAGCTCGCCGTCGACCAGCTGTCGTTCACCGTCGAGCCCGGCGTGGTCACCGGGTTCCTCGGGCCGAACGGAGCCGGCAAGTCGACGACCATGCGGCTGATGCTCGGGCTCGACCACGGGCCGGGCGAGACCACGTTCGACGGCAAGCACTACCGCGAGCTCCACCACCCCATGCGTCACGTCGGTGCGGTGTTGGAGGCGAAGGCGTTCCACCCGACCCGGACCGCACGCAACCACCTCGCGATGCTCGCCGCGGCGGGCGGGATACCTCGGCAGCGAGTGGACGAGGTGCTCGCGTACCTCGGTCTGAGTGATGTCGCCCGCCGGCGGCCCAAGACGTTCTCGCTCGGTATGGGCCAGCGGTTGGGGCTGGCCTGCGCCCTGCTCGGTGACCCGCACACGCTGATCCTCGACGAGCCCGCCAACGGTCTCGACCCGCAGGGGATCACCTGGCTGCGCGGATTCCTCAAGTCGTACGCCGCAGAAGGCAAGACCGTCTTCGTCTCCAGCCACCTGCTCGCGGAGATGGCGTTGATGGCCGACCGGCTCGTCGTCATCGGGCTCGGCAAGTTGATCGCCTCGGGCAGCGTCGACGAGTTCGTCCGCTCGGTGTCGAGCACGTCCGTCCTCGTCCGCACTCCGCAGCCCGAGCAGCTGCTCGACGCGCTGGCCACCGTGAACGCCGAGGTCGCGCCCCAGCCCGACGGCGGGTACGTGGTCACTGGAGCGGACCAGGCCAAGGTGGGGGAGCTGGCGTTCTCCGCCGGAGTTGTCCTGCACGAGCTCAGCACCCGCACGGCGACGTTGGAGGAGGCGTTCCTCGAGGCCACCGGCAGCGCGCAGGAATACGTCGCGCTACTCGGCGGTGCACCCGAAGGGCCACCCGGAGGACCAACCGGAGGCCCGGCCGCGATGCCCGGTCCGGAGCCGGTCGGCTCACCGGTGTCCGGCGGGCAGGCTCCCGGCGCGACCGTACCCACGGCGGCAGGAGAGGAAGGCAGTCGATGACCGAGGCACTTCGGTTCGAGTGGACCCGCATCCGGACGCTCCGCTCCACGTACTGGCTCACCGTTCTCGCCCTGCTGCTGTCGGCAGCGGTCGCCGGAATCATCGCCTGGATCATGCGGGACGACCCGATCGGCGTGGGGGAGGGCGGGATCATCCTGACCGGCGGAAGCGCGTTCAGTCCGCTGCCGTTCACCGCCGTGTTCATGGGGATCCTCGGGGCCTTCGCATTCGGACACGAGTACCGCCACGGCACGATCCTCGCCACGTTGGCCGCCGTGCCCAGGCGAGGCGATGTGGCGTTCGCCAAGTGCCTGGTGATCGCGATCTGGTCCCTCGTGGTCGGCGCGGCGAGCGTCGGCCTGAACTGGGTCGTCGCCCGGGTGCTGTCCGGGCAGTCGCTGGCGCTGGTCGATGGGGCGGCAGGTCGGGCCCTGCTGGGCTACCTCTGTTTTGTGGGCCTGTGGGGGCTGCTCGGCCTCGGGCTGGCGTCGCTGTTGCGCAACATGCCGGCCACCTTGGTGATCCTGCTCGTCTTCCCACTCGTGGTGGAGCCGCTGATCGGCGCGCTTACCCTGCTCCCCGCTCTCGAGTCCGTCCGCGAGTACGTCAACTACCTCCCGTTCACGGCCGGGAACGCGATGTCCCAGTCGGTCGCGACCCCGGAGTTCGCCGGTGGTGGGGAGAACCCGTTCGGTGAGCAGCCGTCCCGGTTGGTCAGTGGCCTGACGTTCACCGGCTGGGTGGCGCTCGTGATCCTTCCCGCGCTCGCGTTGTTCCACAAACGGGACGCCTGAGCGCCACCGGCTCTACGACGGTGTGATCATGGGGCCGCCGCCCCGTGCGGGCGGCCCCATGATCAGCAAGACCCATGCGTGCCTCGAAGGCCTCACAGTGAGACGATCAGAGGCACAGCTTGAGTCCCGGCCGTGTGAAAGAGGTCGACAGTGGCGTCGGTCCCGAGCATCTCGTACTCCATCACCGTTCGACTGGAAGTGCCCGCCGGTGGCCGGGCCGTGAGTGAGCTGACGGCGGCGGTGGAGCTCGCCGGGGGCTCCATCACGGCGCTCGACGTCACCGCCTCCGGCCACGAGCGGCTTCGCATCGACGTGACCTGCGCGGCGACCGACACCTCACATGCCGACCGGCTCGTCGACGTGCTCCGCCATGTCGCCGGTGTGACGATCCACAAGGTCTCCGACCGTACGTTCCTCATGCACCTCGGCGGCAAGATCGAGATGCAGGCCAAGCACCCGATCCGCAACCGCGACGACCTGTCCATGATCTACACGCCGGGCGTCGCGCGGGTCTCGCAGGCGATCGCGGCCAACCCCGACGACGCCCGCCGGCTCACCATCAAGCGCAACAGCATCGCGGTGGTCAGTGACGGCTCGGCGGTGCTCGGCCTCGGCAACATCGGGCCCTACGCGGCCCTGCCGGTGATGGAGGGGAAGGCGGCGCTGTTCAAGCGATTCGCCGGCATCGATGCATGGCCGATCTGCCTCGACACCCAGGACGTCGACACCATCGTCGAGGTCGTCCGGGCGATCGCGCCCGGGTTCGCCGGTATCAACCTGGAGGACATCTCGGCACCGCGCTGCTTCGACGTCGAACGCCGACTGCGGGACCTCCTCGACATCCCGGTGTTCCACGACGACCAGCACGGCACCGCGATCGTCGTCCTCGCCGCGCTCACCAACGCTCTGCGCATCGTCGGCAAGGAGCTAGCCCACACCCGCATCGTCATGTCCGGTGCGGGCGCCGCCGGCAGCGCGATCCTGCGCCTGCTGCTCGCGGCCGGTGCGAAGGACATCGTCGTAGCCGACGTGCAGGGCGTCATCCACACCGGACGTGACGGGCTGTCGCCCGAGTTGCGCTGGATCGCAGAGAGCACCAACCGTGCGCAGTACACCGGAGACCTGTCGGGCAGCGTCAAGGGTGCCGACGTGTTCATCGGGGTGTCGGCTCCCAACCTCCTTACCGGGATCGACATCGCCGCCATGAACGACGGTGCGATCGTGTTCGCGCTCGCCAACCCCGACCCGGAGGTCGACCCGATGCAGGCTCGCGAGCACGCAGCCGTCGTCGCGACCGGTCGCAGTGACTACCCCAACCAGATCAACAACGTGCTGGCGTTCCCCGGTGTGTTCCGTGGGCTCCTCGACACCCACAGCCACCGGGTCGACGAGAGCATGCTGCTCGCCGCTGCACGCGCCATCGCCGGCGTGGTGTCCGACGACGAGCTCAACGCCAACTACGTGATCCCGAGCGTCTTCCACCCCGACGTCCACGGCGCGGTCGCGGCAGCCGTCCGCTCCGCGGTGGCGGCATCCGGAGCGGCCACCTCCGGTCCGGTCGCCCCGTCCGGGTCGGTTGCGGGTTGACCGTGGACTCGCTCACCGGACAGCTGCTCGTAGCCGCGCCGGGTCTGCGTGATCCGAACTTCGCCCGCAGCGTTGTCTTGATCCTCGACCACGACGGCGACGGCGCGCTCGGGGTCGTCGTCAACCGGCCGACCGAACTGGCGGTGACGTCCGTGCTCGCCCCGTGGAACGACCTCGTGTGCCAGCCCGGCGTTTTGTTCCAGGGGGGTCCGGTGGCGACCGACTCGGCGCTCGGCCTTGCCGAACTGCCCGCGGAGGCCGGCAGCGAACCGCTCGGCTGGCGCCGTCTGTACGGACGGATCGGGCTCCTCGACCTGGACACACCGCCGGAGCTGGTCGCCGGCGGTGTGCGCTCCGTACGCGTATTCGCCGGCTACTCCGGTTGGTCGCCAGGACAACTCGAGCTCGAGATCAAGGACGGCGGTTGGTACGTCGTCGACGCCGAGCCGACCGACCCTTTCGCAGGTGACCCGGCCGGTCTCTGGCGGCAGGTACTTCGCCGGCAACGCGGCGAGCTCGCCATGGTCGCGACGTTCCCCGAGGACCCGTCGATGAACTGAGCGTGTCGCCTGGCTCCAGGCACGAAGCCGTTGGGCGTGGTCTCCGGCTCGCCCCTACACTGGCCGGCGTGAGTACGCAGCTGAGCCCCGGTGCGAAGACGGTCGAAGAGCAGCGCACGGTCCCGTCGCACGGCGACGACGGCGATCACGAACGCTTCTCCCACTACGTACCCAAGGACAAGCTCGTCGAGGCCATGGTCACCGGCACGCCCGTGATCGCCCTGTGTGGCAAGGTGTGGGTGCCCAGCCGGGATCCGGAGAAATACCCGGTCTGTCCTGAATGCAAAGAGATCTGGGAAGGGATCCCGCGCGGGGGCGGCGACGGCGAGGGCGACTCCTGATCCGCAGGCGTCAGGCCCGCCTCACACCGTTTCCTCCCACTGGCGCCGCCGCTCGCGGTCAGCGCACACCGCCTCCCAGGCGTTGCGTCGGGCTGCGTGGATGTCGAATCCAGGAAGACGCGCGGCCAGTCCCACGACCACGCGCCGGGCTGCGGTGACGGCACGGTGCGACGAAGTTTCGAGCTCTGGCGCATAGGCCGATGCGGCGGGGTTGGTCATGCTGGCTCCTCCGTGGTGACTGGCCCTCCTGAGTGCCAATGCTGCGGGCCGCGTGTTGCCAGCGCGTTGCCAGATGGTCAAAGCCAGTCGACGTTCTGAAGCCAGTTGGTGGCTGTCTGCAATGTTTCGTCCAGTTTCTTCGACGTACCTCAGGACTGGGACTGCGACTTCGACTGCGAGCGCGTCGGTCGGCCAGCAGCCGGTCGGCCAGCAGTCGGTCGGCCAGCAGTCGGTCGGCCAGCAGTCGGTCGGCCAGCAGGCGGACTATGCCGGGCAGTTCGCCGGTTGACGTTCACCGCCAGATCGACGACGTCGTTCCACTGTTGGCGGCGTTGCAGATCGGCACAGACCGCCTCCCACGCGTTGCGTTGGGCGGCGTCACCGTCGAGGCCGGGGACTCTGGCCACGACCTGGCCGAGGACCCTCCGGGCGGTGTCCATGAGGGCGCTTGGAGGACGCGGCGGCTTCTGCTCGGGCACGGATGCGGCATCGTCGGCCATCTGCTACTCCTCGTTGGGATCCCCCCGCCGGAGCCGAACTGCGCCGCGGTCGGTCTGTGCTCGATATTCCCCACCCAGAGTTGCCGGATGGTTACAGGTTGGTCAAGCCTCCCTGAGGATGTACGCCTGGTCGACAACTCCCTGGCAACGCGGAAAGTCCGGCCAAGCGCATCGAAAAAGGAACCCCGAAGGTCAGACGAAAAAAGACTGGCTTCTGCCGACTTACCAGGCCCGGGCGCATATCAAACCTCCAAGCAGGTAAGGCCTGCCGGGCGGGCGCATCTTTGTCGGAGGAGCCGGTTAGGCTCGCCGGGCTTGTACCTCGTGTCAGCAATATCCGTGCAATCTGCGAAAGGACCGGTGTGACCACATCCGCCCGGATCGGGGAGCTGGGCGCCCGTCGTGTCGAGGGTCCGTGGGGGCCGTTGCGTCGCTGGCAGATCGACGCTCTGGCCAGCTACACAGACTCGGGGGCGCGGGACTTCCTCACGGTCGCGACGCCGGGTGCCGGCAAGACGACGTTCGCTCTCACCATCGCCGCCGACCTGCTCTCCCGCCGGGTGGTCGAGCGACTCATCGTCGTGACGCCGACCGAGCATCTGAAGCGGCAGTGGGCCGACGCGGCGGCGCGAGGTGGCATTGCGCTCGATCCGGCGTTTTCCGGACGTAGCGGGCGCACGAGTCGTGACTTCGCCGGCGTGGTGGTCACCTACGCCGGTGTCGCCGCGGCGACTTTGGCCCTGCGGGTGCGCTGCGAGCGGTTCAAGACGCTGGTCCTGCTCGACGAGATCCACCATGCTGCCGACGCCCTCACCTGGGGCGAGGCGGTCCGCGAGGCGTTCGAGCCGGCGACCCGGCGGCTGTCCCTTACCGGCACGCCGTTCCGCAGTGACGCCAACCCGATTCCGTTCGTGACGTACGTGCCTGACACCGACGGCGTACCGCGCAGTGCGGCCGACTTCAGCTATGGATATGGACCGGCACTGTCCGACGGCGTTGTCCGTCCTGTCCTGTTCCTGGCCTATTCGGGCGACCTGCGGTGGCGCACCAGCGCGGGTGACGAGATCGCCGCCAGACTGGGCACGCCACTTACCAAGGACATGGCGGCGCAGGCCTGGCGTACGGCACTCGACCCTGCGGGCGACTGGATCCAGGCCGTCTTCACCGCGGCCGACACCAGACTGACCGAGGTGCGCAGGCACGTCCCCGACGCCGGCGGCCTGGTGATCGCCTCCGACCAGGAGTCGGCCCGCGCCTACGCCAAGATCCTCGGTCGGATCGCCGGCGAACGTCCGGTCCTCGTCCTGTCCGACGAGCCCAGTGCGAGCAAGCGGATCGGCGAGTTCGCGGAGGACGAGCGCCGTTGGATGGTCGCGGTCCGGATGGTCAGCGAGGGCGTCGACGTGCCACGCCTGGCGGTGGGGGTCTACGCAACGGCCACGCAGACGCCGCTGTTCTTCTCCCAGGCAGTAGGGCGCTTCGTGCGCGCGCGGCGACGTGGGGAGACGGCGTCGGTGTTCGTGCCGACGGTGCCGGTGTTGCTGCAATACGCCGCGGAGATGGAGATCGTGCGCGACCACGTGCTGGGCCGTCCGGTCCGAGACGACGACGACATCTTCGCCGCCGAAGACGCGCTGCTCGAGCAGGCCGCCCGCGGCGAGTCCGGTGCCGACCTGCTGGACCAGCCCGGCTACCAGGCGCTCGGTTCGCAGGCAGCCTTCGACCGGCTCGTCTACGACGGCAACGAGTTCGGCGGGGAGCTGGGGGAGGACGAGACCGAGTTCCTCGGCATACCCGGCCTGCTCGAGCCCCACCAGGTCACCGAACTGCTCCGTCGCCGCCGCACCGCCCGACCGGAGGAGAACGTGGCCGCGTCCACGCCGGGGGCACCGGCGCCCGACCACACGACTGACACCGTCCAGGACCAGGCCACCTACGAGCGGCTCGCGGTCCTGCGTCGTGAGCTCAACGGACTGGTCGCGGCCTGGCATCACCGCACGGGACAGCCCCACGGCGCGGTGCACGCCGAGCTTCGGCGGGTGTGTGGCGGGCCGCTCGCGGTGCAGGCCTCGGTGGGACAGTTGCAGGGCCGCATCGACATGATCCGTTCGTGGGCGGTGGCGCGACGTTCCTGACGACGCACTGCCAGCCGCAATCGGCCGACCCTTATCCACCGGCCGCCCGGACGAACAGCGGCAGCACGCGGGCCGGCACCTGCGTGGCGAGCGCGATCACCGTCGACGTCCGCACGATGCCGTCGAAGGCGAGCACAGCGTCGATCACGCGTTGCAGGTCGGCGTTCGACCGCGCCACCAACCGGGCCATCATGTCCGCCGCGCCCGTGATCGTGTGGGCCTCCAGGACCTCGGGGATCTCGGCGAGGTGGCGCGCCACCGAGGCATGTCCGACGCCTTGACGTAGTTCGAGGGTGGCGAACGCGGTCACCGCATAGCCGAGCGCCTCAGGTGCGAGCTCCGGACCCCAACCGCGGATGACACCGGTGCGGTGCAGGCGGTCGAGGCGGGCCTGGATCGTGCCGCGGGCGACGCCGAGCCGGCGAGAGGCCTCCAGTACGCCGACCCGCGGCTCGGCGGCGAAGAGTTCCACGATCCGGGTGTCCAGGGTGTCGACCTGCGCGGTCACGACGGGTACCTCCCGGACGATGATGCGGATCCCTGGGCATTCTGAGCACTATGCACACGGATTCTTCCGTACGACCAGGCAAAATGGTCAGCTATCGCGGAGACGGTTGCGCATCCTGTCTGCCTCAACAAGGCTCATGGCCTAGGGCAGGCCGGTGACGGGCCCGCCGGCGAGGGGACCGGAGGTGGCGCCATGACCGTGACAGACCCATCGCGACAGGTTGCACAGTCGCGGATCGACGAGCTGGACGAGATCACCCAACTCAAGCAGCTCGTGGGCTTGGTCGACTACGACGAGTCGCGCGACCCGTTCCCCGTTACCGCCATGGATGCCGTCGTGTTCTGGGTGGGCAACGCGACCCAGACCGCGCGCTTCTACCAGTTGGCGTTCGGGATGGACCTGGTGGCCTACGCGGGTCCCGAGACCGGATTCCGCGACCATGTCAGCGGCATGTGTGACCGCCGTTCGTACGTCCTGGAGTCGGGGTCGGCCCGGTTCGTGTTCGAGGGCGGCGCCACGCCCGACAGCCGTCTGCTCGACCACCACCGCAAGCACGGCGACGGCGTCGTCGACCTGGCGCTGGAGGTGCCGGACGTGGACCGGTGCGTCGCCCACGCCCGGGCCAAGGGGGCGACCATCCTGGAGGATCCCTACGACGACACCGACGAGTTCGGGACTGTGCGCCGGGCGGCCATCGCGACGTACGGCGAGACCCGACACAGCCTCGTCGACAGGTCGCGCTACCGCGGTGCCTACCTGCCGGGCTACGTCGCGAGGGAAACCGTGGTCACCCGACCGCAGGGGCACCCGCGCAGGCTCTTCCAGGCGATCGACCACTGCGTCGGCAACGTCGAGCTCGGTCGGATGGACCAGTGGGTGGAGTTCTACCACCGGGTGATGGGCTTTGTGAACATGGCGGAGTTCGTCGGCGACGACATCGCCACGGACTACTCCGCACTCATGAGCAAGGTCGTCGCCAACGGCAACCATCGGGTGAAGTTCCCACTCAACGAGCCCGCCGTGGCAAAGAAGAAGAGCCAGATCGACGAATACCTCGAGTTCTACCAGGGACCGGGCTGCCAGCACATCGCCCTCGCGACGGGCGACATCCTGGGCGCGGTGGACATCCTGCGGGCGAACGGCGTGGAGTTCCTGCCGACGCCGGACTCCTACTACGAGGACCCGGATCTGCGCGCGCGGATCGGCAAGGTGCGGGTATCCATCGACGAGCTCCAGCGGCGAGGGATTCTCGTCGATCGGGACGAGGACGGCTATCTCCTGCAGATCTTCACCGCGCCGATCGGGGACCGGCCGACAGTGTTCTTCGAGCTGATCGAACGCCATGGATCGCTGGGCTTCGGCAAGGGCAACTTCAAGGCACTGTTCGAGGCCATCGAGCGCGAGCAGGACCGCCGCGGAAACCTCTGAGGCGAACGGCTGCGGAGCTCGGCGGAACGGTCGCACCGGACCCACCGGTTCCAGCTCCGGCGTGCGTGAACCGCCCTTCGCCCGGGCACGTGCTTCCTCGTAACCGAACCCGACCGGACGGGTTCTGCTGCTGCGGAGGAAACATGCGCGCATGGAGCGTCAGGGCGTCCGCACTACTCGCCGCCGGTGGTGCTGTTCTTGCCATCGCGGTCACACCGGCCAGTGCCGCGCCAGTTGGCGCGGTGCCGGCCGACAGTAGTCGCCATCACGTCCAGGTGCTGGCAACAGTGCTCAAGGGCGCGAACGAAAGGCCCGGACCCGGCGACGACGACGGTCGCGGTGTCTTCGTCGCGACGGTGAAGGGCGAGCGGCTCTGCTACCTGCTCACGCAACGCAACCTCGACGAGGTGACAATGGCCCACATCCACACCGGGACCCGGGACGTGGCCGGGCCGATCGCCGTCGGTCTCGTCCCGCCGACCGACGGGTTCTCCGCCGACTGCATCACGGCCGTAGCCGACGAGGAGGACAGCACCATGACGCTGACGAGGAGCGAGCTGGCGGCGATCAGGGCCAACTCCTCGGGGTTCTACGTCAACGTCCACACCGCGCTCTTCGGCCCGGGGGCGATCCGCGGACAGCTCTGAGCCAGCCGCCTCGCCGGTGGGACCGGGATGAACCGGCTGCACCCACATGTGTTGTATGAAGGGACCCTCGCAACCAATTGTCCGTTGCGGGGGTCCCCTCTTGTGAGGGGTTCTGGCGCGGCCGGGACCTCCGGGTCGCAGGAACCGTCGACGAAGGAGGTGACGAGGTGCGTGCCATCCACGTCCGGCGCCACGGCGGGCCGGAGGTGCTGGAGCTCCTGGACGTGCCGAGTCCAGAGCCCGGGTTCGGTGAGGTCCTGGTCGATGTCGCCGCTGCCGGCATCAACTATTTCGACACCTACCACCGCAGCGGGCTCTTTCCCACCGAACCACCGTTCGTGCTGGGCAACGAGGGAGCCGGCACGGTCGCCGCTCTCGGCGAGGGCGTGACGGAATACTCCGTCGGCGACAGGGTTGCCTGGAACGGCGTTCTCGGTGCGTACGCCGAACAGGCCGTGGTGCCGGTCCACCAGTTGATCCCACTGCCGTACGACGTCTCCGAAGAACTGGCCGCGGCGGCCCTGCTGCAGGGGTCGACCGCTCATTTCCTCGCGACCTCGACCTATGCGGTCGGCGCCGGGGACTGGGCCCTCGTCCATGCCGCCGCGGGCGGGGTAGGTCTGCTGCTCACCCAGATGGTCAAGCTGCGGGGAGGGAATGTGCTCGCCACCGTCTCGACGCCGGAGAAGGCCGAGCTGGCCCGCGAGGCCGGCGCGGACGAGGTGGCGTCGTACGACGACTTCTCCCGCCGGGCGCGTGAGCTGACCGACGGCGAAGGGCTGCCGGTGGTCTATGACGGGGTCGGTCGGACGACGTTCGACGCGAGCCTGGACTCGTTACGCCCCCGCGGGATGATGGTGCTCTACGGGTCCACCAGCGGACCCGTCCCTCCGTTGGACCTGCAGGTGCTCCACACCAAGGGCTCGTTGTTCATCACCAGGCCGGCGCTGGTCCACTACACCAGAGACCGCACCGAGCTGCTCGGCCGGGTGACCGAGCTGTTCGGCTGGATCGGCGCGGGCAGGCTCGCCGTCCGGATCGGCGGACGATATCCGCTGCACGAGGCGCGGCGTGCGCACGAAGACCTCCACGGCAGGCGCACCATGGGCAAGCTCGTCCTGGTCCCCTGAGGCCGTACCCGGTCCGGCCGACGGGCGCGGACCTGGCCCCGTCGTACGGTGGGACGCATGACCGAGGCACCCCCCGCTGCCCTGCTTGCCGACCTACGCGCCAACCTTCCGGCCGACACCGTCGTCGACGACCCGGACCGGCTCACGTCGTTCCGGCATGACATGGCGACCTTCTGCCCGTCGGGGACACCGGCAGCGGCTGTCCTCGCCAGGGAGACCGCGCATGTCCAGCAGGTGTTCGCGGTCGCGTCCCGGCATAGAGTCCCGGTCGTTCCCCAGGGTGGCCGGTCCGGCCTGTCCGGCGGTGCCAACGCGATCGACGGCTGCATCGTGCTGTCGCTGGAACGGATGGACCGCATCGTCGAGATCGACGCGGCCAACCGAGTCGCCGTCGTCGAGCCGGGCGTACTCAACGCGACTCTCTCCCGCGCCGTTGCCGAGCACGGACTGTTCTACCCTCCCGACCCCTCGAGCTGGGAGATCTCGACGATCGGGGGCAACCTCGCGACCAACGCCGGCGGCCTGTGCTGTGTGAAGTACGGCGTCACAGCCGACTTCGTGCGTTCGCTGGAGGTCGTCCTCGCCACGGGCGAGGTGCTGCGCACCGGGCGCCGGACGGCCAAAGGGGTCGCGGGTTACGACCTCACCCGGCTGTTCGTGGGCTCGGAGGGAACCCTCGGCGTGATCACGCAGGCGACCCTCGCGCTGCGGCCGGCCGGGGGTGAGGCGAGAACGGTGGCCGGTCTGTTCCCCACCGTGGCCGCGGCCGGTGACGCGGTGGCCCGGGTGGTCGCGGGCGGGCAGACGCCGAGCCTGCTCGAGTTCATGGACCAGGTGTCGCTGCGAGCGGCCAACGACTACCGGAACATGGGCCTGCCCGAACACGCTGCCGCCATGCTCATCGCCCAGTCGGACGCCGGCCACGACCGGGCAGCCGCCGACATCTCGGCCACGGCCGCGCATTTCCGCGACGCCGGCGGCTTCGATGTCGTGGAGGCCGAGGACGCCGCCGAAGGGGAGTTGCTGCTCACCGCACGGCGAGAAGCGCACTACTCCCTCGAGCGGCTGGGCACCCGTCTCATCGACGACGTGTGCGTACCAGTGAGCCGGCTCGCCGACTTCGTTCAGCAAGTGGAGAAGGTGGCGGCGGACACCGGCCTCACGATCGCGGTCGTCGGGCATGCCGGTGACGGCAATGTGCACCCGAACGTGGTGTTCGACGCCGACGACCCCGACCAGGTGCGCAGGGCCCAGGCGGCGTTCGACGAGATCATGCGGCTCGGGCTGGCCATGGGCGGGACCGTGACGGGCGAGCACGGTGTCGGGCTGCTCAAGCGCGATTGGCTCGCGACGGAGCTCGGTCCGGTGTCGCTGCGGGTCCACGAGGGCATCAAGAGGCTGCTCGATCCGGAGGGAATCCTCAACCCGGGCAAGGTGCTCTGACGGGGACCCGTGGCCTCGGCTTGTCCCGACTCGCCCCGGGGTCGCTCGGCACGATCGGCGTTCAGCTCGTGAACGAAAGACCCCGATACGTCACCGCTTGAACACGTACGGAGACTGTCCGAATTCTCTGCGTACGCAGGTCTCCCGGATCGCGAGATGTGTCTCTTGGCGGCGAACGCATCGAAAGGATTTCGTTGCGAGGTAGTTCTGGTTTCCACCAGGCGTACGCCGTAACCTGCTGGGCATCCGGCACCCCGATGACTGCGCGTGAGCTGACTCCCGCGCGGGAAGGGAAGCGCAAAAGATGTCTGACCTCGGTACGGCGCGGCAGTCGCGCCGGCAGTTCCTCATCAACGCCGCACTCGCCAGCGCGGCCGTGGGCGTCGGGGGGAGCGCGCTCACCGCGTGCGGCCAGGGCGGCTCGGGCTCTGGCGGTGCGGGATCCAAGGGTCGCTCCGGCAAGGAAGGCGAAACGCTCTTCATCGCCGGTTTCCAGTGGGGTCCGCCCAACCACTTCAACCCACTTGGCCAGAACACCGCATGGCCTTGCGGGCAAGGCAACATGCAGCTGGTGTACGAGAGCCTCGTGCGCTACAACCTGCTCGACGGAAGCCTGGAACCCGGTCTCGGCAAGGAGATCCAGGAGCCCGACGAGAACACCCTCGTGGTGCCCTTGCAGGACGGCATGAAGTGGCAGGACGGCAAGCCGCTCACGGCCGACGATGTCGTCTTCACCTTCGACCTCGCCAAGCGGCACGCCGAACTCTCGTACGCCTCCTTCTGGGACTTCGTCGAATCGGTCGAGGCGACCGACGACGCCACTGTGAGCATCACCCTCGGTCGCAAGCCGTACAACCCGGCCATGGTCAAGAACAACCTCGCCGGCACCTACATCATCCCCAAGCACGTCTGGGAGCCCCTGGAGAAGCAGGGCAAGCCCATGGGCGAGCACGAGAACCTCGAGCCGGTGGGATCCGGGCCGTACCAGATCGGCACATACAACCAGCAGCAGGTGACGCTCAACCGGTTCGACGACTACTGGGGTAACGCGCTGATGGGCGGGCCGGCAAAGGCGAAGACCATCGTGCACCCCATCTTCAAGGGCAACCAGGACGGCGACCTCCGCTTCGAGCGTGGCGGCGTCGATGTGATGCAGCAGTTCACGCCGCAGATCTGGAAGATGTGGGAGGACAAGAAGCTCGCGGTGTCGACGTGGTACAAGAAGCCGCCTTACCACGTGCCCGGTGGCATGCCGATGCTCGTCATCAACACCACCAAGAAGGGCCTGGACAACCCGCTGGTCCGGCGAGCGCTCGCCTTCGGAATCAACTACGCAGACATTGCCGACAAGGCCATGTCGCGGTACTCGCAGGCCGCCAACTCCAGCGTGATCCTGCCGACCGGCGCGGAGGCGAAATATTACGACCAGGCGAATGTCGACGCCAACGGCTGGAAATACGACCCCGACCAGGCGACCAAGATTCTCGAACAGGATCTCGGCGCCACCAAGGGTTCCGACGGCATCTACGTTCTCAAGGACGGCACCCGGCTCGGTCCTTACACCGCGCAGACGCCGACCGGCTGGAGCGACTGGCAGAACGCGTTGCGGATCGTCGCCAACAATGCCAAGCAGATCGGCATCGAGATCCGCACGAAGTTCCCCGAAGCACCCAACGTGACCAGCTCGGTCGGTGCCGGCGACTTCGACCTCGCCTGCTGGGGTGTGGCGTCGACCAGTCCGGCCACCCCGTGGCAGCGGTTCCGCGATGTCCTCGACAACAGAGGTGTCGCGGCACTTGGCAAGGAGGCGTTCTGGAACTACGGGCGATTCAAGGACGCGAAGGTTCCGTCCCTGCTCGACCAGGTTGCCGGCGCTGAGGAGTCGGAGCTGAAGGCGCTCTACGCCGAACTCGACGCGATCTTCATGAAGAACGCCCCGATGATCCCGTTGATGTACCGGCCGCTGGAGTTCTACGAGTTCAACGAGATCAACTGGACCAACTTCCCGAGCGAGGACAACGACTATGCGCCGCCGATGTTCTCCGGCGCAGGAATCTCGTGGCTGTACAAGATCAAGCGCGTGTCGGAGGCGTGATCGACGCATCGACACACGCGGAAAGGCCGACCCTCGCCGTCGTAGGTAAAGGAGCGCAATGCGGCTGCGGAAATATCTCGTAGGCAAAACGCTCTGGTATGTCGGTGCGTTGTTCGTAGGGCTCGTGCTCAACTTTTTGCTGCCGCGGCTGGTGCCGGGCAACCCGGTGGACGCGATCATCGCCCGCCTGGGTCGGTCCGGCACCCAGGCCGAGTCGCTACAGCGGATCCACGCGCACTATGTCGAGGAGTTCGGGCTCAACGAGTCGATGTGGAGCCAGTTCCTGACCTACCTGGGAAACCTGGCCCACTTCGACCTGGGGACGTCGTTCGGTTCGTATCCGGCCAGCGTTTCCAACATGGTCATGGAGGCGCTCCCGTGGAGCATCGGGCTGCAGGTGCCGGCAATCCTGATCGGCTGGGTGGTCGGCAACACGCTCGGCGCCCTGGCGGCATACAAGGCTGGATGGTTTGACCGAGGCGCGTTCCTGAGCTCCCTCTTCCTGCAGAGCATGCCGTACTACTGCCTCGCGATCCTGCTGCTCTACCTGTTCGCCGTCGCGCTCCCCATGCTCCCGCCCGGTGGGGGATACCAGCCGGGGACGACTCCCGTTCTGACGTTCACGTTCTTCATCGACATCCTCCGCCATTACTGGCTGCCGTTCTTCTCGCTGGTCCTCATCTTCATTGGAGGGCAGGCGGTCGGCATGCGCTCGATGGCGATCTACGAACTGAACTCCGACTACGTCAACTACGGGCGAGGGCTCGGCCTACCTGACAAGCGCATCGTGCGCTACATCTTCCGCAACGCGATGCTCCCGCAGGTGACCGGACTCGCGCTGTCTGTCGGCACTCTGGTCGGCGGAGCGTTGATCACGGAGATCGTGTTCTCCTACCCCGGTATCGGCACGATGCTGTTCAGCGCGATCAGCCAGAACGACTATCCGGTGATCCAGGCCATCACGCTGCTCGTTCTCGTTGCTGTGCTCGTGGCAAACTTCCTCGTCGAGATCGCCTACGGGTTCATCGATCCCCGTATCCGTGCGTCGCAGGCAGGTGAACGCTGATGCGAATGACCCGCTTCACGCCCAGGTTCTGGATCTCGGCCGGCATCTTCCTCGCGGTCGCCGCGTTCGGCCTGATCGGGCCGATCTTCCTCGGCGGCAAGCTGGGCGAAGGGGTCGGCGGTCTGTACGACCCGCCGTCGGCGGCCGCCTGGCTCGGCACCGACGACCTGGGCCACGACATCTTCACCAACCTGATGTTCGGCACCCGCACGTCGCTGATCATCGGCCTGGTCGCCGGCGCGGTGGCGACCTTGATCGGTGTGGTCATCGGGCTGGTCGCGGGCTACAAGAGCGGCCTGTTCGAAGAGGCCCTCATGGGCATTACGAACGTCGCACTTGCGATCCCCGCGATCGTCGTGCTCATCCTGCTGTTGGTCGCCCTCGACACCCATTCGATTGTCCCGATGGCGGTCGTGATCGCGATCACCAGTTGGCCCTGGACGGCACGAGCTGTACGCGCGCAGACCGCCAGCGTGAAGACCCGGGAGCATCTCGACGTGGCCCGGCTCTCCGGCGCGGGAACCTTCAAGATCCTCCTCTGGGACGTCCTGCCGTACCTCATGTCGTACATCTGCATGGCGTTCGTCCTGCAGGTGTCCGGGGCGATCCTGGCCGAGGCAGGCCTTGCGTTGCTGGGCCTGGGCACGAGTGACGGCGTGTCGCTCGGCATCATGCTGCACTGGGCGCTCGTGGGCGAGTCCCTGCGAACGGGTGCGTGGTGGGCGTTCGTACCGCCGACCCTGCTGCTGACTCTGGTCGCGTTCACGCTGCTGATGCTCCAGTCGAGCCTCGACGAGGTGTTCAACCCGCGGCTTCGCGGTGGTCGCAGGCGGGGTACCAGGGCCAGCGCCGGTGCGGCGTTGGCGCAGGTGGGTGTCGTCGCCGACACCGTTGGCGATCCGTTGCTCGACCCGGATCCCGTCGTCACAGACGCCAGCGACACGGACGGGTCACGCAGGGACGGCAGTCGCACCCAACCCGCCGCTGCTGCGCCCGGAGCCTCCCACGAAAGGTCCGCTCGACCATGACCCAGGCGCCAGCTGAGACCCGAACCCTGCTCCGGGCGAGTTCGATTCGGGCCGCCTACAGCATCGGTGACGGCGAGGTCGTGGCCGTCGACGACCTGTCGCTCGACGTACGCCGGGGCGAGGTCGTCGGGGTGGCAGGTGAATCCGGATGCGGCAAGTCCACTCTGGGCGCGGTCCTGTCGCTGACGGTGCGGGAGCCCCTGTACGTGAAGAGCGGGGAGCTCGAGGTCGACGGCCAGCAGCTCGACCTCGGGCCAGACCAGAACCCGCCGCGGTCATGGCGTGGTGAGGTGGTCTCGCTGCTCCCGCAGGGTGCGATGAACTCCCTCAGCCCCACCGTCCGAATCCGGGACTTCGCCTTCGACGTCATCCGCGCGCACCGGCCGGGTGTCCGCAAGGACGAGGCGATCGACCTGGCGCAGCGGCGTCTCGAGCAGCTGGACCTGCCCCGGCGGGTCCTCCATTACTACCCGCACCAGCTCAGCGGTGGGATGAAGCAACGGGTCGTCACCGTGGTGTCGACACTGCTCGACCCGCGGCTGCTGATCGCCGACGAGCCCACGTCCGCGCTGGACGTCTCCTCGCAGCGCATCCTGATCGAGATGCTGCGCGAGATGCTTGCTCAGGAGATCATCGGCGGCGTCATCTTCATCACCCACGACCTACCGGTCCTCAACACGATCGCCGACCGGATCGCCATCATGTACGCCGGCAAGATCGCCGAGGTCGGTTTCACCAGCGACCTCATCAACCGGCCGCAGCATCCGTACAGTGCCGCGCTCCTGTCGTCCGTGCTGGTCCCGGAGCCGCAGATGCGACGCACCCGGGTGCAGGGCATCCCTGGCGCGCCGCCGAGCCTGGCCAATCCGCCGGCCGGGTGCAGGTTCCATCCCCGCTGTCGGCTGGTGATGGACGAGTGCAGGACCGAGGAGCCGCCGAGTGTGGGCAGCGGCCTTCGGTACGCCAACTGCTGGTGGGCGGACAAACATCCCGGCCAGCCCGTGGAGGTCTGAGGTGTCGTCTCCGGAGTCAACCCGCACGCGCCAAACCGACCAAGATCCTCCCGCCGGTACGCCCCTGCTGGACGTCAGGGGACTGAGCCGCCACTTCGGTCACGGGACAAACCTGGTGCGTGCGGTCGAGGACGTGTCCTTCTCGCTCGGACGCCAGGAGGTCGTCACGATCGTGGGCGAGAGCGGGAGCGGGAAGTCGACGCTCGCCCGGCTGATCCTGCGCCTCCTGGACCCCACGTCCGGCACCGTCCACCTGGACGGCAGGGATGTGACCACGCTGAAGGGACGTGCACTCCGCGCCTACTGGCGTGAGGTCCAGGCAGTGTTCCAGGACCCGTTCAGTGCGTTCAACCAGTTCTTCACGGTACGCCGGCTGCTCCAGCGGTCGCTCTCGCTCGCGGCCAGCGCGGAAGGGCTCGACCGAACAGCCCAGATGGCGCGGGCCCTCGAACACGTCGGCCTGCATGCCGGTGACGTGCTCGACAAGTGGCCGCACCAGCTGTCCGGAGGTCAGCGGCAGCGGGTGATGATCGCGCGGGCTCTGATGCTCCAGCCGCGCATCCTCGTCGCCGACGAGGCGACGTCGATGCTCGACGCGTCCATGCGGGCCAACATCCTCAACGTGTTGGGAGACCTGCGGAGCAACTACGACATGACCATCCTGTTCATCACGCACGACATCGGTCAGGCCTGTTACGTCAGCGACCGGGTCCTGGTGATGTGTGAAGGCGAGCTGGTCGAGCAGGGTCCGACCGACGACGTCATCTTCAATCCGCAGCACGAATACACCCAGCGGTTGCTTGCCGACGTTCCCCGCCTCCACGAGAACATCCTCGAAGTCGACTCTCAGGGTTAGTCCTCGGGGCCGGTCTCGGGGTTTGGCTTTCGGGGTTGGTTTTCCGGGTTGGTTCCGGGGTTGGTTTCCGGGGCTGGATCTCAGGGCCGGCCCCACCCACGTTCCGGGCGTTACCGGATGGGAACAGCGGCGGAGAGTTCGTAGCGTCGCATGGTGTGAGGACCATCCTGCATTCGTTGGTGCTCGGCGTCCTTTTCGCCGGGCCAGCCGCCGGCGGCGTCGATGCCCCCCGACTGTCCGATCCGCACCCGGCGCTTCGCCCGCTTGCCTACGCGGCGCAGGTCGCCGCCGGCCGGCACCTGCTGGCCTACGACCCGCGCGGTGACGGTCGCGTCGTCGAGGTTCTGGGCGACCTCAGCAAGGCCAACCACGTCGCCGTCATCGTCCCCGGTTCGGGGCACAGTCTCGAAAACTTCTGGACAAGCACGTCGCCGATGGCACCCAGGCGGAGCGGGGCGCAGCTGAGGGCGGAGATCCGCCGGCAGTTCCCGACCGAGCAGGTCGCGGTCGTGGTGTGGCTGGGGTATGACGCGCCTGAGAACGTCGACCTGGTAGCTGCCCGATCCGACCGCGCGTTCGTCGGCGCGGGGGACCTGGCCGCACTCACCCAGATCCTGCCGCGCGGAGTCCGGACCACGCTGATCGGTCACAGCTACGGCAGTGTCGTGGTCGGTCACGCGGCATCGCGGGCGCGGGCCAACCACGTCGTGCTGCTGGGCAGCCCTGGTGTGGACATGGCGACCGCGGCGGACCTGCGGACACCGTCGACCGTGTGGGCGGCAACCGGGTCCAGGGACCCGATCCGGTTCGTGCCGTCGGTCCGAATCGCAGACATCGGTCATGGTGCCGACCCCACGTCGCCCGCGTTCGGCGCGAGGACGTTCGCGACCGGGACGATCCCGGGACACGACGGCTACTACCTGCCAGGCAGCACATCGCTGGCCAACCTCGCGCGCATCGTGGTCGGGCGGCCAGACCTGGTGACGACCACGCCTGGTGCGACACCCTTGACGACCACCACCCCCGCGACGACGAGCACGTACGGTCTGGAACGGGGGCGGTGATGGCCACCGTCACGGCACCCCACCTGCGCGGCGCCGTTCACGCACCTGTGCCGAGAGGCTGGCGACGGGTGGTGGCACGGATCGAGCAGGCTACCCCGGCCGACCGGGACCGCGCCCTCGACGGAATGCGTGCCCTGGCCACACTGGGAGTGATCGTCGGCCACTGGCTGGTCGGCGCACTTGTCGTCCAGGCGGACGGTTCGCTGCAGATCTCAAGCCCACTGAGCGAACTGAACGCACTGGCACCGGTGAGCTGGGTCCTGCAGATGCTCGGCCTGTTCTTCCTCGTCGGCGGATACTCCTCGGCCCGAAGCTGGGCCCGCGCCCGCGAGCGTGGGCAGCCGTACGCCGAGTGGGTACGCCGGCGGCTGGTGCGACTCGCCCGGCCGGTCCTCGGAGCCCTGGCGTTGTCCGCGGTGGCGCTGAGCGTGCTCGGGCTGCTGGGGGTGCCGTCGGGAACCCTGCGTACGTGGGTGGTGCTCCTCCTCCAGCCGTTCTGGTTCGTTCTCATCTACGCCGTACTGACATTGCTGACGAGGTACGCCGTAGCCGCCGACAGGGTCCTCGGCGGATGGGCGGCACTACCACTTCTGCTGGTCGTAGCGGCCGGCGACATCGCGCGCTACGGACCGTGGGCCGACTCGATGCCGGACGCGGTCGGCCTGGTCAACCTGCTGCCAGGCTGGCTGTTCGCGTACCAGCTCGGGGTCTCCTGGGCCCACGGGAGGCTCGGGAGACAGGCTGGCTGGCTGCTGGTGGGCGGTGGCGTGGCGCTGTTCGCGGTACTGGTTCTGGTATTCGACTATCCGACGAGCATGGTCGGGATCCCAGGCGTCGAACGGACCAACTCCCATCCACCGTCGTTGCTGGTGCCGGCCCTGGCAGCGGTGCAGTCGGGCGCGGCGATCCTGCTGCACCGCCGTGTCAACCGCGCCTTGCGTGCGGTGCCCGGGCTGTGGGCTGGCGTGGCGGTGGTCAACCTCAGCGCGATGACGATCTTCTGCTGGCATCAGGTGCCGATGGTGCTGGTGTCCATGGCGGGTGCCTCGGTCGGCGACGTTCCGGGACTCACGGCCGCTCCGGACTCGGTGACCTGGGTACTCGCGCGGATCGTCTGGCTGCCGGCGATGGCGATCGTCCTGGCCGCTGTCGTCGCACTGACCCGGCGGTACGAGGCGTCGTGGCACACCATGTCCCGACCCGGACGGGTGACGACGACGATCCTGGCAGTGGCTTTCGCCGGCATCGCCGCCGCACTCGTCTGACGTCGCGGCGCGCGGCAGCCAAGGACGGGCGAGATCCGCGTGCCAGCCCGCGGGTGTCGATGCCGGTTAGGATCCCCGCATGTCAGTCGCCGTTGGTGCTCTCGCGGTCGGCGCGATCGTGCGGCGCGACGACCAGATCCTCCTGGTGCATCAATCGACGCCCGGTCGCGACGGCCCGCTGTACTGGGGCATCCCAGGCGGAATGGTCGAACCCGGCGAGCTTCTCCACGAGGCGGTCATCCGAGAGGTCGCGGAAGAGACCGGCGTGGTTGTCCACCGGCTCGGCCCGGTGGCGTTCGTCAGCCATCACTACCACCCGGACTACGGAGACAGCTTGTTGGCGGTGACCTTCGGCGTCGAGGAGTTCGAGGGACGAGTGGCACCCGACGATCCGGACCGGCTGGTTCACCAGGCCTGCTTCCTTCCGATCGCGACCGCGGTCGACCTGGTACGGCAGGGGCCGTACGGGCCCATGTCTGCGTCGCTGGCCAGTTATCTCAGTGGAGCGACACCACCAGGCTCCGCCTGGTTCTGGCGACTCGGAGAGAGTTCCGACCCGGTCGCGGTGGTCGGTGGCGAGACGTCCTGAGCACGACTGGCCTGAGGTCGACTGGCCTGAGCTCGACTGGCGTCATCTCGACTGGTCCTGTCGGTCCCGCGGCCGGCTACGTCACCGTGCCGGGTCGGTAGCGGAGACCATGGCCGGCAGGATGGCGCCCGTCACCTCGCCGAACCCGAGCCTGGCTCCGCCTCCGACCGGCGCGGTCGCCGTGATGGTTACCTCGTCGCCGTCCAGAAGGAACGTCCGACTGGAACCGTCGGCGAGCTGCAACGGACGGGTACCCCCGGAGCTGAGTTCGATGAGCGAGCCGACTTCGTTCTCTCCGGGTCCCGACACCGTGCCCGACGCGAAGAGGTCACCGGTCCGCAGGGCGGCGCCCCCGACGGTGAGGTGGGCGAGCATCTGGCCCGGTGTCCAGTACATGCTCGCGTACCGGGGGCGGCCCACCACCTCGCCGTTGAGGCGTACTTCCAGGTCGAGGTCGAGCCCGAAGTCGTCCGACCCGCGCAGGTATGGAAGGGGCTCCGGGTCCTGCCCCGGCGGCGGGATCATCGCCGGCTCGAGCGCGTCCAGCGGGACGACCCAGGGCGAGATCGAGGTGAGAAACGACTTGCCCAGAAAGGGACCGAGCGGCCGATACTCCCAGGCCTGCACGTCGCGGGCCGACCAGTCGTTGACAAGGACGGCGCCGAACACGTGGTCGCGCACCTGGTCGACCGTCACCCGCTCGCCGGCCTGAGTCGGCGTTCCGACCACGAAGCCCACCTCGGCCTCGAGGTCGAGTCGGGCGGAGGGACCGAACTGAGGACTGTCGGCGCCAGCAGCCTTGACCTGACCGCACGGTCGGCGTACGGGCGTACCCGACACTGCCACCGTGCCGGCCCGACCGTGGTAGCCGACCGGGAGGTGTTTCCAGTTCGGGCTGAGTGGCGGCTCGCCGGGACGCAGGATGCGACCCAGGTTGGACGCGTGATGCTCCGAGGCATAGAAGTCGACGTAGTCGGCGACCGCGAACGGCAGGTGCAGCCGGACCTGGTCGGCGGGCACCAGCTCGGGCTCGACGAGTGAGCGGTAGCTGTCGTCGGTCAGGCGTTCGGTGAGCCAGTGCCGGACCGCGTGCCAGGCCCGCCGACCGAGCTCCAGGAACGGATTCAGCGACGGGGTGTGGAAGACGCTGGCGAATTCGGCCCCCTCGCTTGCGGCCAACGGCGCCAGGTCGAGCACGTACGACCCGATCGCCACGCCCACGCGGGGCTCCTCGTCATGCGTGGAGAACACACCGTAGGGAAGGTTCTGGACCGGGAACGGCGAACCGTCCCGGACCGGTATCCAGCTCGTCAGGGCCACGGGTCAATCCTGCAGGAATCCGAGGCGGCGCAGGTCGGCAACCGGCTCGGACACGCTGCAGGACCCGAACGAGCAGAACCACCGCCGCGTCGACCGCGCGGATGCCTCGTCGAGGGCGCGGACGCGAAGGGCCACCGAGGCGAGATCGCGGTCGGCGAGCACCTGGACCACGTCGGATTCACCCGCACCGTCCAGGGCAACGCGGGTCGCGGCGAGGACGTTGAGGAACCCGTGCTGTTCGAAACCCTCCTCCGAGGTCGAACGCACCGCGTGGTGCAGGCCGGCCGTGCACTTGAACGGAACCTGCCGGTCGAGACAGGCGAGCACGAACCTCGCCACCTCGGCCTCGGTCGGGAACGCGGCAGCCTCCTCGCCACCGGTACGCAGCTTCGCGCGAAAGCCCATCTCGGCGACGGCGTCCAGTGCGTCGAGGATCGCCGGCCAGCCTTCGGTACGCGGGATCTCCACCGACACGGGGACCTCGTCGGCGAGACCCGCGTGGTCGAGCGCGAGCGCGACCCGGGCGACGTTGCGGGACAGCGGCGGCTCGTCCCGCAGGGCCACCTCGACGCCGGCGAGCCGGAGCCGGTCGACTCTCGCGGCCCAGGTCAGGGCCGGCCCGATCGCTCCCGCCCCACCGGTGACGACGACCGCGACCGGGCACGGAGGCCCCGGCTGGCCGAGGCCGGTGGCGAGGTCGGGAAGCCGGGCGTCAGGGCACAGGAACGGCCCGACCAGGGCGGCGTACGGCTCCCTCGCCCGGTCGAGATGAGCCGACAGGGCCTCGGGGAGCGGCGTACGGGCGGGCGGGAACACCGCGGCATCGTCGACTATCCGGGCAAACAGCGCAGGGACCTCGGCACCCATACCCGCACCGTATCGGCCTGGATCGGGCGGCTGGTTGGATGTGCGGATGACCACCGGCCTGCTCCCGCGCATCCGGGGGAGCCGCGTCCACCGGTTCTACAGCGTGGCCGTGTTCATCGTCCTGGCCTCGGTGGACAACGTGGCGGCCGTCCTCGTACCCCCGCTCTACACCCCGATCGCCCGCGATCTCGGTGTCCGCGAGGGTGCGGTGGGCCTGGTGACCGCGGCGAGCTTCCTGGTCGCCGCGGTGGCGGCCGTGGGTTGGGCTTACGCGGGCGACCGGACCAACCGCAAGCCCGTCCTCATGATCGGCACGCTGGTCTGGGCAGCGGGCACCGCTGGTACGGCCATGGCGGGCGACTACCTCGGGTTCGTCGGCGCCCAGATGCTCGCGGCGGTCGGGCTGGGCGCGGTGGCCAGCGTCGGGTTCTCCGTGGTCAGCGACCTGATCGCGCCGAAGCGACGTGGCGTCGTGATGAGCTTCTGGGGCCTCTCCCAGGGCATCGGCACCCTCTGCGGCACGCTCCTCGGCGGCATCCTGGGGGCCTCCGACTGGCGGCGTCCGTTCTGGGTGCTGGCCGTCGTGGGGCTGGTGGCGATCTTCGCGTACTTCTTCACCTACGACGTACGCCGCGGCCAGAGCGAGCCGGACCTCGCGGCGATCTTCGAGTCGGGCGCGGAGTACGAGCACCGGATCGGGCGTTCCGACCTGCCGGGCATGCTGGCGCGCCGGACCAACGTGTGGCTGGTGATGCAGGGCTTCACGGCGCAGTTTGTCTTCGGCTCCCTGGTCTGGCTGCCGCGGCTCTTCCAGGCGAAGGCCGAGGCGCAGGGACATCCGGAGGTCACCGCGATCGTCATCGGCAGTGTGTTCGCGGCGCTCTTCCAACTGGGCGGGGTGTTCTCGATCGTCGGCGGGCTGATCGGTGACCGGTTACAGCGGCGGACTCTGCGTGGGCGTGCGCTCGTCGCCGCTGTCGGGATACTCGGTGGAATCCCCTTCTACGTAGGGCTGTTCTTCCTCCCGCTGCGGGTGGAGGTGCCGGCCGACGCGGATACGAGCGGGGTCTTGTTCGCGGTCGTGGCGAGTGTGGTGACCGAGCCGACCGTCGGGGTCAGCTTCCTGATTGCGATGCTGGCGCTCGCGCTGACGTCGGGCAACGCCCCCAACTGGTACGCACTCATCGTCGACGTCAACCCACCCGAGGTACGCGGGACGGTGTTCAGTGCGGGCAACCTGGTCAACGGCTTCGGGCGCGCCCTGGGCAACGGACTGGTCGGTCTCGGCTTCCGGCTCCTGCAGTCCTCGTTCCCGCCGCCCCTCAACTACGCGCTCGGGTTGGCGGCGTTCCAGTTCTTCTTCCTGCCCACCGGAGTGATGTACTGGCTCGCCTCCCGCTCCTCACCGGCCGACATCGAGGCCGTACGCAAGACCTTGAGAGAGAGGGCTGCGGCCGAGACGCCGCCGTCTCGGTTCGTGGCGGTACGGTCGGTGGTAGGACCGGATGGGAACGGCGACGAGCCCTGCGCTTCGCCACGGCAAGCTCACCGGGACGAGGGGGGTACCAGATGACGCATTACCGCCAGGTCGGTGAGGTTCCACCCAAGCGGCACACGCAGTTCCGCCAACCCGACGGCACCCTCTACCGCGAGGAACTGATGGGGGAGGAGGGGTTCTCCTCGGACTCCTCCCTGCTCTACCACGCGGGGGTGCCGTCGGCGATCGTCGACTCGGCCGTGTGGGAGCTTCCCGACCTCTCGACCCAGCCCAACCACCCGCTGACCCCGCGGCACCTGGAGCTACACGGCCTGTTCCACGACCACGACTGGAAGGCGTACGACGCCGTGACCGGCCGCCGGTTGGTTCTCGGCAACGCCGACGTACGAATCTCCTACGTCTGGGCAGGGGAGGAGTCGCCCTACTACCGCAACGCGATCGGCGACGAGTGCGTCTACGTCGAGGCCGGCGCGGCTGTGGTGGAGACGGTGTTCGGCGTGCTCGACGCGCGCCAGGGCGACTACGTCATGCTGCCGCGGTCGACGACACACCGCTGGATCCCCCAGGGCGACGAGCCGTTGCAGGCTTACTGCATCGAGGCGAACTCCCACATCGCGCCACCTGCGAAGTACCTCTCGCGTTATGGCCAGTTCCTCGAGCACGCGCCCTACTGCGAGCGCGACCTGCACGGTCCGAGCGAGCCGTACGTCTGCACCGGCAACGACGTCGAGGTCCTCGTCAAGCATCGCGGCAACGCACCGTCAGGTGTCGTGGGTAGCCGGATGGTCTACGCCACCCATCCGTTCGACGTCGTGGGCTGGGACGGTTGCCTGTACCCGTTCACGTTCAACGTCGACGACTTCGAGCCGATCACCGGACGCGTGCACCAGCCGCCGCCGGTACACCAGGTGTGGGCCGGCACCAACTTCGTCGTCTGCAACTTCTGTCCCCGCAAGGTCGACTACCACCCGCTGGCGATCCCGGTGCCCTACTACCACTCCAACGTCGACAGCGACGAGGTGATGTTCTACTGCGGCGGCGACTACGGCGCCCGCAAGGGTTCGGGCATCGCGCTCGGCTCGATCTCGCTGCATCCCGGCGGATATGCACACGGCCCACAGACGAATGCGATCGAGGCGGCCCTCGGCACCCTCGAGGTCGACGAGCTGGCCGTCATGGTCGACACGTTCCGGCCGCTGGAACTCGGTGAGGCGGGCCAGGCCAGCGACGACGGGGTGTACGCCTGGACCTGGGCCGGCCGGCATACGGAGTCGTAGGGCACCTACCCGGTGGGTTCCTTGACCGGGTGCCGAACCGTGCGCATCGACAGGGCGGCACCGCCGGCGAGGATGAGGTCGGCCAGCGTGATCAGTACCCGCGAGGCCAGCGCCAGCACGATCGCGTCGGCCTGGCTGAGCAGCGGTGACAGCACGGCGACGAGCGCGACCTCGCGGACGCCGAGACCGGCCGGCGTGATCACTCCCAGGTAGCCGATGCACCACGCGAGCGCGAAGCCGCCGATCGCCAGCGGGAGCAACGCCACGGGGTCGGCACCGAGCTGGACGCCGAGCAGCCAGATGTGGAAGCCGTAGATCAGCCACTGTGTCGCGCCAGTGGCCACCGCCCGCAAGGACACCTGCCAGGTCAGCGGGACGTCCAACGCCGGGCTCCGGGTGAGCCGCAGCAGCAGGTCGAGGAGCGGGTTGAGCACCCTCGGGTGCAGCAGCACCAGCAGGACGGGGACGAGCAGGAACGCCCAGCGGAACTGCTGAACCAGTGCGTCTGCCGCCAGCGGCAGCATGCCGACGGCGACGAGAAGTCCGGTCGTGAACGTGAACAGCATGAGCAACACGAAGACCGTGACCGAGCGGCGGCGGGGCACTCCGTGGTCACGTCCCAGCTCCATCTGTGCGACCACCGGCCAGACAGCCCCGGGCAGGTACTTGCCCAGCTGTCCGACGAAAAGAATGCGAGCGGCCACGCGGTAGGGCAGCGGAGATCCCATGCCGGCAAGGAGGAGGCGCCACAGCACCATGCTCACCAGCAGGGCACAAAGGACCACCAGCATGGATCCGCTGAGGGCGGACAGGCTCAGCCTGGCCATGGCGTCACGAACGCCATGCCACTCGCCCATGACGGCGATCACACCGAGCGCGACGGTCGCCACCACAAAGCCCACCCGGACACTGCGGCTGGAAAGCACGCGAACTGCTGCGGCGCTCAGGGATTGAGACGTTGACACAGCCGAAAGCGTACGGTACGACAGTTGCGCGTTGTTACGCTGCTGCATCGTGCGGGTGTTGGCTTTCGGAACATATGACGTGCACAGCGATCCCCGGACGGAGATTCTGTCCGAAGGGCTCAGGCAGCACGGCATCGAGCTCGCCGTGTGCAACGAACCTCTCGGGGTCGACTCGGCGGGACGGGTCGAGATCCTGCAGCGCCTGTGGATGACGCCCTTTCTGCTCGGCCGGGTCGCGCCTCGCTGGCGAGCGTTGGCCCGTGCGGCTCGGGCGATGCCCCGACCGGACGCGGTACTGGTCGGCCATCCGGGGCACCTCGACATCCTGCTGGCCCGCAAACTGTTCGGGCGGGTACCGATCATCCTCGACCACCCGGTCCTCGCGTCGGCGGCCGCCCGCAGGCACGGTGTCAACGGGAGTGTGCACCAGGCGCTGCTCGGCGGGCTCGACCGGGCGGCGCTGCGCCGCGCCGACACGATCGTCGTCACCAGCGAGCTGGAACGCAGCCGGCTTCCGGTCACGGATCGTGACCGTGCGGTGGTCAGCCCGATCGGTGCGGCCGACGAGTGGCTCGAGGTGGCGCGACCGGCAGACGAGGTTTCCACCGACACCTTGAAGGTCGTCTTCTTCGGTGCCTTCACCGCGTCTGAAAGTCCCGCCGTGATCGGCCGGGCCATGGCGGAGCTCGCGGGCGAGGCCATCGACGTCACCATGATCGGCGACGGACCCGAGCACGCGGAGGCGCGGGTCTCGGCCCGCGCCAACGACCGGGTGATCTGGATCGACCGGGTCGAGCCCGGCGACCTGCCGAAGGTCGTCGCCGACCACGACGTGTGTCTCGGCGAGTTCGGCCCGGGCTGGACCGATCTCGACGTACTCCCGGCCAAGGTCTACCACGCCGCCGCGGCGGGCTGCGCCGTCGTGACCGCTGGTCCGGTGGCTCAACCGGTCTTCGGCCGTTCGTTCTCGCATGTGCCGCCCTGCAACTCGGCCGCACTCGCGTCGGTGTTGCGCCGGCTCGCACTGGATTCCGGCCGGCTGGTTCGGATGCGCGAATCCGCGGGCAACCTCGCCCGCATGAGGTTCGCGCCGGAGGAGATCGTCCGGCCCATCCTCGACCAGGTCCGACCTCTGCTACACCCGAGGGAGACGTCGTGACACTGCCACCGCTGAGTCCGAACGCCTGGCTGCGCTGGGATCTGGTCTCCCGGCTGCTCCCCGAGGACGGCTACGCCGCGCTGGAGGTGGGTTGCGGGCACGGCGGTTTCGGCGCCCGACTCGCACAGCGCTACCGGTACGTGGGGCTGGAGCCCGACCGCGACTCCTTCCAGATCGCGGCCGACCAGCTGGCCGCGGCAGGCGGCGACAGCGAGGTACGCAACGGTGACCTGTCCGCGCTCCGTCCGGAGGAGACGTTCGACCTCATCTGTGCGTTCGAGGTGATCGAGCATCTCGAGCACGACGACAAGGCCGTGGCCGAGTGGGCGGGGCGCCTCCGACCGGGAGGGTGGCTCGTTGTCAGCACCCCGGCGTTCCAGCACCGGTACGGTCCCGCGGACGTGCTGGCCGGGCACCACCGCCGCTACGACCCGGCCATGCTGGGCCGGATGCTGCGCGAGACCGGCCTGGACAACGTCGAGGTGTGCCAGTTCGGCGGACCGCTGGGCTACGCGCTCGAGGCCACTCGCAATCAGATCGGTCGCAACCAGATCGGCACGCAGATTGCGCCTGGACACCGCCCCGCCGACCACCGGCCGGCAACGCGCCGAGGCAACGTCCGGGCGACTCGGTGGTCGTCACGTCTCCAGGGCGCGGTCACGAGGTTCGGCACGCTGCCGTTCCGGATGCTGCAACGCAGGTACCCCGGGCATGGCCCCGGCCTGGTCGCCCGCGCCCAGTTGTCCGCCTGAACGTCACCGGCTGCCACCGTTGGTCAGCGTTCCCGGTCGTGCCGGGTGGCCCGTGCCGCGGCCTCGGACAGGACCCAGGCGCTGCGATAGGCCGTCGGGTGGGCCGCGTCCTCGTCGTCGATGATGTCGAAGTGCTCGCCGTTGTCGGCCGCCCATCCGTCGACAGGGCTGGTCTCGGCGGCGGGGAAGTCGGTCGTGGGCGGCCGCATGACCCGTCCGACCAGCCGCCAGAACAGCCAGCCGGCAGCGTCCGAGTCGTCGTGGATCGCGTCCACCCAGCTCTGGAACGCCTCGGGCTGGTCGTCGTGCAGATGGCTGTAGGAGAACTCCTGGAGCAGCACCGGCTTGTCAGCGGCGTTCGCCGTCTCGGCGTGCCGGTGGACGAGCTCCACCACCTGCGCGGGGGTGAGGCCGTGGTAGTCGGGATAGGTGTGCCAGGTGCCGAAGTCGATCGACGGGATCGCCAGCTCACTCGCCGGGTCGATCACGCTGTCCCGGTCGTAGAATCCCTCGCCGCCTGAGCACACGAGGTGCCGGGCATCGATCGACTTCACGTACGCCGACATCTCCGCGATCCAGCTCTCGGCCAGTGGGTTGCCCGCTGAGTCCGACCGCGTGTTGTCGATCTCGGGCTCGTTCATCAGGTCCCAGCACATGATCGCCGGCTCGTCCTTGTACCTGCGCCCGGTCAGCGCGTTGCGCCGGGTGAGGACGTGCCTGACCCAGGTTCGGTAGAACTCCTTCGCCCGCGGGTCGGTGTAGAAGAAGGAGTACCGCCGGGCGTCGCCAGAGGGGTCGTAGTCGGGCAGGAACCAACGGCACACCTGTTGGATACCGCCCACCCACTGCCAGAAGTCCAGGAGCGCCACGTCGAGCTTCAGACCGAGGCGCTCCGCCTTCCAGACCACGTAGTCGAAGCGGCCCAGCCCGTTCACCCCGCTGTCATTGAACGCCCAGGTGTCACGGTCTGGATCCCAGTACGCGAGGTAGGTGCCGTGCATGCCGAGGTTGGAGGAGTCGGCGGTGCTCCGCCAGTTCCAGATGCTCGGCACAGTCGTGTCGTCCAGGGACCCGATCACCGAGTGCAGGATCGTGCGTACGACGGTGAAGTTCATCCCCACGGCGGTCTGGAGGACGTCGTCCACCTCCGCCCGCGAACCCCAGCCCAGGTAGTGGTTGTTCGTACCGACGACGGGGAACGGTCTCCCGTCCAGCACGAAGCCGGTGCCGTCGGTCGTGACGAACCGGGACCCGTGCCGGGGTCGGTTCCGCCCGCCGGCGTCGCCGCGTCCGGCCAGGGGAAGGGCCGACAGGGGAAGGGCCGCGGACGCCTGCAGTACGGTCCGGCGGGAGGGTCGGTCGGGATGCGTGATGCCGATCGCCTGCTCGGTCATGGCGCGAAGGTTGGCGGGTGGCTCCTGTGTCGTCAAGATCTTCGGCGTCGACGCCGCTCAGGTCGGCAGGGACCGGACGGTCGCCGACGTGATCCCGGCTGGACCGACGGAGACGATCTCCACCTTGTCGACCCGCCCAGTCGCGCGGATGCCGTGCCGGTTCAGGTCCGACGCCAGGTCGGCGCACGCGTCGGCGTCCAGTCCGGCGCCGACGGTGATGTGCGGCTGGCTCCCGCTCGCCGGCTGATCGGGGTGCGCAACCGCGTGCGTGACCGTCATCTCGAACGACGGGTGTCCGGCGACGACCCGGCTCACGTGCGCGACGAGGGCGTCGGCCGCTGCGTCGAACGGGAACATCACGGTGACGTGGGGGCCGATCTGCCCGTGCTGCGGGTCATGGACCCGCCGGAGGGACTCGATCCATGTGGAGTCGGCGGCGGTGAACGCGGGGAACACGACGACGGCGTGACGCATCGGTCGGGATCGTATCCGCCGCTCGACCTGCCCGAACGGGCACACCGTCGCCGCCCGATCGACCGCCACGTAACCACGCGGGACACCAGTTCGTTGCCAGCACAACAGCGTCAGGAACGAGGGGCTCATGGACCGTCGGCAGTTTCTCTCGGGCATCGCTGCCAGCGCTGCGCTGGTCGGTTTCGATCCGGAGGCCCGGCGGTGGGTCGGGAGCGAGGAAGCCTCCGCCGCGACCGAGCCGCTTCCCGACCTCGACGGAATAGTCGTACGCGACGACGCTGCCCTGGCAGCCGACTCCACCGACGAGGGCAACATCATCCACCACCGTCCCTGGGCGGTGCTGCGCCCTGGATCGGTCGACGACGTCGCCCGCATGCTCGCCTACTGCCGGCGCAACGGCGTGCGGGTCGCGGCCCGTGGCGAAGGGCACACGGTCTACGGCCAGTCGCTGGCACCGGCGGGTCTGATCGTCGAGATGCGTGCCCTCGACACGATCCACCGGATCGGTGCGGATGTCGCCGACGTCGATGCGGGAGTGCAGTGGAAGGACCTGTTCCGGGACTCGACCGCCCGCGGGCTCACGCCGCCGGTCCTCACCGGATATCTCGCGCTCACGGTCGGCGGCACCCTTTCGGTTGGCGGTGTGGGTTACGACGCCCGCAAGGGCGCTCAGGTCGACTACGTACGCGAACTGCAGGTGGTCACCGGCGAAGGCCAGATCGTGTGGTGCTCGCCGACGGCCGAACCAGAGCTCTTCGAGGGACTGCTCTCGGGTCTCGGCCAGCTGGGCATCATCACGCGGGTGGTGCTCGACCTCGAGCCGGCCCCCGACAAGGTGCGGCAGTGGACGCTGGTCTACACCGATCCGCGGAAGATGCTCCGGGACATGCACACCGTCCTCGACCGCGGCGAGATCGAGTACGTCTACGGGCAGATCGCGGTGCCGGTGTTCGCGGTGCTCAGCGATCCGTCGCCGCTGATCCTGCCGCTCGCCGAGTTGCTCCCGGTGGTCGAGGCGCTGACCAGTCCACTCGCGCAGGGGCTGGGTTCGGTGGTGAACGTCCCGGCGCTCCCGCTCGCGACGCCGTGGGTCTATCTGCTCAACGTGTGCGCCGCGCACCGACCAGGTGAGCCTCCACCGAGCAGGCCCCAGCTGCTACGCGGGCTGTCGGACAACCTCCTGCTCCGCCAACAGACGGACAGGTCGTTCGCCGACTTCATCCTGCGAGTCGACGCGCTGGTCGACTTCCTCGAGGCGTCCGGGCTGTGGAACGGCACGCCCCGACCGTGGATCGACTGTTTCCTGCCGGGTCAGGAGATCGAGGACTTCGTGGCGGAGACGTTCGAGGACCTCCGCTTCGACGACGTTGGGTTGGCCGGGTTCGGGCTCCTCTTTGCCATTCGGCGGGAACTGCTCACCCGTCCGCACCTGCGCGTACCCGAGACCGAGACCGGGTGGGTCTACCTGTTCGACGTGCTGACCTCGGCAGCGGTACCCGGACCGAACGCGGAGTTCGTCGCGGAGAAGCTCGCGCGCAACCGCGGTATCTACGAGCGTGCCCGCTCCGTTGGCGGCACGCTCTATCCGATCTCCGCAGTACCGATGGAGCCGTCCGACTGGGCAGTCCAGTACGGGCCGACCTATCCGGGGTTCGCCGCACTCAAGGCGACGCACGACCCGGACGACATCCTCGTGCCGGGCCTCGACCTGTTCTGATCACGAGCCCCGGGCGACGCGGCGCGAGCACGAGCGACTCCGCCGTGGGGTACGTCCGGCGTTGTTCGGACAGCGTTCGGTCGGCGTTTTCGTTCTGGCGTCGTTCTCCCGCCTAATTTGCGAGGTGTCTGCTCGATCTCGTGATGGGAGTACACGTGACCGAATCCACGTCATCCGAGCCCAGGCCAGAGCGGCCATCGGCCCACGACACCATTCCGGGAGGCACCGACACGGGGGGAAGCGCGTCCGACGACGCATCTGGTGCCGGTCGCCGGCAGTTCCTACGCGGCGGGATCGCGACCGCCGCCTCGCTCGTCGCCCTGGGCCCGCTGGAGGCGCTCGGCGCTCGGACCGCGGGTGCCGCGCCCTTCACCAAGCGCCACCACAGCCCTGACTACGGCCCGCTCTACCCGACCAAGGACCACACGACCGGCCTGGAGCTGATCAAGCTCCCGAAGGGATTCGAGTACATCTCCTACGGCTGGACCGGTGACCCGATGTCCGACGGCATCCCCACGCCGAGCGCGCATGACGGCATGGCCGCGTTCCGCCGCCGCGACGGCAAGGTGGCTCTGGTCCGCAACCACGAACAGGGGGACTTCGACGGCGCGTACACCGAGCCGGCGTACAACCCCGCGGCGAACGGCGGCACGACCAACCTCGTGTTCGACCCCGACAAGGGCAAGTTCCTCGAGTCGTACGCCAGCTTGTCTGGCACGATCCGCAACTGCGCAGGAGGTCCGACGCCCTGGGGTAGCTGGCTCACCTGCGAGGAGACGACGGTCGTCGGCGCCGACGGCACCCGGCACGGCTACGTCTTCGAGGTGCCGTACAACGCCAAGGGCGACCCGCGGCCGCTCAGGGGGATGGGCCGCTACAGCCACGAGGCGCTCGCCGTCGACCCACGCACCGGCATCGTCTACCTCACCGAGGACGCCACGCCGTCCGGGTTGTACAGGTACGTCCCGAAGAGGCGTGGGCACCTCGCCGCCGGCGGCACGTTGCAGATGCTGGTGATCGAGACCGACGACGGGTCGTCGTACTCCACGTACGAGGACGGCACCGGCACGAGGTACCACACCTCCTGGGTCGACATCCCGAACCCCGACTACGCGCCGGGGGAGCAGCGGCCAGCCGAGCAAGGCGCTGCTCTCGGGGCGGCCGTCTTCACCCGGCTCGAGGGGGCCTGGTGGGGCAAGGACCGGGTCTACATCGTCTCGACCGACGGCGGACCGACCGGCCAGGGACAGGTCTTCGAGTACGACCCGAAGCGCGAGCGGATGCGGGTGCTCTTCGCCTCACCGGACGCATCGGTGCTCAACAACCCCGACAACATCTCGGTCAGCCCTCGCGGGGGGATCGTGCTGTGCGAGGACGGGGACGACTTCGAGTACCTCCACGGGCTCACCACCGACGGGGAGATCTTCCCGTTCGCGCAGAACCAGGTGGTGATCCCGGCGGGCGGCGCGGGTAACAGAGCGGGCAAGCAGGTGCCGCCCGGCGACTACACCGGCTCGGAATGGTGCGGGTCCACGTTCGAGCCGAGGAAGGGTGACTGGCTGTTCGCGAACATCCAGTCGCCCGGTATCACGGTCGCGATCACAGGGCCGTTCCGACGCGGTTCGCTGTAACCCACACCGCGAGCATGCCGTCACCGTAGGGATTCGTCGCAGGTCGAGCCGCCCAGAGCAGGCCGCCCGGAGGCATCCGGCGCGATGCTTGGTAAAGGTTTGACAACGCAAGCCTTGTCGCGTCGTCCGCCGTCGTGCCAGGCTTGCTCGGGCGGCCGTGCGACTGGTGAAGGAGACGTCGTGCCCGAGCGCTCCGGACCGACGGGTTATCGGTCCACGCTCACGGTCATGGGCACCACCGACCTGCACGGCAACGTCTTCAACTGGGACTACTACCTCGACGCGGAGTACGACGACGCCGCGCACAACGACGTCGGCCTCGCCAAGATCGCCAGCCTGGTGCGCGCAGTCCGATCCGAGCGCGGCCGGTCCAACTCCCTCCTCCTGGACGCCGGGGACACCATCCAGGGGACCCAGCTGGCCTACTACTACGCCCGGGTCGAACCGATCACCAAGAGCCGGCTGCATCCGATGGCGGCGGCGATGAACGAACTCGGCTTCGACGCGGCGGTCCTCGGCAACCACGAGTTCAACTACGGCATACCGCTGCTGGCGACTTTCGCGGCACAGCTGGAATTCCCGTTGCTCGGCGCGAATGCGATCGACGAGGTCACCGGCACGCCGGCGTTCGCGCCGTACGTGATCATCCCTGCGCGCCCGGCCGGTGCCCCGCTCCCGCTGCGCGTCGGCGTCCTCGGGCTCACCAACCCCGGCATCGCGATCTGGGACAAGGCCCAGGTGGAGGGTCGGATGAGTTTCCCGGGCCTGGTCGAGACCGCGGCGACCTGGGTACCCGTCATCCGCGCGGCCGGGGCCGACGTCGTGGTCGTGGCGGCCCACTCCGGTGCCGACGTGTACTCCTCCTACGGCGACGCGCTGCCGTGTCCGGAGAACGCATCCAGCCTGGTCGCGGAGCAGGTGCCCGGGATCGACGCGATCCTCGTCGGGCACTCCCATGTCGAGATCGCCGAGCGGATCGTCACCAACTCCCAGACCGGGCAGCCGGTGGTGCTGAGCCAGCCGGCCTACTGGGGGATGCGGCTCAGCATGATCGAACTCGACCTGTCCTGGTCGGCGCTGACGGGCTGGCGGGTGCGCGACCGGCGCGCGCACGTGTTGGACAGCAGCCACGCCGAGGAGGACGTCGAGATCGTCCGGCTGCTCAAGTCCGACCACGACAAGGTGCTGACCTACGTCGGCGCGGCGATCGGCCGGTGTACTCAAACTTTGTCCGCGGCGACGGCTCGGTACGAGGACACTCCCGCGCTCAACCTCGTCAACCACGTCCAGGCCCGGTCGACGCAGGCCGCGCTCGCCGGGTCGGCCGATGAGCACCTGCCCGTGTTGTCCAGTGCCGCACCCTTCCGTCGGCAGGCGGCGATCCCGGCAGGGGCTGTCTCGGTCCGCGACATCGCGGGCCTGTACCTCTTCGACAACACACTGGTGGCCGTACGCGTCACGGGGACGCAGCTTCGGGACTACCTGGAGAAGTCCGCGGAGTACTTCCGCCGGGTGACAGGGCCGGGCCCGCACGTGCCGGAGGCGGTGACGAACGCCCCGACGGCCACGGCGCCGAAGGGCAGCGCTGACCACAACTACGACGTGGTCGCCGGGCTGGATGCCCCGCTCGGGTACGAGATCGACCTCGCCAGGCCAGTCGGGCAGCGGATCACCCGGTTGACCTACGCGGGCCGGCAGGTGGCGCCGGACCAGGAGTTCGTGCTCGCTCTGAACAACTACCGGCAGTCCGGCGGAGGCAACTTCCCCCACGTGAGTGACGCGCCGATCGTCGACAACCGCCAGGTCGAGGTCCGCCAGCTCCTGGTCGACTGGGTTGCGTCGGTCGGCACGCTCGACCCGGCCGACTTCGCCTCGACCGACTGGCGTCTCGTCGCGGACGGCGTTCCGCTGACCTTCGTGGACGACGACTGACCGGCGTGATCCTGCTTTGTCCAGATCTGGTGTGATCGGGTCGGGTTCGCGAAGACACGCGTCATCGGGGACATCTCCGGGGGATGCCGGAGTGCCTGTCGCCCGCGGCGAGGGACCATGAAGACATGTCCAACCGCATGAAGTACGTGCTCGGAGGAGCCGCGGTCGCGCTGCTTGCGTGGCTGATCCTCCCGAACTGGCTTGCTCTGCTGATCCTCGTGGCGATCGTCGCGGCGCCGGTCGTCGGCTATCTGGCGCTCGACGAGTCGCAGCGCCGGCGACTGTCCCGGCTGCGCAATCGCGGCCAGCTCCGCCGCTAGGGCCACCGCCTCGCCCACGTCACCTCGCCCCCGTCACACCTCGCCCCGTCACACCTCGCCCCGTCACACCTCGCCCCGTCACACCCTCACCCGAGCGGCGGGGTCCGGGTGGGAGCGAGAGCCCCGGCAACCGCGTCGGCGAACGCCTCGACCTGGCGCCCGGCCTGAAGCGTGCTCGCCGAGATCCGGATGCCCGGCGGGCTCGCAAGGCGGTACATCCGGCCCGGAGCCACCACCCACCCCGCCTCCAGCAGCCGCGCACACACAGATGTCTCGTCCTCGACGGGAATCCAACAGTGCAGGCCCGACCGGCCGTGCGCCGGCACGCCCCGCGCGGCCAGCGCCGTCAGCAGACCCGACCTGCGTTCGTCATATCTGTCGCCCGCGCGGGTCACTGCCGCGTCGACTCGCGGGTCCTGCCAGAGCGAGACGACCAGCGACTGCAGCACCGTCGACACCCAACGGGCCGCGAGCCACTGGCGTCCCTCGACCCGACCAATCGTCTCCTCGTCGCCGGCGACCAGCGCGCAGCGCAGGTCAGGGCCGTAGGGCTTGGAGGTCGACCGCACGAACGCCCAGCGCTCCGACGCGCCGGCGAGGGGCCGAACCGGTTCGGCGGCGAGTTCGGCGGCGTGGTCGTCCTCGATGACAAGGGTGTCGGGATGCCTCGCCAGTACCGACCGAAGCTCACCTGCCCGGCGGAGCCCCACGCTGGCGCCGAAGGGGTTCTGCGCCCGGCAGGTGACGAGCAGCGCCCGAGCGCCGTGCCGCAGCGCCGACTCGACCGCCTGCGGGTCCGGTCCGTCGTCGTCGACTGCGACCGGAACGGGCTGCAGGTTCATTGCCGCGATCAGGTCGAGCAGGTTGGACCAGCCGGGATCCTCCACCGCCACGCTGTCGCCAGGGGAGAGGTGCACCGTGAGGATGCGTTCGACGGCATCGAGGCAACCGCTGGTCACGGTGACCGAGTCGCCGTCAACGCCGTCGGCGGCGAACCGGCGGCGGGCCAGGTCGGCAAGCTCGGGGAGGATGCCGACCATGCCGTAGACCACCGGGCCGGGGGCCAGGGTGCGCAGGTGCGGGCCGAGCGCGGGCAGCAGGCGCGGGTCGGGGTTGCCAGCCGACAGGTCGACCGCGCCGGGCGGCACCGGAAGTCGGGCCTCGGAGCGCCGTGCCATGGCCGGCCCACTCCGGACCCGGGTGCCTCGTCGGCCGTCGGTGGCGACGATGCCGCGTTGCCGGAGGGTGCGGTAGGCGGCCGCGACCGTGCCGGGACTCACCTCCAGTTGGCTGGCGAGGGTGCGCACGGGCGGAAGTGCTCGGCCCGTCTCGAGGGCCCCCGCACGAACGCCCGACTCGATGCTGCGAGCAATCGCGTTCGACGTCGTACCGCGGATCGAATATCGTGGGGACACAAAGCACAGTTTGTACTAATACGAAAGTCGGATGCAAGATGGCATCGACCGGGACCTCGACTGGAATGGCGACCGGAACGTCGCATGGAACGTCGGGTGGCAATGCAGTGTGGTACGACGTGCCGGTGCTCGCAGGCCAGCACGTACGACTGGAACCCATGGCGGCTGACCATGTGCCAGGGCTCGTCGCGGTCGCCGACGACGAGGTCTTCCGCTACCTGAGCAGCGAGCCGCCGCGCACGGTGGCCGACGGCGAACGCCACGTCCACGACAAGCTGGCGGCCCGCGACGCACGCGCCATTCTGCCGTGGGTACAGGTCGACGCCCAGTCGGGCGAGGTAGCGGGGGCGACGGCCTACTACGAGATCAACCCAGGCTCCCGTTCGGTCGCGATCGGCTACACCTGGCTCGGCCGCCGCTGGTGGCGCACCGGCCTCAACACCGAGGCAAAGCTGTTGCTCCTGCGGAGAGCGTTCGACCACCTCGGTGCGGTGCGGGTGGTCTGGCACACCGACATCCGCAACGACCGGTCGCAGGCCGCCATCGCCCGGCTCGGCGCCCAGCGCGAAGGGATCCTCCGCAAGCACAAGCGCCGCCGCGACGGCACGTGGCGCGACACGGTGCAGTACGCGATGACCGACGACGACTGGCCGGTCGTGCGCGACCGGCTGTCCGCCCGCCTCACGCCCTAGACGACGGGAGCCCCATGCTCATCCACCCCTGGGACGCCGCGACGGACGACGAGGAGTGGCGAAGCTGGCTCGCCGAGCACGACTTCGGCCAGCTGGTCGCAGGTGGGCGCGACCGCGACGTTCCGGTCGTGGTGCCGACCCACTTCGTCTTCGACGGCCAGGACACCGTGTGGCTGCATCTCGCTCGGCCCAACCCGATCTGGCCGCTGCTCGAGGAGCACCCGCGCGCAGTCCTGAGCGTGGTGGACGACTACGTGTACGCGCCGGCTGCGTGGCAGGCCGACCCGGGCACGACGGCCGACGTCGCCGTGCCGACGTCCTACTACGCGACCGTCCAGCTGGTCGCAGACGTACGCATCATCGACGATCCGAGCGCCAAGGCGGAGCTCCTCAACCGCCAGCTTCGACATTTCGAACCGGGTTCGGGTCGCACGCCCGTGTCGGCCGAGTGCGATCCGGACCGCCGTCGGCTGCCAGGCATCCGCGGCCTCGAGCTGACCGTCACGCAGGTGCGGGCGAAGTTCAAGTACGCGGGTTCGCGGGACGCCGAGCTGCGGCACGAGATCGCCGGGAGGTTGGCTGCCCGCGGCGGCCGGTCCGACGAAGCGGCCCGAACACATCTGCTCCGCCGGCTCGACCCGCGCTGACGGCCGGCGGTACGCGCAGCTGTCACCGGCACCACCAGGTGTCACCGCTACGACCTTGTTGTCAGCGGTACGACCTGGCCTGGAGCTCGAACAGTTCCGCGTACAGGCCACCGGGACGGTCGACCAGGAAGTCGTGTGTCCCGGTCTCGACCACCCGACCCTGGTCGAGCACCACGATCAGATCCGCCATCCGTACGGTCGAGAAGCGGTGCGACACCAGAACCGTCACCGCGCCGTTCGACCGGCGCAGGTCGGCCGCCGCCACCGTCCAGCGGGCGAACAGCTGCTGTTCGGTCTCGGCGTCGAGGGCTGCCGTAGGTTCGTCCAGGAGCAGCAGGAGGGGTGCGGTTCGCATCATTGCCCGGCCGATCGCGACCTTCTGCCACTGGCCGCTGGACAGATCGATGCCGGTCGGCCAGGCCGGACCGAGCTGGGTGTGCGCACCCGCGGGCAAGCTGTCGAGGAGGTCGCCCGCGCCCGCCCGGTCGAGCGCAGCCTCCACGGCCCCGCTGTCGCCGAGGTGTCGCAGGTCGCCGATCCCGACCGTCTCCTGGACCAGGAACTCCCACCGGGCATGGTCCTGGAAGCCCGCCGACACCCGGGTCCGCCATCGTTCGGGATCGAGTGCCCCCAGATCGGCGCCGTCGACCGTGATCCGTCCGCCGGTGGGGACGTACAGACCGGCGAGCAGTTTGACCAGGGTCGTCTTGCCGGCGCCGTTGTCGCCCACGATCGCGACCGTGGACCCTGCCGGCAATGTCAGGTCGATGCTTCGCAGCACGTCGTGGTCGGCGAGGGGATACCGGTACGACACCTGCTCGAGCGTTATGCCGTGATCCAGGCGCGACGGCATCCGGGCGTGTGCGTCGACCGATCGTCGGGACCGACGCGCCACATCCTCCAGGTAGACGAACCGGCTGGCCGCCGTGAGCGTCCGCAGCATCCACTGGACCATCTCCGCCGAGTGGCTCACCAGGCCGAGCACCTGGCCCGCCAGCACGGCGGTCAGCAGCATGTCGCCGACCGTCGCGCGTCCGCGGACGGCCTGGTCGACCACGAACACCATCGCGCCGAAGTAGCCCACCAGGAAGACGATCTGGGCGCCCAGACCGATCAGCTCACCCTGCAGATTGACCCGGTTGTGGATCCGACGGATGTCCCGGTGCGCGTCGTGGAAGCGTCGTAGGATCTCACCGCTCAGCCGGAACAGCCGAACTTCCTTGGCCGCCCCGCCCGAGGTGGCGAGGTCCCAGAGGTCGGCCGACCGACGGTACGGGGCGGCGGCAAGCTCGTTTCCGAGGTTGAACAGACCGTTCGTACGCCGGCTCAACACCAGCATGGGAACGCCGAAGAGCGGAAGCGCGAGCAGCAGCGGATGCACGCTCACCAGCAGGACGGAGGTGGTCACGATCCGGATCACCACCGTCGTCGCGTCGATCAACGAGGGGATCGCCCCACCGAACTCCCAGCTCTCTCCGTCCAGCAGTTCCAGCTGGGTGAGGTGCGCAGGCGTCTCGTGGATCTCCAGCGTCGGCGTCCCGCCGACCGTCTCCGCCAGCCGGCGTTCGATCAGGTGGTGTGCGCGTTCGTTGAGGGCCATCCGCACCCGGGTGCCGGTGTAGTCGAACGCCACGCCCGCGGCGACGGACAGGCCGACCGCAACCGCGGCGGTGAGCGCCATGGTGGTGTCGCGGTCACTGATGCCGTCCAGCAGCAGCTTGAGCCACCAGGCGAAGAGTGCGGCGACCACCGCCTCAGCGGTGAACAGCACGAACGCCAGCACCGAGCGGCGCGGGTCCGCCTCCCAGGCGAAGCGCAACATGACCCGGGCCGTCCGCAGTCGGCTGGCTGGTGCGGTCGTCGGGTCGTTGGTTGCCCTGTCGTCGGGCTCAGCCATCGCCGACCACCGCCTCGGGGAGATAGCGGCTGGCCTGGGTGCGGAACAGCCGCGCGTACAGGCCGTCGGCCGCGACCAGCGCGTCGTGGTTGCCGTCCTCGGTGATCCGACCTCCGTCGAGCACGACGATCCGGTCGGCATGGCGCACGGTGGAGAATCGGTGGCTGATCACGATGGACGTCATCCCGTGGGTGAGATCAAGGAACCGGTCGTAGAGGTCGGCCTCGGCCCGGACGTCGAGATGGGCCGTCGGCTCGTCGAGCACCAAGACCCGGGCACCCGCGGTCACGGCCGCCATCGCTCGCGCCAGACCGACTCGCTGCCACTGGCCGCCCGACAGGTCGACGCCCTCGTCGTGCCGCCGGGACAACACGGTGTCGAGGCCCGACGGCAGGTGTTCGACCAGGGCGTCTGCCCCGGCCCGGCGGGCGGCGGCCCACACGATCTCGTCGATCTGTGGCGAGTGCAGGGACTCGACCGCTCCGAAGCCGATGTTGTCGCGCGCCGGCAGCTGGTAGTGGACGAAGTTGGCGAAGATCGCCGCGACGCTTCGGTGCCACGTCGACGGATCGAGGTCGTCGAGGGCGATGCCGTCGACGGTGATCCGTCCGGCCTGCGGTCGGACCAGGCCGGTGAGCAGCTTGATCAGGGTCGTCTTGCCGGCGCCGTTGATCCCCACGATCGCGAGCGAACGCCCCGCCTCGATGGTGAGGTCGAGCTCGTTGTAGACCGGGCGTTCCTGGCCGGGATAGCAGAAGCGAACCTGCTCGAAACGCACCTCGCGGGCCGGGAGACCGGCCGCGTCACGCGCCTGTGGATCGGGTGGCGGCGAGACGGACGCCGCGGCCCGCTCGTGATCGAGCACGTCGGGTACGGGGATCGCGCCGTTCTCGATCCAGACGTCACCGTCCAGCGACGCCAGCGACGCCATGCCGAACATGCCCTGGACGAGGATCGTCATCGCGGCGACATCCAGGTCGCCGCGAAGTGCCGAGCGGACGGCGAGGACAGCGACGACGACGTTCGCGGCCACGATGGCGGGCGTGAGCAGGGCCGTCGTCTTGTAGCCGACCCGGCGCATCCGCCACAGCGAGGCCATCACCTTGGCCCACTCCGCGCTGTACCGGTCGACGAGCCAGCCGGTCAGGCCGAAGATCCGCAGCTCCTTCGCCCAGTCCGGCAGCAGCACGAGCCGCTTGAGGTATCCCGCCCTGCGCAGCGGCTCGGCCCAGAAGGGGCTCGCCCGGTAGCTGTCCGCCTGCAGGTGGCGGCCGACGACGACCCAGAGCACGAGCAGGACGGCGGCCGCCACCGGCCACACCGACCCCACCACGGCCGCGGCCGCGATTCCCTGTGCCTGGCTGGACCAGCGGTGGGACAGACCGCTGATCAGCTCGCCAGGGCCGTAGCGCGCGAGCCGGACCGCTCGGTCGGTCCGGGCGGCCAGCTCGGGGTCCTCGAAGAGGTCGAGCCGCGGCGCGCGCATCGTTGTCGCCATCACGCGGGCCAGGAGGTACTCGTCGTAGCGGCGGTAGAGGTCGGTCAATACGAGGGCCCTGATGACCCGGATGATCTCCTGCGTCACCAGCAGGGTGCCGATCAGGGCGAGCGTGGTCACGATCCTGCCGCCCGCCTGGGAGTCGAAACCCTCGCGCACACCTGCCGGCAGGAGGCCGACCAGCCGGCCTACCAGGAGCGCGAACCCAGCCGGCAGCACGCCGCCGAGGAGGGCCAGCAGGGCCAGGGTCGCCGTACGAACCGGAAACGCCCGGATCAGGACACCAAGTGCGGCTCGCCGGGCCGATCGCCGGCGTCGTGACGACGTTGGGTCGAGTGCGGGATCGGACGTGGGTCCCGGCGCGGTCGGCACCCGCCCAAACTGTCATGGGCGAACGATGTCCGTCACCTCGGTTTTGTCGTTCGCGCCACCTGCCGGACTCGGGCACCGAACCAGGTCGGTTCGACGTTCTCATGACGGACAATGAGGAGACGGGTCCGTGGGCTTCCTGGGGCAAGATGCGTTGAAAGGTACGAGATGTCGAATCGCACGTGGTGGATCGTCGGCGGGGTGGGTGTCGGCCTCCTGGCTCTGATCTGGTTCCCCTGGTGGGTGACCCTGCTGATCATCGCGGCCGTGATCGGCATACCGGTCGCCAGCTATCTCATGCTCGACGAGTCGCAACGGCGGCGGCTGCGACGGATCCGGGAGCGCCGGCAGCTCGGCCCGTAACGGAGGCCCACACGGTTTCCTGGCGGGTTGGCCCGCCGACCTCGCCCTCGCACCGGACCGGGTTCGCGTCGACGGATGTTCCAGAGGCACGGTGCGACAGTGGAGCTGCGACACTGCAGGCTGGTCTGGCTGGCCACGCTGACGCGAGCTGCACTGGAGAGTGGAGGACCGTTGACCGACGCCCCGCCGACCGAGCTCGTGGTCAACGACATGGCCGCTACGGTCCATGTCGACCCGCAGACGCCGCTGGTGCACGTCTTGCGCGGTGACCTCGGCCTGTACGGCGTACGTCCCGGATGTGCGATCGGCGAGTGCGGCTCCTGCGTCGTGCTCGTCGACGGCCGCCCGGAGAGATCGTGCCAGCTGGCCGTGTCGGCGGTCGCCGGTGCGCTGGTCACGACGCCGGAGGGGCTCGGCACTCCGGACGACCCGCACCCGGTACAGCAGGCGTTCCTCGACGAGCAGGCGGCGCAGTGCGGCTACTGCGTCAACGGCATCATCATGAGCACCGCGGCTCTGCTCGCCGCAGATCCCGCACCTGACGACGCCGCGATCCGGCATGCCTTGGACGAACACGTCTGCCGGTGCGGCTCGCACCATCGGATCCTTCGTGCCGTACGCCGTCTCGCGGGCCAGGACCTGCCACCGTGCATGGCGGTCGTCCGTCCGGAGGAGGACGGCGTCTCCCCCCTGGGCGACGCCGATCCCGAACCGCCGGCGGCACTTCGCGGTGCGCCGAATGTCGAAGACTGGCTGCGCCCGCTGCCCGACGGCCGGATCGAGATACGCAGTGGCCGGTCTGAGCTCGGCCAGGGCGCCCGCACCGCACTCGCCCAGATCGTCGCCGCCGAGCTCGACCTGCCGGTCTCCTGCATGCAGATGCGCGCCGCGGCCACCGACGCGACCCCGGACGAGGGCTACACCGCCGGAAGCGCCTCCTTGGAGCAGGGTGGCGCGGCACTCGCGCGGGCGGCCGCCGCGTTCCGCCGGTTGCGCGCCGAAGGCCGCGAACCGACCGGACCGATCCGTCCCGACGACCTGCCGCGTTGGGCCGGTGACGCGGTGGGTGTTGCGGTGCCCCGGATCGATCTGCCGCCCAAGCTGACCGGCGCGCCGGCCTACGTCCACGATCTCGACCTGCCCGGGTTGCTGCATGCCCGTGCGCTCCTGCCGCCGACCTACGACGCCCAGCTCTCCTCGGTCGACACCGGAGCCGCCGAGGCGATGGCAGGTGTCGAGGCGGTGGTGCGCGACGGCCGACTGGTCGTGGTACTGGCCGCACGGGAGGAGCAGGCCGTCGCTGCTATTCGCAGGTTGGCTCCCACGGCACGGTGGGAGTCGGCGCCGGCAGCAGACGAGGAGTCAGAGCCGGTGCGTCAGGTCGTCGCCGCCGAGCCGGGTGTGACGGAGGCCCTCGACGACGCCCATCGACGCGTACGCGCGTCATATGCCAAGCCACACGAGGCGCACGCGTCCGTGGCTCCGTCCTGTGCGGTCGCCCTGGTCGAATCGGCGGGCACCACCGTGTGGAGTCACACCCAGGGCGTCTACCCACTGCGGCGTGAGCTGGCCGCGTTGCTCGGCACCGACGTCGAACGCCTGACCGTACGCCACCTCGACGGGCCCGGCTGCTACGGCCACAACGGTGCCGACGACGCGGCAGGTTTCGCGGTGGTCGCGGCTCGGGCGGTGCCCGGTCGACCGGTCCGCTTCCAGTTCTCGGTGCGCGACGAGTTCAGCTGGGAGCCGTACGGACCGCCGATGCGGGCGGACCTCGCCGCAGGTCTCGACGAGCACGGCGACATCACCGTGTGGCGGCACCGGATCCGTACCGGCGCGCACACCTCCCGCCCGCACGGCACCGGCGACCGGCTGATGGTGGCATGGCTGCGCGCCGGCGGACCGCACCGTCCGTGGGCCGGCGGCGGAGAGGGCGGTGTCCGCAGCGCGGATCCGCTGTACGACATCGGGGTGCGTGAGGTCGTGGGGGAGTACGTCCCTGGCCCGCTCCGCACCTCCGCCCTGCGCTCTCTCGGCGCCTACTTCAACACGTTCGCGATTGAGTCGTTCGTCGACGAACTGGCCGAGGCCGCGGGCGAGGATCCGGTGCGGTTCCGGCTGGCCCGGCTGCGTGACCCGCGGGCGCGTGCCGTGCTCGAGGCCGCCGCCGAGCGCGCCGGTTGGGTGCCGCACGTCGGTCCGAGCGGACGCGGCCAGGGCGTGGCGGTGACGCGGTACAAGAACTCCAAGGCCTACCTGGGCCTGGTCGTCGCGGTGACGGTCGACACGGCGACGGGCGCCCTCACGGTCCGGCAGGTCACCGCGGCCTGCGATGCCGGCGTGGTCGTCAACCCCGACGGTCTCGCCAACCAGATCGAGGGCGGCATCCTGCAGGGGCTCAGCCGCGCCCTGCACGAGGAGGTGCGGCATGGCCCGGACGGGGTGGAGAGCCTCGACTGGACGACATACCCGGTCCTCCGCTTCGGCGAGGTCCCGCCGCTGGACGTCGTGCTCCTCGACCGGCCGGGCCTCCCGCCGCTCGGTGCCGGCGAGGTGTCCACGCCGGTGACGCCGGCAGCGCTCGCCAACGCCGTGGACGACGCGGTCGGCATCCGGGTGCGGAGCCTCCCGCTCACACCGGACCGGCTGCGCGCCCGGCTGGAGGAGCTGGACGACACCGAGCTGGACCGCGTCCGCGTCTAGGAACCGGGTTCGTCGGCTACTCGACCTCGGCGACTCGCCCAGATTCGCGTACGGGTAGGCCCACGGGCTCGGCGACGGGCTCGGCCGTACGCACGATCGGGCTGCCCACGAGCTCGCATCCGGCATCGCGCATCGCCCGCAGCGCATCCTCCGTCGTGTCGGCCCGTACTCCCGCGGTCATGTCGAGCAGCACGCGGGTTTGGAAGCCTGCCTGGGCAGCGTCGACGGCGGTTGCGCGGACACAGTGGTCGGCCGTGAGCCCGACGATGTTGATCACGTCGACGTCGTGCGAGCGGAGCCAGTCGGCCAGCCCGACGCCTTCGACCGAGATGCCTTCGAACCCGGAGTACGCGGCCGCGTGCTCACCCTTGGTGAACACCGCGTCGAACGGCTGGGGGTCGAGGTTGGGGTGGAAGCCGGCACCGTCGGTACCCGCCCGACAGTGCGGCGGCCACGTGTCCACGAAGTCCGGCTCGGTCGAGAAGTGATGGCCGGGTTCGATGTGATGGTCGCGGGTCGCGACCACGTGGTCGTACGCCTTGTCCCGCTGTTCGGCGTCCTGCCACGTGCGCAGGACCTCGCCGATCGAGAAGGCGACCTCGGCACCGCCGCGCACGGCCAGGCTGCCACCCTCACAGAAGTCGTTCTGGACGTCGGTGACGATCAGGACCCGCGTCATCGCACCACTCCTCCTTCCACTGTGTGTCGATCCCCCCTGGCTTTTGAATCGGAGCGAGCTGGGTGCCGTGAGCCAGAAGGAGCCCGGTGCCCGGATCCCGCCTCCGAATCGTGCTCGTACTCCGTCGGAAGCGCGGGCTCGCCGCGCGACAGCTGCAACGCCGTCGGCGGCAGCTCGGCGCGCGAGCGCCGGTGTCGCTCGCGCGCGGCATCGATCGGCTCCCGGCCGACGATCTCGCCGTTCTTGACCAACGGCACAAGGAGGCGTCGCCCAGCTGACTCGGTCTCCGGCCTGGTCGACACGACTTCGGCGACGGCCACACCGTCGATGGTCCGGCGGCGGGCCCACTTGCGACCCTTGTGGGTGGGCTTCCCGGTGGATGTCTTCGCCACGCCGATGAGTGGGGCGTCCGGGTCGTCACCGGTGGAACGGGCGACGAGCTTGTAGACGAACTCCGCGGTCGGGTGCCCGCTCCCGGTGACCAGCGCGGTGCCTACGCCGTAGGCGTCGACGGGCGCCGCGGCCAGTGCCGCGAGCGCGTACTCGTCGAGATCGCCGCTCACCAGGATCCTGGTGCCGGTGGCGCCGAGTTCGTCCAGCTGGGTGCGGACCTCGCCGGCCAGCGCCAACAGGTCGCCGGAGTCGATCCGCACCGCGCCGAGCTCCGGCCCCGCCGCATCGACGGCCGCCTCGACCGCCGTACGGACGTCGAACGTGTCGACGAGCAGCGTCGTGCCCGCGCCCAGCGCGGCCACCTGCGCGGCGAACGCGTCGCGTTCGGTGTCGTGCAGCAGCGTGAACGCGTGCGCGCTGGTGCCGCGGGTGGGTATCCCGTCGTGGTATCCCGCGGCGAGGTTGGACGTGGCCGCGAAACCACCGAGGTAGGCCGCCCGCGCCGAGGCGATCGCCGCCAGCTCGTGGGTTCGCCGCGACCCCATCTCGACGATCGGGCGGGAACCGGCTGCCACCGCCATCCGGGACGCTGCGGATGCGATCGCCGAGTCGTGGTTGAGAACCGACAGAACGAGGGTCTCCAGCAGGACTGCCTCCGCGAAGCTGCCCTCGACCACCAGGATCGGTGAACCCGGGAAATAGCACTCGCCCTCGGCATAGCCCCAGACGTCGCCGCCGAAACGGTACGCAGCGAGCCACTCGGCGGTGGACTCGTCCACGATGTCGGCGTCGAGCAGGTACCGGAGCGCCTTGCCGTCGAACCGGAACCGGCCGAGCGCGTCCAGCAGTCGTCCCGTACCTGCGACGACGCCGTACCTCCGCCCATTGGGAAGCCGCCGAGCGAAGACCTCGAAGACGCAGCGGCGCTCGGCAGTGCCGTCGGCGCGGGCCGCGCGGAGCATGGTGAGCTCGTACTGGTCGGTGCACAGCGCGCTCGACCCGCCGGGTGACTCGACGGGCGTGCCGCTGGACATCGCGTCCATGAGCCGAGCCTAGACCCGTGCCAGAAGAGACGGCTGGAACAGCGGCGAGCGGGTTTGTCGGACCTCGTGTCGGTTCGGGATCTGGCGCTCGGCAGGCGGGCGCGGTCGAGGAATGCGGCCCGACCGGGGGTGCGGCGGGCGCGGAACGCCCGACTGATGCCACGATGGGGCAGTGAGCGGGACCGCACCAGTGGAGCTCGAACGCCCTGAGACCGATGACGTCGTCATGCCGGACACCCCGTGGGTGACGATTGTGTGGAACGACCCGATCAACCTCATGTCTTATGTGACGTACGTCTTCCAGACCTACTTCGGCTATCCGAAGAAGAAGGCGGAGAAGCTCATGATGGACGTCCACAAGGTGGGGAAGGCGGTCGTGTCCGACGGCACGAGGGAAGAGATGGAACGCGACGTCGAAGCGATGCACTCCTACGGGCTGTGGGCGACCCTGCAGAAGACCGGTGCTACATGACGACAGGTTTTCGCTCCCGGCACGGTGTCGTCTCGGCGACCTTCGTCGCAGAGGAGGCGCACATCCTGCGTGGCCTCGTCGGCGAGTTGGTGGAGCTGATCCGGGACGAGGCGCCGGCGCCCAGCACGCCACCTGAGGGCAGCCTGGCCGCGCTGGTGGGTCAGCTGGGCTCCACGGAGCCCCCCGACGACGAGGTCCTTGCCCGCCTGTTCCCCAACGCCTACAAGGATGACGACGACGCGGCAGGGGAGTTCCGGCGGTTCACCGAGCACGGCCTGCGAGACGGCAAGGTAAAGAACGCCGAGACGGTGCTCGAGGCGCTGGGAGATCCGGCGTTCGCCGACCAGGTGACCGTGTTGGTCAACGTCGACGAGGCGCAGGCGTGGCTGCGTACGCTCACCGACCTGCGGCTCGCACTTGGCACCCGGCTCGGTGTCGAACAGGACGACGAACATCGGTGGGAGACCCTGCCGGAAGACGACCGCCAGCGGCAGGTGTACGGCGTCTACATCTGGCTCGGCTGGCTGCAGGAGTCCCTGGTCTCGTCCCTGGGCTGACGCGGTCTCGTACGCAATGGTGGTCTCCGACGTGGGCTGGCGCGGGCTGGACGGTTCGCGCGCTCCCGGGGGCGGCGATCCAGCTGGGTAGGCTCGGTCGGGTGCTGACCATCGACCAGGCCACCCGCGACGAGATCGTTTCGCACGCCCGCGCCGACCACCCGGACGAGGCATGCGGCGTGGTGGCGGGACCCGCCGGCTCGGACCGGCCGGAGCGTTTCGTCCGGATGGCCAACGCCGACCGTTCACCGACGTTCTTCCGCTTCGATCCGCAGGAGCAGTTCCAGGTCTGGCGGGACATGGACGACCGTGACGAGGAACCGGTCGTGATCTACCACTCGCACACCGCCACCGAGGCCTATCCGTCCCGTACCGACATCTCCTACGCCTCCGAGCCGCAGGCGCACTACGTACTCGTCTCGACGCGGGAATGCGGCAACGGCGATGGTCCGGTGGAGTTCCGGTCGTTCCGGATCGTGGACGAGACGGTGACCGAGGAGGAGGTCCGGATTGTCGCGTCGTACGCCGACGAGACGGAACAGGTGCCGCGGCCCTGACCTCCCGCGCCTCGGCAGTCCCAGCCGCCCCGGGCCCGTGTCCTGCAGGTCTGTTTCATGATCGACAGGTGAGACCGGCCCATTGGTGGCCTGTCATGGGCCGTTTCCGCCCGTTGATCATGGAACGAGGTCGCCCAGCCGCACGACCAGGTGGGCCGTAGGCTGAGGGCGTGGAGCTGTTCCTGCTCGGCCACCGGCCGCCGGTCGTCGTCTACGACTGTCCCGGCCGCTGAGACGCGCCTGCGGAATCCCGGCGAGCGTTCCCGTGTTTGAGGCACTGGGTTCGTAAGACGACGACCCGCGAGACGATCAGGACGATGTTGACGACTGGTAGGACGAAGACAAAGGAGCACCCACCGATGGCCATCGAGGTTCGCATCCCGACGATCCTCCGCACCCACACCGGCGGCGCCAAGACCGTCGACGGATCCGGCAAGACGCTGCAGGAGCTCCTCGATGACCTCGAGGAAAGGCACTCGGGGCTGAAGGAACGCCTTGTCGACAACGGCGACCTGCGCAAGTTCGTCAACGTCTACGTCAACGACGAGGATGTCCGGTTCCGCGGTGGCCTCGACGCCGAGGTGGCCGACGGCGACGTCATCACCGTGCTGCCGGCGGTCGCCGGCGGCTGAGCCCGCCGACGGGTATCCAGCTGGAGGTCGCCGTGCGCTACGCGTCACTACTGGAGGCGGTCGGGCAGACACCGCTGGTCGGTCTGCCGCGGCTGTCGCCCACTCCTGACGTACGCCTGTGGGCGAAGCTCGAGGATCGCAACCCCACGGGTTCGGTCAAGGACCGGGCCGCTCTCCGGATGATCGTCGAGGCGGAGAAGGACGGCCAGCTCCGCCCCGGCGCCACCATTCTCGAACCCACGTCCGGCAACACCGGCATCTCCCTGGCGATGGCCGCCAGGCTCAAGGGTTACCGCCTCGTCTGCGTCATGCCGGAGAACACCTCGGAGGAACGCCGCCAGCTGCTCCGGATGTGGGGCGCGGAGATCGTCTCGTCACCCGCGGCGGGCGGCTCCAACGAGGCGGTCCGGGTGGCCAAGGAACTCGCGGCGGAGCACCCCGACTGGGTGATGCTCTACCAGTACGGCAACGCGGCAAACGCGCTGGCCCATTACGAAGGCACCGGGCCGGAGATCCTCGCCGACCTGCCGAGCGTGACCCACGTGGTCGCCGGTCTGGGTACCACCGGCACCCTCATGGGCGTCGGCAGGTTCTTCAGGGAGCACAAACCCGCGGTGACGATCGTGGCCGCCGAGCCGAGATACGGCGAGCTGGTCTACGGCCTGCGCAACCTCGACGAAGGCTTCGTTCCCGAGCTGTACGACGCCCGCCTCATCGACGCCCGGTTCTCGGTCGGTCCGCGCGACGCCGTACGCAGGGTCCGCGAACTGCTGGATCTCGAGGGCCTGTTCGCAGGTATCTCCACCGGCGCCGTCGTCCACGCCGCGATCGCCCAAGCCCACCAGGCGGTCAGGGCCGGCATGGGCGCCGACATCGTGGCGATCGTCGCCGACGGCGGCTGGAAGTACCTCTCCACCGGCGTGTACGAGAGCACCCTCGACGAGGCCGAGGACACCCTCGACGGACAGGTCTGGGCGTGACGCCCGCTGGCCGTCACGTCGGGGTCCCCGCCGCCGTGGGGAGCGGTGGTCGTTTTGACACGACTTGGTGACGGATGCAACCAGCTGTACGGTTCGGGAGTTGCATCAAGACGCGCCCGGGACGGCGAACCGGGGAGGTTCACAGATGGGCGCAGAGCATCACCAGCCCGATGGAGGACGCAGGCCGCGACCGGTGAGGCCGGACCACGGCTGGTCGTGAGGACGGGCTGAGGTGCTCCGCGTCCTGCCGCAGGTGGGGCGCCAGGGGGGCTTGGTCAGGTCGGCGGACGCGGCCCAGGAGCGTCCGACCGGCCCGACCGGGCCCCTCACCACTTCGCCCGTTGGGCAATCTGGGATCGACCCGATCCGGGTCCCCGTAGGCTGGCGGCCGTGCCTGATATGACCCCTGAGCCGACGAGAGACTCGCCGATCGGCATCTTCGACTCGGGCTTCGGCGGCCTCACCGTCGCGCGGGCCGTCATGGACCAACTGCCGCACGAGCCCGTGCTCTACCTCGCCGACACCGCGCGGTACCCGTACGGCGAGAAGGTCATCGCCGACGTACGCAAGGTCGCCCTCGAGTCCCTGGACCACCTGGTCGATCAGGGCGTGAAGCTGCTCGTCATCGCCTGCAACTCGGCCAGTGCCGCCGTCCTCCGGGACGCCCGGGAGCGCTACTCCGTCCCGGTCGTCGAGGTGATCCTGCCGGCGACCCGCCGGGCGGTGGCCGCCACCCGTTCGGGCCGGGTCGGGGTGATCTGCACCCGGGCCACCGCGACGTCGCAGGCGTACGACGACGCCTTCGCCGCCGCGCCACACGTGTCGCTCCACACCCAGGCCTGCCCGCGCTTCGTCGAGTTCGTCGAACGCGGGATCACCGACGCTCCGGAATTACTGGCGGCCGCACACTCCTACCTCGACCCACTCACCGCCGCGGGCATCGACACGCTCGTCCTCGGCTGCACGCACTACCCGCTGCTGACCGGGGTGATCTCCTACGTCATGGGCTCGGGCGTGACGCTGGTGTCCAGCGCCGACGAGACCGCCAAGGACGTCTATGCCCGGCTCGTCGGCGGCGGTCTCGCCCGTCACGGGGGACCGGCGCCGCGGCACCGGTTCCTCACCACCGGCGACCCGGACGCCTTCGTCGAGATCGGAGGTCGGTTCCTCGGTCCCGAGATCACGTTCGTCGAAGAGGTGGCCTGAGGGATGGCGATGCGCCTCACCGTCGTCGGGTGCGCCGGTTCGTTCCCGGGCCCCGACTCGGCTGCGTCCTGCTACCTCGTCGAGGCCCCGTACGAGGGTCGTACGTTCCGGCTGGTCCTCGACCTCGGCAACGGTGCGTACGGCGCGTTGCAACGCCACGTCGACCCCTACGCGGTCGACGCCGTCGGGCTGTCCCACCTGCACGCCGACCACTGCATGGACATGTGCTCCTACTACGTCGCCCGCAAATACCACCCGGGCGGGCCGCGGCCGCCGATCCCGGTCTACGGACCGTACGGGACGGCCGACCGGCTGGCGGTCGCGTACGGTCTGCCCGTTGAGCCGGGTATGCGGGAAGAGTTCGACTTCCGCGCCTGGCTCGCCCAGGAGGCACAGCAGATCGGCCCGTTCACGGTCTCAGTGGCTCCGGCCTGCCATCCGGTGGATGCATACCTGATCCGGCTCGAACACGAGGGACGGTCACTGGTGTACACCGGGGACACCGGCCCGACCGACGCGCTCGCGGAGTTGGCCGGGGGAGCCGACCTGCTGCTCAGCGAGGCGACGTTCCGCTCTGCCGACGACAACCCGCCCGACCTGCATCTGTCGGGGCGGCAGGCGGGCGAGTACGCCGAGCGGGCGAAGGTCGGTCGGCTGGTGGTGACGCACGTGCCGGCGTGGCATGACCCGGCCGACCTCGCGGCGGAGGCCCGGTCGGTGTTCACCGGCGCCCTCGACGTCGCCACGCCGGGTGCGACGTACGACATCTGAGGCACGTTCGTCCCGCGTTCGACCGCAGGTCATCGGGTGTACCGGCGACCGCGCAGAGTTCCGCCGGCGTTCGACGACATGTCACCGTGCGTGTCGCTGGTCTCCCCACGGGCTGCCGAACCTGTAGTCGTGACCGTGACCAGTGCCACGCAGGAGCTGAGCTTCGTCGCCCTTGGTGACAGCGTGACCGTCGGGCTCGGAGACCGGACCGAGCATGGGTGGCGGGGGTGGGCGGCTCTGCTCGCCCAGTCGCTCGCGTCCTCGTACCTGCTGACCTTCACCAACCTCGCCCGGGAGGGCGCGACCTCGCGGCAGGTGCTGCACGAGCAGCTACCGGCGGCGCTCGACCGGCAACCCCAGCTGGCCTCCGTGGTCGTGGGGATCAACGACGCGATGCGGTCGACGTTCGACCCCTACGTGCTGCGGGCCGACCTCCTCATGATCGCCGAGCAGCTCACCGGAGCCGGAGCCGATCTGCTGATGGTCCGCTTCCACGACCACGGCCGGGTGTTCGGCCTGCCGGGCCTGCTCCGCGGGCCGCTCGGCCGGCGGATCGAGGCCATCAACGCGGTGTACGACGAGGTCCATTCGGTGTTCGGTGGGACATACGTGGATCTGGCGACCCGGCCCGAGGTCTACACCCGCGAGGCGTGGAGTGTCGACCGGTTGCACCCGTCGGAGCGCGGTCACCGGCAGCTGGCCCGGACGTTCGCCGAACTGCTGCACACGGCCGGCTTCGGAGCGCACCCGCCTCAGCTCGAGCTAGGCGGCGGAATCACGCCCTCGCGCTGGGCGGAGCTGTCGTGGATGCTCACCGAGGGTGTTCCGTGGCTCGGCCGGCGGACCCGTGACCTCGGGCCGTGGGCGGCGAAGCTGGCCCTGGCCGAGCTGCAGACGGTGCTGCGTCTCCGTTCGCACCCAGTCGAGCCGGCAGCCGGGCTGGCGGTCGATCTATCCGGCGAGCTGGTCGTCGAGCCGGCCGGTGGCCTCCGTCGGCAGCCGGAGGGAGCCCGCCGGTAGGGTCGAATGCATGACGAGAGTGGACGCTCGAGCCGTCGACCAGCTCCGGCCCGTCCGGATCACCCGCCAGTGGCTTGACCACGCCGAAGGCTCGGCCCTCGTCGAGTTCGGTCGCACCCGCGTGCTGTGTGCCGCGAGCGTGACCGAGAGCGTGCCACGGTGGCGACGTGAGTCCGGTCTTGGCTGGGTCACCGCGGAGTACGCGATGCTGCCGCGCGCGACCAACACCCGTGGTGACCGTGAGTCGGTCAAGGGGCGGCTGGGTGGTCGCACGATGGAGATCTCCCGGCTCATCGGCCGATCCCTGCGCGCCGTCGTCGACGATGCCGCGCTCGGTGAAAACACCGTCGTCCTCGACTGTGACGTGTTGCAGGCCGACGGGGGCACCCGCACGGCGGCGATCACCGGCGCGTACGTGGCTCTGGCCGATGCGGTGCGCTATCTCGAGGGTCGCGGATCGTTGCGAGGCACGGCGCTCAAGGACACCGTGGCGGCCGTCTCGGTCGGCATCGTCGACGGCGCACCCATGCTCGACCTCCGTTACGAAGAGGACGTCCGGGCCGAGACCGACATGAACGTCGTGATGACCGGCGACGGACGCTTCGTCGAGGTCCAGGGGACGGCCGAGGGCGAGCCGTTCGACCGCAAGCTGCTCGACGAGCTGCTCGAACTGGCCGGGACGGGATGTGCCGAGCTGGCCAGGATCCAGGCCGAGGTGCTCGCACAGGAGCTGCCGGCAAAGCCCGCAGAACCAGGCCGGTGACCGCACGAGTCCTGCTCGCGACCCATAACCGCCACAAGCTCACCGAGCTCGACCGGATCCTGCGGCCGCTCGTCCCCGGTGTCGAGGTGCTCGGCCTCGACGACGTTCCGGCCTACGACGAGCCCGCCGAGACCGAGCCGACGTTCGAGGGCAATGCCCGGTTGAAGGCGCAGGTCGCGCTCGCGCAGACCGGACTGCCCTCGGTCGCCGACGACAGTGGCCTGTGCGTCGACGCGCTGAACGGGATGCCTGGCGTCCTGTCGGCGCGCTGGTCGGGGCTGCCGCGCGACGACCGGCGCAACGTCGCGCTGCTGCTCGACCAGCTGGCCGACGTGTCCGACGACAGACGAGGTGCATCCTTCGTCGCCTGCATGGTCTTGCTCCTTCCCGGCGGTGGCGAGCAGGTCGTCGAGGGCCGGTGCCCAGGCCGCATCGCGTGGAAGCCCGCGGGGGAGGGCGGGTTCGGCTACGACCCCGTGTTCTTGCCCGACGGGGAGAGCCGGACGTACGCCCAGATGCCCGACGAGGAGAAGGACGCGACGAGCCATCGGGGCCGGGCGGTCCGCCAACTCGCGCCGCTCATCGGCGAGGAGTTGGCAGGCGAGCACGGGCCATGATCAGGTGTCGCGAGACCGGCTCTGTCGTCACTCCGAGGGCGGTTTCCTGACGCATGATCATGTAGGTCCGCGCACCCGGCCGGAGCTTCACGTGCGAGAGGAGGGACTCGAACCCTCACGCCCGAAGGCACCGGAACCTAAATCCGGCGCGTCTGCCATTCCGCCACTCTCGCCCGTCGGCGCCGGCCAGTCTACGGTCCGTCTCAGATGCCGAGGTCGCGGCGCAGCTTGGCCACGTGACCGGTCGCCTTGACGTTGTACTGCGCAACCTCGATCCGCCCGTCCTCGCCTACCACGAACGTGGAACGGATCACCCCGGTGATCGTCTTGCCGTACGACTGCTTCTCACCGTACGCACCCCACGCCTTGAGCACCCGCCGGTCGGGGTCGGACAGGAGCGGGAACGTGAGGGCCTCCTGGTCGCGGAACTTCGCGAGCTTGTCCGGCTGGTCCGGCGACAGCCCCAGCACCGCGTAGCCGGCCGCGGCGAGCGGTGCCAGCGAGTCGCGGAAGTCGCAGGCCTCCTTCGTACAGCCCGGCGTCATCGCCGCAGGATAGGTGTAGACGATCACCTTCCGGCCGCGGAAGTCGGCGAGCGAGACGGTCTTGCCGTTGTCGTCGGTAAGCGTGAAGTCGGGTGCGGTGTCGCCGGGGCTGAGCCTGGGCGTCGGTGCCACTGGTCCTCCAGATTCGGTGCGGTCCCGATGAGACCGGGGCTTGTTGCAAATCATTCGCATGTAAGAATGATCGGCACAAGGTTGCTGTTCCTGTGTCGAAGCCGGCGGGTCCTGAGGCCAGCTGGCTCGGAGCAGGAGCTTCATCATCTCCCACCTGCGAGGAGCGAGCCGTGCACGTTCCCGACGGATTCCTGGACGCGCCGACGTCGGTCGCCACAGGCCTCGCCGCAGCAGCCGTGGTCGGACTCTCGCTCCGGGCGGCCCGTCGCGAGCTCGACGACAAGACGGCGCCCCTCACCGGGCTCGTCGCCGCCTTCGTCTTCGCTGTGCAGATGCTCAACTTCCCGGTCGGCGCCGGCACCAGCGGGCACCTGCTCGGCGGCGCCCTCGCGGCGATCCTGGTCGGGCCGTGGACGGCCGTCTTGTGCATGACGGTCGTCCTCGCCGTCCAGGCACTTCTCTTCGCCGACGGCGGGATCACCGCGCTGGGTACCAACATCACGCTGATGGGCGTCGTCACGGTCGTCTTGGGCTGGGCTGTCTTCGGCCTGTGCGTACGCATGCTGCCGAGGCGCCCCGCCTCCGCGGTCCCCGCCGCGTTCGCCGCCGCCTTCGTCTCGGTGCCGGTCTCGGCGCTGGCGTTCGTGGGCCTGTACGCGGTCGGAGGTACGGCGGACATCTCGCTCGCCGCCCTGGGCGCCGCGATGCTCGGTTGGCACGTGCTGATCGGTCTCGGCGAGGCCGTGATCACCGCGGCGACCGTCGGCAGTGTGATCGCTGTCCGACCCGACCTGGTGTACGGAGCGCGGCGGCTCCTCTCACCCGGCAACCTGGAGATCCGTCCCCGTCAGCCCGTGCACAAGGAGGCCGCGTCGTGAGCACCGACACTCCGGTACGCGTACGCACCAAGGCTTTCCTCGTCGCCGGCATCGTGCTCGCCCTCGTCCTCGCCGGCGGCATCAGCTACTTCGCGTCCTCGAGCCCCGACGGGTTGAACCGGGTTGCCGAGGACCAGGGCTTCGGCGACAGGGCGAAGGACAGTGCCACCGCCGGATCGCCGCTGGCCGACTACGGCCTGGACGGCGTTGACAACCCTGCACTGTCCGGTGCCCTCGCGGGCGTCGCCGGAGTGCTCGTCGTCGTCGCAGCTGGCACGCTGCTGGCGTACGTGGTCCGACGTCGCAAGGCCGCGCCCGCGCCCGGTGACACCGACACCGCTCGCTCGGCCGAAGGCTGACAGCCGGTGGGGGCCGTCCACGCGCACAGGCTGTACGTCCACGGGCATTCCGTGGTGCACCGGCTGCCCCCGCAGTGCAAGATCGTGGCCCTGGTGAGCTTCGTCTTCGTCGTGGTCGCCACGCCGCGCACGGAGTTCTGGGCGTTCGGAGCGTATGCCCTGCTGCTGACGGCAGCGGTCTCGCTGGCCCGGGTGCCGCCCTGGTTCGTCGCCAAGCGGGTCGTGGTCGAGACGCCCGTGGTGGTGTTCGCGGTGCTGCTGCCGTTCGTCGCCCAGGGGCCCCGCGTGGAGCTCCTTGGTGTCACCGTGTCGGAGTCCGGTCTGCTGGGCGGCTGGAACGTACTGGCCAAGGCGACCCTCGGAGTCGTCGCCTCGATCCTGTTGGCCGCCACGACGGAGCAGCGCGACCTGCTGGTCGGTCTGCAGCACCTGAAGGTGCCGAGTCAGCTCGTACAGATCGCGTCGTTCATGGTCCGTTACGTCGATGTGGTCGGTGACCAGATGGCGAGGATGCGGGTAGCCCGGGCGTCCCGCAACTTCGTCGCGCGAGGTCCACGTTCGTGGGCGGTGCTGGCCCGATCGGCGGGCGCGCTGTTCATCCGCTCGTACGAGCGGGGCGAGCGGGTTCACCTCGCCATGCTGTCGCGCGGCTACACCGGTCGACTGCCCGAGCTGGCCGCGGGACCTACGGGGGCCGCGGCCTGGTTGCGTGCCGCGACTCTGCCGGCGGTTGCCCTGGGCGTTGCGGTGGCCGCATGGTGGACCGGATGACTGCCGAACCCGCAAGTGCGCCGGTGCTCGAGGTCGCCGGTCTTGCGTACGCCTATCCCGACGGGCACCAGGCCCTGTACGGCGTCGACCTCACCGTGACCCGTGGCGAGCGGGTCGCAGTGCTCGGACCCAACGGCGCCGGCAAGACCACCCTGGTCCTCCATCTCAACGGGATCCTGACACCTGGCCTGGGTTCGGTCCGCGTCGACGGGATGTCCGTGTCCGACGAGACCGTCCGTGAGGTCCGACGCCGGGTGGGTGTGGTGTTCCAGGACCCTGACGACCAGCTGTTCATGCCGAGTGTCCGAGACGACGTTGCCTTCGGTCCGGCAAATCTCGGCCTGTCCGGTCCCGAGCTCGACAGCCGGGTCGAGGAGGCGTTGCGGCTGGTCGGGATGGCGGAGTTCGCCAGCCGTCCGCCGCATCACCTGTCGTTCGGCCAGCGCCGCCGGGTGGCCGTCGCGACCGTCCTCGCGATGCGGCCGTCGGTGCTCGTTCTCGACGAGCCGTCCAGCAACCTCGACCCGGCGAGCCGCCGGGAGCTGGCAGAGATCCTTCGCGGACTCGACGTGACGGTGCTGATGGTCACCCACGACCTTCCGTACGCCCTGCAGCTCTGCGAACGCGCCGTCATCCTCGACGGCGGGACGATGGTGGCGGACGGCCCGACCGGGGACCTCCTCGGCGATTCCGACCTGATGGCCGCGCACCGGCTGGAGCTGCCCTACGGCTTCGACCCTCGGAGTACCGGCGGGGACGTCCGCGCGATCAGGTAGTACGCCCGCCGACACGCTGGAACACTGGACCCGTCGCACCCAGTCCGAATCCCTTCACAAATCGGGCTACTTCGATCGGAAGGGGCCAGCAGTGAGCGGCGGAACAAGACCGGTCCTGCCCGACCGCAGGGAACACCCTGACGGCAACCGGAGCGCGCGGCAGATCGCGGCCGACCTCGACCAGACGCGGGCCAGGCTGGCGGAGACTGTCGACACCCTGGTCGACCGGGTTCAGCCGGGGTCGATCGCCGCCCGCAGCGCCGGCCAGGCGAAGCGGATCGTCGTGACGCCGGAGGGCCGGCTGCGGGTAGGTCGGCTGATGACCGTCGCGGTGTCGGCGGCCTTCGTGTTCGCGGCGGCGCGGCTCCTTCGTGGCTGGGTGCAACGCCGCGAGGACGGCCGCTGACATGGGACGGCCGCTGACCTCAGCCCACATAGCTCAGCGCTGAATCACCCACCTGACCAGGGCGGCGAGTGCTGCGCCGAGCGCCGCCAGCCAGGCCAGGATCGACACGGGGCCAGCCTCGATGGGTCCTGGCTCGCTCGACCCGCCCGAGGCCGATGCGGGCACCGGGTCGGACCGCTCGCGCCGGTCGAGGTCACGGCCTACCTGCACCGTACAGGTGGGCGCTTCCCGCGCACAGGGAAGCGGCGTACTGATCCTTCGCCGGGGGACCTGCTGGTCTGTATGCCTCCGACCGGGCGTACACGGCGAACGGTCCCGGGCCCGTCAGCTCCAACCCGCACGAGGCACCGGAGACAGCCGTGACGATCTCCTGTCGCGCCCGCACCCGGCCCTTGTAGACCTCGCCCACCTCGAACGTCAACACGGCTTTGTCGTCGGTACCGGACAACGGCCAGCCGTGGTCGACCTGCCGGTCCACGAGTCGACCGACGAACACCGCGTCGGCCTGCCGGAAGGCCTCGGCCGGCGAGACCAGCCCACAGGAACACGCACAGGCAGGCGACGGCCTGCTCAGGACCGCGGCGGTGGTGAGCAGTGAGACGAACAGCCCCGCCACGACCAGGCGGCGGGCGTGAAGCACGGCCATGAGGAGCCTCCCGGTGGTCTGTGCTCACCTGACGCCCGGGGCACGTCAAGGGTTGGCTCTCGGCCTGGGTCAGCCGCGGGTCGGGCACCTTCTCGTCCGACCCGTTTGGCGCGGCACCCACCGGCCGACGTAACCTCTCACAACGTGACCGACAGCCCGACGCCACAACTTCGCGCCGACAAGCTCCCGATCCGGATGCTCCACAACCGTGTCCTGGTCGTGTTGGACTCCGAGAGCGGAGAACGTCGTTCCTCCGGCGGGATCGTGATACCTGCCACCGCCCAGATGGGTAAGCGGCTCGCCTGGGCCCGCGTGGTCGCGATCGGTCCGCACGTACGCTCGATCGTCATCGGGGACCGGGTGTTGTTCGACCCGGAGGACCGCGCCGAGATCGAGCTCCACGCCGAGGAGTACATCCTGCTGCGGGAGCGAGACATCCATGCGGTTGCCTCGGAACGCCTCGAGGACGATCAGACCGGCCTCTACCTCTAGCGAGCAGGCGCGAGGGCTGCGTCCCGATGCCTGGGCGCAGGTCAGCGGTCGATGCTGGAACGCGCGCGGTCGTGTCGCTGTTCGGGCAGCGCGTTCGGCTGATCGGAGTCGCTGCCTGTGGGCGTCCCGGATGCGCTCGCCGGCTCGATCCGGGCCGGTAGGCCATGCTTGCGGCACCAGGCGATGACGCTGTGCCCGTCGTACAGGCGGAGCGGCCGACCGTGGGCATACTCGTAGGCCTGTGGCTCGATTCCCGCCGTGGTGAACAGCATGCCTCCGCCGGCACGCTCGTGGCGTACGGCTGACTGGAGTCCACGCACCAGCGCCGCCTCGATCCGCCCGTCAGCGCGCTGGACATGGACGACAGAACGTTCCGGCGCACCCGCACTGTCGGAGGACGCGAGGTAGCTGCCGGGCGTGCTGCCCAGTGGCGTGACGGTGTAGCCGACCTTCTCCAGCAGTCGTTGCACGAGTCGCTGGAACTCCTCGACCGGTGCCGTCAGCAGGTTGGGTGCGCGCGAAGCATTGCTCGAGGTCACCGCCGGATCCGCGAGCTCGTAGGGGAGGACCGGCGTAACAGCAGCGAGCTCGTCCGGATATGCCGAGACGGTGGCACCGCAGTGCCTCCGAGCGAGGTCCATCGCGTTGTCGAGGTCGTCGAGGTTGAGCCGGCTGAAGTGCTTGCGGGACGTGCTCATGGTGAGCAGACACGGCCCGGCATCGTCGTCGTGTGCGGCGACGGCGTTGAAGATGACGGTGTCGACGAGGCGCGCCGGATCAGTGCCGAACGCTGTGTTGGCCGCCCGCAACGCCATCTGGGCCAACAGTTGTTGATAGATCTCGCGCACCTCGGCCACCGAACGCCACTTGTGCACACCAACAGAGTCGGTGAGCTTCTGGTAGCGGTATTCCTTCTCGCGCGGAATGACGTCGGTACCAGGAACGTGCCATTCGACGAGGAGCAGTTTCGATTCCGGGACATACGCCAGCCGGCGGCCGCGCGGAAACGAGGAACGGTCCACGATCGAGCCGAAGACGCGGACGAAGTACTTCGTTACGGCTTCGCGTTCGGCGGCGAGCACGCGTTTCTTGAAGTCCTCGATCGAGGCATTGTGGTCGCGGGCCCGCTTGAGATCTGTCGCGTTGGTGTCCTGGTGAACGCGCTCCATGGCGTCGATCCGCTGCTGCCGGGCCGCCTCATCGTGTCGGTACCGTTCGAGTGCGTTCGCGTAGGCGGCCTCGGCTTCTGGCTCGCTCGTGTGCCCGCGCCCGCGTCCGAGCAGGCGGCTGACGAAGCCGAGTGCCCTGGGCGCGTACTCGTCCCAGTGCGGAACGGGGAGGGGCTCTGCGTCCGGGCCGAGTTCGACCGCCGGCACCTCCTTCTTCAGCTGCTCGAAGTCGATGGGCGCGAGTTCGCGGGAGAGTGAGGCGTGCAACAGGAACTTCAGCCGCTGGATTCGTTGTTCGAGCTTGTCGGTACGGACGACGGCGTCCTCGCTCAGCTGCTGGACGCGGAGCTCTGCGCGTTGGTGTTCTTGTTCGGTGAGCTGCCTTCTGATTCGTCGGCGTCGCCAACCTTGCGCCATCGCGCGGCTCCTTCGCAGGAGAGTCTCGGTAGTCCGGTGCGGGACAAAAGTTAGCGAGGGGCCGGGGGAGGTCGTGCAGAAGGGGACCGGGGATGTCGTGACGGGTCGCCGTCCGGGTCGGGGTTCGGCACCGGGCGCCACGTGGCTCCGCGCGATCTTGGGACGGCGGGCAGCCCGCTCGAGTCCGTACGCATGCTGAACGTGGTCATTGCCGCCCTCCGGATCGCGGTTGGCGTCCCATCCGATCAACACTGCCGATCACGCTGTGTTCGTCCCTTGTAACATGCCGCTGCAAGATCGGCCAAGTGTCCATATCGCGAGTCGAACATCGCGACGTCCCGTGGGCGCGGGTGCGCGCTGGCCCCGAACATCGACTGCCGGTGACGGTCTGGCCGGTCCGACCTGGTTGGCCGGGTCCGGTGGCGACGGGGGACCTGTACCCGGGGTGCGCCCGAAATGTGCCGAGTGCGCGCACTGGACATGCCCGGAATGTGGTAACAATCCGCCAGCTTTGGGGACGGAGCCGGCGGATGGTCCCAGCTGAGACGGCGGGCGGATCCGCGCGCAGCCGGACGCCCAGCAATGCACGCGGATCCGCCGTCCCCCTTGCCAGGTGGTCACCGTGTGTATCGGGAACGCGGGACCCACCCCCCTGGCCCGGCCCGGAAACGGCCCACCCAGGATGCAGGTCGCCGAGTGCCGCACAGCGGTTACACAGCTCTCGCGAGCACCATCACGACCCGGCGCCTCGGGCGTGTCGAAGGTGACGGCGATTGGGTGGTGTAACCGATCGGCGTTATTGCGCGACACTGCTGGTATCGACACAGATCCCGCCGCGCGGTTGGTTCAGAAGCTCCGTGAGTTCGCACAGACGCGTCTGGACGCGCAGGAGCGCGCCCTGCTCGCGATCCTGCTGGCCCCGGGTGTGGCCAGGGCTTACCGGTCCGAGGACATCGCCGGTGTCCCAGCCGTGGAGTGGAGTGCCCAGAGGCTGCCGGACTCGCTGTCGCAGGCGTTGCATGCCGGCGGGATCAGTGTTCTGGGCCTCGACCAGACCTTCCATACCTTCCAGCCCTTCCTGACCTTCCCGCCGGACTGCACCATGCCGGACGACAGCACGCCCCCTGCAGACGGTGTGTTGCCGCCGGACAGCCGTCCACCTCAGTCGTAGATCGCCCGCCGGGCCGATTCGGCGCAGACCTGGCAGGTCTCCGCGTGTCGTGCCGCGGTGGACGTACCGGTGCGGTTGACCAGGGCCACCAGGTCCGGGCAGCGGGTGACCGTGCCCGTGCTCAGCAGCTGCAGCACCAGGGCGGCCCGGAGCCGGCGTCGGGCCCTGTGCAGAACGACCTTCGCCGCCCCGTGCTTGATGCCCAGCGTGACTGCCACGTCCGCGACATCGAACCCGAGCGTGACGAGGCTGAGGGCGACGGCATCGCGTTGGGAGAGCCCGATCACGAGACCGTTGACCAGTCCCGCCGTGTCGCGCAGGGCGGCGAGCTCGGCCGGATCGTCGGCATCGGGGGTGGCCACGTCGAACTCGGTGAGCTCGTCGGCCGCGACGCGGTTCTGGTGGCGGCGGAAGTCGACCGCCGTGTGTCGGGCAATGGACAACAGCCAGGAGCGGAACCGCTCTGGGTCACGCAGCTTGTCCAGCGACGCAAGGGCCCGGGCGAAGGTCTCCTGCACGGCGTCGGCGATCCGTTCCGGATCACGCAACTGGTCGCGTACCGCGAGCTGCACCGCCCGCACGTTCTCCCGGTAGAGCGGCGCGAAGGCTTCCCGGTCGCCAGCCCGTACCGCGAGGACGAGAGAGGCGACGTCGGTATCGGTCACGGCGGCGCCTCCCCCCGATCGCCTCGTGCCTCGGCGCGTTCGCCGTACCTGCGTGATTGTGTGGTGCGCACACCTGGATGGTGGCGCCGCCAGGCCCCCTAGGACGCCCGCGCCGGGTGTCTTAGAAGAATGGAACCTACGAAGCAGGCGACCCGCGCGGACATGGGGCAAAGTTTCTACGGCCAGTTGCTCGGCGTTGCTCGCTCGCGGCCTCTCCGAGCATGATCCAGCGCCGTGTCCGGCCCATCGGTCGGACGAATGTCGAACCCCCGGCAACCGCGTACAGGTTCGTGGGGCGTCTGCGGCCAGCCACACCGTCTGGGAGTATGAACGACCGTGGACTTCCTTGTCGTCGCCATCGTTCTCGTCATCGTCGCCGTCGTCGTGATCCTCGGGCTGGTGTTGCCCGGGCGCCTCCGACGGGGCGCCGGCCAGGCGGGATCTCCGCCATCGCCAGGCGGCCCCGGCGGTTCCACTCAGCGAGACGACGCCGCGTCCGGCTCCATCGCGACCGCGGATCGACCCGGGCAGCCGGCGAAGGTCGAACACCCCACCGGTGTCGACGAGCTCGAGGTCGCCGAACCGGTGGCGCCGCCGGTCGAGAGCCCGGCCCCCGTCCAGGGTCGGCTGGTCCGGCTCCGGTCCCGGCTGGCGCGTTCGCAGTCGACCTTGGGCAAGGGCCTGTTGACGTTGCTGTCACGGGACCGGATCGACGACGACACCTGGGAGGAGATCGAGGACGCGCTGCTCACCGCCGACGTCGGCGTCAAGCCGACCCAGGAACTGGTCGAGCGGCTGCGAACCCGGGTCCGGATCGAGGGTGCGGCCAACCCTGACCAGGCGCGCACGATCCTGCGCGAGGAGCTGCTGACCCTGGTCGGACCAGATCTCGACCGTGCCCTTCAGGCCTCTCGCAGCGAGGTCAATCCGGCCGTCATTCTCGTCGTCGGCGTCAACGGGACGGGCAAGACCACCACGGTGGGGAAGCTCGCCCGAGTGTTCGTCGCGGAAGGCAAGGACGTGATCCTCGGCGCCGCGGACACTTTCCGGGCCGCGGCGGTGGACCAGCTCGCCACCTGGGGCGACCGCGTGGGCGTTCCCACCGTGCGCGGGCCAGAGGGCGCCGACCCTGCCAGCGTGGCCTTCGAGGCGGTCAAGGCCGGCGTAGAGCAGGAGGCCGACGTCGTGATCGTCGACACGGCCGGACGCCTGCACACCAAGACGGGTCTGATGGACGAGCTCGGCAAGATCAAGCGGGTGATCGAGAAGCAGTCGCCGGTCTCGGAGGTGCTGCTGGTCATCGACGCGACGACCGGACAGAACGGCCTGACCCAGGCGCGGATCTTCTCCGAGGTGGTCGAGGTCAGCGGCATCGTGCTCACCAAGATGGACAGCACGGCCAAGGGCGGGATCATCGTTGCCGTGCAACGCGAGCTGGGCGTTCCCGTGAAACTCGTCGGTCTCGGCGAGGGGGCCGACGACCTGGCACCGTTCGAGCCCGAAGCCTTCGTGGACGCCCTCCTGGGCGAGTGAGGAGCCCCGACATGAGCCCCGACATGAGCCCCGACGTGAGGCCCGAGGTGAGGCCCGACATGAGCAGCGGCGAACTACTCCGTAGGCACCGTGCGGTCATGCCCGCCTGGATGGCTCTCTACTACGAAGAGCCGCTGGAGATCGTCGGTGGGCAAGGCCGCCGGGTCACCGGTGCCGACGGCCGCGTCTACCTCGACTTCTTCGCCGGCATCCTGAGCAACTCCCTCGGTTACGGCGTACCCGAGATCACCGCCGCGGTCGAGGGCCAGCTGGCGACGGGTGTCGTCCACACGTCGACCGCCTACCTCGGCCGGCGTCAGGTCGAGTACGCCGAGCGGATCGCCGAGCTGTCGGGCATCCCCGACCCGAAGGTCTTCCTGGTCAACTCCGGTACGGAGGCCAATGAGGCGGCCCTGCTGCTGGCCACCCAGCACCGCCGCAGCAACCAGGTCCTCGCGATCCGAAACTCCTACCACGGCAGGGCTTTCGCGACCGTCGCCATCACCGGTAACCGGGGGTGGGGCGCCACGTCGTTGTCGCCGGTGCACGTGAGTTACGTGCACGGCGGATACCGCTACCGCAGCCCGTTCGGGCAGCTGTCCGACGCCGACTACATCAGCGCCTGTGTCGACGACCTGCGCGACGTCATCCAGACGACCACCGCCGGCGACGTCGCGTGCATGATCGCCGAACCCATCCAGGGCGTGGGTGGGTTCACCGTCCCGCCGGACGGGATGTACGCCGCCATGAAGGAGGTGCTCGACGACTACGGCATCCTGTTCGTCTCCGACGAGGTGCAGACCGGTTGGGGTCGTACGGGCGAGCACCTGTGGGGCTACCAGGCTCACGGTGTCGTGCCGGACATGCTGACGTTCGCCAAGGGTGCCGCCGGCGGGCTCGCGATCGGCGGTGTGGTGGCAAGGGCCGAGATCATGGACTCGCTGCAGGCAAACTCGCTCTCCACGTTCGGAGGCAACCCGCTGACGATGGCGGCGGCGACCGCGACGCTCGACTACATGCTCGCGCATGACCTGCAGGCCAACGCCGCCAAGCTGGGCTCGAAGATCCTGACCGGGCTCCGCGGCTGCGCCGACGAGCTCGCCGTGGTCGGTGACGTCCGCGGGAAGGGCCTCATGATCGGGATCGAGCTCGTCCAGCCGGATCGCGCCCCTGATCCGAGGGCCGCCGCCACCGTCATGGAGGAGTGCCGGCGAGGTGGTCTGCTGGTCGGGAAGGGCGGCCTGCACGGCAACGTCATCCGGCTCGGACCACCGCTCACGCTGACCGAGGACGAGGCCGACGAAGGGCTGGCGATTCTCACGGCATCCCTCGTCGCCGCCAACCGCGGCTAGCGGCGCACAGCTCCCGGTGATCATGATCATCGGGACGCCGTGGTGGGGTGAGGTCCGCCGATGGCGCGGATGTCCGATGGTGGACGAAGCTGCGCACAAGCTTTCGTTTCGCGGCCATGAGGGACAGAATCCGGCAATATGACGCGAACTCTACCTACTTCGCACGCCCTTTCTCGCCGTGACGCTCTCGGGATTTTCGGTGCCGGAGCCACCGCCTGGTTGCTTGCGGGGTGTGGTCCGGAGGGCGACGGAGCGGGTGGACCGAAGATCGCGGAGTTCCACGGTGGTACGGCCTATCAGGTGCCGCCGAAGGGTCACTTCAACCTCATGGACGGTGTCACCGACTCGATCATCGGTGACCACTTCTACATCGACCTCGTCCTGGCACCGGGTGCGATGTTCCGTTGGAAGGAGAAGACCTGGGAGCCGATGCTGGCCGAGAAATGGAGCATCGACGAGGCGGCCAAGACCTTCACACTCACGTTGCGCAACGGCTTGCAGTGGAGCGACGGCAAGCCGATCACCAGCGAGGACGCGATCACGACCTACTGGTGCCTGCGGATCATGCGCAACTCGCTGTGGGAGTACATCGAGAAGGTAGAGGCCAAGGACGACCTGACCGTCGTCCTCACGATGAAGAAGCCGTCGACGGTCGTCGAACGCTACCTCCTGCGCCAGCGGATCTACGCCGAGGCGACGTACGGGAAGTGGGCGAAGCAGGCGCAGGACCTGTTCAACTCCGGCAAGGACCTCGACTCGCCGGAAGGCAAGAAGCTCAACGAGGAGTTCCAGGCGTTCCGGCCGGAAAAGGCGATCGTCTCCGGTCCGTTCGACTACGACTACAACGGCATCACCAACTCCCAGCTGAGTTTGGTCAAGAACCCCCGGGGATACGGCGCCGACAAGGTGAAGTTCGACAAGGTGATCGTCTTCAACGGCGAGACTCCGCAGATCACGCCGCTCGTCCTGGCGAAGAACCTCGACTACGCCACGCACGGCTTCCCGGTCGCGACCGAGAGGCAGATGATCAAGAATGGCTTCCGGATCATCCGGCCACCGGTCTACTCCGGTCCTGCCCTGCTCTTCAATCTCGACAAGCTCAAGGAGTTCGAGGACGTCCGCGTGCGGCGGGCGCTCGCCCATGCCATCGACCGCGGCCTCAACGGCAAGGTGTCGCTTGACAAGTCGGGTGTCGGGGTCGAGTTCATGGCCGGCTTCTCCGACAACCTCGTTCCCGACTGGGTGTCGGAGACCGACCAGGCCAAGCTGAACCGGTACGAGCACGACCCGGCCAAGGCCGAAGCCCTGTTGACGGAGGCAGGTTGGTCGAAGAACGGCAGCCAGTGGATGAAGCCCGACGGCTCGCCGGCGAAGTACGAGCTCATCTTCCCCTCGGAGTACGCCGACTGGTCTGCGTCGGGGCAGAACGTCGCGCAACAGCTCACCTCGTTCGGCATCAAGGTGACCGGCCGCGGCGTGACCGAGTTGCAGCAGCCGATCGACGTCGACAAGGGCAACTTCGACTTCGCGATCCAGTCGTGGGGTACGTCCGCGCACCCGCACCCACACTTCGCGTTCGTCCAGGATCTCTTCACCCACAACATTCCGGTCGCCGCCAACCAGGGCGGGCGGGGGATGGGCTTCGAGATGGTCCAGGAGTCGGAGGGGCTCGGCACGGTCGACCTGCAGCGTCTCGTGATCGCCGCGGGTGAGGGCCTCGACGAAGCCGAGCAGAAGAAGAGCGTCACGATCGTCGCGCGGGCGTTCAACGAACTGCTGCCGATGATCCCGCTGTTCGAGAGGTACGGAAACAACCCGTGCCTGGAGGGCGAGCGGGCCGGTAAGTGGCCGCCGGACACCGACCCGATCCTGCAGAACTCGCCGTACGCGGACAACTTCACGATCATGCTGATGTACGCGGGCCGGCTGACGCCGGCAGCAGGGGCGAAGTGATCGGCTTCCCGCGCGCAGACGCACAGACCTTCAGTTGGCCGCGGCGTCGGGTCGCTCCCGCGTTCGCCCAGAACGGCATGGTGGCTTCGTCCCACCCACTGGTCACCAGCACCGGGATCCGCACCCTCGCCGACGGAGGCAACGCCGTCGACGCCGCAGTCGCCTCGGGCCTGGTGGCCGCCGTGGTGATGCCGGAGATGTGCGGTCTCGGTGGCGACCTGTTCGCTCTCATCCACGACCCCGCGGCCACCGGTGGTACGGGTGGGGCCCCTGTCGTGACGTCGATCCAGGGCAGCGGGACCGGGCCCCAGAGCCTGAGCCTCGAGTCGATGCGGCAGGCCCGCGCCGACGGACGCATGCCAGGCACCGGGCCGCTGTCGGTGACAGTGCCGGGCATGGTGGACGCGTACTTCACCCTGCTCGATCGCTGGGGGAGTCGAGGCTTTGCCGAGCTTGTCGAGCCCGCGGTGGACTACGCGCGGGGTCATCCGATCTCACCGGTGCTGGTGTCGTTCGTGGACAAGTTCGCCGGGCTGCTCGGCGCGCTCCCCGCAACCGCGGCGGTGTTCCTGCCCGATGGCAGCCCGCCGGCGCCGGGCAGCGTCTTGCGCCAGCCGGACCTGGCGCGGACGCTGGAGACGCTTGCCAGCCAAGGAGCGGAGGCGTTCTACCACGGGGAGATCGCCGAGCGGATCGCGGCGTACCTGGCGGAGGTCGGCGGGGCACTGACGGTCGACGACTTCAAGGGCCACCGCACGCAGGTGTCGGCGCCGGTGGTGAGCACCTACCGCGAGCACACCGTCTACCAGACGCAGCTTCCCAGCCAGGGCCTGATCCTGCTGGAGGCGTTGAACATCGCCGAGCAGTTCGACGTTGCCTCGATGGGCGTCGGTACGGCCGCGGCAACGCACGTACTGGTCGAGGCGGTCAGGCTCGCGTTCGCCGACCGGCACGCCTACCTGCGCGATCCGGGTGCTGGGCCGTCACCGGTCGAGCGGTTGCTGTCGAAGGACTGGGCTCGGGAGCGGGCGGCCTCGATCGGTACCCAGGCACAGGCGGACATTCCGGCCGGGACGTTCGACGACGGCCACACGACGTACCTCAATGTCGTGGACGGCAACGGGATGATGGTCTCGCTCATCCAGTCCGTGGCCGCGAACTTCGGCAGCGGCGTGGTCGCCGGCGACACCGGCGTGGTCCTCAACAACCGTGCCAGCGCGTTCTCCCTGGATGACCTGCATCCCAACGTCTACGCACCCGGGAAGAAGCCGATGCACACCCTGAACTGCTACCTGATCGCCGATGCCGAGGACCGGCTCGTCGTGGTCGGTGGCACGCCGGGCGGCGACCGGCAGCCGCAGTGGAACCTGCAGACGATCGTGGGTCTGGTCGACGCGGGCTGGGACGTCCAGCAGACGGTCGAGCAACCGCTGTGGTTCAGCTCCACGCCCGGACGGGCACCGGCGGACGGTTACGAGCTCACCCTGGAAGCACGCGTGGGTGAGGAGTTCGCCGGCACGCTCCGCGAACAGGGACACAGTGTCGTCGTCGACGGCGACTGGTCGTCTCTCAGTGGTGTGCAGGTCATCGCCCGGGACCCCGACACCGGCGTACTGGCTGGCGGGTCCGATCCGCGCCAGGAGGGCCTCGCGCTGGGTCTCTGATCACCCGAGCGGAATACCTCGCCCGGAGGCTGGCCTTGACGCCAATGTCAAGGTCTAGCGTCGTTGGCGAGGAGGCCAGATGCGCATCGGTGAGCTCGCCGACCTGACCGGCACGACGACGAGATCCCTTCGCTACTACGAAGCGCAGGGACTCCTGCCCGTCCGCCGTGCCAGTAACGGCTACCGCGACTACGGCGAGGCCGACGTGCGCGTCGTCACCGAGATCCGGTCGCTGCTGTCGATCGGGTTCTCGCTCGAAGACACCCGGCCGTTCGTGGAGTGCCTCCAGGCCGGCAACCCGGCCGGCGACGTGTGCCCCAATGCGGTCGCGGTCTACCGCCGCAAGCTCGCCGAACTGGACAGCTGCCTCGCCCGTCTGCGGACGACCCGTGCTCAGGTGGAGGCGCAGCTCTCCGCCGCTCTTCGCCGTGCGCACCCAAAGGAGTCCTCGTGCTGAACGACATCGCGACCGTCACCGCCACCGACGCCGACTTCGCGGAGTTCGTGCTCGGCAGCGCCAAGCCCGTGCTGGTCGACTTCTGGGCTCCGTGGTGCCCTTCGTGCCGCCAACTCGCGCCAGTGCTGGCGGAGATCGCCCGGGAGTACGCAGACCAGCTCGTGGTGGCGATGGTCGACACCGACGAGAATCCCGCCACCGCCATGGCCTGCCGGGTCATGGCCGTCCCGACGATGCAGGTCTACCACCGCGGCGAGCTGGTGAAGGTGCTCGTCGGCGCCCGGACCAAGAGGCGACTGCTGGCCGAGCTCGAGGAGGTGCTCGGAACCGAGGCGGATCGGGCGCCCGTGTCCTCTACAGTGAGGTCGGGCGCCGTCCCGCGCCCGACCTCCTGACCGGGCGCCCACGCCGTCCGGCTCTCGCGGAGGCGAAGGGGGCAGGTGTCCTCGGGGCAACGCACTGGACAGCTCACTGGTCGAACCATCCGGTCGAGACGACGGGACCCTGTCCGGCGGCGCGGACGAGGCGTGGGGTGCGTACGCGGCTGCCAGGAGAGGTCGACCCATGACCGTACGCCAGTCCTTCAAGCGCCTGGTCCGGGCCCGGATGGCCCGTACCGGCGAGTCCTACACGACGGCCCGTCGGCACGTCCTCGCGCGGGTGTCCGCCGAGACAGCACCCCTGCGCTATCCCGGCCTGCTGCCCGGCTACACCGCGTTCGGCGGTGGCCAGCACCACGCGTCGGCCGCGCTGGTCCACGCCCTGGACGCGGTCGGAGTACGCGCACCGCACACGGGGCTGCCCTACAGCGAGGCGATGGTGGCGGGGCTCGCCGGCGGGATCGGGTTCATGTATGCCGTTTTCGAGTACGCCGGAGAGCTCCCGACGATGACGGTCGTTGCCCGGCACCACCCGGAGCCGTTCGTCCCGGCGGCGCTCGGACGCCTCGGGGTCGCCGGCGAGACGATGCGTACGTCCAGTGCGCGTACGGCGCAACGCAATCTCCGCGCGGTGCTCGCCGACGGCTCTCCCGCCCTGTGCACGGTCGACCGGGCCGGCCTTCCCTGGCACGGCCTGGTCGGCGGGCCGGGGCAGTCCTATGCCGACCCGTACGACGTGGTGGTGTGCGGGCTCGACGACGACCAGGGTGACGACGCCGACGGTTACGGGGGTGGCTTGGTCTGGATCGACGATGAGTGCGTTCGTCCCAACCCGATCCCGCTGCCGGACTTCCTGGGCGCGTGGGCGGCGCACCGCAAGGGACGGCACGCCCTGCTGCCCGTCCGGCCGCCGACGCGCGACGTCGACCTCCCGGCTGCGATCCGCGACGCGATCTCGACCACCTGCGCCCATCTGTCCGGACCGGTGCTGGGCAACTCCTTCGATGTCAACTTCGGCTTGTCAGGCATGCGTCGGCTGGCGGAGCAGCTCGCCGATCCCGTCGGGAAGAGGGGCTGGGCGGTGAGGTTCGCCGACCCCCGGGCGTTGTTCGCGGGGCTGCGCCGGCTGCACGACTGCCTGGAGGTTGAGTACACCGGACCGGGTGCGACGCGGCCGTTGTACGCGGCGTTTCTGACCGAGGCGGCGTCGGTGGCAGGGGAGCCCGCGTACGACGAGGCGGCCGAACTGATCGCCCGGTCGGGGAAGGTGTGGTCGGCGGTGGCGGCCGCGGCCCTGCCCGCCGACGTGCCGGCGCTCGCGGCCTACGACGCCCTGGTCGAGGAACGCCTGGACCTGCTGCTGAGCAGTGGTGCCGACGCTGCCGGGGAGATCCGCGCGGTCACGGCGCGGGTCGACGACCTGGCGGCTGACATGGCCGCCGACCCTCCCGGCCCGGCGCGTCGGCGCGAGTTGTTCGACGGGCTGGCCGGCCTGGTCGAGCAGGCCGCCGAGCTGGAACGCCGGGCGGTTGCGGTCCTGTCCGGCTGAGGTGACGGGCCAGCGGGTCACCCCACGTGCACGCCTACTTAGCCTGGTGGTGTGACCCGCTGGATCCTGCACTGCCGCGAGCTCGCCGGCGCGGTGGACACCGAGCACGCGTTCGCCGACCTGTTCGGTGCGAGCCCGTGGGCGTTCTGGCTGGACAGCAGCCTCGTCGACGGGCCGGCGCGGTGTTCCTTCCTCGGCGACTCCGGAGGACCCCACGGCGAGGTGCTGACGGCCGACGACGCAGGACCGCGTACACCGTCGATCTTCGACTCGCTCGACCAACGGTTGGCCGAGCGAAGGGTCGAGGTGCCGACAGGTCTGCCGTCTGCTGTGCCGCCGGCGATGGCGGGCGGCTATGTCGGCTACTTCGGTTATGAGCTCGCGGCGTCCGACGGCGCGCACACGTCGCACGAATCGCCACTGCCCGACGCGGTTCTGGATGGCGGCGACGAGGTTCGTGGTGGTCGACCATCGCGACGCCCGGACCTGGGTGTGCGAGTTGGCCCGTGCCGGGGAGGCGGCGCGCTGGGTCGACGACGCCGTCGCCCGGTTGCGGGCCGGTTCGTCTGGGCTGCCGCCCGTTTGGAGCGGTCCTGGTGTGGATCCCGAACGCTGGTTGGTCCGCCCGCGTGCGCGGTACCTCGCCGACATCGAGGCCTGCCTGGAGATGCTCAGGTCGGGGGAGAGCTACGAGATCTGCCTCACGAACACCGTCGACCTGCCGTTCGCCGACGACCCCTTTGCGACCTACCGCCGGTTGCGACGCCTCAACCCCGCGCCGTACGCGGCGTACCTCAGACTCGGCGGCACCCACGTCCTGTCCGCCTCGCCCGAGCGGTTCCTCACTGTCGACGTGGACGGTTGTGCCGAGTCGCGTCCGATCAAGGGCACGGCACCCCGGGGGAGCGAGCCCGGGGTGGACGCGATGCTCGGCAAGGAACTCCTGACCAGCGCCAAGAACCAGGCCGAGAACCTGATGATCGTCGATCTGCTCCGCAACGATCTCGGCCGTGTGTGCGAGCCGGGCACGATCACAGTGCCGGCGTTCCTCGCGGTCGAGTCGTACGCGACGGTCCACCAGCTCGTCTCGACGGTCCGCGGCCGGCTCCGTCGTGGCGTCACCGCGGTCCAGGCCGCTCGCGCATGCTTCCCGCCCGGCTCGATGACCGGGGCGCCGAAGCTGCGCACGATGGAGATCCTGGACGGGCTCGAGACCCGGCCACGCGGTGTGTACTCGGGCGCGCTCGGGCTGCTCTCCTCGACGGGCACCGCCGACCTGAGCGTCGTGATCCGGACCGCGGTCGTGCACGACGGGCGGTTGACGGTCGGCGCGGGCGGAGCGATCGTGCTCGACTCCGATCCCGTCGAGGAGTACGAGGAGATGCTGCTCAAGGCGGCAGTGCCCCTCCGCGCGCTCTAGCCTCGGTGTGTCGTTGCGACCCCGACGCGGTGGCGGCCCTCCTTCCATCTCTCCACGTCTGCGGGCAGACCGAATCTCCACGTCTGCGGGCAGACCGAATCTCCACGTCTGCGGGCAGACCGACCTGCTAGGCCGCGGTCCAGCCGCCGTCCACGGCGAGCACCTGGCCCGTCACGTAGCTCGCCGCGTCTGAGGCGAGGAACAGCAGTGGGCCGTCGATCTCGGCGAGACGGGGAACGCGTGCGAGCAAGGTTCGCGTCTCGATCTGTGCCCGTATCGCAGGCCCGGCCAGGTGGCCGGTCAGTTCCGTCGGGAAGAAGCCCGGCGCGACTGCGTTCACCCGCACGCCACGTTCACCCCATTGCGCGGCCAAGTGGCGGGTGAGGTTGACGAGTGCACCCTTGGACGCGTTGTAAGCCGCCATCGGTGCCCGCGAGCCGACCAGGCCATAGATGGACGCCACGTTGATCACGGTCGCGTCCTGCCCGACGAACAGGAGCGGCGCCGCGAGTCTGCAGAGGTCGATGGTGGCGACGAGGTTGAGGCCGATGACCTCCGTCAGCTGGTCGAGCGACTGATCCTGTAGGAACCCGTCGTCGCACGTACCGGCGTTGTTGACCAGAACGTCGAGCCGGCCGAATCGGTCGGCGGCCAGGTTGACCACCGCCGACCGAACCGCCGCTTCGCGCAGATCGCCCGGCACCACCGCCACTCGTGATCCGAGATCGTCGGCCAGCTGGCGAAGTCGGTCCTCCCGTCGCGCCGTGAGGACGACGTTGGCGCCAGCCGCGTGCAGCACCTTGGCGAACCGCGCGCCAAGCCCTGAGGACGCGCCGGTCACCAGGGCAACCTTGCCATCGAGACGGTGTGAACTGCCGGTCACGGTTGGGCCGCGTAGACCAGGTTGAACGGCGTCGCCGCGACCCGCTGGAACCCACGGAAGCCGGCTGCCTCCACCACCGCGCGGATCGGGTTCTCGCCAGCCTGGTTGCCCAATGCGTCCGCGGCGTCTTCCGACATGGCGTGCGGCACGCAGAGGAAGGTGGAGAACGAATAGTAGACGCGACCGACCGGCGTCAGGTTCTCTGCCACCGAGTCCCCGGCGAAGGGTTCGACGATGAGCCAGACGCCGTCGGGGGCAAGGGCACTGCGGATGTGTCGAGCGGCGGCGACCGGATCTCCCATGTCGTGCAGGCAGTCGAACGTCGCCACGAGCCCGTAGTCGGTGCCGGGAAAGTCTTGCGCGCGGGACACCGCGAAGGTGCACCGGTCAGCCAGGCCGGCCTCCACCGCTGCCTCACGCGCGAGCTCGATCGAATGTTGATGAGAGTCGAAACCGCTGATGGACGAGGCCTCATAGGCGCGACCCAGGAGCCGGGTCGAGGTACCGAGCCCGCAGCCGACATCGGCGACGGTAATCCCGGCGGTAAGCCGCTCGTCGAGTCCGGGGACAGCCGGGATCCAGGCGCTCACCAGGTTCGTCACGTAGCCGGGACGGAAGAACCGCTCGCATCCGGTGAAGACGTTTGCGTCGTGGTCACCCCAGGCCACACCCTGACCGGTGCGGAACGCGTCCAGGACCTTCGCCTCGTCGGCCAGACATGCGGCCGCCAACTGGAACGCGCCGGGCAGCGCCAGTCCGTCCGGATCGGCGAACGCCAGTGCCTGCGCGGCGGTCATCGAGTACTGCCGGCTGTCGGCGTCGTAGGAGATGTAGCCGCCGGCGGCTTGACCCGGCAGCCATTCGCGGACCAGCCGTTCGGCGGTCCCGGTGTAGGCGGCCAGTTCGCCCGACGTGAGCGGACCCGCCTCGGCCAACGCCCGATAGAGGCCGAGCTTGTCACCGAGGAGCACGTTGCCGGCGGAGATGGTCGCGCCGAGATCGTTGACGAAGTGACCAAGGAGCTCGTCGAGCTGGTCTTGGTCCACAGGGCTCGTGGTCTTGTTCTGGAGATCAGTCATGCCGCCAGCGTGGCGCGAGGGCCTTGTCGCCAAGCTGGCCCAACGTTGGCGGAACGTTGGCGTGAGCTAGTGCCCTGTGGGCGCTAGACATCCCAGGGTTGTAACTTGTCAAGCGGCGTCGGCTGTGGATGTTGTGCGGTGGGCCCAGGCGGTGTTCTCGTTGTAGTGGGTGCGGTGGCGTAGGCAGCCGTGGAGGATGCCGACGAGTCGGTTGCCTAGTGCTCGTAGGGCTTGGTGGTGGAGGTCGCCGGCGGCTCGTCGGTGGTCGTAGAAGGTGCGGCATCCTGGGCTGGTCGTCAGTGAGCAGAAGGCCCATTGGTCGATGGCGTCGTAGAGTCGCCGGTTGCGGATGTGGCGGGCGAGGACGGCTCGTTTCTTGCCTGAGGCGATGGTCAACGGTGACGTGCCGGCGTAGTTTTTGCGAGACTTGGCGGTGGTGTAGCGGTCGGGGTCGTCCCCGAACTCACCGAGTGCCCGGGCGCCGAGTACATCACCGAGTCCTGGCAGGGAGAGGTAGATGTCGGCGTCCGGGTGCTGCTCAAAATGGTCGGCGAGACTGGACTCGAGGTCGGTGATCTGCCGGTTCAGCTCACCGATGATCCCGACCGCGGCGGTGGTGGTCGCGGCGAACGCGGCCGTCACCGGCTCGGGTGCGCACAGGTGCTCGGTGCGCAACGCCGCGGCGATCTCGCTGGCTTTGGTGTCGAGGTTGCGTTGCCGGCCGGCCCGCCTCAGGGTGGCTCGGATCGCTGAGATCGATAGCCGCCTACCCGCACCGGGTGTCGGCGCCCGGCCCAGGACCGCTAGCGCGTCACGATCAGCCAGGTCCGTGAAGGCTTGAAGGGCTGCCGGGTAGTACTCCCGCAGCGCCGAGCGCAGCGCGTTGGTCTGCCTGTTCCTGGTCCAGATCAGGTTCTGGTGCCCGCGAGCGAGCACCTTGATCGCCTCCGCGGCCGGGCTGTCACCGGCGACCGGGCGGTGGTTGTGCCGGTCGGTACGGACTAGATCGGCCAGTAGCTTGGCATCACCGGCATCGGACTTGGCCCCGGAGACGTGGTGCCGGTCGCGGTAGCGGGCCACCGCCAGCGGGTTGACCGCGTACACCTGATAGCCAGCAGCAGTGAGTGCGTCTACCCATAACCCGCGGTCGGTCTCGATCCCGATCACGACCTTGTTCTGGGCCCTCGACGTGTTCGGCGACGAGTTCGTGCACACCACGAATCCCGGCCAGTCCTTCGCCCAGCCGCCGTGCTGCCAGCCGGGCACCGGCGGCGTCCATCACGTAGACGTCGTGGTGGTCTTCGGCCCAGTCATCACCCACAAAGATCATCGGATGTCCCTTCTCCATCCCGAGTCCGATACGCCTTCGAGCCGAAGGATGCCCGGCGGCGACCTAATGGACCAGTGCTCGACGGCACGCCACCCCATCAGCGCTACAGGCAGCCCTCACCGACCGGCCGGGGCACGATCTAGCGCTAGGAATCAGATACTCCAGGCGAAAAGAGTGCTCACCAACCGGCGGCTCAGCGACCAGCCTCTCCTTCAGCGACCCGATGCCAGTGAAGGAAACGCCGGTAGGAACCCATTAGGCGAGTAGGTCGGCGTAGGTGTCCTGGAGGGCACGGCTCGGGTCGACGCCGAGCTCGTCGCGCAGGACAATCCGGAAGCGCTCGTACGCAGCCAACGCCTCGGCCACGTTTCCTCTTGCCGCCAGGGCCCGCATCAACAACAGCTGCCCCGTCTCGCGCAACGGGGCTACCTCCAGAAGCTTCCGCGCCGCCCGTTCGGCTCCCGGCAACTCGGGTCCGCCGAGTTCCAGGCAGGCGGCCGCATAACACTCCAGCGCACCCGCGTGCATCTCGGCGAGGCGGCGGCGCCACGACTCCGCCCACGCCGCGTCGGACTCGGGCAGGAACCTCCGACGCACCACGAACTGCGCGGTCAACGCAAGTGTCCACGCGCGTCGCCAGTCGCCGAGGGCGACGGCGGACTCCGCCGCGTGCAAGGCCGACGCGGCCGTCTCGACATCGACGTTCACAGGTTCGGGCAGCACCAGGGAGAGCTCGGTCCGCCCACGCAGGACGTCGGGACCGACGGCGGCGCGTACCTTCGAGATGACCACGGTGAGCGCGGCGCCTGCCGCGGCCGGCGGCGAGTCGCCCCACAACGCATCGACCAGCGCGTCGCGTGAGACGCGCTCCAGCCGGGACAGGGCCAGGTAGGCGAACAGCAGGCGACCCTGTCGGCCGGGTAGGGCCTGGTCGACCCGCCGTCCAGCCAGTTCTACCGCGAATCCCCCGCACAGCTGGACGTTCGAGGACGCCGCTACCTCACCCAAGTTGCACACCTCTATGTGTGGGCGCTAAACCTGCTGCAGGATACGTCCGGAAGGGGACGCGATGACTCGTCAGGTTCGATGCGAATGCGGCTACACGGTCCGTGCCGCGACTGACGACACGGTGATCTCCCTGGTGCTCACCCACCTCGAGACGGATCACCCCGAGGTGGTCGGAACCGAGACGGCCGAGGACATCCGCGGCTGGATCGAGCTGATCCCCGACTGACCCTGGGCGCGGGAGCATCCCGGCCTAGGGCGAGCGCGGTGGGCGCGCAGAATCTGGGCCAGGGAACGTGTCTGCCCCATCCGTGATCAGCTGGGCAGTTCACACGGAATTCACCCAGCCGCGGCGTTCCGTCATCAGCTCGCAACATGCCACGCCGGCCGGCGAAACACGCGCCGACAAGTGTTGCCGCATCCGCAGATCCGTGTGCCGGGCGCCGTAGACGCCGCCGGGCGATCTCGACTATTGCCACCTGCACGCCCCACCTGTTCCTGTTCGCCATTCACAGTCGGAAATACCTCAGCATCGGACGATTTCGCGAGGAGATGCGATGCCCGAGCTCAGTGCCGGCGACACCGCGTGGGTGTTGGCCAGTTCCGCTCTCGTGTTACTCATGACCCCCGGACTCGCGCTGTTCTACGGCGGCATGGTCCGGGCCAAGAGCGCACTCAACATGCTCATGATGAGCTTTGCCGCGATCGCCGTGGTGAGCGTGCTCTGGGTGCTCTACGGCTACTCCCTGGCGTTCTCGACCGACATCGGCGGCGGCCTTCTCGGCGGACTCGGCGACTTCGGCCTGCAGGGCCTGCTGGGCGAGGACTCCCTGGTCGGAACGCTGCCGTCCACCGTCTTCGTCGCGTTCCAGGCGATGTTCGCGATCATCACCGTCGCGCTCATCTCCGGCGCCATCGCCGACCGGGCGAAGTTCAGTGCCTGGATCGCCTTCATCGTGGTGTGGGCGACGCTGGTGTACTTCCCGGTCGCGCACTGGGTGTTCTTCTTCGACGACGGCAACGGCGGCTGGATCGCCGACCGGCTCAAGGCACTCGACTTCGCCGGTGGTACGGCTGTCCACATCAACGCCGGAGCCGCGGGCCTAGCGCTCGCGCTGGTCCTGGGCCGGCGGGTCGGCTGGCGCAAGGAACCGATGCGCCCGCACAACCTGCCGCTGGTGCTGCTCGGCGCCGGTCTGCTCTGGTTCGGCTGGTTCGGCTTCAACGCCGGCTCCGCCATCGCGGCGAACAACTTCGCCGGGGTCGCGTTCATCAACACCCAGGTCGCCACGGCCGCCGCCCTGCTCGGCTGGATCCTGGTCGAGCGGTTCCGCGACGGCAAGCCGACGACCCTCGGCGCGGCGTCCGGTGCCGTCGCCGGACTCGTGGCGATCACCCCTGCCTGTGCGTCGGTAACGCCGATCGGGGCGATCCTGCTCGGGCTGGTGGCCGGAGTGCTGTGTGCGCTCGCGGTCGGGCTCAAGTCGAGGTTCGGATACGACGACTCGCTCGATGTCGTGGGCGTCCACCTGGTCGGCGGTCTCGTCGGCACGCTGATCATCGGCTTCATCGCCTCGGCCGCCGCGCCGGCGGCGGTGGACGGCCTGTTCTACGGCGGCGGCTTCGACCAGCTGTGGCGACAGGCAGTCGCAGCAGGTGCCGTCATGATCTACTCGTTCGTGCTGACGTACGTGATCGGGAAGGTGATCGACAAGGTCATCGGCTTCCGGGTCAGCTCCGACGACGAGACCCAGGGCATCGACCTCGCCGAGCACGCCGAGACGGCGTACGACTTCAGCACGATCGCCGGCGGATCCCGTCCGCACGTGATCTCCCGGCCGGGCGCCGGCCACGCGCCGCCGGCCAAGGTCGACGCGGGTGCCAACTCCTCCGGCGGGTCCCACCCGGATCCGGGCGGGACGGCGGTGCCTGCGTCATCCAGTTCTGAGCCTGGATCATCCAACGGCCCGCCGGATGGGTCCGCCCAATCGGCCGGACCCGAGTCCAAGGAAGGGAGCGTGGCCCGATGAAGCTGGTGACGGCGGTCATCAAGCCACACCGGTTGGACGAGGTACGCGCCGCCCTCGAAGCGTTCGGCGTGTCAGGCATGACGATCACCGAGGCGAGTGGATACGGGCGACAGAAGGGCCACACGGAGGTCTACCGCGGGGCGGAGTACGAGGTCGACCTCGTACCCAAGGTCCGGCTGGAGATCGTGGTCGACGACGCCGACGTCCACGACATCGTCGACGTCGTGACCAAGAGCGCGCACACCGGCAAGATCGGCGACGGCAAGGTGTGGGTGTCGCCGGTGGAGACCGTGGTCCGCGTCCGCACCGGCGAGACCGGGCCGGAGGCTCTGTAGGGGTTGACCACCACGACCGCATCGACTGATGCACCCGTTCTCCGTGAGCGGCTGGCGGCGGTCAGCCGCTCACGGACTGAACGGACGACGGCCGCGGACGCCCGCCTGCGTGACCTGCTCGCCGCCGCTCTGCCGGACGCGTCGACCGGCGGAGTCGCCGTCGTCGCGCTGGGCGGGTACGGCAGAGGGGAGTTGTCCGCGGCCAGCGACCTCGACCTCCTGCTCCTGCACGATGCCCGGTGCACCGACATCGGGGGCGTGGCCGAACGGCTGTGGTACCCGCTGTGGGACGACCGGGTGGCCATCGACCACAGCGTCCGCACCATCGACGAGGCGCTCGAGGCCACCGCCGACCTGCGCTCCGCGCTGTCGCTCCTCGACGCCAGGCACGTGGCCGGTGACGCAGCGCTGACGATCAAACTCCGGACGACCCTGCTCGCCGCGTGGCGACGTACGGCGCCACGGCGCCTGCCCGAGCTCGAAGCCGCCTGCCGCGACCGGGCCGAGCGGTTCGGGGAGCTGGCGTTCCTCCTCGAACCCAATCTCAAGGAGGCCCGCGGAGGTCTCCGCGACGCCGTCGTCCTCAAGGCGCTGGCCGCGACCTGGCTGGTCGAGGTCCCGCACGCCGAACTGGCCCGCGTCCACGGCGACCTGCTCGACGTACGCGACGTGCTCCACCAGGTCTCCGGCCGCCGCCCAACCGACCGACTGCTGGCCGAGTTGCAGCCGGACGTGGCACATGGCTGCGGACTGCCCAGCCGCGACGCGCTTCTTCGGCACGTCTACCAACTCGGGCGGACGACGACCTATCTCGCGGACGTCGCCTGGCGGCGGGCCGGTCGCGCCTTGGCGGCCAGGTCCGGCCGACGGGTCACCAGGGCGCGACCGCACCAGCCCGGGCCTCCGCTCACTCCGCTCGCTCCCGGTGTCGCGGCCGCCGATGGAGAGGTCGTGCTCGCACCGGACACCGGCCGGACCGATGCACGCCGCGCAGGCGACGCCCGGGACGGCCAGCATGGCCGGGGCGGCGATCCGCTGCTCCCGCTGCGCGCCGCCTACGCCGCTGCCGACCGCGGCCTCCTCCTCGCGCCCCACACGGCGAGCCGCCTGGCGGCGGGGTACGAGCCCCTTCCCGTGCCGTGGCCGGAGGAGGCTCGCCGGCTCTTCAGCGCGCTGCTGGGCACCGGACCCGACCTGCAGCCGGTGTGGGAGACCCTCGACCAGGCCGGACTGGTCGAGCACCTCATGCCCGCCTGGGCCCGGGTCCGCTGTGCACCGCAGTACTCACCGGTGCACCGGCACACCGTCGACCGGCATCTGCTCGAGACCTGCGTCCAGGCCGCACGGCTCGTCCGTCGCGTACACCGGCCGGATCTCCTGCTCGTGGCCGCCCTTCTGCACGACATCGGCAAGGGCGGCGAGTCAGTCCCGGGCACAGACGACAATGGGGACGCGCAGGGGCACAGCGCCCTCGGCGCCTCCCTGGTCGCCCAGCTCGCGCCAGGCTGGGGATTCGACGAGCGGGACGTAGCCACGCTGGTCCTGCTGGTCCGACACCACCTGCTGCTGATGGAGACCGCGACGCGCCGCGACCTCGACGATCCCGCGACCGTCCGGTACGTCGCCTCGGAGGTGGGTGACGCCGAGACACTGGACCTGCTGACAGCGCTCACCGAAGCCGACGCCCGGGCGACCGGTCCGGCAGCATGGACGCCGTGGCGGGCCCGGCTGCTCGCCCACCTCGTGAGCCGGGTACGCAGACAGCTGGAACGGGGCCACATACCCGCACCGAGCCTGCTCCAGCCGTGGCAACGGCAGCGGGCGCAGCGAGGCGAGCTCGACGTCGTGGTGACGCCTGGTCCGACCGGTGGGTTCACCGGGTCCGCCGGAACCACCCAGGTGACGGTCGTCGCGCCGGACCGGGTGGGGCTGCTCGCCACCGTGGCAGGCGTCCTGGCCCTGGCTCGGCTCTCGGTGCAGTCCGCCTCCGTCGAGACCGTGCACGGCGCCGGTGTGTCGTTGTGGTCCCTCGTCGGTGATCCGCCGGAGGCGGCCATCCTGCGCGAACGGCTCGCGGCCGCGTTGTCCGGCGGAATCGACCTGGCCGACCGGCTCGGCCGGCTGGACGCATCGCAAGGGTCCGGGACGGCCGCAGGTGCCGCGACCCGCAGGATCGCCGCGCCCCCAGACGTACGCCTTGTCCCAGCTTCTGCGACGGCGACGGTGGTCGAGGTACGCGCCCGCGACCGCCCGGGTCTGTTCCACTGCCTGTGCTCCGCCGTGGCCTCTGCCGGGTGCTCGGTCCGCTCGGCGCACGTGAGCACGTGGGCCGACGAGGCCGTCGACGTCTTCTACCTGACCGGGCCGGACGGCGGCCCGCTCACCGATTCCGCCGCGACCACGGTCCGCAGGACACTCGAGACCGCGCTGGCACCCGTGTCCTGACCGCCCTTCCCGGGGCAATTTGCGCGCGTCGGGGAAAACCGCCGCGCAAGGAACGTCCTCCAAACCGGCGGCCGTCCATCCCGCGACTGATGGCCGGCTACCCTGGCCAAGACCGCAACCGACGCTCGAGCAAGGACCGGACCACGCGTGTTCGCCACACTCCAGGATCGCCTCGAGGCAACGTTCAAGCGGCTCCGCGGCAAGGGCCGGCTCACTGACGCCGACATCGACACAACCTGCCGGGAGATCCGCATCGCCCTGCTGGAAGCTGACGTTGCGCTGCCAGCAGTGCGGGACTTCATCGGTCACATCAAGGAGCGGGCCAGCGGGGCGGAGGTGCACCAGGCGCTGAACCCCGCCGAACAGGTCATCAAGATCGTCAACGAGGAGCTCGTCCAGATCCTCGGCGGCGACACCAGACGGCTCCGGTTTGCCAAGACGCCGCCGACCGTGATCATGCTCTGTGGCCTGCAGGGTGCCGGTAAGACCACACTCGCCGCGAAGCTCGGTCGTTGGCTCAAGAACCAGGGCCACCAGCCGGTGCTGGTCGCGGCCGACCTGCAGCGACCCAACGCGGTGCAGCAGTTGCAGGTCGTCGGCGAGCAGGCCGGCGTCGCGGTCTTCGGCCCCGAGCCGGGCGGTGGCATCGGCGATCCGGTCGAGGTGGCACGGCAGAGCATCGACCACGCCCGCACCAAGCTCTACGACGTCGTGATCGTCGACACCGCCGGGCGGCTCGGGATCGACGCCGAGATGATGCAGCAGGCGGCCGACATCCGCGACGCCGTCCAGCCCGACGAGATCCTCTTCGTCATCGACGCCATGGTCGGCCAGGACGCCGTGACAACGGCCGAGGCGTTCCGCGACGGGGTCGGCTTCGACGGCGTCGTGCTGGCCAAGCTCGACGGCGACGCCCGCGGCGGTGCGGCACTGTCCGTACGCCATGTCACCGGGCGGCCGGTGATGTTCGCGTCCAACGGCGAAAAGGTCGACGACTTCGACGTCTTCCACCCCGACCGGATGGCCTCCCGCATCCTCGGCATGGGCGACGTACTCACCCTCATCGAGCAGGCCGAGCAGGCGTTCGACGAGGACCAGGCCGCGGCGGTCGCCGAGAAGCTCAAGACCGAGCGTGGCTTCACCCTCGAAGACTTCCTGGCCCAGATGCAGGCGGTCCGCAAGATGGGGTCGCTGTCGAAGATCCTCGGCATGCTGCCCGGGCTGGGCGAGATCCGCGGCCAGGTCGACCAGTTGGACGACCGCGAGCTCGACCGGGTGGAGGCGATCATCCGGTCCATGACTCCGTCCGAACGCGACGACCCGAAGCTCATCAACGGTTCACGGCGGTCCCGGATCGCCAATGGTTCGGGCACCACCGTCACCGACGTCAACCAGCTCGTCGAGCGCTTCCTCGAAGCCCGGAAGATGATGAGTCAGTTCAGCCAGGGCAAGGGGCTGCCCGGACTTCCCGGCATGCCGGGCATGGGCGCCCTCGGCGGCACCCGCAAGGGCAAGAAGGGGAAGGGCGGCGCCAAGAAGCAGCGGGCAGGACGCTCGGGCAACCCGGCCAAGCGCGCCCGTCAGGATGCCGCCACCGCCCAGCAGGAGGCCGAGTCGGGCTCGCCCGTACCGTCCCCGTTCGGTGCTGACGGGTTGCCAGACCTGTCGAAGGAGCCAGCCGACCTGCCGGACGACTTCGAGCTGCCGAAGGAGTTCCGCAACCTGCTGCCGAAAGACGGCTCGTGACGGACGCGCCGGGGTCCCCCCGCCCGTTCCGCGTGCGGGGGGTGGTCCTGCCCGAGGAGGAGGTCCGCGACCTCTACGTCGTCGACGGCCGGGTCAGTCTGACGCCGATACCCGGCGCCGACCTGATCGCCGACGGGTTCGTCGTACCCGGACTGGTCGATGCCCACTGCCACGTCGGCCTCGACGCCGATGGCGCCGTGTCCACAGAGGAGCAGGAGCGCCAAGCACTCGCCGACCGTGACGCCGGCACGCTGCTGATCCGCGACGCCGGGAGTGCGGCAGACACCCGCTGGATCGACAAGCGCGAGGACCTCCCGCACATCATCAGGGCCGGACGGCACATCGCCCGCACCAAGCGCTACATCCGCAACTACGGCGTAGAGATCGAGCCCCACGAACTGGTCGAGACGGTTGCCGACCAGGCCCGACGAGGTGACGGTTGGGTCAAGCTCGTCGGCGACTGGATCGACCGCGAGATCGGCGACCTGGCACCGTGCTGGCCGGGTGACGTCCTGGCCTCGGCCATCGCGAAGGCCCACGAACTCGGCGCGCGGGTCACCGCGCACGTGTTCGGCGAGGACGCCCTCCCCGACCTGCTGGCCGCCGGTATCGACTGCCTCGAACACGGCACCGGGCTGTCGTCGGACCAGGTCGCCTCGATGGCCGAACGCGGCGTCGCCCTGGTCCCGACACGGCGGCAGGTCGACAACTTTCCCGACTACGCGGCGCAGGGCGAGGCGAGATTTCCGGTCTACGCCGCGCATATGCGGGCGCTGTTCGCCAGGGTCGACGAGACATTGGGTGCCGCGGCCGAGGCCGGCGTGCCGATCTACGCCGGAACCGACGCGGGCGGGGTTCTGCCGCACGGCCTCATCGCGACGGAGATCCGGATGCTGCACGACCGGGTCGGCCTCACGCCCACGGATGCGCTCGGCGCCGGCTCGTGGCGGGCACGGGATTGGCTCGGGGTCAGCTCCGGTCTCGACGAGGGCGCACCGGCAGATTTCGTCGTGTACGACACCAACCCGCTGCAGGGTCTGGCGACGCTGGAGTCGCCGGCGCGGGTGGTACTCCGTGGCGCTGTCGTCGCCTGAGACGTCGTCGGGCGAACCTGGCGTACGGGGACCAGACAGCGCTGCAGGACGGGCACGGTAGGGCGGCATCCCCGCATCTGGCACAATGGGCGGCCGAGTCCGATGGTGGCGCACCCTCTCATCCGCGACCGTTGGTCCCCTCGAGCTGACAGGCCGTTTCCCCACGCGGCATCCGCCAGCTCACCCTTCCATCCGTACAGGGAGACACCACACCCGTGGCCGTCAAGATCAGGCTCAAGCGCATGGGCAAGATTCGTGCGCCCTACTACCGGATCGTCGTCGCCGACTCGCGGACCAAGCGCGACGGCAAGACCATCGAACAGATCGGCAAATACCACCCCAAGACCAACCCGAGCTTCATAGAGGTCGACTCCGAGCGCGTGCAGCACTGGCTGTCCGTGGGGGCCCAGCCGACCGAACCCGTCGTCGCCATCCTCAAGCGCACCGGCGACTGGCAGAAGTTCAAGGGGGAGCCGCCGCCGGCCCAGCCGTTGCAGGTGCCCGCGACGAAGCCGGACAAGCGTGTCCTCTTCGACGAGGCGCTGCGCGAGGCCCACTCCGGCCCTGCGAGCGAGGCGATCACGCAGAAGAAGTCCACCTCGTCCCGCCGGTCGAAGTCCGCCAAGAGCGACGACAAGTCCGCCAAGGCCGACGAGAAGCCTGCCAACGGCGAGGAGAAGCCGGCGAGGGGCGACGACGCTCCGGCCGAGGCCTCTGATAAGCCCGCCAGCGAGGCAGCAGCCGCAACGGCCGAGAGCGAGAGCTGACCGATGCTCGCCGATGCCCTGGAGCATGTGGTTCGCGGCATCGTCGCGCACCCTGACGAGGTACGGGTGACGAGCCGGGAGCTTCGGCGGGGCCGTACGTACGAGGTACGTGTGCACCCCGACGACTTCGGCCGGGTGATCGGCCGGCGGGGCCGCACGGCGCTCGCGATCCGCACCGTCATCGGCGCGCTCGATAAGGGACGCAACCCTCGGATCGACTTCGTCGAGGCCCGCGAGCGGTCGGCCCGCTGAGTCCGGCGACGATGGAGGTCGTCGTCGGGAGGGTGGGCAGGGCGCACGGGATCCGTGGCGAGGTCAGCGTCGACGTTCGCACCGACCAGCCGGAGAAGCGGTTCGAGGTGGGTGGCTCGTACGCCACTGACGCCGGGCCGCTCGTGGTCGAGTCGATGCGTTGGCACGGTGCTCGGCTGCTGGTCGTCTTCGAGGGGGTAGGCGACCGTACGGCAGCGGAGAAGCTGCGTGGGGTGCTCCTGGTCGCACACGTGCCGGACGACGAACGCCCGGACGACCCGGAGGAGTTCTACGACCACCAGCTGGTCGGCCTCCGAGCCCGAACGGTGTCCGGCGAGCCGGTGGGCGAGGTGGTCGAGGTCCTGCACCTACCCATGCAGGACATGCTGGCGGTCCAGACGCCCGACGGCAGGGAGATCCTCGTACCTTTCGTCGCGGCCATCGTGCCGGAGGTCGACGTCGCCGGCGGACAGGTCGTGATCGACCCGCCGCCGGGACTGCTCGGCGCCGACGACGACGGTGACCCCGCCACACCGGCAACCGGTGAGCCCGGCAAGGGTGACCCCGGCAACGGGTGATTGCGGCGAGTGGAGTCAAGGCGTACGCAACGGAGGTCTGGATGAGGCTCGACGTCGTCTCGATCTTCCCCGACTACCTCACGCCCCTCCGCCTCTCTCTGGTCGGGAAGGCCGCGGAGACCGGCCTGCTCGACCTACGTGTCCACGACCTGCGCGACTGGACGCACGACCGCCACCGCACCGTCGACGACACCCCGGCCGGCGGTGGTGCCGGCATGGTCATGCGGCCCGAGCCGTGGGGGGAGGCCCTCGACGCACTGGCGCCCGAGAGCGGCCCGCAGCCCCGCCTGGTGGTGCCCACGCCCGCCGGTACGCCGTTCAGCCAGGACGTCGCGGCTGAGCTCGCGGGCAATCCGTGGCTGATGTTCGCCTGTGGCCGGTACGAAGGCATCGATCAGCGGGTGATCGACTACGCCGCCCGCCGGATGCCCGTCAGCGAGGTCTCCATCGGCGACTACGTGCTCGCGGGCGGCGAGGCGGCGGTGCTGGTGATCGTCGAGGCGGTGGCCCGACTGGTGCCTGGGGTGGTCGGAAACCCGGAGTCACTGGTCGAGGAGTCGCACACCGCCGGCTCGTCGGCCGGATCGTGGGGCGGCCTGCTGGAGTACCCCGTCTACACCAAGCCCGCGCGCTGGCGCGATCTCGACGTGCCCGACGTCCTGCTGTCCGGTCACCACGGGAAGATCACGCGGTGGCGGCGCGACGAGGCACTCAGGCGTACGCTGCTCCGGCGCCCCGACGTGCTCGCGGGCCTGCATGCCCGGGGGCTCCTGGACGCCCGCGACCAGGAGCTGCTCACGGCCGAGGGCTGGCGAGCACCAGGCTGAGGTCGGCTGGCCGGGTTCCATATGCGACACTTGGGCGCTGGCCGTGTGGATCCCGGTAGCGTTCCAACCAGCGGATCCACGATCGGCCAGTCGCGCCTCTGCCGCAGGGGAGGCGCTCGGGCCTGGCCCCCCACCTTCTGCACTCTGTCGACCGCGACACTGTGCCCACCGCGACCGGTGGTGACCTGAGGCACCACGAGGAGAGATCATGACGTGGCTCGATGCCGTTGACGCAGCCTCGCTGCGGACCGACATTCCGCGGTTCCAGGCCGGCGACACCCTCAAGGTCCACGTGAAGGTCGTCGAGGGAAGCCGCACCCGGGTCCAGGTTTTCCAGGGCGTGTGCATCCGTCGTTCGGGTTCAGGACTCAAGGCGACCTTCACCGTCCGCAAGGTCAGCTTCGGCGTCGGAGTCGAGCGCACCTTCCCCCTGCACACTCCGATCATCGACAAGATCGAGGTCGCGACCCGCGGTGACGTGCGTCGCGCGAAGCTCTACTACGTGCGCGGGCGGCGCGGCAAGGCGGCCAAGATCAAGGAGAAGCGCGAGTCTGCGCCTGCGCGCTGACCCCGCCGGATAGGCTCCACGAGGTGGATGAGCGGGATATCGCGACTGGTCGCGAGCCGAGTGCGGGGAGGACGCCGACGTTGCGATCCCAGAGTGAGTCCGAGCGCGAGGCTGACCAGTCCCAGGTCAGCAACCGCCGCAAGGGCAAGGAACGGTCGTTCTGGCGCGAGCTCCCGGTGCTGGTGATCCTGGCGCTCGGACTGGCCCTGCTGATCAAGACGTTCCTGGTCCAGGCGTTCTACATCCCCTCGGAGTCGATGGAGAACACCCTGGTCCCTGGCGACCGGGTGTTGGTCAACAAGCTCTCCTACCGGCTGGGCGAGATCCAGCGTGGTGACGTGGTCGTCTTCAACGGCGCCGACTCCTGGGAGAGCGAGGTCACGATCCTCGAGCCCAGCGGACCAGTTCAGGGCTTCCTCCGTACGGTCGGCGAACTGTTCGGCTTCAGCACTGCAGGCGAGAAGGACTTCATCAAGCGTGTCATCGGCCTGCCGGGTGACCGGGTGCAGTGTTGCGACAGCCGCGACCGCATCACCGTCAACGGCAAGGCCCTCAGCGAGAGCGGCTACCTGTATTCGCGCGACGCACCCTCGGCGACGAAGTTCGACATCACCGTTCCCCGCAACCGGATCTGGGTGATGGGCGACCACCGGGCCGCGTCGGCAGATTCCCGCGCCCATCAGGGCGATCCCGGTGGCGGCACGATCCCCGTCGACCACGTACTCGGTCGGGCGTTCGTGATCGTGTGGCCGCTCGACCGGTTGGCGGTGCTGAACCGGCCGTCCGCGTTCGCCGAGGTCGGACTTGCGGCGGGTACCGCCTCCGGCGCGGTGCCGCTGCTGGCCGCCGCGGGCCTGGTGTTTCCGGCGGCCGGGCTTCGGCGCCTGGTCCGCAGGCGGCGAAGGTCGGCGACGACCGCGGGTGCATAGCGACCTGGGCGATGTGGGCGTGGCCGATCTCCCCGCGCCGATCTGCCCGGGTGGTCAAGGGTTCGCTGGCCGGGTGTGGCCTCGTACGGTCGGACTCCGTGGCCGCGAGTCCGGAGATCGCCAGGGAGACCCTTCGTCTAGGGTCTGTGGGTGGGGCGGCAGCCGCTCGGCGGCGCCGCTGCGAGCACCAGTCAGGCACTCCCACCCGCCTGAGGAGGTCCGGGGTTCATGAGCCCTTCCCGACGCGTCGTGGTCCGCAAGGACTCCGGGCTCTACGCCTACGAGCGGGCCCTGCGGCGGGCGGGGATGTCACCGGTCGCCGGCGTCGACGAGGCCGGGCGGGGTGCCTGTGCGGGTCCGCTGGTGGCCGCTGCGGCCCTGCTGCCGGAGGGGCGCCGGGGAGAGGTCCCCGAGCTGGCCGACTCCAAGCTGCTCACCGCGCTGGCCCGCGAGCGGTGCTACAAGGAAGTGATCCGGCGGGCATTGGCATGGTCTGTCGTGGTTGTCCCACCGGCCGAATGTGACCGGCTCGGGATGCACCGGGTCAACATCGAGGCGCTGCGGCGGGCGTTGTTCCAGCTCGATACCCGCCCTGCCTACGTGCTGACCGACGGGTTCCCGGTCGACGGCCTCGGCGCGCCTGGCCTCGCGGTCTGGAAGGGCGACCGGGTGGTCGCCTGCATCGCGGCGGCCTCCGTGATCGCCAAGGTGACCCGGGACCGGCTGATGACAAGGCTGCACGACCGCTATCCGGAGTACGACTTCGCCACGCACAAGGGCTACTGCACGGCCGAGCATCAGGCCGCCCTTGATCGCCACGGACCGTGTCCAGAACACCGCATGCGGTGGGTGAACGTGATGCGTGCGGGTGGTGGGGCGGTCGACATCCCGGGCGACGAAGGTACCTTGCGGATGGGTCAGAATGGCTCGGAGACACCATCGCCGGGAGACGACGAAGCCCGCCCGCCGGCCGATGATCCACCGACTAACCTACGGCCGACTGACAGACCGCACACAGACGTACCACTGACTGACATCGAGGACCTGGTGAGTGTGACCGCGGGGAGCCTGCCTCGGGGAGGGGAGCGCGAGCGATGAGCGCCGAAGACCTCGAGAAGTACGAGACCGAGATGGAGCTGCAGCTCTACCGGGAATACCGCGACGTCGTCAGCATCTTCAAGTACGTCGTCGAGACCGACCGGCGCTTTTACCTCGCCAACCACGTCGACCTCAAGGTCCTCAGCGAGGGGGGCGAGACCTACTTCGAGGTCACGATGTCGGACGCCTGGGTGTGGGACATGTACCGTCCGGCCCGATTCGTCAAGAACGTCAAGGTTGTGACGTTCAAGGACGTGAACGTCGAGGAACTCGCCAAGAGCGACTTCGAGCTGCCGAAGGACGACACCGGCCCGTTCGGCAACCGCTGACGCGCCGCCGGCGCCGTCGCCTCTCCCCACCGTGAGACGTGTGGGGTCTCCGCTCGCGGGCTGAGTAGGGTTCGGTCGACCAGTGATCACGACGGCAGAAGGGCTCGGAATGACCGAAGCGCAGCCACCCGACGGGAGCCTCGCCGCCGACCTGGAGGCGGCCCTGTTTCTGGTGTCGACCGCGACCCTCACGACCCAGTTGATGGCGCGTGGTCTCCGCAACACCTTCCTCGCGGGCCTGCGGCCACTCAACCCCTCGGCCTCGCGGATGGTGGGGACGGCGTTCACCTTGCGCTACATCCCGGGCCGAGAGGACCTCGACGTGCTGAGCGTCTTCGCCGACCCCGAGCATCCCCAGCGCAAGGCGGTCGAGCTGGTGGCGCCGGGACAGGTGCTGGTCATGGACTGTCGCGGTCACGGTCGGGCCGCCTCGCTCGGTGGAATCCTCGCCACCCGGCTGTTCCGCCGTGGCGTTGCCGGCATCGTGACCGACGGAGCGGTCCGTGACTCCTCGACCTTCGCCGGCCTGGACCTGCCGGCCTACTCGGCGGGGGTGTCGGCGACGACCAACCTGGTCCAGCACCACGCGGTCGACCTGCAGGTGCCGATCGGTTGTGCGGAGGTGCCGGTCTACCCGGGCGACGTCATGGTCGGAGACAGCGACGGCGTGGTGTGCATACCCCGTGAGCTCGCCCGGGACGTGGCTCGCGATGCCGTCGCACAGGAGCACCTGGAGGAGTTCGTCCAGGCACGGATCGATGCCGGTGCCGCACTCCCCGGCATCTACCCGCCCAACAACGAGACCCGCGCCCGGTACGCCGCCTGGGCTGAGGAGAACCCGCCCGCGATCACGTTGTGACCCAGACCGTCAGCGGCTCTCCGGCTCGGCCACCGCACCCTCGCGGGCGAGGAAGTCGAAGTCACACCCGGCCTCGGCCTGGGTGATGTGGTCGATGTAGAGCGCGCCGTATCCGCGACCGTACGCGGACGGGGGAGCGGTCCAGGTCGTCCGGCGGCGTTCGAGCTCGGCGTCGGACACGTCGACGTCCAGGCGCCGCTCGGCGACGTCGAGGGTCACCATGTCGCCGTCGCGGACCAGCGCCAGCGGGCCGCCCACGTGCGACTCCGGTGAAACGTGGAGGACGCACGCGCCGTAGCTCGTCCCGCTCATCCGGGCGTCGGAGATACGCAGCATGTCGCGTACGCCCTGCTGCAGCAGCCGGTCGGGGATGGGCAGCATCCCGTACTCCGGCATGCCTGGACCGCCCTTCGGCCCGGCGCCACGGAGGACGAGCACGGTGTCCTGCGTGATCGGCAGGCCTTCGTCGTTGATCCGGTCCTGTAGGTCGCGGTAGCTGTCGAACACCACCGCCGGTCCTGTGTGCTTGTGGAAGCGTGGGTCGGCGGCGGCGTGCTTGATGATCGCGCCGCCCGGCGCGAGGTTGCCGCGGAGCACTGCGAGCCCGCCTTCGGACCAGACCGGGTTGTCGATGGGCCGGATCACGTCGGCGTTGTGGACCTGGGCGCCGGTGAGGACCTCGCCGAGCGTGTGACCTGTCACGGTGATCCGGTCGAGGTGGAGCTGGTCGCCCAGTTGGGCCAGCAGAGCGCGCAGCCCACCGGCGTAGTAGAAGTCCTCCATCAGATATGCGCCGGTCGGCCGGATGTTCGCGAGCACGGGGACGCGACGGGACAACGCGTCGAAATCGTCGAGTGTCAACCCCACCTTGCTCCGGCCCGCCATCGCTACCAGGTGGATCGCCGCGTTGGTCGACCCGCCGAGCGCCAGCACGGTGGTGATCGCGTCGAGGTAGGCGCGTTCGTCGAGCAGGTGGGACGGACGCCGGTCGTTCCACACCATCTCGACGATCTGTCGCCCTGTCGCCGCGGCCATTCGGGCGTGCGCCGCGTCGGCGGCGGGGATCGAGGCAGCGCCGGGCAGTGTCATCCCGAGCGCTTCGGCCGCCGAGGTCATCGTCGAGGCCGTACCCATCGTCATGCAGTGTCCCGGCGAGCGTGCGATGCCGTCCTCGATCTCGGCCCAGTCGGCGTCGGAGATCGTCCCGGCACGCTTCTCCGCCCAGTACTTCCACACGTCGCTGCCGCTGCCGAGTACGTCTCCGCGCCAGTTGCCGCGCAGCATCGGCCCCGCCGGCAGGTAGATCGCGGGGACGTCCATGCTGATCGCGCCCATGAGCAACGCCGGGGTCGTCTTGTCGCAGCCGCCGAGCAGGACGGTGCCGTCGATGGGGTACGAACGGAGGAGTTCCTCGGTCTCCATCGCGAGCAGGTTGCGGTAGAGCATCGTGCTGGGCTTCTGGAACGGCTCGGACAACGAGATCGCCGGTAGCTCGACGGGGTAGCCGCCGGCCTGCCAGACGCCTCGCTTGACCTCCTCGGCGCGCTGGCGCAGGTGCGTGTGGCACGGGTTGATCTCGCTCCACGTGTTGATCACCCCGATGACCGGCTTGCCGAGGTGTTCCTCGGCGCCGATGCCCATCTGGCGGGTACGCGAGCGGTGGCCGAACGCGCGCAGGCCCGGGTCGCCGTACCAACGATGGCTGCGGAGTTCTTCGGGACGTGTGCGTGGCACGAGATCTCCTCCGGGGCAGGGCTTTCGGACCGTCCGCTCAGCCTAGGGTGCGTGCCGGGCGTCGGACGGTTGGAGCAGGTCGGACAGGCGTCGCCCGGGCGCGATGACGTCAGGGTCGGTACGGATGTCGACCACGCACGGGCGGTCGCAGGCAAGAGCCTCGCGCAGGGTGGCCTCGATGTCGGTGGTGGCATCGACGACCAGGCCGTCGGCGCCAAGTCCACGGGCCCAGGTCGCCAGGTCGAGCCGGCCGATCTCGACGCCGGAAAGGCGCCCGTGGGCGGACGCCTGATGCATCGCGATGGTTCCGTACAGGCCGTTGGAGAACGCGAGTACGACGACAGGGGCACGTTCGCGTACGGCGGTTTCGATCTCCTGCCCGGTCATCATGATGCCGCCGTCGCCGACGAACGCGACGACGGTCTGATCGGGCCGGGCGATCTTGGCGGCGACCGCGGCGGGCACCGCGTAGCCCATCGCGCCGTTGCAGGGACCGAGCAGCCGGTGGGTCGTTCGGAACCGCCAGTGTCGGTGGAGGAACGCCGAGAAGTTGCCGGCATCGTTGGTGAGGATGATGTCGTCCGGGGCCAAGCGGCGCAGGGCTGTCACGACGCTGGCTGGATCGACGCCTGACCGGTGTTTGGCCGCCGCCTGTCCACCGGCTCCACTGTCGGCAGGTTGGGCGAACGTGGCCGCCGCATCGTGGTGTGCCCGCCACTCACGGTGGACGCTGGACGGCGCGTCCGCGAGTGCCTCGAGCACGGCGTGGACGTCGGTGTCGATGTGGAGAACGTCGGTCGCCGGGTGCCCTGCTGCCGCAGGGGTCGCCGCTGCGGACTGCGCTGTCGAGGGCGACGGCAACGGCAGTCCGGAGCCGATGACCACGAACTGCTGGCCAGGGCGCGGGTAGCGGAAGTCCTGGGAGGTGATGGCGTCGAGTCGGGTGCCCAGAACCAGCACCAGGTCGGCGTCGTCGAGGGCGCCCAGGACGGAGGCCGGGACGCCGAGCCCGAGGTGACCGAGGTAGTGCGGGTGCTCCTCGTCGAAGGCGTCCTGGCGGCGGAACGCCACGTACACGCCGAAGCCGTGGGACTCCGACGCCCGGCGCAGGGCCTGCCGCCCGACCTGGTTGCCGGGACCCGCGATGGCAACCGGTCGGCGTGCCTGCTTCACCAAAGCGGCCACCCGTTCGGCCGCGTTCGCGACCGCGGGAGCCGAGGCGCTGGCAAGCGCCGGCGGGGCGAGGTGTGGCAAATCGCCGTCGAAGGGCATGGCCCACAGATCGGCAGGAACGCTGAGCGCGGCGGGTCCCCGTCGTGGGAGACCGGTGGCGGCCAGCGCATCGGCGATCTGTGTCGGGACGTCCCGTGGCTTCTGCGACTCCGCGGACCACACGGTCAGCGGTGCGTAGAAGTCGGCGAGATCCACCTCCTGGAATGCTTCCCGCCCGCGGACGGCCGACTCGACCTGGCCGAGAATCACCAGCATCGGGGTCTGGTCCTGGTGCGCGGTGTGCACACCGATGGCGAGGTTGGCCGCGCCCGGTCCGCGACTCGCGAGGGCCAGAGCCGGCTTGCCGGTCAGCTTCGCCTCGGCCTCGGCCATGAACGCCGCACCGCTCTCGTGGCGGGTGGACACGAGCCGGATGCGAGGCTCGGCCTCGAGTTCGTCGAGGAGAGCCAGGAACGACTCGCCGGGCACCGTGTAGGCCGTACGTATGCCGGCGTCGGCTAGGAGACCGACGACGGTCCGCGCGACGGTCGGGGTGGCGGTCACGGTCATGCGGCCTCCTCCGGCTCGTGGCCTGGCGCAGTATTCGGCGGGTACGCGTGGGGCGTGAGGGCCTTCGATCGACGTTGGCTCCGCTGGAACCGCGACCGAGTGGCCCCAGGAACGGACGCTACCCATGCTCCGTGGGGCGCCGCCATGGGCTGCCCGACGCCTGAGCCCGGCGGTAACGGCGGCGGGGAGGGGCATGCCAGGAATTTGTCCACAACCGGCGTACCAGTGGGGTTGTCCACAGCGCATGAGCGATGCCGACGGCTCGACACCCGTGGACCTCAGGCTTGCCTGCGGAGGTGAACGCCGGTGCAGGACAAGATCCAGATCGGGCGGTGCGGTGAGGACGAGGCCGTCCGCCATCTGCAGGCCGCTGGCTACGTCGTGCTGGGCCGCAACTGGCGGTGCGAGCTCGGCGAGATCGACATTGTGGCCCGCGACGGCGACGTACTCGTCATCTGCGAGGTCAAGACCCGCTCGGGGCTCGCCTTCGGCACGCCTCTGGAGGCTGTGACCTGGGAGAAGGCCGCCCGCCTTCGTCGGCTCGCCGGCCGCTGGCTCGCAGAGCACGCCGAGGTGCGAGCGGGATCGGTCCGCATCGACGTCGTGGGTGTACTCCGGCAGGGATCGGCACCCTCGAGGATCGAGCATGTCCGCGGGATCGACTGAGATGGCCCTCGCTCGCGCCCGCTCGGTGGCGTTGACCGGCGTCGAAGGCCACGTCGTCGACGTCGAGGCGCACATCGGAATGGGCCTGCCGGGGTTCAGCCTGGTCGGGCTGCCGGATACCGCGCTGGCGGAGGCGAGGTCCCGGGTCCGGGCGGCGGTTGCCAACTCCGAGCAGGACTGGCCGCAACGCAAGCTGACGGTTGCGCTGTCGCCTGCCACCTTGCCCAAGGCGGGATCACACTTCGACCTGGCCATCGCAGTAGCGGTTCTGGCAGCCGCCGAAGTCCTGCCACAGTCGGCGCTCGACGGAGCCGTGCTACTCGGGGAGTTGGGACTCGATGGCCGGATCAAGCCGGTCCGCGGCACGTTGCCGTCTGTGCTGGCGGCCTCGGCGGCCGGGTGGCGGAGGTTCCTGGTGCCGGAGCCCAACGTTGCCGAGGCAAGGCTGGTCGAGGAGATCGAGGTCTTCGGAATCCGCTCGTTGCGCCAGGCCGTCGCGGTGCTCCGCGGCGACGAGGTTCCGGACGAGCCAGCCTACCCGGAACCAGGTGAGCCGGCTTCGGCCGAGGAAGTCATCGGAACTCCGGACCGGCTCGCGCTCGACCTTGCCGAGGTGCTCGGTCAAGCGGTGGCACGCAAGGCGGCGGAGGTGACTGTGGCGGGTGGCCACCACCTGTTCATGACCGGCCCGCCCGGAGCGGGCAAGACCATGCTCGCGGAACGGATGCCGGGCCTGTTGCCCGATCTGACCGCCACCGAGGCGCTCGAGGTGACCGCGATCCACTCCGTGGCGGGCCTGCTGCCACCTGAGGCTCCGCTCATCGTCCGGCCCCCGTTCTGCGATCCTCATCATTCGGCGTCCCTGCCCGCCATCGTCGGCGGCGGATCGCGCGTCGCTCGACCTGGCGCCGTCTCCCTGGCGCACCGCGGGATTCTCTTCCTGGACGAGGCACCGGAGTTCCGGCCGAGCGTTCTCGACGCACTCCGCCAGCCGCTCGAACACGGTGAGGTCGTGATCGCCCGGGCCGCCGGAACGGCGCGGCTGCCCGCCCGTTTCCAGCTCGTCATCGCCGCCAACCCGTGCCCGTGCGGACGTTCCTACGGCAAGGGGGTGTACTGCACCTGCAGCCCGCAGGCACGGATGCGCTACCAGCACCGGTTGTCCGGGCCCATCCGCGACCGCATCGATGTCCTCCAGCTGGTCGAACCGGTGTCGCGAGCCGAGATGGTCGCCGACAGGTCGGTGGTCGAGTCGACAGCCGTGGTCGCCGGCCGTGTCCTGCTAGCACGGGAGCGCCAGGCACATCGCTATGCCGACGTTCCGTGGTCGCTCAACGCGCATGCGCCGGGCTATGAGCTGCGGAGGCGATGGCCGCCTACTCCCGAGGCGATGCCGGTGGTCGAGTCACAGCTGTCGTCCGGCCGACTCACCGCTCGCGGGGCAGACCGGGTGGTGCGGATCGCGTGGACGCTCGCCGATCTCGCCGGCCGCGACCGCCCCGGGCGGCAGGAGCTGTTCACGGCTCTGACGATGCGGCTCGGTCACGAGCCGACCGACCACCGGAAGAGGGCGGGATGAGTTCGGGACAGCACGAAACGGGTCCGGGGGAGTCCGGGATGGATGCGGGGTCGGCGGAGACCAGCATCGGCGTGGTGTCGGACGCCGAACGCGTCGCCCGCGCGGGTCTGACCCGACTGGGCGAGCCCGGCGACCTGGTGCTGGCTGGCTTCGTCGCGAAGTACGGAGCGACGGCGGCCCTTGACGCGATCAGGTCCGGAACCTTTCCCGGACGGGCTTGCGGCGACTACCAGACCCGGCTCGCCGCCAGCGATCCGGCACGGGACCTCGAGCAGGCCGCCCGGGTCGGCGCCCGACTGGTGTGTCCAGGCGATGCCGGGTGGCCAGACAGCCTCGATGTGCTCACTGAAGCCGGGGCCATCGAGCGGCGCGGCGGCCTGCCGCTCGCGCTGTGGGTCCGGGGTCCCGGCGACCTGCGCACTCTCACGGCGAGGTCGTGCGCTGTGGTGGGCGCGCGGGCGGCCAGCCAGTACGGGCTCTACGTGGCGGCTGAGATGGCGTCCGGGCTCGCCGACCGCGACATCGCTGTGGTCTCCGGTGGAGCGTTCGGCATCGACGCGTCCGCCCACCGAGGCACGTTGGCTGCTGGCGGGCAGACCGTGGCGGTGCTCGCCTCCGGCGTCGATGTCGCGTATCCGCGGGCGCATGAGCAACTGCTCCAGTGGATCGCCGACGACGGCCTGGTCGTGAGTGAGGTACCGCCGGGTTCGACACCACGACGACCACGATTTCTCATCCGCAACAGGCTGATCGCCGCGCTCACACAGGGCACCATCGTGGTCGAGGCCGCCCTTCGTAGCGGAGCGCTCAACACCGCCGCGTGGGCCGAACGCTGCCACAGAGAGGTGATGGGTGTACCTGGTCCGGTGACGTCGGCCACGTCCGCCGGAGTCCACCGGCTGCTCCGAGATGGCGGCGCGGTGCTGGTGACCGACGCGGACGAGGCGGCGGAGCAGATCGGTCGCATGGGGGAGGACCTGGCACCGGTGAAACCAGGAGAGCGCCGGACCCGCGACGATCTCGATCCGCGTGCACGCCAGGTGCTCGAGGCGGTGCCCGTGGTTCGTGCCGCCGGCGTCGCGCAGATCGCCACCGCGGCCGGTATCACCGGGGACGAGGTCCTTGGCGTCCTCGGCCATCTCATGCTGCTCGACTACGTGGAGCGGCAGGGAAGTGGGTGGCGCCTTTCGACACGCGAACGGGGCCACGTACGCCACCCGTCGACCGTCGCACTCGGCGGCTAGATCGCCTGCCGTTCCGGACACGTAGGCGGACCGCGCATGCCAGCGCTCCGCGTCTGCGAGGTCGAGCAGGCTGTCGGCGCTGGGCCAGCTGTCGGTTTCGCGGTGTCGCCGGTTCCCGGGTGGGTCGGTTCGGGGTGTGGTCGGTGCTGCGCCTTGCTTCGGTCACAGAGATGGTCCACCGTCATGGGGTGAGCGTCGACAATGAGGGCGATGAGGGGGAGCCGACAGGATTGTCCGAGGCGTGCTGCGTTGCGCTCGGCCAGTTCGAGCGGCACCTGTCGGCGGAGCGGAACCTGTCCCGGCACACGATCCGCGCCTATCTCGGCGACATCCAGAGCCTGCTCCGGCACGTCGCGGCCACCAGGGGTCTGGGTGATTCGCACGACGGGACCGGCCAGCCGCCGCGCGAGCTGGTCGCACTGAACCTGGCGGACCTTCGTGGCTGGCTGGCGAACATGCAGTCCGGTGGAGCGGCCCGCGCCACCGTTGCTCGACGTGCTGGTGCTGTCCGTACGTTCACCGCCTGGGCACATCGGCGAGGCCTGCTGCCGGAAGACCCCGCGCTGCTCCTCGGTACGCCGAAGCCGCACCGTCGGCTGCCCGGCGTACTCCGCCAGAACGACGCCCGGCGCCTGTTGGAGGTCGCCGCAGTGGCCGCCGACGACGGGTCCGCCGTCGGAAGCCGGGACCGCGCCATCCTGGAGATGCTGTACGCCACCGGGGTACGGGTTGGTGAGCTGGTGGCTCTCGACCTCGGCGACGTCGACCACGAACGCCGTGTCGTGCGGGTCCTCGGCAAGGGAAACAAACAGCGGTCCGTGCCGTACGGCGGACCGGCGGCGGTGGCACTCGCCGATTACCTGGCCCGGGCCCGCGACGAGCTTGCGCGAGGAGCCGGCGGCCAGGCGGTTTTCCTCGGGGTACGCGGGGGACGGCTCGACCAGCGCGCCGTCCGCAAGCTCGTCCACGCCAGATTGGCCGACGTTCCCGATGCGCCCGATCTCGGCCCGCACGGCCTGCGCCACTCCGCCGCCACCCATCTGCTGGAAGGCGGCGCCGATCTACGGAGTGTGCAGGAGTTGCTTGGCCATGCCTCCCTGGCGACCACTCAGGTCTACACACACGTTTCGGCGGAACGGCTCCGGTCCGTGTACCAGCAGGCGCACCCCCGCGCCTGATGAGGTCACGCTCTGTGGTCCGCGAGGGCGGACGGCCTGGCACAATCGCCGCACGTGACTGGATGTAATGCAGTGGATGGGTCGAACGACCTCTGGGGACCGGACTGGGCCGATGTGCGCGCGCAATGGGATCTCGATCCGTCGCGCGCCCACCTCAACCACGGCTCCTTCGGTGCGGTACCACGAGTTGTCCGATCTGCCCAGGCCGACTGGAGACGTCGGGTCGATGCCAATCCGATGGCGTTCCACCGCCTGGCGCGCCGCCCCGCGATCGTGGCGGCACGCCACGCCGCAGCAAGGTTCCTCGACGTGGATCCAGAAGGCCTGGCCCTGGTCGCCAACGCCACTGCAGGAGTCAGCACAGTCCTGTCCGCTCTGCGGCTGCGGCATGGCGACGAGATCGTGCTCACCGATCACGCCTATGGGGCCGTGCGGTTGGCTGCCGGGCGGTTCGCCGAGGACGCGGACGGCCGCGCCGTCACCGTCAGCCTGGCGGTGACAGCGTCGGACGACGACGTGGTGGCAGCACTGAGTGACCACATCACGCCGAGGACTCGGGTGGTCGTTCTCGACCAGGTGAGCTCACCGACCGCGCGGGTTTTCCCGGTACGCAAGGTGGCCGAGATCACCCACGCGCGAGGTGCGGCCCTACTCGTGGACGGAGCGCACGTTCCGGGCATGCTCGACCCGCAGATCGAGTCTTCCGGCGCCGACTTCTGGGTCGGGAACTTCCACAAGTGGGCATTCTCGGCGCACAGTGTGGCCGCACTCTGGATCGCACCGACGTGGCGCGACCGGATCCGACCACTGGTCGCCTCCTGGACCGAACACGAGCCGTTTCCTGCGTCCTTCGACCAGCAAGGGACCCTTGACGACTCAGCGTGGCTGTCGTTGCCCGACGCGCTGGAGTTCTTCGGCCAGCTCGGGCCGGATCGGCTCCGCCGCCACAACGCTGCCCTCGCTGCACACGGCCAGTCGGTGGTCGCGGCCGGACTGCGTGCGAGGTCTCCGCTGGATGATCCGGGGGCGGTGGCATCTCATCCGGCGGCGCTGGCATCTCATCCGGAGGCGCTGGCATCTCATCCGGGGGCGCTCGCAGCTCGCCCGGAGGCACTGGTCTCCATGCGGATCGTGCCGCTGCCAAGTGGCGTCGCCACGACCGAAGAGGGTGCGGCGGCGTTGTACGAGCGCATCTCGGCAGACCTGCGGACCGAAGTCGCGGTAGTGCGCTGGTCGGGCCGCGCCGGGTTGCGGCTGTCCGCGCAGGCGTACAACCAGCCGGCAGAGTACGAGCGACTCGCGGCGGGACTACCCGCCCTGCTGTGACCCGGCTCGCGTCTGGCCGAGCACCGTGCGCCCGAGTGTCCGGCTCGGCTGTGGCTCCCGCGTCGGGCTGTTGGGTCGGCTGTCGCTCCGGAGAGGACCTCGTAGGGTCGCGGGTCGTCAATCCGTCTCAGTCGCCTCCTTGTCCGTCGGGTCGCCGCAACCCTTCGCCGTCGGGTCACCGCCTGGTTGGTATCGGCGGGGTCGCGATCGCTGGTGCCGGTGTTGGGACGGTGTCTCCGTCCGAGGTCCCGCTCTTCGACCCGAATGGCCATCGAGCCAGGTGTCACCCCAACCCGTGCGGCCTAGAGGGCTAGGCCGCACCTCGCAGTCGGCGGCGCTCCACATCGAGGCGAACGACGGCACCTGAGGTGGACCGCAGCGCCGCCGGATGTGCGGGCGGAGTGCGCGGCGGTGGTCGCGTCGGCGGCGGGCTCTGGCTTCGTCCACTGAGGCGAAGGACGAGTCCGGCCGCGAGTGCGCCGGCGACGGCACCTGCGGCAGGTGCGACCAGGGTGGTGACTGCACCTGACAGGGCACTGGAAACTGACTGTGGCTCCGCGGCGTTCGCCGGGGATTCGGGCCGTCGACCTTGGTCAGGTCCTTGCTGGGCGTCGGGCTGAGCGCGCGAGGTCGCGGTGTCGCGTGCACGGTCTGCTTTGGCTGGGGAACCTGGTGGTCCAACGCCCGTTGCCTGGTCTCCTCCGCGCACTGACGGAGCCAGGAAGGTCGCGTGCTCGTCACCCGCGGCCTCTCCGCCGACCGTGGTCGAGGCTTGGTCGAGGGGAAGGAGACGCGGCGGGCCGGCGCCGACGAGCGTGAGGGGATCCAGGTACCGCTCACCTCGGATGAGGCCCCAGTGCAGGCAGACCCGTGGTGCGCAATGACTGTGCGCAGCGGTGAGGGTGCCGATCACCGAGCCAGCCTGCACCGTTGTGCCCACCCGGACGCTCACGTCGAGCGGCTCGTACGTCGTCCGGACGTCTCCATGAGAGACGGTCACCACTCCACGTCCCGCCAAGAGGCCGGCGTAGGTCACCTCGCCCCCGCCAGCGGCGCGCACCTGCTCACCGTCTGTTCCGAGCAGGTCGACTCCCCGATGCCCTTGGCCCCACTTGCTGTCGGGCGGGTCGAACCCCCGGACCGCTTCGGGTCGGCCAGCCAACGGCAACCGCCAGTCGCCTGACTCGCCGGACGCCGGAAGGGCCGACGCCGACTTGGCCGATGCCGATATGGGCGACGCCGGGACGGCCAGCGCGTGCGCCCGTGGCGACCCACCTCCAGCGGACGGTGTGCTGGCACCAAGAGTCGCCGCCAGCGCGAGCGCCACCGCACCAAGACCGAGGCGCCACACCCGTGCGCGGGCGTATCGCCGATGCGGCTGTTCTGCGGCCGAACCGCGACCCAACCGCCCGCGTCCGCCAGGATCGGTCAGCAGGGCCGCGCTGCGTAGTCGCCGTCGTCGAACGCTCCGTCGACCGGCCGGGTCGAGCCGCGGGGAAGGACGCTGAGAGATCGTCATGGTTAGATCGTCGGCGTTCACGTTGGCTCGGGATCGGAACCTCGGACGACCTGTGGACGAAGCGGCCGATCCGGGACCTGTGGATGAATCCGGCCGGCCGCCCGTCAGTCGGAGGCGAACCGTGACGATCGAGTACACTGCACCGGGCGTCCAAGTCTGGCCAAGGATCCTCGCCGGGCGACGCTCCCGTGATGTACGTCCGACATGATCCGGCAGCACAGGACCTCTGCATCGCAAGATCACCGCACCACAAGATCACCGTAATACAGCAAGATCACCGTAATACGGCACAGCACCATACGATCGCGCAGCACGGAACGATCAGTTCCACATCACGCACGCTTGCATTCCGCGTCGCTTTTCCAAGGCGCGGGCGCATCTCCCGGTCCCTGCGGGTACGACCACGACAGGGCTCTCGATGCGCGCGGGCGTCAGGGGCCCGGCCAGCCGGCCAAGGCCAACAACCGAGGGATGCGTCCTTCCAGGACGCCAAGGAGGACAAGCGGCTATGGCCGTCGTCACCATGAGGCAGCTGCTCGAGAGCGGCGTTCACTTCGGACACCAGACCCGACGCTGGAACCCGAAGATGAAGCGCTACATCTTCACCGAGCGCAACGGCATCTACATCATCGACCTGCAGCAGTCGCTCGCCTACATCGACCGCGCCTACCAGTTCATCAAGGACACGGTTGCTCGCGGCGGGTCGGTTCTCTTCGTGGGTACGAAGAAGCAGGCCCAGGAGGCCATTGCCGAGCAGGCGATGCGGGTCGGAATGCCCTACGTCAACCAGCGTTGGCTGGGCGGCATGTTGACCAACTTCCAGACGACCTACAAGCGCACCCAGCGCCTCAAGGAGCTCGAGGAGATCGACTTCGACGACGTCGCCGGCTCCGGTATGACCAAGAAGGAGCTGCTGGGGCTGCGCCGCGAACGGGACAAGCTCGATCGCACCCGTGGTGGCATCCGGCGGATGCAGCGGCTGCCCAGCGCGGTGTGGATCGTCGACACCAAGAAGGAGCACCTCGCCGTCGACGAGGCGAAGAAGCTCGGCATCCCGGTGATCGCGATCCTGGACACCAACTGCGACCCGGATGAGGTCGACTTCCCGATCCCCGGCAACGACGACGCCATCCGGTCGGTCGCGTTGCTCACCCGGATCGTGTCCGACGCAGTGGCGGACGGGCTGATGGCCCGGGTCGGCGCTGGCGAGGAAGCCCAGGTCGGCGCCGAGCTCGGTGTCGAGGAGCCGCTGGCCGAGTGGGAACGCGAGTTGCTGGCGCGCTCGGAAGCAGAGGCGGGCGCGGCTGCGGCCACATCTGGGACCGCTGACAGTGCCGGTGCCGCTGACAGTGCCGGTGCCGCTGCGGAGGCCGGTGCGGTTGCGGAGGCCGGTGCGGCTACTGAGTCCCCGGCGGCCGCCGAGTCCGGTGCGGCTACTGAGTCCCCGGCGGCGGCTGCCGAGTCTGGGACGGACACCCCCGAAGCCAGTGGTGAGGCCGCCGACCCGGCGAGTTCGGCTGCGGCAAACGGGACCGAGAACAGCGTCCCCGGCCGCGTCGAGCGACCAGAACGCCTGACGCAAGCCGCCTGGCGCGACCGATCCACGCGTACGACAGTGACAGTGCTCGACATTGGGAGCACTCGACAAGACAGCGATCGACAAAGACAGCGACCGACCAAGAGAGTGACCGACGAACCGATGAGCAAGTTCACGACCGCCGACGTCAAACGACTCCGTGACGAGACCGGCGCCGGGATGATGGACTGCAAGCGCGCCCTCGAGGAAACCGAGGGCGACTACGACAAGGCCGTCGAGATCCTGCGCGCCAAGGGTGCGGCGAAGGTAGCCAAGCGCGGCGCCGAGCGTACGGCCAGCAACGGCATCGTCGTAGCACACGACGGTGCCCTGCTCGAGATCAACTGCGAGACCGACTTCGTCGCCAAGAACGACCAGTTTCAATCACTGGGGCAGAACCTGGTCGAGGTCCTCAGCAGCGCCCGTGTCACGACACCGGACGAGCTGAGCGCAGCGAAGACCCCCGACGGCCAGACGGCGGGAGCCGCCATCGACGCCCTCGCCGCGGTGATCGGGGAGAAGCTCGCGATCGGCAGGCTCGCCGCATTCGACGGTAAGACCGCCGTCTACCTGCACCGTCGGGCGACCGATCTGCCGCCCCAGGTGGGGGTCCTGGTCGCGTACGAAGGCGACGACGCCGAAGCGGCCAAGGCAGCTGCGATGCAGATTGCCGCGATGGGACCCCAGTACGTGAGCCAGGACGACGTGCCAGCCGACATCGTGGAGGCGGAGCGAGCCAAAGCCGCCGAAACGGCTCGGGGCGAGGGCAAGCCGGAGCACGTCGTACCCCGGATCGTCGACGGCCGGGTCAAGAAGTTCATCCGAGACAGCGTGCTGGTCGAGCAGCCGTCGATCCACGATGACGAGAAGACCGCTGGACAGGTACTGGCCGACGCCGGCATAAAGGTGACGCAGTTCGCACACTTCGAGGTGGGCCAGGAGTAGAGGCGGGCAGCGTCAGGTAGACAGGAGGCGGTACCCGTGCAGGCCGTAGGCGTGGAGGTGGGGTTATGACGACCGAAACCGTCTCGGCCTCGCCCGTTCCGGACGCAAAGCCGCGGCCTCATCGCAGGGTTCTGCTCAAGCTCTCCGGCGAGGTCTTCGGTGGCGGCCGGGTCGGCGTCGATCCCGACGTGGTGGCGAGCATCGCCGTGCAGATCGCCGAGGTCTGCCGGTCCGGCGTTCAGGTTGCCGTCGTCGTTGGCGGCGGCAACTTCTTCCGCGGTGCCGAACTGCAGTTGCGCGGCATGGATCGGGCTCGCGCCGACTACATGGGCATGTTGGGTACGGTCATGAACTGCCTTGCCCTCCAGGACTTCCTGGACAAGCAGGGCGTCGACACCCGGGTGCAGACGGCGATCACGATGGGTCAGATCGCGGAGCCTTATATCCCGAGAAGGGCGATTCGTCACCTCGAGAAGGGACGAGTCGTCATTTTCGGAGCCGGGTCCGGAATGCCGTACTTCTCCACCGATACGGTCGCCGCGCAACGGGCGCTGGAGGTGGGCGCCGACATTCTGCTGAAGGCCACCTCGGTCGATGGTGTCTATGACGCCGACCCAAAAGAGGTGCCCGACGCGCAGAAGTTCGAGCGGGTCAGCTTCGCCGAATGCCTCAAGCGCGGCCTCCGGGTCGCCGACGCCACGGCCTTCAGCTTGTGCATGGAGCACAAGTTGCCGATCATCGTCTTCAACCTCCTCGAGGACGGCAATATCGCGCGCGTCGTCCGAGGTGAGAGGATCGGAACCCTCGTCTCGGCCGACGCCTGACGGATGCAGGTCGCGGCCGGCGAGGTCCCGGGCCCCGGGTCCTGCGAAGGCGCAGTGTGTGAGGCGTCTTCGTGGGTGGCAGCAGCGGAGTGGTCGACGGAGCGAGGTACCCGCGATGTCGCCCGCGAAGTGAACGAGGAGCGACGGACAAGGAGATCGCGACCGTGACCATCGACCAGACTCTTCGCGACGCGGAACAGAAGATGGGCAAGGCCGTCGACTTTGCCAAGGAAGATTTCGCCACGATCCGCACCGGCCGGGCACATCCGGCGATGTTCGCCAAGATCGAGGCTGACTACTACGGCTCGCCGACGCCGATCCAGCAGCTCGCGTCGTTCCATATCCCCGAGGCGCGCCTCGTGGTCATCACGCCGTACGACAAGAACGCGCTCGCCGGCATCGAGAAGGCGATTCGCGACTCCGACCTCGGCGTCAATCCCGGCAACGACGGCACGCTGATCCGGATCGCGCTGCCCGAGCTCACCCAGGAGCGGCGCAAGGAGTACGCGAAGCTGGCGAGGAACAAGGCCGAAGAGGCTCGAGTCGCGGTTCGCAACGTACGCCGCCACGCGAAGGAGGTCCTGGACCGCATGTCGCGTGATGGCGACGCGGGCGAGGACGACGTGAATCGCGGCGAGAAGCAGCTTGACTCCTCGACGCGGAAGTACGTGTCCCAGATCGATGACCTGCTCAAGCACAAGGAAGAAGAGATCCTCGAGGTCTAGCGGGTGAACAACGAACGCGACCTCGAACATGAACGCGTGTGCAGGCCACTGTGACCCGTTCGCCGGAGGCTGAAGACGACGACGGCAACACGCGGCGCCGCGGCCGGTTGGGCCGCAACATCGCCGCGGCGATCGGCGTTGGCGCGTTGCTCGGCATCGCCGTGGTCGGTTCGCTGTTCTTCGTGAAGAGTGTCTTCCTCGGCCTCGTCGTCGTGGTTGTGGGCGTAGCGGTCATCGAGCTTGCCCGCGCACTTCGGCCGGCGGGGGTGCATCTGCCCCTTGCCCCACTGCTTGCGGGCGTGGTCGGCATGCTGGTCGGCGCGTACGTCGGAGCCACACCGGCGCTCGTGGGCGCGCTGGGCCTCACCACGTTGGCGGTGTGCGTCGGCCGCCTGCCCGGAGGACGCGAGGGATTCGTACGCGATGTGACGGCGGGGGTCTTCGTCGCGTTGTACGTACCCTTCCTTGCTGGCTTCGCGGTGCTGATGCTCCGTCCCGACGACGGTCCGTTCCGGGTCCTCATCTTCGTCGCGGTCGCCGTCGCGAGCGACGTCGGCGGCTATGCGGCCGGTGTGTTGTTCGGGCGGCACCGGCTTGCTCCGTCCATCAGCCCGGCAAAGACCTGGGAAGGGCTTGGTGGCTCTGCTGTCCTGTGCCTCGGGGTGGGAATAGCGGGAGTGATGGTTCTTCTGCAGGGATCGCTCTGGGCCGGGATCGTTCTCGGTGTGGCAGCCACGGCGACCGCGACCCTCGGCGACCTGGTGGAGTCGATGCTGAAGCGCGACATCGGGATCAAGGACATGGGCCGGATGCTGCCTGGGCATGGCGGCGTCATGGACCGGCTGGATTCCATCCTGCCGACCGCACTGGTGAGCTGGCTGGTCCTGAGCCTGCTCGTCCCGGTTGGCTGAGGGCAGTCGGACGTGCGCACGGGCTGATGGCTGATCGGGGCGTCGGGCGCAGCCGGTGCGTCGGTGCGTCGGTGCGCCCCCCGGGTCACTGCAGCGTAGGGACGAAGCCGGTACCGGGCCGGTAGTGCGGCGACTGGTGCCGGAAGTAGGTGTTGTAGACCTCGCAGTATTGACCGCCGCGGCGCATCAGGGTGGCGTGATCGCCTTCCTCGACGATGCGACCGTCCTTGAGGACGACGATGCGGTCGGCATGCTGGATGGTGGAAAGTCGGTGCGCGATCACGATGGACGTGCGGCCGTGCAACACGACGTCGAGGCCTTCTTGGATCTGTGCCTCGGTGAGCGGATCGACGCTTGCGGTGGCCTCGTCGAGGATGACGATGGCTGGGTCCTGCACCAGCAGGCGCGCGAGGGCGACCAGTTGCCGTTGCCCCATGGACAGCGCCTGACCGTGTTCGCCGACCTCGGTGTCCAACTCGTTCGGCAGGGCCGCGATCCAGTCGCCGTTGCCCACCTGGTCCGCAGCGCGCTGGATGTCGGCCGGGCTGGCGTCGGGCCGCGGATAGCGGATGTTGTCGGCCACCGTGCCGGAGAACAGGAACGGAACCTGCGGCACCACTCCAAGCTGCCGCCGATAGTCATGGAGGTCGAGCGTGCGGATATCCCGGCCGTCGAGATAGATGTGACCGGCCTGGAACTCATAGAACCGCGTGATCAGCTTGCCCAGCGTGGACTTGCCCGCACCGGTGTGACCGACCAGCGCCACCATCTCGCCCGCCTCGATGGTCATGTTGAACTGCCGTAGTACCGGTGACGTCGCGACGTAGCCGAACTTCACGCCCCGGAACTCGATCCGGCCGGTCAGGCGTCCCACCGGCTTCGGGTCGTGTTGGATCACCCTGGGTGTCGCGTCGATCAACGCGAAGACCCGTTCGGCTGCGGAGAGGCCCTGCTGGAACTGCGACCAGAACGACGCGATGCTCGTCAGCGGGAACCAGAACAGCGCGACCGCCTGGAGGAAGAGATACCAGTCGCCGGGTGACACGGAGCCCGCGAGCACACTGCGTCCACCGACGAGCACCAGCAACACAGTGCCCAGACCTGCGACCAGGAAGAGCACCGGAAAGATCGCGTTGAAGACCATGCCCTGTCGCAGGGTCACGTTGTAGCTCTGCGCGTTGATCGGCCGGAACTCGGCGTAGATCGTGTGCTCCTGGCGGAAGTTCTTGGCGACCGCGATCCCACCCATCGTCTCCTGGACGTTGGAGTTGACCCGGGCGAGCGACCGCTGTGCCCGGCGTGTGGTGTCGCGGGCGATCCGGCGGAACGCCAAGGCAAGGGCGACCACGATCGGCGTTATCGCCAACGTGAGCAGGGCGAGGCCTACGTCGCGGTCGAACAACAGCGCCGTGATGAACACCACCAGCAGCACCTGGCTGAGCAGGTTCATGGTGAGGGTGACGGTGGTGGCGAAGTCGTCGGTGTCGGAGGTGATCCGGCTGACGATCTTGCCCGAGGGATTCTCGTCGTAGAACGACAGGTCGCGCTTCAGGACCGCGCCGAAGGCGTCCTTGCGCAACGTCAGCACCACATCGCCCACGACCTTGGCGCTGAACGCCTGGCGGACGTAGTTGGTGACCCAGGCGAAGACGCCCGAGGCGAGGATCAGTGCCACCAGCAGAACCAGGAACCGGTTGGACGCATCAGTGGCCAACTGGTCGAGTCCCCAGCTGATCACGACCGGCAGGACCGCCTGCAGCACCGAGGTCACCACGATCATGATGGCGACGACGACCATCGCCGTGAGCTTGGACCGGAAGTAGCGCAGGATGCGGCGGACCAGATCGCGGTCGGCATAGCGCCGGTCGTAGTCCTCGGCCTCGAGGCCGTCCATGAGGAAGCCCATCAGACCTTCCCCCCGTCCTCGTCGTGTGCCGTGGCACCGGGAGCGCCTGGACTCGACTGCAGTGCCACCAACTCCTCAGGACGGGCGGCGGCGTCGTCGTCGCCGTCGGTGCCGTCCGTGCCGTCCGCGCCGTTGTGTGCGGCCGAGTCCAGGGCCGGGTGCATTACTTCGTCGTAGTGGGCGAAGATCCGCTGGTAGAGCGGACACCGCTGGAGTAACTCGTCGTGGGTCCCTTCGTCGACGAGCTCGCCGCGGCGGATGAGCAGCACTTTGTCGGCCCACCTGATCTGGGAAAGGCGGTGCGTGATGAGGAGCGTCGTCCTACCGTCCAGGATGCGCCGGATCGCGCGTTGGATCTCGTCTTCGGTGGCGCTGTCAATCGCGCTGGTCGAGTCGTCGAGTATGAGGATGCTCGGGTCGGTGAGCAAGGCCCGGGCGATCGCGAGCCGCTGTCGCTGGCCGCCGGACAGGGTGACACCGCGTTCGCCGATCACCGTGTCGTAGCCCTCGTCGAGCTCCTCGATGAAGGTGTGCGCCTGAGCGTCCCTGGCTGCTCGGACGACCTCGGCGCGATCGGCGCGCTGGCCCAGGCTGAACGCGATGTTCTCCGCGACCGGGCGGGAGAACAGGACGATGTCCTGCTCGATGGTCGAGATCTGTGACCGGAGCGAGTCGAGGCTCCAGTCGCGGACGTCGACTCCGTCGATCAGGACGCGACCCTCGTCGGTGTCGTAGATGCGGTTGACGAGCTTGGTCATCGTGCTCTTGCCGGAGCCTGTCTCGCCGACGATCGCAACAGTCTGTCCCGGCTCGGCCCGGAACGACAGCTTGCGAAGCACCGGCTCGTCGCCGTATCCGAAGGTCACGTTCTCGAAGACGATCTCGCCCCGCATCGTGGCTTCATGGCCGGCGGTGTTCTGGTCGAGCTCGGTCTCCTCGCGCATCAGGGCGAGGATCCGGCGAGCGCTGACGATGCCGAGCTGGACCAGCGAGAACGTGAAGATCGAGATCATCGCCGGGAAGCTCAACAGGCCCATCAGCCCGAGGAACGCCACCAGGTCACCGAGGGAGAGTTCGCCCGCCCGATAGAGAAGGAGACCGTGCAGCAGGCCTCCCGCGGTCGCGACCGCGAGCAGCAGGGGAGGCAGGTAACGCGCCTGGACCATGCCCTGCTCGACGAAGGAGTCGCGGTAGGCACGCGCTTTGGTCTCGAACCGCCCCTGCTCCTGCACTTCCTGCGCCGTCACCTTGACGACCTCGATGCCGCGGACCGCTTCGTTGAGTCCGGCGTTGAGGTTGCCGAACTGCTCACGCATGCGTACGGACACGGGGTTGAGCCGGCGGGTGTAGTGCCGGATCGCAAGACCGAACGCCACGGCGAACGCCAGCGGGGACAGGAGCAGCCGTGGGTCGATGAGGGCGATGAAAATCAGCGGGATGACCCCCTGGAGCATCGAGTCGACGATCAGGTCGACCCCTGGGGAGATCATCGAGCTGAGCTGGCGTACGTCGTTGGCCGCCCGCGCCATCAGGTCGCCTACCCGCTGGCGGTTGTGGAACGTCTGGCTCTTGCCGAGCAGGCTGGTGTAGAGCTCGTCGCGCGCGTCGCGTTCGAGCCGTTTGGCGAGGACCTCGGTGCACATCCGTGCCACCAGGTCGAAGACGCCGCGCGCCAGCACGATCACCAGCAGCGCGATCACGACGGCGACCAGCCGGCTCCGGCCGGCATCGTCCTTGGCGAGAACCGCGTCGAACGCCGATCCGGTCAGGCCCGGGATGGCTGAGTTGAGGGCCACCATGATGACCGAGCCGCCAAGGAAGCCAACGAGGTAGCGCCGGTGCCGAAGCTGGTGGGACAGGATCCAGCGGATGGGTCCGCGCAGGTCGGTCAGCTGCTGGTCGACAACGGTGAACTCCGACTTCGGCAACTCCGACTTCGGCAACTCCGACTTCGGCAACTCCGACTGTGGCAGCTCCGACTTTGGGAGAGCTGAGCTAGGCGTGGCCACGAGATGCTGCCTCCGGCAGGCACGAGATGGACGGGGCTAGACGGGGCGGGGTTGAACGGGGGTGGGGCGTGGTGGGAGTCGAGGCATGCGTCCGGGCGACGCGGCAGGGTGCGAACAGAGACTTTCTAGCACGTGACGACGCACAATTGCCAACAGAATTCAGGCGAAGAATTGATTGTCGGTGGATGCTGATAATGTCGCGGCACTGACGCTCTGGCCGGGCCAGTAAGGCCCGGAACGTGAGCGGGAATTACCCTCCAACTACCGATGAATCCCTTCGTCGGGGCCGATACATCAGCTGCGTTGCAACGAAATGCGCTGCCCGGCGGAATACACATTGCCGGCCCGCGAAAGTGACCGGCCGCCGGACGCGGCTGGCCGGACCGCGGGTCACCGACCGGATCGCCAGACTCAGCTGGCATAGGACCAACCCTGCCAACGCCCGATCTCGATGCGTACGACCGGACCATCCGGCGGGTCCTGCGCGTACTGCGGGTATTTCGCCGACAGCCACGACACCGGCTCAGCCCGGTCGTCGGGCCGGTCCAGCACGGTTGCGACTCCGTCACCCCTGGCCCACCAAAGGGCCGTCCAGTCGCCGTCGTCATAGTGGTCTGCGAGCAGGCTCACCTGCGGGTTCGCGGTGATGAGCTGGAGCCGGTGCAGCCGCGTAGTCGACTTGGGTTTGCGGTCGACCGCGGTCACGACGACATCGCCGACCGCCGCGAAGGTCACCACGACGACAGAGGGTCGACCGTCTTCGCCGGCCATCGCCAGGTGGCCGACGCGGCTGGCGGCGAGCCGTCGCCGGGCCTCGGCCGGACTCAGGCGCATCGCACTGATCCCGCCGCGCGGCAGCGGGTGCCGGATGCCGGTGCGTGCGCGCGGGGTGCCGACTTCGTGCTCGGGCACAGTGGATGGCGGCTCACGCACCGAGCGTAGTGCACCAATTCCGCAATTCGTCGCGCGCCTGGCTGCGCGCATCATTCTGATACCGGGAAATGCCGGTGTCGCTGCTCCCTGGTTCGATCAGCAATTTCCCTCGGCGTTGGTGGATATCCCCGGTGAGATTTTCACCGGCTGGTTATCCGCGACGGTCGATTCCCGCCGGTGTGCCGCCCGCAATTCTCGCCGTACGGTCCGATCGTCCACCCGGGCGAGGGCGACACCGGACTGTGCTGACTGGCGGTGCCGGCGACCCATGCGAGACTTGGCCACGCCATGTCTGCTCACGCCGAACTCGTCTTCGCCCCGCCGCGCCGCGGCAAGCCGCCCCGTCACCTCGCCGACCTGACGCCTACCGAGCGTCGCGACGCTCTCGTCGCGTTGGGCGAGCCGGCGTTTCGGGCGCGGCAGCTCTCCGCGCACTATTTCGGTCGGTATGTCGAAGAGCCGAGTGCGATGACAGACCTGCCGGCGGCTCGACGCGTCGGCCTCGTCGAGGCTCTGATGCCGAGTCTGCTCACGCCCGAGCGCGTCGTCGCCTGTGACGGTGGCGCGACCGTCAAGTCCGTGTGGCGCCTCTTCGACGGTGCTCTGGTCGAGAGCGTGCTGATGCGATACCCCGGACGGGTCACGCTGTGCGTCTCCAGCCAGGCCGGCTGCGGGATGGCCTGTCCGTTCTGCGCGACCGGACAGGCGGGACTCACCCGCAACCTGTCCACGGCCGAGATCGTCGGCCAGGTGGTCGCCGCGGCCCGAAGCCTCGCCACAGCAGAGCCGGCCACCCCCGGCACGCCGCCCGCGCGAGTGTCGAACGTCGTCTTCATGGGCATGGGCGAGCCGCTGGCGAGCTACCCCAGCGTGCTGGGTGCGGTCCGCCGCGTCACCGACCCGGTGCCCGACGGGCTGGGCCTTTCCCAGCGCGGGATCACCGTGTCGACCGTCGGGCTGGTGCCGCGGATGCGGCAGCTCACCGCCGAGGGCCTGGCCGTCACACTGGCGGTCTCCCTCCACGCGCCCGACGACGAGCTGCGCGACGAGCTCGTACCCGTCAACACCCGCTGGAAGGTGGCCGAGGTACTCGACGCCGCCTGGGAGTACGCCGAGCAGACCGGACGCCGGGTGTCCATCGAGTACGCCATGATCCGAGACGTCAACGACCAGGCCTGGCGGGCCGACCTCCTCGGCCGCCTCCTCGCCGGGCAGCTCGCCCACGTCAACCTGATCCCGTTGAATCCCACGCCGGGTTCGAAGTGGACGGCATCCAGGCCCGCCGACGAGCAGGAGTTCGTCCGTCGGCTGCAAGGACATGGCGTCCCGGTCACCGTCCGCGACACCCGCGGCCGGGAGATCGACGGGGCCTGTGGCCAACTGGCGGCGAAGGCGGCGACAGAGTGATGCCGGCGGCTGGGCACGGTTGATGCTCGACTACGACCGCGAGGCGGTGCGGTACGACGAGACCCGCGGCGGGATCCCTCGGGCGGAGGCAGCCGCAGAAGCGGTGGCGAGCCTCCTGCCGACCCGCACCCGCACCCGCACCCGCCCGGTACTCGACGTGGCAGGAGGCACCGGCCTGGTCGCGTCCCGGCTCGCCGTGAGGGGATACGAGGTGGCCGTCTGCGACCGGTCGCGCGGGATGCTGGGCCTGGCCTCGACCCGCTGTCCCGGACGTACGCTCAACGCCGACGCCACCCGCCTACCGATCGGCACCGGACGAGTCCACGCGGTGACCCTCGTCTGGCTGCTCCATCTGCTGCCGGACGCGGCACCCGTCATGGCGGAGTGTGCACGCGTCCTCGCGCCCGGTGGCGTCCTCGTCACCACGGTCGACAAGGACGACAGCTACGACGCGGACGACGACGACATCGGTCGGGTGCTCGGTTCCTACCCGCCACGGGGCGGTCCCGCTGTCGCGACCGACGACCGTGCCCGGCTCGATGACCTCGCCTGCAACCTTGGGTTGACGCCGTACGCCGAGGCACGGTTCGTCGGTCACGGGCAGGGGAGATCTCCGAACGCGGTCGCGCGGAGGCTGGAAGCCCGACCATCCTGGATCGGGCGACGGCTCGACGCCGCCAGGATCGACGCCCTGATCGCTGAGCTTCGAGCCATGCCCGACCCCGACCGGAAGCGGCAGCCTCCGACCTACACGCTGGTCGGGTACCGATTCGCGGTCCTGTCCGAGTCGGTGCTGTTCTAGTCGTGCTGTTCTAGTCGTGCTGTTCTAGTCGGTGCTGCCCTAGTCTGGGCCGTCGTGTCCGACGATCCGGCCCTAGCTCCAGTCCCTAGGCTCGACGCCGCCCATCTCCTCGCCCTCGTCGAGGAGCACACCGACGCAGGGCTCACCCTCGTCGGACCGGCACCGGGCGGTCAGGTGGGAGCGGCCTACGTACGCTGGCCAGATGGCCGCGAAGGCGTCCTGACCATCGCGGGCGAGGGGCTCTCCGCCGACCTGCGGCGCACTTCGGAGATCCTGGCGCTGGCCCGCTCACGAGGACTGCCGGTTCCGGCGTACGACCTGATCGCCGACGTCCCCGGCGCGGTCGCGATCGTGCAGCAACGCCTCCCCGGCACCAGGCCCGCGCGTGCCGACCGTGGCGTGGTCGAGTCGATGGTGGCGGGGCTGGAGTCCTTCGAGGGACTTCTCGCCGGCCGGGCCGACGTCGAGGTGCCCGACCTGTGGCTGCGGAAGAGCGGACCTGGTTACTCGCTGCATCGGCCGCTCGAGCTGTACGACGAGCGGACCCGCCGGCTGTTGGACTGGGTCCACGAGGTCGGAGCGGCCGAGAGCGCGAGGATGGTCGGCGACGATCTCGTGCACCTGGACTTCCACCCTGGCAACGTCCTGGTCGACAGCGCGGGCACCATCACCGGGATCGTCGACTGGGACGGCATCGGGCGCGGTGACCGACGGTTCGGGCTGGTGACGTTGCGGTTCGGAGTGGCGACGCAGGACGGCGACGCGGCGACCGAAGCCTGGCTCGACGACATCCTCGACCGGCACATCGATGCGGACACGCTCCGGGTCTACTGGGCCGCGATGAGCCTGCGCGAGGTCGACTGGGCGATCCGTCACCACACGCCGGCCGACGTCGAACGGGTGCTGAGCCTCGCCGAGACCCGCATACGGACGCTGTGATCCGTCCCTTGTCGGTCCGACCGTCCTCCGCCGTTGGTCGTGCCTTCGATCGGTCACGCGGTGCGCTGCGGTGCGAGGTCGGCGGCCTGGCGGAGGGCTTCGAGCATGCTGCGCTCGTCCGCCGTACCCGTGCCGGCGATGTCGAACGCCGTGCCGTGGTCGACCGACGTACGGACGACGGGCAGCCCGATGGTGATGTTGACGCCGGACTCCAGGCCGAGCACCTTGACCGGACAGTGGCCCTGGTCGTGGTACATCGCCACCACCAGGTCGAAGTCACCGCGTACGGCGCGGAAGAACACCGTGTCGGCCGGCAGCGGTCCGGTCGCGTCGATGCCGTCCGCTCGGGCCGCGGCGACGCCGGGGGCGACCTTGGTCTCCTCCTCGCCGTGGCCGAACAGGCCGTTCTCGCCCGCGTGCGGGTTGATTCCGCAGACCGCGATCCGTGGCGCGGCGATCCCGGACCGGACCAACGTCTCGTGGCCGCGTCGGATGGTGCGCTCGACGAGTCCCGCGTCGATGCGTTCGACGGCGTCGACGAGTCCGATGTGCGTCGTGCAGTGCACGACACGCAACGCCGGGGCGCTCAGCATCATCGAGACCTCCGGCGTTCCGGTCAGGTCGGCGAGGATCTCGGTGTGGCCGGGGTAGACGTGCCCGCCGGCGTGGAGTGCTTCCTTGTTGAGGGGGGCGGTGCAGATCGCGTCGACCTCACCGGCGACCGCGAGGGCGACCGCGCGTTCGACGTAGCGGAACGCGGCGTCGCCGGCGACGGGGGAGAGCTGCCCGAACGGGAGGTCGGCCGGGACGAGTCCGAGGTCGACCGTGTCGATCGTTCCGGGCTGGAAGTCCGCCGCCGCGGGTCCGTCGACCGGGCGGACGGCCACGGAGACGCCACAGACGGCCGCGGCGTTTGCCAGTCGACCCGCGTCACCGATCACCAGCGGGCGGAGCGTGTCGTAGATCTCGGTGTGGGCCAGCGCCTTGACCACCACCTCCGGGCCAACTCCGGCTGCGTCGCCCATCGTGATGGCGATGACAGGGGCGTTCATCTGTCTCCTCCGACCGTCGCTGAGGTCATGACCGCCTCGAGCTTCGCACGTGCATGGACGAGCGCGTCGGGCGTGCCGAACGCGCCCGCCTTCGTCACGACCGGAACCGGCGTCGGGGCGACCGACACGGAGAGGGGTACGCCGGCCTCCACCTCACCGACCAGGCGTAGCGCGGTCGTGTCCCAGGCCCGCAAGATGGCGGTCGCGGTGTCGCCGCCGGTCGCGACCAGCCCTCCGACGAGGTCCGCGTGTGGGCGGAGCAGCTCGCCAAGTCGCCGTGCGGGCCCGAGATCTTCGGTGCTGTCGGTGTCTTGGGTGTTGTCGGTGTCCCGCCCGGTGGCCAGGGTGAGGAGGACGTCGTGCCCCGAGCGCAGATGCCGGACCAGCCGTCCCGAGACCGCCTCCGCAAGGGTCGGGTCGAGCGAATCCCCGCGACCCGGTACCTCGATCCGCACGACACCAGCCGCCTCGACCCGGGCGGCCTGCTCGCGCGCGATGGCGCTCCTGGACCCGACCGCGATGAGAACGGGCCCGGTCGAGACGGTCGCCGCCGGCCAGCCACAGGGAGGCGCCGGCCCCAGGAAGGAGGGTAGTTCGGCGGCCAGGCCACCGGAGCCGACCCACACCACGTCACGTCCCAAGGTCGCACCCGCCCGCGCGATCGCGGCGAGATCGGCGTCGACGCCGCAGTCACAGACGAACGCCCGCACCCCCGCTGACCGTCCGGCCGAGACGGCAGCCGCGATCGATCCGTCCCGCACCGTGCGGATGTCGAGGTGCCTCGTCGCCAGCCCGGCCTGCCGGAGGAGATCGACGACGCCCGGGCCGGCCAGGCGCTCGCCGCCGACCAGGACCTGACCGTTGATAGTCGTACGTCCGGTCCGGGGGAACGCCACAGCCACCAGCGCGATCGAGCCCGGGTACCAACTCGACAGAGCCGCGGCTACCTCGACACCCACATGGCCGCGCAGCGTCGAGTCGACCTTCTTGTAGAGGGTTCGCACGCCGAGGTCGCGCACCGAGCGCACGACCTCGGTGACAGTGGCGCGCGCGGTAGACCCGTCGGAGGCGCGCGTCTGGGTGTCGACCGCCAGCACCTCCGCGGCCACCGACGAAAGCGGCAGGCCCGCCCACGTCACCGCAGCTGCCCGGCCGGATCGGCAGAAACCGACGCCGGTGTCGGCGGCGCCGGTGAGATCGTCGGCGACGATCGCGACCGAGGGGATCACTCCTCGGGCCTGAGCTTGCGCAGTCGGCGGGCTGGTGCGGCGTACCAGAGGACAAGGAAGGTCACGGCGACAGCCGCGGCGAGGACAACGGCCAGGATCCGGCCGCTGACCAGATCGACCACCAGCAGCACCGCGCTGACGATCGCGAGGAACAACGCCGCCATGCCGGCGTGGGCGAAGCGGTTGGACGCACGGACGACCTCGGGCTTGAGACCCTTGGCGAACAGCGCCCGGTGATAGGCGACCGGTGCCATCAGCAGGGCTGTCGCGGCACAACAGAGCAGGAGAGTGACGAAGTAGATCACCCGCGCGAACGCTGTTGCCTCGGCGAACCTGGGCTGCACAGCCAGGATCAGCAGGAACCCGAGCAGGATCTGGACACCGGTCTGAAGGACGCGAAGCTCCGCGAGCAGCTCCTGGAAGTTGCGGTCGGCGCGCTGGAGCGGTGTCTCGCCCCTGGCCTCCGGGGACCAGTGGTGTTCGGCAGCCATCCCAGCATGATGCCCGGGCGCCCGCCGACAAACCAACGCCCGGCTGCCTCGGCCCGCCTCGCCTGCCCCTGGCCGCGCGCCCGGACCCTGGCGCGCCTCGTCCGCGTTCCTCGTCTGCGTTCCTCTTCTGGGCTGCCTTCTGGGCCCACTTCTGGGCCCACTTCTGGGCTCCACTTCTGGGCGGGAGGCGGCAGAGCGGGTAGGTGGGGAAGGAGAGCGGCAAGAGCCGCTGAGACAATGCCCGGTGACCCGAGCGGTGGGTGACCCGTCCGCGAGGAACGACCGATGAGCACCACGAGGTACGTCCGATGAGCACGACGGCCAGCCCGACGAGCGACGCCAGCGCGCGTCCGACGCGAGAGTACGTCCTGATCCTCTCCTGCGCCGACCGGCTCGGCATCGTCCACGCGGTGTCGGGCTTCCTGGCCGAGTACTCCTGCAACATCATCGACAGCCAGCAGTTCAGCGACCGGCTGAGCGGCCGCTTCTTCATGCGGGTGCACGTGGAGGCCGAGTCGGCGACGACCTTCGACGCTCTCCAGGTCGGTTTCGCCCCGGTTGGCGCCGAGTTCGGCATGGATTGGCAGCTTCGCGACCTCGCCGTCCGGCAGCGGTTGCTCGTCCTGGTCTCCAAGCAGGACCACTGCCTCAACGACCTGCTCTACCGCTGCCGCAAGGGCGCGATCCCCGCCGACATCGCGGCGGTCGCCTCGAACCATCCCGACGCCGGCCCGATGGTCGAGTCGGTCGGTCTCCCGTTCCATCACCTGCCGGTCACCCCGGAGACGAAGCGGGACCAGGAGGAGGAGATCCTCGCGCTGGTGACCGAGTTCCGGGTCGACCTGGTGGTGCTGGCCCGCTACATGCAGGTGCTCTCGCACGAGCTGTCGGAGAAGCTCGCGGGGCGGGCCATCAACATCCATCACTCGTTCCTGCCTAGCTTCGCCGGTGCCAAGCCCTATCACCAGGCGTACGAACGGGGGGTGAAACTGATCGGCGCGACCGCCCACTACGTCACCGAGGTGCTGGACGAGGGTCCGATCATCGAGCAGGAGGTGGCCCGCGTCGACCACTCACTCACTCCTGCCAGGCTCGCGGCGGTCGGGCGGGACCTGGAGAGCCTCGCACTCGCCAGAGCGGTGACCTGGCACCTCGAGCACCGCGTCATCCTGAACGGGACCCGCACGGTGGTGTTCCGTTAGTGGGCACGGTGGTGTTCCGTGTAGTGGGCACGGTGGTGTTCCGTTGACGACGACACGAGCAGGAGAACGATGAGCACGGCACGGATCCTGGACGGCAAGGCGACCGCCGCGGCACTCCGCGCCGAGCTGACCGCCCGGGTGGAGGCACTGCACGAGCGGGGCATCACCCCTGGCCTCGGTACGGTCGTGGTCGGTGACGACCCGGGCAGCCAGGCCTACGTCCGAGGCAAGCACCGCGACTGCGCCCAGGTCGGAATCGCAAGCATCCAGGTCGAGCTGCCGGCGACGGCGACGCAGGCCGAGGTCGAGGCGGAGGTCTCCAGACTCAACGCCGACCCGGCCTGTACGGGCTTCATCGTGCAGCTGCCGCTGCCGAAGGGCCTGGACGCCAACCGTGTCCTCGCGCGGATGGACCCGGGCAAGGACGCCGACGGCCTGCATCCGGTCAACCTGGGCTGGCTGGTGCACAGCGAACCCGCTCCGCTCCCGTGCACGCCGCGCGGGATCGTCGAGCTCCTTCACCGGTACGACATCGAGATCGCGGGCGCGCAGGTGTGTGTGATCGGCCGCGGCATCACCGTCGGCCGACCCCTCGGCCTGATCCTCACCCGCCGGTCGGACAACGCGACCGTGACCTTGTGCCACACCCGTACGAAGGATCTCGCCGCGCAGGTGCGGGCCGCGGACATCGTGGTGGCGGCTGCCGGCGTACCCGGCCTGGTCACCGCCGACATGGTGCGTCCCGGCGCGGCCGTACTCGACGTCGGCATCACCCGTACCGACGCCGGCCTGGTGGGCGATGTCGACCCGGGCGTTCGTGAGGTGGCCGGCTGGTTGGCGCCGATGCCAGGTGGCGTCGGCCCGATGACGCGGGCGATGCTGCTGACCAACGTCGTGGAGGCGGCCGAGGCCGCTGCCGGCGGCTAGGCGAGCAGGGCCGGCGCGAGCTCGCGAAGCTGGCCGAGGCTGCTGTCGGTGTCGGCCGGCAGCGGCTGGATGAGGACCGTGTTGGCGCCGGCGTCGAGGTGTTCGCGCACCCGAGCCCGGATCGCGTCGACGTCACCCCACGCCACCACCGCGTCCACCAGCCGGTCGCTGCCGGCGCCGGCGACGTCGGTGTCGGAGAACCCCAGTGCGCGCAGGTTGTTGACGTAGTTCGTCAGGCCCAGGTATCTCGTCGTATGCGCCCGCGCGACCGTCCTCGCCCGGTCGGGGTCGGTCTCCAGCACCACGGCCTGCTCGGGAATCAGAAGTGGCCCGGCGCCGAGCACCCGTCTGGCCTCGGCGGTGTGGCTGGTCGGTACGAAGTACGGGTGCGCGCCGTGTGACCGGTCGCGGGACAGCTCGAGCATCCGGCGCCGCAAGGCGGCCAGCACGGTTGGCACCGGCCCGGGCGGTCGCGGGGCGTCGTACGGAGCGGCGTCCAGGTCGTCCAGGTAGCTCCGCATCTTGGCCAGCGGGCGTTCGTAGGTGTGGCCTCGCCCGGAGACGGCCGGGGGGTGGCTGACCCCGATGCCGAGCAGGAACCGGCCAGCGAATCCCTCCCCGAGGGTGCGCGCGGCCGAGTTCATGGCGGTGGCGTCGCGTCCCCACACGTTCGCGATCCCGGTGGCAACCGCGATCCGCTGGGTCGCCGCGAGCAGGATCGCCGCGTTGGCGAACGGATCCTTGCCGCTCGGTGTGTCGGACAGCCACAGCGAGCCGTACCCGAGCGCCTCGATCTCGGCGGCGGCATCGCGCGAGGCGGGGGCGTCGGTGCGGTTGAGTGCGGCGCCGAGCCAGACGCCGACTTGGCCGAGGCGGACCCTCACCTCATCGATCGTCGCCTGGCGGTTCGCGGTGGTCATGGCCTGATCCTCCGTCCGTCGTACTCGTCCTCGAAGCCTCCGACAATTCCGGCGTTCCCGTCATTCCCTGCGTCGCACACGGCTCGTCCGGTATGCCCACAACTGCGGACTCCCCGGCCCCTCATCCAACCGATGGGGGAGACTGGTCGGCATGCGTGAGGTCGTACTCCTCGGCTCCACCGGTTCGATCGGTACCCAGGCCGTGGACGTCGTACGCCGCAATCCGGACAGGTTCCGGGTCGTCGGCGTGTCCGCGGGCGGCGCGCAGGCCGACGTCCTCGCGAAACAGGCGCTCGAGCTCGGCGTCGACGTCGTGGCCGTGGCGAAGGCGAGCGTCGTGCAGGACCTCCAGCTGGCCTTCTACGCGGAGGCCCAGCGTCGCGGCTACGCCCAGGGCGGGTTCAAGGTTCCCAAGATCCTCGCCGGCCCCGACGCCGCCACGGAGCTGGCGAGCTGGCCGTGCGACGTCGTACTCAACGGAATCACGGGTTCGGTCGGGCTGAGGCCAACGCTGGCGGCCCTGGAGGCGGGCCGCACCCTCGCGCTGGCCAACAAGGAGTCGCTCATCGCCGGCGGTCCCCTCGTGAAGGCCGCGGCGAGGCCGGGTCAGCTCGTTCCGGTCGACTCCGAACACACCGCGCTCGCCCAGTGCCTTCGCGGCGGGTCCAGGGCCGAGGTGCGGCGGCTGGTGGTCACCGCCAGCGGCGGCCCCTTCCGCGGCCGCAAGCGCCACGAGCTGACCGCGGTCACCCCCGACCAGGCGATGGCGCATCCCACCTGGAACATGGGGCCGGTCATCACGATCAACTCGGCGACCCTCGTCAACAAGGGTCTGGAGGTGATCGAGGCCCACGAGCTCTTCGACGTGGCCTACGACGACATCGAGGTCGTGGTCCACCCGCAGTCCATCGTCCACTCGATGGTGGAGTTCCACGACGGCTCGACGCTCGCCCAGGCGAGCCCGCCGGACATGCGGCTGCCGATCTCGCTGGCCTTGGGCTGGCCCGACCGGATACCCGACGCCGCGCCGGGCTGCGACTGGTCCACCGCGTCCAGGTGGGAGTTCGAGCCGCTCGACGACGAGGCGTTCCCGGCGATCCGGCTGGCCCGCGAGGCCGGTGCGCGCGGCGCCGGCGCGCCTGCCGTCTACAACGCGGCCAACGAGGAGTGTGTGAGCGCCTTCGTCGCCGGCAAGCTGCCGTTCCTCGGCATCGTGGATACCGTGGAGCGCGTGCTGGCCGACTACGATGCCGCTCCGGGATCGGTGTTGACGCTCGCTGGCATCCTGGAAGCGGAGTCGTGGGCCCGGGCCCGTGCGACCGAGCTCATCCGGGCTGCCGGTGCCGGCTCCAGTTCCGGCTCCACCACCGCTTCTCCCGCCGGCCCCGCCGGGCCCCATCGGAAGGGCACCACCGCATGGACCTGATCGCGCTCCTTGGAGCCGTCGTCTTCTTCGTCGGCGTCATCGCCTCGATCGCCCTGCACGAGGTCGGTCACATGGTGCCGGCGAAGTTGTTCGACGTACGCGTGACGCAGTACATGGTCGGTTTCGGCAAGACACTCTGGTCGACGCGGCGGGGTGAGACGGAGTACGGGCTGAAGTGGATACCGTTCGGCGGCTACGTCCGGATGATCGGGATGTTCCCACCAGCCCGCGACGGCCGGGTCCGCCGCTCCAGCACCGGCCCGTTCCAGACCCTGGTCGAGGAGGCCCGCCAGACGTCGGCGGAGGAGACCCCGCCGGGCCAGGAGCACCGGCTCTTCTACACCAAGCAGTGGTGGCAGAAGCTGATCATCATGAGTGGCGGGCCGCTCATGAACGTCTTCCTTGCCGTCCTGCTCTTCGGCATCGTCCTGATGGGCTTCGGTGTCGACGTGCCGAAGCCCGTCGTCAGCAACGTGCCCGACTGCGTGATCCCGGTGAGCGAGGGCACCCGTGCGTGCACGGCCAAGGACCCGGCCTCGCCGGCGAAGAAGGCAGGGTTCCAGCAGGGCGATGAGATCGTGTCGTTCAACGGGACGCCGGTGACCTCGTGGGACCAGGCCTCGGGGCTGATCCGAGAGGCCGGCGGTGGACCCGTCGCGATCGGTGTCGAGCGGAACGGGCGCACGGTCACCTTGCACCCGACGCTCATCGCGGCCGAGCGGCCCGACCCGAACAACCCGGCGGAGCTGCAGAAGGTCGGGTTCCTCGGTGTCTCACCGGAGTTCGTACACGAGCACAAGGACGTCGGCGCCGTCTTCGTGGAGATGGGACGCCTCACCTCCCTGACCGCCCAGGCGATGTTGCGCATCCCCGACCGGATGGTCGGCGTCGCGCAGGCAGCGTTCGGTCAGGAGCGCGCGATGGACAGCCCGATGAGCGTTATCGGGGCGAGCCGGATCGCGGGTGAGATCGCCACGGCTGAGCGCCCTGTCTCGGTCCGGATCGCGGGATTCATCCAGTGGCTCGCCGCGCTCAACCTGTTCGTGGCGCTGTTCAACTTCATCCCGTTGCTGCCCCTCGACGGCGGCCACATTGCCGGCGCGCTCTGGGAGGCACTGCGCAGGGCCTACGCGCGGATCCGCGGCAAGCCGGACCCTGGCCCTGTCGACGTCGCTCGCGCGCTGCCGATCGCCTACGCGGTCGCGAGCGTCCTCGTGGTGATGGGGGTCCTCCTGCTCTACGCCAACATCGTCAACCCGGTGACGCTCCGCTAGCCGCCGTGCCGGAGGATTGGTCCGTGGCAGAGTGACAGTAATGGCCGTACGTAAGGACTCATGGTGACCAGCGTCGATCTTGGAATGCCGGCCGCGCCGCCACCCACCCTGTCCGAACGGCGGGCGACCCGGCAGATCAGAGTCGGCAAGGTGCCCGTGGGCGGCGACGCTCCGGTCTCCGTCCAGTCGATGACCACGACACCGACGACCGACGTCAACGCGACCTTGCAGCAGATCGCCGAGCTCACGGCCACCGGCTGCGACATCGTCCGGGTCGCCGTTCCGAGCCAGGACGACGCCGACGTGCTGCCAGCGATCGCGCAGAAGTCGCAGATCCCGGTCATCGCCGACATCCACTTCCAGCCGAAGTACGTGTTCGCCGCGATCGACGCGGGATGCGCCGCCGTCCGGGTCAACCCGGGCAACATCAAGAAGTTCGACGACAAGGTCGCCGAGATCGCCAAGGCCGCGACCGCCGCCGGCGTCTCCCTCCGGATCGGCGTCAACGCCGGCTCGCTCGACCCGAGGCTGATGCAGAAGTACGGCAAAGCCACCGCCGAGGCCCTGGTCGAGTCGGCGCTGTGGGAGGCGAGCCTGTTCGAGGAACACGGGTTCGGCGACTTCAAGATCTCGGTCAAGCACCACGATCCGGTGGTGATGGTCCGGGCGTACGAGCAACTGTCCGAGCAGTGCGACTACCCACTCCACCTCGGCGTCACCGAAGCCGGGCCGGCGTTCCAGGGCACCATCAAGTCCGCGGTGGCGTTCGGGGCGCTCCTGTCCAAGGGGATCGGCGACACCATCCGGGTCTCGCTGTCGGCACCTCCCGTCGAGGAGGTCAAGGTCGGCATCAAGATCCTGGAGTCGCTCAACCTGCGGCCCCGCAAACTCGAGATCGTGTCCTGCCCGTCTTGTGGGCGGGCGCAGGTCGACGTCTACAAGCTGGCCGACGAGGTTACTGCCGGGCTCGAGGGGATGGAGGTGCCCCTGCGGGTCGCGGTGATGGGTTGCGTCGTCAACGGCCCGGGTGAGGCACGGGAGGCCGATCTCGGCGTAGCGTCAGGAAACGGAAAGGGCCAGATCTTCGTCAAAGGTGAGGTCGTCAAGACGGTGCCGGAGAGCCAGATCGTGGAGACCCTCATCGACGAGGCGATGCGCATCGCCGACGACATGAAGCTGGCTGGCGTACCGTCCGGAGCACCTGAGGTCGAGGTGCGGTAGCCGGCCGAACCAGGCCGCCGGGCCACTGAGAGGAGGCCGGATGCTCCAGGCCACTGAGCAGGTCCGACTCCTGCGCTCCGGCGATCTGCGTGCCGTTCGCCGAATCCTCGACGCCGACCCGGTCACCAACGTCTTCGTCGACGCACGGCTCGAGGCCGCCGGCTCAAACCTGCGCCGGCTCGGTGGCCAGCTGTGGGGATTCGACGAGGGCTCCCACCTGACATCTCTGTGCTATGCCGGCGCCAACCTGGTCCCGGTGGCCGCCACCCCGGCCGCCGCCCGCGCGTTCGCCGAGCGGGCGATGCGGATGGGCCGGAACTGCTCGTCCATCTGGGGGCCGCGCGATGCGGTCGCGACGCTGTGGCGTGACCTCGAGCCGGTGTGGGGTCCGCCGCGCGGCGTGCGGAGCGAGCAGCCGTTCATGCAGATGCGAAGCCAGCCGATGGTGCGACCCGATCCGTGCGTACGCCGGGTGCGAACCGATGAGCTCGAGCCGGTCTACCAGGCGAGTGTGGCGTTCTTCTGTGAGGAGCTCGGCGTCTCCCCGGAGATACGCGACGGCGGGGCCTACTACCGCTCCCGCGTGGCCGACCTGGTGAGCCGTGGCCTCGCCTTCGCCCGCATCGAGGACGGCACGGTGGTCTTCAAGGCCGAGATCGGAGTGTCGACGCCGCGCAGCTTCCAGATCCAGGGGGTCTGGGTGCGTCCGGACTGCCGCGGTCGTGGCCTGGCCGCAGCGGGGATCGCCGCCGTCGTGGCGGCGGGCCTTCGCGATGTCGCCCCCGTCGCCACTCTTTACGTCAACGACTTCAACCTCCCGGCCCGCAAGGCCTACTCCCGCGTCGGCTTCAGCCAGACCACGACCTTCATGACCGTGCTTTTCTGAGGGTTCGGGCGAGCGGTTGCTACCGCTGCTGATGGAATCGGCCGGCGGCTACGGTCGTAGGGTGACGGCGTGACTGACGGGCGCTGGGAGTTCTGGGTCGACCGGGGTGGGACGTTCACCGATGTGGTGGCGCGCCAGCCGGACGGGTCTCTGCTCACCCACAAGCTGCTGTCGGACAACCCCGCGCGCTATCCCGACGCCGCGGTCGCTGGCATCCGTACCCTGCTCGGGCTCGCACCCGACCAGCCCGTTCCGGCCGAGCGGATCGAGGCGGTGCGGATGGGGACGACCGTCGCGACCAACGCGTTGCTGGAACGCACCGGCGAGCCGACGGTCCTGGTGGTCACCAGGGGGTTCCGCGACGCCCTGCGGATCGGGTACCAGAACCGGCCTCGTATCTTCGCCCGACACATCGTCCTGCCGGAACTGTTGTACGAACGCGTCGTCGAGGTCGACGAGCGGATCATGGCCGACGGGACGGTGCTGGTGCCGCCCGACCTCGACGCCCTCGCCGGTCCGCTTCGGCAGGCGTACGACGACGGGATCCGCGCGGTCGCCGTCGTGTGTATGCACAGCCACCTTCATCCAGAGCACGAGCAGGCGATCAAGGACCTCGCCGAGCGACTCGGCTTCCCCCAGGTCTCGGTGTCGAGTGAGGTGAGCCCGTTGATGCGGCTCGTCCCGCGCGGCGACACGACGGTGGTCGATGCCTACCTCTCGCCGGGCCTGCGCCGCTACGTCGACCAGACGGCGGACGCGCTCCGCGGCGTACGGCTGATGTTCATGCAGTCCAACGGCGGGCTCGCCGAGGCGGGCCACTTCCGCGGCAAGGACGCGATCCTGTCCGGGCCGGCGGGCGGCATCGTGGGCATGGTCCGCATGTCCGAGATCGCCGGGCACGACAAGGTCATCGGCTTCGACATGGGCGGCACGTCCACCGACGTCTCGCACTACGCCGGTGCGTACGAACGGGTCTTCCACACCCTTGTCGCCGGCGTACGCCTGCGCGCACCCATGCTCGACATCCACACCGTCGCGGCTGGCGGCGGCTCGATCCTGCACTTCGACGGCAGCCGCTACCGGGTGGGACCGGGTTCGGCCGGCGCCGACCCCGGCCCGGCCTGCTACCGCGGAGGCGGCCCCCTGACCGTCACGGACGCCAACGTCATGCTCGGCCGGATCCAGCCCGCGTACTTCCCGGCCGTCTTCGGCTCCGACGGTGACCAGCCGATCGACGCGGACGTCGTCCGCCGAGGGTTCGCCGACCTGTCCGTGAGCATCGCGGACCAGACAGGTGACGACCGGACGGCGGAACAGGTCGCCGAAGGGTTCCTGCGGATCGCCGTCGCCAACATGGCCAACGCGGTCAAGAAGATCTCGGTCCAGAAGGGCCACGACGTCACGGAGTATGTGCTCACGACCTTCGGTGGCGCGGGTGGACAGCACGCCTGTGCCGTGGCCGACTCGCTCGGAATCCGTACCGTGCTGGTACCCCCGATGGCGGGAGTCCTGTCCGCATTGGGGATCGGACTCGCCGACACCACCACCATGCGCGAGCAGTCGGTGGAATGCCGGCTCGAACCCGCTGCCATGAAACGCGTCAGGGACGTGGCCGAATCGCTCGAGGCCGACGCCCGTACCGAGTTGCAGGACGAGGGTGTTCGACCGGACCTGCTGCAGGTCACCCGCAGGGTCCACCTGCGCTACGACGGCACCGACACGGCCGTACCCGTCGACCTCGCCGAGCCACAGGAGATGAGACGCGAGTTCGAGGAGAGCTACCGGCGGACCTACACGTTCCTCATGGACCGACCGCTGGTCGTGGAGGCGGTGGCGGTCGAGGCGGTCGGCGTCACCGAGCAGCCTGATCTAGTGTTGCGGTCCGAGCGTCCACCTGCCGCGCAAGGCGAGGTTGACACGATCCGGATGTACGCAGACGGCGCGTGGCGGGACGCCCCCTTGTACCAGTGGGAAGACCTCCAGCCGGGTGCGACGGTGGCAGGTCCGGCGATTGTCGCCGAAGCCAACGCGACGACGGTTGTCGACAGTGGTTGGCTGGCCACACTCACCGAGCGCGGTCACCTGCAGATCGAACGGACCAGAGCGCCGCTCGACGGCGACGACGTCGGCACCGAGGTCGACCCCGTACAGCTGGAGATCTTCAACAACCTGTTCATGTCCGTCGCCGAGCAGATGGGTGTACGGCTGCAGTCGACGGCCCAGTCGGTCAACATCAAGGAGCGGCTGGACTTCTCCTGTGCGCTCTTCGATCCCGACGGCAACCTGATCGCCAACGCACCGCACATGCCGGTCCACCTGGGCTCGATGGGCGCAAGCGTGCAGGAGGTGATCGAGCGCAGGGCCGGCCAGATGAAGCCCGGAGACATCTACGCGGTCAACGATCCGTACCACGGAGGCACCCACCTGCCTGACGTCACGGTCGTCACACCGGTCTACGACGGGCCGGGGGAGAACGTGCTGTTCTACGTCGCCTCGCGCGGTCACCACGCCGAGATCGGCGGACTGACGCCAGGCTCGATGCCGGCGCTGAGCCGAACCATCGAGGAAGAGGGTGTGTTGTTCGACAACTGGTTGCTGGTCGACGGCACCGGCCGGCCAGGTGGTGGAGGCCGCCTGCGCGAGGAGGAAACCCGGCGGCTGCTGGCTGACGCGCGCTACCCGTCCCGCAATCCCGACACCAACCTCGCCGACCTTCACGCCCAGATCGCCGCCAGTGAAAAGGGGGTCCAGGAGGTCAACGCGATGATCGACCACGTGGGCCTCGACGTCGTGCAGGCATACATGCGACATGTGCAGGACAACGCCGAGGAGGCCGTCCGCCGGGTGATCGACACACTCGACGAGGGCGAGTTCGGGTACGAAATGGACTCCGGCGCCCGGATCGAGGTGCGCGTCACCGTCGACCGCTCCGAGCGTTCTGCCACGATCGACTTCTCCGGCACGTCGGCACAGCTCGACACCAACTTCAACGCACCGGCGTCGGTGGCCAAGGCCGCGGTGCTCTACGTGTTCCGCACCCTTGTCGACGACGACATCCCCCTCAACGACGGCTGCCTTCGTCCGTTGCGCATCATCGTGCCGGAGGGGTCCATGCTCGCGCCGGTCTACCCAGCTGCCACCGTCGCCGGCAACGTGGAGACCTCGCAGGCGGTCACCGGCGCGCTGTATGCCGCACTCGGGATCCAGGCGGAGGGCTCGGGCACGATGAACAACGTGACCTTCGGCAACGACCAAAGCCAGTACTACGAGACGGTCGCGTCCGGCTCCGGTGCGGGCGAGGGCTTCGACGGTGCGCCGGTCGTCCAGACGCACATGACCAACTCCCGGCTGACCGACCCCGAGGTTCTGGAGTGGAGGTTTCCTGTCCTGGTCGAGAGCTTCGCGATCCGGCCGGAGAGCGGGGGCGCGGGACGGTGGCGGGGCGGCGACGGAGCCGTGCGGCGGTTGCGGTTCCTCGAACCCGTCACGGTGAGCACGCTGTCGAGCCATCGCCGGGTCGCGCCGTACGGCATGGCCGGTGGATCGACCGGCGCCCTGGGCAGCAACCGGATCGAGCGTATCGACGGGACCATCGTCAAGATGGCCGGCGCCGACTCGGTCGACGCGGAAACCGGCGACGTCCTTGTGGTCGAGACTCCTGGCGGCGGAGGCTACGGAAGCCCAGCACCGACCGCCTAGACAACCCGGCGACGGATGCGCCACCGGCTCCGGCCGCTCGCCTACGATGGCCGGCGTGCTGCATCTGCGCGTGACATCGCCATCGACTCTCACCTCTGAGGTCGTCGCGTTGCTGGACGACTGCGCCGGAGTCGCCAACCTGGCGGTCATCGCGGACTCGTCCATCCGCCCGGTGGGTGACCTCGTCCTCGCAGATATCGCGCGCGAGTCGGCCGAAGAGGTGATCAGCGGTTTACGAGGGCTGGCGATCAACCAGGTCGGCACCATCGCGCTGGAGGCAGTGGACACGGCGGTGTCGGTCGCCGCCGAGCGGGCCGAGCAAGCAGCACCAGGGGAGAGCGCCGACGCGGTGATCTGGGAAGAGGTACTCGACCGCGTCGAGGAAGAGTCCACGCTCGCCAAGACGTTCGTGTGGTTCCTCACCCTGGCGACCACGCTGGCAGCGATCGCGGTGGTCCTGGACTCCGCGATCCTGGTGGTCGGTGCGATGGTGGTCGGGCCGGAGTTCGGACCGCTGGCGGCGATCGCGGTCGGCCTGGTCCATCGCCGATTTGGTCTGATACGCCAGTCCCTGGTCACGCTCGCGGTTGGTTTCGCCGTCGCCATCGTGATCACGACGCTCGCCTGTCTGCTGGCCTGGGCCGCGGGATGGATCGACGCGTCGGTGCTGACGCAACCCCGTCCGCTCACGGGGTTCATCTGGACGCCCGACCGGTGGTCCTTCGTCGTCGCGTTCATCGCGGGGATCGCCGGCGTGTTGTCGTTGACGTCGGCGAAGTCGCGAGCTCTGGTCGGCGTCTTCATCTCGGTGACGACCGTGCCGGCGGCCGGTAACTTCGCGGTGGCACTGGCGTTCTGGGACACGGCGGCGATGGGTGGGTCGGCGGTACAGCTGGCAGTCAACATGACCGCGATCGTTCTGGCCGGGGCACTGACCCTCCTCGTCCACAAGGGCGCCTCCAGATCGGTCCGGCGAATGACGGCGAGCCGCCGAACATCGACGCCCGACGCCGGGACCTGACCAAGACCACGCAGCGAAGTCGTCGGACGGCACGTCCAAACCCGCGTCGGGCCGTCGGCCCGGGGTAGGTATTCTCGGCAGAATCCGCGGGCGCGCCCCGACGCCCGCCTTTCCCCCTGGGAGAAATGCCGTGATCCTGCGGATGTCGACGCTGTTCCTTCGCACCCTGCGTGAGGATCCTGCGGACGCCGAGGTCCCGAGCCACCGGCTCCTGGTGCGGGCTGGCTACATCCGCCGCGTCGCCCCCGGCATCTACTCCTGGTTGCCGCTCGGCTGGCGCACCTACCTCAACGTCGAGCGGGTCGTCCGCGAAGAGATGGATGCCGCAGGTTTCCAGGAGATCCACCTTCCGGCGCTGCTGCCTCGCGAACCCTACGAGCGCACCGGCCGCTGGACGGAGTACGGCGAGGACATCTTCCGGCTGCAGGACCGCAAGGGCAACGACATGCTGCTCGGCCCGACACATGAGGAGATCTTCACGCTCCTGGTGAAGGACCTGTTCTCGTCGTACAAGGACCTGCCGGTGTCGATCTACCAGATCCAGTGGAAATACCGCGACGAACCGCGGCCGCGGGCGGGGATCCTGCGAGGGCGGGAGTTCTCGATGAAGGACTCCTACTCGTTCGACAACGACGACGCCGGATTGGAACGGTCGTACGTCAAACACCGCGAGGCCTACATCAAGACCTTCGACCGGCTGGGTCTCGCACACGTCATCGTGCACGCGATGTCCGGGGCCATGGGCGGCTCGCTCAGCGAGGAGTTCCTCACCCCGTGCGACGTGGGCGAGGACACCTACGTACGTTGCACTTCCTGCGACTACGCAAGCAACACCGAAGCCGTCGAGGTCCCGGTTCCCGAGTCGGTGCCGGCCGAGGGCCTGCCGCCCGCGCATGTCGAGGACACCCCGGAGTCGCCGACCATCGAGTCGCTGGTCAACCTGCTCAACTCCCGGGAGAAGCTGCGTCGGGACGACCGTCCGTGGGAGGCCTCCGACACGCTGAAGAACGTCATCGTGAAGGTGGTGCATCCCACCGGAGACTCCGAACTCCTCGCGGTTGGCGTACCCGGAGACCGCGAAGTCGACGAGAAGCGACTCGGTGCGCAGGTCTATCCGTCGGTGCTGGAGGCGGTGACCGACGACGACTTCGCCGCACACCCCGCACTTGTCCGCGGCTACATCGGCCCTGAGGTGCTGGGCGAGAACAAGCCGGGGAAGGTCCGCTACCTCACCGATCCACGGGTGGTTCCCGGCACTCGTTGGGTCACCGGTGCCAACGAGCCAGGCAAGCATGTGGTCGACCTGGTCGCCGGCCGCGATTTCAACTCCGACGGAGCGGTCCTGGCCGCCGAAGTCCGAGAAGGCGACCCGTGCCCGACCTGCGGCAGCCTGCTGACCATCGCCCGCGGCATCGAGATCGGGCACATCTTCGCGCTCGGCCGCAAGTACGCCGAGGCGCTCGACCTCCGGGTGCTCGACGAGAACGGGAAACAGAAAGTGGTGACGATGGGCTCGTACGGTCTGGGCGTGAGTCGGGCGCTGGCGGCGATCGCCGAGCAGAACCACGACGCGAAGGGTCTGATCTGGCCGCGCGAGGTCAGTCCGGCCGACGTCCACATCGTCGCCACCGGCAAGAACGACGAACCGTTCGAGGTCGCCGAGAAGCTGGCGGCGGACCTTGCCGCGCGGGGGATCCGGGTCCTGCTCGACGACCGGCGCAGTGCCAGCCCGGGCGAGAAGTTCAACGACGCCGACCTGATCGGTGTGCCCACGATCGTGACCTGTGGACGCCGGATCGTCGACGGGAAGGTCGAGATCAAGGATCGCCGCACCAGCGAGCGCATCGACCTGCCCATCGCCGAAGCCGCCGCCCACATCCAGGAGGTCTGCGCCGAGGGCTGAGGTCGAGCGCTCAGCTGGGTGGGTTCTGGACAAGCATCCACACGTGGCCGAACGGGTCGCGGTATCGACCCATCCGCCCGTACGGATGGTCGGCGATGGGATAGATGGCTTCCGCGCCGTTGCGCTCCATCGCAGCGGCCACCGCGTCGGCCTCCAACGTGGTCAGAGTAAGGATCACGGGCGAGCCACTGGCCGTGGGAGCAAGGTCAGGCGTACCCGGTTCCTCGTCCTTGAGGGTGAGGACGACATCGCCGAACCGGAGTTCGGCATGGACGATCTTGCCGTCCGGATCGGTGTGGCGGTCGATCTCGTTAGCGCCGAAGGCGCGTGCGTAGAAGTCGACGGCCGCCGAGCCGTCCGCGACGATCAGACGCGGGTGCAGCGTGGTTTTTGTCGGCGTAGTTTTCGTCATGGCGCAATGGTGCCCACCGCATGCCCCTGCGGGATTGGAAAAATCCGCCTCTTCTGCCAAACGGCGGAGGTCACAGCGGCATGTGGTTGCGTTCCCCGGGCGACCTCGCCCGGTATGCACCTGGCGTCACGCCGGCGAGGGCTCGGAACTCGTGGACGAGGTGGGACTGGTCGTAGTAGCCAGCCGACGCGGCGATCCCAGCCCAGTCGGTCGGCCGGTCGTACGGGACCCGGGCGAGAGCGCGCTGGAACCTGCGGACGCGGCTGAACCGCTTGGGTGTCAACCCGGTCTGGTCGGTGAAGGCGCGGACGAACCGTTTCGGCGTCCAGCCCAGCTCGTCCACCACGGCTGCGACCGGAGCACCGCGACCGAGCGAACGGGCCGCGTGGGCGACACCAGGATCCGGGACGAGCGGGCGGACGACATGGGCCAGCAGCACCGCCTCGAGGTCGCGCAGCATCTCCTCCGGCGTGCCAGCCGAGCGCAGGCGATCGTGGAGTACGGCTCCGTCGCGTCCCCACAGGTCGTCGAGCCCGACCAGCTGGTTGAGCAGGGCTGCCGGCGGCTGGCGGAAGAAGGGAGTCGAGCCGCCTATCCGAAAGCCGACCACCACGATGGATCGTTGCCCGCTCGTGTCGACGACCGTCGGACCGAGGTGGGGCCCCTGGAGGGCGGCGCCCGGGAGCCGTTGCCCGGTTTCGTCGGCTCCGGCGCTGTCGTAGGTGCGGAACTCGCCGTCGTGCACGTTGACCAGCAGTTGCATCCCGCCCGACGGCATGATCCGCTCCCGCGCGTGCGGCACGCCGCCGGCATACCAGGCGAGCGACCGGACGTACGGACCGAGGATGCGTGGGACACGGCGTTCGACGACCTGCATGACTCCGCCAGCATAGGTCGGGGCCACCGACTCCCGCGGTCAGGTCCTGCGGAGCGTCTCCCTGCGTTCGTCGTACCGCCACGCATCGCCTGCGTCGGTCAGGTGGACTCCGCCGATCCACCGGTCGATGCCGCCCAGGTCCAGGTGGTCGGCTCGACCCGCCAGGACGTCGTTCCCCGCGTCGGTGAGCTCGACCGTCCGGCGGGCGAACTCGTCTCCCTCACCGAGTGCGAGCAGCGGTTGACGCCCAGACGCCATGCCGGCGATGACGTCGAAGCACGGCCAGTCGCCGAGGTAGGGGCGACGCTCCCGCCGGCCGAGCTCACGGAACGCCTCACCCGTCGTGCCCGCGCCCTCCTCGATCGCGAGCAGCAGCCGGCGCTGGGTGAGGGAGAGCCCGTCGGCGCACGACGGGTATTCCTGCATGAGGCGCCCGAACGCCTCGCCGAGGTAGCGGAGTACGGGCGACTCGGTGCGGGCGATCGTCGGGAGCCCCGAAGGATCCGCAGCCGTGAACGCCGTCCACGCGGCACCCGCCAGGTCGAGAGCATCCGAGGTGAGGCTGATCTCGTCGTCGCGCAGCCGCAGCAGGTCCCGGGGCTGGAGTTCGCCCAGCCCGCCGAAATGGGCGACCCCAGGAAACTCCCCGGCAGACACCAGGGTGATCCGGCCGGGGTCGACCTGGTGTCGGCGCAACCGGTCGAGGATCTGGATGATCTGCAGCTGGTCGTACAGATCGGCCTCGAACCACAACACCAGGTCGCAAGCGGCGTTGCCCGCCGTGACGGCGCTGTCGTCGAGCAGGCGGTCGCGCTCTGCCAGGGAGCGTTCGACGGACGCGGCGTCGAACCGGCCCGGCTCGGCCAGGAAGGCGGCCCTGGTCCGGCGCAGGTAGGCGTCACTCAGGCCGCCGGGAACGGGGCCGTCGTGCAGGATGTCACGCCAGGGCAGGATCGGACTGGTGAGACCGGCGCCGAGGAGCAGTTCCACAGTCGTGTCACCGTTGGTGACGTGGAGCACGCCGGCCCCACCGTCAACGGCTGCTTGCGCTTCGTGGGTGTCGAGCTGGGCCCGGGCGGTGGTGTAGCTCTCGCCGGTCTTCGCCATCCGAGCGCGGACACGTTGCTTGAATGGGGATTCTCTCGTCATGGCGACCTGTCTCCTCGTGCAACCCGCCGGCTTCCCCCAGCGAGGCCGCGCGTGGTCACGGTGACAGGTGAGCCTCGAGATCCGCACCGAGGTCGATTCCCCTTTGCCCCCTGACGGATCCAGCTGGGGTGGATCATGGAGGTTCGGCGCGGTGGGTCGCCGCGGACCAGCGTAGACGACCTACCGTCCCAGTGTCAGCCGCCGCCTCGAGCCTTCGGCGGCGATCGAGATTGACCTTCAGGTCGCCTGAAGGTTAAGACTCGCTGGTGTGACCACCGAACCGCTGCTGACGATCAGCGCCTTCGCACGGGCGGTCGACCTCGCGCCGAGCACGCTTCGCTACTACGACGAGGCCGGCCTGCTTCCACCGGCGGAGGTGGATCCGCGCACCGGCTACCGCTACTACACGCCGGAGCTCGAACGCAGGGCTGCCCTGATCCGGCGGATGCGCGACATCGGCGTTCCAGTGGAGGCGATGCGCCTGATGCTGGCTGGTCCGCCCGAGCGCGCAGCGGCAGTCCTGGGCGGGTTCGCCGAGCGAGCGGCGCGCAAGGCCCGACAGGCATACACGGTCGTCGACGAGATCGTCTCCGCACTCGAGGGAGAGCGGGCTGCCCAGGACGTCGCGGTGACGGTCGACGGCCCCGAGCTCGCCGCCGCCCTGCGGAAGGTTTCGCGTGCTGCCTCGGACCACGAGGTCCCGTTGCGGGGCGTCCTGCTCGACCTGGGCAGTGGCGCGATCACACCGGCCGCCACCGACCGCTACTGGCTGGCGTACTGGTCGGTCCCCGTGGCCGAGGTCCAGACGCCGGATCGCAGGGCGTTCGTGCCGCTCGACTGCCTCGACGAACTGGCGAGCCGGCTGGACCATCACGATGTCGTGACGGTCGAGTTTGGTACGGGGAAGATCAGTATCTGTGACGAGACCGACTCCGTGCCGGTCACGACCGCCGACGACCGGTTCCCGGCCTACCGGCTGATCGTTCCCGGTCCCGCGGCTCGCACGGGTCGCGTCACGCTCGACCGATCGTCTCTGACCGCACTGCTGCCCGCCGGCGACGACGCGCCTATCCGTCTCGCCGTGGGTACGGATCGCCTCGGCGTCCACCGGTTCGGGGAGAGTGAGAGTACGCGGATCGACGCCGCCACCTCCGGTAGGTCGACCGCGCTGTGGTTCTCGGCCGGGCTCCTGCGCAAGGCGCTGGACACGCTGGTCGGGTCGACGGTGTCTCTTGCGTACTCGACGACGGACCGTGCGGTCCAGCTCATCCCGGTCGAGCAGAGCCGCCTCGGTGTCCTGCTGATGCCGAGCCGTCCGCAACCATGACCGGGACGGGACACGAGCCCGCCCAGCGACTGGTGAGTGGCGGCTTCGTTGCCTGGCTGGCGGCTGCGGCGGTCGCGGCCGTCGGTGACGGTGTCCTCTTCTTCGCCATTGCATGGACCGCATCCGGCTTCGGTGCGCACGTCGTCACCCTCGTCCTGATCGCCGGGCTGCTACCCGCAGTGCTCCTCACCCTCGTCGGCGGTGCCACCGCGGACAGGTGGGGACTGCGGCGCACCGTCATCGGCTGCAATCTCGTGATGGGCTTGCTTCTCGCGGCGTTCCTGCTGGCTTCCCAGGTCGCCATGGTGACAGGAGTTCTGCTCGGGCTGCTTGCGCTGGCCGACGGCGTGATCGACGCGTTCCGCCGTCCGGCGAACAACGCGTTCCCCCGGCTGTTCTTCCCGGAGCCGCTGATACCGCGAGCCATGTCGCTCACCGGCTCGGCTATGGAGATCGCTCGCATCGCCGGACCGCCACTCGGTGCGGTCCTCGTGGTCGCGATGTCGATGACAGGTGCAGTCCTGGTGGACCTGGCGAGCCTTGCCGTCGTCGTCGCGGTGCTTGTCGCGGTGCGCCCGCCGTACGAGCCCGCGCGCACGTCACATGTGACCAGCTCCGTGATCTACGAGCTTCGGGCGGGTCTCCGAGCCGTCCGCAGTCTGCCCGGGGTCGGCGCGATGCTCGGCGCGGTTGGCATCGTCGCGGGCAGCGTGATCCCGATGCTCAGCCTGTGCGTTCCGCTCCTGGCACGCAGCCGCGGCTGGGGCGCCCGTGACGCCGGCCTGATGGAGGCCTGTTGGATCGTCGGCGCCCTCGGTGTTTCATTCCTGGTCGCCAAGTTCGGCATCCGCGCCGAGCGTCCCGTGTGGCCCCTGTCGGCCGGGCCCGTGCTCGCGAGCTTGGGGATCGTCGTCGCGGTGGTGGCGCCGGTTCCGGCGCTCGCGTTCACCGGTGCAGGGCTGATGGGGATCGGCACCGCCGTCTTCACCAGCCATCTGTTCCCGCTCTATCTCCTGCAGACGCCTGTGGGCATGCTCGCGCGGTTCCAGTCCGTGCTCATCGTGGCGCAGCTGTTCGCCATGCTCATGGGGAACATCTGGCTCGGTGTGCTCGCGTCCTGGTCCGGGCCGGGGTCGGCGATGCTGGCCGCGGCCGGCGCCTGCGCGTGCGCCGCTGTCCCCGCCCTCGCCAGTCGGACGCTGCGTAACGTTCGGACACGTCCCCAGGTTGTCGATGCGGACGGTCAACGCCCGACCGCGTAGTTCTGCATGCCCCGGGGGCTGGCGCCCGCGGCGAGACCGCCGGTGTCGGGGTCCCGGGTGACGGCACAGAGTCGGCCGAGGCTCCACGGCCCGGCCCTGCGTACGTCATGGCCACGGCGCGCGAGACCGGCCAGCACGGCCTCGCCCAGCCGCTCTTCGGCGACGAGGCTGCGTGGTTCCATCGTGCGGGGAAAGAACGAACCCGGGAAGCTCGTCGTGTGCCACGCGGGCGCGTCGATCGCCTCCTGCAAGGACTGCCCGCCACCGAGGTGTCGGAGCAGGAACAGCAGCTGCCACTGGTCCTGCTGGTCGCCTCCCGGTGAGCCGCATGCCAGCACCGGGCTGCCGGTCCGAAGGACGAGAGTCGGCGACAGCGTTGTTCGTGGGCGGCGTCCCGGTGCGAGCGTGGACGGCAGTCCGTCCTCCAGCCAGAACATCTGCGCGCGGGTGCCGAGGCAGAAACCGAGACCGGGCACGGCAGGTGAGCTCTGCAGCCATCCGCCGCTCGGCGTCGCCGCGATCATGTTTCCCCACCGGTCGACGACGGAGACGTGGCAGGTGTCGCCACCAGCCTGTCCGGCGGTCGATCGTCCGCTCGGCGTCGGTTGCGACGAAATCCCCGCCGCCATGGTGGGCTCGCCGAGCGCGCCGGACCGCTCCCAGCCGGATCGACGGGAGATGTACGCCTGCGGCAGGCGTGGCATGCGGCCGCGGGGAGCGCCGGGGCGCAGCTCGCCGGAGGCCAGCGCTCCGACCAGCGCGGCCCGGCGTCCGGCGTACTGCCTGGACAGAAGCGCCGGCAGGCACGAGTCGATGACGTCGCCGTACCACGCCTCGCGGTCGGCCATCGCCAGCTTGACCACCTCGGTAACGAAGTGGACGCCGCGCTCGCTGCCCAGGTCGAACTCGCCAGGCACGCCCAACGCGTCGAGAATCCCCAACGCCTGAAGGAGAACCGGCCCCTGTCCCCAGGCCGCCGTCTTGGCGACGGTGAGGTCGTTCCACTCCATCGTGGCGGCCAGCTCCCAGGTCGCCTTCCAGCCGGCCAGGTCGTGCCCGGTCACCAGGCCGCTGTGCTCACGCCCTGTCTCGTCGCGGAACGCGTGGTGGGAGAAGTCGTCGATCGCCTCCGCCACGAAGCCTTCGCGCCAAGCCTGCCGCGCGGCGTCGATCTGCGCTTCCCGGCCCGAACCCGCCGCCTCACCCTCCCTGACCAGACGCTCCAGAGTGGAGGCGTACGCGGTGTTGGCGAACAGCGCGTCGACCGCAGGTGGCCCGCCGTTTCGCAGCCAGAGTTCGGCCGAGCTGGGCCAGTGGGCGGTGAACTGCTCCTGCATGCGCGCGATGGTCCTGGCTGCGCGCAGCGACAGCGGATGGCCGGCGCCGGCGTACCCGATGGCCGCGTCGAGTACGTCCCGCAGGCTCCACGTCCCATGGTCGCGCAGCAGCAGCAGCCAGGCGTCCACCGCTCCCGGGATCGTGGCGGCGAGCGGCCCGGAACCCGGAACGAGATCGAGCCCGAGGTCGTGGAAGTGCGCGATGGTGGCGCCGGCCGGCGCGGGTCCCTGTCCGCAGAGGACCTTCGGGATGTGGTCGTCAGCCGTCGCGACGATCGCCGGCATCTCGCCACCCGGCCCGTTGAGGTGCGGCTCCACGACGTGCAATACGAAACCCGCGCAGACCGCCGCGTCGAAAGCGTTGCCTCCGCGTTCGAGCACACCCATCGCCGACTGGGAGGCGATCCAGTGGGTCGAGGCCACCATCCCGAACGTGCCGCGGAGCGTGGGCCGTGTCGTGAAGCTCACGAGTGTGCCTCGTGCGTCGGTGGCGGGGTGAGGCCCGCTCCGCCGGCCCCGGCGGCGGCGATGTCTGGTGCCGCGCCGTCGTCGGCGACGAGGTGGCACGCGACCCGCCGGCCGTCGACCTCTCGCAGGGCGGGTACCTCGTCCACACACCTCGGCACGGCAACCGGGCAACGGGTGTGGAAGCGGCAACCCGAGGGTGGCTCGACGGCCGACGGAATGTCTCCGGACAACACCACCCGGGTACGGCTGCGCTGCTGGACCGGGTCGGGTACGGGCGCCGCCGACAGCAGTGCCTGCGTATACGGGTGCGCGGGTGCCGCGAAGATCTGGGCGCTCGGGCCGTGCTCGACGAGCTGACCGAGGTACATCACGGCCACCTCGTCCGCGATGTACTCGACCGCCGACAGGTTGTGGGTGATGAACAGGCAGGCAAATCCGAGTTCGCGTTGCAGGTCGGTCAGCAGGTTGAGCACGGATGCCTGCACGGACACGTCCAGCGCACTCGTCGGCTCGTCGGCGACCAGCAAGGACGGCGACGAGACCAAGGCGCGGGCGATGCTGACCCGCTGGCGCTGGCCGCCGGACAGCTCGTGCGGATAGCGGTGGACGAGCTCGGAACGCAACCCGACCTTGCGCAGCGCCTCGACAGTGAGCTGTTCGCGCTGGGTCCGGGTCTTGGCGAGCTGGAGCAAGCGGAGCGGTTCGGAGACGATCGAACCGACGGACAGCCTCGGGTCGAGCGAACCCGCCGGGTCCTGGAAGACGATCGCGACGTTACGCCGGTGCGGCCGCAGCGCCCGGCGACCGAGGTTCGTGACATCGGTGCCGTGCAGGCGCACCGTGCCAGTCGTCGGACGTAGCAGGCGTACGACACAGCGTCCGACCGTCGACTTACCCGAGCCGCTCTCGCCGACGAGCGCCACCACCGAGCCCCGGCGGATGGTGAGCGATACGCCGTCGACGGCCCGGACCGGACCGAAGTGCAGGACCAGGTTGTCGAGCTCGAGGACGTGCTCGTCGGTGGACCGGGTGACCGCGCCCGCGTCGAGGGCGCCGGCGGAAGCGCCAGTTCCAGCCGGTGTGGTCATCGGCTCGTCTCCGCTCCGGGCGCGCCGTCGTGGCGGTCGGGCACCGGGTGCCAGCACGCGACGTCGTGGTCCCGCTGACTGCGCGCCGCCGCCTCGAGCCTCGGCTGGCTCGACCGGCACAGGTCGTCCGCACCAGGGCATCGGTCGGCGAACGTGCAGCTGTCCGGCTGTGTCGCGAGGACCGGTACAAGTCCCGGGATCTCCCGCAGCCGGTGGTCGCCGTCACGTCGGGCCGTGGGAATCGCGCCGAGCAGGGCTGCCGTGTAATGGTGCCGCGGCCTGGCGAACAACTCCTCGACCCGCGCCTCTTCCACGACTCGACCGGCGTACATCACGACCACCCGATCCGCGATGTCGGCGACGACACCGAGGTCGTGGGTGATGAGCAGCACCGCCGTTCCGAGCCGGTTGCGTAGGTCGCGGATGACGTCGAGGATCCCCGCCTGCACGGTGACGTCGAGCGCGGTGGTGGGCTCGTCGGCCACCAGCAGGGTCGGGTCACAGGCGACTGCCATCGCGATCACCACCCGTTGCCTCATCCCGCCGGACAGTTGGTGGGGGTACTCGTCGACTCGCCGCGCGGGGGAGGGGATGCCGACCAGTGACAGCAGCTCCACGGCCCGGGTGCGCGCGGCTGAGCGGCTGAGGCTCTGGTGCGCCTGCAACACCTCGGTGATCTGCCGGCCGACCGTGAGCACCGGGTTGAGCGATGTCATGGGTTCCTGGAAGACGTAGGTGATGTCGCGGCCCCGGAGCGGGCGTAGCACCCGCTCGGACGCACCGACCAGCTCCTGCCCCCGCAGGCGTACGGAACCCTCGATCCGCGCGCTCTCCGGCAGCAGACCCGCCAGACCCAGTGCGGTCACGCTCTTGCCGCATCCCGACTCGCCCACCAGAGCGACGATCTCGCCGGCTCTGACGTCGAGATCGATCTGGTCGACCGCCGAGACGGTGCCGTCCTCGGTGCCGAACTGCACCGAGAAGTCGCGTACGTGGAGGACCTCTGCGTCCCCGGGGGCCTGGTGCGCGCCGGGTGCGGCGCCAGCGTCGGCGGCGGTGTTCGTCGGGGGGTTCATCGGCGGCCCGATCTGGGATCGAGGGCGTCTCGAAGCCCGTCACCGAAGAGGTTGAAGGCCAGTGCGACCAGCATGATCGCGACGCCCGGGATGATCGCCGTCCACGGTGCCTGAGCGGCGTACTGCTGGGCATCGGACAGCATCGTGCCGAGGCTCGGCTGCGGCGGCCGGATGCCGAGGCCGAGGAACGAGAGCACGGCCTCGCCGAGGATCGCGACCGGGATCGCCACCGTCGCCTGCACGATGATCGCCGACGTCGCGTTCGGCAGGATGTGCCTCGCCAGCACCCACGCGTCGCTGGCGCTCGACACCACGGCGGCGGCCACGAAGTCGAGCGACTTGAGGCGCAGGGTCTCGCTGCGGACGACCCGGATCATGCCGGGGATCTGCGCGACACCGATGGCGATCGCCGCGTTGCCCAGGCTCGGTCCGCGGATGGCGGCCAGCCCGACCGCCAGGATGAGGAACGGGAACGCCAGTACGAGATCGGTCAGGCGTGAGATCACCGTGTCCAGGACGGGGGAGTAGCCCGCGGCGAGCCCGAGCGGGACGCCGGCGGCCAGCGCGACGGCGACGGCGAGGACGCTCGCTTCCAGGGACGAGCGCATGCCGAACAGGATCCGCGAGAACAGGTCCCGGCCGAGATCGTCCGTGCCGAGCAGATACCCGGGCGATCCCGGCGGGGACTTGGCCGCGTCGAAGTGGGTCGCGTCGGCAGAGTAGGGCGCGATGAGCTCGGCGAACACCGCACCCAGCAACGCGATCGCGAGGACGACGAACCCCGCGACCGCGAGCGGGTTGCGGGCCAGCCGGCGGACGACGCGGCGGCCGCGGAACGCCTGCACGGGCGGCGTATTCGGGCCGGCGACGACCTCTGTCTCAGTCATCTGTCTCAGCCATCTGGGTCACTTCTGGCTCAGTCATCTAGCTCGCTCGTCTGGTGCACGCCATCACCCTTCCCGCCCGCGTACGCGGATTCGCGGATCGATCACGGAGTAGAGCAGGTCGACCAGCAGGTTGATGGCGATGTACGCGGTCGCCGTGACCAGGACGACGGCCTGGATCACCGGGTAGTCACGCTGGAAGACCGCGTTGATGGTGAGCTTGCCGAACCCTGGCAGGCCGAAGATCCGCTCGGTCACCACGGCGCCGGAGATGAGCGCGCCGAGTTGGAGCCCGACGATCGTCACGACGACGATGAGGCTGTTACGCAACGCATGCCGGACGATGACGGTACGCGTGGAGAGGCCCTTCGCCCGGGCCGTTCGTACGTAGTCGGTCGACAGGGCCTCCAGCATCGACGAGCGGGTCTGCCGCATGATGACCGCCGCCAACCCGGTACCGATCACCAGCGACGGCAGCACCATGTGGTGGAGGTTGGCGATCGGGTCCTCACTCATAGGCACGTAGCCCGAGGCCGGGAACATCCGCACGGCAACCGCGAGGTAGAGGATCGCGATGAGCCCCAGCCAGAAGTTCGGGATCGACAACCCGGCAAGGGCCGACGCGTTCGCCACCCACTCCGTGAAGCGCCCACGGCGGACCGCTGCCGCCACCCCGGTGACGATGCCGACGACGGAGGCGACGAGCAGCGCCAGGAACGACAGCTCCAGCGTCACCGGCAGAGCCGTCGCGATCATCGACGTGACCGGCAGGTCGGAGCGGATCGAGGTACCAAGGTCGCCACGGAAGCTGTTGGCGACGTAGTGCCAGTACTGCGCCAGCCACGGCTCGTCCAACCCGTACTTCGCGCGGATCGCTGCCAGGGAAGCCGGATCGCGTTCCTCTCCTGCCAGGGCGAGCGCGGGATCACCGGGCAGAGCGCGCATCCCGACGAACACGACGACGGTGGCCAGCACGAGTGTGACCGCCGAGTGCCACAGCCGGTGGAGGAGGTACGCGCCCATCTGCCGCTCCACACAATCGTTGCGAAGGCTCCGGGGCCGTGGGGCCCCGGAGCCTGTGCGCTACTTGGCGAATCCGGCCCGTGCCACCCGGATCACCCCGTCGGGGAAGACCTGCACACCCTGCACCGTCTTGGACACGCCGGTCAGGTTGTGGACGCGGTACAGGTAGATGAGCGGCGCCGACTCCCGCAGCTTCGTGGCCACCTGACCATAGAGCCCCGCACGCTCCTGCGTGTCCTGGCCCTGCCGCGCCTGGGTGAGCAGGTCGTCGACCTCGGGATCGGAGAAACCGGCGACGTTCTGGCTGCCGTCCGTCCCCACGAAGTTGGTGATGTTGGCGTCCGGGTCGACCCGGCCGGACCAGCCGAGCGCGAGCAGCGCGAAGTCACCTCGGTCCTGCTGGTCGAGCAGGGTCGTGAACTCCGTCGGCTGGAGCTCGATGTCGAAGCCGCCCTCCTTCACCATCGCCTGGATGGCCTGGGCGATCCGCAACGTGTCAGGCGTGTTGGTGACGAGCATCTGGACCTTGTACGGAACGGCCACGCCGGCCTGTTCCAGTAGCTCCTTGGACTTGGCCGGGTCGTGCGGCGTGCACTTCTGCGCCTCGTCGGTGCTGAACTCGGTGGCCGGCGAGATCGGCGAACAGGCGACCGAGTGGATGTTGTTGAACACCGTCTTCACGAGCGCCTCGCGGTCGATCGCGTAGTCGAACGCCTGACGGACCTTCGGGTCCTTGGCGTACGGCTCGTCGATCTGCTTGGCCGGCTCGCCCACACCGTCGACGTTGCCGATGTTGAAGGTCACGCCCTGGTAGCCGAGGCTCTCCGACTCGAGCATGGTGATGCTCGACTCCTTGGCCAGGGCCGGCTCGTCCTGGGTCGACACGCTGTCGGCGACCTCGGCATCACCGGAGCGCAGGTTCGCCGCGCGGATACTCGCGTCGGTGATCACGCGGTAGACGATCCGGTCGAGGTGGACCTTGTTGGCGTCGTAGTAGTTGGGGTCCTTCTCCAGCTCGATGGAGTTCTGCGGTACCCGCTTGGCGACCTTGAACGCACCCACACAGACCGGCGCGGTACCGAACTTCTCACCGAGCTTGTCGAGCGCCGCCGGGCTCATCACCATGCCGGCCCGGTCGGCGAGGGCGGCCGTCAGCGGCGCGAACGGAGCGGACAGGTGGATGACCACCGTCTCGTCGTCGGACGCTTCGACCTTCGTGATCGGCCCGAGTTCGCTGACCCGCGCCGAGTCGGGCAAGGAGAGGTTGCGGTCGATCGACGTCTTCACCGCGGCGGCGTTGAAGGCGGTGCCGTCGCCGAACTTGATGCCCGTGCGTACCTTGATCGTGACGGTCTTGCCGTCCTCGCTGACCTCAGGTAGCGCGGTGGCGAGCTGCGGAACGACCTTGGCATCGGCGTCGGTGTCGTACAGCTTCTCGCAGGTGGCGTTGAAGATGTAGCGGCTGTAGAGCGAGCGCGCCAGCGTGGGGTCGAGCACGTCCGGATCGGCCGACAGGGCGAGCACGAGATCGCCCCCCTTCTTGACGGCAGCAGGGTCGGCGGGCTCGCCCACGCTGAGCGGGCGCGCGGCGTTGGTCTGGTCGGCGTCCGGCTTGGTGGAGTCGTCGCCGGTACCGGCTTCCTGCCCGACCGGTGAACAGGCCGGCACGAGCAGGCCGACTGCCACGGCCGCGACCAGTCCTGCCAGCCGCCGCTTCCGCTGGCTGGGACGGTCCGAGGGGGCAGCCGTACTTGCCTGGAAGCCGTCGAGCGATGTCATCTTCGCGGTCCTTTCCGCCGAAGTCCTGCGACATTCGACCGGTCGACACCTCGCGTTGACAAGTGGTGGAACGGTTCTTTTCGGTTACGGGTTCACCCGGCTCGTTGCGGGGAGGTCACCGGCCGGGTGCTTCAGACGGTGCCGGCGCCTCGGGGGCTCCGATGGGTTCCGGATCTGGCCACGGCTGGTCCTCGCTGGGTGACCCGGCGTGAGTCCGGTCCCGCTCCCGGCTCCGACCCACGGGTCTGTGCTGTCCGTCCGGCTTGGCAGGATTGCCGTCATGGCGGTGGACGCGGTGATCTTCGACTGGGGCGGGACCCTGACCCCGTGGCACACGATCGAGTGGGGCGAGCAGTGGCGGGCCTACGCGGAGGCGTACGACCCCACCCACGACGCCCCGGTGACGGCGGCCCTGGTCGCGGCCGAGGAAGAGGCCTGGCGGCTGTCCCGCGACGAGCACCGGAGCACGTCCTTCGAGGCCATCATCAAGACGGCCGGCCTCGAGCCTTCGGGCGAGGCGCACGTCCGCGGCGTCGAGTCCTACCGCGAGTGGTGGGAGCCGCACACCTACACCGATCCCGACGTCGTGCCGCTCCTCACCGGACTGCACGACAGAGGGATCCGGGTGGGTGTGCTCTCCAACACCGTGTGGCCTCGGGACGAGCACGAACTCGTCTTCTCCCGCGACGGCGTACTCCACCTCATCGACGGTGCTGTCTACACCAGCGAGATCGACTACACCAAGCCGCACCCCGAGGCCTTCTCCGCGGCGATGGCGGCCGTCGGTGCCAACCGGCCGGAGCACTGCGTCTACGTCGGAGACCGGCTCTTCGACGACATCCACGGAGCACACGAGGCCGGCATGAGGGCGGTGTTCCTACCGCACAGCGAGATCCCTGCCGTCCAACGCGGGCACACCGACGGCAAACCCGACGCCGTGCTGCAGCGACTCGCCGACCTGCTCCCGCTCGTCGACAGCTGGCGCCTGCCCTGACGTCCCGGTCGGTGCCGGGAGCTTCCTGAGGGACCCGGCTGCGATGTCAGCGGCGTTCGGGCAACCCCGGAAAGGCGACCGGCTCCGCGCCCCAGTCGAGGCGGCGGTCTGCGCAGTCGTGGAGAAGTCCGCGGGCGAAGGTACGGATCCCCTCGGTCTCGGCTCCGGCCACCAGGTCGGCGAAGACCGCCGCGCAGCCGTTCTCCAGGTGGACGGCGAGCCGGCGGGCCGTCGTCGCGTCGGTGACCTGGAACGGCAGGGCGTACCCCGCTTCGGCGGCGACGGGCGCGGCCGACCGGTCCTGGAGAACTGCGATGATCTTGTCGCGCAGCCTGCGGTACAGGTGATAGGTCGAGGTCCCGCGTGCTTCGTCGGTGCCAAGATGCGGACCGAGCACGCCGTAGCCCCACACCGCGGCGTGCACACCAGCCAGTGCCTGCTGGAGCGCCGCTATCTCGTCCTGGCCGGAGCTCATGCGGCACCACTTTGACCTAGGGCGGTGGCGTGGGTGGCCTCGCAGGCGCCGATGGACGCCAGCAGCCGAGCGTGCTCGGGACCACGGAGCCGGAGGACGTCTGTGTCCCGGTCGGCTGCCGCGTCGCGCTCGGCGCTGACCAGAGCCGTCACCGCGACCGCGGGCGTCGCCGGCACGTTTGACGCACCGCTTGCCGGCGTGCCATCGGGGGTATCGGACGGGGTTGTCGTCGCGGCCACGGACGCGGCCGACGCCGAGGACGGGTCGCTGGCTGATCGGAGCGCCTCGAGGTGGTGCTCGTGCCGCCCCACGAACGGTGCCAGCTTCGCCTTCAGGCTCGGATGCCGAGCGACCGTTTCGGCGTACGCAGTGAGGAGGCGTTGCTCAGCGTCGGCCGCTGCCGCCAGGACCGGCGCGTCCGGATCGGGCGGCAGAGGCGTGGGCGTCGGTGTCGGCGTCGCGCTCGGCTGGTGGGTCGTCGGGCCTGCGGACGGTTTGCCCCGGCCGGCGCTGCAGGAGCCGAGGGACGCCGCCAGCAATGCCGCGCCGGAGACTCCGCCACCGGCCACCACGGACGTACGAAGGAACTGCCGTCGGGTCGGTCCGGCCACCGTGGCTGCCGGTGAAGGCCTTGCCGGCGATGGGGGAACTGGTGAAGCGGGTACCGGTGAAGGGGGTACTCGTGCGGGCGATCTCACGGGCGCGACGTTACCGGAGGGCTGCCGGGCATCACGGTGCATTGCAGCAGACTTCATGGAGCTGTGTCGATGTCGCCTACGCCCGACAATTCGTTGTCAAGGCTGCCTTGTCAGTATGGAGCGAGCCGCTGCGGCATCCGGTCCTGACGACGCCGGAAATGTCATGCTCTTTGTCGGGACGAACGACCTGTCAACCCGCTCTGGACGTGGTTTGATCGCCTTTTCGCCTGACGGGTACGCTGACTTAGCTGGAGCGGGATTCGGTGCCCCGCACCTGCGGCACAGCGGCGATCGGACCTCCCGGGTCGGACCGGTGGGCCCGACGGGCGCCGCACAACTGGAGAGAGGAGGCGATCCGGTTTGGTAAGCGCCTCTGCAGCTCGTGACCGGGTGGCCGACCTCCTCGCGCCGTTGTTCGCCGACGGTGGCCTCGACCTGGAGGCTGTCGAACTCGTCCCCGCCGGTCGTCGGACCGTCCTGCGCATCATCATCGACGCCGACGGCGGTGTGGGCCTCGACCAGCTGGCCGAGACCTCCACCCTCGCGGCGAAGACCCTTGACTCGAGCGACGTCATGGGCAGCCGTGCCTACACCCTCGAGGTGACCTCGCGAGGCGTCGATCGTCCGTTGACCGCACCGCGACACTGGCGCCGCAACACCGGCCGGTTGGTGAAGGTCGTGCACTTCGACGGGAGCCAGCTGCAGGGGCGGGTCACCGGAGCCGACGAGCTGGGTGCCGACCTGGTGGCCGACGGACACCGGCACCGCATCCGCTACGAGGATGTCGCCAAGGCAAGCGTGCAGGTGGAGTTCGCCAAGCTCCCGGCCGCCGACGACGATGACGCCGACTCCGACGCGGGCGCCACCCATACCGAAGAGGCGGCCACCCATACCGAAGAGGCCACCCATACCGAAGAGGAAGGGTGAGCGATGGACATCGACATGGCGGTCCTGCGAGCCCTCGAACGCGAGAAGGACATTCCCCTCGACGCGGTGGCGGAGGCCATCGAGCAGGCCCTGCTGATCGCCTACCAGCGCACCGACGGGGCGCAGACGCACGCCCGCGTCGAGCTCGAACGGCGTAGTGGACACGTCACGGTCTGGGCTCGCGAGCTCGACGAGGAGGGAGAGACGTCGCGGGAGTGGGACGACACCCCGACCGGCTTCGGGCGCATTGCCGCAACCACCGCGCGGCAGGTCATCCTGCAGCGACTGCGCGATGCCGAGGAAGACCACATGTTCGGCGAGTTCGCCGGACGGGAGGGCGACATCGTCTCGGGCGTGATCCAGCAGGGCAAGGACCCCCGGCTGGTGCATGTCAGCCTCGGCCGGGTGGAGGGCATCCTGCCGCCCCAGGAGCAGGTACCAGGCGAGCGCTACGAGCACGGGTCCCGCCTCAAGTGCTACGTCGTCGCCGTCCGCAAGGGCTTCCGTGGACCGCAGATCACCCTGTCGCGCACCCACCCCAACCTCGTCAAGAAGCTCTTCGCCCTCGAAGTGCCCGAGATCGCCGACGGCACCGTCGAGATCAGCGGGATCGCCCGCGAGGCCGGGCACCGCACGAAGGTGGCCGTGCGCTCACACAACCCGTCCGTCAATGCCAAGGGCGCCTGCATCGGACCGGTGGGCGCCCGCGTCCGCAACGTCATGACGGAGTTGCACGGCGAGAAGATCGACATCGTCGACTGGTCCGACGATCCGGCGGAGTACGTCAAGCAGGCACTCTCGCCGGCAAGGGTGAGCAAGGTGCACGTCGTCGACGCGACCGCCAGGTCTGCCCGGGTGATCGTGCCCGACTACCAGCTCTCCCTCGCCATCGGACGGGAAGGCCAGAACGCCCGGCTCGCGGCGAGGCTGACGGGCTGGCGGATCGACATCCGGCCCGACACCGAGCCGACCACCCCGCCCGCCGGATCCGCCGGGAAGGCCGGCGCGACGGAATCGGCAGGTGCGTCAGATTCACACGGTGCGACGGAATCGGCGGGTGGGACGGAATCGGCTGACTCGGTTGGTCCAGCGGGAAGTCCCGACGCGCCCGGGCCGGGCGAAGCGGCCGAGCACGGGAGCGCCTGAGGCGTGGCGCAGGCGCCACAGGAGGACGTTGTGGCGTCCGACCCAGAGGTCGACGACGGCATCCACTACCTGCGGACTGACGACGGCCGCGTCTGCGTCGTCGTGACACCGAGCATCGAGGACGGTCCGTTCCTCAGCGTCGTACGCGCGGGCGAGATCTTCCCTGGTCCAGGTCGGCCGAGCTGGCCGTCCCGTTGGCCGCTGAGCTGGACAAGACGGTCCGGTGGTGCGACGAGGCCACGAACCAGTTCATGGAGAAGCAGGGGACTCGCCCCCACCACATGATCAAGTGGCCCTAGCCTCGACCGTTCAGCGAGCCGGCCCAGGGGCGAGGTTTGGAGCTCTCCGGTGTCAGCGCACCGAAAAGCCTCCACAGCCCGCCTGGATCCGGTTCGACGGGGTACGCCGGACTCGTTCCGGCTCGCCGAGTCCGCCGGGCCGCGGCCTGGTGCTCTCCCCAGGGACCGGGCCCAGCTGACGGCCGGGGCCGGGCGCGAGTGAGCCGTGGGTACACTCTCCCAAGGTGGGTCGTACGGGTCGGGAGCCTCACACACGTCCGCATGCTGTGCGGACGTGCGTCGGGTGCCGACATCGTTCGGTCAAGTCCGAACTGCTCCGGGTCACGCTCGTGGCGGACGACAAGACAGCCCAGCTCGTTCCAGACGTTTCCGGGCACGCGCCTGGGCGTGGGGCGCACCTGCATCCCACGCGGGAGTGCCTCGAGCTCGCTGAGCGGCGACGCGCTTTCCCGCGCGCATTGCGTGCGGAAGGCTCGTTCAGCCACGAGGCGCTTCGCAGGTACGTCGACCAGCACGAGGCCGAGCTAGGTGTCGTCCGGACCAGCCAGGGTGCCGGTCCGGGACGGGACGGAACACCTGAGGCGTCGCGCACGCGGCGTCGGTACGACAGGCAACATGCGAACACAGGCACCTCCCACAAATCGGGCAGTGCCCTGACACAAGAGAGCGGGTCGAGCGGCTCATGAGCACTCGATGAGAACCGAGCGATGAGCACGCCTACAAACTAGCGGCCTGGACCTGCCAGGGGCCTGGGCCGGCAAAGGAGAGCAGTGGCAAAGGTCCGGGTCTACGAACTCGCCAAGGAGTTCGGCATCGAAAGCAAGGCCGTCATGGCCAAGCTCCAGGAACTCGGTGAATTCGTCCGTTCGGCGTCATCGACGGTCGAGGCGCCTGTCGTACGCAAACTGAAAGAGTCGTTCGCGGCCGCACCTCCGGCTGGCAGCAAGGCGACGGCCAAGAAGTCCGCCAAGAAGAAGGCGGCAGCGGTCGAGACGCCGGCAGAAGTGGTCCCGGCTGATTCGCCGGCCCCCCAGTCCGTTCCCGCCGACGCTGCGAAGACCGCGGCGCCGAAGCCGGGTCCCCCGAAGCCGCCGGTTGTCAACCCCTTCGAGCAGCCGACGCCCGAGCCGACCGACGACCGTCCGCAGACGCCGGAGGCGCCTGAGACAGGAGCGTCCCGTCCGGCGGCGGCAGAGCAGACCTCACCCGTGCAGCCGTCCGAGGCTCCCCCGGAGTCGCCGCCCGAGCGCCGACCTGGAGACCCGCGGTTCCTTGATCCGCGTACCGGTGGTCAGCGAACGCCGGAGTCGCCGCACAGTGGCCGACCGGCCTCGCCCAGGCCTGGACCGTCCGGCGGGCGCCCCACGCGTCCCGGACCGGGCGGCCCGGGACAGGGTGCGGGTCGCCGGCCAGGCTCCGGCCAGGGAGGCGACGGCGCGCGGCCCAGGCCGGCAGCGCCGCGTTCCGGCAGTGGCCCCCGGCCGGGCAACAACCCCTTCACCTCGACGACCGGCATGGGCCGTGGTCCGGCTCGACCCCGACGCGACGACGCCGGCCCTGGAGTGCCCGGAGCGCCGCGGCCCAACCCGTCGATGATTCCAGAGCGTCCCGACTCCGGTGACCGCCCAGGTGGTCCCCGGCCCAATCCAGGCATGATGCCGTCGCGTCCCAACACCCCGAGTAGAGGGCCTCGCGGAGACGGTCGAGGTCCCGGTGGTCCCGGCGGCGGCCGCGGCGGGCCAGGCACCCGCAGTGGTGGGCCTGGCGGTCCCGGCGGCGGTCGCGCCGGCGCACCCGGCGGAGCCGGTCGCCCCGGTGGTGGCGGCGGTCGCGGTGGCCCCGGCGGTGGTCGCGGTGGCCCGGGCGGTGGTCGTCCGGGGGGCGGTGGCGGTGCGCCAGCCGGCGCTCCTCCGCGCGGCGGTTTCGGTGGCGGTCGGGGCGGCGGAGCCCGCGGCCGCGGCGGCACCGCAGGTGCGTTCGGGCGTCCAGGCGGTCCGACCCGCCGAGGCCGCAAGTCCAAGCGCCAGAAGCGTCAAGAGTTCGACAACATGCAGGCGCCGGCGATCGGCGGCGTGCGTGTCCCGCGCGGCGACGGAACTCCGGTCCGCCTGCCGCGTGGTGCGAGCCTCACCGACTTCGCCGAGCGCATCGGTGCCGACGCGGCGTCTCTCGTCCAGGTGATGTTCCACCTCGGCGAGATGGTCACCGCCACGCAGTCGGTGAGCGACGAGACCCTGCAGCTGCTGGGTGCCGAACTCAACTACGACATCCAGGTCGTCTCGCCCGAGGACGAGGACCGCGAGCTGCTCGAATCGTTCGCCATCGAGTTCGGTGAGGACGAGGGCGAGGACGTCGACATGCAGGCGCGGCCGCCTGTGGTCTCCGTCATGGGCCACGTCGACCACGGTAAGACCAAGCTGCTCGACGCGATCCGCGGCGAAGACGTCGTGGCCGGCGAGGCCGGCGGCATCACCCAGCACATCGGTGCCTACCAGTCCGCGACCGAGGTCGATGGGATCGAACGCAAGATCACCTTCATCGACACCCCGGGCCACGAGGCGTTCACCGCCATGCGTGCCCGTGGTGCCCAGTCCACCGACATCGCGGTCCTCGTGGTGGCGGCGGACGACGGCGTGATGCCGCAGACGATCGAGGCGCTCAACCACGCCAAGGCGGCAGGCGTCCCGGTCGTGGTCGCGGTGAACAAGATCGACGTACCCGATGCAGACCCGTCGAAGGTGCGTGGGCAGCTCACCGAGTACGGCCTGGTGCCGGAGGAGTACGGCGGCGACACGATGTTCGTCGACATCTCCGCCAAGGCACGCACCAACATCGACGGGTTGCTCGAGGCGATCGTGCTGACCGCCGACGCCGCCCTCGACCTGCGTGCCAACCCGGTGCAGGACGCGCAGGGCATCGCGATCGAAGCGCACCTCGACAAGGGGCGCGGTCCGGTCGTGACCGTACTCGTCCAGCGCGGAACCCTTTCGGTCGGAGACTCGATCGTGGCGGGCCCCGCGTACGGCAGGGTGCGGGCGATGCTCGACGAGCACGGTGAGCCGGTCGAGAAGGCGACGCCCTCGCGGCCGGTCCTGGTGCTGGGTCTGTCCGCGGTTCCACGGGCAGGCGACAACTTCCTCGTCGTCGCCGACGACCGGATGGCCCGCCAGATTGCCGAGAAGCGCGAGGCGCGCGAGCGCAACGCGTCGATGGCCCGGCGTACCAAGCGGGTCAGCCTCGACAACATCACCGACCTGCTGGCCGAGCGTCAGGCACTCAACCTCATCATCAAGGGCGACGTGTCGGGTTCGGTCGAGGCTCTGGAAGATGCCCTGGCCAAGATCGACGTGGGCGAAGAGGTCGACCTGCGGATCCTGCACCGCGGCGTCGGTGCGGTGACGGAGAACGACGTCAACCTCGCCACCATCGACAGCGCGATCATCATCGGCTTCAACGTCCGGCCGCAGGGCCGGTCGGTCGAGCGCCTTGCCGAACGCGAGGGCGTGGAGATCCGTTACTACTCGGTCATCTACCAGGCCATCGACGAGGTTGAGGCGGCCCTCAAGGGCATGCTCAAGCCGGTGTACGAAGAGGTCCAGCTCGGCACCGCGGAGGTGCGCGAGGTGTTCCGCTCGAGCAAGTTCGGCACGATTGCCGGCTGCCTCGTACAGAGCGGGACGATCCGACGCAACTCCAAGGCCCGGCTGGTCCGCGATAGTGCGGTCGTGCTCGAGAGCACCGACATCGCGTCGCTGCGAAGGTTCAAGGACGACGCCACCGAGGTCCGCGAGGGCTTCGAGTGCGGTCTCACCTTGCACAACTTCAATGACGTGAAGGTCGGCGACATGATCGAGACGTTCGAGATGAGGGAGAAGCCTCGCGCCTGACGGCGATGGGCAGCGTCGGCGGCCGTCGTATGCCGCGGTCGGCGCTTCGGGTCCCATGCGTGTCGGACTGACACGGTTGGGTGGACGGTGCGTACGTGACCGGGCTCGCAAGCTCGCGGATGCGTTCGCACCGGCTCGCCCGTCCGTGCTTGACGTCTCGACACACATGCGACCGTCCGCGTCGCCCTCGCAGGTCCGTCGTAGGCCGGCCGCGGGCTCCCATCGCTGTCGGGCGACGGAAGGTGAAAGGTGCCGGTAGGCGCGGGTTCGTACTCTTCGCGACGGGCTGGGGTGCTGGACGAGGTGTTTACAGGGACTCTGCGGGCCGATCTACGGTTGGGTGATGTGCGGTCGCTCAAGCAGAAGAGGTCGGTGGTTCGGCCGATCGTCGCCGAGGTCCAGCGGCGGTTCGGTGTCTCTGCCGCAGAGACCGGCCACCACGACCTCTACCGCCGGGCCGAGATCGGTGTCGCGGTCGTCAGCGGTGAGGGACGGCAGTGTCGGGACGTCCTCGACGCGATCGAGCGGATGCTGGTCGAGCGTCCAGAGATCGAGGTACTCGACTTCAGCCGGCAGATGTTCTCCGGAGACGACTGAGCGTCCGCCCGGCCACTGCACGAAATCGGACAAAGGTCGACAACGTGAGGTCGACCGGCAGCGGGACGAGGAGAGGATGGCCATGAACCAGACGCGGGTGAACCAGCTTGCCGACCGGATCCGCGTCATAGTCGCCGAGATGCTGGAGCGACGGGTCAAGGATCCGCGACTGGGTTTCGTCACCGTGACGGAAGCGCGCCTCACCGGTGATCTACGGGAAGCAACGGTGTTCTACACGGTCCTCGGCGGCGACCAGGACCGGGTCGGTACGGCCGCCGCGCTCGAAAGCGCAACCGGGCTGATCCGGTCTGAGGTCGGTCGCCAGCTCGGTCTTCGGCACACACCGAGCCTGGCGTTCGTTCCGGACGGGATACCGGAGACTGCCAAGCACATCGAAGACTTGCTGCAACAGGCGCGGGAGTCCGACGCCGAGGTCGCCCGCCAGGCGGCTCGGGCGTCGTACGCGGGAGAGGCCGACCCATACCGTGCGGTCGAGGACGAGGAGGGCGAAAGTCCGCAATGACGACGGAGCCATGATGGTGGTTCCGACCAGGACGCGGAGCACCACCCCGCGTCCCGCAGGCGACGTTCGGGCGGATCGGGCCGCAACTGATCCGCGGACGAGGAGTGGCTGATGGCGGTCGACGGGATCGTCGTGGTGGACAAGCCGCCCGGCTGGACCTCCCACGATGTCGTGGGCAAGGTACGCAGGCTGGCGCGGACCCGTCGGGTCGGGCACGCGGGAACTCTCGACCCGATGGCAACGGGTGTGCTCGTCCTCGGGGTCGAGCGGGCAACGCGGCTGCTCGGCCATCTCGCGCTGACCGAGAAGGCCTACGACGCGACGATCCGGCTCGGCGTTTCGACCGTGACCGACGACTCCGAAGGAGACGTTGTCGGCGGCGCGCCGGCCGGAGACCTCACCAGCACACAGATCCAGCCCGCCATCGCCCACCTGACCGGCGAGATCCTTCAGGTCCCGTCGTCGGTCTCGGCGATCAAGGTCGGTGGCGAGCGGGCGTACCGGAAGGTGCAGATGGGGGAGGAGGTCGAGCTGGCGGCGCGACCAGTAGTGGTGCGGCGGTTCGACCTGCGCGACGTTCGGCCGGAGGGCGACGTGGTCGACCTCGACGTCGAGGTGGAGTGCTCCAGCGGCACCTACATCAGGGCACTGGCCCGGGACCTCGGCTCTGCACTGGGGGTCGGTGGGCATCTCACGGCACTCCGCCGGACGCGAGTAGGACCCTACGGCCTGGCACAGGCTCGTACGTTGGAGCAGCTGGAGAGCGACTTCGCGGTGCTCCCGATCGCCGACGTCGCCGCCGAGACGTTCCCACGGTTCGACGTCGACGACTCGACCGCGAGGTTGGTGGCATTCGGGCAGAAGCTCCCAGGTGTCCACGTCGGCACGGGCCCGGTCGGAATCTTCGGGCCGGACGGCACATTCCTTGCTCTCTACGAAGACACGGCGGAAGGTTCCAAACCGGTGGCGGTCTTCGCCGGGTGACCGCAGGGCCGGCCTCGGGCTGGCTGGCCCTCCTCGAGGGTGTGGTTCACACCACCCCGGCTCGACAGCCCATTGACGCCAGGCGTGCGTGCGCGTCTGGCACCCTGTGACGAGGCACGCGCGGGAGGGCGCGGGACGTCGACACAAGGTCCGACCATCCCGCGCCGCAGAGTGGTAGCGCCCGGCATGGGCGGTCGAACGCAGACGGAGATGTGGATGCAGTGTTGGCAGGACCTCACTGAGGTGCCGCGGGGAGTCGGGCCGACGGTGCTCACGATCGGTGTGTTCGACGGAGTTCACCGCGGCCACCAGCGCGTCATCACTCGCACGGTGGAGCTGGCCCGGCTACGCGGTGCCCGAGCGGTCGTCGTGACGTTCGACCCGCATCCCACCTCCGTGGTCCGACCCGACAAAGTGCCACCGCTGCTGGCGACACTCGACCGTCGGCTCGAGCTGTTCGACTCCTACGGCGCCGATGCGGCGCTCGTGGTCCACTTCGACACTCGCCGGTCCCGGCAGCCGGCCGAGGAGTTCGTCCGGGAGATCGCCGGAGCGCTCGACCCGGTGGCGGTCGTGGTCGGCGACGACTTCCGGTTCGGCTTCAAGGCGGCCGGGGATGTCGCACTCCTGCGCAGGCTCGGGTCCGAACTCGGTTTCGAGGTCGAGGGCCTGACCCGGCAGGCGTCGCCGTCGGGTGCGGAGTCCGTTTCCGCAGCCGCCTCCGGGCCGGTGACCGTGACGACGGAGATGGTCTCGTCCACCGCCGTCCGCCGGTGCCTCGAACGCGGCGACGTCGCGGCTGCCCGCGACCTGCTGGCGCATGCCTTCCGGGTGGACGGGGTGGTGGTCGAGGGTGCGCACCGTGGTCGGGAGCTCGGCTTCCCCACGGCCAACGTTCCGGCGGCGCCCGGGATGGCGCTGCCAGCCGATGGTGTCTACGCCGGCTGGTTGCGGGTGATGGCGAGCAGTGCCGCGGACGAGCCGATGCCGGCGGCGATCTCGGTCGGCACCAACCCGCAGTTCGGGGAGGAGCCGCGCCGGGTCGAGTCGTACGTCCTGGACCGGGACGACCTCGAGTTGTACGGCCTGCCTGTCGCGGTGGAGTTCGTCGGGCGGGTACGCGGGCAGGCGACGTTCGATTCCGTGGACGACCTGGTGCGCCAGATCGGCGACGACGTTGAGCGTGTCCGGGAGATCCTTGTCGGCGAGTCGCCAGACTGATCGGGCCGGACTGATTGGGCGAGCGTGGTCGAGCGAGCGTGGTCGAGCCAGCGATGATCAGCCCACAGATCCTGATGGCGGGTGTGTCGCGTACGCCGCACAATGGCACGAACGTCACCGTCGGACCGGACCGAACGCAGCGGTCAGGGCGCACCGATTCCAGGGCTGCAGGTGACGGCTGGTAGCCTGGCCACTGCCGTACGCCGGCCGCGGATCAAGAGTGCCCAGGTGAACCCGCCCTGGCGCGCCGCGCAACGGAATCCCGGAAGGAGCACCGTGTCGCTCGACGCTGCGACGAAGAAAGAGATCATCACCGAGTACGCGACCAATGAGGGCGACACTGGCTCTCCCGAGGTCCAGGTCGCGCTTCTCACGCATCGGATCAATCATCTGACCGAGCATTTCAAGACCCACAAGCACGACCACCACAGCCGGCGCGGGCTGCTGCTCCTCGTGGGGCAACGGCGTCGGCTGCTCAACTACGTCATGAAAGAAGACATCCAGCGCTACCGTTCGCTGATCGAGCGACTCGGCTTGCGGCGCTAGCGCGACAGAGGGCGGGAGCGGCAGCCGGTCACGGCCGGAGCTCCCGTCACCATGAGAAGGCCGTGCATTTAGAAGAGATGGGGCGGTCAGCGAAGACTGGCAGGTCGCCGGTCCTCGGTAGTGGCCCCCGGGCGGCGGGCACAGCACCCGCCCACGCCGAGGGCCTCGATCGAAGACCGGCACTCCGCGCCCGGCCGTTCGCACGAAGGGCCGCTCCCAGACGTCACAAGGAGTGAGCCCTGTGGAGGGTCCCGGTATTCACGCCGCCGAAGCCGTTATCGACAACGGAAGTTTCGGCACCAGAACGGTCCGGTTCGAGACCGGACGTCTCGCCCGTCAGGCGGCAGGTTCTGCCGTCGCCTATCTCGACGACGACACGATGGTGCTGTCGGCGACGTCGGCGAGCAAGCATCCCAAGGACCAGCTCGACTTCTTCCCGTTGACGGTCGACGTCGAGGAACGCGGCTACGCCGCCGGCAAGATTCCCGGCTCGGTGTTCCGCCGCGAGGGCCGGCCCAGCGAAGACGCGATCCTCACCTGTCGGCTGATCGACCGCCCGCTGCGGCCGTCGTTCGTCAAGGGATTGCGCAACGAGATCCAGGTCGTCGTCACGGTCCTCGCACTCAACCCCGACGTGATCTACGACGTACTCGCGATCAACGCGGCCTCCGCGTCGACCCAGCTCGCCGGCTTGCCGTTCTCGGGGCCGGTCGGCGGCGTCCGGGTCGCCCTGATCCGCGGCCAGTGGGTCGCGTTTCCGCGCCGCTCGGAGCTCGACGACGCGGTGTTCGACATGGTGGTCGCCGGCCGGGTGCTCGACGACGGCGACGTCGCGATCATGATGGTCGAGGCGGAGTCCACCGATCACACCTGGGAGCTGGTACAGGAGGGCACCCAGGCACCGACCGAAGAGGTGGTCGCCGACGGGCTCGAAGCTGCCAAGGCCTTCATCAAGGCGCTTTGTGAGGCGCAGGCGCGGCTCGCGAGCGAGGCGGCGAAGCCAACCGGTCAGTTCCCGGTCTTCCGCGACTATGAGGACGACGTGCTCGACGCCCTCTCCGGGGCCGTCCGTACCGACCTCGCCCAGGCGCTCACGATCGCGCACAAGGCCGACCGCGAGAACCGTCTCGAAGAGATCAAGGCGCTCGCAACCGAGCGGATCGGTGCCGACTTCGAGGGCCGGGAGAAGGAGATCAGCGCGGCGTTCCGTTCGCTCACCAAGGCTCTGGTACGCGAGCGTGTGATCGCGGACAAGGTCCGCATCGACGGGCGTGGGCTGACCGACATCCGGCCCCTCACGGCGGAGATCGAGACCGTTCCCCGCGTGCACGGCTCGGCGATCTTCGAGCGCGGCGAGACGCAGATCCTCGGCGTCACGACGCTCAACATGCTGGCGCTCGAACGTCGGATCGGGCTGACGCTCGCCGAGGACACCACGAAGCGCTACATGCACAACTACAACTTCCCGCCCTACTCCACCGGTGAGACCGGGCGGGTCGGCTCACCCAAGCGGCGCGAGATCGGCCACGGCGCACTCGCCGAGCGGGCGGTGGCACCCGTGCTTCCTGCGCGCGAGGAGTTCCCGTACGCGATCCGCCAGGTGTCAGAGGCGATCAGCTCCAACGGCTCGACCTCGATGGGGTCGGTCTGCGCGTCCACGCTGTCGCTGCTGAGCGCGGGCGTGCCTCTGCGCGCCCCGGTCGCGGGGATCGCGATGGGCCTGATCAGCGACGAGCGCGACGGCAAGACCGAGTACGTCACGCTGACCGACATCCTCGGCGCCGAGGACGCGTTCGGCGACATGGACTTCAAGGTCGCCGGCACTCGCGAGTTCGTCACCGCGCTGCAGCTCGACACCAAGCTCGACGGCATTCCCGCGTCGGTGCTGGGTGCGGCGCTCCAACAGGCGCGAGAAGCCCGCCTCACCATCCTGGGCGTCATGGAGAAGGCAATCTCCACGCCGGCCGACATGTCGCCCTTCGCGCCGCGGATCATCACGATGAAGATCCCGGTCGACAAGATCGGTGAGGTGATCGGTCCCAAGGGCAAGATCATCAACCAGATTCAGGATGACACCGGCGCCGACATCAACATCGAGGACGACGGCACGATCTTCATCGGTGCCACCGACGGGCCTTCGGCGGAGGCGGCGCGCAGCAGGATCGCGGGCATCGCCACACCGACCATGCCGGAGGTGGGCGAGCGTTACCTCGGCACGGTGGTCAAGACCACCAACTTCGGGGCGTTCGTCTCGTTGGTGCCTGGTCGCGACGGCCTGCTGCATATCTCGAAGCTGCGCGCGTTGTCCGGCGGCAAGCGGGTCGAGAACGTCGAGGATGTCGTCAAGGTCGGTGACAAGCTCCAGGTCGAGATCGGTGAGATCGATGACCGGGGCAAGCTGTCCCTGGTGCCGGTCATCGAGGAATCCGAGTCGTCGGCCGCGTCCAGGTGAGCCGACGTGCGGTGCCGTTGACAGTTGCGGGTCAGCCGCCCGGCTCGACCCGCACTCTGCACAAGGACGGCGAGGGCGGCGTCGTCCGCCGCAGCGTGCTGCCGAGCGGTCTGCGCATCGTCACCGAGGCGATGCCGCAGGTCCGCTCGGTGAGCTACGGCGTCTGGGTGGGAGTCGGCTCGCGCGACGAGACCGTCTCCCTCGCCGGCACCAGCCACTACCTCGAGCACCTGTTGTTCAAGGGCACCAAGCGGCGGGACGCACTGGAGATCTCCTCCGCGCTCGACGCGGTGGGTGGCGAGATGAACGCCTTCACCACCAAGGAGTACACCTGCTACTACGCCCGGGTGTTGGACGCCGATCTGCCACTCGCGGTCGACGTCATCTCCGACATGGTGACGTCGGCGCTCATCGCCACCGGTGACGTCGAGAGTGAACGTGGCGTCATCCTCGAAGAGATCGCCATGCATGACGACGATCCCTCCGATGCGGTCCACGACGTGTTCGCCCAACAGATGTGGGGCGACTCGCCGCTCGGCCGACCGATCCTGGGGACAGTCGAGTCGATCACGTCGCTGGCCCGGCGTCAGATCGCGGGCTACTACCGCCGCCGCTACCGGCCGGAGTCCCTGGTCGTGGCGGTGGCCGGCAACGTCGAACACCGGGCGGTCGTCCGGCTGGTCACGAAGGCGTTCGCGCAGGCCGGGTTCGCAGACGGGGGCGACGGTACGACAGCGCCGACTCCGCCGCGCATCGGTGGTGTAGGGCCGGAGTCGAGCAAGGGAGCGGTCCGGCTCGTCGAACGCGCCACCGAACAGGCAAACCTGGTCCTCGGCGTACCGGGACTGTCCCGCACCGACGACCGCCGCTTCACCTTGGGCGTGCTCAACGCCGCGCTCGGTGGTGGCATGTCGAGCCGGTTGTTCCAGGAGGTGCGGGAGAAGCGCGGCCTTGCGTACGCCGTCTACTCATTCGCCTCCAACTACGCCGACACGGGCATGGTCGGTGTATACGCCGGTTGCCTTCCCGCCAAGATCGACGAGGTGCTCGACATCTGTCGGGACGAACTCGCCAAGGTAGCCGACAAGGGCATCACCGACGAGGAACTGCAGCGCGGCAAGGGACAGCTGCGTGGCTCGCTGGTCCTCGGGCTGGAGGACACCGGTTCCCGCATGGGCCGGTTGGCCAAGGCGGAGCTGGTCTACGGCGAGCTGTTCAGCGTCGATGAGATCCTGCGCCGGATCGAGGCGGTGACACTCGACGACGTACGTGCGATGGCCGGCGAGCTGCTCGAGGTGCCACCGACCCTGGCCGTCGTCGGGCCCTTCGACGATCCGGACCGGTTCGCGTCGGCCGTGCGCTGAGCCGCACGGACCCCGCGCCACCGCGGCCACGTCGTTCGACACGAGGAGGTACGACGAGGTGACCATCAAGGTGGGCGTGCTCGGGTCGCGCGGCCGCATGGGTGCGGAGGTCTGCCGAGCGGTCGCGGCGGCTGGGGACACGGACCTGGTCGCCGAGATCGACCTCGGCGACCCGACCGAAGCGCTGGTCGAGGCCGGTGCGGAGGTCGCGGTCGACTTCACCCATCCTGACGCCGTACTGGACAACCTCCGCTTCCTGATCGGGCACGGTATCCACGCAGTCGTAGGAACGACCGGCTTTTCCGGCGAGCGCCTCGAAACAGTGCGTGGGCTTCTCGCTGACGCGCCAGGCGTCGGAGTGCTCGTGGCGCCGAACTTCTCCGTCGGTGCGGTCCTGATGATGCGATTCGCCCGGGAGGCGGCCGCATACTTCGAGTCCGTGGAGATCGTCGAGCTGCACCATCCGAGAAAGGCCGACGCCCCGTCAGGCACGGCAGCGAGGACGGCCGAGCTGGTCGCGGCCGCTCGCACGGGTGCCGGGCTCGGCGAGGTCCCTGACGCGACCAGCCAGGAGTTGGACGGTGCGCGGGGGGCGCAGGTCGGCGGAATCCGCGTGCACAGTGTGCGACTGGCCGGACTGGTAGCCCACCAGGAGGTGCTCTTCGGTGGCCAGGAGGAGACCTTGACGATCCGGCACGACTCCATGGCGCGTACTTCGTTCATGCCGGGCGTCCTGGTCGGCGTCCGCAACGTCGCCGCCAACCCTGGGTTGACGGTCGGTCTGGAGCACTTCCTCAGCACGACGTGAGGCCAGCCCGGACCGACTACGCGGGTGACCGGCACCGAGAGCTGTTGATGTCGGGGAGGTACGGTTTCCTGCCATGACGTGGACCGTGCAGGGCAAGACCGTACTGGTCACCGGTGCGACAAGTGGAATCGGCCTCGAAGCCGGTGTGGAGCTGGCCAGGCGTGGTGCCCGTGTGGTGCTCGTCGGTCGCGACGTGGCGCGCACCCAGGCGGCCGCCGACGCGGTGCGCGCCCGTGCCGGAGTCGCAGCCGACCACCTGTTGTGCGACTTCTCCCAGCAGGCCTCGATCCGCGCGCTTGCCAAGGCGTACGCAGACCGATTCGACCGGCTCGATGTGCTCGTCAACAACGCGGGCGGTGTGCACAGGTCGCGCCAGCTCACTCAGGACGGCATCGAGATGACGTTCGCGGTCAACCATCTCGGATACTTCCTACTGACCAACCTGCTGCTGGACCTGATCGTGGCGAGCTCGCCGGCACGAGTGGTGTCGGTCGCCTCGATCGGACATCGCAGCGGCCGGCTCGACCTCGACGATCTCGGGTTCGAACGCGGGTACTCGACCCTGAAGGCATACAACCGCTCGAAGCTGGCCAACGTCCTGTTCGCGAGTGAGCTCGCCCGCCGGCTCGCGGGCACAGGTGTGACGTCCAACAGCCTGCATCCGGGTGCGGTCAACACCAACATCTGGCCAGGCTGGGCCAAGCCGATCCTCAAGCTCGTCCTCCGCCGCAACTTCATCAGCTCCGAACGCGGTGCGGAACCCATCGTGCGGCTGGCCGCCGATCCTGCGCTGCAGGACGTGACGGGCTGCTACTTCGAGCGCAGCCGTCGACTCGATCCGTCGCCGAGGGCGCAGGACACCGCGCTGGCCGCGCGCCTTTGGGACGTGAGCGCGGAGCTGGTCGGCCTCTGACTCGGCCGCCGGCGGCTGTGGTCAGGTCTGGCCGGCCAGGCGCCGGGACTCCTCCGCCTTCATGCGTTCCTGCCGGCGCACCCGCTCCGGCACCACCTTCTCGCGGGGGGCCGTGGCATTGAACTCGTACCTCTCCACCCCGAGACCCCGCAGGATCGCCTTCTCCACCAGCGAGTGGTCGTCGTAGTTGGGACGGTCGAACCGCATCGCCTCGTGCAGGTGGACCGGTGGGTTCGTGATGAGACGCGGGAGGCGGAGTACGTTCTGCGCCTTCGCGTGCAGGATGAACGGGTGGAGAAGGTACACGTCGCCGACCTCACCCGTGGCCTCCACAAATCGCGAGCACTGGCCGACGAGGCTGCGGATGTCGAACTCCAACGGCAGGACCCCGCCAGGGCGATCGGCGAGAAAGCGGGCCACGGGTCCGACCGAGTCGGCCGCCGCGAAGGTCGCGCCGCCCTGATGGCGTACGTCCGACCACAGCACGAGCGTCAGCAGGCCCTGTTCGGGAGAGTCGAGGAAGTGCCGGAAGAAGTCACCGTCCTTGTGCCAGCCGGGTGAGTCGGCGGACGCGGGTTGCCACGGCCGGTCGGCCCCTTCGGACAGGTTGACGATGAAGCCGTCGCCCCAGCCGAACGGTTGGGCGATCCGATCCTCGCCGCCTACCAGGTCGCAGGCCGCGAGCCAGGCCTTCGGCGCGAAGTCCTTGACGTCCAGGCGCTGGTGCGTCGGCATATGGACCGACGTCTGCGCCCATGTCGACTGGTCGTCGGGGTCATACCCCAGCCGGGTCCAGACCGTCGCTGTCAGCGCGCCGGCCGCCTCGCGGGTGAAACAGCGAGGGATGCGGATGAATCCGTTGTCGAGAAATGCCTGCGCCTGTTCGTCGGTGAGGACCTGGTAGCGGCTGCCCACGATCGGTGTCCCTCCGTTGCGTCGTGACCTACCAGCGACGCTAGGCGGGTCGTGCCCAGGATGCGTGCCGGATTCCGGGCCGGATCTCGGTCACCGAGACAGATGTCCGCCGCCGGTCACCGAGGTCCGGAACAGGCGTGCTCACATCACCATCCGGAGGAGCGCTGCCGTCAGCGCTGCCAGCGCGATCACCACGATGAACGGTGCCCGCAGAATCAGCGCCACCACCGCGACCGCGATCCCAGCCAGGCGCGCGTCGACGACAAGGCGGTCTCCGGTCGCCACGGTCTGGACGGCCACCAGCGCGGCGAGGAGCGCCACCGGCAGCAGGGCGGCGACTCTGCGTGCCGCGGGCCGGTCCAGCACCCGTTGCGGTACCAACAGACCGACCAGCTTGAGCAGGTAGCAGCCGGCGGCGGTGAGCAGAACTGTCGCCCAGGTCATCGGACGTCCTCTGCTCCGGAACGCCTACTCTCGGCGTCGGTCACCGGACCGGTCAGCGGACCGGTCACCGGACCGGCCGGCGGCTCGGCTGTACGGCGAAGTCCGACGGCAAGGGCGACGGTGCCGGCGACGAGGACAGGTATGCCGGGCGGCACGAACGGGACGAGCGCCAGCGCCACAAGTACCGCGCCGGCGCCGACCAGCCAGGTCCGCCGGCCGGTGAGTTGTGGCCAGAGCAACGCGATGAACGCGGCCGGTGCGGCGGCGTCGAGGCCGTACGTGCGCGGATTGCCCAACGCCGCACCGGCGAGGGCCCCGGCCAGGGTGCCGACGTTCCACAGCGTGAACAGGATGAGAGCCGTCGACCAGAAGCCCACCTTGGCGAGTTCGGGCGTGGGCCGTCCCACGGTCATCGCGGTCGTCTCGTCGATGACGAAGTGTGCGGCGACGAGTCGGCGCAGCGGACCGAAGTGCAGCAGGTCGGCGAGGCGCACGCCGTAGAACGCGTTCCTGGTCCCGAGCATCAGCGCGGTCGCGCTGGCGGAGACGAGCGGGCCACCTCCACCGAGCACGCCGACGAACGCGAACTGCGACGCACCCGTGAACGCCAGCAACGACAGCGCGGACGTCTGCGCGACGGAGAGCCCGCTGCCCACCGCGATCGCGCCGAAGGATGTGCCGTAGGCCCCGGTCGCGAGGCCGATCGCGATCGCGTCCCGGACCACCCCTCGCCGGGTCTGGGTCGGCGCACGGCTGCGGTCGGAACGTGGCATGGCAGGAGCCTACAAGTAGACACCATTGATCTGTGAATGCTGGTGTCTGAGGGGTGGCGAGGGAGCGAGGGCAACGGGGACGGGTGGGGGAGACGTCTGGGTTGGCGCGTCAGGTCACGGCACAGTGCAGACGCACCTGCTTCACCAGCACTGTCCCGTCGCCGTACAGGTCGAGCTCACGGTGGGCCCCGTCCGGTGCCCAGCCCGCGTCGAGCAGGAACCCGCGGAGCAGGTCGTCCGCGCTGAAGAGCCAGGTCACCGCCCGACCGAACCCGTCGGCCCGGAGGGTGTCGACGCAGGCGTGCAGGAGCCGCGACCCGTGGCCCAGCCTGGTGTGGTCGGGGTCGACGTGGAATGTCGTGATCGCACCGTCGGCGACCGGATCGGTGTCGGGGTCGTCGGCCGGGCCGGTGGCGGCGAACCCGACGAGCACCTCGTGGTCGACGGCGACCAGCAGCCGGTACCTCGCGTCGGGCGGAGCGGTGAGCGACCGCCGCCAGGTCTCGGCGATCACCTCCTCGTCCAGGGAGCCGAGCATGTCGGCGGGGAGGATCGTGGCGTAGCCGGCCCGCCACGCACTCACCTGGAGCCGGGCCACGGCCGGAGCGTCGGCGCCCCAGCCGATCCGGACACTGACGTCGGCGTGCTGCTCGCTCATGTGGCCCATCCTGTCAGCGGCGCTCTGCCGGCGATGGGACGGCTTCGAAAGGGGTCAGGGCGTGCTGCGTTGGCGAGCCCGGTACGCACGCGTCTTCTGCCGGTTGCCGCAGACCCCCATCGAGCACCAGTGCCGAGAGCGGTTCTTCGAGGTGTCGTAGAAGGCCCACTGGCAGTCTGCGGCGACGCAGAGCTTCAGGCGCGGCCAGACGCCATCGGCCTGCGCGCCGGCCACCGCCACGAGAAGTCGGGCCAGGCCACCTCTGGCGCCGCCGACCGCAGGGGCGAGTCGGGGACGGGTGCCGTCGAAGACGATCCGAAGCGGCAGGTGGGTGGCTGTGGCGTCGAGATCGGTCACAGGTGAGGCGTGGTCGCCCTCGTGGTGACGCAGCATGGCGGTGCGCAGCCCGGACCGGAGGGTGCGCGCGAGGTCGAGGTCGCCGCGGTCCGCCCGCTCGTCCGGGTCGAGCAGGTCCCGTGCGCGGAGCCAGTCGGTGAGCGCGGCCGCATCGGTGAGGGCGTCCGCGACCTCGGCATCGACGTCCACGTCGAGGGTGTTGGCGAACGCGCAGACCAGTTCGGCGTGCTCCGGCGTCGCCTTCCTCCGTGGTGCGTCTCCAGTCGTCATGCATCCACCCCGCTCCAGTCGGCCGACACCACCATACTCCGAACGCTGGTTGACCTGGACCGGTAACCGGCATATGCTGTTAGCAGGTGTTGTTTACGAGTGGTGCTGCCAGTAGCGCCGCGGCTATCGGAAGGGTCCTCATGCAGCCGTACGTCTTGCAGGAACTCAGCAAGCAGTGGGTGAGCGACCGCCTGGCCGAGGCGGAGGCGGCCACCCGAGCCCGGTCGGCCCGGGTGGCACGGAAGCGCAGAGCCGCCGCGCGCCGGGCGTCCCAGCCTTCGTTCCCAGGACGTCGGGGGGCGGCACCTGGATGCTCCGGCGAGGCGACGCCTCGCTGGGCCGGCGTGTAACAGGATTGCGCAGGACCAGCGGTTAGGCGTCACACGACTGCTAGGCTGGGCGCCATGAGCGCGGACAGTCAGGCCAACGGGTCCCGCACCTTCGAGGAGCTCCTCGCCGCGGACGAGCGAATCGAACCCCGCGACGCGATGCCCGAGGGTTACCGGAAGACGCTGGTCAGACAGATCGCACAGCACGCTCACTCCGAGATCATCGGCATGCAGCCGGAGGGAAACTGGATCACGCGAGCGCCCAGCCTGCGTCGCAAGGCGATTCTGATGGCGAAGGTGCAGGACGAGGCCGGCCACGGGCTGTACCTCTACAGCGCGGCCGAGACCCTGGGTGTGGCTCGCGACGACCTTCTCGACCAGCTGCACACCGGCCGCCAGAAATACTCCTCGATCTTCAACTACCCCACCCTTACCTGGGCCGACATCGGTGCCATCGGTTGGCTCGTCGACGGGGCCGCCATCACCAACCAGGTGCCGCTGTGCCGGTGCTCCTACGGCCCGTACGCGCGGGCGATGGTGCGCATCTGCAAGGAGGAGTCGTTCCACCAGCGGCAGGGTTTCGAGCTCCTGCTCGCACTTACGCGGGGGACCGACCGGCAACGTGCCATGGCCCAGGACGCCCTCGACCGGTGGTGGTATCCGAGCCTGGCGATGTTCGGTCCGCCCGACACGAAGTCGACGCACGGCGCGGAGTCTGCCGCGTGGGGGATCAAGAGGTTCTCCAACGACGAGCTGCGGCAGCGGTTCGTGGACATGACGGTGCCGCAGTCGGAGATACTCGGCCTCACGATCCCCGACCCCGAGCTCACCTGGAACCCCGAGCGCGGGCACTACGACTTCACCGAACCCGACTACGACGAGCTGTTCCGCGTGATCAAGGGCGACGGGCCCTGCAATGCCCAGCGCATGGCGCACCGGGTTGGCGCCCACAATGACGGCGCCTGGGTACGCGAGGCCGCCCTTGCCTACGCCGCCAAGCAGACGCGGCCGTTGGTCGACGTGGGAGGTGCGCATGGCTGACCGGCCGACCACGGACAACGCGGCGCCACAGCGGGACTGGCCGTTGTGGGAGGTGTTCGTACGCGCTCGACGCGGGCTGTCGCACGTGCACGCGGGCAGCCTGCACGCCCCCGACGCCGCGATGGCGCTCCGGAACGCGCGCGACATCTACACCCGGCGCTCGGAGGGTGTCTCCCTCTGGGTCGTACCGGCCGGGGCGATCACGGCGTCCAGCCCGGACGAGAAGGACTCCTTCTTCGAACCGGCCGGTGACAAGGCCTACCGGCACCCCACGTTCTACGACGTTCCGGACGGGGCGCCGCACCTGTGAGTGGACCGGACGGACACGCCGTGACGCCTGCCACCGTCACCTACGCCGTGCGCCTCGGAGACGACGCGCTCATCCTGTCCCAACGCCTTGGTGAGTGGATCTCGCGTGCCCCCCAGCTGGAGGAGGACGTTGCCCTCGCCAACATCGCGCTCGACCTGCTGGGTCAGGCGCGGATGCTCCTCAGCTACGCCGGGGAGCTGGAGGGTCGCGGTCGTGCCGAGGACGACTTCGCCTACCTTCGCGATGAGCGCGAGTTCTGCAACGTGCAGCTGGTCGAGCAGCCGGTCGGCGACTTCGCGGTGACGATCGCGCGGCTGCTGGTCTTCTCCACCTACCAACGCGAGCTCTACGACCGCCTCCGCGACTCCGGCGACCCGACCCTGGCAGCGATCGCGGCCAAGGCGGTGAAGGAGGTCTCCTACCACCGCGACCACGCCACGCAGTGGACGCTGCGCCTCGGCGACGGTACGCCGCAGAGCCACGTTCGGATGCAGGACGGCCTTGACACAGTGTGGGCGTACGTCGACGAGCTCTTCGAGATGGACGAGGTCGAGCAGGCGCTGGCAGGCACCGGTGTCGCGGTCGACCGCACCATGCTGCGTCCGGCCTGGGATGCGTACGTCCGCGACGTGCTCGAACGGGCGACCCTGTCGGTGCCGGCACCGGCCCGTACGCCGGTCACGGGTGGGCGGCAAGGTGTGCACAGCGAGGCGATGGGGTACCTGCTGGCGGAGATGCAGCATCTGGTGCGGTCTCATCCGGGGACGAGTTGGTGAGTGCCATGACTGGCGATCCGGGACCACTCACCGCTCAGCGGGCCTATGACGCCGCGGCCGGCGTCGCCGATCCGGAGATGCCGGTCGTGACGATCGCCGAACTCGGGATCCTGCGCGACGTTCGACTGATGGACGAAGCAGGTACCACGTCCGTCGAGGTCGACATCACACCGACGTACTCCGGATGTCCCGCCCTGGAAGCGATCGCGGCCGACGTACGCGACGTGCTGAGCGAGGCGGGTGCCGACGAGATCCGGGTGCGAACCGTCCTCGCGCCGGCCTGGACCACCGACCGCATCACACCTGCCGGGCGGCGCAAGCTCGCCGAGTCCGGGATGGCGCCGCCCGCCCTCCGGAACGGCCCGGTGGAGGTGCGGCTGACGGTCCGGTGCCCGCGGTGCGGGTCCCCCGACACCCGTGAGGTGAGCAGGTTCGGGCCGACGCCGTGCACCTCGCTCCACACCTGTGGGAGCTGTCTCGAGCCCTTCGAGCACGTGAAGCCGCTGTGAGGGGACGCGCCGTGGACGAGCACGAGGTCGCTGGCGTGGTGACGGTCGCTCCGACCCGCCGCACCCACGCGGTCTTCCACTCCCTTCGGGTACAGCAGGTCGAGCGGCTGACCGACGACGCCGTGGCGGTGACGTTCGACATACCCGCGGAGCTTGCCGAGTCCTACCGGTTCCTGCCCGGGCAACACGTGACGGTGCGTACTCCTGCCGCGGGCGACGACCTGCGCCGCAACTACTCGATCTGTACGCCGGCGACGGGCGAGGCGCCGCGGCACCTTCGGATCGGGGTGAAGCGGGTCGCGCACGGCGGCTTCTCCTCCTACGCGCTCGAGCGGATGCTGGTCGGCGACCTGGTCGACGTCATGACGCCGACCGGGCGGTTCTGCGTCGAGCCCGATTCGCACAAGGTGAGGCACCTGTGCTGCGTGGCTGCCGGCAGCGGCATCACACCGATCGTGTCGATCCTCGCCAGTGTGCTGGACGCCGAGCCGGACAGCAGCATCACCTTGCTGTACGGCAATCGCGCGACCGCGTCCATCATGTTCGTCGAGGAACTCGCCGACCTGAAGGACCGCTATCCCGGGCGCCTCCACCTGATCCACGTCCTGTCGCGCGAGCATCCCGATGTTGCCCTGTTCGACGGCCGGATCGACGGGCGCAAGATGAGCGCGTTCCTGGACCTGCTGGTACCGCCCGGCTCGGTCGACGGGTGGTACCTCTGCGGGCCGCTTGCCATGGTCGAGGAGATTCGCGCCGTCCTCCGAGGCAGCGGTGTCGCGCGCGAGCTGGTCCACACCGAGCTCTTCCACGTCGGACCGCCACCCGGCCCGATCGCTACGCCCGTCACGGCGTCGGGTGCCGAGGCCGAGGAGAGCTGTGAGGTCACCGCGATCATGGACGGTCGGCGGTCGTCGTTCCGGCTGGCGAAGCTGGGCCCACCTGTCCTCGAGGGCGTTCTCGGCGTACGCAGCGACGCGCCGTTCGCCTGTCGTGGTGGAGTGTGCGGCACCTGCCGGGCCAAGGTGCTGGAGGGTGCGGTGACGATGGACCACTGCTATGCACTCGAACCCGACGAGGTCGAACGCGGATATGTGCTCACGTGCCAGTCGCACCCGACCACGCAGCGCCTGACGGTCGACTACGACGCCTGACCACCCGGGCCTGACCAATCTGGCGATGCGGCGGTCAGAACCGTCGGCGCTGCGCCGGATAGGCTCGGAACGGTACCCGCGGTGCGACCCCGTGCCAGTCACCCGAGCCAAGTAGGCGCAGGCTGCGCAGGATGTCGAACGTGAGCCAGCGGCTGAGTTCCGGGTGCGCCGGATGCTCCCAGAGCCCGAACGGACCACGCTTGTCCGCAAGGAACTCGACCAGCGACGCAACCCGCGTGTCCTGCAGCGACGCTCCGGCACGGGCGGCGATGTCGAGCACGAACGCCAGGTCGAACCGGGCGTAGAAGGTGAAGAATCCCGCCGGCGGCACCCGTCCGGTCAGGCGGGACACCTCGGTGCCCAGAGCCCACTCCTCGCGGGTCTCGCGCTGCAGCAGGAGGTCGAGACCATTCCGGGTCTGTGCGGCGCGAGACCGTTGCGGATGGAGCACCAGACAGGCCAGAGCGCCTTGCGTGGTGGCCCGGCAGCCCTTGGAACCCGGCAGTTTCCGGTAGCCGGCGATGTAGCCGGGCTGACCGTGCGCGGAGCCTACCGGCCAGCTGCCGTCGTCGAGCTGGTGGCCGACGAGCCAGTCGTACGCCCGTTCCGCCCGCGGATCCGTCGCGTACCCGGCAGCCGCAAGGCCGCGCAAGGGCAGCGCGGCCTGCAATGGTGCCATCGAGTAGACGCCGCCCTTCCTGCCCCGCCGGAACAGCCGCAGTGAGAACGAACCGTCGTCGTCCTGAAGGCCGAACAGTCGCTCGGCGATGGTGGCCACCTCGGCGCGCTCGCGCCGCATACCGTGATGCGCCCACATGCACAGGATCCAGGCGAGTGCGGTCGGGTCGTCGCGGCGCGCTGCAACGGTGTGCGGGGGAGCCGAGACCCGTTGCCGTTCGACGTCGCGTACCTCCGGATCATCGGTGGCGACGCCCATCAGCTCGGTCAGCACGCGGTAGCGCAACGCCGGCGACGGGTCGCTCAGCAGCAGTTCGATCCCCTGCATGCCAGCGGCATCGGCGGTCAGGTCGGGGCGCACGTCGTCCTGTCCCGTCTCGGGCTCGGTCATCGCAACACCTGTGCCAGATAGGGCGCGGTCGGAGTGGACCCGGCGGCGAGCGCCTCGGGTGTGCCGGTGGCGACCACGTGTCCGCCGTCGGGCCCCGCGCCCGGGCCCAGCTCGACGAGCCAGTCGCAGGCGGCCAGCAGGGCGGGCTCGTGTTCCACGACAAGGACACTGTTGTCAGCCTCGACGAGGTGCTCCAGAGCTGTTCGGAGTCGCTGTACGTCGTGCGGGTGCAGGCCGAGGGTGGGCTCGTCGAGCACGTACAGCGTGTGCTTGCGGACCTTCTTACCGAGCTCGCGGGCGAGCTTCAGCCGCTGCGCCTCGCCGCCGGACAGGCTGTGTGCCTGCTGACCCAGCCGTAGGTAGCCGAGTCCGACCGAGCACGCGGCCTCGAGCGGCCGGGCGACACCAGCGATGTCGGGCCACAGGTCGAGCACCTCCGCGAGGGTCCGGTGCTCCAACGCCGGCAGGCTGTGTCCCCGAACCAACAGCCGCCGCGCCTCGAGGTGGTATCCGGTTCCTTCGCAGGTGTCGCAAGAACTGACGACCGACGGAAGGAAGCCCATGTCCCGCCGGTGGAAGCCGGCACCACGGCAGGCGTCGCATCTCGGCACAAGGTCCTTGTCGGTCAGCTCGCGATCGGCGGCATCGTCGGAGTCGACGTACGCGAGACGCAGGGCGCGCAGGACGCCGAGGTGCTGGCCGGGGGACTGGATGCCAGATCTGCTCTGGTCCGACCACACCGTGCGGGGCGGCGCGCCTTCGAGAGCGTCGTGCGCGCCGGGAGCGGCCCTGTCATGGGCTACCGAGGTGGTGCTCGGGGGTGGGTCGAGGGCACGAGCGATGGTGTCGATGCCGAGCGTGGACTTGCCCGATCCGGAGACGCCGCACAGGCCGGCGAGGACGCCGAGCGGGATCGAGATGTCGGCTCCGGACAGGTTGTTCTCCCGGGCGCCCACGACGCGCATCCATCTGTTGGGCGTCCGCCTCGGCATGCTGACCCGGACCGGTTCGACCTGAGGTATGAGCGCGCGGGCAGCTGCGGAACGGGACGCCAGCACCCGTCCTCCCTCGCGACCGGCACCGGGTCCGAACACCACCACCTGGTCGGCCCGCGAGACCACGGTCGGGTCGTGGTCGACGAGCAGCACCGTGTTGCCCGCATCGCGGAGCCCACACAGCGCCTCGCCCAGCGCGTCGACCTCGCGCGGGTGAAGGCCCCTGGTGGGTTCGTCCAGGAGCACCGTCATCCCGGTCAGCTCCGCACCGAGCAGCGAGGCGAGCTTGACCCGTTGGGCCTCCCCGGCCGACAACGTGGACGACCGGCGGTCGAGGTGGACATAGCCGAGACCTACCCGGTCGAGGAACCGCAGCCGCCGAAGCGTGACAGTCCGTGCGGTCGTGACCCAACCAGGTGCGCGAGCGGGCACCCGGACTGTCTCCACGAGGTCGGCGACCTGGGCGAGCGGCCGTTCGTGGAGATCCCGCCGGTTGGCCTCACCCAGGCGCACCCGGAGGTATTCGGGGCGCAACCGGCCTCCGCGGCACGACGGGCAGGGCTCGTGTTCGACGTAGCGGCCACCCTGGTCCCAGCCGGCCACGATCGGGAAGAAACCGACCCACCGGGCCTTGTGCGGGGGCATGCCGGTGGTGCCCGGTTCACCGTGCAGGAACGCGTGCTGGGCGTCGGCCGACATCTCACGCCAGGGCGTCTCGAACGGATCGAAGCCGTGGCGGTCCGCCAGCCCTTGGATCATGGCGTAGCCATGGCTTTCCGGCTTGGAGAGGTATGACTGGGGGAAGTAGCCCGGCGAGTACATCGCGCCCTTGCACAGGGGGGCGTCCGGGCTGACGATCAGTCGCTCGGGACGCGGCTCGGGCACCGTGCCGAGGCCGTGACACGTGAGGCAGGCCGCTTCGTACGATCCGGGCGAGAAGTGTGCGGGCGTCAGCGGTCGGTCGGCTCCGGAACCGGCGTAAGCGAGCAGGACACCCAGCTGGAAGCTGAGCTCGGTGGCCGCTCCCACGGTGCGCCTGGGGTTCCACAGGTGGCGGTCCGGACCGATCGCGACGGTCGGTCCGAGACCCTCGACCGAGACCACTTCGGCCTCCGGGCCTTCCTTGACCGACTGGCGTTCGTACATCGACAGGCACTCCAACAGCCGCCGGTTGGCCTCGGCTTCAACGACGTCGGTGAGCAGCGACGACTTGCCCGAACCGGAGACGCCCACGATCGCGGTGATCGCATTCTTGGGGAACCGGACGCTGACGTCCGCCAGATTGTTGGCGGTGGCACCGGTGACGGTGATCGCGGGAGTCGCTCGCGGTCGCCGCCGCGGGCGTGCTCGGGGCCGCGGCGGTTTCTCCGGTCGTGCGTTCGTGCCCGGCGGGCCGGCGCCGACCAGCGTGCCTCCGTCGGGTCCGCCGCCCGGCCCCAGCCGGACCACCCAGTCGGCCGCGGCGACGATGTCGTTGTGGTGCTCGACCACGAGCACGGTGCAGCCCCGATCGACCAGCCTTTGGAGGATGCCGAGGAGTCGGGACAGGTCGGATGGATGCAGGCCGGTCGTCGGCTCGTCGAGGAACACCAGGTCGCCGGGACGGGCGCGGGCAAGCCATTTGGTGAGCTTGACGCGTTGCGCCTCGCCGCCGGACAGCGTCGGTGACGGCTGGCCGAGGGTGAGATAGCCGAGTCCGATGTCGATGAGGTGGGACAGGATCGAGTGGCACCTGCGGTCGTCGGCCAGCACCCGGGCTGCCTGTTCGACCGTCATCTCGTAGACCTGGGCGATGGTCCATCGGCGGCCGTCGGCCAGCTCGACCCGGGCGTCGAGCACGTCGTCGCCGAAGCGCTGGCCCTGGCAGGTCTCGCAGACCAGCCACTCCGACGGCAGGTGCAGCAGTGCGAGCTCCACCGCGCCCATCCCGGAGCAGGTCGGGCAGGCGCCGTCGCTGCGGTTGAACGAGAACGCCGACCCGGGCAAGCCGGAGGCTGCCGCGAACCGGCTGCGGAGGTGGCCCGCGAGGCCGGTGTAGGTGGCCGGGTTGGAGCGCGGGTTGCGCCCGATCGGGCTCTGGTCGACGGTCACGGCGCGCAGGGGCGGACTGTCTACCTGGTCACAGCCCTGCGCCTTGGCCGCCTCGATCGAGGCGACGATCACGTCTCGGGCGAGTGTGGTCTTGCCCGCACCGGACGGTCCGGTGATCACGGTGAGGCGGCCGAGGGGTACCGCGCAGTCGAAGCCACGCAGGTTGTGGGCTCGGGCACCCCTGACCGTGACGTGGTCCGCCTCGGCGCTTCCCGGGGGACGGCGCCGCCCCGCCGGTCGAGCGGGCGTCGGATCCGCCGTCTCCCGTCCGGAGAACCAGCGTCCGGTGACGGTGTCGGCACGCCACAGGTCGGCGGGTGTCCCTCGGAAGGTGAGCGCCCCACCCTGGGCACCTCCACCGGGTCCGAGCTCGAGAACCTCGTCGGCGTCCGCGACCGCCCACCGGTCGTGTTCGACCATCACAACCGGTCCGCGGAGTTTGCCCAGCTGTCGCATCAGGCGTTCGACCTGTTCGGCGCCCAAGCCGATCGTGGGTTCGTCGAGGACATGCAGGAGGTCTTCGACCTGGGTGGCGAGCAGGACGGCCAGCCGCAGCCGTTGCGCCTCGCCCCGGGACAGCGTGGGCGAGCTGCGGTCGAGCGGGAGGTAGCCGAGCTCCACCGACTCCAGGGCGCCGAGGCGTGCCTCGATGTGGTCGAGGAGCCGAGTGGCGACCGGGGGCACATCCATGCCCGCCAGCCCGCCCAGTGCCTCGGACACCGACAACGCCAGGTATTCGTCGAGTGTGCGGCCGCCGAGCCGGCAGGACCGGGTGTCGCCAGGTCCGCGCTCGCCTGGGCCGAGGTCGCCTGCCCCGACGTCCTCCTTGGGATCGCCGTCGTTGGGATCGCCGGGCCTGAAGTCGCTGGGCCTGAGCGTCGGGATCTGCTCTCCGCATGCCGGACACATCGGCGTACGCGCCAACCGGTGCGCCGTTCCGTCGTCGGCACGAACGACCACGTGGGATCCGCCGAGTGCCTGGACGGTATGCAGGATGGACCGAAGCTCACCGACGCCAGTGGACGGGGTGATCGAGCCAAGCCGGAGGTCGATGTCGTGCGGCCGGTCCGCCGGCAAAGCCCTGGTCTGCGGCCCAGTCCGGCATGCGCCGTCGACCTCCACGCCATCGGCGCCGAACCGCTCGAAGAGGAAGTCGAGCAGCCGCTGGTGACTGCCCTTGGTCCGGCGTACCAGAGGCACCAGAACGTCGAGGTCGGCGCCAGCGGCGGCGGCGAGCCTGCCCTGCATCCACGCGACCTGTTGCTCCAACCCGCGGGCCACGAACCCCGGATCCTCGTCGCAGCGCGGACACCTCCGCACGCCGTACGTCGCGTAGAGGATGCGCAGGAACGGGTGGATGCCGGCCGCGGTCGCCACTGTCGAGTGCGGGTTGCGGTTGACCACGTTCTGGGCGATCGCGACCGCAGGTCCGAGGCCGTCGATGGAGCGCACCTGGGCCGGACGCAGCTGGGCCCACGGTGAGCTGAGGGACAACGACTCGAGGAATCGGCGGCGGGCCTCGTGGAACACCGTGTCGAACACCAGCGAGGACTTGCCCGAGCCGGAGACCCCCACGACTGCGGTCAGCCCACCGGACAGGCGGACATCGAGGTCACGCAGGGTGTTTTCGGACGCACCGCGGATGTCCAGCACTCGGCCAGCCACCCGGTCGGACATGCGCCGCATGCTAGACGCCGGCACCCCCACCGGTCGCCCGTCGGCCGAGGGGTGGCCGGATCGGGTCCGGCTACGGTGGTCACCGTGACGTACGACGTGAGCAAGGTGCGGTCGAACTATCCCGCGCTCACCGACGGCTTCGCCTATCTCGACGGAGCGGCCGGTACCCAGGTGCCGCAGGCTGTCGTCGACGCGATCGTGGCCGGCTACCGCGCCGGCTTCGGCAACCAGGGCGGGACCTTCCCGGCGAGTGGCCGAGCCGACGCCGTGGTGGACGCGTGCCGGCAGGCGGTGGCCGATCTGGTGGGCGGCGACCCGCGAGGAGTCGTGCTCGGCCCCAACATGACGACGCTCACCTACCGCCTGGCCACCACACTGGCGATCGGGTGGGCGCCGGGCGACGAGATCGTGCTGTCCCGGCTCGACCACGACGCCAACGTGCGCCCGTGGGTGCAGGTGGCCGCCCGAGCCGGTGCGACCGTGCGGTGGGCCGAGGTCGACGTCGCCACCGGCGAGCTCCCGGCCGATCAGTACGACGGGCTGGTCGGACCACGCACGAGACTGGTCGCGTTGACCGCCGCCAGCAACATCCTGGGCACCCGGCCCGACGTCGCCGGGATCACGGCGCTGGCGCATGCGGCCGGTGCCCTCACCTACGTCGACGGCGTGCACGCGACCCCGCATGGTCCGATCGACGTGGTTGCCCTCGGCGCCGACTTCTACGCCACCAGTGCGTACAAGTGGTCGGGCCCGCACGTGGGCGCTGTCGTCGCCGAACCTGCGGTGCTCGAGACGCTACGGCCGGACAAGTTGCTGCCGGCACCCGATGACATACCGGTGAGACTGGAGACCGGCACGGCACCGTTCGCCGACCTGGCCGGTGTGACGGCCGCTGTCGAGCACCTTGCCGGCCTCGACCCGGACGCTTCGGGATCTCGCCGGGAGCGGGTGTTGACCTCGATGGCGACCGTGGACGCCTACGAAGCAGACCTGTTCGCCGTCATGCTCGACGGGCTTGACGCGATGGGCCACGTGACGACGTATGGCAAGGCCGCTCGGCGCACGGCGACCGCCTACTTCACCGTCGCCGGTCATGCGCCTCGGGACGTCGCGGAGAAGCTCGCCCGTGCCGGGGTGAACGTGTGGAGCGGCCACAGCTACGCGTGGGAGCTCACGGGTGCGCTCGGCCTGCGCGACAACGGTGGGGCCGTGCGCGCCGGACTCGTCCACTACAACGACCGCTCAGACGTTCAGCGGCTGCTCGACGAGGTGGCGGCGCTCGGGTAGCGGGCGGGACGGTCAGCCGGGACCGCACGCACCGATTCGCGCCGTGGGTGCGGGTCGAGAACGCTGTCGGCGGCGACGGCGAACAAGACGTTGAGCGCGACGGCGACCAGGAGGACCACATTGGCGATCATGGGCGGGGGCCCGCTCGTCGCCGGGATCTCCATCCACACCGAGCCGACACCGACCACAGCCGCACTGCTGAACGCGATGGTCGCCGGAAGGACGGGCCGGTGGCGGCAGAAGCCAGCCACCGACATCGCCCACGGTCTGGTCAGGAACCACAACCCGGGCGGCCAGGTGAAGAGTTGCTCGGCACGTTCAGACGCCAAGGGCCTCAGCGCCCGGCGGAGCAGCCGGGGCAGAGGTCGCTGCGGTCGCCAGGGTCGGATCCGGCGGGTGAGAACCAGAAATGCCCGGAACGGTTGCCACTGCCGCGCCCAACTCACCGTGAGGATCATGGAGACGCCGATGATGACCACGGTGGCGATGGCGGCCCAGGACCGTGGAGCCAGCAGCCAGGTGGTGCACGCGCGTGAGTTGTTGCCCCGACATCCGAGCGCCCATGCGTCGCCCGCGGCCGAGGCGAGGAAGCGGAACACGATCGCCGGGCCGGCGACGACGACCACCCAGCTCGTCCGGCGCGCCGCGGCCTGGGTGACCGGATGCCCCAGCATCACCAGGACGAGGGCGAAGAACAGCGACAGGACGGAGAGCCCGAAGACGATCCCGTACAGCATCCTCCCGATCGCGGCGCGAGCGGAGTCGTGTGGCTCCCCGGCCAGTGTGCTGTAGAGGAAGGCGCACGTGGTCAGCGCGGCCATCGAGTAGAACAACGTCGTGGTGATCACCTGCGGCGAGGCAGCCGAGGACCGCTCGACCGTGGTCTCGCCGTCGTCGCGTCGTTGCCGCTCCAGATAGAGCACCAGCCCCGCCAACGCGAAGCCGGCGAGGACGGCGGCGAGGTTGGCGTACATCTGGACGATCGGACCGGGGTCGTAGGTCTCGGCCACCATTCACGTCACCGGTCCATGCCCGGCGGCTCCCAGTGGATCATGAAACTGACAACGGCCCTTACGAGGCACGGGTCACGGACAGCGTGGTCGTGGCGGTGCGCGACTCGCCCGGCTCGAAGCCCACCTGCGTGCCGGTCTTGGAACGGATCGCGTGCAGTCCCTGGCCCGGGTAGCTCGAGTGCGGCTCGATCCCGAGCACGTAGACCGACTGGTACCACGGGAAGCCCGCGCCGGCGTGCATCTCGTACCACATCCACGTGCAGGGCATCACGGCCATGTCCCACGCCAGCGAGGCACGAAGCCCGAGCCGGTGGTTGGTGAGGCCGATCGCACCTTCGCGTAGGTCGATCAGGTAGTACATCCGGTCGACCGGCTGTCCGGGATCTGAGCCGGGCACCTCGCGCAGGTCGACGGCGCCCCCGGCGCGCCCGGGTGCCATAGGCCAAGGTGACGTCGCACCAGTCACCATGTCGGACGCGGGCTCGTCCCGTTCGTCGTCGACGACGACGGTCGCGCCCGGGACGTCGAGGCGGCAGCTGCCGTCGAGGAACGGCGGCCCGAACGCGACGTGGTGACCCCAGGCCGCCTCGATCGCCACGCCGCCGGCATTGCGGGCCGTCTCGCTGACGGTGAGGAGCGGTCCGTCGACGCCAATCGTGCGGGTCAGCTCGAACGGGCTGCGGACCAGTCGCGTCCGCAGAGTCACCTCGGCCGGGCCGGTGGCCTCCCAGTCGTATCCCGCCAGCCACGCCTCGCCGTGCATTCCCCAGAGAACGCCGTGCTCCTCGACCTCGGGCCCGACGTTGGGAAAGACCGTCTGCCACCCCCCGGGATAGGCGTCCATCAAGGTGGCTTCGCTGTTCCCGGGGACGTACGCGGCGCCGCGGTGGCGCAGGCCCCACGGCGACTGCCACATCAGCTCGACGTCGCCGGCGAGCCAGCGTACGGACGTGATGTCGCCGCCCTTGCCGGGCAGGACGTCGACGGCGAGCTCGGCCGACTGCAGCCGTACGAGGTCCCACCCCCGGTGCTCCACGACCTGCGGAGTGGCTGTCATGATCATCTCCACACGTTGTCGATGAGTGTGCGCGCCGGTCGGCGTTGGCCGGTCAACCTGCACCCACCGGGGGCAGGTAAGCCTCGTCAACCAGGCGGATGTGTATCCACGATGCGAGCACGATCAGCTGGATCACGACGGCAGTGTCCGAGGTGTCGACCGCGAACTCCAGTTGGAAGGCGTCACGATAGCCCTGCTGGTTGGTCATGCTCCACGTCCACATGAGCGGCTTGCCCACCGCAGCTCGCCATGGTTCCTCATCCGTCAGGTCGACGGTCTCGACGTCGTATTCGTCCTCGTCCTCCGCCGGTGCGTCGGCAGCGGCGCAGACGGCGATGCTGTCGTCCTCGCACGCTACGAAGGCGACCTGTACGCCGTCGAAGTCGAGGGTGAGTGTCGTGGGGTGGCGCGCGATGGGAGGGGCAGCCGCCACGCAGGCGGTCACGTGCCGCAGGCGGAGGCCCTCGTCATGGACGAGTCGCAGCGGGTCTGCTGGCTCCGGCGGCATCCTCCGATGGTGCCATCGACCTTGTGGTCGTTGATCATCGGGGCGACCCGATCCTGAGGCGGTGACCGGGTCCTGGGCGCCGCTACGGCGTGGCGGCCGAAGGGCGGCGGCGTGGCGAGGGGCGTCGTCGGCGGGCGGAGTTACGCTGACGCGGACGGTGGAAGGCGACGAAGCGGCGGCGAAATGTCGTCGAGATCGGGAGGACTGGTCATGGGCGAAGTCGCACGTGGGGGCGAGGCGGCCGAGTTCCGAAGTGACGTGACCGTCGAGCTGGTGCGTTCGTCCGCGCGGGACAGCGACGTGTTGTTCGCGGCTCGCGTGTCGACCAAGGGCGAACAGTCCCTCGAGGACGTCGAGGCCGACGCGGAGCGCTCGAAGGGGCTGATCAACTACCTGATGCGGTCGAGGCACGGAAGTCCTTTCGAGCACAACTCGATGACGTTCTACGTGCAGGCGCCGATCTTCGTGTTCAGGGAACTGATGCGGCACCGGATGGCTTCCTACAACGAGGAGTCCGGGCGCTACCGCGAGCTGCGGCCGGTGTTCTACGTTCCCGGACCCGACCGCATGCTGGTGCAGGAGGGCAAGCCCGGCCACTACGAGTTCGTGCCGGGGTCGCCAGATCAGCACAAGCAGGTGGAGGAGGAGACCCGCCAGGTCTGCACCGAGGCCTATGCCGCCTACCAGCGGATGCTCGACGCCGGGATCGCCCGCGAAGTGGCCCGGATCGTGCTCCCGCTGACGATCTACTCCTCCGCCTACGTGACGGTAAACGCGCGGTCGCTGATGAACGTCCTGTCGCTTCGGACCAGGCGCGACGACTCGGCGTTCCCGTCGTTCCCGCAGCGCGAGATCGAGATGGTGGCCGATCAGATGGAGGCCGCGTGGGCCAAGCTCATGCCGATCAGCCACGCGGCGTTCGAACGCAACCACCGCGTCGCACCGTGAGCCGCGCCGCGAGGAGCTCGGCCCGGTAGCGTCTCCGTCTCCGCTCAGGCATGATCCACCAACTCGGCCTCGGCCAGCCGCGACTCGACCGCGGTCCGCACTCTCGCCACGAAGTCCTCGGCGGCGATCTCCCCGGGCCGGCTTCCGTCGCGCAGGCGGATCGCGACGGTTCCGGCGGCGGCCTCCCGAGGCCCGATGACCGCGACGTAAGGCGCCTTGCGCAGCTGCGCCATCCGGATCCGCGCGCCGAGGCTCTCGTCGCGATCGTCGACCTCGACCCGCAGGCCCGCCCGTCGAGCGATCTGGGCGACCCTGGCAGCCGCGGCGGACTCCGCGGCGCTCAACGGAACGACCAGCACCTGCAGAGGAGCCAGCCACGGCGGAAGCGCGCCGGCGTAGGCCTCCAGTAGGTAGGCGACCATCCGCTCCATCGACGCGAGCATGCTCCGGTGCACCATCACCGGGCGCGGCCGGCTCCCGTCCGCTGCGACGTACTCGAGGTCGAACTGCTCGGGCTGGTACATGTCGACCTGCACGGTCGACAGGGTGAACTCGCGCCCCTGGGCGTCGTAGGCCTGCACGTCCACCTTTGGTCCGTAGAACGCAGCTTCACCCGATGCCACCTCGAACGAGACACCGTGCCGGGCGAGCGCGTCGCGGAGCACCACCTCCGCCTCCTGCCACATCCGCTCGGTCCCGGCGTACGACTTGGCGGTCCCGGGATCGCCGCGCAGGGAAAGACGGTAGTACGCGGGCCTGATGCCGAGCAGTGCGTACGCCTCGTCGATCTGGCGGAGCGCCGCCGCGGCCTCGTCTGCGGCCCGGTCGGGCGGACAGAAGAGATGTCCGTCGTTGAGGGTGATCGCGCGCACCCGGGTCAGCCCGCCCACCACACCCGACCGCTCCATCCGGAACATCTGTCCTACCTCGCCGATCCGCAGCGGCAGCTCCCGGTGGCTGCGGAGGCGGGACCGGTACACCAGCGCGTGGTGCGGGCACAGCACCGGTCGCAGAACGAGCTCGTCCCGCCCGCCGGCCCGGTCGTCCTCCCTCGCCCCGCCGAGCGGCATGGGCGGGAACATGTCGGCGGCGAAGTGCTGCCAGTGGCCGGACACTTCGTACAACTCCCGCTTGCCGACCGGAGGAGTGCGAACGTGGAGGTAGCCGGCCTGGCTCTCGACCTCGACGATGTACCGCTCGAGCTCCGACACGATGGTCGCCCCGTCCGGAAGCCACAGCGGGAAGCCGGCGCCGGCCAGTTCGTCGCCGGTGAAGATGCCAAGCTCCCGGCCGAGCCGGCGATGATCGACACGAGGTTCGCCCGACGACTGAGATTCGCCCGGCCGGGGTTCGCCCGCCTGGGAGGGGGCCGATGCGGCGAGTGGGTTGGGATTCGACATGGGTTTGCTCCCCTTGTTCTGGATCATGGAAGGGAGCGGTCCCGAAAACGGCCCGGGATCGCTCCCAGGCCGTCCGCGCGGTCGTTATCGATGGGTTATCGACAAGGCGAGTCCGCCGCGTCGCCGGAAGCGACATGCGGCGTCGTCGTTGGCTGGCAAGGCCAGCACGCAACCTGCGCAATGGTCACGCGTCCACCCTAGCCCGCCGGGCATGCACCCGGCCCACCCATTTGTCGGCCCGGCCCACCACGTCACGCCACGCGGCCACGCAGGACCGGTAGCGTGAGGTGTCATGGTTCAAAGCTCAACGCCCGAGGGCCGCATGACGGCCCCTTTCGGGCGCAACCTCACCGCAATGGTCACGCCGTTCACCGCGGGCGGAGACCTTGATCTCGACGCAGCGCAGCGCGTCGCCACCCACCTCGTCGACGCCGGGAACGATGGCCTGGTCATCAGCGGTACGACCGGGGAGTCGCCGACCACCACCGACGCGGAGAAGGAGGCGCTGATCCGCGCTGTCGTCGCAGCCGTCGGTGACCGCGCGATCGTCGTCGCCGGCTCGGGAACCAACGACACCCGCCACGCCGCCGAGCTGTCCCAGCAGGCCGAGAAGGCGGGCGCCCATGGGCTGCTGGTCGTGACGCCCTACTACAACAAGCCTCCGCAGGCGGGACTGCTCGTGCATTTCCGCACGGTGGCCGACTCGACCTCGCTGCCGGTGATGGTGTACGACATCCCGGGCCGTACCGGTACCGCGATCGCCACCGAGACCCTCGTCCAGCTTGCGGCCCACGAGCGCATCCTCGCGGTCAAGGACGCCAAGAACGACATCGCCGCCACCACCGAAGTGCTCGCCCGCACCGATCTGGCCTACTACAGCGGCGCGGACGAGTGGAACCTCGCCCTGCTCGCAGCCGGCGCGGTCGGCGTGGTCAGTGTGGTCGGCCATGCCGCAGCCGGCGACTACGCCGCCATGATCCGCGCCGTCGACGAGGGCGACCTCGCGACCGCTCGGACCATCGACCGCAGACTGGTCCCTGCCTACCAGGCGATCATGACCCGAACCCAAGGAGCCATCATGGCCAAGGCAGCGCTCGAGGTACTCGGTGTGCTGACCACCCGAGCGGTCCGTCCGCCGCTCGTACCCGCCACCGACGAGCAGATACGCCAGCTCACCGCAGACCTTCGCGAGGCCGGCCTGACGTCATGAGCCATCCGCACCCCGAACTCGGCGCCCCGCCCCCGCTCACGCCCGGCGCGCTCCGGGTCATCCCGCTCGGTGGCCTCGGTGAGATCGGCCGGAACATGACGGTGTTCGAGCACGACGGCCGCCTGCTCATCGTCGACTGTGGTGTGCTGTTTCCGGAGGACCACCATCCGGGCGTCGACCTGATCCTGCCCGACTTCGAACCCATCCGGGACCGGCTCGACGCCATCGAGGCCATCGTCCTCACGCACGGGCACGAAGACCACATCGGCGCGGTGCCCTACCTTCTGCGTGAGCGGCGGGACATCCCGCTGGTCGGCTCCCAGCTCACCTTGGCCCTGATCGACGCGAAGCTCCGCGAGCACCGGCTCAAGGATGTGCCCCGCCACGTCGTGCGCGAACGGCAGCAGCTGCAGTTCGGCCCGTTCGAGCTGGAGTTCATCGCCGTCAACCACTCGATCCCCGACGCCCTCGCGGTCGCGATCCGTACCGCAGCGGGTCTCGTGCTCCACACCGGCGACTTCAAGATGGACCAGCTTCCGCTCGACCGTCGACTCACCGACCTGCGGGCGTTCTCCCGCCTGGGCGAGGAGGGTGTCGATCTCTTCCTGGTCGACTCGACCAACGCGGAGATGCCGGGCTTCACGATTTCCGAACGCGACATCACACCTGTGCTGGACCGGATCTTCGCGAACGCGGAGCGCCGGGTCATCGTGGCCTGCTTCGCCTCCCACGTCCACCGGGTCCAGCAGGTGATGGATGCCGCCGTGGCGCACAACCGCAAGGTGGCCTACGTCGGCCGCTCGATGGTGCGCAACATGGGGGTGGCCGGCGAACTCGGCTTCCTGCGCGTACCGGCCAACACGCTGGTGGAGTTGGCGGCGATCGACAACTTCGCTCCGAACGAGGTGGTACTGATCTCGACCGGTTCACAGGGGGAGCCGCTGTCGGCCCTCTCGCGGATCGCCGGTCGGGACCATCCGCAGATCCGGGTGGAGCCCGGCGACACGGTGGTGCTGGCGTCGTCGCTCATCCCCGGCAACGAGAACGCCGTCTTCCGCGTGATCAACGGCCTCAGCAGGTGGGGAGCCGATGTCGTGCACAAGGGCAACGCGCTCGTGCACGTGTCCGGCCACGCCTCGGCTGGTGAGCTCCTGTACGCCTACAACATCGTCAAGCCGCGCAACGTCATGCCGGTCCACGGGGAGATCCGGCACATGCGGGCCAACGCCGACCTCGCGGTCGCCACTGGGGTACGCCGCGAACGCGTCGTCGTCGCCGAGGACGGCGTGGTGGTCGACCTGGTCGACGGCGTTGCCAAGATCACCGGCAAGGTCGACTGCGGCTATGTCTATGTCGATGGCTCGACGGTCGGCGACATCACGGAGAGCTCCCTGAAGGACCGCAGGATCCTCGGCGAGGAGGGCTTCATCTCCGTCATCGTCGTGGTCGACTCGGTGACCGGCAAGGTGACCGGTGGCCCGGAGATCAAGGCCCGCGGGTTCGCCGAGGACGACGCCGTGTTCGACCCGGTGCGGCCGCTGATCGAGGAGGCACTCGACCGGGCGGCACGCGAAGGCATCGACGACACCTACCAGCTGCAGCAGGTGCTCCGCCGCGCGGTCGGCAAGTGGGTGAGCGACTCCTACCGTCGCCGGCCGATGATCATCCCGGTGGTGGTCGAGATCTGACCGTCTGCCGGGTCGTCCTGAGACGGCCCGGCAGCGAGGGCCTCCAGGGTGCGGACAAGCTGGTCGTGGGCGTCGACGGGCAGCGGTGGGCCGTACGGGTCCCTCGCCACGCCGGCCGGCAGGATGCCCTGCCAGGCAGCCGCCCAGGCCATGCGCTGGACGTAGCCTTCCATTGGTTCGCAGAACGTCGCCCGGGCAAGCGCGTCCAGCCGGATGGACGCGGCGACGAAGCCGCTGTGGTCGCCGCGGGTCCAGGCGTCGAGGACGGCGGTGGACCAGGCCGGCAGGGCTGCCGCGATCCCGACCAGAGCCGCCTCGGCGCCCCACATCAGGGAGGGCCCGTACATCCGGTCCTCACCGGTCAGCAGCAGGGCGTCAGGGTCCGCCACGCGAGCGGCGGCCAGCGTGTCCTGGCAACCCATGGCGTCGTCCAGCAAGGCGAGCTTGACACCGCACACCCACGGCAGGGCGAGGAGTTCGGCCACGGTCGCGGTGTCGTACTGGCACCCGCTCGCTCGCTCGTACAGGACGAAGGCAAGCAGCGGGAGGCCCGCCTCCTCGCCCAGGCGTTCGTGCAGGCGAACGGTCGCGGCGCGGGACGCCCCGGCGACCGGCGACACCAGCAGGGCAGCGGCACCGGCCTCGCGGAGTGCCAGCGCACCCGCGACGAGCTCGCGTTCGGTGCCGAGATGTCCGCCGGACCGGCCGGCCAGGCCGGCGACCACCGGCAACCCGCTCGCCTCCCCGAAGGCATGGACCAGCCAGGCGAGATCGTCGGTGTCGAGGTGGGCGCCCCGCCCGGTGTGGGCGCCGACGGCGACGCCGCCGACTCCGCCGTCGCGCAGCGCCACGGCGTAGGGCTGGACCGCATCTCGGGCGACCGTTCCGTCGGCCTCGAACGGGGTGAGCGCTGCGGCAACGACCCGGCCACCGAGGAGGTCGCGCGGGGACTCGACGGATGTGGCGCCCGGCTCGGAACGTGTCATGTCACGAGTGTGCCGTGCCGGCACCCTCCAGGGGGATGGGGACGCGGACTTCCGGCCGAGGCCGTAACGTACGACGCATGGATGGACCGGAGCGGCGCGGATCGTTGCGCCCGTTGACGTTCGGGGTCGTCGGACCGGTCGACCTGGTGCCACCGGTCGCCGACATCGTGGCTCGGACGCAGGGGATCCGGGCGATGCGGCTGCCCTACCGGCAGGAGCAGGAGGCGGTCCGGATCGTCCGGGACAATGCCGACGACGTCGACGCCTGGCTGTTCACCGGCGTGATCCCCCACGTGATCGCCTCGGCCGCACAGGTGGTCAGTGTTCCGGCCGAGCACGTCTCCTATACCGGACTGACCCTCCTCGCGGCATTGTTCCGGCTGTCCCGGGCCGGTAACGACGTGAGCAGGATCAGCATCGACACGCTCGATCCCGACGAGGTCGCCGAGACGCTGGGCGAGGCAGATCTGCCCGCAGACGCCGCGATCGCCATGGACTACCGACCCGACATCCGGTCGCGCGACATCGTGGCGTTTCACCGTGAGGCCCGCGAGCGCCAGCGCGCCACGGTAGCGATCACCTGTCTACGTTCGGCCTACGACGTGCTTCGCAAGGAGATGCCGGTCGTCCGGCTCGCTCCCTCACCCCGCGACATCCGGTCGGCCGTCGACGCGCTGGCCCTTCATACCCGTGGACGCCATGGTTCGGACGCGCAGGTCGCGCTCGGACTGATCGAGTTGGACAAGGCCGATCCGGGCCTCGAACGGGATCTCGCGGCACTCGGCGGCGCCATCGTCGCGGTCGACGACGACAACTACCTGCTTGTGACCACGCGCGGTCTGCTCGAACGAGTCACCGCCGACTTCCAGGTCGCGCCGTTCCTGCCGGTCCTTGCCAGGCGGCACGACAGAGTACGGGTCGGTCTGGGACTCGGTCGTTCGGCCGGAGAAGCCGCGGCGCACGCGGCTCGGGCGCTGGCCCGGGCCCGCGCCCACGGACCCGTCGCAGCGGTGTTGTCCGGTGCGCATGACGCCGACATCGTGCTCACCGATGCGGCTGCCTCCGGTGCCGGAAACCAGCCGAGTGACCTCGGCCGGCTCGCGCAGCGCCTTGGCATGAGCAGGGGAACCCTGCATGCCCTTCGCGGTTTGCTCGAAGGCGCCGACGGCAACCGCGTCACCGCGACGGAGGTGGCGCAGGCGTTCTCGATCCAGGAGCGGAGCGCCCGCCGGTTGCTGAAGCGGCTGGAGCGGGCCGGTGCGGCCGTCCCGGTCGGTACCGTGAGCGACGGTCAGATGGGACGCCCTCCGGTGATCTACCAGGTGGACGTCTGACCTGCCGACCGGGCGCCCCAGGTCCCGTCGGACGTCAGCTCAGCCAGCTGTCGCGGTGCTCCGCTACGAAGTCGTCGTCGGTCAGGTCGGGGTAGGCCGCGCATACCCGGGCGATCTCCTCGGCCTGTCCCGGTGACAGGGTCTCGTCGTGGTCGAGGCACCAGGTGCCCGCCAGGAGTCCCTGCCGTCGGAGCACCTCGTGTACGCCCGCGATGCACCCGGCGAATCCACCGGCGGCGTCGAACACCGCGGCGTTGGCCTCGGTGAGCCGGGTGCCGAGGGCCAGCAGATCCTGCACGTCGTGCACGTCTCCGGCGCGGGCCTTGCGTACCCGGTCCAGCAGCTCGACGGCCCGCCGGGTCCACACTGCCCACTGGCCAAGCAGGCCGCCGACGATGTGGCGCTGCACGACCCGCCCGGACTCCGCCACGGTGTATGGCGTGACCAGGTCGGTGACGATCGCGTCGTCGTTACCCGTATACAGCGCGACGTCGGCCCCGCGATCGGCCGCCACGACACCACGGATGGCGTCGAGGGTGCGGTAGCGGTCGAAGGGTGCGATCTTCACCGCGACGACGGAGGGTTGGGACGCCAGGGCCTGCCAGAACTCCCTGGACAGGTGCTGTCCGCCCACCGCCTCCTGAAGGTAGAACCCGACGACCGGTAGGACCTCGCCGACGGCCTTCGCGCGCAGCAACAGGTCGTGCTCCGGGTACCCGCCACCGTCCGGTCCGCCGGCGCCCGGAGGCCCGAGCAGGACGGCGTGGTATCCCAGTCCGGCGGCGAGCTCGGCCTCGGCGACCGCCTGCCGTACCTCGCCGACGGCGCCCGCGATCCGCAGGAACGGCCGGTCGCCGACGGCACTGTCGAGGGTGTCCTTCGCCAGGCTCAGCACTGGTTCGAGCAAGCCTGCCGAGCGGATCGCGAACTGGGTGGTGTGGACGCCCACCGCCACTCCGCCGGCACCGGCCGCGGCGTAGTAGCGGGTGAGGGCCCGCTGCCGGCGCTCGTCCAGTCGTCGCTCCGGCGTGAGTGCCAGCGGGTGCGCCGGGATGACGCATCCGTCCCTGAGGAGCTGGGCCTCGCCGGCGGGCAGTTGCAGCTCGCCGGCGGGCGGCTGGGATCCGGTTGGATCCGCGGGTTGGGCCGCCATCAGAACCTCCCGTCCCGTCGCTGGAACTTCGTCGGCTTGCTCCACAGCGTGCCGCCCTGCCGGATCCACTCGGCCTCAGCCTCGACAAGTGCCTGGACCGCAAGGTCGGGGTAGCCGAACAGCGCATGGCACCGGCCGGCGTTCGAGAGCAACGCGGTCGGTGCTTCCTCGCCGGCGTAGGACGGTGTGACCCCGAACAGCTCGCCGAACCTGGCGGCGACCTGTCGCACCGCCAGCGTCTCCGGACCCGTGACGTTGAGCGTGAGGGCCGGACTGCTCGCGTGCCGCAGCGATCGGAGGGCGACCTCGTTGGCGTACGCCTGCCAGACGATGTTGACGTGCCCGGTGGTGACATCGACCGGTTCGTCGGCGGCGACCGTGCGGGCGATGTCGGCGAGCACGCCGTAGCGCATCTCCACGGCGTAGTTGAGCCGCAGGAGAGCGACTCGCGTTCCGCGTTCGAGGCTCGCGTACTGGAAGGCGCGCTCGCGGCCGAGACACGACATCGCGTATTCGCCGACCGGATCGGGCGGATCGGCCTCGGTGCAGCCGCCGGAGGCGACCGGTACCAGTGGATAGACGTTGCCGGTCGAGAACGCCGCGATGCGTGCGCCGGCATAGCGCTCGGCGACCTGCAGAGGCAGGAACGCGTTCGCCGCCCAGGTCTGGGCCGGCTGGTCGGCCGAACCGAACTTCGCGCCGACCATGTAGACGACGTTCGCCGCGTCGGGCAGCGCGGCGAGATCGCCCGGCTTCGCGGCGGGGGAGAGGTCGTGCGTCACTGTCTCGACGCCACGGTCGCGCAGCCGCTTCTCCACTTCGCGGTCGCTCCAGCGGGACACGGCCAGGACGCGTGCCTCGGTTCGACCGGCCGCGTCCAGCCCGAGCCGGGCGAGGTGGCACAGGCTCGGCCCCATCTTGCCGCCCGCGCCCAGGACGATGATGTCGCCGTCGAGGGCGGCCAGGTCGTCGACCAGGGCGGGGTTGGGCTGGGCCAGGCGGAGCTCCAGATCGTTGTCGGACTCGAACACGGGTCCCCTTCCGTCAGACTTACGGTCTAGACCGTATCTTCGCCACGAGATGGCGTCAACGAGGTGGCCCGCGGCGGAGGTCGGCCTACTCCGGCGCGTGGGTTGGCAGGCTGTGCCCGATTCGCTTTACGGTAAAGGAGATCGGCTCGCGTACGAGCGGCCCACTCTGCGGGAAGCGCCGCGTGAGTTCCATGTGCGGGAGTCGGTGCCGCTGTCCCGCGACCGGAGTGACCACCGGTCGAGGCGGGGTCGCGGTCCGGCAAGTAGGGGCGCGAGCAGGAGGAGACCGCATGAACGACAGTGTGGCGGCAAACGGGTCGGCAGACCTGCGAGTGGGTCTGGTCGGCGTCAACACCTCACACGCGAGTGCCTTCGCCCGGCTGCTCAACCAGGTCGGTGCCGTCGAGGGCGCCCGCGTCACCTGGGTCTGGGGCGGTGAGCTCCGCCCCGGCCAGCCCGATGCCACCACGCTGGCTCAGTCGTTCGACATCCCGCACGTGGCCAGCGAGCCGACCGAGATGCTGGCGGAGTCGGACCTGGTCCTCGTGGTCGACGACACCGGGCAGGGCGCCAACCACGTGCCGTTGTCCCGGGCGTTCGTTGCCGCAGGCGTGCCCACCTTCGTCGACAAGCCGATGGCGGTCGACCTGGTGGAGGCCAAGGGGCTCTTCGCTCTGGCCGCCGACAAGGGGACACCGGTCACCAGCTCGTCGGCCCTGCGGTTCGCTGCCGAGCTCGACGCCGAGCGCACGCAGATCGAGGCGTTGGGCCCGCTCTCGTCGGTCGTGAGCGTGGGTCCGGGCGAGTGGTACTACTACGGTGTCCACGCTGTCGAGCAGCTCTTCGCGGTCACCGGACCAGGGGTCGAGTGGGTGCAGCGGTACACCTGGCCCGACCGTGATCTCGCCGTGTTGTCCTACGCCGACGGCGGGCCGGTCGCGGTCGTCCAGACACTGCGCGATGCGGCGTACGCGTTCCACCTCACCGCCTACGGCGCCAACGGCCTGCACGCCGTGCACATCAAGGACTTCGACGCCTTCTACACCGGACAGGTGCGTGCTGCGGTCGAGATGGCGCGGACCGGCCAGCCCCCCGTGGCGCCGGACGAGACGCTCGAGCTGCTCGCGGTTCTCCGCGCCGGCGTACGGTCGGCCGAGACCGATGGCGCCAAGGTGAGTGTCGCGGCCATGCTCGAAGGGGAGTGAGCCCAAGACCGGCGTGACGGTCGCACCGGGCCTTCGCCCGGCTGTCGCGACGGTCCACCGGGCCTTCGCCCGGTTGTCGCGACGGTTGCCGCCTCCGGTCAGCGCCGTTGACCGTTTCGCCGCCTACTCCTACGCTCGGCAAGCGCTTTCCCCCTCGAGGTTGGAGGTCAGTGTGCCGAACACTCGAGCCTGGATGGCCGCCCTCGTCGCACCGGTCCTCGCCTCGGCCATGGTCGTCGGGCCGGGCGGGGACGCTCCGGCCGCGTCGCCACCAAGCCCTGCAGGTCGCCTGTCGCAGCCCGCGGCTGGGGGAGACGCACCCGCATCCGCCGGCTTCCGTCCGGAGAAACTCGACCGTGGGCTGGTGGCCGTCGCGACCGCCGACGGGATCCTGGTCAGCTGGCGTGCCCTTCCACGCGACCGGGCCGGACTCTCGTTCCAGGTCCACCGCAACGGCCGCCGCGTGAGCGGACCCGTCTCAGACAGCACCAACTACCTCGACCACGGCGGCCAGCCGGGTGACCGCTACGACCTCCGGTCGGTCCACGCCGGTCGAGTCGGCGGAACGCTCGGCCGCACGAGAGCGTGGGACGCCAGTCACCTCGACATCCCGATCGACCGGCCAGTCGGCGGGACGACACCCGACGGCGTCGCCTTCACCTACGACGCGAACGACGCGAGCGTTGGCGACCTGGACGGGGACGGCGACTACGAGATCGTCCTGAAGTGGAACCCCACCAATGCCAAGGACAACTCGCAGTCCGGCCACACCGGCGAGGTCTTCGTCGACGCGTACGAACTGTCCGGCGAACGCCTGTGGCGGATCGGCCTGGGTCGCAACATCCGCGCCGGCGCGCACTACACGCAGTTCATGGTGTTCGACCTCGACGGCGATGGCCGGGCCGAGGTCGTCGCCAAGACGGCCGACGGTACGACCGACGGCGCCGGCAGCGTCATCGGCGACCCGACGGCCGACTACCGCAACGAGGCGGGCTATGTGCTCGACGGGCCGGAATACCTGACCGTGTTCTCCGGACGGACCGGCAAGGCACTGGCCACCACCGCGTACGAGCCACCGCGCGGGAACGTCTGCGACTGGGGCGACTGCTACGGCAACCGGGTCGACCGGTTCCTCGCCGCCGTCGCCTATCTCGACGGCAGGCATCCCAGCGTCGTGATGGCCCGCGGCTACTACACCCGCACGGTGCTGGTCGCCTACGACTGGCGGAACGGGAAGCTGACCCACCGGTGGACGTTCGACTCCAACCAACCCGGCAACGAAACGTACGTGGGCCAGGGCAACCACAACCTGAGTGTGGGCGATGTCGACGCCGACGGCAGGGACGAGATCGTGTACGGCGCGATGGCCGTCGACGACGACGGCACCGGCCTCCACAACACGCTGCTCGGGCACGGCGACGCCATGCACCTGGGTGACCTGGACCCGACCCGCCCCGGACTGGAGGTCTTCCAGGTCCACGAGAACGCCAGCGCCGCATACGGCATCGAGTTCCGCGACGCCGACTCCGGCGAGTCGCTCTGGGGAGTCTTCACCGGCCGCGACACCGGACGTGGCACGACCGGGGACATCGATCCCGCACACCCCGGTGAGGAGGCCTGGGCCAGCGCCGGCGGGATCGGCGGCGTCTTCTCCGCCCGGGGCGAGCAGGTGTCGACAGCGCTCCCACGGGCCAACTTCGCGGTCTGGTGGGACGGCGACCTGGGTCGGGAGATCCTCGACCACGAGTACGACGAGGCGATCGGCGCCGGGGTGCCGTGGATCGGCAAGTGGGACCCCGCGACCCAGACGACGCCGGTCCTGCTGGAGGCCACCGGCACGCTGTCCAACAACGGCACCAAAGGCACGCCGACCTTGCAGGCCGACCTGCTGGGGGACTGGCGGGAGGAGGTGTTGTGGCGTACGGCCGACAGCAGCGCACTCCGCTTGTACGCCACGCCGTACCCCACCAGCCACCGGCTACCGACGCTGATGAGCGACCCGGTCTACCGGCTTGGCATCGCCTGGCAGAACGTCGCGTACAACCAACCGCCGCATCCGGGCTACTTCCTCGGCTACGACATGCCCGGACAGGACGGATGACGGCGGGATCCGCGCACCTCAGGTCGTCTCGAACGTGGCCATCATCGCCATGTCCTCGTGCTCGAGGTTGTGGCAGTGCAGCATGAACGGGCCGCGGTAGTCGCTGAACCGCACCGCGACCTCTACGTACTCCGCCGGCCTCAGGTCGACCGTGTCCTTCCAGCCCCGGTCGAAGTCGCCAGGCCCCCGTCCGCCTCGGTCGACGACCTGGAACGGGTCGAGGTGCACGTGCACCGGATGGTGCACGTCGGTGACGAACCGCCAGATCTCGATGTCGCCCAACCGTGGGCTGGCGTCCATCCGGCGCGGATCGAACGCCTTGTCGTTGATCGTCCAGCCGCGGCGTTCGCCGTCGTTGTCGAGGGCGGCCCCCACGGCACGGCGGTGGGAGTCGACGTTGCCGCGGCGGAACCACCACTCCCGGGTACGGACGGCCTTCGCCGGGTCGAGCCGCTCGATCGTGCTGAGACGGGCCGGGACCCGGGCGTCGTCCCTGACCTTGCGTGTCACCCGGAACCGCAGCACCCGAGCGGTCGGGCCACGGCCGAGCCGGTTGACGAGTGTTACCTGCGTGCCTGGCGCGTATGCGGAGAAGTCGACCACGACGTCGACGCGTTCGGCCGAGGCGAGGTCGAGCCAGCGACGCTGGTTGGGCCGCTCCAGCAACCCACCGTCGCTGCCGATCTGGACGAACGCCGGGCCCGCACCACGCTCGAGCGTCATTGCCAGCCGGTAGCGCCGGGCGTTCGACGCGTTGAGGATCCGGAACCGATACCGCGCCGCCTCCACCTCGAGCACCGGCCAGGGTGCCCCGTTGACCAGGATCACGTCTCCGGCGACGCCCTCCATGTAGTCGCGCTCGACACCCGGCGTCGACTGGAGCGTCCGGTCCACCGCCGGATAGCGGAACGACCCGTCGGCCTCGAACGCCCGGTCGCAGATCATCAACGGGATGTCCCGCTCGCCGTCCGGTAGGGGTAGCGCCCGCTCCTCGTCGTCGTGCACGAGGTGGAAGCCGGCCAGACCGCGGTACACCTGCGGTCCGGTGAAGTCCATCCGGTGGTCGTGGTACCAGAGCGTCGCCGCCCGCTGGTCGTGTGGATAAACGTAGTCGCGGAATCCGGTCGAGACGTCGCCCCGCATCATGGTCCGGTCGCCGTGGCCGGCGCCCGCCGGGGGAGTCCACCCCTCGACCGGCAGGACGAGGTTGGTGGCAAATCCGTCACTGTCGGCCGGCGTGTGCCCGCCGTGCAGGTGTACGGCCACCGGAACCGGCAGCTCGTTGCGGTGACGTACGACCGCGCGACGTCCGCTCGTGCCCACGATCGTGGGACCGGGGAAGATTCCGTCGTAGGACAGGATCGGCGTACGCAGGCCAGGCAGGATCTCCGCCTCAGCGACCCGCTGAACGATCTCGTAGTAGTCGGTCCCGCCCTCGGTACGCGAGGGGCGCTTCACCGGTGGCACCGGCAGCGGCACGCGGAACGGCCTGGGCAGGGGCGCCCGGCTGGCGAGGAACTCCGCCGTCTGACCGGTGAGGTCGCTCAGCCCGCATCCGGACAGGGCAGCGGCCCCCGATCCGGCGAGGAGTCCGAGCAGGCTTCGTCTGGACAGCGTCATGGGGTGGGCTCCTCGGCGGTGCCTTTGCGGCCCCGGGTGTGAGCGCGGGTCCGGGTCCGGCGGGCGGCCGGCCCGAGGACCCAGATCGTGAACAGGACCTGGGCGAGGATCAGCGCCACGCCGAACGGGATGTGGAGGTCGGCGATCCGGAAGTACCCGAGCACCTTCTGTCCCTCCTCGCAGAACGCCAGGACGACGCTCAGGACCAGTGGCCACCCCGGTCCGCGACCGCGCCAGACGTAGGCGACCGCGGCGATGATCTGTACCCAGCCGAGCGTGGACACGAGGTGGCCGTTCATCTCGTGCACGCCGATGGCATCGACGTCGCCGGCCAGGAACATGCCCGCCAGCACCGGCTGCACCGCGATGGAAAGGGTGTGGAGCACGGCCGACACCCGAAGTGCCCACAAGCTCGCCCGCGGACCCTGGGGACGTGGCGTTCGCGCGGTCGCGTCGGGGGCCGCTGTCATCTCCTCAGCGGGCACGGTCAGCTCCGATCCAGCGGCGGCGGGGTCGGCGCGCTCCAGGGCGGAAGAGCCAGATGGTGAAGAGAACCTGCGCAAGGACGATGGCGACTCCGAGCGGGAGGTGGACAACGAGCTCGTGGGTGTATCCCATGCCGATCTGGATGCCTTCGGCGAGGAACAGCACGACGCAGAACAACATCGGCCAGCCGCGGCCCCTGCCGACGAAGTACGCCAGGGCGGCCACGAACTGCAGCATCGTGAGCCCGGGCAGCAGGGTCCCGGTGAGCCGGTGCAGGTCCAGGGCGCCGAAGTCCCCGCCGAGGTATCTGCCGGCCAGCACCGGCTGGGCAACGGCAGCCGCTGCGTGCAGCGACGCGACAGCCCGCAGGATCCACAACGTGGCCTGCGGCCCGGCTCGACTTTCCCGCCGGGCCGGTGAGGAGTCGACGGCATGGTCGACATACATCAGAAATCCTCCAAGTTGCCGAACGCAGCCGACTGTATATGTCGGCTGTCTACCTATGAAGCCGGGATGGCCCTGGTTCCGTGCCTCAGGGTTCCCTGAGACAACCCCGATGACGCTCTTGTCACCTGGTCGTGTCACGTAGCCACCAGTAGGCTGTCTACCCGTGAAGGTCGACATCGTGCGCGGTCACCTCGACGCCCTGCTCCTCGCGACGCTCGAGGACGGCCCGCTCCACGGTTACGCGATCATCGAGTCGCTGCAGGCCCGCAGCGGCGGGTTGCTCGATCTGCCCACCGGCAGCGTCTATCCCGCCCTCCGTCGGCTGGAGCGGGCGCGGTACCTCAGTGGTCGGTGGGTGGTCGTCGGTGGGCGTCGACGGCGCACCTACCAGCTGACCCGCGCCGGCCGGCTGGCCCTGTCCAGGGAGCGGGCTGACTGGAGCCGTTTCACCACCGCGATCGGCGGCGTCCTACGGAGTGACGCGTGAGGAGGTCGCCGGTCCGAGTGCGGGTGCCGACCTGTCCCGGGCCAATCTCCTCCTACGTCGCCGACCTCGGCAAGTCACTGCCCGGCCCACGCCGGGTCCGTGGCGAGCTGCTGGCCGAGCTCGCAGACGGTCTCCGGGACGCGGCTGAGGCGTACGGGAGATCCGGCGCCTCACCGGACCAGGCGGAGGCCCGTGCTGTCGAGGAGGTGGGCGCGCTCGCCGAGGTCGCACGGGGATATCGGTGCGAGCTGGTGGCGTCGCAGGGCCGGCGAACCGCGGTCCTGCTCGCCGTGTCGATGCCGGCACTGGTGATGGCCTGGACGCTGGCGTGGACGTACGGGATGCCGGCCACCCTCACGGCCCCGGCGTCCGACCGCGCGATCGTGGGGACACTCGCGCAGCTGACCGACTGGGCTGGGCTGGCGGGCGGGGTGGGCGCCCTCCTCGCCGCAGGGATGCTCACGTGGAGCGGCAGGGTCGGTCTGCCCGCGCGGCCGGTCGTCGCGGCTCTCGCAGGCCTGGGGGCCGGCTCGCTCCTCATCGCCCACGGGTGCAGTCTGGCCATGAGCGCGCTGTATCCCGAGCCGCTGCTGCGGCTGGCCGAGACGTCGGTAGTGCTGGTTCCCCTGCTCATTGCCACGTTCGGTCTCGGCGGATGGCAGTTCACGTCGTTGTGGCGGAGCTACCGCATCGTGTCCGGCCGTGACCCCAACGCCTCGGTGACGGCCAGGTTGTGAAAGCGCGGCCGCAGTCGCGACAGCGCGAGCGACCCGCGCCGGGGATGGATCCGGTTGGTCAGTAGTACGGCGTAGAAGCCCAGCTCCGGATCGATCCACAGGCTCGTTCCGGTGAATCCGGTGTGTCCGTACGCCGTCGCCGTGAGCAGATCGCCCGGCGTCGACGACGAGCGGTCGATGCCCTGCCAGCCGAGCGAGCGAGTCAGGTTGAGGTGACCGGTGGCAGGCCGGGTCATCACGGCCAACGTCCGTGGCGAGAGGATCGCGCCGACCTCGCCACGTCCGCCGCGGAGTAGTGCGAGGGCCAACCTCTCCATGTCGCCGATCGTCGAGAAGAGGCCGGCATGGGCGGCCACGCCGCCAAGGACGTGCGCGTTCTCGTCGTGCACCGTTCCGCGGACCAGCTGGCCCCGCCACGGACAGTCCTCGGTGGCGGCAGCCCGGTCGGACTGGTCGGGCGCAGGGTTGAACCGGGTCTCGCTCATTCCTGCCGGTGCCGTCACGGTGTGCTCGATCAATGCGTCCAGTGGTTCTCCGGAGGCCTCCTCGGCGATCAGGCCGAGGATCATGAAGCCCGGCGAGGAGTACGCGACGTGGGTGCCCGGCTGGTGCCGTGGCGGAAGTCGATGGAGTGCGGCGACCAGGCTGGCGCGGTCGTGGTGCAGCCGGAACAGTGGCTGCTGGCCCGGTATGCCCGACGTGTGCGTCAGCAGCTGCCAGATCGTGACGCCGGCCTTGTCGGTCCCGGCATAGTCGGGCAGGTGTGCCGGGATCGGGTCGGTCAGGGCCAGCCGGCCGGCCTCGACCAGTGCCATCACCGCAAGGCCCGCGATCGGTTTGGTGACCGAGGCGAGGTCCCACAACGTGTCGTCGTCGACGACTGCGTTGCCGTCCCACGACCGGGTGCCGAGCAGCCCTCGGGTCGTCGGACCGGCCACCGTTCCCACCGACCAGGCCGCACCGGAGAACGTGCCGGCGTCCCGCGCCGCACCGAGGAGGGCCATGAGGCGATCGCTCGTACCGTCGGATCGCGCCTCTGGCGCAGGACCGCTCGCGGCGGAGTGCACGGTCGCACCGGCATCGGGCGGGTGGGAGGTCACGGCGGAAGGGCTCCTTCGGTCCTGGTCGAACGCGGGGATGTCAGGAGACGCCTCAGCAAAGGCGTACCGGCAGCCGCTCCAGTCCGCGGATCAGGCTGCTGTTCCGCCACCGTAACCGCTCGGCTGGTGCGGCCAGTGACAGCGCGGGAAAGCGGGCGAACAGCCGGGTGAACGCGATCTCGCCCTCCAGACGGGCGAGCGGGGCGCCCAGGCAGAAGTGGATCCCGTGCCCGAAAGCGAGGTGACCGGTCGTGGAGCGGGCGATGTCGAGCCGCGCCGGCTGGTCGAAACGGGTGCCGTCTCGATCGGCCGATGCCAAGGAGACCAGGACGAACTCGCCGCCGGGTATCTCCACCTCACCCACCAGGACGGGTCCGGTCGTGTAGCGCACCGTGGCGAGGTTGACCGGACCGTCATAGCGCAGGAACTCCTCCACGGCGCCGTGTACCAGCGTCGGGTCGGAGCGCAACAGGTCCAGCTGGTCGGGGTTCTGCAGCAGGGCGAGGGTGCCGTTGGCGATGAGGTTCACGGTGGTCTCGTGCCCGGCGACCAGAAGCAGGAACGCCATCGAGATCAGCTCGTCCTCGTCGAGCTTGTCGTCGTCGTCGCGCGCCTGGGTCAGGCCGGTGAGGAGGTCGTCCCCGGGCTGGGCCCGCTTGCTGGCGACGAGCTGGGCCAGGTAGCCGGCCATGGCGTAGGACGCCGTCGCCGCCTCGGCCTCGGTGCCGTCGGAAAGGATCGTCGCCGACCAGCCGCGGAACGCATCCCGGTCACCGCCGGGAACGCCGAGCAGTTCGCAGATCACCGTCATCGGCAGCGGGAACGCGAGACTGTCGAGGAGGTCGACGGCGGCGCCGTTGCGCCCGCGCTCGGCCATGGTGTCGAGAAGGTCGTCGGTGACTGCCTGGATGCGGGGCCGCAGCGACTCGACCCGCCGCGGGGTGAACGCCTTGCTGACGAGCCGGCGCAGGCGGGTGTGGTCGGGTGGGTCGGAGTTCAGCATGTGGGAGTACAGGGACGCCGCGACCTGATCGGCTTCGGGTGGGCGGGTGTCTGGTGGGCCGGCCTGTGGCGGGCCGGCGTCTGGTGGGCTGGAGTCTCGCTGACTGGCGTCGGGCAGGTCGGCCGGCCCAGCGCTCAGCTGCTCCTGGAACTCCCGCACGCTCTTGTGCAACCGGGCGTCGGCCAGCGCCGCACGCGCGTCGGCGTACCTCGTCACGAGCCAGGCCTGCACGCCGTTGGGAAGCTGTACGAGGCGGGCCGGACCTTCCTCACGCAGCCGGTCGTAGACGGTGTACGGGTCCTGCAGGAAGTCCACGTCCAGAGCCAGCGGCCCTTCCGGTGTCGTCGCCATCCGTCCTCCGTGTGCTCACGTGCACCTGCGTTCCGGCGTCCCTCTGACCTGGCGTGCCTCTGCGCTGGTGTACCTCTGAACTGGCGTGCGCGGCGGGGATGTCGTCGCAGTCCCGGCCACACTGGCAACGTGCGGCGGTCGGGCAAAGATCCAGTCCGCCGGAACCTACCTGGCTACCGCGGCAGCGGACGGGCCCGCTGCCGAAAACCATGCGCGCCGGTCCGGTGCCGGGCCTTAGGGTCCGGGTGCGTTCGGAGGGTCACCCGCCCGTCCTGACCGTTCTCGCGTGATCGGAGCGCTCGTCGATGCGGCCCTACCCCGTCTATGTGCTCATCCGGGGTTTCCACGCGTTCGCCGGCGGGCTGGCGTTCACGCTGAGCCTCGTCTACCAGATCCAGACGGTGGGTCTGGGTCCGCTGCAACTCGTCCTCGTCGGCACCGTGCTCGAGGTGTCGTGCTTTCTGGCCCAGGTGCCGACCGGCGTGATCGCGGATCTCTACAGCCGCCGGCTGTCCGTGGTCGTCGGGTACCTCCTGTACGGGGTCGGGTTCCTCCTGCAGGGGCTCGTGCCCGACTTCGCCGCGATCCTCCTCGGCAACGTCATCTGGGGGATCGGTGCCACCTGCATCGACGGGGCGGAGGAGGCCTGGGCCAGCGGTGAGATCGGCGAAAGCCGGGTCGGGGCCGCGTTCACCCGAGGCGCACAGGTCGGCCAGGCGGCGGGAATCCTGGGCATTGGTGCGGCCGTGTTGCTGGCGGGCGTGAGCCTCAGCCTTCCCGTGACCGCCGGCGGCGTCGTCTGGTTGGCCTTGGGCGGCCTGCTCGCCTTCGTCATGCCCGAGCGGTCCTTCGAGCGGTCACAGCCGCCGGAGCGGGGCTCGTTCGCCGCGATGCGAGCCCAGTTCGTCGCCGGCACCCGCACGGTGCGGGCACGCCCGGTCCTGCTCTGTCTCCTGGCAGCCGCCTTCTTCGTCGGTCTGGCCAGCGAGGGCTGGGACCGGCTGCAGCAGGCGCACTTCCTGCAGGACCTGACCTTTCCGTCGTACGCGACACCGGTCGTGTGGTTCGGCGCGATGAGTGTCGGTGCGATGCTCGCTTCCATCGCGGCCACCCAGGTCGTCCACAGGTATGTCGACGTGCTCCGGCCGGCGCGGGTCGGCTGGCTCCTGCTGCTGGCGCAGGCAGGGTCCGTGGCGGGTGTGGTGGGCTTCGCGCTGGCGGGCGAGTTCTGGCTCGCGCTTGCCGCGTTCCTCCTGGTCGGGGTACTGCGCACGGTGGTCCATCCGCTGTGGGCGACCTGGATGGTCGCGCACTCGGAGCAGCGGACCCGCGCGACCGTGTTCTCGATGGCCGGGCAGGTCGACGCCGCCGGCCAGATCCTCGGCGGTCCGCCGGTCGGACTCGTCGGCGAACGCATGACGATCCGGCTGGCACTGGTGGCGACGGGCCTGCTGGCCATACCGGCGATCGGGCTCTACGGCCGTGCCCTGGCGCTCGTGCGGCGGGGCGACACGCCGACCGAACCGTAGGTCGAGGACCGGGCTCCGGGCGGCGTGTAAAGCCCGAGCGCAGGGCGGAAATCCCGTACGCTGGCTGACTATGCCACCGTCCCGATCCCCGCAGACCGCGCGCCGGGCCCAGGCTCGTTCGGCGAGCCCGAGGTCGCGCGCGTCCAGCTCCAGGGGACGGGGCAGTCGCGGCACTGGGCGGAAGGCTCCGGCACGGCGGCCACCACGTGGCGGACTACTGGGCCGGGTGCTGATGACACTGGCGCGGATGGTGGCGAGCATCTGGCTCGGCATCGCCCACGTCGTGGGTGCCATCGTCCGGCGGATCGGTTCCAGTGCCAGCGAGCTCGACCCCGAGTTGCGCCGCGACGGTGTGGGCCTGCTGTTCGTCGGCATGGCCATCGTGGTCGCCGCGGCCGTGTGGTGGGACATGCCGGGTGACGTCGGCGGTGCCATCCGGGCAGGTGTGTCCGGCAGCGTTGGCTCCCTTGCGTGGGCCATCCCGATCCTGCTGGTGCTCGTCTCCTGGCGGACGCTGCGACATCCCGACCGCAACGGTCCAGGTGGCCGGCAGTTCATCGGCTGGGTGGCGATCCTGGCAGGTGTGCTCGGCCTGGTCCACATCCAGCACGGCATCCCCCGCCCACAAAACGGGATCGGCGACTTGGAGGGCGCTGGCGGGGCGATCGGCTACGCCATGTCCTCGATCCTGTCCGATCTGCTCACCCGGTACGTCGCGGTGCCGTTGCTGATCCTGCTCGTTTTCTTCGGCGTTCTCGTGCTCGGCGGTACGCCGGTCCACGCGCTGCCCGAAAAGGCGCGCGAGCTCTGGGCCAAGGTGCGCGGCCGGCCGGGTCCCGACGCGGCTGAGGAGGCCGACTCGACCTCGGTCGACGAGGATGCCAAGCAGACCCAGCCGCTGCGCCGTTCCCGGCGGCGCCGGATCGGCGTCATGTCGAAGGGCGCGCAGGATGACGGCGAGGGCGCCAGTGGCGACCGGCCGTACGACAGCCCGGTGCTGGAGGGCCGCGAGATCGCCAAGCGCGGCCGGAAGGCTCCGGCCGAAGAGCCAGACACGTCGGTCGAGTCCAGGGCCGAGGACGCGTCCACGACCGAGGCAAAGGGCGCGGAGCCGCCGCCGCATACCCCGCTGCCGCAGCGGGTCGAGCAGCTGGCCCTGTCCGGCGACGTGACCTACGTGCTCCCCGCCGGTGACGTCCTCGCGCCCGGGTCGCCGCACAAGGCGAGGTCGAAGGCCTCGGACAAGGTGGTCGACCGGCTCACCGAGGTGCTGGAACAGTTCGAGATCGACGCGCAGGTGACCGGCTACACCCGGGGGCCGACGGTCACTCGCTACGAGGTTGAGCTCGGTCCTGCCGTCAAGGTCGAGCGGGTCACCGGCCTCGCCAAGAACATCTCCCTCGCCGTGGCGAGTGCCGAGGTGCGGATCCTTTCCCCGATCCCCGGCAAGTCCGCGATCGGTGTCGAGATCCCCAACACCGACAAGGAGATCGTCAGCCTCGGCGACGTACTCCGCTCGGGAGTCGCACGCGGTGACCACCACCCGATGGTGGTCGCGCTCGGCAAGGACGTCGAGGGGGGCTTCGTAGTCGCGAATCTCGCGAAGATGCCGCACCTGTTGCTGGCGGGAGCGACCGGCTCCGGCAAGTCGACCTACATCAACTCGATGATCAGCTCGATCCTCATGCGGTCGACGCCGGACGAGGTGCGGTTGATCCTGGTCGACCCGAAGCGGGTGGAGTTGACGGCGTACGACGGGATCCCGCATCTCATCACGCCGATCATCACCAACCCCAAGAAGGCCGCCGAGGCGCTGCAGTGGGTCGTGTCGGAGATGGACCGCCGCTACGACGACCTGGCCGCGTTCGGCTACCGGCACATCGACGACTTCAACAAGGCCGTACGCACGGGCAAGGCGACCCCGCCGCCGGGAAGCGAGCGGGTCCTCGCGCCGTACCCCTATCTCCTCGTCATCGTCGACGAGCTCGCCGACCTGATGATGGTTTCGCCGCGCGACGTCGAGGACTCCGTCGTACGCATCACCCAGCTCGCCCGGGCCGCCGGCATCCACCTGGTGCTCGCCACCCAGCGGCCGTCGGTCGATGTCGTGACCGGGCTCATCAAGGCCAACGTGCCGTCCCGGTTGGCGGTCGCGACGTCCAGCATGGCCGACAGCCGGGTCATCCTCGACCAGCCCGGAGCCGAGAAGCTGGTCGGCCAGGGCGACGGCCTGTTCCTGCCGATGGGCGCGAACAAGGCGATCCGGATCCAGGGCGCATGGGTGACCGAGAAGGAGATCCGCAAGGTCGTCGACCACTGCAAGACCCAGCTCAAGCCGATCTACCGCGACGACGTGACGGTGGCACCTGGCGCCAAGAAGGAACTCGACGACGACATCGGTGACGACCTCGACCTGGTAGTGCAGGCGGCCGAGTTGATCGTGTCGACGCAGTTCGGCTCGACGTCGATGCTGCAGCGCAAGCTTCGGGTCGGGTTCGCCAAGGCGGGTCGGCTGATGGACATCCTGGAGAGCCGGGGCGTCGTCGGACCCAGCGAGGGCTCGAAGGCGCGCGATGTCCTCGTCAAGCCTGATGACATGGAGGAGTTCCTCGTCACCCTGCGCGGAGACTCGGCCGGCGACTGACGGTCGCCGCGTGGCGCGTCGTGACGGGGCCAGTACAGTCTCTGGCCGTGTCCTGGACTCTTCGGATCGGCGCCGGTGTCGCCGTTGCGGGTGTGGCCGCCATCGGTTGGCTGCTCGGCACCTCGCCCTCGTTCACCGCGTACGACTTCCTCGCCGAGGCCGGCGGCGAACCCTCGAACGACTCAGGCACCTTCGTCGAGCTGCACGGGTCGGTGGTCGAGCTGCGCGGGTCGATGTACGACAAGCGTGAGGTCGTGTGTGCCTCCGTGCTCGCCGGACCGCCCTCGGACCATCCGGACGATCGCGCGGAGGCTGCGAGGAAGTACAACAAGGTCCGCTCCTACGACGATGAGTCCGGCGGCCCCACCGAGGACGACCCCCGCCGCGACGAGGGCCGGGAGGCTGACGACTGGCTGGCCGGCGACTGCGACCGGCTCCGGGAGCAACGGCTGGGCTTCGCGCTCCTTGCCGGGGTGGTGCCGCTTCTGGTCGGCGGAGTCGCGGCGTTCACCCGGCTCCACCAGCTCACCCGGGAGGCCGCCCATGCCGGGCCGGATGACGGTTGGTCGCAGCTGCTGGCGAGAGCCAGGGGCGACAGCGGGGGGAGTGCCCGAGGTAGCGACGAGGTGGGCGGTGAGGTTCCGCCCGACCCTTCGAAACAGGGCGCGAGCTCACGAGGCAGGTAGAGTCCGGTACGGCCTTACGTGTCACTCGGGCGCGGTTCCACCGTCCCGACCGCCGTCGCTACCAGCGACCACGGTGTCGACATCGAGGAGTGCGAGTGCGGATCGCTGTCACCGGTGGCAACGGAAGGCTCGGCCGTGCGGTGGTGGCCGCTGCGCTGGCTGCCGGCAACGACGTGGTCTCACTCGACCGCGCCACCGGCGACACCGCGCATGGGCCTGCCCAGCATCCGACTGCCGCACTCGACGTCACCGATTACGACGCCTTCGCGGCGAGTCTGACCGGATGTGACGCACTCGTCCACCTCGCCGCCATGCCGTCGCCCCACCAGGCGCCGGCACAGACCGTCCACGCAAACAACGTGCTCGGCAACTACCACGCCCTGCTGGCCGCGGCGGAGGCCGGCATCCGAAGGGTCGTGACCGCGTCCAGCATCAACGCGATCGGCGGGCACTACAGCAGGAAGCCGAGGTACGACTACCTCCCGTTGGACGAGGACCATCCGACGTACGCCGAGGACGCCTACAGCCTGTCGAAGTGGCTCGGCGAGCAGCAGGCCGACGCGGTATGTCGACTGCACGAGGACATGACCGTCTCCAGCCTTCGGTTCCACTGGATAACCCCGCAACCGCCGAGTTGGGGAGTCGGCGACGAGCAGGCTCTGCAAACCCACGCCAAGCACATGTGGGGCTGGACCTCGCGCGACGCCGCGGTTCGTTCCTGTCTGCTCGGACTGAGCGCCACCTTCACCGGGCACGAGGCGTTCTTCGTCGTCGCGCCCACGACGCTCGCCACCGTCAGCTCGGCCGAACTGCACGCGCGCTTCCATCCCGATGTACCGGTTCGCCACCCGCTGACCGGGAGCGCCGGGTTCTACGACTGCAGCAAGGCAACCAAGCTGCTCGGCTGGACACACGACTCCGCCTAGTGACGTCATCGCGCACCGGTAACTCAGGCGGAGGCGCCGGTGCAGGAAAGCCGTCTGGTGAAGGAGATGGTCATGAAGCTTGCCGAGATGGTGCCAGCTGGTCCGGACTCCTCGGCCCTGCGCAAGCTCGTCGTGCAGGCCGGTGTGGAGTGGGCGGTCGGCGGCCTGCCGTTGACCGACGGGCCTGATCGGCGAGGGACGGATGCGCCGTGGGACTACCTCCCGCTGCTGTCGATGAAGCAGCGGTACGAGAGTGCGGGACTCCGACTGGCCGTGATCGAGGCCCGCCCGCCACTGAACAACGCCAAGCGCGGCCTGCCCGGACGGGACGCCGAAATCGACACGGTCTGCACGCTGCTCGAGAACATGGGCCGGCTCGGCATTCCCATCTGGTGCTACGAGTGGATGAGTGACTTCAACTGGCTGCGCACGAACACCGCCGTCCCGTCGCGGGGCGGCTCGCTCGTCAGCGGCTACGACCATGCCCTGATTCAGCAGGCCCCGCCGAGCGACCTGGGCCCGCTCACCGAGGACGAGCTCTGGACCAACCTCGAGTACTTCCTACGCAGGGTCGTCCCCGTGGCCGAGCGCGCCAACGTCAAGCTCGCCATGCACCCGGACGACCCGCCGATCTCGCCGGTGCGCGGCGTCGGGCGGATCATGCGGAGCGTCGACAACTACCAGCGCCTGCTCGACCTGGTGCCGAGCCCGGTCAACGGCATCACGCTCTGCCAGGGCAACTTCAGGTTGATGACGGCCGACATCCCGGCGGTCATCCGGCAGTTCGGGCAGCAGCAGAAGATCTTCTTCGTCCACTTCCGCGATGTCCGGGGCACGGTCGAGAACTTCGTCGAGACCTGGCACGACGACGGTCCGACCGACCTGCTCGAATGCCTGCGTACCTATCACGAGGTCGGCTTCGACGGCCCGATGCGTCCCGATCACGTACCCACGGTCGAAGGTGACAGCAACGCCCACCCCGGCTACTCGTTGTACGGCCGGTTGTTCGCACTCGGCTACATCCGCGGACTGCTGGAGAGTGTGGACAAGCCGGTCAGAGGGTCCGTCGCCCGAGGCTGAGCAGGTCGCCGGGCTGGCACCCGAGCGCGTCGCAGACGGCCGTCAGCGTCGAGAACCGGACCGCCTTGGCACGGTTGTTCTTGAGCACCGACAGGTTGACGACGGTCACACCTGCGCGCTGGGCGAGCTCGGTCAGCGTCATGCCCTGCTCCGCCAGGAGTCTGTCGAGGTGGCACTCGATCCGGTGGCGCCGGTCGTCATCGGCCGGCATCAGACGATCCCAGCCGCCGGTCGGCCGTCTCGCGGGACCTTGTCCAGGAATCGGGCTGTCTCACGGACATCTCCGCCGCCTCCTATATCGAAAGTCGATGGTATCGATAAACAGTATCCATGCCGAGTCTCGATGGGCAATGGCTCCGCCCGTCGCGCGCTGCGATTAGCCGCGTGCCCTGTCGTGCGCAAAGATGGGCGGCAATGACTCCTACCCGTGCCGCAGCCACGGCGGGCCCGACCACGAGCTCGTCCAGCGAGACGACCACGGCGCCTCAGACGAAGGTGACCCCGACGGTCGCCGTGGTGACCTTGGGGTGTGCCCGCAATGAGGTCGATTCGGAGGAGTTGGCCGGTCGGCTGGCCCAGGGTGGGTTCGCGCTGGTGGACGACGCGGCTGCCGCCGATGCGGTCCTCGTGAACACGTGTGGTTTCGTCGAGGCCGCCAAGAAGGACTCGGTCGACCAGCTCCTCGCGGCCGCCGACCTCAAGGACGACGAGCAGCCCCGGGCTGTCATCGCGGTCGGTTGCCTCGCCGAGAGATACGGCAAGGAGCTCGCTGACGCCCTTCCCGAGGCCGACGCGGTCCTGAGCTTCGACGACTATCCCGACATCGCAGACCGGGTACGCGGCCTGCTGGCCGGAAGTCCTCACCAGCCGCACACCCCGCGCGACCGTCGGACGCTGCTCCCGCTCACGCCGGTCGCGCGCGGCCAAGCAGCGCACGCCACCGTCGTCCCGGGCCACGCCCGCAGCGTTCCCGATCTCCCTGAGGGCGTCGCTCCCGCGTCCGGGCCCCGGGTCCACCGGCGTCGGCTGGGCACCGGCCCGGTGGCGCCGCTGAAGTTGGCGTCCGGCTGTGATCGCCGGTGTACGTTCTGCGCCATTCCGAGGTTCCGGGGCGCATTCCTCTCCCGCCCACCCGACGAGATTCTCGCCGAAGCCCGCTGGCTCGCCGGCCAGGGAGTCCGCGAGCTGTTCCTGGTCAGTGAGAACTCCACGTCCTACGGCAAGGACCTGGGCGATCTCCGGCTGCTCGAGAAGGACGTCCTGCCTGCCCTTGCCGCCGTCGACGGGATCGACCGGGTACGGGTGTCCTACCTCCAGCCCGCGGAGATGCGCCCCGGGCTGATCGATGCCATGACGGGTACGCCCGGGGTCGCTCCGTACTTCGACCTCTCGTTCCAGCACGCCAGCCCGACCGTCCTGCGCCGGATGCGACGCTTCGGCGACAGCGACCGGTTCCTCGCGCTGGTCGACCAGATCCGCGCCGGGAGTCCGTACGCCGGCGTCCGCAGCAACGTGATCGTCGGCTTCCCCGGCGAGACCGAGGACGACGTTGACACGTTGTGCGCGTTCCTCGAGGCAGCCCGCCTCGACGTGGTGGGAGTCTTCGGCTACTCCGACGAGGACAACACCGAGGCGGCGACGTTCGACGGCAAGGTCGACGCCGACGAGATTTCCGCCCGCGTCCAGCGCCTGACCGCACTGGTCGAGGAACTCGGCGCACAACGGGCCGAGGACCGGATCGGTGAACCGGTCGAGGTTCTCGTCGAGACCGTGGAGAACGTCGACGGTGGCGAGGTCGAGGGCCGCGCCGCCCATCAGGGCCCCGAGGTCGACGGGTCGACCCGCCTGACGTCACCGGGCTCCCTGCGGGTCGGTGAGATGGTCCTCGCCCGAGTGGTCGGCACCGACGGCGCCGACCTCGTTGCCCGGCCGGATCGCGTCGACCAGGAGGCACTCCGGTGAAGCAGGCAGCCGAGCAGACGCCGAGTGTCTGGAACGCCGCGAACGCCATGACCGGCCTGCGGCTGGTACTCGTGCCGGTCTTCGCCTGGTTGCTGCTGGAGGAGCACGGTGAGGACACCACGCTGCGACTGGCCGCGTTCGGGGTCTTCGTAGCCGCCGCGCTCACCGACAAGGCCGACGGCGAGTTGGCCCGTCGGCGTGGACTCGTGACCGACTTTGGCAAGGTCGCCGATCCCATCGCCGACAAGGCCCTGGTCGGCACCGCACTGATCGGCCTGTGCGTATTGGGCGAGCTGGCCTGGTGGGTGGCTGTCGTCATCCTGGTCCGCGAGCTCGGGATCACCCTGCTCCGGTTCTGGGTGATCCGCTACGGCGTCATCGCCGCGAGTCGCGGCGGCAAGGCCAAGACGCTGCTGCAGACCGTGGCGATCGCGATGTACATCCTGCCGCTGGGAGGCGTGCTGCACCTGGTCGCCATGGTCGTGATGGGCGCCGCTGTCGTCCTCACGGTGGTCACCGGCGCCGACTACGTCGTACGCGCCATCCGCCTTCGTACCCGTGGAGCAGGTGGGTGAAGGAGCGGGCGCACGCGCGCCAGCTTTCCACCGCCGAGCTTGCCGCGCACTGCCACCAGCAGCTCCGAAGCCGCGGTGAGACCGTGGCCACCGCCGAGTCGCTGACCGGCGGGCTCCTCGGCGGAGCGCTCACCGTACAGCCCGGTTCGTCGGCCACCTATCGCGGCGGTGTCGTCGCGTACGCAGTCGAGCTCAAGGCCAGCTTGCTCGGAGTGCCGGACGATCTGCTCGCCCGCAACGGCCCGGTGCATCCGGACACGGCCGCGGCGATGGCGCTCGGCGCCCGGGATCGGCTCGGCGGCACCTACGGACTTGCGACCACCGGTGTCGCCGGCCCGGAGCCACACGGGGACCAGCCGGTCGGCACGGTCGACCTGGCCTGTGTCGGACCCGCACCGGGCGGTCCGGTCGTACGCCGTCAGCAGCTCACGGGCGACCGGGACGCGATCCGGCAGCAGGCCGTGCGCGCGGCGCTGGAGTTGCTGTGCGACGTAGTCGAGGACGCCGGTACTCGCCAGTGATTTACGCGGTGAGCGTACGCCGGCACACCGGTCCGGGTGCCGTGTCGGCACGGTAGCGCTGTGGCGGGTACGGTGGGTGCAGCTTGGAGCGCCCGGATGGCCGTGTGTCATATCGGCAGCTCGCAAGAGGTCCGAACGGATGTCCTGGTATGGACGCCCGGGTGGTGGATGTGGAGAGCGACGAGGGGAGCAACCGATGGTCCTGGTTCGTCACCTGCTGGGTGGCGTTCTTCGCCGGCAGCGTCTGCGGCAAGGACTCACTCTCCGTGAGGTCTCTCTCGACGCCCGGGTGAGCCTGGGATACATCTCGGAGGTCGAGCGGGGACAGAAAGAGGCGTCGAGCGAGCTGCTGGCCGCCATCTGTTCGGCGCTCGAAGTCCCGTTGTCCGACGTGTTGCGTGAGGTCAGCGACGAGATCGACAAGCTCGAGGGCGTGATCGCGCCCCCGGTGCGCCAGCCGAGGCTCACGAAGGTGCACTCGCATCGCATCGATCGCGCCGGCGTCGACTCACGCCATATCGGGACAAGGCGCATCGACAGGTCCCGGATCGAGTCGATGCAGCTCGGCAAGGCTCGGCTGGACACCGCTCGCACCGCCCGGCTGGAGACCACTCACCTGGACTCGAGCCACCTCGACACCGGACACCTGGAACCGGCTCTGGTGGAGTCCGTTCGCGTGGGCAGTCCTGCCGCCGACGACGACCGGGTCGAGTCCGGCCTGGGCGACTCGGCGCCAGCCGGGGCGGAGAACCGCCGTCGCGAGGTCGTCGTCGCCGCCTGACGTCGGCGCTCGCCCGCACCTCGCCTTCGCGTCCTCTGCTTATTCGCGTCCTCTGCTCACTCACATCCTCTGCTCACTCACGTCTACCGCCAGCCGGCGTGCACCGCTCGTCGGTGGCCAACTGATCACCGGTGTCTAGGGTGGACGCCATGTCTGACGCCTTGAGTCGACGTCCGACGCCGACAGGCCACCGATCCTGGTTGGGCACCGGCGTGGACGTCTCATGACCCGCCTGCCGCTACCTGGTCTGCAAGGCTCGGTCGGGTGCTGACACTGGAGCCGGTCGACGGCGACAACTGGCGGGACGTGGCGAAGCTGGAGGTCACACCCGAGCAGCAGGAGTTCGTCGCGGCACCGACCTACTACCTCTGCCTGTGCCACTACAGCCCGGCGGGTGAGACCGAGGACGACGGCCAGGAACTTGTCGCTCGTTGCCGCTGGCCGCAGCCGCCCGGGGACTCGAGTGCCGAATGACCTGACCAGATCCCGGTGGCGTAGCCGGCCGAGCGCCCGATGACCACCGAGAACGAGTGGAGCCGAGATGTCCTTCCCACGGCAGTACGCCCGGACCCGGCGGTTCGCGCTCGGCGTTCCGCGTGCCTTCACTGTGAGTCCCGACGGCCGCCGGGTGATCTTCTGCCGTACCAGGTCGGGGACTGCCAGCAGCACCTGCCTGTGGTCGTACGACGTCGACGCGGGCTGCGAGCGCCTGGTCGTCGACCCGACCTCGCTGGCTCGAGCAGACGTCGCCAACCAGAGCGCTGAGGAGAAGGCGCGGCGGGAGCGGATGCGGGAGTCGGCCGGCGGTGTGACGTCCTACGCGACCGACCGAGGAGTACAGGTCGCCGCGTTCGCTCAGGGCGGGCGGCTCTTCGTCGTCGACCTCTGCGACGGCGGGGGACCCCCGCGCGAGGTCCCGGCTACCGGCCCGGTCATCGATCCGAGACCGAGCCCCGACGGCGCCCGCGTCGCATACGTGGCATGCGGTGCCCTGCGGGTCGTCGGCATCGACGGGAGCGACGACAAGCCGGTGGCCGGACCCGAGGGCGACGACATCATGTTCGGCCTTCCCGAACACGTCGCAGCCGAGTCGATGGGACGGTTTCGTGGGTACTGGTGGGCGCCCAGCGGCGACCGGTTGGTCGTGGCCCGGGTCGACAACCGGCCGGTCCGGACGTGGTATCTCGCCGATCCGGCCCGGCCCGAGCTCGCCCCCACGGCGGTCCGGTATCCGTTTGCAGGGACACCGAACGCCGACGTGAGCCTGTGGGTCGTCGACGCGGGTGGGGTCGTCGACCGCGGCCGGGACGACCATCGGCCAATTGGTCCGGTGGAGGTGACCTGGGACCGGGGAGAGTTCGAGTACGTCACCGCGGTGACGTGGGACCCGGCCGGTCTCGTCGTCGCGGTACAGAACCGTGCCCAGACCAGGCTGCTCGTCCTCGCCATCGACCCGGCCACGGGAGTGACCCGGCAGCGGCAGGAGGAGCGGCATGACGCATGGGTGCCGATCGTTCCCGGTGTGCCCGCACACCTCGGTGGTGGCGCCCTGGTGTGGACCACCGATCTCGGCACCGGCGAGACCTCGACCCGACACCTGGTCATCGAAGACGAACCGGTTACCCCGTCCGGCCTTCAGGTGCGCGGGGTGCTCGCGATCGACGGCGACACGGTGCTGTTCCAGGCGTCTGAGGAACCCACGCAGACCCACCTGTGGACCTGGTCGGCGCAGGCCGGGCACGTCCGGGTGACCGACGGTCCCGGCGTTCACGACGGCACGTTCGGCGGCGGCACGACGGTCGTGGCCGCGATGAGCCCGCACCGACACGGAACGACCGTCACCGTCCATCGCGACGGTCAGGTCGTGGGCCAGATCGAGAGCCGTGCCGAGACACCGACCGTGACGCCGGCATTCGAGCTCTTCGGCGCCGGACCCGATCGGCTTCGGACGGCCGTGTTGCTGCCGTCGGGACACCGCAACGGCGACGGTCCGCTGCCGGTGCTCCTCGATCCTTACGGCGGGCCGGCGGCCCAGGTCGTCGTGGATGCCCGGCCGGTGTACCTGGTCTCGCAGTGGTTCGCAGACCAGGGCTTCGCCGTCGTGGTCGCGGACGGGAGGGGAACACCGGGCCGCGGACCGGACTGGGAGCACACCGTCTACCAACACAAGGCCGACCTCGCCCTGGAGGACCAGGTTGTCGCGCTCCAGGCGGCCGCTGACCGCTACCCCGACCTCGACCTCAGCCGGGTGGCGATCCGGGGATGGTCGTACGGCGGCTTACTGGCCGCACTTGCGGTGCTCCGCCGGCCGGACGTCTTCCACGCCGCGATCGCCGGCGCCCCCGTCACCGATCAGCGCTTGTACGACACGCACTGGCAGGAGCGTTACCTCGGACATCCGGCCGAGTACCCAGACGTGTACGACCAGGCCTCGCTCCTCGCCGACGCGCCCAACCTGTGCCGCCCGCTCATGCTCATCCATGGGCTCGCCGACGACAACGTTGCCGTCGCGCACACGCTTCGCTTGTCGGCAGCACTGCTCGCCGCCGGTCGACCGCACACGGTGCTGCCACTGTCGGGCATCACGCACATGGTGAGCTCCCAGGAGGCGGTGCTGGGGAACCTGCTGCTGCTCCAGGCGGCGTTCCTGCGGGACGCCCTCCGGATCTCACGTCCCGTCGACGCGGAACGGGACGTACGGCACGAGTGAACGAATCAGGTCCGGAGACCGTTCAACGGAGGTGAGGCTGCGACGGCCACTCGCCAGACCCGGACTGATCTGTGCAGTGAGCGCTCTGCTCGCCGGTGCCCTCGGCTGCCAATCCACGGATGGCGGGACCGACCGGGCGGCCGGTCCGCGTCAGGAGCAGGTCGGTCCGGTCCGGGACGCCGCTACGCCGTCGACCTCGGGAACCCCCACGACAACCCGGCCGCCGCTGCCGCTCCTGCTGCCGAACCTCGCGAGCCATCCGGCGGAGAACGTCCACCTCCGCGTCACCGGGCGCGGCCGGGAGCTTCGCTTCGCAGGTGTCCTCGCCAATGTCGGCGAGGGACCGCTCATCGTCAGGCCCAGCGGCAGCCCGGGATGCCCACGCGGGCAGCACCACGTAGCCCAGGCGATCGCGGTCGACACCGACGGCGACGGCTCCTATGCCGAGCGGACCGACCGGCGCCGTTCGCGACGCGCCGCCGGATGCATGCTGTACCACCCGACCCACCGGCACTGGCACTTCGACGCGATGGCGCGGTACGCACTGACCCGACAGACGGACTCGGTCCCGCTCGTCACGAAGGACAAGGTCAGCTTCTGCCTCCGGGACAGTCGCCGGATTCCGGGCGCGGAGTGGGCCGGCGTGCGTCGGCGGTACGGTGCGTGCCGGCGCGACTCGATCCAGGCCATCTCCGCCGGATGGGCCGACGTCTACAGGTCGTCGCTGCCAGGCCAGGCCCTGCCGCTCCCGGCGGCCCTTGCCGACGGCACCTACTGCCTGCGCACTACGGCGGACCCGCTCGACCTGCTCGAAGAACTGTACGAGGACGACAACGCCGCCACGGTCGGCGTACGGATCAGCGGCGACAGCGCCCGGGTAACCGGCACCGCGAGGTGTGGCTAGCTGTGCGAGTCGGGCGAGCCCGGTAGCACGGCGAGCCGGTCAGGGCGCGGGCTGGCAGGACGGACACCAGAACACGATCCGTTCCTGGCCAGGCGGACCCAGCTCACCGCGTCGTATCGGGGTCCCACAGCGTCGGCACGGCTGATGCTCGCGCTGGTAGACCCAGTGCTGCTGGCCCTTGCGGAGGTTGCCGGTCGTCGCCTGTTCGGGGTGAGCGCGGTTGGCCCTGAGCAGTTGGTGGGCGAGGCGTACGGTCCGGCCGAGGTCTCCTGCCGCCCGAACCGGGGTCCGCGGATGGACGCCCCGTAGGTAGAGCAACTCCGATCGGTAGAGACTGCCGATGCCGGCGAGGTTCGACTGATCGAGGAGGGCCTCACCGATGGTGCGGTCGGGCTGACCGGAAAGACGGCGTACGGCCTCGTCGGGATCCCACTCCGGCCCGAGCAGGTCCGGCCCGAGGTGGCCGACCAGCGTGGCCTCGGCTCCGGTCGGCACGAGGTCGACTCGGGCCAGGCGGCGCCCGACCGCGATCACGGAGTCGTTGGCGAGCACCACCCGAACGGGCTCGAGCGGACCCGGCCATCGGCTGTCAGCCGGTGCGATTCGCCACGAGCCGTCCATGCCGAGATGGGTGTGCAAGGTGAGCTCGCCGTCCACATGCATCAGGATGTGCTTGCCGCGGGAGGCGACATCGAGCACGTCCCGGCCGCTGAGGTCGGCGGTGGCGTGCTGCGGCACCCGCAGGTCGGCACGCAGCAACGGTCGGCCGGCCAGCGCGGCGTGCAGGCGACGGGCAGTGAGCCAGACGGTGTTGCCCTCAGGCATGGCTGGCCGCCGGCAGGTCGCGGGTCGCTGCCCAGTGGCTGGATAGGTTGGCCGGCATGGACTTCCAGGAGGTCGTACGCCGTCGACGCATGGTCCGCAACTTCGACTCCCGTCCGGTGGACGCCGACGTGGTTGAACGCATTCTCGACAATGCCGTGCACGCGCCGTCGGCCGGGTTCAGCCAGGGGTGGGCCTTCCTGGTGCTCAGCCAGCCACACGATGTCGCGAGGTTCTGGTCGGCGACGACGCCGGACGGCGACGGGACGGACTCGTGGTCGCGCGGCCTGCGGCGGGCGCCGGTCCTGGTAGTGGCCCTGTCGTGCAAGCGGATCTACCTCGACCGGTACGCCGATCCGGACAAGGGCTGGACCGACCGCGACGAGGCACGCTGGCCGGTCCCGTACTGGCACATCGACACCGGCATGGCTGCCCTCCTCATGCTGCTGACGGCCACCGACGAAGGTCTCGGAGCGTGCTTCTTCGGCATCCCGCCGGAGCAGATCGACGCCTTCCGCAAGGAGTTCGGTGTCCCGGGCGACCATCATCCGATCGGGGTCGTCGCCGTCGGACACCGGGCACCCGACCGCAGATCGCCCTCGCTGCGGCGGGGTCGCCGCGGGATGGACGACGTGGTTCACCGCGGCCACTGGTAGGCCGCGCAGGATACACGCCAGGCGGGCAACCACCCCGGTCAGCCACCTGGTCGGCCACCTGGTCAGCCACCTGGTCAGCCACCCGATCAGCGAGCAGCGTCAGCCGCCCGGTTCCACCCAGTCGAATGTCCGGGTGACCGCCTTCTTCCAGCTCGCGTAGTCGCGGTCTCGCTTGGTTGCGTCCATGGCGGGCGTCCAGCGCTTGTCCTCCTGCCAGTTGGCGCGGAGGTCGTCCTGGTTGGCCCAGTAGCCGACGGCCAGACCCGCGGCGTATGCGGCACCCAGCGCCGTGGTCTCGGCCACCTGCGGCCTGATCACCGCGACGTCGAGAATGTCGGCCTGGAACTGCATCAGCAACTCGTTGCCGACCATGCCGCCGTCGACCTTGAGCTCGCTGAGCCGCACACCGGAGTCGGCGTTCATCGCGTCGACGACCTCGCGGGTCTGGTACGCGGTCGCCTCGAGCGTGGCCCGCGCGATGTGTCCCTTGTCGACGTAGCGGGTCAGCCCGACGAGGACGCCACGGGCGTCCGAACGCCAGTACGGCGCGAAGAGCCCGGAGAATGCGGGCACGAAGTAGGCGCCGCCGTTGTCGTCGACAGTACGTGCGAGTGTCTCGATGTCCGCTGCGTTTCTGATCAGACCGAGGTTGTCCCGCAACCACTGCACGAGGGCGCCGGTGATCGCGATCGACCCCTCCAGCGCATACACGCACGGGCTGTCGCCGATCTGGTAGCACGCCGTGGTGAGCAGTCCGTTCTCGCTGCGCACCCGTTCGGTCCCGGTGTTGAGGAGCAGGAAGTTGCCGGTGCCATACGTGTTCTTGGCCGTACCGACGTCGAAGCACACCTGTCCGAAGGTCGCCGCCTGCTGGTCGCCCAGGTCGCCGGCGATCGGTACGCCCGCAAGGGGGTTGTCGTTGCGGCTCTCCGCGTACACCTGCGACGAGGGACGGATCTGCGGCAGCATCGACAGCGGAATGCCCATCTCGGCGGCGATGCCGGGGTCCCACTCCAACGTCGCGAGGTCCATCAGCATGGTGCGCGACGCGTTCGTGACGTCGGTGATGTGCAGCCCGCCGTCCGGGCCGCCGGTCATGTTCCACAGCAGCCAGGTGTCCATCGTCCCGAACAGCAGCTCACCGCGCTCGGCGCTCGCCCGGGCACCTTCTACGTGGTCGAGGATCCAGCTGACCTTCGGGCCGGAGAAGTACGTCGCTAGCGGGAGCCCGACCCGGTCCTTGTAGCGATCGGCTCCGCCACCGAGGGCCGCGAGGCGTTCGCATATCCGGTCGGTCCTGGTGTCCTGCCAGACGATCGCATGGTGGACGGGCCGGCCGGAAGCGCGTTCCCACACCAGTGCCGTCTCGCGCTGGTTGGTGATTCCGACCGCGACGATATCGGCGGGCGTGAGGCCTGCGCGGGCCAGGGCGCCCGCGGTGACCGCCTGGGTGTTGTTCCAGATCTCGACGGCGTCATGCTCGACCCATCCGGCGCGGGGAAAGATCTGCTCGTGCTCGAGCTGGTGCACGCTCACTACCCGACCGCCGTGATCGAACACCATGCACCGGGTGCTGGTCGTTCCCTGGTCGATGGCGGCGACGTACGCGGTCATGTCAACTCCCTCGACGGATGACGATGGTGGCGGGGCCAGACTGGGTGGGGCCAGACTGGGTGGGGCCAAACACGGTCTGGGTAGCGTACGGAGCCCGCATCGGCGTGAACACGCGACACGTCACGACCACACCCTTGCCAGCAGGGCGGCCAGCGCCGCGCCGAGCAGGGGACCGACCACCGGCACCCACGAGTACGCCAGTCGTTTCCGGCTTTCCCGTTGATCGCAGGAACCCGGCTACGAACTCGCCGATGAAATACCCGATCGCATTGGTGAATGTGACCGGGATGTCCGGACCGTACTCGGCAGATCCACTCGGCAGAATTCCCACGGTGATCGCCGGATTGAGGTGGCCCCGCGCTTGACGGCGACATAAACCGGCGAATACTGCGAACCCGTTCCGAACACAATCATGAGTTAGCCGCCCGCGTGGCCCTTGGTGTTCTTCAGCAGGTGTTGGAACCAGCGGTCGGCTGCACAACATGGGCCTGCCCCTGCGTTTCACCCGACCGCGACGGGTCGATCCTCTCTAGTAGATTGATCATTCGCTGGCAAAGGCGACAAACCGATCGACAACCTTCCTTTACCTATGGCAGGAGCGCGGGTTGTGAGGAGTTCTTCCAGAACTTGGTCTGGAGCAGCGGGCAGCCACCTGGTCGCGTTTTGGTTCAGGAGCCTTCGACGTCCTCGTGATCGGAGGCGGCGTCACCGGCGCCGGCGCGGCCCTCGATGCCGTGACCCGCGGCCTGGACACGGCTCTGGTCGAGGCCAGAGACTTCGCCAGTGGCACCTCGAGCCGGTCGAGCAAGCTCTTTCACGGCGGACTGCGCTACCTGGAGCAGATGAACTTCGGCCTGGTCGCCGAAGCACTCAGGGAGCGGGAGTTGATGCTCACCCGGATCGCTCCGCACCTGGTGAAGCCGGTCCCGTTCCTCTATCCCCTCAAGCATCGGTTGTGGGAGCGCCCGTACGTCGGTTCGGGCCTCCTGGTGTACGACACCATTGCGCGTGGGCGATCGGTTCCCCCGCACCGGCACCTGAGCCGCTCCGGGGCACTGCGCCTTTGCCCGGGCCTTCGCCAGGACGCGCTCGTCGGAGCGGTCCGCTACTACGACGCACAGGCCGACGACGCCCGGCACACCCTCACGGTGATCAGGACTGCGGCACGCTACGGCGCGGCGGTGCGCAACTCCTCGGAGGTCACGGGGTTCCTCCACGAAGGTGGCCGGATCGTGGGTGCCGAGATCCTCGACGTCGACTCCGGTGCGACGACCACCATTAGGGCGAAGGTCGTCATCAACTGCACGGGCGTGTGGACCGACGACATCCAGCGGCTGACCGGTGGCCGAGGGCGGTTCAAGGTACGCGCGTCCAAGGGCGTGCACGTGCTGGTGCCGCGCGACCGGATCGCCTCCGAGGTGGGCCTGATCCTGCGCACCGAGAGGTCGGTGCTGTTCGTCATCCCCTGGGGCAACCACTGGATCATCGGGACGACGGACACCGACTGGACTCTCGACAAGGCGCATCCGGCGGCCAGCCGCGCCGACATCGAATATCTGCTCGCCCACGTCAACGACGTGCTTGCCGCCCCGCTCAGCCACGACGACATCGAGGGCGTCTACGCCGGGCTCCGCCCGCTGCTCGCGGGGGAGTCCGAGCAGACCAGCCAGTTGTCCCGCGAGCATGCGGTGGCCCGGCCGCTGCCCGGGCTGGTGTCCATCGCCGGCGGGAAGTACACCACCTATCGCGTGATGGCGAAGGACGCGATCGACGCGGCGCGGCCTGATCTCGGTCAGATGTTGCCGCCGTCGGTGACCGAGCATGTCCCGCTGCTCGGTGCCGAGGGCTACCACGCGCTCGTCAACCAGGTCGACGCGCTGGCCGCCGACCACGCGCTGCCGGTGTGGCGCATGCAGCGGATGCTCGACCGGTACGGCTCGATGGTCGACGAGGTGCTGGAGCTGGCGGAGGAGGACCGGAGCCTGCTCGAGCCGCTCCCGGGCGCGGGAGAATACCTCGCCGTCGAGGCACGCTACGCGGCCACGCACGAGGCTGCGGTCCACCTGGACGACGTGTTGGCCCGGCGCACCCGGATCTCCATCGAGACACCGCACCGGGGCACCGAGACAGCCGAGGCCGCCGCGAAGTTGATGGGGGACGTGCTCGGGTGGGACGCCCCACGAGTACGCAACGAGGTGGAGATCTACCAGGCCCGGGTGGCCGCGGAGCGGGAGTCGCAGACCAAGCCGGACGACCTCACCGCCGACGCCGAACGCCTGCTGGCGCCCGACACCCGCAAGCTCGCCGTCGGCCGGGCGCTCAGCTGACGGGCTGAAGCCGCCTCACCCCGGCAGCGGGCGCAGGCCCGGACTCTCGGCCCCGCGCGGGCCCGGGCTCAGAGTCTCAGCCCCGTAGCCGCAGTCCGCGTGGTGAGGCGTGGAAACCGGCCGACGCGAGCGCCACGGCCAGCGGGCTTGCACCCTCCGGATGGTCCCGCGGCCGCAGCACAGCCTCGCCGTCGACGCGTTCGACAGTCAACTTGCCGAGCACGCCGTCCCGCACGGCGAGCGCGAGTGCGTCGACCGCAGGCTGCAGCAGGTGGGAGTCGTCGGACCAGGTGAGCAGGGTGCGCCCGCCGCGTTCGACGTAAACCACGAGGTGGCCGTCGACGAGGACGACGAGGGCTCCTGCCTTGCGACCGGGCCGGTGACCGCCCTCCTGGTCGGACAGGTGCGGTGGGCGGGCGGGCCAGGGGAGCGCCGCGCCGTAGGGGTTGGCAGGGTCGCTCGCCGCCACCACGAGCGTCCGTGGTGTCTGGTCGGACCCGTCCCTGCCGGCACCGCGCTGCGGCTGCGACCACGACTCGTCGGTGTCGGACGGCGTCGTGCCCGCCGCCGGCATGGTGTGGGTACGCAGCCGGTCGACGGCTCCGGCGACCCCGAACTGTGCGGCTCCCAGGCCCGCGACGAAGTAGCCACGTCGGCACCGACCGGACTCCTCGAATGCCGACAACACCTGATAGACCGCCGCGAAGCCGCCGGGAATCCGCTCGGCGACGACGGCGCCGCGGGTGAGGACGCCGTAGCGGTCCAGCAGTGCCTCACTGGCCGCGTGGGCGCGGCGGGTTGGGTCGGAGTCACGGCCCGGCAGGAGTGACCAGCGGCCCGCGGCGATCGGCGGACCGGTCCGGCTCGGCAGAGCCGGCCTGCCCCGACCGCGGAAGCTCGGTCTACCGGGGGCGAAGCGGGTGCGGGGTGACCGGGCCCGGGTGCGGTGGGTCGAGGTCCCGCTGCCTGCCAGATTGCGCAGTGGCGCCAGGGTGTCGCCGGTGACGTGGCCCGCCCACACGAGATCCCACAAGGCGGTGACCATGGCATCGTCGTCGGTGTTCGGCCGCCCGGCGTCCGCGGCCCCACGCCGGGATGCGCCGACCTGGGCGACCACGGCATCGGACAGACCACGGAAGAAGTAGGCGCCGCCGCCGCCGAGGACCTCGAGGATGGCGCGGTGGAGCGGGCCCTCGTCGAGCTCGGTGTCGGGCAGTGGCACGGTCAGCGGCGCGGTCTCGGCAAGGTGCAGTGAGACCCATCCGTCGGTGCCGGGAAGCGTGCCGTGTCCAGCCCACAGCACCTCTCCGGACGTCATCAGTTCGTCGAGCATGGCCGGGGAGTAATCGGCGACCCGGGTCGCGAGGATCAGGGGCTCGAGAGCGGACGCCGGTACGGCACATCCGGCCAGCTGCTCGACGACCCGGAACACACCGTCGGTACCGCGCAGCTTCCCGCCAACGTGCTGCCAGGCGGGCAGGAAGCGCGCGAGCGCGGCGGGTTCGACCGGCTCGACCTCACTGCGCAGCGCAGCCAACGAGCGGCGACGGAGCGTCCGCAGCACACCTGCATCGCACCATTCGGTGCCGTAGCCGTCGGCTCCCGCATGCTCCCGGGCCGGTGGACCACCGAAGGCACCCTCGGCCACTCGCCCCTCGCCGGCCAGGCGACGCAGCGTGTCGAGGACGACGGCGATGCCCAGGCCGAGCCGCTCCGCGACGTCGGTCGTACGGAACGGGCCGTGTGTCCTGGCATACCTCGCGACGAGGTCTCCCAGTGGGTCTGCGACTGGCTGGGTGAACGCGTCGGGGATGCCCACCGGCAACGGCACGCCGAGCGCGTCGCGCAGCCGGCTCGCGTCCTCCACTGCCGCCCAGCGCTCGACCGAGGCCGGACCGCGGACGCGAATCACCCGCCGAGCCCCCTCCAGCTCCGACAACCAGTGCCCGGAGCGACCCGGGTCGTGACACCGGGCGGCCACCTCGTCGTTCGACATCGGTCCGAGCAGCCGCAGCAGGTCGGCGACGTCCTCCATGTCCCGGCACTTCCGGTCGGGGACCAGTCGCTGCAGCTCGTTCTCCGTACGCGCGATCACCTCGGCATCGAGCAGGTCGCGCAGCTCGGACTGGCCGAGTAGCTCGGCCAGCAACGAGCGGTCGAGCGCCAGAGCCGCCGCCTTGCGCTCGGCGAGAGGGGTATCGCCTTCGTACATGAACGCCGCGATGTAGCCGAACGTCAGCGACTTTGCGAACGGTGACGGTTCGCTCGTCTCGACTTCGACGACTCGGATCTTGCGACTGGCGACCCCGCGCAGAAGCTCCACCAGACCGGACAGGTCGTAGACGTCCTGCAGGCACTCGCGGACGGCCTCGAGGACGATCGGGAACGAGCCGTACTTCCCGGCCACGGCAAGCAGTTGCGCCGAACGCTGACGCTGCTGCCACAACGGCGACCGGCGGCGCGGGTCACGGCGGGGCAGCAGGAGTGCGCGGGCCGCACACTCGCGGAACCGGGACGCGAACAGCGCCGAGCCGCCGATCTCGTCGGTGACGAGCTGCTCGATCTCGTCGGGTTCGAAGATCGCGAGGTCGGCACCGGGTGGGGTGTCCTCGGTGTCCGGGATGCGAAGCACGATGCCGTCGTCGGCGTGGACGGCCTGGACGTCGACGCCGTAGCGTTCGCGCAGCCGGGCGTTGATCGCCAGCGCCCATGGTGCGTGCACGCCGCCACCGAACGGCGTGTGTAGGCAGACCCGCCAGTCGCCCAGTTCGTCGCGGAACCGCTCGACCAGGATTGTTCGGTCGTCGGGCAGGTGCTTGGTGGCTGTCTTCTGCTCCTCCAGATAGGACACGAGATTGTCGGCCGCCCACTCGTCGAGGCCGGCGGCACGCACGCGTGCACGACCCTCGTCGGGGGTGAGTCGGCCCAGCTCGCGGACGAATGTGCCGATCGCCCGACCCAGCTCGGCGGGCCGGCCCAGCTTGTCGCCCTTCCAGAAGGGCAGCCGACCGGGCTGCCCGGGAGCGGGTGAGACCAGCACCCGGTCGTGCGTGATGTCCTCGATCCGCCAGGACGAAGCACCGAGAGTGAAGACGTCGCCGACCCGGGACTCGTAGACCATCTCCTCGTCTAGCTCGCCAACCCGGCTCGCCTTCTCTCCGACCAGGAAGACGCCGAAGAGGCCGCGGTCGGGGATGGTGCCTCCGCTGGTGACCGCCAGTCGCTGGGCGCCGGGTCGTGCGGTCATCGTGCCGGCCACCCGGTCCCAGACCAGGCGTGGACGCAGCTCCGCGAACTCGTCGGAGGGATAGCGGCCGGCCAGCATGTCGAGCACCGCCTCGTAGGCCGAGCGCGGCAGGGTGGCAAATCCCGCTGCTCTGCGTACGAGGTCGTAGAGGTCGTCGACGTCCCAGGTGTCGACACAGACGGCGGCGACCACCTGCTGGGCGAGTACGTCGAGCGGGTTGGCCGGGATCCGGATCTCCTCGATCAGACCCGACCGCATCCGTTCGGTGACCACAGTCGTGGCCACCAGATCGCCCCGGTACTTCGGGAAGATCACCCCGCGCGACACCGCACCGACCTGGTGTCCCGCGCGGCCGACCCGCTGCAGGCCGCTGGCCACCGACGGAGGCGCCTCGACCTGGACCACCAGGTCGACAGCGCCCATGTCGATGCCCAGCTCGAGGCTGCTGGTCGCCACCACGCAAGGTAGCTGCCCCGACTTGAGGTCGTCCTCGATCAGCGCGCGTTGCTCCTTGCTCACCGAACCGTGGTGGGCCCGGGCGAGCACTCCGGCGGCGCCTCTGCTGGCTCCTGACTCGGCCATGATCTGGGCCGGCGAGCCCGGGTCGGGCAGGGGCTCGCCATGGGTGCGCTCGTAGGAGATCTCGTTGAGCCGGGCGGTCAGGCGTTCGGCCAGGCGCCGGGAGTTGGCGAAGACCAGGGTCGACCGGTGCTCCTGCACGAGGTCTGCGACCCGCTCCTCCACGTGTGGCCAGATCGAGGTACGCCGCTCGGGCCCGGCAGCAGCACCGACCGCTGCCTCGGAGCCACCGGTGGCACTCAGGCCCTCAGGGCCCAACACCTGGCCGAGATCGCCCATGTCCTCCACCGGGACCACGACACGGAGGTCGAACTCCTTCGCGAACGGCGGATTGACCACCGATACCGGAGCCGGCCCACCGAGAAACCGGGCGACCTCGGCAACCGGGCGGACGGTGGCGGACAGACCGATCCGCTGAGCGGGCGCCCGGGCCGGGACGTCGGCCTCGGTGGCACCCCCACCGCCGATCAGCGCATCGAGCCGTTCGAGGCAGAGGGCGAGGTGTGCCCCGCGCTTGGTGCCCGCGACCGCATGCACCTCGTCGACGATCACCGTCTCGACACCGCGAAGGGACTCCCGCGCCTGGGACGTCAGCAGCAGGAAGAGGGACTCCGGCGTCGTGATCAGCACGTCTGCCGGCGTGCGGGCGAAGCGCCGTCGTGCGTCGGCCGGCGTGTCACCGGAGCGGATGGCGACCTCGATCCGCGGCTCGGGCAGACCGAGCCGCCGTGCCGTGTGCCGGATGCCAGTGAGAGGAGCGCGCAGGTTGCGCTCGATGTCGACGGCCAGCGCCTTCAGCGGCGAGACATAAAGGACGCGGCAGCGGTGCTGCTTGTCGGACGGAGGGCCGGCGGTCGCGAGCCGGTCGAGCGCCCAGAGGAACGCGGCGAGGGTCTTGCCGGAGCCGGTCGGTGCCACCACCAGGCTGTGCTCGCCGCGGCTGATCGCCTCCCAGGCACCTTGCTGGGCCGGTGTCGGTGCCGCGAAAGAGGACCGGAACCACTCTCTGGTCGGCGCCGAGAACCGCTCGAGCACGTCAGCGGGATGGTCGGCAGCGTGTACGTCGGGACTGTCAGGCACCCACCCATCGTGCCTCGACGCACCGACAACTCCTCACGACGCCCGAGTTGTCGGACATGTTCCGGCCCGACCTGGTCCAGAGCGCTACCTCCGGCGGAACGACGCCCGGCCGGTTCGCTCGGCACCCAGGTTGGCCTGGCGCAGATGACGGGTCAGTCGACCCGCACCAGTCCCCAGGACGCGCCACCGTCGGTGGTGCGGAAAAGCTGGCCCTTCACGTCGAGGATGTAGCCGACCTGGGTGGTGGTGAAGCTGGCGAACGTCGGTTGATCGAGCCCCGGGACCGGCGTCCTCGTGGAACCGCCGGGACCGACGAGCAGCGCTCTGCCGGGCGTCGCCACGATCGCCTCGGCGCCGCCTCGAGCCGCGACCTCGGCGGCGGCCGTGGAGAACGCCGGCGTGTCCGTCGGCACTTTCGTCCAGGACTTGCCGTCGTCGGTGGAGACGTGCAACGTCGCCGACGTCCCGGTGGCGCAGGTGAGCCAGAGTCCGTCGACGGTTGCGGACAGGTCACCGGCACCGAGGTCTGCCGTGCATGGGCTCGGCCGCCGGATGAATGACTTGCCGCCGTCTGCCGAGACGAGGGCGTGGGTGCCGCCTGCGGTCTGGTCGGTGACAACCACCAGCCGCGACGTCACAGACAGCGCCGCCGGTTGGTGCAGCTCGGCGCCGAGCCGCTGCCAGGAGTCGTGGTCGCTGGGAGTACGCCACAGGGACCAGACGTCGCCCTCATGGACGAGCGCGTAGGCGAAGCCCCCGGCGGTCTCGACTCGCTCGACCAGGCCGGGCCGGGGACCGGCCGCGACGCGATTGAACGACCCGCCGGCATCGTGGGTCGACCACAGCCCGCCGCCGTAGGCCCAGCCGTCCCGGCCACCCGCGGTGAAGCGGAGCCCGGTCACCGTCGAGAGAGTCGTCTCGTCGGCACCGCGGACGACCGTCGCGTCGAACCCGCTCAGCCGCCCGAACGTCGCGCCGGCGTTCTTGGTGCCGACCACGACGGCACCTGACCCGGAAGTGACTCTGCCCTGGGAGTCGCCGGCTCCGAGCAGCCAGTACGTGTCCGGGCTCATGGCGGTCATCGACACCGGCGAGAAGCCCGCGGGCACGGTGGTGTCCGCCAGGGTTCCCGGCGGCGGTTGTCTGGCGCCCTCGTTCGCCGAGTCGGGCCCGTCCTGCGGTGCGGCCTTGGGCTCGGCCTGCCCGTCCGCGCCCTGGTCTTCGCTGGCACCCGAGCGCTCCTCGTGTGCTTGCTCGGCGGAGCCACCGGCGGCGGTCCCCAACGTGCCCGGTCCGCTTCCGTTGACGACGTATCCGATGCCGCCCGCGCCACCGGCGACAAGGACCGCCGCGGCCGCCAGCCCACGCACCGTCGCACGCCGCTGCCGTCGCCGGGCGGCACCCTCGTGCACGCGGGCTAGGACATCCGGTGCCGCCTCCAGCCGCCAACGGTCGTCCTGCAGGCCCTCGCGGAGGCGATGCTCTAGCGGGTCCACGAAGCATCCTCCTCACCGGCAGCGGCTCTCTCGGTGTCGACGTCGAGCGCCGGCTCGGGAAAGCGGGCCCGCAGCTTCGCCAGGGCCTTGAACGTCTGGCTCTTCACGGTTCCGACCGAGCAGCCGAGCATGGCGGCAACCTGTCGTTCGGAGAGGTCTTCGGCGAACCTCAGCACGATGACCGCACGCTGCTTACGTGGAAGGGCGGACAGTGCGGCATTGAGCTCCTGGTCGGGTAGCTGCGGATCGTCGGAACGGACCTGGTCGGGGACGGAGTCGACGAGGTGCTCCCTCCGGCGCCGACGCCAGATGCTGACGTTGCGGTTGACCATCGTGCGGCGTACGTAGCCCTCGGGATCGTCGCGGTTGCGAATCCGCTCCCAGGCGTTGTAGGTGCGTTCGAGCGCGTCCTGAACCAGGTCGGCGGCAGCGTCGGGGTTGCCGGTCAGCATGTGACCGAACCTCAACAACTCGGGCATCCGGGCCCGGACGAACGCCACGAAGACCTCCTCGTCGTCGCTCCGCACGCGGCTCCTTTCGCCGTCGGCGGTCGGTCCCAGGACGTTCGACCGCTCCCCGTAGGTTGCCTGATCCGGATCCAGGCTGGAGATCGGGCCACCCGGACCTGTGACCCGCCGCTAGGACGGTCGAGCCGGTCTCTCGGCTCCCACGCCTGTTCGGATGCCGAGATCCTCCCATCCGACCACCTGCCTGCGCAGCCACCGCCCGCGTGGTGACTGCGCGCTGTCCCGGCCGGTCAGCTCCGCGTCACTGGACGCGGACAGTGACGGGGCCCGCGCCGGGTGCCAGCGCCGACCCACCGGCTGCCTACCCGGAACGGCTATCGTGTCGGATCATGCGCGCACTGGTGCTCTCCGGCGGTGCCGGCACCCGACTGCGGCCCCTGACGCACACGTCGGCCAAACAGCTGGTGCCAGTAGCCAACAAGCCGGTCCTGTTCTACGGCCTGGAGGCGATCGCCGACGCCGGCATCACCGAGGTCGGCATCGTGGTCGGGATGGACGCCGCTGCCGAGGAGATCAAGGAGGCGGTGGGTGACGGTCGCCGATTCGGGCTCGACGTCACGTTCATTCCGCAGGAGGCGCCCCTGGGCCTCGCACACGCCGTCCTGATCGCTCGCGACTTCCTCGGTGACGAGGACTTCGTGATGTACCTCGGCGACAACTTCATCGTCGGCGGCATCAAGGCGTTGGTCGACGAGTTCCGCACCGAGCGGCCCGACGCCCAGATCCTGCTCACCAAGGTGCCCGACCCGACCCAGCTCGGCGTCGCTGAGCTCGACGCCGACGGCAAGGTGATCGGCCTCGAGGAGAAGCCGAAGCAGCCCAAGAGCGACCTCGCGCTGGTCGGTGTCTACATGTTCACCCCGGCCGTCCATGAGGCCGTACGCAAGATCAAGCCGTCGTGGCGCAACGAGCTCGAGATCACCCACGCCATCCAGTGGCTGATCGACCAGGGCATGGACCTGCGTTCCACGGTGATCTCCGGCTACTGGAAGGACACCGGGAACGTCGCCGACATGCTCGAGGTCAACCGGACCATCCTGGAGACGCTCGAGCCGAAGGTCGATGGATCGGTCGACGAAGCGAGCGAGATCATCGGCCGCGTCATCATCGAGCAGGGCGCCACGGTCACCGCGTCGCGCATCGTCGGACCCGCGATCATCGGTAGCGGTTCGACAGTGGCCGACTCGTACGTCGGACCGTTCACCTCGATCGAGCACGACTGCCGAATCGTCGGTTCCGAGATCGAGTTCTCCATCGTCGAGCACGACACGTCCATCGAGGGCGTACGCCGGATCGAGGCGTCGCTCATCGGCCACCATGTCGAGGTCACGCCGGCGCCTCGCGTCCCGCGAGCGCACCGGTTCGTCCTCGGCGACCACAGCAGGATCCAGATCAGCGAATGACACACAAGCTTCTCGTCACCGGCGGTGCCGGCTTCATCGGCTCACACTTCGTCCGCACGCTGCTCACTGGTGGCTATCCGGCGCTGGCCGGCGTCCAGGTCACCGTGCTCGACAAGCTGACCTACGCGGGCAACCCCGCCAATCTCGACCCGGTGCGCGACCGCCCTGGCTTCGCGTTCGCCCGGGCCGACATCACCGACGCGGCCGCGGTCGACGACCTGGTCAAGGACCACGACGCGGTCGTCCACTTCGCCGCCGAGTCGCACGTCGACCGGTCGATCCAGGGCGCCGCCGACTTCGTGCTCACCAACGTGGTCGGCACCCACACGCTGCTCGACGCCTGTCTGCGCCACGACATCGGGCCGTTCGTGCACGTGTCGACGGACGAGGTTTACGGCTCGATCAACGAAGGTTCGTGGCCGGAGACCGACCCGCTCCGCCCCAACTCGCCCTACTCCGCCTCGAAGGCGTCGAGCGACCTGCTCGCCCTTGCCTACCACCGCACGCACGGGCTCGACGTCCGGGTGACCCGCTGCTCCAACAACTACGGGCCGTTCCAGTACCCCGAGAAGGTCATCCCGCTGTTCATCACCAACCTGCTCGACGGCCGCAACGTGCCGCTGTACGGCGACGGGCTCAACATCCGCGACTGGCTGCACGTCGACGACCACTGCCGGGCACTCGCGCTGGTCCTCGACAAGGGCCGCGCGGGGGAGACCTACAACATCGGTGGCGGCACCGAGATCACCAACAAGGAGCTGACCCAGCGGCTGCTCACCGCCTGCGGCGCAACCTGGGACAGCGTCGACCATGTCGAGGACCGCAAGGGACACGACCGCCGCTACTCCGTCGACTGGACGAAGATCCGCGACGAGCTCGGCTACACGCCCGCGCGTGACTTCGACGCCGGCCTGACCGAGACCGTCGCCTGGTACCGCGACCATCGCGCGTGGTGGGAGCCGTTGCGATGACTGGTAGGGAGTACGCGCCGTGAGATGGCTCGTCACGGGCGCTGGCGGCATGCTCGGACACGATCTGGTCGCATGCCTGGAAGCAGCGGGGGAGCAGGTCGCCGGGCTGCGGCACAGCGACCTCGACATCACCGCCTCCGGGTCCGTAGACAAGGCGTTCACCGAGCACCGGCCGCAGATCGTCGTCAACTGCGCGGCCTGGACGGCGGTCGACGACGCGGAGTCGCGCGAGGCCGAGGCTCACGCCGTCAACGCGGTGGGGCCGCGGGTGCTGGCGCAGCAGTGCGCGAGTGGCGACGTCCGGCTGCTGCAGGTCTCCACCGACTACGTGTTCGCCGGCGATGGCACGACGCCGTACGCCGAGGACGCCAAGCCGGATCCGAAGACCGCGTACGGGCGCACGAAGCTCGCCGGTGAGGAAGCGGTGCTCCAGACGCTTCCGGACAACGGCGTCGTGGTGCGCACCGCCTGGCTCTACGGCGAGCACGGTGCCAACTTCGTCCGTACGATGCTCCGGCTCGAAGCCGAACGGGAGTCTCTCGACGTGGTGGCCGACCAGCGAGGACAACCCACCTGGACCGCGGACGTCGCCGAGCAGCTGCTGCTACTGGGGCGCTCGCCGTCAGCCCGCGGCATCTACCACGCGACGAGCTCAGGTGAGACGACGTGGTGCGATCTGGCCCGAGAGGTGTTCACCCTGTCGGGCGCGGACCCCTTGCGGGTCAACCCGACGACGACGGACCGGTTTCCCCGACCGGCGCCACGCCCGGCATACTCCGTGCTCGGACACGCGCGCTGGGCCGAGCTCGGTGTCCCGCCGATCCGGCACTGGAAGACTGCCGTCGCCGAAGCGTTTCCGGTTCTGCGACAGGGGAGTCAGCCGGTGACGTAGTGGTGCGAACATGGCGGGTCGTGCCGAAGACCGCCGCACGACCCTCGTAATGTGTAAACCTTCCAGTGCTGGAGGAGGAGGCGACCGGTGCGCCGTCACGAGTTTCTCAGCAGGTTGCACGAGACCTACCGTCCGCGCAACTACTTCGAGATCGGGATCAACGACGGGCGCAGCCTCACGCTGTCCAGGGTCCCCACCGTCGCGGTCGACCCCGCTTTCAAGGTCGTGACCGAACTCCGGTGCGACCTGCACATGGTCAAGGCGACGAGTGACGACTTCTTCAAGCGTCCTCGGCCCCTGGAGCATCTCGGTGACGCCCGGGTCGACCTGGCGTTCATCGATGGCATGCACCTGTTCGAGTACGTCCTGCGCGACTTCATCAACGCCGAGAAGTACGCCACCTGGTCCAGCGTCGTCGTGTTCGACGACCAGCTGCCCCGCAACGTCGACGAGGCCGCCCGCAACCGCCACACCACTGCGTGGACGGGAGACGTCTACAAGATCATTCCGGTCCTACAGCGCTTTCGCCCCGATCTGCGGCTCGCGGTCATGGACACCACGCCGACCGGGGTGCTCGTGGTCCTGGGCGCCGATCCGACCAATACCGTGCTCGCCGACCGGTACGACGAGATCATGGACATGTTCCTCCTCAAGGACCCGCAGCAGATCCCGCCGGGGCTGATCGCCCGCGAGTGCGCGATGCCGCCGGAGGCGTTCCTGGAGGCCCCGTTCTGGTCGTCGCTGGTGGCTGCCCGTGACGCGGCGGAAGGTTCGTACGGCCGCGAGCAGCTGCTGGCCGAGGTCGACAAGGCCCTGGACGGACTGCCGGTCCCGATGCTGGGCGACTGGAAGCCCGACCCGCGGGTCGGTCGCGACGACGAGGTCGAGATGGGCACCGCGGCGTCGGAGGCGCAGACAGTCGCGGACGTGTTCAGGACCGCCGCCCGCAAGAAGGCCGAGGCCGCGGCCAAGAAGGACGCGGCCAAGAAGGACGCGGCGAAGAAGGCCACCGCCGCCGCTGGGCGCACCGTACTGCCACGCCAGACCAGCCCGCCGAACGACCTGTTCCGACGGTTGGCGAAGCGGGCGCCGTTCCTGCGCAAGCTGCCCGGCGCACCCAGGCTCGTGCGCAGGTTCCGCTGAGACCCGCCAGTCTGCGACCGGTCGGTCAGGCGCGGGATCTGCGGAACGTCCGGCGGACCCGACGCGCCAGTCTGCGCCCGAACCGCTCCACCGCGGACCGGTCGTTGCCATAGCGCCGGGAGCGCTCCGGTGGCTCGTCGCCGAGAGAGTGTCCGGGCCGGGCGAGGGCGTCCAAGACCGGTGACTTGCCGTCGGCGGGCACGGTCACGGTCGCCGGCAGCGCGGTGAACGTACCTCGCGCGCCGCCGGCCAACTGCACGTCCACCGACCAGCGTCCGGGACGCAGCCGACGCCGGTCCACCTCGGCGCCGAGCACCGCATGGCCCACGCCGTCCGTCACTGCTGGAGTGAGTTCCGCCGCCACACAAATCGCGGCACCAGACCCCTCGTGCGTCAGCCGAAGCGCGGCGTCCGCAGCGTGCTGTGACACGACGGCCCGCAGTGGAACGGCGAACGACAGCGAGTCCTCGTCCGCCTGAACCGCGGTGCGCAGGCCACTTCGGGACCCGGTGCCGTCGGCGACGACGAGTGCCCGGCCGAGCCGGGAGGTGCGCTGGCCGACGTCGAGAGACAGGTTGCCCTGGTCGGTCCAGTACGGAACCACGACCCGGGCCGGGTGACCCAGGACGGCGGGTACGCAGTGGTCGTCGACGGTCACGGACCGGATCGCCCCGAGCCGCGTGTCCTTGCTCCAGCCACAGCTCGTGACCCGGACGAGGACGTCCCAGACCCCGTCGCCGAGCGGAGCTGAACCCGCCGCCGTGGCCACCTCGACACGTGCCTCGCCGTGCAGCAGGTGGCGGAACCGCCCGTCGGCCTCGTCGGCTGAGGCTGCTGTCGACCCGCCGCCACTTGACCCGGCGACTGTCGACCCGCCGCCAGTTGACCCGTTGGCAGTTGTCCCGCCGGCAGCAGGCCGACGAGACCTCGTGACCGTGACCGGAAGGAAGTACTCCGCGGCCGTCTCGCGGGACCGGACGAGTACGTCGACCCGACTCTGCGGCAGCCGCGAGGTCGAGTCGAGAGCGTCGATCGGGATCGCGGCGTAGGCGTCAGGTCGCAGGCACGGCAGTTCGAGCAGGTCGCGGCTGTCGTGCTGGGCGTACGTCACCGGCGTGGCACCGGCGCGGAGCTCGGCCGTCACCGCGAGGTGGAGCGCACCGGCGTGCCAGCCGAGGTCGTCCAGCCGGGCCCGTGCGTTGATGTCCTCCTCCCAACCGGCGAGGCGGACCAGATCGTCGTAACGGTCTGCGTCGACGAGACCCCCGACGATGCGCTGCATCGGCGGGAGGCCGGCACCGACACCTGGCCCGAAGCGTTCGCCGGACAGGCGCCGGATCTCGTCGAACAGTTCCCTGCGTTCGTCGTCTGGTGCCTGCAGCAGCCGCCGCCCCCGCAGCCGCTCGACCATCTCGACCCGGTACCACCGCCGGTAGAGCCGGTCGCGCAGCGCACCCGGCTCGGTGTTGGCGGCCACGATGTCGAGTGCCTCGGCGAGGTTGGCGAAGTACTTGCTGGGTTCGAGGCGTTGGAACCCGGCGTTGGAAGCGTCGTCCCGGCGTACGTGGTAATAGCACACGTAGTCGCTCAGGACCGAGATCGTCCGCGCGGCGAAGAACGCGGCGGTGACGAACACGTGGTCCTCGAGGCGCCGCTTCTCCTCGGGGAAGCGCAGGTCGTGGTCGAGCAGGAACGACGTACGGAACAACTTGTGCGGCGTCAGGCTGTCGATCAGCGGTGCGTCTGCCAGGGTCGCCTTGTCATAGGTCTTCCGGAACAGCTCGCGGGGCACACCGCGGCCCTTGCCGGCCATCTTGCCGATGACGATGTCGGAGTCGTTCCGGCGGGCGAACGCGTACATGCGTTCCAACGCCTCGTCGCCGAGGAAGTCGTCGTTGTCGGCGAAGAAGACATACTCGCCGCGGGCGCTGGCCAGTCCGACGTTGCGCGGCTTGCCGGACCAGCCGGAGTTCTCCTGGTGGATTACCCGCAGGTGCGGGTGTTCCTTGGCCAGCGCGTCCAGCCGGGCCGGACTCTCGTCGGTCGACCCGTCGTCGACGAAGATCGCCTCGAAGTCCTCGGCCGGCAGGCTCTGCCGCAGCAGGGAGCCGATGCAGTCCTCGAGGTAGGGGCCCGGGTTGTAGACCGGGACCACGACGCTCACCTTCACGTCCGGCTCGTGCCGGATCTCCTGCTGTGCGCTCACGGGGTCCTCTGCTGGCGCGGCTCACGCAGCGCGGCCCGGTATGCCTGGCACTCGGCGTAGGACGGCAGCAGTCCCAGCTGCTCGGCCTCTGCCAGTGTCGGAGCCGCCGCGTCCTTCGGCGACAGGATGGGGGCGATCTCGGCCGGCCAGGAAATTCCGAGTGCGGGATCGAACGGGTTCACGCCGTGCTCGCGGTCGGGGGTGTACGGCGCGGAGCACAGGTACATCACGGTGGCGTCGCTGAGAGCGAGGAACCCGTGGCCGAGGCCTTCCGACACGTACACGGCGCGGCCGGTCTGGTCGTCGAGGTGGACGCTCTCCCACTCCCCGAACGTGGGCGAGCCGACGCGGATGTCGACGATGATGTCGAGCACGGCGCCCCTGGTGCAGGTCACGTGTTTGGCCTGGCCCGGCGGCACCTCTGCGAAGTGGATGCCGCGGAGTACGCCACGCCTCGACGCCGAACAGTTCGCCTGCGCGAGGGCGAGGTCGTGTCCGGTCGCCTCCCGGAACTCGGTGCCGCGGAACCACTCGTGCACCGATCCTCGTTCGTCGGGAAAGATCGCCGGCTCCAGGACCCATGCCCCGTCGATGCCCAACGACTTCACGTCTCGTTTCCTCTCTACCCGTCTGTGCCTTCGGGGATTGTCCAGCGTCCTGTCGTGTCGGTCGTGTCCTCCTGGGTACCAGTCTTCGAAGGGTAGTCGGCCGCACGTGCGCGACTTGCCACGGGCAGCACACGGCGGGTGACCACACGTCGATCAGCTCGGCCAACTACCATCCCTGAGATCGAACCTGAAGGGAAGCAGGCGCGAAACTGCACCAGGTGTCACGCTTGGCAGGCTGGTGACGAACGGGTGAACGCCCGGCGAGGAGACGAGAAGGGAAGTGGCGCAGACCGTGCCTGAGAGCCTCCCCGAGAGCCTCCGAGAAACAGAAGCGGCGCCCGCGACCGACGAACCAGATCCGGGGCGGCAGCCCTCTGCACTTCGCACGATCGCCGTGGTTCTCGCCGGCGGCATGGGCGAGAGAGTCGGCCTCCGAGTACCCAAGCAGTTGCTGAAAGTGGCCGGCAAGCCACTGCTCGAACACACCCTGGAGGTGTTCGAGACCTCGCCCGACATCGACGAGATCCTCGTTCTGATGGCATCCGGCTGGACCGAGGATGCTGAGAAGATCGTCCGCAACTCCGGGTTCGGCAAGGTCACCAGAGTGCTCGCCGGCGGTGCGAGCCGCAACGAGACGCACCAGGTCGCGCTCGACGCGATCGGGCCCGGTGAGGCGAAGGTGCTGTTCCACGACGCGGTCCGACCCCTGCTCGACCACCGCATCATCGCGGACTGCGTGCGAGCGCTCGATACGTTCGCCGCCGTCGACGTCGCGATCCCGTCGGCGGACACGATCATCGTGGTCGACGGCGGAGTCATCACCGACATTCCTGGCCGGGACCGGCTCCGGCGCGGTCAGACCCCGCAGGCGTTCCGTTCGTCCACGATCCGCCGCGCCTACGCCTGCGCCGCGAACGATCCGGAGTTCACCTCGACCGATGCCTGCGGCGTCGTCCTGCGCTACCTGCCCGACGTTCCGATCACCGTCGTCGAGGGGTCCGAGCGCAACTTGAAGGTCACCTATCCGATCGACGTGTTCCTCGCCGACCAGCTGTTCCGGCTCGGGTCCCACACGCCGCCCAGCCCGCTGTCGACCGACCAGGCCAGCGCTCTCCTCGACGGGCGGACGCTCGTCGTCTTCGGTGGCAGCTACGGCATCGGAGCCGAGATCGCGGCGGCGGCGAAGGACCTCGGTGCCAACGTGTGCAGCTTCAGCCGCTCGTCCACCGGCACCCATGTGGAGAAGGCCGAGCACGTGCGCGAGGCGCTGGCCGAGGCGCACGCGAAGACCGGGCGGATCGACTTCGTCGCGGTGACGGCCGGCGTTCTGCACACGACGGCCCTGGCCGACTGCCCGGACGACGTGATCGTCGACAGCCTGCAGGTCAACTTGTTGGGACCGGTCTACGTCGCCCGCGCGGCCCACCATTACCTCAAGGAGACCGGCGGCCACCTGCTGCTCTTCACCTCCAGCTCCTACACCCGCGGCCGGGCCGGCTACAGCCTGTACTCCGCGACGAAGGCGGCCGTCGTCAACCTGACCCAGGCGCTGGCCGACGAGTGGGCCGGCGACGGGATCAGGGTCAACTGCGTCAACCCCGAACGCACGCAGACCCCTATGCGCACCCGCGCGTTCGGCGAGGAACCGGCGGGCACCCTGCTGCCCGCACGCGATGTCGGTCTCGCCTCGCTCGACGTCCTGCTCTCGGAGCAGACCGGCCAGGTCGTCGACGTACGTCTGGATCCCGCGCCGACCGGGCCACGTGAGTAGCCCCGGGTTCGGCACCGTGCGCACGGTCCAGTTCTCAGAACGCGTCCCCGCACCGGCGGTGGGGCGGATGGACCTCGCGCAGGTGGCCGCGCTCGCGGCCTCCTACGTGGTCCTGCTCGTCGCCGCCCTCGCCGCGTCGTCGGTGCTGTTCCTCGCGTCCGGCCTGCTGGTCCTCGCACTGGAGGTCGCGGCCGGCCCGCGGGCGCCCTTCCTGGGCTGGGTCGCGCATCGGGTGGGCGTGGGGGCGTCCTGGCGGGGGCTGCTTCGGCTGCTGGCTGCGTTCGTCCTGCTCGCCCGGTCGGACCCACCGGCCGGGTGGTTGCTGACTGCGGGCATCTGCGTCGTGGTCCTGGTCGGACTGCGCGCAGCCGCCCAGGTAACGGCGGCGGTCCTGGCCCGACGACGGAAGATGCCGGTGGTCACCAGAGGCCTGTCGCTCGCGCCGCTGCGAATTCCATCCGCTCCCCATCCCTTGGTCGGTCGCCACCTCGACGAAGCCCTGGCCGCCCCGGATGTCCTCGTCCTCGTCGGTGCCGCGGTCGCCGTCCTCACCGGCGCGCTGTCGGTGCTGCAGGCCGGCGCGACCGTCGCGGCGGCGCTGCTTGTGGCGGCGACGGGGATGCTCGCCCGATCCGCGCTCGCCATGCGTCAGGTGCCCGGACGCCGGATGTTGTCGACGGTCGAGGATGTCCTCCGCGACGAGGCGCCGCAGGTCGCGCTCTACGCAGCCGGCGGTCCGGAGACCCTGTACCAGCTCGAGATGTGGATGGAGACGCTCGAGCACCTGCACATACCGGCCGTGGTGATCCTGCGGGACCGGGACAGTCTGCGCCAACTCGGGCCGACCCGGCTCCCGGTCCTGTGCGTGGAGCACAGCACTGTCCTGATGGCGCTGCGCCTGCCGAGCCTTCGCCTCGCGTTGTACGTCTCGCACGCCACCGGCAACCTTCACCTGTTGCGGCGCCGCGGCGTCCGGCACGTGTTCATCGGCCACGGGGACAGCGACAAGAGCGTCACGACCAACCCGTTCCTCAAGGCCTACGACGAGGTTCTGGGTGTCCGGTCCCGCGGCCCGCGAGCGGTTCGCCGCGGCGGGACTCCGCCTGGAGGAGTCCCGCATCGTGGAGATCGGCCGGCCCCAGCTCGATGGACTGGCGCAGGACCGACGCGATCCAACCGCTGGCCTGCTGACGGTGCTGTACGCCCCCACGTGGGAGGGCTACGACGACGAGCGGCACCAGTCGTCGCTCGGGCCGTGCGGCGTCGCGGCCGTCCAGCAGCTGCTCGACCAGCCGGACGTCCGGGTCGTCTACCGACCGCATCCGCTCGCGGGCAGTCGGGACCGGGCGGTGCTGCGGGCCCATCGCGAGATCCTGGCCATGCTCGACGTCGAGGCACCGCCGGAGCCGGTCGCTCTGGACGAGGCGTACGCCCAGGCGCGCGACGACCTCGACGTCGCACGGGCGAGCGCGGTCACGTCGCGGTCTGACCAGGTGGCGGCGTCGGACCTGTGGGCCGGCGCGCAGCTCGCACCGCACGACACCGCCAGGACAGGGCGTCTGCCCCACGTCGTGGCACCGTCGCCCCAGTTCAGCCTGTACGCCTGCTTCGCCGCGGCCGACGTCCTCCTGTGCGACGTCTCGAGCGTCATCACGGACTTCCTGGCCGGCGGACGGCCGTACGCCGTGACCAACCCGGCAGGTCTCAGCCGCGAGGAGTTCGCCGCTCGGTACCCTTCGAGCCGCGGGGGCTACGTCGTCGAGGCCGACGGCCAGGGCCTTGGTGATCTTCTTGCCGCCGGGCGAGGCGGTGTCGATCCTGCCGGGACGGAGCGGGCCGCGCTCCGCGACCAGCTCCTGGGTCCGCCCGAGCCACCCGCGCTCGAACGCATGGGGAAGGCGGTGGCCGCGTGTTGCACGTGCTCGCAGCTCGAGGTCCACTGATCGCGGCACTGGCGGCGCTCATCATCAGCTACGCCGCACTCGTCGTGACGGCGGTACTCGCGCGCCCGTTGGGCTTCTGCGTGGCACTCGTGGTCGCCTCCGGGCTCGACCTGCTGATCGAACGTCGTTTCCGTCCCGTCGTGGTGCTCCTTCGCCGGGCCCAGATCGGCATCTCCCACCGCGCGGTCGCGCAGATCTTCCTGCTGCTCCTGCTGGTCGCGATCACCGATGCCAACCGCGACATGAACCGGGCCGAGCTCCTGGCCATCAGCCTCGTCGCCCTCGTCGTTCCGGTGTTGCGGATCGGCTATCTCGGGCTGCTGACGCTGGTCCGTCGCCGGCACCTGCCTCCGGTGGAGGTACGCAACGTCGAAGTCCCCGAGGCGCTGCGCCCGGTGTCCCTGCCGAACATCCTGTCCGACGACGTGGCCATCCGGCTGATGGGTGTTGGCCTGCTACCGGTGCTGGCCGGGGCTGTCAGCGTCTGGCTGGGCACGTTCTGGCCGTTCAGCATCGTGGTCGCCGCCTACTCGGTCATCGTGGGCGTCGCCAGCCTCGCACTGGTGCGGCAGCTCCTCCTGCTCAGCCACCGACCCGACCGTCAGCAACTCCTCGACGGGGTCGGCGCCGCCCTGGGTTCGTACGGCCCTCAGGTCGTGCTCTACTTCAGCGGATCGCCCAACGAGATCTACCAGGCCGAGATGTGGATCCAGACCCTCGAGCGGATGCCCCATCCGAGCCTGGTGGTGGTCCGGCAGCGCCATGCGATCCGCTCGATTGGCCGCACCCGGCTGCCGATCGTGTGCATCCCACGCGCCGTCGACCTGATGAACTTCGCCCTCCCTGACGCGCGGCTCGCGTTGTACGTCGCCAACGTCGGCAACAACATCCACTTCCTGCGCGAGCCGCGGGTCAAGCACGTCTTCATCGGCCATGGCGACAGTGACAAGGTCGGCAGCTTCAACCCCTACAGCAAGGTCTACAACGAGATCTGGGTGGCTGGCCCGGCCGGGCGGGACCGTTACCGCCGGGCGCAGGTCGGTGTCGGCGACGAGGCGATCGTGGAGGTCGGGCGTCCACAGCTCGACGTACTCTCCCGCTCGTCCGGACCCGTGCCCGCCCCCGGTGCGGCTCGCCCCCTCACCGTCCTCTACCTGCCCACCTGGGAAGGCTGGACCGACGACGACTTCCAGACGTCCCTGACAGTGATGGGTCAGCCGCTGGTACGCCGCCTGCTCGACCTTCCGGTGCCGGTACGCCTGATCTACAAGCCTCATCCGCTGACCGGGACCCGCAAGCCGGCGGCAGCCATGGCCGATCGGCGGATCCGGGCCGAGATCGAGGCCGCGGCGGAGCGGCAGGGTCCGCCGGCTGCCGAAGAGTTCTCCCGGCTGGAGATGATCGGTTCCCAGCTCGCCGACCCCGACCTACCGGTCGCGGAAGGTGAGCGGCTGGAGGCCGAGTGGCACACGACTTACCGCACCGCCTACGCGGGCCGGCACGTCGTCGTGACAGAGTTGTTGCCTTCGCTGTTCGACTGTTACAACGAGGCCGACCTGCTGATCGCCGACGTCTCGAGTGTCGTCTCCGACTTTCTCGCCACAGCCAAGCCGTGCATCGTGGCCAATCCCAAGGGCCTGCCGGAGGAGGAGTTCCGGGCAACGTTCCCGAGTACGCGTGCCGCATACCTGCTGCATCCCGGCACGGACATCGGCTCTCTCGTCGCGACGATCCTCGACGAGGACCCGCTGGCCGGCGTGCGATCGGACGCGCGCCACTACCTGCTCGGACCTGACGAGCCGCCCGCGCAGGAACGCTGGAACGCGGCCGCCGCGGCACTGATGGCCTCGGCCGACCTGGAGTGGTCCGGCCAACACGGCGCCGGCCCCGCGACCGAGCAGGACGGCGTTCTCGTCGACCGTACGCACACAAGCGTCACGCCCGGGCAGTAGGTCGCCGTCCCTCGTCCGCCCCGCGTTTGGACCGGCGCCGGAACGGGAAGCTCCAAAGCTCACGCAGTTCGTGTGCGTTGAGATTCTCGCGGGGGGGAATCATGATCAAGGTCAGCGTGGTCGTGCCCGTCTACAATCCCGGTGTCTACATCGAACGCTGCATCAGTTCCCTGCTCGGCCAGAGCCTTCCGCGCGAGGAGTACGAGCTCGTCTTCATCGACGACGGCTCCACCGACGACACGCCGGCCCGCCTCGACAAGCTCGCCACCGAACACCGCAACGTCCGCGTACAGCACCAGCCGAACTCCGGCTGGCCGGGGAAGCCGCGCAACGTCGGCATCGAGCAGGCCTACGGCGAGTACGTGCAGTTCGTCGACCAGGACGACGAGCTCGGCACCGAGGCGCTGGAACGCATGTACGGAATGGCGGTCCGTAACGCCTCCGACATCGTGCTCGGCAAGGTCGGCGGGACGAAGACCGGGGCGAGTCCGGTGTTCCGCCGCAACGTCGAACGCTGCACCGTCGAGGACGCCCCGCTGATCGACAGTGTCAGCCCGCACAAGATGTTCCGGCGCGGGTTCCTGCTCGACCACGGCATCCGGTTCCCTGAGGGCAGGCGACGGCTGGAGGACCAGCTGTTCATGGTGCAGGCATACCTCCAGGCCAAGACGGTCTCGATCGTCGGCGACTACGCCTGCTACTACTGGTACCGCCGCGAGGACGGCGGCAACGCCAGCAACTCGTCTTCGACCATGCGCGGCTACTACGACAACCTGCGCGAGGTTCTCGACGCGGTCGAGGCCGGCACTCAACCGGGCGAGCTCCGCAACCGGCTCCTGCGCCGGTTCTTCCGGGTCGAGATGATGACCCGGCTGCGGGAGCCTCGGCTGCTCCGCTACTCCGACGGCTACCGCAACGAGGGGTACAAGGTCGTCCGCGAGCTCGCCAGGCAGCGGTTCTCCACCGGTGGCGGCAGCTTTGCCAGTGGTGGTGTCGTCGCCGGCCTGCCGCAGATCACCAGGCTCCGGGCGACCCTGCTGGACCGCGACCGGCTCGACGGCATGATGGAACTGGCTCGACGGTGCGAGAAGGTACGTGGATGGGTTGTGGTCGACGCCCTCCGCTGGAACGACAGTGCCCTGTGCGTCGATGTCCGCGCAGGGTTGTCGCACGCTGACGGCTCCCCTCTGACCGTCCTCGCCCGCGGCGGCCGGCACGAGCTCGATCCGGCCCTGGTCGCCGGCCTGCCGACCATCGAGACGTGGGACGTCGGCGATCCGTGCGACCACGCCGAGGCCGAGATCAAGCTTCACCACCGCGACACCAACCTGTGGTGGTTCGCACCGGCCACGTGGACGCCCTCCCTCGTGCCGGTGGGCGCGGGCGAGGAACAGGAGACCGACCGCTCGCAGGTCGTCGTCGCCGGCACAGCGTCGTTCGACCCGAGGACCCTTGCCGGCGGCGGTCCGCTCGCACCCGGCCGGTACGAGATCTGGATCTCGGTCCAGATCCTTGGGCTCGGCCGCTCGGTGCGGTTGACCATCGACAACCACCCACGCTGGGCCGACGCCATGGTGCCGGCAGTAGTGGGCGAACCGGCCCGGATCGTGGTCCCGCACCGGACCTTGCCGCTGGGCCAGCTGGTTCTCGAGGTGGACGAGCGGCACCAGACGCTGGCCGGCGAACTGGCGGCCCGGGGGATCGGACCGCTGCAGGTGCGGGGACCGCAGGTCCATCTCGCCGTACCGGTACAGGCAGCGCCGGGCACAGGTGCGCGCGAGGTCGAGGTCGTGGTCGGCCGAGCCGGCTCGGCCCGGACCCTGCCCGGACGTCTCCAGCCGGCACACGAGGCGGTGCTCGCGTTCAGTGACGCCACGACCCTGCCGCCCGGGCGACATCCCCTGTCGCTGCGTACCGACCCCTCGGGACGGGAGCCGGCCATCCTGATCGGGACCGCGATCGTCCAGGGCGGGCGGATCGTGGGTGTACGCGGAGTTGGCTACCGGGCGGTTCCACGGCGCATGATCGCTCGGGTGACCGGCGACAAACGCCTGCACAGACTCGCGTTCCGCGCACTCGGAGCCCTGCCCACGGGCTCGGCCGACCGTGCCAGGAAGGCCGCCCGCCGGCTCCTACGCTGGGCCCAGGCCTGACCGACCGGTCGTATCCGACCCCGCTCCCACTCGTCGGCTCCGAGCTAGCCGATGCGCACGCCTGCCCTTTTCGGCTGGCCATCTCCAGCCGTTCGGCCAAGATCCACATTCGGCACTGGTCGTGCCCGCGATCCCGATTACAGTCAACCGAGGGTGGCCCGGACGGAGTCCGTGCGGGCCGGGCGCGAGGCCAGGGGAGGGCGCCGTGGGATCGCTGATCGAAGCGCACGGTCTGACGAAACGATTCGACTCCTTCGTGGCCGTCGACGGCATTGATGTCGAAGTGTCCCGCGGTGAGGTGTTCGGGTTCCTCGGTCCCAACGGCGCGGGCAAGAGTTCGACGATGCGGATGATCGGTTGCGTCTCGCCGGTCACCGAGGGTCGGCTGCGCATCCTCGACATGGACCCCGCGACCGACGGTCCGCGCATCCGCGCCCGCCTCGGCGTCTGCCCGCAGGACAACTGGCTCGACGAGGAGCTCACCGTCACCGAGAACCTCGTCATCTATGGCCGCTACTTCGGCCTGTCCCGGCGCGACTGCGCCGCGAAGGCCAGGGAGCTTCTCGAGTTCGCCCAGCTCACCGAGAAGGCAAGTGCGAAGGTCGCCGATCTGTCTGGTGGCATGAAGCGCCGCCTCACCATCGTGCGTGCGTTGGTGAACGATCCCGAGATCATGCTGTTGGACGAACCGACGACCGGGCTCGACCCGCAGGCGCGCCACCTCGTCTGGGACCGGCTGTTCCAGTTGAAACGGCAGGGCGTGACCCTCGTCCTCACCACGCACTACATGGATGAGGCCGAGCAGCTGTGCGACCGGCTGGTCGTCATGGACACGGGCAGGATCGTGGCCGAGGGCTCGCCGCACGACCTGATCCGTGAGCACTCGACCCGCGAGGTGGTCGAGCTGAGGTTCGGCGTGGGCGAGCAGGACCTCACCACCGAGAAGGTCCGCGATCTCGGCGAGCGCCTGGAGGTCCTGCCCGACCGCGTACTCCTCTACACCGACGACGGCGACGCCGCGGCCAACGCCGCGTACCAGCGCGGGCTGGCCTCGCAGGGCGTACTCGTCCGCCGGAGCACGCTCGAGGACGTGTTCCTGAGGCTCACCGGGCGCACGCTGGTCGACTGACGTCGAAGGAAGCGGCACAGAGCTGCGCGGGAACCGAGGCAGGAGCGAAACAGGAACCGAAACACAGGCACCGATGCAGGAACCGGGGCAGGGACTCGGAAGGGGGCCGGATGGACACGGCGTTGCGCGCGTTCTCGTACTGGATGGTGTCGTACCGGCGCACCTGGCGCGGCAGCATCGTCTCGAGCCTGCTCGTTCCCCTGTTGTTCCTTGCCGCCATGGGATTCGGGCTCGGTTCGTTCGTCGACAACGGTGGCCGGAACGAAGCCCTCGGCGGCCAGACATACCTGCAGTTCCTCGCTCCGGGGTTGCTCGCCGCGACAGCGATGCAGACAGCGTTGTTCGAGTCGGCATATCCCGTCATGGGCGGATGGAAGTGGTTCAAGACCTACTACGCGATGCTGGCGACACCACTCGGTGTCGTGGACATCCTGGGCGGCCACCTGTTGTTCGTCGCGTTCCGGGTCTTCACGACCTGCCTGGTCTATCTCGGTGTGATCGTGGCGTTCGGCGCCGTCGCTTCACCCTGGGGCATACTGACGGTCGTAGCAGGTCTCCTCACCGGCATGTCGATCGCGGCTCCGACGTTCGCGATGGCGATGAGCAGCGACCGCGACACGATCCTGTCGATGTACTTCCGCTTCGCGATCCTGCCGATGTTCCTGTTCTCCGGCGCGTTCTTCCCCGTGAGCCAGCTGCCGGCGGTCGTCGAGCCGCTCGCCTATGCAACGCCCTTGTGGCATGGCGTCCACCTGGCCCGGATGCTCGCCTACGGCGACCTCTCGTGGGGGTGGATCGTGGCGAACGTCGCCTACCTGTGCGGCTGGATCGCCGTTGGCTCGTGGCTCGCCGCCCGGGCGTTCCGGCGACGGCTCGTCACCTGAGTTCGCCGGCGCTCCCGCTTCGTCCCGACCAGCCGGAGGAGTTACCCAGTGGCCACCCTGATCGCCCGGATCCTGCCGCTGCCACCGCTACGCGGCCGGGCCATGCTGCTGGTCGAACGCAACGTGATGGTCTACCGGCATGACTGGCTGGTCCTGGTCTCGGGATTCTTCGAGCCGCTCTTCTACCTGCTGTCGATCGGGGTCGGCATCTCCCAGCTCGTCGGCGGGTTCGAGGTCGACGGGAGGACGGTGAGCTACACGGCCTTCATCGCTCCGGCGATGCTGGCCTCCAGCGCGATGAACGGCGCGATCGCCGACACCACGTACAACCTGTTCTTCAAGCTGAAGTACGCCAAGCTGTACGACGCGGTGCTCGCCACGCCGATGCGTCCGTTCGACGTCGCCGCCGGCGAGATCATCTGGGCCCTGATCCGCGGCGGTCTCTACGCCGGCGCGTTCGTCGTCACCATGCTCGTCATGGGACTGATCGCCTCCTGGTGGGCGCTGCTGGCTCTCCCTGCGGCGGTCCTGGTCGGGTTCGCGTTCGCCGCCGTCGGCATGGCGGGGACGACGTATATGCGCACCTGGCAGGACTTCGAATTCGTCAGCCTCGCGATTCTGCCGATGTTCCTGCTCTCGGCGACGTTCTTCCCGCTTTCGGCCTACCCACCGGTCGGCCAACTGCTCGTCCAGCTCACCCCGCTTTACCACGGTGTCGTGCTGGTGCGGGCGCTCACGCTGGGGTCGGTTTCGTGGGACCTGCTGGTGAGCGTCGCGTACCTCGTCCTGATGGCCGCCCTGGGACTCTGGTTGGCGTCCCGGCGGATCGGCCGCATCCTCCTCAAGTGAGGTCGGACCACCTCCAGGGCGTCACCCGAACGCATACTCCGACTTGCCTCGCAGACTGGTTTGTGTCATAAACTAGTTGGCATGTCTGATCCCGCCGTAGAACAGCCGCGTCGTGGGGTCGTCGCCGATGGTGCCGTGGGCGACGACGCTCCGCCGAGCGTGTCCGAAGCCCACCGGCTGATCGCTCACGAACGCGCCGCCATGGCGCGCCGCACCTTCGCAGACCCGTCGATCTACTGCATGACCTGGGGCTTGGTCTGGCTGGTCGGCTTCGGCCTGACCTTCCTGCGGTACGGCCTGGACGGGCGGGCGATCATCGCCATGCCTGAGCTCCTGCCGGGGATCGCGTTCACCGCACTGCTGGTGGCCGGAGGGGTGGTGACGGTCGTCGTGAGCACCCGGAGCCGCGGGCGGGTCGCCGGCGATTCGAGCGAGCGTGGGCTGATGTACGGCGTCGCGTGGTTCGTGGGGTTCGCGATGGTGTGGGTCGTGGCCGGACGGCTGAGCGGAAGCTTGCCGCCCGCCGAGGTCGGCCTGCTGTGGTCGGCGTTGTCGACCGGGGTCGTCGGTGCGTTGTACGCCTGCGGCGCCGCGATCTGGCGCGACCGGCCGATGTTCGCGCTCGGTGTCTGGGTCTCGGCGGTCAATGTGGTGGGCGTCCTCGCCGGGCCCGGATGGCACTCGCTGCTGATGTCGGCCGCCGGCGGTGGAGGACTGCTCGCGACCGGCGTCGTCATGCACCTTCGCAACCGGAGCGCGGTGCGGTGACCGACTCCCGACCTGGCGACGACCCACCCGCCGACGTCACCGAACTCGACCCGGTCATCCACGCCCAGGCCCGCCTCCGGGTCGTGGTCGCCCTGTCGACCGTGCGCGAAGGCGACCGGATGACCTTTCCCTGGCTCCGCAAGCTCCTCCAGATCACGGCGGGCAACCTGTCCGTCCACCTGCGCAAGCTGGAGGACGCGGGCTACGTCACCATCACCAAGACCCACCGCGGTCGTACGCCGACGACCTATGTCGAGCTGAGCCGCCGCGGAAGGCTCGCGTTCGAGGAGTACACCGAGCACATCCAGCGCCTGCTGGCAACGACCGGGCGGCCGCCACCAGAGGAGTCGCCGGCCGGGCAGCGTCGAGCGCAGCCATCGCCACGCGCGGCCTCAGCCTCGAAGACCGGCGTCCGCAACCACAGAACGCAAGGAGACTGACGTGACCTCGACCGCCACCACGACCAGTCGGGACACCGGTGTCGTCGCCCGCACGGTCGGTGTGACGCGCAGGTACGGACCCGTCGTCGCGCTCGACGACGTGAGCCTCGACATCGGCGCCGGTGAGCTGATGGGCCTGCTCGGCCCGAACGGTGCGGGTAAGAGCACCCTGGTCAACCTGTTCGTCGGACTGAGGCGTCCGACGTCTGGACAGGTCGAGTTGTTCGGGGGAAGTCCGCGCGAGCCGTCCAGCCGGCGGTTGATCGGCATGACGCCGCAGGAGACCGGCCTCCCGGCGACCCTGCGGGTCCGGGAGTGCGTCGACTTCGTCCGCGCGCACTATGCGCAGCCGCTCGCCACTGCCGATCTGCTGGAACGCTTCGGGCTGTCCGGCCTCGAACGCCGCCAGACCGGTGGCCTGTCCGGTGGCCAGAAGCGCCGGCTCGCGGTGGCGCTGGCGTTCGTCGGTCAACCGCGCCTGGTCTTCCTGGACGAGCCGACGACAGGGCTCGACGTCGAGGCCCGTCGGTCTTTGTGGGAAGGGATTCGGGCCTTCCACGACGAGGGCGGCACGGTCGTGCTCACCAGCCACTACCTCGAAGAAGTGGAAGCCCTGGCATCCCGCGTGGTCGTCGTTGGTGGGGGACGGGTGCTCGCGGACGGTGACGTCGAGGAGGTTCGCGGGATCGTCGCGGTCCGGCGGGTGTCGTTCGCCGCCGGCGGCCGGGCCGACATTCCTGACCTGCCCGGAGTGCGCAGCGCCGAACGCGATGGCGATCGCTTCCACCTGCTCACCACGGACGCCGACCAACTGGTGCGGGACCTCGTCGCCTCCGGCATGGCGTTCTCCGGTCTCGAGGTGCGCCCGACGTCGCTGGAGGACGCCTTCCTCTCCCTCACCACCCAACCCGCCACCGGCCAATCCGCTGCCCCCCGAGCGGCCACCCCCCAACCTGTCGAGGAGCTGCTGTGAGTCTGCTGCTGGTGCACGCGAAGTACCAGTTTCTGGAGACGATCCGGATACCGGTCGCCGTCGTGGGGACGGTCTTCTTCCCCACGGCGTCCATGCTCTTCTTCGTCGTTCCGTTCGTGGGTGCCGATCCGGTCGCCGCGACCTATGCCACGGGCTCGATGATGACGTTCGCGGTGATGGTGACCTGCCTGTTCCAGTACGGCGCGGGCATCGCCGACGACCGGGCGCAGCCATGGGACGCCTACGCCCGCACGCTCCCGGTCGGAACGGTGCCGAGGTTCGCCGGCCGGATCGCGACCGGCCTGGCGTTCATCGTGGCCGCGGTGATTCCGGTGATGCTGGTGGCGGTGTTCCTCACCGAGGCGACGGCGACGCTGGGACAGGTCCTGCTGGGCATCCTCGCGCTGTTCGCAGCCGCGGTGCCGTTCACTCTCCTCGGGCTCGCCATCGGCTACGCGTTGCCGGTCAAGGCCGCGCTGGCCGTCGCCAACATCGTGTTCTTCCCGCTCGCCTTCGGCGGGGGTCTCTTCACCGGCCCTGATGTGCTGCCCGGTTTCGTCAAGGTCATCTCGCCGTTTCTGCCCACCCGTGGCGCGGTCGAGATCGTCTGGGCCGCGCTCGGCGACTTCCAGCCGCGGGTGCTGTCGCTGCTGATGCTGGGGGTCTGGACGCTCGTGTGCGGGGCACTCGCGGTGTGGGCCTACCGGCGGGACGAGGGTCGGCGCTTCCGCTGACGTCGTCGGCGGGTCAGGCCGCGGCGTGGTCGTGAGCAACCGCGAACTCGTGCAGGGTCGCCGCGGCGATGAGCTCGTCGACCAGCGGGTCGAGGTCGAGGCGGCCCTCGATCTTCTCCAGCGCACTCACCTGCGCACGCGTTTCCGCCAGCGGGGAGGCGAACAACGTGCAGCAGTCCTCGTCGCGCATCTTGGAGATCTCGGCGGTGCCGATGCGTTCGGCCTCCGCGACGATCTCGGTCTTGTCCCAGCCGAGGAGCGGGCGGAGCAGCGGCAGTTGCGCGGCCGCCTCCACCGCGACGAGGTTGGGCAGTGTCTGGCTGGAGACCTGGCCGAGCGAGTCGCCGGTGACGATGGCCTCCGCACCGATCTGCTCGCCGAGGCGCGACGCGACCCGAACCATCAGGCGCCGTTGGGCGAGCACCTGCAACTTGCCGGCCCCCGCCGTCGCCAGCGACCGCTGGGCGTTGCCGAACGACACGACCCAAAGGCGCGAGCCGCCGCCACGGTAGCGGTCGAGCCTGGAGGCAAGTGCGTACGCCTTGTAGACGGACTCGGGTCCGGTGAACGGCATGCCGGAGAAGTGCACGTAGTCGGTGGCCAGGCCGCGCCGCATCGTCCGATAGCCCGCGACGGGCGAGTCGAACCCGCCGGAAAGCAGGGTGAGCGCCCGGCCGTTGACCCCGACGGGCAGGCCGCCCTGGCCCGGGAGCTTTCCGGTGTAGAGCAGGGCCTCGTGCCGGTCGACCTCGATACCGAGTTCGACGTCGGGATTGCTGAGGTCGACCCGCAGGCCAAGCTCGGTCCGAACCAGGTCGCCGAGCTGGACCGCCATCTGCTGGGAGTTCAGGGCGAAGCCCTTCCAACGCCGGCGTGGACGGATGGCGAAGGTCGCGTTCTCGTACGGTCGCAGCAGTTCGAGAGCCCCCCGCTCGATCGCCCGTGGATCGGGCTTGACCATGACCGCGGGGTGGACGAGCGAAAAGCCGAGGACGGTCTGCGTACGTTCGAGCAGGACCGGCAGGGGAGCGCCCTTGACGACCACGACGCCGTTGCGGCGGCGGATACGGATGTCACCGGCGCCGGCGAGGGTGTTGGTGAGGTTCTTGAGGAGGGTCTCCTCGAATCTCCAGCGATTGCGACCCTTCAGCGCCAGCTCGCCGTACTTGAGCAGGACACACGACTGCATGACGCCCTCCTGAACGCCCGGCCCGGGGGAGTCCGACCGCTGCTTTGCGTCGTGGGCCGTCGGGCTCCGGTGGGTTGGGGACCCGGTCCATGGTCCGCCTGTGTCCGCGCCCGCGCCACCCCGAATGTGCGGACCGTGCTGGCCGGACGGGCGTTTGTACGCATGTCGGATACTTGGCGGGTGCGACTGACGGAGTTCTGGCGGCGGATGGAACAGCACCTGGGTCCGGCGTACGCCCGTACCTGGGCACGCGACCAGGTCCTTGCCGACCTGGGTGATCGTACCGTCCTGCAGGCATTGGACTCGGGCTGGGACGCCAAGGCGGTCTGGCGCGCGGTGTGGCGGGCCTTGGAGCTGCCGCCCTCCGAACGCTGATCGTCGTGCCGTCGACCGTCGCCGCCGGCCTTTCGGCGTGTCGGCATGCTTCGAACACGTGTTCGTCCTAGGGTCGTAGGGTGGTCAGCGAGACGGCGGGCCGGACCGCGCTGGTGTGTGGTCGATGGCTCGCGCGGATTTTGTCCACAACGTGAGCAAGGGCTGCGATGTCCACAGGGTGACCGGCCAGATCCACGGATGTCGGTGGACACCTTTAACGTCGCGGTGTGGCAGACAGAGGGCACAAAGACAAGGCGCAGATGGACAGGGCCCAGAAGAAGACCCGGGGTTCGCGACGAGCCCCCGACCCGACCGGGATGGCGAGCATGGCAGGTCAAGACCGCGACAAGGCGCTCGACACGGCGATAGCCCAGATCGAGCGGCAGTTCGGCAAGGGAGCGGTGATGCGCCTGGGTCAGGAGGGGCGCGCACCCATCGAGGTGATCCCGTCCGGTGCGATCGCACTCGACGTAGCCCTCGGCATCGGCGGTCTTCCCCGCGGCCGTGTGGTGGAGATATACGGACCTGAAAGCAGCGGAAAGACCACGATCGCGTTGCATGCGGTCGCCAACGCGCAGAAGTCAGGTGGCGTGGCGGGCTTCATCGACGCCGAGCACGCGCTCGATCCCGAATACGCCAAGAAGCTCGGCGTCGACACCGATGCGCTGCTCGTGTCCCAGCCCGACAGCGGCGAGCAGGCACTCGAGATCGCCGACATGCTGATCCGGTCCGGCGCGCTCAACATCGTCGTCGTCGACTCGGTGGCCGCGCTCGTGCCGCGGGCGGAGATCGACGGCGAGATGGGTGACAGCCACGTCGGTCTGCAGGCTCGGCTGATGAGCCAGGCACTCCGCAAGCTCACCGGCGCGATCAACTCGTCCAAGACCACGGTGATCTTCATCAACCAGCTTCGCGAGAAGGTCGGTGTGATGTTCGGGTCCCCCGAGACCACGACGGGCGGCAAGGCGCTGAAGTTCTACGCGTCGGTGCGCCTCGACGTGCGGCGGATCGAGACGCTGAAGGACTCGCAGGAGGCGGTCGGCAACCGGGTCCGGGTCAAGGTCGTGAAGAACAAGATGGCTCCGCCGTTCCGGCAGGCCGAGTTCGACATCCTGTTCGGCGAAGGCGTGAGCCGGGAGGGCAGCCTGATCGACCTGGGCGTCGACAACGGACTCGTCCGCAAGGCTGGCGCCTGGTACACCTACGAGGGCGATCAGCTCGGTCAGGGCAAGGAAAACGCCCGCAAGTTCCTCAAGGACAACCCAGACCTCGCTGAGGAGCTGGAGAAGAAGATCAAGGAAAAGCTGGGCATCGGCCCGCAGGTCGACGCTCCCGCCGAGGCCGCGGAGGACTTCTAGGCGCTGACAGCGGACCGGTCAGAAGGTCGCCTGTGCCCTGAGGAGATGACGTGAGATCAGGTGCCCGACGGCGCCGCTCGACGAAGCAACGTGGCATGGACAGTGATGGGTCGATGGGTACGCGGACATCGACCCATCGGTCATCCAGCGGCGATGAAGACGGTGGGGCCGACGTCGATCCGGAGCGCGCGGCTCGCGCCATCGTCCTCCGGCAGCTGACCGGACAGCCGCGCACCCGGGCCGAACTCGCCCGGGCACTCGGTCGGCGTGGAATCGCCGACGAGGTGATCGAAGGAGTCCTGGGCAGGTTCTCCGAGGTCGGTCTCATCGATGACGCGGCCTTCGCCCGGGCCTGGGTCGACTCCCGGCACACCGGTCGTGGGTTGGCGCGGCGGGCCCTCGCCCATGAGCTGCGTCGCAGAGGTGTCGAGAAAGACGACCTGGACGCCGCAGTAGGCCAGCTCACACCGGAGACCGAGCTGGCGACGGCGCGGGCGCTGGTCGCCCGACGGTTGCCGTCGTCCCGTGGCCTCGACGGCCGGACCCGGGTTCGGCGGCTTGCGGGTGTTCTCGCTCGCAAGGGATACCCGCCCGGGCTGTCGGTCCAGGTCGTCCGGGAGGCGCTGGCGGACGAGCCCGCCGACGAGATTCAACGTGCCGCGGTCGAGGAGTTCGCGGGGTCCGTCGACGCCCTGGAGGAGCCGGGCGACGGGTGACCGGAGCGGGGATGCGTGCCGTTGTCGCCGCATCGGCCCACGATCGGCGCGCGTGATGCGGAGTGGCTGGCGGAGTACCCGCTCGCGATCAGGTCCGGTGTCCGGTTAGCGTGCGGTCATGTCGATCGATGTGAGGACGGCCCGCGACGCCGACCGCGAGGCTATGCACCAGCTTGGCAGCCAGAGCTTCTCGGCTCGGCCGGCACCGTACGACGAGGCGGCCGACCGGGCGGGAGTCTCGCTCGAACGAAGGCTCGTGGCGACCGACGGCGACCAGCTCGTGGGCAGGCTCTCGGTCTGGGAGTTGGGGCAATGGTTCGGCGCTCGCCGCGTCCCCATGGCCGGCGTGGGGGGTGTTGCGGTCGAGGTGGCCTACCGCGGAAAGGGCGTCGCGAGTGCTCTGATCCGGGCGGCGCTCCCCGAAATGCGCGAACGCGGCGAGGTGCTCTCGTCGCTCTATCCGATGAACCACACGCTCTACCGCCGTCACGGTTGGGAGGTCGCCGGCGCCTTCCCCCAGCACAAGATCGACGCACAGGCATTCACGAACCTCCCCCGGCCCGGCGGGGCTGTCCAGCTCCGGCGCGCCGCGGCAGCGGACCTGCCGCGGCTGCGCGAGGTCCACGAGCTGGTGTCACGGGACGAACCGGGCAATCTCTGGTACGGCGACGCGTTCGCCACCCGGCGGTTGCCTGACCAACCGGGTGTCCAGGACACCTACGTCGCCGAAGACGGCGGCACGATCACCGGTGCACTCACCATCGACCGTTCGGAGACAACCGACGAGCGGAGCTTCTTCACCGTCTCCGTCCGGCACCTCCTCGCCGCGGACCTCGACACCGAGCTGGCCCTGCTGCACCTGTTGGGCAACCACTACCCGGTGGCCCGGACAGTGGAGATCGTCGCCCCGCAGCACCACGCCCTGCCGATGCTTCTCGGCGAGCGGGACCTGCATCCCGCGGGCGCCGGATGGTGCTGGATGACCCGGCTGGTAGATGCGTCCGGTGCGGTGGCGGCCCGCGGCTACCGCAACGACGTCGACGTGGAGGTGCACCTCGACGTGGCTGACCCCTCCGCTCCGTGGAACGCGGGACCGCATGTCCTGCGGGTCAAGGACGGTACCGGCTACCTCGAACCCGGCGGTCGCGCCGACGTACAGGCGGAGATCGGCTACCTGTCCGCGCTGTACACCGGTTGGGCCAACCCACGGCGGCTGGCGCGGATCGGCAAGTTGGCCGGTGCCGTCGACGCCGACCTCGACGCCTTGGACCGTGCCTTTGCCGGACGTACGCCTTGGGCGCGAGACTTCTTCTGACTGACTGACCGACGCCCCGGCTGTCCGTGCGGCAGACAGCCGGGTCTCGCCTGGACGTCACACCTGCTTGTCCCGCCAGGGAACGCATCGCTCGGCAAGATCCTTCAGCGCCCCGCTCTTGACGACGATCGTCTGCGGCATCAGCAGGGCGGCATAGCTGTTCACCAACGCGAGCAGGTCCAGGAGACCGCGGTACCCGGACAGACCGGACAGGTCGAGGTAGACCTTGGTGAACGGGATCCCGAGGTCGAGGACCGCCCGCACATCGAACGCGTCGAGTACCCGGAAGTCGAGCTCCGGACGCATCTTTCGGGCCCGCTCGATGCACACCTGACTGATGTCCGTACCGACGACGAGCCGTGCGCGGTCGGCCAGCACGGCTGTCGTGGTTCCCCACTCGCAGCCGACCTCGAGCACGTTGTCCTCGGGCCGCACCACGGCCGGCACGGTCTGGCGGTACTCACGGACGCCGCGGGTGGCGACAATGCTCGCTCGTGTCCTGAACTGCCGATCGTTGCCCATCCTCGATGCCTCTCTCACCGAAGCCGAGGATGATCGCCTCGGCTCAAACGAAAAGCGCCCAAAGCCATGCGGGCCGACCTGCTCGGTCGGTCCGGGGACATGGCTTCAGACGCTCTGTTGCCGAAGCTCTCTGAGCTACCGCGCCGGACCAGCCAGGTGGCCGGCCGGCGCTAACCTTCTGAAGGCGTGTGCGGTTGTGCGGGCCACGCTAGGCCAACGGCTTGGCCGCCGCCACCGCGATTGGTCCGGATCCGGACGGGCGTCCCGACGGTGCCGTCAGCCGGGCCGCGGCAGGCGTTCAGACAGTGGTCGACCGGCCTTGACCAGCATTCTTGACCGGCTGGTACCCCGCGCTTAGCCTCCGTGGCAGCACCGGAAGCGGCACCGATGAGGCTGCCCCGACGACATGGGGGAGACGCCGGAACGACGGCCTGACCGGTATGGCGCGCGTGCTCCTTCGGGACCGCCCACCCAGCGGTCGCCAGAAGGGAGCGGTCGATGTTTGCAGAAGCCTCCATGCCTGCGGCCCTCTCGGTCCCTCAGCTGGTTCCCGCGGTCGTGCTGGCCGTCCTGGTCGCAGCGGTTCTGATCGTGCTGCTGGCACGGCGTACGAAGGCGAGGGCCCGGGTCACCGCCGAACGCATGATCGACGAGGCGGAGGCCGAGGCGAAGGCCGTTCTGGAGAGGGCCGAGCTGGAGGCGCACGAGGTGCGTACCCGGGTCGACACGGATGCGGCGAGAGTTCGCAAGGACGCCGAAACGGCCGCTGAGCAGACGACAGCGCTGGCCCACGCTCACGAGGAGACCGTCCAACGCGGGCTGCGGGCCCAACGCACCGAGTTCGGCGAGCGTGAGCTCGCACTCGAACGTCGCGAGATGCGCCTCGCCGAGCGTGAGGATGAGGCGGAGGCAGACCGCAGGCGGCTGGCCGCCCAGGCGCACCAGCTCGCCCTGACCACCACCGCCCTGGAAGCCAGAAAGGCCGAGCTGATCGACCTGGAGGGCGACATCGACGCCGACCGTACGGCCGTCCTCGAACGAACCGCCGGACTCAGTGCCCACCAGGCCAGGGCCGAGTTGGTCAGCCTGATCGAGAACGATGCCAAGCGCCAGGCGGCCAAGCTGGTTCGCGAGCTCGAGCAGCAGGCCAAGCAGGAAGGGGAGAAGCGAGCCCGCAAGATCATCACCACCTCGATCCAGCGCCTCGCGACCGAGCAGACAACGGAGTCGGTCGTGTCCGTCCTGCAGCTGCGAAGTGACGATCTCAAGGGCCGCATCATCGGCCGCGAGGGTCGCAACATCCGGGCGTTCGAACAGATCACCGGGGTGAATCTGATCGTGGACGACACACCGGAGGCGGTGCTGCTGTCCAGCTTCGATCCCGTACGCAGGGAGATCGCCCGGATCACCTTGGAACACCTGGTGCTCGATGGCCGGATCCATCCGCAGCGGATCGAGGAGGTGTACGAACGCAGCCGACGCGAGCTGCACGAGCTGTGTACGAGAGCCGGCGAAGATGCACTGGTCGAAACCGGTCTCACCGACATGCATCCGGAACTGGTGCAGTTGCTCGGATCGCTTCGCTATCGCACGTCCTACGGCCAGAACGTTCTCAAGCACCTTGTGGAGTCGGCCCACATCGCGGCACTCCTTGCGGAGGAGATCGGGGCAGAGCCCTCGTTGGTCAAGCGTTGCGCATTCCTCCACGACATCGGCAAGGCACTGACGCACAGGGCAGCAGGTAGTCACGCGAAGGTGGGCGCTGACGTCGCGCGCCGCCATGGCGAGAGCGAGGACGTGGTCCACGCGATCGAGGCGCATCACAACGAGGTCGCGCCGCAGACGATCGAGGCGGTCCTCACGCAGGCCGCAGACGCCATCTCGGGCGGGCGACCCGGCGCGCGGCGCGAGTCACTGGAGGCGTACGTCAAACGGCTCGAACGACTGGAGGAGATCGCCCGCGCTCATGACGGCGTGGAGAAGGTCTTCGCGATGCAGGCCGGTCGGGACGTTCGTGTGATGGTGTTGCCCGACGTCGTCGACGACATCCGCGCGCAGGTGCTGGCCCGCGACATAGCCAAGCAGGTCGAGGAGGAGCTCACCTACCCCGGTCAGATTCGTATCACTGTCGTACGGGAGTCACGCGCGATCGAGACCGCGCAGTAGTCAGGCCGCGTAGCGGTAGTCGCTGGAGTGCCAGGCGAGCAGTGCGAAGATCTGGATGACCGCCGACTGTTCGAGCGTCTCCGGTCGGTACGACGGGTCGTAGGGTCCACCGCCCGAGGGCGGGAAGCGGAACAGTCCCAGCTCGGGATCGCGGTTGCTTTCCCACGTGTGCTGCGCGTACGCCACGATCGCCTGCCGATAGCGCGGATCGTGCACCTTCGAGTCCAGCAGCAGCAGGTTCTTGAAGAAGATCGCGTTGAAGATCGCCGGCTGGTCGAAGTAGCGGTTGTCCGTCGTCCAGTAGTCGAGTGCGGCCGAGGCATCCGCGCGCGCCTTCTCCAGGTAGTCGCGGTCGCCGGTGGCACGGTAGAGCAGGGCTCCCGCGCCGATCATGGCTCCGGAGTTGTAGATCCAGAGCGTCGGGTTGACCGTGCCGTCGAGGCCGATGTCGTTCCAGTACAGGCCTTCGGGGGAGCGGAGGCACTGACGGTTCCACGAGTAGAGGCGGTTTGCCCAGTCGAGGTAGGACCTCTTGTGGGTGATCTCGTACAGGTGCGCGGCGAGCTCGGTCGCCAGCCCAGTGACATTGGCCGCCCGGATCGAGGTCCAGGTCGCGTCGACCCAGAACATCCCGCCTGGACACGGATGGCTGGTGTCGGTGTCCCAGCCCCCGGCGAGAACCGTGAAGATCTGCTCGGCGCGGACGCGTGAGGATGCCGTGTGCGTACGAAGGTAGTGGCGGACGAACTCCAGGCCGACGATCGCGTTGTCGTCGTAGAAGAGGTCGCCGCCTCCGCCGAGGGGAGGTACGACGTAGGACGCGTATCCGGGCGGGTCGCGGTCGGTGTTCCAGTAAGCGCCAAGCCCGGAGAACCGGTCACGTACGTCGTCGCGGTAGCGGTGTCCGGATGAGCGGATGACGCTCAGGTCGATGGTGGCCGCGGTCGCTTCGCGCATGGGCCACAGGTAGGAGTACGCATTGTCGGTGTCGAGCCTGGGGTACTTCTCCTGGTAGAGCCTGTGTCCGTCACCGCCGAGGTAGAGGTAGTCCTGCAACGCGTCGTAGGAGCTGGTGGCTCGGCTCGCCCAGACGTTCGCGCTGGCGTGCTCGGCTCGGGCGACCGGCGACCCTGGCGACGTCGTGGACGACGCCGCTGCCCCCGGACCGAGCAGGGCAACCAGCAGGACGCCGGCCAGCCCGATTACTCCACTACGTCGACATGCAGACCACGTGCTGCTGCGGACCATGGCGGCGGCCTCCGGTCGTCGTCCCATCGGTGTCGGCTCAGCTTGGCCGGATGATCCGCAGGCGTCGACCGATTGGCCGTACCCGGCCGGGCGGAGCCTTAGACTCCGCCACCGCCTCCACCGTCGGTTCCGGCCCCTGGTGCGAGCGGGGGCGCGATGACCGGTCTGCCCTGCCGACGCATCCGCGACTCGAGCCACTGGGCGAGCCGGCCGAGACCGTAGTTGATGACGATGAAGATGGCCGCCACGACGATGGCGACCACCAGCGGGTTGTTGTACATCGGGCTGATGTAGATGCGTTCGGCCGTGTGGACCAGACCTGGCGCGCCGATGACGAAGCCGAGAGCGGTGTCCTTCAGTGCGACGACACACTGGCTGATGATGGCCGGCAGCATCGAACGAAGCGCCTGCGGAGCCAGGATCAGGGTCATGACCTGCGACTTGCGCAGGCCAATCGCATAGCCGGCTTCACTTTGTCCTCGGGGCACAGCCAGGATGCCCGCCCGGAAGATCTCCGCGAGCACCGATCCGTTGTAGAGCATGAGCCCTGCGACCAGGGCCCAGAAGGTGCCGAGGACGCCACCGAAGGCGATGAAGATGAAGAGGATCATCAACAGCAGCGGCACCGCACGGAAGAACTCCACGACCGCAACGCATGGAACCCGCACGTATGCGTGGTCGGACAGTCGGCCGGCGGCGAACACCGCACCGAACGCGATCGCGAGCACGATCGCGACCGCGGCCGCGGCCAGCGTTTCGACGAGGGCCTCCGCGAGGGCGCCGAGGATGAGTGGCTTGCCGAACGCCGCCCACTTGTCGGGGGTGATCTGTTCCTTCTCCCACAGGGTCCAGAGCACCCATGCAGCGAGCGCGGCGAGGCTGACGGAGCCGATCAGGGTGTAGGCCCGTTGACGGACCCGAGCCTTCGGGCCTGGAACGTCGAAGAGAACCGCGCTCATCGGGCCACCGCCACTCGTCGCTCGATCAGTGCCGCGATACCGGAGATCGCGAGGACGATGACGATGTAGCCACCCGCGATTCCGAAGAAGTTGTAGTAGAGCGAGCCCGGGAAGTCTTCGATCAGGTCACTCAACTGGTAGGTGGCTTCGGTGATCCCGAACGCCGCGGCCACCGAGGTGTTCTTCGCCAGCGCGATGTAGACGCTCGCCAGTGGCGGGATGACCGCTCGGAACGCCTGGGGAAGGACGATCAGCCCGAGTGTCTGGGTGAAGGTCATGCCGACCGACCGGGCGGCTTCGGCCTGGCCGGACTGCACAGTGTTGACCCCGGAGCGCACGACCTCACAGACGAATGCCGCCGAGTAGACCGAGAGCGCGGCCACCGCGCGCCAGAAGAAGCTGTCGCGAAGGAGTCCCAGCGCCGGCAGCGCGACTACCGCGATGAGGAACAGCACGACAAGGGGCGAGTTTCGGAACACGTTGACGTAGCTGGTCCCGAACGCGCGCAACGGGGCGATCGGGGACACTCGCATAGCCGCCAGCAGCGTGCCGAGGACGGTCGCGATGACCAGGGACCAGGCGAGGAGCTGCAGCGTCAGTGAGAATCCCTCGACGAGCCGGGAAGCCAGCTCGGACAGATACACAGGTGACCTTCCCTTCGCAGCCGACGTGTGCACATGACGATGCCCGGCGTACACGTTGCACGCCGGGCATCGCCGTCACCTCATGAGCAGGGATCCAGCTTCGGTGCCGCCGGAGTCTCTACGCCGGACTCGCCGAGCGTGGCCTCGAAGGCCTTCGCCCACGAGCCATCGTCGATCGCGCCCTGCACGGTGTCGTTGAGGAAGTTGCACATCGCCGCGTCACCGTGCTTGTAGCCGATGCCGTAGCGCTCCTCGCTGAAGGCCTCTCCGACCACCTCGAGGTTGTCGGGGTCCTGCGCGGCGTACCCGAGCAGGATCGCACCGTCGGTGGTCACCGCGTCGACCGAGCCGTTCTTCAGCTGGGTCACGCAGTCGGAGTAGGTGTCGAACGGAACCGGCTTCGCGCCGTAGTCATCCGTCACCCGCTCGATCGACGTCGAGCCGGTGACCGAGCAGACCTTGACGCCCTTGAGCTTCTCGGGCCCGCTGATCCTTTCCTTGTCCTCCTCGCGGACGAGGAGCTGCTGACCGGTCGTGTAGTAGGGCCCGGACTGACCGACCTCTGCGCGCCGCTCATCAGTGATCGAGTAGGACGCGAGCACCAGGTCGACCGTGCCGTTCTTCAGGAACGGCTCGCGGTTGTCGGACACCGTCTCCTTCCAGGTGATGTCCTCCGGGGCGATGCCGAGCTTGGCCGCGATGATCGTGCCCATCTCGATGTCGATGCCGGCAGGTTCGTCGGCGCCTGGCTCGAGGAATCCGATACCCGGCTGGTCGGTCTTGACCCCGATGGTGATCTTGCCGGAGTCGGAGAGCTTCTTCATCGTCGAGCCGGCCGCGAACTCCGGATTCTCGACGACCTCGACGTCGGCGCCGCCGCCACCGCCACAGGCGCTGAGGACCAGCGCGGCAACGGCGCCCACCCCCAACAGCCGCAACTTGCTGATTCGCATCATGTCCCCTTCTTGGTGTCTTGCATGGTTCTGAAACTCACTCGTACCGCAGGACCGGCCCGCCCGGCTGGCCCGGTCAGTGCTGCAGGATCTTGGACAGGAAGTCCCTCGCCCGGTCTGAGCGCGGGTCGGTGAAGAACTCTTCTGGCGTACGTTCCTCGACGATCTGGCCGTCGGCCATGAACGCCACCCGGTTGGCGGCGCTGCGCGCGAAGCCCATCTCGTGGGTGACGACGACCATGGTCATGCCACCTTGGGCGAGGTCGACCATGACGTCCAGCACTTCCTTGATCATTTCAGGGTCGAGTGCCGAAGTTGGCTCGTCGAACAGGATGACCTTGGGTTCCATCGCGAGTGCACGCGCGATGGCGACGCGCTGCTGTTGCCCGCCGGACAGCTGGGCAGGGTATTTGTCGGCCTGGTTGGCGACCCCGACGCGCTCGAGGAGCGCGGTCGCCTTCTCCTCAGCTGCCTTCTTCGACTTCTTGCGGACCTTGATCGGTCCGAGCGTGACGTTTTCGAGCACCGTCTTGTGCTGGAAGAGATTGAACGACTGGAAGACCATGCCCACGTCGGCCCGCAGCTGGGCGAGGGCCTTGCCCTCGGCCGGGAGGAGCTCGCCGTCGAGACGGATCTCACCGGAGTCGATGGGCTCGAGTCGGTTGATGGCGCGACACAGAGTCGACTTCCCAGACCCCGACGGGCCGATGACGACCACCACCTCGCCGGAGCCGACGGAGAGGTTGATGTCACGGAGGACGTGCAGCTCTCCGAAGTGTTTGTTGACGTTCGCCAAGACGACCAGCGGGCGGCCGGTACCAGCGCTTGCGGACGGCGCCTGCTCGCTCGTGTCTGTCATGACAGGGCAACGTACCTTTCTTCGGCTCCGCGCGCGAGACGCCACAGCCGACCGTGGCTTTACCGTAGCTTTACTGATCGCACCCGCAACGGACCCGTGAAGTGGATCCTCACGACCCGTGAAGGGCCGTGCTCGGATCGTGATGCCGCGCTCGCCAGGCGCCTTCCCACTTCGCCCGCCTGGCGACGGTCTCGGTGGTCATGCCCCGTACCCTGGGACCGTCATGACGCACAGTACTCACGATCTGACGTCCACTCACGATCAGGCGTCCGCGGGACGCACCTACGAGGTGCGGACCTTCGGCTGCCAGATGAACGTGCACGACTCCGAGCGGCTCTCGGGCCTGCTGGAGCACGCCGGCTACGTCCGCGCGGACGCCGGCGACGCGGCGGACGTGGTCGTTCTCAACACCTGCGCGGTCCGCGAGAACGCCGACAACAAGCTCTACGGCAACCTCGGTCTGTTGGCGCCGACGAAGGCGAGGCGCCCGGACATGCAGATCGCCGTCGGCGGCTGCCTGGCGCAGAAGGACCGGGGTGAGATCGTCCGCCGGGCTCCGTGGGTCAACGTCGTCTTCGGCACCCACAACATCGGTTCGCTGCCGGTGCTCCTCGAACGCGCCCGGATCCATGGCGAGGCGCAGGTCGAGATCGAGGAGTACCTCGAGACGTTCCCGTCCACGCTTCCGACGCGACGGGAGTCGCCGTACGCCGCATGGGTCGCCGTCAGCGTTGGCTGCAACAACACCTGCACATTCTGCATCGTCCCGGCGCTTCGCGGACGGGAGAAGGACAGGCGCCCGGGCGACATCCTCGCCGAGGTGGAGGCGCTGGTCGGCGAGGGCGTGCTCGAGGTGACGTTGCTCGGCCAGAACGTCAATGCCTACGGCGTGGAGTTCGGCGACAGGTTCGCGTTCGGCAAGCTCCTTCGCGCGTGCGGCCGGATCGGTGGACTGGAGCGGGTGCGCTTCACCTCGCCGCACCCCAGGGACTTCACCGACGACGTGATCGCCGCGATGGCCGAGACGCCCAACGTCATGCACCAGTTGCACATGCCGCTGCAGTCGGGGTCCGATGCGGTTCTGAAGGCGATGCGGCGCTCTTACCGGCAGACGCGCTATCTCGACATCGTAGGGAAGGTCCGCGAGGCCATGCCGGATGCCGCGATCACGACCGACATCATCGTGGGCTTCCCCGGCGAGACCGAGGCCGACTTCGAGGAGACCCTGCACGTCGTACGGGAGGCGAGGTTCGCCGGCGCGTTCACGTTCCAGTACTCCCGGCGACCGGGTACTCCGGCGGCGGACATGCCGGGCCAGGTACCCAAGCGCGTCGTGCAGGAACGCTACGAGCGGCTCGTCCCCCTGGTCGAGGACGTCGCGTGGGCTGAGAACCGCGCGCTCGTAGGCCAACAGCTCGAGGTCCTCGTCGCGGAGGGCGAGGGACGTAAGGACGCCGAGACCCGGCGGATGAGCGGCCGTGCCCCCGACAACCGGCTGGTGCACTTCGCGCCGCCTGGCTCGCCGAACCCGCTCGGTGCACACGACGGTGGCGTCCAGGAAGCGATCAGGCCGGGCGACGTGGTTCGAGTAACGGTGACCTATGCCGCTCCGCACCACCTGGTGGCCGACGGGCCGGTTCTCGGCGTACGCAGAACGCCCGCCGGCGACGTGTGGCAGTCGCGACAGGTACGCGCCGACACCGCTGGTGAGACGGCGACTCCGCCCGGCGCCGTCCTGCTCGGGATGCCGACCGTCCGCGCATAGCCGTGGTCGGCGACGTTCAGGCCCGCTCGGCCACCCAGCGGATCGGGTCCCCGGCGTCGAGATCGGTGTAGCCGAAGCCGAACAGGGCACCTACGGCGAGCGTGCGACGGTGAGCGGCGAACGTGAGGACGTGCGCGATCATCCCGCCCAGGTGTAGACCTCGACGGAGTCGCCAGGGCAGACGACCATGTCGTCGAGGCGTCCGTCGCCACAGATCTGACGAACCTGTGTGCGGAACGCCGGCGCCACCACCGCCAGCCGCTCCCGCAAGCCGGTCACGGTCGCGCCCCCTCGCCAGACCAGTCGTAGTCACTGCCCACGAGGGCGGAGTTCCACATGTCGATCTGGCCGACCAGTTCGGCCAGCAGCGAACGGAGCGTCGGCTCGTCGTCGACGCCTTCGACCGAGAGCACGATCGACGTGTCGAGCTGGTCGTCGGTCAGGTGCGCCGCCCGGGCCAGCATCTGGTCGACCAGCCAGAGATGGTGCTCGACCATGCGTACGAGGAGGTCCATCGAGGTCGCCTTCTCTCTGGCCGGCAGCCGCCAGGCGGTGAGCCGTACGCACGGGAGAAGGCACGGGCGAACGCCTCGTGCGAGGAGTACCCGGCCTCGACGGCGACGTCGAGGATCGTCGCGTCCGTCGTCAGCAGGCGGTAGGCCGAGCGTTCGAGCAGCACCCGGCGGCGGAACTGTCCGGGTGCCTCGCCCGCGGTGGCCGCGATCACCCGATCGAGGTGGAAGCGCGACAGGTTGAGGCGGCGGGCCAGATCGGCGCCAGTCGCCACGTGGTCGTCCAGCACTTCGGACAGTACGGCGACGAACGCGGCGAAGGTGTCGGCCCGGTCGTTGTCGGCCAGGTCGTTCACGGTGCCATTGTCGGCCGGCCCGCTGCGCTGCGCTTGATCGCGTTTGCCGTGCTACGGGCCTCAGGGCAGGCGTTCGCTGCGCATCCGCTCCCGCCCGGTCGACGTCAGCTCCGGAGCTGACCCCGTATCCGGCCCAGTCGAGTCCGGCCCAGTCGAGTCCGGCCCAGTCGAGTCCGGCCCAGTCGAGTCCGGCCCGGTCGCGACGTACACGGCGGGCGACCTCGTGGCAGTCGGCGCGGCGGCTGGCGTTCCGGCGGCCGGTGTTCCGGGGGCTGCTCGGAACGGTCGGTACATCGAGTGCCCCGCAGGCTCCACATCACCGCGCCCAGCGGAATCTCGAGCACGTAGGTGAAGGTCGCGAACAGCAGTACGCCGGCGGCCACCGGCCCGGCAGGGGCGCCGAGCGAGACCAGCATGGCCGCCGTGCCGGCTTCGGTGATGCCGAAACCTCCGGGGGTCACGACCACGGTGGTGAGAAGTCGGCCGAGCGCGTACGCCGCGATCGCCTCGCCGAGGCCGATGTAGGCGCCGGTCGCGAGTAGGCAGGCGCAGAAGAGCACCGCCTGGAGGACGACGTAGGCGAGCATGCCCGCGGTCATGGCCGGCCAGGCTGTGCCCACCACGCTCGCCGTCGTGGACCGTACGCGTTCGAAGGCGCTGCTCGGCCTACCGGCCGGGGGTCGGATCGCGCGGGGGAGGAGCCGTACGCTCGCGTCTGCGGCCCGGCCAACCAAGACCGCGGCCTGTTCCCAGCGAAGCGCCGCGGCCGCCACCGTCACCAGACCGATCAGCGCTGCGGCGGCCAGGCCGGTGGCTACGGCAAGGCGGGCATCCGGCACCCGTCCGGTGGCGAGCAGAGCCACCAGACCGATGGCAGGCAACAGGAACCGCGCCATGACGTTCCACAGTCCGCTCGCCACCGCGCTGGCGGCAATCTCCTTGGTACGAAAGCCCCATGACCTCGCGAGTGCGAAGGTCACCGCGACTCCTGCGGCGCCGCCGAACGGCATCAGGTTGCTGATCGCGCTGCCCGCCGCGTTCAACGTGAAGCCCTGGGAGTTGGTGAGCCCTGGGAGCGAGGCAGTCAGGACGTAGGTGTAGGCCCAGAGCCCGGCGAACCACAGGGCGAACAGGATCGCGACGAGCAGCGGATCGAGGGTGGCGAACCGAGCCCAGATGTCGGACCAGCCGATGTCGATGAGGTACGGCAGGCCGATCACGAGGCCGACCGCCAGCGCCAGCGACATCGCGGACAGGGCGGCCCGGAGCCAGCGCCGTCGGGCGTCGGTCGCCATCGGCCCGCTCATGGCTGCGCCGCCGGAATGTGGGTGGCGAGCGCGTCGAGCGGATGGGTGAGCCGCGTGCCCGCAGGCAGGTTGCGCTGAACGAACCACTCCGTGCCGAGCACCAACCGGAAGAGCGGACCGGGCAGCCGACGGAGAGCGGCGAGCGTTCGAAGGGAGTCGCCGCCGGTCGCCTGGCTCGCGTGGGCGGCCAGGCTGGCCCGCTTGGCCGCGGTGAACGCTCGGACGTCGATGCGGTGGGTGATCTCGGCCGGAGGTGTAAAGGCACGCTCGTACGCCTCGAGGTCGAACTCGGGCGGGAAGCGGTAGAACCGGCCGAGGAGTCGAAGCGCCCGGAGGAGTCGTTGTCGGTCGACCGTCGCTTCGAGCACGACCGGGGTGCCGGCGAGTTCGGCCGCCCGCGCCCCGACGTGGTGCACCTGCACGTGGTCGGCGTGACCGTATCCGCCGGCAGGGTCGTACGTCGTGAGGATGTCGGCGCGTTCCTCGCGCAGGATCGAGGCGAGGCGTCCGGCCGCGTCCTCGAGGTCGCACCTGGCGAACGCCGGCCGGTGCCCGGAGGCCGGCGCGGTGCCGTCGAGGCCTGAGTCGACGTAGCCGAGGACATCCACCCGGGCGCAGCCGAGGGCCTGGGCGGAAGTCTGCAGTTCGGCCAACCTGACCCGGCTCAGCGGCTCGTCACCCAACACCGCCGGAGCGGCAAGACCATGATCGCCGGCCGTCGCCACGACGAGGACAACGCGGTGCCCTTCGGCGGACAAAAGGGCCATCGTCCCCGCGGTGAAAAGAGACTCGTCGTCGGGGTGGGCATGGAAGAAGACGCAGGTTCGCCGCACGGTCTCAGCCTTGCATGCCGTCGCCGCCGGTCACGTCCTCCTCAGGGACATCTCGGGGAATTGTGTGGCCGACAAAGGGGACATCTACGGGATTTCTCTGATGGCCGTCCCGGTGTTCTGGCGACTAGGAATAGGTCGAGCCCTGGCCGGGAATTCGAAACCGAATGCGCAACCGGCCAAGGCCTCCGGTGTCCGGCCACGGCACTTGCGGGACCTACCCGGCCGGCGGACGATTCAGGGGCGGTCGATATCGAATACGGCGAGCTGCTCGTAATCGGACTTGTCCGGGGGCTCTGGGCGGATATGGGGATGTCATGCGCTGAGGGTGCCTGAATGGGGAGGGTGCCTGAATGGGGAGGGTGTCATGAATGGGGAGATATCGTGAATCGGGGGATGCCATGAAAATCGTCCATGTCAGCGACTGTTTCCTGCCCCGACTCGGTGGGATCGAGATTCAACTCGCCGAGCTCGTCCGCATGCAGAAGGCATCCGGTCACGAGGTCGAGATCATCACCGCGACGCCGGACCGGACTACCCAGGACGAGCACGAAGCGGACCGGCCGACCGCCCTCTCCCGGACGGTCTCGGGAGAGATGACAGCAGTCCCGGGTGGCGTAGCGGTCCATCGGATCGCAGCCGGGATTCCGTTCGACCTTCCCGTGCATCCGCGGACGGGGCGTCACGTCGGCGCGTTGCTCGCCCGACTCCGACCGGATGTCGTCCACCTCCACGTCGGCGCGATCTCCCCTTTCGCGTGGGCAGCTGCCCGCGCGGCGGCCAGGCGCCGACTTCCGATGGTGGTGACCGTGCACAGCATGTGGGATCCGGCCACCAGCGTCGCGTACCGCCTCCTGGACGCCGCCTATGGCTGGTCCGGTTGGCCCGGGATCTTCACGGCGGTGAGCCAGGCAGCCGCCGAACCCATCCGTTCCGTTGTGGGTCAGCGCGTCCCGGTTCACGTCGTGGCGAACGGAATCGACACGGCCGACTGGCACCAGCCGGTGCCGTCGCCGCGCTCAGGGCCGCCTGACCGCGGAGGCGTGCACGTCGTCGCGGTGGGGCGGCTCGCTCCCCGCAAGAAGCCGCTGGCGCTCCTGCGGATCCTTCGTACGGCACAGGACAGGTTGGCCAAGGAGAGGTTGGCTCAGGACGGTACGTCCACCAGGCTCCGCGCCACGATCGTCGGTGACGGTCCGGCAGGTGGCCTGATGTCGTGCTACCTGAGGCAGTACGCCATGACCGACTGGGTGACCCTCACCGGTCGCCTCGACCGTCGTCAGGTACGGGCAGTGCTCGCCGACGCGGACGTCTTCGTGGCTCCGGCGCGGCGGGAGTCGTTCGGACTCGCCGCCTTGGAGGCTCGGCTGAGCGGCGTCCCGGTGGTCGCGTACGCCGACAGCGGGATCGCCTCGTTCGTCGTACCGGAGAAGGAGGGCCTGCTCGCGGCGTCGCCGGCCGAGCTGGTCGCCGCCATCGTCAAACTGGCCCGAGACCACACGTTCCGGGCGTCGGTGGTCCAGCACAACCGCGCGAGCGTGCCGGTCCACTGCTCCTGGCCGGTGGTTCTCGCCGCTTTCGACGAGAGTTACGCTCAGGCCATGGCGCGGACGCTGGCGGCGCCGCTCAGGTAACCGTGACGCTTGCCCAGTCCCCTGGAGAGCGTGGAACGCCTGGAGATCCTGCAGAGCGCCGTCCCGCCTCCCGTGCCAGCGATCCCGCCCGAGCACGGTGTGAGGAGACGGCGATGCCGACAACGCTGCGAGACGTCGCGCAGCTTGCAGGGGTGTCCCCGAAGACCGTGTCGAACGTCGTGAACGGCTACGTACACGTGCGGCCGGAGACCCGCAGCCGGGTCGAACGCGCGATCGCCACTCTCAACTACCGGCCCAACCTGTCGGCGCGCAGCCTGCGCCGTGGACGTACCGGCATCATCGCCCTGGCGGTTCCCGAGCTGGACATGCCGTACTTCGCCGAACTCGCCCGGCATCTGGTGAGTGAGGCAGACCTGCACGGCTGGACCGTTCTGGTCGACCAGACAGAGGGTTCCCACGACCGCGAGCGCCAGGTCATCGGCGGCCTGCGCGACCAGCTGATCGACGGCCTCATCCTCAGCCCGCTCGCTCTCACCGGCGACGACCTGGCCGAACGCACCGACCCGACGCCGATGGTCCTGCTGGGCGAGCGGGTCCACCACGGACCAGCCGACCACGTGGTGATCGACAACGTGGCGGCCGCCCGCGAGGCGACGAACCACCTCGTCGGGCTCGGGCGCCGGCGGATCGCGGCGATCGGCGCTCAGCGGGTGCCGGCCGGGGAGACCGCGCGGCTGCGGCTGCGCGGCTATCGCGACGCCCTCGCCGGCGCCGGGCTTCCCTACCATGACGAGCTCGTGGCGACGACCCTTCGCTACCACCGGCTCGACGGCGCGGCGGCCATGACCTGGCTGCTCAACACATCCCCCCGCCCGGATGCGGTCTTCTGTTTCAACGACCTGATGGCGCTCGGAGCCCTGCGCACACTGGCTGACCATGGCCTGCGAGTACCCGAGGACGTAGCCGTCATGGGCTTCGACGACATCGAGGACGGGCGCTACTCCGTGCCCACGCTGTCCACGATCACGCCCGACAAGCAGCAGATCGCGCGGGTCGCCATCGACCTGCTCAACCGGCAGTTGGTCCGCGGGGGAGCCGGACAGGCAGAAGCGTCCGGGCCGCAGGAGGTCTTCGCCGCGTACGAGCTCACACCGCGGGAGAGCACCCTCGGCCGCTGACGCCGCGTCCGCGTCCCTGGGCTAGCGTCGTGGCACACAGCTTGTCGTCGAGCCTTGCCGAGCCGCGGTGCCGTCTGCCGGACCGGAGCGCTCGGGCCCGGTACGTCGACTTGCGGCCACGGTCGACCCCGGAGGACTCATGCACGACGACAAGCGCCTGATCGAGGCCCGGCTGGAGCGGGCCGTACGCCAGCGCATCCGTCCGGCGCTCCACGGCGACACCGTTCCGCTCGACATCGAGGTGTGGCACGCGCCAGGTGAGCCGGTGCCGGTCGGTGACGCGCTGACCGCGGACTTCAAGCCCGCCTCGCTGGGCGACCCGTGGGGACCGCCGTGGGGGACGAGCTGGTTCCGCCTGACCGGCCGCATCCCGCAGGAGTGGGACGGCCTGCGGGTCGAGGCCGTGGTCGATCTGGGCTTCGGCGGCGGACCGGGCTTCTCCGCGGAGGGCCTCGCCTACACAGCGGACGGCGAACCGATCAAGGGCCTCAACCCGGACAACACCTACCTCCCGGTGTCGGGTCTGGCCAGCGGTGGAGCGTCCACCTCGGCCCACGCCACGGCGACCGGTGGGGCATCGTTCCAGGTCTACGTCGAGGCAGCGGCCAACCCGACCGTGATCGGCTGGCCGGACTTCTCTCCCACGAGTCTCGGCGACAAGGAGACCGCGGGGACCGACCCGATGTACACGATCAGCCGGGCCGAGCTGGCCGTGTTCAACGCCGACGTCTGGCACCTCCTGCTCGACATCGAGGTACTCAGCGGCCTGATGCACGAGCTCCCTTCCGACCTGCCGCGCCGCCCGGAGATCCTGCGGGCGCTCGACCGGGCCCTCGACGCTCTCGACTACGACGACATCGCCGGCAGCGCCGCCGTGGCCAGGGACGAGCTCGCGCCGGTGCTCGCGACACCCGCGTACGCCAGCGCCCACCAGATCTCCGCCATCGGTCACGCGCACATCGACTCGGCGTGGCTCTGGCCGCTGCGCGAGACCGTACGCAAGGTAGCCCGGACGGTCTCGAACGTCACCACACTCGCTGCCGACCACCCCGACTTCCGGTTCGCGTTCTCCCAGGCACAGCAGCACGCGTGGATGAAGGACCACCACCCGAAGGTGTGGGAACGCCTCAAGGCCGCGGTCGCCAGCGGCCACGTCATCCCCGTCGGCGGCATGTGGGTCGAGTCCGACACGAACATGCCCGGTGGCGAGGCGATGGCCCGCCAGTTCGTGCACGGTAAGCGGTTCTTCCTCGACGAGTACGGCATCGAGACCGACACCGTGTGGCTGCCGGACTCCTTCGGCTACTCGGCCGGGCTGCCGCAGCTGGTGAAGCTGTCCGGCCACACGTGGTTCCTGACCCAGAAGATCTCCTGGAACCAGACCAACAAGTTTCCCCACCACACGTTCTGGTGGGAGGGCATCGACGGCACCCGGGTCTTCACCCACTTCCCGCCGGCCGACACCTACAACGGGCAGCTGACCGGGCGCGAGTTGGCACACGCCCAGCGCAACTACCAGGACAAGGGTGGCGGCACCTGGTCACTGCTGCCGTTCGGCCATGGTGACGGCGGCGGCGGTCCGACGCGGGAGATGCTCGCCCGGGCGGACCGTCTCGCCGACCTCGAGTCGTCGCCGAAGGTACGGATCGAGCACCCCGCGGACTTCTTCGCGCGGGCGCACGACGAGTACGACAAGGCGCCGGTGTGGGTCGGTGAGCTCTACCTCGAACTCCACCGGGCCACGTACACGTCGCAGGCCAAGACCAAGCAGGGCAACCGGCGCAGCGAGCACCTGCTCCGGGAGGCCGAGCTGTGGTCAGCCACGGCCGCGGTGGCCGGTCGGCTGGACTATCCGTACGCCGAGCTCGACCGGATCTGGAAGGCCGTCCTGCTCAACCAGTTCCACGACATCCTGCCCGGCAGCTCCATCCGCTGGGTGCACCGCGAGGCCGAGGAGACCTACGCCCGGCTCGCCGTGGAGCTGGAGGCGATCATCGATCGGGCCCAACGGGCGCTGGCGGGCGAGGGTTCGGCGAGCGTCGCCTTCAACGCCGCCCCGCATGGCCGGGAAGGCGTACCCGCACTCGGCGCCGCAGTCGTGGCCGGCACCGGCGCCCAGCCGGTGACGGTGAGCGAGGACGGGCCCCGCCTCGTGCTCGACAACGGCCTCGTCCGCGCCACCATCGACGAGCGCGGCCTGCTGACCTCGGTCCTCGACGTCGGCTCGCAGCGGGAGGCGCTCGCCCCAGGTGCGGCGGGCAACCTGCTCCAGCTCCACGTCGACACGCCCAACCTGTGGGACGCATGGGACGTCGACCCGTTCTACCGCAACAAGGTCACCGACCTGGTCGACGTCGAGGGCATCGAGGTCGTCGTCGACACGCCGGAGGAGGCCGCGGTGAAGGTGACCAGGTCCTTCGGCGCGTCCAGCATCGTCTCGACCCTGCGGGTGCGGGCCGGCGCGCGTCGGGTGACCGTCGAGAACGAGATCGACTGGCACGAGAAGGAGAAGTTCCTCAAGGCGGCGTTCCCGCTCGACGTACACGCGGACCGGTCGGCAGCGGAGACGCAGTTCGGCCACCTGTTCCGCCCGACCCACACCAACACCTCGTGGGAGGCGGCGAAGTTCGAGATCTGCGCACACCGGTGGATCCACGTGGGCGAGCCGGGCTACGGGCACGCCGTCGTCAACGACTCGACCTACGGGCACGACATCACCCGCGACGTCCGCGACGACGGCGGGACGACCACCACCGTGCGGCTCTCGCTGCTCCGGGCGCCGACGGTGCCTGATCCGGTGACGGACCAGGGCGTGCACCAAATCTCGTACGCGCTGGTCCCAGGCGCAACGATCGCGGACGCGGTCGAGGAGGGTTACCGGATCAACATCCCGGCCCGGACGGTGACCGGCGACGCCGCCGTCACGCCGCTGGTCGAGGTCGACAACCCGGCGGTGGTCGTCGAGGCGGTCAAGCTGGCCGACGACGAGTCCGGTGACGTGGTCCTGCGGGTGTACGAGGCGCTCGGCGGGCGGGCGAGGGCACGGCTCACGCCGTCCTTCGCGGTCGACTCGGTGGAGGAGACCGACCTGCTCGAGCGTCCGCTGCCCGACCGGGAGCACCGCGAGTGCGCCGTCACGGTTGCCGAGGCCGGCGAGGTCGACCTGGCGTTGCGGCCGTTCCAGATCCTCACCCTGCGCCTGAAGCGGAGCTGACTCCCGCCTCGACTGGCTTGACCTCAAGTTTGGTTGAGGTCATAGCGTTCCTGTCACCGCCCCCGGAATCGACCGCGCTCCGGGGGCGGTGGATGGGAGTCTTTGCCACATGGACATGGAGACCACCGCGTGGATGTCCCTCTACCACGCGATGAACGCCGAGGAGGATCGCCGGCCGTTCTCGATGGCGACCCTTCGCAGGATCGCCGCGTTCGCGCGGCCGCACAAAGCCCAGCTGGTCAGGTTCCTGCTGCTCAGCATCCTGACCGCCGTGCTCGCGGTGGCCACGCCCGTGCTCGCCGGCCGGGTCGTCGACGCCATCGTGGCGGGCGCCGGCCTACGCCTGGTCATCGGCATCGCCCTGCTGATCGCGGTCATCGCCGTGGCGGAGGCAGGCCTCGGGATCGTGACGCGGTGGCTGTCGGCCCGCATCGGGGAGGGCCTGATCCTCGACCTGCGCACGGCGGTGTTCGACCACGTGCAACGCATGCCGATCGCCTTCTTCACCCGGACCCGCACTGGTGCGCTGGTGAGCCGCCTCAACAACGACGTGATCGGAGCGCAGCGCGCCTTCAGTGACACGTTGTCCGGTGTCGTCGGCAACCTCGTCACGCTGGCCCTGACGCTCGCGGTGATGCTCGGCCTGTCGTGGCAGGTGACCCTGCTCGCCCTGCTGCTGCTCCCGGTCTTCGTCCTGCCGGCACGACGGATGGGCAACCGGCTGGCCCGGATGGAGCGCGAGGCCGCCGACCACAACGCGGCCATGGGCACCCAGATGACCGAGCGGTTCTCGGCGCCCGGTGCCACGTTGGTCAAGCTGTTCGGACGACCCGCGCAGGAGTCCACCGAGTTCGCGGCCCGCGCCCGGCGGGTGCGCGACATCGGAGTGCGTACCGCGATGGTGCAGTGGATCTTCATCGCCGCGCTGACGCTGGTCTCGGCGCTCGCCCTCGCGTTGGTCTACGGGCTCGGCGGCTTCTACGCCCTCCGCGGCTCGCTCGACGCCGGTGACGTCGTCGCCCTCGCCTTGTTGTTGACCCGGCTCTACGCGCCGCTGACCGCCCTCGCCAGCGCGCGGGTGGAGGTGATGAGTGCCCTGGTCAGCTTCGAGCGGGTGTTCGAGGTACTCGACCTGGAGCCGCTGATCCGCGAGAAGCCCGAAGCAATGCGGGTACCCGACGGGCCGGTGTCGGTGGAGCTGGAGTCCGTGCACTTCGGCTATCCCGCGGCAGACAAGGTGTCACTGGCCTCGCTGGAAGATGTCGCCAAGCTCGACGGTCGGGGCGGTGTCGAGGTGCTGCACGGCGTGTCGTTCCGGGCCGAGCCAGGACAGATGGTCGCCCTGGTGGGCACTTCGGGAGCGGGCAAGTCGACGATCGCGCAGTTGATCCCGCGGCTGTACGACGTCGACAGCGGAGCGGTGCGGCTGTCCGGGGTCGACGTGCGCGACCTGTCGTTCGACTCGATCCGCGACACGCTCGGGATGGTCACCCAGGACGGCCACCTGTTCCACGAGTCGATCCGGGCCAACCTCCTGCTCGCGGCGCCCGAGGCGACGGACGACGAATTGTGGGAGTCGTTGCGGCGTTCCCGTCTGGACGGTCTGGTGGCCTCACTTCCGGACGGCCTGGACACTGTGGTCGGCGAGCGCGGCTACCGGCTGTCCGGCGGCGAGCGGCAACGGCTGACGATCGCCCGGCTGCTGCTCGCCCGTCCCCGGGTGGTGATCCTCGACGAGGCCACCGCCCATCTCGACTCGACCTCGGAAGCCGCCGTGCAGGCCGCACTCGGCGAGGCGCTGGCCGGGCGGACCGCGGTCGTGATCGCGCACCGCCTGTCCACCATCCGTGCCGCGGACCTGATCCTGGTGATCGAGAACGGCCAGATCCTGGAGCGGGGCACGCATCTGGAGCTCCTGGCCGCCGGTGGTCGCTACGAGGAGCTCCACCGCACCCAGTTCGCGCACAGCGACGCCCCGGCCCGGCCGGTCGTCGCCGTTCAGTCCCAGGGGACGGTGGGCGCATAGACCGTCCTCGGGTAGCTGAGTCTGCTGGCGGAGCGGTCCGCACGGTTGATGACCGGGCGAGCGGTTGTGACACAATCTGCGCCGATGCCGGAGGCGAACCGACCCGTTGGGAGATCAACCTGATGGCCCCGACCCCCGTCGTCCGACAGCACACCCGCCGCCGGTTGCCGCGTTGGTCGGAGCTACGTCCCCTGGTGCGTTTCCGGCGGATCGAGCTGGACGCCACCAAGCGGCGCCTGGACCGCGCACTCACCATCGCCGACCTGCGCGCCGCCGCCCGTCGGCGTACTCCAAGGGCGGCGTTCGACTACACCGACGGCGCAGCCGAGCGCGAGCTCAGCCTTGCTCGCGCCCGCTCGGTGTTCCGCCGGCTGCAGTTCAACCCGAGCGTCCTGCGAGACGTCTCCACCGTCGACCCGAGCACGACGCTGCTGGGCCGCCCATCGGCATATCCGTTCGCGTTCGCCCCCACCGGCTTCACCCGGATGATGCAACACGAGGGCGAACCCGCCGTTGTCCGCGTGGCCGAACGCGTCGGCATTCCGTACGGCCTGTCCACGCTCAGCACCACCTCGATCGAGGACGTGGCCGCGGTGGCACCGGGCGCCGACAAGTGGTTCCAGCTCTACATCTGGCACGACCGTGCGGGGATGCGGGACCTCATCGACCGCGCAAAAGCGGCCGGATACCAGACCTTGGTGCTCACCGTCGACGTACCGGTCGCTGGTGCCCGGCTGCGTGATGTCCGCAACGGGCTGACCATCCCGCCGTCGCTGACGCCGCGGACCCTGCTCGACATGGCCACGCACCCGTCGTGGTGGTTCAACCTCCTGACCACCGAGCCGCTGACGTTCGCGACCCTGTCCGACTGGCCAGGTACGGTCGCTGACCTGATCGACCACATGTTCGACCCGACGGTCACCTTCGACGACCTGGCCTGGATTCGGGAGACGTGGCCGGGATCGCTCGTGGTCAAGGGCATCCAGAACGTCGACGACGCCCGCAAGGTCGTCGACATCGGTGTCGACGGCCTCGTCCTGTCCAACCACGGGGGACGCCAGCTCGATCGCGCGCCGGTGCCCCTGGAGCTGATCCCCGTGGTGACCGACGCCATCGGAGACCGTGCCGAGGTGTACGTCGACACCGGCATCATGAGCGGCGCCGACATCGTGGCCGCGGTGGCTCTAGGCGCCCGGGGCGCGCTCGTCGGCCGGGCATACCTGTATGGCCTGATGGCCGGCGGTGAACGCGGCGTCCAGCGGTCCGCCGACATCCTCGCCGCCGAGATCCGCCGCACGATGCAGCTGCTGGGTGTCGCCAGTGTCGGAGAGCTGAGCCGCTCCCACGTCACCCTCCCGACCGTGCTGTTCTGACCTCCTGATGGAGTCTGCCCGTCGGACCCTGCCGGGGCCGGCCCCAGGCGGAGCCCGACCTGACGATCTGACAGGGTCGGGCCAGGTGCGTCGCGCCCGACGGCGAGGCAGGATGGATCCAGCGCATGGCACGGTGTCCGACGACGGAAGGCATCCCTTATGTACGACGACGCGGTCTGGTTGCCGATCTGCGCCGGTCTCTCGGCTGTCGGGCTGATCGCGGCGTTCTTCGCGTTCCGTCGCCGCGGCATGGCCTCCGGTCTGCGACTGCTTGGCTGGGCGGCACTGCCGATGGCGATCTACCTGACCGGCCTGGCCCGCCTGCTGTGGACGGTCGGGTTCGAGGTGGGGCGGTGGATCACCGGCTTCGTGTTCAGCCCGTTCGTACTGGCCGGGCTGGCACTCTTCGCGTTCACGGCGGTCGCGTTGCCAGTGGCCGCGATGATTCGGCGGCGGCAGGCCGGCAGCGTCGACGGTGCGGCGGAGACGTCGACGGGCGGCCCCGTTGCCGCGGAGTCAGGGCGACGGGAGATCGAGTCCAAGGCTCCTGAGGCGGGGAAGAAGGCCGCAAAACCGAAGCAGGCGGCGAAGGCGGACACGTCCAACCCCCTGGAGGGGATGGACGACATCGAGGACATTCTGAAGCGGCGTGGCATCTCCTGAAGCCGCCGGACAAGACGAAGCCCCCGGAGACGTCGCTCCGAACGTCCCCTGACGGGGACAACGGCGGGGCGCCTGGCTGGGGACAGGCGACCGGGTCGAGTCTCCGGGGGCAGATCCTGTCTACGCGGGCGCCTGCATTCATATGCGGCAGTGTCACCCGGCAGGATGGATGATGAGCCCCGTCTTGTGTTCGCGGTGCTCCTACCCGCCGGGGAGTCCCGCCACACCTCGCCACTCCCACGTCCGAAGGCCAGGCCGAGCCTCACGTAGGCCCTGAACGAAGACGGACGGGAATAGTCGTACCAAGGATCGGAAAGGACGATGACCGGCGCAAAGCGGAGCGACACGCGAACCGACGGGCCGGTTCTGCGCGAGGTCCTCGCCGTCGTCGGCCCGACCGCCGCTGGCAAGTCCGACCTCGCCGTGGGTCTGGCGCTCCGTCTCGGCGGTGAGATCGTCAACGCCGACTCGATGCAGCTCTACCGCGGCATGGACATCGGGACGGCGAAGCTCGCACCCATGGAGCGCCGCGGCGTACGCCATCACCTGATCGACGTACTGGACATCCGCGAGACCTCCACGGTGGCCGAGTTCCAGCACCGCGCCAGGTCGGCCATCGCCGACTGCCATACCCGCGGCGTGCTTCCGATCGTCGTCGGAGGGTCAGCGCTCTACCTACGCGCGGTGCTCGACCAGTTCGAGTTCCCCGGCACCGATGCGGCTGCACGCAAAGACCTCGAGGCCGAGCTCGACCGACTCGGTCCCGAGCGGTTGCACCGGCGACTGGCCGAAGTCGACCCGGAGGCAGCTGAACGGATCCTGCCGACCAACGGTCGCCGAATTGTGCGAGCCCTGGAGGTCATGGCGTTGACCGGCAGGCCGTTCACGGCCAACCTGCCCGCTCACTCGTACGCGTTCGACCATGTGTGTCAAGTCGGCCTTGACGTCAGCCGCGAGGTGCTGGATGGGCGGATCAGCGACAGAGTCGACCGGATGTGGGCAGCCGGCTTGGTCGACGAGGTGCGCCGCCTTGTCAAGGCGGGCTTGCGCGACGGCGTGACCGCGCGTCGGGCTCTGGGTTACGCGCAGGTGCTCGAGCATCTCGCCGTTGGTGACGCCGAGAACCCGGCCCAAGAGCTGTCCGCGAAGGAGGCGACGGTGCGGGCGACCCGGCGCTTCGCCCGCCGGCAGGATGCCTGGTTCCGGCGCGACCCGCGGATCAGCTGGCTGCCCTACGATGCGCCCGACCTGGTGGAGCGGGCTGCCAAGGTGGCCGCCACGCAGCACGCCGACCCCTAGCGGCCCCACGCGGGCGGGTTCTCATCGATCCGCATCGCGTATAACGTCGGGCGAGCCGACGGAAGGAGCACAAGATGCGTCGTACCGCCGCACCGGTCATGGCAGTCGTGCTGAGCGCCGCTCTCGTCATCCCAGTCACGGCCGCCTCCGGCGCGCCGGCTGCCGGCGGGAAGGTGCCCGTCGCGGAGGGGTACGGCGGAGCGGTCGCGACCGTCGACCTCGACGCCAGCCGGGCCGGGCTCCACGTCCTTCGGCGCGGCGGCAACGCGGTCGATGCCGCGGTGGCAGCCGCGGCGACACTCGGCGTCACCGAGCCCTTCTCGGCCGGCATCGGAGGCGGCGGCTTCTTCGTCTACTACGACGCGCGCTCCCGACGCGTGCACACCATCGACGGACGCGAGACCACCCCGGCGGCCGCGACCGACAAGCTCTTCGTCGATCCGGACACCGGCCAACCGCTGCCGTTCGAGCAGGCCCGGGTGAGCGGCCTGTCCGTCGGAGTGCCGGGAACGCCGGCAACCTGGCAACGCGCCCTCGACAAGTGGGGTACCTGGTCACTGCGCCAAGCGCTGCGACCCGCCACCAAGGTGGCCGCACAGGGCTTCGCGGTCGACGACACCTTCCGCGCCCAGATCAACGAGAACATCGAGATCTTCGACGACTTCACCACCACGCGCGACCTCTACCTTCCCGGCGGGGCACCGCCGGCGGCCGGCAGCGTGTTCCGTAACCGCGACCTGGCGAAGACCTACGCCTTGCTGGCCCGCAAGGGAATGGGCGCGTTCTACGACGGTGCGCTCGCCGAGGAGATCGCCGCGACGGTGCAGCGGCCACCGGTCGCGCCGGGCGCCGACCGGACGGTGCGGCCCGGCGCGATGACACCCACCGACCTCGCCCACTACGACGCGCTGCTTCGGAATCCCACCAAGGTCCGGTACCACGGCCTCGACGTCTACGGCATGGGTCCGCCGTCATCAGGTGGATCGACCGTGGGCCAGGCCCTCAACATGCTGGAAGGCCTCGACATCTCGGCCGAGGACAAGACGGCGGCCTTGCACGCCTACCTCGAGGCGAGTGCGCTCGCGTTCGCCGACCGCAACCGCTACGTGGGCGACTCCGACCAGGTGGACGTTCCGTTGGAGCAGTTGCTGTCCCAGGACTTCGCAACCGAACGGGCCTGCCTGGTCGACGGCGCCGGTGTCCTGCCGAAGCCCGTCGCTCCCGGCGTCCCTGACGGCGACTATGCGGGCTGCGCTGACCAGGCCGCCGGCCCTGCCGGCAGCGGCCCTGAAGGGCTCTCGACCACCCACCTCACGGTGTCGGACCGGTGGGGCAACGTTGTCGCGTACACGCTCACCATCGAGGCGACCGGCGGCAGCGGCATCGTCGTGCCGGAGCGTGGTTTCCTGCTCAACAACGAGCTCACCGACTTCAACTTCACACCCACCCAGGGCGACGCCGCCGACCCCAACCTGCCCGCCCCCGGCAAGCGACCGCGCTCGTCGATGGCACCGACCATCGTGCTGGACGACGGCAAACCCCTGCTGGCGCTCGGCAGCCCTGGCGGAGCGACGATCATCACGACGGTCCTGCAGACCATGCTCAACCGCGTGGAGCTCGGCATGACCCTGCCGGAGGCAGTGGCGGCGCCTCGGGCCTCGTCGCGCAACACGTCGTTGCAGGCGGAGCCGGCATTCCTCGTCTCACTCGCGGGGAAGGCGCTGGCCGCCAAGGGGCATGTCTTTGCCGAAGTGCCCGAGATCGGGGCAGAAACCGCACTCGAGTTCGGGCGGCACGGATTCGTCCAGGCCGTGGCCGAACCGACCCGGCGAGGAGGCGGTTCGGCCATGGTGGTGCGGCCACGTCCGACCCGGTGAATGGGGGAGACTGGGTGGGACGGGATCTACTGATACGAACGAGGCGGCATCAGCAGTGACGCGCATCCTGCACTGGGTCAAGGGCCATGGCACGGAGAACGACTTCGTGCTGCTGGACGATCCGGACGGCACGATCTACCCGGACCTCGACCCGGCCACCGTCCGCGAGCTGTGTCATCGCCGCCGGGGTGTCGGGGCCGACGGCGTTCTGCGGGCCGTGCGTACCGACGCGATCGACGACGGCAGGCCCTACGCCCATGTGGCCACGTGGTTCATGGACTTCCGAAACGCCGACGGGTCGACGGGGGAGATGTGCGGCAACGGCGTCCGGCTGTTCGCGTACCACCTCGTGGCCGCCGGCTTGGTCGAGCGTGATCGCGAACTCCCCGTCGCGACCCGTGCGGGTGTGAAGACCGTACGGTTCGAACCCGACGGACGCCTCACCGTCGACATGGGGTCGGCCGGGTTCCCGGTGGCCGAGGGCTTGCAGGTCCACGCCAACGGGCACAGCTGGCCGGCCACCTCCGTCGACATGGGCAACCCGCATGCGGTCGCGTTCGTCGAGACCCTCGATGCACCCGGGGCGTTCCTGGTCCCGCCTACCTGGACACCGGAGAGCGCCTTTGCGAAGGGCGTCAACATCGAGTTCGCCGTCCGCAGGGGTGACTACCACCTGGCGATGCGGGTGCACGAGCGCGGCGTAGGTGAGACCCGGTCGTGTGGCACCGGCGCCTGCGCGGTCGCCGCCACGGCCGCCCGCGCCGACGGTGTGACTGCGCCGTCCACATACCGGGTCGACGTTCCCGGCGGCACGCTCACGGTCCGGCTCCGCGTCGACGGCCGTGTCGAGCTGACCGGACCGGCCGTTCTCACCGCGCGAGGCGCGTTCGAGATCTGAGTACGTTGACGAGGTACGACCTGAGCTCGTTGTCAGGGGGCCATGGGGGACTTCCCTTACACCGGACTCGTCCTTACGGCCTACCCAGGTAGGGCCATTCGGCCGAGGCTTTTTGTCGGTCGCCGCAGTTAGTGTCCTGCTATGTCGACGATCAGTCCCGAGGAGCACGACGTCGACGTGCTTCGTGAGCAGCGGCGCAAGCTGCTTCTCAGGCATGTGCGCGCCCGGCGCGCCTCGCTCGTCGCCCGGCGGAGCGCCGTGGCCCGCACCGCGGCCCTGCTGCGCTCCATCGGCTACCACGACATGCGGTAGGGACCGACGCGCTTACAGGCAACGCGGTACGGGCAACGCGCAAGATAGGTCCGTGAGGATCGGCTACGGTCGCTGTACGGTCCCGTCCGGCAGCCGAGTACGTGTCCAGGCGTCGTTGACGAGCGGGTCGACCGGCGGAAACTTCAGCGCCAGTTCCTCATCGAGGTCGACCCCCAGCCCGGGGGTGTCACTCGCCCAGAGATGGCCGTCGCGTACCTGCGGGCACCCTGGGAACACATCCTCGGCCGCCGACCTGAACACGTGCTGCTCCTGGATGCCGAAGTTCGGCGCGGCGAGGTCCAGCGCGAGGTTGGCGGCATGCCCGATCGGGGAGACGTCGCCCGGCCCGTGCCAGGCCGTCCGGATGCCGAACAGCTCGCATGCCGAGGCCAGCCGCCACGCAGGCGTCAGGCCGCCGATCGCAGATATGTGGCAGCGGACGAAGTCGATGAGCCGGTCGCGTACCAGCGGCACGAACTCGGCCGGGTTGGTGAAGAGCTCACCGATCGCGAGCGGCGTCGCGGTCTGGGCCCGAATCGTCGGCAGCCAGCCGAGATCCTCGGGCGCGAGCAGGTCCTCCAGGAAGAACAGCCGGAACTGCTCGAGTTCCTTGGCCAGCAGGACGGCCTGGGCAGGGTGCAGGCGTTCGTGTACGTCGTGCAGCAGGTGCAGGTCGTAGCCGAGCTGGTCCCGAAGGTGGGCGAACAGCGCAGGTACGACGCGACTGTAGGCGTCCGGCTCCCAGGCATTCGGGGTAAGGCTCGGGCGGAGGGTACGCGCACCGTCGCTCGCCCCACCCGCCCGCGCGGCGGTCGGGGCGCCATAGGTCAAGGCACCCGGAACCCCCACTTGGCACCGGACATAGCGGTAGCCCGCCTCGACGTACGCACGTACCGCGTCCTCGACCTCGTTGGCGTCCCGGCCCGAGGCGTGTGCGTAGACCGGTACGGCTGTGCGGCAACGCCCACCGAGCAGCTGCCACACCGGCAGGCCGGCCTGCTTGCCCTTGAGGTCCCACAACGCCATGTCGACCCCGGAAAGTGCGTTGTTGAGGACGGGGCCGTAGCGCCAGTACGAGCTCACCAGCAGCGACGAGGCGATGTCGGTGATGTCGGCCGGGTCGCGGCCGATCAGCTGGGGTGCCAGGAAGGAGTCCACGGCCTCGGCCACCGCGCGGGCTCGCTGGGTGAAGGTCGCACAACCCAACCCGTACAAACCGGGTTCAGAGGTGTCGATCCGCACCACCACAAGCGTGGTGTTCTCCGGGGCGGTCAGGATGGTGCGTACGCCAGTGATCCGGATCTGTCCGGCGGTGTCCACTTCTGAGGCAGTCGTGTCGGCGGATCCCAGGTCACTGATCTGCCATGGCGCGGGTGCCAGCGGCGGGCGGTCGGCTGGAAGGCTCACGGGGGTCCCTTCGGGTGGTGGTCATATCCATGTGCATGCCGAGCGCGGTGCGTGCCACGATGGAGGGGAAGCTACGGGCCATCCGTGGCGTTGACTGGAGCTGTATGACACTACGACCACACCGGCGCGCGACTGCCGCGCACGCTGACGCCGCTGTCAACGACTCGACCGGTCTCACGCACGATATCGAGCTGGACCCCAACCTGGTCTTGCCGGCGGAGCTGCGCCCTAACGGTGCGCGCGCCGCCGATCCGGCCACTGGCGAGCTCGACCTCGAGGATCGCCAGGCTCTCCGCCGGGTCGCGGGATTCTCCACCGAGCTCACCGACATCTCCGAGGTCGAATACCGCCGGCTCCAGCTGGAGCGGGTCGTCCTCGTGGGTGTCTGGACCGAGGGCAGTGTCGCGGACGCCGAAAACTCGCTGCGCGAGCTGAAGCTGCTCGCCGAGACGGCCGGTGCCGAGGTGCTGGAGGGACTCATCCAGCGCCGGAGCCGGCCGGACCAGGCGACCTATATCGGCCGCGGGAAGGTCGCAGAGGTCCGCTCTGACGTCGAGGTGACCGGCGCGGACACCGTGATCTGCGACGGCGAGCTGAGCCCCGCGCAGCTCCGCAACCTGGAGGAGCGGGTCAAGGTCAAGGTCATCGACCGCACCGCGCTGATCCTGGACATCTTCGCCCAGCATGCCAAGAGCAAAGAGGGCAAGGCCCAGGTCGAGCTCGCGCAGCTCTCGTACTTCCTGCCCCGGCTGCGGGGTTGGGGTGGCCAGCTGTCCCGGCAGGCCGGTGGCCGTGCCGGGGGCGCGTCGGGTGGTGTCGGTCTGCGTGGCCCGGGTGAGACCAAGCTGGAGATCGACCGGCGACGGATCAGGACTCGGATGGCGAGGCTGCGCCGGGAGATCGCCTCGATGGGCGTCAGCCGAGACACCAAGAGGCAGCGCCGTCGGCGCAACGCCGTGCCTTCGGTCGCGATCGCCGGCTACACCAACGCGGGCAAGTCGTCGCTGCTCAACCGCCTCACCGGCGCCGGCGTCCTGGTAGAGGACGCGTTGTTCGCCACCCTGGACCCGACGACGCGGCGGGCGACCACGCCGGACGGCAGGGTCTTCACGCTGACCGACACGGTGGGGTTCGTCCGCCATCTCCCGCACCAGCTCGTCGAGGCGTTCCGGTCGACGCTGGAGGAGGTCAGCGAGTCCGACCTGGTGGTCCACGTGGTCGACGGAGCCCATCCCGACCCCGAAGGTCAGATCAGTGCCGTGCGGGAGGTGCTCGCCGAGACCGGCGGCGCCGAACTGCCGGAGATCATCGCGATCAACAAGGCGGATCTCGCCGACCCGGTTGAGGTCGCCCGGCTGCAGACGCTGTTCCCGCGTTCGGTCGTCGTCTCCGCCCGGACCGGCCTCGGAGTTCCCGAGCTCATCGAGATGGTCGCCGCCGACCTGCCGCGGCCCGACATCGAGGTGGACGCACTCGTTCCGTACGCCAGAGGCGACATCGTCGCGCGCGTACACGAGCACGGTGAGGTCCTCGAGCTCGAGCACACCGCCGAGGGGACGCGCCTGCGTGCGCGGGTCGATCCGGCCCTCGCCGCCGCACTCGACGGCTTCGCCGCGAGCTAGGCGCGCCCGCCGTTCCTCGCCGTCCGGGCTGGGGCGGTGGGCTAGGCCCCGGTGGGGCCGGGCTGACCAGACGAGCGCCGGCGGTCCGAGCCGCCCAGCAACCAGGCGGTCACGACACCGCCGACCGCTCCGAAGAGGTGACCTTGCCAGGAGATCCCTGGCTGCGGCAGAAGCCCGCCGAGCAAGGCCCCGCCCCACACGATGACCACGAGGACGCCGACGAGAAGCTGAGCGAAGCTGCGGTTGAAGATCCCTCGCACGATGAGGTAGGTGGCGAAACCGAACACAAGCCCGCTGGCCCCGATCGTGATCGAGCCGGGCGGCGAGGTCAGCCAGGTGCCGAACCCGCTCACCAGCGCCACGATGGCGGTGACGGCTAGGAGTTGGTACGCGCCGGCGACGGCGATGATCGCGCCCATCATGAGCAGCGGGATCGTGTTCGAGATGAGGTGACCGAAGCCACCGTGCAGGAATGGTGCCGTCGCGATGCCGATCAGGCCGTCGGTGTCGCGAGGTGCGATGCCGAGCAGGTCGAGCCGGTTGCCCAGGGCGGTGTCGACGATCTCGCTGAGCCACATCAGGCCGACGAGAAGTGCGAGCACCTTCAGCCCGGCGACACCTGGATCGCCGGACCTACCGCGCGTGCCGCCTCGGCCCGGCTGAGGTGAGTACGCAGACGCCATATCCCCACCATGCCCGATCCGCACAAATACCGCGGGCGGCGTGACGGGATTCTTACGGTGTTTTCATCTCGTCGGGGGGCGCCGCGGACGCGGGCGAGCGGCCCCTGGAGCGGCGCTCAGGACTCCGACCTGCCGCCCAGGTGCTCGGCGAGGAAGGCCTCCGCTGCCGCGTAGTAGATCTCCCGGTTCTCCGGTCTGGCCAGTCCGTGGCCTTCGTCGGGGAACAGGAGGTATTCGTGCGGAAGTCCCTTGGCTTTCAACGCCTCGACGATCTGTTCGGCTTCTGCCTGTTTGACCCGCGGGTCGTTCGCGCCCTGTCCGACCAGAACCGGGATCTGGATGGCGTCGACCTGGGACAACGGCGAACGCTCCCAGAGCATGTCCTTCTCGGTCTCGGGGTCGCCGACCTTCGCGTACATCATCGCCACCATGGGCTTCCAGTACGGCGGGATGGACGCGAGCAGCGTCAGCAGGTTGGACGGCCCGCACAGGTCCACCGCGCACCGGAAGACGTCAGGCGTGAACGCGGCGCCGGCGAGAGCCGCGTATCCGCCGTACGACCCGCCCATGATCCCGACGCGCTCGCGGTCGATGAGCCCCTTCCCGGCGAGGTGGTCGATGGTGTCGAGCAGGTCGGTGTGCATGGAGCGGCCCCACTGCTTGTCCGCAGCGTTGCCGAACGCCTTGCCGTAGCCCGTCGAGCCACGGAAGTTGACGGCGATGCTCACATACCCGCGGTTGGCCAGCCACTGAGCCTCGGGGTTGTATCCCCATGTGTCACGCGCCCAGGGTCCGCCGTGCACGTTGAGCACGGCAGGAAGGTTGCGGCGCTCGATCTCCGGCGGGTAGGTGACATAGCCGTGGATCTCGAGTCCGTCGCGAGCCGTGAAGGAGAACGCCTCCATCGGTGCCAGGGCGTAACCACCGAGGTCGGGCTTGTGCGCGAACAGGAACCGCAGACCACCACCCGACCGGTCGTACAGGTAGTAGCGGACGGGTCCGTCGGAGGGTACGAGCGTGACCAGCCAGAGCCGGTCGCCGCGCTCGGCACGGTTGATCGCGAGCTCGCCGTCCAGGCTCAGGGCCGTGCGGAGCTCGTCGACCGTGCGGCCGAACTCCTCGTCCAGGTATGTCCAGACCTCGCGGTCCTTGTCGAAGATCACCGCCTGTGGCGTACGCGTCTCCGGATGGACCTCGACGCCGCCCACGTCGTACGCCTGGTCTTCGGCGAGCACGGTCTCGTTGCCGGTAGCCAGGTCGACGGCGACCAGCCGGGCCGAGTTCGCACCGAGCGATGACACGAGGTACAACGTGCTGCCGTCGCGGGAGAACCCGATCGGGTTCGTGGTGTTCGCGTCCTCCGGAGACACGTCAAGCCAGGGATGGAACTCGCCGTTCTCGTCGGCGAGGTAGAAGACGGCACCGCCCTCCTCGGTGACCGACGCCGCTCCCTGGACGGCGAGGTCGGTGTCGGCGAGCCAGCCGACGAAGCCTGGGTTCTCGAGCACCTTCTCGAGCTCGCCGGTCGCGAGGTCGAGTCGGTAGACGTCGTGCAACTCGGGCTTGTCCTTGTTGATGCCGAGCAGCATGGTGGTGGGGTTCCAGCGGTTGTGGCCGAGGACCCGCACCTGGACGTTGTCGAACGGCGTCGCGCATCGCTCGAGCCCGCTGTCGAGGTCAAGCAGGTGGAGGAGCCAGTTCTCGTCCCCACCGGTGTCCTGGAGATAGAACAGCGTGCGGTCGTCGTGGCAGAAGCCGAAGACCCGAATGCCCCGCCCGGTGTCGTGTGTCACCGGCACCGCCTTCGCAGGTTCGTCCACCGGCCCGACCCAGACATTCAGGACGCCTGCCTCGGGCGCGAGGAAACCCAGCCGGGTTCCGTCGGGCGAGACCGTGGGACTGGCATAGGTGGGGTTGCCGAACAGGACCGCCCGGGGGATCAGCGGTACGGCGTCGTAGCTCATGAGGAGATCCCACCACACGGCCGAAGTCGGGCGCGAACCTGTCCGGACCTGCGGTCTGGGCGTACGCGTGAGTCGTCCACAGAAGGCGGCTCGCCGGGGCGGCCTGTCGGCAGGGTCCGGTATAACCTCGCGGGATGGCCGACGCAGTGACGGGGGAACGAGCGGATCCGGCCGAGACGGGCGAACACCGACCCGATGGGCGCGTCCGGAGTTTGCTCGAAGCGGCCGTTGACGCCCTCGCTGGCAGTGAGCGGCCCGGCCAGCTCGTGATGGCCGACGCGGTGGCCCGGGCGATGGAGTCGGGCGAACATCTGGTGGTCCAGGCAGGCACTGGTACGGGCAAGTCGCTCGCCTACCTCGTGCCGGCGTTCCTGCGCTCGGGCGACGGCAAGGGCCCGGTCGTCGTCGCGACAGCCACCCTCGCGCTGCAGGCGCAGCTCGTCGGACGCGATCTCCCGCAGTTGGTCGAGGCGGTGTGGAAGCGGTTCGACCGTCGACCTACCTACGCGATCCTGAAGGGCCGGCACAACTACGCATGCCTGCACCGGGTGCGGGACGGGGTTCCGGACGAGCAGGGCACTCTCGTCGACGTCGCCCCGACAGGTCCGCTCGGCCGCCAGGTCCAGGCGCTCCGCACCTGGGCGGAGCAGGAGGCCGAACGCGACGTCGGGACCGACGGTGGGACGGGTGCAGGCGGTGGGAGCGAGCGGTCACGCGCGAAGGGCGACCGGGACGTGGCGCCGACGCACCAGGACCGGGCCTGGGCGCAGATCTCGGTGTCCGCGCGAGAGTGTCTCGGTGCCCAACGCTGTCCGTACGGCGAGGAGTGCTTCGCGGAGCGCGCCCGCGAACGTGCGCTCGCCGCCGACGTGATCGTCACCAACCACGCGCTGCTGGCGATCGACGCTCTCGAGAGCGTCCCGGTCCTGCCCGACTACGAGGTGGTGGTCGTCGACGAGGCACACGAGCTCGCGGCCCGGATCACCAGCACCGCGTCCGCCGAGCTGGTACCCGGAATGGTCGAGCGGGCGGCCCGCCGGGCCCGGGCGTTCTGTGACGGTGGCGAAGCCGATCCGCTCCAGGACGCGGCTGACGGGCTGCGAATGGCGCTGGCGTCCGCACCGCTCGGGCGGGTGGAGGTGTTGAGTGCCGACCTTGGTTCTGCGGTCGCCCTCGTACGTGACTCCGCTCGCAGCGCCTGGTCCGCGTTCCCGAGCGAGAAGAAGGACGCTGGAGCTGAGGGTGCCGCGCACGAGTCGGGTCGGCGGCAGGCGCGGGCGTACGTCGAACAGGTCCGCAACGTGGCCGAGCGGATCTCGGAGATGTCGCCGCACGACGTCGTTTGGGTGGCCGAGCGTGACCGTGGCGGGCCGGAGTTGTCCGTCGCACCGCTGTCGGTGGCGGGGCTGGTTCGCGAACGGCTGCTGAGCGAACGCACCTGCGTCCTCACCTCGGCGACGATGAAGCTGGGCGGTGAGTTCGACGCCGCCGCCCGCTCGGTCGGTCTCCGTCCGGTCGACCGTGTCGACGACCGGTCCGCCGGCTTGGAGTCCGGACTGCCAGCCGCTCCGACGACACCCGAGGAGACGGCGAGGGAGACGGCGACGACCGGCGGGACAGACACCCGTGGTGAGCCGTCAGACTCAGAAGCGAAGGCACACTCCGCGGTTGGCAAGGACGTCGTCGAACCGCTGCCCTGGCGCGCGCTGGACGTGGGATCGCCGTTCGACTACGCGCGCCAGGCCATCCTGTACGTCGCCCGCCGGCTGCCACCGCCCGGCCGCGGCGGCATCTCGCCCCGGACCCTTGATGAGCTTGCCGCGCTGGTGGAAGCGGCCGGTGGAGGCACGCTCGGTCTGTTCTCGTCCCGTCGGGCCGCGGAGGAGGCGGCTGCCGCCTGTCGGGAACGGCTGGGCATCGAGGTTCTCTGCCAGGGTGAGGGTCAGCTCGCCGAGCTGCACAAGCGCTTCGTCGCCGAGCCCGACACGTCACTGTTCGGCACCTTGTCGTTGTGGCAGGGCCTGGACGTACCCGGGGACACCTGCCAGCTCGTCGTGATCGACCGGATCCCGTTTCCTCGGCCGGACGACCCGCTGGCCTCGGCTCGGCAACGGGCTGTCGACGAAGCGGGAGGCAACGGGTTCATGGCGGTCGCCGCCACGCACGCGGCACTTCTGCTGGCGCAGGGTGTCGGGCGCCTGATCCGGCGTTCATCCGACCGGGGTGTGGTCGCCATCCTGGACCCGCGCCTCGTGACCGCCCGCTACGGAGGGTTCCTGCGGGCGTCGCTGCCGCCGATGTGGTTCACCCCTGACCAGGACGTGGCACTGGGAGCGCTCCGCAGGCTCCGGGGCGCAAGGGCAGGTTGACGGCACGCGGTAGGGAGTGCCCTCAGACCGTGGACCGGCCGCACACCGCGATTGGTGTCTGCTGCCTTCCCTGGCCGAACGGGTTGTCCCGGAACATCTCACAGAAGAAGGCCGGCCGGCGGTTGGTGTCGTGACCCAGGACCTCGCGACCGAGGTCGTTGGAGTCGATGATGACTGCGCCGGCGAGGGTCTGTGCGGGACCCTCGGGCAGCGCTGACCGCAGTGACGCCGTGATCTCGGCGGCGACCTCGTCGGGGCGGGCGGGCGGCAGCTTCGCAGAGACGTTGGAGGGATAGGCCGAGTAGGACGTCGGCCCGTCGATCGCATTGACCCGATGACCGGCCACGAGGTAGAACCAGCCACGCCGACCGAGGGCCTTGCCGACTATGCTCGCGGCGGCCGCGACGAGGATGCGCGGCAGACCGGCCTCCTTGATCGCCAGCTGCATTGTCCAGGGGCTGCCGAGCCCGATGCCGTGCGGGGTGCGCTGGACGAGTCGAGACAGGAGCCGGGCCGGTGCACCCGGGTTGATCTCCCAGGTGAAGTAGGAACGCCCCTGCGAGATGGCGACGATCTTCTCGCTGACGACGACGTACCACGGCGCCTCGAGCAACACCGCGAGGTCGTCGCTCGACTGGATCAGCCCGACTGCTTCTCGTACGTACCCTGCGACCTTCTCTGTCACCGGATCGCCACGACTGAACAGGTCGGTCTGTATAGGGACGCGTGCCCAACGCGTCCCCTGCACTTCGACCGAGAGGCTTTTGCCGTCATTCGGCGCGAGCGGTTCCTTGGCCGGCGGTGCCTCGTGCTCGTCCGCTACCCGCGTTTGCTCACCGTCGGATGTGGCATCAAAGCTCGCTGCCGACTTGGACATGCTGCTCCCGATCGTCGCCTGCTGGAGCCAAGCGTCGCACCTCGCGTTCAGATGCGACGCAGAACAGCGACGACCTTACCGAGGATGACGGCGTCGTCTCCAGGGATGGGGTCGTAGGCGGGGTTGTGGGGGAGTAGCCAGACATTGCCGTCTCTGCGGCGATACGTCTTCACGGTGGCCTCGCCGTCGATCATCGCCGAGACGATCTCGCCTGACTCGGCCGTGGGTTGTTGGCGGACGACGACGAAGTCGCCGTCACAGATGGCCGCTTCGACCATCGAGTCACCCTTGACCTTGAGGAGGAACAGCTCGCCCTCGCCGACCAGCTGGCGGGGCAGCGGCATGATTTCCTCCACAGCCTGTTCGGCGAGGATCGGCCCGCCGGCGGCGATCCGGCCGACGACCGGGACGAAGGCGGGAGTCGGATAGGCGTCGCCGCTTCCCGTGTCGTCGAAAGAGGACATGTCCGCACCCGACACCGAACGCCGCGAGGTGGCCGGGGGGACGAGGACCTCGAGCGCGCGAGGGCGGTTGGGGTCCCGCCTGATGAAGCCCTTGCCCTCGAGCACTCGTAGCTGGTGCGCGACGGAGGACGAGGACGTCAACCCGACGAGCTCGCCGATCTCACGCATGGCAGGGGGATATCCGCGGTTTTCGACCGACTCCCGGATCACCTCCAGGATGCGCCGCTGCCTGGGCGTCAGCCCGGTCGCGTCGGGAGGACCGTCGGGAAGCTCCCGCACCGCGGCGGTGGAGGAGTCGGGACCCGGTTTCTTCCTCGTGGGCATTGCGGTGTTCCCCTTCCGACGACTGCGCGGCGTGGGTGCCCGTCCTCGGGGGCGCCCTCGCGGATGAGGGTAGGCCCAAACGACATCCACTTTCAAACACCTGTTCGACCTCGTGTCGCGGGCGTGTCGCGGCCGTTCCGCCGTGGCGGGGACCGGCCCGAAGCGGGTGCGATGCCGCCGGATCCTGGCGCCTTGTCGGTGGCTTGGTGTAGAACTCGTGCATGCGTTCGATCGAACAGTCGTTCGAGCTGAACGCTACCGGAGTTCGAGGTCGTCCGTTGGCACGCCGGTTGGAGGCAACAGGATGAGCAGCACCGCACCGGTCATCAACCTCGAGGAGTTCCTGTCCCGCAGGTCCGCCCAGGTCAACAGGTCCGCCCGGGTCAACGGGTCCGCCCGGGTCAACGGGTCCGCCCAAGTCGACCAGGGCGCCGTGACGGGTCGATCCGGACCCGCCGGCGACGGCGCCGCTGTCGACTTGAGCCCAGCGCCTCCGGCACCACGGCGGCACCGGCCGGCGACGCCGGCTCGGCGGCCGCGACCCACCGGCGTGCGCGCGTGCGGCCAGTCCGCGAGCCGGCGCCCTCCGACTGAGGCAGCGGTCGAGCTGACCCGCCGTGGTTGGGCGGCAGTGGCGCTCCTCGTGGTGCTGTTCCTCTCGTTCGGTGTGAGCGTCACGGCCGTGGCACGGCCCGGGGGCGGCGGTGCTGGCACCGACGGTGCCGAGGTCTCGGGGACGACGAAGACCGTGCTGGTGCGGCCCGGCCAGACCCTGTGGGAGATCGCCGGCGAGGTCGCGCCAACCGGTGCGGACGTCCGGGTGACGGTCGACCGGATCGCCGAGCTCAACGGCCTGCAGCGAGCCGGTGACCTGCAGGTCGGACAGCGCCTGGTCGTACCTGTCGTAGCGACCGTTCCAGGACGTTGACGACCAGTGCGACACGCCCGGGCCAAAGCGGCATCTGGCCCGTGTCGCCGGCCCTGACCTGCGAGGACGTGATGCGTTGCCGACGACACTCCGGAGCGCTTGCGCGCTCAATCTGGTCGACGTACGGTTACCCCAAGATGTGGTAGTTACAGAGCTGTAAGTCGTCCACAGGTTGTGCTTCGAAGCCCACAGGTTCTCCCCAGGAAATCCACAGGATCGTCCTCAGGAAGCTGCCGGTGCCGGTGCCGAGGCAGACCGAGACGCCGAGGGGAGGGGAGCCACAACATGCACTGCCCTTTTTGTCGCCATCCGGACAGCCGCGTCGTCGACAGCCGGACGGCCGATGATGGTGCCGCGATCCGCCGACGCCGCCAGTGCCCGGAGTGTGAACGCCGGTTCACCACCGTCGAGCAGGTCACGCTGGCCGTCGTGAAGCGCAGCGGTGTCACGGAGCCGTTCAGCCGCGAGAAGGTGATGATCGGCGTCGGCAAGGCATGTAAGGGCCGACCCGTCGGTGACGACTCTCTGGCCCTCCTCGCCCAGCAGGTTGAGGAGGAGATCCGCTCGACCGGATCGGCGGAGATCCCGTCGCACGAGGTCGGGCTCGCCATCCTCGGACCGCTGCGGGCCCTCGACGAGGTGGCCTACATGCGGTTCGCGAGTGTCTACCGCAGCTTCGGCAGTCTCGCCGACTTCGAAGCCGAGATCGCCCTGCTGCGGGCAGAAAACGACGACACGGTGCCCGAACCCGAACACTCAAGGGAGCCGGCCCGCCAGCACTGAGTCAGATCCCGACCGGTGCCGCCGTCGCGCCGCAGGTTGGTCGTCCACACAAGCCGTACCGGGTCCGTACCGAGGGGAAGCGGTTCGGCTCGGGCACATCACGCAGTGATGACAGAGCCGATTCACAACAGAGTCCATTCACAGGGGAAGCAAGCCCAGTCACAGGGGAAGCAAGGAGAAACACGATGACGGAGACGGTGAGTGGCCAGGCCCGCGGGGGCGCTAAGGGGCGTACGAGCAAGGGCCTGAAGGTCGGTCGCATCTTCACCACGCCCGGTACGCACCCTTACGACGAAGTGGCCTGGGAACGCCGTGATGTCGTCCAGCAGAACTGGAAGACCGGCGAGACCGTCTTCAGCCAGCAGGGCGTGGAGTTTCCGGCGTCCTGGTCAGTCAACGCAGCGACGATCGTGACCACGAAGTACTTCCGCGGTGCGGTCGGCACTCCGCAGCGCGAATACAGCCTGAAGCAGCTGATCGATCGCGTGGTGAAGACCTACCGCGGAGCCGGCGAGAAACACGGCTACTTCGCGACCGCCGAGGACGCGGACGTCTTCGAGAACGAGCTGACCTGGATGCTGCTGCACCAGTACTTCAGCTTCAACAGTCCGGTGTGGTTCAACGTCGGCACATCCTCGCCCGCGCAGGTCTCCGCCTGCTTCATCCTCGCCGTCGACGACTCGATGGACTCGATCCTCAACTGGTACAAGGAAGAGGGGCTGATCTTCAAGGGCGGCTCGGGCTCGGGGGTCAACCTCTCGCGCATCCGGGCAAGCCGCGAGCTGCTCTCCTCCGGCGGTACCGCATCCGGTCCGGTGTCGTTCATGCGTGGTGCCGACGCGTCCGCCGGCACGATCAAGTCCGGCGGTGCGACCCGCCGTGCGGCCAAGATGGTGATCCTGGACGTCGACCACCCCGATGTCGAGGAGTTCATCGAGACCAAGGCTCGCGAGGAAGACAAGATCCGCGCCCTGCGAGATGCCGGCTTCGACATGGACCTCGGCGGCGCGGACATCCACTCCGTGCAGTACCAGAACGCCAACAACTCCGTCCGGGTGTCCGACGAGTTCATGCGCGCGGTCGACGAGGGCGAGTCGTTCGGTCTGCGGGCGCGGCAGACCGGCGAGGTCCTCGACCAAGTCGACGCCAGGGGGCTGTTCCGCAAGATCGCCCAGGCCGCGTGGGGTTGCGCCGACCCGGGTCTGCAGTACGACGACACCATCAACGACTGGCACACCTGCCCCGAGACCGGGCGTATCACGGCGTCCAATCCCTGCAGCGAATACATGCACCTGGACAACTCCTCGTGCAACCTGGCCTCGCTCAACCTGTTGAGGTTCCTGACCGACGACGGCAAGTTCGAGACAGAAAAGTTCGCTCGCGCGGTCGAGCTTGTGATCACGGCGATGGACATCTCGATCTGCTTCGCAGACTTCCCGACCCAGGCGATCGGTGAGACCACCCGCGCATATCGGCAACTCGGCATCGGCTACGCCAACCTCGGAGCCTTGCTGATGGCGACTGGTCACGGCTACGACTCAGAAGGCGGGCGTGCGCTCGGCGCGGCGATCACGTCGCTGATGACGGCAACCGCCTACAAGAGGTCCGCCGAACTGGCCGCGATTGTCGGGCCGTACGCCGGATATGCCCGCAATGCCGAGCCCCACAAGCGGGTCATGCGCAAGCACGCGGCCGCCAACGACGACGTTCGTTCGGTCGACGTCATGGACCGTACGGTGCTCGACGCCGCCGGCGAGGCCTGGGAAGCCGCGGTGAAGCTCGGACAGAAGAATGGCTACCGGAACTCCCAGGCGAGCGTGATCGCGCCGACCGGCACGATCGGCCTCGCGATGGACTGTGACACGACAGGAGTCGAGCCCGATCTCGCTCTGGTGAAGTTCAAGAAGCTCGTCGGCGGCGGCTCCATGCAGATCGTCAACAACACGATCCCGCGCGCCCTCGGCCGGCTTGGATACCAGCAGGAACAGGTCGAGGCGATCGTCGAGTACATCTCCGAACACGGGCACGTCATCGACGCGCCAGGTCTGCGGCAGGAGCACTACGAGGTCTTCGACTGCGCGATGGGCGCGCGGGCCATCAAGCCGATGGGCCACGTCAAGATGATGGCGGCCGTACAGCCGTTCGTCAGTGGTGCGATCAGCAAGACGGTCAACATGCCCGAGACGGCGACCGTCGAGGAAGTCGAGCACATCTACCACGAGGGCTGGAAGCTCGGCCTCAAGGCGCTCGCGATCTACCGCGACAACTGCAAGGTCGGCCAGCCACTGTCGGACGCCCGCGCCAAGAAGGCGAGCGCCTCGACCGAAGCCGCCGAGTCGAAGCCGGTGGAGAAGGAGGTCGTGGTCGAGCACCGGCCAGCTCGGCGCCGCCTGCCCAAGTCGCGGCCGTCTCGTACGACCTCGTTCACGGTCGGTGGAGCTGAGGGTTACATGACCGCGGGGTCCTACCCCGACGACGGTCTGGGCGAGGTCTTCCTCAAGCTCGGCAAGCAGGGCTCGACACTGGCCGGTGTCATGGACGCGTTCTCCATGGCCGTGTCGATCGCGTTGCAGTACGGCGTTCCGCTGGAGAAGTACGTCGAGAAGTTCACCAACCTGCGGTTCGAGCCGGCAGGTATGACTGACGACCCCGACGTCCGGATGGCGCACTCGATCATGGATTACGTCTTCCGGCGGCTCGCGCTCGACTATCTCCCGTTCGAGGAGCGGGCTGCTCTCGGTATCTACTCTGCGGAGGAACGCAAGCGTCACCTCGAGACCGGCTCGTTCGAGGCGTCACCCGACCAGGACGTCGCCGGCGACCCGGGGGATGCCGCGTCGCTCAAGCGGGAGCAGGTCGTGGCCTCGGACGACGAAGCGTCGCCGGAGATCGGGTCGGCGTCCGGATCCGACTCGGAGTCGACGGCTTCCTCGGCCAAGCCGGCACCGACGCGGGCGCACACGTCCACCGAGTTGCTGGAGACCATCCAGGGCACGACGGCCGACGCGCCCCTGTGCTTGACCTGCGGTACGAAGATGCGGCCGGCAGGAAGCTGCTTCGTCTGCGAGGGATGCGGCAGCACCAGCGGCTGCAGCTGATCTCCACCCCGAGGTTCGTAGCTCGACAACACACCGGGTCGGTGCCCACGCCACGACGGCGGGGCACCGGCCCGGTTTCAGCCTCTGCCGTAGCTATGCATGCAGGTCTGCGAGGGCGCGCTGGGCCGCGTCGAGCTCTGCCTGCAGTTGCTCCACTCGTGAGCGTTGACGATCGCGGGCGGCGTCGAGCACCGCCTCGATGGCCGCGGCGATGTCGGGGTGTAGGTCCTTCGCCGCCGCACCCACGGCGGACGCCGGGACCGGCAGACCCTTCACGACCTTCTTGCCAGCATGCACGACGTCAGCGTGCCAGTCGTTGGCGTCGACCGATCCGGACACGGTGAGGACGAGCTCGACCGACTGCGGTTTGGATCCGGGCGCCTTGCGGGGACGCCCCCGCTTGGGCCGGGCCGCGGCTTCGTCGGACTGTGCCGCCTCCGCTCGGCCATCGTCTGAGGATGCCGCGACGGTGTCGGGCGAGTCGGTGGGGGCAGGTTCGGTCGTTGCTGCGGCGTCCGGCATCGAAGCGCTCCCTACGTTGACAGCACGTGGCTGTGGGCTCTGGTTTTCCTGCCTGGTATGGATTTTCGGTCACTGCGGCCGACACTTTAGCAGCAGATGGAAACATGTGTTCGACAAGATCACGTGCGTGTCGCGTCCATTTCGGCGCCGATGTCGATCCGGCCGGTACGCGTTCGTGTAGGGGGTGAGGCCGGCACCCGCCGGCAGCGCGAAGGCGGTGAACCCCGCCCCCGCCGAGCTCGAGGAGGACCGATGCCGCACACGTCAACTACCGGCCAGGCCCGCGTGATACTGACCGACCTCGTGGTCGGCGAGTCGCCACGTTGGCACCAGAACCGGCTCTGGTTCTGCCACTGGGGGGCCGACGAAGTGGTGGCGACCGACATCGACGGCAACAGCGAGGTCGTGACTCATGACCCGGACTGCAGTCCGCACACCATCGAGTGGTTGCCCGACGGTCGCCAGCTGATCGCTCCCAAGAGGGCAGACCCGACCGGCCGGCTGATGCGACGGGAGTCCGACGGGTCCCTGGTTCCACACGCTGATCTGAGCGACCTGCCCACCGGACTGAACGAAATCGTCGTCGACGGCCGCGGCAACACCTACGTCAACGGCCTTGGCTTCGACTTCCTGGAGTTCCTCGAAGACGTCAAGAAGGACGGTCCGGAGGCGCTGCAGAAGCCGTGGCAGGAAAGGCCGGGCTTTCGTCCGGGGTTCATCGCGCTGGTCACTGCCGACGGAACCGCACGCCAGGTGGCCGACGGACTCGAGTTCCCCAACGGCATGGTCGTCACTCCTGACAACGCCACGCTGATCGTTTCCGAGTCCTTCGCCGGCAGGCTCACCGCGTACGACATCACCGCCGACGGCAGCCTGACCAACCGGCGGGTCTGGGCAGACGGCATCGGCCCGGACGGCATCTGCATAGATGCCGAAGGCGCCATCTGGACCCAGTCGGGCGGAAACGCCTGCGTTCGCGTACGCGAGGGCGGTGAGGTGCTGCAGCAGGTCGAGCTCGACCGGGCACCGTTTGCCTGCATGTTGGGCGGCCCGGACCGGCGGACGCTGTTCATCATGGCGGCGCAATGGAATCCGGCAGACCCGTTCGGCGCGCGTACCGGTCAGGTGCTGGTCGCCCCGGCGCCCGCACCCGGAGTTGGGTGGCCGTAGGCGCACCCGTACCCCCGGCGGATGAGAGGCTGTCGGGGTAGACGTCGAGCGGGCGGGAGGGCGAGGCCATGCGCGTGGTGATTGCTGGTGGGCACGGCAAGATCGGCCGGCGCCTGGGTCGCCTTCTCGTCGGCCGTGGTGACGAGGCGGTCGGTCTGATCCGCAACCCGGACCATGTGGCGGACCTCGTTGCCGATCGGATCACACCGCACGTCCTCGACCTCGAGGGTGCCTCGACCGACGAGGTGAGCCAGGTGCTGGCTAACGCCGACGCGGTCGTCTTCTCCGCCGGGGCCGGGCCCGGCAGCGGGGCAGCCCGCAAGGACAGTGTCGACCGGGCGGCGGCCGTCCTGCTGGCTGACGCGGCGGAGCGCACGGGGACCGCACGCTACGTCCAGGTGTCGTCCATGGGCGTGGAGAGTGTGCGCGGGGGAGCGACTCCGGCCGGGATGGACGAGGTCTTCGTCGCCTATCTCCGGGCGAAGCACGCCGCGGAGGAAGACCTGCAGCGACGCTCCCTCGACTGGACGATCCTGCGACCCGGCGGGCTCACCGACGAGCCGGGAACCGGGCGGGTGAACCTGGCGCCCCGGGTCGAGCGCGGCCGGGTGAGTCGCGATGACGTCGCCGCGACTGTCGTCAGCCTGTTGGACGCGCCACTGAGCGCGCGCCTCGTACTGGAGCTGGTGGGTGGCGAGACGCCCGTGGCCGACGCCGTTGCCGCTGTGTCAAGGCGGCATTGACGCCGGTGCGTCCGATCGGCTGTGTAAACGGGATGTGAACTCTTCGCTGCGACCGGCGGCTTTCACGCGTAACCGACTCTGACGTGACGTGCGTCACGCGGCTCGCGCGGAATGGTGCGGATCAGGAGGAAGCTGCACCCATTGGGCAGCGTTGCCCGTCCACGTCGACCTCGCCCTTGTTGCCCCACCAGCCTTGCTCGGAGTCCCCCTGTGCGCACCTTCGCCGGCCCCGCTGGCGTCTCTCGGCTACCCCTGTTCGTCCTCCTGCTCGGTTCGATCACCGCCATCGGGCCGCTGTCGATCGACCTCTACCTTCCTGCGTTCCCCACCCTCGCTGGCGAGCTGCACACCAGCGACACGATGGTGCAGCTCACGCTGACCGCCTGCCTGATCGGTCTGGCCACCGGACAGGCGCTGATCGGTCCGTTGTCCGACGCCGTGGGACGGCGTCGCCCGCTCCTCGCGGGTATGGCCGGCTACGCGATCGCGTCGGTCCTGTGCGCTCTCGCGCCGAACATCGAGGCGTTGGCAGCGGGGCGGTTCCTGCAGGGCTTCGCCGGATCGGCGGGAGCCGTACTGGCGCAGGCGCTGCTGCGCGACCTTGTTGAGGGACCGATGGTGGCGAGCGTGCTCAGCCGCCTGATCCTGGTGATCGGCGTCGCACCCGTCCTGGCGCCGACGATCGGTGGTCAGATTCTCGGACTGGGCGGGTGGCGAGGCCTGTTCTGGGTGCTCGCGGGCTTCGGCGTGGTGATGACCGGCGTGGTGGCCGCGTTCGTCCAGGAGACTTTGCCCGAGGACCGTCGCCAACGCGGCGGGGTGGTCGAGACGCTGCGCTCCTACCGGCGGGTGGCCCGCGACCGGCGTTATGTCGGGTATGCGGCCATGTCCGCGTTCGGGTTCCTCGCCGTATTCGGCTATGTCGCCGGTTCGCCGTTCGCGTACCAGGACGTCCACGGCGTCTCGCCCCAGACGTTCGGGCTGTTGTTCGGCCTGAACGGTCTCGGCCTGGTGGCCGCGAGCCAGCTCAACGCGAAGCTCGTCCTGCGCATACCGCCGTTCGTCATCCTGCGACGGACACTCCCTGTGACGGCGGCGGGCGGCCTGGCGCTGTTGCTCACGACGGTGACCGGCGCGTTCGGGATCGTCGGGTTGGCGGTGCCCTTGTTCGTCGTCATGAGCAGCCTCGGACTGGTGCTCCCCAACTCTGGCGCCCTCGCCCTCAACCGCCATCCGCATGCGGCGGGGACCGCGGCGGCGCTGGTCGGCCTGACGCAGTTCGTGGTGGGTGCGTTCGCGGGCCCGGTCATCGGCGCGGTCGGCGGCAGCACCGCCGTACCCATGGCTGCGGTCATCGCGGTCGGAATGATCGGCCTGGTCGTCGTGGCGGCACTTCTCGCTCCGGGTGAACCGCGGTCACGGGGCGCCCACCTACCCGACCGCGTCCTCGACGCGGAGCCGGCGCTTCGCTGACCGACCTGCCGCCGGCCCATCGGGCAGACTGACGTGCGTGGCGCCGCACCGGTGGGTCCTGCACGTCGACCTCGACCAGTTCATCGCGGCGGTCGAGGTGCTACGTCGGCCGGAGCTTGCCGGCAGACCCGTCGTCGTCGGCGGGTCGGGCGACCCGACCCAGCGGGGAGTCGTCGCCACCGCGTCGTACGAGGCGCGCGAGTTCGGGGTCCAGTCCGGGATGGCGTTGCGTACGGCTGCCCGGCGCTGCCCGGATGCGGTGTTCCTACCGAGTGACCCGCCTGAGTACGACGCCGCGTCGGCGCAGGTCATGGACACGCTGCGGGAGTTCCCGGCGGTCGTGGAGGTCATGGGCTGGGACGAGGCGTTCCTCGAGGTGCACACCGACGACCCGGAGTCGTTCGCCCGCGAGGTGAGCGAGGCAGTCGAGACGAACACCAGACTCGCCTCCTCGGTCGGAATCGGAGACAACAAGCTTCGGGCCAAACTCGCGACCGGCTTTGCCAAACCCGCTGGGATCTTCCGGCTGACGGTGGACAACTGGTGGCCGGTCATGGGTGATCTGCCGACGGACGCGCTGTGGGGGATCGGGCGCAAAACTGCCCGGAAGTTGGCCGAGCTCGGCGCCCACTCGGTCGCGGACCTGTCCCGTACCGACGCGGAGGTGCTCGCCAAGCGGCTCGGGCCGACGATGGGGCCGTGGTACCGCCGCATCGCCCGCGGCGAGGACCGCACGCCGGTGATCGGCACACCGTACGTTCCGCGTTCACGCAGCCGGGAGACCACGTTCCAGGTCAACCTCACCGACTGGGACGACGTACGACGCGAGATCGTCACGCTCGCCCATCGGGTGGCGGACGACGTTGCCGCGGAGGGCCGCCCGGTCGTCCGAGTCGCGGTCAAGGTGAGGCTGGCGCCGTTCCAGACCTACACGCGAAGTGTCGGGGTCGCCGAACCGACGCTTGATCCCGCAGCCATCGAGGCAGGGGCGTTGGCGGCGCTGGCAAGGTTCGAACCCGGCCGGGCGGTCCGGTTATTGGGTGTACGTGCCGACTTCGCGTCGCCCTCGGACCAACCCGACGACCCGACAAGCTGACTGCGTCCCGACGTGACGGTTCTGAGTTGGGGTCTGTCGACCCGACGGATCTGACCCGAACCCGCCACCGCATTACTCGCAGGCGACGCCGTCACTATCGGTGTCGACGTACCACGCGTACTCGGGATCATTGCGGACGTAGGGACCATAGCCCGCCGCGTTGGCGTCGGCGCACCGACCGAACCGCGGGTCGAGACCAGATCGGCCCGAGTAGTGCCCGTTGGGCAGCCGGCTGGTCTGTGTGCCGCTGTCGGTGGTTGCCGAGTTCGCCGGACTGGGTTGTCCAGCGGGGGGCGCGGAGTCCACAGGGGGCCCGGGCGCGTTGCCTGCCGCCGGCGCCGACGCGCCGCTCTCAGGAGAACCAACCGTGGCATGGCTGTCCGCAGCAGCGCCACTGCCTGGTGCACGCCCTCCAGTCGAATCTGCCGTCGACGGGGGCGACACCGACCGGACAGTTCCGGCGCTGCCTGGCCTGGGGGAGGAGGACGCCGGCGTGGCCGGGGTGACCGCGTACGGTGCCGGATCCTCACCGGAGTTGCCCGCCGCGGAGTCAGCTCCGGTGTCCGGAGTGGCAGCCGACTCCGACGGAGGGCTCGAAGGTTCGGTGTCGGAGGACAGCGTGCTCGTCTCCTCCGATGGTGCCGAGAAGAAGTACACATACCCCAACAAGGTGGCCACGCCGAGCACGAAACCGAGCGCCACGATCAGGTGGCTGCGGTGGAGCGGCGTACGACGTGGTGAATCCTCGAGCCACAACTGCCAGCCGTACGGCGGCGGCCCCCACGCGGGGTCGGGTTCCCAATCCGGCGGCGGTGTCCATCCGGGTGAGGACTCCGGCCAGTTGGGTGGCGGGTTGTACCGAGCGGCCATGCTGCCTTCCGTGCTGCCGGTTCCTGCCGCGGGCACAGACTCCGACGTGCGGCCCCTGCTACGCGGACGAGGACGCTCGTGATCCTAGGCCGCGCAGCGACGCAGCGCAGAAGCTTTGTCAGAAACCGGTGATCTGTTGGGGATACGCCGGGTGGTTGGGGGACGTGCCGCCTTTGCCTGGGGATCAGGCGGCGAGCGTCGGATGGTATCCGCAGCGCTTGTCGTCCGCCGAACGCCAACCCTGCTCGGTCAGCAGTACAACCTTTCCACCGAACGCAGGTATCCCGTGGTCGGCGTGCCGCCACCCGTCGATCCAGCGCCTGTCGGCGGCCGTGACCTCGAGAGGCCCGTTGCGTACGACCACAGTCAGGAACGAGTGCCGGGGACGCCCGAGGGTGGCGCGCGGCCCGAAGAGGCGCTGGGCTGTGTCGCGAATCAGACCTGCACAGTCGCGGGCTTCGGCCGGTCCGCAGTCGGCGGTGTAGATGATCGCGGTGTCGAGAATGTGCTGGATCGTATCGGGCAGTTCGATCAGTCCGACCACGACGATGCCGGGTCTCAGCCGATGACGCCTGGCGATCCCGGTGACGACGCCGGCGAGATCACGAACCTCCCCCGTTCGGCTGTCCATGACGTCGATGATCCGCCTTCGGGTGGGACCGTGATGACCATTTTCCAGAATTGTCGGTCGGTTCGAGAATCGTCAGCCAGCTTCCGGAATCGCGGCGGACGTGAACACCCACATCACTCCGCCGGGCCGGTGCGCCGAGCGGCCCCCGCGAAGACGCGGACAAAGTGCCCGGCTCGGCGATGTGGTTTTCTTGTGTGATCCTTGGTGGGCGTGAAACGGGGCGTGACGTCCGGACGACGAGAAGGGAATGCGGAGCCATGGGCCGCCACGACCTGATGCTGGCGCGGCTGCCGGCGGAGCTCGCCGGTCACGCGCGTGCCATCGTCGAACGCCTGGTCGGCGACACGATGGAGTTCAGCGAGCTGAGCCCTGGCGACGTCCAGCGGCTCTTGTGGCTCGAGCTGCCCACCAGGTGGGCGGTCCCCGTGTCCGACTGGCCGGACGTTCTCGAGGCGGGAGCCCGGATCTTCGACCTGGCCAGCCGCCCGGGGCTCGCGATCATCGCTCGGTCGCAGGAGACCAGGGACGTCCTGCGGGCCTACGAACGGTCGCTCGACGACGGCGCCACAGCTGCCCGCGCGGCTCTCGTCCGTACGGGCACTGCTCCTCCGGACACCGAGACTCTCACATGGGGCGCGCGGATGGCCGGACGCGAGGCCAACGCGCACGAAGAGCTGAGGCGCGTCCTCGAAACGGCGGTGGTTGTCGGCGACATCCGGCCGGCGACCCCTGGCTGGCGGAAGCGGCAACGTGACCTGGCCGAGCGCTGGCTCAGTTCTCCGTCGCGCTACTTCGACGGCACCCGGCCCGTCGACGTGATCCACGAGGCGCGCCGCCAGATGTGGGCGACGACCGGCACACCGGCCCGGCGCGCTGTGCTTGCCGAGCTCGAGCCGGCGGTGCGCGAACCCGTACCGACGCCTGACGGCGAACCCGCGTCGCTGACCTGGCTGCTGAACCGGGTCGGCTCGGGCCTGCAGCTGACTCAACGGGGCTATCTGCCACCCGTCGTGGTGCGCGAAGCCGACGAGTGCTTCGACTGGAGTCGTCAGGCCGTACGCGCCAGTCGCGAGGTCAACCTGCCCGAGCTCGCAGAGTTGCGCAGCCTCGCAAGCCGGCACCGGCTCCTGGTCAAACGGCGTGACACGTTGCGAGTGTCGACGCGCGGACGGAGTCTGCTCCACGAGCCTGCACGTCTGTGGGAGAGCGCGTCGGCGGCCTGGTTGGGCGAGCACGTCTTCGACGTCCGGGTCGGCGAGATGGCGGCCGCCTTGCTGCTGACGTCGCCGACCGACGCCGAGAGTCTCGTCGCGAAGACACACGAAGCAGTCGCACCGGAGTTCCGTACGCAGGGAGGCGCGAGCATCCCACTCGCCTCGACCAGTGCCTCGGTGTGGCAGTGGATCCGGCGGGGTGTCGCGCTCGGTTTCTTCGACCGCCGCGGCTGGCACGCCCAGGCCCTCACGCAGGTGGGTCGGTTGGCGGCTCTGACCGCGCTCCGTACGAGGTCACACGCACCCCAGTCGTGAACGCGGCCGTGAACGCGGCATCACGGCAGCGCACGAAGGCAGACCCCGTCGGCGAACTCCGTCACCGTCTTGACCCACAGCTCCGGGACGTCGCGGTGGAGGTAGTGCCCGCCGGGCAGGACGGTGAAGCGGTCGGCAGGGGTCCTCATCTCGACGGCCCGCCGGTCGAGACCGCGCAGCGCGCTCAGCCGTCCCGTACCACCGAGCGGGTCGGCTTCGTCCGGGGCGACGAGAAGCAGCGCAGTCGCGCGCAGAGTGCCGAGCAGCGTGGGCAGGTCCCAGGGATAGGCAGAACGCAGGCCCGCGAGCACAGCCGGTGTGTCGGCGGTGGCGATACCCGTCACCGCGTGCTCGACGTCCTCAGCGGCCCATCGTGGGTTGGCCGATCGCAGCGCGTCAGCCATCTGTTCGCGGTCGGAGTGGACGAGCGCGGAGTGCGCCGCGAGGGTTTCGGCAAGATGGTCACGGTCCTCCGGCCGCGAGCTCGGCGGGTCTTCCAGGACGACGGCCTCGGTGAGGTCGACGTACCGGTTGGCCAGCACCAGCGCGACGATGGCGCCGAGCCCCTGTCCGATCAGGAGGTCGACCTGGCCGGGCAGACGTTCGGCTACTCCCTGGACGAAGCCAGGCATGTGCAGCGGCCGGTTGACCCTGGGCATCATGCCGTGTCCGGGCAGGTCGAGCGCGACGACTTCCCAGCCCTGTTCGGCCAGCGCCGGCCCGGTCCTCCACCACGTCGCGGCGTGCGACATCTCGCCGTGCAGGAGCGCGATCCGACCGCGCGCCGGGCCCATCGGCTCCCAGCGAAGAGTCATGGCGCATATCAAAGCGGACGACCGCCGTGGATAACGAATCGACGACGGATTGTGGTCGTCCGTACGGTAGGAACAATCGACCGAAGGGGTTGGCATGCACTCCCGCCGCTACCACCAGCGTGGACTTCTGTGCACCGAGTACACCCTGGACGTACCCCTCGACCACGGCCGACCAGACGGCGAACAGATCGAGGTGTACGCACGTGAGGTCGTCGACGCTGCGAAGGCCGACGATCCCAAGCTCCCCCGCCTGGTGTTCCTGCAGGGAGGTCCGGGCGGCAAGAGCCCGCGGCCGGGTTCTCGTTCGGGTTGGCTCGGTCGGGCACTCGACGACTACCGAGTCGTACTGCTCGACCAGCGAGGCACCGGGCTGTCCACGCCGGCCAACCGCCAGACCCTTACGCGGCTTGGGGGACCGGACGCCCAGTCGGATTACCTCACGCACTTCCGAGCCGATGCGATCGTGCGGGATGCCGAACTCCTCCGCCGCGAGCTCCAGGGGGACGAACCCTGGTCCGCGCTGGGCCAGAGCTTCGGCGGCTTCTGCTCGATGACCTATCTCTCGTTCGCCCCGCGCGGCCTGAAGGAGGTGTTCGTCACCGGAGGTCTGCCGCCGCTGTCCGCGACGCCCGACGACATCTACACCGTGACCTACACGCGCACGGCGGAGAAGAACGCCGCGTACTTCGCCCGGCACCCCGAGGACCGCGAGCTCTGCAGCCGCGTCGTCGAGCATCTCCGTGCGCACGACGTGCGCCTTCCCACCGGTGAGCGGCTGAGCCCACGCCGATTCCAGAGTGCCGGGATGGGCCTTGGGATGCGTTCGACGTTCGATGCGCTGCACTACCTGCTGGAGGAGGCGTTCGTCGAGGGTGTGGAGGGCCCGGAGCTGTCCGACACGTTCCTCGCGGCCATGGGGAGCGGGGCGAGCTTCGCCGGCGTACCGTTGTACGCCGTCCTGCACGAGGCGTGCTACACGCAGGGTGTCGCTTCGTCGTGGTCGGCCGAACGGCTCTACGGCAAGCGACCGGAGTTCGCGCTCGATTCCGACACACCGTTCCTGTTCACCGGCGAGATGATCTACCCGTTCGTCTTCGACGAGGACCCTGCCTTGGTGCCGCTACGGGAGACCGCCAACATCCTTGCCGACAAGGACGACTGGCCGGCGTTGTACGACCTGGACCAGCTCGCGCGTAACGAGGTCCCGACGTTCGCCGCCGTCTACTACGAGGACATGTACGTGGCACGGGAGTTCTCCCTGGAGACCGCCGCGGCGGTGCCCCGCGTGACGCCGTGGATCACCAACGAGTACGAGCACGACGGCCTGCGGGTGGGAGATGTGCTCGACCACCTCTTCACGCTGGCCAAGCAGACGCCTTGACGGCGCGCCTGCCTCCAGGCCTTCGAGCCAGGGTGCGCCCAGACGTCGATCATCGGTGTCCGTGCGGCGGTCTCAGCACCGCCACCGGATCCGTCACCTGGATGTCCCGGCAGGTGAAGCGGAACAGTGCCGCAGGACGACCACCGGAGGGCCCGGACAATGCGGTCCGGCCAGTGGTCTGGAGCTGGCCACGACGGGAGAGGACGCGTTGCAGGTTGGTCGCCGAGACACGGTGACCGAGCGCCGCCGAGTAGATCTCGCGCAGCTCGGAGATCGTGAACGACGGCGGGGCGAGGGCGAAGCCGAGGTTGGTGTAGGAGAGCTTGGACCGCAGCCGTTCGCGCGCCCGCAACACGATCGCCTTGTGGTCGAACGCCGTACGGGGGAGGGCGTCGACCGGATGCCACCCGGTGTCGTCGGGCAGCTCCGGATCGTTGTCGCTCGGGACGAGGCCGAGGAAGGCGGTGGCGATCACCCGAACACCGGGAACGCGGTCAGGGGTGCTGAAGGTGGCGAGCTGCTCGACGTGGGAGAGCTGTCGTACGTCGACCTTCTCGGCCAACTGGCGGCGTACGGACGACTCCACATCCTCGTCGGGACCCAGGCGCCCGCCGGGAAGGGACCAGCGTCCTGCATGCGGCTCGCGGGCCCGTTGCCACAGCAGAACCTGAAGTGACCGAGACCGGACCTGGAGGACCGCCGCAAGCACCTCATGCCCCAGTCGGCTCACGCGGTGATAGTATCTCGGGAAGTTTTCGATTCAAAGGCGAAAACCCTCAGGGAGGGTTCACATGACGGCTGACGTCTCAGCGGTCTCCACGGCCAGCGCCCACGATGATGTGGCGGGGGTTCCCCGGGCAGAGGCAGTGGTGCCCGATGGCGCGTGGCAAGAAGAGGTACGCAGGCTCGCGAAAGAGCGTGACGCGGTGCTGCTCGCGCACAACTACCAGGTGCCCGCGATACAGGACATCGCCCACCACACCGGGGACTCTCTCGCGCTGAGCCGCATCGCCGCCGCCAGCGACGCCGCGACGATCGTGTTCTGTGGCGTGCACTTCATGGCCGAGACCGCCAAGATTCTCAGCCCCGACAAGACGGTCCTCATCCCCGATGCCCGGGCGGGCTGTTCGCTTGCCGACTCGATCGATGCCGCGCAACTGCGGGCGTGGAAGGCGGAGCACCCGGACGCGGTCGTCGTCTCGTACGTCAACACCACCGCAGAGGTCAAGGCCGAGACCGACATCTGCTGCACGTCGTCCAATGCCGTCGACGTCGTGAACTCGATCCCGGCCGACCGTGAGGTGCTCTTCTGCCCGGACATGTTCCTCGGTGCGCACGTCAAGCGCGAGACAGGGCGCGACAACCTGCACATCTGGGCAGGCGAGTGCCACGTCCACGCCGGCATCAACGGCACCGAGCTGACCGACCGGGTGGCCGCGCATCCCGATGCTGAACTGTTCATCCACCCCGAGTGTGGCTGCGCGACCTCGGCGTTGTACCTCGCGGGGGAGGGTGCCGTGCCGTCTGAGCGCGTGAAGATCCTCTCCACCGGCGGGATGCTGGACGCTGCCCGCGAGACCAGGTCGCGGTCGGTGCTGGTCGCTACCGAGATCGGCATGCTCCACCAGCTGCGCAAGGCCGCACCCGGAGTCGACTTCCAGGCGGTGAACGAGCGGGCGTCCTGCAAGTACATGAAGATGATCACGCCGGCCGCGCTGCTCCGGTCCCTGCGAGAAGGTGTCGACGAGGTGGTGGTGGACCCGGCCATGGCCAGCAGGGCCCGTGGCGCGGTCCAACGCATGGTCGAGATCGGCCAACCCGGTGGCGGCGAATGAGCACCTGGGAGGCCTCCGCCGACCTCGTCGTGGTCGGTTCCGGTGTCGCGGGACTCACAGCCGCTCTGGAGGCAGCGCGGCGGGGTCTGCGGGTGCTCGTGGTCACCAAGGCAGGGGCGAGCGACGGCAACACCCGTTGGGCCCAGGGTGGCGTCGCCGTCGTGCGCCCGAACGAGCGGGACAAGGACGACTCCGTACGACGGCATGTCGACGACACGCTCGCGGCAGGCGCCGGCCTCTGCGACATCGACGCGGTCACCGCGATCATCGCGGCCGGCCCGGCCGCAGTCCACGCCTTGCAGCGGCGTGGTGCCAGCTTCGATACCGACAGGACCAGTCGCCGGTTGGCGCGGACCCGCGAAGGCGGACACACCGCGTTCCGGGTGGTCCATGCCGGCGGCGACGCCACTGGTGCGGAGATCCAGCGGGCCCTGCTGGCGAGTACGAAAACCCCGAGAGTGACGGTGGTCGAACACCACTCCGCGGTCCAGATCCTCCGCACCCCACAAGGATCGGTGGCGGGACTCACCACGCTGGGCGCCGACGGGGTGGCGGGTACGGTGCGTGCACCGGCGGTCCTGCTCGCCACGGGCGGCCTTGGGCAGCTGTACCAGACGACCACCAACCCCGACGTCGCCACGGCAGACGGGATCGCGCTGGCGTTGCGCGCGGGTGCGAGCGTGGCCGACCTGGAGTTCGTGCAGTTCCATCCCACCGTGCTCTACACCGGACGCGGCGTGACCGGGCGCCGGCCGCTGGTGACGGAGGCCGTGCGCGGCGAGGGCGCCGTCCTGGTCGACGGTGCGGGCTCACGGGTCATGGGCGGAGTGCACCCGCTCGGTGACCTCGCGCCGCGCGACGTGGTGTCGGCGGCGGTCATCCGGCGCCTTCTGGAAGCACCCGGTGGCGTGGACGACCACGTGTTCCTCGATGCCACACATCTGTCCGCCGACGCATTCCAGGCCCGGTTTCCCACCGTGTACGCGGCGTGCGAGGCGGTCGGCATCGACCCGTCGTCGGATCCGATACCGGTCGCTCCCGCTGCCCACTTCGGCTGCGGCGGCGTGGTGGCGACGGTCGACGGGCGCACCGAAGTGGCTGGGCTCTACGCGGCTGGTGAGGTCGCGCGCACGGGTCTGCATGGTGCCAACCGCCTCGCGTCCAACAGCCTGCTGGAGGGCCTCGTCGTCGGTACGCGGGCGGCGAACGCGGTCGCCGCCGACCTCGATGCCGGCATGCTTGCCGGCTGGCACCGTGACGTGGACGACCAGGTGCCTGCCCTGGAGGTGGCCCAACGCCCAACCCTGCAACGGATGATGAGCCGGTACGCGGCCATCGGTCGGGACGCACGTGGGCTGGCGACGGTCGAGGAGGCGTTGGACGCGACAGGCGCGACCGTCACACCGAGCACTCGTGTCGACGTCGAGAACGCCGCGCTCGGGCTGGCGGCGCGTGCCGTCATCGTCGCCGCGCAGGAACGCCTCGAGTCGCGTGGATGCCATCTTCGACACGACTACCCGTCGACCGACGACGAATGCTGGCGGCACAGCCTGGTCGTACGCCTGAATGACGAGGGCCGGGTTGCGACAGCCCGCACGCTCGCGCTGGGTGGTGTCGCATGACCGCGGAGAGGCGGGGATCTGCGATGGCTGCGGCGGCGGAGCGGTTCTCGCCGCCGGTGGTGGCGGAGCTCGAAAGTGCTGGGCTCGACGTCGACGACGTTCTGCGCGTCGTCAAGGCTGCATTGACAGAGGATCTCCGGTACGGCCCGGACGCGACCACAGCCGCTACGGTGCCGGAGTCGGCGGCAGCGGAGGCGGAGATCACCCCTCGCGCGTCCGGCGTGCTGGCCGGTGGTCCGTTGGCGCTGGCGGTCTTCGACCTGGTCGCACCCGGTCTGGTCGAGGTCACCACGCGGATGCCGGATGGCTCCCGCCTCGAGGCGGGGCGTCCGGCACTCGTGGTGCGCGGACCGGTCCGATTCCTCCTCACGGTCGAGCGCACGGTCCTCAACCTGGTGTGCCACCTGTCCGGCGTGGCTACGGCAACGGCCGCATGGGTCAGCGCGGTCGCCGGGACGGGCTGCACGATCCGGGACACCCGCAAGACCCTGCCCGGGCTACGACTGCTGGAGAAGTACGCGGTCCGGTGCGGCGGCGGCGCCAACCACCGGCTGGGCCTGGGCGATGCGGTACTCATCAAGGACAACCACGTCGTCGCGTCCGGGGGAGTGGCGGCTGCGCTGGAGGCGGTACGGTCGGCTGCGCCGGACCTCCCGTGCGAGGTCGAGGTGACGACGCTGGCCGAGCTCGACGCGGTGCTGGATGCGAAGGCGGAGCTGGTGTTGCTGGACAACTTCACGCCGGCGCAATGTGCCGACGCTGTACGGCGTACGCGGGCGGCCGGCAGCGGAACCCTGCTGGAGGCGTCCGGCGGTCTCACTCTGGAGGTCGCACGGGCGTATGCGGAGACAGGCGTCGACTTTCTCGCGGTGGGCGCCCTCACCCATTCGGCGCCCGCACTTGACCTCGGCCTCGACCTGCGGGCCTCGGCGGCCTAGGGATTCCGCGACACCTGCGTACCCGCGACGAGGACCCGGTCGACTGTCAAGGTGTCCTTGCCCGGCGACCACGAGAACGTGACCACGTCGGCCGGTTCGCCGACGGCAAGTCGGCCCCGACCTTCGGCGAACCGGCCCGGTGACACGGTCGCAAGGTCGACGGCGGCTCCCAGGTCGAACGGCCCGAGATTGGCAACCGTCGCGACGCCGTGCGCCACCGACCTCGCCGCACCAGCCAGGTTGGGCGTACCCCGCTGCGACAGCCGACCGTTCGCCGACAGCTCGACCTCACCGCCGACCGGGGTCTGGTAGATGCCGGGCTCGGCGCCGGCGAGCGTGGTGGCGTCGGAGACCAGGAACGATCGAGACAAGCCCTTCGCGCGGAGCATCGCGGTCAGCGTGTCCGCGGGCAGATGATGGCCGTCGGCGATGAATCCGGCCGAGAGCCGGTCGTCGGCGAGCTGGGCCCACAGATAGTTGGGATGGCGCGGGAGGATGCCGTGTGCGCCGTTGCCCAGGTGCGTGCACAGCCGCGCGCCCGCAGCGGCGGCGGATCGCACCTCGTCGGGCGTGGCATGCGTATGGCCGATCGCGACGTGAATTCCGCGGGAGGCGAGTTCGGCGATGTACGCCTCGCTGCCCGCCCAGTGCGGCGACATGGTCACCATGCCGACAAGTCCGTCGCCGGCTTCCTGCCAACGTTCGAACTCGGCAACATCCGGCGGCCTGACCCACTCGATCGGATGTACGCCGCGGGCGCCGTCCTGCTCCGACAGATGCGGACCTTCCACGTGCACGTACGGGACCGCGTGTCGCACCGTCAGGTCGAGAGCGCGGGCCTCGGCGATGCGCCGCAGGCAGGCGAGGATGTGGTCCTCGGCAGCGGTGACCACTGTCGGCACCACCGTGGTCACCCCGACGGCGAAGAGACTGCGCACCAACGCCACCACCGCGTCCGGACCGGCGTCGGCTTCGGCTGCGTTGGCGTCGAACCCCGCGAATCCGTTCACCTGGAGGTCGACCAGCCCGGGAGCGAGCCAGAGATCCACGGCCTCACCTGGGTCGGCGGGAAGGATCTCGACGACCACGCCGTCGTCGACGCGTACGACCTGGGGTAAGCCGGTGTGCGGGTCCCGGCCCGCGATGTCAGTCGAGCTCACGTGAGGACTCCTGGTCGAGATAGAGGACGCACGCGGGGTGGGTACGCAAGGCGGTCGCCGGACAGGCCTCTGAGACCTGGTCCCGCAGCGCACGGCGTACGGCCTGGGCCTTGGCACGTCCCGGCACCACGCAGAACAGCCGGCCGGCGTCCAACAGCCTGGGTACCGTCAGCGTGATCGCGGTGCGCGGAACATCCGCCAGGGTGGGAAAACAGCCGTCGTCGACCTGCTGCTGACGGCACGTCTCGTCGAGCTCGACCACCTTCGCCGGCAGGGGGTCGGCGAAGTCGGCCACGGGTGGGTCGTTGAACGCCAGGTGGCCGTTGACGCCGATGCCCAGGCAGCAGATGTCGATCGGCGCCTCGGCGAGCAGCGCGGCGTACTCGGCGGCGCTTCGACCGGCGTCACCGTTGGTCCGCATCAGGTGGACGTCCTTGAACCGCACCCGGTCGAAGATCGTGGCCCGGAGCCAGGAACTGAACCGTTCGGGCGCGTCGTCGGCCAGACCGAGATAGTCGTCCATCTGGAACGCCGTGACCCTGGTCCAGTCGACCCCGGGTTCGGCGACGAGAGCGTCGAGCATCTCCTGCTGGCTCGGGGCCGCCGCGAACACCATCCGGACCGAGCCCTGCGCCGCCAGCCGAGTGCGGATCTCCGCGGCGACGTCGGTGGCGGCGGCCCGTCCAAGGCTTTTGCGGTCGTCGAACACGCGCACGGTCGGTGTCGTCACGGCATCTGTCCTCTCGGCGTTGACTCAGGTCTCGGCGTCGTGGCACCTGGCGCACCGCGGCACCGTTGCGCGCGGTTGCGTACCCCAACACGGTCAGGGCGAGGACGGGCGGTGGAGTCCGGTAGGCAGGTCGCGTGCAGCGGCCCGGTCGAGTAGCCAGAGGGTCCGCTGCCGGCCGCGTACTCCGGCCGCTGGGATCTGCACCGGACCCGCACCCGACAGCGCCAGCCTTACCGCACCGGCCTTTTCCTCACCTGCCACCAGGAACCACACCTCGCGCGCTGCGTTGAGCGCAGGAAACGTCAACGTGATCCGGGTCGGCGGCGGCTTCGGCGCGCCATGGACAGCCACTACCGGACGCTCGTCCTCGTACACGGCAGGCCGCTCTGGAAACAGCGATGCCACGTGCCCGTCGGGTCCGACGCCGAGCATGAGCACGTCGAACGTGGGCACGTCTCCGTGGTCTTCCGGTCGGACCGCGGCGGCCAACTCGGCCGAGTAACGCTTGGCGGCCGCCTCCACGTCGTCGCCGTCCGGCCCGGTGCTCGAGGGCATCTGGTGTACGCGGGCGGGATCCACCGGGACCTTGTCGAGCAGCGCCGCCCGCGCCCCCGTCTCATTGCGTTCGGGGTCGCCGGCCGGTAGGAAGCGTTCGTCCCCCCACCAGAGGTGGATGCGCCGCCAGTCGATGGCGTCACGGGCGGGGGACGCGGCCAGGGCCGCAAGCGTTCCGGTGCCGATGCCGCCGCCGGTGAGGACGGCGGACGCAGACCCCCGGCTTGCCTGGGTGTCGACGAGTGCCGTCACCAGTCGCGCGGCGACCGCCTGAGCGAGCAGGTCCGCGTTGGCGTGCACCACCACCTCAGCGGTGCTCATCGGACCGGCCCTTCGGTGTACGGGTGGTCGTGGAGCCGTTCGGGCGGGCAGTTCCCTCTTGGGTGAGACGGAGCAGTTCCTCGACTGTCAGTGCGTAGATGTCGTCCGGGTCGAGTCGCCGCAGCTCCTCTGCCAGCAGTTCGGACGTCTCGCGGCGTTTGAGCGCCACGTGGCGCTCGGGCTGGCCGGGGATGGAATACCTCGCGAGGCGACCGTCTGCCCGGGTGATGGCGATGTCACCCGCGTCGGTGTGGAGGCGGGCGGCGGTGATGCCAGGACCTTCACTGGCCTCAACGCCAGTCGGTACCTTCAGCTGCCGGGACAGCCAGGCCGCGAGCAGATCGGCGCTGGCATTGGCTCGCTCGGCCTCGATGGTCGCGCCGACGATGCCATCGTGTCCCTGGTCGAGTGCGGCGGCCAGAAGCGCACGCCACGGCGTGGTCCGGGTCCAGGACAGGTCGGTGTCGCCCGGTGCGTACCCGTTGCAGTGCTCCTGCAGGTTGGACAGCGGATGGCGGGCGGCGGCCGCGTCGGTGACCCGCCGTCGGGCAAGCTGGCCCAGGGGATCGGCCGCGGGTACCGAAGGCGCATTCCCGGGCCACCAGGTCACCACCGGACACTCGGGCAGCAGCAGGGGCATCACCACGGACTCCGCGTGCTCGGACAGCTCGCCGTAGAGACGTAGGAGCAGGCTCTCGCCGGGACCGCTCTCCCCGCCCACCCGGACCTCGGCGTCGAGACGGGACTCGCCCTCATCGCCGTGGCTGATCACGCCGATGATGCGCGACGGGTGTTCCTTGGCCGCCTGCATCGCGGCGCGTAGGGCGTCGTAGTGGCTGCCCTCGTCGGCCACGACGATGAGCGTGAGCACCATGCCCATCGCCGGGCTGCCCGCGTTGCGCCGCGCTTTGACGAGCGCCGTGGCGATCTCACTCGCGTTGGTGTCGGACAGGTCGATGATCACGGTGCGACTCTTTCGTTCGCGACACTCACGGGCGTCTCCAGGTGCGACCGTCGCGGGCGAGCATCTCTTCTGCCGACGTGGGTCCCCAGGTGCCGGAGGGGTACTGGTCGGGTTTGCCGTGCTCTGCCCAGTAGTCGACGATCGGGTCGAGGATCTGCCAGGACAGTTCGACCTCCTCGTGCTGGGGAAACAGGGGCGGGTCGCCGAGCAGCACGTCGAGGATCAGCCGTTCGTACGCCTCGGGCGAAGACTCGGTGAAGGCGCCGCCGTACGCGAAGTCCATCGTCACGTCGCGGATCTCCAGCTGCGTGCCCGGCACCTTGGACCCGAACCGGAGCGTGATGCCCTCGTCCGGCTGGATCCGCATCACCAGGGTGTTGTGGCCGAGTTCTTCGGTGGCCGTCTTGGCGAACGGCAGGTGTGGCGCCCGCTTGAACACGACGGCCACCTCGGTGACCCGTTTGGGCAGGCGCTTGCCGGTACGAAGGTAGAACGGCACGCCGGCCCAGCGCCGGGTGTCGACCTCGAGCTTGATCGCGGCGTAGGTCTCGGTCCGTGAGCTGGCGGAGATGCCCTCCTCCTCGAGGTAGCCACCCACCTTCACACCGCCCGCCCAACCCTCCGCATACTGCCCGTGCGCGGTGTGCAGGCCGAGCCGCCGCGGCAGCTGGACCGAGGCGAGGGCCTTCTGCTTCTCGATCCGCAGGGCCCGCGCGTCGAAGCTCACCGGCTCCTCCATCGCGGTCAGCGCCAGCAGCTGCAGCAGGTGGTTCTGGATCACGTCGCGGGCCGCGCCGATGCCGTCGTAGTAACCGGCTCGGCCGCCGATGCCGATGTCCTCGGCCATCGTGATCTGCACGTGGTCGACGTAGTTGGCGTTCCACACCGGCTCGAACATCTGGTTGGCGAACCGCAACGCGAAGATGTTCTGGACGGTCTCCTTGCCGAGGTAGTGGTCGATCCGGAAGACCGCCTCGGGCGGGAATACCTCCGAGACGATCTTGTTGAGTTCGCGGGCGCTTTCCAGGTTGTGTCCGAACGGCTTCTCCACGACGACACGCCGCCAGCGGTCGCTGGTCTGTTCGGCAAGTCCGTGCTCCTTGAGCTGGCGGACCGTGACCGGGAACAGCTTCGGCGGCACAGAAAGGTAGAACGCGTGATTGCCGTTGGTACCGCGCTCACGGTCGAGGTCCCCGATCGTGGTGCGGAGCCGCTCGAACGACGGGTCGTCGCCGAGCTCGCCCGGCACGAAGCGGCAGCCTTCACGAAGCTGCTTCCACACCTCCTCGCGAAATGGCGTGCGGGCGTGCTCCTTCACCGCGTCGTGCACGACCTTCTCGAAGTCTTCGTTTGCCCAGTCGCGACGGGCGAACCCCACCAACGCGAAGCCGGGCGGCAGCAGCCCGCGGTTGGCGAGGTCGTACACGGCCGGCATGAGCTTCTTGCGCGCCAGGTCGCCGGTCACCCCGAAGATGATCAGCCCGCATGGTCCGGCGATCCGGGGGAGCCGGCGGTCCTGCGGATCGCGGAGGGGGTTGTTGGGGTCGGCGCCCGTGGGAAGCAGGTCGTCGGTCATGGACGCACCTTTCCGGCCGCGTCGAGCAGCTGCGCAAGGCCGGCTTGACGGTCGGTGAGGTGCAGGCGTACGACGGGCCGACCCAGACCTGCCAGCACCCGCGCGTCACCTGCCGCCTGAGCGCGTTGAAGTTCGCCGAAGGTGTACGGGCGGTCGGGGATGGCAAGGTCGTCCCGCACCACGCCGGTGATCTGGATGAAGCCGCCGTTTGGATGCCCGCCCTTGTGGTATTGCCCGGTCGAGTGCAGGAACCGCGGACCCCAGCCGAACGTCGTCTGCAGATGGGTACGCGCCGCGATCAGGTCACGGAGCCGGGCGGCGTCGGCATCGGCGTCGCGGTCGAGATAGGCCTGCAGGGCAAGGTATCCGGTCGTCGGCACGAAAAAGTGCAGTGAGTCGAAGAGGGCGCCAAGGGTCTGGTCGCCGCGCAGGGTGTCGGGCTCGCCGTAGACCTCGACGGCGCCTTCGGTCCACGCCAGTGGCAGCCCGTCGCCGGTGTGCGGATCGTCGAGCAGGGTCCGCGCCTGCCGCTTGGCCTCCTCGACGTTCGGCTGGTCGAAGGGATCGATGCCGATGACGCGACCGGCGATCGCCACCGCCGTCTCCCACAGCTGCAACATCGCGCCGAGCGGCCCGTCGGTGACGACCTGGCCGCCGACCTGGTCCTCCGCCTGTCCGATGGACACGCAGGTCACGTCGGTGCCTGCGTCGGACCATCCGGACGTGGTGCGCGAGGTGCCGCCGACGTCCACCGGCAGCAGGCCGCGGCCCTGCTTGCCGGTCGACTCGGCGATGAGCTGCTCCGCCCAGGCGGCGAAACCCTCGATCGCGGTGTCTCCCGCACCGAGGACGACCTTGTCCCGGCCGGCGTTGTGCGCCGCGCCGAGTGCGGCACCGAGTGCCAACCCGGGGTTGGCGTCGGACGAGCCCGCGAGGTCGTCCAGGACGGAGTCGGCCTCGTCCAGCAACTCGGCGACGTCGACACCGGCCAGCCCGGACGGTACGAGTCCAAACGCGGACAGGGCCGAGTAGCGGCCACCGACGTTCGGGTCGGCCAGGAACACCCTGCGGTATCCCTCGCTCTCACCGAGCTTGGCCAGCGGGGAACCGGGGTCGGTGACGACGACGATGCGGCTGCGCCCGTCGATGCCCGCCTTGGCGAACGCGTCGAGGTATACCCGTCGCTGGCTGTCGGTCTCGACGGTGGAACCCGACTTGCTGGAGACGACGAGTACGGTCCGGTCGAGGCGGTCGGCCAGGGCGCGGCGGACGACTCCAGGGTCGGTCGAGTCGAGCACCGTCAAGTCCACGTCGTTTGTCGCACAGATGACCTCGGGCGCCAGCGACGAACCGCCCATGCCCGCCAGCACGATGTGGTCGAGGCCCTCCTGCCGCAGCTCGGCCCGCAGGGCATCGATCTCGGCGAGCAGTGGTCGGGAAGAGCGGGGCAGCTCGACCCAGCCGAGGCGTACGGACGCCTCCGACTCGGCGTCCGGACCCCACAACGTGTGGTCGGCATGCGCCAACGCGGGCGCGACGCCGTTGCTGATCAGGTCGGACAGGACGGCGCCGCCGTCCGGCTGGTCGACCTCGACCGTCAGCGCGCCTGTTCCTGCGCCTTCGCTCGGTGCGCTCGGCGTCACCTGGCGGCCCCCCGCAGCTCCTTGCTCACCGAGTCCAGCAGCTCCTTCCAGCTGGCGGCGAACTTCTCGACGCCCTCGTCCTCGAGCACCCCCACGACCTCGTCGTAGCTGATGCCGAGGGCTTCCAGGTCGGCGATGACCTTGCGGGCTTCGTCGTACCGTCCGCGTACGGTGTCGCCCTCGTTGACGCCGTGGTCTTCGAACGCCACCAAGGTCGACTCCGGCATGGTGTTGACGACGCCTTCGGTGACCAGCTCGGTGACGTACAACGTGTCGGGCAGGTTCGGGTCCTTGGTGGACGTCGACGCCCACAACGGCCGCTGCGGGCGCGCACCACCGACCGCGAGTGCCTGCCAACGCTCGGACGCGATGACCTCTTCGTAGGCTTCGAAGGCCAGCCGTGCGTTGGCGATGGCCGCCTTGCTGCGCAGGGCCCGCGCCTCGGTCGAGCCGATCTTGTCCAGCCTCTTGTCGACCTCGGTGTCGACCCGGCTGACGAAGAACGACGCCACGCTGGCGAGGGTCGAGATGTCATGGCCGGCCGCGCTCGCCTGCTCCAGACCCGCCATGAACGCGTTCATCACCTCGCGGTATCGCTGCAGGCCGAAGATCAGCGTGACGTTGACGCTGATGCCCTCGGCCAGAGTCGCGGTGATGGCTGGAAGGCCCTCGCGCGTCGCCGGGATCTTGATGAACAGGTTGGGCCGGTCGACGAGCCACCACAGGGCACGTGCTTCGGCGATCGTCCGGGCCGTGTCCTTGGCGAGCCGTGGGTCGACCTCGATCGAGACCCGTCCGTCGACGCCGTCGCTTGCGGCGTAGGCGGGCCGGAGCACGTCACAGGCCCATCGGATGTCGTACGTCGTGATCGCCCGGACGGCCTCCTCCACGTCGACACCTCGAAGGGTGAGGTCGCCGGTCTGGTCGGCGTAGACCTCCGCGTCCGACAGTGCCTTGGCGAAGATCGTCGGGTTGCTGGTCACTCCGACGACGTGCTTGTCGCGTACCAGCGCGGCGAGGTTTCCCGAGGTCAGCCGCTGTCGCGACACGTCGTCGATCCAGACGGCCACGCCTTGGTCGGAGAGTTCCTCGAGTCGGTCGGTCATCTGCCACTCCTTCCGTTGCAGCCGTTCGAGCTGTCGGTGCGGCCTACCCCTACCCGCGAGCGGCGGCGATGCTCTCGCGTGCCGCCTGGGTGACCGCATCCGTCGTCAGTCCGAACTCGGAGAACAGGGTCTTGTAATCCGCCGACGCGCCGAAGTGCTCGAGTGACACGATCCGCCCGGCGTCGCCGACGAAGCGGTACCACGGCTGGGCGACGCCCGCCTCGACACTGACACGTGCCTTGACCGCCGGTGGGATCACGGTGTCGCGGTAGGCGCGGTCCTGCGCGTCGAACCACTCCACGCACGGCATCGACACGACTCGCGCCGCGATTCCGTCGGCCAGGAGTGCCTCCCGGGCGTCGACCGCGAGCTGCACCTCCGAGCCGGTGGCGATGAGGACGACGTCGGGAAGTTGGTCGCCCGGCGTGTCGACGAGCACGTATCCGCCCTTGCCCACCTCGCTGGCAGGTGCGAACCCGGTGGCGTCGCCGCGGTCGAACGTCGGGACGCCCTGCCTGGTCAGGACCAGGGCCTTCGGGGCGTCGGGATGGGCGAGCGCCTCGCGCCAGGCCCACGTCGTCTCGTTGGCATCGGCGGGCCGAATTACCTGCAGATTGGGGATCGCCCGCAGCGCCGCCAGGTGCTCGACCGGCTGGTGGGTCGGACCGTCCTCACCCAAGCCGATCGAGTCGTGTGTCCAGACGTAGATCACCGGCAGCTCCATCAGGGCCGCCAGCCGGACCGCCGGTCGCATGTAGTCGCTGAACGTCAGGAACGTGGCGCCGTACGGTCGGGTACCCCCGTGCAGGGCGATCCCGTTGAGGATCGCCCCCATCGCGTGCTCGCGGATGCCGAAGTGCAGGACCCGGCCGTACCAGTCGCCCGTGAACTCCTTCGTGGAGTATTCCGGCGGGATGAACGACGGCTCGCCAGCCGGTGTCGTGTTGTTGGAGCCGGCGAGGTCGGCCGAGCCGCCCCACAGCTCCGGGAGCACCGGCGCGAGCGCCGACAGCACCGCGCCGGACGCCACACGGGTCGCGACGCTCTTGCCGGGCTCGAACGACGGGATCCGCTCATCCCAGCCGTCTGGCAGCCGCCGCGATCGCATCCGGTCGAGCAGCAACGACCGGTCGGCGTTGTCGTCCCGCCACGCCTGGTAGCTTGCCTCCCACGCCTCGTGCAGCTTCGCGCCCCGTTCCCGCACCTGTCGGACGTGTTCGAGCACGTCTGCCTCGACCGGGAAGTTTTCGCCGGTGTCGAAGCCGAGAATCGCCTTCGTCGCGGCCACCTCGTCGGCGCCGAGGGCCGAGCCGTGTGCCTTGCCGGTGTTCTGCGCGTGTGGAGCGGGCCAGGCGATGATCGTCTTCAACACGATGAGCGAAGGGCGTCCGGTCTCGGCGACCGCCTGCCGGTAGGCGTTCCAGAGAGCCTCGACGTCCTCGTGGTAGCCGTTCGGGCGGCGCCACTCGACGACCTGGACGTGCCAGCCGTAGGCCTCGTACCTGCGGGCGACGTCCTCCGACAGCGCGATGTTGGTGTCGTCCTCGATGGAGATCTGGTTGTCGTCGTAGACCGCGATCAGATTGCCGAGCTGTTGGTGGCCGGCAAGCGCGCTCGCCTCGTGGGTGATGCCTTCTTCGATGTCGCCGTCGCTGGCGAAGGTGAAGATCCGGTGGTCGAACGGGCTGCTTCCCGGTGCGGCGTCGGGGTCGAGGAGGCCGCGCTCGCGGCGGGCGGCCATCGCCATGCCCACGGCGTTGGCCAGGCCCTGGCCGAGCGGGCCGGTCGTCGTCTCGACCCCCGGCGTGAGGCCGTGCTCGGGGTGACCTGGCGTACGACTTCCCCACTGGCGGAAGTGCTGCAGATCGTCCAGGTCGATCAGACCGGCGTAGAAGAGTTGGATGTAGAGCGTGAGGCTCGAGTGCCCGCAGGACAGGACGAAGCGATCACGTCCGGGCCAGTCCGGATCGGCCGGGTCGAACCGGAGCAGACGCTGGTAGAGGAGGTAGGCCGCCGGCGCCAGGCTCATCGCCGTGCCTGGATGTCCGTTCCCCGTATTTTCGACCGCGTCCATGGCGAGCACCCTGATGGTGTCGACGGCGCGTTTGTCGAGTTCGGTCCATTCGAGAGAGACGGGTCCGGCGGGGGTGTGGGGATCGTCCCCCCACGAAGCTCTGTTGGCACTCATGACGGTCGATCTGCTCCTGATCGCTCGAAGAGTTCGGGTTGGGGACCGATGGGGAGGAGGCCTGGCTTTGCCACCACTTGGAGCCTACCCATGCCAGCCCTGGCCCGCCGACGAGAGGCGTCGGGGCGCCGCCTAAACTGGCGGACGTTTCGCGAGCCGGGCGGTCCGGTTCGGTCTTTCGTTTCGAGGTGGACGTGACGGCTGTCGACTCCGGGCCCGCCACGGGCTCTCCGGGCGTCGGGGCTCCGGCAGGTCGGTCCACCTGGCGAGACGTCGTGGGCGCCTACGTCGCGCTCACCAAGCCGAGGATCATCGAGCTTCTCCTGGTCACGACGGTTCCGGTGATGTTCCTCGCCGAGGGTGGCGTTCCGTCCCTCGGACTCGTCTTCGCGACGGTGCTCGGCGGGATCCTCGCGGCCGGAAGCGCCAACACCCTCAACTGCGTGCTCGACCGGGACATCGACGAACAAATGCGACGTACCCGGCGGCGCCCGCTCCCACGCCACGCGGTGGACCCTCGAAGTGCCATGGTCTTCGGGCTGCTGCTCGGCGTACTGGCCACCTGCTGGCTGGGCCTGGTGGTCAACTGGCTGTCGGCCCTTCTCGCCCTGGCCGCCAACGCGTTCTACATCCTCGTCTACACGCTGTTGTTGAAGCGGCGTACGTCCCAGAACATCGTGTGGGGCGGCATCGCCGGCTGCTTCCCGGTCGTGATCGGCTGGACCGCCGTCCGGGACTCGCTCGACTGGGCCCCACTCGCGCTCGTTCTGGTGGTGTTCTTCTGGACACCACCGCACACCTGGACGCTCGCGATGCGATACCGCGACGACTACGCGGCCGCAGGTGTGCCGATGCTTCCCGTCGTCGCCACCGAGCGCTCGGTGGCCTGGCAGATCATGGCGTACTCGGTCGCCACGGTCGGTGCCTCGCTCGCGCTCTGGCCGATCGTGCCGACAGGCTGGCTCTATCCGGTCGCCGCCGCGGTGCTCGGTGCGGTGGTGCTGACCGAGGCGGCCGCCCTGATCCTGCGGGTGAGGCGCGGCAGGACCGGGCTCGCACTGCGGCCGATGCGGTTCTTCCACTGGTCCAACCTCTACCTCGCGCTGCTGTTCGTGGCGGTGGCGCTCGACCCGTTGCTCATCCGTTGAGGCCTCGCTGACTGGTCGAGGCCGCCGAGGAGGTCTGCTGTCCCATGACCAAACCCGATGCCACTCAGGTCGAGCCACTTCATCTCGACTGGCCGAACTGCCGCAACGCCCGTGACGTCGGTGGCCTGCCGACGGCGGACGGCCGGCGGATCAGGACGGGTGCGCTGGTACGGACGGACAGCCACGGCAAGCTCACGCCCGACGGCATCGCAGCCGTCCACGCGTACGGCGTGAGCCGCATCATCGACCTGCGTCGCGAGCGTGAGTGCGAGTCGTCACCGAGCCCGTTCGCGGGCACCGACCTGTACTGCCATCTGCCCGTACAGAACCCCGCCGACCCCGACGACGAGACGTTGTCACTCGCCCAGATCTACATCGCGATGCTCGACCGGCGACAGGATCTGTTCGCGTCCGCGCTCACCGCGATCGCCGACGCACCCCCCGGCGCGGTGGCCGTGCACTGCGCGGGCGGCAAGGACCGCACCGGTGTGGTCGTGGCGATGGCGCTGAGCCTGTGCGGGGTCGATCACGACACGATCGCCGCCGACTACGCCCTCACCGAGGCACGCCTCGCGAAGGAGAGCGCCGCGGTCCTCGCCGGCATCACCGACCCGCGGCTGCGCGAGATCGTCGAGCGGCTCACGCCCACGCTGCCTGCGACGATGCTGACCACCCTCGAACATCTCGACAAGAACTACGGCGGCGTGTCGCCCTACCTCGAAGGCGGCGGGTTCACCTCGGTTCACCACACGGCCCTCCGCGATCGCCTGCTCGACTGAGCCCGGCGAACCTGGCCGGTCGGTGCGGGCTCGACCACAGGGGGACCGAGCGGCGGGCCCGTCCGAGGTCAGCCGGTCAGGGCCGCCTCGACCTCGGCGATCTGGTCCGCGCTCAGCCTCACCCTCCCGGCAGCGGCGTTCGACTCGAGCTGGGCGATGGTGGAGCTGGAGGGGATCTGCGGCCCCATTCCCGGGAGCGTGAGGAGGTACGCCAGTGCGACCTGGCTGATCTCCAGGTCCCAGGACTCCGCCAGCTTGACCAGCCGGCGAACCGCGGCCAGCTTCTCCGGCGTCGCGACCTTCTCCAGCTTGCCCTCGTCATGGAGCCGGTCGCCCGGTCCCGCACTGGCCGGGTCGAGATAGCGCGTCGTCAACAGCCCGCCGGCGAGCGGACTGTACGGCACATAGGCGACGCCGTTCGCGGCACAGAACTCCAGGACCCCGGTGGAGTTCGCCGGCTCGCGGTCGAGCGGATCGTAGCGATTCTGGACCGCGACCGGCCGGCACCGCCGCGAGAGCTCCTGCTGCGCCGCCAGGTAGCCGGCCAGCTGCTCCCGGGTGAAGTTGGACACCGCGAAGTAGCGGACCAGACCTTGGCCCACCACGTCCTCGATCGCCTCGAGACTCTCCTCGATCGGAACGCTCGGGTCGAAGCGATGGAAGTACAGCACGTCGACATGGTCGAGCTGGAGCCGCGCGAGCGAGGCGTTCAGGGCATCGAGGATGTTGCCGCGCGACAGACCACTGTGGTTGGGCGTAGCGCCGTCCATGCCGCCGTGCAGCTTCGTCGCGACGACGACGTTGCGGCGCTGGTCGGGATTGGCCCGGAACCACCGGCCGATCAGGCGCTCCGCGTTACCCGATCCTGCGTTGTAACGGTTGGCTGAGTCCCAGAACGTCACACCCAGCTCGACCGCCCGGTCGAAGATCGCGAACGCGGTGCGCTCGTCGACCCGGGCGTCGTCACCGGTGTGCGGGTAGCCGAACTTCCAGGTGCCCAGGCCGATCGCGGACGCCCGCAGGCCGGAGGCGCCGACGAGGCGGTAGGGCATGCCGTGGAAGTCCTCTGCCATGAACGGGACGTCGAAGAGCTCCGGGCGTGGCGTCAGGTAGTCCATGCTGTCCTCTCGTTCGGCCGGACACTGCGGCAACGCCCTTAAATGTAAGACCCTTCACTATCGTCCCGACGATCAGGGACTGCTCAGCGGGCCGACTGGGTCCCTTCGAGCGGCCGCCTGGTGCACGGGTCCTGACAGGCGTGCAGCACACCTGGCAGCGGGACCGTCTGGACCGGCGTACCCCGTCGCACCGTGGCGAACGCGATCGCGCCGCCGATCCCGCAGACAACGGCGCTGATGACCATGGCGCGGCTGAATCCCGGACCCAGCGCTCCCATCTGGCCTCCACCTAGTCCGGCGATCGGCGGCAGGACGGCCACCGCCAGGAGTCCCGCCGTACGGGCGACGGCGTTGTTCACCCCGGACGCGGTGCCGACCTGGTGCTCGGGCACCGAGGCGAGCACGGTCGAGGTCAACGGAGCCACGGTGACGGCCAGCCCGAGCCCGAACACGACGATCGCGGGAAAGACGTCGAGCCAGTACGACGCACCGGGAACGATCCGGGCCATCAGGGCGAGGCCCGCGCCGGCCACAAGGGGGCCGACCGTCATCGGTACGCGGGGGCCCGTCCGCTCGGCCAATGCACCCATCCGCGACGAGAGCAGCAGCATGATCACGGTGATCGGCAGCGTCGAGATCCCTGCGGCGAGTGCGGAGTAGCCGAGCGACTGCTGCAGCTGCAGGGCAAGGAGGAACAGTGCGCCTCCCAGTGCCGCGTACACCGCGAACGTCGTGAGGTTGGAACCGGTGAACTGCCGCGACCTGAAGATCCCGAGCGGCAGAAGGGGATCGGCGGTCCTGGCTTCGAGAATCGGGAACACCACCAGGCCAACGACTCCGATCACAGCGGCAACCGACGTGAGGGGCGTCCAGCCCCGTGCCGGCGCCTCGATACAGGTGTAGGTCACGCCGGCAAGTCCCAGCGTGATGGCGGTGGCACCGGCGATGTCCAACCGCCTGGGCGCTTGGGGATCGCGGCTCTCCGGCATGTGCCGCATCGTGATCCACATCGCGACGACCGCGAACGGCAGGTTGAGGAAGAAGACCCACCGCCACGAGGCTGCGTCGACGAGCCAACCACCGACGAACGGCCCGACCGCCGACGCGACACCGGTCAGTCCCGCCCACATTCCGACGGCCCGGCCGTGGTCCTCGCGGCGGATGGTGGCATCGATCAGGGCGAGGCTGCCGGGTACCAGCAGCGCACCGCCAACCCCTTGGACGAGGCGCGCGACGACCAGGGCAGGCCCGGTTGGTGCGGCACCGCAGGCGAGCGAGGCCAGGGTGAACGCGACCAGCCCGATCGAGAAGACGCGTCGCCGGCCGTACCGGTCGCCGAGCACACCACCGAGCAGCAGCAGGGCACTCAGGGTGAGGAGGTAGCCGTCGACGATCCACTGCTGTACGACCAACCCGCCACCCAGCTGGCGGTCGATGGCGGGCAAGGCGACGTTGACGACCGTGCCGTCCAGCAGCGCGATGCCAGAGCCCAGGACGGCGCCCGCGATCACCCATCGCCCGCGGGTGGAGCTGAGCGGAACGGACCCGGCCGCGCCCGGCGTGGGAGGCCCCTGTGGCGTGGTCATGGGTACGACTCCTCGCGATCCGTACGACTCTCGGGATCGGTGTCCCAACGTGGTCCATGGTGCAGGTACACTTCCCGGGCGACGGTCTCCGGCCGTCCCTCTTGCGGGCGAGCCGCCCGCGTGGTCGCTATCCGAGAGTTCCGTTGCTGCTCCGGGCGCACCTGGTGCCCGAGAGCGATGTGTGAACCATCGACCGGAATCCGCGGCCGCTGTCCACGACGGAGCACTCCTTCTTTATGCCACGTAGCGCCATGCCGCACCGTAATGCCCTGCCATCAGACCATTCCCAGCGTTCAGACCATTCCCAGCGTTCCCGCGATGACAAGCGGTCGCGGACCGACCGCCGTGCACGGACTGATCAGCCAGTACGCGCCGACCGGAGCTCGCGGACCGAGCAGCGTGCCCGAACCGATCAGCGTGCACGGACTGACCAGCGGCCTCGGACCGACCGCCGAGCCTGGACCGACCAGCCATCCGGGGATTCCTCGAGCGCGTACACGTCCTACCGCGGTGCCGGGCGCCCGAACACGCACCGGAGCCAGGAAAGCCGGGGAGGGCGACAGGGGAGCGCCCCCACTCGCTCGCCGCACCGGAAGGCCCAAGGCGGGACCTGGCGCGGTTCACGGTCGACCCGCCCCGCGACAGCCGGTGCCAGCGAGGCCGCCCGCGAGCGGGAACTGGACGCCGCCCTCGACGCCGCGGCCAGGGCTGAGCTGGCCGATCTTCCGGACGACTTCAGTTCCGCGGGCCTGTCCGACCGCCTCGCGGCGGCCCTGAACCAGCGGGGCATTCGCCGGCCCTTCCCGATCCAGGCGAGGACCCTTCCCGATGCCCTGGCCGGCCGAGACGTCCTCGGCCGGGCCCAGACCGGCTCGGGCAAGACACTGGCGTTCGGCCTGCCGATGATCACCCGGCTCGCCACCAGCAAGGACGCGACCCAGCCCGGGCACCCGCGTGGCCTCGTGGTCGTACCCACCCGCGAGCTCGCCCAACAGGTCGCGGACGCCCTCGCACCCCTGGCTCGCCAGCTCGGCCTCGACCTGACGACGATCTACGGCGGTTCCTCGATGCGTCGCCAGGTGGACGCCCTCCGGCGAGGTGTCGACATCGTCGTCGCCACGCCTGGCCGGCTCATCGACCTGATCGAGCAGGGTGAGTGTGCGCTGGACCAGATCACGACCTGCGTACTCGACGAGGCGGACTACATGGCCGACCTCGGCTTCCTGCCCGCCGTCACCACCATCCTCGACCTGACGCCCGCGGGCGGCCAGCGCATGCTGTTCTCCGCGACGCTCGACCGTGGCGTGAGCCGGCTGGTGTCCCGTTACCTGTCCGACCCGGCGTTCCACGCGGTCGCCCAGGCGGCGGCACCCATCGAGTCCGTCGACCACCAGGTCTTCAGCCTGCGGCCGGAGGACAAGGTGGCGGTGGCGGCCGAGATCGCCAGCCGGCCGGGCCGAACGCTGTTCTTCGTCCGGACCAAGCACGGTGCCGACCGGCTGGCGCGGCAGCTGCGGCAGTCCGGCGTGGAGGCGGCCGCGATCCACGGCGATCTCAAGCAAGGTGCCCGGCGGCGTGCGCTGTCGGGGTTCGCAGACGGTTCTCCGCGCGTCCTCATCGCCACCGACGTAGCCGCCCGCGGCATCCACGTCGACGATGTCGACCTGGTGGTGCACTTCGATCCGTCCGCTGACCACAAGGACTACCTGCACCGGTCCGGACGCACGGCCCGCGCAGGCGCGACCGGCACTGTCGTTTCTCTGGTCCACCCAGACCAACGACGTGAGGTCGACCGGCTACACCAGCAGGCACGGGTGTCCGCGACAGCCGTCGACGTCGAGCCTGGTCACACCGCCGTGCGCGCGGTGGCCACGTCTGGTTCACCGATCGTCGTCCGACCGGCGGCACCGCGTGACCGGCAGCGGCCGGGACGGTCCAGGAACAGCCGGCCTTCGCAGACACGGAGTTCCGACCGTTCGAAGCGAAGCTGGCGTCCCAAGCGTCCGCAGGGTGACCGGCCGACCTGGAACGAACCGCGCAGGCAGGCCTCCTAGGGTCGCACGGCACGCGTCACGGCACGGACGGCGCGAACCCGGAAGCCGGGGCCACCTCGTCGCTCGGCTCCGCAGCGTCGAGCGACCGCGTGCCCACGACCGTCCACGTCGCCACGGCGACCAAAAGTGCGGCGCCGAGCAGGTGGATGCCGACGAGCAAGGCCGGCAGGTCGGTGACGTACTGCACGAAGCCGACGGCACCCTGTGCGAGCTCGAGCGCGAGTAGCCACCCGGCCGCTCGTCGAGCCCGCGCGGGTGCACCGGTGGCGTGGAACGCGATCAACACGCCGACGGTGAGCCCGACCAGCAGGAACACGAGGTCGGCGTGCAGGTGGCTCATGGTCTCGGGGTCCAGCCCGTTGCGAGGAGCGCGTGCGTCACCGGCATGGGGTCCGCTGCCCGTCACGAGCGTCCCGACGTACATCACCGCGAACGCCGTGCCGAGCAGGGCCTGCGCCAGCCGGCGTACCGGCAGCGGCACGGTGGGACGGGCCACCCCGAAGTTTTCGCCCGACCGGCGAACGAACACGACCGCGACCGCGATCAGGGCTGGCGACACCAGGAAGTGCGCTGACACGACCCAGGGGTTGAGGTCGGTCAGCACGGTGAGGCCGCCCATCACCGCCTGGAACGGCACGCCGAGCAGGAGCACCGTCGAAAGGGTCAGGAGGTCACGACGGCGGGGGGCGAGCCGGAGGACAGCGAGCCAGGCCAGGCCAACCGCCGCGGCGACGGCGAAGGTCAGCAGCCGGTTGCCGAACTCGATCACGCCGTGCAGCCCGAGCGCCGGATGGCTCACGAACGAACCGTCGCTGCACCGCGGCCAGGTCGGGCAGCCCAGTCCGGAGCCGGTGAGCCGGACCGCGCCGCCGGTGACGACGATGGTCACGTTCGCTACGAGGGTCGCGACGGCGAGCCCGCGCACCTGCGCGGCAGTAGGTCGAGGAAGCGGCACGGCCCAAGCGTAGGGACCCGCCCGGTCGGCCCAGCGGGCGGTCACTCCCAGCGGAACGTACGCGCTGTCAGGATCGCTCCCGCCGCAGCCCAGGCGAGGAGCACTCCGACAAACCCGGCGATCGCGGGCCATGCGCCCGCCCCGCCTCCGTCGAACGCGGCGCGTAGTCCCTCGGCCAGTGCGCCCGAGGGAAGCCAGCCGATCACCGGTTGGACGATCGAGGGGTACGACTGGACCGGGAGCAGGATCGCGCCCCCGGCCAGCAGAAGCAGGTAGACGAGGTTGGCCGCGGCGAGTGTCGTCTCCGCCCGCACGATGCCGGCCAACAGGAGGCCCAGGGCGCCGAACGCGACGGTGCCGACGACCATCAACGCCACGGCGGCGCCGACCCAGACGGCCCCGGTCGCGGGGCGCCAGCCGAGGAGGAAGGCGACCGGCACGAGTACCACGACCTGGACAGCCTCGACCATGGTGAGCGCCAGGACCTTGCCCGCCAGCAGCCCACCGCGCGGGAGGGGCGAGGCACCGAGCCGCTTGAGTACGCCCGACCGGCGTTCGAAGCCGGTGGCGATGGCAAGACTGGTGAACGCCGTGGACATCACGGCCAGCGCCAGGACACCGGGCGCCAGGACGTCGATCCGTCGTTCGGTGCCGAGGTCGATCCCGGGCGCGAGCGTTCCGGCGACCAGCAGCAGGACGGGGATGACGAGGGCGAGCACGACCTGTTCGCCGTTGCGCAGCAGGAGCCTCGCCTCCATCAGCCCCTGGGCGGTCACCATCGAGACCAACGGTGCCGAACCTGGCGCCGGAGTGAACGTGCCGGCCGACGGCCGAGCCGCCTCGGACCTGGCGGTCATCGGTGGAGCTCCCGACCGGTGAGCTCGAGGAACACGTCCTCCAAGGTGTGTCGTTCGACCGCGAGATTGTCCGGAAGCACCCCGTTGGAGGCGCACCACGCGGTCACGGTCGCCAACAGGTGCGGGTCGATCCTGCCGAGCACGAGGTAGCTGCCTGGCAACGGTTCGCGGACCTCGCACCCCTCGGGCAGTGCCGCGACCAACGACCGCAGGTCCAGTCCGGCCGGCCCCCGGAACCGGAGCGAGTTGGCCGCGCCGCGGGACGTGAGCTCGGCGGGGGAGCCGGAGGTGATGACCACGCCCCGGTCGATGACGTACACCTGGTCGGCGAGCCGTTCGGCCTCGTCCATGTGGTGGGTCGTCAGGACGACCGAGACCCCGTCGGTGCGCAGCTCCTCGATCAGCTCCCAGGTGACGCGGCGGCCCAGTGGATCGAGCCCCGCTGTCGGCTCGTCGAGAAAGACGAGCTCGGGCCGCCCGACGAGTGCCATGGCCAGCGCGAGCCGCTGCCGCTCACCGCCGGACAGGCGCCGGAAGGGAGTTCGTCCGCACGAACCGAGGTCGAGCCGTTGCACGAGCATCTCGACGTCGAGCGGGTGGGCGTGGAGGCGGGAGATGTGTCCGAGCATCTCCACCGCACGGACACCTGACCAGGCGCCGCCGTCCTGCAGCATGACTCCGAGGCGGGGAGCGAGCGCGCGGTGTTCCCGGATCGGGTCGAGTCCAAGCACGCTGACCCGCCCACTGGTCGGGCGCCGATAGCCCTCGCAGGTCTCGATCGTCGTGGTCTTGCCCGCGCCGTTCGGCCCGAGGATGGCCGTGACGCTGGCCTGGGCGACAGTGAGGCTGAGGCCGTCGACAGCGGTCACGGCCGCACGACCGCGACCGTGGCGTACGACGAGCTCTTCGACCTCGACAACCAGGTCACCCACCCCTGGAGTCTAAGGAGGGCCGAGACCAGGGCCAGACCGGCGCTCGCCTGCCGGACGGTCCCGGCTGCGCATGCGACCTCGTGGCCCCGGGCGCCTTGATGTGAGCAATGTCGCAGCCGGGACATACCGCCACGACTGGCGTAGTTAGGCGGGCCTCACTAGCCGGGTGCCGCGAATAACAGCACAATGAGGTTGTGAAAAACCCCGGTACGTCTCTCCAGGCTTCGGCCGCGCCGTCGGGTCCTGCCCGAACGGCCCCGGCCGTCCCGGTCAGGCGTGCGCCGGAGCCCTCGCCTTCCACTCATGTCGGCACTGATCACGATGAGTCGGGCCATGAGTCGACCCGGACCCGGGTGGCGCGGGTGATCCTCGAAGGCGGCCCTCAGACGGCCGCCGTGCTTGCGGACCGCCTCGGCGTCACGCCGGCCGCGATCCGCCGGCATCTCGACGCGATGGTTGCCGAGGGCGTTGTGGTGTCCCGTCAGCAGCGGGTATACGGACAGCGCGGGCGTGGCCGTCCGGCGAAGGTCTTCGCGCTGACCGACGCCGGTCGGGGTGCGTTCTACCAGGCGTACGACGATCTTGCCGTGAGCGCTCTGCGGTACATCCGCGAGACCAGCGGTGAGCGGGCCGTCCAGGACTTCGCCCGGCGCCTGGTCACGCGGTTGGAGGAGCGCTACCACGCGGTGGCCGCGACCCAGCCGTCCGCGGCGGGAACATCCGCGCTCGCCGAGGCGCTGACCGAGGACGGGTACGCCGCATCGGTAGAACCCGCTCGGTTGGGCGAGCAGCTGTGCCAGCACCACTGCCCGGTCGCGCACGTGGCCGAGCAGTTCCCCGAGATCTGCGAGGCGGAGACGGAGGCGTTCTCGCGGCTCCTCGGCCGCCACGTCCAACGTCTCGCGACCATCGCGCATGGCGACGGCGTGTGCACCACCCACGTGCCGCACGCCAACACCGCCGCCATACCGAACCACGGCGCTGGGGAGGGTCCAGGTGGCGAGACCGAACGAACCGACACCGACGATGTACAGACAGCGGGAAACCACACCCGACCCACGACCCGGACCAACCGGACTGGGAGGACCACTCCATGACCACGACCGCGCATCCCGAACTCGAGGGACTCGGCCGATACAAGTACGGCTGGGCGGACTCCGACGTTGCCGGGGCCACGGCCAAACGCGGGCTGTCCGAGGCAGTCGTCCGCGAGATCTCCGCGCTGAAGGGCGAGCCGGAGTGGATGCTCGACATGCGCCTGCGGGGTCTGAAGTTCTTCTACCGCAAGCCGATGCCGACGTGGGGCGCCGACCTGTCGACGATCGACTTCGACAACATCAAGTACTTCGTCCGTTCCACCGAGAAGCAGGCGGCGACCTGGGACGAGCTGCCCGAGGACATCAAGAACACCTACGACAAGCTCGGCATCCCCGAGGCCGAGAAGCAGCGCCTGATCGCCGGCGTCGCCGCGCAGTACGAGTCGGAGGTCGTCTACCACAAGATCCGTGAAGACCTCGAGGAGCAGGGCGTGATCTTCCTCGACACCGACACGGGTATGAGGGAACACCCCGAACTGTTCCAGGAGTACTACGGCACGGTCATCCCGCCGGGCGACAACAAGTTCGCGGCCCTCAACACCTCGGTGTGGAGCGGCGGCAGCTTCATCTACGTCCCGCCGGGTGTGCACGTCGAGATCCCGTTGCAGGCGTACTTCCGGATCAACACCGAGAACATGGGGCAGTTCGAGCGGACGCTGATCATCGTCGACGAGGGTGCCTACGTGCACTATGTCGAGGGCTGCACCGCGCCGATCTACTCCACCGACTCACTGCACTCGGCGGTGGTCGAGATCATCGTGAAGAAGAACGCGCGCTGCCGCTACACGACGATCCAGAACTGGTCCAACAACGTCTACAACCTCGTCACCAAACGGGCCACCGCCGCCGAGGGCGCGACGATGGAATGGGTCGACGGCAACATCGGGTCGAAGATCACGATGAAGTACCCCGCGATCTACCTGATGGGCGAGCACGCCAAGGGCGAGACGCTCTCCATCGCCTTCGCCGGCGAGGGACAGCACCAGGACGCAGGCGCGAAGATGCACCACCTTGCGCCGCACACGTCGTCATCGATCATCTCGAAGTCCGTGGCCCGGGGCGGTGGACGCACCTCCTACCGCGGTCTGGTGGAGGTGCAGGAAGGCTCCAACCACTCCAAGAGCACGGTGAAGTGCGACGCGCTGCTGATCGACACGATCAGCCGGTCCGACACCTATCCGTACAACGACGTTCGTGAGGACGACGTGGAGATGGCCCATGAGGCGACCGTCTCCAAGGTGACCGACGACCAGCTCTTCTACCTCATGAGCCGCGGGCTCAACGAGGACGAGGCGATGGCGATGATCGTGCGCGGGTTCGTCGAGCCGATCGCCCGCGAGCTGCCGATGGAGTACGCGCTGGAGATGAACCGGCTGATCGAGCTGCAGATGGAAGGTGCCGTCGGCTGACGGAACCGTTCCACGGCGAGGTTTGCGTACGTACGACGAGAAGGTGAGAACGACAACCGCCATGCCCGACCACGACAAGAGCCGTCCCGGCGCCGAGGCCGCACAGGAGCGCGCAGCCGTTGCGTCCGCAGTCCTCTCGCCTGACACCGGAGCCGGTGCGGGTCCACCCGCGACGCCGGCCGGTTCCGCGCGCGCACACTCCCACGGTGCCGGCGCGGAGTCCAAGCCTGCCTCGCATCTGCACCCGGAAGGTTCGTTCGACCTCGCCGACCACCCGGTGCCGACCGGCCGCGAGGAAATGTGGCGGTTCACGCCGGTGAAGCGGCTCCGGGGCCTGCACGACGGCACTGCTGCCACCGGCGGCAAAGTGGTCGTCGACGTGGACGCCCCGGACGACGTGCGGGTCGAGACCGTCTCCCGTGACGACGACCGGCTCGGCGACGTCTCCGTCCCGGGCGACCGGGTGAGTGCGCAGGCGTGGACGGGGTTCACCGAGGCGACCGTCGTGACGGTCCCGGAAGAGGCGCGACCGGCCAGGCCGGTCGTCCTCACCGTGCGCGGCGAGAGCTCCGAGGGCGCGAGCTACGGCCACACCTTCGTCGACGTCAAGGCGTACGCGGAGACGGTCGTGGTGATCGACCACGTGGGCTCGGCGACCTACGCCGACAACGCGGAGTTCCGCGTCGGCGAGGGTGCCCATCTCACCGTCGTGTCCGTGCAGGACTGGGCAGACGACGCCGTCCACGCCGGATACCAGGCGATCAGGATCGGGCGCGACGCGAAGGTCAAGCACGTCAACGTGACCTTCGGTGGTTCGTTGGTCCGGATCGCCACGACGCTGGACTACGCCGACGCGGGGGGCGAGGCCGAACTGCTCGGGCTCTACTTCGCCGATGCGGGTCAGCACCTCGAGCACCGCCTCTTCGTCGACCACAACCACCCGCACACCAAGAGCAACGTGGAGTACAAGGGTGCGCTGCAGGGCGACAAGGCCATCACGGTGTGGATCGGGGACGTGCTGATCCGCAAGGCCGCCGAGGGTATCCAGACCTACGAACACAACCGCAACCTGATGTTGACAGACGGCTGCCGGGCTCACTCGGTGCCGAACCTCGAGATCGAGACCGGCGAGATCGAGGGCGCAGGTCACGCCAGCGCGACCGGCCGCTTCGACGACGAGCAGCTGTTCTACCTGCAGTCGCGCGGTATTCCGGACGACGAAGCCCGGCGGCTCGTCGTCCACGGCTTCTTCGCCGACCTGGTTCGCCACATCGGCGTTCCGGAGCTGCGCGATCGACTGCTCGCCTCAGTCGAGGCCGAGCTCGAACGCAATGTCGGGTTGCCTGCCGCGACTGCGGGGGTGGGCGCCCGTGAGTGACTACCAGAAGGTCTGCACGGTGGCAGACGTGCCCGACGCCGGGGTCGTGGGCGTGGTCGTCGACGGCGTACCTGTCGCGGTCGTCCGCAGCGAAGGTGAGCTGCACGCCATCCACGACGTCTGCTCGCACGAGGAGATCCCACTGTCGGAGGGCGACGTCGACGACGGCGAGATCGAATGCTGGCTGCACGGTTCGCGGTTCGACCTCACCTCGGGACGGCCCACCGGGCTGCCGGCCACCGAACCCGTACCCGTCTACCCACTGAAGATCGACGGCGACGATGTCCTCGTCGACGTACGCCATCCGCTCAACGCCACCGACTGACCGTGCCGAGACGAGAAGAGCTGAAAGCCGACCCAGCGCCGACAGCCACCGAAGAACTGGAGCCTGATACACCGTGAGCACCCTCGAGATCCGCGACCTGCACGTGTCCGTCGAGACCGAGTCGGGTCCGAAGGAGATCCTGCGCGGCGTCGATCTGACCGTGACGTCGGGGGAAACCCACGCGATCATGGGCCCGAACGGCTCCGGCAAGTCGACCCTGGCCTACTCCATCGCCGGCCATCCGAAATACCAGGTCACCAAGGGTTCGGTCACTCTCGACGGCGAAGACCTGCTGGGCATGACCGTCGACGCGCGCGCCCGGGCGGGTCTGTTCCTCGCGATGCAGTATCCCGTCGAGGTAGCGGGTGTGTCCGTCTCCAACTTCCTGCGTACGGCCAAGACTGCTATCGACGGCAAGGCGCCGGCGTTGCGAACATGGGCCAAGGACGTCAACGGAGCACTCGGCCGCCTCGGCATGGACGTCGACTTCGCCCAGCGCAACGTCAACGAGGGATTCTCGGGCGGCGAGAAGAAGCGCAACGAGATCCTGCAGCTGGAGGTGCTCGACCCGAAGTTCGCGGTCCTCGACGAGACCGACTCCGGGCTCGACATCGACGCGCTGAAGGTCGTCGCCGAAGGTGTCAACCGCTTCCACGACAAGGGCGACAAGGGGATCCTGCTGATCACCCACTACACCCGGATCCTCCGCTACATCACCCCCGACTACGTACACGTGTTCGTCGACGGGCGCGTGGCGGAAGAGGGCGGACCCGAACTCGCCGAGAAGCTCGAGGCCGAGGGCTACGCCAGCTACCTGAAGGCAGGCGCATCGACGTGACCGCTGTGGTCGGAGCGACGACGAGGGGCACCGGGCACACCCGGGGCCTGGACGCCGAGAGGATCCGGAAGGACTTCCCGATCCTCGACCGGGTGCTGCCCGGCGGCCGGCCGCTCGTCTACCTCGACAGCGGCGCCACCTCCCACAAGCCCCGTCAGGTCCTCGACGCCGAGCGCGACTTCTACGAACAGCACAACGCCGCCGTGCACCGCGGGGCGCACCGGCTGGCCGAGGAGGCGACCGACCTCTACGAGTCGGCCCGCGCCCGCATCGCCGCGTTCGTGGGCGCCGACACCGACGAGGTGGTGTTCACCAAGAACACCACCGAAGGCATCAACCTCGTGGCGTACGCGATGAGCAATGCCGCGACGGCTGGCCCCGAGGCAGCACGGTTCCGGGTCGGTCCGGGCGACGAGGTCCTCATCACCGAGATGGAGCATCACGGCAACCTGGTGCCATGGCAGATGCTCTGCCAGCGGACCGGCGCGACCCTGAAGTGGATCGGACTGACCGACGACGGCCGGCTCGACCTGTCCGATCTCGACGACATGATCACGCCCCACACGAAGGTCGTGGCACTGACCCAGCAGTCCAACGTCCTGGGAACCGTGAACCCACTCGACCTGATCACGACCCGTGCGCACGAGGTGGGTGCGCTGGTCGTCGTCGACGCCGCTCAGAGCGTGCCGCACCAGCCGGTCGACTTCCACGGGCTGGGCGTGGACTTCCTGGCGTTCTCGGGCCACAAGATGCTCGGTCCGACGGGTGTGGGTGTGCTGCTCGGCCGACGTGAGCTGCTGGAGGCCATGCCGCCGTTCCTCACCGGCGGCTCGATGATCGAGGTCGTCACGATGGAGGCGACGACCTTCGCCGCGCCGCCGCAACGCTTCGAGGCGGGCGTGCCCAACATCGCCCAGGCGATCGGACTGGGTGCCGCGGTCGACTACCTGAACGCTGTCGGCATGGAGGCGGTGGCCGCGCACGAACACGACCTGACGGCATATGCCCTGCAGCGTCTGGCCGAGGTGCCAGGTGTCCGCATCATCGGGCCCCCGACTGCCGAGGCCCGTGGGGGAGCGGTGTCGTTCGTCGTCAACGAGATCCACCCGCACGACGTCGGCCAAGTCCTCGACGACCTTGGCATCGCCGTCCGCGTCGGTCACCACTGCGCATGGCCGATCGTTCGCCGCTACGCGATCCCGGCCACGACGCGGGCGACGTTCTACCTCTACAACACCCGCGCCGAGGTCGACGCGCTCGTGGACGGCGTGCAAGAGGTCAAGAGATTCTTCCGAGTGGGACTGGATTGACAGGCGGAGTTGGGATGCAGGTCGAGGCGTTGTACCAGGAGATCATCCTGGACCACTACAAGGACCCGCATGGCAAGGGCCTGCGGGAGCCTTACGACGCCGAGGTCTACCACGTCAACCCCACCTGTGGTGACGAGGTCACCTTGCGGGTGCGGATCGCCGACCGAGACGGCGACGGTCCACGCATCGAAGACGTGTCCTACGACACGATGGGCTGCTCGATCAGCCAGGCGGCCGCGTCGGTCATGCACGACCTCGTGCACGGCCGGCCGCTCGACGAGGCTTTCCGCCGACATGACGAGTTCCTCGCGTTGATGCAGTCGAAGGGCCAACTGGAGCCCGATGAAGATCTGCTCGAGGATGCGATAGCTTTTGCGGGCGTCTCCAAGTACCCCGCACGGATCAAGTGTGCGCTGCTCGCCTGGATGGCGTGGAAGGACGCGACCGTTCAGGCGTTGGGCACCTCAGCTTCTGGCGACGAGATGGGAGCCGGCCGATGACCGAGACTGTCAGGACCAACGAAGACGACCTTCTCGAGGCTCTCAAGGACGTCGTCGATCCAGAGCTCGGCATCAACGTCGTCGACCTCGGCCTGGTCTACGGTGTCTCGCTCGACGGCGAGGGTGTCGCGACGATCGACATGACCCTCACCTCTGCCGCCTGTCCGCTCACCGACGTGATCGAGGACCAGACACAGGCCGCGCTCGACGGTCTCGTCGAGGCGTTCCGGATCAACTGGGTCTGGATGCCGCCGTGGGGGCCGGACAAGATCACTGACGAAGGCCGCGAGCAATTGCGTGCGCTCGGGTTCAACGTCTGAGTCCGGCCGGGCGGCGAGAGAACTGAACGTCGCGCCAGAACGACTCGAACGGTGGTTGGGCAAGTTCATCGAACGACACAGCGTCGAGCAGCCCGCCCCGGAGGACTCCTCCACGACGCAGGATCGCACCCTGCCCGTGCCGCATCCCGCGGGGACCGACGCCGGTGCCGGCTACCGTTACGACGCGTCGGCCGAGGTCGTCAGTGTCGTGGCGCCGGACGGAACCAGGGCTGAGTGCCGGGTCCCGTTCCCGCCGCTGAGTGTCAACGACGCCTTGCCCTACGGCGGCCTGATCGAACACGTCACCATCGACCGGCGGGTCGGCGTCCTGCTGGTCCGTCTCGGCGGGTACGCGGCCGGGATCTTCGAGGGACGGAAGCTGGTGGTGTCGAAGGTGGGCTCACGTCGGGTACAGGGCCGGACCTCAGCAGGAGGATGGTCGCAGCAACGGTTTGCCCGACGGCGGGAGAAGCAGGCCCGTGAGGCGTGCAAGGCCGCCGCCGATGTGGTGGCTCGGATCGTGCTGCCCAATGCCAACGTGCTCGACGCGGTGATCGTGGGTGGCGACCGTCGCGCCGTGACGCAGGTGCTGGACGACTCCCGGCTGGCACCGCTGCGGGCCCGGGTCGTACCTCCACACCTGCACGTGCCCGACCCGAAGCTCGCGGTCCTGCAACGCGCACCGGAGGACTTCAGGTCGGTGCGGATCGTGCTGACCTAGACAGCGGGCAGGGATGCCAGGTCCGCCAGCAGCTGGGTGCGGTCTTCTTCGTCGGTGAGTGATTCGGCGATGTTCCGGGCGCGTTCCTCCCAGCGGCTCGCTTCGCCGGCGTCGCCTGCGATCCGGTGGGCCCGGGCCATGGCTTCGTACGCGGTGCCGAGGAAGAAGCCGGTCTCGCCGGCGTCCTGACAGCGTTCCAGGCAACGCCGCGCGTGCCAGAGAGCGGGCTCTGACCGGCGCAGGACCGAGTACACCCGCGCACACTGCCACTCGCCGACGGCAAGGTTTCGCGGTAGGCACTCGGGCGCCTGGCTCCAGTGGTAACGCGACGCGTGTGCGCAGTGGACCATCTCGTCGTCTTCGCCGTCCGTGCGGTTGTCCTTGTCGAGAAGGTCCCACGTCTTGTTGAACAGGGCGACGGCGAGCTCACGGGCGTCCACGAGGGCTCTAGGCCCTGGACTGCTTGTGGTGCAAGGCAAGGGCATCGGCGATCAGGGACACCGTCTCGGCATCGCTGGGATCGGGCCAGCAGACGAGTTCGCTCACGCCTTCGGCTTCCCAACTCGCGAACGCGCGGGCGATCTCGTCGGCATCGCCCCGAATCAGGGCGCCCTCACTCTCGGCGGCGTTGTCGTCGGTGGGCGCGGCCACCCGTACGCCTGCGGTGCGCTCGAGGGTCGCCGGATCGCGTCCGATCTCCCGGCACGCCTCGTCGAGCGCGGCACTGGTCTCGCGGTAGCGGTCGGACGGCAACCCGAACCAGGCGAGATTCCACTGATCCGCGTACTTCGCCGTGAGCTGGAGCATCCTTGGCCCCTTGGCCGCGACGAGGATCGAGGGGACCGCTCGGTCCGGGCGGATGCGCACCGGTGCGTCTGCCACCTGGTGGTAGCTGCCCTGGACGGTGGCCCGGCCCGACCGCAGCATCGTGGCGATGATCTCCAGCGCTTCGGCGAACCGGCCGACCCGGTGGTCGAACGGGAGGCCGAACGCGTCGAACTCGGGCTGGTGCCACCCCGAGCCCAGGCCGAGAACGAGTCGTCCGTCACTGACCTCCGACAACGTGTCGGCCATGCGGGCCAGCACGCCGGGGTCACGGAACGCCGTACAGAAGACCAGGGCGCCCAGGCGTACGTTCGAGGTGGCGTCGGCGAGCGCGCTCAGCACGGTCCAGGCCTCCCACGGCGACCCGGAGGCGTCCTCGGTGGACTCACCGAGCAGGTGGTCGTAGACCCAGATGGAGTCCAGCCCGGACGACTCGGCCTGTGTCGCGAGGTCGCGGATGCCGGCGTAGCTTCGGGGCACGCCCGGCTGGGTCTCGTCGCCCATCGGCAGGATCACACCCACACGCATGCTGTGCCCTTTCGGTCGGTGCCGCCGCCGTCGTTTCTCACCCGGGGACGCTGACGGCTGTCGGTGCTCGCGAACCGTGATGCTACCCCCGTAGGGCTCGGCGTGAGACGAGCCTGCGCCACGGCGGACCGTCGCAGCGCAGGCCGCGCTACATTCGGCACCGGTTCGTCGCGAGGGAGCAACAGTGATCGACACACAGCACCTGGCCGCGTACTTCCTGGCCGCCCTGGTGCTCGCCGTGGTTCCGGGACCCGGTCTGCTCTACGTCGCCGCTCGTACGATCGGCCGGGGTCGCCGGGACGGACTGGCAAGCACTCTCGGCACTGCGGCGGGCGGATGCGTTCACGTCGTCGCCGCGGCGACCGGACTGTCTGCGATTATCGCGACCTCGGCCACGGCGTTCGCTGTCGTCAAGTACGCCGGTGCCGCCTACCTCGTCGTTCTCGGCGTCAGGATGCTGGTCCGTCGAAGCGACCACCAGAGCGGTACCGACATCGGTCCTACGGACAGGCGCGGGTCGGGCTTTCGACAGGGTGTGCTGACCGAGGCCCTCAACCCGAAGACCGCCGTGTTCTTCCTCGCGTTCGTGCCCCACTTCCTCGATCCGGCCGCCGGTTCGGTGCTGTGGCAGGCCCTGCTGCTGGGCGGCCTCTCCGTCCTGCTGAACTCGCTGGCCGACGTGGTGGTCGTCGTCCTCGCTGGACACGTTCACGCCCGCCTGGCGGGAGCCGGTCGGACTCCCCGCTGGCCCCGACTCGCGTCGGGGTCTGCGCTGGTCGCTCTGGGCGGTTACGTCGCGGTCGAGTCGTGAGGACCCTCGCGCCCGTCAGCCCGTCAGGTCCGGAACGCGATCGAAGACGAGGTCGACCAGATGTTCGGCGACGGCGAGGGAGGAGGTGGCCGCGGGCGAGGGTGCGTTGCGGACGCAGACGACCCGGCCGCGGCGGTGGATCCGGAAGTCGTCCACCAAAGAGCCGTCCCGGTCGAGTGCCTGCGCCCTGATGCCGGCCGGACCAGCCACGACGTCCGACGTACGGAGCTCTGGCACATAACGGCGAGCGGCCGCCACGAACGCACGCCGGCTCAGTGACCCGACGAGTTCCTTGGCGCCGGTTCGCCAGTGCCGGCGGACGAACCGGCGGAAGCCGGGATAGGCGAGCGTCGTCCGCAGGTCGGACCACGACGCCGACCGCCAGCCGTAACCTTCCCGGGCCAGGGCGAGGACGGCGTTGGGGCCGACCATCACCTCGCCGTCCACCCGTAGCGTCAGGTGTACGCCAAGGAAGGGGTACCGAGGATCCGGCACCGGATAGATCAGGCCGCGCACCAGGTCGCGCCGATCCGCCCGCAGCAGGTGGTATTCCCCGCGGAACGGCACGATCATCGGCTCGGTCGCATCGCCGGCGAGTGCGGCCACCCGGTCGGTCTGCAGGCCGGCGCAGACGATCACGTGGTCGAACTCGGCCTCGTAGCCATCGCGACCAGTGACCACGACGCCGTTGCCGCGTTCGTCGAAGCCGCGGACCTCGACGCCGGTGTGAACGGTCGCGCCAGCCGAAACCGCCACCTGGGCAAGGGCCCTGGCCACGTCGCCGAAGTCGACGATCGCGGTGGTCGGCGAGTGCAGACCGGCGATTCCGCGGGCGTGCGGCTCGATCTCGGCGATGCCAGCCGGGTCGAGCATGCGGATACCAGGCACGCCGTTGGCGACTGCACGGTCGCGGATCGCCAGCAGCCGCGTACGCTCCAGCTCGTCGAGCGCGACGAGGACCTTGCCGCACTCCAGGTAGGCGAGGTCGTGCTCGGCACAGAACTCCCGGAGCAGGAGGACGCCGCGGCGGCACAGTCGTGCTTTCAACGAGCCAGGCTGGTAGTAGAGGCCGGCGTGCACGACGCCGCTGTTGCGACCGGTCTGGTGCGTGCCGAGCCGGGGCTCCTTCTCCAGCACGGTGACCGACGCGTCCGGCGCGACCTGGAGCAGCCGCCTGGCCACCGCCGCTCCGACGATGCCCCCTCCGACCACGGCATGGCGCCGGTGATCATGAAGCCGTTGCGGGCTAGGAGACCGTGGAGTCTTCATGGTCACGATCATGATCACGGGATGGGTTCTGGCGCCTGCGACGGAGCAGGGTCAGGGCGACCGGCAGCACCATCAGGACTGCCATCACGACCAGCAGGATGACCGAGGGGGCGCGCTGCAGGAAGATCACCGGGCTGCCCTGGGAGATGATCAGGGTCTGCCGCAGGCTCTCCTCGGCGATCGGACCCAGCACGAGTGCGATGACGAGCGCGGCCGGCGAGAATCCGAAACGGCGCATGAAGAGACCGAGCACCCCGCAGCCGAGCATGATGCCGACCTCGACCATGCTCGCGTTCACCGCGTAGGTGCCGAACGTGCACAACACGATGATCACCGGAGCGAGGACGCGGAACGGCACGCGTGCGATGGTGGCGAACGCCGGGATGCAGAACACGTTCACCAGGAGCAACATGACGTTGCCGAGATACATGCTGGCGATGAGTCCCCAGGCGAACTCGGGGTTCTGCTCCATCAGCAGAGGGCCGGGCTGCAGTCCCCACATGAGGAACCCGCCGAGCAGGACCGCTGTCGATGCCGAGCCAGGGATTCCGAGGGTCAGGAGCGGGACCATCGCGCCGGTGGACGCGCCGTTGTTGGCCGCCTCCGGTCCGACCAGCCCTGCCATCGCGCCCTTGCCGAACTTCTCCGGACTCTTCGAGACGGACTTTTCCACGCTGTATGACATCAACGAGGCGACTGTCGCGCCGGCACCTGGTGTCGTACCGACGAAGAAGCCGAGCAGCGAGCCGCGCAGGATCGGGACGCGCGACTGGCGTACGTCGTCCCGCGTCGGCCAGAACTGCCGGCCGCGTGCCTTGACGGAGAAGTAGCCGACCTTCTCCTTGTGGGCGCCGAGGTACAACGCGTGGAGGACCTCGCCCAGCCCGAAGATGCCGATCGCCACCGGTATGAAGTCGACGCCGTTGATGAGTTCGGGTGAGCCGAACGTGTAGCGCTGCTCGCCGCCCGAGATGTCGACGCCGACAGTGGCGATGGCGAAGCCCACCAGAGCCGACAACGCACCGAGCAGGCGGTTGCGGCCGATGACGATGACGAGTGTCAGCAGCCCGGCGAACACCAGCAGGAAGAGTTCGGGCGGGCCGAATCGTGAGGTCACAGATGACAGCAACGGCGCGGCGATGCTGAGCAGCACCGTGCCGATCGTGCCGGCGACGAACGACGCGACGGCGGCCATCACGAGGGCCGGTCCAGCCCGTCCCAGCTTGGCCAGCGGATAGCCGTCGAACGTACTGGCGATGGTTGCGGACTCGCCGGGTGTGTTGATGAGCACCGAGGTGATGGTGCCGCCGTACATCGCGCCGTAGTAGATGGCCGCCAGCATGACGACCGCTCCGGTCGGGTCGAGGCTGAACGTGACCGGGAGGAGGATGGCGATGCCGGCGGACGGGCCCAAACCGGGCATCACGCCGATCACCATGCCGACAAGTACGCCCAGCGCCAGCAGCAACAGGTTGACAGGCGTCAGGACCGTCGCGATACCGGTGGCGAGATGGTCGAGGACTGTCACGACCACAACACCCCGTGCGGGAGTTCTGCGTGGAGGAGGACCTCGAACAACAGATACAGGGCAACCGGAAGTGCCACCGCGACGACGAGGTTGACGACCAGGTGCTGCCGGTTGAGCAGCGTCAGCATGGCCAACAGAAAGGCGACGGCGGCTGGCACCGCGCCGAGGACGAGCAGCAGCGTGAAGAACCCGACGCTCGCCACGATGGCCAGTGCGGTCGTGTTCGGATGGGCCACGGAGTCGTCCTGCTCCGACCGGCGGATGCCGCGCACCAGGGCTACGACGCAGAGCGCGACCGCGGCGACGCCGATGAACTGGGGGAAGAAACCCGGGCCGAGTTGTCCGGAGGGGAGCCGAGTCGCCATCTGCGCGGCCATCGCGGCATACCCCGCGAGCGCCAGGCCGAGGACGCCGAGAAAGATCGTCCGCGTCATATGGCGCCGCGCTCCTTCAGGATGCGCTCGAGCTCCTTGGTGGTCACGTCGAGAAACGTCGCGAAGTCCTTACCCCAGCGGACGTCCTCCACCAGGAAGTTGCTGGCGAGGTAGTCTCGCCACTTCTTTGTCTTCACCACCTTCATCATGGTGGCGATCCACCACTGGGTGGTGTTGGCGGGCACATCGGGCGGCAGGATCAGGCCACGCGGCATCGTCGGCAGCTCGGCGAACCCGACCGACTCGCCGGTCGGTACGTCCGGCAGCTTGGGCAGCGGCTCGGCGCCGGTGAACAGCAGCGCGACCATCTTGCCGGCGTCGATCTGGCCCATCACCTCGCCCGGATTGGAGACAATCGCCTCCAACGACCCCGAGGTCAGCGCGGTGAGGAGTTGGCCTTCCTCGTTGAAGGGCACGTACCGGATCGCGTAGCCGGCCTTGTGCGCGAGCAGGTCGTGCAGGATGAAGTCGACGTTGACGGTGCCGATGCCGCCGACCGCCACGGTGCCTTTGCTCTTCGCGTACGCGACCCAGTTGGCCCAGGTAGCGATACCGCTCTGCTTGGCCACCACGAGGAGGGCAGCGTCGGTCGCGAAGAGGCCTACGGCAGTGAAGTCCTCATACGTCCAACCGGTGTTGGACTCGAGCGGTGTGGTGAGAAACGACCCGGACGTGGTCGAGATGACGTAGGGGTCGCCACGCTTGCGGAACACATGACCCCAGCCCGTCGCGCCGCTGCCACCTTCGCGGTTCTGCACCGCGATGTTCTCCGGATAGAGCTTCTCGCTCTGCAGGATCTGCACCATGGTGCGGGCCATGATGTCGTTGCCGCCGCCGGGTCCGAACGCGATGGTCCAGTCGAGGTCCTCCGACGGGTAGTCCGGATCGCTGCCGGCCGAGCCCCCACCACCGGCGCAAGCAGCGGTTGACGCGACGGCACCCGCGGCCAACGCGAAGAACCTTCTTCTGCCGTGCATGTGCATCCTCGCCTCCCTTGGCTCAGAACAACGCTCGCGCAGAGAGCGACAGCGGGGGTCGCCGCCGCCGCCTGTACTCGATGACCGCTCAGCCGAATCGTGGCGTCCGCTTCTGCAGGAACGCACGCACCCCCTCGGCATAGTCGACGGTGTCGAAGGAGGAGTTGCGCAGGTCGTCTGTCGCGTCGTCCTCGGCGTACTGCCCACCCGCGACCCGGTTGACGATGGTCTTGGCCGCCCGAACGCTGAACTGCGCCCTCGTCGTGAGGAGTTCGGCGAACTCGTACGTGTGCTTTTCCAGTTCGTCGACCGGCAGCAGTTCGTCGAGGAGGCCGAGACGGAGCGCCTCCTGCGCCTCCATCTGCTGCCCTGACATGAGGATCCACTTCGCCCGCGAGGGCCCAGCCAGGTCGACAATGCGCTTGGTGGACTCGAGGCTGTAGACGAGGCCGAGCTTGGCCGGCGTCACCGCCATCCTCGTACGCTCGTCGCCGAACCGGATGTCGGCGGCGAACGCCAGACCCGCACCACCGCCGATGCAGTAGCCGTGGATCATCGCGATCGTGGGTTTGGCGAGGCGTTCGAGTGCGTGCTCGGCGGCAGCGACACGTTCGTTGTACGCGCGGGCCTTCTCGGCATTCCCGCGTACCGCCTCGAACTCGCTGATGTCGGCACCGGAGGCGAACGCGCGGGTTCCGCCGCCGCGCAGGACCACGGCCTTGACGGAGTTGTCGGCGTCGAGCGAGGTGAGCAGGTCGGGCAGCGCGGTGTACATCGCGAGGGTGATGGCGTTGTGGCTGGCCGGGCGGTTGAGGACGACCGTGGCGACAGCACCGCTGCGTTCGAGGACCAGGTGCGCCTGATCGTCGCCAGGCTGGTTTGGGGGCTGGTTGTTTGGGGGCTGGTTGGTGGTTGGGTCGGTCACGTCGTACCTGCCCGGTGTAGAGGATCGTCGTGAAGCTCGGGATGGGCGTCGAAGGCCACGCCGTCTGTCAGCAGAGTCTTGATCTCGTCGTCCGACATCCCCGCCTCGCGCAGGATCTCCACGGTGTGCTGGCCGAGCCAGGGTGCCGGTGCGCGGACACCGAGTTCGAGGTCACTGAACTTCACCGGCGGCCCGATCGTCTGCATCGGTCCGATGATCGGATGGTCGACGTCGACGACCATGTTGCGGGCCCGTACGTGCGGATCCTCCAGCGCCTCCTCATAGGTGAGGACCGGACCTCCGGGGACACCTGCACGGTCGAGTGTCTCGATCCAGTCGTTGGTGGTCCGCATCGTGGTGAGCTCCTCGATCTCGCGTTCGAGGTCGTCGATGTGGTGCAGCCGGTCGGTCAGGGTGCGGAAGCGGGGGTCCTCCAGCCACTCCGGCCGGTCGAGCACGGCCGTGACGAGTCGTTCCCAGAGGCGTTCGGTGTTGGCGCCGATCGTGACGTAGCCGTCGGAGGTGCGGTAGGCCTGGTACGGCGTCGACCGGCGGTGTCGCGTCCCGGTGGGCATGGGCAGTTCCCCGTTGCCGAAGAACGCACCTGACTCCCATACGGTCCACGCCAGCCCCGCGTCGACCAGCGAAACGTCGAGGTACTGACCCTGACCGGTGCGCTGCCTGAGCAACTCGGCCGCGAGGATCGAGTAGGCGGCCGTGGTGCCCGCTGCGATGTCGTTGATGGCGATACCCACCTTCGCCGGCCGGCCCTCCGGATGTCCGGTCATCCGCAGGAACCCGACCGAGCCCTGGGCCATGATGTCGAACCCGGGCCGGTCGCGGTATGGCCCAGTCTGGCCGTAGCCACTGATGGAGCAGTAGAGGATGTCCGGCCGGAGTTTGCGCACGCTGTCGTAGTCGATGCCGAGCCGGCCGACTACTCCGGGCCGGAAGTTCTCGATCACGAGGTCGGCGGCATCCAGCAGGCGCAGGAACGCCTCTTTGCCGCGCTCCTCCTTCAGGTTCAGGGACACGCTGCGCTTGCTCCGGTTGGGCATGGCGAACGGGTAGCTCTCGCCGTTGACCTTGGGCGCGAGCCTGCGCGAGTCGTCGCCGGTGAGGGGTTGTTCGATCTTGATGACATCCGCACCGAACTCGGCCAGCACCATCGTGCAGTAGGGGCCGGAGAGAAAGCGGGTGAGATCGAGGACCCGGAATCCGTCGAGGGGGAGCATTCGTGCGGCTCGTCCTTCCGTCGCTGTCGTCAGGCCGCGAGGCCAGTAGCGGACCCCGTAGTCGGGTCCAGGTAGTCGGCCAGAAAACTGTGTTTGGTACCAGATTGTTCTTGCCACAGCATCGGAAGATGCCGCAAAGTGGGATAACATCCTGTAATTCAGGAAGATGTGAAGCAGGAAAACATTAGGCAGGGAGATGCCGTGGGGTCAACGCCGCAGCACCCGAGCACCTCGCCTCAGACACAGGATCCAGACGATGACGACACCGGCGTCACCATCTCCGGTCGGCGTCGCGGCGTCCAGTCCATCGACCGGGCCGCGACAATCCTGCGTTGCTTCGACTCCCGGCACCCGGAGCTCGGTATCAGTGACATCGCCCGGATGACCGGACTGTCGACCAGCACCACCCACCGCCTGCTGGGAGCCCTGCAGGACAACCGCCTGGTGCGCCAGACCCACGACCGGCGCTATGCGCTGGGGCCGCTCCTCGTTCAGCTGGCCCGGGGCGGGGCGATCGCCACGTCGGTGCGCGACGCCGCGCTTCCGGCCATGCGCCGGCTGCGGGACGACGTGGACGAGACTGTCGGGTTGCATGTCCTGCTCCCGACGCACGAGCGCGCCGTCATCGACCAGGTCGAGAGTCGCCAACCGCTGCGCCGCACCTACACCGAGTTCGGCGTGCCGATCCCGCTCCCGCTCGGCGCGCCTGGCAAGGCGCTGCTCGCACACATGACGCACGCGCTGCAGGAAGGCGTCCTGACCCGCCCGCTTCCGTCCGCGACGCCGACGACGGTGACCGATCCGGAGATTCTTCGCAAGCAGCTGGCCGAGATCCGGCTGCACAACATCGCGTACTCCTACTCCGAACGGACTGCCGGGATTCGGACCGTCGCCGCGGTGATCTTCGACGGGTCGGACGCGCCGGTGGCCTCGATCAGCGTGTCGGCCCCCGAAGCGCGGATGCCCGGTGACCGGATGCAGGAGCTCGGGCCCCTCCTCGCCTCGACCGCGTGGTCGGTCTCGGAGTCGCTCGGTGCCACCGCGGCCGGCGTCGCCGCCCAGGTCGCGCTGGCCGGCCCCACGCCGGAGTAGAGCCGCTCAGTCGTCCAGACCCCGGGCGGCCAGGGCCGCGCCCAGCGCATCAGCCTTCTTGAGCAGGCGTACGACCAGAGGCACAGCCAGTGCGACCGGGCTGCGCTCCAGGCCGCGCGAGCGTTGTGCTTGACGGGCCTCTGCGTAGGTCTGGGCGACGAGCGGAATGCACCGCACCGTGAGCGCGAGCACGAGGCCGACCCTGGTCGGGCTGACGCCGAACCGCTCCAACGGCCGCAACGCCCCCTCGAACGCATCGAGCATCGCCGTGACCTGGGTCGTCAACGTCACGAGGGCGGCCACCAGCACGAGGACGAGCAGTTGCCCGACGACGACGGCCGCCCGGGTCGGCCCCGCCGTCAGCCACTGGAAACCCAACAGGGGAAGGGCGAACCAGCAGACCGGACGCAACTGGGCCAGACAGGTCCGGAACGGGATGTGGGCAAGAGCCGCAACGGCGAGGGTGGTTGCGGCGGCGAGGCCCAGCGCATCGACGGTAGAGGTCCGCAGAACCGCGACCGCGACGATCGCGAGGGCAACCAGTTTCGCTCCCGCCGGCGCCCGGTGGAGCACGGAGTCACCCGGCAGATAGAGGCCGAGCACCAGGGGTTGCGCGGCACTCACCCGAGCAGCTTCTCATAGGCCGCGACCGCCTCGTCGGCATCCGCGTCGGCGACCAGGCGCCCTTCGTGCAGGACCAGGACCCGTTCGAAGCCGGCCAGCAGATCGAGGTGGTGGGTGACGAGTACGACCCGCTGGGGTAGCTGCCGCAGCAACTCGGTGACCATCCGCGCGTTGCGCAGGTCGAGCAAGGTCGTTGGCTCGTCGCAGACCAGGGTGGTCGGTTCGGTGACCAGCACTCCCGCGAGCGCGAGCAGCTGGAGCTGCCCTCCGGAGAGCAGATGGGCCGGGTGGTGGGCGTACTCGCTCAGCCCGTAGCGCTCAAGTGCCGTGGCCACCCGCCCAGCGAGCTCGTCGCGGGTGAGGCCGAGGCGGCGCAGCCCGAACCCGACGTCCTCGGCCACTGTCGGCATCACGACCTGCGCGTCCGGGTCGGTGAACACGAAACCGACCCGGCGCCGGACCTCGCGGCCGTCCTTGCGCGTGTCGAAGCCGTCGACCTCGACCCGGCCCTGGGTGGGGATCACGAGCCCGTTCAGGAGCCGGGCGAACGTGGACTTGCCCGATCCGTTGGCGCCCACCACGCCGATGCGGCGTTCGGTGAGGCGTACGTCGATGTCGGTCAGCACCGCGCGGGAGCCGTACCAATGGCTGACGCCCTCGAGCGTGATCACTTGGCGCCGCCGATCCGCCTGCTCATTCGGCGCCGCCGATCCGACGGACGAGCACCGCGGTGCCCATGCCGCCGCCGGCGGCGACGGCGGCGAGCCCGAGTGTGGGCCCCGGCTCGCGGACCATGCGGGTGAACAGGCGGACCATCACGACGGCACCCGTCGCGCCCCAGGCGTGACCGAGGGCCAGGGCTCCACCGTCGGGACAGATGCGGTCGGGATCGAGCCCGAGGGCGTCTGCGCCGGCGAGCACCTGGCCGGCGAACGGCTCTACGAACTCGATGGCGCCGATGTCAGCGGCCTCCAGCCGGTGACGCCCGAGCAGCACCCGCGCGGCTTCGGCCAGGCCGAGACCCGGCCGTTCGGGGTCGGTACCCACGCAGGCCCAGTCGACGACGTGCAGGCCGGCCCAGCCGTATCGCTGCCGCATCCGCTCCGGACACACGGCCACCGCCGCTGCCCCGTCGTTGACGCCACAGGAGTTGCCGGCCGTCACGGTGCCACCCTCGGCCTCGGGCACGAACGCGGGTCGCAGCCGGGCGAGCCTGCCCACGTCGAGGCCGGGCCGGGGGCGCTCGTCGTGGTCGAGCCCTCCCACCGGGACCAGTTCGTCGGCGAAGCGCTTCGCCTCGGCGGCCAGGACAGCCCGGTGGTGACTGCGGGCGGCGTACGCGTCCTGGCGGGTCCTGCTCACCCCTGCCTCGCGGGCCACCAGATCGGCGGCGACACCCATGTCGGGATCGGGGTACGGCGGCGGGGCGAACGGTGCGCGCTCGTAGACCTCGCCACCGCCCAACGCGTCAACGCCGGTCGTCGCCCGCCAGGCTCGGACCGGTGCGGTCGATGCGCTCTCCGCTCCACCGGCGAGGTACAGGCTGCCCCTGCCGGCGGCGACGAGTCCGGCGGCCAGCGTGATCGCGTCGAGCCCGCTGCCGCACTGCCGGTCGATGGTCATGCCCGGTACGTGCCGCCCGAGGCCGGCTGCCAGCGCGGAGACGCGAGCGACGTTCCCGCCAGGCCCCATGCAGTTGCCGAGGATCACGTCGGACACCGTCTCGCCCGTGTCGTTCCCGGTGCGTATGCACAGGTCGTCGACCACCGCTCGCAGGACCGGTGCCGCCAGCAGGTGTACGGGAACGTGTGCCAGGCTCCGGCCGGCTGTGCCGAGGGGAGTACGCCGGGCGGCCACGATCACCGGTGCGGACGGCGGTACCGCAGCAGGACCAGTCACGACAGGACCCGGACGACGAGGGTGCCGTCGGTGAACCCGGTAGCAGCGCGGGCCCGGGCGACCTTGCCCGACCCGGTCCTCGGCAGCCGGTCGACGAGGTACCACCGGCGAGGGCGCTCGGCCGTCGGCAGCCGCGAGGCGGCCACGGCGCGCAGGGCAGCCAGCGCGATGCCGGTGCCGGGTACGGCCTCGACGAGAGCGACGACGATCTCTCCGAGCGCTGGATGGGGAGTGCCGATGACGGCGACCTCGGCGACTCCTGGTACCTCGCGTACCGCCCGTTCGACCGCCTCCGGCGCGATGGTCGCTCCACCGGTGGTGATGGCCTGGCCGATCCGACCCTCGACGGCGATCGTGCCGTCGGTCTCGAAGGTCCCGCGGTCGCCCACGGTGGTGAAACCCTTCGGATCGCGGTCGAGGCCGAGGGCGAGGTAGGGGCTGCGGGCCCAGATCACGCCGTCGCGGACCTCGACGTCGACGTCGGGGAAGGGCCGCAGCCGCCCGGCCGCCGCTCCCGGCCGCCTGATCGCCACGAACGACAGCTCGGCCGCTCCGTAGTAGTCGACGACCTGGATACCTACGCCGGCCGCCGCGTCGTCGAGTGCCGGGTCGAGATGCGCGCCCGCGCACACCGCGAGCCGTAGGCGGCTGGAGGTCGGGTCCAGGCGTTCGACAAGGCTCGACAACATGGCCGGAACCACGTGGACAGCCGTGCATGTGCCGGCCGCCTGGGCGGCGAGCGCCGGCGACCAGCGGGACAGTGGGTGGACCGCGGCTCCCACCGTGAGCGCATGCAGGGCGCCGAAGAGAAAGAGGCTCGCCGACATCGCCCCAGGGACCAGGACCGTGTTGTCGACGCCGATACCGGTCAGGGCGGAGAACGGCGGAAAGCTGTACGTCCATGACCTGCGGGACCGCACCACGGGTCGCGGTGTTCCGGTGCTCCCGGAGGTGAAGACTGCGAGGCACGCCTCCTGCCCGTGTCGGGCCACCTGGGCGCGGGCCGCATCGACCGCCGCCGCCCGGACATCATCCGGCCAGGAAGCGTCGGTCACGACGGCGACTGCTCCGAGCAGGTCGGTCCCCACCAACTCGACGAGGAGCCGCGCCGGGTCCTCATCGGTCAGCGGGACGCATTGGGCCGGCGTGACGCCGGCGGCCTCCATCCGGTCGGCGAACGTGCGCGCACGCGCAGCGAGGTCGCCGAAGCTGAGGCCGCCGGCAGGTCCGACCACCGCCGGGCGGTCAGGCTGGGCAGCGGCGCGCCGGACTATGTCACGGGAGATGGCCATCGTGCCGAACCGTACCTCCCGCGGACTCCGGCGGCGCCTCGCCGGACCGTGACGATGCCGCGAGCTCCCGACCGAGTGTGGGGTAGCCCGCGTGGACGCCCTTGGCGACGACGGTCGCGACCGCGGCCTTGATGAGGTCGCCGGGTAGGAACACCGCGGCGGCGACGACGGTGGCGACCAGGCCGGAGGTGTCGGTACGCGCGGCCTGGACTGGGATACCGACCGCGTAGACGACGGCGATACCGCCGACGACGTTGGCGACCATGCCGAACGGGATCGAGTAGCGCGGCATCGCCTTCTCGGTCAGCCACCCGGTCACGAACGCGCCCACCGGGAACGCGAGGAAGTAGCCGGCCGAGACACCGCCGAGGACGCCGAGCCCGCCACGGCCGCCCGCCAACAGCGGTAGCCCGGCGAGGACGAGCACGTCGAACGTGAGCACGGCGAGGAAACCGCGCTTCGCGCCGAGGACGGATCCGGCCAGCATGACGCCGAGGGTCTGTGCGGTGACGGGCACCGCACTGCCGAAGAGGAAGAGAGTCCCGGGAAGGCCCAGGGCAGCGACAAGCGCAGCGAACAGAGCGATCAGAGCCAGGTCGCGCGCGGGTAGTCGGCGGGGAGAGGGCACGGGGGAGCTCCCTTCGAGCAGCTGCCGGCAGGCGGTGACGCACACCGAGCCTAAGGGGACCGGGAGGTGCTGCCCGGAGCCGTCGACGCCAATATCGTCCGGCCAGGATTGGTGACGACCCGACAGTCGGGGACTTGGTGATGGCCCGCAGGTCGGGCCCGACCCGCCAGGGAGTGACTGACGCGACCTGGCATACCGCGCCGAAACCCGCAGGCGCCCGCCCGCGGTCGTTGCCTACACTGACGACATGTTGATCCGGTGTGCTTGATCGGACCCCCCTCTCTCCAGGTGTGTCCTGTGTCCGATCAACTCCGGAGCGTCCCTAGATGATCACCGCCAGCGATGTAGAACTCCGCGCGGGCTCGCGGCTCCTGCTCTCCGACGTGTCCTTCCGGGTGTCTCCCGGTGACAAGATCGGTCTCGTCGGGCGCAACGGCGCCGGCAAGACCACTCTGACCAGAGTCCTCGCCGGTGAGGGGCTGCCGGCGTCCGGCACCGTCACCCGGGTCGGCTCGGTCGGCTACCTGCCCCAGGATCCGCGTACCGGCGATCTCGAGGTCGCCGCGCGCGACCGGGTGCTCTCGGCCCGGGGACTCGACGACATAGTTCGTCAGCTCCGCGCCACCGAACTGGAGATGGCCGGAGCCTCGGCCAACGGGCGGGACGGCACGCAGCGCGACCGGGCGATGCGGAGGTACGCCAGGGCCGAGACGGAGTTCCTCGCCCGCGGCGGGTATGCCGCGGAGTCCGAGGCCGCGCAGGTCACGGCCAGCCTGGGCCTCCCCGACCGGGTGTTGTCCCAGCCGCTCCGAACGCTGTCCGGCGGTCAGCGCCGGCGGATCGAGTTGTCCCGCATCCTGTTCTCCGGTGCCGACACGCTCCTCCTCGACGAACCGACCAACCACCTCGACGCCGACTCGATCGGCTGGCTGCGCGACTTCCTTCGCGCGTTCAAGGGCGGGCTCATCGTCATCAGCCACGACGTCGCCCTGCTCGAGAACACCGTCAACCGCGTGTTCCACCTGGACGCCAACCGTGCCGAGCTCGACGTCCACAACGTCGGATGGAAGGCCTACCTCACCCAGCGTGAGGCGGACGAACGACGCCGCAGGCGCGAGCGGTCCAACGCCGAACGCAAGGCCCAGGCGCTGATGGCCCAGGCCGACCGGATGCGGGCCAAGGCAACGAAGGCCGTCGCGGCCAAGAACATGGCCCGGCGCGCGGATCGCCTCATGGCCGGGCTGGAACCCGAACGACGTGCCGAGCGAGTGGCGCGGATCCGGCTACCCGAGCCTGCGCCATGTGGCAAGACGCCCTTGACGGCGACCGGCCTGTCCAAGTCGTACGGCTCCCTGGAGGTCTTCACCGACGTGGACCTCGCCATCGACAAGGGAAGTCGGGTCGTCGTCCTCGGCCTCAACGGTGCGGGCAAGACGACCTTGCTCCGGGCGCTCGCTGGCGTCGAGACTCCGGACACCGGCGAGGTCGAGCCTGGACACGGTTTGCAGCTGGGCTATTACGCCCAGGAACACGAGACACTCGACTTGCGACGCACCGTCCGCGAGAACATGCAGTCCGTCGCCCCACACCTCACCGACACCGAGGTTCGCCGTGTCCTCGGCTCTTTCCTCTTCAGCGGAGACGATGCGGACAAACCGGCGACTGTGCTCTCCGGTGGTGAGAAGACCCGGCTCGCACTTGCCCGCTTGGTGTGTTCGACTGCCAACGTCCTGCTACTGGACGAACCCACAAATAACCTGGATCCGGTCTCGCGCGACGAGATATTGGGTGCAATTCGGTCGTACAAAGGCGCGATTGTGCTCGTCACCCACGACGAAGGTGCCGTGGAAGCGCTTGAACCCGAACGGGTATTGCTTCTTCCCGATGGTGTAGAGGACCTCTGGAACGCGGATTATCGCGATCTTGTAGCGCTAGCGTGACCTGCTGAATTCAGCGGACGCAGCGTTCTCGGGCGACGCCGGAAAGTACCCGTGGAAATATTTTTGCGACACGGCCGATCTTCCATTGGTCAACAGGCATGGGTCGGCGGATCATGGGGCATTGGTGGAGTGATCGAATGCTGTGCGGCTCGGTGACGAGTGAGCGGACCGGTCGGTGATGGTTCCGACTGCGAGGTGAGCGAGTGACCGATACGCCCAGTCACTAGGGCGGGTCGGCGAGGAACAGCCGAGCGCAACCATCACACTCGTCAGCGGGAGGTAGGCGTGGCCGAGACTCTGAAGAAGGGCGTTCGGGTCACCGGTACGCAGCGGGACAAGCTCGCCGCGGACCTCAGAAGGAAATACGACGGCGGCAAGAGCATCCGCACCATCGCGCAGGAGACGGGACGGTCCTACGGGTTCGTGCACCGGCTGTTGAGCGAGTCCGGCGTGCGCCTTCGAAGCCGAGGCGGCGCCACGCGCACCAAGAAGGTACGGGCCTAGCGCCGCCGCCATAGCAGGACTCCCAAGGCTCCCGGTCCAGGAAAGGCCACCACCCACCGAGTCGTCGCGATCGTCGCGACGCCATGGTGGCCACGGACGATCGCGAGCCTTGGGAGTCGGGGATCGTGAGGGGCGGCGTGGACGCCGCCCTTTCGCAGCCGCACAGGCCGCAGATCCCCATCGGGAAGAACAGCCTCACCTGCCGGCGTTCATGCTGAGCGGGCTGGCCCGGATCCCGGGAGCGGCCCGCCGGGCGGCTCACCTGACGTCGTCCTGACCGGGGGATTGCCGACACAGTCCCGGCGCGGTGCGACGAAGGAGATCCCGGCATGGCGATGCAGGGTGGGGGGTTCGGCGGCTGGGGCATGATGCGCTCGTTCAGCCGCGACCGCTCGTTCACCCGTCGCAGGTTGGCGCCAGGATCGATCCGGCGCATCGCCGGCTTCGCCCGGCCGTACACCGCGTTCATCGTGGGTCTGGCAGTCATCCTGGCGATCGACGCCGCCCTGGGCGCGGCGATACCACTGTTGTTCCGGGAGATCATCAACAAGGGCGTCCTGGGTAAGGACGCCGGGCTGGTGGTGGAGCTCGCTCTCGTCGTAGCGGGCATCGCCGTCGTGTCGGCAGCGCTCGGGCTGGCTGGACGCTACTTCGGCGCCCGGATCGGCGAAGGACTCATCTACGACATGCGGTCGATGGTCTTCGCCCACGTCCAGCGGCTGCCCCTCGCCTTCTTCACCCGGACGCAGACCGGTGCGTTGGTCTCGCGCCTCAACAACGACGTGCTCGGCGCGCAGCAGGCGTTCACCTCCACGCTCTCGAACGTGGTGAGCAACGTGCTGACGGCTACGTTCACGCTCAGCGCGATGCTGGTTCTGTCGTGGCAGATCACCCTCGTCGCCCTCGTGATGTTGCCGCTGTTCCTGTTGCCGGCACGCTGGCTCGGACGCAAGTTGCAGGCCATCACCCGCGAGTCGTACAACCTCGACGCCGAGATGAACGCCATGGTCACCGAGCGTCTCGGTGTCGCGGGCGCGCTGTTGGTCAAGCTGTTCGGCCGGCATGAGGCCGAGGACCGTGCTTTCGCCCGCCGCGCCGCCCGGGTCCGAGACATCGGGGTCACCCAGGCGATGTACAGCCGGGTGTTCTTCACCGCCCTCATGCTGGTCGCGTCGCTGTCGGTCGCGCTCGTCTACGGCTGGGGCGGCGTGCAGGCGGTCAACGGCGTCCTCGACGTCGGCACGCTGGTCGCGATGACTGCGTACCTCACCCGCCTCTACGGGCCGCTGAGCGCGCTGTCCAACGTGCACGTCGACATCATGACGGCACTTGTCAGCTTCGAGCGGGTGTTCGAGGTACTCGACCTAGAGCCGCTCGTGAAGGACCTCCCTGACGCGCGGCAACTGGCGGGCGGTGTACCCGCCAGCGTCGAGTTCGACCACGTGGAGTTCCGCTACCCACGCGCCAACGAGGTCTCCCTCGCGTCGCTGGAGACGGTGGCGGTGCTCGACCAGACGACGCCGACCGAGGTGCTGCACGACGTGTCCTTGCGCGCCGAGCCCGGCGCGCTGGTGGCACTGGTCGGGCCCTCCGGTGCCGGCAAGACGACGATGACGCAGCTGGTCACCAGGCTGTACGACGTGACGGGCGGTGCGGTGCGGGTCGGCGGCGTCGACGTCCGGGACCTCACGCTGGAGTCGCTGCGAGCGGCGATCGGGGTGGTGACCCAGGATCCGCACCTGTTCCACGACACGATCCGCGCCAACTTGATGTACGCGAAGCCCGACGCGTCGGAGGACGAGCTGACACAAGCGCTGGCGGGCGCCCAGATCCTGCCGCTCGTCCGCAGCCTCGCCGACGGGCTCGACACGGTGGTGGGCGAGCGGGGATATCGGCTGTCCGGAGGGGAGAAGCAGCGTCTGGCCATCGCGAGGCTGCTGCTGAAAGCGCCGCGCATCGTCGTCCTCGACGAGGCGACCGCACACCTGGACTCGGAGTCGGAGGCGGCCGTCCAACTGGCCCTGGCAACCGCTCTGGAGGGGCGTACATCGCTGGTGATCGCACACCGTCTCTCCACGGTGCGGGACGCCGACCTGATCGTGGTGCTCGACGACGGCCGGATCAGCGAGCGCGGGACGCACCAGGAACTCCTCGCCGCCGGCGGCTTGTACGCCGAGCTGTACCGCACGCAGTTCAGACAGCAGGAGCACGGCAACGGAGCCGCGCCGGAGACACCTCAGCGACCGGGCCGGCCGCGGAGTGGGGCTGGCGCGGGCCCGCTAGATGGCGCGTAGGGCGCCGCCGTCGACCGCGAGCGTCGTCCCGGTGATGTAGGACGCGACGGGAGACAGTACGAACGCGGCAACCCGGCCGAACTCCGGAGGCGAGCCATACCGGCGCAGTGGGATCTCCGCCTCACGCCGTCTGCGGAGAGTCTCGGGATCGGCGCTCTGTGCGGCGAGTTCCCTTACCCGCTCGGTGTCGAAGCTGCCGGGCAAGAGCCCGTTGACGCGGACACCGCCCGGTCCGAGTTCGTCGGCAAGCGTTTTCGCCAGGCCGGCCAGGCCCGGGCGCAGTCCGTTGGAGATCGCCAGCCCGGGGATGGGGGAGCGGACCGAGCTCGACAGCACGAATCCGATGGAACCACCGTCACGACACGCCGCCGCCACCGCTCGGGACAGCCGGAGCGCACCGAGGAACACCGACTCGAAGGCACTGCGCCACTGGTCTTCGTCGGAGTCGAGGGCGGACCCGGGCGGAGGACCACCCACACTGATGAGGGCGCCGTCCAGGCGGCCCCACTTGGCCATGGCAGTGGCCACCAGCCGCTCGGCCGAGGCGGGATCGGCATTGTCCGCGGCGACACCCACGGCGCGTGCGGTGCCGAGGCTCGCGGCTGCGCGCTGCACGCCGTCTTCGCCGCGCGCCGAGATCACGACATAGGCACCTTCGGCAACGAGGACCTCGGCTGTTGCCCGACCCAATCCCCGGCTCGCACCACTGAGAAGGAACACCCGGTCCCGCACGCCAAGATCCACGCTGCCTCATCCTGCCTCATGGCGGACATCTCCTGCACGCAGCCATCGTATGTGTCCGCCGAAAAGGTGGCGGACCGGCGCGATGGCGCCACAACGACCCACGCCGGAATGCGAACGCCGCATGACAACGCCGCATGACGGCACGGCCCTGGTTGCGAACGCCGGAACGGTAACCCGGTGGAACCGGCCCGGCCGCTGTGGTCATACTGGGCCGAGCACGTGAGGAGATCGAGTGTCGCGACGCGGAGAGCGAGCTAGCCGCGCCGAGCTGGGTGCCGAGGTGACCGGACTGCCGGTCCTCTAGTCCCTGTCGGCCCGGCTCGGCGGCGTATGCCCGATCCGCATTCCGGATCGTCCTGTTCGCTTCGCCGTTCGCTCCCTGAGAGGGCATCTCCATGCGTTCCGTGCTGTCCGTCGCCATCCGACGTTCCTTCCTGGACTTCTTCCGCGATCGCGACCATCGGGTCGTGCCGTCCTCACCGCTGGTGACCGACGACCCGACGCTGCTCCTGACCTCTGCGGGGATGGTTCCGTTCAAGCCGTACTTCCTCGGCGCCACCCCGCCCGCGCCCCGGCTGGCCTCCTTGCAGAAGTGCGTACGCACGGTCGACATCGACAACATCGGCCGTACCGACCGGCACCTGACGTCGTTCGAGATGCTCGGCAACTTCTCCTTCGGCGACTACGGCAAGGACGAGCTGATCCCGTGGGCGTTCGAGTTCCTCACGGACCGACTCGGCCTGGATCCGGGCCGGCTGTGGGCGACCGTCTACCTCGACGACGAGGAGGCGGCTGTGCTGTGGCAGCAGGTCGGGATCCCGCCCGACCGGATCCAGCGGCTCGGCGCCGAGGACAACTTCTGGTCCACCGGTGGTCCCGGTCCGTGCGGGCCGAGCTCGGAGGTCTTCTACGACCGGGGTCCGGCGTATGGGTCCGAGGGTGGGCCGGCCGTCGACACCGACCGCTACCTCGAACTGTGGGGCCTCGTCTTCATGCGGGACATTCGGGGGGAGGGCGGCGACGACGTGAACATCCCGATCGTCGGCACCCTGCCGCGTCCCTGCATCGACACCGGCCTGGGACTCGACCGGGTGGCCGTGGTCCTGCAGGAGGTCGACAACGTCCACGAGACCGACGTCACCGCACCCACCCTCGACCTGCTGGCAGAGCTCGCCGGCCAGGACATACGCCAGTCCGGCCTGCGACGCTCGGGTCGGATCGTCGCCGACCACGTGCGTACCGCTGCGTTCCTGCTGTCCGACGGTGTCCTACCGGCGAACGACGGCAGCGGCTTCGTCCTGCGTCGGCTGGTCCGTCGGGCGGTGCGGCATGCGCGGCTGCTCGGCATCACCGAGCCGGTGCTCGCGGATCTGGCGGTGCCGGTGGTGGATCAACTGGGCAATGTGTGGCCCGAGCTCGCGCAGCACCGCGGTCTGATCGACCAGGCGCTGCGCCATGAGGAGGAGGCGTTCGGGCGGACCCTTCGGCAGGGAGCCCGGCTGCTCGAGGGCGCGATCGCGCGGAGCAGGGAGCAGGTGAGCAGCCGACCGCTCTCCGGCGACGCCGCGTTCGAACTCCACGACACGTTCGGGTTCCCGGTCGAGCTGACGGTGGAGATCGCCGCGGAGGCCGGGATACCGGTCGACACCGATCGCTTCACCCAGCTGATGGACGCGCAGCGTCGTCGCGCGCAGCAGGCGCGTGGGACATCGCGAGCGGGCGACTCCGGCACCGAGGCGTACCAGCGCCTCCGGGCGCGATCAGGGCCGACCGCGTTCGTCGGCCACGACTGCCTGGTCGCCGAGGCGCTCGTGCAGGGCGTTCTCGCAGCAGGTGGCGAGGTAGCAGAGATACGCGTTGGCGAGCGCGCCGAGGTGGTCCTGGACCGAACGCCCTTCTATGCGCAGTCAGGCGGCCAGGTCGGAGACACCGGCGTGCTTCGCACCGACGACGGTGCCGAGGCCCGCGTCCTCGACACGACCACCGGTGCCGACGGGCTGCACGTCCACACGGTCGAGCTCGTCCGCGGCGAACTGCGCACGGGTCATCGGGTCGAGGCAAGCGTGGACGGCGGACGGCGGGCGGCGACCGCGCGATCGCACACCGCGACCCACGTCCTGCACGCCGTGCTGCGCGAGACGCTCGGCGACCACGCGCACCAGCACGGTTCGCTGGTGGCGCCTGGCCGGCTGCGGTTCGACTTCACGCACTTCTCCGGTCTGGAACCTGAGCAGCTCACCGTCCTGGAGCAGACCGTCAACGCGCGGTTGCTCGACGATCCGGAGGTGCGCAGCTGGGAGGCGAGCAAGGCGGAGGCACTCGAGGCGGGTGCGATGGCGCTCTTCGGCGAGACGTACGGCGACGTCGTACGCATCGTCGACATCGGCGACTTCTCCCGCGAACTCTGCGGCGGAACCCACGTGGGCCACGGCAGCCAGGCGGGTCCCGTCCGGTTGGTGGGGGAGGCGTCCGTCGGTTCGGGCGTACGCCGGCTCGAAGCGCTCACCGGTCTGGACGCACTGCGCTACGCCGACCACGAACGCGACCTGCTCGAGCAGGTCGGTGCGCTCCTGGGGGTGGGCACGTCAGCCCAGGTCGTCGACCGACTGCGCGACCGACTGGACGCCCTTGCCCACGCCGAGCGGGAGCTGGGCAGGCATCGTCGACGCGAGATTGCGGCCCTCGCCGTGACCTTCGCCGAACGTCGTCGTGACGAGGCTGGCCGTTGGGTCGTGGCGGGACGCCTTGCCGAGGACGAGGCCCGCCGGGTCGACGACCTGCGGTTCCTCGTCGAGCAGGTGCTGGCGCACTGTCCAGTCGACCGTCCGGGCGGTGTCGTGCTCGGCGTGGTTCGTTCGGGCAAGGCGCAGGTCGTCCTCGCCGTCAACGAGGCCTTCGATGCGGTCGGGGTGTCGGCGCGCGAACTGCTCGCGCCCGCGGGACGTGCCATCGGCGGTGGAGCCGGCGGAATCGGCCGACTCGCGCACGCGGGCGGGCGCGACGTGGCGCAGGTCGATGCGGCAGTGGCGTCCACCGCGGCCCGGATCGTCGAGGCTTGACGTTCAGCGCGGTGTGGTGACGCGCTGGTCCGCACCGCCGTCGTGGCGGTGCGGACTCGGCTGCCGACCGTTGCGCATCCGCGCCCGCAACTGGCCGTCGTGTGCCTCGTCGTAGGCGAGGAAGAGTACGCCGCCGACCGCGATGGCGGCGAACAGGTACCACTGGATGGCGTACGCCAGGTGCGGTCCCTCGGTCAGCTCCGGCGCGGCGAGGAGGCGGGGAGACTTGGCCGAGTCGCCTGGATCGGGTCGTTGGTCGACCAGTTCGACGTAGCCTCCGAACACCGCGTACGGCAGCGTCGGCGCGATCTGGTCGGTGGCGATGAAGCGCACCTGTCCTGATCGCGGCGTGCCCTGGCCCGGCTCGACGGGCTCGCTCGCGCGGACCCGTCCAGTGACGGTGACGCGTCCCGCCGGTGGCGGGGGTGGAGACGGGGCCCGCGCCGACCCGGTGCCCGGTATCCAGCCGCGGTCGACCAGCACGGCAGTGTCGGCGGAGACGACGAGCGGGGTGAGCACGTGGAAGCCCGGTTCGCCCTCGTACGGGCGGTAGCGGACCAGTAGCTGGTTGCGTGAGTCGTATCGGCCGCTGGTGGTCACGCGCGCCCACTCCTGCGCAGGACCGACGGGACGATCCGGTGCGAGGACGTCCTGCACCAGGCGAGGGGGAGCCGCGTTCTGGGCGGTGATGGCGGCGTTGCGGGCCCTGCGTTCGTCGAGCCGGTGGAACTGCCACTGCCCCAGCTGAACGCACACCGTGACCAGGACCGCCACGGCGAACAGGAGGGCGATCCAGCGCGGCCGCAGGACGAACCTGTACACGATCGGTGACGCTAACCGAGCACCACGTCGTGGGCGTGCATCGGGGTCCGGGACGGGCGGCCGGTCACCCCAACTCGCACGACTCGTGCGGTGGGCAAAATCGGCGCTTGGGGGAATCGGCGCATAGGCTGACCAGGTGGCAGGGGTTGAGGAACACCGCGAAGCCGCAGTGCTGGCCGGCACTGCGCAGGGACTGGTGGACCGGTATGGCCGGGTCGCGACCGATCTGCGGGTCTCTCTGACGGACAGGTGCAACCTTCGCTGCACCTATTGCATGCCGGCCGACGGTCTGCCGTGGCTTCCGGCGCCGGAGGTGCTCACCGACGCCGAGGTCGTACGCCTGATCGGGATCGGTGTCCGCCTCCTGGGAATCCGGGAGGTGCGCTTCACCGGTGGCGAGCCGCTGATCCGGCGCGGCCTGGTCGACATCGTGCGGCAGACGGCCCAGCTCGTCCCCCGTCCGGAGATCTCGCTGACCACCAACGGCATCGGTCTCACCCGGTTGGCCGCGCCGTTGCGTGCCGCCGGTCTCGACCGCATCAACGTCTCCCTCGACACACTTCGCCCCGAGGCGTTTCGTGAGCTGGCCCGGCGAGACCGCCTGAACGACGTCATCGACGGTCTCGCCGCCGCTGACGCAGCAGGTCTCGCTCCGGTCAAGGTCAACGCCGTACTGATGCGTGGCGTGAACGACTCCGAGGCCGCAGACCTGCTGTCGTGGTGCCTGGAGCGCGGCTATGAGATGAGGTTCATCGAGCAGATGCCGCTCGACGCCCAACACCGCTGGAACCGGGACTCGATGGTGACGGCAGAGGAGATCCTCGCCGGACTCGAGGAGCGCTTCACCCTTCTACCGGACGACCCGAGCAGGCGCGGAAGTGCGCCGGCCGAGTCGTTCCTGGTTGACGGCGGACCCTCCCGCGTCGGCATCATCGCCTCGGTGACCCGGCCGTTCTGCGGTGACTGCGACAGGGTGCGCCTCACCGCCGATGGTCAGGTGCGCAACTGCCTCTTCGCCCGGGAGGAGTCCGACCTTCGAAGCGCGCTGCGTGCGGGTGCCGACGACGAGGAGTTGGCCGGTCGGTGGCGGGTGGCGGTGGCTGGGAAGCAACCGGGCCACGGCATCGACGACCCGTCGTTCCTGCAGCCGACCAGACCCATGTCGGCAATCGGCGGCTGAGACCGGGCCGGCCTGCCGCTAGCGCTCGGCACCGCCCGCGTCGCCGGTGTCCGGGTCGCCAGTGGGGTCGAACGGCTCGATCTCGCGGAGAAACCCACGAGCAGACAGGAAGTCTGCGAGGTATGTCCGATGCTGCGTACAGGCAAGCCAGGTCTTGCGTCGTTCCGGCGGGTGCAGCTTCGGGTTGTTCCACCTGACCGCCCACCCGGCCACTTCCCGGCAGCCGCGGGCAGAGCAGATCGGTTCGTCCGGTTGATCCTGTGTCACGTATGACCTCGCTTGGCGATGGCGGAGGCTCGAGATGACGGACCGCCACGAACCCGAACGGGAGCTGGTATCGGAGAGTAGCCAATTCGGCTCGTTCTGCCCGCTCAGCTGGCACACTCTGTAGTCGCCCCGAAAGTGCCAGATAACAAGAAGCGATGCCGGGCAGCCACGGGGGAAGCCGCCCGGCATCGCATCACGTCGCACTCCGACGGGGGAAGCGGAGCGCGCAGACATGAGTTTGGCACGAAGACCCCGCCAGGTCTAGACGGGCCCGCCGGTATTTTGCGGAGGCGATTTGGCCGTCGGGCCCGGGGGCAGCTCGCGGTCGTGTTCGGCGGTGAAGGCCGGGACCATGTTGGTACGTCGGTCACGCCCGGCATTCGCAATCACCACAGCGATATACGGGAGGATGAACGCCGCGACTATGAGCAGCCAACGGACGATGCCCTGCGTGACGAACGCGCCGACGAAGCACGCTGTGCGTACCCCCATGGACAGCAGGTAGCGCACCTCGCGGGAACGAACGTCGGCCTTCAGGCTCTTGGGTGCAGCAGTGATCCGGAAGACCGTTTTGTCGGACTTCTGGTGCATCACGCCTCCTCCGTCTGCTGCCCACCGTACGCCTGCGAAGACGGGATACGGAGCGGTCACGTGACATGCAGCACGGCGTGACTGGGCGCGAAGGGTGACCGCGCGACCGGCACCGCCAGATGACGATGACGGAGACCACCAGGTGACCGATGTCAGAGCAGGTGAGTCTCGTCGCCGGTGAGCTGCGCTCCTCCTCAGAGGTCGAGGTCGTACACCGGAAGGACGACCTGCGAGAGCGCCCGTCCGCCGTGGTGGATGGTCTGCTCCGCGGCGGCGCAGGTGTCGAAGCGTGGGTAGTTCGACGATGCGATCTCGACCCGGATCCGGTGGCCGGCGCGGAACGTGATGGCTGTCGATCCGACCTGCACGTCCACGTCCGTCGGCTCGCCCGGCACACATTCTCGAATCCGGCGGATCGAGTCGACCACCAGCATTGCCTGTCCGTCGGGGTGGACGTCGACCAGCTTGACGGTGACGTCGGCGGTCGAGGCCGTGGAGGCGAACACCACGTGCGCACGCACGGCGCCGACGACGGTGAGGTCGCGATCGAGTGGACTGCTCGTATAGACGAGTACGTCGGGGCGCTCCTCGACCTGTCGCTGGTCCAGCGGCCCGGCTGCCGGCGGCACCGGATGGAGGGTGCGACCACCGAAGGTGGGGACGGGATGGTCGGGGTCGTGGCGGTAGCGGTCGGTCCCCGTGCCGGCAGGCGGCGACCAGGAGAGGCTGCCGTCTCCGCCGAGGTACAACGAAGAGGGCGTCGCGGGCGGTGGCCAGCTCGGGAGATCGAGCCACCGGTTGGCCCCCATGACGAACACGCGCACGCCGGACGGGACCTCGGTCGACCCGCCGATGGCGGCGGTGAGGAAGGTCAGCTGCTCGTCGTAGAGCCCGTTGAACTCCCCTTGGGCGGCCACACCGAAGTCGAGAAACCCTGTGGTCCGCCGGAGCATGCTCGCGTGTGACCAGGGGCCGACGACCAGTCGCTGCCTTCGGCGTACCCCCTCGTCGACACCGGCACCGGTCAGCACCCCGTATCCCGCGATCGTGCTCTCGCAGAACAGGTCATGCCAGCCGGCGAGGTGGTAGCCGGCCGGCGGCTCGCCGGTCTTCGGCATCGGGTGGCCGTCGAGCAGCGAACGCCCGGCGTCCAGTGGGTCCCACAGATCGGCGTCCTCCGGGTCGAACCAGCGCTTCCAGTCGGGACTGATCCGCGGCAACGCCCCGTCCGAGCCGGTCCGCAGCGTCTCGGGCCAGTCGTCCAACTCGGTGATGGCGGCGTCGATGACGGCAGCGTCCAGGTTGCTCCCGACGGCGCCGATACCGAGCGTCCAGGACGAGAGGACACCGAGTTCCAGGGCGCCACCCTCGTACACGGCGGACCGGAGGTCCGGCCCCGCGACCGCGGGTGCGATGACCCGCAGCGCGGGGTGTCGCTCCGCGGCGGCGAGCCACTGGGTGAAGCCGTTGTACGACGCGCCGGCCATGGCGACCGCGCCGTTCGACCACGGCTGCGATCCGCACCAGTCCACGGTCTGCGCGCCGTCCGATCGCTCGCTACGGAACGGCGCGAACTCGCCGGGGGAGTCCCAGCGTCCTCGCACGTCCTGGGTGACGACGGCCCAACCGAGCCGAGCGAGGCCGATGGCGTCGTGGTGGCCGCGGACCGACGATCGACCGTACGGAGTACGGAACAACAGCACCGGATGCCGCTCGCCGTCGTCGGCCACTGTGACGTCTGTCGCCAGGGCGAGCCCGTCCGGCATGGTGACAGCGGTGTCGAGACAGGTGATGCGCGAGGTAGGTCCCACGACTGCCGAGCGTACGGCTGGCGTGCGGCCCCGGCGGGCGGGAAGGACGTCGGGCTTGACCACCCCCGGCCAGTCCCTGCACTCAAGGTCGGTCGCGACATCACTCGATCGTTGACCTGACGTCGATGTGACGCCATAGTGGCGTCGTGCAGATCAGTGGACTTCTCCGAAGACTCCGCACGGTACGAGGCTGGGCGCTGCCGCCGGCGGTCGTCGGGATCGTCGCGGTGCTGCGCCTGCTCCCGCAGGTCAGCCGACGCAGAAGCATCCTGTTCGCGGTCGGCGTCGCCGCCAGCTCCGTCCTGCCGGTGGCCCTCGCGGTGGTCACCGGTCTGCTGGTGGGTTCGGTGCCAGCAGCTGTGCGGGGCGGTCTGGACAGTGCCGCCGGACGTTCGTCGACCAACCTGCTGGTGACACTCGCGATCCTGCTCGTGGTGCTGCGCCTCGTCGGCCCTGTGCTGGGTGCGCTCACCGAGGCACTCGGCCGCGGCCTCGACCGGCTCCTGCAGGAGAAGGTCATGGTCGCCGTGAGCCGGCCCGAGGGAATCGCCCACCTGGAGGACCCGGAGGTACTGGACGACGTACGCCAGGTTCGCGGGTTGGGCATGGACCCGACGAGGCCGAGCATGGCGATCGAGGCGCTCAGCTGGCTGTTGCCCTCGTGGCTGCAGGCGCTCGGGTCGGCGGCCGTCCTCGCCTTCTTCCACTGGTGGCTCGGGCTGGTCTGGTTGGTGGCTTGGCCGCTGATCGTGTACGTGATGCAGCGCGAGTACATCAGGGTCGGCGAGATCACCTACGGGCAGAGCAAAGCGTTGCGTCAGGCTGAGTACCTCCGCGACCTGGCGCTGCGTCCGGCCCCCGCCAAGGAGGTGCGGGTCTGGGGAATGCTCGGCTGGCTCGTCGACCGCTTCGAGTCGTCCTGGCGGTCGGCGATCGAGCCGGTCTGGAAGGAACGCCAACCCCGACCGCGTACGTTGTTCGGCTCCACCGGCGCCGTGCTGGTGCTCAACCTCGCTTCGTACGGACTGCTGGCCTGGTCGGCGACCCGGGGCGATCTCGCTCTCGGCGCCCTCGCGGTGTATACGCAGGCGCTGGCTGGCGCGAACGCGTACGCCGCGTTCAACGACGGCAACGCCCACCTGTCGTTCGCGGCCGTGGTCGTCCCGCGGCTACTCGCGTTGGAGAAGCGTCTGACCGCCGCCCAAGCTGGCGTCGCTCAGCCAGTCGTCACTCCGTCGGCAGACACTCGGCCTCTCGCCGCCCAAGCTGCCGTCACTCGGCCGGCTGCCGGCGCCAGACCGAACGGTCGCGACCTTCCTTCCCGTGAGGTGACGTTCGACGGGGTCACGTTCACGTACCCACGCAGTGAGCGGCCCGCGCTGGCAGGACTCTCGCTGACACTCCCCGCCCACCACTCATTGGCGATCGTCGGCGAGAACGGTGCCGGCAAGACTTCACTCGTCAAGCTCCTGTGCGGTCTCTACCAGCCCACAGAGGGTTCGATCCTGGTCGACGGCACCGACCTGCGCGACCTCGACCTGACCTGGTGGCGGCGCCGGGTCGCGGTGCTGTTCCAGGACTTCGCGCGGTACCACCTGCCGGTGCGCGACAACATCGGCCTCGGCGCGCCCGAGTTCGGTGGCGACATGGACCGGCTGCGCAGCGCCGCGGACAAGGCCGGCGTGCTCGACGTGGTCGAGGCCCTGCCGCTCGGGTGGGACACAGTGCTGTCGCGGGAGTACACCGACGGGACCGATCTGTCCGGTGGGCAGTGGCAACGCGTCGCCCTGGCCCGGGCGATGTTCGCCGTCGAGGCCGGTGCGCGGGTGCTGATCCTGGACGAGCCGACCGCTGCGCTCGATGTCCGCGCCGAGGCCGAGCTGTACGAGCGGTTCCTCGAGCTCACCGAAGGCCTCACCACGATCCTGATCTCGCACCGGTTCTCCACGGTGCGGCGGGCCGACCGCATCGTCGTGGTCGCCGACGGAGCCGTCGTCGAGGACGGGACTCATGACGAGCTGATCGAGCTGAACGGGCGGTACGCCCACATGTTCACCCTGCAGGCGGCCCGGTTCGTCGACCAGGTGGCCGCGGCAGCACCCGGAGGGTCTGATGCGTGAGGCATGGCGGGCGTACCGGGTCACCATCGCGATCGGTTTTCGGGCCGCACCCTGGCACGCGACGTTCCAGCTGATCACCGGCGCGTTGATGGCCCTGGGCGGGCCGGTGGCCGCCTACGGTGCCAAGCTGCTCGTCGACGCCGCCGTCGGCCGCGACCTGGCCGGCGGTATGGCCGCTGCGGCCATGTTGGCGCTCACGATCGCCGGCACGCTGGTGGCTGTTTTCTACTACTGCGACTGCGTGTTCGCGGTGATCGAACGGTCGGCCGCCTTCGCCGACCGGCGACTGATGGAACTCGTGGGCGGGATGGACGGTCTCGTCCACCACGAGCGGCCCGAGTACCTCGACCAGGTGCAGCGCATCCGGGAGGACCGCTCCAGCCTTGCCCTGATGGTGAACCAGACCGCCGGTGTACTCCGCGCCCTGGTAGCAGTGAGCGCCACTGCCGTGCTCCTGGCCGGCGTCCATCCCGCGCTTCTCGCGCTACCGGCACTCGGAATCGTGTCGTTCCTGCTCGCCAAGCGCGGGCGTGACCTGGACGTGGCCGCCCAGGAGGTGACGACCGAGCCCGAACGCCTGCGCAGGCACCTGTTCGAGGTGGCGACGGCGCCGGGGAGCGGCAAGGAGCTCCGGGTGTTCGGGCTCGCGGGAGAACTCCTCCGCCGCCACCACGCGGTCTCGGACTCGGTGCTGGCCGCACGCGACCGGGCGGCCTGGAAGAGCGCCGGACTGCAGGCCGTCGACGCGCTGCTCACGGCCTCGGCGTACGTCGGCGCGGTCGCCCTCGTCCTGCTGCTCGCGATCGACGGCCGGGCGACGCCGGGCGACGTCGTGCTCGCGGTGGGTCTGGCCGCGGAGATGGGCAATGTCGTCGGGACGGCGGTGTCGTACGGGACGCACTTCCTTCATGTACTGAAGGTGGCCCGGCGCTTCACCTGGCTCGAGGACTTTGCCCGGGACAACCGCTGGGTGCCCGTCGACCCGGTGGCGGTTCCGCCCCGTCTCACCCGCGGGATCGAGCTGCGCGGAGTGTCGTTCAGGTATCCCGGAGTCGACCGCCCGGTCGCTGACAACGTTCTCGTTGACACTGCCGGCCGGCAAGGTCGTCGCCCTCGTCGGTGAGAACGGAGCCGGCAAGACCAGCCTGATCAAGCTGCTCTGTGGCTTCTACCAGGCCGACGAGGGAGAGGTCCTCGTCGACGGGACGTCGCTGCGACGGTTCGACCTGCAGGAGTGGAGGACCCGGATCGGGTCGGCGTTCCAAGACTACGTGGCCTTCGAGTTCCGGGCCCGGGAAGTGGTCGGAATCGCGGACCGTTCCCGGCTGGACGAAGATGCCGCGGTGCTGTCCGCCCTGGATCGGGCCGGCGCCACGGCGGTCCTGACGGCGTTGCCGGCGGGGCTGGAGACCCAGCTCGGCACGGCGTGGGACGGGGGAGTAGAGCTGTCGGGCGGGCAGTGGCAACGTCTCGCGCTCGGCCGTGGCCTGATGCGTACCGACCCGCTGCTCATCGTCTTCGACGAACCCACGGCCGCTCTCGACGCGCAGACCGAACACTCGTTGTTCGAACGGTTCGCGGCGGCCGCGCGCGGCGGTCAGAGCCGTGGCGCGGTCACACTGCTGGTCTCGCACCGTTTCTCCACCGTACGCATGGCTGACCTGATCGTCGTGCTGCACAACGGTGCGGTGCTCGAACAGGGGAGCCATGACGAGCTGATGGCCTGTGACGGGTTGTACGCCGAGTTGTACGGCCTGCAGTCCAGGGCGTACCGCTGAGTCGCCGTGCCCCCGGGGTGATCCACGGCCGGACTGCTAGCGTGCCAACTTGGATCTCAACCAGCGGATCTCAACCGTCAGATCTCAACCAGCAGACGTCAACCGTCAGATCTCACGGTGAGCTCAAGTCATGGCAGGGGAGGCGTACGTGGGCCGATCAGTACTGGTGACCGGCGGAAACCGCGGCATCGGGCTGGCCGTTGCACAGGCGTTCCGCGAGGCGGGCGACGACGTGGCGGTCACCTACCGGGGCGGGGAGCCACCGGCCGACTTCCTCGCGGTGAAGTGTGATGTGACCGAGCCGGCTACCGTCGACGCGGCGTTCGCCGAGATCGAGGAGAAGCACGGACCGGTCGAAGTCCTGATCGCCAACGCCGGGATCACCCGCGACACTCTGCTGCTGCGGATGAGCGAGGACGACTGGGCGAGCGTCATCGAGACCAACCTGACCGGGGCGTTTCGGGTCGCCAAGCGCGCGGCCAAGGGAATGCTGCGGCTACGCCGCGGCCGGATCGTCTTCGTCTCCTCGGTGGTCGGCCTGTTCGGCTCGGCCGGGCAGGTCAACTACGCGGCGAGCAAGTCCGGCATGGTCGGGATGGCCCGTTCGATCGCCCGCGAGCTCGGGTCGAGGGGCATCACCGCCAACGTTGTCGCGCCCGGTTTTGTCGAGACCGCCATCACTGCCGACCTGTCCGCGGAGCTAAAAAAGCAGTATCTGTCCATGATCCCGCTCGGCCGCTACACCTCGACCGAGGAGGTGGCCCGGGTGATCCGGTGGTTGGCAAGTGACGAGGCTGCCTACATCACCGGCGCGGTCATCCCGGTCGACGGGGGTATGGGCATGGGTCACTGAGAGCTTGAGGAGGAACGTGCCTATGGGCGGCATTCTCGAAGGCAAGCGCATTCTGGTCGCTGGCGTGACGATGGACACTTCACTCGGTTACGCCGTGGCGAAGGTGGCGCAGGAACAAGGCGCTCAGGTCGTCATCACCAACTACGGCCGGGCCCTGTCGATCACCCGCCGGATCGCCAAGCGGCTGCCGGTCGAGCCTGCGGTGGTCGAACTCGACGTGACCAACGAGGAGCACCTCGCCGGACTCGCCGATGCCCTGCGCGCCCACGTCGACGGCCTCGACGGCGTGGTGCACTCGATCGCGTTCGCGCCACAGGAAGCGCTCGGCGGCAACTTCCTGCAGACGTCCTGGCCGGACGCCGCCACCGCGCTCCACGTCTCGGCGTACTCCCTCAAGGCGCTCGCGACGGCGACCCTTCCGTTGCTGACCAAGGGCTCGGCAATCGTCGGCCTCACGTTCGACGCCACCGTGGCCTGGCCGGTGTACGACTGGATGGGCGTGGCCAAGGCGGGTCTGGAGTCGTGCGCGCGTTACCTGGCTCGCGACCTGGGCCCGAAGGGGATCCGGGTCAACCTCGTCTCGGCCGGGCCTACCAAGACGATCTCCGGAAGGGGAATTCCCGGCTTCGATCAGGTGGAAGGCATCTGGGAACGCGCACCACTCGGATGGGACGCCAGCGACAACGACGCGACCGGCCGCGCCTGTGTGGCGCTGCTGTCGGACTTCTTTCCCAGGACGACCGGTGAGATCGTCCATGTCGATGGCGGCTACCACGCGATGGGAGCCTGACGGTGCCGAGGGGCATCGGCGGTCTGTCCGTCCAGGTCGAGGGCAGCGGACCGCCAGTCGTCCTCTTGCACTCCGCGGTGGCGGACTCCCGCACGTGGGACGGTGTGGCCGAGGCGCTCGCACCGACCTACACGGTGGTCCGTCCGGACCGGCGCGGCTACGGGGCCACACCGGCGCCGACCGCGAAGTTCCGCGACTTCGACGACCTGGTCACCGTGCTGGACGAGTTGGAGCTTCCGCAGGCCGCGGTCGTCGGCAACTCGGCCGGCGGGAAGCTGGCGCTGGACCTGGCCGGTGCTCGGCCCGACCGGGTCTCCCGGTTGGCGTTGCTGGCCTCGCCGGTGGGCGGCTGGGACTGGTCGGAAGACATGCGCGCATACTTCGCGGCAGAGGACGAGGCGTCGACCCGCGGCGACCTCGACGTGGCGCTGCAGATCAATCTCGACCAGTGGGTCCGCGGTCCAGCCCGGGAGTGGTCGCCGGAGTTGCGGCAGATGGCGGCGCTCCTGTCCGAATCGATGCGAGCCATCCTGGAGCAAGAGGCCGCGACCGAGGAGCACGAGCTCGACGACGAACATCCCCCGGTCGAAGAGCGGCTCGCCAGTCTCACGGTCCCGACACTCGTGGCTGTCGGGGACATGGACGTGAAGGACTTCTCCGCCATCGCCGACCACCTCGCCGGCGCGATCCCAGGTGCCGAGCGGGTCGACTTTCCCGGCGCGGGCCACCTGCTCCCGATGGAACAGCCGCAGCAGGTGGCCGGTCACCTGCTGCGTTTCTTGTCCGCCTAGGAGTGGCTCGACGGCGGCGACGGCCACCCGAGGAGGTGAGGAGGCAACGTGGGAGGCAGAAGCGCCGACAACCGGCAATTCGCCCTGAGGCCGATCGGGTACGTCAGCTCGCCGCTGACAGACCAGCGCACCGCACCGAAGCAGGGCGACGAGGGCGCGCCCGACGCGTGGATCATCTTCGAGCCGGACATCCTCGACGGGCTGGACGGGATCGAGCCGGGCAGCGAGGTGCTCGTGCTCACCTGGCTCGACCGGGCACGGCGCGACGTCCTGCGGGTGCATCCGCGCGATGATCGAGCCCGGGCCGAACTCGGCGTCTTCTCCACGAGGTCGCCCGACCGACCCAATCCGATCGGGCTGCACCGGGTGGAGATCCTGGCCGTCGACGGGCCGAGGGTGCACGTCCGCAACCTGGAGGCCATCGACGGCACCCCGATCGTCGACGTGAAGCCGATCATCGGCGGGACCAGCGAACGTTGACGCCCGCTAGTCGCCGACAGTGGGTTCCGCGGATGCGCGCGGTACCGCCGCGGTCCAGAGCGAAGCGCCGCCCAGAGCCAGCGCGACTCCGGCGACCACCAGGAGCCGCCGGCGGTGACTGAGTTCGGGCGAGATGGGCATGACAGCACGACGGTAGGATTTCGAGCGTGCTCGAAGTCAACCCACGGCCAGACAACCAGCCCGTTCAGTCCGAGCCCCGGATGGGCCTGAGCATCGCCGAGGCCGCTCGCCGCACTGGAGTGAGCGTGCACACCCTCCGCTACTACGAACGTGCCGGCCTGGTCGTCACCACCATCGACCGGACCACCGGTGGCCGGCGACGCTACCAGCAGCTGGACCTGGACTGGATCGCCGTCTGCACCAGGCTGCGAGCCACCGGCATGCCCATCAAGACCATCCGACGCTACGCCCAACTCGTGTCCGCAGGGCACGGCAACGAGCGGGAACGCCTTGCCGTCATGGAGGCGCACCGCGCCGAGGTGGTCGCGAAGCTCGTCGAGCTACAGGAGAACCTCGAGCTCATCGACCACAAGATCGACGTCTACCGGGGACGCCTGGACGCCGGCGACGCCGACGAACTGTGGGCGCCCAGCCGCCGAGCCGTCAGTCGCCCTTGACGTTGACGATCTGGTGGAAGGTGTGCCTGATCTCCACAAGGTCGGCGGCGTCGGCCATCACCTGGTCGACGTCCTTGTAGGCCTGGGGAATCTCGTCGAGGAAGGCCGCCGAGTCGCGGTACTCGATGCCTTTCATCGCCTCCCGCAGCTGCGCCCGCGTAAACGTCTTGCGGGCCGCCGTACGCGAGTAGCTGCGGCCGGCACCGTGTGGTGAGGAGTTGAGCGAGAGCGGATTGCCCTTGCCAGCCACCACGTAGCTCGTGGTCCCCATCGAACCAGGGATCAGCCCCGGCTTTCCCTGCGTGGCCTCGATCGCGCCCTTTCGGCTCAGCCATACCTCTTCGCCGTAGTGCGTCTCGCGTTGGGTGAAGTTGTGGTGGCAGTTGATCCGCTCGGCCTCCTCGACGCGAGAGCCACACCATTCCTCGAAGCAGGCGACGACGCGGTCCATCATCTCCTCGCGGTTGAGCAACGCGTACTCCTGTGCCCAGGTGAGGTCGCGGATGTACGCCCAGAACTCGTCGGTGTCCTCGACCAGAAAGGCAAGGTCCCGGTCGGGAACCGAGATCCGCTCCCGTTTCACATACTCCTGCGCGACCTTGATGTGCCGCATGGCGAGCTTGTTGCCGATGCCGCGCGAACCCGAGTGCAGGAAGAGCCACACCCGCTCGGTCTCGTCGACGGTGACCTCGATGAAGTGGTTGCCCGAGCCGAGGGTGCCGAGCTGGAGCCGCCACCTCGCGACCACGTCGTCGTAGTCGACCGTGGCCCTGCTCTCGAGCTGGGCGATCCTGCGTCGAGCCGTGTCGGTGAGCATTGTGTTGTACTTGCCCGCCGAGAGCGGGACCGCCCGTTCGATCGCCAACCGCAGCTGTCTCCGGTCGAGCCCGCCCAGGTCGGCCAGGTTGATCTGGGTACGCACGGCGATCATGCCGCAGCCGATGTCGACGCCCACAGCGGCGGGGATGATCGCGCGCAGTGTCGGTATCACCGAACCGACCGTGGCGCCTTTGCCCAGATGCGCGTCGGGCATCAACGCGATGTGCGGGTGGATGAACGGCATCGAGGCGGCCGTCTCTGCCTGGAGTCTCGTCCTGGGTTCGAGAATCGAGGCCCAGTTGACCAGCCGGCCACCGAGACGTTGCATGAGCGCCGCTCCTTCGCTGGGAGCTGGGACAAGCGAATCCGGCCGCAGCATCCCAGCCGCTCCCCGTCCGTTCGAGCGTAAGCCTGGTTGCGGCTACCTGGCGCGGGAGGGCGACTTGGACCTGTTCGTGCGTGGATGGGGGGCGCGCTGTCGACTTGCGTACGACGAGTTCGACGGGTTCGCGATGGTCGGTTGCCGCCTACCTGTCGCAGACGCCTGACGTCGACTTCGGCAACGGCGTGACGGCCTGCACCCTGCTGAGTACGGGCAGCCTCAAGAACACCTCAGAGCTCGCGAAGGCGGGCGGATTCGAGGTGGGCACTGGATTCCTGCTCGAACACGAGGGAGCACTCGGGTGCACGACCGGCGGCAGTGGGTTCGGGATTTTGCGGAACGCACCCAAGGAGCGCCAGCAGGCCGCGTTCGAGTTCATGAAGTTTCTCGCCCAGCCAACGAAGTCGGCCGAGTGGACGATGGCCAGCGGCTACCTTCCCGTCGTCAAGGCGGCCCAGCAGGACCCCGCTCTGGTCAAGCTCACCGAGGACGACCCGAACTTCTCCACGGCCCTGCAGCAGCTGCCCAGCACGCAACCGCAGGACCTGGTACGCCCGCTGGTCTCCAACGCCGGTTACATGATGGACGTCGGCCTGCAGAAGCTGTACTCGTCCAACCTGTCGGTGGAGGCGGTGTTCGGCCGGTTGCAGAAGCAGCTCCAGTCGAGGGCCAACCTCATCCGGGAGAGCTACACCGACCACTACGTGTAGTGGGCCGGCGCAGCAGCCGCACCGACCACTAGGTGGAGCGGGGGCCCGGTGCGGCTGCCGCCGCCGTCAGGACTGGAAGCCCAGCGAGAGGTAGTCGTCCACGTTGTCCTTGGTGATGGTCGCCGAGGCCAGTGTGATCATCTTGGGGATCTCGTTCTCGACCAGGTCGCCCATGCCCTTGCCCTGGGCGACAAGGCGGGCCAGCGAGACTGCCGAGGAGGCCATCGAGGGATTGTAGGTGACAGTGCACTTGATGACGGAGTTGTCGGCCTTGATGCGCTCCATCATGTCGGTGGACCCGGCGCCGCCGACCATGAAGAACTCCGACCTCTTGGCCTGGTCGATCGCCGCGAGGACTCCGATTCCCTGGTCGTCGTCGTGGTTCCACAGGGCGTCGATCCGGCGCGCGGCCTGCAGCAGGTTGGACGCGGCACGCTGGCCACCGGGGACGGTGAAGTCGGCGGCCACGCGGTTGTTCACTTCCAGGCCGGCCTTGGCGAGAGCGTCCTTGAAGCCCTGGCTGCGTTCCTGCGTGAGCGGCAACGAGTCGATGCCGGCGATCTCGGCGATCACGGGATCCTGTACGCCGTCGGCCTTCAGGCGTTCGGCGATGAAGTTGGCCGCCGCGACGCCCATGCCGTAGTTGTCGCCACCGATCCAGCACCGGTAGGACAGGGGCGTCTCGAAGATGCGGTCGAGGTTGATGACCGGGATGCCCGCGTCGGTGGCCTTCTGCGCGACCGCCGTGAGCTGCTTCCCGTCGTTGGGCAGGATGACCAGCGCGTCGACCTTCTTGTTGATCAGCGTCTCGACGGCGGCGATCTGCTTGGCGACGTCGTTGGTCGCCTCGACCTTCTCCAGGCTCACCTCGGAGTAGGTCTTCGCCTGGTTGTCGGCGTTGCGGGTGATGGCCGCGATCCAGCCGTGGTCCGCGGCGGGCGCCGAGAATCCGATGGTCACCGGCTTGCCCGGCTTCTCGGCGCTCGGTTGCTCGGCCGCGGGGTTTTCGCCGGCAGTGTTCTGGGGCTCGTTGGATGTACATCCGGCGACCACCGCACCGCCGGCGGCGAGTGCCGCACCGAAGAAAAGCTGGCGCCGGCCGAGGTCGGCGCCGTGGGGACCGTTGCGTTGGTTCATCACACACTCTCCTCGAGGTTGGAACGCATAGATGACCGTGTCACGTGGCGCCGCGGTTGCGGCGGACCACCTGCGTCAGCGCGGCACCGACGATGATCGCACCCTTGGCGATGTTCTGGATCTCGGTCGGCAGGTTGTTGTGGATGAAGAGGTTGGTGATCACAGTGAACACGAGGACGCCGAGCAGCGAGCCGATGATGCTGCCACGTCCGCCGGTCAGCAGGGTGCCACCGATGATCGCCGCCGCGATGGCGTCCAGCTCATACAGGTTGCCGTGCGTGCTGGAGCCCGCCGTGGTCTGCGAGACGATCATGATCGCGGCGATGCCGCAGCACAGACCGGACAGCGCATAGAGGGCGACCGTGTGCCGGCGTACGTCGATTCCAGCCAGGCGTGCCGCCTCCGGGTTGCCACCGATGGCGACCGTTCGCCGGCCGAACGTCGTGCGCTCGAGCAGTAGCCACCCGGCCGCGACGACCGCCGCGAGGATGAGGACGAGGACCGGGATGCCCACGAGGTCCGTACGTGCGATGTCATTGACGAACTCGACCCTGCTCACCTGGGTCTGCTTCGCCGACAGTTGCTCGGCGAGCCCGCGGGCGCTCGCCATCATCGCCAACGTCATGATGAACGGCACGATCCGCCCGTACGCGATCAGGAGTCCGTTGACGAGGCCCGTGCCGGTACCGACGAGCAGTGCGCACAGGATCATCACGCCGGGCCCGTACGACTGGGTGGCAAGCGTCGTACACCACACAGAGGCGAGCGCCATGATGGCGCCGACCGACAGGTCGATGCCGCCGCCGATGATGACGAAGGTCATGCCAACGGTGACCACCCCGATCACCGACGCGTTCGTCAGGATCGTGTTGACGTTCGACTGGGTGCCGAACGTGTCGGGCGAGGTCGCGAGGCCGACGACGGCGAGGACGGCGAGGACGAGTGCGAGGCCCGCGTGGCGTAGCAGCATCCCGACGCCCGGACCGTCGCCGCGTCCGCCGGTCGCCGCCGCCGCGGCCTCCACCCGCGACTGCTCTCCGACAGGAGGCGGTGCGACGGCTTGCGCCACAGGTCGGTCCGACGCGTCACCAGGTCCGGGAGTCGTGTCGGTGTCGCTCATCCTCGGTCCCCCTGTAGGTCGCCAACCGGCCCGACGCCGTCGATGACGACCCGGCCTTCCATCAACCTGTCCAGTACGTCGTTCTCGGCGAGATCCCGCGCCGGTGCCTCGTGCACGATCCGACCGTCCTTCAGCAGCAGCACCCGGTCGGAGAGTCCGAGGACCTCCGGCACCTCGCTGGAGACCAGCAGGACGCCCATCCCGTCGTCGGCCAGCGTACGGATCAGGGCGTAGAGCTCGGCCCGCGCTCCGACGTCGACGCCGCGCGTCGGCTCGTCGAGCAGCAGCAGTCGGCTGCCGCCGAGCAGCCAACGGCTGACCACCACCTTCTGCTGGTTGCCGCCGGAGAGCGTACGCATCGGCCGGCGGACGTCGGCCGGTCGGACGTCGAGGTCGCCGGTGACCTTCGTCGCCGCCGCGTGTTCGGCGCCGCGACGGAGTAGCCCGAACGTGGCGAACCGGCGCAGGGTCGCGAGCGTCACGTTGTGCGCGACCGGCTGGTCGAGCACGAGTGCCTGTGTCTTGCGTTCTTCGGGAGCCGAGACCGAGTCCGGAGCGGACGGCGTGCCGGACCGAGCCGCGGCGAAGCGGATGGCCGTCGAGGAGTACGCGTCCGGCGTCGGCCCGCCGCCGGCCGTAGATCGTCTCCAACAGCTCGGACCGACCGGCACCGACGAGCCCCGCGATACCCACGATCTCGCCGGAGCGCACCGTCAACGACACGTCGTGGAACTCCCCGCGCCGGGTCAGTCCATCGACTCGGAGCAGCTCGTCGCCGGGCGCCTGCTGACCGGACGTGGGGAAGACGTACTCGACCGTGCGCCCTGTCATCAGCCGAACCAGATCGGGTGTTGTCGCCTGCCTGGCCTGGAGGTTCTGGGCGACCGCTCGCCCGTCCTTGAGAACGGTGATCCGGTCACCGATCTCGCGTATCTCGTCCAGCCGGTGTGAGATGTAGACGACGGCCACCCCGGCGGCGGCCAGCTCCCGGATCACCCGGAAGAGGTTGTTGGTCTCGTCGCCGGCGAGCACCGCGGACGGTTCGTCCATGATGATCAGCCTCGCGTCGTGGGAGAGCGCGCGGGCGATGGAGACGATCTGCTGTCCGGCCGAGGAGAGCTGGCCGGCCTCCCGAGCCGGTGAGATCTCCGGGTGTCCCAGCCGCCCGAGCAGCTCCGACGCCCCGCGTCTCATCGCCTTCCGGTCGGGCACGCCGAGAGTGCCGAGCTCGTGCCCGAGGTAGATGTTCTCGGCCACGGACAGGCCCGCCACGACATCGAGCTCCTGGTAGATCGCGGCGATACCCAGCTTCTTCGCGACCTGTGGGCTCGACAGCACGATGTGCTCGCCCAGCCACTCGATCGCTCCCGCGTCGGGTTGGTGCGCACCGGAGAGGACCTTGATGAGCGTCGACTTCCCCGCGCCGTTCTGCCCAAGCAGGCAATGGACCTCGCCGGCGTCGACGGTGAGGTCGACACCATCCAGGGCGCGGGCACCAGGGAACGACTTCTCGATGCCCGTCAGTCGCAGGAGTGGGGCACGCCCGACCTCTGCGTCGGTCATCCAGCCTCCCGGCAGCTCACGCGTGACGAGTGGTCGGTTCGCACGCGTGACGGTACCAGGAAGGACGCAGGTCAGCAGCCCGCGAGCCGGCCGTCGCTGCAGGGCTGGCCGGTGCTGTGGCTGGACCGCTAACGGGTCCGGTGGCCGAACACGGCGGCAACTGCCTCCACCAACGCCGACACGTCGTCACCCATCACACCGGCGACGCCGAGTTCGAGTGCACGGTCGATGTCGGCTCGTTCGGTGGTCGGCCAGGCCCAGATGTCGACACCTGCGGTCTGGGTGTCCAGCACGACGTCGTCCACCAGGTCTGCGTGGTGATGCTGGATGATCGTCGCGCCCGCCCCGCGCGCCTGGCCGATCAGGTCCGAGGCCGCCGAACGACCGCGTTCGGGGAGCCGGTCAGGCGCGGTCCGCAACCCCGGTGTCGCGTGGATCGCCGCGATCAGTGCCGCGTGGTCGAAGGAGGCCAGGACGTCGCAGTGCAGGCGGCCGCGGCGCGCGATCTGCTCGGCGATCGCGAGCGAGATCGAACGGCACTCCCGCGCCGACTCGCCCTTGGCTTCGAGGCAGAGCGGAAGTGTCTGCTCCTCGGCGAGGTCGAACAGCTCCTCGAGGGACGGGATCCGCGCGCCGGCGAACTCCGGGGCGAACCACGAACCGGCGTCGAGCGTCGCGAGCTCGTCCCAGGTCATCGACGACACGGGACCCGAGCCCAACGTCGTCCGGTCGAGGGTGGCGTCGTGCAGCATGACCAGGCGACCGTCCCGGCTTCGGCGTACGTCGGCCTCGATCATGTCGGCGCCGCGCCGTGCGGCCTCCCGGTATGCGATGACGGTCTGTTCCGGAGTGCCGACGGAATGTCCCCGGTGGGCAATGATCAGCGGGCGTTCGTCGGCCGGTCGCAGGTCAGTCCTGTCAGGATCCATCGCGTGGTGCGCCCCTTCGTCGCGCTGCCGGCGGGTGCAGTCTGCACCCTTGACCCTCTTCCATGCGCGTCCCTATGCTAGTCATCAGTCATATTACCTATCATCCCGATGAACCACGCCATGTCATCCCGGCAGTCGTTGTCATCTCGATGGGCAGGGTCATTCACACAGGGTCATTCACACAGGCTCGGCTCCTGACGACTCGATAGGACGGATTCACAGATGCGCTCGGTGTTTCGGATTGCGTGCCTGTTGAGTGTGGCGGCGCTGATTGCCACGGCATGCAACAGCGGAGGAGAAGAGAAGGTTGCCGCGGATGCGCCCGTCGTCAAGGTGTTGATGATCGGCTATCCGGACAAGGACGGACTCGATCCGACCACCGGCAACAAGGTCCCCGGAGTCGGCAAGCTGGAAGAGCAGTTCACAGCGGCCAACTCCGACGTCAAGCTCGACATCATCAACATCCCTTGGGGATCTGGTGCCACCGGATACGCGCCCAAGACCGAGGCGATGATCAAGACCGGCGAGGCCTGCCTGTACGAGATGCCCGCCGCCGCCGACTACGGGCGGCGCGGTCAGCTGGTCAACCTGGACACGATGATCGACAAGGATCCGTCGTTCAAGAACGTGTGGGGCGGTCAGCTCGACGACGCCAGGTCCTGGGGGCCGGACGATCCGAAGAGTCTTTGGTACATCCCCAACAACACCGGCGAACGGGTGATCCACTGGGATGCCAAGCTGTTCGAGGACTTCGGCGTCGAGCCACTGTCCGAGTCGCCGACTCTGGAGGAGATCGAGGAGAAGGCCGCAAAGCTGACGGGCGTCAATCCGGTGTCGGGCGAGCGCACCTATGGCTACTGGTACCAGGGCAAGTACGCGGTCTGGCAGTTCATGGCGATCGGGCACGCGCTCGGCGCCAACTGGGGAACCTCCAACCCGGACGGCACCCTGACCGTCAAGTGGAACACGCCCCAATACCTCGAGGCGCTGACGTGGTTCGCCAAGATGGCGAAGTACGCACCGAAGGGTGCGCTCGCCGCCGAGGGTATGCCGCAGGGGTTCCCGACGGACAAGAACATCGTCGCGATCATCCCCGAAGGCGAACCGGGCTACTTCCTGCAGGCGTTGATCTCCACGCCCGCCATCCAGGATCGCATCCGGGTCTCCTACAACCTCAAGGGTTCGGACGGACGCGGCGGCCTCAGCAGCCTGTCGCCGCTCGTGATGGCACGGACGTGCAAGGACAAGGACGCGGCCTGGAAGGTGCTGAAGTGGCTCGCCAGCAGTCCTGAGTCACAGCAGTACTACTTCGACTCCATCGGGCGCCTTCCGGTGGTCGAGGGCGCCGAAAAGATCATCCCCAAGGTGGCCGCCCTACCCGACGGCAAGGTGATCCTTCAGCAGCCGCAGGTCGCCGATGCCGCTTATCCGTGGGCCGCGGAAGAGCCGCGGTGGGCCATGCAGTCAGCCCTCGAGGCCGTGCTGGCCGGAAAGATGACACCGGAGCAGGCGCTGGAGCGGGCACAGAAGGAGACCGACGACTGGCTTGCCAAGCAAGGGCCGGGCAAGTGAGGACGGCGATGGGGGCGGGGCCGGCCGGCTCCGCCCCCATCGTCGACCAGCGCAAGGTTGTCCGGACTCTTCGCCGCAGCCTCGTCTGGTATGCGTTCGTCCTTCCGCCGTTCGTACTCCTGCTCCTGTTCATCGGCTACCCGACCGCCGAGAGCTTCCGGATGAGCCTCCTGCAGGAGACTCCGCAAGGTGCACAGTTCGTCGGGCTGCGGCACTACTCGTCGCTGGCCCAGACCGAGGTCTTCTGGGATGCCCTCGCCAACACGGCCCTTCTGGGCGCGGCGTTCCTCGTCCTTGTCATCCCGCTGGCCGTGGGACTCGCGACCCTGTTGAACAGCGTGCGCCGCGGTGCGGCTCCGCTGAAAGTGATCTACTTCCTGCCACAGCTCACATCCGCCGTGGCGGTCGCGATCATCTTCAACTACGTCTTCCAGCCCGACTGGGGCCTGCTGAACGGGCTCCTGCGCCTGCTCGGTGCGGAGTCGACGCCGCTGTGGTTGGCTGACCCGAGCTTCGGGCTCACCGGGTCGCGTGCGGCGGTCACCATCCTTGCCGTCTGGACGGGCCTGGGCTACTTCATCCTGGTCTTCCTCGCCGGGCTGCAGTCGATCCCGTTCGAGCTGTACGAGGCCGCGGCCATCGACGGCGCGAGCAAGCTGCAGATCTGGTGGCACATCACGCTGCCGAGCCTGCGACCGACGTTCATCTTCTTGATCATGACCGGCACGTTCGACGCGATGGGCAGGTTCAGCGACCTGTGGACGCTCGGCGGGCCGGGTGGCGCGCCCGACCGGTCGTTGCAGTCCATCGTCATGTACATGTTCCAGACCGGCTTCGAAGCCGGCGACGTCAACCTCGCCGCCGCCGTGGCCGTCGTCTTCTTCACGATCATGCTGGGGGTCACCGTCGTCGCCTATCGTGCTTTCCTGTCGAGTGAGTTCCGGGCCCGCTGATGGCACTGACTCCCGCAGTCCAGACTCCGGACCAGCCGGTGCCCCCGCCGGCGACCAGGCGGCGCGAGAGCGGCACCCGCGCCGCGGCCAAGCGCCGTGACCGGCTCACGCAGATCGTGCTCGTGACCTTGCTGTCCATCGGCGCGCTGTCGATGCTCCTTCCGTTCCTGTGGATGATCACGACCTCGCTCTCCCGCGAGGCCAACCTCGCCATGCCTCGGATCCCGACCCTCGTGCCGCCGGATCCCTCGTTGTTCAACTACCAGGTGGCAGCGGGAAACCTGCCGATCGTGCGCTACTACGCCAACAGTCTGTTCGTCGTCGGGCTCAGCACGGTCGGCTATCTCTTCTTCAGCTCACTCACCGGCTATGCCTTCGCAAAGGGCCGATTCCCGGGCCGTACGTTCTTCTTCATCGCGTTCCTTGCCACGTTGCTGATCCCGTTCGAGACCAGGATGATCCCGCTCTACCTGTTGATGAGCGACCTCCATCTCAACAACACGTTGGTCGCGCTCGTCCTGCCCTTTCTCGTCGGGGGCTTCGGCACTTTCCTGATGCGGCAGTTCATGAGCACGATCCCGGACGACCTGATCGATGCGGCCAGGCTCGACGGCGCGAACGAGTTCAGGATCTTCTGGCGGATCGTCATGCCCCTGTGCGTTCCGGCGTTGTCCGCGCTTGCCATCATCAACATCATCTGGCGATGGAACGACGTACTCTGGCCGCTGCTCGTCATCTCCGACAGCGACATGTACACCGTGACGCAGGGGCTTGCGGTCGCAGGCCGATCGGGAGGGATCTTCACCGGTGTCGCGCTGGCGACCGCGGCGATGGCGATCCTGCCGGTCATGGTGATCTACCTCGTGCTCCAGCGTCACATCATCCGCGGCATCGTCATGACAGGCATGAAGGGCTGAGCCTCAGAGGCATTCAGGGCTGCGACACGGCGTAAGGTCCATTCCCGCCGGCACCGACGAGGTGGGAGAGCCACCCGAAGTAGTCGTCGTCGGGATACCGCTCGAGCGCGAGTGCGACGACCTCGAGACCCTCTGCCGGATCCGTCACCGCCCACGGTCGGGTGAGCCGGGTGGCGCTGTGGGCAACCAGCGGTCGCGAGGTCCACCCGCCGGCAGGTCCGCGATCCCAGCGCTCGAGGTGCCAGCGCCCGTCGTGTTCGCGGGTGAGGTAGAGCCGGCCACCGGCGGAGCGGTGGGGGAACGCCAGTCCTCCGACGTAGCAGCCGGCGTGGATGTAACCGAACTTCGCACCAGCGGCTACGACGTCGTCGGTGATCCAGTGGCCGTTCCGGTTGGACGTCACGTGGTAGCGGGCATCTGTGGTGGAGTGGTCGTCCTTGACCTTGGAGACGAATCCGATCTCGAAGTCCGGGCCGTCGCCGACGTCGAAGATGTTCACGGTGCGGTCGGATGGTGTGGCGTGGACGAGTTCGAGCTGGTCGTAGTTCAGTGGCAGCCCGGTGCCGTCGCGGAGGTTGGCCACCACCGCACCGTCCGTCGGTCGGCTGACGGCGCCGGTCTCCAGGTCGACCTCGCACGCCCAGACGTCGTGCAGGGGCTTGGTCTCGTACTCCTTGGGGTGCCCCGACACGGCCACCCGCACTGTGCGCTGGTCTGCGAGCATGACCGTGGGCATGTAGATCTGCTGATCGGTGTCGAAGGCAAGAAACGAACGCGCCGGCTCCCAGGTCGCCGCCCAGTCCATCGACCGGCGGTAGGCCCACGTCGTCTCGTTCACCCGGGTGAGGACGTGGAGCTCGTCACCTCGCGGATGCACCTGGGCGTAGGTGGTCGTACCACCGAACTGGAGCACGCGTTCGTCGTGCCAGCACCCGATGTCGGTCGGGTGCGTAGACACCCGGAAACGCAGCGCGTCGTCGGCGGCGTGCCTGGAGTAGAACGCGACCAGGGGTCGGCCGGGAACCGCTATGAGGGCCGGGTTGTTGTGGTCGTCGTCCTCGAACCTGGCGAGAACGGCCTTGTGGGCAAGGCGTTTGCCCAGGTCCCAGGTGGCGGCGACGATCTGGCCGCGGGAGTCGAGTGCTCCCAGGTAGAGCAGGTCACCGATCCGGGTGGCACGTGGCCTGGTCCACCAGCACCAGGCCATGTCGTCGATCAGAGTCTCCATGAGCGTCACCTTCCCACCCGGACCGGCTGCGAAGACACTCAGCTACGAGCGACGTCGAGGGTCCACTGGACCTGGGCCGGCAGGGATGGTGCGCCTGGAAGCGTGCCGGCGAGAATGGCCCCGCCGATGGTGAATGCCCATGCGCCGCAGTCGGCGATCTCCCGGATGCGGGCTTCACTGTCGACACTGCCGGCGACGATGACCGGGCCCGACGACGCCTTGACCGTCCCCCGGACCAGCGTGGGCGGGTCCACACCGCGATGGCGGTAGGCCAGCAGGTCGACACCGGTGACCCCGGACCGAGCGGTCAGGGCCGCGGCGTGGTCGGCTATCTCCTCGACCGAGCCCTTCAGCTCCGAAGGGTGGCCCTCGATCGTTCCGGGGAACGGGCAGTAACGAAGAGGCGTGCCGGCAAGCAGGTCGAGAGCGTCGTCGACCTGCGTACCGCCGAGCACGTAGTCGACGCCCGCGGCGATCGCGGCCTCGATCGAGCGCAGCTCGTCGTCGCGCGAGGTCGAGACGACCTCGAGGAAGGCGGTGCGGCCGTCGTCGTGGATGGCGTCGGTGAGTGCCCGAAGGGTGTCGCCGGTGACGCCGACATCCTTGAAGCCGACCAACTGCAGGTCGGTGGCGGCGAGCTCGCGGTAGGCCGCGAGCGCACCATCGACGGTGCGGTCGTCGCGGGTCAGCATGAAGATGAATTCCATCAACGCCTCCGTGGAACGGACGAGGGATCGGCTCCTGCGAGGTCGGTCTGGTCGGCCAGGACGAACCCGCGTCGCGACGCCGCACCGCGACACCGCTCCACGATTGTCACAGCCCGCCACCCAGCTCGGCGGCTCGGTCGAGGACGGCTTCGACGTCGGCGGCCGTCCAGTTTCCCGTCAGGAACGCGAAGTCGGCGACGGTGAAGCGGCTACGCATGAGGTGGCACGAAGCTACCGCCCAGCGGGCGCGTGTGGTGACAACCGGGGGATCGAGGTGGCTGAAGCGCATCGGTGCTCCCGCGTCGTCCAGTGCCGAGGCGATCGCGACCGGGTCGGCGACCAACGTGGCCAGCTCGGACCGCAGTTGCGGCCACGAGGCAGCGACGTTGGCACGGTGTTCGGCACCCTGACGCCAGGTGGCGAGCTTGCGTTCGCAGTCGGACCAGCACTCGGCGGCCATCGCTCCCGTCGGATCGAGACCGGCGAACGCGGTCTCCACGCTGTGTCGCATCTCGTCCGGCTCCGGGCCCTCGCGTTCGATGTCGCGCGGATCGAGGTGGGTGAGGAGACGCTCCCACAGGCAGGCGGCGACGAGGCTGGCCACGCCCACCTGGGCACCGTGCAGCCCGACACTGCCGTTGTCCGTGTGGGCGGACATGTCGACGAGGTGGCTGATCAGATGTTCCATCCCCGACATCGGCGCGGTCCCGCCGGCGGCGCCCATCGCCATGCCGGACGTCGTGAGCAGCGCGGCGAGCAGGGCTACGGAGTCCTTGTCGCCAGCCCGCAGGGATGCCGCGGAGCCAAGCAGTTGTTCGCCCTGGGAACGGAACAGGTCCACCACCGCCCGGTCGAACTGACCGTCGTGGCCCAGCGCCCCGGCCAACCGCCAGTCGGCGGGTGCGGTGAACATGGCCATCATCTCCGCGAACCCCGAGCGGGTGAGCGCGGGAGGAGCATCGGTGAGTACGCGGGTGTCGATGATGAGCGCGGACGGCCAGATCGAGGGCACGGTGCGTTTGACCCCGTCGCGGAGGATGACCGCAAGACCGTCCGCATATCCGTTGACCGACGCCGCGGTCTGCACGGCGACGAGGGGCGAGCCGCTCAACCGGGCGGCTTCCTTGCCGATGTCGGTGACCGTGCCGGATCCGACCGTGACGACGCAGCCAGCCCCGGCGGCCGCAGCAGCCGCGGTGGCGATGGTGGCCGCATCGGCACGGACTGCGCCGTCAGGCGGTCCCAGCACGGTGCGCCGAACGGTGCCGACGGCGCCGAGCGCGCTTGCCACCAGCGGCTTGAGTTCCTGCGGTCCGAGCCGCATCGACGTGGCGTCCTCGAGCATCACGATGCAGTCCGAGGTGGCCACCCGGGTGACCTGGCTGGTCAGGGAGTCGAGAGCGGAGGGACCGAGCAGGACGGACTCGAGTCCGATCTGCGTCCCGTTTCCGCGGGTGTCCGCCACCTGGTGGACGGCCGCCAGCTCAGCGGCGAGGTCGACGGTCATGACAGTGCGAAGGTGGGTTCGAGGGCGTCATAGGCCTGGCGATAGCGCCGGTATCCCCATTCGTAGACCGAGGCGGTCGAGGGGTCCGGCTGGATCAGGGGCGCAGTCGTCGCCACCAGGGACTCCGCGGCGGTGGCCACGTCTGCGAACCAGCCGGCGGCAACGGCGGCAAGGCACGCCGCGCCGGTCGCACTCGCGTCGCCGGGCACCGGACGCACGGGCCTTCCGGTGACGTCGGCCTTCACCTGGAGCCAGACGTCGCTTCTCGCACCCCCGCCGGTGACCCTGAGCTCGTCGCCAGGCAGGCCCAGCGAGGCGAGTTGGTCGATCACGTCCCTGGCGGCGAAGACGCAGCCCTCGAGGACCGCCCGGCAGAGCTCGTCCGCACCGTGTTCCATGGTCAGCCCGGTGAAGGAACCCGTGGCGTGGGCGTTCCACCGTGGCGTCATCGAGCCGGCCAGAGCGGGAACGAACACCAGGCCCCGTGCGCCCGCGGGTGCGTTGGCCGCGCGGTCGAGCACCTCCTGCTGGGTCAGGCCGAGCAGCTGTGCGATCCACAGGATGCTCCCGCCGGAGACGAAACCGCCGTTCTCGATGAACGAGACATCGGGTACGGCGTGTGCGTGCGCCTCGACCATCCGCTGCGGGTCGAAGACGGGCAGCGCGGCCGTGGTGCCGATGGGTTCGGCAGTCCCGGTGATGTCGACCACGACGCCGGGACGTACGGCGGCGGCGCCGACGGCTCCGGCGTGATCGTCACCCGTCCCGGCAACGACATGGCAGGGGGAGTCGAGTCCGAGCCGCTCGGCGACATTCTTGCGCAGCAGGCCGATCTCGGCCGTGGCGTCGACGATCGGAGGGAGCAGCCCGGGATCGATCTCGTACGCGTCGAGCATGCGGGTCGACCAGGTGCGGTCGGTCACGTCGTAGAGCATCGAGGACGACGCGTTGGCATGGTCCTGCGCGGGCTGACCCGTCATCCAGGCGGTGACCATTGTCGCCGGCGGCACGAGATGGCCGGGGCGTTCGTCGAGTCGGTCGAGCAGCCAACGCATCTTCGGCGCGGCATGGCAGGCGTCCGAGTTGAGTCCGGTGATCGCGTAGATGTCGTCCACCCCGACCCGCTCGGCCGCCCGGTCGGTCTCGGCGACCGCCCGCCGGTCCATCCAGATCAGGGCCGGATGGAGCGGGTTGAGATCCGCATCGGTCGCGACAACTCCATCTACCTGAGCGGAGACTCCGATGTGTGTCACGGGGCCGGGCGCCCTTCCGGCGAGACTCGCGATGACCTCGACCACGGCGTCGGTCCACTCCCGGGCATCCTGCTGCGCCCATCGCGGCGCCGGGAAGTCGACTCCGTACCGGGCAGCCGAGGTCGCCACCAGCTCGCCAGTCTCGGCGAGGAGGACGCCCTTGGTGCTCTGCGTACCGATGTCACAACCGATCACGCACGCCAGAGATTCATTAGTCATCATATGTTTGACGAACCCTACTACGACACGGAAGAGACCGTCCAGCACGTGATCGGGCACGCAGGACCAGGAGAGGTCCGGAGGGCGGATGCCGCCTCAGGGACTTAACTGGTGGCCTCGTCGAGCGGACCGGGGCCGCGCCGATATACCCGGAGCTCGATGACGGACGGGACGTGCCACTCGAGGGAGAGCATCACTGGCCGGCCTTGGCCGTCGACGTCGATCTGCTTCAGGTGATGGAGGAGCGTTCCCTTGCCCACCTTGAGGATCTGGGCCAGCGTACGGTCGGCAACCGCCGGCGCGACGATGGCGTCGCCATGATCGACGGCGTGGCCGCGCCGGGCCAGCAGCCGGTACATCGAACCGGTGAACGACTTCCGGTCGCGGGAGAGCTTGATGATGTCGGCCGGAAGGTAGTCGACGGAGTAGATCGCCGGACGATCGTCGGCCGTGCGTACGCGCCGGATCTCGACGAGATCGGTGCCGAGGTCGACTCCCAGGGCCTCCGCGGTCTCGGCGTCGGCGGGCAACACCCGGGCACCGAGGACCTGCTTGCCCGCTCGGATCCCTGCACTCTCGAGGTATTCGGTGTAGCTGAAGTTGGTGTCGAGTGAGTTGCGCAGTGCGGGCCGGTGCGTCACGAACGTTCCGGATCCCTGCCGGCGTACGACGTAGCCGTCCTCGATCAGGGCGCGGACGGCCTCGCGCAACGTGATGCGGCTGACGGAGAAGCGTTCCCGCAGCTGCTCTTCGTTGGGGAGCTTCGCGCCAAGGGGAAACTCGCCGTCGATGATCGCCCGACGCAGCTCTGCGCGCACAACGTCGGATAGCAGGGGTCGAGTGCGGACACCAGTCATCGGTCCCACCCCCGGCCACTACGACAAGATCAAACGAGCAAAGATTGAACGAACAAACATCAGTCGTATCATGTCATGGCCATCCAGCGAAGTGAAGCAGGTGCGACATGAGTGGCGTCGTCCTCGCCATCGACCAGGGCACCTCGTCCACAAAGGCGTTGGTGGTCGACGCGGAGGGCGAGATCCTCGCCGAGGCCAGTCGTCCGGTTCCCGTCACCATGCCACAGCAGGGTGCGGTCGAGGTGGATCCCTGGTCCCTGCTGTCCTCGGTGGTCGACTCCGGTCGAGAGGCGGTGCGTGCCGCCGGTGGACGCGTGGACGTCGTCGCTCTCGCCAACCAGGGCGAGACTGTTCTCTGTTGGGATCCTGACACCGGTAGACCGACATCGGCCGCCGTCGTGTGGCAGGACCGTCGCGCGAGCACGATCTGCGAGCGGATGCGTGGGCACGGGGAACGACTCACGGAGATCACCGGGCTCCCGCTCGATCCGTACTTCTCAGGTCCGAAGATGCGCTGGCTCCGGGACCGGAACGGCCCGGGCGGCGTCGTCACGACGACGGACACCTGGCTGTTGCAGACCCTGACCGGTGAGTTCGTCACGGACGTGACGACCGCCTCGCGCAGCCTCCTGCTCGACCTGTCCTCAGGTACGTGGTCCGACGAAGCCTGGGATCTGTTCGGGCTGCAGGAGGCCCGGCCGAGGCTGGCCCGCAACGACGAGGTGGTCGGGACGACCGCCGCTTTCGGCGCACCGGTGCCGGTCGCAGGCATCGTCGTCGACCAGCAGGCAGCCCTGTGGGGGCAGGCATGTCGTGAGTCGGGGGACGCCAAGTGCACCTACGGGACCGGTGCCTTCCTGCTCGCCAACGCCGGGGCCGAACCGGTACGCAGTGCCGGGGGACTGACCACCTCCTTCGCGTGGTCGCTCAGCGACGAACGTCGGTGGTGCCTCGACGGGCAGGTCTACACCGTCGGCCAGGCGGTGACGTGGCTGGAGGAGATCGGTCTGCTGCGCGGGCCCGAGGACCTCGACGCGATCGGCGCCACGGTGACCGACAGCGCCGGGGTCGTCTTCGTACCGTCGCTCGCCGGCTTGGCCGCTCCCCACTGGCAGCCGGGTGCGGCCGGCGCCTTCCTCGGACTCAAGCTGGCCGCGTCCCGGGCGCATCTGATCCGGGCGGTGTGCACCGGCATCGCCGCTCAGGTGGTCGATCTGGTCGAGGCGGTCGACGCCGACCTGGGCGGCACGTCGTCCCGTCGGGCGCTCCGGGTCGACGGCGGTCTGACCCGGTCGAGCGTGCTCATGCAGGTGCAGGCCGATCTCCTGCAGGCGCCGGTGGAGGTGAGTCGTACACCTCATGCGACGGCGCTCGGTGCGGCAGACCTGGCGCTGCGGGCCACCACCGGACAGTCGATCCCCCGCGCGGCGGCCCGGGTGGTGGAGCCGGCACGATCCGCGGAGTGGGCCGCCGAGCAGATCGCCTCGTGGCGCAGCGCCCTCGACCTGACCCGGCAGTGGAGTGGATCGTGAGGTCCGGCGGCGCAGTCGGTGGCGAGTTCGATGTCGCGGTGATCGGCGCTGGCGTCGTCGGTTGCGCCGTCGCCCGCGAGCTCACCCTCCGCGGTGCCCGGGTCGCGCTGCTGGACGCGGGATCCGACGTCGGTGACGCGACGAGCAAGGCCAACACGGCGATCCTGCACACGGGTTTCGACGCAAAGCCCGGCAGCCTCGAGTCCGCGCTCGTCGCGCGGGGGCAGGCCCTTCTCAGCAGGTACGCAGGACGCGCCGGCATACCGGTCGAAGCCACCGGGGCCCTACTCGTCGCGTGGGACGAGGAGCAGGCGGCGGCGTTGCCTTCGCTGGCCGAGCAGGCGGCCCGCAACGGATACGACCGGACCCGCCATGTCGGCGTCGAGGAGGTGCGGCGGCTCGAACCGCACCTGGGGCCTGGGGCACTCGGTGGTCTGCAGGTGCCGGACGAGTCCGTCATCTGTCCGTGGACGACGACGCTCGCGTTCGCCACCGAGGCCGTTCGCCGTGGCGCGCACCTGCTGCTCGAAGCCGAGGTGACGAACGCCGAGATGGCCGCGGACTTCTGGGTCCTGACCACCGGCCGAGGCGACGTGCGCAGCCGCCACGTGGTCAATGCCGCGGGGCTCCGCAGCGACGCCGTGCACCGGATGTTCGGCCACGCAGGCTTCACGGTGCGCCCACGGCGAGGCGAGCTCGTCGTCTTCGACAAGCTCGCGAGGTCTCTGGTCCACCACATCCTGCTCCCGGTACCCACCCGGATGGGCAAGGGCGTCCTGGTCGCGCCCACCATCTACGGCAACGTCCTGCTCGGGCCGACCGCCGAGGAGGTCGACGATCCGGCGGCAACCGAGTCCACCGAACACGGGCTCGCGCTCCTGCGGGAGAAGGGTGCCCGCATCCTGCCTGCTCTCCTGGCGGAGGAGGTCACGACGATCTACGCCGGGATGCGGGCGGCTACCGAGCACAGTGACTATCAGATCTCGCTCCACCCGGAGCAGCGTTATGTCTGCATCGGCGGGATCAGGTCCACGGGTCTCACCTCGTCGATGGCGATCGCCGAACGGGTCGCGGTCACGATGGCCGGACAGCTGGAGCTCGCCCCGCACGAGGGACGGGACGATGCGCTGCCGCCGGCGATGCCCCCGATCGGCGAAGTGTCGCTGCGGCCCCATGCCGACGCCGCGCTGATCCGAACGGACCCCGCGTACGGCGAGATCGTGTGCTTCTGCGAGCGGGTGAGCCGGGGGGAGATACGAGATGCGCTGGCGAGCGACATCGCGCCGATGACCACGGGGGCACTGCGGCGCAGAACTCGTGCCGGCATGGGCAGGTGTCAGGGCTTCTTCTGTGGCGCGGCAGTCCGCAGCCTGCTCGACGGCCGAACCGGTGGCGCTGGCGCTCATACGGCCGGGGTGACGGAATGAGTACCCGGGAGGGTGGCGACCCGGTGCCGGGTGCGGCGGACGCTTCCCTTGGTCGGGCCAGTGCCAGTCGGGCTAGTGACGGTCGGTCCAGGCACGACGTCGACGTCGTGGTTGTCGGGGGAGGGCCGGCAGGTCTCGCCGCGGCGACGGCCATCCGCCAGGCCGGGGTCGAGCGGGTGGAGGTCGTCGACCGGGAAGCTCGCGCCGGCGGCGTTCCCCGGCACTGCGCGCACCTTGGCTTCGGCATCCGCGACCTCGGCCGGATCCTTTCCGGACCGGCGTACGCGGAGCGCTGGACGGCGCGAGCGAACGCGGTGGGAGTGCGCGTCCGTACGGGCAGCATGGTCACCGGTTGGTCGGCCGACGGTGGTCTGGAGGTGACCTCACCTGCCGGCCTGGAGACCACGTACGCCTCGGCCGTGGTCCTCGCGACCGGAGCCCGGGAACGCCCGCGCTCGGCGCGATGGATCCCGGGTGACCGCGGCGAGGGCGTCTACACGACCGGTCAGCTCCAGCAGGCGGTCTACCTCCACCACCAATCGGTCGGGCAGGTCGCCGTCGTCGTCGGAGCGGAGCACGTCAGCTTCTCCGCCGTGACGACCCTCCGCCACGCCGGCGTTCGCGTGGTCGGCCTGGTCACAGAGCTTCCTCGGCACCAGAGCTACGCCGCGTTCAGGTGGGGGGCACGGGTGCTCTTCGACGCGCCCGTCATCGCGGGCACCCGAGTGGTGGAGGTTCGCGGCCGTCCCCGGGTCAGGGAGGTCGTCCTCGAGCGAATTGATGACGGGCACCGGTGGCACGTGGCATGCGACACGGTGGTGTTCACCGGTGACTGGATCCCCGACCACGAACTCGTCCGCGCGCACGGACTTCAGTTGGACCGCGCGACGCTCGGCCCGGTGGTCGATGCCGGCGGGATGACCAGTGCCGAGGGGGTGTTCGCCACCGGCAACCTCTGCCACCCGGTCGAGACGGCTGACGTCGCGGCCCTGAACGCCCGGCATGTGGGTTCCCGCGTGGCGCGGTGGCTGCGGGACCGGAGCGCGCTGAATGTCGCCGCAGGGGTGCCGATCGAGTGCGACGACGCCCTGAGCTGGGTGTGGCCGCAGGCCGTACGGTCCACGTCGGACGTTCCGGCGCGAGGCCGACTCGTCGTACGTCCGCGGGTGTTCGCTCGCCTCCCTCGGATCACGGTCAGCCAGGGTGGGCGGGTGCTGTGGTCGGGCCGGACTGCGCGGTTCGTGCCGACCCGGTCGGCGCGGGTGCCGGTGTCGTGGCTGCCGAAGGTCGATCTCGCCGGACCGCCGCTACGCATCCAGACGGACGCCTCGGCGGACTGAGGGTCGGCCGGGTCGATGTCGTTCCCCGGCGCGACGTCCGTCAGTGGTAGGCGCACGCCTTCGCGAGGGAGTCGACGTCGGGCTGCGTGGCGTTCCCGTTGGCGCGCAAGGCGTTACGGGCCAGCGCCCGGATGTGCGCGTAATCGGGGTTGGCCGGGTGGATGATGTCGTTGGTGAACGTGACGGCGCTGATGTCGGCGTCCTTGGCCTTCAGGGCCAGGTCGACGAACGCCGGCAGCATGTCGGTGGGGACGTCGGTGGTGAGGAGGTCCCTGGAGCTCTTGACCAGTGACTCGTACCTCGAAAGAACCCGCAGCGGGCTCGCCTGGTCGACGATCGCCTTGATGACGCAGCGCTGCCGCTCCATCCGGTCCCAGTCGCTCGCGCCGTAACGCCCGCGGGCAAACCACAATGCCTTGAACCCGTCGAGCTGCTGGTGAGGCCCCCGCCTGATCCAACTGTGCGGCCGCAGTCCCGCGGCTTCCTCCCCGCCGATCGCTACCCGTCCGTTGACATTGACGGTGATCCCGCCGAGGGCGTCGATCAGGCGTACGAAGCCCTTCAGGTTGACCAGTGCGTAGTAGTCGATTCTCATCCGCAGGGCACCTGCCACTGCGAGCTTGGTCGCCTCCGCGCCCGGGTGCGGACCGCGGATGAGCCCGGGATGCTGGATCGGGACGTTGTGATAGATCGCGGTGAGCATCCACTCCAGCTTGTCGCCCGGTCCGGCATATATGCCTCCGGGGTACGCCTTGGCGAGCACGGACCCGGGTTGGAACGGGATCCGCTGGAGGTTGCGCGGGAGACTGAGCAGCACCATGTCGCCGGTACGGGTGTTGACGCTGGCCACGATCACGGTGTCGGTACGGACGCCGACTCGGTCAGGTCCACCGTCGCCACCCAGTAGCAGGATGTTGACCCGGGTGCGGCCAGCCCAGGGATCTCCTGGCTCCTTGGTCGGCTCGGTGCGAGGAGTCGGAGTCGGGGTCGGAGTTGGCGCCGGGGTGGACGATGTGGCGGGCACCCGGCTGCCACGTGGTGCGTGGTCGGCGATGGACGGTGCGGCCGACGGCGACGGGACTGGCGGGGCGGCGAAGACGTCCTCGATGACACTCCGCTGAACCAGCGCGTACCGCCCGGCCATTACGTGTGGGAAGGCAACCGCGGCCACCAGCAGGAAGACCGTGACCGAGCCGACCACGCGTTGGCCGAGGGATACCGGTGTCGTACGCACCGAACGGTAGGTGGCCACGACGGTAAGTGCCCACAGGCCACCGATAGTGGGCAGCGCGATGCCGATCAGCAGCAGCGCAGCGGGCTGCACGGACCAGTGCAGAAGGGTGCGCGGACTGGCGACGACGATATACACGCAGGCGCCGACCAGCAGGGCGAAGGTGCACAGGACCGCCACGCCGGCCTTGCGCCGACCGGCCACGACCAGGCCCGCACCAGGTACGACCGTACCGAGGGCGGTCGTCGCCAGGACACGGGCAAGAGATCTCCGCGGGGGGCCTGTCCAGGTCGCACCGCTCCGGTCCATCTGATCTCCCCGCGTGGTCGTGGCCGACCTTGCCCGGGGAGGTACCCGCGGACGGCCGTTGGCAAAGCCGCAGGCCGGATACTTGAACAACCCTCATTCGGACGGGAATCTCACCAGGCGGCTGCATTCCCTTGGTGGGCGCCGTGGATGGGGCCGTTGGTTGTCGTCAACGGTCGGCCGGTGCCTCCGCGGCGGAGCTGGATGAGTTCGGCCACGATGGAAACGGCCGTCTCCTGCGGTGTGTGGCCACCGATGTCGAGCCCGATGGGCGAGCGCAGCCGGGCGAGCTCCGGATCCGACAACCCCTGTTCGCGCAGGAGTTTCATTCTGTCGTCATGCGTGCGGCGGCTGCCGAGTGCGCCGATGTAACCCGCGGGGGAGCGCAATGCCACTGTCAGCAACGGGATGTCGAACTTCGGGTCATGGGTGAGCACACAAATCGCGGTGCGCTGGTCCAGGTCCTGCCCCTCCAGGTAGCGGTGCGGCCAGTCGACCACCACGTCGTCGGCGTACGGAAACCGTTTCGACGTGGCGAAAGTGGCACGAGCGTCGCAGATGGTGACCCGGTAGCCGAGGAACTTGCCCAAGCGGGTCAGGGCACCGGCGAAGTCGATCGCGCCGAAGACGAGCATCCGCGGTGCCGAGGTCAGTGCGTGCACGAAGACCGTGATGTCTGCCTGGTGGCGTTCTCCCCGACGACCGAACGTACGCTCACCGGTCGCGCCCTGGGACAGGATCTCCCGCGCCTCGTCGTCGACGGCGCTGTCGAGTTCGTCGGTGCCGAGGGATCCGGCGGACCGGTCCGGCCAGACGACGCGCCGTGCTCCGGTTGATCCGGACCCGTCGATGGTGGTCGTGACGGCGACCGGTTGGTCGGCGGCGATGGAAGCGGCGACATCGGCCAACTCGGGGAACAGTTCTCGATTCATGGCCTGCACGAAGACCTGGAGTGTGCCACCGCAGGTGAGACCGGCATCGAACGCGTCGTCGTCACTGATGCCATATGTGTGCAGGACGGGCTGGCCGGAGTCCATCACCTGGCGGCCCAGCTCGAAGACGGCGGCCTCGACGCATCCGCCGGACACGCTGCCGACGACCTCACCGGACTGCGAAACCGCCATGGCGGCGCCGGGTTGGCGTGGTGCACTTCCGAACGTGTTGACCACGGTGGCCACGGCAAAGGTCTCGCCCGTACTCCACCACTGCAGAATTTCGGACAGGATGTCTCGCATCGTGGATCACCTTTGCGGTCTGCCTCGTGGCGTGCCAGCAATATAACCGCAGGACAGCACGCGTCGACGGAGTGTCGAAGCATCGCGGGTGAGGACCCCGGGTGCCCTCACTGACCGGCGCCCGGCCGAGCCATTCTTGTGCCGCACACCTAGCGGCTCGAGCGGGTGACCAGTCGTGGCCGGTGCGCTTTTCGCTGGGCCGGAGTATTGGCTACCGTCGCGACGGTGAGCGCTGGCGACGAAATCTCTGGAGTCTCCGACCGCACCGGCCGGGCGTCCCACGTGGCGTGGGCGATGGCCGGTGGGCCGCAGATCGACATCTGCTTCCTGCACGGGTTCACCGACTCGGGGGCGTGCTGGAGCCCGCTGGTCCCCGCACTGGGTGGGCGCTGGGGGCTGCTCGCCCTGGACGCTCGAGGGCACGGGCTGTCAGGGCTGCCGGAGGAGCCGTTCGGTGCGACCGCACACGCCGCGGACGCTGCCATGGTGCTGGAGTCGTTGGCCGAGACCGTACGCCCGGGTGGGTTGATCGTGGTCGGTCACTCGATGGGCGCTCGCACGGCCGCCACCCTCGCCGCGACCGGCAACCACCTCGTCCGGGCCGTGATCCTGGAAGACCCGCCGCCCGGCCCACGCCCTGGCCGGCCGGCGAGGGGAGCAAGGGTCGGCGGTCGCGATACCCAGCCACCGGCAGAACCCTTCCTGGACTGGCTTCCGGCTGTACAAGAACTCGACCTGGCCGCGCGGATCACCCGGTCCCGCGCCGACAATCCCGGCTGGCCGGCGGCGGAGCACGAGCCGTGGGCGGTGTCGAAGGACCAGGTTGACATGCACCTGTTCGACCTGCCCAGGGAGGAAATGGAGCCGCTGCCGGAGGTACTCGGGAAAGTTCGTTGCCCGGTGCTGCTGGTCCACGGTGACACCGACGCGGGCTCGTTGATCACGGCAGAGATGGCGGCGGAGTGCGCGCGGGCCGCGGGCGGTGAGTTCGAGGTCGTACGCATCGGCGGAGCCGGACATTCCGTACGCCGCGACCGGCAGGAGGCCTACCTCGCGGCCCTGACCCGCTTCGTCGAGGGGCACCTGTAGCCGCTGGGCCGGGCGCCGGTCTCAGTCCAGCCGGAAGGTTGTGCCGTAGACCTCCCAGGTCAGCGGTAGGTCGAGGTTCAGCCGGCGTCCATCCAGGAGTGACCGAAGGGCGTCGATGCGTGAGGTCGAGGACCAGTCGTCGTCGGCCGGGTCGGCGTACATCGCCCGGAGATGGTCGAGGCGGACGTCGAGGAATGTGTCGAGCCAACGGGACTCCTTGCCCGCCGCGCTGCCGATCGCCGATCGGGTCTCCTCGATGATCGCGGTCGTGCCGTTGTCGCCGCCGGAGCCGTGCTGGATCATCGTGTCCCAGATGATCGCCTGCCCGAGAGGCGTCCTGACGCCGGTCTCGGCCGCCATCGCCATCGCCGGGTCGAAGTACAGCTCGTCGACCAGGTCGTCCTGTACACGGCGCTGGACGGGGTCGTCGGCGGCACGGGCCCAGGCCACGGCGAACCCGTCGAGCCCTTCGACCGAGCCCGTACCATCCACCTCACGCAGGGCCGGGAGGTAGCGGGCCAGCGGATTGTCCGGCCGGAGCTTCGTGTACCGGCTGACGACGAGGAGGAGGTCGGACGTCCCGGACGTGAAGCCGGCGCGGCCGGCGGTGATGCCCCGCCCGTCGCCGATGTTCTCGGCGTACGCGTACTGGAGCTCGGTCGTCGCATTCTCGAACGTCGACGTTATCTGAGCGGCGCGACGCTTCCGGTCGGCGTCGTGCCGGAGCGACGTACCGGAGGTGTCACCGGTCTCGGGAAAGCGCGCAGGCTGGTCGGAGGGCACGACCAGAGCCGGCGTCACGAGGGCGACCGCGACGACGACCACCGTCACGATGCCCAGTCTGAGCATCGTCGCCGGTAGCCGCATGCCGGGTGGTCTGGAGATGATGAACCCCGATCACTTGGACGCCACGGACGCTCCATCTGGGCGGGCCCGGACGACCGCCGGCTGCCCGCGCCGCGACGGACCTTCCAGCATTGTCCTGCACGAACTCTGGAGGCGCTGGCGGCGCCGCTGACGTCGACGACCGAGGAACGGAGTGGGTGTGTTCAACCATCAGCCCGATGACTATGTGTGTCCGTTCTGCCGCATAGTGGCTGGCGAGGAGTCGCCCTACAACATGCGCCAGGATGTCGTTCGCCGTACCGAGTCCGCGACGGCGTTCATCTCACCGCGCTGGTGGCCGAACAACCACGGTCACGTCCTCGTTGTGCCGAACGCCCACCACGAGAACCTCTACGACCTGCCAGCGGTCTACGGGCACGCCGTCCACGACGTGGCCCGTGAGATCGCGATCGCCATCCGGACGGCGTACGGCTGTGACGGCATCTCGACCCGGCAGCACAACGAGCCCGCGGGCTACCAGGACGCCTGGCACTACCACGTGCACGTGTTCCCGAGGTATCACGGCGACGACCTCTACCGGACCATGGCGTACCCGGAGTTCGTGCCCGCCGATCGTCGGCTGCCGTACGCCCGAAAACTGCGCTCCCAGCTCGGCTGACCCCGGCCGGGAAGCCAGCTGGCGACCGAAACCGGACGCACGCCATGGGGAAATCCCTGTGCAGACAGGGATTCCAAAGATCGGCCAGCGCGCGATCCGGAGCTGCACAGGTATGGTGTGGGTACGTAGTCAACGGCGACTAGACCCGTCCGGCTCCGTACGAAGGAGAAGGTGTTCATGGATTCCTCGGCTTTGAAGCATCGACTCACCGACATCGAGCGGAAGACCTTCGACGAGACGGGCTACCTGCAGATCGAGGACGCGTTGTCGCCGTCGCAGGTCGAGGAGCTCGAAGCAGCCGCGGATCGCCTGCACGCGGAGCATCTGGCCGCGGGTAAGCCGGCCGACAAGGCGATGTTCTATCCCAACTTCATTCCACAGGACAAGGTGTTCGCCGACCTCGTCGACTACGACCGGGTTCTGCCGAAGGTGTGGGGCCTGCTCGGCTGGAACATCTACCTCTACCACGCACACCTGATCGTGACGCCGCCGTCAGGCCGTGAACGTGACGACGCCACCTTCGGGTGGCACCAGGACTCCGGGCGGGTCAACTTCGACATGGAGGAAACCCCGCGGCCGAGGCTCTCGCTCAAGGTGGCCTACTTCCTGTCGGACACCAGCGTGGAGGGACGCGGCAACTTCTGGATCGTGCCGGGCGCCCACCGTCGCGATCGCATCGACCGGTCCGACGACGGGCAGGGGCAGCCCGAGGGCGCGATACCGGTGCTCGCCAAGCCTGGCACCGCCGTGTTCTTCGACCGCCGCATGTGGCACGCCGCCAGCCCGAACTGGTCCGACGTCACCCGCAAGGTGCTCTTCTACGGCTACGGCTACCGCTGGATCCGGACCAAGGACGACATGACCGTCCAGGACCTGTGGCCGACCAGCGACCCCATCCGCCGGCAGCTTCTCGGACACAGCGTCAACGCCAACGGGCACTACTCGCCGACCGACGACGACGTGCCGCTGCGAACCTGGCTGCGCGAGCACAGCCCCGCCGAGGGCGACTGAGCAGGGCCTTCGGGCCACGCACAGCGATCAGGACCCCCGTCAACGGTTTCCGGGGTTGGCCCCCGGCTTGCCGCTCGTACGCAACGTGAGCCTGAGGATGCGGTCGTCCTCGAGGACGGGATTGTTGCGGCCGTCGCGGTTGGACGTGGTCAACCAGACGCTGCCGTCGGGGGCCCGGATCGCGGTGCGGAGACGGCCGTACTGGCCGACCAGGGCCTGCATCGGCCGCTTGACGACACCGGCGTCCGGGCGCCACCTCATGTCGCCGGACTCCTCGAACTGGGTGCCCCCGATCCTGATCTGGCTGAGACCGTCCAGCTCGACGAGGTAGATGCGCTGGCTGCGCAGGCAGGTGACGATGGCCGTTCGGTCGACGATCGCCACCCCGCTGGTGACGCCGCTTTCGGGATGCCACGCCGCCAGCGGGTTGACGATGCCGGACTTGGTGCCCATGCCTTCGACCTTCGGCCATCCGTAGTTCTTGCCGGGGACGACGCGGTTGAGCTCGTCCCACAACGCCTCGCCGATCTCCGAGACGTACATCTGTCCGTGCTCGTCCCAGGCCATGCCTTCTGGGTTGCGGTGGCCGTACGACCAGACCAGCGAGTTGGGGAACGGATTGCCGGGTGCGGGTTTGCCCGCGGTGGTCATTCGCAGGATCTTTCCGCCGAGGTCGCTGACATATTGTGAATGGCCAGCGCGTGAAGCGTCGCCGGTCGCGGCGTAGAGATATCCGTCGGGGCCGAACATGAGTCGTCCGCCGTCATGGACGCCGGCATGTGGAATGCCGGTGAGAATTGGTTTCGGCCGGCCGCCGAGCTTGAGTTTGGCAATGCGATTGTCGCTTCGTGTGGTGTAGTAAAGATAAACGGTGTTGTCCTGGGCAAATCTGGGCGAGGCGGCAATTCCCAGGAGCCCGCCCTCGTTGTTGGAGTAGGCCTCTTTGATGGTCGCGACCGGCGTCACCGTCAGCTGACCGTCGGCCTGCTTTCCCGGGCCGATTTTGAGGATGCGCAACGTCTGGCGCTCGGTGACGAGTGCGCTCCCGTCCGGCAGAAACGTCACGCCCCAAGGGACGTCGAGGTGTTTGACCAACGTCGTGACCGACACCATGTCGTCGCCACTGGAATATGTAGGTCGTACGGTCGGAGTCGACGAGGGCCGATTGTCTGGCGGTGCGGCGGTGCACGCGACCAGCAGTGTGCACGACACAAGAATGTCGAGTGCCACGACGACAATGGTGGCGCGGCGACGTCCCGTGGGCATGCTGCGCGGCAGGCGCGACAATGCAGAGAGGCCCACGCGCCACATGCTAGGCCGGATATGCCGGCACCGCCGGGGAAGCGGACGCTCTGCCGAGTTGGCAAAGACGTGTTCGGCGTCAGCCTTTCAGTAAGGCAGAAACCTTAGGGAGTACGTCGGCAGGTGGTCCGGACAGTCCGCATTCCATCGCCATCCATCCGTCGTAGCCGATATCGGCGAGTGCCTCGAGCGACGACCTCCAGTCGAAATGCCCGGCCCCGGGTTCGAGCCGGTTGGTGTCGCCCAGTTGGAGATGCCGCAGGTGGACGGCACAGTCTCGAAGCGCCTGAGCGGGATCCCGCTCCTCGATGCTCATGTGGAAGAAGTCCCCGATCACCGCGACGCTTGGCAGGTCGACCTCGCTCACGAGGTCGGTCGCGGCGGCCAGTGTGTTGACCATGTGGTCCTCGTACCGGTTGAGCGGTTCGAGCAGTACCACGGCGCCGGCGTCGCGGGCGTGCTCGCCGAGCGCGGTGAGCTCCTCCAGCAGGACCGCCCGGTCGTCGGCGGCCGAACGCGGCGGCTGGAACGGTGGGAGCCGGCGGGAGAACATGCCGTACGACGCAGGTGTCACGGCGCCGAAGCCACCGGCCTCGACGATCACCGAGAGCAGGATCTTCATCTGCTCCCGCGCGTCCTTGCGTCGACCGGCGTCGAAGTCGCCGATGAAGTGATCCATCATCACGCAGACGGTGGGGATGACCACGCCGGCCGCTCGCGCGATGCGTACCTCCTCGACGCGGCTGCCGAAGATTCCGTCGCCGGCGCCACGGAGTTCGATCCCGTCGAACCCGACGGACTGGGCGAAGCGGAACTTCTCCGTGAGGTCCGTGCCTTCGAGCATGTGTTCCTGGGCGGCGAGCTGGATGGTCACGACTCCTCCTTCTGCGAACCGTCCTTCTGCGAACCGGCCTGCCGGGCGTCGAGGACGACCTGCAATGCCTGGTCGGGCGTACGGTCGAGCAGGTCGAAGGCTGCCGGTGCCTCCTCGAACGGGAGGACGTGGCTCACCAGGGGTGCGAGCTGCAACCGTCCGGACACCGCCAGGTCGACCGCTGTCCGCGCAAGACGGTAGCTGTCCCACCGGTAGGACAGGGCCGGCGCCACTCCGGAGATCTGCGAACACACCACCTGTACGCGGTTGTGGTGGAACTCCTCGCCCAGGGACAGTCCGGCGCCTTCCCCCTGGAAGAACCCAGCGGCAACGACCCGGGCCGAGTACGCGGTCGCCCGGATGGCCTCGTGCAGCGCCCGGTAGTGTCCGCTGACCTCCAGCGACACGTCGGCGCCGCGGCCGTCGGTCAACGTTCGGATCTGCTCGGCGACGCCGCCCCCGGTCGCCTCCAGGGTCTCCTCGGCACCCAGGGTGCGGGCCAGCTCCAGCCGGTGGGGCATCGCGTCCACCGCGATCACCCGCGCGCCGTTGAGGCGAGCCAGCTGGGCGGCGATCTGGCCGGGGACGCCCAGACCGAACACGGCGACCGTCTCGCCGACATGGATGTCGGCGTCGAGGACGACGTTCAGCGCGATGGCGCCGATCTGGGAGAAGATGCCGAGCAGCGGGTCGACGTCGCTGCCGTCCGCGGACTGGGCCGGCAGGATGCGTCGCGCGGCGTACTCCTCCGTCTTCACACACCTCGTGCGGTGCCCCCACGTACCCCAGACCACCTGACCTGGCGAGACCGTCGAGACCTCGGCGCCGACCTCGACGACTCGCCCGACCTCCTCATAGCCCCACCCGTCCACCGGGAAGTCGAAGGTCTTGGCACCGGGTACGAACAGGCGTCGGTCGCCGTCCCACTGCTTCGACAGGTAGGGGTTGGAGCCCTGGTAGGCCGTGAGCTCGGTGCCCGCGGAGATGCCGGTGTAGAGGGTCTCCAGCCTCACCTCGTGTGGCTCGAGCACCGGCTCCGGCTCGTCGACGACACAGGCGGTCCGGGGTGCGGCGAAGCGAACGACCTTGCCCATGGTCTGGTGGCTCCTCTCGGCGGTGGTCCTCGAGCCGGTCACCCCTTGACCGAGCCCGCGATGAACCCGCGGATCACGTGCCTCTGGGCGGCCACGAAGATCACGATGACCGGAACGATGGTGAGCAGCGTGCCTGCCGCGAGTGGACCGACGTCGAGGGTGCGGCCGCTGGCGAACACGTACAGCCCGGCGGTCAGCGGCGTGTAGCGGCCACTCGGTAGATACAGCAGCGGCACCAGGAAGTTGTTCCAGTTCTGCAGAAACGTGAAGACACCGAGGGCGCCGGCACCCGCCCGGACCAGCGGCGTCATGACGTACCAGAAGATGGCCCACTCGCTGCAACCGTCGACCCGCGCGGCCTGCTCCAGCTCGTTCGGCAGGTCGAGGAAGAACGCGCGCATGAAGAAGACACCGAACGACAGTCCGGTCGATACGAGGACGAGTTGGGCGCCGAGGAGGGTGTCGAGTAGTCCGACGTCCCGCAGCTGGAAGTACAGCGGGATCATGTACGTGAAGAACGGGACGAGGAGCCCGAGCACCACGGCGTAGAACGCGGGAGTGCGCCCGGGGAACGGACAGCGGGCGAACGCGTAGCCGGCCGCCGTCGAGAGAGCTACCACGACCAGGGTCGTCGGCACCGAGAGCAGCACGCTGTTCCACAGGTAGTCGCCGAACCGGCCGACGGTCCAGGCCTGGATGAAGTTCTGCAGGCTGAACGAGCCGAAGAGGCCGAACGGGTCGATGCGGACATCGGCATCGGACTTCAGCGCCGTCGAGACGACGAGGATCACCGGAAACAGGCACAGGAGCGCGAACACCGCGAGCAGTCCGTGCTTGGCCAGGCCGACTGTCACGGTGTCCCCGGGCCGACGGGCGGGAGAGCGTCGGCCGCCGGAGCGGGATGCCGCGCTGGCGACCGACGTGGTGACAGACGTGCTCGCCGGCGCGCTCATCGACCGCCCTCCTGAGTGAGCGAGAGACGGCGCTGGAGCCGGTTGAGTGCCATCACGAACGGCACCGACAGGACCGTGATGAGGAGCGCGAGCGCGGTGCCGTAGCCGATCCGGTTGAGCTGGAACGCGTTTTCGAAGGCGTAGGTGCCGAGGACGCTGGTGGCATTGCCGGGACCGCCGCCGGTCATGACGAACACGATGTCGAAGACACTGATCCCGCCGACCAGGGTGATCGTGGTGACCATCAGGAACACCGGCATGATCTGGGGCAGGATCACGTGCCAGAGCCGTTGCAGCGGGTTGGCGCCGTCGATGCGGGCCGCGTCCACCTGGTCGAGGTCGACGTTCTGCAACGCAGCCAGGAAGATCACGACGACGAACCCGAACGTGGCCCAGATCGCCGCCGCGAGCACCGCGTAGAGAGCGGTCCCTGGTTCGCCGAGCCAGCCCCGGGTCCAGCCGCCCAGCCCGACGCCCTCGAGCACCCGGTTGAGCCAGCCGTTGACAGGGTCGTAGATCCAGCCCCAGACGATCGCGACGGCGACTCCGGGGAGGACGAACGGCAGGAAGAACACCAGCCGGTACGCCAGCACGGCGCGGACACCGCTCCACAAGATCACGGCCAGCAGCAGCCCGATCAGCAGCGGTGCCGCCGTCCCGACCACGATCCAGATCGCGTTGTTGCCGAGTGCGTGCAGGACCTCGGCGTCACCGGCCATCGTCACGAAGTTGCGCAGACCGACGAAGGGCGCGCGCGGATCGGCACCGTTCCAGTCGGTGAGGGAGAAGTAGACAGCACTGCCCAGTGGAAACAGGAAGAACACGGCGGTCATCGCCAGGACCGGTGCGACCAGGATCACGCCGAGTCGCGCCTGCCCGCGCCGGGTGGCGCGGACACCCGAGGATCCCGTCCGCGGCATAGGCCTACTGTCCGGCCTTCGACGGTGTGAAGGCCGCCTCCAGTTCGGCGGCGACCTCAGCGGCGGTCTTCTGACCGGTCAGCACCGACTGCAGGCCGTTCCACATCGCCTGGTTGAACTCGTCGCCGGCGAGCACGTCGATGTTGTAGCCGAAGTCGCCGGTGCCGGAGGAGATCGAGGCGGTGTCGTCGAGGATCTGCGCGAACAGCGGGCCCGCCTTGATGCCGCTGGTGTCGACGGGGTAGGCGGGAATGGAGTTGAACGTCTCGACCTGCCAGCGACCATGCTCGCGGCTGTGGAGGTAGTCGAGGAACTCAAGCGCCGCGTCCGGGTGGCGGGTCCTGGCCGAGACGAAGGTGCCGCCGCCCAGGCCGCCGGAGTAGATCCCCGGACCGTCCGGAGCCGGGAACGGGAAGAAGCCGACCTCGAACTTCGCCGTGTCCTCGATGTCGCGGGAGAGCCAGGTGCCCGTGGGATTCATGGCGGCCTTGCCGGAGTAGAAGAGCGCGTTGGCGTTGTCGTAGGTGAGCGCGTTCGGGGACTTCGGCAGGTAGCCCGCCTCGGCGAAGTCGGAGAAGAAGAGTTCGATCGCGTCCACGACCTCGGGAGAGTCCCAGGACTTCTCACCGGAGAACAGCGCCTGCATGCCTTCGGCGCCCACGGCACTGCTGAGGGCGATGCTGAGGATGTGGCCGCCCTCCCAGCCCTCCTTGTCGGAGAACGTGAACGGCGTGACTCCCGCTGCCTTCAGTGTCTCGGCGATCTGGTCGAGGTCGGCGACGTTCTCCGGTGGCGTCAACCCGTGCTTGTCAAAAAGGTCCTTGTTGTAGTAGACGCCGATCTCCTCGACCTGCGAGGGGACACCGACCAGCTTGCCGCCGAAGGTCACCCGCTGCCGGGCCCAGTCGTAGATGCCCCAGCCGTACTTCTCGTAGGCATCGGACAGGTCGTAGAGGAGCCCTGCCTCGGCGAGCACACCGGCGAAGCCCGGGCCGGTGTCGTAGGCGAACACGTCGGGGCCTTCGCCGCTGCGCAGCTGGGTCTGCAGGACCGTGCGCAGCGTGTCGTTGTTGATCGTCTTGACGTTGACGGTGACGCCGGGAGTGTCCGCCTCGAACGTGTCGATGTCGCGCTGGATGACCTTGAGGTCGGCCGGGTCCTCGGGACGCCCGATGAGGTAGGTGAGGGAAGCCTCCCCGGAAGCCTCGCTCTCCTGGGTGGGCGCTCCGCCGGTGCAGGCGGCGAAGCTGGCCGCCGCGAGGGCGGCGACCACGATGGCAGCGACGCTCCTGATGCCGGATCGAGCCGACTGGGCCTGTCGAGCGGCGGTTGACCTCATGGTGGCCTCCTTGGTGCAACCGGTGCGGAAACGTTCCCACACCCGCGAAGCGGAACATAGTGATCCGGCCGGCGTGGCGCAACCACGGACCGCGGGACTGGCCTGGTGGAATGCGCGGAAAGCAGGTGTCGCGATGTATCCGGGGGCCTAAATGCGGGAAGGCCCGGGAAGATCCCGGATGTCGACCCTGATGTGGAGAAGGTCGGAGCTGGAGCAATGTAGGCCGTGACACCGCGATCAGCCAGGGGCGGTGGGCCCGTGTCGACCCGAAGCGCACGTGTTGCCTGCGTTCCGGCGACAGGGGAGTGTGGAAGCCGGGGGGAGGAGAACCAGCGTGGTGGGTGTCGGGTCAGTGCCCGGGACAGGGCCTGATCGGACGGGGCTCGAGCGGATGGGGCCCAGTCAGGTCGGGCTCGGTCAGGTCGGGCTCGGTCAGCCGGGGCCAGGCCAGATCGTGCCGGTCGCGCACGGGCCAGGAGAGTACGGGCCAGCTGAGCACGCGCGGGCGCGGTCCGCGCCGAGGCACGGAGACATTGCCGACCCGGCCGCGGCGCGTCGGCGGGTCCTGATCGTCTCGGCCCGGATCGGTGGTGGGCACGACGCGACTGGCCGGGCGTTGGAGGAGGCCGTCCGCGAGCGTTGGCCCGGGAGTGCGGTGCGTTGGGTCGACACCCTGGACGCCATGGGCCGCGGGGTCCGCACGACTTTCTGCTCGATCTACACCGTGAGTGTCGAACGCGTGCCGTGGCTGTACGACCTGTTCTACGGCGCGACCTGGCGGTACTCCTGGTTCGCGCAGGCCTCCAAGCGGTTCACCGGAAGTTGGGCCGGACGGCGGCTCGCCCACGAGATCGACGCGTTCGCACCGGAGATCATCCTCAGCACGTACCCGTTGGGCAGCGGCGGCCTCGCGTGGCTGCGCCGCCATCGGGGATTGGCAGCGACCACGGCCGCCTGGGTGAGTGACTTCGCGCCGCATCCGTTCTGGATCTACGCCGACGTCGACACGACCTTCGTCGTACACGAAAGCGCTGTTTCGACCGCGCGCCTGGCCGACCCGCGCGCCCACGTGGACGTGTCGGCCCTGCCGGTGCAGAACGCGTTCCGGCCCGGCGACGTGGCCGCGGCCCGGCGGCACTTCGACCTTCGTGAGGACGCCTTTGTCGTGCTCGTGTCGTGCGGAACCTTCGCGTTCGGGGTATCGGAGTCGATGGTCCGGGCGCTGGTGGGGACGGATGACCGGATCCAGCTCGTGGTCGCCTGTGGCCGCAACAAGGAGGCGCTGGCCCGCCTCGGGCGCCTCGACTTCGACCGCAAGCAGGTCGTGCCCCTGGGTTGGACCGGCGACATGCCGTTGCTCAACCAGGCCGCCGACGTCGTGGTCACCAACGCCGGTGGCGCGACCGCGCTCGAGGCCGTCGCGTCGGGCCGCCCGGTGCTGATGCTCGACCCGATCGCGGCGCACGGGGCCGCGAACGCGAGCCTGATGGCAGTCGCCGGCCTGGCAGAGGTCTGCGCCTCCGAAGCGCAACTGGCGGCTCGGCTGCGGAGCGTAATGGTCGACAACACGCCGCTCCGCCAGCTGGGTCGCGCGGCATCGGACCAGATTGCCCGCCAGAATCTCGCCGGCGAGCTCGGCGGCCTCCTGGAGGAGACCCGGACCGAACCGGCGGCAACTGAGCCGGCGGCATCAGCACCGGCCCCCGTGGGTCCGATGGAGCGTGCCCGCGGTGCGCGGACGTCGCTGCGACCGTGGCCGATGCGACCGGCCGATGCGTTCTTCGCCCATGTGGAGCAAGGCGGCACCGACCAGGAGATCGGAGTCGTCCTCGACCTCGACCCGCTGCCGCAGGGCGAGTCCGTCGGCGCGGAGCACGTCCGCGCCATCGTGGCCGACCGGATCAGTCATCTGCCGCCCCTGCGCCTGCAGCCGGTACGCCGCGGCCGGCGACTCGGCTGGGTGCAGTGGGACGAGGTGGACGTCGACGACCACGTGACCGAGCAGCGGGTGTCCTCGAGCGCCGAGGCATTGGTGGCCCTCGACGCCTTCTGGACGACGCCGCTGCGCCGCGACCGACCACCGTGGCGCATGACCGTCCTCCGGTACGACGACGGACGCGCGCTCCTCGGAATGAAAGTGCACCACTGCCTTGGTGACGGCCTGTCGGCGCTCGGGCTCCTCGACTGGCTTCTCGACACCGATCCGGACGAGGGCGAACCGACACCCCGTGGCGAGCCCGCCCGGCCGTCGGCCGCGTCCGCAGCTGCGGTGTCTGCCTCGCGCGTACCCAACACGCCCCGGCGTACGTCGACCGTACGGAACGCCGCGCGCGGACTCTGGCAGCTCGCCTCGCACGGTACGGCGCCACGGCACCCGCTCAACGCCCGGACCGCGCCACCGGTGCCGGCGCTCGTCCTCGTGACGCTGCCGGCCGGGAGGCTGCGGGACGCGGCCCGCCGGCTGGATGCACGGTCCTTCGAGCTTGCGATCGCTGTGGTGGCCGAGGCGCTGTCCAGGCTGCTGCCGCCGGCCGGCCTGGTGAGCGGTGACCGGGCGTTGCGGGCCTTCGTCCCGTTGAGCACCCGCCAGATGTCCGACGAGCGGATCTTCGGCAACTGGACCACGGCCGTCCCGGTGGAGCTCGCCATGGCAGCGATGGCACCCACGGAGCGGCTCGCCCGGCTGCGGGCCGACCTCCAACGTGGCGTCTCCCGGGGCGTACCGGTCGCGGCCGGGCTCGTCCTGCGGGTGACTGGCCATCTGCCGCCGCGGGCGTACGCGTGGTTCGCCCGGCACACGTACACGAACCGGTTCCTGAACCTGATCGTGTCGTACATGCCCGGACCGCGCGGTGGGCGCCGGATCGCCGGGGCGCGGGTACGCAGCCTGCATCCGGTCGCTCCGCTGACCCAGCAGATCCCGCTGTCGGTCGGCATGATCTCCATGGACGAGACGGTCGGGATCGGGGTCCTGATCGATCGGAGCCTCGGACTCTCAGCAGATGCGGTCGAGGACGCGATCCGCGCCGCCTTCGCCGACCTGGCGGAGATCTGACGTGCCCACCACCGCCGTCGCCGTTGCCGTGCCGGTCGCGCTGTGTGCGGCGGCCTCGTTCGGCGGCGCGGCGGCGCTCCAGCAGCGCGCTGCCCGGCTGGTCCCCGAGGCCGGCCTGACAAAGAGTCCACGACTGTTACGCGACCTGCTCAAACAGGACGGTTTCGTACCGAGCCTGTTCCTCGCGTTCCTCGGCTTCCTGCTGCAGGCGCTGGCCCTGCGGTTCGGACCGCTGACCCTCGTCCAGCCCCTGCTGATCACCGGGACGCTGTTCTTCATCGGCTTCGCCTGCGCCCTACGGCGGCGACCACCTGACCTCGGTCTGATGCTCGCCGCCTCGCTTGCGCTCGTCGGCCTCACCGCGTTCATCCTTATCGCCCAGCCGAACACCGGCAGTGCGGAGTTCCACGCCGATGCGGCCTGGTCGCTCGGCCTCGGCCTGGTCGTGGCGGTCGGAGCCTGTCTCGTCCTGGCCTCGCGCCTCGCCGGCGACGCGCGGGTGCTGCCACTCGCCGTCGCCACCGCCGTGTGTTACGGCGTGACCGCGGGGCTGCTGCGCAGTCTGGCCTCCAACTTCGACGGCGACCTGCTTGCCGTGGCCGGCCACTGGCAGCTGTACGCGATCGGGATCGTCGGGGCGACCGGATTCGCGCTCAACCAGCAGGCGTACCAGAAGGGGCTGCTCGGGACAGTCGCCGTGGCGACGATCACCGTCGGGGACCCTGCGGTGTCGATCGGCGTCGGGATCGCCTGGCTCGGCGAGTCGATCAGGGGCGGGCCGTGGGCGACGTTGGGCGAGGTGGTCTCGCTGCTCGTGGTCGCGGCAGGGATCCTGCTGATCGCGGCCCGCTCGCAGCGGGTGAGCCAGGAACTCCACCAGTCGGCGCGACCGGTCTCCGAACGGGGCTGAGTCGAGTACTGGGCTGAGTCGAGTACTGGGTTGAGTCGAGTACTGGGCTGAGTAGGGCCGCTGGCAGCCACCGCCTACTGCGTACCGCCGATCTTCTCGACCACCGTTCCCCACCACGTACGCCGATCGGCGGGGTAGCGCCGGTGCGCCACCGCGAGGCGCCTGGATCCTGGCGGGTAACAGCGGCGGGCCCAGGGCGAGTCGGGTCTGGCCACCCGCAGTGCGCTCACCAGCGCGATCGCGGGAACGACGATGCCGAGTAGGCCCGTGACGATCTTCCCCTTGGCCAGCGCGACGAGCGAGAACGCCAGGTTGACCGCGATGGTGGCTCCGGCCCAGGCGCCGGCACCGGCGTCCGCGTCGAGCGGGTTGGCGCCCAGGAGAAGCAGGCCGCCGACGCACGCCGCGACCAGTACCGCGTCGACCGACTTGCGTCCCTCCCGCGACCAGTAGACGTCCTCGAGGTAGAGCCACAGCGCGAACTCGTCGAGCGTCAGGGCGGCGCCACAGGCGAAGGCGACGGCGAGGATCTGGAGCCATGGTGCGGGCGGCCGGTAGACGAACTCGCCCGTACCCGCGCAGAGCATGAGGAAGATGCCATACACCGCGTGGTGGATGTGCACGCTGCCCACCTCGGTGTCCTTGAACGGGCCGCGGCCGGCGCGGATCATGCGGGTGATCACCCTGGTGACGACGAACGTCACCAGGAACGCGACCAGCATCCACGCGAGCGTGCCTCGCCCCGGTTCGTCGGCGAACAGCCGTACCTCGACGCCATTGCCGATCACCTGGTGGTTCCTCCCCGTCGTCGCCACCACGCTAGACGGCGGTCGAAGGCCCGACCGGCCGTTCGCCGGGTCGAGCCGCGCGACGGCTCCGGTGACCGGTACCGGCTGGCCGGCGCGGCGGTCGGTGGTGGGCTGCGAGGCTGTCGTGTCGGTGCGGAAGGCGTCGCTGGCGGAAGGAGTCCTGGCATGACCGATCAGCGCAGGCACGGCGAGGTCGGGTTCGGGCGTGTTCTCTACGGCGCCGACTACAACCCCGACCAGTGGCCGCCGCATGTCTGGGACGAGGACATCCAGATGATGCGCGATGCCCACGTCACCACGGTCAGCGTGCCGATCTTCGGCTGGGCGGCCCTGCAGCCCGACGAGGAGACGTTCACCTTCGACTGGCTCGACGATGTCCTCGACCGGCTCGCGGCCGGTGGCGTCGACGCGTGCCTGGCCACGGCGACCGCCTCGGTACCGGCCTGGGTCGACCAGAAGTACCCCGACGTGCTCGTCGTCGACGAGGACGGTCGACGACGGCGGCACGGCAACCGGCACAGCTTCTGTCCGACGTCGGCGAACTACCGCCGGCTGTCCACCGGACTGGTGCGTACGCTCGCGACCCGGTACGCAGGCCATCGCGCCCTGCGGATGTGGCACGTGAACAACGAGTACGGAACGTTGTGCTACTGCGATCTGTGCGCGCAGGCCTTCCGAAGCTGGTTGGACAAACGCCACGGCGGATTGGACGGGCTCAACCAGGCCTGGAACACCGCGTTCTGGGGCCACACGTTCACCGACTGGTCCCAGGTCGAGCCTCCGACCACCAAGGGCGAACACGCGATCCAGGCCCTTCGGTTGGACTGGCACCGGTTCGCCTCCGAGGCCCTGCTCGGCTGCTACCAGGCCGAGGCCGAGGTGCTGCGCGAGGTGACACCGGACGTGCCGGTCACCACCAACCTGATGGGCCCGTTCTTCCGGCTCGACTATCACCGCTGGGCCGGCGAGCTCAACGTCGTCTCGTGGGACAACTACCCGGGCCCGCACGATCCACCGTCGACAGTCGCGTTCAACCACACGCTCATGCGCGGACTGCGCGGAGGTCAGCCCTTCCTGCTGATGGAGCAGAGCCCGTCGCAGCAGAACTGGCAGCCGTACAACTGGTTGAAGCCGCCGGGTGTGCTCCGGCTGCAGTCCTTCCAGGCGGTCGCGCACGGCGCCGAGTCGGTGATGTACTTCCAGTGGCGCCGATCGCGCGGGGGCATCGAGAAGCTGCATGGTGCGGTCGTCGAACACCATGGCCGGAGTGACACCCGGGTGTTCGGCGAGGTGGCCGAGATCGGCCGGGAGCTCGCCGGGCTGGGCACCCGCACCCTTGGCGGGCGGGTGCCGGCACGTGCGGCCGTACTCTTCGACTGGCCGAACTGGTGGGGTCTCACTTACTCCAGCGGACCGAGCGTCGACCTCGACTATCTTGCCGAGTGCCGCGCGGCGTACGCAGCGCTGCACGGGCTCGGCGTGCAGGTGGACGTGATCTCGCCGCGCGCCGACCTCGGACCGTACGACCTCCTGGTCGCGCCGGTGCTGACGATGGTCGACGAGGAGGTGGGCTCGGCGCTGGCCGCGCGTGTACGGGCCGGGGCCACTCTCCTCGTCACGCCGTTCAGCGGGCTGGTCGACGGCAACGACCTGGTGCACCCGGGCGGGCCGCCCGGACCACTTCGCGACGTACTCGGTCTCACTGTCGAGGAAACCGACGCACTCCCGCCGGACCGGACCAACGGGCTGCGGTTCGTCGCCCCGCTGGACGGGCTCCCGGCCGGAGAGGTGCTGCCGTGCGGCGTCCTGTGCGAACGGTTGCTGCTGTCCGGCGCCGAGCCCGTCGCCGTGTACTTCCGGGACTTCTACGTCACCGAACCCGCGCTGACCCGGAACAACTACGGCACTGGTCGGGCGTACTACCTCGCCACCCTGCCGACACAGGGCGGCCTGTCGCGGCTGCTGGCCGCTCTGTGCGTCCAGGCAGGGCTCGCATCGCCGCTCGCGGACGGCAAGGCACCGCCACCTGGAGTCGAGGTGACCCAGCGCGTCCAGCCGGAGACGGGCGCCGCCGTGCTCTACCTCCTCAACCATGCCGAGACCGAACGCACCGTGCGGGTCACGCCGGGCAGGTACACCGATCTGCTGACGGGGGAGTCGTGGCAGGAAGCGGTCCCCTTGCCCGGACGCTGTGTCAGGATCCTGGCCGAGGAACCCCTGGCGTCCGGTCCGGCGTCAAGCTCCCCTTGACACTCCTGACTCTCCTGACTCTCCTGACACTCCTACGATCCCATTGACGTGAACGTGGCTGTCAGCACGGTGTCGGCCTCGACCGTCACGGTGACGGTCGGGTCGGTGGATATCACCGTCCCGTCGACAGACCAGGACTCGAAGACATAGCCGGGCCGCGGGTCGGCCGACGCGGTGACCTGGCTGCCTTCCTCGTACTTCCCGGGCTCGGTCTCGTTGCCGGTGAGAGTGACCCGGCCGGCGTCGGTCGGCGCGGCCGCGACGCGCACCGCGTGCTGCACCATGTTGATCGCCATGATGTTGAGCAGCCGCGCCGGACCACTACTCGTGGTGCCGTTGTAGCGCAGCACGTTGGTGGCCGTGACGTCCCCGTCAGCGACCCGGTCGGCGACCTTCACGGTGTAGCCGCCCACGCCGAGGTTGTCGGTGCCGAGGTTCCACGCCGTGACCTCTGCGGCGTCGGCGACGAGTCCGTCGTGGAACCCGTAGCCGAAGGCGTCGAAGACCGTCAGCCGGTCGGCCCCGTCGACGGTGACGAGCTGGGCCTGCTTCCGCATGTACTTGTCGATCACCTGCGCGAAGATGTCGGACTCGTCGGCCCAGCCCGGGAGCGCGTAGCCCACCCGGGTAACCGCGTTGCCGTTGGACAGTAGGCCCTCGATTCGGCCGTGACTGTTCGGTCCCACCGTGACGGCGTGGTGGAAGATCGCACCGGTGAGCTTGCGGACCACGAATCCGTCACTGCGGGGGCTGGACAGGTCGACGCCGTTCCAGGCGTTCGGCAGGCCGACATCGATGACGTACGTTCGCGCACCATCCGCGCGGATCGCGTAGGGGTAGGCCACCAGCCCCTCGGCTGCGGCGGGGTTGTTGCCGGGATAGAAGACGCGCAGGCCCCGCACGCCGGAACGGTTGCCGTCCAAGGTGACCAGGGCGGGTGCGGTGTCCGGTTGCCCGGTCGACCGATCGGCGTAGGCGAGGAGCACGGTGCCACCGCTGGCGCCGAGTTGGTCGCGGTTGGGCACGGCGGACGCGCCCCGCAACTCCACGCCCGCCGGCACCCGCAGCCGGGACTCGATCCGGTACCAGCCCGCGGGCAGGTAGACGATGCCGCCGCCGTCGGCGCCCGCGTCGTCCAACGCACGTTGGATCCGCGCGGTGGCGTCCTGGGCGGGTAGGTATCCGACGCCGCGAGGGGTTTCGTAGGGTGCCACGCTCACGTCGTACAGCCGCGCGCGGGCAGGCGTCGGAAGGGGCGTGGGGTGGTACGCCGGAACGCGGCCGCGCATTCCGTGCACGATCCCGTCGGTGCCTCCGACCAGATCGGTACCGGTGACCTTGACGAAGGCGTCCGAGTCGTTGCGGATCGCGGACGTGCTGCCTTCGAGTCGCCCGCCCGCCACGACGAGACCCCAGCGGGAGTCGGACTCCTCCACCCGTAGGGCGACGTCGGTCCGCCTGATCCGCGGCTCGACGAAGCTGCCCGCGAAGCTGATCCGCTGGCCGGCCACGATCGCGACACCGGTCTGGTAGTCGCTCGCCTCGATCCGGTAGAGCTGTTCCCACTCGAGATCGCCCAGGGCGAAGCCGGTGCCGTGCGTGCGGGTCCAGGCGTCGAGGTCGGTGCGGCTCGGCGCGTCGAACGCCGCGCCGGCCCCGGCCCAGTAGGCGTTGCTGAAACGGACGTTCTCCCAGGTCCCGACATCGGCGCCGTTGTACGCCCGGACGCCCTCGTACAGTGCCGTGCCCTTCACGTTGCGGACGGTCGACGACTCGTGGACCTGGCCGCTGCCCGGCGCCCCTCCACTGTCGCTCGGCATCGTGCTGATACCGATGCCGCGGTAGGAGTTCAGCATCGTGACGTCGGCAACCGTGGCCATCATGTAGTTTTCCGGACCGATCCACGCTCCGCCCGGGATCTCGAAGGTGAAGTTGTACGCCACGGGATCGGTCGCACTCTGCCGCGGGTAGTAGGTCGTGACACCTCGCACCCCGGCACTACCGCCGATCCGGAACAGCACCGGTCCGTTGTCACCGCCAGGGAGATCGGCGACCACGACGGTGCCGTAGCTTCCGGTGCCCTCGTCGGGATCGCGCCGGTCTCCACGCAACGTGCAGAACGAGTGCACCTCCAGGGTTTCGGTGACACGGTACGTACCAGCCGGCAGCCACACCGTCCCGCCGCCCGCGTCGAGGCAGTCGTACAACGCCTGCTGGATCGCTTTGGTCGAGTCCTTCGTCCCGGTCGGATCCGCGGCGTACCGCGAGACGTCAAAGTCGGCCACCACGAGGTCGGCCGTGGGGTAGCGGGTCGTGACCAGGACGGGATCGGGCCGGACCACTCGCTGGCGGCGGACCTCCAGCTCGCGTACGGAGAACCGGTCGGCACCCGCGGCGTAGCCGGTGGCGGAGACCCGTACGAAGCGCGCGGTCACGGTCGCGAACGGCGTACGAATGCTCCGGCCGCCGGTCGAGCCCTGCCGCCCGACGGTCGTGTAGTGCTCGCCGTCGACGGACAGGTCGACCGTGTAGTCCGCTGCCGCGGGCGAGCCCCAGCCGACGCGGACCTCGTTGACGGGTTGTTCCTTGCCGAGATCGACCTGCAGCCACTCACCGTCAGTCCCCGCTGTGCTCGTCCACGCGGTGCCGTCGTCGCCGTCCACCGCCAGGGCGGCGGGGGCGCCGTCGGCGTTGCTGCTCGCCGATGCGGCGGTGCCCTGCGCGAGGTTCGTGTCGACAACAGCGTCCAGGAAACCCTGCAGGACCTCGAACAGAGTATGAAGCGCCGCGTTGATCTCGGTCTCGGTCGCGTCCGGCCGCCCGGCGACTGCCTTGGCGTCACCGATGGCCTGCGCCAGAGTGGACTTCGACCCCTCCGGGTACTGGCCGTCGCGGTCACCTTCGCGGGCCGCGCGGTGGACCCGCTGGGCGTCTGCGATGAGGTTCCGCAGCCCTTCGGTCGGGTCGAGGTCGGCGGCGACCGTGGCCACCCGGATCGAACCGACCTTCAGGTCGGGCGCTCCGTCGGTGCTGAGCCGAAAGTCCGAGCCGTTCGAACGGTTCGTCATCACCGCGTCCTCGAGGGTGAACGTGTACGTCTTCCAGGTGCCCGTGTCGCCGTAGCCGACGACCTCGGAGTTCTTGAACATGTCGCTGGTCTCGTCACCCGGAGAGTCGTACTGCAGCCGGAACTCACCGTTGCCTGCGTCGAAGTAGTCGACGCTGACGAGCACGACGTTGCGGGTGTCGTAGACGTAGGTGTCGGCGACGTTCATGTAGAAGTACGTTGTCGCGGGCGGGGGAGCGGCGGCGTTGGTCTGCCAGAAGCCTCGCCCGTCCTGGACACCGGTGACCAGCCCGGCTGGGTTGTCACCGGCCCTCGGGGTGATGCCGGCAGCATCCGGCTGTGCGCCGAGGGCGACCCGTGCGCCGACAGATCCGACGCGAACAGCCGACACGTGGAAGTCCCGCTCCGGAGTGTCCTCGGCAAGCTCCAGGCGGAAGCCGACCAGCCCGGTGAGCTGCGTGTCCGCAAGGGCGACGGTGTGCGTTCTCCACGCGCCGGTGTCGGTGAACGCGATGTCGGCGCGTGCCGTCGAACCGGCTTCCCGCACCTCCGAGAGCGCGAGCGCACCACTGCCTTCGTCGAAGAAGGTGAGGCTGACCGCCAGGTCGTCCGACGTAAGACCGGCGAGATACTCGTCGTCGATCTCGAAGAGGAAGTAGGTCGTGTCGGCGGCGACGTTCGTCTTCCAGTACGTGCGATCGTCGCGGGTGCCAGTCTGCAGTCCGTCGGGGTTCACACCCGCCCGGGGGCGAACGCCCAGCGTCGTCGGGCTGGAGCCCAGGTCGGCGCCCACACCACTGGGGAACATCTCCGGTCCGTCGGTCGTGGCGGCCTCCGCAGCAGACTCGGCGACCGGCCCGACTACCTGCGCCGCCATCGGAAGCGCCGCTGGAAACATGAGGGTGAGGACCAGCAACAGCACAAGGCGGGCAGACATGAGCGGCCTCCGGGTTCCCCTCAGCCCTTGACGGCGCCGAGGACGATGCCCTTGACGAAGTAGCGCTGCAGGAACGGGTAGGCGAGCAGGATCGGGATCGTGGAGAAGATGATCGTCGCGGCCCGGATGTTGTCGGCCGAGATCACGAGTCGCTGGATGTCGTTGGTCGGTGAGTCCTGGCCGCCCATGCCGAGCATGCTCTGGTCGATGATGATCGAGCGGAGCACGACCTGCAGCGGCCATTTCGAGCTGTCGGTGATGAAGAACAGCCCGGTGAAGAAGTCGTTCCAGTGCGCGACTGCGTAGAAGAGGCCGATCGTGGCGAGCACCGGCTTCGACAGCGGGAGGATGATGTGCCAGAGCACCCGCAGATCCCCGGCTCCGTCGATGCGCGCCGACTCCTCGAGCTCAGGTGGGATGCTCCAGAAGAAGTTGCGCATCAGGATCAGGTTGAACGGCGAGACCAGCCCATAGACGACGAGAACCCAGATGCTGTTTATGAGTCCGACGCTCTTCAACAGTAGGTAGGTCGGGATGAGACCCGCGCCGAAGAGCATCGGCACGATCACGATCCACATGAGGATGCGGTATCCGGGCAGGTACGTCTTGGAGAGTCCGTACGCCGCGGTGGTCGTGAAGAGCAGGTTCAGCGCCGTGCCGACCACCGTCACGAACACCGTGATGCCGAACGACCGCAGCAGTACGGGCGTGTCGAAGATGTACCGGTAGGCCTCGAAGGTCCATGCCTGCGGAAAGAGCATCAGCGGCTGCGTCGCGATGGCGCTGCTCTCGCTCAGTGACTTGGCCAGGATGTTCAGCACCGGAAGCACGGTGACCAGGCCGAGCAGCGTGAGGACGACGTAGATGATGGCGTCGGCCCACCATGGGTTGCGGTCGAGCGCCGGCCTTCTGCGCCGAGGCGGGTCGCCTCTACCGAGCTCGACGGGCTGACTGTCGGTCCGGGTCACCATAGGGATCGCTGCCCCATCCTGCGTAGCACCTGGTTCGCGGTGACGATCAGCACCATGCCAACGACACCCTTGAACAGACCGACGGCGGTCGCGAGCTCGAACTGCGCGTCCAGCAGTCCCACGCGGTAGACCCAGGTGTCGATGATGTCGGCGACGTCGAGCACGGCTCCGTTGTAGAGCTGGAACACCTGGTCGAACCCGGCGTCGAGAAGGCTTCCCAACGACAGCACGAGGAGCACCGCCATGATGGGACGCAGGCCAGGCAGCGTCACGTGCCAGATCTGCCGCAGCCGACCCGCACCGTCGACCCGTGCCGCCTCGTACAACGTCGAGTCGATGCCGGCGAGCGCAGCCAGGTAGATGATGGCGCCCCAGCCGAACTCCTTCATGATGCCGGTGAGGACGAGGACCGAGCGGAACGTGTCGGGGTTGGTGAGGAAGTTGATCCGGTCGCCTCCGGAGTCGATCAGCAGCGTGTTGACGATCCCCGTCGGGCCGAGGATGTTCACCACGATGCCGGCGAAGACCACCCAGGACAGGAAGTGCGGGAAGTAGGTCACCGTCTGCACGGTCCGCTTGAACCACATCCGGCGGACCTCGTTCAACAGCAGGGCGAAGATGATCGGCACCGGGAAGCCGAACACGATCCGGTAGAGGCTGAGCAGCAGCGTGTTGCGCAGCAGTTCCGGAAACTTCTCCGATGCGAACATGGCCTGGAAGTGCTCGAACCCGACCCACGGACTCGCCCACATCCCGCTGAAGACCTTGAAGTCCTTGAAGGCGATCTGCAGACCGATCATCGGCAGGTACGCGAAGACGACGAAGTAGACGATCGTCGGCAGGATCATCAGGTAGAGCCAGCGATACTGCCAGACCGCAGCGAGGCCGCCTCGCGTACTGCGCGGCGACCCCGCGGCGGGAGGCGAGGTCCGCCGCCGGGTCGCGAGCAGCGGCGAAGCCGTCATCGCTGGACGTAGTCCGGTCTCGACTTGTCCTGCTGCATCGAGTTGACCTCGGAGATGATCTTGTCACCACCACCCCGCTGCCACTTCCCGACCGCGTTGGCCCAGTCGTCGCGGGTGACCTCGTGGTCGATGATCGCGCTGTCGGCGATCTTCTGGATGTAGTCCTGGTAGATCTGGTTGCCGAGCTTGGTGTCGGTGGGGGACAGCACCGTCGGGTCGCGAAAGTCGGGGTATTCGTTGGCCATGTACTCCCCGAACCTTCCCTTGACGTAGTTGAACTGGTCCGGCACGCCGGCTGCCTCGAAGCCCAGCTGCGTCTGCTCCCAGTCGAGCTTCTCGTCAAAGAGCCCGACGAACGACAACGGTTCGATCTGCGGACCCTTGTAGGCCTTCGCCCGGTCGACGTCAGGGATCGGAACTCTCGTCCCGCTCTCGGTGCGGAACGTCTTGTCCGGCAGGCCGTAGCGGCGGAACGTGGAGCCCTCGGTGAGCGACCAGTTCAAGAACGCGAAGAACGCGTCGGGACTCTCCATCCGGGCCGCCACGTAGAAGCCGCGGTCGACCGGGAAGACCTGGCGGCTGCCGGCGCCCTCGCCCAGCGGCGGCATGATGCCGATCTCTGCGTCCGGCGCCACCTTCCGCAGGTTGGTGATGACGTCGGGGAAGCCGCCCCAGTGCTCGATCACCACGGCAGCCTTGTCGGCCTTGAACTTGTTGGTCGCGAAGATGGGTTCCTTGTTGACGCCGTAGTCGGGGTCGAGCAGTCCCTCCCGGTGCAGGTCCTGCAGCCAGAAGTAGAGGTCGACCTCCTTCTCCTTCATGAACCATGGCTGGAGCGTGTTCGGGTCGTCCGGCCTGGGTTCCCAGCCGTTCTTGGCGACGCCGAACGAGGTCGCGAGCTCCTTGGTGCTCCACTCGTACCCGATCGTGAACGGAATCCTCTTCGGGAACGCGGTCTTGGCCTTGTCCAAGGCGGCTACGAACTCCTCGAGCGTGGCCGGCTCGTCGATGCCGGCCTGGTCGAAGAGGTCCTTGCGGTAGTAGGTGAAGAACGGCACCTGGGGCCAGATCAGGTTGGGGATGAAGTACGTGTCGCCCTTCTCGTCCTTCAGCACCTCCCAGATCTCGTCCGGAGCGATCTTGCGCAGCGCGGGGTACTTCTCGAGGTACTCGTCGATCGGGAGGAACGCGCCCTCGTCCTGGGCTTCCTTCCAGGTGCCGCTGACGGGACCCGATCCCCAGATGACGTCGGGAATGTCGCCCGAGGCGAGGATGGTGTTGACCTTGGTGTCGTAGTCGATCACCGGGATGATCTGGACCTCGACCGAGACCTTTCCCCGCTTCTCCAACTCCACCTCGTACGGGCCGTTCTTGGTGTAGGTGGCCGGCCCCCAGGTCGGGCGCAGATAGGTGAACGAGACCCCGCCCGAGGACGATTCGCCATCACCGCCGGAGCCGCACGCACTGATCGACACGCTCGCCAGTAGGGCCCCTGACAGGAACTGACGCCGGTTTACTCTGTGGCCTTCCATCCCTGGCCTTCCCTCGTCACTACCGTGGTGGACGCGAAATCTAGGGTTAACATGTGAACCTGTCAATGCGGGTTTGCCCGATTCGGTCACCATCTTTGCGAGGGGTCGGCGAGGTTAATGTGGTGAATTCTGGTGGCGGCGATCCGCAGGTGCCGGCCTACGTCCGGGTGAAGCGCGCCCTCCTGGACATGGTCGAGGAAGGTGGTTACTCCTCCGACGCGCCGTTCATCACCGAACGCAAGGTGTGCGAGCGGTTCGGCGTCAGCACGACGACCGCGGTACGAGCACTCAACGAGCTCGTCGCGGAAGGAGTACTGGTCCGCCGCCAGGGCCGCGGCACCTTCGTTGCTGACCAGACCGAACCGGTCACGACGTCGGCCCGGGATGGAAAGGCCGGCGGCGACGGGCGCTCGATCGCCTGCATCGTGCAGGGTCACGGCCCGCACGTGGCGGAGCTGGTGAGTGGGGTGTCGGCGACACTCGCCGGTCTCGGGTACCGGATGTTCCTGACCCACTGCGACGACGACCCCGAGCGCGAGGGAACCGCCCTGCGGCAGGCCCTCGACTCCCGCGTCCTCGGCGTCATCCTCTATCCGGTGGAGGGAAGCGCCAACGAAGCGGTGTTCGCGGACGCGCAGCGGCGACGGATCCCCGTCGTGCTGGTCGACCGTTACCGCCCGGACGTCGCCACCGACGCGGTTCTCGCCGACAACGTGGCCGTCGGCTACGAGGTGACACGCAAGCTCATCGAGCTCGGACATCGCCGCATCGCCACCCTGTGGGCGGAGACCGACTGTACGAGCGTGCGCGACCGCCTTACCGGTCACGTGCAGGCGCTTCGTGAACAGGGGATCGCGGTGCGACCTGGTTTGACCGTTCTCCGCCACTACGCGGGGCGGCAGGGCCCGAACCGGACCGAGGTCCTGCGCCAACTCCTCGGCGGCGCCGAGCCCCCGACGGTGCTGCTGTGCGCCAACGGCTATGTGCTGGCCCAGGTCGCCGAGGACCTCGTTCTCACTCGGCATCGACATCCCGGGACGGGTGGACCTGGCTGGGATGGACCAGGCCGGGCCGTTCGACATCCTGCCGCTGACCGCGGTCGCCGCGACCCTGCCCTCCCGCAGGATGGGCGAGGAAGCCGCCACCCTGCTGCACGCGCGGATCGCGGACGCCGATCCCTACCGTGACGTCCAGCACCTGGTGCTGCCGATCAGCATCCGCACCCGGGAATCCGCGCCGGGCCACCTTCGGTTGGTGCCCACCGAGTAGGGCGGGCGTCGCCGTCGGTCGCAGTGTTCGCACCCTGACACCTACCGCGAGAATACGAACATGAAGATCACCGACGTCAAGGTTGCCGAAGCGCCGATCGGATCGCAGTTCAGCAACGCTGTCATCGACTTCTCCCAGATGACCGTCTCGGTGGTGGCGGTCGAGACCGATGCCTTCGTCGACGGGGAACGGGTGGTTGGCTACGGCTTCAACTCCAACGGGCGCTACGCCCAGACCGGCATCCTCACCAGCAGAATCCTCCCTCGGCTGCGGTCCGCCGCGCCCGAAACGCTGGTCGACGGTTCCACCGGCGTCCTCGACCCCGTGGCGGCGCGGCCCGTCATGACGGCGAACGAGAAGCCCGGTGGGCATGGCGATCGGGCCGTCGCCGTGGGGATCGTCGACATGGCGCTCTGGGACGCCGCGGCCAAAGCCCGCGCGCTGCCGGCCTGGAAGGTCCTGCACGAGCGGTACGGTCGCGCGCCCGAGCCCGCGACGACCGTGCCGGTCTACGCCGCCGGCGGCTACTACCACCCGGGTGGCACGCTGCGGTCGCTGCAGGACGAGATCTCGAGCTATCTCGCGCTCGGCTACACCGACGTCAAGATCAAGATCGGCGGCGCGCCCCTCCCGGCTGACCTCGAGCGCGTCGAGGCCGTGCTCGCGGTCCTGCCACCTGGTGGCCGGCTCGCCGTCGACGCCAACGGTCGGTTCGACCTTCGGACCGCACTCGCGTACGGCTCGGCGCTGTCGGCGTACGACCTGATGTGGTACGAGGAGCCCTGCGACCCACTGGACCTCCTCGCGCACGCCGTCCTGGCTGAGTCGTATCCAGGCACGCTCGCCACCGGGGAGAACCTGTTCGCCGCCCAGGAGGTGCGCAACGTCGCGCGCTACGCGGGCCTGCGCTCCGACCGCGACGTCCTGCAGATGGATCCGAGCCTGAGCTACGGCGTGCCCGAGTACGCGGACATGCTGACCCAGCTGGCCGCACACGGCTGGAGCGCCGAGCGGTGCTGGCCGCACGGCGGGCACCTCCACAACCTCGCGGTCGCGGCCGCGTTCGGTCTGGGGGGCTGCGAGTCGTATCCGCAGGTCTTCGAACCCTTCGGTGGGTTCGCGGACGACGCACCGGTGGAGAACAGTCGGGTCCGGGTGACCGAAACGCCTGGTATCGGTATCGAGGGCAAGGCGGCCCTTCGCGATCTCGTCCGCGCGCTGTTCCGCTGAGCGGCGCCCAGGCGGGCGACCGCCTGCGCACACCACCGGCTCCACGCGGGAGCGCATGCGAGAACCCACGCGTGGCGCTCGCGTACGGCCCGCCTGCGCCAGGCGTAACGCCGCCTCAGTGCCGCCTGAACTCCGCCTCAACCCCGCCTGTCGGGGTCATCGGACCCTGGCGATCGGGCCGAGATGTGTCTTGCGCAGAAGGCGTCCTGGCCTGGAGACTGAAGCAGTCGGAGCCATCTCGTGACCGTGGCGGGAGGTGCGATGGCCACACCGGTGCCTGTCACCGTCATCGCCTCGATGGATGACGTTCTCAGGCGTACGGCGGCCTCTGCCGCCCTGTGCGATCTGCCGCGCTCAGTTGTCGTGCAGCACGATCTACACGGCCTCGCGAGCGACGACGCGTTGCGGCGGATCGTCCACGACATCGACGGGGTGGTCGAGGACGCCGCTGTTCCCCTCGACCACGCATGCCTGAGCTGCGCGCTCCGCGAGGACGTCGTGCCTGCCGTCGTCCGCCTGGCGCAGGCGGGACGCTGGGACCGGCTCGTCCTTGCGCTCCCGGTGACGGCTGAGCCCGGCCTGGTGCTCCACGCGCTGCGGAACGCGGTGATCGATGGGCAGCGGGTGTGCTCGGTCGTACGCCCGGCAGGCGTGCTCGCCACGGTCGACCTCGGGACACTTGTCGGCGATCTCTTCGGCGACGACCTTCTGGTCGAGCGTGGCCTGGCGATGACGACCGATGACCGCCGCGCCGTCGGCGAGGTGATCGCCCACCAGGTCGAGTGTGCCGACATCGTCGCCACCCGGGGTACCGGCGAAGCGGAGGCGCAGACGGCAGCCGTGCTGCGGCACCTCGTCCCACCCGCGTCCTCGGTCACCGACCTGCACGAACTGGACCTCGCCGGCGCGCTGAGCGTGGGCGCGGCGGTGCGTGGCCCCGACCGCGGCGACTATCGGCAGGCCGAGCTCTGGAGCGCGGCCGAGGGCGACGGCGTGTGGACCCTCGACCTGGCGTCGTGGCGGCCGGTCCACCCCGCCCGCCTGCACGACCGCATCGTCGACCTCGCCGGGGGACGCCAACGCAGCCGTGGATGGTTCTGGCTCCCCACCCGGCCCCGGGCCGTCTGCGGGTGGGACAGCGCCGGAGGGCAGCTCAGCATCGGCACAGTCGGCCGGTGGAGCAGTTCCAGCCCGCAGACGCGGATCGTCGTCACCGGCATCGACGACAGGCGGGACCGGCTCCGTGAGACGTTCGAGCGGGTGCTCATGACCGACTCCGAGCTCGCCCGCGGGCTGGCCCACTGGGAGGAGCGGGACGACGGCTTCTCGCCGTGGTTGGGCGAGGTCGACGAAGCCGCCTGAATGGCTGCGCCGGGCCGGCCGGCGCCGGCGCTCAGCTCGGCGGCGTGCCCGGCTTCACGGGCGCGGACAGCGACAGGGCGAAGTCGCTGGCCGGATCGGTCCACCATGCGTCCAGGCGGAGGCCGGCGGTGGCCAGCTCCTGCTCGACACGTTCGCGGCGGAACTTCGCGGAGATCTCCGTTCGCATCTCCTCACCGGCGGCAAACCGAACCTCCAGGTCGAGCTGGGCGATCCGGACGATCTGGGCCGATGTGGACCGCAGCCGCATCTCGATCCACTCGCGTTCGGCGTCCCACCTGGCCACGTGCTCGAACGCGTCTGGCACGAAGTCGGCGTCGAGCTCGCGGTTGACGACGTGGAGCACGTTGCGGTTGAACTCGGCGGTGACGCCGGCCCGGTCGTCGTAGGCCTGGATCAGGCGTTCCGGACTCTTGACCAGGTCGGTGCCGAGGAGCAGCCGGTCGCCCGGAGCGAGACCGGCCCGGATCGCGGCGAGGAAGCGCGCTCGCTGGCCGGGCGGCAGGTTGCCGATCGTGCCGCCCAGGAAGGCGACCATGCGGGTACCGGGGCGCGGGAGGAGCTGGAGGTGGCGTTCGAAATCGGCGACAACGCCGTGCATGTCGAGGCTGGGGTAGTCGGCGGCAAGTGCCTCCATCGCCCCTTGCAGTGCGCTTTCGCTGACATCGACCGGAACGTACCGACCGAGCCGGCCGACCCTGCGCATGCCGTCAAGCAGAAGTCTGGTCTTGGTGGACGAGCCCGAGCCCAGCTCGACCAGCGTGTCGGCGCCGGACCGCCCGACGATGTCGTCGGCCTTCGCGCGAAGGATCCGCTCCTCGGTACGGGTCGGGTAGTACTCCTCGAGCCGCGTGATCTCCTCGAAGAGTTCACTGCCCCGCGCGTCGTAGAAGTACTTCGGCGGCAGCGCCTTGGGCGTGGCCGACAGTCCCGTGCGGACGTCGTAGGCCAGGCCGGCGGCGAGGTCGTCGGCGGTGAGGTACCGGCTGATGCGGGGTGCGATGCGGGGCATGGTCACGCGGAACTCCTCCTTGCTGCGGTGCTCAGGCTGCCTACCCGTGTAAGGTGACGCCGCGCTGTCCACCTGCGGCGTCCCCAGGCGCTTCCTCCTGGGGCAGGCTTCTAAAGGTCGGTCACGGTCACGCCGTGCTCGGTCGTCTCGATCAGGGAGCGGTCGGGGACGCGCCGCCAACCGGACTGCTCGTCGTAGGGTTCGGACGCCAGCACGACGGACGCCTCCGCCGCGTTCTCCTCCTCTCCCGCACGTTCCGGTCCCAGCCGCGGCCGGTCGGACGGTTGCTCGCGGACGAACAGGGTGTCGCCCCACGTGGTGCCCGCGAGCGTGGTGCCGTCCGTAGCCAGCAGGTTGAGTCGGCCGCCACCCAGGCCGTCGACGTCGCGGACGACCTGGGTGAGCCCGGCACCGAGACTGGCACCGGCCTCCCAGTGCGCGACGGCCAGCCCGAAGAGCAGGGCGGAGTCGACCGGTGCGAGGGCGTCGGGCACCCAGGCGCTGGACTCGCGCAGGGCCTTGTACGCAAGGCGGTAGTCGGCCAGCCGGCCGTTGTGGCTGAAGAGCCAGCGACCGTGGGTGAACGGTGCGGCTCCGGACTCCTCGCAGGGAAAGCCGGGCGTCGCCGAACGCACTGCCGCGAGCACGCAGCCCGACTCCACCGCGGGCGCGAGACTGCCGAACGACTGGTCGCTCCAGATCGAGCTGGCCCGGCGGTAACGCACCGGCTCGGTCCGGCCGCGGACATACCAGCCGGCGCCGAACCCGTCGACGTTGACCAACCCGTGCTGCTGCATCCTCGGCGCGTACGCCTGCGTGCACAGGGAGTGCGGCGGATCGAACAGCAAGGCCTGCAGTGAGGCCGGGCGACCGAGGTAGGCGAGATGACGGCACATGTGGCGGCCCTACGCGTCCCGTGCGCAGCGGAAGCCGGCGAAGATCTGCCGTCGGATGGGATAGTCCCAGTTGCGGAACGTGGTGCGGGAGGCCATCGCGTCGGTCGCCCAGGAACCACCACGCAGGACCTTGTAGTCGGTGCCGAAGAACGCCTCGGAGTATTCCCGGTAAGGGAAGACGCAGAAGCCGGGATGCCCGGTGAAGTCGGTGGAGGTCCACTCCCACACGTCGCCGAGCATCTGGGTGGCGCCGACCGCCGACGCCCCGGCCGGGAACGAGCCGACGGGGGTGGGCCGGTAGCGGACCTGGCCGAGGTTGGCGTGGTCGGGTCCGGGCAGGTCGTCGCCCCACGGGAACCGGCGCTTGGTCCCCGTGGTTGCGTCCCAGGAGGCGGCCTTCTCCCACTCGGCCTCGGTCGGCAGTCGCTTGCCGGCCCACCGGGCGTAGGCGTCGGCCTCGAACCAGCACACGTGCTGCACGGGTTCGTCCATGGGCAGGGCCTCGGTCCGGCCGAACCGGCGGCGCAGCCACTCGTCGTGCTCACGCACCCAGAACGCCGGACTGCGTTTGCCCGAACGACCGCGCCACTCCCATCCGCCCGGCGTCCACCAACGCGGATCGTCGTAGCCGCCGGCCTCGACGAAGCTGACGTACTCGGCGTTGCACACCGGTGTGGTGTCGATCCAGAAGGCCGGAACCTCGACCCGGTGCGCAGGCCGCTCGTTGTCGTAGGCCCAAGGGTCCTCGGAGGTGCCCATCACGAACGAACCAGCCTCGACGAGCACTTCCGGCGCCAGCACGCCCGGGCTGTGTGGGGCGGCGGCGTCGTCGGTGTCGGGCAGGACTGGTGTACCGCGGCGGAGCTGGTGCGTGGCCAGCATGGTCTCGTCGTGCTGGTGCTCGTGCTGGATCACCATGCGGTAGACGAATCCCTCGTCCAGCAGGGGATGGCCCTGGTCCAGGCGCACGGACTCCAAGGAGTGCAGCACCTTGCGCCGGACCAGTCCGATGTAGTCGCGGGCCTCGGTCGGGCTCAGCAACGGCAGGGTGGGGCGTTCGGATCTCGGGTGCTCGAACGCGTCGTAGAGCGTGTCGATCTCCGGCCGCATGGGATCGACGCCCACGGCCTCGCGCAGCAACCACAGCTCTTCGTAGTTGCCGACATGGGCGAGGTCCCACACCAGCGGAGACATCAGCCGGGAGTGCTGCGCGACCAGCTCCGGATCGTCGAGGACCTCGGTAGTGAGCGCGAAGCTGCGATCGCGAACCCGTTCGAGCTCGCTCGCCACGAGCTCCTTGAAGTCGTCCGCCCCGACCTCGGCAGTGGCGTCGGCAGCTGTCGTCGGTCGCAGTCGGCCGATCGGGCTCATCGGTTCGCCTCCTTCGCGAACGGGAGCTGGAGGGTGCGGATGCCGTCGTCGGCCGGACATCGCCGTTGCGCGACATAGCGGTGGAGGTAGGAGTCGACCAGCGCGACCAGGGAGCGGTCGGTGCCGTCTGCGGTCATCACGTCGAGCGCCGCCTCGAAGCAGAGCCGTGCGGCGCGGCCGAGTGCGGGGTTGGACAGCCCGTCCCGGGCCGCCTCCAACCACGCATCGCTCACCGGTTCGACGGCGGCGAGCACGCGATCACCGGTCGCGGGATCGTCGACGAGTGCGCTCAACACGGCGATCGGCACCGGCCAGTAGGCGGCGGGCTGGGCGTCGACGTACCTCACCTCGAACCACCCGCGCGGCCGTACCGGCGGGAACAACGTCGTGAGGTGGAAGTCGAGATCGACGACGCACGGCCGCGGGCTGCTGCCGTCTGCGTCGATCCACTGCCGGAACGTCAGGCCGGGGTCCGTCACCCACCTGTGTACGCCTACCCGCTGCAACATCACCGGGGCGTCGAGTGCGTACTGCGCCCACGCCGTCATCGGATCGGATCCGGCCGGCACACACGTCCGACGGCGATCGATGCGTTGCCAGACCGCCTGCCGGCTGGACTTCCATCCGGTCTCCCGCCCGGCGAGACGCGGCGAGTTGGCGAACGCGGCGACCAACGTGGGGCCGATCGCGTTCAGCAGGTTCCACCGGCGGACGACGTTGGCGACGTCGGCACCGGCGTCGACGTTGACCTGCACGGAGGCGGTGCTGCACATCATCAACCGGCCTTCGGTGCCACGCCGGTCGAAATACGCCTCCATCGCGTCGTATCGCTGATGGGACAGTTGCCGTCGAGGTTGGCGATAGGGATCGATGGCCGTCCAGAGAAGGACGAGACCGGCGTCTGCGAGCGCCCGCTCCACATGGCCGATGTCGGACTGGAGACCCTTGACACAGGCCGCGACACCGAAGGAGGGGGGCGAGCTCAGCTCCAGCTGACCGCCGGGTTCGAAGGTGATGCTGCTACCGGCCGGGGGAGGCCCGGCGTCGTCGAGGATGGTGCGCAACAGGTCGAGAGGGACGGCTTTACGGGGGTCGTGGGGGGAGGCGACAAGCCATTCGAGCTCGGCACCCACGGTGACCGGTGGGCCCGTTTTGAAGCAGATGGCCGCGACGTATCCGTGCACGGACTCGCATGAGCCGACCTGTTCGGTCTGGACCACCTGGACCTCCCGCCAGATTCTCTGGCTCAGCCTGCCCTGTCGAGGGCGTGCCTAACGTTGCGTTTGACGAGTCGGGCGAATTGCCCTGTGTGCCTGGAGAGGGTCGTTCCCAGGAGACGGCTGTTCCTGGCGACGGTCGTTCCAGGCAAGGGTCCTGTCGGCCTCCACCCGCTGTCTGGTCTCGCGAATGCTAGCCACCGCCGCCGACAGCCCACAGGGGCGCGCGACCCTAATCCACCTCCGGCCGCGCTGTGTTGGTCCGCCGTCACCGCATGCTGCAGCGAGGCCGCACCGTGACGGGGCCTACGGCTTGCCTGCGAACGCGTAGAGGTTGCCGTCCCACGCACCCACCAGCAACGCGTTGCCGGAGATCGCGGGGCCGGACGCGACCCAGGTGCCGATCTCGTAGCTCCACTGCTCGCTTCCGGTGGCGCGGTCCAGTGCGTACACGCTGCCGCCGTTGGAGCCGACGTACACGGTGTCGCCGCTGACTGCCGGTGCCGACAGGACACCGCCGAGGTACGGCTTGCCCGGCAGCCGGACGCTCCACGTGACCTCACCGGTCTCGACGTCGAGGGCGGTCACTCGTCCGTCGGGGAAGCCGACGTAGGCGGTGCCGTCGACGACCGCCGGTGTCGCCGGCGTCGCGTTCTGCGGGATGAACGACGGGTCAGGACTCTGGTAGGTCCACAGGTCGGCGCCGGTCGTGGCGTCGCGGGCGATGAGGCGGTTGTTCGACCCGATGAGGAGTCGGTTGCCCGCGACCATGGGTGAGCCGTCCTGCCAGCCTCCGAGCCGAGCCGTGGCGACCCAGAGTTGCTGGCCGGTGGCGGCGTCGTAGGCGATGACCCGGTCGGCGGTCTCGTTGCCGACGTAGACCTTGCCGTTCGCGACCGCAGGCGTACCGTCACTCATCGTCGCGCCGGTCATCTCCGACTCCCACACCGGTTCGCCGGTCTGGGTGTCGAGCGCCGCGAGCAGGCCGCGGCTGGCCTTGCCGTGCCGAGTCTGGTACGGCCAGTAGACGGTGCCGTCGGCCACGGCGGGCGAGTAGTAGGAGTACTTCCGCTGGATGTTCGGTGGGTCGGCGGCCTCAGCGGCACGCTTCCACCGGATGTCACCGGTCTTGGCGTCGAACGCGTACAGCGACGCGTTGAGGGTCGGGACGAACACGAGCCCGTCCGCCACCGCGGGCGTACCGTGCACCGATCCGTCGGTACGCGCCGACCAGATCCGCTTGCCCGTCTTCATGTTCACGGCATGGATCGCGTTGACCTTGACGTCGTTCTCGTCACGGGTACCGACGTAGGCGATACCGCCCGACACCACCGGCGAACCGGTGAGCATCACGCCTGGCGTCCGGTAGGTCCAGGCAAGGTCGAGATCCGGACGCAGCACGTCGTTCGCGACGCCGCTGTGGCTCGGGTCGCCGTGGAACTGCGGCCAGTCCGCACCCGCCTGGATCTTGGGGGCTGCCGCCCCGGTCACGGTGAACGTCTTCGTCGTCCGCCAGCGGGCGCCGCCGTCGGCGATCGCGAGGACCTCCAGCGTGTGCGTGCCCTTGGACCTGGCTCCACCGGTGGGGTAGTTGCCGTACCACGTGAAGTCGCCCGACCTCCGTAGCTCGGTCCACCGGTTGGCGTCGTCGATGCGGTAGCGGACCTTCTCCACCTCGTCGGCGGTGTGGTACGCGTTGACCTGGATCTCCTTCAGGCCCTGCTGGGAGACCTTGCCGCCCGGGGCCGGGCTGGTGACGGTCAGGGACCGCTCGACCCCGTACATCCGGAACGGGTTGTCCGAGCCGTCTCCGCGCATGTGGACATACCTGAATCCGCGCGGGCTGTGATCGATCGTGTAGGAGCTCGAGTTGGTCTGGACGTGCCGGGCGCCGCGGACCCAGTTCAGGTCTGCGTGGTTGGAGTGCTCATGGCCGACCAGGACCAACTCTGTGTCGTACTTCTCGAAGAGCGCCTGGAACGCGTCGTAGGCGGACGGCGATCCGAAGGGCACGTTCATCGGCTGGTGCATGAGCACCACGACCCGCTTGCCTTCGGCGTGCGCCTCGAGGTCCTGCTGGAGCCAGGCCTCCTGCTCCTCGAACGGGGCCGCTCCGTTGTTCTCGAGTACGACGAAGTGGCGGTCGCCGTGGCCGAAGGAGTACCACTCCGGCCCAACGTAGCGACGGTAGTTCTCGATCCGGGCGGCGTAGGTGGGCTCGCCGCCGTTGAAGTACTCGTGGTTGCCGACCGCGGGCCACACCGGCAGCTTCGAGGCGGCGGTGGCGTTCCGGTAGTACTGGAACTCGGCGTCGGTCGCGTTGTTGGTGAGGTCACCGCTGACCTGGACGAAAGCGAGGTCCTGCGCGGTCTCGTTGATCTGCGCGAGTTGCGTCGCCATGTTGGGGTTGACGTGGGTGTCGGCGACGTTGGCGAAGGTGAAGTCGCCGCGTTTGGACGCCGGGTCTGGCCGCAGCGCGAAGTTCGCCTCGGCGGTCGCGCCGTCAGCAAGTTGGCCGAGGTCCTGGTAGAACCGAGGTGTCTTGTACTGGTCGGTGCCCACGGCGTAGCCAGCCGGCTTGCTGACGTAGACGATGTTGGTGACCCGGCGCTGGACGTCGAGGTCGAGGGTGTAGTGACCGTCGCCGTCGGTCTCGGTGGTGATGGCACCGTCGGAGACGCTCACGCCCGACACGCCCTTCTCACCGGTGTCGCGCTGCCCGTTGCCGTTCGCGTCGGCGTAGACCACCCCGCTGACTCCCGCGGCGGCGGGGTCGAGCGCCCGCGCGACGACAGGTGTGAGCGGACCCGCCACCGCGACCACTGCAAGCGCACAGGTGACCGCCACCAGGACGCGTCGGAAGTACGCCGGCGTGGAGCGGACTCCGAGACTGTCTGCCGTTCTCATCTGGCCACCACTTCCGATCCGTTCAGCTGTCGAGACATCGGGCTACGCGACTTCAGGGTGGAGCGACTTCAGGTGGCGCAGGTCAGAGGACGAGACGCTGGAAGAACCACACGAGTCCGACCATGGCGGCGCTCACGGTCGCGACCGTGTGGACGATCGCCGACCAGTGGAAACGGCGGATGAACACGAGGAGGGGAAAGAGCAGGCTGATGATGAGCACCTGCCCCAGCTCGATGCCGACATTGAAGCTCAGCAGCGATCCGAGCAGGCGGGGGCTCAGGTCGTCGGTGAAGGTCAGGGTGCTGGCGAACCCGAGTCCGTGCAGCAGACCGAACCCGAACACGACTGCCAGCCGGTGCCGCGACTCTCCGCCGAGGATGTTCTCCGCAGCGACGTACGCGATCGACAACGCGATCAGGGGTTCGACGACCGTCGAGGGCACACTGACCCAGCCGATCGCGCCGAGCGCGAGGGTGACGCTGTGCGCGACCGTGAAGCAGGTCGCGACCTTGACCAGGCTGCCGAGCCCACGCGCACCGATCAGCAGCACGATCAGGAAGAGAACGTGGTCGACTCCGCCGAGGATGTGCTCGACACCCATCGTGACGAAGCGGGCGAGCGCGGACAAGAACCCCGTGCGTCCTGCTGCGAGCTCGCGGTGGTCGCCGTCGAAGATGAACGTGCCGGCGGAGTCTCCGAGCTGGTAGTCGGTGACGTTGGTCTGGCTGTCGACCACGGAGTCCCGCTCGGAGAACACGTTCCACCGCACGAGGTAGTCGCCGGACGGTGAGCCCGGACACTCGAAACGGAGGCTGGTACGGGCGTACGTCTTGTCCTGGAGGTGCACGACCTCGGTGCCGTTCAGCTCGCTCGCGCACTGGACGCCGTCGAGGGAGACCGTGATGCGGTCGGTGAGATAGGCGGCGAGTCGGTCACGACGGGTTTCGAGCAGCCGGGCACGGTCGACGTCGTTCGTCGGTGGCCGCCCGAGTCCTGCGACCGCGAGGACGAGGTCGTACTCCAGGGTCGTCTCGAGGAGCACGGCGGAGCCGTCCTGGCGGATGAGCGACGTGCCTTCGGTCGCACGCACGTGGGCGGACGCGGGGGTTGGCAGGGTGGCGACACCGACGACGACGAAGGCCGCGAGGAGCCTCCGAACCGTGGCGATCACAGCCACGCAGGATAGGGCAGCCGATCACACCGGTCGCAGGTTCTGGCCGGAACGGCCAGATGAACATCGCGTGGCCGCCCAGGAAGCGATGCGGCGCGGCTGGTGCAGCGGCGTGACTAGGTGGAGTAGGCGGCGCGGGCTAGTGCGACTGGCGGGCCGGCCGTTTCTGGGCGCCGGCCCGAGTCCTGCGCCCGGCGACGTAGGTTCCCGCGGCGACAACCGCGGCGACGGGCCACTCGATGACACCGAGCACGGCGACCGCGGCGAGTCCGCCGTACCACATGACCTTGCCGGTCCGCTCGTTCATGTCGAGCGAAGGCATGGACGGCATCGACGGCATCGAAGGCATCGACGGCATCGACGGCATGGACGGAATCGACGGCATCGACGGCATGGACATGCGTGGCATGGGGATGCGGGGGAGCCTGAGCCGCGGCAGCCGAACGTGCCACATACGCACGTGGGGCATCGTGGGATGCGGGACGGGTATCTCGAGTGCCGTGGACGGTCTTCTCGGCGCGGTGGCCTTCCGGGTCGGCCGCGTTCCTTGGCGCCCGCTGGTGGACCGGGTGGTCCTGGTGGCGCGCTTGGCGGCGCGCTTGGTGGCCGTTCCGGTGTTCCGGCTGCCGGTTCCGGTGCGTTTCCGTGCGGCCTGCCCGGTGGCCTTCCGCGCCGTCGTGCGGGCAGCGGTGCCCCCTGCGGTCCGCCCGCGGGCGGTGCCGGTTGCCTTCTTGGCGGGACCGGTCGCGCGCTTGCGGGCAGGTGCCGCCTTCTTGCGCGTACGGACTGCCGGCCTCTTCGCCGTACCGGTCCGGCTCGAACGACCGCTGGACCGCCCCGTGGACCGTCCAGAAGATCGCCCAGTAGAGCGCGTCGTCGTACCTGCCATCCTTGCTCCCCCCTTTTGAGGTCCGAGTCTTGGCGGCGCCGGAAGGGCGCTGTAGAGCCGAAGGTCCTGCCCGGCTGAGGCAGCGGCGTGCGTTCGACCTGTGTTTGGCGACAGTTCACCTGCGGTCGACCCGCCGTCCGAAACCCCGCGCCTACCGTGAGCCGGTCCGCTACCGCCACGGCGGCTCGCTGCTGCCCGGCATGACCTTGTCTGCTACCGAATGAAGGGAGTCCCGACGTGGAGGCGATCCTGTACGCGGTGGCCACCGCCACGCTCGCGGCACTCATCGAGCTCGTCGTCAGGGAGTTGTACGCCGCCTTCCGGCAGCGTCTGCAGCCCGCCTGAGCCCCGGCGGTAGCCTGCCCCGGGCCGGCAGGTGCGGCTCTGGCCCGCACCCTGCCCGCGGGCCCTACAAGTGGCACCTTGGGCCGGCAAGCACCCAGCGAGTGCGAGCTGATCGTGAAGGCGTTTCGGGCCATACCTCCCGTTCGTCTTCATGATCACGATCATGATCACCGGACCTGGGTTGTCCCGGGCTTCCTGGGTGTGCCGATGTGCTGGTCGGGCGGGGTGGCCGAATTCGGGGCAGGCTCTAGGCTTCCCCGATGGACCAACGCATGCTCGGACGAACCGGACGCAAGGTCAGCGTCGTCGGACTCGGTGCCTGGCAGATCGGCGCCGGCTGGGGCGAGGTCAGTGAAGCGGAGGCGCTCGCGACCCTCGACGCCGCCGTGGGTGCTGGGATCACCTTCATCGACACCGCGGACGTCTACGGCGATGGTCGCAGCGAACGGCTGGTCGGCCGCCTTCTCCGCGAGCGCCCGGACGCCGCGCTGACGGTCGCCACCAAGATGGGCCGACGGATGCCGCAGGATCCCGCCATCTACACGCTCGCGAACTTCCGCGCCTGGAACGACCGCTCGAGGGGAAACCTCGGTGTCGACACGATCGACCTGGTTCAGCTGCACTGTCCGCCCACGCCGGTCTTCACCATGGACGCCGTCTACGACGGACTCGACACCCTCGTCGCCGAAGGGCGGATCGCCGCCTACGGCGTCAGCGTCGAGACCTGTGCGGAGGCGCTGAGCGCGATTGCCCGGCCAGGCGTGGCGACCGTCCAGATCATCCTCAACGCGTTTCGGCAGAAGCCGCTGGAGGAGGTGCTCCCCGCGGCCCGGGACGCCGGTGTCGGCATCATCGCGCGGGTTCCGTTGGCGAGCGGCCTTCTTGCCGGCTCCTACGACGAGTCGACCACGTTCGCCGCCGACGATCACCGTACGTACAACCGGGACGGTTCGGCGTTCGACGTCGGCGAGACCTTCTCCGGTGTCGACTTCGCGACGGGTCTGGCAGCGGTCGGCAGGCTGCGACCGCTGGTCCCGCCCGCGACGACGATGGCGCAGTTCGCGTTGCGGTGGATTCTCGACCAGGACGGCGTGAGCGTGGTCATCCCGGGTGCCCGCAACCCCGCACAGGCCGGTGCGAACGCGGCGGCGGCCGCCCTCACCCGGTTGCCGTCGTCGACCCACGACGAGGTGCGGGCCGTCTACGACGAACTCGTCCGCCCGTCCGTGCACGGTCGCTGGTAGGCAGCAGCCTTACGTTCAGCGGAAGGCGCTCAGCCCGGTGATCGCCTCGCCGAGCACGAGGGTGTGCACCTCGCTGGTTCCCTCGTAGGTCAACACGGACTCGAGGTTGTTGGCATGCCGCAGCACGGGGTATTCCAGCGAGATGCCGTTGGCTCCGAGGATCGTGCGGGCCTTCCGAGCGATGTCCAGAGCGATCCGGACGTTGTTGAGCTTGCCGAAGCTCACCTGTTCGGGCGCAAGGGAGCCGGCTTCCTTACGACGACCCAGGTGGAGTGCGAGCAGCAGGCCCTTGTTCAGCTCCAGCGCCATGTCCACGAGCTTTTCCTGGGTGAGCTGGAAACCGGCGATCCTGCGCCCGAACTGTTCGCGATCCCTGGCGTAACGCAGGGCCGTCTCCAGGCACGAACGCGCCGCGCCGAGCGCTCCCCAGATGATGCCGAAGCGTGCCTCGGTGAGGCAGGACAGTGGCGCGCGGAGCCCGATCGCCTCCGGCAGGGCGGCGTCAAGCGGGAGTTGACAGTCGGTGAACACCAGCTCCGACGTCACCGAAGCACGCAGGGAGAGCTTGCCGTGCATGTCGTTCGTGGCGAAGCCGGGGGTGGTCCGAGGTACCACGAACCCGCGCACACCCTCGTCGGTGCGTGCCCATACGACGGCGACGTCGGCCAGGCCGCCGTTGGTGATCCACATCTTGGTGCCGTCGAGGACCCAGCCCTGTGACGTACGCCGAGCCGTCGTCCGCATGCCGCTGGGATCGCTGCCGTGGTCGGGCTCGGTGAGGGCGAAGCAGCCGATCGCCTCCCCGGCAGCCATCGCCGGCAGCCAGGCCTCCTTCTGTGCGGGCGACCCGTAGCGCCACAGCGCGTACATCGCGAGTGACCCCTGCACGGAGACGAAGCTGCGCAGTGCGGTGTCGACGGCTTCGAGCTCCATGCAGGCCAGGCCGTAGCTCACGGCACCCGCGCCCGCGCATCCGTACCCCGTCAGGCTCATGCCGAGCAGCCCGAGCTTTCCGAACCGGGGGACGAGGCCGGCCGGAAACTCAGCCTCCTCGAACCATCTCCCCATGTGCGGTTGCGCGTGGTCGGTGAGGAACTGTCGTACGGTCTGCTGGATCGCGCGCTCCTCATCCGTCAGCGAGGCCGAGACGTCGAGAAGGTCGCAGGCGTCGAGTGCTGGCTGGGGCGGCGTCGTCGTCATGCCGCCATCTTCACCCGTACCGGATGGTGACCGGCGACCGGTGCGGGTTTCAGGCTGGTCCGGTGGCGGAGCGAGAACCCAGCAGGGACAGGCTGACACAGGACCGGCCGGCGGCGACGCTGGCCGTACGTGTCTCGGCTGTACGTGGTTCGGCTCTACGTATCTCGGCTTTGCGCGTCTCAGCTGTGCTTGCCTCGGTCGGGCTGCTCGGTCTCGCGTCGGTCGCGTGCAGCCCGGGTCCGTCGGACGACACGAGCCGGGCCAGGCCGATCGTGAGTGTCAGCCCGTCGCCCACGGCTCGCCCGACGGTTGTGCGGCCCACTCCCACCGAGACGGCGGCGGTCGTGTGCTCGAAGGCCGCGACGGCCCGGACGTCGCTGACCTCACTGGGAAACATGGACTTCGACGGCATCGCCGGCGCGAACGTGGCGATCGCCCTGGTCCAGTCCAACCTGGACGTTCTACGCGAGGTCGTCCGGCCAGCGTGGAAGCCGCAGGTCACCGCGCTGTCCACCGATGTCGCCACACTGGGAAAGGCAGTCGACGGGCTGAAGGGCCGCGAGGCCTCGCCCAAGGCGTGGGAGTCGGTACGCGGAGCGGCCACCAATGTCAGCTCGAGTGCTGAACGACTGCGCAGGAGCCTGGCGACGATCTGCCCGAACCTTCGCAACGGGGGCACGGTCCGCTAGGAACCCGCGGCCGCGCCGCACTCAGCGCGGGCGTGGACGCGGTCGAGGGCGGCGGGGTCGCCGGGCGCCACGAAGGCGCTGGCCGGGGAGTCGGCGCCGGGGCTCGCCGGCGGCGGTGGTCTCTTCCTCGGCCGGCCCGTCCCGAGCGCCTGCCGCACCGTCCGGAGCGGCCGCCGGCTTCTGCGGCCCGGTGGACGCCGCGAACGCCTCACTGACGTTCTGCAGGGCCGTCGTGAGCTCGCCAGGGATCACCCAGAACGTGTTGCCGGGTCCCTGCGCGATCTGCGGAAGCACCTGGAGGTACTGGTAGGCGAGCAGCTTGGGGTCCGGATCGTTGCGATGGACCGCCTCGAAGACCGCGTCGATGGCGCGGGCCTGGCCGGCGGCCCGCAGGACCGCGGCCTGCTGGTCGCCTTCGGCGTTCAGGATCGCGCTCTGCTTCTCGCCTTCGGCAGTGAGGATCTTGGACTGTCGCACACCCTCGGCGGTGAGGATCGCGGCGCGCTTCTCGCGATCCGCCCGCATCTGCCGCTCCATCGACTCCTTGATCGACGGCGGCGGGTCGATCGCCTTCAGCTCGACCCGGTTGACCCGGATGCCCCACTTGCCGGAGGCCTCGTCCAGTACGCCGCGGAGCGTGCTGTTGATGTGCTCCCGGGAGGTCAGGGTCTTCTCCAGGTCGAGGCCGCCGATCACGTTGCGGAGGGTGGTCACCGTGAGCTGCTCGATGGCCTGGAGGTAGTTGGCGATCTCGTACGCGGCCGCCCGCGGATCGGTGACCTGGAAGTACAGGACCGTGTCGATGTGTACGACGAGGTTGTCCTCGGTGATCACCGGCCTGGGTTCGAACGACACCACCTGTTCGCGCAGGTCGATCAGCTTGCGCACCCGGTCGACGAACGGGATGACGACGTTCAGGCCCGGTTGCAGGGTCCGGTAGTAGCGGCCGAGTCGCTCGACGTTTCCCGCCCGCGCCTGGGGCACGATCCGGATAGCTCGGAGTCCGACGATGACCACGACGAGCGCTACCACGAGCCATGCGACTACCTCGACCACAGCTCCTCCTGGGGATGGACCAGTGCGGTCGCCCCCTCGATCGCGAACACCTCCACGGTGGCGCCTTCGGGAATCACGAGGGAGGAGTCGTACGGGCGTGCGGTCCATTCCTCGCCGCCGATCCGTACCCGGCCGGTGTGGCGGGTGATCTCCGCGAGCACCAGGGCGTCGCGACCGATCAGGGCGGCGGTTCCGGAGCGCATGACCGGCGCCTTCCGCAGTGCGTGCTCACCGAGTGGCCGCACGAAAACGATGAGCAGGAGGGCGGTGACAGCGAACGCGACGAACTGGAACGGAGCGCCGAGGCCGACGGCGGCGACCAGGGTGGCGACCAGCGCGGCCGCCGAACCCAGAGCCAGGTAGAGCGTCAGACTGAGCAGCTCGGCGAGACCGAGCAGCATCGCGACGATCAACCAGACGACCCACGCTTCCATAGCTCACCTGCTCATCTGGGTGGGCCGAGGCCCACTAACGACCGTAGCTCCGAACGTGGTGACGGGCGGCATGATCGGGTCGGCGCAGATCGGTAGGACGTGGAGGAAACCCGGTCCTCTCCGGCATCGGTGTCTTCGTGATCATGAAGCCTCTCGGACAGGGGTCGGTCAGATTCCGGTCAGATGCGGACCACTTGTCGTCGTGATCGACGTACCCCGCCATGGCCGGACATGGACACCGTGCTGGCCACTTTTGCCGACCGGCACGATCGTCATGGCGTGGCCGCGCAGACTCTGGAGTGCGGCTGGTCCAACTGGTACGGGTCGCCGACGAATGGCCACGATCGATCCGAGGAGAACGTCGATGCGCAAGGGTGGTTCGGGGCAGGCAATGAGCTCGGGCTTCACGACCCGGCGGGATTTCTTGAAGGTCGTCGGCCTCGCCGGCGCGCTCGCGGGTACCGGTTCCATCCTCAGCGCGTGCAGCAAGCGCGGCAGCGGGGGATCCGGCTCGTCCGACGTCACCTTGGCAGTGAGCCCGGACGGACCGTACGGGCCGATGCCCACCGACAAGGAGCAGAAGGACTCGATCGGGAGTCGCGCCTACGCCGAGTCGCTGCAGGCTTGGCTGAAGAAGAACCCCGGCGTCAAGCTGAAGAAGGTCAGCGTCAACGTCTGGGACCAGGACACGATCCGCACCGCCCTGACCGGCGGCACCGCCCCGGCCGCGTTCATCAGCAACGTCATCGGCGGGTGGGACGCGGCGGGGATCCGCTCGGCGTTCCTGCAGGGCCTGGCCGCCGACGTCACCCCCCTGGTCGACGAGAGCCAGCTCCTGCCCAAGCTGGCCGACTACGCCAAGCCGATCTGGGAGAAGAGCTGGGCGATCAACGGCACCTACTACGCGGCGCCGTCGTCGTACAACGTCGGGGTAGGGATCCACTACCGCAAGGACCTCGTGCAGGATCTCGGCCTGAAAATGCCGGAGGCCGGCGTCTGGACCTGGGCCGACGTCAGGGAGCTCGCCAAGGGCTTCACCGAGGGCAAGCGCAAGGGCATCGCGCTCCAGAGCTGGGGCCTGCAGGGTGGTGTCTCGGCGGAGGGGCTCGGCCTGCTGTCCGAGGTACCCGCGCCTTCGACGTCGTGGAACTGGGCCTGGGACTACTCCTCGAACGTCGATCACTGGTCCGAGATCATCGGCGAGATGCGGGACATGCGCTTCAAGGACCAGTCGGTGATGGCCGATGTCACCTTCGGCGACAGCGAGATCTGGAACGCCTTCGTCCGTGGTGACGCGTGCATGCACATGAACACCGTGGTCTTCTACACCTCGGAGCCGACGGCCGAGACTACCCACATGGCACTGGCGAAGAAGCTCAACAAGCCGGTGGAGGACGTCGTCGGTTGGGCACCGCCGCCGATCGGCCGCAACGGCTACCGGCCGGACTACCAGCAGGGCCAGATCGACTCGGTGTCGTTCAGCCCCGACCTCGGCGACGACGCGCTGTCGGCCATCTTCGACCTGCACACGTTCATGATCAGCGATGGTTTCGTGCAGCAGAAGAACATGCTGTTCGACGACACCAAGGACCTCAAGCAGGTCTACAACTTCGCCAACATCACACCGGTGCTGAAGGACACGCTCGAGGGCATGCCTGGTTCGCCGGACGAGGCCTGGGGCAAGGAGTTCATGGACGCGGTGCGGGCGGCCGGCCAGCACGACCGGATGCCAGAGACCTCGTGGTTCATCCCGGTCGAGGAGCAGGCGGGCCCGGAGACCAACGCCATCGACGACGCGTTCTCCAAGTGGTGGTACGAGAGCGGCAACCCGGACATCCCTGCAGACCTGAAGCGCACGGAGAACGTGCGCAACACCCAGGCCAAGAGCTTCACCTCCAGCGTCTCCGACGAGGACTTCATCGAAGGTGCCAAGAAGTACTACGACGCACACAACACCTTCTGGCAGAAGAACTCGCCGGACTTCCACTCGAAGGTCTTCACTCCCTGGTACGAGCAGAAGATCAAGCCCGCGCTGGAGGCCTGACGTCGGCACTGCCGGCTGGGCGTTCAGTGCAACCGCACGCGTGGGTCGAGTAGGGCGTACGCGGCGTCGACGAGGATGTTGGCGACGACCACCGCCGCCGACGCGAACAGCACGATGCCGATGATGACCGGCAGGTCCTGGGTGTTGATGGCGTCGACGGCGGTCTTGCCGAGGCCGTCGATGCTGAACACGGTCTCGGTGACGACGACGCCTCCGACTAGTTGGCCGAGGTCGATGCCGAACTGTGTGACCACCGGGGTGAGCGCGCTGCGGAGGCCGTGCCGGTAGACGACGCGGCGTTCGGTCAGCCCCTTGGCCCGCGCGGTGCGGATGTAGTCGTCGCCGAGCACGTCCAGCATGGAGCCGCGGGTGAGCCGGGTGTAGGTCGCGGCGAGCACCAGCGCCAGGGTGAACCAGGGGAGTAGGAGGTGGCGGAACCACTCCCACGGGTTCTCCGAGAGCGGCACGTACCCGCCGGCGGGGAAGAGCGGCAGGCCCACCAGGGTGAGCTCGAAGTAGAGGAAGAACAGCAGCAGCAGGCCGAGCAGGAAGGTCGGCATCGAGTAGAAGAAGAGCGCCAACCCGGTGAGCGTCCGGTCGGCCCACGACCGTGGATGGACCGCCGCCACCACGCCGTTGAACACCCCGAGCAGCAGCCAGATCACCGCCGCGCCCGCCGCCAACGACAGTGTTGCCGGCAGTGCCTGGGCAATCAGTGTCGTGACCGGCACCTGGTGGTAGTAGTCGAAGCCGAGGTCGCCGTGCAGGGCGTTCCAGCAGAAGTCGAGGTACTGCCTCCACACCGGCCGGTCCAGGCCGAGTCGGTGCTCGATGAGCGCGATCGTCTCCGGGGTTGCCTGCCGGCCCGCGAGAGTCCTGGCGACGTCGTTCGGTGCGACGAAGAAGAGCGCGAACACGCACATCGAGATGAGCACGAGAACGAAGGCCCCGAGCAGGAGCCGGCGGAAGAGGAAGCGCGCCATCGTCGCGATCCTCAACTGTTCCGTGTCGTCATCGGGCCCGCTCCGCACCGGGGTCGAAGGCGTCGCGTACCCCGTCACCGAGCAGGTTGAAGGCCAGCGTCGTGATCACCAACGCCGCGCCGGGAAAGACCACGTACCACCACGCCACCTGGTAGTAGTTCACGGCATCGTTGAGCATGCCACCCCAGGTGGCCGTCGGCGGTGGGATGCCGAGGCCGAGGAACGACAGGGTGGCTTCGACGACGATGACGGTCGGGATCAGCAGCGTGGTGTAGACGATGATCGGCGCCAAGACGTTCGGCAGCACGTCGACGAACATGATCCGCCAGTCACCCGCACCCAGAGACCGGCCAGCCTCGACGAACTCGCGCTCGCGCAGCGACAGCACCTGTCCCCGGACGATCCGAGCCACCGCCGCCCAGCTGAACGCGCTGATCGCGATGACGACGACCGGTAGCCCGGGGCCGCTGACCGCCACCAGCGAGATGGCGAAGAGCAGGAACGGGAACGACAACACGACGTCCACCAGGCGGGCGAGGACCGTGTCGACAAACCCGCCGAAGTAGCCTGCCGCCAGCCCGACCACGACGCCGATGGCGACGGTGAGCAGAGTGGCGACAACGCCTACCAGCAACGAGATCCGGGCACCGTAGGCGATCCGGACCGCCAGGTCGCGGCCGAGGTCGTCGGTACCAAGCCAGAACTCGGCACTCGGTGGCTTCGGTAGACCGTCCGGCGTGAGTCCGGTGGTGCGGTACTGAGTGTCCACGCCATGACCGGTGACGAGGCTCACGACGGGAGCGCCGACGGCGACCAGCACGATGCACACGATCGTGGCGAACGACGCGAGCGCGACCCGGTCGTGACGCAACCGATCCCAGGCGAGCCGCCAGGGGTTGCGGCCCTGGATCGATCCGACGGCATCGGTCCGGTCGAGCTCGAACCCCTCGACCTCGGATCCGCCGCTGCCCGGGGTGGTCATCGGGAGGTCCCGCCGGCGGGGTCCGTCCGGTCGGACCCGGTGTGTTTCGGGCCCGACTCCAGTGGCGGACCGGACAACGGCTCGCCCGGTTGGACCGGAAAGTGGCAGGCGGCGACGTGTCCGGGAGGGTCGTCGAACTTGCGGACGAGCAGAGGCTCCTCGGCCACACAACGGTCCCGCGCCCTCGGGCACCGTGGGTGGAACCGGCAGCCTGTCGGCGGGTTGATCGGCGACGGGACCTCGCCACGCAGGAGGACCTGCTCGCGGGCGTCGGAGCGGTCGGGATCGGGGATCGGGACGGCCGACAACAGCGCCACGGTGTAGGGGTGCCGCGGACGCTCGTGGAGGTCGTCCACACCGGCGACCTCGACGACCTTGCCGAGGTACATCACCGCGACACGGGTGCTGACGTGTCGTACCACCGACAGGTCGTGGGCGATGAACACGTACGTCAGGTCGAGCTCGGCCTGCAGATCGGCCAGCAGGTTGATGATCTGGGCCTGGATCGAGACGTCGAGGGCGGAGACGGGTTCGTCGCAGACGACGAGCCTCGGGCGGAGCGCAAGTGCGCGGGCGACGCCGATGCGCTGGCGCTGGCCGCCGGAGAACTCGGCCGGAAACCGGTTGTAGTGCTCGGGGTTGAGCCCGACCAGCTCCATCAGCTGCTGGACCCGACGCCTCCGGTCGGGGCCGCTGGCGGTCCCGTGGATGGCGAACGGGTCGCCGATGATCGAGCCGACGCGTCGACGTGGGTTCAACGAGCCGTACGGGTCCTGGAAGATCATCTGCAGGTCCCGCCGCACGGGACGAAGCTCGCGCCGCGACCGGCCGGTGATCTCGGTTTCGTCGAAGAGCACCCGGCCGGCGGTCACAGAGACGAGTCCGGTCATGCAGCGCGCCAGAGTCGACTTGCCGCAGCCGGTCTCGCCGACGAGCCCGAGCGTCTCGCCGGTCCGGACGCGAAGGCTCACGCCGTCGACCGCACGCACGTACTCCCGGTGTCGCCGGCGCAGCAGCGAGCCGGGGCCGAGGGGGAACCACTTACCCACCTGGTCGACCTCGAGCAGCGTCTCCGACATCGCTAGGACTCCTGCTGCGTGCCGGCGCGGGCCGCCCGGCGACCGGCGGGGTCGAGCGGGAGCCAGCACGCCGATCCGTGCGCGGGATCGCCGGCGACCGGACGCAGGGGTGGCACCTCGCTGCGGCAGCGGTCGAAGGCGTACGGGCAGCGAGGATGGAACGGGCAGCCCGTCGGCAGCCGGATCAGGCTCGGCGGCATGCCACGGATCGGGCGCAGCCGCCGGTGTACGTCGTACTCGGACGGCAGGGAACCCACCAGGCCCTCGGTGTAGGGATGGTGGAAGCCGTAGAACAGCTCGCGCCGACCAGCTTGCTCCATGACGGCACCCGCGTACATCACCACTACCTGATCGGCCACCGAGGCGACCACGCCGAGGTCGTGGGTGATGAGGACTACCGCGGTGCCGAACTCCCGTTGCAGGTCGGCCATCACGCGCAGCACCTGGGCCTGCACCGTCACGTCCAGCGCCGTGGTCGGTTCGTCCGCGATGAGCAGCGCCGGGTTGAGCGCCATGGCCATCGCGATCATCGCCCGCTGTCGCATTCCGCCGGAGAACTGGTGCGGGTAGTCGTCGGCGCGCAGGTCCGGTCGCGGAATACCCACCCGGGCCAACAGCTCGACGGCTCGTCGCCGGCCGGTTCCCCGCGACACCGACGCATCATGGGCCCGAATCGCCTCGGCGATCTGCCAACCCACGCGGTAGAACGGATGCAGGCTGGACTGGGAGTCCTGGAAGATCATGCCGATCCGGGCGCCGCGTACCTGCCGCAGTTGCTCCGGCGTCATCGCCAACAGGTCGGACCCGGCGAACCACGCCCTCCCGCTCACCTCGGCGCCCCGGGTGAGACCGGCGACGGTCTGCGTGGCCACGCTCTTGCCCGAGCCCGACTCGCCCACGATCGCGAGGGTCTCGCCCGGCTCTACGCGGAAGGAGACCCCGCGCACGGCCCGGACGGTCCCGTCGGGTGTACGGAACGACACCCGCAGATCCTCGACGGCGAGGAGCGGCTCACCCGCCGGCGGACTCATCCCGCCTGCTTGCCGCGCTCCAACCAGACGTTCGTCGGGTCGAAGTTCTGGATGGACGGAATGTAGACGGCGTTCCTGACCTGCGAAGCGTGGTAGTTGGCCTGGACGGGGTTGGTGATGGGGAAGAACGCCGCGTCCTGCATCACCCGACGGTCGGCCTGCACCCACAGGTCGGTGGCGTCCTCCCGGGTCGGCGCGGCCGCCGCCTGACGGACCACCCGGTCGAGCTCCGGGCTGTGGTAGAAGCCGAAGTTGCTTCCGGCCGGCGGGTACGACGGTGGGCCCGCGAACAACGGCCCGAAGAAAGACAGAGCCGCGTTGCCGTACCAGTCCGGTCCCCATCCGGCCAGCGACATGTCCCAGACACCTCGCCTCGCGACGCTCGGCACCTGGAGGTACTTCGTGAAGAAGTCGGCGTTGGGCACCGGCACCCCGTCCACCCTGATCCCGACCGCCTTGAGATCCTGCTGCACGGTCGCGAACGTCTTCCGGCCACCTTCGGAAGCGCTGCGGTAGAGCAGCTTCAACCGCAAGCCCTTCGGATACCCGGCTGCCGCCAGCATCCGCTTGGCCTTCGCGGTGTCGTGTGGATAGGGGTTGTACTGCCGGCTGCCGAGGATGCTCGGCGGCAGGACATGGGTGAGCGGCGGGTTGATTCGCGGCCCACCGAGCGCCTGGATGATCGTGTCGCGGTTGAGCGCGTACATGAGCGCCTGGCGGACCGAGCGCTTGCTCAGGGCGCCGGAGTTGTTCGGCGAGAGTGTGTTGAACACGAGGTACGGGTTGGTCGACCCGGTGACCCCGAGGTTCAGGTTGGGGTCCTTGCGCGCGAGGAGGGCGGGCAGGTGCGACGGCGGTGGAAAGTTGTCCCACTCCATGTCGGCCGACGAGGTGCCGGTCTGGAGCTGCTGCTGGGTCGACTCCTGGCTCACGGTCTGGTCGACGATGATCTTGTCGACGTACGCCCGCCGAAGGGGGTCGGAAGCGGCGACCCAGGCCGGGTTGCGCCCGAAGACGATCTGTTTCGTCGGGGTGTACGACTCGATCCGGTAGGGCCCGTCAGAGATGGTGTGCATTGCCAGCTCGCGGCTCGCCGGCGCATAGGCGAGGAATTCCTTCGGCGCGGGGGAGAAGGCCGGCAGCGTCAGCATGTCGACAAAGTATGTTGCGGGATGGGCGAGTTTGAAGACGATCGTCCGTTCTCCCTCGGCTCGGACGCCGCTAATGTCGTGCCCATTGATATATGCCGCAATCGCGGTCGGATTTTGAGCTACCTTGGCAAAGCCCGCGCAAAATGTTGAATAGCCAACGATAAGGTCGGCGAAGTCGGGTGTGCCGCCAAACGGCTGAATCGGGTTACAGGTGCGTTTGAGGCCGCGTACGGCGTCGGCCGCGCTCACCTGCCGGGGCGGTGAGGTGTTCCATCGGGCGCCCTTTCGGATGGTGATGCGATATATGCGACCGTCGGCACTCACCCCGCCGTTGGCGCGTGACGGTAGCTCGGTCGCGAGGTCGGGGGCGGCCGTGGTCGCCTTGCTGGCTTGGGCTGGATAGCCGAAGAGTTGACGGCTCCACATGCGTAGGCCGAGGTATCCGATGGTGTAGTACGAGACGTTTGGATCCATGTAGTCGACATCGCCGGATCCCAGCATGTTGAGCGTTCCGCCCGACACCGGGCGACCTGATCCGGTTTCCTTCGACGCCGGGGATGGGCTGCCCGTGCACGCACCCGCAAACAGGGCTATCACGCACAAGACCGCCCCTACCGTACGTCGCCCCACCGTGCGTCCGTGGTGTCGATGGTGGTGACTGCCAGAGCCGCCAGACATGCCGCGGACTCACCTCCGCAGAACGGTCGTTCCGGTGCACCTGACATTACGGTAAAGGCTGCTTGCGGGATGCCACGAACATTTGCGTGAAACACCTGTCGGAGTGCTTTGCCAAACGCACGCCACGAAGTAGTCTTTTGTCATTCTTCGCAGGAAAGAGTCATAGCGAGGACTTTCGTTGGACACAATCGAACCTCAGTCGGGTCTCGTCGCCCGCGGCTCGGAGACTCCCTCCGGCCGGCGCCGCGGGCTGAGGCGACGGCCAGCCGCGGTGGGCCAGGCTAACGTCAGGTCCCCGTGGACGACCATTGGCACCGCCGGGCGGGTATTTGGTCTCTGTGGTGCGACCCGGCCGGTGAGGGAGGTTAGAGACGTATCAGGGGGCTTGTCCCGGGGAGGACCGGACGATGAGTGAGGCCACCATGACCCTAGGGTCACCGAACGGTGCTGCGGCTCAGCGCCCCGTGATCGTGGTCGGTGTAGACGGCTCGGCGTCGTCGGAGGCCGCGGTCCAGTGGGCCGCTGAGGAGGCTCGGCGGCGCAATGCGCGGCTCGTCCTCGTTCACGTCCGCCAGCCCGTCCTGGGCTCTGTCATGACAGTCGAGTCCCGGCGCTACCGTGCGCTGGCCGTCACCGACACGGTGGGCCAGCTCTGGCAGCGGGTCGCCGCGCTCCAGGCCGGCGAGATCGATGCGGTCGGGCGGGTCGGCGACGGCTGTCCGGACGAGATCCTGATCGAGACCTCGCAGAATGCCGACCTTCTGGTCCTCGGCGCGGAAGGCAACGGCCGCCACCGTGGCCTGCTCCTGGGGGACGTCGCCCAACGGTGTGCCCGCAACGCGAACTGTCCGGTGGTGCTGATCCCGCCGCCTGGCGGCAGGGCTGCGGCCTGAGGTCCGCAGCCGAGTGCGAGCGAGCTGCAGTCACGGCTCGAGCGGGACCTGCCAGATCAAGACCGTGCCGGCGTGCTGACCGGGCTCGAGGGTGAGAATGCCGCCCAGCCGGTGTGCCCGCTCGGTCATGTTGGTGAGTCCGCTCCGCCGGGGCGGGTCTTTCGGAATCCCGACCCCGTTGTCGGTCACGTGGAGGGCGAAGGTCCGGTGCAGAACGTCTGCCCGGATCAGGACGTCGGCGTGGCTGGCGTGTGCGTGGCGTACGACGTTGGTGAGCGCCTCGCGCAGCGTCGCCAGCACCTCGGGCCGCATCGGGTCGGGCACCGCTGAGTCGAGCGGACCCTCCAGGGCCACCCGCGGTTCGAAGCCGAGTGAGGCCGCGGCGTCCTGGGCGATCTCGAGCACCTGACCGCGCAGGCTGCGGCGGTCGCCGGCACGCTCCTGCAGGGAGAAGATCGTGCGGCGGATCTCCTGGATGGTGGTGTCGAGGTCGCGGACGTATCCGCTCACCCGGTCGGCCAGGTCACCGCGGACGACCTGGCGGGAGATGCCCTGGAGGCCGAGGCCCACGGCGAACAGCCGCTGGATCACGTGGTCGTGCAGGTCGCGGGCGATCCGGTCGCGGTCCTCGAACACGGCGAGCCGACCGCGGTCCTCCTGGGCCCTGGCAAACTCCAGCGCCAGCGCCGCGTGCCCGGCGAACGTCGTCACCATGTGCATGTCGGAAGGGTCGAAGCCGGGCTGCCCGTCCGGCCGGGTGACGATCAGGACGCCGAGCATGTGCGGACCTGAGGCCAGCGGTACGAGCAGCATCGAGCCGCCCTTGAGCTGGGCACCGCGACCGCTGTCGTCATCCCAACCGAAGGCCGCCGCGTCCGCGTCGAAGACGTATGGCCGACTGGTCCTGAGCACGTCGCCGATCGGCGTACCGGCGGTCGTCACCCGCTCGTTGCGTAGCCGTTCGGCCCGCGGCCCGGCTACCGCCTCGAGTACAAGGTCACCGCCCTGCTCGTCGACCAGCGCGAGCATCGCGAGCTCGGCGCCGGCCACCGCGCGGGCCCGTTCGACGATGAGGTCGAGCGTCTCGCCCGGAGAGGCGCCACTCAGCAGATGCGTGGTGATCTCGGTGGAGGCGAGAAGCCAGCTCTCCCTGCGCCTGGACACGTCATAGAGGCGCGCGTTCTCGATCGCGATACCGGCTGCGGCGGCCAGGGCGACCACGACCTCCTCATCCTCTTCGGTGAAGTCGCCGCCACCCTGCTTCTCGGTCAGGTAGAGGTTGCCGAATGCCTCGCCGCGGACCAGTACGGGCACACCCAGGAAGGAACGCATCGGCGGATGGTTGGCAGGAAAGCCGGAGGAATGCGGATGCTGGGCGAGGTCGTGAAGCCGGAGCGGATGCGGCTCATTGATCAGCAGGCCGAGGATTCCCTTACCGGTCGGCAGATGGCCGATGTTCCCCCGGATCTCGTCGCTGACGCCCGCCGTTGTGAACTCGATGAGAGTGCGGTCAGGTCCGATGACCCCGATCGCGCCATAGCTGGCGCCGACCAGGTCGCAGGAGGAACGGACGATGCGTTCCAGCACCTCGGGCAGGGCAAGGTTGCTCGCCACCGACACAACGGCATCGAGCAGCCGGTGTACGCGGCGTTCGTTCTCGACCAGCTGGTCGGCTCGATCGACCAACTCACGCAGCAATGTCTCGAGCCGGAGCCTGCTCAGGTCGGGCAACACCAGGTCACGCGGGGTCTGGGCTTCCCTGGCGTCAGGACTCGGCGAATCGCCCGCGTCCATGGGAGCCTCCTGTAGGGAAATCAATCATCAGGCTAGACCACGGCGGGTGATCGCGTGCGCAAACCTACGTCGTATTGGGTGCCCCCCGATTCCATTGCACAGAAAGGTTCTCGACGGTCGCTCATGCGCGCATTCGGGCAGGATGCGGGGGCCGGCCCGGCCTGTATGGCATCGCTCCCAGAATGCCACGGCATTTGCCCCGCCCAATCGACTTCTGCGTCAACAGCAGGATGCGACTAATAGGGGGCATAAACCACATAAATCCTGGCCCGGCTCCACATCTTGGTGAAGATTCCCCAACGTGCGCACTGCGTAGGGAGTCACCAGTCCCGAGTGATGTGGACCATCGGCGGAACCCGTGTGACATCTGGCCGCAGTGCACCCCCGCGAACATCCGGAACCTTTGTCGGGTAGCCAGCCGCGTGACGAAGCGCGAAGCACGTCCGCACCTGGATCGTCGGCCAAGGAGACCCGTGTCCGTCCACGAACGAGCAGCAGGTGGAGCGTCCACGACGCCCCGTATACCGCGACAGCGGTCGTCCCCGCCGAATCTGGCGGCGACGGCCTCGACAGGTGGTCTCGGTACCGACGGGGGAGTAGGCGGCGCGGCCAGGTGGCTGGCCGTCCTGCGCATCGTGACGGGGCTCAGCTTCTGCTGGACGGCCACGGGGCTCATCCCGCCCGGCACAGGGTTCGACGTGGCACTCGCGGTCGGTCTGGTGGTGCTCGGTGTGGTGGTCACGCTCGGTATCGGCCTTCGTCTCGCGGCCATGGTCGGCGGTGCTTCGCTGCTCTCGATCTGGCTGATCGCCCAGCTGGTCGGCCCGGCCGGACTGTTGCCGGGCTCCAGTGTCGGGGGTGCCGGTGTCGCTGGCATGGACGGCGCGTTTCCGCTGGTAGGGGCGGCCATCCTGGCGGTCCTCGCCGCGACGCTCGCGGGGCGGACGTGGGGCCTTGCCGGGGCCTGGCTCGCACTTCCGCTGGTCCGCAGACACCGCTGGCTGGCCTGACCAGGCTTAGCGGCGGTCCGCGGCTGGATCCGGCCGCCGGTGGGCCGCCCGCGTCGGGGCCGAAGACCCACCGAGAGGTGGCGTTGGGCCCTGCCCGCGCCTCACCGCGAGGACGAATCTGCGAAGTACGGCTGGAACGTGCGGTAGTCGAGCAGACCAGACCGTATCCCTGCCCGGGGTGGAGAGGTTGGCGCGGACGGCGTTGCCGCGAAGCCACTGTCGTCAAGACGGGCCTTCGCCCCGGGCGGGTCAGCCCGAGGGACACTCCAGGACAGACTCCGGGACAAACTCCGGGGGCAACTCCGGGGCCATGTGGTCTCTCCATCACGACACAGCGCGGCTGGCTGGCGGGGCGATTCGCCGGCCTTGGATGATCTCCATCCGGATCCTGATGAAGTGGTTGCGATCGGTGGGAGACCACGCGTGCAGCGGCAGGCAGCTGAGCCGGTCGATCTCGACCGGGTTGGCGATCACCTCGGCGTGGCCGATCACGGTGACGCTCCAGCCCCGATGCTTGTCCAGGTCGATTTCGTCGACCTCGAACGCCACGATCGCGTTGCGAGCCGCCGCGTCGAGCTTCGAACCGACCGTGGTCCGCAGCAGGACGGCGTCCCCGTCCATGAGGAAGTTCACCGGCTGCACTGCCGGCAGCGCCTGGTCGGTGAAGACGATTCGGCCGAGTGACGCGCCGCTGAGCAGTCGAAGGCACTCCGAGGGCTCGAGCACTTCGAGCCCCGCACTTTCGAACATGCGGCTCCTTCTCACCGCCGAAGGAATAGTCGACGTCGGTCCTTTTCAACGTTGCGCCCGGCTGGTGACGAAATGAAGGGGCCAAGGTCCCACCGCGGGTACGGAAAGGTCCGACCAACCCGGCGCCGCAGCATCGCGGCCACCGGGCGTCCCGCGAGCGGGACGAACCCCCGGCGTCAGCGCCCCCGGCGCTTCCTGCGCAGCCGCCAACGTTGGTGCGGAAGTGCCGATGGAGCCAGCGCGGAAAGGCCCGGGGCGTCGGGACTTTGGTCCCTATTCGCCGAATGTGTCGCACGAAAGCCTGGCCGCTGGGTCGCCGTACGGACGCGGGACCTTCGAGGGGGTGCCCGATGAGCGTCTACGGGCTCCCGTCTCCGGGCGGGATCGTCGTCGGAGTCGACGACGGCCGGTCGGCCCACGGTGCCGTGATCTGGGCGGCGCGCGCTGCGGCGGCACGCGACCTTCCGCTGGTCGTCTGTCATGCCTACGGGCCACGGAGCCCGCGCGCCGGACACGAACTCGAGTGCGCCGCCCGCAACCGGGCGTGGCGCACCGCTCAGGACGGCGTTGACGTCGCCCGGGCGGAGGCGCCGACCGTCCGGGCCGAGGCCTGGGTGGCACCGGGCGAACCGGCGCAGGTCCTCGTCGGCGCCGTAGTAGCTCCGGAGCTCGTGGTCGTCGGCTTCCGTGCGCGGGGCCGGTTGGCCGCAGGGCTGCTGGCGACCTTCGGCGCCCGCACCGATCTGCTCGCGCCCTGTCCCGTGGTGGCGGTACCAGCACGGATGGGTACGCCTCGCAGGCGACTCCCCGGGCCCCGCGGACGCGGCGACAAGTCCGGATCGCATCCGCAGATCGTGCTCGCCACTACTGGATCGCGCGGGTCGGCGGAGGGAGCGGACGCGGTCCGTCGCTTCGCCCACGAAGAGGCCGCTCTGTCGGGGTCGCGGGTGATCGAGGCCGCGGATCTGGACGCCATGACGGGCGCGGCTGCCGAGCCCGGCCCGGGTCGGAACGCCGACCTCGCGGTGGGGCTCGTGGTGGTGGGACTCGTGGCGGTAGGAACCGATGTGGAGTCCGCACCGGCATTGCTGCGTACACCTGGCCGTGGCCGGGGAGAACCTCTGGAGACACCTCCGGCGACGACCCTTGGTGCGGCCTTGGGGTACGGTGCGTTGCGACGTCTAGGAGCACCTGTGGCCGTCGTGCCGGTGGCCTCGACGTCTGGCACCCGCGCCGCCGACGCGCCGGTAACCGCGGCGCGAGCCGGCCATGTAGCAGCACTGCGGAGATGAGGTAACTCGATGGCCATCAAGGTCTTCCTGTTGGACGACCACGAGGTGGTCCGTGTCGGGCTGCGTCAACTGCTGGAGGAAGAACCGGACATCGAGGTCGTGGGTGAGGCATCGACGGCGTCCCAGGCCCGGGCCCGCGTCCCCGCGCTGCGACCTGACGTCGCGGTCCTCGACGTACGCCTTCCCGACGGCGACGGGGTGACGGTCTGCCGTGACATCCGTTCGTCGATGGACCCACCGCCAGCGTGCCTCATGCTGACCTCGTTCTCCGACGACGAAGCACTCTTCGACGCGATCATGGCCGGCGCGGCCGGATATCTGCTCAAGCAGGTCAGCAGCAACGACCTCGTGGGTGCCGTCCGCCGACTCGCGACCGGCGAGTCGATGGTCGACCCCGCGCTGACGGCTGCGGTACTCGAGCGCCTGCGGCGGGGCCCCGAGCAGGAAGACCCGCGATATGCGGCGCTCACCGACCAGGAGCGGCGCATCCTGGACCTGATCGCCGCCGGCATGACCAACCGGCAGATTGCCCAGTCGATGTTCCTCGCCGAGAAGACGGTGAAGAACTACGTGTCGGGCATGTTGCGCAAGCTCGGCATGGAACGTCGTACCGAAGCCGCGGTGTTCGCGGTGGAGCGCACTCGCAAGGATCGCGCGCTCGGTCCACCCCAGTAGCCGGCCGAGATAGCCCGGCCGAGATAGCCCGGCCGAGATAGCTGGCCGACGTGGTTGGCTGGCCAACCGGGTCGTCCGGCCCGGGTTCGGGGCACCCTTCGGCCCTGCCGACACGGCATTTCTTCTTCCTAGCGTTCAGGACATTCGTGCGGTTCGCGTGCGAACAGTGGCTTGCCGGACCGGCGAGCGGGACCGGGAGAAGCCCCATGGGCGCCGAGCAGCGACCGGTGACGGTTGGCGTGGACGGCAGTGTCGCCAGCGAGCTCGCCGTCACCTGGGGGATAGCCGAGGCACGGGCCCGGCGGGTCCCGCTGAGACTCGTCCACGTGTACCAGGTGGCGTCCGACCGACCTCCCGACCGGCCGGGTGGTTCGCCCCAGGAGGGCAGACACAGAGCGGTCGTGGGGCCCTGGCTCGAGCGTCGTACGACGGATCCGTACGCGCGGGCGGCCGAGGCTGTCAGCGTGCTCGCGGACGCGCTCGCGGCGACCCGCGGCCGTGCGGCTGATCTGGCGGTGACCGGTGCGACGCTCGAGGGCGACCGGGTGGCGGTCCTGGTGGAGGAGTCCGACCGGGCCGAACTTCTCGTGGTCGGCGCGCGTGGGCTCGGTCGGCTGACCGGTGCGGTCCTCGGGTCCGTGAACACGGCAGTGTCGGCGCGAGGTTCCTGTCCGGTCGTCGTCGTACGCGGCCTCGCCGGCTATCCCGAGGGCCATGTCGTCGTGGGTGTCGACTGCGGACCGGAGTCCGACACGGTGCTGGAGTTCGCGTTCGACCACGCCAGCCGTCGCCGGCTGCCCCTTCGAGCTGTCCTCTGCCACCGGCCTCGGGTTGCGTCGCGCCGAGTCGTCGCCGGTCGAGCCTTCGCCGAGGACGCTGGTCGGGCTTTCCACGGGCATCCCGAGCCGGCGCAGACCAGGCGGACGGAGTCCGCCATGCTCCTGTCGTCGGTGTTGGGCAGATGGCAGGACAAGTACCCCGACGTCCCGGTCGAGCAGCGGGTGGCCGAGGCACACCCCGTGGATGGTCTCCTCGAGGAGTCGCTGCAGGCGCAGCTGCTCGTCGTCGGCCGTGCGGCTCCCACGTCTCCGACCGGCGTGCTGGGTTCGGTGAGTCAGGGGGCGCTGCATCACGCGACGTCGCCGGTGGCGGTTGTACCCACAGCAGATCGACCTGTCGGAGGCTTCGGCCCAGCTAACTCCGGTTGGTCCGGCTGATCCCACTGGTCCCACGGCCCGATCTGGCGTATCAGGCGATCCAGTCGATTCCGCCTGCCAGGACGGGACCATCGGCCCCGCACGGAGGACCATCGTCCGGCGTACCAGGACCATGGACCACGGCGCTCCGACAACGACACGGCGGATGCTGAGAGGGCTGAGAGTGATCGACGCCCGGTGCCCGACGGAGGAGCCCCGGTACATGACGGAGGAGCCCCCGAGGAGGAACCATGGTGGAGCTGACTGGGCTACGCCGCAGGCACGCGGAGTTCGGAATGTCGCTGGACGCTCTGCGCCGCACAGCCGACGAAATGGAGAGCGGTTCCACGTTGGAGCTGTGGGACCGCCTCACCGGCGCGGTCGGCTTTCTCACCGACGACCTGCTGCCTTACACCTCGGTGGAGGACGAGATCCTCTACCCGGCCCTCGCGGTCGCGGCGGAGACCTCCACACCGGTGGACGTTCTGCGTGGCCAGCACATCGAGATCGCCCGCCTGACAGGCGAATTGGACGAGGCACGGCGCTCGCTCCCGCTCGGTGACTGTGACGGGACGTGGTCCAACCTGCGCCGCATCTTGTACGGCCTGCATGCCGTCGCGCACCTGCATTTCAACGTGGAGGACGAAATCGTGCTACCGCTGTTGGAATGCGACCTGGAAATGAGGGACGCCGAGGAACTAGAGGATGCAATTCGCGCGGTCGCACACAACACGACCTTGTCGCCCGCGTACGAAGCCTGACCGAACCGCGAGAGGGTAGCCCCAAACCCACCGCTGGCGAAGGGTTTTAGGCAGGGCCTTTGGACCCCGTCGCATGTGCCCGGGGACTCTGGGTACACGAGCGCCCGCAGACGAACCTTTCAGACATGCCTCCGCGCCACGTACTGACGGCTGATGAGGAACGGTTGGTTACCGACGCCGCCATGTGTGCGCCGTCGATGGAGAACGCACAACCGTGGCGCATCGTCTTCCATGCCGATCAGCTCGAGGTGTGGGCGGATCCGGCTCACATCGCTTCCGGCGCAGGCCCCGACGGCAGTGCAGGCCCCGACAGTGATGCGGTGATCGATGGTGACGCGGTGCTCGATGGTGACGCCGGGTTCGGCAACAGGCATGTGGCGATCTCGTGTGGCGCCGCGACCTACAACGCCTGCCTCGCCATCAGGTGCACCGGCCACGAATCCTGGGTGCAGGTGCTGCCCGCCGCCTACGGCACTCATCCGGTTTCCGTTGTCCACATAGGTGTTCGGCGTGCTGCCGCACCGGCGGACCTCGAGCAGTACGACGCCATCGGCGACGGACGCTCCGAGCCGGGCCCCTACCGCGACTGGCGATTGCCGTTCTCCCTGATCACCCGCCTCGAAGAAGCCGCCGAGGCCGAGGGCGGCTTCTTCCGCGTCCTCACCTCGACCCAGATCGAGCGTGTACGCGATGTCGTTGCCGACAGCTCCGTCGCATCGTGGGTCACCACCGGATCGGACCAGATCACCCTGGCGGTCCTGTCGACGCAGGGAAACTCGCCGCGGGAGTGGATCCGCGCCGGCATGGCATTGGAACGAGTTCTGTTGACCGCCTACCTGCACGGCGTCGTCGCGTCGTTGTCGCGGGCGCCCGTCGACCAGCTCGAAGATCGCGCCCAGCTTTCTGGTGTGGCGCTCGGGTTCGACCACCCACAGTTGGTGTTGCGGCTCGGATATCCCCGCCGTGACGTCACGGTGGCCTCGCAACGGAGTTCGGACCAGGTGGTCCCGGCAGGAGGGCCCGGCCGATGATCGAGCGAGCTACTCGGACGCCTGTCGTCGTGGGCGTTCCGGGCGAGATGGTACGCGCGGACGAAATGAGCGGTCCGGTGCGGTGGGCGGCCGAGGAAGCTCAGCTGCGTGGAGCGCCCCTCTGGCTGGTGACCGCCTACCTCGGCGGCCACCCCGCCATGTCGGCACGCGCCGCAGCGCCCGGGCATTCCGTCGGCGCCGTGGACCGTCCAGGAGACGAGCTCGGCGCGGCAGCGCACCGCGCGGTCTGCAGTCTGGAGTGGACCGCTACCCAACTGGCGGAGGCGTACCCCGAGCTGCAGGTCGCGATGTTCGCCCGGTGCGGCACCTCGGTTGCCGTGCTCGGCGACATCGCCGGCGACGCGGAGCTCCTCGTCGTGGGGCGCCGAGGCCTGGGCCGGGTGGCCGAGGCGGTGCTCGGCTCGGTGACCACGGCGCAGACGCTCGGCGTACGCCGGAACTGGCGCAAGACGGCGGCATCTGGGCCGTCCAGACGCGCCTCGTCGCCGGTGGTCGTCGTACCCCCGCAGGCGGCGTACACCGCGGGCGACGCGCCGATCGTCGTCGGGGTGGACGCACGCGGACCGCGGCCCGAGACGCTGCGGTTCGCCCTGGAGCGAGCAGCCGCCACCGGGGTGGCCGTCCGACTGCTGCACTGCCAGCAGCCCAGTGCCCGCGGCGAGCGTCATCGAAGGCACGTGATGGTCGACGTGGTGGCGGCGTACCGCAAGGCCTACCCCTCGGTTCGACTGAGTGTGGAGATCACCGACGGGCAGCCGATCGAACTGCTCGTCAAGGAGTCCGTGACGGCGAGCCTGCTGGTACTCGGTCCCGGTCGCCGCCTCGCGGCCGGCTGGCGACCGGGACGGCTCGGTCCGGTCGGGCACGAGGTGATGAGCCAGGCAGGGTGTCCGGTCGCCCTGCTCCGTGACGCCGGTCGTGCACGGATGGGGCTGCCGAGGAGATGAGCGGCTACCTCGCGCGGGCGGGCGCGCAGACGGGCGCCCACATAGGTGCGCAGCGGTCGGGACCGGAGGACGGTCCCACGGCCGCGGAAGCCGCACCGTCGGTACGACAGGCACGGCGCCTGGAGGTGCGGGGAATCGTCCACGGAGTGGGGCTCCGCCCCTTCGTGTCGCGACTGGCCATCGAACTGGGCCTGGACGGGACGGTCCGCAACGGCGACCGGCAGGTCGTGATCGACGCGGCCGGTGATCCGCACGCGCTCGCGGCGTTGCTGCGTCGGCTCGCCGCGGACGCTCCGGCCGGGGTGGAGGTGACCGATGTCACCGTCACCGACCTCAACGGCACCGGGCCGTCGCCCGGTGCGGGTTTTCGGGTCGTGGAGAACCCGATCGGTGCCATGTCCGGAGCGGACGAGGCCGGCCGGCGCGGTGTCGGGTCCGATCTCCCGCCCTGTGTCGACTGTGTCCGGGAGCTGTTCGATCCGGCGTCCCGGCTCTACCGGTATCCGTTCCTCGGCTGCCGTTCATGCGGCCCGAACGCAGACGCGTCGGCCGGCGCCGCGGCCTCGTCGTGTGCCGCCTGCCGGAGCGAGTACGACGACCCACACAGCCGCAGGCATCAGGCGGAGATGCTCGGTTGTCCCACCTGCGGTCCGCACCTGACCTGGTGGACCTCGCCCGCCGAGGTCACGTCGGCCCGGGAAGTCGGGAGCGACGAGGCACTCGCACGCGCGGTAGCGGTGATCGCGGCGGGAGGCATCGTCGCGGTGAAGGGTCCCGGTGGGTACCAGCTCACCTGCGATGCGACCGCACCTCGCGCCGTGGCCCGCCTTCGTGCCGGCAAGGGCTGCTGGTCGAAGCCGTTCGCGGTGCTGGCCGGCGACCTCGAGGTGGCCAGGGCGCTCGCCCATCTGACCATCGCGGAGGAGCGGCTGCTCGAGTCGGCGGCCCGGCCGATCGTGGTCGCGTCGATGCGTCGCCGGGCTGTCCCGGTCGCAGCGGGCGTCAGCCCCGGCACGGACCGGATCGGCGTCTTCCTGCCATACACGCCACTTCACCACCTGCTGCTGCAGGACGTCGACCGGCCCCTGCTGGTGACCAGTGGCAACCGCTCCGACGAGCCGATCGCCATCGAGGACGACGATGCGGCCACCCGCCTCGGCACCATCGCAGACGGGTTTCTTGCGCACGGCCGGCCGATCCCGTCGCGCACCGACGACTCGGTCAACTGGGTGGTGGCCGGTCGTGCTGCGGTGCGCCGGCGCGGACGCGGACAGGCGCCGGCATCCCTCCGGCTCCCAGTCCCCGCACGTCAACCTGTCCTTGCGGTCGGCGCCCAGCTGGCACACACGTGCACACTGGCAGCCGGCGAGTACGCGGTCGTGAGCCAACACCTGGGGAACCTGTCCGACGCCGCGACGCTGGAGGTGTTCGAGGAGGGGCTCGCCCACCTGCGCAAGCGCGTCGGGGTCACGCCGCAGGTCGTCGCGCACGACCTCCACACCGGTTACCTCTCCACCCAGTACGCCACCCGCTGGCCGGCGCAGCAACGCGTCGGAGTCCAGCATCACCACGCACATGTGGCTTCGTGCGCGGCGGAGCACGGCGTCACCGGCCAGTTCATCGGCGTCGCCTACGACGGCCTCGGCCTGGGCGACGACGGTACGTTCTGGGGCGGCGAAGTGATGGTGGCAGACCTTCGGGGCTACCGGAGGGTGGGTAGGTTCGGCGTCGCACCGCTGCCCGGAGGGGAGGCAGCGGTGCGACGCCCGGCCACGACCGCCCTCGGTTACCTCCTGGGCGGCGAGCGTCTCGGCGGCGCGCCGATCCCGGCCGAGCTGGTCGAAGCGTTTGTCGGCAGGTTCCCCGCACGCGAGGTCGAGACCGTACGCCGGATGGTGAGCGCAGGGGTGAACAGCCCCGTGACCTCCAGCGCCGCGCGCCTGTTCGACGTGGTCGCCAGCCTGTTGCGACTCAGGGACGACGTGTCCTACGAGGGGGAGAGCGTCACCGTTCTCGAAGGAGCCGCACAGGGCCTGCGCGAACCGGAGCTGCCGTGGCGCATCGTGACGGCAGGGGACGTACGTGTCTACGACCCGACGCCGACGTTGGCCGCCCTCCTCGCCGGTGTCGCCGACGGCGCTCCGGTCAGTGCGATGGCGGCGGGGTTCCATGCGACGCTCGCCACCGTCACTCTGGCGCTGTGTCTCGACGCCGCCCAGGAGGCGGGGCTCCGCACGGTGTGCCTGTCGGGGGACGTGTTCACCAACCGACTGCTGACTTCGACAGTGGTGGAAGCGCTGCGGGCGGAGAACCTCGACGTCCACATCAACGAACAGGTCCCCACCAACGACGGTGGCGTCAGCTTCGGCCAGGCGGCGGTGGCGGCCGCCCGGATGGCGTCGGAGTGATCGCAGGCCGACTGGACGTACGCAGGCACGGCTCACCCCTTCGGCTACCTTCCTGGAGCACCTGCGCCCCCGTTCGGGGGGCATCTGCGGGTAAGGCGAAAGGCCATGCCATCAAGGGCCTGTCGCCCCTGAAGGGCAACCGGGACATCGTGGTCAGCTGTCACCTGGAAGAAGAAAGTGTCACCTGGGCAAGGAGAGGGTGACTCCATGGTGGCGATGCGACGCTCCGCACGACGAGCGCTGCCCGACCTGGTCGAGTGGGCCGAGGGACTTCCCGAAGCCTTCACGTGGGCGATCCGCCCGTACTCGACACGTCTGGGTGGAATCCGGGTGGAGGAGTCCATCGAGGACGGGACCTATCTCGTCCGGGCAGAACTGCCCGGCCTCGATCCCGACGACATCACCGTCGAGGTCGCGGACGGCGTACTGGTGATTCGTGCCGAACGCAGGCAGGAAAGTCACGCTCGGCGCACGTCGGAGTTCCGGTACGGATCGATGACCCGCAGGATCACTCTCCCCGGGGGAGCCGACGAGTCGGAGATCACCGCCAGGTATGACGCCGGCATCTTGGAGATCACGACTCCTCTCAGGGAGAAGCAGGCCGAACCTCGAGCCATCCCGGTTCAGCGTTCGGGCCCGCGCTGACGAGGGATCTCAGTGGGGGGATCTCAGCGGGGGATCTGACGGGGGACCAACGGGGAGCGGCGCCGGCTGACGGGGGACTGAGAAGCCGGCGACGGGGGAGGCGGCACCGACTTCCGGGGGGCGGTCGGTGCGGGCAGGTGCGGCCTGACTATCAGGCCGCACCTGCCTTTTCTGGTGGAGGTGCTGGTCCTTTGCAGCTGCCGGTCCGCTGTCGTGGTGATGCCGGTCCGTTTCTTGGAGGGATGGTGCAGATGACGACAACGAAGCGCTGGGCTGTCGAGATCGTGATCGACGAGCACGAGAATCGGACCCGGGCGGTGGCGCGACTTGTCCTGGCCGACCATGCCGGGCTCACGGGCACGGGTACCGCTCGGTTGAATCCGACCGACCGGAACGTGCCGGAGATCGGCGACGAGCTGGCAGCCGCACGGGCGATGTCGGAGCTCGCACACGAGTTGTTGCACGCGGCAGCCGCAGACATCGAGGGCGTCACCGCAGAGCCGGTGTACCTGGATCGGTGAGCACGCGTGCTGGTGGACGGGCGAGTGGCGTGCTGTACGGGCGCGGTCAGGATGTGCCCGGTAGACCGGTCGTCGTCGAGGTCAGCGTGGCGAACACGATGATGTTGTCGCGGTAGGACGTTGCTTTCGACCATGGCCCGCCGCAGGTCACCAGCCGCAGCTCCGCCTGGTCCGACGGACCGTAGACGAGTCCGGTCGGGAAGACGCTCTTCTGGTAGGACTTCACGCCGTCCACGGTGAACTCGAGGACGCTCCCGTCCGCGCGGCTCACTCGAATGGTCGCACCCGGGATCAGCGCGCCCAGCTTGAAGAAGACCGCGGGTCCTGTCTTCGACGAGTCGACGTGTCCGACGATGACTGAGTTGCCGATCTCACCTGGAGTCGGCCCGAACCTGTACCAGCCTGCGAGATGGGCCTGGTCGGCCGTGGGAACGGCAACCTGGCCGTCCGCCTGCAGGCCCAGCGGTGTCACCTGTGCGTCGACACCGATCGACGGAATCGCGATGCCCGTCGGGCTGGACGGCGTTAGGCCGGCAGCTGCCGCGTCGTGAGACTCCGGCTTCGGTGACTGGCTCGCGTCCGGTCCCGGCTTCGGGTCCGTTGCCTGGGTGGGCGCGGAAGGCGCCGGGGCAGGTGCGTTCGTGGGCGCGTGCGTGGCGACCGTCCCGTGCGGTGGCGGCGCCGCCGCTGCACCTGGTTGAGGCGGTCTCGGCGGGTTGAACGCCGCCACGAGCATGCCGGCTCCGGCGACGGTGAGAAGGACGACAAGGACGGTGCCGGCGGCGCGCCACGGAGAACCTCCGCGGCGGCCGCCGGCCCCTGTCGTCACCGCGTCAGGCGACGGTCCCATGGGACCTGCGTCGACGCATCAGAGCGACTCCACCAACTGCGGCCGCAGCCAGAGCTGTCGCGCCGCCTGCAGCGAGTCCGGTGTTGGTACCGGTCCCGCCATCGCCACCGTCGACCCAGCCGTTCGGAGCGACGATCAACTTGCCGTACCCACACGATCCCTTGAGCCAGTAGTGCCCAGGCTCGGTGTGCTTCGGGATCCGGACGACCGCCCAGTAGACAAACTTCTTGTCCTTCTTGCGGTCGTAGGCGATGCCGTCCTTGACGCCGTTGTCCTGCTTGGCGTCCTCGGCGGCTATACCGTCCTTGGTGCCGTGGTCCTTCTTGCCGTCCCACCAGCCGCCGCCGACCCCGTCCTTGGGCGCGTCGCCGTTGGCATCCTCGTTGGCCATGTCGTCCTTGAGGCCGTCGTCCTTCTTGGCGTCCCGCGTACGGTCTTCGATGCCGTCCTTGGGCGCATCGCCGTTGGCGTCCTCGGCGGCAATGCCGTCCTTGGTGCCGTAGTCCTTCTTGCCGTCCCACCAGCCGCCGTCGACGCCGTCCTTGGGCGCGTGGCCCTTCTTGCCGTAGTCCTTCTCCTGGCCGTAGCCACTGCCGTCGGACTCTGCGTCCTGCGAGCCCAGGCTGTCGACCAGGTCCTTCATGCGGCTCTCGTCGCCATCGAGGACCTTCTCGTGGTCGAAGTACTGCGGGTCGATACCGTCTTTCCAAGCGTCCTTCATTCCGCCGTCGTCCCACTGCGGAGCGTCCTTGACGCCGTGGTCCTTCTTGCCGTCCCACCAGCCGCCGTCGACGCCGTCCTTGCTGCCGTAGTCCTTGCTGCCGTAGTCCTTGCTGCCGTAGTCCTTCTCGCCTTGGTCCTTGTGGCCGTAGTCCTTCTTGCCGTCCCACGACTGGCCGTCAGACCCGGAGGCGTCGCCATTGGCACCGAGCGGCGGGCGCTGGTGTGGGTGCCATGGCTTGAGATACACCTTGCCCGTGACCTCAGACCACACCCACGGGTGCTTCTGCGGCTCGTAGCACTTCGCGATGAGTTTCACATGGTGGCCGGGCTTTGCCCACTTGGGAGAGGTGAAGATGCAGCCCTTGTCGTGTCTGCTGTCCGGTGGCGCGGTCGCGGCAGCGACGCTCGGCGCGGCGACGAGAAGAAACGCGCCGGCCATCGCCGCACTACCGGCAACCACCTTGCCGAGGAACCTCTTGGACATGACTATTGTCGCTCCTCTCGTTGTCCAATCAGGTCGACGTCAGGAACGCTGCCCGGGCCGGATACGCGCTCAAACGAAATTCCGAGTCAGGACGACAGCGCACGGACATTCACCTTCAGGAGTGCTCCGGACGATGGGTCCGTCGAAACTCCGCCGACCGGAGCGCCGTCCACTCAACACCTCCGGCTGGGTCGCGCTGGAACAACTCGAGCGAGGTAGCCGAATAGGAATGCGTCCCAACGTCAGCCAATCGGCGCACGGAGGACCTATTGTCGAAGAGTGCGATTCTTTACGCCTTTAGACGCACTGGAGCAGAGGCAGACGGGGGTGCCATGGAGAGCTCTGTGGTCCGGACCTATCCATTGAGGCTGTGCGGCACACTCCAACCGCACCTCAGCCGGTGGTTGTGGCTGGTCAAGTGGATCCTCGCGATCCCGCACTACATCGTGCTGGCCATCTTGTGGCTGGTCTTTCTGCTCCTCACGGTTGTCGCATTCTTCGCAATTCTGTTCACCGGCCGCTTTCCGCGCGGACTGTTCGACTTCAACGTGGGTGTACTGCGCTGGAGCTGGCGCGTCACGTTCTACGCATTCGTCCTGGGCACGGACCGATATCCACCATTTCATCTCTCCTCGGATGCAGACTATCCGGCCGACCTTTTCGTGGATTATCCGGAACGCCTGTCCCGTGGTCTTGTTCTGGTCAAATGGTGGTTGCTGGCGATTCCGCAATATCTCGTGGTCTGGGCGTTGACCAAGGGCGTGACGTCGTACTGGGACTGGCAAGGCGGCGCCGACCCCGACGGCTGGGACCGCTGGCAGACGGCCGGCATCAGCTTGCCCGGCTTGTTGGCATTCTTCGCCGGAGTCGTCCTGCTCTTTCGTGCGTACTATCCGCAAGGGATCTTCGACCTCGTGGTGGGCGTGCAGCGCTGGGTCTACCGCGTGACGGCGTACTCCTTGCTGATGCGCGACGACTACCCGCCGTTCCGCCTGGACCAGGGTGGCGATGACCCTGGCGGTGACGAGCCCGTGCCCGCCGCGCAGGCGTCCATCCCACCGCCAGCGACTCCAGCGGGAACCTGAACACACGTGAGGGCTTACATCTGACCTTCGCCTCTGCCGGCGACGGCGAAAGCCCGGAAACCTGGAGATGCACGGACGAATCTTCCCCGTGGAGGCCACCTATGACGACCCGTCCACAGCTGCGCCAGCTCGGTCTCAACACCGGCAAGAAGGCAAGGCTGCACCGGATCCTGTTCCAGCACGGTCTCGGCAACGGTACGGCCATCTTCCTGCCGTACGACCAGGGACTCGAGCACGGACCACGTGACTTCTTCGCGAACCCAGTGTCCGCCGACCCCGCCTACATCGTGAAGCTCGCCGTCAAGGGAGGCTTCAACGGCATCGCCCTGCAGATCGGGCTGGCCGAGAAGTTCTACTGGGACTACGCGGGCGAGGTCCCACTGGTCCTGAAGCTCAACGGCAAGACGGAAATCCCCTCCGACGCCGAGGCGCTCTCACCGCAGATCGCGAGCGTGGCCGACGCAGTGCGGCTCGGCGCGGATGCCGTCGGTTACACGTTGTACGTCGGCTCGCCCGCACAGGAACGCGACTTCGCCCAATACCGTCAGGTACGCGAGGACGCACACTATTACGGGCTCCCGCTGATCGTGTGGGCATATCCGCGCGGTGCCGCGATCGACGCCAAGGGCGGGAAGGACTCGTTCTACGCCGTCGACTACGCCGCCCGGACGGCGAGCGAACTCGGTGCCGACATCGTGAAGGTGAACTTCCCCCGGCCGGAGATGCGCTCGGGTGTGCGTAGCGAGTACACCGGTGAGTTCTCCTCACAGCAGGCGATCGATGGGGTCGTGCGTTCGGCGAGCCGGACGTTCGTCCTCGTGTCTGGCGGTGAGAAGGCCGGCGACGAAGCCATGCTGGACAAGACCCGCCAAGCCATGGACGCCGGCGCGGTGGGCCTGATCTTCGGCCGGAACGTGTGGCAGCGCTCGTACGACGACTCGCTCGCATTCGTCGAGCGGCTGAAGGTCGTCCTCGCAAAGTACCCAGCGGTGTAGCGCCGTCTGACAAGCCAGGAGCGGCTCCGACCCCCGGGAGCATGATGACCTCCGTCGAATACGTCGACCAGTTGGTGCGCTGCCAGGACCCGGACGGCGCGCTGCTTTCCGTCTACGTCACCGTGCCAGCTGAAGTGGCGGCGCTGAGAGAGATGTTCGTACGCCTGGACGGGCTGCTCGGCGCGGTCAGCCCGCCGGCGGCAGCCAGGGCGGCCATTCGCCGGGCCGTCGCGGGAGAGGTGGAACGGGTCCGCGACACCGTCGTCGAACACGCCCGGGACTGGCTCGACCACGGTGTGGCGATCGTGAGTTCCGCCGCACTCGGGCTGCACGAGGCGGTGCCGGTGCGGGCGCCGGTGCCCGACCGGGCTGTGGTCGGGGTCCGGCCACACGTCCGCCCTCTGCTTGCCGCCCTGCGCCAGGCCCGTCCGTACGTTGTCGCGGTGGTCGACCGGCGGCACGCGTGGCTCTACCGCGTGGACGGCGACGACCTCGCAGCCACCGGACAGCTGGTGGGTAAGGGGGTTCGCGACCGGTCACACGGCGGCTGGGCAGGTCTGCAGGAATACGGTGTCCGACACCGAGCGGCCGAGCTGGCCCGACGCCACTACCGGTCAACCGCCGCTGAGCTCGCCTCACTGCTCGGGGCCTCCGACGACGACCTCATCGTCGGTGGGCACGACGTCAGCATCGCGGAGTTTCTCGAAATGCTGCCGAAGTCGTTGCGGATCCGGGTCACCGGCACGTTCTCGATCGACCCGCACACGATGACGATCGAGGAGCTGCGCGTCCGCGGTGCGGGTGCTCGGGTTCATCGCCGGACCGAGCGCGAACGCCAGCTCGGTGCCGACCTCGCCGACCTGGAGGCCGGCGGGATGGCCGTGAGCGGTCTGGCGCCTTGTGCGGAAGCCGTCAGCCGGTGCCTGACCGACCTGTTGGTGGTCGGCGGCTCCGACCTCGAGCCGGGGTACGTGTGCGACAGCTGCGGCGATCTCGTGGTTGACGGGCCGGCGTGTGCCTGTGGAAACCAGGCCAGGACTGTGCCGGACCTCATCGACGAGATGGTGACGCGCGTGGTGCGCCACCGCGGCCGGGTGGAGTTCGTGGACGCGAGCGGAACCGCGGACTCGCCGCCGGTCGTGGCGCGGCTGCGTGGCCGCGTCAATCGGCGCGTGTCGTAGCCGGCCGCTGAAGGTTGGCTCCTCCACGGGTGCGGCCAGTCCCGGGCAGGTGACCTCGTACGTCTGTCGACGTGTGGGGTGTCGGACCGGGCACGAGTGCCACCGGGCAGGCCGACTCCCGCAGGACCGATCGGGCCAGCGCCCTGGTGGGTGGTCGTCGTGCTCCAAACCCGAAACCGCCACCGAGGACGATCAGACTGGCCTCGGCCGAGTAGCTCACGAGAGCCTCCGCCGGTGTGGATTCCTCGGCCACCGCGGTCATCTCCACAGACGGGTGAGCCTGCTGCCACTGGGCGAGCAGGTCCGCCAGGATTTGGCCCACCTCGGTGCACATTCCACCCGTACGCATTCCATCCGTACGTATCCCATCTAGGCGAGACAGGCCCAGATCCCAAGCACACAAGGCCACCAGCGGCACGGCGGACCGCTCCGCCGCCGCGAACGCGAACGCCAGCGCGTCCGGATGGCGCAACGGGAGGTCGACTCCCACCAGAACCGGCTTGCGGTCCACCGCGTCCCGTCTCCACTCCGGCGGGACCACGACGAGTGGCACACCACTGCGTGACGCGAGGTCCAGTGCCGTGGAGCCGAGGACGAAGGAGGTCAGGCGGACCCGCCCGCGTCGTCCGATGACACACATCGGCGCGCCGGCGGTCAGGTCGGCCAGGACGGTGCCAGGCGATCCTTCGTGCAGGGCAGTACCCACGACCCGGCCGGCCTCGCGACGACCGGCCATGTGCTCGCGGGCCGAGGCGAAGACATTCTGGCCCTCGGCGTACATCTCCACCATCACGGCCTGGCGTCCAAGGTCGTGCCCCGGCCCGGACGGCCGGTAGGCGTGGACCAATCGGATCGGGCAGTCGCGCCGAGCGGCCTCGTCGACAGCCCAGTCCAAGGCCAGCAAGGCGTTCTCCGAACTGTCCACTCCGACCACGATCGCCGGATTGCGCACCGAGGACGGCATCTGGGCGTTCCCTCCAGGGCCGCGGGCCCGACGTTTGCCGTGCCCGCCCTGGCGCCACGCTCGCAGCGGGTCCGGCGCAACACGAGCCGGATCCGGCGGTCGGGGCCGGTCGGCCGAGGGACAGCTGACCTTGGGCCCCTTCTGGACTCGGCGAGTCGGGCAATGCTGGCCTTGGGGGCGTGTGCGACGAGGGGGAGGTCGCCATGGTGCGTGGTCGGACTGGGCGTCGGAGGGAACGATGGATCGTCCGCGCCGTCCGGCGACTGGGATGGACGCGCAATCCCATGTACCGCACTTCCGACCGGGTGGAGGGTTTGCTCCTTCTCGGCGTCCTTGTCGCGGCACTGCTGGCGATTCCGCTGGCCGTGGCCGCCGGTCGGTCGACGTACGCGAGCGGCATCGAGACCTCCCACTCCCTGGCGGCGACCGGACACTGGGGACGAGCCACCTTGCTCCAGACCGCCCCGAGTTCGGCGACGTCCGAACCGGACTCGCCGAGCCTCACCACCCTCGCCAGGGCGAAATGGCGCACACAGGACGGCGCCTGGCGGGAGGGGAAAATCCCGGTACGTGCCGGCACCGAGGCGGGGGCCGTGGTGAACGTATGGATCGACCACTCCGGCGCGGCTACGAGGCCGCCGCTGCGCCAGTCGCAGGTGTCGGACAAGGCTGTCGCTACCGGCCTCACGACCTGGATGGCGCTCGAGCTCGGGGTGGCGATCGCGTACATCATGCTCCGCTGGCTCGTCGACCGGCGCCGACTCGCGTCCTGGGACGCCGAGTGGGCGCGCGTCGCGCCCCGCTGGACCCGGAAGCCCCGATGAGGACGATGCACACGCGCAGACCGGTCAGATTTGTTCTACGTGACGGTGGCATCCGCCCCGGGAAGTCCAAGAGGTGACAGATGGCGCTGGAGGCGGCACGGGACAAGGCAGCGGCAAAGCCGCGGATACCCCGTCAGGTACCGAGGCGGGCGGGTTCAGGGTCGGGGAAGTCCCGCCTGCAGCCCAACCTGGGTGACTACGGTCGGGTGCGCCGTGACTTCTCCTGGGAAACCGCGCGGAGCTGGCTCAGCGGACTGCCCAACGGTCGCGGCGTCAACATCGCCCACGAAGCCGTCGACCGGCACTGTGACGGCCCGCGCGCCGAACATGTCGCCGTACGTTGCCGCGACCGTCATGCCCGGATCAGCGAGCTGACCTACGACCAGCTCCGGCTGGCCAGCAACCGGTTCGCGAACCTTCTCCGCTCCCTCGGCATACCCTCGGGCGGCCGGGTGTTCACGTTGCTCGACGGCGTGCCTGAGCTCCTCATCACCGCTGTGGGGACCTGGAAGAACACCTGCGTCTACGCTCCGCTGCCGGTGGACCTCGGCGCCGAACAGATCCGCCAGCGCCTGGACTGCGGGACCGCCCGGGTTCTGGTGACCACACCTGAGCTGTACAAGCGCAAGATCGCCCCGAACCGGCACCGGCTCCCCGGGCTGGAACAGGTGCTCGTGGTCGGCGACGGCCACTCCGCCGACGGTCGCGCCGGTAACGACACGGTCGAGCTTCACGCGGCTCTGGCCAGTTCGGCGGAGAACTTCGACATTCCCGCGACCAACGGGCACGACCCGGCGTTCCTGCATTTCACCAGCGGTACGACGGGCGCGCCGAAGGCTGTGCTCCACGGTCACGAGGCGGTCGTCGCGCAGCACGCAAGCGGTGGCTACGTCCTCGACCTGCACGCCACCGACGTTGTGTGGTGCATGGCGGACCCTGGCTCGATCACCGGCACGTCGTACGGCATCGTCGCACCGCTCACCCATGGAGCGACGCTGCTCGTCGACTCGGCGGGTTTCGACGTACGCGGAACGTACGAGCTGCTGCAGGACCAGCGGGTGACCGTGTGGTCCACGACGCCGGTCGACCTGGAACTGCTGCGCGGGCAGGGAGTCGAGCTGGCCCGGACGTACGACCTGTCAGCTCTGCGGTTTGTCGCCAGCGTCGGCGAGCCGCTGGCCCCGGAGGTCGTCACCTGGGGCCAGGACGCGTTCGGTCGGCCGGTCCACGACAGCTGGTGCCAGACCGAGGCCGGCGCTGTCATGATCAGCAACTTCGCCAGCATGGACATCCGACCCGGTTCGATGGGCCGGCCGATTCCTGGTGTCAAGGTCGCCTTGCTGGTGCGCGGCGACGACGGTCGAGCGCTGGTGGAGGACGGGGAGGTGCGCGAGACGGCCGACCCGGAGGAGGTCGGTGAGATCGCCGTACGCCCCGGTTGGCCGTCGATGTTCCACGGATATCTGGGCGATGAACGACGGTACAAGGGGTGCTTCGTCGGCGGGTGGTACCTCACCGGCGACCTAGCCCGGCGGGACCACGACGGCTACTACTGGTTCGCAGGTCGCGTTGAGGACGTGATCAGGCTGGCCGACAGAACTGTCGGCGCGTTCGAGATCGAACGTCTGTTGCGGGACCATCCCGCCGTGGCCGACGCCGCGGCGATCGGCACGCCGGCAGACCCAGCTGACAGTGCGGCCAGGTCGCAGGACGTCAAGGTCCTGGTGAGGCTTCGGCCCGGATGGACACCTGGCGACGATCTTCGGGCTGAGTTGACCGGCTTGGCGCGTGTCCGGCTGTCGGCGATCACCATCGTCGACGTCGGTTTCGACCCGGACCTGCCCCGCACTGCCGCCGGCACGCTGGCACGTCGGGTGCTGAGGGCACGCGAGCAGGGCCAGCCGGACGGCGACCTGGCCGACCTGGCGGACCTGGCGGACCTGGCGGATTCGGACACCCTGGCTGGCCAAGGCCCGTCCTGAGCGCCGCCGCGGCTGTGCTCCTACGCTGTCGAACCAGCTGGTCTGCGTCCGGTGACCGCCAGCTCCGCAAGGCTTCGCACCACCACGTGCGCTCCGGTGGTCAACAGATCCGCCGTCGCGTCGGCCCGCTCCGGGACATCTCCCGGGTGTACGGCGATGACGAAGGCGAACCCGTTCCGGCGTGCGCCCTCCACGCCTTCCGGCGAGTCGGTGACCACGGCCGCCTCCGCCGGTGGCAGGCCGAGCCGGTGCGTCGCCTCTAGGACGAGCGTCGGGTCCGGGCGGGCCGGCCCGTCGTGGTGGTCCTGGTCGCCGTGGACCTGGACGTCGAAGAGCCGATGGACCTGGGCGGCGGCGAGGATCCTGGCCGCCGTGCTGTTCGCGCAGACCGCGCCAGCTCGGGCGCCACGTCCGCGTACCTCGTGTACGAGCGCCACGGCCGCCGGGAAGGCCGCGACGCCGTAGCGGTCGATCTCCTCCAGGAAGTAGCGCGTCGCCCGGGCGGCCAGCGCCCGCGCGAGGTGTCCGTCGCCGTGACTGGGGTGATGCACCGGGATGCCGCGGGAGGCGAGAAAGGCGGCGGCGCCGGTGGAGCCGGGCCGGCCCTGGACGTGGCGGAAGTAGTCCGCGCGTACGTCGAAGGGCATGATCGAAAGGCCAAGCTCGCGTCGCTGGCGGCGCACGAACTCGTCGAGACTCCGCTTCCATGCGGCTGCGTGGACGCGGGCCGAGTCCGCAACCACCGCGTCGCTGCCGAACACCACCGCACCCAGCCGGCTCACGTCCAGGGACCCCCGCCACGACATCGCCTACCCCCTTACCCGACAGCGAGACCTCGCCCCCGGTGCCGGGCGCGCCGGCGAGACCGGAGGTCGGTGGGGGTGGTGTGTGGTGTGCGGTTACCGATAAGCGAGCAGTTGCTGCGGGCGCCGTCCGGAGACGGAGAGCTCGTCGAGGTCCTGGACGACGACGTGGGCACCGAGCCGGTAGAGCTCGCTGCTGTCACCTCGGCGGTCGACTCCGACGACGGGTTCGAAACAGCCGTTCCAGCCGGCCTCGACGTCCGGCGGGCTGCTGGTGATCACTGCCGTCCGGCGTGGCGAGACGCCAAGCCGGTGGGTGGCCTCCAACAAGATGGCGGGGTCGGGGCTCCCCGGAAGGCCGGAGAGGGCCGCGTCGATGCCGTCGACCCGGATCGTGAACAGCTCGGCCACGTGGGCACAGGCCAGCACCTGTGAGCAGTTGCGGCTGGCAGACACCGCGGCGGTCCGGATCCCGCGGTCGCGAAGCTCGCCCAGCAGAGTGACCGCGGACCTGAACGCGCGCACACCCGACTTGCGGATCTCGTCGAGGAAGCGGGCGTTCTTACGCGCCGCCAGCGCCTGCACGGTGTCGGCACCGGAGTCCGCCGAGGTCTCGGACAGGGTGATGCCGCGGGCGGTGAGGAACCGGCGGACGGTCTCGGGTGCCGGTCGCCCCTCCGCATAACGGCGGTAGTCGTCCGGGACCTCGAAACCAGGAATCTCCAGCCCGGTCCGCTGGGTGCGGCGGCGGAAGAAGTCGTCGAACACCGCATGCCAGGCCAGCCCGTGCAGCCGGGCGGTGTCGACGACGACGTCATCGGCGTCGAACAGGACGGCGTCGATACGGTCGAGGTGAAGCGTGGGGGACGAAGAGATCATCGGGCCCGCCCTGTCACCACTGTGGGTGAGAAGCGATCGCCTGGGGCACCCATACGCACGCTCCTAAGGCTCGTGGGACGCGCAGAACTCGCGCAGAGGCTTCGGTCATGGCGCGGATGGGACCTTCGCCTTGGTGTCCCGCGGGGTCGTGGAATCAACGCTAGGGGAGTTGTCCCGCGCGCGGCAGAGCCCAGCCGACACTGTTCAGAAACTGCTTGCGGGTAGGACAATTCCTGCCCGTTTTCTCCCGATAGGTGCCGTGAAATGTCAGGACCTCCGCCGAGCAGGTCTGGGACTGTTGACGCTCGTACCCGCCGGGCCCGGCACGTGAACCTTGAGAGTGAGCCGGGGTGTCGAGTTTTTGTGCCGCGGACCAGGTGACCTGCCGGTGGAGGTGTCGTCGTGCTCGCCCAGGAACTCGAGCCGATCGAGCGCGAAATTCTGGTGAAGGCCGCAATTCTCGCGTCTTCCATGCGTGACATGCAGCCGTGGCGGTTCAGGTTCCGTCACCACGTCGTCGAAGTGCACCGGGAGCTCGATCAGGAACTCGACGTGGTCGATCCCGACGGCCGGATGTCCACGATCGCGGTCGGTGCCGCTGCATTCAACATCCGGGTGGCCGCGGCGTCCCTGGGTAGGCGTACGAACATCGCGATTCAGCCGGACCCCGACCACCCGGACGTCGTGGCCGAGCTGGGCATCGAGTCGTCGATCATCGACCTCACCGCCGATGTGGCCGAACCCGCGCGCCTGTTTCCGTACCTGTCCCGGCTGCGGGCTACCCCGCCCGTGCCCGACCGGGAGATCCCCTCGCGGGTCCGCGAGGAGCTCGCCCAGGCCGCCACGGTCGAAGGTGCCGTGCTCGAGTGGATCGAGGACGAAGCGCGTACCCGCTGGCTTCTCTCCGTGGGGTCGGATTCCGAACGGGTCCATGACCCGGTGTTGACCGCGGAGTCGGCGGTCGGCGTAACGGCGGAGGCGAGCGCGCGGAAACGTCCGACGCTCGCAGTCGTCTGGACGCCGCGTGACGATCCGCAGGCCTGGTTCGTCGCCGGCCAGGCGATGCAACGGATCCTCCTCGTCGCCACGACCTATGGCCTCGCCGGTGGGATGCTCGACCAGCCGCTCGAGCACGCCGACCTTCGCTGGCTCGTCCGTGAGCGGCGGTCGGGCTGGATCGAACCTCAGGTCGTCCTCAGGTTCGGCTACGGCCCGGAGGCGCCCTCGACGCCTCGGCGGCAGGCCGCCGAATTTGTCCTCGACGACGACGAACGGTTGGGCGCTACAGTGCCCGGCCCGCGAGTACCCCGGGATGTCCTACCCCGGCAGGGACGGTGAGCCGGTGCCGACGCCTTCCGATCAGTCGTTTCGGGCCGGGTCGACCGCTGCGCCGATCGTGGTGGGGGTCGACGGAACCGAGCCCGCGCTGGACGCGGTCGCATGGGCTGCCCGGGAAGCTGCTCTGAGAGGGCTTCCGCTACGGATCGTGCACGCGTTCGCCTGGCCCCTCCTGCACGGACCGGCGGTGTGGCGGACGGGCTCGGAGACCAGATTGCGGGCCCAGGCCGACCGAGTGCTCGCGGACGCGCTCGAGACCGCCCTCGCGGTGGCGCCTGACAGCGACGTCGTAACCGCGGTGGAGACGGACTTTCCGCTACCCATGCTGATCGCCGAGAGCAGCGCGTCCACCTACGTGGTCGTCGGGACGGGCGGTCGTCCCGCACTGGCCGAGGTACTCGTCGGATCGATGACGAGCGAACTGGCCAACCGGGCGCACTGCCCCGTCGTCGTCGTCCGTCGTACGCCACCACCGGAGTTCGCGGAAGACCTTGTTGTCGTGGGTGTGGACGGTTCACCGCTTGCTACCGCGGCGGTCGAGTTCGGCGTGGACGAGGCGGCGCGACGGAACGGGCGGCTGCTCGCCGTGCATGTCATGCGTCAGGGTTGGACGTTGCGATCGGGCGGTACGGACACCTCGGCGGGCCTCAGCCTGTTGGGCGAGGCGCTGGCCGGTTGGCGGGAGAAGTATCCGGAGCTTCCGATCGAGGAGCGGGTCCTGTCCGGCCACGCCCCTCACGTCCTGGCCGAAGCGTCCGATCGTGCCGCGCTCCTCGTGGTCGGCGCCCGCGGCCGCGGCGGACTCGCCGGCCTGATGCTCGGCTCGGTCACCCAGGCCCTGCTGCACCACGCTCCATGTCCAGTCCTCGTCCTCTGCCGCGACGGCGCGGCACCAGTGCCGCAATACGCCGGGTCCCGGCGGGTGGGAGGGTGACCGAACCGATGCGGGTACTCCTAGTCGAGGCCACGCCGGGCATCGCACGCGATGTCCGCGAGCGGATCGAGAACGCCGGACATGCCACCATGACCTGCCCGGGCGGGAGCGACTGCTCGCTCGTCGGCGTCGGACGGTGCCCATTGGTCGACGACGGGGTGGACGTCGTGGTCGACGTACGGGACACGCCTGGGCCGTTCACCACGCACGAGCAACCGCTGGTCTGCGGGATCCTTGCCGGCGTGCCAACCGTCGTGTGCGGGCCACTCCCGACACCGGCCGTGCCCCACCAGCAAGATGGCAGCTCCGCCCAGGATGCCGAGGTGCATGGGCCCCGCGACATCTGGCAGCGCGCGGACGTGCGGTGCCAACCCGACACGGTCGTCGATGCGATCGCGGAGGCGACGCTCCCGACCAGCCCCACGGTCATGCATCGGATCACCACCGCGGTCGCGGCCGTGCTGCGACGACGCGGCCATTCCGGCCCGTTCAGCGTGGTCGTCACCACCAGGCGAGGAGCGGTCGACGTCCACCTGGAGTTCGCCGGCAGGGTTCCGCCGCCGGCGGTGCGTGAACAGCTGCGGACTGTGGTGCGGGCCGTGCTCATCCCGGTGACCCGCTCCTGGTCGTCGGCCAACATCCTCATCTTCGACCGGGGCCCGGTGGGCGTGGCCGCGGAGGAACAGGCGGCGGTCTGACCCGCCACGGCCTGGCACGACGGGTCTGACGTGCAGGGCGGTGTTCAGCCGCGCCGGGAGCGGGCCCGCTGCTTCTCCCGGTCGGTCTGGCTGAGGACCGTCTTGCGCATCCGGATCGCCCCTGGCGTGACCTCGACACACTCGTCCTCGCGGCAGAACTCCAGCGCCTGCTCGAGCGCCATCTCCCGGGGCGGCACCAGGCGTTCGAGCTCCTCGCCTGTCGACGACCGGACGTTGGTGAGCTTGCGTTCCCTGCAGGCGTTGACGTCCATGTCTTCCGGCCGGGAGTTCTCGCCGACGATCATGCCTTCGTACACCCGCGTTCCCGGCTTGACGAACAACGTGCCGCGTTCCTGCATGTTGAAGCAGGCGTACGCGGTCACCGTGCCCTGCCGGTCGGCGACGAGTGAGCCGCGGGGGCGGGTCCGCAGCTCGCCGGCCCACGGCTCGTACTTCTCGAAGACGTGGTGGATCAGTCCGGTACCCCGGGTCTCGGTGAGGAACTCCGTCCGGAAGCCGATCAGGCCGCGGGCGGGGACGAGGTAGTCGAGGCGTACCCAGCCGGTGCCGTGGTTGACCATCTGCTCCAGCCGGCCGCGGCGCAGGCCGAGCATCTGGGTGACGACACCCACGTAGTCCTCTGGCACGTCGATGGTGACCCGCTCGACCGGCTCGTGCCACTTGCCGTCGATCTCCCGCGCGACGACCTGCGGCTTGCCGACGGTGAGCTCGAATCCCTCCCGGCGCATGAGCTCGACGAGGACGGCAAGCTGGAGTTCGCCTCGGCCCTGGACCTCCCAGGTGTCCGGTCGTTCGGTGGTCTGGACCCGGATGGAGACGTTGCCGACGGTCTCGGCATCGAGCCGGTTCTTGACCAGACGGGCCGTGAGCTTGTCGCCATCGCGGCCGGACAGGGGTGCGGTGTTGATGCCGATCGTCACGGATATCGAGGGCTCGTCGACCCTGATCACCGGCAGCGGCCGCGGGTCGTCCGGGTCGGCGAGCGTCTCGCCGATGGTGATCTCGGGGATGCCGGCGATGGCAACCAGGTCACCCGGACCGGCCATGTCGGCAGCCACCCGGTCGAGCGCCTCGGTCATCAGCAGGTCGGTGACCTTGACGCGGTGGACCGTACCGTCGGCACGGCACCAGGCGACCGTCGCGCCGCGGGTCAGCTCACCCTGGTGGACGCGGCACAACGCGAGCCGGCCGAGGTATGGAGAAGCGTCGAGGTTGGTGACGTGGGCCTGCAGGGGAGCCCCCTCGTCGTACGACGGTGCGGGCACGGTGGTGAGGATCGTCTCGAACAGAGGCTGCAGGTCGGGGCTGTCGGGCACCGTCCCATCGGGCGGCTGCTCGAGGGTCGCCCTGCCCGCACGTGCCGAGGCGTACACGATCGGGAAGTCCAACGCACGGGCGTCGGCCGACGGGTCGTCCAGCAGGTCGAGGAAGAGCTCGTAGGTCTGGTCGACCACCTCGGTGATCCGGCTGTCCGGCCGATCCACCTTGTTGATCACGAGGACGACGGGGAGCCTCTTGCGCAGTGCCTTGCGGAGCACGAACCGGGTCTGCGGCAGTGGCCCCTCGGACGCGTCGACCAGCAGCAGCACCCCATCGACCATTTCCAGGGCACGCTCCACCTCGCCACCGAAGTCGGCGTGGCCAGGGGTGTCGACGATGTTGAACGTGGTCGGCGGAGTCGAGCCGGTGGGATCCCGCCAGCGGACCGCGGTGTTCTTGGCGAGAATCGTGATGCCCTTCTCGCGTTCGAGGTCCATCGAGTCCATGACCCGATCGGCGACATCCTGGTTGGAGCGGAACGCGCCGGACTGCCACAGCATCGCGTCGACCAGAGTGGTCTTGCCGTGGTCGACGTGGGCGATGATCGCGATGTTGCGGAGATCGGAGCGGGTGGCCATGGTCACATCCTCTCCGACGGCAGGTGGCCGGCCGGGGACCGGGTGGTTCGACCCGACCGGACTCGAGGTTTCGCCACCCAAAGGCTGGCGATCATTGCGTACGGCGGTCCGGTGACTGACGTGCACACACCGTTCGCCGCGATGGGGGACAAGCGAGCCAATCCGGACGAGCTTCGCCGCCGCGGGAAGCACGTACGCCGAGCAGCTGGTCGCGTCGTACGTCAAGCCGGAGTTGACAGGTTCCGGTTCGGCAACGACCAGCCGCGCGGTCGAAGAGGCGCGCCTGTCAGTGCAGGTCCCACAGCATCGGCGTGGTGAGGACGCCGGTCGCCGGTACGCCGACGATGCGGGCCAGTACGTCGACCGGTCCCCGAAGGCCTGCCAGGTCGAGCATGCTCGCCGCTGAGGCCGCCAGGTCTTCACTGGACTCCGGTGTCCGCATGCGTTCGAGCATGCCGAGCCGCGGGATGGTGCGGACGTCGGCCTCCTCCCGGCCGATGCCGACGCGCGCGCACGCAACGTCGACGGCGCGTTCCATCCCGCCCAGTTCGTCGACCAGGCCGTGCTGCCGGGCGTCGGCACCCGTCCAGACCCGTCCTCGCGCCGCTGCCTCCACGTGGTCGCGGGTGAGACCGCGGTCGGCCGCGACCTTGCCGGTGAAGTCGTCGTACACCTGGTCCAGCCAGCCCTCCAGGCGTTGCCACTCCTCGCCACTGAACTGGCGGTAGGCCGAGAACATCCACGCGTTGCGTCCCTCGGCCACGCCGTCGCGGCTGATGCCCAGCCGGTCGAGCAGGTCACGCACGACCGCCTTACCTCCGAACACCCCGATGGAGCCGGTGAGGGTGCCGGCCTGCGCGACGATCGTGTCGGCCGCCATCGAGACGAAGTAACCGCCGGAGGCCGCGACCGTACCCATCGACACGATCACCGGCTTGCCGGCGTCGCGGACCCTGAGTACCTCGCGCCGGATGGCATCGGAGGCGACGTAGGAACCGCCGGGGCTGTCGAGCCGGAGGACGACCGCGCGTGCCTCGTGGTCGGCGGTGGCCGCCCGAAGCGCGGCGCCGACGGTGTCGGACCCGATCGACGTCGAGCCGAGACCACGGCGGGTGGAGCGACCGAGATGGATGTCGCCGGCTCCGTGCACGACCGCGACGCCGGGCCGCTTCGCCAACCGACCGAACGCCCGCCGCGGCTGGAGCAGCCTGGCGCGACGGTAGCGGTGGACGAACCGCAGGCGGACCTCGCCGAGGCGTTGCCGTAGCGCGGCGTAGACCTCGTCGCGGTAGCCGAGTCGGTCGACGAGGCCCTCCTCGGCGGCGACATCGGCCGACAGGGGAGCCCGGTCGACGAGGTCCCGCACCTGTTCCGGCGTGAGCCCGCGCCCCTCGGCGACACCCGCGACGACCTGCTCCATCGCCGAAGCCGCCAACCGCCCGGCCGCCTCCCGGTGGGCGTCGCTCATCTTGGTGGCGAGGAACGTGTCGGCGGCGTTCTTGTACTCGTGCCGCCGCGACATCTGCGGGACGATCCCGAGCTTTGCCAAGGCGTCCTTGACGAAGACTGCCTCCGCGACGATCCCGGTGAGGCCGACCTCGCCGGACGGCTGGATCCAGATCTCTTCGAAGGCCGAGGCGAGGTAGTAGGGCACGGTCGCCGGACCGAACTCGCCGAACGACTCCGTCCACGCCACGGCTGGCTTACCCGTCTGCGCGAACAAGCGGACGGCCGCCCGGAGCTCCTGTACCTGCGCGAGCGTGGGTGCGTGGGCGCCGACATGGGCCACGAGGCCCGCGACGTCGGGGTCGGTGGCCGCCAGCCGGAGCCCGTCGATCAGATCACGTAACAACGGACGGCGTTGGGACAGGGCGGCGGCGATGGGATCAGACGGTGGTGCCTCGAGCACCGAGACGGTGAGGTCGAGTTCGAGCAGCGTGGCGACCATGTGCCAACCCTAGACGTCCCATGCCAGCCACGGCTGCCACGAAACCAACGGACGACACCGCCCGATCACGGGGCGGTGTGCGCCGGCCGCGGATCATCGGTCACAATGGCCGGGCAGGAGGAGGGGAGTATTCCTTCGCGGCGACATCGTCATCTCGGTTGTCTGGCCACCGTCCAGCAGCCCGGTGCCGCCGGTCTCAGTGCCTGAGACGGAAGAGACCTCCGGAGAAGCGGTACTACTTCTTCGGAGGTTGTCTGGTGGTCATCGATGCCTGGCTCTGGCCCGCGACCGTCGGCGTTCTGGTCGCCGTACTCGCCATCGACGTTTTTGTCATCGGCCGGCGTCCGCACGAGCCGTCGATGCGCGAGTGCACGCTGTGGATCAGCCTCTACGTGGGCTTGGCGGTCATCTTCGGCCTCGGCGTGCTGGTCTTTTCCGGTGGCCAGTACGCAGGAGAGTTCTTCGCCGGCTGGATCACCGAGTACAGCCTGTCGGTCGACAACCTCTTCGTCTTCCTGGTGATCCTGACCCGCTTCGGCGTGCCACGCGAGTTCCAGCAGACCGCACTTCTGATCGGCATCATCCTGGCGCTCATCATGCGCGGCATTTTCATCGCGCTCGGCGCCGCCGCCATCAGCGCCTTCTCCTGGGTGTTCTACCTGTTCGGTGCGATTCTCGTCTACACCGCCATCCAGTTCGCTCGTCAGGGCGAACAGGACGAGGCCGACTACAAGGAGAACGCGGTCATCCGGTGGGCGAAGCGCAACCTGCCTGCGACCGACACCTACAACGGTGTCCGGCTGACCATCATGGAGAACGGCCGGCGGCTGGTGACCCCGATGCTGCTGGTGATGATCGCGTTGGGAACGACCGACCTGCTGTTCGCCCTCGACTCGATCCCCGCCATCTATGGGCTGACCGCCGAGCCCTACCTCGTGTTCACGGCCAACGTGTTCGCCCTGATGGGCCTGCGCCAGCTGTACTTCCTCGTCGGAGGACTGGTCGACCGGCTGGTGTATCTCTCCCTTGGCCTCGCGGTCATCCTGGGGTTCATCGGCGTCAAGCTGATCCTGCACGCCCTGCACGACAACAGCCTGCCGTTCATCAACGACGGCAAGCCGCTGTCCGGCGTGCCCGACATCGGGATCGTCGTGTCGTTGGCGGTGATCGTCGGAACCCTGGCGATCACCACGGTGGCGAGCCTGATCAAGACCCGGCGAGACGGCGACCGCTCCCGGCCGGCCGAGCACACCTGACGGGATGCGACTCGCCCAAGTCGGTCCCGCCCAGTCGGTCCCAGCCCAGTCGGTCCCAGCCGGTCGGTCCCAGCCCAGCCGGTCCCAGCCGGTCGGTCCCAGCCAGCAGCCGGTCAGTCAGGTGGGTCGGTCAGGCGCCCGGCGTCAGCCAGCAGGGTCTCCCTGCGTTCGTCGGTCAGGGGTTCGTCGACGACCTGCTGGCCGGTACGCGGGGCGTGCAGCATGCCGCCCCTGGCCGTGGACACGAGGCCGACGTGGTGGACTTCTTTGCCCGTACGGGCAAAGAAGTACAGGTCTCCGGGCCGTGCCTGGTCGACCGGGATCCGGGTAGCCGCCTCGGACTGGTCGTGGGCGTCGCGGGGGACGAGCCGGCCCAGCGCGCGGAAGCTCAGGTGGACAAGCCCGGAACAATCCAGCCCGAACGCCGACATGCCACCCCACAGGTAGTCGAGGCCGACGAACCGACGCGCCGCTCCGAGCAGGGCGAGACCGTCCACGACCGCCTCACCGCCCCTCGGGCGCACGACGCAGGTCGACGGTGCGAGCCAGCCGTGGCTGTCGCCGGGCAGCGACACCCAGACACCTTCGACCGCAGGCTCCCGATCGTCGAGGACCGGCAGGATCGTCGCGTACGGCACGTCCCCGGCGATCAGCCTGCCGCCTGGACGATCCCACAGCGCAGCCGACTCGACCGCGACCACGGCCTCCTGTTCGGTGGGAGCCGGTGCCGAGCCGATGTGGCCGCGCGGGAGCCAGCCCGGATATCCGCGCGGATGCAGTGAGGATGCCTGCCAGAGTGCGACGACCCGCACCCAGTCGCCGCGCTCCTCGACGACCTCGACGGGCTCGCCGAGCAGTAGCTGGGTGAGGACACGTTCCTGCAGGTCGAGCCGGGCAGGTCTGTCGAGCGCCGCCGGCCATGCGCGCCCGTCCGGTATGGGCCCGATGATCGCCGCGTCGACCTCCCGTGGCGCGTCCGGGCCTGTCCACAAGGTGGTGACGGCGACGCAGACGGCCGACATGGCCCCCGATGCGCCAGCGGACATAGCGGATGTCGAGACCTCCGGGGCCACCATGGCGTCACCGTACCGGAGCAGCGCGCCCCCTCACGCCGGCGAACGCATCCACGGGTGGTCGAAGTTGAAGTACGTCACGTCCCTACGGAGCGACTGCTCCTCCTGAAGCAACCTGCGGCCCGCGTCCGAGGGACTCTTCCGCTCTCCCGCCCGAGCCTCGGACTCGGTGGTGAAGTACGCGGCCTCGGTGAACCGCGACTGGTCGTCGTCGTGGACGGCGAGCACCGTGCCGATCAGTTCAGGCCGGTCGGAGCGCAGAACGTCCTCGCTCTGCGCCATCACGGCACCGACTCGGTCGGGGTTGGTGACCTGGCCCTCCATGACCTGGACGAAGCCCGCGTCGTCGGACCCACCTTCCAGCATGGTCATGACAGTGGTGCAGTCGTGGAACTCCACGTCGGCGTACAACTTCTGGGTCTCCCGCCACCACGCGTTCTGCTCGGGCCGCGCGCTGTTGGTCCGGGCCGCCGCGGCGCTCTCGAAGCGAGCGAGCGTGATCGCGGTGCCGTCCGGAGCGACCCCTGTGGTGGATCCCAGCCAGCCGGACGCCCCCGGAGCGAGGTCTTTCATCCAGCGGTCCATCGCCGCCTTCAACCCGGCCGGATTGTCGATGTGTCCTTGGATGACCTGGACGAACATGAGCAAACCCCCCGTCCTGTCGTGGTCGTGCCTTTCCTTCGACGCTACGCCGCCCCCGCAGGGGTGTTGGTTACGTCGAGACAGACGGGGGCGCGTCTCGGCGCTACACGTCGAGTGCGGTGAGCTCGTAGTGCAGGGTCTGGTACCTCATCAGGCGGTGCCCGAACGGCACGGCTACGCCATGCAGGAGCGGGTACTTTCGCGTGAGCGCGCGCCGGACGGCCTTGGAGTCGGCCTCACTGAGCAGCCGCGCCCGGGCGCGCATGGGCGCACCGATCTGCTTGCCGCCGAAGGTGGACGGGGCGACCTCGACCTCGGGGTTTCGGCGCAGCCGCTTCGCCTTGCCGGTCGTGTGCCAGGTGCGGAAATATGCCCGGTCGCCGTCGACGACGATGCTGACCGGTGTCGGTACCGGCGTACCGTCCTTCCGGAATGTCGTGAGTGCGACCGTCTTCTGGTCAACGAACTGGTCGAACGGCCTGGTCGTCGAAGCCATCACGGCGTGCCTTTCTGGTGTCCGTGGGTGAGCAGGAAGTGGATGCACGCCCGCTACGACGCGGAGGAGCTCACCGGTGTGACATCGAAGAAGGTCGGCACGCTGCGCGGGCCCGACGAGATCACCAGTGGGTCGTACCGGTGGCGGTCGAGCCGGCGGACTCGTCCCAGAGCAGGTCGTCGACCAGAAACAGGCGCGGGCCTCCGTGCCGCAGCCGCATCAGGTACCCGAGAACGCCCGCCAGGCCGACGTTGTAGTCGGCCACGACACTTCGCAACGTCTCGTCCGGGACCAGCGCGCGACCATCGCGCCGGCAGTGCCTCACGGCGATGAGCGGCACGAGGTCCTCGGCCCAGGCCCGGTACGTCGGGTCCCGGAGGAGTCCGGCCGCGTCGAGGAGGTACTCCCCGTCCCCGGCCAGACCGTGACAGGCAGACGGTGACGCGGTCCATCGGGCTCGGTGGACCGCCCCGGCCGCCGCCCGCGCCTGCTCGCCGAACCGCTGCTCACCGGTGGTGGCGAACAGCCGCAGCAGGAATGTCCCGACGCCGGAGGAGCCGCTGCACCAGTGCGCCAGGGTCGTCTGGTCGGCCGGACCGACCGGCCACCACGCGGCGCCGTCGTCGTCGGTGCGGGCGGCCCGGCACAACGTGTTGCCAGCCTCGACGGCGAGCGTGGTGTACGCCGGCTCACCCAGTGCGGCTCCGAGTGCGAGAAGGGCGTACCCGACACCTGCGACCCCATGGGCGAAGCCGTAGTGGGAGGCACCGGCGAGGCGGGACGCGAATGCCGTGGGGATCGGCCAGGTCGGTCCGTGCGGTCCTGGGACGGCTGCGTCTCGGAGCAGTTGTGCGTAGGACGCGGCGCGTTCCAGGAACCGGCCGTCGCCTCCTGAACGTGGCCCGGACCGCCATCTGGTTGTCTCTCGTGCCGTGCGTGGGCCGCTGGTGAGGTGGGCCAGGTGCAGGTGGGTGAGCGCTGCGCCGGCAAGGCCGTGGGCGACGTCGGGGTTGGGCCACGCCGCGGGTAGCCGGAGGGCGAGGCGTTCGGCCTGGGTCAGCAGGTGCGGCTCGCCCAGGGCTATCCCGGCGTCGGCGAGGACCCATGCCACGCCGGCTCGGCCGAAGTACAGGCCGGGAAGTCGGTTGTCGTGATGCTCGCTGTGTGCCGACAGCCAGGATGCCGCCTTGCGGACGGTGGCCTCCAGACCAGGTGGCGGGGCGTCCATCGCCACGTGGTGGAGATGCGCCTGCAGGAGCACGGCCAACACCCCGGCCGCTCCGTGCTGCACGTTACGTGGGTCCGTCTGCGTACCGAAGGTGCCGGACGGCCACAGTCGCTCGCCGTCCGGAGACACCGTGGCGGTGAGATGGTCGAGGCCGTCGGCAAGCAGTTCGTCCGCGGATGGCAGCCCGGCAGGGAGGCCGACCGGAGCTGTGGCCCGGTCAGCGGACAACAGCTGGGCGGTATGGGTGACGTCGCCACCGTGTTCCGGGTCGGCGCTGAGCAGGGTCCTGACGGCCGGGCCGAGGAGTCGGGCCGTGTCGTTGTACCTCGCGACAAGGGCTAGCCAGCCGGCGAGGCGATCCAGTGGTGGCCGGTACCCGTCGGCGTCGTCGTCGGCGAGCACCGGATCGTTACCGGTGGCCAGCAGGAACAGCAGGCCACCAAGACGATGCAGGTCATCTGCCCTTGTCCCGCCGGTGGGTGCGGGGTCGGTGGCGCCGGCGAGGTCGACGAGCGCCGGTGTCCCGTCGGGCAGGACCAGGATGTGTGCCGGGTCGAGGTCGGGAAGGACGAGACCGGCGTCGTGTACCGCGCCGACCAGTTCGACGAGTCTTCGGGCCAGTGCGAGGGCCGAGGTGACCGGCGGCCCGACGGTCCGGGCCGACCGTCGTCGCACCCACTCCCGCAGTGGCTGGCCGGTCAGGAGTTCCTCGACGAGGAAGAGGTCGCCGGCCGCCGCGAACACGCCGAGCGGGCGGGGAACCCGGACGTAAGGGCCCAAGCGGCGAAGCACTCGTGCCTCGTGCAGGAGACGGTGGCGGGAGTCGGCGCCGCTCGGGTCGGTGTCGGTATGGGCGCGGGCGTGCTTGAGGACGACCTGTCGTGGTGAGTCGCGCCGTCGGCTGTCCGTTGCCAGGTAGCGGCCGCCGGTGGGTCCGACTTCCAGCGCCTGGTCGATGACGTAGCGGCTGCCGACGCCGTCCGACTGGACTGGGCCGGACGCGAGTCCTACGTCCGGCCCGGACGCATGCGCGTGCCGGAGTCCGTCGTTGTCCAGAGTCTCGACGTCCTCGCGGGACGTACCGAACCTGCCGTACCGGCAGTGCACCAGACTTCCTGCCTGGTACGCGCGGGCAGCGGGGACATGTGGTCCGGGGAGTCCGGCGGTGACAGCGTGGAGGCGGCCGGCGATCCGGGCGAACCCCGCGTCGTCGTCGGGGTAGACGGTGAGGAACTTGCCGAAGTCGGCGGGTGCGCAGGTCGGCCCGCCGAGCCACTGGACCACTTCCAGTGTGGAGGCGAACGCGAACGCCAGGCCGTCGTCGCGTAGGAGAGGAACTACCCTGTCGAGGACGGTCCGTGCCGATCGCGGCGTCGCCGACAGGTGCAGTTGCCAACCCTTGGAGCGCTCGTGTTGGGCTCGGTGGGGTGCCCGCGAATCAGCACGGTGGGGTGCCCGCGAATCAGCACGGTGGGGTGCCCGCGAATCAGCACGGTGATGTGCTCGCGAGTCAGCACGGTGGGGTGCTCGCGAATCAGCACCGTGCTGTGGTCGGACGTCGTGCCACCAGGGGCCCGGCACGATCTGCCACTGCTGGTCGTGGGCAGCACCAAGCAGTTCGCTGACCACGCCGGTCAGGTCGCCGCCGTCGCGGGTCACATCTGCCCCCAAGCCCCTTGCACAATGCGTGCACATACGACTACCAACAGCTCCGGTGACACGCAACGGCTTTGGGCGACAATTCCGAGTCGGTTTGATCACAATCGGCTACCGATCAGCCGCTCCAGGTGTGAATGGGACGGGGCTGCCTGCTAGCTGGACGACTGTCGGCGCGACCCGAGTGCGTGCCGGTCCGCCCAGCTCGCTGCCGCGACGCGCGCCACGAGCGCACAACCGGCGTCGTGGTCGAGGGGTGCGGTGACACAGGTGGCGAGCACGTAGGCGGGAGCGTCGGCGGGGTGGATCAACGCCACGCTGTGCCGGATTCCCTCGACCCAGCCGTTCTTGTGCGCCACGGACGTTCCGGTCGGCAGCCCGCGTACGACGTCTTCGTCGACCTCCTGGGCGAGCAGGACGTCGAGCATCTCGGCGCAAGAGGACGGCGAGGCGACGGCACGCTCGGGCGGGCGGTCCCGGGCGCCCGCGTGGATAGCGGTGACGAGTCCGGCCAGGTCCGCGGCGGTGACCAGGTTGGCGCGCCCGGCCGCGTCAGCTGCGTAGTCCTGGATGCCGCGGTTGACCACGGCGTGCCGGGCACCCGCAGCACGCCATGCCGCGGCGACGGCGGCGAACCCGATCCGTTCCAAGACGAGGTTGGTGGCGAGATTGCTCGACCGGACGATCATCCGACGGACCAGCCAGCGCAGCGGGGCGGCGCTCCCTAGGCGGCGCCACGGTTCGGGGTCGTTGTCGTAGTCGGCTGTCGACCGGTAGCAGGAACGATCCTCGGCGGCGGAGACGAACTCGTCGTGAACCGCGACGTCCGCGTCCAGGTCGACTCGGCCCTGGTCCGCCAGCCGGTAGGCCGCAGCCATCACGGCCACCTTCATGGTGCTGGCCGCATAGTGCCGGTGCTCGGCCTGGCGCACGTACACCGGGTCGTCACCCGGTCGTCCGCACCACACCGAGACCACACCTGGGACCGCACCGAATGCCGGTTCGAGCCCGGCGAGACAGCCAGGCGGCGGAGCGGGCTTCTCGCTCATCGTGCCGATCCTCGTGGCCTACCGGCCGCCTGGCCCAGGTCGAACGCGCGTTGGACGGCGGCCGTTGCTGTCCGGGAGTCGACGCCGAGCGACCTGGCCGTGTCGACAAAGGCTTCCGCGGCCACTCGGAGCGGGTCCGACCGGGCGCGCGGCGCGGCGGCGACCACGGTCCCGTGCCGACGTGCGGTCTGCAGGAGGCCGTCGGACTCCAGCTCCTTGTACGCACGGGCCACTGTCCCTGGCGCCACGTCGAGGTCGGTGGCCAGCTGTCGGATGGTCGGCAACCTCGCACCGACAGGCAGGTGACCCTGCTCGACCAACGCGATGAGCTGGTCGCGCACCTGTCTCCACGGAGGTACGCCGCTGTCCGAGTGGAGAACGATCCGGGACGCGGGGTCGCCCGCGGACCCTCGGTCGTCAGTCATCGGCGAGTTCCTTTGTATCGAGCTGTCGGCACAATGGTGGATCGGCCCGAGCGCCGGACGCAAGCGGCCGGCGCGGCGTGCCCCGCGACCGAGAGAGTGGGGGCGGTGGGAGAGGGTAGGGGAGACCGACTCACGCAGATCCGGCGTCAGAAGTGCCGATGGCGTTCGGGGCAGGGAGGCGCACATGGGCAAGTGGCGGGACCTACACGAGCGCTGGGTGCTCAGCATGGACGCCGACCCGACCGCGCGAGGCGACGCGGCGGACCGCAACGGTCAGTCGGCCGCGGCCACTGGCGTCCCGCCGGAGGTCGCAGGTGGGTTGGTTCCGGCGACAGTGCCCGGATGCGTCCACACCGACCTGCTCGATGCGGGGCTGATTCCGGACCCGTACCTCGACCGCAACGAGCACGACCTGGCGTGGATCGGCCGGGCCGACTGGCGATACGCGACGACGTTCGACTGGCAACCGGACGGGACGGACCGGGCCGACCTCGTCTGCGAAGGTCTCGACACCGTGGCGAGGATCGAGCTCAACGGTGTCCTGGTCGGCCAGACGCAGAACATGCACCGCTCCTATCGTTTTCCCGTCGAGTCGCTGCTCCAGTCGGGTGACAACGAGCTTGTCGTGACGTTCCGCTCCGCCCAGGCCTACGCCGAGGAGGTGCGGGACCGTCTCGGCGACCTGCCCGGACCCAACTCCGCGACTCCGGAGCCGTTCAACTTCATCCGCAAGATGGCCTGCAACTTCGGCTGGGACTGGGGACCCATCCTCGTCACCGCCGGAATCTGGAAGCCGGTCCGGTTGCACACCTGGGCGACCGCCCGACTCTCCCGCGTCCGTCCGCAGGTAACGGTCGAGGAAGGCCTCGGCAAGGTAGGCGTCACGGTCGACGTCGAACGTACGGGCGCCACGACGCCTCTGCTGGTCCGGGCCGAAGTCGCTGGAGCGCAAGGCCAGGTTGACATCGCGCCGGGGGAGTCGACCGGCACGGTCGAGCTCGAGGTCGCCGATCCTTCCTTGTGGTGGCCGCACGGGTACGGCGACCAGCCGCTCTACGACCTCGAGGTGACCCTCGACGACGCGTCCGGTGGCACGCTCGACAGCTGGAACCGGCGGATCGGTTTCCGCAGCGTCCGTCTCGACACCGCTCCCGACGACGTGGGTTCGGCGTTCACGCTCGTCGTCAACGATGTCCCCGTGTTCGCCCGCGGGGCCAACTGGATCCCCGACGACTGCTTCCCCAGCCGGATCGGTGCCGAGCGCTACCGGGCCAGGTTGGTCCAGGCCAGGGACGCCCACATCGACCTGCTCCGGGTCTGGGGCGGCGGGCTGTATGAGCAGGAGGAGTTCTACCAGGCGGCCGACGAGCTCGGAATCCTGGTCTGGCAGGACTTCCTCTTCGCCTGCGCTGCCTATCCCGAGGAGTCCCCGCTGGCGGAGGAGGTCGAGGCGGAGGCGCGGGAAAACGTCGCCCGGCTGATGCCGCACCCGAGCCTGGTGCTCTGGAACGGCAACAACGAGAACATCTGGGGCTACTTCGACTGGGGTTGGCAGTCCAGGCTGGAGGACCGCACCTGGGGCAAGGGTTACTACCTCGAGCTGCTGCCTCGCGTCGTGGCCGAGACCGACCCGAGCCGACCGTACTGGCCGGGCAGCCCCTACTCAGGGACATTCGAGCTGCACCCGAACGCGGACGACCACGGTTGTACGCACATCTGGGACGTGTGGAACCAGCGCGACTACTCCGGCTACCGCGATTACATCCCACGGTTCGTCGCGGAGTTCGGGTTCCAGGGACCGCCCACCTGGTCGACGCTGACCCGCGCGGTCCACGACGAGCCGCTCGCCGCCGACTCGCCCGGCGTCCTGAGCCACCAGAAGGCCACCGACGGCAACGGCAAGCTGGCCCGTGGACTCGAAGCACACTTCTCCGAACCGGCCACCGTCGAGGACTGGCACTGGCTCACCCAGCTGAACCAGGCCCGCGCGTTGGCCTACGGCATCGAGCACTTCCGCTCGCACCGTGGCCGCTGCATGGGAACGGTCGTGTGGCAGCTGAACGACTGCTGGCCGGTCACCTCGTGGGCCGCCGTCGACGGCGACGCGCGTCGCAAGCCGTTGTGGTACTCGCTGCGCCGCGTATACGACGACCGGCTGCTGACGGTGCAGCCGCGCGAGAACGGCCTGGACGTGGTGGCCGTCAACGACGGCGCCGAGCCATGGACCGCGGAGATCGTCGTCGAACGCAGGACCTTCGCCGGCGAGGTGTTCGGCGCGTGGACGACGAAGCTGGAGGTCGCGGGCCACGACGCGGGCTCGGCACGGATTCCGGTCGACGTCGCGACGAGCACCGACGCCAGCCAGGAGGTGCTGGTCGTGACGGCCGGCGACCGGCGGACCACCTGGTTCTTCGCCGCTGACAAGGACCTCAGTTATCCGGCGCCGGACCTCGACGTCGAGGTCGAGTCCCGAGACGGAGTGACCGAGGTCCATGTCACCACCCGCACCCTGGCCCGCGACGTCGCGCTCTTCGCCGACCGGCTCGACCCGGCCGCCGGGGTCGACGACATGCTGGTCACGTTGTTCCCGGGAGAGTCGCACACGTTCCGGATCGAGGGACTGCGGCGCGAGCCGACGGTCGCCGAGGTGATCGGACCGCCAGTGCTCCGGTGCGCCAACGACGTCGGGTGAGATCCAGGTCAGGGAACCACCTGGATCTTCCGGCCGACGCCCGCCTTGAACTGGGCCAGCGCCGCCGCGTAGTCGCTTAGTGGGAACCGGTCGCTGATCATCACCTCCGGGCGCAGGACGCCGCCCACGAAGAGGTCGCCCGCACGCTCGAAGCTGTGCAGCACAGCCATCGACCCGGTGATGGTGATCTCCTGGTTGTAGATCTTGTACGGCTCGACCTCGACCCGCGCGTCGTAGTTCGCGACGCCGAACTGCAGGAACGTACCTCCCCGGCCGACGCGGGAGAGTCCGTCCTGGATGGCGGCGGCCACACCGGTGCAGTCGATCACCACGTCCCAGCCACGCGGGTGTCCGGCCGCGAACTCGTCGGCGCCGATCGCGGTCGCGGTGCATCCCAGTTCGCGCGCGGTCCCCAGCCTGGCCGGGTTGAGGTCGACGACGCTGACACTCCCGGCTCCCGCGCGCCCGGCGAGCTCCATCATCATCAGACCCATCGTTCCGGCGCCGTAGATGAGGTAGTGGTCGGCGAGGACTCGGGGGAGCACGTCGAACCCGCGTACCGCGCAGGACAGCGGTTCGATCAGGGCGGCGTCGGCGGTCGTCACGCCCTCCGGTAGCCGGTAGCAGTTCTTGACCGGGGCGAGGGCGTACTCCGCGGCACCGCCGGCTGTGGTCACGCCGATCGCGGCCCAGTTCTCGCAGAGGTTGCCGCGGGCGCGGCGGCAGTAGTGGCATTCCCCGCAGTGCAGCGACGGGTCGACCGCCACCTGGTCACCGGTCGACACCTCGGTGACCTCGCCGCCGACCGCGACGACCTCACCGGCGAACTCGTGGCCCGGAATCACCGGCAGTGTCGGGGCGAACTCTCCTTCGAGGATGTGCAGGTCGGTGCCGCAGATGCCGCATCCGGCGACCCGCACCACGATGTCACGGGGACCTGGCGTCGGGTCGGGTACCGACTCGACGCCGACCTTGCCAGGCTCGCTGATGACCGCTGCTTTCACCGACAACTCCCTTTCTGCGTTCGTCCGACTGGTCGCCCGACGCGCGTCACTCCTGCGGCCGCACGATCGGTTTGATCGTCGTCGCGTCCTGGGCGGCGACGGTGAGTGCCCGCTCGGTGTCGGCCAGACCGAAGTGATGCGTCGCCAGTCGGTCGAGGTCGACCTCGCCGGAAGTGGCGAGTGCGAGCGCCACCGGCCAGGTGTTGGCGTACCGGAACGTCCCGGTCACCTCGATCTCGCGGGTCTGGACGTACGACAGCGGGAGCGGGATCTCGTCACCGCCCATACCCACCAGGACGACGCGCCCTGCGGGGCGTACCCGTCGGATGGCCTCGCCGATCGCGGGCGGGTAACCCGAGCACTCCAGGAGTACGTCGGCCTCGACACCGGCCTCGGCGAGTGAGGTGGAGCTCACGTCGACGGCCGTGGCGCCGAGCGACCGGGCCAGCTCGAGGCGCTGCGGCCGGACATCGGTGACGACGACCTCGCTCGCGCCGAACACCCGCGCCGCCTGGAGAGCGACCAGTCCGATCGGACCTGCGCCGGTGACGAGGACGCGGGTACCCGGCCCGACCCGTGCCTTCTGCGCGCTCCACACGCCGACGGACAGGGGCTCGAGCAGGGCAGCGGCATCGTCGGACAACTTGTCGGGTACGGCGTAGGCGAACTCCTCGTGCAGGACGACGTACTCGCAGAACGCGCCGTCGACCGGCGGAGTGGCGAAGAACTGCATGTCGGGACAGAGGTTGTAGCGCCCGGCCCGGCACTGGGCGCAGGTGAAGCAGGGGACGCCGGGCTCCAGCGACACCCGTTGCCCCGGAGCGTGCCGACTGGCCTCCGACCCGCGGGCGACGACGACCCCGCCGGACTCGTGGCCGAGCACCAGGGGCTGGCGTACGACGAAATCTCCGATCCGGCCGTGCTCGTAGTAGTGCACGTCGGAGCCGCAGGTACCGACCGAGGTGACCTGGACGAGGACCTCGTGCGGCCCCGGGACCGGCACCGGTCGCTCCTCGAGCACGAGGTCGTGGACTCCCCGCAGCACGGCTGCGCGCATCGTTGTCGGAACCCGCACTGGCACTCGCCTCACCTCCTGGGTCCCGTACCCGACCTGCTCGGCGGGACCGCGCTGTCATGCTAGGACCCGACAGGCCCAGGCGTACCGCCGTGTTCCCGGGCACGGTCATCCGCCCAGGACCGGGGGGTTCGTCCAGACGTGATCATCACCGTCACGCCCAACCCGGCGGTCGACCGCACGCTCGACGTGCAGGCCCTCGTCCCAGGAGCCGTCAACCGGGCCGTGACACGTCACGTCGAGCCCAGCGGCAAGGGCGTGAACGTGGCTCGGGCCCTGACCGTCAACGGCATCCGCTCCACAGCGGTCATTCCCGTCGGCGGTGCCGAAGGCGCGCAGTTGTGCGGCCTGCTCGACGACGAAGGGGTGGTCTACGCGGCGGTACCGGTGGCCGGCGCGATCCGCGTCAACGTCTCCTTGCGGACGCCGGACGGTCAGGTGACGAAGGTCAACGAACCCGGTCCTACCCTGTCCTGGGCGGAGGCGGAAGCCCTGGCCGAGACTGTTCTGGCCCGGCTCGGAGGGCACGACTGGGTGGTCGCCTCGGGCACCCTGCCGCCCGGTGTGCCGACGGACTTCTACGCCGAACTCGGTGGGCGGGTACGCGGGGCGGGCGCGAGGTTCGCCCTCGACTCCAGCGGTGACGCGTTGCGCCAGGGTCTGAGCGGCCGGCCGACTCTGGTCAAACCCAACCTCGAGGAACTCGCCGAGATCACCGCCACGGCACTTCCTTCCATAGGTGCGGTCGTCGCCGTCGCGGACGAGGTACGCCGGACGGCTGGCGGCGCCGTGCTCGTGAGTCTCGGCGCGGCCGGAGCGCTGCTGGTCGACGACGAGGGAGCGGTGCACGCCGAGTCATCCCGGCCGGTCACGGTCCGCAGCACGATCGGTGCGGGCGACAACCTGCTCGCCGGCTTCCTTGCCGCCGAAGGGCGTGGCCGGGCCGGTGCCGACGCCCTGGCTGAAGCCGTCGCCTGGGCTTCGGTGGCGGTACGGGCGCGGGGGAGCGTGGGCCGCGCGGTGACCGACGCGGACCGCCGCTCGGTCCAGGTCCACAGAGCGCCGGACCTGGGTAAGACCCTGCCGAGCACGGATACGGAGAATGGCTGACCATGCGCGTCCTGGTGATCGGCGACCACTTCATCGCAGGCTCGGCCCATGTCGAGGCCCTGATGCGGGCGGGCGTTCCGCGGGCATCGATCGAGACCGTCGACTGGTCGGGAACCAAGGACAGCCAGCACGCCACCCAGCAGCAGATGGAGCGCCACGGCCCGGGCGCGGTACCTGTTCCGGCCGAGTTGCTTGCCGCAGTCCGCGATGCCGAGGTGATGACACTGCACTTCGCGCCTGTGCCGGCCGAGCTCCTCCGGGCCGCGCCGTCGCTCCGCGCCGTGGTCGTCGCCCGCACCGGCCTGGAGAACGTGGACGTCGAGGCCGCGACCGCCGCCGGTGTCGCCGTCGTACCCATCCATGGCCGAAACGCCCCCGCCGTAGCCGAGCTGGCCATCGGACTGATGCTGGGTGAGGCCCGCGACATCGCCCGCGCGGACGCCTCGGTCAAGCAGGGTGGGTGGCGCAAGGACTTCGGTGGACCCGGCCGAGAGATCGGCGGAAGCACCGTCGGAATGGTGGGGTTCGGGCACGTCGGCCAGGCGCTCGCGCGGTTGCTGCGCGGCTTCGACGTACGCCTGCTGGTGCATGATCCCTTCGTCAGTTCCGACCGGCTGAGCGACCACGACGCCAGGCAGGTGGACCTCGACACCGTGTTTCGCGAGTCGGACTTCATCCACGTCCAGGCCCGGCTGTCCAAGCAGACCGAGAGGTTCATCGGCGCCGAGCACCTCGCCCTGATGAAACCGACCGCGTACCTCGTCAACACCGCGCGCAGCCGGCTGATCGACTACGACGCGCTCTACCTCGCCCTGGCCGAGCACCGGATCGCCGGAGCTGGCCTGGACGTGTTCGACGACGAGCCCCTTCCTCCGGACAGCCCGTGGCGGACGCTCGACAACGTCACGATCACCACCCACTTCGGCGGTGACACGACGGCCACCAACGCCCGCTCCGCTCGACTGGTGGCCGAGGCCGTCGCGGAGCTGGGGCGTACCGACCGGATCATCACCGCAGTCAACGCCCGCGCACTCGGCTGGGTGGAAAGGTAGCGCCCATGCCTCCCGGACCGCCCGACCTGCTGCTCGGCGTCGACGCCGGCCAGACCGTCACCAAGGCATGCGTCTTCGACCGGAACGGCCGTGAGCTCGGGTCGGGAACTGCGCGGGTGGAGGTCGACAGTCCGCAGCCACACTGGGTCGAGCGCGACATGGACGAGGTGTGGCGGGCGTCGACGACGGCCATCCGGGACGCGCTCGCCGCCGCCCACGCGAACGGCGACCAGATCGCCGCGGTCGGCATTGTCGGTCACAACGACGGCGTCTACCTGGTCGACGAGCACGCGCGGCCGGTCCGTGCCGCGGTGACAGCGATGGACACCCGAGCGCACGAGGTGCTGGGGGAGTGGCGCCGGTCGACGGTGTGGTCGCAGGCGCTGGCACTGACCGGACAGACGCCATACGCGGGTTCACCGTCCACCCTGCTGGCCTGGTTCGCCCGGCACGAGCCGGCCGTACTCGGGCGCACCCGGTGGGTGCTGTTCTGCAAGGACTGGTTGCGGCTCCGGCTCACCGGCGAGGTCGCGACCGACCCCACCGAGGCCAGCGCGGCGTTCACGGCGGTCACCACCCAGCGGTACGCCGAGCAGACGCTCGAGGTCTACGGCATCGACGAGGTCCGCGGAAAGCTTCCTCCGATCCTGCCGAGCCACGCCGTCGCCGGAGAGGTTGTCCCGTCCGCGGCCGAGGAGACCGGGCTGCGGGCCGGTACGCCGGTCGTGACCGGTGCCCACGACGTCGACGGGATCGCCATCGGCTCCGGCGTGGTGCGACCCGGCATCCTCAGCCTGGCGGCGGGAACGTTCAGCATCAACCAGGTCGTCAGCTGCGAACCTGTGCTCGACGAGCGCTGGCAGGCGCGCAGCTTCGTCGAACCGGGACGTTGGCTCACCATGTCGACGTCACCGTCGTCGGCGACCAACCTGGAGTGGTGGCGGGACATGGTCGGGCTGCCCGCTGATCCCACCTCGTACGCGACGCTGGAGCGCGAGGCCGCCGCCACGCTGGAGGGACCGAGCCGGTTGGTCTACCACCCGTTCCTGTACGGCTCGCCGTACGGCGAGGTTGCGAGCGCGGGTGTTTTCGGGCTGCGGGGGTGGCATGGCCGGGGCGACGTGGTCCGCGCCCTGTTGGAGGGCGTGGTCCTGGGGCACCGGGTGCATGTCGACGCGCTCCGCGAGCGGTTCGAGCTCGACGGTGCCGCCCGGCTGTCCGGTGGAGCGGCCCGCAGCGTCGTGTGGTCGCAGATGTTCGCGGACGCCCTCGACCTGGAGGTGGAAGTACCCAGCTGTGAGGAGACCGGCGCTCGCGGCGCGGCCCTGCTCGCCGCTCTCGGCATCGGCTGGTTCACGTCGCTCGACGAGACGGCGGCGACACTCACCCTCGCCCGCCGGCACCAACCGGAAGCTGCCCGTCGCGACGTACTGGACGACGCATACAGCCGGTTCGTCGCACTTACGTCCGCGTTGCGCGACGTCTGGCCCGACCTCGGCTGAGAGTCCGGCGTTAGCATGGGGCATGTCCGTACTCCACTCGAAGAGGGAGAGCGGCTCGAAGTTCGCCGAGCTCCTCCACGCCCAGATCCGCAACGAGTTCAACGCGCACCAGCAGTACATCGCCCTGGCTGCCTGGTTCGACGCGCAGGACCTCCCACGGCTCGCGGCGCACTTCTACCGGCAGGCGCTCGAAGAGCGCAACCACGCCATGATGATCGTTCAATACCTGCTGGACCGCGACGTCAAGGTCGCCATCCCGGGTGCCGACGACGCGCGGAACGACTTCCGGAGCGCCCGCGACCTGGTGGCCTTCGCGCTCCAGCAGGAGCGGGAGGTCACGGAGCAGATCGTGACGCTGGCGAAGGTCGCGCGCGACGAGGGCGACTACATCGGCGAGCAGTTCATGCAGTGGTTTCTCAAGGAGCAGCTCGAGGAAGTTTCGTCGATGTCGACCCTCCTGGCCGTCGTCGACCGGGCCGGCGACACGCTCTTCTACGTCGAGGACTACCTCGCCCGGGAAACCGTCGGCGACAAGGGCGACACGCCCGGTGCGCCGGAGGCAGCCGGCGGCAGGATCTGACCTCAGCGTGCCCGGCGCCCGAAGGCCGCCAGCATGGTCGCCGACACCAGCAGTCCGACGGCGAGCGTGCGGAGGAGGATCTCGATCGCCGGGCCCGGCTGGGTGCCGGAGGCGACGAGGCCCCGGAGCGCCGTCGCGAGCACGGCAATGCCGATGCCCGCGACCACGATGAGCACGGTCTGCGTCACGCCAGCCGCCTCGCCGGCACGCTCGGGTCGGACGACTCGTTGCGTCCCGATGTTGGCGAACGACCAACCAAGGCCGAAGCCGAGGCCGCACAGGCAGAACACGCCCACGAACACCGGCCAGGATCCGCTGAAGGTGAGGGCGAGCAGGCTCAGGCCGCCGACGGCGTTGGCGATGGTCATCACCACCCGGGCCGAGTAGCGGGCGCCGAGCCAGCCGGCGAACGGTCCGGCAAACCCCGTCGCGATCGACAGCCCGAGGAACACCAGCCCGGCCACCGCCGGTGCCAGGCCCCGAACCTCCTGTAGGTACAGCGTCGCCAGGTACACCGTGCCCGCGTACGCGATGTTGGCCATCGTCCCGACCGCGGTGATCATGTCGAACGCGGCGTTGCGGAAGAGGCGTACGTCGATCAGGGGGAACCGGACGCGGCGCTCGAGGTACGGGAAGAGGACAAGAAGGGCCACCCCCGTCCCGCCGAGCAACCACGTCAACGGCGAGTCCCAGCCCCAGGACGGCGCCCGGTCGACGGCGTACGCGATCAGGCCCAGCCCACCGGCGAGCACCACCGCTCCCGCGATGTCCACCCGGCGTGGTATCCCCTCCTCCCGTGTCTCCGGCGCGGCGACAAGGGCGACCACGGCAGCCGCCGCGACGAACGGCACCAGAAACCAGAAGACGAAACGCCATCCCGGGCCGGCCGTCAGGATCCCGCCGACGAAGGGGCCCAGTGCCGTACCGATGGCGGCCAGGCCGAACGTCAGTCCGATCGCCTGGCCCTGCCGATCCTTCGGGAACGTGCTCGACAAGACGGCGACGGTCATCGGGAGGATCATCGCGGCACCGACGCCCTGGAGGATCCGGAAAGCGATCACGAAGCCGGCGGTGGGCGCCAGCGCGCACAAAGCGGCGGCCGACCCGAAGACCGCGAGTCCGACCACGAGGATCAGCCGGCGCCCGAAGATGTCTCCGAGCCGGCCACCGAGGACGAGCAGGGCACCGAGGGCGAGCATGTAGCCGCTGAGGGTCCACTGCAGGTCGGTGGTGGTCACGTGGAGGTCCTGCGCCATCCGTGGCAGCGCCAAGGACAGTGCGAAATAGTCCAACTGGACGCAGAACATCGCGAGCACCGAGGCGGCGAGCACGCCGCGGAGGCGGCGGTTGTCCGCGCGCTCGGTCTGTGTCGGCGACAAAGGCGTCATGTGCGAACCCTCCGGCTACCCTATGGCCCGCCAGGAAGCCTCGGAGGCGGTTCGGGACGACCGGGAACCTGCCCTCGTGGACGGTATGCCGTTTGTCGTGCCGGTCACGGGGTAGCCGAAAAGACATGGCGGGCAGTGATCATCCCGGCGCAAGCCGGGATTGACGGTCGACGGCAATCGGCAGTCGGTGATGGCGGATCCGCTGGCGGACCTGAGCCCGGACGAGCGTGCCCTGCTTCGCCGCCAGGCTCGTGCGGAGTGGCGCCCGCCCATGCTCGCCATCTTGACCAAGGAACAGTTCACCGACGAACGCTGGATCTTCGAGCGCAAGCTGGACGGCGTTCGTACCCTCGCCGTCTGCGCGCGCGGGAAGCCGACCCTGTGGTCGCGCAACCACAAGGAGATGACGCGGAGCTACCCGGAACTGGTGCCGGCGTTCGAACGGCAACCAGCGAAGGACTTCGTAGCCGACGGCGAGATGGTCGCGTTCTCCGGCCGACAGACCAGCTTCGCCCGCCTCCAGCCGCGGATCAACCTCACCGATCCGCGCAAGGTCGGCCAGACAGGTGTCGAGGTCTACCTGTACCTGTTCGACCTGCTGGTCCTGGCCGGCTCCGACCTGACCAGGCTGCCCCTGCGTACGCGCAAACGCCTACTGCGCAAGGTGTTCGACTTCGGCGGCCCGCTGCGGCACTCCTCGCACCGCAACACCGACGGCGAGGCCTACTACCGCCAGGCCTGTGCGCGTGGGTGGGAAGGCCTGATCGCGAAGCGGGCCGACTCCCGCTACCAGTCGGGCAGGTCCCGGGACTGGCTGAAGTTCAAGTGCGTCCGCGATCAGGAGTTGGTCGTCGGCGGTTACACCGACCCGGCCGGTTCGCGGCAGGGATTCGGCGCGCTGTTGGTGGGCTACTACGAACGTGGTGGGCTGCGCTATGCCGGCAAGGTCGGGACCGGCTTCAACGACCTCGTGCTGCAAGGACTGCGGGCCCAGATGGACCGCCTGGCCACGGACTCCTCGCCGTTCGCCGAGCCGGTCCGGGAGTCGGGCGCGCACTGGATCCGTCCGGATCTGGTCGCCGAGATCGGGTTCACCGAGTGGACGGGGGACGGGAAGCTGCGGCACCCGAGATTCCTCGGCCTGCGTACCGACAAGGACCCCAGGGACGTCGTCCGCGAACAGTGACTGCGGTCGGTGACCGCCAGCGGCGACCGCAGGCGGTGACCGGGTGCGAACCACGGTTCCCAGCCAATCCCCAGGTTGTGTTCGGCCCGGTTCCAGCCTCGCTGGACATGGTGGAGACTGCATAACCCAGGAGGGGCCGGTCCCTGTCCTGGGGTCGGACAACAGGAGGGAGAGCGCCATGCGCCCATCCGGGCGATGGAGCGGACGGACGACCGTCATCGGTATGGCGGCCGCGGCCGCGACGATCAGCGCGCTGGTCGTCGGCGGGATCGCCGTAGCCGACAACGGGTCGACGAGCGAGGCCGACGACGCGAGCGCGACGTCGAGGGACGTCGGCACGAGGGTGCACGAGCGTGTCGGCTTCGGTCCACGCGTCCGCATGATGGCGGGCGGCCATGTCCTGCACGGCGAGTTCGTCGTCGCGAAGAAGGACGGCGACGGCTACCAGACGATGGCCACCCAGCACGGGACCGTGGAGGACGTGAGCGAGTCGTCGATCACGGTGAAGAGCGACGACGGTTACACCAGGTCGTATGCCGTCGACGGTGACACCATGGTCAACGCCGGGCGCGAGGGCATCGAGTCGATCAAGGCGGACGACAAGGTGGCGGTTGCCGCGACCGTCGACGGCGACGCGGCGACGGCAGTCCGGGTCGCTGACGTCTCCCTGCGGAAGGCGGCCTGGGACGAACTCCGGCCAGGCCGGCCGGGGCCTGACGGAGGTCCCGACGCAGGGGCCGACGAGGAGTCCGACGGCAGCAACTAGCCGCGAGTCCCTTGTGTAGATGAGGACCCGAGTGGCTTCGGCCCTCATCTACACGAGGGCTCGAGCGCTGCCCTCAGGGGCCGATGTACGAAGCGTCGGACGGTCTGCTTGTACGCTGCAGGAGTCGTTCGCTGGTGCTGCGTGGCGAGGCCGGGGTACCTCACGCCGCAGGAGTTGCACAAGGTGTACCTGAAGCTGGGCGTCAGCCTGCGATCCCAGCTCGGCCGGCTCGACCTCCAGCCGTTCCTCGGAGACCGTGCGCGGCCCGAGGCTGCGGACCACAGCCCGAGATCCGGAGCCGACGACCGTCCCAGCTCGCAGCAGCGTCAGCGCGTCGGCGATCGTGCACCCCGCCTGACCGGCTGCCTACCAGCCGCGAGCTCGCCAGTCCGGGATGGACGGTCGTTCGGCACCGAGCGTGGTGTCGGCGCCGTGGCCCGGATAGACCCACGTCTGGTCGGGGAGCCGGTCGAAGAGCTTGTGCTCGACGTCGTTGATCAGGCTCTCGAAGTTTTCCTTCGACCCGCGGGTGTTGCCCACCCCGCCGGGGAAGAGGCTGTCGCCGGTGAAGATGTGCGGCCGGCCGCCCGGCTCGTCGTAGAGAAGTGTGATCGAGCCCGGTGTGTGTCCGACAAGGTGGATGACCTCCAGCGAGCACGCGCCGATGGTCACCCGGTCGCCGTCACGGACCTGCTCGTTCGTCGGTACCGGGATCCCGGGGGCGTCGTCGACGTGGGCGACGGTCTGCGCCTCGGTCCGCTGCACCACGTCGGCCAGGGCCTGCCAATGGTCGCCGTGCCGGTGCGTCGTCACGACCCGCTGGAGCCCGCCGGTGTCGAGCAGGCCGAGCAGGGTCTCGGGTTCGTTGGCCGCGTCGATGAGAAGCTGCTCACCGGTCTCGCGGCAGCGCAGCAGGTAGGCGTTGTTGTCCATCGGTCCGACCGCGACCTTGGTGAGCACCAAGCCACCGAGCTCGCGGACCGCCGGCGGTCCCCCGACCGTCACGTTTCCGTCGTACGTCACGAGTCGTCACGCTAGCGCACCCGAGACCGAGCAGGCCCCTGCCCATCCATCGGCCAATCCGTTGGCCAATCGGTGTGGTGGTCGTGACATCCTTACTTGTTGTGACCGACCTTCCCCAGCTGCTGACGCAACGACTTGCCGCGGCATTTGCCGAGATCGCGGGACAGCCAGTCGAGCCCGCGGTCCGGCGTTCCGATCACGCCGACTACCAGGCTGACGGCGCGCTCCCACTGGCGAAGACGCTGCGACGCCCTCCGCGGGAGATCGCGGCGGCGGTGCTGGGCGTGGCGCAGATCGACGATCTCGTGGCCAAAGCCGAGATCGCCGGACCTGGGTTCCTCAACCTCACCCTCGCCGACGCGGCCCTCGCCAGCCTGGTCGAAGAGATGGCCGCCGATGAGCGGCTGGGAGTGGCGACCGTGCCCACGCCGGCCAAGGTCGTCCTCGACTACTCCGGCCCGAATGTCGGCAAGGAGCTCCACGTGGGGCACCTGCGGTCGACGATCATCGGCGACGCGCTCGCGCGGCTGCTGGAGTTCCTCGGCCATGAGCTGGTCCGGCAGAACCACCTCGGTGACTGGGGCACGACGTTCGGCATGCTCATCGAGCACTTCGTCGACTCCGGAGCCGACCCGACCGCCCCAGGTTTCGCGCTCGGGGACCTCACCGAGTTCTACCAGGCGGCGCGGCGCAAGTTCGACGGCGACGTAGGCTTCGCCGACCGGGCCCGGCGACGGGTGGTGCTCCTGCAGACCGGGGACGCCGAGACACGCGTTTTGTGGAAGCTGTTCATCGACGAGTCCGCCAAGCACTTCCAGGCGGTCTACGACGCACTCGACATCACCCTGACACCGGAGGACAACGTAGGCGAATCGGCGTACAACGACGGCCTGCCCGGCATCGTCGCCGAGCTCGACGAGCGGGGGCTGTTGCAGGAGAGCGACGGCGCCCTGTGTGTGTTCCCGGACGGGTTCACCGGACGCGACGGCAAGCCGTTCCCGATCATCGTGCGCAAGAGCGACGGCGGCTACAACTACGAGGCGACGGACCTGGTCGCCATCCGGCGGCGGCTGCTCGATCTGGAGGCCGACCGACTCTATTACGTCGTGGCCACCGAGCAGCGGCTGCGGCTGGCGATGCTCTTCGAGGCCGCCCGCGACGCCGGATGGCTGCGTCCCCCGGCCACGGCCGAGCACGTCAGCTTCGGCATGGTGCTCGGCCCCGACCGCAAGCGGCTGCGCACCAGGTCCGGAGACCTGCCGAAGCTCGCCGACCTGCTCGACGCGGCCGTCGAGCGGGCCGACGCGGTGATCGCGGAGAAGGCGCCCCATCTCGACGCCATCGAGCGGGCGTTGGTCGCCAAGGCGGTCGGGATCGGCGCGATCAAGTACGGCGACCTGTCCAGTGACCGGATCAAGGACTACCTGTTCGACCTTGACCACATGGTGTCGTTCGACGGCAACACGGCGCCCTATCTGCAGTACGCGCACGCTCGGATCCAGTCGGTCTTCCGGCGTGGGGAGATCGACCCGTCGGAACTGAAGGGCATGCAGGTCGTGCTCGCCGAGCCGGCCGAGCACCGGTTGGCGTTGCGGCTGGGCGAGTTCGAGGGCGTCCTGCACAAGGCAGCTGAAGGGGTCGAGCTGCACCGGATCTGCGGCTACCTGTTCGACCTGGCCACCGCGTTCACCGCGTTCTACGAGACGTGTCCGGTGCTGCGGGCCGAGGACGAGAAGACCCGGGCCAGCCGGCTCGTGCTGTGCGACGTCACGGCCCGCGTACTCGCTACCGGGTTGTCCGTCCTGGGCATCGCCGCACCCGCCCGCATGTAGAACGCCGCGGGAGTCTGCATGGCAGGATGCGCGGTGTCAGGGGCGCCTGTGGTCCGAAGGTCCGCCCGAGGTTGCGGTGAGAAGATGTGAGCCATGAGTGAGCCCGTGAGCACGACGCTCGAGCTTCGAGCTGCGATCGACCGGAGTGGCTACTACCCCGATGTCGTCGCCGATGCGCTCGAGACCTGTTTGGCCGGAGAACGGGTCGTGTCGTACTTCGTCCACCATGAACCAACCTTCGCCCGCGACGAGGTGACCCGCCACATCACCGTCGTAGTGCTCACCCCCACCCGGCTCATCGTCGGGCACACCGACGAGCATCCGGCCGACGAGAGCGTGCCGACGCCCTACGCCACCGCGTCGACCGAGGCAGTCCCCATCGAGCGGGTCGGCTCGGTCGTGGTCAGCCGGATCGTTGGCAACCCGGCCGCCTACGAGCCCGGCGGTCCGGTGCACTCGGCGATCCTGACCATCGGGTGGGGTGCCATGCGACGCCTCGAACTCGAACCCGCCACCTGTGCCGACCCCAACTGCGATGCCGACCACGGCTACACCGGCACGCTGTCGGCCGACGACGTGACCCTGCAGGTGAGCTCGGCAGCCGAAGGCGGAGACGCGGTGGGCCGGCTGCTCGGGTTCGCACAGGACCTGTCGGTGGCCACCCGTCGGTCCCCGACCGCGCGATGACCGCGGCCGGCTCCGCCCGCACTGGCGGCCCGACCTGACGTGCTGGTCACACCGAAGTACGCCGAAGCCGCACTCTCCGACCTCGTTCCGTCGGCGCTGGCCGGCATGGGTCTGGAGGGGAGTGCGGGCAATCTCGTCGGGCTCCCGCCTGCACGCAGATACGTCGTCCTCCTCGTGGACGGGCTCGGCTGGAACCTGCTCCAGACGTACGCGGACGATGCGCCCTTTCTCGCTTCCCTGCAACGTGCCGGCGGGCGTGCACTGACCAGCGGTGTGCCCTCGACCACCTCGACGAGCCTGGTCTGCCTCGGCACCGGACTCGTACCCGGCATCCACGGCGTGGTCGGCTACACGATGGCGGTTCCCGGCACCGACCAACTCCTCAACACCCTGCGCTGGAACACCTCGGTCGAGCCCCTGGTCTGGCAGCCGTACCCGACCGCTTTCGAGCGGGCGGAGCGGGCCGGTGTCGCCGTCACGACAGTCTCCCGGAAGGCGTTCCAGGGGTCCGGCGTCACCGTGGCGGGACTGCGGGGCGGGGCGTACGAGGCCGCCGACAGCGCCGGCCAACGCATCGATCGAACGGTAGAGGCCAGTGCCCGGGCCACCCGGTCCCTCGTCTACGTCTACGAAGGCGACCTCGACTGGACGGGGCACCGCGACGGTTGCCACTCTGCGTCCTGGCGGCACCAGCTGGCGGTCATCGACGCCTGGGTGGCGCGGCTGCGTCAGGCTCTGCCCGCCGACACCGTGCTGGTGGTGACCGGCGACCACGGCATGGTCGACGTTCCGTTCGGCAACCGCGTCGACGTCGACAGCGACCCGCGGCTGCGGGCGGGCGTCGTGCTCGTGGGCGGCGATCCCCGGCTGCGCTATCTGTACACCCAGCCCGGAGCTGACGAGGACGTGGCCGCGTGCTGGCAGGAACGGCTAGGTCCCGATGCGCTCGTCCTCACCCGGGACGACGCCGTCGCGCGCGGGTGGTTCGGCCAGGTCGAGGACCGGGTGCGTCCCCGCCTCGGCGACGTGGTGATCGCGGCTCTGGGACCGATCGCGGTCGAGTGCGGCGCCGTCTTCCCAACCGAGTCGACCCTCCTCGGCTGGCACGGGTCGCTCACTGCCGACGAGATGCTGGTGCCGTTGCTCGTCGCCGCATAGGCGTGTGAGTTGGCCCACGCTGGGCCGCCTGGACGAAGATCACGGTGTGTCCGGGGCCCGGATACGCCAAGATGGCACGCCGTGGCCGAACTCATCTTCTTCACCGGGACGATGGACTGCGGGAAGTCCACCCTGGCGCTCCAGCTCGATCACAACGCACGCCAACGCGGGCTCGCCGGCCGGATCTTCACCTGCCACGACCGCGCCGGCGCGGCGACGCTGTCCAGTCGCCTCGGACTCACCGTCCCGGCCGTCGAGGTCACACCCGACCTCCACCTGCAGCGGCAGATCGTCTCGGAGATGACGGCAGGTTCCCGGATCGACTACCTGATCTGCGACGAGGCGCAGTTCTACACACCCGACCAGGTCGACCAGCTCGCACGGGTCGTCGACGAGTTGGGCGTGGACGTGTACGCCTTCGGCATCCTCACCGACTTCCGCACCAGGCTGTTCGAGGGCAGCCAGCGACTTGTCGAGCTCGCCGACCGGGTCGAGACGCTGCAGGTGCAGGTCTTGTGCTGGTGTGGACGGCAGGGCACCCACAACGCCCGTACCGTCGCAGGTGTGATGGTGACCGAGGGGGCGCAGGTGGTCGTCGGTGACACCGACGAGGACCGGGCGCGAGACGTGGGCTACGAGGTGCTTTGTCGCCGTCACCACCGCCGGCAGGTGACCGCGCGGGTGGGCAGCGGGAGTTCGCTGTCCCCGGACCTTCTGCCTTTCGACGCCGCCACCTGACGATGCACCCTGACGATGCACCCTGACGATGCACGACTGAACGGACCCTGACGCCGGTGCGGGAATCGACTCAGCAGCCGAGCAGGAAGCGGTCGAGCACCCGGGCACCGAACCGCAACCCGTCGACGGGCACCCGCTCGTCGACCCCGTGCGCCATTCCCCGGAACGGGTAGTCGGCGGGCAGCCGCAACGGCGAGAAGCCGTATCCGGCGATGCCGAGCTTCGCGAACGCCTTGGCGTCCGTGCCGCCGCCCATGCAGAACGGGACAACGACGGCGGCCGGGTCTTCCGCCTGCAGAGCGGCAGCCATGGCGTCGAACCACGGCGAGTCGACCGGTGCGGAGACCGCCTCGCTGTGGTCGATGATTTCGCGGGCGACCTCCGTGCCGAGCAGGTCGTCGATGGTGTCGAGGAACTCCTGGTCGGTCCCCGGCAGCGACCGGCCGTCGATGAGTGCGTGCGCGACGCCGGGGATGACGTTGATCTTGTACCCCGCCTCCAACGCGGTAGGAGTTGCGCTGTTGCGTATCGTCGCGGTCGCCAGGTCGCCGGCACGACCCAGTCGCTCCACCATCGCGTCGACGTCGGAGAGGTCGATCGGCAGGCCGAGGGCGGCGGAACTGCGTTCGAGGAAGGCCTGAACGGTGGGGGTGAGGCGTACCGGCCACCGGTGGGCGGCGATCCGGCTGACCGCGTCGACCAGGTTGACCACGGCGTTGTCGGCGTTGGGACGCGATCCGTGGCCGGCCCGGCCCCGGGCGGTCAGCCGGAGGTGCACGGTTCCGCGCTCGGCCGCGGCCACGGGATAGAGCCGGACCCCGCCGACGTCGAGTGTGTGCCCGCCGGACTCGCTGATCGCGGCGACACAGCCCTCGAACAATTCGGGATGGTGCTCCACGAGCCAACCGGCGCCGTAGTCGCCGTGTGCCTCCTCGTCGGCGACGAAGGCCAGCACGATGTCGCGTCGAGGGCGGACGCCACGCACCTGCCACGAACGCAAGCTGGAAAGGATCGTCGCGCACATGTCCTTCATATCGACGGCGCCGCGTCCCCAGACGTACCCGTCCCTGATCACTCCGGCGAACGGCGGGACCGACCATTCGGACGCGTCGGCCGGTACGACGTCGAGGTGCGCGTGCACGAGCAGGGCGTCGGCGTCCCGATCCTGGCCGGCGACACGGGCGATCACGTTGGCCCGCCGAGGCGCCGACTCCAGTACGCGGGGGACCAACCCTGCCGCCGCGAGTGTCTCGGCGACGAACTCAGCGGCCTCTCGCTCGCCTTGGGAGTCGCCGCGACCGCGGTTGGTGGTGTCGAACCTGATCAGGTCCGCACAGAGCTCCTCGACGCCGTCGTCTGGATTGCCGAAGCTCGCTGCAGAGTCGGGTGTCACAGTCACAGGTGTCAACCCTTCCATGCCAGGAGTACGGGGGTCCGGTGCGGGAACTTGGTCCCTCACTCGAACGCCGGCTCGGCCAGTGTGAGGGCGGCGAGTCCGGAGTCCGGATCCGACACGAGCTCCACCTCCACACCGAGTGGCACTGTCAGCTGGCCCCGGCAGTGCCCGAAGCCGAGCTCCCACACAACCGGGACACCGAGGCCTCCCAGCCGGTCCCGCAGCACGTCGCGTACGACGGCGAGGTCGCCGCAATCCACCCACGACCCCAGCGCGATTCCGCCGATCCGGTCGAACCAACCGGCGCGCCGCAGGTGGGTGAGGTACCTGTCGATGCGGTACGGGTCCTCGCCGATGTCCTCGAGCAGGACGATGGCGCCCTCGGCTGGGACACCAGCCTCCGGCACGCCTGCCCCGCACGCGACAAGGCTGAGGTTGCCACCCACGGTGCACCCGCGCGCCCGGCCGGGCACCAGCGGCTCGGCCTGAACACTGGTGAGGACCAGTCCTTTGTCCGGCTCGAAGAGCATCTGACGCAGATGTTCCTGGGCGTCCGGATCGTCCACGAACGACCCGCTCCCCACCATCGCACCGAAGATGGTCGGGATTCGGAGTCGGGTGCCGATCACCTGGTGAAGCGCGGTGATGTCGCTGGAGCCGGTGAACACCTTGGGTGGGACAGCGGCCATCGCCGTCCAGTCGAGCAGCTCCAGCGTCCGCATGGCGCCGTAGCCGCCCCGGGCGCAGAAGACCGCGACCGTCTCGGGGTCGCACCACGCCTCGACGAAGTCGGCCGCCCGGTCGGCGTCGGTGCCGGCGAGGTAGTCGAACCGGGTGTGACGGTCACCGAGATGGGCGCCGGTGCGGACGTCGAGCCCCCAGGACGCGAGGATCGCGCACCCTTTGTCTATGAGGTCGCGAGGACCCGGTCCTGCCGGTGCGACCATGCTCACCCGGTCGCCGGCACGAAGCCGGCGGGGTCGACGGCCGCCATCGACGGCATGCGCAGCTACCTGAGCGTCAGACATGAGATCTCATCCTGCCTCCTGGTGGGTTGCCGAGCACGACGCGGCGGCATTTGGAAGACTGCGGGAGGTGACAGCGCTCATCACAGCACCCGAACTGTCCCAGGCCCTGGAGTCGCACCGACGACCTGTCGTCCTCGACGTCCGCTGGGCGTTGACGGGGCCGCCAGGCTGGGGAAGGTACGCGGCCGGCCACATTCCGGGCGCCCAGTTCGTCGACCTCGACAAGGACCTGTCGGGCCCGCCCGGTGGTTCCGGGAAGAGCTACGGCAACGGCCGGCACCCCTTGCCAGACCCGGACGAGTTCGGCGCTGCCATGCGACAGGCCGGCGTGTCGGCGGGTCGGCCGGTCGTCGTCTACGGCGAGCCGGACGGGTTCGGCCCGGCTCGGGCGTGGTGGTGCCTGCGCTACTACGGCCATCCGGACGTGCAGTTCCTCGACGGTGGATTCCAGGCCTGGACCGAGGCCGGGCTGCCGATCGAGGTGACGACCTCCGATGTCGCACCCGGCGACTTCGAGCCCGAACCGGGCGGCATGCCGATGCTCGACGGGGCGATGGCCGGCCGGCTCGCCCGCGACGGCGTACTCCTGGACGCCCGCACATCCGAGCGCTACCGCGGCGAGAGTGAACTGCTCGACCCGGTGGCCGGTCACATCCCCGGCGCCGTCAACTCACCGACTGCCGACAACGTGGATGTGAGCGGTCGTTTCCGCACGGCTGAAGAGCTGCGCAAACGGTTCGCCGGGCTGGGGGTGACCGAAGCTGTCGAGGTCGGTGCCTATTGCGGATCAGGTGTCAGCGCAGCACACGAGGTTCTCGCGCTGGAACTGGCGGGGGTCCGTGCGGCGCTCTACGTGGGGTCGTGGTCGGACTGGGTCTCCGACCCGGACCGTCCGGTGGCCACCGGCCTGAGCCCGGGCCGGGTCGAGTCCGGCACACCGTGACTCCAGCGTCCGCTGCACGGCAGGAGATGCTGACCCGGCTCGGCGCGATGATCCTGGCCGTCCGGCGCCCGTATCCGGTGCGGGTCGCGATCGACGGCCCTGATGCGGCCGGCAAGACCACCCTCGCCGAGGAGCTGGCCGAAGTCATCCGTCCGGCGGGCCGGATGGTGATCCAGGCCTCGGTCGACGGATTCCACCGGCCCCGGACCGAACGCCATCGCCGCGCCGCCGACCCGGCAGTGGCCTACTACGAGGACTCCTTCGACTATCCGGCGCTACGACGGTGCCTACTCGAACCGCTCGGGCCGGGCGGTGACCGGCACTATCGCCCAGCCGTCTTCGACTTCCGTACGGACACCAGGCTGCAGGACCCGCCCCTGCTGGCCGAACCGGACGCGATCCTGCTCGTCGATGGCGTGTTCATGCTTCGTCCGGAGCTCCGCGAGATCTGGGACGTACGGATCTTCGTGTCGGTGGGCTTCGACGAGATCATGTGCCGGGCCCGCTGCCGGGACGCGGACCTGTTCGGCTCCGCGGAGGCCGTCGAGCAGCGCTACCGGACCCGCTACCTCCCCGGTCAGGAGCTCTATCTCACCAGGGAACGACCGGTACTCGCTGCGCACGCGGTGGTCGACAACAACGATCCGAGCCGACCGGCACTGCGTATCCGCTGCCGTCCGTAGACCCTCGGCCGCGGCGGGTCGAGCTGGACGAGGAGCGAGTCGAACAGTCGAGCGGCATCGACCACCTGCAGCAGGCCCGCCTCGTACGCCGACCAACCTCGCTCGGCGGCCCCGTCGAAGACGGCGACCTCGACCGGCCGCACATCCGCGCCGACTGCCACCCGGCGCGCCTGCTCAGGCGCTGAGACAGCGACGGCGCCGTCGCACGCGCAGCCGCAGCCGGAGACGGGCGACAGCATCTGCAGATCGGCCGGGTCGTACCGCGCCAGCATCACCTTCGTGCCTCGGCACCGGAACAGGACGACACGACCGTCCGCGAGTCGGGCCCACAGCTGGACGGGAGTCGGATGGCTGGGCGATATGACCCGGATGCCGCGGTCGTGCAGAGACTGGGTCCACGTGCTGAAATCCATGGGGAGCGTCCTCGGGGCTGGTCGTCGCAGACGCGGCGCGATGGCCGCGGAACCGGAGGGTTCAGCGACAACAACAGCGGTCGAGGGCGCACGTATGCATGGCGGCGATTGTGCCAGCCGAGTCGAGACCGGAGCCGTCCTGTCCGGCATCCGGACACGATCATGCGGTCTCCCCGGCACGAACAGGTGAGGTCAGTCCTTACTGCCGCGGCCTCCGCCGAAGAGGATGTCGTCCCAGCTCGGCACAGAGCCCCGACGGCCAGCCGATCGGGCGCGCCGGCGTCGCGGGTCGGCCGGCGGGCGGGCTCGACGCGGGCCGGGCTTCGGCCCGTCCTGTTCGGCTTGGGCGACCTGCTCGGGTTCGGAACCGTTGGGGACGTCGTCGAGGTCGGGCACCTCGTCGGGAGCGAGCTCGTCCCCGGCCGCCGGTCGGGTACCGGCGCTGCGTGACTGCGAACCAGATCCCTGCCCCGAGGCCGAAGCGCCGCCCTGGCGCCGCTGCTGACCGAGCGTCTGGGAGAGGTCGATCGTCTCCTCGGTGTCCGGCAGGTCGGCGGGGTCGAAGCCGTTCTCGTCGGCATTCGACGGGACCGGTGCGAGCCGGAGGCGGTGGTTGTCCCGGGCCGAACGCTGTGCGCCGCCGGCAGCCTCCGACCTGTTGGGTAGGAAACCGGGCGCGAGCTCCGGGGTGAGGCCCGGAATCGGTGGCGACGCCTCCCCGATCAGGGTGCGTGCCTTGTCGTCGGAGGCCGTCACGACGCGGCCGAGCGGGTCGTAGCCGAACTGAGCCTTGTAGTCGGTTCCGCGCAGGCTGAAGGACACGGCGATCACCCAGCGACCCTCGCTGCTCCGCCACGCATCCCAGCTGGCCAGCTCACGATCGACCTGCAACTCGTCGAGCCGCGTACCGACAGCGTCGTCGAGGATCTGGCCTGGACCTTCGCGACCGTTGCGGCGGAGCGCGCATCGACGCGCCTGCTCGGCGATGTACTCCCGCTCGGCGAGCACCGGCCCGGCGTAGCGCAGTATGCGTTCGATGGGCACGTCGGCCGCGGCGGCGATGTCCTCCGACGACTCGCCCGCGCGCAATCGCGCCTGGATTTCCTTCGGCCGTAGCCGGCTCTGCCGTTCCAACGGCAGCGAACCTTGACGGGCCCGATCACTCACCACTGCCCCCCGAAGTCGGTCGTCGACTCGTAGCGCGAATTCCTCGCCTGTGCCCTCGTGAGTCAGGACCAGATGAGTGCCGTCATCGCTGAGGCGTACCAGCTTGACGTCGCGCATCGTCTCCGCCTTCCCACATCTCGAGCCTGTCTAGTCTCTCGTGGCTCGGGAGCGCGATGCCAGGCACCGCGCCGGAGAGATCGGACTAGCTTGTTCGGCGTTTGTCGACCGGGCACCCCTCACTGCGCGGCGGACTCGGCAAGGCTAGCGTCTCTGCGCGCCGCATCGGTGACAGCGGCGGCGGGTGCACGGCCTACGAGCGACACCACCGCGGCGACGATGCCGGCCGCCAGCGTGACGAAGAACCCGGCTCGTCCGCCGGCCGCGTCGATGACCACGCCGGCCAGGGCGGCCCCGCCGGCGACACCCGCGGCAATTCCGGTGAAGGTCCACGCCATGCCCTCGGTGAGGCGGGACGCCGGCACGATCCGCTCGACCACCGCCATCACGGCCACGAGGGTCGGCGAGATCGCGAACCCGGCGAGGAACAGGACCACGGCGAGCACGCCGAGGTGGCCGATGAATGGAAGTGGTACGAGGGTGAGCGCGAGCACGGTCGAGCAGGTCCGCAGACGGGTGAGCGGCGACGCCCGCATCCGCAGCGCGCCGACGATCAGCGCCGCCAGCATGCTGCCGGTCGCCCAGCTGGCGAGCAGCAAGCCGGACAGCTCCCGGTGTCCGGCCTCGGAGGCGACCGCGACGGCGACGACCTCAGCGGCACCGAACAGTACGCCGAGCCCGGCGCAGGCGACCACGACCGGACCGAGGCTCGACCAGCCCAGAGCCGGCTTGTCGCGCTGACCGGCGATCCGGCGTTGGGGCGGTGGCTGGGTCCGGCGCTGGAGCGCGAGCAGCACCGAACCGACCCCACCGACGCCGACCGCGGTGAGCAGCCCGGCGGTCGGGCTGATGGCCGTGGCGAGCAGGGTGACCAGCGGCGGGCCGACCATGAAGACCAGCTCGTCCAGAAGGGCCTCGAGAGCGAAGGCGGTGTGCAGCTCGGGGCGACCTTCGAGGACATGCGTCCATCGCGCGCGGACGAACGAGCCCACCAGCGGTCCTGCCGCGCCGGCGATCGCGGCGAGTGCCTGCGGTATGGGCGTCGGTGCACCTGACCGCACCGCGACGATGAGCAGACCCATGGCGACGGCGTTGAGACCGGCGAAGACCGGCAGCATGGCGTGCTGGCCGTAACGGTCGACGAGTCTGGCCTGCAGTGGCGCTGTCACCGCACTCGCGATAACGCAGGCGGCCGCGACGGATCCCGCCAAGCCGTAGGAACCGCTGGCCTCGGAGACGAGGAGGACGAGGCCGATGCCGAGCATCGACATCGGCAACCGCGCGAACCAACCGGTGGTTGCGAACGCCAGACTGCCCGGCACGCTCAGGATCGTGCGGTAAGGCGTGAACACCGTTTCACCCTAACGACGAGGACCGACCGGACACCTGCCAATATCGGGCCATGGGAGCTGCCCAGCCGGCGAGACCGGAACAGTTCGATGCGTTGCTGCTGGTCTCGTTCGGCGGTCCCGAGGGCCCCGACGACGTTCTGCCGTTCCTGGAGAACGTCACCCGCGGCCGGGGGATTCCGCGCGAGCGACTGGTGGAGGTCGGCCGGCACTACCACCTCTTCGGCGGCCGCAGCCCGATCAACGACCAGTGCCGGGCGCTCCGTCAGGCGATCCGGGACGACTTCGCCGCACATGGTCTGGATCTTCCGGTCTTCTGGGGAAACCGGAACTGGCATCCGTATCTTGCCGACACGCTCCGAGAGATGCGGGACGCCGGCATCCGCAGCGCAGCCTGCCTGCTGACCAGTGCGTACGCGTCCTACCCGGGCTGCCGGCAATACCGCGAGGACCTGGCGGCCGCGTCCGCCTCGGTGGGCCCGGGTGCGCCCGTGCTGTCGCGACTGCCGCACTACTTCAACCGGGCAGGCTTCGTGGCTCCGTTCGTCGACGGTACGCAGGCCGCGCTCGACCGCATGCCCGCAGGTGCTCGCGTCGCGTTCGTCACCCATTCCATTCCCGACGTGATGAACGACAGCAGTGGTCCGTCCGGTGGCCGCTACGTCGCCGAGCACCGCGACGTCGCGACCGTCGTCGTGGAGGAGGTGACGCGCCGCCGCGGGATGCCGGTCGACTGGGACCTCGTCTTCTGCAGCCGATCTGGTCCGCCGCGCCAGCCGTGGCTCGAGCCGGATGTCAACGACCACTTGACAGCGCTTGCCGCCAAGGACGTTCCAGGTGTCGTCGTCGTGCCGATTGGCTTCGTCTCCGACCACATGGAGGTGCTGTACGACCTCGACACGGAGGCGCGAAGCACCGCGGATCGCCTGGGCCTGGCGTTCGCGCGCGTGCCTACCCCGGGTGTCGACCCCCGGTTCGTCGGCCTGGTGCGCGAACTTCTTACCGAGCACGCAGGCGATGTGAGCATCCCGCCGGTGCTCGGCGCCCTCGGCCCGACCTGGGGGAACTGTCCGGCCGGTTGCTGCCCCAATCCTCGCGGCGCGCGACCGGCCCTGTGTGGTGAAGACTGACCGGGAAACGCTGGGACACCGGCCGAGCCGTTGCTGTGATGCTTCCTCGACCGGAACCGTCGGGCCAGTCAACAGGTGATCGCCAGGGCCTAGGCTGACGTCCATGACGTCGGACCTCCAGTCGCCCGCCGCCGCGCAGGCCGAACCAACCACCGACCAGGACGGCGTGCCGCCGACTCCGTTCCACTCCCTCGACCACTACATCGCACTTCGCCGGATCACCGGCCTGTGGCTGGCACCTGACGGCGGCCGACTCGTTGTCGCCGTCGACCAACTCACCGCTGACCGGAAGAAGTACAGGACTTCGTTGTGGGAGGTCGATCCCGAGGGTTCGGCGCCGGCGCGACGCCTCACCCGGGGATCGACCGGAGAAGGAGGTGCGGCGTTCCTGGCCGACGGATCCATGGTCTTCGTGGCCAGGCGGCCGGACGCCGACGCAGGTGCTGACCCCGATGCCAACAGCGACGACAAACCCGCACTCTGGCTGCTTCCGGCCGGGGGCGGCGAGGCCCGGCGTATCGCCGAACGGCCTGGCGGTGTGTCGTCCGTCGTCGCGGCGCGCACCAGCGGTGCACTCATCGTGTCTGCGCCAGTACTCCCCGGAACCAAGACGGCCGAGGACGACGCCGCACGTCGCAAGGCGCGCAAGGACACCGCGGTGTCGGCGATCCTGCACGAGGGCTACCCCGTACGCCATTGGGACCACGACCTCGGTCCGGACGAGATCCGCCTGTTCGCCCTGGCGTCGGTCGATTCCGACGACGATACGGTGTCCGCTGACTCCACCGACCTCACACCTGAGCCCGGCCGGGCTCTGGACGAGTGCAGCTTCGACGTGAGTGCCGACGGGAAGACCGTCGTGACGACATGGCGGGTGCCCGACCGACAGGGCGACCACCGACTCGAGGTCGTGGCGTTGGACACCGGCGAAGGCGATCGGCGGGTGCTCGCCGGCGACTCCCGACACGACTACGCGAGTCCGCAGGTCTCACCCGACGGCCGTTGGGTGGTGTGCGTACGAAGGCGGCGGTCCGCGACCGACGAGCCCACCGACCTGACGCTGTGGCTCCTGCCGGTCGACGGTGGCGCCGGTCGTGACCTCACTCCAGACCTCGACCTGTGGCCCAACGACCCGCGGTGGGCACCGGACGGACGGGTCATCTACTTCTGCGCCGACCAGAGCGGCAGGTCACCCGTGTTCGCCGTCGAGGTCGAAAGCGGAACAGTTCGCAGGCTCGCGACGGACGCGGCGTACACCGCGCTGTCGGCATCACCCGACGGTCGGTGGCTCTACGCGTTGAGAACGGCGATCGACGCCCCGTTGGCGCCGGTCCGCTTGGCCGTCGACCGCACGGACCAGGCGCCGACATTCCTGCGTGGCCCCGACGAGGCGCCGAAGGTGCCCGGCACGGTGACCGAGGTCTCGGCGGAGGCTGCCGACGGAACGCCGCTGCGTGCCTGGCTGGTGCTCCCGCAAGGTGCTTCGAACGCGTCGCCCGCCCCACTCCTGCTGTGGATCCACGGTGGCCCGCTGGGTTCCTGGAACACCTGGAGCTGGCGGTGGAGTCCCTGGCTGATGGCCGCACAAGGCTATGCGGTGCTACTGCCAGACCCGGCGCTGTCCACCGGTTACGGCAACGCGTTCGTCAAGCGGGGTTGGGGTCGCTGGGGTGCCGAGCCGTACACGGACCTGATGACGATCACCGACGCCGCCTGCGAGCGGAAGGACATCGACGCGGCGACGACCGCGGCGATGGGGGGCTCCTTCGGCGGCTACATGGCCAACTGGGTGGCAGGTCACACCGACCGGTTCAAGGCGATCGTCACGCACGCCAGCCTGTGGGCGCTCGACCAGTTCGGGCCCACGACCGACGTGGCGGGGTACTGGTTCCGCGAGCTCACTCCCGAACGTGCGCTGGCCAACTCACCACACATGTTCGTCGACCGGATCCGGACGCCGATGCTGGTCATCCATGGCGACCGTGACTACCGCGTACCGATCGGCGAAGCTCTCCGACTGTGGTGGGAACTCGCCCGCAAGCACGACGGTACCGGCGGCTTCCCGCACCGGTTCCTGTACTTTCCCGACGAGAACCACTGGGTTCTCAGTCCCCAGCACGCGAAGGTCTGGTACGAAGCCGTACTGTCCTTCCTGGCGTGGCATCTCCACGGGGAAGGGTGGAAGCGTCCGGAGCTGTTGTGACGTGGCCAACGCACTGGGCAGCACGGGTCAAGATCGGACATTACGTATCGTTCCAGTCATGCCGTTGTTCGAAAGGGGCTGCATACCGGCCCGACTGCGCACATTCCCGCAACAAAATCGGGTTACATCTTGCCTGATGAGGTTCCGTTGAGGCCGTCGGAAGGTATAGCTTCCGGGGCAGTCAGGACCCGCTGCGCGCCATGCGATGCGGGGAAGTTGTGAAGCACGAGCGTCCCTGCATGGAGAGTTTCGGGCCGACTGCGCAGCGTCAGCAACCTGCGCTTCCGGGCTCGAACGCGGAACCGGACCGGAGGTGACGGTGGCGGCAACGGAGCACCTCGGTGACTCCACCGAGCAGCGGACAAGCTCGAACACCGTCTGCACGGCGATCCTTCGCGAGATACGTCCTGGGCCGGTTGGTCAAGGCCCTCTTCACGATCTTTGTCGTCGCCAGCGGAACGTTCTTCCTGGTGCGGCTACTGCCCGGCAACCCGGTCGACGTCTACATCAACCAGCAGATCGCGCAGTACGGCCTGAGCTACCAGGACGCCGCCAACCAGGCCGCCGGTCTGTTCTCGTTCGATCCAGAAGAGCCGATGATCGTGCAGTACCTCGAATACCTGGCGGGAGTCGTACGTGGCGACTTCGGAGACTCCCTCCTCTCGCCGGGATCGTCTGTGCTGGGACAGATCGCCGCATACCTTCCGTGGACCCTATTCAGCGTCGGCATCGCGCTGGTCGTGAGCTTCGTCCTCGGCATCGCCTTCGGCATGATGATGGCCTACCGCCGCGGCGGGTTGTTCGACCACATCGCGACGTTCGCGGGCTCGGTCACGCACTCGGTCCCGAACTTCCTGTTGGCCATGATGATCGTGGTCTTCTTCGGCGTACAGCTGGAGTGGCTGCCCATCGCCGACATGCGGGGCGCCTACTCACCAGGTGTGGTGCCGGCGTTCAGCATCGCGTTCCTGGCCGACGCCTTCTACCACGCGGCCCTACCCATGCTGGTCTATGTACTGACCTCGCTCGGCGGCTGGATGCTGGTGATGAAGTCGTCGACCGTCGAAACGCTCGGCGAAGACTACGTGACGGTGGCCCGCGCCCGCGGCCTCACCGACCGGCGCATCCAGTTCCAGTACGTCGGCCGCAACGCGATGCTCCCGCTCTTCACCAGCTTCGCGCTCTCGCTCGGGTTCGTGGTCGGCGGTTCGATCCTGGTGGAGCAGGTCACGCAGTACCAAGGCATCGGGTTCCTCCTCTTCGAGGCGGTCAACCGGCGCGACTATCCCGTGCTGCAGGGGATCCTGCTCATCGTCACCATCTCGGTCATCGTGGCCAACCTGATCGCCGACCTGCTGTACAGCAGGGTCGACCCGCGCATCCGGATCACGGGTGGGGGGAGCTGACCGGTGGCCCAGATACTCGATCCGAGCGCGACCGACTTCCACGCGCCGCCACCGCCGGAGGGCAAGGACGTCGGCGCGTTCCGTACGTTCGTCCGCGCACTCATGCGCAGCCGCACCGGTTTCATCGGGTTCCTTGTCTTCGCCGGCATGGTGCTCGTGTGCGTCATAGGGCCGCTGTTCACGCCCGACAACCTGGCCACCGACGTGGCGAGGATCTACGCTCCGCCTACGCTTGCGCACCCGCTGGGGTTCGACTCCGAGGGGCGCGACGTGTTGATGCAGATCATCAACGGCGGCAGGGCGGTCATTTTCGTCGGTTTCATGGCGGCGCTGATCTCGACGCTGATTGCTGTCGTCTTCGGTGCGGTGGCCGCCTACGTCGGTGGTCGCGTCGACGCGATGATCGTCGCGGCGGCCGACATCGTGCTGACGGTGCCCGGCATCATCCTGCTGGCAGTCCTGGCCGCGTTCTACCGCGTCGGAAGCTCGATCACGCTGGCCATCATTCTCGGCGTGCTCGGCTGGCCCGGACTCCTGCGTGCCGTGAGGGCGCAGGTGTTCTCGCTGAAGGAGCGGGAGTACATCGAGGCGGCGCGCCTGCTCGATCTCGGTACGACCCGAATCGTCCTGCGGGAGATCCTGCCCAACATGGCGAGCTTCATCCTGATGAACTTCGTCATCGGCATGACCAACGCGATCTACGCACTGGCCGGTCTGTACCTCCTCGGACTCGCTCCGATGCAGGGCGACAACTGGGGCATCATGATCAACTTCGCGTGGACGAGGGGAGCGATCTTCTTCGAGGGGAGCTTCTTCTACATCATGGGTCCCGTACTCGCGATCTGTATCCTCCAGCTCGCCCTGGTGACGATGTCGAGGTCGTTCGAGGAGATCCTCAACCCGCGACTGCGGCACAACTGAGGCGAGGAGGACGACCCCGGTGGATCGCAGCGTGAAAGACCCCAGCAACTCGCCCGGAGCGGCGGGTTCCGCGGACTTGGCCGGCCCAGGCGAGCCGGTCCTGTCCGTGCGTGACCTGTCGGTTCAGTACAAGACGGGACAGGGCGTCAACGACCCTGCACAGACCGCTGTCAACAACGTCAGCTTCGATCTGTACCCGGGCGAGAGCATCGCGTTGATCGGCGAGAGCGGCTGCGGCAAGACCACGCTGGGCCTGGCGATCCTGCGGCTGCTGCCCAAGCTCGGCTCGATCCCGAACGGTACGGTCGCCTACCGCCGTCGCGACGGTTCGGTCATCGACGTGCTGAGCCTCAGCGTCGAGCAGCTGCGCCGGTTCCGGTGGGGTGAGTGCGCGATGGTCTTCCAGGGCGCGATGAACTCCTTCAACCCCGTACTCCGGGTCTGGGACCAGATGTTCGACACCATCCACGCACACCACACGTCGATGGGCAGGCACGACGCCCACGACCGGTGTGCCGAGGTCCTGAAGGAGGTCGAGCTCGACCCCGACCGGGTGCTCAAGTCCTATCCACACGAACTCTCCGGCGGAATGCGCCAGCGTGTCCTCATCGCGATGAGCATGCTGCTCCGGCCGCAGATGCTCATCCTCGACGAGCCGACGACCGCGCTCGACATCCTGACCCAACGCGCGATCGTGGACCTCATCCACGACCTGCACGACAGGCTCGACTTCGCGATGATCTTCGTATCGCACGACCTCGCGGTCGCGGCCGAGCTCGCGACGCGAGTGGCCACGATGTACGACGGCGAGATCGTCGAGATGGGTGACGTCCGCGACATCTTCTACCGTCCGCAGCACCCGTACACCCAGAGCCTCATCAATGCCGTTCCCACCGTCGCCGACCTACCCGCCGACAGCGACGGTCGGCAGGAGGCATCCGTCCAGGGAGGTCCAGCCGATGAGTGAGCTGCTGGAGCTCGACTCGATCACGCAGATTTTCAAGACCCGTCGCGGTGACGTCCGCGCGGTCGACGACGTGACCCTGAAGCTCAGCGCGGGCGGCGTCTTGTGCCTGGTCGGGCAGAGCGGTTCCGGAAAGAGCACCACGGCCAAGATCGCGTCCGGCCTCCTCGCACCGACTGAAGGCGAGGTGCGATTCGAGGACGGCGACATCTACGCGCGAGGCCGCGGCCACAGACAACGCTTCCGGAGCTTCCGGCGGACCGTGCAGTACGTCCACCAGGATCCCTACGCCTCGCTCAACCCGATCCAGGACGTGCTGACCACGTTGGCGGCTCCGCTGTGGCGGCACAAGCTCGTCAAGAGCCGGTCGGCGGCACGCGACCGGGTGTCGGAGTTGCTGGCCCAGGTCGGTCTCACTCCGGCAGACACCTATCTGCCCAAGTTTCCGCACCAGCTGTCCGGCGGCCAGCGGCAGCGGGTGGCAGTCGCCCGCGCCCTGACGCTGGACCCCAGGCTCATCATCGCCGACGAGGCAACGTCGATGCTCGACGTCTCGATCCGGATCGGCCTGCTCGGGATGTTGACGAGGCTCCGCAAGGACCTCGGTGTCGGCTTCCTGTTCATCACCCATGACCTCGCCATGGCGAAGTACTTCGGACGCGACGGCGACATGGCGGTGATGCACGTCGGTCGAGTCGTGGAGTATGGACCGACGCTCGATGTCATCGCCAACCCTCAGGATTCCTACACCCAGGCGCTTCTGGAAGCGATTCCAGAACCTGACCCAGACCTGGCGCGGCGCAAGCGTGCGGCCCGCGTGGCCGCGGCGCGGGCCGGGCGGAGTGGTGGAGTTTCGGCGGCATGATCGGTCCGGGAGCAGGCCAGGCGGCTTTTCGGTGGGCGGCATTCATCGCGGTGCTGGCCGGCCTCCTGCTGCTCGTCGTCAAACCTGGGACTGCCGAATTCGTGATCACCGTGTTCATGCTGAGTGTTGGCCTGATCTTCGCCGCGGTGATCGCTGTCCTCGTACGAACAAGAAAGCGCTGAGGAAACCCTCCTTGTGCGGCACTAACCCTTTGACAGGGGAGGAACCCATGAATGCAACACCAAGCCCCGCCGACCGGGCGTTGTCCCGTCGACAGGTGCTAGAGATATTCGGTTTCGGTGCCGCGGGGGCGGCCGTTCTCGCCGCGTGCGGCGGCGGGGCCGGCGAGGGCAACGGTGGCGGGGGAGCAGGTGGTGGCGGTGGCGGCGGCCCGAAGAACTTCGCCGGAGCCTGGCCCTTCCAGGTGCCTCCGAAGGGCCACTTCAACCTGATGAGTGGCGTCACCGACGGCATCCTTGGCGGGGGCGCCTACCAGGACCTCGTGATCCTGCCCGGCGGCATGTACTACTGGGCCGAGAAGAAGTGGGAGATGCTTCTCGCCGAGAAGTACGCCATCGACGAGGCGGCGAAGACCTTCACCTACACGCTGCGTTCCGGCCTCACGTGGAGCGACGGCAAGCCCATCACGAGCAAGGACGTCGTCTCGACGTTCTGGTGCCTGCGGGTCATGCGCAACGTGGTGTGGAACTACGTGTCCAAGGTCGAAGCACCGGACGACCAGACGGTGGTGTTCACCATGAACAACCCGTCGACGGTGCTCGAGCGCTACGTGCTCCGGCAGGGCATCTTCTCCGACGCCACGTACGGGACCTACGCCAAGCAGGCGCAGGACCTGTTCAACGGCGGGAAGGACCTCGACAGCCCGGAGGGGAAGAAGCTCAACCAGGACCTGCAGGCCTTCCGGCCGAAGGCCGGCGAGTTCATCTCCAGCGGCGCGTTCACGTTCGACACCAACAGCATCACCAACGCCCAGCTGACCCTGGTGAAGAACGACAAGGGCTACACCGCTGACAAGGTCCTGTTCGACACGGTGACGCTGTACAACGGCGAGACGCCCACGATCACGCCGTTGGTGCTGTCGAAGAAGGTCGACTACGCCACGCACGGTTTCCCGGTGGCAACCGAGAAGGAGTTCGGAAACAAGGAGATCCGGGTCCTCCGGCCTCCCGTGTACTCCGGACCGGCGCTGTTCCTCAACCTCGACAAGCTGACGGAGTTCAAGGACGTCCGGGCCCGGCAGGCACTTGCGCACGCGATCAACCGGGACCAGAACGGGACCGTGTTGCTGGCGGAGTCCGGCAAGGGCGTGAAGTTCATGTCCGGCTTCTCCGATCTCCAGGTGCCCGACTGGCTGTCCGAGGAGGAGCAGGGCGAACTCAACCAGTACGAGTTCGACCAGGACAAGGCAGCCTCACTGCTCACCGCCGCCGGCTGGAAGAAGCAGGGCGACAACTGGCTCAAGCCCGACGGCAAGGCCGCGAACTACGAGCTGACCTTCCCGGCCGAGTTCGCCGACTGGTCGGCATCAGGTGCCGAGGTGGCCAAGCAGCTGTCACAGTTCGGCATCCAGGTGAAGGGTCGCGGCATCACCTTCACCCAGCAACCGATCGACGTGGACAAGGGTGCGTTCGAGATGGCGATCCAGGGATGGGGCACATCGAGCCATCCCCACCCCCACTTCGCGTTCGTGGCCGACCTGTTCACCCACAACATCCCGATCGCCGCCAACCAGGGCGGCAAGGGCAGCGCCTTCGAGCTGACGCAGACCACGAAGGCGCTCGGCAAGGTCGATCTGGAGAAGATCGTCACCGACGCCGGTCAGGGGCTGGACGAGGCGGCGCAGAAGAAGAACGTGGCCACGGCGGCAATCGCGTTCAACGAGCTGGTCCCGATCATCCCGCTGTTCGAGCGTTACGGGAACAACGCCGCGCTCGAAGGGACCCGGGTCAAGGCCTGGCCCGGTGACGACGACCCGATCCTGCTCAACTCGCCGTACGCCGACAACTTCACCGTGCTGTTGATGCTGACTGGGAAGCTGCAGCCGGTGTAGCAGTCTTTATCCGCCGAGCGGAGCCGCCGGGGTGGTAGGACCCCGGCGGCTCATGGACCCGGTGGGTAAAGCGCGGGCCCCGCCGTCCAGTGGACGGCGGGGCCCTTTCCCTACCCCCGTTGGAGAGTGGTTCAGGCGGGCGCCTCCGCGGTGGCCTTGCGGCGGCCACCGAGCCAGGCGTCCTTGACGGAGATCTTCGCGCCCATTCGCAAGATGGCTCCCTCGTAGATGCGGGCGCCCATCACGATCAGCAGAGCGATGGCAGCCAGCATCAGGCCGAGGGCGAGTCCGGTCTCCCACCATGGAGCCGTGCCCCGGGCCATCCGGACCGGTGCGCACAGTGCGGAGAACGGCGGAATCACGCCGAGCAGCCGGGAGGCCAGGCTGTCGGGGTTGAAGTTGACGTAGAACGTCGCGAAGAACGACGCCATGAGCAGCATGGACGCCGGACCGATGACGTTCTGCAACTCCTCCTGGCGGGACACCCTCGCCGCGCTGGCGGCGAAGACTGCGCTGTAGAGGCAGTAGCCCAGGACGAACCACAACATCACGTACCCGACCGGGACCAGCAGGTCGGTGGTGACGTCGAGCATCCCGGTGGCATTGCCGAGTAGCAGGCCCAGTCCGGCGATCAGCGCCAGCTGGAGGAATCCCAACAGGCCGATACCGACGATCTTTCCGGCCAGGAGTGCCTTGGTGGAGATCGCCGAGAGGATCAGCTCCACCACCCGGCTCGCCTTCTCCTCGACGATGCCGAACGCCACCCACATGCAGTAGCCGATGATCTGCCCGTAGAGGACGATCGCCCCGACGAACGCCACCTGCCCGCGCATGTCGGCCTTGGGATCGACTGGCGAGAGCGCGTCGACCGTGAGCGGCGGCACGTTCTGGGCCGCCTGCACGTCAGCCGGATCGAGTCCCTGGGCGCGGAGTTGGGCTGCCGCGACCACCTGCCTGTGTGCGGCCTGGACGACGAGGCCGAGCTGGTCGTCCAGCTCCTTCTTGACGATGAGATCGCGGTCGGTGACGTAGGCGTCGAGCTTGCCGTCGTCGATCGCCGTCCGAGCGGAAGCCTCGGAAGTGGCGGTGGCCTTCTCGACCGTGAGGTCGAGGTGACCTGCCTGGGCCTGGACGGCCGCCGCGACGTCCGCGGAGTGCTGGCCCGCGTAGGCGACCCGGAACGTGTCGTCACTGCCCAGGATGCGAGGCATGAACAGTACGACGCCCAAGATCACCAAGGTGATGAGGGTCGACACCCAGAACGACCTGTCCCGCAGCCGCTCGGTCAGCTCGCGGATGGCGACTTCCTTCGTCGCCTCGCGGAACGACAGAGGAGCACTCATGCCCGGACCTCCTCAGGGTCGCGCTCAGTGGTGGATCCCGCCCGATCGGCAGCCGCGGACTCGACCGCCTCCGACACCGCCTCGCGGAACAACTCGGCCAGCGAGGGAGTGAGCTGGCGGTATTCGTGGACCTGTCCCGCCGCCCTGGCGGTGTCCAGTAGCTGCTGGTCGTCGACGCCGTCGGCGATGTCCACGACCGTTGCGGTCCGCCCGCTGGCCCCGTTCTCCTCGGTGACCAGGTGGACGCCGGGGATGTCGGTGCTCCACCCTGGCGGCGCGGACGTCACCAGCCGGTAGCGGCGCGGACGGTCCTTGTTACGCAGGTCGTCGACCGGGCCGGAGGCGACCAGCCGCCCGGCCTGGATGATCCCCACGGCGTCGCACAAGCGCTCGACGAGCTCGAGCTGGTGGCTGGAGAAGACGACGCCGACTCCGCGCTGTACGCGTTCGGCCAGGATGTGGGCGAGCGCGTCGACGCCGACCGGATCCAGACCCGAGAAGGGTTCGTCGAGCACCAGCAGCTGTGGATCATGGACCAGCGCCGCCGCCAGCTGCACCCGCTGCTGGTTGCCCAGGGAGAGCTGCTCTACCCTGTCCAGCGCCCGGTCGGCCAGGCCGAACTCGGCGAGCAGGGCGTCGACCGCGGCGGCCGCCGTGTCACGCGGTGTGCCGCGGAGCCGGGCGAGATAGATCAGCTGGTTCTTGATCCGCATCTTGGGGTAGAGGCCGCGTTCCTCGGGCATGTACCCGAAGCCCCGGCGGGCGTCGGCGTCGGCCGGCGCTCCGTTCCAGTACACGACCCCGGCGTCCTGCTCCAGGACACCCATCAGGATGCGCATCGTGGTGGTCTTGCCGGCGCCGTTGGTTCCGACGAAACCGAACATCTGGCCCGGCAAAACGGACATAGAGAGGTTGTCGACGGCGATGCGATCGCCATAGCGCTTGGTGACCCCACGTAGTTCGAGCACGATGCAAGGCTTTCAGGTGTTCTGCGCCCCGCAGGTCATCCTCGGGAACGGTTTCCACTCGGCCCGGGGTAGGATCCGGGCGCCGTGTGAGAAGGACGCGGGCGGGGTACTGCGTTGGTGATCACGTGGCGACACGCGGGACCGGTGCGAGCCTGCCGGTTCTGAATAGGGCAGAATCTGCGCCCCGATCGGGCACAAGTTCGGCCTGTCGAGCGTTACGTGCTCGATAAGCGGTGGTGGGCATGCCGCGTGGGCCACGCCACCCGAGGGGGACTGAGCAGCACGTTTGCGCACAAGGATGTGCGTACCGCAACACCCGCTGAGCCAGGGGGAAGAGGGACGATGGCCACCGACTACGACGCGCCACGCAAGACGGACGAGGAGCTCTCCGAAGACAGCATCGAGGAGCTCAAGGCGCGGCGCATGGACAAGAACTCCGGCAAGGTCGACGTCGATGAGGCCGAGGTGGCCGAGACGTTCGAGCTTCCCGGGGCAGACCTGTCCAACGAGGAGCTCTCGGTCCGGGTGCTACCGCGCCAGGCCGACGAGTTCACCTGCTCGAACTGCTTCCTGGTGCATCACCGCAGCCAGCTCGCGTTCGAGAAGAAGGGGCAGCCGGTCTGCCGCGACTGCGCCGCCTGAACAGGCGTCCGGACCGGACGGGCACCACGCCGGTCGTTCGCCAGAGGTGCCGGAGCACGCGCCCGGGGAGTCGTGATCGCGCGACGCGATGACCCCCTCCGGGCGCGTCGCTGTGTCTTGCGCCAGGACGCTTGGTGCCACGGTCCCGGCCCAGGTCACCGGTCGGAGTCGCCGGCCGAGCCGAACCCGGGCGGCAGTTCGCCGGTCCACCGCCGCCACATCTGGGCCGCCTGTCGGGTGGCCAGCAGGCGCGCGACGGCGATGCCGACGCCACTGGCAAGTGCCCATGTGACGGCTTCCTTCCAGGTGAGGTCGGGGTCTTCGGGATCCGTGGGCGGCTCGTTACCCGTCACCCAGCGCCAACCCAGGTCGACCGCCTTCTTGGTCACAGCGACGGCGACGAAGGTGCTCCCGCTGCGTACGAGCATCCACCCGAGCTTCGACCCGGTCATGTCGACCTCCCGTCCTCGCAGCCGAGTCTTCCACGGTGTGCGGTCCGACGCGTTGCCCCGCGGCAGGCCGGCCCGGTGTCGTGGCGGCTCACCGGCGCCGGCCGGGTAGGGTCGGGCAGCGTGACCGATCTCGAGGACGTTCCTGTCCTGATCCGGCGGCTCGATCCCGATATCGACCTTCCCGCCTACGCGCACGCCGGTGACGCGGGTGCCGATCTGGTCACGACCGTCGACGTACTCCTTGGCCCCGGCGAACGCCAGGTGGTGCCGACCGGCATCGCGGTGGCGCTTCCGGCCGGCTATGCGGCCTTCGTCCACCCGCGCTCGGGTCTCGCGGCGAAGTGTGGTGTGTCGATCGTCAACGCGCCCGGGACGGTCGACGCGGGTTATCGTGGCGAGCTCCTCGTGGTGCTCGTCAACCTCGACCGCGAACGCCCTGTGCAGCTCAGGCGCGGCGACCGCATCGCCCAGATGGTCGTTCAGCGGGTCGCACGGGCGCGCTTCGTCGAGGTCGAGACACTTCCCGGCTCCGTGCGCGGCGACGGCGGCCACGGCTCGACCGGCGGCTTCAGCCAGGCGGGCTCCATCCGGGGTGAAGGGAGCTGAAGTGATCTTCCGCAAGGCACAGCAGTCACACACGACGTCGGACCTGGACGCCCGCGACCGCAGGAGGCGCGGGCGTAGGGGAGCGGACGAGGCGGGGTCGGACGGGGCCCAGTCACCCGAGGAGTACCCCGGCGAGGCCGGTCGTGCCCCGGGCGTGGCCGCAGGCCCGAACCACCCCGGTCCGTACGACGCCGCCGAGATGGACCACGAGGACGACGTTGGCAGGGTCGACCTGGGCGCGCTGAAGGTGCGGATCTTCGACGGCATCGAGCTCCGCCTCCAGGTCGACGAGGCCACCCAGCAGGTGGTCGCGGCCCTCTTCGTCCAAGGTGACTCGGCCCTGGAGATGAGGGCGTTCGCCGCGCCGCGAAGTGCCGGTCTGTGGGACGAGATCCGTCGCGAGATCACCGCTGAGACCACGCGGCGGGGAGGCGTCGTGACCGAAGGGTCGGGGCCCTACGGCGCCGAGATCAAGGTCGTCGTACCGACCCAGGCACCGGACGGGCGCCAGGTGTCCCAGGCCTCCCGCATCGTCGGCGTCGACGGACCACGATGGTTCCTCCGCGGGACGCTGGTCGGGCGGGCCGCGGCCGAGGCGGACGTGGCTGGGCCGCTGCTGGCGGCGATGTCCCAGGTGGTGGTCGTACGCGGGAAGGCGCCGATGGCTCCGCGTGACATGATCCCCCTGAAGCTCCCTGACGCCGCCCGGACGGCGCCGGCTGGCTGACATCTCCCTAGTACGCTGCGTCGCATGGGCGACGAGAGGTCGGCACGCGCTGGCATGTGGCGTCGCGCCCTGTCTCGACTCACCAGCAGCCAGGACGCCCTGGAAGCCGCTGAACTCACCGAAGATGCCCTCGAGTCCGGTTATGACCTGATCGACACGTGTTCGGACCGGGGCCAGGTTCGCCTCTGCGGAACGCTCCGCACCGTCACCCTGCGCCCGCGCGGCGGCGTGCCGGCGCTGGAGGCCGAGCTGTACGACGGGTCTGGCGCCGTCACCTTGGTCTGGCTCGGCCGCCGCCGGATCGCCGGGATCGAGCCCGGACGTGGACTTGTCGCCGAAGGACGCATCGCGATCCACGACGACCAGCGGATCGTCTACAACCCCCGCTACGAACTTCGCCCACAAGGAGATCTCTAGTGCCCGAGCAACCGGTACGTCGCGAGCCGCCTGCCGCCGAGGCGGGCCGGCCGTCGGCGGACCCGTCTGAACGGCCCGATCCAGGCGGTGTGGGCGGTGCTGGTGGCTCTGATGGCACGCAGGGCCTGGACGGCACGGAGACTGTGGACGGTGCCGGCCAGGACGAGGAGGGGTTCTCTCTCATCAAGGCGTTCGGCGGCTGGGGTGGCATGCTCGACGCGAGCCTGCCTGGGCTCGCATTCGTCCTCGTCTACACGGCGTTCGACCGCAACCTCCGGCTCGCCCTGATTGTCGCCCTCGTGCTGGGCGGCGTGTTCGCCGTCATCCGGCTGGTGCGGCGGGACCCCCTGCAGAACGTCATCGGCGGGTTCGTCGGGGTGGCGATCGCCGCCGTCATCGCCAACGCCACCGGCCGGGCCGAAGACTTCTACCTGCCGGGCCTGTTCATCAATGCCGGCTACGCGGTGGCCTACCTCGTCGCCAACCTGGTCCGGTGGCCACTCATCGGCGTGATCGTGGGTCTCGCCGCGGGCTGGGGTACGACCTGGCGCCAGGACCCGATCCTGCTTCGGGCGTTCACCCGCGCCGGATGGGTGTGGGTCGGGTTCTTCGCCCTCAAGCTCGCCGTGCAACTCCCGCTCTACCTTGCCGGCAATGTCGTGGCCCTCGGCATCGCGAGGGTCGCCATGAGCTGGCCGCTGTGGCTTCTGGTGCTGTGGCTTACGTACGTGATCGTCAAGGGATCGGTCCCGCGTAGCCATTGGGCCAAGGTCAAGCAGGCAGCGGACAAGCTCGCCCAGAGCCGCGGCCGCACCTGACCTTCGTGGCGCAGGCTGTTCGGGTGGCCAGGAACGCTATTCGGGGTGGGGATACAGGAGTTCCTGGAGCTCCTTCTCGCGTTCGGGCACGGCCACGAAGAGAAGTTCGTCGTGCCCCTCCAACGGGGTCTCGCCGGTAGGCACCAGAACCCGCCCCTCGCGCACGATCGTGACCAGCGTCGTGTCGGGTGGCCATGACACGTCATGGACCCGTCGGCCGACCCAGGCGGAGTCTTCGGGAAGGGTGAGCTCGACCAGGTTGGCCTCGCCCTGCCGGAACGTGAAGAGGCGGACGAGGTCGCCGACGGTCACCGCCTCCTCGACCAGTGCGGCCATGATCCGCGGTGTCGACACGGCGACGTCGACGCCCCAGGACTCGTTGAACATCCACTCGTTCTTGGGGTGGTTGACCCGGGCGACCACCCGAGGAACGCCGAACTCCGTCTTTGCCAGCAGGGACACGACCAGGTTGACCTTGTTGTCGCCGGTCGCGGCGATCACGACCTCGCAGCGTTGCAGCGACGCCTCCTCGAGCGTGGAGAGCTCACAGGCGTCGGCCAGCAACCATTCGGCATCCGGGACGGTCTCGACCTTGGTGGCAGCCGGATCCCGGTCGATCAGGAGAACCTCGTGGCGGTTCTCCAGGAGCTCAGCTGCGATGGAACGGCCGACGTTGCCGGCTCCGGCGATGACGACGCGCATCACAGCTCCTCGGGTCCGGCGGCGAAGGCCTTCTCCACCTTGTCGATGGTGCCTTCGCGCATGATGACGTGTACCAGGTCGCCGTCCTGGACCACGGTGTGCGGTTCGGGCAGGATCCCCTCGCCGAGCCGGGTGAGGAACGCAACCCGCGCCCCGGTGATCCGCTCGAGTTCGGTAACCCGGTGGCCCACCCAGGCCGGGTCGATGTGGATCTCGGCGAGGCGCACGGAACCGGTCGGGTCCCGCCACTCCGGCTCGGAACCCTCCGGGAGCAGGCGCCGGATGATCTGGTGGCTCGTCCAGGGGATGGTCGCGACGGTCGGGATGCCGAGTCGTTGGTAGACCGCCGCCCGTCCGGGGTCGTAGATGCGGGCAACGACGTTCTCGACCCCGAAGATCTCGCGGGCAATCCGGGCGGACAGCACGTTGGAGTTGTCCCCGCTGGAGACCGCCGCGAAGGCGCCGGCCTCCTCGATGCCGGCCTCCTTGAGGACGTCACGGTCGAACCCCATCCCGGTCACGGTCCGACCGGCGAAGCTCGGCCCGAGCCGCCGGAACGCGTCTGGAGCGCGGTCGACAACGGCGACGCTGTGGCCGCGGTCTTCGAGACTGTGCGCGAGAGTGGAGCCGACCCGCCCGCATCCCATGATCACGACGTGCACGGCAGTCCTCTTCGTCTGGGATCCCCTCGTCGGGGCTCAACACCTTCAGGTGCGGCAATCAAGAACGCTACACCGCGAGGCCGACGATCGGCGGCTCGGCAGGCTCGCTCCGCTGGGGTCCCGCCACAACCGCGTCGGGCCAGGCCCGCGGAGGACGATCGGACCTGAAGGGTGGACGCGTGACGTAGCCCGACACGTCGGACCTCTAGCATCCTTGCCGTGGGACTAGGCGATCTAGGCAAACGTCTGCTGGTCGGACGAAAGCTCCGCAGCACTCAACTGCACGAGACTCTCCTCCCCAAGCGGGTGGCGCTCCCGGTCTTCGCCAGCGACGCCCTGTCGTCCGTCGCGTACGCACCCGACGAGATCTTCATCATGCTGTCGTTCGCGGGGCTGGCGGCCTACGCGTTCTCGTGGAAGATCGGCATCGCGGTCGCGATCGTCATGCTGGCCGTGGTCGCGTCGTACCGACAGAACGTCCAGGCATACCAGTCCGGCGGCGGCGACTACGAAGTGGCGACGACCAACCTTGGTCGCCGCGCCGGACTCACGGTCGCCAGCGCGCTGATGGTCGACTACGTGCTCACCGTGTCTGTGTCGATCTCGTCGGCCTCCCAGTACGCCGCCGCCGCGATCGAGCCGTTACGAGGGCACGAGACGACGGTCGCGGTGATCGCCACGGTCTTCGTGATGACGATGAACCTGCGCGGCATCCGGGAGTCCGGCACCGCCTTCGCAGTCCCGACGTACCTCTTCATGCTGGCCATTCTTGGGATGGCGCTCTGGGGCTTCATCCGGTACTTCCTCGGTGACCTGCCTCCCGCCGCGAGTGCCGACCTGGAGATCTCGCCAGAGGCGCAGTTCAGTCAGGGCTTCACCGGGTTGGCCGCGGCCTTCCTACTGTTGCGTGCGTTCGCATCCGGCTGCGCGGCGCTCACCGGCGTCGAGGCGATCAGCAACGGCGTGCCGGCGTTCCGCAAACCGAAGGGGCGCAACGCCGCGAAGACCCTGCTGATGCTCGGCCTGGTCGCGGTCGTGATGGGGCTGAGCGTCAACGTGCTCGGCAACCTCATGGGCGTTCGGATGGCCGAGGATCCGGCCACCCAGCTGATCCGCGCGGACGGCACACCGGTGGGGGCGTCGTACGAGCAGACACCGGTGATCAGCCAGCTCGCGGCCGGGATCTTCGACCACTTCCGTCCTGGCTTCTTCATCGTCGCGGCGGTGACCGGGCTGATCCTCGTGCTGGCGGCCAACACGGCGTTCAACGGGTTCCCGGTGCTCGGCTCAATCCTCGCCCGCGACGGCTACCTGCCCCGGCAGTTGCACACGCGTGGAGACAGGTTGGCGTTCTCCAACGGAATCCTGCTGCTCTCCGGCTTCGCGATCCTGCTGATCGTCGCGTTCGACGCGCAGGTCACCCGGCTGATCCAGCTCTACATCGTGGGCGTGTTCGTGTCGTTCACGGTGAGCCAGACGGGGATGGTCCGGCACTGGACCGTGTTGCTCCGCAGCGAGACAGATCCGGCGGAGCGGCGGCGCATGCACCGGAGCCGGGCGATCAACGCGTTCGGCCTGACGGTCACCGCCCTGGTGCTGGTCATCGTGCTGGTGACGAAGTTCACCCACGGGGCGTGGATCGCCATTGCCGCGATGGTCGTGCTGTTCGTGGTGATGCAGGGCATCCGTCGCCACTACGACCGGGTGGGAGCCGAGCTCGCGCTCGAACCCGGCGAGGAACTCACGCTGCCGTCCAAGGTGCACGCGGTGGTCCCGGTGTCCAAGCTGCACAAGCCGACACTGCGGGCGCTGGCGTTCGCGAAGGCGTCCCGGCCCGATGTCCTGGAGGCGGTGACCGTCAACGTCGACTCCCGGGAGACTGCCCGACTGGTGGACGAATGGGACGGGCGCGGGCTGACGGTGCCACTGAAGGTACTCGCGTCGCCGTACCGCGAGATCACCCGCCCGATCGTCGACTACGTACGCAGCATCCGGCGGGCCAGCCCACGGGACATCGTGACGGTGTACATCCCCGAGTACGTACTCGGACGCTGGTGGGAGCAGCTGCTCCACAACCAGAGCGCTCTCCGTCTGAAGGGTCGGCTGCTGTTCACTCCGGGCGTGATGGTGACAAGCGTGCCGTACCAGCTGCGGTCCTCCGAGATCGCCGAACGCCGCGCCGAGCGACAGGTGACCGTGCCGGGTGCCGTTCGTCGTGGCGGCGAGCCACGGCAGGCCGCCCGCCAGGACCGTCCCGGACGCGCGTCCGGGCGTCGCTAGCCCAAACCCGGACCGGGGCACCGCCGCTCCGTCCACGACGACTGGGCCATCACGATTGGGCTGCCCTCGCGCGGTGGTCGGCGACCCGCACCCGGTTGGCGCAGCGCAAGGAGCAGAACCGGCGCCGTCCACCGCGGGACGTATCGACGTAGACGATCCCGCAGTCGTCTCGCGCGCAGCGACCGAGCCTGCCGCCGCCGGTGTCGCACAAGGCGTGTGCGAGCCCTGCCGCCGTCTGCGCCCGCACCCGGGTGACGATGTCCGGATCCTCCGGAAAGTAGTGCAGGTGCGGGGGCCGGCCACCATGGCGGCTCACGAACGGGCGGCTCGCTCCCGTGTGCAGGAGGGCGTTGACGACCTCGACCTGGCGCTCGACGTCGAGGTCGCCGTACGCCAGGCGGAGGGCGTCGGCCCACAAGGAGAGTTCGGCGGCGTGGGTGGAGCTGAGGGTCTCGGCATGGACATCGTGGACGGCAAGCAGCGCCAGCAGTTCGTCCGGGCGCTCAGATGCCGAGTGCAGGTGGCAGAAGTTGACCAGCGCGGTTGCCAGCTGTGCCGCGGAGCCGCCGTAATGGTTGAAATGCACAAGACCATGACACCATGCTGGGGGCGTGTTCGACAACGCAGCCCTGTCGCCGCCCCGCGAGCCGTGCCCAACCGGCGGCTCCATGCCGGGCGGGTGTCCCCATTGCGGATGGCCCCTTTCTGAGCCGGGCGTGCATTTCCTTTCCCGACATCCCACGTCGACCGGTCTGGTCGAGTATCGCCGATGTGTCTGCGGCGACGTCGTGCTGCTGGTCGCTGGAAAGGTCGCGGCTGCCGTACGCGGGTGAGGCGGTCGGGGGGAGGGGGGAGCGTCGGTCACCGAGTTCGGTGCCCTCGTCTAAAATCGCCAACTGCACGCTTTCGACGGCGTCGACCCCCACCTCGAGGACTGATCGTGAGCCACCCCGGGCGCGGCCTGTTGCGCATCGCGCGCGGCGGGGTTCTCGGCGTGTGTTGCGGCGCGCTCGCTCTTCTCGGCCACCTGGCCGGCGGGGGCACGGTCCCGCCACTGCCCGCTCTTGCCGCGGTCACCGTCCTGATCGGTTCAGGGCTGTCCGTCCTCGCCGACCGCCGCCGCTACTTCCCGCACATCCTCGGCGCCGCGATCGGGGCGCAGGTCGTGTTCCACGTCGCGTTCTCGCTGGCGACCCTCCCGGGCGCCGAGGCGGGTGCGGGACTGCACGTCGCGAGTGCCAGCGAAGTGTCCGGTCAACACGCCGAGGGCGCTCCCATGCTCGCGGGTCACCTCGTGGCCGCCGTCGCGATCGCGTGGTTGCTGGCCCGCGGAGAGGCCGTCGTGTGGGCGGTCTTCGAACTGTTCGGCTTCGTCCGGCTACCGGACCTGGCGACGCCCGTTGACCTGGTGCACCTGCGCCCGCCTCTTCCCGGCGACGACGTCCCCGGCGTACGGGTGCTGACGACCGTATGGATCCACCAACGTCGAGGTCCGCCCGTCCCTGCTCCCGGACTGAACCTTCCGTCTCGCTGACTCGGGCCGTACCAAGCCGTGGCAGTGTCGGTTCCGAAGGAAGGTCGTCCGCACCCGTTGCGCCATTGGTCTTTCCTTCGCGCGCTACAGCGACCCGCGTACACGGTCGTCGAGTGCGTCCGACACGAGAGGTTGTCGATGATCCTCCACTTTGCTCGAAAGTCCGTCGCTGTCGCGGGCGTGGCGGCTGGTGCGCTGGTGCTCGCCGCCGGAACCGCAGCCGCCCATGTCACCGTCAACCCATCCGAGGAGACACAGGGGGAGTACGCGAAGTTGGCCTTCCGCGTGCCCAACGAGTCCGACACAGCATCGACGGTCAAGGTCAAGGTCCTCTTCCCGAAGGACTCCCCGTTCGCGTCGGCTCGGGTGAAGCCCCACCCGGGCTGGGAGGCGAAGGTCCTCACGTCCAAGCTGGCCGAGCCGGTCACGACGGACGACTTCACCCTCGACAAAGCGGTCAGCTCGATTACCTGGACGGCCCGCAAGGGGGTCAAGATCGGCCCCGGCGAGTTCGACGAGTTCGAGGTGTCGATCGGCCCGCTGCCGGACAAGGAGACGCTGGCGTTCCCCGCGGTCCAAAGCTACGACGACGGCGAGGTGGTGCGGTGGAACCAGCGGGTCCAGGAAGGAGCGGCGGAGCCCGAGCATCCCGCGCCGACGCTCACCCTGCTGCCGGCGTCGGAGGGCGCGGGCAACGGCCACGGTGGTGCCGAGCCGGCTGCCGACGCCGGCACGACTGCGCAGCCGTCCACCGCGCCGGAGCCGAGGGCCGCGTCGTCGACCGTCGATCCGACGGCACGCGCGCTCAGCGCGGCAGGGCTCGGGGTGGCGGTCCTTGGCCTGGTGGCGGCTCTCTTCGCGGCGCTCGGCGTCCGACGGAAGGCTGGCGGTTGAGTCACCGACCGCCACCGGTGGCTACCAGGGCCCCGGTGACGGTGTCACTGGTGGTCCTGGCGATCCTGGTGGGATGCCTGACCGGTCCGATGGCGTCACCCGCGTGGGCGCACAACTCGCTGGTGTCGAGCTCGCCTGCCGACGGCGCCAGGATGGACGAGGCGCCCAACGAGGTCACGCTGACCTTCGACGAGCCGGTCGGGCGACGGTTTGGTGTGGTGGTCGTGACCGGGCCCGACGGCAAGCCGGTCCAGCAGGGCGACCTGCAGGTCTCCGGCGGTACAGCCAAGCAGCGACTCGCACCGCTGGACCGGGTGGGCACCTACCGGGTGGCGTGGCGGGTCGTCTCGGCCGACGGGCACCCGGTCTCTGGCGAGCTGGCGTTCGAGCTGAGGTCCGGTACCTCCAGCCCGTCGCCCACCGCGACCGCCTCGGCGGCTGCCACGCCGCCCGGGACACGCGACCCGTCCACGCCGTCGGCATCGGATCGCGACGACCGTCGGGCGCTGGGTTGGCCGCTCGTGGCAGGTGTGACGGCGATCGTCTTCCTCGCGACACTCGGAGCCGGGCAGATCTGGCGCCGACGGCGGATGTCGTCCCGCGCGAAGGAGCCGGCTGATGGCCACTGAACGCTGGAACGCCCCGCTCGTGGGGCGCGTACACCCGGGGTGGCTGATCGGTCCCGGAATCGTCCTCGGTGCGCTCGTCGTGCTCGTCGTCGCCCTGATGATCGGCGGCGGACGCCCCGAGCCGGCACCTCCGGGCCTGCCCGAACCCGGCATGGTGACCGGGTGGGGTCTGCCGGTGGCCAAGCTGGCTATGGACCTGGCCGCCCTCGGCACCGTCGGGTCGCTGCTGTTCGCGTTGCTCGCACCGTCCCGGGGTGACCAGCTCGACGCCGGGGCGCAGCGCGCTGTCCGGGCTGCGTCGGCATGGGCATGGCTGTGGGCGGCGGCCGCGGCCGCAACCCTGCTCTTCACCCTGTCAGACCTGCTCGGCCTCCCGCTGGTTCGGATCGACTACCAGGACACCCTGGCCAGCTTCATCGCCGAGGTGACCCAGGGCCGAGCCCTCGCGGTGGTGGCGCTGCTCACCGTGATCGTGGCCGCATCGGCTCGCGGCGTCCGTACGCTCAACAGCGCTGCTCTCCTGCTCATCCTCGCCGTCGCGGCGGCCCTGCCACCGGTACTGACCGGCCACTCGGCGAGCTCGGCCAACCACGACCTGGCGACGTCGAGCCTGCTCGTCCACGTCGTCGCGGTCACGGTCTGGGTGGGCGGGCTGGTCGCGTTGGCGCTGTACGGGAGGTCCTCCGGTACGGGCCTGCTGCGCACGGCCCATCGCTTCAGCACGGTGGCGCTCTGGTGCTTCGGTGCGGCCGCCCTGTCCGGCGTGGTCAACGCGTGGGTCCGGCTCAGCGGGTTCGGCCAGCTGTTCAGCACCGAGTACGGCTGGCTCGTTCTCGGCAAGATCGTCGCCCTCTGCGCGCTGGGCGGGGTCGGCTGGTGGCACCGCCGGGCCACCCTGCCCGCGCTCGGCCGCGGCGACAGACGAGCCTTCTGGCGGTTCGCGCTGGGTGAGGCTGCCGTGATGGTGGCCACCATCGGGCTCGCCGTCGCTCTCACCCTGACGCCACCTCCGGCCGACCTCGACCTGGCGCCGCAGTCCACGGCCACCGCGCTCATCGGGTATCCCGTCCCGCCGATCTCAGGGATGCGGCTCCTCACGGAGTGGCGCCTCGACGCCCTCGTCCTGGTCGTCGCGCTCACCGGCGTCGTCGCCTATCTGCGGGGGGTCGCCCGGCTGCGGGCCCGGGGCGTCTCGTGGCCGGCCGGTCGCACAGTTGCCTGGCTGGCGGGCATCGTGGTCGGCGTCGTCGTCATGTGTGGTGGAGTCGCGACGTATGCGCCGGCCATGTTCAGCGTCCACATGGTGCAGCACATGACGTTGACGATGCTGGTTCCGATCCTGCTCGCCCTGGGTGCCCCGATCACGTTGGCGCTGCGGACCCTGCCGGCCGGGCGGCGTTCGGGCGGGGCCAAGGACGCCGACCGGGGCGTTCGCGGATGGATCCTGGTCGTCCTGCACAGCCGTGCCGCTTCGGTGTTCTCCCACCCACTGGTGGCGCTGGGGCTGTATGTCGTGAGCCTGTACGCGTTCTACTTCTCCGGCCTCCTCGCCGCAGCCATGCGGTCGCACCTGGGCCACCTGCTGATGGCGGCTCACTTCCTGGGCGTGGGCGCGCTTTTCTTCTGGTCGGTAATCGGGCTCGATCCGATGCCGCGCCGGCTGCCGGCGTTCGGCCGGATGCTGATGCTCTTCGCCTCCCTTCCGTTCCACGCGTTCTTCGGCGTCATCGTGATGACGAGCACCACCCTGATCGGCGGCGAGTGGTACGCCGCGCTGAAGCTGCCCTGGGTCGACCCGCTGGTCGACCAGAACCTCGGCGGCGGTATCGCCTGGGCGAGTGGAGAGCTGCCCACCCTGCTGGTGCTGGGCGTCGTGTTCGTGCAGTGGGTACGCGCGGACACCCGCGAGGCGCGCAGGTTCGACCGGCGGATGGACGCCGGTACCGACGGGCAGCTGGACGCCTACAACGCCTGGCTGGCCGACCTCGCGGCGCGCGGTCAACGCCGCCCTGAGCCGCGCTGAACCGGTGCTGAACCGGCGCTGGACCGGCGCTGAACATGGCCGCGATGCCTGGGCCGCTCACCGTCGTGTATCTTGACGTCGAGATACACGCGCGGTCCGTATCGGGGAATACCCGGAATGAGGGGACCCTGACCTGTGGTCCGGGCCCGCCCGACGGGCAGGATGGCGACCGAGCGAGCTCCACCCGACACCGCGGACGAGGGAGAGCACGATGGCCAGCCCAGACAAGGCAATCGACAGCTTCGGAGCGAAGGGCCGGCTCGAGGTCGGTGACACGGCGTACGAGATCTTCCGCCTGAGTGCCGTCGAGGGCGCCGAACGCCTGCCGTACAGCCTCAAGATCCTGCTCGAGAACCTGCTGCGTACGGAGGACGGCGCCAACATCACCGCCGACGACATCCGGGCGCTCGCCAGCTGGGACGCCGAAGCCGAGCCCAGCAAGGAGATCCAGTTCTCTCCGGCGCGGGTGATCATGCAGGACTTCACCGGCGTTCCCGCGGTCGTCGACCTCGCCACCATGCGGGAGGCCGTGCGTGACCTCGGCGGCGACCCGTCCACGATCAACCCGCTGTCGCCGGCGGAGCTGGTGATCGACCACTCGGTGATCGCCGACGTGTTCGGGACGCCTGACTCCTTCGACCGCAACGTCGAGATCGAGTACGAACGCAACAAGGAGCGCTACCAGTTCCTGCGGTGGGGCCAAGGTGCCTTCGCCGACTTCCGGGTGGTGCCGCCGGGTACCGGAATCGTGCACCAGGTCAACATCGAGCACCTGGCCCGAGTGGTGTTCGACCGGGAGGTCGATGGCGTACGCGAGGCGTACCCCGACACCTGCGTCGGCACCGACTCCCACACCACGATGGTCAACGGCCTCGGCGTCGTCGGTTGGGGTGTGGGCGGGATCGAGGCCGAGGCGGCGATGCTCGGCCAGCCGGTCAGCATGCTGATTCCGCGGGTGGTCGGCTTCAAGCTGGCGGGGGAGTTGCCCGAGGGGGCGACGGCGACCGACCTGGTGCTCACCATCACCGAGATGCTGCGCAAGCACGGTGTTGTGGGCAAGTTCGTGGAGTTCTACGGCCCGGGCGTCGGAGCGGTGCCGCTCGCCAACCGCGCGACGATCGGCAACATGTCGCCGGAGTACGGCTCGACGATCGCCGTGTTCCCGATCGACGCGGAGACCGTGACCTATCTCCGGCTGACCGGGCGCTCCGCGGAGCGGGTCGCCCTCGTCGAGGCCTACGCGAAGGAGCAGGGGCTGTGGCACGACCCGGACCGGTCGCCGGCCTACTCCGAATACCTCGAGCTCGACTTGTCGACCGTCGTACCCTCCATCGCCGGGCCGAAGCGCCCGCAGGACCGGGTCAGCCTCACCGTCGCCAAGCCGGCGTTCCGGGCCACACTCGCCAACTTCGTCGAGGAGTCGGGGCCGCAGGCGGAGAAGGGCTACGACGAGGCCGACGCGGAGTCGTTCCCGGCCAGTGACGTGCCGTCATACGCGGGAGCCAACGGCTCCGACGCGCCGCACGGCTATGAGTCCGCTGCGCCGACCGACGGCGGCCGCGCCAGTTCGCCGACCGCTATCACCCTCGCCGACGGCACGATGTGCGAGGTCGACCACGGTGCCGTCGTGATCGCGGCGATCACGTCGTGCACCAACACCTCGAACCCGTCGGTCATGGTCGCCGCCGCCCTGGTGGCGAAGAAGGCGGTCGAGAAGGGCCTGTCCCGCAAGCCGTGGGTCAAGACGACCCTCGCCCCCGGCTCGAAGGTGGTCATGGACTACTACGAGCGTGCGGGTCTCACGTCGTACCTCGACAAGCTCGGCTTCAACCTGGTCGGCTACGGATGCACCACCTGCATCGGCAACTCCGGTCCGCTCATCCCGGAGGTCAGCAAGGCAGTCAACGACGGGGACCTCTCCGTTGTCTCGGTACTTTCCGGCAACCGGAACTTCGAGGGCCGGATCAACCCCGAGGTCAAGATGAACTATCTCGCCTCGCCACCGCTCGTGGTCGCGTACGCCCTTGCCGGCAGCATGGACGTCGACATGGTCAACGATCCGCTCGGCAAGGACGGTGACGGCAACGATGTCTTCCTCGCCGACATCTGGCCCACCGCCAAGGAGGTCGAGGACGTGGTCGCCAGCGCGCTCGCCGCCGAGATGTTCACCCGCGACTACGCGGACGTGTTCGCAGGCGACGACCGCTGGCGGGAGCTGCCGACGCCGTCTGGTGACCTGTTCGCCTGGGACGACGCTTCCACCTACGTCCGCAAACCGCCTTATTTCGAAGGGATGCCAGCCGAGCCGGCGCTGCTCGAGGACATCTCGGGTGCGCGGGTGCTGGCCAAGCTGGGTGACTCGGTGACGACCGACCACATATCGCCGGCCGGCTCGATCAAGAAGGACAGCCCGGCCGGTGCATACCTTCTGGAGCGCGGCGTCGAGCAACGTTCGTTCAACTCCTACGGCTCGCGCCGCGGCAACCACGAGGTGATGATCAGGGGCACCTTCGCCAACATCCGGCTACGCAACCAGCTGGCGCCGGGTACCGAGGGCGGCTTCACCCGCGACTTCACCGCGGGCGGCGAGGTGGCGACGATCTACGACGCGTCGGTCCACTACCAGGCCGCCGGCATACCGCTGGTAGTCCTTGCCGGCAAGGAGTACGGCTCGGGGTCGTCGCGCGACTGGGCGGCCAAGGGCGCCGCGCTGCTCGGCGTCAGGGCGGTCATCGCGGAGTCGTACGAACGCATCCACAGGTCCAACCTGATCGGTATGGGCGTCCTGCCGCTGCAGTACCCGGCGGGGGAGTCGGCCGAGTCGCTCGGCCTGACCGGCGAGGAGACGTTCGACATCGTGGGCGTCGAGGCGATGAACGACGGGACCGTTTCGCGCGAGGTGACGGTGCGTGCCGACGGTCGGGAGTTCCGTGCTGTCGTTCGGATCGACACCCCGGGGGAGGCCGCCTACTTCCGCCACGGCGGGATCATGCAGTACGTCCTGCGTTCGTTGCTCGCGCGCTGAACCTGCTGGCCGGGCTGGCTTGCGCTGGTCGGGCCGGGACGGGTCGGACGGGCCGGCGGCAACGTCGCTGCAATGTGCCTACCTATGCTCGCGCGCCATGCGATCTAAGCCGCGAGATCACAGTCCAGCAGGCGTCACGCGCCTGGTCCGCTATCTGTCGGTGTTGGTTGTCACCCTCCTGGCCCTCGGTGCCGGGGGAGCGACGACCGACGCGTCCGCCAGAGTTCTCGACGAAACCACCTCGACTCCCCCCGAGCAGCAAGCGGCTCGTGACCAGGAGGGTGGGCAGGCCGGCGGCTCCGGCGTTCGTCCGCGCCTCGCCGCCAATGGCACGGTGCAGGTGACCCTGCACCCGGGACCGCGGGCAATGGTCGGGAGCCCGACCGTTGTCAGTTTCGGCGCTCCGTTCCCACCAGGAGTGCTGACACGTGCGGACCAGATGAGCGTCGTCGACGCCGACGGCACCGAGCTCCCTAGCCACGCCGCGTCCGTCCTGCCCTGGCGGTCATGGCCCGGTGGGAAGCCGGCGCCGGAGTCCGTGCGCGCCGCGATGGTCTCGGTGGAGGTGACGTTCCCGAGCAGGGAGCCACTGCAGGTCACTCTGCGGTACGGGACGCCACCTACCGCCCCCTTGCCCGCACCCGGTGACCCGCGTGCCGACTGGGTGGAGGTGACCGACGGGGAGTATCCGGCCGGTTCGGTACGGGAGCCGCGGGTGTACGCCACGTTCCCGGCGGAGTGGCTGAGCGACTGTCTGCTCCGGACCCGCACGACGAAGGCAGGCAGTGATCCCGCGTGGGAGTGGTTCGACGAGTCGATGCTCGGTTCCGCGCACACGGCCGTGAACGACGTGCCCGACTCGGTCGCGGAGCTGGTGCCGTACCTCGATGACTACGAGCCCTGGCTGTTCGACCGGACCGCGACCCTGTTCGGCGCGTACGTACGGACGGGTGACGTGAAGTGGCTGCGTCACGCCCATCGCTCGGCTCAGTTCTACGCCGGACACATCGACCAGAACGGCTACTTCGATCTCAAGGAGGACGACGACCTCAAGTACAGCTACGGCCGCTCGTTGCTGATGGACTTCGCGTTCACCGGAGACCCTGCCCTCCTCGAGGCGATCGACCGGATCGCGGGGGCTGGTGCGACCTGGGATCCCACCTACGACCTGGAGACCAACTTCTGGACCGAACGCCACCAGACGTACGCACTGCTGGCCGCGCTCACCGCATGGGAGGCCACGGGCACAGCGGAGCACGCCGACCGGGTACGCGAGGTGGTCGAGACCTCTTTCGCGTTGGCAGACGATCCGGTCGGCTCGTGGCCGGACGACGGCTGCATGCTGCACACGATGGACGCCCACGAAGGTGCCGGTGGTGCGGTCCCTATCTGTTCACCGTGGATGAGCGCGTTGTTCGCCGACGCGGTGTGGGAGTACTACGTCCAGAGCGTGGACGCCGACGCCCTCCGGTTCCTGGTCGACCTCGCGCACTATGTGGCCGACCTCGGATTGTACGAAGCTGGCGAGGGCGTCGACGTCACGGTGCCGTGGTATCTCGCCTCGAGCCAGAAGGAGTTCTCCGACGATGGTCCGTGGGGCGACGTCGAGCACACCTGCGACGTGGCCGGCCTGGTGGCGCGGGGTGCCTGGGCGGAGAAGGAGCTCGGAGGCGATCCGTCCGGCCTGCGTTCCGCCGCCGAGCAGCTCCTGGTCGGATGTGAGTCGAACCTCGACAACTGGCACCGCCCCGGCGGTCCTGACGTCGGCAAGAGCGAGTGGCGCCTGTCGCCACCGCGCAAGTTCAACTGGTGGTTCGGAACCACCAGCGACCTCGCCTGGCTGATGGAGCAGACGGCGACGTCGTGACGCAACGCGTGGTGCCGCCGGGACGCTCAGACAGGTTCCGGCGGCAGCGCGGCAAGGTCGTCGAGCAGCCGTTCGGCGATCGTCCGGCTCATCATCACCGCGTAGACGCCGCCGTGGGGTGCGCCGTCGGGACGCCGGTTCATCACATTGGTGATCGGCGCCTGCTCGTCTCCGGACTCGAAGACCTTCAGGCTGTCCTGGCCGTTGTCCATGACGGTGCGTGGAAAGGCGTAGATGGTCAGGACGGACCGGAGCGTCTGAACCACCCAGGGCAGGTTCTGTCGCTCGAACCAGAGCGGACCACCACGGTCCGCGCCGGTGTCCTTGACCCGCACGTGCAGGAGATGCACGAAGCCCGCGTGGGAGACGTCGACGCTGCAGGACTCGCGGATGATCCTCACGGAGACACCCGCCTCGTCCACGCCGGTGAGGGCTCGAACTCGAATCCGCGACGGCTGCGCAGGGGCACGGGTTCCGCGAGTGCCTCGCTGGGCGCCAGGTGGTCCGTCGCCGCCGTCCAGCGGGCCAAGAGGGACTCCTCGGACAGGTTCCACAGGTCTTCGCCCAGATCGATCCGGATGACGCCATCGTCGAGCACCGCGACCACTCCCGGCGTGGCCAGTAGCCGATCCCGGCCGAACAGGTCCGCGACCTGCGGGCCGACGTACGTTCTCATCGCCAGTCCGAGTGGTCCCGCCTTGGCATATCTCACCGGTACGGGTTGGGCGACGAAGTCCACCAGGCGGAGAAGCCGTTCGCGCTCACTCGTCCAGGGCGTTGGCGTCGACAAGAACCGATGGACCACCCCGAACCGTGGCCGGACGACTGCCGCGACCTCGTCGCACAGGTGCAGCAGCTCCGTCCAGTCCTCGACGTCCAGCTGATCGTCGACCAGACAGTCCACGTAGGCACCACGGCGTGCCTCGAAGTGAGCCTGGTATGCCACTGCCGATCTGCGGGACAGCAGGATCTGGCGGATGGGACTGTCCGCGGCCGCAACCCGCAGCACCTGAGCGCGCTCGTAGCCGTGGCGGAGGCGTTCGTCCGATCCCCAGTGGGTGGGCGCGAACCGTGGATGACCCTCGAACACGTCGAGCAGACGGCTCACCACGTCGGGGTCGCCGAGATCGGCACCTGCGTGGAGACCGACGGTAACCAAGGCTGTCGCCGGCTGAGGGCTGTCCGCGGCAGACTGGCCCACGTCCGCTGGTGCTATCTCACGGCCCGTCGTCCGCGACACCCTGGCGGGTGAGCGGCTGCGTCGCGAAGTCTTCCTCGTCCTCGTCGTCCTCGTCACTGCGGCGACGCAGTGACGCGGCGCCGACGAGCAGCAGCAGGACGCCACCGAGGTTGATCCACGCGCCGGGTTGGATGGCGCCGACGGTGAGCTCACTGGCTCCGGAGTCGTAGACGACGCTGGTGACCCACAGGGCCAGCGCCGCCAGTCCGAGCAGGAACGCGAGCCATACCAGAAGGCGTGAGAGCAGCAAGGTGCCGAGTACGCCGATTCCAGCGATGACGACCAGCGGGGTGGCCATCGACATCCAGTAGGACGAGGCGGGGTCGGCGGCGTCAGGCTGGAGCAGCAGTCGCTGGACCTGGATGTCGAGCGGCGACTGGTCGGCGAGCCAGACGAAGTATGCACTGGCCGCGACGGCGACTGCGCCGAGAGTTGCGATGACGGCCGCCCGCGGGCGGATGTCTGCCATGACCGGACCTCCTGAGTCGATGACGACTGGTACCCCCTGGAGCCGAGGTGCACAGGGAGAGGCCTCGGTCAGGCTCGTGTGCGACTCAGCCGCGTACATGCCGCCGCTAGTATGCCCCGTCCGGCGACGAGGCGGAACAGCCGCCACCCGAGGGGCCGGTACGAAGGGGTCGGCCCGCCGCCCCGCCGTCACAGAGCCTGTCGCAGCCGTTCGGCGTACGACTCGGCCTCCTCGGCGTCGGCGTACTTCCGGCGTGGCCACAAGAATCCACGCAGTCCGTCGCCCCGGGTGCGCGGGATGACATGGGTGTGCAGGTGCGGAACGCTCTGACTGACCCGGTTGTTCACCGCGACGAACGAGCCCTGTGCTCCGAGGCCCTTCTCCATGGCCCGGGCGAGCCTCTGGACGGCCGCGAAGAACGGGTCGCGCAGCTCGTCGGATAGCTCCAGCAGGGTGTCGACGTGGACCCTGGGCACGAGCAGGACATGGCCCTTGAAAACCGGTCTGTTGTCGAGGAACGCGACAAGGTGTGGCTCGTCGAGCACGCGGTGGGCGGGGGCTCCCTCGACGATCGCACAGAAGGCGCAGCCGTCCATGCTCACTGAGCATAGGGGTCCGGTGCCGCCGGATACGGCATCCGCCGGTCTCTCGGAAAGCCTTGACGATCAGGTGACGCGCGGGTTTTCTTGGCGCGTGACGCTGCGGCCGGGGTCTCAGGCGTCGCTGCGGGCGGCGAACATCCGCCGGGTGCTGGCATCGGTGCGGGCACACGGCGTACTCAGCCAGGCCGAGATCGCCCGACTCACCGGGCTGTCACCAGCGTCCGTCTCCAGCATCGTCCACCAGCTGTGTGCCACCGAAGCCGTCGAGGTCTCGCCGGGAATTCGTGGCGGTCGGCGGGCCCAGGAGGTACGGATCCGGCACGACGACGGCCTGGTGGTCGGCCTCGACTTCGGGCACAGGCACATCCGGGTCGCGGTCTCCGACCTGCAGTTCACGATCCGGTCCGGCCGACGCTTCGCCTGCGACGTGGGGGCCTCGTCGGTCGCCGCCTTCGCCGCCGCCGAGAGGCTGCTGAGTGAACTCCTCGGCGAGATCGGTGAGTCGGGACACAAGCTCAGGGCCGCCGGGGTGGGACTGCCGGCTCCGCTCCCTCCCCACGGCGGCGCCCTCGGCTCCTGGCCGATCCTTCCGGGGTGGGAGGAGATCGACCCGGTACGCGAACTCGCCGAGCGCCTGGAGATCCCGGTGTTCGCCGACAACGACGCCAACCTGGGTGCGCGCGGCGAGCTGTACTTCGGCGCCGGCCGGGGCGTGGCCAACCTCGCGTACGTGAAGGCGGCCACAGGGCTCGGCGCGGGCCTCGTCGTGGACGGACTGGTCTACCACGGGTTCGCCGGCTCGGCCGGTGAGATCGGCCACCTGACGATCGACGAGAGCGGCCCGGTGTGCTCGTGCGGTAACCGCGGCTGCCTCGAGACCCTGGTCGGGGCCCCGTACCTGCTGGAGCTGATCCGCCACAGCCATCCCGACCTGCATACCGTCGAGGACCTCGTTGCCCGTGCCCTCGAGGGCGACGGCGGCTGCCGGCGGGTCATCGCCGACGCCGCGCGCCACATCGGTTTCGTCGCCGCCAACCTGTGCAATGTGGTCAATCCGGAACGGGTTGTGGTGGGTGGTGACCTGGCGGCCGCCGGCGACGTTCTGCTGGAGCCGCTCCGGGCGGCGATGCCGCGCTATGCCGTCTGCTCGGTGGCGCGCACTCCGGTCGTCGCGGCAGAGACCGGCGAGCGCGCCGAGGTTCTGGGGGCGCTGGTCCTCGCCGTGGAACAACTCGAGCGGCTTCGCGAGCGCCCTGCGGAGGGGATCGCGGTTGCCCGCCGCGCCTTCGCCGAGCGTCCCTGATCGAGGGGGGCGGGGCCCTAGACTCGATCGGACGACGTACGGTGACCGCGAGGCACCCCGCAGGTATCGGCGCCGCCTTAGGAGGTAGCTGGATGAGCGTGCTCGAGAAGATCCGGACGCCGTCCGACCTGGCTGACCTGTCCGAGCCGGAGCTCACCGACCTGGCCCGAGAGATCCGCGACTTCCTCGTCACGAAGGTGTCCCGCAGCGGGGGCCACCTGGGCCCCAACCTCGGCATCGTCGAGGTCACGATCGCCCTGCACCGGGTGTTCGACTCCCCGCGCGACCGGATCCTCTTCGATGTCGGGCACCAGGCGTACGTCCACAAGATGCTCACCGGTCGGCAGGCCGGCTTCGACCTCCTGCGGCAGCGTGGCGGCCTGTCCGGCTACCCGAGCCAACAGGAGTCCGAACACGATCTCATCGAGAACTCGCACGCCTCGGCGGCATTGTCGTACGCCGACGGTCTCGCCAAGGCCTACCAGCTCCGCGGCGAGGACCGGCACGTGGTCGCCGTCGTCGGTGACGGCGCGCTCACCGGCGGGATGGCCTGGGAGGCGCTCAACAACATCGCGGCGGCCAAGGACCGGCCGCTGGTCATCGTCGTCAACGACAACGGCCGCTCCTACAACCCGACCGTCGGCGGCCTCGCCCAGCACCTGAACGCGCTGCGCACCAACCCGAGGTACGAGCCCGTCCTCGACCTGGTGAAGCGCTCCCTGGCGCGCACGCCGCTGGTTGGCGCACCGATGTACGAGGTCCTGCACGGCATCAAGCGCGGCCTCAAGGACGTGCTGGCACCCCAGGGACTCTTCGAGGACCTCGGACTCAAGTACCTCGGGCCGATCGACGGTCACGACCTCGCCGCCGTCGAGGGCGCGCTCGAACAGGCCAAGCGTTTCGGCGGCCCCGTCCTCGTGCACTGCCTGACGAGGAAGGGCTTCGGCTACGACGTGGCCGAGCGCGACGAGCAGGACTGCCTGCACCAGACACGCAGCGACCAGACGGGCACCTGGACACGGGTCTTCAGCGAGGAACTGGTGGCCCTGGGCGCTGAGCGCCCGGACATCGTGGCGATCACGGCGGCGATGCAGTATCCGACGGGGCTGGACGCTTTCGCCGGCAAGTTCCCCGACCGGTTCTTCGACGTCGGTATCGCCGAGCAGCACGCCGTGACCTCGGCGGCGGGACTTGCCATGGGTGGACTGCACCCCGTGGTCGCGATCTACTCGACGTTTCTCAACCGCGCGTTCGACCAGATGCTCCTCGACGTCGCCCTGCACCGCTGCGCCGCGACGTTCGTACTCGACCGGTCCGGCGTGACAGGCGAGGACGGACCGAGCCACAACGGCATGTGGGACCTGTCGATCCTGCAGGTCGTTCCTGGTCTGCGCATCGCCGCGCCGCGCGACGGCGCGCAACTGCGAGCCCTCCTGCGAGAGGCTGTCGCAGTTCAGGACGGTCCGACGGTGGTCCGGTTCCCGAAGGGAGCCGTCGTGCCAGACATCCCGGCGATCGACCGGGTGGGGGGCTGCGACGTGCTCGTCCGCGAAGGCGAGCGTGACCTGCTGTTGGTCGCCGTCGGCGCGATGGCAGCGACCGCTGTCGATGTCGCCGCTCGGCTGGCCGGTCAGGGGATCGGTGTGACGGTCGTCGACCCGCGGTGGGTGAAGCCAGTCGACCCCGGCCTGGTGGAACTCGCCCGGCAGCACCGCGTCGTCGTCTCTGTCGAGGACAGCGGCCGGATCGGCGGCTGTGGGGCCGCACTCGGCGTGGCCCTCGGTGACGCCGGCATCGACACACCATTGCGGGTCTTCGGTATCCCGCAGGAGTTCCTGGCCCAGGCTAAGCGCCCCGAGCTGCTGGGCGAGATCGGCCTGGGACCCCAGGACCTCGCCCGCCAGATGGTCGAGCTCGTCGCGCGCCTGGACGACGAGGCAGTACGGGGGCAGGGCGGCGAGCCGTCCCGGGAGGACGTCCACCCGACGTGACCCGGCTGATGTGGCCTGGCTGGCGTGACCTGGCTGGCGTGACCCCGGGCTGACGTGACCCATACGGCGGTCACCGTCTCGACGAGGGAGTTCGACGGATGAGTCTGCTACGCACGAAGCCGGTCGAGATGGCGATCGCCGACACGCTCGAGCCCGAGCACCGGCTTCGCAAGGATCTCGGTGCGCTCGATCTCACCGTGTTCGGTGTCGGCGTCACGATCGGTGCCGGCCTGTTCGTGCTGACCGGTACGGCGGCGGCGCTCTATGCCGGCCCGGCGGTGGCGCTGTCGTTCGTGATCGCCGCTGTCGCCTGCGGCCTTGCGGCCCTCTGCTACGCCGAGCTGGCGTCGACGGTGCCGGTGGCCGGCTCGGCTTACACCTTCTCCTATGCCACGCTCGGCGAGCTGTTCGCCTGGATGATCGGCTGGGACCTCATCCTGGAGTTCTTCGTCGGTGCCGCCGCGGTCGCCGGTGGCTGGTCGGGCTATCTCGCCACGGCCCTGCGGGGCACACCGCTGCAGGTTCCCGACGCCATCGCCAACACCACCGACGGGGTGATGAACCTACCTGCGGGCTTGCTGATCCTGGCGTTGACGGGCGTCCTGGTGGTCGGCATCAAGCTGTCCAGCCGGATCAACCAGGTCGCCGTCGCGATCAAGGTGGCTGCCGCACTGCTGTTCGTCCTCGTCGGCATCTTCTTCGTGAAGGCGAGCAACCTGGTGCCGTTCCTGCCCCCGAGCGGGCCACCGCACGAGGTCGGCGGGCTGACCCAGCCGTTGGTACAGGTCCTGTTCGGGGTGGAGCCGGCCAGCTTCGGCCTGGCCGGACTGGTGAGCGGCGCGGCGGTGGTGTTCTTCGCGTTCATCGGCTTCGACGTCGTGGCGACCACCGCGGAGGAGACCCGCCGGCCCCAGCGTGACCTGCCACTCGGGATCCTCGGGTCGCTCGCGATCTGCACGCTGCTGTACGTCGTGGTGAGCCTCGTACTGACCGCGATGGTCGACTACCGCAGGATCAACCCCGACGACGCCGCCCCGCTCGCTACCGCCATGGTCGATGCCGGCAACCCGGCCGTCGGCCGGATCATCGCCGTCGGAGCCGCTGTCGGAATCATCGTCGTGGTGATGATCCTCCTGCTCGGCCAGACCAGGGTGGCGTTCGCGATGGCGCGTGACCGGCTGCTGCCGCCGGCCTTCGCCAAGGTGCACCCGCGGTTCCGCACTCCGTACGTCGTCACCATCACCGTCGGCGTGGCGGCGGCGATCCTGGCGACGTTCACCTCCATCAGCGTGCTCGCCGAACTCGTCAACGTCGGGACGCTCGCCGCCTTCGTCCTGGTGAGCATCGGTGTCGTGGTGCTACGGCGAACCCGTCCCGACCTGCCCAGGGTGTTCCGGACACCATGGGTGCCGGTGCTGCCGATCATCAGTGCGGTCGTTTGTTTCTACCTGATGCTCAACCTCGCCATCGAGACCTGGCTGCGGTTTGTGATCTGGATGCTGGTCGGGCTGGTGATCTACTTCGGCTACGGGCGTTCCCACTCGCGCCTCAACGGCGAGGGCTCGCGATCCCGAGAGGCAGGAAGCGCCGGCCCGTGACCTGCTCGGCCTGACCACTGCGGTCGAGGTACGGCGTGATGCCGCCGAGATGGAACGGCCAACCCGCACCCAGGAGCATGGCCAGGTCGACGTCCTGTGCCTCCGCGACCACGCCCTCGTCGAGAAGGCGCCCCACCTCGTCGGCGATCGCGGCGAGCGCCCGGTCCCGCACCTGTTCCTCCGTGGAGACCTTGTCGCCCTGCTCCATCAGGGCGCGCGTGTCGTCGGCCAGGAACGGCTGTCCCTTCTCGTCCCACGACCACACCCCCTGCTTTCCCGCGGCCACCAGCCGTTGCAGGTTGGGGGAGACGTAGTACCGGTCGGGGAACGCCTCGTGCAACGTCTCCGCGACGTGCAGGGCGACCGCCGGACCGACGAGCTGGAGCAGGACGAACGGCGACATAGGCAGCCCAAGCGGTTGCAGGGCATCGTCGGCCGTCTCGACCGGCGTTCCCTCGTCGACGCACTTGGTGATCTCGCCCATGAATCTCGTCAGGACGCGGTTGACGACGAACGCGGGCGCGTCCTTGACCAGGATCGCGTTCTTTCGCAGCTGCTTGGCCACAGCGAAGGCGGTGGCGAGGCTGGGATCGTCGGTCTGCTCACCACGTACGACCTCCAGCAGCGGCAGGATCGCGACCGGGTTGAAGAAGTGGAAGCCGACCACGCGTTCTGGATGGGCGAGCTTGGACGCCATCGTCGTGACCGACAACGACGACGTGTTGGTCGCGAGCACGCAGTCGGGCGAGACGATGCCCTCCAGCTCGGCGAACACCTGCTGCTTGACCTTCATCTCCTCGAAGACCGCCTCGAGTACGAAGTCGCAGTCGGCGTAGACGCCCTTGTCGGTCGAACCCGTGACAAGCCCCTTGATCCGGTTGGCCAGGTCGGCCGTGACGCGACCTCGACCGGCGAGCTTGTCCACCTCGGAGCGGACGTACGCGAGCCCCTTCTCGACCCGTTCGTCGTCGATGTCGGTGAGGACGACGGGGACCAGCAGCCGACGGGCGAAGAGGAGGGCAAGCTGGCTCGCCATCAACCCTGCGCCGACCAGACCCACCTTCGTCACCGGTCGCGCGAGTGCCTTGTCCGGTGTGCCGACGGGCTTCTTGGCCCGCCGTTGCACGAGGTCGAACGCGTACAGGCCGGAGCGGAACTCCTGCGACATGAAAAGGTCGGCGTTGGCCTCGTCCTCGGCCGCGAACCCCTCAGCCTTGGAGCAGGTCTTCGACGCCGCGATGATGTCGAGTGCGCGCAGGGGTGCGGGGGCCGCGCCGTGCAGCTTTGCCTCCACGAACGCCCGCCCGCGGGCCACGGCGGAGTCCCAGGCCTCGCCGCGGTCGACGTCGGCACGCTTCACCTCGACACGTCCGGTCAGGACTCTGGCCGCCCAGTCGATCGAGCGTTCGAGGAAGTCGGCACCCTCGAACGTCACGTCGGCGAGCCCGGCCGGCTCGACCTCGGGTCCCCGCAGCATCCTGTTGGTGTTGAGCGCGTTCTCGATGATGATCTTGACTGCCCGGTCGGCACCGACCAGGTTCGGCAGCAGCCAGCTACCGCCCCAGCCCGGCACGATGCCCAGGAAGCATTCGCTGAACGCGACCGCCGGCGCGGATGCGATCACCGTGCGGTAGGTGCAGTTGAGGACGACCTCGAGCCCGCCGCCGATGGCGAGACCGTTGATGAAGCCGAAGGACGGCTTCCGCCCGTCGTCGAGCTTGCCGAACACGTGATGGCCGTAGCGGCCGATCTCCAGCGCCTGCTCGCGGCTGGTGATGCGAGGCATTCCGGTTATGTCGGCGCCGGCGGCGAGGATGAACGGTTTGCCGGTGATGGCGACGGCGGCGATGTCGTCGCGGTCCAGCACCGAGTCCAGTGCCGCGTCCAGCTCGGCGAGCCCCTGCGGCCCGAACGAGTTGGGCCGGGTGTGGTCGAGGCCGTTGTCCAACGTGATGAGCGCCATCGTGCCGGCGGCATGGGGCAGCTCGACCTCACGGACGTGCGCGTGCGTCACGACCTCGTCGGGGAAGACCGCCGCGAAGTCGAGCTCGGGTGCCATGCTGGTCATCTGCCCTCCCAAAGCGGGTTTTCCCAGATCACGCTGCCGCCCATGCCGATGCCGACGCACAGCGTCGTCAGGCCGTACCTCACCTCGGGGTGGTCCTCGAACTGGCGGGCGAGCTGCAGCATCAGACGTACGCCGCTGGAGGCGAGCGGGTGGCCCACCGCGATCGCTCCGCCGTAGGCGTTGAGACGGGCGTCGTCGTCGAGGAGCCCGAAGTGGTCGTTGAACGCGAGCACCTGGACGGCAAACGCCTCGTTGATCTCGATCAGTCCGATGTCGTCCATCGTCAACCCGGCCTTGCCCAGGACCTTCTCGGTGGCAGGGATCGGCCCGACTCCCATCACCTCCGGTTCGACACCCACGAACGAGTAGGCGACCAGGCGCATCTTCGGACGCAGACCGAGCTCGGTGGCGACGTCCTCGGCGGCGAGGATGCACGCGGTGGCGCCGTCGTTGAGTCCGGCGGAGTTGCCGGCGGTGACACGGCCGTGTGGGCGGAACGGCGTCCGCAACTCGGCAAGGCCTTCGACCGTGGTGTCGGGACGCGGTGGTTCGTCGGTGGTGGCGAGTCCCCACCCGGCCTCGGCGCTGCGGGTCGCCACGGCCACCAGGTCGGGCTGGATCACGCCGTCGGCGTACGCCTTGGCCAACTTCTGCTGGCTCGCAGCTGCATAGCGGTCGGCGCGGTCCTTGCTGATGCCGGGATAGCGGTCGTGCAGGTTCTCCGCGGTCTGGCCCATCACGAGCGCGGAGGGGTCCACGAGCTTCTCGGCGAGGATGCGGGGGTTGGGGTCGACGCCCTCGCCCATCGGGTGGTGCCCCATGTGCTCGACGCCACCGGCGATGGCCACGTCGTACGCGCCGAACGCGATGCCGGACGCGGTCGTGGTCACCGCCGTCATGGCACCCGCGCACATGCGGTCGATGGCGTAGCCCGGGACGCTGCGGGGCAGGCCGGCGAGCAGGGCGGCGGTCCGGCCGATGGTGAGGCCCTGGTCGCCGATCTGGGTGGTGGCGGCGATGGCCACGTCGTCGACTCTGTCTCCCGGCAGGCCCGGGTTGCGACGGAGCAGCTCGCGGATGCACTTGATCACCATGTCGTCGGCGCGGGTTTCGGCATACATGCCGCCCGCCTTGCCGAACGGGGTACGGACGCCGTCGACGAAGACGACATCACGGAGCTCACGGGGCACAGCCAGCCTCCTCGGTCCTCCAGAGCGAACTGGCCGTGGCCTGGACGCTCAGGGTCGTCAGGTGCTCCTCTGTGGCGACCGGCGGAAGCCGGCGCTCCTGCCAATGCTACTCGCTGGTAACTATGCCGGGCGACCAACCTCCAGAACGCGTTCTGCGGAGATCGTCACATCCTGCGTGGGTTCGGGTCGCCACCGAGGTGTTTGAGCGCCTCGCGCCGCGAGAGTGGTGCGAGCTCGTCATGGTGGCGGTGCACGTACGCGCGTACCCACTCCGGGTCGGTCTTGGCGTACTCGCGAAGCGCCCAGCCGATGCCCTTACGGAGGAAGAACTCCGGCCGCCCGAGGCTGGGTGCCAGGCAACCGGCGAGCAGCGCGGGGTCGGTCTCCTCCCGGGCTCCCACCTGGGACAGGATCGCGACCCTGCGGCGCCAGAGATCGTCGTCGCCGGCCCAGGCCAGCAGCAGCGGCGCCACCTGATCCGGCGCCCCTCGCAGGATCGGGCCGACGCGGCGTACGGCTACCTCGTCGACGAAGTCCCACCACGCCCCGGTGACCGTCAGGTGGTCGTAGAGGCCGAGAACATCCGGGTCCTGCCAGCGGCGGTAGAGGCGGTGGCCGGTGAGCGCGACAGCGGCGTAGCGCTCCTCCCGGTGGGTGGCGTCGTCCCAGAGCGCGCGGACCGTGGCGTCCCAGGTGCCGCGGTCGTCGATGGGGTGGGCCGTGAAGACCTCCCGGCAGATGAGCTTCACACCCGGTGCCTGGATGCCGTGGAAGGGCATGACGGACTTCATGTACGTCTGCATGGGACCCGCCTTGTCCGGGTCGGCTGCCTGTGCGAGCCGGTGTCGTACGGCTTCGATCAACGGCGTGTACGGGCGGGCGCAGGCCACCGGCCGAGCCTACGGACCAGCTGGCTGTTCGTCATTGGCCGCCGGGTGGTGCTCGGCAAGTGCCGCGGCCAGGACACCGGCGGTCAGGTCGATCTGCCACTGCCGCGCACCCCGCCCCCGCAGAACTTCGGCGACGGCCGCAGGTGTCGGCTCGACCGGCGGATCCCAGGCCAGCCGGCGTACGGAGTCAGGGGCGAGGAGGTTCTCGGCGGGGAGACGCTGGGCACCGGCCAGTTCCAGAAGTCGTGACCGGCAGGCGGAGAGGCGTGCCGCCGCCAACGGGTCGCGATCTGGCCAGGCCCGGGCGGGAGGCGGACCGTCGTAGGGCGCGGTGTGTTCTGGAAGGTCGCTGTCGGGCAGATTGCGAGCGGTCTCGACGGCCGACCACCACAGGTCGATGTCGCGGCGGGTCGTCCGGCTGTCGTAGGGCGCCAGCGCGCTGAGCTGACTTCGGGAGCTCGGGCGGGCGTTGGCGGCGGCGATGATCGCGTGGTCGTTCAGGACCCGGCCCGGGGCGACGTCTCGGCGAGCGGCGGTCAGGTCGCGAATTGTCCAGAGTGCGCGTACGTAGGCAAGCTCCCGACGGCTGCGGATTCGGTGGATGCCCGAGGTGCGTCGCCACGGGTCGCGGCGCGTCTCCCGGGGCGGCTGCACGGCCAGGGCGGCGAACTCCTGCGCCGCCCAGTCGCGCTTCCCGTCGCGTTCGAGTTGCTCGGCCAGGACGTCGCGGAGATCGACCAGCAGCTCGACGTCGAGCGCGGCGTAGACCAGCCAGGGCTCGGGCAGTGGTCGAGTCGACCAGTCGACGGCCGAGTGGCCCTTTTCCAGGCGGTAGCCGAGCACCTCTTCGACGAGGGCGCCGAGGCCCACCTTGGGGAACGAGAGCAGCCGTCCGGCCAGCTCGGTGTCGAACAGGGCGCGGGGGCGGAGGCCGAGCTCGGCGAGGCACGGGAGGTCTTGCGTCGCTGCATGGACCACCCACTCGGCTTCGGCGAGCGCCGCGTCGAGGGCGCCCAGATCGGGGCAGCGCGTCGGGTCGATCAGTGCTGTGCCGGCGCCGGCGCGTCGTAGCTGGACGAGGTAGGCGCGGTGGGAGTAGCGGTAGCCGGAGGCCCGCTCCGCGTCGACCGCGACCGGTCCGGTACCGCTGGCGAACGCCTCGACGGTCGCCTGGAGGGCGCGCGGCGTCTCGACCACCGCCGGCAGCCCGTCGCCCGGAGCCAGCAACGGGACGGGCTCGGCTGCTGGGGACCTGTCCACTGCTGCGGGGTCCGTCACCGGCCCTTCACCCTCCGCCCTGGAATGGCGACGACGCCGGGCGTCAGTGGCGGCAGACCGGCAGCGGTGCACAACAGGAGACCCCAGGCCTGGGTGTGCCGGCCTATCGCGGTATCGATGGGGGTCCAGGACGCCCGGACCTCGATCTCGGCCCGGGCCGGCTCGGCCGCCATGCCACCGAAGCTCTCCGAGGCGACGCGCGTGACAGTGCCGCTCGGCGCGGTGAACGCGGCGTCCTCTGCCTCGAGCGCCTCGGTGAGCCAGGACCAGCCGACCGCCGCAAGCAGCGGATCGGTGACCATCTCGGCTTCTATCTCAGCGCGGACGTAAGCCACACAACGAAACGTACCCTGCCAGGTCTCGTGGCCGTCGGGGTCGTGCAGGAGCACCAGCCGGCCGGTCGCGAGCTCGAGGTCGTCGACGACGACATCGGCACTGATAGCCGCGGAGAACGGGGCAACCCGCTGCGGCGCGGGCACCTCCTCCCAAACGACCTCAGGACGCAGCCGCGCAGCGCGTAGTTCGTCCACGGCCCGGCGGAATCCCTCGGGCGGGCTGTGTGTTTCCCGGCGCGCGGCCACGCCCGAGAGACTACGTCTCGGTACCCCCGACCGTTGGCGTACGACTCGCCGGCAATCCCGGCACGGTCGGCGGAAAACCCGGAGCAATGGGGTATTTGGCCGCCGGCCCGGGCGTGATCCCGCCCACGCTCGGGCGGTCGTAGGCTTGCGGTCCTGTGGAGACCACGACCGATACCTCAGCGCCCGACATGTCGGAGACCGACACCCGTCCACGGCCCGCCGGTCCGCAGGATTCTGCGTTCCTGCGTGCCTGCCGCGGTGAGCCGGTGCCCCACACTCCCGTGTGGTTCATGCGTCAGGCGGGGCGTTCGCTGCCCGAATACCGCGAGCTTCGCAAGAGTGTCGCGATGCTCGAGTCGTGTACGCGTGCCGAGCTGATCACCGAGATCACGCTGCAACCGGTGCGGCGGTACGGCGTCGACGCCGCGATTCTCTTCTCCGACATCATGGTGCCGCTCAAGGCGATCGGTCTCGACCTCGACATCGTGCCGGGCGTGGGTCCGGTGGTCGCCGCGCCGGTACGCAGCCGGGCCGACCTGGACCCCCTTCGCCCCCTCGAGGCCGCCGACGTCCCGTACGTCACCCAGGCCGTCCGCGAGCTCGTGGGCAAGCTCGGCTCGACGCCCCTGATCGGATTCGCCGGTGCTCCGTTCACCCTTGCCTCCTACCTCGTCGAGGGGGGTCCCAGTCGCGACCACGTGGCGACGAAGGCGTTGATGCACGCCGACCCCGACCTGTGGCACGAGCTGCTGGCACGGTTGGCGGTTGTCTCGGCGGCCTTCCTGCGCGTGCAGGTGGAGGCCGGAGCATCCGCGGTCCAGCTGTTCGACTCCTGGGCCGGATCGCTGGCGCCGGACGACTACGACACCTTCGTACGCCCGCACTCCGAGCACGTGCTCGCCGAGGCCGGACGGCTCGGCGTACCCCGGATCCACTTCGGCGTCGGAACCGGCGAGCTACTCGGTTCGATGGCCGCGGCCGGTGCCGACGTGGTCGGGATCGACTGGCGTGTGCCGCTACGCGCCGCCGTCGACCGGGTCGATGGTCGCGGGGTCCAGGGCAACCTCGACCCAGCCCTGGTGTTCGCCCCCTGGGAGGCCATCGCGGCGAGGACCCGCGACATCCTCGCCGCCGGCAGGCAGGCGGCCGGACACGTGTTCAACCTCGGCCACGGTGTGCTGCCGCAGACCGACCCGGACGTGCTCGCCCGGCTGGTGGAGTTCGTCCACACCGAGTCCGCCCGCCCCGAGTGAGCGGAGCCCTCACGATGCCGACGGCGACGGCGCCGACGGGGGCTCTGCGGCTGACGGCTGACGGCGCGCCCTGGCCCGGATCAGCAGCCAGGCGGGCACGCCGAACACCAGCGCGAGCGCGAGACCGAACGGAACGATCGCGCCGACGGCGGTGAGGATGCCCTGGACGACCGTGACGAACGCACTCCAGCCGGCGCGCAGCCCGGCCAGGAACCCGCTGGCGTCGTCATCGTCCGGAGGCGCGACGGCCGGAGTTTCGAACGTGACCCGGATCGTCGACAGGGCCGCCTGCGAGCGCAACACCTCGAACCTTGCCTGCAGCGACTCCAGCTCGGCTTCGCGGTTGGTCAGCTCCGACTCGACCTGCACGACCTCTCCGACGGTCTTGGCCTGGCCGAGAAGTGTCCGGAGTCGCTGAATGCTCTTCTTCTGGTTGGCCACCCGGCTCTCGACGTCGACGACCTCCTCGGTGACGTCGGTGGCGTCCCGCTTGTCCGACAAGACCGTCCCGAGCTTGTGCAGTTCGCGTACGACACGGTCGAAGTCGTCGACCGGTACTCGCAGGACGAGGCTCACACTCGCCGGCTTGACCGGTCCCTTCGAGGTGTCCGATCCGCCGGTGACCTCTGGGGCGGTCGTCGTCTGCTGCCCCGCGACGAAGCCGTCGCCGGCTTGGACCTGGGTGGTCGCGCGGTCCGCCGCGGCCTGCACGTCGTCGGTACGGATAGCGATCTCGGCGGTGCGGATGATCGACCTCGTCGTGATCTCGATGCGCGCCGCATTCCGGCCGGGGTTCTTGTCCCCGCCGGCCGAGTCGGGGCTGTCCGGTGCCGAACCATCGGAGGACTGCGCTCCGGCGTCCCGGGCGGCGGCCTCCTGTACGGACCCTCCCGCCTCGGAGGAGTTCCCGGCACCGTTGACGCAGCCGGCCAGGACCAGGACCGCGGCCACCACGCCGGCGGCGATGGTCGGTGCGCGCAAGGAAGAGGCGGGGCGATGCATGGCGGACCTCCGTGGTCTCGGGCGGAACCGGCTGGTGATCTTCCCCGTGCACGTGCTGTGCCGGCAGGACGCGGTCGCACCCTGGCAAGGTTGCCTCGATCTCGTCGGCGGGTCGCTCGCCTCGACAGAACCCGTCGTTGTCGGCCCGTACGCGGCTCTGGAAGGCTGGACGCATGCCTCACGTCGTCGTGGTCGGTGGCGGCATCGCCGGTGCGGCGACCGCGTGGTACCTCAGCCGGGCCGCCCAGACCGACGACGACGGCAACGGGTTGGCCGGCACTGGACTCGATCACAATCGGCTCGACGTCACGGTCCTGGAAGGCTCGTCCCGGCTGGGCGGAAAGCTTCAGTCCGTCGAGCTGGCCGGGGCGACCGTCGACACCGGCGCCGAGGCGATCCTCAATCGGCGGCCCGAAGGTGTCGAGCTGGCCCGCGAGGTAGGTCTGGGCAGCCTGATCCGTCACCCCGCGGCCACGACGGCCAGCCTGTGGTCCCGCGACACACTTCGCCAGATCCCTGCCGGCACGGTGATGGGGATACCGGGCGACCTCGCCGCGCTCGAGCTCAGTGGCGTGCTCTCGGCCAGTGGCCTCACCCGCGCAGCCCAGGAACCCGAGCAGGCGGGCGACCCCCTCGACGACGACGTTGCGGTCGGTGCCTACGCCAGGGCGCGGTTCGGTCCAGAGGTGGTCGACCGGCTGATCGAGCCGCTGCTCGGCGGTGTGTACGCGGGCCGGGCCGACCTGCTGTCCTTGCGGGCCACGATCCCGGCGCTGGTTCCGTTCCTGCGCGAGCATCCGTCCCTGGTACGCGCGGTCGCACGTGCGAAGGCCGCCGCACCGGCATCCGGCGCGCCGGTGTTCGCCGGGTTGGACGGAGGCGTTGCGCAGCTCGTGCCCGCGACCCTGGCCGCCTCGGGCGCCCGGGTCCGGACCAACGCCACCGTACGAGAGCTCCGGCACGCGGTCCGCGGATCGGGCTGGGAGCTCGTGGTCGGTCCCACGGCCCGGCCCGAGCTGGTCGATGCGGACGCCGTCGTCCTCGCCTGTCCAGCCCGACCCGCCGGCCGGCTACTCGCGACCGTCGCGCCGACCGCGGCCCGCGAGCTGGCCGGCCTCGAGTACGCGAGCATGGCGACCGTCGCGCTGGCGTTCCCCGCCCGAGCGGTCGCAGGCTCCCGGTCCGACCTTGGGCCAGGTTCGGGCTTCCTCGTGCCGCCGACAGAACCCCGTCTGATCAAGGCCGCGACGTTCTCCTCCGCCAAGTGGCCGTGGCTCACCGAGCGGGCCCAGGGCCTGGTGATCGTCCGGTGTTCCATCGGGCGGCTCGGCGAAGTGGGCGAGCTCCAACGCGACGACGCCGATCTGGTGGGCGGAGCGGTCGCCGACCTGAGGGCTGCCACCGGCATCTCCGCGGAGCCTGTCGAGGCGCACGTGGCCCGCTGGGGAGGCGGGCTCCCTCAGTACGTCGTCGGCCACCAGGAACGGGTCGCGCGGATCCGGACCGACGTCGCCCGCCATCCCGGCCTGGCCGTCGCCGGTGCCGCGTACGACGGGATCGGGATCCCGGCCTGCATCGCCGGCGCCCGGACAGCCGCCACCCACGTCCTCGCCAGTGTGCGGCGCCCGGGGAGAATGACCGCATGACGGATCGGAGTTCGACCCCAGGCGGCACCGAATCGGCCGAGCGCCCCAAGGCTCGCGACCTCAACCAGGTGATCCGCTACACGATGTGGTCGGTGTTCCGCCTTCGCGAACCCCTGGGAGACCGTGACCGGGCTCCACTGGCGCACGAGGTCGAGGAGTTGTTCGCCCAGATCGGCGAAAAGGACGTCGTGGTCCGTGGCACCTACGACATCTCGGGCCTTCGGGCGGACGCCGACCTGATGATCTGGTGGCACGCACCGGAGTCCGACGACCTGCAGGAGGCGTACAACCGGTTCCGCCGGACGGCATTCGGCCGCCGCTGCGAGCCGGTCTGGTCACAGCTCGCTCTGCACCGGCCGGCCGAGTTCAACAAGAGCCACGTTCCGGCGTTCCTGGCCGCCGAGGAGCCGAAGCGGTATGTCTGCGTCTATCCCTTCGTCCGGTCCTTGGAGTGGTATCTCCTACCCGACGAGGAACGCCGGGCGATGCTCGCCGAGCACGGCAAGATGGCCCGCGAGTATCCCGACGTCCGCGCCAACACGGTGTCGTCGTTCGCATTGGGCGACTACGAGTGGATGCTGGCCTTCGAGGCCGACGAGCTGCTCCGCATCACCGACCTGATGCGGCACCTGCGCGGTGCGCGGGCGCGTCTGCACACGCGCGAGGAGGTGCCGTTCTTCACCGGGCGGCGCAAGCCGATTGCCGACATCGTGGGCCTGTTGCCCTGAGACCGGAGTGCGTGCGTCGGTGAGCCGGTCGGACAACGAACGGACGACGAACGGAAGGGACGGACGTTGAGCTGGCTGCGGAAACTGCTGGGTGGCAAGGACGAGTTCGCACCGGCCGCACCGGTGGCCCTCGACGTCGAACGCCGGACCGAACAATTGCTCGCGCTCGAACGCGTACTCGACCGCCTGGTCGAGGTGATGAAGGCCAACGAGGAGCGGATGTCCAACCCTGGTTGGCGCGAACGCATGGCTGAGTACCGCCGCCTGTCCGGAGAGTCGTACCGGCTCCGCGCCGGCGGGTTCACCCGGGAGCAGGTCCTCGACCTGGCGTTCGAGATCCGTCCGGCTTTCGGCGGGTCACGAGGCGGCGAGCTGCCGCCAGACGTTCGGGTGGTGCAGCCCCTGCAGGTCGAGCTGCTCGCCGCGGCCACCGCGCTGCAGGAAGTGCTTCCGGGTGAGCGTGGCGACCTCTGACGCCGCCGCAGTCGCCGGTGCTTGAGGACACACCAGTCCGCGGTTCCGGGCGGAACGCCGGAACCCGCCGATCTACCTACTCGTCGGGCTCGAGTGTCAGGCTGATCGAGTTGATGCAGTAGCGCTGGTCGGTCGGCGTTCCGTACCCCTCGCCCTCGAAGACGTGCCCCAGGTGGGAGTCGCACTGCGCGCACCGCACCTCGGTCCGCTTCGTGCCGAGCGAGCGGTCTTCGATCAACCGCACCCGGTCTCCGGCGAGAGGTGACCAGAACGACGGCCAGCCGCAGTGGCTGTCGAACTTGGTGTCGCTGCGGAACAGCTCCGCCCGACAGGCACGGCACCGATAGACGCCTTTTGTCTTGGTCTCGACGTACTCACCCGTCCCCGGGCGTTCGGTGCCGGCCTCGCGGAGGACGTGGAACTCCTCCGGAGTGAGCTCACTTCGCCACTCCGCCTCGGTCTTTCGAACCATCTCAGGCATGGCTCGACCCTACGTCGCCCAGGTCGCCGGAGGCTGGCGCCGGGACATTACGGAACGAGCCGGACGACCTGCGGATCGTGGTCGCTCACCTGGTCGGAGAACTCCGCGTTCACGTGCACGATGTCGTAGCCGCGGATTCGTGGGAACGTCCGCGGCCAGTGACCGAACAGCACCGCCGGGCTGACGAGGATCTGGTCGAGCACCTGCGAATTGCCCTCGAACACATAGGAGTAGCGCTCCTGATGCGGCAGCAGTCTGGGCAGGCTCACCAGAGCCTTGCTGTGCCGGCTGTCGGCCTGGCCGGCCTCCAGGATCGCTGTGGTGGCGGAGAACTCGAAGTCGTTGAAGTCACCGACCACGACGACGTTCGCGTCCTTTTGCACCTGCAGGATCCGGGTGACGAAGTCGTGGACGGCGGCGGCCTGGGCATGGCGCTGGTTCTCCGAGGACCGCTGCGGCGGCTGCCAGCGTCCCATCAGCGACTCGTCCCCGCTCTTGGAGTTGAAATGGTTGGCGACGACGATGACGCGCTCGCCGCGGAACGTGAACTCACCGGCCAGGGGCTTGCGGCTGTTGGTCCAGGCGGGGTTCGCGGGATCGATACGTCCGGGCGACAGAGTCAGCGCCGCGCGTCCGCCCCCGAGGTCCTGGACGCCGGTCGCAGTCGTCGCGTCCCCGCCCGGCCGGTCGACGAAAGCCAGTCCGCGGTCGGTCCGGAAGAGGAACGCGACCCGGATGTTGCCGGTCGGTTCGCCGCCGTCGGTGAGGTTGGTGGGGGAGATCTGCCGCCACTCGTACGCTGGTCCGCCTGCCGCACGCACGGCGGCTGTCAGCATGTCGAGGGTCCTGCCCGCGTCGACCACACCGTCCGGTGTACACGTCGGTGTCGGCCCGTCGGGACACTCGGCTCCGGTGTCGTCCTGCACCTCTTCGAGCGCGACGACATCCGGCGCAGCAAGATGGTCGACGATCAGGCGGGCCAGCCGGTCGAACGCGTCCTGTCCATCGCCGGGGTCGAGGTTCTCGACGTTGAACGTCGCGACCGCGAGCTCTCCCGCCCGTTGGCGCTTGGTGGTCTCCTTGGCGAGGGAACCCGGACTGACCTGCGGCACAGCGGTCGGGAAGATCCGGAACATGCCGAAGTTGTACGCGAGCGGGCCGGCGACCGAACCCGGCAGCGTGTCACCGACGCTGGCCGACGGCATCTGGCGAAAGATGATCTCGTCGTCGACAGTGATCCGCCGCGTGTTCGGGGTCGCGTACGAGGCATACCGCACGCCGCCCGCGTGGGTCCGAGGGAGGCCCTTCAGGTTGCCGGGCACGACGACGAGTTCTCCGAAGTCGTTGCTGGGTCCCACGACCGCTGCGTCCAATACCTCGACCACCATCCCCTCGAGGCTCTCGTAGAAGTCAACGGCGTCCCGGTCCGGGTCGTAGGTGCCTGCGGTCTCGATGTCGACCCTGGTCGTGGAGCTGTCGGCACGTTGCGCCGGTGCGACGCGCCCACCCGGACCGACCAGTGTGGGCGGCGGCAGGTCCACGCCCTCCTGGGTGACCGTGAACGACGAGTCGTCGATCTCGGTCCCGGCGAGGTTGGCCCCGCCGCTGCCACCCGGCCTGAACTCCGCCACCTCACCGGTCACGCGGACGGCCTGACCCACCTCCGGCTTCGCCCCGCTGGCACGGGTGAAGACGAACACTCCGTCGGAGGTCGAGTCGTCTCCGTCACCGACGGGATCCTGCACCCAGTAGCCGTCGAACTTTTTCGCGGTGACCACACCGGTCGTGGTGACCACCTCACCTGCACGTGGCGAGCGGTGTCCCGCGCCCTGGATCGCTGGGATCGGCACCTCGTCCGCGACTACCTCGACCGGTACCGGACCGGTGGGGAGGGCGCCAGTGGGGAGGGTGCCGGTGGGGATGGCGCCGGTGGGGATGGCGTTGGTCGCGGTCGGAGTGAGCACCAGAGCGAGCACGCAGAGAGCGGTCGCGAGGCGGGAGGCGGAGGTGGTGCGCAGGCGTGGACGCGACATCGACGCGGCTCCAGGAGAGTAGGGCGGGTCAGGAATTGGTACCACCGCAGATCGCCGCCGGGAAGACCGTCCGGTGAACGCCAAGTTATCCACAGGTCAGCCAAGGGGCGCGTGCATCGGCATGATCAGGTCGCGTAACGTCTTCCCGTGCCCGGCGACCGGGCGACGGCCACGCTGCCTCGACCGTCAAGGCTCGGCAGCCGTGCCACCAGGCGGACAAGACGCGATGCGGGGAGAGTTGGGTGCGATGAACGGGACGATCGTTGACCCCGGGGATCTCGAGGACTTCGCACGGCGGGTGCGCGAGATCGACAAGGACTGGACCGACACCAACGGTGCGCCGCAGAAGGTGCTGCGGGTTACCGGCGAGGACTGGGGATACCCAAGGCTCGGGGAGTTCGAGGAGGCCGGCTCGCTGCGGGAGCAGTACAACACCGCGCGGTCCAACATGGCCAGGAACTTCAACGAGCTTCACGGCTTGTTGGAGGGGCTCGCCGACGCCAGCAAGAAGATCGCCGAACGCTACCGGTCGGCCGAGGCCCTCAACCGGGCGAGCGTGAACGAGATCGACCGCATCCTCGGTGAGGAGATGCCGACCCCGGGTGCCGGCCAGCCCGGCCAGGGTCAGCCAGGCGGCCAGAACCCTCCACCCCAGACGCAGGCGTGACGGGAGCTGACGATGACTGACAACCTCGCTGGATCAGATCACCGCCGCATTCTGTTCCGAGTCCGGGGCTATCCCGATCCGTACGACCAGGGCGACGCGCCGGCCAGCACGAGGGAGCCCAGCCGGAGCTGGATCGACGAGACTGCGCGCCTGTGGCAGCAGTCAGGGACCGCTGCAGGCAACGTCGCCGTCGGGTTGGAGACTGCCCGCGACCAGCTGTTCTCGAGTGGCAGCGGTTGGAGTGGCAAGGCCGCCGACGAGTTCCGCAAGAAGCTGGATCAGGTGATCTGGTTCGCCAAGGAGATCGCGCACAGGTGCGACTCGCAGAACCCGAAGCCCCCGCCGCCGCAGGACGACGAGCAGACCTTCGTGGCCGCCGACGAAGGCTCCGACACGGAGGGCTTCCGCCAACTCTTCACCGACCTCGGCGGCTACGTCCAGGGCATCCAGAACGACGACAAGCTGCCCAAGCCGCTATGGCACGAGGAAGGCCACACCCTCAAGTGGTGGGTCAGCGGCATCACCAACGGGTCGATCAAGTACGAGATCCGCAGGGGTAGCGCGGACGGGGAGATCCTCGACATCCCCATTGCCAGCTCGAACGACGTCGGCCGCGACCAGATGTACGACTACTACAGCGACGCGGGCATCTCCGGGCAGACGCGTACCAGCGAGGACGGACTCTACGACTGCCAGGTTCCCGACGGCGACCACAACTACGACGCCCTCTTCCGCACCCTCCAGCTGAACAAGGACCAGCAGGAACGGTGCCAGGAGACGGCAACCGGCCTCATCGAGAAGTACGGCGATGTCTCCGGCAAGTTCCCGCAACCCGCGCAGGCACCGCAGATCGGCGCCGGCAACCCCGATCCCACCGGGGCCGGCGGAGGCGGTGGCGGTGGTGGTGGTGGTGGTGGAACCCCGACCTTCCCGAGCAATCCCGGCGAGGACGTTCCCACGACGCCTGATCTGCCCGGCGATGATGGAAACGACGACCGGCCTGACATCCCCGACACCGACGACCTGCCGACCGACCCCGACGACCTGCCGACCGACACCGACGGTGACGGAATCCCGGACAGTCAGGACCCGTTCCCGAACGATCCCGATCACAACAACGACGGCATTCCCGACGGTGAGTCGCTTCCTAGTGGCGGGAACGGTGGCGGTGGCGTGGACACCGGGACGGAGACGGCCCGGTTCGGCGGCGGTGGCGGTGGTGGCCTCGGCGGCGGTCTCGGTGGCGCCGGGGGCGGCCTCGGTGGAGCTGGTGGTGGCACGCCCGGCATACACGGCGCGGTGGGACCGGGCAGCGGTGGACTGCCGTCCGGCGCCGGGCCGGCCGGTGCCGGGATGGTAGGAGTCGGTGGTCCGGGTGCTCTGGGTGCTGGCATGAACGCGGCCGGCGCGGGAGCGCGCGGAATGGGCGGCGGCATGATGCCGATGATGGGCGGCGGTGGAGCCGGTCAGGACGGTGGCCAGGAGCAGCAGCGCAACACCTGGCTCGACGAGGACGAAGACGTCTGGGGCGCGGATGGCGACGCACCACCGTCGGTCATCGGGGGCTGACGCGATCGGCAAACTCCGGTCTGCCGGGTGAGAGGGCGCCGTGCGGCGCCCTCTCACCCGTCTCAGCGGTCTGGTTGGATCGCGCGGCGATGAGGTGCCAACTCGTCGTGCACGCTAGCGTGCGGGCATGGCGACGCCGCATGAGGAGATCGAGGTCGGCGGGCGGACCGTACGTATCTCCAACCCAGACAAGGTGTACTTCCCCGAGCGTGGATTCACGAAGAAAGACGTCGTGACGTACTTCTGCTCGGTCGGTGCGGGCATCCTCGGCGCACTGAACGAGCGGCCGACGACCCTGGAGCGCTGGCCCGGCGGCGTCTTCGAGGGCGCGAAGCTGTCCACCCGGGGCGACAACCGCGGTGACGCGTTCTACCAGAAGCGGATACCCAAGGGCGCCCCCGATTGGGTCGAGTCGGCCCAGATCGCCTTCCCCAGTGGCCGGTTCGCCGACGAGGTGTGCCCCACGGAGGTGGCCGTCGTGGCGTGGGCGGCAAACCTCGGTACTCTCACCTTCCATCCCTGGCCGGTCCGTCGTAACGACGTCGACAAGCCGGACCAGATCCGCATCGACCTCGACCCGCAGCCCGGCACCGACTTCGCCGATGCGGCCCGGGTCGCGCCGCACGCCAGAGCGGTGCTCCAGGAGCTCGGCCTGGAAGGCTGGCCCAAGACCTCCGGTGGTCGCGGCCTCCACATCTACGTGCCGATCGAACCTCGCTGGACGTTCGTCGAGGTACGCCGCGCGGTGATCGCCTTCGGCCGAGAGCTGGAGCGGCGACTGCCCGATCAGGTCACGACCTCCTGGTGGAAGGAGGAGCGTGGGGAGCGAGTGTTTGTCGACTTCAACCAGATGGCGCGCGACCGCACCATCGCCTCGGCCTACTCGATCCGCCCGCGGCCGCACGCACCCGTGTCGGCTCCGCTGCGATGGGACGAGGTCGACTCCGTGACGCCGGAGGACTTCGACATCGTCACGATGCCGGAGCGATTCGCCTCGGTGGGTGACCTGCACGCGGGCCTGCGCGAGCAGTCGTACTCGATCCAGCCGCTGCTCGAATGGGTCGAGCGCGACCAGCGGGACCACGGACTCGGCGACATGCCCTACCCGCCCGACTATCCGAAGATGCCCGGCGAGCCCATGCGCGTACAGCCGAGTCGTGCACGCCGACCCGCTGGCGATACGTCGGACTGACCCAGGTCCACCTTGTCGATCTTGTCGATTTGCGTCGACCTCGTTCGTCAGACCTGTGACGCAGCGACGACAATGACGACAGATGACACGGAACGACAGGGAACACCAGAGGGAGGGATGTCCGGTGCGGTTTCTGTTTCTGCTGTACGGCGACGAAGCGGCCGAAGCGGCAAGTCCGGCCGACGACCTGAGGCGCATCGTGGCCGAGCACATGGCTTTCACCGCGCGGTTGCGGGAGGCTGGACGCGTTCTCTCGGGCGAGCAGCTGCAGGCGAGCACGACGGCGACGACCCTCGACAGGGCATCGGGGGTGGTCATCGACGGGCCATACGCCGAGACCAAGGAGCAACTCGGCGGGTTGTACGTCGTGGAGTGTGCCGATCTCGACGACGCGCTCGCCGTGGCGAAGGACATACCGCGCAGTCCGGGACTGAAGGTGGAGATCAGGCCGCTCGTGTGAATCGCGTGCCCCACTGGTCTTGAGCTCGCCGCAACCGTTGGTTGACACTGGCCACGGTCGAGGACATCGGTCCGGGAGGCGTGCACGACGTGACGGTGAGCGAGGTGGCGAGTCCGGCTGCGGCGGCCGCGGCCGCCGCAGTGGAGCAGGCGTTCAGCGAGCACTGGGGACGTCTGCTGGCCCTGCTCGTTCGACAGGTCCGCAGCTTCGACATCGCCGAGGAGAGTCTCGCCGAGGCGTTCGAACTCGCTCTGCGGCACTGGCCGGGTTCCGGTGTTCCCGACCGGCCCGAGGCGTGGCTGCTGACCGCAGCCAGGCGGCGGGGCCTCGACCGACTGCGCCGCGATGCCACCCTCGCCCGCAAGTTGCCCCTGCTGATCGTCGACACCGGCGACCAGCCCGAAGACGTCAGCCGGGAGGAGGACGGCACGGCGATGTCGACGATCCCCGACGAACGCCTACGCCTCCTGTTCACGTGCTGCCATCCGGCGCTCGCGGTGGAGGCACGGATCGCGCTGACGCTGCGTATGGTCGGTGGGCTGACCACGCCCGAGATCGCCCGGGCATTCCTGGTCTCGGAGTCGACCATGGCGGCTCGGCTGACCCGCGCCAAGAAGAAGATCGCCGCCGCGGCAATCCCATATCGCGTACCCACCGACGCCGAGTTGCCCGACCGCCTTGGGGCTGTGCTCACCGTGCTGTACCTCGTGTTCACCGAAGGACATTCGGCGTCGTCGGGCGAGGTACTTGTCCGCGGACACCTGTGTAGCGACGCGATCAGGCTCGTCCGGGTGCTGACGACACTGCTGCCCGACGAGCCCGAACCCGCAGCCCTCCTTGCGTTGCTGCTCCTGCAGCACTCCCGGCGCGACACCCGGGAGGACGGCGAGGGTCGGTTGGTGCTCCTGGCCGACCAGGACCGTACGCGGTGGAGCCACGAGGACATCTCCGAGGGTGTGGACCTCATCCACCGGGCGGCGGCGCACGGCCGGGTGAGTCCGTATCTTCTTCAGGCGGCGATCGCCGCCGAGCACGCCACGGCATCGACCGCGGCCGAGACCGACTGGGGCTCGATCGCCGCGTTGTACGAACGGCTGGAACAACTCACCGGTTCACCGGTGGTGAGACTCAACCGTGCGGTCGCGGTGGCCGAGACCAGTGGTGCCGCCGCCGGGCTGGCACTTCTGGAAGGACTCGAAGTCCCGTTGGCACAAAGCCACCTGTTGCCGACGGCCCGTGCGGACTTCCTACGCAGGATGGGCCATCACGCCGAAGCCTGCGCGGAGTACGGCCGCGCGATTCGACTCGCCGGCAACGCCACCGAGCGGGCCTTCCTGTTGCGCAGGCTCGCCGATCTCGAGCGGGAGTGAGCCGTCGCGCCGAGCGCGGGTGCGTCAGCGGCGGCGCCAGGCGCTACGGAAGTTCGCGGTCGCCGTTGGCCCGACCGGCCGCCGCCGGGTCAGGCGGGACCGGATCCCTGTGCTCGATGAGGTGGAGGCACGGCACGCCGAGTCGGCGCCGTGCCTTGGATGTCCAGTCGAAGTGGAAGAACTCTGCGACCAGGTGCGGGCGGGTCAGCACGACGACCTCGGAAGCGCGGCGGTCACGAACCGCCGCCGCGAGGGCATCCACCGGATCAGCGGAGGTAACCTCGCCGTCCGCGGAGCAGCCGCACAACGTCAGGGCATGAATGCTCTGCTCCAGTGCGGCCCGACTGCGTTCGACGATCTCGCGCTGGATCTTGGCCAGGTCGACGTCGGGGAAGTTCAGCGCGGAGGTGGCGAGCACCTCGCTCGCGGCGATCGATCCGAGCGCCGACTCGACCCGCGCAGAGGCATCCTCGACGGGGAGGAGTACGTGGACATGGGTGGGTTCGGTCGAGACCACGTAGAGCTCAGCCAACTGGTGGGCGTCGACGTGGGACAACGGCTTCTCGATGAGGAGCACAACCTCGTACATGCGGCACCTCCTCGTGTGTCCGCGCTCATCGTCCCGCGCGGGAGGCGTCTTGGAAACCCCTGGCGGGGCTGATCGGTCGTAGCTGGCATCTTGCCCGCGGAGGTTACCGGCAGAGTGGGTCAAGTCGCATCCAAGGGCGGGTACGACTCGCCGGCAAGGCACCGTTCGCCACGAAAGCCCGCGTCGGGGAGGATGGGCGGATGCGTCTCCCCGTCATGCCCCCGGTCTCGCCGATGCTGGCGAAGCCGATCAAGCACATTCCGCAGGGTGCCTACAGCTTCGAACCCAAATGGGACGGCTTCCGGTCCATCGTCTTCCGTGACGCCGACGAGGTCGAGATCGGTAGCCGCAACGAGCGTCCGATGACCCGGTACTTCCCGGAGGTCGTCGAGGCCGTCAAGGCCCACCTGCCGCCGCAGTCGGTGATCGACGGCGAGATCGTGGTTCCCGATTCCGAGGGCGTACGCCTGGACTTCGACACCCTGCAGCAACGGATCCACCCGGCGGCGAGTCGGGTACGGCTGCTCTCCGAGCAGACCCCGGCCCGGTTCGTTGCCTTCGACCTGCTCGCGCTGGGCGACGTCGACTTCACCGGGCGGCCGTTCAGCGAGCGGCGCGCGGCGTTGGTCGAGGCGCTGGCCGACGTGGCGGGACCCGTCCACCTGACACCGGCGACCACAGACCACGCACTCGCCGAACGCTGGTTCCACCAGTTCGAGGGAGCCGGTCTGGACGGCCTGATCGCCAAGCCCCTGGCCGGGGAGTACCAGCCCGACAAGCGGGTGATGTTCAAGGTCAAGCACGAGCGCACCGCCGACTGTGTCGTCGCGGGCTATCGCGTCCACAAGAGTGGGCCGGATGCGATCGGGTCACTGCTCCTCGGCCTCTACAACAGCGACGGCGACCTGGCGAGTGTCGGAGTGATCGGCGCGTTCCCGCTCGCCCGCAGGCGTGAGCTGTTCACCGAACTCCAGCCGCTGGTAACGACGTTCGACGACCACCCGTGGGCGTGGGCGCGCCAGGAGGCCGGAAGCCGCACTCCGCGCAACGCCGAACAGAGTCGTTGGAGTGCGGGAAAGGACCTGAGCTTCACACCGCTACGTCCCGAGCGCGTGGTGGAGGTGCGCTACGACCACATGGAGGGCGTACGGTTCCGGCACACGACGCAGTTCGTCCGGTGGCGCCCAGACCGCGAGCCGCGGTCTTGCACGTACGACCAGCTCGAAGAACCGGTGCGGTTCGACCTCGCCGAGATCCTCAGCGGCCCACCAACCGCCTGACCACAACGGCCACCTTGCTGGCCACTGCCGGCGCTTGGTCCGCCTGCCCGATCGGTACTGTTCGGCGCCTCGATCGCTGTGTTAGCGTTCGCGCGCGGATGCCGCACAACCGCACAATCTGGCCGCTGGCCGGAAGGGTGGGTACGGACCCATGGACTTGAAGAGCCTTTCCTCCAACGACAAGCTCGCCGTCTACGGCGCCATCGCATCGATCGTCGGGCCGCTTGTCTCCACGATCGGCCTTGGCTTCAGCGTCGGCTGGTTCACCTTGCTGCTCGGGATCGGGATGCTGCTCATCATCTTCCTCCCGCAGCGTTCGCCTCAGACCCAGCTTCCCGGCTCGAAGGGCAGCCTCATGCTGCTGGTCGGCGGCATCGCCGGCATCAGCGCTCTCCTCGGTCTCCTCGGCGTCTTCGGCCTTGGCTTCCTCGGTGCGTTCGCCGGTCTCTGGATGCTCGGCTCCCTCGTCGGCATCGCCGGTGGCCTGCTCATGGCCTGGGCGGGATGGCAGGCCTTCCAGGCCGAAGGTGGCAACTTCCAGCTCGGGACCGCACGGCCGGCTGACGGCTCGGCGAGTGGTGTCCCACCGGCTGGCGCGCCACCCGCAGCCGGGCCACCGCCGTCTGGCCCGCCTCCGGGTTCGGGGATTCCGCCTTCGCCCGAGACACGTCCCGACGACCGTCCCTGACGGTCGCTCCACTCTCATCGGCCGCACCGGATGGCGGAGATGGCTGCCTAGGAAGGCGTCCAGTCGGCTGGCCGACCGAGCGCGCCGACGATCCGGTCGAGAGCCGGCGCCCCGTCAGGCACCGCGACGCCTGGTTGGAACTGGCTTCGTGGTCCGCGCACCTTCGGGTTGTCAGGCACCTGCTCGGCCAGCGCCAAGGCGACCTGGAGCAGGTCGTCGTCGAGGTCGGGCTGCACGCCGATGGCCTTACCGAGGTCCCAGGCGTGGACCACGTAGTCGAGGAAGTGGAAGCCGATCGCCGCCCTGGCTGGGAACGGCGCGGTGTGCCTGATCTCCGGCAGCCAGAAGTCGCGTTCGAGCACACCCGGCTCCGCGAACGCCGCGGTGACGAGTTCTGCCGCACGCGCGTAGGCACCTGCCGGATCGCTCCCGACCGGCCGGGACCGCCAGGCGGTGAGCTCCGGCGGGGCTCCCGAGGCGGCCAGGGCGAACCCTTCGTGCTGACCGATCATGTGCTCGATCAGCTGGCGAAGTGTCCAGGCCGTACACGGAGTGGGCTGGTCGAGTTGGTGAGCCTGGACGGCACTGACGAGGCGTTCGGTGGCCGCCACCGCACGTCGGTCGAGCTCTCTGATGTCCATCGCGCCCCCTCGCGTTTGCATCCGCTCCGCACAGTACGCGTCAGCGCGAGTCCGCGAGTGGGCGACATGCGGAATGCCATGGCAGGGCCGTGTGGACGAACCACCGACCAGGTCAACGGCTGAAGAGCCACCGGAAGAACAGGAACCCATCGGCTTCGAGCATGCCGTCAAGGCGCAGTTGCGCTGCGTGGGGGAGATCGAGGCCGTGCATGATCCGCGGCGACGTGCCCGACAACAGCTCCGGGGAGATGGTGAGGCAGAGCTCGTCCACCAGGTCGGCGCCAGCGAGGAACCCGAAGACCGACGGTCCACCTTCACACAGAATCCGTTGATGTCCGCGCGCCGAGAGCGCGTCGATCGCAGCCTTCGCATCGACGCGGTGATCGCCGGCTACGACGAGGTCTACGCGTTCGGAGAGCTCTCGGCGTCGCCCGATGTCGGACCGTGACGAGGTCAGGACGATGGTGCGGGGATCGTCGAGAAGCTTTTCCGGAAAGGCGAGCGAGTCGCTGATGAGGGCGATCGGTGGCGTGGGCGGTTGTTCGGCCTCGGTCCGGAAACGCGCGAAGGCGGGTCGGATGTCGGCCGGCGCGTAGCCCTCCATCCGGGCGGTACCCGCACCGACGACGATCACGTCGGCAAGGGCGCGGAGCAGGGCGAGAACCCGGCGGTCAGCAGCTCCCGACATCGACCCCGAACGGTGGTCGGGTCCTTCAGCCGCACCGTCCACCGTGGCGATGAAATTGGCCCGCACCCATCGACGGCCCTTCGGGAACCGGTAGAGCTCGGCGAGCTGGCCGTCGTCCAGGTCGCCGGGCGGCGGAGGGCCTCCGGTCGTACCAACGCCGTCGGTGATCTGCGTACCTGGGGGAATGACGAGTCGCACGGGGAAATCACATCAGACCGACGGGGCCATGGGAAACTGCGGTCTAAGCCGCAGGTGCCGACGGACCGGGAGTAGCAATGGCCAAAAGGGTGGGCGACCGGCTGCGAGTGCCGTCGGGTCCGGTGCGGATCGCCGACCTTGCCACCGACACGACGCCGGGCTTCAAAGGCTCCAAGCAGCAGGGCAAGAAGGCCCTCGAGAACCTCGGCAGCGTCCTTGCAGACCTGCAGGAGAAGCTCTTTGCCGAAGGCCAGACCGGGGGCAACCGCAGCCTGCTCCTTGTCCTGCAGGGGATGGACACGTCGGGCAAAGGTGGAACCCTGCGCCACTCGGTCGGGCTGGTCGACCCGCAGGGCGTTCGGATCAGGTCGTTCAAGCAACCGACGCCGGAGGAGAGGCGGCACGACTTCCTCTGGCGGGTTCGCCGAGCGCTCCCGCCACCGGGCTACCTCGGAATCTTCGACCGCTCCCACTACGAGGACGTCCTCGTCGTACGCGTCCACGATCTGGTTCCACGGTCCACCTGGTCGCGGAGGTTCGCGACGATCAACAGGTTCGAGCAACAGCTCGTCAACCGGGGTACGACGGTCGTCAAGTGCTTCCTGCACATCAGCGCGAAGGAGCAGAAGCGGCGCCTGCGCGCCCGGCTGGAGGATCCGACCAAGCAGTGGAAGTACAAGTCGGACGACGTCACCGAGCGGCTCCGCTGGGACGACTACCAGCTGGCCTACCAGGATGTTCTGGACAGGACCAACACGGAGGCGGCACCGTGGTTCGTCGTACCCAGCGACCACAAGTGGTACCGAAACTGGGCGATCACCCACCTGTTGGTGGAGCACCTGCGCGACATCGACCCGCAGTGGCCCGTCGCCGACTTCGATGCGGAGGCGGAGAAGGCGCGGCTCGCGCAGACCTGACCGCTGATCCCGTTCAGGTGTCTTCTCCGGCCAGAGCCTCGAGTGCGGGCAGAGCGGCGAGCAAGGCCTTACGGTCCCGCGGCGGCAGTCGGCGGAGCCGTTCCTGGAGTGCCTCGGACCGGACCGACCGCAGCCCCTGCGCGATCTGCACGCCTTCCTCGGTCGCCCGGATGATGCTCGCCCTTCGGTCGTCCGGATCGGCGTCTCGAGCGGCGTAGCCCGCCTGCTCCAGCGTGGCGACCACCCGCGACAACGTGGGGGGCGCGACCTGCTCCCGGAAGGCGAGGTCGGACAGGCGCATCGGCCCGGCCGCCGCCAAGGTGGCCAGAGCGGACATCCCGCCGTGACCAAGGTCACCTCGCTGGGCCGCTCCCTGCCGTCGAAGCCACCGGGAGAGGCGGGCGATGGCGAGGTAGAGGCGGACGGCTTCGGCCCGCTCGACACCTGCGGGCGGACCCGCGGTCACCTGGGCATTCATACGCCTGCTCCCGTGTCGTCGTGGACCTGGCGCTCGCCTCGCAGGAGCGAGGCCAGCGCACCGATGACCGTCATGATGGCAGCGGCGACGAACGCGATCATCAGCCCGTGGTGGAAAGGTCCGGCGATCAGCTGGGGAAGAACTCCCGCCCGGTCAGACGGGCCACGTTCGCGGCGGGGAGGTGGGCCAGGATGCCTGTCGGTCCGAGCAGGTGCGCGATCGGGTTGTAGCCGAGGAAGGCGGCGAACAGGCTGCCGACCGGCGGGAGTTGGCCGACCTGCGTTGCCAGCTGGGTGGGAACGCCCTGCGCTTCGAGCCCCCGCGCCATCGTGCTCGGGAGCGAGCTTGCCAGGCCGGCGATCATCAGCGAGAAGAAGACGCCGATCGACAACGACGTCCCGGCGTTGAAGAACGTTCCACGCATCCCGGAGGCGGCACCCCGCTGACGCGGCGGGACACTGTTCATGATCGCCGCCGTGTTCGGGGAGGAGAAGAGCCCTGAACCGATCCCGCTGACGGCGAGGAGGCTCGCGAACGCCCAGTACGGGAAGTCGACTGGCAGGAGCACCAGTCCGACGAAGGCGGCGGCTACGACGAGGAGACCTCCGGTGGCGAACATCCGGGCGCCATAACGGTCGGAGAGATAGCCCGACACAGGACCGGCGACCAGGAACCCGATGGTCAGCGGTACGAGGTAGATGCCCGCCCACAGGGGCGTCGAGGCGTAGTCGAACCCGTGCAGCGGCAGCCAGATGCCCTGGAGCCAGATGATGAGCATGAACTGCATGCCACCTCGCCCTACCGAGGCGAGCAGTCCTGCCAGGTTGCCGGCACTGAACGCGCGGTTCCAAAACAGGCTCATATGGAACATCGGATCGGCGACCTTCGACTCGGTCACGCAGAACGCCACGAGGAGAGTCAGGCCGACCGCGATACCGCCGATGACCAACGGATTGGTCCAGCCCATCGGCTGGCCGCCGTAGGGCTGAATCCCGTACGTGATCGCCGCGAGGACGGCGCTGAGGCCGAGGGCGAAGGTGAGGTTGCCCGCCCAGTCGAGCGACCCGCGTTGCCGGACGCCGGTCTCGCGCAGCGACCGGTAGGACCAGACAGCGCCCAGAACACCGACGGGAACGCTTACCCAGAACACGGCGCGCCAGGCCCACTCCGACAGGAGACCGCCGATCAGCAGCCCGAGGAAAGAACCACCGATCGCCGCGACCTGGTTGATGCCGAGGGCCATCCCGCGTTGATGGACCGGAAACGTGTCGGTGAGGATCGCGGCCGAGTTGGCGAAGAGCATCGCGCCGCCGACCCCTGGACGACACGCCAGCCGATCAGCCAGAGTGCACCCGGCCCGTACAGGAACGGGTCGACCGCGAGGGCGACCGAAGCCAGCGCGAAGACGACGAACCCCTAGCGGTAGATCCGCACCCGCCCGTACATGTCGCCCAGCCGGCCGAGGGACACGACCAGCACGGCCGAGACGAGCAGGAACCCCATGATCATCCAGAGCAGGTAGCCGACGTTCCCGGTGGCAAGCGGATCGAGCCGGATGCCCCTGAATATAGCCGGCAGGGAGATGATGACGATCGAGGCGTTGACCGTTGCCATCAGGACGCCGAGCGTCGTGTTCGACAGCGCGATCCACTTGTTCAGCGGTGGGCGAGTCTGCGTCGGGGCCTCAGTCCGGTCGACCCGGCCGCCGTGAACCGGCGCCGAGGTGGTGATCGTTTCCGTCGTCGACATCGGTCCTGACTTGACGCGATAGTTGCTCGATGCCAACTAACTAAGCAACGCCCGCGACGACAGGTGTTCCCAACCGATGATCGGCGCGGCGATCGTCCCGGTATGTCGACGCCGGGGGCTCAGACCCGCTTCAGCACCAGCAAGGACCTCGAGATGATCTTGAGTCGCTCGGTGGCGAGCACGGCCTCGCGCTCGCGCAGGTCGTCGTCAGAGGTGTCCAGGACCGGCTCCCAGGCGGCGCCATACGTGGCCGCCGGGATGGTGAACTCGAGATCGTCCTCGGAGGCGTTGAACAGCACCAGGAACGAGTCGTCCACGATCCGTTCACCCTGGCGGCCAGGCTCGCGGATCGCCTCGCCGTTGAGGAAGACGGTGAGCGACTTGGCGAATCCCGCTGCCCAGTCGCGCTTGGTCATGTCGGTGCCGTCGGGCTTGAGCCACGCCACGTCGCCGAGTTCCTCACCCCGGCCGAGGCCGTCGAAGAACCGGCGGCGCCGGAAGACGGGATGCTCGGCCCGGAGCTGGCTGACCGTACGGGTGAACGCGAGGAGGTTGGAGTCGGCGACTCCCCAGTCGACCCAGGAGATGTCGTTGTCCTGGGCGTAGGCGTTGTTGTTCCCCTGCTGGGTGCGTCCGAGTTCGTCGCCGTAGAGGATCATCGGCACGCCTTCGGACATCAGCAGGGTGGCGAGGAAGTTGCGGCGCTGCCGGTTGCGGAGTGCCAGGACGGCTGGGTCGTCGGTCGCGCCCTCGGCTCCGCAGTTCCACGAACGGTTGTCCGACGTGCCGTCGCGCCCGTTCTCGCCGTTGGGCTCGTTGTGTTTGCCGTTGTACGACACGAGGTCGCGCAAGGTGAATCCGTCGTGTGCGGTGATGAAGTTGATCGACGCGTACGGTTTGCGTCCGTCGTCCTCGTACAGGTCGGACGACCCGGTGAGCCGCATCGCGAACTCCGCGAGCGTCGCGGGCTGACCCCGCCAGAAGTCGCGTACGCAGTCGCGGTACTTGCCGTTCCACTCCGTCCACACCGGCGGGAAGTTGCCGACCTGGTAGCCGCCGGGCCCGACGTCCCACGGCTCGGCGATCAGCTTCACCCGGGAGACGATCGGGTCCTGCTGCACCAGGTCGAAGAACGCCGACAGCCGGTCGACCTCGTGGAACTGGCGGGCCAGCGTCGCCGCCAGATCGAACCGGAACCCGTCGACGTGCATCTCGGTGACCCAGTAGCGCAGCGAGTCCATGATCAGCTGGAGTACGTGCGGATGGCGCATGAGCAGGCTGTTGCCGGTGCCCGTGGTGTCCATGTAGTAGCGGGGGTCGTTGTCGACGAGCCGGTAGTAGGCCGCGTTGTCGATGCCCCGGAAGGCCAGCGTGGGCCCGAGGTGGTTTCCCTCGGCAGTGTGGTTGTAAACGACGTCGAGGATCACCTCGATGTCGGCCCGGTGGAGGGCGCGGACCATCGCCTTGAACTCGAGCACCTGGTCGCCTAGCTGGCCGGCCGAGGAGTAGGCGTTGTGCGGGGCGAAGTAGCCGATCGTGTTGTAACCCCAGTGGTTGCGTAGGCCGCGCTGCACGAGGGTGCTGTCGTGCACGAACTGATGCACCGGCATCAGCTCAACCGCCGTGACGCCGAGCGACTGGAGGTGTTCGATCATGGCTGGCGAGGCGAGCCCGGCGTAGGTGCCGCGGACCACTTCCGAGACCTCCGGATGCGCGATCGTCAGCCCCTTGACGTGTGCCTCGTAGATGACGGTCTCGTGGTACGGGCGCCGGGGGAGGCGGTCGTCCTGCCAGTCGAAGTACGGGTTGACCACGACGGACTTCATCGTGTGCGGCGCGGAGTCGAGGGAGTTGAGCGTCTCCGGGCTACCGAAGCGGTAGGAGAACAGGGCCTCGTGCCAGTCGACCTCGCCCTCGATCGCCTTGGCGTAGGGATCGAGCAGGAGCTTTGCGGGATTGCAGCGGTGGCCGGTGGCCGGTTCGTACGGGCCCTGCACACGGAACCCGTAGCGTTGGCCAGGGCCGATTCGCGGCAGGTATCCGTGCCAGACCGAGGCCTCGCGTTCGGTCAGCTCGATCCTCGTCTCGCCCCCTGCAGCGTCGAACAGACAGAGCTCGACCGCGTCGGCGACCTCGCTGAACAGCGCGAAGTTGGTGCCGGCACCGTCGAACGTCGCACCGAGCGGGTACGGCGTACCGGGCCATACCTCGAACATTCGCGTTCCTCTCGTGCGTCCCCGTTTGCTCGGAATACTTCCAGGTTCGTGGCCGACCCGCCGGGCGACACCAAGGCTTGACCGCTCGGCTCCGGCATGGAAGCGCGGGTGGGCCCAACGGTCGGCTCAGATGAGGAACCGATCAGAAACGGAGCAGAAACGGATCAGGACCGCGCAGCGCGACGCAGGACGACCCGAACGACCTCCGGAGCTGATCCGAGCGGCTCGCTGACGGCCAGCGCGCCCGCGCCGAGTCCGTCCTCACGTACCCGGTCGGCAAAATGCCCGGGCGCCAGCAGGTAGCTGGCGACGGCGACCCGCTTGCATCCCGCCGCCACAAGGTAGCCCACCGCGTCACCGACCGTCGGTTCGGCCGCGGAGGCGAACGCCGCGGAGGTAACGAGCCCGGTCCGTTCCGCCACTGCGATGGCGGTCACCGCGACGGCCTCGTTGGCCTCCGGGTCGGTGGAGCCGGCCGCTGCCAGCACGATTCCGTCGAACGGCTGGCCGCTGACTGATGGCGCGGCGGCCGGCTGGGCGTCGACTGCCTCAACCTCGCCGAGCCGCCGAAGCAGCGCATCGACCAGGAGCTCGTCGGGACCCAGTACGGCACCCAGCCGCACGGTCCAACCGCGGCGCCGAGCCTGGTCGGCAACCACCGGCAGGTCGACCTTGGAGTGGTACGCGTGACCCAGCAGGAACGGCTGCACGGTCAGCTCGACGACTCCGCGGTCCGTCAGCAGGTCGAGTGCACCAGCCGCGTCGGGCTCCGCCAGCTCGAGGAACGCCGCTGTCACCGCCAGGTCGGGTACCTCCGCCTCGGCAGCCGCGGCGACCTCGGCCGCCACGCGCGCCGCACGCGGGTCACGGCTGCCGTGCGCCACGAGGAGGAGGCCCTGCGTCATGAGAGTTTCGTCATCCGTCCGGCCATCGCGTGTCGTCAATCCGCCGTCATCCTTGGCCATCATCCACGGCGCCATCATCCACGGCGTCGGCGTACTCGTTGGCGTCGGCGTTCTCACCCGTCCACGGGTGGAGAGCCGAGGCTGGCCGCGACGGCTACGACGTCCCCGACCACGATCACCGCGGGGGAGCGGACCTCGTTGCCGGCGGCAGCGGCGACGATGGTCGTCAGCGTGCCGGTTGTCGTGCGCTGGTCGGGCAGGGTGCCCCGCTCGACCACGGCCACCGGGGTGTCGGGGGCCCGACCATGGGCGAGCAGGCCGTCGACGATGTTGCCGAGCTGGCTTACGCCCATCAGGAAGACCAGCGTGCCCTCGAGCTCGGCGAGTCGCTCCCAGTCCGGGCCGTCGTTCTCGCGGGCGGTGTGCGCGGACACCACGGTGAACTGGCGGGCGACGTCGCGGTGGGTGACGGGGATGCCGGCGGACCCGGGTACGGCGACGGCGCTGGTGACTCCCGGCACGACCTCGCACGGGATGCCGGCCTCTGCGCATGCGAGGGCCTCTTCACCGCCACGACCGAACACGAACGGGTCGCCGCCCTTCAGCCGGACGACCTGCTGGCCCAGCCTCGCCCGCTCGATCAGCAGGTGGTTGATCTCCAGCTGGGTGAGAGTGTGCGCCTGGGGCCCCTTGCCGGCCTCGATCACCTCGACGTCGGGGTCGAGCTCGGCCAGCAGGGCTCGAGGAGCGAGCCGGTCGACCAACACCACGTCGGCGTCGGCGAGGAGGCGGCGTCCGCGGGCGGTGATGAGGCCGGGATCACCAGGCCCGCCACCGACGAGGGCAACGTGCCCGCGGTGGTCGCGGCGGCGGCGTCGGACGGGCAGCTCGCCGGTCTGGAGTTGGGAGGCGATCCGGTCCTTGATGGCCCGGGCGCGTCGAGGGTCGCGGCCGGCGGACACGGCGACGGTCACGTCGTCGACATGGGCGGTCGCCGGCGTCCAGGCGGCGCTGCGCGCGGCGGACGAGGCTCGTACGCACCAGATCCCGCCGGCGTCGGCGTCCGCTGCCACCTGCGCGTCCGCGGCGACGTCACCCGTGGCGGTCTGGACGACCCAGGCGCCGTCGAGGTCGCCGGTCGCGTACTCCCGCGGCAGCCACGTGATCCGGTCGTCGCCGGCCAGGAGGGCCAGGTCCTCACACAGCTCGGGTGCCACGACCAGCACGTTCGCGCCGGCGTCGAGCAGGCCCCTGGTCCGCCGGTCGGCAACGGGTCCACCGCCGACGACCACGGCCCGGCGCCCGGACAGGTCCAGGAGCAGGGGGTAGCGCGGACTCACGTGTGGATGCCGCACTCGGTCTTGGCGAGCCCGGCCCAGCGTCCACTGCGGGGGTCCTCGCCCGGCGCGACCCTTCGGGTGCACGGCCAGCAGCCGATGGAGGGGTAGCCGTCGGCAAGGAGCGGATTGGTCATGACGCCATTCTCGACGATGTAGGCGTCGACCTCCTCCTGGGTCCAACGCGCGAACGGGGCGACCTTGACCTTGCCGCGTCGGGAGTCCCACCCGACGACAGGTGCGTCGGCCCGGTTGGGCGCCTCGTCGCGGCGCAGGCCTGTCGCCCAGGCGTCGTAGCCCTGGAGCGCGCGTTCGAGCGGTGCCACCTTGCGGAGCTGGCAGCACAGGTCGGGGTTGCGGCGGAACAGGTCCGTGCCCAACGTGGCGTCCTGCTCGGCGACCGTCTGCCGGGGCCGGACTGTCACCAGGTTGATCGGGATGGTCACCGAGGCGGCATCTGCCGTGCCGACCGTCTCCGCGAAGTGGTAGCCGGTGTCGAGGAAGACGACGTTGACGCCGGGCTGCACGGTCGAGGCAAGGTGGGCGAGCGCCGTCTCCTGCATCGACGACGTGACACAGAAACGGTCGCCGAACGTGTCCACGGCCCAGCGCAGGATCTCCTCGGCACTGGCGTCCTCGAGATCCCGGCCGGCCTTGGTCGCCACCGCCTCGAGCTCGTCGGCGGACCTGCCTGTCTGCAGCGGAACGCCGGTCGTCATGGTCATGACCGCACCACCAAGCCGATGAACTTCAGCGAGAACACCCGGGTGCAGCCGCGGCACTCCCAGGCACCGTGGCTCTCCTCCGACGGCCGGAGGTCTTCCTCGCCGCAGTAGGGGCAGTAGAACGGCGTCGCGCGTTCGGTCATGACAGCGCCTCCTCGGGTGCCCGGGTGACCCACTGGGCGAAGCGCTCGCCGGGCTCACGCTGGTCGAGATAGTGGCGGACGACCCGCTCGACGTAATCGGGAAGCTCACTCGCGATCACCTTGTGGCCGCGGAGCTTGCGGCCGAAGCCGGCGTCGAGCCCGGTCCCGCCACCGAGGTGGACCTGGTAGCCCTCGGTCTGGTTGCCGTCCTTGCCGAGGACCATCTGGCCCTTGAGCCCGATGTCGGCGACCTGGATGCGCGCGCAGGAGTTCGGGCAGCCGTTGAGATTGACGGTGATCGGGACGTCGAGGTCGGGTACCCGGCGTTCGAGCTCGTCGATCAGGGACGCCGCCCGGGCCTTGGTCTCGACGATCGCGAGCTTGCAGTATTCGATGCCCGTGCAGGCCATGGTGTTGCGGCGCCAGCTCGACGGTCGCGCCTGCAGGCCGATGTCGGCGAGGGCGGCGACGAGGTGCTCGACCTGCTCCTCCTCGACGTCCAACACGAGCAGCTTCTGATAGGGCGTCGTACGGATGCGGTCGGAGCCGTGTGCGGCCGCGACGTCGGCGAACTTCGTCAGCTGGCTACCCGTGACCCGTCCGGCTACCGGAGCGAGGCCGACGAAGAAGCGGCCGTCCTTCTGCCGGTGTACTCCGACGTGGTCGCCGGGCACGGCCGGGGGCTCGGGCGCTGGCCCGTCGACCAGCTTGCGCTTGAGGTATTCGTTCTCCAGCACCTCGCGGAACTTCTCCGGGCCCCAGTCGGCGATCAGGAACTTGATCCGGGCCCGGTGCCGAAGCCGGCGGTAGCCGTAGTCGCGGAAGATGCTGGTGACGCCCCACCACGCCTCGGCGACCTCGTCGAGCGGGATCCACGCACCCAGCCGCTTGGCGAGCATGGGGTTGGTCGACAGTCCGCCGCCGACCCAGAGGTCGAAGCCCGGACCGTGCTCGGGATGGACGACGCCGACGAACGCGATGTCGTTGGTCTCGGGGCAGACGTCGAAGCTCGGGTGCCCGGTGAGGCCGGTCTTGTACTTCCGGGGCAGATTGGAGAACTCCGGGCTGCCGATGTACTTGTCCGCGATCTCCCTGATGGCCGGCGTCGGGTCGATGATCTCGTCGGCGGCGATCCCTGCGACCGGGCTGCCGAGGATCACCCGCGGACAGTCACCGCACGCCTCCTGCGTCTGCAGGCCGACGGCTTCCAGTCGCTCCCAGATCGCCGGCATGTCCTCGATCCGGATCCAGTGCAGCTGGACGTTCTGCCGGTCGGTGACGTCGGCGGTGTCACGTGCGTACGTGGTCGAGATGTCGGCGATGGCGCGCAGCTGCGCGACGCTGAGCTGGCCGCCGTCGATGCGGACGCGGAGCATGAAGTAGGAGTCCTCGAGCTCCTCGGTGTCGAGGATCGAGGTGTGCTCGCCACTCATACCGGGCTTGCGCTGGGTGTAGAGGCCCCACCAGCGGAACCTGCTGCGCAGGTCGGACGGATCGATCGAGTCGAAGCCGCGGTGGGCATAGATGGTCTCGATCCGGGCCCGCACGTTGAGCGGGTCGTCATCCTTCTTCGTCTGCTCGTTCTTGTTGAGTGGCTCGCGATAGCCGAGCGCCCACTGTCCCTCGCCACGCTTGCGGCGTGGGGCACGCGCCGGTCCGGACCGTTGGCGTGCGGCGGGCGTGGTGGACCCCTGGGTAGTCCCCTGGGTAGTCATCGACTTCCTCGGTCAGGGCACAGTCGCGAACGACCGTGGCATGGGCAGAGTCGAAGGTGCCGGCGCAACCGAGCGCCCGGTCCTGCTGACAGCAGAGAAGGGCGCCTCAGCGCGCCTGGAGACACAGCATGCTGCGCATGCGACCGAAATCGAGATGACGCCGACCCACGAGCATCGGGGTTACCGGCGTTCTCATGGGGATCAGCCTGCGTGAACGATGCCCGCCTGGCAACTGATTCGTCCGGCATGCGAGACACGCGTCTCGAACTCCGATCATCTTGGTAGGGATTGTCTCCCGGGAGGGCGGCGCCTCGATCCGCCCGCTATACGCCCGTTTTGGGCATTCGTGCACGGAGTGTGAAGTCACCGGGATCGGCCCCTGACAAGATCGTCCGATGACCCAACCAGCGTGGATCCAGCGGTTCCGAGCAACTGAGGTGGGCTTTCCGCGGTGGGCGCGTGATGCTCTACACCGCTGCCTGTACGACTCCAACGCGAGCGGTATCGCTGAGTTGTACGCCTGGGACCGGCGCCAGGACCGGCACGTGCAGGTCACCGGCCGGCCGCAGGGGACGCGGGGCGGGATGCTCAGTCCCGACGGCGAGTGGATCTGGTGGTTCGACGACACCGACGGCGACGAGCGCGGCCGGTGGATGCGGCAGGCGTTCCCCGACGGGGCTGGCTGGGACATCGCTGGCGGGGCGGCGGCGCCGGAACCGGCCGTCCCTGACCTTCCACCGGGCTACCCGGTCGGCCTCGCGCTCGGTCGCACAGTCGCCGCGGTCGGGATGTCCGACCGCGACGGCGTCCGCATCGACGTGCACCGTTTCGACACCGCGGTGACGACCTCCGTGTACACCTCGCGGCGGCATGCGTCCGTCCGTGCGCTGTCGTACGACGAGACGGTCCTGGCGATCGAGCACGCCGAACACGGCGACGCGTTCCACCCGGCGGTGCGGGTGTTCCGCCTGGCGCCCGAGGCGGACAGACCGGCGACGGTCGTGGGCGACCTGTGGGACGGTCCAGACCGCGGGCTGCGGGTGGCGGGGTTCGCTCCCTGTGACGGCGACGCTCGGCTGCTCCTCCACCATGAGCGGTCCGGTCGCGCCGAGGCGCTGGTCTGGGACCTCGACGACGGCAGCTTCCTCGAGCCACGTCTCGAGCTGGCCGGTGAGGTGAGTGCCTCGTGGTACCCGGATGGGTCGGCACTGCTGGTCCGACACCACTGGCAGGCGCGCGACGAGCTCTACCGGTACGACCTGGCAGACCAGCGGCTCAGCAGGCTGGAGACGCCGCCTGGTGTGGTCCAGGGATCTGGCGTACGGCCGGACGGCACGGTGGAGTACGGCTGGTCGGCCGGGGATCGGCAGTCCGTCGTCCTCAGCAGCCCTGTCGTCCCCAGCAGCCCCGTAGTCCCCAGCAGCCCCGTAGTCCCCAGCAGCCCCGTAGTCCCCAGCAGCACTGGGTCACCGGTGCTCGCCCCGTCGACCCCGGCACCGGCGTCCGTGCCTCTCGCCGACGCGTGGGTCGACGGTCCGGGCGGGCCCGTCCACGCGCTCGTTGCCACACCACCGGACGCCGACGATCCGGTCGCGACGGTTGTGTGGCTGCACGGCGGCCCGGGCGGCGAGGCCGTGGACAGCTTCTTCCCGGTCCGGGCCGCCTTCGTCGACGCCGGCTACTGCGTGATCCACCTCAACTACCGCGGCTCGTCCGGCTACGGCGCCACCTGGCGAGACGCGTTGCGGCCGAGGCCCGGCCTGATCGAACTCGAGGACGTGGCGGCCGTACGCGACTGGGCGATCGGAAAGGGCATCGCCGACCCCGACCGCTGCGTGATCACGGGGATGTCGTGGGGCGGCTATCTCACCCTGCTCGCGCTCGGTACCCAGCCCGATCGGTGGGCCGCCGGGATCGCCGACGTACCCATCGGCGACCTGGTCGCCCTTTACGAGGACGAGATGGAGCCGGTCCGCGAACACGACAGGTCGCTGTTCGGCGGCACGCCTGACGAGCTTCCGGACAAGTGGGCGCGATCGAACCCGATCACGTACGCCGACCAGGTAAAGGCACCGCTGCTCGTCATGGCGAGCGTCAACGACCCGCACTGTCCCATCCGCCAGGTCGACATCTACCTCGCGAAGCTCGCCGAGCTCGGCACGGCGTACGAGGAGTACCGCTTCGAGGCCGGCCACTCGAGCGCAGTCGTCGAGGAACGGATCCACCAGATGAGGCTCCAGCTCGACTTCCTCGCTCGCCACGTCCCGTCAGGCGGCGCCGGAGCATCGCCCCACCTGCGGTGACAGCGGAGAGTCCTGCCGGCGCTGGTTGCCGGCGGGACTCATGCCGCGCGTACGCGGAGGTCAGCCCGCTGGCCAGCCGGGGATCGGGAACGCCTTGGTGAAGTCGCGGACCTGCCCGGCGATCCGGTCGAGCGCCGCGTCGTCATCGGTTCGGCCAGCGGTCACCGCCTCGTCCATCCAGGCGGCGATCTGCGGCATGTGCTCAGCCGTCATGCCCCGCGTCGTGATGGCGGGGGTACCGATCCGGATGCCGGACGGCGACCACGGCTTGCGTGGGTCGAAGGGCACGGTGTTGAAGTTGAGCTCGATGCCGGCGCGGTCGAGCGCCTTCGCGGCCGGCTTGCCGGCGATCTCCTTGGCGGTCAGGTCGATGAGGATGAGGTGGTTGTCCGTACCTCCGGAGATGAGGTCGAACCCGCGCTCGGTCAGGGCGTCGGCGAGCGCGGAGGCGTTGGCCACGATCTGACCCGCGTACGCGCGGAACTCCGCGGTCGCGGCTTCCCGGAGCGCCACCGCGATCGCGGCCGTGGTGTGGTTGTGCGGTCCCCCTTGCAGGCCAGGGAACACCGCCTTGTCGATCGCCTTGGCGTGCTCCTGGTCGGTCATCAGCATCGCGCCGCGCGGTCCGCGCAGCGTCTTGTGGGTGGTCGTCGAGATCACCGGCGCATGCCCCACCGGCGTCGGGTGGACGCCGCCCGCGATCAGGCCGGCGATGTGCGCGATGTCGGCCACCAGCAGCGCTCCGACCTCGGCGGCGATCTCCGCGAACGCCGGAAAGTCGATGGTCCGCGGGATCGCGGTGCCGCCGCAGAAGATCATCTTCGGGCGCTCGCGCTTGGCGAGTTCGCGTACCTCGTCGAGGTCGATCCGGCCGGAGTCGCGGCGCACGTGGTAGTGCACCGGATGGAACCAGATGCCGGCTGCGGACACCGGCGCGCCGTGGGTCAGGTGGCCGCCATGGGCAAGCTCGAGGGAGAGGTACGTGTCACCCGGTTGCATGAACGCGAGGTAGATCGCGAGGTTGGCCGGCGAGCCGGAGTATGGCTGGACGTTGGCGTGGTCGACGCCGAAGAGCGCTTTGGCCCGGGCGACAGCGACCTCCTCCACCTCGTCGATGATCTGCTGGCCCTCGTAGTAGCGCTTACGTGCGTAGCCCTCGGAGTATTTGTTGGTGAGGACCGTGCCGGTCGCTTCGAGCACGGCGCGGGACACGTAGTTTTCGCTCGGGATCAGCCGGATCTTCTCGAACTGCCGGCGGCCCTCGGCCTCGACGAGCCGGGCGACCTCGGGGTCGGAGTCGGCTAGCCGGGCGACGAGGTCCAACGGACCGGTCTGCGGCGTCATGTTTCCTCCTGGGTCAACGTGGCGGCGATCATGCGGTGACCCAGGCACCCAGGCGCGCGGTGCCCGTGCTCGGTCGTGCGGGTCAGGCCATGTGTGCGGACCTTCCCGTACGCCGCTCCCCGGTGGTCGATTCCACCTTTGGTTGCGCCAGTCGCGGTCAGCACGAGCCTAGTGCAGGACGCCCCTGCAGGGCCGGCACCCCGAACGCCTGTCGGGCCCGAAGTCATGTCGGGCCTTGCTCATCTCGGGCCTTGCTCATGTCGGGCCTTGCTCATGTCGGGACGGGCACAGTGCGCTCGACCACGGCGCGTATGTCGATGCCGCGGGGGAGTGTGCCGTACGTGCCTCCACCGTCGCGGTCGAGTCGGGAGGCGCAGAACGCGTCGGCGACGGCGGCCGGGGCATACCGGACGAGCAGCGCGCCCTGTAGGACAATGGCCAGCCGTTCGGCCAGGCGCCGGGCCCGAAACTCCGGCTCCTCGAGGTCCGCCAGCGAGGTGAGCAGGCCCTCGACTGCACGGTCGAGTCGCGGGTCGGCACCTCTGGCCATGGCGACCTCGCCGAGCCAGGCCTCGAGGGTGTCCGGCTCCCGTTGGAGGGCACGCAGGACGTCGAGAGCCTGGACGGTGCCCGACCCCTCCCAGATCGAGTTGAGTGGCGACTCCCGGAACAGCAGCGGAAGGCCGGACTCTTCGACGTAGCCGTTGCCGCCGAGACATTCCAGTGCCTCCGCGACAAATCCCGGGGTCCGCTTGCAGACGAGGTACTTGGCGGCCGGCAGTGCCATGCGCAGCAGCGCCTGCTCCCGAGGATCTGCGGCGGCGTCGACCGCGGCGGCGAGCCTGAGCGCGAGGATCGTCGCCGCCTCCTGCTCGACGGCGAGGTCGGCGAGCACGTTGCTCATCGCCGGCTGGTCGGAAAGGCGACGGCCGAACGCCGACCGGTTGCTCGCGTGCCAGGAGGCCTCGACGACGGCTCTCCGCATCAGCGCGGCCGAGCCGAGTACACAGTCGAGCCGGGTCGCTGCGACCATCGCGATGATGGTCGCCACACCTCGCCCCTCCTCACCGAGGCGCCGGGCCCAGGTCGCGGCCAGCTCCAGCTCGGCGGAGGCGTTGGACCGGTTGCCCAGCTTGTCCTTCAGCCGGACCAGCCGGAAAGTGTTGCGGCTTCCGTCCGGGAGCACCCGTGGAACGGCCAGGCAGGTGAGCCCACCTGGTGCCTGCGCGAGGACGAGGAAGACGTCGTTCATGGGTGCCGAGCAGAACCATTTGTGTCCGGTGAGTACGTAGTCGCCGGACGAACCGACCGGCTCCGCCCTCGTCGTGTTGGCGCGTACGTCCGAACCGCCCTGCTTCTCCGTCATCGCCATGCCCGCCAGGCAGCCGCGCTTGTCGCGAGCCGGCCGCAGGCCGGGGTCGTAGGACGTCGTGGTGAGTCGGGGGATCCACTCGGCGCCCAGCGACGGGTCCGAGCGCAGCGCCGGAACGGCCGCGTACGTCATCGACACCGGACAGCCGTTGCCCGCCTCCGCCTGGCTCCACAGGTAGAACCCGGCGGCGCGGGTCAAATGAGCAGCGGGCTCGTCGCAGGTCCATGGCGTTGCGTGCAGTCCCCAGCCGACCGCATGACCGAGCAGCTCGTGCCAAGCCGGGTGGAACTCCACCTCGTCGATGCGGCGGCCGTACCTGTCGTGGCTCAGGAGCCGGGGCGGATGCCGGTGGGCGTCGAAGGCCCATTCCCGTGCCTGCTGCGACCCCGCCAGGAGCCCGATCTCGGCGAGTCGCGCCTCCGCTGGACCGTCGATGGCTTCGGGCGCCCATCGCCGGAGCCCCTCGCCCAGAGCGGCGTCCGAGGCCAACGCGTCCCAGGTGAGCGGGGGTGGCTGGTTGGTGACGACGTGCGTCTCTTCCGCGACGACTGGAATATGGCGCCCGTGAGTCGGCAAGGTTTGGTGGTCGGATCCGTCCACATGGCTACGGTATGCGCATGGCACGGGTCTTGGGGGCCGACAAAGGGGAGCCTCAGGTCGGGGATCAGACGACCACGTTTCAGGGCGGGTCCGGATGGCGCGCTTCCCTGCCCTGGCGGCTGCTACGGGGCACGGTCGTGGCATGCCTGCGTTACCGAGTCACCGGCCTCGCGGCCGAAGGCGCGTTCTTCGCGATCCTCTCGCTGCCGCCTCTGGTGTTCGGGCTCGCGGGTTCGATCGGCTACGTCGTCGGCGGATTCGGCAGCCAGGCCGTGGAAAGCGTGAAGGCGGAGCTGGTCGACGTCGCCCGCCGCGTCCTCACCGAGGACTCCATCCAGAGCGTCATCGTCCCGACCATCGACGCCGTCCTCGACGAGGGGCGCGCCGACATCATCTCCATCGGATTCGTCCTGGCACTGTGGTCGGGGTCGCGTGCCCTGAACGTGTTCATCGACACGATCGCGATCATGCACGGGCTCGGCGGTCGGCGGGGGATCGTCAAGACGCGGGTTCTGTCGTTCTCGCTCTATGTCGTCGCGCTGGTCATGGCGGTGCTGGTCATCCCGCTCGTACTCGCCGGACCTGCTCTGGTCGACACGCTGCTGCCACAACGGCTGGAGTTTCTGAACGCGGCCTACTGGCCGGCCGTCGTCGTGCTGTCGACCGGTTTCCTCACGACGCTCTACCATCTGGCCGTGCCGAAGCGGACGCCTTGGCGGCATGACCTGTGTGGTGCAGTGGTAGCCATGCTGATGTGGGTCGGCGGAAGCTTCCTGTTGCGGTGGACGCTGTCCCATGCCATCGGGAGCACGTCGATCTACGGTCCGCTGGCGGCGCCCATCGCGGTTCTGCTCTGGCTGTACGTGATCGTCATCTCCCTGCTCATCGGCGCTGCGTTCAGCGCCACCGTTCACCGCCTGCTCACCAGGCGGAGGATCGTGGCGCCCACCCGCCGCGTCGGCCGGGCCGAGTTCGCTGCCCAGCGCAAACCGGGCGCGACCGCCAGGCAAGGGTAGGACGCGACCTCATGCCAGGATCGTCCCGCGCAGCATCGGCCCCCCGGCGCCGCCCGCGTCCGACCGGCGACGTGTTGAGCCGGGCCGCGCTCAACCGCGCCACATTGGCGCGCCAGCTGCTGCTCGAACGCTGGCAGATGCCTGCGCTCGAAGCCGTCGAGCGGCTGGCGGGGATGCAGGCCCAAGCGCCCATGCCGCCGTACTTCAGCCTGTGGACCCGGCTCGTGGACTTCCAGGCCGAGGAGCTGTCGGCCCTTCTCGTCGACCGCCAGGTTGTACGAATCGCTTTGATGCGCTCGACGATCCACCTCGTGACGGCTCGCGACTGCCGACGCTGGCGGCCGCTGATCCAGCCAGTCCTGGATCGGGGCCAGGCCGCAATCTACGGACAGGCCTTGGAGGGCGTCGACCTCACCGCTGTCGTGGCACGCGGCCGCGCCCTGGTCGAGGGAGGCCCGCGGACATTCCGCGAACTCGGCGCGCTGCTGGCCCAGCAGTGGACGGGAACGGATCCGGGTGCGCTTGCCCAGGCCATTCGTACTGCGGTGCCTCTGGTCCAGGTGCCGCCGCGTGGCTTGTGGGGCGCCAGCGGACAGTCGGCCCACACGAGCGCGGAAGCCTGGCTGGGGGAGCCGCTCGAGTCCTCGCCGTCGGCCGCGGAGATGGTCCGCCGGTACCTCGCCGCATTCGGGCCGGCGTCGGTGGCCGATGTGCAGCGGTGGTCGGGCCTGACCAGGCTCGGTGAGGTCGTCGAGGAGCTCCGGCCGGGGCTCCGGGTGTTCAGTGATGAGCGGGGACGCACGCTGTTCGACCTGCCCGAGGCGCCGAGGCCGGATCCCGACACACCCGCGCCAGTTCGCTTCCTCGGCGCGTACGACAACCTCGTCCTGGCTCACGACGACCGTTCCCGGGTGATCGCCGACATCGACCGACCGGCGTACTCCACCGTCAACGGCGTGATTCCGGCCGCGATCCTGGTCGACGGCACAGTACGCGGGATGTGGCGGATCGACCGAGTGCGCAAGAGCTCGACCCTGCGAATCCAGCCGTTCGGCGGCCTGACGAAGGCGGACCAGGCCGCGCTGGTTTCCGAGGGTGGCCGGCTGCTCGCGTTCGCCGCGCCGGATGCCGAGAGCCACGACATCGAGTTCACGACGGCCGACAGGTGACCATGGGCACGCACCGATCCATCGCCATCAGTGGAGATCTCGGCAGCGGCAAGTCGACGGTGGCGGCGGAACTGTCGCGACGGCTCGGGCTCCGTCAGATCAGCGGCGGAGACATCCACCGGAAGGTTGCCCAGTCTCGCGGCATGAGTGCGCTGCAACTGAACCGGCACTCCGAACACGATGCCGCGATCGACGCACACATCGACCGGATCCAGCAGGACATCGCGCGATCGGGCGGGCCACTGATCGTCGACAGCCGACTCGGCTGGTACTTCTTCGCGGATGCCTTCAAGGTCCACCTGAAGGCCGACCCGACGCTGGCAGCCCGCCGCGTGCTGGCGCGACCGGCAAGCCCGACGGAGGCGTACGCCTCGCTCGAGGTGGCGAAGCAGCGACTGCTGGAACGCAGCGAAAGCGAGCGGGCACGGTTCATCGCCACGTACGGGGTGGACAAGGCCCGGCTGCGCAACTACAGCCTGGTGTGCGACACGACCAGCGCATCACCGGACGAGGTTGCGAGCACGATCATCGACGCCTACGAGCGCGAACCAGGCCATGAGCCCGCGCTGTACCTCGATCCAGCGCGCGTGTACCCGACGCGCCTTGCCCGCGTCGAATCTGACGCTCTTGAATCTGACGCTCTTGAATCTGAGGGGCCCGACACCGACGGGGGAGAACGAGATGTCGTGCGCGTCGGGTACGCGAGAGCGCACTTCTTCGTCGTCGACGGGCATGCTCGGCTCCGCACGGCGGTCGAGCGCCGGGAACACCTGATCGAGGCGCACCTGGCCGCAGAGGCGGACGAACCACTACGCGGCAGCGTGTCCGCGCAGACCTACTTCGAGTCGGAGGTCGAGCCTCATGGCCATCGCCCGAAGTCCTGAACGCTGACACACACCTCGCGGAATGTGGTGCAGGATCGTCGACGTCCTTGGTGTTCTGGCAGCAGCGATCGAAGAGAGGTTTCCGGACGTGACGCCACCGATCGAGAGCACGGACTCTGTCACGCCTGCCGACTACGCTCGGGCTGAGAGCTTCCTTCCGTGGCACGTACGTGGCCGGATCTTCGGCGCCGGGATCCATCCGCACTGGACAGGTGACGGCGACCAGTTCTGGTACGAGGTGAACACCCGGGAAGGAAAGCGCTTCGCCCGTGTCGATCCGGAGACGGCGACCCGTGAGGTGTCCGACTCACCTGTAGAACCGGAGCAGGAGTCCGGGAGTGCTCGAGCAGGCGCCGAAGTGCTGGCACCTGACGGCCGGCAGGCGGTCTTCGTCCGCGACCACGATCTGTGGGTACGCGACCTCAAGTCCGGCACCGAGTTCGTCCTGACCGACGACGGCGATGCGGCCACTCCGTACGCGACACCGTTGCCCTCGCCGCTTGTCGCCGCCGGCCTGCATCCACCTGGTGGCCGTGCGAGCGACCGGCCAGCCGTGGTCTGGTCTCCCGACAGTCGGCGGCTGCTGACGCACTTTCTGGACGTGCGGGGGGCCGGGACGTTCACACTGGTCCAGTCCGCTCCGCCGGACGGCGCGGTCCGGCCGAGGAGCTACACGTACGCCTACCCGCTGCCGGGAGACGAACGCGTGCCGACCGCACACCTGGTCGTGGTCGACATCGACGCGCGGACGGTGACACCGCTCGACCTTCCGCCGGCGGAGCTTCTGCACTACGGCACGCCGCTGCCGACGGACCCTGACGCGAGTGGCCGGCCTCCGATCTGGTGGAGCCCGGACGGTGCACGTTGTTTTGTGTTGCGCAAGAGCCGCGGGAATCTCACGCTGACGCTCTGGGAGGTGGACCCAGCCTCTGGAGCAGGCCAGGTCTTGGTCGAGGAGACCGACGAGACGCCGGTCGACGGCAACCTCACTATCTCGGGTCCTCCCAACGTTCGCGTTCTCGCCGGTGGTGCGCAGGTGCTGTGGTACTCGCACCGCGACGGGTGGGGTCATCTCTATCTCTACGACGCCACGACTGGGTTCGTCCGCCAGGTCACGTCGGGGGCCTGGGCAGTCGCCGATGTCCTACACGTCGACGAACCAGCGCGGGTCGTGTACGCCACCGCGGTGGGTCGCGAACCTGATCGCAATCCGTACGATCGACTGCTTTACCGCATTCCGCTCGACGGTGGCGAGCCTGAGCTGTTGACGCCCGCGGCTGGCAGCCATCTGGTGTCGATGGCACCGAGCGGCAAGTACTTCGTCGATACGTGGTCGCGCGTGGACACCGCACCGGCAACCGAGCTCAGGCGGATCGACGGCAGCCTCGTCATGAGACTCGAAGCCGTCGACTTGGACAACCTCACCGCTGCCGGGTGGTCGTTTCCGGAACCCTTCAGCGCAACGGCCCGCGACGGCACGACAGAGATCCGTGGGATCCTGATCCGACCGACGACGTTCGACCCGTCGCGCCACTATCCGGTGATCGACGCGATCTATGCCGGACCGCAGACCAACCAGGCACCTGCGTCGTTCGCCGAAGTCACGCAGGAACGCGGGGCAGGATTCTGGCAGGCGCAGGCGTTGGCCGAGCTGGGCTTCCTGGTCGTGATGGTCGACGGGCTGGGCATGCCGTACCGGTCGAAGGCGTTCCGGGACGTGTCGTACCAGAGTCTCGCCGACGCCGGCCTGTCCGACCACATCCTCGCGCTCCGCCAGCTCGCCGACGTGCGGCCCTATCTCGACCTGAACCGGGTCGGGATCTACGGCCACTCGGCGGGAGGCTACGCGTCGTGCCAAGCCATGCTTGCGCATTCGGACTTCTACCAGGTCTGCGTCTCGTCGGCCGGCAACCACGACCATCGGCAGGACAAGGCATCGTGGGTGGAGCGCTACATGGGCCTGCCCGTCGGCGGGCACTATCGCGAGCAGGCCAACCGGACGCTTGCGCACAGACTGCAGGGAAAGCTCCTGCTGATCCACGGCGAGATGGACGAGAACGTCCACCCGGCGTCGACCCTGGCGCTGGTAGACGCGCTCATCGAGGCCAACAAGGACTTCGACCTGCTTATCCTGCCCAACCGCACGCACGCGTGCGGCGGCGATCCTTATGTCGTGCGCCGACGCTGGGACTACTTCGTGCGTCACCTCGGCGGCGGCGATCCGCCGCCCTACCGAATCACGGGCGAGGACGATCCGCCCGCCCGCTAGGCGTTTCCTGGCCCGGATCCTTGCCGGCAGCAGCTAGGTCGCGTGCCCCGTCAGTGCTCCGCACGAGCAACCACGTCCGCCCGGCATCGCTGCTCGGGAGCGGCTCGATCACCGAGGCGCTGGCGTTCTCAGGGGCCGGCGGGGGATGGCATGCTGACGGCGTGGCAGTCAAGGCTCGAGCGACGCCGCGGCAGAGGATCGCGTCTGAGTGCCTGCGGCGTGGCCGGGATGCTGTGATCGCCGGGTGTGTCGACCTCCTCGAAGGACGGGACGTCGATGACGCGCTCGTGGTCGCGCTGGGCGGCCCGCCCGCCCCCTACGTGCTGAGCGGCGGTGCCGGTGGGCGGCACGGCTACTGGCCACGGTCGTGGGCGGCTCGGGGCCTGTTCCACGTGTGGGATGACCGAGGGGGCGCGGCGGTCGTGCGTGCGACCGAAGACGCGGCGTGGCGGGTGCGCGAGATGGCGCTCAAGGTGATCGCGCGTCACCGCCTCGGCGAGGGAATGGCCGCGGCGCTGGAGTTGCGAACCGATCCTGTGCCGCGGGTGCGCGCAGCGGCCGAACGGGCAGTCGTTCAGTTGACGGCCCACCAGTCGTAGGTCACTCGGCTTACCCATCCGCTGTAATCGGGGCGGTCCGTGGGCCCCTTCGACATCGCACGCGAATAACCGCTTGCCTGGGTCCAGGTAGTCCCCGACAGTTCGGTCCCATGGATGATGCCGAACTCGATGTGCTGCTCAGGAACGAACGCTACCCGCGGTCTGCCCGATACTCGTCTCGTTGGATGGTCGACGGGGTGATGGGTCCAAATCCTTTGTGGCAGGCGGAGTCGTTGACCGAGGTCATGCCACTCGAGCCCGGCATGCGGATACTCGACATGGGCTGTGGCACCGCTCTGAGCTCGATCTTCCTTGCCAAGGAGTTCGGCGTTGAGGTGTGGGCGACTGATCTGTGGATCAAGCCCGACGAGAACTTGCACCGCGTGGTCGAGGCTCACGTAGAAGACCAGGTTCATCCGATCTATGCCGAAGCCCATGCGCTGCCCTTCGCCGAGGGCTTCTTCGACGCCCTTATCAGCATCGGCGCCTACCACTACTTCGGCACCGACGACCTCTATCTCGGCTACTACTCACGCTTCGTGAAACCAGGCGGCCGGATCGGAATCGTCCAGCCCGGTCTTGCCGAGGAGTGCGACAGACTTCCGCCCCCCGACCTCGAGCCTTACTGGAAGTGGGACTTCTGCGCCTGGCACAGCCCGAGCTGGTGGCGCCGTCACTGGGAGAAGACCGGCCTGGTCACCGTCGAGGTCGCTGATCGGCTGCCCGACGGTTGGCGAGACTGGTTGCAGTGGAACGAAGCATGCGACAGCGGGCCGGAATGGGAAGCGCAGATGCTTCGCACCGACGCCGGCCGGACTCTCGGCTTCTCCCGAGTCGTCGCCCGCCGCGCCGCCTAGGACCCACCCGTCGGGGTAGTAGCTGGTTGCTCCGCACGGGATAGGTCAGCGGACGACTACGGTCACGGTGCCGAGGACGATGCGCTGGCCGTCCGCTGTGATGGTGAGGGTGACCTTCGTGTGCCCTGGTGCCACTGCCTTCCATGCGTGCGGGTAGTTCGGGCCCCTCCACGGGTCGACGGCAAGTGACGTGCCGTCGAGCGTTCCGGTTCGCTTTCCCTGTGCCCATGTCCAGATCCAGTCTCCGACGCCCACCTCGATCCTGCCGCCGGAGCGGATCTGCTCGTCTGTGCCAGCGGCCGCTCTCCTGTCGAGTGATACCGGGGGAGATTCAAACGGACCATTTGGCGGCGACCGGGAGGCGAACGGGCGGAAACGCACGTCAGAGAGGCGTTCGTCACTCGGGTATGCCATGAATGGCTATGAGGCGGTCGTCATCGCTGGCGAACCGCCTCTGACCTGCACAAACGTGGTGGGCGATACTGGGATTGAACCAGTGACCCCTACCGTGTCAAGGTAGTGCTCTCCCACTGAGCTAATCGCCCGCGCTACAACGAATGGTTCGAGGTGGAGACGGGATTTGAACCCGTGTACACGGCTTTGCAGGCCGTTGCCTCGCCTCTCGGCCACTCCACCGATGCCTGGCCGGCGCCGTGGTTCCAGGGCGATAACCCCAGCCGACCCCTGACCTGCTCCGAGCGGACGACGGGATTCGAACCCGCGACCCTCACCTTGGCAAGGTGATGCTCTACCAGCTGAGCCACGTCCGCGTAAGCGTCAGACTTCCTCGACGCGAACTGCACTTTAGCCGATCGGACGGATGGCTCAAACCGGGGGTTGCGGCACACCCTGCAGATCCGTACACGCACGGAGGCGGGCCCAGTCGCGGCGCATGTCGATCTTCTCCTCGCCCGAGGCGAAGTCGGGGATCCCGTCGGATCCCACGGTCGCCGGCGCCCACCGGGCCCCGGTGACCGTGCGGCCTTCCAAGGTGAGGGTGAGGACACCGGTGGTCGTGGTCCGCTCGGAGCTGCGGTTGTACCAGACGAAATTGCCGAGTCCGTACGCGACGAATGCGTCGTACCCGTCGAGCTGTCCGGCGCCGAGCTGAACATGGGCATGCGTACCCGCCACGACGTCGGCCCCGGCCTCGGCGAGCTGCCGGGCGAGCTCCCGCTGGTCCACGGTCGGGCAGCTCACCAGCTCCGTTCCCCAGTGGAGGTAGACGACGACCACATCGGCGCTGGACCGAGCGGCGCGTACCGCGGCCAGGAGGCGTTCCGGCTCCAGCGCGGAGGCAACTCCAGGGCGGCCCGGGCCGGCCGAGAAGTTGGCGGTGGTCGGGTCCGCCACGTCGTCCGCGCCGATCACGGCGACCTTGGTGCCCCTGATCGTCTCGACATGGGGTGCGAACGCCTGGTCGTCGTCGGCGCCGATCCCGACGACCGCGACCGGCGCTTGGCGGATCGCAGCCAAGGTGTCCTCGAGCCCCACCGGGCCGAAGTCGACACCATGGTTGTTGGCCATCGACACCACGTCGATCCCGGCGGCAGCGACCGCCTCAAGTGCCGAGGGTGGCGCCCGGAAGGTGTAGTCCTTGTCCTCGGGCTCACCTCGGGTGGTCAGCGCTGTCTCCAGGTTGGCGATCGCGAGATCGGCGGATGCGAATTCGGGCCGCAGGGAGTCCAGTGAGGTGTCGGGCTCGTCCAGCAACGGCCGCAGGTGGTTCTCGAAGTGGATGTCCCCGGCGAACGCGAGCCTCAGCGGGCGGGCCCGCGGGGCCGGGGTCCGTGGGCCTTGGGCACGGGGGAGTGCGATGGGCGTACGGAACGTGCGCGCCGGAGGGCGCGGCCGGGTGACGGGGAGCAACTCACGCCGTGGTGTCGCCGACGGCTCGGCATCGCGGGCCAAGCCCGACGGCGTGGTCGTCGCGGGTGCCGGATTCTGTACGACGGGTTCCCCGCCACACGCCGTCATCAGGCAGCAGACGATGACGAGGAACATGAGCCGGAAGTCCCGCACGAGTCGCATGAGAAGAACGCTAGGTGGCTACGCTCACTGACCTGGTTCAGTCCGGGCAAGCTGGAATTGTCCCGCAGTGCCAGGTCGACCGGACATCACCGCGGCTGATCGGGAACGGCGGACAGATCCGTACACGAGCGGAGTCGCGCGAAGTCGCCTCGCATCTCATCCGCCTGGTCACCCGTCGCGAAGTGCGGCAGACCATTCGCGCCGACTGTCGCCGGCGCCCAGTCCGACCCTGCCACTGTGCGTCCCGCGAGGGTGAGTGTCAGGACACCGGTCGTAGTCTCGGCGACCGAGTGGCGGTTCCGCCAGACGAAGTTGCCCAGGCCGTAGCCGACGAATGTCTGGTCGAGGAGTCCGGCGCCGAGCAGGACATGGGCGTGGCTGCCCAGCACGACGTCGGCACCGGCGTCGGCGAGTTTGCGGGCGAGCTTTCGCTGGTCACTGGTCGGACATTGCTGCTGCTCAGTTCCCCAATGCAGGTAGACGACCACCACGTCGGCGGCCGTTCGGGCGTCCCGTACCTCCGCGAGCAGCCGGGTCGGCTCGAGGGCGACCGCGACGCCGGCCCGGTCGGCACCGGCTGGGAAGTTCCGTGCCGTCGGGTCGTTGAACGCGGTCGCACCGATCACCGCGACCTTCGTACCCCGGACCGTTTCGACGTGGGGTGCGAACGCCTGGTCTGCGTCGGCGCCGATGCCCACGACCGCGAGAGGGGCCTTCGGGATGGCGGCGAGGGTGTCGGCAAGGCCCTGCGGCCCGAAGTCGACGCCATGGTTGTTGGCCATGCTGACGACGTCCACGCCCGCGGTGGCGAGTGCGTCGAACGCTGTGGGTGCCGCCCGGAACGTGTATCTCTTGTCCTCCGCCCGGCCACGGGTGGTGATCGCTGTCTCCAGGTTGGCGATGGTGATGTCGGCCGCCGAGAGTTCCTTCCGGATGGGGGCAAGTGCCGACTCCGGGTGATCCAGTCGGGGCCGGATCTGTCCTTCGAACTGGATGTCTCCGGCAAAGGCCAGCGTGATCGGTCGAACGGCATCTTCCGCCTCCGTCTCGGCCAACGTGCGCTCCGGCGCGGGGCGCACCGCCGGGGAAGTGGGGGACCCGGAGGTCGCCGGCCCAGACTGAGCGGGCCCAGACTGATCGGGCCCGGACTGATCGGGCCCCGACCGATCGGGTCTCGACTGATCATGCTTGGACGTCGCCGCGCCGGTCGCTGGCGCCGCAGGCGTAGGTTCGGTGTACGCCGACCGTCCATTACCGCATGACAAAGCTGCGGAGGAAACCAGGGCAAGTACGGTTGAAATCATCAGGTACTTGGTACGTCGCATTGAGTGAAATTAGCCGCAATGAAATTGTTGGTCCGACCTAGTCCAACAATTCATGAATTAGTACTGGCAATAGAATGTGGTACGACAATCACCCCGAATAGGCAGTGACAACAAACAGCGACTATTGCGTGGCGGGATTCGATCCCGGCACGGCCATCACATGAAGGAGTCGTCATGCGGCTGTGGGTCAACGGCCAACTCGTTCGCGATCCCAACGCGCCGGCGATCAGCCCGCTCGACCACGGACTGACCGTGGGCGACGGTGTCTTCGAGACGGTCAAGGTCGTCGACGGAACGCCATTCGCACTCACTCGCCACCTGCAACGGTTGGCGAGGTCGGCACACGGGCTCGGCCTGGCGAAGCCTGATCTCGACGAGGTGGGCCGAGGGGTGGCCGACGTGCTCGACGGTTGGGACGGACCGTTGGGGCGGCTGCGGATCACGTTGACCGCAGGACCCGGCCCGATGGGTTCGGAGCGCGGCGACCAACCCTTGACCGTTGTTGTCGGTCTGACCGGCTTCGCGCCGCGACAAGCCTCGACCGCAGCCGTCGTCGTCCCCTGGCTCCGCAACGAGCGTGGCGCGCTGACCGGGCTCAAGACGACGTCGTACGCCGAGAATGTGATGGCACTGGCCTACGCCCGCGAGCGAGGCGGGTCGGAAGCCCTGTTCGCCAACATCGCGGGCAATCTGTGCGAAGGTACGGGATCGAACGTGTTCGTGGTGATAGACGGACAGATCTGGACGCCGCCGCTGTCCGCGGGTTGCCTCGCCGGGGTGACCCGCGCCCTGGTGCTCGAGTGGTGTGGAGCAGCGGAGAAGGACCTGCCGATGAGCGTGCTCACAGACGCCGAGGAGATCTTCCTGACGTCGACCACGCGCGACGTGCAGGCGGTGCACGCGGTCGACGAACGTGTTCTGGACGCGCCAGGAAAGGTCACCGCCGAGGCGATGCGCATGTTCGCGCAGCGCGCAGCGGAGTTGGTCGACCCCTGACCGGGGCCGACCCCGGTCTCCTAGAGCGTGCCCGAGCTACGGCGGAGCTCCTCGACGAGGACGTCGAGGTCCACATGGCCGCTCTCGCCGCCTGGAGCGACGATCGCGTACGTGCTTTGGAGGAAGGCAGCGAGTCCTTCCGCCGGCGCGTGGAGCACCGCCTCTCCGTCAGGCGAGCGAAGCTCGATGAGCACAATGGCCCGCCCATTCTCATCGACGAGCGGCGACACATGCACGTCACCGTCGCCGCTGGGTCGGAACAGACCTTCGGACAGGAGTTCGCGAGCGAAGACCCAGCGCACCCCGCGGGGCTCGCCGGTATGAAAGACGGCATCGACCGCATACGGGTCTGCCGCGTCGTATCTCAGCTCAGCGGTCAGGTTCAGTGCTGCGCCCGTACCGTCGATCAGTCGAAGCGGCAGGGCGTGAGTCACCGTGGCGGGGAGTGCATCCATCGGGGGGCGGGGGCCTTTCCGTGGGTGGTGCGGGACCGGCGGTAGGGCCATAGCGCGAGAGTCTGCTCCTACCTTGGGCCAACCCTCAAACCCGGAGGGTAAGTGCGTCCCGGTCTGGCCGATTCGCACCTTGGGTTGTCTCGATATCCGAGACAAGATCCGGGATTTGGACCGCGGTTTGAGCTGAGTGGACGGGGTACCCTCGGCGAAACGTCGGCTGATGGTTTGCCACCGTTCCGGTGTGGGCGACCGTATCGCACCCGGTATGGTCCGGGGGGACCCAGGAGGGCTTGTGCACGACGATCGAGGGCCCGACGTGGAGACCCGACCCCCAGACAATGACGCGCCTCGGCGCAAATGGCACCACCGCGCGCGTCGACGCATCCGCCGCAACCGCACGCTCGACACGACGTGGCGTGTCGTCGTTTTCGTCGTGGGGACAGTTTTCGTCGTTGCCGGTCTGGTGATGTTCGTGGCGCCCGGTCCTGGTTGGCTCACGGTCATTCTCGGGCTGGCCATTTTGTCCACGGAGTTCTCGTGGGCGCAGCGGGTCCTTCATTGGGCGCGCCGCAAGGCGGAGGAGGCCAGCGCCAAGGCACTGGACCCGCGCGTCCGCAAGCGCAACCTCCTGATCGCCCTCGCGGTCGTCGTGGTTCTCGCCGCCGCGGGATGGTGGTGGGTCGTCCAGTTCGGTTGGCCGCAGCCGCTGCTGGCGACGGTCGACTGGCTGCGATCCTCGCGGTGAGCATGCGCTAGGGTTTGCTAGGCCGTTCAGGCATCCGACTTGGGCGATTAGCTCAGCGGGAGAGCACTTCGTTCACACCGAAGGGGTCACTGGTTCGATCCCAGTATCGCCCACCGTTGCGCCAGGCCCTTTTCCGTTCCTCGGGAAGGGGCCTTTGGCATTCCGCTGTCGGCTACCCGCTCGGCGCGGCGATCACGAAGGCACCGGGCCGCGTCCGCGGACCAGTGGCAGGTAGACCTCGTCGACGATCTCGACCAGCACGCTGTCAGGCACAGTTGGTGTGCCACTGGTGATGAACTCGTTGCGCAGCAGCACGATGGCGACGGTGGCGACCCGCGGGTGGAGCGATTCCGGCGGAGACTCCCCTCGGGCGACGGCTCTCCCCAGGACGGTCAACCACATGCTCGAACCGCCGTCGCTCGCTCCTTCGCGTAGCAGCGTGAGCAGCTGCGGGTCGTCACCGCCACTCGACAGCAGGCCGCGAAGTACGTCGCCCGCCGGTGAGGACAAGAGGTGGTTGGCGCGACGCAACAGCTCCAGCACGTCGTCGCGCAGCTGACCGGTGTCGGGGAGCGGGAGATCGGCGACGGCGAGTTTGCGGTACGCAGCCACACCCAGCGCCGCCCGGTTCGGCCAGCGCCGGTATATCGCGTTCTTGTTGGTACCCGCACGTCGGGCGACCCGATCCATGGTCAGTCCGGCGTATCCGACGTCGACCAGTTCATCGACCGCGGCGGCCAGGATCGCCTCTTCCAGAGCGGCGCCGCGCCGCCTGACCGTAGCGGGCCGCGCCGTCGCGGACCGGCCCTCGGGCATCGGCTCTCCCGTCTCTGAGTACCGGCCGTACCTTACTCCACCAGGTTTCCGGCTGACGATGATCGTGCATTAGGGTACGGGCGGTACCTTACAGACGCGGTGCGCCGATCAGACGACCGAGAGGCACCAACGCATGCGTGGCAAGGGCATCACCTACGACACCGGCTTCCTCAACGCGGGCGCGAGCACCAGACCGTCCTTCGACCCCGACCTCGTCAAGCGGGAGCTGCGGATCATCCACGACGACCTGCACTGCACGGCCGTACGCGTTACCGGCGGCGATCTGGACCGACTGGAACTCGCCGCCGTCCACGGAGCCGAGGCCGGCCTGGAGGTGTGGATGTCGCCGTTCACCTGCGACCTGACCCGGAGCGAGCTGCTCGACCTGCTGTCCGACTGCGCTGAGCGGGCCGAGCGGCTCCGTCGCGGGGGCGCCGACCTCGTCCTGCTCACCGGCTCCGAGCTGGCCCTGACCACTATCGGTTTCCTGCCCGGCGAGAGCATAGGAGACCGCTTCGCCCTGCTGTCCCAGCCCCATCGTCTGCGCGAGGTGCTGCCGGCGGTGCCGGGACCGGTCAACGACTTCCTCGGCCAGGCAGTCGAGGTGGTCCGTGCGCGGTTCGGCGGAATGGTCAGCTATGCGTCCATGCCGTTCGAACGGGTCGACTGGACGCCGTTCGACGTCGTGTCGTCCGACGCCGGCTACCGGTCGGTGGAGATCGCCGACCGATACCGCGACGGCCTCCGCGCGCTCACCGCACTGGGCAAGCCGGTCGCGATCACCGAGTTCGGCTGCACCACCTACCGCGGGGCGGCCGACAAGGGTGCCCACGGCGACATGGTCGTCGAATGGGGCGCGGACGGCCGCCCGGTCGGGTTGAAGGGTGAGCTCGTACGCGACGAGGACGAGCAGGCGGCCTGTCTGCGGGAGCTGTTGGACATCCTCGAGGAAGAAGCCGTCGAGTCGGCCTTCGTGAACACCTTCGCGCGCTACGACCTGCCTCACATCCCCGGCTCCCGCGACGACTTCGACATGGCCAGCTACGGGGTCGTCAAGGTGCTCGAGGAGGGCACCGGAGACACGTACGCCGGGATGCCCTGGGAACCCAAGGCCGCGTTCAGGGCCTTGGCCGACCGCTACGGCGCCTGAGCGAGCGCCTGCCTCACGGCCGCGAGACTGTGGTGTGACGCACGGCACACTCCAGTGAGAACCTGGGCGGTGACTGCCGTCGTCTGGCGAGGTGTGAGGCAGGTGGACGGTGTGGGGCAGGCGGACGAGGAACAGCTCGTCAGGCTGATCGCCCACGGCGATCGGGCGGCCTTCGAGGAGCTGTACCGACGCACCGCACCCTGGCTCGCGGTTCGCCTGCGCCGCCGCTGCGCGGACGACGACGTGGTCGCCGAGGTGATGCAGGAGACCTACCTCGCGGTGTGGCGGGCGGCGGCGGCGTTCACCGGCCCCGGGTCAGGCCTGGGCGGAAGCGCAACCGGCTGGTTGTGGACCATCGCCGCCCGACGGCTGGTGGACGCGTTCCGTCGGCGGGCACGGAGCGCGCAGCCACCGGCGGCGGCCCTGGAGGTGCGGAATGCGCCGGCGGCCGAGGACGAGGTACTCCAGACCTTTGTCGGTGACGCCATCGGGGACGCCCTCCACCGGCTCGCGCCGGAACTGCAGCAGGTGTTGCGGGCGACCGTCCTCGACGGCCTGACCGTACGCGAGACAGCGGCTCTCCTCGGCCTGCCGGAAGGGACCGTGAAGACCAGGGCCCGCCGGGCACGGATCGCTCTGCGGTCGGCCATTCAGCAGGCACAGAAGCAAGCCCCGAAGGACACGCTGGGGGAGGTGCTCTCATGAACAGTCATGCGGCCTCGCCGACGGGAGAAAGCGGCCACATTCCGACGGAGCTGCTGGGCCGCTACACCAGCGGGGACACGGGGTCCGGGCCGTCCGGCGCCTGGTGGGTGGTCGAAGCCCACCTGGAGAACTGCGCGCGGTGCCGCGACCGGCTCCGCGACGCCGTGGGCCACTGCAGCCCTGCCACCGAGGCGTTGCTGGACCGGGTACGCGACGACCTCGCGGCGGAGGTCGACCGCAGCCCGCGGATGCCGGCACGACCGCATCTGTGGAACCGCCTGCCACGCGGGATGTGGTGGGCCGCGCCGGCCATGCTGCAGCGCCTCGGCATGACAGTCCTGGTGGTAGCAGTGGCACTCGTACTCGACCTCGTCGACGACGCGGGTTCGGGACGCCTGCCCTCATTGGTCCTGTTGGTGGCGCCGGTCGCTCCGCTCGTGGGCGTGGCGGCCGTCTGGTCGCGCGGCGCGGATCCCGCACACGAGCTCGTGGTGTCCAGCCCACGGGCCGGCCTCGACCTGGTGCTCAGACGTTCCCTCGCCGTCCTCGCGGTCGTCGTCCCGCTCCTTGCGGTCGCGGGCGCACTGGTGGGCATGTCACCTGCGCGCTGGCTCCTGCCGTGCCTGGCGTTCACGGCTGGCGCCTTGGCGCTGGGCGAGCGCGTGGGGCTGCATCGGGCTGCGACCGGTCTGGCACTGCTGTGGATCGCCGGCGTGGTCACGCCGAGCCTGGTCGTGGCGCGTCCCCCGGGCCTGCTGGCCACGGGGAGCCTTCCCGCCTGGGTCGCGGCGCTCGTGCTGGTGGTGACGGTCCTCGTGGTACGGCGGCGAACCTATACCTGCCTGCCGAGCTCCAGATGACACGAGGCCGCGCGATACGACGATGACCGACACGAGGATGAACGACACCGGGACGACCGGAGGCGACGTCGACGACGAAGAGGTGGTGGGCGCACGATGCCACGTGCGGTGAGTGCCGAGGAGACGTCCCCGTCGATGTACGCCTGGTCGGTCCACGCGGAGCGACTGCGCGTACGAGCGGGACGCCGGCTGGCCGTCGACGGACTGGACGTCGCCCTCGGCAACGGCGTGCACGGCCTGCTCGGACCCAACGGAGCGGGCAAGACGACGCTGGTACGTGCTCTTGCGACAGTGCTGCGACCGGTGGCAGGAAACCTCACCCTGCTGGGTGAACCCGTGACGGGCGCGGGCGACCTGCGGCTACTGCGGCGCCAGATCGGCTACCTGCCTCAGGAGTTCGGCTTCTACCGGCGATTCACGGTGCGCGAGTTCGTCGAGTACCTCGCGTGGCTCAAGGAGATGCCGACGCGGGAGGTGCCTGGCGCCGTCCAGCGCGCCATCGAGCGGGTCGGACTGGCCGACCGTGCCGACCACAAGATGAAGACGCTCTCCGGCGGCATGCAGCGCCGAGCCGGGATCGCCCAGGCGCTGGTGAACGATCCTCGGATCCTGCTGCTGGACGAGCCCACGGCTGGCCTCGACCCCGACCAGCGGATGGAGTTCCGGGCCCTGTTGCGTGATCTCTCGGCGGACACCTGCGTCGTGGTCTCCACGCACCTGGTGGAGGACGTGGTCGCTGCCTGCACCGAAGTCCTGCTCCTCGACGAGGGCCGGCTGGTCTTCCAGGGCACACCACAGGACCTCGTGGTCGCCGGCGTGGGAGCGGCGGTGCTCGCCAGGCACCTGCCGGAGGAAGCGGGTGCGGAACCGGAGGTGTTGTCCGTCGGAGCGGAGGACCAGGACTCTGGGGGCGGGACGCCAGCGGCCGGCGGTGCTGAGTCGGCCACCGGCGGCGAACCCACCGACAGTCCGGCCGAACGCGGCTATGCGGTGATCCTGCGCCGGCACCGGGAGAAGTCCGGCCGGGGTGTGCGATGACGCGCCGTATCCTGCGCCTCGAGCTACGCCGCTCGGCCGCCGCGTGGGCCGCGCTCATCTCGCTCCCACTCGTCGTGTTCGCTCCCGGCGAGGTGGGGCGCGGACTGATGGTCCTCGCGGGTGACCAGCGGCAGCTGTTGTCGCTGTCCGTGCCGCTGGCGCTGGGTATCGGGGGGTGGCAGTCCCGGCGCGACCGTCGTTCCGGCATGGAGGAGCTGCTCTCGACCACCGCGCGTCCGCCGTGGCAACGGATGCTCCCGACGGCGGTGGCGGTAGCACTGGGCGTCGTCGCCGGTTGCTGGGCGGTGTTCGCCGGTTTCGTCGGCCAGGCCGCTGCCTACGACGCGTACCTCGCCGTTCCGGCGCTGCCCACGGTGGTGGTGACGTCGCTCTTCCTGGTCGTGGCCGTGTGGTCGGGGCAGGCGATCGGCCGCATGGTTCCGTCGGTTCTCACACCACCGCTCGTGGTCGTCGCGGGCTTCGCGGGCATGCTCGCACCGGAGGTCCTCGTCGACGAGGGTGGCTCGCAACCGCCCACCATGCTGCTCCTGCCCACGCTGCCGTCGGGTCTGGGATACCTCGGCGCCTACACCGCGACGACACACTTCGCGCAGGGACTGTGGGCCCTCTCCCTGGCGGTAGCCGCACTGTTCCTCCTCGTGGCGAGGGGCCCCCGCCGTCTGGTCGCCGTGCTTCCCGTCGTCCTCGGACTGGCCGCCGTCCTGCCTGTGCTGCCGCGCCAGCCCGCCGACACGTACAAGGTGGACAGCGACGCGACCGCCCCAGTGTGTACGCCCGACAAGCCGCGGGTCTGCGTGATTCGGGTGCATCACCTCTCACTCGAGGGGATGCGGGGCCCTGCCCGCGAGGCGCTGGAGGTGCTGGCGGCCAAGCTGCCGCAGGCGCCCACGTCGGTGGTGGAGGTGATCCAGGATCCCGCGACCGGATGGAACCCGCCGGCACCCACGGCCGACGTCCTCCACGCGGACCTGTACACCGTCGGCTGGAACGACAGCATGGGCCGGGTCGCCGTGTCCGACCGCGACCTGCTGTGGAACCTCCTCCTTGGTGCCGGCACCTTGCCGTGTGGGAACGCGTCGCCCTGGCAGACGCCCGAACGGCAACGCCACGAAACAGCCCGGGTCGTCGCCGCAGCCTGGCTCCTGGGCGAGGAGCCGCGGGGCCTGTCGGACATGTGGTGGTGGCTACCCGAGCCGAGTGTCACCGGGGCCGCGCTGGCGACGCTGCGGGAGCTGCCTGCCGAGGAGCAGCGGGCCCGTGTCGCCGAGCTGAGGGCGGCCGAACTCGCCTGCGACCGGCGCGACCGGCTGGAGATCCTCATCGGCAGTGAACCCGGCCGATGAGACCAACGGTGCTGTACCTCCGGTCGCGACACATGCCCGCATCGCTGATCGTGGCTGTCGGCGGTGTGGCGGGCGGGTGGTCCCTCAACGTCCTGGTCGACGGCTCTACTGCCTTTCCAGCGCTCATGGCCGTGCTGGTGGGCGTCGTCGCGGCGAGCCCCGGACTGGCCGGTGCCGACGCCGACATCGACCGCACGGCGGCGATCGCCTGGCCCCGGCGCCGCGCGGCGCACCTTCTCGTCGCCGGGGCGGCCGTCGCCGTCCTCGTCATGGCGTCCACGTTGACGGGGCACCGTCTCGGCGACGGCGGTCAGGTCGTGCGCAACGCCGCCGGCCTGAGTGGGCTCCTCGGGTTCGGTGCGGTAGCCCTCGGAGCCAGCCGGGCCTGGATCGCCCCGGTGACCTGGACGCTGCTGTCGTGGACAGTGCTCGCGCGTCTGTGGCCGCCACCCGTGACGCGCACCTACGAGCAGGTGCTCACCTGGGTAGTCCAGCCCGCCGAGTCGACACCGGCCGTGGTGACCGCCGTGGCCCTGGCTGTGGCCGGAGTTCTCGCATACGCCGCAGTCGGCGCTCGTTCGGAGTGAGGTTGGACCGCCGAGAACCTGATCATGGACGGACTCCGTTCTGGATGGGTGTGACCCGCAGGATGCATGGATCCCGTCCCTGGCCACTTGGGTGACGAGCCGAAGCCGTCAGCACTTCCCTTTCAGGAGGAGCCTTGTCAACCACGCGCCGAACCTTGCTACAGGCCGGTGCCGCCGCCGCGTTGTCCATCACCTCGGGCGCGGCCGGCACCACCGGAACAGCCGCGGCTGGTAAGACGCCGTCTGCCGCTCCACACAGGCACCGGTCCGACGGCGGAGCGACAGGTGATGCGATCCAGCGGGTCCTGGACCAGATGGTGGCAGACGGCGCTGTCAGCGTCCGGGCGGAGCTGCAGAGCCCCGGCCGAGTCTGGCGAGGCACGGCCGGAGTGGCCGAGCTGGGCACCTCCCGGCCGGTGCCAGCCCATGGACGGTTCCGAGCGGGGAGCGTGACGAAGACCTTCATCGCCACCGTCGTACTCCAGCTCGTCGCCGAGCGAAGGATGCGTCTGGACGATGTGCTGTCACGCTGGCTGCCCGGAGTGCTCCCAGACGGCGACCGCATCACAATCCGGCACCTGCTGCAGCACACCAGCGGGGTGAGCGAGTACATGGAGCGGTTCTACGAGCTGTATCCCACCACCGCGGACGTGCTACGCCAGCGCTTCCGCTGCTGGAGTCCGCGCGAGCTGCTGGCACTTGTCGAGGGCAGCCCGTTGCTGTTCGAGCCGGGCACCGACTGGTCGTACGCGAACACCAACTACAGCCTGCTCGGGCTCCTGATCAGACGAGTCACCGGACATGGCTACGGCACCGAGGTGTTCCACCGCATCCAGCGGCCGCTGAAGCTGCGGCACACCGTGATGCCCGGCACCAGGACACGCATCCGCGGTCCCCATTCGCACGGCTACCTGACAGACGACCAGACCGGCCGGGCGGCCGACAGCACCGTCTTCAACCCGTCGATCGCCGGCCCGGCCGGCGAACTCGTCTCCACGGCCACGGACCTCAACCGGTTCTTCGGTGCGCTGGTGGGCGGTCGGCTGCTTCCGTCCGATCAACGTGCCCAGATGAAGGACGGCTTCCCGATCTCGGACGAGGTTCAGTACGGCCTCGGTCTGCTCCGGCTACGCCTGCCGGGGATCCAGGAGCTGTGGGGTCACACTGGCTACTTCTTCGGGTACGACACAGTCAGCGTGAGCACCGCCGACGGACGCCGGCAGCTGACGATGTCGACCACCCCGTTGGGCGACGTGGACCTCTTCGCGGGCCTGGTCAGTCTGCTGACCATCGCCTTTCCCGACCCCGGCGCCCGGCCCGCCGCGCGGGGGACGACCGGCCGGATGCCAGACCTCGATCGGCGACACCTTCGCCGATCGTGAGGTGGCACATCGGCGGATCGCGCGTCAAGACAGCCTGACACCCGCGACCTCGCCCGGCCGGTCCGCAGGATCGCCGAGCGTGACAACCACATCGTCTACTGGTCGGAGCTCGACCGCGGCGGTCACTTCGCCGCCATGGAAGAGCCCGACCTGTTCAGCCAGGACCTCCGCGCGTTTCTGCCGCCCGTTCCGCCCACGTTGACCCCCCGGACCACTCCGAAGCAGGCAGTGCGGCGAAGGAGTGGGCGGGCCGCGTGTCGGCTACGTTGTGTCGGTCGGCGTTGCGAGCAGCCGGTTCACACCTGGGTGCACGAAGGGCGGGACACGTGGGCCTCACCATCGGGATCGACCTCGGCACGACCTACTCGGCGGCGGCATGGGTCAACCGGCAGGGCAAGCCGGAGCTACTCGTCAACCGTGACGGCGACCGCCTGACTCCGTCGGTCGTGCTGTTCTCCGGCGAGGTCCCGATCGTCGGTGCGATGGCGAAGCGTTCGGCGACGAGCGCCCCGCTGGACGTCGTGCAGTTCGTGAAACGGTCGATGGGTGACCCGACCTGGAAGTTCGAGACGTCGGGCGGCACGGTCTACCGGCCCGAGGAGATATCCGCGCTCATCCTCAAGCGGCTCAAGGAAGATGCCGAGCTCAGCCTCGACGCCGAGGTGACGGATGCGGTCATCACCGTTCCCGCGTACTTCGACGACGCCCCTCGGCGCGCGACGATGGACGCCGGTCGGATCGCCGGCCTGCTGGTTCGTCGCGTTCTGAACGAACCGACGGCGGCGGCACTCGCCTACGGCATCGACACGACGGCAGCGGGCACGGTGCTGGTCTACGACCTGGGCGGTGGCACGTTCGACGTCACGGTGCTCGCCATCTCCGGTGGCGAGTTCGACGTCCTCGCGACCCACGGCGACCGCAACCTCGGCGGTTTCGACTACGACAACCTGCTCATGCGCCTGCTGGACGAGCGGTTCGTCGCCGCGGGTGGTCCGTCGCTGCTCGACGACCCGCAGGGCGAGACCGACCTGCGGGACAAGGCCGAGATCGCGAAGCGCAGCCTGACAACTGTCGAGCAGGCGAGGGTCGTGCTGGCCGGTGGAGGGATGTCGAGGACGGTCATGGTGAGGCGGGACGAGTTCGAGGCGGTGACCTCCAGCCTGCTGAGCAGGACCCGCGACGTCGCCGAGATGGTGGTCGACGACGCCGGCCTGGACTGGGCGGGGATCGACCACATCCTGCTGGCCGGTGGGTCGACGCGGATGCCGATGGTGACGCGCATGCTCCGGTCTGCCAGCGGGAAGGCACCCGAACACGGTGTGAACCCCGACGAGGTGGTCACCCTCGGTGCCGCGGTGCAGGCACACCTGGTCGACATCGAGAGTGCGGGCGACCGGCATCTCCCGGTTCCCCTGCCGGTGCTCGCCTCCAGCGTGGCCAGGCCGCGCATCCACGATGTCACCTCGCAGGGCCTCGGCGCCATCGCCGTGCGCCGCGGGGGTCGGTCCGATGACGACGTGGAGAACGTCGTCATCATTTCGGCCAACACCAAGATCCCCGCCCGCAGCAGCCAGGTGTTCGAGACCATCCAGCAGAACCAGACCAGGCTCAGAGTCGAGGTGACGCAGGGGGACGACGACGATCCCGCGTACGTCCGCGCGATCGGGGAACAGACGTTCCCCATCCCGCCCTATCCCGCCGGCGCGCCTTTCGAGGTCGTCTACGCCTACGACGTCGACCAGACCGTGTACATCGAGATCCACGACAAGACGTCCGGACGCAAGATCGGCACCTTCCAGGTCGCGAACGTCGCCACGATGGCCGAGGCCGACGTGGTGGCGGCGGCCGACCGGGTGCGGCTGCTCGACATCGGCTGAGTTGCGGTCATGGCGGACACCTACTACGAGTTGCTCGACGTCGAACCGGACGCCACCGCGGAGGAGATCCGTGCGGCGATCACCCGGCAGCGGCGGGTCTGGGTGCGTCGCCAGTCCAGCCCGGACCCGGACCGTCGTACGCTCGCCGAGCGCCGGGTACGTGAGATCGACACCGCCGAGCAGACCCTCCTCGACTCGTCGGCCCGCCGGTCCTACGACGACCTGCTGTCCGCGTCCAGCCGCGCGGGAGGCGAAGCGAGCCCAGACACGGGCAGCGGTGCCGGTTCCCACTCCAACGCCGATCTGGGCGCGCATCTGGAGCGCGGAGAGGAATTCCTCGACCAGGGACGGTGGCGTCTCGCCCAGGTCGAGTTCGAGTACGTACGCGAGCGCTCACCGGGCGAGGCCCGCGCGCTGCTGGGGCTCGGCGCGGCCCACATCGGAGCCGGCCGGACGAAGGAAGGGTTGGCGATCCTCGACCGGCTCGTCGCCGACCATCCCGATGAGGCCGACGTCAAGGTGGCGTTGGCAACTGCCCTCTACGACTCGGCGCTGGCCGGCCTCGGCGAGGTGGGCGACTCCCGCCGGCGCACCACGCCGATGATCCTTTCCCGCCGCCAGCTCGTCCTGGTCCGGAACCATCTGCGCCGGATCCGCCGGCTGCGGTTGTCGGACTGGGAGGTCAAGATGTACGTCGAGGATCTCCGCGACCTGCTGACCCAGGCCCGCAAGCCGGTCTGGACCCGCAGCGGCAACCTCCGGTTCTATGCCGTGCCGTTCGCTGCCGCGATGCTGCTCACCTTTGTCCCCAGCATGGAGTCGCTCCGGCTGCTGGGAGCGTTCTGGCTGGTCGCGGTCGCCGCCATCTACGTGCTGCGCCACCGCCAGCCCGGCTGGAAGCACCAGCGCAGGAGCCGGCCGGCAGCTCGGAGCAGGTCGTCCAGGGGCGTCTTCCGGAAAGGCATCTGACCCGCTCGCTACGATCAGGCGGTCAGGCCGATCGCGGCCGGGCCCCGTCCCGGTCGCCCACACCAGCACAAGAGGAGCATGTCGTGTCCGATCTGCGTGTCACCGTCCTGCGCACCGGCGAGCGTGCCGAGCGTGAGGTGACGACGGGCACGACGGCCGCGGCCCTCTTCGACACCGAGCGCGATGTGATCGCCGCCCGCGTCAACGGTGAGCTGCGTGACCTCGCCCGGGTGCTGGTCGAGGGTGATGAGGTCGAGCCGATCGCGATCGACTCCGAGGATGGCCGGGCGATCCTGCGGCACTCGACCGCGCACGTGATGGCGCAGGCCGTGCAGGAGCTGTTCCCCGAGGCGAAGCTCGGCATCGGCCCGCCGATCGAGAACGGCTTCTACTACGACTTCGACGTCACCGTGCCCTTCACGCCCGACGACCTCGAACGCATCGAGACGCGGATGCGGCGGATCGTCAAGGAACGTCAGCGATTCTCCCGGCGTGCGGTCTCCGACGACGAGGCCAGGGCCGAGCTCGCAGACGAACCGTACAAGCTCGAGCTGATCGGTCTGAAGGGAAGCGCCGGCGGGGCCGCCGAGGACGCGAGTGTCGAGGTGGGCGGCGGCGAGCTGACGATCTACGACAACCTGCGCGGCGACGAGCTGGCATGGAAGGACCTGTGTCGCGGTCCGCACCTGCCGACCACCCGGCACATCCCGGCGTTCAAGCTGATGCGGATGGCCGCGGCCTACTGGCGCGGCGACGAGCACAACCCCCAGCTGCAACGGATCTACGGCACCGCCTGGGAGTCCAAGGACGCCCTCAAGGCGCACCTCACGATGCTCGAGGAGGCCGAGCGCCGAGACCACCGGCGGCTCGGGGTCGAGCTGGACCTGTTCACGTTCCCCGACGAGATCGGGTCGGGCCTGGCCGTCTGGCATCCGAAGGGCGGGACCATCCGGCGGGTGATGGAGGAATACTCCCGGCGCCGGCACGAGGAGTCGGGCTACGAGTTCGTCTACACCCCGCACATCGCCAAGGAAGCGCTGTTCCAGACGTCGGGCCACCTGGAGTGGTACGCCGACGGGATGTACGCCCCGATGGAGGACGACGGCCAGACCTACTACCTCAAGCCGATGAACTGCCCCATGCACGTGATGATCTACCGCTCCCGGGGCCGCTCATACCGCGAACTTCCCTTGCGCATGTTCGAGTTCGGCACGGTCTACCGCTATGAGAAGTCCGGTGTCGTGCACGGGCTCACTCGGGCCCGCGGCTTCACACAGGACGACGCGCACATCTTCTGTACGCCAGACCAGCTGCAGGACGAGCTCGCCTCGCTGCTGGGGTTCGTGCTCGGCCTGCTTCGTGACTACGGCCTGGAGGACTTCACCGCGGAGCTGTCGACGCGGCCGGAGAAGTTCGTCGGCGAGATCGAGGAGTGGAACGCCGCCGAGGCCGCGCTGGAGGAGGCGCTCAAGATCGCCGGCCTGGCCTACCACGTCGCCGAGGGCGAGGGTGCCTTCTACGCTCCGAAGATCGACATCCACGTCAAGGACGCGATCGGGCGACGTTGGCAGTTGTCGACGTTGCAGGTCGACTTCCAGCTGCCGGGCCGATTCGACATCGAGTACCAAGCCGCCGATGGCACTCGGCAGCGGCCGTACATGATCCACCGCGCACTGTTCGGCTCCGAGGAACGGTTCTTCGGCATCCTGCTGGAGCACTACGCGGGTGCGTTCCCACCCTGGCTGGCGCCGGTGCAGGTGGTGCTCATCCCGATCGCGGAACGGCACGAGGACTACCTGGTCGAGGTGGCGGAGAGGCTTGCCAGGCAGGGGATCCGGGCCGAGGTCGACCGCTCCGACGACCGCATGCAGAAGAAGATCCGGACGGCGCAGACGCACAAGGTTCCCTACCTGTTGATCGCAGGTGACAGGGACATCGAGGCAGGTGCTGTGTCGTTTCGCTACCGCGGCGGCGAGCAGAAGAACGGCGTCCCGATCGACGACGCGGTCGCCGAGATCGTCTCTGCCGTCGAACGCCGCATCCAGGTGTGAGCCACTCCGGCCGGACCGCGGCGGACGTGGTCCTGGCACAGGTGCACGCGCCGACGCCGGAGGTGCGCGCTCTGCTGGCCGAACTCGACGCCGCGCTCGCTGGGCTCTACGCAGCAGACCAGCAGTTCGCGTTGGCGGTCGACGACCTCTTCCAGCCGGACGTCCGGTTCTTCGTGGCCCGGCTGGGCGACGCGGCGGTGGCGTGCGGCGGAGTCGCCTGCTTCGACGGGTATGCCGAGCTCAAGCGGATGTACTCGAGCCCGTCGGTCCGCGGTCGCGGCGTGGCCAAGGCCGTGCTGGGGCGGCTCGAGTCCGAGGCACGGGCCGCTGGCAAGACACTCCTGCGGCTCGAGACCGGGGTGCATCAGCGGGAGGCCCTGCGGTTCTACGAGGGCGCCGGCTTCCGCCGCCGGGAGCCCTTCGGGCCGTATGCGGAGTTGCCGGCGTGTGCCATCGAGCTGAGCCTTTTCTACGAGAAGGCGATATAGGGCGCCCTCGCCGATGACCGTCGGTTGTCGCGGTCCGGCTGCCGCGCGGTCTGCGCGTTCCCGCATCGCCGTTCTGGTCCGGGTGTTAGCGCTGCCAATCTTCCTGGTTCGTGAAACATCCGGGACCCGTCGTGGCATGTACGGGTACGACAAGCTGTCCGGGAGACGACCCGGTGGACCAGTGGAGGTGACGCGTGACGACGCAACCGGCATCGACACCGGGTGGTGGGCTCTGGTGAGGTCCGACGCGGACCTTCTCAGCGCGGCGAACCGCGATCCAGCGGCGTTCCGGGAACTCTACGAGCGTTACGCGACAGCGATCCACGGCTATCACCTGCGCCGGGTCGCGGGCGCCGAGGCGGCGCTGGACCTCACCGCCGAAACCTTCGCCCAGGCCTGGCAGTCACGGGCCACGTTCGAGGATCGGCACGACGGCTCGACCGGACCCTGGCTGTTCGGCATCGCCCGCAACCTGCTGCTGAGGTCCGTGCGAGAGCGCCGGCTGGTCGCCGAGGCGAGCGAGCGGCTAAGGATCACGACCGCGCGCTCGGCTGTCGAACCGTCCCAACAGTGGATAGACGGGATGGACGAGGACCTGGCGCAGGCCCTCGAAGCGCTTCCCGCAATGCAGCGTCGTGCAGTCGAACTGCGCGTCCTGCGAGACCAGGGATACCACCAGGTGGCGCAGGATCTCGGCTGCACGCCCGTAGCCGCACGCATTCGGGTCTCGCGCGGCCTGGCCACGATGCGCTCGAAACTCACCCATCTCATGTCAGGAAGGGCTCCGTCATGACCACGCACCTGCCCCCCGAGCTCGACCGTGTCGGAGACGAGCTGGAACGCTCGATCGCCAACGAACTGGCACCCTCGCGGCGGCGACGCCGCCTGTCGCGGACGTCCGTCACCGGCCTCGTGATGGTCGGTGCCCTCGCCGTCGGCGGCGGCGCCGCAGCAGCGATCTACCTAACTCCTGACGAGGTCGCCACCGGCATGCCGGGCGCCGCGGTGATCTTCACTGGAACCGACCCTTCCTGCACCACCGAGGACCACGTTGTCTTCGAGTGCACCCTGAGCCGACCGCCCATCAGCGACGTCGTCGAGGGGAACGTGGGCAGGAAGGAGCCGGGCGCCGACCAGCCGAGTGTCGACGAGCCGAGCGGGAACGCCGGCGGCGAGGGGTACGCGGACAGGAAGGAATCGTTCGTCGACAAGTCCAAGAAGGTCGCCGGCGGCTGCATCGGCCAGGACGAGGCCGGCATGCACTGGCTCTGCTACACCGGTGAGCGCGCCGTCGAGGAGGGAGCCATAGGCCCTCAGCTGCTCGGCGAGTACATGCCGGAGCCGGCGCGTGGCTAGGCCGCGTGCGTTGATCGGCTAGACCTCGCCGCGTCGGACAAGGCGAGAGAGTCCCCACCAGGCCTTGACTCCTGGTGGGGACTCGCATGCGGTCGTGGCAGCGGGCAGGATGAGGGCGCGGTTACTTGCGGCGCAGGGTGATTCCGTCCCCCAGGGAGGCCAGCGGATGTCCGACTACGACCTGCTCGTCATCGGGTCCGGTCCGGGTGGGCAGAAGGCGGCCATCGCCGGTGCCAAGCTTGGTCGCCGTACGGCTGTGGTCGAGAAGCGCCACATGGTCGGTGGGGTCTGCATCAATACCGGGACGATCCCGTCCAAGACGCTCCGCGAGGCGATCCTCTACCTCACCGGGATGAACCAGCGCGAGCTCTACGGCGAGTCCTACCGTCTCAAGGCGAACATCACGGTCGGGGACCTGTCCGCACGCACCCACCACGTGATCGGCCGCGAGGTCGACGTGATCCGCAGCCAGCTCGGCCGCAACCGGGTCGACCTGCTGCTCGGTGAGGCGAGGTTCGTCGACCAACACAAAGTGGCCATCGAGGGCGTCGACGGCGTCCGTACCGTCACCGCTGACCGCATCGTGATCGCGGTAGGCACCCGACCGGCGCGCCCGGACTCGGTGGCGTTCGACGGACGCACCATCGTCGACTCCGACCAGATCCTGGAGATGGACCGGCTCCCAGCCTCGATGGTGGTCGTGGGTGCGGGCGTGATCGGCATCGAGTACGCGTCGATGTTCGCGGCCCTCGGTACCAAGGTCACCGTCGTCGAACGACGCGACCGGATGCTTGACTTCTGCGACCTGGAGATCGTCGAGGCCTTGAAGTATCAGCTTCGCGACCTCGCGGTCACCTTTCGGTTCCGTGAGACGGTGTCCAGGGTCGAGCGGCACGACTCGACGACGCTGACCGTGCTGGAGAGTGGCAAGCGGATACCGGCCGACACGGTGATGTACTCCGCCGGTCGGCAGGGGGTCACCGATCCGCTCGACCTGGGCAACGCCGGCCTGGAGTCCGACTCTCGCGGCCGGGTCAAGGTGGACGAACACTTCCGTACGGCGGTGCCGCACATCTACGCGGTCGGCGACGTCATCGGCTTCCCGGCGCTGGCGGCGACGTCGATGGAACAGGGCCGGCGGGCCGTCTACCACGCGTTCGACGAACCGGTCAGCAGCACGCTCGGTGACCTGCAGCCGATCGGGATCTACGCGATACCCGAGATCAGCTACGTGGGGCGGACCGAGGACGAGCTCACCCAGGACAACGTGCCGTTCGAGGTCGGCATCTCCCGCTACCGCGAACTGGCCCGGGGCGCGATCCTCGGCGACTCCTACGGCATGCTCAAGCTTCTCGTCCACGCCGACGACCGCACCCTGCTCGGCGTCCACGTGTTCGGCACCGGGGCCACCGAACTGGTGCACATCGGCCAGACGGTGATGGGCTGCGGCGGGACGATCGACTATCTCGTCGACACCGTGTTCAACTACCCGACGTTGGCCGAGTCGTACAAGGTCGCCGCGCTGGACGCGATGAACAAGATGCGTGCCGTCCAGCGATTCCTCGACTGACCGCATCCGTAGGATCGGGCACGTGGAGGAGCCGGAGCGCCAGGACGGGGTGGGGACCCCGGACGCTTTCGAACGGTTGTGGACCCCGCACCGGATGGCCTACATCCTGGGCGAGAACAAGCCGCAGGGATCGAGGCCTGGTGACGGGTGCCCTTTCTGCGAGATCCCGAAGCGCGCCGACGAGGACGGGCTCGTGGTCACGCGTGGCGGTTGCGCGTACGCGGTCCTGAACCTCTATCCCTACAACCCCGGCCACCTGATGGTCTGTCCGTACCGGCACGTCGCGGACTACACCGACCTGACCGGCGAGGAGACGCAGGAAGTCGGCGAGCTGACCAAGCAGGCGATGACGGCGCTGCGGCAGGTCTCGCGTGCGCAGGGGTTCAACATCGGCCTGAACCAGGGCCCGGTCGCCGGTGCCGGCATCGCCGCCCACCTGCACCAGCATGTGGTTCCGCGCTGGGGGGGAGACACCAACTTCATGCCGGTCGTCGGGCGTACGAAGGTGCTCCCGCAACTCCTGCGAGAAACTCGTGCCCTGCTTGCCGACGCCTGGCCGGGAAGCGCCTGACCGGGAAGCGCCCTGACCGCCGGGTCATCGCCAGGCGGTCAGGGCACCTGGCTTAGAGCTTCGACAGGAACGAGTAGACCGTGTTGCCGTGACCCGGCAGACCTTCGTGCTTGAAGTCGGGGTACATCGCCACCTGCTTGGTGCTGGTGATCTTGTTGTACGCCGCGAACTGAGTGGACGGCGGGCACACCGTGTCGCCGAGGCCGACTCCCATCAGCACCTCCGACCGGATCCGCTCCGCGAAATACTGGACGTCGATGTAGCCGAGCCGGGTGAAGATCTCCTGCTCGCGTTCGTGCAGCGGGTCGAAGCGCCGGAACCACTCGTAGATCTCTGCGTACGCGTCCTTGGCCAGGTCGAGCTCCCAGACCCGCTGGTAGTCGCACAGGAACGGAAAGACCGGAGCGGCCAGTCTGATCCGAGGTTCGAGCGCCGCGCATGTCAGGGTGAGCGCGCCACCCTGGCTGCCGCCTGTCGCCCCGACGCGGGTCTCGTCGATGTCGTCCATGTCCATGACGATCCGCGCCAGCAGAGCGGTGTCGAGGAAGACGTGGCGGTAGTAGAGCTTGCCCGGATCGTCGTCGAGTCCGCGCACGATGTGCCCGCGCAGCGTCCATCCGGTCACACCGCCGACATCCTCGGACCGGCCGCCCTGGCCGCGGCAGTCCAGGGCGGCGACGGTGAAGCCGAGGCCGGCGTAGCTGAGCATGTCCGACCAGTCCGGCGAGCTCCCCGAGTAACCGTGGAACTGAAGGACAGCTGGCCGGGGCGCCGCTGCCGCGGCCGTGGGCCGGACGAACTTCGCGTGCACCCGCGCACCGCCGGTCCCGCGGAACCACAGGTGGAAGCACTCGGCAAAGGGAGTCTGGAACGCCGCCGGCTCGAGTTCGACCTTCGGGTCGAGTCCGTCCAGTTCGGCCAGGCCGGCGTCCCAGTAGGCGTCGAAGTCGCTGGGTCGCGGATTGGTGCCCTGGTAGGTGGCGAGCCGCTCGCGCGGCATGTCGAACGTCAAGGGCATGGAGCCGTTCCTCCCTGGTCGGATCGGGTGCTGGGTCTCGAGCTCAGGACGAGTTCAGTTTGGCAGCCACGGCGGCGACCTCGTCCGGGTCGCCCGGGGTCGGACGCCACGGGAGGACAAGGGGGTCGTCCTCGTACCGCGGGATCACATGCAGGTGCAGATGGAACACGGTCTGCCAGGCGGCTGCTCCGGAGCTCTGGAGCAGGTTGGCTCCGACTGCCCCCAGCCGGTCGCGGACCAGGCGGGCCATGCGTTGGGCCAGCAACACACAGGCGGTGAGGTCGCCCGGATCGGCCGTGAGGAGGTCGGGAGTATGGGTGCGGGGCACGACGAGCAGGTGACCAGGTGTCGCGGGACTGATGTCCATGAAGGCTATGGCGCGGCCCTCGTCGTGCGAAGCGATCACCGTGCCGGGCAGCTGGCCGGCGATGATCCGGCAGAAGACACAGCTTTCTGCGGTCATGCCAGGAGCCTAACCAGCGCGTCGGACGATGGGGGTCGGGGTTCCTCACCCGGCCAGCGGCCGCGACCAGCGGACCGACCGTCGCCGGCTCAGACCGTGGCCGGCTCAGACCGTGGCCGGCTCAGACCGTGGCCGGCTCAGACCGTCGTGGTGCTGGCGTCGTCGGCTCTGGCGGGCGTGCCCAGCTGCAGGCGCAGCAATGCGTCGAAGGTCCGCGAACCCAGCAGCCGCCGCGTGTGGATGAGCATCCGCGCCATGGGCGTGACCACGTAGCGGGTGCGCGGCCGACGGGCCGTCGCCGCCCGTTCGATGACGGCGGCCGCGGACTCGGCCGATCCCGACAGGAGCCTGGACCGGTATGAGCCAGCGATCTGCGCATCCATCGCCTGGTTGATCCAGGCGTACGGACCGTCCGGAGTGGCGTTCGAGGCGAGACTGTCGGCGGCGGTGGCCCCGAACCCGGTCCGGATCAGGCCCGGCTCGACGAGGACGACCCGGACGCCGGTCGGGCGCACCTCGAAGCGCAGCGCGTCGGAGATGGCCTCGACGGCGTACTTGCTTGCGTGGTAATAGCCACCGACCGGGAACACCAGGCGCCCGCCCATGGAGGAGATGTTCACGATCCGCCCGCGCCCGGCGGCGCGCATGGCCGGCAGGACCAGCTGGCACATCCGGGCGAGGCCGAGGACATTGGTCTCCAGCTGCCGGCGGACGGCATCGAGGTCGGCCTCCTCGATGGTCCCGTAGACGCCGTAGCCGGCGTTGTTGACCAGCACGCCGACGTGGCCGTGCGCGGCCTCGACAGCGGCGACGGCGGACTGCATCGACTCCTCGTCGGTGACGTCGAGCGCCAGTGTGCGGGCGCCGGACGTTTCCAGGTCGGCGAGGGCTTCGGGCTGTCGCGCGGTGGCGTAGACGGTGAGGTCGGTGCGGCGGGCAAGCCGCCGGGCTGTGGCTCGGCCGATCCCCGACGATGCTCCCGTGATCAGTACCGCCGTCATCGACTCTCTCCTTACTACGCTCACCGTCATGAGCCTGACCGTCGTCCAGCGTGACGTCTGGACGCGCGCACCCCGAACCGGGTGCGCACAGTACGGGCCTAGTGCCGGGTGCGCACAGTACGGGCCCAGTGCCCTCGCTGTCATGTGAGGAGAACGCGGGCAGCCTCCCTGGCGAGCGCGAGTTCCTCGGCACTCGGGCCGTCATCGGCTCGCATCCCGTCGATGCCATCGACCCGGACAGTGAGGATGGCACGCCCGTCGACCGCCGAGATCTCGCCGAACGCCCAGGCACCGTCAAGACCTGGTTGACGAACCTTGTCGACGGACTCACGGATCGAGAACTCGACGAACTCCAGCCGGGACCGCGAAGGTCTGCGTTCGACCATCACCAGCACCTGGGCGTCGTGTGAGGCCGAGTACGAGCACACCAGGGAGTTGTCGTCCCGGTAGCGACGGCTCATCGCCACAGGTTGGGTGAGGGCAGCCTCCAGAGTGGCCGCGCGGATCCCTGCGCAGGAGGTGTCGGCGACGTCTCGGGCGACGACCACCTCGGCCGGGAGCCGGGCGACGGCGGTGCGCATCAGGTCGAGGAGTGCCTCGCGCGTGGCCCGGGACCGCGGCCCGGTCACCGTGTTGGCAACCGCCTCCACGATGATCTGGCTGTCACCGCGGCGTACCAGCAGTCGGGTGAAGAGATCGCCAGGCACAAGGTATGCCTCGTCTGCGAGCCCGGGCACCGGTTCGCTGTCGAGGGCGAACCCATCGATCCGGTCCGGTCGCCGGGGGATCGCGGAAACCGACACTTCCAGGCCGGCAAGCTCGACCGGGTCGACCGAGCTTGGATCCGTTCCGTACACACACGTGTCGACCGGGACTCCATCGGCGACCTTGACCGTCCTGGCCCGCACGGCCATCGAGCCGCTGTCGTAGGTCCTGCGGTCGACCACCCGGTCGGCTTCGGCGGGTGTCACCAACGCGCACACGTCGACGCCCTTGTACGAAGCTCGAGGTGGCGGCGCGGCGGCGGGCTCGGGTCTGCGCGCCGGCGGCCCAGGGATCTCAAACTCGGGCGTGGTCTCGGGACTCGCTCGGGGCACCGTCGGTGTCTCCGGTGTGGGTTGCCTCGCCGATGGCGTGTCGGCGACCGCGGCGGTCCGGTCAGCTGCCTCGGGAAGGCGGTGGGCGAGCGTGAGGGCCGTGTCGACCGCGTACCCGACCGGCAAGAGGGCGACGAGCGCGCCCATCAGGGCGAGTGGGATCGCCCACCGCGACGGGCCGCGACGTGGTGCGGACGGCGGTGGGCCACCGGGCCTGGACATGAAGGATCCCCGTTCGTCTCAGGAAGAGATGAACGGGGACCCTAACGGCCCTGCGCCCACGCGCACCGGTCCAGCGAAGCGACCTGTGGACAAGATCGCCGAACCGGCACCTGTGGACAGTTACGCGCTCTCGGCTGTCTCCGCTTCGCGCATCTTCTGGGCGACGTTGGACGGCATGGGCTCGTACCGCACGAACGTCCTCGTGAACGTGCCCGTGCCGTGTGACATCGACCGCAGGTCGGTGGCATACCGCGTGATCTCGATCTGCGGCACCTCTGCCTTCACCAGCGTGCGGCCACCACCCTGGCCGACCGGCTCGGTGCCGAGCACCCGGCCACGCCGGCTCGACAGGTCGCCCATCACCGTGCCCACGTAGTCGTCGGAGACCAGGACCGACAGCAGGTCGACGGGCTCGAGCAGGTTGACCCCACCGTTCTTCGCCGCCTCGCGCAGCGCGAGGGACCCCGCGATCTGGAACGCCATGTCGGAGGAGTCGACGCTGTGCGCCTTGCCGTCGTACAACGTGACCCTGATGTCGACGACGGGATAGCCGGCCGCGACACCGCGCTCCATCTGCGCCCGTACGCCTTTCTCGACGCTCGGGAAGAACTGGCGAGGCACCGCACCACCCACGACCTTGTCGGCGAACTCGAATCCACTGCCCTCCGGCAGCGGCTCGACCTCGATGTCGCAGACGGCGAACTGGCCGTGGCCGCCGCTCTGCTTGACGTGTCGACCCTTCCCGTTCGTCTTGCCCGCGAAGGTCTCCCGCAGTGGTACCCGCAGCGGGATCTTGTCGACCTGGACGCTGTACCGGTTGGCGAGCCGATCCAGCGCCAGGTCGGCGTGCGCCTCGCCCATGCACCACAGCACGAGCTGGCGGGTTTCGGCGTTGTGCTCGATCCGCAGGGTGGGGTCCTCGGCGGCCAGGCGGGACAGGCCGACCGAGAGCTTGTCCTCGTCCGCCTTCGCGTGCGCGGTGACCGCGATCGGGAGAAGGGGTTCGGGCATCGCCCACGGGCGCATCACCAGCGGTCGGTCCCGGTCGGAGAGCGTGTCACCGGTCTCGGCGCGGGTCAGCTTGCCGATGGCGCAGATGTCCCCGGCAACAGCCTGGTTGAGGGTCCGCTGGGTCTTGCCGAGCGGCGACGACAAGGTGCCGACCTTCTCGTCCTCGTCGTGGTCCTCGTGCCCGCGGGACTCGCCGAAGAAGGACGACAGGTGCCCGGACACGTGGAGCGTCGCGTCCGGCCGGATCGTTCCGGAGAAGACCCGGACGAGACTGATCCGGCCGACATAGGGGTCGGAGAACGTCTTGACCACTTCGGCCAGCAGCGGGCCACCTGGGTCGCAGCTCATCCCGTCGACCGCCTTGCCCTGTGGGGTGAACACCTCCGGCATGGAGTGCTCGAGCGGGGACGGGAACGCGCTCGTCATGACCTCGAGCAGCTCGGCCATGCCTATGCCCGTGGTCGAGCAGGCGGGAACCACCGGGAAGAACGACCCGTTGGCGACAGCCTTCTCCAGGTCGTCGACCAGGACCTTGCCGTCGATGGCTTCGCCATTCAGATAGCGGTCCATCAGGCTCTCGTCCTCGGACTCCTCGATGATCCCCTCGATCAGCGCCGCACGGGCCTCCTCCTGCAGATCCGCGTACGCCTCGGGAGGCTCGCCCTCGCTCCGGCTGCCTGAGGAGTAGTCGAAGAGCTTCTGCGACAGCAGGCCGACCAGTCCGGAGACGGCGCCCTGCCCGTCGACAGGGAGATAGAGCGGCAGGACCTTCTCGCCGAACGCGGCCTGCGCCTGGGCGAGCACCCCGGCGTAGTCGGCCCTGGCATGGTCCAGCTTGGTGATGACGACGGCTCGGGGCATGCCGACGGCGGCACACTCGTGCCACAGGGCTTCGGTCGACCCGTCGACGCCCTCGCTCGCCGCGATGACGAACAGTGCGCAGTCGGCGGCTCGCAGTCCGGCCCGGAGCTCACCGACGAAGTTGGCGTATCCAGGCGTATCCAGCAGATTGACCTTGACGCCGTCGTAGGTGATTGGCGCGAGCGACAGCCCGATCGAACGCTGTTGTCGGTGTTCGACCTCATCGAAGTCGCTCACAGTGGCGCCGTCCTCGACCCGGCCGGCGCGCGAGATCGTCCCGGTCGCGACGAGGAGCGCTTCGGTGAGTGTGGTCTTACCTGATCCGGACGGGCCGACCAGGGCGATGTTGCGAACGACATCGGGCCGGTCGGCCGTTGGTGCCGTGACGGCAGCTCCACCGGAAGGATTGTGCTTGTCAGCCATGGGCGTCGCCTCCTTGCGCGCGCAGGTCGGAGCCGGACGCGCCCAGACGGTGGCCGCCGAACCTGCCGGGCCCCAACACCGGCGTCCCGCCGGCGAGGGTCCTCCGCCACCGCGCGCGGGCGGCGCCCTGACATGTGGTTCCACCATTCACCCAGCCCGTCGGGTGCACAAGCCTTTCCCGCGTGTTGACGCCAACTGGCCCAGACCGCGAACGCCACCAGGTCCACGTGAACACCTCAGGCCCACCCGATGAACTCCTACCGTCGGGGGACGCGCGGGACCCCCGTTCGCACGGCACTCCTCAGACGCTGAGTACCATCGGCGCGTCTTCTGACCAAAAGACTGCCGAGCGGCGAAATCCCTATGTTGCGACGGTTCCACCAGTTCTGGATCCGGCTCCTGACGCCGGTGGCGCGGTTCTTCCTGCGCATCGGCATCGGACCGGACATCGTGACCCTCGTCGGCACGTTGGGCGTGTGTGCCGGCGCTCTCGGCTTCTACCCGCGCGGGGAGCTCTTCTGGGGCACGATCGTCGTCACGGCGTTCGTGTTCTCCGACATGGTCGACGGCCTGATGGCTCGGATGGCGGGCCGCTCCTCCCGCTGGGGCGCGTTCCTCGACTCCACCCTCGACCGGGTGGGCGATGCGGCGGTCTTCGGCGGGCTCGCGCTGTGGTACGCCGGCGGCGGCGACAACTTCCTGCTCGCCTGCGTCGCGCTCTATGACCTCGTGATGGGCAGCGTCACCTCCTACGCCAAGGCACGGGCGGAAAGCCTCGGCATGACCGCCAACGTCGGTATCGCCGAGCGCGCAGACCGGCTGGTCGCCGTCCTGGTGGCGACCGGGCTCTCCGGGCTGGGCGTCCCGTTCCTGCTCCCGCTCGTGCTTGCCGTGCTGGCGGTGGCGAGCACGGTCACCGTCGTCCAGCGGATCGTGACCGTACGCCGCCAGGCCCTCGTGGCCGAGGCGGCCAGTGAGGGGACCACCCGCGAGGAGACGCGGTGAGGCCGGAGGGCCAGCCGTCCCGCCCCTCACCGATCCGCCCCCTCGCACGGTTGTTCGCCACCGTCAAGGACCGGGGGAGCGACGCCGCGTACTCGGTCGGATGGGCCGGGCTGCGGCGTCTGCCCGAGCCTGCGGCCTATGCCCTTCTGCGGTTGGTGGCCGACCTCGCCTGGCTCCGCCGGACGAAGGGTGTCCGGCGCCTGCACGCCAATCTTCATCGGGTCCGGCCCGACGCGACCGAGGCGGAGCTGCGCATCCTGACCCGGGCCGGCATGCGGTCGTACTTCCGGTACTGGTGCGAGGCGTTCCGGTTGCCGGACCTGTCCCCGGACGTCGTACTGCGCTCTGTCGTGTCCCATGGCGGAGAGGCGTTCTGGGCGGCGGTCAAGAGTGGTCGCGGCGTCGTCGCAGCCCTGCCCCACATGGCCAACTACGACTTCGCCGGTGCCTGGGCAGGGGCGCACGGCACGTCTGTGGTCACGGTCGCCGAGAGGGTACGGCCGGAGCGGCTTTTCGACCGGTTCGTGGCATACCGCGCAGCGCTCGGCATGGAGGTGATCCCGGCGACCGGGGGAGACGATCCGATGCGGGTGCTCGCCGAGCGGTTGCGGGACGGCGCGCTGGTGTGCCTGGTCGCCGACCGTGACCTGTCCGCGCGCGGTGTCGAGGTGACCTTCTTCGGGGAACAGACCAGGATGCCGGCAGGACCCGCCGCCCTGGCCCTTCGGACCGGAGCGGTCCTGATACCGGTGACATTGTGGTACGAGGGGCCGACCATGCACATCCACTTCCACGACGCGCTGGAGAAGCCCGCGGGGACAAGGCAGGCGATCCGGGTACTTACCCAGCAGGTCGCGGATGTCTTCGCGGCCGGTATCGCGAGGCATCCGGAGGACTGGCACATGCTTCAGCCGCTGTGGCTCTCCGACCTTCGTCCGGCGCACCGGGCCGCGCTGCAGCGCCAGCGCGGGGGATGAGGGTGCCGTGAGGGTCGGTCTCGTCTGCCCGTACTCCCTCGACGTACCGGGAGGGGTGCAGAACCACGTCCGCGACCTGGCCGAGGTCCTTATCGAGATGGGGCATCAGGTCTCCGTCCTGGCGCCCGCGGACGACGACACGCCCGTTCCGCCGTACGTGGTGCCGGCCGGGCGAGCCGTCCCGGTCCCGTACAACGGCTCGGTGGCGCGACTGGCGTTCGGGCCACTGTCGGCCGCCCGGGTCAGGCGGTGGATCCGGGAGGGCGGCTTCGACGTCCTCCACATCCACGAGCCGGCGACCCCATCCCTGTCACTGCTGGCCCTGTGGGCGGCCACCGGACCCATCGTCGGTACGTTCCACACGGCGATGCCCCGTTCCCGGGTGATGATCGCGGCCTCGTCGATCCTGCGACCGGCCCTGGAGAAGCTCAGTGCACGGATCGCCGTGAGCGAGCCCGCGCGGGCGACCCTGGTCCAGCACCTCGGCGGAGAGCCGGTAGTGATCCCGAACGGGCTGTTCGTGGACCGGTTCGCGGTGGCGCGTCCACGCCCGCAGTGGCGCGCCGGCGACGGGACGGTGTCGTTCCTCGGTCGACTCGACGAGCCGCGGAAGGGTCTCGCCGTGCTGCTCCAGGCGTTCCCGACCATCTGGCGCGCGCGCCCGGGGGTTCGCCTGCTGGTGGCGGGTCGCGGTGACATCGAGGAGGCGCAGGCAGCGCTACCGGCGGAGTGCCGGTCCGCGGTGACCTTCCTCGGCGGGATCGACGACCCGACGAAGGCCGAGATGTTCGCGAGCTCGGACGTGTACGTCGCACCGCAGACCGGTGGAGAGTCGTTCGGCATCGTGCTGGTCGAGGCGATGGCCGCCGGCGCGCCGGTGCTCGCGAGCGACCTCGACGCGTTCCGCCTGGTCGTGGACTCGGGCCGGTTGGGGTGGCTGTTCACGGTGGGCGACGCGGAGGCACTTGCCCGGTCGGTGCTCGGGCTGCTGCAGGACGGCGCTGAACGAGAGCGGCTCGGGGAGGCGGCGCGGCACGCGGTCCGTCGCTACGACTGGGGCAGCGTCGCCAAGGAGATCCTGTCCGTCTACGAGATGGTGGCCTCCGGGCCCGCCGGCGTGGCCGAGGCCGGGACGTTCGGCGCGGCCGTGTCGTCGCCGGATGCCGACGGCGAACTGGACGGCGCACCATGACGTGGGTCTTCCTCGCCGTCCTGGTCGTTGCCGCGGTCGGGGTCTATCTGTCCTGGACCGCCGGCCGCCTGGACCGGCTGCACACCCGCCTCGACGCCGCGTCGGCAGCTCTGGACGCGCAGCTGTTCCGGCGGTCGTCCGTTGCGCTCGAGGTCGCTACCTCGGGCATGCTCGATCCGGCGACCTCGTTGCTGGTCGTCGACGCCGCCCACCGGGCACGGTCCGGGGCAGACGGCGACCGCGAGGCGTACGAGTCGGACCTGTCCAAGGCGCTGGCGGCGGTGTTCCCGGATCCGGACGTCAGACTCACCTGGTCCCGGCAGCCGGGCGCCCGGGAACTGCTCGACGAACTCGGCTCCGCCTGCCGGCGGGTCGAGATGGCCCGGCGCTTCCACAACGACATCGTCGCCACGACGCGCGCGCTCCGTAGTCGCCGCCTGGTCCGCTGGTTCCGCCTCGCAGGACGTGCCTCGATGCCGGCGACGGTGGAGCTAGACGCGATGCCACCGGCCGGGCTGGCGGCCTGAACCAGGCCAGTTCCGTCCAACTGGCTATGGTTGGCGATGCCAGTCAGGCTCCTACGATGGGGGAGATCTCTCCCGTCTTCCCCGTCGAGGTTCCCGTGACTGACTCGCAGCCCACCCAACGTCCGTCGACCTCCGTGCCTGCCACCCCCGGATCTGCCGCGCCCGGGTCAGCGCCGCCCGCCGCCAGCTCGGACGCCGCTGCCAAGGCCACTGGCCCCCTCACTGGCACCGCCAAGGTCAAGCGAGGAATGGCCGAGATGCTCAAGGGCGGCGTGATCATGGATGTGGTCACTCCCGACCAGGCCAAGATCGCCGAGGATGCCGGAGCCGTCGCGGTGATGGCGCTCGAACGCGTACCCGCCGACATCCGTGCGCAGGGTGGCGTCGCGCGGATGAGCGATCCGGACATGATCGACGGGATCGTCAGTGCGGTCTCGATTCCCGTCATGGCCAAAGCCCGGATCGGGCACTTCGTCGAGGCCCAACTGCTGCAGGCCATCGGGGTCGACTACATCGACGAGTCGGAGGTGTTGACGCCTGCCGACGAGGCCCACCACATCGACAAGTGGGCATTCACCGTGCCGTTCGTCTGCGGCGCGACCAACCTCGGCGAGGCCCTGCGGCGGCTGGCCGAGGGTGCCGCCATGATCCGCTCGAAGGGAGAGGCCGGCACCGGCAACGTCGTCGAGGCAACCCGGCACATGCGCCAGATCCGCGCCGAGATCCGCCGGCTCGGAACCCTCGGCGCCGAGGAACTGTTCGCCGCGGCAAAGGACCTGCGTGCCCCCTACGACCTGGTGCAGGAGGTCGCGGTGGCCGGCAAGCTCCCCGTCGTCCTGTTCACCGCGGGTGGCATCGCGACACCGGCCGACGCGGCGATGATGATGCAGCTGGGCGCCGAAGGCGTGTTCGTCGGGTCCGGAATCTTCAAGTCGGGTGACCCGGCGAAGCGGGCGTCGGCCATCGTGCAGGCGACGACGTTCTACGACGATCCCGACGTGATCGCCAAGGTGTCGCGCGGCCTGGGCGAGGCGATGGTCGGGATCAATGTCGCCGAACTGTCGGAGGGGGAGCGCCTCGCCAGCCGAGGTTGGTAGGCCCCGCAGCGGTGATCAACGGCTTCCTCCGGAAGGATCGCGCGGACGACGCCGACCTGCCGACCGCTGATCATCGTCCGGGCACGCTTTCCGGCGGATTCGTAGACTGGAGCTTTGCCCGTGCCGCAGAAGAAGTCTGATGCTGCGGATGCCTGACAAAGCGGAAGCCTGACAAAGAGGAACCACGTGAGCGCGACTCCCACCATCGGCGTACTGGCCCTGCAGGGCGACGTGCGCGAACACCACCGGCTGCTCCGGGCCGGCGGTGTGAGCACGGTGGACGTACGCAGGCCGGAGGAGCTCCTCGCGGTCGACGGGCTCGTCATCCCCGGCGGTGAGTCGACGACGATCGGCAAGCTGGCCGCCACCTTCGAGTTGCTGGAGCCCCTGCGCAAACGGGTCGCCGGGGGTATGCCCACGTTCGGCACCTGCGCCGGGATGATCCTGCTCGCCGACCGCCTCCGGGACGGGGCCGAGGGCCAGCAGACGGTCGGTGGGATCGACATGACGGTCCGGCGCAACGCCTTCGGCCGCCAGGTCGACTCGTTCGAGGCGGAGGTCGCGTTCGACGAACTCGGCGGCCCGGAGCCGGACCCCCGCCCGTTCCACGCGGTCTTCATCCGCGCGCCGTGGGTCGAGGAGGTCGGACCGGGCTGCCGCGTCCTCGCGCGTGTCACCTCCGGTCCGTCCGTCGGTAGGATCGTCGCCGTTCGCCAGGATCACCTGCTCGCGACGGCATTCCACCCCGAGCTGACCGGCGACTCCCGTGTCCACGACTGTTTCGTCGAGATCGTGAAGGGGGCATGACCTGTCATGTCCGGCCACTCCAAGTGGGCGACCACGAAGCACAAGAAGGCCGTTGTCGACGCCAAGCGCGGCAAGCTCTTCGCGAAACTGATCAAGAACGTCGAGGTCGCGGCGCGCGTCGGCGGTGCCGACCCGGCCGGCAACCCCACGTTGTACGACGCGATCCAAAAGGCCAAGAAGTCGTCGGTGCCCAACGACAACATCGACCGGGCCGTGAAGCGCGGTGCCGGGCTCGAGGCCGGCGGCGCCGAGTACCAGACGATCATGTACGAGGGGTACGGACCGGCGGGAGTGGCGATCCTGATCGAGTGCCTCACCGACAACCGCAACCGGGCAGCCGGTGAGGTGCGCACGGCCACGACCCGCAACGGCGGCTCGATGGCCGACGCGGGCAGCGTCTCCTACCTCTTCAGCCGGCGTGGCGTCGTGATGGTCCCGCGCGACCAGGACGAGAAGGCGGTGAGCGAGGACGACCTGCTGCTTGCCGTCCTCGACGCCGGAGCCGAGGAGGTCAACGACCTCGGCGAGAGCTTCGAGGTGATCTCGCCGCCGACCGACCTGGTCGCCGTCCGTACGGCGTTGCAGGACTCCGGTATCGACTACGAATCGGCGGAGGCGAGCTTCGTACCCAGCGTGACCATCCCGCTCGACGAAGACACGGCGCCGAAGGTGTTCCGACTGATCGAGGCGCTCGAGGACTGTGACGACGTGCAAAACGTCTACGCCAACTTCGACGTGTCCGACGAGATCATGGAGAAGGTGGGCTGAGGTCGGCCCGGCCCCGTCGGGCGGTTCGACCCCGACCGTCCCCATTTGCCGCGAACCCGCTCCGTGACGCCCCCGGTGTGCCGGACATAGCACACGTACGCCAGTTACCGTGTTGGCGTGCAGCGGGACCTTGCCAGAGACGCCGCCACCGTCGAGCTAGCCAGGCTCGACGGGTATGTCCTGCGTGAGCGGATCGGTGAGGGCGGCATGGGCGTCGTCCACCGCGCCACCGACGCCCGGGGACGTGTCGTCGCCGTCAAGCTCCTCCGCCCGCACGTCGCCAGCGACGCCGAGTCGCGTGCCCGGTTCGCCCGCGAGGCACAGGTGCTGGCCCGGGTCCGCGGTCGGCACGTCGCCCAGGTCCTCGACGCCGACGTGGCCGCGGCCACGCCCTACCTCGTCACCGACTTCGTCGCGGGTCCGCCGCTCCACCAGGTCGTCGACCAGCAGGGTCCGCTCGTCGACGGGGACCTGGCCGACCTCGCAGGCGACCTGGCCGACGCGTTGTGCTCGATCCACGCGGCAGGGGTCGTACACCGTGACCTCAAGCCCGGCAATGTCCTCCTGGAGGGCGGGATCGCCGTGGTGATCGACTTCGGTATCGCCCACATCGCCGACGACACCCGGATGACCATGCCGGGGCTCGTCTACGGCACGCCCGGCTATGTCGCGCCGGAGATTCTGGCCGGTGCGGAGATCACACCTGCGGCGGACATCCACTCCTGGGCGGCGACCGTCGCCTACGCAGCGACTGGGCGCTCGCCGTTCGGCAAGGGACCCTTGGAGGCCGTCGCGTTCCGGGTGCTGCACGAGGAGCCCGCACTGGAGGGTGCACCCGACTGGCTGGTGCCGGTACTCCGGGCCTGCCTGGCAAAGGAGCCGTCCGAGCGGCCCGGCGCACCAGGACTCCTGCGGTGGCTCGAGACGGGTGAGCCGCCCGCCATCGTCGCCGGAGGTGGAAGTCTGGCGCGGGCCTCCGGCCTGGCTGCCGCAGGTGGGTCGCCAGGCAACGGTCTCTCGACGACCCCGCTCTCCGTGCCAGGTGCGCACCCGGTTGTGGCGGATGACGACGAGACGGATGCGTTCGACCGGTACTCCGACGGTTCCCGCTCAGACGATGTGTACCCGTACGACGCCCACGACGACACATATCGCGACGAGACCGACATCGACGCCGACTACGACGACGAGGGCACCGAGGAGACCTATCCAGACGATCGGGACCTCGAAGAGGACGACGATGTAGCCGACGACGAGGTGCCGGCGACGGAGTCGCGATGGCCGGCCTACGCCCAGCCTGGAACCCAGCACCGGGTCGTGACGGTGCTTGCGTTCGCCGTGCTGGCGAGCTTGGCCTCGGTCGTGCCTGCCGTCGCGGCCATCGCTCTGGCCGGCTGGCTCGTGCTCGCCCGTACGGTCGACCGGTCCGCACTGCTCGTACGCCGGCGGCGGTCCGTTCGTGGTCGACGCCCCCTGGACCCCGTTGCGGTCATGGTGGCGATGCCCTGGCACGCCCTCCGCTCCGTGGTCGTCACCGTGCTGACCCTGCCGATCGCGATCGTGGGGACCGGCATCCTCGTCGGCATCGTGGTGCTCTTCTTCTACGCCGGTGCGATCGTGCCGCGATGGGACGTCCTGTGCGGGGCTGCGGCTCTCATGATCGCCGTGCTGTCCTGGTGGGGGATCGAAGGCGAGGGGGTCCAGCGCGGCAGCCAGCGGGTTCTGACCGCCGCGCTACGGAGGCGCTGGGTCACCATCGCCGCCGGAGGTGCCCTCGCTGTGATCGCCCTCCTGCTCCTCACCGCCGCAAGCACCGAGTCCATCTGGTGGTGGCCGGTCGAAGGGCTGCCCACGGAGAGCCTCGACTGGCCCGGCTAGGCCGTCTTCATGATCATGATCGCGATCCGGCACCAGCCGGCGCGTCGTCCGTCCCGCCTCGCCGGCCGGCCGATACCCTCCGAACAGGTGTTCGTGGCGGTCAGGCGTGGACTCCGCCGCGATGGCGAGGGAGGGGCGACTGCAGGTGCGGGTACTCGGGGTCGATCCGGGTCTGACCCGATGCGGCCTCGGTGTCGTGGAGAGTTCTCCTCCGCGTCAACTCGCTCTGGTCGCCTACGACGTCGTACGCACTGATCCGGCCCTGGACCTGGGCGACCGCCTGCTCCTCGTCGAACGCATGGTCGGCACCTGGCTGGACGACCACGCGCCCGACGCCGTGGCGCTCGAGCGGGTCTTCAGTCAACACAACGTCCGCACAGTGATGGGTACCGCCCAGGTCAGCGGTGTCGTCCTCACCGCGGCCGCACGCCGCGGCATCCCCCTCGCGCTCCACACCCCGAGCGAGGTGAAGGCGGCAGTCACGGGAAGCGGACGGGCCGACAAACAGCAGGTGACCCACATGGTGACGCGCATCCTGAGCCTCCCTACGAAGCCACGACCAGCTGACGCGGCCGACGCGTTGGCGCTGGCGATCTGCCACGTCTGGAGAGGTCCGGCCGCAGCTCGCCTCGAGGCGGCGCGCCGAGCGGCCACAGGTGCGCGTCCTGTCGGTGCGCGCTGGCACAGTGCGCAGTCCAACGCCCGCCGATCCATCGGCCGGCCAGCCGATTCAGAGCTCCATCCCGGAAGGAGTTGTCGATGATCGCCTTCGTTCGTGGCAGGGTCACCGCGGTCGGCCTCGACGCGGCGGTCGTCGACGTCGGCGGCGTCGGCATCGAAGTACGTGCCGCGCCGGGCACCCTTGCCGATCTGCGAGTCGGGGCAGCCGCCACCCTGCCCACCAGCCTCGTCGTACGCGAGGACTCCCTGACGCTCTACGGCTTCGCCGACGACGACGAACGAACGGTCTTCGAACTGCTGCAGACGGCCAGCGGAGTCGGTCCCCGGCTCGCCCAGGCGATGCTTGCCGTCCACCGTCCAGACGACCTACGGCGGGCGGTGGCCACCGATGATCTGGCCACCCTGACCAAGGTGCCTGGCATCGGCAGGAAGGGCGCACAGCGGATCGTGTTGGAGCTCAAGGACCGGCTCGGAGCACCCAGCAGCGCGGTCTCCTCGGGCGAGCAGGTTCGGGCCATCACGGCGACCGGCGGCCCGGTGTGGCGCGACCAGGTGCGCGGGGCGCTGCTCGGACTCGGTTGGTCGACCAGGGAGGCCGAGTCTGCCCTCGACGCCGTGGCACCGATGGCCCAGGAGAACGGCGACACGGGCGCGGCTCCAGACGTCGCAGGTCTGCTGCGCGCAGCACTCCGTACGCTGTCGCGGGCGTGACCAGGTGGAGGCATCTGCTCGAGGAGGGTCTCGATGACGTCGTACGCGGACAACGGCGGTGGGGAGCACCCGGCAGGTCGGGCGCTCGTCGCGGCCGAGGCGAGCGGCGACGACACCCTGGATGCGGCTGTGCGGCCACGAACTCTCGAGGAGCTGATCGGCCAGGCGCGCGTTCGCGACCAGCTCGGCCTGGTCCTGGAGGCCGCCCGCAGCCGGGGCCGTCCGCCTGACCACGTGTTGTTGGCCGGCCCGCCCGGCCTGGGCAAGACCACCCTCGCCATGATCATCGCGACCGAGCTCGGCGCACCTCTGCGCATCACCAGCGGGCCCGCGATCCAGATTGCCGGCGACCTCGCCGCCATCCTGTCCTCGCTGGCCGAGGGCGACGTGCTCTTCCTCGACGAGATCCACCGGATGAGCCGGCCTGCCGAGGAGATGCTCTACATGGCGATGGAAGACTTCCGGGTCGACGTCGTCGTCGGCAAGGGGCCCGGTGCGACCGCGATCCCACTGGAGATCCCGCCCTTCACTCTCGTCGGGGCCACCACGCGCTCCGGACTCCTGCCGGGGCCGTTGCGCGACCGCTTCGGCTTCACCGCCCACCTGGAGTACTACGAGGTCCCCGAGTTGGAGCAGATCGTCGTCCGGTCCGCGCGCCTGTTCGACGTTCCCGTCGTGGGTGCCGGTGCGCACGAGATCGCCGCCAGGTCGAGGGGAACTCCCCGCATCGCCAACCGGCTGCTGCGGCGCGTACGCGACTACGCACAGGTGCGTGGCGACGGGGTGGTGCGCCTCGAGACCGCACAGGCGGCACTCACGCTCTACGAGGTGGACGAGGAGGGGCTCGACCGGCTCGACCGGGCCGTCCTCGACGCGTTGTGCCGCAGGTTCGCCGGAGGTCCGGTGGGGTTGTCGACCCTGGCGGTTGCCGTTGGCGAGGAACGCGAGACCGTCGAAGAGGTGGCCGAGCCGTTCCTCGTACGCCGGGGATATCTCGCGCGCACGCCGCGCGGACGGGTGGCGACTCCGTTGGCCTGGCGCCAGCTCGGGCTCGCCGTTCCGGCCGGACCGGCGTACGCCCAGACCCCCAGCCTGTTCGACGAGGACGACACCGGCGACGACGCTGCAGGCGGCCGTCAAGGCCCGTGACGCGCCACGACCGGGCACGCACACTCCGGATCAGCGGGCGGGGCTAGACTCCGCCGATGGCCGCGGGCGCCGGCCCCACGAGGGCGGCGCCGTGCGCTGTCGACGAACAGACCATCACGAGGTGTCCCGGATGCGGATGCCAGGGAAGGAATGACCCTATGCAAGGTTCTTCCGGGGCGAACGTGTGGGCGCTCCTGCTGCCGATCCTGCTGCTGGTGTTGTTCTGGGTGGTGGCGATCCGTCCGCAACGCAGGCGTCAGCGCGAGACCGCCCAGATGCAGTCCAAGGTCCAGCCGGGCCAGCAGGTGATGACCGGCGCCGGGTTGCTGGCCACGGTCCACGCCGTCGAGGACGACGCCGTCGTCCTCGAGATCGCTCCCGGCGTCTACGCCCGCCACGTCCGCCAGGCCATCGTCCGGATCATCGAGCCGGCCAGCGGGTCCGGCGACGACCAGTCGTCCATCAAAACGTCCGGCGAGACGTCTGCCGACGTGCCTGGCGACACGTCGGCCGAGAAGTCTGGCGAAGCGTCCGCAAACGGTGAGGGGTCGTCGAAGCCGGCTAGCGGCCCGACCTCATGACGATCGGCTTTCGGGGGGAGTGAGAGGTCGTGGCGACTAAGAGGGCGCATCCTTGGCGTGCTGTCGGGGTTGGCGCGCTGGCACTGGTCGTCGGTTTCGGCACGATGGCACTGCTCGGTGTGTGGACGCCGCGCTTGGGTCTCGATCTCACCGGCGGCACATCCATCACGCTGACGGCTCGCCCGTCGGCCGGCCAGGGTGCGGTGACGACGGAGAAGCTCAACGAGGCCGTCGAAATCATCCGCAACCGGGTCGGTGCCATCGCCGAAGCCGAAGTCACCACGCAGGGCGAGGACCACATCATCGTGGAGGTCCCTGGCGTCGGCCAGGACGAGATCGTGCGCCTGGTCGGCTCGACCGCTGAACTGCGCTTTCGGCAGGTCCTCATGGCACAGCCGGTGTCCGCCGCACCGCCGCCCACGCCAACCCCGTCGGGATCGGCCTCGCCGAGCGCCACGCCGGGCGAGTCCGCGACGCCGGGCCAGACCGAGGAGCCGACGCCCGCTCCGTCGGAGAAGCCGGCCGCGGGTTCGTCACCGAGCCCCACGGCCGAAAACCGCAGCCGGGCCATACCGCAGGCCGTCGCCGCCGCGCCTGGAGACACGCCGTCGCCCACGCCGTCGAACACCCAGAGCCCGACCCCGACGACCACCCCGACGGCCACACCTGCGCCGGCGAAGCCGAAGCAGGTGCAGGTCTCGACCACGGGCCCGACGCCGGAGCAACTCGCCGAGCTCCAGAAGTTCCAGTGCAAGGACTACACGCCGGCGAAGGACAACCCCGCGGCGCCGCTGTTCACCTGCGACCGCGAAGACGCGACGAGGTTCGTCCTCGGGCCGGCACTCGTACTGGGGTCGGAGATCGCCGACGCCAGCGCCCAGTTGCCGCAGAACCAGGTCAACTGGCAGGTAGCCCTGGAGCTGAAGGGCGAAGGCAAGACGAAGTTCGCGCAGGCGACCACGCAGATGTACCAACTCCAACAGCCGCTCAAGGCGTTCGCGATCGTCCTCGACGGCAAGGTGGTTTCCTACCCGGAGGTCATCAACCCCATCACCGATGGGAACGCGAGCATCACCGGCAGCTTCAGCCAGCAGGAGGCCAGCGATCTGGCCAACGTGTTGAAGTACGGCGCGCTCCCGCTGACATTCGAGACCAGTCAGGTCTCGGCGGTGTCACCGACGCTCGGTAGCGACCAGCTGCGAGGTGGCCTGATCGCCGGCGCGATCGGCCTCTGCCTGGTCGTGTTGTACTCCTTCCTCTACTACCGAGGGCTCGGTCTCGTCGTGGTCGCGTCCCTGGTGGTTGCCGCCGCCACGACGTATGCCGCCGTCGTCCTGCTCGGCAAGGGGCAGGGCTTCACCCTGACGCTGGCCGGTATCGCCGGCCTGATCGTCGCCATCGGCATCACGGCCGACTCCTTCGTCGTGTTCTTCGAACGTCTGCGAGACGAGGTACGCGACGGCCGGAGCCTGCGTACGGCGGTCGAGACCGGATGGGCGCGCGCCCGTCGCACGATCCTGGCCGCCGACTCGGTGTCTCTCCTTGCGGCCGCCGTTCTCTACATCCTGTCGATCGGCAACGTCCGCGGTTTCGCCTATGCCCTGGGGCTCACGACCCTGGTGGACATCGCCGTCGTCTTCGTGTTCACCAAGCCGTTGCTCACCCTGCTCGCCCGGACGAGGTTCTTCGGCGAGGGGCACCGGTTCTCTGGACTCGACCCGGGCCGCCTCGGTGTGACGCTTGATCGACGAGGGCAACAGGTGCGGCGTCCGTCGGCTCCGAGGGAGGCCTGACATGTCACGGATCGGGGCCATCGGCCAGAAGCTCTACACCGGCGAGATCTCGATCAACTTTGTCGGTCGCCGCCGGCTTTGGTACCTCGTCTCGGTCGCCATCGTCGTCATCGCGATCGGCGCCATAGCTCTCCGCGGACTGAACTTCTCGATCGAGTTCCGAGGCGGTGTCGACTTCCAGACGCCGGTGTCACGCGGCACAGCCACCGAGGCGATCCCGACCGTACGTGAGGCGGTCACCAGCTCCGGCGTCTCCGGGGTCAGCGAGCCGATCGTCACCGTGGTCGGAAACAACCAGCTCCGGGTCGAGACGCCGCCCCTTGGCACCAACGAGATCGCAGACGTACGCCAGGCGATCGCCGACACACTGGACGTGCCCGAGACCGATGTGGCGTACTCCAGTATCGGCCCCACCTGGGGCGGCCAGATCACCAACAAGGCGCTGACCAGCCTTGCGGTGTTCCTGGTCCTCGTCATGGTGGTGATCTGGCTGTACTTCCGCGAATGGCGGATGTCGGTCTCGGGGCTGGTGGCCCTGCTCCACGACGTGCTCATCACCGTCGGCATCTATGCGCTGGTCGGGTTCGACGTGACCCCCGCCACCGTCATCGGCGTGCTGACCATCCTCGGCTATTCCCTCTACGACACCGTCGTGGTCTTCGACAAGGTGCGGGAAAACACCACCGGCATCTCGGTGTCGAGCCGCTGGACGTTCAGCGAGGCGGCCAACCTCGCGGTCAACCAGACGCTGGTCCGGTCGATCAACACATCCGTCATCGCGCTCCTGCCGGTGGCGGGGATTCTCTTCGTCGGTGCCGGACTTCTCGGTGCGGGCACGCTGAAGGACCTCGCTCTTGCGCTGTTCATCGGCATTGCGGTCGGCACCTACTCCTCGATCTTCATCGCCACGCCGCTGCTCTGCGACCTGAAGGAACGCGAGCCCGCCATGCGCGCCCTCGCCAAGCGGGTCGCCCAGCGTCGCCGCGCCACGGCGGAGCCGACGGAACCTGCTCGCGAGCCGGCGGCGGTGGCCGCTGATCCCGCGTCCTCGCAGACTCGGGCCGTGAGCCGGCAGCCGCAACGCAAGGCTGTTCCTGCCGCTCACGGATCCGGCCAGGCACGATCCCAGCCGCAGCGGAAGTCCCGCTCGACCAGAAAGTCGAAGGGACGGCGGCGGTGAGCGAGGTTCGCGAACTCGAACAGCTGATCCGCAACCTCGTCCGGGACGTCCCCGACTATCCCAAGCCGGGCATTCTGTTCAAGGACATCACACCGCTTTTCGCCGAGCCCAAGGCGTTCAGTCGTACGGTCGAGGCACTCGGCGCGCCGTGGCAGGGCGCCGCGCCCCCCGTCGACAAGGTCGCGGGCATCGAGGCCCGAGGCTTCATCCTCGGCGCCCCAGTCGCGCTGGCACTCGGAGTCGGCTTCGTCCCGGTCCGCAAGGCCGGCAAACTTCCCCGCGCGACACTGTCCGAGTCCTACGCCCTGGAGTACGGCGAGGAGACCGTCGAGGTGCACAGTGACGCCCTCGCTCCCGGCGACCGGGTGCTCGTCGTCGACGACGTTCTCGCCACCGGAGGCACTGTCGAGGCCACCTGTCGACTGGTGCGGAAGGCCGGCGCGGAGGTCGTGGGCGTGTCGGTCCTCCTTGAACTGACCTTCTTGTCGCCTCGCGACCGCCTCCAGGACGTCGACCTGCGAGCGCTCGTCCAGGTCTGAACGAGTCGTCACCGTCCTCGCGATTCGCGGGACTCTGCCGGCTCGTGAGTCTGGCCGGTATGGGGAGTTCGGAGCCGCATCGTCCGCGCGCTCTGGGGTGCTTTGCTACGTTTCCGCCGAGCTGCACAGGTCGCCGGCACCAGGCGATGAGCGGAGTTTCGCTACGCTCGGCCACCCGCGTCCGATCGACACCCAGCGGGTGTCTTGTGGACGCTGACACTCAGATCCGGTGCTGCTGCCCGTAAACTGGTGTCTTGCCGCCGCATGCCAGTGGCAACCGGAGGTTGACCGCACTCGCTGGCTGCCAGAGGAGTCGCCCGTGGCCGAGGAGACCGTCTCGCCCGCGTCGGCGCGTGGTGCAGCAGGCCGCTCGCCGCAGCGCTCTGCAAGCGCGTCCGCAAACGGCGACGGACGGCACGGCCCGCCGACCTCCGTAAGCGTGACGAACCCGCCGGCTCCACCTGGATCGCAACAACCTGGACCTGCACCAACAGAATCGGCGGCAACAGAATCGGCGCCGACTGGATCGGCACCGACCGGATCGGCACCGGGTGGGGCTGCGCAGGCGTCGGCTCCCGCCGGATCATCGCCGACCACGCCGGGCCCGGCGAGTCCGCCAGCCGGTGCCGCCACGGCCCCTTCTGCGCCTCCGTCCACCCAGGCACCGGCCGACGACCGCAGCAGCAGGAGTGCCGGTCGGAAGGGAACGGTCGCGGGCGGCGGTGGCCCGTTCTCCGGATCGTCTCGCCGAATGCGCGAGCGCCTTGCGCGGCTCGGCCGCTCGCCGTCGGGCAACCCGGTTCTCGAGCCGATGTTCCGCATCGTCCGCACCACGCATCCGAAGGCCGACCTCGCCCTGATCGAGAAGGCCTACCGCACCGCGGAGAAGTGGCACCGCGGCCAGATGCGCAAGAGCGGCGACCCCTTCATCACCCATCCGGTCGCGGTCTCGACCATCCTGGCTGAGCTCGGCATGACGCCGCCGACTCTGTGCGCCGCACTTCTCCACGACACGGTGGAGGACACGCCGTACACGCTCGAGGAACTCCGGCAGGACTTCGGCGACGAGATCGCGATGCTCGTCGATGGCGTCACCAAGCTCAACAAGGTCAAGTACGGCGAGTACGCCCAGGCCGAGACCATCCGCAAGATGGTCATCGCGATGGCCAAGGACATCCGCGTCCTGGTCATCAAGCTCGCCGACCGCCTGCACAACATGCGGACGCTCCGCTACCTGCGCCAGGCGAGCCAGGAGCGGATGGCCAAGGAGACGCTCGAGATCTACGCCTCGCTCGCACACCGCCTCGGCATGAACACGCTGAAGTGGGAGATCGAGGACCTCGCCTTCGCCACGCTGCACCCGAAGCTCTACGACGAGATCGTGCGTCTGGTCGCCGAACGCGCACCGTCTCGCGACGAATATCTCGCGAAGGTGATCGATCAGGTCCAGAGCGACCTGCGAGCGGCGAAGATCAAGGCCACGGTCACAGGACGGCCCAAGCACTACTACTCCATCTACCAGAAGATGATCGTCAGGGGTCGCGAGTTCGGCGACATCTACGACCTGGTGGGCATCCGTGTCCTGACCGACTCCGTGCGCGACTGCTATGCCGCGCTCGGAGTCATCCATGCCCGGTGGAATCCGGTGCCTGGGCGGTTCAAGGACTACATCGCGATGCCGAAGTTCAACATGTACCAGTCCTTGCACACGTCGGTGATGGGTCCCGACGGCAAGGCGGTCGAGATGCAGATCCGTACGTTCTCGATGCACCGCCGGGCCGAGTATGGCGTCGCGGCGCACTGGAAGTACAAGGAAGACTCGAACGCCGCCCGGGAGACCGACAAGCCGACCGGGCCGAACGACATGGCCTGGCTGCGCCAACTGCTCGACTGGCAACGCGAGACCGAGGACCCGGGCGAGTTCTTGGAGTCGCTGCGCTTCGAGATGAAGTCGACCCAGGTCTATGTCTTCACGCCGCGCGGCGACGTGATAGCGCTGCCGATGGGTAGTACGCCGGTCGACTTCGCGTACGCGATCCACACCGAGGTCGGTCACCGCTGCATCGGTGCCAGGGTCAACGGCCGGCTGGTGCCGTTGGAGAGCCACCTCGAGAACGGCGACCTGGTCGAGATCTTCACCTCGAAGGCGCAGGGCGCCGCGCCCAGCCGTGACTGGCTGACGTTCGTCCAGAGCCCGCGCGCGCGCAACAAGATCCGGCACTGGTTCACCAAGGAGCGCCGCGAGGAGGCGATCGACCAGGGCAAGGACTCGCTGGCGCGGATGGTCCGCAAGGAGGGCCTGTCGCTACAGCGGATGCTTACCCACGAGGCTCTGGCCGCGGTCGCCCAGGACCTGCGCTACAGCGACGTGTCGTCGCTGTACGCGGCGGTTGGCGAGGGCACCGTCACCGCCCAGTCGGTGGTGCGCCGGCTCATGCAGGCGATCGGCGGCGCCGAGGAGGAGGCCGAGGACGTCTCCGAAGGTGTCGCGCTGCCGTCGGAGACCAGCCGCCGTGAGCGCCTTCCACGCGGTGACTCCGGCGTGGTCGTCCGCGGAACGTCCGACGTCTGGATCAAGCTCGCGAAGTGCTGCACTCCGGTACCCGGCGACGCGATCGTCGGGTTCGTGACGCGTGGTGCCGGCGTCTCCGTACACCGCCAGGACTGCGCCAACATCGACCATCTGCGGGCACAGCCCGAGCGGGTACTCGAGGTCGAGTGGTCGCCGACCGCACAGAGCCTGTTCCTCGTACAGATTCAGGTGGAGGCCCTGGACCGGGCCCGGCTGCTCAGCGACATCACCCGGGTTCTGTCCGACCAGCACGTGAACATCTTGTCGGCGTCGGTGACGACGACCCGCGACCGGGTGGCCAAGAGCCGCTTCACCTTCGAGATGGGCGACCCCAAGCACCTGGGCCACGTGCTCCGCGCGGTGCGCGGCGTGGACGGCGTGTTCGACGCCTATCGCGTGACCAGCTGACCCGCGAACCCGAGCAGCCGCGCGGTGGAATGCCGCTCAGGTGGAGAACTCGTCGAGCGTCTTCTCCACCTCGGCCAGCCATGCCTGCCGGGCCGTGAGTGCCTCCTGCGCCTGGCGTTCGCCCGCCTCGTCGCCCTTCGCGCGGTGGCCTTCGAGCTCGCGCTCGAGCTCGGCGATGGAGTTTCGAAGCTGGGTGAGCGTGTCGTTTGCCCGGGCCCGCGTCTCCGGGTTGGTCCGCCGCCACTCCTTGACCTCGGCGGCCTGGATCGCCTCTTCGACCTTGCGCAACCGGGACTCGATGGTGCGGACGGACGCCTTCGGAACCCGGCCGATCTGGTCCCAACGCCGCAGGATGGCGCGGAACGCCTCGCGGGCGCTGCGCTGGTCACGTACCGGAAGAAGGGCGTCGGCCTCGGCGAGCAGGGCTTCCTTCTTGACCTGGTTTTGCTCGAACTCGGCTTCCTGCTCGGCGAACGTCGCGTTGCGGGCGCCGAAGAACCGGTCTTGCGCCGTCCGGAACCGCTTCCACAGCTGATCTTCGACATCGCGGGGAGCCGGCCCAGCTGCCTTCCAGCGCTGCATCAGCTCCCGATAACGGCCAGTCACCCTGCCCCAGTCGGTGGAGTCGGCGAGGGACTCGGCCTCCGCGGCGATCTCTTCCTTGACCTGGCGGGCGTCTTCGCGCTTGGCGTTGAGCTCGGTGAAGTGCTGCTTGCGGTGGCGGGTGTAGGCCGTCCGGGCGCTGGAGAAGCGCCGCCAGAGCTCGTCGTCGGTGGGTTTGTCGAGGCGGGGGAGGGCCTTCCACTGATCGAGGAGCTCACGGAACCTGCCCACGCCGTGGCGCCAGTCGGATCCGGCCGCGAGGGTCTCCGCCTCTGCCGCGATCGCCGTCTTGGCGTCCTTGCCTTCCTCGAGATGCCGCTTCCGCTCCGCCCGCCGCTGCGTCCTGCGTTCGGCGATCACGGCATCGAGGGCGTCGAGGCGAGCCCCGAGCGCCGCGAGGTCGCCCACGGCCTGCGCGTTGGCGAGGTTGCGGCGCTCCCGCCGAACGGCGTTGTGTGCCTCGTCCGGCCCGAGGATGCCCGTCTCGATCCGCGACGCGAGGAGGTCGACTTCTAGGGCGATGGCGTCATATTTGCGGCGGAAGAAAGCGAGCGCACCAGCGGGATCGCCGATCTGCCAGGATCCGACCTGTCGCTCGCCGGTCTCGGTGCGGACATAAACGGTTCCGTCTTCTGCGACCCTGCCCCAAGGGTCCTCTGCCGTTCCGCTCACTGCACGCTCCTGGTCGGAGGATCACTTCGTCGTGACCTTGACATCCTCAATAATGACCGATGTTGCCGGGCGTCCGAGCCCCTCCTTCCCCGCACCTGGTGCGAGGCCGGACTGAGCCACCTTCGCGACGACATCCAGGCCGTCGGTGATCTTGCCGAAGACGGTCATCGGCTGGTCGAACGTCGAAGAGTCACCATAGGTGATGAAGAACCTGCTGCCGTTGCGGTTTTCGCCCCCCGCCATGACGAGCCAGCCGGGCTCGACGGTCGACTTGTCGTCGTTCTCGTTGCCGAAGATGTATCCCGGACCGCTGCCCCCGGAACCAGTCAGGTCGCCGCATTCGAGGTAGCGCGCCGGCGCCGGCTTGACGGCGAGGCCGGTGCAGATCTTGTTGTCGAACGCGTCCTTGCCGGCCAGGAAGGTGAAGGAGTGGACGGCGCAGCTGGCCTTGGTCCCGAGCAGGTCAGCGGTGACGGTGCCGCGGCTGGTCGTGATCGTCGCGACCGCATCTTTCACCGGCGCACTTGGACCCGGCACGCCGACGGATTTCTGGTCGGAATCGCCCTGGGCGACGAAGGTGCACTCGCCGGGCTTCGTCGGACGGGGAGCCGCGGCGGCCGTCGGCGTGTCGGCCGCGGACGGTTCGGGCTCCGGGCTGGTCGTGGCCGCGGCATTGGCCTGCCGGTCGTCCTTGACCAGCAGCGTGACGCCATAGCCACCAGCGCCGATGGCGAGGATGCCGGCGACCGCGCCCGCGACGATGGCACGCTTGCGCGCGCGGCTGCGTCGCTCTGTGCGGCGTGCCTGCTGGCGTTCCCACTTCTGCCGGGCGAGCTGACGCACCCGTTGCCTTTTCGTGACCACGTACGGATCTCTCGCTTCGATGTCCAACGACCGAGGGGCCAGTCTAGGGGTTGCCCGACTATGTCAGGGCGATACGGTTCGCGGCCGGCGCGGCCACGCCGGTACCCTTCGAGACTCGAGGGGCGGGCCTCGCTCACCACCTGCCGTTACCTCGCAAATCAGGACCCACACACGTGTACAGATCCAGCTAGCCGATTGAGATGGTGAAGTGTTCGTCGCCGGCTTCCCGACCGGGGTGTTCGCCGCCAACTGCTATGTAGTGGCCGCCACCCACGGTGCGGAGTGCGTCGTCGTCGATCCGGGCCAGGACGCGGCATTGGCGGTGGCGGAGGTGGTCCGCGAACACCGGCTGAAGCCCGTCGCCGTCCTGCTCACGCACGGGCACCTCGACCACATGTGGTCCGTACTCCCGGTCTGCGGGACCTACGACGCGACCTGCTGGGTGCACCGAGACGACCGGGCCATGCTCGCTGATCCGCTGGCCGGCATACCGGCAGAGTGGGCCGGCGCACTCCTCGGCAACGGCGAGACGTTCGCCGAACCCGACGAGGTGCGGGAGTTGTCCGACGGTGCCTCGGTCGACGTTGCAGGCCTCACGTTCAGCGTCGACCACACGCCGGGCCATACCCCTGGGTCGGTCACGTTCCGGATCCCGTACGCGCCCGCCGGGCCAGCGCACATGGCAGGACTCCCATCCGACGTCGGGGACGAAGCCACCGAGCTGATGTTCGCCGGAGACCTGCTCTTCGCCGGATCGATCGGACGCACCGATCTGCCCGGCGGCGACCATCCGGCGATGCTGCGCAGCCTTGCCGACAAGGTGCTGCCCCTCGACGACCAGACCGTGGTGCTACCCGGCCACGGCGACCAGACGACCATTGGCCAGGAGCGAAAGACCAATCCCTATCTGCAGGGGCTCGTTCCAGGCCCAGCCCGGCCCTCCACGTCGGTGCGAGCCGGGAGAGACATACAGGACGGGTGAGCATTTCCTCATGAGTTTCCAGGCGCCCAAGGGCACCTACGACATCGTTCCGCCCGACTCCGCGACGTGGCTCGCCGTGCGCGAGGCACTGGCCCGGCCGCCGCAACTGGCGGGCTACGAGTACGTCGAGACGCCCACGTTCGAAGACACTGCCCTGTTCGTACGCGGCGTCGGTGAGTCGACCGACGTGGTGAGCAAGGAGATGTACACGTTCGACGACCGTGGCGGCCGGTCCCTGACCCTGCGTCCCGAGGGAACGGCCGGGGTGTTGCGGGCCGTCGTCGAACGTGGACTGTTCCGTGGCCAGCTGCCGGTGAAGGTGTGGTACGCCGGACCGAACTTCCGCTACGAGCAACCCCAGTCAGGGCGCTACCGCCAGCACACCCAGGTGGGTGTCGAGGCAGTAGGAAGTGACGACCCGGCACTCGACGCCGAGGTCATCTGGATGGCCACCGATTCCCTCCGGCGCCTCGGAGTGTCGCGCGCCCGCCTGCTGCTGAACAGCCTGGGCTGTCGGGAGTGTCGACCGATCTATCGCGACCTGCTCCAGGAGTTCCTCCGCGGCCTGGACCTTGACGACGACACCAGGCGGCGGGCCGAGATCAACCCGCTTCGCGTTCTCGACGACAAACGTCCGCACGTCCAGGCCCAGCTCAGTGGTGCGCCGTTGATCATCGACCACCTCTGCGGTGCCTGCAAGGAGTTCCACGACGAAGTCCGTGCCTGCCTGACCGATCTTGCGGTGACGTGGGAGGAGGCACCCAGACTGGTCCGCGGGCTCGACTATTACGTGCGCACGACGTTCGAGTTCGTCCACGACGATCTGGGCGCCCAGTCGGCCATCGGCGGCGGCGGTCGCTACGACGGTCTGCTCGCCACCATCGGCGGCCCCGACCTGGGCGGCGTGGGTTTCGGCCTCGGGCTCGACCGCACCGTCCTTGCCGTACGTGCCGAGGGCCTGACGGTCGCCGACCCGAGCAGGTGCGACGTCTACGTCGTAGCGCTCGGGGCCGCGGCCCGGCGGCGTACGGTGACGCTGCTGCGTGACCTGCGCCAGGCGGGTGTCCGCAGCGACACCGCCTACGGCGGCCAGGGCCTGAAGGGCGCGATGAAGGCGGCCGACCGGTCCGGAGCCGCGTTCGCCGTGGTTCTCGGCGACCGGGACCTCGCCGAGGGAACCGCCCAGCTGAAGGACCTGCGCACCGGCGACCAGGCCGCCGTACCGCTCGACCAGCTCGTCCAGACCATCGTCCAGGCTGAGAAGGAGTAGCACGGGTGATCCGTACGCACGAGGCAGGAACGCTGCGGAGCGACCACGCAGGCCAGACTGTGACGCTCGCCGGCTGGGTGGCCAGGCGGCGCGACCACGGCGGTGTGGCGTTCATCGACGTCCGCGACGCATCGGGGATCGTGCAGGTCGTGATCCGCGACGAGGCGGCGGCGCACGGCCTCCGCCAGGAATACTGCCTTCGGATCGTGGGGGAGGTGCAGGCAAGGCCGGCGGGCAACGAGAACCCGCAGCTGCCGACCGGCGAGATCGAGGTCGCAGCGCACGAGGTCGAGGTGCTGAGTGAGGCGGCGACCCTCCCGTTCCCCGTCGAGGAGCACCACCAGGGGGCGGTCAACGAGGAGACCCGGCTCCGCTTCCGATACCTCGACCTGCGGCGTCCGGAGATGACCGAGCTGCTCCGCCTGCGGTCCCGGGTCACCCACACGATCCGCGACGTCATGGACCTGCACGGCTTCGTTGACGTCGAGACCCCCTACCTCACCCGGTCGACGCCCGAGGGTGCCCGCGACTTCCTGGTGCCGGTCCGCCTCCAGCCAGGTACGTGGTATGCCCTTCCGCAGTCGCCGCAGCTGTTCAAGCAGCTCCTGATGGTCGCGGGCCTGGAGCGCTACTACCAGATCGCCCGCTGCTTCCGCGACGAAGACTTCCGCGCCGACCGCCAGCCCGAGTTCACCCAGCTCGACGTCGAAATGTCCTTCTGTGCGGCCGACGATGTGATCGCGCTGACCGAGCAGGTCCTCGGGCGGATCTGGAAGGACGTCCACGGGGTGGAGATCGGGAGCCCGATCCCGCGGATGACCTACGCCGAGGCCATGCGGCGGTTCGGGACCGACCGGCCGGACCTGCGGTTCGGGTGCGAGCTGATCGACTTCACCGACTACTTCGCCTCGACATCCTTCCGGGTGTTCGCCCCCAAGAGAGACGACTGGCACGTGGGAGCGGTGGTGATGCCCGGGGGAGCGGGCCAGCCGCGCAAGGAGCTCGACGCCTGGCAGGAGTGGGCCCGGTCGCACGGGGCCAAGGGCCTCGCCTACGTACTCGTCGGCGACGACGGCGAGCTCGGCGGCCCAGTGGCCAAGAACCTCGCCGACGACGAACGCGCCAACCTCGCCGCCCACGCTGGTGCCAAGCCGGGCGACTGCGTCTTCTTCGCCGCCGGCTCCCGCTCAGCCGCCCTCGGCCTGCTCGCCGCGGCCCGGCTCGAGATCGGCAGCCGTTGCGGCCTGGTCGACACCTCGCGCTGGGAGTTCTGCTGGGTGGTCGACGCGCCGATGTTCGAACGGATCGAGACGCCCGGCGGCGGCACCGGCTGGACGTCGATCCACCACCCGTTCACCGCGCCCACTCCGGAGTGGGCCGACCGGTTCGACACCGAGCCGGGCGAGGCCCTGTCGCGGGCATACGACATCGTCCTGAACGGCACAGAGATCGGTGGCGGGTCGATCCGTATCCACCAAAGCGCTGTCCAGCAACGGGTATTCGACGTGATCGGGATGACCTCGGCCGAGGCGCAGGACCAGTTCGGCTTCCTGCTCGAGGCTCTCCGCTATGGCCCGCCGCCCCACGGCGGGATCGCGCTCGGCCTCGACCGCCTCTGCGCACTGCTGGCTGGCGTGGAGTCGATCCGCGATGTCATCGCGTTCCCCAAGACTGCCTCGGGTTCCGATCCACTTACCGGCGCACCCGCACCGATCACCACGGCACAGCGACGTGAGGCGGGCATCGACGCTTCACCGCCGGAAGGCGGTTGACCCTCCTCCGAGCACGCATTAGTGCCGAGGGTGAGACGTCGAGCACGAATAGTGAACGCAAGAGTTTACAAATCGTGATCTCGGTCAAGCTGCGACAGCCGGATGCAGTCGTCTATGGTCAAGCGTCACAAACTTCCGGGCATGACCTGTAGGCACAGGTTGTGCGAAGTGGTGTCGTCAGGAAGGCAATCAGGCAATCTATGGCGGACCCGATGTTGCTCGAAACCGGTGCCGGTGGACCAACGGCGACCCCGCTGAGTCCGACACTGAAGAGCAAGTCTCCTACGCAGATCGCGCTGGAGCGGTTGCGCGCCGACAAGGTGGCGATCGTGTGCTCGATCGTCGTCTTGTTCTTCGTCCTGATCGCGGTGTTCGGCGACCTCATCACGGCCGTCACCAACACCGACCTGGCCTTCCACGACGAGCTCATCAACGACCAGACCTACCCGACCGTGGGCGCGAGCGTGGAGCATCCGTTCGGCATAGAACCGCGCACGGGTCGTGACCTGTTCGCGATGTGGGTGCTCGGCGCCCGAAGCTCGATGCTCGTCGCCCTCGGTGCAGCAGGGTTCTCCACCATCCTCGGCGCAGTCCTCGGCCTGATCGCCGGCTTCCTCGGCGGTTGGGTCGACAGAGTGATCTCGTGGCTCATCGACTTCCTGCTGTCGCTTCCGTTCCTCCTGATGGCGATCGCGATCGCGCCCGTGATCGCGACGTACTTCCAGGACGCCGACGGTGAGACCCAGAGCCGGGTGCGGCTCATCACCCTGATCATCATCCTTGCCGTCTTCGGCTGGATCGGGCTCGCGCGTCTGGTGCGTGGCGAGGTGCTGTCACTTCGCGAACGCGAGTTCGTCCTGGCAGCACGGGCGATCGGCGTACCGACGAGCCGCATCCTGTTCCGTGAGTTGCTGCCCAACCTGACCGGCCCGATCATCGTGTCGCTGTCGCTCGCACTCCCTGCCGTCATCACCGCCGAGGCAGGGCTTTCGTTCCTCGGCGTCGGACTGCAGGAACCGATGCCCTCATGGGGGCGGACTATTGCGATGGCAACCAACTACTACTCGACCTATCCCACATATCTGTGGCAGCCAGTGATCGGCATCCTCGTGCTGGTGCTGGCGCTCAACATTTTGGGCGACGCGGTACGTGACGCGTTCGACCCGAAAACGCGGCGGTAAGCGACGACCCCAGGCGCGCCGTCCGTGGCATCGCCCGGTCAAGAAAGGTAGGAATGTCGATGCGATGGAAGAAACTAGCGGTGGTGCTCTCCACTGCCGCGCTGGCGCTGGGCGCGGCGTGCGCAGGGTCACCGCCTCAGGCGCCGGGAGGTCCCGGAGCCACAGCGGAGCCCAAGGACACGTCCGTCGTCGGTAACACCACCGACGCGGCGGCGAAGGCGCCAGCAGCGGAGGTTCCCGGCGCCGCGAAGGGCGGCGAGGTCACGGTCTACGCCGACGTGGCGCCGCACACCTTGGACCCCACCAGGGTCTACTTCATCGACGCCAACGCGATCATGCGGCTGGTGACGCGGGCCCTGACGCAGTGGCAGTACCGCGACGGGAAGATGGTGCTCGTTCCCGACATGGCAACCGACCTCGGCACGCCCAACGAGGACTTCACCGAGTGGAAGTTCACGCTGCGGGACGGCCTGAAGTACGAGGACGGCACGCCGGTCAAGTCGCAGGACGTCGCCCACGCGGTCAAGCGACAGTTGGCGGTCGAGGAGCTGCCGGACGGTCCGCTGTACGGGCTCGACTACTACCTCGACGGCGACAAGTACAAGGGTCCGTTCAAGTCCGCGGCCAAGGGTGGCGGCGACGACTTCCGTGCCGTCGAGACGCCGGACGACAAGACCATCATCTTCAAGATGCGCAAGTCGTTCGCCGACCTGTCGTTCTACGCGTCGTTCCCGGCCTTCACCGCGATCCCAGAGGCGAAGGACACGCAGGAGGAGTACGGCCTCAAGCCGCTCGCCACCGGCCCGTACAAGTTCGAGAAGTTCACGCCGGAGAAGGAGCTCACGCTGGTCAAGAACGACCAGTGGGACCCGGCGACCGACACCAACCGGCACCAGTACCCCGACAAGTACCGTTTCCTGTTCGCGCAGGACCCGGTGCGGTTCCAGGCGCAGCTGATCGCGGACCAGGGCCAGGACCAGACTGCGATGACCTACACCAACATCCTTGCCGAGAAGCTGCCCGAGGTTCAGGGCAAGGAGCCCGAGGAGAGGTTGGTCAAGGGCCGCGACACCTGCACGAGCTACGTCTTCATAGACACCCGGAAGATCCCGCTCGAGGTGCGCAGGGCGCTGGCCACGGCATACCCGATCTCCTCGCTGCGCAAGGCGGCCGGCAGCATTCCGGGCCTGACGTGGGAGCCGGCGACGTCGATCATGTCGTCGATCACGCCGGGGTACGTGAAGTCCGACGCCATCGGCCACAAGGGTGACGGCGACGGTGAGCCGGTGAAGGCGAAGAAGATGCTCGAGGATGCCGGCAAGCTCGGCTTCGAGATCTCCTACTACTTCGCCACGGACCACCCGACCGCGCCGACGGTCTCCCAGCTGCGCAAGCAGAAGCTGGAGGCCGCAGGGTTCAAGGTCAAGGCCCTGCCGACCACGATCGAGAAGCAGCGCGAGCTGCTGAGCGACGCGGACGCGCCGGTGAACCTCCGCTTCAGCGGTTGGTGCCTTGACTGGCCGAGCGGAGCGTCGGTGTTCCCGGCGCAGTGGGACCCGCGCAAGATCGACCTGCCGGGTGTCCCGAACCCCTCCTTCCTCGACGTCCCGGAGATCGCTACCAGGATCGACGAGATCACAAAGCTCCCGGTGGAGGAAGGTCTGTCCAAGTGGGGTGAGCTTGACAAGTGGATCATGGAGAACCACATGCCGGTCATCCCCACGGCTGAGGGTGGCAACGCAATCCTGCACGGCTCGAAGGTTGGCAATGTCAATTGGGACGACTACCTCGGCATGCCGGACTTCACGGGAATGTTCGTCAAGCAGTAAAGACGTCTCGCACCACCGATGACGTCCTGACTGCAACGCCGTAGGGCGACGGGTCCCGGGTGGGCGGCAAACGCCCACCCGGGGCCTGGTCCGCAGGTACCTGGGTTCGCAGGGTGATGGAGGGAGAGCCATGCTCGGCTACGTCATACGGCGGGTGATCGCCGCGATCACAGTGCTGTTCATGGTTGCGGTGGCGACGTTCACGATCTTCTTCCTCGGGCCAGCCGACCCCGCCTACGCGCTCTGCGGCGACCGAAACTGCACACCCGAGCGGCTCAACAACATCCGGAAGAGCCTGGGGCTGGACGAGCCCAAGGTGCAGCAGTTCTTCAGCTTCATCGGCGGCATCTTCACCGGACGGACGCTGCAGGCCGGTTCGTTCGCGAAAGAGTGTCCTGCCCCGTGCTTCGGCTACTCGTTCAGCCAGGACCGGCCGGTGACCACGATCCTCTCGGAGAACCTGCCAGTGACGATCTCCCTCGCCCTCGGCGCCGCGGTGATCTTCCTGACTGTCGGAGTGCTGCTCGGCGTCTACGCGGCGGTCAACCGCGGCACCTACCTCGACAAGATTCTCGTCGGCACATCGCTGACACTCAGCTCGATTCCGTACTACGTCCTCGCACTGATGGCCTTCCTGATCCTCGCGGTCCAGCTGAACCTCTTCCCACGCAGCGGTTACCACCCCCTCTTCGGCGACGGCCCGTTCTTCAGCGACCTGGTGAAGTGGGCGCATGCCCTGCTGTTGGCCTGGCTGGTCCTGGGCATCGTGAACTCGACGGCGTACGCCCGGTTCAGCCGGGCGGCGATGATCGAGGCACTCGGTGAGGACTTCGTCCGTACGGCACGGGCAAAGGGTCTCTCCGTCCGCAGAGTCCGGTTCCGACATGCGTTGCGGGCGGCGCTCGCACCCGTCGTGACAATCTTCAGCCTGGATCTGGCCACCCTGCTGGGCGGCACGATCTTCACCGAACGGATCTTCAACCTGAAGGGCATCGGCTACATGGCAGTTGCTGCTGTCTTCAGCCTCGACCTCCCGATCATCATGGGCACCGTGTTGTTCGCCGCGGTGCTGATCGTCACCATGAACGTCATCGTGGACATCGCCTACGGCCTGATCGACCCGAGGGTGCGGCTCGGATGACCGGACAGACGCAGAACTCCGAGCCGTTCCTCCGGGTCGAGGACCTCACGGTCAAGTTTCCCACCGCCGACGGCGTGGTCACAGCCGTGGAAGACCTCAGCTACGACGTCCGGTTGGGCACGACGCTGGGCATCGTGGGCGAGTCCGGCTCGGGTAAGAGCGTGTCGAGCATGGCCATCATGGGTCTGCACGACCAGCGCCGGACCCGCATCACCGGCAGCATCCGGGTGCAGGGCACCGATCTGCTGGGAGTCGACGACCAGCGCATGCGCAAGATCCGCGGCAACGCTGTGTCGATGATCTTCCAGGACCCCCTGACGAGCCTGCATCCCTTCTACACGATCGGAGACCAGATCTCCGAGGCCTATCTCGCCCACCACAAGACGTCGAAGTCCGAGGCGCGCAAGCGAGCGATCGAGATGCTCAACCGGGTCGGCATTCCACAGGCCGGCCGGCGCATGGACGACTATCCGCACCAGTTCTCAGGTGGCATGCGCCAGCGCGCGATGATCGCGATGGCGTTGGTGAACGACCCGCAGCTGCTCATCGCCGACGAGCCCACCACCGCCTTGGATGTCACCGTCCAGGCGCAGATCCTCGACCTGCTTCAGGATCTGCAGCAGGAGTTCGGATCGGCGATCATCATGATCACTCACGACCTCGGCGTCGTCGCGGAGATCGCCGACGACGTCCTCGTGATGTATGCGGGCCGCTGTGTCGAGTACGGCGCTTGCAAGGAGATCCTGACCCATCCCGAGCACCCGTACACGTGGGGGCTGCTGACGAGCGCGCCGCACCTCACCGGCGAACCCGACAAGCGCCTGACACCGATCAAGGGAACGCCACCCAGCCTGATAAACCTGCCGTCGGGCTGCGCCTTCCATCCACGCTGCCAGTATGCCTCGCGGCTGCCGGACGACCGGGCGGCCGAGGTGCTGCCGGAGTTGCGTCCCGGCGGACGCGGTCCCGGTCACCTCGTCCGGTGCCACCTGCCCAACCCAGACGAGATCTTCGTCTCCGAGATCCAGCCCCGGATCGGGTGAGGGAGCCAACGATGACCGAGACCGCGACCAATCTCGCGCCCACCCAACCGGCCGCCAACGGCACCAAGCCGTTGCTGGAGGTCACCGACCTGGTCAAGCACTTCCCGGTCCGTGCCTCCGGCGTCATCCGCCGGGTCGTGGGGCAGGTCCAGGCGGTCGATGGCGTGTCCTTCACCGTGACACAAGGGAAGTCGCTCGGCCTTGTCGGTGAGTCCGGGTGCGGCAAGTCGACGACCGGGCGGTTGATCACTCGGCTGCTCGACCCGACCAGCGGCTCCGTGCGGTTCGAAGGCACCGAGATCGGCAGCATGTCGCGCAAGAAGCTGCTGCCCTTCAGGCGAGAGATCCAGATCATCTTCCAGGACCCGTACTCCTCGCTGAATCCCCGGCACACCGTCGGTGCCATCATCGGGACACCACTGCAGGTCCACAACATCGTGCCGAAGCGCCAAACGCTCTCGCGGGTCCAGGAGCTTTTGGAGGTGGTCGGGCTCAACCCCGAGCACTACAACCGCTACCCGGGCGAGTTCTCCGGCGGTCAGCGCCAGCGCATCGGTATCGCCCGGGCACTCGCGGTCCGGCCCAAGCTGATCGTGGCCGACGAGCCGGTCAGCGCCCTGGACGTATCGATCCAGGCACAGGTGATGAACCTTCTGGAGGATCTGCAGAAGGAGTTCGGGATCTCGTTCCTCTTCATCGCCCACGACCTCGCCGTCGTCCGTCACCACTGCCCGCGGGTCGCGGTGATGTATCTCGGCAAGATCGTCGAGATCGCGGATCGGGACCGGCTCTACAGCCAGCCGCACCACCCCTACACGCAGGCGCTGCTGTCCGCCGTACCGGACGTCCGGCAGGCTCAGATCGGCGGCCGACGGGCCCGCATCAGGCTGTACGGCGACGTCCCCAGTCCCGTCGACCCGCCGTCGGGATGCCGGTTCCGTACCCGGTGCTGGAAGGCTCAGGAGATCTGCGCCACCGACGAGCCGCCGCTCAAGACGCTCGCGGACGGGCACCAGGCGGCCTGCCACTTCGCCGCACCGCCCACCCTCGCCGATGCCAAGGCGAGTGCGGAGGCCGCCGCGGAGGCGGCGTCGGCGACCGCGGAAGACGCCGAACAGACCGTCTGATCGCCGCAACGGCGATCCACGATCGTCGGCATGATCGCAGGGCACTCCGGCACGGGGGCGGCCGCGGATAGTCTCGTGGCGTGACAGACGAGGCGCTCTTCGACATGGCAGGTGGGCGGGCGCCAGCGCATCCTCTCCCGCAAGGCACCGGCAGCCTGACGACCACCGACCACGACTCGGCCCCGCTCGCCGTCCGGATGCGTCCACACGGCCTCGACGATCTTGTCGGGCAGGCCCACCTGCGGGCCCCGGGTGCTCCCCTTCGCCAGCTGATCGAGGGCGACCAACCCATGTCGCTCCTGCTGTGGGGGCCACCGGGATCCGGCAAGACAACCATCGCCGCGATCCTGAGCCGCCAGACCAACCGCACGTTCGTGGAACTCTCCGCGGTGTCGGCCGGAGTCAAGGAGGTGCGTTCGGTCATCGAGACCGCGCGCAAGGAGCTCGGCCGGGCCCGCGAGACCGTGCTGTTCGTCGACGAGGTGCACAGGTTCAGCAAGTCCCAGCAGGACGCGCTCCTGCCGGGAGTGGAAAACCGCTGGGTGACCCTGGTGGCGGCCACCACCGAAAACCCGTTCTTCTCCGTCATTTCGCCCCTGTTGTCCCGATCCCTCCTGCTCAGGCTCGAGCCGCTGTCCGACGACGACATCCGCACGCTGGTGCACCGGGCACTGGACCATCCGCGTGGCCTGGCCGGCTCGGTCAGCCTGGCGCCGGAGGCGGAGGTGCACCTGATCCGGATGTCCGGTGGCGACGCACGCCGCGCGTTGACCTATCTCGAGGCGGGCGCGGGCGCCGCTGCGGCGACCGGTGCGACGACGGTCGACCTCCCGACCCTGGAGACCGCGGTCGACCGGGCCGCCGTGCGCTATGACCGAGACGGGGACCAGCACTACGACGTCGCCAGCGCCCTGATCAAGTCGGTCCGGGGGAGCGATGTGGACGCCTCGCTGCACTACCTCGCCCGGATGATCGAGGCCGGCGAGGACCCCCGGTTCGTCGCCCGACGACTGGTCATCCTGGCCAGCGAGGACATCGGGATGGCCGACCCGACCGCCCTGGGCGTCGCGGTCGCCGCCCACCAGGCCTCGCAGTTCGTCGGGCTGCCGGAGGCGGCGATCAACCTCGCGCACGCGGTGATCCATCTCGCCCTGGCGCCGAAGTCCAATGCCGTCGTCAAGGCGATCGGCGCCGCGCTCGACGACGTACGGTCGGGACGGATCGGCTCCGTGCCTGCACACCTGCGTGACGCGCACTACGGCGCGGCCAAACGGCTCGGCCACGGGACGAGCTACGACTACTCCCACACCGATCCGCGCGGGATCGTGGCGCAGCAGTACGCCCCCGACGCGGTGGCGGGCCGGGTCTACTACGAGCCGACGACCCACGGCGCCGAGAAGGCGGTCACCGAGCGTCTCGCCCGGATCCGCCGAATCCTGGCCGGGGACGAGTGACGATCACGGCCGCCCGGTCGACCGGCCACGCCGTGCGCTGCGTCACCGCCCGCTACAGCCAGCAGGGGCGGCGTACGACCGGACCCCGATGGAGATAGGTTTGGACGCCATGACTGCCGGTGAGATTGCGGGACTTATCGCGGCTGCGGCCCTGCTGCTGCTCGTGGGTCTGCTCGCCTATCCGATCATCAAGTTGGGCAAGGTTCTGAACGAGACTCGGCTGCTCGTTCGGGGCGTCGCCGATCAGAGCGTTCCACTGCTCGGCGAGGTGACGACCACGGTGACCACGACCAACGCCCAGCTCGCCCGCGTCGATGCGATCACCTCGCGGGCCGAGACCGTCTCCGACAACATCGCCGGACTGTCGTCCCTGTTCGCCGCCACCCTCGGCGGGCCCATGGTCAAGCTGGCCGCGTTCTCCTACGGCGTACGCCGGGCGATCTCGGCGCGTGACCGCAAGGACGTCGAACGCCGGGTCCGGTCGGAGATGAAGGACCGTAGCCGCCGGAGGGCAGAAACACCATGAAGCGTCTTTTCTGGGTGGTGCTTGGCGCCGCCGTCGGGGTCCTGGTCGTCCGCAAGGTCGCCCAGAAGGCCGAGCAGTTCACACCACAGGGTGTCGCGAAGCAGCTCTCCGGAGTCGGGGACGCCGTCCGCACCTTCCGGGACGAGGTGCGGGCCGGGATGGCCGCACGCGAGCGGCAGCTCCGCGACGCGCTCGCCTTGGACGACGACCACCCCAACGGCCACGGCGGACTCGATGCCGATGCCGCCGCCCGGTTCGCCCGGGACCCACACGCGACTTGGAGGGACTCCGACTGATGGAGACGGCGGAGATTCGTCGACGATACCTGCGCTTCTTCGAAGAGCGCGGGCACACCGTCGTGCCGTCGGCCTCCCTGCTGCTCGACGACCCCAACCTGCTGTTCGTCAACGCCGGCATGGTGCCCTTCAAGCCATACCTCCTCGGCCAGGAGACACCACCCTTCCGCCGGGCGGCCAGCGTGCAGAAGTGTGTGCGTACCGGCGACATCGAGGAGGTCGGCAAGACCACCCGGCACGGCACCTTCTTCCAGATGAACGGCAACTTCTCCTTCGGCGACTACTTCAAGGAGCGGGCGGTCGAGCTGGCCTGGGACCTCGTGACGCTCCCGGTTGCCCAGGGCGGTTTCGGGCTCCCCGAGTCCAAGATCTGGGTCACCGTCTACCACGAGGACGACGAGACGGCGCAGATCTGGGAGCGCCGGATCGGGCTGCCCCCGCACCGGATCGTCCGGCGTGGGATGGTCGACAACCTGTGGTCGATGGGCGTACCGGGCCCGTGCGGACCCTGTAGCGAGCTCTACCTCGACCGCGGTCCCGAGCACGGTCCGGAGGGCGGCCCCGACGTCGACGAGGACCGCTACCTGGAGTTCTGGAACCTCGTCTTCATGCAGTACGAACGCGGGGAGGGCCCAGCCAAGGAGGACTACCCGATCGTCGCCGAGCTCCCGGCCAGGAACATCGACACCGGCATGGGCCTGGAGCGGATGGCCTACCTCCTGCAGGGCGTCGAGAACATCTACGAGAACGACGAGATCCGCCCGGTGCTCGACCGCGCCACCGAGCTGTCCGGACGCACCTACGGTGCCGAGCACGAGGCAGACGTCCGGCTGCGGGTCGTGGCAGACCATGTGCGGTCGGCGATGATGATCGTCGGCGACGGCGTGACCCCCGGCAACGAAGGTCGCGGGTACGTCCTGCGTCGGATCATCCGCCGGGCCGCCAACCAGATGCGGCTGCTCGGTGTCGACGAGGCGACCATGCCGCAGTTGCTGCCGGTCAGCCTCTCCCGGATGAAGCTGTCCTACCCCGAGCTGGAGCAGGACTGGGAGCGGATCAGCTCGGTGATCTACGCGGAGGAGGAGACGTTCCTCGGCACGCTGAAGACCGGCACCCAGATCTTCGACCTCGCCGTGGAGCAGACCCTGCAGTCCGGTAGCTCGATGCTCGCCGGCGACCGGGCCTTCCAGCTGCACGACACCTACGGCTTCCCGATCGACCTGACCCTGGAGATGGCAGCCGAGCGCGGGCTCGCCGTCGACGAGGAGGGGTTCCGGCGCCTGATGGGCGAGCAGCGCCTCCGTGCCAAGGAGGACGCGGCGGCGCGCAAGATGGGCCACGCCGACCTCTCGGCCTACCGCGGAGTGGCCGACACGCTCCGGGGCCCGGTCGAGTTCACCGGCTACGACGAGGTCGTCTCCGATGGGCAGGTCGCGGGTCTGCTGGTCGACGGTGAGGCGGTGACGGCCGCGCAGGAAGGCGCGACCGTCGAGCTGGTCCTGGACCGCACGCCGTTCTACGCCGAGGGTGGCGGTCAGCTCGCCGACGAGGGCGTCATCGAGCTTGCCAACGGTGCCCGGATCGCCGTCCACGACGTGCAGTCCCCGCTGACCGGCCTCATCGTCCACCAGGCCAAGGTCCTGCAGGGCGAGGTGGTCGCCGGCCTCGCGGCGCAGGCCCGGGTCGACGTCGAACGTCGCCGAGCCATCTCCCGGGCCCACACCGCGACCCACATGGTGCACAAGGCGTTCCGGGAGGCGCTGGGGGAGACCGCCGCCCAGGCCGGTTCGGAGAACGCGCCGGGTCGGTTCCGCTTCGACTTCCACGCCACTGGTCCCGTGCCGCCGAGCGTGCTCGCCGAGACCGAGGAGCGGGTCAACGAGCTCCTCCTCGCCGACCTTCCGGTAACGGCGCAGGTCATGCCGATCGCGGACGCGAGGTCGGCCGGGGCGATGGCGCTGTTCGGTGAAAAGTACGGCAATGAGGTCCGGGTGATCTCGGTCGGTGACTGGGCCCGTGAGCTCTGCGGTGGCACCCATGCCGGCCGGTCGGGTCAGCTCGGCGTGGTGAAGCTGCTCTCGGAGGCCTCCATCGGCACCGGTGTCCGCCGAGTGGAGGCCCTCGTGGGCACCGACGCCTACCGCTTCCTGGCCCGCGAGCACGTCCTGCTGGCCCAGCTGTCGGAAGCCCTGAAGGCACGCCCGGACGAGCTCCCGGACCGCATCGCAGGCATCGTCGACCGCCTGCGTACCGCCGAGAAGGAGCTGGAGCGGATCCGCGTCCAGCAGGTGCTGGCGGGCGCCGGAGAGCTCGCCGCCAACCCGCAGGACATCTCCGGGGTTGCCTTCGTCGGACACGAAGTACCCGAGGGTGCGTCGGCGGCCGATCTCCGCAAGCTCGCGCTCGACGTGCGTGGCCGCATCCCGCACGAGCGGGCGGCGGTCGTGACCATCGTCGGCGCCGCCGGCGGCCGGCCCTCCGTCGTGGTGGCCGTCAACGATCAGGCTCGGGAACGCCGGCTTCTGGCCGGTGAGCTGGTGAAGGTGGCGGCCGGTGTCCTTGGCGGCGGCGGAGGGGGAAAGGACGACGTTGCTCAGGGCGGTGGTACCGACCCGTCCAAGGCGGTCGAAGCGCTGCGCCAGGTCGAGCACGCCGTGGGGACCCGGGTCGCGGCCGGCTGACGGCGGGACGCGGGCGATGCGCAGCGGTGTCCGGCTCGGTGTCGACCTGGGTGACGTCCGGATCGGCGTCGCGCGCTCCGATCCCGCGGGCCTGCTGGCCGTCCCACTGGAGACGGTCCGCCGGGGAAGGGGAGATCTGGACCGCCTCGCAGCCCTGGCCACGGAGGTCGATGCGGTCGAGGTCGTCCTCGGACTGCCCTTGTCACTGTCGGGCGGGGAAGGACCCGCTGCCCAGAAGGCGCGCGATTTTGCCAGCCGGCTGGCGCGTAAGGTCGCACCGGCCGCGCTTCGCCTCGTCGATGAACGATTGTCGACAGTGAGCGCGCAGCAGGGATTTCGGGAGCAGGGTCTGTCCACCCGTAGGACACGTGGGCACATCGATCAAGCTGCGGCTGCCATCATCCTCCAGAGCGCTCTCGACACCGAGCGCTCGACCGGGAGGCCGCCGGGTCTGCTGGTCGACGGGGGTGGGCACGCCGAGGCCGATGCCAAGGGGAAGGATCACCAGTGACCGAGCTCGGGTTCCGCACCTCCCATCGTGTTCGGCCGCGGCGCTGGCGCGGCTGCCTGGCGGTGCTCATCGCCGGGAGTGTGCTGGTGGTGGCCGTCGGACTCGCCGCGATGAAGGGTCAGTCCTTCCTGGCGGGTGTCTTCACGGTGCCCGACTACTCCGGTCCTGGCCAGGGCGAGGTCGTCGTACGGGTGGCGAAGGGGGACACCAGTCGGGACATCGCCAGCACCTTGGAGGGCGAGGGAGTCGTCAAGAGCGCCGAGGCCTTCACCCGGGCGGCGAGGCGCGACAGCAGGGCGCTGGGGATCCAGCCCGGCTACTACCGGCTGCGGCTGGAGATGGCGGCCTCGAACGCCCTTGCCCTGATCCTCGATCCGACCGCGCGTGTCCTGGACCGGGTGACCGTTCCCGAGGGCAGGCGCCTCAGCCACGCCCTGCAGATCCTGCAGAAGAAGACCGGGATTCCGCGGAAGGAGTTCAGCGCGGCCCTCAAGAACACCGATGATCTGGGACTTCCGTCGTACGCGAAGGGTCGTGCGGAGGGAATGCTCTTCCCGGCGACGTACGACATCGACCCTGGTACGTCCGCAGCGACTCTGCTGCAGGAGATGACGGCCAGGCACGTCGAGGTGGCCAGTGACCTCCGCCTGACCTCTCGAGCCAAGGAACTGGGCTACACCCCGCTGGAGATCGTGACGGTGGCCAGCCTGATCGAGGCCGAAGCCGGACGGCCCCAGGACTTCCCGAAGATCGCCCGGGTGATCTACAACCGCCTCGACCAGGGGCTGATCCTGCAGATGGACTCGACCGTCCACTACGCGGTGAACAACTACAGCAGGGCCTCCACGACGCCCGCACAGCGCCAGGTGAAGTCGCCGTACAACACCTATCGGTACGAAGGGCTCCCGCCGGGCCCGATCAACGCACCAGGCGAGCGCGCACTCGAGGCCGCGTTGCAACCGGCGTCCGGGGCCTGGTTGTTCTTCGTCACCGTCAACCTGGACTCCGGTGAGACGAAGTTCGCGGAGACCATCTCGGGCCACGACAAATACGTCGCGGAGTACCAGCAATGGTGCGACGAACATCGCGGTCGCTGCTGAGGACAGGACGGAACCCTCGCGTGACCACCGGACCCGGCCCGGCACAACGGCGCTGTGGCGTCGTCGGCTCGCCGATCGCCCATTCGCTCTCACCCGTCCTCCATCGCACGGCCTACGCCGAGCTCGGACTGGACTGGCGGTACGACGCGTTCGAGGTCGACGAGCCCGGCCTGCCGGCGTTCGTTGCGGGGCTCGGCGGGGAGTGGCGCGGGCTGTCGCTCACCATGCCGTTGAAGCGGGCGGTCATGTCGTTGTGTGACGAGATCCTGGAGCCGGGCCTGCTGGTGGGTGCCGTGAACACGTTGGTGCTGGAGGGTGGACGTCGCGTCGGAGCCAACACCGATGTCCCGGGGGTCGTGGCGGCGTTGGCCCAACATGGAGTCGTGACTGCTCGGCGTGCCCTCCTACTCGGAGCGGGTGCGACCGCGTGCTCGGCGCTCGCCGCGCTCGCCGAAATCGGGATTGTCGAGGTGTGGGCGGTTGCGCGCGATCCGGCGCGGGCAGGTGAGCTACGTGCGCTGGCAGCCAAGCTCGGTGTCGACATATCCCTTGTGTCATTGGGTTTTGAGGCGAACGTCGGGGCGGACATCGGGCCGGTCGACGTGGTCGTGTCAACGGTCCCCGAAGCCGCCGCGGCCGGATTGGCCGAGCAGGTGGTGGAGCAGACGGAGGTCGTGTTCGACGTGCTCTACCATCCGTGGCCGACCCGGCTCGTGAGCGCCGCCGAGAAGGCCGGTCGGGTGGTCGTCGGTGGGCTGGATCTTCTTGTCCAGCAGGCGGGTGTCCAGGTGGAGCTGATGACCGGTCGCGCACCGGCACCTGTCGCGGCGATGCGGGCGGCGGGCGGGGAGGTGCTCCGGACGAGGGGGGTCTAGCACCGTCGGGCCGGCGCACGCGGCCACGGGGCAGGACAGAGCAACATACGGGGGAACGACATGAGCGGGGGACGCATCGAGCGGCGTGCCGTGTTGGGCGCCGCGATGCTGGCCGGGATCGGTGGAGCCGTCGGCTGCGGGCGTGGCACCGAGACGTTGAACAGAACAGCATGGCCGGCCGACGGCACCAAACCGACGAGCCCACCGCCCGTGCCGACGACCCCCGCGACGCCGACTCCGAGCGGCTCGCCGACGCCGACCGACTGGAAGGCACTGGCTGAGAGTCTGTCCGGCAAGCTCTTCCGGCCGGGTGATGCCGGCTATCCGGTGTCTCACCAGCTCTTCGATCCCGCGTACGACAGTGTGCTTCCGGCCGCGGTGGCCGAGTGCGCTAACGCGACCGACGTCGTGACGACACTGAAGTTCGTCGAACGCTTCAAGCTGCCCGTAGTGGGCAAGTCCGGTGGACACTCCTACGTCGGTGCCTCCACCAACCACGGCGGTGTCGTCCTCTCCGTCCGGCCGATCTCCGCCATCACCTTCGACGGTACGACCGCGAAGGTAGGAGCCGGTGCGCCACTCGACCGGGTCTACAGCGCCCTCGGTGCTGAGAACCGCGTGATCCCGGCGGGGTCCTGCCCGTCCGTCGGTGTCTCCGGGCTGACTCTCGGCGGCGGCCTCGGTCTCGGCAACCGGGCGTACGGCCTCACCTGCGACACCGTGACACAGGTCCAGGTCGTCACGCCGGACGGGAAGATCCGCACGGCGAACGCCACCACCGAACCCGAGCTCTTCTGGGCCTGTCGCGGGGGCGGGGGCGGGACGCTCGGCGTGGTCACCGCCTTCTGGTTCACGACAGTGGCCTCGCCGCTGATCGGCACCTTCAGCGCCCGGTGGAGCTGGTCACGGGCCGAGGCGGTCGTGCGTGGCTGGCAGCGGTACCTCCAGAGCGCATCCGACGAGGTGTGGGCGTCGCTCCGCCTTACCGCGAACGGCAACGGCACGCTGTCGGCGAGCGTGTTCGGCGTCGACGTCTCGAACAACCCGACCGCGGCGCTGGACAAGCTGATCGCGTCGGTGGGTGGTAGGGAGCCGGACCAGCACTCAGCCACGAAGAACCGGCGCTTCCAACCCGATCCGCCGGACCAGCGCACCGTCTTCTACGCGGGCACCGACGTGCTCGGGCAGGCTCTTCCCGCATCCGGCATCACCGCCCTTCTGGGCGCCATGGACGGAGCCGCACGGGCGAAGGTGAGCGGGACCGCGATCTTCGACCCCCTGGGCGGCGCGATCGCCCGGAAGCCCGTGGACGCCACCGCGTTCGCGTGGCGGAAGTCGTTCGCGTCGATCCAGTGGTACTCCCAGACCAGCAACGGCAAGGGTGCCCGGACCTGGATCGCCTCTGGACACAAGGCGGTCGCACCCTGGGCGGTCGGTGGGTATGTCAACTACCTCGAGGCCGACCGGACCAACGGCGCGCTGTACTTCGGCCCGAACCTGCCGAAGCTGGCGAGGATCAAGAAGCAGTACGACCCGACCAACGTCTTCAAGCTGCCCTACACGCTGTAGAGGGCCAACCCGGCCCCGAGCAGTGGAGCCAACTGGCGGCTAGGCTCACGACCCGTGCCGATCGGACAGCTCGTGCTGGTCGTGTGCTGTGGCGCGCTCGGCGCCGGCGCCGGCAGCCTCGTACCCCGGTGGGTGGCTAGGCTGCCGGAGCCGGCGACGAGGATCGGCGTCGACGCTCCCGACCAGGCCTCCGCGGCGTTGACCGCCACCGGCGCCGAGCCGGAGAGCGGCGGCCTGGACGCGAAGACGCCCTATGCGGAGCTTGCCCGCTGGCGGTTGCTGCCTCTGCTGGCCGGCCTGGTGCTGGCACCGACCTGGGCTCTGCTGGCCTGGCGGACCGGCCTCGACCCGGTGCTGCCGGCGCTGCTGTATCTCGCCGCGGTCGGCGTCGTGCTTGCCTACGTCGACCTCCGGGTCCGGCTGCTTCCCAACGCTCTGGTCCTGCCGTCGTACGTCATCGTGGCTGCCCTCCTCACCCTCGCCGCCGCGGTCTCCGGCCAGTGGGCCAACCTCGGTTGGGCATTCCTGGGAGGAGCCGCGTTGTGGGCGTTTCTGGCGTTCCTGGGACTGGTCTCGCCATCCGGGATGGGCTTCGGGGACGTCAAGCTCGGTGGTGTCCTCGGCCTCGGGCTGGGCTGGTTCGGACTGCCGCACGTCCTGATCGGCGTGGCGTACGCGTTCGTCCTGGGCGGGCTGGTCAGCCTGGCCCTGATCATCGGAGGCCGCGCCACCCGCCGCTCGGCCATCGCGTTCGGTCCGTTCCTGGTGGTCGGATTCCTGCTCGCCGTGCTGACCGGTGACGAACTCGTCGGGTGGTACCTCGGCCGGTGAGGCGCCGGTACCCACCCGCACCGGACCGTCGCCCCAGGCGTGAAAGACTTCCGTCATGCTCCGCTGGCTCACCGCGGGGGAGTCACACGGCCCCGCCCTGATCGCGATCATCGAAGGACTCCCGGCAGGCGTCCAGGTCACCACGACGGACGTCGCCGACACGCTTGCCCGTCGCCGGCTCGGCTATGGGCGTGGTGCCCGGATGTCGTTCGAGCAGGACGAGCTCGAGTTCGTCGGCGGCGTCCGACACGGACTCACCCTCGGCAGTCCGGTGGCGATCCGCGTCGGGAACACCGAGTGGCCGAAGTGGGAGAAGACCATGTCGGCCGACCCGGTCGACCCATCGGAGCTGGAAGACCTCGCCCGCAACGCCCCGCTGACCCGACCCAGGCCCGGCCACGCCGACCTGGTGGGCATGCAGAAGTACGGCTTCACCGAGGCGCGTCCCGTCCTCGAACGCGCCAGTGCCCGGGAGACGGCCGCACGGGTCGCGCTGGGCGCGGTGGCCGCCCGCTTCCTGCAGCAGGCCTTCGAGGTGAGCGTCCTGAGCCACGTCGTCGAACTCGGCACGGTGCGGGCGAAGCCGGGCACCGTCCCCGCCGCCGCCGACCTGAAGCGGATCGACGCCGACCCGATGCGCTGCCTCGACGCCGAGACCAGCCGCGCGATGGTGGCCGAGGTCGACACGGCACGCAAGGACGGCGACACGCTCGGTGGAGTCGTCGAGGTGGTCGTCTGGGGGCTGCCGCCCGGACTAGGCAGCCACGTCCACTGGGACCGCCGGCTCGACGCCCGACTCGCCGCCGGCCTGATGGGGATCCAGGCGATCAAGGGAGTCGAGGTCGGCGACGGCTTCGAACTCGCCCGAACCCGCGGCTCGGCCGCGCAGGACGAGATGACACCGACGCCGGACGGGATCCGCCGCACCTCCGGTCGCTCAGGGGGCACCGAAGGCGGCATGAGCACCGGCGAGGTGCTCCGGGTCCGCGCGGCGATGAAGCCGATCTCCACAATTCCGCGGGCACTCCGCACGGTCGACGTGGCGACCGGCGAGGAGGCCAAGGCTCACCACCAGCGCTCCGACGTGTGCGCCGTACCCGCCGCCGGGGTCGTCGCCGAGGCGATGGTGGCGCTGGTGCTCGCCGACGCCGCACTGGAGAAGTTCGGCGGTGATTCCGTGGTGGAGACGCGGCGCAACGTCCGGTCCTTCCTCGACAACCTCAGCGTGCGGTGATGGCGCCGCGCGTTGTCCTGGTCGGCCCGCCCGGTTCGGGAAAGACCACCGTCGGGATCCTGGTCGCCGACCGGCTCGGGGTGGCGTTCCGGGACACCGATGCCGACGTGGAGTCGCAGGCGGGTACGACGATCTCCGACCTGTTCGTCGAGCACGGCGAGGCCCACTTCCGCGGGCTGGAACGGGCGGCCGTCACCACCGCGCTGTCCGAACACACCGGCGTCGTCGCCCTCGGAGGCGGCGCCGTCCTCGACGACGAGACCCGCAAGGACCTGGCAGCCCACCACGTGGTGTTCCTCGACGTGTCACTCCCCGACGCCGTACGACGGGTCGGCCTCGCTGCGTCCCGACCCTTGCTGCTGGGCAACGTCCGGGGTCGGCTGAAGCAGCTGATGGACGCCCGGCGGCCCCTCTACGCAGAGGTCGCGACCGCTGTCGTGACGACCAACGGACGGGAACCGGCGGACATTGCGGCCGAGGTCGTGGGCAAGCTGTGAGCGCTCCGACGCGGATCCGGGTCGAGACCGCACGGCCCTACGACGTTCTGGTCGGCCCCCGTGTGCTCGGGGAGCTGCCGGCGCTGGTCGGACAGCCCCCGCGCCAGGTCGCTGTCATCCACCAGCGGGCGGTCGTGGGCCTTGCCGAGGAGATCGTGAAGGGCCTTGCCGGCAAGGGCTATGACGTCCACGCGTTGGAGATCCCGGATGCCGAGCTCGCCAAGTCGGCGGAAGTAGCCGCGTCCTGCTGGTCGGCCCTGGGCGCGCGCGGCTTCACCCGCTCCGACGTGGTGGTCGGGGTGGGTGGTGGTGCCACGACGGATCTGGCCGGGTTCGTCGCGGCGACCTGGCTACGTGGTGTCCGGGTCGTGCACGTGCCGACGACGCTGGCCGGCATGGTCGATGCCGCGGTCGGCGGCAAGACGGCGATCAACACCGCCGAAGGAAAGAACCTCGTCGGGGCGTTCCACGAGCCGGCCGGGGTGCTGTGCGACCTCGCGACCCTGCGGACGCTGCCGCCGGCGGACTACGCCAGCGGTCTCGCGGAGGTGGTGAAGTGCGGGTTCATCGCCGACCCCGCAATCCTTGACCTGATCGAGGCAGACCCGGCCGCGGCGCTCTCGGGCGAGGAGTCGCTGACCCAGGAACTGGTGGAGCGGTCCGTCCAGGTCAAGGCGACCGTGGTGGCCGGCGATCTCACCGAGACGGCGGCGACGCGCGGCAGCGGGATCGGGCGTGAGGTCCTCAACTACGGGCATACGTTCGGGCACGCGCTCGAGCGTGCCGAGCAGTACCGCTGGCGCCACGGGGCGGCGGTATCGGTCGGCCTGGTCTACGTCGCCGAACTAGCCGAGCGCGCTGGCCGGCTCGACCAGGCCACCGCGCACCGGCACCGTGCGGTCCTTCACAGCCTCGGGCTGCCGATCTCCTACCGCGGCGACCAGTGGAAGATGCTGCTCGCCGGGATGCGGGTCGACAAGAAGGCCCGGGGGAGCCAGGTCCGGTTCGTGGTGCTGGACGGTCTTGCCGAGCCGGGGATCCTCGAAGGCCCCGACGACGCCCTGATGCGCGCCGCGTACGACGCGATCAGTACCTGACGTAGCTGACCTACCGCCCGCCAGCTGTGGCTAACCGAGGGCGCGGACGAACTTCTGCGCCTCGACGAAGCCCATGCCGGTTTCCACGCGAACCAGGCGAATCGCCTCCACCTCGCGGCCCTGCTCTCGAAGCTCCTTGGCACGCTCGGCAAGGTCGGACCCGGCGGTGGCTGCCATGTTCGGGCCGCCCACTGGGTTGCCGCTCACGTCGGTCGCCTCGCCCTTGATCACGGACGTCGGCGGCCGGTGGCCCGTCTGGATCGCCTCGGCCAGCCTCTTGGCATCTGCCAGGCCGAGACCGGTCGCCTGCATCAGCTGCCGGATCGCGTTGACCTTCTGGCTTCGGCCCAGCAGGGCGACCACGACGCTGAGTACGCGCGGGTCGACCGGTTGGGACAGGATGCGGCTCGCCCTGGGCGGCTGGTTGGTGGAGACGCTCTCGCCCGGCGTACGGGTGCGCACGACGTACAGGACCCCGACGATCACCGCGGCGACGAGAAGGACGAGCAGCAGATCGTTCACGAGAGGATGCTAACCGCCCGGGGTGGCCGTGGGTGGCCGCGCTGCCCCGCCCGGCTGGCGCCGCTCCACCAGCAGGGCCACCGCCACGACCGCGATCAGGGCCACCAACTGCACCGCTGCCGAGGCCAGCAGACCGAGGGCCACCGTGGCAACTGCCAGGGTCGCCGCCACCGATCGGTGGACCACCGGCCCGATCCCGAGCACCGTACGGAACAGCACGTCGCCGGCGAGGTAGACCGCGACGCCCAGCGCGAGGGCGAGAGCTGCGCTGAGGTCCAGCCGCTCGCCGACGTGACCGAGGGACTTCTTCACTCCCGCGGCGATGCCGATGACCCCGAGCAGCATCGGGATGAACGAGACGAAATGGGCATTGATCGCGAGCTGGGAGCGTCGCGCCGGGTGAGCGAGTCGGCGAGCCGGGCGGTCAGCTGGGTCAGGGTGAAGACGAAGACCAGGTCGAAGAACAGCTCCAGATTGGTGACCCGGCGCTCCTCGACGTCGCCGAGGGCCGTGTGGGGCGGCTGGACTGTGCCCTGGTGCGGATGGTCTGCGGCCACCGGCAACCGTCCTTCCCGGGCCCGGTCGGTTCGGACCCGATCGTCCGGTGTGGCATTCAAGCAGGGTCGGGCAACCCCCTAGGCTTTGGACCGTGCGAGTACTCGTGGTGAATGGCCCCAACCTCGGACGTCTCGGCTCCCGGGAGCCGGATATGTACGGGTCGACGTCCTACGCCGACCTGGTGGCCGAGTGCGGCAAGGTCGGTGCCGAGCTGGGCCTGGAGGTCGAGGTTCGCCAGACCGACAGCGAGGCCGAGCTCGTGCACTGGCTGCATGAGGCGGCCGATCTGTCCGTGCCGGTGGTGCTGAACCCGGCGGCGTTCACGCACTACTCCTACGCCGTCCGCGACGCGTGTGCGCAGCTCACTGCTCCGCTGATCGAGGTGCACCTGACCAACCCAGCCCGGCGCGAGGAATTCCGCCACACCAGCGTCGTGGCAGGTGTGGCCACAGGGACCGTCGCCGGCTTCGGCCTGGACTCCTACCGGCTCGCGCTCCGCGCTGTCGCCAGCCTCTCCGCACAATCGGGCTGAGCGAGCCGACCGGCACGCCCGCGGTGTGACTGAGGCCCGTGCCCGTTGGACGGCGACTCTCGAGTTGCGGGCACGGGTTCGGCGCGGTTGGCTGGAGTACGTGTCTGACGTCCACGCCGCCCGCCGCGATCGGCTGCGCGCCCTGCTGGTCGACCGTGACCTCCCGGCGGCACTGATCAGCCGCCTGGTCAACGTCGCCTACCTGACCGGCTTCACCGGATCGAACGCCGCACTGCTGCTGGTGGCCGACGGCCCTGCCGTGCTCGCGACCGATGGGCGGTACGGCGACCAGGCGGTCGCGGAGTGCCCTGACGTCGACCTCGTCGTGGACCGCAGGCTCCTTCCCGCACTGGTCCAGAAGTCGCTCGACCTGTCCGTGCGCCGGCTCGGCGTCGAGACCCATGCCCTCACTCTCGACGGGCTCGACGCCATCAAGGCCGTAGACGTCGACGTCGACACGAGGTCGCTCGCCCGTGCGGTCGAGGAGCTGCGTGTCCGCAAGGACGACACCGAGCTCGACCTGGTGCGGCAGGCGTGCGCGATGTCCTGCCGGGCGCTGGACGCACTCCTCACGTCTGCCCTGCGCGGACGGACCGAACGCGACATCGCCCACGACCTGGAAAACCTGCTGCACGCCGAAGGTGCCGAAGGGCTGGCGTTCCCGACCATCGTGGCGGCGGGACCGAACAGCGGCATTCCGCACCACCGTCCGTCCGACCGGCCGGTGGCCGCCGGCGACCTGCTCACGATCGACTTCGGTGCCCTCTACCGGGGCTACCACGCCGACTGCACACGTACGCTCGTCGTCGGAGCGCCGCCGACGGCATGGCAACAGGAGATCTACACCGTGGTGTGGGAGGCGCAACGGGCCGGTCGACATGCGCTCGCGCCTGGCACTGACCTGGCCGCAGTTGACGCTGCCGCCCGCGACGTCGTCGCCGCAGCCGGGTACGGCGAGCACTTCACCCACGGTCTCGGCCACGGCGTCGGCCTGGAGATCCACGAGGACCCGTTCTTCGGCAAGACGTCGGAAGGTAAACTCGGCGACCGCGCACCTGTCACCGTCGAGCCAGGGATCTACTTCGCAGGTCAGGGCGGAGTCCGCATCGAGGACACCTTGATCGTCCGCGACGGTGAGGTCGAACTGCTGACACCGGCCACCAAGGACCTACTGGTCGTCGACTGACGGGGCACGGCACAGCGCTGGGCACATGAGTAGGGCCAACACACGCGGAACGGGTTTGAGAGGCGAACACAGCAGTGGCAACCACGAACGACCTCAAGAACGGCATGGTGCTCAACCTCGACGGGCAACTCTGGAGCGTCGTGTGGTTCCAGCACCACAAGCCCGGCAAGGGTGGCGCCGTCGTGCGAACGAAGCTCAAGAGCGTGCTCTCGGGCAAGGTGGTCGACAAGACCTTCAACGCCGACGTCAAGGTGGAGGTGGCCACCGTCGACCGGCGGGACATGACCTACCTCTACAACGACGGCGAGTCCTACGTCTTCATGGACGCCACGACATACGACCAACTTCCCATCTCGGCAGAGGTCGTGGGCGAGGCCGCACAGTTCATGCTGGAGAACCAGAACGCGACCGTCGCCATGCACGAGGGGCTCCCGCTGTACATCGAGCTACCCACGTCGGTCGAACTGACCGTCGACTACACCGAGCCGGGACTGCAGGGCGACCGGTCGAGCGGAGGCACGAAGCCGGCTCGGCTCGACACCGGCTACGAGATCCAGGTGCCGTTGTTCATCACCACCGGTGAGAAGGTCAAGGTCGACACGCGGTCCGGCGACTATCTCGGACGGGTGTAGGTATGCCCGCACGGGCAAAGGCGCGCAGGCGGGCGCTCGACATCCTCTACGAGTCGGAGCTGCGAGACCGGTCGCCGCTCGCGACGCTGGCCGAGCGCCAGGAGGCTGCCGACCCGCCGGTGTCGCCCTACACCGTGCGACTGGTCGAGGGCGTTCACGAAAACACCGAACGCCTGGCCGAGGTGCTGGCCGCCCACGCGAAGGGCTGGACCCTCGAACGCATGGCGCCGGTCGACCGGAACATTCTGCGGATCGGGGCGTACGAGCTGCTCTATGCCGACGACATCCCCGACGTGGTGGCGATCACCGAGGCGGTCCGGCTAGCAGGCGACCTGGCCGGTGAGGAGTCGCCCGCATTCGTCAACGGGCTGCTCGCACGCCTGATGGAGCTGAAGCCGACCCTACGAAGCTGACGCCGACCTGCCGGCCTGAAGCGACCTGGCGGCTCAATCGACCCACCGGCCTGAAGCACGTACCGGGCGACGGCGCCCGGCCACCCCGCAGGCTGGTCGGGCACCGTCGCGCTCGGTCGAGTAGGGGATCAGCCCTCTTCGTCGGAGACTGCCTCGGCAGCGTCGGCGTTCAGCACGCCCCACGCCACGAGGCGGTCGGCGAGCACGCTCGGGCGCTCGTCGTAGATCACCGCCAAGGTGCGCATGTCCTCCTTGCGGATCGACAGCACCTTGCCGTTGTAGTCACCGCGCTGGGCCTGGATGGTCGCGGCATAGCGGGCAAGTGGGGCGACCTCGACACCCTCGAGCTCACCCAGCCGCTCCAGGTCGAGGACCAGCTTCGGCGGAGGTTCGGCGGCAGCACCAATGGGGCCGACGCCAGGCAGGAGCTCGGTGATGGGCACACCGTAGAACTCCGCGAGCTCCGAGAGCTTCTGTACCGTCACCGCCCGGTCTCCGCGCTCGTACGAGCCCACCACGACCGCCTTCCAGCGGCCCTTGGACTTCTGCTCCACTCCGTGGAGGGAAAGGCCCTGTTGCTGCCTGATGGCGCGGAGTTTCGCACCCAGGGACCTGGCGTAGTCGCTCGGCATCCGTGCTCACTCATCCTTGGTCTTCGAGGGACACGGAAGCGCCGCGTCCAAGGTAGTCACGGAGCGTGACGGTAACTGGGCGCGACCTCCACGTCAAGCCGACGCGGCGGAACTGGCCGGTCGCTGGCGGTGGACGATCGCCGACACCACGCCAGGCTTGCCGGTCGTGGCCGGCGTCGACTGCTAATGTCCGCAGGCAGAGTAGGTGACTGATTCGGCGATGTTCGGCCGGGCACATAGCCGGACATGCCGGACGGCGAGTCCTACCAGTTCGACGTCCTTTAACGACCCGTCCAGAGAGGCGGGGAAGGAGGTCTACGTAGGTGACCCCTGTCCACGACCCAGCCGGATCCCGGGCGGCTCTCGCCCAGGACAGATCCGCGCGAGCGGTCCTCGACGAGCCCGACATCTCTCGGGCCCTGACCCGGATCGCCCACGAGATCCTCGAACGCAACAAGGGCGCCAGGTCCGTCGTGTTGCTCGGAATCCCCAGCCGTGGCGTCGAGCTGGCCCGCCGGATCGGCGAGCGGATCGCCGCCGTGGAAGGACCGTTCCGGGGCGTCGGCGCGCTCGACGTGACGATGTACCGCGACGATCTTCGGCTGCGGCCCGCCCGGGCTCTCGAACACACAGACATCCCCGACGGCGGCATCGACGGCCAGATCGTCGTACTCGTCGACGACGTGCTCTTCTCGGGCCGGACGATCCGGGCCGCTCTGACCGCGCTCGACGACATCGGTCGCCCTCGCGCGGTCCAACTCGCCGTGCTGGTCGACCGGGGGCACCGCGAGCTGCCGATCCGCGCCGACTTCGTGGGCAAGAACCTCCCCACAGCGGCCGACGAACGGGTCGCCGTACTCCTCCAGGAGACCGACGGCCACGATGCGGTCGTGATCGCCAAGGACCCGACGGCGGGGGAGGCGACACTGTGAAGCATCTGTTGTCGGCCGGGGACCTCGACCGGGACGAAGCCTTGCTGGTGCTCGACACCGCAGAGAAACTCCGCGAGTTGGCCGACCGCCCGATCAAGAAGCTACCGACCCTGCGTGGCCGTACGGTCGTCAATCTCTTCTTCGAGGACTCCACCCGCACCCGGATCTCGTTCGAGGCAGCGGCGAAGCGACTGTCCGCGGACGTCATCAACTTCTCGGCGAAGGGTTCCAGCGTCGAGAAGGGCGAGAGCCTCAAGGACACCGCGCTCACCCTCGAGGCGATGGGCGCCGACGCCGTGGTGGTGCGGCACTGGGCCAGCGGTGCTCCGCATCGGCTCGCCATGTCCGGATGGATCCAGAGCAGTGTGGTCAACGCCGGTGACGGCACCCACGAGCACCCGACGCAGGCGCTCCTCGACGCGTTCACGATGCGACGGCACCTGGGCGGGTTGGAGGGGCGCCGCGTCGCGATCGTCGGCGACGTGCTCCACAGCCGGGTGGCGCGGTCGAACGTGCTCCTGTTGGCGACCCTCGGTGCCGACGTCACGCTGGTTGCCCCACCGACCTTGGTCCCGGTCGGCGTCGACCACTGGCCGTGCTCCACGTCGTTCGATCTCGACGGCCTGCTGCCGAAGACCGACGTCGTGATGATGCTGCGGGTCCAGCGCGAGCGGATGCAGGCCGCGTTTTTCCCCAGCGCCCGGGAGTACAGCCGGCGCTACGGGCTGGACTCGACCCGGATGGCGGCGTTACCTGAGCACGCGCTGGTCATGCATCCAGGTCCGATGAACCGCGGCATGGAGATCTCCGCCGACGTCGCCGACTCGGCCAGGTCGGTGATCGTCGAGCAGGTGACCAATGGAGTCGCGGTCCGGATGGCTGTGCTCTACCTCCTGCTGGCCGGTGTCGCGCCGCCCAGCGACGAGACCGTGCCGGAACAACGCAGCCGGGGGCGTTCATGAGCAAGGCAATTCTGATTCGTGGTGCGATCCTCGGTGACGCGGATCCGTCCGGTGGGAAGCCCGTCGACGTCCTGATCAAGGATGGCGTGGTCGCCGACGTCGGCCGGAAGCTGTCGGCGGCTCGGGCGAGCGTCGTCTCGGCGGACGGACTGGTACTGCTTCCCGGCCTGGTCGACCTGCACACCCATCTGCGGGAGCCGGGACGCGAGGACGCGGAGACGGTCGAGACCGGTACGGTCGCCGCCGCCCGTGGGGGCTACACCGCCGTGTTCGCGATGCCCAACACCAACCCGGCGGCCGACACCGCGGGAGTGGTCGAGCAGGTCTACCGGCTGGGCCAGGAGACGGGGCACTGCGACGTCCAACCCATCGGCGCGGTCACGGTCGGCCGGGCAGGTACGCAACTGGCCGAACTGGGTGCGATGGCGGAGTCCGGTGCCCGGGTGCGGGTGTTCTCCGACGACGGCGACTGCGTGTCCGACGCGGTGCTCATGCGCCGCGCACTGGAGTACGTCAAGGCGTTCGACGGCGTGATCGCCCAGCACGCGCAGGAACCCCGGCTGACCGAAGGCGCCCAGATGAACGAGGGCGCGCTGTCCGGCGTACTCGGCCTGCAGGGGTGGCCCGCGGTGGCCGAGGAGACGATCATCGCCCGCGACGTCCTCCTCGCCGCGCACGTCGGGTCCCGGGTGCACGTCTGCCACCTGTCGACCGCGGGTTCGGTCGAGATCGTGCGCTGGGCCAAGAGCCGCGGCTACCCCGTGACCGCCGAGGTCACACCGCACCACCTGCTGCTCACCGAGGACCTGGTCGCGAGCTACGACCCGATCTACAAGGTCAACCCACCGCTGCGGTCGTCCGCCGACGTGGAGGCGCTGCGAAACGCCCTGGCCGACGGCACGATCGACTGCGTGGCGACCGACCATGCGCCGCACCCTGTCGAGGACAAGGAGTGCGAGTGGCCGGCTGCCGCCATGGGCATGGTCGGGCTGGAGACGGCCCTGCCGGTGGTCCAGCAGGCGATGGTCGACACCGGGCTGCTCGACTGGGCCGGTGTGGCTGACCGGATGGCCCACCGCCCGGCAGCGATCGGTCGGCTTGGCGGGCACGGCCACCGGATCGAGGCGGGTGCGCCAGCCAACCTGACGCTGTACGACCCGGCGGCGTCCTGGGTGGTCGACCCGGCGGATCTCGTCAGCCGATCCCGCAACACGCCGTACGCCGGGACCGCACTGCCCGGACGCGTGGTGGCGACGTTTCTGCGCGGGCGGCCCACGGTTCTGGACGGGAAGCCGCAGTGAGCCCGGCGACGACGCCAGGTCCCGGCGACGGATCCGTCTCCGGCGGGAGGAGAGCGCGCTCGGCGGCGATGCTCGTACTCGAGGACGGACGAACGTTCCACGGCGAGTCGTACGGCGCTGCCGGCGAGACCTTCGGCGAAGCAGTCTTCGCCACCGGCATGACGGGCTACCAGGAGACGCTGACCGACCCGTCATACCACCGGCAGGTCGTCGTACAGACAGCCCCGCACATCGGCAACACCGGCGTGAACGACACCGATCCGGAGTCACGCCGGATCTGGGTCGCCGGCTACGTCGTACGTGACCCCGCCCGGATGCCCTCCAACTGGCGTTCGCAAGGCAGCCTTGACGACGCTCTGGAGGCCGACGGCGTGGTCGGGATCGCCGGTGTGGACACCAGGGCTCTCACCCGGCACATCCGCGAACGAGGTGCCATGCGCGTCGGCATATCCACCACCGAGCGCGATCCATCTGCGCTGCTGGGGCGCGTGCTCGCCGCGCCCCCGATGGCGGGCGCCGCGCTGGTGGACGAGGTCACCACGCCCGAGCCGTACGTCGTGCCCGCGCAGGGTCGCAAGCGCTTCACGGTGGCGGCGGTCGACCTCGGGATCAAGGCGATGACGCCGTACCGCATGGCCGAGCGCGGCATCGAGGTGCACGTCCTGCCCTCGACGGCAACGCTCCAGGAGGTTCTGGCGGTCGAACCCGACGGTGTCTTCATGTCGAACGGACCGGGCGACCCCGAGCCGCTGCACCATCCGGTCGAGGTGCTCCGCGGCGTTCTCGCGGCCGGTACGCCGTTCTTCGGCATCTGCCTGGGCAACCAGGTGTTCGGCCGGGCACTGGGATTCGGTACGTACAAGCTCCCGTACGGCCATCGCGGCATCAACCAGCCGGTGCAGGACCGCACAACCGGACCGAGAAAGGGCACCGTGGCAGTGACGGCACACAACCACGGGTTCGCGGTGGACGCGCCGCTCGACCAGGCGACCCAGACGGACTACGGCGCCGCCACCGTCAGCCACGTCTGCCTGAACGACAACGTGGTCGAGGGCCTGGAGCTGCGCGACGCCGCCGATCAGCTGACGGCGTTCTCGGTGCAGTACCACCCCGAGGCGGCGGCTGGACCGCACGACGCCGCCTACCTGTTCGACCGGTTCGCCGACCTGATGGACACCCGCTCGACGATGGCCGGGGGTGGCGCCTGATGCCGCGGCGTACGGACATCTCCTCGGTCCTGGTCATCGGATCCGGGCCGATCGTGATCGGACAGGCCTGTGAGTTCGACTACTCCGGCACCCAGGCCTGTCGGGTACTCAAGGCCGAGGGTCTGCGGGTCGTGCTGGTCAACTCCAACCCGGCCACGATCATGACCGACCCGGAGTTCGCCGACGCGACGTACGTCGAGCCGATCACGCCCGAGTACGTCGAGAAGGTGATCGCCGCCGAGCGCCCGGACGCCCTGCTCGCGACCCTGGGCGGGCAGACCGCCCTCAACACCGCGGTCGCCCTGCACGAGTCCGGCGTGCTGGCGAAGTACGGCGTCGAGATGATCGGCGCGTCCATCGAGGCGATCCAGCGTGGCGAGAACCGCGAGTCGTTCAAGCGAATCGTGGAAGAGCTCGGTGCCGAGGTCGCCCGCAGTCGCATCTGCCACACGCTGCAGGAGTGTCTCGCCGCGGCCGAGGAGCTGCGCTACCCGGTCGTCGTACGCCCGTCGTTCACGATGGGTGGCGCGGGATCGGGGATGGCCCACGACGCCGAGGACCTGCGCCGGATCGCCGGCGCCGGGCTGCAGGCGAGCCCTACCACCGAGGTGCTGCTGGAGGAATCGGTCCTCGGCTGGAAGGAGTACGAACTCGAGGTCATGCGTGACCACGTCGACAACGTGGTCATCGTGTGTTCGATCGAGAACGTCGATCCGATGGGCGTCCACACCGGCGACTCGGTCACGGTCGCGCCGGCGATGACGCTGACCGACCGCGAGTACCAGCACATGCGCGACCTCGCGATCGGCATCATCCGCGCGGTCGGCGTCGACACCGGCGGCTGCAACATCCAGTTCGCGGTCGACCCGCGCGACGGCCGGATGATCGTCATCGAGATGAACCCGCGGGTGTCCCGGTCCAGTGCGCTGGCGTCGAAGGCCACCGGGTTCCCGATCGCCAAGATCGCGGCGAAGGTCGCGCTGGGCTACACCCTCGACGAGATCCCGAACGACATCACGTCCACGGGCGACTACGGGACGCCGGCGTCCTTCGAGCCGACACTCGACTACGTGGTGGTGAAGGTTCCCCGGTTCGCGTTCGAGAAGTTCCCGCACGCCGACCCGACCCTCACGACACACATGAAGAGCGTCGGCGAGGCGATGGCGATCGGACGAAACTTCACCGAGGCTTTGCAGAAGGCGCTGCGTTCGATCGAGAAGCGGGCGGCGGTGCTGTCATGGTCCGGTGAAACGCGGGCCAAGGAGGACGCGCTCGCGTCGATCCGGACACCGCACGACGGCCGCTTGGGCACCGTGGTCGAAGCGATCCGGGCCGGCGCGACCCTGGAAGAGCTGCACGCCGCCAGCGGCATCGACCCGTGGTTCCTGGACCAGCTGTTCCTGCTGCACGAGGTGGCGACCGAGCTCTCGACGGCGGCCGAACTCAGTCCCGGGTTGTTGCGGCTGGCCAAGCGACACGGCTTCTCGGACAGCCAGATCGGTGCCATCCGCGGGATGCGGGAGGACGTCGTACGCGGTGTGCGGTGGGCCCTGGGGATCCGACCGGTGTACAAGACGGTCGACACCTGCGCGGCAGAGTTCGCCGCACGCACGCCGTACCACTACTCGAGCTACGACGAGGAGACCGAGGTGGCGGGGCGAACGCGGCCTGCCGTCATCATCCTCGGCTCCGGACCCAACCGGATCGGTCAGGGTATCGAGTTCGACTACTCCTGCGTCCACGCCGCGATGGCGCTCGCCGAGTGTCCGGACAACGACGGTGCGGGCTACGAGACGGTGATGGTCAACTGCAACCCGGAGACCGTCTCCACCGACTATGACACCAGCGACCGGCTGTACTTCGAACCGCTCACGCTCGAAGACGTTCTGGAGGTCGTCCACGCCGAACAGCAGGCGGGTCCGGTCGCCGGCGTCGTCTGCCAGCTGGGCGGACAGACGCCGCTCGGTCTGGCTCAGGGGCTGCAGGACGCGGGCGTGCCGATCGTCGGGACCACACCGGCGGCGATCCACCTCGCCGAGGAACGCGGCGCGTTCGGGCAGGTGCTGGCCGAGGCCGGGCTGCCGGCTCCGCGGCACGGCACGGCGACCTCGTTCGCCCAGGCGAAGCGGATCGCCGACGAGATCGGCTTCCCCGTGCTGGTCCGTCCCTCGTACGTCCTCGGTGGCCGCGGCATGGAGATCGTGTACGACGACATAGCCCTGGAGTCCTACATCGCCCGGGCGACCGCGATCTCGCCGGAGCATCCGGTGCTGGTCGACCGCTTCCTCGACGACGCGGTCGAGATCGACGTCGACGCGTTGTACGACGGCGAGGAACTGTTCCTCGGCGGCGTGATGGAGCACATAGAGGAGGCCGGCATCCACTCCGGCGACTCCGCATGCGCCCTTCCTCCGATCACCCTCGGCCGCGAGGAGGTCGAACGCATCCGGACCTCGACCGCCGCGATCGCCCACGGCGTCGGCGTCCGCGGTCTGCTGAACGTCCAGTACGCACTGGCCGGCGACGTGCTGTACGTCCTGGAGGCAAACCCGCGGGCGTCGCGCACGGTGCCGTTCGTGTCCAAGGCGACCGCGACCCCGCTGGCCAAGGCCGCCGCCCGGGTCATGTTGGGTGCGACCGTCGGCGAACTCCGATCCGAGGGCATGCTGCCGCGCAGTGGTGACGGCGGCACGTTGCCACCGACCGCGCCGATCGCCGTCAAGGAGGCAGTCATGCCGTTCAACCGGTTCCGTACCGGTGACGGGCGTACGGTCGACACCCTGCTCGGCCCGGAGATGAGGTCGACCGGCGAGGTCATGGGCATCGACGCCGGCTTCGGAGTGGCGTTCGCGAAGTCCCAGGCCGGTGCGTATGGCGGAGCCCTGCCCACCAAGGGGAAGGTCTTCGTCTCCGTGGCCAACCGGGACAAGCGGCACATGATCTTCCCGGTCAAGCGGCTCGCCGATCTCGGCTTCGAGATCCTCGCCACCGAAGGGACGGCAGCCGTTCTCCGCCGCAACGGGGTGGTGGCCACGGTCGTCCGCAAGGCCACCCAGGGACCCGGACCGGACGGCGAGCCCACCATCGTGCAACGCGTCATCGCCGGCGAGGTCGACCTCATCGTCAACACGCCACGCGGTACCACCTCCGGAGGCAGCCCCAGGGTCGACGGCTACGAGATCCGGACGGCGGCGATCATGGGCAACATCGTCTGCATCACGACCGTGCAGGGCCTTGCCGCGGCCGTCCAGGGCATCGAAGCCATGCGAGCCGGCGACATCGGTGTCCGGTCACTGCAGGACTGGGCGGTCGTCCTGCGTACCGAACAGGCGGCGGAGCGGGCCCGGGCCCGCTCGGCCAGTGGGGAGGACAGGTGACCGGCTCCGTGCCGACGTCGTTCGGTGCCCGACTGCGGGCGGCACTCGACGTGCGGGGACCGCTCTGCGCCGGCATCGACCCGCACCCGTCGCTACTGGCGGCATGGGACCTGCCGGACGACGCCGGCGGGCTCGAGCGCTTCTCCCTGACCGCTGCCGAGGCCTTCGGATCGCAACTGGCGATGGTCAAGCCCCAGTCGGCGTTCTTCGAACGCCACGGCAGCCGCGGAATCGCCGTGTTGGAGGGGGTCGTCTCGGTGCTGCGGGACGCGGGAACCCTGGTGCTGCTGGACGGCAAGCGCGGCGACATCGGTTCTACCGTCCAGGCCTACGCCGACGCCTACCTCGACCCGCGTTCACCGCTGTTCGTCGACGCCATCACCGCGCACCCCTACCTGGGATTCGGATCGTTGCAGCCACTTCTCGACGCGGCGACGCGTCATGGCTGCGGCGTCTTCGTAGTGACCCTTACCTCCAACCCCGAAGGTCGGGAGGTGCAGGCGGCCGAACGTCCAGACGGCCGGACGGTCGCGGGCTCGATCCTCGACCACATCGCCATCTGTAACGCGGGGGCCGAACCGCTCGGCTCCGTCGGCGCGGTCGTCGGTGCCACGATCGGCGAGACTGGCGAGGACTTCGGCCGGTTGAACGGTCCACTGCTAGCGCCGGGACTCGGTGCGCAGGGCGCCTCCGCCGACGACCTGCGGAAGGTGTTCGGCCACGACCTGCGCAACGTCGTGCCCGCGATGTCCCGCGAACTGCTGGGCGCCGGTCCCTCTGTCGCCGGTCTTCGCGCCGCGGTGGACAAGGCTGCTGAGGCACTGACCGCTCTTCGGCGCTGAAAGGGACGGCCGCACGTCCGGCGAGAGAGTGTCCAGGACCGACGTAAAGCCAGACGCGCAGCAGCAGGAGCCTGGCTGCGAACCCATGCCCGCCGGTGACCGTATCGGACTGGACCATTCAGCCGAAACGAGGAGCATTCATGCGGCGCACTGGAGTCATTTTGTTCGCGGCCGGGCTGGGGCTCACCGCACTGGTGGGCTGCGGGCTCGGTCCAGTCGGTGACACCAGCAGCAATGCTGGCACCAGCACCAAGACCGATGCCGGCACCAAGGCCGATGCCGGCAGTAAGACCGATGCCGGCAGTAAGACCGACGCCGGTACCAAGACCGACGCCGGTACCAAGACCGACGCCGGTACCAAGACCGATGCCGGCAACGCTTACTGCGAGGTGCTCAGGAGCGAGCCGCCCGTCTCGCTCGCTGCCGTCGATCCCAACAACACCGAGGGTTTCAAGAGGATCACCGACGCCACCGCAAAAGCGTCTGCGGTCGCACCGGGGGAGCTCAAGTCGCACTGGGAGACGCTGTCGTCGTTCCTCGTGACGTACGAGGCGGCGTTCAAAGATCTGGACAACGCCGACCTGACCGCGCTCGAGCAGGAGGCCGCGACGGCCGAGAAGGCCTACGACGCGATGGCGGCCGACGCCAAGGAACGCTGCGACGTCGAACTGTGACGGCCAACGTCTGGTGCGCGTGTCGTCCGCTGGATCGTTCGAGGGCGGGCGAGACGCGCGCCCGGCGTGGGTCTTGACACTATGGGCGGCGTGACCGCCATCCCCGAATCCCTGCTCGATCCTGTCCGAGAGCTGGCCCTGAAGGCCGGTGCCGTCATCCTCGAGGTCTACGAATCCGACGACCCCGGAGCCCGGCAGAAGGCCGATCGGACGCCGGTGACCGAGGCCGATCTGCGTGCGGAGGCGGTGATTCTCAGCGGCCTTGCCGACCTCACCCCGGACGTGCCCGTCGTCGCCGAGGAGAGTGTCGCTGCCGGCAGGACGCCACCAGACCTCGGCCATAAGTTCTGGTTGGTCGACCCGCTCGACGGCACGAAGGAATTCCTGTCGCGTAACGGCGAGTTCACGGTCAACATCGCCCTGGTCGAGGAAGGCATCCCGATCCTCGGTGTCGTTCACCTGCCAGCGGCTGGACTCACCTATGTCGGCGCGCCGGGATTCGCCGAGATGAACGACGGACGTCAATCCAGACCGCTGGCAGTGGTGTCGGCGCCGGACGACGGGTTCCGCGCCCTGGTGAGCCGCAGCCATCTCGACCCCGCGACCGAGGGCTGGCTGGCCGGAGTACGGGTGAGCTCGTACGTCCAGGCCGGAAGCTCGTTGAAGTTCTGCCGGATCGCCGAGGGAGTGGCCGACGTCTATCCACGGTTCGGCCGGACCATGGAGTGGGACACCGGAGCCGGGCACGCCGTGCTTCGCGCGGCCGGCGGGACGGTCCGCACCGCCGCGGGCCCGCCGCTGCGCTATGGCAAGCCGGACTTCGCCAACCCGTCGTTCCTCGCGTACGGCCGGACTCCACCGGACGAAGGCGGGAGCGGGTGAGACTGCGACACCCGACCGCGAACCGATCGCCCTACCAGTCACGTATCGGCCGGTGCACACCGAGTCGACCTGGAAGGGGCTCCCATGCGGCGTACCGCAGCGTTCGCACTTGCCATCGGCCTGAGCGTCAGTGGCCTGGCCGCCTGTAGCGCACAGTCCGACGCCTACTGCAACGTCCTGAAGCAGGGCAACGCGCTCTCACTGGAGCAGGTGAACCCCTCGGACCCGAAGGCGTTCAAGCAGCTCACCGACCAGATAGTCAAGGCGGAGGATGCCGCGCCGGACGACGTCAAGTCCCACTGGCAGGCGATGTCGAAGGCCATGGAGCAGGTCTCGGACGCGATGGAGAATCCGGCAGACGCCGACCAGGCAGCTCTCCAGCGCGCGGCGACCAACGCTCAGGAGGCAGCCGAAGCGCTCCAGGCGGACGCCAAGGAACGCTGCGGCATCGACGCCTGAGGACTGTTCGGGACTGACTGGTGGGTTGGGGGCGTCCTCCCAGCTGCGCCGCGGTGCGGACACCAGGGCGCAAGGGCCGCTGCCCAGATCCTGGACAGCGGCCTCGGCAACAGTTGCCCCGGTTTGCTGAGCAGGAGCAGGCTGGGTAGGTTCGCCTTCATCGTGCCTGTTCGGCGAGCTCGAGATGTCGGGAGCCTCACCGATCGACCGCTATGTCCGCCGACCCCAGCCATCCCCGTCGCACAGCCTCGAGGTGACAGTCCGTGCCGCTACCTCACTTGACCCCCGAAGCTCGTCAGGCCGCACTCGAGAAGGCCGCCCAGGCCCGCCGGGAGCGTGCCGAGGTCAAGAACCGCCTGAAGAACTCCGGAGCCTCGCTCGGCGAGGTCGTCAAAGCTGGGCGCGACTCCAACGACGTGATCGGCAAGATGCGGGTCCTCGACCTGCTCTGCGCGATGCCAGGCGTCGGCAAGGTCCGCGCACGACAGATCATGGAACGCATCGGGATTTCCGAGAGCCGCCGCGTCCGCGGGCTCGGAGACAACCAAGTGGCTGCGCTGAAGCGTGAGTTCGGCGAATCCTGAAACCGTGCAGGACGGTACGCCGGGGCGCGATTCCACCCAGCCGCTGGCCCTTCTGACCGTCCTGTCCGGTCCGTCCGGTGTCGGCAAGGACACCGTCATTCACGAGCTTCGGGCACATCATCCGGAGCTGTGGGTGTCGGTGTCGGCCACGACAAGGAAGCCGCGACCGCACGAGGTACACGGCGTCGACTACTTCTTCGTCGACGACCAGGAGTTCGACCACATGGTGGCCCACGGGGAGCTGCTGGAGTGGGCCGAGTTCGTCGGAAACCGCTACGGCACGCCTCGTGAGCCGGTCCTGGGTCGGCGAGCGGCCGGTGTCCCAGTCCTGCTGAAGATCGACCTGCAGGGCGCGCGCCAGGTCCGTGAGTCCGCCCCGGACGCCCTGCTGGTGTTCCTGGCACCGCCGTCGTGGGACGAACTCGTCCGCCGGCTGGTCGGCCGAGGCACCGAACCTCCCGATGTCGTCGAGCGCCGGCTGGCCGCTGCACGCGAAGAACTGGCGGCCGAGAAGGAGTTCGACGTGACCCTTGTGAACACCGACGTCCCGTCCGTGTGCCGTCAGTTGGTAGCCTTGACGCGGTAATCCCACCCCACCGTAAGGAATGCGTGTGTCGGGCACCCAACCTGCTGCCGAGGGCATCACTTACCCGCCCATCGACGACCTGCTCGAAAAGACCGACTCCAAGTACAAGCTGGTGCTGTTCTCCGCAAAGCGGGCACGCCAGATCAACGCCTACTACGCCCAGCTCGGCGAGGGCCTGCTCGAGTACGTCGGTCCACTGGTCGACACCCACGTCCAGGAGAAGCCGCTCTCGATCGCTCTCCGCGAGATCAACGAAAATCTGCTCACGGTCGAGGACATCGCACCGGCCGAGGACGAGCAGCCGCGCCCGGCGTCCTGAGCCGGTCAGACGTCGGTCACCCAGTCGCGAGAGCGTGAACGATGCCGCCTTCCCCGCCTACGCAGGTCGTGCTTGGCGTGGCCGGCGGCATCGCCGCGTACAAGTCGTGCTCCTTGTTGCGGCTCCTGGTCGAATCCGGCCTAGAGGTCACCGTCGTCCCCACCGAGAGCGCACTCCGCTTCGTCGGCACCGCGACCTGGGCGGCTCTGTCGCACCGGCCCGTCCACACGCAGATGTGGGACGCCGTACACGAGGTGCCGCATGTCCGTCTCGGCCAGCAGGCTGACCTCGTGGTCGTGGCACCTGCCACCGCCGATCTGCTCGCCAAAGCCGTGCACGGACGTGCCGACGACCTCCTCACCTCGACCCTGCTGACGGCCCGGTGTCCGGTGCTGCTCGCACCGGCGATGCACACGGAGATGTGGGAGCACCCGGCTACCCGGGCGAACGTCGAGACGCTCCGTGCACGTGGTGCCGTAGTCCTGGAGCCCGCCGAGGGCAGGTTGACCGGCACAGACTCAGGCAAGGGCCGGCTACCCGAACCTGGGCAGATCTTCGAGGTATGCCAGGTCGTGCTCGCCCGTGGGGCCGCAGGCCTGGGCGCTGACCTGGCTGGCCGGCGGGTGGTGGTCAGCGCGGGCGGGACGCGGGAATACCTCGACCCCGTCCGGTTCCTGGGCAACCGCTCCTCCGGACGGCAAGGCTTCGCCGTCGCCGCGGCGGCGGCGGCCCGCGGGGCGACTGTCACTCTGGTCGCGGCGAACAGTGCGTTGCCCGCTCCGGCCGGGGTGAAGGTGACTCCCGTGGTGTCGGTCCGCGACATGCGCGAGGCGGTCCTGGACGCAGCCCGCGACGCCGACGCGGTCGTCATGGCTGCCGCGCCGGCCGACTTCCGGCCCGCGGTCACGGCGGCCCACAAGATCAAGAAGACCGACGAAGTGTCCGCACCGACGATCGAGCTCGTGCAGAACCCCGACATCCTCGTCGAGCTGGCACGGCACCGACCCGGCCCCGGTCAGGTCGTCGTCGGGTTCGCCGCCGAGACCGGGGACGACCGGGGGAGCGTGCTCGAGCACGGGCGGGCCAAGCTCGTGCGCAAGGGCTGCGACCTGCTCGTCGTCAACGAGGTCGGTGCCGGCAAGGGCTTCGAGACACTCGACAACGAAGCCGTGATCCTGGCAGCCGACGGAGCGGAGATCGTCGTGCCACGCGGTTCCAAGGAGGCGCTGGCCCACCGCATCTGGGATCTCGTCGCGGAGCGCTGGACAACCTAGACGCGCGCTGCGCGGGTGATCCGAGATCTGTCCGGGACTGCGCAGATTGCCCGCTGATCGTTATCATGCGGCCGATGTCTCTCACGGTAAGCCTGGTGGTCATCGGCGTCGTCATCGCGTTCGGCGCCGGCATGCGCTGGCAACACAACAAGCGCACCTGGGCTGACTGGCGCCTGGCTCGGACGGGACAGCGCAACTACGGGCGGCTGCGGTGGTTCACCCTGTGGGCGGTCGTGGTGTTCCTGATCCTCCTTGGCGCGTACCTGATCGGGCTGGTGCGGATCGCCGGCACCGGATAACGACCGGCAGGCAGGCACCGGCAGATAGGTACCAGCGGAGAGCGACCTGGTGCCGACGACCGGCCCGACCGCGGCAGGGACGGGGTGTTTCGGCCGCGCTACAACAGGCTGAGCTGCTCGGGCCCGGGTGCGGGACCGACTCCGGCCGCAGGCCCGGAGCCGATGGCCTCCGACTCGGCCGGAGACGCGGGGGTCTGCCGCCACTCGCCAACCTCGGCGCGGGGGAGTCCATGCTGACGAGCCACGCGCCGGACCCGCTCGGTGAGCTCGTTCCCGAATGCCTTCGGGACATAGGAACCGCCGCGGTACAGCTCGCGGTAGCGCGGCACCAACTGCGGGGACGTGCGTGCGAGCCACTCCGCGTACCACTCGCGCGCTCCGGGGCGCAGGTGGAGGACCAGCGGAGTCACGCTCCGCGCTCCGGCGGCCGCGATGGCGGCGACGGTCTCCTCGACCGACTCGTCGGTGTCGGTGAGGAGCGGGAGGACCGGGGCCATCAGGACGCCGACCTGAAAGCCAGCGTCGGTCAACCGCCGCACCGCGTCGAGCCGGCGCCGAGGACTCGGGGTGCCCGGCTCCACCGACCGCCAGAGCTTCTCGTCGACGAAGCCGACCGAGAACGACACTCCCACGTTGGTGACCTTGGCCGCCTGCTGGAGCAGCTCGAGATCGCGCAGGATGAGGGTGCCCTTGGTGAGGATCGAGAACGGGTTCGCGAAGTCTCGCAGCGCCGCGAGGATCTGCGGCATCAGGCGGTAGCGACCCTCCGCGCGCTGGTAGCAGTCGACGTTGGTACCCATCGCGACGTGGGCGCCGGTCCACCTCGGCGCCGACAGTTCGCGCCGCACGAGCTCACCCGCATTGACCTTGACGATCACCTTCGTGTCGAAGTCGTGCCCGGCGTCCAGGTCGAGGTAGGTGTGAGTGTTGCGCGCGAAGCAGTAGGTGCACGCGTGGCCGCAGCCGCGGTAGGGGTTGATCGTCCACTCGAAGGGCACCCGCGACTGTGCGGGCACGCGGTTGATGATCGACCGTGCACGTACCTCGTAGAAGGTCATGCCCGCGAACTCGGGCGTGTCGAAGGTGCGCGTCACGGCTCCGGGCAACGCGAGCGGCAACGGAACCGGGGCACCGCAGGTCGGGGCATCGGGACCGCCGTCGCCGGGCGGAGCACCGGGCGCCTGGTTGTCGATGGTGAGATTCTGCCAGCGCACGATGTCAATTCGAACACACGTGCGATCCGATGTCCAACGGCCGCGCCAGTCGTTCCGGCGGGACCGTACGTCGCACTGAGTCATTCCGACCAAAAACCGACCCATCGGCGGGCCGATCCGGCGCGCGTCTCGTTAGGCTTGGCTGCACCTCACAACGCGTGCGCTGGCCCCGCCTCGGCGGCGGGCAGGCAGCCGGGCCCGGATCCTCGCGTAGGTGCGAGCCGGCGGGACCAGCGCAGACAAGATGCTGGGCCAGATCGAAAGGACGCCTGTGTCGCGACGATTGTTCACCTCGGAGTCAGTCACCGAGGGCCACCCCGACAAGATCGCCGACCAGGTCAGCGACTCCGTTCTCGACGCCCTGCTGAAGGAAGACCCGCTCAGCCGCGTCGCGGTCGAGACTCTCGTGACGACCGGCCTCGTCGTGGTCGCCGGAGAGGTCACCACGCGCACCTACGTCGACATCGCCTCGCTGGTACGGAGCAGGATCCTCGAGATCGGCTACGACTCTTCGGCGAAGGGCTTCGACGGTGCGTCCTGCGGGGTCACGGTCTCCCTCGGGTCCCAGTCGCCCGACATCGCCCAGGGCGTCGACACAGCCTGGGAGGGCCGCGCCGACGGCTCGGTCGACCCGATCGACCTGCAGGGGGCTGGCGACCAGGGAATGATGTTCGGCTTCGCCTGCGACGAGACGCCGGAGCTGATGCCGCTTCCCATCACGCTGGCCCACCGGCTGGCCAGTCGGCTGAGCGAGGTTCGCAAGGACGGGACGCTGCCCTACCTGCGGCCCGACGGCAAGACCCAGGTGACGATCGAGTACGACGGAGACCGCCCGGTGCGGGTCGACACCGTTGTCGTGTCCAGCCAACACGCCGCCAACATCGGCCTCGACACGATGCTTACTCCGGACATCCGGACGCAGGTCGTCGACCCGGTGCTCGCCAACTTCGAGGTGGACAGCAACGGCTACCGGTTGTTCGTCAACCCCACCGGCAGGTTCGAGGTCGGCGGGCCGATGGGCGATGCGGGCCTGACCGGACGCAAGATCATCGTCGACACCTACGGCGGGTACGCGCGGCATGGCGGCGGCGCCTTCAGCGGCAAGGACCCTACGAAGGTCGACCGCTCGGCCGCCTACGCGATGCGCTGGGTGGCAAAGACCATCGTCGCGGCAGGCCTGGCGCGACGGTGCGAATGCCAGATCGCCTACGCGATCGGCAAGGCCCAGCCGGTCGGCTTCTACGTCGACTGCTTCGGCACCGAGGCCGCTCCGCTCGACGTGATCGAGAAGGCGGTCCTGCAGGTGTTCGACCTGCGGCCGGCGGCGATCATCCGCGACCTCGACCTGCGCCGACCGATCTACACCCGGACGGCGACCTACGGTCACTTCGGACGGCTCGAGCCCGACTTCACGTGGGAGCAGACCGGACGTACGGCAGAGCTGCGAAGCGCGGCCGGCCTCGGCTGACGGCCGCGCCCGAGACGCCGCGCCGGAGACGACCAGCACAGCCCTGACGGCGCCCGGGTGGGCGCCCCCTGGCGATCGAGCGCGGTGTCTCCTGTCTGCCCTAGCCTGCAGTGGTGAGCGAGGACTCCACGGGTCAGCTGGAGCTGGTGCGGGCGCAGGTGCGTCGGCGCCGTCCGGCGTCGCCGTCATCGTCGTTGGCCCCGGTCCTCCCGGTGGCCCGGGTCGCCGTTGACGTACCCCTCGCACATCTCGACCGGCCGTTCGACTACGCCGTCCCCGCGCGGCTGCATGACTCCTGCGTGCCTGGATGCCGGGTTCGGGTGCGGTTCGCGGGGCAGGACCTCGACGGGTTCGTCCTCGACAGGGTGGCCGAGTCCGATCATCGTGGCCGGCTCGTCCCGCTTCGCCGGGTCGTGTCGCCCGAACCTGTGCTCACGCCCGAGGTCGCGCGCCTCGCGCGGCTGGTCGCCGACAGATATGCGGGAACGCTGGCCGACGTCCTGCGGCTCGCCGTACCCCCTCGACATGCGCGGGTGGAGGGAGAGGCCGCGAAGAGGACGCAAGTCGCCGGGGACGCGCCGCCGGGCGCGGCGCCGGATGGCTCCGCGGTCGCTCCACCCGCCGGTTCGACCATCGCCGCCGGCACAGGTGTCACCCCCAACCCGGGCGAGTGGGTGGCGTACGAGTCCGGTGTCACGTTCCTGGAGGCACTGGGACGCGGGCTCGCCCCTCGCGCGGTGTGGACGGCATTACCCGGGGAGAACTGGCCACGCTGCCTTGCCCGAGCGGCCGCGACGACCCTCGCCGCGGGTCGCGGGGCCCTGCTCGTCGTACCCGACCATCGCGATGCCGCCCGACTCGACGCAGCCTGTTTGGACGTCATGGGCCCTGGTCAGCACGTTCTCCTGACCGCCGAGCTGGGGCCGGCCGAGCGCTACCGCCGGTTCCTCGCGGTTCTGCGGGGCGGTGTCCGTTGCGTCGTCGGCACCCGGGCGGCGGCCTTCGCCCCGGTCGCCGACCTGGGTCTGGTCGCGTGCTGGGACGATGGCGACGACCTGCTCGCCGAACAGCGCGCGCCCTACCCACACGCCCGCGAGGTGCTCCTGCTCCGAGCGCACCAGGCGGGCTGCGCGGCCGTCGTCGGCGGATACGGCTGCACGGCCGAAGGGGCACAGCTGCTTGCCACCGGGTGGGCGCGTCCGCTCGCCGGCAGTCGGGCCACCGTCCGTGCCCGCATGCCGCGGGTACACGTGACGGGGGAGACCGACTCCGAGCTAGCCCGTGACCCGGCTGCGCGCGCCGTCCGCCTTCCGCACCGCGCGTTCGAGGTGGCTCGCGGGGCACTGGGTAGGGGACCGGTGCTCGTCCAGGTTCCGCGGGCCGGGTACCAGCCCGCACTGGCGTGCCAGTCCTGTCGGGCGTCGGCTCGGTGCGGCACCTGCGCCGGTCCGCTCCAGCGGGGCAGTGCCAGCGACCCGGCGTCCTGCGGATGGTGCGGGCGGCCGGCTGTGGGGTGGCGGTGCGCGTCCTGCGGCGCGGGCCGGCTGCGGGCACCGGTGGTCGGTGCTCGGCGGACGGCGGAGGAACTCGGACGGGCCTTCCCGCGCGTGCCGGTCCGGACCTCGGGCGGCTCCCATGTGCTCGACGACGTCCGGGGCGAACCCGCCCTGGTGGTGGCGACACCGGGAGCGGAGCCAATCGCCGACGGCGGGTACGCGGCGGCCTTGTTGCTCGACACCTGGCTGGCGCTGTCCAGGGCCGACCTGAGGGCAGGGGAGGAGGCCCTGCGGCGATGGTTCAACGCCGCCGCTCTGGTGCGCCCGGCCGATCAGGGCGGCACCGTCGTGCTCGTCGGTGATCCGGGCATGCCCGCGATCCAGGCCGTGGTTCGTTGGGGACCGTCCGCGCAGGCCGACCGTGAGCTGGCCGAGCGACAGGTCGCCGGATTCCCACCGGCTGTCCGGCTGGCCACTGTCCAGGGTGAGGGGCCGGCCGTCGCGGAACTTGCCGAGCTGGCCAGCGGCGACCTGCCCGAATCGGCGGAGGTCCTCGGCCCGGTTCCCGTCGACGGCGACGAGGTCGTGCGGCTGGTCGTCCGCGTACCCAGGCGCGACGGGGCGGCACTTGCCGCGGCGCTGAAGGGTGCGCAGGGGGTCCGCAGTGCGCGCAAGTCCGCCGGTGCGTTGCGGGTCCAGGTCGATCCCATGGTCCTCGGATGATCCGCCGGCCGCCCGGATAGGGTCGAGTCCCGTGACAGATACTCCGCTGCAGGCGGTCGTCTTCGATGTCGGCGGCGTACTGCTCGACTGGAACCCGCGCTATCTCTACCGGTCGCCTCTCTACCGGTCACAGCTGCCAGACGACGATGCCGTGGAGGCCTTCCTCGCGCAGGTGTGTACGCCGGCATGGAATGCCGCGCAGGACGCCGGACGCAGCTGGGCGGAGGCGGTCGCGGACCTGTCGGCCAAGTTCCCCGAACATGCAGAGCTGATCCGGGCGTACGACGAACACTGGCTGGAACATGGTCGGCGGGATCTTCCACGACACCGTGGCGGTTCTGACCGAGCTGCGGGCGGCCGGCGTCCGCACCTACGCCCTCACCAACTTTTCCGCCGAGAAGTGGGAGGTCAGCCTGAAGCAGTGGGACTTCCTGCGTGAGTTCGACGGCGCCGTCGTCTCCGGGATCGAGCGGGTCTCCAAACCCGACCCGGCGATCTATGAGCTGCTGCTCCAGCGGTACGGGCTCGAGGCCCGTGCGACCTTCTACACCGACGACCTGCCGCACAACGTCGACGCTGCCCGCCAGGTCGGCATCAGGGCAGAGGTCTTCGTCGACGCCGAGACCTTGCGACGGCAACTCGCCGCCGCCGGCCTCCTCCCGCACTAGCACCGGGGCCAGGCATGCCGCGTCGACCAGATCTCTACATCAGCGCAGACGTCGAGGCCGACGGACCCATCCCCGGGCCGTACTCGATGCTCAGCTTCGGCCTCGCCGTTGCCGGGGGGTTCGACGGTACGACGTTCACGGTGGCCGACCCGACCGAGCGAACGTTCTACGCCGAACTGCGCCCGATCTCCGCAGACTTCGACCCCGACGCGCTCGCTGTGAGCGGGCTCGACCGTCAACGGTTGCTGCGAGAGGGACGGGACCCGGCCGAGGCGATGAATGCCGCCGCCGCGTGGGTGAGAGAGGCCGCCGGCGACGCACTACCGGTGTTCGTCGGGTTCCCGGCCAGCTACGACTGGCTCTGGATGTACTGGTACTTCATGCGCTATGCCGAGGCCGGCTCGCCCTTCGGGCATTCGCGGTGTCTCGACCTGAAGACCGCGTACGCGATCAAGGCGGGCGTTCCGCTCAACAGGGCGTCGAAGAGCCGGATGCCACGCTCGCTGCGATCTGCCCGCCCGCATACCCACCATGCACTCGACGACGCCCTGGAGCAGGCGGACCTGGCGCTGAACCTGTTGCGCTGGCCGGGCCGGCCCCCGGCGGGCGACCTCGCGGAGCGCCCGGACGGACCTCCGTAGACTGACGGCGACCCCCACGACACGTGACCCGAGGAGACCTGCGTGGCCGTCCAGCCCATCCGCCTGTTTGGCGATCCGGTGTTGCGGACTCCTGCTGAGCCGGTATCCGACTTCGACAAGGAGCTGCGCAAGCTGGTCGCCGACCTCACCGACACGATGCTGGACGCGCCCGGCAGCGGTCTGGCCGCCCCACAGATCGGCGTCGGACTCCGCGTCTTCACCTACCACGTCGACGACATCGTGGGCCATCTGATCAACCCCGAGCTCGAACTGTCCGACGAGGAACAGTTCGGTCCGGAGGGATGTCTGTCCATCCCGGGCTACTCGTTCGACTGCCTTCGGGCGATGCGGGTGGTGGCGAAGGGCTACTCGATGCACGGTGAACCGGTCGTGATCGAGGGCTCGGAGCTGCTCGCGCGGGCCATCCAGCACGAGACCGACCACCTCGACGGCATCCTGTTCGTCGACCGCCTCGACCGACAAGCCCGCAAGGAGGCTCTGCGCCAGCTCCGGGACGCCGAGTGGGCGGACGGCGTCAGCCCCCAGGTGCGGGTCTCTCCCCACGCCACGCTGGGTCGGGCGCTCTAGTGCGGCGCGAGTACGCACCGGCGAGCAGCCGCGGGACAAGCGTCGACCCCGAGTCGGAGGTCTGCTAGGTGCGGTTGCTGTTCGCCGGAACCCCCGCCGTCGCCCTCCCATCGCTCGAAGCCTTCCTGGCCAGCGCGCACGAGGTGGTGGCGGTCCTGACCCGCCCGGATGCGCCGTCGGGGCGTGGCCGCAGACTGCATCCGTCACCGGTGGCCGAACGTGCGCAGGCCGAGGGCATCGAGGTGCTCAGACCCAGATCGGCCAAGGACCCTGCGTTGCTCGCGCGGTTGCGCGAGATCGCGCCCGAGTGCTGCCCGGTCGTCGCGTACGGCGGTCTCCTCCCGGCCACGCTCCTCGAGGTGCCGCCGCATGGCTGGGTCAACCTGCACTTCTCGGTCCTGCCGGCGTGGCGGGGCGCGGCCCCGGTCCAGCACTCGATCCGGGCTGGTGACGACGTGACGGGAGCGACGACGTTCCGGATCGTGGAGGAGCTCGACGCGGGACCGACGTTCGGTGTCGTCACCGAGCGGATCCGGCCCGACGACACGGCCGGCGACCTCTTCCAGCGGTTGTCACACAGCGGTGCCCGACTGCTCGTGGACACGGTCGACGGGATCGCGGCTGGCACCCTCGAGGCACGCCCGCAGCCGGCGGACGGTATCAGCTACGCCGGCAAGATCACGGTCGAGGACATGCGTATCGACTGGGCGAGCCCGGCATTCGCGGTCGATCGGTTGGTTCGCTCCGGCACGCCGTCGCCCGGGGCATGGACGACGTTTCGTGGCGAACGCCTGAAGGTCGGGCCGGTCACGGTCGTCCCCAATGCCGGCGAGGTGTCACCGGGTGTGCTGGTCGCCGACAAGTCGCGCGTCATCGTGGGGACCGGGAGCGTCCCGCTCGCGTTGGGGGAGGTTCAGCCGCGCGGCAAGCGGGCGATGCCGGCCGCCGACTGGGCACGGGGGATCCATCCCGGCCCGGATGAGCAGCTTTCGTGATGCCACGAGAAGGGCCGCGAGTGAAGCCGCGAACTGCGCCGGCCGAAAGGTCGCGTCGCCGCCGGCCGGCGGTCGATTCGGCCCGGCAGGTCGCCTTCTCCGTCGTCCACGCGGTCTCGGTCCGTGACGCCTACGCCAATCTCGCGCTGGCGTCGGCCCTGCGGGAGCGCGGGCTCAGCGGCCGGGACGCCGGGTTCGCCACCGAGCTCGCGCACGGCACGTTGCGCCGACGCGGGTCCTACGACGAGATCCTGAGCCGTTGCGTCAACCGCTCCTTGCCCGACCTCGACACAGACGTCCTCGACGTTCTCCGGCTGGGCGCCCACCAGCTGCTCGCCATGCGGGTTCCGGCGCACGCGGCTGTGGCCACCAGCGTCGACCTGTCCCGGCAAGTGGCCGGCCATGGTCCGGCGAAGCTCGTCAACGCGGTCCTGCGCAAGGTCGCGGCGCGCGATCTGGACAGTTGGCTGGTCGAGGTAGCTCCCGCGTACGACACCGATCCCGAAGGGCACCTTGCCACCGTCCACTCCCATCCCCGTTGGATCGTCTCGGCGTTCCGCGCGGCCCTGGGCGGTTCGCTCGACGAGACTGCCGCGGCACTGGCCGCCGACAACGAGCCCGCCCGGGTGACGGTCGCGGCGTGGCCCGGCCGCTCGACGGTCGAGGAACTCACCACCGCTGGCGCCCGCCGGACGCGATGGTCGCCGTACGCGGTCGAGGTGGACGGCGATCCGGCGCAGCTGCCGGCGGTGCACGAGGGTCGGGCCGGTGTCCAGGACGAGGGCAGCCAGCTGGTCGCGCTTGCCCTGGCCGACATGCCGCTCCAGGGCGACGACGCCCAGTGGCTCGACCTGTGTGCGGGTCCCGGCGGCAAGGCCGCCCTCCTCGCGGGGCTGGCCGACGGGCGCGGCGCGCGGCTCCTCGCGGCCGACCGGCAGCCGCACCGGGCCGGGCTGGTGGCTGAGGCGTTGGCGAGTTCTGGTGGAGTCCTCGGCACCGTGGTCGCCGACGGCACCGTGGCTGCGTGGCAGCCCCGACGCTTCGACCGGGTGCTGGTCGACGCTCCGTGTACCGGGCTCGGAGCGTTACGCCGGCGACCCGATGCACGGTGGCGGCGAACGGGGGAGGACGCCGCGGAGCTGCATCCGCTGCAGGTCGCACTGCTCGACAGCGCGGTAGAGAGCCTGCGAGCCGGTGGAGTCGTGGCCTACGCGACGTGTTCGCCGCACCTTCACGAGACGCGTGACGTGGTCGCGGACGTCCTCGCGAGCCGCGGCGATGTCATGCAGGTGGACGCCCGGCCGTTCCTGCCCGGAGTACCAGACCTCGGTGGTGGCCCGGACGTACAGCTGTGGCCGCACCGGCACCACACCGATGCGATGTACCTCGCGGTGCTGCGCCGGGCCTGAGTCTGCACCGGGTCTGAGTCTGCGCCGGCTCTCCGACGTACGACCGGTGGGGTCGGCGTCGCACCGTTAGACTCACGAACGCGATGGGCGTACAGATTTCACCGAGCATCTTGTCCGCGGACTTCGCCCGCCTGGCAGATGCGGCGGGCGCCGTTTCCGGCGCCGACTGGCTCCATGTCGACGTGATGGACAACCATTTCGTTCCCAACCTCACGCTCGGACTCCCGGTGGTCCAGTCGCTGCTGGCGGCCACCTCGCTTCCGATCGACTGCCACCTGATGATCGAGGATCCCGACCGCTGGGCGCCGGGCTACGCCGACGCCGGCGCCGGCAACGTGACCTTCCACGTGGAGGCCGCGCACGCGCCGATCCGGCTCGCCCGCGAGCTCCGGGCGCTCGGAACGCGCGCCGGGATGGCTCTCAAGCCGGCGACTCCGGTCGAGCCGTACGAGGACCTCCTTCCCGAACTCGACCTACTCCTCGTGATGACCGTCGAGCCTGGCTTCGGCGGCCAGAAGTTCCTGGATGTCTGCCTGCCCAAGATCCGCCGCTGCCGCGAGCTGATCGCCAAGCACGGGGCCGAGCTCTGGCTGCAGGTTGATGGCGGCGTGTCGGCGGAGACGATCGAACGCTGCGCCGACGCTGGTGCCGACGTGTTCGTCGCCGGGTCCGCGGTCTTCGCCGCCGACGATCCGGGCCGGGTCGTGCAGGAGCTTCGACAGCGTGCCGAGCTGGCCACCGCGCAGGCGTCGTGGCTGGTCGAACGCTGATGCACTTTCGCTGCGAGCGGTACATCGTCGCGGAGGGCAAGGCCGACGCGTTCGCGTCGTTCTTCGTCCGACAGCTGCTGCCGATCAGGGAGAAGTACGGCGCCCGGTTGGTCGGCCGCTGGCAGACCGACGACGAGATCGAGGTGCTGGCGATCTGGGCGTTCGACAGCCCGGCGGCGGCCGCCGAGATCGACAGCCTCGTCCGCGACGACCCGGCCACCGAGCAGGCGCGAGCCTTCCAGGAGCGCTACCTCGACCCGCTCTACCACGAGCATGCCGAGACGCCGATCTATTCGACCGTGCCCCTGGGTCAGACCGCCCTCGCCGGCCTGACCTTCGCCGCGGAGCATCGCTCGGGCTGACCCGCGGTGGTTCCGCGAGATGATCCGCAGCGGTGGTGGACGAACGGGTGGGCAGGACGGCGACGTGGCGTACGTCATGGCGACCAGCCGATGTCTGGTTGGTCGGCACGTGCCACACTGAACGGCGTACGAGCAACAAGCTCGCGTGCTCCGGGGTCGGTGAAACTCCGAACCGGCGGTGATAGTCCGCGACCCGGCCGATTTGTCCGTTTGGACAGTCGGACGGTTGACCAGGTGAAACTCCTGGACCGACGGTCAAAGTCCGGATGGGAGGCAGCACGCGGGGGCGAAGCTGTACCTCGCCCAGGCGTCTCGACGCCGTCTCCGGTGGGGCCGCGCTTCGTCCCTCGACCTGTCCCCGGTTGCGCGCGCGGACAGGCAGTCGAGGGAGTGCGGCAGTGTTCACCGGCATCGTGGAAGAACGCGGCGAGGTCACGTCGCTGGAACGTCTTGGTGATTCCGCCCGGCTCACCGTTCATGGCCGCCTGGCCACGGCGGACGTCCGCACCGGGGATTCGCTGGCGGTCGACGGCTGCTGTCTGACCGTCGTCGAAATGCGGCCGAACGGCGAGGTTGTCTTCGACGTGATGGCGGAGTCGCTGGCCCGGACGACGCTGGGGTCGCGCCATCCCGCAGATCCCGTCAATCTCGAGCGGTCCGTACGTGCCGACGGCCGTCTCGGTGGTCACGTCGTACAGGGTCACGTGGACGGCGTTGGGCACGTCGTGGCCCGGGAGTCGACCCCGCGCTGGGACCTGGTGCGGATCGCCCTGCCGGCCGACCTCGCGCCCTACGTCGCATCGAAGGGTTCGGTGGCGGTCGACGGCGTGTCCCTCACCGTTGTCGACGTGTACGACGACGCCGACCCCACGTTCACGGTGGCTCTGATACCCACCACCCTCGCCCTGACCACGCTCGGCCTTCGCCAGGCCGGGTCACAGGTCAACCTCGAGGTGGACGTCCTCGCCAAATACGTCCGCCGCCTACTCACCTCCACCTCGCTGGTCGGAGTCGATTCCCCCGAAGGAGTACGTGCATGAACTGGTTGACCTGGCTACTCGAAGCCAAGCTGCACATCGGTAGCTCGGAGATTCTCTGGCGCGAGATCATCGGCAACGGCTTCGGCCTGGCAAGCGCGATCCTGGGGATGCGCCGCCGGGTCGGTGCGTGGCCGGTCGGGATGATCGGCAACGTCCTGCTCTTCACGGTGTTCCTCGGTGGCGCGTTCGACACGCCGCAGGACAAGGACCTGTGGGGGCAGGCCAGCCGGCAGGTGTTCTTCTTCGCCGTGAGCGTGTACGGCTGGTGGCGGTGGCGGCAGGCCAGCGCAGACCACGAAGCCAGGGACGGTGGCGCCGTCGTACCCCGCTGGGCGACCTGGCCGGAGCGGCTGGGCCTGCTCGTCGCCGCGGCTGCCGGTGTCGCTCTCTTCACCTACGTGCTCGGCCTGCTCGGCTCCTGGGGACCGCTGGCCGACGCGTGGATTCTCACCGGAAGCATCCTCGCGACCTACGGCATGGCGCGGGGCTGGGTGGAGTTCTGGCTGATCTGGATCGCGGTCGATGCGGTCGGTGTACCCCTGCTGTTCGCCGCCGGCTTCTATCCCTCGGCCACTCTCTACCTCGTCTACGGCGGGTTCTGCGTGGCCGGCATGGTGGCGTGGCAGCGGGCACGGCAGCGGCTGGTCGCCACGCCTGAACCCGCGACGGCGGGTGCCGGCAAGCCGGACGCCCTGGCAGGCGAGCAGTCATGACCGCGGTCCGGGTCGACCCGATCTCGCGGGCCCTTGTCGAGATGGCCGCCGGGCGACCGGTCGTGGTCGTCGACGACGAGGACCGCGAGAACGAGGGCGACCTGATCTTCGCCGCGGGCGCGGCGACCCCCGCCCTGGTCGCGTTCACGGTCCGCCACACCAGCGGGGTCGTGTGCGTGCCTATGCCGGCGGATCGGCTGGACCACCTTGACGTGCGTCCCATGACGACCGACAACCGGGAGTCGATGCGGACTGCGTTCGAGGTCAGTGTCGACGCGGCAACGGGTGTGTCGACCGGTATCTCGGCGGCGGATCGAGCCCGCACAATCGCGGTCCTGGGCGACGCTCGAGCCACGCCGGCAGACCTCGTGCGGCCCGGACACGTGTTCCCGCTGCGGTACCGGCCCGGCGGTGTGCTCGTGCGCCCCGGGCACACCGAGGCGGCGGTCGACCTGGCCAGGCTCGCCGGCCGCGACCCGGTCGGCGTACTCGCCGAGTTGGTCAACGACGACGGGACGATGAAGCGCGGCCCCGACCTGCGGGCGTTCGCCGACCGGCACGGCCTGGCCCTGGTCTCGATCGCGGACCTGATCCGCTACCGGCGTCGGCACGAACGACTGGTCGAGCGGGCCGCGGAGTCGCGGTTGCCCACCGGGTATGGCGAGTTCCGCGTCCTTGGCTATCGCTCGACCGTCGACGGCACCGAACACGCGGCCCTGGTGCTGGGCGAACCGGCATTGGGCGAACAAGTGCCGGGCGAACTGGCGCCGTTGGTGCGGGTGCACTCGGAGTGCCTCACCGGCGATGTGTTCGGATCCCTGCGCTGCGACTGTGGACGACAGCTGGAGCGGTCGCTCGCCGAGATCGGCCGAGCGGGTCGCGGCGTAGTGGTCTACCTCCGCGGCCACGAGGGCCGTGGGATCGGGCTGTTGGCCAAGTTGGCGGCTTACGAACTCCAGGACGCAGGGCGCGACACCGTGGATGCCAACCTCGACCTCGGTCTGCCGGCCGACGCGCGGGACTACTGGGTGGCCGCGCAGATCCTCACCGATCTCGGCGTACGACGGGTCCGGTTGTTGTCCAACAACCCGCGTAAGCGGGCGGGTCTGGAGGCGTACGGCCTGACGGTGACCGACACCGTGCCGGTGGCCACGGCTCCGACGTCGGAGAACCTCCGCTACCTGGTGGCCAAGCGGGACCGGCTCGGACACCTGCTCCCGGACCTGCTCGCCCGTCGTGACGGTCCCGCGCCACCCGACACAGAGCACCTGCCGAACGTCGAGGGACTGGCGAACGTCGAGGGACTGGCGAACGTCGAGGGACTGCCAAAGGTAGAAGGGACGGCCGGATGAGTGCGGGAGGTGCGCCAACGGCCCGCCCCGTACGTGCCGCCGGCCTCCGCGTCGGTGTGGTGGCGGCGACGTGGCACCAGCAGGTGATGGATGGCCTGCTGGCCGGGGCGGTGCGGGCACTGGCGGAGTCGGAGGTCCAGGACCCGGTGGTGGTTCGCGTGCCCGGTTCCTTCGAACTCCCCGTGGTGGCCGCACGGTTGGCCAGGTCCGGGGTCGACGCCGTGGTGGCGTTGGGTGCGGTGGTCCGGGGCGGTACCCCGCACTTCGAGTACGTCTGCCAGGCTGCGACGGTCGGGTTGACGCAGGTGGCGGTCGAGACAGGAGTACCGGTCGGGTTCGGCGTACTCACCTGCGACACGGTGGAGCAGGCCGTCGACCGCGCCGGCCTGCCAGGATCGAGCGAGGACCGGGGATACGACGCCACCCAGGCCGCCCTCACGACCGCGGTCATGCTGCGGGACCTCGTCTGAGGCGTGGGGCCTGACGTCGGCGGTCACGGGCGACGGCGCACGGTTGCGAGGAACCGGCAGTGTGGGAGGAGGAGGAGCGGTGGCCGAACAGATGATCGATGTGGGCGGTGTAACGCTGTGCGCGGAGTCGTTCGGCGATCCCATTGACTCGCCCATCCTCCTGATCATGGGAGTCGGCGCGTCGATGCTGTGGTGGGACGACGACTTGTGCCGCCAGCTCGCCGCCGGCGGCCGGTTCGTGATCCGCTACGACCACCGCGACACCGGCCGGTCGGTCACCTACCCGCCCGGACATCCCGGATACACCGGCGCCGAACTGGTCACCGATGCCGTCGGGGTGCTCGACGCGTTTGGCATCTCGGCTGCACACCTGGTTGGCGAGTCGGGCGGTGGCGCGATCGCGCAGATGCTCGCGCTCGACGTCGCAGATCGCGTCCGCTCGCTCGTGCTCGTCAGTACCTCTCCGGCGCTGCCTGGAGACCGTGATCTTCCACCGCCTTCCGAGGCTTTCGGGCGGTTCGTGACGTCTGTCGAAGTCGACTGGACGGACCCCGAGTCCGTGATCCGGTACCTCGTCGACTACTCACGGGTGCTCGCCGGCGGGCGGCGGCCGTTCGACGAAGGAGCATCTCTCGACCTCGCCCGACGCGAGATCGAGCGCGCACGCGACTTCGCGGCCGCACAGAACCACGACGTCCTCGCAGAAGACGGACAGTCGCGCGGGCCGTTGTCCTCGATCTCCGCACCCACCCTGGTGATTCACGGGACCGCGGATCCGATGTTCCCGCCCGCCCATGGCCGCGCGCTCGCCGAGGAGATTCCCGCCGCAAAGCTGCAGCTTCTCGACGGAGCCGGGCACGGAATCGATCGAGCTGACTGGGACACGGTGATTCCCGCGATCCTGGAACACGCCGACTGGCCGTCGACTGGGCCGGTCTGACTGGGCCGGCCGGACGGAGGAGGAGCGTGACGCGGATGAGCGAGAAGAGGCCACGGCGGCTGCTCCTGCTGCGACACGGCAAGGCCGAGTCCCCGGCGGGAGTCTGCGATCGGGACCGGCCGCTGGCCAAGCGCGGGCGCCGGCAGTCGGAGTACGCAGGAGCGGAGTGCCGCCGGCGTGGACTGATACCCGACCTGGTGGTGGCTTCGCCCGCGCTGCGTACCAGGCAGACCTCGCAGGCATTCGCCGAGGGACTGGACACGGCGACGGAGACCGACCTCGACCCGCGGATCTACGCCAACACCGTCGACGACCTGGTCGCCGTCGTCGATGAGTTCCCGGACGACACGCGGACCGTACTTCTGGTCGGGCACAACCCGTCCCTGGACGACCTCGCCCGTACCTTGGACGACCGAGCCAGGCAGGCGGACGCCACGCTGGTCGATGGATTTCCGACCGGCACGCTGGCGGTGTTCGAGGTCGACGCGCCGTGGTCGGACCTTTCGGTCCCGGGTCGGTCCAGGCTGGTCGAGGTCATCCGCCGCGCCGGCTGACCACCCCTGGCCCTGTCTCTGCCACTCCCGACCCAGATGAGTCACCTGTCGCCTGGTAGGGCGCTTCGGTGGAGGCGTCGGCGCCGTCGATCTCCTCGCGGGTGATGCCGAGCAAATACAGGATGGCGTCGAGGTACGGCACGCTCACCGCGGTGTCAGCTGCCTCGCGTACGACCGGTTTGGCGTTGAACGCAACGCCGAGGCCCGCCGCCGCGAGCATGTCGAGGTCGTTCGCCCCGTCGCCGATCGCGACGGTCTGGGACAGGGGAACTCCGGCGGCCTTGGCGAACCCGCGCAGCGCCGCCGCCTTTCCCGGCCGGTCGATGACCGGTCCGACGAGGCGACCGGTCAACCGCCCCTCGGCCACCTCGAGCAGGTTGGCGGCCACGTAGTCGATGCCGAGGTCGGCCGCTACGGGTCCGACGACCTGGGAGAACCCACCGCTCACGACGCCCAGCTGGTATCCCAGTCGCTTCAGGGTGCGGATCAGCGTACGGGCGCCAGGAGTCAACTGGACCTCCTTGCGTACGTCGGACAACGCAAGCTCGTCGACGCCGGCGAGCAGGGCCACCCGCCGGTGCAGCGACTCGGCGAAGTCGATCTCGCCGTGCATGGCCGCCGCGGTGATCGCCGCCACGTCGTCGAGGCATCCCGCCCGGGCCGCGAGCATCTCGATCACCTCGCCCTGTACGAGTGTGGAGTCGACGTCGAGGACCACGAGCCGCTTGGCCCGCCGATACAGCCCTGCTGGCTGGACCGCGACGTCGACCTGCTGCAACGCGGCTTCCGCTGCCAGAGCGTTGCGCAGTTGCACGGGATCGGCGCCGGACACATCCAGCTCGATCGCGATCACCGGATAGCGGGCGATCCGGACGATCCGGTCGATGTTGGCGCCGGTGTCGGAGATCCTTCCGGCGATGGCCGCCACGGCGCCGGGACGAAGGGGATGACCGAGCACCGTGACATGGCTGCGCCCCAGCCGACGCGGTTCGTTGTCGCCGGCACCGGAGGAGATCTCCACCTCCATCGAGAGATCGTGCGCCACGGCCTCGATTGCCTTGCGCAGGCGGGCGTCGTCGCGGGGAGTGGTGAGCAGGATGCCGAGCACCAGCCGGCCCCTGAGGACGACCTGCTCGACGTCCAGCACCTCGACGGGGAATGAGGCCACGGCGTCGAAGACCGCCGAGGTGACCCCGGGCCGGTCGCGGCCGGTCAAGGTCAGCAGGAGGGTGCGGGCGGGTGCACCGGCGGGTGCGGATTCGGGCACACCCGACACGCTATCGCCGCCGGACCAGGCGCCAGCGGGTACTCCGGGATCCCAGGACAGGCTGCCCCGTGGGTGTCCGGTCAGCCTCGGCCGACGAACGGCATGCCGGTCGCCATCACCGTCATGAAGGGCACGTTGGCGTCGAGCGGCAGACCAGCCATGTAGACGACGGCCCGCGCCACGTGGTCGACGTCGATGGTGGGTTCGGGCCGTACCGAGCCGTCGGGCTGGGCAACCCCGTCTGCCATTCGCTCGGTCATCGGTGTGGAGGCATTGCCGATGTCGATCTGCCCGCAGGCGATGCCATGCCGCCGGCCGTCCAAGGATGTGGCCTTGGTGAGCCCGGTGACCGCGTGTTTGGTGGCGGTGTAGGGAGCGGAGTCGGGCCGGGGAGTGTGCGCGGACAGCGAGCCGTTGTTGATGATTCGGCCGCCGCTCGGTCGCTGGCTCTTCATCAGCGCGAACGCCTGCTGGGTGCACAGGAACGCGCCGGTGAGATTCGCGCCGACGACCGCCTGCCAGTCCGTGTACGTCACCTGCTCCAGCGGGACGCGAGGTGCGTTGCGACCGGCGTTGTTGACCAGCAGGTCCAGCCGGCCGTGGGTCGATCGGACCGCGGTGAAGAGTGCCTCGACGGCGCTGCGATCGGCCACGTCGGTCGGCACCGCGAGGCTGTCTCCGCCGCCGGACCGGATCAGGTCGGCGACCTCGCGCAGGAGCTCTGCGCGGCGCCCGGCCAGCACGACGGCGTACCCCTCGCCGGCAAGTGCCAGGGCAACGGCCCTCCCGACGCCGGAGCCGGCGCCGGTGACGAGCGCGATCCTGTCAGGCATCGAGATGTCCCATCGAAATTTCGCGTGCCGTCCGGAGGTTGGTCAAGTGTGACCACGACCAGCGGGCCCATCCGGCTCGAGCCCTGCGCGAAGCGAATCCGAGCCTACTTCGGCGGCCAGGTGGTCGCCGACACCGTGCGTGCGGTGTTGGTGTGGGAGATCCCGTACTACCCGGCCTACTACCTGCCCGCCGACGACGTACGCACCGACCTGCTCGAACCCGCTGGAAAGGTGCCTCATCAGCCCAGCGGGGGCGATGCCGAGGCTTTCACGGTTCGGGTCGGCGACCGCAGGGCCGCCGGTGCCGCCCTGAGGTTCGCCGACTCACCGGTCGAGGAGCTCCGCTCCCTGGTGCGGCTCGACTGGGGCGCGATGGACGCGTGGTTCGAGGAGGACGAGGAGGTCTTCGTCCATCCCCGCGACCCGCACGCGCGTGTCGACATCCTGGCCAGCTCGCGGCACCTACGCGTCGAGGTCGACGGGGTGACGGTCGCCGAGTCGTCCAGCCCGATGCTGTTGTTCGAGACTGGTCTGCCGGTGCGCTACTACCTCCCGAAGCCGCACGTACGGATGGACCTGCTGGCACCGTCCGACACCGTGACGCACTGTCCGTACAAGGGCCAGGCGGCGTACTGGTCGGTGGTGGTCAACGGCACGACGCACCCCGACCTCGCGTGGTCCTACCGGGCTCCGGTCCCGGAGAGTCAGAAGATCGCGGGACTGGTGACGTTCTACGACGAGAGGGTCGACGTGTTCGTCGACGGGGTACACCAGGAGCGACCCACGACTCCGTTCAGCTGAGGGCGACCGTGTCGGCGTGACGACGGACTTACCCTGGCGCCGCTCGTGACCGGGAAGGGCCGGCGCCGAGACGCCCAGCGGCCGCGGCGACGACCTGGACGGCCGCCGCGAAGAGAAGGAGTCCGGCGCCGCCGAGTGAGGTGGCGGTGAGGCCAGCCGCGATGGACCCCACTGCCGAGCTGCCGATCTTCAGGCCCGCCGCCGTGGTGAAGACCTGCGTACGGGTCGACTCCGGAGCCCACTCGTTCCGGATCATGAACGTGGCCGTCAGCATGGGTGTGTCCACCAGGCCGGCGACCGCGAACACCGCGAGCGCCACCGCGTAGGAAGGGCTGGCGGCGGCGACCGCGAGCAGCAGGCCGGTCGCGAGCACGCTCAAGTAGACGGTGCGCACCGTGCGGTCGCGTCGCAGCGGCCGGACCGAGAGGACGAGCGAGGCGACCATCGCCCCGACCGCGAAGGTCGACAGGAACACCCCGCCCGCGCTGGCCGGTTGACCCAGCTCTCCCGCGAAGAGGGCGACCGCGACCGGGAGCACGCCCGCCGTACCAACGAACGACACGGTGGTCGCGATTGTCGACCCCCGCAGCAACGGTGCCCGCCAGAGCGCGACCGCGCCGTCCACCAGCTGGCGTGGCGACACCTCGCGGCTCACGGGCGTCCGTTTCGGCACGGGCAGCACGCAGAACACCACTGCGGCGGCGACCGCGATGCCGGCGATCGCGAGCAGCGCCGCGCCGGCGGACACGACTCCCGCGATGACGGCGACCAACGCCGGACCGACGATGCCGGCCGCGCTGTAGGTGCCGGAGTCGACGGCGAATGCCCGCGGCAGCGCCGGTGCCGGCAGCAACCCGCCGAGCAGGCTCGTCATCCCGCCCGAGAGCAGCGGACCAACAGACCCGGCGAGCACCGCGCACACCAGCGGTACTGCGACAGGCGTGCGGCCGAGAAGGACCTCGACGCCCACCAGACCGAGCCCGAACAGCACGAACGAGGCGACATAGAGCCGGCGGACCGAGCGCACCCGGTCGGAGAGGACCCCGACCGCCGGGGCGGCGACCAGGTGGGGAAGGGTCGCCGCGGCAGCGAGCAGACCTCCGGCCGCGGCGCTACCAGTGCGATCCAGGGCGAGCAACACCAGTGCGGCGGGGCTGCCGCCGTCGGCGATTCGGGCAAGCGTCGCGGCCACCGTGTAGCGGGCCAGCACTCCGGTTGATGCCCGGCGGATGCGGGTCGGCGACGGGATGGGCACGCCGCGAAGACTGCCATGTGCGGGCTGGCCGCTAGTGGCCGACTGCCCGTACCTGGCTTTCGAAACATCAGATCATTGCCGACGCTGGAGGCATGACGATCCGGATCGCGATGCTCGGTGCCGGCTCGCTGGGGTTCACCCGGCGGTTGGTACGCGACATCCTCGCCGTGCCCGAACTCGCCGACACGGTGTTCGCGTTCTACGACATCGACGAACGCAACCTCGACATGGTCACCAGGCTGGTCCGGCGCGACATCGAGGCCAGCAAGCTGCCCGCCTCGATCGAGCCCACCCTGGACCGCAGAGCGGCACTGGCCGGCGCCGACTACGTGTTCTCGGTGATCCGGCAAGGGGGCCTTGACGCGTTTCGGGGTGACATCGAGATCCCGCTGAAGTACGGCGTCGACCAGTGCGTCGGCGACACGCTCTGCGCCGGCGGAGTGATGTACGCCCAGCGGACCATCCCGGCGCTGCTCGACTTCTGCAAGGACATCCGCGAGGTCGCCAAGCCCGACGTGCTGTTCCTCAACTACTCCAACCCGATGGCGATGAACACCTGGGCCTGCAACGAGTACGGCGGCGTGCGCACGGTCGGACTCTGCCACGGCGTCCAGGGCGGCCACTGGCAGATCACCCGCTGCATCGAGCACTGGGCCAAGCGCGAGGGCATGATCGGCCCGGACGAGACGCTGCACCGCAGCGAGGTCGACATCATCGCGGCCGGCATCAACCACCAGACGTGGTACGTCAAGGCACAGTGGCGCGGGATCGACATGATCCCGAAGATGCTGGAGCTGTTCGAGGGCCACCCGACCTACCCGCAGACCGAGAAGGTCCGCATCGACGTCCTGCGCCGGTTCGGCTACTACAGCACCGAGTCCAACGGACACCTGTCGGAGTACCTCCCGTGGTACCGCAAGCGGATCGAGGAGATCAACGACTGGATCGACCTGTCAAGCTGGATCAACGGCGAGACCGGCGGCTACCTTCGCGTGTGCACCGAGGGCCGGAACTGGTTCGAGACCGACTTCCCGAACTGGATGAAGGAGGACCCCAAGCCGATCACGCCGGACGGCCGGAGCGAGGAGCACGGGTCGTACATCATCGAGGGCCTGGAGACCGGACGCGTGTACCGCGGCCACTTCAACGTCGTGAACGACGGCATCATCACGAACCTCCCGCAGGGCAGCGTGATCGAGGTGCCGGGATACGTCGACAAGAACGGCATCAACATTCCCGTCGTCGGCGACCTTCCGCTCGCCTGCGCCGCCACCTGCGACGCCAGCATCCGCGTCCAGGAGATGGGCAAGGAGGCGGCGGTCCACGCCGACGTCACGCTGCTCAAGCAGGCGATGCTGCACGACCCGCTGGTCGGCGCCGTCTGCAATCCCGAGGAGGTGTGGCAGATGACCGACGAGATGCTGGTCGAGCAGGCGCGGTGGCTGCCGCAGTACGCCGACGACGTCCCCGCGGCTCGTCAACGTCTCCTTGACGCCGAGCGGAGCGGTACGAGGGTCAAGACCGTCACCACCGAGGGCGCCGCCCGGCTGCACACCAAGTCGGTGGAGGAGATGGCGGCCGACCGCGAGCGGGCGCGCTCCAACGCGGCGGCCGCGGACAAGGCGGGAATGACCAAGGCCTGACGGCGATGTGACGACCGGACTCTCGTAGCAGATCCCGAACACTCGTACCGGATGCCCGAACCAGACGCACCGTAGGGGAGCAGCCATGGAACCGTTGCGGACGGCCCCGTCGGGCGACCACTTTCTCGTTGGCGACTCGCCGTCCGTGCCGTGTGCCGACACGGTCTGGTCCGCGTTCGCCGAGGCCCGCACCGGGGAGTGGCATGCGTACCTGTCGCGGCGTCGCACCCAGGGCTTCGACACCCTGCTCATCAGCGTGCTGCCGATCCTGCACGACCGCAGCGTCCACCCCACGACCAGGGAACCCTATCCACGCAGGGACGACGGGACGTACGACTTCGCCTCGCCCGACAAGGGGTACTTCGAGACCGCGCGACAGCTCGTCGAACGCGCCGCGGAGCAGGGGTTGCGGGCGGCGTTGGTGGCGTTGTGGTGCACGTATGTACCTGGCACCTGGGGTTCCGACCGCAACCCGCATGCGGTGATGACGCAGGAGGAGACTGCTCACTACCTCGACCTGCTGACGCAGACGTTCGCCGCGTACGACCCGGTCTACATCGTCAGCGGCGACGACCGGTTCGGCACCGACGAGGCGGTCGAACGTTACCGCTGGGCACTCACCCGCATCGGCGAGCTGGCTCCCGAGGCGCTGACCACTTTCCACTCGACGCCGGACACCCAGCTGCCCGACATCCTGACCGACGCGCCGGATCTCGGTTTCTACAGCTACCAGTCCGGCCACGACCACGCGCACCAGGAGCGGACCCACGAGCTCGCGGCGCGCTATCGTGCCTGTCCCGTCCGCCGCCCCGTCGTCAACCTCGAGCCATGCTATGAGGGGCACGGCTACGGCCGCGGGCTCGGACGGTTCAGCCAGGACGACGTACGCCGAGCGACCTGGTGGAGCCTGCTCGGCGGGGCGAGCGCGGGTATCGGCTACGGCGCGCACGGGCTGTGGGGCTGGCACCGGCCGGGCAGCACCTTCACCAGCGGCGCATGGTCGAGCGAACCGTTCACCTGGGATGTCGCGCTGCAGTTCGAGGGCGCCGCCGACGTGGGATTCGCGCGGAACCTGGTCGCGGACCACGGGCTCTACCTCACCGCGCCCCGCCAGGATCTTCTGACCTCCGAGGTGCCGGGCGTCAGGGTCGCCGCGACGCCCGATCTCGGGACGGTGGCGGTGTACGTCCCGCATCCCTGCGACGTCGGACTCGGCCTCGACCTGGCCGGCTGTCGCGCACGTGCCTGGAACCTCAGGAGCCGTTTGCCGGTGGAGCCGGAACTGCGTACGGCGGCCGGTGGTGACGGGACCGTGCTCGGCCAACCGAACTATCTCGGTGACACGGTGTACGTGCTACAGCACTGACCGGTACGGACGGCAGGCCCGAGGGATACGCGTTCTCCAACACAGACAGGCGAACGGTCGCGCGCGTCAGCGCGGACGAGCGCACGCGGCCACCAGAGCCCGACGGGCCGCTCGTTCGAGGCTGCGCAGGGCTTGGCGGCGGGACTCGGCCTCGTAGGCGGTTGTCGCGCCTCCGTCGTCCACGAGCGCGAGTTCGCACACCAGCAGGCAGCGTCGGGCCCGGGTCGCGAGCTCCTCCGAACGCGGGGGATAGCCGGCCGGAAGCCCGTCGTGGGCTTGACGCCCGACGGCGCGCAGGTCGATGAGTGCCTCGGCCACGCCCGGCCGCCAACGGGCGATGTCCAGTCCGGCGAGGGCGTCGATCACCTGCTGCAGAGTGTGGGAGAGCTCGAGGGTGGCGTCCCCGAAGTCCTGCGGCGCGGGCGGACGCGCGGGCCACACCTGCCATTGAACGCCGGCGCCGATGACGTGCGGGACCAGGCCGAGTCCTGAACCCTCGCAGACGACCGCCTCGCCTGCTTCGACGGCGGCCTCGGTGAACGCCCGCGGACCCGCCAGCCCCAACGGGTCGCCGGGCGCGGGTAGGGCGACGACCATGGCCTTGGTACCAAGGTTGCGGAGGGTTCCCAGCGACAGCACGACAGGGACCGGCTCGTCATTGCCGGGCAGATCGATCACGTGGTGGGCGGTGTCGTCGCCGCGGATGCCCTCGTCTGCTTCGTCGAGGCTGGTGGCGCCGGCCAGCCAGGCGTTGGCCCAGGCGGCCAACCTGGCTGCGCGTGGCAGCGTACGCATGTGCCTTACCTTAGGGCGTTCCGGCGCGACGACGTGCTCGTGGCCAGCCTGGCGGCGGGACGTGCGAGCGGCCGTTGAGTGACCAGCCGATACGTCCCCGGGACGCGGGCAGAACGGTCCCCACCAACCCGAAGGTCATCGGCGCCGGTGCCGTAGGTTGTGCACCCATGGGCCCAGTTCTCGAGCTCACCGATGTGACGATCACCCGCAACGGCACCAAGCTGCTCGACGCGGTGAGCTGGACGGTGGACGAGAGCGATCGCTGGGTGGTGCTCGGGCCCAACGGTGCCGGCAAGACCACGCTCCTGCAGATCGCCGCCGCCAGCATGCATCCCACCAGCGGCGTCGCCTCGATCCTCGGCGAGCAGCTCGGCGCCGTCGACGTGTTCGAACTGCGTCCCCGGATCGGCCTGACCAGCGCTGCCCTCGCCGACCGGATCCCCCGCCACGAAAGGGTTCGGGACGTCGTCGTCTCCGCGTCCTACGCCGTCCTGGGTCGCTGGCGCGAGGAGTACGCCGGTGTCGACCATGAGCGTGCGACCCAGCTCCTCGACTGGCTCGGCGTGGGCGAGTTCGCCGAGCGGACGTTCGGCACGCTGTCCGAGGGCGAACGCAAACGGGTGCAGATCGCGCGAGCGTTGATGACCGACCCGGAACTGCTGCTGCTCGACGAGCCGGCAGCCGGTCTCGATCTCGCCGGCCGGGAGGGCCTGGTGCAGACCCTCGACGAGATCGCCAGCATGCCGGCTTCGCCGGCCACGGTGCTGGTCACCCACCACGTGGAGGAGATCCCGCCGAGTTTCACCCACGTGCTGCTGCTGAGCGCCGGCGCGGTCGTCGCCGCCGGCCCGGTGGCCGAGACGCTGAGCTCCCGGTCGCTGTCGGAGACGTTCGCCATGCCGCTCCGCCTCGTCCGGTCCACCGGACGATGGACGGCGCGGGCGAAGAGGTAGAGATGAAGCTGTCGGGACGAGCGGTGGAACCACGGTCCCGGTGCACTTCCGGCGTCGCGAAGAAGCCGAAGCCGCGAGGAAAAGACGAATAATGGCAGAGCGATACCCGATCGGAACGGTTCGGGCATACCGGACCGCCGGCATGATCACGTAGGGTTTTGCGACTATGGGTAACCTGCTCCAGTGGCTAGGCGAGCATCCGGCGGTGGTGTGGCTCGTCGCGGCCGGGGTGCTGGCCGCGATCGAGGTCCTGACGCTCAACCTGGTCTTCATCATGTTGGCCGCAGGTGCCGCCGCGGGTGGCATCGTGGCGGTGCTCGGTGGGCCGCCGCTGATCGCGCTCGTGGTCTCGATCGTGATGGCGTTCGCCATGCTCGGGCTGGTGCGCCCGGCGGCGCTGCGACACCTGCGGCAGGCTCCGCAGATCCGCACCGGCATCTCGGCGCTGGTGGGGAAGACCGGACTTGTCCTGCAACAGGTCTCCGCCCATACCGGAACCGTCAAGATAGGTGGCGAGGTCTGGTCGGCCCGCCCCTATGACGAGCAGTCCACCATCGAGCCCGGTAAGACCGTCGACATTCTCTCGATCGAGGGCGCGACGGCCTACGTTCACGAAACGGAGAAGCCGTGGATATCTTGATTACCGTCCTTGTGTTGGCAGTGCTTGCCATCATCGTCCTGTTTCGATCGGTCAAGATCATCCCGCAGGCGCGGGTGGGCATCGTCGAACGACTCGGAAGCTATACAAGGACGCTCAAGGCTGGGCCCTCGCTGATCGTGCCGTTCATCGACCGTGTGCGCTACACCGTCGACCTCCGCGAGCAGGTCGTCTCGTTCCCGCCGCAGAACGTCATCACCGAGGACAACCTGGTGGTCGCGATCGACACCGTCATCTACTTCCAGGTGACCGAGCCGGTACGCGCGACGTACGAGATCGCCAACTACATCCAGGCCATCGAGCAGCTGACCCAGACCACCCTGCGAAACATCGTCGGTGGCATGGACCTCGAGCGTGCTCTGACCAGCCGTGAGGAGATCAACACCGCCTTGGGCGCGATCCTGGACGAGGCGACCGGCAAGTGGGGCGTGAAGGTCAACCGGGTCGAGCTCAAGGGCATCGACCCGCCGCCGTCCATCCAGGACTCGATGGAGAAGCAGATGCGGGCCGACCGCGACAAGCGTGCCGCGGTCCTCACCGCCGAGGGTGTCCGGCAGTCGGCGATCCTCACCGCCGAAGGTGAGAAGCAGGCCGCGATCCTGACGGCCGAGGGTGACAAGCAGTCGCAGATCCTGCGCGCCCAGGCGCAGCGGGAGGCGCAGATCCTGCGGGCCGAGGGTGAGGCGCAGGCCATCGACACCGTGTTCAACGCCATCCACGAGGGCCGACCTGACCAGGGTCTGCTCTCCTACCAGTACCTCCAGATGCTGCCGCGAATCGCACAAGGCGACTCCAACAAGTTGTGGATCGTGCCGAGCGAGATCGGCAAGGCCCTGGAGGGTGTGGGGTCGATCGTCGGTCGGATGGGCGAGCAACTGGCGCCGAGCCCGCCCACCTCTGAGGGCGAGTCCCGCCAAGTGAGCCGACGCCGCAAGGTGGCGGTGGAGACGGAGAAGCAGGCCGACGAGGCACTGCAGTCGGCCGAACACGAGGTGGCTGCCGCCATCGCCGCCGCCGAGGACGCGGCGGCCGGGGGGTCCCCGCGCCTGGGTCTGGGACGACCCAACGACGTCTCCGGAGCCGACGGGGCCGCCGAGTCGGCGAACGGCGAGGATTCCTCGCCACCTGAGGACACCCGGCCGGCGTGATCGGCTGGGAGGCTGCTGCTGTCTTAGTCGCCGGTGTGGCGGCCGGCATGATCAACGCCGTCGTGGGGTCGGGAACACTCATCACGTTCCCGACCCTCGTCGCGTTCGGCGTTCCACCCGTCACCGCGAACGTCTCCAACACCATCGGGCTGGCGCCGGGATCGGCTGCGGCCGCCTGGGGGTACCGACGAGAGCTGGCAGGTCAACGCGCCCGGCTCATCAGGCTCGGCGTCGCATCCGTGCTCGGCGCACTCACCGGGGCGGTGCTCCTGCTCGTGTTGCCGGCCGAGGCGTTCGACATGATCGTCCCGGTCCTGGTGGCGATCGGTTGCCTGCTCGTCATTCTCCAGCCGTGGATCTCCCGCAAGCTGGCCGACCGGCGGACCCAGCCGCTGCATCCCCACTACGGCAGTTGGGTGACGCCGCCCCTCATCTATCTCGCCGGCGTGTACGGCGGATACTTCGGCGCCGCTCAAGGGGTCCTGCTGGTCGCGATCCTCGTCATCACCCTCGACGACACGATGCAGCGCGCGAACGCCGCCAAGAACGTTCTCGCGGGCCTGGTCAACGCCGTCGCGGCGGTCTTCTTCATCGCGGTGGCCGACGTCGCCTGGACCTACGCGCTCATCGTGGCGGTCGGTTCAGTCATCGGTGGGCTCCTCGGCGCCCACGTCGGGCGGCGCCTGCCGCCGCTGCTGCTGCGAATCGTGATAGTCATGGTGGGCGTGGTGGCCGTTGTCATGTTGCTCCGGCGCTGAGCCGGTCGCACCCGGCAGGTCAGGGTTGTCCCGGAAGGTCCCCTGAAATCCTCATGGCCGTGGCGAACTCCGGTCGCCCCGCAGCCGTTGACGGGATAGCGTTTCGTCCCAACCGAGGAGTTCTGCTGATGGGGGAGTCGCCATGACCGGCACCGAAGATCGCCCGGCGCGGGCGCGCCTCACGTTCACCGAGATCAGCTCCCGGGCCTGGGAGCATCCGGCTGACCGCGGTGCGCTGGTGGCGGTCCGCCAGCTCAAGGGCTTCGACATGGTGCTGCGGAAGATCTCCGGTCTCATCAACGAACGGGCGCTGCGGCTGATCTTCCTCGGCTCGGCGGTCCGGGCCGGCGACCGGCAGTTTCCCAAGCTGCACAGGATCTTCGCGGAGGCCGCGGCGACCCTCGATGTCCGCGAGCTCCCCGAGCTCTACGTCATGTCCGGCCCGATGCCCAACGCGTTGTGCATCGGTCTCGACAAGCCGTTCGTCGTCGTCAACAGCGGCATCGTCGACCTGCTCGACGAGGAGGAGCTCCGCTTCGTCCTCGGCCACGAGCTCGGTCACGCCCAGAGCGGGCACGCGCTCTACCAGTCGGTCCTGATCTTCCTCATTCGACTGAGCGGCGCGATCGCCTGGATGCCGCTCGGTGCGCTCGGCCTGCGCGCCATCATCGCGGCGCTGATGGAGTGGTCCCGCAAGGCGGAGCTGTCCGGCGACCGAGCCGGACTCATCGCCTGCCAGGATCCCGCGGCGGCGCTGCGCACCCACATGAAGCTCGCGTCCGGCGGCCACCTCGAAGACGTCGACGCCACGTCCTTCCTGGCGCAGGCGGCCGAGTACGACCGGGCTGGCGACCTACGCGACAGCGTGCTCAAGCTGCTGCTGCTGGAGGCGCGCAGCCACCCGTTCCTCGCGGTCCGCGCCGCCGAGCTGCGCCACTGGGTCGACAACGGCGACTACTCCCGCATCCTCGGCGGCGACTACCCTCGCCGGGCCGATGACAGCTCCGCGTCGATGAGTGCCGAGGCGCGACGGGCGGCGGACTCCTACAAGGAGACGTTCGCACGCTCCCAGGACCCGCTGATGAAGATCCTCAGCGACCTCGGCGGCACCGTCGACGGCGTACGCGACAAGGTGACGGGCTGGTTCGGCAACCGGTCCGGCTCGTCGTCGCCAAGCAACAACTGACGCACTGACCGGCGACGCACAGGCGTCGCGACCGACGTCCGGGCGGTGGCGTGCGTCCGGACGGTGCCCTACGCCAAGCCGAGTCCCGGTACGACGACCGCCTGGGGGAGGGCGGCCACCGCCGCTCCGGGTAGCAGGAGCTTCGAACGCCGCAAGCCGCTCCCGACCACCACGACCTCGGTCTCCGCGACGCGGGCGTCGACGAGGATGGGCCACGACTCCGGCAGGCCGAGTGGCGTGATGCCGCCGTACTCCATCCCCGTCTCCGCGACGGCAGCGTCCATCGGGGCGAATGAGGCCTTGCGCGCGTCGAGATGCCGGCGGACGACACCGTTCACATCGGCCCGGGTCGTGGCCAGCACTATCGCCGCGGCATACCTCGTGTCACCCCCGCGGCGCCCGGCGACGATGACGCAGTTGGCCGAGACCTCCAGCGGGACGTCGTAGGCGGCGCAGAACGCGGCGGTATCGGCGAGCTCCGGATCGATCTCGGCGACCAGGACCTGATCCACCCCCGGCTCGGCAACCTGCCAGGTCCGGACCGCCCGGTCCACTGGCTCGGCGACCAGGTCGGGACGGTCGAGCACGCGATGTGCGGTGAGTTTGCCGATCGTGGAGAGCTCGGTCACCCGTCCATTGTGGCGGGCGCGCCGTGGCACCGGCTCGGCGGCGTCGCCCCCTGCGCGGGACACTGGCGGGGTGTCGATCGTCCCCGTCGAGTCGGCCGCGGACCCGCGGCTGCGTGACTACACCGGCCTACGTGACGTGAGCCTCCGCAAGAGCCTCGAAGCTGCCCACGGCCTGTTCATCGCCGAGGGCGAGAAGGTGATCAGGCGGGCGATCGCGGCGGGCTATCCCGTCCGGTCCTTCCTGATGAGCAGTCGCTGGCTGCCCGACCTGGCAGACGTTGTCGCGGCCGGCGGCGACGCGCCCTGCTACGTCCTTTCTCCCGAGCTGCTGAGGGAGGTGGCCGGATTCGAGATCCACCGCGGCGCGCTCGCGTCGATGGACCGGGTGCCCCTGCCGCCGGTGGAGAAGGTCGTCGCCGAAGCCCGCCGGATCGTCGTGCTGGAGGACGTCGTCGACCACACCAACGTCGGCGCGATCTTCCGTGGCGCGGCGGCCTTCGGCATCGAGGGCATCGTCCTGGCGCCACGGTGTGCCGACCCGCTCTACCGGCGGTCGGTCAAGGTGTCGATGGGCGCCGTGTTCACACTGCCGTACGCCCGCATGACGAGCTGGTACGACGGACTGGGTGAGCTGCGCAGGTTGGGCTTCGGTGTGCTGGCCCTGACGCCGGCACCGGACGCGGTGCCGATCGAGCAGGCGGCGACGATGCGCGACCGCCTTGCGCTCGTGCTGGGTACCGAGGGCGACGGACTGTCCGCCCGTTGGCAGGCCGAGGCAGACGCTCGGGTCCGGATTCCCATCAGCCCGACCGTCGACTCTCTGAACGTCGCGGCCGCCGCGGCCGTGGCCTGCTACGCCCTGATGCGACGAGAACCCTGACGTCTGTGCGGCGCGCCGGGTCGGACCGAAAGCGCTGGCGGCCGATCGTCCGACGGCCTAGCGTCGCTGGCCATGACGCGAGAGGTCACGTTGGTTCTGGTCGATCCCACGGGTTCGCCGTTGGGATCCCTGCCGACGTTCACCGTGGACGTGCCGTGGTGGCCGGAGGTGGGCGACATCGTGGCCGCCGTCCGCTCGCGGTGGGCTGTCGAGGTGGACGTGCTCCGCGTGCTCGGTCCCGCGGATCGCCGCGGCCCACCCGGTGGCCCGGTGGTGTACGCGGCCGAGGTCGCCCCGGGAGCGGGATCTGCCCTGCCCGCCCTCGGCCGAGCGCCCGGCGGACTCGACGGCGCGCTGGCGCCGCACCCGCTGCGGGCACCGTGGGCCGAGCCAGGCGGACCGGCCCGCACGGTCGCGTGGGCGCGTACGGCTCTGGAGGCACTGGGCCGTACCCCGACCGTTGTCGAGCAACGCAAGAGCTGGAACCTGTCGGCGATCTGGCGGGTCGAGACCCCCGCGGGACAGGCCTGGATCAAGCAGGTGCCCGGGTTCTTCGCCCACGAGGGAGCCCTGCTGGGTTGGCTGGAAACTGCCGCGCCGGAGAGGGCGCCCCGCCTGCTCGCTGGTGCCGACTGCCGGATGGTGCTCGAGCACGTACCCGGAGAGGACCGGTTCGGGGCACCGGCGGCCGAGCGGGAGGCCATGCTGGCCGACCTGCACCACGTGCAGGCGTACGCCCGGTCGCGGGTGCCGGAACTGCTCGCCCGCGGCGTGCCCGATCGGCGGGCCGAGGCCACCGTCGCGGCGATCGCCGCAGTGGCCGAGCGGTACGGACCGAGCCTGCCGCCCGAGGTACACACCCGGTTGTGTGCCCTGGTCGACGACCTGCCCGCCCGGTTCGCCGCCGTCGGGGAGTGCGGGGTACCTGACACCCTCGTCCATGGTGACTTCCACCCCGGCAACGTCCGGTCCGACGGAACCCACCGGGTCATCATCGACTGGGGCGACGCCACGATCGGGCACCCAGCGATGGACATCGCGCGCGCCACCGAGAACCTCACACCTGCCGACACCGCACCGCTGGTCGCCGGGTGGGCCCGGCGGTGGCGTGCCGACGTGCCGGGCTGCGATCCGGACCGGGCACTGGCGCTCCTACGGCCGGTCATCGCGCTGGTGTACGCGGTCGTGTACGCCGGCTTTCTCGACCAGATCGAACCTTCGGAGTGGCCGTACCACCGCTCCGATGTGCCCGCCTACCTGAGGGTCGGCGTGGAGCTGAGCGGACAGTCTCCGCACAGTCCGCCGCCTGGTATGCGGTAGTAGAGGCAGCAGCTGGAGCGGACGAAGCCGGGCAGACCGGTGCGATCGGCGGATGGTGCGTCCGCTGACGATGGTTCGGTCAGGGCACCGCCTTCGGCGAGCGGGTACTCGGCAGCCGAGTCGCCCCCGAGAGGGTCGCCGTCGTGTGGGTCGCGACTCGGGTCGACAAGTAGTGCACGGAGGAGTCGGGTGGCCGCCTCACGGTGACTGGGCCGGGCCCGCACCAGGACCCCCAACGAGCCCACCAGGGCGGAGGCGGCGTTGCCCCAGAGCAAGGCCGCTGGCAGCCGGACCCATCCGGACACGGCGGCCACCAGCGGGACCAGATGCAGGTCGACCACCGCCCGAACGACCGCCGCTGGACGGGTGGCAGGGTCTGCCCCGGCCGGATCCAGGTGCGGATCGGTGGCCTGAAGCCTGCCGCCGTTCTGGGTGGGATGCCAGCAGGTCGTGGTGGGTGGGAGGGTCAGCACCCGGTCGTACGCCAGCGCGGTCGCGACCACCGGTGACCAGAGTCGGGCCGCCAGGCCCTGGAACAGGATCGACCCGCCGACCCGGAGTTCGGAGGACCCGAGCCGGTCGGTGGCGACCCGGATGTGGTCGAGGAGCGCGGGGTCGCCTGCGTACAGGTCGGCAAGTCTGTCCGTGCCCTGGGGGTGGGCGGCTCGAGCGGGATCCACCCGGAAGAACTCGCCGAGCGCCGCGACCTCCGCCAGGAGCACCTGGTCGTCCGCCGGCATCGACTCACGCCGCTCGCCGATGGTCACAAGGCGGCGAGAAACTGCGCGGCCATGGGTCGAACGGTGTCTGTCGCGGTGCCGGCACTGCCGGGATGCCAGGTGCACACGAGCCCCAGGGCGGCGACCCGACCCGTGCTCAACACCGTCCGGACCGCGTCGCCCACCTCGTCGAGCGCGGGCCCTCCGGGTGCGGGGTACACCAGTCCGGGCAGGTCGTCAGGGTCGACCACATCGAGGTCGAGGTGCACGTAGAGCGGTCCGGACGGCAGCAGGTCACCGGTGACCTCGCCGACCCGGCACCGGCGGATCGCCGCACCGTCGAGGTAGGTCTCCTCGGGCGGATCGAGGTCGCGGGCATCGACCAGGAGGACGTCGGACTCCGGCACCGGCGTCAGTCCGGTGTGCTTGGCGATCGTCTGGTCACCTTCACCGACAAGCATCCGCAGCGCCATCCCGCCGGGATAGCCGGTGGTCGACGTGGCCGGCGTGTGCACGTCACCGTGCGCGTCGAACCAGACCACGGACGGCGAGAGACCCGAACGCTGCAGTCCTGCCACCACGCCGAGCGAGGTCGTACAGTCGCCGGAAATCAACAGCGGCGCGCCCCTGTCGACCGGCGCTGCTGCCACTTCCTTGGCCACCCGGTCGTACAGCGTGGCCATCCGCTCCCACGGCGTGCCGTCGGGAAGGGTGATGGTGACCGTACGGTCGGCGGGTATGGGCAGCTCCAGGGCCGGCAGCTCGTCGTCGAGGTGGAAGGGAACAGCGATCACGGTCATGGATCGATTCCACCACGGCCAGCCGGGTCGCGTCCGGCCGCACGGGAAGGAGTGGGAATGACCGACCTACCCAGCACGATGCGGGCGTGGATCGTCGCGACTCCCGGCCGCCTCGACCCGATCGAGATGCCGGTACCACGCCCAGCTCCCGACGAGGTCCTGGTCCGGGTCCGCGCGTGCGGCGTGTGTCGTACCGACCTCCATGTGCGTGACGGCGACCTTCCACCGCACAAGTCGCCGGTAGTCCCGGGCCACGAAGTCGTGGGGGAGGTCGTGGCAGCCGGCGACGACGTGCCCGTGGACGCCCGCGAAGCCACCGGAGAAGGTCGACGGGTCGGAGTGCCGTGGTTGCGGCACACCTGTGGCGTGTGCGTCTACTGCCGCCGCGGTCGGGAGAACCTCTGCCCGAACTCCCGTTACACCGGCTGGGACGCCGACGGCGGGTACGCGGAGTACGTCACCGTTCCCGCCGCCTTCGCCTACCCGCTGCCCGAGCAGGACTTCGCCGCCTACACCGAGGAGGAACTCGCACCGCTGCTGTGCGCCGGCATCATCGGCTACCGCGCCCTGCGCCGGGCCGAACTGCCGCCCGACGGCCGGCTCGGCATCTACGGCTTCGGCGGCTCGGCGCACCTGACCGCCCAGGTCGCGATCGCCCAGGGTGCGACGGTTCACGTGCTCACCCGCTCGCCCGACGCCCAGGCTCTCGCGCTCGAGCTCGGCGCGGCCTCTGCCCGCGGCGGGTACGACCTGCCGCCCGAACCGCTGGACGCGGCCATCCTGTTCGCACCGGTCGGCGACCTGGTACCGGTCGGCCTGGCCGCGCTCGACCGCGGCGGCACGTTGAGCGTGGCGGGCATCTACCTCAGTGAAATACCGGCGCTCGACTACGAGCGGCACCTGTTCCAGGAGCGGAGCCTGCGCAGCGTCACCGCGAACACGCGGGACGACGGCCGGGAGTTCCTCGCGGTCGTGGCCGCCACCAGGCTGCGGATCGAGGTGACGCCATACCCGTTCGACCGGGCCGACGAGGCCCTCGCCGACCTCGCCGCCGACCGCGTGAACGGAGTCGCGGTCCTGGTGCCGTGATCCTCCCAAGCCCCGCGTCCGACAGGTGCCGAGGGCGGACGAACCGCTGGCTGCCGCCGCCGCGCCGTCACTAGTGTGCGAGCGGTCCCGCCCGCATCCGGGCGGACCGACCAAAGGGCGGTGGCATGCGGAAATCTCGGCCTGGACTGACGCGCCGCGAGGCCTTGGCACGGGCGGCGGGCGCAGTGGGGGTGGCGGGCGTGGCGGCATGGGGAACGAGCGGATCGCTCCGACCAGCGGCGGCCGCCACGGGTGCGGTGCGTTCCGCCTACCCCAAGGGCGTACGTCCCACCAAGCTGTACGTCGTCGACGAGGGTTCGCTGAGCACACCCGAGCGAGTCTTGGCGGCCACCCTGCAGGGGCAGGTCGCCCGGGCACGGAACGGCAGCGGTGAGGCCGCCGGCATCTACCTCAACGTCCCGAGCGTCGGGTACGGCGTCTGGCTGGACGACCTCGCCGCGCGGTACGGCGTGAGCCTCGAGCCGGTGGACGACGTTCTGGGCGCTGGTCGACAGCTTCCGGACCCGGCCAGGCAGCGCCGACCGGGTCGACACCTACGTGCTGTACCGGCAGGGTGAGCCGTCGGTGAACGTCGCGACCACGGTGGCCGGCCTCACCGGGGCAGTCGCGGTCGACGAGACGCTCGAACCCGCGGCGAAGGCGCACGGTCTCCGGCTGGTCGCGGACGTGCGCGGCAAGGACGACAAGTGGGTGAAGCAGAAGTACTGGCCGCAGCTGAGCCACTCCTTCGCCGTCGAACAGAAGCCGGACTTCGCCAACCAGCTGCGGGACTACGCCACGATGGCCGGCGCGCTGGTGTTCTACGACGGCAACTCCGCTTTCCGGCGCCAGGTCGTCCGCGACCTCGACACCGACGCCGCCACGATGGGATGGGGTGACGCGTCGCAGGGAGAGGACTCGTTCGTCTCGATGTCGTCGCAGGCCGGTGTCAAGACCATCGCCGCCGACCATGCCCGCAACCTCGCGCCGCTGTCCGGCATCACGCTGGACCGCATCTCGCAGCGGCCCACCGCGCGGGTCCCCGATCCGGAGCCCGGGACGCATCACGTCGCGTTCCTGGTCACCGACGGCGACAACATCCAGTGGATGCTCGGCGACTTCCAGAGCAGTACCAACTGGTTCGCCAACCCCCACCGCGGCACGCTCGACCTCGGCTGGGGGATCTCTCCGAGCCTGGTCGACGTGGCCCCGTCGGTGATGCGGTGGTACTACGACAACGCCTCGACCGGCGCCCACCACGACCGGTTCGTGGTCGGCCCGTCCGGTGGCGGCTACCTGTACCCGAGCATGTTCCCCCGCGCCGCACTCGACCTGCACACGGAGCGGCTCGCCACCGCGATGGGCCGAGCCGACCTCGGTGTCGTCCAGATCCTCGACTTCGACGCGTTCGACGACACGGCCCTGTGGTCGACCTACCTCAAGCGCCGTGAGATCGACGGGCTGATCTACCTCGAGTACTCGAGGTACGACACCCACAAGGGCCGGATCGTGTGGGCTCGGGACAAGCCGGTCATCTCCGCCCGCACGATGCTGTGGGACGGCATCGCCGGCGCCGACGAGGCGAGCGTCACCGCGGAGCTCAACGCGGCAGGGCGGGACCCGTCGACCGCGGCCGGCTACTCGATCGTGCTGTGGCACGCCTGGAGCAAGACGGTAGACAACGTGAAAACCGTCGTCGACGGGCTTGCCCGACACGTCAAGGTGGTCACACCGGACGCCCTCGTGACCCTCGTGACGAGAAACGTCCGACACTGAGGTCCGCGATCTCCTCATTCCGGCCGGGTGGTTTCGCCATGCGTGTCGTGGGGCTGACTTCCATCATGGCCGGCCTCACCGCCGGCCGCCCGTGGCTCGAGCTGCGGCCCTGGCAGGCGATGGTGCGAGGTGGCAGTGCGGTCCTTGGTCGGGCGTCTCGTCGGACTGGTACCGCATCTGCGTCACACCCGCGCGCCCGCCGACCGCCCACGTCCTACCACCACGCGTGTCGTCCCCCTGCGGCGGACAACCCGGCGCAGCTGGGTCGGCTCGGGGCGGGCCCACATCGAGGTACGCGGACTGGACCACCCACGGTCGCAGGCCGTCGCCCGCGACCTCGAAGCCGAGCTCAGCCGGCTGGAGGGTGTCGAGTGGGCTGAAGCCATCCAGGCCCTACGCAGGGTCGTGGTCGCATTCGACCAGGACCGCCTCGACCTCGGTGAGTTGGTGGCCACCGTCGAGGGGGTCGAGGAACAGCACCGCCTCGACACCGCGCGGTTCCCCGACCGTCCAGAGCATCCGGCCGACCTCGAGCCGCAGCACCGGCTGGCCGTCGCCCTGGTCGGCGACCTCGCCGGCGTGGGGGTGAGCGTCGGCGGACACCTGCTGCGGGCCGCGCGGCTCCCGACCGAGCTGGCCGCGCTCATCCCGCTGATGGAGAACATTCCGCAGGTACGCCGCACGATCGACGCCTGGCTCGGACAGTCGGCGGCGGAGGTGGGCCTGGCGCTCGCCAACGCACTCGCCCAGGGAGTGGCACGCGGTCCGCTCGGGCTGGTCGTCGACGCGGCACACCGCGTGTCGCTGTTGGCGGAGGCACGGGCGGCCCGTCAGGTCTGGACAGAACGCGAGCCCGTCCTGGCGGGGCAACCCAGCCGACGACGCCGGGCACCGGTCGTGGTCCGTCCGCGCGAGGTCCCCGTACCGCCCGGCCCGGTCGAACGCTGGGGTGACCGTGCGGGCCTGGCCGCGCTGGGCGGAGGTGGCTCGACCCTGCTTGCCACCGCGGACCTTCGGCGGGCGTCGTCGATCATGGCCGCCGCCACCCCGAAGGCGGGCCGACTCGCCCGGGACGGGTTCGCCGGCCAGCTGACCAGGCTGCTGGCGAGTCGGGACGTCGTTGTCCTCGACCGGGAGGCCCTTCGCCGGCTCGACCGGGTGGACACCGTGGTGATCGACTCCGACGTCCTGCTGACAGGGCGCTTCGGTCTGGGCTCGCTGGTCGTACTCGACAGCGCTGGACGATGGTCGGAGGCGGCGCTTCGGGCGCGGGCGGAGATCCTGCTCGATCCCGCCGACCCGAGAGGGGTACGACACGGAGACGACTGGCTGCTCGGTCCGCTCGGCTCCGTCGACGTGGGGCCGTCCGTGCGGACGCAGGCCGCGGCCGCGCGCAAGGTCGACGGGCATGGGGTGGTGATCCTCGGACTGGCGACGTGCGGAGAGCTGGTCGCGGTGGTGGGCGCCGAGCCGCAGGTCGCACCGCTCGCCGGTGCGCTCGCCGCAGCGGCTCGCTCGGCAGGTGAGCTCGTCCTCGCCGGTACGGTCGGCGGTTCCGCCCTGGGTACCCGGCTCGTTGCCGACCGGGTGGTCCCGTCCGGTCCCCGGCTGGCCGGTGCGATCCGGGACCTGCAGGCAGAAGGCAGGGTCGTGACTCTGCTTGCCCACGGCCCCGGCGCTGCGCTCGCGGCTGCCGACTGCGGTATCGGCGCGCTCGTGCCGGACCGGGACGCACCATGGGGTGCGCACCTGCTGTGCGGCCCCGACCTGTCACCGGCGTGCCTGGTCCTCAGCTCGGTCCCGGTCGCGCGGTCGGTCTCCGGCCATGGCGCCAGGCTGGGGGTGTACGGCTCGGTGACCGGCGCCTTGCTCTCCCTGGTCGGACCGGCCCGGGGCGCGACGTCGCGTGCCATGTTCTGCGTGAACGCCGCCGGCGCCGCGGGCCTGGCATGGGGCGCCTGGTCGGTGCGATCCCTCGCCGCCCGGGCGGTACCGGTTCCCGCCGACCCGAATCACTGGTACGCGGTCGAACCGGACGTCGCGTTGGGCCGCCTGGCAAGTACGCCGGACGGGCTGACGGAGGAGGAGGCCGCGGCACGGCTGGCCTCGCGTCCGCCGGCGGACCGGCGGCCGGAACCGAGCGTCCTGCGTGCTTCACTGGATGACCTGGCCAACCCCCTGACGCCGATCCTCGCCGCTGGTGCTGGCCTGTCGGCCGCTGGCGGCTCCTTCACCGATGCCGTCCTGATCGGCGCGGTGATGGGACTGAACGCGTTGATCGGGGGAGTCCAGCGGGTCGGCACCGACCGGGCCATCATGCGCCTCGCGGACGCGACAGCGGTTCCCGTCCGGGTGAGGCGAGGCGGCGTCGACCGCGAGGTGTTGGCCGACCTTCTCGTACCTGGGGACGTGGTCACCCTCCGGGCCGGCGATGCCGTACCTGCCGACTGTCGGATCCTCGAAGCCCTCGCGCTGGAGGCCGACGAGTCCAGCCTGACCGGTGAGTCCCAGCTCGTGGCGAAGTCGGCGGCGGCGTGCGCCGCGGCCGATGTGGCGGACCGTACGAGCATGCTGTACGAGGGCACCGTCGTCGCCGCGGGGGAGACCTCGGCCCTCGTCACCGCCACCGGCGCCGGCACCGAAGTCGGCAGGAGCGCGGGGGACGACACCGGCCCGCAGCCGGTCAGCGGTGTCCAGGCAAGGTTGGGAACGCTGGTGAAGGCGACCATCCCGGTGGCGTTGGGGAGCGCCGGGGCGTTGGTGGCCGTCGGACTGCTGCGCGGCCGGCCGCTGAACCAGACGCTGGGCACGGCGGTGAGCCTGGCGGTCGCGGCCGTGCCGGAGGGCCTGCCGGTGGTGGCGACGGTGGCGCAGCTCGCGTCGGCCCGCCGGATGTCGGAGCGCAACGCCCTGGTCCGCAACCCGCCGACCATCGAGACGCTCGGGCGGGTCGACACTCTGCTGCTGGACAAGACCGGCACCCTCACCGAAGGCCGGATCTCCCTGCGTACGGTGTCCGACGGAATCGTCGAGGAACCACTGGGCAGCCTCACCGAGTCCGGCCGGACGATCCTCGCTGCGGGCCTGCGGGCGAGCCCAGGACGGGTGAACGGACAGGCGCCGCCGCACATGACCGACCTCGCGGTCGTCGCGGCCGCGGAGGCGGTCGGCGTCGTGACCTCCACCTCCGTCGGGTTCTGGACTCTGGTCGACGACGTGCCGTTCGAGTCCGGCCGCGGCTACCACGCGGCCCTCGGGCGAACCCCGACCGGCCCGGTCCTCGTCGTCAAGGGAGCGCCCGAGATCGTGCTGCCACGGTGCGTGCAGTGGCGTCGGGGTCGAGGTGTCGAACCGATGGGCGAGGCGGCCCGGGACAAGATCGAGGCCGAGGTCGAGCGGCTCGCGCACCGGGGGTTTCGGGTCCTGGCCGTGGCCGAGCGGTCGGCGTCGAGTCGGCAGGACCTGACCGAAGACAGGGTGGAGCGGCTGGAGTTCCTCGGCCTGCTGGGGCTGGCGGACCAGGTACGCCCGACCGCCGCCGAGGCCGTGTCGACTCTGCGTCGGGCGGGCGTCAGCGTCGTCATGCTCACCGGCGACCACCCGACCACCGCCGCGTCGATCGGTACCGAGCTCGGCATCGTCAACGGTCAGCGGGTCGTCACCGGCGCGCAGATCGACCAGCTCGACGACCACCAGCTCGGCGTCCTGCTTCCGCAGGTCTCCGTGTTCGCCCGGGTAACTCCCGCCCAGAAGGTGAGGGTCGTCGAGGCGTACCGGCGTAGTGGTCACACCGTGGCCATGGCCGGCGACGGCGCCAACGACGCACCCGCGATCCGTCTCGCCGACGTCGGTATCGCGTTGGGCCGCAACGGTACGAACGCCGCGCGGGAAGCCGCCGACCTCGTGGTCACCGACGACCGGATCGAGACGATCACGGACGCCATCGTCGAGGGACGCGGCATGTGGGCCTCGGTCCGCGACTCGATCGCCCTGCTCCTGGGTGGCAACCTGGGCGAGATCGCGTTCACGCTCGGCGCCGGAATGCTCCGCGCGGGTGGCTCGCCGCTCAACGCCCGGCAGCTGTTGCTGGTCAACCTGTTCACGGACATCCTGCCGGCGCTCGCCCTGGCGGTGCGCCCACCTGCCAGTACGAATCCGGAGAGCCTGCTGCACGAAGGCCCGGACGCGTCGCTCGGACGGGCACTGACCCGCGAGGTGCTGGTGCGCGCCGGGGTCACCGCTGGTTCTGCCACCGGAGCCTGGCTGGCGGCGCGCATGACCGGGACTGCGCCCCGCGCCAGCACCGTGGCCCTGGTCGCGCTGGTGGGCGCCCAGCTCGGGCAGACGATGGTGGCCGGATGGCGCAGCCCGCTCGTGGTCGGCGCAAGTGCGGTCTCAGGTGTGGCACTGGCGGCTGTCGTCCAGACGCCAGGGGTGAGCCACTTCTTCGGCTGCCGACCGCTCGGGCCGGTCGGATGGACCATCGCCCTCGTCGCGTCCGGCGCGGGGACCGCCACGTCGGTCCTGCTGCCGCGTGCTGAAGCGGCCGTCCGGTTCGCCCGTCGAGTCGCCGCGTCTCCGTGACGGATCCGTGAGTGAACAGCGAGCAGCTCCTCATCGGCGTGAGCCTGACCCTGGTCCTGGCGGTCGGGTCCCAGGTGCTGGCCGGCCGGCTCCACCTGCCCGCGCTGATCGTTCTGCTACCAGTCGGGTTCACGGCCGGGGCGGTCACCGACCTGGTGAACGCTAGGGACCTGCTGGGAACGCTCTTCGAACCGGTGGTGTCGTTTTCGGTCGCCGTGATCCTCTTCGACGCCTGCCTCGGTCTCGACGTCCGCCGGCTGCGCGGGTCGCTGCGCCGGGTGGTCGTGACGCTGGTCGCGTTCGGCGTCCCGGCCACGTGGGCGCTCGCAGGCTGCGTCGTGGCGTGGCTCCTCGGAATGTCCCCGCAGGCCGCGGTCATGACGGGCGCGATCCTGGTCGTATCCGGTCCCACGGTGGTCGGCCCTCTCCTGGCGTACGTGCAGCCGGCGGAGCGAGTGGAGAAGATACTCAACTGGGAAAGCACCCTGATCGACCCGATCGGCGGGATCCTCGGTGCGGTCGTGTTCCACGCGATCATCGCGGCCGGGCCGGACACCATCGGCTCCGAAGCGGTGCAGTTCCTGGCGAGCGTCGTCGTCGGCGCCGGTGCGGGGATACTCGGCACGGTCGTGCTCTGGCTCGTACTCCGGCTCGGCCTGCCCGAGGTGCTCGCCACGGCAGTGATCATCGCGTCCGTCGTGGCGGTCGCGGCGGCGGCTGACGTCGTCCGCGACGACACCGGCCTGATCGCGGCCATCGTCATGGGCCTCATGCTCGGCAACATGCCCGGGGTCGACGTCACGGTGCACCGGCAGTTCTTCGAGACGGTCGTCCACCTCATCCTCGGAGTCCTCTTCATCTCGATCTCGGCGACGGTGACGCCTGGGTCCGTCCTCCGGGTGCTGGTACCCACCGTGGCTCTGGTCGGCGTTCTGGTCCTCGTCGTCCGGCCGCTGGTGACGCTGGTCGCGACGGCCGGCACCGACCTGTCCCCGGGGGAGCGTGGTTTCGTCGCCTGGATGGCGCCGCGTGGCATCGTGGCTGCGGCAACCGCGTCGGCGTTCTCGCCCGGCCTGGTCGCCGCAGGGGTCGGGGGAGCCGGCGACATCCTTCCCGTGACGTTCCTGGTGATCGTCGCGACGGTCACCATCTACGGGCTGACGGCGGTCCCGGCGGCGCGGATCCTGCGGGTGCTGAAGTCGGCACGGACCCGGCCGTTCCTGGTCGGTGGTGCGCCCTGGGTGGTGGAGCTCGGCACCGTCCTGCGGGACGCGGGCGTCGACGTCCTGGCATGGGCGGGTCGGGAGTCCGAACGCGCGGCGGTCCGGGCGGCCGGACTGGAGCTCGCGCCCGGGGAGCTGCTCGCCTCCGCGACGGGGCGCGGAGCGGAGCTCGAAGGTGTCAACGCCGTCTTCCTGCTCACCGAGGAGGACGATTTCAACGCAGTCGCCGTGCCGATGCTGCGCGGCAGCGTCGACGGGCCGGTCTATCGCGTGGCCGCCTCGGCGTCCAGCCAGCGGGTGGCCGCGCCCTATGTCGGCGGCGCTCCGCTCTTCGCCGGTGTGCTGGACCGCGACGAGATCCTCCGCCGACACGCCGCCGGAGCCGTCGTCGAGTCCCGACCAGGCGGAGCGGGGGTCCCGGCCGGTTACGACCTGCTTTTCGTCGTACGCGCGGACGGACGGCTGGAGCCGGTGACGCGGGACCAGGCTCCGGCCTACGGCAGCGGCGACGTACTCGTGGTTCTCGGCCCGGCGCCTCTCACCCGGCCGGGATGAGGCGGGTCCAACCGGGGCCGGCCTACGCTGCCACCGCCCGGACCGTGCGGACGGGTGTCGGGTGAGGCAGGCGGAGGTGGCAGTGGCTGCGACGCGGACGACGAAGGCGAAGAGTTCCGGCTCCAGGTCGAAGGGATCGGGTGCTGGCAACGGGCGCTCAGCCTCGGCTGGAAGGACCGGCCAGCGGACGCGCGGGTCGCGAGCCAAGCCGGCCGCGGAGCGCGCCGTCGCCGCCAACAGCGTCCAGATCACCTTGCCGCTGCTCGGACCGGTCCGGCTGCCGGAGCCGCAGCGCCTCGCGTGGTACGCCGGCGTCGCGACGTTGGTGGTGATCGGGATGGTGGAGTGGCCGGTCGCACTGGTGATCGCCGCTGGGCATCTGCTCAGCGAGGACCATCACCACCGATTGCTCCAGGACTTCGGCGCCGCCCTGGAGGCCGAGGCCTGAGGCATCGTGCGACCGTGCCCAGTTGACGGCTCGGTCGACGGCTCGGGCGACTGGGTCGCCCGTAGGCTCGGACTGCCGAGACCAGTCGAGCCGAAGGCGGCGGCACACCGATGTCGAGCAAGCCACCATTGCGCCTTGGTGTGGTCGGCTGTGGCCGGATCGCCCAGGTCGCGCACGTTCCCGCAGTGATGAAGGCGGCCGGGGTGGAGCTCACCGGCGTGAGTGATCCGAGCCCGGCGTTGGCCACCGGCGTGGCCGGGCGCTATGGCGTCATCGGCTACACCGACACGGCAGAACTACTCGCGTCCGGAGTCGATGCGGTCGTGGTCGCCGTCCCGGACCGCCTGCACCTCCCGCTAGGTACCCAGGCACTCGAGGCGGGCAAGCACGTCCTGGTGGAGAAACCGGCGGCGGCGACCAGCGCGGAGGCGGCCCAGCTCGCCGACCTTGCCGCTGCGAAAGGGCTGAAGCTGCAGGTCGGTGCGATGCGGCGGCACGACCCCGGCATGGCCTACGCCCGAGCCGCGACGGCCGACCTCGGGCGGATCTTCAGCCTCAGCTGCTGGTATCGCATTCCCGCGCGCCTCCGCCCGCCGACGGAGGCCGCGCTGTTTCCACCGCTGGTGGTCGACGAAGGAGTGCGCGCCAAGGAGGCCGAGTTCAAGGCCGACCGCGAAGGCTACCTCCTCCGTACGCACGGAGCGCATGTCTTCGACACGTTGCGGTTCCTCGTCGGCGAGCTGGCTGGCGTACGGGCACAGGTCGTCCGACGCGACCGCGATTTCAGCTGGCACGGCACCGGACGGCTTTCCGCGGACTCGCCAGACAGCGGGGGACTCGTGACGTTCGAGATCTCGGCCGACGTGCACGGCGACTACGCCGAGGGGATCGAGATCTACGCCGAGCGGGGACACGTGAGCATCCGCTCGTACTTCCCGTTCTTCCGCCGGGCCAGCAGCGTGCGGGTCTTCCTGGAGCGCACCGCCGAGACCAGGCAACCGTCGTTCGGGGCCTGCGATCCGTACCAACGCCAGGTCGAGGCGTTCGCCCACGCCGTCACCTGCGACACGACGACCGATCCCTGCGGTGCCGACGGGGTCGCCGCCCTCCGCCTGATCGAGGCTGTCGCGACCAGCGCGGCAATCGACGGCGAGGAGGTGCTGCTCTGACCCCGCATCCGGTCGAGCTGGGCATCTTCGCCCGCACGTTCCGCCGGGCGACGCCCGACGCCGTGGCTGACGCCGTCGCCTCCGCGGGGTTCGGCCTCACCCAGCTCAACCTCAACGCGTTCGGGCTGCCGACGATCCCCGGGCAGGAGGCGGTCGGCGGTCTCGACGTTGCCGGCATCCGGTTCGCCTTCGCCAGCAGGAACGTCGAGATCTGGGGCGTGTCGGCGACCTACAACACGGTGCATCCTGACCGGGATCGACGGATGCGCGAGACGGCCGCCGCTGCGGCGTTCCTCCCGTATGCGGCGAGGCTCGGCGCCAGTGTCGTGACGCTGTGCTCGGGTACGCGCGATCCGGACGACATCTGGCGGCGCCACCCTGACAACGACGACCCGGGCGCCTGGCGAGATCTGCGTGCGACGCTCGACGTGCTGATGCCCGCCGCAGAAGCGGCAGGTGTACGGCTGGGCGTCGAACCCGAACCGGGCAACGTGGTCAGCGATGCGGTCGTGGCGCGGCGCCTGCTCGACGAGTTGGGTGCGGACGCCGCTCTGCTCGGGATCGTCCTCGACCCGGCCAACCTCGTCGAACCGTCGACTGTCGCTGACCATGGACGCATCCTGACAGAGGCGTTCGACAACCTCGGCGGGTCCGTCGTGTGCATTCACGCCAAGGATGTCGTGTCCCCGTCCCAGGAGGGCGACCACTCAGCCGGCTATGCCGCCGCGGGCACGGGGCTGCTCGACTACGAACTGGTGTTCGACCTGCACCGCCGCGTGCCGCAGCGCGTACCCGTGATCATCCAGGACGCGGCCGAGAACGACGTCGCGCGCACCCGTGCGTACCTGATCGACCATGCGCGCAGGACTCGCCCCAACAGGGCCCACAAGCAGCAGTAACGCGCTAGGTGGTCGAGTGCCCGAGGACGTCGCGGCCGGCGAGTACGGCCATGGCGCCGAGCTCGTGCTCGAGTTCCAGCAGCCGGTTCCACTTCGCGGTGCGTTCGGAGCGCATCGTCGAACCGACCTTGATCTGGCCCGCTCGCCAGCCCACCGCGAGGTCGGCCAACCAGGAGTCCTCGGTGTCGCCTGACCGCGCACTCACGACGGTGGCCAGACCGGCCTCCTGCGCGGTCCGCAGCACCCGCTCGGCGCGGCTCAATGTGCCCGCCTGGTTGGGTTTCACCAGTACCGCGTTGGCCGCCCCACGTGCGATGCCGGCGCGCACCCGCTCGTCGTGGGTCGCGAACAGGTCGTCGCCGAGCACCTGGCAGCTGGCGGGCAGGAGTGCCGACGCCTGCGTCCAGCCGTCCCAGTCGTCCTCGTGCAGGACGTCCTCGACCGAGACGACCGGATAGCGCGTACACCATCGAGAGACCTCGCCCAGCCATTCGTCCCGGTCGACGTCTCGTCCCTCCGAGGCCAACCGGTAGCCGCCCTCGGGCAGGGCGAACTGGCTCGCCGCGAGATCGACGGCGAGCCCGGCATCCACGCCGGGTGTGAGGCCGGCGGCCACGATGCCCTCGGTGACAAGTGCCAGGGCGGCCTCGTTGCTGGCCAGGGGCGCAGCCAGCCCGCCTTCGTCGGCCACGAGTCCCGACCCGAGGCCGCGCGCTCCCAACACGCCGGCAGTCGCCGTACGGACCCGTGCGACGAGCTCCATCGCGTGCGCGAAGCTCTCGGCACCGAGCGGGACGACGAGCACGTCCTGGATGTCGATCGCTCCCGCCGCGTGGGCACCGCCGGAGAACACGTTGACCATCGGCAGCGGCAGCAGGGCGGGGGTCGCCCTATCCGGCTCGCCGGCGAGCACGCTCCACAGCGGGCGGTCCGTCGCCTCCGCGCCGGCGATCGCCGAGGCCAGCGACACCGCGAGCACCGCATTGGCGCCGGTGCGGGCAAGTTCGGGAGTGCCGTCGATCTCCTCCAAGCGGGCGTCGACGCGTTCCCGGTCGGTGGCGTCCAGACCAGCAACAGCCGGGCCCAGCTCCTCGCGTACGGCATCGACAGCACGTCGCACACCCCAGCCGGCGTACCGCTCGCCGCCGTCGCGCCGTTCGACCGCCTCGTGGCGACCGGTGGACGCACCCGAGGGCACGATCGCGCGGCCGGATGCTCCGCCGTCGAGGTGGACCCGGCAGGCCACGGTCGGCCGGCCCCGGGAGTCCAGGGCCTCCCAGGCCGCGACCCGGCTGATCCCCGAGCCGCTGCTGACCCCACCGCCCCCGATCCCGCCGCTCCTGACCACGCCGCTACCAACCACGTGCCAGCCACCTCCTCGCGGCGCCGAGCGTACCGGCAGTGCACGGTTCGCTCCGGCCCGTCCCGAACGGAGGCCGTGAGATGGCCAGAACAGGGCGATGAGCGGAAGTGGCCAGGCGGTGGCCGGACAGCCGCATTTACCTTTCGTACCCGTTGGACCGAGTCTTCTAGGGAAGCAGCCGAAAGTCGGCGGGTGATTGGGGATCGGGATGAGTGGGACAGGCGCGGACGAGGCCGGCGTCGACCGACAGCTGAGCCGGCGAGAGCTTCTCTACGTCTCGGCAGTCGGCGCGGGCGTGGCGGTGGTGGCCGGATGCACCTCCGAGCCGGACGCTCCGACCCGCAAGGCACCGAAGGCGGCCTCGGGCAAGGGGTCGCACACCAGGGCGATACCGGTGCCGAAGCGCTTCACCGAGGCTCCGGACCTGGCCGCCAAGGTCGAGGCGGGCGATCTGCCGCCGGTCGCCCAGCGCCTGCCGGAACGGCCGTACGTCGTGCCACACCGTTGGCTGGAGCGCGGCAAGTACGGCGGCACCTTGCGGCTCGTCACCGACGACACCGAGAGCCCGGCAATGAAGGAGTACATGTACGGCCACTCACCGCTGCGGTGGCTCAACGACGCGAACGACGTGGGTCCGGGCCTGGCGGAGAGCTGGGAGACCAACGCGGACAACTCCGTGTGGACGCTGCACTTCCGCAAGGGGCTGCGTTGGTCGGACGGCGAGCGGTGCACGACCGCCGACGTGATGTTCTGGTGGAACGACATGGTGCTCGACAAGCAGCACCCGGAGGCGGCACCGGCCGAGTTCGTCTCGGCCGACGGGACAACCGCCAAGGTGTCGGCTCCCGACGAGCTGACGTTGGTGATCGAGTTCACCACGCCCGCACCGCTCACGGCGTTCTACCTGGCCAACTGGGTGAAGGCCGGCAACGGGCCGACCTTCATCGCGCCCAAGCACTACCTGCGGAAGTTCCATCCGGCATACACGAAGGGGCTCGACGCCAACTGGACCGACACGTTCGAGCACAACCGCAACTACGGCATCAACCCCGACTGCCCGACGATGACCGGCTGGCGGCTCGCGACCTACACCGAGGGCCGCAGCATGGTCTGGGAACGCAACCCCTACTACTGGTGCGTCAGCCCGGACGGGGACCAGCTTCCCTACCTCGACAAGCTCGCCGTTTCGGCGGTCAAGGACACCGAGGTCGCGAAGCTGCGGATCCAGGAAGGCGACATGGACTACGTCCACGGAACCTTCTCGGGCATCTCGCTGGCCGACATCTCCGGTCTGCAGAACGCCAAGGCCCGCAGCGGGCTGGACCTGCTGCTGTGGGACAGCGGCTCGGGCTGCGGATCGTTGTTCTTCTTCAACTTCAACTACCGCGAGCCGGCAATCCGCGCGCTCATCAACGAGCCGAAGTTCCGCCAGGCGCTCTCCCACGCGGTCGACCGCAAGGAGATCCAGAAGGCCGTCTTCTACAACACCGGCTATCCGACCACCGGCACCTACAACTTCAAGGCCAGCGACTATCTCGGCGACGCAGAGGGGCGGTCGCTGTTCGAGCGGTGGAGGGACAGCTACGCCGCGTACGACCCGAAGAAGGCGGGCAAGATGCTCGACGAGATCGGCGTCGTCGACCGGGATGGGGACGGCGTCCGCGAGCTTCCCGACGGCGGGCGGCTGCGGCTTCGGCTGGACCAGGTGGCCGATGCCAACCCCGACGGCGACCGGATGGCCGACCATCTGCTCGCCGACTGGCGGGCGATCGGACTGGACGTCGTACGCAATCCCGTTCCGCCGGCGGAGTGGTCGGTCAAGTGGCAGGCGGGCGAGCTGATGACGTACACGGCGTGGCTCAACCCGGCGATGCCCGTGCACGAGTGCATGGTGAGCCCGGAGCTCATGGTGCCGATCGGGAACGCCCTGGCAGCCGCGTTCTGGGCACCGCTGTACGCCAATTACCACGTGATCCGCAACTCCGAGCAGGAAGCCGCCGAACGCGACGTCGACCCCTACCAGCGCAAGCCGCCGAACATGAAGCCACCCTCCGGCGACCCGGTACACCGGCTGTGGGAGCTCTACGACCAGGCGCGGGTGGAGACCGACGCGATGAAGCGCTACGGGCTGGTGTGGGAGATCATCAAGATCCACATCGAACAGGGCCCCTTCTACATGGGCGTCGTCGGCAACTTCCCGGTGGTCGAGCTCGCGCACACGGACCTGGTCAACGTGCCGCGGCGGGAGAACCTCGCGCTCAACGGGCTCATCTGCCCGTGGCAGCATCCGACACCGGCCGCCTACGACACCGAGGCCTTCTTCTGGCGCAACCCCGACGCACACGCCTGACCGCGAATACGTCAGCCGCGCACATTGGTCTGCGGAGACTGCCCGCGATTGGACGGGATGCACGCGCCACCGGCTGCCTACGCTCGTCTCGTCCGACGGTTCGGTCGCGCCGCACCTGGCGTGACCATCGGGGCCGGGGCGGATCAGCGCAGGCGAGGAGGCGGCAGTGCGGCAACGCAAGCTGGGCCACGAGTTCGGCACGGTGTCGGTCAGCAAGATGTGCCTGGGCACGATCCCGTTCGGCACGGGCACCGACGAGGAGACCTCGTTCGCGCTCCTCGACCGGTTCCATGCCGCTGGTGGCACGTTCCTGGACACGGCGAACTGCTACAACCAGTGGGCGGACGGCGCCGTCGGGGGCGAGAGCGAGGAGGTCATCGGGCGCTGGATGCGCAGTCGCGGAGTACGGGACGAGATGGTCGTCGCCACCAAGGTCGGCGCGCTGTCGACGGTGCCAGGCGAAGCAGCACCCGAGCACTGGGAAGGCCTTTCCGCCAAGGCGATCCGCGCAGGCGTGGAGGGGAGTCTGCGCCGGCTCGGGGTGGACCGGATCGATCTCTACTACGCCCACGTCGACGACCGCGTACCGGACCTGCACGAGACCGTCGAGGCGTTCGGCGCGCTGGTCGAGGAAGGCATCGCCTCGGTCGTCGGGTGCAGCAACACCGCTGTGTGGCGGATCGAGAAGGCCCGCGCACTGGCACGGGACGCGGGCGTCTGCGGCTACTCCTGTGTCCAGCAGCTGCACACGTACCTGTGGCCACGCCCCGACAAGGCCGGGCACGACGTGATCACGAAGGAACTCCTCGACTACGCGCGCGCCGAACCCGACTTCGCCCTGCTCGGCTACAAACCGCTGCTGCGTGGCGGCTACACCCGGGCCGATCGTCGACCGTTCGAGCTCGACTACGAGCACCCGACGAACGCGGCTCGCCTCTCCGTGCTCCTCGAGGTGGCGAAGGAGACCGGAGCCACCGCCAACCAGGTGGTCCTGGCGTGGATGTTGCGAAGCGATCCGCCCGTCATCCCGGTCAGCGCGGCCGGCTCGGTCGCCCAGCTGGACGAGCAACTCGCCGCGGTCGACCTCGACTTGGATGCCTCACAGCTGCAACGGCTCGACGCCGCCGGCACGCAGCTCTGAGCGCGACCGCGGCGGCGTGGACGCCGCGCCGGCATCGGGCCGGCCGACCAGGAACACATCGCGCGCGACGGCCGCGGCGCCGAGTGCCCAGTCCTCGAACGTGTGCGGCTGGAGAACCACCTCGCACCTGGTCGCCGAGCCGTATGCCTGGTCGGCGAACACCGCGCGGACGTTCTGAGCAAACAGGTCGTAAACGGCGAGGCCCTCGCCGCTGACCACGATCCGGTCCGGGCCGACCAGGTTGGCCACGGTGGCAAGTGCCCGGCCGATCGCCGCTCCTGCCTCGGCGAACACCTCCGCCGCCGCACCTCCGGCGCGGGCGAGCGTAGCGGCCTCGCTGAGCGTCGACAGCTGCACACCGGTCGCCTGGCTCACCCGCCGCACGATCGCCGGATCGGCGGCCACCGCCTCGACACAACCACGGCCTCCGCAGTAGCAGTCGGTGGCGAAGTCGCCGACCGGGATGTGTCCGAGCTCGCCGACGACGCCGTGCGCGCCAGGGAGGACCTGGCCGTCGACGACGATGCCGCAACCGATGCCGGCGCCGATCGTGACCACGACCAGGACGGACGCACCTGCTCCGGCTCCTGTCGTGCTCTCAGCGAGGGTGAGTGCGCGTACGTCGTTCTCCACAACCGTGGGAGTGGCGAGGCACTCCTGGACGAGTTCGGCCAGGCGTACGTCATGCCAACCGAGGAACGGTGAGAAACGCACCAGGCCGGCGTCCCGCTCGACGTCGCCGGAGACCGCGACGCAGACGACATCCACGTCCCGCCCATTCGGCGTACGACCCAACTTTCGCACGGTCTCGGCAACGGTCTGGACGACGGAGGGGACCTGCGTGGAACGAAGCGCCGTCCGGCTGGTCGCAAACGCGGCGCCCGACAGGTTGGTGAGGGCTCCCACCACCTCGGATCCGGTGACCTTCACACCGGCGAACCAGGCGGCGTCCGGCCGGACTCGAAGGTCACGGACCGGCCGACCCACGCTGCCCAGCGGGGCGTCGCCCTCGACCAGGAAGCCCGCCGCGATGAGGGGTCGCACAGACTTCGTGACCGAAGCGGGCGACAGTCCGGTCCGCTGCGAGACGTCACCGCGCGAGGACGGGCCGTGGGCCAAGATCGACCGGAACACGGCGCGGGACGCCGCGTTGCGGAGCGGGAACACCACGCGTGGCGTCGTCTCCATCGCTCCTCCACTCGGGCGCAGCGCACGGGTCCGTGCCCGCGCTGACCCAAAGTATCCGCCCTGCGCTGCTGAGCCCGTGCGATCCCGGACGTGAGCTCCGAGGACCTCCCGCGGCGGCCGTCCGAAGATCACGATCCGGTAGCGGGGCGATGAGTTCCGGCGCGGAAGGGGGTCTTGTAGATCAACACCGCACAGGAGGTCGCCGTGCCTATCGCCGACGGATCCCCGGTGCGGCCGGACGGGGCGTGCAGGCGATCCCGGCGGCCGCCTCCGGTACTGACAGTCAGTACCCCGCCCACCCGCGCCGACATTCCCGGCCTGTGCCGGCAGCTGGGGTGCCTCCTGCTGGCCGACGACGGCGCGGACGTGATCTGCGACGTGGGAGGGATCACCGTCGCGGACGCCACCGGTGTCGACGCGCTGGCAAGACTCCAGCTCGTCGCCAGTAGGCACGGGCGCCGCCTCTGGCTTCGTCACGCCAACGCGGACCTGCTCGGCCTGCTGTCCCTCGCCGGACTTCGCGACACGCTGCCGTCCGTCGGGTCGGCGTACGCTGATGAGGTGACATTCCATGCGACACCCAGCGGTACGCACGGCGCCCGGGCGATGCCGCGACTCGGTGGGCTCTCCCGGGTCCTGCAAGGCGTGATGGTCAGGATGCACCGACGCGCCGGCGATCGGTTCCTCGGCATGGACGTCCTCTACCTCACCACCGTCGGAGCCAAGACGGGTGCAAGGCGCCAGACGCCGCTGAGCTACTTTCCCGACGCGGGCGGATGGCTCGTCGTCGCGTCGGCGGGTGGGACGAAGGCGCACCCGAGCTGGTACTACAACATCGCCGCGCACCCGGACCAGATCTGGGCCGAGATAGCTGGCGACCAGGTACAGGTGACTGCCGAACAGCTCGAGGGTCAGCAACGCCACGAGGCATGGCGCCGCATCACCGCCGAGCAGTCGCGTTACACCGACTACCAGGAGAAGACGGACCGGGAGATCCCGGTCCTGCGACTGACGCACGCGAGCCCGCCGCCGCCCGCGGGCTGAAGGTTGTGTGCGGGCGACCGTGGTCGCGCCGCGGTCCGCTCACGTCATGATCCACGCGAAGATCGCGATGAACGCCACGTAGCACCCCACGACCGTCGCGGCCCCCGCCAACTCCCTGCGGCGACTGCGGGTCGGGTCCGGACGAAGCCAGTACGCGAAGATGCGGTTGACCAACGGCATCAACAGCCAGGTCAGTGCGCTCACACTCACGACGTTTCCAGCAAAGATCGCCAGGTATGCGGGCACGCCCAGGGTGCCAAGACCACGGTCGAGCGTGAGACTCAACACCACGACGATGGGATATAGGGCCAGCAGCACCGACATGGCCTGCTTCCAGTTCGGCGGAATTCCCTTGGCTTCCTTGCCGAATCGGAACCAGCCGCTGAATGCTGAGTTTATTGTCTTGACCTCGTAGTCGGTGTAATAGTCCTTTCCGTTCGCGAGCAACTTCTCGCGCGCGTCAGACTGCAACCATTCATCGAGATGTTCTCGAGTGTCGTAACGGACGACCGCCACCCATTTATCTTGGAGCCCGGCGACCGGCCGGAAAAGTTCGTAGCCCTTGAACCCCGGCGACTTCTCCTGCACTCGGCGAACCGTCTCCTGCCAATGTTCGAATTCGCGTTCGCGACCTGGTTGGACGTCGTGCGGGATGACCGCCGTCACCATCTCCCGGTCCGGCGCCTCACCGGCCAGCACCTCCTGCGCCACCTTGCCTTCGAAGAGATGCTCGCCTTTTGTCGCCAGGTCACGACGTTCTGGCGAGTCGAGCCAGGCCGTCAGCTGGTCGAGGTGAGCAAACCGGAAGACGACGACCCAGACACCTTCTTCGGTAGAAGTCGGCGGATAGAGTTCGGTGGCCTCGAATCCGGGAAAGGCCTGCGCGACCTCGTCCATTTCGTGCTGCCACCGCTGGTATTCGTCGGTGTGCGCCTGGCGAACCGTCATGGAAATCATCACAGTTGCACCTTGACCAGTCAGATCGGTCGCCCCCCGCCCCATCGAGTAACCTTAACCTGGAGATCGGGGAAGCAGCAAAACAGGGGGATGGGGGTCTTCGGTATGCGTCACGAAGAGTTCATGGCGGAAGCAACTCGTTTGGCAACTGAGTCCGTTGAAAAGGGGTGGGGTGGACCGTTCGGCGCAGTGATCACGAATAACGGCGACATTCTCGCGCGGGGACAGAACCGAGTTCTTCTTACCGGAGATCCGACCGCTCACGGCGAAGTCGAGGCTATCCGGAAGGCTGTCCAGATATTGAATCCTCGGGCACCCAGCATTCCGGAGGAACACCAGAACGAGTCGACGTTGGAGTTCGTGGCCCGCCCGGAAGGCTCACCTGACCTGGTTCCCGAACGAGCCCGGATGCTGATGGGCTGCTCGATCTATTCCAGTGGAGCGCCATGCCCGATGTGCATGAGCGCGATCTACTGGTCGCGGATCGATGCCGTCTACTACAGCAGCGACCTCAGGTCCACCCGGGAGATCGGGTTCGACGACGCGTTCCAGTACGCGGACTTCGGCAAGCCCGAGGACCAACGCAGCATCGTCGTGGAGCAGGTGAACCCGGAGCTCGGTCACGAGGCATACGCGGCGTGGGAGAAGAAGTCCAACAAGCACCCGTACTGACCACGCCGGGCGAGCACCACAACTCGTGAACGCTTCGCTCAGCCCTTCGCGCTAGCCCTCACACGGCGGTCGGAGGGCCGGACGCCGCCTGCACGGGTCCGAGTTCGACCAGAGAGCGCTTCGGCCTCCTCGGGTCGAACAGCACCACCACCGAGTCGTCGGTCAGCGCTGGCCGCGGATCTTCCCAGACCCAATCGCTGGTGGCCTGGTAGGTCCGCGCCGTCTGGGGGTCCTGGAAGCGGGCGCGAACGAGGTAGGGATGCCTGCCGTCGACCGTCGTGGTGAGATCGAGTCCCGCGTGGACGATCTGCCCCTGGACGCGGTGCCCGTTGCGTAGCAGCCACTGGCGGAGCCGGTACGCCCGCACGCCGAGCGTCGCCATCGTGCCACCTGCAAGGGTGGCGACCCCACCGAGGAGCATGAAGACGAGAGGCAGGCCATATCTCCCACCGAACGTCGCGAGACGCGCGTCCTGAGCATCGTCGGGGTCATAGGCCACCGGCACCCGCTCACCGCGGTGATATGAGCCGCGTCCGCCGCCGGTGGACGCCTCGAACTGCACCCGCTGGCCGCTCGCCGTGCGAAACAGCACCACGGGATACCAAGCCTGGTCCCCGTCGGCCTCGTTCTCCACGCGTACGTCGACGACCAACCCGTCGGCGCGCTCCGCATCGGCGAAGAAGCCCGACGTACTCACCAAGATCCACGTCCCAGCCGTGGCGAACACCAGACCCACAAAGGTGACGAGCGCACCGACAAGTGCGAGGACAACGCCTCTGCGCACAAGGTCCTCCTCCAGATCCGGACGTCGTTGTCTGTGTGTACGTCGTCAACGACGTCGACGGTTCGCCGGTATCGGGGAGATCAACGCGCCGCGGGGGCCAGAACGCAGACCGGCCACGACGAGATCAGGAAATCCCATGGCAGGGAAACGTGGCAGAGAGGAAGGGGAGTGTCCGAGGGGGGACTCGAACCCCCATGCCCTTGCGGGCACTAGCACCTCAAGCTAGCGCGTCTACCAAATTCCGCCACCCGGACAGGCGACACGGCACTGCGTCCGTGCGCGGCGCTCACTGTAGCAAAACCGGCCGGGATGGCTCATGCCGAGCCACCTGTCGCCGAAATGCCTCCTTCACGAGGCAGGATGAGGCCATGACCGACGACGCGAGCACCCCGGCTGCCAGCCCGTCCGGCGAGCAGAACCGCCGGCCGAGTCCCGACGCGGAGGTGGTGGAGATATGTCGTGACCTGATCCGAATCGACACGACCAACTTCGGCGACGGCGACGGCCCGGGGGAGCGAAAGGCCGCAGAGTACGTGGCGACCAAGCTCGGCGAAGCCGGACTCGATCCCGTGCTCTACGAGTCGGAGCCCGGGCGGACGACGGTCGTTGCCCGCTGGGAAGGGGTCGACAGCTCGGCGCCCCCGCTCCTCGTGCACGGCCACCTCGACGTCGTGCCGGCGATGGCGGCCGACTGGCAGGTGGACCCGTTCGCGGGCGAGGTCCGCGACGGCTGCCTGTGGGGACGCGGCGCCGTCGACATGAAGGACTTCGACGCCATGATGCTGTCTGTCCTCGGAGCGCGGGCCGGCACCGGACGCCCACCTCGACGTCCGGTTGTCCTGGCTTTCACCGCCGACGAGGAAGCGGGCGGCCGCAAGGGGGCACACTGGCTCGTCGAGCACCACCCCGACGTGGTGGCCGACTGTACGGAGGCCATCGGCGAGGTCGGCGGTTTCTCCCTGACCGTGCGCGACGACCTGCGCCTGTACCTCATCCAGACCGCCGAGAAGGGCATGGCCTGGATGCGTCTGCGGGCCACGGGCACGGCCGGTCACGGTTCGATGCGCAACGACGACAACGCCGTGACCGAACTGGCCGAAGCCGTTAGCCGCCTCGGCCGACACCGCTTTCCCACCCGCCTCACGCCCAGCGTGAAGGCCTTCGTCACGGAGCTGTCCGACGCGCTCGGCGTCGACCTCGACCCCGACTCCGACGACATCGAGCAGACCCTGGCGCGACTGGGAACGGTGTCGCGGATGATCGGAGCCACCCTGCGCAACACCGTGAACCCGACCATGATCCAGGCCGGCTACAAGGTCAACGTCATCCCCGGTGAGGCGACAGCCTGTGTCGACGCGAGATTCGTGCCCGGGGGGGAGGAGGAGCTTCTCGCGACCGTCGACGAGCTGATCGGCCCCAAGGTCACCCGCGAGATGATCAACTTCGACACGGCGCCGGAGACGGAGTTTGCCGGGGACCTGGTCGATGCGATGCGTGCTTCGCTGCAGGCCGAGGACGCCGCGGCTCGTGCGGTGCCCTATCTCATGTCGGGAGGCACCGACGGGAAGGCCTGGAACCGCCTGGGCATCCGTTGCTTCGGCTTCGCCCCGCTGCGGCTACCCGCCGACCTCGACTTCGTGGGCATGTTCCACGGCGTGGACGAGCGGGTGCCGACGTCGTCGCTGGAGTTCGGCGCCCGGGTGCTCGACCGATTCCTCGACCTGGCCTGACACCCCGGACCGCGCTCAGGCCAGTGCGGAAATGCCGGTCGCCATCGTCTTGTGGACCCGGATGATGCGGCGCCGGAGCGTCGCCACGCGCCGGCCGTCCGGATGGACTCTCATCCGGGCGAGTTCCCAGCCGCCGTACTCGGCGCGTTCGACAAGGAGCTGCCGCACCACTCTCCGGGACAGTGTGCGCGGCAGCCGTAGATTGTGCGTCTCGTACTCCGCCATCGACCCATGGTGGCACGCAGGTCCGACGAATGCCCGCCCGACACAATTCCCGTCTCGTTCACCGGGTCGGCACACGGCGTTCGGGATAACCGATGGCGGGCGCCGACACGTCGTCGAGGGCGGCGACGATCTCGGCCGGCAGCCTGACGTCCTCGACGGTGAGCGAGCCGCGGAGCTGGGCAGCGGTGCGGGCGCCGACGACGGGTGCCGTGACCCCCGGCCGGTCCCGAACCCACGCCAGGGCGACCTCCAGTGGTGCCAGTCCCAGCCCGTCGGCGGCTCGGCAGACCGCGTCGACGATGCGATGGCAGCGCTTGTCGAGATAGACGCCGACGAAGCGCTCGAAGTGTGGGGAGGCGGCACGTGAGTCGGCCGGGGTGCCGGTGCGGTACTTCCCGGTGAGGACGCCGCGCCCGAGCGGAGACCAGGGCAGGACACCGAGCCCGAGGGTCTGCGCGGCGGGCAGGACCTCGCGTTCGATGCCGCGCTCCACCAGGGAGTACTCCACCTGGGTGCAGGAGAGCGGCGCGCGTCCCGGCCAGCCGGCCTGGTAAGTGGCGGCGAGGGCCGTCTGCCAACCGGTGAAGTTGGAGACGCCGACGTATCGGGCCCGGCCGCTGGACACTGCGTAATCCAGCGCGCCGAGGGTCTCCTCGACCGGCACCTTGTCACTCCACTCGTGCACCTGCCACAGGTCGACCGAGTCGACGCCGAGCCGGCGCAGCGACCCGTCGAGCTCGTCGAGGAGGGTACGCCTGGACACGTCGACGATCCGCTCGCCGGTACGCCTGGAGATGCCGGCCTTGGTCGCGATCACCAGCTCGTGTCGCTGGACCAGCTGGCCGATGAGGCCGCCGAGTACGCGCTCACTGTCGCCCTCGGCGTAGCCGGCCGCCGTGTCGACCAGGGTTCCGCCGGCCTCGACGAAGGCCGTGAGCTGGTCGCGGGCCTCGTGCTGGTCGGTGTCGCGGCCCCAGGTCATCGTGCCGAGCGCGAGCCGGGACACCCTGAGACCGGTGCGCCCCAGGTATCGCTGCTCCATCGCCATGGCCCCCAATCGCAGCCCACATCGCAAACTCGGCAGCCTGCGGGAACACGCGTACCCACCGATGCTGAGGTGGACACTAGTCGACGCCGCCTGACCCTCCGGACGCCAGCCGTCAGTAGGCTCGCACGGCTGTCCGCGGTACGGACTCGGGCGACCGACCACCACCAAGGGTCCGGCCGGCGATCCCGCGCCCTCCACCGAGGCGACTCAGGAACGACACAGAAAGAGGACAACCGTGCGTCTGGGAGTGACCCTGAGCACCTGGGACACCGCCGACCTCGCTGCCAACGTGGAGCTGGCGCAGGAGGCCGAGCGACTGGGCTATGCCGTCTGCTGGGCGCCGGAGGCGTACGGCCTGGACGCCGCGACCACGCTCGCCGCGGTCGCCGCGCGGACCAGCCGGATCGACATCGGATCCGCGGTGTTCCAGATCCCCGCCCGGACGCCGGCGATGGCGGCGATGACGACCGCGACGCTCGACGCGTTGTCCGGTGGGCGGTTCCGGCTCGGCCTCGGCGTCTCGGGGCCGCAGGTGTCCGAAGGGTGGTACGGCGTCCGGTTCGCCCGGCCGCTGGGCCGCACCCGCGAGTACGTCGAGATCGTCCGGAAGGTCCTGAACCGCGAGCGCCTTGAATACCACGGCGAACACCACACGCTGCCGCTTCCGGATGGTCCCGGCAAGCCGCTCCGCCTGTCCGTACGCCCGGTCCGCGAGCACGTCCCGCTCTACCTTGCCGCGGTCGGACCCAGGAACCTCGAGCTGGCCGGAGAGATCGCCGACGGGTGGTTGGGCGTCTTCACCGCGCCGGAACACCTGCCGGAGTCGCTGGGGTCCATCCGGACCGGGTGGACGCGCGCCGGTCGCGACGAGGCGGACCTGGCGAATTTCGACGTCGTCGCCACCGTGCCGGTGGTGCCCGGTGCCGATGTCGAGGCGTGCGCCGCACCGGTCCGGGCGTACGCGGCCCTCTACCTCGGCGGGATGGGCAGCAAGAAACAGAACTTCTACAACGCGCTTGCCGTCCGGATGGGTTACGCGGAGCAGGCCGCCCGGGTACAGGACCTCTACCTGGCCAAGCAATACCGCGACGCGGCAGCGGCCGTCCCGTGGGACTTCATCGACAACACGTCTCTGCTCGGCCCGGTCGACCGCATCGCGTCGCGCCTTCGTGCCTTCGCCGCGGCGGGCGTGACAACGCTGTCGGTGCTGCCGTTCGGGACGACCGTCGACGACCGGGCAGCCATCTTGCAGGCGACGGCCGAGGCACTGGCGGCCTCGGGCACGGGGGAGTGATGGTGGAGCACAGCGTCGGTTGGTTGAGCGCCCTGGTCTTCGGGTTGCTGCAGGGGCTCACGGAGTTCCTGCCCATCTCGTCCAGCGCCCACCTGCGGATCACAGGCGCGCTCGTGCCCGGCTGGGGTGACCCGGGCGCGGCGTTCACGGCGGTGATCCAGCTGGGTACCGAGACGGCGGTCGTGGTCTACTTCCGCAACGAGATCTGGTCGATCATCCGCACCTGGACGCTCGCGTTGTTCCGCCCGGCCCTGCGCGGGCACATCGACGCCAGGATGGGTTGGTACATCATCCTCGGCTCGCTGCCGATCGGGATCATCGGCTTCCGCTTCCAGAACACGATCGAGACCGCGCTGCGCTCGCTCGTCTATGTCGGCGTCTCCCTCATCGTGTTCGGCATCATCCTGGGAATCGCGGACGCGACGGCCCGAAACCGCAAGCAGCTCACCGAACTCACGTTCCCGCAGGCGCTCATCTTCGGATGTGCGCAGGCACTCGCCCTGATCCCCGGCGTCTCGCGGTCGGGCGGCACCATCACCGCCGGCCTGCTGATGGGCTTCACCCGGGAGGCGGCGGCGAAGTACTCCTTCCTACTGGCCGTCCCGGCCGTCTTCGCCTCCGGCTTCCTCGAGGTCCTCGACATCGGTGACGAGAACGCGCCCGCGTGGGGACCGACCATCCTCGCCACGGTGGTGAGTTTCATCGTCGGTTACGCCGTGATCGTCTTCTTCATGCGCTACATCTCGACCCACGACTTCCGGCCGCTCGTGGTCTACCGGGCGCTGCTCGGCGCCGGCGTGCTCTCGCTGCTGGCGTTCGGAGTGCTCACGCCGTACGCCTGAGCCGCCCACCCCACAACCAGGCCGCCCGAGAACCAGCCCGCCTCTCACAACCAGCCGGCCCGCCTGAACGCGCGGTACAGCAGGGCGCAGATCACCGCCATGGTGATCAGGATCACGGGATAGCCGAACGTCCAGCGCAGCTCGGGCATGTGGACGAAGTTCATACCCTCGATGGCGGCGAGCACCGTCGGCACGGCGGCGATCGCGACCCAGGCCGAGATCCGGCGCATGTCGTCGTTCTGCTGGACACCCACCTCCGCCAGATGTGCGGACAGCACCGACGTCAGCAGCTCGTCGAGGCCGTCGATCTCCTCCGTCAGTCGCAACACGCGGTCGGTGAGGTCCCGGAAGAACGGCGTCACGTCCGACGGAAAATCGTCCACCTGGCCGCCCGCGAGCCGTTCCAACGCGCCGCCCAACGGCCGGACCGCCCGCCGGAACCGGACGAGCTGCCGCTTGAGGTTGTAGATCGCCCCGGCATCCCGGGTGCGACGGGGTGAGAACACCGACTGCTCGATGTCGTCGACCGCGGTGTCCAGCTCATCGGCGACGGCCGCGTAGCCGTCCACCGCGGCGCCGCAGATGGCATACAGCACGGCGAACGGTCCGTGCTTGAGCAACTCCATACGCCGTTCGAGGTCGGTCCGCGTCTCCGCGAGGTCGAGGTCGAGGCCAGGACCGTGCCGCACCGAGGCAACCAACTTAGGTCCGACGATCACGCTGACCTCGCCGACCCGCACCACCTGGTCGTCCTCGGACCAGCTGAGGATCTTCAGTACGAGCGACAGCACGCCCGCATAGCTTGCCAGCCTTGGCCGCTGGTGGGACCGCAAGGCGTCGTTGACGGCGAAGGGGCGCAGGTCGAACGCCCTGGCGAGGGCGTCGACCTCCGCCTCGGCCGGCTGGTGCAGTTCGAACCAGCCGAACGAGTCGTCGGGGGAGCGGTGCAGCTCCTGGACGGCCTCCTCGACCTGTGCCGCGCTGGCGATGCGGTGCCCGTCACGGTAGATGCCGCAGTCGACGATCATGGGCTGCCCTGTTCCACGGCGTCCGGACGAATGCCGGCGTCGTTTGGTCCGAGTGTGCTCAACCATGACATGCCCCGGATGCGACCAGGCGGCGCGAGGTCAGCCGGGCCTCGTAGGCTCGGCACCTATGGCGACTCTGTTTCTCGTCCGCCACGGGCGCACGAAGGCCAACGCCGACGGCATCCTCGCCGGATGGACGCCCGGGGTGGTACTCGACGACGTGGGCCGGCGGCAGGCGGAGACTCTTGCGACCCGGTTCGGCTCCGTACCGGTCACCACGCTCGTTACCAGCCCACTCGACCGGTGCCGGCAGACCGCTGAGGTGCTCGCCACTACCGACGGGCGGCCGCCGCCCGTCCACGACGAGCGGTTCGCGGAGGTCCGTTACGGCGACTGGCAGGGCAAGCAGTTGTCGAAGCTGGCCAAGGAGCCGCTGTGGAAGGTCGTCCAGCAGCACCCGAGTGGTGCGACCTTTCCCGGCGAGGGCGGCGAGTCGCTGCGGGCCATGGCCGACCGTGCCGTGGCCGCCGTACGCGACTGGGACACCAGGGTCGAGGCCGAGCACGGCCCGGACGCGATCTGGGTCGCGGTGAGTCACGGCGACGTCATCAAGGCGATCGTCGCCGACGCCATGGGCGTACACCTCGACCAGTTCCAGCGCATCGTCGTCGACCCGTGTTCGGTCTGCGTCGTGCGTTACACACCGCTGCAGACGTTCGTTGTACGCGTCAACGACACCGGCGGTGACCTCGCCGCACTGGTGCCGCCCAAGAGGCGGCGGCGCCGGAAGCGGCGGGCCAGCGACAGCGAGGCGGTCGTCGGCGGCGGTGCCGGCACGGCAGCCGAAGCAGGAGCCGAAACTGGTGCCGACGAGGACCATCGCACCAGCCCGAACGACGTCACCCCGAGCGCGAACGACACCACTACCGACAGCAGGGAAGACACCCAGAATGGCTCCGCCGTCGACACCTCCGACCGCGCGTCGTGACCCAGCGGCCGTGAACACCTCCGACACCCTGACCGCGTAGGGTCTTCGTCATGGCCCGTGTCGTTCACCTTCACGACGCTCCGCAGCGCTTTGTCGCCGGCACTGTCGGACAGCCCGGCCAGCGTGCCTTCTTCCTCCAGGCCCGGTCCGAAGACCAGATCACCACGGTGGCCGTCGAGAAGGAGCAGGTCACCGTATTGGCCGAGCGGGTCGACGCCATGCTCGATGAGGTCCTGCGCCTCACCGGCGGACGCGCGGTGATCCCAGCGATGGCCCCGCACGAAATGTCCGACGACGAACCCCTGGAGCAACCGATCGTCGAGGAGTTCCGGGTCGGCACCCTGCGCCTTGCCTGGGACAGCGAACAGGAGCGGGTCATCATCGAGGCCTACGAAGTCACCGAGGAGGAGGCCGACCCACCCCCGCCGGTCGACGAGGAACCGGAGGCCGAGGGCCCCGAGACGCTCGTCGTCCGCATCACCGGCGCGCAGGCGCGGGCGTTCGTCCAACGCGCCATGGCTCTCGTGTCACAGGGCCGGCCGCCGTGCCCCTTCTGCGGCAACCCCCTCGACCCCGAGGGACACCTGTGTCCGCGGCTCAACGGCTATCGCCGTTCGTCCTGAGCCGCTGGACTTCGGACCGGTACCCCGTGGAGTTCCAACCCAAGGACGCCGACATCCTCCGCCTGCTCAGCGACGGCCGCGTCGAGGTGGAGGGCCGGTTGGTCGCGGCGTCCAACGCCACGTTCTACTGCTCGCTGAGCCTCGACGGCACGACCGCGGCGTGCGTCTACAAACCGGTACGCGGCGAACGGCCTCTGTGGGACTTCGCGCACGGAAGCCTGGCGCGCCGGGAGGTGGCGACCTATCTGCTGTCGGTCGCGGCCGGCTGGGACATCGTGCCACCGACCGTGCTCCGCGACGGTCCCTTCGGCGAGGGCATGTGCCAGCTGTGGATCGACCACGATCCGGACGCCGGGGTCGTCGACATCGTTCCGCGCAACGCCGTTCCTGACGGCTGGCGGGTAGTCCTGGAGGCCTATGACGCCGACGGTGACGAGGTGACGCTGATTCACGCCGACGACGAGCAGCTCAGGCGCCTCGCAGTGTTCGACACGGTGGTCAACAACGCCGACCGCAAGGGCGGTCACGTTCTGCAGGCCGACGACGGCCGGGTCCTCGGCATCGACCACGGGCTGTGCTTCCACGAGGACGACAAGCTTCGGACGGTGCTGTGGGGATGGGCGGGGGAGTCCATACCCGCGGAGTGCCTGGAGATGCTCGACCGTCTGGAATGCGACCTCGACGCCCAGCTCGGGCGTACCCTGCGTGACCTGCTGGAGCCGGCCGAGGTGGTGGCGCTCCGGGCGCGGGCGGCCCGCCTGCGGCAGATGGCGACGTTTCCCGAGCCGGGCGACGGCTGGCCGTCCGTCCCCTGGCCGGTCTTCTGAGGAGTACGGGATGCTCCCGGCGGGAGTGGTTGGCGGCGACCGCTAGGCTCGAACACCATGAAAGCCTGGGCCGCTCCGGACCTGCCCCAGCTGCCCGGATCAGGGCGGGTCCCCCTGATCCACAACTACGCGAGCAGCCTGCGCCAGGTCAGCGCACAGGGAGATCGGGCGCGGATGTACGTCTGCGGCATCACGCCCTACGACTCGACCCACATCGGGCACACGGCCACCTACGTCGCGTTCGACCTTCTCGGGCGAGCGTGGCGGGATGCCGGTGTCGAGGTCCGGTACGTGCAGAACGTCACCGACATCGACGACCCGTTGCTCGAGCGGGCCGAGCAGAACGGCGAAGACTGGCAGGATCTGGCCGCACGGCAGACCGACCTCTTCCGCGACGACATGGCGGCGATGCGGGTCACACCGCCGGCGGAGTTCGTGGGTGCGGTGGAGGCGATGCCGCTGATCGTTGCCGCGATCGAGGAGCTACGCCGGCGCGGGGCGACCTACGACGTCGACGGCGACATCTACTTCGCCGTGCACACGGACCCCTCGTTCGGCCAGCTTTCGGGGCTCTCTCCGGCGGCGATGCGCCCCCTCTACGCCGAGCGTGGCGGCGATCCCGACCGGTCGGGCAAGCGCGATCCGCTCGACTGTCTGCTCTGGCGGCACAAACGTCCCGGCGAGCCGTCCTGGCCGACGAGCCTCGGTCCTGGCCGACCTGGCTGGCATGTCGAGTGCACTGCGATCGTGCTCGAATACCTCGGCGCCGAGATCGACGTCCAGGGCGGCGGATCCGACCTGGTGTTTCCGCACCACGAGATGTGTGCCGCGGAAGCCCACGCGCTCACCGGCCGGCCGCTCGCGCACGCCTACACCTACCAGGGCATGGTGGGGCTCGACGGGGAGAAGATGTCCAAGTCCAAGGGCAACCTGGTCTTCTCCTCGCAGTTGCGCGCCGACGGCGTTGACCCGATGGCGATCCGGCTCACGGTCCTCGGCCACCATTACCGCGACGACTGGGAGTGGGAGCCGGCCGACCTCCACGCCGCCGAGCGCCGCCTCGACCGGTGGCGTGCGGCCACCGCCAGATCCGGGGGAGCCGATGCCGGCGCGGTTCTGGAGGGCGTACGCACCGCACTGGCGACGGACCTCGACGCGCCGACGGCGCTCGGAGTCGTCGATGCCTGGGCCGACGCCACGCTTGCCGGCTCAGGGCGCGAGCCCGACGCGCCAGCGCTCGTACGCACCACGGTGGACGCCCTTCTCGGCGTCAAGCTCTGACAGCGCAGTGACCCTGGTGCCAGTGCCGAACTCCTGGACCGCGTACGCCCTCAGGTAAGGAGCTTCGACTTCGCCCGTTCGTATTCCGTCTCGGACAGGTCGCCGCGGTTCTTCAGCTGGGCAAGCTTGGCCAGTTCGTCTGCCTGGCTGGGGATCTTCGCCGTAGTCCGCACGTAGTCCCCGAACGCCTCCTCCTGCTTCCTGGCACGTTCGACGTCGCGTTCGCTCATCGAGCGCCCACGGGCGACGACGTAGGCGAAAACCCCGACGAAGGGCAGGACGATCACGAGGACGAGCCAGCCCGCCTTGCCCCACCCGCCCAGGTCGTGGCTCTTGAAGATGTCGGTGATGATCCGGACCAGCAGAAAGATCCACAGGATCCAGAGGAAGAACCAGAACATGGTCAGAAACGCTTCAAGGAGCGGGTAGTCCATGATCCCCTCCCGCAGTTGGGGCGAAATGCGCGGTTCGGTCATCCGTGGCCGGCGCCTCGCCTGTCGGGGAGCGTCAGGAAAGTGTCAGCCCCCGGGCAAAGGGTGCGGTGGGTCGTGCCCAATGCGCATCACCCGCGACGGGTGGATCCTGGGGACCTACTCCGTCCCACGCTCCGGACGGCGCCGGAGATAACGCTCGAACTCCTTGGCGATCGCCTCGCCGGTCGCCTCGGGGAGGTCGGCGGCATCGCGTGCCTGCTCCAGGGACCGTACGTAGGCCGAGACCTCGGAGTCGTCGCGGGCGAGGTCGTCGACACCGCGCTCCCACGCCCGCGCGTCCTCGGGGAGCTCGCCGAGGGGAACGGCGATGTCGAGCAGGTCCTCCACCTTCCGCAGCAGCGCGAGTGTGGCCTTGGGGCACGGTGGCTGTGCGACGTAGTGGGGTACGGCCGCCCAGAACGACACTGCCGGCAGGCCCGCCTGGTGGCAGCCGTCCTGCAGAACGCCGAGCACGCCGGTCGGTCCTTCGTACTTCGACGGCTCGAAGCCGAGCGCGGCCGCGAGCTCCGGGTCGGTGGCACTCGCCGTGACCGGGATGGGGCGGGTGTGCGGGCTGTCGGCCAGGAGTGCGCCGACCAGGACACACATTTCGGTTCCCAGCTCGTCGGCGACGTTCAGAATCTCCTCGCAGAACTGCCGCCACCGCATGTTCGGCTCGATGCCGCGTACGAGGACGACGTCCCGTGGTGCGGCGGGCGGCGTGGCGACGAGAATCCTCGTGGTGGGCCAGGTGATCTCCCGGAGGCCGCCGTCGACCAGGTGCACGGTGGGCCGGTTGACCTGGTAGTCGTAGTAGTCGTCGGCGTCCAGGGCGGCGACAGTGCGGGCCTGCCAGACCTTCGCCAGGTGGTCGAGGGTGGCGCTGGCGGCGTCGGCGGCGTCGTTCCAACCCTCGAAAGCCGCGAGCAGGACAGGGTCCTGAAGTTCGAGCGAGCCCTCGAGCTCGATCACCTGGATCGTCCTCCTCGTCGACGGGCACCCGCATGTGACTCTTCGGCAGGAACCACCTCCGCAAGACTACGTGCCAGCGCGCTCCGGCAGGCCCCGACCTACCGAGCGCCTCTCCCGCGTACCCCGGTGTGACGTCGACCGGGAGGTGGGACGCCGATCTCGTAGACCAAGAAGCCGGTCCACGGATTGGACGGCCTGAGTAGGCTTGGGCCTTTGCAGTCCGACCGCTGACCGCCAGAGCTTCGGGGCCGAGCTCAAACCTCCGGCCCCGCATGCAGGGAGTGACCGTGACCGGCACCGCCGCGACATTCCGCCAGACGCTTTCCGAACGTGTCGTGGTGGCTGATGGGGCGATGGGCACGATGCTGCAGGCGCACGACCCCACCCTCGACGACTTCCAGGGGCTCGACGGCTGCAACGAGATCCTCAGCGTGACCCGTCCCGACATCGTCCGGTCGGTCCACGACGCCTACCTCGCCGTTGGCGCCGACTGTGTGGAGACCAACACGTTCGGGGCCAACTACGCGGCGCTCAACGAATACGACATCGCAGACCGCTGCTACGAGCTGTCCCTCGCCTCCGCCCGGTTGGCCCGCGAGGTCGCCGACGGCCACTCCACACCCGACCGCCCCCGCTGGGTCCTCGGATCCCTCGGGCCGGGTACCAAGCTGCCGAGCCTCGGCCACGTTCCCTTCGCCACCCTGCGTGATGCGTACCAGCAGAACGCCGCCGGTCTGATCGAAGGCGGCGCCCACGCGCTGATCGTCGAAACCTGCCAGGACCTGCTGCAGGCCAAGGCTGCGGTCATCGGCGCCAAACGGGCGATCGCCGCCGCGGGCGGGCCGTCCACCGACATCCCCGTCATCGTGTCGGTGACGGTGGAGACGACCGGAGCCATGCTCCTCGGATCGGAGATCGGCGCGGCTCTCACCGCCCTTGACCCACTTGGCATCGACGCCATCGGGCTCAACTGCGCGACGGGCCCGGCGGAGATGAGCGAGCATCTGCGTTACCTGTCGCAGCATGCCCGCACACCGCTGTCGTGCATGCCCAACGCCGGCCTACCCATGCTCACCGCCGACGGTGCGGCCTACCCACTCACTCCCGCAGAGCTCGCCGACGCCCACCAGACCTTCGCCGAGCAGTACGGCCTCTCGCTCGTCGGCGGCTGCTGTGGCACCACGCCCGACCACATCCGCGCGGTCGTGGAGCGGGTACGCGGCCGCGAGGTGACGCGCCGCACGCCGCGTACCGAGGCGGGCATGGCGAGCCTCTACCAGCACGTGCCGTTCCGGCAGGACACGTCCTATCTCGCGATCGGCGAGCGCACCAACGCCAACGGCAGCAAGGCGTTCCGGGAGGCGATGCTCGCCGGCCGATGGGATGACTGCGTTGACATCGCCCGCGCCCAGATCCGGGACGGCTCGCACGTGCTCGACCTCTGCGTCGACTACGTGGGCCGTGACGGCGTCGCCGACATGCGCGAGGCCGCCTCGCGGCTGGCCACCGCGTCGACGCTGCCGATCATGCTCGACTCGACCGAGCCGCCGGTCATCGAGGCCGGTCTGGAGATGTTCGGCGGTAGGTGCGCGATCAACTCCGTCAACTTCGAGGATGGCGAAGGTCCACAGAGCCGCTTCGCCACGGTCATGCCGATGGTCCGCGAGCACGGCGCCGCCGTGGTGGCGCTGACGATCGACGAGGAGGGCCAGGCGCGCACCGCCGAGGCGAAGCTCGCCATCGCGGAGCGGCTGATCAACACACTGACCCAGACCTGGGGCATGGCCGAGAGCGACATCCTGATCGACTGCCTGACGTTCACGCTCGCGACCGGTCAGGAGGATAGCCGTCGGGACGGCATCGAGACCATCGATGCGATCCGTCGACTCAAGGCCGCACACCCGAACGTGCAGACCGTTCTCGGCCTGTCCAACATCTCCTTCGGCCTCAACCCGGCCGCCCGCCAGGTCGTCAACTCCGTATTCCTGCACGAGTGCGTCAAGGCGGGGCTCGACGCGGCGATCGTGCACGCCAGCAAGATCCTGCCGATCTCCCGGATCCCGGACGAACAACAACGGACGGCACTCGACCTCGTCTACGACCGGCGGCGCGAGGGCTACGACCCACTTCAGGAACTGCTGGAGCTCTTCGCCGACGTCAAGACCTCCGACACCCGTGCCTCCCGCGCCCAGGAGCTTGCCGCGCTGCCGCTCGACGAACGGCTACAGCGTCGCATCATCGACGGTGAGGGCAACGGTCTCGAGGCAGACCTGCAGGCTTCACTCGACGACGGCCGGGCGGCACTCGACATCGTCAATGTCGAGTTGCTTGCTGGCATGAAGGTCGTCGGTGAGCTGTTCGGCAAGGGTGAGATGCAGCTGCCGTTCGTGCTGCAGTCGGCCGAGGTGATGAAGACCGCGGTCGCCTTCCTCGAACCCCACATGGACAAGACCGACGACTCGGGCAAGGGCACCATCGTGCTCGCCACGGTCAAGGGCGACGTGCACGACATCGGCAAGAACCTCGTCGACATCATCCTGTCCAACAACGGCTACACCGTCGTCAACCTCGGCATCAAGCAGCCGATCACGCACATCCTCGACGCCGCCGAGGAAAACCGCGCCGACGCGATCGGCATGTCCGGCCTGCTGGTGAAGAGCACGGTCATCATGAAGGAAAACCTGCAGGAGATAAACACCCGCGGGCTCTCGTCCCAGTGGCCGGTGCTGCTGGGTGGTGCCGCGCTCACCCGCGCCTACGTCGAGGAAGACCTGGCGGGGATCTACGACGGAGAGGTCCGCTACGCGCGCGACGCGTTCGAAGGCCTGCGGCTCATGGACGCCGTGATGGACGTCAAGCGCGGCGTACCCGGTGCGGAGCTTCCTGCGCTGCGACAGCGGCGGGTCCGGACCGCCCAGCTTCGCGAGACTCCGGCCGAGGAGATGCCCACGCGGTCCGACGTCGCCACCGACAATCCCATACCCGAGCCGCCGTTCTGGGGAGACCGGGTGGTGAAGGGCATCCCGCTGGCCGACTACGCGTCGATGCTGGACGAGCGCGCGCTCTTCCTCGGCCAGTGGGGGCTCAAACCCGGCCGGGGACGAGAAGGGCTCTCGTATGACGAGTTGGTCGAGACCGAAGGCCGTCCACGGTTGCGGGCGCTGCTCGACCGGATCCAGACCGAGGGGCTGCTGGAGGCAGCCGTCACCTACGGGTACTTCCCGTGTGTGAGCAAGGGCGACGATCTGGTCGTGCTCGACGACGACGGCGGCGAGCGATGCCGGTTCACCTTCCCTCGGCAGCGCCGGGACCGTCACCTGTGCCTCGCCGACTTCTTCCGCCCCGAGGAGTCGGGACAGACCGACGTGGTCGGGTTCACCGTGGTGACCGTCGGCTCCCGGATCAGTGAGGAGACCGCGAAGCTGTTCGCCGGCAACCACTACCGCGACTATCTCGAGCTCCACGGGCTGTCCGTCCAGCTCGCCGAGGCGTTGGCCGAGCTGTGGCACGCGCGGATGCGGGACGAACTCGGGTTCGCCGCCGACGACGAACGTGACGACCTGCAGGACATGATCCACAAGCTCGGCTACCGCGGCGCGCGATTCTCGCTCGGCTACGGCGCCTGTCCCGACCTGGACGACCGCGCCAAGATCGTCGAGCTGCTCCGCCCAGAGCGAATCGGGGTCAGGCTGTCGGAGGAGTTCCAGCTCGACCCTGAGCAGTCGACCGACGCGATCGTCATCCACCACCCCGAGGCGAAGTACTTCAACACCTAGCGCCTCCCGCGCCGACCGTTGCCAGGGGTATGAAGCTAAGGCCCCTGGAGGCCGGCGGGTGTGTCGTCGTCGGAGTCCCACCGTCGACGTGATTCGGCGATGGCGTCCTTGTGCGCAAGTGACCAGTCGGCCACCTGCTTGACCAGGTGGGTCAGGCTCGTGCCGCGTTCGGTCAGTTCGTAGGTCACCGTGACGGGGACGGTGGGGTACGCGGTGCGTAGCACCAGACCGTCGCGTTCGAGGCGACGCAAGGTGAGGGTGAGCATCCGCTGGGAGATCCCGTGAATGCCCCGTTGTAGTTCCCGGAACCGCCGCGCACCGGGGGACATCTCGACGATTGCCAGCACCGACCACTTGTCACCGAGGCGGTCGAGGACGTCACGGATGCCGCAGTCCGGGTGCTCGGGCTGCCCACATGGCTGCAACGTGTCGGGTACTTGCATGTGCCCTGCTGACACTGAAGTGCCTCCTTGTGCGTGGTTCTGGCCGTTCCCAAGGATGAGGCTAGTTCCCGATCAGAACCACTCGAAGGAGTACTCCATGCTGCTTGTCACCGGAGCGTCAGGGCATCTGGGCTCGCTGATCCATGCGGGGTTGGTCGAGCGAGGGCACTCCCCGCTGGCCGGCAGCAGAACACCCGAAGGTTTTGCTGGCTTGGGGCGATGGATGGATTTCGACGATGCGGCGAGCTTGGACCTGTCCGGGGTACAGGTCTTGGTGCTGGTGTCCGCCGGCTACGCCGAGGACGACGTTGTGATCGCCCGCCACGAGCGGGTGCTCACCGCCGCGGAGGCCGCCGGAGTGGAGCATGTGGTCTATACGAGCCTCACCGCCGCAGGCAATCACCTCGCCTTCGCTCTTGCTCACCGCTGGACCGAGCGACGCCTGCAGGAAAGCTCGTTGGCCTGGACGATCCTCCGTAACGGCCTGTACGCGGAACTCCTCGGCCAGCTGACAGTCCCGGTCGACGGAGTCATCACAGCACCCTTCGCTGAGGGCGCACTGGCCGCGGTGCCGCGCCAGGACCTCGCCGACGCCGCCGTCCAGGTGGTGTGCGACCTCGAAGCACACCACAACCGCATGTACGAGCTACCCGGATCAACCACCATGACAGCCGCCGACATCGCCGCTGCACTCGACGTGCGCTACCACCCGGTGGCTCTGGCGGCGCAGCGTGCGGCACTGACCGGTACCAACCTGCTGCCCTTTCAGCCAGCGATGCTGATGTCGATCTACTCCGCGACCGCAGCCGGGTTTCTCGAGAGCACCGACGGCGACCTGACTCATCTTCTTGCTCGCCCACCACGTCCACCCTTGCCGATCGCTGCGGCTGCGGCAGCCGGGCAGCAATGGACAGTCTGACGTTCTAGGCAAATACTGTCAGGATGCCGCAGCCGGGTGCCGCCAAGCGCGAGCAGATTCTGGACGCCGCCGTCCGCTGCTTCGGGCGCTACGGCTACCGGCGTACGTCGATGGACACCATCGCGCAGGCGGCGAAGGTCTCCCGCCCGGCGCTCTACCAGTACTTCACCGGCAAGGAGGAGGTCTTCCGGGCGATGGGCGTCCGGATGCTCGACGCGGCTCTGACCCAGGCCGAGGCCGCGCGGCACCGTGACATGCCGGTGGCCGACCGTCTCTACGCCGTCCTGGCCGTCAAACTCGAACTCGTCGTCGGGCACGCGGGGGAGGAGTTCCGCAGAGAGCTCATCGCCGAGGCCGCGACCATCGCCGCCGACCTGATCGCGTCATTTCACGTACGCCTGATCGCGATCGTGGAGGCGTTGCTCGTCTCGGCCGCGGAGGACCTGAACCTGTTGGTGCGCAGGCATCCGCCACACGACACCGCCGTACTCCTGATCGACGCGGTGACCGGCATCGAGCAGGAGGCGGCCACTGCCAGGGCCCTGCGGCAACGGCTACGCCAGCTCGTGGACCTCGCCGTCGGCGGCCTCACCCGCTGTCACCTCGGAGAGTGAGTGCGTTCTGACGCTCCGAAGCCATCGTTCTATTCGTTGCGCAATTGCGACTATGGCGCCGCCATCCGTCATTCCGGAGCCGGCCAGCACCAACTAAGGTGCGGGGCGGGCCGCTACCCGGCCCCTCCTTCCGTTGACGACTGAGGTGGAAAATGCAACCAAGCACGAGCCGGATGGTCCGGGCGTTGGCGGCTGCGAGCACACTCGCGCTCGCTCTCGCCGCGTGCGGGGGCGGCGGCGACGGCGGCAGCGGCACCAGTGGCGGTGGCGCCGACAAGCCGAGCGAGAAGGCCCCCCTGGTGTTCGGCACGACCGACGCGTTCGGCACGGTCGACCCTGCGGGCTCCTACGACAACCCTGGGTGGGAGATCCTCTACAACGCCGCGCAGACCCTGCTCTCTATTCCGCCCGGCGGCACGTCGCCGGAGCCGGATGCCGCGGAGAGCTGCGACTTCAGTGACCCGAAGACCTACACCTGCACGTTGAAGGACGGACTCAAGTTCTCCGACGGCAGCCCGCTCACCAGCGCCGACGTGAAGTTCACGTTCGACCGGATGTTCAAGATTGCCGACCCGAACGGGCCGTCGAGCATCTTCGACACCCTCGCCTCGACGGAAGCCCCCGACGCGAAGACGGTGACGTTCAAGCTCAAGATCCCCGACGCCACGTGGCCGTTCCGCCTCACCACGGGTGCCGCGTCGATCGTGCCGGACGAGAAGTATCCGGCGGACAAGCTGCAGAAGATGGCCGACGACACCATCATCGGCTCGGGCGTCTACAAGATCACGAAGTACGACCCGTCCCAGCAGATCATCCTCGAGCCGAACGAGAACTACACCGGCGACAAGGAACTCGCCAACAGCAAGGTTCTCGTCCAGATCTACAAGGACGAGGCCGGCCTCAAGAGTGCGGTCGAGAGCGGTGAGGTGCAGGTCGCCTACCGCACCCTGTCGCCGACCCTGCTGAAGGACCTCGAGTCCAACGGCGCGGCCAAGGGCGTGCAGATCGTCAAGGGCGACGGCACCGGCATCCAGTACCTCACCTTCAACAACAAGAAGGGTCCCTTCGCCAAGAAGGAGGTACGCCAGGCGGCCGCCGCACTGCTCGACCGGCAGACCATCGCCAGCCAGGTCTACAACGACACGGTGGCACCGCTGTACACGATGGTGCCGAAGGGCCTGCCCGGGCACGACGAGACGTTCAAGGCGGCCTTCGGTGAGGCACCCGACGCGGACAAGGCGAAGTCGCTCCTGGACGACGCCGGCGTGAAGACTCCGGTGACCGCGACGCTCTGGTACAGCCCCGACCACTACGGCGAGGCCTCGGCGGACATGTTCGGCGAGATCAAGCGGCAGCTGGAGGCGGGCGGACTGTTCAAGATCCAGCTCAAGTCGGCCGCGTGGGAGCAGTACAAGCCCGACTACGCGGCGGGTGCCTACCACGCCTGGCAGCTGGGCTGGTTCCCCGACTTCCCCGACACCGACAACTACCTCTCGCCGTTCTACGCCACAAACAACTTCATCGGCGAGGGCTACGGCTACTCCAACAAGGCGGTCGACGACCTGCTGGCGAAGGAGAAGTCAACGGCCGAACCCGCGGAGCGGGAGGCGAGCTTCAAGGAGATCCAGGCCATCGGCGCCGAGGACGTCCCGCTGATCCCGCTGTGGCAGGACAGCATGATCGCCGCCGTCCGCGAAGGTGTGACCGGCGTCGACAAGACGTTCGACCCGCTCTACACGTTCAGGTTCTGGTTGGTCGACGCCAGCAAGGCTGAGTAACCGCTCCACCAAGGGCTCCTTCACCCGCTCGGACCAGTGCGGTCCGACGGGTGGGGGAGCCCGGGGCATTCCTCCGACGAGTCATACGAAGGGACGGTGGAGCCTGCGATGGCCGCCCGATCGGGGTCGCTGCGGCACTATCTCGTCGTCCGCCTGCTACTGGTGATCCCGAACGTCTTCGTCCTGCTGACGCTGGTCTTCCTGCTGCTCAGGGTGGCGCCGGGCGACCCGATCTCGGCCGCGTTGGGGGGCCGGCTTCCGGCCGAGGAGTTGGCGCGCCGGCGAGCGGAGGCGGGATACGACCGACCGCTCATCGTCCAGTACGCCGAATACATCGGTCAGGTCCTGCGCGGCGACTTCGGCACCACGATCAGCGACGACCGGGCAGTGAGCACGGTGCTCACGGTCAACGGCGCCGCGACGCTGAGCCTCACGATCTCCGCCATCGTGGTGGCACTGCTGGTCGGCATCCCGCTCGGGCTGGTCGCGGCCCGCTACCGCAACTCCTGGCTCGACGTCGTCATCCGGCTGTTCGGGGTCCTGACCTACGCCGCTCCGGTGTTCTTCGTCGGCGTCGTGGCCATCATCATCTTCACCGGCCAGCTGGGTCTGTTGCCGTCCGGTCGGCAGGCGAGCCCCATCCATCAGGCCCTGATCGAACCCACCACCAACATTTTCCTCCTCGATGCTCTCCTCGCCGGAAGCTCCGAGGCGTTCGTCGACGGCATCCTGCACCTCGTCCTGCCGGCCGTCACGCTCGGCCTGCTGCTCACCGGCGTGTTCATCCGCCTCATCCGGGTCAACGTCGCACAGACCCTGCGCGACGACTACGTCGAGGCGGCGCGCGCCCGGGGCATCGTCGAGCGACGGGTGCTCGTGCACCATGCGTTTCGCAACGCGATGGTGCCGTTCGTGACAGTCCTGGGCCTCCAGGTGGCGCTGCTGCTCGGCGGCGCGATCCTCACCGAGACCACGTTCAGCTGGCCCGGCATCGGTTCGGAGCTGGTCCGATACATCAACGCCCGCGACTATGTAGCCGTGCAGGGCATCATGACGGTGTTCGCCCTGCTCGTCGTCGGGATCAGCGTGGTCATCGACCTCGTGAACGCACTCATCGACCCGAGGGTGAGGTACTGATGGCTCTCACACCGACGGTCCAGACCGGGGATCCGATCCACGACCCGGGCGGTCGGCGTTCGCTCGTGTCCCGGGTTCTGTTCGTGGTGGCCACGCCCTACCGCCAGTCCGCCGGCATCGCCCGCGGAATGCTTGTCGCGGGCACGATCCTGACCGGCGTGATGGTCCTGGTTGCCTTCCTCGCGCCGCTGATCGCGCCCTACCGCTTCGACCAGGTGGCGGACGCGGACGGGACGCGCTTCCCCAAGCAGGCACCGCCGTCGGCCGACCACTGGTTCGGTACGAGTGTCCAGACCTTCGACGTCTTCTCCCGGATCGTCTGGGGAGCCCGTACCGAACTGAAGGTCGTCGCGCTCTCGCTGGTGCTCACCATCGCCATCGGTGTCGTGCTGGGCCTGGCCTCCGGCTTCATCGGTGGCTGGCTCGACCGCTGCCTGGTCCTGGTGATGGATGCGCTGTTCGCGTTCCCGTACCTCCTGCTCGCGATCGTCGTGGCGTTCCTGCTGGCGGACAAGCTCGGCGGTGGCATCACCACAGCGGCCGCGGCCATCACTGCCGTCTACATACCGCAGTACTTCCGCGTCGTCCGCAACAGCACGGTGAGCGCCAAGGAGGCGACGTACGTCGAGGCGGCGCGCGCGTTGGGGGCGCCGCCGCACATCATCATGGCCCGCTACCTGTTCACCAACGTCGTTCAGAGCGTGCCGGTGATCGCGACCTTGAACGCCGCGGATGCCGTCGGGACCCTTGCTGCGTTGGGCTTCCTCGGCTTCGGTATCCAGCCGACGGAGGCGGCCGAGTGGGGGTACGACCTCAACCGCGCCATCGACGACGCGACCTCGGGCATCTGGTGGACAGGCGTGTTCCCTGGTCTTGCGATCGTTTTGCTGGTGATGGGCCTGACACTGGTCGGGGAGGGCCTGAACGAGACGCTCAACCCGACTCTGCGGGTTCGCCGCCTGCTGCCGGTGGTGTTCCCGCCGCGCGACCGGGCGACCGGCTCATCGACGAGGGAGGACGCGTGACGACCGCACCAGCAGAGACCCTCATCGGCCGCGGCACCTCCGAACCGGTGCTGTCCGTCCGGGACACCCGGGTCTGGTACGGCACCGACCGCGGACCGGTCCGGGCCGTCGACGGAGTGACGTTCGACCTGCGCCCGGGCGAGACGCTCGGCCTGGTGGGGGAGTCCGGCTGCGGCAAGTCGACATTGGGACGCGGCATTCTCGGCCTGCTGCCGGCCGGTGCGAAGGCAGACGGTGAGGTCGTGTTCCGGGGCGCCGACCTGCTGCGGATGCCTCGACACGAGCTCGCGAGCCTTCGGGGTCCCGAGCTCGGCATGATCTTCCAGGAGCCGCTCACCCGGCTGAACCCGCTGATGCGGATCTCCGAACACTTCGAGGAGACGCTGCGCACCCACGCCCCACGGATCGGCAAGGCGGAGATCCACCGCCGGTCGACCGAAACCTTGCGCAAGATGGGGATCCCGCCGACCCGCTACCGCGCCTACCCGCACGAGTTCTCCGGCGGTATGCGGCAGCGAATCATGATCGCGCTGGCATTGGTCCTGCAGCCTGCGTTCGTGGTCGCCGACGAGCCCACCACCGCGCTCGACGTCCTGGTCGAGGCACAGATCATCCGGATCCTGGCCGATCTGCGCCGCAACTTCGACACCGCCCTCCTGCTCATCACGCACAACCTCGGCATCGTCGCCGAGGCGTGCGACCGGGTGGCGGTGATGTACGCCGGCCAGTTGGTGGAGGAAGGCGATGCCCGAGAGGTGTTCAGCCACCCCCAGCACCCCTACACCCGCGAGCTGTTGCGCTCGACCATCTCCTTGCAGACGACCGGCCTGCACTCCATCCCGGGCGCGCCGCCGGACTGCGTCGAACCTCCACCGGGGTGTCGGTTCCACCCGAGGTGCCCCGACGCCATGACGGTGTGCCGTGAGCGCGACCCCGTGGAGGTGCAGACACCAGCCGGCTCGCGGGTGTCGTGCTGGTTGCACGGGCCCACCGACCAGGTGCCGGATGGCGGCACCGCACCTCTCGTACGGGAGGAGATCAGCGTTGCCGACGAAGCCTGAGCAGGAGATCCTCGAGCAGGCCGGGCCAGCCCAGACCGACCCGGCCGGCGACGTCCTCTTCGACGTACGCGATCTCGAGGTCCACTACGCGCTGCGTGGCAGTTCCCTCGGACGGCTGCTGGGAACCGGCGGCGGAGTCGTCAAGGCCGTCGACGGAGTCTCGTTCCAGCTGCGCACCGGCGAGATCCTAGGTCTGGTGGGGGAGTCGGGAAGCGGCAAGACGACCCTCGGGCGAGCCCTACTGGGTCTGGTGCGGCCGACGAACGGTCAGGTGCTCTACCGTGGGCGCGATCTCGGCGTCATGAACGAACGCCAGCTACGTCCGCTGCGTCGTGACCTGCAGATGGTGTTCCAGGACCCCAGCGCCGCACTCAACCCGTCGATGGACATCGAGACCGCGGTGGGGCATCCACTGCAGATCCACAAGATGGCGGGTAGCCGCGAGGAGCGCCGCACGTTGGTGGCGGCGGCGTTGGAACGCGTTGGTCTCGCACCGGTCGAGCGGTATCTCACGAAGTATCCGAGCGACCTGTCCGGTGGGCAGAAGCAGCGGGCGGTGATGGCCCGCGCGATCATTCTCGGCCCGGAGCTGCTCGTGGCCGACGAGCCGATCTCGATGCTCGACATGAGCGTACGCGCGAAGATCCTTGACCTGATGCTCGGCCTGAAGCGCGACCTCGACCTGACCTACGTCTACATCACCCACGACCTGGCGACAGCGAAGTTCTTCTGCTCCAAGGTCGCCATCATGTACCTCGGGCGCATCGTCGAGATCGGTCCGACCGAAGAGATCTTCGCCGATCCGAAGCACCCGTACACCAAGGCGTTGCTCCGCGCGATCCCCGAACCAGACCCGAGCCGAACGATCCCGCGTGACCTACCGCGTGGCGAGATCCCGGACGCCGCCGCGCCGCCCCTCGGATGCGCGTTCCATCCGCGGTGCCCGGTGGCGTTCGACAGATGCGGATGGGAAACCCGGGACCTGCGCGCACTCCTCGAACAGCACTGGCTCGACCTGGACGAGGAGACCTATGACGCCGAACGCGCGACGATCGGAAACCTCGGCGAGCTCGACGTACCACACGACAGGGTCCGGCTCAGTCCGGGTCGCGGCCGCCGCACCGAGGACGTGACCGCCCTCACCGACCGGCTGCGTGAGCGCGATCCCGACGAGCCGCTGTGGCGCGGGGTTCGGCGGCTCGAGCCCGAAGACAGCGGTGTCGCGCTGGAGTTCCACCCCGGCGAGGATCCGCGCCTGCGGCCGGCCGGCGGGGTCGACGTCGCCTGTCACCTCTACTGAGACGACGATCTGGCCAGCCTGCGGGCTAGAGAGTGAAGCCGGGGTCGGGTATGCCGTGCGGGAATCTCTCCACCGACGGACCGGCGATGGCCGCGAGAGCCTCCAGGTCGCTCACCTGTCGGTCGGTCGCCTGATGGACCCGCGCCCAGTAGGCACCGATGGCACCGAGCGGATCCGGCGTCAGCATGGGTGCCAGAACCAGACTTCGGACGAACGTCGGTTGGTACGCAGACTGCGGTATTCGTTCGTCCGTCCGGATATCGCGGATCACGACCGTCTTCCGGTGTTTCATCGCCCAGCCGCTAATACAGTGCGAAACGGGAAAGCGTTGACCCTTCCACAACGGACTCATCGAATCCTCGTCCGCGTAATAGCACTGATCGCCTTCGAGCAGAACAAATGTCGCCCCCTGGGCGCCGACGAGCGACCGCGCCGTGATTCTGATGATCTCCTGCACTCTTTCGAGGCTGGTGGCGTCATCCAGCAGAATGGCGGTCTTCTTCAGCAGGTCCGCCTTCTCCTTCAATTCCGTTTTCTTCCCCATGGCGCGTTCCTCAGATTGCCGCGTGACGTAAAGACAAACAGTCCCGTGAAGTAGCACCAATGTTAGTCGGCGAAACGAGAAGGTCGACGAAAGGGCGGCGCCGGCCAACGGGTCCGGCTACCTTGCCTGCCCGCCACCGTAGGATCATGCGATGACCGGACCCGACCCCGATGCCGCCGCCCGACGGCTGGCGCAGGAGTCCCTCTCCGTCGACGATCCCACCGGCTGGTTCGAACGCCTCTATCGCGCCGCGGCGCACGGCGAGGCGATCGTGCCCTGGGACCGGGGCACCCCTCACCCGCTGCTCGCCCAGTGGGTCGAGAGCCGCGGCCTCGATGGTGCGGGTCGGCGCGCCCTGATCGTTGGATGCGGACCCGGCTGGGACGCCGAACACATCGCGTCGCTGGGATTCGCCACGGTGGCGTTCGACATCTCCGCCGCCGCGATCGAGGAGGTACGCCGTCGCTTCCCCCACTCGCCCGTCCGCTACGTCACCGCCGACCTGCTCGCCCCGCCGGCGAAGTGGCGTGGAGCGTTCGACCTGGTGGTGGAGAGCCTGACGGTCCAGTCCATGCCTGATCCGCCGCGAGCCGCCGCCATCCGCCAGGTCGGGGACCTCGTCGCCCCCGGCGGCACGCTCGTGGTGGTCGCGACCGCGTACGACGAGAGCTTTCCGATCGAGCCGCCGCCGTGGCCATTGACCCGCGCTGAGGTGCAGGCGTTCGCGACCTGTGATCTGCGGCCCGTGCGGATCGAGCAGGTGCGTGACCCCGCGAGGCCCTCGGCGGCCCGATGGTGTGCGGAGTTCCACCGCACACCCCTACATTCGTGAACGGAGAGCGGCTCGCGTGGACTACTTCCTCTACTGTCGTGACAAGCCGGGTTCGCAGCGACTTCGACAGGAACTCGGTGAAGCTCACTGGTCCTTCATGGACGGCTACGCCGACGCGATGATCGCGCGCGGCCCGACCCTCACCCCGGACGGCCAGGTAGCCACCGGCAGTATGCACATCGTGGATCTGCCCGATGATGAGGCAGCCCGCAGGTTTGCGTTCGACGAGCCCTACTACCGCGGCGGCGTGTTCGGTGAGGTCATGATCAGGCGTTGGCGCAACGCGCTGGGACGAACGATGTGGGAGTACGAGGGCGACTCGACCGGCAGCAGAAGGTTCCTGATCATCGGTCACGGCAAGCCCGGCATGACCGCGACCCGCGACGGCTTGCTCGAGGAGCACCGTGACTACCTGGACGGATACGCCGCTCATTTCATCGCCCGCGGGCCGTTGCTGTCCGACGACGGGGCGACCTGGGTCGGCAGCGCGATGCTGGTGGAGTTTCCCGACCGCTCGGCCGTCGATGCCATGCTCGAGAGCGAGCCCTATCGGCGAGGCGGGCTCTACGCCGACGTCGAAGTCCACCACTGGCGCTTCGGCGGGCGAACCTAGTGGCCGAGGTGCACGGCAACGTCGACCGAACCAGACGACGCTGGACCGGCGCTCTTCTCGGCACTGTCGTCCTGATGAACATCGCCATGGTCCCGTCGAGCACAGTCGCACCGCTCATCGCCGCCGACAGCGCCGACCCGGTATGGAGCGGCGTGCCCAATGCGGCCGGCGTCATGGGAACGGCCGTGGGGGCGTTGACCCTCGCGACCTTGATGCGCAACCGCGGCCGGCGGATCGGGATGCTCCTGGGCTACTCGGTCGCGGCGACCGGCGCGCTCGTCGGGACGTTCGCGGTTGTCAGCGACCGGGTACCTCTGCTGGTCATCGGCATGCTGCTGCTCGGCATCGGCAACGGTGGTGCGCAGCTCGCCCGCTACGCCGCCGCGGACCTCTATCCAGCTGAACGTAAGGGCTTCGTCCTCAGCATCGTGGTCTGGGGTGGAACGGTCGGCGCACTCGTCGGTCCCAGCCTGATCGCGCCGGCAGCACGAGCCGCTGGCGCGGCCGGGCTTCCGCCGTATGCCGGGTCGTACGCGCTGGCACTGCTGGCCACCGCGGCTGCGGCCGTGGGATGCACCGTCCTGCCGCGGGTCGCGACCGCCGAGGTTCCCGCCCGGCGGCGCCCGTACCGAGAGGGCCTCGCCGCTCTCCAGCTACCGGCGGTGCGGCTCGCGCTCACTGCCATGGTGGCTGCGCAGCTTTCGATGGTCGCGGTGATGACCATGACTCCGCTTCAGCTCACCACGCACGGTCATGGGCTCGACGTCATCGGATGGGTGCTCAGTGCGCACCTGGTCGGGATGTTCGCCCTGTCGCCGCTGTCGGGCCGGCTCGCCGACCGGTTCGGTGGCCGGACCGCCATCACCTGCGGCACAGGTGTGCTGATCGCCGCTGCTGCCGTCGCGGTTGCCGCTCCCACCTCACACGACGCCGGGCTGCCGCTGGCGCTGTTTCTCCTGGGCTACGGCTGGAACCTGTGCTTCGTCGGCGGCAGCAGCCTGCTGAGCCGGGACCTGCCGGAGGAGCCGCGTATCCAGCTCCAAGGGCTCGTGGACGGCATCGTCTGGGGGTCGGCTGCGTTCGCGAGCCTGTCTGCCGGCGCGATCTTCGCCGGTGGCGGGTACTCGGTTCTCGCGCTCCTGGCCGGTGCGCTCGCCGCCGCGCCACTGGTCGTGCTGATCCTCCAGCCACGGCCGGGCCCGACGAACCTGCCGGCGTCCTGATCGACGCCAACGCCGTTGCGGCAACGTTAGTTTGCGCCGCCCGGACGGATCAGGCCGCTCTCGTAGGCGAACACCACTGCCTGCACGCGGTCGCGCAAGCCCAGCTTGCCCAGCACGTTGCCCACGTGGGTCTTGATCGTCGTCTCCGAGACGTACAGCTCGCGGGCGATCTCGGCGTTCGACATGCCACGAGACATCAGCCGGAGGACGCCCTGTTCGCGCTCGGTGAGCCGCTCGAGAAGCGCGTTGGAGCGCCCGGCGCCGAGCGTGAGACCGTCGGCGAACTTGTCGAGGAGTCGCCGGGTCACGGTGGGAGCCACCACCGCATCACCGCGCGCCACGATGCGGATCGCGTCGACCAGGTTGTCGGGGGGCACGTCCTTGAGCAGGAAGCCCGACGCACCGGCCCGCAGCGCCTCCACGATGTACTCGTCGAGGTCGAATGTCGTCAGGATCAGCACCTTCACCAGGCTCGAAGCACGATTTGTCCCGGTGATCATCCGGGTGGCCTCGACGCCGTCCATCCGGGGCATCCGGATGTCCATCAGGACGACGTCGGGTTGCAGGACCCGCGCCTCCTCGACGGCCTTCTCCCCGTTGCCGGCCTCACCGACGACGGCGATGTCGGGCTCGGACTCGAGGATCATCCTGAATCCGGTGCGCAGCAACGGCTGGTCGTCGACCAGCAGGACCCGGACCGGCCGGTCTGCCGTCTGCTCGGACGTGCCGGTCACCTGCTGGCCTCCTCGACGGGCAGTGTCGCCATGACCTCGAATCCGCCGACGGTCCGTGGTCCGGTGTGCAGCGTGCCGCCGTTGAGGGTCACGCGCTCCCGCATGCCGATCAGGCCGTGGCCCGTGCGGTCAGAATCTACCTCCCGGCCCGGTTGAGCAGACCGCCGCCGGCCGCCGTCGTCGGTCACGCCCACCACCACGGCGTCGCGCTCGTACCGCAGGAGAACCGCGGCCCGGGTCGGACCCGCATGCCGCAACGTGTTGGTGAGTGCTTCCTGCACCACTCTGAAGATGGCCAGGTCAACGCCTGTCGGCAGGATCTTCGGCTCACCAACGACGGTGAGGTCGACCTCGAGGCCTGCCTCGCGCGCCCGGGCAAGCAGTGGCGACAGCTCGCCGACACCGGCCTGCGGGGCGAGGTCGTGATGTCCCGGCGACGTGCCACCGCCTTCGGTGCCCGCCTCTGCGTCGGCGCTGCGGAGAGCCGACACGATGCGCCGCATCTCGACCAGGGCGGTCCGCCCGGTCTCCTCGACCGCCTTCATGGCCTCACCACTTCGTTCGGGTGCGCGGTCGATCATCCGGCGGGCAGCCGCCGCCTGCACGGTCATCACGCTCACGTGGTGGGCAACGACATCGTGGAGTTCCCGCGCCATCCGGGCGCGTTCTTCGGCGAGTGCGGCTCGCAGTTCGGCCGCGGCCGTACGCTCGAGCCTTTCGGCACGGTTCTCGAGTTCGGCGAGATAGCGGCGGCGAGCCCGCAGAGTACGCCCGACGGTCCACGTACCGGCGCACACGAGCACCTGCGAACCGACCATCCAGGCGTCGAAGGCGGCACCTGCCGCGGCGAGCGCGCCGCGGTTGACGTACAGATAGACGATGGAGCCGCCGGTTGCGGCCACGGTGATCGCGAGGCCCGGCAGGACGGCGGCATGGGCGCCGAGGGTATAGAGAGCGAGAACGAGTGACAGCGATCCGCCGAACGAGCTGTAGCCGAGGAACCCGAGCGCCATGTACGAGGCGCCGACCGTCAGCGCGACCGCGACGGGATAACGCCGGCGTACGGCCAGCGGAAGGGCGCAGGCGAGGTTCAGGGCGACGCTCAGGATGTCCGGGTCACGAAAGTCCATCCCGCCGTAGCTGGTGTAGCGGAGTCCGCCCACATTGACGACGGCGACGAGGACGGCGACCGCGACATCGACCCACATCTGGTGGTTTCGAATCCACGGCCAGACTCCCGCACGCTGCTGCACGGTTCGAGGGTAAGGTCCCCGGCCGGCCATCCCCTCCTTCCGCGTACGGAGATCACGGGCGGGGGGCTCCGCCTGCAGGTGGAGCCCGCCCGACGGTCTCCGGACCGAGCCGGCCTAGAGATCGACGACCGACGTGTGCGGGGACGGCGCCTCCGACCCGTTCGTCGCCTCCGCGGCGGGGTCGGTGGCCGGGAGCGGGGGAGGCGTACCGCCCCAGGCCGGACAGCGGATCTTGTGGTCGCACCACTCACACAGAGGTCCCGGACTGGCCCGCCACTCACCGGTGGTGCGGGCCCGTTCGATCGCCGTCCACAGCGCGTGCAGCTTGCGCTCGGTCGCGCGCAGGTCTGCCTCGTCCGGTGCGTAGCGCAGCACATGGCCGCTGCCGAGATAGACCAGTTGCAGCAACCGAGGCACGACGCCGCGCAGCCGCCACAGCACCAGGGCATAGAACCGCATCTGGAACATCGCCCGCTGTTCGTAGCCGTCGCCCGGCGCCTTGCCCGTCTTGTAGTCGACAACGCGAAGCGCACCGTCGGGGGCTTCGTCGAGTCGGTCGACATATCCACGCAGTACGAGGCCCGAATCCAGCGCGCACTCGACGTACATCTCGCGCTCGGCCGGCTCCAGACGGGTCGGGTCCTCCAGCTGGAAGTAGGAGTCGAGCAGCACCCTTGCGCCAGCGAAGAACTCGGCCAGCCGGTCCGGATCAGGACCCCCGTCGTCGCTGCCGAAGAGGCCGGCGAGCTCCGGCTCGGCTTCGAGCAGCGCCTGCCATTGTGGTTCGAGCAGCCGGGCAGCCTCCTCGACGGTGCGACTGGCCGCGGGCAGGTCGTAGAGGCGCTCCAGAACGCCGTGCACCACCGTGCCCCGAACGGCGAGCTCGCTCGGCGGCTCCGGGATCCGGTCGATGACGCGGAACCGGTAGCGCAGCGGGCAGCTCAGGAAGTCACTCGCCCTCGAAGGGGACAAGGCGTCGACGCGAGACCGTGGGTCGGCAGGGTCGCCAGGGTCGGCAGAGTCGGCGCGGTCCTGCAGAGCGACCGGGCCAGTGCGGGGGCCGGCCGGCGGATCCGCTGAAACACCTGCGGACGGGCCGGCTGACGGGCCTGGACTCGGCTCGGCTGCGATCATGTTCGACAGCGTAAGGCAGGGCACTGACAGGCGGCCCGTACGCCACGGCGGTGCGACTGCGATCGGAGCGGTAGCGTGGGCCGCACGGGCTGGTGTCGACCCCTCGAGCGCCAGCCGTGCACCGCGGGGCCGTGTCCGCGGGAGCCTGGTGACGCGATCCACCCGGCCGGGAACATCGATCGCGATCCGCTCGTTCGCGAGACGACCAGACCGCGAGCGGTGAGAGCAGGCACGAAGCAGCGAGTGCGTACGACGCGAAAGGGCGAGGCTTCATTCCAGTGCGACGGGACATACCGCCGGATGCGTGCCGACACGGCAGCACGAACGGGGACGAACGGTGAGCCAACCCACTGACCGGCCCGACCGTGACCAGTCAGAGCGCCCAGACCGGCCCAACCCAGACCGGCCCAACCCTGACCGGCCCAACCCTGACCGGCCCAACCCTGAAGGCCGGCCAAACCGCCGTGGGCAGGAGCAGCGCCGCACCGGCGCGGTCCAGATCGCCCGGGTGGCCGGCGTGCCCGTCTATGTCAACCTTTCCTGGGTTGTCGTCGCCCTCGTCATCGCGTTCGCCTCCATGAACTGGATCGACCAGCAGGTTCCCGGGCTGGGGCGGTGGCTGTTCGTCGCGGCCTTCGGGTTCGCCGTGCTGTTGTACGCCTCGATCCTGGTGCACGAGATCGCGCACGTGCTCGTGGCCCGGAGGTTCGGTCTGCCCGTCCGGGCAATCACGCTGCAGTTCCTCGGCGGTCTTTCCGAGATCGAGCGCGAACCGGAGACGCCGTGGCGGGAGTTCGCGGTCGCGGTGGTCGGGCCGCTCACCTCCCTCGGCCTCGGAGGTGTGTTCGCCCTCGGCGCGACGCAGGTCAGCGGTCCGCCGCTGCTCGACCTCGCGCTCATCCAGCTCGCTTCGGCCAACCTTCTGGTGGGCGTCTTCAACCTGCTGCCCGGGCTGCCTCTCGACGGCGGCCGCATCCTCCGGGCCGCGGTCTGGGCGCTGTCCAAGCGGCCACACCTCGCCACGATGGTCGCCGGGTGGGCCGGACGAGTCGTCGCCGCCCTGGTGGTCGCACTCCCTTGGCTCCTGTACCTGGTCGGATTCCAACGACCCAATGTGCTGCTCATGGTCTGGAGCGTGCTCATAGCGATGTTCCTGTGGGCAGGTTCCAGCCAGGCGTTGATGTCCGCCCGGATCCGGGGGCGGCTCCCCGCCCTGAGCGCGCGGACCCTGGCCCGGCGCGGCGTTCCCGTGACGTCGGAGCTTCCGCTGTCGGAGGCGATCCGGCGGGCCCAGGACTCGTCCGCCGGTTCGCTCGTCGTGGTCGACGGCGACGGCAAGCCGACGGGACTGGTCAGCGAGGCCGCGGTGCTCGCGACCCCGGAGCAGCGCCGTCCGTGGATCTCGGTCGGCGACGTCGCCCGCCGAATCGAGCCGGGCCTGGTCCTCAGCGTCGACCTCAGCGGCGAAGACCTGGTTCGCAACATGGGTGGCATGCCCGCGACCGAATATCTGTTGGTCGAACCGGACGGCAAGATCTTCGGCGTGCTGTCGACCGCCGACGTCGACGCCGCCCTCGCCCGCACCTGACCATAGGCTGCCCGCCATGCCCGCACCGACCGATGACTCCGAGCGTCCCCTCCATCCAGAGCAACCTGAGCATCCCGAGCATCCCGAGCGGCCGGACCCGGTGGGGGAGGACTGCGCGGGGCGTCCGCTCCAGGTTGGTGACCAGGTACGCCTGGAAGACCCGAAGGGGCGCAAACACCTGGTCACGCTCGAGGCCGGCAAGGTCTTCCACACGCACCGCGGTGGCCTGGTCATGGACGAGCTGATCGGCCGGCCTGAAGGCGTCGTCGTCACCTCGACCGGAGGAGTTCCCTACCTCGCACTACGTCCCCTGCTCGCCGACTACGTGCTCTCGATGCCCCGCGGCGCCACGGTGGTCTATCCCAAGGACGCGGCACAGATCCTGATCGCCGCCGACATCTACCCGGGCGCCCACGTGGTGGAAGCGGGCGCGGGATCCGGTGCGCTCACCTGCGCGCTCCTGCGGGCCGTGGGACCGGCAGGCCGGGTTTCGTCGTACGAACGCCGGGATGACTTCGCCGCGATCGCCCGGCACAACGTCGAGCGGTTCCTCGGGGAGAGTCCGCTGACCTGGGAGCTCACGGTGGACGACATCCGGTCGGCACCGGTGACACCGCACGTCGACCGGATCGTGCTCGACATGCTGGCGCCGTGGGAGTGCGTGCCATGGGTGGCCTCCGCATTGCGGCCAGGTGGAGTCCTGTGCAGCTATGTGGCGACGACGACCCAGCTCGCACAACTGGTGGAGACCCTCCGGGCGCACGGCGGTTTCACCGATCCGGCCGCCTCCGAGACGCTTGTCCGTACCTGGCATGTCGAGGGACTCGCCGTCCGACCCGATCACCGGATGGTCGGACACACCGGCTTCCTCGTGACCGGACGCCGACTGGCTCCTGGCGTGACCCTGCCCCGCCGCCGGCGCCGCCCGGCACCCGGTGCCTACGGCGAGGACTACACCGGGCCCCGACCGGCCGCGGAAAGTCCGACGGCGGAAAGTACCGTGGGGGACCCGACCGCCGGGACCCAACCTCCGCCTTGAGGATGAACATAGGGCTCCGGTCTGATCAAAACGGCCACAATTCGCCATCGGTTCGTGACGTACTGCCTTGTGGGCATGACCTGTCGCGGACCCGGATATAGGGTCAAGGAAGTCCACGTGGTGGCTCGGCGTGGCGCCACCACAGGGACATGACCATGGACGCCCATGGACCCCTGGGACAGGGACTGGGGAGGTGAGGGACGTGCCCGCACACGAGGACCGACGTGCGGCGCGCTCGTCTGACGAGCTCGCCAGCCAAATCACCTACCTCGAGGAGGAGGTCGCCGCTCTTCGGCGCCGCCTCGCGGAACAGCCGAGGGAGAGCCGCCAGCTCGAGCAGCGGCTCGCCGAATCGCAGGCAATGCTCGCCAACGTCACGGCTCAGAACGAACGACTGGCCGCGACCTTGCGCGAGGCACGTGAACAGATCGTCACCTTGAAGGAAGAGGTCGACCGCCTCGCCCAGCCCCCCGCGAGTTTCGGGATCTTCATCAGCTCCAACGACGACGACAGCGTCGACGTCTACACCGGTGGCCGCAAGCTGCGCGTCACGGTGAGCCCGAGCATCGAGCTCGACCGCCTCCGCCCGGGCCAGGAGGTCATGCTCAACGAGTCCTTCAACGTCGTGCGCGCGCTGAGCTACGAGCAGGTCGGCGAGGTCGTCATGCTCAAGGAGCTCCTCGAGGACGGCGAACGCGCCCTCGTCATCGGTCACACCGACGACGAACGCATCGCCCGACTCGCCGAGCCGCTCCGCGACACGCCCATCCGGGCCGGTGACTCGCTGCTGTTCGAGCCCAGGTCGGGTTACGTCTACGAACGCATCCCCAAGACCGAAGTCGAGGAGCTCATCCTCGAAGAGGTCCCCGACATCAGGTACGAAGACATCGGCGGGCTCCGCGGCCAGATCGAGCAGATCCGCGATGCCGTCGAGCTGCCATACCTCCATGCCGACCTGTTCAAGGAACACCTGCTCAAGGCACCCAAGGGCGTGCTGCTCTACGGCCCGCCCGGCTGCGGCAAGACCCTCATCGCCAAGGCCGTCGCCAACTCCCTCGCCAAGCAGGTGGCGCTCCGCGACGCCAAGACCGAGGGCAAGAGCTACTTCCTCAACATCAAGGGTCCGGAGCTGCTCAACAAGTACGTCGGTGAGACCGAGCGGCACATCCGGCTCGTGTTCCAGCGCGCCCGGGAAAAGGCCAGCGAGGGCACTCCGGTCATCGTGTTCTTCGACGAGATGGACTCGCTGTTCCGCACCCGCGGTTCGGGGGTTTCGTCCGACGTCGAGAACACCATCGTTCCCCAGCTGCTGTCGGAGATCGACGGCGTCGAGGGTCTGGAGAACGTCATCGTGATCGGCGCCTCCAACCGCGAGGACATGATCGACCCGGCGATCCTGCGTCCGGGTCGGCTCGACGTCAAGATCAAGATCGAGCGCCCGGACGCCGAGGCCGCGCGCGACATCTTCGGCAAGTACCTCATTTCCGCCCTGCCGTTGCACACCGACGACGTCAACGAGTTCGGCGGCAACCCCGACGCCTGCGTCCAGGGCATGATCCAGCGCGCGGTGGAGCGGATGTACTCCGAGCTGGAGGACAACCGCTTCCTGGAGGTCACCTACGCCAACGGTGACAAGGAGGTTCTGTACTTCAAGGACTTCAACTCCGGCGCCATGATCGAAAACATCGTCAACCGGGCCAAGAAGATGGCGATCAAGGACTTCCTCGAGCTCCAGCAGAAGGGGATCCGGATCCAGCACCTGATGCAGGCCTGCGTCGATGAGTTCAAGGAGAACGAAGACCTGCCCAACACGACCAACCCCGACGACTGGGCGCGGATCTCGGGCAAGAAGGGCGAGCGGATCGTCTTCATCCGTACCCTCATCCAGGGGAAGGAAGGGGCCGAAGCGGGCCGCTCGATCGACACGGTCGCCAACACAGGCCAGTACCTCTGAGGCTGTCCAGCACGTCGTCGGGCCCGCGCACGCTGTGCGCGGGCTCGACGCCGTCCGGCCACACCTTCGGGCACCGACCGCGGCGAGGCGATCTTCGTCCGAGCGTGGCGATGCGACGTCGGTCGCACCGTGTGGGCGGGTAGCCTCGATCCATGAGTGTGCACCGGGTCATGGGCATCGAGACCGAATACGGCATCTCGGTCGCCGGCCAGCCCACCGTCAACCCGATGCTCTCCTCCTCCCAGGTCGTCAACGCCTACGCCGGGAAAGTGATCCGTTCCCGCCGGGCGCGCTGGGACTTCGAGGAGGAAAACCCGCTCCGGGACGCGCGCGGCTTCGACCTCGCCCGCGACCTCGCCGACGAGGGCTCCCTCACCGACGAGGAGGTCGGCCTGGCCAACGCCATCCTGACCAACGGCGCGCGACTCTACGTCGACCACGCGCATCCGGAATACTCCTCGCCCGAGGTCACCAACCCCCACGACGTCGTTCTGTGGGACAAGGCAGGTGAGCGGGTGATGCTCGAGGCGTCGAGACGCGCCACCGAGCCACCCCTGTCGACCTCGATCCTGCTCTACAAGAACAACACCGACAACAAGGGCGCCTCGTACGGCTGCCACGAGAACTACCTGATGGCGCGCTCCACGGCGTTCGCCGACATCGTGCGCAACCTCACGCCGTTCTTCGTCACCCGCCAGGTCGTGTGCGGCGCGGGCCGGGTCGGCCTCGGCCAGGACGGCAGCCGGCACGGTTTCCAGATCAGCCAGCGGGCCGACTTCTTCGAGGTCGAGGTCGGCCTGGAAACCACCCTGAAGCGGCCCATCATCAACACCCGGGACGAGCCGCATGCCGACGCCGACAAATACCGTCGGCTGCACGTGATCATCGGCGACGCCAACCTGTCCGAGATCGCGACCTACCTGAAGGTCGGCACGACCGCCCTGGTCCTCGCGATGATCGAGGACGATTTCCTGACCGCCGACCTGGCCCTCGAACACCCGGTGACCTCGCTGCACGAGGTCTCGCACGACCCCAGCCTCAAGCACCTGCTGACCCTGAAGTCCGGCCGCAAGGTCACCGCGATCCAGCTGCAGATGGAATACCTCGAGAACGCCCGCAAGTACGTCGAGGACCGGACCGGATCCGACACCGATCCGCAGACGCGCGACGTGCTCGATCGCTGGGAGTCGGTGCTGACCCGGCTGGAGTCCGACCCCATGTCCTTGCACCGGGAACTCGACTGGGTGGCGAAGCTGTCCGTCCTGCAGCAGTACCGCGACCGCGACGGCCTGGAGTGGAGCAGCCCGAAGCTCCAGCTCATCGACCTGCAGTACGCCGACCTGCGGCCCGAACGCGGGCTCTACCCGCGGTTCGTGGAGCGCGGACGGATGGATCGGTTGCTGACCGAGGACGAGATCATGCAGGCCGTGCTGAACCCGCCGGAGGACACCCGTGCCTACTTCCGGGGGCGCTGCCTGGCGCAGTACGCCGAGCACGTCGCGGCGGCGTCCTGGGACTCGGTCATCTTCGACCTGCCCGGCCACGAGTCCCTTCAACGGGTGCCCACGCTGGAACCCATGCGCGGCACCCGTGCCCACGTCGGTGATCTGTTGGACCGCTGTCGCACCGCCGAGGAACTGGTCCGGGCCATCACCGGGGGGTGAGCCGGCCCTGTATCGAAGCTGTGTCCGCCGGGTACCTGCCTCAGGTCGGCGTGCGCTTGTAAGGTCCAAGTAGGCAAGCGAACGCGGCTCCTGACGTCGCGGCTCGGGGAGGGTGGTCACGATGGCGCAAGAAGGTGGCGGCCAACAGCACCGCACGACACGCAAGGTGTCCGACGACGAGGACCTCGGTGAGGTCCAGCAGGACGAGGCGGCGAAGGAGCGCAAGGACCAGATCGACGAGGATGTCGACTCGATCCTCGACGAGATCGACGAGGTCCTCGAGGAGAACGCCGAAGACTTCGTCCGGTCCTTCGTCCAAAAGGGTGGCGAATAGTCCGTAATGTTCGTGCCCGTGGATACGGTGGAAACCGTGAACTTTGCTGCCAGGGCGCCCGCACCTTGACGGGTGCGCGCTCGGTAGGTTCCCCCGACGACCCGGCAATCCCAGCCGGGCCGCGTGCTGTATGGAAGGAGCTGCGTGGGCACCGATCGACCAGGGGCGGGGCGTCTGTCCGACGCCTGGATGAGCCCGGGTACGTCGTCGTTTTCCGACTTCCTCGAGTCCTACGCCCCGGATCTGTTGCCGCGACACCTCGCTGTGTCCGGCACCGCGTCTGAGGAAGTGCCGCACGGCACCACGATCGTCGCCTCGACCTACGACGGCGGAGTCGTGATGGCCGGCGATCGGCGGGCGACCGCCGGCAACCTCATTGCCGTACGCGATGCCGAGAAGGTCTTCCAGGCCGACGAATACTCCGTGGTGGGCTACGCCGGCAGCGCCGGCATCGGGGCCGAGCTGATCCGGCTGTTCCAGGTCGAGCTCGAGCACTACGAGAAGCTCGAGGGCGTCAGCTTGTCCATGGAGGGCAAGGCGAACAAGCTGGGCATGCTGCTGCGCTCCAACCTCGGCCTGGCCATGCAGGGTCTGGCCGCGGTACCGCTCTTCGCCGGGTTCGACCTCGAGACGACGAGGGGCCGGATCTTCTCCTACGACGTCACCGGTGGCCGCTACGAAGAGCGCGACTTCCACTCGATCGGTTCGGGTTCGCTGTTCGCACGCGGTGCCCTCAAGAAGCTCTACCGCTTCGACGCGAGCCGCGAGGAGGCGGTCGCCGCCTGTCTGCAGGCGCTGTACGACGCAGCCGACGACGACTCCGCGACCGGCGGTCCCGACGTCATGCGACGTATCTTCCCGCTGGTCGCGGGGGTCAGTGACGAAGGCTTCGCGCGCATCTCCGACGATGAGGTCGAGCGCCAGGTCGAGCAGGTGATCGAAGGTCGGCGGCAGCGTCCGGACGGACCCGCGGCGTCGATGCGGATCGAGCGGGGTGACGCGTCATGACCATGCCTTTCTACGTCTCGCCCGAACAGCAGATGAAGGACCGGGCGGACTTCGCCCGGAAGAACATCGCCCGTGGTCGCGGCGTCGTGGTGCTGCAATACGACAACGGCATCGTGTTGGTCGCCGAAAACCGCTCGCGCGCCCTGCACAAGATCAGCGAGATCTACGACCGGATCGTGTTCGCCGCGGTCGGGCGCTACAACGAGTTCGAGAACCTCCGGGTCGTGGGGCTGCGCAGCGCCGACCTGCGCGGCTACTCCTACGACCGGCGCGACGTCACCGCCCGCGGGCTGGCGAACTTCTACGCGCAGGTCCTCGGCGGCATCTTCTCCAGTGTCGGCGAGAAGCCCTACGAGGTGGAGCTGTTCGTCGCCGAGGTCGGCGAATCCGAGGCCGGGGACCAGATCTACCGGCTGACCTATGACGGCTCGGTGGCCGACGAGCACGGCTACGCGGTCATGGGTGGCTCCGCCGAGCAGATCGGAACCTACCTCCAGCAGCACTACCAGCCGGGACCGTCGCTGTCGGGCGCACTTGCACTCGCCGTCGACGCGCTCGGTCACGACGGCGACGCCACCCGCACCCTCGACGCCAGCCAGCTCGAGGTCGCGGTGCTCGACCGCACGCGGTCCCAGAAGCGCAAGTTCCGGCGACTGGTCGGACCCGCGCTCGACCGGCTGCTCAGCGCGAGGAGCAGTGGCGGGAAGGTCGAGACCGGCCCAACGCCGTCACCGCCGGCAGCCGAACCTCCCAGCACTGACGACACGCCCGGGACCTGAATCCGGCCGTGTGGATCATGAACGACAGGACCCCAGCCCATGGCACCATCGTGATCAGACAGAGTTCGCCGGCTCGGCGCGACCAAGGCGTCGACGACATAGTGTGGTGACCATGGATCGCCGTATCTTTGGCCTCGAGAACGAATACGGCGTCACGTGCACCTTTCGTGGCCAGCGGCGACTCTCACCCGACGAGGTGGCGCGCTACCTGTTCCGGCGGGTGGTGTCCTGGGGACGCAGCAGCAACGTATTCCTCCGCAACGGCGCGAGGCTCTACCTCGACGTCGGCAGCCACCCCGAGTACGCGACACCTGAATGCGATTCCATCACCGACCTGGTCACCCACGACAAGGCGGGCGAACGCATCCTCGAAGGCCTTCTCGTCGACGCCGAGAGGCGCTTGCGCGAGGAGGGCATTGCCGGCGATGTCTACCTCTTCAAGAACAACACCGACTCGGCCGGCAACTCCTACGGATGCCACGAAAACTACCTCGTGAGCCGCCATGGCGAGTTCTCCCGGTTGGCTGACGTGCTCATCCCGTTCCTCGTCTCGCGGCAGATCGTGTGCGGCGCCGGCAAGGTGCTCCAGACGCCACGAGGCGCCGTCTACGCGGTCAGCCAGCGGGCCGAGCACATCTGGGAGGGCGTCTCCTCCGCCACCACCAGGTCGCGTCCCATCATCAACACGCGGGACGAGCCCCATGCCGATGCCGAGCGCTACCGGCGCCTCCACGTAATCGTCGGCGACTCGAACATGTGCGAGTCGACGACACTGCTGAAGCTCGGTGCCACCGACCTGGTGCTCCGGATGGTCGAGTCCGGCCTGGTCCTGCGTGACCTGACGTTGGAAAATCCGATCCGCGCCATCCGGGAGATTTCGCACGACATCACCGGCCGCCGACGGGTACGCCTGGCCAACGGTCGCGAAGCCAGCGCGCTGGAGATCCAGGAGGAGTACTTCACGAAGGCGCGGGACTTCGTCGAGCGTCGCGAGCTCTCGACACCCACCGTCACGCGCGTCCTCGACCTGTGGGAGCGCACGCTCAAGGCCGTCGACTCCGGCGACCTTGCCCTGGTCGACCGAGAGATCGACTGGGTGGTCAAATACCGCCTGATCTCCCGCTACCGCACCAAGCACAACCTCTCCCTCAACAGTCCGCGGATCGCCCAACTCGACCTCGCGTATCACGACATCCACCGCGACCGTGGGCTCTACTACCTCCTCGAACGCCGCGGTGCGGTGAACCGACTGACCAACGACCTCGAGGTGTTCGAGGCGAAGTCCGTGCCACCGCAGACGACCCGCGCCAGGCTACGCGGCGAGTTCATCAAGCGGGCACAGGAACGCCGCAGGGACTTCACCGTCGACTGGGTACACCTCAAGCTCAACGACCAGGCGCAGCGCACGGTGCTCTGCAAGGACCCGTTCCGCAGCGTCGACGAACGGGTCGAAAAGCTCATCCAGAGCATGTAGGACCGCCAGGACATCCGGTGCGTCCGACCTCCGTCGCACGCTCGAACCTCAGACACGCGATCCGAGGTGCACGGGGCGTTTGACGGCCACTCAGAATCAGGGGCTAGGGTTTCGGCTTGTCTGTCGATTCCGTCGTCCCCTGAAGTCCATCGCTCCCTGAGGTGCTCCCGTGCGTCGTGTGCTGGTCCTGGTCCTGACGTCTGTGTTCGTCGCCGCGCTGTCGGCTTGCGGCTCCGGTACACCCGATCCCGCACCCACGGGGATCAGCCTCGTGAGTGTGGAGGGCAACCCGGGCAAGAAGCCCAAGGTGACGTTCGACAAGCCGTTCAACACCACGAAGACCGAGTCCAAGGTGCTGACCAAGGGCAAGGGCGAGAAGGTCGCTGCCAACGACAACGTGGTCGTCAACTACGTCGGCATCAACGGCCGAGACGGCAAGGAGTTCGACACGTCCTGGCAGCAGGGCCGCGGCCCGACCGTGTTCGCGCTGCGCGAGGGCGGGCTCATCGCCGGCTTCCTCAAGGGCATGATCGGCAAGAACGTCGGTGACCGCGTGCTCATCACGATCCCGTCGCAGGACGGCTACGCCCAGGGCAACAAGGATGCCGGCATCAAGAAGGGCGACGACCTGATCTTCGTGCTCGACCTGATGAGCCGGCCGCTGCAGGAGGCCAAGGGCAAGACCGTGACGCCGCCTGACGGACTGCCCACGGTGAAGCTCGACAAGGCCTCCAAGGCACCCACCGACATCAGCGTGCCCAAGACCGATGCGCCGGAGAAGTTGGTCGCCGAACCGCTGATCCGCGGCGAGGGCGCCAAGGTCGACGCGAAGTCGACGGTCACGTTCCACTACACAGCCGCCAACTGGCGTACCGGCAAGCCCTTCGTCTCGTCCTGGACCAGCAGCCCACAGAGCCTTCCGTTGGCTCAGACCACGGTGGTTGGTCTTCGAGAGGGACTGGTCGGCCAGACGATCGGCAGCAGACTCATCCTGGTGGTCCCGCCCGACAAGGGGTTCGGTCGTGATCTCGAGCAGACCGACGTGAAGAAGTCCGACACGGTGGTGTTCGTGATCGACATCCTGGACGCGCGCTGATCTCACCTCGCTGATCACCGCCTCGGACACGTCCGCGGCCCGGCGGCATTTCACCTCCTGTTGGCCCACCGCGTGCGGTAGCGTCGCGGAGGTGGTCGCTAGTGTGTTCGAGTCGACTGGTCGTGCCGAAGGGGGTGCAAGCGCGTGACGCCCCGCAAATCCGAGCGGCTGATGAACCTCGTGATCTGCCTGCTCGTGTCGCGCCACTTCGTGCCCAAGGCCAAACTCCGCCAGCTGGTCGAGGACTACCGCGACCAGACCTCCGAGGCGTTCGAGAAGATGTTCGAACGTGACAAGGAGGAGCTTCGCGATCTTGGCATCCCGATCGAGGTCGGATCGGTCGCGGCCGGCTTCGACGACGAGGTGGGCTACCGGATCCGCCGCAGCGAGTTCGAGCTGCCGCCCCTGACGTTCACCGCTCAGGAAGCGGCGGTGCTCGGTCTCGCCGCACGGGTGTGGCAGCACGCCAGCCTCGCCGAGGCCACGTCACGCGCCGTGCTCAAGCTCGGTGCCGAGGGGCTCGACACCGACACGGCCCCGCTGGCTGCCCTCGAGCCGCGCCTGCCCGCGAGCGAACCGGCGTTCGAGCCGCTGTGGCGGGCCGTCCAGGCGCGTACGTTGGTGTCGTTCGACTACCGGCGACCCGGAACGACCGCCCAGCAGCACCGCACGCTCGAGCCGTGGGGAATCCTCAACTGGCGTGGCCGCTGGTACGTCGTCGGACACGATCGCGACCGAGCGGCGACCCGGATGTTCCGGCTGTCCCGGATGACAGGTGGGGTGCGACTCGTCGGTCGTTCCCACGCGTTCACCGTGCCCGAGGGGGTAGACATCCGCGCCGAGGCGGCCCGGCTGTCACCACGCGACGAGCCCAACCGGGTCGCTCGGATCAGAGTGCGCTCTGGTGCCGGCAACGGGCTGCGCCGGCGAGCCACGTCGGTGGCCGCCGCCGACAGCGGCTGGGATGTTGTGGAGGTCATGTTCCACGACCCGATGACGCTGGTCGAGGAGGTCGCCGCCTACGCCTCCGACGCCGTCGTGCTCGATCCGCCTGACCTCCGCGAGGGTGTGATCCGCCACCTCAAGGGCCTGCTGGTGGAGGTGGCGAGGTGACAGGCAGTCTCATCCGCTCCTCCGGTGCGGGAGGTGCGAAGGAGCAGGTACGACGGCTGCTCGCGCTGCTCCCGTACCTCCTTGCCCATCCGGGTGCCAAGGTCGCCCACGTCGCACGGGTCTTCGGCATCAGCGAGAAGCAGCTCGTCGCCGACCTCGGCGTGCTCTGGTTCTGCGGCCTACCCGGCATGATGCCGGGCGACTACATCGAGGTCGACATGGACACCGTGGAAGGCGAGGGCGTCATCCACGTGTCCAACGCCGACTTCCTGGCTCGGCCGCTGCGGCTGACCACCGACGAGGTGCTCGGTCTGCTGGTCGCCCTCCGGGTCCTCCGCGAGTCCGGTGCGGACGCCGAGCGGGAGCAGATCGACCGGGTGATCACCCGGCTCGAGGAGGCCACCGGCCAGGCGACAGGTGGCGCCGACAAGGTGGCTGTCCGGGTCGATTCCTGGGAAGACCCCGCCATCCGGGCGACGGTTCGGGAGGCGCTGGACCAAGGTCGGCGCCTGCAGTTGCGTTACTGGGTGCCCACACGTGACGAGACGACCGACCGAGATGTCGACCCGATGCGTCTGGTGCTGGCCGACGGATGGACCTACCTGGAGGGTTGGTGCCACCGGGCCGAAGACGTGCGGCTGTTCCGGCTCGACCGGGTGGCGACCGCGACGGTGCTCGACGTGGCCGCCTCGCCGCCGCGCGATGCCCGGCCGCGCGACCTGTCCGCCGGGCTGTTCCAACCCTCGCCCGACGATGCGCTGGCGACCCTGGAGCTGGATCCGCATGCGGCCTGGGTCGCGGAGTACTACCCCTGCGAGCACGTTGCCGAGTCGCCCGACGGGTCGATGCGGGTGCAGCTCCGGGTCGCCGACCCGCGTTGGCTGCGCCGTCTGGCACTGCGGCTGGGCGGATCTGCGCGCATCGTGGAACCCGCCGAGCTCGCCGATGCCGTACGCGGCGACGCGATGCAGGCGCTCGAGGCGTATGAGTCGACCTGATCCGAGTCTGGGTGCGCAGCGGCGGGGCCGCCGTTCACGGCGAAGATCGCACCCGGCCTGCGACGCTACGGTCGAGCCGCTAGGGTGCGGCGGGTGAAGTGGTGGCTGTTGTTCGGCGGTATCGGGGTCTTTGCGGTGGTTTTCTATGCTCTGCTCGGACTCTGGTTCTGGCGTCGGGCAAAGGCCCTGCTCCTCGAGCTGGCGTCCGCCGCAGACAAGATCGAAGCCGCACGGCCCGACGACCTCGCGGCGCTTCCCGACCCGCCCGGGAGAGGCGACCGTGAGCCGCGATCAGCCGGGCGAAGCGTCCCGCCTGCCGGGCACCGTGTCGTGGCCGGCAGGGGGCGGACCGGGGCCGGTCAGCACCGGTAGTCCCGGGCCGGGCCGTTCGGGGGAGGCAAGGCGTACCATCAACCGAGAACCATCGACGAGAGGTAGATCATGGCAGGCCTAGGACCCACCGAACTCATCATCATCGGGGTCGTTCTCGTGTTGCTGTTCGGCGCGACCCGGCTGCCGCAGACCGCCAAGGGTCTCGGTCAGGCGTTGAAGATCTTCAAGAAGGAAGTTCGCGACGACGACAAGCAGCAGGCCGAGGCGCCGCAGCCGATCAACCACGCCACGACCACGGCCAACGGCACCGCGAGCAACACCACCAGCACCGACCAGACCGTGGGTCAGCCAGTCGAGGATTCTGAGCGCACCGGACGGTGACGCGTCCGACTCCGCCGCTTCTCGTTGAGTCGCGGCGGATCATCTTGGGGGTTTCGTGAGCCTCTCTCTTGGTCGGTTGCGTGTCTGGGGATCCCAGAAGCCCGAGCCCGACCCCGAAGGGCGTATGACGCTCATCGACCATCTGCGCGAGCTGCGCTCTCGCCTGATCAAAGCCGTTGTCGCGCTCCTCATCGGCATGTCGGTGGCGTGGTACTTCCACGACCAGCTCTTCGATCTCCTCTCCCAACCGTTGTACGAAGCGACGAGCCGCTTCCCGCCGGAGAAGGGCATCAAACCCGAGATCAACTTCCCCGGCGCCGCGACACCGTTGATGCTGATGCTCAAGATCTCGCTGGTCGCGGGTGTCGTGCTGTCGTGCCCTGTGTGGCTCTACCAGATCTGGGCGTTCATCGTCCCCGGTCTGCACCGCCACGAGCGCAAATGGTCGATGGTCTTCCTCGGCACAGCGGCTCCGCTGTTCATAACCGGCATCCTGCTCGGCTACTGGGTGATGCCAAAGGGTCTCGAGGTGCTCCTTGGGTTCACCCCGCGAGGCGACCTCTACCAGAACATTCTCAACATCGAGGAGTTCCTCGACTTCATCCTTCGGGTGCTTCTGGTCTTCGGCATCGCATTCCTGATCCCCATCTTCGTCGTCCTGCTCAACATCGTCGGGGTGCTCAGCGCGGAGCGGATCAAGAAGTGGCGGGCGCCGATCATCTTCTGCATCTTCGTGTTCGCGGCGGTCGCAACACCCACGATCGACCCGATCACAATGCTGCTCCTGGCGATTCCGATGTGCGTGCTGTTCTTCATCTCGGAGCTGATCGCGCGGTTCATCGAAGGCCGCCGGCGCAACCGACTGATGGAGCAGGGCATCGACATCGAGTCGATCGAGCGCGCCGGTCGTCTCGACGACGACTGAGCCACCTCGACCGAACGATCTCACGCTCAGCGATCTCACCCGGCGCAACCTCGCCGGGACATATCGTCGGCAACCATCAGATGACGCTTCCCGAGACTCTCGCCCCTGCACCCATGCAGTGACGCTACGCTCGCGGCGTGTCCCGTGAGATCGTCATTCTCGTCAACCCGACCTCAGGCCGCGGCCGTGGCGCCCGGCTCGCAGATCCGGTGACCGATCGACTCCGCGAAGCGGGGCTGCACGCCCGCTGGGAAGCCGGCCGGGACGCCTCCGAGGCCGTCGATCTGGCCAGGCGGGCGGCCGCCCGCGGCGTCGACGGGCTCGTGGTCGTCGGCGGCGACGGCATGATCCACCTCGCCCTCGGCGCGGTTGCGGAGACCCCGACCCCGCTGGCCGTGATCCCGGCCGGGACCGGCAACGACTTCGCCCGCAGTCTCGGTATACCGGTCCGTGACCCGCTGGCCGCTGCCGACATCGTGGTCGCCGGCTACACCAAGGCACAGGACCTCGGCCGGGTCGTACCCGGCCCGTCTTCGATCGGCGAGGGGAGCCAGAGCCAGCCGACATGGTTCGCGACCGTCCTGTGCGCGGGCTTCGACTCGCGAGTGGCCGAACGCGTGACCCGGATGAGCTGGCCACGCGGGCGGCTGCGCTACGACGTGGCCGCCGCGATCGAGCTGGGCACCTTCCGCCCTCAGCGGTACACCCTGCAACTGGACGAGGAGGAGCGGGCCGGCGACGCGCTGCTGGTCGCCGTCGGGGTCACGTCCTCCTACGGTGGCGGGCTCCGCATCTGTGAGGGAGCCGATCCGGCCGACGGTCTGCTCGACGTTGCGGTAGTGGGTGGGCTCCGGCGCCGTGAGCTGGTGCGGGTCTTTCCCAAGCTCGCCAAGGGAACCCACCTCGGGCATCCGGCCGTGACGATGTACCGCGCGAAGAAGGTCGGTGTCAGCTCCGCCAACCTGACGTCGTACGCCGACGGAGAGCGGGTGGCGCCTCTCCCGGTGACCGTGGAGTGTGTTCCCGGGGCCCTGCAGGTCTTCGCGCCGCCACCGCGCTGAGGGCGGCCGGGCTCCGGAAGCGGAGACCACAGGCCGTAGCCTGGGGGGCATGAGCTCCCCGGCGGAGCGGTACGCCCGGTTCCAAGCCGACAGCAAGGACCTCCGGTCGTTTCGACAGCTCTATACCTTCGACTTCGACCCGTTCCAGGTCACCGCATGTCAGGCTCTCGAAGCCGGCAGAGGCGTCCTGGTGGCGGCACCGACCGGCTCGGGCAAGACCGTGGTGGGGGAGTTCGCGATCCACCTCGCCCTTGCCACCGGCGGCAAGTGCTTCTACACCACCCCTATCAAGGCGCTGTCCAACCAGAAGTTCGCCGAGTTGGGCGCGCGATACGGCCCGGAGCAAGTCGGCCTGCTCACCGGCGACAACACCATCAACGGTGAGGCGCCGGTGGTCGTCATGACCACCGAGGTCCTGCGCAACATGCTGTACGCCGGCTCGTCCACCCTTGCCGGGCTGTCGTTCGTCGTCATGGACGAGGTGCACTACCTCGCAGACCCGTTCCGCGGCGCGACCTGGGAGGAGGTGATCATCCACCTGCCCGAGTCGGTCCAGCTCGTGTCGTTGTCGGCGACGGTGTCCAACGCCGAGGAGTTCGGCGAATGGCTCTCGACCGTACGCGGAGAGACCGAGATCGTGGTCGAAGAGCGCCGGCCGGTGCCCTTGTACCAGCACGTCATGGTCGGCCGGCGGATGTACGACCTGTTCGCCGACACCGGAAAGCCCGACGCCAGAGCCCAGGTCAACCCCGAGCTTGCGAGGATCGTCCGCGACCACCAGAAGTACTCGCGACGCGACGACCGTGGTCCCCGAACCCGCACCCGTGGCCGCGGTGGACGTGGAGTTCGTGGCGGTGGCGGCAGCCGAGTCGCGTTCACGCCGGCGCGGTACCAGGTCGCCGAGAAGCTGGAGGCCGAAGCACTGCTACCGGCGATCGTGTTCATCTTCAGCCGGCAGGGATGTGACGCGGCCGTCCTGCAGTGCCTGTACGCCGGAATCCGGCTCACCCGCCCGGTGGAAGCGGACGAGATCCGCGCGTACGTCGGGGCCCGCTGCGCCGACCTGCCCGACGAGGACCTCGCGATTCTGGGCTACGCGGAGTGGCTGGACGGCCTTAGTCGAGGCGTAGCCGCGCACCACGCCGGCATGCTTCCCACGTTCAAGGAATGCGTCGAGGTCCTCTTCGCCCGCGGCCTGGTCAAGCTCGTCTTCGCCACCGAGACGCTCGCGTTGGGCATCAACATGCCGGCCCGCTCCGTGGTGCTGGAGCGGCTGGTCAAGTGGAACGGCCAGGCGCACGCAGACGTCACGCCGGGGGAGTACACCCAGCTGACCGGTCGGGCCGGCCGGCGAGGCATCGACGTCGAGGGCCACGGAGTCGTGCTGTGGCAGCCCGACCTGGAACCGGCCAGCGTGGCCGGCCTCGCGTCGACCCGTACCTACCCGCTGCGGTCCAGTTTCCGGCCTTCGTACAACATGGCGGTCAACCTCGTCCGTCAGGTGGGCCGGGAGCGCGCCAGGGAGCTGCTCGAGTCGTCGTTCGCGCAGTTTCAGACCGATCGCGCGGTCGTCGGACTCGCCCGCCAGGTGCGGCGCAACGAGGAGGCGCTCGACGGCTACCGGGAAGCGATGGTGTGCCACCTCGGCGACTTCATGGAGTACGCGGTGCTGCGCAGGTCGATCAAGGACCGCGAGAACACGCTCGCCCGCCGACACCGCGCCGACCGGCGCGCCGAGGTGGTCGACTCGCTGGGACGCCTCCGCCCGGGCGACGTCATCGCCGTCCCGGCCGGCCGCCGCGCCGGCATGGCCGTGGTACTCGACCCCGGATACGTGTCGGGTTCCGACGGACCACGCCCGACCGTGCTGACCGCCGACCGGCGGGTCCGCAAACTCTCACTGGTCGACTTCCCGATTCCCGTGGAGTCCGTGGCGCGGATGCGGGTGCCGCGTTCGTTCAACCCCCGCAACGCCCAACACCGCCGCGACCTCGCCTCCACGCTGCGACACAAGGCTCCCGAGGACGGCCACGCAGGGAGAAGGCGCGGCGGATCGCCGGCCGACGTCGACGCCGCGCTGCACGAGCTCCGCGCGTCCATGCGGGCACACCCCTGCCATGGCTGTCCGGAACGCGAGGACCACGCCCGATGGGCCGAGCGCTACCTCCGGCTCGAGCGCGAGAGCGCGGGACTGCAACGTCGCGTCGAGCAACGCACCAACACCATCGCCCGGCAGTTCGACCGCGTCTGCGAGGTCCTGGACGCACTGGAGTACCTCGATGACGACCGTACGACCGAGGCGGGTGACCGACTGGCCCGTATCTACAGCGAGCTCGACCTCGTGGCCGCCGAGTGCCTTCGACAGGGCACGTGGGACGACCTGACGCCGGCCCAGCTGGCCGCCTGCCTGTCGGCGTTGGTCTATGAGTCGCGGACGCCCGATGACGTCGGTCCGCCGAAGCTGCCTGGTGGCGCTGGTCGAGAAGCGCTGGGTGCGCTCGTCCACATCTGGGGCGACCTGGACGCCCTCGAGGGGGACTTCCGGCTCGACTTCCTCCGCGAACCCGATCTGGGGTTTGCCTGGGCTGCCTACCGCTGGGCGTCCGGGGCGTCCCTCGGGGTGGTCCTCGACGAGTCCGGTCTGGCGGCCGGGGACTTCGTCCGCTGGGTCAAACAGATCCTCGACCTGGCCGACCAGATAGCCGATGCTGCCGGCGCGGGTCCACTCCGTCAGACTGCGAGAGCTGCGGTGCAGGCGCTGCGGCGCGGCGTCGTGGCGTACGCCTCCGTGGCATCGGACGCCAGCTGACCACAACCGACGCACACCGAACACCGACCGACGCCGCATGAGCGGCGGATGTCAAACGCCGACGTCGGCGGCCCGGCCACCGGTGAGCCGCAGCAGTTCCGCGAAGCTCGTCGGGAACATGGTCAGGTGATCACCGGCACCCGCCCAGACCACCTCGTACTCGTCGAGCCAGGTGTCGATCAAGGTAAGGACCGGTGCGGGGTGAGCGACCGGCGCGACACCTCCGACCGGTTGACCGGTGGCGGCGAGTACGAACTCCGCAGTGGCCCGCCGCAGGGGCGGCAGGTCGAGCAACTGCGCGACCCTGGCTGTGTCGACCCGGTGCGCACCGCTCGTCACGACCAGCACAGGGATCTCACCCGCCGCGAAGACCAGACTGTTGGCGATCGCCCCGACGTCGCAACCGAGGACGGCCGCAGCCGCCGCGGCAGTCGGTACCTGCGTGTCGAACGTCTGGGGCGTGCCCTTGGCGCCCAGGTCACGAAGGACCGCGGCGACGTGTTCTGCTTCTGCGCTCACGTCCAGGACCCTAGTGCCCGATTGATCCCCGGACGGCGGGGGGTTGGCGAGTCGCGTACGTCATCCGGTAGGGGTCGGGTTGGCCAGCGCGGCGACGACCCGTTCGGCGGACGATCCGAGTCCCCAGCGCTCGACCAGCGCGTTCCATCGGTCGATGTCGACGGGCTTGCGGGGAAGCGTGAGGTCTGCCTCCGGGAGCGCGGCGTCAGGGGAGACCTCGACCACCTTGCGCGCGGCGGCCAGGTAGTCGCCCGCCTGCCGGATCTTGAGCCGCAGGCCCGGCGCCATGCCCGTCGAGTCGTCGTCGGCCGCTGCCACGATCGCGTCGAGGTCGCCGTAGGTGGAAAGGAGCGACGCGGCTGTCTTCTCGCCGACACCTGGCACCCCCGGCAGACCGTCGGACGGGTCACCGCGCAGGACGGCGAAGTCTGCGTACGACCGCCCAGGGATTCCGTACTTGCGGGCGACGACGGCTTCGTCGACGATCTCCAGCCGCCCGACTCCTCTGGCGGTGTAGAGGACCCGCACGGCCCGGGCGTCGTCGACGAGTTGGAACAGGTCACGGTCACCGGTCACCACGTCCACCGGCATTTCCGCCCGGGCGGTGAGGGTGCCGATCACGTCGTCGGCCTCGCAGTCGGGCGCGCCGACCACCGCGATGCCGAGCGCCTCGAGAACCTCGCGGATCACCGGGACCTGGGCATCGAGCTCGTCCGGTGTCTCCTCGACGTCGGTGCCGGACGGGACGACCATCGCCACCCGGTGCGACTTGTAGGTGGGGATGAGCTCGACACGCCATGCCGGTCGCCAGTCGTCGTCCCAGCACGCCACCAGGTGCGTGGCGGAGTATGTCGGGACCAGGCGGGAGATGAAGTCGAGCAGCCCGCGGACGGCGTTGACCAGTGAGCCGTCGGGCGCGCGGACGGTATCGGGCACGCCGAAGAACGCGCGGAAGTAGAGCGAGGCCGAGTCGAGCAGGAGGAGTTTGTCGTTGCGGCTGACCATGGCCCGAAGCATCGCACGACTGACGGGTCAGGCATCCAGCGCGTCGAGGTCGAAGGCCCGCGTCAGCTCGGGGACCTATGCGCTCCGCGCGGTAGTGCCCGGCATGCCCTGGGCCAGGGAGATCAGGTAACGCGAACGCTCTATCCGTTTGACCGAACGCTCGGCTGACGAACAGGTGTTGCGAATCTTCTCCTGGCTCTGGTCGATCATTTCCCGCGTGTGCGTCACGATGGTTCCCATCGCAGTCCGGTCGGCGGCGGCATTATCCACTTCACTCAATTTCATATCCATGGCCGCACTCATGGCGCGAAGTTCGGAAATTCGCGCATCTTGCCGGCTCAGCGCGCGCTCGGAGTATTTGCGAAAAACAGTCTGCGCAAGGTCTTCGTCCGCCGACCCGCCATCCGCATTGCTGCTGGACTCTTCGCCGGCTGACCGGGCATGCATGTGTAACACCATTGACGACCGCCCCAAATTGCGTGACAGGCCGAACTTACCATCGTCGAAGAAATGCAGGGCGCACGCTGGCCTGCGCTATTCCTGACAAAAGACAATCAGTCAGGTGATTGAACAAAGCCTCCTGGAATACCGCCTAGGTGATGATGGATGCCCGGTCCGTCATGGCGTTATGGCATGTGCAGGAGGCTTTGTCACGCAAGCGGTCAGCCCGAAGATGTGTCGAGGACGGGGCGCACCTCGATGGTGGATCCGGGGCATTTCTCGGCTAGTGCGAGTGCTGCGTCGAGGTCGGCGGCTTCGATGAGGTAGAAGCCACCGAGAGCCTCCTTCACCTCGGCGTAGGGCCCGTCCGTCACGATCGACTCACCCGAGGCTGTACGGCGCCTGGTCTTCGCCTTCGTCGTGGACTGCAGCGCCTGGCCGCCGAGAATCTGCGCCCCCGAGGCGATGATGTCCTCCGTGAACTGGTTATGGGCTTTCATCGTCGCCTCCCAGTCCTCAGGGCTGGCGCTCTCGTAGCCCGCCTCGTCGTTCACCTCTTCGTCGTACAGCAGAAACATGTAGCTGGGCATCGTTCGTCCTCCTCCGTCTGGTCGCGAATGCCTTCATGACGAGTGGGCTGCCGGTGGATCGACAACTCGATGCCTGCGATTTTCGTCCTCCCTCCACCGTCGCCACCGGCCGGGGTCACCGAGCCGGAGAGCGGTGGGCGACCGGCAGGGTGCCTGACCAATAGGCTGGGCGGGTGACCGACCTGCTGCCCGCACAGGACCTGCTGAGCCGGCTGGACCGGACCCGAACTGCCGCGGCGGCGGCCGGTGTCGACGCCCTGTTGGTGTCGCCCGGGGCCGACCTGCGCTACCTCACCGGGTACGACGCCAAGGGACTCGAACGGTTGACGTGCCTCGTCCTGCCCGCCGAAGGCGAGCCGGCGCTCGTCGTCCCGGCCCTCGAACGACCCGCTGCCGAGGCCTCCGGCGTCCCCGCCCTCGACCTGGAGATCGTGCCGTGGCAGGAGACCGACGATCCCTACGCACTGGTCGCAAAACTGCTGCCGGATGGCGTCCGCCGCATCGCCGTCGACAACCACATGTGGGCCGAGAAGCTCCTTGCCTTCCGCATCGCGCTCCCTGACGCCGAGCAGACCCTCGCCAGCGAGGTCCTGCGTGAGCTGCGCATGCGCAAGTCGGACGTGGAGATCGATGCGCTACGGGCCGCGGGAGCGGCCATCGATCGCGTACACGCCCGGATCGGTGAGTGGCTGCGACCGGGGCGCACCGAACGCGAGGTCGGCCGCGACATCCACGACGCGATCCTTGCCGAGGGACACGTACAGGTCGACTTCGTGATCGTGGGCAGCGGCCCCAACAGTGCCTCCCCGCACCACGCCGTCTCCGACCGGGAGATCGAGCGCGGCGAACCGGTGGTCGTCGACATCGGCGGCACGACCGCTGCCGGCTACTGCTCGGACGAGACGCGCACCTACGTCGCCGGCGACGAGCCGCCGGCGGACGTGCACCGCTGGTACGGGGTGCTGCAGCGGGCACAGGAGGCGGCGAGCGCGCACGTCCGGCCGGGCGTCACGGCGGAGTCCGTGGACGCCGTGGCCCGCGGCATCATCACCGACGGAGGGTACGGCGACGCGTTCATCCACCGCACCGGCCACGGCATCGGCATGGAAGGGCACGAGGAGCCCTACATCGTTGCCGGCAACACATGCGTGCTGGAGCCCGGCATGGCCTTCTCCGTCGAGCCCGGGATCTACCTCGAGGGAAGGTACGGCGCCCGTATCGAGGACATCGTGATCGTCACCGAGACGGGCGTCGAGTCCGTCAACAACCGTCCGCGCGCGCTCACCGTCGTGCCCGGTTGAGTCTGCCGACGAAATCCCGGGCATTGCGTGCGGGCGTACCTGGCCTTGGGACCACTGGGCGTTGCTGAGGAACTGGGCTTGCCGACGGGAGTAGCGTGACCGGCGTGGAGCAGATCGACCAGCAGATCGTCCGGTTGCTGGCCACCAACGGCCGGATGTCTTACACCGACCTGGGCAAGATGACCGGTCTGTCGACTTCGGCCGTGCACCAGCGCGTCCGCCGTCTGGAGCAACGCGGCACCATCCGGGGCTACGCCGCCGTGGTCGACTACGAAGCGCTCGGACTGCCGCTCACCGCGTTCATCTCGATCAAGCCGATCGACCCCAGCCAACCCGACGACTCGCCCGACCTGCTGTTCGACGTCCCGGAGATCGAGGACTGCCACTCCGTCGCGGGCGACGAAAACTATCTGCTCAAGGTCAGGGTGGCGAGTCCAGGTGCACTGGAAGAGCTGCTGGCCAGGATCCGGGCCAAGGCAAACGTGTCGACGCGTTCGTTGATCGTGTTGTCCACGCCGTACGAGCAGCGCCCGCCGGCGCTGTAGGCCGGCACGTCGCCGAGCGCACTACGCTGGCCGGGCTATGACGCACCGACCGGCACGGCCCGCACAGCGATCCCGGCGACCGTCCCGCGCGCCCCATCCCGAGCCCGCCGGCCAGTCGACCGGATCCAGCCGGCGGATGTTCGTGCTCGCCGTCCCAGGACTCGGCCCGATGGTGAAGCGGGAGATCGCCGCACTTGGCGGGATCAAGGTGACCGACGTCGGGAACGACGGTCGCGCGGACGTCGTCCTCTGCGATGTCGACTCCGGCCGCGAACATGCACTCCTCGGACTCCGTACCGTGGAGGACGCGTTCGTCGAGGTCGGACGTACGCTTCGGGCCGAAGGTGACCAGCCCGCGTGGATCGCACGGCGGATCCTGCGACCGGCCCGCCTCACCAGCAGCGTACGGATGTGGCAGGGCCAATCCGGGAAGAGCCAATCCGGTCCGGCGCGATCCAAGCCAGGGCGGCAGGGGCGGGGTCACCGCCCCGCGCCCGTCTCCTACCGCGTCGTCGCGCGGGTGCTCCAGGAGCGCAGCTGGCAACGCACCCAGCTCCGCCGTGCACTCGACGACGCCATCTCCCGGGCCGAGCCGGGGTGGAAGCCCGCCGATCCGGCAAACCTGGAGCTGTGGGCCCTCGAGTACACCCGTGGCCGCTTCGTCGCCGGCGTCCGGCTGACGACCGCGCGGATGCGCCAGCACGGCGGGCGGGCGGCCGAACGCCCCGGGGCGCTCCGGCCCACGGTCGCCGCCGCGATGGTGGCGCTGGCCGGGCGGCCCGACCGGCTCGCGAGAGACGCGCGCGGCGCGCTACTGCTCGACCCCTGCTGCGGATCCGGCACGATCCTGTCCGAGGCCAAGGCCGCCGGCTGGAAGGTGGAGGGCCGAGACATCGACCGCGACGCCGTGTCCGCGAGCCGGCGCAACGTGGCGGGTGCTGACGTAGCCGAAGGAGATGCGCGGGCACTCGACCTCCCCGAGGCGTCGGTGGCCGCCTGCGTGTCGAACCTGCCGTTCGGTCACCAGTACGAGGTGCCCGGCGATCCGGCGACGTGGCTGAGCGCGGTGCTCGCCGAGCTGGCCCGGGTGACGAAGCCCTCGGGCCGCATCGTCCTGCTGGCTCCCGACGTGCCGAGATCCGCGCTGCCGGCCACGCTGCGCCTGCGCGACCGGAACGCCCTGCGACTCCTCGGCATGTCCACCGGCGTCTGGGCGTACGAGCGACGGTGACCTCCATGGACGACGTGCTCGGTCTGGCCTACGTCCCGCCGATGCTGGCGACGTCCGGCACCATGCCGCCGGGCGCCGACCAGCATCGCTGGTCGTACGAGATGAAGTGGGACGGCGTCCGGTCGGTCGCCTACGTCGCCGACGGACAGTTTGCGCTGTACGGCCGTTCAGGTCGGGACTTCACCGCGATCTACCCCGAGGTGTCGGGCCTGGCAGCCACCATGCCCGGCCGAAAGGCGATCCTCGACGGCGAGGTGGTGGCGTTCGACGAGCTCGGGCGGCCCAGCTTCGAGACGCTGCAGCAGCGGATGCACGGCGCCACGACCGGCGGGCGCAGCAGACGCCGCCCGAGTCCCGGCGGGCTTCCCCCGGTCAGCTACCTCGTGTTCGACCTGCTGCATCTCGACGATTTTTCGCTCCTCGACCAGCCGTACGCGGAGCGCCGCGCGGCCCTCGACGACCTCGGACTCGCCGGGCCCCGATGGCAGGTTCCGCCGGCCTTCGAGGGCATGGGAGCCGCCGCCCTGGCGACCAGTGCCCACCAGCACCTGGAGGGCATCGTCGCCAAGCGGCTGCAGTCGAGGTACGAGGCAGGGCGCCGGAGCGTTTCCTGGGTCAAGATCAAGCACTTCCACACCCAGGAGGTGGTCATCGGGGGTTGGCGGGTCGGGGAGGGATCCCGGTCCGGGACGTTCGGGTCGCTGCTGTGCGGTGTCTACGAGGACGGTCGGCTGCTGTACGCCGGCCGAGTGGGCAGCGGGTTCAGTCAGGACAAGCTCGCCGCGCTGATGGCGCTGCTCTCCCCGCTGGCACGGTCGACGCCGCCGTTCGACGAACCGGTGCCGGCGCTCGACGCCCGACAGGCTCACTGGGTCGAACCCGTGCTGGTCGGCGAGGTCGCCTTCACGCAGTGGACGCGGGACGGCCGTTTTCGCACCCCGACCTGGCGTGGCTTGCGTCCGGACAAGGATCCGCAGGACGTCATCCGCGAGCCGTAGTCACCTGCGTCGACCGCCCGGCGCGGCACGATCCGCCGGACCCTCTCCGTCCGCCGCGACACGGGCCACAACGTGCCAACATCTGGTGACTAATACGTACGGACCGGTAGGTTCCCACCTCGAAGCAGGCAACTCCGACGTCGCGCCCAAGCCGGACGGCGTTGACGGCCCGGACCTGAGCCGCCCCTCGTGCGGACGGTTCAGGCCAGAACTGGGGACTTCATGTCACGACTTCCACGCAGACCAGCGATCCTCGCCACCCTCACCGGCCTGCTCGCCGTCGCCTTCGCGGCCGCCGGCCTTTTCGTACCGGCTGCCGCCTCCTCGTTCGCCACGGGGTCGGCACCGGCGCGGGTGGGTGGCGACGGCGTTGCCGTGCACGAGACCGCGGCGATCACGACCAGCGCCCGCGAACGTGTACAGGGGTACTGGACCGTGGAGCGAATGCGCGCAGCGGTCCCGGTCGAGCGCCTGCTCGAGCGGTCTGCGCTCCGCCGATCCGGAGGTGACGTCGCCAAGGGCGAGCCGTCGGTCATCGAGCCGACGCTCGCCGGGATCCTCGACACGTTGCCGCTTGCCCTGCCGCAGCTCGGAGGCCCGTGGACCGGCGGGGGAGAGGTCACGTCGACGGCGGGCCGGGTGTTCTTCGACTTCCAGGGCAGCCCCGCCTCCTGCTCCGGCGATGCAGTCACCAGCGCGAACGAGAGCGTCGTCATCACGGCCGGCCACTGCGTGAAGTACCAGGGCAGCTGGCACACCAACTGGGTGTTCGTTCCCGGCTACGACCAGGGCGAGCGCCCACATGGGACCTGGGCGGCCGAGGTCACGCTGACCACGCCGCAGTGGGAGGCCAGCGAGGACCTCGACTACGACGTCGGCGCCGCGGTGGTCGCCCCGCGCGGTGGGCAGAGCCTGACCGACGCGGTCGGTGGCCAGGGCATCGCGTTCAACCAGGCCCGCGGCCAGGCGATGTACTCGTTCGGCTACCCGGCCGCGAGCCCGTACGACGGTGAGGAACTCATCTACTGCAGCGGGAGCACGATCGACGACCCGCTCGGCAGCAACGACCACGGCCTACCGTGTGACATGACCGGCGGTTCGAGTGGCGGGCCGTGGTTCCTGTCCTTCGACGAGGCGAGCGGCGCGGGTATCCAGAACTCCGTCAACAGCTTCGGATACGTCATCCTGCCCAACGTGATGTGGGGTCCGTACTTCGGCACTGAGGCGAAGGCGCTCTACGACGCGGCCGCCGCTCGCTGACACCGGCGGACCACGCTCGACGATGGCCGGCCCGGGTATCCAGCAGGACTGGATGCCCGGGCCGGCCACCTTGGCGTCAGGTGAGCTTGGCGTAGTCGCGTGCAGACCAGCCCAGCATGGCCTCGATCCGGATCATGCCGGATTGTTCGAGCAACGTGACGGGCTCGTCGCCCTCGAACCGGTACAGGCCGGTGGCCTCATCCAGCACCCGCTCGACCGCCGCGTCCGCGTACCCCTCCATGGCCCGGCGGTACGCGGGATCGGGTGAGACGGCGGAGAGCTGCAGCAGGTTGGCGAAGAAGATGGCGTGGAACCTGGCCGGCTGGGTGAAGTACCGGTCGTCCTCGGCGTAGAACGCAAGCGCCTTGCGTGCCGTGTCTCGCGCCTGGTCGAGGTAGGTCCGGCGGCCGGTCGCGCGGTAGAGCAGCACACCCGCACCGATCATCACGCCCTGGTTGTAGGACCACTGCGTCTTCTCGATGGTGCCGGCGAGGTCGATGTGGTCCCAGTAGAGGCCGTTCGGGGCCAGCATGTGGGTCCGGGTCCACTCGTACATCCGCTTCGCCCAGTCGAGGTAGTAGCTCTTGCGGGTGAGGCGGTACAGGTGCAGGCCCAGTTCGGCACCTGGCCCGTTCGACACCGTGTTGCGGTCCTGGCTCCATGGCGCCTGGGTCCAGAAGACGCCACCGGGGGCCGGGTGGCTGGAATCGGTGTCCCAGCCGAACACCACGAGGTCGAAGATCTCGGCCGCCCGACGCAGCGCGGGCAGGTCTCCCTTGTGGCCGGCCATGTAGTGCCGCTGCAGGAGGGAGAGGCCGATCCACTCGTTGTCGTCATAGAACTTGTCGCCGCCCTGGCCGAGTGGCGGCCGCAGATAGGAGTCGTAGCCGGGAGGCTCGGTGCCGGCGTTCCAGTACGCCTCGAGTGCGGCGAAACGGTCCCTGACGTCCTGCTTGTAGTGGTGACCCACGACAGGCAGTCCGGCCACGTCCTGGGTGGCGATCATCGCCTGCGAGAACGGCCATACGTACGACCACGGGTTGCCGCCGTCGCGTGGATAGGTCTCGAGATAGAACCCCGTCGGCTCGTCGTAGAAGAACTCCTGCAACGCGCGGTAGGCCCGGACTGCACGGGCGGCATGCGTCGGGTGTCCGGACGCCGTCCCGGCACCCGCCGGGCCCGCCGCCATGCCGTCGACGAGCGCGAGCGAGCCGGCCAAGGCGCCGACCATCACGGCACGGCGCCCATGTGTGTGCTTCATCGCCACGACCTTCCCTGTCTGAGAGTGCGGTGGAAACCGGGTTCCGCCGAGCACATCCCACCGCGACCACGGGGATCGGGCACACCAGAACGCGGGGGCCCGTCCGCAGCCGGCCAACCGAAACCGGTGAGCCGGTGCAGGGCTCGAGTCTGAGTCAGCGAGGGGTGGAGCCGCCGGGAGAGTCAGTCCTGCGTCGGCGAGGACGTGCTGTCGCGCACCATGAGGTCGGTGGCGAGTTCGATGCGGGGGTTCTCGACCGGTTCCCCGCGCGCGAGCCGGAGCAGGGTGCGAGTGGCGAGTACCCCCATGTCGGACAGCGGCTGGCGTACCGTCGTCAACGGCGGTGAGGACCAGCGAGCTTCCGGCAGGTCGTCGAAGCCGACGACGCTCACGTCGTCACCGACCCGCGCACCCCGCTGCCGAACTGCCTCGTAGACGCCGAACGCCATCTGGTCGTTGGACGCGAAGATCGCCGTCGGCGGATCGTCTGACTCGAGCAGCGCCGTGCCCCCCTCGAACCCGGACTGGTGGTAGAAGTCGCCCTGCCAGATCAGCTCGTCGTCGACGGCGACGCCGGCGGCGGCGAGCGCGGCGCGATAGCCGTCGAGTCGCGCCATGCTGCACCGCAGCCGGGGCGGCCCGGCGATGAGCCCGATCCGGCGGTGGCCAAGCCCGAGCAGGTGGTCGGTGGCGGCGAGCCCGCCGGCCCAGTTGGTTGCCCCGATGGTGGGGACGTCGAGCGGCGGCACGCCCGCGGTGTCGACCACCACGGTGGGCACGTCGAGTCTGTCGAGTTCTGCCTGCAAAGGAGCTTCGAGAATCGAGGTCACCAGGATGACGCCGTTGGTGGCGCGGGCCCGGACGTTCTGCATCCACTGCTGGGCCGACTCGGTCCGGCCGTGGATCGCGGAGACGACCATGCCGATCCGCGCCTCGTGCGCGACGTCCTCGACTCCGCGGATGATTTCGACCGCCCACGGACTGTCGAGGTCGTGGAAGACGAGGTCGATCAGGCTCGCGTCGTCGCGCAGTCGGGGTTGGCGACGCCGGTAGCCACGGAGACGCAGAAGTTCCTCGACACGTTCTCTGGTCTGCGGCGAGACATCGGACCGTCCGTTGACGACCCTCGACACGGTGGGTACGGAGACGCCAGCCTCACGCGCGATCGCGGTGATCGTGACGCGGGATCCAGTGTCGGTGACCACGGGCGTCTCCTTCCGATCGTGGTCGTCGGGCGCCGGCAACCGGGCCTTGACGTCGTAGTGGGGCGGATCTACCGTTCTCGACATCTTACGGAACGTTTCCGGAAATCTGCGTCTGCTGGGAGACTCCCGATGAAGGTGACGTATGTCCGAGCCATCGCAGTCGTCGCGGCGGCACTGCTGTGTTCACTCCCGCATCTTTCTCCGGCCATCGCCCAAGTATCAGCGACAGGCGACTACGACCGACCACTGCGCGACCTCGCCGACCGTGCAGGGCTCCGGATCGGCACCGCCGTCGACATGGACGCGTTCGCCGTGGACGAGACCTACCGCGAGCGCATCGGCGTGGAGTTCAACAGCGTCACCGCCGAGAACGTGATGAAGTGGCAGCTCCTGGAGCCGGTGCGCGGAGAGTACGACTGGGCCGCGGCCGACCGGCTGGTGGACGTCGCCCGCCACAACAACCAGGCCGTCCGCGGGCACACACTCCTGTGGCACAACCAGTTGCCGACCTGGCTCACCGAGGGCGTCGCGAGCGGTGACATCCAGCCGGACGAGCTACGCCAGCTCCTTCGCCGCCACGTCATCGAGGTGGTCACCCACTTCAAGGGCAGGATCTACCAGTGGGACGTCGCCAACGAGGTCATCGACGACAACGGCAACCTCCGAGCGGGAATCTGGCTGGACAACCTCGGTCCGGGCTACATCGCCGACGTGTTCCGCTGGGCACGCCAGGCGGATCGCAAGGCGAAGCTCTACATCAACGACTACAACATCGAAGGCCCCAACGCGAAGGCCGACGCCTACTACGAGCTGGTCCGGCAGCTGCGCCGGGACCGGGTGCCGATCCACGGCCTGGGCATCCAGGGTCATCTCGGCGTGCAGTTCGGGTTCTGGCCCGCCACGGCAGTGGCCGACAACCTGCGGCGCTTCGAGGCTCTCGGCCTGGAGACCGCGGTCACCGAGGCGGACGTACGGATGATCATGCCGCCCGACACGGCCAAGCTGCAGGCACAGGCGCAGGGCTACAGCACGTTGATGCAGGGCTGCCTCCTGGCCAAGCGGTGCACGTCGTTCACGGTCTGGGGATACACCGACAAGTACTCCTGGGTTCCGGGCTTCTTCGAGGGTCAGGGTGCGGCGAACCTCCTCGACGAGAACTTCGCGCCCAAGCCCGCCTACGACGCGCTTCGGGCCGATCTCGCCCTCGGTGGGTAGGGCCCGATCTCGCCCTCGGTGGGTAGGGCCCGATCTCGCCCTCGGTGGGTAGGGCCCGATCTCGCCCTCGGTGGGTAGGGCCGATCTGTTCGGTCGTCGGCGGCCGAGGCTCGGCATCCTCCTGCTCGACACTGGCTCAGCGCTTCCGGAAGGATGCCGGTAGTTTTCGAACCCGCGGCATCGACGTGACGGAGGACGCAGCCCGATGGCGACCGAGACACCGGCGGTTCCGTGGCAGGATCCGGCGCGCACGCCCGACGAACGCGTCGCAGATCTGCTCACCCGGATGACGCTCGAGGAGAGGATCGCCCAGCTGTACGGGGTCTGGGTCGGCGTCGACCCATCGGGCGAGGGCGTGGCCCCGCACCAGCACGACCTGGCCGACCCCGACCTCGACTGGTCGACGCTCATCCGTTCAGGTCTGGGCCAACTCACACGACCGTTCGGCACGGCTCCGGTCGACCCGGCGGTCGGAGCCAAGGCGCTCGCCCGGACCCAGGCAGAGATCATGGCGGCGGGCCGGTTCGGCATTCCTGCCCTCGCGCACGAGGAATGCCTGACCGGCTTCACGACCTGGCAGGCGACGATCTATCCCACGCCGCTGGCATGGGGAGCCAGCTTCGATCCAGGTCTGGTCGAGGCGATGGCGGCGCAGATTGGTGCGGCACTGCGAAGCGTCGGCATCCATCAGGGGCTCGCTCCGGTACTCGACGTCGTACGCGATCCCCGTTGGGGACGTACCGAGGAGACGATCGGCGAGGACCCGTGTCTCGTCGCCACGATCGGCACCGCCTACGTCCGAGGGCTCGAGTCAGCCGGAATCGTCGCCACCCTCAAGCACTTCGTGGGTTACTCGGCATCCCGGGCCGGCCGGAATCTCGCGCCCTCCGCGATCGGTCCGCGCGAGCTCGCCGACGTCCTCCTCCCGCCATTCGAGCTGGCCGTACGCGAAGGCGGTGCCCGCTCGGTGATGCACTCGTACACCGAACTCGACGGCCTGCCGACGGCGGCCGACACCGCGCTCCTCACCGGTCTGCTGCGGGAGACCTGGGGGTTCACCGGGACGCTGGTCGCCGACTACTTCGGCGTCTCGTTCCTGCAGCTCCTGCACGGTGTCGCCGGCACGCCGGCGGAGGCGGCGACCCTCGCCTTGGAAGCCGGCGTCGACGTCGAGCTGCCGACCGTCCGTTGCTACGGCCCACCGCTGTTGTCCGCTGTCCGTGCTGGGGCCATCCCGGAGCGACTCATCGACCAGGCAGCACACCGGGTGCTGCGACAGAAGTGCGAGCTCGGCCTGCTCGACCCGAACTGGTGCCCGAGCCCGGCGGACCTGGACGCGATCGACCTCGACCCTCCGCACGCCCGCGCACTGGCGCGGACCCTCGCGGAGGAGTCCGTGGTCCTGCTCGCCAACGACGGAGTCCTGCCACTTCGCGCCGACGCCCGCATCGCCGTCGTTGGCCCGCTGGCCGACGATGCGATGGCGCCGCTGGGCTGCTACTCGTTCCCACGGCATGTCGGCAGTCGACACGAGGGACTACCGCTCGGAGTGGACATCCCGACGGTCCTGCAGTCGCTCCGGGCGGAGTTGCCGGCGGCCACGGTCGAGCACCACCGGGGCTGCGACGTCGACAGCCTCGATGCCGCCGGGATCTCCGCGGCAACTGCGGTCGCGGCGGCGGCTGACGTCTGCGTAGTCGTGCTCGGCGACCGCGCCGGGCTGTTCGGGCGCGGGACCTCCGGTGAAGGCTGCGACGCCGAGGACCTCGACCTGCCTGGGATCCAGGGCCAGCTGCTGCAGGCCGTGCTCGCGACCGGCACTCCGGTCGTTCTCGTGCTGATGTCGGGCCGGCCGTACGCGCTCGGTTCCTTCGCTGCGCGGCTGTCCGCGGCGGTCATGACGTTCTTCCCCGGAGAAGAGGGAGGTCCAGCTCTGGCCGGGGTGCTCTCCGGCCGGGTCAACCCGTCGGGCCGGCTTCCGGTAGGCGTACCGCGCAGCCCCGGTGGGCAGCCGGCCACCTACCTCGCTCCGAAGCTCGGCGGCCGGACCGAGGTGAGCAACCTGGACCCGACACCCCTCTTTCCGTTCGGGCACGGGCTGTCCTACACGACGTTCGGATGGGACGACCTGCAGGTCGCGGGCGGGACGGCCGAGCGTGCCCGCCCGAGGGAGAGCGTGGAGATCGGTACCGCCGGCCAACTCAGCGTCTCAGTCAGCGTCCGCAACTCCGGCGACCGGGCGGGCACGGAGGTCGTCCAGCTGTACCTCCACGATCCCGTCGCGCAGGTGACACGGCCGGTCGTGCGGCTCGTCGCATACGCCCGGGTCGACCTCGAGCCCGCGCAGGCCAGGCGGGTGACGTTCGGTTTCCACGCCGACCTCTCGGCGTTCACCGGCCGACACGGGTACCGCGTCGTGGAGCCCGGCAATCTCGAGCTCCGTCTGTGCGGATCGAGCGCCGACACGCGACTGGTCGTACCCGTCCGCCTGGTCGGCGACGAACGGGTGGTCGACCACCGACGCCACCTCACCGCCGAGGTCGTCGTAGATGGCTAGCGGTGCAACGCGCAAGGACAGGGCCCTGATAGAAGTCAGGCATGCCTGATCCTCGTATCCGCCGGGTCCGTGAGGCCGATCTCGACGCCGTCGTCGGCCTGGTCCACGAACTCGCCCGCTACGAACGGGCGGCGCCGGGGGAGTGCCGGCTCACCTCGGACGCCCTGCGCCGCGCGCTTTTCAACCCCGCACCCGCGCTCTACGGGCACGTGGCCGAGGTCGACGGCACGGTCGTCGGGTGCGCGCTGTGGTTCCTGAACTTCTCCACCTGGCGCGGCACCCACGGGATCTACCTGGAGGACCTGTACGTGGATCCCGCGCAGCGCGGAGCAGGACTGGGCAAGGCGTTGTTGACAGCACTGGCGCAGGAGTGCGTCAACCGTGGGTACTCCCGCCTGGAGTGGTGGGTCCTGGACTGGAACGCACCGGCGATCGGGTTCTACCGCTCCCTTGGTGCGGAGCCGATGGACGAGTGGACGGTGTTCCGGCTCACCGACGACGCGCTGGCCGCACTGGGGTCGAACGCCAGCGGCACCGGGACCACCGACCCGGCCGGGTGAACCCTCCATGCGGCTGGCGATCATCGGCGGAGGTGGCTTCAGAGTCCCGCTCGTCTATGCGGCCCTGCTCCGCGAGTCTCGTACGCCACGCGTCGACTCGGTGTCGCTTCACGACGAGTCGCCGGAACGCCTGACCGTCATCTCCTCCGTCCTCGACCAGTTGGCGGCTGACAGCGTGGCGCGAGCCGGAGGGTTCCCCCGGTCCGAACCGCCGCGGGTGGAGGTGACCACCGACCTCGACCGTGCGCTCGAGCACGCCGACTTCGTCTTCACAGCCATCCGGGTCGGCGGTCTGGAGGGGCGCGTGCGGGACGAACGCGTCGCCCTGGAGCTTGGGCTGCTCGGCCAGGAGACCACGGGTCCGGGCGGCATCGCGTACGGACTCCGCACCATCCCCGAGATGCTCCGCATCGGCGAGCGGGTCCGTGCCGTGGCGCCCCGGGCGTACGTCATCAACTTCACCAACCCGGCCGGCATGGTCACCGAAGCGCTCCAGGGCATCCTCGGCGACCGGGTGATCGGCATCTGCGACACCCCGGTCGGGCTCGTCGCGCGGGCAGCAGCGGCGCTGGACCTCGAGCCGACCCGGGTGCAGCCCGACTACGTGGGGCTCAACCACCTTGGCTGGCTGCGGCGCCTGGTCGTGGACGGCCGCGACCGGCTCCCGGACCTGCTGGACAACGAACGCGCCCTCGCCACTCTCGAGGAGGCCTCGCTCTTCGGAACCGCGTGGCTGCGGGCGTTGCGGGCCATCCCGAACGAGTACCTCTACTACTTCTACTTCCAGCGTGAGGCCATCAGGTCGATCCGCGAGCAGCCCGCCACCCGCGGAGAGTTCCTGGTCCGGCAGCAGGCGGACTTCTACGCCGCCGCGCTACGCCGGCCCGACCAGGCACTCGCCCTCTGGCGGAGTACGGTCGCCGAACGCTCTGCGCTCTACATGGCCGAGGCCAAGGGCAGACCGCACGAGGCGCCGGAACCCGACCTGGACGACCGACCTGAGGTCCGCACCGAGGCCGGCTACGAGAGGGTCGCACTCGCCGTGATGGCGGCGATCGCCCGAGGTGAGGAGTCGACGATCATCCTCGACGTACGCAACGGCACCACCATCGCCGGGCTCGACGCCGACGCCGTGGTGGAGGTTCCGTGCCTTGTCGATGCCGATGGCGCGCACCCGCTCGCCACCGCGCCGCCCGACCTGCACCAGCTCGGGCTGATGCAGCAGGTCAAGGCTGTCGAGCGGCTCACCATCGAGGCCGCCACGACCGGTTCGGCTGGCGCGGCGCTGAGAGCGTTCGCCCTGCATCCGCTGGTCGACTCGGTCGGCGCCGCGCACGATTTGGTGCACGGATATGCCGACGCGTTCCCCGACATGGGCCGGCTGCTTGCTCGTCCGTGACCCCAGCACGGGGCCCTCGGCGGCCGAGCGCTCGCGACGCCGCGGGCTCAGTGGGTGTCGAGGAGCAGCTGGCGCTGTGACGCTTCCCTCGAGTCCGCCGCGCGCTGCTCGGCCGCGGCGAGGTGGTCTCCGCCGTGCTCGACCCACCAGGCCTGACCCTGCGGCGGAAGGCTGTCGATGGGGTCGTAGTACTCGTACGTGCGCTCCAGCGCGTCGTCGCCGGGCTGTTCGATGCCGGTGCGGTAGTTCTTCTTCCAGTAGCTGATGCCGAGCGTCTCGTCGTACTCGGCGACCTGGTGCACCCACCGCTTGCCGACGTAGGGCACGTCGCAGACGATCCGTGGCGTCGCGAATCCCGGCAGGTAGCCGAGGATCCCGTGCTGGAGGGCCTTCGCCTCGCGGACCGACACCCTCCAGTGCTCGCTGAACGGGATCATGTCGCACATGTAGAAGTAGTACGGCGTGATCGTCGCTCCGTCGAGCAACGCGAAGCACAGGTCGAGCAACTGCTCCACCGAGTCGTTGACGCCGCGCATGAGCACGCCCTGGTTGCGTACGTCGCGGATGCCGGTGGCGAGCATCGCCTTCGAAGCCTTGGCCACGAGCGGGGTGATCGACTGGGCGGCGTTGACGTGGGTGTGGATCGCGATCATCACCCCACGCGGATTGGCCAACCGCGCCAGTTTCTCCATGCCGGCGCGTACGTCGTCCTGAAGCCAGTGCTGAGGAAGGCCCATCAGTGCCTTCGTGGCCAGCCGGATGTCGCGGATGTTCTCGATCTCGAGCAGGGCCGCGACGAACGCCTCCAGCCGCGGCCACGGCATGTTTGCGACGTCGCCGCCGGAGACAACCACGTCGCGGACGCCGGGATGGGTCCGAAGGTAGTCGAGCATCGCGTCGAGCCGGCCCTGCGGCTTCAACGTGAACTTCAACTTGTCGACCTGGGGCGTCGAGTTGCCGACGAGGTCCATCCGGGTGCAATGCCCGCAGTACTGCGGACAGGTCGGCAGGATCTCCGCGAGCACCTTCGTCGGGTAGCGGTGCGTCAGCCCTTCGGCAACCCACATCTCGTGCTCGTGCAGGGAGTCGCGGGCAGCCCGCGGGTGCGACGGCCAGTCGGTACGCCGGTCGGAGAACACCGGCAGCATGTACCTGCGTACAGAGTCGGCATAGAACGCATCGGTCGACGGCACCTCGCCCGGCACCATCGTGTTGAGCATCTGCGGAGGCAACAGCATCGACATGGTGGCCCGCTGGGCCTGGTCGCGTTCGAGGTCGGCGTAGAACCGGTCGTCGAGCAGGTCGCCCATCACGTCGCGGAGCTGGCGGACGTTCTTCACGCAGTGCGCCCGTTGCCACTGCGCGGACTCCCAGTCGGCGACGCCGACGTCGCGCCAGCCGGGCAGGCGGGTCCAGTCGGGTTCGACCAATGCCCGGAAGCGGTAGTCGTACGGCTGGTCCTGCCGGGGTAGGAGCGGCACCGGTCACACCTCCGAGCTAGCCCGCAAACTCACGAATGTCATACGGTCAGACTCGTAGACTACAGAAAATCCTTCTGTGTCTTCGACTCTAGTCCACAGAATCTCCGACGAGACGGGGTTTCATGGCTACATCGTCCAGCCGGGACGGCTCCCCGCTTGGCCTGCACCGCGTGCTCGAGCCCGTGGGCGCCCTGCCGCAGGGAGCGACCCGTCTCGACACCCGACGTGCGCTCTGGCCGGACGAGGTACGAATTCGGGTCGAACGCCTCAACCTGGACGCCGCCTCGTACCGGCAGCTCCGGGAGTCCCTCGGCACCGGCGAGGCGGTCCGCCAGGCGGTCCTGGAGATCATCCGCACCCGGGGAAAGATGCAGAATCCCGCGACCGGCTCCGGCGGGATGCTGGTGGGCACGGTCGAGGAGGTGGGACCGGCCGCACAGCTTGACCTGGCAGCTGGCGACCGGATCGCGACCCTGGTCTCCCTGACGCTGACCCCGCTGGTGATCGAGGACGGCCTCACCGGATGGGACGGGCTGAGCGAACAGGTGCCATGCACGGGCTACGCGATCCTGTTCGGGCGTTCGATCGCGGCCAAGCTCCCCGGCGACCTCCCCACCGGACTCGCGCTCGCGGTGATGGACGTATGCGGTGCACCCGCGCTCACGGCCCGGACCGTCGAGGGGTACGTCCGCCCGACGGTGTGCGTCGTCGGTGCCGCGGGGAAGTCCGGGTCCCTCGCCCTCGCGGCGGCTCGGCACGCCGGCGCGGCACGCACGATCGGCGTCGTCCCGGTCGAGCGAGAGGCGCAGGCCCTGAAGGCGGCGGGTCTTGCCGATGCCGTCGTACTCGCCGATGCCAGGGACCCCGTCGCGCTGTCGACGGCGGTCGAGAAGGCCGGCGGGCCCGCGGAGGTGACCGTGGTCTGCGTCGACACGCCCGGCTGCGAAGGCGGGGCGATCCTGGCGACCGCCGACCGGGGCACGGTGATCTTCTTCTCGATGGCCACGTCGTTCAGTGCGGCCGCTTTGGGTGCCGAGGGGCTGGCCGCCGACGTCACGATGCTGATCGGCAACGGCTACGTGCCCGGTCACGCGACGTACGCCTTCGAGCTCCTGCGCCGGGAGCCCGCCGTACGCGCCCTGTTCGAGGCCAGGATGGAGCCATGACCCCCTCCACCCCAGGGCTCGTGACTCCGGGGCCCCAGAATCCAGGGGCCCAGAATCCAGGGGCCCAGAATCCAGGGGCCCAGATATCCAGGGGCCCAGAATCCAGGGGCCCAGAATCGGCGGACCATCTTCAAACGAGGGTCGATCCTCACCGCGGACGGGACCGACTCCGGAGCGACCGCGATGTGTGTCGACGGCGGGACGCTGACCTGGGTCGGTCCGGACATCGGCCTCGCACCGTACGCCGACGGGGCCGACGAGATCGTCGACCTCGGCGGCCGGCTGGTGACGCCCGCGTTCGTCGACGCGCACGTCCATTTGTCCCAGACCGGGCTCCGCCTCGCCGGGCTCGACCTGTCCGAAGCCACCAGTCGGCAGCAGGTGCTCGAGGCGCTCTCGACCTACGTACGCACGTGCGCCGACGCCGTCGTCCTCGGCTTCGGTTGGGACGAGTCGGCCTGGCCCGACCCGCGCCCGCCGTCGGCGGCGGAGCTCGACCGGGCCGCTCCGGGTCGCGCGGTGTACCTCGCCCGGGTCGACGTCCATTCCGCGGTGATCTCGGGGGCGTTGGCAGCGACGGTCGGTGGGCTGAGCGCGGCAGCCGGTTGGGACGGCACCGGCCGGGTCGAACGCGACGCCCACCACCTGGCGCGGGATGCCAGCCAGGCGATGCTGACCCGGTCCCAGCGCAAGGACGCGATCGTCGCCGCGCTCGATGCCGCGGCCGCCGCCGGCCTGGGGTGCGTACACGAGATGGCGGCTCCACACGTCAACCCGGCGGACGACCTGACCCTGCTGGACGACCTGACCGCCGAACGCCCGCGCGTCGACGTAGTGCGCTACTGGGGCGAGCATGTCTCGACCGGCGGGGTCGAGCACGCGCTGGCGCTCGGCTGTGTCGGCGCGGCGGGAGACCTGTGCGTGGACGGTGCCTTCGGCTCACGGACGGCCGCACTGTGTGAGGGATACGTGGACCGGAACGGCCACGCCGGGCACCTCTATCTGGACGCGGCGCAGGTGGCGGACCATCTGGCCGCCTGCACCCGGGAAGGGCTCCAGGCGGGGTTCCACTGCATCGGTGACGCCGCCACATCTGTGGTCGCCGAGGGCTTCCGGCTGGCCGAGAAGCTCGTCGGCAACGAGCGGCTGGTGGCGGCAAGGCACCGGCTTGAACACGTCGAGCTGATCGCACCCGAGCACATCGCCCTCATCGCGTCGTACGGCGTCGTCGTGAGTGGCCAACCCGCCTTCGACGCCGCGTGGGGAGGTCCCGACGGGATGTACGCCGCGCGCCTCGGCCCCGAGCGCGCCCTCGCGAGCAACCCGTTGCGGTCCTTCGTAAACGCGGGGGTCCCGCTCGCCCTCGGATCCGACTCGCCCGTGACTCCGCTCGATCCGTGGGGCGGGGTCCGGGCGGCGGTGCTGCACCACAACCCGGCGGCCCGACTCACCGTCGCCGAGGCGCTCACCGCACACACGGCAGCCGGCCGGTACGCGGCGCGCCGGGAGGCCGATGGTGGGCTGCGGGCCAGCGCCGAGGCGACCTTCGCCATCTGGGACGTCGACGGCCCGGACCTTCCCGACCTGCTGTCTGGTGACGCGGCTCCCGCATGTGTTCGGACGGTCGTCGCCGGCCGGACCGTCCACGACAGCGAGCTCGGGCGTTCGGAGGAGCACCCATGACCACGAGTGTGTTTCGCAGGCATCTCGACCTCGACCCGGCGACGGTCCGTACCGCCCGGGCGCTGGCCCGACGTGCCGGCCGTCCGATCGTCCGAATGGCCAAGGCGCACACGACCGTGTCGGTCGAGCGCGCGGTCCTGCGCCTGGCCGGCCTCCAGGGTGCCGACCCGGACGGGACCCCGTGGGTCAACCGCCTGCTCAACGCGGTCCGCGCCGACGTCGGGCTCGAGCACGGTGTGGCGTTGCCCGTATGGGCTGCGCTGGGCCATGGCGAGTCCGACGACCTGCTCACCCTGGCGCAGAAGGCTGCCGCCGGATCGGTGCGGTTCGAAGTGCCGGAAGGCCCGGCGGCGCGCAAGGCCGAACGCGCGTCGCGGCGGGCGGTCGGTGCGGGCATCCGGCGGATCGACAGCCGCCGCCGTGAACGCGAGCGACTCGTCAAGCGACTCGGCGATCCGCCGCAGCGGCCCTGGATCTACCTCATCGTGGCGACCGGCGACATCTACGAGGACATCCCGCAGGCCCAAGCCGCCGCTCGCGAGGGCGCCGACGTCATCGCGGTCATCCGGTCGACCGGCCAGTCACTGCTCGACTTCGTTCCAGAGGGCGCGACCCGGGAGGGGTACGCCGGCACCTACGCCACCCGGGAGAACTTCCGTCTCATGCGGGCGGCGCTCGACGAGACGAGCAAGGAGCTCCGCCGGTATGTCCGGCTCACCAATTACGCCTCGGGCCTCTGCATGCCCGAGATCGCCACGCTGGCGGGGCTCGAACGACTCGACATGATGCTGAACGACTCGATGTACGGCATCCTCTTCCGCGACATCAACCCGGTCCGGACGTTCGTCGACCAGCGGTTCAGCCGGCAGGTCCACGCTCGTGCCGGCATCATCATCAACACCGGTGAGGACAACTACCTCACCACGGCCGACGCCGTCGACGCCGCGCATACCGTCACGGTGTCCCAGTTGCTGAACGAGTACTTCGGCAAGGAGGCCGGCCTGGCCGACTGGCAGCTCGGGCTCGGGCACGCGTTCGAGATCGATCCCGCCCGGCCCGAGTCGTTCCGGCTGGAGCTCGCCCACGCCTTGCTGGCCAGGGAGTTGTTCCCGAAGGCGCCGCTGAAGTGGATGCCGCCGACCAGGCACATGGACGGCGACGTGTTCCGCGGCTACCTGCTGGATGCGTTCTTCAACCTGGCCGGAGTTCTCACCGGTCAGCAGATCCTGCTGGTCGGCATGATGACCGAGGCCGTCGTCACCCCCTGGTTGTCCGACCGCGACCTTGCCCTGCGCAACGTGCGCTACGTGTTGAACTCCTGCGGCAACCTGCACGAGGACTTCCGACCCGCGCCCGACGGGTTCATCGCCCTGCGGGCCCGCCACGTCCTCGACGAGGCGGTCGATCGGCTCGGGCGCATCTGCGACGACCGCGGCGGTCTACTCGACGCCATCGCCGACGGCACCTTCGGTCTGATGCGCCGGCCGTCCGACGGTGGAAAGGGACTCGACGGCGTGGCCGAGAAGTCACCCGCCTACTACAACCCGGCCGCCGCGATCCTGGAGGAGACAGCGCCATGACCGGTGGACAGGAGCGGGGGACCGGCGGACAGGAGCGGGCGGCGATCGTCCGCCCGTACGGCGACACCACCGGTGACGGCATGGTGCAGGTGTCCTTCACGCTGCCCGTCCCGCACGACCGGCGCGCGGAGGGTGCGGCACTCCAGCTGTCGAGCAAGATGGGCCTGGACCCGGCGATGGTGGTCCATGCCAAGGCAATGGGCCCGGACTTCACGTTCTTCATCGTCTACGGCAGGGTCGGCCACCTCGTCGACCTGTCCAAGGTCGAGGTGGTCGAACGCGAGTACCCGCTCGTGAGCACCAAGGAGGCGAACCTCGCGATCCGCAAGGGACTGCGCCGCCGACTTGTAGTCCTCGGCGCCTGTATCGGTACCGACGCCCACACAGTCGGCATCGACGCCATCCTGAACGTCAAGGGCTTCGCGGGGGAGAAGGGTCTGGAGTACTACCGGGAGCTCAAGGTCGTCAACCTCGGCGCCCAGGTCGCCGTACCGGAGCTGGTCGCCCGCGCCCGCAAGGACCACGCCGACGCGATACTCGTGTCGCAGGTCGTCACCCAGCGGGACGCCCACATCCGCTCCACCCAGGAGATGGCCGCCGCGTTCCGCGAGGCGTACGAGGAGGAGCACTGCCCGCTACTCGTCGTCGGCGGACCGCGCTTTCAGGAGTCGATGGCGGGCGAGCTCGGCGTCGACCGGGTGTTCGGGCGGGGTACGACGCCAGGTGAGGTGGCCAGCTACCTCGTTCACGCGCTGGTGACCAGCAAGACTCTCGACGTACGGGAAAGGACCGCATGACCGCGCAACCGGCCGGCGCCGCCGACCAGCGCCTCGGACTCACTGTCGCCCACCGCCGCTACGTGTCGTACGCCGATGCGCACTACGCCGGCAACCTGGTGGCCGGTGGATTCGTACTCGCCCTCTTCGGCGACATCGCCACCGAGGTCTGCATCCGTACCGACGGCGACGAGGGCCTGCTCGCGTCGTACGCGGATGTACAGTTCCGCGCTCCGGTGCGGGCCGGTGATGTCCTCGAGGTCGTGGCGACGGTTGCTCGGGTCGGTACCCGGAGCCGGGAGATCGCGCTCGAGGCACGCGTCCTCGCGCGAGGGGAACCCAAGCGTGGGGAGTCCGCCGCCAGCGTCCTCGCCGAGCCCATTGTCGCGGTCACCGCCCGGGCGACGGTCGTGGTGCCCGCCTGAACCGGGTGCCGGTGTGATCATCACGACGGCGTAAGGCATTCCCGTTGATCGACTGCTGCGATACGCTCCGTGTGCTCGAGATCGCCTTCTTCTCATGTTGTCGACACGCCCGGAGACGACACGCCGACCGTCACACAAAATCTGGGCAACGCGTGGGTGGCCAGGAGATGGCCGTGACCTGCGCATATCTGTGTTTTCGCAGGTCAGGTCGCGGTTGACACCAAGGTGCCCGATCGTCATCGTCTGTGTGTCCACCGCAGGTCAACTCGGCTCGGGTCGTCGTCCTGGTTGGTGTGCGTGAGGAGTTCGAAGCCAGTTCTTCCGCCACTCGCCAGCCCGGGACCACGTCTCGTGCGGTGGGGTGGCCACGGAGCGGTCCGCCGCCCAGTAGACAACGGCCTCGGGCGCGCAGCCTGCACGTCCCAGGTCGGTCCGAAGGGTAGGCGGGCCGTTCCGTCCTTTTCGCCACCACCGTCCTTTTCGCAACCGGCGCGGGCCGTCTCACCCTCGTCACCAGGCGCACCCACCCCGCCACCTGGTGCGCCACGGAGGTCGCGGTCCAGCCCGGGCACCCCCGAAGACCTCCAGCCGTTGTACGGTCCTGACAGCGCCGACTCCGACGTCCTTTCGCCACACGTGGGCGGATCGGACAGGTCGGCGCCAGGAGAGCGGGGTATCCGAGGTCGGCCGTCGGTCGGCCTCGTGTCCGGACATCGCGCAGAAGGACGGTGCCATTGAGGCTGCAGGACGATGTCGTCGAGCGCCCGGCCCTCTCCACGGGCATGACGCAGCAACGTCTCGGGATGCCCCTGTGGATCCGGTTGCTCGTTGCCGCTGGGTCCGGCCTTGCTCTGGCCCTGGCGTTTCCACCGTTCAGTTGGCCGTGGCTGGTCCCGGTCGCGGCGGGCACCCTCACGCTGGCCTGTAGGGGCCTGCGCGTTCGAGGTGGCCTGCTCGTAGGCCTGGTGTTCGGCCTTGCCTTTTTCCTGCTCCTGTTGCAGTGGTCCAGGGTGATCGGTCCCGACGCGTGGCTGGCCCTCTCGGTCATCGAGGCCGCGTTCGTCGCGCTTCTCGGTGCCGGCCTCGTACTGGTGACCCGCCTGCGTGGCTGGCCTGTCTGGGCGTCAGCGCTCTGGGTAGGCGTCGAGCTCGCCCGCTCGGCGGTGCCACTCGGCGGGTTCCCCTGGGGCCGCCTGGCGTTCGCCCTCGACAGCACGCCGTTCGCGCCCCTCGCCAGTCTCGGTGGCGTGGCATTTGTGACCTTCGTGGCGGCCCTGGTCGGAAACCTCGTGTTGTGGGCGGTCGTGGCGCGGCCTGCCCGGCTGCTCACCAGGGTCGGTTCCGTCGCGGCGGCTGCGGCCCTTGCTCTCGCCGGGCTTCTGGTGCCCCTTCCGACCAATGGTCAGGGCGCCGCGACCGTCGCCGTCGTGCAGGGCAACGTTCCGGCCCGCGGCATGCAGTTTCTCGGCCGGGCCCGCACCGTCACCCGTAACCATCTGGCCGCCACCCAGCAGCTGATGAGTGAGGTCGAGGCCGGCAAGGTTCCGCCGCCGGAGTTCATTGTCTGGCCGGAGAACTCCACCGACATCGACCCCTTTCACGACGAGGTGACGTGGGAGGCCGTCGAACAGGCCGTCCAGGACGCCGGCGTACCCATCCTGGTCGGGGCGGTCCTGGACGGGCCGGGTCCCAACTACCGGCGGACGAGCGGAATCGTGTGGGACCCCTCGACCGGGCCCGGCGCCGTCTACACCAAGCAGCACCCGGTCCCGTTCGGGGAGTACATCCCGTTCCGGCAGGCCCTGCTGCCCTACATCGACCGGCTGCAAATGGTCGGACGCGACACCTACGCCGGCAAGGAGCCGGGGCGGTTGAAGATCGCCGGCTACGACATCGCAGAGGTGATCTGCTTCGAGATCGCCTACGACGGGATCGTCGGCGAGGTCGCCCGCGGGGCTGCCCAGTTGCTCGTCGTCCAGACCAACAACGCGACCTACACCGGCACCGGGCAGCCGCAGCAGCAGTTCGCGATCACCCGCATGCGGTCACTCGAATACGGCAAGGCCACTTTGGTCGCGTCACCGAGCGGGATCAGCGGCGTCATCGCTCCTGACGGCACGGTGGTCCGGCAGTCGAAGGAAGCCACCCGACAGGTGTTCGTCGAGGAGGTGCCGCTGCGCACGGCTCCCACTGTTGCCGCGCGTCTCGGGCCGGGACCGGAGTGGTTCTTGACTATCGTCGGCCTAGGCGCATTGGTCGTCGCCGTCTTTCGCGGGCGGGGATCTGCACGTCGGACACGTGCGCGAGACGCGGTGGCCGCGGACGCCACCGACACCGCATCGGTGGACTCCGGCACGGTGAGCGTCGATGCCACGAACGGGGGACAGGCATGACCGAGCCGGTCGAGAGGCCGTACCTCGACCTGGGGCGGATCCTCGTGGTCGTACCCACCTACAACGAGGCGGACAACCTCGAACGCATCGTGAAGCGGCTCCGCGCCGCTGTCCCGGTCGCGGATGTCCTGGTTGCCGACGACTCCTCCCCGGACGGTACGGGTGGGATCGCCGACCGACTGGCTGAGTCAGACGGACGCGTCCACGTGCTGCACCGACCACGCAAGGACGGGCTCGGTACGGCCTATCTGGACGGCTTCGGGTGGGGACTCGAGCGGGGCTACGACGTCTTGTGCGAGATGGATGCCGACGGCTCCCACAAGCCGGAGGCGCTGCCCAGTCTCCTCGACGCGACGGGTACGGCAGATCTCGTCATCGGCTCACGCTGGGTTCCCGGCGGTCGGGTCGAGAACTGGCCGCGGTCGCGGCAGCTGCTCTCGCGGGGCGCGAACGCGTACGCCAGGCTGGCCCTGGGCCTCCCGATCCGAGACGCGACGGCTGGCTTTCGGGTGTTCCGGCGCGCGACACTGGAGGGCGTGGCCCTCCACGACGTGGCGTCGCAGGGCTACTGCTTCCAGATAGACCTGGCATGGCGCGCCTTCCGCGCAGGCTTTCGGGTGGCGGAGGTTCCGATCGTGTTCCTGGAGCGCGAGTACGGCGCGAGCAAGATGGACCGGAATGTCGTGGTGGAGTCGTTCCTGCGGGTCACCGCCTGGGGACTGCGGCACCGGTCCCGGCAGGTGCGGGAGCTCGTCTCGGGAAAGCGGAGGGTGATCTCGTGAAGCGCCTGGCCCTGATAGTGGCGTTCATCGCCGTTCCACTCGCAGAGATCTACCTCATCATTCAGGTCGGACAGGTGATCGGCCCGTGGTGGACGATCGCGCTCCTGATCGCCGTGAGCATCCTCGGCTCCTGGCTGATCCGACGCGAGGGCCGGCGCACGTGGCGTGCGTTGACCGAGGCGCTGGCCAGTGGGCGGTTGCCTGATCGCGAGGTGCTCGACGCCGGCATGGTGCTGGTCGGCGGTGCACTCATGCTGACGCCCGGGTTCCTGACCGACGTGGTCGGACTGTTCGTCATGCTTCCGGCGACCCGGCCGGTAGCCCGCCGGGTTCTGGTCTGGGCGCTGGGCCGCCAGCTGACCAGGCACGTACAACGGCACAGCTTCGGCGGTCCGGGAACGGTCCATCCGCCCCGTGGACCCGTCATCGACGGCGAGGTCATCGACCGGACCGACTGAGACCGATCGGGCCGATTGACCGCGTTGACTGACTGGGCTGACTCACGGGCTGACTGGCTCGGCTGGCTCACCGGGCTGACTGGCTCGCCCCAAGACACGACCGAGCCGCGCCGCCCGGTGTGGGCGGCGCGGCTCGGTCGTGCGTACTCCTCAGGCGCTACGGCGCTGGCGAGGGGTCTTCGGCTTGCGGGACTCCTCACGGTGCAGGTGTTCTGGGCCGATCTGCCCCGATCGAAGCAGCTCGAGACGCTCCGAGAGCAGCACCTCGAGCTCGTCGATGCTGCGGCGTTCCAGCAACATGTCCCAGTGCGTCCTCGGCGGCTTGACGTGCTTGGGCTCGGGGCGGTCGCTGTCGACCCGGACAGCCTCGCCGCCACAGCGTGGGCACTCCCAGACGGCCGGAACCTCGGCGTCTGCGGCGAGGGGCAGTTCGAAGTGGTGGGACTGCGGGCAGTCGTACCCAACCAGCTGACGCGGCGCCGGAGCGATCTCCCGGTCATCTTCGTAGCTCGCCGCACCGAGCCTGGAGCCTCGTAGTGCACGCTCCGACATACGTTCCATCCCCCTCCATCGTTATGGGGCCGATCGCCGTGGCCTGGCGACGGCAGATCACGCTTTTGCGGCCTCGATGGGCCTAACGTCTGGGCCCCCGGGCAGGATTCCCCGCACGTCTTTGTGCGAATCCCAGCGACCCGCGGACGCTGACTGCTAGTAGCGCCCCACGCACAGTCCGACAACGTGATCTTCCGGTCGCACTGTAGTGGCCCGATCATTCAGATGACGGCGGGCAGTTGGTTGCCGGCGTCGGTGACGGCACGCCGCACATCCACCCGCCACAGTAGGACGAAGCCCACCACGAAGAAGAACACCAGCGCGATGATCGCCGGACGGTAGGAGTGGGTCAGCTGGTGGACCAGCCCGAATACGAGGGTACCGAGCCAGCTCGTGCCGCGTTCACAGGCCTGGTACAGGCTGAAGTACTCCGCCTCCCGCCCCTTGGGAACGAACTGGCTGTACAGAGACCGTGACAGGGCCTGGGTGCCGCCCAGAACCAGACCGATGAAGACACCCAGGGCCAGAACCGGCGCGACCTCCCGGGCCGGGAGGAAGTACGCCGCGATGACGACGCCCACCCAGACCCACAAGGCCGCCAGGATCGTCCGGCGGCTGCCGAACCGTGCCGCAAACCGGCCGAACAGCAGCGCTCCACCGAAGGCCACGAACTGGACGAGCAGGATCGTCGCGATGAGCACGCTCTGCCCGAGGCCGAGCTGGCTCGCGCTGTAGATCGACGAGGCGTAGATCACGGTCTGCACCCCGTCGTTGAAGAAGAGGTACGCGGCGAGGAACAGCAGCGTCATCGGGTATGCGCGCGCCCCGCGCAGGGTCACGATCAGCTGTCCGACGCTCTGCCGCATGACTCCGCCGCGCTCGGCGACGACCGCCACGGGTGGCCGGTTGCGAAGGCGTACGTACGGGATAAAGGTGAAACCGGCCCACCACAGTCCGGCCGACAACAGGCTGATCCGGACCGCGGTCGTGGTCGACAGGCCGAGGGCCGTGTGCCCCTGGACGATGGCGAGGTTGACGACGAGCAGGAGGCCGCCGCCCAGGTAACCGAGCGCCCAGCCACGCGAGGAGACCCTGTCGCGCTCGTCCGGAGTCGCGATGTCGCACAGGATCGCGTCGTACACGACGATCGACGAGGCCAGGCAGACGTTGCCGACGAACAGCAGGGCGACACCGAGCTGCCAGTTGGTCCCGGCGACGAAGACCATCGCGCCCGCGGCCGCTGCACCGGTCCAGGCGAACCCCGCGAGCAGTCCCTTCTTGTGGGGGGACCGGTCGGTGAGAGCGCCGACGATCGGCAGCAGGAACGCCGACACCAGCGTGGTCGCGGTGATGACGTACAGGGGGAGCGAACCTGGCGAGACCGGGATGCCGAGCAGGTGCAGGTCGGCGGCACAGGGCCGCTCGGGGGTGCCCGGAGCCCCGCACGCGTCGGTCTCGGCCACGGAGGCGAGGTAGGGGCTGAACAGCACCGTGAGCACGGTGGTGACGTAGGCGGAGTTGGCCCAGTCGTAGAAGTACCAAGCCCGCTGCTCGCGGCGGCGTTCAACCGCGTCGGGGTAGGCCGCGGCGCCGGCGCCTTCCCGCACGGACACGGGTCAGACCACCCACTGGTCGCGGGCGACGAGTACGTCCCGGAGGAGGTCGATCCGGTCGGTGATGAGGCCGTCGACACCGATGTCGAGGAGTGCGTTCATCCGTGCGGGGTCGTCGATGGTCCAGACGTGGACCTGCTTGCCGAGTGCGTGGGCGCGTTCGACGAACCCGGGTGTGACCAGGCGCAGGTCGCGGTAACCGATCGGCACCTGGACGCATGGCGCAGCCGAGACGAGCAGGTTTGCCAGCCACCGGGGAAAGGGAAGCGCGAGAACGGCTACGCCGGCGGGAGCGAGACCGGTCGCCACCCGCGGGCCGAGCTTGCGCCGGACGGACCTGATCCGGTGGCCGGAGAACGACGAGACGCAGATCCGGTCATGCGCGTCGGTCTTCACGACGGCCTCGACCAGTGGGCGGATCGCGTTCTCCTCCTTGACGTCTATGTTGACGCGGACCTCTGGCCAGGTGCCGAGGATGTCCTCGAGCGTGGGGATCGGCTCGCGGCCGCCGATGCGGGCCTTGGAGACCTCCGACCAGGGGAGGTCCCCGATCCGGCCGGTCCGGTCGGTGACGCGATCGAGGTCGTCGTCGTGGAAGGCGACGAGGACGCCATCGGCGGTCGCGTGGACGTCGGTCTCGATGTAGCGGTAGCCGAGCTCGACCGCGTTGGCGAAGGCGGCCATGGAATTTTCGATGCCGACGTTGGGACCGTAGGTGGCCCCGCCCCGGTGGGCGAACGCGAGCGGGCCGTCGTGGTCGAAGAAGGGGTAGTGGCGCGTGGGGGTGGCGGGCACGGGCGGAAGTATGCCTGGTCGCCGGCCGGTTGTCCGTCGTTTCAAGATCGCGTGTCGGGTCAACCTAGGGTTGACGTCGACCAGGGGTCAACCTAAGGTTGACGACATGACACCAGCACCCAGCCTTCATGACCTCATCGAGACCGTGCGCCGGGACGCTGAGAGCGACGACGTCCTCGACCAGCTCGCCACCGCCCGGGCGATCGTGACCGACCTCAGCGAGACCGGTGACGCCGTCCTCGGCCATTTCGTCGACCGGGCCCGGGGGAGCGGCCGGTCCTGGACGGAGATCAGCAACGTTCTCGGAGTCACCAAGCAAGCCGTCCACAAACGCTTCACCAAGCTGAGCATGGAGCGCTTCACCATCCGGGCCCGGCGCACCTTCGATGCCGCGCCTCAGCAGGCGCGCGCGTTGGGCCACTCGTACGTCGGCACAGAACACCTCCTGCTCGCCCTGCACACCGAACCTGAGGGCGTTGCTGCGCAGGTTCTCATCGGTGCCGGCGTCGGCTCCGATGCCGTCGAGGCAGCTGTGCTTCGGCTCGTGGCACGCCAGGACGGGTCCGTCGAAGGCGAGCTGCCGTTGACGCCCCGGGCGAAGGGCGCTCTCGCCGGCGCGCTCGCGGTCGCCCTCGATCTGGGACACAACTACATCGGAACCGAGCACCTGCTCCTGGGTCTCTACCGAGAGCCGCAGGGGTTGGCGGCGCAGGTACTCGTGCAGCTTGGCCTCGACGAGGACACGGCACGTGCCATGGTCGTCGAGGAGTTGTCGGGCTATGTGCAGAACAACTCCGGTACGTCCTAGCCGAAGAGCTCCAGCTCGGTGAGCCCGATGTAGACACCGAAGTTCTCCGGGTTCTGGTTGGTGCCGACCAGCCGGAACCCCGATGCGGACACTGGCTCGAAGTCCACCGCGTTGAGACCCGCTGCCGGTGCCTCCGGTGTCCTGCCGGTCTCGGTGACCGGCTGCCAGGCCGAGCCGTTCCAGTACTCGATCGCGTAGTCCTTCGGCGGCTGCACGCCTCCGTGGTCGTCGTAGAAGTGCAACGCGATGCGGCTCGCGACCACCGACCGGTCGAACTGCACGGCGTACCAGTCCTGGGGGTTCTTGGAGTTCCACGACGTCCAGCGCGGCGAGTTGGCGTACGACCCGTCGAGCGGACCGAGCACCGTGTCGCCAGGGAAGGTGTACGACGCCGTTGGGGTGACCGTGAGACCGAGCCCGGAGGCGTCGGAGAGCAGGTTGGTGTTGCGCACCTCCAACTCCCGGATGTCGATACCCGAGTCGGCGTGGGGTTCGAGCAGCACCCGCAGCTTGCGCGTCTTCACCGTGCTGAAGCCGAGGGTGTTGCGCCCTTCGGCCGGCTCGGACGGGCGCGCGCTGACGTTCGCAACGTCCAGCCAGTCGCTGCCGGTCCACGACTGCACCCGCATTCGTGCCGGTACGTCCGCTCCGGCGTACACCGTCAGCGTGTTGACCGGCCGCGGGCGCATCAGGTCGACCTCGACCCAGGCGTCGCCAGCTCCCGCCCGCCAGCCACCGTCGGGGCGTACGGATCCGTCCACCAGTGACCACACGTCGTCCCCACCGGTCGAGGCGGACGGGACGGGGGACCCGAACTCCGCGCTCTCGCCGACGCCGTTGCCGGCCAGGTTCCCGGCGGACACCGCTGCCAGCTCGGCGAGCCCGACGCCCGCACCACCGGAGGGGTTGGTGACGACGACGCGGATACCGGCGGTCGTCACCGGGTCGAACGCGACGACGTTCCGGCCGCTCGCAGGCCGGGCAGGGGTCGCCCGCGCGTTGTCGACCGGCTTCCACGTGGCGCCTGCGAGGTACTCCACTGCCAGCTTCGCCGGCGCGGCGTAACCCGCGCCATCGGCGATGTCCAGGCGTACCTCGTCCAGCGTCCGCACCACGCCGAAGTCGACCTCGTACGAGTCCGCGGCGTGCCCGGAGCCGACGGTCGACCACACCGGTCCGTCGGTACGACCGTCCAGCGGCGCCCACCAGTCGGCCGGTGCTCCGGTCGACGCGGACGGCGACGGATGGCCCTCCGCCGATTCGTTGAGCGCCAGATTCGGCGCGACGTCCGCGGTGGCGGGCGCCTTCGAGAACGACAGCGCGTCGAGCCAGAGCCGGTACGGGCCGCCACTCGCGGTGGTGCGGAGCTCGACCGACCGCATCGCGCCGAGGTCGGGAGTGCCGGTCGCTACGCGTTCCCAGCCCGAACCGCCCTCCAGTGGTACGACGACCCGCTGCCAGCCACCGCGGGCCTCGTAGTTGGGGAGCGACCAGGGACTGAGGTAGTTCTTCGCCGGGGTGTACTCGACGTAGTTGCCGGCGTCCTGCACGAGCCGGATCACCGGCTGGTTGCCCTCGAACCCGTCCCGGATCTCCTGCTCGAACGCGAGCCAGAACTCCAACTGCTCGGCAGCCGACGCGTCGAGGGCCCGGCGTGGAACATAGCGCCAGACCACGCTCGAGGCGTCACCGGCGAACCGCACCGAACCGTCGCCGAGCAGCCCGCGGTCGTCGTCGGCTGCCACGGTCGCCGTCCCGCCGCCTTCGGCGATCGCGCTCCACGATCGCGCGTCCCGCGGGTTGGTTCCGGTCTCGCCGGCCGAACCGAGCACGTACACGTCGAGATGGTCGATCCCCGCGAGCGCGCCGTCGTCCACGCTGAGACCCACCCGGTGGAAACCCGGGTCGAGGAACCGGTGGGTCACCGTCGCGTCGGTGGCGACGTCTTCGTCGCCGAACTCCCAGCGGTAGCTGAGCGGGTCGCCGTCGGCATCGCTCGACCGCGACGCGTCGAACCGCACCGGCTCGCCCGCGCGCACGACCCGGGGAGCCATCGCGGCTCTTGCCTTCGGAGCATGGGCGCTCGGCCGACCGGTCAGCTCGAACACCCCGGAGACGTTGGTGTCCTTCTGCAGCGGGCCCGAGCCGTTGCCGCTGATGTCGTTGCTGCCCAACGTGATCCAGCGCGACTCCCGCAGGTAGATGCCGTACGTGTCGTTGTCGTGGATCCGGTTGCGCTGAATCACCCAGTGGTACGCGGGATAGTCGGCGAGGTAGCCGATGGCGACGCCCACGGAGGTGTTGTCGTGCACGTGGTTGTCCTCGAGCACGAAGTGGCTGGACGAGCCGTTCACGACGGCGATGCCGGCATTGCCGAACGGTTCCGGCGCGTTCTTGTTGTCGCGGCCGTTGAACGCGGCCTCGTTGCCGACCAGCACGGTGTCGTCGGAGTTGCCGAGCCAGAAGCCGTAGCTCGAGTGGTTGCCCTTGTTGCGTACGTAGGTGTTGCCGGGCGACCACGACTCCCAGGCGTTGTTGTGCGCGAAGGACGCGTCGTTGCCCTCGAAGTAGTTCCCCGTCGATACGACGCCGTTGAGCGGCCGGAGGAAGACGCCGTCGCCGCCGTGGGTGAAGTCGTTGCGCAGGATCCGGTTGTCGTCGGACGCGGTCTCGATCAGCGCGCTGGTCGAGTCGCGGGCGTGGGTCTCGCCCGGTGCGATCCGGATACCCCAGCTGAAGTTGTTGTCCTCGATCAGGTTGCGCGAGGCCGACCACATCTTGAGGCACACGTTGGAACAGTGCGAGAAGTCGTTGTCCCGGACCACGTTGTGATCCGCGTAGTGCAGCGCGAGACCGTTCCAGTTCTCGTGTGCGGTGTTGTCGACGATCGCGGACTCGCGTACGTGCTCCAGCAGCACCGCGCCGGCGAGCCTGCCGTCGCCCCAGTCGAAGTCGGGGTCCGTGTAGTTGTGCGAGAAGTCGTTGCCGCGGATAATCCACCGGCGGCCGGACTCGACGTGCAACGCGCGTTCGAAGCCCGACACCGTGAGCCCGGTGAGGGTCGCGCCGGACACGCCCTCAGCATGGACGCCCGTCCCGACGAAGCTGTCGGGCTTGCCGGCCTGGCCCGGGCCCTTCAGGACCGCGCCGTTGCCGTCGACCCGGATGCCGTCCGCGTCGATGACGATGCCCTCGCCGGAGGAGAAGTCGTACTCGCCAGGCTTGAATGTCGTGTCCTTCGTGAGGACCATGCCGGGTCGGGGGACGACGAGCGGTGTCGCAGCGGATGCCTGCACGGGCATCATCGTCGCAAGGAGCACGGCAGCTGCACCGAGCAGGACCACATTGCGGATCGCCGTCATGGTTCGACTCCTCGGGGCACACCCGGGCCGGGCAACGAGCTGCGTGGGAACGACTGCGAGCGTTCCTAGTCGCGCGCTTGTAGGGCGTCAAGGCCGTTCACCGGAACCCGCCGTCGACAGGTAAGAATCGGCCAACGCAAGCTTGGGAAACTACTTTCCCAACAAGGGATTCGCGGTTCTGCGCCGGTGGCTCAGAGGTAGGCCACCGTCCGCTCGACCCACTCCTCGAACCGGGCGTACTCCAACCTGGTCGGCATGGTCGTCGGTTCCGGCAGGTTGAGGATCCCGTCGGCGGCGTCCAGCAGGTCCCAGTACGGGTGGTGCGCGTCCTGCCCGCCGGCCGCGCGGTAGCTGGCGAGGAACTGGTCGGCGACCTCGGCGCCGTACCTGCCCGCGAGGTTCAGCCGCATCCGGGCCAGGTCGATGCCCCGCGGGCCGAGGCAGCCGGTCGTCCAGTCGACGACACCGACCAGCCGCCCGTCGTCCCACAGTGTCTGTCCTGGGTGATAGTCGCGGTGGATGAATCCCATCGAGGCGACCGGCGGCCCGCTGGCAAGGACTCCGAAGACCCGCTCCCAGAGGCGGGAGTGGCGGGACCATGCCGGTGCGCGCCGGTGGCCGTCGAGATGGGGGTCGTAGTAGGGACGGTACGGAGGAAGTGCCTTGACCACCGGAAGGTCTACCGAATGGATCATCGCAAGCGTTTCGGCGAGGCCGGCCAACACGACCGGCTCCTTCGACACCGGCGGCGGAATGCCCGGAATGCGGGTGGTGAGCAAGGTGGGCATGTCACACATGGTGGGTCCGGTATCGGCCGCGACCAGGCGCGGTGCCGGCACGTAGGTGCTGCCCAGGAGGCCGAGCACGGTCGCCTCGTTGCTGGGGAGGTACCACGGATCGTTGCGGAGCCGGTCAGTCCGGTGGAAACGTCGCAACGTCAGCTGGTGGACGAGGCCCGTCGCTCCCATCACGTCCACCGCATGGAGCGTGGTCGAGTGCACGCTCATCAGGCGTACGGACGCCAGCAGGCTGCCCGGCCCCACCACCTCGCGGGCCCACTGGAGTGTCGCCTCAGACGGCGGTGGTGTGCCGTCCGGCGGCCGGTCGGAACTCATGGTGTCGGGCAACACTACCCGCGCCCGGGCCGACCACCGGCGGCACGGAATAGCACCCCGCTGAGTGCGGTTGACCTGGACGATCCCGCCCTTCCACGAGGGCCTTCCCACGAGGAGCACGGCCATGCCTGCCGTCACCGCTGACACCCTGACCCTGCCGAGGCTGCATCGACCGGCTCCGGAGGTGCCACGCCGGGGCGTCGCGAAGATCGTCACCGCCCACCGGCAGCTGGAGGGCGAGGGCTTCGTGGTCCGGCGACCGTTCCCGGGGATGGATCTGTCCCTTGCCGACCCGTTCCTCCTGCTCGACCACATGGGAGCGGTGGAGTACGGCCCGGGTGAGGCCAAGGGCGCACCGTGGCATCCGCACCGCGGCTTCGAGACCGTCACCTACATGCTGGACGGCACGTTCGAGCACAAGGACTCGACCGGCGGGGGCGGCCTGCTCACCGAAGGTGCCACCCAGTGGATGACCGCGGGGAGCGGCATCCTGCACTCGGAGCTGCCGCCGCAGGAGTTCGTGGCCAAGGGTGGGCTCTTCCATGGTGTCCAGCTGTGGGTCAATCTCCCGCGCGCGCTCAAGTGGACACCGCCCCGCTACCAGGACATCGGTTCCCGCGACGTGACGCTGGTCGCCAGCGGCGACGGCGGTGCCCTGCTTCGCGTGATTGCCGGCGAGCTTGCCGGATTCAAGGGACCCGGGGTCACCTGGACGCCGATCACGTACGTCCACGCGACGCTCGCCGCCGGCTCCGAGCTGGTGGTGCCGTGGCCGGCAGACTTCAACGCCCTCGTCTACGTACTGGCCGGACGTGGTGTGGTCGGTGCCGAGGAACGTCCGCTCGACGAGGGCCAGCTGGCTGTCTTCGGACCGGGGGAGGCCCTGACGATGCGTGCGGCCACCCAGCAGGACTACGCCGGGCGAGGTGGCTGGGAGGTCCTCCTCATCGGTGGCCTGCCGATCCGTGAACCGGTGGCCAGGTACGGCCCGTTCGTCATGAACACCAAGCAGGAGATCATGCAGGCGTTCGAGGACTACCAGGCCGGCCGGCTCGGCCAGACCGAACCCGACCAGGTGCCGCACCACACTGCCGCCGACGAGAAGCTGGACCGCTAGCGGCGACTTCCGGTCCGGATCGATAGCCTCACCCGAGTACGCCACGCGGCGTCGCGGAGGGTGGAGGCATGCGCCGTTTCGAGGATCGAGTGGCCCTGATCACGGGAGCGGCGCACGGCATCGGCCGGGCGACGGCCGACCGGATCGCGGCCGAGGGCGGCTGCGTCGTGGTGACCGACGTCGACGCAGACGCCGCCGCCGACGCGGCGGCGAAGCTGCAGGCCGGCGGCGCGCGAGCGCACGCGGTCGGATGCGACGTCACCTCAACGGAGGCCGTACGTGCCGCGGTCGCCGCGGTTGTCGACCGGTTCGACCGACTCGACGTGCTCGTCTCCAACGTCGGCGTCGCGACCGACACCGCGTTCGAGGACGTCGACGACGCCGGTTGGCACCGCGAAGTCGACCCCACCCTGAACGGCGCGGTCCGGTGCATCCAGGCCGCCCTTCCCCACCTGCTCGCCTCGCCTGCTGGCGCGGTCGTGATGGTGGGATCGGTCAACGGCCTTGCCGGCTTCGGCAACGAGGCGTACTCAGCCGCCAAGGCCGGGCTGGTGAGCCTGACCCAGAACCTCGCCCTGCGATACGGCGGGCAGGGCCTCCGGTTCAACCTCGTCGCACCCGCCACCGTGCGTACGCGCATCTGGAACCGGCGACTCGCCACTGATCCCGGGGTGCTCGAACGGATGGCTGCCCACTATCCGCTGGGCCGGGTCGGCGAGCCCGCCGACATCGCGGCGGCCATCGCCTTCCTCGCCTCCGACGACGCGGCCTGGATCACCGGCACGGTCCTGCGGGTGGACGGCGGGATCCTGGCAGGCCACGCCGGCTTCCTGCGAGAGGTGTTCGAATGACGGCGTACGACACGGTGCTGACCGGGGGTACGGTCGTCGACGGCACCGGTGGCCGCACCTACGTCGCCGACGTCGGGATCCTCGACGGGCGCATCGCCCAGATCGGAAGCCTGGACGCGGCACAGGCGCGCACGACGATCGACGCCCGCGGCCGACTCGTGATGCCTGGCTTCGTCGACACCCATATCCACGCCGATGCCGTGCTCGGACGACCCGACACCCAGCACGCCGTGCAGGAAGCCATGCTCCGGCAGGGCATCACGTCGGTGATCCTCGGTCAGGACGGGCTCTCCTTCGCCCCCGCCTCGCGCGCCACCGTCGACTATGTGGCCGCCTACTTCGCCGCGGTCGACGGACCTCCACCGGCCGAGCTCGCCGACGGGTGCACGGTCGGCGGTCTGCTCGACTTCTACGACCGCCGGACCGCGCTCAACGTCGCATTCCTGGTGCCACTCGGCACGGTGCGCCACGAGGTCCTCGGACCCGACGACCGACCGGGGACGCAGGCGCTCCCCGCCATGGTCCAGCTGGTCTCCGAAGGGCTCGACCAGGGAGCGGTCGGGATCTCGACCGGACTGGAGTACGTCCCCGGTGTGTTCGCCGACCTCGCCGAGCTCACCGCCCTGTGCGCCCCGGCCGCCGCGGTCGGTGCGCCGTACGTCAGCCATCTGCGCAGCTACGACCGGGGCGCCGCACCCGGCATGACCGAGGCCCGAGCCCTCGGCCGCGCGGCCGGGATACCGGTGCACGTCTCGCACTATCGCGGCCACGCCGAGCCGCTCCTCGCCCACCTGGACGCCTGCCGGTCCGACGGTGTGGACGTGACGTTCGACACCTACCCGCACCTGTACGGCAACACCATCCTCGCGATGCGGGCCCTTCCTCCGCAGGTCCAGGCCGGCGGTGTCAAGGCGACCTTGCGGCGGCTGGTCGATCCGGAGGTACGCGCCGACCTGGCCGCCACCTGGTTTCCCTCCGTCGAGGCGGCGATCGCGACCTCGATGTTCGGCTACGTGGCAGGTGCGGAGTTCCGCTGGGCGGAGGGTTCCACCGTCGCGGAGGCAAGTGCGCGTTCGGGTCGTTCGGTCGCCGACCTGGTGTGCGACGTGCTGGTCGCCAGCGACCTCGCCGTCGGTGTCCTCGTCCCGTCTCCGGGCGGTGACGAGACCGACCTGCGGGGCATGATCCGCGACGACCGGCAGATGGGGTGCTCCGACGCCATCTACCTTGGCGGCCACCCGCACCCTCGGGGTTGGGGTGCGTTCGCCAGGTTCCTCGGCCACCACACCCGAGAGCTCGGCGACTGGACCTGGGCGCAGGCGGCGTGGCACCTCGCCGGGCATCCCGCGCAGCGGTTCCAGCTCCACCAGCGGGGGACTCTCGCCGCCGGAGCCGTCGCCGACATCGCGGTCGTGGACCCTGCCACCGTCACCGACCGTGCGACCTACGACGATCCGCGGCAACTGGCCACCGGAGTGGACGACGTCCTGGTCGCGGGGGAGGCCGTGCTCGCCGGTGGCAACCTGACCGGAGCCGCGCCAGGACGGGCACTGCGACGAGGAGAACCCTGACATGACACAGGCCTATGACCACAGCGCGCTCCAGCAGTCCCTGCACGCCCTCCGTCAGCGCCCGATCGAACCCGTCGAGAAGGGCTTCACCGCGCTCGGACCGACGACGCCGTCCGACGTCGTCGAGCGCAAGGTGAGCTTGCGCGGCGGCGACCTGACGTTCCCCCTGATGGTCATCCGGGAGACCGCCCTCGCCGGCAACGTCGCCGCGATGGCGTCGTGGTGCAAGGACCAGGGCGTCGAGCTCGCCCCGCACGGCAAGACCTCGATGTCGCCGGAGATCACCGGCCGTCAGCTGGCCGCGGGTGCCTGGGGCATCACCGCCGCCACCATCGGCCAGGCCAGAGCCTTTGTGGCAAACGGCGTTCGCAGGGTGCTCCTGGCCAACCAGCTCGTCGACCCCGCGGGTATCGGGTGGCTGGCGGCGGCGACCAGCGCCGATCCCGACCTCACCGTGATCGGCTACCTCGACTCGGTCGAAGCCGTCGCAGTGCTCGACGCCGGGCTGTCCCGTGCCGGGCTGACGCGCCGGCTCCCCGTACTCGTCGAGCTCGGCATACCGGGGCGCCGCACCGGGGCCCGGACCATCGAGTCCGTACTGGACGTCGCCCGCGCCGCACAGGCGACGAGCACACTCAAGGTGGTCGGCGCCACCGGCTACGAGGGCGTGCTCGGCCACGGGCGCTCCGAGGACGACCTGGCAGAGGTGGCGGCCTTCTGCCGGCAGATCCGTGAGCTCGGCCTGCGGCTGGTGGCCGACGGCCTGGTCGATCCGGCCGACGGCCTCCTCCTGTCCGCCGGTGGCAGCACCTACTTCGACGTGGTGGCACAGGAACTCGTCGGCGAGCCGGCGACGGTGGTGCTGCGCAGCGGTGGCTACGTCACCCACGACGACGGCCTCTACGCGGATGCCACGCCGCTGCCGACCGGCGGATCCCCGTACGAGTTGCGCGCCGCGCTGGAGGTCTGGGCGCACGTGGTGTCGCGACCCGAGCCGGGACGCGCCCTGGTCTGCGCCGGCCGGCGCGATCTTCCGTTCGACGTCGACCTGCCGTTCGTCCATCGCGTTCTCGGCCCGGATGGACAAGACCGACCCGTCGACGGGGTGGTGGTGAGCTCCCTGAACGACCAGCACGCCTTCCTCGACCTGCCGGAGCGTTCCGGCCTGCGCGTCGGCGACCTGGTGTGCTTCGGGATCTCCCACCCTTGCACGGCGTTCGACAAGTGGCGCCTCATACCGTTCCTCGACGACGACGACCTGATCGTCGACATCGCCCACACGTTGTTCTGAACCACCGCAGGGCGAACGCCAAGGATTTTCTCAGGTTCGATGGGTTAGGTTGCCCTACATGAGTCAACTGACCTGCCCGAAATGCCACGGTGCCATGCGCCAGTACGAACGCAGCGGCGTGACCATCGACCAGTGTGGCGACTGCCGCGGGATCTTCCTCGACCGCGGCGAGCTCGAACGCCTCGCCGACGCCGAGACCAGCTGGCATGACAGCCGCCGGACCGAGCAGCCTGCCCACGGATACGACGCCAGGCGCCGTCACGATGACGATGACGACGATGACCACCGTGGCTTCGGATACGGGCAAGGGCGGCCGCATCACCAGAAGCGCAAGCGCTCGTTCCTCGATGATCTCTTCGACTGACCGACCACCCGCGTGTACGAGTGGATCGCCGAGCGGCTAGGTGAACACGGGCTGCGGATGACTGAGCAGCCCGAACCGCATCGGCAACGGCCATGGTCGACGGTGCTCAAGATCCGCACTGACAGTGGCACGGTCTGGTTCAAGGCCAACGGGGCAGGCACTGCCTACGAGGTTCGCCTGCTGGACGCTCTGCAACGGTTCGGTGCGCCGTGTGTGCCGGCACCGCTCGCGCTCGACTTCGACCGGGCGTGGTCGCTGTTGCCCGACGCCGGCACTCCGCTTCGGGGCCTGGTCCGAACCAGTACGAGTGCCGACCACTGGACCAGGATCCTCGGCGCGTACGCCGAGCTCCAGCGCACGGTGACGCCCCGGGCGGCTGAGCTGGTTGCGCTCGGCGTGCCCGACCTGCGGCCCGCCGCCATGCCCGACCTCTACGTCAAACTCCTCGCCGACACCGACTGGCTCGGCAAAGGCACTGACGACGGACTGTCTGCCGCGGAACACCATCGGCTGGAGGCGCTGGTCCCCATCGTCACCCGATGGGGAGAGCAACTCGACGCCGCGTCGATCCCGCCGACCGTGCAGCACGACGACTTCCATGATGGCAACATTTTCGTCCGCGAAGGGGCCAGCGGACCCGACTATGCGTTCCTCGACTGGGGAGACGCGTCGATCGCGCACCCGTTTGCCAGCCTGCTGGTGGTGATCCGGCACGTGACAGCTGACCTCGATCACGAAACTGCGGTCGCGCTGGCAGCCACGTTGCGCGACGCCTACCTCGAGCCGTGGACCGGCGCACACAGCCGGGCAGAGCTCCTGGACGTCGTGCGGTCGGCGACACAGCTGGCGAAGGTCGGTCGAGCCCTTGCGTGGCAGCGTGCGCTGTCCGGCGCCGACGAGGCAGAACGCAGGCCCTACGCCGAGGCGGTGCCCGGTTGGCTGCGCGAGCTGTTCGTCACCGAGATCTGGACGTAGACCCGCCGCCGCACGGCCGACGACACGCGGAGTCGACGCAAGGCGGGGTTGACGGCAGCCGAACGATGCCCGGCGAGGTTCCTACGCCCGCTTGCGTCCTGACCGCTTCGAGGCGGACGCGCCGGGCTTTGCCTGCTTCACCGGTTGCTTCGCCGCTTGTTTCACCGGCTGTTTGGCCACGAGGGCCCGCACCTTCGGATAGGTGAGACCCGACTCCGCCAGGGCTCTGCCGGCCGAAGACTGCGGGTCGGTGGCCAGCGCGAGCAGCTGGTGTTCGGTCCCGACCGCGGTCCCACCCATCCGCAGCGACTCGCGGGCGGCGACGTCGAGGGCCTTCACCGCACTGCGGCCAAGCGGTGGGTTCTTGCCCGACCGCCTTGGCCCGTCCGCGCCGAGGTGGGCGCGCGCGGCCTTGCGTACATCGGCCGTGCGTTGGCCGAGGCTCTTCACCACGCCGATCGCTCCACCCGAACGGTTGTCCAGCAGAGCGAGCAGCAGGTGGATGTCCTCGACCGACTGTTGATGATGCTCGACCGCGAGGTCGCGCGCACCACCCAGTGCCGCTGCGGCTCGGGCGGTGTACGGAACTCCCGCCTGGTCGGTCGCGACCGCGACGTCCACGCCGTCGACAGGAACGAATCGTTGCTGGGCGGCCTGCCTGGTGACACCGAGCGCGGCGCCGATGTCGGTCCACGAGGCCCCATCTCGACGGGCCTCGTCGACGAAGTGTGCGACGAGGTGCTGAGCGAAGGCTTCCAGGCGTTCTGCCGCAGCACGCGCCGCACTCACCCGGTCGAGCGGCTCACCCCTCGCCTGCGCCGCATCGACGGCGACGATGATCTGGTCCAGGTCCACGTCGTTGGCAGCCATGGTGGACAGCGTTGTTTGGCCGTCGGGCCTTGTCAAGCGAAAGTTGACGACATTCGGTCAGGATCGCGACCAGCTCAGGTCGACGTCGGAGGCCAGCACGTAGGCGATCCGGTGCCCGAACTGGATCTGGTAGTAGTCCAGCTCGCCGCGAATCACCTGGTGGTTGGCCGAATCGAAGGTCACGGCCCGGTAGTACTCCGTCTCGGGCTTCATCCCGACGACGTACTCCTGCCCCGCCGGCAACGAATACTGCAACGGCACGATGGCCTGCACGGGTACGTCGGCCGGATATGCCTCGGGTTCGGGGTAGGCCCGGCCGAACACCGGGATCGTCGCCTTGCCTGCCTTCGGCGTCGCGACCAGCTTCTTCGCCCACAGCGCGCGCGGAGCCCAGCGCGGGTTGTAGAACCAGCCCTTCTGGCCGAGGTACCAGATCGCGGTCCAGTCGCCGCGCACCTCGGCGACCGCGTACTGCTGTCCGGTCGAGACCCTGCTGCCGATGTCCGCGACGTCCATCGTGCTGACGCCGTCTGGCGGGTTGCTGCCGACGTCGAGCAGCAGGGGAGCGTCGTCACTCGGCTCGGTGTGCAGCATGATCGCGGACGAGCCCCACACGCCACACGCCGGAGGCGTGCCCTCACCGGGTGGGCCAGGGCTGTTCTCACAACCGGTGAAGCCGGGGTTGTTCGTGGCGAACCGCGGTTTGATCGTCACCGCTCCGGAGCGCGAGTCGCCATGCCCCTTGAGGGGCGCGCCGAGCAGGTCGAAGTAGTGCGACCAGTCCCAGTACGGTCCCGGGTCCCAGTGCATGCCGGCGACGTTCGCGGGCGCGATCCCTTGCACGACGTCGTGTCCGAGAATGTGCTGCCGGTCCAGCGGGATGTCGTGCCGGTCGGCGAGGTAGCGCACCAGCTTGGCCGACGAGCGGTACATCGCCTCGGTGTACCAGGTGCCACGCGCGGCGTATCCCTCGTGCTCCAGGCCGATCGACTTGGCGTTGACATACCAGTTGCCCGCGTGCCAGGCCACGTCCTTCGCCTTGACGTGTTGGGCGATGTGACCGTCGCTGGCTCGCAGGGTGTACTGCCAGCTCACGTACGTGGGGTCCTGCACGAGGTTGAGCGTCCCGGCGTAGGAGCCCTCGGTGTCGTGGATGACGATGTAGCGGATCCGCTGGCTCCTCGGCCGGTCGGCGAGGTCGTGGTTGCCGTAGTTGCCGTCGCCGAGATCCTCGTACGGAGCCGGGATCCATTCACAGCCGAGGCTCCGCGGGCACTCGGTGGAACCGGACGCCGGCTGGTGCAGGCCCAAGGACCCGACGGTGGTGCGGTCCGGCTGGACCGACCGCGCCGCCAGCGCGACCGGATGGCCGTCGTCGGTCGTACGTCGCACGCCGGAACGCATGACGGCGAACACCTCGTCGGCGAAGGCTCGTGCCGCTGACTCGTCGGGTGCTCCGCTGTAGCGCGCCACCGCGGCGTACCAGTCGGCGACACTGGTCGCGCCGGCATCGCCGAGGCCGCGCTGGTAGCTGGCGAGCAGGGCCGCACCACCGCGGATGTTCGCGTTGGGATCGGTCCGCAGCTGCTCGGGGGCGAGCCCGGTCAGTTCGGCGGCTCGGTCGACGGTCTGCAGCTGTGCGCTCACCGGCATGCTCCCGGCACCCGGACGGGCCGGATCACCGTGCGACTCCGTGCTCCCGAGACCGCCCGCCAGCGGATCACCCGCAGCGGTCAGGTCGGTCAGGTGCATCGGCCCGAAGCCGCCGGCTCGGGAGGGCTGGCCGGGATGGACATCCCAGCGGGACTCGAGATAGGAGACCGCGAGCAATACCGGCGCCGGGACGCCGAACTCGCGGGCCGCCTCCGCGTACACGTCCTGGCGGGAGGTGGTGGAGGAGAGTCGGTCGGCGGCGGGAGCGGCATTCGCGCCGACCGCCGGTGCCAGAACGCCGGCGGCAAGGGTCAGCGCCGCCGCGATCACGATCCCGCCACGAAATGTGCGTGCGCTGGCCGCTACCGGGTGCACCTTCCGCAAACTCCACCGTGACGGACTACGAGACATCGCCGACCTCCTGCCCGACAAACCCCGTCCCGAATCCCCCGATGTCCCGACATGAGACGGCACAAGGGTGACCGCCCACGTCGCCGGCGTCAATGGCTTGCGCTTCGCCATGCGACTGCGCAGGTAAATTTCGGTCGCGACGCGGCGTGGCTGCAGGCATCATCCGGGCATGGGCTACCGACTGATCGAGGCTGATCCTGATCCGGGCGACGTGCGCCGGCTGACCTACGTACCGTTCCTCGAGGACGGTTCGTGTGTGGCGATCCCGCTGCCCGACGGCAGGCTGGCACTCCCGGCCGGTGAGGTCGAGCCGGGCGAGCACTACCTGTTGGACTCGACCCTGCGGATCCCGCTGATGACCGCCGGATACCGCTACCAACGCGTCGCGCCGTTCGCCGTCGAAGGGACCGACTCCGATACCCATGCCGTGCCCCGCAACGGGAGCGTCAACGGGACCGATCCGCACGGGGTACATGCATACGCCTGGCTGGAGGGGATCGCCCCGTACCAAGGACTACGTCCGCACGCGGAGGTCGACCTCGTCCAGCTGACTGCGGAGGATCTCAGCGCCCGGTTCGCCCAGGCCGGCGACAGTCTCCTTGCCCGCGTGGTCACCGACGCGGCGGACTCCTACCGGAGCGAGGACGACGCGCACTTCTACGCCCGCAACGTACGCCTGCTCGAGCCCATCTACCTCCAGGGCGCGACACCGCAGGAAGGATCCGGCCTGTCCGGCTCTGCGGAGAAGTGGCGCGCCCACCGGGAGATGATCGTCGACGGCATCCACAAGGACGGCACGTTCCTGGACGTTGGCTGTGCCAACGGGCTGTTGATGGAGTCCGTACGCGCATGGGCCGGTGAGCGCGGCTTCGACGTCGAGCCGTACGGGGTCGACCTCGGTCCGCGGCTGGTCGCCCTCGCCCGCAAGCGGCTGCCCCGGTGGGCCGACCGGATCGAGGTGGGCAACGCGATCGACTACGTGCCAGCAGGCGGCCGCCGGTTCACCTTCGTGCACGTCCTTCTCGACTGCGTACCCGACCGGCGTCGTGGCGACCTGATCGCACATGCGCTCAGCCGCCTGGTCGAGCCCGGCGGTCGGTTGCTCGTCAGCAACTACAGCACCGGCTCGGCGGTGGAGCACCTCGAACGCACCGACCTGCCCATCGCCGGACGGTCCGGACTCACTGCCTGGGTGGACGCAAGCTCGCCTTGACAGGGGAAACTCAACGGCTCACGCGGCGGCCAATCCCGGGGTAGTCGACGACGAGTCCGTCCGGGTCGAAAACGATGTCGGCGGTGAAGCCCGGACTCTCGAACCGGACCACCGAGGAGTCCGCGCTATGGCTGAGTGGCGTGTAGCGCTGGGTACTCGGAGAGATCGACAGATCGGGTACGGACACCCACGCCATCAGCAGGTCGACCGCTTCGCCGGTAGTCGCTTCCGGTCCGAGCAGACTGTGTTGGAGTACCGGCATCGTGTTGGTCAGCGGACTGAGACCCAGGTCGCAGTCCTGGGCTCCGTCGAGCAGCGTGGGATCACCGCCGGGTGGTGGCGCGTTCCGAAGGTCGCCCTCGGCGTCGGCGACGATCCGCCAGCTGCCGTTGCCGTCGCGGTGTAGCTCCACCGAACGCCGCCACCCGACGCCGGACGTGTGCACCCGCAGCGACGAGGTGACGTAGGCGTCGGTCGTGGTCAGGGCGTACTCGAGCCGGTAGGGCACCGGGTCGGAGCCGATCGCCGCGCCGAGTGCGGACAGCCTGGCCCGGGCGAGCTTCACCTGCGCCAGCTCGGCTCCGCCGCCCTTCAGCCAGACCAGCGAGCGGTGTACCTCGTCCATGTGGTGTCCTCCGCAGGTGTCCAACGGTGTGTCGCGGCTGTCTCGGACGGTCTCTGTGCGGGTCAGGACGAGACACTCAGGCGGATCCCGAGGCCGACCATCACCGTGCCGGTCATCCGGTCGATCCAGCGTCGCAGCCGCCGGTAGACACCGGCGATCCTGCCATGGGAGAAGAACGCGGCGACACACGCATACCACGCGGTGGCGATGAGGACGGCCAGCACGACGACCGCGACCCGCGCCACCCACGACGCCTGGGGCGGCAGCGCGATGCTCAGCAGGCCACTCCAGAACACCGCCGCCTTCGGGTTGGCGAGATCGGTGACGAACCCGGTCCGGAACGCCGACCAGGCCGTGGCCGACACCGGGCCATCGTGGGCATGCTCGCCCACCGATCCGTGCCGCCTGGTGGCCCAGATCATCCGTACACCCAGGTAGACCAGGTAGGCCGCACCCGCCAGCCGGATCACGTGGACGAGCCAGCTCGCGTGGGCGAACAGCACCGCGAGGCCCGCCACGGCACCGGCTGCCCACACCAGCGTGCCGGCCGCGATGCCGGCCACCACGAAGAATCCGTCGCGACGGGACCGGGCACTCGCGTGGTGGGCCGTCACCACGAAGTCAGGCCCAGGACTCACCACGACCGCAGCCCAGACGACGGCGACAGTGAGCAGGCTCGCGGCGAGATCCATCGGGAGAGTGTCCCACCCACGGTCCAGCTCCTGCCGCTGGGCGGGCAGCGTGTCCGCGGACACGGCTACCCTGAATGATCTTGGCGTACGGGGGAGCGAGAGGGGTGTGGTCAGTGGACACCGAACTCTCCTACTCCGTTCTCGGTCCGCTCGAGGTGTCCCGAGGCGACCGGGCCCTCACCATCCGTGCGGGCAAGCAACGCATCCTGCTGGCGGCACTGCTGGTCTCGGCCAACCGACTGGTCCCCGTCGACGAACTCGTGGAACGCCTGTGGGGCCAGCATCCTCCGGCGACCGCACGCGCGACGCTGGCGACCTACGTCATGCGACTGCGACGTGTCCTTGCCGGAAGTGGCCAGGTCGGCGAGAAGCCCGCCGGCCACAGCCCGATCCGGACCCGGCCGGAGGGATACCTGATCGACGTCACACCGACGCAGGTCGACCTCGGACGCTTCGTCCAGCTCCTCGCCGAGGCCGACCGTCACCCGCACGATCCCGACACGGTGCTCGCCATCCTTGCCGAGGCGCTGAGTCTGTGGCGAGGACCCGCACTCGTCGACATCCCGTGCGAGTCACTCCAGCGCGACGTCGCACCCCGGCTGGAAGAACAACGCCTGCACACGCTCGAGCGACGGATCGACACCGAGCTGGCCCTCGGCCGGCACGCCGAGCTGGTGAGCGAGCTCACCGCGCTCACGACCGAACACCGCCTCCGCGAACGCTTCTGGCACCAGCTGATGCTGGCCCTCTACCGCTCGCACCGCCAGCCCGACGCCCTCGACGCCTACGCCCGGCTGCGCACGCTGCTCATCGACGAGATGGGCTTGGAACCCAGCGTGGAGATCCGTGAGCTGCACCAACGGATCCTGGCCGAGGATCCGGCGCTGCACACGACCGAGGCGCCCGGCGTCCCGGGTGGGTCGTTCGCGCCGCCGTGGCAGGCACTCTGCCAACTCCCTCCGGACATCTCCAACTTCGTCGGCCGCTCCGAGCTCATCGACCAGGTGATCGGCCGGCTGTCCCCGAACCCCGCCGAGACGGCAGTGCCTGTCGTGGCGCTCACCGGTGCCCCGGGTGCTGGGAAGAGCGCTCTGGCGATCCGGATCGCCCACCGGCTCCGGCCGCGGTTTCCCGACGGCCAGTTGTTCGTCCGGCTCACCGATCCTGGCGGTGTGGCCCGGGACCCGTCCGCGGTTCTCGGTGAACTGCTCACCGGCAGCGGCGTCGGTCGTGACGTGCTGCCGGAGGGGGTGGACGCGCTGGCGGCGGCCTTCCGGGCGCGTTTCGCCGACCGGATGGTGCTGCTCGTCCTCGACGACGCCGTCAGCGCCCGGCAGGTGCTCACGCTGCTGCCGGGCACACCGAGCTGTGCGGTACTGGTGACCGGACGGCGGTTGCTCACCGGCATACCCGGCGGGACGGTGCTCCAGGTCGTTCCGTTCGGTGAGGACGACGCCCTCGACCTGCTGGCCAGACTGATCCACCCCGAGCGGGTGGCCGACGAGCGTCGCTCCGCGCGGGCCATCGTCGAGGCGTGTGGCGGACTTCCGCTGGCGTTGCGCATCGTGGGCGCCCGGCTCGCCGCCCGGCCGGCGGCCGGTCTTGCCACCATGGCCGAGCGGCTCGCCGACGAACACCGCAGGCTCGACGAGTTGCGTGTCGGCGACCTGGAGGTCAGGGCGGGCCTTGCGCTGAGCTACTCCGGGCTCTCGCCACCTGCCGCGGTGGCGTTCCGCCGGCTCGGGCTCCTCGGCGCGGTCGACGTCGCCGCGTGGACGGTCGGCGTCCTGTCCGACCTCGGCGACGGTGAACGCCTGGTGGAGGAACTCCTCGAAGCGAGCCTGCTCACCGAGATCGCCCGCGACCTCACCGGCGAGCCTAGGTACCGGCTGCATGACCTCCTCGCGCTCTACGCCGCCGAACTCGTCCGAGCCGACGGGCCGGACGAGAGCCGACCGGCACTACGCCAGTTGGTGGACACGCTGCTGGGATTGGCAGATGCGGCGTACGCGAACATCCCGATGCTGACGTTCGACGAGGCGCCGGTCCAGCCGCTCCAACCCGCCGCCATCCTGCCCGCGGCCACGATGCGCCGGCTGACCGGCGACGGCGAGGCCTGGATGCACAGCGAGCAGCACCTCCTCGTGTGGGCGATCCGGCGGTGCGTCGCCGAAGGCTGGTACCGCGACGCCGCGCTGCTGGCCGAGCGCGCCGTAACCCAACTCGACGTACGACTTCCGCACGACCAGGTCGTGGACCTGCTCGAGCTCGTCCGTACCGCGGCAGACCGGGCCGGCGACGAAAGTCTCGCGTGGCGGGCGGCGTGGCAGCTGGCCATGCAGCGGGCGACACGGGGCCTCACCGAGGAGGTACTGGACACTCTGTCCGGTGCGGCTCGGGTGTTCGAGCGCCTGGGCGCCCACGTCGACCTGGCGTACTCGCTCGCGGCCCTCGCGCACTTCCGGAACGAGCAGGACTGTGGGGACGATGCTCTTGCGCTCGCCGAGCGGGCGGTCATCGCCGCCCGTCGCAGCGGGCATCGGCCCTGCTATGCGTCCGCCATCCGGGAGCTGGCCTCCCTGCTCGCCTTCCACGGCCGCTACTCCGAGGCCCTGCCGTTGCTCGACGAGGCACTTGCGATCGCCCGCGAGCTCGGCGGACCTGTCGACCAAGCGCTCGTATTGCACCGGATCACCCGGCACGCGCTGGACAACGGAGATCTCGATCGAGCCGCCGAGGCGTCCCGCGCCAGTCTCGACGCGTTGGCCGCGGTCCCGGAGAACCGCGCCCGCGCCTACGTCGCCGCGATGGCCGCGCGGGTGGCCTCCGCCCGCGGCGAAGGAGTCGAGGCGGTGGCTCTGGCCGAGACCGCCCGTCGGGAGTTCGGTGCGCTGGGCGACAGGGTTGGCGAGATCGCCGCGGTGGCGAGCCTCGCGGAGGCCTATCTCGAAGTCGGCCGGCCATCCGATGTGCTCGTCCTCGCCAACGACGCGTTGCCCGCGTTCGCCGACGTCGGGGCGACCAGGCACGAGGAACGTCTGCGCCAGGCCCGCTCGGCGGCTCTCGGCCTGCTCGGCACGGGGGCGTCGGACGAGGCCATGCGACCCCAACGTCCTGGCCCCGTCACCTAGCGTCTCGGTGCGCTCCACCCGTCGGACGCACCGAGTCTCGCGTCAGCGAAACGTCATCAAGCTGCTAGCGGACCAGTGAATGCTGTCCTACGCCCGTGCTCGGCCGGCTCTGTCCGGCCAGACACGCCGGCCCAGATCTGGGAGGGAGGGGCCGGAATTCTGCGGAGCCGGGCACGCTGCTCGAGAACGGGGGAGCAGCGTGCCCGGTCCGTAGGCCTTGATCGCATACTGCGCCCGTGCGGCTCGTCGTCACGGCCGGCAGCTCAGGTCTCCAGCCCGCCGCTGCGTCCGGTCGTGTCCAACACGAACGCGTGCACACCGGCTTCGTCCCGCCAGCTGTCGTAGCGCCCCGACGGCCCGCCGTGTCCCGCACCGAGCTCGGTCTTGAGCACCACCGGACCACCGCCGGTCATCCGGTCGCGCAGGCGGGCTATCCATTTCGCCGGCTCCCAGTAGCTCACCCGCGGATCGTTGAGCCCTGCCGTGGCGTAGATAGCGGGGTAGTCGCGCTTGGCCACGTTGTCGAAAGGGGAGTACGCCTTCATCACGGCGTACACCTCAGCGTCCTTCAGCGGGTTGCCCCACTCGTCCCACTCGCGCACCGTCAACGGCAGCGACGGGTCGAGGATGGTCGTGAGCGCATCGACGAACGGCACCTCGGCCACCGCGGCCGCGCAGAGGTCCGGACGCAGGTTGAGGACGGCACCGATCAACAGACCGCCGGCCGATCCGCCGCGGATCGCCAGACCCTCCCGCGTGGTCCAACCGGTGTCGACGAGGTGGTCGGCGCAGGCGACGAAGTTGGTGAAGGTGTTGGGCTTCGCGAGCTTCTTGCCGTCGTCGTACCACCCACGGCCGAGTTCACCGCCGCCTCGCACGTGCGCGATCGCGAAGGCCACGCCACGGTCGAGCAACGACAGCCGCAGGGTGGAGAACCACGGATCCATGGACCGTTCGTACGACCCGTAGCCGTACAGGAGCAGCGGCCCGCCGGTCGGTCGGTCCTCGCGCCACACCAGCGAGATCGGCACCTTGGTGCCGTCAGCGGCGGTGGCCCACTCCCGCGCCGACCGGTAGCGACCCAGGTCGACGTTGAGCACCGGCTGCTGCTTGCGAAGTTCGCGGCTGTCGGTGTCGAGGTCGATGTCGACGACCGAGTTGGGCGTGGTGAGCGAGGCGTAGTCGATCCGTACCGTGCTCGTGTCGTACTCCCGGTTGACCCCGACGTCGACGGTGTAGATCGGCTCGTCGAAACCGATCCGCCGACGGGCATCGCTGGCGGCGTCGATGACGTCGAGCTCGGTGCGGCCGTCGGCCCGCAACGACACCACCAGGTGCCTGGCGAACGCGTCGACGGAGACGATGCGGACCCCTGGCTCGTGCGGGATCACGCTGACCCAGCGGTCCGGGCCAGGATCGTCAACCGGAGCTTGCGCGAGCCGGAAGTCGGGCCCTTCGTCGTTGGTGACCACCAGGAACCGGTCAGCGTTGCGTTCGTCCCGGTGGTGCTCGACGGTGTACTCGATGCCCGGCCGGCGCGGCGCCACCACCTGCCAGGTGCCCTCCGGGTCGTCCGCCCGCAGGATCCTCACCTCGGAGGACTCGGCGGCGTGCAGGTCCATGACCAGCCAGGCCCGGGACCGGGTGCGACTGACACCGAGGAAGAACGACTCGTCCTCTTCGGTGTGGACGCAACTGTCGTCGGCCTGGTCGGTGCCGAGCCGGTGTCGCCACAACTTCCACGGCCGGTGCGCGGCATCGAGCGTGGTGTAGAAGAGGTGGTTCTCGTCGGCTGACCACGCCGCCCCGTAGCCGGTGGGTGTGATGGTGTCGGGCAGATGTTCGCCGGTCGTGAGGTCCTTCACCCTCAGGCGGAACTCCTCGCTTCCGTCGGTGTCGGCGGAGTAGGCCAGCAGGCGGCCGCTGGGCGAGACGGCCAGGGCGCCGAGCGCGAAGTAGTCGGTATCTTCGGCCGCCAGGTTGCAGTCGAGCAGCACCTGCTCGGCCGGACCACCTACCGGGCCAGGGCTGCCGACCGGGTGGCGGGCGAAGATGGGGTACTGCAGCCCTTCCTCGGTGCGTGTGTAGTAGTCCCAAGCACCGTCGCGGGCCGGCACATCCTCGTCGGTCTCCTTGATCCGCGAGCGGAACTCCTCGAAGAGTTCCTCCCTCAGCCCGGCGAGATGCGCCAGGGTCTGCTCGGTGTAGGCGTTCTCGGCCTCGAGGTGGGCGCGGACCGCCGGATTGTCGCGGTCGCGGAGCCAGGAGTACTCGTCCACCCGCTCGTCCTCGTGGTGGCGGTGGACGAAAGGTCGCTGCTCTGGCTGGGGCGGGTTCAGCATGCGCCGACCATAACCCGACGGCCCGCCGTCCGGCCGCCGCGACCAGGAAACCGGTGGCAGACCCGGGCGGCGACCCCTAGCCTCGCCAGACATCACCGATCTAAGGCGAAGCGATATGACCGCAGGCGAAACCGACATGGCCGTAGGCGCCCCCGAGATGCGTCGCGACCTGGGCGACGGTTTGGTGCTGCGTTGGTCGACGCGTGCCGACACCGAAGCCGTCGCCGACCTGGTCAGCATGGTGTTTCGCGGCAAGGCCGAGGACGAACCGAACGTGGGGATGGCGGATACCGTCCGGCGGCAGATGCGTGGCGACCACCCGTTCATGGGCGCCGACGACTATCTGGTGGTGGAGGACACCGGCCGGAACGGCAACCGGATCGTCGCCTGCACCTGTTACCTGCGGGAGGAGTGGGAGTTCGACGGGATCCCGTTCCCCGTCGGCCGGCCGGAGATCGTGGCCACGGCCGTCGACTATCGGCGAAGGGGAGTCGTCCGCGCCATCTTCGAGGCCTTCCACGAACGCTGCGAACGAGACGGAAGTCCCGTGCAGGGCATCACCGGAATTCCTTACTTCTATCGTCAGTTCGGCTACGAGTACGCACTCGACCTGGGAGGTCGGGTGACCCTTCCGGTCGAGCTCCTGCCAGCTGGCCACCAGGGCGAGCAGCCACCGTACGTGGTACGACAGGCGCGGGTTACCGACCTCGCTTCGATCGCTGGGTGCTATCGCGCCGCCCAGCGGACCAGTCTTGTGTCCAGTCGCATGCCCGAGTCCTTCTGGCGATATCACATCGAGGCAGAGGCCGGCGCCGGCGCCGATGGGACGCAGCCAGGAAGCACCTCGTTGGAGGGCCACGCCCGGGTGCGGGTCGTCGAGACGCCGCAGGGAGAGTTCCAGGGTTTCCTTCTCCTGCCCTACGGACGCTGGGGCGAGAGCGTGTCGGTCAGTTTGCTGGAATTCGTCGAGGGCGCCCCGTTGCACAAGATCGTGCCGTGGCTCCTGCCCGAACTGGAGCGGATCGGCACGGAGCTGCCGGCGAAGAAGCCGGACGAGCCGGTGCGCAAGATCGTGCTCGAACTCGGGCGGGACCACCCGGTCGCCGCCGTCATCTCGCCGGACTGGGCGCCACGCCACGAACCGCCGTACGCGTGGTACCTACGGGTGCCGAACCTGCCGGCGTTTCTCCGGCTCATCGCACCCACGCTGGAACGGCGCCTTGCCTCGTCACCGCTGGCCGGATACGACGGCGAGGTCAAGCTCGACTTCTTCCGCGGCGGACTCCGGATGGTCTTCGACCAGGGCCGGCTGCAACGTGCGGAGAACTATCGGGTGGAGCCGTGGGACACCACCGCACACGGCGGATTTCCGCCGCACGTATTCCTTCGGCTGGTCTTCGGCTACAGCTCACTCGACGAACTGCGCGCGGCCTATCCCGACGCCGGGGTCCGCAGCGAGGTCGAGGTACTCATCACCACGCTCTTTCCCAAGAAGGTCTCTCGCCTGTTCGCGCCCTGACGTGGGGACGTATCGGAGCAGACTGGGCAGAGCGGACATGGAGTGGGGGCGCGCGCCGAAGGTACTGGGCGCCTCCGGCACGACGTGGCACGATTTCGCATGTGACCAGCAGACCCGCCGCAGCGCAGCACCTGCACGACCTCGCCCGGCTGCGCCGGGTCCGCGACCGGATCGACCGGGAGTACGCACAGCCGCTGGACGTCGAGGCGCTCGCCCACGGCGTGCACATGTCCGCCGGGCATCTCAGTCGTGAGTTCCGGCTCGCCTACGGCGAGTCGCCGTACGGGTATCTGATGACGCGGCGGATCGAGCGGGCGATGGCGCTGCTGCGTCGTGGCGACCTGAGCGTCACCGAGGTCTGCTTCGCGGTCGGCTGCTCGTCCCTGGGCACCTTCAGCACCCGCTTCACCGAGCTGGTCGGCGTGCCGCCCAGCACCTATCGGCGCCAGACGGCTCCCGCGGCGCCGGAGATGCCCTCGTGCGTGACGAAACAGGTGACCAGACCGATCAGGAATCGAGAAGCGCCGGCGCCGAGTCGCACCTAGCGTGACTGCCATGGACATCATCATTCACTCGAGTTACCTCCCGCACGACGACCCGGACGCCGCGCTGGCCTTCTACCGCGACACCCTCGGCTTCGAGGTCCGCAACGACGTCGGGTACCGGGGGTTGCGGTGGATCACGGTCGGCCCTGCCGGCCAGCCCGGCACGTCCATCGTCCTGCACCCGCCGGCCGCCGACCCCGGCATCACCGACGAGGAGCGCCGCACCATCGCCGAGATGATGGCCAAGGGCACCTTCGCCGGCATCAACCTGGCCACCGCCGACCTCGACGGCACCTTCGCGCGACTGCAGGCGAGCGACGCCGAGGTTGTCCAGGAGCCGACCGATCAGCCATACGGCGTGCGCGACTGTGCCTTCCGCGATCCCGCGGGCAACATGATCCGCATCCAGCAGCTGCGCTGAGCCGTCCGGCGATCGCACCCCAGGATTGGACGGACGAGGCGAGCTGACGGGCGACGGCGCTGGTTGGTCTGACGCCTCGGCCGACGCGCACCGCGTGGCCTGAGCCCAGCGGCTCGCCGGAAACAGCGCCGATCAGGTAAACAGTGGAAAGTTGCCGCGAGTGCGGCGACGAAGGAGAACCAGACTTTCCGCTCGAAGCTGGTCAGATCGAGCCAGGCGATGCCGACGGGGACCGCCACCGCGGCCCCGCCCAACAGATGGAGACACCATGAGCAAGGCCGAGAAGACGGACACGCGGTCGCCTGCGCTGCACGTTGCCGACAGTCACGATCTGATCCGCGTGCAGGGCGCGCGCGAGAACAACCTCAAGGACGTCAGCGTCGAGATTCCGAAGCGCCGGCTGACGGTGTTCACCGGCGTGTCCGGTTCGGGCAAGAGCTCTCTGGTGTTCAGCACGATCGCCGCCGAGTCGCAGCGGATGATCAACGAGACCTACAGCGCCTTCGTACAAGGCTTCATGCCGACGCTGTCGCGGCCGGAGGTCGACCTTCTCGATGGCCTGACGACGGCGATCATCGTCGACCAGGAGCGGATGGGTGCCAACCCCCGCTCCACCGTCGGCACCGCCACCGACGCCAACGCGATGCTCCGCATCCTGTTCAGCCGGCTCGGGAAGCCGCATATCGGCTCGCCCAACGCGTACTCGTTCAACGTCCCCTCGGTGAAGGCCAGCGGTGCGATCACCGTCGAACGCGGCGGCAAGACCAAGTCCGAGAAGGCGACCTTCAACCGTCTCGGGGGCATGTGCCCGCGCTGCGAGGGCACGGGCGCGGTCACGGACTTCGATCTCTCCGCGCTGTACGACGACTCCAAGTCGCTGAGCGAGGGTGCGCTCACGATCCCCGGCTACAGCATGGACGGCTGGTACGGCCGGATCTTCGGCGGAGCCGGCCTGCCCATGGACAAGCCGATCGCGAAGTTCACCAAGAAGGAGCTCCACAAGCTGCTCTACGAGGAGCCGACCAAGATCAAGGTCGAGGGCATCAACCTCACCTACGAGGGCGTGATCCCCAAGATCCAGAAGTCGATGCTCTCCAAGGACGTCGAGGCGATGCAGCCCCACATCCGCGCGTTCGTCGAGCGGGCGGTGACCTTCCAGACGTGCCCGGAGTGCGACGGCACGCGGCTCAGCCCGGAGGCCCGGTCGTCGAAGATCAAGGGAAAGAACATCGCCGACCTTTGCACGATGCAGATCAGCGACCTCGCCGACTGGGTCCGCGGCCTCGACGAGCCGTCGGTCGCCCCGCTGCTCACTGGTCTGCAACACGTCCTCGACTCGTTTGCGGAAATCGGTCTGGGCTACCTCTCGCTCGACCGGCCGGCGGGCACGCTGTCCGGGGGAGAGGCACAGCGGACCAAGATGATCCGCCACCTCGGCTCGTCGCTCACCGACGTCACCTATGTCTTCGACGAGCCCACGATCGGCCTGCATCCCCACGACATCGAGCGGATGAACGACCTGCTGCTGCAGCTGCGCGACAAGGGCAACACCGTGCTCGTCGTGGAGCACAAGCCCGAGACGATCGCGATCGCGGACCATGCCGTCGACCTCGGCCCAGGTGCCGGCACGGCCGGCGGCACGGTCTGCTTCGAGGGCACCGTGGAAGGGCTACGGGGGAGCGACACCATCACCGGCCGCCATCTCGACGACCGGGCAAACCTCAAGGAGTCGGTGCGTTCGTCCTCCGGCGCTTTGGAGGTCCGCGGCGCGTCCACGCACAACCTCCAGGACGTCGACGTCGACATCCCGCTCGGGGTGCTCTGCGTGCTCACGGGCGTCGCCGGCTCCGGCAAGAGCTCGCTGATCCAAGGATCGGTCGCCGGCGCCGACGGTGTGGTGGTGATCGACCAGGGCGCGATCCGCGGTTCGCGACGGAGCAACCCGGCGACGTACACCGGACTGCTCGACCCGATCCGCAAGGCGTTCGCGAAGGCCAACGGCGTGAAGCCGGCGCTCTTCAGCTCCAACTCCGAGGGAGCCTGCCCCACCTGCAACGGCAACGGCGTCATCTACACCGAGCTGGGTGTCATGGCCACCGTCGAATCCACCTGCGAGGAGTGCGAGGGGAGGCGGTTCCAGGCATCGGTGCTCGAGTACACGCTGGGCGGCCGGAACATCGCCGAGGTGCTCGCGATGTCGGTGACCGAGGCCGAGGAGTTCTTCGAGGACGGCGACGCCCGCACGCCGGCCGCCCACAAGATCCTGGACCGCCTCGCCGACGTCGGGCTCGGCTACCTCAGCCTGGGCCAGCCGCTCACCACGCTGTCCGGAGGCGAGCGACAGCGGCTCAAGCTGGCCACCCAGATGGCTGAGAAGGGCGACGTCTACATCCTCGACGAGCCGACCAGCGGCCTCCACCTCGCCGACGTCGAGAACCTGCTCGGCCTGCTCGACCGGCTCGTGGACTCCGGCAAGTCAGTCATCGTCATCGAGCATCACCAGGCGGTGATGGCGCACGCCGACTGGATCCTCGACCTCGGCCCCGGCGCGGGCCACGACGGCGGCCGGATCGTCTTCGAGGGCACACCTGCCGACCTCATCGCCGCCCGCTCCACCCTCACCGGCGAGCACCTCGCCGCTTACGTCGGCACCGGACGAACGCCCCAGCGGACCCCATCGAGCCGAGCCCGGGCGTCTCGCTGAGGCGCCGTTCGCGTACTCAGAAGGAGTCGGGCGGGTATCCGTTCTCCAGGTACGCGACGATGCCACTGTCCCTCGCCGCCATGCCAGCACTGATCCTGCGTGCATGGAGCGCAGGACGCATGTCACGGACCTGCTCAACGGTCCAGAACTCGAACGCGCCGAGCTCACTCTCCTGAAGCTTGATCGACGAGATCTCTTGCGGGCTGAGAACTCCGCCGTCGAACACAGTCATCAGCCCTTCGATGGGGATGGATTCGGTGCGGGGTTCCCAGTCCACAACCAGCAGCCTGCCGAGCGAACGAGTCAGCCCGAGTTCCTCTTTCACCTCGCGGACGGCCGCAGCAGAGGGCGGCTCGTTGACCTCGACCACGCCGCCGGGGTAGCCCCACCCCTCGCGGTATGTCGGCTTGACCACGAGCACGTGGCCGGCCGAGTCGAAGAACAACGCACCCGAGGCTTCGCGCTTGCGGGGCAGGTTCAGGCTCCAATGGCCGTCGGGCGGCTCGATCGTCGTCATCCAGCGGAACATACCAACGGCGGTTTTCGGGGTCGCCCAGTCTGCTCCCGCTTGACAGGCAAGTGGCCACTTGCCTATGGTGAGTGTGGACAACGGAGTATCAGGGGAGGCGCCTCCTCAACGCGACCACCTCGAGGAGAACCCATGACCGAACCCACCGCCTACGGAACCCTGCAGACGATCGACGGCCGACCAGTGCTGCGCTTCGAGCGCACGCTCGCCTATCCGGTCGAGCGCGTGTGGCGGGCAGTCAGCGAGCCAGCAGAGCTCGAGCGTTGGTTTCCGGCAGCCGTCGACTGGACGCCGGAGGTGGGTGAGACATTCGAGGCCGGCGGCGCGACTCTCGAGGTGACTGAAGTCGATGCACCCCATCGCCTGACCTGGGTCTACGCCGACCAGCGACAGGGCTTCGAGCTGGCCGATCAGGCAGAAGCCTGTCGGTTGATCTTTACCCACGTCATCGACGACCCGGCGCTCGCAGCGCAGACCGCGACAGGCTGGGAGACCTACCTGTCGCGGCTCGAGCCTCATCTCGCCGGCGAGCACGTCTCTGAAGAGGTGGCGCACGAGCAGTGGGCGGAAATCCACGAACGCTACGCCGAGCGCCTCGGAGTCGACCCGACGCCGGGACGGCGCTTCGCGGCGGCCCTGCGAACTGGTCAATGATGATCCGATCAGCTCCATGCGTGACCGGCAGCCGAACAACACCGGACCGATAACCCGGCGGTGGCGGCTGAACGGATCGGGGCGACTGCCTGAAGCAGCTCACCTAGTGAGCCGATAAGCAACATTATGTCAACTAACGCGGGTCCGGTGCTCCCCGGCGAGGGTCATTGTCGTTCGCCTGGAGATCCGGCGGGGTGGCGAGCACGCCGCAGAATGTCCGTCACCACGTCGGACTTCGCCTCGACATAGGCGTCCGGATCGATCTCGTACAGATGTGCGACATCCCGCTTGCGCGCCCCATAGCGCGTCGCATCGTCCGGATGCCGCCGCAGGTGGTCTCGGAACTGCACATGGTCGAGATATGGCCGGCTGCCGTGGACCACGACGTAGAGATGGTGTCGTGGCAGCCAGGAGACAGAACGAAACGCCTCCCGGTCGGCTCTGCCGAGATCTCCGACATGTCCGTATCCGAGTTCCTCGAGGGCGGCCACAGCAGCCGGTATGTCGGTCCGGGACTGCACCACGACGTCGACGTCGATGACCGGCTTGGCCGCCAGCCCCGGCACCGACGTACTGCCCACGTGTTCGATCGCCTGCGCGACATCCGCCACCGCCGGTGCGACGAACGCACGGATGTCCTCGAACCGGTCGGGCCACGACGGGTCGTAGTCGACCACCACGTCCGAGCCGGTCATCGGGCCCTGAGGACGAGTCGGGATCGGAGCTCGTCGATCTGAGTGGCGCTGACGCCGCTCGCCGACAGATATGCCTCGGCGCCACCGTGCTGACGGTCGACGTGGTCGAGCGTCTCCAGGATGGTCGCAGGTCGCGCCCGGCGCATCTCCCGCTTCTTCGGGTCGCGGCTGCCATCATCAGGCGACGTGGCGTTTTCCAGACGCCCCTCGCTGACGGCGTAGTCCTCGGCGATCACCGATCGTGGAACTCCTACCACGTCGAGGACCAGTGCGACGAGCATCCCGGTCCGGTCCTTGCCCGCCGCACAGTGCACCACGACCGCCCCGTCCGGTGCTGACGCGATCGCCGTCACCGCGGCGGCGATGCGCCTGCCGTTCCGGTCGACGCTCCCCCGATAGAGGTCTGCGAGGGTCTGCTCCGCTTCCGGGTCGCGTTCGTGGTCCCTGCGCTCGTCGATGAACGACACCATCCGGTAGATGCTGTCGCCGTGGAACGGATGCTCCTGGCCAGAGATCTCGTGCGGTGAGCGAAGGTCGACGATGCGTGCCACGCCAGCGTCCTTCACCGACATGACGCCCTGATGGCTCAGCCGGTCCAGAGTGTCCGCCCGGATCAGCACCTCGGGTCGCGTACGCCCGCCGGCCGAGGCGGGTAGGCCGCCCAGATCACGCACGTTGCGGCACTCGCGCCAGTGGAGGGCCCGCTTGTGGTGGGACATGACGGCATTATCGCGGTCGTACTGTGGTTGTGCGGTGCCCGATCCTACCGAGTCGAGCCAGGCGAATCAAAGTCGAGGGTGAGGTGCGCATGAGGTTGCTCGTCGTCGGAGGCACCGGCTATCTCGGCCGGGAAGTCGTCCGCCAAGCGTCAACGGCGGGCCACGAGGTCCTCGCTACCCATGCCAGCACCGCACCGACCGGGTTCGAGCAGGTCGACTGGTTGCGGCTGGACATCCGTGTACGCACAGACGTCACCGCGACGATACGCAGGATCGCGCCCGCTGCGGTCATTCATACGGCGTACCGGAAGTCCGACTGGGACGTGACCGCGAACGGGGCTGCCCATGTCGCGGTCGGGGCCGCCCAGGTGGACGCCCGGCTCGTGCACGTCTCCAGTGATGCCGTGTTCTCAGGTGCGGAGCCGTTCTACGACGAGAGGGCCCTGCCGGACCCAGTCACCTCGTACGGCGCAGCGAAGGCGGCGGCGGAGACAGCGGTGTGCGCCCTCCATCCTCGGTCTGTCGTCGCGCGTACGTCTCTGATCGTCGGTGACGGCGACTCCATGCATGAGGCGATGGTGCATGCGCTCGTCGACGGCTCCGTCCACGGTGTGCTCTACACCGATGTCATTCGGTGCCCGATCCACGTCGCCGACCTGGCCGCTGCTCTGCTGGAGCTCGCGGTGTCCGACGACACCGGCGTCATGCACGTCGCGGGCGCCGACGCAGTAAGCCGTTACGAGCTCGGCGTACTCGTCGCCCGCCGGGACAGACTCGACGTCGCCAAACTCCCGGCCGGTCGGCTGGCCGACCTGGACCCGGCGGCCCCTCTCGACGTACGCCTGCACTGCGAGGCGACGCAACGGCGTCTTGACACTCGGCTTCGCGGCGCGCGGGAGTTCCTCGGCACTGAACTGGACCTGGCAGGATCACCGGATGGACGACCACGCCAAGGTACGTAGCGGTCCGGTTGCCCAAGCATCGAACACCGCAGCCGCGTCGGGTGGTACGTCCATCTGCTCCACTTCGCGTCCCCGGTCCCCGACCCGGGCGGCCTCGCGGCCTGGTGCGACAACCGTCGCACGCACGCAGTGGGAGTCGCCGACGTGACGAGTGCGGAGCTCATCCGCTGGAACTCGGTAGGCCGGGGCGTGCGCGCAACCTCGTTGCACCGGGTCGCGCTCCCCGCCAGGTCAGGAACCGTGGCCGGGCACCGCCTCTGAAGGTGTACGCAGGAAGTCGACGACGACCGCGGCTTGGCTGGGTAGGACGTGACCGGCCTCCGGCAGCAGTCGCACGGACACGTGCGGCGCCGCTCGCTCCAACCGCCGCCGGGTGTCGTAGGAGTCGAGCATCACGTCCCGTCCACCCACCACCACCAGCACCGGCATCGCCAGCCTGCCGAGCACCGCGTCTTGGACGACAGGCACGCGTTCGAGGCGGGGGCGGAAGTGCTGGAAGACAAGCAACGCGAACTCGCCGAGCGTGCCGTCGTCGCCGGGAGTCGCGGGACCCGCCACGAGTTCGAGGGTCCTTCGTCTCCCCCAGGCACCGAGGAGTGCCAGCGACACGGCCTTGAACGCGAAGCTGGCCCTTTGCCTGCCGATTCCGCTCGGGCTCAGGAGCGCCAGGCCAACCACCCGGTCGGCGTTGTGACCCGCGTAGTCGAGGGCGAGCCAGCCACCGAGCGACACCCCTACGACCGCGGCGCGAGCGACACCGAGTTCGTCCATCACATCGTCCAGCCACAGCCGATAGGCGCCGGATGACAGTGCCGGCCGGGACGGGGCGCTCAGACCTGGCTCACCGATCACATCGACCGCGTACACGCGAAAGTACTCGGACCACACCGCTGCCTCGTGCATCCACATCGCCGCGTTCGCGCCAGATCCCTGCAGGAGCACCAGCGGCGGGGCGCTCGGTGGGCCGAATGCCACGACGAAGGTCTCGCCCTCACGGGTAGGGACACGGATCTGCTCGTGTGCAACCGGCCAGCGACTCAGGAGTTCCAGATAGCGCGCACGGATCGCCCGCTCCCCCGCCGCCGACTTGTAGATCGGGTTCATCAGGTGTCCCCTTCGCCAGCCAGCGTCGGCTCGACAGCGACCCATCGTACGCCGCCATCGTCGCCGGGACTGAGCACATTTCTGCGGGACATGCCTGGCGGATCTGCTCCGCAAGGACAGGTTGACACCGCTGGACGAGCGCCGGAAAGGGCTGCCGACCAAGAACAAACGGTTGCCCGGCCGGTCCAGCGTGCCCAGCGTCTGATCAGCTGCCTCCTGAGCCACCCGCTCCGCCACCGCTGCTGCCCTCCGCGCCCACGTAGTACCACTTGCCGTCCGCCTCGAGGAAGACAAGCGAGGCCTCGCCCTGCGGTGTGCGCACCGGGACAGCCATCGCGCCAGGCGGTCTCGACGATTCCTCGCCGCTTCCGACGATCTCGGCATCCTTCATCAGCCCAGCCAACTCACTGATGTCGCCCGGGGAGGTCGGGCGCATATCCGCGAGCTCTTTCTCCGTCAGGTCTTCTCCGGAGGCCGCGACACACTTCTCGTGCGCGTAGCAGGTGAGCTCCCACACTGCCTCATGGTCGCCAGACTCCACGGCCGCGATGAACGTCCCGGCTGCGTCTTCCGGGGTACCGGTCTCGCCATTGTCGCCGCCGTCATCTGGGGGTCCGACCTCGACGCTCCCGCCCGACTGGTCGCCGTTCTTGGCGCCGCCGGCAGTGTTGTCGCCGTCCTGCGTCAGCGCGAGTGTGACCAGCACGGCTGCGACGACCGCCACGACGACCGCTGCACCGCCGATGATCCAGGGCAGGGCACGCTTTCCGCCCGAACTCGGCGGTGGGCCCTGCTGGTATTGCTGCTGCTGGTAAGGCGGTGGCTGGCCCTGGTGATATTGCTGCTGCTGGTAAGGCGGTGGCTGGCCCTGGTGATATTGCTGCTGCTGGTAAGGCGGTGGCTGGCCCTGGTGATATTGCTGCTGCTGGTAAGGCGGTGGCTGACCCTGCTGATATGGCGGCTGGTTCGGGGGTGGCTGGTTCGAGGCTGGCTGGTTCGCCGGCTGTTCGTCCCGACCGCCGGGCGGTGTCGTCATCGTCGGATTCTCCCCAGTCGTTACTGATGAGACATAGCGGACACCGAGGATGCCACAACCGGCGCCAGCTCGTACTCGTCGCGTTGGCCTGGGGCGACTCCAGACCCGTGCACGCCCCTCCTTTCAAGATCGCGGAGCGCTTCCGTCCGGACACCGAGAGCTACACATTTACATCCAAATGGGACACGCCTACGGTTGCCCCCATGAACACCGCGTGCGAGCTGAGCGACGCTGCCCATGACCACCAGGCGGAGTCGTTCGGCCGCAAGGTGGAGGAGCCGTTCAGCCGCAAGCCCGACGTGCATCCAGGTGCGCTCGAGGCCTTGGGACGCAAGGCATTCGGCGCGGCGGCGACACTCTCGTTCCAACGTGCTCCGGATGGTCTGCGCACCCAGGTCTACCGTGTGAGCCGCGACAGCGAAGTCTTCTTCCTGCGCCTCGCCGACGACGTGGACGACAACCTCGAAACCGACGCGGAGGTGCACAGCCGGCTGGCGGCTCTCGGCGTCCGCGTGCCTGCTGTCGTGCATGTCGAGCGGCACGACGAATGGCTTGGCCGCTCGGTCCTGGTCACCACGGCGATCCCCGGGGTGCCACTCGAACAGGTGTGGTCGCGGGTGGGAGCGGCGTCGGTGTTACGAGCCGCCGGGGCCGATCTCGCCCGGCTCAACCACCTTTCCGTGTACGGATTCGGTCGGATCAGCCGCGGCGGAGCCGGACCACTCCAAGCGCAGCTGGCCAGCCATCGGGAGTTCGTCGCCGACGGGTTGCCGCTGTCGTGGCCGGGTCCACTGAGCTCGGTGTTCTCCAGCCAGACGCTCGACCAGATCGAGTCGATGGTCGAGCGCGAACGCGAACGAGTCGTACCGGCCGCGCGGCTCGCCCACGGGGACCTGCGGCTCGCGCACATCTTCACCCAGCGCGCCGCCTACACGGGACTGATCGACCTCGGCGAGATCCGCGGCACCGACATCCTCTTCGACCTGGGTGCTTTCCAGCTCAACGTTCCCGAACAGCTGTACCCCGATCTGCTCACCGCGCTCATCGACGGCTATCAGGACATCCAACCGCTTCCGGCCGACCATCGCGAGTCGATCCGGCAGTCGGCAGTGGTGCACGGGCTGCCCGAGCTGAGCCAATGGCTGGCCCATCATCGGCGCGTCCCCGTGACACATCCGGTGGTGGCGACTCGGATCAGCCGGATGGTCCAGCTACTCGCCTCGCCGGCCTGAGCCGAGCACCTGGAGCACCTACTGCAGGACCGAGCCCGGGGTCGGCACCACTGTCAGCACGTTGCTCGCGTCCTTCACGAACGGGGCGGCCGTGGTCGACAGCTCCTTCCACAGGTCGGTGGCGTGAAACTCCCCCAGCTGACGGTCACGCTCAGCCGCACTCTCGAAGCGTCGTATCCACACGAAGGTGTGGTCGTCGTCGACGGCCGTGAACTGCCCGAGCACGTCCAGTCCGTGCTCACGTTGAGCTCGGATCACGTGCTCGTCGCACAGCCGTACGAACTCGTCGCGTCTGCCTTCGTGGATCGTGTAGATCCGGATCTCGATGACCGCCATCGGGACCTCCCTCGGGTGCGAACGGACTTGGAACGTTCCGGCGGAACCGCAGGTCGAGCGGTCGCCCGCCGGCAATACGTTCCGGACCGGTCAACGGTTCGCGGGCGAGGCCCAGCCGGAGAGAGAAGCGTTGCAGCTCCGCGTCGGTGGCGAGCACCTCCACGTCGACGTCCTGGCCCACGTGGAGCACCTCCTGCGGGTGCGCCACGGCCCCGCCGAGCTCACTCACATGGAGCAGACCGTGCACGCCCCCGATGTCGACGAACGCACCGAAGGGTACGAGCGCGTGCACGCGTCCCGAACATAGGTCCCCCAGCTGCAAACCGGCGACGACCTCTCTGCGGCGGTCGCACTCCTCGGCGTCCTCCCCCGAACCGAGCGCCGGCGCTACCACCATGCGCTTCCGTTCGAGGTCGACCTCGACAACGACACACTCGACGTCCTGTCCGACCAGCGAGGACCTGTCATCGTTCGGGCCGCATCGTCGACCCCGCATGACGAGAACGGCCGGAACGCCGATATCGACCGTCCACCCCCAATCTCCCTGGAGGACGCCTGTCACGCGGGCGTCCAGCACGGTGTCGGTTCCCTGCAACCGAGCCGCTTCTTCCAGTGAACTGACCTTCATGGTTCCTCTTCTGGTGAGTTTGGTGACGCTGATGAGTTCGGAACGCTGGCGAGTTCGGTGACGTCTGCCACGTCCGGTGCCAGATCACCCAGCCGGACGCGCAGGGCGGCCAGGCCGCGATGGACGTGGGTGGCGACGGTGCCGGCGCTGACTCCCAACGCCTGGGCGACTTCGAGCTGGCTGAGCCCACCGAGATACCGCAGTGCGACCGCATCGCGTTGTCGTGGCGGAAGCATCCGCAGGGCATCGGAGAGCACCAGCCGTACGGTGACCGCGTCCTGCTCGTCGACTCCAACAACCGGTTCGCGGTGATCGCTGCGCAGGTCCGACAGATCGGCCGGCTGCTCTCTGCTGTTGCGCCGGCGTACGGCGTCGATCGCGAGGTTCGTGGTGACCCGCAGGACCTACCCGGTCCGGTAACTCTCGGTGGTGTTGATGCGTTGCCAGTCCGAGAACGCTCGCGCCATCGCCTCGGCAGCCACGTCCTCGGCCGCGGCCTGGTCGCCCAGGATCTTGCGCCCAAGCCGCGAAGCTCTTCCGAACAAGTCGGAGAAGGCCGCCGTGAAACTACCGATGTGCCCGGGCTCGTCCGCTCCTTCGTCGTACGTCATCGTCAGGTAAACGCTGGGGCCGACCGTTTCGATGACACCAGCGCGCAGATCATCTGCGGTGACGGTCAGAGGTCCAGCGTGGCCGACAACCGCAGGTCGGCGACGCTCCTGCCGACCTCGACCGCGTAGCGCCCTGGAACGAGCGCCCACCCGTCGGACCAGATCTCGGCCGCCCGCCGGGGAAGCACGACCGTCGTACGACTCGACTCCCCTGGCTCGGCCGACACGGTGGCGAACCCGGCGAGCCAGCGCGCCGGCCGGGCGGGCTCGGCGTCCTCGGGCGCGAGGTAGACCTGCACGACCTCCCTGCCCGGGCGCGCTCCGGCGTTGCTAACGGTAACGGTCACAGTGGCGAGGTCGCCCGCGTCACCTGCCGCCGGCACGGGGCTCACCTCGACGGAGTCATAGGCCCAGTCTGTGTAGCCGAGTCCGTGCCCGAACCAGTACGCCGGCGCGGCACCTTCGCGCTGCCAGGCGCGGTAGCCGATGAAGACGTCCTCGTCGTAATGCAGCTCTCCGTCGGTCGGGTCCACGTCCAGCACAGGACTGTCGGCTCCGCGTACCGGCCAGGTCGTGGGCAGTCGGCCGCCCGGTTCGGCGACGCCGGTGAGGACGTCGGCCAGCGCCGCCCCGGCCTCCTGGCCGGGGAACCACGCCAGCAGGACCGCGGCCACGTCGTCGCGCCACGGCATCTCCACCGGAGAGCCGGCGTTCACGACCACAACGGTGCGGGGGTTGGCCGCGGCCACGCGGCGCACGAGTTCGTCCTGGTCGCCGGGTAGCGCGAGCGACTCCCTGTCGAAGCCCTCCGACTCGACCTCTTCCGTCGTCGCCACGAGCACGACGGCGACGTCTGCCGCGGCAGCGGCCGCAACCGCCTCCTCGATCAGGACGTCCGCACCCTGGATCGGGTTGGCGTGGCCGAAGCGGAAGGAGACGAACGCGATCGGGATGTCGGGTGCCTTCGCGAGTGTGTGGGTGAGGCTGACCGGTACCGGCTTGCCCGCTGGCAGGTCGACCTCGACCCGCAGCTCCGGCGGATGCAGGAGCGCCGCGCCCGGGTCGCTACTGTCCGGCTTCTGCACTCCGGCGAACCGTTCGGTCCCGTCGACGGTCAGCCGGAACTCCCCCACTCCGGCGATGCCGAACTCGTGCCGGCCGTCGATGTCCGGGGTGAACTCGCCCGCGACCTCCACCGTTGCGGCTGCCTCGAAGGACACGCCTTCGGGCAGGTCGCCCAGCCAGCGGGCCTCACCGTCAACCAGAGCTTGCGTCCCCAGGACCGTGCCCTCTGCGTCCCGGAACACCGCATGCAGGTCGAAGCCGTCGGCCGCGGGCGCGAGCTTGGTGCGCGGGTCTGCGCCGATCGTGTAGGTCACCGGCAGCACCCGCCGCAGACCTTCGAGCGGCGACATGATGTGCTCGGGGTAGACCTGCGCCGAGCCGCCACCGAGTACCCGAGCCTCCTTCGCCGCCGCACCGGTCACCGCGACCCGGGTGAGGCGCTGCGGGTCGAGGGGCAGGACTCCGGTGTTGTGTACGAGCACGAACGACCGGCTCGCGACCTCACGGGCAAGGGCCGCACCGTCGACAGGAGCGGGCAGCAGGTCAGCGGGGACCGCGGGGGGTGCACCCTCGAGGACGCCGACCCGCGCCGCCAGTCGCAGCACTCGGCGGACAGCCTCGTCCACGACTGTCAAGGGCACCTTGCCGTCCTCGACCGCGCGTACCAACGCCGCTCCGAACACGGTCTGCGGACCGGGCATCGCGACGTCCAGCCCGCCAAGTGCCGCGCCAACCGTGTCGCGGGCGGCGGTCCAGTCGGAGACGTTGACGCCGTCGAAGCCCCACTCCCCCTTGAGTACATCGCCGACCAGCCTGCGATGTTCGGTCATTGTGGTCGCGCCCACCTTGTTGTACGCCGTCATCACGCCCCACCCGTCGGCGTCCCGAACGATCGCTTCGAAGGGCGCGAGGTACAACTCACGCAGGGCGCGTTCGGAGACGACGACGTCGACGGTGAACCGCTCGGTCTCGGAGTCGTTGGCGACGTAGTGCTTCGCGGTGGTGCCCACGCCTCCGGACTGGACACCGGCGACGTAGCCGACACCGATCCTGGACGTGAGCAGGGGGTCTTCGGAGTACGCCTCGAAGTGCCGGCCGCCGCGGGGGCTCCGGTGCAGGTTGACCGTCGGGGCAAGCAACAGGTGGACGCCCTTGCGACGAGCCTCCTGGGCGAGCAACTGGCCGACGCGTTGCGCCAGCTCGGGGTCCCAGGTGGCGGCCAGCGCCGTCGGGCTCGGCAACGCGATCGACGGGTCGTCGGCCGTCCATCTCGTACCGCGTACCCCGATCGGTCCGTCGGACATGACGAGGGAGGCCAGACCGATGTCGGGCACGGCTGGCAGGGACCAGACATCCTGCCCCGCAAGCAGGCTCGCCTTGGTCGGCAGGTCGAGCCGGGCCAGGGCGGCATCGACAGCGGCCTCGGTCGGGTCGGCCGCCGGCCTCGCTGCGTTGCTCGTCGGTTCGCTCGTCATCGTCAAACTCCCTTTGGTACGTGGGTAACCGAGTATGACGTGCGCCCTGCGGAGTCACCAGGCCTACCGGCTCAGGTCGCCCAGCGCCTGGACGAAGCGGGTCAACAACTGTGCAAACGTCGCCTGGTCGGTACGAGACCAAGACGACATCGCCGTCGCGAACACCGAACGACGGAATTGGTGAACCTTGTCCGACATCGCCCGTCCGGCCGCGGTTCGGACGAGGAGGATGCGCCGACCATCGGCCTGGTCGGCCAGGCGCCGGACGAATCCGGCCTCGACCGCGGCGGCGACCAGCTTGCTGGCGCGGGGCTGGTCGACACCCAGCGCCCCCGCCACGCCGGACACGGTTGCGGGTGTGTCCGCGACCTCGGCAGCCTCCAGCACATCGAGCACCTCCACCGTGGCGGTCATGCCCCTGTCGTTGGCCCTAGTCCCCCGGCTGCGCTGACGGGCCAGGCGTCCGAGCGACCGGCGCGTCATGCTGCGCCGGATCGCCACCATGGCCTCCTCGACCGCGGCCACATCGGCATCGAGGTTGCGTCTCGCCATTGGACCATTTCATAATGATGGACAGGTAGATGTCAAGTTACATGTAATTTCGGACGGAGCTTCGAGCAGACCCGGGCGGATGGATGACGCAGGGTCGGATGGACGGAGGATCGATGGACACGGACTCCCTGGATCGACCGATCGGCTTCTGGCTCAAGCGGCTGGACGAACTGATCGAGGACACCTTCGAGCAGGCCCTCGACGATGCTGGGCTGTGCCGGCGGCAGTGGCAGGCTCTCAACGTCTTACGGACTGGCGCGGTCACCAGAATCGACCTGGCGGTCGCACTTCGCCCGTTCCTGGGCGAGGACGCGGAATCCGGCGACCTGCTGGTCGACGACCTGGTCCTTCGAGGGTGGGTCACCCGCCACCGGGACGGCTCGTTGACCCTCACGCCTGCGGGGCATGCCGCCCGTGATGCCGCAGCCGGTCGCGTGGCGGGCATCCGCGGTCGCATCCTCGACGGACTCTCCGAGTGCGACTATCTCGAAACCGTCCGGGTGCTCCGGGCGATGGGCGACAACCTCGAACGGGCGTTGCCATCGCACTGCTAGATTGCTAGCATTCTGCGATCCGTACTTCCGGAGGAGCCGAACTGATGAGGGTCGCACCGATCCGTTACGCGCGAGATGTCGAAGCGAGCCGTCGGTTCTACGAGGCTCTTGGGCTGGATTGCGGAGCGACGACGCGACCGCCGAGGCCGGACGCCAGTCCCGGTTGGGTCGAGTTCCACGGCGAGAGCGGCACGCTCGCCCTGCACTACCTCACCACCGACGCACCGCCGTCCGGTGTCGAGTTGGCCTTCGAGGCGACCGAGCCGCTGGAGGCGGTGCTGAAGAGGCTCCGGTCCGCCGGTTACGAACCGGCGTCGGCCATCTTCGACGAGTCGTACGGTCGCGCGTTCACGGTTGTGGACCCGGACGGCCTCCAGATCCAGATCACCGAGTATGACCGCGATCTCAACACCTGAGTCGGGGGGCGGGGTGACGGGTTCGATCCGCGCGCTGGTTCTCGACTTCGACGGCCTCATGCTCGACACGGAGGTTCCGGAGTTCCAGAGCTGGCTGGAAATCTACGCCGCGCACGATGCGGAGCTCTCGTTGGAGACGTGGGCCCGTTGCATCGGCAGCTCCGACCACGGCTTCGACCCGTACGCCCACCTCGAGGCGGCCTGCGGGCAAGCAGTCGACCGCGCAGCGATCCGGACCCGCCGCCGCACCCGGATGCACGACCTGCTGGAGGGCCAGCCCCTGCTGCCGGGAGTCGAGCAGCTCGTCACCGACGCGCGGGTCCACCGCGTCAAGGTCGGGTTGGCGTCCAGCTCCTCCCGTGACTGGGTCGACGGACACCTGAGCCGGATCGGCTTCCTGCCGCGCCTCGACGCCATCAGGACGAGGGACGACGTACGCACGACCAAGCCCGACCCCGAGCTCTACCTCGCGGCCGTGGACGCACTCGGTGTCGCGCCATCCGAAGCGATCGCCTTCGAGGACTCCCCGAACGGCATCCAGGCCGCCAAGGCGGCAGGTCTCTTCTGCGTCGTCGTACCCAACCAGTTGACGGCCGGTCTCGACCTGCAGGCGGCAGACCTGATGCTCCCGTCCCTTGCCGCCATGCCCCTGGCCGACCTGCTGGAGCACGTCGCGCAGCAGCGCTGACGTGCCAGCAGTTCAGCCGCCTAACTGGTCAACAGATCAGCCGCCTAACAGGTCAAGCACATCGCGCATCTCCTCGTACGAGTCCGCGATGGTGTCGACCTGCCCCAACCGGTGCCTCTCCAGACGTAGAGCGGCGACATGAAGTGCCAGGTAGAACTGGCGACGACGGGCAGCGCCGGCCGTGGAAGCGAGCCGACCGTAGGTCTCCCAGAACGCGTCCCGCTCGGTACCCGGCCGCCGAGCCGCCATCCGGATGGTCCAGTCGGCTTCCGGATCGCCCCACGACGTCCGGTCGCAGTCCAGCACGCCGCAGACGGTGGGCTCGGGCGCATCTGCCGCGACCATCACGTTGACGGTCCACAGATCGCCATGCAGCAGCCGGGCCTCGGTGACCTCGTCGAGAACCGTCCGCTCCCGGACCGCCCAGGCCGCCACCTCGGACACGTCGGAGGCGTCCAGGCCGCAGTCGTCGAGGTCGGCGGCGAAGTCGTCCAGAGACGCGATCACCGCCTCCGACCACGTGTCGAATGTCGGACCGGCCACCCTGCCGAACCGCATGCCACGTACGTCGTGGATGGTGCGGGTGATCGACCCCAGTTGCCGGAAGAACGACGTCCACATCGGTCTTGGGTACGCCGCGAGTCCGTCGGGCGCGGGCACGCCGTCGAGCATGGTCTGGAACAGGTAGTCGCGGTCGATGACCTCGTGGGTGAAGTCGATCGCGAGAGTACGCGGCAGGAGGGTGGCGACCGGGGCGAGGAACGGCACGGTCGCATGCTCGTTGCGCAGGAACTGTCGCTCGGAACGAAACTGTCGCACCGGCGCGGGTGCGACTCGCAGGATGACTGGCGGGGCGTCGCCGATGTCGACCTTGTAGGTGTTGTTGTAGCTCCCATGGCCCAGCTCGACCGCCGAGCGGACGTGAACGCCGGGACCGAACGCACGGCGACACATCACGCGAATCTGATCGGCTGTCACCGGCTGCTGGAACGCGTCGGTGTCGCGCCGGATCGGTGCGTACTCCATGCGACTCCCCGGTCCGGACGGACGGTCGGTGCGAGTGACCTGACAGCGTCAGCATGCCCGACGTGCCATGGTGGGCGCATGCTGGTCGAGATGCCACGACTCGCAGGTGCGCGGGTCACCGTCATGGGCCTCGGCCTGTTCGGTGCTGGCGTCGGTGTGACGAAATACCTCTGCCGGGCGGGCGCGCGGGTCACGGTGACCGATCTTCGGACCGAAGCAGATCTGCGCGAGTCGGTAGCGGCCCTGTCCGGCTGGCCGGTGCGCTTCCACCTCGGTGAGCACCGCGAGGACGACTTCCGTACAACCGATCTGGTGGTCGCCAGCCCAGCCGTGCCCCCCTCCTCCCCCTGGCTGGCACTCGCTCCGGCGGTCGAGACCGAGATGAACCTCTTCGTCAAGCTGTGCACCGCCCGCACGGTGTACGGGATCACCGGCTCCAACGGCAAGACCACCACGACGTCACTCGTCGGCGACATCCTCCGGCGCGGACCCGGACGCGTCTGGGTGGGCGGCAACCTCGGAGTCTCCCTGCTCGACGTCGTGGACGAGATCCGTCCCGACGACTCCGTTGTCCTCGAGCTGTCGAGCTTCCAGTTGGAGAACCTCGACGTGCTCCGAACCAGCCCCACCGTCGCGGTCGTGCTCAACATCACCCCGAACCACCTCGACCGGCACGGGACCATGGCAGAGTACGTGGCCGCCAAGGAGGTCGTCGTACGCCATCAGGGCCCAGACGACGTCCGCGTCCTGAACGCCGACGACCCCCTGACGCGTGGCTTCGCGAACGACCGGACACGGTGGTTCGGCCACGACGTTGCGGACGGAGGCGTCCGGATCGACGGAGAGTCCCTGCGGTACGACGGTCTCACGATGGATCTGCGAGGACGCCGACTTCCCGGTGCGTTCAACCTGCACAACATGGCGGCCGCGGCCGCCGCCACCGCGGGCGCCTTCGCTGGTTGGGAAACCGCGGCGGAGCGGGCCCTGGTCTCGTTCCGGGGCGTCGAACACCGGCTGGAGTTCGTCGCGGAGGTCGCGGGCGTGTCCTACTACGACGACTCGATCGCCACGACGCCGGAGCGCACGCTCGCCGCGCTCGACACCCTGCCCGGTCCCCTGGTGATCCTGCTCGGCGGCTACGACAAGGGGCTGCCGTTCGACCAGCTCGGACACCGCGTACGCGAACGCTGCCGGGCGGCAGTCGTGTTCGGTACGACGGCCGAGGCTATCTGTGCCGCGATCGGCGCGGGACGGACCGAGGACAGGGGCAGCGAAACCGAGGTCCACCGCGCGGGATCGTTGGAAGAGGCCGTGGCGATCGCAGCGTCGACCGCCGAGCACGGCGACACTGTGGTGCTCTCACCTGCCTGCGCGAGCTACGGCATGTTCGCGAACTTCGTCCAGCGGGGCCGACGGTTCAAGGAGCTGGTCAGGGCGCTGCCCGGCACGTGACGGCCACCTGTCGGTGCCAAGTGTCGGTGTCAACTGTCGGTGTCAACTGTCGGTGGCCGCTGGTACACACGGCTCGGACCTTGCCAGACCTCTACCCCGCAGGTGGTGTCGCATGAAGTTCGGCCTCGACGTCCCGGTTTCCGGTGCCTACGCCGACCCACTCCTGCTCGCCGACCTGGCTGTCGAAGCTGAGGCGGCCGGCTGGGACGGCCTGTTCCTGCAGGACGGCCTCGCCGGACCTGAGCCGATCGTCGACCCGTGGGTGAGCCTGGCAGCCGTAGCCCTGCGTACGCAGCGGATCAGGATCGGCGTCTTCCTCACCCCACTCCCCCGGCGCCGGCCGTGGGAGGTCGCCCGGCAGGCCATGACCGTCGACCACCTCAGCGGCGGCCGGTTGATCTTCGGCGCTGCGATCGGACACTCCGACCGCGACTTCATCCCGTTCGGGGAGGAGTGGGACGTCCGGATCCGTGCGCAGAAGCTGGACGAGTCCCTCGAGATCATCACCGGGCTGTGGCGTGGCCGCCCCTTCTCCTACGCAGGCTCGCACTACCAGCTCGACGAGGTGACCTTCACGCCGCCGCCGGTACAGCAACCACGCATCCCCGTCTGGGTGGCGGCCGGCTGGCCCCGACGCACCCCGCTCCGGCGGGCCGTCCGCTGGGACGGTGTCTACCTCATGACCGTCCACCAGGAGACCGAGAAGCTCCTGACCCCAGACGACGTACTCGAGGTTTCGCGTGTCGTCGCGGCCGAGCGGCGGCAACCAGCGCCGCTCGAGATCGGCGTCAATGCGACCTTGACAGATGATCCGGCCCGTGGCCACGCCTCGGTCGAGGCGTTCGCGCAGGCCGGCGCCACCTGGTGGATCGAGCTGGCTCCGGACGGCCAACCGGAGACCTACCGGCGACGCATCAGCAAGGGCCCGCCGAGTTGAACGCCTCGCCCGCGGCCTTCCACTCCTCGGCGAGCATGGCGTAGACCACTTCGTCAGCCCATTCACCCTTGACGAACTCGTTCTGCACGAAGTGGGCTTCGCGCCGCATACCGAGTCGCTCGAGCACGCGAGCCGACGCATGGTTGCGGCCGTCGAGACGTCCGATCACACGATGCAGTCCGAGCCGGTCGAAGCCGAGGGCAAGCCCCACCTGCGCGGCTTCGGTCGCCAGACCGCGACCCCCGTGGTCGGGATGGAATACATAGCCGATCTCGCCCAGGCGATGTTCGCTGTTCACCCAGAACAGGTCGAGCTCGCCGACGAGCACACCTGTCTCGCGCTCCACCACCGCGAGTGCCAAGCTCTGTCCCGCCTCCGTCAGCACCGTCTCGTCGATCTTCTTCCGCAGAGCTTCGCGAACCTGGTCGAGCGTGCGGGGTTCCCAGTACAGATAGCGGACAACCTCGGGACGGGACTGGATGTCGTAGAGATCATCGAGGTCGTCGAGGGTGTAGGGACGCAGCGTCAGGCGGGCGGTTTCCAACGGATACTCGGGTCGCAGCACCCGCCGATGCTACGCGGTGGGAATCCCCGTGGCGGCGGCGCCGAAGCTACAGGTAGCGTCCCGAAGCGATGAGCGAGTCACGAGCACCATCCACGGCGGCGACGGCGGCGAAGTTGTGCTGCCCCGGTGCGGACGATCGCACAGTCGCCACGCGAATCGCCACCCAGGTCGCCACCCATGTCGCTGGCCGCGTCGCCGGTCGGGTCGCCGGTCAGGTCCGCTGGTGGGAGGACGCGTGAAGGGCTCGGGCGAGGACAGGGACTGGGTCGCCCGCACTGCCGACACGGTGCTCGCCGAGGCCGATCAACGGGCGCCGGGCGCGCCGGTCGTGTGTGCCTCGGGGATCAGTCCGTCCGGTCCGATCCACCTGGGCAACCTGCGCGAAATCATGGTGCCGCACCTGGTCGCCGACGAGATCCGCCGCCGCGGTCGAGAGTGTGTGCACCTCCTTTCGTGGGACGACTACGACCGGTTTCGCAAGGTGCCGGCCGGGCTGCCGACGGCGTACTCCGACCACATCGGCCGGCCGCTGTCCGCGGTGCCCGACCCGGACGGTGAGTACGCGAGCTGGGCCGAGCGGTTCAAGGCACCCCTGCGCGAGGCAATGCACGCTCTTGGCGTCGAGGTCCGCGAGATCAGCCAGACGGAGATGTACACCGACGGCCGCTACGCCGACCAGGTGCTCCGGGCCCTCGACCGGCGCACCGACATCAATGCCGTGCTCGCCCGTTACCGCACCAAGGGCCGACCAGACCCCGACGACAGCAGTGACCCCAACGGCAGCAGTGACGGCGGCAACACCGAGCCGGGCAACGATGGCGACTCCGGCTACTACCCGTACAAGCCCTACTGCCACTCCTGCGGTCGTGACACCACGCGCGTCCAAGGCCACGACCGCCCGTCGGCCACCGTCGACTACTCCTGCGTGCACTGCGGCCATCGCGGCCGGGTCGACCTGCGCACCGGCAACAGCGGCAAGCTGGTGTGGAAGGTCGACTGGCCGATGCGGTGGGCGTACGAGGGGGTCGTCTTCGAACCGGCGGGCGCCGACCACTCCTCGCCAGGCTCGTCGTTCACCGTCGGGTCCGAGCTCGTCCGTGCCGTGTATGACGCCGAGCCGCCGGTCTATCTGGGATACGCGTTCGTGGGCATTCGCGGCATGGGCAAGATGTCGAGCTCCGCCGGTGCCGTGCCGACGCCGGTCGACGCCCTCCGCCTGCTCGAGGCACCCGTGCTCCGCTGGCTCTTCGCGCGACGACTCCCGAAGCAGGAGTTCACGATCGACTTCGGGCCCGAGGTGGCCAGGCTGTACGACGAATGGGACCGGCTGAAGGTCCGGGTCGCCGACGGCACCGCCGCGACCTGGGAAGGCGCCGTCCTGGCCCGCTCGGCCGCCACCGCGAGCGACCGCCTACCCGAGCCCGCCCGCCCCACGTCCTTCCGAACGCTCGCAGCGGTCCTCGACATCACCGCCGGAGACGACGTCCAGCTGACTCGGGTGCTGCGGACGCTCGACCCGTCCGGCTCCGACCTCGGTCCCGACCAGCTGGAGCCACGCCTCAGCCTCGCCCGCACCTGGGTGAGCGAGCAGGTGCCCCCTGACGAGCGAACCCAGGTGCGTTCCGAGCCCGACGAGACGAGGTTGGCCGGCCTCGAGAGTGACGAGCGCGACGCTCTCGACCTGGTCGTCGGTCAGCTCGAGACCGACTGGAGTCTGGACGGGCTCACGCGGCTCGTCTACAGCGTGCCGAAGGTCCAGCGCGGGATGAACGCTGATGCCGACCCCACACCAGAGGTGAAGCAGGCGCAGAAGGAGCTGTTCCGACTGCTGTACCGGCTCCTCGTCGGCGCCGATCGCGGACCTCGCCTGCCCACGCTGTTGCTCGCTCTCGGCCCGGGACCGGTGCGGAGGCTGCTCGGTCGGGAGGCCGGCTCGCGATCAACGGAGGGCGATCAGTCGACCGGAGAGTAGACCCGGACATAGTCGACCACCATCTGCTGCGGGAACTTGGTGGTCTCGTCGGGGTAGCCGGGCCACCTGCCGCCGACCGCGACGTTGAGGAGCACGAAGAACGGGTGGTCGAACGTCCACCCCTGCCCGTCGGCCGGCTTGTGCGTCGTCTCGTACCGGTGGCCGTCGACGAGGAAATGCACCTGCGTGGGCGACCAGTCGACCGCGAACGTGTGGAAGTCGTCCCCGAAGGACTCCTCGCCGACGTAGTTCACCGAGGGATCGAATTCAGGACCGTGCAGGGCGCCGTACACGGTGAGTTCGTCGTGGCCGAGGTATTCCATGATGTCGATCTCCCCGCACCGGGGCCAACCGACGTCGTCGATGTCGTCTCCCAGCAGCCAGAACGCCGGCCAGATGCCCTGCCCACGCGGCAGCTTGATGCCGGCCTCGAATCGTCCGTACGCCTGGGCGAACTTCCCCTTCGTGATCAGCCGGGCGGAGGTGTACCGGCACTCGCCGTACCAGCAGTCGACGCCCAGCGACTCCTTGCGCGCAGTGATGACCAGGTGGCCGTCGCCGTCGAGGGAGGCGTTGTCGGTGCTGTCGGTGTAGTACTCGTGCTCCTCGTTTCCCCAGCCGTGACCGCCGATCTCGGCCACCCACCGGTCGGGATCCGGCCGGGTACCGGCCGCGCCCTCGAACTCGTCCGACCAGGTGAGCCGCCAGCGCGCCTCGTCCACACTGTTCCCTTCCGACTTGGCCCCTTCTGAGCTGGCCCCTGAGCTGGCCGCTTCGTTCGAGCTGGCGCCTGGGTTCGCGGACCTACCGCCTGACCTGACGGCGGCGATCGCGGAACCGACGGCCGCGACGACCCCGACGAGCGCTCCCCCGACGAGGACCACCCGTCGGGACGGAGACCGGCCGCGGGAGCGGTCCGACGGCGCGGGCGCCTGCATCCGCGGAATGGTACGGGCGGTCGGCGCCCGCGTGAACCCGGCCGACCGGACGTAGCCAGTCCCGGTCCAGCCAGACGCGGTGTGGCCGGCTCGGATGAGATGCTGCCGGCATGAACGATCCGTACGTACTCGTCACGAGCGTCACCGATGCCCAGCTGTCCCAGATCCAGGCGGCCGCGCCTGGCGCGAAGGTCGAGCGGGTCGAGGGCCACCAGATCGACTCGATGATCGCCTCCGCCCATGTCGTGGCCGGCGGCGTGAGCCGGGATGGTCTCGCCCGAGCCGCCAACCTGCGCTGGGTACACAGCTGGGCGGCCGGACCAAACCACCAGGTCTTCCCCGAGATGGTGGCCAGCCCGGTCACGCTCACCTGCTCCAAGGGCAACGGAGCGATCCCGCTGGCCGAGCACGCCATGATGCTGATGTTGATGCTCAACCGGGACGCGCTCCGCTGGCTGCAGGCTCAGCAGGATCGACGCTGGGACCACTACTCTCACGGGGAGCTGAACGGGCTCACCTGCGGGATCATCGGCCTCGGCTTCTCCGGCGTCGACCTCGCACGCAAGGCGAAGGCGTTCCACATGACGGTGTTGGGCGTACGCCGGAACCTTCAGCCCACCGACTATGTCGACGAGGTGGTCGGACCAGCCGACCTGCACACGATCCTGCCCAAGGTGGACTTCCTGGTCGTCACCGCGCCGTACACGCAGGAGACCCACGGCATGCTCGGCGAGCGGGAGTTCCGAGCTATGAAGCAGAGCGCCTACTACATCAACTTCTCCCGGGGCGGCATCGCCGACGACGACGCCCTGCTGGCCGCCCTTCAGAACGGGTGGATCGCCGGCGCCGGCATCGACGCGCACGGTCAGGAGCCACTGCCGGCCGACAGCCCGTTCTGGACCGCACCCAACACGATCATCACCCCGCACAACGGCGCGACCACGGCGAAGACGCGGCAGCGCGGCGTGGACATCTTCGCCGACAATCTCGCCCGCTTCGTCGCCGGACGGCCGCTGGTCAACGTGGTCGACAAGGAGGCGGGCTACTAGATCAGGGCGCCAAGGCTGGCCGAACCAGGTAAATGCACTGCAGGACCCCGCCTGCGCTTCCTACGGTTGAGAGGCGTTCGAGCTGCCGAGGAGGCACTGTGACCACCGTCGTCGACATCCCGCAGGTCCTGGATGAGTCCGAGGTCGCGCACTTTTGGGACCAGGGCTACGTCCTGGTGCGCGGTGTGCTGTCGAAGGAGGAGGCCGCCCACTACCGCGACCTGATCCTCAACATGGTCCCCCGAAACCTGAACATGCCGGAGCACTGGCACGTGGCTGACGGCCGGATCAAGCCGATGGCGACGGCCAGCGACCATACGTTCGACACCCCCGACCTGTTGCCCCTGTGGGCGAACGAGAAGCTCTACCAGGTCGCCGCCCAGCTCCTGGAGTCGAGGCGGCTCCGAGTGCTCGACGGCTCGCTCGGCATCACGCTCCGCAACGACATGCACCGGGACACTCCGCGCAGCCAGACGCTGCACATCGACGCCTCGGTTCCGAAGGACGCCGACAACTTCCTCTTCAGCCTGGAGGAGTTGCAGGTCGGTGGTTGCTTCTACTTCACCGACGTGCTCCCCGACGGCGGCGGCATCCACGTCGTTCCCGGCGGCCACAAGATCGTCGAGGAGGAGGCACGTGCGGACCCGCGGGGCCAGGGCCGTCACCTGCACGACAACTGGAAGCGGATCACCCATCTGGAAAGCGTCGAGGTCACCGGCGAGGCCGGAGACTTCGCGCTGCTCCATCACCTGATGCCGCACGGCGCGTCCCACAACCGGCGTACCGTCCCCCGTGTCGCGCAGTTCCTGCGGTGGGTACGCGAGGACCACGCGCACGGCACCGGCAAGGCCCCGAGTCCCGGCCGCTACAGCCACCGTCAGCTGGAAGCCGCCGGGCCACTTGGTCGCCAGCTGCTCGGTGTCGACCCCTGGTAGGGCTCACGCGTCCCACACGGTGGCTCCGGCGGCCTCGAGGTCTGCCGTAGCTCCCGGCACCACGCAGAACAGCACGCCGGCCGGCGACCGCATCACCTGCCAGTCCGGCAGTCGGGCGACCCCCTCGGCCCCTAGCCGTTCGAGGCGGGCGACCTCGGCATCGATGTCGTCGGTCTCGATGTCGAGGTGGAGGCGGGTGGAGTCGGCTCCAAGACGCTGCACGTGAAAGAAGACCTGCGCGCTGCCCTCCTCCCCCGCCGGCGGCGCCAACGTGTGGAACTCGGGATGGGCCGGGAGCCACTGCCGGGGCTGTCCCTTGCTGGCACCGGCCCAGAAGGCGAGCTCGCGATCGTGGTCGGCGTCCGCGACGTCGATGAACACATGCCGGATCTTGCTGCGATGCGCCATGCCTCATCGAACCGCATCGCCGCCCGCGCCCGCCGGCGGATGGCGTCCGGCGGCGACCACACAGGACGCTGCCTGCGGCAACGGCAGCGCAGGACCTGCTTGCGTGGTTAGGTTGAAGCGTGCAGATCGCGCGCGCCAGTGTCATCGTTACGTCGCCGGGGCACAACTACGTCACGCTCAAGATCGAGACGGACGCGGGTGTGTACGGCATCGGTGACGCGACTCTCCCCGGCCGGGAGCTGGCCGTCGCCAGCTACCTTTCCGACCATGTCGCGCCGCTGCTCGTCGGACGTGACCCGGCCGACATCGAGGACACCTGGCACTACCTCTACCAGGGTGCGTACTGGCGGCGCGGTCCTGTCACGATGGCGGCGATCGCGGCTGTCGACATGGCGCTGTGGGACATCAAGGGCAAGGTTCTCGACACGCCGGTCTACAACCTCCTCGGCGGTCGGTCTCGCAACGGAGTGCTGTGCTACGCCCATGCCTCGGGCCGCACTGTCGACGAGGCGGTCGAGGACGCCCAGCGTCTACAGGCCGCCGGCTATCGCGCGGTTCGGCTGCAGTGTGCGGTGCCCGGACTCCCCCACGCCTATGGCGCCCCACGTGCCGACTCGAGCCGTGCCGACATGCCGTTCGTGGAAGACGGGTGGGCTGCGGACAAGTACCTCCGCTTCGTTCCCGAACTCTTCGACAAGGCCCGCTCCGCCCTCGGCTTCGACGTACACCTGCTCCACGACGTACACCACCGGTTGACGCCGATCCAGGCCGGCAGCCTCGGCAAGCGGCTGGAGGACTTCGACCTGTACTGGCTGGAGGACGCCGTACCCGCCGACCTCCAGGAGAGCTACCGGCTGGTCCGGCAGCACACGACGACCCCGCTCGCGGTGGGCGAGGTGTTCAACTCGTGGTACGACTGCCACCAGCTCATTCGGGAGCAACTCATCGACTTCCTCCGGGCGACGGTCGTCCATGCGGGCGGGATCACCCACCTGCGCAAGATCGCGCACTTCGCCGAGCCCTTCCACGTACGCACCGGCTGCCACGGAACGGCGAGCATGTCACCGGTCACGATGGCGGCTGCGCTCCACTTCGGTCTCGCCACGCACAATGCCGCGATCCAGGAACACGCCAACCACTCGGCGGAGACGCACGAGGTGTTCCCCCATGCCTGGCACTTCGCCGACGGGTGGCTCCATCCGGGCGATGCGCCAGGGCTGGGGGTCGACATCGATGACAACCTCGCCGCGCAGTACGAGTACCGGCGGACCTATCTACCCGTGAGCCGCCACGCCGACGGCACGGTGGGCGCCTGGTAGCCGCGCCCGCTCAGAGATCGCCGCCCCCGCCGCCGCAGTCGTCGACGGCGCCGCCCTCGAAGGGGATCGTGTCGACCAGCCGGGACAGGTCGAATTCCCATACCCGCGCGAGCGAGCGCCAGCGGCCGACGCCGAGGACCCACGCCTGTGCGTAGGCCGTGGCCAGATCGGCCGGACCGGTACCGCTCCGGATCGTCCGCAGCTCTTCGATGGCTTCGACCGACAGGTCGTGCTCGGCGAGCCGCGACGGCGTGAGCCACCGGCTCGTCTGCCCCTCGTCGAGCCGAGCCATCCACAGCAGGTGCCTGCGTACGTGGGACAGCGCGTCCAGGGCTCGTTCGAACTCTCCACGGGCCAACACGTTGCGACCGAGGAGCCACCAGTTGGCGAAGCGTCCGCACACCTCGGCGACGTCCTCTGCCGTGGCCGGAATGGCAGCGTGCAGGGGCAACTCGGCGAGTGCCCGCGCGAGCCGCCCGTCCCGGTCGACGACCACCATCGACTCGACCGGAGCCCCCCGCGCCGGCCAGGTCCGTACGACGTCGATGTCGGAGGCCGGCCAGACGTGCACCTCGACCCGGACGTGCCCGGCGAAGACCGCGACCCACGCCCCGAACTCGTTGCGGACCAGCAGGTCGGGGCTTCCGACCGCGGTGACCCACTCCCCTGCCGACCACGAGTCGAGTGCACCGTCGTCGACGAAGACCCAGAACTCCACGTCGGAGTGGGCGTCACCGAGGCCGGCGGGCCGCGAACCGTACGTCAGTGCGGCGGTGACCCGGTTGTCTGCGCGGAGCAGGTCCCGGATCGTCGTGTCCAGTGCGTCCTGGACGTGTGCGGTGGGCTCAGCCCCGACGAAGGGTGAGGACGGCGAACCCACCGGCGTGGAGGCGGACCCGGGCCGGGTTGGCGGCGACTCGTGGGGGTTGCCTGCCGGGCTCTTCCTCGACCTCGACATGTGATACATCCTGCCCGAAGGTCAGACTCGACCTGGCCTCCTCGGCGTGGCTCCAGTTCGCGACCACGAGGGTTCGCTCGGAGGCGTCCGGGCCCGTCGCGAACGCGCCGATCACGATCGGGCTTCCCTCGACACCGGTGATCCACGTGTCCGGCTCGAACGCGGGCAGGCCCGCAGGCGGCCCGGTTACTCCGGTGACACTGACCGACTGGCTCGTCAGTGGCAGGATCTGCCGGCCCGCCGCCTGCAGCATCGGGTTGATCCGCCTGGCCGCGTTCCACAACGGCGTACGGTCTCCGTCGACGGTGACCAGCGCGGGCTCGAACGCCTCACCGCGGGCGGGATCGGGAGTCCAGTAGGTGAAGTACTGGATCCCCTTGTACCCATAGGCAAGTGAGATTCCGATCTGCCAGGACAGCTCGGCGGCCGTCGGCATCCGGTGGCCGGCGTACTTGATGCTCTGGATGAACAGCCAGTACGGAATGCCCGCCTCGAGCGCCACGGTCCGCACGATCTGCAGGTTGTCGAACCAACCCGCGTCGTCTCCGTCCAGCAGCAACGGGTAGCGGTCGAACGACACGAACGGCGGCCGCACCGTCTCGACGAAACCTCGCACGTACGCGATGTCGTTCGTGGGGAACAGGTTGATGTACGGCAACGCCTCCGGGGCGAGCGAGCGCATCGCGGCCACGAACCTCGCCAGGCTCGCGAACCTCGGCGGCCCGGGTTCGTCGTACAGGTTGATGCCTCCGAAGGCCGCACCCGGGTAGCGCGACAGCGCCCGGCGTACCCCCTCGGTGACTTCCTCGCCAGTCAGGCTGAACGGCTGATCAACTGCAGCGGCCGCGTCGAACGTGTGCGTCAGCGTGCCGAGTTCGGCGTCCACGGGGATGAAGTCCAGCCCGGCGCGCTCCGCCGCGGCCATGGCCCAGCGGCTGATCCATTCATCGAGCAGATAGTTGCCGCCGATGGCGAACGTGAAGCCGGCCTCGGCCATCTCCGTGTACCGCTCGTCGTTGGTCTCGAACGGGTGCGGCGGCCACCACATGCCGATCGGATAGCGGTCGCCGTTGAGCAGGCGCGGCACGCCTGCCGCGGTCGGGGCCGCGCGACCTGACAGTGACACGCCGCTCGTCGCGGCCGCAGCCGGCTTCGCCCCGAGTGCGCCGAGTGCCACCCCCGTCCCGGCCCACGTCATCACCCCGCGCCGGGTCAGCTGGCTGTGACTGAGGCTGGCCAGGCCTTGACTGGAGCTGGGCCGGCCTTGGCTGGAGCTGGGCCGGCCATGGCTGGGAGTGTGTGCGGGATTCTCCACGGTGGACCTCGCTGGATCGTCGGGAAGATGCCGCCTGGAAAACGTAGCCAGGTCTGTGGTGACTTTCCCCGGTTTGACCGGCAACGGTCCGCGGACGTCCTCAGGACGCAGGCCGCAACGAGGCGAGCAGGCTCGCCGCCTCGGCGACGGTGGCGAGGAGATCGGCGGGTCGGGCTCCCCGTCCCGCGCAGGCCGCGTGCGCCCGGATGGCGAAGTCGGCCGGTGCGCCCGGCAACGCACCTGCTTCGGGAACGAGGCCCTTCTCGTTGACGACCCACGAGCCGGCCCGGGCATGCACGGCATGAGCCATGATGCCGACCGCGTGGGTGACGCACATCGAGACGTACGCTGCGTCGCCCCGACCTGCCGGCTTGCCCGCGATGTCGAGGCTGAACTCCGCCTCCCACAGCCACGCCTCGAAGGCCGCCCGGAGCGGGTCGGGGTAGGGCGCGGTAGCCGCCTTGAGCTGGCCGAGTTCGCCGGTCGGGTCGCCGACCACGAGACCGTGCGCGACCTCACCGACGTACGCCGTGCTCACGAACCCGAACGGGTGGCCGGGCTGGTGGTGCAGGGAGAACTCGCCTCGCCGCGCCCGCTCCCATTCGTTGCCCACCCGGTCGAGGTCGCGAAGGATCCAGTCGACCCGGCTGGGTTCGAGGTGGAGCCAGGCACCACCGTCGACCCATGCTCCCCATCCACCTGGTGCGGCGACCTCCGTCGGTCGTCCGACCACCTCGCTTGCCGACCTGCGCATCGCATCCAGGTCGAGTGCGCCCCGGTAGTAGACACCCAGGTCGACGTCGGAGTGGTCGTCGGCGGCGCCGCGCGCGTGGCTGCCACCCAGCATCACCGCTACGACCCCGTTGATCTCGAGCAGGCGCGCCGCGTGATCTCGGGCAAGGGAGTGTACGTCGAGCCGAGCCGTCACCGGGCCGCCCGACCTCGTTCAACCCGCACCGGTCTGCTCGCGTTGGCTGGGGTCGGCCTGGACGCCTGCTGACCGAGTGCGTTCTCCGGCGACGACGCGACGTTCGGCCACGAACGCGGCGAACGGGATCGTTCCGGCGACGAGGACGAGCAGGATCCGTCGCACCGTCCATCCCCGCGCATACCCGAGCAGCAGGACGAGGACGGCGTAGATCATGAACAGGAAACCGTGCAGCTGGCCGATCACGGTGGTCGGACCAGGCTCGCCGCCGAAGTACTTCATCGGCATGGCTACGCAGACGAGCGCGAGCAGGCCGAGACCTGTGACGTAGGCCATCACCTGGTAGGCCACCAGTAGTCGTCGCATGGGCGGTGCAGCTCCGCGTGGATGCTCGGGTCGGTCGAGTGGCACCCGCCCTGCCTATCACGTCGTCCCGAGCCAACGAACGGCCGGATCTCCCATGACCACCCGGGCGGCCCTCCGTTGGAACTCTTTGTTGGAAGCTCTTGGCCGGTACTCATGGCTGCAACTCGTGTGTCCGAACGCCTTCCCTACCTGCCGGTCGAGCAGATACGCTGGCCGGCCGACAAAAGTCCCTCCTAGAACAAATCCCCGGCTGCCCACGTCTCGACAGGTGCAGGCGGGCCACACCGGCTCCGGCCGCGTTAGACCTCTCCCCCGGTCCGTACTGGTTCGGGGGAAATCTCGCGTGCCCAAAGCCCTGACGCCCGACCGGCCAAAGGAGCGCAGACATGTTGGTCTATGGCGCGATCGCGGCGCGGACCTTCCGCCGTTACGCGACCTACCGCGCCGCCACCGCCGCCGGAATCTTCACCAACACCGTCTTCGGATTCATCATGGCGTTCACCTACATCGCGTTGTGGAAAGCGCGACCTCACCTCGGCGGCTACGACGTGAGCGATGCAGTCACCTATGTGTGGCTCGGCCAGTCGCTCGGCATGGTGGGCGCGCTGTGGGGAGGAGGGTTCAAGGAGGAGCTGGCCGAGCGGATCCGCTCCGGTGACGTGGCCGTCGACCTCTCGCGTCCCGTCAACCTGCAGGCCTGGTGGCTTGCCGGCGATCTCGGCCGGGCGGCGTTCCACCTGCTGGCGCGGGGAATCCCGCCCACGCTCATCGGGGCGTTCGCCTTCGATCTGACCCTCCCAGGCGGGCCGCTGACCTGGTTGGCGTTCCTGCTCGCCGTACTGCTGGGTGCGGTGGTCTGTTTCTCGATCAACTACCTGTTCGCACTCACCGGCTTCTGGCTGCTGGACTCCCGCGGAGTACACCAGCTCGCCGGCGTTCTGGCGATGTTCTTCTCCGGAATGCTCCTGCCCCTGAACATCTTTCCCGGCTGGCTCGGCGATCTGGCCCGGGCGTTGCCCTGGTCGTCGGCTCTGCAGATCCCTGCGGACATCTTTCTCGGCAAGCACCAGGGCCTCGACCTCCTGTGGGTATTCGGCTTTCAGGCCGCGTGGGCGGTCGCGCTGTGGACGGCGGGCTACTTCCTGACTTCGCTCGCGGCCCGGAAGGTGGTCGTCCAAGGTGGCTGACGCGCTCCGTGCGTACGTGTGGATCGTCGCGATGTGGATCCGGTCGACCATGGCCTACCGGGCGTCGTTCGTCATACTCACGGTCGGGCAGTTCGTGGTCACCGGCTTCGACTTCGTGGCGATCTTCATCATGTTCGCCCACACCTCAGAGCTCGGCGGGTTCACCCTGCCCGAGGTCGCATTCCTCTACGGGACCTCAGGCTTCGCCCTCGGCGTGGCCGACCTGCTGATCGGCAGCATCGAGCGGCTCGGACGACGGATCCGGATGGGGTCGCTGGACGTGATGCTGGTGCGTCCGGTGCCGGCATTCGTCCAGGCAGCAGCGGACGAGTTCGCCCTGCGTCGGCTCGGCCGGGTCATGCAGGCGAGCGTCGTGCTCGCCTGGGCACTCGTCGCCGTCGACGTCGACTGGACGTGGGACCGCCTGGTGCTGATGCCGGTCATGCTCATCAGCGGCAGCATGATCTTCTGCGCGATCTTCGTCCTGGGCGCGGCGTTCCAGTTCGTGGCGAGCGATGCCTCGGAGGTCACCAACGCGTTCACCTACGGCGGGACGTTCCTCACGCAGTACCCACCGACGATCTTCGCCAAGGACCTCGTCCGGGCAGCGACGTTCACGATCCCGCTGGCCTTCGTCAACTGGATGCCCGCCATGCACATCCTCGACCACGCCGACCCGCTCGGCCTGCCGAAGGCGTTCGAGTTCGCCTCGCCGGTCGCCGCGTTCCTCATCGCCGTCGTCGCCGCTCTCGCCTGGCGCGCCGGCATCCGCAACTACCGGAGCACAGGGAGCTGACCGTGGGGTCCATCGAAACCAGGAGCCTGATCGAGCTCACCGACGTGGAGAAGACGTTCGTGGTTCGGCGCCGGGCCGGTCTGCTCAGGCGCACCCGGGCCGAGGTGCGGGCGGTCGACGGTCTCTCGTTCACAGTCGAGCGCGGAGAGATGGTCGGCTACATCGGGCCCAACGGCGCCGGCAAGTCGACCACGATCAAGATGCTCACCGGAATCCTGGTACCAAGCGGCGGCACGCTCACGGTGGCCGGCATCGAACCGTCGCGCGCCCGGATCCAGCTCGCCCGCCGGATCGGAGTGGTCTTCGGCCAGCGCACGACCCTGTGGTGGGACCTGCCCCTGCGGGACAGCTACGGACTGCTCCGGCGGATCTACAAGATCCCCGACCAGCGCTACCACGACAACCTCGCACGGTACGTCGACCTGCTCGAGCTGGGTCCCCTGCTCGACGTGCCAGTACGCCAGCTGTCGCTCGGACAACGGATGCGCGGCGACATCGCGGCCGCCCTGCTGCACGATCCCGAGGTCCTCTACCTCGACGAACCCACCATCGGACTCGACATCGTCAGCAAGGCGAAGGTCCGGGAGTTCCTGCGCGAGCTCAACGTCGCCCAGGGCACCACGGTGCTGCTCACCACCCACGACCTGACCGACATCGAGCAACTCTGCTCCCGCGTCATGGTGATCGACCACGGCAGGTTGATGTACGACGGCGCCCTCGAAGGCCTGCACAGCCTCGGCGAGAGCGAACGCACACTCGTGGTCGACCTGGCCGAACCACTGCCGCCGATCGAGGTCGCCGGTGCCCAGGTGATCCGGACCGACGGACCTCGGCAGTGGCTGACCTTCCCGGCCGCCGCCAGCGCGGCACCTCTGGTCGCCGCCATCGCCGACCAGTACCCGCTGGCCGATCTGTCCATCCAGGAACCCGCGATCGAGTCGGTGATCGCCCGGATGTATGCCGGCGGGGTCGCCTCCAAGGCGTGAACTTCGCCAGCGCACCAACGCCTCCTTTCAGGTAGTCTCCGCACGACCTGGGTTGGGGAGGACGCACGATGCCCGGACGCCATGCCGCTGTGGTTCCGCGGCGCACCCGCCGCAAACTCGGCTGGGGGCGGACCACCCTCGTGGTCGCGTTGTCCGTGCTGGTTCCGGTCGGTGCGTTCGTCGGTGTACGGGAGTTCCGGATGGCCACATCCGGACAGAGCTGCGCCAACCCCTTGCAGGTGAAGATCGCGGCCGCTCCAGAGATCGCGGCGCCGTTGAAGGTTGTCACCGACCAGGTTACCAGGGAGAAGGTGCCCGTCGACGGCGCCTGCGTGACGTTCGCCATCACCCCGACAGGTTCCCGTGACGTCTTCGACCGCCTGGCCGGCGACGTGGAAGACCTGCCTGACCTGTGGATCCCCGAGACCTGGGAATGGCTGGCGCGGACGGGTATACCCCGCGGCCGGCTGGTCTCGGTGAGTCCGTCGGTCGCCACCTCGCCGCTGGTGCTCGCGACGTCGCGTGAGCAGGCCGATGCCCTCGCCGACGACACGACCAGTTGGGCCACGCTCGCCCCAGCGGGCCGGATGGCACTCGCCGACGCCGAGAAGTCAGGTATAGCCCTCAGCGCGCTCCTCGGCATCCGACGCTCGCTGTCCAGCGAGGATCCCGAGGTGGCCCGGAACAACCTGGGCACCACGGTCCTGCGACTGATCAAGGAGCGCGTCGACGACCTGGACCTCGAGCTGGACCAGGCCCGCCGTGCCAAGGGACTCCAGCACGGCGTGCCCGCCACCGAACAACAGGTACTGACCTACGGCCGGGACCACCCCCGCGCCGACCTCGTCGCGGTCACACCCAAGAACGGGACCGTGCTGGCCGAATACCCGCTGATCGCGATTGTCCACAAGAAGCCGACGGCCGAACGCCTCGTAGCCGCAGGCGTCGCATTGATGCGCTACGTCAACGCGACCGCAGGCCAGGCAGCTTTCAGAAACGCAGGTTTCCGCGACTACCGCGACGAGTCGCCGCCCAACATCCCCGGCAACGTCGGCGAGGTCGACATCCTCCCGCCGGTGACACTGCAGGACGCCGATGAAGTGCTGCGCAGCTGGGCCGCGATGAGCCTCGACTCCAGGCTGCTGACCGTCGTCGACGTGTCTGGGTCCATGGTGGTGGCGGCCGGCAACCGCAGCCGCATCGAGCTCGCCCGGGACGCGACCAACACCGCCCTTAGCTATTACCCCGACAAGGCCGAGGTCGGGCTGTGGGAGTTCGCCGACCAGCTCGACGGACCACGTCCGTACCTGCCGCTCGCACCGGTCTCGGCACTGACGCCGACCCATCGGGACCGCCTCACCACCCAGGTCAACCAGCTGCCGGACGAGATCGGCGAGGGCACGGGCCTGTACGACACGATCGTGCAGGCCTATCTGTCGGCCAAGGGTGGCTTCGACCCCACCAAGATCAACTCGCTGGTGCTGCTCACCGACGCATGTTCTGCTTCCTCCCAGCCGAACGACGCCTGCCAGAACGAGGTCACCACCGGGCGGTCGCTCGACCAGGCACTCAACGCGCTCGAGGCCGCGATCGACCCGGCCGCGCCGATCTCGGTGATCCTGGTCGGCATCGGGGCCGAAGCCGACATCGCCTCCTTGGAGCGGATCGCCAAGGTGACCAATGGGCTGGCGTACCGGGCCAAGAACCCAGACGACATGGAAGGCATCATCATCGACTCGCTCCTGCGCCGGCAGTGCGGAACGACCTGCTCCTAGCCGCACTTACCAGCCAGACTTGCGGGCCCGTGCCTCGAACAGCAGGATCGCCGCGGACGCCGCAACGTTCAACGAGTTCGCAATGCCGAGCATGGGGATCGACACCGTGGTGGCGTTGCCCTCGTACCACACCTTCGACACGCCGCGCCCCTCCGAACCCACGACCACGGCCGACGGTGCACCGGTGAACGCACAGGTGCGGTAGCTGCGGGTGGCGTTCGGGTCGGCGAGAAACACCTCGAAGCCCCGACCAGCCAACCACGTGGACGCTTCGGTCGCGGTGGCGAACTCGATGACCGGCGTGGTGAGCACGGTGCCGCGACTCGCCGTGAACACTCGCGGATGGGTGAGCCGGACCTGCCGGTTCGTCAACACCAGGCAGGCGGCCCGGCAGGCGTCCGCGGTCCGGATCAGAGTCCCGAGGTTGCCGGCGTACTCGATGCCGTCGGCGACGAGGATCAGCGTGCTCGCCCCGAACGCGGGCCGCATCGTCGAGTCCCAGGTCGCCGGATCCCAAGCGGGCAGCCGCGCGAGGGACAGCAGGCCGTCCGGGCGCTCCCTGGTGCTGAGGCGAGTCAGCGCCTTGGCGGAGACGTGGTACGACATCTCGGCAACCTGCGTCATCCGGTCGGCGCAGGTGCGGGCGCGCTCGCTACGCATGACCTCCGGTGCGCTCAGGAACAGCTCGACGGCGGTATCGGTGTCGAGCAGCAGCTCGTGCGCCCAGGCCCCTTCGACGACGAGGAGCCGATGCGTGTCGACGGCGGCGTTTCTCGTCACCGCAAGGAGGCGGCGGATCTGGGGATGCGCAAGACCGACGCGTTGCAGCGCCATGGTGGTACTCCGCAGGCATGCCGGCCACCCACGAAGGGACGGCCCAGGTGGAGAAACAGGTAGCAAGACACCGCACTGCGGTGCCTGTGAAACGTGCCAGCGAACCGGGACGAACCCACCGGTGGATCAGCTGGCTCAGCTACCCGCGGCGCATCTCCATGCCGGCGATGCTAGGTCGGATGGATCGACGTCGCACTCGAATTACCGCCTGCTGCCCGCCTGCCGGGCGGGCCGGGTCCGACGCGCGGCCGAAGGGACGAGGGAGGATAGGCGTCATGAGCGCCGCCAGACACCGCCCGGGCAGCACGGTGCGGGTACGGGTCCGGGAGGTCGACGGCCCGGATGTTCGCTGCCGCGACGACCGGCTGGCAACGGAGGAGCCGCTGGAGATCCGGGTCGGGGCCCCGGGCGAGCCTGCGCGGTCCCTCGTCGTCACGATGCGTACGCCAGGCGCCGACTTCGAGCTGGCGGCGGGCTTCCTCCGGTCGGAAGGGCTCCTCGCTTCCGCCGACGAGATCGCGCGCATCGCCTACTGCACGGATCCGACGCTGCCACCCGACCAGCTGTACAACGTGGTCACCGTCGACCTCCGGCAGCCGCTCGCGGCACCGCCCCCTGCGCGGTATGGCGCCGCCACCGCCGCGTGCGGCGTGTGTGGCAAGGAGAGCCTGGACCAGCTGGAGCTGCGCGGCTGTCAACCGGTCGTTGTCGGGCCGGTGCTGGAGGCCGCGACACTGTGTGGGCTCCCGGACCGCCTCCGCTCCGCTCAGGACGTGTTCAGCCGTACCGGTGGTCTCCACGCGGCCGGCCTCTTCTCCCCCGACGGCACCCTCGTGTGCGCCAGGGAGGACATCGGTCGCCACAACGCCGTCGACAAGGTGGTCGGCTGGGCGTTCCTCGCCGGCATGCTGCCGTTGTCGGCGTACGTCCTGGTCGTCAGCGGCCGGGCCGGTTACGAGATCTGTCAGAAGGCGCTCGCGGCCGGGGTGCCGTTCGTGGCCGCCGTGGGTGCGCCGTCGAGTCTCGCCGTCGACCTCGCCGAACGATTCGACATGACCGTCGTCGGATTCCTGCGCGGCCAGCGTTTCGTCGTCTACAGCCGTCCGGAGCGGATCTCGGACGCCTAGCTGCCGGTCGCCTCGGGCTCAGGTGTCGGTGCCGGTGGCGGTGCAGCTGAACCGGACCTGCGTACACGGGTGATCCACCTCCGGCGGACCAACCTCGTTCGTCTCGACCGGACCTGCCGCGATCTCGGCGACCACGACCGGCCAGAAAGCGCGGCCAGCCGCGTTGGTGTGGTCGTACTCCAACTGCCATCGACCGGGAAACCGCCGGAACAGCGCGTGCGCCGCCGCTCGCCCGACGCCACCTCGCCGGCGGGCCCTGAGCACGAAGAACTCCGCGACCTGGTTGGTCCCGTCGTCCAACCTCCGCATCAGGGCGAAGCCGGCGAGCTTGCCGTCGGCGACGATGAACAGCGCCTCCCGACCCGGTTCGACGAAGTAGTGGTCGAGATAGCGGTAGGGATAGGTGCCGTGCGGCGACAGCGGGAGGTCGCGGATCTCGGTGTAGTCGTACCGGTAGAACTGCACGAGGTTGGCCAGCACGGCCTTGTGCTGCTCGCCCACCGACACCAGCTCGACCCGCGCGTTCATGGCTGCCAGCCTGCCAGCGACCTGCTCACATCCGCACGGTGTGCGCCCCAGCGACCGTGCCGAGATAGCGGTTGGGCACGCAGGTGAGGAGGATGACCTGGCTCGAGGTGCCGGCCTGCGCCAACAACGAGCCCATCGCCTCCAGCCGACCGGGGTCGGACCAGCCCAGGGCGTCGTCCAGCACGACCGGGACACCGCTTCCGTCGGACGCGGTCAACCCGGCGATGGCGAGCCGGACGACGGTCGCCAACTGCTCGCGGGCGCCGGTCGACAGCGCCGCGACGGGTAGTCCGACGCCGTCGATCGTCCGGGCCTGCACCTCCAGGTCTGGCCCGAGGACCACTCCGAACGAAGGCCCGAACACGACCTGACCGAGCGCCACGATCCGCTCCCGCAACGGCGCCGAGTAGCGCTGGCGGGCCGCGGCCCGGTGCCGTTCGAGTGTCTCCCGGAGCCTGGCGGCGGCCCGCGCCCGGCGTTCGAGCACCTCGAACCGTGCCTCGGCGTTGGCCAGGTCGGCATGCGCACGCTCCGCGGCCGAGGCGAGCCCCTGGATTCCCGCCATCTCCAGGCGTCCCTCGATCAGACGCAGTTCGTCACGAAGCTCGTCGACCTGCGCCGCGAGCTGGCCCCGCAACGACTCCGCCTCGACCAGACGCTCCTCCGTGCGGTCGATCCCACTGGCGCCGAGAACGTCCTCGGCCCGGGCCAGCTCGCCGGTGACCGCGCTCAGCTCGAGCTCTACCGTCGACAGTGCTTCTGCAAGCTCGTCGTCAGCCGAGGCCGCCCGCGCCGCGGCTACCGCAGCCCTGGCATCCTCGCGCCGCTCGAGTTCCTGTTCGGCCCGGACACCGGCAGCCGTCGCCTCGGCACTCACGGACTCGAACTGCTTGCGAGCCAACGCTTCGTGCTCCTCGGCGGTGGCGAGTACGCGGGACGTCGCCGCCTCGTCCTCCTGCGCCTGTCGGAGCGCGACGCGGGCATCGTCGGCGGTCCCGCCGGGCATTCGCTCGCCGGCCGGTGGTGCCGCCGCGGCCAGCCTGGCCCGGAGCGTGTCACGTCGGGCGACCAGATCGCCGAGGGTGGCACCCGCCAGGCGTCCCGCGACTGTTTCCCGGGCGGCCGCGAGAGCACGTGCCACCTCCGAACGGCGGCGGGCGAGCTGACGCAGCTCGGCGATGTTGGTGGCGCCGAGCTCGTCGAGCAGTTCCCGCTCGGCCTGCTCGGCGTGTTCGAAGCTCGCCGCCAGGTCGGCCGCACCCGCGCCGGGTTGCACGGTCAGCTCGACGACCCCGGCGACCACTACCGTCGTGTCGGCCTCGACCGCCACCTCGCTCGAGGGCTCCGTGACGGGTCGGCCGGCGACCTGGACCTCGGCGGAACCCAATCGACGGACGCGGAGCTTGGGCGCGGCGGCGGACCGGGCCGCCCTCGCCGCGAGAACCTGCAGGTGGGCCGCCTCGGCAGCCTCGACGGCTCCATCGGTGACGGGGACCTGGTTGAGCTCGGCGATCCTGCGCAGTTCCTCCGCGCGTGCGTCCTCGACGCTGGCCAGCCGCGCCTCGAGGTCGGACAGATCCGCGCTGTCGCGCAGCCAGGTGAGCTGGTCTTCGAGTCGGCGTACGGTCGAACGGCGGACCGACGCCTCCTCACGTGCCGTCCGCAGCGCGCCGGTGTGCCGATCGAGCTCCCGTTCGGCCGCCTGGAGGAGGCCCGAGGCCTCGCGGGCCCGTTGGACGGCGGCAGCACAGCCGTGCTCCCGCTGGGTGGCTTCGGTCACCAGGAGTCGGCGGCGGTCGACCTCGCCACGGGCGGCGGCCCGTCGCTCGGTGGCGACGTCGGCGTCCCTGCGGAGTCGTTCGACCTGCGCGATCAACTCGGTGGCGGCGTGCCGGCGCCCGGTGAGCTCGGCGACCCGGCTCGTCTGCTCCTCCACGCGCACTGTGAGGCCGGCTCTCTCCCGGCGGAGCCGTTCAGCCTTGGCGACGTCCTCCTCGACCCCGGCCAGGCTGGCCTCCGCGTCGGCGGCCGAAGCCCGCGCCACCTCGACCTGGCCAGCTACCTCGGCGTATTCGGCGGTCGGGCGACCCGTCGGGGTGAAATAGCGCAGGTATTCGCGTTCGACCGCCGACACCAGCGGGACCGACTCTCCATGGTCGACCTCACCACCGGCGACCTCGTCGAGCGCGGTGAGGACAGCCGTGACCGCGCCCGAGACCGGGACGGCGAGGCTGTGTTCCTGGCCCGCGGCCAGAGCGCCCCACAGCGTCTGGTCCACATGGTCGGCGAAGAGCCGGGTCGCCTCGTCGTGCGCCGCTCGTCCGGTCCAGGTGCGGCCGTCGGGTTCGACCCGCAGCTCGGTGGCCCGCTGCCGGAACCACTGCTTGCGGTAGTGCACCCGCAGGTCGCCGAGTCCGATCTCCGCCTCGACCTCGGTCGGGACGTCGCGCCCGGCTGGCTGGATGGCGCGAAGTCGGCCTGCCTTGGAGTCGTCGGGGAGTGTGAGGAGCAGGTCGAGAGCCTCGAGAAGGCTCGACTTGCCGGTCTCGTTGTCTCCGACCACCACAGTTACCCCGGACGCCTCGAACGCGAGGTCCCGGTGGGTGACCCCCCGGAAGTTGCGCAGTGCGATCCGGTGGAGTCTCATGCGGCACCTCCAGCCAGCCGGTGCAGAAGCGCGAGCGCCTCGGCGGCCTGCATGTCGCCGGTGCCGGTCGCGAGCCGCAGCTCTTCCAGCGCGGCCCGGGCCGGCCCACTCACCGGCAGCTCGTCCAGCGCGGCGTCGTCGGGCAGGACGCCGACGGACCAGTGCAGGGCCCACCGGTGGACCGCGGCGTAGACCTCGTCCTGGGCGTCGAGCAACATCTCGAGCCGGGTCAGACCGGCGACCGAGAGAGCGCCACGGACGCCGAGCCGGACGGCGGTGCGTGGCTTGTCCGGCTGGTCACCGAGCCAGGTCTCGATCGCGTCGAGGTCGTCGTCGCCGGCGACGTCGACCACCCGGGAGAGCAGGCGCCACGTACCGACCCGCACGGGTTCGACGGTGCACGACACCTTGTCCAGCCTGACGACCAGGACCTCGCCGGGATGATCCTCCTCGGGCCGGGTGGGTTCGGGCGTCCCCGCGTACCAGATGCGACCGGTCTCCCCGACCGAGGTGCAGGAGTGTCGGTCGCCCAGCGCGACGTAGTGAACGAGGCCCTCGGCGAGGGCCCGCTCCAGCCGGGCCTCCCGGATCAGGGTGGGAGCGCGGACGCCGGGAGCCAGCGACTCGGCCTGGCCGTGGCCGACGAGTATCCGCACTGTCTTGCCGGCCGGCGCCGCCAGGGACGTGACGTCGCCGAGTGGATCGGCGATCGGCCGCCGGCTGGACCATGGCACGCCGACCACTTCGACGCCGGGCGCGGGCCGCCTCGGCTCGCTGTCGGACAGGACCTCGACGTGGGACGGCAGATGTGCGGTGAGCGTCGGGCTGGTCCAGACCGTGCCTGGTTCGAGCGAGTCGTGGTTGCCCGGAAGCAGGAGCACCGGGCAGCCGACGCCGCGGAGGGCCTCGCAGGCCCGCAGCACCACCTGCCGGTCGACCTGGTTGGAGTCGAAGATGTCACCCGCGACCACGATGAACGCGGCGCCCGTGTCGGCGGCGACGGCACCGATTCGGTCGATCGCGTCGAGGCGCGCCTGACCGTAACGGGCCTGCGCCTCCGGACCCAGCACCCGCCGCATCATGCCGAGCTGCCAGTCACCGGAGTGCAGAAACGTCACGCGCGCACCCGCCGGCGCGCTGGTACCGGTCATCGCGGACGTGATCGCCATGATGCATGGCACGCTAGCGGGCCCCGCCGACGTCATGCGCCCCGCCACGCCCGCGCAGCGTGGTCCGGGCACCAGGCGGCCGCGACTGTCCGCAACCTGGAACGCTGTCCGCATGCCCGACCAGCCCCTGCAGCAGCCGGCGGTTCCCTCCGAAGAACCCGCGCGTTCCGTGGCGGTGATCGACCTCGACGGCGTTCTCGCCGACGTACGCCATCGCCTGCACCACCTCGACCGGGCTCCGAAGAACTGGGACGGGTTCTTCGCCGCGGCCAGCGCCGACCCGCCCCTGCCCGAGGGCTTCGCGGTCGTCCGCGAGCTCGCCGGCCGGTACGAGATCATCTACCTCTCCGGCCGACCCGAACGGCTCCGGGCGACCACGACACGTTGGCTCCGCGACCAGGACGCGCCGATGGGCGAGCTCGTGCTGCGCCGCGACGGTGACCGCCGGCCGGCCCGTCAGGTCAAGCTCGGCGAGCTGCGCAAGATCGGCAGGTCCTTCCAGATCGCCGTGTTCGTCGACGACGACCCCGCGGTCTGTGCCACGGCCACCGATGCCGGCTTCCCAGTCTTTCGGGCCACCTGGGTCGGCCGCGACGGCGAATCGGACGCACCCGCCCAGGTGCTGTTCGACGGCGCCGAGCACGGCGAGACGTGAGACGACCCGTACGTCCGAATTCGCCTTGTTTTCAACGGATTCGTGCCATCAGGAGAATTCCATCAGCATTCTGGTATGAGTTGTTTGCGTAAGGGTGGACCCGTAGAGTCTGTCCGGTCGCGTCGCCATTGACGCGGCTACGACCCGCTTCGCCGAGCTCCGCCCAGCGTGTCGTGAGGCCGATCTCCATCGATGGGCGGAGACGGAGGACCCAATTCGGATCCCGGCTGTCTCGGGGTCCTTGGGGTGAAGCCGCTCCGGCGGCCGGGCACTCCTTCTCGCCCGAACCCGACAGCTCACTCCGCAGGCGACGAGAGGGAGCTATCAGGCATGCCCCAGAAGTCAAAACATCGAGGGACCAGTCGGACCCGTCGTACGGCCAAGAAGGTCACCAAGACCGCGGCACTGACGGGTGTCGCAGCCGCAGTTCCGGTGGTCGGATTCTCCGGGCTGGCCCACGCAGCGTCCACGGATACGTGGAACCGCCTTGCCGAGTGCGAGAGCAGCGGCAACTGGCAGATCAACACCGGCAACGGCTACTACGGCGGGGTGCAGTTTGGCCAGCCGACGTGGGAGGAGTTCGGCGGTACGAAGTACGCCGCCCGAGCCGACCTCGCCACCAAGTCCGAGCAGATCGCCATCGCCGAGAAGGTTCTCGACGTCCAGGGCTGGAACGCGTGGCCCGCCTGCTCGGCCAAGCTCGGGCTCGACGAGGGTGACAAGCAAGGCGGTCCTGCGAGGGCCGACCAGTCGAAGCCTTCGGGTGGGTCGTCGGACCGTGCGGCGGCCACGAAGCGTTCCTCGCGTAGCTCCGAGCGCGCGTCCGTCGCCGCCAAGCGCAGCACCGCACCGGGCGCCACCTACCTCGTCAAGATCGGCGACACGCTCTCCGGGATCGCCGGTCAGCAGAGCATCGACGGTGGTTGGCGCGCGCTGTGGAAGCTCAACCGGACACTCGTGGGCGACGACCCCAACCTGATCTACCCCGACGAGCGGCTCCGCCTGCGCTGATCCATCACCAGCTCAGACAGCTCGTCGGCACAGATCGACGTCGCACCACAGATCCGCACCGCACCAAAGATCCACTGCGCACGAAGATCCACACCGCAACACCGGGCGCCCCGTCTCCTCCCCACCGCGGACGGGGCGCTCGTGCGTCCCGGCAAAATCTCCGAGCCAGTCGACCCATCCGTTCGACCGGCGGCTCCGAACACCCAGTGTCCCCGCGACGGCACTCGTCGCACCCCTCGTCCCGACACTGGGAGGATCACGTGCCCGACCCCTACCGCCTGGTACGCCGCCGCGCCGGAGCTGGCGTCGCCACCCTCGCCCTGCTCCTCGCCGCCGGCTGCGGCTCAGCCGAACCAGGAGCCGACGCCCGCGCGACAGCGGACCCGCCGCGGAAGTCGACGCCGTCGGCGAAGAAACCGTCCAGCCCGGCGGACCCGACGGCACTCTCTCCGCACGGCAGTGGCGATCCGTTCGCGGACGCTCGGACGGCTGCCGCCCACATGCCCATGACCGCGGCCTCCCTGGCCCAGGCGTTCGGCAAGGTCGCCGGTGTCGAGGGCTCGACGACGTCCGACGCCGCCGAACTGAGGAGCGGCCTCACCTACCTGCTGACCGAACACGTCTACCTGGCCGGGATCGCGGTCGCCACGACCTACGCCAAGGGCGCGGACTCCGCCGAGTTCAAGGCCGCCGGGTCCACACTCGACGCCAACTCCCGCGCCGTCGCGGCCGCGGTCGGTTCGGTGGCCGGACCGGCCAAGGGCAAGGCGTTCCTCGCCTCCTGGCGTTCGCACATCCAGGACTTCATCGACTACGCCGTCGCGGCGAAGGGCGACGACGCGGCCGGCAAGCAGGCGGCGGTGGACAACCTGATGGCATACGCCAGAACCGCTGGCGAGTTCTTCGCCGAGGTCACCGCCGGAACGCTTCCGGCCAAGGCGGTCCAGCAGGAGTTCGAGCACCACATCACGTCCCTCGCCGCCGCCGTCGACGCCCTGGCCGCCGGTGACGCCACCGCCTACGACAAGCTCGCCGCGGCTGCTGCCCACATGCCGATGAGCGCAGACGCACTGGCCACCGGGATCGCCACCGCGGCCAAACTCGAAGGCGACCCGAGCGACCCTGCGGCAGACCTGCGCGCCGCCCTCACCGCCGGGCTCACCACGCACGTCTACCTGGCCTCCGTCGCCGTGTTCACCGCGTACACGGTAGGCGCCGACAGCGAGCCGTTCGAGGCGGCGGCCGCCACGTTGGACGCCAACTCCGTCGAGCTCGCGAAGGCCGTCGGTACGCTCACCGGCAACAAGGACACCGAGAGGACCTTCCTGCGGGCCTGGCGCAGCCACGTCGACGACTTCGTGAGCTACGCCGTGGCAGCTGCGGGCAAGGACGAGGCGGGCAAGCGGGCCGCCCTGGAGAGTCTGGCTGGTTATACGTCCGCGGCCGGCGAGCTGATCTCGTCGATCACGGACGGCGAGCTCGGGAAGGACACCGTACGCGAGGATCTCGTCGTCCACGTGGAGTCGCTGGCCGGAGCGATCGACTCCCTGGCCGGAGCGCTCGCGGCGTGACGGCACCAGAGCCGGGCACGAGGTGCTCGCGCGAACGGGAGCTCACTGGAGCGAGCACGAGGATGAGGAAGCGAAAGCTCATGAGTGCGAAGATCATGCGAACGGAGATCGTGCGGACCGCATTCGTACGCGAGGATGAGTGAGATGCACCAGGACCCGACCCCGCTGCGCCGCCAACGCGATCCGGCCCCGGCACCCACCGCCGAGGACCTCATCGTGTGGGTGGCGCGCGGGGACGAGTCGGCGTTCTCCGCTCTCTACGACCTGCTGGCACCCTACGTGTTCGGGCTCGTCCGGCGGGTCCTGCGCAATCCGGCTCACGCCGAGGAGGTCAGCCAGGAGGTGTTCGTCGAGCTGTGGCGCCAGGCGACCCGGTTCGACCCGACACGTGGTTCGGTCCGCAGCTGGGCACTGACGCTCGCGCACCGGCGCGCAGTCGACCGCGTTCGTGCCGAACAGTCCGCCGCCGACCGGGAGCGCCGGGCGGCCGCCGGCAGTACGTCACCGCCGTACGACGAGGTGGTCGAGGCGGTGGCGGCGACCCTGGAGCAGGAACAGGTCCGGCGTTGCCTCGGCACCCTGACCGAGCTGCAACGCGAGGCGGTCACGCTGGCCTACTACCGCGGCTACAACTACCGCGAGGTCGCCGAGCTGCTCGGCGCCAACCTCGCGACGATCAAGACCCGGATGCGTGATGGGCTGATCAGGCTCCGCGACTGTCTCGGTCTGGACATGGGGGTGACGCGGTGAACGCCGACGTGCACTCGCTGGCGGGTCCCTATGTCCTCGACGCGCTCCTTGGTCCCGAACGGGACATGTTCGAGCGGCACCTGGCGACATGTGCGAGCTGTCAGGCCGAGGTCCGCGAGCTCGGCGCGACCGCGATCCGACTCGGAGCCGCCGCGGCCAGCCTCCCGCCGCAGCATCTGAAAGCTCGGGTGCTGACCCAGGTGGCCACGACCCGTCAGCAGCCACCACCCGTGGCGGACCGCAGGGCGCAGCGATCGGCCCCGGGCTGGCGGGCGGCCTGGCGCCGTCCCCTTATGGCGGTGGCTGCGGCCGCCGTTCTCGTCGCTGCCGCTGGAGCCGGCGTCGCCGTGGTCGAGATGCAGCGGGCCCAGCAGGAGGTGCGGAACCTTGCCCGTCAGCAGGCCGAGATCCTCGACGTGCTGCAGGCGCCGGACAGCCGGCTGGTCCGCACGCAGGTACGCGGCGGCGGCCGGGCTACGGTCGCCGTGTCGGCGGCTGAGGACCGCGGCGTGATCGTGCTGGACGACCTGCCGGCGACCCAGGCCGACGAGACGTACCAGCTCTGGGTGATCGCCGGCACGAAGGCCCGATCCGCCGGCACGGTCGACGTCGATCAGCTCGGTCAGCAGAGCCGTGTCCTCGCGCGCGGCATCTCCTCGGCCGACGCGATCGGCATCACGGTCGAGCCCAGGGGTGGCTCACCGGCACCGACCAGCGATCCCATCGCCCAGCTGCCCCTCACCTGAACTCCGTACGAACTGGGTGTCGACTCTTGACACCCAGACTCTGAACCGGTTTAGATCTGAACCGGTTTTTCACCTGTCTGTCACGGACGGACTACTCGCGTGTTCGCTCGGGTCGGCGACGCGGACGGCGAAGGTCTGGCTCGTCGGCCCCCGAGGAGGTGCGATGGCACCGCGCCGCCCGACGATCGCCGACGTGGCGCGCCGCGCGGGGGTCTCCAAGGGGGCGGTGTCGTTCGCACTCAACGGACGGCCCGGAGTCGCCGCGGCGACCCGGGAACGAATTCTGGCGGCGGCTGACGCCCTCGGCTGGCGGCCCAGCCGCACGGCTCGGTCGCTGTCGGTGTCGCGGGCGTTCGCGCTCGGCATGGTGATCGCCCGCGATCCGGCGGTGCTCGGCTCCGACCCGTTCTTCCCCGCGTTCATCGCCGGGGTCGAGACCCTGCTCGCCGAACGCGGGCAGGCACTTGTGCTCCAGGTGGTCGGTGCGGGTACGCCCGAGGAGGAGGGCTACCGGCGGCTCGCCCAGGACTCCCGGGTCGACGGCGTGTTCCTCAGTGACCTGCGCCGACGTGATCCCCGCCTCTCGCTCGTCCAGAAGCTGGGTCTCCCGGCGGTCACGCTCAACAGGCCGGACGTGCGGTCCCCGTTCCCGGCCGTCTGCCTGAACGACCGGCCCGGCATCACCGCGGCGGTCGAGCACCTTCTGTCCCTCGGCCACACCCGGTTCGCACACGTCGCCGGACCCGACGACTTCCTGCACGGACACGGCCGCCGAAGGGCGTTCGACGACGCCCTGGCCGCACACGGTCTCCCGCCTGGACCGGTCGAGGTCGGCGACTTCACCGCGGCGGGGGGCACCGCGGCGACCAGCAGGCTCCTCGTGGACGCAGGCGCCGACCGGCCGACGGCGATCGTCTACGCCAACGACCAGATGGCGATCGCCGGCATCAGCGTGGCGCACGGCCTAGGCCTGTCCGTCCCCGACGAGCTGTCGGTCACGGGGTACGACGACGCGGAGCTGGCGGCCCACATCCATCCCGCCCTCACCACCGTCCGTACCGACGTCTTCGGTTGGGGGCAGGTCGCCGCTCGCACCTTGCTCGCCCTGATCGAGGGCGAAACCGCGGACGACGTTCGAGCTCGAGCCCGCGCAGCTCGTCGTCCGTTCGTCCACGGCACCGAGCTCGACGGCGGCCACCCACGGCCAGCCCGCGACGTCTCGGCGTCCACCAGCACAGCACCAGCCACCCTCGGTGGCCGACTCCACTTCGGAGGACTCATGAAACGCACCAGCATCACCGCGGCCGTCGCCGCACTCCTCGTGAGCGCCGTGGCAGCCTGCGGCGGTAACGGCTCGGACGGTCAGGCCCAGGCCCGCGGCCCGATCAAGATCTGGTACTCCAACAACCAGGAGGAGGTCGCCTGGGGCAAGCAGATGGTCCAGGCATGGAACAAACAGCACGCAGACCAGAAGATCACCGCCCAGGAGATCCCCGCCGGCAAGAGCTCCGAGGAAGTCATCGGTGCCGCCATCGCTGCCGGCAACGCACCATGCCTCATCTTCAACACCGCACCTGCCGCGGTGCCGCAGTTCCAGAAGCAGGGCGGACTGGTTCCGCTCGATGAATTCGACGGTGCGCAGGCCCACATCGAGGAGCGCACCGGCGACCGAGCGGCGCAATACAGCTCCCCCGACGGCAAGTACTACCAGCTGCCCTGGAAGGCCAACCCCGTCATGATCTTCTACAACAAGGAGATCTTCGCCAAGGCAGGGCTCGACGCCGACAACCCTCCGCTGGGGACCTACGACGAGTTCGTCGCCACGGCGCGCAAGATCGTCGACAGTGGCGCCGCCGAACGTGCCATCTGGCCCTCGCCCACAGCTGAGTTCTTCCAGCCCTGGTTCGACTTCTACCCACTGTTCGCCGCCGAGACCGGTGGCAAGCAGCTGGTCGAGGACGGCAAGGCGCAGTTCACCTCCGACGAGGGCAAGGCAGTCACTGCGTTCTGGAAGGCGCTGTACGACGGGAAGCTCGCCTCGCAGGAGGCCTACAACGGCGACGCGTTCGGAGACGGCAAGTCCGCGATGGCCATCGTCGGACCGTGGGCGATCGCGTCGTACAAGGACAAGGTTGACTGGGGTGTCGCGCCCGTGCCGACGTCGGAGGGCAAGGCGCCCGAGGACATCTTCACGTTCGCCGACGCCAAGAACGTCGCGATGTACTCCGCCTGCGAGAACCGCGGGACCGCCTGGGACGTGCTGAGGTTCGCCACCAGCGAGGAACAGGACGGCAAGCTGCTCGAGATGACCGGGCAGATGCCGATGCGGCAGGGCCTGGCCGAGGCCTACGCGGACTACTTCGCCGAACACAAGGAGTACGAGACGTTCGCCGGCCAGGCAGACCGCACCGTCGAGGTGCCGAACGTCCCCAACTCCATCGAGATCTGGCAGTCGTTCCGCGACGCCTACGTACGTTCGGTCATCTTCGGCAAGGAGGCGCCCGACGCGGCGCTCGACCAGGCGGCCACCAAGATCGACGGCCTCGCCGGCCAGTCGTGACCGGACCCAGGACAGGACCGGAATGATGAAAGGACTGCGCGTAACTCGTCCCGACCCGCTCGACTCCCCCTCGAGATCACGGCGATGACGATCTCCGTCGAGCGGCCGGCTCGGGCGCCGGCCCGCCCTCCGCGGGCGGGCCGGCATGCCGGCCGGCTCAGCCCGCAGTCGCTCGGCACGATGTTCGTCGCGCCGTACGTGCTCTTCCTGGCCGCGGTGTTCGCGTATCCGCTGGGCTTCGCCGTCTACATGTCGTTCCACGACTACTTCTTCGCCGCTCCCGGCGCCGTCGTCGAGCGCCCGTTCGTCGGCCTCGCCAACTACGCGGCAGTGCTCAGCGACCCGGGCGTACGCCAGGCCTTCGGCAACATCGGCGTCTTCCTTGTCATCAACGTCCCGCTGACCGTCGCGCTGGCGCTGGTGCTGGCAACGGCCCTCAACGCCGGCATCAGGGCCCGGACCTTCTTCCGGGTGAGCTACTACGTGCCGTACATCACCGCGAGCGTCGCCGTCGTCGGCGTCTGGCTGTTCCTGTTCAACTCGCGCGGGCTGGTCAACACGGTCCTCGGTCCGCTCAGCCCAGAGCCCACCTGGCTGGTCAACCCGCTGTTGGCGATGCCCACAGTCGCGGTGTACGTGACATGGAAACAGCTCGGCTTCTTCATCCTGCTCTATCTCGCCGCTCTGCAGAACGTGCCGAAGGAGCTGTACGAGGCCGCGGCGGTCGACGGCGCAGGTCGCTGGCGGTCGTTCTGGGCGGTCACCGTCCCGGGCGTGCGTCCGGCCACCACACTCGTCGTGATCCTTGCCACGGTCACCGGGGGAAACCTGTTCACCGAGCCGTACCTGCTCACCGGCGGTGGCGGCCCGGACGGTGCCTCGACATCGCCCGTCCTGGTGATGTACCAGCGCGGGATCGAGCAGGGTAACCCCGACGTCGCCTCGGCGATCGGCGTGATCCTCGTGGTGGGCGTCCTGCTCATCGCATTGGCGCAGCGCCGGCTGCTGGACAGGGGGTAGGCGCCATGACCACCATCTCGTCGTCTGCGGGGCGCTCGCACACGGTCCGCTACCTGGCACTGCTCGTGGGCGCCTTCGCCTTCCTGTTCCCCTTCTATTACATGCTGATCGGCAGCCTGCAGACCGCACCCGACACCTCGCCGGCTGGTGCGTTCCCCTCACTGAGCAACCTCACGCTGACCAACTACCGCGAGATCGACCGGTCCATCGACCTGCTCGGGTCACTGCTCAACTCCGGCGTGTTCACCGGCGGCGTCCTGCTGGGCACGGTGGTGTTGGGTCTGCTGGCCGGCTACGCCCTGGCACAGTTGGAGTTCCGGGGGCGCGGCGTCGTGTTCAACACGATGCTGCTGGTCCAGGTGGTGCCGTTCCAGCTCCTGACGATCCCGCTCTACGTGCTGATCGTGCGCAACTACGGGTTGGCCGACAACTACCTCGGCATGATCCTCCCGTTCGCGATCAACTCGACGGCGGTCTTCGTGTTCCGGCAGTACTTCCTGCAGCTGCCGGCCGAACTGTTCGACGCGGCCCGGATCGACGGGGCGAGCGAGCTCTCGATCCTGCTGCGGGTGGCGGTCCCGCTGGTGAAGCCGGCGTTGCTCACCGCCGTCCTGCTGACGTTCATCGGCCCGTGGAACGAGTTCCTGTGGCCGTTCCTCATCACCAAGGAGGCCGACATGCAGCCGCTGGCGGTCTCCTTGGCCAACTACATGAGCAACGTCGCAGCGCGGGCGTCGAACCCGTTCGGGGCGATCCTCGCCGGCGCGTGCGTGCTGGCCGCTCCGGCCGTGGCGCTGTTCCTTCTCGTCCAGCGTCAGTTCGTGTCCACCGATCTCGGCAGCAGTGTGAAAGGTTGATCCGTTGTCCCAGCAGGCTCCCTCGACCGGCCGCGCCACACCCACCGTCCCGTACACGCTCACCCGCCTCGGTGTGGTGATGGCACCCGAGCCCGGCAACGACCTCGAGGCAGAAGGTGTCCTCAACCCCGCCAGTGGTCGCGACGAGCACGGACGACTGCATCTGCTTCCCCGTCTCGTCGCGAACGGGAACGTCTCCCGCGTCGGGCTCGCCGAGGTCGTCCTCGACGACGGTGTGCCGGTCGGGGCGGAGCGGCGTGGGATCGTGCTCGCTCCGGACGAGGGCTGGGAACGCGGACTGTCCAACGCCGGGGTGGAGGACCCGCGCACCACGTGGATGCCCAGGCTCGGCGTCCACCTGATGACCTACGTCGCCTACGGACCGCTCGGACCGAAGCTGGCGCTGGCGGTGTCGAACGACCTGCGCCACTGGCGGCGGCTTGGGCCGTTGCACTTCGAGTACCAGCCTGATCTCGACACGGACCTGAACCTGTTCCCGAACAAGGACGCGGTCTTCTTCCCCGAACCCGTGCCCGGTCCAGGCGGCGAACCCGCATACGCGATGCTGCACCGCCCGATGTGGGACCTGGGCTGGTTCCGCCCGGGCGAGGGCGTCCATCTACCGGCCGGGCTCACCGACGACCGACCCGGCATCTGGGTGTCGTACATCCCGGTCGCCGACGTCGACCGCGACCTGCGGGCGCTGGTCCACCTGCGCAGCCACCGGCTTGTCGCGTTGTCGGCGTACCCGTTCGAGGAACTCAAGATCGGCGCCGGCCCGCCGCCCATCCGGGTCGAGGAAGGCTGGCTGCTGATCCACCACGGCGTGTCCGGCCACATCCCGCCGGGATGGGATCCCACGAACCAACAGGTGCGCTACGGCGCGGGTGCGATGCTGCTCGATCCGCAGGACGTCGCGTCGGTCCTGGCCCGCACGTCAGAGCCGCTTCTGGTACCCGAGACGTCGGACGAGCAGACGGGAACGGTGGCGAACGTCGTCTTTCCGACCGCGATCGAGTACGTGGACGGGGTCGCGTACGTGTTCTACGGGATGGCCGACGCCAAGATCGGCGTGGCCCGCCTGGACCGCCTCACCTGAACCTTCAGCGCGTCACACCCCCGGGAGGTCACCGTGTCACCAGATCGCAGGTCCGGCCGGACACCGGCGTCTCCACCGGACCCAGGGCGTCCGTCCGCTCTCGCCCGCAGGACGTTGCTCGCCGCGGGCGCCGCGCTTCCGCTTGCCGGTGGAGTCTTCACACAACCGGCCGCCGCGTCGTCAGCCACCGCGTCGTCAGCCGCCGCGGCGCTGACCAACCTCGCCCACCTGGACTGGCTGGGCGCGTCGGTCGTCCCGCCCGAGCAGCCGGGCCACACCACTTACCGGCTCTCCCAGCAGGAAGAGATCGGTGTGCTCTGGACCTACGCCGACCGCCAGCCCGATGGCACTTACAAGCGGATCGGCGGGGGTACGTACGACCCGGCCACCGACACCTACGGGCAGGGTGCCTTCAACGCCGACGACATCAGCCGCGCAGCGGTCGTGTACCTCCGGCACTGGCGGGCGACCGGTTCGGCGTCGAGCAGGTCGACCGCGTACGAGCTCTTGCGCGGGCTCACCTATCTCCAGACCTCCTCCGGTCCGAACGCCGGCAACATCGTGTTGTGGATGCAGCCGGACGGAACCCTCAACCCCAGTGCCGAACCGCGGGAGGAACCGGACCCCTCCGACAGCTCCGACTCGTACTGGCTCGCGCGGACGATCTGGGCACTCGGCGAGGGCTACGCCGCGTTCGCGGGCAAGGACGCGGCTCCTGCCGGCACAGACGCGGCTCCTGCCGGCACAGATATGGCGTTCGCGCGGTTCCTGTCGGAGCGGCTGCAGCTCGCCCTCGACGCGGTCGACCGCGACGTCCTCGTCCGCTACGGCACCTGGTTGGACATCGACGGCACCCGCGTGCCCGCCTGGCTCATCGCCGAGGGGGCGGACGCCACCGGGGAAGCTCTGCTGGGCCTGGCGGCATACGTACGCAGCACCGGTGACCACCGCGCCGGGCGTACCCTCGCCAAGCTGGCCGAGGCGGTCGCCGCCATGCGCGCCGGCACACCACGGGTCTGGCCGTTCGGTGCCGTCATGCCGTGGGCGCTCTCGCAGGCCGTGTGGCACGCGTGGGGCGGGCTCGCGCCGGCCGGGCTGGCGCGCGCCCACGACGTACTGGACGACCGGCGGCTGCGCGACGCGGCACTGTCCGACACCGCGTCGTTCACGCCGCACCTGCTGATCGCCGCCGGACCGCAGAACGGCTGGCTGCCCACTCCAGGAGACCCGGTGCAGATCGCCTACGGCGCACAGTCCCGGGTCGAGTCGCTGCTGGCGGCGGCCGCGGCGGGGAAACGTCCAGCCCTGCGGGCGATTGCCGGCGTGGCCGCGGCCTGGTTCTTCGGTAGCAACCCGGCGGGCACGCCGATGTACGACCCGGCCACCGGCCGCACCTTCGACGGTGTCGACGGCGCGGGTACGGTCAACCGCAACTCCGGCGCGGAGTCGAGCATCCACGGCCTCCTCGCGATGCTCGTGCTCGACGATGCACCCGACGTGGCATCGCTCGCCCATACCGCAACCGTCGCCGAACGGGTGACGTGGCGCCTGGTCGAACTCGAGTCGGCCACCTTGACCGGTGACGCGACACTCCACCAGCCGGAGAGTGCGTGGACGGGTGAGAGCCTGTGGAGTGGCGGCGCCGGCGTGCAGCTCGGACCGGGCGGCACCGCATCGGTCGAGGTGACGATCGGCGAGCCCAGCCTGCTGATGCCGGCCGTCGAGCTCGCGCCCGGCGCCGGGAGCTCCAGCTGGGCGGCCGATGCGGAGCAGGTCGGGGAGATCGACCACTCCGACGTCGGTCCGCAGGGCGACTCCCCCGCACCCGGCCTCCTCGCGGTCCATACGCTGCCGCACGGCGTCGAGTCCAGCAGCCGCGTCACGGTCACCGGACTGCACGGCACGAGCACCGTGGACGCGGTCCTGATCCAGCCCGAGATCGAGCGGCTCGTCCACGAAGGCGGCGGTCACGGCACCGCCCTGCTGCGCAGCTTCGCGACCCGACCGCGGACCGCGACCGTACGCCTGCCCGGCAGCGGCGTCGCGACCATCCACACCTACGACGACACCGGGCGCATCGTCTCGACCCGCAAGGCCACCGGCACGACCGTCAAGGTGACCTTGCCCGCGGGTGGCGGCGCACTCCTTCGCCGCTGATCCGCAAGACCTGCCCGCCGGATCGGGAGTTACGTCCCGCCCCGGACCCCGGCGAACCCGATCCGGCGGGCCAGGTCTGCCCCGGCGTCGACCCAGACAAAACGCCTGTCACGGTCGCGCCATGCCGAGGAGATGCCTGGCGACGACCGCTAGGCTCGTCCCCGTGCCGCAGATCGATCCGGACTTCCTAGCCCTGCCCGTCCGCACCCTCGCCGACGCCGCGTTGACGCGGGCCCGTGAGCTGGGTGCCGAACACGTCGACTTCCGCGTGGAACGCAACCGCACGCAGAACCTCTCCCTGCGCGACGCCAAGCTGATCGGCAGCCACGACGGCGAAGACAGTGGCTTCGCCGTTCGGGTGATCCGCGACGGAACATGGGGCTTCGCCTCCAGCGTCGTTCTCACCCCGGCCGAGGCGATCCGGGTCGCCGAGCAGGCGGTGGAGGTCGCCACTGTCGCAGCGGGCATGAACGCCGAACGCATCGAGCTCGCCGACGAGCCCGTCTACAACGACGTCACCTGGGTGTCGCCGTACGAGGTCGACCCGTTCGGCATCGACGCGGCCGACAAGGTGCAGCTCCTTGCCGACTGGAGCCGCCGGCTCCTCGACGCCGACGGCGTCGGCCACGTCAGCGCCGTACTCCGCCAGGTCAAGGAACAGAAGTTCTACGCCGACAGTCGTGGCACCGTGACGACCCAGCAGCGGGTACGTCTGGAGCCAGCACTCGAGGCGTTCGCCACCGACCCGGACACCGGCCGCTTCGACTCGATGGCCACGCTTGCTCCCCCGGCCGGTCGCGGGTGGGAATACCTCACCGGGACCTTCTGGGACTGGGACACCGAGCTGGCACAACTCCCCGAACTCCTGGTTGCCAAGCTCAAGGCACCAAGCGTCGAGGCCGGCAGCTACGACCTGGTGATCGACCCGACCAACCTGTGGCTGACGATCCACGAGTCCATCGGGCACGCGACAGAACTAGACCGTGCGCTCGGTTACGAGGCCAACTACGCGGGCACCTCGTTCGCCACACCCGACAAGCTCGGCTCGCTGCAGTACGGCTCGGCCGTCATGCACGTCACCGGCGACCGCACCGCGGAGAACGGCCTGGCCAGCGTCGGGTACGACGACGAAGGCGTGGCCGGCCAGTCCTGGGACATCGTGAAGGAGGGAGTTCTCGTCGGCTATCAGCTCGACCGCCGGATCGCCCACTCCTTCGGCTACGACCGGTCCAACGGCTGCGCGTTCGCCGACTCCCCGTCCCACATCCCGGTGCAGCGGATGGCCAACGTGTCGCTGCAACCGGCCGCCGACGGGCCGTCGACCAGCGGCCTGATCAGCCGCGTCGACCGTGGCATCTACGTCGTCGGCAACCGGTCGTGGTCGATCGACATGCAGCGCTACAACTTCCAGTTCACCGGTCAGCGGTTCTTCCGCATCGAGCAAGGCGCGCTCGCCGGACAGCTCCGCGACGTCGCCTACCAGGCCACCACAACCGACTTCTGGGGGTCGATGGAGGCGGTCGGCGGCCCGCAGACCTGGCTGCTCGGCGGCGCCTTCAACTGCGGCAAAGCGCAGCCCGGCCAGGTCGCACCAGTCAGCCACGGCTGCCCGTCCGCCCTGTTCCGCGGCGTCAACATCCTCAACACCACACAGGAATCGGGACGGTGACCACGCCGGTGAGCAACGAGCTGACCAGGATGTCAACGCTGTCGATACAAGACACTGTCGAGCGGGCGCTCAGCCGTTCGAAGTCCGACGGCACTGTCGTCATCGCCACGGAGTCCTCCAAAGCCAACTTGCGGTGGGCCAACAACACCCTCACCACCAACGGCGTCATGCTGACCCGGTCCCTGACTGTCGTCGCGACCATCGCCGGGCGGTCCGGCACGTCCTCCGGCGTGGTCAGCCGAAGCGCGCACACCACCGACGAGATCGACGCCGTCGTACGCGCAGCCGAAGACGCAGCCCGCGAGAACGAAGCTGCCGAGGACGCCCAGCCCCTGGTCGAAGGCGTGGCGGCGGCGAGCTGGGCCGCGCCGCCGGTGGAGACCTCGATCCGGATCTTCGACGCGTTCGCGCCGGCGCTCGGTGAGGCGTTCGGCCGCGCCCGGGACACCGGTCGGCACCACTACGGCTACGTCGAACACGACCTGACCACGGTCTACGTCGGTACGTCCACCGGCCTGCGTGAGCGTCACGTCCAGCCGACCGGCTTCGTCACCATGACCGGCAAGTCCCCCGACCTCAGCCGCTCGGCCTGGACGGGGCAGGCGACCCGGGACTTCAGTGACGTCGACGCGACCGCGCTGGCCGACGAGCTCGACCGCCGCCTTGGTTGGGCGGAGCGCCTGATCGATCTTCCCGCCGGCCGCTACGACACCCTGCTTCCGCCGCCGGCCGTCGCCGACTTGCTCACCTACGCGTACTGGACCATGTCCGCCCGCGACGCCCACGACGGCCAGACCGTCTTCTCCAAGCCTGGTGGCGGAACCCGGGTCGGCGAACGCCTGTCACCGGTCGACCTGACGCTGCGTTCCGACCCTGCGTATCCGGGCCTGGAGTGCGCGCCGTTCGTCGTCGCACACGCTTCCTCTGGCGCGCAGAGCGTCTTCGACAACGGGCTCGCCCTGGCCGGCACCGAGTGGATCCGCAAGGGCGAGCTGGCCGCGCTGGCGACCACCCGGCACTCCGCCAACCTCACCGGGCTTCCCGTGACGCCGTACGTCGACAACCTCGTGCTCGACGTCGCCGACCCGCGCGGAGGTCTGGACGAACTCACCGCCCGCACCGGTCGCGGGCTCCTCGTCACCTGCCTGTGGTACATCCGCGAGGTCGACCCACAGACGCTGCTCCTCACCGGCCTGACCCGGGACGGTGTTTATCTCGTGGAGGACGGCGAGGTCGTCGGCCAGGTCAACAACTTCCGCTTCAACGAGAGCCCGATCGACCTGCTCGGTCGCTTCAGCGAGGCCGGCACGACCGTGCCGGCGTTCTCCCGCGAGTGGGGCGACTATTTCCCGCGGGCAGCCATGCCGGCCCTGCGGATCCCCGACTTCAACATGTCCAGCGTCAGCCCCGCCAGCTGACCTACCCCGCCGGCTGACCAACGCCGAGAGCTGACCGGAGCGGCACAGCTAGCGCAGGGCGAGCCGACGGACCGTCGACGTGCCGTACCTTGCCGCCGTCGCGTCCTTCAACGCCCGCAGGCCCGACCCCCGGACAGCGACCACGAGACCGGCAAGCGAGCGTTGCGCGACGGCATCGCCCCCGAACGCCGCCACACAGGTCTCCGGCTGCACGTTGGCGAACGCCAGCAGGGCGCCGGCGGCACCGACCGGTCCGGCGAGCGCCAGGATCGCGCCCGACCCGACGTAGACGCGACCGTCCCACGTCGACAGCTCGTGCAGTAGGCGTGCAGGATCGGCCGAGGAGTCCTTGACCGCACCGATGGCCAGTTTGGGCAGCGCATCGACCTCGATTCCGGGAACCCCAAGCGGTCCAGGGTTGTGGTACCCGATCACCCGGTCAGGGTCGCCGACCGCCTCCGCGACCGCGGCGAACAGGCTCACCGTGTCGACACCGGCCCGCGCCGGGCTGACAAGGACCGTGTCGGCTCCGGCCTTCCGGGCCGCCAGCGCCCGGGCCGCCGCTCCGCGCGCCCATGGCCCGCTGGCGCCGGCGATCACGGTGACGTCTGCCGGCAGGGCGTCACGGGTGGCCGCGATCAGCTCCTCGCGCTCGGCGTCCTCGAGGGTCTCGGCCTCGCCCGTCGTGCCCGCGACCAGGACCGCGCGCACCCCTGCCTCGACCACGCGTCGTGCGTGGGCGACAGTCGCGGGCACGTCCAGCGCACCCTCCCCGTCGAAGAAGCTGAGCAGCGCGACGCCTACTCCGGTGAACGTGGGCTCTGCCATGCTGGGGTCTCCCGTTCCGTCGGCTGGTCGTCCTCCAGCATTGTCTCCGACGTCTGATGACCTGGACAGCCTGCATCCCTGCTGAGGTGCGCGGATTGTTACGGTCCTCCCATGACCACGAGCCCGCGCTCGGCGACCGAGCTCCTCCGTGCCCTGATCCAGGCGCCGAACGTCGCCGCGCGCGACATCGACGACTCGGGACGGCTGCTGGTCGGGTGCGACGCGCCTGGGTCGGCCCAGCTGTACGAGGTCGACGGCGACGGTGCGATGCGCAGGCTGACCGACCTGGACGGCCCGGCGAACGGCCGCTACCTGCCGCACAGCCGCACGGTCGTCGTCGAGCACGACGCCGGTGGCAACGAGCGGGCTCAGCTGTCCCTGCTCGACGTGGAGTCCGGCCCTGGCACTAGCACCGGCCCGGGCTCCGGTGACGGCGAATCCGCGGCGCTCCCCCCGCTCCGCCCGCTGGTCCACGACCCGCGCTGGATCCACCGGCTCGCCGCCGTCCAGCCGGGCAAGGTGCTCTATCTGACGAACCGCCGCAACGGCGTCGACTTCGACCTGGTGAGCCGGGACGTGCAGTCCGGCGAGGAGCAGGTGCTGTACGACGGCGGCGGCTATGTGCTGGAGTCCGAAGCCTCGCCGGACGGTCGCTGGGTCGCGCTCACCCGCCCGAACGCTCCCGCGAACTCCGTCCAGCTCCTGCTCATCTCGACCGCCGACGGCGCCATCGAGGAGCTGACGCCCTGGGGAGACGACGCGTTTCTGCGTACGCCGTCGTGGCTCCCGGACTCCTCGAGCTTCGTCGTGTCGACCAACTCCGGGCGCGAGATGACGGCCGTCATGCGCTACGACCTGGCCACCAGGACCTGGACCGACCTCGTGGTCGACAAGGCACACGACCTGATCGGGTGGGCCTCACCCGACGGAGAGCACCTGCTGATCTCCACGAACGACGACGGTGCGATCTCGGCGGCCGTGCACCGTCTGGCAGATGGCGCACATGTGTCCGACATCGGCATGCCTGCCGGCGGATGCGTCGCACTCCCGGTCTGGTCGGGGTCCGGCCGCTGGGTCGCGTTGACCTTCACCTCGCCGGTCGAGCCGCTCTATGCCGCCCGGTTCGACCTCGACAGCCAGAGCGTGACGACGGTACGCGCACCCGGCGCGCCCGCCCTTCCAGAGGTGATGGTCACGCCCACCTCGCACCGCGTACCCACACCGGACGGTGAACAGGTCCCGGTCTTCGTCTACCGGCCCGCCGACGGCGGCGACGGCTCCGCCGTCCTCGTCATCCACGGCGGCCCGGAAAGCCAGGCGGTCCGCCAGTGGAACTCCTTCGTCGTGGCGATGGTGGCCCAGGGCCACACCGTGGTGGTGCCGAACGTGCGGGGCTCGACCGGCTACGGCAAGCGATGGTACTCACTGGACGACGTACGCCGCCGGCTCGACTCGGTGGCCGACCTGGCCGCCATCCACGACTGGCTGCCGACCCTCGGCCTCGACCCGACCCGAGCCGCCCTGTACGGCGGTTCATACGGCGGCTACATGGTCCTCGCCGGGCTCGCGTTCCAGCCCGAACGCTGGGCGGCGGGCATCGACGTCGTGGGGATCGCCTCCCTGGTGACGTTCCTGGAGAACACCTCCAGCTACCGCCGCAGCCACCGCGAGCGGGAGTACGGGACCCTCGAACTCGACCGAGAGTTCCTGCACGAGGCGAGCCCGCTGACCCGGATCGACCAGATGCGCGCACCGCTCTACGTGATCCACGGAGCCAACGACCCGCGGGTTCCGCTGTCGGAGGCCGAGCAGATCGTCGCCGCCCTCCGGGCCAGGGACGTGCCCTGCGAGCTCCGCGTCTACCACGACGAGGGACACGGGCTCGCCCGAAAAGCGAACCAGCTCGACGCCTACCCTCCTGCCCTGGAGTTTCTTGCCGCGCACCTGTCGCAGACCGCACCGGAACGAGGAGACACATGAGCGAACGCGTGGGCTTTGTCGGGCTCGGGATCATGGGCGCCGGCATGGCCGGCAACCTGGTCCGCGCCGGCTTCGACGTCGTCGTCTACAACCGGACGGTAGGCAGGACCGAGCCGCTCGTCGCCGCCGGTGCCGAGGTGGCGGACTCACCGCGTGCCGTCGCCGAACGTTGCGGCGTGGTCTTCTGCTGCGTCAGTGACACGCCCGACGTGGAGCAGGTGCTGTTCGGCCCCGACGGCATCGCCGAAGGTGTCGACAAAGGTTCACTTGTCGTCGACTCGAGCACCGTCAGCCCGGAGGCGACCCGCGGCTGGGCCGCCCAGCTGGCCGAGCGTGGCGTCGGCTTCCTCGACGCGCCTGTGTCGGGCGGCAGCGAGGGCGCGGCCAAGGGCACCCTGTCGATCATGATCGGCGGCGAGGAGGCTCACGTCGACCGGGCCCGCCGCTACCTCGACGCCATGGGCTCCACGATCACCCACGTCGGCGGTGTGGGAGCCGGCCAGACCTGCAAGCTCGTGAACCAGATCCTCGTCGTGGTGTCGATGCTCGGCGTGGCCGAGGCGCTCGTGTTCGCCAAGGCCGGCGGACTCGACCTGGAAAAGACCATCGCCGCCGTCGAGGGCGGAGCGGCCGGCTCCTGGATGCTCGCCAACCGCGGTCCGCAGGTGATCCGTGACGACTGGCGGCCGGGCTTCACCATCGACCTGCAGCAGAAGGACCTCCGGCTCGTGCTCGACGCCGCCGACCAACTCGGCGTACCCACGATCGCGACCAGCACGATCTTCCATCTCTACCGTGTGCTGCAGCAGGACGGTCTGGGCAGCGAGGGAAACCACGCCCTCATCAAGTCACTCGAGCGGCTTGCCGGCATCCAGGCCCGCGCCGAACAGGACTGAGGTCGCTCGGAACCGGGCCGTGCACGCTGGCACAGGGCATTAGTTCGTGTTCCGGCTACCCGCACCCGTCGACGTCCGGGCGCTGCGGGACCGGGTGGGCGCCGATGCGGTGACCGTGGTCGAGGTCGACGACAAGCCGGACCTGGTCTCCTTCAAGTGCCTCGATCCCGACGGCTGCACGGTGGAGGCCCACTGGGGAGCCGTAGGTCGTCGGACCTCAGGTCTTCGGGCGTTCGCTGAACATCCAGCGTTGTCCCTCGAGGTCGGCCGCGCGGTAGATGATGCCGTGGCCGGCATCCTCGACCTCGGACAGGATCGTGGCGCCTGCCGCCTTGGCCTGTTCGAAGTGGGCGCGGATGTCGTCGACCTGCACGAAGACGCCGTTGACGATGTACGGCGTGTCGAGCCACCCACGGGCCCGCTCGCAGTTCTCGGCGTGCCGTGCCGGGCCCTCGTACGGCGGAGCCATGGTGGCGAGGTAGACGACTCCATCTCCCAGTGCGAGCTCCGCGTGGCCGATGTTCCCGTTGTCGTCGGCGATCCGGAAGCGCTCGACGAAGCCGAACGCACGGGTGAGGAACTCGATCGCGGCCGCGCCGTCTTCGTAGCCGAGGAACGGCACGACCGCCGGTCCGGCGTCGTTCTGCTGGTCAGTCATGTTCCGCACCCTGCCAGTTGTTACCGGAATCCGCAACTATTGCGAACATCGCGACAGGCTCCGTCGGGCGGTCACCCGGCAGGCGCCCCTCCGCGAGCACTCACTCCGCGAACGCGTCGGGAGGAGGGCAGACGCAGACCAGGTTGCGGTCACCGTAGGCCTGGTCGATTCTGCGCACCGGCGACCAGTACTTCCGCCGGCGCAGGGTCGCCACCGGATAGGCCGCCTCCTCACGCGAGTACGGATGGTCCCAGTCACCAGCCAGCATCTCGACGGTGTGCGGAGCGTTGCGAAGCGGGTTGTCGTCACCGGGCCACTCCCCCCGGCCCACCCTGTCGACCTCGGCCCTGATCGCGATCATCGCGTCGCAGAACCGGTCGAGCTCGGCAAGGTTCTCGGACTCGGTTGGCTCCACCATGAACGTGCCGGCCTCGGGGAAGCTCATCGTCGGTGCGTGGAAGCCGTAGTCGATCAGCCGCTTGGCCACGTCGTCGACTGTCACGCCGGTCTCCTTGGTGACGGGACGCAGGTCGACGATGCACTCGTGGGCGACCAGCCCGTGCCGTCCGGTGTAGAGCACCTGGTAGTGCGGCGCCAACCGGTGCGCGACGTAGTTGGCCGCCAGCACCGCGGTCTCGGTGGCGAGCCGGAGTCCGGAGTCGCCCATCATCTTGATGTACGCCCACGAGATCGGCAGGATTCCCGCGGACCCGAAGGGGGCGGCGGCCACCGGCCCGACCGCGCTGGCCGCCCGGTCGGGGAGCAACGGGTGACCGGGCAGGAAGGCCGCGAGGTGCTCGCGCACCGCGACCGGCCCGACGCCCGGACCACCACCACCGTGCGGGATGCAGAACGTCTTGTGCAGGTTGAGGTGGGACACGTCGCCGCCGAACTCCCCGATCCGGGCCAGGCCGAGCAACGCGTTGAGGTTGGCGCCGTCGACGTAGACCTGACCGCCCGCGGCATGGACGAGGTCACAGAGTTCGCGGATGTCCTCCTCGTACACACCATGCGTCGACGGGTACGTCACCATGATCGCGGCCAGCCGTTCACCGTGTTCGGCGATCTTCGCCCGCAGGTCGTCCAGGTCGATGGTGCCGTCGTCGGCTGCACCGACCACGACGACCCGCATGCCCGCGAGCACTGCGGACGCGGCGTTGGTGCCGTGCGCCGACGACGGGATCAGGCACACGTCCCGGTGCGACTGGTCGTTCGACCGGTGATAGGCACGGATCGCCAGCAGGCCGGCAAGCTCGCCCTGGGACCCGGCGTTCGGCTGCAGCGACACCGCGGCATATCCGGTCACCTCGGCCAGCCAGCTCTCCAGCTGACCGATCAACGTCAGGTAACCCTCCGCGTCCTCCAGTGGCGCGAACGGATGGATCCCGGCGAACTCAGGCCAGCTGATCGGCTCCATCGCGGCCGTCGGGTTGAGCTTCATCGTGCACGACCCGAGCGGGATCATGCCGCGGTCGAGGGCGAAGTCGTCATCGGAAAGGCCGCGCAGGTAGCGCAGCATCGCCGTCTCGGAACGGTGGCGCTCGAACACCGGATGAGTCAGGAAGGGCGTCGTGCGCCGCAGCTCGGCGGGAATCGCATCGGGTGTCGCCGTGTCGAGCTCGTCGACGTCGTACCCGCCGACGCTGAACGCAGCCCAGACCTCGGCAACGTGCCCGAGTGTCGTCACCTCGTCGCAGGCGATCCCGACATGGTCCTGGTCCGTCGCACGCAGGTTGATGCCACGGGACCGCGCCTTCGCCATGACGTCCGCGGCACCGCCGGGAACCCGCACCTGCACGGTGTCGAAAAAGTGTTCCGCCACGATGTCGACGCCGCCGCGTCGCAGCCCTGCGGCGAGGACGGCCGCGTGCCGATGCACCCGTGCGGCGATCCTCCGCAGCCCGTCGGCTCCGTGGTAGACCGCGTACATTCCGGCCACGACAGCGAGCAGGACCTGCGCCGTGCAGATGTTGCTGGTCGCACGCTCCCGGCGGATGTGCTGCTCTCGCGTCTGCAGCGCGAGCCGGTATGCCGGGCGCCCGGCGGCGTCGACCGACACGCCCACCAGCCGGCCCGGGAGCGAGCGTTCCAGGCCCTTGCGAACCGCGATGTATCCCGCGTGCGGGCCGCCGTACATGAGCGGAACGCCGAATCGCTGCGCACTGCCGACCGCGACGTCGGCCCCCATCTCGGCCGGCGGGCGGACGACTGTCAGCGCCAACAGGTCCGCGGCCACGACCACCTGCGCGGCGCGGTCGTGGGCGGCCTCGATCACTGGCCGCCAGTCGGTCAGCGCACCGCCAGCGGCGGGGTACTGCAGGAGAACGCCGAAGATGTCGCCGGCCGGCAGACCGGCGGCGAGGTCGGTGAGCTCGAGCTCGATGTCCAATGCCTCGGCCCGCGTCCGGAGCACGGCAACTGTCTGCGGCAGGCAGCCGGAGTCGACGACGAACCTGTTGCTCTTGCTGGCCCGGTTGGTGCGCCGGACCAGCAGCATCGCCTCGGCCGCCGCCGTCGCCTCGTCAAGGAGCGACGCTCCCGCGACCGGTAGGCCGGTCAGATCGCTCACCATCGTCTGGAAGTTGACCAGGGCCTCGAGCCGGCCCTGGCTGATCTCCGGTTGGTACGGCGTGTAGGCGGTGTACCACGCCGGATCCTCCAGGACGTTCCGGCGGATGACCGGCGGCGTGAACGTGTCGGAATAGCCGAGCCCGATCATCTGCACCATCGGCCGGTTTGCGGCCGCGAGCGCGCGGAGCTCGGCGAGAGCCTCGGCCTCCGTCGCCGGAGCCGGCAGCGCGAGCCGCCGGGCGGTCTCGATCGAACGGGGAACGGCCGCGGAGACCAGCTCGTCGAGTGAGCCGAAGCCGCACGCGGCAAGCATCTTCGCCCTGGCCTCGGCCGAAGGGCCCACGTGCCGGTCGGCGAAGACATCGGAGGCATTGAAGCGGCTGGACGACTTGGCATTCATCGGGGGCTCCCGGTCTGGGCTGGTGCGCCGGACAGGTCGGTCCCCCTCTGTTACGGCACCGAGGTGCCGCTCCAGAGTCGCCTCGCCCGCGCGGTCCGTGAGCCTGAGAGGTTCCGGGGAGTTGCCCCTTCGGCGCTCCATCGGTCGCACGGAACCCGAGGTGCCGCCCGAGCCGAGGAGACTCTCCCACACGGGGTTGTCAGCTCGTCCCACGCTACCAGCGCAGGGCAGCTGTCCCGCTCATCCGGCGCCGGCGCGCCCTACGACGACACGCCGCGTACCGTGCCGATCCCGCAACGATGCGGCAATTCGTCACATCGGGCCGATCCGGCCGCGACTGGCCGATCACATGCGATACCCGACAATCCTGGTCCAGTACGGCTGCCCGCCCCTGTGGGGACTCGAGCTCAGCCCGTGAGCCGGGCCTTGCGGCGTACTGCCAGCTCGTCGCCAGGGTGGTCACCCGGCTGGTCGGCGCCGGGCCGCTCGCCTGGAAACTCCGCCAAGGTTCCTTCGACCTCGCGGGAGACCCGGCCAAGAGCGATACCGAACACTCCCTGGCCACCCTGGAGAAGATCGATCACCTCGTCGGGCGAGGTGCACTCGTAGACGCTCGCGCCGTCGCTCATCAGCGTGATCTCGGCGAGATCGCCCGCGCCGCGCTCCCGCAGGTGCAGCACCGCGGTGCGGATCTGCTGCAGGGAGACGCCGGCGTCCAGCAGGCGCTTGATCACCTTGAGGAGCAGGACGTCGCGGAACGAGTAGAGGCGTTGGGTGCCTGATCCAGCCGCTGGCCGGACCGTCGGCTCGACCAGGCCGGTGCGGGCCCAGTAGTCGAGCTGGCGATAGGTGATGCCGGCAGCAGCACACGCGGTGGCGCCGCGGTAGCCGAGGTCGTCGCTGGGTGGCCCGGGCACACCGTCGGTGGCACCGAACAGCAGTCCCTGCTCACCAGCCGAACGGCGAGCCTCCGCCCGCTCCGGGCCCTCGCCCGCGGCGGCGCCGGTGGCACCGTTTCCCGCCTGGTCACCCGTGCTCGTCACGGCCGCCTCCTACGTCTTCGGCGCCGCGCCGAACGCGCGACACCCCTTGCTGCAGACGATGCCATTACCCAGAACCAAGTCCTCCGGGAACCTGAGTCCACGCGGATCGAGGTCCCGGTAGACCGAGTTACATCACGAGGTTTCGTCGTCACGGTAGGCCGCGCCCACGACGCGGGTCAACGCGCTGGGCGGCGTGTCGCTCCGAAACCTCAACCTGAGGTCGAGGGCCAGCCTGGGGCGTCTGTACCGCGTCCGGACGCCTCAGCCTGGAGTGCCGAAGTCCTCAGGAGTGACCTGATCAAGAAACTCCCTGAACTTCTGCACCTCCGCCTCCTGCTCGTCGGGGATCGCGATGCCTGCCTCTGCCAGCACCTCGTCGGAGCAGACGATGCGGACGCCGAGCCGCAGCGCGAGGGCGATCGAGTCCGATGGCCGAGCACTGACCTCGACACCGCTGGCGAACGCGAGGATGCCGTAGAAGACGCCCTCGCGCAGGTCGGTGATGCGGACCTCGGTGAGCTCCTGGCCGGTGGCGACGAGAACGTCGCGGAACAGGTCATGGGTCAGCGGCCGCGCCGGGACGATGCCCTGCTGGGCGTGCGCGATCGCGCTTGCCTCTGCCGGCCCCACCCAGATGGGCAAGAAGCGCTCGCCGTCGACCTCCCGGAGCAGGACGATCGGCTGGTTCGAAGGCATCTCAACCCGGACACCAACGACGTCGAGCTCGCGCACTCGTCCACACTACCCCGGCGTCCCCCTTGACGGTCGAGTGACGCTCTCGCCTGTGTCTAACCGTTAAGTCCGGTCTTGACCAGGAGGGCGTGCAGCCGCACGGCGAGGGCTGCGAGCTCCTGCATGCGATCTTCGGCGCGGGCCCGGGAGTCGAGTCCGCGTTGCCGCATAAGGGGGGCGACGACCTGCTCGATCAGACCCACTTCGCGGTCGGCCGCGGTTCGGAACGCACGAAGATGGCGCGGCTCCAGTCCGAAGCCGGCGAGCTCACCTGCCGTCTTGGCGATGTCGAGGGCGTCCTCGTCGTAGTAGTCACGCCCGTGCCGTGCGGTGACGAGACCGTACGACTCCAACTGGTCGAACAGCTCGGGCTTGATCTCGGCCGCCTCGATCAGCTCACGCCGGGTCAGGCGGAGTTCGGGGCCAGCCGACTTGAACGTCTCGGGGTCGACATCTTCACCGCCGCCGAGCAGGACCCGTGGCGCCGGGGCAACAGGCCGCCCGCCAGCGACCTGGGCCGGCTGCAAACCGCGGTCGAGTGCGTCGAGGTGGTCCTTGATGACTCGCAGCGGGAGGTAGTGGTCGCGTTGGGCGGTCAGGACGAACCGCAGTCGTTCGATGTCGTCATGGGTGAACTTCCGGTAGCCCGACGGCGCCCGTTGTGGTTCGACCAGACCTTCGGCCTCGAGGAACCGGATCTTGGAGATGGTGACGTCGGGAAACTCCGAACGAAGCTGGGAGAGCACCTCGCCGATGGAGAAGCCGCCGGCTCGCGCAGAAGCCGCGCCACTCACCGGAGATGCCCTCGTGCGGACTCACACCTGGTCGGTATGCGGGCTCGCCGGTGACGAGCGTCGTTCACCCTGAATCCCCTTCCGGCCGCCCCCCGTCCCAACCGGCGCCGGAGCGTTCGGGGGCACCCGTCATGCCGAAGCCCCGTTGGCTGGCGAAGTAGACGAGACGGAACTTGCCGATCTGCACCTCGTCGCCCCCGGCGAGTGGAACCTCGTCGATGCGATCGCGGTTGACGTATGTGCCGTTCAGGCTGCCCACGTCGCGTACGACAAAACCTTGCGGTTGGCGGCGGAACTCCGCGTGCCGCCGGGACACTGTCACGTCGTCGAGGAAGATGTCGCTCTCAGGATGGCGGCCGACCGTCACGACGTCGGCGTCGAGGAGGAACCGGCTACCCGCACTCGGTCCGCGTTGGACGATGAGGAGGGCGCATGCGAACGGCAGCGCGTCGACAGCGGCCTGCTCCTGTGGCGGCAACTCCGACTCGGCGCGGTCGAAGTCGGTTTCGAAGCCGAGCGAGATGGTCGCGGTCTGCTCGACGGCGCGCTCTCCCCCGAGCGCTCTGCCGCACTGCGAACAGAACCTGCTGCCTTCGGCGTTTTCATGTCCGCACTGGGTGCAGAAAGGCATCGATGACCCTCCCGTGGCGGAACTCGATGTCGTCGGTCCCGTTGGATTCGTTCACCGCACACACCCTAACTCTTGACTATTGGTCGAGGTGGCACGGTCGGACGGAATGCCGTATCCGAACAGCAACCAGGCATCCACCAGCCGTAAATATCCACGTCGGGTCGATCCGTCGACCCACGGATCGGGCCTGAAGCTCAGGCCTTCTGCACCTCTTCGCGGTAGGCGTCCGCGTCCAACAGGGCCGCCAGGTCACCTGGATCGGCCGGCCGGAGCTCGATCATCCAACCGTCACCGTAGGGCTCGGAGTTGATCAGCTCGGGATGCTCGTCGAGTGCCTCGTTGCGCGCCACGACGGTGCCAGTGATCGGCGCATACAGGTCGCTCACACTCTTGGTCGACTCCACCTCGCCACAGGCGGCGCCCGCCTGGACCTCGACACCGACCTCGGGAAGGCTGACGAAGACGATGTTGCCCAGTGCCTGTTGTGCGTAGGCCGTGATGCCGACCCGGACGCTCCCGTCGACACCGCCGGGCTGTCGCACCCACTCGTGTTGGCTCGTGTAGGCGAGGTCTGCGGGAAACTCCTGCTTGTCCATTGCGTTCTCGCGCGCCCTTCGTTGATCGAGGCCCGATCGACCTCGTGAACTAGTTCGAATCGGCGGTTTGCTCGGGCGCCGGGCGAGCGTAGCGAGGGTCCTTCGGCCGGTGCAACGAGTCGATCTGGATGTTCTGACGTTCCAGGACCGTGGCCAGGCCACCCTTCTGAGCCACCTCGGCGACGACGCCGCCGGGGATCCGCATCGCGGTGGCGAGCGTCCGTGCCTCCCCGATCGAGTCGATGACGTACGGCGGTGTGACGAGCGTGCCGTCGACGAGGATGCCGCCCTGGCCGTCGAGGACGTAGCTGCCGGCAACGAGGCGTACCCGGTCGTTGACCTCGATCGACTCCGCTCCGGCGTCGCGGAGCTCTTCGATCGTGTTGAGGAGCAGTGAGGCTGTCACGCTCGACTGCGTGTCCGAGATCGTGAGCCTGATGCCCGGGCCGCTGGCTGGCAACGTCCCCGCCAGGATGCCCAGCGTCTCCGCGCGTGACTGCGCCTGGTCTATCGCGGTGCGGGTGCGGTCGGCACCGGACACCAGCTCCGACCTCGCCTGCTCGAGCTCGCCGATCTCGGCCTCGAGACGGCGGGTGCGCTGCTGCAGCCCGTCGAGCATCTGCACCATCTGCTGTTGGTTGGCGCTGGTGAACTCGTCGTCGGTCCGCAACGCCTGTACCTGCACGGTGGCCGCGAACCCAAGGATCGCCAGCAGGGCGGCGCCGGCGATCTGCGAGCGGGACACATAGAGCCGGAACGCACGACCCAGCCGGTACCACGCCTGGTTGGCGGGCTTGGGCTTGCTGGAGTTCGTGGACCTGGACTCGGCCATCGTGGTGGGCACCCGTCAGGCCTTGAACAGACGCCGGCGGATCGCTGCCATGTTGGAGAAGATCCGGATCCCGAGGACGACGACGACGCCGGTCGACAGCTGTGCACCGACGCCGAGTTGGTCGCCGAGATAGACGATCACGGCGGCCACCAGGACGTTGCCGATGAAGGAGACGACGAAGACCCGGTTGTCGAAGATGCCGTCGACGAGTGCGCGCACCCCACCGAACACCGCGTCCAGGGCTGCGACGACGGCGATGGGGAGATAGGGCTGGAGCCACAGCGGGACCGCCGGCTGGAGCAGGAGCCCCGCGATGATTCCGAGCAGGAGGCCGATCGTCGCGATCACTGTGCGCCTTCCGTCTGCGCGTATCGGAGCTTGCTGATGGTGTCAGCCGGCAGCGTGAGCTTGTCGGCGGCTGAGGTCTCGAGACGAATATGGTGCGCCGACTTGAGGTCGTACAACCACTCCCCGCCCCGGCTCTCGGTGAACCGGGCCTCCAGCGAGGACGGATCGCCGATCGCCTCGATGACGTACGGCCTGGCCAGTGGACGATAGTCGACGGTGATCGACTTGTCGGCACCCCTGATCGCGGTCAGCGCCGTGAGCCGCTGGCCGTTGACGGCGATCGCCTCCGCGCCTGCCGACCACAGACCGTTGACGACCTGCTGAAGATCGATGTCGAGGATCCGTCCTTCCGGGTCCGCCTCGCCCGCCACCTCATCGACTGGCGCGTCGTCGACCAGCAGCCGAAGGCCAGGGCCCTCGACGCGCCCGGTGCCGGTGACAGCGTCCAGGCCAGCCAGCTGCTCTCGAAGGCTCTGCCCGTCGGCACTGCTGGCCAGCACGTCATTTTGGAGGTGGGTGACCTCCGCCTGCAACCCTCCGGCCTGGCCCCGCAGGTTGTCGTTGCGCGCGGTCTCGGCCCGGATCCGATCCAGTAGTTCGGCCCTCTCCCGCGCCACGGCCGGGGCGGCCTGCCTGGTCTGGACCGCCGCGACCGTCAGCAGCAGCCCGAGCAGGGCCAGGGTCACCAACGTCGCGCCCAGGCCTCGCCTGCTCCGCACCCGGCCGGGACGGCGCCGAGCCGCGGCAGCGGCATAGCCGTCGTCGAGCGCGTGGGTGACGAGCTCGCGCATGAGGGACATCGAGTCGTCACGGCGAAAGAGCGAGCCCGTCCCTGGCCAGATGCCAGGTCGGTGAGTCGTCGAGGGATCGTGTGCCGCCGCCGCGTGCTCGGATCGAAGCGTCGGCGACTCCCGCTCCCCTCGGGTCATGCGGACCATGGTGTCATGCGGACCTCCGTCGGGGACCCGTGCGGTGATCACGAGACCCGGGTTGGTCGAGATTACTTCTCACGCCCACAAAGGAGGACGCCAGGGGCGTCCGCATCATGAGACGTGGGGACCACGATCCGGCTGGCGACCCTCGTCACCGGCCCGCCCGGGTCACGAGATCGGCCCATCGGTGGGCCAGGGCCGTAGCTCGCTCGGTGCTCGGCGCCTCCGCCCAGACCCGGGTTACCGCCTCCGTCGGATCGGGGAGGACGAGCGCCCATGAGCCGTCGGTCTCCAATACGCGTACGCCGTCGGTCGTGTCCAGGCTGCGCCCCTCCGCGGCCTCGACCGCCGCCCGCATCACCGCACCCTTGCTCGCCCACGGTGTGGGAACGGCGAGCTGGACCACGTGGGCGCGCGGGATCCGGGCGTTGATCTCCGACAGCGGCAGTCGGGTGCGCGCCACCACGCCCACCAGGCATACGAAGGCCGCGAAGGCGTCCACGGCATTGGAGAAGTCGGGCACGATGAACCCGCCCCGCCCGTCGCCGGCCAACAGCAGCCCAGGTGCGGCCGCGGCGGCGGCCAGGGCGTCCGGGGCCGTCGTGGTCCATCTGATGCCGACCCCGTGGAAGGCGGCGACCTGCTCGGCGACCCGGGTCGTGGTCACCGGGAGGGCGACATGTCCGCCCGACGCCTCGGCCGCGATCAGGTCGACGAACACCAGCAGCGCGCGTTCGTCGGAGATGACGTTGCCGGTCTCGTCGACGAGGGAGATCCGCTCGCCCAGCGGGCTGAACCGAACCCCGAACGCCGCCTTCGACGACGCCACCACCTCGGCCAGGTTGGCGATCGCCCCGGTGCGCTGCTCCGGCGTCTCGGTCGGGCTGCGCTCGTCGAGCCCGGCGTTGACCAGGAACGCGTCGACATCGAGCTTGCCGAGCAGGCTGGGCAGCAACAGTCCCGCCGTACCCCGACCTGCGTCCACCACGATCTTCAGCCTGGCGCCGGCCACACCAGAGGTGTCGACGTTGGCGAGGAGATCCTGGACGTAGGTCTCGGCGACCCGCGACGGGAAGGTCAGGTCGCCGATCTCACCCGGGAACGCCCGGCGGAACTCCTGCCGTCCCAGCACCCGCTCGACCCGGCGCTGCGCGATCAATGACAGGTCGGCGCCGCTCTCGTCGAGAAAGATGAGGTCCACCGAGTCCGGTCGGTTGGGCGTCGTCCGGATCAGCAGCCCTCCGCCGGCGCTGCTGCGTGCCGTTTCAAGGCGCGCGACCGGGTTGGGCGACACCTCCAGGTCACAGACGTTCAACGCACTCGAGGTGAACGCCGCGATCGCCGCGCGCTTGAGCGCACGCGCAGACCGCGAGGTGTCACGGGCGGTAAGGACCGTCGCCCCCTTGCGGAGCGTTGTCGCGTAGGCACTGGCCAGGCGTACGACGAGTTCGGGCGTGATCTCGACGTTGACGATCCCGCTCACGCCACGCGGGCCGAACAACGCCTGCCGACCCTGCGACTCCCAGATGACGCTCTGGTTGACGACCGCGCCCGCCTCGATCGTCTTGCTCGGGTAGACCTTGATCTCGGGGTGGAGGACGGCCTCCTCCTCGATCACGCAGTCGTCGCCGACCACAGCACCGTCGTCGATGCGGGCCCCGCGCATCACGTCGGTGTTCTTGCCGACGACACAGCCGCGAAGGTTGGTGTGCGGACCGATGTATGCGTTGTCGTGGACGACCGCCCGGTGCAGGAAGGCTCCTCGCCGGATGACGACGTTGTCACCCACCACGGTGTGGTCGCGGAGTTCGGCACCGCCTTCGACCTTGGCGTAGGCACCGACGTAGAGCGGACCCTTGAGGACCGCATCGTGGTCGACGTCGGCACCCTCACCGACCCAGACCCCCTTGGAGACCTCGAACCCGTCGATGTCGAGCTGGATCTGGCCATCGAGCACGTCGTAGTTGGCCTTCAGGTAGCTGCGGTGGGTGCCGACGTCCTCCCAGTAGCCGTCGGCGACATATCCGAAGAGCGGAGCGCCCGCGTCGAGCAGTCGCGGGAACACGTCGCTCGACCAGTCGACGTTCTCCGACTCCCCCACGTGGCTGAGGATCTCCGGCTCCATCACGTAGATGCCGGTGTTGATCGTGTCGGAGAAGACCTGACCCCACGTCGGCTTCTCGAGGAACCGCTCGATCCGGTTGTCGTCGCGCAGGATCGTGATGCCGAACTCCAACGGGTCCGGTACACGGGTCAGGCAGACCGTCGCCAGTGCACCCGTCGACCTGTGGTGTTTGACCAGTGCGGTGAGGTCGATGTCGGTGAGGGCATCGCCGGAGATGACCACGAACGTGTCGTCGGACAGCGCGGCGGCCGCGTTCTTCACGCTGCCCGCGGTGCCGAGTGGCTTTTCCTCGGTCGCGTACGTGAGGTCGATACCGAGATCTTCGCCGTCACCGAAGTATGCGCGCACCATCGAGCCCAGGAAGTGCACCGTGACGACTGTCTCGGTCAACTGGTGCCGCTTCAACAGCCGCAGCACGTGCTCCATGATCGGACGGTTGACGACCGGCAGCAGAGGTTTGGGCATGCTGGTGGTCATGGGACGCAGGCGGGTTCCCTCGCCGCCTGCCATGACGACTGCCTTCACGTCCCCTCCTCCCCTTCAGCTGCCCGCTCACCCGGCCAGCCGCCTGGTCGCCCCCACCCCCGTGGTTGTCCTGTGTGGCCGCCCCTCAGGTGCGGAGCTGGCCCTGCGGCGCCGGGCGCGTGGATCTGCCGTGCCGGATGAGCTGGTGGGCCTGGAACCCGTAGAGCACGCCTGCCCACCAGTACAGCCCGGTGCCCCAGATGGCGAACGCCCACCCCACGACTTTGGCCACTGCCGCGAGGCTGCCCGTGCCGTCACCGAGGAACAACAGCGGGAAGGCGTACAGCAGGCAAAAGGTGGCCGCCTTGCCGAGGAAGTGCACCGGCAGCGGTCCGTAGCCGTGCTGGCGCAGAAGTGCGAGCAACCCAGCCAGCAGTACGTCTCGCAGCGGGATCAGGACGGCGAGCCACACCGGGATGACGTCACGTAACGCCAGCCCTACCAGCACCGCCAGGATGTAAAGACGGTCGGCGAAGGGATCGAGCAGCTTGCCCAGCGTGCTGATCTGGCCGAGCCTGCGGGCGAGTTGGCCGTCGAGCCAGTCGGTGAAGCCGGCGACCAGCAGCACGATGATCGCCAGACCGTCGGCCTTGGGCCCGAGCACCAGCCACAAGAACACCGGAACGCCCGCCAGCCGGGCGAAACTCAGCGCATTGGGCAAGGTGAGGACCCGTCCGACTTCGCGTGCGTCGACCGGCTCGGTCACCGCGAAACCCCCTCCAGACCACCGTATTTGTCGCGGGCTGGTCCTTGCGGAAACCCTATTACCCAGCCGCCGTTCCACAGGTGGTTCTCATGGAGCGATCTGGGTAAACCACGACGGCTTCGTGCTGATGGTGACCAAGGCTTGAGTTGCCCGGGTCAAAGCGACGTAAAGGGTGCGCCGTCCGACTGGGCTCTCCAGGGCGATCGCGGCCGGTTCGACCAGTACGACGGCGTCGAACTCCAGCCCCTTGCTGGCAAGGCCTGTCGTCACGACCAGCCGTTCGCCCGCCGCCCCGGTCTCTGGAGCCATCCACGTCGTGGCCTCGCCGTGGCGGGCGGCGGGAACGATCACTCCGACGGTTCCGTCGACCTCGTCGAGCAGAGCGGCGGCCCGGCGGCGGACCTCCTCGGCCAGCGCGGTCTCGTCCACGACGACATCCTCAGGTATGCGCCCGGTGCTGCGGACAGCCTGCGGAAGCGGAAGGTCCGGGAACTCCCGGTGGATCACGGTCGCGGCCAGCTCGAAGATCTCCCGGGAGTTGCGGTAGTTGGTAGAGAGCTGGAACGTCCGGCGCGAACGTCGACCGAGGGCCGCGTCCTGCGCCTGTTCGGCCTCGGCACGGTCGGGCCAGGAACTCTGCGCGGCGTCGGCCACGATGGTCCAGCTCGCGTGCCGCCCCCGGCGACCGAGCATCCGCCACTGCATGGGCGAGAGGTCCTGGGCCTCGTCGACCAGGACGTGTGCATACCCGTCGTACTGCGGTGCATGGTCGATGACCTCGGCCGAGCTCGCGTCGCGGTCGGCAGCCGTGGTGACCTCTCGTACGCCGTCGTACTCGTACGGGTCGGCTCGCCGGGCGGGCCGCGGCGGATCCCCGAGCAGGGCGTGGAGCTCGTCGAGGAGCGGGACGTCCTGTACGGAGAAGCCGTGGCCGGTGCGCGTCGCCAGCCACGATCCGACGAGGGTCTCGACCTCGGCGGGACGTAGCGCTCCTGCCGCGGCGGGGGCCAGTCGGTCGGGGTCGGAGAGCCAGCCCAGCACCTGCTCGGGAGCGACCACCGGCCACCAGGCGTCGACGAAGTTGATGAAGGCGTCACGTTCGCGTACGTCGTCGTCGAAGTCGGCGCGCGTCCGCCCGTCGCCTGAGGCACGGCCGGTCGACGTCGACCCGGCGGCCGGTGCTGCCTGTCGCCACATGACGTCGAGGAGTACGCGTACGGCGTCGGCCCGGGCACGGTTGCGGCGTGCACCCCGGCGAAGGACCTGGTGGCGTATGTCGCCCAGCTCACGCGCACCGAGCCGGATCTGCCGCCCGCCGGCATACAGGCGCAGCTCCTCCGGTGCGCCCGGAACCGCACCCCGGGCAGCCCTGGCGAGCACTCGACGGATGCGCAGGGAGCCCTTGACATGGGCCGCGGCGAAGTCGTCCGACCTGACCGCCACCGTTCCGTCGTAGACCTCGCCGATCGAGCGCAGGGTCGCCTCGCGCTCGCCGAGCGACGGAAGGACCCGCTCGATATAACTCATGAACACCGGCGAAGGTCCGACGACGAGGACGCCTCCGCCGGCGATCCGGCGCCGCTCGGTGTAGAGCAGGTAGGCCGCGCGGTGCAGGGCGACCACGGTCTTCCCGGTGCCCGGACCACCACTGATCAGCGTCGCGCCGGACGAGGGCGCTCGGATGATCTCGTCCTGCTCCCGTTGGATGGTCGCGACGATGTCCCGCATCTGCCGTCCACGGGCCGCCGTCAGTGCCGCGATCAGGGCACCGTCGCCCACCACCGCCAGGTCCGGCGGAGCGGCGTCGGGGTCGAGCAGGTCGTCTTCGACCCCGACGACCCGCTGGCCCTGGCAACGCAGGACTCGGCGGCGGATGACGGTCTTGGGGTCCGCGGCGGTCGCCTGGTAGAACACCGCGGCGGCAGGAGCCCGCCAGTCGATCACGAGAGGTTCGTGGTCGGCGTCGCGGACCCCGATCCGCCCGACGTAGCGGACTTCACCGCCACGGTGGTCGAGTCGACCGAAGACCAGGCCATCCCGCTGGGCGTCGAGGACCGCGAGTCGCCGAACGGCGTGGTCGACCATGACGTCGCGCTCGAACAGACTGCGATAGTCGTCTTCCTTGATCTCGCCGGTGTAGCCGAGCCGACCACGGGCGCGTCCGTCACGTTCGATCTCCTCGGCCCGCTGCACCATCGTGGCCAGCCGGGCGTACACGTCGTCGACGTAGCGCTGCTCGCGGTTGATCTCGGCTTGTTCCGACGAGGTGGCGGCCACCACCAAGGCATCCCCTGTGTTGTGAGAACTTCGGGCAACCTGCCAAGTCTAGATGGCACGGCTCGGGGACCGGCCGTGGAGGCCGCCGGGCCTGGCCGGCGACGAGATGGCGACGTCCGGTGACCGGCGGTCAGCGGGTTCACAACACGACGCCCTCCGTGGAAGGATCGCTGCCGTGATCGCCATCGTCGTACGAGTCGTCATCAATGCGTTCGCCCTGTTGGCAGCCACGCTGGTGCCCGGTATCGAGCTCGGCGGCGGTTCGGTCGCCGGACAAACCGGCACGCTCCTGGCGGTCGCCGTCATCTTCGGGCTAGTCAACACCGTCCTCAAGCCGATCATCAAGGTGGTTGGCTGCGGCTTCTACGTCGTGACGCTCGGCCTGATCTCGTTCGTCGTCAACGCGTTGCTGTTCCTGCTGGTCGCCTGGATGGCGGGCGAACTCGGGCTCGCGTTCGAGATCGACGGGTTCTGGTCCGGCTTCGGTGGCGCGATCGTCGTCTCGCTGGTGAGCTTCGTACTCAGCCTGGTCATCCCGGACCGGTTCGACAAGCGCTGACCGTCTTGAGTCAGGAATTTGGCAGGGTCGTCCTGTGTCGCCAGCTGGTCTCTATCCGGGTGTCCCGTCGTGCCCGCCTGTTTGGGCGACGCTCTGGGCCTGCCCTGTGTGAATGTCGCTGACCCATTCCCAGCCAGGCTTGGGCGAGACGATCCGCGGGTCGCTGGGAGCATGGCCGTCACGCAAGGCATGCACGTACGCGCGGTCCTGTTCGATCCGTGCGCGTACCTGATCAGCCCTGCCCACGGATCCGTGGCCCGGTATGAGGACCTCGACGTCGTCCGCCACGGCCTCGAGCAACCGCAGCCCCATGAGGTATTCCTCGATCGGGTCGTTCGTGCTGGTGAAGTCGTCGAGCATCGGGATGAAGAGATCAGAGAGCATGTCGCCGGCGACGAGAACCCCGCGTTCCTCGACGAACAACGCCGCATGGCCCGGGGAATGCGCCGGATGCTCGATGATCCGGACCAGAGGGCCATCCCAGGGAATCTGCGCAGTTCCGGCGGGCAGACCGGTGATGAGACCGAACGGGTCCAGCGGTATGTCCTCGGCGACTTCCGGCGGTAACCCCTCGGTGACGCGGGCCTTCCAGTCCGCGTTCGACCGCAGATCTCGCATGTTGGCCGCGCAGCCGGCTGTACCGTAACGGGGCGCTTCGCCGAGCTCGGCGTGCCAGAGCACGTGATCCCAATCAGGATGCGTCGCGAAGCCTGCCACAACGGGCTGGCCCAACTCGCGAAGGTCGTTCGCGAGGCGGGCCATTTCGGAGCCTGCTATTCCGGGGTCGACGAGCAACACGCCGGCCCGGCCTTGCACGACAACGGCGTTGTTCTGGAGTAACTCGCTCTGGTGGACCAGCACACCCTCCGCGACCTGCGTCAGCATGGGGCCACCTTCCGCTTGTGGTTTGCAACCGCTTGTCGAGACGGTAATGCCTGGTGGTAGTAGATTGCAAGCACTATGGGTGAAGCGAATGAGCCGCGGTCGGAGTGCCCGATCAACGCCGCCATCGAGGTGTTCGGCGATCGCTGGAGCCTGCTCGTCCTCCGCGACATCGCGTTCGGAGACCGCCGCTATTTCCGAGAGCTGCAGGCCAACTCAATCGAGGGAATCGCCTCGAATATTCTCGCCGACCGACTCAAGCGACTCGTCAAGTCCGGACTGCTCACTCGCGAGGACACGCGACCCGGCCAGCGAGCGCGCTACAGCCTGACCGAACCCGCGGTCCAACTCGTACCCGTGTTCGCGCAGCTCGGCAGCTGGGGACTTCGTCACCGGCCCACGAGCTCCGCGTTACGCGTTCGCGCCGAGCTGCTCGAACAAGGCGGCCCCGCGCTCTGGCAGGAGTTCATGGACGAACTGCGCCACTCGCACCTTGGCTCCGCTATCCCACCGCGATCACCAAGCGTTCGCGAGCGCCTGAACGCGGCCTACCTCGCGGCAACCAACTCCTCGTAGCTGCCGGGCCAGCTGGACTGGTGGGTCCGCGAGAGCTGGCCACCGCCGACGGGGCAGGTCTTCCGTAGGATCGTCCGATGCCCGACACGCCCCACCGCTACGTCTCGTTGGACGAGGACAGTGCCCGCTGGACCGGCTTCCCGTTCCGGCAGGGCGACATCGTGATCAGTACCAGGTCGAAGAGCGGCACCACCTGGATGCAGATGATCTGCGCGCTCCTCGTCTTCCGTACTCCCGAGCTGCCCGGTGCGCTGGGCGACCTGTCGCCGTGGATCGACCATCTCGTCGAGTCACAGGAGGAGGTCTACGCGCACCTCGCCGCGCAACAGCACCGCCGGTTCGTCAAGACGCACACTCCGCTCGACGGCATCCCGCTCGACGCCCGGGCCACCTACATCGTCGTGGCACGGCATCCCCTCGACATGGCGGTCTCGCTCTACCACCAGGGCGACAACATCGACCGCGCACGGCTGTTCCAGCTCATCGGCGCACCGGAGCCGAGCGGTCCCCCGGCGCCGCGCCCACCCGTGCGGGAGTGGCTGCTGTCCTGGATCGACTCCGATGCCGACCCGCGAGCCGAGATGGACTCCCTGCCGGGTGTGCTGTGGCACCTGTCGGACGCGTGGGCGCGGCGCACCCAACCCAACGTCGTGCTGGTCCACTACGAAGACCTGTGCCAGGATCTCGACGGTCAGATGCGCCAACTCGCCGGCCGGCTCGACATCACCGTGCCCGAGGACGCGTGGCCACAGTTGGTGCAGGCCGCGACCTTCGAGCACATGAAGGGCCGCGCCGACCGCCTCATCCCCGACCGCAAGGGCGTGCTCAAGGACAGTGCCGCGTTCTTCCGCCGCGGCCGGTCCGGCTCGGGTCGGGAGCTGCTGAGCGACGAGGAGTGGAGCACCTACCGTTCCTACGTCGGCGAGCTGGCGTCTCCGGAGCTGCTGGACTGGCTCCACCGGTGACCCGCGACGAGCCTCATCAGCTTCTAGAGGAACAACCTGGGCAGGTACTCCGGCTCCTCGGCGTAGGCCTCGACGTCGCCCAGGCCGACGGGATACAGCCGCGCGTGTGTCGTCCGGGCCGCCGACACCAGCGGCTCGTACGCCCGGTGGCACACGTCGACGAAGCCGATGTTGTAGTTCTCGCCGTCGAAGCGACCCAGCGCCGACTGGTCGTACAGCGTGAAGTAGTGGGCCCCGACACACCAGGGTTGTGATGCGGCGTCCTCGAGATAGATCCGGAACGCCTGACCTCGTGCGGCCTGGTCCCGGACGTGACCGATGCCGCTTGCCGGGAGTCCCACGTCCAGGGCGCCGAAGTGCCACTCGCCGATGATGATCGGCGCCTCCACGGCCTTGCTGACCGCGGCGAGCTCGGCTGCGGGGACCCGGTCGCGGTAGCAGTTCATGCTGAACACGTCGAACGTACGCATGCCGGCCAGTACCCAGTCGGGTGGCACCGTGTAATAGCGCACGCCCAGGTTGAGATGTGCGCCGTCCACCGACCGGCACGCCTCGCTCAACGTCGAGAACAACCGCTCCACCATCACCGCGCTGAAGTCGGCAAGGTCCTGCTCGGCCGCGGCACTCAGTCCTGCCTGCCACGAGCCCGACTCGACCGCCGTCAAGGTCGCATTGCCTCCCCATGCCGCGGCCAGACCGGCATCGTCGCCGTGCCGCGCGACGAGGAACCTCGCGAGCTCGCGCCGGGCCGGCCCGCCCGTGGTGTTACGCAGCATGCCTGCCGCCGGCGTCTCGTTCGCGAACCCCCACGTCGGCTCGTTCATCAGGAAGTAGCCGATCAGCGCAGGATCGCCAGCCGTCGGCGCCAGCTGGGCCGCCATGTCGGCCGCGTCCGCCTCGAACGCCGGGTGGAAGACGTCAGGGAAGTCCCGGTAGACCGTCGGCGTGCGCGCCCAGGTGGGATGCAGGTCTCGCACGTACGGGAAGCCGGCGTCTCTCGCGATCTCCCAGTCGGACCAGTTGGCGACCGTGTTGAACCCGGCCTCCCGCAGGGTGGCCAGCGCGAGATCTGACCATGCCGCCTTCCAGCTGGAAGCGCCGAAGGCGCGGACGAGGTTCGTGCCCAGGAAGTTCACCACCAGGTCGCCCGTCCTGCCGTCGCCGGCGCGGTCGTCCTCGACGGTCTCGGCGTACGGGCCGTCGGGTGCGGGCAGCCATTCCAGCGCCGTCTCGAGCGAGCGGCAGCTGGCGTCGACGACACCGAGGACACAGTTGGGACCCGTGGACCAGAAGTAGTGGCCGTCCGGATCGACCAGCCACCACCGCCGGCCATCGTGGTGGGTGCGGAAGAAGCCGGTGGCATCGACACGCTGCCCGGTCCAGCCACCCCAACGGGAGAAGCCGTCCGGCCAGCGCGTGTCCCCCACCGCCGCCAGCTGACCGCGAAGTCTTGTCCTCACCTCGCCGGCACTGCGGCTCTTGGCCGGCCAGTCGTGCAGAGTGCTCTGCCCCAGCTCGTCCACCAGCGGGCCTTCGGGAAGGAACGGTCGGTCGAGGCGGGCCGGTATGTCGGGGGTGGCCGTCAGCGGCGACATGCACCATCGCACGGGTTCTGGGCCCTTGCGGTGCACGGTCAGCTCGATCCGGTCGACCCGCCGGACGTCCACCGCGTCACCCCAGCAGGCCACCTTGAGGAAGCCGCCCTCGCGACCGAGGAGCCACTGCTCCTGGTCAGCAGCCGTGAGCGGGATCCGCATCCGCGCGCCGCACTGGTTGAGGAGGCCGTAGGTGACCCGGAACGTCGGACCGTCCGGACCTTCGCTCAGGGCGAGCTGGAAGACAGCGAGATGCCGTCCGTCCAGCAGGAGATCGGCCGTGAGGAACGACGCACGCGTCAGGGTGCCGGCCGGCACCTCGTAGCGCAGACCGTCACCGATCTGGTCGGCGACGTACCATCGCGCGTCGTCCAGCGGCGACGGTGAGGGGTCGTCGCGGAGGGTACCGAGCTGCTCGAGGATCGGAAGAACCCGAAGAGTGGACACGATCGCCCATCGTCGCGTGCCACCTGGAAGGACTCAATGAATCTCAACCAGGTTGGGCGGCCGGGGCCGGCACCCAGGCCCTCCACGCCTGCTCGCAGACGCCAGGTGCGGCGACGAGGATGCCGCCTGAGGACGGGAACAGTGTCTGGGCGCCGGTCTCGTCCAGAACGACGGCGCCCGCCCGGTCCGCGATCAGCGCGGCGGCGAGCCCGTCGATGGCTTGGAACCTCCCGATGACGCCGGCCGCGGCGCGCCCGGCACCGACGCTGGCCAGCGAGAGGGCCGAGGATCCCATCACCCTCGTCGTGCACTGCTGAGCTGCCAGCCGCTCCAGCATCCCGGTCATTCCTGGCCAGGGTCGGTGGGACGCCCACTCGGTCACGAGAACCTCGCCGGCCAGATCCGTCGCCTCACGGCAGCGGACCGGCTGGCCGTTGCAGAGCGCCGGACCTTCGCGCACGGCGCTGAACACTTCGCCCCGGAAGGGATCAGCCACTACCCCGAGTACGGGTCGGTTGCCGTAGGCCAGGGCCAGGCTGAAGGAGCACCAAGGAAGCCCGCTCGCGTAGTTGGTGGTGCCGTCGACCGGGTTGACGTACCACGTCGGGCCGTCGCTGGACGCGGGCTCCCCGCCGAACTCCTCGCCCACCACGGAGTGGTCTGGATGTCGCTGGCCGAGCACCTCGCGAACCTGGCGTTCGATCTCGCGGTCGGTATTGGTCACGAGGTCGGCCGCGTTGGCCTTCGTGTCGACGGACGTGGGGCGGGCGGCCGCGATCCTTGCCGCCGCCCAGTCGGCCAGAGCCAGTGCGGTGTCGAGTTCGTCGTCGTAGGTCATGCCGGGTTGCCGCTTCCCTGCCGTACGCCGACCAACGTATCGATCCGGTTGCTGATGATCGCGTCGACGCCAAGGTTGGCCAGTCGGGCCATCTGCTCCGGATCGTCCACGGTCCAGGTCGACACCTTGCGGCCGGCGGCATGGGTGGCGGCGACAACCTGCTCGTCCAGCAGGATCCACTCCGGGTTGAAGTAGTGCGGGGCCACCTCCGCCCAGATCGTCTCGCCCGGCAGCGACGGACGGCCCCAGGACAAGGCGATGTCAGCAGCGGGCTGGAGTGCCCTGATCGCGGCCAGCGCGCGGGTGTCACCGGCGTACAGGACGCGGTCGAGGAGGCCGCGGGCCTCGACCAGAGCGGCGGTTGCGAGACCGATCGGCACCGAGGTGACGTCCAACATGACCTGGGTGTCCAGCGCCTGAATCAGGTCGAGTGCCTCGTCGGCGGTCGGGATGGACCAGTCCGCCCCTGGTGCCCGGTGCCAGGTGGCCAGCTCGGCGAGCGTCACCTGCGCGACCTCCCGCGAGTCTTCCCAGAGCCGGGCAAGGGTCGGGTCGTGCAGGACGACCAGCTGGTTGTCTGCCGTGAGCCGAAGGTCGATCTCGACCATGTTGGCGCCGGCGTCGACGGCTGCCTGGATGGACGGCAGAGTGTTTTCCCGGTGGCCTCGCGGTTCTCCCCGGTGCGCGATGCACATGACCACGAGCGCTCACATCCTGGTGGGCCGACGTCTTAGTGGAGCCTGCGGCTCACCGTACCCCGGCCTCGCGCATGCCTCGCAGCTCCCGCTTCAGCTCACTGATCTCGTCTCGCAGCCTGGCGGCAAGTTCGAACTGCAACTGCTCCGCGGCCACCCGCATCTGGTCGTTGAGCTGCTGGATGAGGTCGGCGAGGTCTGCAACCGGCAGGGACGCGAGGTCTTTCGCGTGCCGGCCGGCCTCTCCGCGGCTGGCGAGCTCCGGCACCGGCGCCTTCCCGCGGCTCTGTTGGCGACCCCCGCCACCCAGGAGCTTCTGTGTATCTGCGTCCTCTCGGGCGAGCATGTCGGTGATGTCGGCGATCCGCTTGCGTAGCGGGGTCGGGTCGATGCCGTTGGCCTTGTTGAACGCGACCTGCTTCGCCCGGCGGCGGTTGGTCTCGTCGATGGCCGCGCTCATGGACGGCGTGGTCGAGTCGGCGTACATGATCACCTGGCCGGACACGTGCCGGGCCGCTCGACCGATGGTCTGGATCAGGCTGGTGCCCGAACGCAGGAACCCTTCCTTGTCGGCGTCGAGGATCGCGACCAGGGAGACCTCGGGTAGGTCGAGGCCCTCGCGGAGCAGGTTGATGCCGACCAAGACGTCGTACTCCCCCATCCGCAGCTCACGCAGCAACTCCACCCGGCGCAGCGTGTCGACCTCGCTGTGCAGGTAGCGCACCCGGATGCCCTGCTCCAGGAGGTAGTCGGTGAGGTCCTCGGCCATCTTCTTGGTGAGGGTCGTGACCAGCACCCGCTGCGACTGGGCCTCCCGCAGCCGGATCTCGTGAATGAGGTCGTCGATCTGGCCCTTGGTGCCCTTGATCACGACCTCCGGGTCGACCAGCCCGGTCGGGCGGATGATCTGCTCCGCCACGCCGTCGGCCTTGGCCATCTCGTACTGCCCAGGCGTCGCCGACAGGTACACGGTCTGGCCGATCCGCTCCAGGAACTCCTCCCACCGCAGCGGGCGGTTGTCCATCGCAGACGGCAGTCGGAAGCCGTGCTCGACGAGCGTGCGCTTGCGGGACATGTCGCCCTCGTACATGCTGCCGATCTGTGGCACCGTCACATGGGACTCGTCGATGACGAGCACGAAGTCTTCGGGGAAGTAGTCGAGGAGGCAGTGCGGCGCCGTACCGGCGGCGCGGCCGTCGATGTGGCGGGAGTAGTTTTCGATGCCGGAGCAGGTGCCGATCTGCTGCATCATCTCGATGTCGTACGTCGTGCGCATCCGCAGCCGCTGCGCCTCGAGCAGCTTGCCCTGGCGCTCCAGCTCCTCCAGGCGCTCCGCCAGCTCTGCCTCGATGCTGCGGATCGCCCGCCCCATGCTCTCGGCTCCGGCGACGTAGTGGGACGCCGGCATGAGGTAGACCTCGTTGTCCTCGCTGAGGATCTCGCCCGTCACCGGATGCAGAGTGGAGAGCCGCTCGATCTCGTCACCGAAGAACTCGGCGCGGATGGCCATCTCCTCGTACTTCGGGAAGATCTCGAGGGTGTCGCCACGCACTCGGAACGTGCCGCGGGCGCCCGAGGCGTCGTTGCGGGAGTACTGCATATCGACCAGGCGGCGCAGCAGCAGGTCGCGTTCGATCTCCTCGCCGACCCGAAGGTAGACCATCTGGTCGATGTATTCGTCGGCGGAACCGAGGCCGTAGATGCAGGACACCGAGGCGACGACGATCGTGTCGCGCCGGGTCAACAAGGAGTTGGTCGCGGAGTGCCGCAGCCGCTCGACCTCCTCGTTGATCGAGGAGTCCTTCTCGATGTAGGTGTCGGACTGCGGGACGTAGGCCTCTGGCTGGTAGTAGTCGTAGTAGGAGACGAAGTATTCGACCGCGTTCTCGGGGAAGAAGTGCTTCAGCTCGTTGGTGAACTGTGCCGCCAGTGTCTTGTTGGGCTCCATCACCAGCGCCGGTCGTTGGAGCTTTTCCACCACCCAGGCGATGGTCGCGGTCTTGCCCGTGCCGGTAGCGCCGAGCAGGACGACATCACGCTCGCCCGCCTCGAGCCGACGGGCGATGTCCTTGATCGCCGTCGGCTGGTCGCCAGAGGGCGAGAAGTCGGAGACGACCTTGAACGGGGCACCCTTGCGGATCATCTCGGTAACCGGACGCATGGACCCAACCGTAGCCCGGGTCGCCGACAACCCCTGCCCACCGGACGGAGGACGGCCCGACCAACCCCCCGCGGCCCGGTCGCTCAGCCACCTCCGGCGCGGGCCTGCAGCACTCGCCACGCCTCGAACAACCTTCCCCGCAGGTCCTCGACACTGCCGGAGTTGTCGATCACGATGTCGGCTGCCGCGAGGCGCTCGTCTCGGCCCGCCTGGGCCTCCATTCGGGCCCGCGCCTCCTCGGCCGGCATCCCGCGCGTGCGGGCGAGTCGCTCGACCTGGACCTCTTCGGGGACGTCGACCACGACCACCACGTCGAACCGGTCTGCCTGGCCCGTCTCGACCAGCAGCGGGATGACGTGTACGACGATCCTGTCCTTGCCGGCGGCCGCTTCGATTTCGGCCGCGCGCTCCCGTACCCGCGGGTGGACGATGGCCTCGAGGCGCTTGCGGGCGGCATCGTCGGCGAAGACGATCTGGCCCAGCGCAGCCCGGTCGAGCGAGCCATCCGGCCGCAGCACCCGGTCACCGAACGCGGCGACGATCTCAGCCAGACCGCTGGTGCCGACATCGACGACCTCGCGGGCCAGCAGGTCGGCATCGATGACGAGGGCCCCCGAGTCCGCGAGCACCCGTGCCGCCGCTGTCTTGCCCGAGCCGATACCGCCGGTAAGGCCCACCCTCAGCACGATCCGGACACTACCGCCCGGACGGGACTCATCGGTCAGCCGTGCGCGACAACCTGCGCCATGGCCCGCCGCGCCCGCTCCAGGCTGGTCGCCAGCGGCTCGTCGAACCGAGCCGGGTTGAACGGCGCTCTCGTGGACACGTAGAGCCCGCCTCCGACCTGCTCGACATGTGCGCCGGTGTAGGCCTGCGCGATGCCGACGTGGAGCCGGGACAGGTCGAACCACGCGTCCAGGAAGAGGTCGGGCTCTGGAGTGACGAGCAGGTCCTTCGGCGACAGGAAGGGCGCTTCCAGGACGATGGACGCGTAGAGGGGGCGGAGCGTCACAGCGAGCGCGACCAGGAGCTCCCGGAGCTGGTCACCGAGCCGGTACGCGACCTTTTCGTCGGTATAGGGCCGTTCGAACGACGATCCGTCGACCACGACCTCGATCGGATCGGCGTCCAGCAGAGCCAGAGACGTCATCGGTGAGCAGCGGCGGACCACCGGATCCTCGAGACCGTCCAGCCGCGTGACCACCTCGCGTACCTCGGCCACCAGCGCATCGTCCCGACGGCCGGGTACGAACAGGCCCACGCCCGCCGGTTGCCATCCGAGCTCGTGCACCTCTCCAGTGTTGCCGACCGGAGGACGTCCGGACAGTGCCCCCGCGAAGTGGCGCAGTGCATTGAGACCTTTCCGCCGGCCTGCGAGCGCGCCAAACCTCCGCAACGTCCTTGGCTGCCAGGCAAAAACGGTACAGATGCCAAGTTTCCGCCCGAGCCGGTCGTCGTCACCCTCCGGCGCAATTGACGATGTCCCGGGTGCGTTCGGAACGAAGCCGGGTCAGCACTTTCGGCAACCGAGGGACGTCACCGGCTCCATGGCCTATAACGGAAGCGTGCCTGACCCGACGTTTTCCCGGGACGATGCAGAGGCCGCGCTGCAGGCCCGCAAGCACCTGGGGGAAGACTACGAGCCGGCACTCGTCGACTCCTTCGTCGACCGGATCGACAAGGCCATCGACACCCGGATCGCCCAGAACGTTCGGCGCGCCCACGAGCGCCGGGACACGACCCTCCAACTCGCCCGCAGTAAGGACGACCACGCCCTGGCGCTGGCCATCGTCTCGCTCGGGGTGGCGATCCCGCTCACCGCAATCGCCTCGGAGTCGGCGGGATTCGCGGGGATCCTCGTCGCCTGGCTCGGGATCGTGCTCGTCAACTTCGTCTACGGCATGGGTCGATTCGACCTGTCCTAGCCGCCTCGAGGATCGGCACACCTGACCCCGGTTGAACCTGGCCTTTGGTCGGACATCGTGATGCCGTCGGGCCACGATGTATAACAGGTCCATGCCCGAACGGGAGATCCCACGCGACGAGGCCGAAGCCGCCCTCCAGACCCGACACGAGCTGGGACGAGACTACGAGCCGGCGATCGTCGACTCGTTCGTCGACCGGATCGACAGGGCAATCGAGCTGCGAGTCTCCGAAGAAGTGGGCAGGCGGGTCAAAGGAGCAGACGAGACAGCCAGGGCACTCGCCAAGGCCGCCTCCGAGCGCTCGAAGTTCTCGCTGGCCCTCGCGATCGTCTCGCTCGGCATCTCGATCCCACTCACGGCGATCTCCGCCGCCCTGGTCGGCATGCAGGCGGTCATCTTCGTCTGGGTCGCGATCGTGATGGTCAACCTGATCTTCGCACTCGGTAGCCGGCCGGGCCGCCGGGGCTGAGATCTCACGGTCCAGCGAGTCGATCTCCACGTACTTCCTCGCGCAGACGCCAAGGGCACCGTCCGGATTGTCCGGACGGTGCCCTTGGTGCTTGGGCTCTGAACCTGTGCGTCAGCCCTGACCGGTGAGCTTCTCTCGCAGGGCCGCCAGCGCCTCGTCGGAGGCCAGCGTGCCTTCGGCCGGCTTGGCGGGCTCTGCCGCCGAGGCGTACGAAGACGGCGCGTCGGCCGCCTCGTCAGCGCCCTCGGTGAGCTCGGCCTGCTGCGCCGCCTCGATCTGCTTCTTGTGCGCCTCCCACCGCAGGTGGGCTTCGGCGTACTCGCGCTCCCACAGGTCGCGCTGCTTCTCGTATCCGTCGAGCCACTCCCCGGTCTCGGAGTCGAAGCCCTCGGGGTACTTGTAGTTGCCCTGGTCGTCGTACTCGGCCGCCATGCCGTAGAGCGTCGGGTCGAAGTGCTCCCCGATCGCCTCGGCACCCTCGTTGGCCTGCTTGAGCGACAGCGAGATCCGGCGACGCTCGAGGTCGATGTCGATGATCTTGACCATCACATCGTTGCCGACCTGCACGACCTGCTCCGGGATCTCCACGTGGCGCTCGGCCAGCTCGGAGATGTGGACCAGGCCCTCGATGCCGTCGTCGACCCGGACGAACGCACCGAACGGCACCAGCTTGGTGACCTTGCCCGGCACGATCTGGCCGATCTGGTGCATCCGGGCGAACTGCTGCCACGGGTCTTCCTGCGTCGACTTGAGCGAGAGCGAGACCCGCTCCCGGTCGAGGTCGACGTCGAGTACCTCGACGGTGACCTCCTGGCCCACCTCGACGACCTCGCTCGGGTGGTCGATGTGCTTCCACGACAGCTCGGAGACGTGCACCAGACCGTCGACACCGCCGAGGTCGACGAACGCACCGAAGTTGACGATGCTCGACACGACGCCCTTGCGGATCTGGCCCTTCTGCAGCTGGTGCAGGAAGTTCTGGCGCACTTCGGACTGGGTCTGCTCGAGCCACGCCCGGCGGGACAGGACCACGTTGTTGCGGTTCTTGTCCAGCTCGATGATCTTGGCTTCGAGCTCGCGGCCGACGTACGGCTGGAGATCACGGACGCGCCGCATCTCGACCAGGGACGCCGGCAGGAACCCACGAAGACCGATGTCGAGGATGAGGCCGCCCTTGACCACCTCGATGACGGTGCCGGTGACGACGCCGTCTTCCTCCTTGATCTGCTCGATCGTGCCCCAGGCGCGCTCGTACTGCGCACGCTTCTTGGACAGGATCAGCCGGCCTTCCTTGTCCTCCTTCTGCAGGACGAGGGCTTCGACCGGATCGCCGACCTTGACCACATCGCTCGGGTCGACGTCGTGCTTGATCGACAGCTCCCGGGCGGGGATCACACCTTCGGTCTTGTAACCGATGTCGAGCAGGACCTCGTCCCGGTCGACTTTGACGACGGTGCCTTCGACAATGTCACCGTCATTGAAGTACTTGATTGTCTCGTCGATCGCGGCGAGGAAGGCCTCTTCCGTACCCACGTCGTTCACCGCTACCTGCGGCGTCTCCTGCTGGGCCGGTGCTGTGTCGCTCAGCGGGGCCTCGATGCTGCTCGTCATCTGGATGGTGGCTCCGATATGGCATGGTCGCGTCTGATGCGCGCGTGGACCCTTTGATCAAAACTGCCGAGAGAGTCCAAGCCCCCCTAGAGCCGGAACCAGGCGATTTCGACAGGTAAGAGCGCGAGCCTGCTCCGTCCGAGGTCGCACAGGCCCACAACGCTCATGTCAGGATACGGGGGCCCGGTGATCAGGGTCAACGTAACCCCTGACAGGCGTCGATAACCAACGCCGTGCGCGCGACGTCAGTTCCCGACCTACCCGGTGCCCCGAGGATCAATCCCCAGCGTTTCGGTCCCATGACGGGCGGCCACCGGCGAGGTTACGACGGCGTGCCATCTCGCGGAGCAGGTCGCGTGCCTGGTCGACGACGGGATTACGTCCGGACCGGGCCGCCAGGTCAACCAGCGCGAGAAGGTCGATCGCCCGGCCGAGTTCGAGAAAGTCCCTCGAGATGCCCGGTGCGTGGTCGGCGAAGGTGTCGACGACCGCCCGGCAGAACACCTCGTCGGTCTCGAACCGCAGCAGGTTTCCGATGTCGGTGTACGGCGAACCTGCGTGCGCGTACTCCCAGTCGATCAGTCCGGTGACCTCGCCCGTGTCCGGGTCGACCAGGAGGTTCTTCGGGTTGACGTCGCTGTGGGCCAGGCACACCCGGTGTACGCCGTCGAGCAGATCCTGGCCGTGGCGGGCGACCTCTCGGAGCGCGGTGATCTCGTCGTCGGACCACACGGCGAGGCCGCCCAGATCGCGGTGGCCCTCCACCCAGGCATCCAGACCACCCGGTCCGCCGGACCACGGCTCGACAACAAGATCGGCGCCCACGAACATCCCGCTGCGCAGGAACGGGATCCCGACCAGCCGCGCCAGAACCCTGGCCACGCTCTCGCCGGCCCGGCGGCGGAGGTCGGGTCGGCCGTCCACGAGCCAGGCGTCCATGGGTACGCCGGGCATGCGTTCCATCAGCAGGAACGGCGGTGCCTCCGGGTCGGCGGACTGCGTACGGAGGTCGAGAACGCGAGGAACCGGGACAAGGCCCTCGACCAGGGCGAAGAGGGATGCGTCGACGGCCGCCCGGTCCGGGTTGCTGGCATAGATACGCAGGACCGCCTCCTCCCCCGCCGCTCCGACGAGGAAGGTCTCGCCGCTGTAGCCGCCGGACAGCGGCCGGGCCTGCGCGCCGAGCAGTTGCTCCGCCGCACCGAGCAACCCAGGCACACCGTCGCGGGTGCCCGTGCCGTCGCGGGCCGGCATCCGGTCAGCCACCCGCCGGGGTCAGGAAGGCGGCGAGGGCCGACACGTACATGCCGGGGTCGGCGGCCCCGCACATCTCCCGGGCCGAGTGCATCGCCAGCTGAGGGGCTCCCACGTCGACGGTGGTGACGCCGACGCCGGCGGCTGTCATCGGCCCGACGGTCGAGCCGCAGGGCAGGTCGGCCCGGTTCACGAACCGCTGCAGCGGCACGCCGGCCTGCTCGCAGGCGTTCGCGAACGCGGCCGCGCCGCGGGCGTCTGTTGCGTAGCGCAGGTTGACGTTGATCTTGAGTACCGGTCCGCCGTTGATCCGGATCTGGTGCTGGGGTTCGTGACGTTCGGGATAGTTGGGATGGGTCGCATGTGCCATGTCCCCGGATGCGCAGATCGACCCAGCCAGTGCCCGTAGCAGGTCTTCGCGGTCACCGCCCGCGGCCAGCACGATGCGCTCGAGCACGCTGGGCAGCAGCGTCGAGGCCGCACCGCGCTCGGAGACGCTGCCGACCTCCTCGTGGTCGAACAACGCCAGGACCGGGATATCGCTGCCGGGCGACTCGACCGCCGCGAGGAGCGCTTGGAGGCCGGCGTAGGTGGTGCCGAGGTTGTCCAGCCGAGGCGCGCTCACCAGGTCGCCGTCCCGCCCGATCCGGCGGCTCGGAGTGAGGTCGTGGGTCATGAGCTCCCAGCCAAGAACCGCACCGGCGTCGATCTTGAGCTCCTCGGCGACGAACGCGGCGAAGTCACCGGGGGCGTTGGCGACTCCCCAGACCGGGAAGACGTGCTGCTGGGGGTTGAGCTTGACGCCGGTGTCCCGCACCTCCCGGTCGAGGTGGATTGCGAGCTGGGGTACTCGAAGGACCGGACGGTCGACCTTGACCAGGCGCTCCACCACACCTTCGGGCGTCCGTACGCTCACCCGGCCGGACAGCCCGAGGTCGCGGTCGAGCCAGGAGTTGAGGAGCGGGCCGCCGTACGGCTCGGCCGCCAGCACCTGCCAACCTGCCCGGCTCACGTCCGGCTGCGGCTTGATCCGGAGGTTGGGACTGTCGGTGTGGGCGCCGATGATCCGAAACGGCGTACCCGGTCGGTCGGCGGTCTCGCCACTCCAGGCGATGAGCGAACCGCCCCGAAGGATGTAGTAGCGGCCTGCCTGGCGGGACCAGCGGTCGGTCTCGGACAGCGGAGTGAAGCCGGCCGCGTCGAGGCGGCGCGCCACCTCGGCGCAGGCGTGAAAGGGCGACGGCGACGCGTCGATGAACGCGCACAGGTCGTCGGCATGGAGGAAACTGTCGTCCGCGGCCGCCTCGGGCGGGGTGTGCGGTGCGGTCGGAGCCGTCATGGCGAGAATCCTAGGCAGGCGGTAGGGCCCGCCGTCCACACGGCGTCCCGTCCACCGGCCGTCCCGATCAGCGGCCGTCCCGATCAGCGGGCCAGCCGTCCACCTGGCCGTCTGTACAAAGGAGCTGCATGCCCGGCACCGACCACAGGATCGCTCCGGGCCGGTCGGTGCTGGCCAACCAGGAGTGGTGGGACACCCACGCCGACTCCTACCAGCGCGAGCACGGGTCCTTCCTGCGCGACATCGGGTTCGTCTGGGGACCCGAAGGGCTCGACGAGGCGGCCGCCAGGTTGCTCGGCGACGTGACCGGCCGGCAGATCCTCGAAGTCGGCTGCGGTGCCGGCCAATGTGCACGTTGGCTGCGGACCCAGGGGGCGGACGCGGTCGGAGTCGACCTCTCGTTCCGTCAGCTCCAGCACGCCGGGCGGCTGGACGACGCGACCGGTGTCCAGGTGCCTGTGGCGTGTGCCGACGTGACCGCGTTGCCGTTCGGCGGCGCCAGCTTCGACGTGGCCTGCTCGGCCTACGGAGCGCTCCCGTTCGTGAGCGACGCCTACGCGGTCATGACCGAGGTAGCTCGAGTGCTTCGCCCTGATGGGAGGTGGGTGTTCAGCGTGACCCATCCGATCCGCTGGGCATTCCCGGACGAGCCCGGCTGGGACGGGTTGGAGGTCAGCCAGTCGTACTTCGACCGCACTCCGTACGTCGAGACCGACGACCGCGGCCGTCCGACCTACGTCGAACACCATCGCACGCTGGGCGACTGGGTACGCGCGCTCGGCGCAGCCGGGTTCGTCCTCGCCGATCTCGTCGAACCTGAGTGGCCGGAGGGACATGAACGCACCTGGGGCGCGTGGAGTCCGCTGCGCGGGAAGCTCATCCCCGGCACGGCAATCTTCAGCTGCGTCAAGGCCACCTAGCGCCGGCGGAACGATGCGTCGTGAGGTGTGGTGGGGCAACGAGTTCTGCGTCGCGCTGGGCTGGCTTTGCCGTTGGGGCTATCGCGTGGCGGCGGAGTCAGGCGACACCATGAGTTCGCTCGTGTCGACGACTTCGAAGTCGTCTCCGGTGAGGTTGGCAAGCGCTCGGAGCGCGTCGTTGTCCCACCGCTCGTCGGGAGTCCCGGAGATGTACCAGGGTGACCCGTTGTCGGCCACCATCACGCCGTACTTCTTCATTGCCAGCGCAATCACGCGGGCCTGCCGGGGCAGCCCGTCCACATCCACGTCGGCCCGGAGACGCAGCCGCTGGCCCATGGACGGCAGACCGGCGTCGCTCTCGTCCGAGGCGGCGTGCCGGGCCGGCCAGAACGTAGTCGTTCGCCGTGCGGGGAGCCGTGATGCGGATCGCGTGGTCGACATTGCCGGCGGCGACTTCCTCATAGCGCACGAGCCCGGCCAGGACCGACAGCCCGGCGGCATCGGCGGAGGTCCACCCGCGTGGACGGAGGGCGTTGCGCCGTAGGTCGAAGACAGCACCCGATCCCGCCTGCCAGGTGCCGTCCGAGCCAGGACGTGCCGCGAACAGTTCGTACGAGCGGCACCGCGACCGGTCGAGGAGAATCACGTGTCGGTCGCCGTCGCTGTCCGGACCGCCCTCGATGCGGGCGTCGTGAGGGATGGGGTACGGCCCCTCATCGCTCTCCGAGGCGTACTCGAAGCTCACTCTCACGGTCGGCTGGCCGGCTGGCACTGTGGTGACGGGGATGCCGATCGGGCCCCCATCCCACAGCCCCGCACCGAAGTCTGCGTGCATCGCGTCATCACTGCCGATGCCGGCGACGATCGCCGCCGAGTTTGCGCTCACGGGTAGCCGCGAGACATCGGCGTGCCAGACGTTGTCCGACGGGAAGATCCCGCATCCGGCCGACGGGGTGGAGGTGCGTCGCGACCTGGCGACCGGCCGGCTGGAACGGGACGGTGCCGGCCGAGCTGTCGAGCTGAGCCGAGGACGGAGTGAGGCCGACGGCGACGCCTCGGCCGCGGCCGGGGGCGCGGGACCGGCCGAACGTACAGGTGCCGGACGGCCGCCGGCCGAACGGTCGGGACCTGCCAGAGTGCAGCCTGCGGCAAGGAGGGCCAGAGTCGCGAGACCTACCAACAGGTGACCGACGCGGAGGCGCATGCGGCCGCATTGTGGCGGGCCGCCCGACGACCGCGCAACTGGAGCACCTGACGTGGCCGGCGACACGTCCCTCCGGACGCCGGCGCGGAACGCAGGCGCCGAAGACTAGTGACCGGCCTCGTGCCAGGTGCGGCCCTCGCCGACAGAGACGTCGAGCGGAACGGTCAGATCGGCCGCGCCCGCCATCTGGCTTCGTAGCAACTCCTCGACCTGGGCCCGTTCGCCGGTCGCTACCTCGAGCACGAGTTCGTCGTGTACCTGCAGCAACATCCGCGACTCCAGCTTCGCCTCGCGCAGCGCTCGGTCGACGCCGAGCATCGCGACCTTGATGATGTCGGCCGCCGAACCCTGGATCGGTGCGTTGAGCGCCATCCGTTCGGCCATCTCCCGACGCTGGCGGTTGTCACTGGTCAGGTCGGGCAGGTAGCGACGGCGGCCGAGGATCGTCTCGGTGTAACCGGTCTTGCGGGCGGCGGCGACGACCCCTTGGAGATAGTCGCGGACCCCGCCGAAACGTTCGAAGTACTCGTCCATCAGCCCACGTGCCTCGGACGCGTCGATACGCAGTTGCTGGGACAGCCCGTAGGCGGACAGGCCATAGGCGAGGCCGTAGTTCATCGCCTTGATCTTGGCCCGCATCTCCTGGTTGACCTCTGCCGGTGGAACGGCGAACACGCGCGACGCCGTCGCCGCGTGGAAGTCCTCCCCGGAGTGGAACGCCTCGATCAGCCCGTCGTCGGCGGACAGGTGCGCCATGATCCGCATCTCGATCTGGCTGTAGTCGGCGGTGAGCAGCATGTCGAAGCCGCTGCCGACGACGAACGCCTCCCGGATCCGACGACCCTCCTCGGTGCGGATCGGGATGTTCTGCAGGTTGGGATCCATCGAGGACAGCCGGCCGGTCGCGGCGATCGTCTGGTTGAACGTGGTGTGGATCCGGCCGTCGTCACTCACGGTCTTGAGCAGGCCCTCCACCGTCGAGCGCAGCCGAGCCGCGTCACGGTGGGCCAGCAGATGAGCGAGGAACGGGTGCTCGGTCTGGGCGTACAGCTGCTGCAGGGCCTCGGCGTCGGTGGTGTAGCCGGTCTTGGTGCGCTTGGTCTTGGGCATGCCGAGCTTCTCGAACAGCACGACCTGCAGCTGCTTGGGCGAACCGAGGTTGATCTCGTCGTCGATCACGCGGTAGGCCTCGTCGGCAGCCTGCCTGAGCTGTCCGGCGAAGTGGGCTTCGAGGTGGGACAGGCGTTCGACGTCGACGCAGATGCCGGCCTGTTCGAGGCGGGCGAGCACGTCGACCAGCGGCAGCTCCACGTCCTGCAGGAGCTGGGCGCCGCCGCGTTCGGACAACTCCTCGTCGAGACGGGTCGCGAGGTCGATCACAGCTCGGGCCGCCACCATCGCGGTCTCGGGGATACCGCTCTTCTCCTCGACTCCGTCGAGGCTGAGCTGGCCGTCGTCCGGCTCCTCCGACCGCAGCTCCCGACGGAGGTAACGCAGCGTCAGGTCGGCGAGATCGAAAGTCCGTTGGTCGGGCCGGACGAGGTAGGCCGACAACGCCGTGTCACTCGTCACGCCACGAAGGGCCCAGCCGCGCGCGGCGAGCGCGAGCATCGGACCTTTGGCGTCGTGCAGGGCCTTCTCGTGGTCAGGATCGTCGAGCCACTCGGCCAGGGCCTTGTCGTCGTCGGGTGAGAGCTCGGTCGGCTCCACCCAGGCGGCAGCACCATCGGATGACGCAAGTGCCACGCCCACGATGTCGCCGGTGCCACGTCCCCAGCTGCCCTGCACGTGTACGCCGGTGCGGACGTCGCCCTTGGCGTGCTGTTCGAGCCAGCCGGCAAGCTGGCCGGGCGCGAGCTTCTCGCCCGCGACGTCGAAGCCTTCCTCCGCCTCCGGCTCAGCCGCCTGCAGCGTGGCGAAGAGCCGGTCGCGCAGGACGCGGAACTCCAGAGCGTCGAACACCTGGTGCACCGAGTCGCGGTCCCAGGCATGCATGACGAGGTCGGGTGGCTGCACCGGCAGGCTCAGGTCGCGGACAAGCTCGTTGAGCTGGCGGTTTTGCAGGACCTGGCCGAGATGAGCCCGCAACGCCTCGCCGGCCTTCCCCTTGACCTCGTCGACGTGGGTGACAAGGTCGTCGAGAGAGCCGTAGAGGTTCAGCCACTTGGCCGCGGTCTTCGGACCCACACCGGGGATGCCGGGCAGGTTGTCGCTGGTCTCACCGACGAGGGCGGCCAGGTCCGGGTAGCGCTCGGGCGGGATGGCGTAGCGCCGCTCGACCTCCGCCGGGGTGATGCGGGCGACCTCGGAGACACCTCTGGTCGGGTAGATCACGGTCAGATGGTCGGAGACCAGTTGGAACGTGTCGCGGTCGCCGGACACCACGAGGACGTCGTAGCCGAGGTCGGCACCCCGCACACCGAGGGTCGCGATGATGTCGTCTGCTTCGTAACCCTCCACCTCGAAGAACGGGATGCGCAACGCCTCGAGCACGTCCTTGATCAGCGACAACTGGCTGCGGAACTCGTCGGGCGTCTTCTGCCGATTGGCCTTGTAGTCGGCGTAGGCCTCGGCCCGGAAGGTCTTGCGTCCGACGTCGAACGCGACCGCGATGTGGGTCGGCTGCTCGTCGCGGATCATGTTGATCAGCATCGAGGTGAAGCCGTAGACCGCGTTCGTCGTCTGTCCGGTGGCGGTGGAGAAGTTTTCCGGCGGCAGCGCGAACCACGCCCGGTAGGCCAGCGAGTGGCCGTCGAGCAGGAGCAGCCGAGGGTTGTCGCCGGGCTCGCCGGCGGGTGCAGAGACTGGTCGAGCCGTGCGGGAGGCGTTGTCGGCAACCACGCAGGCGACTTTAGTCTCACGCACCGACAGTCCCGATGACCGAGGTGCACCCGCCCAAGGTGACCGGCCGTGACCACGCCCGGGCGAGCTCCTCGCTCCGCCCTAGACTCGAAGGACCCGTGGGCGAGTCCGACGCCGCCCGAAGGAGCTGGAATGTCGGGATCGCCAGCGGACACTCCGGACGACGCCGAGGCGGGAACGGCCAAGCCGTACGACCTCGCCCAAATCCCCCGCGCGCCCCTGCACGAGCGGCTCGGGATCACGGTCACCGAGGCAGCCGCGGACCGGTGTGTGGGCACGATGCCGGTCGATGGCAACACCCAGCCGTTCGGTCTGCTGCATGGCGGAGCGTCCTGCGTCCTCGCCGAAGGCCTGGCCTCGATCGCGGCGACCATCTACGCGTGGCCGGACAAGTCCGCGGTCGGGGTGGACCTCAACGCCACCCACCACCGGGCCGTGCGGTCGGGCACTGTGCGCGGCGTCGCTGTCCCGGTCCACCTCGGCAGCTCGATCGCGACCTACGAGGTGGCCATCTCCGACGAGCAGGACCGCCGGGTCTGCACCGTGCGGCTCACCTGCTACCTGCGTGCCGCCAAACCGCCCTCGTCGTGATCACGAGTTCACGAGCCTGAAGTGACGAGCATGAACTCATGGGTCTGGCTTCACGGGCGAGGGCGAGCGGTGACCTGAACCCGCACCGTCCCGCCGGCGACCTCGACCGGCGAGGCGTCGGCAGCCACCCCGCCGAAGCCCAGTTCGGTCGCCAGTGTCTCGCCCATCACCAGGTCGCGATGGGTCTCGATCGCCACCCGCAGGTCGTCACTCGACGCTTCCACCAGCAGCCCGATCCGGTCGGAGACGGCAAGCCCCGCCTCGCGACGCGCCTGCTGCACCACGCGTACGACATCACGCGCGACGCCCTCCGCGGCGAGCTCGGGTGTGACGTGCGTGTCGAGCACCACCACGCCGACCGATCCCGGCAGGGTCGCCGAGGACTCGTCTTGCGCGGGCAGCAGCCGGAGCTCGTACTCCCCCTCCTGCAAGGTCACACCGCCAGCCACCACGCCCGCGGACGAGACCGACCAGTCACCGTCCCTGACCGCGCGGATCACCCGCTGGACGTCCTTGCCGAGCCGCGGGCCAAGCATCCGCGGTACGACCGAAAGGCTGCGTTGACAGTGGGCGTCGACGTCCGGGTCGAGCACGACGTCCTTCACGTTGACCTCGGATCGGATCAGCTCGACGTACGGCACCAGTGCCTGCGAGTCCGGCATGGCGACCGTCAACCTGGAGAGCGGCAGCCGCACCCTGAGCTGCTTGGCCTTGCGCAGGGACAACGCGGCAGAACACACCGACCGCACCGAGTCCATCGCGGCAACCAGGTCGGGGTCGGCCGGCAGTTCTGTCGCGGCCGGCCAGTCGGTCAGGTGTACCGAACGCTCGCCGGTCAGGCCCCGCCAGACCTCCTCGGTCACCAACGGAAGGAGAGGTGCGGCCAACCGGCAGAGCACTTCGAGCACTGTGTACAGCGTGTCGAACGCGTCCTGGTCGCCAGACCAGAACCGCTCGCGCGAACGGCGTACGTACCAGTTGGTCAACACGTCGAGGAACGAACGCACATGCGTGTACGCACCGGCGATGTCGTAGCTGTCCTGCGAAGCTGTGCTCGCGACCAAGGTGTCGTGCAGCTTCGCCAGCACATAGCGGTCGAGCACGTGTGTGGAGTCCGTACGCCACCGAGCCGTCGACGCCTCCGCGTTCGCATACAGCGTGAAGAAGTAGTAGGCGTTCCACAACGGGTTCAGCGCCTGCCGGACGGCGTCGCGGAACGCCGAGTCGGCCACGATCGCGTCGCCACCGCGCAGCACCGGCGAGGAGAGCAGCGCCCAGCGCATGGCGTCGGCGCCGTAGTTGTCGAGCACCACCCGGACGTCCGGGTAGTTGCGCAGGCTCTTGGACAGCTTGCGCCCGTCGTCGCCCTGCAGGATCCCGTGCACGACACAGGTGCGGAACGCCGGCCGGTCGAACAGCGCGGTCGCCAGCACGTGCAACGTGTAGAACCAGCCCCGAACCTGCGGAACGTACTCGACGATGAAGTCGCCCGGATAGTGGTGCTCGAACCAGTCGGCGTTCTCGAACGGGTAGTGCACCTGGGCGAACGACATCGAGCCCGACTCGAACCAGCAGTCCAGCACCTCGGGCACTCTGCGCATCGTCGACCGCCCGGTCGGGTCACCCGGGTTCGGCCGGGTGAGCTCGTCGACGAACGGGCGATGCAGGTCGCTTGGACGGACACCGAAGTCGCGCTCGAACTCGTCCAGCGACCCGTACACGTCGATCCGCGGGTGGGCGGGGTCGTCGGACTTCCACACCGGGACCGGCGATCCCCAGAAGCGGGTGCGGCTGATCGACCAGTCGCGGGCGTTTGCCAGCCACTTGCCGAACGAACCGTCCTTCACGTGCTCGGGCACCCAGTCGATCTGCTGGTTGAGCTCGACCATCCGGTCACGGAATCTCGTCACCTCGACGAACCAGCTCGAGACCGCCTTGTAGACAAGGGGTGTGTCACAGCGCCAGCAGTGCGGGTAGCTGTGGGTGTAACTGTCGTGCCGCACCACGACTCCGCGCTTCTTCAGCTCGGCCGTGATCGGCTGGTTGGCCTCGAAGACCTGCAGGCCCTGGTAGGCAGGCACGACCGAGGTGAACCTCGTGTGCTCGTCGACGGTCACGACCGTGGGGATGTCGGCCAGGTCGCAGGCGGCCTGGTCCTCCTCACCGAATGCGGGTGCCAGGTGGACGACGCCGGTGCCGTCCTCGGTCGAGACGAACTCGGCGCCCAGCACCTGGAAGGCGTTCGGAGTGTCGGCCAGGAAGTCGAACAGGGGCGTGTAACGCCGGCCCACCAGCTCCGTTCCGCGCAGCGTGCTGACCCGGCGCGCGTCGCCCAGCTCGGCCGCGTACGCCTCCACCCGCGACTCGGCCAGGACGTATCGCACACCGTCCTTCTCCAGCACGGCATAGTCGATGTCCGGACCCACCGCGACAGCGAGGTTCGACGGGAGTGTCCACGGCGTCGTCGTCCACACCAGTAGGCGTTCGCCGGTGTCGAGCTCGAACGCGACGGTGAGTGCCGGGTCGTGCCGGTCGCGGTAGACGTCATCCATCCGCGTCTCGGTGTTGGACAGAGGTGTCTCGCACCGCCAGCAGTACGGCAGAACCCGGAATCCCTCGTAGATCAGGCCCTTGTCGTACAACGTCTTGAACGCCCACAGGACGCTCTCCATGTAGGAGACGTCCAACGTCTTGTAGTCGTTGTCGAAGTCGACCCACCGGGCCTGCCGGGTGACGTAGTGCTCCCACTCGGAGGTGTAGCGCAGCACCGAGGTGCGGCATGCCTGGTTGAACCTGTCGACACCGAGGTCGACGATCTCCCCCTTGGTCGAGATGCCGAGCTCGCGCTCCGCCTCGACCTCGGCCGGGAGTCCGTGACAGTCCCAGCCGAAGCGACGTTCGACCCGGCGCCCGCGCATCGTCTGGTAACGAGGGACCAGGTCCTTGACGAAGCCAGTAAGCAGGTGCCCGTAGTGAGGCAGCCCGTTGGCGAACGGAGGACCGTCGTAGAAGACGAACTCGTTGCTCCCCTGCCGGCCGGGCTCGCGTTGCTCGATGCTGGCCTGGAAGGTCTTGTCGGCCTCCCAGTACGCGAGCACCTCGCGCTCGAGTTCGGGGAACGACGGAGAGGCCGGCAGCCCACTGCCGGATGTCTCTGGGGCTGGGGCGGCCGCGTCGTCGCGGTGTCGCGGATAGCTCATCGTCGGCGCTCGTCCTCGGTTGCAACCTGGTGTGCCGGGCGAGGACGAGCGGTCACCCAGGCTGGGTGAGCACCCGCGGTACCACCTCGCTTGGCCCACCGGTTGGCTGCCGGAGCGGCAGCGGCCGGGTGGACCCGCTCGTTGGCCGGCTGTCACGGGCCGGACCCGTCCGGTTCTAATGGGGGCCGCGCCGGGCTGTGCCCGATTCGGACTCCTGTTCTTCCGGAGGCTCGCCGGTGATGGCCGGGTCGACGCCTGTATGGATCAGGGTACCCACAGCGTCCACCGGGTTTGCCTGCGCGTTCGGCTAGTCTCCCGGGGTGTTTCGCGGATTTGGGACGCTTCTCAACGTCGTGACGGTGCTCGTCGGCACCGGGCTCGGCGTTCTCCTCGGCCATCGGCTCCCCCAGCGCACCCGCAACGTCGTCACCGACGCCTTGGGTCTGCTCACGCTGCTCATCGCCGCGTTCTCGGCGTTCGCGGTGCGTGATCCGGCGCTGGCCGAGGCCGTCGGCTCGAACGCGCCGATGCTCATCGTCCTGGCCGCACTGGTGATCGGCGGCGTGGTCGGATCACTGCTGAGGCTGGAGAGCCGGCTGGAGGACCTCGGTCACGCCCTGCAGCATCGGCTCGCCGCCGGGTCCGCCTCGGCGGAGCGTCGTCGCTTCGTGGAGGGCTTTGTCGCGGCGTCCCTGGTGTTTTGCGTCGGTCCCCTCACGGTGCTCGGATCGATCTCGGACGGGCTCGGCCACGGATCGGAGCAGCTCGCGCTCAAGGCCACCCTCGACGGGTTCGCCGCCGTCGCGTTCGCCGCGTCCTTCGGCTGGGGGGTGGGCGCGGCGGCCCTGGCCGTCCTGGTGATCCAGGGGGCCCTCACCTTGGTCGGGGCGGTCGTGGGCGAGTTCCTTGCCGAGGCGCAGATCGCGACGCTGACGGCCACCGGCGGCCTGCTCCTGGTCGGAGTCGGGCTGCGCCTGCTGCGGATCAAGCAGCTTCCGGTCGGCGACCTGCTCCCGGCCCTCGTGGTGGCGCCGCTCGTCACCGCGGCGGTGATGTGGGTTCGCTGATCACCAGCGGCTCGGTGGCGGTGTGGACGCCGTCGGCATGCCTGGCGGTCACCAGGAGCGTCTTGGCCGGGAGCGTACCCGCTGGAAGCCGCCTGAGTATCGGTGGCGGACCGCCGGTCCGCCAGGCGGGCCGGCCGCCCCGCAAATTGATCTCCACCCGGTCGACGCCGGGCCGGGTGACGATCGCCAGGGCGACGTCCGTGCTCTCCGAGTCGGTGCAGCCGAGCTGCACCAGGATCCGCGAGGCAAGGTCGGCGTAGTCACGTGCCGTCACGCACGCCAGCCGATCACCGAACCACGCGACGAGAACGGCGGTCGTACGCTCCCGGCGGCGGATCTCCAGGACCGTGAGTCGGACGGTGTCGCTGTTACCTGTCGCCAGCCGGGCCACGCGGACCCTGTCGGCGGACACCGATGGCACGTCCCCGCTTCCGGCCATCGCCACCAGAGCGTCGTCGTACGACCGGAGATCCAGCGGCAGCATCGGGCCCCAGGTCGGATCGGCCAGCGCGGTCTGGGGCTGCTGGGCGACGACGTGCTCCGGCGCGGCGGCGACCGTCGTCACCGAGTCGGCAGCGCCGTCGACCGGCCGTGCCAGGACCACGACGCTCCCGCCTGGCGATCGGCTGTCGAGGTGCAGCCATGTCGCGGTGAGCCCTTCGGAGGAGTGTGGGAGTCGCTCCCAGTTGTCCTCGCCAACGGTCGGGGTGTCGCGGATGCGGCGTAGGAGGCTGACGTTCTCCGTGTTCGGCGGGAGCAGTAGCCGCAGCACCGCGGAGCCCCGGCCCGGCCTGAGCATCGGGATGTCGACATTGCCGTCGTAGTTGATGACCAGAGCCCTGGGCCGAGTCGGTCCGATCACGTCCTGGCTGTCCAGCCTCAGGGTTGCCCCTTCGCCGTGCTCGGCCACCTGCGCGATGCGTGGGGTTCCGTCGCTGCCTACAGCCTGGAGGAGTGCGATGCGACCGGATCCGATCGAGCCCGCCCAGACCGGGTAAACCTGGTCGAGCGATGTACCGCTGAGCCTTTCCAGCTCTCCCTGCCAGACCTTCGTGGCATCGGCGACGAACCCGCGGTCGCCGGCCAGGTCGCCGCGCGGCGTCCAACGCAGCAGCCGCCTGTCGTCGGGCGCGGCGGGTCGATCCGCTCCGTCGAGGAACTGGCCGAGACCCGCCGGGACCGCCAGGACGCCGACCAGGAGCGCGACCAGGAGCAGGCCGTAGCGTCTGCGCGCCGGACGCCGCCACTGGTCCCGCGTCGCGAGGTAGCGAAGGCTCTCCCCCAGCGCCGGGTTGGCTGAGGGCGCCCGACCGGCGGGCTGCATTCCGGACTTCTCCATCACCCGCGCTGACGCGGCGTTGGCGGCGTAGCACTGGGCGGCGATGGTTCTGGCGCCCAGCCGCGCGAAACCGAAGTCGAGCGCGGCCACCAGGGCCTCGGTCATGTAGCCGTTGCCCCACCACGAACGCCCGAGTGCATAGCCCACCACGAGGTCACCGCCGCCGGGGTCGATGGAGCGGCCCATGCCGATCCAGCCGATGACCTCGTCGGTCGAACGAAGGACGACAGCGGCGTCGTGGGCGGTGCGTCGCTCCTGTCGGCCGAAGCTCAGCACGGTGTCGAACCAGCGGTCGGCGTCGTCACCGAGTGGCTTGTCGAGATAGCGGACGACGTTGGGATCGGTGCGCCACGCGCGGACGGACTCGCGGTCGTCGGCAACGAAGTCCCTGATGATCAGTCGCTTCGTCCGACACTCCATGTCCCCAGTGTGGGGTACGCGGACCAGTCCTTGCCGGCTGGTCGGTTCGCGGTGGGCGTTCGCCGGCTAGTCCTCGCCGAGGTATGCCTTGCGGACCTTCTCGTTGCCGAGGAGGTTGCGGCCGGTGTCGGCGAGGACGATGCGCCCGACTTCCAGGACATGGCCGTAGTCGGCGAGCTCGAGCGCGGCCTGCGCATTTTGCTCGACCAGCAGGATCGTCGTTCCCTGCGCCTTCAGCTCGCGGATCGTGGCCATGATGCGCTGCATCATCATCGGTGACAGGCCCATCGACGGTTCGTCGAGCATCAGCAGCTTCGGTCGCGACATCATGGCCCGGCCGATCGCCAGCATCTGCTGCTCACCACCGGAGAACGTTCCGGCCGGCTGGCGGCGCCGCTCGGCCAGGATCGGGAACAGCTCGAAGACCCGGGCGAGGTCGACGCGTACCTCTGCGGCGTCACGGCGGGAGTACGCACCGAGCAGGAGGTTTTCCTCGACCGACATGCGCGGGAAGATCCGGCGCCCCTCCGGCGCGTGGGCCAGGCCGCGCTCGACGATCTGGTGGGCGGGCACGCCGTCGATCCGTTCGCCCTGGAACGAGATTTCACCGGACAGGGGCGTGAGCAGACCCGACACGGTACGCAGGGTGGTGGTCTTGCCAGCGCCGTTGGTGCCGATCAGGGTCGCGACCTGTCCCTGTTCGACACTGAAGCTGATGCCCTTGACGGCCTGGACCTTGCCATAGGAGACCACCAGGTCGCGTACGTCCAGAACCACGTTGCTCACGGACCCTCACCGCCCTCGCGCACCTGGCCGGTGCCGGTCTCGTCGGTCGTACCGGCGTCCTCGGTCGTACCGGCGTCCTCGGTCGCGCCGGTGCCGTCAGCCGTACCGCTGTCCTCGTCGGTCGTACCGGTCCCGATATAGGCCTCGATCACCCGGGGATCGGACTGCACTTCCTCCGGCGTGCCCTGGGCCAGGATCTGTCCGCGGACAAGACAGACGATCCGGTCGCACACACCGAAGATGAACCGCATGTCGTGTTCGATGACCACGACGGCGAGGCCGAGCTCGCGGATGCGGAAGATGAGCTCGGTCGTCTCCCGGGTCTCGTGCGGGTTCATGCCGGCGGTTGGTTCGTCGAGCAGGAGCAGGCCGGGGTCGGTGGCCAGCGCGCGGGCCACCTCCAACCGGCGCTGGTCGCCGTAGGGCAGGTTGCGGGCGAGGTGGTCGGCGCTGCGACTGAGTTCGACGAACGCGAGGAGCTCGCCGGCACGCTCCCGAGTCTCGCGTTCCTCCCGGCGATATTTCGGTCCGCGCACGATCGCCGAGATCGGCCCGGCGCTGGTGCGGCTGTAGCGGCCAACCATGACGTTCTCGAGCGCCGTCATGTTGGCGAAGAGCCGGATGTTCTGGAACGTCCGGGCGATGCCGGCCTTGGTCACCGACTGCGGACGCGGCGAGAGTCTGCGGCCGCGGAACCGGACCTCTCCAGCCGTCGGTCGATACATCCCGGTGAGGCAGTTGAAGAACGTGGTCTTCCCCGCGCCGTTCGGGCCGATCAGCCCCACGATCTCGTCGGTGCCAACTGCGAAGTCGACCCGGTCGACAGCCGTGAGCCCACCGAACCGCATGCTGACACCCTGCGCCTCGAGCAGTCGGCCGGGCGAGGGTGCCGCCTCGGGTGGCGCCTGGCTCGTCGTCGTATCCGTCATGGTCCAGCCACCTTCGCGACCTCGCCGTCGGCACCCTTGACCTCGACCTGCTCGGCCAGCGCGGTGTCCTCCTCATGGAACTCCAGCTGCCTTCGCCTGCTTGCGATCAGGCCCTCTGGTCGGAACCGCATCATCAGCACCAGCAGAAGTCCGAAGATGAGCAGCCGGTTGTCGGAGAAGAACCGCAGCTTCTCCGGCAGCAGCTTGAGGATCGTCGCCCCCAGCAGGACGCCGGCAACGGTGCCCATCCCGCCAAGCACGATCGCCGACACCAGGAACGCCGATTCCAGGAACACGAACTGGTCCGGCGAGACGGTCACATCCAGGTGCGCCTTGACCGTGCCCGCGAGACCGGCGAGGAACGCACCACCGGCGAACGCCAGCAGCTTCAGGCCGAACGTGTTGACGCCCATCGCCTCAGCCGCGCGTTCGTCCTCCCGGATCGCCACCCAGCCGCGACCGATGCGGGAGTTGTTCAACCTGGCGAACACCAGGATCACGAATGCGATCAGGACCAGCAGCACGAAGTAGTAGTTGGCGAACCGGCCGAGGGTGATGCCGAGGATGGTGTGCGGCTCGCCGAAGTCGAATCCCAGGATCACCAGGTCGGGAATCTGCGGGATGCCGTTAGGACCGTTGGTGAGGTCGGGACCGTTGGTGCCGTCGAGGTTGTTCATCGAGATCCGGAAGATCTCCCCGAAGGCCAGGGTCACGATCGCGAGGTAGTCACCGCTCACCCGCAGCGTCGGGCTGCCGATGATGAGTCCGAGAGTGGCGGTCACGACGGCCCCGATCAGCACCACGACGGGAAACGGCGGATGCCAACCGACGGCCGAGAACGCCGAGCCGGAGAACAACGCACCCACATAGGCGCCCGCGCCGAGGAACGCGATGTAGCCCAGGTCGAGGAGACCCGCCAGTCCCACCACGATGTTGAGTCCCATGGCGGTCGCGGCGAAGATCAGGATCTGCGTCGCGATGGAGGTGTTCGCGTCACTTCCGCCCTGGGTCAGCGGGAACAGGAACGCCACCACGAAGGCGGCGAGGATCATCACCCGCCTGTGCCGCATGGACGTGTCGCCGAGCCAGCCGATGACACCCGCCCGGTGCAGGACCAGGGCGATCCCGGCCAGCGTGACCAGGAACAGCACGAAGATCCAGGGATCGTCTCGATCGAGTGCGTGGACAGTGCCGAACAGCGCGGCACCGAACACCACGGCGATGACGAGGATGTCCAGCCAGTCCGGCAGGGACCAGCCGACCTCGGGGACGTCAGCAGCCGGCAGCGCCCGCGAGCCGACAAGGAGGCCGAGGGAGCCGATCCCGGCGATCCAGCCCCCGGGGTCGACGTTGACGAAGCCGCCGAGTTCGACGGCGATGGCCACCTGGGTGAACCAGACGACGATCGCCGCCACCAGCGCGGCCGCGCGGACAGGTCCGGCGCCTCCGGCCAGGACCCGGCCGAGCGTGGAGGCGAACCGGCCGCGCTCGGCGGCCAGGAACGCCAGCGCCAGGAGCGCGAGAACGAGGGCGTAGATCTGCGGACCGGCCGGCCAGAACAACACCGTGAGGTCGCCGAGGACGCGCGCGTCGTAGGTCCACGGAAGGAACGTGCCGATGATCGTGAGGGCGCCGCCACCGACGGACAGAGGCCAGGCCAGGCGCCCGATCCGCCGCTCCAGTGGGGCGTCGAGGCGTTGGAGAGCGTTCATGCCCGGTCCACCACCCTCGCGCCGAGAAGGCCTTGCGGTCGGAAGACCAGCACGAGGATCAGCACCGCGAACGCCCACACGTCCTTCCAGGCGCTGCCGCCGAACTGGCCGGGGATGTACTCGATCGCCATGGATTCGGCCACACCGAGGACCAGCCCGCCGACCACGGCACCGTAGATGTTGCCGATACCACCAAGGACCGCGGCGGTGAACGCCTTCAACCCGGCGAGGAAGCCCATTCGAAAGTCGATGTTGGTGTAGCGCAGCCCGTGCGCGATGCCCGCGATGGCGGCAAGGGCGGCGCCGAGAACGAACGCGGTGACGATGATGCGGTCGACGTTGATGCCCATCAGCCGCGCGGTGTCGGGGTCCTGGGACGTGGCCTGCATCGCCCGCCCCGTACGGGTGCGGTTGATGAAGACCCAGAGGAAGACCGTGCACAGCATCAACGCGACGATGGTGAAGGCCGCGGCTCGCTGGATGGCGACGTCACCGATGGTGAGGCCGAACGGACCTTCGACATTCAGCTGGAAGGCCGGGCCGGTCACGCCGTCGATCTGCGGGAACGGGATGGCCTTCTTGGCGTCGGGGAAACCGGGGATCCTCCCGTAGAACAGGCGGATGAACTCCTGCAGGAAGATCGAGACGCCAATCGCGGTGATCAGCGGAGCTAATCGAGGCGCATTTCTGAGCGGGCGGTACGCAAAACGTTCCATGGCCACCGCGGTGCCCACCGACGCCGCCATCGCCGCCATCACCATGAAGGGCAGGACCCACAGGGCCGTTATGTCGGGGAAGACGGCGATCCAGACGGTGAGCGCACCGAACGCGCCGATCATGAAGATCTCGCCATGGGCGAAGTTGATGAGCTGGATGATGCCGTAGACGACGGTGTAGCCGACGGCGATCAGGGCGTAGAGCGACCCCAGCGAGATGCCGTTGACGAGCTGCTGCAGGAACTGATCCACGCCTCACCTTCCGACGGACACCTGAAGCTTTCGACACATCGGCCAAGGTGCACGTCCTGCCTGCACCGTTCGAGACCGACACCCCGTGCGCCGCTTTCTCCGCAACGGACCTATCACAACGGGAAAGGGGGCGGAGGTTTCCCTCCGCCCCCTGTCGTTTCCGCCTACTTGAACTCTTCGGTGTAGGCCGGACCCCAGGCGTCGCCGTCCACCTTGTAGACCGTGAGCACCTTGGTGGTGGTGTCTCCGAACTCGTCGAAGGCCACCTGTCCGGTCACGCCGTCGAAGCTGACGCCACCCATCGCCTCGATGGCACCCGCCCGGGCGGCCTTCGCGTCGTCGGCGCCCTTCAGGGCCTCCTTCAACGCGAGGACGATTGCCTGGCCGGCATCGTAGGAGTAGGCGCCGTATGCCTCGTAGGCCTCCTCGTAGCTGGCCTCGTCGTAGGCGGTGACGAACTTCTTCGCCGTCTCCAACTCCTCGGTCGGCGCGCCAACCGACGTGGCCAGGTCGCCCGCACCGCCACTACCGGCGAGCTTGATGTAGTCGCCGGAGTACATGCCATCGCCACCCATCAGCGGGATGTTCATGCCGCCGGCCTTCATCTGCTGGCTGAGCGGGCCGGACTGCGGGTATTCGCCGCCGTAGTAGAGCAACTCCGGTCCGGACGGCTTGATCTTCGAGATCACCGCGCCGAAATCCTTGTCGTCCGGGTTGATCGTCTGGGCAGACACGATCGTCCCGCCGAGCTTCTTGAACTCGTCGGTGAACGCCGCCGCCAGACCCTGACCGTAGGTCTTCTTGTCGTGAACCGTCGCGACCTTGGTCAGCTTGAGCTCGTTGTAGACGTAGCGAGCGGCGAACGGACCCTGGATCGAGTCGGTGGTGCAGACCCGGAAGTAGTTGTCGAACGGGCGCTCGGGGTTGGTCGCGAAGTCAGCCCCCTTGGTCAGCGTGTCGTTGGTGTTCGCTGGGGAGACCTGCAGGATGCCCGCGGAGTTGAGCACCGGCTGCACGCTCTGCGACACGCTGGAGTTGAGCGTGCCGACCACGGCCACGACCTCGTCGTCGGCGGCGAGCTTGGTGGCGGCGTTCTTGCCAACCTCCGGGCTGGCCTGGTCGTCCTCGGCGGCGAGTTCCAGCGTCCAACCAGGGATCGCCTTGTCCTCGTTCGCCTGCTTGATGGCCAGGTCGACAGAGTTCTTGATACCAAGGCCAAGAGCGCTGAGTTCACCGGAAAGCGGTGCGATCACCCCTATCTTGGCGACCTTGTCGGATCCTTGGGAGCCGCTCCCGCCCTCACCGTCGTCGCCGCGGCTTCCGCACGCGGTGACGACGAGGGAGGCGGCTGCGAGCGCCACACCCAATCGCATGATGGAGCGTCGACGCACGATTCCTCCTGTCACTCTCACTGGTCGTTGTCAGCATCCCGGTGCGCATGGCTCGGGGACCCGCACGGCTGGCGGGGTGTGGAGAGACTAACGGCACGGTGCCATGTCGGTGAACGGACCACGCAACGCTCTTACCGTCTCGTAACCCGGACAGCCCAGATATCGGGAAAATCACCCGTCAGAAGCGTCCGAACCCGGCTTCTGCTCACTGTCCGTGCTCAACGTGTCGCTCTCGTCGACCACGAGTTGAGCCACCCGGCGCATCGCCACCCGCTTGTCCATGGCCGTCTTCTGGATCCAGCGGAAGGCCGCCGGCTCGGTGAGGCCCAGCTTTTCCTGGAGGACCGACTTGGCACGCTCGACCAGCTTGCGAGTCTCCAGCCGCTCGGTGAGGTCGCCGACCTCCTTTTCCAACTGCTCCCGCTCGGTGAACCTCGACATTGCGATCTCGATGGACGGAACCAGGTCGGCCTTGGTGAACGGCTTGACGAGGTAGGCCATGGCACCCGCGGCGCTCGCCCGGTTGACCAGGTCACGCTGGCTGAACGCGGTGAGGATGATCACCGGACAGATGCGCTCGTCGCCGATGGCCTCCGCCACGCTGATGCCGTCGAGCTTCGGCATCTTCACGTCGAGGATCGCGAGGTCGGGACGCAGCTCGCGTACGAGGGCCAGCGCCCGCTCCCCGTCGGCCGCCTGCCCGACGACGTTGTAGCCCTCCTCGCCCAGCATCTCGGCGAGGTCGAGCCGGATGAGCGCCTCGTCCTCTGCCAGGACGACCCGGTGTGGCTGGCGCTCGGTCGGGTTGGTCACTGAGCATTCCTCCTGGTCGAAACGTCGTCCTGTACGCGTGGCCAGCGTACCGGCTGCGTCCCGCGCCCGGCGGGATGCCGCGACCCGGTAGGATTCGTGCGACATCGAGCCGGGTTGGCGGAACGGTAGACGCGATGGCCTCAAAAGTCATTGTCCGAAAGGGCGTGTGGGTTCGAATCCCACACCCGGCACATTGCACAGAGATTGCTGGGCAGGATTGTGGCGGACGAGATTGTCGGCGGCCCAAAGAGCATAAGCACGCATCACGGGTCAGGTCGCAGGAGACGGTCGACCTCCATTTCACTCTCACAACGCCATGGGCCCACGACAATGCTGACGTCTGCGGTGTCGCCATCGAAACGACACGGTGATGGTGATGCCGTTATCGGTGGCAAGGACTTCCCGCTCCTCATCCCCGCCCGGTCCCGCACGGGCGTTCCCTGCCCACGTTGTGAATTAGCGGCTAGACCGTGGGGCATACGCTCCGCGGCTGATGTCTCGGCGACGGCCATATCACTCGTCGGCCGCGACGGCGCTTGTTCCTCCGGCAGGCAGCATCGACCTTTTCGATATCCCAGATCGAAATCTCTCGATCGCCGCGGCCCCACTCGGGCGTCAACTCGATTGTCGAGTTCAGAGCCGGCACCACAGAGGTTCGCTGGAGACGAAGCTTAGCTGGAAGCACTGGCCGTGTTGTTTCCACGGCACGGACCAGGAATGAAGCACCCGGGCCATCTCTTTTGCAGCCTGGCAACCGGAATCGTCGAACAGTATCCCGACATTTCCTGCGCGCTTCATTCGGACAGTTTGCGGGATCGCTGAACTGGACCGAGCGACAGTCGGCGGGCAATGGAAGCAGCACGAGTATCCGCTATTTCTTCACGAACGCGTGGGCCGAAGTACCGAGCGCAGCCGAGCCGAGCGGACCGCGGAGCCGAGCGGACCGCGGAGCCGAGCGGACCGGAGCCGAGCGGACCGCGGAGCCGAGCGGACCGCGGAGCCGAGCGGACCGCGGAGCCGAGCAGTCCGCCTGGGTGATCAACTGACGGCCGGAACCGATCCGTCGCCGCGGCGTACGAGGGCGTAGGGGCTTGAGGGAACTCGCAGATCGGCGATATCGTCAGCGATATCGCGCGATACCCCAGGAGTTCCACCATGGTCGACGGACCTGCCGACACGCCCCCCGAAAACACGCCCGAGCCGCCTGGAGCGCAAAGCTCGCCGGCGTCTCTCCTACTCGCCTCGCTCGAGGCCCTGCCGGCGGAGCAACGGCGAGCGGTGTTGCAGTGGCTGTTCGAACGCATCCCGGGCGCGTCTCCCCAGGTCGAGCTGGCCGGAGAGTGGGGGTCGCCGGCCGGCGGCTACACGGTTCACCGGCACCGTGCGCAGCAGGAGTCGGAGGAGTTGCTGCTCCGGGTGTCCGACCAACTGCGCGGCGACTACCAGATGGTGCCGGTCCGGTTGCCGACCACCGACCATGCCCGCCTCCGTGCCTGGTCCCAGGAGCATGGGTTTTCGATGGCCACCGTGATCAGGGGACTCCTGAGTCGGTTTCTCGACGAGCACCGCCCGGGAGCTGGGCCGGCTGCGCCATCGCCGGCGGCCGACTGACCGGCCAACCCACACAGGGCCCGTCTTGGGTTGGCTGGTGCACGCAGAACGTGAAGCCTCCGGGGTGCTGTGAGCCCCCGCAGCGTTCCCGATGAGCCGGCCAGGGCCCGGTCACGCGAGTTCCGCCGGCGCGGCAAACGCCTGCCGGCCAACCCACACAGGGCCCGCGGCCCTAGAACCGGTAGCCCGGGGCCGCCTCGTTGACGGCGTCACCGATGCGGTGCACGCGCAATGCGTTGGTCGAACCGGGGATGCTCGGCGGACTTCCCGCGACGATCACCACGCTGTCACCCCGTCGGCACCGGCCGACTGCCAGGAGCGCCCGGTCGACCTGCTTCACCATCTCGTCGGTGTGGGAGACCGTGGGAACCAGGAACGTCTCGACGCCCCAGGTCAGCGCGAGCTGGTTGCGCACTTCCTCCTCCGGTGTGAACGCAAGGAGCGGGACCCGCGACCGGTAGCGCGCCAACCTCCGCGCGGAGTCGCCCGACTGGGTGAACGCACACAGGAACTTCGCCCCCAGGCGCTCTGCGACCTCGGCGGCGGCCTTGGCGATCACACCGCCCTTGGTACGCGGCTCCCACTGGATTCCGGCCACCCGGTCGTGGCCGTTCTCCTCGGTGGTCTCGACGATCCGGGCCATCGTGCGTACGGCATCGATCGGATACAGGCCGACGCTCGTCTCACCCGAGAGCATCACCGCATCGGTCCCGTCGAGGACCGCGTTGGCGACGTCCGAGGCCTCCGCACGCGTCGGGCGCGGTGAGTTGACCATCGACTCGAGCATCTGGGTGGCGACGATCACCGGCTTGGCGTTGAGACGGGCCAGCTCCACGATCCGCTTCTGGACCAGCGGGACGTCCTCCAGCGGCATCTCCACGCCCAGGTCGCCCCGCGCGACCATGAACCCGTCGAACGCGTCGATGATCTCGTCGAGGTTCTGGACCGCCTGCGGCTTCTCGATCTTGGCGATGACCGGGAGCCGGACCTTCTCCTCGACCATCACCCGGCGCACGTCCTCGACATCTCGGGCGTTGCGGACGAACGACAGCGCAATCAGGTCCGCGGGCAGGTGCAGCGCCCAGCGCAGGTCGTCATGATCTTTCTCCGACATCGCGGGGACCGACAGCCCCACACCGGGGAGGTTGAGGCCCTTGTGATCAGACACCCGGCCACCGACGACGACGCGGGTCATCACGTCATTGCCGTCGACCGCCTCCACCTCCAGGGCGAGCCGCCCGTCGTCGACCAGGATGCTGTCACCTGGGGAAACGTCGCGCGGCAGGCCTTCATAGGTCGTCGAGGCGCGAGTCGCATCGCCCGCGCACTCCTGGGTGGAGATCGTGAAGTGGTCGCCGTAGACGAGGTTGATCGACCCTTCGGCGAACGTACCGAGGCGGATCTTGGGTCCCTGCAGGTCGACCAGGACCCCGACCCCGCGCCCCGCCTCGTCGGCGGCCTCGCGAACCAGCCGGTAGATGCGTTCATGCTCGGCGTGGCTGCCGTGACTCAGATTGAGCCGGGCGACGTCCATCCCCGCCTCCACCAGTTCGCTGATGCGCTCAGGTGTGGAGGTTGCTGGACCGAGGGTGCAAACTATCTTGGCTCGGCGCACCCCCCGAGCCTATGCCTGCTTCATGGCCGGCTGCGCCGCAGGGCCGCGTAGACGGTCAGCGTGACCGCCGTCCATCCCAGTGCGTGCCCCGTGACGGCTGCCGTCGCCAGGACATCGGTGGCGCTGTCGATGTGCGCGACGGCGAACAGCTGCGGTACGAGCCACCGCAGGAGGGCCGAGTCTCGTGAGCCGAAGACCATTACGACGACCGGGACGCCGACGAGCACGAGTGCCGCCCAGCCGGCGGGACGGATGACCGCCCGGCTGGCCAGCGCGCCGACACCGAGTCCGCACACGGCCGCGAGCACGTGGACCCACAGCCCGAACACCAGCCACTGAACGGTTGCTCCACCACCTGGCAACTCCAGTGCACCGATGACGAGCGGGACCAGCACGCCGGCCACGATGGCGGGAACCGCGGCCAGGGCAGCCGCCAGCAAGCCTGCGACCAGCTCGCGACGTGCCGAACCGACGCCCAGCCGGGCGAGCATCCGTTGCGTGTCGGGTTCGGTGTCGAGCACCAGCTTGGTCTGCCAGCAGAAGGCGGCGAAGAGCAACGTCGCGGAGAAGGCGTACGCCGGGGCGGGTCTGGCCGCACCACCGCCATGGGCGACCAGGACGAGTGCCAGCGACGCCAACCAGGGCGCCCAGGCGCGTTGGCTCACGACGTACGCCCTCAACCGCATCGCGGCCAGCGCGACGACACGGCTCACGCGTCGCTCCGCAGCCCGCGCACCTCGTGTCCGGCGGCGGGCTCGTAGACGCCCCCGTCCTCGACTCTCCAACGTCGGAGAGGTCCAGCCAGGGTGTCGACATGGCCGAGGTGGTCGGTGAGGACGCAGATCCCACCCGCCGAGGTGACCTCGGAAACGATCACCGGAACCTCCTGCTGGCTCTCCGGATCCAGGCCTTCCCAGGGCTCGTCCAGGACGAGGAGGCCGGGCGATCGCAGCAGGGCCGCCGTCAAGCCGACCTTGCGGCCGGTCCCCTGGGACACGGAACCCAGCGGGGTATGCAGAAATGGGCCGAGGAAGAGGCGTTCGACCAGCGCGTCGATCCGCGGACGCGACTCCGCCCGCGCCAGGCCCTGAACCGCCGCCATCGAACGCAGGTAGCCGTCTACCGTGAACGCCTGCCGGATGGGAAAGCGTTCCGGCAGCCAGCCGACCACTTCGGGTCGGTCCTGCACGGCACCCGGGGCAGGGCGCAGCAGCCCGGCCAGCACCTGCAGCAGGGTCGACTTCCCCGCACCGTTGCGTCCGCTGACCAGCACCACATCACCGGGTCCGAGCTCCGCGTCGATCCCCCGCAGTACCCAACGAGCGCGTGACGCGTACCGCACGTGGACATCCAGCAACCGCACGGTGCTTTCCTACCAGACCAAGGTGCGAGAATCGGTCGCCACACGTGCTTGCGGCGCACCCGCACGGTGGAAGGATCACGTCATGGATCCGGTCAGCGACATGGGTGACGCCAGAAATCGTCGGACCGCCCGCGCCAAGGAGCTTGCCTCCCAGCTCGCGCTCCGACACGTGTCCGCGATCGCGTTGACGTGGATCGACAACGCCGGTGTCACCAGGGTCAAGACCGTGCCGACCAGGAGGCTCCCGGACGCCACCACGTGGGGGGTCGGGATGTCACCGGTGTTCGACGTCTTCGTCGTCGACGACTCGATCACGACGAGCGAGCACATCGGTGGTCCGGTCGGCGATCTGCGGCTCTATCCAGACCTCGACCGGCTCACTGTTCTCGCCGCGCAGCCGGGTTGGGCCTGGGCGCCCACGGACCGTGAGACGCAGAACGGCGATGTCCATCCCGCGTGCCAACGCTCCTTCGCGCGGCGCATGACCGAGGAGGCCGCGGCCCGCGGTGTCGGGTTCCAGATGGCGTTCGAGGTGGAGTGGTTCATCGGCAGTGAGGGAGACGACGGAGATGTCCAGCCGGCCTGCTCCGGTCCCGCGTACGGCATGACACGGGTCGTCGAGCTGTCCGACTACGTGCACGACCTGCTGGAGGCCCTGGCCGCCGAGGGCGTACCGGTCGACCAGTTTCACCCCGAGTACGGGCCGGGTCAGCTGGAACTGTCGGTCGCGGCGACCGATCCGGTCGGCGCGGCAGACCGCGTGGTGCTCGTCCGGCAGACGATCCAAGCGGTGTCGCAGGCGCACGGCTATCGTGCGTCGTTCGCGCCCGTGGTGTCGGCCGGCTCGGTCGGGAACGGGCCGCACCTGCACATGTCGGTCTGGTCGTCGGGTTCCAACCTGTTCGCAGGGGGGTCCGGGCCACACGGTCTCACCGAGCGCGGTGAGTCCCTTCTGGCCGAGCTCCTCGACCGGCTGCCCGCGCTGTGTGCCGTCAGTGCCCCGAGCGTCGGAAGTTATCTGCGCCTGGTGCCGCAGCACTGGGCTGCCCCGTACCAGTGCTGGGGAAGGGAAAACCGGGAAGCCGCGATCAGACTCGTCACCGGCACCGAGGGGTCTGAGCCCGTCGCCGCGAACGCCGAGCTGAAGTGCGTGGACGGAAGCGCCAACCCCTACCTCGTCGTGGCTGCCGTGCAGGCCATCGCGCTGGCAGGCATCGACCGGGGGCAGCATCTGCCGGCGGAGGTGACGGTCGACCCCGCGAGCCTGCCGCAAGACGAGGCGCCGGCACGCCTGCCGCAGTCTTTGCCGGAAGCGGTGGAAGCCCTGCTCCACGACGACGTGCTCCGCGCGGCGATGGGAGAGCCGCTCTTCCAGGCATTCGTCGCCGTACGAAGGGCCGAGGCCGAATTGTTCGCCGATGCCAGCCCGGACGAGGTCGTCGCGGCCACCCGTTGGGCCTACTGATCGGGCGGGCGGGATGTCGGGCAAGCAGGTGTCGTGATGCGACTCGAACGGCCGCTGGTCGACGGACACTGTCATACGGTCGTGTCGGGATCACTTGGGCGCGACGAATTCGAACTCTTGCTGACCGAGGCCACCCGACCCGCGCCGGCCGGTGTTTCCTCTGCGGACTCTCCACTGGGGTTGGCCGTACGCCGATGGTGTGCACCGGTGCTGGACCTTCCGCCCGGTGTGCCGATGGGCGACTATCTCACTCGGCGCGCGGAACTCGGCCCGCACGAGGTGAACGTACGGATGCTCAGCGCGGCCGGCCTTTCGCATCTGCTGGTCGACACCGGCATTGGCGGTAGCGGTTTCGTCGCCGCGGCCGAGCTCGGCGTCGCCGCATCCGCGCATGTGCGTGAGGTCGTACGCCTCGAGTCGGTGGCGGAACGGGTTGCCTCGTCCGGCGTGTCTGCGGGCGACTTCGCGGAGGCGTATGTCGAGACGCTCGCGGTCGCCACCCAAAACGCCGTCGCGGTGAAGTCGATCCTCGCCTACCGGCACGGTTTCGCGCTGGACTGCGTTCGGCCTTCGTCGGCTGACGTAGGAGATGCCGCACGTCGCTGGATCGTCGAAGCAGACGATGACCGGCCACGGCGCCTGGTCGACGAGGTCCTGCTGCGTTTCGTACTCTGGTGCGGCATCGACCGGCGCCTGCCGGTCCAGATGCACACGGGGTTCGGCGACCGGGATCTGCGACTGGCCACTGTCAACCCTGCCTTGCTTCAGAGCTTTCTCGCCCTGGTCGAGCCGTCAGGTGTCCCTGTGGTGCTGCTGCACTGCTATCCGTACCACCGCGAGGCTGGTTGGCTCGCCTCCGTCTTTCCCCACGTCTACGTGGATTTCGGGCTCACGCTGTCCCATGTCGGTGCGCGTGCGGGTGCCGTGCTGGCGGAATTCTGCGAGCTCGCGCCGTTCGGGAAGCTGTTGTACTCCAGTGATGCGTACGGCCTACCGGAGCTGTATCTCGTCGGAGCGGCGCAGTTCCGAGACGCGTTCGGGGGCCTGCTCGGTCAGTGGATCCGGACCGGTGCGCTGCCCAGCTCGGACGCAGAACGCATAGCTGGCATGGTCGGCGCCGACAACGCCCGCCGCCTCTACGACCTCTGAGCTGTCCAGCGCCCACCCCGGTCATACCGCGAGGGGGCGTTCCGTCGGCGGGATGGGCGACGGGAGTGCGGTCTCGCCGCCGCGAAGCCAGGCGTCGACTCCGGCGGCGCAGGCTCGACCCTCCGCGATCGCCCACACGATGAGCGACTGACCGCGCCCGGCATCACCGGCCACGAAAACGCCGTCGACAGTCGTGGCGTACGACGCGTCGCGCTTGATGTTGCCGCGCTCGTCGAGCTCGACTTCGAGCTGGCCGAGGACGCCGTCGCGTTCCGGCCCGACGAACCCCATCGCCAGCAGCACGAGTTCGGCGGGGATCTCCTGCTCGGTACCCGCCACCATCTCGAAGCGGCCGTTCTGGAACTTCACCTCGACCAACTGAAGCGCGCGGACGTTACCGTTCTCGTCGCCGAGGAACTCCTGCGTCGACACGGCGTACTTGCGTTCGCCGCCTTCCTCGTGAGCGCTCGACACCCGGAAGACCATCGGGTAGGTCGGCCAGGGCTGGTGCATCGGGCGTTCGTCCGTCGGCTGCGGCATGATCTCCAGCTGGATCACGTTGGCAGCACCCTGCCGGTGCACCGTGCCGAGGCAGTCGGCGCCCGTGTCACCACCGCCGATGATGACGACGTTCTTGCCAGCGGCTGTGATCTGGTCGGGTACGTCCTCGCCGTGGGTGGCACGGTTGGCCTGCGGCAGAAACTCCATGGCCTGATGGATGCCCGACAGGTCGCGTCCTGGCATCGGCAGATCACGCGGGATCGTCGAACCCACCGCGAGCACGACAGCGTCGTAGCGTGCCCGGAGATCCTGTCCCGTCACGTCGACCCCGACATCGACACCCGCGCGGAAGATCGTGCCCTCCCGCACCATCTGGTCCAGGCGCCGGTCGAGGACGCGCTTTTCCATCTTGAACTCGGGGATCCCGTAGCGAAGCAGGCCACCGACCTTGTTGGCGCGCTCGTACACCGCCACCGTGTGACCGGAGCGGGTGAGCTGCTGCGCGGCCGCCAACCCTGACGGGCCCGAACCGACCACGGCGATCGTGCGGCCGGTCAGCCACTCTGGAGGCTGCGGCGTCACCCAGCCGGCGTCCCACGCCCGGTCGATGATCGCCACCTCGACGTTCTTGATCGTGACGGCGCCGCCTGACTGCGAGTCGTTGATCGCCAGCACACAAGAGGTTTCGCACGGCGCCGGACACAGCCGCCCAGTGAACTCGGGGAAGTTGTTCGTCGCGTGCAGGCGCTCGATCGCCGCTCGCCAGTCGTCGCGCCAGAACCAGGTCGTTCCACTCCGGGATGAGGTTTCCGAGAGGACAGCCGTGGTGACAGAACGGGATGCCGCAGTCCATACAGCGTCCCGCCTGCTTGGAGATGATCGGCAGCAACGCCCGGCCGATACCGCCGCCGGGGTAGACCTCGTTCCAGTCGCGCAGGCGTTCGTCGACGGGTCGGCGTACGGCCACCTCACGGGGGGTGGTCAGGAAGCCCTTCGGATCAGCCATGTGCGGCCTCCATGATCGCCTTGTCGACGTCTGCTCCTTCGGCCTCGGCCCGGGCACGCGCCTGCATCACCCTCTTGTAGTCCTGAGGCATGACCTTGGTGAACCGACCGAGCGCGGCCGGCCAGTCGGCGCGGAGCGCCCCGGCCACGGTCGAGCCGGTGGCTTCGGCGTGGGCAGCTACCAACTGTGTCAAGAGCTCCTTGTCAGCGTCGGTGAGAGGTTCGAGGTCGACCATCTGCTGGTTGACCCGGACCAGCTGGAGATCGAGGACGTACGCGACGCCACCCGACATGCCGGCAGCGAAGTTGCGGCCCGTCCTGCCGAGGACGACGACGGTGCCGCCGGTCATGTACTCACAGCCGTGGTCGCCGACGCCTTCGACCACCGCCGTCACACCGGAGTTTCGGACGCAGAACCGCTCCCCCACGGTGCCGCGGACGAACAGCTCGCCGGCCGTCGCACCGTAGGCGATCACGTTGCCGGCAATGATGTTGTCCTCGGCGGCGAAGGTGGCCGCGCGGTCGGGCCGGACCACGATCCGCCCACCAGACAGGCCCTTGGCGAGGTAGTCGTTGGCGTCGCCTTCGAGCCGAAGGGTGATCCCCCGCGGAACGAACGCGCCGAACGACTGTCCCGCCGACCCGACGAAGGTCAGGTCGATCGCGTCGTCGGGAAGGCCGGCGCCGCCATACGCCTTCGTCAGCTCGTGGCCGAGCATCGTCCCGACAGTCCGGTTGACGTTACGGATGGGCAACTGGGCGCGTACCGGTTCGCCCTTGTCGAGGGCGTCGCGGGCGAGCTCGATGAGATGGTTGTCGAGCGCCTTCTCCAAGCCGTGGTCCTGGGTGGTGACCGACCGGCGCGCAGTGCCGGCCGGCAGGTCGGGCACGTGCAGAATCGGCGTGAGGTCGAGCCCGGACGCCTTCCAGTGCTCCACGGCCTCGGCGGCGTCGAGCATCTCCGCGTGGCCAATCGCCTCTTCCAGGCTGCGAAAACCCAACTCAGCAAGGTATTCGCGCACTTCCTGGGCGATGTACTCGAAGAACGTGACGACGAACTCCGGCTTGCCGTTGAACCGCAGGCGGAGTTCGGGGTTCTGGGTCGCCACACCAACGGGACAGGTGTCGAGATGACAGACCCGCATCATGATGCAGCCTGAGACCACCAGCGGAGCGGTCGCGAACCCGTACTCCTCGGCACCGAGCAGCGCGGCGATCACGACGTCACGCCCGGTCTTGAGCTGTCCGTCCGTCTGTACGACGATCCGGTCCCGCAAGCCGTTGAGGAGCAGGGTCTGCTGGGTCTCGGCGAGCCCGAGCTCCCAGGGTGCGCCGGCATGCTTGAGCGACGTGAGCGGGGCGGCACCGGTGCCGCCGTCGTGGCCGGAGATCAGCACCACGTCGGCATGGGCCTTTGACACCCCTGCGGCCACCGTGCCGACACCCACCTCGGCCACCAGCTTGACGTGCACCCGTGCAGCCGGGTTGGAGTTCTTCAGGTCGTGGATCAGCTGGGCAAGATCCTCGATCGAGTAGATGTCGTGGTGCGGTGGCGGGGAGATCAGCCCCACGCCAGGTGTGGAGTATCGCGTCTTGGCGATCCACGGATAGATCTTGTTGCCCGGGAGCTGGCCACCCTCACCGGGCTTGGCACCCTGCGCCATCTTGATCTGCAGGTCGGTCGAGTGCGTGAGGTATTCGGACGTCACGCCGAACCGCCCACTGGCCACCTGCTTGATCGCACTGCGGCGTTCGGGATCGTAGAGCCGGTCGGCGTCCTCACCGCCCTCGCCGGTGTTGGACCGCGCGCCCAACCGGTTCATCGCGATCGCGAGCGTCTGGTGCGCCTCCGCCGAGATGGAGCCGTACGACATCGCGCCGGTGGAGAACCGCCTGACGATGCTCTCGACCGACTCGACCTCCTCGATCGGCACGGGCTCGCGTACACCGGAACGCAACGAGAACAGGCCGCGCAGCGTCATCAGCCGCCGGGACTGCTCGTCCACCCGGCCCGTGTACTGCTTGAAGATGTCGTAGCGCTGCGTGCGGGTCGAGTGCTGCAACCGGAAGACCGTCTCGGGGTCGAACAGGTGCGGCTCGCCCTCGCGGCGCCACTGGTACTCGCCGCCGATGGTGAGCCGCCTGTGCGCCGGCACGATGCCGTCGCGTGGGTACGCCGTCACATGCCGGCGACGCACCTCGGCGGCGATGACGTCGAGCCCGACGCCCCCCAGCCGCGAAGTTGTGCCGGTGAAGTATCGGTCGATGACGTCCTGGCCGAGCCCAATCGCCTCGAAGATCTGTGCGCCGGTGTAGGACGCGACGGTCGAGACCCCCATCTTGCTCATGACTTTGAGCACGCCCTTGCCGAGCGCCTTGACGAGGTTGGCGACGGCCTGCTCGGCGCTGACGTCGTTGAGGAAGACGCCTTCGCGGACAAGGTCTTCGACGCTTTCCATCGCGAGGTAGGGGTTGACCGCAGCCGCACCGTAGCCGATGAGGAGGGCGACGTGGTGCACCTCACGAACGTCACCTGCCTCGACCACCAGGCCCACCCGCGACCGGGCCTTCTCGCGGATCAGATGGTGGTGCACCGCACCGGTGAGCAGCAGCGACGGTATCGGCGCCAAGTCGGAGTTGGAGTGCCGGTCGGACAGCACGATGATGCGTGCCCCGTCGGCGATCGCGGCGGACACCTCCGCGTTGATCTCCTCCAGCCGGCGGGCCAGCGCCTCGCCGCCGCCCTCGACGCGGTAGAGGCCCTTGACGACGTGCGTCGCGTAACCGGGGAAGTCACCGTCGCGGTTGACGTGGACGATCTTGGACAAGTCGTCGTTGTCGAGGACCGGGAAGGGCACGACGATCTGCCGGCAGGAGGCGGGCCCGGCATCCAGCAGGTTTCCCTCCGGGCCGATCGTCCCCGCCAGCGACGTGACGAGCTCTTCCCGGATCGCGTCCAGCGGCGGGTTGGTGACCTGGGCGAACAGCTGGGTGAAGTAGTCGAACAGGAGCCGGGACCGGCCCGACAGCACCGCCACCGGTGTGTCGGACCCCATCGACCCGATCGGCTCGGCACCGACTCTTGCCATCGGAGCCACGATGACGCGGAGCTCCTCCTCTGTGTAGCCGAAGGTCTGCTGACGACGGGTGACCGAAGCATGGGTGTGCACTACGTGCTCGCGGAGCGGGAGGTTTCCCAACCGGATCAGACCCGCGTGCAGCCATTCGTCGTACGGATGCTCGGCTGCCAGGCGCCCCTTGATCTCCTCGTCCTCGATGATGCGGTGCTCCGCGGTGTCGACGAGGAACATCCGGCCGGGTTCGAGCCGGCCCTTGCGGATCACGGACTTGGGGTCGATGTCGAGCACGCCGACCTCCGACGCCAGCACCACCAGGCCGTCGTCGGTCACCCAGTAGCGGCTGGGCCGTAGGCCGTTGCGGTCGAGCACCGCGCCGACCTGCGTACCGTCGGTGAAGGTGATGCAGGCGGGGCCGTCCCAGGGCTCCATCAGGCAGGAGTGGAACTCGTAGAACGCGCGCCGCTTCGGGTCCATCTCGGCGTGGTTCTCCCACGCCTCCGGGATCATCATCAGTACCGAGTGCGGTAGCGACCGGCCGCCCATCTGGAGCAGCTCGAGCGCCTCGTCGAACGTGGCCGAGTCGCTGGCCTCGGGCGTACAGATCGGGTAGAGCCGTTCGAGGTCACCCTCGATCAGGTCGCTGGCCAGGAGTGCCTCGCGGGCCCGCATCCAGTTGCGGTTGCCCATGACCGTGTTGATCTCGCCGTTGTGCGCGACGTAGCGGTATGGGTGGGCGAGCGGCCAGGACGGGAACGTGTTGGTCGAGAACCTCGAGTGGACGAGGGCGATCGCGCTCTCCACCCGCCGGTCGGACAGGTCGGGGAAGAAGGGCTCCAGCTGCTCGGTGGTGAGCATGCCCTTGTAGACGACCGTGCGTGACGACAGGGACGGGAAGTAGGCGTCGGTGGCTTGCTCCACCCGCTTGCGGAGCGTGAACGCGCGGCGCTCCAAGCCCAGCCCTGGGAGCCGGGTGCCATCGGCGGCGACGAACAGCTGCCGGAACCGGGGCATCACCGCCCGGGAAGTCTTGCCGAGGAGCTCAGGGGCCACCGGGACGTCCCGCCAGCCGAGTACGACCAGGCCCTCCTCGGCCGCCAGCTCGTCCACCCGACGGGAGATGTCGGCCACGGCCTCGTCGTCGTCGGGCAGGAACGCCGTGCCGACCGCGTACTCACCCCGCGGCGGAAGGGCGAACTCACAAACCGCCCGAAAGAACCCGTCGGGCACTTGGAGCAGCATGCCGGCGCCGTCACCGGAGTCGGGTTCGCTGCCGGAAGCGCCGCGATGATCGAGATTACGCAGAGCCGTGAAGGCATGATCGACGATCTGGTGGCTCGGCTCACCGCTCAAGGTCGCTACGAATGCGACACCGCAGGCATCGTGCTCGAACCGTGGATCGTACAAGCCGTGCGGCGGCGGGGGCGCTCCGCGCATGTGGAAACTCCCGTCGTCGTACTCGCGTATGAACGCAGCATCGAGGGACGACGTTGGCCCTGGCGATTGCAAGCAGGGTATCGGATGGGGTCGAACCGGCCCAGGGACGACGGACCCGACCCGATCAGGGTCGGAGTCGCTTGACCTGCCCGGCAGCTCGGCGTCGAGCTCCCCACCTAGGGCACCGCGTGGCGCCCCCACGTCATTGTGCGGCGTCTCTACCGTCAGGGGGCGTCGTTCGGGCCAGTGTCGAGGGTACGTGCCCGCTGGCCGGACTCTGCACCGGTCCCGACTCGGGAGCTGGCCTCGGTCCGGGGTGGCCCCTCTGACCGGTCGTCCTGCGCGGTCTCGGCCTCCGGCGACCCCTCCCCGCCCTCGGCCGACCCGTCGATCCCGTCCTCGCCGTCATCGCCGGGTTCGACCACGGGCTCCCGGCCCGGCCTGAGCATGGCCGAGATCAGGATGTAGAGCACTGCCGCGACGAAGAGCGCGATCGAGGTCCAGACGTTGAGGCGCAGGCCGGCGACGTGGTTGACCGGGTCGATCCGGAGATATTCGATCCACCCCCGCCCAAGGGTGTAGCCCGCGACATAGAGGGCGAACGCGCAACCGTGTCCGAGCTTGAACCGCCGATCGGCCCAGATCACCAGGCCGGCGACTCCGATGTTCCAGGCACTCTCGTACAGGAACGTCGGGTGAAATGACGCCTCCTGCTCGTAGCCGGTAGGCCGGTGCTCGGGGTCGATCCGCAGGCCCCACGGCAGGTTCGTCGGCGCGCCGAACAACTCCTGGTTGAACCAGTTGCCCCAGCGTCCGATCGCCTGGGCGAGGACGATGCCGGGCGCGAGCGCGTCGGCCATGGCCGGCAGCGGGATTCCCCGGCGACGGCAGCCGATCCACGCCCCGACGGCGCCGAGGGCGATCCCTCCCCAGATGCCCAGTCCGCCCTCCCATACGGCGAACGCCCGCAACGGGTCGCGTCCTTCACCGAAGTAGAGCTGGTAATCGGTGACAACGTGGTACAGGCGGGCGCCCACCAGACCGAAAGGCACCGCCCAGACGGCGATGTCCGCCACCGTCCCGGGCCTGCCACCGCGCGCGATCCAGCGCCGGTTGCCCAGCCAGACGGCGACGATGACACCCACGATGATGCAGAGCGCGTACGCCCTGATCGGCACCGGACCGAGATGCCAGACCCCCTGCGACGGACTGGGGATCGACGCGTGAATCAACATGCGATGGTGCTCCTCGAATGGACACTCCCGGTGGGAGCCCCTGGACCGAAGGGAGGCGGTCTATCGCACGGACACTACCGGGTCAGCCGTTCTCCTCCAGTGCAGCCTCGATGGCGAGTCGCAGCCCGGTCGGAGTCGTTTTGTCCGGCGGAAGCGGTTTGCCGCCGTTGACGAACACGGTCGGTGTACCCGTAACGCCCCGGTCGGTCGCGGTTTCGTCGATCGAACGTACCCAGTCGGCGAACGTCTCTTCGCGCACACAGGATGCGAACGAGCCGGAGGTCAGGCCCACAGAGCGGCCGAGCTCGACGAGCTCGTCTGTGGTCCATTCCTGGTTGAAGTTGGTGTACAGCGCGTCGTGCATCGGGCGCGCCTCGCCCTCGTCGGCGGCGCAGGCGAAGGCATTGGCGGCCAGCTCGGTGGGTCTGCCGAAGCCGGACAGCGTCACGGGGTAGTAGACGACGCGGACCTTCCCGGTGGTGACCTGCTGGTTGACCATCTGCTCGGCCTCGGCCTCGAACTCCTGGCAGTGCGGGCAGGAGAAGTCCTCGAACATCTCGACCACGACAGGGGCGTTCTCCTCGCCGAAACCGACGCCGCTACCGAGGCCGGCGGACTGTTCGGCAGCGCCGGGCTTGACATAGCCCGAGACAACGCCCGCCGGTGCCGTGGCACTGGCGTCGACACGTGAGCGCTGCCACTGGACGATGCCCGCGACCGCGACGATGGCGAGCGCGACGACGACGGCGATGCCGATTCGAAGGATGTTGTCGCGGCGCCTGGTCGCGGCCGCCTGCCGCTCCCGCTCGGCGCGCAGCGCCTCCCGACGAGACTTGCTGGTCATCCGTCCCCCCGATGGTGCCGTGGTTGTGAGCGGTCGATCGCGAACCGGCCCGGTCCGAACACGGCGAGCCAGCCGGCGGCGAGGACAAGTCCGGCGTCACGCAGGATCTCCTGGAGGTATCTCGTCTCCCCGGGTGCCACCGGCCCGCCGCCGCCGAAGCAGCCGCAGTCGATCGAGATCCCCCGTGCCCACACCGACCCGATGCCGGCGACGAATGCCAGCATCAGCACGGCCGACACGACCGCGGCCACCCTGGTGCCGAACCCGAGCAGGAGCGCCACAGCCAGCAGGATCTCGACGAACGGCAACGTGTAGCCGATGACCGCGTCCACGCCATACGGCAACAGCTGGTATGCACGCACAGCCCGCACCTGCTCGACCGGCGGAACGGCGAGCTTGAGGATTCCGGCTGCCGCGAGGACACCAGCCAGCACCAGGCGCGCGGCGACGGAGATCCACGGCGTCACCGAGGCCCACCGGCTGGTGTGGCCGGCGACCGGCGCGCTCCGCATCTCCCCCATGGTCGACCCGTTCATTTCGGCCTCGTCAGGTAGTGCGCCGCCGGACACCGGCCGCCAAGTCCTGTGCGAGGGCGCCGACCGCAGCCGCGCCGGCGCCCTCGTCGGGCGCGTCGATCAGCCGCCGTACGAACGCGGAACCGACGATCACCGCGTCGGCGTAGTTCGCGACCTCCGCGGCCTGGTCGCCGTCCGAGACGCCGAGTCCGACACCCACGGGCAGGCTGGTCACCTTACGGAGCCGTTCGACGAGCTCGGGGGCGTCGCCGCTGGTGCGGGTCCGGGTGCCTGTCACGCCCATGAGGGACGCGGCATAGACGAAGCCACGGCAGGCGTCCACGGTGAGCTGGAGCCGCTCGTCGGTGGACGACGGTGCGACGAGGAAGACCCGGTCGAGTCCGGCGGCGTCACTGGCGGCGAGCCACGCGTCGGCTTCCTCCGGAATCAGGTCGGGGGTGATGAGTCCCGAACCGCCCGCGCTGGCCAGGTCGCTGGCGAACCGGTCGACGCCGTAGCGCTCGACGGGATTCCAGTAGGTCATCACTACCGCGGGGACCCCTGCCGCCGCCACCGCCTCGACCGTACGAAGGACGTCGGCAGTGCGGGTCCCGCCGCGCAACGCCTGGTCGGCCGCGGCCTGGATCGTCGGACCATCGATGGTCGGGTCGGAGTAGGGCAGTCCGACCTCGAAGAGGTCGACGCCGCCAGCTGCCATGGCCCGGAACGCGTGGATCGCACCCTCGTAACTGGGAAAGCCCGCCGGAAGATAGCCCACCAGCAGACTGCGGTTGTCTGCGCGCGCCTTCTCGAACAACGTGCCGACGCTCACGCCGCCCCATTCCCCTTCGAGCCGGCCGGTGTCGCCGCATCGGAGTCGGAGTCCAGCAGGCCGAACCAGGTGGCCGCCGTGTCGACGTCCTTGTCGCCGCGCCCCGACAGACACACCAGCACGTTCGCGTCGGGACCCAGCTCCTTGGCGACCCGCAATGCACCCGCCACCGCGTGCGCGGACTCGATCGCCGGGATGATGCCCTCCGTACGCGCCAGCAGCCGGAAGGCGTCCATCGCCTCCGCGTCGGTTACCGCCTCGTAGGTGGCACGGCCGCTGTGGTGCAGGAACGCGTGCTCGGGGCCAACCCCCGGGTAGTCCAGTCCGGCGGAGATCGAGTGGCTCTCGATCGTCTGGCCGTCCTCGTCCTGAAGGAGGTAGGACCTCGTGCCGTGGAGGACACCGACCTGGCCGGACGTGATTGTCGCGGCGTGCCGCCCGGTCTCCACGCCGTCGCCGCCGGCCTCGAACCCGTACAGCTGCACGGACTCGTCAGGCACGAACGCCGTGAACATGCCGATCGCGTTGGACCCGCCGCCTACGCAGGCGCATACGGCGTCGGGAAGTGCGCCGGTGAGCTCGAGTGTCTGGGCCCGCGCCTCGTCACCGATCCCTCGACACAGGTCGCGTACGAGGGCGGGGAACGGATGCGGTCCGGCCGCGGTGCCCAGCAGGTAGTGGGTCGTGTCGACGGTGGCCACCCAGTCGCGGAGCGCCTCGTTGATGGCGTCCTTCAGAGTTCGGCTGCCGGTGCTGACCGGGATCACCTCAGCGCCGAGCATCTGCATCCGGGCGACATTGAGCGCCTGCCGCCGGGTGTCCTCCTCGCCCATGTAGACCACGCACTCCAGATCGAAGTACGCGCACGCGGTCGCGGTGGCTACGCCGTGTTGACCCGCACCCGTCTCGGCGATGATCCGGGTCTTGCCCATCCGGGCGGCGAGCAGGGCCTGCCCGAGTACGTTGCGGATCTTGTGGGCGCCGGTGTGGTTGAGGTCTTCGCGCTTGAGCAGAATGCGGGCGCCGGCCACCCGCGACAGCCGGGTCGCGTCGTACAGCCGGCTCGGCAGCCCGGCGTAGTCGCGCAACATCCCGTCGAGCTGGGTGCGGAACGCGGGATCGGCCATGGCTTCGCGATGGGCCCGGTCGAGCTCGTCGAGAGCGGCACTCAGCGCCTCGGGGGTGAAGCGCCCGCCGAACTGGCCCCAGTGACCGCGGGCATCGGGTCCGCCGGCGGTGCCGGACACGGGTGGACCGGACGTGGGTGGACCGGACGTGGATGGACCGGACGTGGATGGAGTGGACATGGGCATGCTGGGCACGGTCCTGCTAGTCATGGTGGAGCGCCGGGTGGGCACCGGCCGCCACGAGGTCTGCGACCGCGGACCGCGGATCCTTGCCGGTGACGAGCGTCTCGCCGACCAGGACCGCGTGCGCGCCGGCTCGGGCGTACTCGATCACGTCGTGCGGTCCGCGGATGCCCGACTCGGCGATCTTGACGATGCCGTCCGGGATCGTGGGCGACAACCGGGCGAACGCCGCTCGGTCGACCTCGAGCGTGTGCAGGTCACGGGCGTTGACACCGATGAGTTTGGCACCCGCATCGACCGCCCGCTCGACCTCGGGTTCGGTGTGGCACTCGACAACAGGCACCAGGCCGATCGACTCGGCGCGCTCGATCAGGGAGACGAGGGCGTTCTGCTGGAGGGCCGCCACGATCAGCAGGATCAGGTCGGCGCCGTGGGCGCGGGCTTCCCACAACTGGTAGCTGGTGAGGACGAAGTCCTTGCGGAGCACGGGGACGTCGACGGCGGCGCGGACCGCCCGCAGGTCGTCGATCGTTCCGCCGAAGCGGCGGTTTTCGGTGAGCACGCTGATGGCCGCGGCGCCGCCCGCCTGGTAGTCGGCGGCGAGCGAGGCCGGATCGGTGATCTGGGCGAGCCGGCCCTGGCTGGGGCTCGACCGCTTCACCTCGGCGATGACAGCGACCCCATCGCCGCGGAGCACCGGCATGGGGTCGATCGCGTAGGGCAGCTGGGCTGCCCTGCCCTTGAGGTCCTCGATCGATACTCTCGCCTGGCGCTCGGCTAGATCGGCGCGCACACCGTCGAGGATCTCGTCGAGCACGCTCACGCGATGGGTCCTTCCTGCGCGGCTTCAGGATGCGACCGGACCCGCCGTGGGCGGCCCGGACAGCGCTCCCAGGGACCTGATCAGAGTAACGACGGCTTGCCGCGGCTCTGACACCGGCTGCCTGGCTGGAACGTGCCGCCCACCCTCCCACGCGGGGGATCCCACCGCTTCGGTGGGATCCCCGGCGCAGTCGTCAGCGCGCGGGTTCAGACGCGGATGACCAGCGTGGACATGATCTTGTCTGCGAACGTCTGGCGCTTCTGGTCCCACAGCGGCCAGAGGTAACCGACGTAGCAGGCGAGGCCGTCCAGGAAGTGGCAGATCTGGCGGACGAACGACATGCCGGCCCCGACCGGCTGACCGTCGGACTCCCGGACGAGCTTCAGGCCCAACACCTGCTTGCCGACGCTCTGGCCGGTGCTGCCCTGCCGGATGACGATGTTCCAGATCGCCAGACCCAGCGTCACGAGGACGAGGATGGCCGGCACGATGCCGGCGGAGTCCCCCGGATTGACGGTCGCCTGCACGTTGAGGTAGCCGCCGATGAGGCCCGGGATGCCGACGACCAGGAAGTCAATGAGGTAGGCACCGACTCGCTGGAGCCAGGAACCGAGCTGGTCACGGTCGGGCGGACCGGTGACCTGCCCATACTGCTGGGCGTACTGGCTGTACGGGTCCTGCTGGTACGGCTGCTGCCCGTACTGCTGTTGCCCGTACTGCTGCTGGCCGTACTGCTGTTGACCCTGCTGCCCGTACGGCTGCTGTCCGTAGGGCTGCTGTCCGTAGGGCTGCTGACCCTGCTGGCCATACGGCTGCTGACCATACGGCTGCTGACCCTGCTGCCCGTACGGCTGCTGACCATACGGCTGCTGACCCTGCTGCCCGTACGGCTGCTGACCATACGGCTGCTGACCCTGCTGCCCGTACGGCTGCTGACCATACGGCTGCTGACCCTGCTGACCCTCCTGACCCTCCTGGCCGTACTGCTGCTGGCCGTGCTGGCCCGGCTGGCCCTGGCCCTGCGCATGCCGCTGACCATGCGGTTGCTGGCCGTACTGCTGGTACTGCCCCGACTGGCCCTGCTGGTACGGCTGGCCATACTGCGGCGACCCGCCGGCACCCGGCGACCGTTCCTGGTCGTATGGCTCAGAGCCCGAAGGCGGGTTCGGCGTGCTCACAACCGTCTCCGTTCGCAGATCGAATGAACCTGAGCAGGCTAGCGACCATCGGCGCGCCAGGGAACGGTTGCCGTGCGACTGTGCACACCCGTGCCCGGCCGTCGAGGTCTACGGTTGGTACATGCGCAGGTCAGATCCGGTTCGGACGGGTCCGCCCGCCGCCGTCGGATCGGCGACACGACTTCCCTCCGACAGCACCCTCGCCGGTGTCGCGGCCGTCGGAGCGGGTGGGTTCGCGCTGGCGATACTCCTCGACGTCACCGGCGGAACAGTGGGCCTGCCGTGCCTGCTCCGCAGCACCACCGGCCTGAACTGCCCTCTGTGCGGCGCGACCCGGATGGCCGCGGCGCTGTTGCACGGCGACCTCGGTGCGGCACTCCGGTTCAACGCGCCGGCGCTGGTCGCGGCCGCGGTGGTCGCCTACCTGTGGACCAGTTGGATGCTCGAACGGACCGGTCGGCGCACCCTGCCGCGACCACGCCTGACACCCAGGGCACGACGCCTCCTGGTGCCGGCGCTGGTCGCGGTCGCCGTGCTGTTCATGGTCGCCCGCAACCTGCCGTGGGCGCCGTTCACGGGACTCCACGTCTAGCCGTCAGCGCCAGTCAGGTGAGGGCCTTCCGAGCCAGGTCGAAGTACTGGTCACCTCGCACGACCTCGTACTCCGGCCCGAGCGACTCGGCCACCTCCGCGAGGTCGCCCGGTGTCATGCCCCACGCGAGTACGCCGATAGCCACGAACAGCGGTGACGAGCCGTCCCAGTCCTCCCGCGCTTCGGAGATGGCGGTCAGAGCTTCGTCGACCGACCCGACACCTCTGATGGTCGAGAGCGGCGTGCCGCCGGCGACGACTGTCGTCTCCGTCGTACCGCCCCAGTTGAGCAGCAGGCCGCGCGGGCCGATGTCGTCGACGTACGCGGCCGCCTCCGCCTCGGTGAGGTCGACATCGCTGCCGCCGACCCGGTTCAGCACGTACACGATGTCCATGCCGGTGGCGCGCATGTAGCGCCTCGTCTGCGCGGTGAACGCGCCGAAGGTGTCGTCCGGCCACGGCGTCGGGTAGATGTAGCCGGCGCCGGACGGGCCGGCCACGAGCAGGTCGTTACGGGTGGCCGTGCGCTGGAAGTGGCTCAGGAAGTTCGGGGCCGCGTCGCGGAGCAGCGGCGAGGTCGTCCAGTTGATCGGGACTCTGCCACGGCCTGGGTCGTCCCACAGGCTGCGCAGCCGGTGCTCGTTGTACTGCAGGTTGTCACCCTCGGACATCGTGAACGTGACATAGACCTTGTTCCGCAGCGGCACCTTCGGCGCGGATCGCTGGCTGTCGGAGATCGGTGCCCGCGCGCCCGAGTGCACGGTCATGTTCTCGAACCAGTCGGCGGCCAGGACGTAGACGCCGTGCTCCGAGCACAACTCGGTGCCACCGAACTCTCCGGCGACGTCCTGGGCAAACCAGCCAAGGTAGGGCGTGTATGGCGCAACCTCGGCCATGATCTGCTCGAACAGAGCGCGTTCGGCTTCGACGTTCGGGTCGAGCCAGAACGTCATCGCCTTGTTGGCCACCGCGTAGTCGCGAAGGTAGGCGTAGGCGACCTTGCCAGGCCGTGCCGGCTCGGTGTCGGTGACCGACACCGTGTACTCGTTCCACATGTCGACCGACAGGCTGAGCGCCTGGGTTCCCGCCGGCGGCTGGAAGCGATAGACGAAGTACCTGCTCCCGTCGGCGAAGCGGTGCTGCGGCGGTCCGGCACTGACCTGGGAGTTGCCGGGGTCGAAGAGGTACGCCTCCTCGGCGGGCGTACCCGGGGTGAACTGCGCGAGCACCTGTCCGTCGGCTCGGACGACGACCTCCGTGACCGCCGTACCCCAGCCGTCGCCGGTGAACGCGTCGTCGAACCGAACCCAGAACCGCGTCTCCCCCGAGCTGGGCGCTGAGGTCGTACTCGAAGACGTCCCGGTTCGACGCGTCGTGTACGTGGTCGGCAACGGTGGCCAGAGGGTCGTAACCGGGCGGGACACCGGGAGGGAGGCTGACGTCCTTCAACGGCGGCAGCCCCACCAGCATCCGGTGCGTGGTGTGCGGCCAGAGGTTCTCGAACTGCCACGCGTAGGCGGCGATCCGGTCGGTAAATCGGCCGCGCAGGTCGTCCAGCACGTCCAGGCCGAAGTCGTCGGTCAGCCGGTCCAGCAGCTCGGGGCTCGTGACGACCGCCCTCCGCAGGCCGGCGAGCGTGGTGGCGACGTTGATCGTGTCGGGAACGTCGGGATCGAAGACGATGCACCCGCGCAGAGCGCCGCGGTACTTCGTCACCAACGTCCACGCGTCCTCGTGTTCGGTGTAGGGCACCTTCAGGTCGCGCAGCCAGGTGGTGCGTCCCTCGCCGTTCGTCGCGTCGTCCCCGATCAGGTAGACGCGCGGCACCGTCGCGTTGACGACACCCTGAAGGGTGCCCAGCAGCAGCTTCTCGTCGCCGGACAGCTTGGTGATGTCGGCGACATCAAGACGCTGGGGCGCGGCGAACCGCGGGAGTGCCTGGCCCTTGGGCCAGCTGATACCCCCGCTCTGCGCGGCTGCCGAGGCTGGCGCCGCGACCGCGGACACGAGCACTCCTGCGGCTGCGCCGCCGAGCACGGCGCGCCGGCTCGGACCATGCCGTGTCGGATTGCCGGGCCGTACCTGCTGACGTCGCGTACTCATCGGTCCCCACCCTTCGCGCACCCAGCGGCACGCGGTCATCCCCCAACACAGCAAGGGCTTCCTGGTCGAGGTGATTGTGGGGTACGGCGATCGCGCCAACAAGGCCGCTGGCCAGTCCAGGCCGGTGGCCGGTACCGGGCCGCCCGCGGCGACCCGGCACCCAGCTAGCTGCGCTACCGGGTGCGCAGCACCTCACCCAGTTGGTCGACGGCCCAGTCGAGGTCGGGCGCGTCCACCACGAGCGGAGGGGCCAGCCGAATGGTCGACCCGTGGGTGTCCTTGGCCAGAACTCCCCGTTCGGCCAGGGCAGCGCAGATGTCGCGTCCCGTACCGAGGGCCGGGTCGATGTCGATGCCTGCCCACAGTCCGACGCCCCGTACCGCATGTAGTCCGGAGCCCACCAGCCCGCGCAACCGCCCGTGCATGAGCAGGCCCAGCTCTCGGGCCCGAGCCTGATAGTGACCGTCCTCGAGCAGCGCCACCACCGAACGACCCACCGCACTGGCGAGAGGGTTGCCGCCGAACGTGCTGCCGTGCTGGCCCGGCTGGATCACCGCCAGCACCTCGCGGACGCCGACGACGGCCGACACCGGGATCACACCTCCGCCGAGTGCCTTGCCAAGGATGAGCAGGTCAGGGACAACTCCTGCGAGCTGACAGGCGAAGGTGGTACCCGTGCGCCCCAGCCCGGACTGGATCTCGTCGGCGAGCAGCAGGACGCGGCTCCGGGTGCAGAGCTGGCGGACCTGCGCGAGGTAACCCTCGGGAGGCACGATGACGCCGGCCTCGCCCTGGATCGGTTCGAGCAGCACCGCCACCGTCGTGTCGTCGATCGCGTCGGCCACCGCGGCCGCGTCGCCGTAGGGCACCATCCGGAAGCCGGGTGTGTACGGGCCGAAGTGGTCGTGGGCTTCGGGGTCGTCGGAGAAGCTCACGATGCTGATCGTCCGGCCGTGGAAGTTGCCGCTCGCGACGACGATGGTGGCCTCGCCATCGGGAACGCCCTTCACCTCATATCCCCACTTGCGCGCCAGCTTCAACGCGGTCTCGACCGCCTCGGCACCGGTGTTCATCGGCAGCACCATCGGCTGCTCGGTGAACCCGACGGTCTGCGCGAGCCGGGAGAGCTCCTCGCAGAAAGGGCCGAACTGGTCATGATGGAACGCCCGGCTGGTCAGCGTGAGTCGATCGAGCTGAGCCCGCGCGGCGGCGAGGATCTGCGGATGCCGGTGCCCGAAGTTGAGCGCGGAGTAGCCGGCGAGGCAGTCGAGGTACCGCTGCCCGTCGACGTCGGTCACCCAGGCCCCTTCGGCCTCGGCGACGACGACCGGGAGCGGATGATAGTTGTGCGCGGCGAAATGCTCGGCCTGGGCGATGTGCGCGGCGGCGCGCGAGGTCACGTCGCTGATCATCGACGGCTCCCCTCCCTGTCGGCGTCCGCGTCCATTGGGCCGGACCTCGTCCAGTCCTCCGCCGGGCGGATCTCCAGCGTGCAGCACTTCGGCCCGCCACCTGCCTTTCGCAGCTCGGAGACGTCGACGGGTACAGGCTCGAAACCCCGGCCGGCGACCGCGCGGATCATCTCGCCCGCCTGGACGGGCAGAACGACGTGCCGGCCGTCGGACACGGCGTTCAGGCCCAGCACCAGCGTGTCGGCTTCGTCCGCGACGATCGCGTCGGGATACAGCTCGCTCAGCAGGGCCTGACTCTGCGGTGCGAAGGCCGGCGGGTAGTACGCGATCGTCTCGTCGTCCAGGATCGTGAGCGCCGTGTCGAGGTGGTAGAGGCGAGGGTCGACGAGCTCCAGCGACACCACGGGCAGGCCCACGAGCTCCGCCAGCTCGGCATGCGCTGCGGGCTCGGTCCGAAACCCTGTGCCGGCGAGGATGCGGCCGCCGGTGGTGAGGAAGTCGCCCTCACCTTCGGCCAGCGCCAGCGGGAGGTAGGTGTCGCGGACGCCGTGGCGGGAACCGTTTGTCTTGAACCACTCGAGATAGTGCACCGCCTCGGGCAGGCGTTCGACGTGGCGGAACCTCGACCCGAACACCCGGCCGTCGACGACCACCGCGCCGTTGGCCGCGAACACCATGTCCGGTAACCCGGGCGCGGGGTCGATCAGGCTCACCTCGTGACCGAGGTCGAGGTACGTGCGCCGCAGCGTCTCCCACTGGGCAATCGCCCGGTCGGTATCCACCGCGACGTCGGGGTTGTCCGGATGCATCCAGGGGTTGATCGAGTACGCGACGGTGAAATGGGTCGGGCGGCACATCAGGTAGTGCCGGTGGGTCGCAGTCCGTCTGGGCGCGCTCATCGAACCTCCGTGGTGAGGCGGGACATGCCATGAGCGTATGGACGCCAGGAGGCCCGATCCAATGCGCCGTTGCTGCCAATCTACGGCCGTTCGTTGCGCGTATCTCACCCATACCGGCGAATCGTTGCTCTACCAGCGCTGCGTTGATCATGCGGGCAAACCGCTCTGCCAGCGGGGTCGAAAACTGCCATCCCGAGATGGGTCAGGACCGGTGTTGTGGTGGTCGTTCAGGTGGCGGCCGTGAGCCCCGGTCGGTCGAGGAGACGGGACAGGACGAGCACGCTCTTGGTCCTCGCGACGTAGGGCTCGGCGTTCATCCTTTCGAGGACCTCCTCGAAATGGCGGATGTCCGCGGCGAGGATGTGTACGAGTGCGTCGGCCTCGCCGGTCAGGGTGCAGGCGGAGACCACCTCGGGAAACCTCGCCATCCCCTCCCGGATGGTCGCCGGTGACGTCTTGCCCTGGCAGAACAACTCGACGTAGGCCTCCGTTGTCCAGCCCAGCGCCCTCGGTTCGACCTTCGCGGTGAACCCCGTGATGGTGCCCGTCCGGCGCAGCCGGTCGACCCGTCGCTTGACCGCGGGCGCGGAGAGGCCAACTCTCGCGCCGATCTCGGCGAAGCTCGCCCTTCCGTCGTCCAACAGGAAGGCCACGATCCGCTCGTCGAGAGGGTCGAGGCGCATGTGTCACACTCCTTCGCCACCGCCAGCACCGCAGGACCTCCCCAATCCTTGTCCCTCACACCTGCGCGGTGGTGCGCGGGCGGCGTTCGGGGCGGGACGGACCGTGGTTCGACCGATGGCGAGAAGCGGCGGCCTTACCTCTTGCGCCAGATCATGGCGTAGCGCCAGGTCTGGTCGCTGACGAGCCTGCGTTCGTACGCGACGGCTTTGTAGCCCTGCTCGGCGAGCTCCAGACGACGCGCCAGGAACGAGTCCTCCGACATGTTCCGGTACTGCGCCCAACCGCCCCCGGTGTTCTCGAGGAAGATGGCGGAGACTCTCTTCAGGGGGTCGAACCCGAAGTGCCGTACCTCCTGGAGCGCGAACGGCCGGTAGCCCTGGCTCGCCATCTCCTCGTACTTGGCGACGTACTCGGCTTCGGTGAGATGCCAGACCAACTCCGCCTCGAGGTCCTCGGCGTTCTCCACCCAGATGGTGGCGTAGCACTCATCGCATCCAGAGTGGGTGTAGGCCTTGATGTCGACCGGAATCAGACCGAACGTGCGGAGAACCGGAACCAGTTCCTCGAGCTCGGCTCGGGAGAGGTCGAAGTTCAAGTAGAAGTCGTAGTCTTCCGTGTTCTCTACCCACACCGCCGCGTACCGGATCTCCGGGTCACCGTAACGGGACGAGTATGGCTCGAAGTCGACGATGCGCATGCCGTCGTGTATCGCGCGGAGATGCTCGTCGTGGAAGCTGTCGAGCGACATTCCGCGAAGGCTGCGCCACGCCCGCCCGTCGGTGTTCTTCTGGAACACGGCGCCCCACAGGTTGGTGCTGGGGTCGAAGCCCTCCGGCGTTGCCTCCGGCTCGAGGTCGATGACCATGTAGCCCCGCGCCTCCCGCTCGGCGAAGTCGGCCGCGAACTCCGCGGACGTCCGGTCGTACACGACCTCAGTGAGGAGGTCCGGCGGGTCGAAGACCGGCGAAGGGAGACCGGGGTGGGCGGACGCCGAGGATGCCGGCACCGCAAGCGTCACGAGCAACGTGCAAGTCGCCACGGCGGCTGTGCGCCATGCCGTCGTTCGCCAAGGGCGTGAAGAACTCCAGGGTCGGCAGAGACGCCGGGAGAGGGAGGCCATGCGGCACACGGTGGCGCTTGGCGTTGCACCGGCGTTGCAGTTGCAGCCACCGAAGGATGGATGCGAGCCAGGATCGGACCGTCAGGAGCCGGCGCTCTCCGGCGACGACTCGGCTGCGGACGCCTCGACCTCCGCCCTGTCGTGCCGCCGCGTCGGCGTACCACCAAGGCCCATGCCCGCCATGATCCGGCCGACGAGGAGACCGACGAGCGGAACGCCGACCGCGCTGGCGAGGAACATCCACCAGTCGCCAAGGATCACGGCGATGCCGGCGATGGTGGAGCCCACCAGGATGATCGTCACCGTCGTCCATGCGGCTGGAGTGTTGCCGTGTCCCGGATGCGTCCCGTGGCCCTGGGTGTCCGCCATGTGCCCTGCCTCTCGTCCCTGCGTACCGGTCCTATTCTGTCGCCGACCGCGCCCGGCCGATCGCCAGGGGCCGGGACCCTGCCAGCGCCGCCGACTCATCCGCGCGTGGTGGGGTCCTCGCCCTGGTCGAGGGCGGCCCACGGGTCGTCGTGACGCCTTGCGGACCCGGCTGGCGCGTCGTAGCGGCCGCCCATGACCGGCCATCGCGCGCCTCGCAGCACTGTCAGTACGCCGCCGGCGGCCACTACCGCTCCGCCGGCGCCGGCGATCGGCGCCCATCCGCTCACGCTCAGCTCAGTCGCGTGGACCGTGGCCGTGGTCTCGCCCGCAGCCTGGGCAAGTTCGGCGTCGGCACTGGATTGGTCGGACACCGCGAAGAGCAGGCAACCGATGACCGCGGCCACGCCGACCGCGGCGACGAGCGCGCCGACCACCAGCCGTCCACGCCGCCGGGTCGCCAGGACGGCGACCACACCGGCCAGCGCGACGAAGCCGGCTGCCCGCACGATCGGAACGGCCTCACCACCAGAGAGGTCGACCCGTACGGCCGGGAATCCTGGCCTCTCCCAGGCGGCCGACAGCCAGGTCTGCGCCGCGGCGAGGAGCACGGCGGCCGCACCCAGCAGGATCAGGCCGAGCACGACGGCCATCTGGCGGCGTGGCTTCATGGTTGGGCGATCATGGTTGGGCGAACGTCTCCGCGACGGCGACCGCTCGGAGTGCCGCGGCGGCTTTGTTCCGGGTCTCGGCGTCCTCGGCCGGCGGATCGGAGTCGGCCACGATCCCGCCACCTGCCTGCACGTACGCCACTCCGTCGCGCAGCAGGGCGGTCCGGATGGCGATCGCGGCGTCGAGATCGCCGGCGAAGTCGAGATAGCCGACCACGCCGCCGTAGAGTCCGCGCCTGGTCGGCTCGAGCTCTTCGATGATCTCCATCGCCCGCGGCTTCGGGGCCCCGGAGAGCGTCCCGGCGGGGAAGCACGCGCACAACGCGTCGAACGCGGTGTGCTCCGGCGCCAGCCGGCCGACCACACTCGACTCCAGGTGCATGACGTGGCTGTAGCGGCGGACCGTCATGAAATCGACGACCTCCACCGTTCCTGGAGCGCACACCCGTCCGAGGTCGTTGCGCCCGAGGTCGACCAGCATGAGGTGTTCGGCGCGCTCCTTCTCGTCGGCGAGGAGCTCCTGCTCCAGCCGGTGGTCCTCCTCCGGGGTGGCGCCTCGTGGACGGGTACCTGCGATCGGGTGCGTCATCGCCCGGTCGCCGACGACGGTGACCAGTGCCTCCGGACTCGACCCGACGATGTCGAACTCATCGAACCGCAGCAGGTACATGTACGGCGAAGGGTTGGACAGCCGGAGCACCCTGTAGACGTCGAAGGCACGGGCCGTCGTGCGGCGTTCGAACCGCTGCGAGACCACGACCTGGAACGCCTCACCGGCCCGGATCTCCTCCTTGGCCCGCTCGACCGCGGCCATGTGCTCGGCCTGGGTGCGGCGGCGCTCGTACGCCGGCTCGGCTCGCAGGTCGGCGGTGGCCACGAACGACGGCGTGGGTTGGGCGAGGGCCTTCGTCATCGCGTCCAGCCGATCGACCGCATCCGACCAGGCCTGGTCGATCCGGGCGTCCGTGTCGTCCCAGTTGATCGCGTTGGCGATGAGCAGCAGCGTTCCGTCCTCGTGGTCCAGGACCGCGAGGTCCGTCGCCAGCATGAGCGCGAGCTCGGGCAGGTGCAGGTCGTCGGTGGTGAGGTCGGGCAGCCGCTCGAGTCGGCGTACGGCGTCGTATCCGATGTAGCCCACCAGGCCACCGGTCAGCGGCGGGAGGTCAGGGAGGTGCGGCGTGCGCAGGCGCTCGACCGTCGTCCGCACGGCCTGTAGCGGATCGCCGCCGACAGGAAGGCCGACCGGGGGCGTGCCGAGCCAGTGGGCGATGCCGTCGCGCTCGGTGAGGGTGGCCGCGCACCGGACGCCGACGAAGGAGTACCTCCCCCAGACCCCGCCCTGCTCGGCCGACTCGAACAAGAACGTGCCCGGCTCGTCCCGGGCCAGCTTCGCGTAGACACCGAGCGGCGTCTCGGCGTCGGCGAGCAGCTTGCGGGTCACCGGTATCACCCGGCGCTTCACCCCGACCTGGTGGCGCTCGTCAGCCGGGTCCGGCGAGCCGAGGGCGAGCGCGCGAAACCCGGCCAGGTCGGGGCTGGTCGTGCCGAGGACGGTCACCGTCCGGCGCTCCCGGCCGCCTCGACATCGAGGTGTCCGGCGTCGAAGCAGGTCCGGTCTCCGGTATGGCACGCCACGCCCTCCTGGTCGACCTTGACCAGAACGCTGTCGCCGTCGCAGTCCAGGCGTACCTCCTTGACCCACTGGCGGTGCCCGGATGTCTCACCTTTGACCCAGTACGCCCGGCGGCTGCGGCTCCAGAACGTGCCCCGTCCCGACGTCAGCGTGCGGTGGAGCGCCTCGTCGTCCATCCACCCCACCATGAGGACCTCGCCCGTGTCGTACTGCTGTACGACCGCGACGACGAGCCCGTCGGCGTCCCGCTTCAGACGGGCCGCGATCTCGGGCGCGAGTGCGCTCGGGGTGCGTGGCATGCCCGCCATTCTTGCCGGTGCCCGCACCCGCGGTCGGTGTCGGGTGGTGGGCGGCGACCGCAGGTTGGGCAGCGACCGCAGGATCGGCGGCGACCGGGCAGGATGGGCGGCGGCAGCAAGATCGACCACCTGGAGGCACAGTGCCCGACGGGCAGCCGCGTATCCGGCCGGCGGCCGAACCCGACCTCGGCCAGGTCGCGGCGATCTATGCACATTACGTCCAGAACACCGTCGCGACGTTCGACGAGGCGGTGCCGACAGAACGGGCCTGGCTGGAGCGGTTCCAGACCCTGGCTGCCAGATCCCTGCCGTTCCTGGTCGCCGAGACCGAGAACGACATCGTCGGGTACGCGTACGCAGCGCCGTGGCGGACCAAGCCGTCGTACCGCTACACCGTCGAGGACTCGATCTACCTCGCACCCGCCTGGACCGGCAAGGGGGTAGGGCGGCTCCTGCTGGGTCCGCTGCTGGCCGGATGCGAGACGGCCGGAGCGCGTCAGGTGGTCGCCGTCATCGCCGACGACAGCGTGAGCGACGGCGACGGCGACGGCGACGGCGACACAGCCTCGACAGCGCTGCACCGGGCCTTCGGCTTCCGGGAGGTCGGGCGGTTGACGCGTGTCGGGTACAAGTTCGACCGGTGGATCGACACCCTGCTGCTGCAATGGAGCGTCGCCCGGTGACGGACCCAGTGACGGACCCAGTGACGGACCCAGTGACGGACCCAGTGACGGATCCAGTGACAGACTCCCCCGCCTTCTGGTCCTCGTTCGAGACAGGCGATCCGCTGCCCGCCGGGTTGGGCACTGCCGACGAGTCGTACGGAGTCGACGGTGCCCGGTGCACGGTCGGCCGCGGCCCGGACAGCTCCCCCACCGCGAAGCCGTACGTGGGGTTCGGCGGCCTGCGTGCGTTGCGCTACGAGTGCCGCCACCACGATGCCGGTCCGGGTTCGTTCCGGGTCAGGCTGTTCGCCGTCGACCTCGAGGTCGGACCCGACACCGAACTCTCCTACGTCCTGCTACCGAGGTTCACACCCGACCTGCGCTACCCGGCTACGTATGCCGCGATCGACCTCGAGTTCACGGACGGGACGTCGCTGAGCGACCTGGCGGCCCGCGACCAGTACGGCAGCCCGCTCAGCGCGCGCGGCCAGGGCATCTCGCGGACGCTGTCCGCCGACCAGTGGAACCTGCGGCGCTGTCGCATCGGCGACGTCGCGGCCGGCCGGCGGATCGGCGCGGTCGTGTTCGCCTACGACTGCCCGGAAGGCCCGGCCGACGTCACCGGCTGGGTCGACCACATCCGCATCGGCCCGGCCGCGCCGAAGACCCGAGACGCCCGCCCGTCCGCGTACGTGCTCACCACCCGCGGCACCCACTCCAGCGGGAGCTTCTCGCGGGGCAACACCATCCCCGCGACCGCGGTACCGAACGGGTTCAACTTCTGGACGCCGGTCACCGACGCCGGAACCCTGACCTGGCTGTACGAATACCACCGGCACAACAACGCCGACAACCGCCCGGAGCTGCAGGCCTTCGCCCTCAGCCACCAGACCAGTCCATGGATGGGCGACCGGCAGACATTCCAGGTCATGCCGAGCAGCCGGCCCGGTTATCCGGACGGCGACCGCTACCGGAGGGCGTTGGCGTTCGGGCACGAGAACGAGGTCGCCCGCCCGCACCACTACACCGTCACGTTCGACAACGGCCTCGCCACCGAGATCGCGCCGACCGACCACGCCGCGGTGTTCCGGTTCACCTTCACCGGGAACACGTCCACGCTGCTCTTCGACAACGTCGACGCCCGGGCGGCGCTGACCATGCACGAGGAGTCGGGCGAGGTCACCGCGTACTCCGATGTCCGCAGCCGGCTCTCCAACGGCGCGACCAGGATGTACGTGTACGCGACGTTCGACCGCGACATCGTGGAGAGTGGGCGCCCCACCGGGGTGGAGGACCGGTCTCCGGCCGCCGGTTACGTACGCTTCGCGACCCCGCCGGGCCAGCGGACCGTGACGATGCGGATCGCCACGTCGCTGATCAGCCTCGACCAGGCGAAGGCCAATCTGGCAATGGAGGTGGCGCCGACCGACACCTTCGACGACGTGGTCGCGCGAGCGCAAAGGCTGTGGGACGAGCGGCTCGGCGTGATCGAGGTCGAAGGTGCCAGTGACGACCAGCTCGTCACGTTGTACTCCAACCTGTACCGGCTGTTCCTCTATCCCAACTCAGGCTTCGAGAACACCGGGACACAGGCGGAGCCGGTCTACGCCCACGCCGTCCAGTCCTCGGTCGCCACACCGGCGAGCTCGCCGATGCGGACGCGCGCCGCCGTCGTACCCGGCAAGGTCTATGTCAACAACGGGTTCTGGGACACCTACCGCACGACCTGGCCCGCCTACGCACTCCTCGCACCGAGCCTGACCGGTGAACTGGTCGACGGGTTCCTGCAGCAGTACCGCGACGGTGGCTGGGTCTCGCGCTGGTCGTCACCGGGCTATGCCAACCTGATGGTCGGCACCAGCTCCGACGTCGCGTTCGCAGACGCATTCCTCAAGGGCGTAACGGGATTCGACCCGGTGGAGGCATACGACGCGGCCGTGAAGAACGCGACCGTGCGACCACCCGACGACCACGTGGGCCGCAAGGGTCTGCAGACGTCCATCTTCCTCGGCTACACAGCGGCGAACTCCACGGCCGAAGGACTGTCCTGGGCGCTGGACGGATACATCAACGACTTCGGCATCGCGATGATGGCGAAGGAGCTCGCCGGCCGGGCGGGCACCAGCGATCCGCTGCGTCGCAGGTATGCGGCCGAGTACGCGTACTTCCGCAACCGCGCGCTCGGCTACGTGCACGTCTTCGACTCCTCGGTCGGCTTCTTCCAGGGGCGGCGGACCGACGGCAGCTGGCGACTCCCGACGGAGACGTTCGACCCGCGGGTCTGGGGATTCGACTACACCGAGACCAATGCGTGGAACATGGCGTTCCACGCACCGCACGACGGTCGGGGAATCGCCAACCTCTACGGCGGACCGGCCGGGCTCGCCGCCAAGCTCGACGAGTTCTTTACGACGCCGGAGACCGGCGATCCTGCGTTCCGTGGCTCCTACGACACCGTGATCCACGAGATGACCGAGGCCCGGGACGTGCGCATGGGCATGTACGGCCACAGCAACCAGCCCGCGCACCACGTCGCGGCGATGTACGCCCACACCGGCCAGCCGGCGAAGATGCACGAGAAGGTACGCGAGGTGCTGGCGCGGCTCTATCTCGGCAGCGAGATCGGCCAGGGCTATCCGGGCGACGAGGACAACGGCGAGATGTCGGCCTGGTGGGTGTTCCAGGCACTCGGACTGTATCCGCTGCGGATGGGAAGCCCGTCCTACATCGTGGGCTCGCCACTCTTCACCAAGGCGACGGTCCACCTCGAAGGCGGCCGCGACCTGGTGATCAGCACCTCCGCCAGCAGCCCCGACGACGTGTATGTCCAGAGCCTCACCGTCAACGGCGAGCCGTACGACCAGACCTCCCTCCCCCATGACCTGCTGGCCGGCGGCGGGCTGCTGGAGTTCGAGATGGGACCGCGGCCGTCCGAGTGGGGTTCGTCGGCAGGCAGCGCACCGCCCTCGCTCACCACGGATGACTTCCCGCCGCGTCCGTTGGTCGACCTGACCTCGCCCGGCCGGGGCACACCCACTGCGAGTGAAGGCGTCCCGGTAGCGCCGCTGTTCGACGACACGTCCGCGACGGCGGCGACGCTCGGGTCCCGGCCGGTGTGGGTGGCATATCGGTTCGACGAGCCGCGGCAGGTCGAGCTCTACACGCTGACATCCGGTCCTGCTCCCGGTGACCCGGTGGACTGGACCCTCCGCGGTTCCCTTGACGGCGAGCACTGGGACGTACTGGACCGGCGGTCCGACGAGGCGTTCCGGTGGCGGTTGCAGACGCGCCCGTTCGCGATCGACCGGCCGGGCGCGTACGCGTGGTACCGGTTCGACTTCGAGGCCGGCGACGGCCCGGTCGCGCTGGCCGAGATCGAACTCCTGGGCTGAGCCCGTCACCGGATTGCCTACGATCGGCAGTCATGACCGATCACGCCCGCTCCGAACGCAACGCACTGGCCGACCTACTTGACGCCGTGGGGCCGGACGCGCCCACGTTGTGCAGGGGCTGGACGACTGCGGACCTCGCCGCCCACCTGGTGGTCCGGGAGAGTGATCTGCTCGCCGCTCCTGGAATCCTCCTCAGCCCGCTCGCCGACCACACCCGAGCTGCCATGGGCAACCTCGTGGAACGACTCGGCTATGCCGCGGTCGTCGACCGGATCCGTACGGGACCGCCCCGATGGTCACCGGCCCGGATCGCCGCGGTCGACCGTGCCGTCAACACGGCCGAGTTCTTCGTCCACCACGAGGACGTCCGCCGCGCCCAGGAGTCGTGGCAACCTCGCGACCTGCCGGCCGACCTCGAGGACTTCCTCTGGCGGCGGCTCACCGGCGGCGCGCGGTTCCTGCTGCGACGCACGGCCGCAGGGGTCGTGCTCGCGCGACCCGGTGGTCAGGCGGTCCGGGTCCGTCGTGGTGAACCGGCCGCCGTCCTGTCGGGTCCACCCGGCGAGCTCGCGTTGTACCTGTTCGGGCGCAGGGCTGTCGCGCAGGTCGAGCTCAGCGGGCCCGACGAGGCGGTCGAGGCCCTGGCGCAGACACCGCTGCGGGTCTGACCCGCGTGCTAGCCTCGACGGCGCAGGAGTAATCCTGCAAAGAGACAACGCTCTATCCAAGGCACCATCACAACAGCAGACGACAGGGGAGCGCGTAAGCGCTGAGAGTGCGGGGCCACCAAGGTGGCAGCCCGCAGACCCTCGAACCTGATCTGGGTAATTCCAGCGCAGGAAGTCGGTCTGTCCAGTCACTGGCACACGACCGCACCTGTCTCGAGCGATCGAGCGGGTGCGTTGTCGTCCAGCCGGCCGGGCTGGTCACTCGGGCGCCCACCCGTGTCTGCGTACGTCCCGCAGGGAGGGCATCGATGACCAACGACGTCACCTCGACCGGCAAGGAAGCCGCGGCCGGCAGGAGGCACTGGCGTACCGTCGACATCGTGGTGGCCGCGGTCGTCGCGGTCGCGTTCGGCGTCGTGTTCGCCGGCTGGAACGCCCTGTGGGCACTCGCCGGCCCGGCGTTCACCTGGTTCCAACCGGCCCAGGGGATCATGTACGGCATCTGGCTGGTGCCGGGCGTTCTGGGCGGGCTGCTCATTCGCAAGCCGGGCGCCGCGGTGTTCACCGAACTCGTCGCCGCGTCCGTCTCGGCGTTGTTCCCCGCGCCGATGCCGCTCGTGATCGTGCTGTACGGGCTGTTGCAGGGACTCGCGGCGGAGGCGGTGTTCGCCGCGTTCCGCTACCGCTCGTGGCGTCTGCCGACGGCCGTTCTCGCGGCAGTCGCGGCCGGGCTCGTGCCCGCCGTCCTCGACCCCGTGTGGTGGTACGCGTTCTGGGCCCCGGCTTGGATGGTCGGCTACGGAGCGCTGGTCGTCGCCAGCTCGGTCGCCCTCGCCGGGTTCGGTTCCTTCGCACTCGTCCGCGCCCTGGCACGCACCGGTGTGTTGGCGCCTTTCGCCGCTGGGCGCGAGCAGTCTCCCGCATGAGGAGGACCGCCGGTGAGCCGGTCCGGCCAGCGGGTGTCCAGGCCCGCGGGTGGGGGTTCCGGCATGCCGGGCGGCGCACCTGGGCGGTGCACGACCTCGACCTGGACGTCGCGCCGGGCGAGCGGATCCTGCTCGCGGGGCCGTCCGGTGCCGGCAAGAGCACACTGCTCAGCGGTCTCGCCGGGCTGCTCGACGCCGAGCAGTCCGGCGAGGCGGCTGGCACCCTCCAGCTCGACGGCAGTGATCCACAGGAGGTCCGCGATCGGATCGGCATCGTGTTCCAGGACCCGGAGACCCAGCTGGTGATGGCCCGTTGCGGCGACGACGTCGCGTTCGGGCTGGAAAATCGCGCCGTACCCACCGACGAGATCTGGCCGCGGGTCGACCGGGCGCTGTCGCTCACCGGCTTCCCGTACGAGCGGGACCATCCGACCGGACGCCTGTCCGGTGGTGAGAAGCAGCGCCTGGTGCTGGCCGGCGTCGTCGCGCTCGAACCCTCCCTGCTCCTGCTCGACGAGCCCACCGCGAACCTCGATCCCCAGGGCGCGGCACTGGTGCGCCTTGCCGTCCGGCAGACCGTCGCCGCCACCGGGTGCACCCTGGTCGTCGTCGACCACCGGGTGGAGCACTGGCTTCCGCTGGTCGACCGGGTGGTGGTCCTGGGTGCCGGATCGTCGGGCACAAACGGCGGCCTGCTCGCCGATGGCGAGCCGGACAAGGTCTTCGCCACCGAGGGCGAAGCGCTGGCGGCGGCCGGTGTGTGGATCCCCCACGATCCGGTCGGCCGGCGGCGGCCGTCACCGGTCCCCCACCCTCACCAGCCGGTGCTGGTCGCCGAAAACGTCAGCTACACCTATCCCGGCGCCACGACACCGGCGCTTGCCGACGCGACGGCAGGGCTGCGCGCCGGTGAGGTCCTCGCCCTCACCGGACCCAACGGGTCGGGCAAGTCGACGTTCGCCATGGTGGTCGCCGGCCTCCTCCCGCCGGGATCCGGCTCCGTCCGGGTCTGCGAACCGGAGCGGAACGGACTGCCGCAACGTGCTGACCGGCCGCGAGCGCTGCGCCGGGACGCACGGCGGCGGACACGGGTACGAAACCGGCCACTGCACCGTTGGCCGGCGACCGAGCTGGTGCAGGCGGTGGGCGTGGTGTTCCAGGACCCCGAGCACCAGTTCCTCGCCGCCTCGGTCCGATCCGAGCTGGCACTCGGCCCGCAACGCGCCGGACACACAGCGACCGCGATCGACGCCCGGGTGGACGAACTGCTCGACCGGCTGCGCCTGACGCATCTCGCCGACGCGAACCCGTTCACACTGTCCGGCGGCGAGAAACGCCGGCTCTCCGTGGCCACCGCTCTGGCCACAAGCCCGCCGGCTCTCGTCCTCGACGAGCCCACGTTCGGGCAGGACCGCAGGACCTGGCTGGAGCTCGTCGACCTGCTCGCCGAACTACGGGCCGACGGGCGCGCCCTTGCCTGCGTGAGCCACGACATCGACTTCGTCGCCGCACTCGCCGACCGCGAGGTGGCCGTACGGGCGGGACGGATCGCCGCGTGAGCGTGCTGGCCGAGCCGATCGTCGCGGACCCTGCCGCACCGCTCGCCCGGCTCAATCCGGTGACCAAGCTCGCGGCAGCGCTCGTCGTCATGCTCGGGCTGCTGCTGACCGTCAACGTGGTCACGCCCGCGTTGGTACTCACCGGTGAGCTGGTAGCGATCGCGGCAGCCGGCGTGCGCTGGGGGGTCCTGGTGCGCAGGCTCGGGCTCCTGGTGGCGGTGTCGGCCGGGCTTGGACTGTCCACCCTGCTCTTCACCGACCAGCACTCCGGAACACCGCTGGTCGATGCCGGCCCCCTGCACGTCAGCACCGGCAGCATGGTGGCGGCCACCGCCATCACGGTGCGGGTGCTCGCCATCGCGCTGCCAGGCATCGTCGCCTTCGCCTCGATCGACCCGACGGACTTCGCCGACTCTCTCGTTCAGCACCTACGGACCCCGCCCCGGTTCACGTTCGGGGCGCTGGCGGCGTTCCGGCTGCTGCCACTCCTCGGCGACGAGTGGCACACCCTCCTGCTGGCACGACGGGCCCGAGGCATCGACGGGGGTCGCTCGCCGATACGCCGGGCCCGGCTGTTCGCGTCTGGGGTCTTCGCGCTCCTGGTGATCGCGATCCGCCGTGGTGTCCGGCTGGCGGCGGCGATGGAGTCGCGAGGTTTCACCTACCGGTCGGGCCGTACGCTCGCCCGACCACGAGGGTTCCAGGCGGGGGATGCGATCTTCATCCTGGCCGCCTGCGCGCTAGTCGCCGGCGCGACGGCACTGAGCGTCGCGCTCGGAACGTGGCGGATGCTGTTCTGGTGAGACGTGTCGTGTGGTCCCTTGTTCCTTCAGGTCCGCTCGAACTCGCCGGCTCGGATGCCCGCCACGAAGGCGTCCCAAGCCACCGGGCTGAAGGACAGGACGGGGCCGGTGCGGTCCTTGGAGTCGCGCACCGCGATCTGATGGCCGATCTTGGTCGAAAGTCCTGCAACCTCGACACAACTCGAACCGTTACCGCAGTAACTACTCGTACGCCATGCAGCGACTTCGACGCAGCTGGAACCGTTGCCGCTGTAACTACTCGTCCGCCAGGCCAGGCGGGACGGGTCCATTTCGGATACCCGCATCTGTTTCTCCTCGACTGATCAGCTATCTGGTGATCTGGTCGGCCGCCTGCGTCAGGTAGGCCACCGAGTCTGCGGGACTCAGGGCCATCGCGCGCAAGTGGTCGAAAGCCAGGCTATACCGGTAGATCTCGGCATCGTTTTCGACATATCGATTCGCGGTCATTGTTTCCACATACACCGCGTCCGGATCGTGCGGGCTCGGAAATTCCAGGATGTCGAACGAGCCCGCCGTCGCCGGGTGCGCGCCGGCACACACCGGGAGTACCTGAAGGGTGATGTTGTCCAGCCCGGCGAACTCCCGGAGCCGGTCGTACTGCTCGGCCATGATGGCGGGCGAGCCCACCATCCAGCGCAACATCGGCTCGGCGATGATGATCCACAGGCGCAGCGGGCGAGCCTCCCGGGTGAGGAGTCGCTGCCGGGTCAGGCGTACCTCCACCCGACGGTCGATCTCGGCTGGCGACGAGAGCCCCATGGTGGCGCCACGGATGATCTCGCGCGCGTACGCCTCCGTCTGCATGAGGCCGTGGATCACGTTCGCGTCGTAGGAGCGCATGCCGGAAAGCTGCGCCTCCAGCTCGATGTAGTCGATGTAGTCGCTCGGCACGAACTCCGCGTAGGCGTCCCACCAGCCCCGGGTCCGGGCCGTGCGGGTCTTGCTGAGCAGCGCCGTGCGCCGCTCACCCTCCACGCTGTACATGTCCAGCAGCTGGCCCAGGTCCTTGGAGCTGATGCCGACGACAGCAGTTTCGATCCGGCTGATCTTGGCGACGGACCAGTGGAGCTTTTGAGCAACCTCCTCCAGCGTGAGCTGGGCACGGTCACGTAGGAGGCGCAACTCGGCGGCCAGCCGACGACGCTGGATCGTGGGAGGTTTGTTCGTCGTTCGGGTGCTCTGCATCGTTTCTTCGCCATCTCGAAGGGAAGGGGGCTTCAGGAAGAAGGTAGAGCTTCAGGCGGTATGGGGGGTGGCAGTCATCCGGCGGGGTGTCGGGACGTAGAACCTGGCGGGGCTGTGTGCCTCCCAGGATCCTTTCCTCGTCGTGATCGTTCCCTCCCGTAACTGAACGACACAAGTGCAAATTTGCGCATTCGTGTGGTACATCGGCCCGCAGACGATTACCGTCTGTCCCAGAGCAGTGTCCCAGCGCCATCACCTCGACGGGGAGGTTCGTAGCGATGGCAACGACGACACCCATATTCGCCCGGAAACCGAGGGGGAAGCCGGCTTCGGGCACGGATGTCTGGTTTCTCATCACCAACTACCAGACCGACCGGCCCGAGGACGAGCTCGACCGGCGTGCGCGGGACCTGGCGACGATTCACCGGCCCGACCGCGACACCCTGCACTGGAGTATGCGCTGGGGCGTGCTGCCGTGGCCCGTCCTGCAGCATCCGGTTTGCGTGTTCTGCGGCCGCAGGTGGTTGTGCCCGCCGGCGGCCTGGGCACACGCGCGACTCTCCACACTCGGCAGCTTCCAGCGCGAGCACCTGTGTGAGGACGGCCCCTGATGTCCACGTCGCTCACCCTGAAGATCGGGCCCGGCGACGCCGCACCTGACGAGGACGCTCGAGCCCACTACGACCAGGTGATCGCGACGATGCCGGTCCATGACGTGCCGTACCGGTGGGTGCAGCTGGTACGACCGGGAGGCGAGCTGGTCGTCTCCTGGGTCAACCCCTTCACCGGCCCCACCGTCGCCCAGTTGGCGGTGGCGGCGGACGGACGGGCGGCTGGTCACTTCGTCGAGGTCGCGGGACTCCCGGTCGACCTGGCGGGCGAAGACGACGAGGCGCCCGTGGTCACCCAGGCCGAGAGCACGATCCCGTGGTACCGCACGAGCACCCGCCTCGACCCCGACGAGGTCTGGGCCGATCCGGGAGCGCTGTTCGCATTGGGCATGCGCCTGCCGCGCCTTCGGTGGACCCAGACCGGTACGGATCAGGTCCGTCGCTGGATCTACGACGCCGCTTCGTGCGCGTCCGCCGCCCGGTTGCCAGGGGGCGAGATCCAGGTCGAACAGCACGGACCGAGGCTGCTCTGGCGCGAGGTCGAGTCAGCGTATGCGTGGTGGGAACACCACGGACGACCGGCGTTCGACACCTTCGGACTCAGCGTCACGTCGTTCGGCCAGTTCGGCTGGCTGAGCGATCGTTCCTCGGGCCGGATCTGGCGGCTGTAGGTGGCGTTCGCGCCTCCCCCATTGCCTCCTCCCCCTCTGCCTCATCTCCGGAACCGCGGGTCGGCGGTTGCGTCCCACCTGGCCCTGCTCCGTGGAGTCCTGCGCCACCGCCTGCTCGGCACGTTGCTGGTCGGCGCCGTGCTCGGGCTCTGCGTGGCGGTGGTGGAGGTGCTCTACCGGCTCGCGCCCGACCCGTCCGGCTCCTCCGACCCGCTCACGTATGTCGAGCGTGCGCGTGACTTCCCGAGCAGGTACGCCGACAGCGACGTGCCACGGTCGCTGCGGCTGGGTCTCCTCGTACCCCTACGCCTCGCACAGCTCACCTTCGGCTATTCACAGTCGGCATACCTGGCCGTGCCGATCGTCGCGGGTGCCGCTCTCGCGGTGGGGACCTTCGTCCTCGGGGTCCTGCTGGTCAACCGGACCGTAGGCGTGGCGGCAGCGGTGGTGGTCGTGGCCGGCAGCCCGGTCTTCGCCACCCTCACCGTTCCGTCGCCCGACCTGCTGGCCACCGCACTTCTGTGCTGGGGGGTAGTCCTGGCCGTCGCCCTCCACCAGGGACGTGCCGTCGTGGCGACGCCGTGGCGCCGGCGCACCACGTTGTTCGCCGTCGGGCTGCTGCTGGGTTGGGGTCTCCTGACCCAGGAGGTCAGCGTGTACGCCTGGCCGCTGGTGGCGGTCCTGCTGCTGTGGCGGTTGCCGCGGCGGTCCATGCTGTGGGCCGTGGCGCCGCTTGCTCTGGTCATCGGCGCCGACATGCTGCTCAACGCTGCGCTGCTGGGTGATCCCCTGGCCCGGTTCGGTGGCCTCACCCAGGGGTCCGGCCCGGCCGAGCCGCTGCTCGTCCTGGTCGCGGCGGTTGCCGTCGGTGGGGTGGTCGGCACGTGGCTGGTGGCGCGCTGGTACCTGTCCCGGCATGGGACCGGCACGCCGTTCGTCAGGGCGGGCGCGGCGTTGGTCGCCGGCGCGGTCACGGTCGCGCTGGCCGTACCGCCGGTCGTGCTCGCACACCAGGCGAGGCAGTCCGACCCCCCGGACGCTGCCGTTGGCTACGCCGCGAGCGGAGGCACCCAGCTCGAGCAGTTCCGGACCTGGCTGGCCGAGCACGCCGGCGGTGTCGGAGTGCTCTGGGCGGACCGCTCCTCCGCCCGGGTGGTGAGGATCTTCGCGAACGGGGTCTTCGGCAGGCCGGTGTGGCACGGCGAGCTCGAGGTATGGCAACCCGGGCGCGACCAGCCGAGGCCAGCACCTGGCGACTATGTGCTTTTCTACAGTCCCCGGTCGGACCGCTGCATCGAATGCAGGTCCGCGTCCCGGGATCTCCTCGGCTCGGCGGTGGCGGTGCCGGCGCGATGGCAGCCGGCGTTCGCGACCTCCGACGGGATCGTCGAGATCTACCTCGTGCGATGAGGTCGGCTCATCGTCACCACAGCGTCAGCGACTCGGTCAGCACGTCGCGGACTACGGCCTCGTCCAGGTCGATCGGTGCGATGGTGAGCAGCCGCTGCTGCTTCATGGTGCCCTCGACCAGCGCGCCGACGTCACTGTCGCCGTAGCCCACGGCGGCCAGACCGTTGGGGATGTCGGTGTCGCGCATGAGCTGGAGGATCGCCGCGGGTAGCCGTTCGCGTCCCGGACTCACCGCATCGGTCGCCGGGTCGAGCGTGTGCGCGGCCCACAGATGGCGGTCCGGGTCGGCGTCGAACGTCCGCCGGAAGGCCGCGGGCGCCGTGAGCACCACCGCCATGCCGTGCGGGACGAGCGGCTCCTTGTCCGGGTATCCGGCGGGGTGGAAGTCGCGGACCCGACCGGCGACGGGATACGAGCAGGCATGGGGGACGTGGACACCGGCGTTGCCGAACCCGAGCCCCGCGAAAAGTGCCGCCTGCAGCATGTCGGTGCGGGCCGCGAGGTCGTCCCCGTTCCGATATGCCGTCCGGAACGAGCGGGCCAGCAGCGGCACCGCCTCCCGTACCCAGATGTCGGAGATCGGGTTGGCCCCGCAGTAGGCGACCCGGCCCTGGGGCTGGCGCCGCTCGAACCGGTCGTATGGGCGGGCGGTGTACGACTCCAATGCGTGGCACAGGATGTCGAACCCCGTCGCGGCCGTCACACCGGGCGGCATCGACAGGGTGACGGTGGGGTCGACGACCGCGAGGACCGGCCGCAGCCTGGGGTGGCTGATGCCGGTCTTCACCTTCAGCTCGAGCAGGTCCATCACGCACACCGCCGTACTCTCCGCGCCCGTTCCGGCGGTGGTGGGGACGGCGACCAGCGGTGGGACCGGGCCGGGCGGCGGCTTGCCCGCACCCAGCGGTGGATTGAGGTAGTCGGTGAGGTCGGCGGGATGGGCCGTCAGCAGGTTGACCGCCTTCGCGGTGTCGATGCTCGACCCGCCGCCGACGGCGACGTAGCCGTCCCAGTTCCCGCCGGCGGCGGCCTCGACGGCGTCCCGGATGCTCGCGTCCGTCGGCTCGACATGTACTCCGTCGAACAACTCCGCCTGTACGCCGGCGGCGCGGAGGCGTTCGAGGACCCGTCCAGCCACGCCGGTGGCCGCCACGCCGGAGTCGGTCACGACGAGAACCCGCCGGGTACCCAGGGCCGCCACGTCGTGGCCGATCTCGTCCACGGCGCCGGCACCGAACTTCACCGCGGGCCCACCCCATGTGAAGACCGTCTCCCGCATCCTCGACCGCCTCTCCTACGTCGTCGGAGCCTGCGACACCCGATTGTCGACCAGGGCGTCCGTACGACCGTGGCCCAGGCCCGCCGATGGGCGCAAGGCCTCGCGGGTACGCGTGGCCCGGACCGCGGTCGCGTTGCGGACACGTCGCCTGCCGTCGCGGGGACGTTTTGCGCGACGGGTACGGTCGGACGACGTGACGACAACGACTGGCGGCCGCCCGCGCACCGCTCCCACCACGCTCCCTGCCGACGCCCTGCTGCTCGACCTCGATGGGACTCTGGTCGATTCGACGCCGGCCCTGCAGCGGTCCTGGCTGCGGTGGGCGGACGAGCACGCGATCACCGCCGAGCAGCTACGACGGGTGGTCGCGCACGGGCTCACGGCCGCCGCGATCGTGGATGCCCTCGTCCCCACCGAGGCCGCCGAGGCTGCGCAGCGCCGGATCGACGAGCTCGAGGTCGCCGACGTCGAGGGGGTGAGCGCGCTGCCGGGAGCACTCGCGCTCATCGCCACGGTGCCGGCCGGTCGTTGGGCGATCGTGACGTCAGGCAAACGGGTGGTCGCCGAGGCGCGTCTGCGCGCGGCGGGCATCGATCCGCCGGCGGTACTGGTCACCGCGGACGACGTACGCCGGGGCAAGCCGGATCCCGAGCCTTACCTGCTCGGCGCCGCCCGGCTGGGCGTCGAGCCGGCGCGTTGCCTTGTGATAGAGGACGCTCCTGCCGGCCTGGCCGCGGGCCGGGCCGCCGGCATGCAGACCGTCGGCGTCGCCACCACCCACGAGGCGGCCGACCTCGACGCTGACCTGGTGGTGGCCGGTCTGCAGGATCTCCACGTCGACGTGACCGACGTCCTCACGCTCTCCGCCGCTCACCGCTGACGCTCGGCTTCGGCGATCGCCCACGCCGCGTTGACCAGGCCGACGTGGCTGAACGCCTGCGGGAAGTTGCCGCAGAGTTCACCGGTCACCGAGTCGACCTCCTCCGCGAGCAGGCCGACATCGTTCGCATAGGCAGCGGCCGACTCGAACACGGACCGGGCGCGGTCGACCTGACCGGCCATGGCGAGCGCCTGTGCCAACCAGAACGTGCACAGCAGGAACGTCCCCTCGGTGCCCGAGAGACCGTCGACCCCTTGCTCGGCGCGGTAGCGGTAGACGAGCCCGCGCTCGTCGGTGAGATCCTTCGCGATCGCGTCGATGGTGGCCCGCATTCGCGGGTCGTCGGCCGGCACGAACCCGACGACAGGCATGACCAGGTTCGAGGCGTCCAGGTCCGTCGAGCCGTAGTACTGCGTGAACGCCTGCGCGGTGTCGCTCCAGCCATCCCTGATCACGGTCTCCTTGATCTCATCGCGTACCGCCCGCCATCCGGCGATCCGCTCGGTCGCCCCCAGCCGATCCGCCAGGGAGATGGCACAGTCCAGGGCGGCCCAGCACATCACCTTCGAGTACACGAAGTGCCGGGGTTCGCCGCGTACCTCCCAGATGCCGTTGTCCGGCTCCCGGCACCGTTCGGCGGCGACATCCGCGCAGGTAATCAGAAACCGCCGGGTGTCGGCGTCGATGGTCGCGAGCTGGTCGCGGAGTCGCGCGGCGGCGCTGAGAAGCTCGCCGTACACGTCGATCTGCTGCTGCCGCCATGCGTCGTTACCGACCCGGACCGGCCGGCTGTTCCGCCACCCGGCGAGGTGAGGCAGCGTACGTTCGCTCAGATCGTGCTCGCCTCCGACGCCGAACATGATCTGCAGCCGCTGGTCCTTGTCCAGCGAAGGCGCGGCTGTCGTCAGGAACTCGAAGAAGTCGGCGGCCTCGTCGGGACACGCAGCCACCCAGAGGGCGTCCATGGTGAGCGAGGCGTCGCGGACCCAGGCATAGCGGTAGTCCCAGTTGCGTTCGCCGCCGATGTCCTCGGGTAGCGAGGTGGTCGCGGCGGCGATCACGGCTCCGCTCGGCTGGTACGACAGCGCCTCTAGGACCCGACCGCTGTGGTGGACGAGATCCCGCCAGGGACCGTCGTAGGACTGGTGCAGCGCCGACCACGAGCACCACGCGGCGATCGTCGCGGCCATCCGATCGGCGATGGCCTCCTGCGTCCACACGTGTGCGGGTTGCTCGGCGAGAGTCGACCGGTGCAGTGCGAACCAGACCGTCTCCCCTGCCGTGAGACGGATGCGGCCGCGCACTCCCGCTCCGGTGGGCGTGAGCGCGATCGGTGACGACAGGACGAGCCACTCGGCGCCGCCCCGGCTGGTCACCCCACCCTCGACCGTGGACAGCAACGGAGTGATCAGGCCGTACTCGGGCCGCGGGTCGTAGGCGACCTCGACGGTGACGGCTCCCTGCGTACACCGGACCTCGCGGGCGAGGACGTGTGGCGCACCCGCGCCGAGTCGGTGTCCGTCGTTGTCGGGTCCGACCAGGAGGGCATCGGTGAGGACCACGGTGCCACCGGCGGTCCGGAACGTCGTGTCGAGCACCATGGTCTGGTCGCGGTACCGCCGCGTGACCTTGTAGGGCTCCTTGGGCCGGATCGACCAGTGGCCGGCATCGTAGTCGAGGAGCCGCCCGAAGATCGACGGGCTGTCGAACCGGGGGAAGCAGAGCCAGTCGAGCGAACCGTCCCGACTGACCAGCGCCGCCGCGTGCCGGTCGGAGAGCAGGGCATAGTCGGCAATCGGGACGTTGCACATGCGCGCTCCAGCAACGATTGAGCTCTGGACCTCACGAGGCTCCTGCCGCCAGAGTCCCGCGCGACACCTCCTTCGGCCACCCCGAAACGTCCCTCGTCACCGCGGGGCGGCGTTCGCCTCCCAGCGTCGGGTCCAGGCTCGGAGTTCGACGAGTGCCTCGGGCCGGGTCGCATAGCGACGCGCAAGGTCTCCGAGCATCACCCGGCCCGCCCAGGCGTGACAGGCGGCCGGGATCTCCGCCGCGGCCGGACCGTAGCCGGCGATCCATCCGTCGGTCAGTTCGGCGAGGATCCGGCGCTCGACCGGTGCGAGGGTGGCGAACGTGGGTTCGACGGTGAGCAGACTGTGGGTCCGGGCGAGGTCGAGCAGCGGATGGCCGGACCGGGCGTTGTCCCAGTCGAGCACCCCGCTGATCCGGCTGCCCTCGACGAGCAGGTTGAGGCCGTGCCAGTCCAGGTGGAGCAGCGCCGTACCCGGCGGCAACCCGTCGACGGCCCCGGGCGTCGGCCAGTTGCTTGGTGGAGCGTCGAGAGCTCCCCCGAGCTCCGCAGGCGCCTCGACGTCGTGGAGCATGCGCTGGGCGGCTCCGACCAGGGTCCCGATCTCGTACGCCCGCTCGGGCTCGGCCAGGACGGCGTCGAAGACCGCGAGCCCGGGCAACCAGGACAGCAGTACCACGCCGTGACCGGATTGAGTGCTTCCCCGGCCGACGACCTCGGGGACGGGCAGCCCGGCCCCACCCGCGGTCGTCATCGCCGCGAGGTGCACCGACAGTGCCGTGGAACCTCCGGTACGCAACGCGTACGGCGTACCCTCGCTCGTCACCTTCCACAGCTGGCCGGTAGCGCCACCAGCAGGCTCGGCGACGGTGTCGGCCGGAAGGCCGACCGCGGCCAGCACCTCAGCCGACGGCCGCGACTGCTGCGGAGTTGGCACTGTCCGGCCGCTCACCGGACGGTGTGTCCGGCCTCGCGCAAGGCGGCCTTGACGTCGCCGATCCGCAGCTCGCCGAAGTGGAACACGCTCGCGGCCAGCACCGCGTCGGCGCCCGCCGCGATCGCCGGTGGGAAGTGGTCCAGCGTTCCAGCTCCGCCGCTCGCGACGAGTGGGACCTCGACGACCTTGCGGACAGCCCCGATCATCTCCACGTCGTAGCCCGCCTTCGTCCCGTCGGCGTCCATGGAGTTCAGCAGGATCTCGCCCGCACCGAGCTCGGCGCCGCGGGCCGCCCACTCGACCGCGTCGATTCCAGTGCCGCGCCGCCCACCGTGCGTGGTGACCTCGAAGCCGGACGGCAGGCCGGCGTCGCCGGCACGGCGGACGTCCAGGTTCAGGACGAGCACCTGGGATCCGAACCGGCGCGCGATCTCGGCCACCAGGTCAGGTCGCTCGACTGCCGCGGTGTTGACACCGACCTTGTCGGCACCGGCACGGAGCAACCGGTCGACATCATCGGCGGTTCGGATCCCGCCGCCGACGGTCAGCGGGATGAAGACCTGTTCGGCGGTCTTGCGGACGAACTCATACGTCGTGTCGCGTCCCTCGGCGGACGCGGAAATATCCAGGAAGGCCAGCTCGTCGGCACCCTCGGTGTCGTAGACGGTCGCCATCTCCACCGGGTCGCCCGCGTCGCGGAGGTCGGCGAAGTTGACACCCTTGACCACCCGCCCGGCGTCGACGTCGAGGCAGGGGATCACGCGAACGGCAAGGGAGTTGGCGCCCATAGCCGAACCCTAGCCCGAAGGCCAGGCCCGGCCAGAACGCGTCTCCGGGTTGAGGGGCGGTGATCTTGCGGCCATGGTGAGGGGCCACGGACATGGAGGAACCAGATGCGCGTGCTTGCCCGGATCGGTGTGGCTGCAGTCGCGGTCGCGGCAACGGTCGTCGCCTCGGCTGTCGTCCCCGCCCTGCGCGCCGGTGATCACGGACCCGCGGAGACTCGCCGGAGTGGCGGCGCCGACGTGGCGATGAACCAGATCCAGTTCATGGGCGCCCACAACGCCTACCACCGCGAGATGCAGGGTGCCGAGCTGGCCGAGTCGCTGAAGATCGACCCGGGCCTACCTGGGTGGGCGTACTACTCCCACGCCTCGATCCCCGACCTGCTCGAACGTCAGCACGTGCGCCACGTCGAGCTAGACCTGCTGCCCGACCCCGCCGGCGGCCTCTACACGTACCCGCTCCCCCGCAAGCGAGCCGGTCTCGGACCCATCGACGACCCCGACATGGCCCTGCCCGGCATGAAGGTCCAGCACGTTCCGGACGTCGACTACACCACGACCTGCCGTACCTTCGTACGCTGCCTGATGCAGGTACGCACCTGGTCGAGGGCCAACGCCGACCACGTACCCCTCGTCGTGCAGCTCGAGCTGAAGCAGACGGACGACCGGTGGGAGCAGCTCGGTGGGGCGGTGAGCCCGCCATGGGACGCCGACCTGCTCGACGCCATCGACGCCGAGATCAGGTCGGTGTTCACCGAGCGCCACCTGATCACGGCCGACGACATCCGCCGGCCCGGCCTGACGCTCGAGCAGTCGGTCCTCACCCACGGGTGGCCGAAGCTTTCCTGGGCGCGCGGCAAGGTGCTCTTCTTCTTCGACAACGTGGGCACGGGCAGCCACCTGCTGCCGATGTACCTCGAAGGGCATCCCAACCTCGAGGGCCGGGCCGCGTTCCCGCAGGGGCGACCAGGCGACGCGCACGCGGCCGTGACCCAGATCAACGACCCGCGCGCGGCCAACCAGGCGGCGATCCAGGATCTCGTCCGCCGGGGCTACCTCGTGCGCACCAGGTCCGACGAACCCTTCGCCACGGTGAAGAACGAGGAGTTCAGCCGGGTGCAGGCCGCACTCGACAGCGGTGCCCAGGTCATCACCACCGACTTCCCGACCGTCGGCATGGCTGCCCGCTGGGACAGTGACTTCGTGGCCGAGCTGCCCGGCGGGGCGGTCGTGCGGTGCAACCCGGTGTCGGCGCCGACCTCCTGCCGCGACCGCGACCTGGACCGTCCGTAGCCTGCCTCAGCTCTTCGACGCCCCGGCCGACAGTCCTCCGACGAGCTGCCGCTCGGCGACGGCGAAGAACGCGAGCGCCGGGACCATCGCCAGCACCACATAGGCAAGGATCCGCGCGGTGTCACCGGAGTACTGACCCTGGAACTGCTGTACGGCAACAGGGATCGTCCACCAGCTCTGCTCGTTGAACACGACCAGCGGCAGCATGAAGTTGTTCCAGCTACCCACGAGTGCAAGCACCGAGACCGTCGCCAGCGCCGGCCGGGCCATCGGGAGCAGGATCCGCCAGAAGAAGCCGAACGCCGTGCAACCGTCCAAGGTCGCCGCCTCCTCCAACTCGCCCGGGATGGCCCGGAAGAACGCCCGCAGGATGATGATCGTCACCGGGAGACCGAACGCGGCCTGCGGCAGGATCACCCCGAACGGGTTGTCGAGGAGCCCGAGGGCGCGGAGCAGGATGAAGAGCGGCAGGATCGCCACGGCGAACGGGAACATCAACCCGACGGCGAAGAGCATGACAAGGAGCTCACGGCCACGAAAGGCGAAGCGGGCGAAGACGTACGCGGCAAGCGCGGCCGCGCCGACGACCACGAACGTCGTCACCACCGCGATGAACGTACTGTTGGCAAGCGGACGCCAGAAGTCCGGCGAGGTGAGGATGTCGGTGTAGTTGGTGACCCGCCATGGCGACGGCAGCCCCACCGGGTTGGTCGACAGCTGGGCGTTGTCCCTGAACCCACCGATGACGCCGAACGCGAGTGGAACCACGACGAACGCGCCGACCACCGCGACGACCGCGTACAACACGACCATCCGCACGATGCCGCGCACGCGCGCCGCCCTCATCGTTGGTCCCGCATCCCGGTGATCGCACCCTCGGTGTCACGCCGCATGACAAGTCGCTGGTATCCGAGTGCGAACAGCAAGCTGATGACGAACATCGCGACGCTTATCGCCGTGGCATAGCCGATCTCGAACCGGGTGAAGCCATAGGAGAACATCGTGACCGCCATCGTCTCCGAGGCATTGACCGGTCCGCCTTCGGTGAGCACCCACACGAGGTCGAACAGCTGGATCGTCCCGATGACCGAAAGGAAGATGGTGAGCCGCACAGTGGGTCCGAGCAGCGGCAGGGTCACGTAGCGGAAGACCCTCCAGGTGTCCGCACCGTCGATCGCTGCGGCCTCGGTGAGCTCGTTCGGGATGTTCTGCCGGCCGGCGAGGTAGAGCACCATGTGGAAGCCGAAGTATTTCCAGGTGATGACGAAGAACAACGCGTACAGCACCGTCGAGCGGTCTGCGAGCCAGGCCGACTCCAGTTCGCCGAGGCCGATCGTGTGCAACAGGTGGTTGGCCAGACCCTGCTCCGGCGAGAGGATCAGGGTGAAGAGCACACCGGCGATGACCTCGGCGAGCACGTAGGGCGCGAAGAAGAGCAACCGGAACGCGGCTCGTCCGGGCAGCCGCTGGTTCAGCAGCAAAGCGATGCCGAGTGCCAGCGGCAGCTGGACAACCACCGACAAGACGATCAGGAGCAGACCACGCTGGAGATCGCCGACGAAGACCTTGTCGGAGAACATCCGGACGTAGTTGTCCAGGCCCACGAAGTCGGTCGGTAGGCCACCGAGACCGTTCCAGGAGAACAGGCTCGTGTACACCGCGACCACGATCGGGGCGAGCACCAGCAGGGTGAAGAGCACCACGGCCGGCAGCAGGAACACCACGATCGCCGCCCGGTCCTGCCGCCGACGGGGCCGCCGGCCTGGCCGCGACGTCCGCGGCTCCGCCGGCACCGTCGAAACGCCCGCCCCCGTGATGGCGGCCACGGCTAGCCGCTCTGGCTCTGTGCCGTGGCCGTGATCGCCTGCACGACGTCGGCCGGAGTCATCGTCCCGGCGATGAGCTCGGTCACGGTGTCGTTGATGGTCTCGCCGACCGCGGGCGGGTAGTCCTGGTCGAGGTAGAGCTGGGAGCCGGTCTGGTCCGCGAGCGCCTCGAGCACCGGCTGGACACGTTTGTCCGTGATCGCGTCCTCGGTGTCGTCGACGACAGGAAGGAACGCGCCGGTCTTGATCGCCTTCTCGTAGTTGGTGGCATCGAGCAGGAACTTCAGGAAGTCGGTCGCCGCGGGCGGGGCATCCTTGCCGACCGCGAACCCGTTGCCACCGCCGAGGTTGTCGGTGATCGCTCCCTTCCCGCCATCGACGGTCGGGAACGGGAACCAGCCGAGGTCGGCACCGATACCGTCCGGCTTACCCGATGCCGAGGCCTGGACGGCAGGGGCCCACTGGCCCATGAGCTCCATGGCCGCTTTCCCGTTGCCCATCAGGGCCGCGTGGCCGTCGGGCGACCCGTACTCCGCGCCGAGGAAGCCCTTCTGGAACGGTTCTAGGTCGACCAACTCCTTCAGATGCTGGCCCGCCGCGACGAACTCGGGTCCCTCGAACGACTTGTCTGCGGCTGCCTTCTGCAGACCGTCGAGACCCGCCATCCTGATCGCGAGGTAGGTCCAGTAGAAGTGAGCCGGCCATTTCTCCTTGCCCGCAAGGGCGATCGGGGTGATCCCGGCAGCCTTGACCTTGCGTACGGTGTCGAGGAACTCGGTCCACGTCGCCGGCGGAGCGCTGACTCCGGCCTTGTCGAACAGCGCCTTGTTGTACCAGAAGCCGACCATGCCGTGGTCGAACGGTACGCCGTAGGTCTTGCCGTCGATCTCGTACGGCAGCCGCGAAGGCTCGGTCAGGTTACCGATCCAGGGCTCGACATCGGCGGTGACGTCCTTCACCAACCCGGCCTCGACCTGCTGCCGCAACACACCGCCACCCCAGGTCTGGAAGATGTCCGGCGGGTTCCCGGCCTGGGTGACGGTGGTCAACCTGGCCTTGAACGCCTCGTTCTCCAACGGGGTGATCTTGATCGTCACGTCGGGGTGGCTGGCCTGGTAGTCCTTGGCCAGCGACCTCCAGACCGGCAACATCGGATCGGTGTTCTGGATGTGCCACCAGTCGATCGTCTGTCGACCCGACGACCCGTCGCCGTCGCCGTTCCCGCCGCACGCCGAGGCTCCGAGCAGCAGAGCCGCCACGGCACACAATGCCAAGCTTCGCCGGAGGAACGAGTTCACCCTGGTCTCCTTCGAGCCCGCGCTACCCCGATGTGGTCTCGGGTCCCGTTCGCTGTCCGATCGAAGCTTCCGAAACTTTCGGACAATGACCGGTAATTCCGAGTTGCCGGTGACGCTACAACTGCGGTTCGGGGCGGTCAAGAGTCCACGTGCAAGCACACGTCAAGGTAGACAACAGCATCCGCCCGACGGTTGCACGCCAGGATGGTTCCGGAAGTTCTCGAAGGCCGGCTTCTGTGACGCTCAGCCGGTGTTGGCGTAGTGAGCGACGATGCGGGCGCGACCGAGCACATGCGAGAAGAGGTTGAACCCGAGGAACGCCGGACGCGCGTCGGCCGGGATGTCGAGCGACTCGACATCGACCGCGTGGACCACGAAGAAGTACCGGTGCGGGCCATGACCGGGCGGTGGCGCGGCGCCGAGGTACTGCTTCAGTCCCGCGTCGTTGGCCAAGGTCACCGCTCCGGGCGGAAGCGTGCCGCCGTCAGCAGAGCCCGCACCCGAGGCGAGTTCGGTGGTGGACAGCGGGAGGTTGAAGACAGCCCAGTGCCAAAAGCCGCTGGCGGTCGGCGCGTCGGGATCGTAGACCGTCACCGCGAAGCTGCGCGTCTGCGCCGGGAAGCCCTGCCAGGCCAGCTGCGGCGAGACGTCGTCTCCGCCAGCGCCGAAGATCCCCGACCGATGCGGTGTCGCAAGCGTGTCGCCGTCGCTGATGTCGCTACTGGTGACGGTGAACGCCGGAACCTGCGGCAGGAAGTCGTACGGGTCGAAACCGAAAGGCGCCTTCGCCTCAGCCATGAAGTCCTCCAGCATCGGGGATCACACCGGCTCTCGCCCAGGCGACATTACCGCGCAGAACGCCCAGACCAGGCAGCGGCTCGACGCCGTACCGGCAGCCGCGGGTGGCTACGTCCAGGCGCCCGGCTTGCGACCCTCGACCGGAGGCGCGGTCTGCTCCCAGATCCTGCGCCACGACGCGACCTGCGGTCCGATCGGATCCGGAGTGGCACCCCGGGCGGCGCGCCGGGTCGCATCCCACCAGGTCGTCGCGTCCTCGTCGAGGAGCCGGGCAACAGCGTCCCGGATCTTCGGCGCGAACACGCGCGGGGACTCCTCTGCGGCCGGCCACAACGGCTCGCCGTAGCGGACCCGCACCGGCAGTCGGCCGGGGCGCGGCCATCCCCGACCACGCGGCATCGCGGCGTAAGACCCCCGAATCGCGATGGGAACGATCGGGACGCCGTGCTCGACGGCCAGCCAAGCCGCGCCCATCCGGAACCGGTTGACCCAGCCGTCGGGTGACCGAGTCCCCTCCGGGTAGACGACGACGTTCCAGCCTTCCTCGAGCAGATCGCCCGGAGTGGCCGACATGGTGCCGCCACGGCGCTCGATCGGGAAGGTGTTGAACACCATCGCCGAACCGGTCGCACGCCACCACGTGTCGAAGAAGTAGTCGGCCGCCGCCGCCACTGCGGTCCGGCGCCGCCATGCGTCCGGCAGTGAGCACAGGATGAGCGGCGTGTCGAGGTGCGAGGTGTGGTTCGCCACGAACAACACCGGCGTCCGCACCCTGGTGAGGACATCCAGACCGGAGACCTGCGGCGTCACGGTCGAGCGCAGCAGCGGCCGGAGACCGGCACGCTGCACCACGTCGCGTACGGAATTGGCGGCGGGCTTGCGGGCCCACGCGGTCGGGAACACCGACTGGTGCTTGGGCAGCTGGTAGGGCTCGGCACTCCGCGGCACAAGTGGCCGCCGACCCCAGCGCCAGCCGCGCGCGACGAGGCGTACTTCGCGCGCCGTCTCCCGTACGAAGCGCACCGGGCTCCTACTGCTCATCAGCCCACTCACCGCACATCCGCGATCAGGTGCGGCGGGTTGTGGGTGTAGGTGATCGACGGCGACGAGCCGACCGAACCACTCACCATCTCCAGCGCGTCGGCCAGCGTCGAGGCAGACCGAAAGCCCATCCGCTGCACGGCCTTGCGGTCGGCGCCGACCCACACGACGTCCGACACGTGGTCCATGGCGTGCGCAGCCCAGTACCACATGTAGAACGGGTGGACGCCGTGATAGGCGTACGACGTGCGGTAGAGGTGGATGTACCACGGATCCGTGGCGTACTGCTTCTCGAACTTCTGCTCGATCGTCGCCGGGTCGGTCGACTCGGCCAGGACCTCTTCGAAGAAGTCGACGTAGCTCGGATGGTGCAGCTGGCTGAACTCGTAAGGCACCGGGTGGTAGAGGATCACCGCGCCGTCCTTGCGGACCAGCGGCTGCCCCCGATAGGAGTTGAAGAAGTAGCCGAGACCCATGCAGGTGGCAAGGATCGGGTTCATCACGGCGTTGACGTTGTACGGGCCGAGGTACGGCACGCCCATGATCAGCACGTCGCTTTGACCCTGCACCTCGACCGCCTGCTGCTTGAAGCAGTTGGCGAGGGTCTTCTCGTGCACGGCCTCGGTCTCACCCGCGTGCACCCCGGTGATGCCGTACGGGGCCTTGATGTCCTGGAAGATCCGGCGCTTCAGCTTCGCCGGCGCGACTGCCATGCCGCGGCGCGCGGCGAGCATCGAGGTCTGGTCGCGAAGGCTCCACTCCCACTCGCGCTTGTTCAGGAACTCGTACGGCGAGGGGAAGACGTTGTTGTTGACCGTCGTCTCGATGGTGAAGATCTTGACGTGGTTGGCCAGCAGCCGGCCCATTCGCCAGGCCGAGTGGTGCATCGCCGACTTGCTGGCGTCCATGAAGGACCGCGAGTGCACCATCGTGTGGCTGTTGTGGTGGTGGCGAAGCGATCGGTAGGACGCGAGTCCGATCGGCACCGACTTGTGGCCACCGTCCATCGGCACGATGTTGATGTTGACGTAGACCAGCAGGTCGGACTGTGCCGCCCGCTTGTTGATCTCGACCTCTTCACCCTGGTCGGTGGTGCCGATGAACTCGAGGTTGTCCGGGTCCTCGGCATCGTGGTTGTAGAGCAGTCCGTCGGGGGCGAAGGAACGGTAGACCCGCTCGCCGAGGGCGTGCTGCAACTCACCGGGCATCATCCGGCGGTGCAGCGCCAGCGCGGCGATGATCTGCACGTCGTCGACACCGGCTTCGGCGGCCAGCGTGAGCACCCGCTCGATCACCCGCTGCCGGATGTCGGGGCGCTTCATCGGCGGCAACGGAAGCGACACGTCGTCGAAGGCGATCGTCAGCTTCATGCCCGGACGTAGCAGCGCCCGCAACGGCTCTGCGTTCTCCGGGTTGTCCAGCGCCTGCCGGATAGCACCGTCAACGTCCTCCAGACCGGGGAGCGTCTCCGGCGAATAGACGACGCGGGTGCCGATGGGGAACTTCTCCAGCCGGAAACCCTCACCCTCGTGGACGACGAGTGGAGGTGTGCGGTCGTCGACCTCGAGTACGAATCCTGGTCGGCTCACCTGCTGCTCCTTAGGTCGAACGCCACCTTCACAGTTCCAAGCCTGCCGGCAGAGTGCGCGTGGTCGAGCGCCTCCCGCCATCGGTACAACGGATATCGGCCACCGACGACGCCGTCCAGTGGGGCGGCGGCCGCGAGGTCGAATGCCTTCGCGAACGCGTCCGCTCCCCTGCTGGCGTAGGAGCCGGCGACCTCCAGTTCGCGGAACCACACCGGCGAGAGGTCGGCGCCCGTCGCAGGCATACCCGAGAGCACCACCCGGCCACCTGCCCGGGTCACCCGCAGCGCGGTGCCGAGAGAGCCCTTGCTGCCCACCGCGTCGATCGCGACGTCCACGCCGCCGAGTAGGAACTCGCTGCTGTGGTCGGGCGCGAGCCGGAACGCCTGGGTGGCCCTGCGGACCCGGGCCGGCACCTCGTCCGGCGCGACCACGTCGGAGGCGCCGAACGCCTTGGCAAGTTCGGCTTGACGCGGGTGCTTGGCCACGACACTGATCCGGCCGGCGTGGGTCAGTTCCCGCAACGCCAGGGTGGCAAAGAGGCCCACCGCGCCGGCGCCGGACACCAGGACCGAACCACCGTCTGGTACCTGCGCCCGCTCGGCTGTGTGCACCGCACATGAGAGCGGTTCGACGAGGACGGCGCGTTCGTCGGACAGGGCGTCGGGCACGGGGTGCAGCTGGCTGCGATGTGCCACCAGCAGGCCGCCCCAGCCGCCGCCGGTGTCGGCGCAGTAGCCGGTCTGGAGTCCGGCTGACACGTGCCCCACCGTGATCCGGTCGCACCGGTTGGTCTGCCCTGACGTACACGAGTCACACCGCTCGATGCCGCGAGCCGCACAGGACAGGACAGGATCGAGGACCACCCTTGTCCCCTTGGCCAGGTCGCCGCAGTCGTCCTGGAGAACACCGACGACCTCGTGCCCCGGAACGAACGGCATCGACACCAGTGCGGAGAAGTAGAGGCTGGTCTGGCCGAACAACGCGCCGAGATCCGATCCGCAGATCCCCGCCAGGATCGGCTTCACCCGGGCCCAGCCGGGTGCGGACAGGCGCGGCTCGTCACGGTTGACCAACCGGACCGGCGCCGCGGGACCGGTCAGGATGCCGGGTATGCGTCCGCCGACGGCTCGCGCCGCGATGTAGCGCGGCAGCGAGCGGTACATCTCCAGGGCGAGCATCATGGCGTGGTCCCCCGCTCGAGTTCGGGCGTCCTCCGGTAGCCCGGCGCTCGCCCGTCGGATTCCCGGGTGGGCATGACCATGCGGGACACCGCAGAGGAGGTCTGCCACTCCTCCACCGGCCAACGTCCCTTGCGCGCCTCCCGCCACAGATGTACGTCGGGACTGACGGCGACCGGGCGGCCGACTGTGCGCAACAGTGGCAGGTCGGAGTGGCTGTCGGCGTAGGCGTAGGACTTCGTGAGGTCGAAACTGTTCTGGCCGGCGTACCACCGCAGCCACGCCGCCCGCGACTCCCCCACCAGCGGTGGCGAGGACAGGTAGCCGGTGCAGCGGCCGCGGTCGTCGACCGCGAGGTCGGCCGCCACGATCTCGTCGAACAGCTCCGCCAACGGCCTCGTCAGGGGGCGGATCGCCCCGGTGATGAGGATGGTGCGGTGACCGGCGGCACGGTGCGCACGCACCCGGCGCAGAGCCGCGGCCGACACGCGTTCGAGTACGTGCTGGGCGAGGACCTCATCGACGATCTGCTCGAGCTCGGCCAGATCGGCACCGCGGTAGCGCCGGTAGACCGCACGCAGGAACCCGCCGCGGTCCCGGCGTTCGGCCGCGATGAACCCGGGCAGCTTTCGCAGCATCGTCGCGACCTCACGGACCTTGCCGTCGCGGTTGAGCTCCGGCAGCCGCAGCCACAGGTAGGTCTCGATCACGTTGCTGGACAACAGCGTGCCGTCCATGTCGAAGGCGGCCACGATGTCGCCGCGCTGCGGAAGGTCCTTCGCCACCGTGGGCGCGTTGCGGCCGCGGCGCCGGCGTACGACGTCGTACTGCCGCATCGACGCCGTGACGCTCGGGCAGTGCACGTCGACGAGGTAGTGCCTCCAGTCCACGACCGAGGTGTCGAACGCGAACGTGGCCTGGTCGTCTGCGTCGAGGGCGGTGAACAGCTCCATCGTCTTGTCGTCGGTGAAATGGAGCTCGGCCTCGGCGTAGGGACGGTAGAGGTCGAGATAGCGGCGCAGGAACTCCAGCCGGCGCTGCTGCTGGTCGAGCTCGCGGGCGACCTTGCGGATCCGCTCGCCGCGGGGAGCGTGGCGCACCGCCCAGTCCGCGATCTTGTGGGCCCGCTCACTCACGACGAGGAGACGCTCGACCGACTCACCGCCTGGGAAGCGCCAGGTCGGCAGGCGCACCGCGCCACGCTCGCTCATGTCGAACGGGTTGTCGTCGAAGTAGCTGCGGACGTGCTCGTAGAGGTTGCTGAACGTCAGCGGGTTACGCCCGCCCGACGACACGTGGAGGTAGGTCGGCTGGCCGGGCTCGGGCAGCGCAGCGGCTGCCGCGAGCGTCGCACCGACAACGTGGTCGACCGGAACGATGTCGACGACGCCGTCGGGACTGGCCGGGAACTCCGGCAGTTCGCCGCGGCCGTAGGCGAGGATGAGCGGCTCGGCCATCTTGAAGCCCTCGATCCAGCCCGGATGCGGGATCTGCAGGGCACTCTCGATGATGCTGGGCCGCAGGATCGTGACCGGGAGCGGAGCGGCGATCTCCTCGACCACCCGCTCGCCCATCGCCTTGGTGAAGGTGTAGACGTCGGTCCAGCCGAGCGATCGGGCGCGCTCACCGCCGGCCTGCACGAGCTTCTTGTCCACCCACTCCTTGCGCCGCCGTTCGGCGTCCTGGGCCGAGGTGATCGGGCCGGCCCGTCCGTGTTCGCGTTCGGCTTCCTTGCGAAGGCGGGACAACACGCCCGGCGCCCGGGAGGTCTCCTCGATCCGGTCGCGCATCGCCAGTCCCCAGCGCGCCTCGGTGCGCCAGTCGACCTCGTGTTCGACGCTTGCCTCCGGGATGGCGCCGCGGCGTCGCCCGGCCGTGTACGCGGTCGAGACATGGACGTAGTGCGGCTTTCCGCCGGTGGCGAGGATCTGCCGAAGCAACCGTTCGGTGCCGAGCACGTTGGTCTCGAACGCCTCGTGGATCGGCGGGTCGAACGACACGTCACCGGCGCAGTGGATCACGATGTCGAGGCCGGCCGGCAGGTCCGGGACATCGGCCAGGTCCCCCTCGAGGACGCTGATCCGGGCGTCGATGAGCGCGCCGGCGTCGTCACCGTGCTCCTTGCGGGCGTGGTCGAAGATCGGTTTGGCGAGCAACTGCTCCATCCGGGCTCGCCCGGTGAGCGAGCCCTTGCGACGGACGAGGGCGACGACGTTGGTGTCGGGCAGGTCGCCGAGGATGCGGTGCAGGAGCGCTTCCCCGACGAACCCGGTGACACCGGTGAGAAGTACGCGCTTGCCTTCGAGCCGCTCCCTGAGCTTCACGCGAGCTTGCCCCCTTCATCGCTGGAAAGCGCGGCCGTCGATCGGCGCCTGCAGGCGGCTGGTTCCCGCTGGCCCAATTTCGCCACACCATATCCCGAGCACCTCCGGCGAGATTCGGGCCGCCCGGCGCAGGAGTTTGCCCAGATGTGGATGATCAAGGACGTCCGGTCGGTGATCTTCACGGCTCTCGCCCGCATGTTCGATCCTGTCCCGTAGTCCGGCGGCCAAGAGCTCTGACGTCCTTCAGCCACGGACGAGCGCCAGCGCCTCTTCGAGGGTGAAGGCCCCGGCGTACAACGCCGTCCCCACGATCGCGCCCTCGACACCGAGCGGCACCAGCGCGGCGATCGCCCGCAGGTCGTCCAGTGTCGACACCCCGCCCGACGCGATGATCGGACGATCGGTGGCGGCGCACACCGAGCGGAGCAGGTCGACGTTGGGACCCTGGAGCATCCCGTCCTTGTTCACGTCGGTCACCACGTACCGCGCGCAACCCTCCGCGTCGAGGCGGGCGAGCGTCTCGAACAGGTCGCCGCCCTCCCGCGTCCAGCCCCGTGCCGCCAGCGTCCGGCCGCGAACGTCGAGGCCCACCGCCACCCGGTCGCCGAAGTCCGCGATCGCCTTGGCACACCAGTCGGGGTTCTCCAGCGCGGCGGTACCCAGGTTGACCCGGGCGCAGCCGGTGCTCATGGCCCAATGCAGTGCGTCGTCGTCTCGCAGGCCACCTGACAACTCCACCTTGACGCCGCGGTCGGTGACCGCTCGGACGATCTCGGTGAGCAGTGTCCGGTTGTCGCCGCGGCCGAATGCGGCGTCGAGATCGACGAGGTGGAGCCAGTCGCCGCCGGCTCGATGCCAGGTCAGCGCCGCTTCCAGCGGGTCGCCGTACTGGCCCCCGGAGCCGGCAAGACCCTGCACGAGCTGGACCGCCTGACCGCCGACCACGTTGACTGCGGGGAGAAGTACGAGTTCGCTCATCAGCAGGGAGGTTACCGGCGGCCAATGTCGGGCCCGACGACGCGCCGGGTGCGGACGTGGACGTTGGCGTCGAGTTACTGGATTATCGGCCGGCATACGCCTTCGATGGGTCCATGCCCGACATCACGGTCCGTGCGACCGCGACCGACCAGGACCTCCATGCTTACATCGCCGTCCCGCCGGGTGCCGGCCGCTGGCCCGGCGTCGTGGTTCTTCCCGAGGCGTTCGGTCTCAATGACGACATCCGGCGAGTCGCCGACCGCTTCGCCGCTGAGGGTTATGTCGCCCTCGCACCCGCGGTCTACTCGTTGCGGTGCGTACGCCGAGCCATGGCCGAGGTGACGTCCTTCCGCCCCGGTCCCGTGGCGGCGGCCACCGAGGGGTGTCGGTCCTGGCTCGCCGCCAGGGAGGACTGCACCGGCCGGGTGGGCGTGGCCGGCTTCTGTCTCGGCGGTGGATTCGCGTTGCTGGCGGCACCGCGTTACGACTTCGCCGCGGCGTCAATCAACTACGGCTCGGTACCCAAGGACGCGCTCCAGGCACTACGTGGAAGCTGTCCGGTCGTCGCGAGCTACGGCCGCCGGGACCGGCCGTTCCGCTCCCACGCCGAGCGGTTGCGGATGGCGCTGGAGGCGCTGGACATCCCCCACGACTTCACGTCGTACCCCAACGCCGGACACAGCTTCCTCAACCAGCAGGGACTGCCAGCTCCGGTCCGCACGCTCACCCGCCGGCTCGGGTTCGGCCACGAGCCTGAGTCGGCTGCCGACGCGTGGCGGCGAATCTTCGCGTTCTTTGCCGAGCACCTGAATTCGGAGCACCGGAACACCGGCCGAGAGCCGTCACGTACGCGGCCTGGCGACGACCAGGCCCGCGACGACCGGCGAGACCAACAGACAGACCAGGAGGACACCGAGCCGTAGATACCAGTCGGTGCTGAGTGCCCAGGTAACGGCCTGCACGCCGACGAACGCCGCAATGAGAACCGCGTACCCTCTTCTTCGCCGCCGCGCCAGCGGGCCGGTCGACCGCGCCCACCGGGTGCGGCGCGGCAGGAGTCGTCGCAGGGAGGCAATGCGCTGCCGGCGACGCCGTGCGCGCAGTTCCAGGCGCTCGCGTTCAGCGGCAGCTACTGCCTTCGCGCGTTCGCGTTCAGCCCGGCGCCGTCTGCGCTCGGTACTCATGCGTCCCAACCCTTACTCATGCGTCACAGCCCATGGTCACGACCCATCCCCTCGCGACTCGTGCCGCACGCGGCATCAGTGCAGGGTCCGCACCCAGTTGGCGAGCAGGTGTGCACCCGCGTCACCGGACTTCTCCGGGTGGAACTGCGTGGCGCTCAGCGGGCCGTTCTCCGCCGCGGACACGAACCGGTCTCCGTCGTACGGCGTCCACGTGACAACTGGTTCCTTGAACGGGCCACCGCCATGCAGCTCCCAGTGCCGCACGGCGTAGGAGTGTACGAAGTAGAACCGTTCGTCGTGCACACCGGCGAACAGCGTCGAGTCTGCGGGTGCCTCGACGACGTTCCAGCCCATGTGGGGAACGATCGGCGCCTTCAGGCGTTCGACGAGACCCGGCCACTCCCCGCAACCGGCGGCCTCGACCCCGTGCTCGACGCCCCGGTCGAAGAGGATCTGCATGCCGACGCAGATGCCGAGCACCGGCCGGCCGCCGGCGAGCCGGCGCCCGATCAGCTGGTCGCCACGCACCGAACGCAGTCCGCTCATGCAGGCGGCGAAGGCGCCGACACCGGGCACCACCAGCCCGTCCGCGGCGGCCGCGGCGGCGTAGTCGGCGCTCACCTCGACATTGGCACCCACGCGGGCGAGTGCGCGTTCGGCGGAGCGGAGGTTGCCTGACCCGTAGTCGAGGACGACCACCGACGGAGAGCCACTCATCGCGTCGCCGCCAGACCGAACCACAAGAACACGGCGGCGAGCACGGCGAACACCAGCGAAACCCAGACCGGGCGCTTCTGCTGCCGGGTCGCGATCACCCCGCCGACCAGCAACCCGGCCAGGGCGAAGAAGACGTACTGCACTACAGCGCCCCCTTGGTGCTGGGCACCCCGGTCTCGCGTGGGTCGAGCGCCACCGCGTCGCGCAGCGCGCGGGCCAGTCCCTTGAACTGTGCCTCGACGATGTGGTGGGGATCGCGGCCGGCCAGGACTCGTACGTGCAGGCAGATCGCCGCGTGGAAGGCCAACGACTCCAGGATGTGCCGGGTCAACGAGCCGGTGAAGTGGCCGCCGATCATCGCGTACGCCTGCCCCTCCGGCTCACCGGTGTGGACACAGTACGGGCGACCGGCAACGTCGACGACGACCTGGACCAGCGCCTCGTCCAACGGCACGGTCGCGTCGGCGAACCTGCGGATCCCCCGCTTGTCGCCGAGCGCCTGTCGGAACGCCTGGCCCACTGTGATCGCGGTGTCCTCGACGGTGTGGTGGACGTCGACGTCAACGTCACCTTGCGCGCGGACGGTGAGGTCGAAGAGTCCATGCCTGCCGAGCTGGTCGAGCATGTGGTCGTAGAAGGGAACCCCGGTCGAGACATCGACGCGGCCGGTCCCGTCGAGGTCGAGCTCGACGACGACCTTGCTCTCCTTGGTCTCGCGCTCGATCCGTGCCGTCCGGTTCACTGGTCGAGCACCTCCTCCAACGCCGTCCGGAAGCTGGCCATCTCCGCCGCCGTGCCGATCGAGACGCGCAGCCAGCCGTCCGGCCCGGTCTCGCGGATCAGCACACCTCTGTCCAGCAGCCCCTGCCAGACCGCGTGCCGGTCGGCGAACGTACCGAACAGCACAAAGTTGGCGTCGGTGTCGGCTGCGGTGAGGCCCTTGGCGCGCAGCCACTCGACCGTCTCGTCGCGCCGGGACCGCAGCTCCTCCACCCGGGCCAGCAGCTCGTCGGCGTGCCGAAGAGCCGCCCGGGCGACCGCCTGCGTGACGGCGGACAGATGGTACGGCAGCCGCACGATGCGAAGCGCGTCGACGACTGCGGGATCGGCGGCGAGATAACCAAGGCGGCCACCGGCGAACGCGAACGCCTTCGACATCGTGCGGGTCACGATCAGCCTCGGATGGGCTGGCAGCAGGCTCAGCGCACTCGGCGTACCGGCCCGCCGGAACTCCGCGTACGCCTCGTCGACCACCACGACACCGGGCGCCGCGTCACAGGCAGCCTCGATCAGGTCGAGCGGCAACGCCGTGCCGGTGGGGTTGTTGGGCGAGGCCAGCAGCACCACCGACGGCTGGTGTGTGCCGATCTGCTGGAGGACGTGCGCGGGGTCGAGGGTGAAGTCGTCCGCGCGGCGACCGGTGAGCCAGCCCGTGCAGCTGTCGCGGGCGTACTCGGGATACATGGAGTACGTCGGTGCGAACGACAGGGCCAGCCGGCCGGGTCCGCCGAAGGCCTGCAGGATCTGCAGCATCACCTCGTTGGAGCCGTTGGCCGCCCACACCTGCGCCGGCGTCAGACCGTGACCGAGGTAGGCCGCCAGGTCGGTCCGCAGGTCTGTCGCTTCCCGGTCGGGGTAGCGGTTCAACCCGCGTGCGGCTTCGGCGACGGCTGCCGCGATGTCCGCGACCACGGCCTCCGAGGGCGGGTAGGGGTTCTCGTTGACGTTGAGCAGCACCGGGACGTCGATCTGAGGTGCGCCGTACGGCTCCTCCCCCCGCAACTCCTCGCGGAGGGGCAGATCCGCCAACGTCTGACCCATCTCTCAGATCACCTTCACCATGCCGACGAGTGCCTGCGTCACCTGTGGGGTGCCGGCAACCAGCGCCTCGAGACCACTCTCCGTCGTGACCCACTGGCAGCTGCCGCCGGCGCCTTCGACCAGGGCGATCCCGGCGGCGACGTCCCACAGATTGACGCCGAAGCCGAGGTAACCCTCCTGTGCGCCCAGGGCGACCGACAGTAGCTCACACGCCGACGATCCGCTGCGGCGGTAGTCACGGGAGTGGAGGATGAGCTCCCCCACGAACTCGTTCACCCGGATCCGCTGGTCCAACGGACTGGGCAGACCGATCCCTACAAGTGCATCCGACAGGTCTGCGGTGTCGGACACCTTGGGAGTGAGATCGCGTCCCAGGACCTCTGCACCCCCGGCGGCGGCCCACTCCCCGTCCGCTGGCCGGACGATGGCGCCCGCGACCATCCTTCCTTCGCGCTCGACACCGACAGACACGGCATAGTCGCGGCGACGGTGGACGAAGTTCATCGTGCCGTCGAGCGGATCGACGAGCCACCGGATCCCGCTGTCGCCCGCATGCACACCCGACTCCTCGGCGAGCACCGCGTCCCGCGGCCGGACTGCCCGCACGATGCGAAGAATGGCGGCCTCTGCCGCCTTGTCGGCGGTCGTCACGAAATCTGCCGAGTGCGACTTGGTCTCCACCTGTAGGTCGCCCGTCCGCAACACCCGCAGGATCGCGTGCGCCCCTGCCTGGGCAGCCGCCAACGCGAGACTGCTCAGCTCCGCGTCGGTGTTCGAAGGGACGGGTTGGTGCCGGTCGTTCACCGGTGTGTTCATAGGAACTCGTTTCATGCTCTGCGTTGCTGATAACCAAGTCCGCCGGTCTGTCTCACCGCGGCCGAACCCCGCCGGCCGGGCTGGAGCCGCCGGCGTCGTGGGCCATCAGGCTACCCATCGTGATGGTCGGCGAACCGGGCCTGGACGGCCGCCCCGTGGGCGGGCAGGTCCTCCGCCTCGGCCAGCGTCACGACGTGCTGGGCGACGTCGTGGAGTGCACGCCGGTCGTACGAAACCATGTGCACCGCTTTGAGATAGCTACGGACGGAAAGGCCCGAGGAGTGACAGGCGCAGCCGCCGGTCGGCAGTACGTGGTTGGATCCGGCGCAATAGTCGCCGAGCGAGACCGGCGCCCAGGGTCCGACGAAGATCGCACCGGCGTTCCGCACCCGCCCAGCCCACCACTCCGCATCCACGGTGTGGATCTCCAGGTGCTCGGCCGCGTAGGCATCGACCACAGCAAGCCCCTGGTCCAGGTCGTCCACGAGAACGATCCCGGACTGCTCGCCGGACAGTGCCGCGAGGATTCGTTGGGCGTGCTTGGTCAGCGGGATCTGGCGCTCGAGTTCGCGTTCGGTGTCGGTAGCGAGCGACTCGCTGGGGGTCACCAGCACGCTCGCCGCCATCGGGTCGTGCTCGGCTTGGCTGATCAGGTCGGCGGCGACGTAGGCGGGATCGGCGCTGTCGTCGGCGAGGATCGCGATCTCGGTCGGTCCGGCCTCGGAGTCGATGCCGACGATCCCTTTCAGGAGTCGCTTGGTCGCGACGGTCGTGATGCGGCCTGGGCCGGCGACGAAGTCGACCCGCTCACAGTCTTCGGTCCCGTAGGCGAACATCGCGACGGCGCCCACGCCGCCGATGGCATAGACCTCCTCGATGCCGAGCAGGGCACACACCGCCATGATCGTCGGGTGCGGAAGCCCACCGAACTCCTTCTGCGCCGGTGAGGCGACAGCGATCGACTCCACGCCGGCCACCTGTGCCGGAACGACGTTCATGACGACGGTGGACGCCAGTGGGGCGATCCCGCCCGGAATGTAGAGACCGACCCGCCGGTACGGGACGAGCCGCTGGGTGACCCGGCCGCCCGGTACGACCTCGATGGTGGGGTCCTGCTCACGCTCGGCCTCGCTCACCACCCGGAGCCGTCTGATCGACTCCTCGAATGCCGCCCGTAGGTCGGGCGCCAGTTGGCTGAGCGCGGCCTTGAGTGCCGACGGAGGGACCCGCAGGTCGGTGACCTCGACGCCGTCGAGACTCGCGATGTCCAGGAGCGCGGCTGTTCCACGATGGCGCACGTCGGCGATGGCGGGACGGACCTCGTCGATGGCTGCCTCGACGTCGAACTCGGCGCGTGGAACCAGGGCGCGGTAGTCGGGCTGCTCGCCACGGGCAAGCCGGCCCCGGAGGTCGATACGGCGGATCACCCCATCGAGTCTAAGGGGGTGCGCTGGCGCCGCTCCAACCACTTTGGACAGACCGGTGCAGATCCGGCCCAAGGGATCGAGTCGGGAACAGTGTCACAGGAACGACCAAGCGGCTGTGGGGCCACGCCCCACAGCCGCTTGTGTGATCGATGCCGTACCCGCAGGTCGGCCTAGTTGACGAGAACCCGCACGGTGAAGGTCCCGCCGTCCTCGGACGTCGTGCCCGACAGCCCAATCGCCTTCAGGGCGGCGAGGTTGGCCCGGTCTTCCTCCGGCACCGACGACGGGTAGAGCTTCTCTACCTTGTCGAAGTCGAGGAATAGGCCGTACTGCGCCTCACCGGCGTCCACGACCGCCGCCTTGAACGTCTCGCTGCTACCGAGTTCACCGCCCTTGACCAGCTTGTCGGCGTAGGCCTGCGTGGTGGCGATGGCCACTGAGTCAGAGCCGGTCGCCTTGCCGAACTCGACCGGCGCGCCCGATGCCGCGAGTAGTTGCTCGAGCTTGGGGAGCAGCTCCTTCGCCTTGGCCACGTCGGTCGTGGATCGGAACCCGGCCTGCGGGAGTGCCGGTCCCGTGGTGCCGGACGTGGTTGCCTGAACGGCTTCGGCCAGCCCCTCCTCGTCGACCGCGAAGGTGAGGTCGGTGCCGAGCAGCGTCACCAGGTCGTCGGGCAGCTTGATCCCGAACTGCTGGTCAGCCGCGCGAAGGAAGGAGTCGAGTTGGGAAGCCTGGCCGAACTGCTCCACGAACTGCTTCAGCTTCGGCCATGCACTCTCGAACGCCGGTCCCGCTCCGGCCACCGACAGCCCGGCGACAGTTGAGTCGGGAAGCTCGGCCAGTCGGATGCCCGACTTGCTGAACGTAGGAAGATCGGCGCCACGGGCGACGGCCTTCAGCTGGGCGGCACCGCTCTCGAAGCTCAGCGCCCCCACCACCCGACCAGAGGCCTGGCCCGGCCCGAGCGGCAGGCTCGCCCCCTGCGAACCAGCCATCTCGGCCATCTTTGCCGAGTCGAACCAGAACGAGAACACGCCACTCTCTCCGAGCGCGTCGAGGTCGTCCTTGAACTGCTCGTTGTCGGCCAGGGGGTTCTCGGTCGCCGAAGCCGCGTAGCGGTCCGCAGCCGTCTGGGTGTCGGCGATGATCAGGTAGCCGTCGACGAAGGCGTAACCCGTCTTGTCGTCCTTGGGCTTGAGCTTTTCCACACCGGCCTTGGCCTTCGCCTCGTCCGTCACCTGGACCGCACCCACCGCGGACGGCTCCTTGCCGTCGGTGCCGGGCACTGCCGCCACACCCGCCCGGTCGCCCAGCCACGGTGCGATGTCGGCGTCGTAGTCGACGTTCTTCAGGCTGTCGTCATCTGCCCTCATGGCCTCGAACAACGACTTGCGGAGGTCGTCGCCGGAGCCGAGCCGCTCTTTGGCCGCCGGGAACTTCCGCGCGAAGTCGAGAATGGCCAGCTTCTGGCTCGCCGACGGGTCGAGGTCGACGCGAACATAGGCGATCGCGTTGCCCGGCAGGACCCGCTCGGGCTGCTGGCCACTGCTACGGAGTGCGGTGAACGCCCATGCGCCGCCGCCGACGGCGACCACCAGGACCGCTGCCAAAGCAACGGCGAGCCACCGCGGCCCACGTCGCTTCGGCTCTGCGATCTCGCCTGGTCCGGCGCTGTAGGCGCCGCCCGGTCCCCAGGGTGAGCCCGACGGAGGTCCACCCTGGTAAGGGCCGGACGGGGGCTGACCCTGTCCACCTGGATATCCGTGCGCGGGGCCTCCGCCACCGGGCGAGGCATACGGCGGTTGGCCTTGCGGGGGCTGACCGTAAGGCGGTTGCCCCTGCGGCGCACCACCGTGAGGTGGCTGACCGTATGGACCGGGCTGTCCGCCCCGACCGCCACCAGGCTGACCCGGTTGGTGGCCCGGCGGCTGGCCGTAGGCCGGCTGGCCGGGATCGGGCCCGCCCGGTCCACCCGGCGGCGTGTAGCCGGGCCGGCCAGGCTCATGAGGCGTGTGGTCATGGGTCAAGGTGGACACCCCCGAAGCGGCACGGATGAGGATCGGTAGGAAATTAGACCACGGTTGGCCCGGTTCCCGTGGCCGGCCCAGGGCCCCTGTGGATATTGGGCTCGCCACTTCGGGTGCCGAGGTGTTCAGGCCCGACGAAACGCGCCTCGTCCGGCCCTGCATCGGCGACGTGTCCCCCACCGAAACGCGGCAGGTCAGGCCCCGCATCCGCGACCTCAGACCCACCGAAGCCGCGGCGTTCGTCGGCCGGCCCCAACCAGGCGAGAGGGACGACGGGTGCGAGCACAGCCACCGGCCAGACCAGGAGGTAGCCGTAGGCATGCAGGGTCAGCGGCGCCGTGAGGATCGTGTCGAGTGGCGCATCGGGACGCCAGAACAGCACGATCTCCCCGTTCGCGGCGAGGCTTCCGGTCGCGTACGACAGCACGGCGGCCAACAAGGCACCCACCACGAGCGCGACCACCATCGCCACACCCTGCCGCAGGAACATCGTGGCGAGGATCGCTCCCAGCACCAAGCCGGCGCCTCCACCCAGAACGGCGTACCACGAGTCCATCGACACCACATTGCTGGCGTCGAGTTCGGTGAGAGGGATAGGCCCCAGCTGTGTCATCGCCATCTGGACCGTCGGCGCCAACGCCGCCCAGGCGACCCCGATCGCGGCGCCGGCGACGGCGAGCACGACGACGATCACAACGAACGCCCGGCCTGGTCGGCCTGGTTGGTCGGGGGTCGGGTGCCCGTGACCCGGACCGTCGCTGTTGCCCGCGAAGGCGGCCGGCGTCGCCTCGTCGGGCGGGTTCCCTGTGGTCACCGGGCCAGATCCTACGCGCAACCCGAGCAGCGCGGACTGCCGTTCACGAACGTACGCAGCCCGGACCCAGCAGCGCCTTCAGATCCCCCATCAGGGCCGTCGACGGGGTCACCCGCCACCGGTCCTCGAGCCGCATGACCAGCGTCTTGGACTCCGAACGCAGGTGCAGGTGCACATGGGTCATGCCCGGGTGGGTGGCGAAGATCTCCTTCAGCTTGTCGACGACCGGAGGCGTGCAGCGTTCGCGAGCCAGCGCGATGGCCACCGGACCGGACTGCTGGTCGGACACGTCCGGGACCGACATCTCCATCGCGATCAGCTGCGGTATGTCGTCGCGCCGGTCGAGCCGGCCCTTGATGACCACGACAGCGTCCTCGGTCAGCTGGAGCGCGGTGAGCTGGTAGGTCGACGGGAAGAACATCACGTCGATCCCGCCTTCGAGATCCTCCAGAGTGACGACTGCCCACGGATCGCCCCGCTTGGTCATCTTGCGCGCGATGCCGGTGATCAGGCCGCCGACGGTGACGATAGAGCCGTCCGGCCGTTCCTCGTCGGTCAGCAGGGAGCCGACCGTGCAGTCGCTGGCGTTGGCCAGGACGTGTTCGATGCCGAACAGCGGATGGTCGGACACGTACAGCCCGAGCATCTCCCGCTCGTGCGCGAGGAGCGTCTGTTTGTCCCACTCACCGATGTCGGGGACCTGCGGAGCCATCAACGCCTCGTCGAAGCTGTCGTCTCCGCCGAACCCGAACAGCGAGTCCTGTCCGATCGCCTCCTGGCGCTTCTGGTCGACGAAGAAGTCGACCGCGTCCTCGTGCCACTGGACGAGGGCGCGGCGCCGGTGGGCGAGGGAGTCGAACGCGCCGGACTTCGCCAGCGACTCGATCACCCGCTTGTTGCACACGCTGGCGGGAACCTTCGCCATGAAGTCGCCGGCGTCGGTGAACCGACCCTTCGCCTCCCGAGCAGCCACAATTGCCTCGACCACGTTGGTGCCGACGTTGCGGATCGCGGTCAGCCCGAACCGGATGTCGGTGCCGATCGGCGTGAAGTTGGACGCGGACTCGTTGACGTCAGGCGGTAGCACCTTGATCCCGGCGCGGCGGCACTCGTTGAGGTAGACCGCCATCTTGTCCTTGTCGTCCTGGACGCTGGTGAGGAGTGCGGCCATGTACTCGGCCGGGAAGTGGGCCTTGAGGTAGGCGGTCCAGTACGCCAACATCCCGTACGCGGCGGTGTGCGGCTTGTTGAACGCGTAGGACGAGAAGGGGACGAGGATGTCCCATAGCGTCTTCACCGCGTGGTCGGAGTAGCCGTTGGCGCGCATGCCCTCGCTGAACGGCACGATCTCGCGGTCGAGGACTTCCTTCTTCTTCTTGCCCATCGCGCTGCGGAGCAGGTCCGCCTGTCCGAGGCTGTAGCCGGCGAGCTTCTGCGCCAGCCGCTGCACCTGCTCCTGGTAGACGATCAGGCCGTACGTAGGTCCGAGGATCTCCTCCGACGCTTCCTTGAGTTCGGGGTGGATCGGAATGATCTCCTGCTGGCCGTTCTTGCGCAGAGCGTAGTTGGTGTGGGCGTTCGCCCCCATCGGACCCGGCCGGTAGAGAGCGATGACCGCGGAGATGTCCTCGAAGTTGTCCGGTTTCATCAGCCGCAGCAGCGCCCGCATCGGGCCGCCATCGAGCTGGAAAACACCCAACGTGTCGCCACGCGAGAGCAGCTCGTAGGTCGGCTTGTCGTCCAAGGGCAGCTCCATCAGGTCGATCTTCTGACCCTGGCTGAGCTCGATGTTGCGGACGGCGTCGTCAAGGATCGTGAGGTTGCGCAGGCCCAGGAAGTCCATCTTGAGCAGGCCGAGCGTCTCGCAGGTCGGGTAGTCGAACTGCGTGATGATCGCGCCGTCCGCCTCGCGCCTCATCAGCGGGACATGCTCGGCGAGAGGCTCGGCGGACATGATCACGCCGGCCGCGTGCACGCCGGTCTGCCGGATCAGACCCTCGAGCCCGCGGGCGGTGTCGATGACCTTCTTGACGTCGGGGTCCTGCTCGTAGAGCCCACGGATCTCGCCGGCCTCGGAGTAGCGCGGGTGCTTCTCGTCGAAGATGCCGGAGAGCGGGACGTCCTTCCCCATCACCGCGGGCGGCATCGCCTTGGTGATCTTGTCGCCCATCGCATAGGGATAGCCGAGCACCCGGGACGCGTCCTTGATCGCCGCCTTGGCCTTGATCGTGCCGAACGTGGCGATCTGCGCGACCTTGTCCTCGCCGTACTTGTCGGTGACGTAGCGGATGACCTCGCCCCGCCGACGCTCGTCGAAGTCGATGTCGAAGTCGGGCATCGACACGCGTTCGGGGTTGAGGAACCGCTCGAAGATCAGCCCGTGCTGGAGCGGGTCGAGTCCGGTGATGCCGAGCGCGTAGGCCACGATGCTCGCCGCGCCGGAACCACGTCCCAACCCGACCGCGATGCCGTTCTGCTTCGCCCACATGATGAAGTCGGCGACGACCAGGAAGTAGGACGCGAATCCCATCTGCAGGATGACGCCGAGCTCGTAGTCGGCCTGGCGCTTGTGCTCGTCGCTGTAGCCGTCGGGGAAGCGATGGTCCATTCCCCGCCACACCTCGTCCCGGAACCATGACTCCTCGGTGTGCCCCTCCGGCACGTCGAAACGCGGCATCAGGTTGCGGGTGGCGAACATCCCGGTGGTGTCGACCCGCTCGGCGATGGCGAGGGTCGTACGGCAGCCGGCCTGCCAGGCCTCCGAACTGTCCAGCGCCCGCATCTCATCGGCGGACTTGAGGAAGTAGCCCGAACCCTCGAACTGGAACGTGGGCGCGGCCAGTGTCGACGCCGTCTGGACGCAGAGCAGTGCCGCGTGTGCGGTCGACTCGTGCTCGTAGGTGTAGTGGGAGTCGTTGGTGACGACGTAGGACAGACCGAGCTCACCGGCGATCTTCTCCAGGCCCGCCCGCGCGCGCTTGTCGATCTCGATGCCGTGGTCCATCAGCTCGACGAAGAAGTTGTCCTGCCCGAAGATGTCGCGGAAGTCGGCCGCGGCCTGCAGCGCCTCCCGCTCCTGGCCGAGCCGGATCTTGGTCGAGACCTCGCCGCCGGGGCACCCGGTGGACGCCATCAGGCCCGCCGAATAGTCCGCCAGCAGCTCCCGGTCGATCCGAGGCTTGCGGAAGAAGCCCTCCATCGAGGACCGGGTCTGCAGCTTGAACAGGTTGTGCAGCCCTTCGACGTTCCTGGCCCAGATCGTCATGTGGGTGAACGCCCCGGCGCCGGAGACGTCGTCGTCCTTCTGGTGCTGGCCACCCCATCGGACCGGCGCCTTGTGGAAACGCGACTCCGGTGCGACGTAGGCCTCCAGACCGATGATCGGCGTGATGCCGGCGGCCCGCGCCCGGTTGAAGAAGTCGTACGCCCCGTGCAGGTTGCCGTGGTCGGTGATCGCGACCGCGGGCATCTCCAACCGCTCCGCCTCGGCGAACAGGTCCTTGAGCTTGGCCGCGCCGTCGAGCATGGAGTATTCGGTGTGAACGTGAAGGTGCACGAAGGAGTCGGGCATGAGAAAGAGGCGCCTCCTGATCGGCTGGGATCAGACTCTAGGCCCGACCATGGACAGTCCGAAGCCGCCCCGCCGACCGCGCCCGAATCGGGATCCGGCTCACCCGGTCGCGCGTTCGGAGTCGGCCCGCGCCAGCTCGAGAGCGTGGTCCAGATCGTCCGGATAGGGCGAGCTGAACTCCACCCATCTGCCGGTGTCCGGGTGGTCGAATCCGAGCCTGGCCGCGTGGAGCCACTGTCTGGTGAGGCCGAGCCGGCTGGCAAGTGACGGGTCGGCGCCGTAGGTGAGGTCGCCCACGCAAGGGTGCCGGACGGCGTTGAGGTGGACCCGGATCTGGTGGGTCCGCCCGGTCTCCAACCGGACCTCCAGCAAGGACGCATGGCGCAGCGCTTCGAGCGTCTCGTAATGGGTCACGGAGGGCTTCCCGCCAGCGACCACCGCCCACTTGTAGTCGTGGGTGGGATGCCTGTCGATGGGCGCGTCGATCGTGCCACGGGACGGGTCGGGATGACCCTGGGCGAGCGCGTGGTAGATCTTGTCGACCGTTCGTTCCTTGAACGCGCGTTTCAGGACGGAGTAGGCATGCTCGGACTTGGCCACGACCATCAGGCCGCTCGTCCCGACGTCGAGCCGGTGGACCACTCCCTGGCGTTCGGCGACCCCGGACGTCGCGATCCGAAAGCCGGCCGCCGAGAGGTGGCCGACGACGGTCGGCCCGCGCCAGCCCGGTGACGGGTGGGCAGCGACCCCGACCGGCTTGTCGACGACCACGAGGTCGGCATCGTCGTGGACGATCCGCATCCCCTCGACCCGGGTCGGAGCGACCGGTGCCTGCGGGCGTGGGAGCTCAACCTCCAGCCAGGCACCCGCGGCGACCCGTTCGGACTTCGGCGCCGATGCACCGTCGAGGCGGACCTGGCCGTGCTCGACGAGTTCGGCCGCCTTCGTCCGGGACAGGCCGAACAGGCGGGCGAGGGCAGCGTCGAGCCGCTCTCCCTCCAGTCCGTCGGGTACTGCGAGGCCCCTACGGTCTCCGGCCGGCGGCGACGCGCTCACTCGGTCGTACCGATCGGCTTGCCCTCGACCGGCTGCGCCCTCGACCGGCTGGCCGTCTGCCGACTTGCGCGGCCTGGAATCAACCGTGCCGTCCCATCGCCTGCCGAGCAGGGCGAGGATGATGATCATCACCGCGGCGGTGTCGATCGAAGCGTCGGCGACGTTGAAGATCGGCCAGTTGGGAAGCTGCAGGAAGTCGACCACGTGACCTCGGAAGACGCCGGGCTCGCGGAAGATCCGGTCGGAGAAGTTGCCGAGTGCGCCGCCGACAAGCAGCCCGAACGCCACCGCCCACGGCGTACTCGCGAGCTTCCGCGACAACCGGATCACGACTACGACGACGGTGAGCGCGATGAGCGACAGCACGACCGTGAACCCCTCGGCCAGCCCGAACGCCGCACCGGGATTGCGGATCAGCCGCAGCGTCAACAGCCCGCCGAGCAGCGGTATGGGTTCCCGATCGGAAAGGAAGGCCACGGCGGCGATCTTGCTCGTCACGTCGAGGACGAGGACGAGGAGCGCTACCCCCGCAAAGAGGACGATCAGGCGTCGACGGCCCGGCTTGTCCGCCCCAGCATCCTGGGGCGCTTCGTTGGCGTCGTTCAGCGACGCTCTTCCCTCTGTTTGCATGACACGCACAGTGTCGCACGAGGGAAAGCGAGCAGCCGAGCCTTCCCGATCGGCTGGCCGCACCCCTCGCATACGCCGTACGTGCCGTTGGCGATGCTGGCCAGCGCCCGCTTCGTCTGCGCGAGCATGTCGCGGGTGTTGTTGGCCAGCGAGATCTCATGTTCGCGCTCGAACGTCTTCGAGCCGGCGTCGGCCTGGTCGTCGCCAGCTCCGTCACCACTGTCACGGAGCAGGTCGGCCAACTCCAGGGCGGCGGAGCTGAGTTCGTCACCGAGACGCTCCGCCTCGGCCTCCAGCTCGCTGCAGACGTCTTCGAGCTCCGCCTGCGACCAGGGGTCCTCCCCCTCACCCACCACGAGGCTGGGGGCGCGGGAGGCGAGGTCGCCCGGCGGTCCGGGTTCGGGCGCTGCGGCGGGACCTCCGGACGGCACCGACCTGTCGCCTGGAGCTGCCTTCTTCGTCGGAGCTTTCTTGGCTGCAGCCTTCTTGGCTGGAGCCTTCTTTGTTGGAGCCTTCTTGGCCGCGTCCCTCTCGGCTGGGGCCGTCTTCTTACCGGGAGCCGCCTTCTTGGCCGAGTCCTTGTTGGCGGGTGCCGCCTTCTTAGCTGGGGCGGCCTTCTTGGTCGGGCCCGCCTTCTTGGCTGCGCCCTTCTTGGCTGCGCCCTTCTTGGCAGGGGCCGCCTTCTCAGTCGAGGCCGCCTTCTTGGTCGAGGCCGCCTTCTTGGTCGGGGCCGCCTTCTTGGCCGCGGCCTTGTTGGTCGCGGCCTTCTTCTTGGTCGGGGCAGCCTTCTTGGCTGCGCCCTTCGTGGCTGGGGCGGCCTTCTTACCGGGAGCCGCCTTCTTCGCCGCGCCCTTCTTGGCTACCGGTCCCGTCGCTCGCGAACCGCGTGACGGCGCACTGGTCGCGACCGCCCGCGCCCGCCTCACCCGGCCTGCGTGCTCGACCATGTGTGTACCTCCGGTCCACGTCGACGTGGCCGCTGGCCACCTGTCGGTGCTGTCATCCGTCGGCGAGCAGCTCCGCCAGTCGTACCCGGACGCCTGGGCCGATCACCTGAAAGATCTTGTCCCGGCTCCGCGCCCCGGAAACCAACGAGACCAGCCGCGCCGGGACACCGAACGCCTCCGCCAGAGCCCTCGACACTGCCTCGGTCGCCCGCCCGTCGACCGGCGGGGCACTCACCGCCACGACGAGCGCTCTACCGAGCCTGCCGTCGTAACCGCCTCCGACGCGAGTGTGGCGGGCTCCCGGGCGGACCCGGACCGCGACTCGGATCGGCGCGTCCACCCACACAGTGTGCACCCACCCAGCCAACCCCGCCTGGGCCGGCGACCGCGGGTCAGGGCGAGCGGCCGCCTTAGGATGGCGCACTCGAAGGAGCATTCCCTCAGACCGGAGCCAGCGTGAGCATGAGTGACAAGGCCGGCTATCTACACGTCGAACCACATATCGTCCTGCCGGACCTCGACCGCGAGATTCTCGCGTACTGGCACGAACACCACATCTTCGACAAGACGTTGGCAAAGACGGCATATCAGCCACCGTGGACCTTCTACGAGGGCCCCCCAACCGCCAACGGCATGCCCGGCGCCCATCACGTGGAAGCACGGGTCTTCAAGGACGTCTTTCCCCGCTTCCAGACCATGCAGGGCCGCCACGTAGACCGCAGGGCTGGTTGGGACTGCCACGGCCTGCCGGTCGAAGTGGCAGTCGAGCAGGAACTCGGTATCTCGGGCAAGGACCAGATCGAGAGCTACGGCATCGCCGCGTTCAACGCCGCCTGCCGCGAGTCGGTCGAACGCCATGTCGGTGCATTCACCGAGCTCACCGAACGGATGGGCTACTGGGTCGACATGTCCCAGGCCTACCGCACCATGGATCCGTCGTACGTCGAGAGCGTCTGGTGGTCCCTTCGCCAGGTCTTCGACAAGGGCCTGCTGGTCCGCGATCTCCGCATCAGCCCGTACTGCGCCCGCTGCGGCACGCCACTGTCCGACCACGAGCTCGGGCAGCCCGACGTCTACGAGACGGTCGCGGACCCCTCGGTCTTCGTCCGCTTCCCTCTCACCTCCGGCCCCCTGGCCGAGACTGGCCGAGCCGATGAGGGCCGAGCCGATGAGGACCGGGCGGATGGCACCCCTGCCGCGCTGCTCGTCTGGACCACCACACCCTGGACCCTCGTCTCCAACACCGCCGTCGCGGTCCATCCCGACGTCGACTACGTTGCGGCCACCGACGGGAGCGAGACCCTGGTCGTCGCCGAGTCGCTCCTCCACGTGCTCGGTGAGGGCTGGCGGGTCGCGGAGAGGTACAAGGGCTCCGACATGGAGCGGTGGACCTACGACCGGCCCTTCGACCTGTCCGAGTCCGACTCCGGTCCGACGAGCGGCACCGACACACAACCCGACCCGCCGGCCGCCGGCTACGTGGTGACCGACACTTACGTCTCGATCGAGGACGGCACGGGTCTGGTCCACCAGGCACCCGCGTTCGGCGCGGACGACTACCGCGTGGCGAAGGCGTACGGGCTTCCTGTCGTCAACCCGATCCTGGCCGACGGCACCTTCGTCCCTGACGTCCCTCTCGTCGGCGGCGCGTTCTTCAAGGCGGCAGACCCGACACTGGTCGCCGACCTCGATGCCCGCGGACGACTGTTCCGGCAGGAGACCTACGAGCACAGCTATCCGCACTGCTGGCGGTGTCACACGCCGTTGCTCTATTACGCCGTGCCGTCGTGGTTCATTCGTACGACCGAGATCAAGGACAAGCTTCTCGCCGAAAACGCACGCACCAACTGGTACCCCGCCACGATCAAGGACGGCCGGTACGGCGAGTGGCTGCGGGGCAACGTCGACTGGGCACTGTCGCGGAACCGCTACTGGGGCACGCCGTTGCCGATCTGGATCTGCCCGAAGGGGCACCAGACCTGCGTGAGTTCGCTCGCCGAGCTCGGCACGCTGGCTGGGCGCGACCTCGCCGACCTCGACCCACACCGCCCGTTCGTCGACGAGGTCACGTTCGGGTGCCGGCATCCAGTCGATGGCCCAGTCGGCAGCCCAGTCGGCAGCCCAGTCGGCAGCCCAGTCGGCGGCCCAGTCGGCAGCCCAGTCGGCGGCCCAGTCGATGGCCCAGTCAGCGGCACGGTCGGCGCGGCAGCCGCCTCCACCCAGTGCGGCGGGACAGCCGCACGCGTGCCAGAGGTGATCGATGCGTGGTACGACTCGGGCGCGATGCCGTTCGCCCAGTGGGGATACCCGCACCTACCCGGATCACGGGAGCGGTTCGAAAACGCCTATCCGGCACAGTTCATCTGCGAGGCGATCGACCAGACCCGTGGTTGGTTCTACTCGCTGATGGCCGTGGGCACGCTGGTATTCGACCGGTCGTCGTACGAAACCGTCGTCTGCCTCGGGCTCATCCTCGCCGAGGACGGGCGGAAGATGAGCAAGCACCTCGGCAACGTCCTGGAGCCGATCCCGTTGCTGGAGCAGCACGGTGCCGATGCCGTGCGGTGGTTCATGGCCTGTTCTGGCTCAGCGTGGTCGGCGCGCCGGGTCGGCGACGCCGCGATCCAGGAGGTGGTCCGCAAGGTCCTCCTCACGTACTGGAACACGGTCTCGTTCCAGACCCTCTACGCCGGGCTCGCCGGTTGGACGCCGGACGACACCGATCCTCACAGTGCCTCCATCCTCGATCGATGGCTGCGGTCGGAGACGCAACGGCTGGTGGCCGCGGTCGACCTTGCGTTCATGCGCTTCGACACCCAGCGGATCGGCCAGCTGCTCGGTCAGTTCGTCGACGACCTGTCCAACTGGTACGTACGCCGGTCGCGACGGCGCTTCTGGTCAGGTGATCCAGCCGCGTTCGCGACTCTGCACGAGACGCTGGGGCTGCTCACCACAGTGATGGCCCCGCTGACGCCGTTCGTCACCGAGTACGTCTGGCAGCGGCTGGTCCGCCCGGTCACGCCGGGCGCGCCGGAGTCGGTGCACCTCGCCTCGTGGCCGGCGCCAGATCAGGGGCTGGTCGACGACGAACTCGCCGAGCAGATGGCCCTGGCCCGCCGCGTGGTCGAGCTCGGCCGGGCCGCGCGCGGCGAGGCCGGGGTCCGGACCAGGCAGCCGCTGCGCCGCGCGGTCGTAGGTGCGGCCGGCTGGGTCGACCTGCCCGACGACCTGCGTCGCGAGGTAGCCGAGGAGCTCAACGTCCTCGACCTGCAGGCGCTCTCGGAGGCATCCCCTGCACTGGTCGAGCATTCCGTGAAGCCGAACTTCAGGACGCTCGGCAAGCGGTTCGGAGCGCGGACGCCGACCGTCGCCGCCGCGCTCACCGCCGCCGACGCCGAGCAACTCGTCGCTGACCTGCGCGACGCGGGTCGTGCGAGCGTCGTGGTGGACGGCAAGACGGTGACGCTCGAAATGGACGAGGTCGTGACGTCGGAGCGGCCCCGCGCCGGCTGGGCGGTGGCCAACGGCCACGGCGAAACGGTCGCGCTCGACCTCACCGTGACCGACGAGCTTCGCCGGGCCGGCCTCGCGCGCGAGGCCGTACGCCAGGTCCAGGAGTCGCGCAAGAACGCCGGCCTGGCTGTGAGCGACCGGGTGGCGCTGTGGTGGTCGGCCTCGGATGCCGACACGGCCACGGCGCTGCGGGAGCATGAGACGTTCGTCGCCGACGAGGTGTTGGCCGCGGAGATCTACGAGGCGAAACCGTCAGGCGACGACCCGGCCCTCCACCCCGGCGAAGCGGACGGCCTGGGGCTCGCGTTCTGGTTCAGGAAGGTCTGAGCTCAGACAAGCAGAACCGGCCGGTGAACCCTTCAGAGGAGGGCGCACCGGCCGGTGTCAGCCTGATCAGAGCGAGGACTCGTCGTCGTCTTCCAGCAGGGCGTTCAGGCGGGGGGTCGAGGAACCGGATCCGACCCGCTCACCACGCTCCATCCGCTCGCCACCAGCGGCCATGGCCGCCGGCTTGTGGGAACTGAGCGGACGTGGACCGTTGGACTCCGCCGTTGGCGCCAGACCGTTCTCGATGCTGCCCTGACCCGCCAGGAGGCGGAGCTGGCTCTCGAAGTAGGCCTTGAGTCGACTGCGGTACTGCCGCTCGTAGCTGCGCAGCTCGTCGACCTCGCGCTGCAGCCTGGCCTTCTCCTTGTCGAGCTGGCCGAAGAGCTGGCTGCGCTTGTCGTTGGTCTCCCGCTCGAGCTGCTCGGACTTGCCGCGCGCCTCGGACTCGAGCCTGCTGGCCAGGCCACGAGCCTCGTTCTCGAGCCGCTCGGCCCGTGCACGGGCGTCGGACAGGACCCGGTTGGCCTGTTCCTTGCTCTCAGCTACCAGCTGGTCGGCGTTCTGGGTGGCGATCTCCAGCAGCCGCGCGGCTGCCGTCGAAGCCTCGGCGACACTGGACGGACCGGCCTGCGGCTGGCGCACCGCCGGGTGCACCGGCTCGTGCTGCTCGGGCACCGGCTTGGCGTAACCCACGCCTCCGTCGCCACGCTGAGCTGCGGCGAGCTTTTGTCGCAGATCCTCGTTTTCGTGGTTGAGCCGCTCGAGCTCCGACTCGACCTCATCGAGGAACTGGTCGACCTCCCCCATGTCGTAGCCCTCCCGCAAGCGGACGGGCGTGAAGCGCTTATTGCGCACGTCCTCGGGTGTCAACGGCATGACCTCACCTCAGGCTCGCAGGATCTCGACAACGTAGTTCGGAGCAACCGTACCCGGTTTGGATGACAAACACGGAGGGGGCTCCACATTGGCGCGGATTCGGTTTACAGGCCGAAGATCGCTACGACCAATGCTTGGAGTACGTAGATGATGACAATGAGCAACAGAAATGACAAGTCGAGAGCGAATCCGCCGAGACGGAGCGGCGGGATGACCCGGCGCAGCGCCTTCAAGGGCGGATCGGTCGCGGTGTAGACCCCTTCGAGCACGACCAGCAGAATGCCGCTCGGCTCCCAGGACCGGGCGAAGAACTGCACCCAATCCACCACCAACCGCACGAACAACAAAACCAGGAAGATCCACAGAAGTACGAAGATCAACTGGCCCAAGATCTGCACCATCACTCCTCGGGGTGGCCTGAGCGTGAGGCTTCGACCCTATCCCCGCGCGCACGGTCGCGGTCGGCGCAGCCAACACACCAACCGGACGGTACCCCGGTCGGGGTTCGATGGATTGATCGCATGAACCTGTGAAGCGACTAGCTCTGGTTGAAGAACCCCGCCTCGGCCATCCGCTCCTTGTCCTCGGCGCGGACCTTGACGTTGGCCGGCGACAGCAGGAAGACCTTCGCCGTCACCCGCTCGATACTCCCCCGAAGGCCGAAGATCAGACCGGCCGCGAAGTCGACCAGCCGCTTGGCGTCTGAGTCGTCCATCCCGGTGAGGTTCATGATGACCGGGGTGCCGTCGCGGAAGTGTTCGCCGATGAGCCTCGCGTCGTTGTACGTGCGTGGGTGCAGGGTGGTGATCCGCGACGAAGGCACCTCGGCCGCCGCCTGCATCCGACGACGCTCAGGGAAGGGAGCTACGTTGCCGGTGTTGTCGTCCGAGACCGCCGGCGATTCGCGCGGGCGCCCGTCGCGTTCGTCCGCGTCGTAGTCGCCCTCGTAGGCAGGGTCATAGTCGTCCTCGTAGCGGGCCTGGTCTTCCACGAGACCGAGGTACACCGCGACTTTGCGCATCGCGCCGGCCATCTGACCTCTCGCCTTCTGCTTTCGCCAACGACGGTTGGTAGCTGCGACGGGTCGAACCATCGGGCTCCGTCCGCGTTGACGCTACCCGTTCGTGGGCCGCACACCTAGTAACCCGCGGCCTACGCGTACGTGTGTCGCGCCGCAGTGGATCGCAGCCTCGAGGTCGTCACTCATGCCCGCCGATATCCAGGTCGCGCCGGCGTGTCGGGCGCGGACGCCGGCGGCGACGTCGGCCAGCCTGGCAAAGGCGGGTGCGGGGTCCGCGTGCAGCGGCGCCACCGCCATCACGCCGCCAAGGTCGAGCCCAGGAGTCTCGGCCACCGCGTCGGCGACGGACATGACCCGGCTGGGATCGGCACCCCCGCGGCCGTGTACCGGATCCAGGCGTACCTGCACGAGACAGCGGAGCGGCTCGCTCAGCTCGGCGACCTCGCGGGCAAGGACCCGGACGAGCGGCAACCGATCGACGGAGTGGACGACCGAGGCGAACCGGACCACCGCGCGTACCTTGTTCGTCTGCAGCTGCCCGACGAAGTGCCAGGTGAGGTCCAGCCCGGCACACGCCGCAGCCTTCCTCCCAGCCTCCTGCGCACGGCTCTCACCAATGTCATGTACGCCGAGATCGGCGAGCACCCCGACGTCGCTCGCCGGGAACGTCTTGGTCACGGCGACGAGAGTGATCTCGGCCGGGTCCCGACCGCTCGCCTCACAGGCGGCCTCGATCCGGGACCGGACGGCGCCGAGCCGGGCCGCCACCTGGGCGGCGCGGTCGGCAGAGCCGGTCCGGTCGAGGGGCGTCAGCCCGGATGTGTCGCCGGGAGGCGTCATCCGCTACTTGAGGAAGTCGGGGATGTCGAGATCGTCCCCGTCGTCGGTGGCCGGACGGCGAGGCGGGCGTGCGGAGGTGGAGGAGTACTGGCCAGCGGACGACTCGGACCGAAAGGGCGCCTCCGGTCGGTCACCACCCTCCGCCGGGCGGCCGTCGGACCGGGCGTACGGGCTGTTTCCGAGCAGGCGCTGGCGCAACTCCTGCGTCTGCGCGGCGAAGTCGGTCGAGGACTGCGTGCCCGATGCCGCCTGACCGGACTGCTGGTCCGGCCGCCCGGACCCTGCCGCCTGGGCGTCGCCGACCGGAGCGCCAGGAGCGTCCGCTGGTCCGGTGGGCTGTGATCCGGCTGGACGCTCCGGACCCTCGCCGTTAGCCACCGGCCCGGTGGGTCGTCCGGCGGCGTCCACCGGCCCGCCCACCTCGCCCTGCCGCTGCTCCCCTGCCTGGTTCGGCTCACCCGGCCGAGCCTGCTCGCCCGGCCTGCCCAACTCTCCGGCTCTGCCCGACCCGTCCGGTCGTCCGAGTTCGCCGGGGCGTCGGGAGGGGGTGAACGTGGTGGTGCTCCCCGCGAACGACTGCCGCCCCGGCGCCTGAGCGGCGGCTCCCTGCTGTGCCGTGCGACGCCTCGGCATCCCGCCGTCGAAGCCGGCCGCGATCACCGTGACGCGCACCTCGTCGCCGAGGCCGTCGTCGATCACGGCCCCGAAGATGATGTTGGAGTCGGCGTGCGCGGCTTGCGACACCAGCTGGGCCGCCTCGTTGATCTCGAACAGGCCGAGATCGGAGCCGCCAGCGATCGACAACAGCACACCGTGCGCACCGTCGATGGAGGCCTCCAGCAACGGACTGGAGATAGCCATCTCGGCCGCGGCGACCGACCGGTTCTCGCCCCGGGCGGAGCCGATGCCCATGAGCGCGGAGCCGGCGTTGGACATCACACTCTTGACGTCGGCGAAGTCGAGGTTGATCAGGCCCGGCGTCGTGATGAGGTCAGTGATGCCCGAGACACCTTGCAACAGCACCTGGTCGGCCTGCTTGAAAGCGTCGAGAACGCTGACCTGCCGGTCGCTGATCGACAGCAGCCTGTCGTTGGGGATGACGATGAGGGTGTCGACCTCGTCGCGCAGGGCCTCGATGCCCTCTTCGGCCTGGGTCGCGCGCTTCTTGCCCTCGAACGCGAACGGTCGGGTGACGACGCCGATGGTCAGGGCCCCCAGCGACCGCGCGATCCGGGCCACGACGGGAGCCCCACCGGTCCCGGTGCCGCCACCTTCACCGGCGGTGACGAAGACCATGTCGGCGCCCTTGAGCACCTCTTCGATGTCCTCGGAGTGGTCCTCTGCGGCCTTGTGGCCGACGTCGGGGTTGGCGCCGGCGCCGAGCCCACGGGTGAGCTCCCGGCCGATGTCGAGCTTGACGTCGGCATCACTCATGAGGAGTGCCTGCGCGTCTGTGTTGATCGCGATGAACTCGACGCCCTTGAGGCCGACCTCGATCATCCGGTTGACCGCGTTGACACCTCCGCCGCCGATACCGACGACCTTGATGACCGCGAGGTAGTTCTGCGGTGCCGCCACGACCTTCGCCTCTCGATAGACATGTCTCCGGGTCTGGTCGACACAACTCTCACCCTTTAGTAAAGGGTTATTGTTATGTCAACCTCGCCTTGAACAGCAAGGTACGCAAGGCCGAGAAGGCGATTCAATGCAACACGCCGTGCCCAGCGGGCCGGTGCTCATCAGGCCTTCGTCGTGGGGAAGTTCGGGACGCTCACGTCGTAGACCTTCGCCCGCTGCTGAAGCAACGCACCGAGCACCCGGGCCTTGGCCGGTGAGTCGTCCGCATTCCCCCACATGACCATCACCCCGCCGCCGAGTCGAAGCGTCACGGCGTCGAGGGTGCGGACCTCCACCGCCTTCACCCGCCGGGCGAGCTTCGGCGGAAGTGCGTCGGCCACTTGCGCGCCAGCCGCCCTGAGGGCCGCAGCCTCACCCGGCTCGGCGCGCGCAGAGCGCAGCACGATGAGAGGGAGATCCACCTGCCGATCGGCGGTTCGGAACGGGACGCCCTCCAGGTCGACGAGCCTGCGGACGGTGCCGTCGCTCCAGGCCGCCACCGCGGTCCGCTCGGTGATCTGGATGGTGATGTCATGCGGCCACGACCGATGCACCTCCACCGCCTTGACGGGGCGGAGGGCGGAGACCCGGTCCCGGATGGCGTCGAGGTCGACGCGGATGAGGGGTCGCAGCAGGGGTACGCGAGCGGCGGCCCGGACCTTTGCTGGTGAGAGTGCCGAGTCGGAGGTGAGGCCGCGGACCGTGACGGAGCGCGCGTCGACCAGCGAGGAGAACCCGACCACCCAGACCGCGAAGCCGGCGACCGCGAGGACTCCGAGCGACACGAGCAACGGGCCGAGCCGGGCAAAGCGGCGGGCCCACTGCCGGCGGGCGAACCGGCGTTCGGAGGACGGCGAACCCGTCGACCGCCTCGTCGGGGTCATGGTCACTTCGGCGCGCCGGGCTCGGCCTCGGCGTCGAGCCGCTCGCCGATGAGCTCCAGAACCTCCGGTCCGATGAGTGCCACGTCAGGCGCGCCGAGGGTGAGCACCAGGTCGCCCGGCCGAACCCGCTCGGCCACCCGCACCGGCGCCGCCGACCACGAACGTTCGTAGACGATGCGCTCCGGTGGCAAAGGGATGTGCGGGATGATCAGCGCTCCGGTGATGCCCGGGATCGGGTCGTCGCCGGTCGGGTCCATCACCACGACCTCATCCGCCAGTCCGAGTGCCTCGCCGAGTTCGCGGAAGAAGAACTGCGTGCGCGTGTGGCGCAGCGGCCGGAAGCAGACGATGACCCTTCCGCCGTCGCCGACGGCGCCCTTCGCGGCGCGCAGGTTGACCAGCATCTCGGTCGGATGGTGGCCGTAGTCGTCGTAGACCCGCACTCCCCCGGCCTCGCCCTTGTACTCGAACCGCCGGCGGGTGCCGGTGTAGCTCGACAGTCCGTCGCGTACGTCACCGGAGGGATAGCCCAGACCGAGGGCGGCGGAATAGGCGGCAGCGGCGTTCCAGGTGTGGTGCCGGCCGGCCACGTGGACGTCGATGCTCCCCTGCCGCCGGCCATGCACCACGAGCTCGAACGTCGAACCCAGCGGCCGCAGGGCCACGTTGTCGATGCGGATGTCGGCGTCTGCCGCCTCGCCGTAGGTGCGGACATCGACGCCGCGGCCGCGAGCGGCCTCGGCGAGCAGCCGGGCGCCCGGGTCGTCCACGCAGACGACCAGGAACCCACCGGGGACGATGCAGTTGACGAATTCGTCGAACGCCTGGTGGTACTGCTCCGGTGTCTCGTACATGTCGAGGTGGTCAGGGTCGACGTTGGTCACCACGGCGACCTCGGGCGAGTACTGCAGAAAGGCCCGGTCGGACTCGTCCGCCTCGACCACGAAGATGTCGCCGGTCCCGTCGTGGGCGTTCGTACCGGTGTCGTTGAAGTTGCCGCCGATCGCGAACGACGGGTCGGCACCACAGTGCTGCAGGGCCACCGCAAGCATGGAAGACGTTGTGGTCTTGCCATGCGCACCGGACACGGCCGCCACCCGGCGCCCTTCCATCACCGCCGACAGTGCCGCTGCGCGCGAGTACAGCAGGAGCCCGCGCCTGCGCGCCTCCACGACCTCGACGTTGGTCTCCTTGATGGCCGTCGAGACCACGAGTGTGTCGGCGCCATCGACCTGAGCCGGGTCGTGCCCGACATGACAGGTGGCGCCAAGGGCACGGAGCGCGGTGAGGGTACGGGACTCCTTCGCGTCGCTGCCGCTGACCGACATCCCCCGGGCGAGCATGATGCGGGCGATGCCGGACAGACCGGCGCCACCGATGCCGACGAAGTGCACATGGCCCAGCTTCTCCGCGGGTACGAGCTCCGGCGGCGGAGGAATGATCACAGGCCTTCCTTTCCGGCATTTCCTCTGGGGCTGGCAGCGACCGTGCGGACCAGCTCGGCGAGCCGGTCGTCGGCATCTGCCGGAACCAGGTCCTGGGCCACCTTGGCCATCGTCGCCAACCGGCCCTGGTCGGTGACCAGCGGGACGACATGGTCGCGCACCCAGGCGGGGGTGAGGTCGGCGTCGTCGACCAGCAGGCCGCCTCCGGCGTCGACCACCGGCTGTGCGTTCAGCCGCTGCTCGCCGTTGCCGACCGGGTAGGGCACGAACACGGCGGGCAGACCGACCACCGCGAGTTCGGTCACCGTGTTGGCGCCGGCCCGGGCGATCGCGAGGTCGGCGGCAGCATAAGCCAGGTCCATCCGGTCGACATAGGGGACCGCGACATAGGGCGGTGCTCCTGGCGGGCGTTCGGGGTGGACCTCGTTGCGCGGACCGGTTGCGTGCAACACCTGGACGCCGGCTCCGGCCAGCGCCCCGGCGGCGCCCGACACGGCCTGGTTGAGGCGTACCGCTCCCTGGGAGCCACCGGTCACCAGGAGGGTCGGGCGGTCGGCGTCGAGACCGAACGCCTGCCGTGCCTCGGCCTGAAGAGCGGCCCGATCCAGGGTCGCGATCTCCCGCCGGATCGGCAGACCGACGAAGACCGCGTGCCGCAGCGGCGTACTCGGGAAGCTCACAGCCACATGTGAAGTGACGAACCGGGCCGCGAATCGGTTGGCTATGCCGGGTCGGGCATTCTGCTCGTGCACGACCGCCGGCACCCGCAGGCGTCGGGCGGCGACGTAGGCCGGCATCGCGACGTAGCCGCCGAGCCCCACCACGACGGACGCCCGTACCCGCGAGATCACCGCCGAGGCGGCACGGACGGCGCCGGCCAGCCTCCCCGGCACCGTGACCAGGCGCGGGGTGAGCTCCCGCGGGAGCGGAACCCGGGGGATCATGGCCAGCTCGTACCCGGCCGCCGGGATGATGCGTGCCTCCAGCCCCTCCTCCGTACCGAGGAAGGTGAGTCCGACGTCGGGGTCGGCGCGGCGCAGGGCAGCGGCGAGGGCGAGCGCAGGGCTGATGTGGCCGGCGCTACCGCCGCCGGCGAGGACGACATGCATGCGCTCACCCCTTTTTCGTTCGGACGGTGGAGCGTTCGCGGACGTGGTTGGACGCCTCTGTGGCGGTACGGGACGGCGCGCGGTCGGCGCGGGCCGCCCGGGCCGCGGGCTCGTTGCGCGCGAACGACAGCAGCAGGCCTAGAGCGAACAGGGTTGGAAGCATCGCGGACCCACCGTATGACACGAGTGGCAGTGGGATCCCGGCGATCGGTAGCAGACCGAGTACGGCGCCCATGTTGACCAGTGCCTGGGAGGTCAGCCAGCCGGCGATGCCGGCGGTCGCCAGACGGGTGAATGTGTCGTGCGTCCGCAGGGCGATCCGGACCGCGGCGAACGTCAGAGTGGTGAACAGGGCGAGTACGACCAGCGTCCCGGCGAGTCCGAGCTCCTCGCCGATGACGGCGTAGATGAAGTCGGTGTGCGCCTCGGGCAACGAGCCCCACTTCTCCCGGCTGTTGCCGATCCCGACCCCCCACCACCCTCCGGTGCCGAGCGCGAACAACGAGTGCGCCGCCTGCCATCCGCTGTCGCGGTAGTCGGAGAACGGGTCGAGAAAGGCCGTGAGGCGGTCGAACCGATGCGGCGCGCTCACCGCGAGGTAGGTGACGATCCCCCCGACACCGAGGACGAACAGGACAAAGAACCGCATCGGGGTACCGACGACGAACAGGACAACCAGGACGATCGAGAACAGGACCAGCGACGTGCCGAGGTCGCTCTGACCGAGTACCAGTGCGAGCACGATGCCGCAGACCGGTACGAACGGGATCATCAGGTGCTTCCACTCGTGGAGGAGCTTCTCCTTGCGGGCCAGAAGATCCGCGCCCCACAGGACGAGGGCGAGCTTCGCCGCCTCGCTGGGCTGGAGCAGGAACGGTCCACCGAACGACAACCAGTTGCGGTTGCCGTTGACCTCCACGCCGAGCGGTGTGAACGTCAGGGCGAGCAATGCAATCGAGGCCAGCAGCGCCGGATAGACCAGGGCGCGCAGGATCCGCTGCGGCAGCCGGGACGCCACCGCTGCGATAGGCAGGCCGACCGCCACCCACATGAGCTGCTTGAGCGCCAGGGCGTAGGAACTGCCGTACAGCTCCAGCGCGTAGACGCTCGAGGCGGACAGCACCATCACCAGCCCGAGCGCGAGCAGAAGGCCGCCGACGCCGAGGACGAGATGGTAGGAGGTGAACGGCCGGTCGAGTGAACGCCTGACCTCGGCCAGCCATCCCAGTCGATCGGTGCCCACGCCGCCGCTGGCCGGTTGGCCGGTGCCGACGCCGCCGGTAGCCGGTCGGCCGGTGCCCATTCGGTCCTTACGCAGCTGGTTCGTCGTGGTCGCGGGTACGGTCCCGCGGCCAGCTTCGCGGCTCTCCGCGGCGCTCGTCATGCCCGCACCGTGTGTGTGAACAAAGCGCCCGGCCCTCCCGACCCAGTGGTGCGACGTCACCTCCCGGGGATCACGCCAGTCGCCGCGCCGATGCCGCGAAGGCGTCCCCACGAGCGCTGTAGCTCGCAAAGAGGTCGAAGGACGCGCAGCCCGGAGCGAGAAGCACGGTGTCGCCCGGCTTGGCGAGCTCTCGTGCGGTCGCCACGACCCGATCCATCACCCCAGTGTCGCTGTCGCCGACCTCGATCACCGGCACTTCGGGCGCGTGTCGTGCGAGTGCCGTGGCAATAAGGTTCCGGTCCTGCCCGAGCAGGACTGCTGCGCGCAAACGGCCCTTGACAGCGCGTACGAGATCGGTGAAGTCCTGGCCCTTGGCGAGACCTCCGGCGATCCAGACCACCTGGTCGTAGGCCAGCAGGGATGCCAGCGCCGCGTGAGCGTTCGTGGCCTTGGAATCGTCGACGTAACGGACGCCCGCGTGCTCTGCCACCAGCTGGATCCGGTGTGGATCGAGGGTGAAACCGCGCAGACCTGCACGTACCGCCGCCGGCGGCACTCCGTGGGCCCGAGCCAGAGCCGCCGCGGCGAGGGCGTTGGCGACATTGTGCGGAGCCTGCGAGGGCAGGTCGTCCAGGGCGCAGAGCTCGGCCGCCGCTGTCTGGCGTTCTGCGACGAAGGCCCGGTCGGCGATCACCCCGTCGACGACGCCCACCATGCCGACCGCGGGGATGCCCGCGGTGAAGCCGATCGCGCGCGCCCCCTCCGCGACGTCCGCCGCACGCACCAATTCCTCGGTCACGGGGTCGGCGACGTTGTAGACGCAGGCGACCTCGCACCCTTCGAAGATCCGACCCTTGTCGGCGGCGTACGCGGACATCGTGTCGTGCCAGTCGAGGTGGTCGGGTGCGACGTTCAGCACGGCCGTGGCGCGAAGGTCGAGGCGCCGGGACCAGTGCAACTGGAAGCTGGACAGTTCGACGGCCAGGACGTCGTACGGCTCCGGGTCGAGGACCGCGTCGACCACCGGTGACCCGATGTTGCCGACGGCGGCAGCGCGTAGTCCCGCGGCCTGCAGGATCGCGGCCAGCATGCCCACGGTCGTGGTCTTGCCGTTGGTTCCGGTGAGCGCCAGCCACGGCGCCGCGGTCTCGGGGTCGGCGAGGCGTCGCGCCAGGTCGACCTCACCGAGGATCGGGACATTCCGTTCCGTGGCGGCCATAAGCGCTGGCGCATCCGGCCGCCAGCCGGGAGACGTCACTACCAGGTCGACGCCATCGGGCAGCCGCGCGGACGATCCGGCCCCGAGACGGACGTCGGCGCCGAGGGTCTGCAGGATCGTCGCCTTCTCCTGTTCGGCGTCTCCCGCGCGCTCGTCGGCGATCACGACCCGCGCACCCACCGAGAGCAGTCCGGCGGCCGCGGAGTAGCCGGACACGCCGATGCCGGCGACGAAAGCGGTCACCGTCGGCCAGGGCGAGTGGCGGTGTGCCCGGTCGAGCCAGGTCGAGAGTTCGGTGGCGCTCACGTACCTGCCACCCATTCGGCGTAGAAGATGCCGATCGCCCCGGCGACACAGATGCCGCAGATGATCCAGAACCGGATCGTGATGGTGACCTCGTTCCAGCCCTTCAGCTCGAAGTGGTGGTGGATCGGCGCCATTCGGAAGAGGCGGCGGGGCGTGCCGGTTCGCCAGCGGGTGAACTTGAAGAACCCCGTCTGCAGCATCACCGAGGCCGTCTCGATCAGGAACAACCCGCCGATCAGGATGAGGAGCAGCTCGGTACGGGTCATGATCGCGAAGCCGGCGACTCCCCCACCGAGGGCCAGCGCGCCGGTGTCGCCCATGATGATCTTTGCCGGGGCGGCGTTCCACCACAGGAAGCCGAAGCACGCGGCCGCCACCGCGAACGCCACGACGGCCAGGTCGTAGGGATCACGGACCTCGTAACACTTCGCACCAGGCTCCTGGAAGCAGGCCTGGTTGAACTGCCAGACACAGATCAGGGTGTACGCGGCGAACACCAGGACCGAGGCGCCGGTGGCGAGGCCGTCCAGGCCGTCGGTGAGGTTCACGCCGTTGGAGGTGGCCGCGATCATGATCAGCACCCAGATCACGAACAGCACCGACCCGATCGCGGTGAGCGGCAGCCAGTTGATGTCACGGATGAACGAGACGAACGGCGAGCCCGGCGTGATCTCCCGCTCGTCCGGGAACTGCAGGGCGAGGATTCCGAAGATGACCGCGACCGAGGTCTGACCGGCGAGCTTCGTCTTGGCCCGCAGGCCCAGGCTCCGCTGCCGCGACACCTTCAGGTAGTCGTCGAGGAAGCCGACGAGACCGAGCCCGACCATCAGCAGCAGGACTAGGGCGCCCGACGCCGACGGCCACCTGGTGACGTACACGTGCGCGGCCACATAGCCCAGGACCGCGGCGACGATGATGACCGTGCCACCCATGGTGGGTGTCCCGCGCTTGGTGTGGTGCGAGGTCGGTCCGTCGTCGCGGATGATCTGGCCGTAGCCCCGTGCGGCGAGCATGCGGATCGCCACGGGAGTGCCGAGCAGGGCAACCAGCAGGGACACCCCGCCGGCGAGGAGGATCGCCTTCACGCCGTCCCCTCCAGCACGTCCGTCCCGTCGCGCAGCGCGTCGCCGAGGTAGCGCAGGCCCGCGTCCCGCGACGACTTCACGAGCACCACGTCACCGGGACGGAGCTTGCGGCGAAGGTGCTTGAGGGCCTGGGCGGCGTCGGTGACGAAGACCTGGTCCTTCAGGCCTTCGTCCCTGGCGCCGCGGCCGATCGGACGCGCGCCCTCCCCCACGACCATCAGTCTGGAGATGCCTAACTGGGCCGTGAGCTTGCCGATGGCCTCGTGTTCGTCGGCCGATGCGGGGCCGAGCTCGAGCATCTCGCCCAACACCGCCCAGGTACGGCGAGCCCGGGCGAGAGCGGGCAGCGCCTGCAGGGCCGCCTTCATTGAGTCGGGGTTGGCGTTGTAGGCGTCGTTGACGATCGTCACGCCGTCGGCGCGTTCGCTGACCTCCATCCGCCACCTGGACTGAGGGACGGCCGCCGCGAGCCGTTCGGTCACCCGGCCAAGGTCCATGCCGACCGCCAGCCCCACGGCCGCGGCCGCCAGCGCGTTCGAGACGTAGTGGCGACCGACCAGGTTGAGATGCACCTGTGTGCTGCCGTGCGGTGTCACGAGTTCGAACACCGGCCGGCCGGAGTCGTCCAGCCACACCTTCGCCGCCTGGACGGCCGCGTCCCCCGCCTCGCCGACGAGCACCGAGGGGGCGGAGGTGCGGCCTGCCATCGCGCGTACCAGCGGGTCGTCGGCGTTGAGGATCGCGAGGCCGTCGTCGAGCAACGCCTCGACCAGCTCGCCCTTCGCCTGGGCGGTCGCCTGCCGGCTGCCGAACTCACCGACGTGCGCGAGCCCGACGTTGAGGACGACCGCGATGTCAGGCGGCGCGATCTGGGTGAGGTAGCGAATGTGGCCGGCTCCCCGGGCGCCCATCTCCAGGACCAGGTAGCGCGTGGCCTCGTCGGCGCGCAGCACCGTCAGCGGAACGCCGAGCTCGTCGTTCAGGGAGGCCTCGGGGGCGACCGTCGGTCCGGCACCTGCGAGTACCTGTGCCAGCAGGTCCTTCGTCGTGGTCTTTCCCTGCGAGCCGGTGACGGCGATCACCGTGGCGTCGACAAGGCGGCCCACGACGAGCTGCGCCAACCGGCCGAGGGCCACCACCGAGGCGTCCACGGTGGCGGTCGAGGCGGGCGGGGCGACGATGCAGGGAACTCCCGGCAGCGGCCTGCTGGCCAGGACGGCGACAGCGCCACGGCGAACGGCATCGGTGGCGAACTGGTGGCCCCGGCCGTCCGCGACGAAGAGCCCACCTGGGCCAGCCTTGCGGGAGTCGGCCGTGGGCGGGCTGGTGACAACCGCGTCGGGCGCGGCGTCGAACAACTCCCCGCCCACCGCCGCGGCGACCTCGCCGAGCGTCATCCTGATCATCGCCCGGCACCCTTCTGTCTGGAGCTGCCGCCCGGGGGCACCCGCACGGTGCCGTCCCGACCGGTCCGGTCGATCCTGTCGGACATCTGGCGAAGAACCTCCTGGACGACGACCCGATCGTCGAAGGGGTGAACGACCCCGGACACCTCTTGACCTTGTTCATGCCCCTTGCCGAGCACCAGCACCGTGTCGCCACGCCGCGCGTGCCGAATGGCCCACTCGATGGCGTCACGTCGACCGCCGATCTCCACGACGTCACCACGATCGGCGTCAGGGACGGCCAGGGCGCCCTGGCGGGCGGCCGCCCTGATGGCGGCCGGATCCTCCGAGCGGGGGTTGTCGTCGGTGATGACGGCCACGTCGGCGTGCCGTGCGGCGGACGCGCCCATCAACGGACGCTTGGCCTGGTCGCGGTCGCCGCCGCAACCGACCACTGCGATGACCCGACCCTGGGTCCATCCCCGTACCGAGGCCAGTGCCCGGGCGATCGCGTCGGGCGTGTGCGCGTAGTCGACGATCGCCGTGACATCACCATCGCCGACCCGCTCCATCCGGCCGGGTACGACAGCGACGGCGAACCCGTCGGCGACGGCGTCCGCGGGCACTCCGGCCGCATCCAGCATCGCCGCCGCCACGAGTGCGTTGTCGACATTGAAGTCGCCGGGCAACTGCAGGCTCAGGCGGACCTTCGTCCCGCGCGGTCCGAAAGCGTCGAATGTCGGGCCGCCGGCGGGCGAGGCCGCCAGGTTGCCCGCGGTCCAGTCGGCCTCGCGGCGTCCCGACGGCGAGACGGTGGTCACCGGAACGTCCGTACGGCTGACGATCTCGGCCCCGCGTGCGTCGTCGATGTTCACGACGCACTGCTTGGTCCGCTGGGAGGTGAACAGAGCGGCCTTGGCCGCGAAGTACGCCTCGAGCGTGCCGTGGAGCTCGAGGTGGTCCTGGCTGAAGTTGGTGAAACCGGCGACGTCGAAGACAGTCCCGTCGACCCGACCCAGCGCGACCGCGTGGCTCGAGACCTCCATCGCGACGGCGGTCACCCCGCGCTCGCGCATGACGGCGAACAGAGCCTGCAGGTCGGGCGCCTCCGGAGTGGTGCGGGCACTGCGCACGGTCTCGTCGCCGATCCGGGTCTCCACGGTCCCCACCAGACCGGTGCGGTGGCCGGCCCGGCGAAGGGCGGACTCCAGCAGGTAGGTCGTGGTGGTCTTGCCGTTGGTACCGGTCACCCCGAGCAGGAGCAGGTCGCGAGCCGGGTAGCCGAAGGCCCAGGCCGACACCTCCCCGAGCACCGCCTGCGGGTCGGGCACCACGACGGTCGGGAGACCGGCCGCACGGCACCGGTCGAGTCCGGCCAGGTCGGTCAGAGCGGCGACGGCACCGGATCGGGCGGCCTGTGCCGCATGATCGGCACCGTGGGTGGTGCCGCCGGGACGGGCGACGTAGAGGTCACCGGCCCGGACCGCGCGAGAGTCCTGGGCGACGCCGGTGACCACCAGCCCAGAGTCGACCAGCCCAGAATTGACGGACCCAGAGTCGACCGGCACAGAGTCGACCGGCACAGAGTCGGCCGGCACAGAGTCGGCCAGCCGAGGCTCGACCAGGCGGACGAGCTCTGCCAGCGGCCGGCGGGTGGGATTGGCCGGCCGCGGTGTCGTCGGTCCGCTGGTGGGGACGGCCACGGCCTCTCCTCCCTCGGTCTCTCGTGCCCACGGTTGTGGGTGGCGGCGGCGCGCTCGCGTCCTGAGTGCACGCTGACCGAATGGCTGCGGCGTGAGATTACCGCGGTCACGCTGAGAGATCGCCCGCGCCCGCGGCCCGCCGGGCTACCAGGTCTGTGCGAGCTCTGGCGTGGCGGTGCCGGTGGGCGGCACGGCGTACTTCTGCAAGGTGAACGCCATGATGTCGTGGAAGACCGGTGCGGCGAGGCCACTTCCGCTGTTGCCGCCCACCTTCGGGTCCTGAAGGACGACATAGACGACATAGCGTGGCTGATCGGCCGGTGCGAAGCCCGCGAACGAGGCGGTGTAGCCGCGGTAGCAGCCGCAGGCCTCGTCGACCCGCTGCGCGGTGCCGGTCTTGCCCGCGACTCGGTAGCCCGGGATCCGCGCCTTGCTGGCCAGCGCCTCCTCGCCGTCGACGACCTGCTCCATCATCCGCGCGACGGTCGTGGCGGCTTCCTTGCTGACGACCCTGGTCCGCTCCGGCGCTGGTGCCGGTCGAAGTTCGCCGCCAGGGGTCAGGTAGCCCCGGATGAGGCTCGGCTCCACGCGTACCCCTCCGTTGGCGACAGTCGCGACGGCTGAGGCCATCTGGACCGCGTTGACCGCCAGCCCCTGGCCGAAGGAGATGGTGGCCCGCCGCAGATCCGTCATGTCCTCGACCGGCGCGACGGATCCGGTGGACTCCCCCGGCAGCCCGACGCCTGACGGCTGGCCGAGTCCGAACGCCCGCAGGTAACGCGCCAGCTCGGCCCTCGGCATCCGTTCGGCGGCGAGAATGGTGCCGATGTTGCTGGACTTCGCCAGGGCACCCGCGAACGTGAGGTTGATCGTGCCGTGCCCCCAGTAGTCGTGAACGGTGTGACCGTCACGAGTGAGACCGGCCGGCACTTTGATCCTGGTGCGGGGCGTGACGTAGCCCGCGTCGACCAGAGCCGCGGCGGTGAGGACCTTCTGCACGCTGCCCGGCTCGTAGACCTCCTGCAGCGGCCGGTTGACCCGGTTCGCCGCCGGCACCGACGTGGCCCGGTTGGGGTCGTACGTCGGCGCGGTGGCCAGCGCGACCAGTTCGCCCGACTTGACGTCGAGGACCACGACGTCGCCACTGCGGGACTTGGTACGGCGAACCTGCTCCGCGATCGCCCGTTGCGCCACCCACTGGACGTCCCGGTCGATCGTCAACGCCACGTTGGCACCGGGCACCGGGTCCTGCTGGCTGCTACGCGCCAGTGGGATCTGTTGGCCGCCGATACCCCGCTCGTAGACCATCTCGCCGTTCTTGCCGCGAAGCTTCCGGTCGAGCGCGTACTCCAGGCCCTCCAGACCGTCGCCGTCACCACCGACGAACCCGACCAGGTTGGCCGCGACCCGGCCGGACGGGTAGCTACGGAGCGGGTCCGGCTGCTGGAAGACGCCTGTCAGCCCTTCGGCGTCCAAGGCGTTTCGTGCCTTCTTCCACGTGGCCGCCGGTACCTTGCGCGCCAGGTAGGTGAACCGGCTCTTCGGCATCCGCAGCTTGCGGGCGAGGTCCTCGGGCGCGACCTTCAGTATCGGCGACAGGACTTCCGCGATCCCGACCGCGTTGGCCCGGGTGAGCTTGGGGTCGGCGGTGACGGCGACCGTCTCGACGGTCGTCGCCAGAGGTACACCGTTGACGTCGGTGATCTCCCCACGGTTCGCGGTGAGCGTCACTTCCCGGAGCCGCTCCTGTGCCGCTGCCTCGGCCCACACCGCCGCCTCGACGCCCTGCACTTGCAGGAGCCGTCCGGCGAAGATCGACATCACGAACGCGACGGCGATGAACCCGATGCGGAGGCGCCGGCTGGTCTTGCCGAGCCGGAGCTCGCGCGGACGGCGGGTGGGGCGGGTAGGGCGGGTAGGGCGGGTACGGACCTGGGGTGCCGAGCGGGTCCTGGCCGGCGCCTGCTTCTGCGCTGGTCGCCGTACTCGGGACGGTGTCGTGGCCTGCTTTCCGGCCGAGCGAGCTGTGCGTCCGGCCGAGGCGGAAGCAGCGGTCCGACGCTTCGGTGCGGAGGCGGCGCGAGAAGACGACGTCGGTTTACCGGTCCGGCCCGAGGACCTGCCCTCGCGCCGGCCGGAACCGCGGGTGGTCACCGGACTCCGCCTGGCGCGGCGGCGGCAGCGACAGGTGCGGCGGGCGCAGGCGCCGCAGGTGGTACTGCAGGTGGGACGGCCGGCGTGGCAGCCGGTGTCGGGACCGGACGTGCCTTCGCCGGCACCGCGTCACCGAGAACCTTCGCGTCTCCCAGTCGGAGGAACACGGGGTTGGTGTTGGGCACCATGCCTATGTCCTCGGCCCGGCGAGCGAGGTTGGCCGGCGCCTTGAGCTTGGCGACCTTCTGCTGCAGGGCGCCTTCACGCTCCTCGAGCAGTGCGGTCTGTCGCTTGAGGTCGTGGATGGCGAAGGACCCACGCTGGAGCGAGGTGTTGAGGAGCAGCAGGCCGACCAGGCCGACGCCGAGGATGACGACCACGAGCAGGACGAACGGCGCTCGCGCCGGTGGCTCGGCCCGGTCGGGTACGACACGCAGCCACCGTTCCCGGCGCTGCGGCACTCCGACCTGGGGCCACAGCTCCTGCCCGCGCCTCGATGGCGCAGTACTCTCCAGAGCGCTCATGGCGTTCCCCCCTTGTTCCCCGTTCGATGTCCCGGCCGGATCCGTTCGGCTGCGCGCAACCGAGCGGACGCCGCTCGGGGGTTGGTCTCGACCTCGGCAGGCGTGGGCTTCTCGGCGCCGCGCGTCACCAGGCGAAGCAGTGGCTCGCGTCCCGGCGGGATCTCCGGCACTCCACGCGGCACGTCCGGCTGCGAGAGCGCGCCGAGGGTCCGCTTGACGAGGCGGTCCTCGAGGGAGTGGTACGACAGCACCACCACCCGCCCACCCACCGCGAGCACGTCGATCGCCGCCGGCAGGGCCCGTCCCAGTACCGCGATCTCGCTGTTGACCTCGATCCGCAGGGCCTGGAACGTGCGCTTGGCAGGGTGTCCGCCGACCTGCTGGCGGCCTCCGGGAACCGCCGCGCGGATCACGTCGACGAGGCGCTCGCTCGTCGTGAACGGCTCGCGGGCGCGTTCCCGTACGACCGACTGGGCGATCCTGCGTGCGTAGCGTTCCTCCCCGAAGTTCCTCAGGACCCGGGTGAGCTCGTCTGTCGGATAGGTGTTGAGGACGTCGGCGGCGGTCGGGCCGGACGTCGGGTCCATCCGCATGTCCAACGGCACGTCGCGGCTGTAGGCGAAGCCGCGGTCGCCCTCGTCGAGTTGGAGGGAGGAGACGCCCAGGTCGAACAGCACGCCGTGGACCTCCCCGAGCCCGAGCCGGTCGAGGACCGTTGGGAGTGCGTCGTACACCTCGTGCACGAAGGTGAAACGCCCCTCGTGGTCGGAGAGCCGGGTACGGGCGGCCGCCAGGGCCTGCGGGTCGCGGTCGACACCGATGAGCTGGACCTGCGGGAGTTCCCGCAACAGGGAGGCCGCATGGCCACCGAGGCCCAGAGTCGCGTCGACCACGACAGCGCCCGGGCCGGACAAGGCCGGAGAGAGAAGTTCGACCACGCGGTCTGCCAGGACTGGTATATGGACCGGGTGGTCAGCGCATGCGTTCATCGGAACAACACGCTCGAGAGCGCCACCGTGACCACCGTCGAGGCGCCCAGGGAGAAGGCGATGACGGCGAGCCTGGCGCGCACGGCGCCCGAGACGTCGCCGCCGGGAATGGCGCCGCCCGTGACGTCATCCTGACCGTCCCCACGACTGTGCATGCTCACCTCGCCCCCTCGTACCGGCGCGCCCTCGCTTCCGCGTTCCGCGTGCTCCGTCCGGAACACGTCCGCTGGTCTGCGCCTGCGATGTCGTACGGCCAGGTCCCCACCCGCTCACCCGAGGAAGCCGCCGTCTGGCGCCGGGGAAGGTGCGTCAGAAGGCGCAGGGAGCGGGTTGGAGACCTCGCCGCACGACTGCCGTATCTCTGTGTTGCCGTGTTTTCTGTGTCGCCGTGTTTCTGTATTGCCGCTTTGCTTTCGTGCCGTCGTTAGGTCTGGCAGTTCTGTCGTGCTGCTCGCTGGTCTTTCCGTGGTGCCTTTGGTGCGGTCCGGCCGGCTCAGAGGATCCCCGGCAGAACCTCCTCGCTGAGATCGGAGAACGCCTGCTCCTGCTGCGTCGAATAGCGCGACCAGGCCTCGGCGTCCCAGATCTCCACCCGGTTCATCGCACCGATCACCACGCAGTCCCGCTCGAGCCCGGCGTACTCGCGCAGTGTCGGCGGGATGGTCACCCGACCCTGCTTGTCCGGTGTTTCGTCGGACGCACCGGCGAACAACATGCGGAGGTAGTCGCGTGCGGCCTTGTTGGTCACCGGTGCCTGCCGCATCTGCTCTGTGAGCCGCTCGAACTCAGGGGTCGGCCAGACGTAAAGGCACCGCTCCTGCCCGCGCGTGACCACGAGTCCCTCCGCCAGCTCGTCCCTGAACTTCGCGGGGAGGAAGAGCCGACCCTTCTCGTCCAGACGAGGAGTGTGGGTGCCGAGAAACGTGGCCGCCACCTCCCCGCGCTGTACCTCAGGAGCCGCTCTCCACCACCGTCCGCCACTTTACCCCACTTCCCTCCACCGTCAACCATTCTCGCCCCGCGCGCCCTCCCTTCGTGGTGTCTCCGCTCCCCTTCGCCGCAGGCCAGAGCCGGTGGAGGGAAGGGGAGGGACCGGTGCCGTCGTCCCCAGCAGCTGCCGCGACCAGTCCCGGTCGAAGTCGAACCAACCCCGGCCGCCCAGACGTATCCAGGTCGAATGCGGGTAGCACGTCTGCGGGGTGAACCTGTTCTTGGACGGAAGACGTACGGTTCGAACGAAGGGGATCTCGAAGCCAGCCGGTTCGTAGCCTTGGGCGACCGACCCTGGCGCAGCTTCGTCCGTATCCCTTTGCCATGCTCCCGGTTGACCACGTGTCGTGCGTCGTGTGGGCAACGCGCGAAACGAACGTGACCAGCTCGCCGATCTACTGCCCCGCGCAACGCCGGAACCTGAGAGACTCGACCCACATGCGCCGCTCTTCACGAGCGGCCCTGCCGGTTTAGGGAGGCCATAGTGTCGACCGGCCAGACGATCGACCCGACCAGGCGACCTGAGAGACGCTGGGCTCCCGCGGCCGATTTTCCCTACCTCGCCCAGACGGCGACGCGTGTCCGCCAGGCGGTCGAGAGTGTGATCGAGGGCAAGCCGGATGTCGTCAAGGTTGCGCTCACAGTTCTTCTCGCCGAGGGGCACCTGCTCATCGAGGACGTCCCCGGCGTCGGTAAGACCATGTTGTGCAAGGCACTCGCCAGGTCGATCGACTGCACGGTCCGCCGGATCCAGTTCACGCCTGACCTGCTTCCGAGTGACGTCACCGGCGTCTCCGTCTACAACCAGGACGCACACGACTTCGAGTTCCGCCCGGGCGGCATCTTCGCCAACATCGTGGTCGGGGACGAGATCAACCGTGCGTCGCCCAAGACCCAGTCGGCCCTGCTCGAGTGCATGGAAGAACGCCAGGTCACCGTCGACGGGACGACCTACCACCTCGAGCCGCCGTTCATGGTCATCGCGACCCAGAACCCGATCGAGATGGAAGGCACCTATCCCCTGCCGGAGGCGCAGCGCGACCGCTTCATGGCCCGGGTCTCGATGGGATACCCGAGCGCGCAGGCCGAGCTGGAGATGCTCGACGCCCACGGCGCCCACTCGCCGCTGGAGGAGCTCGAGCCTGTCACCGACGCCCGCGAGATCGCCAAGCTCATCGACATTGTGCAGGGCGTCTACGTCGCCGAGGCGGTCAAGCAGTACGCCATCGCCCTCGTCACCGCCACCCGGCACTCCCCCGACCTACGGCTCGGCGCCTCACCAAGGGCGACCCTCCACCTGATCCGTGCGGCCCGGGCCGCGGCTGCGCTGGACGACCGGGAGTACGTCCTGCCCGACGACGTCCAGACCCTCGCGATACCGGTGCTCGCCCACCGGCTACTCCCCGCCGCCGAGGCCCAGATCGCGCGACGTACGGCAGAGCAGGTGGTGGCCGACCTGATCCGCACCGTGCCGGTGCCGGACCCGCAACGCCGAGTCCGGTAGCCACATGGGCGGGCGGTTCTCCTCGCTCACGACCCGCGGGCGTGCGTTCGTCGCAGCCGGTGTGGCGGCGGCAATCTGCGCTCTCGCCCTCGGCCAGAAGGACCTGCTGCGGGTGGCGATCTTCCTGCTGGCCCTCCCGGTCGTCACCGTGCTCATCGTCGCGAGAACCCGGTACCGGATCGCGGCAACCCGGTCGATCACCCCGATGCGGGTGCCGGTCGGACAACGCGCGACCGTCCGGCTCCGGCTGGAGAACGTCGGGCGGATGCCGACCGGCTTGTTGCTGCTCGAAGACCATGTGCCGTACGTCCTGGGCGCACGACCACGCTTCGTCCTCGACCGGATGTCCGCTCGCTGGCGGCGCGACGTGGGCTACCCCGTGCGGTCCGACGTTCGCGGCCGCTTCTCCATCGGACCCCTCACGGTGCGTGTCACCGACCCGTTCGGCCTGGTCGAGCTGAGCCGCGCCTTCAAGGCGCAGGACACCCTGCTGGTGACGCCCGAGGTCCATCCGCTGGTCCACGCCAGGATGGCCGGGGAATGGGCGTCCAGTGGCGAGAGCCGGCCACGGGCGGCGGCGGCCGACGGCGAGGAGGACGTCACCGTCCGCGAATACCGCGACGGCGACGACCTGCGTCGTGTGCACTGGCGTTCCAGCGCCCGCCGTGGCGAGCTCATGGTGCGACGCGAGGACCAGCCCTGGCAGAGCCGGGCGACCCTGTTCCTCGACACCCGCCGGATCGGCCACCGCGGAAGCGGACCGGGCTCCTCGTTCGAGTGGGGCGTGAGCGCCGCGGCCTCGGTCGGTGCCCACCTGCTCCGGCGGGGGTACTCCGTCCGGCTGGTCACCGACGCCGGTGCCGCGGTCACCACGACGGCTCGGGAGTCCGGCCCGTCCGCGGAGGCGGAGGGACTCCTGCTGGACGCGCTGGCGGTGGTGGGACCGTCGTCGGTCGGGTTGCTCAGCCACGCCGCGATGCACGTGCCCCACGACGGCTCGTACGGTCTCCTGCTCGCGGTCCTCGGGGTGATCACGCCGGTCGAGGCCGAGGCGATGGTCCGGATCCGGCAGCGGGCGGCCACGGGTCTTGCGATCGTCATCGACTCGCCGTCGTGGGCACTGGCCAAGGAACGTGCACCACAGCAGATTGCCGATCAGCTCACCGAGAGCGTCCGCATGCTCCGACAGGGCGGGTGGCGGGTCGTCGTCGCCCGTGCCGGCAACACTGTGCCTGACACCTGGACGCACCTTGTCCTCGGCGACGCGGGCGCGGGGACCGGCGGGCGTGCCGGCGCAGGGACCGCCTCCCGCGATCTGGCCGGAGGCGGGTCCCCGGACGAGTCCGCCGCCGGTTCCCATCTCGACCTGGTAGGACCAACACCATGAGTGGAGCTCTCCGAGGCACCATCGCCGGCGTGGTCGCCACCCTCCTGGCGAGTCTGGCGCTCACACCGGCGTTCGACAGCCAGGAGTGGCTCGGTGCGACAGTGCTTGTGGTCGCCTTCGTCGCTGCCACCGGTTACGGGCTCCGCCAGCTCGGTACGCCACGCCTGCTGGTGCCTCTCGGCCAGGTTGCCGCGTTGGGCTGGGCGTTCATCCTGCTGTTCGCGCACGAGGAGTTGCGGTTCGGGTTCCTGCCGAGCGCCGACTCCGTACGCGCACTGCTCGAACGACTCAACGACGGACTGCTGGTGGTGGTGCGTTACGCGGCGCCGGTCCCCTACGACGCCGACCTGGTGATGGTGACGGCTCTCGGTATCGGCCTGGTGGCGGTCGCGGTCGACTGCCTGTGCTCGACCTTCCGGCTGGCGCCCTGGGCGGGGCTGCCGCTGCTCCTGCTGTACAGCATCCCGGCCACGACCGTGTCGGGAGGCGTCTCCGCACTGGCGTTCATCCCTGCCGCCATTGGTTACATCCTGCTTCTGGTCAGCGAGAGCCGCGACCGGCTGTCCCGGTGGGGCCGGGTGATCGGCATCGCCGACGATATCGCCGGTCCGCAGGAGGCCGTGCCGACCTCACTGATGGGCCAGACCGGACGCCGGGTCGGCGCGACGGTGATCGGGTTGGCGGTCATCGTGCCGGCCCTTCTGCCGACCCTGCCGGCGGGTGTCTTCGCACCGGGCAACGGCTCGGGGTTCGGCGGGTCCGGACAGACGATCAAGGTCGACAACCCCATCGTCGACCTCAAGCGAGATCTGAAGCTTCCGCAGAACCTGCCGATCATGCAGTACAAGTCCAACAGCGACAATCCCGACTACATCAAGCTGGTCACGCTCGACGAGTTCGACGGCGAGCGCTGGAAACCCTCACAACGGCAGGTACGCAACATCGAGAACCAGCCTGGCGAGGCGAGTCGGCTACCCGACGCTCCTGGTCTCGACCCCGGGGTGAAGCGGACACGCGTCCGCACGACGTTCGAGGTGACCGACGCTCTCGAGTCCCGGTGGCTGCCCACGCCCTACCCCGCGACAAGGCTCAGCGCGCCGGGCGATTGGGGCTACGATGCCGACACTCTCGACATCGTGAGCCGCGGCAACAGCTCGGCGGGGCTCAGCTACGAAGTCGAGACGCTGCAGATCGACTTCCAGGCCGAACGGTTGCAGGCCGCCTACAGCGCTCCATCGGAGGTCTTCAGCCGCTACACCAAGCTGCCCTCCACTCTCCCCAAGCAGGTGAGGGACCTCGCACGGCGGCAGACCAGCGGAGCTCGGACCGACTACGCCAAGGCCATCGCCCTGCAGCAGTACTTCCGCAACGACTTCACCTACAACCTCGACGTCGCCCCCGGACACGGCGAGTCGGCGATACTCGAGTTCCTCGCGGATCGGCGCGGCTACTGCGAGCAGTTCGCCGCGACCATGGCGATCATGGCTCGCTCCCTTGGCATCCCGGCCCGTGTCGGCGTGGGCTACATGCCGGGCCTGCGTCAACCCGACAACAGTTGGCTCGTCACCGCACATGACTCCCATGCGTGGCCGGAGCTCTTCTTCGCGGGGTACGGCTGGGTGCGGTTCGAGCCCACCCCGCAGGCTCAGACAGGTCTCGCACCGTCCTGGACCGTCCCGACGAGCACGACCCAGCCAGGCAACTCGCCAGACCCGACGATCAACCCCGACGATCCCCGGCGCAACCCCGACGACCGCGCGACCCCAACGCCGACGGCAGGTGCCCTCGGTCCGGTCGACGCCGGTGGTGGGACGGCTGGCGGGTCCGGTCTCAGCCCGTTGCCGTTCCTCGTGGCCGCGGGAGTCCTGTTCGTGCTCTCCTGGCCGCTCCTCATTCGTACCGGCATCCGGCGCCGACGGTTGTCGCCCCGGCACTCCGGCGAGCACCTGGTCGAAGGCGTCTGGCGGGAGCTTGCCGACGTCACGGTCGACTTCGGTCTCACCTGGGACGGCGCGGCAACTCCTCGCCTCGCGGGTGCCCAGCTGCGGTCGAAGTTGCCCCAACATGCCGCGCAGCCGTTGCAGCAGCTTGTCCGAGCCGTGGAACGAACCAGATATGCCCCCGACCCGGGAGACCTGCACGACATCCTGGCCGCGCTCATGGTCGTCACGTCGGCGATCCGGTCGAGTGTGGGACGCCGACAGCAGCTGCTCGGCTGGATCCTGCCGACCTCGCTGTGGCGACGGGTGCCGCAGCTCTGGCAGCCGGTGGCAGGCCTACTCGACTACCTCGATGCCTCGGGTGCGCGGTTGATGCGGGAGATACGGCGACCTCAGCGCGGGCGCACGAGCGCTTCCGGCTCCTGATCCACAGCTGCCGTCGGATCGGCGGTGAGACGACGGAGCGGGAGACCACGAAGCAGCTGTCTGACCGAAGTCGGCAGGCGGTCAGAACCCGAACCCACCTACCTGTGTCGGCAGGCGGTCAGAACCCGCCCGACTCCCGGCGGCGGCGCCACCGCTCTTCGACTCGCTGCATGAAGGTGCCGCTGGCCTTGGCCCTGGCTGGCTTGGATCGGGATGGATGATTGCGCCCACGGATCGGTACGACCTTGGGCACCTCGCCGGCTGCCGGCATGTGCCGCAGGCTCGTCGCGACGTAGTAGGCCGAGACGAGCATGACGAGAAACCCGAGCACGCTGATCACGATGAAGCCGGCCACGTTTTGTCCCGTGGTCATCATGATGGCGCCACCGAGCATCATCACCATGCCCACCACGAAAACGACCGCGCCGAGGACCGCGCGACGGCGTTGACGTGTGCGCAGATCGACTCCACGCAACGCCGAGGCCAACTTCGGATCCTCGGCAGCAAGAGCCCGCTCCATCTGCTCGAGCAGGCGCTGCTCGTGGTCGGAGAGAGGCACCTGACCTCCAACGGGACGCTGCCGTGTTTCGATCTTTGAACGGCCTAGCTGCAGTCTAGGCAGGCTTCAGGCGGCACGGTAGCCGACCTCTCACGTTCGCCGCAGCCGCCACCAGGTTCACCAATCGGAAACTCACTCGCGACGAGCCCAGAGGTGGATCTGGGTGGCTAAAGCACGGAAGGTGGGGTGCTCCGCGGCGACGGACTCGAGGTCGAGGAGTGCGGACGAGGCGCCCGGCTCATCCGCGAATGCCCCGGGAACGAGATCGGTGAAAACCCGGACACCTTGCTCAGACAGGACAACCAGCCCGACCCGCTCCACTGCCCCGCGGAGTTGCTCGACCGTGAACCGTCGCGGCACCGTGCCCCGGGGCTCCCACTGGCTGACGGATTCGGTCAGGACGGCCTGTGCCTCGGCGAGGTGTCCGGCCAGCACCTTGGCGAGCACGACGGCGTTGCGGTTGGGCGCCACGAGGCTCAAGGCTCCACCTGGACGGAGGACTCCAGCCATCGCTCGAAGGGCCGCCATGGGATCGTCGACGAACTCGAGCACGCTGTGGCACAGGACCACGTCGGCGGCCTCTGCGCCAATGACGTCCAGCAAATCTGCCGCATCAGCCTGGACCGCTTGAACCATCGCGGTCACGTCCGACTCCGCTACCCGGCGTTGGAGCGCCGCCAGCGAATCGGGACTCGGGTCTACGACGGTCACCCGATGACCGATTCGGGCGATCGGTACGGCCAAGCCACCGGTGCCACCGCCAGCGTCCACGACGTCGAGCACCGCGCGGCCGGTCTGGGCGGCCTGCTCGTCCAGGACCGGACGCACCACCCGCAAGACGACCTCGCTGCGAACGGACCGTCGGTGTCCGGCAGCCGAGCCACTGACTGAGCCGCGGAGGGCGCTCTGTGGGGCCCCTGAATTGCCGGCCTGGACGCCCCGTGAGCCGCCGGCACTCTGCCTGCGGTTGGACACGGACGGCCTCCTCGGACCCACGAACAGCTGCGGCCCTCACCCTAGTCGCGCGGTGTCCCGATCACGCGGTCCGGTCGAGCAGCTCCGGTGCGAGCAACGCAGGCTGATGCGGGAGCTCGAGGAAACGCTCCACCACCGAGAGGAAGCTTTCGGCATCGCGAAGCAGGTCGTCGGCCTCGCGGCCGGTCACTGCCTGATGCAGCCCTGCCTCGGCCGCTGCGCGCTTGCCGGCGCCGGCGGCGAAGAAGGCAGCCCACTCCGCCAGCTCGGGGGCCACCTTGGTCAGCAGACTCCAGGCGCTCTGCTGGCCACGGCGAGGAGCCGGTCTGGTGCGTCCGGCCAACACAGCGGCAGCCATCCGCAAGGCAGCGACATGCGCGGCGACATAGCGGTCGGCGGCGCTGTCGGCCATGGTCGCTTCGACAAGAGAAGCGCGGGCACGGTCGAGGGAGAGGAACACACTCGGGCCGAGTGGCGCCCGAAAACCGGTCGTCGCCATCACCGAACTCCTTTCACCGTCGTCGGCTGCGGCCGTCCTCGAGGCCGACCTCACCCTGCCGGGTCGGGGCGAGGCGCTTCCCCTGCCCTGCACACCTCGCCCGAACCCGACGGCCGTCCGGAGCAGCAGGAGTCGAGCTGCCGCACCGAACTGGAACCGTCCAAGGAAAGACCCGACTCCGTCCTGGAACGGAGATCGAACGTATGTTCGAACATGGCTCAAGATAGCCCATCGGTGATGATCCCGTCAACCGAGCGGGCCGCAGGCGGAGCGTGCGATCTCGTGCCACCCCTGGAGTGTCCCAGCGGGCACCGACAACCCTGGCCCTCACCGACCGTCACTCGGCCGCGCCGAACGCGGGCGAGCGGATGCGTATGTGGGTGGGCCCCACCCCCGTCGGGGCCCACCCACGGAAGAGCTTCGCGGCCCGACGGCAGCGGGACCATCAGGCGTCGTACTCATTCCTGCCTGGTTATTTCCCCTGAGTTCCGCTCTGAGTCCTCTGGGGTGTCGTGCACTAACGCGGGTTGATCCGGCTACGCTCCAGCGATTGTGGCTCGGATCGTCGTGGTCGGGGCTGGGCTCGGCGGACTAGCGGCCGCCGCCCGCCTGGCGAAGCTCGGCCATCACCTCACCCTTGTCGAACGCTCATCCCGGCTTGGCGGCGCGGTCCGCCTCTCCACCGACCCGGACCTCGGCGGCTTCGGATGGGACCACGGTCCGGCGGCCATGACCCTCCCGGCCGCGTTGCGGGACCTGTTCCGCAAGTCGGGCCGACCTCTTGAACGCTCGCTCGACCTCGCTCCGGTCGAGGTCCGCCGGCACGTGTTCGCCGATGGCACCGTGCTCGACCTGCCGGTGTTCAGCCGGTCGGGCCAGCTACGTGCGATCGAGCGCGCCCTTGGCAAAACGACGGCTGAGGCATGGCAACGCCTCGTGGACGACCTCGCCCCGACCTGGGAGCTTCTCCGCACCCGCGCGCTCGAGGTGCCGTACGCCGGAGTCCACCGCCTCGGGCCACGGGCGCCTCGTCTGCTCCGGGCCGGGCGATCGTTGCGCGCGCTCGCCCGGGGCGCCCTGCCCGACCCCCGCGCACGGCAGGTGTTGGACTACGTTGCCGTCGCGAGCGGATCCGATCCGCGGCTCACACCGGCGTTCGTCGCGGTCCAGGCACATGTGGAGCGGACCTTCGGCCTGTGGACCTGTCCGGGCGGATTCGCCAGGGTGCCGGTCGCGTTGGCCGAGCGGCTCCGCGAACGCCGGGTCGAGGTCCGACTCGACACCACGGTCACCGGCATCGTCGTCGCAAACGGCGCAGTGACCGGCGTGCGTCTCGGTACCGGTGGTGCGCCGGCCGCCGAGGACCCGCCACCCGGCCCCGACGGTGAGTATCTCGACGCCGATCTCGTGGTCAGTGACGTCGACGTCCGCACGCTGGTGAAGGACCTGCTCGACTCGCCGCCGCGGTCTCTCCGCCGGGTGGCCCGCCGGCTGTCGCCGGCGACACCTCACCGCACCCTCCACCTCGGGATCCGCGACACCGCCGACCTGGCGTACGAGACCGTCTTCCACCCAGCCCAATCCCACCCAGCCCAATCCCACCCAGCCCAATCCCACCCAGCCGCCGACTCGGATATGGCGACGCTCGTTGTCCGTGCGCCGGAAGATCCAGCCCTCGCCCCGGACGGCTACCGGGCGGTGACGGTCACCGTTCTCGGCAGAACCGCTCGGGCGCCAGCCCTCGCCGGCGCTGCCCGCGACCCGCTGCAGGTCCTCGCCGACCGCGGACTCGATCTTCGCGACCGGGTGGTGGCACGGGTCGAGGGCGATCCGGAGTCCTACGGACCGGGCTGGCGGGGTGTCTGGCGAGGTCTCGGCATCGCCCCGAACCGGACGCCGGTCGGAGGTCTTCACGTCGTCGGCGGCACGGCGCACCCGGGTCCGGGGGTGCCTTCGGTGCTGCTGGGTGCGGCCGCGGTGGCCCAGGAGATCGGGCCAGCCTGACCGGTAGGCGAGCCTGACCGGATGGCCCGTACGACCCAAGGCGCTCCCGGGCATGCCCACACGGCAGCAACGCGGGCAGCCATGGGCGGCAGGGTCAGCGACGGGCGCCCGCCCCCGCGACGTTGGCGTAGATCTCCCGGGTCGCGGTCGACCGGTTGAGCGTGTAGAAATGCAGCCCCGGCGCACCGCCGGCCAGGAGCCGCTCACACAATGCGGTGGCGACCTCCACACCGATGGCACGCACCGCAGCCGGGTCGTCCTCGACGGCCAGGAGCCGGGCGGCGAGGTCTGCGGGAAAGGCCGCACCCGACAACGTGGCGAACCGCTGGATCTGCCGGACGTTGGTCACCGGCATGATCCCCGGGATCACAGGGATGTCGCAGCCGTGGCGGCTCGCCCGGTCGACCAGCGTGAAGTAGTCGTCGGCGTCGAAGAAGAACTGCGTGATCGCGAAGTCTGCGCCGGCGCGGGCCTTACGGACGAGATATCTGGCGTCGGCGTCGAGGTCGGTCGCCTCCGGGTGCCCTTCGGGGAAGGCCGCCACCCCGACGCAGAAGTCGCCGAGTGCGCAGACCAGCTCGACCAGCTCGTCGGCGTGGTCGAGGCCGTCCGGATGGGCAACCCACAGCTGTCCTGGTCCTCCCTCGGGGTCTCCGCGCAGGGCCAGGACGTTTCCGACGCCGGCATCGGCGTACGCACCGACCACCGACCTCAGCTCGGCGCGCGAGTGGCCGACGCAGGTGAGGTGGGCGACCGGAGTCAGGGTGGTCTCCGCCGCGATTCGACCGGTGATCCGGACCGTGCGGTCGCGGGTCGATCCACCCGCGCCGTAGGTCACCGAGACGAAGGTGGGCGCGAGGGTCTCCAACTCCCGCAGAGCCCGCCACAGCGCCCGTTCGCCCTGGTCGTTCTTGGGAGGGAAGAATTCGAACGAATAGGAACGGTCTCCCCCGGCGAGCAGCTCACGGATCGTCGTGGCGGCGCCGGGCCTCGTCGACGGGAGTCCGAGAGCCATGCGCCCAGGCTACTGGGGTGGGGTGTCGACCGGTCTAGGCTGGCGCGCGTGGGGAACACCAAGCCCGCCGGTCTCGACCTCGCCGGGCTGCGGGACCAGGTTGATCACGCTTTGGAGAGGTTCCTTCGCCACCGTGCCGTGGAGCTCCGGGCGATCGACCAGGAGCTCGACGTCCAGCTCAAGGTCGTCGTCGACTTCGTCGCGGGCGGCAAGCGCCTGCGACCCGCCTTCTGCTACTGGGGCTGGCGTGGCGCCGGTGGCGACGCCGGCGATCCGCGCATCGTCACCGCCGCCGCCGCACTCGAGCTCCTGCAGGCCGCCGCGATCGTGCACGACGACGTGATGGACGCGTCGGACACCCGACGCGGCATGCCCTCCGTCCACGAGCAGTTCGCCACGCTGCATCGCACCCGCAGCTGGGGTGGGCCGGCGGAGCGGTTCGGCATCGGAGGGGCGCTGCTCCTGGGTGACCTGTGCCTGTGCTGGTCCGACGAGATGCTGCGCAGCTGCGACCTGCCCGCCGAGCGCCTGCTGCCGGCGTTCGCGTACTTCGACACCATGCGTACCGAGGTGATGGCCGGGCAGTACCTCGATCTGGTGAGCCAGGCATCGGGTACGACATCGTTGCCGAGGGCCATGCGGGTCGTCCGCTACAAGAGCGCGAAGTACACGGTCGAGCGTCCCCTCCACCTCGGGGGTGCCCTGGCTGGGGCTTCCCCGGACCTGCTCGCTTCCTACACGGCGTACGGCATCCCTCTCGGTGAGGCCTTCCAACTCCGCGACGACGTACTCGGAGTCTTCGGCGACCCGACGGTGACCGGTAAACCGGCGGGCGACGACCTGCGGGAAGGCAAGCGGACGGTCCTCGCGGTCAAGGCACTCGAGGGCGCGACCGCCGCCCAGGCCGAGGTGTTCCGGCAGCGGTTCGGCGACCGGGATCTCGACTCCCGCGGCGTCGCCGACCTACGCGACATCATCGTGCAGACCGGAGCGCTCGCGGCCGTCGAGCGCCTCATCAACGACCTCACCGCCGAGGCGGCCGCAGCCCTGGACGACCCCCCGTTGACCGACCAGGAGGTACGCCTGGCCTTCGCCGAGCTCGCCAAGGTGGCCACGCACCGGACCGGCTGAGCACACGGCGCCGGCCGGGACTGTTCGAAGCTGAGCAGCTCATCTGGCGGCGAGCACGTCACTCGGGGGCGGGCACGTCACTCGAAGGCGGGCAGGTCGATGTCGGGACCCGGCCCCGCCAGCACCACGACGAACGTTCCCCACCGCGGCTCGGTGGCCCGACCGGCGAAGACGTCCACCGCCAGTCGAGCGGTCTGCGGGTTGAGCTCGACCAGTCCCGCCCACCCCTCCCACAGGACGAGGATGCCGCTGTCGTGGCGCACCTCGGTGAGGCTGTCGGCGAAGGCGTCGAAGGTGCGGCCGAAGTACTCGGGAAAGCTGAAGGTCTTCGCCACCGCGTCGAGCAGCCCCGCCTTGTCGACGACCGTGAGGGTGTCGAGTTCGATGAAGCGCCAGCCTGCCTTCTCTGCCGATGCCTTCACCTTGTCCGCGGTCGGTGCAGCCAGCCAGTGGTACACCCCTGGCGCGGTCTGTCCAGCCAGCAACCTGTCGAGTGCGGCCATCCCCCTGAGCCCTTCCGTTCCGATGGCCAGGTCCTTCGACCACCCATGTGCAGAACCGCTTCAGAAGCCCAGTGCCTGGGCGTGCCGGCGGACCTGTTTGCCCCGGCCCTCGCCAAGCGCCTCGATCGGTGTGGCCGCGAGGCCGTCGTCGGTGGTGAACAACCACCGCACGGCCTCGGCCGGGTCGTAGTTGGCGTCGTGGAGAAGGGTGAGCGTTCCGGCGAGCCCCTTCACCACCCGGTCGTCAGCGAGGAAGGCGGCAGGTATGTGCGCGACTCTCCGGTCGCCGCGGGGTATGGCCAGCAGCTCACCTTCGCGCAGATGCTGGCGGACCCTGCTCACGCTGACTCCGAGTCGTTCGGCAGCCTCCGGCACGGTCAGCCACTCGGGTACGAGCGTGTCGAGGTCGGGCTCGGCCGGCGAGCCGACATCACCACGGGCCAGATCGCCACCGGCCAAATCGGAGGAGCCCAGATCGGAGGAGCCCAGATCGGAGGAGAGCGTGTGCGTACTCGACTTGTCGGTGCTCACCCTGCCAAGCCTGCCACTGCCGCCCGAACGGTAACCGCCGGGTCGATGAGGAGTTCGGCATCGAACTGCGTTCCGGCCTCGGCCAGCCGGCGACCCTGAACCAGGTCGCGTGGCCGGTCGACCGCGAGCATGGCGGTCATCCGGCCGTCCGGGCTGAGCCAGATCGCCGCCCAGGTCGGGTCTGTGGTCGGGTCTCCGCGCCAGACCAGCTGGTCGGCAGGACCCGGATGCCCCGCGTACTGGACAAAGCGGCCAAACTGCTCGCTCCATACGTACGGCACCGGATCGTAGGACTCGACCCGCCCGAGCAGGGAGCCAGTCGCGGTTGCCGGCGACCTGAGCGCGTCGTCCCAGTGCTCGCCGCGGATCCGTTCGCCATACCGCGGCGACCAGCGCGCGACCGCGTTGCCGACGGCGACGACCGACTCCCAGCTGGTCCGCAGGTCCGGCCCGACCAGGATGCCGCGGTCGAGCTCGATCCCCGACCCGTCCAGCCACCTGGTGGCCGGGCGTACCCCGACTCCGACCACCACCACGTCGGCGCCCAGCACGCGTCCGTCAGCCAGGTCGACGCCGTCCTGGCGGACCGAGGCGACGCGCTGGCCGCAGAGCAACTCGACACCTGCCTCGGCGTACCACGGACTCAGGTAGCGGCCGACGGTGGCCGGAAGTGCGTGGGCGACCGGCGTGGCCGCCTGCTCGACGACCGTCACCTGACATCCACGCTTGCCGGCCGCCGTCGCCACCTCCGCACCGATCCAGCCGGCACCGACGACCACCACGACGGCACCCGGCACCAGCCTCCACCTGAGTGCCAGCGCCTCCTCGCGGGTCCGCAGGTAAAGCGCTCCCTGGCCGGGCAGCCGGACCGGTTCCGCGCCGGAGGCGAGGACGAGCCCGTCGTAGGCGAGGTCACCGGCCTCCGTCTCGACCACCCCAGGCCGCAGGGCGCCAGCGGACTCCCCCAGCCTGACGTCGACCTTCAGGCCGGTCGGATCGAATGGCAGTGTCGTGTCCTCGGCGTCGCCCAGCAGGACCGCCTTGCTCAGCGGTGGCCGATCGTACGGCGCAGACGCCTCCGCGCCGAGCAGGATCAGGTCACCGACATACCCGTGCCCACGCAGGGCGATCACACTCTGCAGTCCGGCGAGCCCGGCGCCCACGACGACAACGCGATCCACGCCTGCACCCTACGGTGGGTAGTCCATGGCCACGGGCGAGCACCTCTCCCGCACAGACCGTCACGGTTACACACGGCAATCGGCGCGGCCTGCTGGGCCAGGTGACACAAGGTCCCTACACTCGTGAGGTCTGCACCAACATCTGAGCGAGGCCCCCACGTGGACGTGACGGTCAGCGACCCCATGGTCGGTCGTCTGCTCGATGGCAGATACCACGTGGGCCGGCGCGTGGCGCGCGGTGGAATGGCGACCGTCTACGAGGCGCTCGACACCCGGCTCCATCGCACCGTCGCGGTCAAGGTCCTCCATGCCGGGCTGCTCGACAACGCCGACTTCGTTCGACGGTTCCAGCGGGAGGCCCGGTCGGCGGCCCGGCTCTCCCACCCCAATGTCGTCGCGATGTTCGACCAGGGCGAGGACGACGGCACGCCGTACCTCACGATGGAGTACGTCGCCGGACAGACGCTGCGTCAGCGGATGATCGACACCGGCCGATTCAGCCCCGACCAGGCGTTGCAGATTCTCGACCAGGTTCTCCAGGCACTGTCCGTCGCCCACGCGGCTGGTCTCGTCCACCGCGACGTGAAGCCGGAGAACGTCCTGCTCGGCCAGGACGGCGCGGTCAAGGTCGCCGACTTCGGGCTGGCGCGGGCTGTCTCCGCGGCAACCAGCACTGCGACTCAGGGCCTGCTCATCGGCACCGTGTCCTACCTCGCCCCCGAGCAGGTGACGCACGGCGCCGCGGACGCCAGAGCAGACGTCTACGCGACGGGCATCGTGCTGTACGAGATGCTGGTCGGCGCAAAGCCTCACGACGGCGACTCACCCATCACGGTCGCGTACAAGCACGTCAACGAGGACGTACCACCGCCGTCTGCGAAGGTGCCGGGGATTCCGGACTTCATCGACGGCCTGGTGCTGCGTGCTACTGCCCGCGACGCGAACGTCCGACCGGCCGACGGGCGGGTCCTCCTCCACCATCTCCGTCGTGCGCGCAGCGCGGTCGCGCAGGGTGTGGACGACCCGCAGTTGACTCAGGACCTGACGATGTTCCGGCGGTCGGGGCCAGGCCTCACCGAGCACACCCTCATCGCCCCGAGGGAACAGCTGGGGACGAGGGACCACGGCGTCCTCCCACCCGAGCGCCGGGCACATCTGGACGACGATGCGCCGCGGCATGTCGAGCGGCCGGAGCTGCCGTGGTGGCGCCAGCCGGGGGTCATCGCGGGTGCGGTGCTGGTGCTGCTCCTCGCGACGGGCGCCGCACTGTGGCTCGCCGCCACCGGACCGTTCACCCGGGTACCAGCCGTGAACGGTGTGCCTGAAGGGCAGCTGGTGGGTCTCGGCGCTGACAGCGGGTTGGAGTTCGTCGTCACCCGGAAGGTCTTCGACGAACGCGTACCGAAGGGGCGGGTACTCCAGTCCGACCCCGCGCCCCACGAACGCACCTTCCGTGGCAGCTCGGTCGAGATCTGGCTCTCGCGCGGTCCGGAGCGGCACGCCGTCCCACGGGTCGCCGGCATGACCCTGGCACGCGCGCAAAACCTCCTGGCCGCGTCCAAGCTGACCGTCGGCACCATCGACCGGGTCTACAGTGACACCGTCGGAACCGGACGGGTGATCAGTGCCACCCCCAAGCCCGGCACGCCGTTGAAGCGCGGCGCGGTCGTCGGCCTCGAGGTGAGCAGCGGGCCGGCCCCGGTCGCCATCCCTTCGGTCGTGGGCGTCGAGATCACGCAGGCGAAGGCGACGCTGGAACAGCTCGGCCTCGTGGTCAAGGCGGCCGAGGGCTTCTCCGACACCGTTCCACCCAACGCGGTGATCAGCCAGGACCCGGGACCGGGCGCCGGGCATCGCCGCGACGTGGTGACACTCGTCATGTCCAAAGGCCCGGAGTTCGTCCCGGTGCCGGACGTCCGCGGCCAGCAGGTGGAGGCCGCCAAGAAGCTCATCACCGACGCGGGGTTCCAGGTCGAGGTCCGCAAGAACGCGCTCTTCGTCGGGTCCAACGTCGTGGTCGTCCAGACACCGCCTGGTGGTGAAAAGGCCAGGGTGGGCTCCGTCGTCGTGATCGAGATCGTCTGAGACCCTGTGCCGGTGTCCGCGCCCGTACCGCTGGAGTCTCCGGCCCGCTCGACCGCCCGGCCACGGTGACAACCACTCTCGCCCCCCGCTCGGCCCTGGCTGTCGTCGGACTGCTGGCGGTCACCGCCGCGTGGGGCTCGACGTTCTTCCTGATCAAGGATCTCGTCGTCCGGGTGCCGGTGCCCGACCTTCTCGCAGTGCGGTTCGCGATGGCGGCGGCAGCGCTCGCGGTGGTTGCCTGGGGTCCGGTCCGGCGGCTGAGCAGGACGACTCGCCGGCGAGGACTTGTGCTCGGTCTCGTCTACGGCGTCGCGCAGATCCTGCAGACCGAGGGGCTCGCCCACACCTCCGCCTCGGTGTCGGGCTTCGTCACCGGGATGTACGTCGTGATGACCCCGCTGCTCGCCGGGCTCCTGTTGCGGCACCGGGTCGGCGTGGTGACGTGGTTCGCGGTGGTCCTCGCGACAGCCGGGCTGGCCGCACTCGCCCTGCGAGGCTTCGCGTTCGGGTACGGCGAGTTCCTCACCCTGCTGTCGGCCGCGCTCTATGCGCTGCACATCGTGTGGATCGGTGCGTGGACCAGTCAGCGTGACGCGCTGGGCCTGGCCACCGTGCAGATGGCCGTCATCGCCGCCGTGTGCGGTGTTGCCGCCATACCCGGCGGAATCACCCTGCCCGTCCACCGCGCCGACTGGCTCGCCGTCGTCTATCTCGCGCTGGTGGCGAGTGTGTTCGCCCTGGTCACCCAGACCTGGGCACAGGCGCTCCTGTCACCCACCCGTGCCGCCGTCATCATGTGCATGGAGCCGGTCTGGGCGGCGTTCTTCGCCGTGCTTCTCGGTGGCGAGCACATGACCGCGCGGATGCTGGCCGGCGGTGGCCTCATCCTGGCCGCGATGTATGTTGCCGAGCTCGCCCCGCGCCGGGGACCCGCCCTTGCGACCACGACATAACGTCTGTCCGCCAAGGTCCTCCGGCGCGTTGCGGCAGGGCCTGGTCCGTACGCAAATTGTGACCATGCCGCTCGTCCGGATCCCGGACGGTCGAGCCGGAGCAGAACTGGCCAGCGGATACGCTCCTCTTCTCGGGCGGCCCGGAAGACAGCCGGCCCGAGGATGGGAGGCGGGCCCCGTCATGGTGGTCGTCATGGCGCCTGGCGCACGTCAAGACCAGATCGACGCCGTGGTTGCCCGGATCGAATCGCACGGCGGGCAGGCGTTCGTCAGTCGAGGCGTCGTGCGCACCATCATTGGCGTGGTCGGCGACGTCGACGAGGCACACAACCTCAACCTCCCGGTGATGCCTGGCGTCGCGACGGTTCTGCGGGTGACGGCGCCCTACAAGCTGGTCAGCAGCCAGGCACATGCCGAGCGGTCGGTCGTCCACATCGGACCACCTGGGCGCCGTGTCCCCATCGGACCAGGCACGTTCACCCTGATCGCCGGTCCGTCGGCGGTCGAGAGTGCCGAACAGACCCTCGGCGCTGCCCGCCTCGCCGCGGCGGCCGGTGCGTCGGTGCTGCAGGGTGGCACGTACAAGTCCCGGCTCTATCCCCTGTCGTTCCAGGGCATGGGCAAGGAGGGACTCCGGATCCTGGCCGACGTGCGTGAGGCGACGGGCCTGCTGGTCGTGACCGAGGTCGTCGACCCGGCCGACGCGCCCCTGGTGGCGACGTATGCCGACATGCTCCACGTCGGAGCGGTCAACATGCAGAACTTCGCGCTCCTCGACGCGGTCGGGAGGACGGGTACGCCGGTGCTGCTCACCCGCGGCCTGCAGGCGACCATCGACGAGTGGCTGATGGCCGCCGAGTACATCGCCCAGCGCGGCAACCTCGACATCGTGCTGTGCGAGCGCGGCATCCGTACGTTCGAGACCGCGACGACCACGACGCTCGACATCGGTGCGGTGCCGCTGGTGCAGCAGCTGTCCCACCTGCCGGTCATCGTGGACCCGTCGCACGCAACCGGTCGCAGGGACCTCGTGGTGCCGCTGGCCAGGGCCGCGATCGCCGCAGGAGCCGACGGACTGCTCATCGACGTCCATCCCGACCCCGAGAACGCGTTGGTCGACGGCCAGCAGTCCCTTGCGGGCGCGGAGCTTCGCGAGCTGGCCTCCGCCGTACGCCAGTTCCCGCGGTTGGTCGGGCGCACGGTCGCGATGCCTGTCACCGGCTGAGACCGAACCTCGTCGTGGCCCGGACGTAATCCTCGTTCAGCTCCACACCGAACATGCACGGATCGTCGGTCGACAACGAGACCGGCACTCCGTGGTCGAGGAACCGTGGCATCTCATGCCGCGAGTGCCCCCACCAGGACCTCGCCGGCCCGCCGGCACGCTGCGGCGTCGACGTCGAGATGGGTGACGAGCCGCAGTGCCGAAGGCGAGAGGACGGAGACCAGGACACCTTCGCGTCGGGCGTGGTCGGCGACCTCACCCGCGGAACGGGCGAGCCTGGCCAGGTCCATGACGACGATGTTGGTCTCGACAGAGGCGACGTCCACGACACCCGGCACCGCGTCCGCCAGCGTCACCGCGAGAGCCAGCGCGTTGTCGTGGTCGACGCCGAGCCGGTCGAGGTGGTGCTCGAGGGCATATGAGCCGGCCGCCGCCAAGACTCCCGCCTGCCGCCAGCCACCGCCCAGCCGCTTGCGCCACACGCGGGCCTCGGCGATCTGTGCGGATGGGCCGGCAAGCACCGAACCCACTGGCGCACCGAGGCCCTTGGAAAGGCACACCGACACCACATCGGCCAGCTCGGCGTAGTCGCGGAGCGGGACGCCGGAGGCGGCGCTGGCGTTCCACAGCCGGGCGCCGTCCAGGTGTACGCCGACGCCAGCGCCAGGCTGTCCCGTCGGCCGGGTGACCTCCGCGAGCTTGCGGAGAGTCTCCACCGGCTGGACGCTGCCGCCGCCGAAGTTGTGGGTGTTCTCGACCGAGACCGCCGCGGTCGAGACGAAGTATGGTCCCGCCTTGGGCGCCAGCATGGCCTGCACCGCGTCGAGGTCGACCAGGCCGCGTGGATGTGACCAGGTGCGGGTGGTCACGCCGAAGATCGCGGCGTGGGCTCCCAGCTCGGCCCGGGCAATGTGCGCGCGAGCCTCGCAGAGCACCTCCTCGCCGGGACGCACCAACGACCGGACGCCCAGCAGGTTGGCCATCGAGCCGGTGACCGTGAAGAGTGCGGCCTCCTTGCCGAGCAGGTCGGCGACGCGTTCTTCCAAGGCGTGGCAGGCCGGGTCCTCGGCGTACACGTCGTCACCCACCTCGGCACGCGCCATGGCGGCGCGCATGCCGTCGGTGGGTGCGGTCACGGTGTCGCTGCGAAGGTCCACGAAGCCGTCAGGTTGGGTACCCACGTCCAGCACGGTAGCCCACCCCGGCGACCGGGCAGGCTCACCCCTTCACGGCCCCCACGGACAGGCCCTCGACGAGGAAGCGCTGCGCATAGGCGTACGCGGCCACCACCGGCACGCTGATCAGGATCGATGCCGCCGAGAGCTGGCCCCACGGCACGATGTCGCCGACGATCATCTGCTGGAGACCGAGCGGCAGCGTTTTCAGGCTCTCGTCGGTGAGGAACACGAACGCGAACAGGAACTCGTTCCACGCGTTGGTGAGCGTGAAGAGCCCGACCGCCAACAGAGCCGGTTTGGCGAGCGGCAGGATGATCAACCGGAACGCCTGCATCCTGGTCGCCCCGTCGGTCATCGCCGCCTCCTCCAGCTCCAACGGGATCCCCCGGAAGTAGCCCATGAGGAACCAGCAGGCGAACGGCAACGCGAATGTCGGGTATGTCAGGAACAACGCGCCCAGGTTGTCGATGAGGTGAAGGTTGCTGACGATCCCGTAGAGGGGGATGAACAGCAGAGCCCCCGGCATCACATACGTCAGCAGAACCGACCCGGTGATCGTCGGCGCACCGCGGAACCTCAACCTGGCAAGCGCGTACGCAGCGAACGCCGCCACGCTCACCGCAACCACGGTAGTCACCAGGGCTACCACCAGCGTGTTGCGGAACCAGGTGCCGAACGGGTTCTCCGCCAGCAGGTTGAAGAACTGGTCGCTGGCCCACGGCGTCGGCCACAGCATGTTGACCCGGTTGGTCATCTGCAGGTCGGTCTTGAAGGCAGTGATGATCATCCAGTAGATCGGCGCCAGAACGAAGAACAGCAGCCCCGCCAGCCCGATCCACAACGGAACCCGCCCGAGTCGGTTGCCGCTCAACCCCTGCCTACCGACCTGTGTCAGTACCTCCGACGCCCTGGCACATCCGATGCCGACGGCGACCAGGATCGCCACCCCCACAGCCGCCTTCAGGAAGAGCTGCGGGTCGAGCGTGATCAACACGGCAGTGAAGGCGACTCCCACTGTCCAGAGCGCTGGTCGACTGGTCCGTGCGACGAACCGGGCCACCGGACCCTCACGCCGACTCGTGTCCGTACCACTGCGCAGGTATCTCGCGAGCACGAAGATCAGCACCGCGGTGAACGGCAACAGGATCACCGCGGCCGCCGAGCCGAGGCCCAGCTGGAGCTGCTGGATCGCTGTCTGGTAAGCGAAAATGGTGTACAAGGCGGTGGAGCCCGCCGGTCCACCCTGGGTGAGCAACCACACCGAGTCGAAGTTGTTGAACGTCCAGATCGTCGACAGCAGCACCGTGACGAGCATGACGTACTTCAGGCCGGGAAGTGTGACGTGGACGAACCTTCGCCACGCCGACGCACCGTCGACCGCGGCCGCTTCATACAGCTGGCTGTCGATCGCCTTCAGTCCGGCCAGGAAGTTGATGGTGAAGAAGGGGATCCCCTTCCAGACGTTCACCATGACGACCGACGCCATCGCAAGGTCCGGGTCGGCCAGCCAGGTCGTCGGCCATTGCGGCACCACGTGGAGGTAGGCCAGCAACGGCCCCAGGTGTAGCAGGTCCAACACGTAGTTCAGGCTGCCGAAGAGCGGGTCGAAGATCGACCGCCAACTCACTGCCGCCACCACCGTGGGAATCACCCACGGCAACAGGACGAGACCGGTGACGAGTGCACGGCCCTTCTTCAGATTATGCAGGAGCAGCGCGGCGATCAGACCGGCGCTGACCTTGAAGACCTCGGAGTAGGCGGTGTAGACGATCGTGTTGGACACCGAACGGCCGAAGAACGGGTCTCCGAACAGCCTGATGTAGTTGTCGAACCCCACGAAGACGTTGTCGGCTCCATGGCGGGCCGTGAAGCTGAGCCTGATCGCGTCGAGGAACGGGATCGCGATCAGGCCCACCAACAACAACACCATCGGACCGACGAACGGATAACCCACCCGCCAGTCCGCGCCGAGGAGCCGACGGCTCCGCTGGACCGAACCCGACCGTGGAGGTGCGGGACGGACCTCGCGGAGCGCGCTGCTCACTGTTTGAATCCCAGCTGTTCGAACGTCTGGACCATCCGCTTGTGGGCGTTCTCCACGGCGGTCTTGACCTCGACACCCTTCTGGATGATCTCGCCCATCATGTCGGTGAGGATGTACGCCTGCAGGACGGCGTTGCGTCCGGGGCTCGCCCCCTGCGGGAAGTGGTAACCGGTCGTGGTCTCGATCGGCAGTTCCTTCGTCGCCAACTCGTAGGTGGGCTTGAAGATCGGGTCAGCTTCGAGGTAGAAGGGGTCGGAGTTCCAGACCTTCTCGTACGCCGGGTAGACCATCGCGCCGGAGTCCTTGGCCAACGCCAGCAGCCCACTGCCCGAGACGAGGTATTTCGCGACCACCTTGGCGAGATCGGGATTCTTCGCACCCTTGAAGACGACGAACGCCATCACACCCGCCGTGGTGAGCGAGACATCGGTGGCAGGCCCGGCGAACCCCGGGAAGGTCCAGGTGACCGGGTGCACGGCGTTACCGGTGGACTTCGCCTCGGCGTAGATGCTGTAGGAGTTGAGGGTGACGCCGGTGACCCCCGCGAGGTAGGCCTCGTTGTTGCCGGTGTCGGTCCAGCTCATCACGCCGGGCGGGAGCATCGGCTTGTACTTCTCGTTCGTGTAGATCTCGGCCAGGAATCGCACCGCCTCGATGGTCTCGTCCGAGGTGAAGACGACCTTCTCACCCGGGTCATCGCTGACCGCGCCGCCGAAGGTGTTGATCGTCGACTCGACGAGCCCGTTCGCGTCTCCGCCTCGGTTTACCGTGAGACCCCAACCGAAGCGCTTCTGGTCGGGGTCGGAGATCTCGAGTGCGGCGTCGCGGACGTCCTCGAAGGTCTTGAGGTCGTCGTAGGCGATCCCCTTCTCCTCCAGCCAGTCCTTGCGCGCGAACCAACCGGTTCCCAAGGTGGAGAACGGAATCCCCCACCACTTCCCGTCGATCTTCAGGGCGTACTCGGCGGTCCCGCCGGCCGGACCGTGCTGTTGCACGAGTTCGTCGACCACTGAGGTGACGTCCTCGATGAGGTCGAGCTCCTGCATCTGCGAGACGAACCGCCCGGCGTCCACGGACGCCATGTCTGCGACGTTGCCAGCTCTGACCGCGGCCTGCTGTTTGGCGACGAAGTTGCCTTCGTCGGCGTTGAAGGAGGCGTTTCGCAAGGTTGTCTTCGTGTCCTTGGCGAAGGCCTGGAGAGTGCGATCGACCGCTGCGTTCGCCTTGTCGAAGTACTGCCGCTGCGACAACGTACGCACGGTCGTGCCTTCGAACTCCTTCGCCTCGTCGAGCAGACCCTTCGGCACCGACGCGTTCGAGGACTGCGGCGGGGCGTTCCTCGTCTTGCTCGCCTCCGTCTGGCAGGACGCGAGTCCAGGTGCGGCAAGAGCCGCACCCACGAGACCTGCTCGGGCAAGAAACCGGCGGCGATCCAGGCTCGCTGGACGTTCCATGAGCACACCTCTCAGGTACACCTTCGACGTCGAGACCCCTCCGACCCACTGTGTGCGCCCATGCACCGGCCGGGATGGCCGAGTGGCCGTATCTGCAGTGAGCGTGGACTGGGCCAGTTACCGAAAGTTTCGGCGGTATGGAGTGGATCCGTTACTGGGTGGCGTCACGATAGTGATACCAGCGCGCAATTTCCAGATCATTCGGCGACGAGGAGATCGCTGTGTTCGTGGGCCACGTGCGGACTCGACGCATCGAAAGTTTCGGTCTCAGCCGAGCTGCGCGCGAGCGCCGGACCGGCGGCTCGGACACCGTGACCGATCCCGGAAGGAAAGAGGGTGTCCCGCTAGTGCGTGAGATGCTGAGGAGCGCCGACCGACCACGGAGGTCCTCTCTTTCCATGCGCATCCACCCCACACCTGACGACATCGTTGAGCTCACCAGCAGCTGGCAGGGCGAACGCTCTCCCGACGGCCGGCCGCGGGTGCCCGACGCCATCCTCGACGAGATCCGACTGGCGACGACCGAAGAGGCGTGGGGCACGTTGCTGCGCGCGGGATACGACCGCCAATTCGCCGGCGGGTGGCGGCAGACCCACCCTGGCACGATTCTGGTCGGCCGCGCGGTCACGTCGCAGTTCCTGCCGCACCGGCCCGACTACAACGAGGCGACGGTGACCGCCGGGGCGCGCGAGGGCCACCTCGCGCCGGACAAGCAGAACTCCTGGATCATCCAGACGCTGCAGACCGGCGACGTGATGGTGACCGACATCTTCGGCAAGGTGAAGGAAGGAACGGTCGTCGGCGACAACCTCAGCACGGCGGTCGCCGCCCGCACTGGCGTCGGCGCGGTCATCCACGGCGGCATCCGTGACTACCAGGGGATCGTGGAGCTGAAGGGTGTCAACTTCTTCTTTCGCGACGTCGACCCCACACCGATCCGACACGTCACGCTCGCCGGCATCAACATCCCGGTGCGGATCGGCGAGGCCACCGTCCTCCCCGGCGACGTCGTCCTCGGTACGCCCAGCGGGCTGATCTTCATCCCGCCGCACCTCGCCGCGACGGTGGCGGAGGCGAGCGCGGACACGAGGGTCCGTGACGTGTTCGGAAAGCTGCGTCTTGCCAACGGGGTCTACACGAGCGCCGAGATCGACGTCGGCACCTGGCCGCCGCACATCGAGGAGGACTTCCAGCAGTGGAAGGCGGAACAACAGCGATGACCTCCGACCCGGAACAGCTGCTGGACCAGGTCAGCACCCACTCCCGCCCGTCCGACCTGCGCATCACCGACCTTCGGGTCGCCACCCTCGTCGGCGTACCGTTCCGGTCCAGCATCATCCGGATCGACACCAACCAGGGCATCTGCGGGTACGGCGAGGTTCGCGACGGCGCCAGCAAGACCTACGCCCTGCTGCTCAAGAGCCGCCTGGTCGGCGAGAATCCCTGCAACGTCGACAAGCTGTTTCGCAGGATCCGGCAGTTCGGCCACCACGCCCGACAGGCAGGCGGAGTGTGCGGGGTCGAGATGGCCCTGATGGATCTTGCCGGCAAGGCGTACGGCGTACCCGCGTACGCACTCGCCGGCGGCAAGTTCCGCGACCAGGTGCTCTGCTACGCCGACACTCCGCGCCGGAAGGATCCGACCGAGCTCGGCGAGCGACTACTCGAACGTCGCAAGCGGGGCTACAAGTTCCTCAAGATGGACGTGGGCATCGACCTGCTCTGGGACGTGCCCGGAGCTCTCGTCGCACCACCAGATGCCCGCGCGTCGATGAGCACCATGCACCCGTTCACCGGTATCCAGGTCACCGACAAGGGTGTCGCCCACCTGGCAGAGCACGTCGCCACCGTGCGCGACATCGTGGGCTACGACATCCCGCTCGCGGCCGACCACTTCGGTCACATCGGTGTCGACTCCTGCCTGCGGGTCGGACGGGCGCTCGAGCCCTACACGCTGGCCTGGTTGGAAGACCTCGTGCCGTGGCAGCTGACCGAGCAGTGGCGCGAGCTGACGACGAGGCTCACCACGCCGACCTGCACCGGCGAGGACATCTACCTGGCGGAGAACTTCCGGCCGCTGCTCGAACGCGAGGCGATCCGAATCGCCCATCCCGACCCGGCCACCTCCGGCGGCATCCTGGAGACCAAGCGGATCGGCGACCTCGCCGAGGAACACGGCGTGGCGATGGCCCTGCACATGGCCGCTACGCCGATAGCCACCATGGCGAGTGTCCACATCGCGGCGGCCACCAGCAACTTCCTCGCCCTCGAACACCACGCGGCCGACATCTCCTGGTGGAGCGATCTCGTGACCGGGTTGCCCTCTCCCCTGGTCGAGGACGGCTACATCACCGTCCCGGACAAGCCCGGCCTCGGCTTCGACGACATCAACGAGGAGTTGTTCCGCGCCCACCTCGATCCCGCCGACCCGTCGTACTTCGACAACACCTCGACGTGGGACGGCGAGGTCACGCGGGATCGGCTCTGGAGCTGAGGACCGCCCACACAACCGGCAGCCAGGTCACGACCGGTGCAGCATCTCCGCGACGAGGAACGCGAGCTCCAGCGACTGCGCGCGGTTGAGCCGCGGGTCGCACACCGTCTCGTACCGGTGCACCAGGTCGGCCTCGGCGAGTGCGTCGCCGCCACCGACGCACTCGGTCACGTCGTCTCCGGTGAGCTCCACGTGCAATCCCCCGGGCACCGTGCCGAGTGCCTTGTGGACCTCGAAGAAGCCCTCGACCTCGTCGAGGACGTCGGAGAACCGCCGGGTCTTGTACCCGCTCGGAGTCTCGAACGTGTTGCCGTGCATCGGGTCGCAGACCCACGCGACGGTCGCCCCGCTGGCCGTCACCTTCTCGACGAGGGCGGGCAGTACGTCGCGGATCCTGGCCGCACCCATCCGGGTGATGAACGTCAGCCGGCCGGGTTCCCGCTCGGGATCGAGAGCGTCGATCAGCGCCAGGGCGTCCTCCGGCGAAGTGCTCGGACCGAGCTTCACGCCGATGGGGTTGCGGATCCTCTTGGCGAACTCCACGTGCGCGCCGTCCAGCTGGCGGGTCCGCTCACCGATCCAGAGGAAGTGGCCCGAGCAGTCGTACGGGGTGCCGGTGCGGGAGTCGATCCGGGTCAGCGCGGCCTCGTAGTCGAGGAGGAGCGCTTCGTGGCTGGCGTAGAAGTCGACCGAGTGGAACTCCGCCGGGTTGGCACCGCACGCGTGCATGAACGCGATCGCCCGGTCGATGTCGCGGGCCAGGCGTTCGTAGCGTTCGCCCACCGGGCTGGCCCGCACGAACGAGGTGTTCCAGGCGTGCACCTCGCGCAGGTCGGCCTCACCTCCGATGACGAACGCCCGCGCGAGGTTCAACGTGGCCGCCGACGCGTGGTAGGTGCGCACGAGCCGGTTGGGGTCGGGCGTGCGGGCCGGGGCGGTGAAGTCGAACCCGTTCACGGCATCGCCGCGGTAGGCCGGCAGCTCGACCCCGTCCCGCGTCTCGGTCGCCTTGCTGCGCGGCTTGGCGTACTGCCCGGCGATCCGGCCCACCTTCACCACCGGCACGCTGCCGGCGTAGGTGAGGACAACGGACATCTGCAGGATCGTGCGGAGCTTCGCCCGGAGGGCGTCGGCGCCGACGCCGTTGAACGTCTCCGCGCAGTCGCCGCCCTGGAGGAAGAACGCCCGTCCCGCCGCCACGTCGGCGACCCTCGCCCGCAGGGAGTCGCACTCCCCGGCGAAGACCAGCGGAGGGAACGTCCGCAGCTCGGCCGCCGCGGCGGCCACGGCCGCCTGGTCGGGCCAGTCCGGCTGCTGGGCGGCCGGGAGGGTCCGCCAGGTCTCGGGCTCGGTCACGCCTCCGAGACTAGGCCACTGCGGGTCACACCCGGTCAGGAGGCGGGCACGCCTGTGGCGAGCGCGGTGTGATCGACAGGCTCAGGTCTGCATCAGCCGAAGAGCACCTCGGCCTCGGAGTACAGCGCCGGAGTCACCAGCTTGAGCTCCCGGGTGGCCTCGGCCAGCGGCGCGCGGATGATCTCGGTGCCGCGCAGCGCCACCATCATCCCGAACGCACCGTCACGCACGGCTTCGATCGCGTGCAGCCCGAACCTGGTCGCGAGCCACCGGTCGAACGCGGTCGGAGTGCCACCTCGCTGGGTGTGCCCCAGGACGACCGCGCGGGCCTCCTTGCCGGTGCGCTTCTCCAGCTCCTTGGCGATCATGTCGCCGATGCCGCCGAAGCGTACGTGCCCGAAGGCGTCCAACTCCTCGTTGTGCAGGGAGTACGCACCCTCCTTGGGCGTCGCGCCCTCCGCGACCACGATGATCGGCGAGAAGTTGGTACGGAACCGGCTCTCGACGTGCTCGACCACCATGTCGATGTCGAACGGCTGCTCGGGGATGAGGATCACGTTCGCGCCCCCGGCGAGACCCGAGTGCAGCGCGATCCAGCCGGCGTGGCGTCCCATGACCTCCACCACGACGATCCGGTGGTGTGACTCCGCCGTGGTGTGGAGCCGGTCGATGGCCTCGGTGGCGATGTTGACGGCGGTGTCGAAGCCGAAGGTGAAGTCGGTGGCGCCGAGGTCGTTGTCGATCGTCTTGGGCACGCCGACGACCTGGACTCCCAGCTCGGACAGCTTGGTGGCCACACCGAGGGTGTCCTCGCCGCCGATCGCCACCAGCGCGTCGACGCCGTTTGCGACCAGATTGTCCTTGATGCGTTCGACGCCGCCCTCGACCTTGAACGGGTTGGTCCGAGACGATCCGAGGATGGTGCCGCCGCGCGGCAGGATCCCGCGAACCTGCGCGACCCCCAGCTCGCTCGTGACATTTTCCAGCGGGCCGCGCCAGCCGTCGCGGAAGCCGAGAAACTCGTATCCGTACTCGGAAACGCCCTTGCGGACAACGGCTCGGATGACGGCGTTCAGCCCGGGGCAGTCGCCGCCGCCGGTGAGGACACCCACACGCATGAACAGGTCCTTTCGAAGACCGTGTGAACAGGTCGCCCAACGAGCCTAGACCTGGTAGGTGACGGCCCCTCGGTTGGCCGCCCGATCCGGCGTCAGTTCGCCATGGCCGGGCCGGCGGGCCCGTCGTCCGGCGGCTCACCGTCGTCGAGCCCCGCCTGCAGGGCATACCGGACGAGCGCGACACGATTGTGCAACTGGAGCTTGCGCAGCGTGTTCTGTACGTGGTTCTGGACGGTGCGGTGGGACAGCACCAGGCGGTCGGCGATGTCGCGGTAGCTCAGGCCCTTGGCCACCAGCCGCAGGACCTCGGTCTCCCGCTCGGTGAGCTGCGGTGCCACCGGCTCGGCAGCCCGCGAGGCGCCCGCCAACCGGCGGAACTCTCCCAACACGAGACCGGCCAGCCCAGGCGTGAAGACCGCGTCCCCGTCGGCGGTGCGGCGGACGGCCTCGACGAACTCCTCGCGGGACGCCGACTTCACCAGGTAACCGGCGGCGCCCGCCTTGACCGCGGCGAGGACGTCGGCCTGCTCACCACTGGCCGAAAGGATGAGGACCCGGATGCCGGAGTGCTCGGACACCAGCTGGCGGGTCACCTCGACCCCGCCCAGGACGGGGATCTGCAGGTCGAGGACCACCACGTCAGGAGTGGTGGCCGCCGCCCGCCGAACCGCCTCGTCGCCGGCACCGGCCTCCGCCACCACGTCGAAGCCGTGCTCAGCGAGGTCCCGGGCGACCGCGCTCCGCCACATCGGGTGGTCGTCGACGACCATCACACGGATCATGACCTCGACCCTAGAGCGACGGTGTGGGGCACGGACAGCTCCCACTCGGCGCCTGCGCCGGGTGTGGTCGTCAACGTCGCGGTACCGCCGATCTCGGCCAGCCGACCGCAGATCGACCGGCTCACGCCCATCCGGCCGTCGGCGGCGGCTTCCTCCAGCCGGCCGTCAGGGATGCCAGGTCCGTCGTCCCGGATGCTCACCACCACGCCGGCTCCGTCGTCCTCCAGCAGGACGAAGACCCGGGCGCCCGGCGCGTGCCGGCGTACGTTGTCGAGGGCCGCGCCGACCGCTGCGACCAGTTCGTCGGCGACGGAAGGGGTGACCACCACCGGATCGGCGGGCGTCGCCACGGACACCCCGGAGCCCCCGAACGCGGCGAGCCGGCGGCTGAGGTCGACGTCGGTACCAGCTGGTCCGGCGGCCATCGCGGGCCGCTCCCGGATGAGCCGCCGCAGTGCCTCTTCCTGCTCACCGGCGGCCCTGGCGAGGTCGGCCGTCTCGCCGCCGATCTCGGCGCCGCGGCGTTGTATGTAGGCCAGCACCTGGAGCACGCCGTCGTGGACCGCCCGGGCCAACCGCTCGCGTTCGGCCGACCGGGCGGCGAGCTCGGTCGCACGCACGCGCTCGATCGCGGCCTGCCGCACCTGCACCGCGGTGTATCCGACCACGACCGCGGCGAGCAGCAGGAGGAACAGGTTGCCGACGGTCGAGGCGTTGACCACGGCGCGGGTGGACAGGTCAGCCGGGACGACGACGAGGCCCGCGGCGACCCCGCCGACCCATCCCAGGTGGATGGCCCAGGCAAGGACAGCCGCCGTCACCCAGTACGTCGGGACGGTGAAGTCGTGCCGGGCCAGCATCTCGTCGCTGAGCACGTACGGCGTCATCAGCAAAGCCGCGACCGCCACCGCCAGGTCGGCGCTGAGGAGGGGCCAGCGGCGACGTCGCGGCGAGTCGTAGGCCCACGTGACGATCAAGGTCCAGGCGGCGATGCAGGTCAGGACGAGCCACCCGGTCGTCGGGTGGTCGAAGTTCTGCCACCGCACCAGGTTGACGGCGAGTGCCTGGGCGAGGAGGACGAAGCGCAGGACGGCAAGCGCCTTCCACAGCGATCCGGTGACGTCGGACGCTGGCGGGAGTGATGCCACGTCAGCTTGCCTTGCGTACGTCTGTCTCTCCCGCCGCCACCTCTTCGACGGAGTTGGCGGGGTCGAGCGGTGTCTCGGCGGAGCGCCTCCGGGCCTGGGCGAGGTCGGCCTTCGCGCGCTCGGCGTAGACGTCGACGTATTCCTGGCTGGACAGCTCCATCAGCTCGTACATGATCTCGTCGGTAACCGACCGCAGGACGTACCGGTCGTCCTCCATGCCCTCGTACCGGGAGAAGTCGAGCGGCTTCCCGATCCGGACGCCGGGCCGCATGATCTTGGGCAGCGCCTTACCCGGCGGCTGCATCTTGTCGGTCCCGATCATGGCCACCGGTAGCACCGGGGCGCCGGAGGCGAGGGCCAGCCGGGCGACTCCGGTCTTGCCCTTGTAAAGACGGCCGTCGGGCGAGCGGGTGCCCTCGGGGTAGATCCCGAAGAGCTCTCCCCGCTGGAGCAGCCGCAGGCCCGCGTCGAGGGCGAGCTGGCTGGCCCGCCCGCCGGTGCGGTCGATGGGCACCTGGCCGATGCCGCGGAAGAACAAGGCCGTCAGCCGGCCCTTCAGTCCGACGCCGGTGAAGTATTCGATCTTGGCCGGGAACGTGATCCGGCGGGGCACCACGAGCGGCAGGAACACGGAGTCGGAGAAGGACAGGTGGTTGCTCGCGAAGATCGCCGGACCCTCGCGAGGGACGTTTTCCAGACCCTCGACCCACGGCCGGTAGATGGTCTTGAGCATCGGCCCGAGGGCGAAGACCTTGAGGAACCAGTAGAACAAGGTTCCACCTCCGTCTTCAGCTCTGGACCGTCTTCAACTCTGAACCGTCGTCGGTTCTGGACCGTCTCCTGCTCTGGACCTTAGGCCGCTGGCGACCCCAGGGCAACTGACGCGGACGGGAGGCGAGGGTGCCGGATTGCGCCAGGTCTGGGCGACCGGGTTGCGGCGCGGCAGGGTCGCACCTCATACTCTGCAGATCTTCATACTCGGCAGACCTTCGTACGCTGCACGTCTTCGTATTCTGCATGCCGTCCGAACGCGTGGCGTCGACGGCATGGTGACAACGGAAGGAAGCGGTCTGTGCACATCCACCCGCAGGCGGAGCCTTTGTACGCCGGTTCCGGCACTACCGGCGTGCTGCTGTGTCATGGCTTCACCGGGTCGCCGCACTCGATGCGGGCCTGGGGCACCTACCTCGTCGAGCACGGGCTGCGCGTCGCTGCGCCCCGGTTGCCCGGCCACGGTACGTCCTGGCAGGACCTGAACCGCACCGGTTGGCAGGACTGGTACGCCGCCGCCGAGCGCGAGCTTCTCGAGCTCGCCGACGAGTGCGACACGGTCGTGGTCGGCGGGCAGTCGATGGGCGGCTGCCTCGCGTTGCGCCTGGCGCAGGTCCACGGTGCGAAGATCGCCGGGCTGGTCCTCGTCAACCCGGCGTTGGCGAGCCGGGACGTGCGCCTCCTCGCGTTGCCAGTGCTCCATCGGTTCGTCCCGTCTCTGCATGCCATCGGCCACGACATCCACAAGCCGGGAGTGAGCGAGGGCGCGTACGACCGCACGCCACTGTCGGCGCTCCACTCGCTCACCCGGATGTGGCGTCTCGTCGGGGCGGACCTGCCGTCGGTGACCCAGCCGCTGCTGGTGTTCCGGTCGGTGCAGGACCATGTGGTCGACGGCTCCAGCCTGCGGTTGTTACGAGCCCGTGTCGGCTCTCGGGAGATCGAGGAACACACGCTGGCCGACAGCTACCATGTCGCCACGCTCGACTATGACGCGCCAACGATCTTCGCTGAGTCCTACGGTTTCGTCGAACGCCTGAGCCGGGCCACGTCCGGGAGGTAGCGATGCGAGGCAACGGGCTGTCGGCCGCTTCGTACGTCGCGATCGCCGATCTCGACCCGGTGGTCGCCGACGCGATGCTCAACGTGCTTCGGGACGCACAGGTCGCCGCCTACACGGAGCCGTGCCAGCCGGTGCTCGGTACTTTCCTCGAGATGCGCGTTCCGCCGCTTCCGTGCGACCGCCTGTACGTCGACGAGACGGCCCGGGACCGCGGCCGTGCTCTGCTGGACGAACACCTACCGGCGCTGCGCGAGAGTGGGCGAAAGGCGGGCCACGAGGTCACGCGTGAGCCGGCCGCACTCGACGAGGACCGCCTCTGGGCCGAGCTGGTGGCGGGATACGACAGCACACCGAGCACCACCGTGGGGCGCTGGCCGGCACAAGAAGACCTCGACCCCGAGCCCGTGGAGAGCGCAGGTACGACTCGTGCCGGCGAGCGGGCGGAGGCGACCTCGGACGGAGCGGACGAGGGTCAGGAGCGGAGCGTCGACGCCCGGCGAGGCATGGACGCCGAAGGCACCGACACGCACAGGCACCGACACGACAGGCACCGACCCGACCGACGCGAGGGGCGAGGCGGCAGGCCCCGGGACGAGGACCCGCGCCGGGGTGGGCGAGGAGCGCTATGTCCCCCCGCCGCCGCCTCCCCTGCCCCAGCTCGACAACGTGACCAAGCTCGCCTGGCTGGCACTCGGCGGTGGACCGGCCCTGCTGCTCGTCGCCGCGGTCGCGGGTCTGGCCGTGCCCGCATGGCTGGCGTTCCTGGCGGTGCTGGGCTTCGTCGGAGGATTCCTCGTCCTCGTGGTGCGGATGAAGGGCGGACCACCCGACGACGAGGACGGCGCCATCGTCTGAGGGCGGGCGCCGGAATCGCCCTTCGGCTTTTCTCCCCTGGCAGCGCCGAGCCGGACTAGCTCGAGCCTGCCGCCCTCAGGATCGGCCGGCGTACCTTCGTCGTCCGCAGGTATGCGGCTCCGTTCGCCGGGGACTGGGCTGCCGGGACGTCGATCACCGGTGGTGCCGCCAGGCCACAGATGACGTCTTGCACCGCGGTGGCCGCCAGCGAGCGAGGCTGGTCCGTACGCCACCACAGCGCCACCTCCCGCTGACAGTGCGCATCGGAGATCGGCACCAGCCGTACCCCGTCGAGGTTCAACGTGGTCATCGCCAGGCAGTTCGTCACGCCGATGCCAAGCCCGCGGCGAACCAGCGCGACAAGCGTCTGCGGCTGGTTGCTGCGGAACACGACGTGCGGCGAGAGTCCCGCCTGGTTGAACATCAGGTTCGTCTCGAACTGCGAGCTTGCCTGCTCCTCCCCCTCACCGATCGTGACCAGGTGCATGCCGGCGAGCTCGTCCACCTCGACGGCCTCCTGCGCCGCCAGCGGATGCCGGGCAGCCACCACCGCCACGAGCGGCTCCTGCCACAGGACGTGGTGGGCCAGCTTGTCGGTGCCCACCGGCGGCAGGACCGGACGGACGGCAAGCTCGGCGTCGCCGGCGAGCAGCATCTCGTCCAGCGCCATCGTCGGACCTTCCCGCAAGGCGACCTTGACGTGCGGGTGCGCCTGCCGGAGTTCCACCAGCAGCTCAGGCAGGAGGGAGGCCGCCGCGCTGGGATAGATGGCGAGCCGCACCTCGCCGCGGGCCGTACCGTCGGCGCCCGCGCCGTCGCACAGCTCCTGAACGTGCTGGAGCACCGCCTTCGCGTGCGGAAGGATCGCCCGCCCCTCGGGCGTGAGCACGGCCGGGTGCACCGACCGGTCGAAGAGGCGGACGCCCAGCGCCCGTTCGAGCTCGGCCACGTGGATGCTGATGCGGGGCTGCGACCGGTACATCGCCGCCGCGGCCGCGGAGAACCCCCCGTGCTGCGCCACCGCGACGAAGCTCGTGATCCAGTCGAGCCGGAACCGGTAGACCTGGGTCAGGTCCATGGGAGCCTCCAAAGCTGGGTGGACCACGCCCCCGCCACCGGTCACCGGATGAACTGCTCCACAAAGTCTGCACCGAGTCCGACCTTGGCGTAATGGGCCCGGCAGAGTTCGATCTTGGTCCAGACGTCCTCGTACCCGATCTGGCGACCTTCGGTGTCGAGGTAGATCATCGCCCCGGTGATGTTGAAGAACGTCACCATCTCGGTGCAGTCCTCGGGCACCGTGAGGGTGTGGATCTCGCCCGGTGGCTCGTAGACGAAGTGTCCTGCCTCGGCCATCCACGGGTGCTCGTAGTAGTGCCACTTGCCCTTGATCACGTAGCCGTAGACCGCGGCGGGGTGGCGGTGCCTCGACACGATTCCGGACCGGGTGACGCGCAACAGGTTGCACCACTGGCCGACGACGGTGTTGAACATCAGCGGCCGGAACCACACGTTGGGCTCCTGCTCCACCCAGATCCGGTCGTCGTCGGGCATCGCCGGAATCGCGATCTCCTGCAGCACCCCTTCGGACTCGGCGACCCGGCCGAACACGATTTCTGCCGGTCCCTTGTCAGGTGCCCCGCTCGCGCGGCTGTCGGTCATGTCGGCTCCCTCGGATTGGTCGGGCAGGCTGGACGGGTCACTTGTGCGTCAGGCGGCGAGGTAGCCACCGTCGACGGGTACAACCGCACCGGTCATGAAGGCCGCACCGGGCGAGGCGAGGAAGGCCACCACCGCGGCGATGTCCTCCGGCGTACCCCACCGGCCCAACGGCGTCCGGTCGAGGATCGTCCGCTCCCGTTCGGGATCGGCCCAGAGCTCGGTGGTGAGGTCGGTGCGGATCCAGCCCGGTGCCACCGCGTTGACGCGGATGCCGTCGGTGGCGTACGCGACCGCCAACGCCTTGGTGAGCTGGACGACACCGCCCTTGCTCGCGGTGTAGGCAGGCACCAGCGGGCCACCGAAGTAGCTCAGCATCGAGGCGACGTTGATGATGCTGCCTCCGCCGGCCGCCAGCAACGGCCGGGCGGCGACACAGGCGCGCATGGTCCCGGTGAGGTTGACCTCGAGCACCTCGGCGAAGACCTCCGGCTGGTACTCCAGGCCACGCCTGATGATGCCGGCGCAGTTGACGAGTACGTCGATCCTGTCCTGCCGGTCGACGAGGGCCTCCAGCTCGCCTGCCGTCCCGAGGTCGATCTCGACGACCTCGGCTACGCACGTCGAATCCGGCAACGGCTCCTTGGCCGGGAGACCGGCCACGGTGACGTGCGCGCCCAGGCTGCCGAAATGCTCGGCCGCGGCGCCACCGATGCCGCCGGTGCCACCGACGACCAGCACCGCATGGTCCTTGAAGAGACCGGGTGCCAGGGCCGACCCCGTGCTCGCGCCCATCGGGCTCCCCCTCACGTCGCGCATGGTCATCGCGCAGGCAGTTCGCCGGCCCGGGCCACCTGGGCATACCAGGCGGCGCTGGACTTCGGTATCCGGACCTGCGTCTCGGCATCGAGGTGCACCAGACCGAAGCGCTTGCTGAAGCCGAAGGACCACTCGAAGTTGTCGGTGAGTGTCCAGACGAAGTAGCCGCGGACGTCCGCACCCTCCTCGACCGCCTGCGCCACAGCCCGCAGGTGCGCGTCGATGTAGGAGATCCGCTCGGGATCCTCGACCCGTCCGGCGGTGTCCACCTTGTCCCGCAGGGCGATGCCGTTCTCCGTTACGTACAACGGGACTCCGGGATAGTCGGTGTGCAGGCGGACCAGCAGGCGACGCAGGCCGTCCGGCTCGATCTCCCAACCCATGTCGGAGGTCGGGGACCCCTGCGGTACGGAAGCGATGTCGTCGCATCCGATCCACGCCACGTTGCGTCGGTCGGAGGAGTCGGCGCCCGCACGGACGTAGGTCGGCATGTAGTAGTTGACGCCGAGGAAGTCCAGCGGTGCCCCGATCGTCGCCTCGTCACCCTCGTGGATGTGGCTCGCGTCGGTGATCTTCGCGACGTCGGCGAGGACGTCGGGTGGGTACGCGCCGCGAAGCACCGGGTCGAGGAAGGCGCGGTTGCTGATCCCGTCGACGCGGCGTGCGGCGTCGACGTCTCCGGGACTGCCGCTGACGGCGGTCACCGGCCACAGATTCAGGGTGATCCCGATCTCGCTGCCCGCATGGGCGCTTGCCCGCATGCCCGAGACAGCCATGCCGTGCCCCAGGAGCAGGTGGTGCGCTGCGTGCAGGGCTTCGCGCTCGTCGCGGCGTCCGGGCGCGTGCGTTCCGCTCCCGTAACCGAGGTACGCCGAGCACCACGGCTCGTTGAGAGTCGTCCAGGCCTGGACCCGGTCGCCGAGCCGCTCGTGCGTCGCGACGGCGTACTCGGCGAACCTGTATGCGGTGTCCCGCGCGGGCCAGCCACCCTTGTCCTCCAGCGCCTGCGGCAGGTCCCAGTGGTAGAGCGTCACCCATGGTTGGATGCCGCGTTCCAGCAGCGCGTCGACCAGCCGGGCGTAGAAGTCCAGACCCGCCTGGTTGAGCGGACCCGAGCCGTCCGGCTGGATCCGCGGCCAGGCCAGCGAGAAGCGGTAGTGCGTCGCGTTCATGTCGGCCAACAGCGCGACGTCCTCGCCGAACCGGTGGTAGTGGTCGCAGGCCACATCGCCCGTGTTCCCGTCGGAGATCTTGCCGGGAGTGTGGCTGAACGTGTCCCAGATCGACGGTGATCGCCCGTCCTCGGCAACCGCTCCCTCGATCTGGTAGCTCGCGGTCGCCACGCCGTAGGCGAATCCGTTCGGCAGTCTCGTAGGACTCATCAGGCTCCTCCGCCATCTGCTCCGCTGTCGTCTCGCAACCCTGGCGCGATGTCGGCCAGTTCCCGCCACAGGTCGTCGGGGATCGGCCAGGTGGCCCAGGCGACGGTCTGGTCCACCCGTTCTGGTGTCGAGATACCCACCACGGTGGAAGCGATCCGCGGCTCCCGGAGTGAGAACTGCAACGCGGCCGCGCCCAGTGGGACGTCGTAGGCGGCACATCGTGCCTGCATCGCCCGGACCATCTCCACGACGGCGGGTTCGGCCTCGCGGTACGCGTACTTCCGCGAGGTGTCCGGTCCCTTCGCCAGCATTCCGCCGCCGAACGGAGCGGCATTGACCACGGCCACCCCCGCCTGCTCCGCGACGGCGAGCAGCCGCCGGGCCGACTGGTCGACCAGCGTGTAACGGTTGTGCGTGAGGACGACCTCGAAGACGCCGGTCCGGACAAACTCCACCAGCAGGTCGATCGGTCCGCCGGCGACCCCGAGGTGCGCGGCCACACCGTTCTTCTGCAGGTCGCGCAGGGCCTCGACCGCACCGCCGGGTGCCATCGCCGCCTCGAAGCCGATCACCTCGGGGTCGTGGAGGTACAGCAGCGGGAACGAGGTGAGGCCGAGCCGCTCCAGACTCTCCCCCGCGCTGACCCGCACCTGCTCGCCATCGAACGCGCCGGTCGTCGGATCCGGATCGACCTTGGTGGCCAGGACGAAGCCGTCGGGTAGTCCTCCTCGCTCCCTGATCGCGGCTCCGACCCGGCGTTCGCTCTCGCCGACGCTGTAGCCGGCCGAGGTGTCCAGGAAGTTGACCGGGCTGTCCAAGGCGCGGAGCACGGTCGCCGCACCCTGGTCGGCGGACACGTCGTAGCCGAAGATCGCCGGCATCCCACCGAGCACTCCGCAGCCGAGGCAGACCGGGGTGACGTGCAGGCCGGTCCTGCCCAGCGGACGCCGCTGCAGGCTCGTCATGATCGAACCTGCCCGGAGGTCACCAGGTCGAGCGGGACGTCGCCGGGTCCGGTCACCCGGCCGGCACGCTCGTCGGGTGCCCGGACGCCGATGGCCCGGATCCCGAGCCGGTCGGTGGCGTCGGCGTCGCCGTCACGCGGGTGGGTGGGCGGGGTGTAGGTGAAGACCTCCAGGGTTCCGGCGCCGCCGCGGAGGTTCGTGATGAGGAACCCCCGTTCGTCGTCGTCGCGAACCAGTTGGCCGACCACGCCGAAGCCGAGCTGGTCGCGGTAGAAGCCGAATGCCTCGTCCAGATCGGGAACCGTGACGGCGATGTGGTCGAACCGCGGCGTGCCGTCCCAGTCGCGGTAGGCCGCGACCTCCTGCTCGGCAAGGTCTGCCGACCACAGGTTGTTGTGCTGCACATGCCCCTGGACGAACTCCAGGTAGGCACCGTCGGGGTCGAAGAAGAACGCGATCCGGACGCCACCGAACGCGTCGAACGGCTTGACCGCGACCTCGACGCCGGCGGTGTCCAGCCGGGCGATCATCGCGTCGATGTCGCGTACCTTCAGACCGAAGTGGCGGATGCCGCGCTGCAGATCGTCACGGCCCCAGCTGGTCGGCCTGGCGTCTGGCCCGAGCTCCACGAGCCGGACGCTGCCGGCGTGCGAGGCGTCGGACCCGAGCCAGCGCACCCGGCGACCGTCGGCATCCTCGATCGGCCCCTGCGCCGACAGGCCTAGCAGACCTACGTAGAACTCCTCCGAACGGTCGAGGTCGGACACTCCGATCTCGACGTATGCCATGCCCTGTACGGCCGAGGGAACTGTTGTCACGAGTGGATCCTCCTGCGAGCTCGGGTTCTCGGGTTACTCAGGTCTTGAGTGCACCCATCGTGAGGCCGGCCACGAACTGCCGCTGCATGCGTACGTACACGATGACGATCGGCAGGACCGACAGCACCAGCGCCGCCGTCAGCACCGGCCAGTCGGTGGAGTACTGCCCCTGCATCGCGAACAGCACCGGCTGCAGCGGAAGCTTCTCCGGCGTCTGCAACAGGGTGTTGGCGAGGATGAACTCGTTCCAGGTGAACATGAACTGGAAGATCACCAGGGTCGCGACGCCAGGCCCGATCAGGGGCGCCATCACGCTCCAGAAGATCCTGAACTCCCCCGCGCCGTCCACGCGGGCGCTGTCGCGCAGCTCACGCGGCAACGTCTCGAAGAACGCCCGCATCAAGAACATCGCGAACGGCAGGTTCGTGCCCACGTACACCAGGATCAGTCCCGACGTCGTGTCGAGCAGGGACAGCTGCTTCAGCTCGAGGAACAGCGGGACGATCATCGCAGTACCCGGCAGCAGCATCGTGCTCAGCAGGACGAGGTAGATCGTCTTCTTGGCCGGAAACTCCAGGTGGGCGAAGCTGTAGCCCGCAAGCGTGGCGAGGAAGACGACCGCCGCCACCGTCACCGCCGTGATCCAGAAGCTGATCAGGAAGTGCCGCGGGATGTCCACGCCGTTCCAGACCTGCACGTACGCGTCGAACGTGACGCTGCTCGGGATCAGGCCCTCGGTGAAGACGGTGTTGCCGGGCCGGATCGAGGTGACCAGCATCCAGACGAACGGGAAGGCCGTCGCAACGGCCAGCGCCGTGAGAATGACGTATCCCGTCACCCGTACGACGGTGAGCTTCAGCTGCGGCCGGGAGGTGCGGACGACCTGGCTAGACATCGCGTGCCCTCCTGGTCATCCAGAACTGCAGCAGGACGGCGCCCATGCCGAGAATGAACACGATGACGCTGACCGCCGTCGCGTAGCCCACCGCCGGTGTGGCACCAGCCGTCGAACCGAACGCGAGCCCGTACAGGTAGGTACCGAGCACCTCCGAGGCGTGGTTGGGCCCGCCACCGGTCATCACGTAGATGAGCTCGAACGCCTTCACGCCGCCCAGGACGTTGAGGGTGACCACCACCGCGGTCACCGGTCGCAGCATCGGCACGGTGATGCGGATGATCTCCTGCAACTTGTTGGCGCCGTCGACCCGGGCCGCCTCGTACAACGTCTGGTCGATGCCCTGCAGGCCGGCGAAGTAGATCAGCATGAAGAAGCCCGCCGACTGCCACAGCGAGACCAGCAGGATCGCCGGCAGCACGGTGGACGGGTCTGCCAGCCAGTTGTGCGCCAGCCCGCCGAGGCCCACGCCGGTCAGCGCGCGGTTGATCAGCCCGAAGTTGCCGTCGTACATCATCACCCACAGCAGACCGCTGACCACCAGCGAGACGACCTGTGGCATGAAGAAGACGGTGCGGAACACGACACTTCCGCGCCAGCCGGCCGCGAGCAGGATTGCCAACAGCATCGGCAGGACCGTCTGCAGCACCGTGGACACGACCGTGAACAGCAGCGTCGTCTCCAGCGATTTCCAGAACACCGGGTCGTCCGCCATGTTCTGGAAGTTCATCAGGCCGACGAAACGAGGCTCGCCGAAACCCGCCCACTGGGTGAGTGCGATGTAGAACGAACGGATGAACGGGTACAGCACGAACGCCAGGAAGAACACCACGATCGGCACGATGAACGCGTAGGCCACCGCATGGCGCTGCAGCCTCGCCACCCGCGGCGGCGGCGCCGTCGTCTGCGGGCGGGCGACGTCGACGGCGGTGTTCACCGGTCGATCACCGCGCCTGTGCCTTCTCCACGGCCTCCTGGATTCCTGCCGCGCCCTCCTCCGGTGTGGCTTCGCCGGCGACCACGGCCGCCAGCTGGTTGGAGGCGGCGTCGGAGGAACCCTTGCCGAACAGGATGTGCGGGCAGCCCTTTCCTTCCACGAGCCACGACGTCATCGTCTTCATGAACGGGTCGTCGATCTGCTCGGCGGCCGCGATGGTCGACGGCATGCTCTTGGAGTCGTTCATGATCTTCGCGTACCGGTCGGGCTGGTAGACCCACTTCAGGAACTCGACCGCCGCCTCAGAGTTCTTGCTGGCGGCACTGATCGCGAGGCCGGCACCTGCCTGGTTGGCTGTCCAGTGCTTCGCACCGGGCTTCCACGCAGGCGTCTCCGCGACCTTGTAGACGTCGAGGAACTCCTTCGGCGCCGACTGGTTGAAGCCCTGCGGACTCCACGAACCCGAGTAGTACATCGCGGCCTTGCCGGTGTAGAACGCGCTGCTGGCCTGGTCGCCGGTGATGCCGTTGATGCCCGGAGCGAAGACCTGCGCGTCGACCAGTTCCTTCACCTTGGCCAGCGACTCGACCACCGGCGGGCTGTTCCAGCTGGCGTTGCCGCGTTGGAAGTCCAGGTCGAGTACGAGCTTGGGATTGTCGGTGACCTGGGTGATGAGGGGCAGCAGGAAGTCCAGTCCGCTCGGGCCGGGGTTGTTCGACAGGGAGAGCGGGATCAGGCCCGTCTTGTCGCGGATCGCCTTGGCCGCGGTCACCAGGTCGTCCCAGGTCTCGGGTACCTCCACGCCGGCCTTGTCGAGCACCTGCGGGTTGTAGAAAACGCCGAACGTCTGGGCCATCCAGCCCAGCGCGTACTGCTTTCCCTCGTCGGTGTATTCGTCGTTGGTGGACGGGAAGAATCCTTCGAGGAAGCTTGCGCCGAGGGCGTCTTTCAGATCGAGGGCAATACCGGCCTTTCCGTACTCGATCGCGAGCACGTGCGGTGCGTAGATCTCAGGCGGGTCCTCGCCGGAGACGCTGGCCTGCAGGGCCGGCAGATAGCTGTCGGTGTCACCGAAGATCCGGTTCTGTATCTTGATGTCCGGATGTGAGCTCTCGAATTCCTTGATGAGAGCCGGCCACAGTTCGCGCTGCTCGCCATACCACGTCCACATGCGGACGGTCGCCTTGCCGTCGCCGGAGCCGCCGCCACCGCAGGCGCTTGCCAGGGCAGGGATTCCCAACGCCAACCCGCCGACCGCACCTCCCCGCAGCACATCCCGCCGCGATACGCGCCGCGCACCCGGCGAGGAACTGGAACCAGCCGAACGAGAACTCGACATGACGTTTCTGATCGACATCGGGACCTCCTGGCGTCAGGAGGACTATTGGGGCTGGGCTGGGAGACCGTCAAGAGAAACGCGACATTATTCGGTGTGCAGATATCGTCTATGCGCCAGCCTGACCATGTGCCACCCATGTCGGATTCAGGGCATGTCGGGTTCAGGTCGCGTCGGGTTCTGGCATGTCCAGCTCGGCCAGCACCGGCAGGTGATCGGTGGCGCGGGCGAGGTCGGCTCGCAGCTCGGTTCGGTCGGGCACGCGGTAGTCGCGCACCTTCACCGCCGTACCGATCTCCTCTCCCCCTCCTTCTCCAGCTCCCTTGACCAGTACCGCGTCGATTCGGCGCCGCGGCGCACGGGACGGAAACGTCGGTGTGGCCTCGCCCGCTCCGGCGTCGTACAGGCCGGACGCGGCGAGCGCGACCCAGGTCGGGCCGCCGGCCGGCTCGTTGAGATCACCGGCCAGGACGACCGGCAGATTTCCGAACGCCCCGACGGTCTCCTGTACGACGGCCACGTCCCGCTGCCGGCCGGCCGCGGACAGGCTGAGATGGACCCCCACGACGCCGAACCGCAGCCTCCCCACGCCGAGCGTTGCCGCCGCCACGCCGCGGATCGGATCGCGCCACCGTTGCGGGATTCGGCGTTCGACGACCCCGTGCACGCTGACCCGGGCGGCTGCCAGCAGCAGGTTGCCTCCGGCGGAGCGACCGCCGGCCACGTAGAAGAGTCCGCAGGCTCGCGCCAGCGCCGCACATCGGCTACGCCACCGCAGCAGCCTGGGCGCCTCCTGGACGACGAGCACATCTGGTGCGCAGGCCTGGATCACCCGTATCAGGGCGGCGCTGTCGTCGCGCAGGCTCCGCACGTTGTAGGTCAGGACCCGGACGGTCGGCATGAGCGCCACGTTAGCCCGGCGCGGCTCGCGCACCCGGGCGCCGCTCCTTGCGCCACACGAACTTCAACCCCGACCAGTCGGCGTCGAGAGCGGCCACCTTGACGTCGACCACTCCGGTCGGGAGAAACAGCTCCCGCAGCAGGTTTTCGGTGATGTTGCTCTCGTGTCCACCCGCACGGCGCGGCCACGCGATCCACAGAGCGCTGGTCGGGGCGAGCGCCGCGACCAGGCCGGGCACCTCGCGTTCCAGGCCCGCACGGTCCTGGTGGAACGCGACGACCACGGCGGCGTCCACGCCAGCCACCTGTGCGGCGCTGCCTGTGACGCCAACGACTGGGACGTCGACGACCGCGACGTCGGCCGGCAGGTCCGGGACCGACCAGTCCCGCGGCCGGCGTACGAGCACGATCCGGTGACCCGGCTTCACGCCGAGCTTCTTCGCCAACGGCGTTCCCGAGTATCCGGCCGGCCGTGCACGTCCGGGTGCCATCGGCTGCCCCTCTGCTGGTCCGGTGCGACCGGCTAGCCCGCCTCGGCATCGTGGACGAGGATCGCGGCCTGTACGCGGTTGGTGAGGTCGAGTTTGGCAAGCGACCGGCTGACGTGCGCCTTGACCGTCGCCTCTCGCATGCCGAGTTCACGGCCGATCTCGGCGTTGGACAGTCCCCGTGCCACGGCGTTGACCACCTCCCGCTCGCGGGCCGTAAGCACTTTGAGCCGCTTGCGCGCGACGTCCGCGCTCGAGGGCCGGCGGTCGACGAACGTGCCGATCAGTCGTCGGGTGACCGACGGAGCGAGCATCGCGTTGCCGGCCACCACGGTACGCACGGCAGCGGCCAGGTCGGCCGGTGGCGTGTCCTTCAGCAGGAACCCCACCGCGCCGACGCGCAGCGCCTCGTGCACGTACTCGTCGAGGTCGAACGTCGTGAGCATCACGACCTTCGGCGCGGCCGGAGTCGCGCCGATCTCGGCTGCGGCCGCGAGGCCGTCCATCACCGGCATCCGGACGTCCATCAGTACGACGTCGGGCCGATGGCGGGCGGCCGCCGCGACCGCCTCACGCCCGTCCCGCGCCTCAGCGACCACCGCGATGTCACCCGTCGCTTCGAGGATCAACCGCAGGCCGGACCGCACGAGCGCCTCGTCGTCGACGACCAGGACCGTGATCACGCCAGCTCCTCCCGCTCGGGTGCCGGTAGTCGAGCCGTGACGTCGTAGCCCCCGCCGGGTCGGGCTCCCGTTCTGAGCTCGCCGCCGAGCAGTTCGACCCGCTCGCGTACGCCGACCAGGCCGTAGCCACCGCCAGGCATTGGCTCGCTGTCCGGCGCGGGCTCCCCTGGCGGGGCGTTGTTGCGTACCGCCACCTCGACTTCGCCGGGAAGGTAGGTGAGCGACACCTCCGCCGCCGATCCGGCCGCGTGCTTGTGCAGGTTGGTGAGGGCCTCCTGCACCACCCGGTAGGCGGTCCGCTCGACCGTGAGGGGCAGTGGTCGCACGGTCCCTTCGTCTCGCCGGTCGACCTGGATACCTGCCGCGCGGGACTGCTCCACGAGCCGGTCGAGGTCGTCAAGGACGGGTTGCGGAACTCGTCCGGAGTCCGTGACTGTCGTGTCCGATCGCAGGACGCCCAACACCTCACGCAGGTTGGCGAGTGCGTCTCGTCCGGTCGTGCGGATCACACCCGCCGCCTCGGCCGTCCGTTCGTCCGGTGCGTTGACCTCCAACGCACCCGCGTGCAGGACCATCAGCGACACCCGGTGCGCCACGACGTCGTGCATCTCGCGGGCGATCCGGGCCCGTTCCTGGGCGCGGGCCTGGTCGGCACGGGCAGCCTGCTCGCGTTCGAGCCGGTCGGCGCGCTCGTGCAGGCCCGCGACGAGCTCCCGCCTGGCTCTGACCCAGAGGCCAGCCACCAGCCCGAGTCCCATGAAGAGCAGGATCAAAACGCGGTTGGCGAGGCCGTCCACACGCTCCGCGCCACCGAGGTCCAGCGGGATGACGTACGACACGAGCGTGACCGGCACGGCTACGGCGGCGTAGGCGAGGATCTCGGCGCGGCGGCGGAGGCTGGTCCCCGCGTAGTACGACGCGACCATGCCCGCCGGCCATGCCGCGAGCAGGATCACACTCGCTGCCGCGGTCGCGAACAGCGGCCAGCGTCGCCACCGGGCCAGCACCACACCAACGCCCGAGCCGATGGCGACGAGGAGGACCAACGGCTCGGTCCACCCCTGGACCGCGGTCAGCGACAGAAGGCAGACCAACACGGCGGCCAGCCAGGGCGCCGCCAGGCCGAAGAGCCGGTTCGCCCGCTCGATGGCCCGTCCCCCGACGGGGCCGATCCCGGTGTGGTCCACCCTGCCGAGCGTAGGCGAGGCTGCTCCGCTCGACATACGACCTTCGTCGGACGACCCCCTCCTTAGGTAGCAGGAATCGATCGACTCTCGCCCGACGCCGCGGACGGTACCGGCCGACGAGGGTGACTGGTGTGACCAGCGACATCCTCGCCCTCGTCCACGACGTCATGGGGTCGCAGTGGATCTACCTCGTCCTCTTCGTCCTCGCCACCCTCGACGGATTCCTCCCGGCGTTCCCCAGCGAGACCGTGGTCATCACGGCCGGCGCGTTCGCCGCCTCAGGATCGCCCGACCTGCCACTGGTGATCGCGGTCTCGGCGTCCGGCGCGTTCGCCGGAGACCATTTGTCCTACGCCATCGGGCGAACGGCAGGTGGCCGGCTGTTGGGCCGGCTGCGGCCCGGGACCCGGTTCCGGCGTACCTTCGACCGGGTCGCCGCGACCCTCGAACGCCGCGGTGGTCTGAGCCTGGTCGTCGCGCGCTACGTCCCGGGCGGTCGAACGGCCGTGACCCTCACGATGGGGACGATCGGCTTCTCACGCCGTTCGTTCGCGACCTTCGACGGGGTGGCCGCGCTGACGTGGGGCACCTACTCCGGGCTGGTGGGGTACCTCGGCGGCCTGGCGTTCGAACGCGAACCGCTCAAGGGAGTCCTCCTCGGGCTCGGGCTGGCGATCAGCATCACCGCGGTCGTCGAGGTCCTCCGCTACGTGCTTCACGTCCGGGCCAGACGGGCAAGCCGGACGAACCGACTCAGCTCAGCGCAGGAACCACCTGAGTCCGCAGGAACTCCAGACTCGCCCGTACATCGTCCTGCGGTCCGTGCCCGGAAGCCGGCGGGCCGTCCAGACAGACGTCCTGCTCCAGGACGTACCATCCGCTGAACCCTGCCTGTTCCAGACCGCCCACGACGCCGGCGATGTCAAGGTCACCTTGCCCCAACGGCGCGAACAGGCCAGCGCGTACGCCGTCGACGAAGGTCGTGGTGCCGGCCGCCACCTGTTCTGCCAAGCTCCACCTCACGTCCTTCAGGTGGACGTGCCCGATCCGACCGGCCGCGTTCTTGACCAGCTCGAGCGGATCGCTCCCCCCGACCGCGAGGTGGCCCGTGTCCAGGCACAGAGCCACGTCGCTGATGTCGAGCAGGCGTACGACGGCCTCCCGCGACTCGATCGCCGTACCGACATGCGGATGGAGCGTGCACCGCAACCCGTGCTCGGCGGCCAACACCCGGACGCGGTCGAGGTTGTGCACGAGGTGGGACCACTGCTCGTCGTCGAGCCGGACCTTGCGGTCGTAGCCGTCCGGGCCGGCATCGGCGGCCAGCACCACGACCTCGGCACCGGCAGCGGCGAGGGTGAGCATGGCTGCCGCCGCCTCGGTCAGGTCGGCCTGCGGAGCAAGGTGGAGCGTGACCGGCAGGAAGCCACCGACGAGCCCGAGACCGTGGTGGGCCAGCGTCGATCGGACGGCCTCGGCGTCGGCGCCGAGATATCCCGTCGGCCCGAGTTCGGTCGCGGCAAGCCCGAGCTGGGCCATCTGCGCCAGTACGACCGACGGCGGCAGTTCGACGCCCCAGCCTAATGCCTCGCAAACGCCCCACGAGATGGGTGCACCGGCGACCCGTCCAGTGAGCCGACCGGTCAACAGGTCTTCGACCATCAGCTGTCAACTCCTCGTTGCACCTGCTGCAGGGTCTCGGCGACCACCGGCTCCTCGACGACTCCGCGTTGTGCCAGCTCGTGTCCCAGGGCGTCGAGCTCGGCACCACCGGCCATCTCCCGAGTCAGCTCGGCGAGGCTGAGGTCAGCGCGCAGGTAGCTGCCGACCATGGCGCCACGCTTGAGCAGGACGAACCGGTCACCGACGAGATAGGCGTGATGCGGATTGTGGGTGATGAGCACCACGCCGAGGCCGGCGTCGCGGGCTGCGGCGACGTACTTCAGCACGACACCCGACTGCTTGACGCCCAGAGCCGCCGTCGGCTCGTCCAGGATGAGGACCCGCGCTCCGAGATAGACGGCCCGGGCGATCGCGACCGACTGGCGTTCGCCGCCGGACAACGTGCCGATCGGTTGGTCGACGTCGCGCAGGTCGATGCCCATCTTGGCCAGCTCGGACCTCGTCGTCGCCCGCATGAACGCCACATCGAGCCGGCGCAGAGGCCCGAATCCCTTGCATGCTTCGGATCCGAGGAAGAAGTTGCGCCAGACCGGCATCAGCGGGACCACCGCCAGGTCCTGGTAGACGGTCGCGATCCCGGCATCGAGGGCCTCACGGGGACTGGCGAACCTGCGGACGGTCCCGTCCACGCGGAGCTCGCCGGAGGTGTGCGGGTGCGCTCCGGCAAGAATCTTGATGAACGTGGACTTGCCCGCACCGTTGTCGCCGAGCACGCAGGTGACCTCGCCCGCGTTGACCGTCGTCGTTACCTCCCGCAGGGCGATGACGCTGCCGTACGTCTTGCCGATCCGCTCGGCCTCCAGCACCGGCGTGCCTCGTTCGGGCAACGCCAGCGGCCCATCCGCCGTCATCGACTCACCTCCGCCCGCCGGCGTACGTAGGTGTTCACCAGCACAGCGGCCAGCAGCATGACGCCGAGGAACGCCTTCAGCCAGTTGTTGTCCCACTGGGCGAAGACGATGCCTTGATAGGTCATGCCGTAGATCAGCGCACCGAGCGCCGCACCGATGGCAGAGCCGTACCCACCGGTGAGCAGGCAGCCACCCACGACCGCGCAGATGATGTAGATGAACTCCTGGCCGACACCGGTGGAGGCCTGCACGGTCGAGGTTCGGAACAACTGCAGCATCCCGGCCAGCCAACCGGCCGCCGCCGTCAGCATGAACAGGCCCACCTTCGTCCGCAGGACGGGCACACCGACCTGACGGGCGCTCACGGCAGTGCCGCCGACGGCGAAGATCCAGTTACCCGCCCTGGTCCGCAGCAGGACCCAGGTCGCGAGGGCAGTGAGCAGCACCCACCAGACGATCGAGATCTGGAACACGGTGCCGAACAACGCGAAGGTCGAGCCGAAGATCCACTTCACGTCGAAGAAGCCTGCCACCCGGTCCAGGCCCTGCACGGCAACCTGACCGATGACCGCCTTGGTGACGGCCAGGTTGAGCCCCTGCAGAACGAAGAAGGTGCCGAGCGTGACGATGAAGCTCGGCAGCCCGGTCCGCATCACCAGCAGGCCGTTGCCGGCACCCACCGCCAGCGCGAACACCAGCGCCAGCGCCACCGCCAACCAGATGTCGACGGCGTAGTGGGTGGTCAGCATGCCCACGATGAGCCCGGTCGAGCCGACCATGGTCCCGGCCGACAGGTCGAACTCGCCGCCGATCATGAGCAGGGCAACGGCGATCGCCATGATCCCGAACAGTGCCGAGGAGTCCAGCCACGTGGCCACACCCCCGGCGGTGACGAACACGTCCGTCATCGCCGCGAAGAAGCAGAACACGGCGACCGCGGCGACCGCCGCACCGACCTCGGGCCGGCGCAGCAACCTGGTCAGCAGGCTGACGGTGACGAGCCGCTGCGTCTCCTGTACGGGAGGGGAATCGACCGCCATGGCTCACCTGGTGCCGCGGTCGGCGAACTGCTTGACCTTGGCGGCGTTGTCCTTGGTGACGAAACCTGGACCGGAGTACACGGGCAGGCCCCCGCCGACGTCGTTGCCGTTGCGGACCTTCAGGGCCGCGAAGACGACCGGCAGATAGCCCTGCAGGTAAGGCTGCTGGTCGACCGCGAACAACATGTCGCCGGCGGCCACCGCGTCGCAGATGTCGGCGGAGATGTCGAACGTGGCGAGCTGGGCGTCACTGCCCGCCTCCTGCTTGGCCTGGATGGCGGCCTTGGCAACAACCGGGTTCAGCGTCAGCACGCCGTCGACGCTCTTGTCGGCAAGGAGCTTGCTCTTGATGGTGTTCTGGGCGTCGGCGGCGTTGCTGACGTCGACCTGGAGTGGTGTGACCTTGCCGCCCATGGTCTTCTCGGCGCCGTCGCAGCGTTCTTCCAGACCGACGTTGCCGGCCTCGTGGATGACGCAGACGAGGTTGCGGACGCCTGCTTCCTTGAGCTTCTCGCCCGCGGCCTCGCCGGCGATTCCCTCGCTCTGACCGACGTGCGTGACGGCCCCGAACGACTTGGACTGTTCGAGACCGGAGTTGATCGTGACGACCGGTATCCCCGCCGCGACGGCCTTCTCCACACTCGCGCGTACACCGTCGGGGTTGGCCATCGACACGACCAGCCCGTCGACCTTCTGCGCGACGGCGTTGTCGATGAGCTGGCTCTGCCGGGCGGGTTCGCCGTCACCGTTGTAGGTGACCGTGACGTTCTCGTCCTTGCCCGCCTGGTCGGCGCCGGACTTCACGATGTCCCAGAACGCGTCGCCGGCCTGGCCGTGGGTGACCACGGCGACCGTGATGTCGGCCTTCGCCGCCCCGGCCTGGCCGCCGTCGTTGTCGGCGCCGGTACCGGTCTGCTCCGGTGCCGCGTTGGAACATCCGGCCACCGCGGCCACCGCGACAGCGAGAACACCCAACCCTCGACGTAGCTTCACAGCTCCTCCTCCTTTGGAGGTCTACGAACCCCGGGGCTCAGCCCGAGCTGGGAAAGTTGAACGCCGCATCGACGATCTGCTCGACGTGCGGCCACCGCGACGTCACAGCCTTCACGCGGGTGTAGAACCCGACGCCGTCGGGTCCGTGGATGTGCCGGTCTCCGAACAGCGAGTCCTTCCATCCGCCGAAACTGTAGAACGCCATCGGCACGGGAATCGGGACGTTGATGCCGATCATGCCGACGGAGACCCTGCGCTGGAAGGTCCGAGCCGCCTCGCCGCTGCTGGTGAAGACGGCGGTGCCGTTGCCGTACGGGTTGGCGTTGACGACGTCGAGTGCCTCGTCGAGCGTGGCCGCCCGGAGCACCACCAGCAACGGGCCGAAGACCTCGTCCTGGTACACCTTCATGGCTGGCGTGACCCTGTCGATGAGGCACGGGCCCACGAAGAACCCCTGCTCGTGGTCGGCCACGGAGAGCCCGCGCCCGTCGACTACGACGTCGGCGCCCTCGGTCTCACCACTGTCGACGTAGGCCGCCACCCGGTCCTGTGCCTGCCGGGTGACCACCGGGCCCATCTCGGAGCCGTCGTCGTCGCCCGGCCCGACCTGGATCGTGGCCGCGCGTTCGCGCAGCCTTTCGACCAGTGCGTCGCCTGCGGCGCCGACCGCGACGACGGCCGAGATCGCCATGCAGCGCTGGCCGGCCGATCCGTACGCGGCGGCGGTGATGTGGTCGGCGGCGAAGTCCAGGTCGGCGTCCGGCAGGACGACCGCGTGGTTCTTCGCCCCGCCGAGAGCCTGCACCCGCTTGCCGGACCTCGACGCGCGCTCGTGCACGTACTTCGCGATCGGCGTCGACCCCACGAACGACACCGCGGCGATGTCCGGATGCTCGAGTACGGCGTCCACGGCCTCCTTGTCGCCGTGGACGACGTTGAAGACACCGTCCGGCAGACCTGCCTGCCGCCACAGATCCGCCACCAACGCAGATGCGGAAGGGTCACGTTCGGAGGGCTTGAGGACGAAAGTGTTGCCGCACGCGATCGCGATCGGGTGCATCCACATCGGCACCATGACCGGGAAGTTGAACGGGGTGATTCCCGCGACGACGCCCAGCGGCTGCCGGAACGAGTACGCGTCGACACCGGTGGAGACCTGCTCGGAGTACTCCCCCTTGAGGAGCTGAGGGATCCCGCAGGCGAACTCGACCACCTCCAGGCCGCGCAGCACCTCTCCCCTGGCGTCGGAGAACACTTTGCCGTGTTCGGACATCACGATGCGGGCGAGGTCGTCGACGTGGCGGTCGACGAGGTCGCGGAAGGCGAAGAGGACCTTCGACCGGCGTACGAGAGGGACGTCCTGCCAGGTGGCGAACGCCTTCGTGGCCTCCTGCACCGCGAGGTCGACGTCGCCCGCGGTGCCGAGAACGACCTCGGCCTGACGCTCGCCGGTCGCGGGATTCCAGACCGGCGCACGGCGCGACGACGAGCCCGGGGTCGCCGAACCGCCGATCCAGTGCTCGACGAGCCGCGGCCCGCGGCCCGTCCCGCCGCTGCCGCCGGAGCTTTCGCTGCTGGTTGTTCCACCGCTACTGGTCATCGCTCGACCTCACCTACAGGTAGTGCCGCTGGCTTGGCTTGTTGGCGTCGTACTCCTCGCGCGCCCGCCGGGTCGACTCGAGCGCCGATACCTCTGCCACCGGGACGTCCCACCATGCCTGGGACGACGGCGCCCCGGCAACCGGGTCGGTCTCGACGTGTACGAGTGTGGTACGCGACGACTCGCGCGCCTTGGTCAGTGCCGACCGGAGTTCGTCGAGCGTGCCGGCGCGCAGGACGTCGGCCCCGAGGCTCGCCGCATTGGCCGCCAGGTCGACCGGAAGGATGTCGCCGTCGAGCCCGCCGGTGGCCGGGTCGCGGAAGCGGTAGCTGGTGCCGAAGCGCTCCGCGCCGACGCTCTCCGACAGCGAACCGATGGAGGCGTACCCGTGGTTCTGGACCAGGACGATGACGATCTTCACGCCTTCCTGGACCGCCGTCACGATCTCCTGGGCGAGCATGAGGTAGGACCCGTCTCCGACCAGCACGACCACGTCACGGTCAGGGTCCGCCATCTTCACCCCTAGCCCGGCCGCGATCTCGTAGCCCATGCAGGAGAAGCCGTACTCGACGTGGTACTGCTTCGGGTCGCGGGCCCGGAACAGCTTGTGCAACTCGCCGGGCATGCTCCCGGCGGCGTTGATGACCACGCCCCGCTCCCCCGCCGCCTCGTTGACAGCACCGATCACCTCGGTCTGTGCGGGCAACTGCGTGCGCCCGGCGTGGAAGGCGGTGTCAACGATGCCTTGCCAGTCGGCAGAGAGCTCCTGCGTCCGTTGGCGGTAGGCCGTCCCGACCTCGTAGCCCGCGAGCCGTTCGGTCAGTGCCTCGAGGCCGGTCCGCGCGTCGGCCACCAGGCTCTCGCCGGCCTGCTTCGCGGCGTCGAAGGCCGCCACGTTGAGGTTGACGAAGCGTACGTCCGGATCGGCGAACAGGCTTCGCGACGCCGTGGTGAAGTCACTCCACCGGGTGCCGATCCCGATCACGACGTCTGCCTCCCGCGCCACCGCGTTGGCAGCCGTGGTACCCGTGGTGCCGATCGCCCCCACGCTGCACGGGTGGTCCCACGGCAGGGATCCCTTGCCTGCCTGGGTCTCCCCGACCGGGATGCCGGTTGCCTCGACGAAGGCACGGAGCTGTTCGGTCGCCTCCGCGTAGATCACGCCGCCGCCGGCCACGACGACGGGTCGGCGTGCTGAGCGGATCAGCGCCACCGCACGGTCGAGGGCCAAGGGTTCCGGCACTGGACGGGCGACGTGCCAGACCCGCCGAGCGAGGAACTCCTCCGGCCAGTCGTACGCCTCGGCCTGCACGTCCTGTGGCAGGGCCAGCGTCACCGCACCGGTCGCCGCCGGATCGGTGAGGACCCGCATCGCCGCCAGCGCCGCGGGGATCAGCTGTTCGGCACGGTTGATCCGGTCCCAGTACACCGACACCGGGCGCAGGCAGTCGTTCACGGAGACGTCGTACGACCTGGGATCCTCCAGCTCCTGCAGCACCGGGTTGGCCACCCGGGTCGCGAAGATGTCGCCCGGCAGCAACAGCACCGGGATCCGGTTGATGGTGGCCAGGGCCGCGCCCGTGACGAGGTTGGTGGCACCGGGCCCGATGGACGTCGTGCACGCGAACGCCTGCAGGCGGTTCTTCATCCGCGCGTACCCGACGGAGGCGTGCACCATGGCCTGCTCGTTGCGGGCCTGGTAGTAGGGCAGCTCCGCCGGGTCGCGTCGCGCGGCCTCGACGAGCGCCTGCCCGAAACCCGCGACGTTGCCGTGGCCGAAGATTCCGAAGCAACCCGGCACGAGTCGTTGCTCGACACCGTCCCGTTCGGTCCACTGCTGGGCAAGGAACCGTTGCAAGGCCTGCCCCACCGTGAGACGGAGAGTCCCCGCCATGCTCGTCACCGTCCTTCCTGGCTCCAGGTCGCACGGACCCACGCATGAGCCGGATCGTCGCAGATCAACCACGTCCGGCCGCTCTCATTGGACACCGCACCCGGCCCGGCCATGACGTTGAGGTAGTACATGTCGTAGCCCGGAACGGCCATCGACGGGCCGTGCCAGCCGTGCGGGATCGTGACAACGTCACCGCTGCGCACCTCGGCAAGTACGTCGATGGGTCGGTCCGGCGTACCGTAGACGCGCTGGTAGCCGAAGCCAGGCTGTTGTTGCGGACCGGTCCCGAGCACGAAGTAGTAGATCTCCTCGAGTTCGCACTCCAGTCCGGGTCGGTCCTCGTCGTGCTTGTGCGGTGGGTAGGACGACCAGTTGCCGCCCGGCGTCAGGACCTCCACGGCGATCAGGCGGTCGGCCTCGAACACGTCGGCCGCGCAGAAGTTGTGCACGGTCCGCAGGCACTGGCCGGCTCCGCGCCGCTCGACCGGCACCTGTGCGGCCGGTCCGTACCGCGGTGTCAACCTGCGCTTGCACCGTGCCGAGGGGAACGCCACCCTCGCTCCGGCCGGCGACCGCACCTCCACCTCGGCCTCGCGTGGCAGATAGACGAAGTCGGTCACGCCGGTGAAGACGCCTGGCCGCCCTTCGAGCTCGAACGCCTCTCCGTCGCAACGCACCCCGAGCCCCTGTCCGGCAAGGGGAAGCACGACCATCTCCTCCTCACCGGTCTCGAAGGTGTGCGACCCGCCGGCCGGCAGGTCGAGCACCCGGAGTCCGGACCAGTCCCAACCGGCCCGCTTCGGCGACAGGGCCAGGCTCCACGGGTGTTCGACCAGCGATCCCGCCGTCAGGTGATGGCTCACGAGGACCCCTCCGCTGGAAGCAGGCGTACGGCGGAGTCGACCGCCGCGGCAACGTCACCGTCGGCCGGATAGAGCAGCGACCGTCCCACTACGAGGCCTCGCACGGTCGGTGCCGCCAGCGCCTTCTCCCATCGGGCGTACGACTCCAGCGGATCCTCCGGTACCTCGCCGCCGAGCAGCATTACCGGCAGCGTCGTCGCGGCGGTCACCCGCTCCATACCTCCTGGTTCGGCGACGACCGGAAGCTTCAGCCACGTGTAGGCACTCGTCGTGCCCAGTCCGGACGCGACGACGGCGGACTGGACGACCGCTGAGGCGCTCAGGTCGGTGTCGAGCCGACCGCCCGAGCGTCGCACGACGAACGGTTCGACCAGTGCCACAAGGCCGTTGTCCGCCAGCGCGCTGACCGCACGTGCACAGCTCTCGAGGGCGCGGGCCGAGGCGGGATCGTGGGGATCGATCCGCAACAGCATCTTGCCGCCGTCGAGTCGGGACCGGGCGATGCTGCGTGGGTCGTACGCAGTGAACCTGTCGTCGACCTCGAACGCGGCACCCGGCAGACCGCCCCGGTTCATCGAGCCGAACACGAGCTTGCGGTCGAGGGCACCCAGCAGAAGCAGGTCTTCCACGACGTCCGGGGCCGCCAGGACTCCATCGACACCGGGACGTTCGAGCGCCACGAGCAGCCGGTCGAGCAACTCGGCGCGATCGGCCATCGCCTCGGGATTGTCGCCGGCCCGCAACGCCCCACGCGCCGGATGGTCCGCCGCGATGATCAGCAACCGGTCCTTGCCAGACACGAGACTCCGGCGCCGGCGGGTGGCATACGCCGCGGCAACCCCGCCGGGATCACGGAACCGGCGCTCCACGATCCGCTGCACGTCAACCATGACCGGTCTCCGTCAGGAGTTGGACGACGTCGGCCTCGGCCGGCATCGCGTTGGCACAGGCCAGCCGGGCCGCGACGTACGCACCTGCGGCGTTGGCAAACCGCAGCACGCGTTCGAGTTCCCAGCCGGCCAGAAGGCCGTGGCACAGGGCGCCGCCGAAGGCGTCACCGGCGCCGAGTCCGTTGACCACCTGAACAGGCACCGGCGGTACGACGACCTCGGAGGTGCGGGTGCGCGCCAGAACCCCCGCGGGCCCCTGCTTGACCACTGCCAGTTCGACACCTCTGTCCAGCAGGGCCTGCGCCGCCTTGTCGGGATCTCGCGTACCGACGGCGATTTCGCACTCGTCCAGGTTGCCCACGGCCACCGTGGCGTGCTCCACCGCGCCACCGATGACCGCCCGCGCCTCGTCGGTGTGCCAGAACATCGGCCGGTAGTCGAGGTCGAGCACGGTGTGGGTCCGGTGTGCACGCGCTCGGAGTGCCGACAGCGTCGTCCCGCGGCTCGGCTCCTCCGACAGACCGGTGCCGGTGACCCAGAAGATCCGCGCGGCCTCGATCGCCGGCAGATCCAGCTCAGCCAGGTGGATCTCCAGATCGGGCGCCTTCGGATAACGGTAGAAGTACAGCGGGAAGTCGTCTGGCGGGAAGATCTCGCAGAACACGACCGGTGTGGGCAGGCCGTCGACCGATGTGACGAAGCTGTCGTCGACCCCGAACCCCCGCAGGGCCTGGTGGATGTACTCACCGAACGGGTCGGCGCCGGTGCGGGTCACCACCGCCGACCGGAGTCCATACCTCGCCGCGGCCACGGCGACATTGGTGGCACTGCCACCGAGGAACTTCGAGAACGACGTCACGTCCGGCAACCGGACGCCCACGTCGTTGGGATAGAGGTCGACACTCACCCGTCCCATCGTGATGACGTCGTGACGGGGGTGTGGGGATCGTTTCCCCACGAGATCGGTCACGCGCGCACCTCCGCCGCGATCTCCTGCACCTGGACGGACCGGCCGTCCCGCCGGGAGCGGTCGCACGCCTCCGCGACGTACAACGCCTGCAGCGCCTCGGCACCCGTACACGGTGAATCCGAACGCCCGGCGACCACGTTGACGAACGCCTGGAGCTCCGCGGTGTAGGCGGGCCGGAACCGTTCGGCGAAGTTGGCGTACGACAGACCACCGGCCGGCCACGTCACACCCGGCTCGGCCGAACGCAGCGGCACCCGGTCGTCCAGCCCGACGACCAGCGTGCGCTGCGAGCCGTGCAGTTCCAGGCGTACGTCATAGCCCGCACCGTTGTAGCGCGTCGCGGCCAGCGTGACGAGCGTCCCGTCGTCGAGCGTCAGGATCGCGTTGGCCGTGTCGACGTCCCCCGCCGCAGCGAAGAAGTCGGCGCCCCGGTTGGCGCCGGTCGCGCGTACCTCGATGACCTCGCGACCCGTCACCCACCGCACCGCGTCGATGTCGTGCACGCTGCAGTCGGCGAAGATCCCGCCTGAGTCCGGGATGTAGGACGGATGCGGGGGTGCTGGGTCGAGCGTGCATGCGAGGGCAAGGTGCAGCCGGCCGAGCTCGCCGGCGGCCAGCGCCCTCCGCGCCTCGCGGTAGCCCGCGTCGAACCGGCGCTGGAACCCCATCTGCAGTCGTATCCCGGTCGCCTCGACGTGGGCGAGAGTGGCTCGGGTAGCTGCTACGCCGGCGGCCAGGGGCTTCTCGCAGAAGACGGTCACGCCGGCGTCGGCGGCGAGACGGACAAGGCTCTCGTGGGCCGATGTCGGCGCGGCGATGACCACACCGTCGGGCCCGCTGGCGAGGAGCTCGGCCACGCTCCCCGCGCTCGTCACCCCGAGTTTGTCTGCGGTGCTCCGCGCCAGCCCGGCATCGGCATCGGCCAGGACGAGCGTGTCGATCTCCGGCAGGTCGCGGAGGGTATCGGCGTGCAGGGCGCCAATGCGCCCTATACCGATGAGTCCGACTCGCATGCACCCCTCCCGTTTGCCGGACCTGTCGCCTACGCAGGCCTCATACCCCGATCTAAGCTGCGAGTTTTCCCGGCGGCCGGCACTGAGTCAATAGTTTGTCAAGACATTCTGACGTTAAGCTGAGCGGGTGACCGAACTCGCCGTGACGGTCGACCGCCGAAGTCCTGTCCCCCTCTACTTCCAGGTCGCCCAGCAGATCGAGCAGTCGATCATCTCGGGCGCGCTGCCGGCCGGTGCCAGGCTCCCGAACGAGGTTGTCCTCGCCGGGCAGCTTGCCTTGTCCCGGCCGACGATGCGGCAGGCCATCCAGTGTCTCGTCGACAAGGGCATGCTGGTCCGCAAGCGCGGAGTCGGGACGCAGGTGGTGCAGTCGCAGGTCCGCCGCCCGATCGAGTTGTCCAGCCTGTACGACGACCTCGACCGGGCCGGCCAACATCCGACCACGACCGTTCGCAGTCTCCGGGTCGTGCCGGCGCCCGAACCAGTCGCGGTCGCACTGGGGCTCCCACCCGATGCCGACGTCATCCGGATCCGGCGGCTGCGCTGCGCCCAGGACCAGCCGCTCGCCCTGATGACCAACTACCTCCCGGCCGGCCTGGTCGAGCTCAGCACCGCCGGTCTGGAGCAGCGCGGCCTCTACGACATCCTGCGGTCGGCCGGCATCCGGCTCCGGGTCGCCCGGCAGACCATCGGCGCACGGACCGCGACCGCCACCCAGGCCAGGGACCTGGACGAACCCTTGGGCGCGTCCCTGCTCACGATGACCCGCACGGTGTTCGACGACGTCGGGCGGGCAGTGGAGCACGGCTCACACCTGTACCGCGCGTCCCGGTACTCCTTCGAGCTCACCCTCGTCGAACGCTGACGACGGCTCAGGGACAACGGGCGCTCAGAAGTCGGAAAGCCGGTCGACTCGGGCCCGCAGGCGTTCGGCCGCGGTGCGGCGGGGGCGGCGCCGGCGGAACAGCCGGATGCTCTCCCGGGCAAGGTCGGCCGCGCCGACCAGCCCCGCCTCGTTGCCCAGCGCAGCGCGCAGGACCTGTGCCTCGGGCCGGAACCCGCGGCCGGTCAGAGTGCGCCGGAACGTCTCCCGGGCCGGGCGCAGGAACAACTCCCCAGCCGCGGACACTCCCCCGCCGACGACGAACGTGCCCGGGTCGAAGGCGGCGGCGATGTTCGCCAGCCCGACACCGAGCCAGCGACCGACTTCCTCGAACAACTCCACCGCCACCGGGTCGCCGTCCTTGGCGGCTTCGGTGATGGCGGGTCCGGTGATGCGGCGAGGGTCACCCCCGGCCCGGTCGAGCAGGTTCTGTGCGACCGGGGACCCCGACGCGGCGAGCTCGCGTGCCTCGCGGACGAGGGCGTTACCGCTGGCGTACTGCTCCCAGCAGCCACGGTTGCCGCACTCGCATCGATGGCCGCCGGGCACCACCGTCATGTGCCCGAACTCCCCGGCCACGCCGTACTTCCCGCGCAGCATGATCCCGTCGGTGATGACGGCCCCACCGATACCGGTGCCGAGTGTCACGCAGACCAGGTGGCTCTCGCCCTGTCCAGCCCCGAAGCGCCACTCGGCCCAGGCCGCTGCGTTCGCGTCGTTCTCGATGATCACCGGCAACCGGATCCGCCGGCGTACGGCGTCCCGCAGCGGTTCGTGCCGCCAGGCGAGGTGCGGAGAGAAGAGCACCGACGAACCGGTGACGTCGATCCAGCCGGCCGCACCGATCCCGACCGCTGTCACCTCGTGGCGGGTGCGAAGCTCGGCCACCACGTCGGCGATGGTGTCCTCGGTCGCCCGGGGACTCGTCGACGGTGTGTCACGGCGGAGCGCCTCGACGACATGCCCTTCGGGGTCGACGACACCTGCCGCGACCTTCGTACCGCCGATGTCGACGCCGACGGTGAGCGCGTGGATGAACGGCATCAGCGCCGCGCCAGGTCTGCGGCACCGATGATGCCGGCCTCGTTGCCGAGCAGCGCCGGACGGATCTCCAGGACCGGACGGTGCCCGCGGGCGGTCAACTGCCGCGCGAACGCGGTCCGAGCAGGATCGAGTAGCAGGTCGCCCACCTCCGACACACCACCACCGACGACGACCACCGCCGGATCGAGGACGGCGGCAAGAGTCGCGATCCCCTCGCCCAGCCACCGGCCGAGATCCTCCAACAGCTCACGGGCCGAGGCGTCGCCTTCGGCCGCGGCCTTGCTGACCATGCGACCCTCGATCTGGTCGGCCTCCCCGCCGGCGAGCTCGAGCAGACGGCTTGCCTGTGAGGGGCTGGACCGGGCGAACTCGCGTGCCTCGCGGACGAGCGCGCTGCCGCTCGCGTACTGCTCCCAGCAGCCGCGATTTCCGCAGCCGCACTGGTAGCCGCCAGGGACAGCCCGCACGTGCCCAACCTCGCCACCGACACCGAACGCGCCACGGTAGAGCTCGCCGTCGAGCACCAGCCCGCCGCCGAGGCCCGTACCGATCGTCAAGAGGATCATGTCGTCGACGTCGCGTCCGGCGCCGAACTGGAACTCGGCCCACGCAGCCGCGTTCGCGTCGTTCTCGACGACGGTCGGCAGGGACGTGCGGTCCTCGATCGCCCGCTGGAGCGGCTCCTTGCGCCAGGCAAGGTTGGGCGCGAACAACACCGTCGATCGGCTGGCGTCGACGAATCCGGCCGCGCCGAGTCCGATCGCCTCCGCCTTGTGCTCGGCGCGAAGCTCCTTCACGACCGCGACGATCGCCGTGACGATCTCCGGCGGGCTGGTCGCCGGCGTCTCCCGGCGCGCCTCGGCGACGATCCGACCGGACGCGTCGACAACCCCGGCAGCGATCTTGGTGCCGCCGACGTCGACGCCGATCGTCAGCCGCGAGGTCTCCGGCTCGCCTCCGGCCGCCTCACTCACGAGGTTCTACCCTTCTCACCGACCAGCCCGACTGGCACTCGCCCGACTTTGGCACACGCCCCACCTGGCACATGCTTCCCGACCGGCCTGACTGGCCCGACGCCGGGCCGGGTCCGGGCGCCTTGCGGACACTAGCCCTGCTCGACCTTCTTCTTCAGCTCCTTCAGGGCAGTGTCGATGATGACCTTCTCTGCCTTGCGCTTGATCAGCCCGATCATGGGGAACGTGACATCGACCGCGAGACGGTAGGTGACCTCGGTCGATCCCCGTCCCCGGTCGCGGAGGGTGTAGGCGCCGTCCAGCGACTTGACGACCTTGGCCTCGACAAGCGTCCAGCGGACCTCGCGGTCGCCGTCCCAGGTGTAGGAGAGCGTGTAGTCGTCCTTGATCGCTCCGGCGTTCAGAACGAAGTGCACCTGCTCGGCGCGGCCGTCGTCGAATACCGAGCGGACGTCGACCTCCTTGACCGCCGCGGCCCAGGTCGGGTAGGCGTCGAAGTCGGCGATCACCGACATGATCTGCGCCGGAGCCGCACCGATCGTGACGCTCGAACTCGTCTTGTCTGCCACGACGTCCTGCCCTTCTGCCCGCGCGGATGTCCGACGGCGCTCCCCCACTGGGCCACCAACCTATCGGACATACCGCCCGGCATCGCAGACCCAGCACGCGGCCGGGCAACGGGATACCCCGCAGGTCAGTGATCCCACATAGGTTCAGTGATCCCACATAGGTTCAGGAACCTCGCGCACCGTGCCCGTGGAGGAGAACACCACGTACCGGTCGAACGATCGGGCGAACCACCGGTCGTGGGTGACGGCGACGACCGTGCCGTCGAACTCGCCGAGGGCCGCCTCCAGCGCCTCCGCCGACTCCACGTCGAGATTGTCGGTGGGCTCGTCGAGCACCAGCATGGTCGCTCCGGTCGTCTCCAGCAGCAGGATCTGGAACCGCGCCTGCTGACCGCCCGAGAGCGTCTCGAACCGCTGGTCGCGGGCCGCAGTCAGCTCGTACCTGTGCAGCGCCGGAGCGGCCGCATCGATCGCGAGAGCGCAGTCCTCCCACAAGATCTGCAGCAACGTACGCCCGTGCAGGTCGGGTCGATCGTGGGTCTGTGAGAAGTGCCCGGGAACCACCCGGGCGCCGAGTTCCAGGCGCCCTCGTGGGCCACCGCGTCCAGGTCCGGCCAGCCGGCGAGGAGCCGGAGGAAGTGCGACTTGCCGGTGCCGTTGGCGCCGAGCACGGCAAGTCGCTCGCCGTAGAAGACCTCCAGGTCGAACGCGTCGGTCAGGTCGCGCAGGGACAGGCCCGCGCAGGTCAGAGCGCGTACCCCGGTTCGGCCACCCGTGAGGCGCATCTTGATCCGCTGCTGGCGGGGCGGCTCCGGAGGTGGACCGGCGGCGTCGAACCTCGCGAGGCGGCTGACGGCGGCCTGGGTCTTGCTCGACTTCGCAAGCCGCAACGCGTCGACCAGGGCCTGCAGCTTCGCGCGAGCCTCGTCCCAGCGCCTGCGCAGCTCCTCGAAGCGGGTGTGCCGGTCCAGGCGGGCGTCGTGGTAGGAAGCGAAGCCGTCGCCGTGCACCCACACGGCATTCCCGGCGCGTCCTCCCTCCAACGTGGCGATGCGCTCGGCGGTGGCGGCCAGCAGCTCCCGGTCGTGCGAGACGTAGAGCACCGTCTTGGGACTGTCGCGCAGGCGCTCCTCCAGCCATCTCTTGCCGGGAACGTCGAGATAGTTGTCGGGCTCGTCCAGCACCAGCACCTGCTCGGGACCGCGCAACAGCGCCTCGAGGACGAGTCGCTTCTGCTCGCCCCCGGACAGCGTGGTGACATCGCGCCACTGCACCCGCTCGTACGGCAGACCGAGCGCCTCGGTACAGCAGAGGTCCCACAGAACCTCGATGTCGTACCCGCCCGCATCGGACCACTCGGCAAGCGCGGCGGCGTACCCGAGCTGAGTGTCTTCGTCGTCGCGGTCCATCATCGCCAGCTCGGACTTGTCGAGGGTGGCAGCGGCCTCGCGGATCCGAGGCGGAGCCACCGACAGCAGCAGCTCGCGCACGGTGGCAGCGCCGCGACCAGTACCGATGAACTGCGGCATCACGCCGAGACCGCCACTGCGGGTCAGGGCGCCACTGGTCGGCTCAAGCTCGCCGGCGACGATGCGCAGGAGCGTGGTCTTTCCAGAGCCGTTCGCACCGACGAGCGCGACCTTCGCCCCGTCGCCGACACGGAGGTGCACCCCGGCCAGCAGCGTGCGTCCGTCCGGGAGGTGGTAGTGGACGTCGGCGACGTCGATGTGGCCCACGTGGGCCCAGTCTGGTCGGGCCAGCGGCGCGACGGCGACTCATTTACGCCTCGTCGGCGCCGTGACGTCGCCGAGCTGCCGTCTGTACTGGACGAAGCCCTCAGGAATGGTGCGCGGCGTAGTGGGCGGCGAGCAGGTCCTCGCCCCAGTCGCGACGCAGGTCACGCCACACGCTGTGGATGTGGTTGGCGTCGTTCTGGGTGTTGTCGTACTCGAGGACGAACGTCGGCCCGCTGACCGCGTAGTAGTGGCGCTGACCGGACCCGACCCGTTCGGACCCCGCCCAGGTGAACGTCACCGGGTCGAGACCGATCGCGACGATCTGCTCCCAGGCAGCCTCGCCCGCGGCGGGGTTCACCCGACCGAGGTAGTAGCGCACCAGGCCGGACAGCAGCTCCTGCTGGACCGGGACCATGTCGGCGTAGGCCAGACCGGGAGTGATCCGGGTGGGGTCGGCGATCGGGTCCCGGACCGTCAGGATGTCGTCGGGCGCCACCGAGTCGACCACCGCGACCTTGCGCCGCTCCGCGTCGAGGGAGTCGAGCAGGGCGCGGCCCAGATCCTGCGACTCCGGGAGGAGCCGCATGCCCGCGTGGGGACCGGCGGGGACGACCGCCGGGTTGGCGCCGAAGAATTGCGGCGTCGCGGCGACCTCGTCGGCCACGACGGTCAGATGGGTGGCGAGGTGGTGGCCGTTGACCCGCCACGCCCAGGGCCCGTCGCCCGCGGGGTCACCGAGGACGCGGAACCAGTACGAGGCCGGGTCCCGGCGTTGCCAACCCGCCTGGTCGCCGTCGCGTTCGAGGTCGCCCAGGATCGTCTCGAGCGCCATGATCGCCTCAGCGTCGGACATGCCCTTCTCGCTCAGGCCGGTCGCGAGGAGTTCCATGGCCAGGTCCCGTTGCGCCCCGGTCATGTCGCCGAGTGCGAGGCCCGGTCGCGGTCCGGGCAGGTAGGTCCACTCACGGTGGTCGTCGGTGTCGAACGCGGCGGTGGCGGTGGCCTTCTGGTCAGCGTCCAACGACGCGAGGAACGCGGTCGCGGCCGCGGCCATCCGGGCGGACACGCCTGCTTGCTTGGATCCGGGCATGGGCGTCACGTTAGCGGTGTCGCCCGTCAGCGGACGCCGCTGTCGGTGGACGTGGCGGTCTCCGGCCGGCCAGCACCGGTCTCGGGCTCCTGGCCGACGGTCGCGGTGATGTCGATCTCCCTGGTCTCGCGGGAGTAGAGGAACGCGACGAGGGAGACGGCCGCCGTGACGATCATCCAGACCGCGACGAGCCACGGCTCGCCCCCGGCCTGCGCGACCAGAGCCGCGGCGATCAGTGGCGAGAAGCCCGCGATCGCGGCACCGATCTCCCGCGAGGCGGCGAACCCGGTGTAGCGAACTCCGGCACCGAACAGCTCGGCGTAGAAGATCGGTTGGACCGCCACCATCGGAGCGAAGCCCAGGGCAGTCGCCACTATGAGGGCCAGCCAGATGAGCACGGGCTGGCCGGTGTTGAGTAGCAGGAAGAACGGGAAGGCGAACGCGGCGGTGAAGACGACACTGAAGATGTTCAGTGGGCGGCGGCCGATCCGGTCCGACAGCGCACCGAACACCGGCTGCAGAACGATGACGACCACGCCGAAGCCGACGATGCCGGTCAGGGCGACCCACCGCGGCTTGCCGAGGTCTTCGGTGACGTAGGCGACGACGAACGTCGAGTACAGATAGATGACGGCGGTGTCGCAGATGTGGGCGCCGATCCCGACGAGGAAGCTACGCGGGTACCTGCGCAGCGTGGCAACGATCGGGGCGCGCACCGTGGTCCCGGCGCGCTGGAGTGCGGTGAACACCGGCGACTCGGTGACGCGGAGCCGTACGTACAGCGAGACGAAGATCATGGCGAAGCTCAGTACGAACGGGATGCGCCAGCCCCATGCGAACAGCTGCTCGTCCGGCAGCAGTCCCACCAGCAGGAACGTGAGCGTGCCGAGGACCAACCCGATCTGCACGCCCGTCTGTGCGAACGACGCGAAGAATCCCCGGCGGGCTGGCGGGGCATGCTCGGCCAGCAACGTGGAGGCGCCGCCGAACTCCGCACCCGCGCCGAGACCCTGGCAGATCCGGAGCAGGACGAGGAGGACCGGCGCCACGACACCGACCTGGTCGTAGGTCGGCAGCAGGCCGATGAGACCAGTCGCGAGGCCCATCACCAGCGTGGTGATGATCAATGTCGAGCGGCGGCCGATCCGGTCACCGAGCCGGCCGAAGAAGAACCCGCCGACCGGCCGGAAGAGGAAGGCCAGCCCGAAGGTCGCGAGGGCCGCGAGCCGGGCCGCCGTCGGGTCGGCGTCGGTGAAGAACAGCCGGTTGAAGATCAGCGTGGCGGCCGTGCCGTAGATGAAGAAGTCGTACCACTCGAGGGCGGTCCCGACGAGGGACGCGGACACCACTCGGCGCAGCTCAGCCGGCGGGGTGCCGGCCGGATCCGGCCGGGAGTCCTGGTCCTGCCGCGAGCCAGCGCGGTCGAGCGGCGGTTCTTGCCTGTTGTGCTGGTCCATTGTCGGTGCTCCTCGCAGGCGATCGGGATCGCGTGACAGAGGTGTCGCATGACAGAGGTCGGGCCTACCGAGTCAGCGTCAGGCCCTACAGCAAGTGGCTCATAGTGGCACAGTCGGAACATTTCCGGAAAGGCGCTAGACGCCCCGCCGGGGCGAGGATCCCGCGATCGGGGCGGCGGAGGTCTCACCCGTGTCCAGCGCCTCGTCGAGAAACACCTCGATCCGCTTCCGTACCTCGTCCGCTTCGATCCGGACCCCCAACGCGGCGAACGCCTCCTGCGCGTGCGGACTCCACTGGAACGCGCGGGCACCGGCAAGCACATCCCACAGACGCAGGTGCACCACCGGCGCCTCCGCGGCGTTCCGGTAGGCCGCGAGGAAGCGGTCGGGCAGTTCGGCGCCAGACATGACGGCCAGCATGGCCCGGCAGGTGGCGACGTCGAAGCCGGCCGGCTCGAGCTTTGTCGCGCTCCAGTCGACCACCCCGCTGATCACGCCGCCGTCGAACAGCACGTTGCCCGGGTGGTAGTCGCCGTGGCTGAACACGACGGGCTGAGTCTTCGCCAGCTGCCGCAGGTGTGCGAGAGCGCTCCGGATCGCCTCGGCCCGCACCCCGGGCGGCAGCTCGTCGGCCTCGAACGTCGCCCAGGTCGCAGGGCGCCGCACCACGTCGGGAATCGGCGTCAGCAGGCGGGTGCGGTGGATGGCCGCCAGCGTCCCGGCCAGCTGGGCGACCCAGCCTTCGTTGTCGTCCCGGTCATGGCTCGTCTCGCCCGGAAGTGCGGCCATCAGCAGCGCCGGCGTACCGAACCAGCGCCCCTCGAGGTCGAGCAGCAGCGGCTCGGGGGTCGGGACCGCGCTCCGTCGGGCCAGCCCGAGACGCTCCCATTCGTACCGTGCCGTCTCGTCGTCGGGCAGGTATCGCTTGAGGGCGACGTCCCGTGTGCTGCCGCGTCCCGTACGGACGGTGAGCCGGTGTGTCGCGGTGGCGATGCCGCCCTTCATCCGTTCGACGTCGATCAACCGCGGCCGCTCGCCAGAGTCTGCGAGCTCGTCCAGCATCGTCTCGATCCCGGTGCGCGAGGGTTCGGAACGACAATGCGTCAGCCGTGCGGCCCGGCGGGCCCAGTGGCCCGAGGCAGCGGGGCCGGCGGGGCCGGCTGGGCCCGCACCGAACGTCCCGGAGCCGACCGGCCGACCAGCCTCCACGTCGTCCTTCAGGTCGAACAGCGCAACCTTGAGCGAGGTCGCGCAGCGGCGGCGGAGCCGGTCGATCATGCGGGCGGAAAGGCGCCGAGCCGGATCTGCCCGCAGGAAGACATGCACGAGCGTCCCGTCCCGGTAGGGCTCCAGCCAGAGTTCGGCCGTACCGATGAGCATCCCCGACGCGTACCACCGGAGCCCCTCGACACCCCGGTCGTGGTAGGCCTTCAGGTGCACATCGGGCCAGCACGTACGCCAGAAACCCGGATCGCGCAGGCGTGCCGCCACCACTGCCTGCGCGCCGACGACGAACGAGTCGTCGACGATGTCGACCTGCGGCACGCCGGTCACCCGCCGTCGTCCGGCCGCGGGTCGGGCAGCCGCAACAGGCTCCGCAACGTGGCCAGCGAGGCTTCCCACGTCCAGCTCTCCCGCACCCACGAACGGCCCCGCTCGCCCATCTCGCGGGCTCGCTCCCGGTCGGCGAGCAGCGGCGCCACCTTGGCGGCCACCGCGACCGGGTTGAACGGATCGACCAGGTATCCGGTCTCACCGTGCAGCACCGCGTCGGGCGCCCCGCCGGAGTCGCCGACGACAACCGGGAGCCCGCTCGCCTGCGCCTCGAGGAAGACCATGCCGAGGGCCTCCAGTTCGAGTCCGCCGAGGCGGGTCCGGCATGGCATGGCGAACACGTCGCCGGCGTCGAAGTATGGCGGGATGTCGCCCCAAGGCACCGAGCCGGTGAACACCACGTGCGCACCCATCTGGAGAGAGTCGGCCAACCGCTCCAGCGCCCGCCGACGTGGACCGTCTCCCACCAGGAGGAGGAGCGCCTCCGGCGCCGCGTGCAGGATGCGGGGCCAGGCGCGGATCAGGGTGTCCTGGCCCTTGCGTTCGGTGAGCCGCCCGACGCAGACGACGACAGGGCGGTCGGGAGCGATGCCGAGCCGCTTGCGGACGACCTCGCCGCCGGTGCCGGGAGCGAACACCGTCGTGTCCACGCCCGGCGCGAGCCGCTCCATCCGGGCGGCGTCGGCGGGATCCAGGGCGGGTGCGATCAACGAGCGGGTGTAGTCGCCCAGGTAGGTGAGCACGTCGGTCGTCGCGCCGATGCGGCCCAGCGCCGCCCGCGCGCCGGGCACCCGGGCCCACCAGGTCTCGTGCCCGTGCGTCAGGGCGACGATCCGCTCGGCACCGGCCTCTCGCAGCGACGGCGCCAGCAGGCCGAGTGGTGCCGCCGCGCCGAAGAGAACCCGGTCGCAGCCCTCCCTGCGGAGAACCTGCTGGATACGCCGGCCCAGAGCTGGTGTCGGCAGCAGCCTCGTCGCCGGATCGCGTACGACCGGGAACGGCAGGGTCGCGTCGTAGGCCCCGTCCCCCGGCATCGACGCGGTGTGGACGACCACCTCGTCGGCCGGCAGCCGCTGACAGAGTGCGAGGACGAACGCCTCGATGCCGCCTTGACGTGTTGGGAAGTCGTTGGTCACGACCAGAGTGCGCGCCACGGCCACCGACCCTATCCAGACCTGGCGTTAGTCGCCCGAACTCTCGCCCTCGACGTAGTCGCGCCACTCGGAAACGAACTCGGCAGACGTGACGTCGAGCACGGTGCGGTAGGCGGACTCCTCGCCCACCTTCGTCGTAGCGGCGTCCATCGCGCGGTAGAACTCCACCAGCGTGTCCTCGTCCCACTCGTCGGCGATGAACCGGCACGCCGTCCACGCCGCCTCGTACGCCGCGTCGAGCTCGTCGGCCTGCGGGTCGAACTGCGCAGATCCCGGCAGCGTGTCGGGCGAGCCCCGGCTGCTCACCTCGTCCAGGAACTCCTGGGCGATGACACCGGTCGGCAGGCCGGAGGCGTGGAAGCCGACGTAGTCGGCGAAGCCCTCCGACAGCCACACCGGGATCGAGCTGACCGTCGCGTGTGCGGCGACGTGGGTCGTCTCGTGCGTCAGGACGACCAGTCGCCCCAGGGAGCCGACCCGGTCGAATGTCTCGGGGTTGATCACGATGTGCGAGGCCACGGCCGGGTTGATGCGGCCGACCGAGGTCGTCACCGCCGCCACCGCCCCCTGGCTCTGCGCGTCGACACCGACGACCCGCTCCATCTCCGCCTGGGTACGGGGGACGACCACCACGACGTGCTGGGCCCAGTCACTGCCCCAGACCTTCGTCACCCTCGGCACCGCCCGGTCCATCGAATCCGCATACCGTTCCAACCGCGCGGTCGACGTCGAGCCGATCAACAGGCTGCGCTTGCCGCGGACCACCGCCACCTTCCCGCTCATCCACAACGGGCGCGCCTCGGTCGAGTCGGCACCCTCGCGGTCGGCGGCGATATAGGTCTTTCCCGCGCGTTCGACGAACGCCACCCGAAGTGGCGTACGCCAGGGCTGGCGGTCGCCGGCGGTCAAGGCGTACGTGACGTCGACCTCCGCCACCCACGCCGACTTTCCGAGGGCACGCCGACGCGCGGGCGTGATAGCGCCGAGGTCCTCCACGGGCTTACCGAATCGGTAGTCCTTGATCCCCATCCGGACGAGGTTGTCGAACGTGCGCGCGGCCACCTTGGCGAACGAACGCGCGCGCGGGTCGATGGTGGCGAGGAACGCCGCGCGGTTGCGGGAGGCCACTGCCGCCGTCTGCCGGTCGAGCAGGGCCCTGGCCGCGTCGAACCTCTCGGCCGGGAGGTGACCGGCCCGACCAGGTGTGGTCGGCGAGCTCGTCTGCGTCGCCTCCGGGTGCGACGCCGCGTCGATGATCGACCGTACGCCGGAGGCCGACGGGATGGTCAGGTCACCGCTGAGAGCCCTGCTGGTAGCGAAGACACCGGTCGCGAGAAGCCCGAAGCAGATGAGGACGACGATGAGGTGGACGAATCTCCGGCCCGAGCTGGGCACCGGCCGTCGAACCCGCCGAGCGCGATCGCCAGTCACCCTCGCATCGTACGGACGGCCGTAGCCGCGGCTGGCCGTGAAACCGAGAAGTGTCCGACTCTAATTTGCCTACGAAACCGGATCGAAGCGCTCCTAAGCTGGGCGAGCGAAGCCATAGATGGGCATAGTGTCCATGTCCGCGTACTCCACGCTCTTGCCTGGTCGCGGAGCGTGAAGGACCATGCCTTCACCGGCATAGAGCCCGACATGGTGCGCATCGTCGTAGAAGATCACCAGATCCCCTGGCGCCAGGTCGGACTCGGACACCTTGGGCGAAGTGTTGTATTGCTCGCGGGATGAGTGCGGCAGGGAAACACCTGCCTCCGCCCAGGCCATCATCGTGAGTCCGGAGCAGTCCCACTCGCCCGGTCCGTCACCGCCGTAGACGTAGGGCTCGCCGAGCTGGGCGCGGGCATAGGCCAGCGCGGTCGCACCACGGCTGCCGCTCGGCGGGGGCGCCGGAATGCGCTCACCGCCGCGCGAGGCGCGGTCGGCGGCGGTGGCGCGCAGGGCGTCGAGCCGGGCCTGCTCCTTGGCGGAGAGGCGGTCGAGCAGCGCCTGGGCCTTGTCGGCCTTGCTGTTCGCGATCTTCTTACGCTCGTTCGCGGCCGCCTTCGCCTTGCGGAACCGGGACAGCTCGGCCTCCCGGGCCGCCCGCTGCTCGGCGAGCCGCTTCTGCTCGGCCTGCAGCTGGCGGAGGAGGTCGCCCTGCTGCCCGGCGAACGCCTTCGCACTGCTCATCTGCGCCAGGAACTCGTCGGGGTCGTCGGCGACGAGAAGTTGGACCGTGGTGTCCATGGCGCCCGTGCGGTATTCGGCGGCGGCGTACTGGCCGATGTCGCCGCGCAGGGAGTCCAGCTTCTTCTGCTGGTGATTGACGTCGACGGAAAGTTTGCGGACCCGACGGTCGATGACCTTCATCTGGTCGCCGAGTTCGTTGGCCTGCTCGGTGACCTTCTCTGCCTGCTCGTAAAGCTGGTCGACCTGCCTACGGACCTCGTTGATGCTGGGTTCGGGTGCGGCGAGGCTCGAACCAGGAACTGTGGCGACCACGGCGAACGTCGTGGCGGTGCCGAGTGCGAGCAGCGCGCGCCCTCGCGGGCGCTTGCGGCGGTTCGACACGGGCTGTGTGGCCCCTTCCTTCCTCAGACGCCTACCGGGTGAGCTGACGGGTTCGGGCCGGGAAGTCGCCCTACGGGCGGCCAGACAGCCAGGTGAGCTGCCAGCCGTTCCGATTCACCCCGGGAATTTGGTGGTTCCCCGGTTCCCCGACAAGTGGCCCTGTCAGGGATTAAGCGAAGTATCTGCACCGACCGGGATGGCCAGTTCAAAACGGACAGATACCTGGGCGGGGACTTTAGTGACCATTCCGTAATCCTTCAAATCCCTAGCGGCGTGTTGCGCCCAGACTCCAGGAAAGTACCCATAACCGTTCGTGTCTAAGAGCGTGCGAAGAGGTGCGAGATCAGCACGCCTTCACGCTGCGGCGGGCGTGATGACGGCGCGGCGTCGTAGCGCCTTCACGCTCCGGCGCGACGGCGTGGCTCTTCGCCCGAATGGCCGGCGGAACCGCGGAGTCGCAGCGGCGGGACCAGGCCGGAATCGGCCAGGACCGCAAGGGCCACCCGATCGGCCTCGTCGAGGTCGATGCCGGCGGGAGGACCACCCAGGATCACGGTGACCACACAGTCGCCGCACCCGTGCCCCCGGACGGTGCACTGCTCGCAGTCGATCTGCATGACCCCTCCGTCGTGCCCTGGTTGGTCCGTGTGCCTTGGTCGGTCCGCTTGCCCGGGACAACTCCGTGTGCCCAGGTCAGGCCGTTCGAGGACGACGCTAGACACGACCACCGACAGCCCGGTGTCGGGCCACCTAGCGCACGAGCAGGCGGACGAGCGCGTCGGCGGGGATCGGACGGCCACCCGACCGGCGGATGCCGTCGGCGATCTCCCGGTCGCTCGACACGACGACCACGGGACGCCCCGGCGGTTCGGCCGCGGCGATCTGCCGGATCACCTCGTCGGCGGTGACCCCCTCCGGGCTGAACCGCACCCGTACGCCGCGCGGCACCGAGAGCTGTGGTGGCGATGCGAGTGCCGCGCCGTCGAACACGCAGGTGATCTCGGCGCCGGTCTGCGCGACCATGCCACCCAGGGCCGTCACGAGCCGCGTCCGTTGGGTCTCCAGCGGAAGCGCCGGCCACGCCGTCTTTGTCACGTTGTAGCCATCGACGACCAGGTGCACCTGAGGTAGGGCCAGGAGCGCGTCGAGCGGCAGCGCATCCTCGGGCCCACCGAGCGGGTCTTCGACCTCCGGAACCTGTGCGGCGACGGTGTTGGCCGGCCGCTGTCGGACCGGTGGCAGGGCGAGCTCGCGGCGGAGCCCGTTGGCTGCGTCGACCAGCGTGTCGACGAGGAGGCGCAGCCGCATGCCAGCCACGTCCCGCCCCTCCCGGCCGGCTCGGCGTCCTGCTTCCGCCGCCGCCTCAGCATCTGCCAGCCTCGCCCGTAGGCGACGGACCTCCACATCCACCCGGGCGACGTCCGCCGCGGCCTGGGTCCGGACCTGGGCGGCGACCTCGACCTGCCGCTCGGCCTCGTCCTCGGCGGCCTTCGCCCGGTCGCGAGCCTGCCGGAGCGTACGCCGCAGCGTGGAGTTCTCCTCCTTGAGTGCGGCGAGGTCCGCGCGGAGCCGGTCCCGATCCTGCCGGGCGTCGGCACGTGCGGCCGCGACCTGCTCGCGCAGGCGAGCCGCAGCCTCGGCTTCCCGCCCACCCGCCGCCGCCGCACTCTCGCGTTCGAGCTCGGCGACGACGGTCTCGACGATCGAGGTCCAGCCGGACGGGCGCAGCAGGTATGCCGCGGCGGCGACGTCCAGCGGGTCGACGGCAGGCGGGCGGTGCCCCTGGTCCAGGGCGCTGGCCAGGTCGGGGACCGCGGATCGCAGTCGCGCCCCGACCCGGTCCCGGAACTCGGTGTCCGCGTCTACCGCGGCGGCGATCGGCGTGGCCGCCAACCGGATCCGCCGACCGGGAGCAAACCGGACGAACGGGCGCAGGGACATGGGTACCGCGTCCAGTGGCAGCTCTCCGAGCGTGTCGGAGGCGAGAGCGACGACGCGCTGGCGGACCGGCTCCGGTAGCGGCCGGCCCAGCTCGCCGTGCTCGTCGGCTGCGGCTGGCGCGTTGCTCACGGCTGCGAGCGTAATTGGATCGCCGCGGGACACCGGCATGAGTTCCCGCGATCCGGTCGCCGGCTGCCCTCGCCATGGCGCCAGAATCGGCAAGCATGAGACGGCTGCCGCACGGCTACACCAACCAGACCACGGGGAACGGCACTTCGGTCCGGAAGGTCTACGAAGGCCCGGACGCGTCGAGGCGGCGGGATCGCGAACGGGCAGCGCTCGTCGACCTGGCCGGCCGGATCCCAGTACCACCCCTCCTCGACGACGTTGGTCCTGAAGACGATCACCCCGGGGACGACGAGCCCTGGGACGACGGATCCGGGGATCACCGCGGCCTGACGCTCGGTTTCGTCGCCGGAACGCCGGGTCAGGAGCTCCTCGGACCGGACATCGCCAGCAGCGTGGCGGCGGACGTGCTCGCCGCCTGCGGAACCACCCTCCGCCGGATCCACGAGCTCGACGTCGCACGGCCCGTCCTCGTGCACGGCGACTACGGGCCCAACAACGTCCTGCTGGATCCAGCCACGCTGACGGTGACGGCGGTGCTCGACTGGGAGTTCAGCCATGCCGGCGAGCCGGTCGAGGACCTGGCGTGGTGTGAGTGGATCGTGCGCACCCACCATCCCGATCGAATCGACCTCCTGGGCGCGTTCTTCGATGCGTACGGCGGAGACATCCCCACCTGGCCGCTTCGTCACCAGGCGATGCTCGCGGCGTGTGACTCACTGCTCGACTTCTGCACCCGCTGGGATCCGGATGGTGCCGGCGTCACGCTGTGGCAGCGACGACGCGCCGAGACGGCGGCGTGGCAGGGATGACGGTGTGGGCGTCACAGGTCGCATGGTTAACTTCCGCAGCGTGACCTCCAAGAACCGCGCCAGCCTGCTCTACCAGCTGCGCTACGCCGCCGCGAACCCAGGGAAGGTGCCCGCCTACCTCCGCCGGCTCGGCCGCGACCTCCTCCTGCGCCTTCGCAGCCGCGACCACGTGAGCTACTACCGCGCGGTGATGAGGTCCGACACGACCCGGAACGCGGAGGCGGCGGTCGGCAGCAAGTCCCATCAGCGCTGGCTGGCACTTGGCCAGCTCCAGTTCGACTACCTGCAGGAGCACGGGCTCAAGCCCTCCGACCGCATGCTCGAGATCGGCTGCGGAAACCTGCGGGCCGGGCGGCTGTTCATCGACTACCTGGAGGCGGGTCACTACTACGGCATCGACATCTCGCCGGACATCCTGCTCGTGGCGCAGGAGACGCTTTCGTCGTACGGCCTGCAGGACAAGCTCCCCTACCTCGCACCGGTCCGCGATCTGCGGTTCGCGTTCCTGCCGGACTCGTCCTTCGACGTCGTGCACGCCCACAGCGTCTTCTCCCACTCACCGATCGACGTGATCGAGGAATGCTTCGCCCACGTGGGTCGCGTACTCGCGCCGGGCGGCTTCTTCGACTTCACCTTCGACCGGACGGAAGGCGAGGAGCACCACGTCCTGCGCGAGGACTTCTACTACCGCACGGCGACGCTCGTCGACCTGGCGCAACGTCACGGTCTGCTGGCCCGGTTCATGTCCGACTGGGAAGAACTTCCGCACGGCCAGTCCAAGATCCGGATCACCCACGCCTGACTGGGTACGCCCGACTGGGCACGTGTGACGGGGTACGCCTGACTGGGTACGTGTGACGGGGTACGCCTGACCACGTACGGCGGACTGCGGTCCACCGGCGCGTCGTACACGGGGGATGTCGGTATCGACCCGTACCGTCACCGCCATGACCGCACCCGTCGGCGTGCAGGCCAGTTTCGACGAGCTCGGCACGCCCCTTCGCGAGGTCACGTTCTGCGTGGTCGACCTCGAGACGACCGGTGGGGCACCCAGCGACGACAACATCACCGAGATCGGCGCCGTGAAGGTTCGCTGCGGCGAAAAACTCGGCGAGTTCCAGACACTGGTCAACCCGGGTGGCCCGATCCCGGCGTTCATCGCGGTACTGACCGGCATCACCGACGGGATGGTCTCTTCGGCGCCCACGATCTCGCAGGCGCTGCCGGCGTTCCTGGAGTTCGCGCGGGGTTGTGTCCTGGTCGCCCACAACGCACCGTTCGACGTCAGCTTCCTGCGCAACGCCGCGTCCCAGCACGGCTTCCACTGGCCTTCGGTCAGCATCATCGACACCGCCCGACTCGCCCGCCGGGCGCTCACCAAGGACGAAGCCCCCAACTGCCGACTCGGCACGCTCGCGAAGTTCTTCCGGTCGTCGACGACGCCCAACCACCGGGCTCTCGCCGACGCCCGCGCGACTGTCGACGTGCTGCACGGCCTGTTCGAACGCCTGGGTTCGCTCGGTGTCCAGTCGCTGGAGGAGCTGTCGACGTTCAGCTCCCGGGTGTCGCCGGTGCAGCGGCGCAAACGCCACCTGGCCGACAAGCTCCCGCACGCGCCCGGCATCTACATCTTCACCGACGACCGCGGGCGACCCTTGTACGTCGGGAAGTCCAAGGACCTGCGGTCCCGGGTGCGCAGCTACTTCACGGCGTCGGAGACGCGGTCGCGGATCGGCGAGATGGTCGGGCTGGCCGCAGACGTCACCGCAATCGAGTGCGCCACCCCGCTGGAGGCGGAGGTACGCGAGCTTCGCCTGATCGCCGCGCACAAGCCCCGCTACAACAAGCGGTCCAGGTTTCCCGAACGGGCCAGCTGGCTCAAGGTCACGGTCGAGCCCTTCCCGCGGCTGTCCCTCGTCCGCGACGTGAAGGCTGACGCCGCCACCTATCTCGGGCCCTTCGCATCCCGCCGGGTCGCCGAGCAGACGATCGCGGCCCTTCACGAGGCGTTTCCCATCCGGCAGTGCACCCAGAAGCTGAGCCGGACACCGCGCGGCGGATCGGCCTGCGTCCTCGCCGAGATGGGCCGCTGTGTCGCCCCGTGCGTAGGCGCGGTCGACGTCCCCGCCTACGCGGTCCACGTCGAGGCGCTGCAGGCGGCGATCACCGGTGACCCCCGTGCCGTCATCGACGCCGTGACCCGGCGCATCCGGATTCTGGCCGAGGGCGCGAGATATGAGGAGGCGAGCGTGCACCGGGACCGGATGGCCTCCTTCGTACGGGCGGCCGCGCGTACCCAGCGGATGTCCGCGCTGGCGGGATGTCCCGAGCTGGTGGCCGCCCGCCGCACCGACGACGGCGGGTGGGAGGCCCACGTCGTACGCCATGGCCGGCTCGCGAGTGCAGGCGTCGTTCCCCCGGGAACACCGGCGCGTGCCGCCATCGAGCTTCTCGCCGCCTCCGCCGAAACCGTCGACCCGCCGCCACCGCCAAGGCCTGCCGCCACCGTCGAGGAGACCGAGCGGATCCTCAGCTGGCTGGAACAACCGGGCGTACGCCTGGTCGAGCTGACCGGTGAGTGGAGCTGCCCCGTCGCGGGTGCCCAGGCGCACACTGCCTGGATGGAGACGGCATACGCCGGGCTCTGAGCCGCACTTCGGCCGGCCGGCACGCATGCGGACCCGTACTTTTGAACGTTGCGCGACTAACCTGTGGCGCATGACCCAGCAGGGCCCTGGTTGGTATCCCGATCCCTCCGGGCTGCCGGCGACCTTTCGGTGGTGGGACGGTCAACGCTGGACCGAGGACATCACCACCGATCCCGGCTCTGGCCCCGCGGCCGGTGGGTCGGCACCCGTAGGGCCGCCAAGTCGTCTCGGGGAAGTGCCGCCTCGGCCGCCTGGTGCTGTTCCTCCGCCACCGGGAGCACCCGGGCCGGGATACATACCGCCGGCGTTGCGGCGGGACGCGTCGTCGGCGCACCCACTGGAGGTCCTCACCTCCGGCGACGGGGACGAGGAGAACGGGCGCAGGCGGCGGCTGACCGGACTCATTGTCGTTCTCGGCATCGTCGCCATCTTGGTCGGCGGCGGGGTCTATCTCGCGTACGTCCGCGACGGCGACCCGAGTGCGAGTCCGACTCCCAGCGCGGGAGCCGAGGAGGAACGCCCCGGCCGGGAGGATCCGTCGACACCGTCGGACGCCCCCTTCGATCCGACGGACCCTGAAGCCACTCCCCCGGTCGAGGGCGGCGGTCCTGCCGAGATCACGCCGACACCCGAGAAGCCGTTCGAGGGCGCCCGCCTGGAGTTCGACCAGCTGCCGCGCCCGTGGACGCCGGACAGTCAGTCCGCCACCATGTTCAGGGGTGGCACCGCCCAGACACAGGTGACCGAGGAGCGCTACGACGGCGAGCATTCCTGGGTCGCCATGGTGGCGGCCGGGGTCTCCAACCCGGAGTGGTACGAACGCCGCGATCTTCCGGGCAGTGCCGAGGAAATCGCGACCTGGTTTGCCAACAGCGGGTTCAACGAAGCCGAGGTCGACCAGACGACCCGGTCGGGCAAGCCGCTCACCGTCGACGGCAGGCCGGGATACCTGCTGCAGAAGCACTTCACCTACCAGATCGACGGCCTGAAGTCCCAGGGCGAGGCCATCTGGGTGGTCGTCGTCGACCTCGGCTCCAAGAAGGCCGGCGGGGTGTTCGTGGCGTCGATACCCGACACCGATGCCAAGTTGTCGTCCGACGTGGACAAGGCGATCAGCTCGCTCCAGATCGTCGACTGACCCGCGCCACTGGCGCGGCTCAGCCAGCCACCGCGGCTCAGCCGGCCGCTGCCTGCGTCCAGCTCTCGAGCACGGCAGCCGCCTTGCCGGTGCCGACCGACTCCTCCGCCTGGGTGAGGGCCTTGCTCAGCCGGTCGAGCAGGGGGGCGTCGGAGGGCTCGTACACGGCCAATGCCGCAGCCGCGTTGAGTAGTACAGCGTCCCGGACGGGTCCCCGCTCCCCCGCCAGCAGCCGCCGGCAGACCGCGGTGTTGTAGGCGACGTCGCCACCCTTCAGGGCCTCGACGGGGGCGGGTGCGATGTCGAGGTCCGTCGGGTCGAGGACCTCCTCGCGCACGATGCCGTCCTGGACCACCCACACCCGCGAGGTCGTGGAGATGGTGAGCTCGTCGAGCCCGTCGTCGCCGCGGAACACCATGGCCTCGACGCCGCGGTTGGCGAAGACTCCGGCCATGGTGGCGGCCAGGCGGAGGTCGGCGACACCCACGGCCTGCGCCTGCGGGCGGGCCGGGTTGGCCATCGGACCGAGGATGTTGAACGTGGTGGGCACACCGAGCTCACGTCGCGGCTGGACGGCATGGCGCATCGCCGCGTGGAATCGGGGGGCGAAGCAGAACGTGATGCCGACCTCGCTCGCTATCTCGGCGACCCGCGCCGGCTCCAGGTCGAGTGGGATGCCGAGCGACTCGACGAGATCCGCGGCACCGCACAACGAGGAGGCGTGCCGGTTGCCGTGCTTGACCACGCGGGCACCCGCGCCGGCGGCTACCAGCGCGGCCATCGTCGAGATGTTGACGGTGTGGGCGCCGTCACCGCCGGTGCCCACGACGTCGACCACCCGTCCGGGTACGTCGATGGTCGTGGCGTGCTCGTACATCGCCCGCAGTAGCCCGTCGACCTCCTCGACGGTCTCGCCCTTGACCCGGAGCGCGACGATGAAGCCGGCGATCTGGATTGGGGTGAGCTCGCCAGCCAACAGCTGGCCCATGGCCCAGGACGCCTGCTCTGCCGACAGGTGCCGGCCGGCCAGCAGCATGTCGAGGAGCTGCGGCCAGGTGAGGGCGGGCTGATCCGCCATGTCAGCCTCCAGCGAGGGTCGGTCCTGGTCAGCCTGCCGGCAACGACGCGAGCCGCCGCCGGGCGAGATCGACGGTCGCCCGGCACAGGGCCAGGGGATCCAGTGGGTACGGAACGGCTGCATCTGCCCGGGACCAGGTGGCCAGCCAGGCATCGTCGGCGCGGCCGGTGAGGAGAAGAACCGGTGGGCAGCGGAAGATCTCGTCCTTCAACTGCCGGGCGATTCCCATGCCGCCGGTCGGTACGGCCTCACCGTCGAGGATCACGACGTCGATCCCGCCGGCGTCCAGTGTCTTGATCACGGCCGGGAACGTTGCCCGCTCGACGAACTCCACCGGCGGGAGGTCGCGCTCAGGGCGCCTGCCGATCGCGAACTTCACCTTGTCGCGGGTGTTGCGGTCGTCGGAGTAGACGAGGACACAAAGCGTCGGCCCGGCATCGGAGCTCGAACCCGGGCGGGGCGCGGTGTCGTCAGCGCTCATCGAGGAGTCCTCGGCGGGGAGAGGGCCGGCGGGAAGCCAGCACGGACGGTCAGCTTGGGCGGGCCCATCATGTCACGGACCTGCCGGCAACGCCGTCTCCCGGTCAGGGGCGGTGACGGGCACCGCACCGGTGACGAGGACGAGCGAGGACGGGCTGCGTTGGTACACCGAGGCGAGCTGGTCACACGGGGGGCACCGTGGCTCGGGGGTGCCCCCGGCGTCGCACCCATCAACCGACATAATGGCCGAGTGTCGACAGCAACCCTGGAGCCGACTACCCGCTTCCACGGGCACCCCGACCGGCCCTCGATGGTCAGCGTCGGGACGATCGTCTGGCTCGCCAGCGAGCTCATGTTCTTCGCCGCGCTCTTCGCGTCCTACTTCACGATCCGGGCGGTTTCGCCCGATCTGTGGGCACAGGAGACGGCGCTGCTCAATGTCCCGTTCGCGTTCGTCAACACGACGGTGCTGGTGCTGTCGTCCGTGACCTGCCAGATGGGCGTCTTCGCCGCCGAGCGCGGCCAGGTCGGACGCCGCGGCAGTGTGCTGAATCCAGCCAATTGGGGCCTGCGCGAGTGGTTCGTGCTCACCTACCTGATGGGCGCGTTCTTCATCGCCGGGCAGGTGTACGAATACTCCGAGCTCTTCGCCGAAGGCGTCTCGATGTCCGCCAACGCCTACGGGTCGGTCTTCTACCTCACCACCGGCTTCCACGGCCTGCACGTGACCGGCGGCCTGATCGCGTTCCTGCTAGTGCTCGGCCGGACCTTCGTGGCCAAGCGGTTCACCCACGAGCAGGCGGTCAGCGCGATCGTCGTGTCTTACTACTGGCACTTCGTCGACGTCGTGTGGATCGGGCTCTTCGCGACCATCTACCTGATCAAGTAGGGCCTTCTCATCACGTAGGGAATGAGTTGTCTCATCTAGTAGGACGGAGCGGGCTGAGGTGAGGTTCTTGTCTGCCCGGCGGCGTCACCGCTACGCCGGCGCCGTCGTCGTGCTGTTCGCCCTCGTGGCGTTCGGCGGCATCTACGCCCTCGCTTCGCCGTCGACGTCGGCGTCCGCCGAGGCCGCCCAGTCGACGCAGGTCGAGGAAGGCCGCAAGCTGTTCGCCGTGGGCTGCGGGTCCTGTCACGGGCTCAACGCCGAGGGCATACCGGACAAGGGGCCGAGCCTCATCGGTGTGGGCGCCGCCTCGGTCGACTTCCAGGTGAGCACCGGCCGGATGCCCGCCCAGCAGCCGGGCCCGCAGATGCCGAGGAAGACGCCGATCTACAACGCCAAGGAGATCGCCCGCCTGTCGGCCTATGTCGCCTCGCTCGGTCCAGGGCCGTCGATTCCCGTCCGGGAGGACTACGCCACCGCCGAGCTGTCCGACGCCGAGATCGCCGAAGGTGGCGAGCTGTTCCGCACCAACTGCGCGTCCTGCCACAACGTCGTCGGCAAGGGTGGCGCGCTGACCTGGGGCAAGGACGCGCCGCCGCTCAACGAAGCCACTCCTCGTCAGATGTACGAGGCGATGCTGACCGGACCCGCCCAGATGCCGGTGTTCTCCGACCAGGTGATCACCCCGCACAACAAGCGGCAGATCATCGGCTACCTGGACACGATCGAGAACGAGCCGAGCCGTGGCGGCTTCAGCCTCGGCGGGCTGGGCCCCGTCCCCGAAGGCCTGGCCGCCTGGATCATCGGCATCGGCGTCCTGGTCATCATCGCCGTGTGGATCGCCGCCAAGGGCGTGAAGGACACTGGAAGCCAGAGGGGAGCACAGGCACCATGAGCAGCGATCTCAGCTCGCGCGGCGAGCTTGCCATCCCCGAGGCGACCGGCGCGGGCGACCCGGTTCCCGACCCCGGGATCCCGCCTCACGAGCCACGCCTCACGGATGTGGACGAGAAGGCGGCGAAGCGGGCAGAACGCCAGGTCGGAGCGATGTTCGGCCTCGCGACCGTGCTCGCGATCGCGTTCGTCGTCGCCTATCTGGCGGTACCCAGGGACGCGGTGTTCCTCGGCTTCGGCGCCTCCAACCTCGCCCTCGGCGGCACGCTGGGTCTCGCCCTGCTGCTCATCGGCCTGGGCGCGATCCAGTGGGCCCGCAGGCTCATGGACGACCATGAGATCGTCGAGGAGCGGCACCCGTCCCGCTCGTCCGAGCAGGAGCGCGCCGAAGCGATCGCGATCGTGCGGCAGGGCGGGGCGGAAAGCGGCATCGGCCGCCGCACCCTGATCCGCCGTACGCTGATCGGCGCGATGGCCGCACTGGGCCTTCCCGTGGTCATCCTGCTCGGTGATCTCGGCCCGCTGCCCGGGGCGAAGTCGGCGCAGACGATCTGGCGCCGGGGCATCCGCATCGTCAACGACGTGACGTTCGAACCGCTGCGCCCGGAAGATCTCGAGCTCGGCCAGCTGGTCAACGCCGTGCCGGCCAACCTCGAGGATCTTCCCGAGGGCAAGGACCGCAACAACGCCCGGGCGAAGGCCGCCGTCATCCTGATCCGGATGGAAGAGGACGACATCAGGGCGGTGCCCGACCGGCGCGACTGGGGCGTCAGCGGCATCCTGTGCTACTCCAAGGTCTGCACCCACGTCGGCTGCCCGATCAACCTGTACGAACAGATCGCCAAGCAGGTCCTCTGCCCGTGCCACCAGTCGACCTTCGACCTCGCCAACGGTGGTCGGGTCGTGTTCGGGCCGGCCGCCCGCTCACTGCCCCAACTGCCGATAATGGTCGACTCCGAAGGCTTCCTGGTGGCGCAGAGTGGCTTCACCGAGCCAGTCGGTCCTAGCTACTGGGAGCGCGGATGAGCACGACCAGCTCGACGCCGAAGGCAGTCACCAAGCCACTGGAGTTCCTGGACGAGCGGCTCGGACTCGCGAAGCTGCTGAAGGGCCAGCTCCGCAAGGTGTTCCCCGACCACTGGTCGTTCCTGCTCGGTGAGATCGCGCTCTACAGCTTCATCATCCTGCTGCTGTCCGGCACGTTCCTGACGCTGTGGTTCAAGCCGAGCATGCAGGAGGTCATGTACGACGGGAGCTACGGGCCGCTGCAGGGCGTCCACATGTCCGAGGCCTTCGCCTCGACGCTGGACATCTCGTTCGACGTCCGTGGCGGCCTGCTGATGCGGCAGATCCACCACTGGGCGGCGATGCTGTTCATCGCGGCGATGACCGTACACATGCTGCGGGTGTTCTTCACCGGGGCATTCCGCAAGCCGCGGGAGCTCAACTGGCTGCTCGGCACGATCCTGCTGCAGCTGGGCCTGATCGAGGGCTTCACCGGCTACTCGCTGCCCGACGACCTGCTCTCCGGCACGGGACTGCGGTTCGTCGAGGGTCTGATCCGTTCGCTGCCGGTGGTGGGTACCTATGTGTCGTTCTTCACCTTCGGCGGTGAGTTCCCCGGCGACGCCATCATCCCCAGGCTCTACGGCATCCACATCCTGCTGCTTCCCGGGCTGATCCTCGCGTTGATCGCGGCGCACATCGGACTGGTCGTCTACCACAAACACACGCAATATCCCGGACCTGGACGCACCAACAACAACGTCGTCGGGTATCCGCTGCTGCCGGTGTACATGGCCAAGGCCGGCGGCTTCTTCTTCATCGTGTTCGGCGTGACGGCTCTGATGGGCGCGATCCTCCAGCTCAACCCGGTCTGGCTCTACGGCCCGTACAACCCGTCCCAGGTGGGCGCGGGGACCCAACCCGACTGGTACATGGGTTGGGTCGAGGGCGGCTTGCGGATCATGCCCAACTGGGAGACCCACATAGCCGGCTTCACGATCAGCTGGAACATCGTCATACCCGGCTTCGGCCTGCTCGGACTGTTGGCGGTCGTGCTGGCGATATACCCGTTCCTCGAACGCTGGGTCACCGGTGACACCCGGGAGCACCATGTGCTCGACCGACCCCGCAACCAGCCGACCCGCACGGCGTTCGGCGTCGCGGGCATCACGTTCTACGGCCTGCTCTGGGTCGGCGGCGGAAACGACATCGTCGCGACCACGTTCAAGGTCGCGCTCAACGACATCACGTGGTTCCTACGCTTCGCGATCTTCATCGGGCCGGTGATCGCGTTCATGATCACGAAGCGGATCTGTGTCGGGCTCCAGCGCCGCGACCGAGACACGCTGCTGCACGGCATGGAGACGGGCATCATCATGCGGCTGCCCAACGGCGAGTTCACCGAGGTGCACAAGCCGATCAGCCCGGACAACGCCTTCATCATCTCCGCGCACGAGCGGCAGGCACCGATCGAGATCGGCGAGGGTGTCGACCCCAACGGCGTGCAGGCCCCCAACCGCCGGCTGCTGCGCCTGCGGGCCATGGCCTCACGCTTCTACTTCGGTGACACCGTGCAGAAGCCAACGAACGAGGAACTCGAGTCCGCGCACGACCACAACGACCACAACGGTCAGGCGGAGATCTCCCACGACGGCGGCGACCGGACCAAGACCGTCCGGTAGCCGCCGCGCAGGGACACGAACCTAGCGGGAGCGACGCACCCGACTACCTCAGCGCGCTGCCCGCGCGCCATTGCGACCAGGAGAAGTTCCAGTCGCCGTAGCCGTTGCTCGGCTCCATGGGGTTGCCCTCGGGGCTGTGCACCTCGACCGGGTCGCCCACGTGGGACACGTTCCACAGCCAGGCGGAGTTGTCGTAGTTCATCCCGACGCATCCGTGGCTGACGTTGGCGTAGCCCTGGGAGCCGGTGGACCAGGACGCCGTGTGGAGGAACTCACCGCTCCAGGTCACCCGGAGGCCGTACTTGGAGAAGAGGCTGTAGTTTTCCGCCGCACCGATCTGTTCGTCGGTGAAGGTGATGTTCTGCTGCTTCTCCAGGATGACCTTGGTGCCGTCACGGGTGCGCCAACCGGCCATGCCGCCAGTCACCGGGATGGTGCGGGCGAGCTTGCCGTCGACGTACACCCGTGCGTGGTGATCCGCCAGGTCGATCTTGGTCACCACCGAGTTGGCGATGGCGAAGCTGCGGACCTTCGACTCGGTGCCCCACGCTCCACTGCCCGAGCGGACCCCGCGCAGGTCGGCGGTGACCTTCACGCGAGCGCGCGCGGGCCAGTAGGTCTTCGGGCGGTAGCGGACGTTCTGGTCGTCGAACCAGTGCCACCCGCCGACGACCGGCGCCGACGTCTGGACCTGGAGTCCGCGTTCGACCGCGGCCTTGTTCTCGACCGGCATGTTGAACTTGACGTCGATCGGCATGGCAACGCCGACGGTCGCGCCCTGCAGGGGCGTGATCTCGGCGGTGAGGATCTTCGACGGCTTGACCGTGCTGAACGTCTGGACGATCTCCGTCGACTCGCCCTCGGCGTTCACCGCCGCCGCCTGGATCCGGTAGACGGTGTCCGGCGCGAGGGCGTCAGCGGAGGTCCATCCAGACTTGCGGGCGCTGAGTTCGCCCGGGATGTTCTCCCCGCCTGCCTTGGCGACCCGAACACGAGTCAGAGTGCCACCCGCCGCGGCCACCTCGACCACAGCATCGAGCGGCACGTCGACCATGTTGTCGGCCGGCGCGATCGTGATCCTTGTTGCTGGTGTCGGATCGTCGGCGGGTAGTACACCGACGCCGCCCTGATAGGAATGACCGTTTACACCGAGGGGCGCGCCCTGGATCTCCGGCTGGCAGCTGACCACCGCGATGGTAGACAGTGCCACGCCGAGGACCCCCACTATGCGCACCGCTGGCCCCGAACGCCCCCGTAGTGCCATCTCGACTCCCCTATGCCGGCGGCCTCATCAGGCCTGCGCGATCCCCCCATAAAGGCATCACCTGCGTATAACGACGCCTTCCCCTGCTGAGAAGTTGCTCGCCGATCTGTGCAACACAAAAGATAACCCAAACGGAGTCGGCTGCGACGCCTAGTGAGCGTGTTCGCCTCGGTAGTACTCGAAGACGAAGCCTAGTACCGAGACTGTGCCAAAGGCCGCGCCTATGAGAAAAAGCCACCAGCCGAACACGACGCCTAGAACGCATACAGCGAACGACAAGCCACAAAACAACGGCCACCAGCTGTGCGGGCTGAAGAAGCCGAGCTCGCCCGCTCCTTCGGCGATCTCGGCGTCTTTGCGGTCTTCTGGACGCGGACCAATGCGACGCGCGGTGAGGAGTGCATAGAAAGCGACCAACAGGGCGAGCAGGGTGGTGAGCACCAACGCACTGGTGCCAGTCGGGTCATGCGAGACGAACCAGTAGATAGGTGTGACAAGGAGGAAGAATGCCGCGAGGATCGCGAAGATGACTCCTTCGGCTTTCACGACCGATCCTCTCTTTGTTGCGTTGTGATCTCGCCGAGGTGCTCGCGACGACCGGCGTCAACGGCACTGGCAAGCAGTCGGCCGTCGCCCTCGTGAAACTCGACCAGTCCGATTTCGGGGTGGTGCAGGTCGAACGCCGGCTCGGTGGACCGGATCCGCGGCATCGAACTGAAGTTGTGCCGCGGCGGCGGGCAGGAGGTGGCCCACTCCAGCGAGCGGCCCCAACCCCATGGGTCGTCGACCTTTACGAGTGGGTTCTTGCGGGACTGTATGACATTGAGCAGGAACGGCAGGGTCGACATCCCTAGCAGGAACGCGCCGACGGTCGACACCATGTTGAGCGTGGTCCAGCCGTCCTCTGGCAGGTAGTTGGCGTACCTGCGCGGCATGCCTTCGTTGCCGAGCCAGTGCTGCACCATGAACGTCAGGTGGAAGCCGATGAAAAGCGACCAGAAGTGAATCTTTCCAAGCGTTTCGTTGAGCATCCGACCGGTCATCTTCGGCCACCAGAAATAGAAGCCCGCGAACATCGCGAAGACCACCGTGCCGAACACGACGTAATGGAAGTGTGCGACCACGAAGTAGGTGTCACTCACGTGGAAGTCCAGCGGCGGCGCGGCCAGAATCACTCCGGTGAGACCACCGAAGAGAAATGTCACGAGGAATCCGACCGACCACAGCATCGGTGTGTCGAAGGTCAACGAGCCCCGCCACATCGTGCCTATCCAGTTGAAGAACTTGATACCGGTGGGCACTGCGATGAGGAATGTCATGAACGCGAAGAACGGCAGGTTGACGCTGCCCGTGACGAACATGTGGTGCGCCCACACCGCCACCGACAGGGCCGCGATGCTGAGCGTCGCGATGATCATTCCCATGTAGCCGAAGAGCGGCTTGCGGCTGAACACCGGAAGGATCTCGGTGATGATCCCGAAGAACGGTAACGCGATGATGTAGACCTCGGGATGGCCGAAGAACCAGAACAGGTGCTGCCACAGGATCGCCCCGCCACCGGCGGGATCGAAGACGTGGGCGCCCAGGCGGCGGTCGGCCTCCAGCATGAGCAGCGCCCCGGCGAGGATCGGGAACGCGATGAGCACCAGGATGCTCGTCACCAGGATGTTCCAGGTGAAGATCGGCATCCGGAACATCGTCATTCCCGGCGCGCGCATACAGAAGATCGTGGTGACGAAGTTGACACCGCCGAGAATGGTGCCGAGACCGGCCAGGTAGAGACCCATGACCCACAGGTCGCCGCCGACGCCGGGTGACCTGGTCGCGTCGGTGAGCGGGGAGTACGCGGTCCAGCCGAACGCGGCCGCACCTCCGGGGGCGAGGAAGCTCGACAGCACGATCAGGCCACCGAACAGGAACATCCAGTAGCTCAGCATGTTGAGCCGTGGGAACGCGACGTCAGGCGAGCCGATCTGCAGCGGCATCACGACGTTGGCGAACCCGACGAAGAGCGGGGTCGCGAACAGCAGCAACATGATCGTGCCGTGCATGGTGAAGAGCTGGTTGAAAAGCTCCTCCCCCTTCTGCTCGGGCAGGATCTGCATGCCCGGGCGGGCGAGCTCCGCGCGCATCACCATGGCCATCAGTCCGGCCGCCAGGAAGAAGCCGAACGACGTGATGAGGTAGAGGTGGCCGATGACCTTGTGGTCGGTGGTGGTCATCCAGGAGACGATGACGCTGCCGAGCCTCCGCTGCGGCGGCCGTGCGGCGCCCACCTGCGTGCTCTGTTGACGTTCACCGAGAATTGTCATGGAGTCTCTCCCTCGGCACCGCTTTCGAGGCCCTGCTGGGTCGAGGCGCGTTCACCACCGGTCGCCTCACCCGTCTGACCCTTGGCGCGGAGCCCCTCGAGGTGGGCGATGTACTCGTCCTTGCTCACGACGTGGACCGTAAAGAGCATCTGGGAGTGATAGGCGCCGCACAACTCGGCACACTTGCCAGCGAACTCGCCTTCCCTCGTGGGCGTGAGCTCGAAGTAGTTTTCCTTGCCCGGGATGTCGTCGAGCTTGAAGAGAAATGCCGGGATGAAGAACGAATGGACCACGTCCGGCGAGTTCAGCTTGAAGCCGACCCGCTCCCCGACCGGCAGGTAGAGCGTCGGAGGCTGGTTCGGGGTCCCGGTCTCCCAGACCGTTCCGACCTCAGGGGCCTCGAGGTAGTTGAATGTCCAACTCCACTGCTGACCGACGACGTTGACGACGTTGGGCGGTGGGTCGTCCCTGTCGATCTCGAGCACGGCGTTCTGGTCTCGGACCGTGAAGTAGAAGAGGACGGCGACGATGACGAACGGCACCGCCGAGTAGAGGATCTCGATCGGCAGGTGGTAGCGCGTCTGGGGCGGGATCGAGTCGTCCCGGCGGCGGTAGGCGATGACCGCCCAGACGATGAGCCCCCAGACGACCACGCCCACGATCAGGGCCGCGATCCAGGCGCCCTGCCACAGGCTCAGGATGTGGGTGGCCCGGTCGCTGGCCGGCACGGGCAGGCCGCCACGCTTCCAGGTGTCGATGTCGGCGGCGGAGCATCCAGCCGCCACGAAGGTGACGAACCCCACGAGCGACGCCCAGGAGGCCCTCCGCAGGACACGCCGCACACGATCGCCAGCGTTCGACCTCAACCGGCTGCCTTTCTCGCAATGGACCGCATCAGCGACAGAACCCTACTCGGGCGGCCAGGCGCGCCGGGTAAGCACCCCGTGGGCACGGTGCGGGCCCAGCCCCGAAGATCACACCGGATCGGGGGCGGCCAGGACTCGTCCCAGCACCGGCTCGACGTCCACCGCTGCTTCGTCGCCGTACGCAGCGGCCAGGCGGGACAGGAACGAGTCGCGGCTGAGGTGGTATTCCTGCGGTCCCGTTGTCTCGATGACGTGGGTCGCCAGCAGACAGCCCACCTGGGCAGCCCGCTCCATCGACAGGCCCCAGCCGATCGCAGCCAGGAAGCCGGCCCGAAAGCCGTCGCCGACGCCGGTCGGATCGACCTCGGTGCGGGCGGGTGCCGAACCCACCTGCAGTGCTGGTTCGTTCTGCCGGTCGATGCGGACGCCCTTGACGCCGAGTGTGGTGATGCGGACCCGGACCCGGGAGAGGATCTCCTCCGCACTCCATCCCGTCTTCTGCTCGGTGAGCGCGGCTTCGTACTCGTTGGAGAACAGGTAGGTCGCCCCGTCGATGAGGGACCGGATCAGCTCGCCTTCGGACCAGGCGAGCTGCTGGGAGGGATCGGCGGCGAAGGCGTACCCCCGCGAGCGACACTCCTCGGTGTGGCGGACCATGGCATCAGGGTCGTTGGCGCTGACGAGCACCAGGTCGAGGCCGCCGAGACGGTCGGCGATGGGCGCGAGTTCGATCTCTCGTGCCTCGCTCATGGCGCCGGCGTAGAACGTCGCGATCTGCGCGTGGGTGGTGTCGGTCGTACACACGAAGCGGGCGGTGTGCTTGAGCTCGGAGACGTGGATGGAGTCGCAGTCGACGCCGTGCCGCTCCAGCCAGGAGCGGTATTCGTCGAAGTCCTGCCCGACCGCCCCGACGAGTACCGGGCGGAGGCCGAGCCGGGCCATCCCGAACGCGATGTTCGCGCCGACACCGCCGCGTCGTACTTCGAGGTCCTCGACCAGGAAGGACAGGGAGAGCTTGTCGAGCTGGTCGACCACGAGCGAATCGCGGAACTTGCCCTCGAACGTCATGAGATGGTCGGTCGCGATCGACCCGGTGACGGCGATACGCACGCAAGGGCTCCCTCTGCGTCGTGTGGGGCCCTTCGCCGGGATCGGGCCGCCTGGGTGTGAGCCACCCTACGGCACCGGATGCTCACTGCCGGCGTCCCAGGCCGACGGCTCCACGACGGAACCCACCGGGCTGGGACGCCGTCCCAACACGTGTACGCCCCGGCCGGCTCATACGCATCTGGAGGCCCCCGATGAGCATTCGTGCCGCGGTTCTGCCGCGAGTCGCCGCCCTCGGCGCGGCGGCCGTCCCGCTCCTGCTGACCGGACTCCTCGCCTCGTGCGGAGGACCCACGACCGTCACCTCCGAACCCACGTCGGAGCCGACCCCGACCGCCACCCGCTCGGCCACGCCGTCCGAGTCCGGACCGGACAAGGGGCCTGGCATGCCGCCCGCCGACGACGAGAAGTGGAAGCCACTGATCCGGATCGAGAACGTCAAGGCCGACTCCGCAGCCACCACCCTCGTCGTTGGCTACACGCTCCCGACACCCTGCGCGCCCGGGCTGCGACAGGCGGAGGTCGACGAGCGGTCCGACGCGGTGGTGATCAAGCTGCACCGCAGCAAGCCCAAGCCGGCTGGCGACAAGCTGGTCTGTGCCCAGGTCATCCAGGACAAGACAGTCGACGTCCAACTGGACGAGCCGCTCGGCAACCGGCAGGTCGTCGACGCCTCGTCCGGCAAGGTGGTCAAGGTCGGCCTGTAGTTCGCCAGGTCGGCCGGGTTCGCCAGGTCAGCCCGTGGTCGCCCACTGCGGGCCGTCGGGGTAGCTGAACCTCGCCAGCGTCTCCGGCCGCATCTGCGCCGAGAACCCGGGCGGCGTCGGCACGACGTACGCACCGCCCCGGACCACCGCGGGATCCACGAACTGCTCGTGCAGGTGATCGGCGAACTCCACCACCCGGTCGTCGCGGCGGCCGGCGACCGCCACCTCGTCGAAGATCGCGAGGTGCTGGACAAGCTCGCACAGCCCCACGCCGCCGGCGTGCGGGCACACGGGTACGCCGAACTTCGCTGCCAGCAGCAGGATCGCGAGGTTCTCGTTGACACCGCCAACCCGGGCGGCGTCGATCTGAAGGACGTCGACCGCACCCGCCTGCAGGAGTTGCTTGGCGATCACCCGGTTCTGCATGTGCTCGCCGGTCGCCACCTTGACCGGTGCGATGGCGTCCCGGATCGCCCGGTGGCCGAGGATGTCGTCCGGCGACGTCGGCTCCTCTACCCACCACAGGTCGAACTCCTTCAGTTGGTCGACCCAGGCGATCCCCTCCGCGACATCCCAGCACTGGTTGGCGTCGACGGCGATCCGCACGTCCGGCCCCACCGCCTTTCGGGCGAGGCCGAGCCGGCGCCGGTCGTCCTCGAGGTCGCGCCCGACCTTGAGCTTGATCTGGGTGAACCCGTCGGCAACTGCCTCGCGGGCAAGACGGTCGGCGGTGGCGTCGTCGTATCCGAGCCAACCCGGCGTCGTGGTGTAGGCGGCGAGGCCCTCGGTGAGAAGTCGCCGCTCACGCTCGGCCCGGCCGGGCGCGGCCCGCTCCAGCAGGTCGACGGCCTCGGCAGGGGTGAGCGCGTCGCTGAGATAGCGCCAGTCGACGAGCCCGACGAGCTGCTCGGGCGCCATGTCGGACAGGAGCTTCCACACCGGCTTGCCGGCCCGCTTCGCAGCCAGATCCCACACGGCGTTGACTACCGCGCCGATCGCCATGTGCATGATGCCCTTCTCGGGCCCCAGCCAGCGGAACTGCGAGTCGTGGACGAGATCCCGATAGACCGCGCCGAGGTCGGCACACATGGCCTCGACGTCGCGGCCCACCAGGTCGGGCGCGAGGGCCCGGATCGCCGCGCACTGCACGTCGTTGCCGCGACCGATCGTGAACGCGAAGCCGTGCCCGTCCGGCCCGTCACTCGTCCGCAGCACGACGTACGCCGCGGAATAGTCCGGGTCGGGGTTCATGGCGTCGGACCCGTGCAGGCCCGCGGACGTGGGGAACCGGACGTCGTGGACGTCGACGGCGACGAGTTCGGACACGAGATCTCCACATCGTCGGCGTGGTGCGCGAACGTGCGCTCTGGCGGTGGTTTCGGCGCACCCGTGGTGTGGTCTACGCCGGACCCTCGCAGGTCGGATCTTCCCCGACCGAGCACTAGGATCCGAAGTCAGCTTGCCACGACGACGAAGGCGTCACTCGATGGCGAGGTGCACATGGGCAGCCGCGCACATGATTCCAGCAGGTGTGGCGAGCAGCCCGGCAAGCGGCCTGCGGCGCACCCGCCGCGAGCCGACAGAGCGGAGCGAGGCGGGCAGATGGGCAACCGAGCAACGCAGCGACGCACGTTGGGCCACAGCAGCGTCGAGGTCACTGTGCTAGGCCTCGGTACGGCACCGCTGGGCGGGCTCTTCAGCCACGTCGAGGACGACACGGCGACCGCGGTCATCCACGCCGCGCTCGACGCCGGGCTCACCTACGTCGACACGGCACCGCTGTACGGCCATGGTGTCGCCGAGCGCCGGGTCGGCGCCGCGCTCGCGCCGTCCGCTTCTGGGCAGGCCGGTTCTGGACGCCGGTCGTTCGTCTTGTCCACCAAGGTCGGCCGGTTGATCGTCGACAACCCGCACGGCGAGTCCGATGGCTACGCCGACGCCCCTCCTTCCGAGGCGATTTTCGACTACTCCAAGGACGGCATCCGGCGCTCGCTCGACGAGAGCATGCAACGGCTCGGGCTCGATGGTGTCGAGATCGTCTACATCCACGACCCCGACGACCACGAGGACGAGGCGATCAACGTCGCCTATCCGGTCCTGCACGAACTCCGGGACCAGGGCGTCGTCGGGGCGATCGGCGTCGGCATGAACCAGTCCCGGATCCCGACCCGGTTCGTTCGCGAGACCGAGATCGACGCCGTCCTGCTCGCCGGCCGCTACACCCTGCTCGACCAGACGGGAGCCGCCGACGTGCTGCCCGCCTGTCTCGAACGTGGCGTGTCGATCGTGATCGGTGGCGTCTACAACTCCGGGTTGCTCGCCGACCCCCGGCCGGGTTCGACGTTCAACTACGTCGAGGCACCCGCCCATCTGGTCGCCCGCGCGCAGGAGCTTGGCGCCGTGTGCGCCCACCACGGCGTACCCCTCAAGGCGGCGGCCATCCAGTTCCCGCTCGCCCATCCGGCCGTCGCGACGATCCTCACCGGATCCCGCAGCGTGGCGGAGCTGGAGGAAAACCTCGCCATGATCGAGTACGACGTTCCCGACGCCCTGTGGGATGACCTCGCCGCCATCGGAGCGACCCGGTATGGCCGCTGACTCCTCCGCTCCCCCGGCCCACACCGACCAGCGGGTCGACGCCCACCACCACGTCTGGGATCTCGCGGTCCGGGACGAGCCATGGATCACCGGCCCGGAGATGGAGCCCATCAACCGGACCTTCGCCCTGGCCGACCTGGCGCCAGACGCCAGCGCCGCCGGCGTCACCCAGACCGTGCTCGTCCAGACCCTCAGCGATCTGGCCGAGACCCGCGACTTCCTCGCGCTGGCCGCTGCCAGTGATCTGGTGGGCGCGGTCACCGGCTGGGTCGACCTCACGTCCCCCTCCGTCGCCGACGATCTGGCGGCACTGCGCGCGGGACCGGGCGGCAACCACCTGCGGGCCATCCGGCACGGCGTCCAGTCCGAGCCGGACCCGACATGGCTGTGCCGCCCCGACGTCCGGCGCGGTCTGGCCGCGGTGGCCGCCGCGGGCCTGCGCTACGAGCTCCTGACACTCCCGGTCCAACTGCCAGCCGCGGTGGCGACGGTCACCGAGCTGCCGGAGCTGCCGTTCGTTCTCGACCACTGCTCCAAGCCCCTGATCGCAGCCGGTCAGACCGAGCCCTGGGCCGGCCACATCCAGGACCTCGCAGGTCGCCCCAACGTCGTGTGCAAGCTGTCCGGCCTGGTCACCGAGGCCGACTGGTCGACCTGGGACGTGCCGACACTGCGGCCGTACGTCGAGGTGGTGCTGGACGCGTTCGGCCCACACCGGGTGCTGTTCGGCTCCGACTGGCCGGTGTGTCTGCTCGCCACGTCCTACGCCGACTGGGTGGCAGCCGCCGAGGAACTCACCGCTCAGCTGTCCGCAGACGACAGGGCGGCCGTCTTCGGCGGTACCGCCCGACGCGTCTACGCCCTGACCTGAGGTCACCTGGCTCGTGTACAACTGCCCGTCATGACCCATCGCATCGGCATCGCCGGGATGTCCACGGAGTCGAGCACGTTCGCGCCGCACCGCACGACGCTGGCCGACTTCCGGGTCGGGCGCGGCGAGGACCTCGCGGATCGGTACCCGTTCCTGTCCGGGTGGCGGCTCCCCGGGCATCCGTCCGTCGAGTTCGTACCGCTCCTACAGGCGTCCGCGCTGCCGGGTGGGCAGGTCCTGCCCGAGGCGTACGACACGCTGGAACACGAGCTGCTCGACCGCCTCCGCGCAGCCCTCGCCGACGGACCGTTCGACGGGTTCTACCTCGACATCCACGGCGCGATGGCGGTCGAGGGACGCCAGGACGCCGAGGCCGGACTCGCCGCCCGGATCCGGGCCCTCGTGGGACCCGACTGCCTGATGTCGGCGTCCATGGACCTGCACGGCCAGGTGTCCGCCAACCTCGCATCGAACGTCGACCTCCTCACCGCCTACCGCACGGCACCGCACATCGACTACGTGGAGACCCGTGAACGCGCGGTCCGCAACCTGGTCCACTGCCTCGTCGAGGACATCAGTCCGGTACGGGCCTGGATCCGCGTGCCCGTTCTGCTCCCCGGCGAGAAGACGAGCACGCGGGTCGAGCCTGCTCGCTCGATCTATGCCTCGGTGAGCGGGACCGAGGGACTGCCGGGTGTGCTCGACGCCTCGTTGTGGGTGGGGTATGCGTGGGCGGACGAGCCCCGCTCGGCGGCGACCGTGCTGGTCTCCGGTACCGATCGCTCCGTGGTCGCCGCGGAGGCCGGGAGACTGGCCCGTGCCTGGTGGGACGCGCGGGAGGCGTTCGAGTTCTGTGCTCCCGCCGGGTCCGCCGAGTGGTGCATCGAGGAGGCGTTGACGTCACCGGCCCGACCGTTCTTCGTCAGCGACTCCGGGGACAACCCCACTGCCGGCGGGTCGAACGACGTCGCGTGGTTCCTCGGCCGGCTGCTCGCCACCCCTTCGCTCGCGTCCGGGGAACGCACCGCGATCTGGGCGAGCTGCGTCGCCCCCGATGCGGTACGGACCTGTTTCGACGCAGGTGCGGGCTCCGACGTGGACGTCGAGGTGGGCGGGGTCTTCGGCGGTGGCGATCCGGTACGCCTGGTCGGCCGGGTCACCCACCTCGCGCCCGACGACCCGGTGGGCGGCCCGATCGCGGTCGTACGGGCCGGCGGAGTCGCGGCGGTCCTGACCACTCGGCGCAAGCCGTTCCACCACGTGGCCGACTTCCAGGCGCTCGGCCTGGAGCCGGCCACCCACGACCTGACGGCGGTCAAGATCGGCTACCTCCAACCGGATCTCTACCGCGCCGCCGAGGGCTGGGTGCTCGCGCTGACGCCCGGCGGCGTCGACCAGGACCTGCTGCGTCTCGCCTACCACCACGTCGCGCGCCCGGTGCACCCACTCGATCCCGGCATCGGGACGGACGGATCGGCCCCTGACCTCGAGCCAGTCGTCTTCGGCTGACTCGTCGAGACGGTGGCGTACGGGCCGCCGGAGATCCTTTCCGGGTTGGTCCGCCGGTAGTGCAGAAGATCACCAACGTCACCTAAGGTAGGACACCTGCTCGGCACCGTGACGACATCTGTGACATCTGCGTCATCAACACCCGCGCGCGGTGCTGGGATCCGACGTCACCGAACACCGGGCCGGGCGGCGCCCGAGCCCCTCACGGGAGCGGCATGGTCGGCTTGCGACTGCACGAGCTCGAGGTTGCCGGTGTGTGTCCGTCGTTGAGCGTGGAGGTGCCGGCCGGCGACGTACGCGCCGCAGTCGTGCCGGGACAACGCGCGGTCCCTGCCCTTGCCAACGTCGTCGTCGGCCTCGACGAACCACACGCCGGCCGGGTCCTGGTCGACGGGACCGATGTCGGTCAGCAGCAGCCCGGTGCCGTCGTCCTCGAGGACGGACCCGACATGCCCAGCTGGGACGTCGTGCTGGCCGACCACCGTTCCACGGCCCCGAGCCAGGATGCCTGCGCGGGCAGGGAACCGTTCGACGACGTGGCGTGCTTCCTCATCACGACGGATGCGGCCCGTGCATGGGTACTCGACGACGATCCGGTTGGCGTCGGACCGGGAGGCTGCTGATGCCCACGCTCAGCCGGCGTGCCTGGCTGCGCACCGCCGCTCTCCTTCCACTCGCCACCGCGGTCGGCGGCTGCTCGACGGGTGCCGAACTGTTCGGCCTGCAGCGACGGGTCCGGGTGGCGGTGAGCTGGAGCGCGGCCGAGCTCGCGGCGTTCCGGCGTGTTCTCGATCGCATCGACCGGCTGCCCGGGATGCCGAAGCGGGACTACTCGGTCGACCTGGTGCCGCTCGGGGACGACATCGCCGCCGCTTTCGCCGCCGGCGGGACCGGCCGTCCGGACGTCGTCATGCTGCCGCGACCCGGCCTGGTGAAGGACAACCTCGAGGCTCTCGCACCGCTGCCGGACGGAGTCTGGCCGCTGGGCGAGGCCGGCGAGTCGTACGCGCCGATCTGGCGAGCGCTGCTGTTCCAGCCCGATCCCGGCACGGACACGCGGGTCCCGTACGGGCTGCCGTGGAAGCTCGCCCACAAGTCGCTGGTGTGGTACCGCGCATGCCTGTTCGACCAGCACGGGCTGGAGCCGCCACGAACCTGGTCGGAGTGGATCGCCCTCAACGTCGAGCTCACCCGGCGCCGCATCGCGCCCCTGGCCGTGGCCGGCGGCGACGGCTGGATGCTCACCGACTTCTTCGAGAACGTCCTCCTCGCACGGTCGTCGTGTGCGTACGACATGCTGACGAATCCCGGTCCTCGCCCCTGGGACGCGCCAGCGGTCCGGGCCGCCTTCGTCCTGCTCGGACAGATGTGGTCGGCGCCCGGGGCGCTGGCTGGCGGAGTTCGGCGTTCTCTCGTCCAGCAGTTCCCCGACGCAGTACTCGAGGTGTTCCGCTACCACCGGGCGGCCATGGTCGTGGTGCCGGACTTCGCCGAGCCGATCGTCCGCAGGTTCGGAGAGAACCCGGTCGGATGTGCAGACGACGTAGGGATCTTCGCGTTCCCGCGGATCGGTACGGGCGCCCGTCCGCTGGTAGCCGGCGGCGACGTCGCGGTCCTCACCCGGCCGGCCGGCGCCGACGCGCAGGACCTGTTGCGGCGCCTGGCCCGTCCGGAGGCGGCACAGGAATGGATCTCCCGCGACGGTGGCTTCATCGCCGCCAACCGCACCGCCCGAGACGACCTCTACTCCCCCGAGATCGAGCCCTTCGCCCGCCAACTCCGCGACGAGCCGTTCCGGTTCGACCTGTCCGACCAACTCGGTGCGATCGGATCCCGTGAGGGGCTGTGGCGGGTGCTCCAGGACTTCCTCGCCCGGGTCGGTAACGGACACGCCGACCAGGTCGAGTCCGCCGCCGACGAGGCGATCGCGCGCCTCCAGACGATCGAGGACAGCCCCTCGGGCGACCAGGGCGACATCGAAGAGCGAGCGCACGCACGTCGCCAGACCACGGCGGGGATCGAGGCGTGCGAGCGCGGGGGCTTCGATGACGATTGAGTCGCACCGCGGACTCAGGCTCGAAGTCACCACCCGCCCGATGAGCGGCCGCCTGGTGCCTGGCCGACCACCCCGCCAGATCGGGCGCTACCTGCTCACCCTCCCGGCGGCCATGGTCCTGGTCCTGCTGGTGGCTCCCATGGTGCAGACCCTGGCGTGGGCGCTGGATTCCAGCCGGGGCTGGGGGCTCCGCAACTTCGCCGCGGTCGTCTCCGATCCAGGCGCCCAGCGGGCGCTGTGGCACACAGTGCTGTGGGTGGTCATCGCAGTGGGCCTGGTCGTCGCCGGATTCGCCCTCGCCCTGCTGAGCCGCTCGGTCGAGCGTTGGTGGCTGGCGTTCATGAGCGTCCTGATCCTGCCGTTCGGGGTCTCCGCACTGGCGTCCGGTGCCGCGTTCCGGCTGCTCTTCGACCCCGTACCCGAACGCGGCACGGTGAGCGCCATCGCGACCTGGCTGACCGGAACCAGTCCCGTCTGGCTGGGACCCGTACTGATCTGGGTGGTCCTCGTGTCGTCGTTCGCCTGGACGTGGCTCGGGTTCGCCGTGTCGCTCTTCCGGGCGGGGCTCCGTGCGGTCCCGGACGACGTGCTGCGCCGGGCGCGGGTCGACGGCGGCTGGCGCCGGGAACTGCGGACGCAGGTGCGGATGCTCCTGCCGGTCGGCTCGATCATCCTGCTCACGCTCGTGGTGGCGGCGGCCAGACTGTTCGACCTGGTCCTCGTCGCCACGCCTGGGCCGATGCAGGACGAGGTCGACACAGTGGCGGTCCACTGGTGGCGGGTCAGCGAGCAGTCGGCCGATCCCGGTCGGCCAGCAGCCCTTGCCCTGCTGCTGTTCCTCGTCCTCGGCGCCTTGGCGCTGGTCCTGAGCCGAGCCATGGGTCACCCGCCCGGACAACACACTCGCCCGCGGCCGCAGCGTGCCCGCGCCAGGTCGGCCGCCCCTGGAAGCGTCGTGGTCGGGGTCGGTCTGAGTCTGGTGTGGGTGTTTCCGGTGCTCGTCCTGGTGGCGACCGCGCTGCGAAGTCCCGCCGACGCGGGATCGGTCGGCTGGTGGGATGCCGGTGACCAGGGCCTGTCGCTGGAGTCGGTGCAGGAGGTCTCGGCGGCCGGGCTGCTGGGATCGCTCACATCCACCCTTGCCGTCGCCCTGGGCGCGACGGCGCTGCTGCTGGTGGTCGCGCTGTTCGCCGCGCCGGCCCTGGCGCTGAGCGCGCGACCAGTCGTGGCCCGGACGCTGGTGGCCGTGCTCACGGTTCTGGCGGTCGCACCGGTGCAGATGTACGCCGTACCGCTGAACGAGGTGTTCACCTCACTCGGGCTCGCCGGGTCGCGGCTGCCCGTGATCGTGGTCCACTCCGCGGCCGGTCTCCCGTTCGCCATACTCGTCCTCCGCACCGCCCTCGCGGCCACTCCCGACCGACCGGCCGTCGACGCCCTCCTCGGACAGACCGGTCCGCTCACGGCACTGCGCCGGATCTGGGACAAGGCAGGGCCCGCGATCGTCGCGGTCGCGGTGCTCGAGTTCGTCCTTGTCTGGAACGACTTCATCATCAGCTTCCTGATCAGCGGGCCCGGTTCGAGCCCACTGACCCTGGTGCTGTGGGGTGAGGCGCGGCAGTTCGCGACCTCGGCCGGCACGGTCGCCGCGAGCGCGGTCGTCTCGGCAGTCGTGCCCGTCGTCGTCCTGCTCGCGACCTGGCGGCGCTGGGTCGTGCCGGGCCTCACCGGCGGAGTCCTGCGATGACGGCTCCGCCCGGGGTTCCGAGGACCCGACCTCTCGCGCCCGCGGCGAACACCGCCGCACCTCCGCCGGTGTTGCCGCCCGCTCCCCCGCCAGCGGCACCGCCCAGCGCGCAGGCTCTCGCGGAGCCGAGGTCGGGCGTCGTGCGCAACACTCTCATCGCCGGCGCCGCGGTGTTCGGGCTGTTCCTCAGCGGCCTCGCGTCCGACCTGCTGGCTGGCGTCATCAGCAGCGGCCGTTACCCGGCGTGGATCGAGCGGGTCCTCAACGTGGCGGGGGTCGTGATCCTCGCCGTCCTCTTCCTGGTCTGGCTGGTCGGGCGCAACCTCGAACACCGCCGATCGTCCCAACTCAGCCTGGCCGCAAACCTCGTCGCTCCCGGACCACCACTGCGACCGGCGTGGTTCCGCAGCCGGGTGCCGTTGGTCGGCAGAGACGAGGAGGTGGCCCGTGCACTGCGGGTCGTCCGCGCCCGCGGCATCGTCGCGGTGACCGGCGCACCCGGCACCGGCACGTCAGTGGTCGCGGAGAACGTCGTGCACGAACTCGTCCGCCTCGGGCTTGCCGACCCGGCCCGGACTGCCCCGTTCGACCTGCGTGGCTGGTCGACCCGCGCGCCGGACGACGCACCGACGATTGCCGGCCGGCTGCTGGCGACGTTCGGCGCGGCGGAGCCGGCACGGGCCGTCCCGCATGTCCTCCTCGATGCGGCCCGGCGGCTCCGTCGGCTGTTGACGTCCCGGGCGGTCCTCGTCCTGGACAACCTGACCGTGCCGGCGCAGGTCGACTGGCTGGTTCGGGAGTGGCCGCGCGGCGGCCGGCGGCCGCTCCTCGTCGTGGCCGGGCGGATGACCGTCAGCGCGGCGTTTCCGGCTGAATGTGTGGTCGAACTCTCAGACCTCGGAGTTTCGGATCTCGCCCGGATCTGGCGCTCGGAGCTCACCCGCATCGACCGGCGGCCCGTCACCACCGGATCAGCGGCACCCGTCGACCCCGCATGGCTCGGGTCGGACGATCCGGATGGCTGGCTGTGCGGCGTCCTGGCTGTGTGTGACGGGCGCGCCGGCGCCGTCCGCGACCTCGCCCGCGAGATCGCCCGGCCGGGCAGCCACTGGAGCGTCCGGGAGGTGGTCCGCTGGCTGGCGCGGGCGTCCGCCGACACCATGACCGACCCGCGCGAACGGGTGTGGCTCGCCATCCTCAACCGCACCCGGACCAGCATGTCGCGCAAGGCCCACCGGCTCGCCGCCGCACTGGCCGAGCTCCCGGTCGCCGAGCTCACCGTCGAGGCGATGGAGGCCGTACGGCAAGGACTGGAGAGCCTGTCCGAGGCAGGCACCAGCGGCGACGTGGACGTGCTCGATCCGATCCAGGAGCTCGGCAGCCGTTATCTCCTGCGCCAGACCGTCGTGGGTCGTTACCGGATGCCGTCCGAGGTCCGCAGAGCCGTGCGGGTGACCGAACCACCGGTCGAGCGGCACGACGCCGTGCGCGCCGCGCTTCCGTCGGTGGTCCAGCGCTATGCCGACCTCGCCGACCGCTGGCTCGCCCTGCTCGACTCCACGGAGCATGCGGCTTCGGCAGCGCGTTGGTTCCAGGCTGAGGAACCGCTGCTCCGCACGCTTCTCACCTCGGCGTACGACGACCCGGACGCCACGGATCCCGACGGCGGGCTGCTCTCGCTCGCCATCGACGCCCTCGCCCACCTGGGCGACGTCCTCGACACGTGGTACGTACGCCAGCGGCAGTGCACCGCCGCCTGGCTCGTCCACTCGAACCTCGCGGTGCTCGCCGGTCCCGCTGGCCGACCAGACCTGGCCGAGCTCGCGGCACTGAGAATGGCAGCAGTGCAGCGAGCCGAGGGCGATCTCACGACGGCCTCGGGAACGTTGGCACACGTCCGCTCGCCAGTTTCCCGCGGCCGCGGCACTACCACCTCCGCCCTGCGAAGTCGCCACCACCACGAGCAGGCGCTGCTGCACCTGGCCGCGGCCGATTGCACTTTGGACGACACCGCCAAGGCAGCTGCCGAACTCGCAGCGGCAGAGAACGAGTTGCAGCTGGCTTGGGCCTGTCTCCCTCGGCACGACGTGCACGGCGAGGTGACGACGTTGCTGACGCTGGCGGTCGTGTCCGTTCGCCAGGGTCTTCCAGACCGGGCCCTCGACCGGTTGGACGCCGCCGAGGCGCGTGCACAGGACGGCGACGATGCGGCTGGTCAGGCCCATGTCGCCGAGTTGAGGGGTACGGCTGCGTGGATGCAGGGGCGTGCTCCGGACGCAGCGGCGTGTTGGCAGCGGGCGCTGACCATGTTCGGGGAGCTCGCCGACACCCAGGCCGAGGCGCGATGCCTCGCCCACCTCGGTTCGGCGGTGGTCGTCGCGCCAGAACTCGCGGGCCTGCTGCTCGAGGGCGATCAACGTCCCGTCGACGAGGTGTCCGCGATCCACCACGCCCAGGCCTGGCTCGAACGCAGTCGCCGGCTGCGTGCCGGCCAACCGCCGCATCCGCTCGCCAACTACTACCTCAGCCTCGCCCGCAGCCGTTCGGCCCGTACGACACCACCACCGGATGGCAGAGGCCGAGCCGGGTCAGGGCCAGCTGGGTCAGGGCCAGCCGGGTCAGGGCCAGCCGGGTCAGGGCCAGCTGGTCCAGACGACGCTGAACCTCCCCGCGTACCAGCCGAACTCGGCCGTGACGACCCAGGGAGGCGGGCGCCCGGCGCCGGCGGTGAGATCGACCATGTCGGCACCGACGCCAGCGCTAGCAGGGACGGGAGCGACGACCCTGACGACGACCCGACGGCCGACCCGGACGCCGAGGACGACGAGGTACTGGCCGACGAGTTGGCGCTGCCGGCGAGGTCCAGGCCGCAGCACCTTGCCCGCGGCGCGGAGAGCCTGGTCCGACGGCTGGTCACCGGACTCGGACGCCGGTTCGGATCCTGACCCTCGATACTCGTCACGTGAACCCCCAGTCCCAGTCAGAGTCCCAGTCAGAGTCCCAGTCAGAGTCCCAGTCAGAGTCCCAGTCAGAGTCCCAGTCAGAGTCTCAGTCAGAGCCCCAACGCCGGGTGTACGAAGGCCACCTCGACGTCGGCGGACCCGACTGGGTGTACGTGCCGCTCGAGGTCCCGCCGGGCATCGACGAGATCGCGGTGAGCTACTCCTACAACCGCCCGCATGCTGCGCCGGACGGGTTAGCCAACGCGCTCGACATCGGCATCTTCGACGAACGCGGCCACGAGCTCGGCTCCGCCCGTGGCTTCCGCGGCTGGTCAGGCGGGGCACGGGACTCCTTCCGGATCAGCGCGGCGAGTGCCACACCCGGCTACCTGCCGGGTCCGGTCAACGCGGGAACGTGGCACCTCCTGCTCGGTCCGTACACAGTGGCGCCGCAGGGACTCTCCTACCGCGTCGAGGTCGAACTGCACGGGGGCTCGACCGGTCGGGCGTTCGTCCCCGCGCACGCACCGACGCGGGCGGCAGGTCGCGGACGGGCGTGGTACCGCGGCGACCTCCACCTGCACACCGTGCACTCCGACGGCCAGTGGGAGCCGGCAGACCTGGTCACTGCGGCACGGAACGCCGGTCTGGACTTCATGGTCTCCACGGAGCACAACACCGTGACGGCCGCCGGGATCTGGGGCCAGCACACGGCCGAGGGCCTGCTGGTCCTCGACGGTGAGGAAATCACGACCCGCAACGGCCACCTTGTCGCCGCCGGCCTCACACCCGGCACCTGGATCGACTGGCGCTATCGAGCTGCAGACGGCTTTTTGCCGCGGATGCTCGCGAAGGTCCATGGCGACGGCGGACTCGCGATCGCGGCACACCCTTTCTGTCCGTACGTGGGATGCGCGTGGAAGTTCGGCTTCGATGGCCTGGACGCCGTGGAGGTGTGGAACGGTCCTTGGACGCCGGACGACGAGGTCTCCCTACGGCAGTGGGACGCGAGCCTCGCCGCCGGAGCCCCGGGCACAGGGGGCGACAGGTGGCTACCCGCGGTGGGCGCCAGCGACTCCCACCACGCCGACCAGACAGTCGGCCTCGGGCAGACCGTTGTGCTCGCTGACGACCTCGAACGCGAGGCGATCCTCGCGGGGCTCCGCGCCGGGAACAGCTATCTGGCGGCATCGTCGCAGGTCGAGCTGGAGATGTCGGCGATCGGCGGCGGAGGACGCCCGGCAGGGATCGGCGAGGTGCTCCATGTCTCCCCGGACACACCGGTGACGGTCGACGTGACCGTACGTGGAGTACCCGGAGGGTCTGTGCACTTCGTCACGGACAAGGGGACGCTGACCCGCGTCGACCTTCCCGCGAGCGGGGACGGCGAGGCGCGCTGGACGACGACTGCGCAGGCGACGACCTACGTACGCGCCGAGGTACGGCTCGCGCCGAGCTCACCGATGCCGTTCGAGCCGATGGCGGCGCTGACGAACCCGATCTTCCTCGGCGGCAGCCGCTGACGCCGGAGCTGTCACGAAGGGCGGCCCGTCAGCGAAGGAACCGTCAGTGGAACGAGTCGCCGCAGGCGCAGGAACTCGTGGCGCTTGGGTTGTCGATCGTGAAGCCCTGCTTCTCGATGGTGTCGACGAAGTCGATCACGGCACCCTGCAGGTAAGGCGAGCTCATCCGGTCGACGACCACGCCGACACCACTGAACTCGCGTACGACGTCACCATCGAGGTCGCGCTCGTCGAAGAAGAGCTGGTAGCGAAGACCAGAGCACCCGCCCGGTTGGACAGCGAGCCGCAGCCGGAGGTCGTCGCGCCCTTCCTGGTCGAGGAGGGTCTTGACCTTGGTAGCCGCCGCGTCGGTCAGAACCAGGCCGTCGGACTGTGCCTGCTGGGTCAGGTCGCCCTGAATGGTCATACCTCGGACTCCCGTAGGTTGTCGTATAGCCGTCAGTTCTGCAGGCTGCAACGCCCGCGGCGCGACCGGCATTCCAGCGCCCGGACTCCACCTGCTCGCCCCATCGTGACACAGCGCGCGCGGCATGGCCGTCAGCGGGACCAGGTCCTGGCCACCCGCTCCGCCAGCGCGGCCAGACTCTTGCGGGGCGATCCCATGGCCTCGTCTCGTCCCACCAGCTCGACCAGGGAGTAGGCGGACCCGACGCCCATAGCGCGCATCTCACGCGAACCCACCAGAACGTCACCGGCCAGCACGACACATGGACGGGCGGCGGCTTCGGCCACAGCGGCGACACCGGACACGACCTTTCCGCTCTTGGACTGGTAGTCGAAGGCACCTTCGCCGGTGATCACCAGGTCGGCCTGCCTGGCGTGTTCCGGAAGCTGGACAGCGGCCGCGATCGTCTCGATCCCGGCGACTCTACGACCCCCCAGCAGCAGGAGGGCGTAGCCGAGACCGCCGGCCGCCCCCGCGCCCTTGGCATCGGCCAGCGACCGGTCGGCCAGGTCGGCGAGCCGCTGCAACGCGGCGTCGAGCGCCACCAGTCGGTCCTGCTGGACTCCCTTCTGCGGCCCGAAGATGTTGATCGCACCCCGTAGGCCGAGCAGGGGGTTGTCCACGTCGCTGGCGGCGAGCAGTTCCACGCCGGCAAGGCGCTCGCGGGCGGGCGCCACGTCGAGCGACTTCAACTCCGAGAGCGCGCCGCCCCCCTGGGTCAGGGCACCCGGCGGGTCCGACGTGGCACCGAGCGCCGCGAGCAGACCGGCGCCGGCGTCGTTCGTGCCACTGCCACCGAGCCCGACGACCAGCCGCTTGGCTCCCGCATCGAGTGCCGCCGCCACGAGCTGGCCCACGCCGTAGGTCGTCGCCCGCTCGGGCTCGCGGTGCTCCTTGGGTACCAGGTCCAGGCCGCAGGCCTGGGAGGACTCGATGTAGGCCATGTCGTCGACGCGCAGCACTGTCGCAGGTGTCGCCTCGTCGAGCGGTCCCGCGACCGTCACGGCGAGGACCTCGCCGTCCAGGGCGCTGGCCAGGACATCGACGAAGCCGGGGCCGCCGTCCGACATCGGGACGGTGCGTACCTCGTCAGTCGGTGCCTGCCGGCGCCATCCGTCGGCGATCGCATCGGCAGCCTCGACCGCGCTCAGGGTGCCGGCGAACTTGTCAGGAGCGATGAGTACGCGCACGCCAGCCATCCTGTCGGGTCCGGGCTCGCACGCGCGAGCGGGGCGCAAGGCTTAGGGTCGCACCGTGTTGATCAGACCCATGCGCGACGACGACATCCCGGCCGCGCGGGAGGTCGCCCACCGGGCGATGGAGGTCGTCCGGGCGGCCACCCGCCCACCGGCCATCGCGACCACTCCTGGCCCACCGGCACCAGAGTGGCGGTCGCACTGGTCGCGGCGGGCCAAGCACCTCCTGCGGCACGATCCCGACGGCTGCTGGGTGTCGGATGTCGACGGAGCCGTCGTCGGTGTCGCCCTGGCCGTACGACGGGAGAAGCTCTGGGGCCTCTCGGCGTACTTCGTCCATCCCGACCACCAGGGCGCGGGCATCGGATCCGCGTTGCTGGACGCCGTACTCACCTATAGCCAGGGGTGCCTTCGCGGCATCATCATCTCGACCGCCGATCCTCGAGCCGCCCGCCGCTACCGGCTGTCCGGGTTCACCCTGCACCCCTCGATCCGGATCTCCGGGGTCGTCGACCGGTCGGCGCTCCCTGTGGTCGACGGCGTACGCGAGGGCGGCCCGGGCGACCGCGACCTGTGCGACTCGGTAGACCGGCAGATCCGTGGTGCCGCACATGGAGTCGACCACGAGTTCCTCTGCGCGGAGTTCGGCCTGCTGGTCTGCGACACGCTCACCGGTAGCGGCTACTGCTTCGTCGACGCGTCCGGGTCACCGGTCCTGCTGGCAGCGACCAACCGCAAGCTGGCCCAGCGACTCCTCTGGTCGGCCCTCGCCCGCTCGCCCGAAGGCGGCCGAGTCCGCGTCGACTACCTCACCGCGGCACAGGAGTGGGCGGTCGACGTCTGCCTGGCCGCCAGGCTGTCGCTGCGGACCGAGGGATACCTGTGCCTGCGGCACATGCGGCCGCCGGCTCCCTATCTGCCATCCGGCGCATTCCTCTGACGCACGGTCGCCAAGTCCCCGCATCGCCTGCCCGCGTACTGATGCCGGCGTTGGCCGAGTCACATGCCGGGTGCGCCCCACACCGGGAACCAGCGGGACAGGTCGTCCTCGACCCGCAGGTCGTTGGTGACCAGGCCGCGCACCTGCAGCTCCAGTGCGTTGTCCCGGCGTTCACCGGCCAGGGGGGCGAAGGGGTAGAACGACCCGCGCTTGTAGAGGTAGACGAGAGCGAGCCGGCGTCCGTCGGGATCGCGGAACGCCATCAGCGAGCACAGCAGCGAGGGCCCGAACCCCGACGACTCCAGCGAGGAGTTGACGGCGTGCAGGTCGGTCACGAGGCCGGACAGGTCGGACGGATCGCCCTGGCACACCAGCCAGGTGAAGCCGTAGTTGTCCTGGCTGCGCTCGACCTTCGGGCCCTCGTCGGCGTCCAGAAGCTCCTGGACGTCGGCCTGGGTCGCCGCGAACGCTCCACCCTCGGCGGCGCGGTAACAGACCGAACCGACACCGGTCGGCCGGAATGCCGTCGTCACCTCGAGGGTCAGCGCCGCCTGCGGCAGCCCGAACAGCTGGTCGAGGTCGGGCCTCTTCGGCTGGCTGCGACCGAGCAGTGCGTCGAGGAACTTCATCCCGGCAGCCTCTCAGATTCTTCGGTTGTACGCGGATGCTGACCGCCGGTCCGGCCTAGAGCATGGGCTTGCCGAGGTCCGCGCTCACCTGAGCGAGCCGGGCAAGACGCTGCTCGGTGGTGGGGTGGGTCGCCAGCAACCTGCCGAGCGACTTGCCGACTGCCGCGGGGGCGAAGAAGAACGCCTGCGCCGGCTGCGCCTTGCGAAGGTCGCGGGTCGGGATCTGTGCCATGTCGTCGGAGATCTTCGTCAGCGCCGACGCCAACGCCGACGGCTGCCCGGTGAGGTAGGCACCCGCCCGGTCGGCGGCGAACTCGCGGTAGCGGGACAGTGCCCGGGTGAGCAGGAAGCTGATCACGTAGACGGCGATGCTGGCCAGCCACACGACCGCGAACACGACTGCCGTCTGGTCACGGCTGCGGCTCAGGCCGGAGTACATGCCGAACCGGGCGATCAGGCCGGCGAGCACTCCGAGGAACGACGCGATCGTCATCACCGCGACGTCGCGGTGGGCGACATGGGACAGCTCGTGGGCGAGGACGCCTTCGAGCTCCGTGCGGTCGAGGCGACCCATCAGCCCGGTGGTGACGCAGACGACCGCCTTCTTCGGGTTGCGTCCGGTCGCGAACGCGTTCGGCATGTCGGTGTGAGCGACGGCGATACGTGGCTTCGGCATGTCGGCCAGCGCGCACAGCCGGTCGATCACGCCGTGCAGTTCTGGTGCCTCCTCGGGCTTGACCTCGCGGGCACCCATCGCGGCCAGCGCGATCTTGTCGGAGAAGAACCACTGCGCGACCAGGAAGCCGCCGGCGATGAGAACCACCCAGATCCAGCCGATCCCGGTGACGATCAGTCCGGCCATCGCCGCGACGTACAGCAGGCCGAGCAGGAACATGACCAGGACCATTCGGGAGGTAAGGCCCCGATCAGGCAGGAATCGTGTGCGTGCCATGTCTTTTCACCGCTCCTCGCGTCACTTCATACGACGACGCGCGAGCGCCCGAATGTTCCCGACGCTCGCGCGTAATGCGGCTCGACCACCTGTAGGAGGTCACCTGGACCTACCCGGGGATGAGTCCCTCTTCGCCGAGTAGCTCCTTGACCTCATCGACCGTGGCGTCCTCGGGTGGGAGGAACAGGTCGGAGTCTTCCAGCGAGTCGTCTGGAAGCTTCGTACCGACGGTGCGGACCTTCTCCAGCAGCGCGCCGAGCGCCGTCCGGAATGCCGCCTCGTCATCTGCGTTGACCGCGGCCTCGAGCCTCCCGTCGAGCTCGTTGAGGGCAGGAAGGTGCTTGTCGGCGACCTTGACCTGCCCCTCACCGAGAATGCGGACGATCACGATCATTCACCTTGCCTCTGTGGCTGTTCCGGCGCTGCCTGCGGTGCAGCCTGCTGCGCCGGCTGTTGCACCGGTGCCGCGCCGCCGTCGGCGGACTGGCCCTCGATCTGCTTGGGAGCCTCGGCACTGCCCGGGGACAGCTGCGCCTTCATGGCCGCCAGTTCGCTCTCGACGTCGTTGCCGGCGGCCATCCGCTCCAGCTCGAGCGAGATGTCGTCCTTGCTGGTGCCGGTTACGTCATCCAGGGCGCCGGAGGCCAGCAGCTCGTCGATCGCTCCGGACCGGGCCTGCAGCTCAGCCGTCTTGTCCTCGGCCCGCTGAATTGCCAGACCGACGTCGCCCATCTCTTCGGAGATGCCGCTGAACGCCTCACCGACCCGGGTCTGCGCCTCGGCTGCGGTGTAGGTGGCCTTGATCGTCTCCTTGCGGGTACGGAACGCCTCCACCTTGGCCTGCAGGCGCTGAGCGGCGAGGGTGAGCTTCTCCTCCTCACCCTGCAGCGTGGCGTGCTGGGTGCTGAGGTCGTTGACCTGGACCTCCAGGCCCGAGCGGCGGGTGAGGGCCTCACGGGCCAGATCTTCACGGCCCGCGCCGAGTGCCTTCTGAGCCTGATCCTTCAGCTTGTTCGACTGCTGCTGCAGCTGGTTCATCTGCAGCTCCAGGCGCTTGCGGCTGGTCGCGACATCGGCAACTCCGCGCCGAACCTTCTGGAGCATCTCCAGCTGCTTCTGGTACGAGTAGTCGAGAGTCTCGCGCGGGTCTTCGGCGCGATCCAACGCTTTGTTGGCCTTCGCACGGAAGATCATCGCGAAGCGGTTGAGGATACCCATCGAGGTCGGCCGCCCCCTTCGTCTCCAGGCCGGTCGTCAAGGTCTCGTGCCCGGTCGGCACGGGACGGCTTTTTGCCTGCGATCACCCTATGCCGCGGAGCTGGTAAGGGCGACCCCGGCCGGCCCCTGGCCGGCCCTGAATGTTCCCTGGTCACCGGCTTGCACCGGGATGGTCGCAGCGTCACTGTGCCACAGCCGGCGGCGCCCTGCTCACCGGACCGCCGTGTTGTGGACCGCGTGGGAGTGATTGACGGCGTGTCGGCTCGTGGCGGACGGAGTGGTCGTGAGCAATGGCGGAGCAGCCCCAAGCGGACTCTGCGGCGATTGTGTCCAGCGTGAGCCGATACGCTGGTGATCGTGTTTCGACGGCGTACGACCGAAACCCCCGCGGCCCCAGCTGCCGCCGAGGCAGCCCCCGACTCCTCCGCTGAGCTGAAGGCCGACGGCAAGGGCAGGCCGACACCGAAGCGGCGTGAGGCAGAACAGGCGCGCAAGGCCAGGGTGTCCGCCCCCCGCGACCGCCGAGAGGCGATGAAGCAACAACGCGCGAAGGCCCGCGCAGAACGCGCCAAGGTGCAGCAGGCGATGGTCACGGGAGACGAGCGCTACCTCCCCGCCCGCGACAAGGGTCCCGTACGCCGGTTCTGCCGTGACTTCGTTCGACTCGCGGCGGACTCCCGCCGAATATCTTCTGCCGTACTTCCTGGTGATCTTCATCGTGATGACGATTCCGGTGCCACAGGTGCAGATCATCGCGACCTATCTCTGGCTGGTGGCGATCGTCATCGTCCCGATCGACCTCATCCTGCTGGCGCGGCGGCTGAAGAAGCAGCTCCGCGAGCGGTTCCCGGACGAGAGTCACCGAGGCGCCGTCACCTACGGCATCATGCGTTCGACCCAGATCCGCCGACTCCGGCTGCCCAAGCCCCAGGTGAAGCCCGGCGCAGCGGTCTAGGTCCTCAGCTACTCCGCGGGATGCAGGCTCATCGGCCCGTAGACCTCACGGCCGGCTTCGAGAAGCGTCACCTGCTCGACACCCACAGCCACCAGGTCTCGCCAACACTCGCCGACCCAGCTCTCGGCGTCGCTCTGCGACGGGAACTCGCTGCGGGCGAACTCCCCCGCGTCAACCGTGTGTCCCTCGGCGTCTTCGAGCCGCCACGTCCAGGTCATGGCGCGAGCTTATAGAGGAGGTCTGCACCTTTTGACTAACGGGGCAGGTGCGTGAGACCGTCCGTCCAGCACAACGTCATGGGGAACGTGGGGTCGTTCGACTTCACCGTCAGGGAAAGCCGGTCCGAGTCCGGCGCTGACCCGCAACCGTAGGCCGCGTGCCCGACGCCACCACCATCGGCTGGGCACCCGCGGCGAGCCGGAGCACCTGACCATGACGGAAGGCTCCACCACCCCGTCGAGGTCTGCGGGCGGAGCCCGGTCACCCGAGCCTCTCGTGTCCGGTCCCCGGTTCCTCTGACCGCGACCGCCGATGTCGAGAGGACCGCGATGAGGCACCTGCCCACCGCCGGGAGCCGCCGTGCGCGCGGCCCATTGACTGCCACCGTGACGACGCTCTTGCTGGCCGGCCTGTTCACCATGCTGCTCGGGGCGGGCACCGCGTCCGCCGAGGCGTACCGGTTCTGGGGCTTCTACCAGTGGACGGACGGTGCCTGGTCTCTTGCCAGCAAGGGACCTGCCTCGGCCACCCCTGCCGACGGCGCCGTCGAGGGCTGGCGACTTGCGGTGTCCGGGGAGAAGACGCCGCCACGGGTCCCCCGTGCAGACGGCGACTTCGACCAGATCTGCGACGGGACCGCGGCCGAGCCGGGGCAGAAGCGCGTCGCCGTCGTACTCGACTACGGTCTGGCGGCCGAGGAGCCCAGCGGCAAGGAGCCCCCGGAGGCGCGCGGCGAATGCGCGGTCGTGGACACCGCGGCGAGCTCGGCCCAGGTGCTCGCGGCCGTGGCCGAGGTCAGAGAGGCCAAGAGCCTGATCTGCGCCATCGACGCGTTCCCGCCGACCGGCTGCGGCGACCCGGTGGCGAAGGATCCCACCGTCGAGTCACCGGAGCCCGCGGTGTCCCTCGTCCTACCGGCGGCGGCGACACAGGCGTCCGAACCGGCCGGGAACGAGCCCCGCGCAAGTGACGAGGAGAGCGGATCCGGCGGTGGGTTCCCGGTCTGGTCGGTTGCCGGCGCCGTCGTCGTCGTGGGACTGGTGCTTGGTGCCTACATGATCCGGCGGAGCCGCAAGGCTGACGCCCGGGACGGCTGACCCCGGATGCGCGCCGCGCACCGCCCCTCGTTCCCGCGGAATCTCCACCCGGGCGCGTGGTGGCTGTGGGCGCTCGGCATGGCGACCGCGGCCAGCCGTACGACGAACCCGCTCCTACTCGTCCTGCTGCTGGCGGTGGCGGGATTCGTCGTCGCGTCCCGCCGGACGGCGGCCCCGTGGGCCAACTCCTATGCGGCGTTCCTCAAGCTCGGACTGGCGGTCATCGCGATCCGGGTGGTGTTCCAGGCCGTGTTCGGCGCGGCGGTGACCGGCCGGACGGTGCTGTTCACGATGCCGGAGGTGCCCCTGCCGGACTGGCTGCAGGGCATCCGGATCGGTGGGCCGGTGACCTCGGAGGCACTCGCGTCCGCCCTGTACGACGGCCTGCGCTTGGCGGCCGTCCTCGGCTGCGTCGGCGCGGCGAACGCCCTCGCCAATCCCAAACGCCTACTGGCCAGCGTGCCGGGCGCCCTCTACGAACTCGGGGTCGCGGTCGTCGTCGCCATGACCTTCGCCCCCCAGCTGGTCACGGACGCGGCCAGGACAAGGGCGGCGCGTCGCCTGCGCGGGCAACCCGACCGCGGCCTGCGTTCGGTACGCGCCACCGCCGTGCCGGTGCTCGAAGGCGCGCTCGAACGGTCCCTGACGCTGGCGGCGGCGATGGACTCACGCGGGTACGGGCGGTTGGGAACGGTCTCGGCCCGGGCGCGGCTGCTCACCGGCACGCTCGTGATCGGCGGCCTGCTCGGCGTGTGCGTGGGGCTTTACGGGCTCCTGGACGCCGGCGGCACCCAGGCGGTCGGGCTCCCGGTACTGGTGGCCGGCGTGGCGGCGGCAACTGGTGGGCTCGCGCTGGGTGGCCGGCGTACGGTCCGGACGAGATATCGGCCCGACGCGTGGGCGTTACCGGAGTGGCTCGTCACGGCGAGCGGCGCGGTGGTCGCCGGGATCTACGTCTGGTGCTCCATCGCCGCCTTGGACGGGCTCGTCGTACCGACCGTTCCGCTCACCGCGCCAGCGCTCCCGCTCCTGCCGGCGGTCGCCGCGGTGGTGGCGCTCGCCCCCGCCTGGCTCGCCCCGCCTCCCCCGCGCGCCGGCGCCGGCGACGGGGACCGCGACAGCGACGGGGATCGCGACAGGACGGGGGCCGACCGCGCGAAGGCCGGTGCGTCGACGGAGGCGGTCGGGTGATCTCGTTCGAGTCGGTGTCGATGCGCTACCCGGACGCCAGTACGCCGGTCCTGCAGGACGTCACGTTCGAGATCGCCGAGGGAGAGCTCTGCCTCGTCGTCGGCCAGACGGGCAGTGGCAAGACCACCCTGCTGCGCGCGATCAACGGGCTGGTCCCCCACTTCACCGGCGGTACGCTCGGCGGCCGGGTGCTCGTCGACGGCCGGGACACCCGCACCCACCGCCCACGCGACCTGGCCGATGTCGTGGGAGTGGTCGGTCAGGACCCGCTGGCCGCCTTCGTCACCGACACGGTCGAGGACGAGCTCGCCTACGGCATGGAGTCCCTGGCACTCCCCCACGACGTCATGCGCCCGCGGGTCGAGGAGACCCTCGACCTGCTCGGGCTGGCCGGCGTGCGGACCCGTTCCATCGCCACGCTCTCGGGCGGGCAGCAGCAGCGGGTCGCCATCGGAGCTGTCCTCACCACCCATCCGCAGGTGCTCGTACTCGACGAACCCACCTCCGCCCTCGACCCGCAGGCCGCCGAGGACGTGCTGTCGGCCCTCCAGCGTCTGGTGCACGACCTCGGCATCACGGTGGTCCTGGCCGAGCACCGGCTGGAACGCGTGGTGCAGTACGCCGACAAGGTCGTGCATGTGCCCGGCGGGGGTAGGCCGGTCGAGGTCGGTCTGCCGGCGGACGTCATGGCGACCTCGCCCGTCGCACCGCCGGTCGTCGAACTCGGCCGCCTCGCCGGCTGGCAGCCGTTGCCTCTGAGTGTGCGGGACGCCCGGTCGCTGGCCGGGCCGCTGCGGGAGCGGCTCGCCGCCGCGGTACCGCCGCAGGCGCCCAGTCCGAGCGGTGGTCCGCCGCCCGCGTCGCCCGACCCCGCGCGACCGGTCGCGTCGGTGCGCGGGCTGGTGGTGCGGTACGGAGGCCGCCGAGCCGGCCGGACGCCCGCTCTGCACGACGTCGACCTCGACTTCGTCCCCGGCGAGGTCCTCGCTGTCATGGGCCGCAACGGCGCCGGCAAGTCGTCCCTGCTCAACGCGCTCGTCGGCCTGGTGAAGCCGGAGCAGGGTTCGGTACAGGTCGCCGGCATCGATCCAACGACGGCAAAGCCGAGGCTGGTGGCGAAGGCGGTCGGTCTCGTACCGCAGGATCCGGCAGTGCTGCTGTATACCGAGTCGGTCACCGCCGAGTGCCGGCAGGCCGATCGCGACTTCGATGCCGAACCGGGACGCTGCGCCGCCATCCTGGCCAGTCTCGCACCCGAGGTTCCAGGCGAGCAGCATCCGCGGGACCTGTCCGAGGGGCAGCGCCTGTGCCTCGCGCTGTCGGTCGTCCTCACCGCCCAACCGCCGCTGGTCCTGCTCGACGAACCCACCAGGGGCCTGGACTATCTCGCCAAAGGGCGCCTCGTCGGCATCGTGCGCGACCTCGTACACGGCCGCGGCGACAGCGTCCGCAGCGTGGTCTTCGCGACCCACGACGTCGAACTCGTCGCCGAGGTGGCCAACCGCGTGGTCGTGCTCGCCGACGGGGAGGTCGTCGCCGACGGACCGGTCGGCTCGGTCATCGCGGCGTCGCCGACGTTCGCGCCCCAGGTCGCCAAGATCCTCCGGCCGCAGCCCTGGCTCACCGTGTCGCAGGTCGCGGGCGTGCTCGAGCCGGCGTCGTGATGCCGGTCGGCGTCGGGGGCGACGGCCGCAGCGCCCGGAGTGCCCGCGGCGCGATTGCTCTCCGTCCGCGCTCGTCGGCCGCGCTCGTCCTCGCCTCGGCGGCCGGAATCGTCGGCTTCGGCTGGCCGTTCCTCGCCGAGGCGGGCAGCACGGCGGGTTCCCAGTCCGGTGCGGCGCCTGGTCTCTTTCTCGTCCTGCTCCCGCTCGTCGTCGCCGTGGTGGTCGCCGAACTGGCGGAAGGTGCGATGGACGCCAAGGCCGTCGCCATGTTGGGCGTCCTGGCGGCCGCCGGCGCGGCGCTGCGAGCGGTGAGCCCGGGTACGGGCGGGTTCGAACCGACGTTGTTCCTCGTGGTCTTGTCGGGTCGGGTGTTCGGCGCCGGCTTCGGCTTCGCCCTCGGCGCCGTGATGATCCTCGCCAGCGCGCTGGTGACCGGTGGCGTCGGACCGTGGATGCCGTTCCAGATGGTCGGCCTCGCGTGGGTTGGCCTGGTCGCAGGACTACTCCCGCGGGTGGGCGGTCTCGGCGAGCGGTGGCTGCTGGCGGCGTACGCGGGGGTGGCGGGCTTCGTGTTCGGCGCGCTGCTCAACCTGTCGTTCTGGCCGTTCTCGTCGGCGCTGCCGCCCGGCATGGCGTACGTCCGAGCGGACTCACCCGCGGCCAACCTCGCCCACTACGCCGCGTTCTACCTCGCCACATCCCTTGGTTGGGACTGCGTACGCGCGATCGTCAACGCGCTGCTCGTCGCCGTCGCCGGCCGGCCAGTGCTCGCGACCCTGCGTCGCGCGGCGAGGCGGGCCGCGTTCGCACCGTCGCAGGGTCCTGCCGTCTGACGTTCGTCAGGGACTCGTCACGTCTCGGGAGTTGGGGCTCACCAGCCGGTGCACGAGCCCGTAGCCGACCGCCTGTTCGGCGGTGAGGAACCGACCCTTCCGCAGGTCGTCCGCCACGGCTTCGGCCTGCCGACCGGTCGCCTCGGCGAGGATCTCGACCAGGGCGTCGCGCAGGCGGAGGTACTCCCTCGCGTGGGTGTCGATCTCGGTCGCCGTGCCGTTGATCTCGGCCGCTCTGGGTTCGCTCAGCGCGAATCGCGCGTGCGGGTAGGCGAGGCGGACCGGCGCCGCGGCAAGCACGCCCAGCGCGGCGCCACTCACCTCTCCGACCGCAACGGCGGTCAGTTCGACGCCGAGCACCCGGATCGTGTCGACGAGACTCAGCACGGCACCCAGTTCACCCCCTGGCGCGGACAGGTGCAGGCGGATCGGCTTGGCGGCCATCGCTTCCAGGGTGAGCAGCTGGGCGGCCGTCCGAGTCGCCCGCTCGTCGTCGACGGCTCCCTGCACGAGGACGATCCGGCGTTCGAAGAGGCGTTCCTGCACCATGGTGTCGAACGTGACGATCCGGTCGTTCATCGGTTCCTCCTCCGTTGCGACCCACCGCGCTGCCTGCTGTCGGTCCTGCTGTCGGCCCGGTCGTCAGCCCGACTGTCCGCTCGGTCGTCGGCCCCGCTGCCGGCACCGCGACCGGCGTTGATACGGAGATCCACCTGGCGTCCCATGGCCGCCGCGTAGCGCTCCAACGTCGACAGGCGTACGTCGACGTCACCACCCTCCAGCCGCGCCACCGCCGACTGGGACGTACCCATGCGTGCGGCGACCTGGGTCTGGGACAGGCCCGACGCCCGGCGCATCTCCACCAGGTCGGCGGCGAGCTTTCGGCGACGGATCGCCATCTCGCGGAACCCCGGCATCACCGGCAGGTCCTCGCCGTCCGCGTCCTGCGCCATACCCAAAACGCTATCTCGAAAATGAGATATCCGCTAGCCGTTCGACGACCACGCGACCCTCCTGCGCACGGCCTCGGACCACCTGGAGGAGGGCCGACAACCCGGCGGCGAGACCCCGTCAGCTCGTCGGCGAGGCGTCTACGAACGGCGGCCGCTGCACGACGAACGGTTCACTCCGGCCCCGGACGTCGACCGCGACCCCGGCCTCCACCTCGACCGCCGCGTCGAGCAGGGCCAGCCCGACCCCCGATCGCAGCGTCGGCGAGAACGTCCCGCTCGTCACGGTGCCGACCTGCTCACCGCCGGCGTCGAGGACGGACATCCCCGGTCGCGGGATCCCCCGCCCTCGGGCCGCAATTCCCAGCAACCGGCGAGCCGGTCTGGCCGCCCGCTCGGCGAGTAGCACCTCGCGACCCCAGAACGCGGGCTTCTTCCAGCCGACGGCCCAACCGAGGCGGGCCTGCACCGGTGTGACGTCGAGCGAGATGTCCTGGCCGTGCAGCGGGTAGCCCATCTCGGTCCGCAGGGTGTCGCGGGCACCGAGGCCGCAGGCCACCGCGTCGTAGGTGGCCCCCGCATCGAACAACGCGTCCCACAGGACGCCGGCCGCCTCCGCCGGCAGGACCAGTTCGTAGCCGTGCTCGCCGGTGTAGCCGGTCCGGCAGACGGTCAGCGTGGCGTCTTTCCACGACGTCTGGACGAACGACATGTATCGGTGTCCGACCGGTAGGTCCACGGATCTCAGCAGGTCGTCGCTACGGGGGCCCTGCACGGCGAGAATCGCGTACTCCTCGTGCAGGTCGACCACATCCACACCCGGCGGCGCCTCCGCGGCCAGCCGGGCGACCACCTCGGCGTTGTTCGCGGCGTTGGGGACGAGGAACATCTCGTCCGGTCCCACGAAGTAGGCGATGAGGTCGTCGACGATGCCACCGGTCGGGTCGTCGCAGCACAAGGTGTACTGCGCCCGGCCGGGCGCGATCCTGGCCAAGGAGTTGGTCAGCGTGGCGTCGACATGGGCCGCCGCGCCGGGTCCGGCCACCCTCGCCTTGCCCAGGTGACTCACGTCGAACACGCCCACCCCTGAGCGCACCGCGTGGTGTTCCTTGAGCACGCCGCCCCCACCCGGCTGGGTCGCGGCGTACTCCAGTGGCATCTCCCAGCCACCGAACGCGCCGAACTTCGCACCGCGTTGGACATGCCTGTCATGCAGGGGCGAGTGCTTCATGACGGCGAACCTACCTCCCAGCGCTGCAACGGAACGGCGTACCATCCCCGACGGCAGGCATACCGCGTGGGGAGACAATCAACTGTGAGCGACTCGAGCCCGACCATCACCATCCGCAAGACCGCCGCCGCCTCGGCGAAGGTCGATGCCCTGATCATCGGCGTCCGCAGCACCGACGACGGCCTTACCCTTGCTTCCGGCGCCGAGGACATCGACGCCGCGTTCGGCGGGTCGCTCGTGCAGACCCTGACGGCGCTGGGTGCCAAGGGCAAACCCGAAGAGGTGACCCTCCTCCCGTCCGGTGGAGCTCTGTCTGCGGCTCTCGTCGCGGCCGTCGGACTCGGAGCCGACAACCCCACGCCGGAGACACTTCGCCGGGCGGCCGGCGCGGTCGTCCGCCACCTCGCCGGCCGGGCGGGCACTGCCGCGTTCGCGCTCGCGTGTGGCGATGCCACCGCCGTCGGCGCCCTTGCCGAAGGCGCACTGCTCGGCGCGTACTCCTACGACGAATACCGAACCAACCACCGGGCCTCCAAGACCCTGACCGCGCTCACTCTCCTGTCCGACCAGGCCCGGGACAAGGCCGTCAAGGCGGCATTGACAAGGGCGCAGGTCGTCGCCCAGGCGGTCAACCTCACCCGGTCGTGGGTCAACGCCTCGCCGTCCGACCTGTACCCGTCGGTGTTCGCCGACCAGGCGAAGGTCGAGGCCAAGCGGGCCAAGCTGCAGGTCGAGGTCCTCGACAAGAAGGGGCTCACCAGCGGCGGTTACGGCGGGATCATCGGAGTCGGCCAAGGCTCGGAACGTCCGCCCCGGATGGTCCGCCTCAGCTACCGTCCGTCCGGCGCCAAGAAGCATCTGGCGCTGGTGGGCAAGGGCATCACCTTCGACGCCGGCGGCCTGTCGCTCAAGCCGAACGACGGCATGGTCACCATGAAGTGCGACATGGCCGGCGCAGCCGCGGTCGTCGCCGCCACCTGCGCCATCGCCGAGCTCGGCCTGCCGATCGCCGTGACGACGTACGCGCCGATGGCCGAGAACATGCCGTCCGGTAGCGCGCAGCGTCCGTCCGACGTGCTGACGATGTACGGCGGGAAGACCGTCGAGGTGCTCAACACCGACGCGGAGGGGCGCCTCGTCATGGCCGACGCGATCGTCCGCGCCGGCGAGGACGCTCCCGACCTCATCGTCGACGTCGCGACCCTCACCGGCGCCTGCATGGTCGCGCTGGGTTCCCGCGTGTTCGGGGTCATGTCCGACGACGACGAGCTCTCCCTCCAGCTCTCCGCGATCGCCCGGCGGGGCGGTGAGGAGGCCTGGCCGCTGCCCATTCCCGAGGGCACCCGCGAACGCCTCGACTCCAAGATCGCCGACCTCGCCAACGTCGCCACCCAGCGGCTCGGTGGTGCGCTGGTGGCGGCGAGCTTCCTGCACGAGTTCGTCGGCGACGGCACCGCGTGGGCCCATTTGGACATCGCCGGACCATCGTTCAACGAGGGCGCTCCGTGGGGTTACACGCCGTCCGGCGGCACTGGCTCGGCCGTGCGTACGCTGATCTGCCTCGCCGAGGCAGTGGCGGAGGGCGAGCTCGTCTCGGCCTGAGTGCCGGCGGTTCGAGACTGGTTGTACGACATCACCGGTAGGCACGCGCCTGCAGGTCGTACAGCTCGGCGTACAGGGACCCCGCGGCCACGAGCTCGTCGTGGGTACCGGACTCCCGGATCCGCCCGCCATCGAGCACCAGGATCAGGTCGGCCATCCGTACGGTCGAGAACCGGTGGGTCACCAGCAGCGTCACTCCTCCGGTCTCCCGGATGTCCCGCGCCGCTTCGATGAACCGCTCGAACAGCGCGTGCTCGGCCTCGACGTCCAACGCGGCGGTCGGCTCGTCGAGCACCAGCAGCAGGGGGCGCTCACGCATCCGGGCGCGCGCCAGCGCCACGCGCTGCCACTGGCCGCCAGACAGGTCGATGCCGTCCGGCCACCCGGCGCCCAGCTGTGTCCCGAGACCCTGTGGCAACGCGTCGACCACCTCAGCTGCCCCCGCCCGGCCGGCGGCCTGCCGGACCGCGCGGTCGTCGTCGATCCGCCCCACGTCGCCCAGGCCGATCGACTCGCGGGCGAGGAACTCCAACCGGCACAGGTCCTGGAACGCCCCACTCGCTCGGGCTCGCCAGTGGTCGAGGTCGAGGTCGGCCAGCGGCGTTTCGTCGACCAGGATCCGTCCCTGCGTCGGCTCGTAGTAGCGCAGGAGCAGCTTGACGAGAGAGCTCTTACCGGCACCGTTGTCGCCGACGAGCGCCACCACGGCACCGGTCGGCAGCTCGCACGAGATGTCCTCGAGCACCTTCGCCTCGGTCCCCGGATAGCGAAACGACACCTGGTCGAGTCGGATCCCGCGCCTCAGCCGGGCCGGCATGTCGCTCAGGGGTCCGGGTCGCTCGGCCGGCCGCTGCTCCCTCTCGTACGCCTCGAACCAGTCCATCCGGGCGGCGACGATGTGGACGGCCGCCACGAACCTCGCGCCTCGGACCAGGCCGCCGAGGAAGCCTTGGACCTGCCCGGCGAGTACGACAGTCAGCGCCACGTCGCCCGCAGAGACCTCGCCGCGTATCGCCATCCGAAGCACGACCATCACCGCACCCGTGTATCCGAGCGCGAAGATCAGGTCGCCGGTCCAGCCGAGCCAGGTCGAGCGCGCGAGCGCCTGGCCGCGGGTCCGGTCGATGGTCGACGCCAGTCTGCGTCGCCGCGCGCGCAGCTCCGTGCCGAACCGGAAGAGCCGTGCCTCTCGCGCCACCGGCGGCTCGGTGACCAGCCCGACGATGCGGTGCAGCAGCCGGTCGGATTCGGCGGTCCGCTCCATCGCCCGCCGGTTCAGGGCGTTCGACCTGCTCGCGGCGACGAACGAGGGGATGGCGAACAGCGGCAGCAGGAGCAGGACCGGCGCCAGTGCGCCGAGCAGGCTGCACACGACTACCACCTGAAACATCTGGGCGACCATCTGGACTGTCGCGTTCAGGCCGGCGCCGAGCATTCCCGCCTGGTCGCGCAGGAGCTGTACCTCGTCGAGGCAGTCGGCCCGTTCGTAGTGCTCGATGCCTGGCAGGCGGACGAGCTGCTCGACCAGCCGACGCTCGACGAGTGCGTCGACCTTCTTCCCGATCGCGTGGATGAGGTAGACGACGAGTAGCAGGTTTCCCAGCGTGCCGAGGACCGCGAGTCCGGCCAGCGACGCTGCGACGACTGCCAGACCGGGGCGACCGCTGACCACGGCGTCGACCAGCTGCTTGGTGGCGAGTGCGCCGGCCGTCGGGGCGAGGTAGCCGGCCGGGCCGGACACGCATAGGAGTGCCGCCCCCTTCGGGTCCGCCTCGAACGAAAGCGACACCATCAGCCACAGCGACCGCAATGGCCGCCACGACCGAAACGACCGCGGATGGCGGTGCCCGCGTACCGGTAACGACCTCATGCGACGAACCTCGCCGCCTGCAGGCGGAACAGCTCCGCATATCGCCCGTTCGCGGCGAGCAGCTCATCGTGGGTGCCCAGCTCGACGACGTGCCCGTCGGCCAGGACGCAGATTCGGTCGGCCAGCCGAACCGTCGACAGCCGGTGCGAGATCACGATCGTGGTGAGGCCGTGGGTGAGGTCGAGGAAGCGTTCGTTCAGCTCGGCCTCCGCCCGCACGTCGAGGTGGGCGGCCGGCTCGTCGAGCACCAGCACGCCGGCGCCGCGGCGGGCCGCGAGCAGCGCCCGTGCCAGTGCGATCCGCTGCCACTGTCCGCCGGACAGGTCGGTGCCGCCGGTGAGCTCACGACTCAGCGGTGTGTCCAGGCCGGCCGGGAGGCCGGCGACCACCTCAAGCGCGCCGGACCTGCCGATGGCGTCGTCGAGCTCGTCGGCTCGGTCGGCATCCGCGCCGGGTTCGCCGAGGCGGATGTTGTCGCGGGCGCTCATCGGGTAGCGCGCGAAGTCCTGGAAGATCGCCGCCACCCGTTCCTGCCACGTCAACGGGTCGTACGCGGCCAGGTCTGTGCCGTCGACGGCGATCCGTCCGCGCGTCGGTTCGTAGAAGCGACAGAGCAGCTTCACCAACGTCGTCTTGCCCGCGCCGTTGAGACCGACGACCCCAAGGGACGATCCGGCAGGGATCTCGAGATCGAGGTCGCGCAGGACGTCCACCTCGGTGCTCGGGTAGCGGAAACTCACGCCCTCCAGCCGGATGGCCGAGGCCGGACAGTCCGGCGGCACGGCCACGACGGCGGTCGGTGGCGGAGCGGGCATCCGTTGCCCCAGGTCCAGCAGTGCCCGCACTGGACGGACGCAGAACGCGATGTCGAGCCGGGCCTGACCGATCGCAAGGGTCTGACCGAGGGGATGCAGCAATGCCTGCGCGAGGACCGTAACCGCCGCAAGAGTCAGCTCGCCGCGACCTGCCTGGTACGCGGTGAAGGCAAATCCGGCCGCCACCACGGTGGCGAGCAGGACCACCGACACGATCACGCGAGGTCCGAGCCGTGCCATTCGGCCGAGGTCGAGGGCGAGGATGCGGGTGAGCCTGGTCTGCCAACGGTCGAGCGCCCAAGACGCGAACCCGAAGAGGCGTACCTCCTTCGCGCTCGCCGGCGAGACAGCTGCTTCCCGCTCGTACTCCAGCCGCCGGAACTCCGACTCCCCGCTCGCGTCGATCATGTCGGTGAGCATGCGGTGGAGGTGTTCGACCACCTCGAGCAGCGCCCATGCCGTCGCCACGACCACCACCAGACCGAGCTCCCACTGCAACCGGAGCAGCACCGCGCAGGAGAGCAACAACGCCAGCAGGCCGGACACCAGGTTGGCCACGGCGCCGGGGAGCTCCGCCGGGCGCCACCGGCCGGCACCCAGCCCGTCCGCGGCTTCTGAGGCCAGGTCGCGGGTGCGGGCGTCCTCCAGGTGCGCGATGCCGGGAGGTTCGAGCATGGTTGCCATCACCTGATCGTCCAGGTGGTGATTGAGCAGCTGACCGAGCCGCCACGACACCAGCGTGGCCGCCGAGCCGAACACCTGTTGACCGACGTACGCAGCCGCCACCAGCAGTGCGCTGCCGGACAGGCCGGCGGCGTCGCCGCGTAGGGCAGCGGGGACATCGCCGACGAACTGGCCGACCGCGAGCATGAACGCCAGCCCGGTCACCGGCTGCGCGACGGCAAGGGCTCCCAGAGCCACGGTCAGTGGAAGGCTGACGACCGGCAGCAGGCGGATGGACGCGACGAGCGCGGGCCGGCTCATGACTGGTCGCCTTGTGGACCCATCACGGGAGCGGCGCCCTGCGGCAGGGGAAAGCCGTAGATGAAGACGGCGAACGTCTCCCGGGCTGTCGCGCTGGCCGACTCCGGATCCTCGCGGTGGAGCTCGGCGGCGATGCGGTCGCGCCACCGGAAGCACAGGTCGAGGTACTCGCGGTCGAACTCCATCGCCTCGTCCGGCGTGAGCCGCAGGTACCAGTCGTGGTTGAACGCGCCACGGTCCCAGGCCGGCGCTCCCTCGAGATTTCCAGAGAAGTACGCCTGGATCATCTCCCTGGCCCACGCCCCGCCCCGCCGCCAGTGCGCTTCGACGGCGGCCTTCCCGGCGGGCGTGGTCATCAGTTCCTCGTAGTCGACGCCGTCCTGGTACACCAGCCGCCAGCACCGCTCACGTCCGTCGCGGGCGTGCTCGGGCGCGTCCTCCAGGAACCCGTACTTCGCCAGCTGGCGAAGGTGGAAGCTGACGGAATTGGCCGGCAGGCTCACCACCGCGGCCAGGGTGCTCGCCGTCCCGTGCCCGCGGGCGTGCAGCTCCGTCAGGAGTCGGAGCCGGACCGGATGGGCGAGTGCGCGCAGCTCCTGAGGGTTCGTGAGCTTCTTGGCGCCGGACTTCGTCATACCCGCCACATTCGTTGCGCACTGGTTGTTGCGCAACGATACGTGCACATAGTGGCCGCGAACGGCCACGCCGGGAGAACGTCGGGCTGGGCTGGCGGGATTGGGCTGGCTGGATTGGGCTGGCGGTCAGCCGCCGGTCTCGCTGGACGCCTCTCCCAAGGGATTGCGCTGCGGGCTCGCCGGAGGGTTCTTCTCCGCGGCCGCGCGCCGCGCATTCCACTCGCGCATACGCCTCGGATAGCCGACCACCTGGGCGTCGTAGCTGGGAATCCCGAGCCGGTTGGCGAAGTCGTGCGCGAAAGAGGCGTCGGGTACCCGGCGACGGGTCCACTCACCGTCGGAGGCGACCAGCAGCAGCGTCATGTCGGTCACGGCGGTCCGTGGCTCCACGAACCCCTCGACCCCTTTGCGCGTGCGCGCAAAGTTCTCCATATGGGACTTGTCGTCGCCCGACCAGCCGTGCCGCCGGCCACCCGACCCGCCAGCCCGAGAACGGCGCCGGAACCACCGCAGCATCTTGCGACCTCCAGATGATCGTGCATCGGTCCCGGACGATCCCGTCCCGGTCCGTTGATCTTTTACACCCTGGCGGCGGCCTCGCTCTGGTCGACTTCGCAAGACCATCCGTCCGCGGAACGCACCAAGTCTCGCCCAGGTTCCTGAGCGACCGCACCCGGGACCACGCGGCCGCGTTCCGGGGCCGCACCGGACCGTTTACCCACCTGCGCGCCCGGAGTGGAAAGATGACGGTGACCCGACTGTCCCGTGGTATCCACGAGATCGTCAGTACGTTTCCGATCATCGGCACGGAGGATCCCGTGGCGGACAACGCCGGCACCGCACTCGACCTTGTGATCCTTGGTGGAGGCAGCGGTGGATACGCGTGCGCACTGCGCGCGGCCGAACTCGACCTCAAGGTCGCGCTCATCGAAAAGGACAAGCTGGGGGGCACCTGCCTCCATCGTGGATGCATTCCCACCAAGGCGCTGCTCCACGCCGGCGAAGTCGCCGACTACGCCCGCGACGGCGGCGATTTCGGCATCCGCTCGAAGTTCGAGGGCGTCGACATGGCGGGGGTGAACAAGTACAAGGACGGCGTCGTCAACCGGATGTTCCGTGGTCTCACCGGCCTGGTGAAGAGCCGCGGCGTCACCGTCATCGAAGGAGCCGGTCGGCTGGTCGCCGCCGACACCGTAGAGGTCAACGGCAGCCGCTACCAGGCACCGAACATCGTGCTGTCCACCGGCTCCTACTCCAAGACCCTGCCCGGCCTGGATATCGACGGCGAACGGATCATCACCAGCGAGCACGCGCTCCTGCTCGACTACGTACCCCGATCCGTGATCGTCCTCGGCGGTGGCGTGATCGGCGTCGAGTTCGCCAGCGTGTGGCGGTCGTTCGGTGCCGAGGTCACGATCATCGAGGCGCTGCCTCGCCTGGTCACCCTCGAGGACGAGGCGTCCTCCAAGATGGTCGAGCGTACGTTCCGCCGCCGCGGCATCACGGCGAAGACCAACACGCCGGTCAAGGCCGCCGAACGCACAGAGCAAGGCGTACGTGTGACCGTCGAGTCCGGCGAGACGTACGAGGCCGACCTGCTGCTGGTGTCGGTCGGACGCGGCCCGACCACGGCGGAGCTCGGCTACGAGGAGGTCGGCGTCACGATGGACCGTGGCTTCGTCCTCACAGACGAGCGCCTCCGCACCAACGTGCCCGGGGTCCGCGCCGCCGGCGACATCGTGCCGGGTCTCCAGTTGGCCCACCGCGGCTTCCAGCAGGGCATCTTCATCGCCGAGGACATCGCCGGACTCAACCCGGCCGTCATCGACGAATCGGGCATCCCCCGAGTCACCTACTGCGACCCCGAGGTCGCCTCGATGGGCCTCACCGAGGCCCAGGCCGCCGAGCGATACGGCGCCGACGGTATCGAGGCCCTCACCTACGACCTCGCCGGCAACGCCAAGAGCCAGATCCTGCGGACGCAGGGCTTCGTCAAGGTGGTCCGGGCCAAGGACGGGCCAGTCGTCGGCATCCACATGGTGGGCGCCCGGGTGGGCGAGCTGGTCGGCGAGGCACAGCTCATCTACAACTGGGAGGCTTTCCCGGCCGAGGTCGCCCAGCTGATCCACATGCACCCCACGCAGAGCGAGGCGATCGGCGAGGCCCACCTCGCACTCGCCGGCAAGCCCCTGCACGTGCACTCCTGAGCCCGATCTCCATCCGGTCACAGAACTCCGACCAGCACCAAGACCCAGCACCAGGACCCCGTAAAAGGACGAGGAGCAACGATGTCGGTCTCCGTCACCCTCCCAGCCTTGGGTGAGAGCGTCACCGAGGGCACCGTGACCCGGTGGCTCAAGCATGTCGGCGACTCCGTCCAGGCCGACGAGCCGCTGCTGGAGGTGTCCACCGACAAGGTCGACACCGAGATACCCGCGCCGGCCTCGGGCACCTTGCTCCAGATCACCGTCGGCGAGGACGAGACGGTCGCCGTCGGCGCCGAGCTCGGCGTCATCGGCGCTGACAGTGAGCAGACCGGCGGGGAGACCGCGGAACCAAGTCAGCCGGAGTCCGCCGACGGTGCGCAGGCGCAAGGCCAGGCGGACCGGGGATACCAATCCAACCAGGCCGACCAGGCCGAGCAGGCGGACCAGCAGCCGCAGGCCGACGAACGCGCCCCTGCCGACGATCAGCCCCAACCCGCATCCAGCGACGCGCCGCCCTCGGCCCCGGCCGACGCCAATGGCCAGGGGACCTCGGTGACACTGCCGGCGCTCGGAGAGAGCGTCACCGAAGGCACTGTGACCCGGTGGCTCAAGCAGGTGGGTAACACGGTCCAGGTCGACGAGCCGCTGCTGGAAGTGTCCACCGACAAGGTCGACACCGAAATACCCGCACCGACGTCTGGAACGCTCGTAGAGATCACCGTCGGCGAAGACGAGACGGTGGCGGTCGGCGCCGAGCTCGGCGTCATCGCTGGCGAGACGGCAGCCGCACCGCGCCACGCGGCGCCCGCCGAACCGGCCGCTCGGGCCGAGCCGGAACCGTCCGGTCCTGCGCCCGAACCCCAGGCGCGGCAGCAGGACCGCCAGCCCCAGCAAGCGCAGCCCCAGCAAGCGCAGCCCCAGCAAGCGCAGCCGCAGGAGCAGCCCCGGCCTCAGCCACAACGGACAGCTGAGCCAGCGCGGGAGCAGGCACCCTCAGGTGACCAGGCCGCCGCACAATACGTCACTCCGCTCGTACGCAAGCTCGCCAGCGACCACCAGGTCGACCTCAGCACCGTCACCGGTACCGGCGTCGGCGGCCGGATCCGCAAGCAGGACGTGCTGGACGCCGCGCGCGCCCGCGAGTCGGCTGCCACCCAGACCCAGCAGGGCGAAGCCGCACCCAGCGCTACAGCGGCTCCGGCCCAGCCGAGTCCGCTGCGGGGTACGACGGAGAAGTTGAGCCGGCCGCGCCGGGTGATCGCCCAGCGTGTGTACGAGTCGCTGCAGAGCACTGCCCAGCTGACCACCGTCGTCGAGGTCGACGTCACCGCGATCGCCCGGATCCGGGACCGTGCCAAGCGGGCGTTCGAACAGCGAGAAGGTGTGAAGCTGTCGTTCCTGCCCTTCTTCGCCAAGGCGTCCCTCGAGGCACTGAAAGAGCACCCGAAGCTCAACGCGACCCTCGACGTCGACAAGGGCGAGGTGACCTACCACGGCACCGAAAACCTTGTCATCGCTGTCGATACCGACCGCGGCCTGATGGTGCCGGTGATCCACGACGCCGGAGACCTGAGCGTCACCGGACTGGCCCGGCGGATCACCGATCTCGCCGAACGCACCAGGATCAACAAGATCACGCCGGACGAGATCTCCGGCGGCACCTTCACGATCACCAACACCGGCAGCCGCGGCGCGCTCTTCGACACGCCGATCTTCTTCCAGCCTCAGGTGGCGATCCTGGGAACGGGTGCGGTGGTGAAGCGGCCGGTGGTGGTCGACACACCGTTGGGCGAGACGATCGCGGTCCGGCACATGGTCTCACCTCGCATTGAGCTACGACCACCGTCTGATCGACGGGGCTGACGCGGCTCGGTTCCTGGTCGCGGTGAAACGGCGGCTCGAGGACGGGAGCGTGGCGGCCGAGTTCGCGTCCTGAGATAGCGGCACGGGGGTTAGGTTATGCGCTTTGTCCTTGCGGGAGCCTCTGGCTTCCTCGGCCGTGCGCTGCAGGCCGAGCTGGCCCGGGACGGACACGAGGTCACCCGGCTGGTGCGCCGCCCGCCGCAGTCCCCCGGCGAGCTCCGCTGGGAGCCGGACCTCGGTGAGGTCGACGCCGCCGCGCTCGCGGGCGCCGACGCAGTGGTCAACCTTGCCGGTGCCAGCGTCGCCCGGGTGCCGTGGACGCCGTCTTACCGCAGGACTCTCCGGCAGAGCCGGATCGGCACCACGCAGACGCTGGCGCGAGCGCTCGCCCGGGAGCCGAACCCGGCCGTACTCGTCGTGCAGAGCGGCACGGCCTACTACGGGCAGGACTGCGGCGACCGGGAGCTCGACGAGGACGCCCCGGCCGGAGATGGATTCCTCGCCAACCTTGCTCGCGACTGGGAGCAGGCCAGTGCACCTGCGGAGCTTGCCGGCACTCGGGTCGTACGCCTGCGCACCGGCGTCGTGTGTGACGGCTCCGGCGGGGCGTTTCCGCTGATGTCGCTGCCCTTCCGCGTCGGTCTTGGCGGCCGGCTGGGTTCGGGTCGGCAGTACATGCCGATGGTCACGTTGACCGACTGGCTGGCCGTGGTGCGGTTTGTCGTCGACCAGCCGGACTGCCGTGGGTCCTACAACGTCACGCTCCCCCGACCGACGACGAACGCGGAGTTCACCCGCGCGGTGGCTGCTGGGCTCCACCGTCCGTCGTTCGTGCCGGTACCGTCGCTGGCGGTCCGGGCGGTCCTCGGCGAGTTTTCCTGGGAACTGCTCGGCAGCCGGCGGGTCCAGCCACGCCGCCTGCTCGAGGCGGGCTTCTCCTTCGACGCACCCGACGTAGCCGCGTTGGTGCAGGGGAGCCTGCCACGCCGCTGACGGAGGTCGGACGCATCCGGCAGCGGCGTGGCGGGCTCTCGCCTACTCGGCGACGATGCGGGAAATCAGCCAGTGGTCGCCCGGGCGACGTTCGAGGGTGATCAGACGGGTCGTCACCTCACCCGGCGGGCGGTCGGTGCGTTCGCCACTGCCGCTCACGACCGTGTAGGCCTGGAGCTGGTCGACGACCTTCAGGACTGTCCGGCCGGCCTTCTTCGAGGCGAGCTCCAGGCGGATGATGTCGAACCGCAGCCCTTCGACATGGCACCCAGCGCGCACGCACTTCTCGATCTCGGCTCGGTCCTTCACCAGCAGGTCGGAGCCCCTGACGTAGACAGACCGGAGCATGGCGGCGTCGGATTCGGCGAACGCCTTCGCCCGCTGCTCGTCGAGCTCTGACAGCACCTGGCCCCACGAGTCCACACTGCTGTCGGCGGCAGGTGCCTGCCGCGGGCGGGTCCCGTCCGGTGCCGCCGTCGTAGCCGGTGCCGTTGTCGAGTCCGGTGCGGACGTCGGCGGTCCGTCCGGTCCGGCCGTGGAGTTGGGACGCGCCGGCGAATCCCGGCCTGGCGCCTGCGGTGCCGGCACGTCGGCAGCGTTGCCGCGTCCGGTCGCCTCGCCGTCGCCGGCCAGCGCGGTCGGTCGGTCGGGCCCAGCCCGCAGGCCGAGCGCCACACCCGCGACGACCGCGGTGGCCACCAGCAGGAGCGCCAGACCACCACCGCCAAGGAGCAGCCACAGCCGACGCCGCCGGCCATCGTCGTCGTCGATCTCGTCCGGCTCCGGACCCGCTCCGAACGCGGCGACCTGGCCGTTGCCGGCATCCTGGCTCAGGCCGCCGGCCCCTCCACCCGCGAGCCCCAGCACGAACGGGTCCTGTCGAGCGGCCGCAGGCGCAGGCGCGGATGTGTCCGAACCGGCAGGTTCGCCAAGCACAGCGGCGATGTCGGCGTCGCTCAGCACCAACCCGACCGGAAACCGCACCGGAACCGGAGCACAGGCGCCATACAGGAGGTCGGCGAACTGGCCGGCGTCCGGTCGTCGGGCGGGCACCGCCTGCAGTCCCGCGGCGACGGCATGCGCCAACTCCGACGGCAGGCCAGGGGCGGCCTCGGCCAGTGGCAGCCGCGGCTGGCCAGGTCGCGGCGGAAGTCCGGTGAGGGCCGTGTAGCAGACGGCAGCCACGCCGTAGACGTCACCGGCCGCGGTCGGGGCCGCGCCGCTCACACCCACCGGGTCGGCGTAACCGTGCGTACCGAGCGATTCGGCACCGTCGACCAGCGGGAGGAGCCCCAGGTCAGCGAGCAGGGGCCGGCCGTCGGCGGTGAACAGGATCGTCTCGGGCGTGATGTCGCCATGGACGAGGCCGCGTTCGTGTGCGGCATGGAGCGCCTCGGCCACGGGCGCAACCGCAGTCACGACCTCTCCGGGATCCAGACCACCGCGACTGGACAGCAACTGGTCGAGACTGCCTCCCTCAGCGTGGTCGAGGACGACGACCACCTCGTCGCCGTAGGGCAGCAACTCGCGTATCCGCAGCACATGCGGATGGTCGAGGAGGGCGAGCAGGGACATCAGTCGCTCGGCGTCAGACAGGGACTCGGCGGAGCGGAGGCGCAGGCGCTTCAACGCCACCTGCTCGCCTGATCCGTGGGCCTGCGCGAGCCACACCTCGCCGCTGGCGCTGGCCGCCAGCAGCGAACCGAGTTCGTATCCCTTGACCCGGAATTCGCCACGCATGGTCGCCAGCCTCTCAGAACGGGACGCCGGCACGTCGCGCGTTATCCACAGCCCGGACGCTGGGAAATCGCCTTGCGTACGAAGTGCGTCCGGGCCCCGTGGCGCGCCGCCTTCCACCCGACCTCGGCGTGCGCGCCGCTACTTCGTCGATTCCAGCTCGGCGCTCTGCGCGATCAGCCAGCCGCCCGCCCCGTCCGGCTCGAGCGTCAGCCGGAAGCGCCTCGGTTCCCCGCCGTCGTGGGGGTAGTAGCGACCCCCCATTTCCAGCCGGTACGGCTGCAGCTGACTCACGGCGTCGACAACCACCGTGTCCTCGTCCTCGGACACGACGTCGAGGGACAGGATCGGCGTTCTGAGGTCGACCACGCTGGTGACATCCTTGCTGGCATGCAGGTGCATGAGGTCGAGCTCCTCCTGCAGCGCCTGCGAGCCTGGCTTGTACACGCGACCGAGAAGCTGCTCGTCCCACCTGCGCCAGGCGTCCGCGCGGCGCTGGTCGAGTGCGGTGAGCACCTTCGTCCAGCGCGCCTCGGCGGACGTCCGCGGAGTACTGGACGGTGACGGATCGGCCGCGGGAGTGCCGGACGTGGGTCGGGCCGGCGCCGTCGTCTCGGTCCCGGACGGTGCGGTTGGGACGACGACCCGCCAGCCGACGACCGCGAGCGCCGCCAGCACCACCAGGACCACTGGAATGCCGGCCAGCACCACGACCGGCGGCCGCCGACGCTCCGGCTCGTCCTCGGTCTCGTCCGACGGTCCCGCGTCGACAGGTGCCGTCGGCGGTGGCGACGGGAAGTAGTCCAGCGTCGGTCGGGGTCCTGCATGGTCTGGTGCGGACTCCGGTCCGGTCGGCCCGCCATGCCAGGCCCCAGCGGAGTGCCCTCCCGATGACTGGCCCGATGACTGGCCCGATGACTGGGCCGGACCGGGTGGGATCGGCCCGTCTGGCCCGGATCGGTGCGGGGACGTTCCGCCCTGAGTGCCGGGGCCTTCCACCCCCAACGCGCCGCCGTCCAGGTTCGACCCTGACGGGAAGCGCACCGGCGTGCCGGGGCAGGCCGCTTCCAGCTGGGCGCCGAACTGGTTGGCGTCCGGGCGTTGGCCCGGGCGGGACTGCAGACCCGCCTCGATCGCGTGCGCGAGGCCCGGAGGTACACCCGGCGCGACCTGGTGGAGCGGACGGTGGGTGTGGCCGGGCTCGGGCGGGGCACCAGCCAGCGCCGCGTAACACATGGCGGCGAGTCCGTAGACATCGCCGGCGGGCGTGGGCGCCATCCCCGGTTCGCGAGACGGGTCGGTGTAGCCGAGCGTTCCCGACTCGCCCCCGTCGACCAGTTGGAGCAGGCCGAGGTCAGCCACCTGCGTGCGCGCATGCGCGTCGAACAGAATGTTGTCCGGAGTCAGGTCGCTGTGCACCATCCCCTCGGCGTGCACAGCCGACAGCGCGGACGCAGCCGCGGTGGCAATGCCCACCACCTCGCCGGGATCCAGCTGCCCACGGACGAGGACGAGCTGGGCGAGGCTGCCGCCCTCGGCGTAGTCGAGGACGAAGACCAGTTCGTCTCCCAGCGACAGCATCTCCCGGATCGGCAACAGGTGCGGGTGCCGCAGCGACTCCAGCAGCGCGACGATCCTGCGCGCCTCGTCATGGGCGGCGACGTCGCGCGGGCGCAGCCTTTTCAGTGCGACCTGTGCCCCTGACGACTCCTCGCGGGCGAGCCACACCTCACCCGCCGGGCCGGCGCCGAGCAGACCCTCGATGTCGTATCCCTCGACGCGGAAGTCGCCCTGCATGGTGGCCCTGAGCCTTCCCCGGTTGTTGGCGAACACCAGTTGCTGTCGCACCGCTGACCCGCGGGACGATGCCTGTGGCGCGGACCGGTGCACTGTAGCGGCTTGGCCGAAACTGCCCGCACCGTCGCGTCGTTCCGGCGTTGGTCAGCCCGACTGCTTGCCCGGCCGGCAGACCTGCACTTCAGGCGTCGTCCGTCCGCCCACCTGCCACTCCCGGGAGATCCGCCAGGCGGTGGTGCCTTTGAGCGGGACGATCTCGATCCGGACCTTCTTCTTCGGTCCGCCCGGACACCGGGCCTGCTGGCCGTCGTTCATCGCGACCGTGTACGGCAGTTCCTGGCGTACGACCTCGAAGACGATCTTCCGGGCGCCCGTCGACACGGTTCGTAGGCTGCTCATCGGTCGGGTCAACCCGATCACCCGCGCGACGTTGGCGGCGGCTAGCTCGCGCATGTACTCACGGTTCTCCGTGTATGCCTGGGACTCCGGGGCGTACAGCTGGGCGAGCAGGGTGGGTTCTCGGTGGGCGAACGCGTTGGTCCGGCGCTGGTCGAACAGCGTCAGCGTCTTCGCCCACCGGACCGCGAGCGGATCGCTCGAGTCGACCGAGACTGTCGGCGTGGCAGTGGGGGACGTCGACGGGCCGCCGGGTCGATTCGTCTCGCCTGCCGTCGGCCCTCCCCCGGACGCTCGCCAGGCCAGCACTGCGACGACCACCGCGACGACCAGCAGTAGGGCGCCGGCCGCGATGGGCAGCAGCGGCGTCTTCGACCTCGTCGGACCGACCTCGACGTCGAACAGTTCGCCAGTGGGAAGTGTCAGGTCGCCATCCGGCGGCGGGCCCGAGGACCTCTCGTCACGGTCGATGCCGCGGTCGGTGTCCTGTCCTGCGTGGCGGTCGCCGCCAGTGCGCGACCCGTCCGGGTGCGGGCGAGGTTGACGGTGTGCGGCCGGGCGGGGCTCGTTCTGGCGGAGTTCGTTCTGGCGGGGCTCGTTCTGGCGGGGCTCGTTCTGGCGGGGCTCGTTCTGGCGGGGCTCGTTCTGGCGGGGCAGGCCCCGTCCCGGGGGGTCGGGCGTCGAGGGCGGGACCCGCAACGTTCCCAGCGGCCCCGGGTCATCGGCCCGGCCGGGCGGACCGCCGTCCCTGTCCGGCCCGTCCGGCCGGCCTGGCGGTTGGTGCTGGCGCCGCTCCGGCGGCACCTGACGTTGCTGCTCCAGCGGTTCCGGTTGCCGCCGCGCCGCAGGTTCCTGCCGCTGGCTGTCCGGACGCGATCCGCGCGCCGGCGGCGGTGCCGGCTGGTCCTGCCGCGATCCCCGTGCCGGCGCCGGGTCCGTGCCGGGCGGCGGGAAGTCCGTCTCGGGAAGTGGGCGTCCCGTCGGCGGCGGGAAGTCCGTACCCGGCGGCTGAAAGGCGGTCAGCGGAGAAAAGTCTGCCTCCGGCGCCGACATTTCGTCCGGTATCGCCTCAGGTGTCCCGTCCGGGAGCCGCACCGGCACCGGCCGACTCGCACCCTCCAACAGCGGCCCGAACTGGCTCATGTGCGGTCGCATGTCCCACGCCGACTGCAGGCCAGCCTGGATCGCGTGCGCCAGCCCTGGGGGCACACCCGGGGCGACCTGGTGGAGCGGTCTGAGCTGTTCGCCGGCGCGAGGCACGAGCCCGGTGAGGGCGGCGTAGCAGATTGCGGCCAGGCTGTAGACGTCCCCGGCAGGCGTAGCTTCGGACTCGTCCGGCTCGCCTGGATCCGCGTACGAACCGGACGGTGACGCGTCGGCCGGAGTCGTCAGCGCGCTGAATCCGATGTCGGCGACGATCGGCGTCCCATCGGCGGTGAACTGGATGGCGTCGGGGGTGAGCGCGCCGTGGACCAGGCCGCGTTCGTGCGCCGCGGCCAGCGCGCCGGCCACCGTGGCGGCCGTGGTCACCAGCTCGCCCGGGTCGAGGATCCCGCGCACCAGCAGGAGCTGTTCCAGGCTGCCGCCCTCGAGGTTGTCGAGGACGAAGACCAGCTCGTCGTCGTACGGGATCAGCTCCCGGATCCGGCGTACGTGCGGGTGGTCCAGGGCACCCAGTCGCTCGACCAGACGGCGGGCCTGGTCGAGGGAGCCGGCATCGCGCGGACTGAGGCGGTGGAGCGCCACCTGGGCGCCGGAGGTGACATCTCGGGCCAGCCAGGTCTCGCCCGTGGGTCCGGCACCCAGCAGTCCCTCGATCTCGTATCCGTCAACCTCGAAGTCGCTCCGCACAGGACAAGCCTTCCAGACCTACGTTTCGCGGCACGATGTCTGCGGACGCCGGTGCCGATGCCTGTCACGAGGCACAGGTGATCAACAACCGGATGATGCGAACGGTGCCTGGCAGCGGCCCCGGAGGGCCGTCCGGCTCTAAGCTGCAGGATATGGGTTCACCGCGTTTCGTCCGGGCCGGGTTCGGCTCGGAGGCAGTCGACTACGAGTACGCCTGGGCCGAGCAGCGCCGCTACCACGCCGAGCGGGTTGCCGGCCGGATACCCGACACGATCATGCTGCTCGAGCACCAGTCGGTCTACACCGCCGGCAAGCGCACCGAGCCCTCCGACCGCCCGGTCGACGGCACACCCGTCATCGACGTCGACCGCGGCGGCAAGATCACCTGGCATGGACCCGGGCAGCTGGTTGGCTACCCGATCGTCCGGCTGTCCGAACCGGTCGATGTGGTCGCGTTCGTACGCCTGCTCGAGCATGCGTTGATCGAGGTCTGCGGCGACGCGGGGCTTGTGGCCACCAGGATCGACGGCGCCAGCGGCGTGTGGGTTCCAGCCGATGACCGCGGGCCCGACCGCAAGGTCGGCGCGATCGGCCTCCGGGTGGCTCAGGGCGTGACCATGCACGGCTTCGCCCTCAACTGCGACTGCGATCTCGAGGCGTTCGGGCGGATCGTGCCGTGCGGGCTCCGAGACGTCGGTGTCACGTCCATGTCCGCGGAGCTCGGCCGCCGGGTGCGGGTCGAGGACGTGCTCGACCTGGTCGAACGTCAGATCGCCGACGCCCTCGCGCCTGCCACCTCCCACGTCGCCTGACCAGGCAGGACGCTGGGCGTCACGACGCCAGGCTGTCCTCCGGCTGTCCGAGCCTGGTGAACGTCAGGTCCGTGTTGCGGAACGGCACCAGGGCGAGCACGGTCGCATGGGCATAGAAAGCCACTCGGTCGATCACGCCGCCGGTGAGGGGCCCCACCGTGCCGGTGCTCCGCTTGGTGTCGGTCGCACCGAAGACCCGGTCGGTCGCCTCGCCGAGCTCGACTCCGGAACGGACCAGGTCTGCGATCTCGGTGGGGAGGGCGAAGGTCGCCGTCCGGCTCTCGCCGCGGACCAGCTCGCCTCGCCCGTCTGTCCCGAGCACGACCGACCACGCGAGGCACTCCAGCGACCCCTCGCGTTCGACCACCCCGCCTTCCAGGCCGACCCACAGGTCGGCGTCGGGCATGATCGCCCGAGCTGCCGCGGCCCGGTTGCGGGCGCCCAGCAGGGTCTGGTCGTCGCCGACCGGCTGGTCGGGTACCCCCGAGTCCACCTCTACGGTGAAGGTGGAGATGTCGTCGCGACCGAAGGCGACACAGGCCGCCTCGATGGTGGCGCGGCGTTTGACGGGGTTACCCGAAGCAATAGCTATGCGTAGAGACACGAGCAACAACCTAACCTGACCAGGTTGAGCCGCTGCGGGGCATCTCCCTCTCCGGGCGCGCCGTAGGCTGTGGGATGTGACGGCCGTGGTTCCGGAAGGACGCAAGCTGCTGCGCCTCGAGGTGCGCAACAGCCAGACCCCGATCGAGAAGAAGCCCTCGTGGATCAAGACCAGGGCCAGGATGGGTCCTGCCTACACCGAGCTGCAGGGCCTGGTCCGCCGCGAGGGCCTCCACACGGTGTGCCAAGAGGCTGGCTGCCCGAACATCTACGAGTGCTGGGAGGACCGGGAGGCCACCTTCCTCATCGGTGGCGACCAGTGCACCCGGCGCTGCGACTTCTGCCAGATCGACACCGGCAAGCCGGCCGCTCTCGACCGGGACGAGCCCCGGAGGGTCGCCGAGAGCGTCCGCACGATGGAGCTGAAGTACGCCACTGTCACCGGCGTGTGCCGCGACGATCTCGACGACGAGGGCGTCTGGCTCTACGCCGAGACTGTCCGCCAGATCCACGCGTACAACCCCGGATGCGGCGTCGAACTCCTCGCGCCCGACTTCTCCGGCCGTCCCGAGCTGTTGGACCAGGTGTTCGCGAGTCAGCCGGAGGTCTTCGCCCACAACATCGAGACCGTGCCGAGGATCTTCCGGAGCATCCGGCCGGGGTTCCGCTACGAACGGTCGCTCGATGTGCTGCGCCAGGCGCGCGACGCCGGCCTCGTCACGAAGTCCAACCTCATCCTCGGCATGGGTGAGGTGCGCGACGAGATCAGCCAGGCGATGCGCGATCTGCGCGGAGTCGGGTGCGACCTGCTGACCATCACGCAGTACCTCCGCCCGTCTGTGCGACACCACCCGGTCGAGCGCTGGGTGAAGCCCGAAGAGTTCGTCGCGCTCGGTGACGAGGCCCTCGGCCTGGGATTCGCCGACGTGATGTCCGGACCCCTCGTCCGTTCGTCCTACCGCGCGGGCCGCCTCTACCGCCAGGCTGTGGAGTCCCGCCGACTCTCCGTCGCACCCGCGAGCTGAGCTGGACGGGTCAGCCTGACCCGTTCGGATCTGGACCGTTCAGAGTCAGAAGACGTACGACCAAGGAAGGGACGCGAGAAGCAGCCCATGGCGAAGCGCGACGCCACCGCAGCCGGCAAGCCCGGCCAGTCCGGCACCGACAAGCCCGGGCGGATCGCCCAGATCCGGGCCGCCTACCGCATCACCAAAGAGGCCCAACCGCTCATCGGGCTCCTTCTGCTCGGCATCTTCCTCGCCGTCGTCGTGGTGTTCGTCGCGGTCGGTCTCGTCCTCGGCAGCCCGATCCTGTGGGGGGTGACGGGCCTTCCGTTCGCGTTCCTCATCACGGTGATCATCTTCGGTCGGCGGGTGGAGAAGGCTGCCTACGGCCGGCTGGAGGGTCAGCTCGGCGCCGGCGCGAACGCGTTGTCGACCCTGCGTCGCGGCTGGACGGTCGAACCCGCGGTCGCCGTCACCCGCAACCAGGACGTCGTGCACCGGGTCGTCGGGCGGCCGGGCATCGTCCTCGTCGGTGAGGGCGCCCCCAACCGGGTCGGCAACCTCCTCGCCAACGAGAAGCGCAAGCACGCGCGGGTAGCGCCCGACACACCGATCTATGACGTCGTGGTCGGGGACGGCGAGGGTCAGGTCACGCTCCGCAAGCTCTCCGGTCACGTGATGAAGCTCCCCCGCAACCTGCGCCCGGCCGAGGTGACCGAGGTCCGGCACCGGCTGAAGGCGCTGTCGGCAAACCGTCAGCAGTTGCCGATCCCCAAGGGGCCACTGCCCAAGAACGTGAAGCTGCCGCCTGGGGCGCCCCGCCCCCGCTGAGGCTGATCATCCGTTGACTCCGGGCCACCAGCCCTGCGCGCTCACGGCGGTGCTCAGCGGGTCCGAACGATCGCCGTCCCGGCGACCCGGTCGTGCAGGCCACGGCCGTCCCGTCCCACCACGAACGGTGGTAGGACGAGCAGGATCAGCAGGGTCCGGACGAGAGCGCGCAGGAGGCCCACCGGCTGGCCGTCCAGCCGGGCCACGGCGATGTGGCGGAACCGCTGGCCGATACTCGCCCCGACGAAGGCCGTCATGAGCCAGACCTCCAGGGCGAAGAGCCCCAAGGGGATGAAGTCGACACCATCGACCGGAGCCTGCCAAACCGCCGGATCGCGGACCACCGCGAACCCGGCCAGGTTGGCCAGCAGCCAGTCGATGACGAGAGCGGCCACCCGGCTCCCCCAGCTCGCCGGCGACCCACGACCGTTCGCAGACACGCCGGAACGCTATCTCCGCGTGGCGGGCACAAGGGGACCGGGCTCACGTCCGTCCGGTCCATGGGCCAAACTGTCCCGTAACACGGGTGCAACATCTGTGTCACGGCAGAGAAACGGCCGGCTCCTACGGTCCCGTGGCAAGACATCGAGGAGGGGCGAATGTTCCAAGGCGCCGACGAGCTGTTGGCATTTGTACGCGACGAGGGCGTCGAGTTCATCGACGTGCGTTTCTGTGACCTGCCGGGCATCATGCAGCACTTCACGGTGCCGGTCGAAAACTTCAGCGCCGACGTCTTCACCGACGGGCTGATGTTCGACGGATCGTCGATCCGCGGGTTCCAGCAGATCCACGAGTCGGACATGCTCCTTCTGCCCGACCCCTCGAGTGCGATGCTGGACAAGTTCCGCCAGCACAAGACCCTGATCATCAACTTCTTCGTGCACGACCCGCTGACTGGTGAGGGCTACACCCGCGACCCGCGCAATATCGCGCGCAAGGCGGAGGCCTATCTCAAGAGCACCAACATCGGTGACACCGCATACTTCGGTCCCGAGGCGGAGTTCTACATCTTCGACGACGTGCGGTTCGAGACCGGCCCGAGTGCGGGCTACTACTTCCTCGACTCGATCGAGGCGGCCTGGAACACCGGTCGGGTCGAAGAGGGCGGCAACAAGGGCTACAAGCCGCGCTACAAGCAGGGCTACTTCCCGGTGCCACCGATGGACCACCTCACCGACCTGCGTTCGGAGATGGTCAGGCAGCTCATCACCTCGGGTGTTCCCGTCGAGATGCAGCACCATGAGGTGGGTACGGCCGGTCAGGCGGAGATCGACATCCGCTTCGACACGCTGCTCAAGCAGGCCGACAACCTGATGAAGTACAAGTACATCATCAAGAACACCGCGCTGGCCGCCGGTCGTACGGTGACCTTCATGCCGAAGCCGATCTTCGGCGACAACGGTTCGGGGATGCACTGCCACCAGAGCATCTGGAAGGACGGCCAGCCGCTGTTCTACGACGAGCTCGGCTATGCGGGTCTGTCGGACACCGGCCGCTGGTACATCGGTGGCCTGCTCAAGCACGCGCCAAGCCTGCTGGCGTTCACCAACCCGACGGTCAACTCGTTCCACCGGTTGGTGCCGGGGTTCGAGGCGCCGGTCAACCTGGTCTACTCCCAGCGCAACCGGTCTGCGTGTGTACGGATCCCGATCACCGGGTCCAACCCGAAGGCGAAGCGGATCGAGTTCCGGGTGCCCGACCCGTCGTGCAACCCCTACCTCGCGTTCTCAGCGATGCTGATGGCCGGCCTCGACGGTATCCACAACAAGATCGAGCCGCCGGAGCCGATCGACAAGGACCTGTACGAGCTCCCTCCGGACGAGCACGCGCAGGTGCAGCAGGTGCCGGGCTCGCTCGACGAGGTGCTCGACACCCTGGAGGGCGACCACAGCTTCCTGCTGGAGGGTGGCGTCTTCACCCCCGACCTGATCGAGACCTGGATCGACTGGAAGCGCACGGCCGAGATCGAGCCGGTGAGGCTCCGCCCGCACCCGCACGAGTTCGAGCTCTACTACGACATCTGATCCCTGCAGGTCCCTGACCTGCTGAACGTCAGCCAGAACGGCGGCTGACCTGGCATTCGCCTCGCGGCGTCTTCCACGGTCCGCCGCCGTTCTGCATCCTCACGTGTACTGGATGTGCTGGTGCTCGACCACTGCCCGACGGCACCCTTCCGCGCCCGGCGAGCCGAGTGAAATTGGTTCCAGGTTCGCAGTCATCGTCAGCTGTGCCCGGCGGCTCGTCGCGAACGGCCGGGAAGCGACGGCATTCTGTAGGGATTGGGCAGCCTGGTCGGTTGGCTGGCGGTGTCGAGTCGGCTCATCTGTTCCGGCGTGAGCGACCATCCGACCGCACCGAGGAGGTCGTCGAGATGGGCGTGAGTGCGGGCGCCGATGATGGGCGCCGTGACACCGGGGCGTTGCAGTAGCCAGCGGATCGCCACCTGTGCCGGCGTACTGCCGGCCTCGTCGGCGACGGCTGCCAGTTCGTCGAGCAGGTGCCACGTGTGGTCGGTGGCGTACCTGTTCCAGGAACCGTCCTTACTGACCTTGCTGTTGGGCGGTGGTGCGGTCATGCCGCGCCGGTAGGCCCCTGACAGCCAGCCAGACTGCAGCGGCGACCGAATGATCGCGCCAAGGCCCTCGTTCTCACATACGGGCAGGAGCTCCCACTCGGCCTCTCGGTCGAGCAGGGTGTAGATCGGTTGCAGGCTGACAAGTGGTTCCCAGCCGTACTGGCCGCACAGGTCGATCGCCTTCTGTAGCTGCCATCCGCAGAAGTTGCTGGCGCCGACGTAGCGAACCTTGCCGCTTCGAACGAGCATGTCCAGGGTCGAGAGTGTCTCGGTCAGGGGCGTCCCGGCGTCCCAGAGGTGGAGCTGGTAGAGGTCGATGTAGTCGGTGCCGAGGCGGCGCAGGCTTGCCTCCACTGCTTCGAGGATGTGCTTGCGGGACAGGCCGCGGTCGTTACGTCCCGGACCCGTTGGCCCCCACACTTTGGTCGCGACGATGTGGTCTTCGCGGCGTCTGGTCGTCAGCCACCTGCCGAGGACTTCCTCCGACCTTCCTCCGCCGTAGATGTCGGCCGTGTCGATGAAGTTCCCGCCGGCTTCGGTGAACGTGTCGAGGATCTTCGTACTGGTCTGCTCATCGGACTCATTGCCGAACGTCATCGCGCCAAGGCTCAGCTCACTGACCTCGAGACCTGTCGCTCCGAGAAATCTGTAGTCCATGCCCGGCACGCTAGAACTTCGAGCGCGCTCTACCTCAAGCCCGAACTCTCGATCTTGGGCGCGCTGAGCTGGAGAGACCACCGTGCCAAGCTGCTCAGCCAGATGAACGCGATGGGGTCCCCTCGCCGTCCTGGACGAGAATCCTTTGCCCATTGCCGCCAAGCAGACGCCAGGCGGTCCGCGGCGCTGCGCCAAGGCGGCGGAGCGCCTTACGGTGTCTAGCGGACAGCAGGGACGGACCGGCTCGACACTCGAGGATGCCCGACAAGGGAGCGTGCCCATGGTCATAGTCGCAGGACACATCACCGTTGAAGCCCCGCAGCGCGACTCCTACCTCGCGGGCTGCGTGAGCGTCGTCGAACAGGCTCGCCGGGCAGCTGGCTGTCTCGACTTTGCCATCACCGCCGACCTGCTCGACCCCGGCCGCATCAACGTATTTGAGCGCTGGGAGTCGCAAGCGGCGGTCGAAAGCTTCCGCAGCAGTGGGCCCAGCGACGACCAGAGTGCCGCCATGCTCTCGGCTTCCGTGGCCGAGTACGACATCGCCGACGTGCGGTCCTTGCTCGGGGAGAGCTCTGGATGACCGTGCGCTACGAAGCGGCAACCATCGTGGCGGCCTCTTCGCGCGACGGGCTGATCCACGACTTGTTGGAGGTCTGGCCGCTTCTCTGCCGCCAGGTCTCCAACAACCTGGCGCATTCACCGCCGGGTTCCATGACTGACCAGGCTCGGTTTCGCCCTTCGGTGACTTCCGAGCTGCCAGCCTCCGATAGGTTCGTGCCGTGATCACGACCTGCGGCGAGTTCGACCTGGACGACGACCCGGACCGGGTGGACGTCGGCGCGGCGTGGGAATTCCTGTCCACGAAGGCATACTGGGCGCGCTGGCGGACCCGCTCGGATGTCGAACGCCAGCTCGCGAGCGCGTGGCGCCTCGTTGGTGTCTACCACCGGGGCTCAGGCCGCATGGTCGGCTTCGCCCGAGCGGTCTCCGACGGCGTGGCCATCGCCTATCTCGCCGACCTCTACGTCCTGCCCGACCTGCGCGGCCAGGGGCTCGGCAAGGAACTGGTCCGGATGATGATCGACCTCGGACCTGGCGCCGACTTCCGGTGGATGCTGCACACGTTCGACGCGCACGGGCTGTATGACCAGTTCGGCTTCGCTCCGCCCGACCTGACCTATCTGGAACGTCCCGCCCGAGGTGTCCAGGTTCGCCGGGTCGATGCCGCGTTGCTCCGGCCGGACCTCACGGGGTAGGGTCCCAGCCATGCTGTGGCGTTATTGGTTTAGCGAGCCGGCCCTGGGTGGGCCCGGTCGCGACGCCCTGCGCTGATCGTCCACCTTCCCAGAGCCGGCAGGCAGTGGTCCCTCAGGACCTCTGCCTTTTTGTTTGCCCAGACGAGGCGAGCCGGCCCATGACCAGGCGGGACGGCTCCCGAGCCGAAAGGACGCCCTCCCGTGACGTCACCATCCGAACAGTCCACACCAGTCGCGCCACCCGCCACCGCCCAGCCGCCGGCGGGGACCGTCCGCGACGTACGCATCAGCACCACCCGGCCGCTCCTCTCCCCCGCCCTGCTCCGGGACGAACTGCCGCTGGACAAGGAGAGTGCCTCGGTCGTCGTCGCCGGACGCCGGGATGTGACCAGCATCCTGGCCGGAGAGGACGACCGGTTGCTCGTCGTCGTCGGCCCGTGCTCGATCCACGATCCGCAGGCCGCGCTGGAATACGCCGGCCGGTTGGCCGCATCGGCGCGCGACCTGGAGCAGGACCTCTGCCTCGTCATGCGGGTCTACTTCGAAAAGCCACGCACCACGGTGGGCTGGAAGGGACTCATCAACGACCCCGACCTCGACGGCAGCTACAACGTCAACAAGGGCTTGCGGACGGCGCGAAAGGTACTCCTCGACGTCCTGGGCCGCGGTCTGCCGGTCGGTTGTGAGTTCCTCGACCCGATCATTCCGCAGTACATCGCGGACACCGTGAGCTGGGGAGCGATCGGCGCGCGTACGTCGGAGAGCCAGGTGCACCGGCACCTCGCGAGCGGTCTGTCCATGCCTGTTGGCTTCAAGAACTCCACCAGTGGCGACGTCCAGGGCGCCGTCGACGCGGTGGGAGCCGCCGCGGTGAGCCACGTCTTCACCGGCATCACCGACGACGGCGTCGCCGCGATCCTCACCACCCGCGGCAACCCCGACTGCCACGTCATACTGCGCGGTGGCCTGACCGGTCCCAACCACGACGCGGGCAGTGTCTCCGAGGCGTTGCTCCGGCTGGAGAAGGCCGGGCTGCGCGAACGCCTCGTCGTCGACGCGAGCCACGGCAACAGCGGGAAGGACCATCTCCGCCAACCGGTCGCGGCGAAGTCCGTCGCCGACCAGGTGGCCGACGGCCAGCGCGGGCTCATCGGCGTGATGTTGGAGAGCTTCCTCCAGCCTGGTCGGCAGGACCTGGATGACGGCGGCGCCGACGGGTTGGCGTACGGACAGAGCATCACGGACGCGTGTATGGGTTGGGACGTCACCGAACAAGTGCTCCGCGACCTCGCCCGTGCGGTGCGGGCCCGCAGAGGCACGCCCTAGCCCCATCTGTCGGTGGATGTCGGCAGACTGTCGTCCCATCGCTCGCAACGAGCGTGCCATCGCTCAGGTTCGATCGGGAAGGACACGCCACGTGGGGACGAACAACCGTCAGCGCCGGGCCGCCAAGCAGCGCAAGCGCCGGGAGCGTGGTGGCAGCGCTCCCGGCAGCGGCTGGTCTCCGCCGACGGCGTACGACGATGCTCCGTGCGACTGCCCACAGTGCAACCACCTGCCGCCGCCACCGACGGCCGAGCTGATCCGGGACGCCTTGTTCGAGGCGGCATATGCCAGCACGACCGAAGGTGCTGAGTTGCTGGCCACCCATGCCGAAGCGCTCGCATATCCGAGCCTCGACGTCGGGCTGGTCGACACGGCGGTGCAGTCCTGCCTCGATCGTGGCGTACGCAGGATCTGGGAGTCAGGCTGGCAGCCGCGCGACGCGCGCGAGCTCGCCAAGCGGCGGCTCGCCTCAGGCGCCGGCGACTATCTCCTCGACGCGATCGCCGCGGAGGCACGCACCTACGCACCTGGCACCGTCGACCCGCGTTGGCGTGACCAGCTGGACGAGGTCGGCGCCTCGGTGTGGTGGAAGCCCGACCAAACCCACCTCAGGCAGTGGGCTGCCCGGCACCACCATGACCGACGGTCGGCGGTGTCGACGGCGATCGTCACACTCGGCTTCTGCCTCACCGTTCCTCGCGGCCGGCAGATCCTTCCGCTACCCGGCAGCGCACACGCGGGCGCGGCAGGGCGGCAGGTACGCCACGACGTCGACGAGAAGCAGCTCGCGCGGATCCGGGCCCTGCTCGCGAAGGCGGAGTCGACGGAGTTCCCCGAGGAGGCCGAAGCCCTGTCGAGCAAGGCACAGGAACTCATGACGAGGTTCTCCCTCGACCGTGCTCTGCTTGACCGGGCCGTGCTCGACGCCGAGCCGGGTGCCCACCCACAGCCGGGAAGTGGTGCGAGCGCCCGGCGGATCTGGCTCGACGCCCCGTACGTTTCGGCGAAGTCCCTTCTGGTCAACGCGGTCGCCGGAGCCAACCGCTGCCGGCTCGTCACCGACGACAAGACCGGATACGTCACGGTCATCGGCGCGGACGTCGACCTCGACCTGGTGGAAATCCTCACCACGTCACTGCTGCTGCAGGCCAATCGCGCGATGCTGGCGCACGGCGGCCAGGTCAGCCGGTACGGGCGGTCGAACACGCGGTCGTGGCGCCAGTCGTTCCTCGTGTCGTACGCAACGCGGATCGGCCAGCGGCTGGCCGATGCGAGCGCGGCGAGCCAGGCGGCGGCGGTCACTCAGCACGACTCGGCCAGACTGCTTCCGGCTTTGGTGGCCCGCGAGCAGCAGGTCGACACTCTGTTCACCCAGCTCTTCCCACGCACGATCGAGCGCACGGTTTCGGTCTCCAATGCCGCTGGCTGGACCGCCGGCAAGCTGGCTGCCGACCTCGCCAACCTCGACACCCGATCCGCCGTGGCTGGCTGAGGTCTGGACGAATCAGCGCCAGAACACGCGGTCGACGACGGCACGGCAGCGGCGGGTCACCCGACGGTAGTCCTCGAGAAAGCGGCCCGACTCCAGCGGCGGATAACCCAACACCCTCGACACCGCAGCGAGATCACGCGCGTCTCTGGGCAGGGAGTCCGACGCCTTGTCCCGGATCAGCATGACCGCGTTGCGGGCCCGGCTCGCCAGCCGCCATGCCGCCACGAGCACGTCGGCGTCGGCGGCCTCCAGCAGACCGGCGGTTGTCGCGGCCCGCAGAGCTGGCACGGTCCGGGTCGTCCGAAGCTCGGGCACGCTCCCGGCATGCCGTAGCTGCAGCAGCTGTGCCGTCCACTCGACGTCGGAGAGCCCACCACGGCCGAGCTTGGTGTGGGTGGTCGGGTCGGCGCCTCGGGGTAGCCGCTCCGCGTCCACTCGGGCCTTGATCCGCAGGATCTCGCGCGCGTCACTGCCCGGTAGTCCAGAAGCGGGCCAGCGGATCGGGTCGATCAACTCGACGAAGCTGCGCTGCAGGTTGGCGTCGCCGCACACGGGTTCTGCCCGGAGCAGGGCCTGCGCCTCCCACACGTGCGACCAGCGTGCGTAGTAGGCCGCGTACGACGCGAGCGTGCGCACCAGCGGACCCTGCCGCCCCTCCGGCCGCAGTCCCGCGTCCACGACGAGCGGCGGGTCCGGCGCCGGTACCGCCAGCAGCCGTCCGAGTTCGGAGACGACGGCGATAGCCGCCTCGGACGCCTCGCGCTCGTCGGTCCCGTCGTACGGCTCGTGGACGAACATCACGTCGGCGTCGCTTCCGTAGCTCATCTCGTGGCCTCCGAAGCGGCCCATCGCGACCACCGCGAGCCTCGTCGGCAGGCTCTGCCGGCGCTCGGTCTCGACCGCCCGGACCGCGGCCATCAGACCGCCGGCCAGTGACGCCGCGGCGATGTCGGTCAGCGCATCGCCGACGGCATCGATGTCGAGTAGGCCCAGGACGTCAGCCGCCGCGACCCGGAACAGTTCACGCCTGCGCACGGCACGGACGGCCGAGACCGCGGCCACCGGGTCGTCGTATCGTCCGGCCGCGGCCTGGATCTCGGTCTCGACCTGCTGCCGGGTGCGCGGTCGCAGATCGTCGTCGTGGCCGAGCATCGCGACGGCCTCCGGCGCCCGGCGCAGCAGGTCGACCACAAACCTGCTGGACGCCAGGAGCCTGGCCATCCGTTCGGCGGTGATGCCTTCGTCGCGGAGCAGGCGGAGGTACCAGGGTGTCGCACCCAGGGCGTCGGAGACCTGGCGGAACGCGAGCAGGCCGGCGTCCGGATCGGGCGCGTCGGCGAACCAGTGGAGCATCACCGGCAGCAACGTCCGCTGGATCGCCGCCCGCCGGGACACACCAGCCGTGAGGGCGGCCAGATGCCGGAGCGCGGCCGCCGGGTCGGTGAAGCCGAGCGCGGTCAGGCGCTCCTGCGCCGCTTCGGGGGTGAGCCGGGCCTCGTCGCCCGGCAGCCGAGCGACCGCCGCGAGCAGCGGACGGTAGAAGAGCTTTTCGTGGAGGCGGCGGACCTCGCGTACATGCTGCTTCCAGATGCGGGTGAGTGTGGCCACCGGCTCGGACCACAAGCTGAGCGACCGACCCAACGCACGCAGGTCGTGGTCGTCGACCGGAAGGAGATGGGTACGCCGGAGCCGGGACAGCTGGATTCGGTGTTCGAGTGTCCGCAGGAAGCGGTAGGCGTCCGCGAGCGCGGCACCGTCCTGGCGTCCGACATAACCTCCGGCGGTCAACGCGGCAAGGGCACGCAACGTCGATCCGCTGCGAAGCGTCGGGTCCGACCGCCCGTGCACCAACTGGAGCAGTTGGACGGCGAACTCCACGTCGCGCAGTCCACCCGGCCCGAGCTTCAGCTGCCGGTCCAGCTCCGCGGCTGGGATGTGGTCGACCACCCGGCGACGCATGGCCTGGACGTCCTCGACGAAGCCGGGGTGGTCCGCCGCCCGCCACACCAGAGGGGTCACGGCCTGGAGGTATGCCTCGCCGAGGTCCTGGTCGCCGGCCACCACGCGGGCCTTGAGCAACGCCTGGAACTCCCAGGTCTTGGCCCAGCGCGTGTAGTAGGCGAGATGGCTCGCCACAGTGCGGACCAACGGCCCGCTCCGGCCCTCCGGTCGTAGGGCCGCGTCAACCGGCCACAGCGTTCCCTCCGGCGTGTGGTCGGAGCAGACCCGGATCAGCTGCGAGGCGAGGGTCGAGGCCGAGCGCAGGGCAGCAGCCTCCTGGTCGGCGGTGGGATCAGAGCCCGGATCGGCGGGTTCGGCCACGAACAGCACGTCGACATCGCTGACGTAGTTGAGCTCCCGACCGCCGCACTTGCCCATGCCGATGACGGCGATCCGGCACGGTGCCGCACCCTCGGGCAGCCGGGCGCGGGCGATCGCCAGGCCCGCCTCGAGCGCGGCGGCGGCAAGATCGGCCAGTTCGGCGGCCACGTCGTCGACTGCCACCTCGCCACCCAGGTCGCGGGCGGCCAGACGCAGCAGGAGCCGGCGGTAGGCGACCCGGAGGGCGTCCGGTCCCGCGGGACCGCCGTCGGCGGCGATGGGCTCGGCGGCCCGCGGATCCGCGCCCACCGACTCGAGCAGAGTCTCGCGGAGAGCCCACGCCGCCGGCCGCACCAGGTCGAGGTCGGGATCGGCCAGGTCGTGCCAATGCTCGGGATGCCGGACGAGGTGCTCGGCCAGACCGGTGCTCGCGCCGAGCACCCTGAGCAGCCGATCCCGGACGTCGCCGTCGTCGGCCAGCGCGGCCAGGAGCGCCTTCCGGTCGGGCGCCGCGGTGACCAGCCTGGCCAGGTGGGCGAACGCCTGGTCGGGGTCGGCCGCGCGGCTGGCGGAATCCAGCAGCGGCCCGGCGGCCTCACCCAGGCCGGCCAGGGCACGGCGGGCGACGTCCGGTTCGGCGAATCCCAGCCGGGCCAGCTGACCCGTACCCGGCAGGGCATGCTCCGGTGCCACCGGCGTCGACCTCCTCGCGGATGCCCGGGCTGGACGTACCGCACCGCCAGCTCACACTATGCGACCCGCCTCGGGCTAGCCTCGAGGACGCAGGCACGTGCACTGGCAGACGTCACCCGAGGTGAGGAGAAGGCGATGCACCGGCGCGAGAAGTGGATCGATCCCGCGAACTGGGTCAGCCTCAAGCCGTTCGGCATCGGCGAGGACCGGCCCAACAACTACCGGGAGATCGTCCGCGCCGTCTCCGACAACCGCGACCAGCTCCGCTACGCCTGGCGCATCCTGAAGAAGGGCACGTGTGACGGCTGCGCGCTCGGCACCAAGGGCATCCGCGACTGGACAATGCGCGAGGTGCACCTGTGCAACGTCCGCCTGCGGCTGCTGCGCCTGAACACCATGCCGGCGCTCGACCCGGCCGTCCTCACCGACGTCGCCGAGCTTCGCCGTCGCTCCAGCGCCCAGCTGCGCGACCTCGGCCGGGTGCCGTTCCCGATGCTGCGCCGGGCGGGAGACGCCGGCTTCACCCGGATCTCCTGGGACGAAGCGCTCGACCTGGCGGCGGCGCGGCTCCGCGAGAGCCGACCCGGCAGGTTCGGCGCCTACCTCACCAGCCGCGGTACGCCCAACGAGAACTACTTCGCCGCGCAGAAGGCGATCCGGGCTCTCGGCTCCCACTCGATCGACAACGCCGCGCGGATCTGCCACTCCCCGAGTACGTTCGGCCTCAAGGACGCCCTCGGCGTCGGGGCGACCACCTGCTCCTACACCGACTGGATCGGCACCGACCTGATCGTCTTCGTCGGATCGAACGTCGCCAACAACCAGCCGGTCGCGATGAAGTACCTCTACCACGCCAAGAAGGCCGGCACGAAGGTCGTGTGCGTCAACCCCTACCGCGAACCCGGCATGGAGCGCTACTGGGTTCCCTCGAACATCGAGAGTGCCGTGTTCGGGACGAAGGTCTCCGACCGGCTCTTCCAGATCAACGTGGGCGGCGACATCGGGTTCTTCAACGGCGTCCTGAAGCACATGGTCGACAACGGCTGGGTCGATCGCAACTTCGTCGACCAGCACAGCTCGGGGTACGACGACCTGCAGGCGTCGTTGGCCGGGCAGTCGTGGGAGGACCTCGAGGCGGTAGCGGGGGTGAGCCGGGAGGAGATGCGCGCACTTGCGGTGCTGCTGCGCGACGCCGACACCGCCGTACTGGTGTGGAGCATGGGAGTCACCCAGCACGCGTTCGGCGAGGACAACGTGCGGTCGCTCCTCAATCTCGGCCTGTCCAAGGGTTTCGTCGGTCGTGACAAGTGCGGGCTGATGCCCATCCGCGGACACTCCGGTGTGCAGGGCGGAGCGGAGATGGGTGCGTACGCCACCGCGCTTCCGGGCGGCCTGCCGATCACCGCCGAGTCGGCCGCGAAGTTCAGTGAGCTGTGGGGGTTCGACGTTCCCGTCGAACCCGGTCTCACCGCTGCGGAGATGATCGACGCGGGCCATGACGGCACCCTCGACGTCCTGGTCAGCTCGGGCGGGAACTTCCTCGAGGTGCTTCCGGATCCTGCGTACTGTCAAGACGCCCTTGCCCGCATCCGGCTGCGGGTGCACGTCGACATCTGCCTGTCCAGCCAGATGCTGGTCGATCCCGTCGACCCCGACGCGGTGGTGCTGGTGCTGCCGGCGCAGACGAGGTACGAGATGGAGGGCGGCGTCACCGAGACTTCGACCGAACGTCGCATCATCTTCAGCCCGGAGGTGCGTGGCCCTCGGATCGCCGAGGCGTGGCCCGAATATCGCATCTTCGGCGAACTGGCCGCGCGGGCGCGACCGGAGATCGCCGACGCCGTCCGCTTCACCGGCACACCGCAGATCCGGTCGGCGATCGCCGAAGCCGTCCCGATGTACGCGGGCATCGACAAACTCGCGAAGTTCGGCGACGCCTTGCAGTATGGCGGGCCACATCTGTGTGCGGGCTGGGAGTTTCCGACACCCGACGGCCGCGCCCACTTCTCAGTCGTCCCCCTGCCCGACGTCACCCGCCCGGACGGCACCTTCGTGGTCGCCACCCGTCGGGGCAAGCAGTTCAACTCGATGGTGCACGAACGCCGTGACGCTCTCACCGGTGCGGTCCGGGAGGCAGTCCTGATCAGCGAGCCGGACGCCGACCGGCTGGGGCTCAGCGACGGTGACAAGGTCGTCTTGACAAGCGCCGACGGCCAGCTGGAGGGACAGGTGCTCCGCGCGCCGATCGCTCCGGGCAACCTGCAGGTGCACTGGCCCGAGGGTGAGGTACTCCTCGACCGCACTCGTCGCTCTCCCGAGGCCAAGGTCCCCGACTACAACGCGGTCGTACGCCTGTCCCGTGACCAGGACCGTGCCCACGAACCGGAGTCGGCCGCCAGCATCGGTTCGACGGCATGAACGCACCGGGCGGCGGAGACCCAGCCCTACCTGCGAACGGCGAGTCGCTCAGGCCTCGAACGGGCGGGCGGCGCGGCCGGCGCGCAGCGCGAGTCCCCACCACGTGAGCTGGTCAAGCATCGACTTGGCTGCTGCGTTGCATCCGGCCGCGTCGTAAGGCACGCCGGAACCGTCGAACAGCTCCTGCGAGTCGATGTTGTGGAAACTCACGGAGTCACGCACGCTCGCGGCGTTGACCTCGGCGAAGACCTGGCGGAGCTGCTCGACGGAACGCAACCCGCCACTCATGCCGCCGTAGGAGACGAACGCCACCGGCTTACCGGCCCACTCGAGGTAGGGAAAGTCGATTGCCTGCTTCAGGACCGCGGGATAGCCGTGGTTGTACTCCGGCGTCACGACGACGTAGGCATCGGCCTCGGCGATCCGCGCGGCGAACGCCTGCTCCACCGTCCCCAGCTGCTGGGGATAGATGGCGGGAAACTCGATGTCGGCCAGGTCGATCATGTCGACGACCATGTCGGCGCGCGGCTCGATCTGGGTGAGGAACCACTGGGCGACCTTGCCCCCGCGACGCCCTTCCCTGGTGCTCCCCAAGATGACCGCGACCTTGAGTGGAGCCTCGGACATGTGGAATCTCTCGGGTCTGGGTTGATGGTCTGGGTCGATGGTCTGGGTCGATGGTCTGGGTCGATGGTCTGGGTCGATGTGTGTCCCGCGGATTCTAACGTCGACCGCCACCGATGCTCGGGTCAGGCCGGCGCCCTAACCTGAGCGGCGAACGCCCCGGCGAAGGACGACGAGACCGTCCGCAGGACGCCCTCGGCCGACTCCACGGCCCGCAGCGCGTTCGTGACCTCGTCGCGGGAGGACCGCGCATCGGCGCCCCTTCCGGTCGCCGTGCGGGATGCCCAGATACGGACGACGGCAGGGCTCGCTTCCGGGTGGAACTGCACCCCCCATGCCCGCCGGCCGACGCGGATCGCCTGCGGGATGTCCGCACCGTCCACGGCCAGCAGGCTCGCGTCAGCAGGAAGTTCGACCACGACATCCTGGTTCCACCGGGCCGAGCGCAAGGGCGGCTTGACAGCGGACAGTAGCGGATCCGCACACCCCTGTGCCGACAGGTGCAGGTCGACGAGACCCATGGCCCGGCCGGCCGGGTTGGGCTCGACCCGACCACCGCAGGCGACGGCGAGCAGCTGGTGGCCGAGACAGATTCCCAGCGTGGGCACGTCAGCGGTGACCGCGGACCGCAACAGGTCCTTGACACTACGCAGCCACGGGTGTGCGGCATCGTCGTAGGCACCCATCGAGCCGCCCAGGACGAGCAGGCCGGCCCACTCGTCCGGGTGTTCCGGCAAATCCTCACCCGCGTACGGACGCAGCACATCTGTCGCGACGCCGCAGGCGGCGAACCAGTCGCCGAACCACCCCACATGGCAGTCGTCCTGGTGCTGGACGACGAGCACCCTGGCCCCGCCACCGCGCTGCGTGCGTACGGCCATCGGTCAGAGGACCGGCAGCATCCGGTCGCGCTCGAACGCGGTGACCTGCTGGCGGTACTCCTCCCACTCCGCCTGCTTGTTGCGGAGTACGAAGTCGAACACGTGCTCCCCCAGGGTCTCGGCGACGAGCTCGCTGCCTTCCATGACCCTGATCGCCTCGTCGAGGCTCTGCGGCAGCGGGTCGATGCCCAGGGCCCGCCGCTCACCCTCGGTCAGGGACCAAACGTCGTCCTCGGCACCCGGTGGCAGCTCGTACCCCTGCTCGATCCCCTTCAGCCCCGCCGCCAGGATCACCGCGTACGCGAGATAGGGGTTGGCCGCGGAGTCCAGGGACCGGAACTCGATCCGCGTCGACTGACCCTTGGTGGGCTTGTACATCGGCACCCGCACCAGGGCGGAGCGGTTGTTGTGACCCCAACAGACGTAGGCCGGCGCCTCGCCTCCGCCCCAGAGCCGCTTGTAGGAGTTGACCCACTGGTTGGTGACGGCCGTGATCTCACAGGCGTGCCGGAGCAGGCCGGCGATGAAGGAGCGGGCGACCTTGGACTGGTGGTAGTCGGCGCCCGACTCGAAGAACGCGTTGCGGTCGCCCTCGAACAGCGACATGTGCGTGTGCATGCCCGAGCCGGGCCACTGGGTGAACGGCTTGGGCATGAAGGAGGCATAGAGATCCTGGCTGAGCGCGACCTCCTTGACCACGACCCGGAACGTCATGATGTTGTCGGCGGTCGCCAGCGCGTCGGCGTAACGCAGGTCGATCTCCTGCTGGCCGGGCGCGCCTTCGTGGTGGCTGAACTCCACCGAGATCCCCATCGCCTCGAGCATGGTGATGGCCTCGCGGCGGAAGTCCTGGCTCATGCCGTGTGCCGTGTGGTCGAAGTAGCCGCTGCTGTCGACCGGCACCGGTGGTCGGCCTTTCTCGGGCGCGCCACTGAAGCAGAAGAACTCGATCTCGGGGTGGGTGTAGAACGTGAAGCCGAGGTCGGCCGCCTTACCCAGCGCGCGCTTGAGGACATACCTCGGGTCGGCATACGACGGCGACCCGTCCGGCATCAGGATGTCGCAGAACATCCGTGCCGTGCTCGGGGTGCTCCCCCGCCACGGCAGAATCTGGAACGTCGACGGATCGGGCTTGGCCAGCATGTCGGCCTCGTACACCCGCGCGAACCCCTCGATCGCCGAACCGTCGAAGCCGATGCCCTCGGCGAACGCCCCCTCCAGCTCGGCCGGTGCCACGGCCACCGACTTGAGGAAGCCGAGGACGTCGGTGAACCACAGCCGGACGAACCTGACGTCTCGCTCCTCCAGCGTCCGGAGGACGAATTCCTGCTGCTTGTCCACTGATCCCATCTCCGCTCCGATGGCGCGGGGGCGCACGCGGGCCGGTGCGTGTCCCCCGCCGTTGTCGTCCTGTCGTCTACCGCCATGGTCGTGCGGCCGTATTTCGGGCACGTTACCGGCCCCTCGAAGTTCCGGGCGGCCCACAGCTGAGCTTCCGGCAGCCTCCGCGAGGCACAAATGCCCTGCCTTTTCCGATGACCGACTACCCTCGGGGCGTGGCCCAAATCCGCCTGGCACTCGCGCAGCTCAACGTCACGGTCGGTGACATCGCCGGCAACGCGGACGCCATCATGAGGTGGGCAGACCACGCCGCCGACCGCGGCGCCCACGTCGTCGCATTTCCCGAAATGGCGCTTACCGGCTACCCCGTCGAGGATCTTGCCCTTCGGTCGTCGTTCGTCGAGGCCTCCCGCGCCGCGATCGAAGATCTCGCGGCCAAGCTCGGCGCGGCCGGGCTGGGCGACCTCGTGGTCGTTTGCGGCTATCTCGACCGGGCCGAGGGCGCGATCGACCAGGTCGGGCGGCCGAAGGGTTCGCCACACAACGCCGCCGCCGTGCTCTACGGCGGCCGGGTCGTCGCCCGTGCGCTCAAACACCATTTGCCCAACTACGGCGTCTTTGACGAAAACCGCTACTTCGTGCCCGGCGACACCCTGCAGATCGTCACCGTCCACGGCATCGACATAGCGATCGCGATCTGCGAGGACCTCTGGCAGGAAGGCGGGCCGGTCCGCGCGGCGCGCGCCGCCGGTGCCGGGCTGCTGCTCACGATCAACGCCTCTCCGTACGAACTCGCCAAGGACGACCAGCGACTCGACTTCGCGATCCGCCGGGCGCGGGAGGCGATGTGCCCCCTGGCCTACGTCAACATGGTGGGCGGTCAGGACGAGCTGGTCTTCGACGGCGACTCGATCGTCGTCGACGAGGTGGGCAACGTGCTGACCAGGGCGCCTCAGTTCACCGAGGGCCTCCTGACGGTCGATCTCGACCTGGCCTCGACCACCCGCGGAGCCGACGAGTACGCCGGGATCCAGATCGAGCGGACGGTGCTGACCGACACCGCCCTGCCCGCCTACACCCCGAGCCGGTCCGGAATCGCCCCGCGGCTGGACGAAGAGGCCGAGATATACACGGCGGTGGTGACCGGCCTGCGCGACTACGTCCACAAGAACGGCTACCGCAGTGTCGTCATGGGCCTGTCCGGCGGGATCGACTCGGCACTCACCGCGACGATCGCCTGCGACGCCCTCGGTCCGGACAACGTGCACGGGATCAACAACCCGAGCAAATACTCCAGCGACCACTCCAAGGAGGACGCCGGCGCACTCGCCGAGCGCACCGGGCTCGACTATCGCGTGGTGCCGATCGACGAGATGATGTCGGCCTTCCTCGCCAATCTGGAGTTGACCGGCGTCGCCGAGGAAAACCTGCAGGCACGCATCCGCGGCATGATCTGGATGGGAGTCGCCAACCAGGAAGGGCATCTGGTGCTGGCGGCCGGCAACAAGAGCGAGCTCGCGGTCGGCTACTCCACGATGTACGGCGACGCCGTGGGCGCGTTCGCTCCGCTGAAGGACGTTCCGAAGACCTGGGTCTGGCGGCTGGCCCGCTGGCGCAACCAGGCCGCCCGGGACCTGGACGAGACCCCGCCGATCCCGACCAGCTCCATCAACAAGGAGCCGTCGGCGGAGCTGCGGCCAGGACAGCTCGACACCGACTCACTCCCGCCGTACGAGCTGCTCGACGACATGCTCGACGACTACGTCGAACAGGACGCCGGCGCGGCCGACCTGATCACCGCGGGTTTCGACCCCAACCTGGTCGAGAAGGTGCTCCGAATGGTCGACGCCGCGGAATTCAAGCGCCGGCAGTACCCACCAGGACCGAAGATCTCGTTCAAGGCGTTCGGTCGCGACCGCCGGCTGCCGATCACCAGCAAATGGCGCGAGACCACACCGGCCGGGCACCACCCGGTCAGCACGCCCGAGCGCACCGCACCACCCGGCGAGGGCCCACAGGACGAGTGACCCGGCGCCCAGCCCGTAGGGTCGACGCGTGGACGGGTCCCGGTCCGGCATGGCCGGTGCGCGGCCACGATCGGAAGGCCGGGCGGTCGCGCTGGTTCTCGCCGGCGGCCTCTCGGTCCAGTTCGGCGCGGCGTTCGGGGTCATCCTGCTCACCCGGATCGGCCCGGTCGGCGCGGTCACCCTCCGGCTGGTGCTCGCCGCCCTGCTGGTGGTCGCGCTGGCGAGGCCCCGGCTGGCCGGGCACAGTCGACGCGACCTCGCGGTGGTCGTGGGCTTCGGCCTGGTCCTCGCGACGATGAACGTGTCGTTCTACCTGGCTGCTGCTCGGCTTCCGCTCGGCGCCGCGGTCACCCTGGAGTTCCTCGGCCCGCTCGGTCTCGCGGTCCTGATGTCCCGGCGGTTCCGTGACCTGGTGTGGGTGCTGCTCGCCGGCGCCGGCGTCCTGCTCCTGACCGAGGGCGGGTTCGAACGCCTGGAGCCGGCCGGCGTGGCGTTCGCGATCGGTGCCGGAGTTTGCTGGGCGGGCTACATCCTGCTCGGGGCGCAGGCCGGGCGGCGGTTCCCTGGCGCCGCCGGCCTCGCACTCGCCCTCGCCGTCGCAGGGGTGGTGATCGCGCCGGTCGGTGTGGCCTCCGCCGGGACCGCCCTGGTGCAGCCGCACGACCTCCTGCTCGGCGCGATCGTTGCCCTGCTGTGTTCGGCGCTGCCGTGGACTCTGGAGATCGTCGCGCTCCGCCAGCTGCCGGCCCGTACGTTCGGCGTGTTGATGAGCCTGCAGCCGGCGATCGGGACGGTGGCGGGCTTCGTCGTCCTGGACCAGCGCCTCACGCCCTGGCAGCTGGCGGCGGTCGGTCTCGTCGTCGCCGCCAGCGCCGGAGCCACCATGAGTTCCCGCATGCCCGGACCAGGGTGAGCTACCCAGCAGGGTGTTTCGTGGCACTCGGTCGACCAGCGACCGGACCATCCCGATGCCCAGGGCCGGTCTCACTCCTGCGGTGCGGCCACCCGAGCCTCGAAGAGGGCCACACATCCCTGCACGATGAGCTGATGGGACGCGAACCGGGAGTCCAACTCCGCGTCGAGCGCGTCCACGCTGTCGTGGGCATTGTGAAAGATACCGCGGGCGTTGTAGCGCTCCATCACGAACCGCGCCGGCGGGCTGACCGACCCTCCGTGGGCAACGATGGTGCTGCCGAACACGGTGCCGCCGGGCCTGACCGCGGCGGCCACATGGCTCAGCGCGACCGCCTTCGTTGCCATGTCACCGGGGATGCAGTGCAGCAGGAACCCCAGCGACGCCGAACCGTGGCTCGCCGCCGGGAGGCCGAGTGGTTCGAGCACGTTCGCCTGGTGAGTGGTGACGTCGTACCTCGCGATGCGGCGGGCGGCGAACGCCAGCGCGTTCTGGTTCAGGTCGACCAGGGTGATGCGGGGACGCGCGACGGGAAAGGCGCACCGGTCCAGGTAGAAGCCACTGCCGACACCGACGTCGAGATGCTCCTCGGCGACGTTGCGGTCGTACAGCTGGAGTATCCGTTGCTTGGGGCAACGCCACAGCAACGTGTTGGACAGGTCGAGAACGAGAACGTCGTAGAGCCGCAGGACAAGCGGGTTGTAGACCGCCTGTCCGGCCCGGACATCGGCGTCGCTCATCACGAGGCTCCTCTCAGGATCTGCTGCACGCTACACCGCCATCTTCGGCTGCCGGCGGCGTCGGACGGGTGCGCCATGGCCCGTGCCGGTGGCCCACGACGTTTGGCAGAGTGGCAGCGAGCCGCGCCAAGGATCAGCAGGTCGCAGCGACGATGCCGAACCCTCACGGAGGACCCATGACCGCCGCTCCGGCACCGACCGCATCCGGGTTGCCGTTCGTCGGGTCGATGCTCGACCTGCAGCGAGACCCGCTCGGCGCCTACATGCGGGCCCACCGCGACCACGGCGACGTCGTACGCTTCGCCGTCGGCCCGCCGGGTCTGCGGGTGGACTTCTACGGCGTCTTCTCGGCGTCGGGGGCGCAGCAGGTGCTGGCCACGGACTCCGCCACGTTCCGCAAGGACAACAAGTTCTACCTCGAGATCCGCGAGTCGCTCGGCGACGGTCTCCTCACCAGCCAGGACGACGACTACCTTCGGCAACGACGGCTCGTCCAGCCGCTGTTCACCCGGCGACGAGTGGACCAGTACGCGCAGGCCATGTGCGAAGAGGTCGGCGCGGTGGTCGAACGGTGGCGAGCGACCGACGGCCAGGTCGTCGACCTGGTGGAGGAGTCCACCCGGCTCACGTTGCGGACCGTCACCCGGATCCTGTTCGGCGGCGACGTCGACACCGCACTCGACGTCGTGCAGCGCTGCTTTCCAGTGATCGGTGAGTACACGTTGCGGCGCGGCTTCGCGCCGCTGAACCTGCCGCGCCGATGGCCGACACCCGGCAACCGCCGTGCGGCCGCCGCCGAGCGCGAGCTGTACGCGATCTGTGACCAGATCATCGAGCGACGCGACAGCCTCGACACGCACCAACCCGACGCCGGGAAGGACGGGGACGACCTGCTCAGCCTGTTGCGGCATGCGACCGACGCCGACGGCGATCGCCTGGCTGCCCGCGAGGTCCGCGACCAGGTGCTCATCTTTCTGCTCGCCGGACACGAGACCACCGCGACGTCCCTGGCGTTCTCCCTCCACCTGCTCGCCCGGCACCCCGACGCGCAGGCTCGGGCCAGGGACGAGGTCGACGCCGTTCTCGGCGGCAGGCGGCCAGGGGCGGGCGACCTCGCCGCGCTGCCGTACGTCACCAAGGTCCTCAAGGAAGCCATGCGGCTCTATCCCGCCGCGGTTGCGACGGGTCGCAGGGCGAGAACAGATGTCGAGGTCGAACGCTTCCACATCCCCGCCGGTGCCAACGTCTTCGTCAGCCCGTGGGTGACGCACCGGCATCCGGACTACTGGGACGACCCCGAGCGGTTCGACCCCGAACGGTTCACCCCGGAGGCGGAGGCGGCGCGTCCGCGCTACGCGTGGTTCCCGTTCGGCGGCGGTCCGCGTGCCTGCATCGGGCAGCACTTCTCGATGCTGGAGTCGATCCTGGCGCTCGCGATGGTGCTGCAGGCGTACGAGCTCGCTGCCGTCGACACGCAAGTCCCGCTCGGTCAGGGGATCACCTTGCGGACGTTGGGGCCGGCTCGCTGCCGCCTGGCCGCACGGTGACCGAACCGGGTTCGGAGCCGGGACCGGCCGCTGTGCTCCCACCTGGCCGGACGCCACGACTTGTGGCGGTGATCGGCTCGTCGCCGGGGGTGGGAAAGTCGACGACCGGCGCCCAGGTCTGCCGCTGGTTGCGCGAGTGCGGACTAAGGGTGCACCACTTCGAGGAGCAGCACATTCTCGAACGCGAGGAGTTCGCGCGAGTCGCGGCGGAGTTCCACCGCACCGGATTCGTCACGCCGCCACCGTTGCTCGAAGCCTCGGCAGCCTACGTCCGGGCGATCCTGGACGGCGGCTGGCACGTTGCGGTCACCGATGCGCTCTTCCCGTTCCTGCCCTCGCTGCGGGCGTCCGGACTCTGCGACCGCGAGATCGCCGACTTCTCGAGTCGGCTCCGGGAGCTCCTCGAACCGCTGGATCCCCTGCTGGTCTACCTCGACGGCGAACCCGCGTGGGCGCTGGCCCGAGCTGGCGCCCGCGAAGGCCCCGACTGGCTGGCCTGGTTCGTCGAGAAGGTGGCGGGCTACCGGCAGCCGGTCGAGGTCCACGACTACGCGACGGCCGTGGCCTATCTCCGGCACGAACGCGACGTCACCCTGGGCGTGCTCGCCGAGTCCGGCTGGCGGGTAGAGGTCGTACCCGTTCAGGACACGGCGACTGTGCACGAGGTGACGGCCGAGGTGTGTCGCCGCCTCCACGGACTGGTCGTACATTCTGTAATCGTTCAGGATTAGGTGTTACGCAGTCCAGCCGAGCAGGACCTCACCCAGCGACACGACGCCGAACCAGACCGCCAGGCCAACGACCGGAAGGGCGAGCACGACCAGCGGCCGGCGACGCCGCTGCCGCAGCGCGACGACCAGGAAGCCCGCCCACAGCACGACCAGGCAACCGACCGCCCACATCGGTGCGACCAGGCCGCTGACGGCATACAGGTACAACAGGGGGACCAACCCGGCCAGCCCGATCCAGCCGGCGACTTGCCTCAGCAGCCTCATCCACCCATGGTGCCGGTCGGCGTCAACACCTCACGGCCACCTCGACCGCAGGCGTGGCAGCACGTCCCGGGCGAACGCGTCGAGGAACTTCGCCTGGTCGTTCCCGGGCCCGTGGAACACGAGCTCGTCGAAGCCCAGCTCGACGTACGGCGCGATCCGGTCCACCACGTCGTCGGGGTCGTCCGAGACGATGAACCGCTTGGTGGCGATGAGGGGGTCGGCGTCGGCGAGGCGTTCCATCTCGACCGGATCGTGGACGCTCTGCTTCTGCTCCGGGCTCAGTCCAAGCGCCGCCCACCACGCGCACGCCTCGCGGGCTGCCTGCAGGTCGGTGTCGTAGGACACCTTGATCTCGATCTGGTTGGGGAACTTCGCCGCATCGCGTCCGGCCGCCTCAGCGCCCTCGCGGACCTTGCCGAGCACCGTCTCGTACAGCTCGGGCGCCTTCCCGCTGGTCTGGATCACACCGTCGCCGACGCGGCCCGCGAGCTTGCCGGCCAGTGGTCCGGATGCGGCGACATAGATGGGCAGCGGGACGTCGGGACGCTCGTAGATGGTCGCCTTCGTCGTCTTGTAGTAGGTGCCGTCGAAGTCGAGGCGCTCGCCGGTCCAGAGTTCGCGGATGAGAGTGACCGCCTCCGCCAGCCGGGCTCGCCGTTCCCTGCCGCCCGGCCATGGCGCACCGGTGGCGGGCACCTCGTTCATCGACTCACCTGTCCCGACGCCCAGGAAAACCCGGCCGGGTGCGAGGCGATCGATGGTGGCGAAGCCCTGCGCGATGATCGACGGGTGGTATCGCAGGATCGGCGTCAGCACGCTCGTGCCCATCGTCACCCGTTGCGACGCGTACGCCAGCGCACCGAGCCATGTCAGAACCAGTGGCGCGTGCCCGGATGTGTGACGCCAGGGCTGGAAGTGGTCGGAGACCGCGACGATGTCGAAGCCGAGCCGCTCGGCTAGCAGGGCGTAGTCGAGAAGCTCCCGCGTACCGAACTGCTCCGCCGATGCCTTGTAGCCGTACTTCACCGCACGCCCCTCTCGCTACGCTGTCACCGCGGCCCGGTTGAGGCGGTCTTGCGGCCAGCTGACCGACTTCTCCGACCGTTGGTTTCGGGACCGTTGGTCTAACGACCACTGGTGGGCCAGTCTGTCACGGTAGGTGGGATGGATCTTCAACAGGCACGGGCGCTGCGGGACATCCTCGAAGGCACGGGGTGGCTCGCTCGCACGCACGAGTTCGCCCTCGCACTCCGCACCGCCACGAAGGCGCCGAGCGGTCTTCTCCTCTTCGGCCCGCCAGCCGACGAACCCTGGCACCTAACGGCCCACCTCACCGACGAGGCGGAGCTGGCGCACCTACCTGAGATCGCTCCCACCCTGGTGCGGTGGAGCCCACCGCGTGACGCTCCCGCCCACCTGTCCATCGGACTGGAGCGGTTGTCGGCGGCACGACGCGGCGAGTCGCTCCTCGTCGTCGCGGAGTCTGCTCCCGCATCACTGCTCGAGCGCGTCAATGACGTACGCCGGGCCGGGGCGAACATCTTCGCCCTGGACACAGGTCATGCCGAGCTCGCGGCGTTGTCACACGAGGTGCTCTCGGTCGACGCCGCAGTCCAGCCGGTTGTCTCGTTCGACAACGCACAACACCTGCTGAGCATCGCCGCGACCGGTTCGACCGACGGCGACGCGGCAGTTGCCGAAGACAAACGGCGCGGACTTCGCAGCCGACTCAGTCGACTGCTCAACACCATCTCCGGGCCCTGAGGGTGCCCGCGCGGGTGACGTTCGCATACTGAATCTGCTTTACACATATGGCGATTCGGCACTGATCGGATGCATGGTCGCGGGTCCCTGATGGAAAAGACATGGCGTCGACTTCAGATGGTTTCCACCGCGTTCTTGCCCAGATCAACAAATTCCTTTGTCATTCGTGGTTTACGAGTCCAGTTAATGCGCAAGATCCACTGAGATGGCGAGAGTGATGTCTTTGCCATGGCAGCAACGGTCCGGTAGAGGCCGGGTCCCTGCAGAGGGAGGCAGTGCGGTGCCCACACCGACAACAGCGGCGTCCGACGCCGCAAGTACGAAAACGACCGCCGCCAGGAAGACCACAAGGGTCTCTACCCGGGCGAGTGCGGTGAAGAGGTCGACGACAGGTTCCCCCGCAAAGCGGTCGGTGGCTGCCAAGAAGGCCACCACCAGGTCCGCCGCAGCGGCTACGAGGGGCGGGAGCCGGAAGAGCACGGCGGCGAAGCGGACTGCCGCCAAGCGCACGACGGCCAAGCGCACCGCTGCGAAGCGGAGCACGGCCAAGCGCACCACGGCCAAGCGCGCCACAGCCAAGCGGAGCACCGCGAAGCGGACGATGGCCAAGCGCACCACGGCCAAGCGCGCGACTGCGAAGCGCACCACCGCCAAGCGGACTGCCAAGCGCAGCACCGCGAAGCGCACCACGGCCAAGCGCACCGCCAAGCGCGCGACAGCCAAGCGCACCGCCAAGCGCACCACCGCCAAGCGGACTGCCAAGCGCAGCACCGCGAAGCGCACCACGGCCAAGCGCGCGACCGCCAAGCGCGCGACCGCCAAGCGCGCGACCGCCAAGCGCGCGACAGCCAAGCGCACCACCGCCAAGCGGACTGCCAAGCGCAGCACCGCGAAGCGCACCACGGCCAAGCGCACCGCAAAGCGGACCACCGCCAAGCGCGCGACAGCCAAGCGGACCACCGCAAAGCGGACCACGGCCAAGCGCACCGCCAAGCGCGCGACAGCCAAGCGCACTGCAAAGCGCACCGTGAAGCGGGCCAGCGCTCGGCGCCCGAGTGCACGCAAGTCCACCACAAAAAGGGCGCCGGCCAGGAAAGCGGCCCAGAGGCGCACGACAATGAGGAAGACCGCTGTCAGGCGAACCACCAGGATGCCGGGCATGCGGGCCAGCCGTGCCGCTTCGATCAGCAGCACGCCGCGGGCGACGAAGCGCTCAACTGCTGCCAAGTCATCCAGCACGGCAGCACGCCGGCGGTCGACCCGCCAGGCGTGACATTACGACCGGGTGTGGTGGCGCGCGCTCTCCTACGCCGCGCCTCCACACCCGGGCCACATCGGCCCGGGACGCTCGACCGGCAGGCTCACCTGCCCTGGGCGTTGTCGTCGTTCCAGCGGGGGTCGTTGTCCCACTCGTCGTTGCGCTCGGCGACCTTTGCCAGCGCGTTGCGTGCCTCGGTCTCGGTGGGGTAGGGACCGAGACGGTTCGCCGGACTACAACCACTCTGTGGCTCGACCTCGTGGTGCCGGAGGCAGAAGTACCACTTCCCCGAATCCGCGCTCATAGGACGAGCGTCCCTCAACGCGGTCGTAGTGGCAACCGGCCGCGCACCCCTTGCTCGGAGGGCACCGTAGACTCCGGGTCTCATGGGCCCACTCGCACCCGCGACGATCTCTCCACGACGTGCCGTACCGCATCACATCGACCGACCGGAGTACGTCGACCGACCGGCACCGTCCAGGTTCTCCGGCTCCGAGGTCAAGGATCATGACACGATCGAGCGGATGCGGGTGGCTGGCCGGTTGGCCGCTCAGGCACTCCAGGAGGTCGGTCGGCAGGTAGCGCCGGGGGTGACGACCGACGACCTCGACAAGCTCGGCCACGACTTCCTCTGTGCGGCGGGCGCCTATCCCTCGACCCTGGGATATCGCGGATTTCCGAAGTCGTTGTGTACGTCAGTAAACGAGGTCATCTGCCACGGCATACCCGACGCCCGCCCGCTCGAGGACGGCGACATCGTCAACATCGACATCACCGCCTATATCGGCGGAGTTCACGGTGACACCAATGCCACATTCCTGGTGGGCGAGGTCAACGAGGACGTTCGCCGCCTTGTCGACCGCACGCACGAGGCAATGATGCGCGGTGTCAAGGCAGTAGCACCTGGCCGCGAGGTCAATGTGATCGGCCGGGTCATCGAGTCGTATGCGAAGAGATTCGGCTATGGCGTCGTCCAGGAGTTCACCGGTCACGGCATCGGTACGGCATTCCATTCCGGACTGATCGTGCCGCATTACGACGAGCCTCGCTTCAACACCGTCATTCAGCCGGGCATGACCTTCACCATCGAACCAATGCTCACTCTGGGCACACACGAGTGGGACATGTGGGATGACGGCTGGACTGTACTCACCAAGGACCGGGCGTGGACCGCCCAGTTTGAACACACGGTGCTGGTAACGGCGAACGGTGCGGAGATCCTGACCCTTCCCTGATGCTCTCAGGAGTGCTCACACGTTGCCGGCGTTGAGTTCGTCGACGATGAGCTGGGCGTCACGCCGGGCCATATCGAGACGCGGGATCCACCAGTCGTCGAGCGAGAGATCCCAGACGCCGAATCCATAGTCGGTCTCTCGAATCACGAAGCGCTCTCTCACTCGCCTGCCTCCCCTCGCTCTCGCCCACACCAGGATATCGAACGTGTGTTCGATGGCAAGATCGGCTGGAGCAAACTTCTGTGGACGTCCGCCTGAGAGCAGCAGCGGTCGCCGGTCAGTGAGCCCCGGCGCCGTGACGTCGCAGCAACTCGTCGACGGCGTCGTCGCCCGTCGGGTACGCGACGCCGTCGGGTCGCGCACCAGCCTCGAGCAGCCGCTCGATCACCGCGAGGGCGCCGGCTGGCGCCGAGTTCTTCGCCACCCAGACCGCGGTGCCCAACACCGTGGAGCCGTGGTTCTGGTCTCGGGCCTCGAGCGGAGCGCCACGCTCCAGCAGGAGGTCGACCAGGCCGAGATGCCCTTCGATCGCCGCCCAGTGCAAGGCGGTGAACCCATGGGGTCCTCGAGCACCAAGGTCGACCAGCCGGGACAGGTAGTCCGTGACGTCTGTCTGTCCCAACCAGGCCGCGAGAACGAGCGCCCATTCGACGTTCGCCCGCGTACCCACCGGCATCCAGCGCGCCGGCGAGCGAACCGTCGCCTCCGGCCGGAGGGTGCCGTCGTCGTCGACGTAGCTTCGCACCAGGTCGTCCCGGCCCAGACCCGCCGCCACCAGAACGTTGTCGACCCGTGCACCCCGGCGGACGAGCGCTTCGGCCGCCGCGGGGTAGCCGAACAGCAGGGCGGTGAGGAGCGGCTCGCCGTCGTCTCCCGGACCGTTGGGCGCCGCACCGAAGTCCACGAGCGTGTCGACCAGCGCCACCTGCACTCCCGCCTCGGCCGGATGCGCACTGGAGACCAGCATGCTCATGGTGGTGGCGTCGCCGCCGTACATGATGGCCGTCGCGTCGGCCTCGGACCCGCGGCTGAGGAGGAGGTGCGCGACGTCGACGGCGTTGGGTGGTGTCTTCTGCCGGTAGCTCTCCACGCCGTTGGCCGCGACGTAGTGCAGGAGGGTGGCGCCGTGCGTTCGGCTGGAACGCGCTTGGACCAGGGCGGGATGGTCGTGCAGGAGCGAGTCGAGTGCGGGGAGATCGCCGGAAACGATCGCGTCCACGGCCGTTTCGTACCGCCGCACGGCACCGGACGTCAGACCGCGCAGATGGCTGGCGAACCTGGGCCAGCTCGCGAAACCGTGTTCGCGGGCAATCGTGAAGTGCGCGTCGGCGAGACGGCACCCGCTGGCAGTGACCGTGGCGGTGGTCTCGTCGAGGGCCGGCCACTGATCGTTGAGCCGGCGCAGGGCCTCTGGATCGGCGGCCCGGCCAGCTTTCAACAGGTCCTTGGCCTGCTTCTTGTACTGCTCGAGACTGGGGCGTGGTGGCAGCGGCTTGGCGTCGATGGCATCCATACGAACCTCTTTCGTACGTCGCCTGGAGTCCGCCCGAATCAGGCTGAAAGAAGGTCCGTCACCTGCACTGTGCTGCAGAGGTTGGGCACGGCCCTTTCCGCGGACTGGATGCGCACCTAGCGCTGGCGGGCACGATACCGCCGTCGTCGTCGGACCTGCAAGAACGGTCCGGCCACCCTGCCGCTCGTCTGGTGGACGCCCTAGTCGTTGCGAGAGGTGCGGGTACGCGCCGCCACCAGCACGGCCAGCTGCCTGGCGGCCGTCCGCGCCCGCGACCCGTCAGCGGTCTGGATGGCCATCACCGACACAGTGGTGCCGTCGTCGACGTCGAGCTGTACCCACGGATCGCCGGGCCGAAGGCTGACCTGCAGCACCTGCGCCCATTCCAGGCGGCGGGTGCGGACCAGGTTGACCACGGTCAGGCCGTGGTCGTCGGCACGCACCCGCATCGCAGCGAGGCGATAGAGCCCGAACAGGATCGCCAGCAGGACCAGAGCCAGGGTCACCGTCTGGATCCCGCTGAAGTCCGCACGCGCCTGCGCGGGTAGTCCGAACCACATGCCCAGCGCGGCCACCACCAGGACGACACCCATGAAGATGGCGACGAGGGGCCCCAGCCGCGCCCGCCATGTGTGCGGCAGCCTCAGAGATTCGGTCGGCGGGACGTTGGTCGAACGGTCACCGGGCGAACGGTCACCGGGCATGATCAGAGCCGGCACGCGTGGATGCTGGTGACCAGGATCGCGCGCGCCCCGATGTCCCACAGCTCGTCCATCAGACGCTGGGCCTCGCCGCGCGGCACCATCACCCGGACGGCGACCCAGCCCTCCCGATGAAGTGGCGACACAGTAGGTCCTTCGAGTCCCGGGGTGATCTTCACCGCGTCCTCGATCCGGTCTGCGGCGAGGTCGTAGTCCATCAGCACGTAGTCACGGGCGACGAGGACGCCCTGCAGTCGCCGCAACAACAGATCGAGCTCGGCCGGGTCGGCGATGCCGTTGCGCGTCACCAGGATCGCCTCGGACCGCAGGACGGGTTCGCCGAACGGCTCCAGCCCCGCAATGCGCAGTGTCGTGCCCGTCTCCACCACCTCGGCGATGGCATCGGCCACGCCCAGGCTGATCGCCGTCTCGACCGCGCCCTCCAGGCGGATCACCGCGGCCGAGACGCCACGGTCGGCGAGGAACCGCTCGGTCAGTCCGGGGTACGCGGTGGCGACTCGAAGCCCCTCCAGGTCCTTGACGGTCGTCGCCGTTCCGGGCGGTGCCGCGAGCCGGAACGTCGAACGGGCGAAGCCGAGCGCCAGGACTTCCTTGCCGTGGCCGCCGGAGTCGATCAGCATGTCGCGTCCGGTGACGCCGACGTCGAGGGTGCCTTCTCCGACGAAGACCGGGATGTCACGGGGGCGCAGATAGTAGAACTCGATCCCGTTGTCGGGGTCGGCGAGAATGAGTTCCTTGGAGTCGTTGCGCTGGCGGTAACCGGCTTCGCGCAGCATCGCTGCCGCAGGCCCGGCGAGGGATCCTTTGTTGGGAACGGCGACACGCAGCATGGTCTGGCTCTTTCCTCGAAAGACCGAGATGGGTCGTGCGACAGGTCGACGGACGGGGGCCACGCCCCTAGAGATGCGCGTACACGTCGTCGAGGTCGAGGTCGCAGGCCAGCATGAGCACCTGGGCGTGGTAGAGGACTTGGGAGATCTCGACGGCGGCCCGCTCGCGCGACTCGTGCTCCGCCGCCATCCAGGCCTCCGCGGCTTCTTCCACGAGCTTCTTGCCGATGGTGTGGACGCCGGCGTCCAGGGCGGCGACAGTGCCCGAACCCTCAGGTCGGGCCGCCGCCTTCGCCGCCAGCTCGGCGTACAACTCGTCGAAGGTCTTCATCCTCGCCGGTCCCTGTGATCGTGTCGGCGGGGGCTTCCGCCGCCCCACCAAGCCTAGGCACCAGCGGCGGCTGCCGCCGCGCTGGGTCCCGGCGGGCCGGTCAGTTGCCCACGGGCGAGGGTCACGACGACGCCCACGGCTGACGGGTCGTACGCACCGGCTGCCCCTCGGTGACCGCCTGCTCGATCATCAGGCCGAGGTAGTGGTCCTGGCACGCCTGAGCGAGGTCGTACGAGCCTGGCCCTCCGCGTACCCGCTCCCCCATCGCGGCCAGGCAGGTGGCGATGGCGATCTCCTCGTCGGGCAGCCGGGCCGGCGCGAACGGGTTGGTGTAGACGCGACGGTCGCCGGCGTCGATGCTCCGCAGGAAGAAGCCCTCCAGGTTTCCGCCGAGCCCGGTCTGCTGGCGGTGGAACACCGTCTCGACCGGTGTGCTGGCGTCCTTGAGGTAGGTCAGTCGGCCGTCGACGATCTCGCCACGCTCACCGCGGACGAGAAGCCGCTCGCGCAGCAGCGGATGGAACCACTGGCCGCCGGTGAAGTCGTACAGTCCCAGCCGGTCGCCGAAGTCCAGCGTCGCGATCACCTGCCGTGCCGTGGTGAGGCGTTCGTCGGCTGGCCAACCGGACCGACCGGGACCTTCGATCAGCCGGTTGGTGAACTCGATGCCGGCAATCCGGGCATCGGCGAACCCGACGCCGAGGTGGGCACGGAGTAGCGCGATCGCGTGATAGGTCTGGGTCGCCGAGATGTGGGCCGAGGTGACCTGGCCCAGTGCGCCCGAGCGCGCGAGCGAGATCGAGGCGGCATACGTCGGCAGGTGCGGGTACTGCTCGGCGACCTCGACGATCGCGTCGGGTCCCACGCGTTGGTAGAGCTCGAGGAGTCCGGCGAGGTCGGGAGCCGGTGGGGTCTCCGACAGCACCGGGACTCCGCGACCGGCGAGCTCGACCACGATCTGCGGGTTGGCCGCCCAGGGCACCGAGGTGACGACGAACTCGGGCTGCCGGGCGAGGAGCTCATCGAGGGTACGGAACGTCGTGACACCGAACCGGCGCTCGTACTCCTCCCCGCGGGCTGCCGTCCGGACGACCATGCCGGACACCTTGAAACGGTCGGGCAGAGCCCCTGCGATCCGCAGGTAGAAGTCGGCGCGCCAGCCACTTCCGACGATGCCGAAGCTGGCGGCGGTCATGGCGCGGCCTCGAGCCGTCGCCCGTCTCGACCGCCTCCGACGCCGGTGTACGGAATACCGGGGTCCCACTCCTGCCGCTTCGGCGGTTGGAACTCGGCCAGCGGCAACCTGACCACGCACCGTTCCCGGCTGGAGAGGTACGCCGCCTCGCACACCTCGAGCGCGCGCAGGGACGACTTGGCCACGGAGTAGTCGGGGGCACCGTCGTCGATCTGGCTGGCGAGTGCCTCCAGGTGGTACTGATGCGGCAGCACGTCGAGCTCGGTGACCGTCACTGGTTCGGTCGAGGTGTGCCGCGCGCCGATGATCCGGTATCCGGCGTCCCAACCCCAGAACTCGATGAGGCCGTCGGTACCCACGACCCGGAACAGCGTCGCCCGGTCGGCGCGGCTCATCCGCACGTGGTCGCCGCTGTGCAGGACGATGCGGGCGCCGCTTCGGGTCCAGGCACAGGTGACCGCCTCGGTCTCGACCTGCATCGCGTCCCGATAGGTCCGGGTGGAGGTGTCACACGAAGCGAGCACCGCCTCGATCGGCTCACTCCCCAGCAGGGTCAGCGCGAACTGGAACCAATGGATCCCCGCGTTGATGATGTCCCACCCCGTGCACTCGATCTCGACCAGCCGAACCTCACCGATGTCGCCGGCCTGGACGCGGGCGATGACGTCGCGGGACGTCGCCCGCGCAAGCAGACCGTGCGGAACGGCCAGCGGAAGTCGACGGCTTTCGGCCTCGGACACGATGAGCCGGCCGGCCGCGGTCGTGTCCCCGAGCGGCTTCTCGACGAGGATGCCGCGCAAACCGGCCGCCATCGCCGTCCGCGCGATGTCGGCATGGGTGTCGGGGTAGGTCGAGACGCAGAGAACGTCGACGGGCGACTCGGCGATCAGGTCGCGATGATCGGCGTACGCACGGACTTGTGGACGGTCGGCGACCGTGGCGCTGCGCACGTCGTCGCGTACGTCGCACACGGCGTTCAGCTGGAACCGGCCGGACCGTTCCAGCGCGCGGATGCTCAGCGTCCCGCCGGCGCCGCATCCCACGACGGCCGCGGTGTAGACCGCTCGGTCAGACATAGAGCCATCCTCGCGTCCGGACCGCGTTCACACCAGGCCGGAACGCACGGCGTAGAGCGCGGCCTGGGTACGGTCGGCCAGCCCCAGCTTGCCGAGGATCGACGACACGTGGGTTTTGACGGTCTTCTCCGAGAGGACAAGTGCGCGGGCGATCTCGCGGTTGGAACGTCCGCGGGCGATCTCGGCCAGCACCTCGCGTTCGCGGTCGGTCAGTGTGTCGGCGCGCCCGTCGGAGGTCTCCCCCTTCAGCAACGCCGCCGCGACCTCGGGTTCGAGCAACACCTGCCCGGAGTGGACGGCACGTATTGCCTGTGCCAACGCGTCGGGGTCGACGTCCTTGAAGAGGTATCCGGCCGCGCCGGCGCGCAAGGCGGGTACGACCTTCGCCGGTTCGGTGAACGACGTCAGGACGAGTACGCGAGTCGGGTTCGCACGGTCGCGGAGCATCCGAAGCGCCTCGACGCCGTCCACGGACGGAAGCTGCAGGTCGAGCAGCATGACGTCGGGCCTCAGGGCCTCCGCCTGTTCGACGGCCTGACCGCCGTCGGCTGCTTCGCCGACGACCTCGATGTCGTCCTGGATGTCGAGGAAAGTCCGCAGGCCATGGCGTACGACCTGGTGGTCGTCGACGACGAGTACCCGGATCGGCCGCGGCGGCTCGTCGCAAGGTTCGGCTTTGGCCGGCTCAGCCATGAGGCACCTCGAGGGTGACGGTCGTGCCCCTACCCGGTCGCGACTCGACCCTGAGCCGGCCGCCGGCCTGGCGGGCCCGTTCGCGCATCGAAGCCAACCCGAGGTGGTGTCCGCCCTGGCGGGCCGGATCGTCCAGGAATCCCCTGCCGTCGTCCGACACCGTGAGGACCACCTGGCCGTCCGGGGTTCGCAGGTCGATCTCCACCAGTGCGGGCTCGGCGTGGCGAAGTGCGTTGTGCAACGCCTCCTGCGCCACCCGGAACACGACGTCTTCCACCACTTGGGGAAGCTCGCACCGCCCGTCGCAGTCGGAGGTGAACCTGACCTCGACCGGATGCGCGCGGCTGATCACCGCCACGTGCTTGCGCAGGGCAGGGACGAGACCGTCTTCCCGTACGGCAGGCGGACGCAGTTCGGTGACGACGGCACGAAGCTCGTCGATGGCCGCACCGGCAAGCTCCTTCGCCCGGCCGAACTCCACCCCTGACCGCTCCCGGTCGCCCTTCGCCGCCAACGCTTCGGCGGCACCGATCGTGAGCCGGAGGCTGAACAGCTTCTGGGCCACCGCGTCGTGCAGGTCGCGGGCGATCCTGGACCGCTCCTCGACCAACGTCAGTTCACGGTCGCGCTCGAACATCCGCGCCCGGGTGAGCGCGATGGCAGCGTGTGCGGCGAGGATCCCCAACAGGCGCTCGTCGTCGGACGTGAACGGCCTGCCGTCGGGACCGTTCGCGACGTACACGGCCCCGAGGATCTCGCCACGGTCGACGACGGGCAGTCCGAGAAATCCCCGCATGTCGGGATGCGCGGCGGGCCAGCCCGAGAACCGCGGGTCGGCCTGCACGTCGTCGGCGCGGTAGGCCCGGGCCTGCCGCAGCATCAGACCCAGGAAGCCGTGTGCCCGGGGAACCGGTCCGATCGCCTGCCACTGCTCGTCGCTCACACCCGAGGCGTAGAACTCCGCGAATCGGCCCTGCTCGTCCGGGACGCCCAGGGCGGCGAACTCCGACCCGACGAGGCTTCGCGCCGACTCCACGATCATCTGCAGGACCTCGCGGGTCGCGGTCTGCTCCGTCACCGCGAGCAGGGCCCTGGAGAGGGTGTCGAGATCGTTCCGGCAGTCGGGCGGCACGGTTGAAACGCTACCCGCGGGCTGGCGGTCGCGGATCGGGCGGAGGGCGTAGGTCCATCGGCGTACCTGGTCCCGATCGCAGGCCCGATGGCCGCGGACGGTGCGAAACCTACGTTCGAGAGCACACGGGTGCACGTTCTACCAAGGAGTGAGTGCCATGCCTGTCGCCATCGTCACCGGTGCGTCCCGCGGCCTCGGACTTGCCGTCGCCGGCGCCCTCGCAGACCGCGGCTGGTCGCTCGTCGTCGACGCGCGCAGCGCCCAGCCCCTGCACGACGCGGCCACGGAGCTCAACGCCCGGGCCGCATCCGGCGCCGCCGTCGTGGCCAGGGTCGGCTCGGTCGCGGACGCCGGACACCGAGCCGCCCTGGTCGCCGCCGCCGCGAGCCTGGGCGGGCCCGACCTGCTGGTCAACAATGCCGGCATCCTTGGCCCGAGTCCGCTGCCTGCCCTGGGAGATCTCGGCCTGCCGGCCTATCGCGAGATCCTCGAGGTCGGAGTAGTCGCGCCGTTGGCGCTGACCCAGCTGGCGCTTCCGTACCTGCTGAGCAACGGCGGTGCCGTCCTGAACGTCACCAGCGACGCCGCGGTGGAGGCGTACCCGGGTTGGGGCGGATACGGCTCGGCCAAGGCTGCCCTCGAGCACTGGTCGCGCGTCCTCGCCGCCGAACTCGCCGAGGCGGACCACGACCTGCGGGTCTGGTGGGTCGATCCGGGTGACCTGCGTACCCAGATGCACCAGGACGCCTTTCCCGGCGAGGACATCTCCGACCGACCGCTGCCCGATGCGGTCGCACCTGCGTTCGTCCGGCTGGTCGACGACCGGCCCAGCAGCGGCCGGTACCGCGCCGCCGACCTGTTGGCCGGAGTCGCGACATGACCACGCTGACGGGGTACCAGCAGACGGCTGACCGACGCGGGTCCGAAGTGCCGGCGGACCGGCCTGTGCCGTCCCTGAACTTCACGCTCCCGGACACGCTCGAGGCCCACGAACCGCCGGAGGCGCGGGGCCTCCGCAGGGATGGTGTGCGACTACTCGTCGGGCGTGGGTCGGCACCGGATGCGATGTCGGTGACGCATCACGGATTCACCGAGCTACCCGGTTTGCTTGCGCCCGGTGACGTGCTCGTCGTCAACCGTTCGGGCACGATGCCGGCCGCGGTGGACGTACCAACCGAGAACAATGAGCGCGCGAACAGCGAGCGCGGCATCCGGACCGTCCACTTCTCCACTTTGGCGCCGGACAGTTCGTGGATCGTCGAGCTCCGCGCGGGTGACGCACCGGATCCCGGCGGCCGGCCCGGCGACCGGATCGCCCTGCCCGGAGGCGCCGAGTTGGTCCTGCGGGACCGCCATGTCTCCCGGCGGTTGTGGCACGCGAGGCTGAGCGAGATCGACGTGCCGACCTATCTTGCGGCGTACGGGCGACCGATCCGCTACGGCTACGTCGCCGAGCGCTGGCCCCTAGCCGATTACCAGACGGCGTTCGCCACCGTGCCGGGAAGTGCCGAGATGCCGAGTGCGGGTCGGCCGTTCACGCCGGAGGTGGTCACCCGACTGGTGTCCAAGGGCGTGGTCGTCGTACCGGTCACCCTGCACTGTGGTGTGGCGTCACCGGAGGCACACGAACCGCCGTACGCGGAATGGTTCGACGTGCCCGACGCCACGGCGCACGTGGTGAACGACGCACTCGAGCGCGGCACCAGGGTGGTCGCGGTCGGCTCGACAGTCGTACGCGCCTTGGAGTCGGCTGTCGATCCGACCGGAAGGGTCGAACCGCGGCAGGGATGGACCGACCTGGTAGTCACGCCCGACCGTGGGGTACGCGTCGTGTCCGGACTGCTGACCGGTTTTCACGAGCCCCGCGCGTCGCACCTGCTGATGCTCGAGGCGGTCGCGGGAACCGAGATGGTGCAACGCTGCTACGCAGCAGCACTCGAGGCGGGGTATCTGTGGCACGAGTTCGGGGACGTCAACCTGTTGTTGCCGTGACGGCCTGCGGCGGAACGCCCGCCGCCTCATCGGTGCTCGTCGAGCAGCCCCGCATCGTGCACCAGCAAGGCGATCTGGACCCGGTTGTTGAGGTCGAGCTTGCTCAGAACGCTGGACACGTGGGTCTTCACGGTCGGGACGCCGAGGTAGAGCGTCGAGGCGATCTCGGCGTTGGAGCGGCCCTGACCCACGCCGACGGCGACTTCACGCTCGCGATCGTTGAGGAGGGCGAGGCGATCTTCGGCCCGCGTACGACGCTGGTCTCGACCTGACTCGGCGACCCGCGCGATCAGACGGCGGGTCACCGCCGGAGACAGGACCGGCTGACCGTGCGCCACCCGGCGTATAGCGGCGACGATCTCCTCCGGCGGGGTGTCCTTGAGGATGAACCCGGCGGCGCCGGCACGCAGGGCTCGCAGGACGTGGGAGTCGGCGTCGAACGTGGTCAGGATGATGACCTCCGGCGCTCCCTGGCGTGAACGCAGGGTCTCGGTGGCGGCCAGGCCGTCCAGCGAGGGCATCCGGATGTCCATCAGAACCACGTGCGGTGCGTGCCGCTCCACCATCGGCACGACCTCGGTTCCGTCACCGGCTTCGCCGACGACCCGGATGTCATGGGCACCGCCGAGCATCATCGCCAGTCCGGCACGTACCAGCGGGTCGTCGTCGACGACGAGGACATCCACCACCCGGGGTTCGTCCCCGCCTTCGGCGGCCGCACGCCCACTGGCCGCACGCCCACTGGCCGCACGCCCACTGGCCGCACGCCCACTGGACGCACTCGCACTGGACGCACTCCCACTGGCCGCGCTCATGCCGGCCACGGTAGCCACGTCGAGAGCCGCCAACCACCGTCGTCGGTCGGGCCGTACTCCAGCCGGCCGTCCGCCAGCGCAATGCGTTCGCCAAGGCCGACCAAACCCTGGCCCGCAAGGGACGAGACCTCCGCCTCGGGATCGCGGGCGTCGTTGCGCACCTCCACCTCCAACCCCTGGCCGGGCGCGCCCGCCACCCGGACGCACACACGCGACCCGGGCGCGTGCTTGCGCACGTTGGTGAGCGCCTCCTGCGCGATCCGGTATGCGGTTCGCCCCGCCGAATCAGGAACCAGACCGGCGACATCCTCGGCCAGGTCCACCCGCATCCCAGCCCGGCTCGACTCCTCGACCAGGTGGCGGATGTCGGCGAACGTGGGCTGCGGCAGCTCACCGACCGGAGCACGCAGGACACCGATGACCTCCCGGAGGTCCTGCAGGGCCTGATGGGCGCTCTCCCGGATCACCTTGGCCGCCTGGGCGACGTCCTCGGCCGGCGCATCCGGTCGGTACTCGAGCGCGCCGGCGTGCACGCTCAGCAGGGACAGCCGGTGCCCGAGTACGTCGTGCATCTCCCGGGCGATCTCCTCCCGCGCGAGGTGCTGTGCCTGTTCCGCCCGAAGCCCGGCTTCGGTCTCGGCACGCGCGGCGCGGTCCCGCAAGGACAGGATCAGCTGGCGACGCTGCCGTACGAACAACCCCCAGCCGACCGCCGAGCCCTGGATCGCAATGCCCAGCGCGAGCAGCAGCAACCGGGGTACGCCCGGCTCCGGACGCAGGATGACGTAGCCGATCGCGGCGACCAGGCTGAGCGCGAGGACGGCAGCGCTGGTCCGCGGCCGACGGTGCACCGCCACGGTGAACAGCGAGACGACCATCGCCCCGGCCACGAACTCCGAGAACGTCGACAACGCCACCAGCACCACGGCGAGCGCAACCGGCCAGCGACGTCGTAGCCACAGCGCGGCACATCCCAGCGCGCCGACGATCTGGTCGACGTCGTACAACCACTGCGGTTGCGGCAGCGTGTCGAGGCGAGCATCGGACATCACCACGACGTAGGACGCCGCCAGCAGGAACAGGGCGGTGTCGACCACCCAGTCCCGGCCGGTGCGCCGTGGCTTCGCCACCGCTGCTTCAGAAGACCTCATTCTCGAACGGAGCCTACGGGCCGCCGGGCAGGCCACGACACCCGCGACGCCGAGGCGATACCGAAGTCGGGCCAACAGGTACTTTCGTCGGGCCGGTCGCCCAGAACCCACTACACGGGTCACCGCGCCAGATCCGGATGACCGATTCACGCGAAAGCGCCCAGTTTCTAGCGTCGGTCCCATGCGCACACCAGTCCAGCTGCTCGGCCTCCTGATGATCCTCCAGGGCGTCAGCGGCGCGATCGATCACGTGGCCCGGCAGCCGTTCTTCGGGATCTTCCTCAACCTCTACAACCGGCTCGTGGTCAGCCGGGTCGACTTCCTCGCCGGCTACGAGCTCTTCGCCAACCTCATCCTCGCCGTCCTCGGGGTGGTCGTGATCGTGGCGGCCGGACGGATCCTCGCGCCATGACCGGCAACGCCCTGTTCGCCGGACTCGCGGTGCTGTTGTTGGCCGTGACGACGCGGCAGATCAGGTCGGGTGGGCGCGACCTGGACGATCCAGTCAGGACGACCGAACGGCGCGATCGGTCGACGGACGACGCCGACGTCGACGCTCCATGAACACGTCGTACGGCAGGCTCAGGCCCTGGGTTCGGATCGGGTCGGGCCCGCCGGCGTCGGCCAGCGCCCCGGCCACCCACGCGTCGAGCTCCGCCTGCAGCTCCGCGACGCGGTCCGGACGTACCGACGCGACATCCCTGCGCTCGTACGGATCCTCGCGAAGGTCGAAGAACATCGGTGCCGCGGACCTCGGCCGTCCGTACAGGTCCGGGATCGGCTGGCCGCCGGCGTCCGACGTCACCGGCACGATGAGCTTCTCGTCCTCACTGCGCCACGCCACCGAGGCCTGCCGCGAGCATTCCGTGGAAACCACCGATGCCCGTACGCCCGTCCGATCGCCCTGCAACACGGACAACAGGCTGTGGCCGGTAAGCGGGTAGTCCGGTAGCGGCAGGTCTGCGAGATCGCACAGCGTCGGCAGCAGATCCTCGTGCGAGACAAGGGATTCCACCCGTGACGCCCGGGTTCCGGGTGCCCGCACCATCAGGGCGACGCGCGTCACAGCGTCGTGGAGGCCATGGTGGTCGAAGTAGAGCCCGCCCTCGCCGAAGCACTCGCCGTGGTCGGAGACGAGGACGACCACGGTGTCGTCCCAGCGGCCGCCCCGGCGCAGACCGTCGAGCAGGCGGCCGATCTGGGCGTCGACCTGGCTGATCTCCCCGTCGTACTGCGCCAGGACGTAGGCGTAGTCGTCGGGATGCGCGAGGTCCATGTCGGCGAGAAACGCGTCATAGTAGTCCGGGTGGATGGCGTGCACGTCTGCCATGTCCACCTCGCCGGAACCCGGCGTGTAGTGCATGGTGTCGTACGGCGGCAGCGGACCGTACGGCGTGTGCGGATCCCAGTAGTGCAGGAACATCAGCAGTGGACGGTCGCGCTCCACCCCCGACAACGCGAGCGCCCGGTCGGTGATCTGGGTGCTCTGGTCGGCGTTAGGGGCGTAGAGGAAGCCCGAGTAGTGGTCGTATCCGCGGGCGAACCAGGTACCCCGACCACCGCCCTGCACGACCATGTTGTCGCAGGCGACCGTGACATAGCCGGCCGCTTTCGCCAACTGGGGAAGGAGCAGGACGTCCTCGTCGAGCAGGCGGCGGCCTACGTGACTGACGACGCCGTGGCGGAGAGGGTGCAGGCCCGACAGCATCGTCGTGAACGACGGCGTGGTGGGAATGCCCGCCGCGAACGCGCGGTCGAACACCACCGACTCCTGGGCCAGCGCGTCAATCGAGGGCGAGGTCGACAGCGGATAGCCGTAGCAGCCGAGGTGATCGGGGCGCAACGTGTCGACGGCGACGACCACGATGTCAGGACGCCCGCCGAACGCCTGTGCCCGCGACACTAGGTCCTAGCCCGCATTGTCCTAGCCAGCATTGAGCTCGCTCGGGTCGGGGATGCCGGCGGCCGTGCCCGCTCCGCGTCGGTGCAGCGGAACCGCGCCCGCGCCGACGCGCTCGTCCGGCTTCGGCTGGCCGATGCTCGACGCGCACGCTCCCTGGTCAGCCACGGGGTCGGAGTCGCGACCGGTCTCGACGAGGCGTCGGGCGATCCAGGCATCCAGGCGCCCTTCGAGATCGGCCACCGTCTCCGGGTGATCCGCGGCCAGGTTGGTCTGCTCCAGCGGGTCGGCCTCCAGGTCGAACAGCTCCCGCTCCGGCCGGCCGTGCGGATCGGGTTCGATCGACCGGATGAACTTCCACCGGTCGGTCCGAACCGCCCGTTTGACCTGCCAGGTCGCCTCGGAGAAGAACACCTCCGAGTAGTTCCGGTCGCGGACACCGTAGACCGCCGGCAGCAGGCTGAGGCCCTCCATGTCGTACGACTGTTGGATGCCTGTGAGGTCGAGCAGCGTCTGGGCGACGTCGAGGTTCTGGACCATGCCAGGCACGCGACGCCCCGCGGGCAGTGTGCCCGGCCAGGACATGATCAGCGGGATGTGCACGTTCGGCTCGTACAGGCCGTGGTGGTCGAAGTAGCCGAGCTGCTCGTTGAGGATCTCACCGTGGTCGGCGGTGATGACGACGATGGTGTTGTCACGTACGGGTGCGAGCGCCTCGAACACCCGCGCCAGGTGGTGGTCCATGTACCGGATCTCACCGTCGTACAGGTTGACGACGTACTCCGCGTTGGTGACGCCGGGCATCCAGTCGTGGAAGTACCACTTGAACGGTTCCCAGCTCCAGGCCTCGTCCATGCTGTGGTTCTCCGGGTCGTACGGGTCGCTTCCCCCGTCGACGTAGAGGTCCTCGTACCCCGGCGGCGGGAGGTACGGCGTGTGCGGGTCCCAATAGTGCAGGAAGCAGAAGAACGGGCGGTCCTGGCCTTTGAGACCGTCGATGACGGGCAACGCCAGCTCGGTGACGGTCTCGGCCTTGCGCAGGACGGTCGGGTCGGATCGGTCCCACTGGTAGGTGTGGTACTGCTCGAAGCCACGGTCGAAGTGCCGACCCATGTTGTCGACGGCCGCGGTCGCATATCCGTTGTCGGCCAGGATCTCCGGCAGCAGCTTGATGCCGTCCTTGATCGGCACCCCGCCACCGATGTTGACGATGTCGTGGGTGACGGCTTCCTTGCCCGAGTACAACGTGGTGAAGCTCGGGTGGGTGGGGATGTTGGGTGCGTAGCAGCGCTCGAAGACGACTCCCTCGTTGGCAAGGGCGTCCAGGTTCGGGCTGGTGTCGCGCTCGTAGCCGTAGCACCCCAGGTGGTCGGCCCGCTGGGTGTCCAGGGCGATCAGGACGATGTTGGGCCTGGTCGATGCGGCCGTCATCCGGCGACCTCCTCGACGGAGTTGCCCTCAAACGACCGGATCGCGGCCTCGATGACCTCCTGCGCGGCCAAGCCGTCCGCGCCGGAGGCGTCGAGCGGGCCGCCCGCCGAGACCTGCTCGACGAACCTGTCGATGCGGCGGGTGAAGGTCTGGCCGAATCCCTCCATCCCGCCCATGATCGGGTTGTCCACCACCAGCTTCTCCGGCGACTCCCGGGGAAAGAACTCCAGCCGTTGGAAGACGTTCTCGATCACGAAGCGTCCCTTGCTCCCGGCGACCTCGCAGCGCTCGATGGGATGGTGCCGGCTCGCGTCGTAGCTACCGGTGAGATGCCCGACCGCACCACTTTCGAACTGGACGTTGATCGAGGCGTTGGACCAGATGCTGCGGCCCGGCCCTTTGTGCAGGAACGCCTGGACCTTCGTGATCGGTCCCGCGAAGTACCGCATCACGTCGATGGAGTGCGGGTGCAGCGCCCGCAGGTGGAACCAGGGCGAGCTCTCGTTGGGATTGTTGATCCACAAGGCCATGTTGGCGAACAGCACGTCTCCCAGCTCGCCGTCGTCCTGCAGCTTCTTCGCCCGTTCGGCGGCCGGGGTGAAACGGTGGTTGAGGTTGACGCCGAGCAGCACGCCGCGTTCCTTGGCGAGACGGACCATGTCCCGCGCCTGACTGATGTCGTTGGAGATCGGCTTCTCCACCAGGACGTGCTTGCCCGCCTCGATCAGCTGGACGACCGGCTCGTAGTGGTGGCCGCCGTTCTCCGGTCCCGCGGTCGCGACGCTGACCGCATCGATCTGCTCGGCGGCCAGCAGCTTGTCGATGCTGTGGTACGCGGGGAGGCCGTACTGCTCGGCCACCGGGTCGACACGTTCCGGCTGCAGGTCGCACAGCGCCACGAGAGTGGCGTTGGGGTTCTCGGTGTAGCAACGGGTGTGGGTCTTGCCGATACCGCCCAGCCCCACGACGGCGACTCGTAGCATGCTCGATCCTCCAGACTTCGTCAGCGATCCGGCCGTGGCGGCTTCAGGCGGCGAGTTCGGCCACGCAGCGCCGCAGGTAACCGCGAGTCTCCGCGGCGATGCTGGAGGCCTGCGCCAGGCTGTACGACGCCGCGCCGATGACCTCGAGGTTGAGCGGGCCGGCGTACCCGATCTGGCTGAACGCGCGCAGGGTCGCCGGGATGTCGACACTTCCGCGCCCGGGGATCTGTGACTCCGGCGGCCCGACGGCCCGTTCGCGGCTGCCACAGTCGCGGAAGTGGGATGTCACGATCCGCGCACCCCAGGTGTGCACGATGTCCTCGGGCTGCTCGTCGGCGCGGTAGAGATGGCTCGGGTCGAAGTTCAACCCCAACGCGGGGTTGGTGATCTCGTCCATCAGACGCAGAGCCGTGCGGCCGTTGTAGATCGCCTGGCCGACATGGGGTTTGACAGCGAGCGTGAGACTGTGCTCCGCGGCGAGATCGGCCAGCCCGGCGATGTGCTCGATCGCCTGCTTGGTCGAGTCCTCGTCGTCGGTGGTGCCTCCCGAGCCGATGTTGACGACCGGGATACCTAGCCGCTGCGCGACGTCGAAGACGCCTCGCAGCCGGTCGCGGTCGGTGGTGGCGGCCTCGATGGCCGTGGCGGTCAGTCCGTGTTCGGCCAGGAGCGCGGTGACCTTACGGGTCTCCTCGGCGCCGAGGTCAGGGGTGAGGTGCTCGCACATGCCCTTGATCGCGGCCAACTCGACGTAGTCGTAGCCGGCGAACGCGACATGGGAAAGCGCCGTCTCCAGGTCGACGGACGCGAACAACACGGTGTTGCAGCCAATCTTCATCCGGCAGCATCCTCCCGTCGAAACGGCGGCTCAGGCGGTGACACGGCCAAGGTGGCAAAAGTGGTCACCTACTGGACACTAGGATCCGCCCGGTCCGGCGGCCAGATCGAAGACACTCAATTCATGGACTATCCAGTCAGCTCCACCGCGGCGCAGCCGAGTGGCGCGGTCGTCGTCTGGGCCAACCACTTCCAGTTCGCTCCCGGCGAGGTCATCACCAACCGCCACGTCGAGAGCCGCGCGCTGATCCTGGGCAAGGCCGGGACCGGATCGGTCCAGAGCGGGGGTCGGACGGTCGACCTCACCCCGTCGACCTGTGTCTTCCTGCCCTGGCAGCACACGGTGACCTACCGGGCCGACAGCCAGGATCCGTTCATGGCCAGCACCATCCATCTCATCCCGTGGCACGATCCGGCCATCCCCGTCCAGCTCCATGCCGCCCACGGCCGCGGCGACCGGCTGGCCGGGGTCGCGTACCGGCGTGACGTCGACTGGCCAGATCTGCGCGGCCTGATCCATCGCGAGGCTCCGCCCGGAGACCGCCTGGTGAGCATCGCCAACCTGACCGTCGACCACGTCCAGCACGGCCGCCCGGACAGCGCGAGCCTGCGCGCCCTGGCCGTGCTCGTCGTCAACGAGCTTCGGTCGGCGCTCGCCAGGCCGACGCCACCGGCCTCCGACGTACCGCCGAGACTTGCCCGGATGCAGGAATACATCACGAGTCACCTGCGCCGTCCCCTGACCATCGGCCAGATCGCCGCGGCCGGAGGGATCAGTGAGTCGACGGCCGAGCGCCTGTTCCGCCACCACACCGGGCGCGCCGTCGGGCAGTGGCTCACCGCCCGGCGGATGTCGGCCGCCCGGGACCTGCTGCGCACGACCAACGCCTCGGTGGCGCAGGCGGCAAGGGCCGTCGGCTTCGACGACCCCTCGTACTTCTCCCGCATCTTCCGCCGCACCCACGGCGTGCCACCCAGCACCTACACCGCGCGGTCGCGACTCACCTAGCGCCCGCACAACGAACGACGTATCCGGAAGGACGTTCGGCATGGACATGCAGAAGGCGCTGGCAGACCTCGGCGTGGCCGACGACATGCTCTCGGCGGCGGAGAAGGCACAACTCGACCGGGACGGGTTCCTCCCGCTGTACGACATCCTCAGCCCCGCCGAGGTCGCCGCGTTCAACCAGCGGCTGGCCGAGCTGACCGCTGCCGAAGGTGCGGCGGCCGGTCTCGAGGTGCACCAGGAGACGGGAACGGACCGGCTGGCCGATCTGGTCAACAAGGACCCGATGTTCGAGGCCTGCTTCAGCCATCCACGGGTCCTGGCCGGTATCCGCCACGTACTCGGGGAGTTCAGGCTGTCGTCGCTGAACAGCCGGGCCGCCCATCCCGGCCAGGGACACCAGGCCCTGCACGCCGACTTCGGCGAGCCGGTCCAGGCCGGTGACTACCGCGTCTGCAACTCGATCTGGCTCCTCGACGACTTCACCGCCGAGAACGGCGCGACCCGGGTGGTGCCGGGCTCGCACCGCAGCGGCGAACGGCCAGCCGAGGCGATGGCCGACCCGAGCGCGGACCACCCCGACCAGGTGCAGGTGATCGGACCCGCCGGCACGGTCGTGGTGTTCAACAGTCACCTGTGGCATGGCGGCACGCTCAACCGGTCGGCGGCGCCGCGGCGGGCGATGCACTCGTACTTCTGCTGGCGAACGCTCCCCCAACAGCTCGACCAGCAGGCCTACCTGCGGGACGAGACGTACGACCGGCTCAGCCCTGCGCAGCGGTTCGTACTCGACGTCAGCGACGGCCCGGCAAAGGCCCCGCCCGGCCACCGGCAGACTCGCCCGCACCACGCTTCGTGAGAGTGGCCGGACCCTAGGACAGGACGTCCTTGCGCAAGAAGGTCCACCACGCGCACCCGAAGAACAGCCCGGCGTACACCAGCGCGGACACCCCGCCCTTCGCCATCCCGACCAGTTGCACGGGGTCGACGAACAGGCTCTGCCACGCGTCGGCGTAGTGCATCGGCAGCACGGTGCGCAGGTCGCCGAGCCTGCCGACCTGGTCGAGGATGCCGGCGACGATCATCGTCACCACGCAGCCACCGACCGCGGCCAGCGGGGTCGCGGTGCTCGTCGACAGCCAGCACGCAAGCGCGGCGACGACGAGCAGGCTGACGAACAGGTAGCCGACCATGACACCGATCCGCAGCAGCGACTCGCCGGTCGCCAGATCGTCTCCCCGTGGGGTGCGGAGCGTTCCCCAGCCGAACGCCACCCATCCCGCGAGCAGCGAGGTCACCGTCAGGATCACCAGGGCAAGTGCGGAGGACAGCAGGCCGACGGTGACCTTGACCGCCAACAGCCGCCCTCTCGGCACGGGGATGGCCAGCAGGTAGCGCAGGCTCCCCCAGGCAGCCTCGCTCGCGATGGCGTCTCCACACAGCAGAGCCACGACCACCACCAGCAGGAAGGCTGCCGACACCGACAGGGTGAACACCGTGAAGTTGGCCGCGCCGGTTGCGGCAAGGTCGCTGAACGAACCGCCCGCTCCGGCGCCGATCGGGCCGACCGGACCCATGGCGTCCGCGGGTCCCCCGACGGCGCTGGTGTCACTGCTACCGAAGGTGAACGCGCCGACCAGGACGAGAGGTAGACCGACTGCCAGCCCGAACGCCAGCCAGGTGCGGCGACGTAGCAGCTGTCGGCGGATCTCCGCGCGGATCCGCAGCGTGGATCCGGCGCGGTAGCCGGGAGCACTGCCGTCGATGGCGGGCAGAGCCGCGGACGGCGAGTCCGTCATGGCGCGCTCACCTGTCCTCGCGTTCGTTCGGTTCCGGCTCGGTGATGTCGCGGTGGGGTTGCGTGATCCCGTGCTCGCCGACGTAGCTCAGGAACGCGTCCTCCAGCCGCTGCCGCGGCGCCACCCGTGCGACCCCGACACCACCCGTGACCAGGCTGCGGACGAGCTCGCTGCGGGCCACCCCGGCCAGGTCGACCACCAGGCCGCCGTCGTGGCGGGACACGGACCGGACATCCAGGCCGTCGATCACCGACTCGGCGCGTTCCATGTCGTCGACGTCGACGATCACCGAGGACGAGTCGCCGACGATGTCCGCGACCCGACCGGCGACGACCCGGCGGCCGTGGTGCAGGACGACGACATGGGTGCAGGTCTGCTCGACCTCGGACAGCAGGTGGCTGGACAGGAGGACGCACCGACCTCCCGCGGCGTAGCGCCGGAGCACGCCGCGCAAGGCGGCGATCTGGGGCGGATCCAGTCCTTCGGTGGGTTCGTCCAGGAGGAGCAGGTCAGGCATCCCGAGCATGGCCTGCGCAATCGCGAGCCGCTGTTTCATGCCTCGGCTGTACGTCCGGACGTTTCGGTCGAGCGCTGGGCCCAGTGCCGCGACCGCCAGCACGTCGTCGATCCGAGCGTCCGCCGCCGGCCTGCCGGTCGCCTGCCAGTACGCCGCGAGGTTCTCCCGCCCCGTCCGATGGGCGAGGAGTCCCGGGCCGTCCACCAGTGCCCCGACCCGGGACAGCGCGGGCGCGCCTGCCGACATCGGGTGCCCGAAGACCAGAACTTCGCCCGCGGTCGGGCGGATGAGTCCGAGGATGATGCGCAGGCAGGTGGTCTTTCCGGCACCGTTGGGTCCGAGCAGGCCGACGACCTCGCCGCGTCTCACCACCAGGTCCACGTCCGCCAACGCGGTGAGCTCGGACCCGTACGCCTTGCCGAGACCGCGTACGACCAACGGCGTGTCGACGTACTCCTCGACCGCCGACCCGGCCCGGCGACGAGAGAGCCGACGCGGAACGGCCCATCCGGCGAGGGCGCCGAGTGCCAGGGCGCACGCGAGTCCGCCGAGGATCGCGAACCAGATCCGGCTCGGGTCACCCGTGGTACGGGCGGTGACCTGTGGCAGCCGAACCGTGCCACCGGCACCCGCGGCGTTCTGTGGGCCGTGCGCCAGTCCGGCGGCGTAGACCGCGGGAGCGGGCGGTCCGGCGTACGCCTGGTCGGAGGTGGCGAGGGTGACCCGGATGCGGTGGCCGGCGGCGAACCGGTGCACGATGCCGGGCAGGGTCACTGTCTGCGGTTTGGCCCGGTCGATCGTGGCGGGGAGGCCGGTCAACCGGACCGGGGCGACTCCCCCACCCGGCAGCGTGACGGTCCCGTCGGGGGCGACGTCGTACAACTTGACGAACAAGACCGCGCTGCCGCTTCGTGAGGCGGCGACGATCCGCACGGTCGGTGAACCCGTCACGTCGAGGCTGCCCGAGAGCGGCCCCGAGTCGTAGGAAACGCTCTGGTCCGCAATGTCGAACGCCAGCGATCTGGCGATGACGTTGGCGGCCACCGCTCCGAGCCCGGGCACCGATGACACGGCGGCGGGCGTTCCCGACGGCGGGTTGTGCAGCGGCTCCGCGTGCCCGGCGAGGGGCACCTCCCGGACGGGCTGGTCACCGTCGAGGTGGGGGTACGCCCACGCGAACAACCCGAGGGTGCGCACGCTGCCCGTCCCGCCGCTCTCAGCGCCGGTCACCCGGCTGTACGCGAACGAACCGACAGGTCCGGTCCCAGTCCCGAGGAGGTGGCGGTCGAGCCACCCCACGGTCGCCCGTTCGATCCGCCGCTGGTCCAGGTCCGACCCAGGTCCGCCGTCGTGCCCGCCCGAATACCACAGCACCCGCACCCGGGTACCGGTGGCGGCGATCCCGGTGGCATTCGCCTCCGCCTCGGAGAGAGGGAAGAGAGTGTCCGCGGTGCCCTGCACGAGCAGCGTGGGCGCGGTGATCCGGCCCAGCACTTCGGCGGGACTCGAATGTCGCAACATCCGGACCGTGGCGCTGTCGGACTGCCCGGCGAGGACTGCCCGCTGGTACATCCGGCAGATGTCGGTGGCGAACCGCCCGCACCCGGGTTGGCCCCGGCCCGAGCTACTTCCGGCGGCGAACAACCAGCCCGCCCAGTCCTGCTTGAAGACGCCGGCCGCCGGTCCCTGTCCGGTCGACTCCGGGAACAACGAGGTGGCGAGATCGTTCCAGGTGGCCTGGGGCACGATCGCGTCGACCCGACGGTCGTGGCCGGCGACCAGCAACGCCAGCGCACCTCCGTACGACGCCCCGACGACGCCGACCCGGGGATCGCCCACCCTGTCCAGGCGGACCTCCGGTCGGGTGGCCAGCCAGTCCAGGAGGCCGCGGGCGTCGTTGACCTCGTAGTCGGGACTGGCGAGGTGGATGCGGCCACCGGAGCGGCCGAAGCCACGAGCCGTCCAGGCGAGGACGACGTAGCCGCGGGTGGCGAGATCGCGCGCCTGCGCGGCGACGCTGTGTTTGGTCCCACCGAAGCCGTGGCCGAGCAGCACCGCCGGCGCCGGCCTGTCCGGCGTGGCCGTCTCCGGCAGGTAGAGGCGAGTATCGAGCCGAAGGGGCTGATCGCGACCCGGTCCGCTGAGAACGGTGACCATCGCGTCGTCGACCCGGTAACCGGGCGGGCTCTGCTGCGTGTGCCAGGCGACCAGGCCCGCCAGCACCGCGAACGCCGCGACCAGAGCGGTCAGGTGACTGCGGCGCAGTGCGGGCATTCGCACACCGTACGCGGCGCGTCGCTCCGGCCGCGGGCGCTTGGCCAGTCTTGCGGTGGTTCGACGTGCGGCCGAAGCCGGGCACCTGGGCGACGCGGCGGTGGATCCGCCTCAGGCAGATCCGGCGGGCCACTCCAGACACCGCACCCGCGTCGCGGCCCAGGCGGCGGCAGTGTCCATCAGGGCCTTTCCCGTACCCCGTCGACGGTGGTCGGGGTGGACGTACAGGTCGTGCAGGCGCGCGATCCGGTGCAGGTCACCGAGGCGCAGGTGCGGGCCGTAGTCCTGCACCGCCGCGTAGCCGAGGAGACGCTCGCCGTCGGTGGCGCCGAGGACACCCCACCGCGGGTCCGGCAGCAGACTCGCATAGCGCACCCGGGCCGTGGGTTCCTCGTCATCGGTGCCCATGTCCTTCAGCAATGGCCAGAACGCCGGCCAGTCAGCTGGCCCAATGCAGTTGCCCGCCGGAGGACCATCTGGTTCACTCGCGACAGCAACCGAGCAGCCCCGGGGTGATCCAAATGCGTCCAGCGTCCATGTCTATCCAGCGAGTAACCATCGCCTTTGTAGAGGACATGACGCTTGGAACGCACGCTGAACCTGGGGATCTTGGCCCATGTCGACGCCGGTAAGACAAGCCTGACCGAGCGGCTGCTGTTCGCCGCCGGTGTCATCGACGAGATCGGCAGCGTCGACCACGGCAACACCCAGACCGACTCCCTTGCACTGGAACGCCAGCGCGGCATCACGATCAAGTCCGCGGTGGTGTCGTTCGTCGTCGGCGGAGTCACGGTCAACCTGATCGACACCCCCGGCCACCCGGACTTCATCGCCGAGGTCGAACGCGTGCTGAGCGTGCTCGACGGCGCGGTCCTGGTGATCTCGGCCGTCGAAGGCGTCCAGGCCCAGACCAGGGTGCTGATGCGCACCTTGCAACGGCTCCGCATCCCCACCTTGTTGTTCGTGAACAAGATCGACCGCGGCGGTGCCGACCGGGACCGGGTCCTGCAGGCCATTGCGGACAAGCTCACCCCCGCGATCATCCCGATGGGTGGCACCCGCGGGCTCGGAACCCGGGACGCGAGCTTCCATCCGCACGGTGAGAACGCGGTCGGCCTTCGTTCCGGCCTGGTCGACCTGCTGTCCGAAAACGACGACGAGATCCTGGCCGCCTACGTCGATGACGAGGCCTCGGTGTCCGACCGCGACCTGCGCGGTGAGTTGGCGGTCCAGACCGCGAAGTCCCTCGTGCATCCGGTGTACTTCGGCTCCGCGATCACCGGTGCGGGCGTGGATGCCCTGACCACCGGCATCACCGAACTCCTCCCGTCCTGCCGCGGGGACGCCGACGCCCCGGTGTCCGGCTCGGTCTTCAAGGTCGAACGCGGCACGGCGGGAGAAAGACTCGCCTACGTCAGGATGTTCGCCGGAACCATCCACCTTCGCGACAAGGTGCGTTTCGGTCAGAGCGGTGAGGCGAAGGTCACTGCGATCAACGTCTTCGACCAAGGCACGGCCACCCCGCGCGACGCAGTCTCGGCCGGGCAGATCGCCAGCCTCAGAGGGCTCCACGACATCCAGATCGGGGACACGGTCGGTGTGACCGGAAGCTCGACCAGGAAGCAGTACTTCGCTCCCCCGACCCTGGAGACCGTCATCGTCCCCACCCGGATGCGGGACAACGGCGCGCTGCACGTGGCGCTCGCCCAACTCGCCGAGCAGGATCCGCTGATCAACCTGCGACAGGACGACGTACAGCAGGAGATCTACGTCTCCTTGTACGGCGAGGTGCAGAAGGAGGTCATCCAGGCAACCCTCGCCACTGATTACGGCATCGACGTGACCTTCCGCGAGACCACGACGGTCTGCATCGAACGACCGGTCGGCTCGGGCTCCGACGCCGAGTTCATGAGCGAGGAGTCCAACCCGTTCAACGCCACGGTCGGGCTGCGGATCGATCCCGCGCCCGAGGACTCCGGGGTGCAGTTCCGGCTGGAGATCGAGCTGGGTTCGCTGCCGTACTCCTTCCTGAAGGCGGTCGAGGAGACCGTTCACCAGACGCTGCGCCAGGGCCTGCATGGATGGCAGGTCACCGACTGCACGGTCACCATCACCCACTCGGGCTACACGCCACCGCCACCGTACGGGTGGAGCAAGTGGTCGAGCTCGGCCGGAGACTTCCGCCACCTGACGCCGCTGGTCCTGATGAGCGCGCTGAAGCAGGCGGGGGTTCGGGTGTACGAGCCCCTGCACCACTTCCGGCTCGAGACGCCGGCGGACACCTTCGGACCGGTGCTCGCGGCGCTGTCGCGGTTGGGTGCCATTCCCCACACGCCGAACCTGGAGGGTGCGTCCTCCGTCCTGGAGGGCGAGATCCCGGCGGCGAAGGTCTACGAGCTGGAGCAACAGCTGCCGGGCCTGACCCGAGGAGAGGGCGTGTTGGAGTCGGCGTTCGAGCGCTACCAACCGGCGGGCGGCGCGACCCCGACCCGTGCCCGCACCGATTTCAACCCGCTCAACCGCAAGGAGTACCTCGTCCACATGGTGCGGCGCGGCTGACGATCTGGCGGGCGGCGCCCCTTGTCGTGATGGGTTCGACGTCCGGATGGGTTCGTCCGGTGCACCTGAGTACCGTGGCGGGATGGATGCCGACCACGTACGGCAGATCGCGTTGGGCCTGCCCGGCGTCACCGAGTACGAGCACGGCGGCCTTCCGGCGTTCCGGGTCCGAGGCCGCAGGTTTGCGAGCATGCTCGACCAGGACAGCGTCAACCTCATGCCCGGAGACGAGGCGATCCGCGCGGCGGTCGCGGAACGGCCGCAGTGGTGCCGGGAGGAGTGGTTCGGCCAGCGGCTCGCCGCGGTTCATGTCACCTTCGCGGCGATGAGCCCGACGATCGTGGCAGAACTGGTCACCGACGCGTGGCGGTGGAAGGCTCCGAAGACACTGGTCCGCGCCTACGACGAGCTCCTCGCCGGAGACGGCTGACGGCCCGGACCGCGATCACGACGGCTCGCCACCTACCGCGCGAACGACTTCCCTGGCGCCTGGCTGCAGTCTCGTCTGTCCTGCCTCGACGTCCCACAGCACGTTCTGCAGAACGCGTCCAACGGTCCATCCGGTGGCCCGCTGCCGCTCCAGGCCAAGGACCTCCGTCATCTGGTCGAAGCGCCGTCGCAACGCTCTCGTGAGATCACCCGTTGCCACCATCTCGTCCCAGCGGTTGTGAAGCGCAGGAAGAAGTTCGAAGCATGGGTCACCGGCGAGTGGGTTGGGGTCGATGGCCAGCCAGGGTTCCCTCCGTTCGGCGTCGTACGGCGCGAGGATGTTGTCGTAGTGCAGATCCCAGTGCAGGAGCCGGTCACCAGCCTCCGGGAGCATCTCCTCGACCATGCCTGCCCACGTCTGCACCTGCCGACGCTCGGCCGGATCGGACAGCTGGCGAAGCGCCCTCGGGACCTGGTGAACCATCCCTGCTGCGATGTCTGCGAGCCGGCGGAGGCCCTTGGGGGCGGGGACAGCGGTCAGTCGCGCCAGAAGCTCGACCAGGATCTGTACGGCGGACTGCTCGTCGCGGACCCTGGCGAGTGCGCGGCCGGGGTCCAGACGTTCGAGCAGCATCGAACTCGGGTCAGCGCCGACCGCCAGGAGGCGCACGGCGCCGTGACCGCCCCAGGTCTGCAGGGCTACGGGTTCGTCACGCGACTCCTCGTTGACCGGCTGGAGCTTGAGTGCTGCGGGCGTGCCGTCGGCACGGCATACGGGCAGCACGAGCGCGACCGTGCCGTGGTCTGGCGGCCCGTCCGGACGAAGGTCCCAGCGGTCCAGGTGGTCCGCGGCCAGGGCCGGCAGCGCCGCGACCCACGCCCGGCCGGCGGCACCGAAGTGCGTGCCGAGGGACGCCGCCAGCGGCTCGGGCACCTCAAGACGGGAGGTTTTCACCGGGTTCATCATGCCCAGGTCGGGTCATAGGCAGCAGGTCGGCGGTGGTGAGCTGCTCGGTCAGGAGCCTGGTGAAGTGGCCGGGGCCACGTTCGATGAACTCTCTGCACAACCGCCGACCGTCCGGATAGGCCGACACGTAGGCGCGTGACGAAGGATCGGTCACGAACGCAACTGTCCGAGCGGCCTTGTCATCGGGCTCGAGCCCCCAGGTGCGCAGGTACTTCCCCACGTCCTCGGTCGCCGCAGCCTCCTCGTACAACATGAAGGCGGCGTTGGTGACGGTCGCGTACAACCCGATCTCCGCCTCGTGCACCTCGTGGGCCTCGACCGGATCGAACCTCGGGACCATGTCGGCCAGGACGTCCGCCACCACGTCGAACGGTCTCGGCCCGAGCGCCGCCTCCAGCGCGTTCAGCGCAAGACCTTCGGAGATGACGGACTCCGGCGACGGGGTGATCACCACGCTTGTCTCCACCCGTCCGAGATCTCCGTACAGGTGCCGTTCCTTCACCACCCGCTCGGTGTGATGTCCGGGATACACCTCGTGTGCCGCCAGGCTGGCCAGGAGCACCACGGAGGTGGGGAGATCCGCGTTGACCTCGACGCTGCTGTGGTAGTGCCCCTGGTAGAAGTTGTACGCGATCCACGGCACGCCCGAGACGAGCTCGTACGCGACGGACTCCTCGGCGGGCATCTGCGTCAGCGCATGCGCCCGCGGACCGAGGACTCCCTTCAGACGGTCGAGGGCGGGGATGAGCTGCTCGCGGGGCACCGCGTTGTTCGCGTCCCACGCGATGTAACGCTCGCGCACACTGCCGCTGCCGGGCAGGGCCGCGTCCAGGCGCCGGTGAACGTCCTCGACCACGGTGGTGTCGGTCCGCGTCGGACGCACGCCAAGACACCGGTCGACCTCGTCCGCCCAGGCCATCTCCTCGCCGCAGAGTCGCGCGGTGACGCAGTTGATCGCCCGCAGCTGCCCCCGCAACCAACGGGTCCGGTCGTCCTCGAGATCGGCACCGCGGAGGCTGTCCGAAAGGAACTGGACCTCCTGCCGGAGATGCGCCGGCTCGACGAGGTCCTCGGCGGCGACGGCCTCGGCCCACTCCCCCGGCCCGATGTACGCGTCGACGAACCAGTCGATGTGGCGACCTACCCGCAGGCAGAGCCGCACGTAGCGTTCTGGTAGGTCCACGACGGAACCCTAGGACCCCGACCGGCCCGGGGGGTAGCAGTTTTCGGCGTGCCTACGCCATCAGCGCCAGGAGACGCTCCGCCTGGCGTTCGAGAGTGTCGGGCGGGTTGCGCCGCGCCGCCACGCCGCCCGGCAGCAGCATTGTCAGCCAGAGCGACGCCGCCAAGCGGCGGGCCGCGAGCACTCGCGCGGCGTCCACGTCGAACCGAGCAAGGAACCTCTTCCAGTCGGTGCCGCGCGCCGACAGGTGCTCCACCAGTGTCGCCAGCTCGTACGCCACGTCGGAGCGTCCGGCGTCCTCGAAGTCCACCAGGCGCACCGTCTCGCCATCCCACAGGTAGTTGGCGAGGTTCGGGTCGCTGTGCCCGACGACCTGGCGTGCCTGCCCAGACCCGTCGGACAGTGCTGCGCCGCGGAGAAACTCCCCTGCCGCGTCGAACGCAACCCCGGCGATCCCGCCCGGCCGGCGCGACACTGCGAAGCGGGTTCTGGTCAACTGCCAGGCCTCGGCTGGACAGAACCGCCGCGGCGGAAGACCGCCCACCGGAACAGACCACAACGCGCGAAGCGCGACGTCGAGGGCGTCGAGCTGCGCCCGCGTCAGCTCACCCCGCAGCGGCTCACCCGGAAGCACGCTCATCCTGATGCTCGGCGGTTCGGCGTCCAGGTCCGCATGCAGAGGAACCGGCACCAGGCCGGGCATGTGAGCCTGCAGATGGTTCAGCACCGCCCATTCCCGCCGGTGTTCACCGCGATCCCACGACGTGTACCGCTTGACCAGGCTGGCCCCCGACACCGCCAGATCGTGGGTCTGCGCCATCCGATTCGCCCGTCCGTCCTGCGACGCCGCCGTCGCGTGGGTGTCGGCCGTAGGCTACCCGGATCGGGGCGACGCGGTCCTGATGTGGCGCCGCACCTACGACGAAGTGCCGGCGCAGATCGAACGCCCTCAAAGCCCAGCCAGGCAAGGACATCGTGCCGAACCGGCAACGCGCCCTCACGAAGCCCGACCTGGTCGACAGGCAGGCACTCGAGTCAGGCATCGTCATCCTGTCGTACGAGTGGCGGCACTAGCCGCGACGCCGCAGGGACGGGGCCGACAGGGGCCACCGCGACGTTCGGTCTTGACCTTCGAAATCGGTTCGTGCCACGTTGGGTCGTCGGTCATACGTATGACGACTGCGACGCGTCTCGTCGTGCCGGAGCCACCGCCAGGCAGGAGCCACGATGACACCCGGAAGTCAGCAACGCCGCACCATCACCCGCAAGGATCTGCTGCGCGCGGGTGGGATGGCTGGTCTGCTCGCCCTCGTTCCGGGATGCGACCTGCTCGCCACCGAACCTGGCAGCAAGGGTGACGACGGCGGTCGCGGGACCGGCGCGAATGCCCGCGAGTCTCCGTTGCTGGCAAAGCAGGTCAAGGAGGGAAAGCTACCTCCGCTCGCGCGTCGGCTACCGGCGAAGCCGGTCGTCGTGGAGCCCGTCGAACGCATCGGGCGGTACGGCGGTACGTGGACCACGATGCTCCAGGGCAGTGCCGACACGTCCTGGGCCAACCGGACCCTGTTCTACGACTACCTGCTGCGGTGGGACCCGGAGTGGAAGGAGATGCTGCCCAACCTCGCCGAGCGATTCGAGGCCAACGACAACGGAACGGTCTACACGTTCGCGCTGCGGAAGGGTACACGGTGGTCCGACGGCGAGTTGTTCACCGCCGACGACATCGTGTTCGCCCAGAACGAGGTCCTCAACAACACCGAGCTCTATCCGCTGCCGCCGTGGCCAGCCCGGGCGGAGAAGCTCGACGATCTCACCGTACGGCTGACACTCGACAAGGCGGACGGCCTCTTCCTGCAGCGGCAGTGCACGGCTCTTGGCATGTATCTCGTCGGGCATCCCCAGCACTACCTCAAGCAGGTCCACCCCGACCACAATCCGGATATCGACACCCTCGCGGCTGACGAAGGGTTCGAGAACTGGTTCGAGCTCTTCCTGGCGAAGGCCAGCCCCTACCTGAACGTCGATCTACCCGTGCTGTACGGGTGGAGGTTCACCCGTCCCACCGGAACCGGCACCCGGGCCGTCGCCGAACGCAACCCGTACTACTGGAAGGTCGACCAGCGCGGCAGCCAACTGCCCTACATCGACCGGGTAGCCTTCGATGTCGTGGCCGACGTGGAGGTCATGGTCACCCGGGCGGTCGCCGGTGACATCGACATGCACGCACGGCACTTCAACATCCTGCGGAACAAGCCGGTCCTGGCCGCTGGGCGGGAGAAGGGTGGTTACGACTTCTTCGACCTGCGGACCGGCTCGATGAACCACACCCTGATCCAGCTCAACCTCACCCACAAGGACCCGGTTCTGCGGAAGATCTTCGGTACCAAGGACTTCCGCATCGGTCTGTCGCATGCGATCAACCGTCAGGAGATCATCGACGCGGCGTTCCAGAAGCAGGGCGAGCCCTGGCAGGCCGCGCCCCGGCCCGAGTCGGAACTCTTCGACAAGGAGATGGCCAAGCAATACACGGAGTTCGACGTAGAGCGGGCCAACGAAGCTCTCGACCGTGCCGGCTTCGCGACGCGCGACTCCAGCGGCCGCCGACTGCGGCCGGACGGGAAGCCGATCACCTTCTCGCTGGAGTTCAGCTCCGAACTACGCCCCGAGTGGGCCGACACCGCGCAGTTGCTCGCGACGTACTGGAAGGAGGTCGGCCTCCAGGTCACGGCACAACCCCGTAGCCGGGCGCTGTGGACCGAACGTGTGGAGGCCAACCAGCACGATGCCGTCCTGTGGCAGGGTGACCAGGGCGGTCTCAACGCCCGGGCGACCATCCTCGAACCGTTCTACTTCTTCCCGCTGACAACCGGTTCCAGGTACGCCATCCCCTGGGCCGAGTGGTACGTGACCCGCGGGAAGTCCGGCGAGGAGCCGCCCGCGGCCAACCGGCGCCAGATGGAGTTGTACGACGAGATCCTCGGCACCACCGACCAGGACCGACAGCTCGCGCTGATCAAGGAGATCCTGCAGATCGCCAAGCAGGAGTTCCAGGTGATCGGCGTCGGGCTCGAGGTCAACGGCTACGGAATCGTCAAGAAGACCTTCCACAACGTCCCTGCCGAGATGATCGACACCTACACCGTGCTCACACCCGGGCCCACCCACACCGAGCAGTACTTCATCGAGGAGTGAACCGGCACCAGCCAGGTCACAGTTCCCGCCGAGACGTCAATCAGCGGGTGCTGGCCGTGTAGGACGCTGTGGTCAAGATCCTCCAGTCGGAGTGTGAACCTGCCTCGGGTGTGGTGGATCCGGCGCATCGAGATGCGCGTGGACCGCTCGAGCCTGCTCGCGGCGAGTCGGCAGGGAAACCTCCTGGAGTCCGAGCGGCCATCGCCCCTCGCCGTGGTAGAAGCCGTCGCCGACAAAGCGTGGAACGACATGGAAGTGGATGTGGAAGACGTCCTGCCCGCCGGCGTACTCGTTGTGCTGCATCACAGTGATGCCGTCGGCCTGGAACGCGGCGCGGACAGCGCGGGCAACCTTGGCGACGGCGCCGAGCAGGTCGGAACAAGCGTCGGGAGAAAGTCGGTAGATGTCGGCGATGTGGTCGACAGGAACGACCAGAGTGTGACCCCGATTCGCGCTGCGCTGGTGCAGGCTCGGAAATGCCAGCCCGCCTTCACCACGGTAGGCGATGGTCCCTTCGTCCAGTCTCCCGCAGGCGACTCCGCAGAACGGGCAGTCGTCACGAGCGATACCAAGTGGCGGGCGCGGCACACTGCATCATCCCCGACGGAGGAGACCTTCGCGAAGGCGGTCGGCGATCCCTCGCTCCGCGGCGAGTCCGCGTGCGTCAGCTACCGTACCGGGGTGGTCGACTCCTCCATACGCCTCAAGCCGGCAACGCCGGATGACGCCGAAGCCGTCGCCGAGGCGCTTCTCCGCAATCCCGAGCACATGCGCCCCTGGGAGCGGTACCGCCCAACGGAGTTCTACGCCGCGAAGGCCCAGGCCGAACGGCTCTCCGACCCTTCGGTACGGCGCTGGCACCTGATCGATGGCGAACTCGTCGTCGGCGAGGCAACCCAGCTGGGCCTTCACCGACTCGAGGCGAGCACTCTCCTCGCCAACACTGCCTCACAGCGGGTGCTGCACAAATGCGGCTTCGAGCTGATCGGTACCGCGCGCGGCTACCTCCACATCCACGGTGAGTGGAGCGACAACCGTCTCTTCCAACGCATCCTCCACGACAACCCGCCGGACGGCACTCAATGACAGCCGGCGACCTGGGCCAGCGTGCCGAAATGTCGATGACAGCGCGGTCTTCACGTGCGCTTGTGGTCATGCTGAGCGGTGCGTCGTCGTCGGGTAAGTCGAGCCTCGCCAGGGCGCTTCAACGTCGACTCGCCATCCCCGCGGTGTTCGCCGAGGCAGATCGAACCTTCCCTGCTGTCCCATCCGAGCACCCGGGCTGGCCGGCTCTGGGGCTGTCAGGGCCCGACGTCGTGCTGGCGTACCACCGCTCGATCGCCGTGTGGGCAGAGTGTGGATTCAACCTGATCGTCGATGGGTCCCTCCCGTACGAAGACAGACGGCTCCGGGACGCCTGCATCCGGATCTTCGAGCCGTACGACTTCCGGATGGTTGGCGTTCGGTGCTCAGATGCGGAGTTGACCAGTCGTGAGGTGGCGCGGCCGGAGGTTCGTCCCACTGGCTGGGCGGTGCGTCAGGCGAAGGACATCCACGAGGGCATGCGCTACGCAGCGGACGTGGACACGACCGCGAGGTCACCCGAAGCATGCGCCGATGACGCCGCGACACAGCTCGGGCTACCGCTGGTCTAGGTGTGGTGGCCAGCGGTGGATCTTGTATTGGGAACCTCTGAGTGCGCTCGCTCATGATCGACGAGGCCTGGCGACCCGATGGCCCGGACTCCGCTGTCCGCATCCGGACGGCGGGCCGTCGGTGACCAGTGGCATCCTTCCGTCATGAGTGACGACGAGCGGCTCACCGCTAAGCAGTTCCAGCAGGCAGGTGGCGTCGAAGACTGGCGAGTTCTCGCGTTCGGGGCGAGCACCTGGTTCGACGCGCCGTCGCACACGGCGGGTGCGGCTCTGGTTCACCGGATCGCCGAACTGACCGGCGGCACGGGTCGCCTGCCGGATGTGGACCTGCGTGCCGGTGGGGTCCATGTGCGCATCGCCCCACCCAACGCCGCGGGCCTGACCCCGGCTGACGTTGCGCTGGCTCGGGCGATCTCGGCGGCGGCTCAGGACCTCGGCCTGCGTGCCGATCCGTCGGCGGTGCAGACCGTGCAGCTCGCGATCGACGTGCTCGACAAGCCTGCGGTGATGCCGTTCTGGAGCGCCGCTCTCGGGTACGAGCGGCTGGGCGACGACGAGCTCGTGGACGCGCTGCGGCGGGACCCTGCGATCTGGTTCCAGCAGCAGGATCAGCCGCGTCCGCTGCGCAACCGGATTCACGTCGACATCGCTCGTCCAGAGGCGCTCACCGCCGAAGCCGTCAAGGCGGTTGGGGGCCGCCATCTCGGTGGTGCGTACGAGGTTGCGTTCGCCGATGCCGAGGGGAACGAAGCGGACATCATCCAGGCGGCCCCCAGCGACGAGCTGGGGAAGGCACCGGAGACAGCCGACTGGCGCGCCATGTTCGGGGGGATGACGTTCTACCCGATCGCCTCGCCCTCGCGGGCGGCCGAGCTGGCCGTCGCGGTAGCCGGTCTGGCCGACGAGGCAGGCCTGCCGCTCCTGGTAGACCTTCGCCCCGACGGCGTCACGATCGACTCCGGCAAGGACCTGTGGGAAGCGGATGGCTTCGAAGACCTGGCACGCCGGGTCCAGACGGCGGCGCGCGGTATGGGGCTGACCGCGGACACGGATCGCCTGCGCTTCGTCCAGATCGGGATCGACGCGGCCGACATTCCCACGGTCCGGGTTTTCTGGCGGGCTCTCCTCGGCTACGAGTACGACCCGCGGTCCGAGTTCGGAGTTACCGACATCTACGACCCGCGCCGGCTCAATCTGCCGATCTTCTTCCAACAGATAGACACAACGGACGAAGCCCGGCGGGGGCAGCGCAACCGCATCCACGTCGACGTCTTCGTACCCGACGACCAGGCTCGAGCGCGCATCGACGCAGCCCTGGCCGCGGGGGGACGGATCGCATACGACGACGAGGCACCGGACTGGTGGACACTCGCCGACCCGGAGGGCAACGAGGTGGACATCGCCGTGTCGGTCGGGCGTGAAGAGCTCTGGCTGGCCGCACAAGCGGAAGGGGACTCCACACCCTCGTAGCGACACTGCCAGGGACGCGACCTGTCCGTATCGCCTGCAGTGGCTGGTCTCCCCCATGAGGCGCCCGAACCTGGCGGTATCGGCTCAGCGGCTGGGTTCGAAGTCGCTATGGGCGAGGTGGCGGTCGCCGAGTGGTTCGCCGAGGTCGACGGTCAAGCGGTAGGCGGCGTCGGGTCCGCCACAGATCCAGTCGTGTTGTGGCCCGGGTTTGACCTCCACGTGCAGCATGATTTGTCGGCTGTTGGGCACCACCTCGTACCTCACCTCGGCGCCGAACGAGACGCCTTCGCAGCCGCGTTCACCCACCAGGACGACAGCGGTACGGCTTGTGGGAGCCACCGGCTCGGCGACCTCCCAGGAGCCGGTCTCGTAGTACCGGAGGCTGGGGATGTCCTTGATCAGCTTTCGCGAGCCGATGGGCTCGTCCAACGTGATCGTCAGCGGAGCGCTTCCGCCCATCTGGCAGGTCTGCGCGCCGCCCAGCGGTTCAGCCCACACTCCGATGTGTACATAGCGGTCGGAGTAGCGGACCACCGGCTCGGGATTCTTCGGTGCTTGTCCGCTGGCGCATTGCATGAAGTAGGCACCCACGTGCAGAGTGGCGCCCGCTGGGTCGGGCGGTTGCTTGACCGGCCAGCCCCAGCTCACCGCCACCAAGCCGCGGTCTCGTGGATGCAGCGGCGAAGTCGACGTCGAAGCGGTCGGCTCCTTGGTGGCGCGGACCTCGGACTCGGCGGCGGTAGGTGCTCCACAGCCAGCCGTCACCAACGCGAGAGCTGCCAACGTCGACGGCATCCATCGGGGTCGGTGACACCCAACACGCAGAGTCGCCCACGTCGACACTGTGAACGGCATGGTCATGTCCCCTGGACGGGATCCACCACACATTCGTTGCCCCGCCGGGCTCGATGGCCTCTGCTTCTGGACGTTGATCGTCACGACTCGAACTCGCATCGTCAGCTCTCCATCTCGGCCCGAGGCGGATGGGCCTGAGCTGCGCTGCTGTTAGTGTCCCGACGTGTCCATGTTTCGTAGCCCGGAAGTCGTCCTGTTCAGCGAAGACGTATCTCGGGCCGCGGCGTTCTACTCGAGCCTGGGATTCACCGAGACCTTTCGCGTTCCCGCCGAAAGCGATCCCATTCATGTCGATCTCGCTCTCGACGGTTACAAGATCGGTATCGCCTCGGTCGCGTCCACTCGTGACGACCACGGGCTGGACCCGGTGCCCGAAGGTCAGCGGGCAGCCGTCATCCTCTGGACCGACGACACGGCCTCGGCCTTCGCAGAACTCACCGGGAACGGCGCTCCTGCGTTGGCGCCGCCGCATGAATGGCTCTCGGTCGCCTACTGATCGCATGGACCGCGGACCCCGACGGCAACCCGATCCAGATCGTCCAACACCGGGACGCACCGTAGTCGGGCCCCTCCCCCGGACGGCAGCGGTCACACGGCCGGTCCAGTAGGCAGGTCACGATGTCGCCGCAACGGTGATGCCGCGACGAATACGGCGACGCCGATCAGGCCGGCCATGACGAGCCACAGCGCGCTCCTGACACCCATCCAGTTGCCGAGGGCACCGCCGACGACACCACCGAGCACCAGGCCGACGGTCTGGATGACCTTGGCGACTGCACCAACTCGGCCGAGCAGGTCTGGCGGGCAGAGTGCCATCAGGTAGCTCACGGGGACGATGTTGACGACCGCGACGCCGGCAGCTACCACGCACGCACCGATGACGTAGAACGCCAGGCCCACACCCGGCTCGGTCAGCGGAATGAGCAGCCCGAAGGGGAACGTCACCGCCGTCGCCGCGAGCAGAGTCCGACCGTTCCCGATCACGCGTCCGACCGCGGGTGTCGCCAACGCACCGAGAAGCCCACCGATGGCGCCGGTAGCGAGCAAGGTTCCGATGACCGCTGGCGCCAGTCCCACCGAACGGGCGAGAAAGACGACGATCAGCGCCTGCTGGGCCGCGAACACCAGGGACACCAGCGCGAAGAAGGCGGCGAGAGCCCGCAGCACGGGCCGGTCCCAGATGAACCCGAAGCCCTCTACCAGTGGCGCCCGCAGCCCGGCCTGCCGCACTGGTGGAGGCGCGGGTTCGCGGCCGCGGATCATGGCCAGAGTCGCAGCCGAGACAACGAAGCTGACCGCGTCGACAACGAGCGCGACGGGAGCGGTCAGCACCTGTACGAGAAACCCGCCCAGTCCGGGACCGCCGATCCCGACGACCGTATTCGTGGCCTCCAGAGCGCTGTTCCCTTCGACTAACCGACCGCGCCCGATGATCGAAGGCAGATACGCCGTCCAACCCACCCTGAAGAATGTCGCCAGCGCGCCGGTAGCCGCCGCCACCGCGTACAACAGCCACAGCTCCAGCCAACCCTGCACGGCGGCGACCGGCACCACAGTCAGCGCCAATGCCCGGCCAAGGTCAGCGCCGATCAGCACCGGCCGCCGACGTACCCGATCCAGCCAGACACCCGCAGGCAAGCCCAGGATCAGCTGTGGAGCCCACCCGACGGCGGTCAACAGCCCTACCTCGAACGGAGAGGCCGTCAACGTGAACACAGCGACGAGCGGCAGCGCGATGCCCGCGACTGCATCACCGGTCAGGCTGGCTGCGCTGCCAGACCACAACAGCCGAAAGTCCCTGCTCTCCCGGATCAGACTTCGACGCCTGCCGACTGGGGACATCTGGCAAGACTTCGCAACCAGGCCCGCTGATGTCCACTGCCTCCGCTCACAGCAGAACCCCGACTACGCCAGCCCGGTGTGGGATCGACCCCTCGGTGTAACCGTCCTTCTTGGGTCGGTGGATGCCTGCCGCTCGCCGCTCAACCGCGTAGCTGCGCGTTGAGCCGTGCGGCCTGTCGCGTGAGGTGGTCGCGTTCGGGCAGGCTGGACGCCGATCGCGCAGCCTCGGCGTACAGCCGTGCTGCGGTCACTTGGTCACCGTCACGCTCGTGTAGGTACGCCGCGACGGCGGCGTAGCGGGGCAGGGCGCGGTCGAGCTCCGCCAGGGCGGCCAGGCCGGCCCGCGGACCGTCGGCCTCGCCAACCGCGACGGCCCGGTTGAGGCGGACCACCGGGCTGTCGGTGAGGCGCACCAGTTCGTCGTACCACTCGACGATCTGCACCCAGTCGGTCTCCTCGGCCGTCTGGGCGTCCGCGTGGAGCGCGGCGATGGCGGCCTGGGCCTGGAACTCGCCCAGACGGTCGCGGGCGAGGGCCCTTCGGAGTACGTCGACGCCCTCGGCGATCAGGCCGGTGTTCCACAGGCTGCGGTCCTGCTCGGCAAGAGGCACGAGCCTGCCGTCGGGGCCGGTCCGTGCCGGGCGCCGTGCGTGGTGGAGCAGCATGAGCGCGAGCAGCCCCGCGACCTCCTCATGGTTGGTCTTGGCCGCCACCTGGCGAGTGAGCCGGATCGCCTCGCCAGCGAGGTCGACGTCGCCGGAGTAGCCCTCGTTGAAGACCAGGTAGAGCACGCGCAGCACCGTGGCGACGTCACCGGGCTGGTCGAACCGGACACCCGAGACGGTCCGCTTGGCCCTGCTGATCCGTTGGGCCATGGTCGCCTCCGGCACAAGGTAGGCCTGCGCGATCTGCCGCGTGGTCAGGCCGCCGACCGCGCGCAGCGTAAGCGCGACGGCCGAAGCCGGCGTCAGAGACGGGTGCGCGCACAGGAAGTACAGGTGGAGCGTGTCGTCGAGCACCTCGGCCGGGCCGGGCATGGGCTCGCCCTCGAGGCGTTCCTCGCGGTGCCGTCGGGAGGTGTCGGCGCGGGTGGCGTCGAGGAACTTTCGCCAGGCCACGGTGACCAGCCAGGCCTTGGGGTCCCGCGGCGAATCGTCCGGCCATACGCGCACGGCCTCGACCAGGGCGTCCTGGACGGCATCCTCGGCCGCCGCGAAGTCACCTCCGCGACGGACGAGGATGCCAATGACGGTCGGCGTGAGTGTCCGCAGCAGGGCATCGTCCACCGGCCGTCACTCCGTGATGGTCGGGGGTTCGGCCAGGAACGCGCGCACCTCGAGCCACTCGTGGATCGGCTTGCCACCCGCACCCGGAGCGGCGGACAACTCGCCGGCCAGCTCGAGCGCCCGCTCGTAGGTCTCGACGTCGATGATCATCCAGCCGGCGATCAGGTCCTTGGTCTCGGCGAACGGGCCGTCGGTGACGGGCGACCGACCCTCGCCGTCGGAGCGGACCCAGGCGCCGTCTGGGGACAGCGCCTGACCGTCGACGAACTCGCCGGTGCCTTCGAGCCGAGTGGCGAAGTCCTCCATGTACTGCACGTGGGCCGAGACTTCTTCCGGCGTCCACTGGTCCATCGGCACGTCGTTGATCGGTGCCGGTGCGCCCCGGTAGTGCTTGAGCAGCAGGTACTTGGCCATCATGTTCTCCTTGGTACGGTACGGCCCATTGTGGGCCGTGTTCACTCCGGGGACGGAGCCGCGCTCGGGTTCTCGACATCCCACCGCGACATTTTCTGGTGGACTTCGATGACACCACGCACCCCGAGACGCCACGGAGGCGGCACCGGGAGCCGCTTCACGCGGGCGTAGTCCAGCCCGGCCCGACCGCGGATGAGCAAGATCATGGATGGGTGCACCGTGTTGTACGGCGGGTTCTGAGGGCCGGCGGCGAGCACACCGGAGTCGAGGTACTTCGCCAGCTCGAGCCGGCCGTGGCCGTCCGGGGTCCGCATCACGATGTCGCAGCGGACACGTTCGACTCCGGTGCACTGGTCCGCCCAGGGCCCTCGACTACCGGGCTTGCCCTCCACCTCCATGCCAAGTTCGGTGGTTCTCCTTCCTGGTCGCGTTCTTGGTCGCGTTCTTCGTCGTGTGCGGCCACGCGGTAAACCTGGTGACTATCGTGTCTGGTCTTGCCACAGTGTCCGGATGCCCTCGGCGTTGGACTCCCGCGACCGGACGAAGCCCCGCCTGGTCATGCTCTCCGGTTCCTGCGCGGGCATCGGCAAGTCGACGCTAGCCGAAGGACTCGCGCGCAGGCTGAAGGAAGCAGGTGCGACCGTCGACCTGTTCGGCGAGCACCAGATCTTCACCCGAGTCGACTTCGCCGACGTCGCGGAAGCCTTCCGCAGCAGGGAGTTTCCGACACCAGAGCTCTTCCTGCCCACGTATGCGCGACTGTTCGGTGGCTTCCGGGCCGCGGACGCCTGGGGTGTGTTCGACTGGCACTGCGCGGGTATGGCGGCCGACCTTCCGTGGGCGATGCGGGACCACGGTCGGCTCACGCGGCTCTGCCTGGACGTACGCGAGCTCGCAGACGACATGGATCCCGTCCTCCTGGACCTGGTCGGTGACGTACGGACGGCGACCGAACGCGCGCTGGCCCAACGCGGTGACGTCTGGGCAAAGCGCTACGCACGCATCGCGACCGACGCCGGTCACACGTCCGGACGCATCGCCGAGCGGATCGTGGCGTGGTCGCGAGATCAGCTGGGCACACTGCGGGAACAGGAGCTCGCGGCCATGCGGTCGGCAGGCTGGCCGATCATCGAATTGGACGCGACGGCATCGGCGGCCGAGGTCCTGGAGCAGGCGCTGGATGCCCTCGGTCTCGGTCGGCCCACAGCGGTCCCGTCCTCCCACGGAACGGGTTAGGGCGGCAGGCTGGCGCCGAGTGGGGGGCGTCAGCTCAAGCGGCTCTCGGCGAATCGACGGCTGACACCCTGCCGGCGCCAACGGGCGGTGGCCTGCACCGGTGCTTCAGCCTTCTCCATGGCCACCTGCCGCCCCTCCGTGAGGGGCTCGGCGGAGAGGAACGCCACGTCATACGGTCAGATGTAGGCGTTTGCCTGGAGACTGAAGAGTTCGTGGTAGAGGCCGCGGCAGGCGATGAGCTCGTCGTGGGTTCCGGTCTCGACGACACGGCCTTCGGAAAGGACGATGATCAGGTCAGCCATCCGTACGGTGGAGAACCTGTGGGAGACCAGTACGGTGATGCCACCGTTGGCGGCCGTCGTCCGTTGGGACGCGTCGGCGAACCGCTTGAACAGCGCGTACTCCGCCTCTGGGTCGAGCGCCGCTGTCGGCTCATCCAGCACGAGCAGGAGTGGTGACGGTCGCATGAACGCGCGGGCGAGGGCGAGTCGCTGCCACTGGCCGCCGGACAGGTCGGTTCCGTCACTGAACTGCTTGCCGAGTTGGGTGTCCAGGCCCGCTGGGAGTCCCTCGATGACGGACGTGGCGTCACCTCGACGGGCCGCTGCGATGATCGCGAGGTCATCGGTGTCGCCGAGTCGGGTGTGGTCGCCGAGGCCGATGACCTCGCGCGCGACGAGTTCGTAGCGAACGAAGTCTTGGAAGCCTGCCGACGTCGCCGCCCTCCAGGCCGCCGGATCGAGGTCCGGCAGGTGTTTGCCGTCGACGTCGATGCTGCCGCTGGTCGGGTCGTACAGCCTCGCGAGCAGTTTGACGAGAGTGGACTTGCCGGCGCCGTTGTCCCCAACGAGCGCGACCACGGATCCGGCGGGCAGGAACACGTCGACATCGGTCAGGGACGGTGTCGCCGCGTTCGGGTATGAGAATGTCACCCCACGGAAGCGGATTCCGTCCCGCAGGGCGGACGGGGGCGATTCGTGGCTCCCTGCCCACGCGTTCTCGCGGGCGTAGGCGCGGAGCCAGCGTACGTTGCCGACGAGCTGCACTGCCCAGGTCATCATGCGGGCCGACCCCGCCAGCCCGGACGCGGCCTGGTCGACCTGGGGTACGAGAAGGACGACCAGGGCGATCGCGCCCGGGGTCAGCGCACCGACCCGGACCTGCCAGACCACGAATGCGATCGCGGCACCGTACCCGAGGGAGAAGACCAGCCGACCTGTGACGTCGTAGGCGGCCGACTTCTTGTGCGCCCGCCATCGGGGTCGGTCACGCAGGTTGTGCAGAGAGGCGAACCGTCTGATCAGGAAGTCCCGCAGGCCGAACGTGCGGATCTCCAGACCGTGCGCAGCTGAGACGGCGAGGTCGGTGAGCCGTTCGATCCGCCGGTGGTGCTGGGCGGTCGCGTTCTGGGCGCGCAGCGTCGCCCTGCCGGAGATGCTCGCCGCCCAGATTCGGACGATGCCGACGAACGGTAGCAACAGCAGGAGAGGGTGGACGCCGGCGAGCACGACGATCACGGTGAAAGTGCCCGCCACCACCGCCAGCGCGTTACCGACGGTGGTTGTGCCGTACTTCAGGTTGCGAGCCTCCTCCCGGATTACGGCGAGTCGGTCGGCGATCTCCGGCTGCTCATGGTGCGCAACGCCCGGGATCTCGCAGGTAAGTTTCTGTAGCTCGTGGTGGAGCTCGCCCTCCACCCGGTCCTCGAGGTTGGACTCCACTGCGCTGGAGGTGACCTTGCCGCCGAACGTGACCGCGATGCCGCCGGCAAGCAGGGCGATCCCGGTGCTGTAGCCGGTGCCCTCGGCCAATCCGTCCACAAGGAGCCCGAGGCCGTAGATCTGAAGCGGGGCGGCCACCGCGACGGCGCACACGGAGACGAAATCGATCATCGCGAGCAGCGGCGCTGCGCGGAAGATGAGCCCAAGTAGCGCAGCAACTGAGCGGATGGCCTCACGCATCGGTTACCTCCTGCACGTAACGCTCGGCCTGCAACCGGAACATGCGGGCGTAGCGCCCGTCGGTGCTCAATAGCTGGTCGTGCGTTCCGCACTCGGTGATCCGCCCATCTGCGAGCACGCAAATGCGGTCCGCACCTCGTACCACGGAGAAACGGTGGGAGATCGTCAGCGAGGCGACACCAGCAGTCAAATTCAGATACCGTCCGATGAGGTCGGCCTCGGCACGGACATCGAGCGCCGCTGCGGGCTCGTCGAGCACAAGCAACTCTGCCGACCTCGACCGCAACGTATATATCGCACGCGCCAACGCGATCCGCTGCCACTCACCCCCAGACAACTCCACGCCACCGGCGAAGCTCTTGTCGAGCGTCGTCTCCAGACCAGCGGGCAACCCGCGTACGACGGCGGCAGCGCCTGCCTCGCGCAACACCCGATCCAGGAGCCCTCCGTCGACACCATCCGGCTGATCGGCCGCCGAGAGCGTGACGTTCTCGACCGCCGACAGCGGCGGAGTCGCGAAGTCCTGCAGGACCGGGACCACCGACCGCTGCCAGGTGCGCAACCGGGCGTCGTCCAAGGTCGCGAGGTCGACACCGTTCACAAGCACCCGCCCGGAGGTCGGCGCGTACACCCCGACCATCAACTTCACGAGCGTCGACTTGCCCGCTCCGTTCACCCCGACTAGGCCGAGCCGTTCGCTCGGTGCAATGTCGAGGTCGAGTCCGCGCAGCACCTCGACGTCGCTGCCCGGATAGCAGAAGGTCACATCCTCTAAGCGCACGAGAGGAAGCTCCGCCGGGACCCCGGGCGGATGCATCGTCATACGTGTCTGGCGCACGGAGCCCGCCGTCTCGGCCACTGCTTGGGGAAGCCGTGTCAACGCCCGGTGCGCCTCCAGCCCGCGCTGCAGCCCAGCCGCAGCGATCGGTTCGGACGCCATGCCAAGCCGCAGAATCGCGACGACCGCGGTCGTCACCTCGGCCAGTGCGAGACTTCCACTCGACGTCGCCCGCACAACGATCAACATTGCGCCGACCATCATCAACAGATGCAGCCCATAGACACCAAGCGTCAATGTCGCGGCCCTACGGCGCTCCCGGTAGAGAGCCGCCAACACTGCCTGCCAGACATTGACATAACGCCGCCCGAACCAGTCCGCCAGGCCGAAGATCCGCAGCTCCTTCGCGGCCCGGTCCATACAAAGCTCGAAGATGTATGAGGAACGACGCTGGTCCTCCGTTCGATCCGCCAACTGATCGGACTCAGCTATCAGTAGGCGAGCGGTGTACCACTCCAACAACCACGTCGTACCGAGTAGGCCTGCGGCGACCCACCAGGAGAAGACCGCACCAACCAGAAGGGCCGAACCGAGCGCGGTCAACCGCGCCCTCACCAACGGACCGAGGCACTCGATGCCGATGCGGATCCCGAAACTGCCGATCCCACGTGCACGCTGCACCTCATCGTGGACGGCAGAACGTTCCAGATGCGTCGTCCGCGGTGGATCCAACAGCGGTTCGACGATCCGCCGATGAGTAGGCCCCTCGAGATCGAAGACCGTCCGCCACGTCGCCAGCTCCACCACGGCGGGCTGGACGCCATCGAGCGCGAACACCACTACCAGCGCCACGACCAGCCACACGAACGACGCCGGAACATCGGAACCCGCACGGGCCACGGTGGGCGCCAGCCCCACCACCTGCCCGATGAGGGCAGTGACAACAACGCCCAGACCCGCTGAGGCGCCCGCGACAACCAACAGAGCAACCACCACACGACTGTCGCGAAGTGCCGGTCAGGTCTCGGCGGCCTTCCCGCGCGCGGGTCCAGATCGCCTGCTCCAGGGCGTCGAGCACCAGGTCGGTGCGCATGTTCGTCGCGGCCCGCCAACCGAGGATCCGGCGAGCGTAGGCGTCGACCACGAACGCCACGTAGACCGTTCCAGCCCACGTCGAGACATACGTGAAGTCCGCCACCCACAGGGTGTCCGGCGACCGGACGAAGAACTGACGCTGCACCAGATCCTTCGCCCGCACCGCTTCTGGATCACCGACAGTCGTGCGGACGGTCTTCCCGCGCAGGGCTCCGACCAGGCCAAGCTCGCGCATCAGCCGCTCAACCGTGCAGCGCGCCACCGGCACGCCTTCGCGGTTGAGCGCGAGCCACACCTTCCGCGGCCCGTAGACGCGGCGGTTGCGCTCCCAGCACTCGGCGATCTTCACGCTCAGCCACTCGTCGCGAACCGCCCGGGCGCTCGGCGCCGAGGCGCGGGCGGCGTAATAGGTGCTGGGGGCGTACCGCGTTATGCCGAGCATGTCTTTGTGTCAACTCCTTCGACAATGACCAGTGCCGGAACTGTCCCGAAGGGCGCCGTCAGCGAGGCGAGTGCCTCGGCGTGCGTGGATTGGTGCAGACCTCTCCATCCCAAGTTGCATCGCCTGGTCCGTCGCGATATCACCTGGATGAAGCGCCATGACGACGGCCGATCCAGGGGGTGCGAGATCGCGGATGTCGCACGCATGGAAGTGAATTCCGTCGAGGCCATGCCTGTCGGGCACCTCGAGGTTCTTTGCCATCAGCGCGGCATCTGATCCACGCAACGGATCTCTACCGGTTTTACGTCGACCTTGGCGAAAGGGAGGGCCCGCGGCGGGGCTCAGAAGACAGTTCCCTGCGCCACAGCCAAGAAAGGTCAATGGTCGGCGGCGCGAGTGTCGACGGACGTCGTGGTGATGCCGAAATGGACGCAACGAACTCCCCTTAACCTGACGAGGCGTGCAGCGTCAGGGGTAGGGGTGCTGTGTCGACAGGGTGCCTCGGCTTCCCGGATGCCGGTCCGATCGAGGCGAGTTGCCCACCGCGCTACCACGACGACCGCCCACCTCCGGCCCGTGGACCGTTGGTCCCGGGCGCAGCGTGATCTGCCGGGACAGCTAGTGCCTCGGAGACAGTGGAAGCAGCCTGTGTCTGTCGCGGTCCCCGAGCCGGATGTGTTGCAGCCGGCCCCGGGTCATTCCCCTCTCACGGTGGCAACTCAAGACTCGACATGCTACCAAGATCGGAACTCTGCATCTCTGGTCGCAGCCCCGGGCTCGACCCGCCTCGGTGGCTCCCGTACTTGGCATTTAGGGCGGATCGAGGGTTAGCCGTCCCCGTCGCTGTAACACCGCGACGGCGACCGCCGCCCCGACTGCGAGGGTTGCCAACATGACGGGGCTGATCCAGGGTGTCGACCACTGCCGACCGAGGTCGTCTGCGTAGCCGATGGCCGTGTTGCCGAGCGCTGTGGTGATGCCCGCCGCGGTCGTCGCGAGCCCGATGTAGGTCCCGGTGAGGCCCGCAGGCGCAAAACCACTCACGAGGTCGAGCGCGTAGGGCTGCGCCACGTCGAGACCCACCGTCAACAGCAGCGTCGTCACCAGCACCGGCACCCCGGCTACGAGAATGCCGACCGCCAACCCAGTGGACAGGCTGCCCGAACTGTCCGCCGGCGTCGAGGTCGTACTCCAGGCCAACGGGACGAACGACGCCGCGATGGCGACGAGACCACAGACGATCGCCACCCCCGGCGCGAGGAGCCGGCGGAGCCACCTGATCATCCGGAGCTGGGTTCCCAGGGTCACGAGCGTAGAAACGAGGAACACGCACCCGGCCGCCCCTGCCCATCCGGTGACGCGCGTCGCCTCGAGCGGAAGCAACAGATAGAACTGGTTGTAGAGCAGGAAGAGCACAGACGTCGCCACGGCGAATCCGAGGAACGAACGGTTGTGCAGAGCGTCGCGGATCGCCAGGCCGAGCGCTCTGGTGGCGAGTGGTTCGACCGGGCGGTACGGCAGCGCGAAGCACTGCCAGACCGTGAGGACGGCGAAGATCCCTGCCGAGACGCCGGCCGTCCACCGGAAGTCCACCGCGACGAGCACACTGCCCAACAACGGGCCGGTGAGCGCACCTACGGTGCTCGCGATGTTCTGCAGGGCGAAGGCGTCGAGGCGCCGCTCCCCCGCCTCGACCGCGATGTAGGCCCGCGCCGCCGGACTGAAGAAGGCACCGGCGAGGCCGACCAGCATGGACGCGGCGACGAGCCCGACCACCTGGTCGACGACGGCGAACATCGCGAATGCCACGCAACGCAACGCGCATCCGACGATGATCACCGGCCGCGCGCCGAACCTGTCCGCCGCCGTACCTCCGACCAGGGTCAGGCCCTGTTGGCAGAACACCCGCAGGCCGAGGATCGCACCGACGGCGGCGGCGGTGAGGTGACGCTCGTCCCGCAGGTACGTGGCGAGGAAGGGGACGAGGACGAAGAACCCGAACGCGATGCCGAACGAGTTGACCAGCAGCACCTGCACCGCTGGGGAGAGTGATCGCGCCAACCGGAAGGTTCTCATCGGGCGACCACGGGGCCCAGGCTAACCCGCTGCGCGGGACTGCCGTGCTTACGGGGTGACCGGCTCCGCCCTCGCAACGACCTGGCCAGGTGGTGGTCCCCACCCAACCTGTCCTGGCTTCCGTGTCAGTTTCCGAAGTTGGCCGTTGGTGACCAGTGTCGAACCCCACGGATTCGTTGGGTTGTGGACAGTTTGGGTTCCGGATAGCGTCGTCACCCGTGGCTCATGCGGATCACGCCGACGGATGCCGCGTCTCCCAGTTGACCATTGCCGTCGGCGACGAGTGACCGTCGCCGCCGCGGCGCTGCGGCGGCTCCTCGACCTTTCGTGAACGAGAGGACGTTGCCGGTGCAGAAGATCACGAACAGCGCAGCAACGGAGCCCCACAACGTCGGTTCCGGGTGGTGATCCGGCATGACGAATGGCCGGGATCCCCGACGCCATACCGTCGATGTGCACCTGCCCGATGACTTCGATGCGTTCTGGGCCGCGACCCTGGAACAGATGAGGTCAGTCCCGCTCCGCCCGTCGTTCGAGTATTCACCGGAGCGGTCGACGGCCGAGGCAGCGGTGTACGACGTTCACTACCAGAGCTGGGACGGGCTGCGGATCTCCGGCTGGTACTCGGTACCGCGACCCGAACGCGCCGCTCCGCCGTATCCGGTGCTGATGCTCCTGCCGGGATACATCTCCGAGCCGGTCATCCCGAAAGTGTGGGCCCGGAAAGGATACGCCGCGTTCGCGGTAGCACCACGCGGCAAGTTGAGATCCAACGCACGTTTCAATCCCGGATATCCAGGCCTTCTCGTCCACAACATCGTCGACCCCTACACCTATGCCTACCGCGGCTTTTACGTCGACGCTGTCCGCGCCGTCGATGCCGTGCTGACCCGGCCCGAGGTCGACGCGGCTCGGGTGGGGCTGCACGGCTCCAGCCAGGGTGGCGCCCTCACCATCACGACGGCCGCCCTGCTCGGCGACCGGGTGGTCTGTGGCGCGGCCGGGGCGCCGTACCTTTGCGGATTCGTGGAGTCCGCCCGGCTCACGCACTCCTATCCGTACGAGGAGATCAACGAATATCTGCGCGTACACCCCGATCACCGGCAGGTCGTGACCGAGTCGGTCGGTTACTTCGACGGCGTCAACTTCGCGCCGAAGATCCGCGCCTCGATGCTGGTCTATCTCGGCATGGAAGACGACGTGTGCCCACCGGAGACAGGTTTCGCCGTCTATGAGGCCATGACCTGTCCGAAGGAACTGCTCACGTACGAGCGATGCGGACACGACGCCGGGAACCACTGGGCGAAAGAAACGGTGGAGGCGTTTCTGGTCGATCACCTCAAGCCGCACGTCACCGATGACAGTTCGGCGAGGGAAGGACCGAGATCATGACGAGCAACGGATCACCCTCAGACGTGGAGATGGCGGCGTACTGGAACGATATCGACACCGAATTGGCGACACTGTCCGCGCGACCGATGTTGGAACGCATTCCAGGTCGGTGTACGAACGACTTCACCGGTTACGAGGTCAGGTTGACCAGCCTGGGTGCCTATCGCATCTTCGGCTATCTGAGCGTGCCGGTGGGTGAGGGTCCCTTTCCGGCATTGTTGAGTACGCCGCGATACGGGAGCGTCAACAATCCGCCGCCGTATGTCGACCGGCTCCGCTATGTGGCATTGACGATCATGCACCGCGGCCAGCGGTTGGCCGACACGCCCTTCGCCGCACGTTACCCGGGCCTGCTGACCGAAGGGATCTCTGACGAGAAGACCTACATCTACCGGGGAATCGTGGCCGACTGTCTACGGGCAGCGGAGTTCCTGGCTGGTCTGCCCGACGTCGACCAAGCCCGGATGGCTGTGGCCGGTGACGACCTCGCAGTGCTGACCGCCGCCCGTCGGCCCGTTTTCGCCGCGGTACAGGTCAGCGGCGCCCTCCTCTACCGGCTGCAGGACGAGTGCGGGCCCGACTCCGACTATCCGGTCGAGGAGTTGGCCGACTACCTGCGCGGGCATCCGGACCATGGACAGTCGGTTGCGCGCACCCTGGCGTTCTTCGACGCCGGCCGGCACGCCGCGGCCGTACGCGGAACGCCCGGGGTCGACGTACGGATCGATGTGCCCGACGACGGCTCGACTCCCGGCCGAATGGCATCGCTGGCCACCGCCCTCGGGCCGGCGACGATGCCGTACGTGCCGACGCACGAGGGTCAGTTCGACAACGACGCCGCGGATCGTTGGCTGGCCGAACGCCTCGGTGTGCCGGCGATGTCGACGTTCGATCGAGCATGGCAGTGAGTGAGCGGAGCGAGAACCGGTATGAGCGAGTCGACTGAGTTCAGCAAGCGGGCGGTTGACGGGCGGTATGTCAACGCCTCCTACGCAGCGCTCGGGTTGAGTCCAGTCGTCAATGCCTCCGCGACGCTGACGAGGTTGGGTGGGTCATTGATGGCCCCGCCGGTGCTGCCAGCAATGGCGGAGGCGGCGCGGCACTTCGTCGACATCGTGGAGCTGCACCGACGGGTCGGGCATCGGCTGGCAAAACTGACCCGCAACGAGGCGGCGTACGTGACGAGCGGGGCCGCGGCCGGACTCACCCTCGCCGTAACCGCCTGCGTGGCTGGGCGGCCCCGCGCTCCCGACGACGGTGCCGGGTCGGTCCCGGCGGCAGTCGAGGACCTGCCGTACCTCGACAAGACCGGTGAGCGCACGGTCATCCTGTACGGAAGTCAACGCAACGGATACGACTACGCGGTCCGTCAGGTCGGCGTCCGCATCGTCGAGATCGGACCCGAACCGCGGGAACTGGCCGCTGCGATCGACGAGCGGACGGCATGCGTCCTGTGGTTCGCGGGTGCGCACTTCGCCTCCGGCGCCCTCCCGATCGCGCGTGTGGTCGACATCGCTCACCAGGTGGGCGTACCCGTGCTCGTCGACGCTGCCGCGCAGGTCCCGCCGCTGTCCTCACTGTGGCACTTCACCACCGAGATCGGTGCCGACGCGGCGATCTTCAGCGGTGGCAAGGGCCTACGCGGTCCACAGTCCACCGGCCTGATGGTCGGCCGGGACTGGATCATCGCCGCGGCCCGAGCGAACGGATCACCGCACCACTCGATCGGGCGGGCCATGAAGGTCGGCAAGGAGGAGTTGCTCGGACTGCTCGCCGCGGTGGAATGGACGCTGGGCCAGGACGAGCACTCGATGCTGGTGGCCTACGAGACGTCGGTGCGGAAGTGGATCGCTGGCCTGTCCGGGCTGCCCGGCGTCAAGGTCGAGCGAGGCTTTCCGAGCGAGGCCGGGCAACCCCACGGTCGCGCGCTCGTACGGATCGGGCCGGACAGCGGTTGGGACCGCGACGCCCTGGTGGCGGCCCTCTGGGCGCTCGATCCACCGGTCGCGGTGGGAGCGATCGACCCGGACATCATCGCCCTCAATCCGCAGACTCTGCAGGACGGCGAGGACGAGTACGTCCTGGAGCAACTGCGGCGGCTACTCGTCGACGCCCCGGTCGAGCGACCGACGTGAGGCTGCGCCATTGTCGAACAGCGCTGGTGGCATGGCGACTCAGCTGGTGAGGTAGCGCTGGGACCGCTCACCAGAGCATGCACGGAACGACCGACAAGACTGGGAAGGAAGAGGAGTCACAGGTGGGATTCATCGAAGCGAAGCTGCACGAGGCGGGAATTGAACTGCCGAGCAAGGTCGCGCGCGGCAGAGGGCTGGTGCCGTGCGTGCAACACGGTGACCTGCTGTTCGTCTCGGGCCACGGGCCGGCCGACAACGACGGCAACCTGCTCTACCGCGGGCGGGTCGGCGCCGAGGTCAGCCTGGAGGAGGCGTACGACGCGGCCAGGGCGACCGGCGTCCAACTGCTGCGGAGCATCCGCGACCATCTCGGTGACCTCGACCGGATTGATCGCATCATCAAGGCACTTGCGTTCGTCAACAGCGCACCACACTTCCACGAGCAGCCGAAGGTCGTGCATGGGTTCTCCGACCTGATGATCGAACTGTTCGGCGCCCGCGGCCAGCACGCCCGGTCCGCGATCGGGACGTCCAACCTGCCTGACAACCAGCCGGTCGAGATCGAGCTCATCGTCTCCGTCCGGACCTGACCACGTCCACCGTTACTGCGGAACGCCCACCAGACCTGGAAGCCTGGGGCGGGCGTTCCGCGGGCCTCGGTGCCCCCGCTCCGACTGCACCGCCACTCGGAGAAACTGGTGCGGGCCGTGCAAGGGATTCGCCTCCCCCTGCGTCTACCTTGTATGGCTGTCACACTCAGGACACCGTGGGAAACTGGGGGCCTGCCCGTGCCCAATGTCGCGGAGGAATTCAATGCCTACGTCGCATCTCGGCAGCGGTCGCTCGTTCGCACGGCGTATCTGCTGACCGGCAGCCACCACGAGGCGGAAGATCTCGTCCAGACGGCACTGACGAAGACCTACCTGGCGTGGCACCGGATCCGCAAACCAGACGCCGCTGATGCGTATGTCCGTCGCGTCATGATCAACGAACACGCCAGCTGGTGGCGGCGTGCCTGGCGCCACCGGGAACGCAGTACCAGCTCCGTCCCCGAGCCTGTGGTCGAGTCGCCTGCCGATGTCGGCGAGCACGAGCAGATCTGGCAGCTCATCTGTGACCTGCCACCCCGGCAGCGTGCAGTCATCGTCCTCCGCTACTACGAAGACCTCACACCGAGAGAGGTCGCCGCCGCGCTCGACTGCTCGGTCGGAACGGTCGCGAGTCAGACACACCGGGCGCTTGCAACGCTGCGCCGGCTGTACGCGAGCCCACCGGGAGCCCACCACGACAAGGCTGTTGGGACACCTCGGAAGGAGGTGCGCTGATGCCCGAGATCGACGAACTGGTCACCACATCGCTGCGTGGGCAGGCGGCGAAGATCGACACCACTCGCAGGTTCGCCGAGGAGGCCCGCCGGCGGGCGAGCCGCGTCCGAACCGCTCGGCGGGTCACCGCCGCGGTCGCCTGCGTCGTGGCCGCCGCGATCGCGGTACCCACCGGCCTGCACCTCGCCGAGCGTGGAGTGGTTGGTACGACGGACGTCGAACCCGCGGACCCCGGGACCTCGGACCCGAACGGAGTGAGCCGAACCACGATCGACGTCGACGAGTTGCCGATGCGCACCGCGCCGAACGTGCCGTGGTACGCAGACGGCAAGATCCACGATGGTGGCCGTGAGGTCCCGATCGGAGCGGTCGACGAGAAGGCGAGCGTGTGGTTCGCCCCGACAGCCGCGGGCTACGTCGTCAACATCAGCTGCTGTGTCGAAGAGGATGCCGCGAAGAGTGCACACAAGCTGATCGGCATCGACGGCACGGTGAAGCGGAACTTCCCACTGCGCTCACCCATTCCCATCGTCTCGGCAGATGGTCGTACCCTCGCTTGGACAGAGGACCCCGTGAACACCTCGCCATCCAGCGAACTGGTGACCGCAGACGCCGTGACGGGGGAAGAACTGAAGCGCGTGCGCCTTCCGAAGGTCGGTGGGGAGGCCGTACACCCCATGGCGTTCGCAGGACCCCTGGTTCTGTTCTCCACCAGCTTCTCCGACGACAACACGACCGGAGTGTGGAACCCCGAGACCGGCGAGATCTCGACACTCGACGATCTCCGCGGATCCCAGGGCGACGGACCGCGCGCCGCGACCGCGACAATCGCCGACGGTGAACGGCAGATGTCGTGCGAAGGCATCGTCGACCCGACCCGGGACGACCGCTGGCTCTGGCTCAACTGCGAGGAGACCGGTGAGATGGCGATTTCACCCACCGGCCGGTACGCCGTCGGTACGGACGGCATCACGGCTGTCGTCGTTGACCTCGCGGCCGGGCATGTCGTCCTCGAAGTCGACGGGCCGGACAACATCACCCAGCTAGCGTGGGAGGCCGACGACACGGTTATTCTTGCGACCCTCCGCGGCGGCAGAACGGTCTCGACGACCTGGGAGGCGCTCGTCCGATGCTCGGTCGACGGAGACTGCGGCCTTGCCACCGAACTCCGCCATCCGGGGAAGGAAGGGCAGGTTACCTATCTTCTGCCTGATCACGTGAGGTGAGGTTGTCCGTGATCGACGTCAATCAGCCGAGCGGGATCGCCTATCCCTGTCGAACCTCACAGGGATAGGCGTCAAAGATCCGCCAGTTGCCGCCAGCCTCCTCCATGCCATGGTCGGCGGCCCGAGGGGCAGGTGGCCCGCGATCGCGACACGTGCCGTCTGTTCGAGGATCCCCAACCGGGCCGCCCCGGACTAGGGCGTGTCTGATGGATCTTGGTCGGGGTTGGGCGGCAAGGTGGTTGTCATGGTGCGTCAGGGTGTGGTTTCGGATGAGGCGTGGGTGTTGATCGAGCCGCTGTTGCCGTCCTCGGTCGGTCGACGTGGTGGCAGGTGGCGTGATCATCGGCAGGTGGTCGAGGGGATCGCTTGGCGTTATCGCACTGGGAGTCCGTGGCGTGATTTGCCGGTGGAGTTCGGCCCGTGGCAGACGGTCTGGCACCGTCATAATCAGTGGTCGGCAGACGGTACTTGGGACCGGATTCTTGTTGCTGCGCAGGCTGAATCCGAGCTCGCTGGCGAGTTGGAGTGGGTCGCCAGCATCGACTCCTCGATCATGCGTGCGCATCAGCATGCGGCGGGTGCTCGTGCGGTCGACCCTGACCACACAGGGGGCGATATCGAATGACAAGGATTCGGCATCCGAGCCTGATGATCATGGTTTAGGCAAGTCTCGTGGCGGGTGGACGACCAAGGCCCACCTTGCTGTCGATGGACAAGGCCGTCCGCTATCGGTGGTGCTGACCGGCGGACAAGCAGCCGACACCAGCTACCTGGAGCCTGTGCTGGACGCGATCGCAGTCCCGGGCAGGAACGGCTGCTCAAGGCGCGATCCCGACCAGATCCTCGCGGACAAGGCCTACAGTTCACGAGCCAACCGAAGGCTTCTGCGTGGACGCGGTATCAAGGCAACGATCCCCGAACGCAACGATCAGTTGCAGCACAGGAGAAACCGAGGACCACGAGGTGGCCGACCCTACGCATTCGACCGAGACGCCTACCGCGGCCGGAACGTAGTCGAAAGATGCTTCAACCGCCTCAAACAATGGCGCGGAATCGCCACCCGCTACGACAAACTCGCGCGCAACTACCGCGCCGGCATCGTCCTAGCCGGCATCCTCCTATGGACAACAGCATGATCCATCAGACACGCCCTAGTCCTGCGGTTCCGGCAGTCGGGGGTACTGGGTCGGATAGAGCGCAACCATGAATGCGTGGGCTTTGCCTGGATTTCGTCTGGGCAACTGCGCGAACTCGTTGACCAGGTCCAGGGCGCGGCGGTAGAACTCCTCGGCGTCGGCGTCGTCGATCCAGGCGTAGCGCTTGATCGCGCGGAGACTGTCGTCGATGCGAGCGGGAGTGGCCTCGGCCGCCCACTCGGCCATTCGGTTAGGGATCAGCTCGGTCTGTTCGGGCGTGATCTGGCCGACGTAGAAGACCCGTGCGGTTCTCCCGTAGAAGCGTTCCTCCCGGCCTCGGATCGTGCGCGTTCGTACAACCTTGAGCATCCCGGCATCGCTCAGGAGATCGACGTGATAGGCGACCGTGCTCTTTGGGCGCCTCACCGCGGAGGCTAGTTCCTGCACCGAGGCCGCCCTCTCGAGCAGCAGTTCGAGCAGCGTGCCGCGGAAGGAGTCGAACATCGCCTTGAGCTCCTGGGTGGAGGTGACGATGCGCACGTCGTCGAGCTCGTAGTCCGGCACCGGCTGACTGATCGACATTTTTCGAGTACTCCGCTACGGTGACTGATCGATATATCTGGATTAGTTTCCGGCCAGGCTACCCGCGCTGGGGCACGACACCGTCAACCACACGCGAAGGTGCCAGGCGAGTGATCTCGTGCCGGTGAGGGCGGATGGGAAATCGAGGCTAGCCATGGATGTCGGGTTTACGGTTCGGACGCTCGATGCGTCGACATGGGATGCCTTCGTAGAACTCGTCGAACGTAAGGGGTTCATGTTCGGCGGCTGCTGGTGCATGAGCCACCACCTCGAGGGGGCGCAGGAGGGTCTCGACAGACGCGCCGCGATGGAGGAGCGCGTGCGTACGGGCCGCACTCGCGCGGCGCTGGTCTTCGATGCTGAGGGTCTCGCGCAAGGTTGGGCGCAGTACGGCACCCTCGAGGAGCTGCCGAGGATCGGTCACCAACGCACGTATGAGCAGGATCCGCCGCCGCGGCCCGACTGGCGGATCACGTGCATCGTCGTCGACAAGCGGCACCGCGGGAAGGGCATCGCGCGGGCGGCGCTCCAGGGAGCGGTCGACCTGATCGCGCGTGCCGGCGGAGGCCGCGTCGAGGCCATCTCCGAGGTGACGTCCGGGCGCACAGCGCAGAGCCGTTTCCTCGGCTGCGGGACGGTCGAGCTGTTTGAGCAGTTCGGATTTGGCCGCGTGCGCCAGGTCGGCAAGCACGCATGGATCGTGACCCGCGTACTCGACCCCGCCTGAGCTCAGTCGAGGCAACACGAGGCTCCGGCTCGAGCATCCTGATCCGCCCACATCTATGAGGGAAAGACATGAACTGGACAGATCTGCCCATGGAAGACCTGCTGCAAGGCAACGAGGCGGACACGCTGTGCTGGGCACTCGAACGCGTACACCAGCAGTTCGCCTGGAAGACCGGTGGGCTCAACGCCGAACAACTGCGCCAACAGCACGCACCCTCCACCATGACCCTGGCCGGCCTGATCAAACACATGGCCTCGGTCGAGGAATCCTGGACCGCAGCCGCGCAAGGCCGCGAGCCCGACCTGCCCTGGGATCCAGCCAAGGCTGAGGAGGACTGGGACTGGCACTCGGCGGTCAACGACGACCCGGAGGAGCTGTATGCGCTGTGGTACGGCGTTGTCGCCCGAACGGTGCCTGCGTGGAGGGAGATGGGCAAGGACGGTGGGCTCGACGAAGGCATCTACCGCGGTGAGTGGGAGGGCAAGCCGTACATCGTGAGCCGCAGGCGCATGCTCCTCGACGTGCTGGAGGAGAACCTGATGCACACCGGCCATGCCGACGTGGTGCGCGAAGCGGTCGACGGCCTGAGAGGCAACGGCCCGCGGTAGGCGAGTCGCAGACGAACCCATCGCCCCTATGCGCTCCGAAGACTGATCAAGATCACCAAGATCCCCGAAGCGGATCCCCTTGCGGACAACGGCCGATCGCTCACCTCGACTTGCGCTGGTCGCCGTCATTCACCGTCGCCCCTGGCCCAGATTCGTCGCTCTGCTTGGCCGTTCGCCCACCTGGCCGGAAAGTGGTTAGTGCCTGACGCGCCACGGAGCTTACGCTTGCGCGGGTGATACCTGTGCTCTCTGTCGCGCTACCCGACTACACCGTTGACTCGGAACCGGATCACCGGAACCTCGGTAAGCGGGTGGACGACGAGCTTCGCCGGCACTTCACGGGAGAGACCGTCCTGGTGCGGGGCCTGAGCTCCGCGGCACATCCCCACCTGTCCGTCGACGGCCTGATCGAGGCCATCAAGCTGCACGGCACCGACCGCTACGACGCAAGCAGGGCAGGCGATCGGTACGACAATATCCAGAACAGGCACATCGACCTGTTCGCGTACCGGCGCAAGATCGGCCCTCGCACCAGGTTGTTCGAGCACCTGTGCTGGGGCTTCTACCACAGCGCGATCGCCATCCACGGCAAGCCGGTTCGCCTCGACCTCCTTACCGTGTACGACGCGTCACAGCTTTCGATCGTGACCCATGGGTACGAAGGCCGTACGGACACGAAGCGGGACGGCTTCGCCTTCAAGGATCCCGGCGCCAAACCCGCCGCCCTCAAGGCGATCATCAGGCTGACGGCCTAGCCGGCACACCTCCGCGATCGCGATCTGGTCGGCCCAGGTATCAGGTCCGTCTGGCCGAGTGGAGCCGATGTGCCTGGAGCGGAGGCGAGCGCGCCGTTGACCAAGGACTCGTCGGTGCGAGGATTACGCCATGACCCGGTGCAGGGTGAGCGCGTCGTCATCCGTCCGCTGCGCCGGCACGACCTACCTGCCGTGTACTCCGCCCGCGGGGACCGAACCCGCTCTACCAACCGGATGACGCTTGTGACGGCCGATCTCGTGGGGGACTTGTGAAGCCTTGCCGGTTGCACATCACCGGGGCCAGCGGCACCGGTACGACTACCCTGGCCAGTGCCTTGGCGAGCGAATGGTCGGTTCCGCATGCGGACGTGGACGACTATTTCTGGGTGCCGACTTCTCCTCCCTACACAACGAAGCGGGAAGGCTCCGAGCGGCTCCGGCTCATGGAGGAGGTGTTCGTCGGACGCGATGCATGGGTTCTCTCCGGCTCTCTCATGGGATGGGGAGACCCTCTCATCGAGCGCTTCGACGCAGTGGTGTTCGTCTCGCTGGACCACGAGGTTCGCCTGGACCGACTTTGCGCACGCGAGATGACCCGATACGGAGCGAGCATCCAGGCGGGAGGAGAGCGGGAAGCGGCATACCGCGACTTCATTGATTGGGCCAGTAGCTACGAAGACCAGGACTTCGCTGGTCGGAGCCGGACACGTCATGAGCAGTGGCTGAGCACGTTGCCCTGCCCGGTCCTGCGTCTTGAAAGCGCGCGCCCAGTGGACGAATTGGTGGCCGGGGTACTCGGTTCGGACGCATGAGACCACTGACACTGCCGTTCGCATACACGTGTGCCACGGATGCGCGAACGGTGCACTACCCGTGGCCGCTGCCATCCATAGAGGCCAGCGCAGGATGCGGGTGGTCAGCGAGGGCGGCCAACACACGGCGGCGCAGGAGCTCGTATTGGTCATGGCACCGCCTTGGAGCATCCGCCGGCCGGCGCTTCACCTCACCACCTGTAACAGCTTCCTCTGGCTGGAACTGGTCAGCCGTCAGATCGACTTCGGAGCCATCGGGTAACCGATTCCAGTAGTGGTGGCCAACTTTGGTTTTACCGACGTAGACCTCACCGAGAATCAGGTCCCCGCCGAGCAGGTCCTGGATCACCAGTGCCGTCACGCCGCACTGACCCCGGCTCGGGTTGTCCGGCATCCAGTTCGCCAGGTCGTGCGGGTCGCAAGTGTCAGGCCCCCATGCAGCCCGCAGCAGCGGCCGCAGCATCTGCACACTCGGCATCCCAAGATGGTCGCATAGGGCTCCGACAACCCCTTGTCTGGCGCTGCTCAGCCCCGTCATCCGAGGGCCGGAGCGGCATTGGCTCAGGATGCACGAGCTGTGCAACCCGTGTCGTCGCCATCCCGTCGCCGTCGTCGCGGGACAGAGCCATCCTCGAGCCGGAAGCCGAAAGGATCTTCGCTTCGCTCACCGGTACCCAATCGCCTGCCAGTCAGCTGGCTACCTACACCGCGGACAAAAACGCCACCGGGCATGCCATCCACAAAGGTAGGCGACGCAAGTTCGCTTCATAGCTGCCAGGCCGACAGCTCTTAGCTGAAGCCGTCGACCAGGCTCGTCACCACCCGGTGGCGGAGATTGAGGAAGGCCGCCTGGCCGGCTGCGGCGGCGTCGAGCGCGTCAGCCTCGGCGGGACTGAACGCGCGGTGGAGCACTGCATTGACCACCAGCGTGTCCCTCGTGGGCGTGCGCTTCCAGCGCCCGGCTACCTGCCCGTCAAGCAGCACCACCGCGTTTGGCACCGCCGTACCTCGCGGGAGCGCGCGGGCGGCGCCGGAGACGTCGAGCACGTACTTGCTCTCGGCGAACGCGACCACGTACTCGTCGTAGGCCTGGACGAGGTGGACCGTCGGTGACGGCATGGCCGCCGTCTCCTGCCTGCCCGACCAATACGGCACCCCGTCGACGAGCTCGCGGCGCAGGCAGTCGCCGGCCAGTTCCACGCCCCGCGCGATGTCCCTGAGCGTGAGGCTGGACCACCACCGAAGATCCTTGGCGGTGGCTGGGCCGTGACTGGTGAAGTAGCGGGTGACGAGGTTGGCCAACGCCTCGTCGGGGTCGCGGGCGGGCGCCGGCGGCACGCGCCCCTCCAGCAGCGCGTATGTGTGGTGCTTGCCGCGCATCGCCCCGCTGCAGATGAGCCCATCGAGCTCGGCGTGCATCAAGACGTACCCCAGGGCGAAGCCTGCGGTCGGCAGGCCCGCGCCACCGAGGACACCGGCCAGCTCCTTGCGGGTGCGGTGCCCGCCACCGTCAAGCGCCTCGGCGAGTAGGTCGTGTGCCTTGGCCAAGGCGTGGTCGTCGAGTCCGGCCCGGCGATAGGCGTACGCATTCGCGGCGTGCACCCGCGGCCGGGTGAGCCGCAGCAGCCACCGAATGTCGTCCGCCGTCACGAAGTGCCAGGTCGGCCGCAGCACGTGCGTACGCAGAAACAGCCCCGCATCGAACGCGCGCTGGACCTCGGCATCGGTGGCACCGGGCAGCCGCTGGCCGAGCGACCACTTGGCCGGCCCGAAGTCCTGTGCCTGCACCGCCCCGAACCACCGCACCACATCAGCTGGCACGGCGGGTTGCGGCCCGCCGGCGAGTAGCGCGCTGCCCAGCCGCCGATCGGCGATCGTCTTCACGCCCAAGAGGCTAGTGTGTGCGAGCTCACCGGATGTGCAGGTTCCTACTGACGGAAGATGTCAGCAGTCCTGGTTACGGTCGATCAACGCACGCCGGCGTCGAGCTTGCCGCGGCTCATCGCAATGGACGGCACACAGATCCAAGCCGTCCTGACCGCTGGATTTCAGTTGAAGAAGGCGAGCTGAGAGGTGATGACCCCTATGACGAATCGACGCGTGCGATTGGGAAACGTGGTGCTCAAGGCCTCCAATTGCTCAAAGGCGGCGGCGTTTTGGAGTGAAGCGCTCGGCTATGAGATTCGCCAGGTACACGACGGGACCGCCTCGCTGGCTCCGGACGGCGGCCGCCCCGGCCTCAACTTCGACGAGGGCGACCAACCGCATCTCGACCTCGTCGTCGACGGCACCGAGGCGCGCGACGCAGAAGTCGAGCGACTGCTGGCGCTCGGTGCTCGTCGAGTCGAGTGGACCTATGCCGACGGCGCCGACCACATGGTGCTGGCCGACCCCGACGGCAACCTCTTCTGCGTGATCAACGAGATATAGGCAACGCGAGCTGGTCCGCGTGCACAGCACCGGCGACTACTCCACGCCGACCTCGCCGAGGGATTCATGCCCTGCCGTGTTCGCGCAGCGTCCGGATAGCGCCCAGGGTCACAGCGCCGCGCCATTCCACGGACTGGCCGGGCGTGAAGTGCAGAAAGTGAAAGTCCCAGCCGCCGTCGTCGAGTTGCTCACTCTCGAGCCGATCCAGGTCCGCCGCGACCTGATCGCCGGTGAACAATGCTCGGCTCGGAGCACTGGGACGTGGAGACATGTCGAGCGGCTTGACGTGCTCATCCTCGACGCCGCCCGGAATTGCGACAGTGCCGTCGTGGCGGATCGCAGGCATGAGTCGTTCCACGGCTGCCGCGGCTCGGACGGGGTCAGGAACGGCGTCAAGAAACTGCAGAGCGAACACGACGGTGTAACCGCCGGGTTCCTCGAGTGCATCGATCTGCTTCCAGCACCACGCGGTGGCACTCTCGAGCCACGGGTGCCGCACGCCGAGACGCCACAGCTTCGCCGCCAGCGCGTACGTGAGGAAGCCGGCTTCCGGATCGGGCTGCATCCACGGCGCCCGTGGGTGGCCCTCGGCCGACGGCAACACCGTCGGCACGCCGCCGTCGGAATGAGCGATCGAGGCGATCCAGTCGGCCACCTGCGGGACCATCGGGTCGCGGGCAGCGTCCACGTCGGCCAGGACGTCGAGCGCGAACAGCGCCGCCGACGGTTGGCTACCGGGGCATCGCACGTCCGGCTCCAGAGCGTGACCGAAGCCACCGTCGGCGTTCTGGTACGCGCGCAGTGCGGTCAGAACGGCTTCGGTCGGGCCCGCATCGCACAAGACGGCGAATCGATGCCGCTCCAGGACGCGGGCGCTAGATTCGATGAACTGTCGGGCTGATTCCAGATCAATGCTCATGCACTCAACGCTAGGCAGCGGTCAGCACGGCGTCTTCCAAGAATCGGACCGGCGTGAGGCCGGTCAGCCGGCGTACCTCGTCGTTCATGTGCGGCTGGCTGGCGTAGCCGGCCGCGAACGCGCGATCGGCCAGCGTCCCGGCTTTCAGCGCGACCAACCTGCGCAGCCTCGCCACCCGAGCGAGAACCTTCGGTCCGTACCCAACCGCGGCTGTGACTCGCCGGTGCAGGTGCCGCTCGCTCACGCCGAGGTCGGAAGCCACCGTCCCAACCCGCGCTTCGGGGACCAGCAGGCGGCCCAGCGCCGCGCCGATGAGCGGGTCCGGCTCGGCGTGCCGGTGCAGCACCGCCCTCGTCAACAGTCGCAGCCGGGTCGCGGGATCGGCCGCATCCAGAGCCTCGGACAACCCCGCCGACCCCGGCCACACCGACGTCAGCGGGACCTGTTGATCACGAACCTCGTTGGCCGGCACGCCGAGCACGGCGCACGCCATGCCAGGACGTAGCCGAATTCCGAACGCCACGGCACCGACTGGCTTCCACACCACAGGCCCGGTGTCGGCGCCGACGACCACAAGCTGATCACCAAGCCAGACAAGATCGACGCACCCGTCGGGGACCACCCGCTGCGTGCCATCAATGAGTACGTCGCTTTCCCACACACACGCCACCACCGGCTCCAAGCCCGCCGGCGGGAGGTACTCGCGATAAGCGCCCACACCGCCACCATAACCGGCATCGCCGACACCGGGATGAGTGCAAGTCTCCACCGAACGCCGGCCGTCCGAGGACGTCGGTCGGCACAACCCGGCTGCAACACTGGGGTGCGCGACCGCCGTGCGGCTGGCGGCCAACCTCGTGCCGGCGCCCCGTGCGAGTCTTGGTACCCGGCCGGCGAGGAGACCACGTGACGTCAGGCGCCGCACAATTCACAGAACGCAGCCTGTTGTCGAATGGGCGCACCTGGCACTACCGCGTGTTCGCGCCGGTCCGCAGGAACGGACGTCCACCCGTGATCCTCTTCCTACACGGGTCCGGCGAGCGCGGCCACGACAACAAGAAGCAGCTCGCGCTCGGCTTGGGGCCCCATGTCCTCTCGCACGCGGACACCTTCCCGTCCATCGTTGTCTTTCCACAGGCGCCTCCCGACGAGTACTGGGTGGGTGAGCCCGGCCACGCCGCCATCGCCGCGCTCGACGCCGCTACGGCTGAGTTCGACGGCGATCCCGCTCGCATTTATCTCACCGGCCTCTCGCTCGGCGGCACCGGCACCTGGTGGCTCGGGCGCCACTATGCGCAGCGCTTCGCGGCGCTGGTCCCGATCTGCGGCTGGGCGACGCCACCCGAGCTGATGGGCGACCTCGCGAGCGCACCTGCTGCCCGCGACACCGACCCGATCGCCGAAGCAGCGCAGGAGCTCGCGCACGTCCCGATCTGGACCTTCCACGGCAGCCGGGACTCGATCGTCCCGCCGAGCCAGTCCCGCCGGATGGCCGAAGCACTCCGCGTCGCAGGCGCTGACGTGCGCTACACCGAGTTCCCCGACGCAGACCACAACTCGTGGGACGCTGCCTATGCCACACCAGGACTGTGGGACTGGCTGTTTGCGCAGCGACGCCGCTAACTCCTCGTGGGGGCGCGGAGCAGTACATGGTCGCCAACCCCCTGCCCACGTACAAGACACAGGATGTCCCGTACGCCTGTCACACTCTGAACCCAGTCGCCCAGACTCTGGGTGAACGCGAGGAGCGACGGCGGAAAGGGAACGGCATGGCGACTGCCAATGATCCTGCGGTGGATTGGCTGCTGGGCTCGGATGAGCCGGCCGTTCGGTTCCTGACTCGTCGTGATCTCCTCGGAGAGCCGGCGGGCGAAGACGTGGGCAAGATCATGTCGGGTCCGAAGGTGACCGCCCTGTTGTCTGGCCAGCGCGACGATGGCGCATTCGCTGGCGGCCCCACCATCATTCGCCGCTATCGCGGAAGTAGCCGCAGGCCGGAGGAGGTCATAGGCGTCGACCACGTGCCGGCCGGCCCTGCCGGCCACTGGAAGTCAACGCAATGGCGGCTGGTCGCGTTGGTCGAGCTTGCCGTCCCACCCGACGAGCCGCGGGTCGTCGCGGCTGCGAATTACGTCCTGGACGCGAACGTCGACCGCCGTCCCAGAATCATCAACGGGCTGCCGCGCATATGCGTGAACGCGGAGGGAGCCGCATTGGTCATCGGCTCTCAGCTGGGGATGGCCGACGACCCGCGGGTGCAGAGGATGGCCGAGGCGCTGCTCGACTGGCAGTGGCCCGACGGCGGATGGAACTGTCACGCCAACGCATCCGGGCGCCGCTCCAGCTTCCATGAGTCGATCAATGCCGCGTGGGGGCTGCACGAGTACGCCCAGGCAACAGGCGACAATGCTGCTGCGGCTGCCGCTGACCGGACCGCGGAGCTCTATCTCGAGCACCGTCTGTTCTACAGCCTGGGCACGGGAATCCCGAGAAAGAACCCTCCAAAGCGGCCGCCTGCCGGCCAGGTGATCGACCAGCGTTGGCTCAAGCTGGGCTACCCGTCGTACTGGCACTACGACGTCCTGGCCGTACTGATGCTTCTGGCAAGGATCGGCCGGATCGACGACCCCCGCGCCTCCGAAGCTCTCGACCTACTCGAACGCAAACGCCGACCGGACGGCCTCTGGGCCGCCGACCGACAATGGTGGACACCTCCGGAGAGTCGCTTCGCCCACCAACATGAGGTCGTCGACTGGGGACGCAAGGGCGAACCAAGCGAGATGATCACGCTCAACGCGCTCCGAATCCTGCGCGCTGCTGGGCGATTGCCAGCAGCAGCATGAGTCGATGTCGACCTCCGATTGGCGGCGTGAAGTGACCAGGCCGGCCTACCTGGGCCAACTCAGGCTGTCACGGCCAGCCCCTTGACCCCCAGGACGTTGGAGTAGGCGTTCTCCCAGGTCAGACCAGTGTCAGGGCCCCCCGTTGCAGCGGACCCCGCTCCGGCGTATCGACGAGATCTCCCTACCGGGCCGTTTGGGCGCCGGCATGCCTACTCAACGACGACATCTGATTCGTTGGGCTTGCCGTTTCCTGTCCTCCGGTACGGGCTTCGTCGTGACGCCGTTGCGGTGCAGGACCCATGCGATCCGTCCGAACTCACGTGGGCTGACGTCGCGAACCGAGGACCTTCGGATGCTGGGCGACAGCTCACTCGTGATCGTCGCGAGGCGTGCCGAGCCGATCGAATGCCGCAACACCTCGGCCACCGTTCGGTTCCGGTGAAGGAAGAACGAGTCGAGCAGGTTCCGGAAGAACTCTTCGGACGGGACCGCGACAGGGCGACGTCGAGGGGTCAAGCGAAGGACGGCGCTCTCGACCCGTGGCGGCGGGCGGTAACACTCCTTAGGCACCATCTCGAGCATTTCTACCTCCGCCGATCGCTGCGCGCAGACGGTGACCCGGCTGTAGCCAGGCTCGCCCGGCTTCGCAGCCAGACGTCGAGCCAGATCGCGTTGGACGATGACAACGGCAATCTCGAACTCGTTCGCCAAGATGTCGAAGATGAGCGGAAGCGCTTGCTTGTAGGGAAGTGCGGCGACAACCTTGTCGCACGGCGGTAGTTCGATCTTGGTCGCGTCGCCCCACACCACTTCGAGATTTCCCGACCTCGAGGCGAGCGCCTCCAGCGGTGCTGTGAACTGTCGGTCGATCTCGACGGCGACTACTCTGCCTGCCTCCCGTACCAGGAGGCTGGTCACATTGCCTGTACCTGGCCCGATCTCGACCACGACATCGTGCCTGGTGACTTCGGCCGCGCGGACCAACCGGTCCAACACGGCCTCGTCGACCAGGAAGTTCTGTCCATACTTCCGGTTCGGGTGAATCGAAGGCGGGAGCAGTCCGGACACAAGACAAGCCCTACATGACCAGTACGCCCACGAGCGAATCCTTTTCGAGCTTCAGCCGTTCACCGGTCGCGCGAGGCTGCACGGCGGCGCTGCTGGACGAGGCGGCTGAACTGGTGGCTCTGACTCCGGTACCCCGATCGGCGGACGGTGCTGGTCCACGGCGACCTCCACCTGGGCAACACGCTGTGGATCGGCAACACGTTCGCGGGTTATGTCGACTGGGACGGGGCCGGCGTTGGCCGACGCGGCGTCGACCTGGGCTGGTCCCGATTCGAAGCCGCGCTCCAGTACTCCCCGTCGGCGGCCGATGAGATCGTACGTGGCTGGGCGGAGGAGACGGGGCCTAGCCAGACCAGCTGGCCTACTGGGATGCCGTAGCGGCACTCCAGACCGATGCAGACATCGGAGACCGCACGACGAGACGCGACGATTTCCTCCGGTCCGCACTGGACCGCTTGAAGCACCCTTGAACCACACGCAGCACGGCGGTGTTGAGTGGTCCATTGCCCCGACCGGATCGAGCGGGGCGTCCAGCGACGATCAGGATCATGGGACCGGGAACTCCCCTGGGGCCCCTTCTCCGGTGGAGCCGTCGACGGCTTCGCGGAGCAGATCTGCGTGCCCGGTGTGACGGGCGTACTCCTCGATCATGTCAGCCAGCAACCGCCGGACGCTCATCCCATCGCGGGTCGCCTGATCGAGCCCGCCGTTGGGCAGCGTCTCGGCCAGCGAGTCCCTGGAACGGTGTACGGCATCGGTCCACAGCGCGCGCAGTGCCTGCGGGCTGTCATCGGCTGCAGTGCGCCAGGCCCAGTCGTCCCAGTCGGCCTCGAGGTCGAGACCGTCGAACGGCGCCATGGGCGCCCTTCCTGCCAGACGGTGTTGGAAGTAGAGCTCTTCTACCCAGGCCAGGTGCTTGAGCAGACCGCCCAAGGTCACCGACGAAGGGCCGAGCCGCAGGGCCATGCCAGCTGCGTCGACGTCGGCACATTTCCACGCGAACGTGCGCCGGTTCCGTTCGAGGGTTATCAGGGCCGTGTCGACCTCATCGCCGTGCATGAAACGCTCGACGTCCCACTTTGGCGGCTCGCCGGCCGTAAAGCCGGGTGCACTCGTCATGTCCGACCTCCTAGGGTCAGAGGGCCAGGTTGCGCACCAGTACCTGGATCGGGACAGGCAACGATCAAATGTTGGAAACGTGCGAGAGCCATGCCAGGCATCGTAGGACCGGTTCCGGACGTTGTACGTCCGCATTGCAGACCCGCACTCGCGAATCCATAGTCCGATCCCTGGGACCGGACGGCGAATGGAACGGGCTGGGCGCGAGCCTGAGCTGAGCCTCGTGGCGGCAATCACGTCGTCGTAGGGGTGCGGACGATCTCCGGCCAGACACGCCGCGCTGCCGCGTTCACATGTTCCGGCATCGCGATGGTGTCCAGAAGCCGGTCGACCCATTCCCATGGCCACCGGTAGTGCTGGTCGGACTCAGCCGGGAAGTCGCGCAGCGCGTAATGGGCGCGGGCCAGGGCCCGCCCAGCGCGGCGGACCTGACTCGGTACGGACGGGTTCGGCGAGGTCCCTGCTCGTGCCGCAGCAGCACGAGCGCGCCCTCTGGCAGCGAGGTCGTCAGTTCGCCATCGCGAGTGCGTACCGGGGGCCGCAGGGCACGCCGCGCGCCGCGAGAAACTCTGCGATTCGCAGACTTCTGATCAGCCCCGGGCGTCGAGATCGTCGACCAGCTTCGCCACGTACCGCCCATCCGTGGTGACGACCAGCCACGTGGTGGAGTTCGCCCCTTGATCGGCCGGCGGTGCTACCGACTCGGCCTGATACGGCCAGGCGCAGAGCGCAGCTTCAAGGTACTCGGCGGGAATCACTGCGACACGGTAGGCCGTGACCGCGCGAACACGCACACCGAGTCGGCGATCGGCGCGCAGCTCGCAAAGCGGTAGCGACTGGCGACCGCTCACGTTCCGTGACGGGTGCGCGCAGCCGGGAGTACGCCAGCGACGGGGGTTGGTTGAGGCTTGCACGAGCCGGTGGGTGTTCGTTCGTGGGTCCCCTAACGGCCACGGGATCCTTGGGTGACCCGAGCCCGCGCCGATCCCGAGGTCGGGTATTCAGCGCCTGGTCTCGTACCTGGTCAGGAGCACGCTGTCGGGAAACATCCGGGTCTCCACCAGGTTCAGGTTCACCCAGTTGTCCAGGGCCGTGAAGAACGGCGTGCCGCCGCCTACCAGGACCGGGTGGGTGACGATCGCGTACTCGTCGATCAGCCCGGCCCGCATGGCCGCCGCGGCGAGGGTGGCGCCGGCGACGTCCATGGGACCGCCATCCTCAGTCTTGAGGCGGGTGATCTCGGTGACAGCGTCGCCGGTGACCAGGCGGGCGTTCCAGTCGACCGCGCGGGTCGTCGAGGAGAACACCACCTTCGGCATGTCCCGCCAGCGGCGGGCGAACTCGATCTGCGCCGGTGTGACGCCAGGCTGCTGGTCGGCAGTCGGCCAGTGGGAGCTCATCGTCTCCCACAGTTTGCGCCCGTACAGCGCCAGGCCCGTCGCCCCCACCCGGTCGGACCACCATTGGAACAGCTCGTCGCTCGGCACGCTCCAGCCGAGGTCGTCGCCGGGCGCGGCTATGTAGCCGTCCAGGCTCACGTTCATGCCAAAGGTCAGTTTCCGCATGGCTTCACGCTCATCGTCCCACCGTCATCGATCGAGATCAGGTACCGCGTCATCTCATCACTTCCTTGTCCCGGCGGCCTCCTCCGGCCAACCTCTCACCCCTGCTACGAACGCCTCGCTCCGGATCCGACAGGCTGCCGGCAGAAAGTTCTCACGGGGCCTCCGCCGGGTAGCGGTCGCCGTCACGTGCTCGGCAAGTCAACGAAGGGCACGGCTGGCTGCTCTGCAGCCTCACCGGGCGTACGGAAGGGAACCCGGGTTCGAGCGGTGGTCGCAACACCCGATCGGTGAGGGTTGTGCGTGCGGTTCTCTGTGCGGATCGTTCCGGAGGTTCGTCAGCGGTTCTGGGACGCGAGGCGCTGGCTGAGCGGGAGGAGATCGCGTTGGGCCGTGCCCTTCTCCCCCGAGTCCGTCGTGGAGTACCGCGCCCTGTCCTTCTTCCGGGAGAACCTTCCGGCGAACCCACGCGATGCCACCGCATTCCGGGCCGCACGCTGGCCGCGGGTGACCCTCGACGCCGCCGGCACGAGCGAGCAGGTGTTCACGCAGGCGATCCGAGCCCTGGCTCCTACGCTCGTGATGGCTCGTACGCGCCTCCGCCGCGCGACCGGTTAGAATCGCTCTGAATGGACGGCTGGCGTTGCGGGCCCCGTTCCTTGAATTTCGTTGGAGAGGCTGCTCATGGCGGATGGCGTCTGGGGTCGGGTGCATCGCGACCTACCCGGCCGGCGGGGCACGCGCTGACACGGTAGGTACGGACGTGTCGTCGCGTGCTGCGCAGGTATGCAGCAATGCGGTGCTGCCGGGAGCTTCCTGATTGCGAGGAGCCTTGGCCGGTGGCCAATTGGCGGGCATGGCAGTCGTGAGAACGCTGTCAGCTCCGCCGGGCATCCTTGATCCTGCCGTGTCGCAGAAGGTCATTTGCCAGCTTCGACACCACGCGCAGACAGCCGTCATGTAGTCGAACCTGGCACCGCTGCGACCCTGCGAAGGTGTCATGTACTCCCACGAAGCTCAACGCCGCATTGTGGTCACCGGGATGGCTGGATCCGGGAAATCCACGTTCTCCCAGGCACTTGCGGTCAAGTCCGGCCTGCCTCTCATTCATCTGGACCTCCAGTTCTGGAAGGCGGGCTGGACCGAACCGCCGGAGGCCGAGTGGCGCGAGAAACAACGTGGCCTCCTCGCCGGCGACGCGTGGATCGCCGATGGCAACTACGCCGAGACGCTCGATCTCCGGCTCGAACGCGCCGACACCGTGGTGGTCCTCGCCACGCCGTGGTGGCGGTGCGCGGGACGAGCGTTGCTGCGCGGGTGCCGAATGCCGGACACACTGCCTGAAGGATGTGAGTACTCGGCCTGGCAGCGGTTGCGCGATGAATGGCGCCTCATCCCGGTCATCTGGCGGAACCGGCGCACGGAACTCGAACGCGAGCGGGCGATCATTGCCCGACACGGGCAACACGCGACCCAGCACGTGCTCAAGTCCAAGCGGGCGATCAGGGAATTCCTCGAGGGGTCAGTCGACGTCGCGAGGAGGGGACACGGAGATGGAAGCAGCTGAGGCGCGGCGTGCGGTGGCTGCGGCGATGTCGACCGCCTCAGAACTCGACTTCGCCGTCGACGACGCGATCGTTCTCAGCGACTCCAACCGACTCGTCATCCGCCTGACGCCATGCGACATCGTCGCCCGAGTCACGCCCATGACGCATTTCGCAAGCGCAGAGCGAGAAGTTGAACTCGTGAGACGGCTAGCGCAGATGGACAGCCCGGTCGCCGCGCTCGAGGCTCGGGTCGAACCACGCGTCTTCGTGCATGACGGCTTCAAGATCGCCATGTGGGCCTACTTCGAACCGGTGCAGTCTCGAATGCTTCCGCCGGCCGAGTACGCGCAGGCGCTCGCACGTCTTCATGCCGGCCTGCGGCGGATCGAGGTCACGACGTCGCACTTCATGGATCGAGTTGCGGCTACTCAACGAGACGTTGCCAGCCGTGACGTCACTCCCGATCTCGCGGACACGGACCGGGCGCTGCTCGCCAACACCCTGCGCGATCTGGGGCAATCAATCGTCAACCGGCGCGGGGCCGAACAGCTGCTGCACGGCGAGCCGCACCCGGGGAACATCCTCAACACAACGAACGGGCCACTCTTCATTGACTTCGAAAACACCGCCCGTGGGCCTGTCGAGTACGACCTGGCTTGGGTGCCCAGCGAGGTCAACCGGCACTATCCCGACGCTGACCAAGATTTGGTCGGCGAGTGCAGGGGGGTCGTACTCGCGATCGTCGCAGCGCATCGCTGGAGTCGCAGCGACCAACACCCGAGCGGCAGAGAGTCGGGAGTGGCGTTTCTTCGCGTACTGCGGGAGGGTCCGCCGTGGCCGGCGCTCGACGATGTCGTCTGGTAGAGCGCCCTAACGCTGGATGGCGTCCGCGGACGCAGTCCGACGCACCTATCCCCGAGTGCCGTTGAAGGCGAGCGTGGACCGGTGCCCCCAGACCGCCGCAGCGGGCGACCAGTCTTCCGGGCAGAGATTGTGGGGCCAGAGGAGGGATGAATTGAAGGATTCGCTCGAGGCATGAGCTGCCGATGATCAATGCCGGATCGCCTCAGGCATGCTCGGGGCTTCTCTCGACCTCTACGCAACAACGAGGCACCTTCCACTGAAAGATCGAAAGATTTGGGAAGCGTTCATTGATGACGTTCGGGAGCATGAGGACGAGGCGAGCTACTTTCGATACGAAGACCTGGAAGACATCACCGGCGCCTAGCTAAGCAATTCTGCTCCTTGGGCCCGATGTGGATATGTGAATTTGGGTCGGTTGATCCTTGCGTCGATCAAGGTCAGGGCCCGCCCGTGGCCCTGGAGTCAGCTCGTTCGTGCTAAGTAGCGCAGCACAGCGTAAACGAGCGATCCGTCAACCGCGTCACCCGTCAGCACCATATCCACAACCTCTTGCCACGGCTTGAGAACCACCTCGATTACTTCGTTTTCATCTAGGTTTCTTGATCCGGGCTGCAATTTGCGCGCCATGAAGACATGGCACGTGTGCGCAATCGAACCAGGCAGGGGATTATACCGGCCTAGAGGCTCGATTTCGCGGGGAACATAGCCAGTCTCTTCGGCTAATTCGCGCAGCGCCGCTTCTTGAGGGCATTCACCTACCCGAATGCCACCGGCGGGCAGATCATAAAGGACCTGCCGAAGTGGATGGCGATACTGTCGCGTCAGGACTACTTGCTCACCTTCAGTGAATGCCAAGACCGAGGATGAGCCCGCTGAAGTGATGTAGTGATAGTCCATCTCGCTGCCGTCCGGCCTGCGCAAGCGATCCCGGACGATGGTAATCCAACTGTTAGAGGTGACCTCAGAGTCGAGGACACTCCACTCATGCGAAGGCAATCCGTTCTCCAATCTCCAATCATGGATTCGTGCGGGGCGCGGGTGCCATCGTCACCGAACGCTGGAAAAGGGGCGCCGCTCATGCGGCCGGGATTTGGTCGCCCGGCGATGTCGTCCTCTCGGGCTGGTCCTGACGGTGCAGGGAGACCCTGGCGGCAGGATAGTCGAGGAGGATGCGGAACCCGCGGAGAGCGTTGCCGCCGAGTGCTCCGACAACGGTCTTGTCCATCCACTGCGACATGTAGTCAAGAAAGTTCGTGTCGCGGCGCTGAGTAAACCAAACGGGTCCAGTGTCGAGATCTCCGACCTGGACCGACGGCACTTGGATCATGTCTGCTCCTGTGCCGGCTTCGCCGTTGTGAATCACGGGCCAGTCGGGGTGCTGCTCATGCCAGCGGTGGGCGATGGAATCGATGATGAATGACGTCGCGCGCCGGTGTCCTTCCCCGGCGACCTGCGTTGCGGCCTCCTGGGTGACGTGTGTGTGGGCTCCGGTATCGAAGAGTAGGTCGTGCTGCTCCCCGTCCACGGTGGCCTGGATGCGTGGAAAATTGCATGTGCGCTGGCCGTTGGTTTCCGGGAACCCGAGTGGCACTGTCAGGGCGTAGTCGTTGGCAGGCGGCGTCCGGTGGAGGACCAGCTTGGCGGCCTCGTAGTCCAGCTCCCAGACCCGTCGACTGAACCATTGCTGTCCAAGTAGCCCGCTGCCTCCGGTTGGAGGGAAGGGTCCTGCCGGCTTCTCGGTGGTCGGATTGACCAGGATCGAGCCGTCCTCCAGGGGACGCGGTATCCAGGCCTCGTCGCGGAAAGCCGGGAGGAGCCCAGTTGTCCACCCGCCCTCGTCATTGGCCGCCTGCTCGACCAGCCCAAGGCCGAGTGCCGCGTGTCGATACATCCAATCGGCTCCGCCAGTGTCGGTCAGGAAGCGCAGCCGTTGGCCGGTCGACGTCACGGGTTCCACGAAGATCGTGTCCTGCTCGAACGACGTAGGAAGCACATAGGAGGTGCTCGGCGCCAGGTTCATGCAGGGAGTCTGCCAGCGAAGCGATCAGCTGGGAGGCAACAATGCAGAGGCCGGGCCAGGACACCTCCCAACCGCTTCCAAGCGAGCGTGCGCAGTCATGGTCATGTAGGAGGCGTAGTCACTCAGCTAGTCACCCACGATCCCCGAGTAGTCTGCGCTCATCGCAGCGCCACCGCTCTGACCTGCGAAAACGCTTGTCGGGCTGGCGGGATTTGAACCCACGATCCCCTTGACCCCCAGCAACGCCCGTACTCCGATCGCGCCCCTGCTCGCAGACGTCAGCCCAGGTCAGCGTGACATGTACAGAGCAGCTCACCGCATCTCACGTTGTCTGCCGCTCCCCCATCGCTCCCATCTCGCTCCCGGCCCTTCCGCATGCGTTCGCTGATGTGGCTGTAGACCCTACGCATGCCGGGTCTTTCTGGGCGCAAGGCCCGTGGGCATGGGCATCACGACAGTACAGATGACGGTCACCTGGCACCTTCGACCCGACTGCACAGACGAAATGCAGACGGCGCGGCTACTCATCCCCTAAGGCGTCGACCAGGGCCGGACGGTAGGGAGTGTCACACCGGCATCGGGGCAGCTCATGTGTTGATAAAGGCAACGATCCGGTCAAGTTCGGGAACGTATCCGTCGCTGGTGTCGACGTCGAGTGTGAGCGCCTCGATGTGGATCGCCTCCCAGGCCACGGGTGTCTCGGTGCTGTGCGAACCCCGGTCGTTGTGCGCAGCCCGGGTTGCCACCTTCTCGAGCCGCTGCTGTCGCCGACGCAGCATCTCCTCGTGCGACGTGTGGCACCGGATGACCCTGAGATCGGCCGATGTCGCCAGCGGTGCGAGCCCGCGCTCCCAGGGTTGGTGCTGCCATGCCGCCTCTACAACGACCGTTACGCCACCGTCGAGCAGTAGCCGTACGACATCGAAGAAGAGCGGATAGGTGCGACGTGTCAGCGGATCTCCGACGGAGGCGGTGAATCCGGGTCCGTGCGCGTGCACCATGCCCTCCTTGATCTCGTCGCGGCAGATCGCCGGACAGCCGATCGTCTGCGCGAGCCCGTGAGCGAGCGTCGTCTTCCCAGATCCGGCCGGACCGGTGACCACAACCAAGGTCGGCCACAGCCGCGCCGGTGACGGTGGCCCGGCCTCAACTACCGAAGTCAATGTTCCTCCTTCGGTGATGCTAACGGTGCGTCATGAGCGATCTCCGCTCCCATTCAGCTCCCAGAATCGGACATCGACGGGCGGGAGGCACTTGCGATGACGCTCGCTCTGTGCCTCTGACCTGCGGAAAAGCTTGTCGGGCTGGCGGGATTTGAACCCACGACCCCTTGACCCCCAGAACGTGGCGGTAGCCGTTTCGCCAGCTCAGAGCGCACTTGACCACATCCACGACGCTCGTTCCTGAGCCGCACTGTTCGCACGCATGCATAGCGTGTGGTCCCAATCTGGTCCCAGACCGGCAGCATCAATCCGCACGAAGCCAGTCGCAGATCGCGGTCGTCGTCGGGACCGAGCTCGCACGACGAGAACCGCCGCCAAACCCCAACCGAACCCTTCCGCCAGCGGCAGGTCCGCGCACTCCCCCACCAGCCCACCACGCCATCAGTGACGCCAATCCACGCCACGAACCCCGACAGTCGTTGCGAAGGCCTCGGACCGCACCGCTCCTCGCTGCAGTAGCGTTGCCGTCGCCTAACGGTCCTTAGGAGGTGAGGTTGAGGTGCGCGCAGTCGTCAACAACTTCGTACTGGATTGCTCGGATCCCGCCGAACTGGCCCGGTTCTACATGGACCTTCTGGACCTGAAGCGCATAGGCGACGCAGACGAGGGCTGGGTGATGATCGGCAGGGACGAAGGCGTCCTTCCCTATCTCGCGTTCACGAGGGTGGAGGACTACCACGCACCCCGATGGCCAGACCCCGCCTATCCCCAGCAGGGGCACCTCGACATCATCGTCGATGACTTCGCAGCTGCTGCCAAGATCGTCCATGAACTGGGCGGAACCAAGCTCGCGGAGAAGGGCGGCGTCTACGAGATCGACATCTTCGCCGACCCCGCTGGGCACCCCTTCTGTATGTGCGAGGAAGGCACCCCGTGGTGGCACTCAGCATCGATTGGCACGTACACCACCTCGCACCCATGACCGGTGCCGCCTGTCACGTGTCGCTGCGCGGGCGTCCGTGACCAAACTTGTGACCCGGACAGCGCGCGACGGATGAGATCGAGTGAGACAGGTCAGCCGATGTGACAATGAGCCTTCAGTACGCAGCCGAGACGACTCCGCACGGCGAGGTCCTTCGAGTTCACCGAACATACTGTCAGCTACGGTCTACCCGGCTGATGTGGTTGCCACCACCAGCCCAACTGCCGGCGCCTCTCCGACCGTACGGAGGAGTTCGAGTCGTTCGCTACGAACTGGCGGCAGTGGCTCGACCGGGTGGAGGCGATATCCGGGCGAGGGTCGTGCTGAGGTCTCCGCGTTGGTTGACGATGATGCGTTCCAGCCCGAGCCAGTCGGCCATCTGCCTGAGCTCGACGGCCAGTTCGGTCGAGACCTCGCGGTGGTTCACGTTGGGCTCGGCGTGGCTGGCCTGAACCAGCAGCGCCGAGGCCTTGTGGTCGGACTTGAGATCGACCCGGGCAACGAGCCGGTCCCCGAGCAGAAATGGGAGGACGACGTAGCCGTACACGCGTTTGTGTTTGGGGACGTACCACTCGATGAAGTGGTCGAAGTCGAACAGCCGGCTGCTGCGTGACCCGTTGCCGACCACCTTGTCGAACGGCGACAGGAGGGCCCGCGCATGTACGTGGCGCGGAAGCCGTGCCTGGTGCCACACGTACGCCGACGCTCGCCATCCCTCAACCTGCGCCGGCAGCAGCTCGCCGGACTCGATGAGATCTGCGATCAGCGGACCGGACTCGTGCGGCCGCAGGTTCCAGTAGTGGCGAAGATCCGGCTCGGTGAAGACGCCGAGTGCCCGAGCGGCGAGACGGAGCAGCTCCCGCTGCGCGTCGTCCTTGGTGGGCGTCGGCAACGCCAGTGTCTCAGGACGCAGTACGCGTTCGGTGAGGTCGTAGCGGCGGGTGAAGTTCGGCCGGGCTGCGATGCTCAGGCGTCCGGTGCTGAAGAGCCACTCCAGCGCGACCTTGGTATCGCTCCAGTTGAACATGCCGCCTCGGCGCCGGAGCTTGTCCGGAGTGAGCTCCCCGGCGCTGATCGGCCCACGCTCGGCTACCTGGGCCAGCACCTCGTCGAGATAACCCGACGGCAGCGCGCCGACGCGGCCGCCACCAGGCCACACTTCCTCAGGGGTACGTGCCATCCGCCAACGCAGCAACGGATGCAACGAGAGCGGCAGCAGGGTGGCGGCGTTTCCCCAGTACTCGAACAGCATCGGGGGCCGCCGTTGCCAGGCGAGCCGGTCGAGAAGGTCCCGCGGGTAGGGGCCCAGGCGACCAAACAAGGTCGCGTAGTGAACCCGGCACAGCACGGTCAACGCGTCCAACTGCAGGAACGCCATCCGCCCCATCACGCGACGGATGTGCCGCGCATCGACCTTCCCAGTAGGCCGCGGATCCGTGAAACCCTGAGCGGCCAAGACAATCCGGCGCGCCTCCGCAGCGGAGACCAGCATCGGTTTGTCCTTACTCATGACAACCCCGGAGTCGTCCGCCGACCTCCATGCCTGCCTCGCATGACCTACGGGAATGGGTTCCCATTGAAGCTCCCAACTCTCAGCAATGCTGCGGCCACCACGTGCCATCGCTGACGTAGCACCCAACCTGGTATGGCCACACATCCAGAATGGCGGCCGTACAAGACACCCTGTGTCCCATACAGGAAAGCAATCCGCTGGAGCTTGACGGCCCTTCGCGCCGTTGGGAGATAGCTGATACGTACCGATGCCGTCGTGGGGTCTCCGCACCGCGACGGCGTGATGTGCCGAAGCGTAAAATGTCGAGTGAATCGCCGGCAGTCGGACCCATGCGTTTGCGCCGGACACTGGGCGTGACTAATCCCGGGGCGCCGGCCGCGTCCTAGAGCTTGTCTAACGCTGCTTGGAGGAACGCGTCGCGGCGCTGGTGCGCGGATTCCGGGTCCAGGTCGGGTCGACCCATTGGGTGAAAGCCCTCGATGGGTCGTTTGGGTCACGCTGGGGTCAACCGGAGCGACGCATTACGAGTCCGTTCTTGCACACGGAGCAACCTTCGCCGCCGGCGCATGTGAGCGCTGGCTGTACGTGGTGATCGCTGGTTAGTAAGGGCTGATGGGGGATGTCCGGGGGCACCACAGGGGCACGCCCCTGGCATTCCGCTGCCGCGACTCTGAATGCGTGGGTCAGGCAGATCGAGGCTGGCGACCAGCACTTCAGGAACGGGGCGGTGTTAGCCGCGTTGTAGGGCGTCGGCGAGCTGGTGTAGGCCGGCGAGCATCAACGGCAGGCTGTCGGGATCGTAGCGGTACTTGTAGTGGGTGCTGTCGAACGCCGTTGCCGCAGCACAGATTGCCAGTACACCTGGTCCGGCGACCGCCTCTCCCGCTCGACGGATCGTGGCGATCGCTTCCGGCTCGGCTCCCCTGACGTATGCCTCGCGCAGTAGCCATGCGTAGTCGACGGCTCTGGTGCCGCTCCCGCATGCTTCTACGTCGATGACCGCGCTGACGGCGCCGTGGTGGATCAGGACGTTGCAGGTGTTGAAGTCGCCGTGTACAAGGTCGCCATCAGGGAGGTTCAGGGCTGTGTACGGCGCGAGCACTGCGTCGAAATGCTCGACGAGCTTCACCCCAGCGGGACCGATGCTGCGCAGCACGGGCCGCGGATCGCTCGCTGTCTCACCGAACGCGCATGCCGTGGCATAGCGAGACCAGGCCTGCACCGGATCCGGATCCAGGCCGATTTGGTCTTCGATCACCTCGACGAGCTGGGCCGCAGTCTGTCCGGTCAGTGTCGACCTCGACATCGGCACACCGGGTACGAAATCCACGATGTGATAGGCGGAGCCGTCAGGGGTCACACCCGATGCCAGCCAGGTGGGCGTTGGATAGCCGGCGGAGCGGATCCGGTCGACGAGTGTTGGCATCTGCGCCATGCGGTGTGCCATACCGTTGTTGGACTTCAGAATCGCGCGTCTACCGGCCGCGTCTGTCAGCAGCCATGCGCCAACTACGCCGTCCTGGAAGCGTTCGCGGAGCGTGAACTGGAGGTCGTGTGCCTGATCTCGTGCAGGAGTCCCTGGACACGGTTGAGCTGTTCGGTCATCGATCCTCTCTCCACATAGTCAGATGGCCGTCGAGTATGAGTACCGACGGCTGCGACACGATGGAGAGGAGTCACGCCACGACGCAGACCCTAACCTGTCATGGCAGCGAACGCACCCGCGTTTCTACGCGCGGTACGCCACGACACGTTGAAGGATCGGCAGGGTTTGCTCGGTGTCCTGCATCGGGTCGCGGAGACCGGGGCCGTAAGCTTCCGCGGCTCGGGCGGGTCCTGGCCTGCCCGTTGTGGCCCGAGGTGGCCCCCCAGGTCTTAGGGACCCGACCGAGGGAGGTGGGTAAAGCCTGCTGGTCCGGCGACCACCTCAGCCACGGCTCTCTTACCGTCGTGTCGCCCGGTGAGCCCGAGGACGAGCGCCGCCCGCAGGGCGGCCGGGCGGTTGCGCCGCGTCAGCGCGCCTTGATCTATAGAGAGAGGGGTGTTCGGCAATCGGCCGAGGGTCAGGTATGTCCTGTCTCGGTAGGTGCTTGACACCGGTGTATCAGGACCTGCTTGACACTTCGGCGTGATTTCGGCTCTTCGGTCGACGATGTTCCGCGGCGTCGTCGGACGGAGGGCTCGGGAATGGCGTTGGTTGCGTTGTCTGTTGTCGAGCAGCGGCTGGACGCGGTGCGGCTCGTGTTGAACGGAGGGCTGGTCACCGAGGTGGCCGCCCAGGTCGGGGTGTCGCGGCAGTCGGTCCATGCGTGGGTCGGCCGGTATTTGAGTGAGGGCGTTGCCGGGCTGGTGGATCGGTCGTCACGGCCGCTGTCGTGTCCGCATCAGTCGTCGGAGGCGGTCGAGCGGGCGGTGATCGAGATGCGCCGGGAGCATCCGCGGTGGGGTGCGAGGCGGATCCGGCTGGAGTTGCTGCGTAAGCCGCCGGTCTGGCTCGATGGCCGGGCGCCGTCGGTGCCGACGGTGAACCGGATCCTGCGCCGTCACGGGCTGGTGAAGGGCCGGCCGAGGAAGCGATCGCGGGACTCATATGTGCGGTTCGAGCGGCCCGGGCCGATGCAGCTGTGGGGCATCGACATCGTGGGCGGCATCACGCTTGTCAACACCATCACTGGCCAGTTGCGGGACGCGAAGATCGTCACCGGTGTCGATGACCATTCGCGGTTCTGCGTGATGGCCGCGGTGGTGGAGCGGGCCACAGCCCGGGCGGTGTGCTTGGCGTTCGCCCAAGCGCTGGCAGCCCACGGAGTCCCCGAGGAGGTGATCACGGACAACGGTAAGCAGTTCACCGACCGGTTCAGCCGACACGGCCCCAGCCGCGGCGAGGTGCTGTTCGACAAGATCTGCCGCCGCAACGCGATCACCCATCGGCTGACCTCCCCGGCCTCGCCGAACCAGAACGGGAAGGTCGAACGGTTCCATGGCACCTTCCGACCCGAGATCAGCGCCGCCGGGCCATTCACCTCGATCGAGGCGGCGCAGGCCGCGGTCGACGCGTGGGTCGAGGAATACAACCGCGAGCGACCGCATCAGGCGCTCGATGAGCACAACCCGGTGGTGCCAGCGGACCGGTTCGCCCCCGCCGACAGCGGCGACCTGGAGTTGTGGGTCCCGCCGTCGTTGCACATCGTCGCGACACCCGAGCCGGAGCCAGACACCAACCCCATCGTGGTCATGCCCGCGCGGGCGCCGGGATCGGGGTCACCGATCGAGTTGGAGCGGCCGGTGCCTGCGGCCGGGAACATGTGGCTCGGCGGACAGCAGATCTGGCTCGGGACCGCGAGGGCCGGCCAGGTGGTGCGGTTCTGGGTCGACTGCGATTGGATCCACCTGTCGATCGCCGGGCGGCAGGTCAAGTCCGTCCGCTCTCAGTTGACTGTGGCTGATCTGGACAAGCTCGTTGCCCGGGGTGCGGTCGCTGCTGGCCCGCCGCCGCAGGCCTCGAAGCGACCGCCGGTGGCGGGCATCGTGGAAGTCGAGCGGACCGTCTCCAGGGGAGGGACGATCTCGCTCGGCTCCCGCGTGGTGTTGGCCGCCTGGATTCTCGGCGGTCGGCGGGTTGGCGTGTGGATCGAGGACGGCGCACCACTGCTGTTCTTCGACCCCCAGACCCGCGAACTGTTGCGGACCCGACCGAACCCGCTCGAGCCCGGCGAGGCAATGAAGCTCCAGCGACGCAAGCCACTCGGACAGCGGCCACGGCCCTCGACCGAGCCAGTCACGGTGCAACGGCGGGCATCGAACAGCGGAGGAATCATGGTCACCAAGCAGAAGGTCTGGCTTGGACGCCAGTGGGCCGGCACGACCGTGACGATCCACGTCAGCGAAACGACGCTCGCGATCGAGCTGCCCGACGGCGACACGAAGGTCGTGAGGCGCACCACCGATCAGGCAGTCCGTAACATCACGTCCATGCGGCCGCGGACCGCCTCTAGTCCCTAGGCGATGTGTCAAGCAGGAACCGACACACCGACGTCAAGGGCCTACTGAGTCAAGACAGCCGAGGGTCAGGTATGGGAACGGCGCCCGACCACCGCGGTGACGCATCGGAGGAGCAGCGTGTTCCGGCCGGGGCCGTGTCCGTATGGGGATCCTGATCCGAACACCGCGACGACGGGCGCATCACAGGTGTGCGGCATCTGATCGATGCCTGTACGTATGGGCATCCCCCTTGCGGACACAGGAGGAGGACGTGGCCGCAAGGGCCGACACCCCGGGGCCTCAGCGACAGGCCGTCAGTCATGTCCCTGGTCGAGACCGAGTGAGTGTCCGAAGCGGACAACACTCATCAACCAGAGGCCCGGCCGGTCACGGTGGACGGTGTGCCCGCTGTCGACGATGCGGACACGCTCGGGAGGGATCGACGCGATGAGTCGTTCCCGATCCGCTCCTTTCAATGCCGTATCGGGTTCTGTGGCGGCGATGAGCTGGACAGGCACGCTAGTTTCTGCGACCAGAGCTGGTAGGTCCCAACGCTGAGTCCTCAAGAACCGGGCAATAGCCGACGCATCGAGTGCCTGTCGACTGCGGATGGCGTCCTCTGCGTCCAGCCGGGTCCAGGTCGACCCGCCCGTTACGAGGTTGGTCACCTCCCCGTCGGGGTCGGATCGCGCACGTTGTGCGGCGATCTCAACCTCGGTGGCGACCTGGGCGGGATCGTTCGATGCCAGGCCGGGCGGGTCCTCTAGAACCACGCCGCTCACCAGGTCCGGACGCAAACGGGCGAGACAGAGTCCAACGAGGGCTCCGAGCGAGTGTCCCACGACCAGATGAGCGGTCCTGTCGTCAAGTCGAGCCGCGACGTCGATGGCCATACGGTCAAGCGAGTCCGCGGATCCGGCTACCGCGCGACGGCCGCCGTGCCCTGGAAGGTCGATGGCCACAACGGGCAACCCGAGGTCTTCGAGATCACGCCGGTTACGACGAAGGTCGGTCCAGGCGGACATCACGCCGTGCAGGAGCAAGATCGTGTGCATGGTTCGACAAGCTAGATCGGTCCCGGCGGCCTTCGTAAGGCTCGACCTGTCCGGTACGGATGGGCTACTGCAACAAGTCGATCATGCTCGGTCGTGGACCAGCGCCTGGCGTTGAGCTGCGGGTTGCTATCCAAGTGGTGCGTCGTCGTCTCGGCGATGAGTTCCGCGAGCCCGCGGAGTCTGAACTGTCGGCCGGCGTAACCTCGCCACCGGTGTCCGGGGTCCGCGGACTGCCGCTCACCCTCGACGACTTCCTGCGCTGACGGCGGGATCCGGGAGTTCGGCGTTCGGTGACCCGGGGCTAGGTGAAACGGGGCCTGGCGACACGGGATCCGGCGGCCCGGGGTCCTGTGGCGCCGGATACCGCACGGCTGCGGGAAAGCAGCGCAACAGTGCGGCGAGCCGCACGGTATCGCCCGCCACCTCGGCGTCTGCCCGCTCGACAGCGTCGTGCAGCGCCGCACCGGCGAACACCAGACCGTCCAATGTCGCCGCCTCCGGAACGGTCAGCCCGCATCGGGGTTCGGCGTGCTCACCGTGGTCAGTACCGGGATGCTCATATGCTCGAGCCTACAAGTGAGTGAACCGAGCGCAGGCAGCGCTTGCGCTGGCTACCGAGGCGATTGAACTTGTTGAGCAGCGCGGAGCGAGTCCGAGCAGATTGAGCGGAGGTGGGCGCATGTCGGCGACGAAGCTCCTGGTACTCGGTATCGTGCACCTCTCCGGCGGCGCGCATGGCTACCAGGTGCGGTCCGAACTGCAGAGCTGGCGTGCGGAGACTTGGGCCAAGATCAAGCCCGGCTCGGTTTATCACGCGCTGAAGAAGGCGGCGGCTGATGGCTTCCTCACCGAACACGCGGAGCCGGGCAACTCCGGGCCGGCGCGCGTTCTGTACCGCGCGACAGCTCGGGGACGTGACGAGATAGTCGAACTGGTCCGCGACGGTCTGCGGCGCACCCACGACCCGGACATGCTCAACGCGTCCATCGCCATGTTGCCCATGCTGACCAGGTCAGATGCCATCGCGCACGTTAACGAGCGGGTCGCGCGCCTGGAAGCGGAGCTCGTAGGACAGGCCAAGGGGTGGGAGCACCCCAATCGAGACATTCCCGAACACGTCCGCGATCAGGCCGAACTGTGGGCGGGACACGCACGCACCGAACTGGAGTGGGCGAAGAACCTGAGCCTACGACTGTCTGAGGGCGCCTACACCATGGCCGATGATCCGGGTTCGTGGCGAACGGCCCCCGATCACCTCAAGATGCGCTCCTAATCAAACTTGACTAGGCATTCCTCCTCGTGCATTCTGGCCCAAGTAATCAAACTTGACTAGATCCGTTCGCAACACCGAGAGAAGGAATCGAACCCATGGGAAAGCTCGCGATCGAGACGAGAGGGTTGAAGAAGAGCTTTGGCAAGACCCACGCGGTCGCGGGCGTGGACCTGGCCGTGAGCGCCGGGGGCGTGACTGTTTGGGTTGTATCGGGCTTGTTGGCCCTGGGCTTCCTGGGAACCGGCGCGATGAAGGTGTTCCCGCCGGAAGCCGACGTGGCAGCGCTGGCCGAGGGTGTACCCGTCGTACTCATGCGGATCGCCGGGGTGGCCGAAATACTCGGCGCACTTGGCCTGATCCTGCCGGCCGCGACCCGGATCATGCCGATCCTGACGCCACTCGCCGCGTCCGGCCTGGTCGTCACGATGATCGGCGCGACGATCGCCAACTTGGTGATCGGTGAGTACGCGTCGATCGTGCAGACGATCATCTTCGGCGCTCTGGCGGCGTTCGTGGCGTGGGCCAGGTTCGGGCCGTACGCCGTCGAGCCGCGGCGAGCCGGTCAGGTTGCCTAGGGCTGAGAGTCGGGGGAGGTCTCGACGACGGAATGGAGAACGTCGCACTCGCCGCAAGTGACGGGGGGCAGCCCACGTAACTCAATCCTGGTCGACATGCTCCGACGGTGACGACCACGCATCGAGAAATGGAGAGAAGCAGTGAACGAGATGACACTTCGTGTGACGTCCGCCGACGGTACGAGGATCGCCTACGACCGGAAAGGCACTGGCCCGGCGGTGATCCTCGTCGGCGGCACCCTAGACGACGGCGCTGAGAACGCGCCGCTGGCCCGGCTCCTTGCCGACCATTTCACGGTCTACAATTACGCACGACGCGGTCGGGGCGCCAGCGGCAATACACCGCCGTACACCTTGGCGCGGGAGGTGGAAGACCTCGACGCGCTGATTGCGACAGCCGGCGGCTCAGCTCACGTGTACGGCGCCTCATCTGGCGGCGCCCTCGTGCTGGAGGCAGCAGCGGCAGGTTCGGCGATCGACAAGATCGCGGTGTGGGATATGCCGTACGTGATCGGGGACGACCTGTGGCCGAGGTTCAACCAGTACCTCGCGGACATCCACGAGGCAGACAAAGCCGGCCGGGACGAGGAGCTCCTGGAACTGTTCATGAGGCTTACCGGCGGACCCGCCGCGGACATCGCGGCTGGCAAACAGCACCCGCTCTGGGCCTCGTCCGTCGCGCTCGCCCACACGCTCGTCAAGGACGCCGTGGTCCTCAATGACTTCAAGATCCCCACGAACCGACTTGCCCGCATCACTCAGTCGGTCCTGGTGATCACCGAAGGTCCGACCACCGAGCCCCAGTTTGCAGGCCTCCCGACCGACTTCTTCGACCGCGCCGCGAAAGCGATAACCGCTGCCATCCCCCAGACCGAACGACAGACGCTCGACGGGCAGGGACACGTCGTCGCCCCCGAACTCATGGCCCGTGTACTGAAGACGTTCTTCAACCAGTAACCCGTCGACTGATCAGGTCGCGACCGTGGGTCGCTTCGGAACGCAGGCCCATCGGCCACGTCAGCATCGGTCGGTGAGCGGCGACTCCTGAGTTCCGGAGTCTCGCCGCGTGTTGGCGCGAACGCGATCTGCAAGCCTGCGATCCCTTCCCCATGACGGGTGCGCCGATGACGTGGACCTTGCCGCGAGCTCGTCAACTGGGCAGCCAGCGCACGGACTCACCCCGGGAAGTCGTCAACGACGCCAGCAGCGAACTAAGCCTGCGTGCAGAAAGGCGCCTCCCGGGAGATCAAGCCGCTCTCGCCCCAGGATCACCCTGACATCGCTGCCGCGCTGGAGGTCGTCGACCTCGAAGAAGGACTGGCGTCCGTGAACGCGGGCGACATGACCTCTTAAGGTTCCGGGGTCATGCGGAACAAGATGGGGACACGACAAGGAGAGACGATGAGCGAGCTGACCACCACGCAGCCGGCTGGCACACCGACCTGGATCGACCTGGGCATCCCGGATCTCGACCGCGCGATGACCTTCTACGGCGCGTTGTTCGGTTGGGAGTTCGATGTGGGACCGGCGGAGTTCGGCCACTACACCCAGTGCTTGCTACGGGGCAGACCCGTCGCGGCCATCAGGCCGAACCCCGATCCCGACGCCACGGACTTCTGGTGGAACGTCTACTTCGCGACGGATGACTGTGACGCCGCGGCCGCCCGAGCGCGGGACGCGGGCGGCTCGATCATCACCGGTCCGATGGACGTGCTGGACCAGGGCCGGACGGCGATCATCAAGGACACCACCGGTGCGCAGTGTGGACTGTGGCAGGCCGGTGCCCACATCGGCTGCGAGATCGTCAACGAGCCGAACGCCCTGCTCCGCAACGACCTGGTCACCGCGGAATCCGGGCCCGCGCGCGACTTCTACGTCGCGGTCTTCGGCTACACGTTGGATGCCAACCCGGACATGCCCGAGCTCGACTTCACGTTCCTGCGCAGACCGGATGGCCACGAGATCGGCGGCATCGCCGGTGACCCAAAGGCCACGAAGTCCCGTTGGGGGACCTTGTTCCAGGTGGACGACGCCGATGCGGCGGCGCGGCGAGCGGTCGACGCGGGTGGGACCTCGGCCGAGCCCTACGACATGATCTACGGGCGGGTCGCGAACATCACGGACCCGTTCGGCACGGAGTTCGATGTCGGTGCGGCGATGACGACCTGAACCGGCGGTCAGCTGGCCGAGTGGTCGAGCTCGGCAAGACGCGCGTGGATGTCGTCGGTGTGGACCTCCTCGACAAGGTGAGACCGAGGTAGCAGCAACATGAACTGCGTCCGCTGAGGAACGACAACCGGACACCCCAGCACTCCCCGCGAGACGTACGACGCCGCGACCCGCCATTGTCCGGTTAGGTGGTCCGGTGAAAATCTCATTTGTCGGGGGCTAACCGTACGCTGCCGATCATGCCTGGAACCCTGATCGGCTACGCCCGCTGCTCCACCGACAAACAAGACCTCACCGCCCAACGCAAGGCACTCGTTGAGCTCGGCGTCGCCGAGGATCGCATCTACCTCGACCACGGACTCACCGGCACCACCCGCGCCCGCCCGGGTCTGGACCAGGCCCTCGCCGCCGTCCGCGCCGGCGATACCCTCGCCGTCCCGAAGCTCGATCGCCTCGCACGTTCGGTGCTCGACGCCCGCGCCATCGGTGATTCCCTGGTGGCCCGCGGCATCAAGCTCTCCATCGGCGGACAGGTCTACGACCCCACCGACCCGATGGGCAAAATGTTCTTCAACATCCTCGCCACCTTCGCTGAGTTTGAGGTGGACCTGCTGCGGATGAGGACTCGGGAGGGCATGGCAGTCGCACGGGCGAACGGCAGACTCCGCGGCAAACAGCCCAAGCTGACGGCCAAGCAGCAGACCGAGCTGCGGCGCATGCACACCACCGGCGAGTACAGCATCGCCGATCTCGCCGAACTCTTCTCCATCGGTCGAGCCACGGTGTACCGGGTCCTCAATCGCACCGGCACACGTGGCGGCCAGTGACACGTTTCTTATCAGCACCCCGAGTGGCAGAGCTACGCATTACGAGTGGACCCAACAGGACACCGCCCATTCGGCGGTACTCGCACCGGTCAAGTAGAGGTCGGTTGCAGCGGACTTGGATCCTGGGACCAATCACTTGGTCCCCATGGTCCCAAAGTGGCCGACCGTCGGCGCGGCACCGCGTTGACCTGCGGAAAAGCTTGTCGGGCTGGCGGGATTTGAACCCACGACCCCTTGACCCCCAGTCAAGTGCGCTACCAAACTGCGCCACAGCCCGTTGCCCCACGTCAGTGTCAGGGCGGATGGAACGTTACCGCAGGCCGGCTGCCGGCCATCAACCGGATTCCTGTGCCGGCCGTTGAGAAATCACCGACGCTGTCGCTTCTGGCGAACGCGGAGCGTGATCATGATCGGCGAGCCGGCAAAGCCGAACTCCTCCCGGAGCCGGCGTTCGATGAAGCGACGGTAGGACGGTTCGAGATAGCCGGTGGTGAAGAGCAGGAACTTCGGCGGCGCTGTCTGTGGCTGCGTACCGAACAGGATCCGTGGCTGCTTCCCGCCGCGCACCGGGTGCGGGTTGGCCGCGACCAGCCGCCCGAGGAAGGCGTTCAGCTGGGCGGTGGGTATCCGCGTCGCCCAACCCTCGAGGGACGTCTCCAGCGCGCGTACCAACCGGTCGACATGCCAGCCCGTCAGCGCACTGACGTTGATGCGCGGCGCCCAGCGGACCCGGACCTGGCGGTCGAGTTCCTTCTCGATCTGCTGGCGGCGGTCGTCGTCGACCAGATCCCACTTGTTGAACGCGAGGACCAGGCCCCGTCCCGCCTCGACGACTGTCGAAATGATCCGCAGATCCTGCTCCGACAAGGGCTGAGCCGCATCGAGCAGGACGACGGCGACCTCGGCGCGCTCGATCGCGGTCGACGTACGCAGGCTCGCGTAGTATTCGTGCCCGCTCGCGTCACGGACCCGGCGACGGATGCCGGCCGTGTCGATCAGGCGCCACGTCTTCCCGCCCAGCTCCACGAGCTCGTCGACCGGGTTGACCGTGGTCCCGGCCACCTCGTCGACCACCACCCGCTCCGAACCGGCAAGCCGGTTGAGCAGGCTGGACTTGCCGACGTTCGGCTTCCCGACCAGCGCCACCCGCCTTGGGCCGCCGACCTGTGGCTCACGCTCGCGGGGTGCCTCGGGCAGGACCGCGAACAACGCGTCGAGCATGTCGCCGGTGCCACGGCCGTGCATCGCCGAGACCGGCTGGGGTTCGCCGAGGCCGAGCGACCAGAGCGCGGCGGCCTCCAACTCCCACCGCGGATCGTCGGCCTTGTTGGCGATCAGGATGACCGGCTTGCCCGCACGCCTGAGGACGCGTACGACCGCATCGTCGACGTCGGTCGCGCCCACCGTGACGTCGACGACGAACAGCACCACGTCGGCGGCAGCGACCGCGAACTCTGCCTGCGCGGCGACGCGGGCCATGAAGCCGGTGGCGTCGGGATCCCAGCCACCGGTGTCCACCAGAGTGAACCGACGTCCGCGCCAGTCGGCGTCGTAGGCGACCCGGTCCCGCGTCACCCCGGGCACGTCCTCGACGACGGCCTCACGCCGACCGAGGATGCGGTTGACGAGCGTCGACTTGCCGACGTTCGGCCGTCCGACGACGGCGACCACCGGCGCGTCTCCGGCCGCCGCCTCGTCGCCGAGCCCACCGCCCTGGTCGTCATAGTCCCCGAAATCGACGTCGGCGTAGTCACCCTCGCCAACGGCGTCGACCTCGTTGAACCCGTCGACGCTCGTGATGTGATCGTTGCTCACGAAACGTCCTCCACGTCCAGGCTGGGCTCTCGCGCCACCAGGGGTCCGGGAACGCGCTCCTCGCGCACCGACTCGCCGGGCAGCTGCCGACCGGTCGCGACGTACGCCTCCCGGAGATGACCGACCAGCCACTCCTGGAGCCAGCGTGCCTTCTCCCGTACGACGTCCCGACGCCGGGGCCACGGCGTCGCCTCCAGCCGGACCGGCGCACCGAAGACGACGTTGACGCGGCTTCGAAGGGGCGGCAGCACGCCGTCCGCCCCCGCGACCGGACGGGTACCCAGGCATGCGACCGGAACGACTGGGGCACCGGTGCACAGGGCGAGGTAGGCAACCCCGGGCTTGATCTTCGCGAAGTCGCCGGACCCGCGGGTGCCCTCCGGATAGATGCCGAGGACGTCTCCACGGTCGAGGACTGCCAACGACGACCTGACCGCACCGATGTCGACGACCTGCCGCTCGACCGAGATCTGGCCGAGGCGCCGCAACGCCTTACCCACCTGGCCACGGAACATCTCGCACTTGACGAGCGTATGCACCGGGCGTGCCGTAACGGCGCAGAGCAACGGCCCGTCGAGGAATCCCGCATGGTTGGACGCCAGGATGACCGGGCCGGTCCGGGGCACCTGGTGCCGGGCGTGGACGCGGACGCTCCAGCCGGCCCGGACGAATCCGCTCGCCAGCACGCGCGCAGTCCGCAGCGCCCGCCAGGGCGGGCCCTCTACGCCACGCCAGTAAGGCGGGACGGGACTGGTCAGCTCACTCATCGCCGACCGTACGCTTTCTGCCGCTCCGACGCCCTCGAGCAGATCCAGTCGATGACCTGGTTGAGGTCGAGCTCGGTCGTGTCGAGAGCCAACGCGTCCGTCGCCTGCGTCAGCGGCGACGCGGCCCGGTTGGAGTCGAGCCGGTCGCGGCGGAGCATCTCGGTCCGGGTGAGTCCGATGGCCACTCGGGCACCGCCCAGGCCCTCCTGCGCCCGGCGCCGGGCACGTTCGTCCGGCTGGGCGGTCAGGAACACCTTGACGTCTGCGTCGGGGGCGACGACGGTGCCGATGTCGCGACCTTCCACGACTACGCCGCCGGACCCGATCAGGGAACGCTGCAGTGCGACGAGCCGCGCTCGTACGGCCGGCACCGCGCTGACCGCACTGACGGCGTTGGTCACCTCACGGGACCGGATCGGCCGGGAGACATCGATGCCGTCGACCGTTACGCGCGGGGTGCGCGGATCGGTCTCGACCTCGATTCGTGGCTCCGCGACGCGGTTTGCCACCGCACCAGGATCGTCGACAGCCACACCCGCGTGGAGCATCCACCAGGTCAACGCGCGGTACATGGCACCGGTGTCGAGGTAGCGGAGGCCCAGCCGCCGCGCCACACCTCGTGCCGCGCTCGACTTCCCGGACCCGGACGGACCGTCGATCGCCACCACGATCCCGGACCGGGCTTCTTCGTCGGGTCGCTCCACCCCTCGTCTCCCTCTGCTGAACTCGCCTGGAGGCTACCCGTGCACGGCCCAACCGTGCTGCTCCAGGGCCTGGAGGAGCGCGGGTACGGCATCGGGATGAACCGCGAGCTGTACGAGACCGGCGGGACTGCCAGGACTGTGGTCGATCCGCACGTCCTCGATGTTGACCCCGGCTCCTCCGACGTCGGCGAACAACCGGGCCAGCTCGCCGGGCCGGTCCGGCAGGAACACGGGAACGGAGGCGAACGGCTCCGGTCGCATGCCGTGCTTTCCGGGCAGGCGGCGCACACCGCTCGCGCCGCGTTCGAGCGAACTGCGCAGGTCGTCGATCCCCGGAGTGCCAGGCTCCGACTTCTCCAGCGTCACCGCGATCCGGTGCAGGTTTTCGGCGGCCTCGTGCAACAACCGGGCCACCGGTTCGGCGTTGGCCGACAGGATCTGGCTCCACAGAGCGGGATCACCGGCCGCGATCCGGGTGACGTCGCGAAGGCCCTGTCCGGCAAGGACGAGATGCCCCTCCGCGGCCGTGGTGAGGAGGCCGGCGACGACCGAGGAGGCGACCTGAGGTACGTGGGAGATGAGCGCCACGGCCTCATCATGCTCGGCCGGCGTCATCGAGACGCCGAACGCGCCACAGGCCAGGGCCAGATCCTCGACAGCCTCGACCGCGTCCGGACGACTGCGCGGGTGGGGCGTCACGGCCCACGCCCGACCGTCGAAGAGGTCGGCGCGGGCGGCCAGTGGCCCGGACTGCTCACTGCCTGCCATCGGGTGGCCGCCGACGTAGCGGTCGAGATGGTCAGCGGCGCGGCCGGCGACATCATCGAGAGCGGCGGCCTTCACACTGCCGAGGTCGGTGACGACCGCGTGCGGAAACCGCGCGAGAGCGTCGGCGATGACCGAGCCGAGTGCGGCCGGTGGTACGCCGACGACCACCAGGCCAGGCTGAGCGGCCGGTTCGTCGGCCAACGGCGTACCCGCGCCCAAAGACACGGCGACCCGAAGGTGCGCCGGGTCGGGATCGTCGAGGTACACCTCGACGCCGGCCCGGACGAGCGCGAGGCCGACCGAGGTACCCATGAGTCCGGCACCGACGACCAGCACCTGCTCGGGCACACCGCGGCTCATCACGACTCTCCCGGCGTCGCCCGCGGTTCGTCAGGCACTGCGTAGACGTGCGCCAGGTCCCTCCGCAGGGCGGCGGCACCATGCAGGTAGACGTGGGTGATGTCGTCCCGGCTCAGGTCGGTCTCGACATGTGCCATCAACCTGATCACGCGCGGCATCGAACCGCCGATCTCCAGCTCGCGGGCGCACAGGAGTGGCACGTCGGTCATTCCCATGTTGCGGGCCGCATAGGCCGGGAACTCCGAATGCACGTCCGACGTCGCCGTGAACACGATGCTGATCAGGTCGTCGTGGTCGAGCTTGTTGGTCCGCAGGACCTCCGTTACGAGCTCGGCGACACGTTCCAGCAGGTGGTCTCGCTCGTCGACCTCGAGCTGGGTGGCGCCACGCACTGCCCGGACCGGCACGGTGAATTCCTTCCGTCAGCCAAGGAGGGTCGTGGGCGTCGGGTGACGGCCTCGATGGACCTACGCTCCGTACGCCATTGTCCGGCTCACCCTATCCGCGGCCGGCTGAGGGTGACCGGAGGTGATGCGCGCGGCCGGTCATGTGCCCCTACGTACGCAGATGTCGGGAAGGTCGCGCGCCGATGTCGGGAGGGCACGGCGCATCAGCGGTGCCAGGCGAGGTCAGAGCGCAAGCCAGCCCTCGCGGACCTCCCAGTGCCGCCCTGCCTCCATGTGTGCGGCGATCGCGCGCTCCAGCGTCGTCCGCCGGGGGATCTGCTCCAGGGTCGGTTCGAGCTTTCGGAGGACGAACTCGAAGACCGCCTTGTCACCGTTGTGACCGCCGGGCATGAGCTGGAACCGGCGCTGGAACGAGACGATGTTGGAGTCTTCCGGCAGGTATTCCGCCAGCTGGGGGTCGAGGAGCCACGACGAGCAGACGGCGTAGCGATAGCTCTCCTCGCCGAAGTACCGGTCGTAGAAGGCGCCCGCCCGCTCGAACGACGCCGTGCACGCCTCCGGGGTCATCGGCCCAGACTCAGGGATGTGGACCCCCAGCGCGGTGTCGCCCTTGGTGAACGGAACGTCCACCGCGGCGAGCGCCTCGTCGCCGAACGAGATGTGGCCGCGGTTGAACTGCAGGCGCCCGAGGTCGTAGATCAGACCGCGGAAGTGGAGCGAGAACCAGAACTGGACGCCCAGACCGCCGACTCCGTGGATCCGCCGGTAGATCGCCAGCTGCCGGCCGAGGTCGGCCAGGGTGGCCCAGCTGGTGTCCTCGGGAATGCCGCGCTTCTCGTGGTAGCGCAGGACCGCCGGGACCGAGGCGAGAAAGACGTGGACGTAGAAGTACCGACCGTGGCTGCCGAGCCTCGTGGGCAGGTGCGGCCAGTGCAGCCAGGTCCAGTCCAGGTCGCCCATGCCTGCGCCGAGAGCCTGGTGGCAGCGCTGCAGCAGCCACCACAACTCCGGATCGGCCGACGCGGACGGCCGGGTCGCGGCGATCTCCTCGGCGTCGTCGTCCCGGATGCCGAGACGCTCGAACATGGTGGGATATTCGCCCGGATCGGGGAGGCCGACCTCCTCGGCCGGTGGCCCGATCCGGTCCAGCTCGGCCAGGAAGCTCGTGAAGTCCCCGCCCGGCCCCAGCCAGGCGCCCACTCTCGCCGCGTCCACCGCTCAACTCCTCGGTCCGCCGTCGTCCCCGTCCCGCCCGCACTGGACGTAGTGGCCGAGCCTAGCGGCGAGGCGCCGGAATACGGTTGCCGGAGCGGTGACCGGGGTGGGCAGGATGCTCCCATGGCGCAGACCTTCCAACCTTCCCTGGCCCTGAACGCGGACTTCTACCGCGAGGTCGTGGCACCGATCGTCGCGCCCAACCTGCACGCGGCCGGCCTGCTCGGGTGGGGGTCCGACGTCCTTGGCTACGACACCGACCGCTCCACCGACCACGGGTGGGGTCCCCGGGTGCAGGTCTTCGTGGCGGCCGGCGACGTCAAACCGGTAGGAGCCCGCGTGGACGCCTCACTGCCGGAGACCTTCAGGGGCTGGGCGGTGCGGTACGGCTGGGACGCCGAGGAGAGTCGGCACCGGGTGGACGTCATGACCCTCGGCGACTGGCTGACCGGTCAGCTCGGCATCGATCCGCGAGGTGGTCTCGGGCCACCGGACTGGCTGACGATCCCGCAGCAGCAACTCCTCGGTGTGGTCCGGGGCGCCGTGTTCGCCGACCCGGCCGGTGAGCTGGCCAAGGTCAGGGAGCAGGTGGCGTGGTATCCCCACGACGTCTGGCTGTGGCTGCTGGCGTCACAGTGGGGCCGGATCTCGCAGGAGGAGGCGTTCGTCGGGCGTACCGCCGAGGTCGGTGACGAGATCGGATCGCGTCTCGTGGCCGCCCGGCTGGTCCGGGACCTGATGGGGCTGGCGTTCCTGCTCGAGCGCACCTACCGCCCGTACATGAAGTGGTTCGGCACCGCGTTCGCCGACCTGGCGTGCGCGGCCGAACTCGCGGCGAGTCTGCAGCGGGTCCTTGCCGCGCAGGACTTCCCCACCCGCGAGCAGGCCCTGGTCGAGGCGTACGAAGCGCTGGCGCGCCAGCACAACGCGCTCGGTGTCTCGGCCGCCGTCGACCCGTCCGTACGCCAGTACCACAGCCGGCCGTTCCGGGTGCTGATGGGCGACCGGTTCGCGGAGGCGTGCCAGCAAGCCGTCGAAGACCCCTGGCTTCGGTCGCTGCCGCTGGTCGGTTCGGTCGACCAGTTCGCCGACTCCACCGACGTGCTCAGCGCCGCCGACCGGACCCGGCACCTGCGGACGTTCTACGAACGCCTGGGTTGAGACTCTGCCGCTTCCCCACCCAGGACCTGCCGTACGTCCGCGGCGATCTGCAGGTCCTCGCGGGCGCTGACAACGAGACAGCGCACCGGCGCCCCTGCTCCTCCGATGTCCGCGTCCCCGTCGACGTCCGCGCCCCCATCGATGTCGGCGTTGCGGACAGCGTCCAGGTCGATGCCCAGGAAGCCCAGCCCGTCCGCGGCACCGGCGCGGATCGCAGGTGCGTGTTCGCCGACGCCTCCGGTGAATACCAGGACGTCGAGTCCGCCGAGGCTGGCGGCCATCGCGGCGATTCCCGACCGCAACCGGTGCAGGTAGACCGCGATCGCGAGCCGCGCGGAGTCATCACCCTCGTCCGCGCTGGAAAGCACGCTCCGCATGTCCCCCGTGCCGGCGAGTCCGACCAGGCCGGAGCGATGCTGCAACGCCTCGTCCAGTGCGCCTGCGTCGACTCCGGCGTTCCGTAGCAACCACACCAACAGGCCGGGGTCGACGTCACCCGAACGGCTGGCCATCACCAGTCCGGCCAGCGGGGTGAAGCCCATCGTCGTGTCGACACTGCGACCGCCCAGAACCGCGCACAGCGAGGCACCGGCGCCGAGGTGGCACACCACCGTCCGGAGGTCCTCGACCGGCCGCCCCACGATGGCCGCCGCACGTCGCGAGGCGTACGCGTGGGACAGGCCGTGGAAACCGAACCTGCGCAGGCCGTAGCCCTCCCGCCACACCGCCGGGAGTGCGTAGGTCGACGCTTCCGCCGGCAGGCTGGAGTGGAACGCCGTGTCGAAACAGGCGACCGCCGGTACGTCGGGCAGCAACCGCTCGACCAGGTTGATACCGGCGAGCGCCGCCGGCTGGTGCAGCGGGGCCAGCGAAACCAGATCGCCCAGTTGGCCGCGCACCCCCGGGTCGATGCGTACCGCCTGCGTGAAGGTCGTACCCCCGTGCACCACGCGATGCCCCACGGCCTCGGGCCGCTCCAGCTCGTCGAGGGCCTCCGACAGCGCGCGCTCGCCGGACGAGATGTCGTCGACTTCGACGTCGCGGTTGGCGAGTACGCGATCCCCGTCGAGGAGGGCGAGCTTCATCGTGGTGGAACCGGCGTTGACGGTGAGAACCCGCACGATGCTCCTCACAAGGTCGCTGACACCACTACTGGCGTTCGCCGCGCTACTGGCGTTCGGCCGTTACTGGCGTCCGGCCGTCCAGGTCCAGTCGCGGATCGCCGGCGCGTCCTCACCGAACTCCCGCGTGTACCTGCGCGCCGCAAGCCGGGCGTCCACCATCTGCTGGCGGAGTGCCGCGCACCGGATGGCCAGTCCGGGCACCCGGTCGATGACGTCGGTGACCAGGTGGTAGCGGTCGAGGGAGTTGAGCATCACCATGTCGAACGGCGTCGTGGTCGTCCCCTCTTCCAGGTAACCGCGAACATGGATGTTGACGTGGTTGGTGCGCCGGTAGGTGAGACGGTGGATGAGCGCCGGATATCCGTGGAACGCGAAGACGACCGGTCGGTCGACGGTGAACAGGGCGTCGAACTCGCGGTCGGACAGACCATGCGGATGCTCGCTGTCGGGCTGCAGCCGCATCAGGTCGACGACGTTGACGACACGTACCGAAAGGTCGGGCAGGTGGTGGCGGAGCAGGTCGACGGCGGCGAGTGTCTCCAGGGTCGGAACGTCACCCGCGCAGGCCAACACGACGTCCGGCACGCGGTCGCTGTCGTTGCTGGCCCAGTCCCAGATCCCGATGCCTCTGGTGCAGTGGGCGACCGCCTCGTCCATCGACAGCCAGTCGGGCGAGGGGTTCTTGCCCGCGACCACGACGTTGACGTAGTGGCGGCTGCGTAGGCAGTGGTCCGCCACCGACAGCAGGGTGTTGGTGTCAGGCGGCAGGTAGATCCTGGTGATCTCGGCCTTCTTGTTCACCATGTGGTCGAGGAAGCCCGGGTCCTGGTGGGAGAACCCGTTGTGGTCCTGACGCCAGACGTGGGACGACAGCAGGTAGTTGAGTGAGGCTAATGGCCGGCGCCAAGGGATCTCACGAGTGACCTTCAGCCACTTGGCGTGCTGGTTGACCATCGAGTCGACGATGTGGATGAACGCCTCGTAGCAGTTGAACAGGCCATGCCGGCCGGTCAGCAGGTAGCCCTCGAGCCAGCCCTGGCACAGGTGCTCCGAGAGCACCTCCATCACCCGGCCGTCGCGGGACAGGTGGTCGTCGCCGGGTTCGAACGTCGCATTCCACGTCCGGCCGCTCGCCTCGAACACGGCCGACAGCCGGTTGGACGCCGTCTCGTCGGGGCCGAAGAGGCGGAACGTCTTCGGGTTGTCGCGGATGACGTCACGCAGCCAGGTGCCGAGCACCTTGGTGGGGGCGTTCGACGTACCACCAGGGGCCGGCACGTCGACGCCGTACGCCCGGAAGTCCGGCAGCTCGAGCCCCTTCAGGAGCAGACCGCCGTTGCTGTGCGGCGTCGCACCCATCCGTCGGTCACCGGCCGGCGCCAGCGCGGCGAGCTCGGGCCGCAGTCCCCCGTCGGCGTCGAACAGTTCCTGCGGCTGGTAGCTCAGCATCCATTCCCGCAGCTGCTCCAGGTGCTCCTTCTTCGTACGTACGTCGGCGATCGGCACCTGGTGGGCGCGGAACGTCCCCTCCACCTGCAGGCCGTCGACCTCGCGCGGACCTGTCCATCCCTTGGGCGTACGCAGAACGATCATCGGCCAGCGGGGACGGTCCTGCACCTGCCCGGTGCGGGCCTCGCGCTGGATGGTCTTGATCTGCTCGTACGCGCGCTCGAGCGTGGTGGCAAGGTCCTGGTGGACCTGCGCAGGATCGTCTCCGGCGACGACGTACGGCGTGTGGCCGTAGCCCTCCAGCAGGCTCATCAGCTCGGATTCGGGTATCCGCGCCAGGACGGTCGGGTTGGCGATCTTGTAGCCGTTGAGGTGCAGGATCGGCAGCACGGCGCCGTCGCGGGACGGATCGACGAACTTGTTGGAATGCCAGCTGGCCGCCAGAGGGCCGGTCTCCGCCTCACCGTCGCCGATGACGCAACAGACGAGCAGGTCAGGGTTGTCGAACGCGGCACCGTACGCGTGCACGAGCGCGTACCCGAGTTCGCCGCCCTCGTGGATCGACCCTGGCGTCTCCGGCGCCACATGGCTCGGAATACCGCCAGGAAAGGAGAACTGCCGGAACAGCCGCCGCATGCCCTGCTCGGTCTGCGACACCTGCGGATAGACCTCGCTGTAGGTGCCTTCGAGGTAGGCGTTCGCGACCAGACCAGGACCGCCGTGACCGGGCCCGGTGACGAAGAGCGCGGACACGTCGTAGGTCCGGATCAGCCGGTTCATGTGTGCGTACACGAGGTTGAGACCCGGCGTCGTACCCCAGTGACCCAGCAACCTCGGCTTCACATGCTCCGGTCGCAACTGCTCGCGCAGGAGGGGGTTGTCGAGGAGGTAGATCTGGCCGACCGAGAGGTAGTTGGCCGCCCGCCAGTACGCATCGACGAGTGCCAGCTCGGATGAGGACAGCACGGTGCGGGCGTCTGTGCTCACGGTGCTCACGCGGACCTCCCCGGTCGGGTTCGCACGCGGCAGAAGCATCCCCCGTGAGCTGATCTGCAAACCGAAGGACAGCGGCGTCGCGCCGGTGCTGGTCGAGCAAGGTCGGACCGCGGCGTTGACCGGGCCCGACGGGCGGTGTTCACTCCCAGACTCGAGGAGGTCCGCGATGGCTGCTCGCCTGTTCGGTCCGGTGGTGCTCGTCGCCATGTGCTGCGGGCTGGCCACAGTGCTGCCCGGCGCGGCGACCGCCGCCCCAAGGAGTGACGCCACGGCGCACACGTCCGTGGCGTCCACCACGTCCAGCACGTCCCGCCCCTGCCAGGCCGACCGAGGTCCCGGGCACGGCTGGAAGCTGACCTGGCACGACGAGTTCGGCCGCCGGACCCTCGACAGGTCCAAGTGGAACACCGTCATGGACTTCCCCGGCCGAGCCGGCGGGCACTATCACAACAGCTCGTACGGAAGCTACGCACTCGACGAGAACATCGTGCTGCGCAAGGGCCGCCTGCAGTTGGTGGCCGACGACGAACCTGTCGTCGGCGACGATCCGCCGGGCACGTATCCGTACTCAGAAGGCTTCATGTCATCGCATGACAAGTTCTTCCAGACCTACGGGTACTGGGAGATCTGCGCGAGGTATCCGGCTGGCCGAGGGCTGTGGCCGGCGTTCTGGCTCGTGCCGCAGGACCGCACCTGGCCGCCGGAGTTCGACATCGCGGAGTGGTTCGGCGGCAACGAAGGCATGTTCCAGGGCATCGCGTCCGGATCGTGGCCGGACGTGCGCTGGGACGGCCACTGGACATACGGGCCGGCGCCCACCACCGGCTGGCACACCTACGCCCTGTTGTGGGAACCCGGTCGGGCGACTTTCCTCGTCGACGGTCGACAGACCGCGGAGTTCGAGGGCTCCTACGTGCCCGACAAGGCGATGTACGTCGTCCTCAACAGCGGGGTCTGGATGAACGACGACCGCGGCGGGCCGCCGGATGCCAGCACCGTGTTCCCCAACACCTTCGACGTCGACTATGTACGCGTGTACGAACGCCGCTGACGAAACCCATGGGCGTCAGCGTCTGCGGGCCATCCGGGCGGCGTGCTCGGCGAGCAGGGTGGCAGTCGCGCTCGGATGGGTGATGCGTAGGCCGTCGTAGTCGGGGTACAGGGTGCCGTCGTCCTGCAGGCCGGTGAGCAGCCAGAACTGGTCGCCGGCACCGCCCTCCCGCTCGACCGTGTCGGTCCAGTCGCGGTAGATCTGGTCTCGGATCGCCTGGTCGCCGAGGCCGAACTCCTCCAGCACCACGGGCTTGCGCAGCTTGCGGCCGTCGCGGAGGTGGTCGGAGATCCACGGAACGCCCCACTCGACCGGCCGCCCCCACGCCTCGGGGTACAGGTGCACCGTCCCGTAGTCGACCGCCGGCAATGCCGTGAGGCGCTTCCAGGCGACGCCCTCGTAGTCGGAGTACGGGTAGTCGGCATGCCCGGCGATCCCGTAGAAGCCCTCGTCCCCGACCGCCACCAACTGGCGCGGCGCGAGTGACTTGACGAGCCTGCTCATCTCGTCCGCCCACGAGGCCAGGGTGTCCCCGGACTTGTCCGACTGGCACCGCGGCTCGTTGCAGAGCTCCCAGGTCATGACCGTCGGATCCTCGGTGTTGCGGATGCCGGTGTACCGGTTGCGACGCCGCAGGACGTGGCGCACCCACGCGCGGTAGCAGGCCTTGATGTCCGCCCGCCGGTAGAAGTCGTCGTGCTCCGCACCGAACCACGTCGCGTACTGCGGGATGCCACCGAAGTCTGGCCAGTTGTTGGTGAGCACGACAACCAGCCGCAGTCCGAGCTGGCCCGCTTTCCAGACCGTGTAGTCGATTCGGTCGAAGCTGTCCTCGTCGTAGGTGAACGGCTCCGGCTGCAGCGCGACGCCCTCCTGCCCGGCGCCGTCCATGAACGTGTCGACACGGACAGCACGCAGGCCCATCGCGGCGGCATCGCCCAGCGCGTCGTCGATCATGAACGTCGACTTGTAGTGCAGGTAGTAGGTGTTGGTGCCGCCGAACCGCCAGGGTTTGCCGTGCACGTAGAACCTGCCGCCGTGAGCGGTCACGAAGTCGTGCCGTCGCCTACCGCTGTCGCCGTCGTACGCAGACCCTGCGGGTGCGGGTTCAGCCGCGGCTGCGCGTTCACCCGTGGCCAGCGCCGAGCCGAGAGTCAGCGCGGACGTACCCATCAACTGCCGTCGTGTCAGCACGGACCGAGTATCTGGGTACACATGCTCCGGGTCACCGTGCACTCGGCACAGCACCTGACCAGTCCCGGACAGCGCGACTGGGCGACCGCGCGCGGCCGGCGTTTACAGCGCCTTGGCCAGCTCGACCAGTCGTCCCGCAAGCACACTGACCAGGTGCTCGAGCCAGGCGCCGCCCTTCTCGGCAGAGGCGTGCGCGGGCTGGTCGGTGTAGCCGTTCTGCTCGTGCCACGACGCTTGGCGGTGGATCTCCATGCCGGCGACCGCCGGGATCTGCGGCACCACGTCACGCTCGTCTCGTGCGGCGACCCAGTCCGGCGCCGTAGCAAGTACGAGCGAGGTCTCGAACCCGCCGGCATGACCGGGCAGCGCGGTCTCCCCCAGGTCCGCGTCGGCGGCGGCGTCCCAGTAGTCGACATAGGCCACCGCGATCGACGAACGAACCGAAGCGGCCGCAGCCGCCGCCGAGCAGATCCCCCGGTTGCCTCCGTGCCCGTTGACGAGGACCAGCCGCCGGCCACCACCGTCGGCGACCGAACGGGCCAGGTCGAGCAGGACGGCGAGCAGGGTCTCCGGCCGCAGCGACAACGTGCCGCCGAATGGCAGGTGATGGTCGGACGCGCCCACCGGAATGGTCGGCGCGAGCACCAGTGGTCGCGCCGAGGCGTCGGCTGCTAGTGCGGCTGCACGTTGCGCAGCAGTCTCGGCGAGCAGCGCGTCGGTGCCGGTCGCGAGGTGAGGTCCGTGCTGCTCGGTCGCTCCGATCGGAAGGACGACCAGCGCGTCGGGCAGCAGGGCGCCGAGCTGGTCCCGGTTCAGTTCCCGCCAGTGCACGAGGGCCATGGCCCACCTCGCCTTGCGTTGGGATGAGTCCGGACTACCGCCGATTGTGTCGCAGCGCGCCTTCGTGCGGGCAGGTCAGCCCTGTCCGCTTCCGCCCCCACGTCCCTCTCCGTTGCCTGGACCGCTGTTGTCGCCGTCACCGTCACCACCACCGCCGTCACCACCACCGTCGCCACCGCCGTCACCACCGCCGTCGCCGTCCCCGGCAGCGCCGTCGCCCCGCAGGCGGTCGAGTACGTCGAACCCGCCGAGCACCTCCTCCAGCCTGGTGCCTTCGGCGATGTCTCCGTCCTCGCGTGCCTCGCGGATGTCTCTCACCAGGTCGCCGACCTTCTTGCGGGCCTGGTTCGGGCGTCCTTCGGCGTAGCTCTCCAGCGCGTCGTCGATCTTCCCTCGGAGCTTGTCCGCGACGTCGGGGTCGATCGCGTCCGCGGCGGCCAAGGTTCCGATCACGCCGCGCAGCCGCCTCAACCAGTCCGGGGAGCCGGGTTCCAGCGTGGCCAACCCACCTGTGCTCGGAGTGGACGACGGCGATTTCGTGGACCCCTCCGGTCGCTCGCCGGCGGGCGTGGTCGGATTGTCGCCGGCCTGGCCCAGTCCCGGGTTCGCGGCGTTCCACAGAGTGCTGCCGGCCCAGGCGAGCGCGACGACCGCGGCGATCCCGGCCACCACCAGGAAGGCCGTGCGGAGTGGGCGGCGGCGCGGCCTGCGGTCGTCCGGTCCGTCGCCGGGACCCGTGACCTCCTCCACGGGCAGGGCCTGCGTCCCGCCACCGCCCCAACCGTCGGCACCGGCGGGCCGGTTCGGGTCGGGCAACGCGGGCGAGGTCGAGTACCAGGGCCCGGGCGGTGCGGCCATCCTGGCCACCGTCGCCTCGGTCGGGCTGGCCAGCAATGTCGACCGGACGCTGGCGGCGTCCCGGGGCCGGAGGTCCGGCTCCTTGGCCAGCATCGCCAGCACCATCGTCTCCAGCTCGGGCGGCACATCCGGTCGCAAGCGCGACGGGGGCTCCGGTGCCGTGTAGAGATGGGCGTACATCACCTCGGTCGGTCCGCCGACGAACGGCGTGCGCCCGGACAGCAGTTGGTACAGCACACAACCCAGCGCATAGAGGTCGGTGCGCGCGTCGGAGACCAGCCCTCTGGCCTGCTCCGGTGCCAGGTAGGCCGCCGTCCCCACGATGGTCCCGGTCGCGGTGAGCCGCGTCGACGCCTCGTCGAGTACGCGTGCGATGCCGAAGTCGACCAGCTTCAACGTGCCTTCGCGGGTGCGTACGAGGTTGCTCGGCTTGATGTCGCGGTGCACGATGCCGGCTGCGTGCGCCGCCGCCAGGCCGGCGGCCGCCTGCGCACCGAGGTCGCGTACGGCCTCGAGTGGCAACGGTCCGCGGTCGGCGAGTTCCTCGGCCAGGGTCTGGCCGTCCAGTAGCTCCATCACCAGGAACGGGCGGCCGTTCCACTCACCCACGTCGAAGATCGAGACGATGTTGGGGTGGCTCAGCTGGGCTGCCGCCCGGGCCTCGCGGACGAACCGCTCCCGGTCGCCACGGTCGGTAACGCCTTCGTGCAGCAGCTTCACGGCGACCGAGCGGCCCAGCGTGGCGTCGTACGCGCGCCACACCTCGCCCATGCCACCTCTGCTCACGAGCTCGTCGAGGCGGTAGCGCCCGACGGACGTCCCGGCACTCAGCGCAGTCACATTCATCGCATCCTCGGTCGTACCAGCAGGAACTGGCGGTGTAACCCCGTCGCAGGTGCCTCCGGTGGCCACGTGCCATCCGGTCGCGCCGATCCCCGAGGCAGGGTACGCAGGCAACCCCCCGGGTCGCCAAGGACCCGCCAGGGCAGGCCCGGGTCCGCTTCGTCGGGCTGGAGTTGCCGTCATGCCTCGGATACGACACAGCCGCGCGTTGAGACTGTACGTGGACGTGGCCGAAACCGGACACACCACGAACCGACACCCATGCCCGGAGGAACGGAATGGGAGCGGTTCAGGTTCGGTCGGCCAGGTCCAGGAGGGTGCCGAGCTCCTTCGGGGTGAGCGGCCGCATGGTCCCCGGCCGCAGGTCGCCCAGCCGGACCGGTCCGACGGCGGTCCGGACCAGCCGGTTGACCGGATGCCCCACCGCCGCCAGTAGGCGACGGACGATGTGCTTGCGGCCCTCGTGCAGGACGACCTCCACCATCGCGCGGTTTCCGGCCTGCTGCAGGATCCGGAACGCGTCGACCCGGGCCGGACCGTCGTCCAGCTCGATACCTTCGCGGAGCTGCCGCCGGACCTGGCCGGCCACCGGCCCGGGTACCTCCGCGACATAGGTCTTCGGCACGCCGTGCGAGGGGTGCGCCATCCGGTGGGCGAAGTCGCCGTCGTTGACGAGCAGGATCAGCCCCTCGGTGTCGGTGTCGAGGCGACCGACGTGGAACAGCCGCTCCGGCCGGTCCCGCACCAGGTCACCCAGGCACGGTCGACCCTCGGGGTCGCTCATGGTGCTGACCACCCCGCGCGGCTTGTTGAGCGCGAGGTAGACCGCGGAAACGTCGACCGGGATCCGCTCACCGTCCACGCGTACCGCGTCCCGGGCCGGGTCGACGCGGGTGCCGAGCTGGGTGACGAGCGCGCCGTTGACCTCGACCCGACCGGCGGTGATGAGGTCTTCGGCGGCCCGGCGGCTTGCCACGCCGGCCTGGGCCAGCACCTTCTGCAGGCGTACGCCGTCGGTGTCCGTCATCGCAGCAGCCTACGGATGGGAGGCGTCGTCCGGATCGGGGGACGACGGGCGCGGCTGCTCGTCACTCGGCTGCTCGCCGCCTTCCTGCTCGTCATTCGGGTCCAGCGGCAGCTCGGAGACCGCCGGCGTGGACGGTCCGGCGCTCAGCTGCTCGCCGCCTTCCTGCAGGTCGCCGCCCGCGGGCATCTCGGCGTGCTCGGCCTCCATGTCGTCGATCTCGGGAAGGTAGGGCGCCAAGCTGGGCAGCTCCTCCACCGAACCGAGGCCGAGGCGTTCGAGGAAGTAGGTCGTGGTGCGGTAGAGGACCGCGCCGCTCTCCTGGTCGGAGCCGGCTTCCTCTACCAGGCCGCGAGTGACGAGCGTACGGACGACGCCGTCGCAGTTGACGCCGCGGATGGCCGAGACCCGGGTCCTGCTGACCGGCTGCCGGTAGGCGATCACGGCAAGGGTCTCCAGCGCCGCCTGGGTGAGCCGCGCCTGCTGGCCGTCGAGCACGAAGCGTTCGACGACCTCGGCGTACTCCTCACGGGTGTAGAGCCGCCACCCGCCGGCGACCTCGCGCAGGTCGAACCCCCGGCTCTCCTTGGTGTACGACTCGGACAACGCACGGAGCGCCTCCGCGACCTCCGGACGCGGCCGGCCGAGTACCTGGGCCAGGGTGACGTCGGCGAGCGGCTCGTCCACGACCAGCAGGACCGCCTCGATCGGACCGTACAGCTCCCCCGGCACCGAGACGTCCAGCGTCTCCTCGGCGGACGCGGACGCAGGCTCCGGCGCCTCTGCCGGGGAGTCTGACAAGTCGTCCTCGCCACTCACGAACCGTCTCCTGTCTGCTCGTCCTCGGCACCTGATGTGTCGCCCTCGTCGAACTCGGCACCGACTGACACGTCGCCCGCATCGCTTCCCGACCAGCGGATGGTGAGTTCGGCCAGCGCCTCCGCCTGCTCGAACGCGACCGCCCCCTGCCGGAACAGCTCCAGCAACGCCAGGAACCGGGCGATCGTCGTCACCACGTTCGGCGAGTCGGCCGTCAGGGCGCGAAACGTCGTCGAATGTGTCCGGCGGAGCCGGTCGACCAGCACCGCCGCCTGGTCCCGCACGCTGACCCGGGGAGCGTGGATGTGGGCGAGCGAGAGGACGGGTTCGGGCCTCGGCCGCAACGCGTATGCCGCGAGCCGGGCGAACTCGTCGACCCCGAGCCCGATCAGCACCTCGGGGAGCAGCTTGCCGAAGCGCTCCTCCAGCCCGACCGCGCGGGGGAACCGTCGCGACTCCTGTGCCATCCGCCTGGCCAGCGACGAGGCGACCTGCTTGTACGCGCGATACTGCAGCAACCGGGCAAACAGGAGGTCCCGGGCCTCCAACAGGGCCAGGTCCTCCTCGTCTTCGACCTCGCCCTGCGGCAGCAGCCGGGCGGCCTTCAGGTCCAGCAACGTGGCGGCGACCAGGAGGAACTCAGTTGTCTGATCGAGGTCCCACTCGGTGCCTTTGGCCCGAATGTGGTCGATGAACTCATCGGTGACGACGGACAGCGCGACTTCGGTGACGTCGAGCTTGTGCTTGGAGATCAGTCCGAGCAGCAGGTCGAACGGTCCCTCGAAGTTGTCCAGCCGGACCGTGAAGCTGCCGGAGACCCCCCGCTCCTCGGGCTGGACCGCGCCATCGAATCCAGCCCCCGCCGACTCCGCCGCCTGAGGCGGGTCCGCCGCGTGGCGCCTGCCGACTTCCCGCCCCCGCCTCGGGTCAATGTCGGTCACAACTCCCGAGGGTGTCACAACCGCGTGAGCAGCTCACGGGCGAGCTGTCGATAGGCCTCGGCGGCCATGCTGCTGGGCGCGTAGGTCGTGATGGGCTCGCCGAGCTTGTTGGTCTCGGGGAACCGGACCGTCCGCGTGATGATCGTGTGGAACACCGTCTGGCCGAACCGTTCGACGACCTCGCGGAGGATCTCCTGCGCATGCAGGGTTCGCATGTCGAACATCGTGGCGAGGATGCCCTCGATCTTCAGCCGTGGGTTGATCCGCTGCTGGACCGTGCGGATCGTCTTGTCGACCAGGAACCCCAGCCCACGCAGGGCGAAGTATTCGCACTCCAGCGGGATGATCACGCCGTCGGAGGCCGTGAGAGCGTTCACCGTCAGCAGGCCAAGGGAGGGTTGGCAGTCGATCAGGATGAAGTCGTACTCAGGACGCAGCGGATCGATCTCCCGGGTGAGGGTGCTCTCCCGCGCGACCTCGGTCACCAGCTGGATCTCCGCACCCGACAGCGAGATGTCGGACGGCAGCAGGTCCATGCCGTCGATGCTGGTCTTCAGCCGGATGTCGGCGGCACTGATCTCGTGGTCGATCACCAGGTCGTAGGTCGAGGCATCGAGTGCGAGCGGATCGACACCGAGGCCGATCGTCAGCGAGGCCTGGGGGTCGAAGTCGACCAGGAGCACGCGCCGGCCGTACTCCGCCAGCGAGGCGCCCAGGTTGATCGCCGTAGTGGTCTTGCCGACCCCGCCCTTCTGGTTGACGATCCCGATCACCCGGGCGGGTCCGTGCGACTCCAGCGGCTCTGGCTTGGGGAACTTGATCCGAGGGCGGGGCATGTCGCCGGGAGTGCTGCTCTGCTCGTCGCGGGACAGCTGGGCAGTCTCGGCTCCGGGACCGTTCATCGAGTCGCTCACGGCTCGCGTAACCTCCTGCCACATTCAGGTGCGGCGATTCTGCGGTTCGGTGACTCTAGTCTCACGTGCCGGAAGGTGCGGTGGTGAGCCAGGCAACCGAGCCGTCAGTGCTCGCCTCGCCAGGTGCTCGCCCGCGAGCCGTGCGGCACGTACGCCGTGCTCTGTACGACGGTAGCCCGAACGCGGGTGTTTACGCCTGCGCTCGGGGGTGTGTCGCCGCATAGACCTCGCGCAGCTTGTCGACCGTGACGAGGGTATAGACCTGCGTCGTGGTGACCGACGCGTGCCCGAGCAGTTCCTGCACAACGCGTACGTCGGCGCCACCGTCCAGCAGGTGCGTGGCGAACGAGTGCCGAAGTGTGTGCGGCGAGACCTCGACCCGCACCTGGGCGCGCTCGGCGGCGTTGCGAAGCACGGTCCACGCACTCTGCCGCGACAACCGACCGCCGCGCGCGTTGAGGAACAGCGCGGGCGTTCCACGTCCGGCCGTTGCCAGGACCGGCCGGGCCCGCACGCGGTAGGCGGACACGGCCCGGTTGGCGTAGGACCCGACCGGTACGACGCGCTCCTTGCCACCCTTGCCGCGAAGCAGGACCGAACCCACGTCCGGATCGAGGTCGTCCACGTCCAGGCCGACCGCTTCGGAGATGCGCGCACCGGTGCCGTACAACAGTTCGAGCAGCGCGCGGTCGCGCAACGCGAGTGGGGTGTCGCCGGCGCCGGCGGCGTCCAGGATGCGCTCGACGTCGGGCACCGCAAGCGCCTTCGGCAACCGCCGCGGCGGCGCCGGTGGACGCACCTCGCGGGCGGGGTCGGAGGCGATGAGTCCCTCCCGGTGCGCGAACCGGTGGAACCCGCGTACCGCGACCACCGTGCGGGCCGCTGAACTCGCGCCCAGCGCCGGATGGTCGGCATCACCTTCCCGCAGCCAGACCAGGAACGCCGTGACGTCGGCCTCGCTGATCCCGTCCACCCGGTCCAGGCCGCGCTGGTCCAGGAAGTCGGCGTACCGACGCAGATCCCGGCGGTACGACGACAGCGTGTTGGTCGCGAGCCCGCGCTCGACGGCGAGGTGGGCGAGGTAGGAGTCGACCGACTGGGCGAGCACGCTAGTGGCCGCAGGGCACTAGGCAAGCACCTCGGCCAGGTCGACGTGTGGCAACGCGTGTGCCGCCGCGACGGCGGCGTTGACCAGGTGCCCTTCGTGGGTGTTGACGCCGAGCCCGAGCGCGTGGTCGGTGCGGCACGCGTCCTGCCAGCCCCGGTCGGCCAGCTCGAGCACGTACGGAAGCGTGACGTTGGTGAGCGCGTACGTCGACGTGTGCGGCACGGCGCCCGGCATGTTGGCCACGCAGTAGAACACGGATTCGTGCACGTCGTAGGTCGGCTCGTCGTGTGTCGTCGGCCGGGAGTCCTCGAAGCAGCCGCCCTGGTCGATCGAGATGTCGACCAGCACGCTGCCCGGCTTCATCCGGGAGACCTGGTCGTTGGTGACCAGTGTCGGGGCCTTCGCCCCAGGCACCAGGACCGCACCGATGACGAGATCGGCGTCGAGCACGGCGCGCTCGACCTCGTAGGTGTTGGAGGCGACCGTCTGCAGGTGTCCGCGGTAGATGCGGTCGGCCTGGCGCAACCGCTCGACGTTCTTGTCGAGGAGCAGGACCTCGGCCTGCATGCCGAGAGCGATGGCGGCGGCGTTGAGCCCGGACACCCCCGCGCCGATGACGACGACCTTGGCGGCGTAGACCCCCGACACCCCGCCCATCAGGATGCCCCGGCCGCCGCCCTGACGCATCAGGTGGTACGCGCCGACCTGGGGCGCGAGCCGGCCGGCGACCTCGCTCATCGGGGCCAGCAGCGGCAGCGAGCCGTCGGGAAGCTGGACGGTCTCGTACGCGATGCCCGTCACGCCGGAGTCGAGGAGAGCGTCTGTGCACGCCCGCGACGCGGCCAGGTGGAGGTAGGTGAACAGCACCTGCCCCTTGCTCACCAGGTCGTACTCCGTGGCCACCGGTTCCTTGACCTTGAGCAGCAACTCGCCTTCGGTCCAGACCGCATCGGCGGTGGGCAGGATGCGTGCGCCGGCCCGCTCGAACTCGCGGTCGGGGATCGCGGAACCTTCGCCTGCTCCGCGCTCGACGAGGACCTCGTGACCGTGCCTGACCAGCTCATGCGCTCCGGCGGGCGTGAGGGCGACACGGTATTCGTGGCTCTTGACTTCCTTGGGGACACCGATCTTCACAGTGGTTCAGCGCCTTCCAGCTGACTCGACGTGGGTCTGTCCTCGGCGCCTCAGACGCCGGGCCGGCCCACCAGGTGGCGCGGCCCCGTTGCCGGGCCACCTGTCTCCATCGTCGCTCCCGAAACCATGTTTCGGTGACGGCGGGGCGAGTGTAAATCGTCGCGGACCGGGACGGAGTGCCGGAGCCGAAAAAGTCCGCGGTGTCGTGGCATGGCGTCACAGGACGCGGTTGCCGTACATCTCCCCCAGCGGGTCGGCGATGAGCTCGATCCGGGCGCCGTCGGGATCGGCGAAGTAGATGGAGGTACCACTCTCCGACTGGTACGGGACACCGGCGTCGTCCAGGCGCTGCCGTGCCGCGCGCCACTGGTCCTCCGGCATGGAGATGGCGAGGTGGTGGAGCCCGCCGAGGACCTCCGCGTAGGGGCCCAGGCCCAGGTCGGGGAAGTCGAAGAACGCCAGCAGGTTGCCGTTGCCGATGTCGAAGAAGAAGTGGTTGGACCCCTGGTAGTCGCGGTTCTCGAAGATCTCCGTCAGCGGAAAGCCCAGCAGTTCGGAGTAGAAGCGGACCGTCGCCTCGACGTCGGACGACAGCAGCGCCACGTGGTGCACGCCTCGGGCGGTCGACGTCGGACGTTCGGTGTCCGGCTTGAGATAGGCGGCCCGGATGCGGGCCCGTTCGGCCTCGATGGCGGCCAGGTCGAGTGTCATGGGCAGTCCTTTCGTACGCATCGCGAACCCTTGTCCGTCCTGCACACGATGACGCTAGAACTCCAGCCACCGCGGGTACAAGGCAGCGTCGACTCCAGTCCCCGGCGGGTGCTTTGGGAGGCTGGCCGTCATGGAGATCGCCGAGGCACAGGGACTCTGGGACCCGCGCCCAGGCTGGCTCAACACCGCCAGCTACGGGCTTCCGCCACGACCCGCGTGGGACGCATTGCAGGCGGCCCTCGACGACTGGCGACACGGCCGAACCAGTTGGGAGCCTTGGGACGCCTCGACCGCCTCCGCGCGGGCGGCCTTCGCGAAACTCACCGGACTGGCGCCGACGGACATCACCGTCGGGAGCGCGGTGTCGGCCATCCTCGCCCCGGTCGCGGCTGCCGTGCCGGAGCGATCGCGGGTGGTCGTCCCCGACATCGAGTTCACCTCCAACCTCTATCCGTGGCTGGTGCAGGCCGACCGGGGCGTGGAGGTCGCGACCGTGCCTGTCGACCGCCTCGCCAACGCGGTCGACCAGCGGACGAGCGTGGTCGCGTTCAGCCTGGTCCAGTCGGCCACCGGGGACGTCGCGGACATCGACGCCATCGTGCAGGCGGCACGGGCGGTCGGCGCGATGGTGGTCGTCGACGCGACCCAGGCGGTCGGCTGGCTTCCCGCCGACTACGCCCGGGCCAACGTGGTCGTGGTGGCCGCGTACAAGTGGTTGATGGCCCCGCGTGGGGTCGCGTTCGGATACCTGTCGCCGGCCGTGCGCGACCGCTTCACGCCGCTGCAGGCCGGTTGGTACGCGGGCACCGATCCGTACGGCAGCTACTACGGTCCGCCGCTGCGCCTCGCCGAGGATGCCCGGCGCTTCGACGTTTCGCCGGCATGGTTCAGCTTCGTCGGCGCCGCACCAGCGTTGGAACTCCTGCTCCGGATCGGTGTCGACCGGGTGTACGCGCACGACGTCGGGCTGGCGAACCGGTTCCGTGACGGCCTCGGCCTCGCAGCGGCCGACTCCGCGATCGTCACGACGGACGTGCCTGATGCCGAGCGCAAACTGGCCCGCGCCGGCATTCGCGCCGCGGTGCGCGGCGGCCGGGTCAGGGTCTCGTTCCACGTCTACTCCACCGAGCAGGACGTCGACCGCGCCGTCAACGCCCTGGACTAGACACGGCACCGTCATCTACTGTCCGGCAAATCGCCCGAAGGCATCACAGTATGCATATTCTGTGGCCTCATTCGAGCATTCTCAGCGTCGAGCCCGTTGATTGACGCCTGACGTACCTCACATATGAGATAGCGTTCCGCCATGAGCGACGACTACCTCCAGCGCATCGGCACCTTGATCCGGGACTCCCGCCAGCACCGTGGCTGGACCCAGGCGCGGCTGGCCGACGTTCTCGGCACCAGCCAGAGCGCGATCAACCGGATCGAGCGCGGGCACCAGAACCTCAGCCTGGACATGCTCGCGCGCATCAGCGCCGCGCTGGACAGCGAGATCGTCTCCCTCGGCACCGCGGGTCCCATGCACCTGCGCGTGGTCGGTGGCCGTCCCCTCTCCGGCAGCATCGACGTCAAGACCAGCAAGAACGCCGGCATCGTTCTCCTTTGCGCCTCGTTGCTCAACAAGGGCCGCACGACGTTGCGGAAGGTCGCCCGGATCGAGGAGGTCAACCGGATCCTGGAGGTGCTGAACAGCATCGGCGTCCGCACGCGCTGGCTGAACGAGGAGAACGACCTGGAGATCGTCCCGCCGGCCAAGCTCGACCTGGCCGGCATGGACGTCGAAGCCGCGCGACGGACCCGTACGGTGCTCAACTTCCTGGGCCCGCTCATGCACCTTGAAGACCGGTTCCGGATCCCCTACGCCGGCGGCTGCGACCTCGGGACCCGCACGGTCGAACCCCACATGGGCGCGCTGCGTCGGCTCGGCCTGGAGGTCAAGGCGACCGGCGGCTTCTACCACGCGGAGGTCGACCGCGACGTCGTTGTCACCCGCCCGATCGTTCTCACCGAGCGCAGCGACACAGCGACCGAGAACGCCCTGATGGCCGCGGCGCGACGCGACGGCACGACGGTGATCCGCAACGCCAGTCCCAACTACATGGTCCAGGACCTGTGCTTCTTCCTCAGCAAGCTTGGCGTCGGCCTCGAGGGGGTCGGGACCACCACCCTCACGGTGCACGGCACGCCGGTGATCGACACCGACGTCGACTACGCCCCCTCGGAGGACCCGATCGAGGCGATGAGCCTCATCGCGGCGGCCATCGTCACCTCCTCGGAGATCACGGTCCGGCGGGCGCCGGTGGAGTTCCTGGAGATCGAGCTCGCGCTCCTGGAGGAGATGGGCCTCAACTTCGACCGAAGCGAGGAGTACGACGCCGCGAACGGTCACACCCGCCTGGTCGACCTGACCATCCGCCCGTCCAGGCTGCACGCGCCGATCGACAAGATCCACCCGATGCCGTTCCCCGGCCTCAACATCGACAACCTGCCGTTCTTCGCGATCATCGCGGCCTCGGCGGACGGGTCGACCCTCATCCACGACTGGGTGTTCGAGAACCGGGCGATTCACCTGACGGAGCTGACGAAGCTCGGCGCCCGGGTGAAGCTGGCCGACCCGCACCGGATCCTCGTCGAGGGGCCGACGCACTGGTCCGGCGCCGAGGTGATCTGCCCACCGGCGTTGCGACCCGCGGTCTGCATCCTGCTCGCGATGCTCGCCGCCAAGGGCACGTCTGTGCTGCGGAACGTGTACGTCATCAACCGGGGCTACGAGGACCTCGCCGAACGCCTCAACGAGCTCGGCGCCCAGATCGGTACCTTCCGGGACATCTAGGACGTCCGGCGAATCGGGTTGCCGTGACTGCCCACGCCCCATGTGTCGCTGGCCATCCTTGTCCCCCGAGTGGGGAACGTTCTTGCGGAAAACCTGCCGTACAGTCTGTCGAATTCGCGCGGGGCGACCGACGTACAGGCGTACCGACCAAGAACACCAGGAAAGGCAGCTCATCATGGCCCAGTACGCGGTTCTGATCTACGCGAATGACTCCGCACACCGCCGGAACGCCGCCGCCGAAGAGACCGAATCGGATGACAGGCACGCCGAGGAGCTGGCGCGGTCCGGCGCGATGGTGGCGGCATACGCCTTGACTCCCAGGGACCTGGCGACCTCGGTCCGGGGTGACACCATCACCGATGGCCCGTTCGTGGACACCAAGGAGATCGTCGCCGGCTTCTACATCCTCGAGGCACCCGATCTGGACGCGGCGCTGGCGATCGCCAAGCTCAACCCCGCCTGCCAGGCGGGCGGTGGGGTCGAGGTCCGACCGGTCTCGAGCGGCGGGTACGTGGAGCAGCCGTCCGGATGACCGACCGGGCGGCCGTCGAGGCGGCGATCGTCGACGCGCACCGCCGCGAGTGGGCCTTGGTGCTCGCCGCGACGGTGCGCGTGGCCGGTGATCTGGACCTGGCCGAGGAGTGCGTCCAGGAGGCGTACGCAGCGGCGATGGAGAGCTGGGCCCGCGACGGCATCCCGAACAACCCGGCAGCGTGGCTGACGACGGCGGCCAAGCGCCGCGCGATGGACGCGATCCGGCGGGAGCGGACGTTCCGATCGAAACTGCCGCTGCTGGTGGAACCCGACGAGGCCGTCGAGGACACCGCGATGGACCACATGTTCGGAGCAGACCGGGAAGACCGGCAGGACTCCGTGTCAGACGAACGGCTGCGGCTGATCTTCACCTGCTGCCATCCGGCGCTGGCGCAGGAGGCACAGGTGGCGCTGACCCTACGGCTGGTGTGCGGGATACCGACTCCCGACATCGCCAGGGCGTTCCTTGTGTCGGAGCCGACGATGGCGGCGCGGATCACGAGGGCGAAGAAGAAGATCTCCGGTGCTCGAATCCCTTACCGGGTGCCGCGATCGGCCGAGCTCCCGGACCGGCTGCGGTCCGTGCTCAGCGTGGTCCACCTGCTCTTCACGACTGGACACACCGCACCCTCCGGCGCGGACCTGGTGCGGGCCGACCTGGTGGAACGCGCCCTGCACCTGGCCCGGATGCTGCGGGACCTGATGCCGGACGAGCCCGAGGTACGCGGATTGCTCGCGCTGTTGCTGGTGACCGATGCACGTCGGGCGACTCGGGTGGACGGCGTCGGCCGGTTGCTGCGACTCGAGGAGCAGGACAGATCGCTGTGGGACCAACGGGCCATGGCCGAGGCGCACGACCTGATCGTCGCCAGCCTGCGCGGCGAGCGGCCCGGGCGGTACGTGCTGCAGGCGGCAATTGCCTCGCTGTACGCCGAGGCACCCTCCTACGACTCGACCGACTGGCCGCAGGTCGTGGCCTTGTACGACAGGCTTCTGGAGGTCTGGCCGTCTCCCGTGGTGGCGCTGAACCGGACGGTGCCGCTGGCGATGGTCGCCGGGCCGGAGGTGGCGCTCGCGGAGGTCGAGAGGCTGGAGCAGGAGGCAAGTCTCGCGGGATACCAGTACCTGCCGGCTGTCAAGGCGGACTTGCTCAGACGGTCCGAGCGTACGGCTGAAGCCCGCGAAGCGTACGACCAGGCGTTGACTCTGACGACGAACGAGGCCGAGCGCGCGTACCTCTCCGAGCGGCTGGCCGGGCTGACAACCGAGTCGGACAAGGCGTACGGCGGCTAGCAAGTCACGAACGGTGCGGCTGTGCCCACTCCTGCTCGAGGATGCTGTAGGTCTCGGAGTCGCGCCACCCGTCCCGGACGAGCGCGACCTCGCGCAACCGACCTTCGTACGTCAGGCCGAGCTTGGCGAGTACGCGTGCCGAGGCGAGGTTCCGCGGCTCGCAGGTGCCGACGATCCGGTGAAAGGCCAGGTCCTCGAACCCTATCCGGAGCAGTTCCCGCCCGATCGCCGTCGCGACACCTCGGCCCCAGACCCGCGGATGGACGATGTAGGAGATGACGCCCTGCCGGTGGGTCCGGCTGACCACCTTGATCTCGCCGCTGCCAACCACCTCTTCGTCGAGCAGCGCGGCATAGCTGTAGCGCTCCTGTGGTTTCTGCGACCACACCTCGGCGGCGCCCTGGACGAACGCCTTCGTCTCGTCCTCGGTGTTGGGACCCCAGCCCTGGAAGCGGCACGCCTCCGGACGACTCGCCCAGGAGTGCACGGCCGGCCAGTCGGCGGTCTCGATCGGCCGCAGGCGTACGGTCGGCTCGCTCATCCCAGGTTCCCCTCGGCGTACATCAGTCGCATCAGCATGTCGCGATGGTGATCCTCGAACGCGCCGTCGATGTCGCGACCGTAGCCCGCGAGGAACGCGGCCCGGGCACCTTCGTGACGTACTCCTCCTGCTCACTACGCACGAGGATCCACGCTAGCCGCCGCGCGGATCACCCCCGCGGGACCTCCGCCGACCGTGCACCAGCGGCCGCTCCGACCGAGTCGAGCACCCGGTCGTCTGCCATGGCACTCCCCCGGGTCTCCCGGGTAAGGATGACCGCGACGACCGTCAACGCGGCCGAACCCAGCAGGTACACCGAGACCGGCACGCTCGACCCGAACTCCGCCAGTAGGGCGAGAGCGATGATCGGCGCCAGCGAACCCGCGAAAACCGAGGCCAGCTGGTAGCCGATGGAGGCGCCGCTGTATCTGACACTCGTTCCGAACAGTTCCGAGAAGAACGCCGCCTGCGGACCGTACATCGCCGCGTGCAAGACCAGGCCGACGGTGATCGCCAGCGTGATCGCGCCCTGCGAACCCGTGTCGAGCAAGGGGAAGAACGCGAACCCCCATGCCCCGACGCCCACCGCGCCCACCAGGTAGAGCGGCCGGCGACCAACCCTGTCCGACAACGCACCGAACATCGGGATGACGACGAAGTGCACGGCCGAAGCGACCAGGACCGCGTTGAGCGCCACCTGCCGGTCCAGTCCCACGGTCTCTGTCACGTACGTCAGGACGAACGCGGTGAAGATGTAGTAGCAGACGTTCTCGACGAAGCGCGCGCCCATCGCCGACAGCACCTCGCGCGGGTACTTCCGGATGGCATCGAATGCGGGCGCTCTGCGCTGCACGTTGCGGCGTTCGAACTCGGCCTGCGCCCGGGCGAACAAGGGCGACTCGGTCAGACTCAGCCGGATCCACAGCCCGACCACCACGAGCACCGCGCTGAGCAGGAACGGCACCCGCCAGCCCCAGGACAGGAACGCCTCGTCGGAGGTGGTGGCGGCGAGGATGAACAACACCAGGACCGACAGCAGGTTGCCGGCCGGAACGCCTGCCTGCGGCCAACTCGACCAGAAGCCGCGGCGTTCCTGCGAACCATGCTCGGCCACCATCAGGACCGCGCCACCCCACTCGCCGCCGACCGCGAAGCCCTGGATCAGCCGGCACAACAGGAGCAGCAGCGGCGCCGCGATGCCGATCGTCGCGTACGTCGGCAGCAGACCGATGGCGAACGTGGCGAGACCCATCAGGAGCAGAGCCACCACGAGCATCTGCTTACGGCCCACCTTGTCGCCGAAGTGCCCGAACACGATGCCGCCGATCGGGCGGGCGACGAAACCCAGTGCGTAGGTGCCGAACGCCAGCATCGTGCCGGTGGCCGGTTCCTGTTCGGGAAAGAAGAGCTTGTTGAAGACGAGAGCCGCGGCCGAGCCGTAGAGGAAGAAGTCGTACCACTCGATGGTCGTGCCGACGAGGCTCGCCGACACCACCTTGGCGAAGCCGCTGCGCGAGGTGTTCACCGTGGTGGCCATGCCGGTCCTTTCCTGTCTGGGTGGGGCGTTGGGATCCTTCGGTTCGGTCAGGTGGCCGTCCAGCCGCCGTCGAGCGGGAACGACGCGCCGGTGATGGAGCCGGTTCCGGGGCCGCAGAGGTAGGTCACCATCGCGGCGACCTCGGATGGCTCGACCAGCCGCTTGACCGGTGTACGGGTGAGCAGCACCTCGCCGAGAACCGCGGACTCCTCGATCCCGTGCGCCTGAGCCTGGGCGGCCAGTTGGCCCTCGACCAGGGGGGTACGGACGTAGCCGGGGCACACGGTGTTGGACGTGACGCCCCGATCGGCGGACTCGACAGCGAGCACCTTCGACAGACCTTCCAGTCCGTGCTTGGCCGTGACGTACGCCGACTTGTACGCCGACGCCCGGTGGCCGTGCACCGACGAGACGTGGATCAGCCGGCCCCAGCCGCGGGCGTACATGCCGGGCAGCACCCGGCGCGCCAGCCGGAACGGAGCCTCCACCATCACCCGCAGGATGAGGGTGAACATGTCCGGCGGAAACTCCGGTACGGGCGCGACGTGCTGGAGACCGGCGTTGTTGACGAGGATGTCCACCTCGCCCACGGCCAGGCCGCCTGGTCCGTCCGGGCCCCCCGGTCTGTCCGGGCCGCCCGTTCCGTCCAGACGGTCGAGAGCGACCGGGTCGCCGAGGTCGACGACCAGGGGTTCGCCGCCGACCTCCGCGGCCACTGCCCGTGCACCCTTCTCGTCGCGGTCGAGGACGATGACGCTGGCGCCGGCGGCGGCGAGATGGGCGGCACACGCCCGGCCGATCCCGCTGGCCGCGCCGGTGACCAGGGCGGTACGCCCGTGCAGGTCCGACCCGGCGTCGACACTCATGACGCACGACGGTAGGGCGAGTGCGGTCGTTTGGGCGATGTGCTCGAAGCCCACAGATGTCGACCCACCATGTGGTGGGAGCACTCGTGGCTCAGACCTCTCTCAGAGCCCCACCGACCGGAGGCGCCAGAGCCGTAGGGCGAGCTGCACCTCGAGCGCCCGACCAGGTGTACGCCAGTCGGTTCCCAGCAGCGCGGCCACCCGGTCCAACCGCTGGGCGATCGTGTTCGCGTGCACATGCAGGTGTTCGGCCGCTCGCGCCGGGCTGCCGCCGGCGGCGAACCACGCCTCGACGGTCAGGGCGAGTTGCGTCCCGCGTTGCTGGTCGTAGTCGAGGACGGGTCCGATCGTCCCAGCCAGGAACGCATCGATCTCGACGCTCTCGCCGATCCCGCCGCCGAGCAGCAGCTGGGCGAAGCCGAGGCTCTCGACGTCGCCGGCCTGGCCGCGGCGGCCAAGCGCGAGCATGGTCGCAAGGCAGCGGCGGGCGGTGCGGTACGCGGCCGCGATCTGGTCGGGCCCGGCTCCGGGTCCGGCCGCGCCGACCGTGACCGTCGTGCCCGCCAGGTCGGCGAGCCGGTCGCGGACGGACCGGGCGAGGGCCGTCGGGTCGCTCCCGGGAAGGACGAGCACCACCTCTGCGTCGTACTGTCCGGCGAGCCCTCTCCGGGACGCCGCCAGCCGGGAGGCCGCGGCCACGACCTGGTGGCGTTCGACGTCCTCCGCCCGGGCGACCAGTACGACATGATCCTGCTCGAGATCGGCATGGTGCCGGCGGGCCCGCTCGCGCAGAGTTGCCGGGTCGCGCTGTTGTCCACGCCTCGGCTCGGAAAGTAGGTCGTCGAGGAGCTCGCCGCGTACCCGGTCCTCGGCCTCCGCGACCGAACGCTGGAACAGCAGCAGCAGGGCAGTCACCAGCGCTCCGCGTTCGAGGATGCGCCGGTCGGCCTCTGCCAGGTCGGGCCGCCGGCCGAGCACCAGCGTGCCCAGATGGTCGTTGCCGGCGACGGCCACCGCCGCCCACGCCCGGGATGTGCGGGTCTCCCCGTCCGCCGGCTGGACGGACGCCAGTTCCACGCTCCGGCCGCTGTTGAGCGCGTCGGCGACAGCGGTGGCCATGACCTCGGCCTCGACGGCCGGCTGCGGCGGCACCCCCGAGCGGGCCAGCACGTGCCCGCCCGGCTCGGTGACTTCCAGGCATCCACCGAGTACGTCGGCCAGGACCGCGGCCACCGCGTCGACGCCGCCACCGTGCAGGACGACGTCGGCCAACCGGTCGTGGGCGCTGGCCGCGAGCTCGACCGCCTCCGAATGCGCCCGGACCGTGGCATTGGCCGCGTCGAGTTCGCCGATCGCCGCCTGCTTCTCCTCGAACAGCCGGGCGTTCTCCAGCGCGATCGCGGCGTGGGCGGCAAGTGAGCCGAGCAGCTCGACCTGACCGGGCGGGAACGGCCGAACGGTCCGGTTGCCCGCCAGCAGGGCACCGAGCACGTGGCCACCGAGCAGCAGCGGTACCCCGACGATTGCCCGGATCCCCTCCTCCGCCACAGCGTGATCGATGTAGTCGCGGTGGATGAACCTGCGGTCGGCGAAGTAGTCGTCGGTGAAGTAGGGCGCGCCGGTCTGGGCGACGAGGCCGAGCAGACCCGTACCCAGCGGCAGGCGCAGCCTGCGGAACGTCGCCGAGACCGACCCGTCGGTCATCCGGATGAAGGAGTCGCCGCGTTCGGGGTCGTTGAGGCTGAGGTAGGTGATGTCGGCGTTCAGCAGCTGCCGGGCCCGCCGCACGATGGCGGTCAGGACCGCGTCGACGTCACGGATCGCGGTGAGGTCGTTCGCCGTCTCGTACAACGCCGAGAGCTCGGCCTCGCGCTGACGGTGGCGGGCCAGCTGTGCCCGGACCCGGAGAGCGGTCCCGAGCTCGGTGCGCAGGCGGGTCAGGTCTTCCGGCCCGGCGCCCGCCGCCTGTGCGCGGCGGAGCTGCTCCTCGAACACCTCCGGCGCCGCCTCCTCGTACAGAAGCTCGACGAACGACCGGGCGGACATGGGCGGGAGGCTAGTCCAGCGGCCGGGCCGACGCACCCCACGAGGCGACGGGCGAAAAGCCCGAGCCTGTCTGCGATGCCTCCTGCAAGACTGGGGCCGTGTTGTCACCACGTCCGCGGCGAGGCTCGGCACGGCGCACGCGACCGCACGGCACCGTCGACATCGACACGTCGCGGTCCATCCGGCTCGAGCCTCCCGCCCACACCGACAAAGAGACCGAGAAGCTGTTCCGGGCGTTCGTTCACACCGGCCGGATCAGCGCCCTCCCCAGGAAGTACGCCCGGCGTCGGGTGCTGCTCGACCACGTGGCGCGCCTGTTCGAGCCGGGCCGGCGCTACGAGGAGGCGGAGGTCAACGCGATCCTGCTTCAGGTGTACGACGACTGGGCCGAACTCCGCCGCGCTCTCGTGGACTACGGGTTCCTGACGCGGGAGCACAGCGTCTACTGGCGAAGTGGAGGCACGGTCGAGGTCTGAGCGTTAGGGGCACCCCTCACAGCTCGGCGATCAGGTTTGCCCAGCGTTCGGTCGTGGCGACCTGGGCGGCGAACGAGCCCACCAGGGCCGGGGCCAGACGCTGACGCAGCTCGACGTCCTCTCCCGGCTCTTCGCGCAGGCAGCCTTCCACGTTGCGCAAGAGCCAGTCCACCTCACCACACTCGGCGGCCAGCGCGATGGTGTCCGGTGCGCCGGCGTCGCCGCCAGCAGCCCGGTAGGCGGACACGAACTCCGCGATGAGTCCCTGCTCTGCCTCTGGCGAGACCCCGGCGAAGGATGACGCCGCCACCGTCAGCTCCACGTCGGGCAGGACCGGCCGAGCCCCGTCCCAGTCGGTGAGGACGACGCGTCCGTCCGGCCGGACCACCGCGTTCTTCGGGTCCAGATCGGCGTGGCTCACCCGCATCGGGCGGCGTTCTGAGCGCAGCTGTTCGACCCTGGTCGCCAGCTCGTCCACCAGCGGACTGGACGCGGCGAGGTCCCCCGCCCACGGGGTACGGGCCCGCTCGGCCTGAGCCACCGCCCGGTGCCAGCGGTCGCGATCGACCGGCTGCAGGCCGGAGGTGTCACCACCCGGGAGCCTGAGCGAGTGGATCACACCGAGCGAACGGCCGACATCGCGCATGATGGCCACCGACGGCTCGGCGTCGGAGGCAGGTTCGCCGTCCACCCACCGGTGTGCACGCGCAAGCCGGGTAGGCACGCCGGGTTCATCGGCCATCACCTCGACCAGCCAGTCGCCGGACGGATTCGCCACCGGCTCCGGCATCGGCACCTTGCCGGTCTGCAGGACGGTTGCCTCCACGTCCGTCGATCGACGCACCTGCTCCACCTGCGCGTCGGTCAGGTCGGCCGTGAACAGCTTGACCGCGTACGTGCCGGACTCCGTGGTGACGCGGACGACCTCGTTGGACCACGCCTCCCGAAGACTCTCGGGTTCTGCGACCGGAGAGCCGAGCTCGAGCTCTTCGAGGACTCGGCGTACGTGGTCAGCGAGCGAAGCCACCCGTCGCCTACCCGGAAACTTCGTCGCGCGCGGGCCATGCGACATCCGGCGGTCGCAGCGCGGAGAAGCCCGCACCGTTGCGAGCAGCCCACACCGCCAGCGTCCCCATCACCAGCGTCGGGTTGTGCAGGTTGCCGGCGAGCACACCGGCCACCACGTCGGAAATCGGTGCCCACACAACCGGCATGTCCGCCTCCTCATGGACGCCGTCGTGGCGTTCGTCGGCCGGGACTTCGCTGAGGCCCCGGGCGAGGTAGATACGCAGCGCCTCGGTTGTCATCCCCGGCGAGGTGAACGCGTCGAGGACTACCTTCCACTCCCGGGCGCGTACGTGTCCCTCCTCGTAGAGCTCACGCTGTGCCGCGGCGAGGTAGTCTTCCCCGTCCACGTCCAGCAGGCCAGCCGGCGGCTCGTACAACCGATGACCGACCGGGTGGCGGTACTGGCGGACCAGCAGCATCCGTTCGTCATCGTCGAGCGCGATGATCCCGACGGCACCCGGATGGACCACGACGTCGCGGGTGAACTTCTCGTCGTTGACCACCTCGTCGCGGCGGACGGCGATCACCCGGTTGGTACGCAGGGTGTAGGAGGACGAGGCCACGGTCCAGCGTTCTGCCACGTCCAGCAGGGCAGGCGGAGCGTTCACCGCCGGGCACCTGCGCGAACCCGGACCGAGTGACCGTCGCCTCGGGAGCCTGCCTCGCCACGAGGCCCGGACTCGCCGTGCGAAGCGGACTCGCTGCGAGACGTGGACTCGTCCGATGTCCCGCGATCTGCGCCGTCCCCGGCGTCGACCTGTGCGCCGGCGCGAGATGGCGCCTGGCCGCCTGCCTGGTCGCTGGAGTACGCCACTCCGAGGTCGCCGACCGGGAGTTGCATCTCGCGCTGGCGGACCAACGCCGCCTCGACCAGCCCGGCGAACAGGGGGTGCGGCCGACTCGGCCGCGACCTGAGCTCGGGGTGGGCCTGGGTGGCCACGAAGTACGGGTGCAGGTCGCGTGCCAACTCGACGAACTCGACCAGCCGGCCGTCAGGCGAGGTGCCCGAGATGACCAGGCCGGCTTCCTCGAGCTTCGCGCGGTAGGAGTTGTTGACCTCGTACCGGTGCCGGTGCCGCTCTTCGACGTACGGCTCGGCATAGGCGCGCCGGGTCAGCGTTCCCTCGGCCAGCTTCGCGGGATACAGGCCGAGCCGCATGGTGCCGCCGAGGTCGCCAGCACCCGCGACGATCTCGCGCTGCTCCTCCATCGTCGCGACCACCGGGTGGGAACAGCTCGCGTCGAACTCCGTGGAGTTCGCGTCCTCCAGCCCGGCGACGTTGCGGGCGAACTCGACCACCATGCACTGGAGGCCCAGGCACAGGCCGAGGATCGGAAGCTGGTGCTCCCTGGCATAGGTGACCGCGCCGATCTTGCCCTCGACTCCGCGTACGCCGAAACCACCCGGCACGCACACGGCGTCGACATCGGCGAGGTGCCGGGCCGCGCCGTCGCGGGTGGTGCACTCGTCGGAGGGCACCCACCGGATCTCGACCCGGGTGTCGTGCTGGAACCCGCCCGCGCGCAGGGCCTCGGTGACGGAGAGATACGCATCGGGAAGGTCGATGTACTTTCCGACGAGTGCGACCGTCACCTCGTCGGCCGGATGGTGCACCCGGCGCAACAGCTCGTCCCACCGGGTCCAGTCGACGTCGCGGAACGCGAGGGTGAGGCGCCGCACCAGATAGGCGTCCAGCCCCTCCCCGTGCAGCACCTTCGGAAGGTCGTAGATGCTCGGCACGTCCGGAACGGCGATGACGGCTTCCTCGTCGACGTCACACATCAACGAGATCTTGCGCTTGACGCCGGTCGGGATCGGCCGGTCGGAACGACACACGATCGCGTCCGGCTGGATACCGATGTTGCGCAGCGCGGCCACCGAGTGCTGGGTGGGCTTGGTCTTCAGCTCGCCCGACGGACCCAGATAGGGCACGAGGGACACGTGCAGGAAGAAGACGTTGTCCCGGCCGACGTCGTGGCGCACCTGCCGGGCCGCCTCGAGGAACGGCAGTGACTCGATGTCGCCGACGGTCCCGCCGATCTCGGTGATCACGACGTCGATGTCGGCGGCAGCCATGGCACGGATGCGGGCCTTGATCTCGTTGGTGATGTGCGGGATCACCTGGACCGTGTCACCGAGGTAGTCGCCGCGGCGCTCCTTGGCAATCACGCTCGAATAGACCTGACCGGTCGTGACATTGGCGTTGCGGCCAAGATCCACATCGAGAAACCGCTCGTAGTGCCCGATGTCGAGGTCGGTCTCGGCACCGTCGCCGGTCACGAAGACCTCCCCGTGCTGGAACGGGTTCATCGTGCCGGGATCGACGTTGAGGTAGGGGTCGAGCTTCTGCATGGTGACCCGCAGTCCGCGGGCCTTGAGTAGGTTGCCCAGGCTCGACGCGGTGAGCCCTTTGCCTAGTGAGGAGGCGACGCCTCCGGTGACGAAAACGTGCCTGGTGGGCGAAGAGGCTGCCAAGGCTAGCTCCCCGTGGTCTGATCAAGCCGGAAACCCGGGCGGAATCCAGCAGCTCCACGGGCTTTCAGCCTATCAACGTCTCGACGGGGTGCGAGACACCACGCCGGCCGGAGGTGCCTCCGGCCGGCGCGAATCAGCGAGCCACGCCTCTCAGAGGCTCTCAGCGAGCGGCAGACCTTGCCTCGGCCAGCTGCTTCTCCACCCGGTCGAGGTCGGACTGCTTGACGGCGCTGAGCGATCCGAACTCCTTCACCGCCTGGTAGTAGGTCCACGCCAGACCGTAACAAGGCTGCTGGGCCCACCACGACTCGTTGTCGCAGACAGCGGTCAAATCGGCATAGAACGCGTCGTCGATCCGGTCCTTGTTGGCAGGGAAGATCCCGGCCAGCTTGTAGTTGCGATAGCCGAAGTCATGCCGCGCGCACGACAGCTCGAATGGGAACCCGAACGGATTGTCAGGGCTGTAGGAGCAGAGATCGGTCCCCCAGTCGAACGCGTAGTCGGCCCAGGCACCCTGATTTGCGTTGGCGCCCTGCCAGCTCTGCCGACTGTCTGCCGAGGGCTGTGACCAGCTGGCCATCACGGCAAGGCGGATTTCCTGGTCCACAGCGCCGGCCGGCGCCGCGAACGTGACAACCAGGGCGAACGTGGCGCATATCGCCAGGCCCAACCGGGCCAGTCGGGCCCGGTAGCCCGACATCGAGCGTCCAGACATTGATAGGTAACGGCGTGCGTCCATACCGGCTCCCGAGGGGTTCTGCCACCGCGGTGGCGAAGTTCCAACGACGTTTGAGCGACGGTTGAGCGACGTTCCAGCAACGTTATGGAGCGGATCAGCAGCATCCAGTGAGACTCGGGAACCTATTGTCGGCGTTTGGCCAGCTTGGCGAAAGATGTCACCGCGGCCAGGAATGACAACTGTGACGGGCCGGCATTTGTTGGGGCCACCTCTATTTGGCCGCCGCCGGCGTGGGCAGCGGACCATCCACCGCCTCGGCCAGGCCGTAGTGGCCCACAGAACCCCGGCGTTGCTCGTCGAGCGCGAGCACGACCGCGACCTGTCCACTCGGCAGGTCCGCGACGTCGACGGACGAGATCACCGCCCGCGCCTGCGCGTCCTCGCGTACCGCCGCAACAACACCGGACCCGGCCGGACTCGACCGGTCACCTGCGACCACGACTCCCCCGCACGCCTCGTCGAGGGCCCGGGCGAGCGCGAGCCACGCCTCGGTGGCGGCCGCGGCAGGTCCCGGACCGCTGGGCAGCGCGGACGCCGGCGGGGCGACGACGACGGCGAGGTCGGCGCGCGGCAGGTCGGTCCGCGCGTCCACGAGTCCGCCTTCGCCGTACGCACCGAGGATCGAAGGAGCAGGTCCCGGACCGGGACTCGCGGGCTGCCGGGGCGAGGTGGCGTGTCCGGTGACGAGCGCGCGGGCGAGCACCCTGCCCGCACGCTGGTAGGCCGACCCGCTGTCGGGCACGGGCGGCTGCAGCGCCGGCTTCCCGCTCGCCAGCCGCTTGGACAGGTCCTGCAGGAACTCCCGGTGTGCGGGCCGGACCCACTTTTTCTCGACGTACACCGTGCCGGCAGCCGTGCCGCCTGCCAGCGTGACCATCCGGGTCAGGTCCGCCACCATCTGCTCGTCCGCGCCTGGCAGAGCCACCAGCACGACGGTCCGCTTGGCCAGTCGGCCGTTGACGAGGTTCGGCGCGATCCGGCCGGTGAAGCTGTCGCGGTAGGTGTCGCTTCGTCGCAACCCGGTGAGTTCGGTACGCAGTGCGTCCTTGTCCTTGCCCAGCTGGGAAACGTCGGCGCGGAGCTGCTCGTCCAGACCACCTTCGAGCGGACCGGCACCCAACGCCACGCCGACTGCGAGAGCGAGAAAGACCGAGGCGAGCGACACCGCGAAGTACCGGAAGCCGATCACAGGACAGCTCCGGACAGGCTGCGCGCCGTCCCGTCCGCGGGCATCCCCGTGCTGCCAAGGAGGGACCGCCCTGCCGGCGTGAGGCCGAACGTGACGACGAGAGCGAGGAGGCCGGCCACCAGAAGGGCGAGCAGGGGCCACATCCGCGTGGTGGCGGCATGCAGGCGGCTGGCGCTGGCGGCGTCGACGAGCTTCCCGCCGACCCTGATGCGGGTGAGGACCATGCTGGCCATGCCGGAACGTCCCTTGTCGAGGCACTCCACCAGCGAGGTGCGGATGCCGGCCGTCACGATCAGCGACGCGCCCTTGGCGTCGGCCAGCAGCATCGCGACGTCCTGGTCGGTCCCGGCCGCGCTGAGGACATGGCCCTCCAGACCCAGCCGGGCGAGCCGTTCGACGCCAGCGGCGTGGCGGTCGGCAGGTACGTGGACCACGAGCTCGCCCGCGCGACGCAGGGCGGCCTCGCTGACGGTGTCCATGTCGCCCACGATGAGGTCGGGTGCCCATCCCGCCTCGAGCAGTGCGTCGGCTCCACTGTCCACACCGACGAGCACCGGCCGGAAGTCGAGGATGTACGTTCGCAGGGCCCGCAGGTCGTCCTGGTAGTCGCCACCCCTGACCACGATCAGGACAGGACGATCGTCGAGTTGGGTACGGATTTCGGGGATGCCGATGCCGTCCAGCAACAGGTGCAGGTCTCTTTCCCGGCGAAGGAACTCGACCGCGTTGGCCGCGACCGCCTCCAGCTGGGTGGCCAGACCGGCTCGGGCGTGCTCGGTCGCCGCCGTCACCGACTCCAGGGTCTGGCGTACGCCGGTGGCGACCTCGGTGTCATCCCGGAACAGGGCCGCGCCGTCCAGGCGTACGGTGTCGCCTTCGTGGACGCGCGCGAACACATCGCCGCCCGCGTTGTCCACCAGCGGAATGCCAGCGGACATGAGCATGCCCGGCCCGAGGTTGGGATAGCGCCCGCTGATCGACGGTGCCACGTTGACCACCCCGGCCACGTGGGCGGCCACCATCGCCTCGGCGGTCGCGCGGTCGAGGTCAAGGTGGTCGACGATCGCGATGTCACCCGGACGCAGCCGTCTGGCGAGATTGTGTGCCCGGGAGTCGAGCTTGGCCGGGCCGGTCACGCCAGGACGTGGTCCGGGTTTCGTGCGACGTGGGCTGGGGAGTTTCATCGCGGTTTGATCCTGCCACCCGAATCGGACGGTGGAATGGATATCGACCACATCGCGTGACGTTCAGCGTAACGATGATCACTTTAGGTGTGCATTCTCATCAGCGGAGTTGTGCGCCGAGTGACCTGCGCCGGGCTATCGAGGTCACTGCGCGCGGGGATCAGGTCCGCGCTGGTTCCACGACCGCTTCACGATCCTCTGCGGCGGTGGCGAGGAGCTCTTCGGCGTGGGCGCGTGCCGTTGCGGAGTCTTCGAGGCCGGCGAGCATGCGGGCCAGCTCCTCCACCCGCCCGGCGGCATCGAGGTTGGTGAGACCGCTACGGGTGACCGACCCGTCGCTGGCCTTGCGTACGACATAGTGCCGGTCGGCGAAGGCCGCCACCTGCGGAAGGTGGGTGACCACGACGACCTGGGCGCCACGTGCCAGCCGGGCAAGCCGGCGCCCGATCTCGACCGCCGCCCGGCCACCGACTCCGGCATCTACCTCGTCGAAGACGAACGTCGGGACGCCGCCGGTACCGGCGAACACCACCTCGACCGCCAGCATCACCCGCGAGAGCTCTCCGCCGGACGCGCCTCGTTGGACGGGACGGGCGGGCGCACCAGGATGGGAGCTGAGTCGCAGCTCGACCTCGTCGACGCCATGTGGCCCGAACGCAAGCAGACGGTCGCCGATCGGAAGCCCGGGCTTGCGTCGACCATCAACCGCTGCGGACGCGGCGCTCTTACCGCCGCGCCCGGCCCGGCTCACTCCAGTCGGGTCCACTTCGGTTTGGTCCAGGCCGGCCTGGTCCACTTCGGTTTGGTCCACTTCGGTCTGGCTCACCTCGGCACTGAGGACGGCGTGTGGCATGGCGAGTGCGCCCAGCTCGGCGGTGACCGCGCCACCCAGCCGGGTGGCCGCCTCGCACCGGGCGGCACTGATGCCTGCGGCGAGTTCGGACAACGTGCCGAACAGGTGCTCGCGCTCGGCCTGCAGAGCACCGATCCGGTCGTCGGATCCATCCAGCTCGGCCAACCGCTCGGCGGCGGTCTGCGACCAGGACAGCACCTCGTCGACGGTGTCGCCGTATTTGCGGGTCAGCGCGGTGAGCACGGCGCGCCGGTCCCCCACCGCCTGCAGGCGGGCGGGGTCGGTGTCGACACTCGCCGAGTACGACGCGAGGTCGGCCCCGGCGTCGACCAGCTGAGCAGCCGCTCCGGCCAACCGGTCGGACACGCCGGCGAGCTCGGGGTCGTGCTCCCCGACCGCATCCAGCGCCTTTCGTGCGCGGGCAACCTGCGACAGGGCGTCCACCGGCTCGGCCGCGGGGTCGTCGTCGCCGACGAGTGCGGCATGCGCCTGCTCGGCGGCAGTCCGGAGGGCGTCGGCGTGGGCAAGGCGGTTCTCCTCCGCCCCGAGAGCCTCGTCCTCGCCTGGTTGCGGATCGGCGGCCTCGACCTCAGTCAGCCCGAAGCGCAGCAGGTCGGCCTCCTGCGCCCGATCGCGCGCACGGGCGACGAGTTCGGCCAGCTCGGATTCGACCTCGGTGAGCCTGGCGTAACCCTCGCGGTAGGCCGCGAGTCGACTCTCGACATCGGTGCCGGCATAGCGGTCGAGGATCTCGCGCTGCCGCGCGGGTCGCAGTAACCGCATCTGGTCGGACTGCCCGTGCAGTGCCACCAGGTCCTCGGCGAGCTCGGCGAGCAGTCCAGCAGGCACACCCGCTCCGCCCGCGTAGGCGCGGGATCGGCCGTCCTTGGAGACGGTGCGCATCACGATCAGTGTGTCGTCGTCGAGTTCGGCGCCAGCCTCGGCGGCCCGGCCCGCGACCGGCGATCCCGCCGCCAGGCGCAGCCTGCCTTCGACAACAGCGCGACCGGCTCCCGCTCGGACCAGGCCGGCGTCGGCGCGCCCACCGAGTAGCAGGGACAGACCGCTGACCACCATGGTCTTGCCGGCGCCGGTCTCCCCGGTGACGACGGTGAAGCCGCTGTCGAGCTCGAGCGCGGCGTCGTCGATGACGCCGAGTCCTTGGATCCGGATCTCTTCCAGCATCGCCGGAACTCTACGTCGTGTTGCCGACGTCTGGGAGACCTTGCCGATCGTCTCCGAAACCTTCGTGCGGCGGATGCGTACTGCGGCTACGTCCGCGCCAGCCGTGGACCGGAAGGTCGAACTTCGCCACCAGCCGGTCGGTGAACGGCCCCTGGTGGAGGCGGGCGAGGCGGACCGGCTGTTCACCACGGCGCACCTCGATGCGCGCACCGGGCGGAATCTGCTCGGTTCGCCGTCCGTCGCACCACAACACACCCGGACTGGTGTTGCGCGGAAGCAGTTCCACCGCGATCACCGAACGGGGCGACACCACGAGCGGACGGGCGAACAACGCGTGCGCACTCAGCGGCACGACCAGCAGTGCTTCCACCTCCGGCCACACGATCGGGCCTCCGGCGGAGAACGCGTAAGCAGTGGAACCCGTCGGCGTCGCGGCCACGATGCCGTCACCGCCCCAGCGGGACAACGGTCTGCCGTCGACCTCGACGACCACCTCGAGCATGCGTTCGCGAGCCGACTTCTCCACACTCGCGTCGTTCAGCGCCCATCCGGACGCCGTGACGGCGCCCTCGTGGGTGACGGTGACGTCGAGGGTCATCCGCTCCTCGACGGCGTACTTGCGGTGGACGACGTGCTCGATCGTCACATCGAGGTCGTCACGCTCGGACTCGGCCAGAAATCCGACATGGCCGAGGTTGACGCCGAGAACCGGGGTCTGGGAGACGCGGGCCACCTCGGCGCCGCGCAGGATCGAACCGTCGCCCCCGAGCACCATCACGATCTCGCATCCCTGCGCCGCCTCCGCCGTGGCCTTGGTGACCTCGGCGTCCGGCAGGCCGAGGTCGGCAGCGTCCGGGGCGAGCAGGCGGACGGCGATCCCGGCCTGGCCGAGCCGGGTCGCGGCTTCCCGGGCGAGGTGGGTGGCCTCGGCGCGCCCGGTGTGGACGACGAGCAGGACCATACGGCGCTCGCTCACGGCGTGCGCTCCCCTGGACGCCTGTCCACGTGGAGCAGGGCGGCGTCAGGACGGCTGGACGGGGTGCTCACGAGCTTCTCCGGCCGCCAGCAGCGCCTCGTGCAGGCGGCGGTGCGCGTCCTCGTAGAAGTCGACATGCTGGCTCGGGGGCAGACCTTCCAGCTCGTGGAGCCGATCAAGGATCGCGTCGACATCGGGCCGGCCGGTCGGCTCCGGCCGCTCGTGCGCGTCGGGCTGGACGTCGCCATCGGCTGGGCCGGGGTTCGACCCCAGCGACTGGTCGTCCACGTACTCTCCTCCGCTGGTGCTTTGCGTACTTGGCGTGTGCTCTGCGTACTTCGCGTGTGCTCTGCGTGTCGCGACGGGTGCGCGGCGCTGCCACCTCCACGCGACACTAACTCATGGTCCGGACCGCCGGCGCAGGCCGTCGAGGACCTCGACCGCATCGACCGCGGCCGGGTCGGCCGCGGCCCAGACGGCCGCCAGAGTCGCGCGCGCCCCATCCAGCGCGTCACCGTCGCCGCTCAGCACGACAGATGGGTGCTGACCGGCGGCGTCCGTGTGCAGCGTTGCGGTCCAGCCGTTGCAGCGCGCACCGCCGTCGACGGGGACTGGTGACGGGTGAGCGGTGAAGAGTCCACCGAGGTCGTTCGCGAGATAGGTGGGTCGCTGGTTGGGCGGAGCAAGGAGCAGGTCGCGCATTTGGGTGACTCCGGTCAGCACCAGCAGACTCGGCAACCCCGCGGAGTGGGCTCCTTCGATGTCGGTGTCGAGCCGGTCGCCTACGACCAGCGGACGGTGGCCACCGCTCCGCGCCACCGCCTCGGCGAAGAGTGGGGCCGCCGGTTTGCCGGCGACGAGCGGAGTCCGTCCGGTCGCCAGACGGATCACTTCCACCAGGGTGCCGTTGCCAGGAGCCAGACCGCCGTCGGTGGGCAGGGTGCGGTCGACGTTGGACGCGATCCACGGCAGGTCTGCCGCCAGTGCGTAGGCTCCCTCGGCCAGCTGGCGCCACCCGACGTCCGGGTGGAATCCCTGCACGACTGCCGCCGGTCTGTCCGCGGCCCTCGCCACCGGAACGAATCCGCGCTCGAGGAGAGCGGCGTGTAAGCCGTCACCGCCGACGACCAGCACGCGCGAGCCGGCCGGAACGCGATCGGACAGCAGGCTCGCCGCCGCCTGCGCCGACGTCACAACGTCGTCGACTGTCGCCGGGACGCCCACCCGGTCGAGATGCTCGACCACCGCGGCGGGCGGGCGGGAGGCGTTGTTGGTGACGAAGCAGATCCGCAGGCCACTGTCGCGGGCCCGTTTCACCATGGCCGGAACACCGGGCACTGCATGGGAGCCGACATAGACGACTCCGTCGAGGTCGAACAGCCCGGTGTCGTAGGTCTCGACCAAAGACTGCTCGGATGCCGCCAGCGGACCGGAGTGCGTGGTGGCGGTCATGGCATGTCCTCACGAGCCCGGAGCGTGGCGCGCACGTGCCGGAGTGCGTTGGTGTAATGCTCCGACGTCGGTCTCATCGCCGCGGCCATCGCCAGGTGCGGGGCGGCCGCCTTGTGGTCGCCGAGCCGGCTGAGAGCCAGGCCCAGCCCGAAATGTGCGTAGTCATCGGAGGGATTCTCCTCCACGAGGCTCTCGAACATCCGCGCCGCGTCGGCGTACTGCCGGTTGTTGAACTGCGCCCTCGCGAGCGCCTCTCGGATGGCCTTCGAGGTGGGTTCGGCCTCGTGGGCGTGCGCAAGGAGCTGGGCGGCAGCGGCCGAGTCGCCAGCCGTCAGCAAGTCGAGACCGCGGCGGTACCAGTCGTAGACCTCCCCGGCGGGCTTTCCCGTACGGTCGCCCGTCACCTTGCCCTCCCGACTCTCCGCCTGCCCCCAGGTGGCCGAGCCCACTCCTGCCCGGCCATCCGTGGACCGGTGCTGTCTAGCATGCCCAGAGTGACCGAAGCCGCCGCAGCGACCCGTCCGCTCGTCCTCTCGCCGTTTCGCGGCCTGCGCTATTCGCCCGCGCAGGTCGCCGATCTCGCTTCTGTGACCTCGCCGCCGTATGACGTGCTCGACCGGGAGGCCATCGCCGCACTCCAGGCCGGACAGCCCTACAACATCGTCCGCATCATCCTTCCACGCTCGGCCCAGCCCGAGAGACATGAGCCCGACCCGTACCAGCAGGCGGGCAGGCTGCTGGCGGAGTGGCGGGCAAAGGGTGTGCTGGTCGCCGACTCTGAACCCGCCCTCTACGTGTACGAGCAGCGGGTTACGCGCGCCAACCCGCCGGATGACTTCGAAGCCGCCTCCGCAGCCGGGATGCGACCGGCCTCCTATGTCCTTCGCGGTCTCCTCGGTGCGCTCGAGCTGCGGGAACCAACCGAGCGGGTGATCTTGCCGCACGAGAACGTGCTCCCCCACCTGGTTGCCGACCGCCTCGCGCTCATGCGCGCGTGCGCGGCGAACCTCGAACCGATCCTTCTCGCGTACGACGGTGGTGGCGTGGCCAGTGACCTGGTGGAGGAAGCGACCGCGCCTGCGCCTCTGCTCCACGCACGCACCTCGGACGGAGCCGAACACCGCGTGTGGCGTATTGCCGACCCCGGTGCGTTGCGGATGATCGCCGCCGACCTGGCTCCTCGCCAGGCGCTCATCGCCGACGGTCACCACCGCTATGCCACCTATCTCCGGTTGCAGCAGGAGCGAAGGGACGCCGGCGCCGAGGCCGGCCCGTGGGACAGTGGCCTGGCACTCCTGGTCGACCAACGCGCCCATCCGCTCGAGCTCACCGCCATCCACCGCTCGGTGTCCGGACTGACCCACGCCGACGTCGTCAAGGGCCTGGCCGCGAGCCCGTTCGAGGTCAAGCCTTACGGCCGCGACTCCTCCTCGGCCCACCGCGCGCTGCGAGCCTGCCTCGGTGAGATGCACGGTTTCCTCTTTACGGACGGGGACGACTGGACGCTGGTGCGGATCCCAGGCGGAGCTTCCGAGCTCACCGACGAGGTTCCACTCACGCCAGGTCGCGGCCTGCTGGACACCGAGATCCTGCACGGCCTGTTGTTTCGTCTGCTCGCCGTGACTGACGACCAACTCGGCTACGAGCACGACGAGCTGATCGCCCTCCGGGCCGCACGGGACCGTGCCGGCCTGGCGGTGATCCTCAACCCCGTCGAGTTGGAAACGGTGCAGGCCGTCGCCCGAGACGGTGGCCGGATGCCGCGCAAGTCGACCTCGTTCGGACCGAAGCCCCGCACGGGGTTTGTCATGCGTGCGTTCGCCGACCACTAGGGCACATGCTCAGACTCGGCGTCTGCGGCACTCGCCGTCGCCGCCACCTTCTCGGGGATTCGCGCGAGCAGACGTGCGGTTTCGACCTCGACCTCGTAACGGCTGATCGGACCGGCGTCGCCACGCCGGAAGCGGCGTCGCAGGGCGCCGGCGATCTCAACCATGTCGCCACGGGCCCAGGAGTCGATCACCTGCTGGCAGTCTTGACGCCACGCCACGCAGTCGATCGCGTCGATCCGGGCCATCCGGCCGCGTAGCAGGCGCGGGTCGCGTTCGATCACGACGCGTACGGCCACGACAACGACGCCGCTGGGCAGCTCTCTTCGGGTTGCCGGCATGGAGACCCTGCCCACCAGCAGAACCTCGTTGCGATGGACCGGCGACGGCGGATCTTCGGTGCCGAGCATCGGGCTCACCTCCATGGAAGGGGAGCTCCACTCTCGCGTTAAGGCGCATCACGGCGCCGGGTTGCGCACGCGGCTGTGGATGACCACGCACCTGACGCACCTGTGGACAAGATCTGGCCGCGGACGGGCCGCAACGCGAACGCGGCGAGTTCCGACTTGCGCCTACCCCAGTGCCGCCCGTCGCTCGTCTGCGTCGGTCTCGCTGTCGAGATCTGCGGCCGCCGCGCGCCCGAACCACTCCTCGGCTTCAGGCTTGCGGCCAAGTTCCTCGAGGGTGTCGGCGTAGGCGTACCTGAGCCTGGCCACAGAACTGCCGGCGCTCGCTTCCCGCAGTTCTGGAACCTCGAGGACCGCGAGCGCGGCGGCGCGCTGACCGAGGTCACGCCGGGCACCAGCGGCAACGATGAGGAGCTCGATCCGGGTGGCGTAGTCAAGGGCCGCGTGGTCGACGCCGGAGAGCAGTTCCAGTGCCCGCTCGGGCCTGCCGAGTCCGCGTTCGCTGTCTGCCATCACCGGCAGGTAGTCGATCGAGCCGGTCATCCTGCGCGCGGCGCGTAGCTCTGCCAGCGCCTGCTCGAATCGCCCCGCGGCGTAAGCGGCGAGCCCGCAGGCTTCCCGCACCACTCCCAGCCGGTACCCGTCCTTGCGTGCCGCCCACGCGTGCTCGAGGGCCGCCTCGGGATCCTCGTCGAGCAGCCGACCGGCCGCCACCAGGTGTTTGGCGACCCGGTCAGCCGTCGGCTTGGGAAGGGTGCCGAGCTCGCGCCGGACCGTGGTCTCGAGCTCCAGGCCCGTCACATCCTCAGGCACCCGGGGTGCCTTCACCGCGCCGGCTGCGCGGTCGTTCCCCTGGGGTCGACCCTGCCGACCTCTGGACCCTCGGTCCGAACCTGCACCTGATGTCCGACCCGTCCTCGGTGCCCGTCCGGACCGGTCGCCCGTCGACGGCCTACCGCGGCCAGCTTCACGGCTCCGGTCGGTGGCCTTGTCGCGTCTCCCCGCATCGCTGCCGCGCGGCGTGGATGTCCGTCTGCCGGAGTCGGAGTCTCTCGGCGACCACTTCTGGGTACGCCGACCGTCATGACCACCGCGATCCTTTTGCGTACGCCGTTCGTTCTGCGTACCCCGCTCGCGATGCCCCTTGCCTGCTGCGGATCCGGCCCGCGGTTGCGGACGGCGGCGTCCTCCCGCCGTGCTGTCCCGGTCGCCGGAGCGCGGATCCCGTCCGGAGCTGTCGCTCATCCTGACCTCCCGGGTACGTCGCACCCACAACCTAACCGCGCCGCCCAATTCCCACAAAACGTCAACTGCCTGTGAATGTCACGAAGGGCCACCTGGTGGGGTGGCCCTTCGTGGTGTGTGTCCGGCGGTGTCCTACTCTCCCACAGGGGTTTCCCTGCAGTACCATCGGCGCTGGAGGGCTTAACTTCCGGGTTCGGTATGGGACCGGGTGTTTCCCCTTCGCTGTGACCGCCGTGACGTCTGTGGTGTTGTAGAAAAGCTCTGTTGTTGTCGGTGAAGCTGTGCCGCTGTTGCTCTGTAAGAGCTGTGGTGCTGAGGTCTGTGTGTGGCTGCCGCCGGGTCCGTTGTTTGTTGGCGGGGGTGCCCCGGGGGTGTTTGTTTTTTCAGATCCGCATAGTGGACGCGGGCACCAACGCATTTGTTGGTGTCTTCTTGTTTGTTGTGGTGGTGTGACAAGTCCTCGGCCTATTAGTACCAGTCGGCTGAACGAGTCGTTAGTTCTCGCTTACACCTTTGGCCTATCAACCCAGTGGTCTGCTGGGGGCCTTACCCGGTTGTTCCGGTGGGAGACCTCATCTTGAAGTGTGTTTCCCGCTTAGATGCTTTCAGCGGTTATCACGTCCGGACGTAGCTAACCAGCAGTGCTCTTGGCAGAACAACTGGCACACCAGAGGTTCGTCCGTCCCGGTCCTCTCGTACTAGGGACAGGTCTTCTCAAGTCTCCTACGCGCGCAGCGGATAGGGACCGAACTGTCTCACGACGTTCTAAACCCAGCTCGCGTACCGCTTTAATGGGCGAACAGCCCAACCCTTGGGACCTGCTCCGGCCCCAGGATGCGACGAGCCGACATCGAGGTGCCAAACCATGCCGTCGATATGGACTCTTGGGCAAGATCAGCCTGTTATCCCCGGGGTACCTTTTATCCGTTGAGTCACGGCGCTTCCACCTGCCACCGTAAGATCACTAGTCCCGACTTTCGTCCCTGCTCGACCCGCCGGTCTCACAGTCAAGCTCCCTTGTGCACTTACACTCGACACCTGATTGCCAACCAGGCTGAGGGAACCTTTGGGCGCCTCCGTTACCTTTTGGGAGGCAACCGCCCCAGTTAAACTACCCACCAGGCACTGTCCCTGAACCAGATCATGGTTCGAGGTTAGACAGCCAGTACGATCAGAGTGGTATTTCAACGTTGACTCCACCTGAACTGGCGTCCAGGTTTCACAGTCTCCCACCTATCCTACACAAACCGAACCGACCACCAATACCAAGCTGTAGTAAAGGTCCCGGGGTCTTTCCGTCCTGCTGCGCGTAACGAGCATCTTTACTCGTAGTGCAATTTCGCCGGGTCCGTGGTTGAGACAGCGCCCAAGTCGTTACGCCATTCGTGCAGGTCGGAACTTACCCGACAAGGAATTTCGCTACCTTAGGATGGTTATAGTTACCACCGCCGTTTACTGGCGCTTAAATTCTCCGCTTCACCCCGAAGGGTTAACGGGTCCTCTTAACGTTCCAGCACCGGGCAGGCGTCAGTCCGTATACATCGTCTTACAACTTCGCACGGACCTGTGTTTTTAGTAAACAGTCGCTTGGGCCTGGTCTCTGCGACCTCCACCGCTACCGGCAGCAAGTGCCGTCACGGCTTCGGTCCCCCTTCTCCCGAAGTTACGGGGGCATTTTGCCGAGTTCCTTAACCACGGTTCACCCGATCGCCTTGGTATTCTCTACCTGACCACCTGTGTCGGTTTGGGGTACGGGCGGCTATGTCACTCACTAGAGGTTTTTCTCGGCAGCATGGGATCACTTACTTCGCCTCAATCGGCTCGGCATCAGATCTCAACCTGTATAGAGCGCGGATTTACCAACGCCCCGGTCTACATCCTTGCCCGCGGTTCAGCTTGCGCCTACCATCGCCGCGTAAAGCTACCCTCCTGCGTCACCCCATCGCTTGCCTACTACCAGATCGGGTCGTCTCATCCCCCACACCACGCCCCGAAGGGCATGACACAGGATCAGAAACTTAGCATCACTGGCCTCGGCATGGGCGCAACACAACCGGTACGGGAATATCAACCCGTTATCCATCGACTACGCCTGTCGGCCTCGCCTTAGGACCCGACTTACCCAGGGCGGAATAGCCTGGCCCTGGAACCCTTGGTCATTCGGCGGAGGGGTTTCTCACCCCTCTTTCGCTACTCATGCCTGCATTCTCACTCGCATAGCATCCACAACTCGGTCACCCGGCTGCTTCACACGCCACACGACGCTCCCCTACCCACCCACACCCCCAAAGAGATGTCGGCGCCACAGCTTCGGCGATTCGCTTGAGCCCCGCTACATTGTCGGCGCAGAATCACTTGACCAGTGAGCTATTACGCACTCTTTCAAGGATGGCTGCTTCTAAGCCAACCTCCTGGTTGTCACGGCGACTCCACATCCTTTTCCACTTAGCGAACGCTTAGGGGCCTTAGCTGGTGATCTGGGCTGTTTCCCTCTCGACCACGAACCTTATCGCCCGCAGTCTCACTGCCGCGCTTACACCATACTGGCATTCGGAGTTTGGCTGATTTCGGTAAGCTTGTCGGCCCCCTAGACCATCCAGTGCTCTACCTCCAGTAGGAAACACGCGACGCTGCACCTATATGCATTTCGGGGAGAACCAGCTATCACGGAGTTTGATTGGCCTTTCACCCCTACCCACAGGTCATCCCCCGGCTTTTCAACGCCGGTGGGTTCGGGCCTCCACGCGGTCTTACCCGCGCTTCACCCTGCCCATGGGTAGATCACTCCGCTTCGGGTCTAGGACACGCGACTACCACACCCAAAAGATGTGACGCCCTATTCGGACTCGCTTTCGCTACGGCTCCCCCACAACGGGTTAACCTCGCCACGCACCACTAACTCGCAGGCTCATTCTTCAAAAGGCACGCCATCACCCACCGCCGCCCCACAAGGAGACGACCCAGGCTCTGACGGATTGTAGGCACCCGGTTTCAGGAACTATTTCACTCCCCTCCCGGGGTACTTTTCACCTTTCCCTCACGGTACTGGTTCACTATCGGTCACCAGAGAGTATTTAGGCTTAGCGGGTGGTCCCGCCAGATTCACACAGGATTTCTAGAGTCCCATGCTACTCGGGGAAACATGTCAAGGAAGCCGTCACCTTACGTCTACGGGGGTATCACCCGCTCCGCCAGGCCATTCCAGACCCTTCAACTTCAGCAACGGTTTATCACTTCCCGCCAGGTCAGCAGCCCCAACAAGACACGCCCCACAACCCCGCGCAGGCAACACCTGCCAGCTTGAACACCTACACGGTTTAGCCTCATCCGTTTTCGCTCGCCACTACTCACGGAATCACAATTGTTTTCTCTTCCTACGGGTACTGAGATGTTTCACTTCCCCGCGTACCCACCAGACGCCCTATAAATTCAGGCGCCGGCGACTGGGCATGACCCCAGCCAGGTTACCCCATTCGGAAACCCCCGGATCAAAGCTCGGTTGCCAACTCCCCAGGGAATATCGCAGGCTCCCACGTCCTTCATCGGCTTCTGGTGCCAAGGCATCCACCAAGTGCCCTTAAAAACTTGTCACAACAAAACCACAGCCAACACAAAACACTGCAGTCAACACAACGAGAGAACACCAACAAAAACTTAAAGATGCTCCGCGTCCACTATGCAGTTCTCAAAAAACAACCACCAACCACCAACCCCTACCCGGGGCCAGCCAAGCCGGCGACCACACACAGAAAAACCAGCACCCACACCACCCACACCCACCAACCCCACCCACCACACAAGGCATGGGAAACAAATAAGGGGATGGTTGGGGCAGGCGGACAGGCCTGATCCCTCAAAACCCAACAGTGCACCGCCCCCACCCATCACAGGCAAGGAAATGTCGACGTTCCACATCAGCGAGCAACACCCACTCCCCCGACACAACGCCGGAAGACAATAAGGCTCGTTGCTCCTTAGAAAGGAGGTGATCCAGCCGCACCTTCCGGTACGGCTACCTTGTTACGACTTAGTCCCAATCGCCAGCCCCACCTTCGACGGCTCCCTCCCCAAGGGGTTGAGTCACCGGCTTCGGGTGTTGCCGACTTTCGTGACTTGACGGGCGGTGTGTACAAGGCCCGGGAACGTATTCACCGCGGCGTTGCTGATCCGCGATTACTAGCGACTCCAACTTCACGGGGTCGAGTTGCAGACCCCGATCCGAACTGAGGCCGGCTTTTTGGGATTCGCTCCACCTCACGGTCTCGCAACCCTTTGTACCGACCATTGTAGCATGTTTGCAGCCCTGGACATAAGGGGCATGATGACTTGACCTCATCCCCACCTTCCTCCGAGTTGACCCCGGCAGTCTCCTATGAGTTCCCGGCATAACCCGCTGGCAACATAGGACGAGGGTTGCGCTCGTTGCGGGACTTAACCCAACATCTCACGACACGAGCTGACGACAGCCATGCACCACCTGTGCGCGGCCCTTACGGACCCGGCATCTCTACCGGATTACCACACATGTCAAACCCAGGTAAGGTTCTTCGCGTCGCCTCGAATTAAGCAACATGCTCCGCCGCTTGTGCGGGCCCCCGTCAATTCCTTTGAGTTTTAGCCTTGCGGCCGTACTCCCCAGGCGGGGCGCTTAATGCGTTAGCTGCGGCACGGGAAACGTGGAAAATTCCCCACACCTAGCGCCCAACGTTTACAGCGTGGACTACCAGGGTATCTAATCCTGTTCGCTCCCCACGCTTTCGCTCCTCAGCGTCAGGTAAGGCCCAGAGAGCCGCCTTCGCCACCGGTGTTCCGTCCGATATCTGCGCATTCCACCGCTACACCGGACATTCCACTCTCCCCTACCTACCTCTAGTTTGCCCGTATCGAAAGCAGACCCACAGTTAAGCCATGGGATTTCACTCTCGACGCAACAAACCGCCTACGAGCCCTTTACGCCCAATAATTCCGGACAACGCTCGCGCCCTACGTGTTACCGCGGCTGCTGGCACGTAGTTGGCCGGCGCTTCTTCCCCACCTACCGTCACCCCCGAAGGAGCTTCGTCAATGGTGAAAGAGGTTTACAACCCGAAGGCCGTCATCCCTCACGCGGCGTTGCTGCATCAGGCTTCCGCCCATTGTGCAATATTCCCCACTGCTGCCTCCCGTAGGAGTCTGGGCCGTGTCTCAGTCCCAGTGTGGCCGATCACCCTCTCAGGCCGGCTACCCGTAAAAGCCTTGGTAAGCCATTACCCCACCAACAAGCTGATAGGCCGCGAGCCCATCCCCAGCCAGAAACCCTTTCCACACCCACCCATGCAGACAGATGTGAATATCCGGTATTAGACCCAGTTTCCCAGGCTTATCCCAAAGCTGAAGGCAGGTTACTCACGTGTTACTCACCCGTTCGCCGCTCGAGCACCCCCAAAGGGGCCTTTCCGCACGACTTGCATGTGTTAAGCACGCCGCCAGCGTTCGTCCTGAGCCAGGATCAAACTCTCCGACAAAAACCAGAAAATCCGAAAACCCAGCAAAACCCAAAAAAGACACCACACAAACCCAACCAAAAAAAACGGCCAGACCCACGCAATGCCGACAAGGGCAAAACAAAAACTATCGACAAACGACACACTGTTGAGTTCTCAAAGATCAGACCTGCGCTTGCCCTCCTGTATCAGGGCAACTATCCAACACTACCCGCGACCCACATCCTGGTCAAACGAACGTGACTCGAATGTGACCGGCTCTGGCAGTGCATCCAGCCCCACTCAGATGATCGACGTGATGCAGTCGATCGGCTGAGCACGTTCTGAGCGGGAGACCTCCGGTCCGGCCGCCGTGTTCGGCGTCCTGCGTTTCCCGTGAGGCGTGTGAAACCATACGGAGGCCGTCCCGCTCAGTCAAATCGGGCGCGTCATCGGCCGCGGACCACCTCGACACCGGCCACGTTGCGCCTGCCGCGACGCAGGACCAGCCAGCGTCCGTGCAGCAGATCCGCTGCCGACGGCACGGTGTCGGCGTCGGCGATCCGCTGGTTGTTGACGTATGCGCCGCCCTCCTCGATCGTGCGTCGCGCCGCCGACTTGCTCGGCACCAGACCGGTCTCGGCCAGCAGGTCCGTGAGCAGCGGCAAACCAGGACCGGCCGGGATGCTCGTGTGCGGCGTCTCGCGCAGCGCCGCATCGAGCGTCCGCTCGTCGATGTCTGCCAGGTCACCGCGTCCGAACAGCGCCTGCGACGCGGCAACCACCCGCGCGCACTCCTCTGCCCCGTGCACAAGGGTCGTCAGCTCCTGCGCGAGTGCGCGCTGGCCCTCCCGTGCGGCGGGGCGGTCCGCCGTTGCCTTCTCCAGGTCTTCTATCTCCTCCCGCGAACGGAAGCTGAGAGACCTCAGGTGGCTTCCGACATCGGCGTCGTCGAGGTTGATCCAGAACTGGTAGAACGCGTACGGCGACATCATGGACGGCGAGAGCCACACCGCATTGCCCTCGGTCTTGCCGTACTTCGTACCGTCGGCCTTGGTCAGCAGCGGTGTGGCAAGAGCATGCACCGTCTCGCCCTCCGACCTGCGGATCAGGTCGACGCCCGCCGTGATGTTGCCCCACTGGTCGCTGCCGCCGTACTGCAGCGTGCAGCCGTAGCGGCGGAACAGTTCGCGGTAGTCCAGCGCCTGCAGAATCTGGTAGCTGAACTCGGCGTAGCCGATCCCGATCTCGCGTTCCATCCGGGCGCTGACAGCCTCCTTGGCGAGCATCCGGTTGACGCGGAAATGGCGGCCGATGTCGCGCAGGAACTCGATCGCACTCATCGGTGCGGTCCAGTCCAGGTTGTTGACCACCCTGGCGGCATGCGGTCCGTCGAAGGCGAGGATCGGTTCGATCTGCCGTTTGATGTCCTCGACCCAGCCGGCGACCACCTCGGGTGGCTGGAGGGTGCGCTCGGCGTCCGGCTTGGGATCACCGATCAGGCCGGTGGAGCCGCCGACCAGGGCGAGCGGGTTGTGACCAGCCAGCTGGAACCTGCGCATGGTGATGAGCTGGACGAGGTGACCATGGTGGAGGCTCGGCGCGGTGGGGTCGAAGCCGCAGTAATAGGTGACCTGTCCTGCCGCGAGTGCGGAGCGGAGCGCGGCCTCGTCGGTCGACTCCGCGACCAGGCCACGCCAGTGCAACTCGTCCAGGATGTCTGCGGTCACCGTCGTTCCTTCCTCGTCCTGCTCCGGCCGTCTCAGCCGGAGGATGTGCCCCCAAGGGTGCCGGAGGTGCCGACCGGTTGCGAAATCGATTCGCCGGTACGACGGCGTTTGGGCGTGTGCGGGCGGTACGGGGAGACAGTGGGGTCGTCGTCGATCCAGAAGCGCCACGGGCGCTCGGCGCCGTTCGCCAGGCCTACCCGAGGGCCGCGGCGGACCTGTGACCGCGGAGTCCGCCGTCCCGCCCGGATCCGGAGCGGCGATGCCGGGTCGCAGGCGTCCAGGCCGTTGCAGGACCGGTCGGCGTCCAACGCCTGCGCAAGGCGCGCCGGACCACGGGCAAGGTCACGCGACGTACGAGCGGAGGGGCGGCGCTGCCGCGCCAGCTCCGCACCAACGACGACCTCCCCAGCCCGCAGCAGGACCGCGCTCGGCGTGCCCTCCGGACCGCAGACGAGGTTCATGCACCAGTGCATGCCGTAGGTGAAGTAGACGTACACGTGACCGGGTGGCCCGAACATCACCGCGTTGCGGTCGGTCTTCCCGCGATAGGCGTGTGAGCCGGGATCCTTGGGGCCGTCGTACGCCTCGACCTCGGTGAGCCTGACCGCGACCACACCCTCGTCCGTCTCCCGCTCGACGATCTGCCCGAGCAACCTGGGGGCCGCGCGAAGGACCGGGACCTCCAGGAGCGCCCGGAGCTCGTCGGTCATGCCGGTCGGGCCCAGGCATCGGCGGCGACGACCTGTTCGCGAAGGTCGGCGAGCTGCTCGCGTACCCGAGCCGGTGCCGTGCCGCCCATGGCCGACCGGGCGTCGAGGGCACCCTGCACGGACAACACCGAGCGGACGTCGGGAGCCAGGTGCGGGGATATCCGCGCCAGGTCGCCGTCGGTGAGGTCGGGGAGGTCGATGCCGCGCTTCTCGCACTCCTGGACGCATGACCCCGCGATCTCGTGGGCCTCCCGGAAAGGGACGCCGCGCCGGACGAGCCACTCGGCGACGTCGGTGGCGAGGGCGAACCCGAGTGGAGCTGCGGCGGCCATGCGTTCGGTGTCGAACCTGCTGGAGGCAACCATGCCGGTGAGCGCGGGCAGCACGAGCAGCAGTTGCTCGACCGCGTCGAACACCGGCTCCTTGTCTTCCTGCAGGTCGCGGTTGTAGGCGAACGGAAGACCCTTGAGGCTGGCGAGGAGGCCGGTGAGATGGCCGATAAGGCGCCCGGACTTCCCCCGCACGAGCTCAGCCACGTCGGGATTCTTCTTCTGCGGCATGATCGACGACCCGGTGGCGAACGCGTCGTCCAGGCGTACCCACCCGAACTCCGTCGACGCCCACAGGCAGTACTCCTCCCCCAGCCGGGACAGGTGTACGCCGAGCATCGCCGTACAGAACAGGAACTCCGCCACGAAGTCGCGGTCGGACACCGCGTCGATCGAGTTGGCGGACGCAGTCGTGAAGCCCAACTCCTGGGCCACGGCTTCGGGGTCGAGCGGCAGGGACGAGCCCGCGAGGGCGCCCGCGCCGAGCGGCGAGACCGCGGCCCTTGCGTCCCAGTCGCGGAGGCGGTCGATGTCGCGGGCAAGGGCGTGCACGTGCTTGGCGAGCTCGTGGCCGAACGAGACCGGCTGGGCGTGTTGGAGATGGGTGAAGCCGGGAGCCGGCGACCCGGCGTGGCGTTCGGACTGGTCGAGCAGCGCCCGCTGGAGGTCGACGACCTCGGCCGCGACGGCCCGCGCGTGGTCACGCAGGTAGAGCCGGAAGTCGGTGGCCACCTGGTCGTTGCGGCTGCGGCCGGCACGGAGCTTGCCGCCCGTCGTACCCAGGCGGGCGACGAGTTCGCGTTCGATCGCGGTGTGCACGTCCTCGTCGTCGGGATGGGGTACGACGTCACCCCGCGCGATCGCCGCGGCCAGGTCGCTGAGAGCGGCGACGACCTCGGTCAGCTCGCCGTCGCCGAGCAGACCCGCGCGGTGGAGGACGCGGGCATGCGCGGTGGTCTGCCTGATGTCGTACGGCGCGAGCCGCCAGTCGAACTGCACCGACCTTGACAACGCGGCCAGCGCCTCGGCCGGCCCTCCCGCGAACCTGCCACCCCACAGTCGGGTGCCCGGGGGCGTCTTGTCGGTCACGCTGGTGCCTCCACCATGGCTCTCGCAGGTACGGGGACGGGCGGTCAGGACTGGTCAGGACTGGTCAGGGCTGGCCGAGGTCGCGCCGGGCGGCGATCTTGCTGGGCAGGCCCCACAACTCGACGAAGCCACGCGCGAGTGACTGGTCGAAGGAGTCGCCCTCGTCGTACGTCGCGAGACTGAAGTCGTACAGGGACGAGTCCGAACGCCGACCGGACACCACTGCCCGTCCAGCGTGCAGGACCAGCCGCACATCGCCGGACACGTGTGCCTGCGACTCCGCCACGAACGCGTCCAGGGCGTACTTCAGCGGCGAGAACCACAGCCCGTCGTAGACCAGTTCGGTCCACCGCTGCTCCACCTGCCGCTTGAACCTGGCGAGGTCACGTTCGACCGTGACGTTCTCCAGCTCCTGGTGCGCGGTGATCAGGGCGATCGCACCGGGCGCCTCGTAGATCTCCCGGCTCTTGATGCCGACCAGACGGTCCTCGACCATGTCCAACCGGCCGACGCCCTGGCCCCCGGCCCGGCGGTTCAGTATCTGGATCGCCTGCAGCGGGCTCACCGACGCGCCGTCGAGGGCCACCGGACGCCCCTGCGCGAACGTCACGACGACCTCGTCCGGGTCGCGCGGCGTCGCGGGGTCCTGGGTGTAGTCGTAGACCTCTTCTGTCGGGGCGTTCCACAGGTCCTCCAGGAAGCCCGTCTCGACGGCCCGGCCCCAGACGTTCTGGTCGATGGAGAACGGTGACCTCTTGTTGACGTCGATCGGCAGGCCGTGTTCTTCGGCGTACCCGATGGCCTTCTCGCGCGTCCAGGCGAAGTCGCGGACCGGCGCCAGCACCTTCAGGTCGGGAGCGAGCGCGCCCACCCCGACCTCGAAGCGCACCTGGTCGTTTCCCTTGCCGGTGCAGCCGTGCGCGACGACGGTGGCCCCGTGCTCCTTGGCGGCGGCGACGAGGTGTTTGACGATCAGCGGGCGGGACAGCGCCGACACCAGCGGATACCTGTCCATGTACAGGGCGTTGGCCGCGAGCGCCGGAAGGCAGAAGTCCTCGGCGAACTCGTCCTTGGCATCGACGACGGTGGCCTCGACGGCACCACACGCCAACGCACGCTTGCGGACGGTCTCGAGGTCCTCGCCGCCCTGGCCCACGTCGATCGCGCAGGCGACGACCTCGGCTCCGGTCTGGTCGGCGATCCAGCTGATCGCCACGGACGTGTCGAGGCCGCCTGAGTAGGCGAGGACGACGCGCTCGGTCATGGGAGTCACTCCTTCGTACGTCTGGTTGCTTCAGAAGTCGTCGGGCCGCGCCCGCCCGGACGGTGCTGCCGGGCCAGGGAGAGCAGCTGGTCGGCGACCGAGCCGCCCCCGTCGGGGTCCTTGGCCACCACGAGGACCGTGTCGTCGCCGGCGATCGTGCCGAGGATGTCGGCGACCTCCGCGTGGTCCAGTGCGGACGCGAAGAACTGGGCGGCACCCGGAGGCGTGCGCAGGACGACGAGGTTGGCCGAGGCCACCGCCGACACCAGCAGCTCGCCGCATACCCGCGCCAGCCGGCTCTCCGCGGCGGCCGGGGCGTCGGGTACGGCTCGTGGTGTCCGGTCACCGCCTTCGCCTGGGAGGGCGTAGACGAGGACACCGGCCGGGTTGCGGACCCGCACCGCGCCCAGCTCGTCGAGGTCGCGGGACAGCGTCGCCTGCGTCACCGCGATGCCAGCCTCGGCCAGCCGGTCGACCAGGTCGGACTGCGAACGGACGGCCGAGCGGGACAGCACCTCGACGATGTACTGCTGCCGGGCTGTCTTGGTCGCGGGCCACTTCGGCGTCAGCTGCTCGGGTTTCATCGTCGCCGTGCCCCCGTCCCCGTCGCCGTCCCCGTCGCTGGGTCGGCACTACAGGACCGTTCCAGCAGCCAGGCCAGCAGAGCCTTCTGGGCGTGCAGCCGGTTCTCGGCCTCGTCCCAGACCACACTCTGCGGACCGTCCAGCACGGCCGCCTCGATCTCCTTGCCGCGATAGGCGGGCAGGCAGTGCAGGACGATCGCGTCCGGCGCTGCGAGCCGCATGACCTTGCTCGTCACCGCGTACGGGACGAACGGTGCCTCGCGCTCGGCGGCCTCTCCCTCGCGTCCCATCGAGACCCATGTGTCGGTCGCCACCACGTCGGTGCCCTCGGCCGCCTTCTCCGGATCGGTGTGGACCTCGACCGATCCCCCGGTCTGGGCGGCGACCTCCTCCGCGCGGGCGAGGATCTCGGGGTGTGGCCGGAAGCCATCCGGAGTACCGATCCGCACGTGCATCGCCGCGACCGCACCGCCGAGGAGGTACGAATGCGCCATGTTGTTGGCGCCGTCGCCGAGGTAGGTGAGGCGAAGGCCGCTGAGGTGCCCCTTGTGCTCGCGCACGGTCTGCAGGTCGGCGAGCACCTGGCAGGGGTGGAACTCGTCGGTGAGTGCGTTGACCACCGGCACCTGGCTCGCCGAGGCCATCGCGTCGATCCGGGCCTGGCCGCTGGTCCGCCACACGATGGCCGCACACTGGCGGTCCAGGACGCGGGCGGTGTCCTCGATCGGCTCGCCGCGTCCGAGCTGGGAGGTCTGGGCATCGATGACCAGCGGAGCGCCGCCGAGCTCGGTGATGCCGACGCTGAACGAGACCCGCGTACGCGTCGACGTCTTGTCGAAGATCACCGCGACGGTCTTCGGTCCCGCGAGCGGTCGGAGGGCGTAGCGGTCCTTCTTCATCGCGTCGGCGAGGTCGAGAACCTCCGCCTGTTCGGCGGGGGTCAGGTCGTCGTCGCGCAGGAAGTGCCTCACACCGGGAAGGCCCATCAGGACTCCTTCTCCGATCCGGTGTCAGCGCCCGCGTCGAGAATGGCCGGTAGGGCGTCGACAAGTGCCTGCACCTGTGCGGAGGTGACGACCAGCGGCGGGGCGATGCGTACGGCGTCCGGTTGCACGGCGTTGACGAGGAACCCCGCCTGCTGAGCCGCGGCCTGCACCTGGGCCGCCCGTGGCTGCGTGAGCACTGCGGCCCTCCACAGTCCCTGACCGCGGACGCCGGCCAGCAGCGGGTGGTCCAGCCCGGCGACGCCGGCGGCGAGTTGCTCGCCGACCGCGACGACGTGCCCGAGCAGGTCGTTGTCCTCGATTGTCTGCAGGACCGCGCCGGCGGCCGCACACGCAACGGGGTTGCCGCCGAACGTCGAACCGTGGTCGCCCTTGGCGAACACCTTCCCGAACGCGCCGACGCCGATGCAGGCGCCGATCGGCAGGCCGCCGCCGAGTCCCTTCGCCAGCGTGAGCACGTCGGGCACGACACCCTCCTGCTGGTGCGCGAACCAGGTGCCGGTACGCCCGATGCCGCTCTGGATCTCGTCGAGGACCAGCACGGCGCCGGTGGCGTCGCAGATCTCCCGGGCGGCGGCGAGATAGCCGGGGGGCGGCGGTACGACGCCACCTTCGCCCAGCGTCGGCTCGAGAAAGACGCCCGCGCACTGGTCGGTGACGGCCTCCTTCAGTGCGGTGGCGTCGCCGAACGGTACGAAACGCACGTCGACGCCATAGGGTGCGAACGGCTCCCGGATCGCCGCCTTGCCGGTCAGGGCGAGTGCGCCCATGGTCCTGCCGTGGAAGCCGTTCTCGGCCGCCACGACGTAGCCGCGCTGCGTTCCTCCCGGTGCCGTGGCGGCATACCGGCGGACCAGCTTGAACGCCGCCTCGTTGGCCTCGGTACCGCTGTTGGTGAAGAACACCCGCGCATCGCGTCCGAGGAGACCGATCATCTTCTCGGCCAGCAGGATCCCCGGCTCGTGCAGGAACAGGTTGGACGTGTGCGCGATCGTCGACACTTGGCGCGAGACCGCCTCGACGACGGCGGGATGGGCGTGTCCCAGGGACGACACCGCGATCCCCGCGATGAAGTCGAGGTATTCCCTGCCGTCGGCGTCCCAGACGACGCACCCCTCACCCCGCACCAGTGCCGCGGGCGGGGTGCCGTAGGTCGGCATCATTGCGGCGTCGAACCTGCCCGCCAGGCTGTCGTACCGCGTCACCGCACTCACGTCTCCTCCTTCTTCGCCGGCAGCACCATCGTGCCGATCCCCTCGTCGGTGAACACCTCGAGCAGCAGCGAGTGCGCCACCCGCCCGTCGATCACGTGTGCCTGTGGAACACCGCCCTGTACCGCGCGCAGGCAGGCCTCCATCTTCGGCACCATGCCGGACGCCAACGAGGGCAGGAGCTCTGCCAGCTCGTCGGCGTCGAGTTCGCTGATCACCTCGCTGTCGGATGCGCTCCCCGTCCACTCGCGGTAGAGACCCTCGACATCGGTGAGGACGACGAGCTTGCGCGCTCCGAGCGCGACACCCAACGCGGCCGCCGCCGTGTCGGCGTTGACGTTGTGCACCAGGCCGTCGACGTCGGGCGCCACACTAGACACGACCGGGATCCGGCCCGCGTCGATCAGGTCCTGCACGGCCTCCGGCCGGACCGACACGACGTCGCCGACCAGTCCGATGTCAACCTCGTCCCCGTCGACATGCGCGGTACGCCGTTCGGCGGTGAACAGACCTGCGTCCTCGCCGGACAGCCCGACCGCGAACGGTCCGTGGGAGTTGACCAGACCGACGAGCTCCCGACCCACCTGGCCGACCAGCACCATCCGGACGACCTCCATCGCCTCCGGCGTGGTGACCCGAAGCCCGCCGCGGAACTCGGTCGGGATGTCCAGCCGGGCCAGCATCGAGCTGATCTGCGGGCCTCCGCCGTGGACGACCACCGGGCGCAGGCCGGCATAACGCAGGAACACGATGTCCTCCGCGAACGCCCGCTTCAGCGCCTCGTCGGTCATCGCGTTGCCGCCGTACTTGATGACGACGATCGAGCCGTGGAAGCGCTCGAACCACGGCAACGCCTCGACCAGCGTCTCCGCCTTCTTCTGCGCCTGGGCGCGATCCCTACTCTGCACAGTGCTCATGTCCGGGGCTTCATGTCTTTCGGGCTCATGTCTTCTGGGGGCTCATGTCTTTTTGGGAGCTTCAGGTCGAGTACGCCGAGTTCTCGTGGACATAGGCGTGGGTCAAATCGTTGGTCCAGATCGTCGCGGACTCCTGCCCCGCCTTGAGGTCCACGCTCACCTCGACGGCGCGCCCGGACAGGTCCACGAGATCGCGGGACTCACCGATGCCGCCGTTCCGGCACACCCACACACCGTTGAACGCGACGTCGAGGGTGGCCGGGTCGAAGGCGGCGCCGGTCGTTCCGACTGCGGCGAGGATCCGGCCCCAGTTGGCGTCCTTGCCGAAGACGGCGCACTTGAACAGGTTGTTACGCGCGATCGCCCGTCCGACCTCCACGGCGTCTGCCTCGCTCGCCGCATGGACCACCTCGATCGCGATCTCGTGGTCGGCGCCCTCGGCGTCGGCGAGCAACTGCTGGGCCAGGTCGTGACAGACCGCGCGCACCGCCGTGGCGAACTCGTCGTGCGCCGGGCTGACACCGGAGGCGCCGCTGGCCATCAGCAGGACCGTGTCGTTGGTCGACATACAGCCGTCGGAGTCGAGCCGGCCGAACGTGGTGGCCGTCGCCGAACGCAGGGCGAGGTCTGCGGCCGTGGCGTCCACAGCCGCGTCCGTCGTCAACACCACCAGCATCGTCGCCAGCGACGGCGCGAGCATGCCGGCGCCCTTGGCCATGCCGCCGACAGTCCAGCCGGATCCGGCGTACGAAGACTGCTTCGACACCGTGTCCGTGGTCATGATCGCGGTAGCCGCCGCGTCGCCACCGTCAACCGCGAGTTGCGTGGCCGCGTCGGCGATGCCGGCCAGGAGTTTGTCGCGCTCCAACTGCACACCGATCAGTCCGGTGGAGCACACCGCCACGTCGATCGAACCGATGCCGAGCTTCGCGGCCACCAGCTCTGCCGATCCGTGGGTGTTCGCGAAACCCTCGGGGCCTGTGTAGCAGTTGGCACCACCTGAGTTGAGGACGACAGCCCGGACCTCGCCGTCCTTGCACACCTGCTCGCTCCACACGACAGGGCTGGCCTTGCAGCGGTTCTGGGTGAAGACGGCAGCCGCGGCGAACGACGGCCCGTCGTTGACGACCAGGGCGATGTCGGGCTTGCCGCTTGGCTTGAGACCGGCGGTGACTCCGGCGGCACGGAAGCCTTCTGCAGCGGTGACGCTCACGGTTCCTTCCTTCTGGGACTGTCGCTCATGGTGCGAGTCCGATCGAGGTGAGGCCAGCCGACTCCGGCAGTCCGAGCGCGAGGTTCATGCTCTGGACCGCGCCGCCGGCCGTGCCCTTGGTGAGGTTGTCCAGCGCGGCGACGGCCACCAGCCGCCCCGCCCGCTCATCGACCGTCACCTGCACGTGGACGGCGTTGCCGCCCAGGGTGGCTGCGGTGGTGGGCCACGTTCCCTCGGGAAGCAGGTGGACGAAGGGCTCGTCGGCCCAGGCGTCGGCGTAGGCGTTCCGTACTGACGACGTGTCAGCGTCGGTCCTGACCCGGGCGGTGCAGGTGGCGAGGATTCCGCGGGGCATCGGCACCAGGACTGGTGTGAACGACACGGAGACCGGTCCGCGGGCGACCAGTCGGAGGTTCTGCTCGATCTCGGGGGTGTGCCGGTGGACGCCGCCGACGGAGTACGCACTCGTCGACCCCATCACCTCGCTGCCGAGCAGGTGCGGCTTGGGCGACCGACCGGCGCCCGACGTACCCGAGGCGGCGACGATCACGACGTCCTGCGACTCGACCACATCGGCGGCCACAGCCGGCAGCAGGGCGAGACTGGCCACCGTGGGGTAGCACCCCGGCACCGCGATCCGCCGGGCCCCGCGCAACCGGGCACGCTGGCCCGGAAGCTCGGGCAGGCCGTAGGGCCAGGTGCCCGCATGCGTGCCGCCGTACCAGCGGTCCCAGTCGGCCGAGGCGTCCAGCCGGAAGTCGGCACCGCAGTCGATCACCAACGTGTCGTCGGCAAGCTCGGACGCGACGGCTGCCGACTGGCCGTGCGGGAGCGCCAGGAACACGACATCGTGCCCGGACAGGGCATGAACGGACGTGTCGGACAGCACCCGGTCGGCCAGTGGGAGCAGGTGCGGTTGGTGCTGGCCGAGCCTCGTGCCCGCGTTGCCGCCCGCGGTCAGCGTTCCGATCTCGATCTCGGGGTGACCGAGGAGAAGGCGGAGCAGCTCACCGCCGGCGTAACCGCTCGCTCCGGCCACGGCGGCCCTGAAGCCCATGGATGTTCGCCTCCCAGTCGATCGGTCTGCATGAGTATGTCGTACTGCGTAATCTCATGCAACCCGACGAGCGGGCGGTGGCGGGTCTGTCAGGTCTGCGAAGTCGTACCCGCTCTCGCTCCCACGGTCCCCGCGGCTCCGGACAGAGACAGCGATTCGGCGTAGTGGCAGGCGGCGAGGTGCTGCTGGCCCGTCGTCCGAAGTTCGGGCACCTCATCCTTGCACCGAGTGTCCTGGACGTGCGGGCACCGGGTGTGGAACAGGCACCCGGGCGGCGGGTTGGACGGGTCGGGAAGGTCGTCGGGGAGCGCGTGTTCGTGCCGCGCCCGCCGCTTGCTCGGGTCCGGCAGGGGCACCGCGTTGAGCAGCGCCTCGGTGTAGGGATGGTGCGGCGTCGAGTACATCGTCGACGTCTCCGCGGTCTCCACCAGCTTGCCGAGGTACATCACCGCGACCCGGTCACACAGGTGCTCGATCACCGACAGGTCGTGGGAGATGAAGAGGTACGTCAGGTTGAACTCGTCCTGCAGGTCCGACAGCAGGTTGAGGATCTGGGCCCGCACCGACACGTCGAGCGCCGAGACCGCCTCGTCCGCGATCACCAGGCGCGGGTCGGTGATGAGCGCCCGGGCGATGTTGATCCGCTGCCGTTCCCCGCCGGAGAACGCGTGCGGGTACCGGTGCATGTACTCCGGTCGTAGCCCCACGCGTCGCAGCATCTCGGCCACCCGGTCCTGGATCGCCGACCCCGACGCGAGCTCGTTGGTCTTCAGCGGCTCGCCGACGAGCTGCAACAGGGTCATCCGCGGGTTGAGCGAGGAGAACGGGTCCTGGAAGACGACCCGGATCTCCCGCCGGTAAGGCTTGAGGTCGCGGTTGCGCAAGGTCGCGAGGTCGACGGTCTCGCCCGATGTCGTCTGGTAGTGCACGTGCCCGCCGGTCGGGTTCAGCGTACGGGCGAGGCAGCGGCCGACTGTCGTCTTCCCGCAGCCGGACTCCCCCACCAGGCCGAGCGTCTCACCGGGCCGGATGGTGAAGTCGACCCCGTCGACCGCTCTGATCGCTCCGGTCGTACGCCCGAACATGCCCCGCTTGATCGCGAAGTGCATCGACAGGTCGCGCACCTCGAGCAACGGTTTCGAGTGCGCCGCGAGGGCTGGCCTGGGCGCCCGCTCACCGGTGGTCGTCGCCGGGCGGTCGGCCGTCGCCACGTCAGGCGTCGCCACGTCGGCCGCAGGGGTTGCAGCCCCGCCGTCCGCACCGCGCGCGGACTCCTTGAGCTCGCCGTTCTCCTCGTACAGGTGGCACATGGCCAGCTGGCCGCTGGCGAACCGGATCACCGGCGGGTCAACCTTGTCACACAGGCCCGCGATCACGTGCTCGCAGCGGGTGTGGAACGGGCAGCCGGGCGGACGGTTCTGCGGATGCGGCACGATGCCGCGGATCGCCGCGAGCCGCTGCCGCTCCCCCGTGCCCCGCATGATGGGGATCGAGCGGAGCAGCGCCTGGGTGTAGGGGTGCTTGGGCTGGCCGAAGATCTCCTCGACGGTGCCGTGCTCGGCGACCTTGCCGAGGTACATCACCGTCACCTCGTCGGCGATCTCCGCGACCACACCAAGGTCGTGGGTGATGAAGACCATCGCCATGCCGGTCTGGTCCTGCAGGTCCTTCAGCAGGTCGAGGATGCGTGCCTGCGTCGTCACGTCGAGCGCGGTCGTCGGCTCGTCGGCGATGAGCAGTGCGGGGTCACACGACAGCGCGATCGCGACCATGACCCGCTGGCACATGCCACCGGAGAGCTGGAACGGGTACGCGTCGATCCTGCGTTCGGGCTGCGGGATGCCGACCCTGCGCAGCTGAGCGATCGCGCGTTCGCGGGCCTGCTCCTTGGGAACCGGCTCGTGCAGCTGGATCGCCTCGATCAGCTGGGCACCGACGGTGTACATCGGCGAGAGCGAAGCCATCGGCTCCTGGAACACCATGCCGATCTCGGCGCCCCGGACCCGGCGGATGTCGTTGCCGCGGGAGTCCAACGCCGCCAGGTCGGTCCACTCGGCCATCTCCTCCGGCCGCCACTCGATGGTCCCACCGATGATGCGTCCGGGGCGGTCGACCAGTTGCAGGATCGACCGGGCTGTCACGGACTTGCCGCAGCCGGACTCGCCGACCACGCACACCGTCTTGCCCCGTGGCACAGCCAGGTCCACCCCGTCGACCGCACGCACCACTCCCTCCTGGGTGAAGAAGTGGGTCTTCAGGTCACTGATGCGAAGCAGCGGCTCGAATCCGTTGCCGGCCCGACCGGACGACGAGGGTCCCGACGACGCGCCGGAGACCGTAGTGTTCGATCCTGGCGCGCCGCTGTCCACGATCTCTTTCGTTTGCGGGCTCTGGTTCATCGGATCTCCTCGTCACTGCGGCTCGAGCACCAGCCGGGCATGTCGCGCGTACCTGCTAGTGCTTGTAGGGGTCGGCCGCGTCACGCAGACCGTCGCCAAGGAAGTTCAGCGCAAGGACGGCGATCACCACCAGTAGACCCGGCAGCAGCAGCCACGGCGCCGTCGCGACCGCCCTGATGTTCTGGGCATCCTGCAACAGGACTCCCCAGCTCACCACCGGGGCCTGAAGTCCGAGGCCGAGGAATGACAGCGACGTCTCGGCGAGGATCATGCCCGGGATCGACAGGGTGAGGGAGGCGATCAGGTAGCTGGAGAAGGACGGCAGCATGTGCCGGAAGATGATGCGCGGTTGGCTCGCGCCGTCGACCCGGGCCGCGGTCACGAAGTCCTCCTCCCGCAGGGACAGGAACCGGCTGCGGACCACCCGGGCAAGGTGCGTCCAGGCGATCATCGACAAGATGACCGTCACCGCGAAGTAGCGTTTGAGGGGCCCCCAGCCCGGCGGCACCGCGGCCGCGAGACCAAGCCACAGCGGCAGCGTGGGGATGGACATGAAGAACTCGACGGCCCGTTGGATGAGGGTGTCGATGACGCCGCCGAAGTATCCCGACACACCGCCGAGCACCACGCCGAGGACGAACGCCACCGACACGCCGACCAGGCCGATCGACATCGACACCCGCGCTCCGTGGATGATCCGGGACAGCAGGTCGTGGCCGTTGCGGTCGGCACCCAACACATACATCGGCGGCGCATCGACTCCCGCCGACGGACCAACCAGGTGGATGTCGCTGGGGATCAGGCCGAACAGCTTGTACTCCTCGCCATGGGCGAACAGTCCGACCGGGACCTTCTTCGACTCGTCCGTCGTCCAGGTCAGCTCGAGAGTCTCGGGGTCCTGCTCCGACTTGTAGCCGTAGACGTACAGGCCCCACTGACCGTCGTCGAGGATGTGCACCCGCTGGGGCGGGGCATACGCGTAGTCGGGGTCGTAGTGCGCGCTGGAGTACGGCGCGAAGAACTCGGCGAACAGCGCCAGTAGGTAGATCGCGCCGACAACGACCAGACCCGCCATCGCCAGGCGGTGCCGCTTGAATCCCCACCACACGAGCTTCCACTGCGGAGCTACGGCAACCGCCGGCTCCTGGTCGGCCACGGCCACGCTCACCGCGCCGTCGCCGGGACCTGGGACCTGCGTGTCAGGTTGCTGTCCTGCCGACATCATCTGCGTCATGGTCTGCTCCAACGGAGGGGATGCGCGGTCACCGGGGGCCTCAGCGGTATCTCAACCGGACCCGCGGATCCAGCCAGGCGAGCAGGATGTCGGAGATCAGCGTGCCGATCACCGTGAGAACGCTCAGGATGAGGATGACCGAGCCGGCGAGATACATGTCCTGGCTCTTCAACGAGTCAAGCAGCATCGGCCCGGTGGTCGGCAACGACAGCACCTGCGCCACGATGACCTCGCCGCCGACCAGGCCCGGAAGCACCCACCCGATGGTGGAGATGAACGGGTTGAGGGCCACCCGGAGCGGATACTTGATCGTCAGCCGACGCTCGGGCATGCCCCGCGCCCGGGCGGCGATGACGTACGGCTTGTGCAGCTCGTCGAGCAGATTGGCCCGCAGCACGCGGATCAGCCCGGCCGTTCCGGCCATGCCCAGCACCAGCACCGGCACCCACAGATGCGCGAGCAGGTCGAGTAACTTCCCGAGGTTCCACGGCTCGTCCACCCACTCCGGCGAGAACAGGTTGCCCACACTCTGGTCGAAGTAGGTGAGGCCGATCCACATCAGCACCAGTGCGAGCAGGAACTCCGGGATCGCCAGACCCAGGAAGCCGAGCGTCGTCGCCGCGTAGTCGCCGGCGGAGTACTGCTTGACCGCGGAGTAGACGCCGATCGGAAACGCTACGACCCAGGTGAACAGCAGGGTCGTCGCGGCCAGCACCAACGTCAGCGGTACGCGGTCGGCGAGCAGCTCCGACACTGGTTTGTTCCACGCGAACGACGTGCCGAAGTCGCCGTGGAAGAGGATGTTCGTGATCCACTTGATGTACTGCACGATCACCGGCTCGTCCAGGCCGTAGCGTGCCGACAGCGCGGCCAGCTGCGCCTGGTCAACCTGGTCACCTTGTGCCTGCAGCTGCGACACCAGTGTGGTCAGGTAGTCACCGGGTGGCAGCTGGATGATGATGAACGCCACGATCGAGATGGCGAACAGCACGGGCACCATCAGCAGCACCCGACGCCCTATGTAGGTGAGCAACGCTTACCTCCTTGCCTCCCCGTCCGGCCCTGGCAGGTAAACCCGTCAGGCGAAGTACCACTGCGGTGGGTCGCTTTGTGCGGGCGCGGCCCAGATGTGCGACTCCGGCAGAAGCTTCGGGATGTTCTTCAGGTTGTTCTTCGCGATGCCGTACGCCTGCGGAACCCGCACCGTTCCGATCGCGTAGAACTGCTCCTTCGCGATCTGGATGATCTCGCGGAGGAGCTCCTTCTGGCCCGCCTCGTCGGGAGTCTTGACCATCTGCCAGTACAACTCCATCTGCCTCAACGTCGGCGCCGGCGGCTTCTCGCCGTCCTTGCCACGGGAGTTGAAGTAGAGCTGCCACAGTGGCGCGTAGTTGGACTCATTGGTGAACGGGAACCACCAGCGGCACTCGATTATCTCGCACTTGAGCCCGCCGTCACCAGTCCAGACGGTCGCATCGGCCTGGTTGGCGTCCTTGCGCTCGTAGAACAGCGTGCGGTCCTCGTTCTTGACGACCGTGTTGACGCCGACCTTCTTCCAGAACTCCGAGACGAGCGTGGCGCCGTCCACCCAGAACGGGACCAGCGCGGGGCTGGCCACCTCGATCGCGATGAGGAGCCGCTTGCCGTCCGGACGCAGCCGGAAACCCTCGCCGTCCTTCTCGGAGAGCCCGACCTTGTTGAGCAAGGTGTTGGCCTTGTCGGCGTCGAACTCCGTGAACTGGGTGGCGAACTCCTCGTCGTAGTAGTCCGAGTCGGGGTGCGGTGCCGCCTGGTACGGCTCTCCCTGGCGCTGCCAGACGGACTTGATCATCTCGCCACGGTCGATGGCGTGGGACAGCGCGATCCGGAAGTCCTTGTTCTGGAAGATCTTCCGCTTCACCTTGTCGGCATGGGTGAGGTTCAGACAGAGCACCATGTCGTTCATGAAGGTGGTCTCGAGGTCGATGAACCGGTAGTCGCCCTTCTCCCGGCCCTGGGCCAGTACGGGCTTGTTCGGCAGCGTGTTGACGTGCCGGGTGCTCAGCGACAGCTCGCCGTTGGTGCCCCTGAGGAGGATCACCTGCGCCTCGGACACCAGGTCGAAGATGACCTTGTCGATGTAGGGCAGCTGGCTGCCGTCGGCGTCGGTCTTCCAGTAGTACGGGTTTCGCTCGAGGACGACGCGGTTGCCCTTGCCGAGCGGGTTCACGACCTTCCAGGCGTGCAGCCTCGGGATGTCGGCGTTGGCCCACAGGTCGGCCTTGGCGAGATAGAGCTCGCTCCAGCTGGAGAGCTTCTCCTTCTTCACCAGGTCGTCGACGTCCTTGTTGTACTTCTTGTGGAACTGCTGCATGTAGTGCCTGGGCGCCGAGATCAGATGCACCTGGTTGCCGAGCTTCTTGATGAAGAGCCCGTTCGGTTGCGCGAAGACCACCTTGACCGTGGTCTCGTCCACCTTCTCGACCGTCGACGGCTTGCCGTCACTGGTGAGGTATTCAGGCGTCACCGGATTGATTTCGCTGTTGAGCACCACGTCGTTGTAGGCGAAGACGATGTCGTCGGCGGTGAACGGCTCGCCGTCCGACCACTTCATCCCCTCGCGCAGCTTGATGGTGAACTCGCGCGCGTCGCTGGTGGCCTCGATGGCCTGCGCGATGTTCGGGACGACATCTGTCGCGTCCCGGTTCCAGCGGACGAGCGGGTCGTAGCCGACGATGCGGCCGAGCCAGGGCACGTCGGCGGTATTGAGCAGCACGGTCTGGAAGGTGCCGCCGTACTTCCCGGCCTGTTCGACCGGCTGGATCACCATCGGGCTGGACGGAAGCCGCTCCCCGAGCGCCGGCAGGTCGCCGGCGTCTACCCGCGAGGCGAGCATCGGCGCTTCCTTGCCCTTGGCCGCGGGTTTCGCTCCGCCACCCTCCTTGCCAGCCGTCGGATCGGTCGACAGGAACGAGCACCCTGGCAGCGTCGCCGCGACGAGGGCGCCGCCGCTCCATGCCAGGAGATCGCGCCTCTTCGGGCGCAGCTGCTCGTCGTGCGGTGTGGACATCGTGCGGACCCCTTCCGTCCGGGGCTCTACTCGAGGGCTTCAGCCAGCTGGGTAAGCGCTATCCCGCCGCCCGGTCCCCGTTCCGGTTGGTGTCGACGATTGCGCGGGTCGGCCCCCGCGCCGACAGGCACGGCGCAACGAGAACCCCGGGGCTCCGTCGACGCGGTGGTTGCCGGCGACGATATGGGAAAGGGATTGGCCCGACAACAGGCCCGTCGCGCGTCGGTCGCGTCGGGTCCGTTACCGGACAACTACCAGACCGGACATGGTCACAACGGTGCTGGCCCGGGCACAGATCCGGAGTATCTCGTCACGCTGCGGGGCCGTTTCACCTACGAGACGCCCTGCAGGTGATTGGACACGCTGCGCAGGCGAACCTAACCTGAGCACGGGAATGGGTCGGGGTATCGCGACGATCGCGAGGCAGCCGCGGTCCTTCGCGACCCGGCTGCCTCGCGATCTCGCTGTGACTCTCCAGCAATGACCCTCCCGTGTACTTCCGTGTACTCAGGAAAGGGCCGCATCCCGTCTAGCCAGGGAACGCCCATTCCCGCCACGGCACCAGCCAGCTACCGGCCATTGCCACCGCGCCGAAGGCGACCAGTCCGAACAGCAGCAGCCACACCAGACCGGGAATCCCGGTCAGGCGCGCCAGCTGGTCGGCGTCGGAGTCCCGGGCCAGGCCGCGAGACCGCTTGCGTTGCAGCTCCCCCAACGGGCGGATGGCGGCGAACAACAGGAACCACGTGAACGAGTACGCGACGGCACCCTGCACGCGCGGTGCCGCGAACCAGGACACGGCGAAGATCGCCAGCGCTGTCACCAGGATGGACACGACGCCATAAACATTGCGTACGGCAAGCAACAGTGCCGCGAGTAAGGCGATGCTCACCCACAGGACCGCCGTGATGTGCCCGAATCCCAGCAGCGCGGCAAACCCCGTGCCGAGCACAGACGGTGCGACGTATCCCGCGAACGCCGTGGCCACCACACCAGGTCCGGTCGGTCGGCCCCGGGAGATCGTGACGCCCGAGGTGTCCGAGTGCAGTCGGATCCCGTCGAGTCGCCGGCCCGCGAGGAGCGCGACCAGTGCATGCCCGCCCTCGTGGGCGATCGTGACGACGTTGCGGGCGATCGGCCAGGACCGCCGGCTGGCAACCGCGATGAGGGCGATCGCCGCGCAGCCGACCACCACGACGAGCGGCGGGTGCGGCTGGACGCCGATGACATCGCGCCAAACGTCGCCAGGTGTCGAGGAGTCCACGGTACGAGTACGTCCCTCGGATCAGGTGGGTTCGACCCTGCGCAGGAATGTCAGCGCGCGGGACGACCGGGCCGGGTCCGAGTATGGCCCAAGGACCTGGGCGCGCGGCCGTCAGTCCTCGGGCACCTCGTGTAGTTCGGCGGGTGCCGGTTCGTCGGTGGCGCCGACGCGGCGTGCCTTGATCGGTCGGTCGCTGGCCGTGAGGCATCTGCCGGACGCGAGGTCGAACTCGTAACCGTGCATCGTGCACTGGAGCCGGTCGCCGTGGATCTCGCCGAAGTAGCCGAGGTCGGCCTGCCGGTGCGGGCACTTTCGCTGGACCATCCAGTCACCCAGCTGGATCTCCTCGAAGGTGTCCTCCTGCTGGGCGTACCACCGCTCGGCGTAGCTCATCCGTTCGGGCGACAGGCACTTGAAGAACGTGTAGACGAACTCGTTGTACGGTCCGACCCGGGCGGCACCGAACCGCATGCTCAGGAACACGCTGTTGACCCAGTCGTCGGAGTCGTCCGCGAGCACCCGTTCGATCAGCTCACGGGCAAACCGGAGCCGGTAGCGGCACTTCTCCCCGTCCCATGGGCGAACTTCCCGGTCGATGAAATCGACCACGATCTTGTCCCGCTCGCCGATCTCCATCAGCAGTTGGGCGCCGACACCCGTACTGATGTGGTCGGCTTCCTTCAACAAGGGTTCGAAGCGCGCCTTGATCTCGGCCATGACGTCGATGTGTGGTGCCGGCCAGGACGCCTTCTCCTTCTCCAGGCGGGCTCGCATCCGGTCCGCGTACTCCTGGAGGTAGCGCCGCTTGTCCTGGTAGGGCGCGAGCGGTTGGTCGTCTGGATGTGTCACTTCGGCGACGCCTCCGCCGGAGATGTCCAGCACGCTTCCCGGCACCATGAGCAGCCCGTTGTGCCGGCCCTTGTCCTGCAGATAGTCCAAAAACACGCGTTGGTCGGGAAACGGGTTAGCCGGCGAATTGTCCAGGTCGTTGTACTGCATCAGGTCGTCGTCGAGGAACGCCGCCGGACCGGCTGAGGGCACGAAGTACCTCGCGCCGATCTCCTCGACATACCTGGCGGCCCTGGCCAGGCCGTTCGCTCGCTTACTGCGTCCGAACGCGTCCTTCGCCTTGTCGGTGAGGTCGTACACCATCGGCCACCAGTTGGCGCCGGAGAACTGCAGGAAATGCACGTCGTACGGGCCGAGAGCGCGCACGGCGTCCAGATCGACCGGCTTGGCGTCATTCTGGTTGAGAATGCGGGCAGTGCCGTCGTCGATGGCGAGTGCCGAGTCACCGATGGGACCGTCGCTCGGGGAAACCAGCGCCACAATCATCACCGTAAGACCGCCGTCGAGAGTGAGCGGTTCGGAGTTGGGGACCAGGACGAATTTGGTGAATCCGATTTCGCGAAGCTCGTTCTGTAGGTCCTTGGTCTGGTAGTCCGGCAGCAGCACGGTCGTTTCGTGAGACACGCCACTGCGCAGGTGTTCGGGATCGTAATGGTCCCGATGTAGGTGTGAGACGTAGAGATAGTCGGGTTCGCGATAGGCGTCCCAGTTCAGTTCACTGTTGTCGGGAAACGGAAACCACGAGGCGAAGTAGGCCGGATTGACCCACGGGTCGCACAGAACGGTTCCTGCTCTGGTCTCGACAAAGAATCCGGCATGGCCAATCGAAGTCACCCGCATGGCGATCGCTACACCTTCTGAATTCCGCGAAGAATACCTAAGTGCGACATTCGACGGTGCTTCAAAGAAAGCCCCCGCGTCACGGTTCACATTGAACCTGCAACGCGGTCGCCAGGACCGGAGTTTTAGGTAACGCTCATCGGCGAAGAAGTGTCCGGCAGGTGTCGCCGGAAAGTGTCCGGCAGGTGTCGCCGGAAAGTGTCCGGCAGGTGTCGCCGGATAGCGTCAGGCTCCGCGCTGAACTGCGCCGGTGCGGCGCGCGGCCGCGTCCACGGCGGCCTGTTTCGCGGAACCGACCTCGGTGTCGGTCAGCGTCCGGTCCGGTGCCCGGAACCGCAGCGAGAAGGCCAACGACTTGCGACCCGGCCCCACCTGCGTCCCGGTGTAGACATCGAACAGGTGCACTGCCTCCAGCAGATCGCCGGCGCCCTCGCGCAGTGCCGCCTCGACGTCGGCGACCGGAACAACCGCGTCGACGATCAGGGCGACGTCCTCCTTGGCCGGCGGGTAGGTCGAGACCCGAGGCGCCGGCACCGGATGATCTGTCACCGAGCCCAGCAGGTCGAGGTCGAGTTCCATCGCACACGCCCGTGGCGGGAGGCCGTATGCCTCGACCACCCTGGGATGCAGCTCGCCAGCATGTCCCACCAGCACGTCGTCCGCGCCCGAGCCGCCCGGACGGATCAGGGCGGCACAGCGCCCCGGATGCCAGGGTGCGTGTTCGTCGGCGCTTAGGACCAGCGGCACCTGCACCGACTGCGCGACGATCCGGGCGGCCTGGATGGCGTCGGCCCAGATCGCCTGGCGTCCCTCTCCCCACCAGCCGGCGGGCTGCCGGTCACCACACAGCACGACCGCCACCCGGCGCGGCTGCCGCGGCAGGGCGGCATCGAGGGCCGCGATCTCGGCGTCGCTCGGCCGGCCGTCCACGGCCAGCCGAGGTGCGGCCGGCTGGTCGGCCTCGGGACGGAAGACCAGTCCCATCTCGAAGAGCGCCAGGTCGGTGGTGCCCCGGCCGACGTTGCGGCGAGCTGTGGCCAGCAGGCCCGGCAGGAGCGTGGTCCGCAGGAACGGCTCCTCCTCCGACAGCGGGTTGGCGAGTCGCATCGCCCGCCGCCGCGGGTCGTCGGCGGGAAGTTGGATCCGGTCGAAGTCGTCCGGTCCGACGAAGGGGTAGGCCAGGACCTCGACGTAGCCGGCGCCGGCCAGCACCCGCCCGATCGTGCGGCGTACCTGCTGGTCATGGGTGAGTCCGCGCCCCGGAGGCGCGACCGGCAACACACTCGGCACCTGGTCGTAGCCCTCGAGCCGGATGACCTCCTCGGCGAGGTCGTTCGGATCGGTCAGGTCGGGACGCCAGGACGGCGGCGTCACCGCGAGCCGCTGGGTGGCCTCGTCCACTTCGCGCTCGACCAGGCAGCCGACGTCGACCAGCCGGCGTACGGCCACATCGACCGGGATGGGATAGCCGGCCACCAGGGAGGCGTGATCGGCCGGCACGACGATCGTCTGCACCAGCGGCGGGGAGCCGACGAAGGTGGTTCCCTCGATCCGACCGCCGCCGTGCTCGACCAGGAGCTCGGCGACCCGCTGGGCCGCGTACGTCTGGATCGCCGGGTCGGCTCCGCGTTCGAACCGCTTGGACGCCTCGCTGGACAGCTTGTGCCGCCGCGACGTGCGGGCGATCACGACCGGGTCCCAGTACGCCGCCTCGACCACGATCTCGGTGGTCTTGTCGGACAGCTCGGTCGTCGAACCGCCCATGACCCCGCCCAGGCCGACCGGACCGGAGTCATCGGTGACGACGAGGTCTTCGGGGTCGAGTGCGCGTGTCATGCCGTCGAGCGTCTGCAGCTTCTCGCCGGGTTCTGCCCGGCGTACGACCAGCGGGCCACGCACCAGGGCGCGGTCCCATCCGTGGATGGGCTGGCCCACCTCGAGCATGACGTAGTTGGTGACGTCGACGCCGAGCGAGATCGGTCGCATCCCGGCGAGCTGGACCCGGCGTGCCAACCACCGCGGACTTGGCACGCTGGGATCGAAGCCGACCACGGTCGTAGCGGCGAACTCGGGACAGCCGACCGGATCCTCCACCCGTACCGGATGTCCGGCGTCCGGCTGACCGACCGGCGAAGGCTCCCGCACGGGGTCGCGGAACGGTACGCCGAACGCCGTCGCCGCCTCGCGGGCGACTCCGCGGATCGACATCGTGTAGCCGCGGTCCGGAGTCACGGCGATGTCCAACACCGTGTCGGCCAGGTGCAGCAACGCCGCGGCATCGTCCCCCGGCTTCCCCTCGCCGGCAGCAAGCACGATGATCCCGCTGTGGTCGTCGCCGATCCCCAGTTCGCGGGCCGAGCAGATCATCCCGTCGGAGACGTGGCCGTAGGTCTTGCGGGCGGTAATCGCGAAACCACCGGTGAGGACGGCACCGGGCAACGCCACCGGCACGAGGTCGCCCTCGGCGAAGTTGCGGGCGCCGCAGACGATCCCCCGCGGGTCCGTCTCACCGACATCGACGCTGCACCACCGGATCGTCTTGCCGTTGCTGTGCGTCTCCTCGGCATATGACAGCACCCGACCCACGACCAACGGACCGGTGATGTCGGAACCCACCTCGTCGACGGTCTCGACCTCCAGCCCCGCACGGATCAGCCGCTCGGCGATCTCCCGCGCACCCACCTCCGCCGGCAGGTCGACGTACTCCCGCAGCCACGAGACCGGGACCCGCATCAGCTCTCCCATCCGAACGCCTGGGTGAAACGCACGTCACCCTCGACCATGTCGCGCATGTCCTCGATGCCGTGGCGGAACATGAGCGTGCGTTCGAGACCCATCCCGAACGCGAAGCCCGAATAGCGTTCGGTGTCGATGCCGCACGCGACCAGAACGCGCGGGTTGACGACACCGCAACCGCCCCACTCGATCCAGCCCTCGCTCCCGCAGGTGCGGCACGGGCGCTCGGGGTTGCTCACCGACTCGCCCCTACACACGAAGCACTGCAGGTCGAGCTCGGCGCTGGGCTCGGTGAACGGGAAGTAGTAGGGGCGGAGGCGGGTCGTCAGGCCGGCGCCGAACATGGCCTGGGCGAAGTGGTCGAGCGTTCCCTTGAGGTGGGCGAGCGTTATGCCTTCGTCGACGACCAGGCCCTCGACCTGGTGGAAGACCGGTGTGTGAGTGGCGTCCAGCTCGTCCGTGCGGTAGACCCGGCCCGGACAGACGACGTAGATCGGCGGCGTGCGGGCCAGCATCGTGCGTGCCTGCGCAGGTGAGGTGTGCGTACGCAGCACGACGCCGCCCTCGGGCGGATCGACGAAGAACGTGTCCATCGTCGTACGCGCCGGATGGTCGGGTGGGATGTTGAGCGCGTCGAAGTTCAGCCACTCCGCCTCGGCCTCAGGCCCTTCCGCGACCTCCCAGCCCATCGCCACGAACACGTCGGCGACGCGTTCGGCGACGGTGGTCAGCGGGTGCCGCGCGCCGCGAGGCTCGATGTCCCACGGCAGCGTGACGTCGACCGACTCCTCGACGAGGATGCGCGCCTCGCGCTCCTTGTCCAGGTCGGCCTGCCGGGTCGCGAGTGCCTGCGAGACCGTCTTGCGAGCCCCGCCGAGTCGCATGCCGGCGTCCTTGCGGGCCTGGGGAGGAAGCGCTCCGATCTCCCGGTTGGCGAGCGCGAGCGGGCTCCGGTCGCCTACGTGCGCGAGGCGCACCGAGCGGAGCTCGTCGAGATCAGCTGCTGCGGCGATCGCGGCCAGGGCCTCGTCGCGCATCCGCTCCACCTCGTCGGCATGCAGCGGAGTGACCTCACGCGGGTCGTAGTTGGTGTTCGGGCCGGACATCTCTCGCGGATTTCCCCTCGTCCGTACGTACGCCAGCGAAGTTTAGGACGCGCCCCTGCCTGGTGCGCGGTCCGGACGGCGGCAGCCCCCCGGCGCGCGCTGCGCGTGGGCGGAGGCGTAGAGGCAGATCGCCGCCGCCGTAGCCAGGTTGAGGCTTTCCGCCCGGCCGTAGACCGGGACGCGTACGACCGCGTCCGCCAGCGCCCGGGTCGCCGGCGGGAGGCCCCACGCCTCATTACCGAAGATCCAGGCAGTCGGCCCGGCGAGGAGGCCGCGCCCGGCAGCGTCGTCGAGGTCGAGATCACCGGCGCCGTCGGCCGCGAGCACCGTCACGCCCTGACCTGCCAGGTCGGCGACCGCATCCGCCGGGGACGTACCGACCGCGACGGGCAGATGGAACAGGCTCCCCGCGGAGGCGCGGACACACTTGGGGTTGTAGACGTCGACCGACGCGTCGGTGAACACCACGGCGTCGGCACCGGCAGCGTCCGCGCAGCGCAGGACGGTGCCGGCATTGCCCGGATCGCGAACCTGGGCGAGCAGGGCGATCAGCCGCGGCCCGGCCGCGACCACCTCGGACCAGGGCTGGTCGACGAAGCGGCACACCGCCAGCAGGCCCTGCGGCGTGACCGTCTGCGCCAGGCTGTCGAACACCTCACCCGACACCTGGTGCAGGGGTATCCCTGCCTCGTCAGCCAGGTCGACCACCGAGGCATACCGGTCTCCCGCGGCTCTGGTGACGAACAACTCCTGGACGACACCGGGTACGCCGATCGCCTCCGTCACCGCCTGAGGTCCCTCGGCGAGAAACTGCCGGCCCCGGGACCGGAACGCGCGCTTGACCAGGCGGCGCGCGGCGACCACCCGGCTGGCGCGCGGGTCGGTGAGTTCGAGGCCGGTCATGCGACGAGAGGTCGACGACGAGGCTGCCCGGCGTCCAGCGGTCAGGCGGCGGCCTCGGTGTCGGCCGGCAGCGCCTTGCGGGCGACCTCGACGAGCACGGCGAAGGCCGGCGCGTCGGTCACGGCGAGGTCGGCGAGAACCTTCCGGTCGACTTCGACGCCAGCGGCCTTCAGGCCCTGGACGAACCGGTTGTAGGTCATCCCGTTCTGCCGCGCGGCGGCGTTGATCCGGGTGATCCACAGCCGACGGAAGTCGCCCTTGCGGGCACGGCGGTCACGGTAGGCGTAGACGAGGGAGTGTGTGACCTGCTCCTTGGCCTTGCGGTAGAGGCGCGAGCGCTGGCCGCGGTATCCCTTGGCCCTCTCGAGGATTTCGCGACGTTTCTTGTGGGCGTTGACCGCCCGCTTCACGCGTGCCACTGCGTACTCCTTGCTCGGACGTCCCGCGCTCCTCCCGTGGAGGGAGCGGGGGTGGTTCTTGGGGTCTGTGCGGCGGACGAAGGATGGTCGACGCGCTGCCGCGGGCGTCGTGCCTCAGCGGGCGAGCAGGCGCCTCGCCTTCTTGCGGTCGGCAGCAGGGACCTCGACGTAGCCCGAGAGCCGGCGGCTGACCTTGGTCGCCTGCTTCTCCATCTTGGCCCCGTTGCCGCCCTGCTTGTGGGTGATCTTCCCGGTGGCCGTGACCTTGTAGCGCTTCTTCGCAGAGCTGTTGGTCTTCATCTTCGGCATGGTCGTCCCTTGCTAGAACGTCGGCGCACACGGCGTACCCGACATGGTGCTCGGCTGGGGCTGCTACCCCGGGTGCGGTGGGCGGGCGGGGCCGGCTGTCGTGCCGGCACTGCGTCGTCCGGTTGTCAGTCGGCGTCGGCGGTCTGCGGCGTGCGCTCGTGCACCTGCTGGGGTGTCCGCTCGGCGCGTTCGGCCGCACGTTCGGCCTTCCGCTCCTCGGCGCGCCTGACCTTCTCGGCCTCGACATCGGCCCGTGCCTCGGACTTCCGCTTGTGCGGCGTGACCATCATGATCATGTTGCGTCCGTCCTGGCGCGGCTGGGACTCGACGTAACCCAGGTCCGCGATGTCTTCGGCCAACCGCTGCAGAAGTCGGAACCCGAGCTCGGGCCGCGACTGCTCGCGTCCCCGGAACATGATCGTGATGCGGACCTTGTCGCCCTGCCGCAGGAACCGTACGACGTGACCCTTCTTGGTCTCGTAGTCGTGCGGGTCGATCTTCGGCCGGAGCTTCATCTCCTTGATCACGGTCTGGGCCTGGTTGCGACGAGCCTCCCGGGCCTTCTGAGCCGTTTCGTACTTGAACTTCCCGAAATCCATCAACCTGCAGACCGGTGGTCTGGCCGTCGGTGCGACCTCGACGAGATCGAGATCTGCCTCCTGCGCGAGGCGCAACGCGGCCTCGATGCGGACGATGCCGACCTGCTCCCCGTCTGGCCCGACGAGTCGGACCTCTGGGACCCGGATCCGCTCGTTGATGCGAAGCTCTGTGGCGATGAGGACCCTCCTGTTGTGGTACGCCATGTCTGGTGCCCGCCGGCTCGGACACCCCTGATGTGCGGAGAGAACGAAAAAGGCTCCCGTGCCCTCGTCACGGAAGCCATCACCCGATGGTGGGGCGAACCGGCGCGTGCCGGCGGCGCCACACTGGCCGCTGGTGTCGAACTATCTCGAACCAGGCGACCGGCCGGACCCGACGATCATTGGTGATCGCTGCGGGTGGGAGATGGACCTCCGCTTTGGAGACCCGGCTGGACACGCGGACGCATCTGACCGGATCGGCCGGCTGCAAGCCTACCCAAAGAACCTGCCGGCGGCGAACGCGGGCGGCCGAGGAGCCTTGATTGGCGGCCGCCATTTATGGCGAACCGTACGCTGCGGGCATGGTCCCATCCGGCGGCCGCCGCGGGTATGCCGACCTCGCCCGGCAGATCTTGTCCGCGCCGTCGCGGTTGGGTGGTGTCCGCCTGGTCTGCGTCGACGGTCCGACCTGCTCGGGGAAGACAACCCTGGCCAGGCGGCTCGTCCAGGCGCTGGGCGCCGAGCGCCAGGGGCCTGACCTCCCGTCACGCGTCGAGGTCCTTCACATGGACGACCTCTACGAGGGCTGGGACGGCCTGCCGACCGTGGCGGACCGGCTCGACGACTGGATCCTCCGGCCGCTGCGCGCTGGTCGACCGGGCCGCTACCGCCGCTTCGACTGGACTCGGAACGCCTACGCCGAATGGCACGACGTCCTGGCCGAGGGGGCCGACGGGGTCCTGGTGGTGGAAGGTGTCGGCTCGGCCAGTCGCGGGGTCGACGGTTCGGCGGTGCTGCGGATCTGGCTCGAGGCGCCGGATGAGACGCGGTTGGCCCGGGCGACCGCCCGCGACGGAGGCGCCTTCGGACCGTACTGGGACGCGTGGGCGAAGGCCGAGAGCGAGCACTTCGCCACCCATCGGACGAAGGAGCGGGCCGACATCGTGCTGGACGGGGCGTCGCCTGTGGACCACGACCAGGAGACCGAGGTCGTCGTCACGTCGTGGCGGTCCTCGGCCGCACCGGTCTAGGACCTGTCGCCCTCTTCGGCGTCGAGTTCGGCGTCGAGCTTGTCGAGCCATGCGAGCACCTCTGAGGTGTGCTGACCCAGGGTGGGTGGTGGGAGGTTGGTCTCCCGCGCGCCGGCGTGGCCGTTGTCGTCGAGGCGGATCGCCGGACCGGGGAGCTGGATCCGGCCGAGCGAGGCATGCTCGACGTCTACCAGCAGCCCTTGCGACAGGGTCTGTTCCCACGCGTACACCTGATCCAGTGTCTTCACCTCCCCCGCCGGTACGCCGACCTCGGCCAGGCGCGGGAGCAGGGTGGCCACCGGCCAGGTGCCGAACGCGCGCTCCACCGCCGCGATCACCGTGTCTCGGTTGCCGACGCGTTCGGCGTTGCTGGAGAAGCCCGGGCCGTCCACCGGCAGATCGAACGCGTCGGCGAACCGGCGCCACAGTCCCTGGCTGCCGACCGAGATCTGCACCAGGCCGTCGGCTGCATGGAAAAGGCCGTACGGGCAGATCGACGGGTGGTGGTTGCCCTGCGCGTGCGGCGTCTCGCCGGCCACGGTGTGGCGCGTCCCCTGGTAGGCGTGCACACCCACGATCGCGGCCAGCAGCGACGTGCGGACGATCCGGCCGCGTCCGGTGCGATGGCGCTCGTGGAGTGCGGCCACGACGCCATACGCGCCGTACATGCCGGCCAGCAGGTCCGCGATCGGTACGCCGACCCGGACGGGCTCGTCGGGGCCGGGACCGGTGATCGACATCAGGCCGCCTTCGCCCTGGGCGATCTGGTCGTAGCCGGCGCGCGCACCCTCCGGGCCGTCGTGCCCGAACCCGGTGATCGACAGGGTCACGAGTCGGGGGTTGAGCTCCTCAAGTCGGGTGGCCGAGAACCCGAGGCGCTCGAGGACGCCCGGCCGGAAGTTCTCCACCAGGACATCGGCATGGCGGAGCAGGCGTTCGAGGTCGCGGTGTCCGGTCTCGCTCTTGAGGTCGAGGACGAGCGACTCCTTGTTGCGGTTGCAGGACAGGAAGTAGGTCGCCTCGGGTGCCGCCGCCGGTCCCACGAACGGCGGGCCCCACCCGCGTGAGTCGTCACCGCCGTCGGGGTGCTCCACCTTGATCACGCGGGCACCCATGTCGCCCAGCATCATCGCCGCATGTGGACCGGCGAGTGCACGCGAGAGGTCGACCACGACGACATCGGACAGCGGTGCGGGTCCGGTCACGAGACGGACTCCCTTCGACAGTCGACGGCGTTGATTATCGCTCGCCAAGGTACGTGGTCCGTTTGGCTTCTGAGCGTGTAGAGCTGAGGTGGGGACGAGCCGGCCTGTAAGCCGGATCCTGTAATCGGCGGCCATCCCTCTCGGGTCGACGTTGCCGTCAACCTCTAGCGGCCTACCCGCAGACTCGGGCGGGCAGCCCTCGAACGTCTGCGCGGGCCGGACACCTTGCGGCGCCCGCCCTTCTTGGCCTTGCTCCGGGTGGGGTTTACCGAGCCGCCTGGGTCACCCCAGACGCTGGTGGTCTCTTACACCACCCTTTCACCCTTACCCGCACTCCCACCGGATCGCTCCGGTCGGGAGCCGCTGGCGGTCTGCTCTCTGTGGCACTGTCCCGCGGGTCGCCCCGGGTGGGTGTTACCCACCACCCCGCCCTGTGGAGTCCGGACTTTCCTCGGCGAAGACACCTCGGCTTGCACCGTCGCGCTTCGACGCGGCCGCCCGGCCGGCTCGTCCACCACCAAGGGTACGGCCGGCCAACGCGACGCTCTCTCCCGACGGGGCCGGTCAGGCCAGTTCGAAGCGAACCCGTCGGAGGGTTACGTCGGCCTCCACCAGCCGAAGCTCCACCCGGTTGCCCAGCGGGAGGTCTCTGCCGGCGACGCTCGCCTCGACGGCCGGGTCCTGCAGTTGGACGGTCCCCTTCGCGGTGCGTTCGTCCACCTCGGTCACCACGCCGGTGAACACGGAGCCGACATGACTCTGCAGGAGGGCCGCCGACACGAGGTCGACGATGGCGCGTTCGTACTGACGGGCCCGCCGGTCGGCCTCGGCCATCTCCTTCGGCACGACGTCGAGCCCGGTCCGGACCCACTCCGGCACCTGCCGGTCGGCACACAACGCCACGCACACCTCGGCGGCGTACCGGTCGACGAGGCGACGCAGTGGCGCGGTCACGTGTGCGTACTCGGACGCGAGCGCGGCATGCATCGGCTGTTCCGGCACGCCACCTTCGAACGACGTGTAGCCGACCCCCCGCAGCAGTACCGTCGACGAGGCGAGGAGGGCGGCGTGGGCAGGACGCCGCGGATCCAGTGCCCGCATGAACGTGGCGTACGACATCTCCGCGGGCCAGCCGACACCGAGTGCGGCGGCGGACCGGCGCACCCTCGCCAGGTCCCGCGGATCCGCGGCGGGCAGCGTACGCAGGATGCCGATCTCGCCGTACAGCATCAGATGTGCTGCGGCCATGCCGCACATCAGCGACATCTGCGCGTTCCAGCCCTCGACGGGCAGCGGAGCGCGGTATTCCAACGTCCAGCCGGTGCCGTCCTGGACGACCTCCTGCTCCGGTGTAGGCAGGTTGACGCCGTCCCGGTCCCGCTCCCGGTCCTCCCGGAGGATGCCGACCTCACGCAGCAGCAGGAGGACGTCGTTGGCAGTCCCGTCGGCGTAGGAACGTTGGACGCCGGCAAAGTCGAGTTTGGCCCGGCTCCGCACGAGCGCCCGGCTCACCTCGACGGCGGTCCCCTCGCCACCGGCGTCGAGGTCCATCGTCCACACCAGTGCCGGACGGTCCTGCCCGGGCAGCAGACTCGCGGCACCTTCGCACAACACCTCCGGGTGCAGGGGCGTGCGCCGGTCGGGCGCGTACAACGTGACACCGCGGCGGTGCGTCTCCTGGTCGACGACGCCGCCCGGTTCGACGAAGGCGGTCGGGTCGGCGATCGCGTAGTGGATCCGGTAGCCCCCGCCGCGGCGCTCGATGTGCACCGCCTGATCGAGGTCACGGGAGTCGGCGGGGTCGATGGTCACCAGGGGCAGGTCGGTGCGGTCCCGCTGCGGAAGACCCGACCGCTCGACCCAGGACTCCGCCGCTCGTGCCGCGGCCTCGGCAACCGCGGCCGGGAACCCGTCCGGAATCTCCAGCTCCGCACGGATTCGGGCGAAGCCCGCGCGGACATCCGCGCCGTCGGCCGCGGCCAGCCGGATCTGACGTCGAACCACGCGGACAGCCTTGGGTATCGCGGCGTAGCTCCGCAACCCCGATGCGCATCCGGGGCCGGTGCTATCCCGACGCCGCCCATCCCCCAGACGTGGACGCTGGTGAGACCGCGAACGAGCGGAGCGAACCTCGCCCGTCGGCGTACCAGTGCACCTCGCCGAGCGTGCCTGTCGGGAGATCCATCCGGAAGGCGGTCCGAAGTGGCACGTCCAGGGCTTGGCAGACGAGTGCCTTGATCGGCGTCCCGTGGGTCACGAGCACGACACCTCGACCGGCGTACGACGTCAACAGCGGGTCGACCGCGGCGCTCACCCGGCGGCCCACGGCGTCCAACGACTCACCGCCCGGCGGCCGGGCCGATGTGGACGCCAACCAGCTGGCCAGCTCCTGCGGCCAGCGCTCCTGCACCTCCGCGAACGTACGGCCTTCCCAGGCGCCGAAGTCCGTCTCCGTGAGACCCGGCTCGACCCGCACGGGAACACCGAGCGAGCTCGCCACGGTCTCAGCCGTCTCGCGCGCCCGTCGCAGCGGTGAGGACACCACAGCGCCGATCCCGGTGTGACCAGCCAGGGTCGCCGCGGCCGCCTCGGCCTGGATGTGTCCGCGAGGGGTGAGCGGAACGTCGTCACCGCCGGATCCACTGAACAGCCGGGCGACCGAATGAGCCGTCTCCCCGTGCCGGAGCAGCAGAAGAGCGGTCGGCGTACCTAGGTCGGCGGTGTCCACGGGCCCTGTCGGCGGCACGGCCTCCCTCTCCCCCTCCGTCTCCGGCCCCGACCGCGACGAGGTCGACCAGACCGGTGGGCCGCCGTCGAGCACCTTGTTGAGGAGGCTGTCGGCGGCCTTGTTGCGCTCGCGCGGGACGTGGATCCAGGACATGTCGGGACGAATGAGCCGGCGCGCCTCCATCGCGAGCTGCCGCATGTCGGCGTGCTTGATCTTCCAGCGACCGGCCATCTGCTCGATCACGAGCTTGCTGTCCATCCGGACCTCGACGGCAGCGGTCGGGTCCACCTCGCCTACCAGCTTCAGGCCGGCGATCAGGCCGCGGTATTCGGCGACGTTGTTGGTTGCCCGCCCGATCGCCTCGGCCGCCTCCGCAAGCACCTCGCCCGTCACGGCGTCTCGGACCAGCGCGCCGAACGCCGCCGGACCGGGGTTGCCCCGCGAGCCCCCGTCCGCTTCGACGACCAGCCGGCGCGGCGCTGAGCGGTCAGGCATGGTGCGGTTACACCGCCGCCTCGAGGGTGCGGACGAGGATTCGGTTGCACTCCTCGCAGCGGAGTACGACGTCGGGTGCGGCCGCCCTGATCGTGGCGAGGTAGCTGGCGTCGAGCTCCATCCGGCAGCCCTCGCACCGGCGTTGCCGGAGCGCCGCGGCGCCCACCCCGCCGTGCTGGGCGCGGCTCTTCTCGTACAGCGCAAGGAGATCGTCGTTGATGCCACCCGCGGTGTCGGCTCGCTCGCGCCCGATCTGCTCGACCTCGGTGTCGATCGCGGCGTACGCGGACTCCAGTGCCTGCTCGGTCTCGGCCAGCTTCGCGTCGAGCTCGCTTCGCCGGGTCATCAGCTCACTGTGCCTGGCGGTGGCCGATTCGAGCCGCTCCATGATCTCCAGCTCGACGTCCTCCAGGTCGGACTGACGCCGGGTGAGCGACTCGATCTCGTGCTGCAGGCCCTCCAGCTCCTTCGGCGAACCCACCTGGCCGGCCTGCAACCGTTGCTCGTCCCGAGCCTTGCGGGCCCGGACCTGCTCGACGTCGGCGTCGGCCTTGCGCTGGTCGCGGGACAGATCGCTGGCCTCCGTCTCAGCGGTGACGGTCGCGGCCTCCAGCTCCTTGCGCTGGGTGCGGAGGGTCTCGACCTCGGCCGCCTCGGGAAGGCTGCGACGGCGGTGTGCGAGCTGGTCGAGCCGTGCGTCGAGGGCCTGGAGGTCGAGCAACCGGAGCTGGACGAGCGGATCAGCGTTCAGGGTGACGTCCCTTCGTGATCGCCGCGGACCTGGCTGGGCGTGTGCAGGGCCCACGGGTCCGTGCTGGTGGTGGAGACGCGGGTCTCCACCGTAGTGCCCCGCCGCTCGAGCGCACGGACCAGTCGTCCGGCCGCGTCGGCCAGCCATGGCCACTCGCTCGCCCAGTGCGAAACGTCGACCAGGGCGGGAGCACCGGGATGCTGCCCGGCCTCCGACGCCGGGTGGTGCCGCAGGTCGGCGGTGACGTAGGCATCGACTCCACTTGCGCGTACGACCTCGAGGTAGGAGTCGCCGGCGCCGCCACAGACCGCGACGGTGGAGACGCGCCGGCGCGGGTCGCCTGCCACCCGGACACCGTGCGCGGACGGAGGGAGCGCGGCGGCGACCCTGGCGCCGAACGCGTCCAGGGACTCAGGCGCCGACAATCGCCCGATCCGGCCGACGCCGAGCCGTGGCAGGTCCTCGCGCGGATCGAGCGGGCGGAGGTCGGTCAGGTCGAGAACGGCGGCCAACGCGTCGGACACACCGGGGTCGGCGGCGTCGGCGTTGGTGTGGCACACGTGCAACCCGACGCCACGCGTGAGCAACTGGTGGACGACCCGACCCTTCGGGGTCGTCGCGGCGACACCGTGGACGCCCCGCAGGAACAGCGGATGATGCGCGACGATCAGGTCGGCCGGCCAGGCGAGGGCTTCGTCGACGATCTCGAGCACCGGGTCGACGGCGAAGAGCACCCTCGCCACTTCGGTGTCGGGATCGCCGCAGACGAGTCCGACCGCGTCCCAGTCCGCTGCCCACCGCGGGTCGTACAGTTCGTCGAGAACCTCGACCACATCACGGAGCGTCGGCACCGGGCCACCCTAACGGTCGTCACCTGGCTCATTCGGCGCGGCTGAGGTGGCGGTCGGCGGCGTCGGCGAACCGGTCCCAGTCGTAGGCCGTCATCGCGTGCCCGCCGGGACGGATGTGGTAGCCGATCCGGCTGGTGACGGGCGACGACACGGCAGGCATCTCGTCGACTGCGAGCCCTTCCACCCCGAGCATCCGGTAGACCGGCGACGCGTGGCACGCACCGAGGAACTCCCCGAGCGGATCGGCCCACGTGTCCTCCTGCGCGCTCGCGACATAGAGCGGACGTGGTGCGATCAGGGCGAGCAGCAGGTGCTGGTCGACGGGCAGCGTCTCCTCTTTGCGCGCGTACGACGCGAACGCCGAACAGAACCAGTGCGGAAACCTCTGCGTGATGGCGTCGACCGTCTCGCCCACCCGGCGGCGGGACAGTGCCGCTCCCCCGCAGCCGGAGTTGTTCGAGACCACCATGGCGAACCGCTCGTCCTGCGCAGCCGCCCACAACGCCGCCTTTCCAAGGCGGGAGTGACCGACGGCCACCACCCGGTGCCCGTCGATCCGCGGATCGTCGACGAGGACGTCCAACGCCCGGCGGAGACCCCACGCCCAGGCGCCGATCGCACCCCACTCATGTGGACCCGGCCGGGTCTGCCCGCCCCGGTAGAACAGCGGGTGTACGCCGTTGCCGAAGTCGTCGGTGTCGGGATCGATGTCCTCGTAGCAGGCAGTGGCCACGGCGTATCCGCGTTCGAGCAGGCGTGCCAGCGGCCAGGGCTCGTGGCGGCGGTCACCATCGCCCGCGCCCGACTCGTCCGGCCCCGACTCGACGACCTGGTTGCCGCGGAAGTTCAGACCGAGGAACGCCGGCACCGGTCCGGTGGCCTGGTCGGGCAGGTAGAGGCGCAACCGCATCGAGAGTCCGGCGGGTTGCGGGCCGAACGACACCAGCACCTCGACCCGGGTCGCCCGGCCGGCCAGGGCAGCCGTGTCCTCGGCGACCACCGAACTCCGAACCTCGACCTGGTGCGGCGGTGTCACGCCGTACATGTGCCGGCCGAACAGGTCGAGAAGCTCCGGACGCCGCCGCTCGATCCAGTCCTGCGCGGTCTCGACCCGAGAGCCGTCCGCGCACCCGAAAGCGTCTGGCAGCACAAGTTCGCCCGGCGCCGACCGGCGGTGTGGGTCTTCGGTCAGGACGTGAGCTCCTTGAGATAGGCGAGGTTGTCGCGCACCCGGTCCTCCTGCGGTACGTCGGAGGAGAAGTCCTCGACCGACACCCAGTCGTCGTACCCGATCTGCTTCAGCGCCTCGAACAACCGTGGCAGGTTGGCGACGCCGTGCCGCATCGGCGCCCAGCCCCAGCGCCAGTCGGTCCGCTCGGAGCCGGCGACCGGCGTCGCGAGTGGCACGGCGTTCTTCACGTGCACGTGCGCGAGGTGGTCGCCGAGGATCTCCAGGCTCCACGGGTCGTACTCGTACCCCTCCTGCAGCATGTTGCCGATGTCGTGGATGACTCCGACATGCGCGGGGTCGAGCCCGTCGACGAAGCGGGCCGCCGCCGAGGCGCTGGAGATCAGCGACTGGTGGTGCAGTTCGATGAGCGCCTTGACGCCGTACTGCTCGGACAGCTCGGCGACCTTCGCGTACTCCTTCCGCCGCTGCGCGAACGCGGCGTTGTAGCCCTCGGGACCGGGCTTGCCGACGGTGACGCGCATCTGCTTCACGCCGAGGGCGGACACTCCGCGCATCAGTCGTTCGACGTCGGCGAGCTGCCCGGAGTTGGCGTACGCGCCGACCGACGGCATGCCAAGGCCCGCCTTCTCGGTGATCTCCCTGATCCGGGGTACGTCGTCGGTGAACGTCGACAGCGGCCACGTGCACTTGTTGCCGCGCCAGAACCCGGCGCTGCCGTCCGACGGCGCCTGGTCGACGACCCGCCACTCGATGCCGTCCCAGCCCTGTTCGGCGAGCTTGCCGACCGCCTCCTCCGGCGTCCACTCCGGCAGGCTGGCCGTGAACACTGCGAACCTCATGCGGTCAGCTCCTTGATCGTGACGGGTGCCTGCGTCCGTGCGGACTCGTATATCCCACGGATGAGGGCAAGGGTCTTCGTCGCCTCCTGCACCGTCACCAGCGGCGATCGGCCCTTGTCCACGGCGTCGAGGAAGTCCTCGAACTGCGTCGAGTGCGACGTGGCGGTGAGCCCGGCGACGGTCGGCTCGTCGTCGTCGGTCTTCGTCCCGACTCCGCGCTCGGCGAGCACCGCCTCGGCCTGGTTGGCCCGCCCACCGGCGCCGTACGGGAAGTCCTCGCTGTCGTCGGCCGCCGCGTGGTAGTAGACGAGCTTGTTGTGGTCGATCACGGCCGACCCGCGGTTGCCGTGGACTCGGACGCCGGTGCTCAGACCCGGGTACGCGGCCGTGGTGCCGTGCACCACGCCGAGCGCGCCGCTCTCGAACCGGACTGTCGCCACCGCGGTGTCCTCGACCTCGATCCGTTCGTGGGCGAGGCAGCCGGTCCAGGCGTGTACCTCGACCGGCTCGCCCATGAACCACGCGAAGAGGTCGATGGTGTGGATGCCCTGGTTCATCAGGGCGCCGCCGCCGTCGAGTGCCCAGGTGCCGCGCCAGTCACCTGAGTCGTAGTAGCTCTGGCTGCGCCACCACGACATGACCGCGTTGCCGGAGGTGAGGGTGCCGAACTTCCCCGACTGCACCGCCTCGTGCACGATGAGGCTCGCCGCGTCGTGACGGTGCTGGCTGACGACCATCACCGTCTTTTCCGTACGCTTCTCGGCCTCCGCGATTCGCCGTGCCGCGTCCAACCTGATCTCGAGCGGCTTCTCGATGATGACGTGCTTGCCGGCCTCGATCGCGGCGACGGCGGCATCGGCGTGCAGGCCGCTCGGCGTCCCGATCGTGACCACGTCGATGTCCTTGCGGGCGAGGACCTCCTCGACCGACGTCAACGCGTCGACGCCGTGTTTGGCGGCGACCTCCTGCGCGCGTTCGGGTATGACGTCGACCACTGCCGCGAGCTCGGCCCGTGGCTGCAGTGCCTGGATCGTCTGGGCGTGGAGGCGACCGATCACGCCGGCGCCGATCACTCCGAATCGCATCAGTGACCTTTCTGTTGGTTTCCCCGTGTGGTCCTCGTCGTCGATCAGTGGTGTCGATCAGTGGTATCGCTCAGTGGTAGGCAATGCCTTCGGCGTCGAGCAACCCCGTGAACGCCTTCGTCGCCTTGGTGAACAGCTCGGGCCCGGAGAAACCGCCGGACTCGCCCATGTAGGCAAGGTGCGGCTCCATCGAGAAGTAGCTGTCGAACCCGTCGGCCGCCAGCGCCCGGATCGTCTCGGGGATCTGGCCGTCGCCCTCCCCTGCCGGCACGACCTTGCCCTCGGCGCGTACGGCGTCCTTGATCTGGAGATAGTCGACGTACGGCCGCAGCTGGGTGAACCCGTCGGTGAACGGCGCGACGTCGCAGAGCACGAAGTTGGCGGGATCCCAGACCAGGCGGAACTTGTCCGATCCCACCGACTCCACCAGGTCGAGACAGCGGGACGGGATGTCACCGTAGATCTTGCGTTCGTTCTCGTGCGCGAGCACGACGTCGCGGTCGCCGACCCGCTGCGCGAGCGCCGACATCCGGCGAAGCACCTCGTCGCGGTGCTTGGCGGGATCATCACCGTCCGGCATCCAGAACGAGAAGATCCGGATGAAGGGCGCCTGGAGTTCCTGGGCGACGTGCAGCGCCCGGTCGAACCGGACCAGGTGCTCGTCGAAGTCGTCGTGGATGCCGACCTTGCCGATCGGCGACCCGACCGCCGACAGGCCGATCCCGTGCTGGGCGAGCAGGCGTTTGATCTCGGCGAGCTGGTCGTCGTCGAGGTCGAGGACGTTGGTGCCCCAGGCGCTGCGGAACTCGACGAAGCGGATACCGAGCTCGTTCAGTGTCCGGAACTGCGTGACCGGGTCGGCGTCGATCTCGTCGGCGAATCCGGAAAGGGTCCACATCGTGTCGTTCCCCCAGGGGGCTCGAGGCATACGGGTGGTTGTGGCAACTATGGCAAGCGGTTGCCAAAGTATGTCAAGGGGGCGAGACTGAGCCGTCCGAGACCGGATACCCGATCGCAGGGAAGGGAGATCGGTTGACCGCTCGCGCCGCCGGACGCGCGCCGACGATCCACAACGTCGCGGCGCACTGCGGGGTGGCCGCGTCCACCGTGTCACGGGCGTTCTCCCGGCCGGAGCGGGTCAACCACGCGACCCGGCAACGGATCCTCGACGCCGCCGCGGAGCTGGGCTACCGGCCGAACCCGATCGCCCGCGCACTCCCGTCCGGACGCACCCGCACGCTCGGCCTGCTCGTTCCCGACATCACCAACCCGTTCTTCTTCGAGCTCATCCGTGGCGCCGAGAAGGCGGCCGCGGCCGCCGGCTACACCCTCGTGTTGGCCGACACCGACGAGTCCGACAGCACCGAGACCACCATCGTCGAGCGGCTGACCCGAGCGGTCGACGGCTTCGTGCTCGCGTCGTCCCGACTGTCCGACAGCCGGCTCCGCGAGGCGTACGAGAACGTGCCCCTGGTCGTCGTCAACCGTCGCGTCTCCCCCGTGCCCGGTGTGCTCATCGACAGCGCGAACGGCACCCGGCAGGCCGCCGAACACCTCGCCTCCCTGGGCCACCGCCGGATCGCCTACCTCGCCGGCCCGCGCGCCTCGTGGTCGGACGCCCGGCGCTGGCGTGCGCTCCAGTCGGTGGGACGCCGACGCGGCCTCGAGGTCGTCCGCATTGGTCCGGTGGCTCCGACCGTCGACGCCGGCGTCTCCGCGGCCGACGCGGTGCTGCTGGAGGACGCCACGGCGGTGGTGACGTTCAACGACCTGTTGGCCATCGGCGTGCTGCGCCGCCTGCGTGCCCGCGGCATCCGCGTACCCCACGATCTCAGCGTCGTCGGCTGCGACGACATCTTCGGCGCCGACTTCTGCGACCCGCCGCTCACCACCCTGACCGCGCCGATCGAGACCGCCGGACGCGCCGCCGTCGACCTGCTGCTCGGCCGACTCGACCACACCCGCGCCTCGTCAGGGCGCGACGTCGTGCTGCCGACCCGACTGACGATCCGCGACTCGACCGGAGTCGCCACCGCGAAGGGAGCCCGCCAACCTGCCGTCACCTAGGTCGGTTCAGTCCTGCCCGCCGCACACATCATCTGGAGGCGAACGTGAAACTGAGCTTCAGCACACTCGGCTGTCCGCAGTACACCCTCGACCAGGTGGTCGCCACCGCGAAGGACAACGACTACGACGGTGTCGAGCTGAGGTTCCTGGGTGGCGAGGTGGCCCTGCACACCTTGGAGGAGTTCTCGCCGGCCGGAGTACAGGAGACCAGGCGGAAGCTGGACGAGCACGGCATCGAGGTCTCCTGCCTGGACACCAGCGTCCGGTTCACCTCACCCGACCCCGACGAGCGGGCGAAGCAGCACGAGGCCGCCCGTACCTACTCCCACATCGCCGCCGAGCTGGGCGCTCCGTACATCCGGCTCTTCGGCGGCGCCGTCCCCGACACCTCGCCGGGTCGTGAGGAGACCACGAAGCTCATCGCGGAAGGTCTGGCCGAGGCGGCCACCGCGAGCAAGGCGGAGGGGGTGACGGCCGTCCTCGAGACCCACGACAGCTTCTGCACCGCCGCGCAGGTGAGCGAACTGCTGTCCTACGCGCCGAACGACGACCTGGCCATCCTGTGGGACGTGATGCACTCGTATCGCAACGGCGAGCCGCTCGAGGAGACCTGGCGGGTCCTCGGCGACCGGATCCGGCACGTCCACCTGAAGGACGCCGCCACCTACTCCCCGACGCACGTCGACTTCCGCCTGACCGGCGAGGGAACCTTTCCGATCAAGGAGTTCGTCGCCGTGCTGCGAGCCGGCGGCTACGACGGCTACCTGAGCTTCGAATGGGAGAAGGCCTGGCACCCCGAGATCGACGAGCCCGAGGTGGCGATTCCGCAGTACGCCACGTACATGCGCAAGCTGCTCGCCACATGAGGCGGACCAAGTGAGGCGGGCCAGATGAGGCGGGTCACCGCCGGGATCGTCGGCAGCGGTTTCTCGGCCGCGCTGCACGCCGACGCGTTGCGCAAGGTGTACGGCCTCGAGGTGGACCTCAAGGCGGTCGCCGGCCGCCGGCACGACAAAGCCAAGGAGTTCGCCGCCCGGCACGGGATCGGCACGGCGTACGCCCACCCGCACGACCTGCTGGCCGACGACGAGATCGACGTCGTGTGCCTCTGCGTGCCGAACGCCGCACACGCGACGCTCGCGGTCGAGGCGGCACAGGCCGGCAAGCACGTCATCTGCGAGAAGCCGCTGACCGGCTCGTTCACCGCGTTCGATGCCGAGCGGCCTGGCGACAGTGCCCTCACGGCGTTGGACGAGGCGCTGGCGGCGGCCGACCGCGTCCTCGCCGCCGCGGACGCGGCCGGACGCCGGCTGATGTACGCCGAGAACTGGGTCTACGCCCCGGCCGTCACCAAGGCGAAGCGACTCCTGCAGGCGGCCGGCGGCACGATCCTCGACATCCGCGCCGAGGAGAGTCACAGCGGCTCGCACGCACAGGCGTCCAAGCGCCGGGAGACCGCCGGCGGAGGTGCGCTGCTCCTGCTCGGGTCGCACCCGATCGGCGCCGCGCTCCACCTCAAGGCAGACGAGGGGCGGCGCAAGGGCGGCCAGCCTGTTCGGGTGCGGTCCGTCGTGGCCGACGCCGCCCCGTTGTGGCAGGCACCCGCGTACGACGCCGAGGCGCGCCGCTGGTTCGTGTCCGACTGGGTGGACGTCGAGACCTGGGCCAACGCCGTCCTGACCTTCGACGACGGGACGAAGGCCGTGGTCACCGCGTCGTTCGTGATGCTGGGCGGCGTCCGCAACACCCTCGAGATCTACGGCACCAACGCCGTGGTGAAGGCCAACATGACCCCGAGCGACGCCGTGGTCGCCTACGCGCCGCACGAGGAGACCTTCGCGGCGGAGTACCTCACCGAGAAGCTCGAGACCAAGGGCGGATCGAGCACCCCCGCACCCGACGAGGACTGGATCCGCGGCTACCCCCACGAGATGCAGGACTTCATGGAATGCGTCGCGTACGACCGGGCACCGCTGTCCGACGGCGCCCTTGCCCGCGACGTCGTCGAGGTCGTGTACGCCGCCTACCTGTCGGCCGCCACCGGCCGCCGGGTCGACCTGCCGGTGCGCAGCATCGCGGAGGAGAGCAGATGATCTACGAGCTCAACCACGTCGGCGTCCGTATCCGCGACCTCGCCTCGAGCCTGGAGTTCTACACGGGGGTGCTCGGCGCGCAGGTCGTCGACGAGGCGTACATCCCGGGCTCGCGCACCGACTGCGTCCACATCCAGGTCGCCGACGGCCTGGTCGAGCTGCTCCGCCCGGCAGACCCGCCTCCTGACACGACGTTCGGACTCGACCATGTCGGCTTCATGACCGACGACCTCGACGGTGAGCACGAACGGCTGGCCGCGGCCGGGTTCACGTTCTCGGTACCGCCGAAGGTCGCCGGCAGCGGCAGGGGTCGGCTCGCTTTCCTGGCCGACCCGAGCGGTGTCAGGGTGGAGTTGCTCCAGCGCGAGGAGGAGTTCCGCATTCCGCCCATCACCTCCGGCCCGGCCCGCAGCCTCGACCACGTGTCCGTCGCCGCCGAGGACCTGGAGGCCTCGACCGCGTTCTACGGTGGGGAGCTGGGCATGCGCACGCTCGCCACGCTGGCCGACGTCGAGCGGGATGCCACCCTCGCGTACTTCCACCTCGGGCCCGACGCCGTGGAGCTGGTCCACCCCGCTCAGCCGGCGCTCGACGCCCCTCGCATCTCGCACCTCGGCGTCCGGGTGGACGACGTGGACGATGTCGCGGAGCGGGTGCGGACCGCGGGTGCCCCCCTCACTCCAGGCCATCCCCGGGCGGCAGGCACCGGGCGTGGACGGGTCGCAGCCTGCCGTGACCCCGACGGCGTAACCGTCCTGCTCCTCGACCGCGACGACCTGAGAGGGACCTGAGGCAACTCCATGAGCCAGATCGAGCTGCATCCCGATCGCCTGCTGCCGACCGAGCCGTCGGTGCGCTCCATCGCCCGCCGGCTGTACGACGAGGTGGCAGGCCTGCCGATCATCTCCCCGCACGGCCATGTCGATCCGGCGATCCTTGCCGACGACGAGCCGTTCGGAGATCCGGCGAACCTCCTCGTCGTCCCGGACCACTACGTCACCCGCCTGCTCCACGCGCACGGGATCCCGCTCGACGCGCTCGGTGTGCCTCCGGGCGCCCCTGTCGGCGCCGCGGAGCCCCGTGAGATCTGGCGGACGTTCTGCTCCCACTTCTGGGCGTTCCGCGGCACACCGTCGCGGTACTGGCTCGAAGAGGAACTCGTCGCGGTGTTCGGGGTCGGGCTGCGACCGTCGGCCGAGACCGCCGACCAACTGTTCGACCAGCTGACCGAGCGTCTTGCCGCACCCGACTGCCGGCCACGGGCGTTGTACGAGCGGTTCGGCATCGAGGTGCTCGCCACCACCGACGACCCGGCCTCGGACCTCGACGCCCACCAGCGCCTGGCCGACGACCCGACCTGGAAGGGACGGGTGGTGCCCACCTTCCGGCCGGACGCCTACCTCGACCCGTCGCGCCCTGACTGGTCCAATGCCGTCGAACGGCTCGGAGCCGCCTGCGGCTGCGACACGAGCGCCTACACCGGTTACATCACCGCGCTCGAGCAACGGCGGGCGTACTTCAAGCGCAACGGTGCCACCGCCACCGACCACGGCCATGCGGACGCCGGCAGCGAGCCGCTCGACACACCAGACGCGGCTCGCATCTTCGCCAACGCGATGGTGGGCAACGCGGGTCCGGACGAGCACGCCGCGTTCCGGCGGCACATGCTCAGTGAGATGGCCCGGATGGCCTGCGACGACGGTCTGGTCATGCAGCTGCACCCGGCCGTGCTCCGGGACCACCACTCGGCGACCTTCCACACGTTCGGCCGGGACGTGGGCGGCGACATGCCGGTGGCCGCCGAGTACACCCGGGCGCTGCGCCCCCTGCTGGAGCGGTACGGCACGCATCCGACGTTCCGGATGGTGCTCTTCACCACCGACGAAGACGTGTTCTCGCGCGAGATCGCGCCGTTGGCCGGGTTCTACCCGTCGGTGTTCGTCGGCGCACCGTGGTGGTTCATCGACACACCGGACGCGATCCTGCGGTTCCGGCAGGCGGTGACCGACACGGTGGGATTCCACAAGACCGCCGGCTTCGTCGACGACACCCGGGCCTACTGCTCGATCCCCGTACGCCACGACATGGCCCGGCGGCTCGACTGCGGGTACCTCGCCCGCCTCGTCGCGGAGCACCGGCTGCCCGAGGACGAGGCGGTCGAGACCGCCCGCGACCTTGCGTACCGGCTGCCATCCTCGACGTTCCGGCTGGCCTCGACCCTCCCAGTCGGATGACCCGGCTGTCGCGGCAGACGGCGCCGGCAGCCGGGCCGGCCGCCCCCGTCCGCGTCGTCCACCTGGGTCTCGGCGCGTTCTTCCGGGCGCACCAGGCCTGGTACACGCACGCGGCGAACGCCACAGGCGGCGACCCGGCCGGGATCGCCGCCTTCACCGGCCGTCGGCCGGACGCGGCCGTACCGGTACGTGACCAGGACGGGCTCTACCACCTACTGGTCCGGGACGCCGCTGGCGACCGGACCGAACTGGTCGCGGCCATCTCGGGCGCCTACGACGGCGCGGACGCGCAGACCTGGATGCGCTACCTCTCCTCGCCCGACGTCGGCTGCGTCACCCTGACGGTGACCGAGGCGGGCTACCGCCGCGGCCGGGACGGCGGGCCAGACCTCGACGACCCGGACGTCGCCGCCGACCTCCGGCTGCTCCGCGGCGGCGAGCAGACCGGCGCCGCCCGCACGGCACCCGGACGGCTGCTCCAGGGCATCGCGGCCCGCCGGACCGCCGCCGCGGGCCCGCTCGCGGTCGTACCGTGCGACAACCTGGTGGACAACGGCGCGACCGTGCAGAAGGTCGTGACGGCCCTGGCGCAGGAGGTCGACCCCGACCTCGCCGGCTGGATCCGTACGCACGTGTCGTTCGTCTCCACCACGATCGACCGGATCACCCCCGCGACGACGCCGGGCGACGTCGAGGTGGTGGCCAAGCTCACCGGCCTCGACGACGCGGCCCCGGTCGTGACCGAGCCGTTCACCGAATGGGTGCTCGCCGGCGACTTCCCGGCCGGCCGCCCGGCCTGGGAACGCGCCGGGGCACGGTTCGTCACCGACGTCAGTCCGTTCGAGCAGCGCAAGCTGTGGTTGCTCAACGGCTCCCACTCCCTACTGGCGTACGCGGGACCGACTCGCGGTCACCAGACAGTCGCCGAGGCGATCGCCGATCCGGTGTGCCGCGGCTGGGTCGACACGTGGTGGGACGAGGCGGCCAGGCACCTGGACCTTCCGGCCGACGACATCGCCGCCTACCGCGCCGCCCTGCTCGACCGGTACGCCAACCCGCGGATCCGGCACGCGCTCGCCCAGATCGCGATGGACGGCTCGCAGAAGCTGCCCATCCGGGTACTGCCGGTCGTCGTCCGTGAGCGGGCGGGCGGGCACATCCCGGCGGGAAGCGTCTGCGCTCTCGCCGGCTGGCTGACACATCTTCGGGACGGCTCGACCGTCCGTGACCCCAGGGCGGCCGAGCTCACCGAGCTCGTCCGCGGCGACCTGCCAACCGCTGCCCGGCGGGTGCTCGAGTTCCTGGATCCGCCGCTGGCCGCCGACACCCACCTTGTGCACGCCGTCACCGAGTGCGCCCTGGAGTTGGTTTCTGTCGCACAGTGAATGTGCAAATTCCCAGCGCAGACAGCGATCTTTGGGCATGGTTCTCATGTGCGGTCTGCGCGTTTGGCCGCATGCGTACGACATCGCAGGGCATAATCCTATAGGCCAGATGTAGTTGGTCGGTGACACTCTGTCGGTATTGCCCAGGTCCTTGGTGATCCCGAAGTTTCCGGCGCACCACACCCAGGAGTCGGCAATGACATCCTCGACAACGCACGCACCCACGCCCCCCACCAGTGAATCCACTGAGCCCACCAGTGCACCCACTGAGTCCACTGGAGTGGACGTCGCGTCCTGGGACTCCAGCGCCGAGGAGCCCAGGCATGCTGCCTGGTCGATCCACCACAGCCTCGAACCGCGTGGGCGCCACCGGCTGAAGCAGTCCGCCGTCCGGCCGCCCGCGGCCGCTCTGGTCTCCGGACTGGTCTACCTCGCGACCGGCGGGCGGGTGCGTGTCGGGCATGCGCACAGTGCGCTCGTCCGGACGGGCAACCGTCGCCGCTCGGACACGCCACCCGCCCCCGAGGTGCCGGCGCAGGCCGGCGTCCCCGAGGTTCCGGCGCAGGCCGGCGCTCCCGAGGTTCCGGCCCAGCAGAACGGCACCTAGGCCAGCTCAGAACGTGGTCGTGAGGTCGAGTGCTTTCCCCGTCCTGGACGACTCGACCACCTTGAGCATGATCTCCAGGGCGTGCCGGCTGTGCTCCGCGGACAGGACCGGGTGCTCACCAGTCCGGACGCAGTCCGCGAGATGGTCGAGCAGCACCGCGCGCTGCAGCTTGTCGAGCCAGGCCTGGCGGTCCCGTAGCCCCGACCACCCTCGCGGTTGGACCCACCCGTCGACTCCCGGCAGGGCGTCCGTCCGGTAGATCTCCAGCGGCGCCTCACCGCCGGATCCGCCGTCGCGGATGTTCAGAGCACCCTGGCGGCCGAACACCTCGATCTTGGGGCTCTTCGACGCGTGGACGTTGTACGTCCCGTCGACGACGGCGAAGGTCGCGCCGCCGAAGTCCAGCATGAACAGGGCGTTGTCGTCCTCGGTGACGTCGATGACCTTGCCGGCGAAGGGTCCGCCGCGGACGACCCGCTGCGGTTCGGTGATGCCGGTGAACCCGACGACGCGCTGGGCTGGGCCGAGCAGCGCGGTGATCTCGTGGATGCCGTAGACGCCCATGTCCAGGAGCGGTCCCGAGCCCTGCTGGTAGAACCACGTCGGGTCGAGCGGCCACCCGGACAGGCTCCCGGCCGGACCCGCGTGCGAGCTGCGTACCCGCGCGAACGCCACCTTCCCGATCGCTCCGTCGGCGACCAGCCGCCTGGCCTCGTCGTACGCGGGGAACAGCGCGTCCGGCGGCGAGCACACGATGGTCAGGCCCTGTGCCGCCGCCGTCTCCACGATCGCGTCGGCTTCGTCCATGGACGAGGCGATCGGCTTCTCCGTGGCCAGGTGCTTCCCGGCGCGAAGGATCTTCAACGACGTCTCGCCGTGGAAGGTGATCGGCGTCAGGTTGATCACCGCATCCAACTCGGCCTGCTCGAGCATGGCGTCCAGGCTGTCGTAGGCCTCGGGGATGGCGAACTCCTTGGCCGCTTCGGCCGCGCGTTCGCGCACCGGGTCGGCGATGGCGACGACGCTCACCTTGTCCTCGATCCATGACAGGTTGGGGAGTACGCCGTACCGGACCGTCGCGATCATCCCGGCACCCAGCACTCCAACCCGCAGCGGTGCCGTCTGCTGCCCAGTCCCTTGCGTCGTCATCTGGCCCTACCTCCACATCGACTGACCGTCCGAACTCGGCTTCACCCTGGCATGACCGCCCCCGCCGTTGTTAGCGTCGCAGCCTCATGCGGCCAAGGACAGCTGCTGATCGCACCCGAGTTCAGGAGGCCCATCGCCCATGTCGAAGCCCGTAAGAGTCGCGATGATCGGTCTCGACCACTGGTACACCGCCATCCCGCTGGCGAAAGCATTCGCCGCCCACTCCGAGGTGGAGCTGGTCGGCATCACCGACGAAGACGACGCGCGGGCCCGCGAGGTCGCCGCTACCGCGGGGCTGGCCGGCCCGGTCCGCTCGGCCAAGGAGCTGCTGGAGGATCCCGCGGTCGACCTCGTGGCCGTGTTCGCGAGCACCGACCGGAGTCCGGCGATCTGCCGTACGGCGGCCGGAAACGGCAAGCACATCCTGTCGATCAAGCCCCTGGCCAACGACCTGGAGACGGCGACCACGATCCGGACCGCGGTGCAGGAGGCCGGCGTGAAGTTCCTGCCGGCGGAGTCGCGCCAGCGGTGTGCCCCCTTGGCGCGCCAGCTTCGGCAGTGGATCGACGAGGGGCGTCTCGGCCGGATCCTGACCGCGAACTTCCAGCTGCTGTCCGGCCTCCCCCGTGGCTGGCCCGGCGCCTCCGACCCCGGCTGGTGGGTCGACCGTGACCGCGCTCCAGGTGGTGGCTGGATCGACCACAGCATCTACCACCTCGACCTGCTGCGGTGGCTGACCGGATCATCCGTCACGTCCGTCAGCGGGATCATGGGCAACCTCAAGCACACCGACCTGCCGTTCGAGGACTACGGACACGCGACGGTCGAGCTCGACAACGGGGTCCGCGCCACGGTCGAGGTCACCTGGACCGCGCCCCCGGACGGCGGCCGGCAGGCGATCACCATCGTCGGCACCGACGGTGCGGTCGCGACCGACACGCTGACGGGTCGCCTGGCGGTGACCGACGACCGGTACGGGCGATGGGTGCAGATGGCGACGCTCCCCAGCTATCCGTCCGACGTCGACGATGTGGTCGCGACCATCCGTGGTGACGGCGAGACGCTGGCCACCGTCGACGACGCGTGGGAGAACCTCGCCGCCTGTGACGCGTTCTACCGGTCCTGCGCGTCGGGCACGGTGGTGGCTCCTGCCTCGCTGCCGTGAGGGCAGCGGGGGCAGTCATCGGAAGGTGACGGTGGGGCCGGACGGGATCGAACCGCCGACACTCGCGGTGTAAACGCGATGCTCTTCCACTGAGCTACGGCCCCAGGTGTCGAGGCGACAGGCTATCCAAAGGCGGCTGCACGAAGACCGACCGGGCGCCCCGCTCGGTGACGTCAGGACCGCAGCTCCCTGCAATGCCGCAGCGAGCGCACCGACCTCTCGGGCGTCGGGTATGGCGTTGACCACGCGCCATCGGACGGTGCCGGCCCGGTCGATGACGAACGTCCCTCGCACCGCGCAGCCGCGCTCGTCGTCGAAGACGCCGTACGCCCGCGCGACCGCGCCGTGCGGCCAGAAGTCCGACAGCAGTGGGAAGCTCAGCCCCTCCTGCTCCCCGAAGACCCGCAGGGCGTACATCGGGTCGCAGGAGAGGGCGAGGATCTCGGTGTCGTCACCGGTGAGCGTGGGCAGCTCCTCGCGGAGCGCACGTAGCTCACCGGTGCACACCCTCGTGAAGGCGAACGGAAAGAAGATCAGCACCGCGTTCCTGGACCCGCGGAAGTCGGTCAGGCGTACCTCGACTCCATGCTGGTCACTCAGCGCGAAGTCCGGCGCCTGCGTACCGACGTCCGGCAAGCCGGCCACGATGGACCTCACCCCTCACCGCCCGCGGGTCAACGCTGACGCGATCGGGGTGTCACCAGCTTGGTGCCCAGCCAGTCGGGTGCCACCGACAGGCTCGTGGTGGTGGCGAGGCCCGCCGTCGGGGCGGACTCCGCGATCTCACTCGCATCGACGTACCCGTCGCGACCCACCTTGGGAGTCAGCAGCCAGATCGCCCCGCCACCGGTGAGATCGGTCTTGGTATCGACGAGCGCGTCGACGAGATCGCCGTCATCGTCACGCCACCACAGGACCACCGCGTCGACGACGTCGCCGTACTCGTCGTCGACCAGCTCGCTCCCGGTGTGCTCCTCGATCGCCAGGCGCAGGTCTTCGTCACAGTCGTCGTCCCAGCCGAGCTCCTGCACCACCATGCCCGGCTGCAAACCAAGCCGCTCTGCCGGCCCAGACTGGCCCTCGGCCTCGCCTGCGGTCGCACTCACGACGTCATCCTCCTGTTCATCCAGCGGAGCTCTTATGGTCGCATCAGTACCGATGGTGGACCACAGCGCTCCGGTCTGGCCGGTAGTCCAGCGTGCCGACGCGTCGTATGCAAGGCCTTACCGGAGTGTCGCGCGGACGGCTCGCGACGTACCCCCACCAATCGGTCCCCACCGGGCGCTCAGCCTGCAAGGAAGGACAACCGGACACTTCGCCGTCGATTGTCGCGGTTGGTGTCGACCAGACAGATGCGCTGCCACATGCCCAGGGCCAGCTCGCCGCCAACGACCGGCACCGTCGCGTCCGGGCGGAGGAAGGCCGGCACCACGTGATCACGGCCGTGTCCCGGCGCACCGTGCCGGTGCCGCCAACCGAAATCGCCTGGCAGCATCCGCTCCAGTACAGCCAGCAGGTCCCCCTCGCTGCCGGAGCCGGTCTCGATCAGCGCGAGACCGGCGGTGGCGTGCGGAACGAACACATGCAGCAGTCCGTCGGAGTCCGCGCCCACCTCCGCGAGGAAGTCCTGGCACGTGCCGGTGAGATCGTGGACGACCTCCTGCGCACCGGTATGGACTTCGACGAGCCGGCTCCGCATACTCAGCCCCGGCGGCTCTTGGCGGTCTTGGCACTCTTGGCCGTCTTGGCACTCTTGGCTGTCTTCGCCGTCTTGGCAGTCTTCGCGGTCTTGGGACTCCGGACGGACTTGGCAGTCTTCACCGCCCTGGGACTCTTCACCGCCCTGGGACTCTTCGCCGTCTTCGCCGTCTTCGCCGACTTGGCAGTCTTAGCCGTCTTCGCTGTCTTGGCCGTCTTCGCTGTCTTGGCCGCCTTCGCCCGCCTCAGTCTTCGCTGTCTTGGCCGCCTTGACCGTCCTGGCGCCCGAGGAGCCCCGACCGTTCTCGACCACCGCGTCCGGGCCGGGGAAGACGAGCGCCTCGTGGCCGTCGTCGTACTGCACGACGTAGGGTGGGCTGCCGTCCGCGCCTCGGACCTCCACGATCTGGCCCGATTTCTCGGGGTTACCGACGTGCCGTCCGAAGACGTGAAGTCGATCACCAACCTGGGCGTACATGACAACCTCCGGCGGGCCTGGTAGCTACGTCTACGACAGACTGCCCGGTTGCCGGTCGGATGAAAACTGGCCCAGGTGGCCGAACCGCGACGCTGGGGCCGTGCCGCCGGGTCTGGACACCCTGCCTCCGCGCCGGGTTCTGTCCAGGCGCGAGAGACTATGAAGGTCACACGAGAGGCATGATCTCTCAGGGGTTGCGACCCCCCACCCCCGAGAAAGGGACAGCCGTGGCTTCCGGAGCAGAGCGTAGGCCCATCATCACAGATGGTCTTCCCACCCAGCTCCCCGATACCGATCCCGACGAGACCCGTGAGTGGATCGAGTCCCTCGACGCCGTGCTGGACGAACGAGGTCAGGAGCGTGCCCGCTATCTGATGTTGCGCCTGCTCGAACGCGCTCGCGAGCGGCAGGTGGGCGTCCCGGCCCTTCGCAGCACCGACTTCATCAACACGATCACGCCCGACAAGGAGCCCTGGTTCCCCGGCGACGAGCACGTCGAGCGCAGGATCCGCGCCTACATCCGGTGGAACGCCGCGATCATGGTTTCACGGGCCAACCGCAAGGGCCTCGAGGTCGGCGGGCACATCGCGACCTACCAGTCGGCGGCGAGCCTGTACGAGGTCGGCTTCAACCACTTCTTCCGCGGCAAGGACCACCCCGGCGGCGGCGACCAGGTCTTCATCCAGGGCCACGCGTCTCCGGGCATCTACGCCCGCGCCTTCCTCGAGGGCCGCCTGACCGAGGACCATCTGAACGCGTTCCGCCAGGAGGTCTCGCAGGGTTTCGGCAATGGGCTGTCGAGCTACCCGCACCCTCGCCTGATGCCGAACTTCTGGGAGTTCCCCACGGTGTCGATGGGGCTCACCGCGGTCAACGCGATCTACCAGGCCCGCTTCAACCGCTATCTGTCGCACCGCGGCATCAAGGACACCTCGCAGCAGCACGTGTGGGCGTTCCTCGGTGACGGCGAGATGAGCGAGCCGGAGTCGCTCGGAGCGATCGGCGTCGCGTCCCGCGAGGAGCTCGACAACCTGACGTTCGTGATCAACTGCAACCTCCAGCAGCTCGACGGTCCCGTCCGCGGCAACGGCAAGGTGATCCAGGAGCTCGAGTCGTTCTTCCGGGGCGCCGGCTGGAACGTCATCAAGGTGATCTGGGGCCGTGACTGGGACCCACTGCTGGCCCAGGACGTCGACGGCGTGCTGGTCAACAAGATGAACACCACGCCGGACGGCCAGTTCCAGACCTACTCCGTCGAGACCGGCGAATACATCCGGCAGAACTTCTTCGGCGGGGACGCCCGGCTCCACAAGATGGTCGACGGTCTGTCCGACGACGACCTGCGCAAGCTGTCGCGCGGCGGCCACGACTACCGCAAGGTCTACGCCGCGTTCAAGGCGGCGACCGAGCACGTCGGCCAGCCGACGGTCATCCTCGCCCACACCATCAAGGGTTGGACGATCGAGGCGCTGGAAGGCCGCAACGCGACCCACCAGATGAAGAAGCTCACCAAGGACGACGTCAAGAAGTTCCGCGACCGGCTCTACCTGCCGATCTCCGACAAAGCGATCGACGAGAGCGAGCTGCCGCCCTATTACCACCCGGGTCCGGACGACGACGAGATCGCGTACATGCTGGAGCGTCGGCGCCAGCTCGGCGGGCCGGTGCCCGAACGCCGGGTCGGTCCCAGGCCGTTGAAACTTCCAGGCGACCCGGTCTACGCCGACATCCGCCGGGGCTCGGGCAAGCAGAAGATCGCCACGACCATGGCGTTCGTCCGACTGCTGCGCGACCTGCTCAAGGACAAGGAGATCGGCGCCCGGTTCGTACCGATCGCACCGGATGAGTTCCGGACCTTCGGCATGGACTCGATGTTCCCGACCGCGAAGATCTACGACCCGCACGGGCAGACGTACGAGGGCGTCGACCGCCGGCTGCTCCTGTCGTACAAGCAGTCCGTGCAGGGGCAGCTGCTGCACGAGGGGATCAGCGAGGCGGGAGCGATGGGCTCGGTCACCGCGGCGGGCACGTCGTACGCCACTCATGGCGAGCCGATGATCCCGGTCTACATCTTCTACTCGATGTTCGGGTTCCAGCGCACCGGCGACTTCATGTGGGCGTTGGGCGACCAGATGGGGCGGGGCTTCCTCATCGGGGCGACCGCCGGCCGGACCACCCTGACCGGTGAGGGTCTGCAGCACGCCGACGGGCACTCGCACCTGCTGGCCTCGACCAACCCGGCCTGTGTGGCCTATGACCCGGCGTTCGCGTTCGAGATCTCCTACATCGTCAAGGACGCCTTGCGCCGGATGTACGGCTCGTCCGACCAGTACCCGCACGGCGAGGACGTCTTCTACTACCTGACTGTCTACAACGAGCCGAACGTCCAGCCTGCCGAGCCGGAGAACCTCGACGTCGAGGGACTGTTGCAGGGCATCTACCTGTGCGCGCCTTACCCGCGCCCGACCGACCGACGGACCCCACGCGCCCAGCTGCTCGCGTCCGGGGTCGCGGTTCCCTGGGCGCTCGAGGCGCAGTGGATGCTGTCGGAGGAGTGGGGTGTCGCCACCGACGTGTGGTCGGTGACGTCGTGGAACGAGCTGCGCCGCGAAGCCGTCCAGTGCGAGCGGTGGAATCTCCTCAACCCCGACCGCCCTCAGCAGCTCCCGTACGTCTCGCGGAAGCTGGAGAACGCGCCCGGTCCGTTCGTGGCGGTGAGCGACTGGATGCGTGCGGTGCCCGACCAGATCTCCCGGTGGGTACCCGGCGAGTACACCTCCCTCGGCACGGACGGCTTTGGCCTCGCCGACACCCGACCTGCGGTGCGTCGCTACTTCAACGTCGATGCGCCGTCGATCGTCGTCGCGACCCTGGCCGCACTGGCCCGGCGCGGCGAGGTGAAGCCCTCGACCGTACGCGAGGCGGCCGACCGCTACTCGATCTCCGACCCGACGGCGGTCCGCGACATCCCGCAGGAAGGCGGCGACGCCTGACTCACCGCGACGATGGCCGCTAGTCGTCGGTCGGCTTGAGCGGCAGCGTCGTGACATCCGCCGGCGTGGACGAGTGCCCGTTGGCCGAGGTCGTGCTCGGCTGACTCTCCATGGCGTTGAGGAGGTTGCGGGCCAGCCCCAGGCCGGTCCCGCCCATGGTCAGCGCCTTGGCCAGCAGGTCTGACACGCCGTCGGCGCCGTTGAGCACGACCATGTGGTCGACGTTGCCGAACGCCTTCGCGCCCTCGCCCACGATCTCCGGCCACTTCTCGGCCAGCTGCTGTGCCACCACGGCGTCCGGGTTCTCCGCGAGTGCCGCAGCCCGGGCCTTGATCGCCTCGGCTTCGGCCAGGCCCTGCGCCTTGGCGGCCTCGGCCTGGGCGAGCCCACGCGCCTGCGCCGCGGCGGCGTCGGCCTCACCGGTGGTCCGCGTCGCCTGGGCCTGGGCCTGGGCACGGAGTTCGGTTTCCTTGGCTTCCGCCTGTGCGGCCGAGATGCGGGCGTCGCGGTCGGCGTCGGCGATCGTGCGGGTCTCGTACGCCCGGGCGTCGGCCGGCTTGCGGACGTCGGACTGCAGCCGCTGCTCGGCAAGCTGCGCCGCGAGCTCAGCCGCCTCGGTCTCCGCCCGGATCACGTCCTGCCTGGCCGAGGCCTCGGCAAGGGGACCGGACTGCCGAGCCTTCGCCGCCGCCTGGTCGACCTCGGCTTGGTACTGCGCCTGCTTGATCTGGCTCTCCCGAACCGCACCTGCCTTGCCGGCCGCGGCGTCCTGCTCGGCCTTGGTGGCCTCCTGGTCCCGCTGTGCCTCGGCGATCCGGGCCTGGGCGGCGACGGCGGCGGCATGCGGCTTGCCGAGGTTGGTGATGTAGTCGGTGGTGTCGTCGATCTCCTGGATCTGGAACGAGTCGACGACGAGTCCGAGCTTGCTCATCTCGTCTGCCGAGGACCCGCGGATCTCCGATGCCAACCGCTCGCGGTTGAGAATCAGGTCTTCGACGGTGAGATTGCCGATGATCGAGCGGAGGTGGCCGGCGAAGAGCTCGTGGATCTTGTTGTCCATCGTGGCCTGCTGGTCGAGGAACCGCCGGGCGGCGTTGGCGATGGACGCGAAGTCGTCGCCCACCTTGTAGATCACCACGCCGCGCACATGGACCGGGATCCCCTGCTTGGTGACACAGCCGACCTGCAGGGTCGCCGAACGGGAGTCGAGCAACAACCGGCGCGCTGTCTGGAAGCCGGGGAGCACGAGCTTGCCCTTGCCGGTGACGATCTTGAAGCCCAGGCTCTCGGCGGTGTCGGCATTCTCGCCGCGGGCGCCGAGCCCGGAGATGATGAGTGCCTCGTTCGGCTCGGCCACCTTCCAGATGGCGCGGAACGCAAGCACGACAACGGCGACGGCGGCAACCACCACACCGGCGTAGATGTACCACGGCATGACTCGCTCAGAGCTCCCCTCGCACAACCGTGAGAACCGCCTCATCTGTGGCGGCGCGGCAAAGCTTAGGGGAGATCACCTCGCCGTGGACGATCCGGGACGCTGGCTGTCACAAAGCCCTGGCGACATAGACGGTGCGGGGTGCCTGGTAGTCGACGACGATCACCTGGTCACCTATCCCGAACTCCTCGCCCGGGATGCTCGGGTAGGCGTAGAAGGCCTCGACGCCACCTCGTACGGGCACCATCACCTCACCGACCAGACCCGGCCCGATCGTCCCCGTGACCCTGCCCTGCTTGCCGACCATCGTCCCTCTTCCGCCGAGTCGAAGTGCCTATGATCGCAGCCGGCCGAGCCGCGAACCGGACACGCGCCAGATCGCCGGGACTGCGCCGAGTTTGCCCCTGCACCGGGACGGCGAGGATGGAATCATCCCCGCCGACCGACGAGGCGGTGCTCCTGCGTGAGGTGAACGCCGGTGATCAGGTCCTCGACGGTCCCACCCCGGTCAGAACCGTACGACCGGGCCACCGCTGCCCGGGTCCACTGGCTGGTACGACGGGCGCGCGGGCGGGTGCTCGCCGTCGGCGGCGGTCGCCGGCTCGTCTCCCTGCTCGCCGCCAGACGCGGACTGCAGGTCGTACCCCCCACTGCCACCGACGCCACCGATGCCACCGATGCCACCGATGTCGCCGGAGTCGACTCGGTGATCCTCGCCGAGGTGCTCGTGCCCGGGGAGGATGGCCGGCGGGTCCTGGCCGAGGCGGTCCGGGTGGTACGGCCGGACGGCGTACTGGTCGTGACCGCACCCATCGGGTGTCCAGGAGACGACGGCGCCATGGTCTTCGACCTCGCGTCCCTCCTCGACCTGTTGGGGCCGACCACCACCATCGAGTCCCTTGACATCTCCGGGGACCACTTCCGGGTGGTGGCGCGGCCAGGGACCACGCCGGCCCGCGACCGTGGGCGACTCCGCACCGATCTCCAGCCCGCCTTCGAAGGCGCCCTGGCCATGTCACGACGCACCGGCAGGTCGACCACCACACGGCAGTTGTCGCGACTGCGAAAGGTTCTGTCCCACGTGGCCCGGCATCCGTCGCAGGTCACCTCGACGGCCCGGTCCGCGCTGTCGGGCCGGTTGCCGGGCCGCGTCGTCGCCGAACGCACCGACCATGGGCGCCAGTACTCCGCGGTCGACCTGCCCCCGGCCACCACGCTGCCGGACGGGCCGGTCGTCCGACCACACCTGACGGTGGCGGTCATCCTCGACGTGTTCTCTTCGATCGGCTTCGGCTACGAGTGGAACCAGGTGCCGCTGGAACGCGACGACTGGCTGGCCGTCGTACAACGGGTACGCCCCGACCTGCTCTTCGTCGAGTCGGTGTGGCGGGGCAACGACGGACGCTGGGGCCCGCTCGTCACCGCGGCCGGCGAACCGACCGACGAGCTCCGGGCGCTCGTCGCCTGGTGCCGCGAACGCGGCATCCCCACGGTGTTCTGGAACAAGGAGGATCCGGCCCACTTCCACGGCTTCGTGGAGTGCGCGAGGCTCTTCGATCAGGTCTTCACTGTCGACGCCGACTGCATCTCGTCGTACCGGGAACAGCTCGGGCACTCCAGGGTGGACCTCCTGGCTTTCGCTGCGCAGCCGCGGGTGCACAACCCGGTGTCGGTGCGGGGTCGTCGTCGCTACCCGGTCGCGTTCGCTGGCACCTACCACGCCTACCGGCACCGCGAGCGGATCGCCCAGATGGACGCGGTCGTCGCTCCCGCCCGCGCGTTCGGCCTGCACGTCTTCACCCGGGTCATGGGCGACCTGCGATGCCAGTTCCCGCCGGAGTACGCGGGGCACGTCGTCGGGTCGCTGTCGTATGAGCGGATGCTCGCCGCCTACAAGGCGTACAAGGTCTTCCTCAACGTGAACACCGTGACCCAATCGCCGACGATGTGCGCCCGCCGGGTCTTCGAACTGTCGGCCTGTTCGACGCCGGTGATCTCTGGGTACTCCCGTGCGTTGGAAGAGCTCTTCGCCAACCTCGTCGTCATCAGCCGCAGCGGGCCCGAGACCGAACGTGCCCTGGCGGTGATCCTCGCCGACGACGACCGGCGGGACCAGCGTGGACACCGTGCGATGCGGGAGGTTCTGGCCCGCCACACGTACGGACACCGCGTCGACGCAGTGCTGCGCTCCGTGGGGCTGCCGGTCGACACGCGTCGGCCGAAGGTGTCGGTGATCGTGCCGACCAGCCGACCCGGCCAGGTCGCCCATGCCCTCGAGCAGGTCGCCGGGCAGAACTACCGACCGCTCCAGGTGGTCGTGGTCCTGCGCGGGGGCGACCTCGCACCGCAGGTGGTCGAGGACAAGATCCGCGACGCCGGACTGGACGATGTCGTCGCCGTGACTGCCGGGGCCCGGCTGCCGGCCGGCGCATGCCTGAACCTCGGCCTCGATGCGGCCGACGGGGACATCGTCGCGAGGATGGACGACCAGAGCGTGTACGGCGCGCACTTTCTCGCCGACCTGGTGTCCGCGTTCTCCTTCACCGATGCGGGGATCGTCGGCAAGGCCGCGCACTACATCCGGGACGAGTCGAACGGCGCCATCGCGCTGCGGTTCGGGCAGCTCGAGCACACGGTCACTCCCGTTCTCCACCCTGGCACTGTCGTGGCCGACGGTGCGCTGATCCGGGCGCTGCGGTTCGCCGACGTCGACCGTGGTGCGGAAGCCGATCTCCTGCGCCGCGTCCGGGCGGAGGGGGCGAGTGTCTACTCCGCCGACCGGTTCAACTTCATCGGCGTACGCCGGTCCCTCGGTGAAGACGGGGACAACCAGCAGGTCGTCGGGTTCGACCACCGAATCCTGTTCTGACTCAGCTCTCGAGCCCGGCCGCGGGATCGGCCTCGGCGAGGGCCTTCAGGTTGCGCAGCTGCCGCCGCATCATGACGAGGTCGCCCACCGGCAGCACATGCCGGGTGACCAGACCCAGTGGACCCCGCGGGTCGGCGACGAGGAGCTTCACGAGGAGCCGGCAGCGGTTCCCCGCTCCGTCGACCAGGTAGGTGCCGGCGATCCGGCCGAAGACCGGTCCCTCGTGCCGGAGCGTGATCGACCGGCCGGGTTCGAACTCCACCAGCTCGAAGATCGTCATGAAACGCTGGTCTACCTCGAGGCTGTCCAGCCCGCCGACCAACGCCTGCGGGCTCTGCCGACCGGCGTTGTCGATCCAGTCGTAGCTGTAGGGCGCGACCCGCAGTTGACACAGCCACCGGAAAACAGTGGCGGACGGCGCGGCGACGTCGACGGCGCGAAACAAGGCGTGGTCGGCGGCGGGCAGCAGCCGGTCGCACGGATACGCCCTGCGACGCTCATCCTCGGTCGAGCCCCAGTGCCGGACGCTCCGCAGGATCGCCGTGGCCGGTCTGCTCATCGCGGCACCACTCCCCCCGTCGCCGGAGAAGTCGCCGAGCCTCCCGCGTGCCCGGCCAGGAACGCCAGCGCCCGACGGGCGATCTCGGCTGGGTATTCGATGCCCAGGGCGTGGCCGGCACCGTCGATGGGCTCGAAGACGGCCCGCGGGATCCGGCGGGCCAGGTTGCGTCCGGCGTGGACGGGGATCACCCGGTCCGCCGTACCGTGCTGCACCTGTACCGGCATCGTCAGCCGGCCGAGCCGCGACCAGCTGGAGTGGCGTGCGGTGGCCAGCGCCTGGTGGAGCAGGCCGCGGGTGGGCATCGGGTCGGCCAGCATCGCCTCGACCGCCTGCCACGCCGGCCCGCCCGGAGGTGCTCCGGCGGCGAACTCGGGCGAGACGTTGACCCGCAGAAACTCCAGCACCTCGTCGGCCGCTGACGGCGGCCGCACCGCGCGCGCGACCATACCCAGGACATGACGTACGCCGTGCGCAGTGATCAGGGCGGGTCCCTTCGGCAGCCCGCCGGTCGTACACCCGAGGACCAGCGAGGCGACCCGTTCTGGATGGGCGAGCGCCAACTCCTGCGCGATCATGCCGCCCATGGACGCGCCGACGACGTGTGCGCGTGACACCTCGGCGGCGTCCAGCACGCTCCGCGCGTCGTCGGCCATCGTCTGGGTCGACCACGGCAGCCAGGGCACCCCGGACCGTCCACAGCCACGGTTGTCCATGACCACGACGTCGTACCCACCCGACCGGAGCGGGTCGATCACCGGAGCCCAGATCCGCGCGTTGGAGCCGAGACCCATCAGCAGCAGGACGACGGCTCGAGCACGGCCGAGGGCCGGGAAGGTCTGGTAGTACAGCGGGAGGCCGTCGCGGGCTCTGGTCGTCGGCACGCCTTTCACTATAGGAAGCCCCTAGGATCGCCAGACATGGACGCCCAGACCTTCCAGGTCACGCTGGAACGCCCAGAAGGCGAGGGAACCGCGACCTTCATCCGCGTACCGTTCGACGTTCCCGCCGTCTTCGGCAGGGCGCGGCCGCCGGTACGCGTCACCATCGGCGGGCACACCTACCGGTCGACGGTCGCCGTCTACGGCGGGGAGTACTACCTGCCGGTCAACAAGGCCAACCGGGAGGCTGCCGGGGTCGACGCCGGCGACACGGTGACGGTCACGCTCTCCTACGACGAGGACCCCCGAGTCGCGGAGCTCCCCCACGACCTGCAGGCGGCGCTGGAGGCGGCCGATGCGGTGGAGCCGTGGCGCCGGCTGTCCTACTCCCACCAGCGCGAATACGTCGGCTGGATCGAGGAGGCGGCCCGCCCGGAGACCCGCGCCCGCCGGATCGTCCAGGCCGTGGAGCGAATCGGGCAGGGCCTACGCCGCCGGTGACCGCGCCGGCTAGTTCGTGAAGTGCGCCAGCAGCGCGTCTGCGGGCAGCGTGTTCAGCACCCGGTCGGCGGGCACACCACACTCCTCCGCGCGAGCGCATCCGTACGGCTGCCAGTCGAGTTGGCCGGGCGCGTGCGCGTCGGTGTCGATGGTGAAGACGCAGCCCTGCTCGACCGCCTGTCGCAGCAGCCGCCGCGGCGGGTCCAGGCGCTCGGGCCGAGAGTTGATCTCGACCGCGACGCCGAACCGCCGGCAGGCCTCGAACACGATCTCGGCGTCGAAGGCGGACTCCGGGCGCGTTCCGCGGTCGCCGGTGACCAGGCGTCCGGTGCAGTGGCCGAGGACGTCGACCGCCGGCTGCGCGATCGCCGCCACCATGCGGGGGGTCATCTCCGCGGCCGGCATCCGCAACTTGGAGTGCACGCTCGCCACGACCACGTCCAGTTCCACGAGCAGTTCGGGCTCCTGGTCGAGGGAGCCGTCCTCGAGAATGTCGACCTCGATGCCGGTGAGGATCCGGAACGGTGCCAGCTCGTCGTTGAGCCGGCGTACGACGTCGAGCTGCTGGCGCAACCGGTCGGCGGACAGGCCCCTGGCGACGGTGAGCCGCGGTGAGTGGTCGGTGAGCGCGAGGTAGTAGTGCCCGAGGTCGCGGGCGGCCTCGGCCATCTCCCGGATCGGACTGCCTCCGTCCGACCACTCCGAATGGCTGTGCAGGTCGCCCCGCAGGGCCTGGCGAAGCGTCGATCCGCCACCGTCGACCAACGGGCCGGTCTCTTCCTCGAGCTTCGCGAGATAGGTCGAGGTCTCACCGGCGGCAGCCTCGACCACGACCTTCGCCGACACCGGGCCGACACCGCTGACCTCGGTGAGCTTGCCTGTCTCGAGTCGTCTCGTGAACTCTTCCGGCGGAAGCTTCTCCAACGCCCAGGCAGCCTTGCGGAACGCCCGGACCCGGTGTGTCTGCGCCCGGCCCCGCTCGAGCAGGAACGCGATGCGCTTCAGTTGGTCGAGGGGTTCCACAGCGTCGCACTCTACGCATACTTGGACAGCGCAGCCTGTCCAGCCTGTCGCCGGCTTGCCACGTGGCAGACTGGCCAGGGTGGCGAGTTTCAACCGCGCATCGACCGCGGCCCATCTCGAACGGGCCAGTGGCATGCTCGCCTCGGCGACCATCGAGCGGATGCGGGAACGCCTCGACTGGTTCCGCGGGATGAATCCCCAGGACCGTTCCTGGATCGGCCTCGTCGCCCAGACTTTCTTCGCCGCGTTCGTCGCCTGGTTCCGCAAGCCCAGCGCCGGCCCGGTCTTCACCGCTGACGTCCTCGGCACCGCACCCCGCGAGCTCACCCGGAAGGTGACCCTGCACCAGACGGTGGAGATGATCAAGATCGGCATCGAGGTCGTCGAGGAGCGCGTCGACCAGATCGTGCCGGCAGAGGAAGTGCCGACCGTCCGCGAGGCCGTTCTGCTGTATTCCCGCGACCTCGCGTTCGGGGCCGCGGAGGTCTACGCCCGAGCCGCGGAGATGCGCGGCGCCTGGGACGCCAGGCTCGAGGCGCTGATCGTCGACGCGGTCCTGCGTGGCGAGACCGATGAGGCCATCCGGTCGCGGGTGGCGGCGCTCGGCTGGTCCGAAGCCAGCGCCGTGCTCGTGGTGGTGGGGCGCACACCGTCCGGTGACGCCGAGGCCGGCGTCGATGTCGTCCGCCGCGACGCCCGGCATGCCCGGCTGGACGTCCTCACCGGTGTCCAGGGCGACCGACTCATCGTGATCCTCGGTGGAGTGGAGGACCCGCACAAGGCGGCCACGACGTTCTCCGCCCATTTCGGACCGGGCCCGGTCGTGTTCAGCCCCGTCGTACCCGACCTGCTCGCGGCCTCCGATGCGGCACGCTCGGCCATCGCCGGTTTCCTCGCCGCACCGGCCTGGCTCGACGCGCCGCGTCCGGTGGCGACCGAGGAGCTCCTGCCCGAACGCGCCCTCGCCGGCGACGCCGACGCCCGCCGCCAGCTGGTCACCGACGTCTACGCACCGCTCGCGGCAACTGGACCGGTGCTCCTGGAGACCTTGGCTGCCTTCTTCGAGAACGGTGCCTCGGTGGAGGCGACGGCGCGGATGCTGTTCGTGCACGCCAACACCGTTCGTTATCGGCTGCGGCGTATCACCGATCTGTCCGGTTACTCACCGTCCAATCCGCGGCATGCGTACACACTTCGGATCGCCCTCACGCTCGGGCGTTTGGAGGGTCCACCCACCCACGACTCAGCGTGACTTTGTCGAGTTCCTACAGCGTTCCATGGGGAAGTTTCGTCCCGCCCCGCCCACGCCCTACTCGCCGTTCGCCGTCATGGTGGAGATGTGCTCGTCATCGTCGCGCCCGGCCAAGGGGCGCAAACTCCCGGCTTCCTCGAGCCGTGGCTCGAGGACCCCACGTTCGCCGAGCGGCTCCGCTGGCTGTCCGCGGTCTGCGACGTCGACCTGCTCCATTACGGTACGAAGGCCGATGCGGCGACGATTCGCGACACCGCAGTCGCCCAACCGCTCCTGGTCGGTGCCGGACTGGTCGCGGCGCTGGCGCTGTTCCCGCATCCGGCTGATGCCTTCCGGGTGATCGACCTCGCCGCTGGCCACAGCGTGGGCGAGGTCACCGCTGCTGCCGGAGTAGGCGTGATCAGCGCCGAACAGGCGATGGTCTTCGTCCGCGAACGCGGCAAGGCGATGGCCCAGGCCGCCGCGAAGTCGCCCACCGGGATGATGGCGGTGCTCGGCGGCGACCCCGAGAGTGTGCTCACGGCGATCGACAAGCACAACCTCACCGCGGCCAACAACAACGGGCCCGGCCAGGTCGTTGCCGCGGGCACCCTGGAGGACCTCGAACGCTTCTCCGCCGACGCGCCCGCGAAGACCCGACTGGTCCCGCTCCAGGTCGCCGGCGCGTTCCACACCGAGTACGTCGCCCACGCGGTCGACCTGCTCGGCGGCTACGCCCGCGCGATCAGCACCCACGACCCGCGCACGCGGCTGCTCTCCAACCGCGACGGGCACATCGTGCACAACGGCCGTGAGGTACTCGACCGGATCGTGACCCAGGTCAGCTCTCCCGTCCGGTGGGACATGTGCATGCAGACGATGCAGGACCTTGGCGTGACCGGCATGCTCGAGATGCCGCCGGCCGGGACGCTCACCGGAATCGCGCGTCGGGCGATGCCCGGTGTCGAGACCTTCGCACTGAAGACCCCCGACCAACTCGACGACGCTCGCGCGTTCGTCGAGAAGCACGGCGAGGGTGGACCCCTGGAAGGCAACCCGACCTGGCGGTTGCTGGTCTCTCCGATGAAGGGGACCTTCACGCTCGCACCAGACCAGCCGGCCGGCGCCTCCCTCATCCCGGGTGCGGTCGTCGGAAACGTCCGGAGTCTGCGCGACGACCTACCGGTCGCCGCGCCTCATGGCGGCACGATCGTCGAATGGCTGGTCGAGGACGGCGATCCCGTCTCGCCCGGCCAGCCGATCGTCCGGCTGCACCCGGTGGTGAGTGCCTCGTGACGAGGGCGATCCGTACCTCGACCGGCGCTCCGCACGCCCGCATCCTGGGTGTCGGCGGATACCGGCCGTCCCGAGTCGTCACGAACGAGGAGATCTGCGAGAACATCGCTTCCTCCGACGAGTGGATCCGTACCCGGTCCGGCATCGTCACCCGCCGCTGGGCCACAGCGGAGGAGACGGTCGCGTCGATGTCGGTCGCGGCCGGCGGCAAGGCACTCGCCGACGCCGGCATCCAGGCCGACCAGATCGACTGCGTACTCGTCTCGACGGTGTCGCACCTCTCCCAGACCCCGGCGGTCGCGACCACCGTCGCCACGGAGATCGGCGCCGGTGGCGTCGCGGCGTTCGACATCTCTGCCGCCTGCGCCGGCTTCTGCTACGGCATCGAGCTGGCCCAGTCCATGGTGCGCGGAGGCTCCGCGACCCACGTGCTGGTCATCGGCGTCGAACGGCTGTCCGACCTCACCGACCACACGGACCGCTCGACGGCGTTCCTCTTCGGCGACGGCGCTGGTGCCGCGGTCGTCGGGCCGTCCGAAAATCCGGGCATCGGCCCGGTCGTCTGGGGATCCGACGGCACCCAGGCCGACGTCATCCGCCAGGAGGAGACCTGGGAAGACGCCCTCGCGGCCGGCGAGTTCCCGCACCTCACGATGCAGGGAAACCAGGTGTTCCGGTGGGCGTCGTACGAGATGGCCAAGGTCGCACAGCAGGCGCTCGACGCGGCCGGGGTGACCACGCAGGAACTCGACGCGTTCATCCCGCACCAGGCCAACATGCGCATCACCGACGCGATGGCACGGGCGTTGAAGCTGCCCGACCATGTCAAGATCGCCCGCGACATCGCCGAACAGGGCAACACCTCAGCAGCATCGATCCCACTGGCTCTCGAGCGCATGCTCGCGGCCGGTGAGGTGAAGAGTGGCGACATCGCATTGATCATCGGCTTCGGGGCCGGCCTGGTCTATGCGGCCCAGGTCGTGCTCGTCCCGTAGTCCAAGTCCGCCGACCTCGTTCTCGATCCCGGGCGGGTTCACAAGGAAACAACCGAAGGAGCAGTAAGGCATGGCCACTACCGAGGACATCCGCGCCGGACTCGCGGAGATCGTCAACGAGGTCGCGGGTATCCCGGCCGAGGACATCCAGATGGACAAGTCGTTCACCGACGATCTCGACGTCGACTCGCTGTCGATGGTCGAGGTCGTCGTGGCGGCCGAGGAGAAGTTCGGCGTCAAGATCCCCGACGACGAGGTCAAGAACCTCAAGACTGTCGGCGACGCCGTCGCCTTCATCGAGCGGTCGCAGGGCTGACGAGCGCGGCATCGCCGGGTGGCCCACGGGCGTACCACCGATCCGCCTGTGGCTCGCCCGGCGGCCGCCGTCGGACTTCGCCTTGAACAGGCACTGCGACGAAGGCTCAGCACGACGTAGGAGAACGAGGAGATTTCGATGAGCACCAAGGTTGTCGTCACCGGACTGGGTGCCACCACACCGCTCGGCGGCGACGTCGCCTCCACCTGGGAGGGCCTGCTGTCCGGCCGGTCCGGCGCGAAGACGTTGACCGACGAGGCATTCGCCGATCTACCGGCTCGGGTTGCCGCACCTGCCGCCGTGGATCCCACGGAGGTGCTCAGCCGGGTTGAGGCGCGCAAGCTCGACCGGTACGAGCAGTTCGCGATGGTCGCCGCGCGGGAGGCCTGGAAGGATTCCGGACTGGCCGACGCGAAGGTGCCGGGCGAACGCCTCGGTGTCTCCGTCGCGTCCGGCATCGGCGGCCTCATCAGCATGCTCGACATCTACGACAAGCTGCAGGCCAAGGGCCCGCGGCACGTCACGCCGTACACCATCCCGATGATCATGCCCAACGGCGGCGCGGCATGGGTCGGCCTGGAGATCGGCGCGAAGGCGAGTGTGCAGACACCGGTCGCGGCGTGCGCATCCGGCAACGAGGCGATCCGGCACGGACTGGAGCTGATCCGTTCCGGGAAGGCCGACGTCGCGGTCGTGGGCGGCGCCGAGGCGGTCATCCACCGACTGCCGATGGCCGCGTTCGGCGCGATGATGGCGTTGTCCCGCCGGCACGACGAACCGGAGCGCGCCTCTCGCCCATTCGACAAGGCACGCGACGGCTTCGTCCTCGGCGAAGGTGGCGCCGTCATGGTGCTCGAGTCGCTCGAGCACGCCGAGCGCCGTGGCGCGCGGATCTATGCCGAGGTGGCCGGTGCCGGCGTCTCGGCGGACTCCCACCACATCGTGCAGCCCGACCCGGAGGGACGCGGCAACGCCGCGGCGATGCGGGAGGCATTGGCCGAAGCGGGCATCGCACCGAACGAGCTGACCCACGTCAACGCGCATGCCACGTCGACGCCGGCAGGTGACGTGGCCGAGGCTCTCGGTATCCGTACCGTCCTCGGCGACGCGGCGGCCGGAGTCGTCGTCACGGCACCCAAGGGCGCGCTCGGACACATGCTCGGTGCGGCTGGCGTGGCCGAGTCCATCGCCACGGTGCTCTCACTGCACCACCGGGTGGTCCCGCCGACGGCCAACCTGGAAGACCTCGACGACGAGGTGGGGCTCGACATCGCCCGTAAAGAGCCGCGCAAGCTGCCTGAGGGCCCGCTGACCGCCATCAACAACTCGTTCGGTTTCGGCGGGCACAACCTGGTCATCGCCTTCCGTACGCCCTGACGCGTGCCGTGTGGCCTGACACGTTTCGTACGAAGGTCATGCACACCTCGACACGCGAAGCACCGGAGTGCCAGCCAATGACTAGGGAAAGGGACGTGACCGTCACCGAGAACCACGCAGGCACCGACGCAGCGGCAGATCCCGCTGCCAGGCCGGCGAAGCCGTCCCGCGAGAAGGATCCGCGCTACCCGCGCCACCGGCTCGCCAACCTGCTCGACCCGGACAGCCTGGAGCTCCTCACACCCGAGGACAGCAGCGGCATGCTCGCCGTCACCGGAACCGTCGACGGCAGCCCGGTGGTGGCGTTCTGTTCGGATGCCACCTTGAAGGGTGGCGCGATGGGTCATGCCGGTTGCGACGTGGTTGTCCGGGCCTACCAACACGCACTGTCGATCGGTACGCCGATCATCGGCGTATGGCACTCGGCCGGCGCCCAGCTCGCCGAGGGTGTCCTGTCGCTGCACGCGGTGGGCCGTATCTTCCACGCGATGACCAAGGCGTCCGGCCGGATACCGCAGATCTCCGTCGTACTCGGGCCGGCGGCCGGTGGCGCGGCGTACGGCCCAGCCCTCACCGACGTGGTGATCCTCGGACCAGAGGGGCGCATCTTCGTCACCGGGCCCGACGTGGTCCGGTCCGTGACGGGTGAGGACGTCGACATGCTGCGGCTCGGTGGCCCCGAGCCGCACGGGCGTCGCTCCGGCGTCGTCCACGTGGTCACCGACTCCGAACAGTCGGCGCTGGGCGAGGCCAGGCGGCTGGCGTCGTTCTTCGCCGCGCAGGGCACGCTCGACGTCGAGTCGGTTGTCGACACCGACCTGTCCGACGTACTGCCGGAGTCAGCCAGGCGGGCGTACGACGTGCACCCCCTGGTCGACCTGATCCTCGACTCCGACAGCTCCATGGAGCTGCACCCGCGCTGGGCGCCGAACGTCGTCACGTCGCTCGGACGCCTCGGCGGGCGCACGGTCGGCGTCGTCGCCAACAATCCGCTGCGGCTCGGCGGCTGTCTCGACTCGGTGTCGGCGGAGAAGGCGGCACGGTTCGTCCGGATGTGTGACGCGTTCGGCGTACCTCTGATCGTCGTGGTCGACGTGCCGGGCTACCTGCCGGGAGTCGGGCAGGAGTGGGACGGCGTTGTGCGTCGTGGTGCCAAGCTGTTGCACGCGTTCGCGGAGACAGTCGTCCCCCGCGTCACGCTGGTCACCCGCAAGGCCTACGGCGGCGCGTACATCGCGATGAACTCCCGTGCCCTCGGCGCCACGAAGGTGTTCGCCTGGCCGTCCGCTGAGATCGCCGTGATGGGTGCCGTCGCGGCGGTCCGGATCCTGCACCGGCGAAAGCTCGCCGAGGTCGACCCGGAGCTTCGCAGCCAGGTGGAGGCCGAACTCGCCGCCGAGCACGAGATGATCGCCGGCGGCGTCGACAGGGCCAGTGAGATCGGCGTCGTCGACGAGGTGGTCTCCCCCAAGCAGTCGCGGACCCGGATAGCCGAGGCGATCGCCGAGGCCGAGGCGACGCGCGGACAGCACGGCAACATCCCGCTCTGATCGGCGGACACTACTGGCTACCCCGGGGGCCGTGGTCCCCTTCCGGCCCTCGGGGTACCTCTCTCGACCTGGCTGACGATCGACTCGGTGACAACCAGCGCCTGTTCCCTCAGCAGACGCGGATTCTGTGGTGGCACGCCGATCGTGCGTGTGAATGCTTCGACTGGCAGGTGGGCAGGCTCCTGCGGCGATCAGGGGTCATGGGCAGGGAGGCAGCACTCTACCGAGCCGACTGAAGTGCCACGCCGGTGTGGGTGGCGCGGTGGGTCGGGCTCGGTCCGCGCAGCCCGACACCCCGGATGACCAGTCACGGTCGAACGGCGCCCGGTTACCGCCACGCGCGTTGACCCACCTCTCGGCCCGGCCAAGTATCTCGGCGAACGCTGTCCCGGCAAAACACTGTCCCGGTAAAACACTCCCCGCCCGAGACCACCGTCCCGGCACGATCAGCCGACTCCCCGTCGAACGCGAGGTGCGACATGACCGGCCGCCGTCCACACGCTCGCCACCCATACGCTCGCCGCTCACACCCTCGCTTTCCAAGGGCCCGCGTCACCGCGTTGTCCGCCGCCGTACTCGCGTGCGGTCTCGTACTGGCCGCCGGCGGATCCTCGTCCGCGGCCGCCCCGTCAGCCTCACCAGCCGCTCCGTCGGCCTCACCGTCGGCGGCCACGGCGGCACATCCCGGTGTCACCGACGTCGTACGCCTCGGCAACGCCGGCAGCGAACAGCAGCACGACCTCAGGGCGAGCGGCGCCTCGGCGAGGGTACGAGGCACGGTCGATGCCGGCCAGCTGACCGAGCCGTACTCCGCGCGCAGCGTCCACTCGAACGGCCGGTTCACCGCGCGCCTCGACGTCGACCGCACCCGGCAACTGACGCTGCAGGTCAAGGAGATCCGGCCGAACGACGAGTGGGGCAAGGCGTTCGGCTTCCGCGTCTTCCTCGACGGCACCCTCCACTACGTGCGGGACCCGGCCACCAACGACCCCGGAGGCGGCCCGTACTCCTCGTTCTTCCTCCAGACCGCCGACCCCACCGTCCTGGGCGACGGCGAGGTGGTCGTGACGGTCGAGGGCACAAGCGGTGAGCCCGCGTACATCGGCCAGATCTGGGCGTACGCAGACCTGACGGGCATGGTGCGCGACCAGGACATGCGGGTACCGGACCGAATGGTGTTCGTGCTCGGGCAGGACCACCGTGGCGAGGCGTACTTCCGCAGCCGTCTCGACTACGCCTCGTCCGCCATCCACGAAACCGCCGAAGTCGGACGCGGCATGGCGGTCCTCGACTACTTCGCGAACCGTACGCCGGCGCAGATGGCCGCCAACTACCAACTGTGGCTGGGGCTCAGCCGCGAGTATGGGCTACCGCTCGCCATCGAGTCGACCAGCGACTGGGAAGGCACACCCGGCGGCGTCCCGGATGGGAAGGGCGGCACGTTCGGGGACATCACCTACCACCAGGTGCTGTGGAGCCCACAAGACCAGACGGGACCCGACCAGGACGTGTTCCGGGGCCAGCGGCTGGACGCGCTGATGGGGTCGGCGTACGAGCCGAGGTACGGGCTGTCGGTGCCGAACATCTGGGGCAGCACACCCTGGCTGACGTGGCGCAACTCCGACCTGAACTCCTACTACGAGGAGAAGGCGAACGAGTCCCTGGAACTGGTCCGGCCGCTGCTGTGGGAGCTGCAACGTACGGGAGAGGCGAGCCGCCTGCTCGACTTCTCCACCACGCTGGAGAGCACCTACTGGTCGAAGCGGGACGGCAAGGGTGTGGCCGACCAGGCGTACACGGAGTACAACGGCGGCGTCGAACGACGCGACCTCTACGCCGACTTCAACCCGAGCACCGTCGCCGCGGCGTTGGCGGAGGGCGTGGACCTCGACCCCACCGACGGCCTCTCGCAGGCCGAGAAACGCTGGCTGTACAGGAACCAGTCGTACCCCCAGCAGCTCTTCGCCGACATCTACTATTCCGGACTGCCCCGGGAACGGATCGCGGTCACCGCCGACGGCACGACGTTCCCGACCGAAGGGCTGCGGCACAACGTCCACAGCGAGGTGTACTCGAGGATGCAGGAGCCCTACTGGGATTCGGTGCATCCGAGCATCGCGCAGGGAATCGTGCACCGGGCCAGGCCCGGGTCGGAGTACATCGAGCTCGACGACTACACCGCGGGCGGCTTCGACCACCTGCAGAAAAGTCGGGAGTTCGGCCGGATCGCCAACCCGAACCTGGAGAACTCCGTTTCCGGGTACGCGCCGGACAAGACACTGCTGCTACGGCAGACATATGTGAACGGGTCCCGGTACACCTCCATCTACAACTGGCAGGGTGCCGACTCGCCCGACGCGGCCGCCGGGTGGGTCAACCCGTTCGTCGACGACATGCACCCGTGGGATGTCGTACGCGACGCGGCGCCTGACGGAGCGCTGACAGCGCGGCGAGCTGTGTCCACGACGTTCACGGCAGGAGACCTCAGGCTGACGAACACCGTGGACGTCCGGGTGGAGCGCACCGGTGCACCGGCACCGCTCCGGCTCACGGTGTCCGACGAGGCTGGCCGCGTTGTGACGATTCGGCACCTCGGCGCATCGGAGGTCCCGGCGAGCGGATGGGCATCGTTCGACGTCCCCGTGGTGGCACTCGACCGGGGCGGCCTCTACACCGTTCGGGTCGAGCAGCCCAGTGGAGCGCCGGCGTACGCGTTCCCGACCGCGGGTGGCGAGCTGGGCCTGCGGGTCGGGCTCGACATGCCGTCAGAACGCGATCACAGTCTGGTGATCCAGTGGCGACGCGACGCGGCCGATGCGATCGGCAATGTCGACGACGACACCATAGTGGCCGACGGTCGCTCCCGAATTCTGCTCGCCGCGGCGAGGGCGGCACTGGCCAAGGAAAGCTACGTTGCCGCGTATCGGCTGGCGATGAAGGCAGACTCGCTCCGGTATCCCGTGCTGTACCAGGCCAGGGGCGGTGGCGGTCCGAGTCGGCTCGCGCCGTTCCCGGTACGCGTGAACCCGCAAGCTGACCTTGACATCGACCTGACGACATACTCGGCTGGTCAGGAGATGGCGTTGGTGCTGCGCAGTTACAAGGCGGGTCCGGTGACGCTGGCGGTCGCGGGCTTCGGGAGGAGTCCGCGGGTGACTCTGGACGGAGCACCGGTGCCGACGGATCCAGCTGGCGGTGACGCGACCTTCACCGTCGAGCTGCCGGACACCTTGCCTCACCAGCTGGAGATCGATCGGAGGTAGGCGAGTGAGCCCGCGACATGGCGGCCCGCGCAGATATGCGATCTCGATCAAGGGCGTGGTCGTCCGCGACGGCAAGGTGCTGTTGCTACGGAACGAACGCGACGAGTGGGAACTGCCGGGCGGCCGGATCGAACTCGGCGAGACACCGCAGGAGTGCGTCGCACGGGAGATCGCGGAGGAGACACAGTGGCGCGTCGCCGTCGGCCCGATCCTCGACACGTGGATGTACCACGTGAGCCCCGAGGACGGCCACGTCTTCATCGTGACGTACGGCTGTCACCTCATGCCCGGCGCGGCCACAGGCGCAGCCTCCCTGCCCGTCCTCTCCCACGAGCACAAGGAGATCGGGCTGTTCGACAAGGACGAGGTGCCCGCTCTGCCCATGCCTGAGGGCTACCAGCGATCTATCGCGTTCTGGTACGCCAGCCTTGCGACCGACAACTCGGCTGAATGAGGGCGGCCGCCCGTGCGCCAGCCGATCCCGGACGGGGGTCCCGACATGCGCAAGCTCGCGGTCTACCTCGAAGACGACGTCGCCATGGCAGCTGATCGCGGCGCCGCGGCGTGGACGTTCGACCTCGACCTGTGGGGACTGGTCGGCCAGGGACCTGACGAAGCAGGCGCTCTTGCCGACCTGCGCGGACACCTACGAGGCGACCGCATCGAGGCGGAGCTGACCATCGTCGAACGCGTCCGTGGCGACGAGCAGGCCTTCGTGCGCGACCTTGATTCCTGTTCGGACGAAGAGCGCCAGACCACGCTCGCGATCCTCGCCTCGTGTCGCGAGCAGACCCGTACGTTGGTCGCGTCGTCGCCACCTGAGGTGCTCGACTGGGACGACCCGTCGCGGGCACTCCCCCGCTTCGCCCGCTGGCGGACGATACGCCAGCTCGCCTGGCACATCGTCGACACCGAGAGCCGCTACTACCTGCCGATGGCCGGACTCGGATACCGCGAGCCGCGCCCGGACCTGCTCGACGAGCTCGCGCAGTCTTTCGCGCACGTCCGGCGAGGGGTCGAGGCGATGCCGGCCGATCTCGTCCGCCGCCACGACGACGGACAGGTCTGGACAGCGGTCAAGCTGCTGCGCCGGCTCGCGTGGCACGAGCGCGGCGAGCTCGTCGTCATGCGGAAGCTCGTCGAACGGGCAGGAAAGTCGCGGCCCACCTGAGTGGGCCAGGTCCCGAACACTCGCGAGGCGCATGTCGACGCCAGCACGGTGATGCCGCGAAGCATTGGAGCCTTTCCGGTGCTCTGACATCGGAAAAGCTCCAACCCTCCCATCCGGTTCGTGCCGGTACGCCGGGGCGACGCGGCGTCGGAGGCTGTCCGTATGCTCGCGAGCGTGCGCCGCCTGCTGGTCCTGGTCAGCGTCGTGATCTTCGTCGACGCGATGCTGTTCGGAGTCCTCGCCCCGCTGATCCCCGGGTACGCCGAGACCTTCGGGCTCTCCAAGACCGGCGCGGGTCTCCTCGTCGCCGCGTTCGGTATCGGGGCTCTGCTCGGTGGCCTGCCCGGCGGAGTGGCGGCGATCCGGATCGGGCCCAAGCGCACCGTGCTCTTCGGCCTTGGGCTGCTGGCCGCGTCCAGCCTGGCCTTCGCGCTCGCGGGCGACGCCTGGGCGCTCGGGCTGTCCCGGTTCGTCCAGGGGGTGTCGAGTACGACGACCTGGGCCGGTGCGCTCGCCTGGCTCACCGTGGTCGCTCCACGCAGTCGCCGCGGTGAGATCCTCGGCGTCGCCTTCGGTTGTGCCGTCCTCGGCGCGATCCTCGGGCCGATGTTCGGCGCGACCGCGCAGCTGGTCGGGATCCGCTCCACGTTCGCGGCGGTGGCGGCGCTCGCGGTGGCGCTGGCGGTCGCCGCAGCCTGTACGCGCGCGGCACCGGTCGAACGCCAGCGGTCCGGCGCACTCCGCCGCGCCCTGAACGACCGGACCTTCCTGGGCGGTCTCTGGCTGAACACCCTGCCCGCCCTGCTCTTCGGCACGATCGCGCTGCTGGTCCCACTGGCACTCGCCGGCGGCGGCTACACCCCGTTCGCGATCGGCGGGGTGTTCCTCGCCGCCGGCCTGATCGAGGCGGCCCTGAACCCGCTGGTGGGTCGGCTGTCCGATCGAGTGGGGCGGCTGCGACCCGCCCGGGTCGCCCTCGCCGGCTCGGTCGTGGTGGCGCTCGGGTTCGCGATCACGTCATCACCCGTGGCGATCATCGTGCTGGTCTGCGCCGCGTCGCTGGCGTTCGGGAGCTTTTACACACCAGGGATGGCGCTCGTCTCCGACCGCGCAGACGCTGCCGGCCTCGCGCAGGGTCTCGCGTTCGGCGTGATGAACTCCGCCTGGGCGCTCGGCAACCTCACCGGTCCCGCGCTCGGGGGTGCTCTCGCCGACCGGTGGGGCGACCCGGTGCCCTACGCGCTCGGTGCTGCCCTCTGCCTGCTCACACTGCTCGCCGTACAGGTGGTCGCACGCAGCCGGACGGCCCGCAGCCGGACGGCCCCCAGCACCGGCTGACCGCGACCGCGAGCGGCCCGGCACAGTGGCCCCGCAAGCGCGTGCAGTTCAGCCGAGGACCGCGACCTCGTGGTCGTTGATCCTGTCCACAGCGAATTCGGCCCAGCCCGCACTCACCGAGACCGCTGACTCGCCGCCGGCCACGAGGAGTTGTACGCGCGTGGGCGAGAGACCTTCCAGAACCCTGACCCGCACCGCGTACGGGCCGCTGGGCGTGAGCTCCGCGAGCCGCCCGCGCCAGGCTCCACCCTGGTCGAGGTTGACCAGATGGAGCACCAGCCGGTCGTCCTTGCGGTACAGGTGGCAGTCCACGACACCGGCCCCGTCCACGTCCAGTGGGATGTCGTCGTGGGCCGCCCAGCGGACCACGTTGGCCAACAGCCGGCCGTGGTCGGGATGGTGGTGCCGGGCGAAGCAGCGGTCGACGTCGGCGGCGAGGTAGGCGGTCCGGCTCCCGGACGGGAGGGTCCTCGTTCCCAACGCGACGACGTCGGTACGCGGCGTCGACATCCACGCCTTCTCCGGCGGGTAGATCGGGAACGGCGGCACCCATGTCAAGGCCACCTTGACGTCGGGTTCGACGCGAACGACGTCCAGCCGGCCGCCGAACGGCAACACTCCCGTGTCCTCGAACCCCGTCAGGATCTCCTTGTCGGCGGCAGGATCCTCGATCCGCAGGTAGGTGTGCCCGGCGTAGGACTCCCAGTTCGCCACCGCTGCCTCGTCCGCACCGTGATGGGACCAAATGGCGTGTACGCCGAGGACGTCCGACAGCGCCAGGTCGTCGCGCCGGTCGCCGTGTTCGTCGTACCCGCTGGACTCGCCGGTCACCACCAGGCCGCCGCCGTCCTCGGTGAACGCCCGCAGCGCCGCGCACTGGTCCTCGCTCAACGCGCCCACGTTCGGGACGACCAGCACCGCGAAGCGTCCAGCATCACGCGTCACGTGGTCGGCGTGCACCGGCAGGTAAGGGATCCGGGCCCGGATCAACGCGTCGGTGAAGCCGCGGTACGGCAGCATGCTGCGGTTCTCGGCCTGGTCGCGACCGTGGAAGTCGACGCTCCGCTGGCTCCACACCACTCCGACCGTGGCGACCGGATCCCTGTCCACCAGGAGATCCTCGTGCTCCTCGTGCCACCGGAACAGCGGTTCGGCCGTGTCGTACTGTCGACGGTCCTCATGTACCGAGCCGATGTGGTGCCACCACGGCTGGATCCCGCCGGCGAACCCTTCTACCGCCCACATCCTCGCCTCGGGAGCGGGCTTGCTCCCCACCCGGAACGTCGGCAGTCCCGCGTCGTACATCGCCGTGCTCTCCGGAATCACGGTGTCCCAGCCGAGCAGGCCGTGCAGGACCTTGCCGGCGTCGCCGTTGGCCTGGAACCCGGTCCGCTCGTGGCGGTACTGCGAGTCGAGCATGAGGATCGGGGTCCGCTCGCAGATCGCCTTGTGGTCGCGGAACCGGCGGCTCTGCGTCGACACGTCTCCGCCGTTCATGCCGATCCACAGGCAATCCGGGCCGCCGGCGCCGGTGGTGACCTCGTTGTTGAGGTCCCACAGGGCGAGTCGCTGCGCGTAGCTCCACTCGATCCAGCGCCGGTACGCAGGCTCGTCCCAGTCCGCCCTGCGCGGCAGGTCGAGCGAGGTGTCACCGCGAAAGCCGTGCCGGCAGCTTTCGCACCAGCAAACGTGGTCGCGGTCGAGGCCGCTCCAACTGTTGTCGGTGATGCCGTCCGGCGAGCTGCGGGCGATGATCTCCTGCAGGACCGACGGCAGGAACTCCCGGTAGTAGGGCCCGTTGATGCAGGCCACGAAGAGGTCTCCGGCGCGGTAGGGCTGTCCGTCGGCGTCCACCGCGAACCAGTCCGGATGCTCGACGTAGAACTCCTCCTCGGCCCGGTTGGAGTCCATCCGGGCCAGCACTGCCAGGCCCTCCTCGCGCGCCGCCCGAACGATGTCGCCGTACAGGTCGGTGTCGTCGAGGAACGCGGCCCGGTGGTGCAGCCGGTGCGCACTCGGGTAGTAGGCGACGATCCCGCCGGCGTTGACGATCACGCCCTGCACCCGGGTACGCCGCCAGTGCGCACGCCACCAGTCGGCGTCGTACCGGGCCGGGTCCTTCTCGGTGAGGTTGGTCTGTCCCCAGCGCAGCGTCCGGCGGTACCACGGAGCCTGGTTCATCACGCGAGCCGCTGCATGGCGGCGCCGGCTCCGGAGAGGTTGTCCAGCCGCATCTCGGAGTACTTCCGGGACAGCACGACGCCCTCCGCACCACCCTCGAATGCGGCCAGCACCGCGTCGCGTACCGAATCGTGCGAGCACTGGGTGAGCTCACCCTCGGTGAGGTCCCAGTTGGCCTTGCCGACATGACGGTTGCGCTCGCCCGGATGCCGTCGGACACCCACGGGGATGTCGATGTCGATACCTGGATAGATCGCGCACTGCCCGCCGACGCCGGCGACTGCCCGCGCGGTCTCCCGGCGTACGTAGTCGGCCGAGAAGCCGGTCTGCGGCAGCTTCTCGTACGCGCCCTCGTCGATCTGGAGAAGCTTCAACATCAGCGGGTAAACGTCGTCGGGGTCCGCGTCGGCGAACAGAGCGCGGCAGATGTTCTGCACCCAGGTGTGGAAACGCGGGCCGGCGCAGTTGTTGTAGATGACGACCTTGATGTAGTCGGAGAACTTCGCCATCTCCTCGTAGTCCTGGTCGGCCCGGTAGAAGGGGCTGAAGGAGATGTTGTGATAGACGTGCCAGCCCACCTCGATGTCTGGCGCGCAGGCCTTGGCCACACCGTAGATGTCGCGGTAGAGCTGACGTTGGCTCTCGGTCCACAGGTTCTGCCAGGCAAGGACCTCGGGATAGTGCAGCAGGGTTCGCCAGAACGTGACGAACGCACCGTCGGCCGGGCGCTCTCCCGCACCGACCTTGGCGTTCCAGTCGACGAGGGCGCGGTAGCCCTCCTTGGCGCGGTGGACGTCGATCCCGCGGTCACGGCCGATCCGCGCGCAGTGCGTGCAGAAGCAGCCGACGTCGCCGACCTGGACCGGGCCCTGCATGAGCAGGTTCAGCGGTCCGGGTCGCTCCGAACACCAGGCGATCCCGTCCAGCGGGTAGTTCTGTGCGTAGTCCTCGACGAAGCCGAGGTGCCAGTTGCGGTAGTCGGGGTTGTTGAAGCACGGCCGCATGCCGGGACGCGACCAGGCGTCGACCTCGAGGATCTTGGCGAAGTTGGGATACGTACGCAGCTCACGCGCAGACCCGCTCTCCTCCATCCAGGCGTACGACTTCATGCCGCGTGCCTTGGCGGCCGGGAGCACCGTTTCGAGCAGGTCGAGGTCGGGATGCTCCGGTGCCCGTCCGGTCGCTCCGAACACCGAGTTGCCGTAGTAGGCCGGGTGCGGCGTCGCATAGTTGCCGCCCCGCCAGTCGAGGTCGTACTCCTGCACGCCGTGGTCCGGCAGCGGGTGGCCCGGCACCTGCCTGCCGCCCGTCCCGCGGGTCCAGGTCGGGGTGGCGAGGAACAGCGCGTTCACCCCGCCGCGTTCGGCCACCAGGTCCAACACCTGGTCGACACCTTCGTCGACGAACGAAACCGCTCCGATCTGCAGGGCCACTACGCGGTCAGGCATGGTCCTCACCCTCTCGCCACGTGTCGCTCGAGCGAGCACTGTCTCCCGCTGAGCGAGCACTGTCTGGAGCGAACACTGTCTCTCGAGAACGCTGTCGTGAATACGTATCTACACCTGACCCCGGACCTGGGTCAACGGCGACAGGTGGCGAGGACCGGCGCCCTTGGAAAGCGAGCTGGAAGGCGAGCTGCGGTCCGGGAGTCCGCGCCCGGTGGGCTGGACTTGCGCGCTCGGCGATGATAGGCGCACCACCCGGGAGCAACCCCGGGCCCGACGGAGGAGAGGGCATGGACCGTCCCGACCGCGTGCGCACCAGCCGGGACCTCGCCCGGCTGGCCGGCGTATCCCAGTCGACCGTGTCCCGGGTGCTCACCGGCAACCCACGCGTGCACGCCGACACCCGGGCGCGGGTGCTCAGGGTGCTCGAGGAGATGAACTACTCCCCCAACGCGCTCGCCCGGGCAATGAAGACCGGGCGGACGGACGCGATCGGCGTGTTCATGTCCCGGGTGACGAGCCCGTTCCACGCCACCCTGCTGGACCTCATCGGCCGCCGGCTGAGCAGCCTCGGCCTGCAGATGGTCCTGTGGGACGTCGAGCACGACGCGGCGGAGGCGACCCGGCAGGTGGTCCGGCAACGGCTGGTCGACGGGTTCGTGTTCACCTCGGCGACGTTCGAGTCCGAGCTGCACAACGTCGCGCTCGCCTCGGGCACACCGACCGTGCTCCTGCACCGGGGCATCGACGACCTGCGGTGTGACCAGGTGGTCGGCGACAACCGGCAGGGCGCCTACGACCTCGGTCGCTACTTCCTACGGGCCGGCCACACCAAGGTCGGGCTGGTCACCTCGCCCTGGACGGTGAGCACCGCCCGCGACCGGGAGCGCGGGCTCCGCGCCGCACTCGACGAGGCGGGCATCGCGCTCGCCGACCGGCTCGTGGTCACTGGCGGGGCCGCCCACGCCGACGGCCACGCGGCAGCACGTGACCTGCTGGGACGCGACGATCCGCCGACGGCGATCTTCGCGATCACCGACGTCCTGGCGTTCGGTGTGCTCGACGGGGCGCGTTCACTGGGCGTCCGGGTGCCCGACGACCTGTGGGTCGCCGGCTTCGACAACACCGACATGGCGTCGTGGGAGGCGTTCGACCTCACGACCGTCGACCAGCCGGTGCACACGATCGTCGACACCGGGATCGAACTGCTGCGCCGCCGCATCGCCGAGCCCTCGGTCGAGCCGACGGTGACCACACTCCCGTGCACGCTGGTGGTCCGTGGCTCGACCGGCGACACCCCGCTATCCACCTGAGGCGGGAGGGTCGTCGTCGGCTGCCGAGGACGGGTCGGCACCGGGGTATAGCAGAACCCTGACGACACTGTCGTGGCTGGCCGTGGCCGCGTAGTGCAACGTCGACGCGCGGGTCGCGGGACCGCAGCTCCGCGGCCACTTCCGGCCGGCGGTAGAAGACCGCCGCGCAGTACGGCGTGATCTGCACGTGGCTCTCTTTGTCGTACGCACCGGTGGCGTCCAGGTCGGCGCCCCGGTCCAGGAGCCAGCGGACCACCTCGAGCCGGCCCCGTCGGGCGGCCTCCCACACCAGTGTCCGGCCGTGCGCACCGCGCTTGCTGAGATAGTCCGGATGGTCGGCGAGCAGGAGGCGCAGGCCCGGCAGGTCGCCGCGGGGAGCAAGCCGGAGATACTTCGTCGGCAACTGCCGCTTCCAGAAACCAGTCGGGACGTCCAACGGCCGGGCCCAACGCTGTAGCGAACCAGGAGAATCTGCGGCCGAGCTCTCCGAGGTCATCCCACCTCCAGCACAGGTCCGCGACGAGGCAGCATCCGTGACCAGACAGCATCCGTGACGAGACAGAAGGGCAACACAATGGCACCCGAACCGCCGACCGTCATGGCCAGGTTCTCACTGGCGGGCAAGGTCGCGCTCGTCACCGGCGGGAGCCGGGGCCTCGGCCGGGCGATGGCACAGGCCCTGGGCGAGGCCGGCGCCGCGGTCGCCGTCGTGGCGCGTGGCATCGACGCAGCCCGGCAGGCCGCCGAGGAGCTCAGCGCACAAGGCATCCGGAGCGTCGCCGTCCAGGCGGACATCACCGACGTCGAGCAGGTGGAGCAGCTGGTCGACGAGGTGACCCGCGCCCTCGGGCCGGTCGACGTACTGGTCAACAACGCCGGTATCAGCGCACCAGGGCGTGCCCTCGAAACCCCCGACGCGAAGTGGGACGAGGTCTTCGCCACCAACCTCGACGGGCTGTGGTACTGCAGTCGGGCGGTCGCCCGGCACATGAAGGAACGCGGTGCGGGGACCATCGTCAACATCGGCTCGATGTCGGCGATGATCGTCAACCAGCCGCGCTGGCAGCCGTCATACCTTGCGTCGAAGGCAGCCGTACACCAGCTGACCAAGGCGCTGGCTGCCGAGTGGGCGCCGTACGGCATCCGGGTCAACGCTCTCGCACCCGGCTACTTCCTCACCGAGATGTCCCCGGTCGACCAGCCGGAGTACCAGCAGTGGTGCGTCGAGCCGGCCGCGATGAAGCGCTACGGCCTGCCCGACGAGCTCGGACCCGCCGTGGTGTTCCTCGCCAGTGAGGCGTCCAGCTTCATGACCGGTTCGGTGGTCGTCATCGACGGCGGCTTCACGCTCTTCTGAATGCCGGCTCGCGTTCAGTCGATCAGTTCGTACGCCGGGATCGTGAGGAAGTCGGCGTAGTCGTCGGCGAGTGCCACCAGCTCGAACAGCTGCCTCGCCTCGGCGTAGCGGCCGTACTGGAACGCCTCGTCACCCACCATCGAACGGATCTTGTCCAGCTCCTCGTCCTCGATCCGGTGCACGAGGTCGGCGGTCACGACATCGCCGGTGTCGAGCTTCACGTCGTTGTTGATCCACTGCCAGATCTGGGAGCGCGAGATCTCCGCGGTCGCGGCGTCCTCCATCAGGTTGAAGATCGCGACCGCGCCGTTGCCGCTGAGCCAGGACGCGAGATAGTGCAGCGCGACGGCGACGTTGTTACGCAGGCCGGCCTCCGTCACCGCACCGGGTGTCGAGGCGATGTCGAGTAGGGCCTCGGCATTGGCCACCACGTCGTCGCGCTGCCGGTCGAGCTGGTTGGCGCGGCTGCCGAGGGTGGCGTCGAACACCTCGCGGCAGATGGGTACCAGGTCGGGGTGGGCCACCCACGAACCGTCGAACCCGTCGCCGGCCTCGCGTTCCTTGTCGGCACGTACCTTGGCCAGCGCCTGCTCGTTGACCTCGGGGTCTCGTCGGCTCGGAATGAACGCCGCCATCCCGCCCATCGCGAAGGCGCCCCGCCGGTGACAGGTGGCTACCAGGAGCTCGGTGTAGGCCCGCATGCACGGCGCCGTCATCGTCACCGCGTTACGGTCGGGCAGGACGAACGACGGGCCGCCGTCACGGAAGTTCTTGATGATGCTGAAGAGGTAATCCCAGCGCCCGGCGTTGAGTCCGGACATGTGGTCACGCAGCTCGTAGAGGATCTCCTCCATCTCGAACGCCGCCGGGATCGTCTCGATGAGGACGGTCGCGCGCACCGTTCCGCCCGGGATGCCCAGGCGTTCCTCGGCGTAGGTGAACACGTCGTTCCACAGCCGGGCCTCGAGGTGGCTCTCCATCTTCGGCAGGTAGAAGTACGGGCCGCTCCCCCGGTCGAGCAACTCCTGGGCGTTGTGGAAGAAGTGCAGCCCGAAGTCGACCAGAGCACCGACCAGTGGCGTGCCGTCGATGGCGAGATGGCGTTCGTCCAGGTGCCAGCCGCGCGGGCGTACGACGATCGTGGCGAGCGGAGCGTCCTCGCGCAGCGCGTAGGTCTTGCCGTCGGCCGAGGTGAACCCGATCTGCCGCCTGACCGCGTTGTGCAGGTTGACCTGGCCACCGACGACATTCGCCCAGTGCGGAGTGTTGGCATCCTCGAGGTCGGCGAGCCAGACGTTGGCACCGGAGTTGAGGGCGTTGATCGTCATCTTCTGCTCGGTGGGACCGGTGATCTCGACCCGCCGGTCACGCAGGTCGGCCGGTGCCGGCGCCACCCGCCAGGTCGGATCCTCCCGGACCGCTCGGGTCTCCTCGAGAAAGTCGAGTCGGCCCGTGCGGGCGATTTCTGCCCGGCGTTCGCGTCGACGACCCAGGAGCTCGTCGCGCCGAGCGCCGAACCGCTGCTGCAGGTCGGCGAGAAACGCAAGCGCCGGACCGGTCAGGATCTCCTCGCCACGATCGACCTCGGGTCCTGCCACGGTGATGTCGGCCACGATCTGCACCTTTCTTCCCGGTCTAGTGCCAACGTCTAGCACATCCGCAATGAGGGATGGGAGCCGGTCGGCGGGGTGCGGTCGGCAGGGAGGATTGGAAGGGTGCCGCACCGACGTCCGGACGTCCCGCTCAGCCTGCTCGGCTCCCTGGTGTTCGGCACACTGCTCAATCCGCTCAACTCCTCCATGATCGCCGTGGCGCTGGTCCCGATGCAGCACGCCTTCGATGTCGGCGTCGCGACCTCCACCTGGCTGGTATCGGGTTTCTACCTCGCCGCGTCCGTGGGCCAACCGCTGATGGGTCGCCTGGTCGACCTGTTCGGGGCACGGCGACTCTTCGTCTCCGGCCTGCTGGTGGTGTGCGCGGCGTCCGTACTCGCCCCGTTCGCACCGGGTTTCTGGTGGTTGGTCGGCTTGCGTGTCCTGCTGGCGGCGGGCACCTCGACCGCGTTCCCGGCGGCGATCGTCCTGATCCGAGCTGCCACCAACGCCGCCGCTGCGGCCGGAAACGGCGGGTCCACCCCACGCGAGGACGGCGAACCGACCCCCGCCGGCGCACTCGCCGTGATCACCGTAGCCGCGTCGACGAGTGCCGCGCTCGGTCCTGTGCTGGGCGGCTTCCTAGTCGCCCTCGCCGGATGGCAGGCGGTGTTCCTCGTCAACATCCCGATCACCATCCTCGGCACCGTGCTCGCACTCCGGTTCCTGCCGAAGTCCCAGCCGAACCTCGCGCAGTCGCCGAGCGGCGGGTCGTCGCGCGAACCGTTCCTGCGCGCCGTCGACCTGCCCGGCCTGGCGCTCTTCAGCGGCACGCTCACGGCTCTGCTGATCTTCCTGCTCTCCCTCGCCGACCGGCCACAGTGGTGGCTCTCGCCCGTGGTCGTCGCACTCGCGATCGCCCTCGTCCTGCGCGAGCGCACGACCGCCACGCCGTTCCTGGACATCCGCGGCCTCCTCGCCAACCGCAGGCTGTCCGCCGTCCTCGGCCAGCAGGGCGGGTTCAACCTGGTGTTCTACTGCGTGTTCTTCGGCCTGCCCCTGTGGCTGGGCTCGGTCCGCGGGTTCGACGCCGACGCGGTGGGTCTGCTGGTGCTCCCAGTCGCCCTGATGGCGGTGCTGATGACCCCGATCGCGGCCCGTACCGTGCGCCGGCGCGGGTCGAAGGCGACGCTCGTCCTCGGGGCGGCGGTCCTGCTCCTTGCCACCCTGCTGGTCCAGGTCTTCACCGACAGCACGCCGGTCGTCGTCCTGGTCGTGGTCGCACTGCTGTTCGGGGTCCCAGGCGGTTTCACCAACCTCGGGCTCCAGAGCGCGCTGTACGAGTCGAGCCCGCCGAACCGGATGGGGTCGTCCAGCGGCCTGTTCCAGACATTCCGCTACCTCGGCGCCATCGGGGCGACCAGCGTGCTCGGGATCGTGCTCGAACGCGACCTGAGCACCCGCGGGTTCCACCTCGTCGGCATGGTCATGACCGGTGTCGCCGTGGGGCTTCTCGTCCTCGCGCTCCTGGGCGGCGGACACCAACGGCCCGGCCTGCGGGCGGCCGGACCCGGGTCGCGTTAGCGTGGATGATGGGGTGTCACCGTCGAGGGGCAGCCATCCCTGGCCGGCCCCGTGGGCAGGAGAGTGATGACCGACATCGACCGGCTCCGCGACTCACTCCGCGACATCGTCGGTGCGCGCGGGGTCATCTCCGACCCCAGCGAGCTCCGCACGTACGAGTGCGACGGCCTGACCGGCTACCGCGTCATGCCGGCCCTGGTCGCGCTGCCGACGTCGACCGACGAGGTTGCCTCGGTGGTGACGGCGTGCCACCGGGCTGGCGTGCCGTTCGTCGCCAGGGGTGCGGGCACCGGACTGTCGGGTGGGGCGTTGCCGGTCAGCGACGGCGTGGTGATCTCGCTGCAACGCATGCGTACCGTCGTCGAGGTCGACCCGACCAACCGCCGTGCCGTCGTGGAGCCGGGGGTCACCAATCTCGCCATCAGCCGGGCGGCGGCGCCATACGACCTCTACTACGCGCCGGACCCCTCCAGCCAGCAGGTCTGCACGATCGGGGGCAACGTCGCGGAAAACTCCGGCGGCGCGCACTGCCTGAAGTACGGGTTCACCACCCACCACGTCCTCGCGATGGAAGTGGTGCTGCCGGATGGGACGCTGACCTGGCTCGGCGGACCGTCTCCGGAGGTGGCCGGCCCGGACCTTCGGGGCGTGGTGGTCGGCTCGGAGGGAACGCTCGGCCTGGTGACCAAGATCGTCGTACGCCTGCTCCGCAAGCCCGAAGCGGTCCGCACGTTGCTGGCCGACTTCCCGTCCATCGAGCAGGCTGGTGACACCGTCACCGACATCATCGGCGCCGGCATCGTGCCAGCCGCGATGGAGATCATGGACCAGCTCGCCATCGAGGCGTCCGAGGCAGCGGTCGGCGCCGGCTACACCCTCGACACGCCGGCCGCGCTGGTGGTGGAGCTGGACGGACCCGACGACGAGTGCGGCAGCCTGTTCGAAGCTGTGCAGGAGATCTGCCACCAGAACGCGACGACGAAGATCCGGGTCGCCGCCGACGATGCCGAACGCGCCCGCATCTGGACCGGACGCAAAGCCGCGTTCGCCGCGGTCGGCCGGATCAGCCCCGACTACTTCGTCCAGGACGGGGTTGTCCCCCGCACCAGGTTGTCCGAGGCGCTCGGCCGGATCGCCGCGATGGGCGACGAGGCGGGACTCCGGGTCGCCAACGTGTTCCACGCCGGTGACGGCAACCTGCACCCCCTGGTGCTGTACGACCAGGCCCGTGGCGAGCACGACCGGGCCGAGAAGCTGTCAAAGGAGATCGCCGAGCTGTGCGTGGAGCTCGGCGGATCCCTGTCGGGCGAACACGGGATCGGCACCGACAAGGCGTGCTCGATGCCGGTGATGTTCGGCGAGGACGACCTCGCGGTCATGGAGCGGGTACGCCACGCCTTCGACCCCGCCGGTCTGTGCAACCCCGGCAAGGTACTGCCGACGCCCCGGTTGTGTGGCGAGAAGCCGGGCCCCTACCGTCCCCATCCGCTGGAGGCCGCCGGTGTCATCGAGCGTCTCTGATCCCCCGTCCGGGAGCGACCAGGGCGTCGCCGCCGATCTGCCGACGCAACGACCCGCCGACCTTGGCGAGGCCCGCGACGCGCTCCTTGCGGCCGCCGAATCCCGGCAGCGGGTGCTTCTACGTGGCGCGGGCACAGCACAGAGCTGGGGCGCGCCGGTGCGCGACGTGGACCTCGTCCTCGACACCTCGGCGCTCGACCAGATCCTCGCCTACAACCCGGCCGACATGACAGTGGCGGTCGGCGCCGGTATGCCGCTCGCCGACCTGCAGGCCAAGCTGGACGGGCAGCGGGTCGCCTTCGACGCCGCCCGGGTCACTGAGGGGGCCACGGTCGGCGGCCTGCTCGCCAGCGCCGATGGTGGACCACTGCGGCAGGCGTACGGAACTCTCCGCGACCTCGTCATCGGCGTCACGGTCGTCCTTGCCGACGGAACCGTGGCGCGATCCGGCGGACACGTGATCAAGAACGTCGCCGGCTACGACCTCGCCAAGCTCTTCTCGGGGTCGCTCGGCACGCTGGGGCTCGTGGCGGAGGTCGTCCTGCGGGTGCATCCGCTCCCGGAGGCGACATCGACGCTCACGGTCGGGTGCGACGTCCCGGCTGCGTTCACCCACGCGACCGACCTGCTCGCCTCGCCACTGGAACCCGTCGCCTTGGACTGGAACGCGGGCCGGTTGCTGGTCCGGTTCGAGGGCACCCGCGCCGGAGTGGACACCCGGCTCGGCAAGGCCGCCGCGCTGGTCCGCGGCGACTGCGTACGCCTCGACGACCACGAGGAGGCCGCCGCGTGGGACGAGGTCGCCCGGGCGGCGTTGGGCGGCGACGGAGACACGGTGCTGCGCGCGGGTACGCGTCCGGACGACCTCGGGGCCCTCGCGGCAAGGCTCGATGCGTCGGCCACCGAGCACGGTGTCAACGCGTCCTTGACGACGAGCGTGGGCGTCGGCGTGCACACCGTCCGCCTGCACGGCGGTGAGCCGGCCGGACACGCCGAGGTGGTGAGGATCTGGCGGGCCGGTGTGCTGGAGGCCGGCGGCAGTGTCACCGTCCACCGCCGGATCGCCGGCCTGGACGAGCTGGTCCCGAGCTGGGGACCTCCGCCGTCCACGGCGCCGCTGCTGCGTTCGCTGAAGGGACGGCTCGACCCCGACCACCGTCTCGGGCCGGGACGGTTCACGCCATGGTTCTGAGCCAGCCAGAGGATTCGCGCATGCGTACACCGGGAAACGACGGAAGGCACGGAAGGGTGGTCGGATGACCGAGGCCAACGTCGCGGAGCCGGACGACATCTTCGCCTCGGTAGGTGAGCGTCCGGGCGACGCGCGCGGGAACTTCGACGCCCAGCACGCGCCCGAGCAGTCCCTGCTCGACGACTGCGTGCACTGCGGTTTCTGCCTGCCCACCTGCCCGACGTACGCGTTGTGGGGCGAGGAGATGGACTCACCCCGGGGGCGGATCTACCTGATGGACCTCGTGGGTCAGGGCGCGGCATCCTTCGACGACACTCTCGTCGGACACTTCGACACCTGCCTCGGTTGCATGGCGTGTGTGACGGCCTGCCCGTCCGGGGTTCAGTACGACCGGCTGCTCGAATCGATGCGGCCACAGATCGAACGCCACCACCCCCGCAGCTGGCGCGACCGAGCGTTCCGGCGGCTGATTTTCACGTTGTTTCCGTACCCCCGCCGGCTCCGCGTGGCCGCGCTCGGTGGCCTGCTCTACCAGCGGTCTGGTATCGCGAGGCTGCTGCGAAGGCGCGGCGCCTTCGATCGGCTACCCGCCCGGATCCGTGCCCTCGAAGGGCTCCTGCCGCCGGTGCGGTTGCGCGACCTCGCGGCCCGCCCGCCTGCGCGCGTCCCGGCCGTCGGCACGCCACGTCGCCGCGTCGCGGTACTGACCGGCTGCGTCCAGCGGGTGTTTTTCGCCGGGGTCAACGCCGCCACCGTACGCACGCTCGCGGCGGAGGGCTGCGAGGTTCTGATCCCGCGAGACCAGGCTTGCTGCGGCGCGCTGAGCATGCACACCGGCCGCGAACCGGAGGCCGTCCGGCGAGCCCGCCGCACGATCGAGGTGTTCGAGGCGTACGACGTCGACACCATCGTCGTCAACGTCGCCGGGTGCGGCTCGACGATGAAGGAGTACGGGCACCTGCTTCGGGACGACCCGCAGTGGGCCGGGCGGGCCGCAGCATTCGCCGCGAAGGTACGCGACGTCACCGAGGTGCTCGCCGAACTCGAGCCGCGGGCCCCACGGCAACCTATCCACGCCAGGGTCGCCTACCACGACGCGTGCCACCTGGGACACGCCCAGAAGGTGCGGGAGCAGCCGCGCACGGTGCTGCGGTCGATACCCGGCCTGGAGCTCCTCGACATCCCCGAGGCCGAGCTGTGCTGCGGGTCGGCCGGCGTCTTCAACCTGCTCGAACCCGAGGCTGCCGAGGACCTCGGGCGCCGCAAGGTCGACAACGTGCGCGCGGTACGCCCGGACGTCGTTGCGACCGCCAACCCGGGCTGCCTGCTGCAGATCCGGCGGCATCTCGGCGACGGTGATCCGCTGCGGCTGGTCCACCCGGTCGAGCTTGTCGACGCGTCGATCCGCGGCACCGGCTTTCCGTCCTAGGACGGCCGCAAGGGCCGGGGTGAGCCCGGACATGTGCTGGAAAAAAGTTCTGCGCTGGGAATCTGTGCTGGGAAAAGGGAAAGGGCGTGGCCAGAGAGCCCGGCCACGCCCTTACGTGGTGCGGCCGCGTTCCCGGCTGCCGAGGTCGCCCCTGTCGGCGCCGCGCGGCCACGTCTGGTGCCCTGCCTTGTCGCTTCGGGGTTGGTCCCCAGATGCGCCCTGCGTCACCGAGACATTACCCTCAAGAGCGATGTCCCGGTCAAGACCGACGGGTGAGTAAGTTCGGGCAATTTCCTTCCACGTCATGGTTGTGAAGAAAAGTACTATCTGACGGCTTCGCACCTGACCGACCGCGACCTGGCCATATGCCCTCAAACGTGCCTCCAGAGGAGCCGACGGACTAGTCATCAGACCACCTGGTGGAGCCACCGCACGGCGGCGCCGTCGCCGGCGTGCCGGAAGGGCTCGAGTTCGTCGTCCCACTGCCTGCCCAGGAGTCGGGACAGCTCGTGTTCGAGGTCGCAGTCCCCTGTCGTGGCCCTGGCCATCGCCGCCCGGAGCCTGTCCTCGGGGATGAGAATGTCGCCATGTGAGCCCGTCATCGCGTGGAAGATCCCGAGGCTCGGCGTGTAGGAGTACCGCGCCCCGTCACAGCCAGGCCCCGGCTCCTCGGTGACCTCGTAGCGCAACTGTTGCCAGCCGCGCAGCGCCGAGGCGAGGCTCGCCGACGTGCCCGGCTCGGCCTGCCAGGAGAGCTCGGTCCGATAGCTGCCGACACAGGCCGGCTGCGCGATCCAGTCAAGGTTTGCGCGCGCGCCAAGAACGCCGGCGACGGCCCACTCCACGTGTGGGCAGACCGCAGACGGCGCCGAATGGATGTACAGCACACCACGAGACGTCACCGGAACCACCTCTCTGGCCGAGGGAACGCCTTCCCCAACGCCCTCAGTCACACGAGAGGTATTCCGATAACGCGATCATTCTGCCTGAAGCACGCGCGACACGCCACGCAACACTCAAATCAGCGCGGAGCGTGCCCGCCTTCGTGTCACCGCGGCGTACGACTCACCGTCCGACCGGCCCGTCGCGCGGCCCTCGCCAGGCCGGCCGCGTCGGACACCGCGGCAGCGTTCTGGTCGTTGTTGAAGTACGCGAAAACGTCCGCGTCTTCGTCGAACGCCTTCGCGATCCGGTCGACCCACGATCGCAGCGCGGCGGTCCCGTACCTCGGCCAGGGCTGGGCCCGTCCCTCGTGAAACCGTACGTAGCCCCAGTCCGCCGTCCGCCACAACGGCGTGAGAGGGCGGCCGAGACGGTCGGTCCAGGTGAGGGCCGCACCCCGCTCCTCCAGTACCCGGCGGATCTGCGGTGTCCACCAGGACTCGTGCCGCGGCTCGACAGCGACGCGGGTCCTTGGCGGGAAAGCGGCCAGGCAGTCCCGGAGTAGCGCATCGTCGGCACGCAGGTTGGGTGGCAGCTGCAGCAGGATCGGGCCGAGTCGGTCGCCGAGACCCTTGGCGTGGTCCATCAGCCGATGGACGGGTTCGACCGGATCGCGCAACCGCTTCACGTGGGTGAGGAACCGGCTGGCCTTCACCGCGACCACCATGTCGTCGGGGAGCCGGTCGTGCCATGCCTGGAACGTCTCCGGCGACGGCAGCCGGTAGAACGCGTTGTCCAGCTCCACGGTCGCGAACCGGTCTGCGTAGTGCTCGAGCCACGCGCGCTGCGGGACGTCGGCGGGATAGAACGTCCCGCGCCAGTCGCGGTAGCTCCACCCGCAGGTGCCCACCAGAATCGTCACACTCCCACTGTGCCCGGGGCGCCGGGGCGGAGACCCTAAGGGAGGCGGCCGAGCAGGAGGAGCGACGCGCCCGCCATCGCGAGGGCAGCGAGGAGGGCGAAGCCCACCCAGAGCGAGGTGATCTCCCGTTCTTCGGTGGTGTAGCCGACCGAGGAGCCGATGTCGGTGTACACCTGTTCCAGCTCCTCCCCCGACGCCGCCGTGTAGGCCTGACCGTTGGTCTGCTCGGCGATCTGGCGCATCGTCTCCTCGTCGACCGGTACCGGCGTGCGCTGGCCCTCGATCTCGACGGTGCCGAACGGAGTTCCGAAGGCGATGGTGTGGATCGGGACCCCCGCCTGCCGGGCCGCGGAGACGCCGCTCTGGACACTGCGCCCGATGTTGCGGTAGCCGTCGGAGAGCAGGACGATCCGCGCCGGTGGGCGCTCATCGGGACTCGCGGGATCGACGGCCACCTGCTTCAGCGCGTCGAGTGAGGTGAAGATCGCCTCACCGGTCGCGGTCGACTCCGCGAGCTCGAGCCGGTCGATCGCCCGGACGACCGGGACCCGGTTGGTGGTGGGCGGCACCAGGATGCTCGCGGATCCCGCGAACGCGACCAGGGCCACGTTGAACTTCGGAGGAAGGCTGTCGACGAACGCCTTGGCCGCGCCCTGGGCGGCCCGCAGGCGGGTTGGCTCGAACGTCGTCCGCACGCATGGAGATCGACACGTCGATGGTCACCACGATCGTCGCCCGCTCGCGGGGTACCTCGATCTCCGCCTGCGGCCGGGCGAAGGCGGTCACCAGCAGCCCGACCGTCAGTACGGCAAGGGCAGCCGCGACGTGCCGGCGCCAGGCCGGGCGACTCGGTGCCAGCCGGGAGAGCAGCGCGAGGTTGGTGAACCGGACGACGTACTTCTTCCGCCGCCACTGCAGGAGCAGATACACGGCGACGAGAACAGGCACCAGCAGAAGCAGCCACAGCCGTACCGGCTCGAGGAACGTCATGCACCCGCTCCCCTCGCCGTGGGCCCGTGCAGCCGCCTGGCCACCCGGCGGTGCCCGAGCACGAAGCGAGCTGTGTCGGCGACCCAGTCCTGGTCGGTACGCAGCAGCAGGTGTGCGGCGCCGGTACGGCGCAAGGTCGCCCGAACCCGGGTACGGTGCGCCTCCGCCGCTACCGCGTACCGTGCCCGCAGCCCGGCATCACCGGTGTTGATCTCCTGCGCGGCGCCAGTCTCCGGATCGGTCAACCACACCACACCGACATCGGGCAGTTCGAGCTCGCGCGGGTCGAGCACCTCGACGGCGAGCACCTGGTGCCGCCCGGACAGCCGCCGCATCGGGCGTTCCCAGGCCAGCGGCACCGCCGGGTCGTCGGCCGAACCGTCGAGGAAGTCGGAAACCACCACCCGAAGGCCGCGGTGTTGTTGGGCCCGGGCCAATTGGTCGAGCGCGGCCACGAAGTCGTCGGTCGGGCCGGCCGGAGGGGTACGGGGTTCGGCCAACAGCGACCGCAGCAGCGCGTACAACGCGAGCCGACCGGACCGGGCCGGCCACCTGCGGGATTGGCCGCCGCGCAGCACGACTCCGCCGAACCGGTCGCCTAGCCGGTGGGTCAGGAACCCCACGGTGCCGACCGCCGCCACGGCGAGCTCGCGCTTCTCCAGCGACGCGGTACCGAAGTCCATGGACGCCGACATGTCGACGAGGGCCCAGGTCTCCAGCTCCCGGTCGGCGATGACGTCGCGCACGTGTGGAGTGGTGGTGCGAGCGGTGACGTTCCAGTCCATCCGGCGTACATCGTCTTCGCCCGGTCGATAGACCCGCGCCTCCGCGAGCTCGGTACCGGGACCAGGCAGCAGACCCAGGTGCTCACCGTGCAGGAACCCTTCGAGCCGTCGGACGATGGTGAGTTCCAGCCGGCGAAGCGCCCGCTCGGGCGCCAGCCGGGCCAGGCTGCGGTGCCCCTCGCCGCGCGTGGGGACCGACCGGCCTGCCCGAGGCGGTGTGGTCACCGGAACTCCGGCCGGGTGCCGGCCCTGACGTCCTGCCGCCAGATCGGCCGCGGTGGTGGCACGACGGACAGGACCCGACCGATGACGCCGGCCGGTTCGATCCCGTCCGCGAGTGCGTCGAAGCTGAGGATGAGGCGGTGCGGGATGACGTCGCGGGCAACGTCCTGGACGTCCTGCGGAAGCACGTAGTCGCGTCCCCGCATCAGGGCCAGCGCCCGCGCCGACGACACCAGGCCGAGCGTTGCCCGCGGGCTCGCGCCGACCTCGATCACGTGGGCCAGCTCGGGAACGTGGTAGTCGGCGGGGCGGCGGGTCGCAAGGACGAGGCGTACGACGTAATCGGCGACCAACCGGTGCACGAACACCCGGTCGGCGGCCTGCTGCAGCGCCAGAATCCGCTCGGGTTCGAGGATCTTCCGCGGAGTCGGCGGGTCGACGCTCATCCGGTCGAGGATGTGGAACTCCTCGTCGGCGTCCGGCAGAGGTACGTCGACCTTCACCAGGAACCGGTCACGCTGCGCCTCCGGCAGCGGGTAGACACCCTCGGACTCCAATGGGTTCTGGGTGGCGATGACGATGAACGGTGCGGGCAGCGGGAACGTCTTGCCGCCCACCGACACCTGTCGCTCCGCCATCAGCTCGAGCATCGCCGACTGCACCTTCGCGGGCGCCCGGTTGACCTCGTCCGCCAACACGAAGTTGACGAAGACCGGTCCGAGCTCGACGTCGAACGCCTCCTTGCTCGGCCGGTAGATCCGCGTACCCACGATGTCGGACGGCACCAGGTCGGGCGTGAACTGCAGGCGCGCGAAGTCTCCGCCGACCACAGTCGCGAATGTCCGAACCGCGAGGGTCTTGGCCACGCCGGGTACGCCTTCGAGGAGGCAGTGACCGCGCGCCAGCAGGGCGACCATCAGGCGCTCGACCATGTGCTCCTGCCCGACAATCACCCGCTTGACCTCGGCAAGTGCCTCGCCCACAAGCGTCGCCTCGGCAGCGGTCCCGTTGCCGGACGGCGGCGCATGGTCGCCGGTCTGCGCGGTATGTCCGGGCGCTGGGTCGGCGTGGGTTGGGGCGAGCTCGCTTCCGTCCGGCGTCGTCATGTGGCGGTTCCTCCCCAAGTGCGCGGACGTCGTATCGTCGGCCACGCGACCAAGCGTGCCATCACGAGGTGTGCGCCACCTTTCCCAGGGGCGGCCACCGCCTTCATCAGGCACTGACTCATCCGGCACTGACTCATCCGGCACCTACTCACTTGGCAGCCGCTCATGTGGCAACCGCGCGTCGGAGAGCATCGACGAACCACCGCACCGCACTGGGTGCCGGCCTGGCCGGCGACGTCGGTTCTCCGACTGTCGTCGGACAGGGTGCCGGTGATGGCGTCGTGCCCTGTGCGGGCGACGGTGTGGCTGACGCAGTTGGCGAGCAGCTGGGCGCCGGCCCGGTCGGCGCCGGATCACTCGTGGGCGTAGCCGCCGGCGGGGCGACCGTGACGGTCACCGTCACCGTCGGCACCGGACCCGGGGCTGTCGCTGTCGCTGTCACGGTCGGGCCGGCGGCCGGTGGAGACGGTGTTGCTGGCGGTGCAACTGGCGGTGTCGCCGAAGGAGACGGTGTGGCTTGTGCTGGTGGCGTCACGGGGCTCGACGGCACCCCGACCGGCGGATCGCCGAGGGCCAGTGCGTCCTGCGGCACCGGGCGCGCCTTGCCAGCGGTGTAGCCGTCGATCCACGCCAGCACCGCGCGGACGTACGGCACGGAGTGGTTGTAGCTGTACAACGCAGTCGTGAGGTCCGTCCGCCGCGACAGGTCCCGGCCGCCCTCACACAGGTACCGTCCCGTCGCCAGCGCCGCGTCGAACACGTTCTGCGGGTCCGTACTGCCGTCACCGTTCCCGTCGACCGCGTAGTGCGCCCAGGACGACGGGATGAACTGCAGCGGGCCGACGGCGCGGTCCCAGAACACCGTCGCGGTCGAGCCGACCATCGTCGGTGTCGGCGATGGCCGCGGACTCGGAGCCGTCGAGCACCGGTCCGAGAATCGGCCGCAGCACGTCACCCTGGGCGGTGACGTCGCCGCCTCGGGCGTGATCGGACTCGACCTTGCCGACGCCGGCGAGCATCTGCCAGGTCAGCCGACATCCCGGTGCCGAGCCGGCGATCCGGAGCGCGCCAGCGCGGTAGGCATCCACGACGGTGCCGGAGATACCGAGTTCGCCTGGGGCCCGGGACCGGACGCCGCCGAGGAAGGTGAAGCCTGCGCCGGCCCGGCGTCCGTTGTCTGTCTGGGACATCCCATCGACGGCGATGCCAGGGTCGGGCAATCCGCTCGAGGCGGGCACGCCCGGAATCATCGACGCTGCGATCGCAACGACACCAAGGCGCACCACCGACTGCAGCCTCATCGTCGTTCCCCCCGGTCGAACCCACGATGGGGTCAACCCACCATGGCACGGAGGCCTCGTGGCGGCGGTCGGATCTGGAACCCTCGGACTCACCCACGTTGAACGATGCCGGCGACAACCCAGGCATGCGGGGCGTGTCGCGGCATCTGTCCGTCAGTCCGTTCGGCCACCGGGTGCTCAGTCGGGTGGGCGCACCCGGCCCGCCAGGACTACAGCGGAGAGTGCGACGGCGATCATCACCAGGTCGATGGACGCGAACACGGGCACCGCGCCCACCCGGTCGTGCAAAAGCGCGAAGATCACGCCGGCACCACCGATCATGGCCACGTTGCCGAGCGCGTCGGCCATCATCGACGCGGCGCCCGCGGCCCCCTGCTCCTGCGTCGGGGTGTAGGCCAGGAGCAGCACCGACAGGCTGGCGAGCGAGAGTCCCATTCCCAGCCCGGACACAACGCTGCCCACACCGATCACCCACACGGGTACCGCGGGGAAGACGGCGACCAGAGCGAGCACCAGGCCGACGGTCACGAGTACGGCACCGGCCCGGATCAGGCGCGTTCGGGAGGTCCGCAGGCCCTTTCGCCCCTGCCACCACGCACCGGACGACCAGCCGAGCGCGCCGACTGTGAGCACCAGCCCGGCGAGAGTGGTCGAGAGTCCCCGGTGCTCGACCAGCATCAGCGGGATGAACGCCTGGGCTCCGAAGAACGCACCCGCGAAGACGCCACGCAGCGCGACGACGGTGGGGATTCCCCGGGCAAACCGCAAGGTCCCGGGTGGCAGCAGCCGGGGCAGGCTCACGAACACCAGCGCGAGGCCGGCGGCGAGTGCGACGAGGCTCCACCACGTCAGGTCCTGCCCCGCGTACTGGAGCAGGCCGATGCCGACCGCGGCGCCCAACGCCCTCCGCTTGCGCCCGTACCGGCGTCCGGACGGCTCGACCGTCGGAAGCCCACGTAGCTTCGGCAGCACCAGCAGCAGCGGACCGACGGCCAGCGGCACCAGGCCGAGGAAGACCAGGCGCCAGGTCGCATGCTCTGTCACCGTTCCGGCGACCACGGGCCCGACGATCGACGGGAGGACCCAGGCACTGGAGATCGCGGCGAACACCCGCGGCCGCAGCTCGGGCGGAAACGCGCGCCCCACGATGACGTAGAGCGTGACGACGAGCGCGCCGCCACCAAGGCCCTGGACCATCCGGCCAGCGACGAACACCGGCATCGTCGGCGCGGCTCCGGCGACGACGAGTCCGACCGTGAACAAGGCGACGCCCCCGACGAACGGCAGCACCGGCCCGACCCGGTCGCAGACCTCGCCGGCCAGGATGGTGGCGAACATGCTCGCGGTCATGAAGCCGGAAAAACCCCAGGCGTACAGCGGCAGACCGTCGAGCTCGCGGACCGTCACCGGCATGATCGTGCTCACCGCCATCGCCTCGAAGGCGACCAGCAGGATCAAGGTGACGATGCCGATAGTGAGGGTGCGGTAGGTCCGGCCGAGCAGCCGGTCGTCGCCGGAGTCGCCCACGCCGGACAGCGTCGCGGGTTCGGTCGTCTGGTCTGAGGAACTCACGTCGGTTCACGGTAGCCGCCCGAAGCGTTGGTGCGCTGTTGGGTCGCTGTCCCTTGACCTGGAACGCTATTCCGCGCAGGGTGATCGTCGGGTTCGAGCCAGCCGCCGGACCCTGCCGCGCCCACGGAGGAACCTCCATGCGTCTGCGTCGACTTGTCGCCGTCACCGCCACAGTCGCCTCGTCCGCCGTCCTACTCGGCTCGTCACCGACCGCTTTCGGCGCCCCGGCACGTCCGGTGGACGCCGCCAGCACGCAGGCAAGGCCGGACCGGTCGTACGTCGTGGAACGCGATGGTCGCGACGTCGTGGTGCCGGTCCTCCTGCGCCGATCGGGCGAGACGCTGCTCGACCTGCGGGCCGCGGCACCCGGCACCGACTGGGCGGTGAAGGGCCAGGAGTCGGCGGTGGTCTCGGTGTACGTCGACGGGCACTACGCCACCGACGTCGTGGTCACCGGCGCGGCACCCCAGGACCAGCAGGTCGCGCTCGGGCAACTCAGCCGTGGCCTCCACAAGGTCCGGCTGGCGTTCGCCGACGAGCGGTCGGCCGCCGCGGCCACCAAGGTGACGATCTCCCGGCTGGCCGAAACGACCTACCCACCGGGCGATCCCACGTACGCCGCCCTGCGCTACGCGCCGATCGTGCACGGACGCAACCTCGCCGACCTCGGCGACGCCAACCAGAACGCGGTCACCGACACACCACTCGTCGCGTGGCACGAGGAACGGGCGTCGACGACGCCCGGGCAGACCCAGCTCGTCTACTCGGTCGTGTGGAGCAACGAGGACGGCGGTACGAACAGTCCGGCCCTGATGGCCCGGTGGGGTCGGACGACAGACATCGAGTGGATCTACGCGGTGGACATCGACGCCAACGGTGAACGCGTACCCGGCACCGAGATCTACCAGGCCCCCAACCACCAGACCCTGCCGTTCCAGGGCAGCTACGACGGCGACCACCCACGGTTGCAAACGTGTACGTCCAACAACAACATGTGCGACGTCGTCGACAACCCGATGCGGTTCTTCCCGTCGGCGCTGCAGGTCCTCCCCGCCGGCAAGGCTCGCGAGCACCTGATGGACGCCAACCCGTGGACCTACCTCGTGATGGCGAAGGAGCTGATCCGGGAGGGCAAGGTCGAAGCGCCCTCCCCCGACTCCCCCGCGACGCCTGAGGTGAGCGACCAACGCAACTACCTGTACGCCACCGTGCAGCGCACGACCACCGGTGACCCGGGAGGTTCCAACTGGGCGGGACTGTCGCTCGGCGTGCGGCTGACCACCGGCGAGACCGTCTACCTCGCCCATCACACCGATCCCACCTGGTCACTGCGAGGAAACGGCACCCAGGCGACGACGGTGGAGCTGCCCGCCGGCACGACCGCCGACGACATCGCGGAGGTCACGGCCCACCGCATCGTGGTCGGAACCGATCCGGGCGCGACGATCCGGGTGACCGGCATCGGACGCGGGTTCCTCCTCGGCGACGACTATCTGCCGCAGGAGTCGTTCCTGTCCTGGACCGGCGACGTCGTACTGACGCCCGAAGCGCCGACCGCCGTCCTCTGGAGCCGGTGATCGTGGAGCCCGGTGACAATAGGGCTGTGACAATGAGCCCCGGGCACAGCAGGCCCGGTCGGGACTTCTGGACACTGCCCGACGGACGTGCCGAGCCCGGCGAGACGGCCCAGCTGTTGCCAGCGTTCGGAGGGCAATGACGACGCACACCTGGGATTCCAAGCTGTACGACGACCGGCACCACTTCGTCACGACCCTGGGTTCTGGCGTGGTCGAGCTGCTGGCGGCGTCGCCCGGCGAGCGGGTGCTCGACGTCGGGTGCGGCACCGGCGACCACGTGGCGCAGCTGCGCGCCGCTGGTGTCGACGCCGTTGGGGTGGACGCGAGTGCCGAGATGGTCGAACGGGCGCTGGCGAAGTTCCCGGACCTCCCGGTCCGGGTGGCAGACGCGACGGCCCTGCCGTTCAGGGCGGAGTTCGACGCCGTGGTGAGCAACGCCGCACTGCACTGGGTCCGCGACGCGGCGGCCGCCGCGAGGTCGATCCACCGCGCACTCCGGCCGGGCGGCCGGTTCGTGGCCGAGCTCGGTGGCCACGGCAACGTCGCGATCATCAGGGCGGCGGCCGAATCGTTGCGGGCGGAGCTCGGCGTCGGCGCCGTGGAGAGCCCCTGGTACTTCCCGACGATCGGCACCTATGCCGGTGTGCTCGAGTCGGCCAGCTTCGACGTCGGCCAGGCCTTGCTGTTCGACCGACCCACGGCACTGACCGGCGACGACGGGATGGCCGGCTGGCTCCAGATGTTCGGCCGGCACCTCCTGGCAGGCGTACCGGACGAGGACGCGTTCGTCGGCGAGCTCGTCGCGCGTCTGCGCCCACAGCTCCACCGGGACGGCTGCTGGTGGGCCGACTACCGCCGTTTGCGCATCACGGCGACCACCCGCGTGTCATGACGCGTCGCGCTCCGGAGGCACGGGCCCAAGGACCGCGCCGTCGAGCAGGGTGGGTGCCCGCTGCCAGACAGCCATCTCCGTACCCCGGACCTCCCAGCGGGCGTCCCAACGGGTCTTGCGTTCGGCCTCGTCCAGTTCGTACGACAACAGACCGATCCGCGCCCGGAGCAGCCGCTGCCACGGCATCGCCAGGTCCATGGCGAACCCGTGGCGGAGGCAGACACCGTGCGCGGCGGCCAGGCGACCCTCGTACGCCGGATTTGCGGCAACGAGGTCCAGAAGTCGAAGCTGCCGGGTGACGGCCGCGGAACGGCGCGCGCACAGCTGACAGGTCCCACCGTGCCCGATGATCCGGGCGGCACGTTCGGAGGACCATGCGCCTGCGTCGAGGCGCTGAAGATAGGCCTGGAGGCCCCTCCGCCACTGTCCGGCCACGTGGTCGATCACCGTGGCCACCGGCACCAGGAGGCCGTCGCCGGTCAGCTCGACACCCGTCACGTCATCACTGCGCCGTTGGTTCGACAGGTCGCCCAGATGCCGTGGGCACAGGGTCACGTCGGCGCGTTGTTCCGCCGCGTCCTGGGGCACCGCTCCGGCCAGCCAGGACAGGTAGCGCCACTCCACCCGGTCGGCCTCCGCGCAGACCGGACAACACGGCCAGTCGAGTACGAGGTCGACGTCTCCGAGGGCGCGAGCGGTCCGCGTGGCCTGCTCCGCGGCGAGCACCGCGGTGGCGCGGTCCTCCCGCATCCGCCGCCGGCGGCCGAGATCGGGGTCGGTCCCGACCAGGTGGTCCCGGGCGGTGACCGGGTCCTTGCCGAGCCGGCTCTCGAGCATCGTGGCGACCCCTCGACCGGCGCTGGTCCCGGCACGGTTGATGACCGCGAGGCCGTGTGTGACGCACAGACCGTCGCCAGCCTCGAGCAGCTGCTGCGCTTCGGGATCGCTGAGTCCGACCGCGAGCGACGTCAGCGCGTCGAAGGTGGCCCTCTGGGCGGTGTCACAGGCCGGGCAGGACGCCGAATCGGCCGATCGCCCGCCGGCCAGGTCCCGCACACCGGCCGCTGCCACGTCGGCGAACACCCACCGCGCCAGCCACGATGTCGAGGCACCTGAGTCCAGCAGCTGGCGGGTGTGGGCCGTGCAGAATCCGCCGGAACGTCCCAGGCGTTCCCTTACGCCAAGATCGACCCTCGTGTCGTTCTCGTACGCGAAGAACCACCGGCGGACCGACTCCTGCGAAGTGCGGCACACCGGGCAACCCTCGCCGCCGAGCGCCGCGAGTACGTCGGACCGCGTCCTGGCATCAGGACCGGGCCCACGTCCGGCGAGGACGGAGAGCCAGCGCGGGAGGACCATGACGAACAGTGTCGTCCATGGCAAGCCGGGGCGGGACCGGAGGCGTGTGACCACGCCTCCGGTGCCGCCCCGCGTTCAACAGTGCTGCAGGTGTGTCAGCTGTCGGTGTGTCAGCTGCCGGTGTAGAGCAGGACGTTCGGCGAGCCCGACCCGGGGTCACCCACGACGTCTGGGGTACCGGCGGCGACCAGACCGTCACGAACCGCGGCTGGTGCCGCCGCTGGGTCCCCTTCGAGGAAGAGGGCCGCCGCGCCGGTCACGTGCGGCGTTGCCATCGACGTACCGCTGATCGTCTCGGTCGCGTCGTCACCGGTGTTCCAGGTCGAGGTGATCTGCTGCCCCGGAGCGAAGATGTCGACGCAGGTGCCGACGTTGGAGAACGTCGCCCGCGAGTCGTCGTCGGCCGTTGCCCCGACCGTGATCGCGTCGGCGACCCTGGCCGGCGAGCTACCGCAGGCGTCGGAGCCGTTGTCGTTGCCGGCAGCCACGGCGTAGCTGACACCGTCGTTGATCGAGTTGACCACCGCGGCGTCCAGGGCGTCCGAGGCTCCACCACCCAGGCTCATGTTGGCCACCGCCGGCTGACCTGGCTGGTGGTCGGCGGTAACCCAGTCGATGCCGGCCACTACGCCGGCGACCGTGCCGCTGCCGCCGCAGTCGAGAACGCGCACGCCGACCAACCGGACGTCCTTGGCGACGCCGTAGGTGACCGACCCGACTGTGCCTGCGACGTGGGTGCCGTGGCCGTTGCAGTCGTCGGCACTCCCGCCGTCGACCGCGTCGAAGCCGCTGACCGCCCTACCACCGAAGTCCTGGTGGGAGAACCTGATGCCGGTGTCGATGATGTACGCGGTGACCCCGGCGCCGGTCGCGTTGTAGGTGTAGCTGTTGTCGAGCGGGAGACTCCGCTGGTCGATCCGGTCGAGTCCCCAGGTCGCGGGCGACTGCGTGGCGTCGATCGATACCTTCTGGTCGACCTCGACGAACTCCACGTCCGGGTTGGCGCGCAGGTCGTCGAGGGCGGCCCGCTCGATCGAGGCGGCGAAGCCCTTGATGACCTTCGAGTAGGTGTCGTGCACCTTGCCGCCCCCGGCCTGCGCGTCCTCGCGCGCCGACCGAAGGTCCGCAGTTGTCGCCCCGTCCCGGAGCTTGACGATGTACTGGCCGTTGATGGCCGTCGACTTCTCTGTACCGAGCAACGGCGCCCGGTCCTGTCCACTACCGGTCGCCAACTGCTCGACCGCTCCCGCCGTGCCGGTGAAGCCGGCCCCGGCGATGAGCGCGGCAGAGACGACGGCTACCAGTCGTCGTACTCCTGGTCGTCTCACTCGCGGCCCCTCCTCGTGCGTTTGTCGGATGCGAACGCTGTCCGCCCGTGAAGGGGTGACGGAAGCCTCGCAGCGAGCCGCCGCGAAGCACCCGCGATGACCGCACCGTTCGTCGTCCCCGCCCCGACTGTCCGGGCAAAGTGCTTTTGTACGAAACAGCTGGGGGTCCTGTCCAGGGTTATGTCACGAACCAGTCACGAACCTGCCAGTCCCGAACGCGGCCTACGGACCGTGCAAGCTGGCCCGCCGCGCCCGTTGCCACAGCCGGCGTCCCGCGATCTCGTGGCCACCATCGGGCATCGACTCGCCACCTTCCGCCGCCTCGCCCACGCTCGTGGGTGGGCTTGATTGGGTGCGCCTGATTGGGTGGCCTTGATCGGGCGGCCCTGATGGGGTGCTGAGACGAGGAGGCGACGGGTGCTACGGCTGATCCAGGTGGGACTTGGCGGATGGGGACGGGACTGGGGCGCCCAGGTACTGCCGGCGGTGCCCACGGTCGAGCGGGTCGCCGTGGTCGACTCCGACGCCGCGACCCTCGCCAAGGCGCAGCAGCAGTTCGAGCTGACCGATGCCGAGTGCTTCGCCGATCTCGACGCCGCCCTGGACACCGTCGACGCCGAGTCGGTTCTGGTCACCGCTCCCCTCGCAGCGCACGTTCCGCTCGCTCTACAGGCCCTGCGTGCGGGTCGGCACGTCCTGGTCGAGAAGCCGTTCGCCCCGACCGTCGCCGACGCGCGCACGGTCGTCGACTGTGCCGAACAGCATGGCCGCCTCGTGATGGTGAGCCAGAACTACCGGTTCTTCCCGGCCGCCCGCACGGCGGCGCGGCTGGTCGCCGAGCAGTACGTCGGTCCGGTGGGACTCGTCCGGGTGGACTTCCGCAAGTGGTCGAACCAGCCGCCGCCGGGTGGTGGCCGCCATCACAAGTTGGTTCATCCGCTGCTCTACGACATGGCGATCCACCACTTCGACCTGATGCGCCTGGTGCTGGGCCGAGAGCCCGTCCAGGTCTTCGCGCACCCGACGGACCCGCCATGGAGTGCCTTCGCCAGCTCTGCGTCGGCTGCCCTGACGATCACGTTCGACGGCGGCGCCGTGGTCACCTACCGCGGCAGCTGGGTGAGTCCCGGCGTCCCGACAACCTGGTCGGGTGACTGGCACGTGGAGTGTGAGAAGGGCGAGATCTTCTGGACCGGCCGCAACGGCGGCGACGCTGGTTCGACGGAAGGCGAGGTGGTCACCGTGCGCCACCTCCCCGGCTCTCGGGCTGGCGGGACCAGGACGGCGGGCGAAGACGGCGCCGAGGTCGAACAGCTCGACCCGGTGAAGCTCGCCGGAGTCCGGTACGTCGGCCGGGCCGGCGCCCTGGCCGAGTTCGCCCGCGCGATCGAGAGCGGTGTCGAGCCGGAGAGCTCCGGCCGGGCCAACCTGGCCAGCCTCGCCGTGTCCGAGGCGGCTGTCCGGTCGATCGAGTCCGGCCGGGTGGAACCGGTGACCTGGACCAGGCCAGACTGACGGCATGACGGCAGCGGGGATCACCCGATACGGGGAGCGCGTCGGCGAGCAGGGAGCGGCGTTCCGCTGTGCCGAGTGCGGCGAGGTCGCAGGTGTGATTCGGCTGGTACCCGCGGGGCAGTCCGCGAACCTGGGCCCACCCTTGGGCTACCGCGACCAATCGGCTGACGGCGTGAGCCTCGACGGGTTCCTCGGCACGTCGTGGATGGCGGTGGACCCCAGATCGCGCGACGACATAACAGCGCTCGTGGCGTCGCCGCAGCCCGATGCGGCACTGCTCCACGCGATGGACTGGGAGCTGGCGCCGTTCTACTGCCGCACCTGCGAGCTGAACTACTGTGTCGCGGACTGGAGTCGCGAACAACTCTTCGACGAGGGCTTCTACGACTGCACCGTGGGCCACTGCCCCCGAGGTCACCGGCAGATGATCGACGACTGAGCCCGCCTTGACGCCGGGCGTTGCGACTGTCCAACAGTGCCCGCGGCGCCGCCGGCGGAGTTGGCCAGGGCTAGCCGGCGTCGCTGGAGTGGCCGGGAAAGACCTTCGCCCCCGGGCGGATGACCGGCACGGCGTTGTTCACCGCGGTGGCCGCCTCACCGAAGCCGGTGGCGATGAGCTTGACCTTGCCGTCGTAGTCGACGATGTTGCCGGCCGCGAAGACCCTGGGCAGGTTGGTACGCATCGCCGAGTCGACGACGATGTGCCGGTGGCGCTGCTCCAGCCCCCAGTGGGTCATCGGGCCCAGGTCGGCGAGGAAGCCGAGCGCCGCGACGATGGCCTGCGCCTTCACCAGTTCGCGTTCGTGCGAGGTGTTGTTGACGATCTCGACGCCGTCCACGTGGTCTTCGCCGAAGACCTGGCCGACCTCCCACGGCGTCAATAGACGGGTGCTCCCGGCCTGCACGCGTTCGACGCTTCGCTCGTGCGCCCGAAATCGGGACCGCCGGTGGATGAGCGTCACCGACCGGGCGATCGGCTCCAGGCTCAGCGCCCAGTCGAAGGCCGAGTCACCGCCGCCGACGATCAGGACGTCCAGCCCGGCCAGTTCGTCCAGCCTCGGCACGAAGTAGCGAAGGCCGCGACCCTCGTACTCCTGACCCACCGGCAGCGGCCGAGGGCTGAACGTGCCGATACCTGCCGTGATGAGGACCGCTCCGGCGTCCACGATCATGCCCTTGTCCGTGCGGATCCTGACCCGCTCCCCGGTGTCCTCGAGCATCTCCGCACGGTGCCCGAGCACGTAGGTCGGCTCGAACTGGCCGGCCTGCTCGACGAGGCCGTCGACCAGGTCCTGGCCCTTGATCCGCGGGAACCCGGCAATGTCGAAGATCATCTTCTCGGGGTACATCGCGCTGACCTGGCCGCCCGGCTCGGGCAGCGAGTCCATGATCGTGACGGACAACCCGCGGAATCCTGCGTAGTAGGCGCCGAACAGCCCGGTTGGACCCGACCCGATGATCAACAGATCCGTCTCGGTCATCCACGCCTCCGTCGCCGATGTCGCCAGGTTCACCATACGTGTCCGTCAGCCACGCCACGTGTTCCAGTAGGTGATCTCCTCGGCGGGCCGGCGAACCGCCGGTCGGAAGTCGGTCCCCACGGTGTACGCGACGGGCAGCATCGCCGCCTGGGTCACGTCGGCCGGGATGCCGAGCAGCTCGGCGGCCTGCTGCTCGTAGGCGAGGTGGAATGTCGTCCAGACCGAACCGAGGCCCCGGGAACGCAGTGCGAGCTGGAAGCTCCAGATCGCTGGATGGATGGACCCGAAGAACCCGGCCGCCTGACCGAGCTCGGTGATCCTTCCCTCGATGCAGGGGATCACCAGGACCGGTACCTGGTCGATGATCTCGAGGAGGTGGCGAGCCGAGCCGAGGACGCGCTGTTGCTGCGCGTCGACCGCGCCGGCAGCTGTCTTGTCACCGGCACCGGCCTGGCGCTGGACCGAGGCCATGTAGGCCGCCCCGCCAGCCCGGTAGAGCTCGCCTAGCGCGGCGCGCTTGTCCTGGTCGGTGACGACCACCCAGCGCCAGGTCTGGCTGTTGCTTCCCGTCGGCGCCTGCGTGGACAGCCGGATGCAGTCGAGCAGAACCGACTTCTCGACCGGACGGGTCAGGTCGAGCCGCTTACGGACCGAGCGGGTGGTGGACAGCAGATGGTCGGTGACGCTGGTGTCGAGAGGCTGCGACGGGCTCATGCCTGCCGACCCTACCCAGCGGTGTGCCTGTCAGCGCCCAGGTCGCGGCGCGCAGCTCGCGGGGCCCAGGTCACCGCGCCAAGGGTGTAGCGCCCGCTCGCTCAGCCGCGTCTCGTCGACACCGCCTTCTTCGCAGCCGCATTCGCCGTCGTCTTCCGTGCCGCCTTGCTCGCGGCCTTGTTCGTCGCAGACTTCTTGGTCGCGGTCTTCTTCGTCGCGTTCGCCGATGCCGCCTTCTTCGGCGCGGTCCGCACCGGTGCCGTCGTGTTCTTCACCGCCCCGTCGCGAGAGGCCGCGGCGTTCCTGCGGGACCCGTTGGTGGCCTTCGACGTACGCGCCACACCTGGGCTCGCGGGTGCCGGGACCACCCGGCTGGCCTGGTCGGGATAGTCGGGCAGGACCTTGCGCAGGAACTGGCCCGTGTAACTGGACTCGTCGGCCGCGACGTCCTCGGGCGTACCTTCGGAGATCACGTCGCCACCCCGCGTACCGCCCTCGGGTCCGAGATCGATCAGCCAGTCGGCGGTCTTGATGACGTCGAGGTTGTGCTCGATGACGATCACGGTGTTGCCCTGGTCGACCAGACGGCCGAGTACGCCCAGGAGCTTGCGGATGTCCTCGAAGTGCAACCCGGTCGTCGGCTCGTCGAGGACGTACAACGTGCGCCCTGTCGAACGCTTCTGCAGCTCTGAGGCCAGCTTGACCCGCTGCGCCTCGCCACCGGACAGAGTTGGCGCCGGCTGTCCCATCCGGACGTACCCCAGCCCGACGTCGACGAGCGTACGAAGGTGCCGCGCGATCGCCGGGATCGCCTCGAAGAACTCCTGCGCCTCCTCGATGGGCATGTCGAGGACCTCGGAGATGGTCTTGCCCTTGTAGTGGACCTCCAGCGTCTCGCGGTTGTACCTCGCGCCGTGGCACACCTCGCACGGGACGTAGACGTCGGGCAGGAAGTTCATCTCGATCTTGATCGTGCCGTCGCCCGCGCAGGCTTCGCAGCGGCCGCCCTTGACGTTGAACGAGAAGCGGCCCGGTTGGTAGCCGCGGATCTTCGCCTCCGGTGTCTCCGCGAACAGCCGGCGGATGTGGTCGAAAACGCCTGTGTAGGTCGCCGGGTTGGATCGCGGAGTGCGTCCGATCGGCGACTGGTCGACGTGGATCACCTTGTCGACGTGCTCGGTACCGGTGATCTTCTGGTGCCGGCCCGGCACGTCGCGGGCGCCGTAGATCTGCTTGGCCAGCGCGGTGTAGAGGATGTCGTTGACCAGGGTCGACTTGCCCGATCCCGACACTCCGGTCACGCCGATGAAGCAACCGAGCGGGAACGCCACGGTGACGTCGCGGAGGTTGTGCTCCCAGGCCTTGTGCACGGTGAGCTTGCGACCGGGTGTCGGTGGCCGCCGAAGGTCGGGCACCGGGATCTCCCGCCGCCCCGACAGGTAGGCGCCGGTCATCGAGTCGGGATGCCGCAGCAGCTCCGGAACGGTCCCGGTGTGCACGATCTGACCGCCGTGCTCGCCGGCACCGGGACCGATGTCGACGATCCAGTCGGCCGTCCGGATGGTGTCTTCGTCGTGCTCGACCACGATCAGGGTGTTGCCGATGTCGCGGAGTCGCACCAGCGTCTCGATCAGCCGGTGGTTGTCACGCTGGTGCAGGCCGATCGACGGTTCGTCGAGCACGTACAGTACGCCGACCAGACCGGAGCCGATCTGGGTCGCCAGCCTGATCCGCTGCGCCTCGCCACCAGACAGCGATCCCGACGGCCGGTCGAGCGTGAGGTAGTCGAGCCCCACGTCGAGCAGGAACCGCAGCCGCTCCCCGATCTCCTTGACGACGCGTTCGGCGATCTGCTTGTCCCGCGGGCTCAGGTCCATCGACCGCTGGAACGCGGCGACGTCGCCGATCGGCAGCGCGCACAGCTCCGCGATCGACTTGCCGGCGATCGTCACCGCCAGCGACATCGGCTTGAGCCGGGCGCCGCCGCACCCCGGGCACGGGACCTCGCGCATATAGCCCTCGAACCGTTCCCGGCTCGAGTCGGACTCCGCCTCGGAGTGCCGGCGCGAGACGTAGCTGATCACGCCCTCGTAGTTGGTGTAGTAGGAACGCTCGCGCCCGTAGCGGTTCTTGTAGCTGACGTGGACCTGGTTGGCGTACCCGTGCAGGAGGGCCTTGCGCGCCCTGGCCGGCAGGCGTTCGAACGCGACGTCGGTACGGAACCCGATCGTGCTGGCGAGCGCCTCGACCAGCCGGCCGAAGTAGTCGGACATGTGCGCGCCGGTCCACGGAGACAGCGCGCCCTCGTCGAGGGACTTCGACGGGTCGGGCACCACCAGGTCGGGGTCGACCTCCATCCGGGTGCCCAGCCCGGTGCAGTCGGGACAGGCGCCGTAGGGCGAGTTGAACGAGAACGAGCGCGGCTCCAGCTCCTCGAACGACAGGTCGTCGTCGGGGCAGTAGAGGTGCTCGGACCAGACCCGTTCCCGGTGCGGGTCCTTGGCCGGAAGATCGATGAAGTCCAGCGTCACCAGGCCGCCGCCGAGGTGCAGCGCGGTCTCGATCGAGTCGGTCAGCCGGCGCTTGGCAGTGCCCTTGACGGTGAGCCGGTCGACCACGACCTCGACGGTGTGCTTCTTCTGCTTGTCCAGCTTGGGGACTTCCTCGAGCGGGTAGACCGTGCCGTCGACCCGCGCCCGGGAGTAGCCCTGCGTGGTCAGCTGACGGAACAGGTCGAGATATTCACCCTTGCGCCCCCGGACAAGCGGCGCGAGCACCTGGAACCGCGAACCCTCGTCGAGCTCCAACACCCGGTCGACGATCTGCTGCGGTGTCTGCCGCGCGATCGGCCGGCCGCACTTCGGACAGTGCGGGTGACCGATCCGGGCGTACAGCAGCCGGAGGTAGTCGTAGACCTCCGTGATCGTGCCGACCGTCGAACGCGGGTTGCGCGACGTCGACTTCTGGTCGATCGAGACCGCCGGCGAGAGCCCCTCGATGAAGTCGACGTCGGGCTTGTCCATCTGCCCGAGGAACTGTCGCGCGTAGGCCGACAGCGACTCGACGTAGCGACGCTGGCCCTCGGCGAAGATCGTGTCGAAGGCGAGACTCGACTTGCCGGAGCCGGAGAGACCGGTGAACACGATGAGCGCGTCACGCGGCAGCTCGAGCGAGATGTCTTTGAGGTTGTGTTCGCGAGCGCCTCGGATGATGAGCTGGTCGGCCACGGCGGCGGTTCCGTCCCTCTGCGAGTCTGGTCTTGTCGGTCTAGAAGAATCTGTGCTGGTCAGGAAGCATTTTGGGACTTGGTGGTGCGATGGCTGGTGCTGGGCGAATCGTCGGGGAAGGTGGTGCCTCGGCACGGCCTGGCCATGCTAACCGTGCCCACCGACAAGCCCTCCCGACGCGGCAGCGCCATGGCCGGCACCCTCGCACCGGCTCCCGTACCAGCCAGTCTGCCGCGGCCAGGGCTCCGGCCGTAACCGGCCGACTTACCGCACTTGGCTTGGACCGAACGCCCGGAACCACCGGAAGAATGGGTGTGGGCCCATTCGGGGAGCAACCGGTCGCCCCTGGTGCGCCAGTCCGTCCGCAATCACAGAACGGGTTTCAATGCTTCGTCTCGCCATGCTCAGCTTCTGGCACGTCCATGCCGGTGGGTACGCCCGCCAGGCCCAGCAGAACCCCGGGACCACGCTCGTGGCGGCCTGGGACGAGGACCCGGCGCGGGGCCGTGCCGAGGCCGACAAGCTGGACATCCCCTTCCACGACGACCTCGCCGACGTCCTCGCCCGCTCCGACGTCGACGGCGTGATCGTCGACACGCCCACCAACATCCACCCCGACGTCATCGGCGCCGCGGCCCGCGCGGGCAAGCACATCTTCACCGAGAAGGTTCTCGCCCTCACGGTCCGCGAGTGCAACGAGATCATGAGCGAGGTCGACAAGGCCGGAGTGACGCTGATGCTGTCGTTGCCTCGGCTCTACCACGGCTACACCTCGGCCGCGAGCGACGTCCTCGCGACCGGTGAGCTGGGCGACCTCGTGCTGGTCCGCACCCGGCTGTCCCACGGAGGGGCCGTCGGCGAGGGATGGTTGCCGGAGCACTTCTACGACCACGAGCAGTGCGGTGGCGGCGCCCTCATCGACCTCGGCTGCCACCCGATGTACCTCGCCCGGCTCTTCTTCGGCCGGCTGCCCGAATCGGTGAGCGCGAGTTACGGGCACGTCACCGGACGCGCCGTCGAGGACAACGCCGTCGCCGTGCTGCGATACCCCGGCGGTGCCCTCGCGGTGGTCGAAGCCGGCTTCGCCACCACGTACTCCCCGTTCACGTTCGAGATCCACGGCACCCAAGGAAGCCTGCTCTTCGGTACGCCGGAGCCGAAGCTGCTCGTCCGGAGCCCCGCTCGGGCGGGCGGCGAGGAGTGGGTCGACCTGCCGGTTCCCGACGACCAGCCGTCGGCGTTCGACCAGTGGGTGACCCACATCGAGGCCGGCACCAAGCCGGTCGACAACGTTGAGCAGGGGCTCGACCTCACCCGCCTGATGGAGGCGGCCAGCCACTCAGTCGCGATCGACGCACCGGTGCGGATCGACAGCATCGGGACCTGACCGGCCCGGGGCCGTGACCCGCGCGCAACGCCGCCGCGGAAAGCCTCACGGCGCCGACCGGTCAACACAGCAGTTGCTTCGAGGAGGATCATCCACATGACCGTGAACGTCGGGCTCATCGGCTGCGGCGGGATCTCCAACCCGCACGTCCGTGGCTACCTGGAAATCCCCGACCAGGCGAAGGTGACCGCGGTCGCCGACGTGGCCGAGGCCAACGCGCGCACCCGGGCCGAACAGGTCGGTGGCGCCAAGATCTTCTCCGACTACCACGACCTGATCGCCGACGGCGGCGTCGACGCGGTCGACATCTGCCTGCCGCACCACCTGCACGCCGACGCCATCATCACCGCGGCCGAGGCCGGCAAGCACATCCTGTGCGAGAAGCCCCTGTGCATCACCACAGAGGAAGCCGAGAAGATCAGCAAGGTCGTGCAGGACAACGGCGTGACGCTGATGTGTGCGCACAACCAGCTGTTCATGCCGCCGGTGGCCAAGGCCCGCGCCCTCATCCAGGGCGGCGAGCTCGGCAAGGTCTACGAGCTGCGGACGACCGACAGCTTCTTCAACCGTGGCCTCAACAAGGACATGGGATGGCGTGGCAGTCTGCAGACGGCGGGTGGCGGTGAGCTCATCGACACGGGCTACCACCCCACCTATCTCCTGCTCCACCTCGCGACCGCCGAGCCGTCCGAGGTCGTGGCGATGACGAGCAAGCACCGCCTGCAGATGGAGGGTGAGGACTCCGCCCAGGTGCTCGTCCGGTTCGCCGACGGCAGCGTCGGAACCATCGTCACCAGCTGGGCCTACCAGCCGGCGGCCGTGACCGAGAAGTTCTCCGTGGTCGCCGAGAACGGCACCCTGTGGAGCGACGGCAAGACCCTGCACCACCGGACCGTCGACGGGACCCTCACCACGACGGAGTTCCCGGACGTACAGGCGTTCTCTGCCGAGATCGCCGACTTCATCGGCTGCATCACCGACAAGCGGCGGCCGGTCAACACCGAGGTCGAGGGCATCCACGTGCTGAAGGTGATCCTCGGTGCCTACGCCTCTGTCGCGGAGAAGCGGGTCATCACGCTGGCCGACCTCTGACGCGGCCTGGCTCACACCCGCGTGAGGCGTCGGGCGTACCAGTCGGTGCGGGCCTGCGGCACGACCGGCGCCAACCGCAACCTGGCGCCCAGCACGGCCACTCCGGTGGGTCCGGCGAGCACGGGTACGAGTTCGGCCGTGTGCACCTCGGGCAGGGCGTGGGCCAACCGGGCCATCCGGTGCAGCAGGTCCTCGACCGCCGCGACGTCGGCCTGCTCGCCGCCCCGGTGCCCGAACAGCAACGGCGCCGCGCGTACCTCCCGGACCATGCCGGCGACATCGACGTCGGTGAGGGGCGGGATGCGGTAGGACAGGTCGCCGAGCAGGTCCGTCGCGACGCCGGCCAGGCCGAACGACACGATCGGGCCGAACATCTCGTCCTCGGCGCATCCGATCACGACGGGAACACCGGGCGGGGCCATCTTCTGGACCACGAAGCCGGCCACGGACGAGCCGCCCAGAGTCGCGCTCATCGTGGTCCACGCCTCGCGCATCTCGGCCTCGCCGGCGATGTTGCGCCACACGTCGGCGAGGTCGGGACGCTGTCGAAGGTGGGGTGCCGTGGCCTTGAGCACCACGTCCCAGCCCAACCCCGCGGCGGCCGCGAGTGCCCCGTCGACACTGCCGACCGCGTAGTCGGGCCACACGTCGACGCCGTAGCAACCCAACAGCTCACGGACCGTCTCGCCGTCGAGCTCGACGACGCCAGCCTGGTCGGCACTGCCCTGGTCGGCACTGCCCTGGTCGGCACTGCCCTGGTCGGCACTGCCCTGGTCGGCGCTCCCCTGGTCGGCTAGGACCTCCTCGACGATCGACCGCGCGCCCACCTCGTCCAGCCGATCGAGCGCGGGGATGCGGCCACGGGGTCGGCTCCGCCACTGCGCGTAGGCCGTCGCCTTGGCCAGCGCCCTGACCCCGGCCTCGGGTGTGACGTACGACGGCACCGAACCCCGCGCGGCCACGCCATGCTCGTCGTACCTGCGCAACGGTTCCGGCAGTCCCTGCCTGCCGAGGAACGTCACCACGATCGGCTTGCTGCTCTCGGCCGCGACCCGCCCGATCGCGTCGGCGATGGACGCACCGTCGACGTCGACCGGCGAGACGTACACGGCGACCACCGCGTCGACGGTGTCGTCGTCGACGACCTCGCGGAGAATGCGCTCGTAGGCGTCGGCCGTCTCCTCGGGACGGAGCGCAGGTGGCTGTCGTACGACGACGAGTCCCGCCTCGGCCGCGGCATCGGCCGCGAGCAGGCCGAGCGGGTCGCTGTTACCGACGATCGCGATGTCACGTCCGGCCGGCAGCGGCTGGTAGGCCAGCACCTGCGCGACATCCAGCATGGCGTCGAGGGTGTCGACGAGCATGACGCCGGCCTGCCGGAACATCGCGTCCACCGCTGCCTGCGGTACCGACGTTCGACGCACCGTGTGGCCGACCGGTACGCCCTGTGTGAACCGCCCGGACCGCATCGCGACGATCGGCTTGTCGATCGCCAGCCGGCGCGCCACCCGGTTGAACTTGCGCGGGTTCCCGATCGACTCCAGGTAGAGCAGGACGACCTCCGTCGACAGGTCCTCCCCCCAGTACTGCAACAGGTCGTTGCCGGACACGTCCGCCCGGTTGCCCGCCGAGACAAAGGTGGACAGGCCAAGCCCACGACCCGCGAGCGTCTGCAGGATCACCGTGCCGAGCTCACCTGACTGGCAGAAGAAGCCGACGTGTCCCCGGTCCGGCACCACCCGCGCCAGCGACGCGTTGAGCGACTGCTCGGGGTCGGTGTTGATGATGCCCAGCGCGCTCGGTCCGATCACCCTCAGCCCGTGCGCCCGCGCCAGCCGCGCAAGGGCGCGTTGACGGTCGCGACCCTCCCGACCCGTCTCGGCGAAGCCACTGGAGACGACGACCAGACCGTGGACGTTCTTGGCCGCGCACTCGACCACGACGTCGTGGACGGCCTCGGCGGGGACCGCGACCACCGCCAGGTCGACGTCCTCCGGGATGTCGAGAAGGCTGGGGTACGCCGGAACCCCGGCCACCGCGCGGGCGGCTCGGTTGACGGCGTACACCGGTCCCGTGAAGCCACCGAGGACGAGGTTGCGGACCAGCGTCTGGCCCACCTTGTCCGCCGACCGGCTCGCGCCCACGACGGCGACGGAGCCTGGCGTGAGCAGGCGTTCGACCGAACGGGCCTCGGCGCGGTGCTCCCGGGCCGCCATCACCTCCAGGCTCATCGCGGTCGGCTCCATCGCGAGCTCGAACCTCGTGACGCCGTCCTCCGTCGCACCGGCCAATTGGTAGCCGGCCTCTCTGAACACGGCTGCCATCCGGTCGTTCTCGGGGAGGACCTCGGCCACGAACCTGGCGAGGCCGTTCTCGCGTGCGGCCTGCGCGAGATGCTCCAGCAGCACGCTCCCGACACCGCGGCCCTGGTCGGCGTCCTGCACGAGGAACGCGACCTCGGCCTCGCCTTCGCTGCTGCGGTCGTAGCGGCCGACGGCGATCATCCCCTCCCCCACCGTCACGATGAACGCGACCCGGTCGTGGTGGTCGACGTGGGTGAACCGGTCGACGTCCCGCTCGGACAAACGGGGGTACGGGGCGAAGAAGCGAAGGTACTTCGACTCGTCGGAGACCCTTGCGTAGAACGCGACCAGGCGGGCCGCGTCGTCGGGGCGGATCGGCCGGAGCACCGCGGTCCCGCCGTCTCGGAGTACGACGTCGGCCTCCCAGTGCGCCGGATAGGGCAGGTCGGTCGCCGTCACGATGTCGAATGTAGCCGGCTCTGCGTTCTGGCCCTGACTGTTCTGGCACTGACTGTTCTGGCACTGACTGTTCTGGCACTGACTGTCCCACGCTCTGGCACCGACTGTTCCGGCACTGACTGTTCCGGCCCAGGCTGGTTCTGGCCCCACTGGCGTCAACCTCAGTTGACAGCCAACCATTGTCAATCTAGGTTGACACTCATGACGGAGACACTGGTGGCCTCGCTCCGAGCGGACGAGCCACTCCGGGCACTCGCCTCGATCGCCACGGCGCGCGCGACTCTGGAGGCGGAGACCGAGATCCAGGTGCGGCGGGCGCGCCACCAGGGCTGCTCCTGGGAGGACATCGCCGCCGCCCTCGGCGTCAGCCGGCAGGCGGCCCACAAGAGATACGCCGGCCGTGGCGGCCGGCGCCTGCTGCGCAGATCCCCCTAGACCGAGCGGGCCATGAGACCCCGACCAGCACCAATCAGGAAGGACCACATCGATGCCACCACCTCGTCGCAGACCGGCCGATACGGCGGCTCCAAGTCGACGTCGGTCAGGGCTGTTCTCCCGGCTGCGCCGACGCGCGCGACTTCCTGGCCGCGGGCAGCCGGGACCACCTGATGCCGGACCTCCCGACGGCGGCGTACGCGAGCCACGACGTCCCAAGGCGGGTCCGCCGGCGGCTGCGATGGAGGCCGGCGAACCGCAAGAGGAGTTTCTCGACCTTGGCTCCGACCGGCGCTCGTGACCTGTCACGGCCCGGCTTGGCCTGTCACCCTCTCACCAAGTCGCATGGCGGCGTGGCACGAACATCGGCGGTCCGGATCGTCAGATCAGGCTCGGGCGCCGCGCCGGGTTGGCGATGTCGGCCTCGGTGAGGCCGGCCGCCTTCAACAGGTCGTCCAGGTTGCGCTGCACGTGCTTCTGTAGCTGCGTCGCGTACTCGAGTGAGTCGATCCGGCCCTGGATCGCGCTGATGAACAGGCTTCGGAAGCCCTGCGTCGTGCTTCCTCCCGCACCGTTGACCCAGAACGATCCGTACGCAGGGCCGACGACACCCTTCGGGTCCAGTTTGGCCAGCAGGTTCTGGATGTCCGTCGGATACTGGACGCCCCTCACCATCGACGGTCCCCTCGGGGTCAGTTGCCCCGCGTCGGCCTGGCCCTGCACGAACGCGGCGAAGCCCGGCTTCGACATCCAGAACATCAGGAAGTCCATCACCATCTCGGTCCGGGCAGGCCCCTTGTCGACGGCGCACAGGTAGGTGCCGGCCGTCCCCTCCGGCGAGCGGACCTTCGACTGGACCAGCGGGCCGTTCATCGCCGGGAAGTCGAACACGTCCCACTCGAAGGGCTTGACGAGGTGGTCGTCGACGCCGAGCTGCACGGCGCGTTCGGGTGTCATCCCCTGCAGGTCCTGGTGAAGGGCGGACAGCGACCACGCGCCGTCGACCAGCATCGCCGTCTTGCCGAGCAGGAATGGCTGGTAGCGGTCCTTGGCCAGAATGAAGTCGGCGATCGCGTACTTCGGGAACACCCTGGCGAGGTTGGCGATGACCTCGGCGACGGCAGGCGTGTCGAAGCGGACGGTCTTGTCCTTGTCCTTCAACGCGCGGTAGAACCGCTGCGGACTGTAGGTGTAGCTGGCGTGCAGCAACGGGTTTCTGGTGTCGAACTCGAACCCGTCGTCGAGCTCGGGGTCCCAGTTCCAGTCACCGGGCTGGACGCGGACCTTCTCCACCCAGCTGTCGTGGTACTGATCGAAGTAGATCGACGCGAACCACTCTGGAAGGACGCCGTTGAACGTCGTGGAGATCGGCACCTTGCGGGCCGCCCTGAGCTTGGCGCAGGCCGAGACCAGTGCGTTCCACGTGGCCGGTGGTTCGATCCCGACCTGACCGAAGATGTCCTTGTTGTAGTACCAGAACGGACGCGCTCCGTCGGTACCCATGACCGTGCGTTCGCCCACGTCGTTGAGCTCGCGGTAGAGCGCGAAGTTGTAGTCGTCCTCCCACGCGCGTCCGGTGTAGGGGTTTATCTGCGCTCGGTACTCGTCCAGGTCGACGAAGCCGCGGAACAGCGGCGCACTGTTTCCCGACACGATGTCGGGACCGACACTCGACCGACCGAGCTGGCCGGAAAGCCAACTGGCGTAGGCGGATGGGGTCGTGTTCGTCGTCTGCCACACGATCTTGACGCCAGGTTGTTGCTTCTGATAGGCGCGAGCGAGTGCCTGCTTGGCTTCATCCGGTGGGTTGTCCAGCGTGGCCACCACGATCTGGCCGGTGAAGCGTCTCGTCGCACCAGCTGGTCGCGCCGGGACAGATGCGTTGTCGGGTCGGGATCCTTCGCCACCGGTGCACGCAGCGAGTACGGAGACGAGTGAAGGTGCTCCGATCCCAAGTGCGAGCGACCGTTGAAGAAATGCTCGTCTGCTCGAGGCAGGCATCAAGGCGGCCCTCCCTGTCAGCTCGCGATAACAGTACCGGTGGCATCCGATCGTCAGCGGCCGGATAACGCAGGACACCTCGCCTGCGACCGTGGACACGTCAGGGCAGGCCAAAAAAACCGATGACTGTCTGTGCACGACACCCGGGCGGCGGGCTCGAGCGCCCAGGATGCCTTGTGGTGAACGGTTTTCGGCACCTTGTCGCCTTGGCGGCGGCACAGCGTACTATCGAAGTCTGTCCCGGTTTGCCTCGGCCCGGCCGTCTTGCGTGCGCACCTTGTCCGCTGTACGCCGAGTGCGACCTGTGCGTCGCGGGCGTCGTGATAGGTACGCCTCGCCCCGGGGCGAGAGCCGATAGCCGACGTCCAGACTGAGCGTGAGCCCGAGGTTCTTCAGCTTGCGTACGTCGACCTTGAAGGGCCGCATCTCCCGACCCAGGGACGCAGCGAGGTCGCCTGCGCGCACCGCCGGACGCTTCGCGATCAGTGCGAGCGTGGTCTTGGTCCACGGCCCGTGGGTCGAGGCCCGATCGAGACGGTCCAGGCGGCGGTCGAGGTCCGCGCGCTCGTCCGCGCTCAGGATCGCGTTGCCGGCAAGGACATCGCGCGGATCCGGACCCAGCACCGGCCGGATCGCGAGCCGGTAGACCGGCATGTCGTCGGTGCCTCGCAGGTCGCCCACCAGCGCCGCCGCGTCGTCGTATCCGGCCTGCCCGGCCTCGGCGTCACTGATATCCGCCGGGTCGACGACGTCCACCGCGTCGACCTGGATCCGCCCCGCCGCCGTGCGGTAGCGGTGACCGGGCACCACCTGACATCTGCGCCATCTGCGGAACAACAGGACAACGGAGCCGTCGGCGATGCCGTCCCGGAACCGCGCCTGCACCAGCACGTCAGAGCACCTCTCCCGCGGGGTCCAGCGGTCTCGCGGCCACCAGCAACGCCTCCGAGCCGACGGGCTGGTAGCCCGCCGCCAGGAGCGCGCGTACCGACGCCGCGTTCCCCGGTGACACCTGTGCCCAGACGCCACGCCCGGGCGGAACGAGGTGCCGTGCCGAGATCGCGAGCGCCCGGCCGAGGCCCCGACCGCGCGCGTCAGGTGCGACCTCGAAGGCTGCCTCGAAGCGACCCGCCACGCCACGGCCGACGACGAGGACGCCGCCCGGCACGGTCCACACGCGTACGTCCTGTCGGTAACGACGGGCCCGACGTACCCGGGGATGATCGTTGTCGGTGACCGGTATGAGCGGAAGTGGGGGGTCACCCGTCGCGGGTGGTGCGAGCGTCACCATGTCGATCGCGTTCACCCGCCGGTCGAGCCGCGCACACAACTCGGACAGGAACGGCGGGTTGAGTGGTGCGGACAGGTCCCCGGCGGGCACCTGGGCGTGCACCCAGGCCGGCGGGACGTCCGCCGCGACCACGGTGTGTGCGGTGAACGCGGCCACGACGCCCGACCCCGGCGACGGCTCCGCCACGACGCGCAGCGATCCGTCCGGGGGCGGCATCCGCCCGTGCTCGATGCCGGCATAGACGTCGGCGAGACCGGACGCGGAGTCCTCGGGTCCGGCCGACGACACTGCGGATTGCGAAGCGGTGGTCACCCGCACATCTTGGCCCAACCCAGGCCACCGGTCGCCGCCCCGTCTCGGTAGCCGGCTGCCCGCGAGTCGGTGTGCGGGAGTACGGGGCCGGGATGCGACCATGTCAGGCACGAATCCAAGGCAGCGACGAGGAGCCCAGACCGTATGGCGCGCCGCAAGAGCACGATCGAGCCACCGGAGTTCGAGGAACAGATCCACGACGTCGACGTCGGCGACGAAATGCGGACGAGCTTCCTGGAGTACGCCTACTCGGTGATCTACCTGCGGGCCCTCCCAGATGCCCGCGACGGTCTCAAGCCGGTCCAGCGCCGGATCCTCTACACGATGTCGGACATGGGCCTGACTCCCGAACGCGGGCACGTGAAGAGCGCCCGCGTCGTCGGCGACGTCATGGGCAAGCTCCATCCGCACGGCGACACGGCGATCTACGACGCGCTCGTTCGGATGGCGCAGCCGTGGGCGATGCGGGTGCCGCTCATCGACTCCCACGGCAACTTCGGGTCCCAGGACGACGGTCCGGCAGCGATGCGCTACACCGAGTGCCGGATGGCGCCGGCGGCGATGGCGATGACGGCCTCGCTGGGTGAGGACGTAGTCGACTGGAAGGCCAACTACGACAGCCGCGAGACCGAGCCGCAGGTGCTGCCCGCGGCACTGCCCAACCTGCTCGTCAACGGCGCGTACGGCATCGCGGTGGGCATGGCCACAAACCTGGCGCCGCACAACCTCGTCGAGGTGGTGCAGGCGCTACGGCATCTCATCAAGAAGCCGACGGCGAGCCTCGACGACCTGATGCGGTTCATCCCCGGACCCGACCTGCCGACCGGCGGGAAGATCGTCGGCCTGGCCGGCATCCGGGACGCTTACGAGACCGGCCGGGGTGCGTTCAAGATGCGCGCGACCGCCCGGATCGAGAACGTCACCCCCCGCCGCAAGGGCATCGTGGTCACCGAGCTCCCGTACAACGTCGGGCCCGAGCGCGTCATGGAGCGGATCAAGCACCTGGTGCAGACGAAGAAGCTGCAGGGGATCGCCGACCTCAAGGACCTCACCGACCGGCAGCGGGGCATGCAGCTCGTCATCGAGATCAAGAACGGCTTCCATCCCGAAGCGATCCTCGAACAGCTCTACAAGCTGACGCCGATGGAGGACTCGTTCAACATCAACAACGTCGCCCTCGTCGACGGGCAGCCCCGCACCCTCGGCCTGAAGCAGCTTCTCGAGGTCTACCTCGACCACCGCTACGACGTCACCAGGCGACGCACGCAGTTCCGGCTCACCAAGGCGTCCGACGAACTGCACCTGGTGGACGGCCTGCTGATCGCCATCATCGACATCGACGAGGTCATCCAGATCGTCCGCAGCAGCGACGACGCGGCGGCGGCCAAGGAACGGCTGATCGCGGTGTTCGACCTCTCCGATCGGCAGGCGCAGTACATCCTCGACATGCAGCTGCGCCGGCTCACGAAGTTCTCCCGGATCGAGCTGGAGAAGAAGAAGTCCGAGCTGGAAAAGCAGATCGGCGACCTCACGGCGATCCTGGAGGACGAACGGCTGCTCAAGCGCCTGGTGTCCGGTGAGCTCGCAGACATCGCCCAGTCGTTCGGCACCGAGCGGCGCACCATCCTGCTGGAGTCGTCCGGCCAGACGGTGACCGCGGCCGTGCCGCTCGAGGTCGCCGACGACCCGTGCTGGGCGCTCCTGTCCTCGGCCGGGCTGTTGGCCCGCTCGACCGGCGTCGACCCGCTGCCCGCCGACGGCCCGCGGGCCAAGCACGACGTGGTGGTCTCGGCGGTACGCGCGACCGCACGGGGCCAGGTGGGCCTGGTGACCAGCCGCGGCCGGCTGATCCGGCTCGGCGTACTCGACCTGCCGGCGCTGCCGCCGACCGCCAACGCACCCAACCTGCAGGGCGGTGCGCCGGTGAGCGAGTTCGTCTCGCTGGAGTCCGGCGAGCGGTCACTGTGCCTCACCTCGCTCGAGCCGGACTCGCCGGGGATCGCCCTCGGTACCGCCAGCGGCGTCGTCAAGCGGGTCCAGCCCGACCACCTGTCCAACCGGGACAGCTGGGAGGTCATCGGGCTCAAGGACGGCGACACGGTGGTGGGGGCGACCGAACTGTCGACCGGCGACGAAGACCTCGTGTTCGTCACCAGCGACGCCCAGCTGTTGAGGTTCGCCGCGGCGGCGGTCCGGCCACAGGGACGCACGGCGGGTGGCATGGCCGGGATCCGGGTCGGTCCGCAGACGCGCGTCGTCTTCTTCGGCGCGGTGAGCACCCACCGGCAAGCCGCCGTCGTCACGGTCGCCGGATCGGCATCGGCGCTGCCCGGAACCGACGCCGGCACGGTGAAAGTCACGCCGTACGACGAATATCCGCCCAAGGGGCGAGGCACCGGAGGTGTGCGCTGCCACCGGCTGCTGAAGGGAGAGGACGCCCTTCTTCTCGCCTGGGCGGGACCGGCACCTGCGCGGGCCGCGGCGGCCAGCGGCGCGGCCGTGGACCTTCCCCCGGCGGACGGCAAACGTGACGGTTCCGGCGTACCCGCCAGCCAGCCGATCGCCGCGGTCGGAGGCCCGCTGCACTGAGCTCGGCCGGTGCCGCGGCCATGCCCCGGGCCTGTGGAGATCGCGGTGCTCTGTCGCGCCGTTCATGGCAGGCTAGGCCGGTGCGTCGATCACTTCCGCTCCTGCTCGCGCTGCTGGCGCTGAGCATGGGCTCGGGTCTGCTGGGTGCGTGTACGGGTGCCGGGCAACCGGAGGATCCGAAGGCGGTGCTCGTCGAGGCCAAGAAGCGGCTCGACGCTGCCAAGACGGTCCGGTTCCAGGTGACCAGCACCGGCCTGCCCAAGTCGGGTGCGGTCCTGGTCGGCGGAGACGGTGTCGCCAAGCGTCCGGCGTCGTTCTCCGGCCGGTTCCGGCTGAGTACGGCAGGCGCCGCGGTCACCCTCCAGGTGGTGTCGCTCGACGGCACGCTCTATGCCGAGCTGCCCTTCACCAACCGGTTCGTCGCCACCGACCCGGCCGACCTCGGCATGCCCGACCCGGCCGATCTACTCGATCCACAGCATGGACTCTCGTCGTTCCTGACCCGGGCGACCAAGGTGCAGCTGGTGGGCGACTCCCGGTCCGGTCGGGAGGTTCTTCACCAGGTATCCGCCCGGCTGCCGGCCAAGGCCGTCGACCGGATCCTCTTCGTCGCCGACCCGACCGCGATGCTGGAGGCCAACTTCTTCGTCGCGGACGACGGCTCGGAGCTTCGCAAGGCCACCTTCCGTGGCCCCTTCTACGGCAAGGGCACCACGACGACCTACACCGTCGTCCTGGATCGCTACGACGTGCCGGCAACCATCACCAAGCCACGTTGATCGGACCCCAGCGGTGAAGCTCCGGCTCGCACTCGCCTGCGTGGCCGTGCTCCTGGCTGCCGCCGACACCTACGTCGTCGTACTCGCCCTCCCCGAGATCATGGTGGGCGTCGGGCTGGACGTCGACGAGCTCCAACGCGCCGCGCCGGTCATCTCGGGCTTCCTCCTCGGCTACATCGCCATGCTGCCGCTGATCGGCCGGCTGTCCGATCTCGTCGGCCGGACGCCGGTTCTCGTCGCCTCGCTCGTGCTGTTCGCGCTCGGCTCGCTGCTGACCGCCGCCTCATTCGACCTCGGCGTGGTCGTCGCCGGCCGGTTCCTGCAGGGTGTCGGTGGCGGCGGGCTGGTCCCCGCCACCCTCGCCCTGGTCGCCGACCTGTGGCCGCCAGAGCGACGGGGCCTTCCACTCGGCGTCGTTGGCGCGGTCCAGGAGCTGGGAAGCGTCGTCGGTCCCCTGTACGGCGCCCTGGTGTTGCTGGTCGCGGACTGGCGGATGATCTTCTGGATCAACCTCGGCTGCGGCGCGCTGCTCGCGGTCGGTCTCCGGCTCGCAGGCCGGTCCGGCAGGGGCCTCCCCCCCGACCCGGCGGGCATCGTGCTTGGCGCACTGACCCTCCTTGCTCTGACCCTCACGCTCACCTCGCCGGAGCGGCTGGCGACCGACGTGACGCTTGGCCTGGCGTTCGTCCCGTTCGCCGGGACTTCCCAGCTCGCCACCCCGGTTGGTCTCGCGACGCTCGTCCTCGCGGTGTCGTTCGTCATCCGGGAGCTCACGGCGAGCGCTCCCCTGCTGCCGATTCGACGGGTCCCGTCCCTGCTGCGCGCCGTCGACTTCCCAGGGGCGGCTCTCCTCGGACTCGCGCTCGGCGGCGTCGTCGTCGCCTTCGCCGTGGCCGAACCGGCGACCGAGGTACTCTCCCCCGCCGGACCGTGGTTGCTCGCGGGCGCGGTCGGATGCCTGGCGGGCTTCGCCATCCGCGAGCGGATGACCTCGCACCCGGTCGTGCCACGGGGAACTCTGTCCGCGGCTCCGGCCTGGGGCGCGCTGATCGTGAGCTTCTTCGTCGGTGCCGCGCTGATCGCCGCCCTCGTCGACATCCCGGTCTTCGCTCGAGCCACGCGCTATCCCGAGTCTCAGTTCGGCGCTGCGCTCGTGCTCGTCCGCTTCCTGGTGGCGCTGCCCGTCGGCGCGATCCTGGGGGGCGGGCTCAGCCGCCGGCTCGCACCGGGCACGCTCACCGCCGCGGCGATGACTCTGTGCGGCGGTGCTTTCGTCGCGATGGCCGGATGGCGTCAAGATGCCCTTGACGGTGTGGGCAGCGACATCGCGCTGGTGGTCGGAGGTCTCGGGTTCGGGCTCGCCATCGCCCCGGTCAATGCGGCCTTGCTGGCCTCGACGCGCGCCGACACACACGGAGTGGCGAGTGCGCTGCTGGTCGTCGCCCGCATGGTCGGGATGCTGATCGGACTCTCCGCACTCACTGCGATCGGCCTGCACCGCTTCTTCGCCCAGCAGCAGCACATCCCCGCGCCACAGGATCTGTGCCCCGACAGCCCCGCGCAGTGCCCCGCTCATGTCGAGGCACTGCGCGACGCGGCACTCGTCCAGCTGCACACGATCTTCGCCGGCGCGGCCGTGTGTGCGGCCATCGCCGGCGTGCTCGCCCTGGCCACGCTGGGCGTCCGCCGGACGGCGCGGAGCCGGTCATGACCTCCTGGCGGCCGCTCGACGTACGACCCAGTTGACCAACCACAGCGCCAGGCCGATGACCAGTAGGACGCCGGCGATCTTGTACTGCTGGGGGTCCCGCCCCGACCACGGTGTGGCCAGGTAGGCACAACAGATGATGCCCAGGATCGGAAACACGGTCGGTGCCTTGTAGTGCTTGTGCTCGACCCGGTCCCGTCGCAACAACAGCACCGCAAGGTTGACGAGCGTGAACACGCACAGCAGCAGGAGTGCGGTCGTTCCCCCGAGGTCGGACACGCCGGCCCAGCTCGCCAGTCCGATCGCCAGCAGCGAGGTGAAGAGAATCGCCACCCACGGGGTGCGCCGGAACGGGTGAACCCTGCCCAGCGTGGCGGGAATGATGTCCTCCCGCGACATGCCGTAGACCAGGCGGGACGCCATCATCATGTTGATCAGCGCGGAGTTGGTCACCGCGAAGAGAGCGATGAGCGAGAACACCCAGAGCGGGAACCAGGGGGCGCCGACGCGGATCACCTCCAGCAGCGGGCCGGTCGAGTCCGCCAGCGTGTCGAGAGGCACCAGCGAGGTAGCGAAGAAGGCGACCAGCATGTAGATGATCCCGGTGACCGTGATACCGACGAACAGCGCCCGTGGAAATGTCCGTGCCGGATCGGTCGTCTCCTCGGCCATGTTGACCGAGTCCTCGAAGCCCACCAGCGCGAAGAACGCGAGTGCCGCTCCGCCGATGACGAGAGAGAAAGCGGTGTCACCGGTGTTGAACTCGAGCGCATTGCCCGCGTCTCCGACGCCCCGACCCAGGGCCGTCGCCCCGATCACGATGATCAGCACGAGGCCGGTCAGCTCAACGCAGGTGAGGACGACGTTCAGTTTCACCGACTCCGACACGCCACGAAAGTTGATGAGCCCCAGGACCACGAGGAACCCGATCGCGACGACGAGCGTGGGTGCGCCCGGCCAGAACGTCTCCTTGAGGTAGTCACCGCTGAACGCACGAGACGCCGCGCCCGCCGACGTCAGGCCGGAACACATGACCGCGAAGGCGACCATGAACGTCAGGAAGTGGATCGCGAACGCTCGTTGGGTGTAGAGCGCCGCGCCCGCCGCCTGCGGGTATTTCCCCACGAGTTCGACGTACGACGTGGCCGTGAACATCGCGACGATGAAGGACAATCCGAACGACAACCAGGCCGCACCCCCGACCTCGCCGGCCACCGCGCCCGTCAGCGCGTAGATCCCGGTACCGAGGATGTCACCGATGACGAAGAACACCAGAAGCTTGGGGCCGATGACCCGGCGGAGCGTGGGTTCGGCGTCTGGTTGGACCTCAGCCGATGCTGCGGATGACATGGGCTGCTCCTTCCTACGCACGGACGTACGGTTGGCGAGCCTGCGTCCTCCCATGATCAAGGAATCCGGCGCGTTGCGCCATGCGACACCTCCGCTGAGCCGGGCATGATTGGCCACGACGACTCCGCCGAGCAGCCGCTCCAGGCGTCGAACCAGACCCGTAACCTCACCAAACGACTTGCCTGCCCAGAAGGAGCCCTGCCGTGGCCGTCGAATCACGCGCTATCCCGATCGGTACACCCGCGCCCGACTTCAGCCTCTCCGCGATCACGGGTGGCGCGGTAGAACGCGACGACCTGACCGGCGCGGCACTCCTGGTGGCGTTCGTGTGCAACCACTGCCCGTACGTGCAGCACATCGAGTCCGCCCTTGGCCGCTTGGTCGCCGACCACGCTGGTGCCGGGCTCACCGCCGTCGCCATCTGCAGCAACGACGTCGAGGCCTATCCCGACGACAAGCCGGAGTCACTGCAGGCGCAGGCTGCCCGCGCGGGTTGGGAGTTTCCTTACCTGCTTGACGACACCCAGTCGGTCGCGCGTGCCTACGGCGCGACATGTACGCCAGACCTGTACGTGTTCGACTCCGCGCGAGCGCTGGCCTACCACGGAGCGTTCGACGCCAGCACGCCTGGCAACAAGGTGCCCGTCTCCGGCGACCTGCTGCGCGATGCCGTAGAGCGGGTCCTCGCCGGACAACCGGTACCCGAACCGCACCGCCCGGCGATGGGTTGCTCGCTGAAGTGGAAGCCGGGAAACGAGCCCGCATAGCTCGCCGGCCCAGAGCTCACGTGTCGATGCGTGTCTCGTCGAGTTCGTAGGCGCCTGCGACCAGGAACTCCTTGCGTGGCGCGACCTCGTTGCCCATCAACAACTCGAACACCCGGTCGGCCTCCTCGGCGCCGACGGCCGTGATGCGACGCAGCGTGCGGCGTCGCGGGTCCATGGTCGTCTCGGCCAGCTGGTCGGCGTCCATCTCGCCGAGCCCCTTGTAGCGCTGGGGCGGTGTCTTCCAGCGAACGCCGCGCTTCTCGAGCTGGACGCATGTCTTGTGGTATTCGGAGTCGGAGTACGTGTAGAGGTACTTGTCCTGGCCCTTCCTTGGGTTCACCAGCTCCAACCGGTGCAGAGGCGGCACCGCGGTGAAGACCCGGCCGGCCTCGATCAGCGGCCGCATGTAACGCCAGAACAGCGTCGTCAGCAGGCAACGGATGTGGGCCCCGTCGGAGTCGGCGTCGGCCATGAAGATGATCCGGCCGTACCTCGTCGTGTCGATGTCGAACGTACGCCCCGAACCGGCGCCGACGACCTGGATGATCGCCGAGCACTCGACGTTCTTGAGCATGTCGGAGACCGAGGCCTTCTGGACGTTGAGAATCTTGCCCCGGATCGGCAGCAGCGCCTGGAACTCCGAGTTGCGCGCCATCTTCGCGGTGCCGAGTGCCGAGTCACCCTCCACGATGAAGAGCTCGCTGCGATCGGCGTCGGACGAGCGACAGTCGGCCAGCTTGGCCGGCAGAGCCGACGACTCCAGCGCGTTCTTGCGCCGCTGGTTGTCGCGGTGCTGGCGGGCGGCGACCCGGGCCCTCGCCGCCGCCACGACCTTCTCCAGCACCGCCCGCGCCTCGGCCTTCGCGCCGCGCTTGGTCGAGGACAGGAACGACTTCAGCTCCTTCTGCACGACGTTTGCCACGATCCGGGACGCGGCCGGCGTGCCGAGGATCTCTTTCGTCTGCCCCTCGAACTGCGGCTCGTCCAGGCGTACGGTCACGACCGCCGTGAGACCCTCCAGGACGTCGTCCTTGGTGACATCGGCTTCGCCCGCCCGCAGCAGCCGCGACCCGCTCAGGACGTCGTTGATCGTTTTTCCAAGAGCCCGCTCGAAGCCCTGGACATGGGTGCCGCCCTTGGTCGTCGCGATGACGTTGACGAACGACCGGATCTCGGTCTCGTAGCCGACGCCCCACCGCAGAGCGGTGTCGACGAACAGGTCCCGTTCGACGTCTTCGGGGCTGAGGTTTCCCTGGTCGTCGAGGACCGGAACCGTCTCGGTGAAGTGCCCGGATCCCTGTAGCCGGATCACCCCGCTGACCGCTTCGTCGGGCGCCAGGAACTCGGCGTACTCGGTGATGCCGCCCTCGTGGCGGAAGCTTTCCTCGACCGGTTGGCCGTCGCCACCGGCAGCCGGCCGCTCGTCGCGGACGACCAGTTCGAGCCCTGGCACCAGGAACGATGTCTGCCGTGCCCGGGTCACCAGTTCGTCGAAGCCGAAAACCGCATCCTTGGTGAAGATCTGTCGATCCGGCCAGAACCGGACCCGGCAGCCGGTGGTGCCCTTCTTGACCCGGCCGATCTTGGTGAGTCCGGACGCCTTGGTGAACGATCCGGTCGGGCCGTCGCCGGCGAACGTGCCAGGCACGCCGCGGCGGAAGCTCATCGCCCAGGTGGCCGGAGACCGGTCGACCTCGACGTCGAGCCGGGACGACAGGGCGTTGACCACCGAGGCACCGACACCGTGGAGCCCGCCGGAGGCGGTGTAGGAGATCCCGCCGAACTTGCCGCCGGCGTGCAGCCTGGTGAACACGACCTCGACGCCGGACAGCTTCGTGCGGGGCTCGATGTCGACGGGGATGCCGCGTCCGTTGTCGCGTACCTCAGCCGAGCCGTCGACGTGCAGGACGACCTCGATCCGGGTGCAGACGCCGGCAAGCGCCTCGTCCACGGCGTTGTCGATCGGCTCCCACAGGCACTGCATGAGGCCGCGGGTGTCGGTGGACCCGATGTACATGCCGGGCCGCTTGCGGACCGCCTCCAGTCCCTCCAGGACGGTGAGGTGGCGGGCGGTGTAGCCAGAGTGATCGAGATCCGCTTGCCGCGCCGACAAGGACGGCTCCCTCCGTGGTCTTGTTGGTGCACACCGTGATGATGCTGGCTGGGACCGGCACCCGGCTGGGCCAGGGTCCCGCCGTGAGCCGACCACAGGCTACCCACGCCCGCCGACAGCCGAGCGGCCCCACGCCGTCCCTCGTCATCGAAGTGACTTTGGCCACATCCGCCAGGGGCCATAGGTCACATCCCGACGTCAAAGGTCCCGGGCCCTCCGACATTTCGGGCGGCAACCGGCGAACCTCTGCTGGCCTCCAGTCGTATTAAGGGTGAAGCTTGTGTCGAGCGCCTCACCGCTGGCGCGGTTGGGCGGGAAGAGGCTCCACCTGGTTGGATGTTGCTGGAGTTGGAGACACCGACAACGCGGAGAGAAGATCACGTGACTACTGCCGTTGCCACACCGCTTTCGGCCGCTGACCGTTGCGACCGCTGCGGCGCCCAGGCATACGTCCGGGTGTCCCTGGCGTCCGGCGGTGAGCTGCTGTTCTGCGCACATCATGGTCGCCAGCACTCCGAGAAGCTGCGGGAGCTCGCGACCGACATTCAAGACGAGACGAACCGACTCGGACCGGACACATCCAACTGACCGACCGTGGGACCTAGGTCCCACCAGATCCCAGACCTCGAATGTGCCGGCCATCGACAGATGGCCGGCACATTCGTGTTCGTACAGTCGCGTGGTGCGACGAACGCGACTTTCCAGGCGACCTCAGTCGAGGAAGTCCCGCAGCACCTGGGAACGGCTCGGGTGGCGGAGCTTGCTCATCGTCTTGCTCTCGATCTGCCGGATCCGCTCCCTGGTGACGCCGTAGACCTTGCCGATGTCGTCGAGGGTCTTCGGCTGCCCGTCGGTGAGCCCGAACCGAAGTGAGATGACGCCGGCCTCGCGTTCGCTCAGGGTGTCGAGCACGGACAGCAGTTGCTCGCGGAACAGCGCGAACGTCACCACGTCGGTCGGCACGATGGCTTCGGAGTCCTCGATCAGGTCACCGAACTCGGAGTCGCCGTCCTCGCCCAGCGGGGTGTGCAGCGAAATCGGCTCCCGGCCGTACTTGCGGACCTCGATGACCTTCTCGGGGGTCATGTCGAGTTCCTTGGCCAACTCCTCCGGGGTCGGTTCCCGACCGAGGTCCTGCAGCATCTGCCGCTGCAGTCTGGCGAGCTTGTTGATCACCTCGACCATGTGCACAGGGATCCGGATGGTGCGGGCCTGGTCGGCCATCGCCCGGGTGATCGCCTGCCGGATCCACCACGTCGCGTACGTCGAGAACTTGTAGCCCTTGGTGTAGTCGAACTTCTCCACCGCACGGATCAGACCCAGGTTGCCCTCCTGGATCAGGTCGAGGAAGCCCATCCCGCGGCCCGTGTAGCGCTTGGCCAGCGACACCACCAGCCGGAGGTTGGCCTCCAACAGATGGTTCTTCGCCTTGTGCCCGTCCTCGGCGATCCACTCCAGCTCCGTGCGGACGTCGAAGGGCAGGTCGGAGGTGTCGAGCCCCAGCTTCTCCTCGGCGAACAGCCCCGCCTCGATCCGCTTGGCCAGCTCCACCTCCTGCTCGGCGTTGAGCAGCGAGACCTTGCCGATCTGCTTGAGGTAGTCCTTGACCGGGTCGGCAGTCGCACCGGCGACCACGACCTGCTGCTCCGGCTCGTCGGTGTCATCGACCTCGGAGAGAACGAATCCCTCACCGTCGGCCTCGAGCTCGATCTCGGTGGGCTCGCCTTTGCCCGGACCAGCATTGGCGGGTGCGTTGGCACCCTTACGCGGATCGGCGTCGGCTCCTGGCACCGCCACCCTCGCCGCGACCGCCGTCGCAGTCGCCGCGGCAGGAACCGTCGCTGCCGACGACTTGCCCGCCTTGCCGGCGGCGCGTCCGGCCTTGCGTCCTCGCTGCCGGGTCCCACGGGCGGGCGTCCGCTCGATTCGGTCGATGCTCACGCGCTTCCCTTTCGACTCCCGCCGTCGCCCCCGTCGGGCGCCAGCGTACGGACAGGTCGGTGTCGGCCAACGTCACCGGCCCTGTGCTGACCATTGCTGCGGGCTTGCCGGTCGGCGCGGCGACGAGCCCCCAGCAAGCAACGAGCTGCCGATGGTCGGGGCAACCCGCAAACCCCGTACGCCATGACGGGAGTACGGGGCCTGGCGGATGGGGTCACGAGACAATCACTATCTCACCTGACGCTCGACCGCCAAACGGAGCGCTGGCGGTGGTATGGCGATGTGTCGCGAGGCACGTCGGTGGTATGGACACAGTTGCCCGGGCTAGTCGAGGTAGTCGCGGAGGACCTGGGAACGGCTGGGGTGCCGGAGCTTGCTCATCGTCTTGCTCTCGATCTGCCGGATCCGCTCCCTGGTGACGCCGTAGACCTTGCCGATCTCGTCGAGGGTCTTCGGCTGCCCGTCGGTGAGCCCGAACCGCATCGAGACCACGCCGGCCTCGCGCTCCGACAACGTGTCGAGGACGGCATGCAACTGCTCCTGCAGCAGCGTGAAGGAGACCGCATCCGCGGGGACGATCGCTTCGGAGTCCTCGATCAGGTCACCGAACTCGGAGTCGCCGTCCTCACCCAGCGGGGTGTGCAGCGAAATCGGCTCCCGGCCGTACTTCTGGACCTCGATGACCTTCTCGGGGGTCATGTCGAGTTCCTTGGCCAACTCCTCCGGGGTCGGTTCGCGACCGAGGTCCTGCAGCATCTGCCGCTGGACGCGGGCGAGCTTGTTGATCACCTCGACCATGTGCACGGGGATCCGGATGGTGCGGGCCTGGTCGGCCATCGCCCGGGTGATCGCCTGCCGGATCCACCACGTCGCGTACGTCGAGAACTTGTAGCCCTTGGTGTAGTCGAACTTCTCCACCGCTCGGATCAGACCCAGGTTGCCCTCCTGGATCAGGTCGAGGAAGAGCATGCCGCGGCCGGTGTAGCGCTTGGCCAGCGACACCACCAGCCGGAGGTTGGCCTCCAGCAGATGGTCCTTGGCCCGATGGCCGTCCTCGGCGATCCATTCCAGCTCGGTCCCGGCGTCGCTCGGCGTCGAGTCGATCTCTGGAGCCAGCTTCTCCTCGGCGAACAGCCCCGCCTCGATCCGCTTGGCCAGCTCCACCTCCTGCTCGGCGTTGAGCAGGGGGACCTTGCCGATCTGCTTGAGGTAGTCCTTCACCGGGTCGGCAGTCGCGCCGGCGACCACGACCTGCTGCTCGGGCTCGTCGGTGTCATCGACCTCGGAGAGAACGAATCCCTCGTCCTCGAGTTCGATGTCGATCTCGCCCTCGACCTCTGGCGAGCTCTCCTCGTCGTCCGAACCCTTCGCCCCGGCGGCCTTCTTCGCCTTCGCCGACTGAGCCGCAGCCTTCTTGCCTGCCCTGGGCCCGGTGCTCTTCGGTCCGGTGCCCTTGGGCCCCGTCCCCTTCGGACCGGCGGCCTTCTGGCGCGCCTTGGTGCTCCCGCTTCGCTGTCCCGGCTTGGACTGGTTTGTCCCAGAGTCGATCTTGGACCCGGCCGCGGTCTTGGACACGCTCGTCAGCGGAGTCGCGGAGCGGTCCGCCGCGACGCCTGTCGCAGCCTCGTCGCCTCCCCCGCGCTGGTCCGGCTCGGCAGCGGCAGCTTCGCCGCTGTCGGCCTCCGGACCGCCCGACGGGGCTACCTGAGGCTCTGCGGTGTCGGGCACGACCTCCAGTCCAGCGTCCATGTCGATCTTGCTCCCGTCCGACCGGGCGCCGCTCTTCGTAGCCGACTTCGAACCCGATGTGTCCTTCTTGCCGTCGTGGGACTTGGACGTCGAATTCGTCCCTTTGGTCGGTACGGCCGTGTTCTGGGTGACCGCCGCTGCCCGTCGCGACGCCGCGGCCACCACCCGCCTGCGGGTGCTTTCAGCTGTGGAGTCCACCGACACTGTCACACCTTCCTCGCCGAGGTACCGCAGCAGGTGTGCCCACTGGGTCTTGTCGATCCCGACCACCTCGCACGCCCCGCGCACCTCCTCGGCGGTGACATGCCCGCGGTCTCGACCGTGCGCGACCAACTGCTGGATTTCGGGACTTTCGAGAAGTCGGGCATTCCGGGACGTGCGGGACGACACGAACTTCCTCTCGTCGTACCTGTGGAGAGAGTGACCGGGACACCGGGCCCTGGGTAAGGGAGCATTCTGACACGCCCCCAGCCGGGCACGCGCACAGCACCTGCCAGCGGTGGAGGACGACTTTGCGGCACGATGCCTCACGCGTTCGGGCCCGGATGCTCGATGTCCCAGCATACGTCGGCCACAAAACCAGGCCCTCTCTCAGCCGTTCCCGCTCAGCAACGGCGGCTCAGGACCCAGCCTTCGCGGCACGCTTCTGCTCCTGCTTGTATGCCCGAACCTTGGCCAGTGAATCCGTATCGACGACATCCGCGACCGACCGGAACACACCTTCCTCGCCGTACGCCCGAGTCGCCTCGACCCAGCCGTCGGGTCGGACACCTAGCTGCTTTCCCAGCAGGGCAAGGAAGATCGTCGCTTTTGCCGTGCCGAACCCGGGCAGGTTCTTCAACCGCGCGAGCAGTTCGTCGGCCGAGGCGACATCGGTCCAGATCCGGGCGGCGTCTCCGTCGTACTCGTCGACGACGATCCGGGCCAGCGCCTGAATCCGTCCTGCCATCGAACCCGGAAAACGGTGGACCGCCGGCGGGCCGGTGCACAGCCGGACGAACGTCTCGGGGTCGTAATCGGCGATGACCGCCGGGTCGAGAGACGCGCCGAGCCGCTCGGCGAGTACGTGGGGGCCGGCAAATGCCCGCTCCATCGGGAACTGCTGGTCCAGGAGCATGCCGGTGAGCAGGGAGAACGGGTTCTCCAGCTCGGCATCGGCGGCTTCGATGCCGGTGATGTTGGTCGCCATGCCTCGGTCCTCACTGCCCACCGTCGTGGCTGCACGGTGAACGATCGCGCTTCGGTCAGTCAGTCCGGTCGGTGTTCGTTCGGTCGGTCGGTGCTCGCCGGGTCGGCCTTGACGGCCAGGACGGGACAGGACGCGTCCAGCAGGACCCGCTGAGCGTTGCTCCCGAGGATCAGCTTGCCGACGGGCGAGCGGCGGCGGAGCCCGATCACGATGATGTCCGCGGCCACCTCGTCGGCCACGGCGATCAGGTCCTCGGCCGGCTCGAGGCCGTCGGCCCGATCGCGAACCTCGTGTGCCAACCCCTCGCCGGAGAGTTCGGCCCGGACCGCAGCCAGTTCCTCGTCCGGCACCGCGTCGGCGGCACTTCGGGAGTTGACGACGACGAGCTTGGCCCGTCGAAGCCTTGCCTCGACGGCGGCGCGGTGCAGAGCGGCGCGACCCTCTGGCTTGTCGACATAGCCGACGACGATCGCCGCCATCGGTAGACCTCCCGCTGACCGGTCCGAGTGGGGCTGGACTGTCCCGGACGCTACTACACGCGTACCTGTGGATGACGGCCGCCGAGGAGCGCGCCGGTCGGGCAGAGTGCTGACATGTCCGTGGCTCCCGAGCCCCGCCCGGCGCCGGGCCAGTGCCATCCTGAGCTCGCGCGCCTGCTCCGGGCCGAGGTCTGGAGGCTGCGCGGTCGAACCCGCCGCCGTCTGTTCGCGACCACGGCCCGGGTCCTGCTCCTCGCCGCTGACGGGTCGCCCGCCGGCGCGTTGGGTGCGGATCTCCTGGCCACCACGGATTCGGCGCCCGATCACGCGTTGCGCGTCGACCTCGCCGTCGGCGGACTCGACGCAGCATTCACCAGGCCCGCTGCGACCCGGCCCGGCCGTGGGTCGGGCCTGCGCACAGGGCGAACGACGCAGAGCGAGCCGGTCCCGGCCGCGACCAGCGCGGCCCTGGTCGTCGTCCGGCCGGGACCGCTGGAGGTCGTCGAGGACGACCGCCGCTGGTGCCGTGCCTGGCAGGTCGGCTGCGACATCGTTGGAGCCGCTTGCGGTCAGGTCTACCCAGTCACGCGCGCCGGCTGGCTCGACGTCGACGCGCTGGTGGCGGTGCCCGTCCCACGACTTCGGGCGGGCAACCGGGGCGCCGCCGCCAGCCAGTGACCCGCGGCGGCCGACAAAAGCTCGGTGACGTCTGGCCTCGCCCGTCAGGCCTTCGTCAGGTCTGGCTCGTCAGGTCTGGCTCGTCAGGTCTGGCTCGTCAGGTCTGGTCGTCGATGATGGCCATGGAGTCGATCTCGACGAGGTAGTCGGGGGCGAACAACGCGGCCACCTGCACAGCGGTGCTGGCCGGCGGGTTCGCGGTGTCGATGAACTCGTCGCGAACCGCCCGGATCGATGGCAGGAACGCGACGTCGGTGACGAAGTAGGAAAGCTTGACCACGTGCTCGAAGGTCGCGCCGGCGGCTGCGAGACACAGGCGGAGGTTTTCGAAGACCTGCCGCGTCTGGGCCACCGGGTCCCCCTGGCCGACGAGTTCGCCACGCTCGTCCCGGGAGATCTGCCCGGCGACCACGACAAGGCGGCCGGACCCCCACGCCACCTGGCTGTAGCCGAAGCCCGGCGCAACGCCGGGCGGGGTCAGCACGTACGACGGCCTGGGCATCGTTTCTCCCTCGTGTCTGCGATCTCGGCACCCCTGCCGATGTGGAGACACATCCTCGCAGGGGCGCCCTAGGCAGCGGGCGACGCCAGCTGGGCCCGGCGAAGCGCCAGGCGTCCGGCCTCGGTGGTACCGCCCCAGACGCCGTAGGTCTCGGGAAGCTCAACGGCATGGCTCTGGCACGGTTCGCGAACGGGGCATCGTGCGCAGACCTCCAGGGCACGCTCCTCCCGGTCGCCGCGCTGGAAGGGCTTCTCCCCGTCCTGCCCGAAGAACAGATCTGACGGCTCCGCGCTACACGCGGCCTCGGCCTGCCAACTCCATGAGCGCAGGACCCGAGTCGCACGGCGACCCGTACGTTCGACGTATCGCTGATCGGACATGGGCGACCTCCTCGTTGCGTTCTGACGTTCGGCGGGTGGCGCCGGGTTGCCCGGCAGCCGCGCCAGGCCCCGGACGCGGCAGGGTGCACGGTCGCCGCGGCGACACCTCACCAAGGCGGTACGTACGGTGTGGGTGCGACGGATCAGTGTGCGCACCAACGGCCCGGGCCGGGACGCTCAGTTCGCCACCCGTGGGGAGTGGCGTCCGGCCCGCGCAGGAAGCAGTGCTGCCGTCAGTCGAGCGGCCAGGTGTGCACCGGTGCGTTGGCAGCCATGTACTCGATGTAGCGGAGCATCATCTCGCGCAGGGCATCGAAGCGGGATCTGCCGCCGTGGTCGTACAACCGGTGGAAGACGTCGGACTGCCACTGGGCGCCGTTCTGTCCTGACAGGCAGCGTTGTTCGATGACGCCGAGGAGCCGTTCGCGCTGGGAGGGGTCGACTCCCCAGCTCTCCAGGCCCTCGTGGGCGAGCGGCAACAGCTTGCGGAGGACCAGTTCACCGGCGCTGAGCCAGCCCGATCCGGGCCAGTACTGCTCGGCGCCGATACCGTTCCGTGCACCGCGGTCGAAGTTCTCGTTGGCCGCGTCGAAGGACATCTGTGACCACGCAGGCTGATCGGACTCGGCAAGCCGGCGAACCAGCCCGTAGTACAGAGCCGCGTTGGCGAGCACGTCCACCACGCTCGGTCCAGCGGGCAGCACGCGGTTTTCGATTCGCAGGTGCGGCCGGCCGTGCGCGATGTCGTAGACCGGCCGGTTCCACCGGTAGATCGTGCCGTTGTGCAGTCGGAGTTCGGAAAGCTTGGGGACGCCGCCCGCCTCGAGTACGTCGATCGGGTCCTCGTCGTCGCTGACCGGCAGCAACGGTGTGAAGTAGCGCATGTTCTCGTCGAAGAGCTCGGTCACGGAGCTCAACCAGCGTTCTCCGAACCACACCCGCGGACGGACACCCTGCTCGGCGAGCTCGACGCTGCGGGTGTCGATCGCCTGTTCGAACAGCTTGATACGCGTCTCGCGCCACAGCTCCTTGCCGAACAGGAACGGCGAGTTGGCGCTGACGGCCACCTGTGGCCCGGCGATCGCCTGCGCCGCGTTCCAGTAAGCCGGAAAGGACTCCTGGCTCACTTCCAGGTGCAGCTGCGTGCTCGTGCAGGCGGACTCCGGGGCAACCGTGTCCGTCGTCATCGTGAGCTCCTCCACACCGTCGAGCGCGATGTGGATGTCTTCCCCGCGGGCGTGGATGATCTGGTCGTTGAGAAGCTTGTACCGCGCCTTGGGCGAGAGCGTGGCCAGCGACATGTGGCCGGCGGTGACGGTCGGCAGAATCCCTACCATCACGAGGCGTATCCCGAGCTCACGCGCCCGTGCGTCGGCGGAGTTGAGTCGAGCACGGACGTCATCTTCGAAGTCCTTCAGTGCTCCGTCGCGCAGCTGCCGCGGCGAGACGTTGACCTCGATGTTGTACTGCGCGAGCTCTGTCTGGAAGGCCTCGTCGTCGATGGCCTCGAGCACGTCGACGTTGCGGAGAGCCGGATCGGCGTGCGCGTCGACGAGGTTGAGCTCGATCTCGAACCCGGTCGAAGGATCGGCGGACGCGAACGTCGACTCGGCGATCATCTGGGTGTACGCCTGCATGCAGCGCCGCAGCTTGCGGCGGAACTGCGTACGGTCCTCGTGGGTGAAAACACGGGGTTCGATGTCCTGGCCCATCGCCGCTCCTCCCCCAGGCACCTTCTTGGGAGCGTCGCACCGAAATCCCCGCTCGCCAAGGGGGCGGCCGTCACTGCGGTGACCAGAATTCGTCACGGGTCGGTGCCTATTGGAGCTGTCGAGCGAAAGGGACGTCTCAGGCGGCATCGTCGTACTCCGACCAGATGTCAGGCGGGACTGCGCCGGCAAGGAGCTGTCTGACCAGGTGAGCCATCGGATAGGCGGCGTCACTCGCAAAAGCCCGATCGAGGGCGCACCGGGCGAGTGTGCCGTTGCCGTCCAACCAGCTCGCAAATGCGAGCAGGGTCGCTGGAGCGACGTCGAAGGGCAGCGGCGCCCGACGCAGGAGCTCGCTCCACGCCACGACATCGGTGGGTGCGGACCCCCGGCTCATTCGGCCCCACACGTCATCGCGGACACGCCGGTCTGCGACGAGTGCGCAAGCCCGAGCCACGTCCAGGTCAGACACCGGAGAGCCACCTGCGGCACACCTGCTGGCCAGCGTGGCGACCAACGCCCCCGCGGCTTCCACCTGCACTGCCTCCGGCCTCGTGTCCGTCGCACACTGCTTCTTCCACTCGGCCTCGGCACGCCTGGCCATGGCGCACATGTCGGCACCTTCGGATCCGTCGACCGGATCCAGGGAACGGCGCATCGCGTCTTCGTTCGCCAGGGCAACTTCCCCGGCGTAGACGGACCTCGCCGTGATCGGATGACCGGACAGCTCATAGGGCGTGCCGTCGGGCGGGCAGCAGGCACGGTCCGCGCAGGCTTCTGACCACCAACGCCGTCCGTCGGCGACGAGGATGTCGAGGACATCGACACCGATGTGCTCGAGGGCGGCGTAGACCTCGTCCAGGACCGGTCGGGCCCGTTGTCGTCGAGAGGTGTAGGCCACCAGCAGGGCGTAGGCCACTGCGCGCCCGTGGAACAGCTGGGCCAGGTGCCCCGCAAGATCGCCCGCGTTGTGCAGGTCCTCGTCATGCGAACCCATTGGCTGTCCCGCCTCCGGAAGGTCGACCCTGGTCGTGAACCGGATCTGGCGATCGGGTCCGAACGCGAGGGCGACAAGGCTCTCCGACGGATGGAACCCCACGAGGAAGGGCACCTTTGCCAGGGCATCCTCCGGCGTACGCAGGGTCAGGGCGTCTGTGCTCGATGCGCTCATGGATCGAGGGTGGCAGCGTCGTCCGCAGGTCGGCCGGGGTCGCGCCAGCCCTGTGGACAAGTACGCCGATCCGGTGCCTGTGGACAAGTTCGTGTCCGGCGAGCGCGGTGCCGTGCGACTCGCCACAGGTGCAGGTTCCCGACGCCGCGCCAACGGCATCGTGCGTTCGGTTGCGAGGATGTGCCCGTGCGGAACGAGGCGAGCGTGCTCCACCTCGACCTCGACGCGTTCTTCGCCGCCGTGGAACAACGTGACAAGCCGTCTCTTCGTGGGAAGCCGGTCGTCGTCGGCGGGCTCGGACCTCGCGGGGTTGTCTCCACGGCGTCGTACGAAGCGCGAGAGTTCGGAGTGCGTTCGGCCATGCGGATGGCCGAGGCCAGGGCCCGCTGCCCTCACGCCGCATTCCTTTCGGGGCGCGGCTCCGTCTACCGGCTGACCAGCCGAGCCGTGATGGACGTACTCCGGACAGTTTCTCCGGTGGTCGAGCCGGTGTCACTGGACGAGGCATACGTCGATCTGGCCGCGGGCGCAACGTCTGACCTGACGCCTGCCGGTGTCGAGCGGGTGGCGCGAGATCTGAAGGTACGCGTGCACGACGTCACCGGCGGCCTCTCCGCCTCGATCGGGGCGGGGACCTCCAAGCTCGTCGCCAAGATAGCGAGCGAGCTCGGGAAGCCGGACGGCCTGGTCGTGGTCACGCCCACGACCGAGACCGCACTGCTCCATCCCATGCCGGCCACGTCGATACCCGGCGTCGGTCCCGCCACCGCCGAGCGACTGCGCCGCATCGGAGTCCACACCGTGGGCGACCTCGAGCGGGCGGGAGAACGCGAGCTCGTCGGCATCCTCGGCAAGGCGCACGGCCATGCGCTCGCCCAGTTGGCCCGCGCCGACGACGACCGGCCCGTCGTGGCCGATCGCGAGTCGAAGTCGATCAGTGTCGAGGACACCTTCGACCACGACATCGCCGACCAGGCTCTGCTCGGCGTGATCGTCGACCGGCTCACCGAACGCGTCTGCGAACGGCTGACCCGAGGCCGCCTGTCCGGCCGGACCGTCACCGTGAAGATCCGGCTGTTCGACTTCACGACCCACACGCGGTCGGCCACCGTGGCCGGCCCGACCGACGACCTGCGGACTCTCACCCGCCTGGCTCGCCGGCTACTCACGGAGGTCGACACCTCGGCCGGCGTCCGGCTGCTAGGTGTCGGCGTTTCGGGCCTGGCCGACTGGGTGCAAGGAGACCTGTTCGCGTCCTCCGCCGACTCCGGGGCCGACACCGGAGGCGGCGCCGAGACCAGGGACAGCCCAGTCGGCAGCTCAGGTGGCGCCTCCAGACCCGACGACGGTGCGGACTCCGGTGCCGATCCCGATGCCCCCATCGAGCCTCCGCCGCGATCACGGCACTGGTCGCCAGGAGCCGACGCGATGCACTCGACGTACGGGCCTGGTTGGGTCTGGGGCGCCGGACTCCGTCGCGTCACCGTGCGCTTCGAGACCGCGAGCGGCGGCACAGGGTCCGTGCGCACGTTCGCTGCCGACGATCCCGAGCTGGCTCCCTACACCCCACTCACCTGGACGGCAGCGTCCGTCGACTGACCTGGACGGCAGCACCCGTCGACCGGCGGCCACCCGAGACCGACGTGATCTGCACACCGGCGTTCTCACGGCGCAGGCGTCATCGGCTCCACCTCCACCCGGCTCGACCGGACCCGGATCACCGTCAGCGTGCCCTGTAGGTCGCCGCAGACAGCCGCGGCGCCGTCGAGTGAGTGGTCGAACCCGAATCCTGCGAAGATCCCTGGCGCGCCCGTCGTTGCCGCGACGGCCCGCGTACCCAAGAACTGATCGTGCAGGTACCGCAGCCAGTCCGCGGCCTCGGCCGGGGGCACGCCGTTGCCACCGGCTGACGCGTGCAGCGGCACGATCGCCCGGCCGTGGTCGGCCGGGACCCACGGACACGCGAGCCCCGGCTGACCTTCGGCGGGCGACGCGTAGGCCAGGAGGTCGAGGTCCGGGTCGAGGCACTCGGCGAGAGGGTTGTCGGGAACGGCGTATGGTCCGTCGGGCCGTTGCCACCGACGGGACTCGGCGAAGGCCGTCAGGTATTCGAACTCGCACGGGCGCAGCGGTGGTGTGACGCGGATGTGTCCGACCAGGCGGAACATCTCGACCGAATCGACCGAATGCTGCATGCCATCGCCTCCGCGAGATGGGGTGATCACGTCCCGGCGACGTGATCACGGTGGCTACGACGGACTCATCGTGACGTGATCACCGTGAAGCGAAGTGATCATGGTGGACGGAAGCATGCAGCAATCCGCGTACGTTCTGCCGTCGCTTGTCCACAGCCCGCTACCTGTGGATAACCTCCGCTTCGGACGGCCGCGACACGGCACCCTGGTCGGGTGACCATCCATCCCATTCGTCCGGTTTCGTCCCTTCATCCGGTCTCGTCGGCCGATCCGTCGACGCTGCTCCGGCGGATCGGCCGGCACGTCCACTTCGTCGGCGGACGCGTGGTCGTGGCGCTGGTCCGGCGGTCCAGGACGTACGTCGACCGCACCGCATGGATCAACACCCAGGCGATCTCGCCCGGGCCGGAACGCAGTGCGGCACAGGAGGAGGTCCACGCGCACACCCTCCTGCAGCCGGCCATCGCCTCCATCGCGCCGGACAAGGCGGAGACCCCGCCGACGCACGCCGTCGCGATGGTCCGCTGCCGCCCCGGGCGGGTGGTGTGGCTGCCCGCGGACGAGGCGTGGTTCACGGCTCTGGCCGCCGAGACCGCACGCCTGCGCCTACCGGTAGCCGAGGTCTTCCTGGTAACGGAGTTCGGCTGGCGGTGCTACTCCACCAACGTCGCCGGCTCCCGACCAGCACTCGCGGCCTGAGGTGCTCGGCAGAACGGGCCGGACGGGGCAAGCTGGTCGCATGACCGCGCAACTGGTCCGTACCCGGGTCGTCATCCACGGCATGGTCCAGGGCGTCTTCTACCGCGACACCTGCCGTCGGTCGGCGTCCTCGCTGGGTGTGGCCGGCTGGGTACGCAACCGTCGGGACGGAACGGTCGAGGCGGTGTTCGAGGGCGGCGACGCGCAGGTCCAGGCGATGGTCGACTGGTGCCGGACCGGTCCGCCGCTGGCGCGGGTGCTCGAGGTCGAGTCCCGGCGCGAGCGGCCGGAAGGACTCGCCGGCTTCCAGATCCGTCGCTGAGGCGGAGCGGCAACCGACGGCGGACGCAGCGACACCGCAGGTCAGCAGGCCCCCGTGCTCAGGGTGCGTTCAGGTGGGAAGGGCAGACTGACCTCGTGCGAATCCTTGTCGTCGACGACGACCAGGGGGTCCGGGACTCCCTGCGCCGGTCGTTGGTGTTCAACGGTTACGAGGTGGACCTCGCCGGCAACGGCGAGGAGGCTCTCCGCAGCGTCGCGGCGAAGAGCCCGGACGCGGTGATCCTCGACGTGATGATGCCGCGCCTGGACGGCATCGCCACCTGCCGGGCACTCCGGGCGACCGGCAACGACCTGCCCATCCTGGTGCTCACGGCACGTGACGCCGTGGCCGACCGGGTGACCGGGCTCGACGCTGGTGCCGACGACTACCTCAGCAAGCCGTTCTCCCTCGACGAGCTCCTGGCCAGGTTGCGGGCCCTGCTCCGCCGGTCCACGCCGGGAACGGACGTCTCCGAGCTGTCCTACGCCGACCTCACCCTCGACCCCCGCACCCGCGAGGTCCAGCGGGGCAAGCGACAGATCAGCCTGACCCGTACGGAGTTCGCCCTGCTGGAGCTGCTCCTGCGACATCCGCGCCAGGTCCTCGCGCGTACGCAGATCCTCGAGGAGGTCTGGGGCTTCGACTTCCCCACGTCGGCAAACTCGCTGGAGGTCTACGTCGGCTACCTTCGCCGCAAGACCGAGGCCGACGGCGAGCCCCGCCTGCTCCACACCGTCCGCGGAGTCGGGTACGTACTCCGAGACACCCCGCCGTGAGCACCACGCCTCCACCTGCCGGAACTGCCGGAACACCCGGATCACCCGGGCCCGTCGGACCTGCCCTACCGACACGTGCCTCACGGGTACGCAACCTGAGCCTGCGGTCCCGGGTCGGCCTGCTGGCCGCCCTCGGAGTCGGCCTCATCGTGGTGCTCGTCTCGATCGCGGCGTACGTCACCGTGCGGGTCTCCCTGCTCCGCCAGGTCGACGACAGCCTGCTCGACCGGGCCCGGGCGGCGGCCGCCGGTCCGCTCGGCCGCCAGCAGTACCTCGCGGGAGTTCCGTCGGAGGCGCTCGGCGCCGCCGACATCCGTATCGCCCTTGTGAACGCCAACGGGTCCGGGACCACCTCGCGGGCACAGGACGGCACACCCCTCAACCCACCGGTGGGCCGGCGCGAGGTGAGCGTGGCGCGCGGCGTCCTGTCCACGAGCGTGCGGACCGCGGCAGGTGAGGACGGCCGGGTCTACCGCGTCGTCGCCGTCCCCTCCGAAGGCGCGCCCGGCTTCGCTCTCGTCCTCGGCCAGTCGACAGCGGGCACCGAGGCGGTCCTCCAGCGGCTCGGGCTCGTCCTGCTCTTCGTGGGGGGCGCGGGCGTCGTCATCGCCGCCTGGGCGGGCATGGCTATCGCCCGGACGGGACTGCGTCCGGTGCAACGACTCACCGCGGCCGCCGAACATGTGGCCCGGACCGGTGACCTGCGACCGGTACCCGTGCAGGGCAGTGACGAACTGGCCCGGCTCGCGCACTCGTTCAACGCGATGCTGTCCGCGCTGGCTGCGGCGCGCGGGCGCGAGCGTCGGCTTATCGCCGACGCCGGTCACGAGCTGCGCACGCCTCTCACCAGCTTGCGTACCAACCTCGACCTGCTCGCGCAGAGCGAGGACCGCCCGGGCCTCTCCCCCGACGATCGGATGGCACTCCTGCACGACGTCCGCGCCCAGGTCTTCGAACTCTCCGCACTCGTCGGCGACCTGGTCGAGCTCTCGCGGGAGGACCCGCCCGCGGCCGCCCACGTGCCGGTCGACCTCGCCGACATCGTGAGTCACGCGGTCGAGCGGGTACGCCGCAGAGCCCCCGGCGTCCGGTTCGACGTGGATGCCCAGCCATGGACCGTCTTCGGTGACGCCCAGGCGCTGGAACGTGCCGTCACCAACCTCTTGGACAACGGCGCGAAGTGGAGCCCGCCCGGCGGGGTCGTCACCGTCAGCCTCCGAGCCGGGGTGCTGTCGGTCTCGGATCAGGGCCCAGGCATCGCCGAAGCGGACCTCCCACACGTGTTCGACCGCTTCTACCGGTCGGCCGAAGCCCGGACAATGCCGGGCTCGGGACTCGGCCTGTCCATCGTCAAGCAGGCAGCCGACCGGCATGGTGGCAGCGTCTGCGCGGGGCCGGCTCCAGGCGGCGGTGCCCTCCTGACGCTGCGGCTGCCGGGCGTGCCCGCGTACGGCAGGCACGGTTGGACGTCGCCACCTCCGCCCGGCAGAATCGGCTGACGCCCGGCAGGATCGGCTGTGAACGCGACCTGGCGGGTGGCGATTCCCACGAGATGGGCATATGTGCCGCCTCTTGCGGGGAATGACCACGCATGCGTGATCACGCCCCGAACAACCGAGTCATCCCCGAGGAAGCGATCGATTGGTCGCGGGGGTTCTTCGGGAGCTCTGAGTCGGCTCTCAGACTGATCTCAGCTAGTACCGACAACCTGGCAACCATGAGCGAGACGACACCTCCGAGTCAGCCGCGCCGTCCCGACGGACCGCCGCAGCCGCCGTCGGGCCAACCACCGCACGGGCCTTCCTACGACCCGCCGGATGCCTCCCGCCCGGGCGAGGAGCACACTCGACCGCTTCCGTTCGGCCCCTACGCGTACGGCCAGACCCCCGGTTCCCCCGGCGGCTCCCAGACCCACCCACCCACCGGCACCCATCCGCCCACCGGCACCCATCAGCCCACCGGCACCCATCAGCCCGGGTCCGGCCATGGCAGCCGGCGCCCACGTCGGCTCGGCCTCGCCAGCGTGGTCGCAGTCGCGGTGGCGGCCGGACTGGTCGGCGGCGGAACCGGTACCGCCGCCACCTACCTGCTCACCCGCGACCAGGCTTCCTGGACCTCGCCCACGTCTCTCGACCAGAGCCCGATCTCGCAGAGCGCGTCCAATGCCCCGGTCGGCAGCGTCCAGCAGGTGGCCAACAAGGTCCTGCCCAGTGTGGTCTCGATCACGATCGCGACGTCCCAGGGCAGTGGCAACGGCAGCGGCATCGTTCTCAGTCGCGACGGCCTGATCATGACCAACAACCACGTCGCCGAGCCGGCCACGCAGGGCGGAACTCTCAGCGTCACGTTCAACGACGGCAAGAAGGCCACCGCTGAGGTGGTGGGTCGCGATCCGATGACCGACCTCGCCGTGATCCGAGCAGAGGGGGTATCGGGGGCCACGCCGGCGCAGCTCGGCAGGTCCTCAGCCCTCCAGGTCGGACAGAACGTCGTCGCCATCGGATCCCCGCTCGGGCTGTCCGGGACGGTGACCTCCGGCATCGTGAGCGCGCTCAACCGTCCGGTGAGTGCGACCGGCTCCCAGTCCGACGGCAACACCCAGCCGTCGGTCATCGACGGGATCCAGACCGACGCCGCCATCAACCCTGGCAACTCCGGCGGTGCGCTGGTCAACATGGCCGGCCAGGTGGTCGGAATCAACAGCGCGATCGCCACGCTCGGCGCGTCGATGGGTGGCCAGGGTGGTTCGATCGGCGTCGGCTTCGCGATCCCGATCGACCAGGCCCGACCGATCGCTCAGGAGCTGATCCGAAACGGCAAGACGGAGCACGCACTGCTCGGAGTCGCGCCAGTCAGCGCCACCTCCCGCGACGGCACGTCGGAGGGTGCTGCGATCCAGTCCCTCACCCCGGGCGGCGCCGCCGACAAGGCGGGTCTCCAGCGGGGCGACATCGTGACCAAGGTCGACGACCGACTGGTGACCGACGATCTCTCGCTGGTTGCGGTCGTCCGTTCACACCGACCCGGCGACGAGGTGACGGTGACCTACGTCCGGGACGGCAAGACCAACACGGTCTCGGCCACGCTCGGCAGCGACGAGGGCAAGGCTCCCGCGCGTATACCGCAGCAGGAGCAGCCGCAGCAGGACGAGGAGAACCAGAACGGACTGCCGTTCCCCTTCGGACGCTGAGGAGCCCAGCGGGGACGAAGCTTGGGCGGGAACGCGACCGTCATGCGCGCATCCCTGGGCCGCCGGTGCGGGCGGCTCAGGGATGTGGTCTGTCGGAGGTACCGACTGCTTCGGTGATGGTGGAGTACCCAGCCGACCGGACCCGCTCGACCAGTCCACGATGCACCCGCCGCGGCCAGAGCGGACCGCCGTAGACGAGTCCTGTGTACGCCTGGACCAAAGTGGCGCCGGCGGTGATGCGTTCCCAGGCGTCGTCGGCATTCTCGATGCCACCGACCGCGACGAGCACCATGCTCTCGCCGACCCTCAGCCGCAGCCGCCGCAGCACCTCGAGGGCGCGCCCCTTCAACGGTGCGCCGGACAGCCCGCCGGCACCGATGGCGTCGACCTCGGGTTCGGGAGTCCGCAGACCGGACCGGTCGATGGTGGTGTTGGTGGCGATGATGCCGTCCAGCCGGAGCTCGACGGCGAGGTCCGCGACCGCGTCGATGTCCTCGTCGGCAAGGTCTGGGGCGATCTTCACCAACAGTGGTACGCGCTGCCGGCTGGCCCGGTCGACGGCCTCTCGTACGGCGACCAGGAGCGGCTTGAGGTGGTCCACGGCCTGCAGGTCGCGAAGACCCGGTGTGTTGGGCGAACTCACGTTGACCACGAGGTAGTCGGCGACGTCGGCCAGAACTCCCGCACTGCGTACGTAGTCGGCGATCGCGTCGGCGGCCGGGACGACCTTGGTCTTGCCGATGTTCACCCCCACCGGGGCGTGCGGGCGCCGGCGGGTCGTCCGCCGACGCAACCTGCGGGCGGCCAGGTCGGCTCCGTGGTTGTTGAATCCCATCCGGTTGACCAGGGCCCGATCCGCGGGCACCCGGAACATCCGGGGTCGGGTGTTGCCCGGCTGGGGCTCGGCCGTGAGCGTGCCGACCTCGACGTACGCGAAGCCGAGGGCCGCCATCGCATCGACTCCGGCGGCGTCCTTGTCGAAGCCGGCGGCAAGTCCGAGCGGGCCAGGCAGGTCCAGGCCGAGCGCCCGTACCCGGAGTGCGGGGTCGGTGGGAAGCAGCAGCCGGCGGGCGAGGACGCCCACCCCGGGCACGGCCGTGAGTGCCCTGAGCAGGCCGAAGGCCAGGCGGTGCGCCGTCTCGGCAGGCAGGCGCCTGAGCACCAGGGCGAAGAGAAGCTTGTACATCACCGTCCAGGCGTACGTCCGGCGTCACGTCGGAGGCTTCAGCGGCCGGCCGCGGTGTCGGTAGCCGCCGGCAGAATGCTTTCATGCTCTTCGCCGATCTCGCATACGCCTCCGACGCCGTGTCGGCCACGTCGTCGCGGCTGGCGAAGGTACGCGCGATCGCCGACTGCCTGCTCGCGGCGGATCCCGACGAGGTGGGTCTCGTCGTGACCTATCTGTCCGGCGACCTGCGCCAGCGCCGGACAGGTGTCGGATATGCCGCTCTCCGCGACCTGCCCCGTCCGGCGGACACGCCCACCCTGGGGGTCAGCCAGGTCGACACGGCGTTCGAGGAGATCTCACAGGTGGCGGGCTCGGGCTCGCAGGCCCGCCGCCGGTCCCTGCTGGCAGACCTGTGGGGACGCGCCACGGCCGACGAGCAGCGCCTCCTCGTCGGCTTGATCAGCGGTGAGCTGCGGCAGGGCGCCCTTGACGGTGTGATGGTCGACGCGGTGATCAAGGCGAGCGACCTGCCGGCGGCCGAGATCCGACGGGCGATCATGGTGGCGGGCACGGCCGGCCCCGTCGCCACGGCCGCCGTCGGTGCCGCCGGCGATCCGTTGGTGCTCGACCAGTTCCGGCTCGAGGTCGGCCGGCCGATACGCCCGATGCTCGCGTCCCCGGCCCCCGACATCGGCGGGGCGCTGGCGAAGATCGGCGGACCCGCCGCACTGGAGTGGAAGCTCGACGGCATCCGCATCCAGGTGCACCGCGACGCCGGCACCGTGCGGGTGTTCACCCGGACGCTCGACGAGGTCACGGAGCGTCTGCCCGAGGTCGTGGAGGCGGTGAGCGCGCTCCCCGGCACCTCGATAGTGCTCGACGGCGAGGTGCTGGCGCTCGACGCCGACCAGCGCGCGCGCCCGTTCCAGGTCACCGCCAGCCGGGTCGGTAGCCGCACCGACGTCGCCAGACTCCGCTCGGCCGTACCCGTCCAGCCGTTCTTCTTCGACGTCCTCCATGCCGACGGGGAGGACCTCCTGGGTCGGAGCGGGAGCGAGCGGTGTGAAGCCCTCGAACGCCTCGTCCCGTCCGAGCTACGGGTGCCGCGACTGGTGACGTCGGAGGTCGCCGAGGCGTCCGCCTTCTTCACCGATGCGGTCGAGCGTGGTCACGAGGGTGTGGTCGTCAAGTCACTCGCAGCGACCTACGATGCCGGCCGCCGCGGCGCGTCCTGGATCAAGGTCAAACCACGCCACACCCTGGACCTCGTGGTGCTGGCGGTCGAGTGGGGACACGGACGCCGCACCGGCCTGCTGTCCAACCTGCACCTCGGCGCCCTCGATCCCCGGACCGGCGACTTCGTGATGCTCGGCAAGACGTTCAAGGGCCTCACCGACGAGCTGCTCCGCTGGCAGACCGAGCGGTTCCAGGAGATCGAGACCAGCCGCGACCGCTGGACTGTCCACGTACGCCCCGAGGTCGTCGTCGAGATCGCATTCGACGGTGTCCAGAACTCGAGCCGATACCCAGGAGGCATGGCACTGCGGTTCGCGCGGGTCCTGCGCTACCGCAGCGACAAGAACGCCGCCGAGGCCGACACGATCGACACGGTTCGCGCGATCCACGAAGGTCAGGGCGGCTGAGTCGCCACAAGGCCACTTGAGCGTGGTCTGAGCAGAATCGCCCGACCCGAGCGTTCGGCCGCTCCTGTCCGACTCCAGCGGCTCCGCATGATCCCCGCCGCATCGGGAATTCAGTCGGACACCCGAGACGTTGAGCCATTGACGGATCTCCCGCAGGTGGGCTGGAGATCTCGCTGGAGCTGGGAGGGTTTCATTTTGCCAGTGCGCCGTCGCCACGCAGAGGACTACGTCGAAGACCGCGACCTTGTGGGTCGCTATCTCGACGAGATCTCGCGTACGCCGTTGCTCGACGCGGCTGGGGAAGTCGAGCTGGCCAAGGCCATCGAGGCCGGACAGCTGGCCGAATACCTGCTCGCCGACAACCGTACCGGCAGTCGTACGCGCATACCCGCACAAGCGTCGCCCGAGGAGCTCGTCTGGATGACGGACGAGGGTCGTCGGGCAAAGCGGCACTTCCTGGAGGCCAACCTCCGATTGGTCGTGTCGATCGCACGACGCTATGGCCGGTCGGGCCTCCCTCTTCTCGATCTGGTCCAGGAGGGCAACACCGGGCTCATCCGGGCGATCGAGAAGTTCGACTACACCAAGGGATACAAGTTCTCCACCTACGCCACATGGTGGATTCGGCAGGCCATCACTCGCGGAATCGCCCAACAGGCACGGGTGGTCCGACTTCCTGTCCACGTGGTCGAGGACCTCAACGCACTGGGTGCAGCCCGGCGCGCGCTCGAACGGGAGCTTGGCCGCGAGCCCGACAACTCCGAACTCGCCGCACAGCTGGGCGTGGCCGAGGGCCGGGTCGAGGAACTCGTGAGCTGGGGCCGAGACCACGTCTCGCTCGACGTCACGGTCGACGACGACGGCGAGACCTCGCTGGGTGACCTGGTTGCCCGCGATGTCATGCCGGGGCCGGACGAGACCGTGGTCGCCGCCGAGTCGAGTTCGCGATTGGCCGCCCTCATCGAGACCCTCGACGCACGTTCGGCGGAGATCGTCCGGCTGCGCTACGGGCTCGACGACGGCCGGCCGTGGAAGCTCGCCGAAATCGCCGACCGCTTCGGGCTGTCCCGCGAGCGGGTCCGCCAACTCGAACGCGATGCGCTCCACCGGCTTCGCAAGCTCGCCGAGCCCGACCTCGTCGGACCCAACGCCGCGTAGACCGGCACCTTCGTACAGGACGAAGTCGCACGACCCTTCGCCGCGCCGCGACTCGGCATTCCTGCCGGCCGCGGCGCGGCGTCGCGCTACGGTGGGTCTCCATCCGTGGTGCGCACGTTGCGAGGAGGGTCGATGGACACGGCCGACGGCCAGCCGAGTCCCTCGAACCCGGGTGCCAGCACGACTCCATGGGAGCTCGGCAGGGTTGTAGGGCGTGGGCCCGCCCATGATCCGCTGGCCGCGTTGCGCACCCCGGCCGATCCGCCGTTCGATGTGCTTTTGTCGGGCACCGTGTTCCTCGACATCATCTTCACCGGGCTCGCCGCACCTCCGGCATCGGGAACCGAGATCTTCACCGACGGCATGGGGTGTTCACCCGGCGGCGCCGCCAATCTGGCCATCGCGATGGCGCGGCTCGGCCTGCGAACGTCCCTGGCCGCGGCCTTCGGGCACGACGTCTATGGAGACTTCTGCTGGCGCATACTCGCCGAGCAGGAGGGTGTCGACCTGTCGACGTCACGAAGGTTTCCGCACTGGCATTCCCCGGTCACCGTCTCGCTCGCCTACCAGGCCGACCGCAGCCTGATCACGCACGCCCACGAGCCGCCGCTGAGCGCCGACGAAATGATCAGCACGCACGGCGCGGCCGACACCCGTGCCTGCTTCATCGACCTGGGACCGGAGTGCGAAGACTGGGTCCGGCGGGCCGGCGCGGGCGGCGCCCGGGTCTTCGCCGACGTTGGCTGGGACCCGACCGAACAGTGGTCGCCGGAGCTGCTGGAACGTCTGAACGCCTGCTACGCGTTCCTGCCCAACACACCCGAGGCGCTCGCGTACACGCGGACCGACACACCCGAGGCCGCACTGTCCCGGCTGGCCACCCGCGTGCCCGTGGCAGTCATCACCCGCGGCAGCAAGGGCGCGCTCGCTGTGGACAACGAGACGGGCGAACATGCCGACGTCCCCGCACTCCCCGTCGAGGCGCTCGACACGACGGGTGCCGGAGACGTCTTCGCTGCCGGTTTCGTGTCGTCGACCCTGGCGGGCTGGCCGCTCCTGCACCGACTCCGGTTCGCGAACCTGTGCGCGGCGTTGTCCGTCCAACACTTCGGCGGTTCGCTCTCGGCGCCGGGTTGGGCTGACATCGCCGCGTGGTGGCAGGTGGCCAAACGCGTACCCGGCCTGGGCGATGTGGCCAAGGACTACTCGTTCCTGGACGACGTCGTGCCACAGGATCCGGTCGGCGCGGTACGCCGGGCGACAGCCACGATCGGCTTCCAGACCGACGGCATCACGCCGTAACACCTGCCCGCCGGGCCCGGCACGTGGTGGCTGGGGCTGTCCCGCCAACGCTCGGCGGGACAGCCTCACTTCACTAGCCTGTCGAGTTGCGCTTGACCCATCCCCAGGCACTCGTGGCGAGGAACAGCACCAGTGCGATGATGCCCAGCCACAGGAGCCCCTTGAAGATGAAGCCGATCAGGGCGAGAGCCAACCAGACGATGGCGATCACAACAAGGATCCGAAGCATGGCCACCTCCTGAGAGCCACCCTACGCGCTTACGAGCGTCACGACCTCAGGCTCATTCCCGGAGCGCTCCCCTAGGGGGACGCCGAGCTCGAGTAGAAGGAGCACACCATGGATGACTCCGCTCTCAAGGTCCTCACCGCGATCATCCTGATCTCGATCCCGACCGTCATGTTCGGCGGCTTCTCACTACTGCGGCTTCTGGCCGCCGAGCGGTTGAGCGAGTTCCAGAACACGTACTTCCGCGCCGGCCATGCGCACGCGGGCGTCCTGCTCGTGATGTCACTCTCGGCCCTGCTCGTCGCCGACCGCTTCGACCTCGGTACCGGACAGCTCTGGGCCGTCGGCGTCATGCTGATCGTCGGCGTACTCGCCCAGTCAGGCGGCATGTTCGTCCACATGGCAGTCGGGCGGCCAGGCAGCTGGTCCTGGGGCAACACGCTCACGAGTGCCGGGGCTGTCGTCCTGGCAGCCGCGCTGATCACCCTCGCCGTGGGCGTCATTGTGTCGTGACGGTCGGGCCGCTACTCCGCCGGCACCAGTGCGTTGCGGTAGGTGCGTTTGATGTAGCTCTTGACGTTCGGCGATCGCAACAGCTCCGCCAGCTTGGCAATTTTCGGATCCTGCTCGTCACCGGCACGCACCACCAGTCCGTCGGCGAACGGACTTCCGTCTGCGCCCTCGAGGGCGAGCGTGCGCCTGTTGTCCGGCAGACCGGCCTGCCGGGCTGTCGCGGCGTCGACCACGACAGCTGCGACCGACCCGTAGCCGAGAGCCATCTGGGCGGGCGTGACGGCGTCGATCCGTACGTGGTGGGGGTTGGCCGTGATGTCGCGGACCGTCGCACCCATTCCCGCGCCGACGCGGAGCTGGAGGACATTTTGGTCGGCCAGCAACTGGAGGGCCCGGCCTTCGCCGATCGGGTCGGCGGGAATCAGGATCCGGCCACCCTTGGTGAGGTCGGTCACCGTGGTCGCCGTCCCGGAGTAGATGCCGACCGGCTCGATGTAGACCGGGGCGACGAAGACCAGGCCCTGGTCGGCCCCGCCTCCTCCCCCGGCCGCCAACGCCTCGGGGTTGTTGCGTACGAACGCCACGTCGACCCGCCGGTCGCGCAGCGCGAGCGTGGCGACGGAGGCGTCACTGAACTCCACGACCCGCAGGTTGAATCCGATCGCCGGTGCCAAGGCCCTCTTGACGTGGCCCAGGATCTGCGCGTCGCGCTGCGGGGTCACGCCCACGGTGAGGACCTGGGCCGGCCGCGGGTCATGGTCGTCGGCCGTGCCCCCGACGGTGCAGCCGGCGGCGGCGAACCCGAGCCCTAGCCCGATTCCGGCTCCGACGACACCCACGACTCCCGACCAGTGCCTTCCCATCCCCGTCCACATGTCCTGAAGGCTCCGCCTCTGTCGAATGCCAGCTAGAGGTAGTAGTCCCCAGGCATGGCGAATCCGACACCATGGCCGGCGGCGCCGACTCAGGCCAGGCTCGACCTGGACCAGAGATTGATCCCTGCCTCGACCGCGTGTCCGTCGATAGCGGCCAGCTCCTCGGCGCTGAACTCGAGGTTGTCGAGGGCGGCGACGTTGTTCTCGAGCTGTCCGACACTGCTCGCGCCGATGAGGACGGACGTCATCTCCGGATGCCGAAGCGCCCACGCCAGGGCCATCTGGGCCAGGGACTGGCCGCGCTTGCCCGCGATCTGGTTGAGCGCGCGGACGTGCGCGATGTTCTTCTCGGAGAGCTGGTCGGGCGAGAGCGACTTGCCCTGCGAGGCCCGCGAGCCTTCCGGGATGCCGTCGAGGTATCTGTCGGTGAGCATGCCCTGGGCCAGCGGAGAGAACGCGATGCACCCGACGCCGATTTCCCCGAGGGTGTCGACGAGCGCCTCCTCGATCCAGCGGTTGAGCATCGAGTAGGACGGCTGGTGGATGAGCAGCGGCGTGCCAAGCCCGGCAAGGATCTCGGCCGCCTGGCGGGTGTGCTCCGGCGAATAGGACGAGATACCGGCGTACAACGCCTTGCCCTGCCGGACCGCGGCGTCGAGCGCGCCCATCGTCTCCTCGAGCGGAGTGTCTGGGTCGAACCGGTGGGAGTAGAAGACGTCGACGTAATCCAGACCCATCCGGGACAGGCTCTGGTCGAGGCTCGACAGGAGGTATTTGCGCGATCCCCACTCGCCGTACGGTCCGGGCCACATGAAGTAGCCGGCCTTGGTCGAGATGACGAGCTCGTCCCGGTAGGGCGCGAAGTCCTGCCGGAACAGCTTGCCGAAGTTGAGCTCGGCCGAGCCGGCCGGTGGCCCGTAGTTGTTGGCGAGGTCGAAGTGGGTCACGCCCAGGTCGAACGCCCGACGCAGGATCGCGCGCTGGCGCTCCAGCGGGGTGTCGTCGCCGAAGTTGTGCCAGAGCCCGAGTGAGATCGCCGGCAGCAGGAGGCCACCCCGCCCGGAGCGGCGGAACTGCATGCGGTCGTAGCGGCCGGTCGCCGCGTTGTATGCCATGGCGCCCGAGTCTTCCATGTCGTACCGACGCGACTTCGCCGGCGAGCCGGAATCGGACGGAGCGGCACCAGCGCGGACCTTCGCGCGGCGGCGACGCACTAGTGTGCGAGCGGCGTGCGGCGACCCGACGCGCTGTACCAGACGACAGTACGGAGTGATCTCGTGAGCTCGAGCTTCGACGGCCTCGGTGTCGACATCGCCAACCTCTACCGGCTCTCCGATGCACAGTCCCGGTCGATCTCGGCCGAGAACCCGACCGGTGAACGCGGCAAGGGAGCCCTCGCCACCGAAGGCCTCGGGGCGGAGTCCGCGCGCGACCTCGGCACCGGCTGGAAGGTGGCCCCCGCGGTCAAGATCGAGGCCGGCACGACGTTCGAACTAGCCGACATCGCCGGGCCCGGCTCCATCCAGCAGATCTGGATGACGCCGTCCGGCGAGATCCGTTTCCTCGTGCTGCGGATCTACTGGGACGACCAGGAGCATCCCTCGGTCGAGACACCTCTCGGCGACTTCTTCGCCTCCGGCTGGGGGCCCTTCGCCCAGATCTCCTCACTCGCGGTGTGCGTCAACCCCCGCAACGGGTTCAACTCCTACTGGCAGATGCCCTTCCGGCAACGGTGCCGCATCACGGTCGAGAACCTCTCCGACAAGGAAGCGGTGCTCTTCTACCAGGTCAACTACCAGCTCACCGAGGTACCCGAGGACGCGGCCTACTTCCACGCGCAGTTCCGCCGGGCCAACCCGCTGCCGTACATGGAGGACTACACGATCGTCGACGGCGTCGAGGGTCAGGGCCACTTCGTCGGAACCTACGTCGCCTGGGGAGTGAACAACAACGGCTGGTGGGGTGAAGGTGAGCTGAAGTGGTTCCTCGACGACGACGAGGCGCCGACTATCTGTGGTACCGGTACCGAGGACTACTTCTGCGGAGCATGGGCGTTCCACGTGGAGGGCAACTACCGCGAGTTCACCACGCCGTACGCCGGGATGCCCCTGGTCATCCTGCCCGACGGCAAGGACCCGAACGCCACCCAGAGCCGGTTCAGCCTCTATCGCTGGCACATCACCGACCCGATCCGGTTTGGCAGCAAGCTCCGCGTCACCATGCAGGCGCTGGGCTGGCGCACCGGTGGCCGATACCTGCCGCTGCAGGACGACATCGCGTCGGTGGCGTACTGGTACCAGACCCTGCCGACCGCGCCGTTCCCGACATTGCCCGACCGCGATGGGCTCGAGATCATCTAGCTCGCTGGCCCGCCGACTCGCTGGCCCGCCGACTCGCTGGCCCGCCGACTCCGCTAGCTCGGGCGGGGTCCCGTCGACGCGCGCTCCAGCAGGGACACCCCGAGCCGGGTGATCCGCCGGGTCATCCTGGGCGCCGCCACCCGCTGCACCAGGTGCCACACCGACTGCGCACCGAGCAGGTCTATGTCGACGTGGATGGTGGTGAGCGGGGGCGGGCTGTGCGCCGCCATCTCCATGTCGTCGTACCCGATCACCGAGAAGTCGGCGGGTACGGCGATGCCACGCAGCCGCAGGGCTTCCAGGGCTCCGAGGGCGGTGGAGTCGTTGGAGCAGAAGACGGCGGTGGGTGGGTGGGGGACGTCGAGCAACGCCTCCATCGCGGCACGGCCGGCGGGAAAGCTCAGGTCGACCGACTCCTGCAGGTACCGAGCCGGCGGGCGGAGGCCGCGTTCGGAAAGGGCACGCCGGTAGCCCCGCACCCGCTCGGCGATCGGTCGCAGCTGCGGGATCCCCACGATCATCGCGGGCACGGGATCGACGTGACCGAGGTCGAGCAGGTGGTTCGTCGCGACGTACCCGCCATGCTCGTCATCGCTGCGTACACAGTCGACGGGCAGGTCGTCGACCGAGTGGTCGACCACGACGCAGGGAGTTTCCGCGGCGAGCAGGCGGCGCAGGTAGGCGTTGTCCAGCTGTCCCAGGACGAGCAGCCCCTGTGCCTGCCGGCGCTGGACGATGAGTGGCAGCTGGCCGGCCCGGTCGCCGGTCTCCTCCACCATCTCCAGGGTGAGCGCGATGCCGAGGTTGGCACAGGCGCGCTGGGCGCCGTTGAGCACCTCCATGTAGAACGGGTTGCCAGGCGAGGGAAAGTGCAGCTCGCGGGCGACGATGCCGGCCGTGGTCAGCGCACCGGATCCGGCCGAGGGCGGCCGTGGACGCCTGGTGTAGCCGAGTTCCTCCGCAGCGGCGACCACGGCGGCACGCGTGTGCGTCGAGGCCGAGCCCTTCTCGGACAGGACACCCGACGCCGTGCCGAGAGACACCCCAGCCCGCGCGGCCACCTCCCGCAAGGTCGGGCGCCGCACCGGTGCCATCGAGTCGATCTCCCGTCCGTCACATCTGCCGGCATGCTACCCACGGAGCTGTCAACGCGGCCTTTCGCCGTGGCCCGCCTACCGGTTTCGCCCCTCAGTCGACCACCGGGGTCGTGCCGAAGTCGTACGCCTCGGTGAGCGAGTGGGTGATGTCGACGACGGGTCGGCCCTCCCGGACGTCCCCGCGCCGGAACGCGAGCGCGAACGCGGGGAACTGACCGGCGATGCTCGGCACCATCGTCGTGAACTTCCCCGGACTCCCCTGCCAGCCGATCCGGTCGAGGGCGAAGAACTCCACGCCGCCCATCCCCTGCAGCGCGCCGTACACCGCCCAGAGCGCGACCGACTCGGCCTTGAACCTGTTGGGGTTGGGCCAGCCGGTCTCCGACACGGTCTGCGGATGCCCCGCGATCCGGTGGAACTTGACGACCGCGGCGTCCGGCTCGGTCAGGGTCGAGCGGTCCTCGAAGGTCTGCCCGACGTCGATCATGTAGTCGGCCCCGAAACCTTCGTGCCGGCCGCCGAAGTACGCGTCGTGCCGGTCGACCACTTCTGCGGCCGTGTAGGTGTAGCGCTCGAGCGCGTCCATCGTGGACGGTTGCGCGGTGATCCAGTTGCTGGCGGCGACGAGTCCGCGCAGATCGAGGTCGTCCCGCCAGTAGCGCATTGTGTCGGCATAGAAGCCCCGCTGCTGGGTGACGACGAACTCGCGTTGGTCGCGCATCCGGTCCTTCATCGGTCCGTCGGCCGAATGGGCATCCGATGTCATCATCCAGGCTTCCTGCACGACCAGTCGGCCACTGTCCGGCACGTCGCCGTCGACTCCACTGCCTTCGCCCCAGGCCGCGAGTGCCGCCGCCGCTGATCCATACCGGTCTGCCGCCCACGCGCCGAAAGCCTCGTCCAGCACCGCGAGATGCGCGTCCGGGATGTTGCCGCGGCTGAACGTCCAGAAGAAGAAGCTGTCCTCGTTGTGGATCTCGACGATTGCCACCGCCGGTTCGACGCCGAGAGGCTTGCCGGTGTAGGGGTTGCGGGTCGTCAGCAGCCCGCGGGCCCACGACCGGTGCACCGCCTGGAAGTCGGGGTCGAACAGCAGCAGCGCGAACGGTGTCTTGTTCTCGATCGTGTCGTACGCCGGAAATCCGACCTGCGACCCGAGCTGCACCCACAGCGGGAAGTAGAAGCTCAGGTGGACGTAGATCCCGGCCTTCTTCATCGCGGCGACGAAGTAGTGGAGCTGATCGAGATAGTGGGCGTCGACGGTAGCCAGGTCGGACGCACCGTCGTCGAAGATCGGCCCGTGGACGCGGACGAGGTTGACGCCCCGCTTGGCCAGCATGCGTCCGAGGTGGTCGACCGATCGCCGGTCCTGGCGGACGATCTCGGGCCCGACGTTGACCGACCAGAACCGCACCGGAGTTCCGTCGCCGAGAACGAACCGGCCCTTGCGCGCCTGCACGAACCCGTGCTCGCCGGCGACGCGTTCGTTCAGGTGCCGCAGGTCGATGGGCGAGGCCGCGAACGCGTCGGTCCCGGGCTCGAATGGCGCGAAACCCTCGTTCGCGACTCCGCCGAACTCGCCGGGCTTGTACTTGCCGCGTGGCACGAACTGCTTCGGCGTGAGCAGGAACGCGTCGAAACAGGCGGTGAGCGCCTCCCCCGGTCCGGCCAGCAGGCGCAGCTCGAACGAGTGCCGGCCGGCGGCGAGGCGGGCCGTCCCGGCATGGAACCAGTTGGCGCCGAGGAACCTTCGGATGTAGGTGTTGTCGGCGATCCCGAACGTGTCGTCGAGCACGGTCCAGGCACCGTCGTCGAACCGCCACCGGAACGGGCCGTGGTGCCAGAACTTGCGTACCCACAGGTGGTAGTCGGCGGTGTCGGGAACCTCGACGTCGTAGCGGGCGAATGCCTCCGGCTGGTCGGCGCCGCGGGTCCCGGCATTGCTGAGCCAGTCTCCACCGGACAGCAGGTGCCGCTCGCCTTCGGTGGGCGAGAACTCTGTCTGCGCGGGGAAGTTGGTCTCCGCCGGCGCTTCGCCTTCCCACCACACGTACGGGATGTCCTCACCGTCGGGTGCGTCGTGGCGGAGCGGCTCGCGGCTGACGACCGTGTAGAGCGCGTCGGCGGGCAGGGTGAGTGTGGCGGCGGCGCCCTGCGACGTCAGCGTCAAGCCTCGATTGACATAGCCGTTGCCGTCCAGAGCATAGGCGTGGCCACCGGGTCGACGGGCGAACGCAACCGTCGCCTCGATCTGTCGGACGCCCACCGGATGGTCGCCCACCGCGGTGATCGTGTCGCCGTCGACCGCCCAGCCGTACGCCTGCTCCTCGGTGACCGCCTGGACGAGAACGCGACCCGAATCACGTAGCCGCAGGCCGTCGAGCGAGGTCACCACGACGGAGGCGTACTCATTGGCACAGGACACCGTGACGTCGCCCAGGTCGACTGGTCCGGCCGCACCGAGGAAGCCGAACGCTCCCTGCGTGCGGGGGGTGGTGACCCGCACGACGCCGTTGGCGTAGGACCAGTCGAGCTCACCGGTCGCGCTGCGGATCCGCTGCCGGTCGCGGTCGATGAGCTCGCTGAGGTCGGCAGCCCACACCCGGGCGGTGTCGGGGCTGAACGAGTTGCGGACAGGGCCGACGAGGAAGCTCAACGGATCGACCTCGGGCGGCGCCGCGAGCGCCTCCGGCCTCTCCCACAGCCACGACGCCGGCGCTGCCAGGCCACTGGCCAGCCCCAGGGCAGCTGCCCGCTGGACGAACGTACGACGGTCGAAGGTGTTGTCGTCAGTCGAATGCATGACCCCTCCGGGCGTGACGTCGGTGCCGCCGTGGCGGCCGAGGTTCGGCGAAAGTTTCAGATCCGTTCGACTGAAATCGAGATCGTACGCCCAGATCTGGCCGCCAACCAGGGCTTGACCGCGCCCGATGTAGGACGAATAGTTGCCGAGTATCACGTCAGAATTTTCACTGAACAATTCTGAACAAGTCTGCGAGCCGGAACGGGGCGAGGGGCACTGCCAGGTCAGCCAGGGAGGCGAACGACCTTGCGTCAGGTCGCCGAGCGTGCGGGTGTCTCGCTGGGCACGGCATCGGCCGTGTTCTCCGGCAACGCAGCCGTCTCCGCCGACGCCCGCCGCGCTGTCCATCAGGCCGCTCACGCCCTGCGTTACCGTCCGCGCCGACCCGTGTCGGACCCACACCGCAGCCCGGAAAGCATGCGCTCGATCGGCCTCGTCATCCGGCTGATGGAACACGGGCTGCGCACCAACCCCTTCTACGCCGCCGTGCTGCAGGGAGCCCAACAGGTGTGCGCGAGCCTGGACCTGAGCCTGTCGTACGAGCTGACTGTCGGCATCGAACGCGACGACCCGCTGCCGCTGGTGGTGCAGCGCCGGGAGACGCACGGCCTGCTCCTGGTCGGCTACCTGCCCGACCACACCGTCGAGGAGATCGCCGCCACCGGCGTGCCGTGCGTACTCGTCGACAACAGCGAGCCCGCCCGCCTCGGTTCGACCCGGCCGGCGCTGTCCCGGATCGATTCCGTACGCAACGACGACGAGCAGGGCGGGTACCTCGCGACCAGGCACCTGCTCGACCTCGGACACACCGATCCGGTGCCCGCGATGATCGCCGGACCCTCGGAGTTCCCGTCCATCCGCGACCGCGTTCGCGGCTACCGACGGGCCATCGTCGAGTCCGGCCACCGGGTCGATCCGCAACTCGTCCGCTCCACCAGCCTGAGCCCGGCTGGCGGGCGGACCGAGATGAACGATCTGCTGGACCTCCCGAAGCCGCCGACCTCCGTGTTCTGCTGCAACGACGCCACCGCCCTCGGCGCACTGGCGACCCTGCGCGAGCGCGGTCTGACTGTGCCCGAGGACTTCTCCGTTGTCGGATTCGACGACATCGAGTTGGCGGCACATGCCGCGCCGCCGCTCACCACCGTGCGGGTCGACAAGGAACTCCTCGGCGCCCAAGGGGTCTGGCATCTCGTCCAACGCATCGGACAGCCGGAGATGACCGGCCGCGAGACCCGGCTCGAGGTCGTCCTGGTCACCCGAGGCTCCTCCGGGCCTCGGCGTACCCGACGTGGCGCCCGCATGCGCTTCGAGCCTCGCACCACCCGACCCGAGATCCACCACTCATCCCGAAGTCCTCATACCGCCCGGGTGACGACCGCGCCGGGCGGAGCCGAAAGGGAGCTGTAGCCATGGGCGAATCGCAGCCGACGATCTCCCGCTCCGCGGCGATGCAGGGCATGCTCACCCGACGGGGCATGCTCCGCGCGTTCGCCGCCGGCGGTGCGCTATTGGCCGGCGGAGTCCTGACCTCCTGCCAGAAGGAGTCCGCATCCGGCGGCGGAGGGAAATCCTCCGACGTGACGGTCAAGATCGGCGGAGCGCCAGGCGCCGATCCCTACCCCGTGATGCCATCGGCGGCGACCCAGAAGAAGGACGCCAACTCCCGCGGGTACGCCGCCGCCCTGGACGGTTGGCTGAAGCAGAACCCCGGCGTCAAACTCGCCCACATCAACGCCGACGTCCAGGACACCGAGGCGCTGGTCGCGGCGATCGGCGGCGGTACGGCACCGGACCTCTTCATCGGCAACGTGCTGGGTAGCTGGGGCAGCGGCAACATCCGCAACGCGTTCGTCCAGGGGTTGGCGGCCGACATCACCGACCTCGCCGAGAAGTACAAGTTCGCCGCGAAACTCAACCCCGTCGTAAAACCCGCCTGGGACTTCTGGGCAATCGACGGCAAGCGATACGGCCTGCCGTACGAGTATTCGGGCGCGGGTCAGGGTCTTTACTACCGGCGCGACTTTCTCGAACCGGCCGGCATCAGCGACATCCCGTTCGACCAGACCTGGACCTGGGAACGGGTGCGCGAGATCGCCAAGGCGACGACGTCCGGCAAGCGCAAGGGCATCGCCCTGGTCAACTGGAACTTCTGGGCGCCGCTCGGCGCCAACGCGCACAGCCTGCTCACGTCCGTCCCCGCACCGGACACGAAGTGGAACTGGCGGTCCGACTGGACCACCCACGCCGACACCTGGGTCCGCACCGTCGAGCTGTTCCGGGGCATGGTGTTCGACGACGGGTCCGTCCGCACCGACATCACGATGGACGACGGCCAGGCCAACGACGCCTTCGGGCGTGCCGAGGTGGGGATGTGGATGGGCAACCCCGCCGCGCTCACCCACAGCCCGAACGACCCGAGCGCGCAGAAGTTCGTGTCGCTCAACAACAAGTCGTACGAGGAGGTCGTCAGCTGGATCCCGCTGCCGTTCGGCGAGCAGGGCTACTTCGACGGGAGCGCTCGCTACAACGCCGCGATGATCTCGTTCCGGCCGGACGCCGACAACGCCGTGCTCGACAAGGCCGTCGGCCTGCACACGTACATGATGGGTCCTGGTCTCACCACGCAGATGAAGGTCATCAACGATGCGACCAAGGACCTGCGCAACGTGTACGGCGGCTACGTCGGCGGGGCGATGATCCCGACCAACACGATGATCCCCGTCTTCGCCGAGAGCCTGACCGACCTGCCCGGAAGCCCGGAGGAGGCGTGGGGCAAGCCGATCGTCGACGCGTACTCCGCTGGCACGAAACTCCCGCCGACACCGCCGGAGGAGCTCTTCTTCCCGGCCGAGGAGAGCCCCGGCCCGTCGGGCACCGCCTCCGACGACGCCATCAACCGCTGGGCGTTCGAGCGGAAGATCGGCGACCTGCGGGGCGAGATGGCGAAGCTGGAGCAGACGGTCAACAAGACCAACGACGGGTTCACCTCGAGCATCGAGGACGAGGTCTTCACCGAGGCGGCGAGAAAGTACTACGCGGCGCTGGACACGCTGTGGAAGAAGGAGGCACCGGAATTCCACTCCCAGGTCTACGGTCCGTGGTACGCCGACAAGATCCGGCCGGCCCTGGGCTGACCGATCCTTCGCTCGAGTCGGCGGGCGGCCACCATGGGCCGGCCGGGGCGCGTCGACCTCGTAGGGTCGAGGTGTGGCGACCGGCGAGCAGCAAGGCGGCATCGACCTGGCTGTCCTGGAGACGGAGCTGTCCTGGCGCTTCTCGCGTTCAGGCGGACCTGGCGGGCAGTCGGTCAATACCACCGACTCCCGGGTGAGCGTGTCGTACGACGTCGCCCGGTCGGCGGCGCTGGGTCCGGTCGAACGCGAGCGGGCGCTCGAGCGGCTGGACAATCGCCTGGCAGACGGTGTGCTCACGGTGACGGCCTCCGAATACCGGTCGCAGCTCGCCAACCGGCGTGCGGCGCTGGCTCGCCTGATGGCAGTCCTGGACGAGGCGATCGCGCCGCCACCCAAGCCACGCCGGCGCACCCGACCGTCGAAGGGTGCGACCGAACGGCGCCTCACGGCGAAGAAGCGGCGCTCCGACGTCAAGCGCCTGCGCCAACCGCCGTAGGCCGCCCCTTCGGCGTGATGTCGGCCGGCTACGGCTGGTCGTCCCGAGGTGGATCGTCCTGACCACGAGCCGGTGGACGGGTGCTGCCCGTACCGGGTCCCCGACGGATGGCCTTGCGGACCAGACCCGGCAGTTCCGGCACGCTCGGCAGGCTGGACAGGTCGGGAAACCGCCGCGTCCCGTGCGGGGCCGGCCTGACCCGCAGAGAGAGATCGGCGTGTTCGAGCACCGTGGTGAGCGGAGCCTCGACCGCCGGATAGCTCTCGATCGGCGTCGCACCGGAGAACACCACCCAGATCGGCTCGGCCCGGTGGAACACCCTCAGCACCGAGCCGTCGACCACCGTGGTCGCGTGGGTGAGCGCATGCTTGCGGTCGGCCTGTCGGGCAAGCGCCTTCTGCACCGCACGCTGCGCCGGCTCCCGCCCGTGCTTGATGGCCTCGTAGAGCAGTGGACCGTACTTCACCGCGTAGCTGACCGCGGTTTTCGCGAACCGTCCCTTGCCAGGCACCAGTCACCTCCGGGGATCGTCCGCCCGTCGTCCGCCACCTGCAGTCTTACACGCGGTGGACCAGTCGATCACTTCCCGCGCTGACCTCGGTCCGCGACTTGCCCGATGGCCGGCAGCGTCGATGAGTGTCGTTCTTTCGGACAAGTCGTGTCACCCGTCGCCCCGGGCGGACACGGATTCCGCCTGGCATGCGACGCTGACCTGTGCCCGACCGCCGCCCTCCCGCCCGCACCCGCCGGGCCCGGTCAGCTCCGCCGACCGGTCCAGCGCGGCTCAGTGGCGAGCACCAGGTCTCGACCGGAACGGCGCGGCTCGTCCCCGATCCGGACGACGCCCGTGGCTGGCTCGTGGTGATCAACGGCGCCCAGAGCTCCTACGTCCACCTCGACGACCCGACCCGCCTGGAGTTCGAGTACGTGCGCTGGATCGGCGACATCCTCGACGTGGTGGACACCTCCCACCCGGGCGGCATCCGGCAGTCCACCGCCAGCCGGACTGGCGCCGGCCAACTGGCGGCAGGGCCGCTGCGCGTCGCCCATCTCGGTGGTGCCGGCTGTACGCTTCCGCGCTACGTCGCGGCGACCCGACCCGGCTCCCGCCAGGTGGTCTTCGAGGTGGACGCCGCGCTGGTCGAGCTGGTCCGGGAGGCGTTCGGCATTCGCCGGGACGCGGGGATCCGGCTCCGGGTCGCCGATGCCCGGGCCGGGCTGGCCTCGCTCCCCGACGGATCGCAGGACGTCGTGGTGCGCGACGTCTTCACCGGCCGGGAGGTGCCGCGTCACCTAACTACGGCCGAGTTCGACGCGGAGGTCGGGCGCGTCCTCGCGCCGACAGGTCTGTACATCGCGAATGTGGCCGACCGCACCGAACAGCATGTCGCCCGGGCCGAAGCGGTGACGCTACGAACGATCTTCCGCCACGTCGCGCTCGTCGCCGAGCCGTCCCAGTTGCGCGGCCGGCGCTACGGGAACGTGATCCTGCTCGCGTCGGATGCGACACTCCCGCTCGACCAGGTCGCGCGCCGACTGGCATCGGGACCGGTGCGGGCGCGCGTCGTCCGGCCGGAACGGGTCGCCGATCTGGTGGCTGGCCTGCGTCCACTCACCGACGAAGGCGTCAGCGCCCCCGCTGACAGCGACCTACAGGCAGGTTCGGACGCGGGTGGTGAGGACACCGACACCGGCGGCGACGTGGCGCGGTACAGCTGGTCGTGAGTCCGCGCGCTCCCGCCTGGCACCTTCTGGTCATGGCTGGTCGGAGAGCAACCGCTCGACACGATCGACCTTGCCGGTGAGCTCGCCGGTATGGCCCGGCCGGATGTCCGCCTTGAGGACGAGACCCACCCGGGGTGCGGTCGCCGCCACCACGTCGACGGCCTGCTTGACCACGGCCATCACCTCGTCCCACTCTCCCTCGATGTTGGTGAACATCGCGTTGGTCTCGTTGGGGAGCCCCGACTCGCGCACGACCCGAACCGCGGCCGCCACTGCCTCGCTCACGCTGCCGTCGTCGCCCGCACCGGCCGGGCTGATGCTGAACGCCACAATCATGAAGCCCAGCCTGCCGTATGCCGCCAAGGGTCGAGCGCTCGGCAGTCACGGCACGCGTCGGATGAGGCCCTCCTGGACGACCGAGGCGACCAACCGTCCGTCGAGGGTGAAGACCCGGCCCGTCGCCAGGCCGCGCGAGTCCGAGGCCGAGGGCGCCACCTGGTCGTAGAGCAGCCACTCGTCTACCCGGAACGGGCGGTGGAACCAGATCGCGTGGTCGAGCGACGCGGTCTGCACGTCCCGGGCGCCGATGTAGGTGTTGTGCGGCACCAGGGTGACGCCGAGCAGCGTGAGGTCGCTGGCATACGCGAGCACACAGCTGTGCAGCACCGGATCGTCGGGGAGTCTGCCGGCCGCGCGAAACCACACCATCGCCCGGGCCGGGTGCTCGGGGTCGGCCGGAGCGCCGCCACCGCGACGGGAGTCGCCGGCATATCGCACGTCCAGCGCGGCCCACTCCTCCGCCCAGGTGTCGCTGGGCCGCCCGGACACCTTCTCCAGTACCTCGCCGAGAGTCGGGCACCGTTCCGGCTGCGGCACGGTGGGCGCCGAATCCTGGTGGTCGAAGCCGGGCTCGGGTACATGGAAGGACGCCGACAGGTAGAAGATCGTCCGGCCGTGCTGGCGGGCGACCACCCGCCGGGTGCTGAACGACCGGCCGTCGCGGGTCCGCTCGACGTCGTAGACGATCGGCACGTTGGTGTCACCGGGACGCAGGAAGTACGCGTGCAGGGAGTGGACCGACCGCCCGGGTTCCATCGTTCGGCTCGCGGCGACCAACGCCTGGCCGGCGACCTGGCCGCCGAACACACGCTGCAACCGGGTCTCCGGCTGCCGGCCACGGAAGAGGTTGTCCTCGATCTGCTCCAGGTCGAGGAGCTCGAGGAGCTCCCCCAGTGAACGTGGCACGCCCCCATCGTGCCAGCCGACCGACGCGTGCTGGTGACCGCGTTCGAGCCCGCCGGTCGTCACCGGACCGGTCGGCCGTTCCCGGCGGTCTGGCATCGTGGGCCGCGCGATCCTGCCCGTGACGCGGACCCTGGAGGCGATCTCGTGCCGTCAGCTCCCTCTCAGCTGGGCGGGCCCGTTCCGTCCGGTGTCATCGTGCCGCTCTGCACTCCCCTCACACCCGACCGGGAGCTCGACCTCTCATCGCTCGAACGCCTCTGCGGCTTGTGCCTGGAGGCCGGGGTGGCGGGGTTGTTCGTCGGCGGCTCCACCGGTGAGACGGCGTACCTGACCGACGCGCAGCGGTGCGCGGTCCTAGAGGCGGTCGTCGGGTACGCAGCCGGACAGGTGCCGGTTTTCGCCGGTGTGATCGACATGACCACGGCCCGCGTGGTCGAGCAGGCACGAGCCGCGCACAAACTCGGCGCGGACGGCCTGGTCGCCACGGCACCGTTCTACGCACCGACCCATCCCGCCGAGATCGCCGTGCACTTCCGCACGATCCGCGGCGCCGTCGACCTTCCGCTGCTGGCGTACGACATTCCGCGGGCGGTCCACACGAAGCTGCCGGCGGAGCTGGTCGCTGAACTGGCCGAGGAACGCGTGCTCGCCGGACTCAAGGACTCCAGTGGCGACATCGACGGGTTCCGCTCGGTGACCGCGCTCGTCGAGGTCGACTCGTTCCGGGCGTTCACCGGGTCGGAGGTCAACGCCGACCTCGCGCTGTACGTCGGCGGACACGGCATCGTGCCGGGCCTGGGCAACGTCGACCCGCACGGCTTCGTCCGGCTGTACACCGCGGCCATGGCCGGCGACTGGGCCGTGGCCGCCGCCGAGCAGGAGCGGCTGCGCCGACTGTTCGGGCTCATCGAGGTCGGCGCACCCGGCCGGATGGGGATGTACTCGTCCGCGATCGGTGCGTTCAAGGCGGCCCTCGTCCGGCGCGGTGTGCTGGCCGCGGCAACCACGAGCCTGCCGATGATCCCCCTGGACGAGGCGGAGACCGCGGCCGTCCACGCGTTCCTCACCGACGCCGGCCTCACCTGAACTGGTGGCCGTCTCCGTCCGGTCCGGCGGTCGTCCGCGATCCGTCACCGTCTATGCGGCTGGGTCGGACGGCTACCACACGTTCCGGATCCCCGCGGTGGTGGCCGCCCGCGACGGCACCCTGCTCGCCTTCGCCGAAGGACGACGCACGGGGTCGGCCGACGCCGGTCCGATCGACCTGGTCCTGCGCCGGTCAGACGACGGCGGGTCGACCTGGGGACGATTGCAGGTGGTCAGCCCGGGCGGCGACGACACCGTTGGCAATCCCAGTCCGGTCGTCGCTCCCGGCACCGGAGATGTCGTACTCCTGACGACACGTGCGGCCGGCGCGGCGACCGAGGAGCGCATCCTCCGGGGCGACGTTGGGCCGGGCGACGGCCGCCGGGTGTGGCACCAACACAGTCCGGACCACGGCGCGACCTGGACCGCACCGGTCGACGTGACGCAGCAGGTCAAGCGGCCGGACTGGCGGTGGTACGCCACCGGGCCGGGGCACGCGATCGCGCTCGCCGGTCCGCCGTACACCGGTCGCATCGTCGTCGCTGCCAACCACTCGACACCCGAGACGGGATACGGCGGACACCTGCTCCTGAGCGACGACGGAGGCCGGACCTGGCGGATCGGTGCCGTCGACTCCGGCCTGGACGGCCGGGTGAAGCCGAACGAGACCATGGTGGCCGAGCTCGCGGACGGACGGGTGTACGCCAACACCCGCAACCAGGGCGGTACGGATCGGAGCACCCGCGCACAGGCGACCAGCCGGAACGGCGGGGAGACGCTGGACCGCCCGTACGAACCGGCACCGGCGCTCGTCGCCCCGGGCGTCCAGTGCAGCGTGCTGCTCTCGGGTGGGAACACGCTGGTCTTCGCCGGGCCGAGCCTTGCCCACCGACGTCGACGGATGGTGCTGAGAGTGAGCCGGGACGCCGGCCGCACCTGGTCTCGCCCGCGGCTGGTCTGGCCGGGTCCGGCGGCGTACTCCGATCTGGTCGACCTCGGTGGTGGCGACGTCGGCGTGCTGTTCGAGAACGGCGACGACGGACCGTACGAACGGATCAGCTTCGCCCGTCCGGACTCCTAGGGGGACGCGAGAAGTGGCAGGAAGATGTCGGTTCGGGGTCCCACGGGTGGCGACTCGGCCGGTGACCTTCTCTGCCGGCCCGGCCGCGCCTAGCGTTTCGATCATGGACAACGCCACCGGACTCTCAGCCACCGGACCCTCAGCCACCCGCCGGTCACGCTCCCTCGCCGGACTCGTCCTGGCTCTCCTCGCCCTCGTCCTCCCTTCCGCCGTTCTCCTCGCCGGGCCGGCCAACGCCCGGACACTCCCCGACTCCTGGACCCGGACCACGGTCAGTGCCGCGGCCCTGCCCGGGTGTGCCCTCGCGGACCTGCCGGCCGAGGCGGCCGAGACACTCGACCTCATCCATGTGGGTGGACCGTTCCCGTACGACCAGGACGGCACGACCTTCCAGAACCGCGAAGGTCTGCTGCCCGCCCAGCCGACCGGGTACTACCGCGAGTACACCGTGCCGACGCCGGGTTCACCTGATCGCGGCGCCCGCCGGATCGTGGCCGGCGGGAGCACCCCGACCGACCCTGACGTCTCGTACTACACCGCCGACCACTACGCGTCCTTCTGCGAGATCGACGGTGCGACAGATCCCGGACCGCTACCCGACTGCGCGCTCGCCGGGCTGCCGGCCGAGGTCGGCGGGACCGTCGACCTGGTGCGGTCGGGCGGACCCTTCCCGTACGAGCAGGACGGCACGACCTACGAGAACCGCGAGGGACTGCTGCCCGCCCAGCCGACCGGCTTCTACCGCGTCTACACCGTCCCGACGCCGGGCTCACCCGACCGCGGCGACCGGCGGCTCGTGACCGGAGGCGCAGAGCCGACCGATCCCGGAGTGCTGTACTACACGGCAGACCACTACACGTCGTTCTGCCGGATCACCGGCTGACAGGTCAGCTGATCACCGGGCGGACGTCGCCTCGTCGATGGCCGCCCGGTGCGGCATCGACGTGCTGGCACCCTCCTTCTGCACCGACAGTCCCGCGGCCGCCGTCGCCCAACCGAGCGCCTCGGGCATCGGCCGTCCCTCGTCCAGTGCGACCGCCAGCGCACCCACGAACGTGTCGCCGGCCGCAGTGCTGTCGCGGGCGACGACGTCCGGCGCCGGTACCAACACCGGCTTCTGGTCCCGCCGACGCCACAAAGCCCCGCGTGCACCGAGGGTCACCACCACGTCGGGTACGACGTCGAGTAGTGCGGTCACGGCCTGCTCCACGTCGCTCTGTCCGGTGAGGACCGCCGCCTCGTGCTCGTTGGGCACCAGCAGGTCGACCGCTGCCAACAGCTCGTCCGGCAGCGCCTGCGCCGGCGCGGGCGTCAACACGACCTTGACACCGCGGTGCCGTGCTTCCTGGGCGCCCTCGACCACCGCGTCGAGCGGGAGCTCGAGCTGGAGCAGCAGGATCCGGGCGCGGTCGAGCGCCGCCGCCAGGCCCGCAACCGGGCGGTGCACCGTGCCGTTGGCGCCGGGAACCACAACGATCGAGTTGTCGCCGTCCCGCTCGACCAGAATGTGCGCGGTCCCGGTCGTCTCCTCGACCCGGGCCAGTTGGCCGACGTCGACACCGGCCGCCCGCAGCACCGACAGCACCTGGTCGCCATAGGCGTCGCGGCCCACGGCACCGACCATGTGCACCTCGCCGCCCGCCCGCGCGGCCGCGATCGCCTGGTTGGCGCCCTTGCCGCCCGGGATCGTGACGAAGCGGTCGCCGGTGACCGTCTCACCCATCGACGGTGCTCGGTCCGCGAACACCACCAGGTCCATGTTGGCGCTGCCGAGCACGCAGACTCGCGCCGTTCCCATCCACACCTCCTGCCGTGCGCGACCGATCCGCTCTGCCAATAACGGCCGGCGGCATCCGGTCCGCGGCCGGGTCCTTGCCGTCGCCCGCGTACTGGCTGATCCTGAAGGGACCATTCTGGCGTCCGCGCCGGGTTCCGGCATGTGCCGGCCGGTGGAACGGGCAACCTCCGAGGAGACTCACGGTGACCACCACCTTCCCGCCCCTGCGTGCACAGGAACGCACGCTCGATCCGCGACCGTCCGCGCTCGCGCAGCTACGGCGCTCCGGCGATGTGGCAGACGACGCCGGCGAGCTCCTGCGGCGGCTGGACGAGGACGGCTATCTCTACCTGCCGGGGTACCTCGACCGGGACCACGTCCTCCAAGCCCGCCGTGACCTGCTGACTCGGATGCAGGCCGTCGGCATGGTCGCTCCAGGCACCGACCCGATGGAGGGAGTTCCCGGCGCCGAGTCGGGTGGCATCCTGCACGAGATCGCCCGCGCGAGCCGCCCGTTGCAGAGCCTGCTGTACGCCGGCCGGACCGCCCAGCTGTACGAGCGGTTGTTCGGCGAAGCGGTCCGCCACTACGACTTCACCTGGCTGCGCGCCGTACGCCCGGGGCGTGGCACACCTCCGCACGGTGACAGCGTGTTCATGAACCGTGGTACGCCTCGCCTGCTGACCGCGTGGGTCCCGTTGGGCGATATCGACCTGCGCCTCGGTGGCCTGATCGTGCTGGAGCGTTCGCACCAGGTCGACCGGCTCCGGCGCGACTACCACAGCCGCGACGTCGACGCCTACTGCGAGAACGACCCGGAGTCGGCCGCGACCGCGCAGGCCGGGCGGTGGGAGTGGAACGGCTTCATCTCCGACAACCCGGTCCAACTCCGCGACGACCTCGGTCTGCGGTGGGCGACGAGCCAGTTCCGGGCCGGCGACATCGTGACGTTCCCGATGTACACGCTGCACGGGAGCCTCGACAACGCGGCCGACCGACTCAGGCTGTCGTGCGACATCCGGTACCAACGGGCGAGCGAGCCCGCCGACCCCCGGTGGGTCGGACCCAACCCGACCGCGCACGGGGTCGACAGCAAGCGCGGCCTCATCTGCTGACCGGACCGGCGCTCACCCGGCGTGCCCTTCGTCGCACCCTCCCGCACTCACTCCGGCGGGCGCGGGCGCACCATCGGAACCGAGGCTGGCAGCTGCGGGAAGTGCTCGCGGGCGTGATGGGCGATCCGGCGCATCAACATGGCGTCGAACGCGGCACCGACGAGTCCGCCGACGACCGGGATGACATGACCGAACCGGCTGATGCCGTGCCGGCCGAGCTGGACGAAGAGTCTGAACGCGACGCCCTTGTTCACGACCATGAGGACGGCCGGTGAGACCGAGCGCAGGGCGTACGCAGCGACTCCGTCGACCCCGATGCCGGCGTGCCGGACCACCTTCGAGGCGTCGCTTCCGGTCAGCGTGAGCAGCACCGTCGTGCGTACCGCGTCCTCGCTGATGTCGTGGCCACGGACCTTGGCGATGGAGGCGACCATCCGGGTGGCGATGACGTAGAAGCCGAGGACGTTGGCCGGCAGCGCCACCGGGAGCGTGACGAAACCGCCGAGCCCGGTCACGAAGCCGCCGGCGGCGGCCAGGCGGGTGTGGGTGGCGACGATCCGGTCGATGGCGGCCTCGGGGTCGTCGGACTTGGCGAGGGCGCGTTCGGCGGAGCGTCCGGCCGACGCGAGGTTGCCGCCTCCGTCGATACCGACACGCAGGAGGTGACTGACCACTGCGTCGGCGACCTTCCGCTTGCTCGGGTTGGGCCGTTTGGTCAGGTTCTGCTCCACGGTCGTACGCGGATCAGCGCCGAAAGGCTCGTCGCTGCCGCGCGCAGGCTTCCTGGTCACAGCCTCTGAGTATGCACCGGTCCGCTGGGGGGCCCCGGCAGGCCCCGGCCGTCCGGCGCCCCGAAGGCGCACGAGCCCGCTCAGATGCCCCGGAACCTGCCACGTCCGGACGCCGCTACCCATTCCGTTACCCAAGCACGCAAGGATGACGGCCATGCCGCTGACCCGCTGGACCGCTGACGCGATACCCGACCTCACCGGCAAGACCGCGGTGGTCACCGGCGCCAACTCCGGGCTGGGCTTCCACACGGCGCTCGAACTCGCCCGGTATGGAGCGACCGTGGTGATGGCCTGCCGCGACCTGCGCCGCGGCGAGACCGCGCTGACCGAGGTCAAGAAGGCAGTCGGACGACCCTCGGTCGAGCTCCGCCGGCTCGACCTCGCCGACCTGACCAGCGTCCGCGCGTTCGCGGTCGAGATGAACACGGCCCACCCGCAGCTGGACGTCCTCGTCAACAACGCGGGGATCATGGCGATACCCCGGCGCACCACCACCGACGACTTCGAGATGCAGTTCGGCGTCAACCATCTCGGGCACTTCGCGCTCACCGGGCTACTGCTGCCCTGCCTTGCCGCGGCACCCTATGTGGGCCGGGTCGTCACCGTGTCCAGCCAACTGCATGCCGTCGGCGCGATCGACTTCGACGACCTGATGTCCGAGCGCCGCTACGGGCCTTGGCGTGCGTACGGGCAGAGCAAGCTGGCCAACCTGCTCTTCGCGTTCGAGCTGCAACGCCGGGTCGACCGGGCCGGACTCCCGCTGGCCAGCGTTGCGTGTCATCCCGGCCAAGCGGCCACAAACCTGATGCACAACGCGGGAACGCGGGCGTTGCAGCTGTTTCGGCGGGCCAGCGCCAGGGTGATCCGGGCGGCGCTCCAGCCCGCTGCCCACGGTGCCCGTCCGAGCCTCTACGCGGCGACGATGCCCGACGTGGAAGGGGGCGACTTCTTCGGACCGCACGGCCTGGGCGGATCCCGTGGGTACCCGATCAGGCTTCGCGCGGCTACCCGTGCCTACGACCGTGTCGCCGCCGCCCGGCTGTGGCTTCGCTCGGTAGAACTCACCGGCGTCGACTACCAGGCACTCACCTGACGGATGTCCCCCCTCTGACCCGTTCGGCGGGGCGGACAGAGGTCGCGGTCACGCCGACCTTCGAGCACGTTCGGCATCGGCCAGGAACTCCGCCAGCTCCTCGTCGCCCGCGGCGTGCCGAGCCCATCCCTCCGCGGTCGCGTGGTACCGGTGATCGCGGATCGTCAGGTCGATGCCGTGGTCGACGAGAAACCGCACAGCTTCGTGATTGCCGTGGAGTGCGCATTCGTGCAGGATGCTGGCCGGCTCGTGGGTGGCCCAGCGGGTGTTGATGTCGGCACCGCGGTCGAGCAGGTACGACGCGGTCTCGAACTGGCGGTTCATGCACGCCCACGCCAGGGCGGTATCGAGCACCTGCTGGACAGTGCCGCCGCTCCAGAAGAGGTCCGCCCTGGTGCGCGGTCGGTATCCCGGGTAGTGGTCGTGCGGGCTACCGAGCACGGGTCGGCCGGTCTCGTCGAACCACCGCCTGACTCGGGCGAGGTCACCGACGCCGGCCGCATGTGGCAGGTCGTCGGGAAGGGGCCAGATCCGGGTGAGGTGGGGTAGGAGCCGGGCATGGCCGTACTCCAGTGCGAACACGACGGCCGACGAGGCGGGCGGCGTACGTCGCCCCAGCAATGCGGGGGCACGATCGAGGAACCGGACGATGAACGCGTCGCGCCCGTTCCATGCCGCGCGTTCGAGCAGTTGGACCTGGAGGTCGACCCACAGCTCCCCGAGCAGCCACGGTTCGGTCGTGAGCCAGCGGTCGGCGAGCTCGAGGTCATCGTCGTCCACGGCTTTCATGATCTGGAGAGCAACGAACACCCGCCATGGTGCGTCGTCAGCGTCCGTGGTCGAGCGGTCCCACTCCCGAGCCGTCGTACACAGGAATCCCACGAACGACTCGCGGTCACCCCATCGGTCGATCCCCTCTCCGAGGTCGTGGTCGACCGCGACGCACCGCTCCAGGAGTAGGTACGCGACGGCTGCCTGGCTGAAGCGGCACGCGTGCAGGAGAGCCTGGGCCAGGAGTGCCGGATCGGTGGCTTCGCCGTCGAGGCTGGCGCGGACGCCGTTGAGGTCACCGAGCGCCGCAAGATTCGGAAGCGTTCGCGGGAGGACGCCCTTTGCCCACAGGAGTCGCAGCATCCCTGCGGCACCGGTACGGATGACCCGCTCCACAGCAGTTGGGTCGACGGAGCCAGCGTCGATCAGGAACTCTGCGCAGGAGGGGCGGTTGTAGGTGCGCTCGCGGCCTTCCTCAGCGCTGTCGTTCGCGAACGAGGTGCAGGTGAGGAGCAGTGTGTCGCCGACGTCGTCGCGCCACGAGAGTAGGTCGGGATACTCGGCGACCAACTGGCGAAGGCGTTCCACATCATCGTCGTGGACGGCCCGCCGTGCCTGGACCGCCGCCCAGGCAAGGCCGTTGCCTTCGCGCCGGAGGACCTCGGCCCGTAGGTCCTGCCAGCCGGCGAAACCGTACTCTCGGGCGACGATCAGCTGGGCGTCCCGCTGCGTCAAGGGGAGTGAGATGCCCGGCACGGCGGAGCGGGCACGGGCAAGGGCGTCGGTGCTCTCTGCGGTGGTGTCGCGGGCAAGCTTCTTTGCCTGCTTGCGGATCGACTCCCACGAGGGACGGTCTGGAAGGGTTCTTGGCGTGGTCATGGCGACCTCCTTTCGCGTAACGCCTGTGACCCGCTGAGACCAGGCTGAAAGAAGGTGCGAAGCACGCTGCTCGAACCGGAGAACAGGTGGGACTTGGTTCCCTTGCCGCGGGCAGGTGGCGCCCTGTGAGCGCGCTGCTCGCAGTATTCACACCCCGCAGCCGCGCTGTCAACGCCCGACCAGCACTGGCAGTCACGCCCGCGAGGTGCGGCTGTTCTCCCATGTCGCGGAGCAGGTGCGTCACGTTCGGCGTCGCACATTGTTTACGACCGTGCAGTAGGGAGCCGAAAACTATAGACGCGGGCGTCGCGGCCGGGCACACTCATCGATGCATCGACGCCGGAGGTGATCCATCGTGTTGGTCCCGGGTCCACGACTGACTCGACTTGCCAGTGTCGCCGCGGCGGCACTCCTGCTGGGAGGCCTTGCCGCGTTGCCCACTCAGGCCGCACCACTGGAGCCCGGCAGCGCCGGACAGCCCAAGGCAGCCGACGCGAATCCGCAGACCTGCCCCGCGCCCGACCCCGCGACACCCAAGCGGCAGTTCCGGTCCATGTGGATCGCCAGCGTGGTCAACATCGACTGGCCGTCCCGGCCCGGCCTCACCGTGGACGAGCAGAAGGCGGAGTACGTCCGGCTGCTCGACCACGCGCAGAGCCGCCGCATGAACGCCGTCGTGGTCCAGATCCGGCCCACCGCCGACGCGTTCTGGCCGTCGCCGTACGAACCCTGGTCGGAGTGGATCACCGGCACCCAGGGCCAGGACCCGGGCTATGACCCCCTGCGCTTCCTGGTCAGCGAGGCGCACGCGCGCAACCTGGAGTTCCACGCCTGGTTCAACCCCTACCGCGTCAGCATGCAGGGCGACCCGAACCACCTCGCCGAGAACCACCCCGGCCGGCAGCACCCGGACTGGCTGGTGACCTACGGCGGCCGGCTCTACTACAACCCGGGCATCCCGCAGGTCCGCAAGCACGTCGAAGACGCGATCCTGCACGCGGTGAAAAACTACGACGTCGACGCGGTCCACTTCGACGACTACTTCTACCCCTACCCCGTCGGCACCGAGCAGTTCCCCGACGACGCGACGTATGAGCAGTACGGCGCGGGATTCCCCGACAAGGCGACCTGGCGGCGGAACAACATCGACCTTCTCGTACACGAACTGTCCACCCGCATGAAGAAGACCAAGCCGTGGGTGAAGTTCGGGATCAGCCCGTTCGCGGTGTGGCGCAACAAGGCGACCGACCCCGAGGGCTCCGACACGCAGGCCGGCGTGCAGACGTACGACGACCTGGGCGCGGACACCCGCAAGTGGGTACGCGAGGAGTGGATCGACTACATCGTCCCGCAGGTCTACTGGAACATCGGGTTCGCACCCGCCGACTACGCCAAGCTCCTCCCCTGGTGGTCGGCGGAGGTCGACGGCCGTGACGTCCAGCTCTTCATCGGACAGGCGACCTACAAGGCGGGCACGTCGACCCAGGATCCGGCGTGGAACGACCCGCAGGAGATGACCAAGCACCTGCTGCTCAACCGCTCGTTCCCACAGGTGCGCGGCGACATCTACTTCAGCGCCAAGGACGTCATCGCCAACCGGCTCGACAACATGAACATCCTCGTCGCCGACCACTACAGCCGGCCTGCGCTGGTGCCGGTGATGCCGCACCTCGACGGCAGGGCGCCGAGCCGACCGGTGATGATCAAGGCCAAGCGGACCTCCGACGGCGTCGACCTCGCCTGGGCCGACCCGGCACCGTCCCAGCGGCGAGCCGCGTCGTACGCGATCTACCGGTTCGACGACTCGGCACACGTCGACCCGTGTGGCTTCGTCGACGCGCGCAACCTGGTGGCGACGGTTCGCACCGGCGGCGGGGTGGTGCAGTCCTACACCGACGCGACAGCCGAGCCGGGCCACCGATACACGTACGCGGTGACGGGTCTCGACCGGCTGTACGTCGAGAGCAAGCCCAGTTACGGCCGGACCGCTCCGGGCTGAGCGGGAGGGAGTTCAGCCCCGAGCGAACCGGCGTTCGGTCAGTCGGCAGGCGCACCGGGCGAGCCGTACCGTGTCGGCATGGTGATCTCCCTCTCGGACGGTCCGGCCAGCTTCCGACTGCTGCCAGCCCTCCGCTACGCGTCGGTGCCGGCCGCTGGGACCGAGTCGAGGCTTCACCTCGACCTGCTGCTGCCGGATCCCGCGCCGGATCGGCCGGTCCCCGTCGTGATCTACCTGCACGGGGGCGGTTGGCGCTTCGGCCAGCGCAGCGAGGCGATGTACCCGTGGCTCAACACGCTGCTCGCCGCACACGGTTTCGCCACCGCCGCGGTCACCTACCGGCTGACCGACGAGGCGCCGTTTCCGGCCCAGATCCACGACGCGAAGGCGGCGGTCCGCTGGCTGCGTGCCAACGCCGAGACGTACGGGCTCGATCCCGACCGCATCGGCGTCTGGGGTGACTCCGCCGGCGGACAGCTGGCATCGCTGCTAGGCGTCACCGCCGGCAGATCCGAACTCGAGGGCGTCGCCGACAACCCGCACCAGCCCGGCGCCGGCCAGTCCAGCGCTGTGCAGGCGGTCGTGGCGAGGTGCGCGGCGAGCGACTTCGAGAGGTTGAGCGCGGTGCGCCCGGACGACGACCCGGTCCTCACCGCTCTGTTCGGTGGGCGGTTGTCCGAGCGCCGCGACCTCATCCGGCTCGCGAGCCCCCGCCTCCACCTACGTCGGGGCGTGAGCTATCCGCCGTTCCTGCTCGTGCACGGAACCCGCGACGAGCGATCCCCCGTCGAGCAGTCGGAGGTGTTCGCCCAAGCCCTCCGCGACCACGACGCCGACGTGACCTTGCACCTCGTGGAGGGCGGTCACCACAACATGCGCGACGACCCGACACTCCCCTGGAGCGACGTGCCGTGGACCGAGCTCGGCCACCAGGCTCTTGCGTTCTTCACCAAGCACCTGGGTTGAGTCCGTGCCACTGCTGCTCCTCGACCTCGACAACACTCTCGTCGACCGCGACGCGGCATTCCGTGAGGCGGGCGAGGCGTTCCTCACCGAGTGCGGGCTGCCGGACACGGACCTCGACTGGCTGATGGGCCAGGACGCAAGCGGCTACGCGGCCCGGTCGACCGTCGCGGCGGCGGTTCTGCGCCGCTTCCCGTGGATCGACCCAACGGCCGTACAGACGCTGCTCGACACCGGTGCCGCCGACCGGGTGACCCTGCCCGACGCACACCGGGCCGCCCTGCGACGAGCGGCCGGATACGGGTGGACGCTCGTGGTCGTCACCAACGGCTCCGTACGCCAGCAGGAGACCAAGCTCCGAGTCAGCGGGCTCGACCGGGAAGTGGCCGGATGGGTCGTCTCGGAGGCTGTCGGCGTCCGCAAGCCCCAGCGCGAGATCTTTGCCATCGCGGCGGCCGCGGTCGGAGCCGACCTGTCTGACGGCGGCTGGCACGTCGGCGACGCGCCATTGACCGACATTGGTGGTGCCGTCGAAGCCGGGCTGCTCAGCGCATGGCTGCACCACGGTCGGCCATGGCCGCCACAACTGGCGTTCCAACCGACCTATGTGGCGGACGACCTGCCGGGAGCGCTGGACCACATCGTCGAAGCGGCGGCCTGAACGGTCGCCGGCGGCGGCTGCCGCGGCTCAGAGGATGATTTCGCCCCGGCCGACGCGTGCGCGCAGCTGCTGGAGCGCTTCCTCGAGGATCTGCCGCGCCTCCTCGTCGGTGCGGCGCTCCTTGACGTAGGCGAGGTGGGTCTTGTACGGCTCGTTGCGTGGAGCCGGCGGCGGGTTGCCGGAGTCGAGGCTGGCCGGAAGCCCGCAGCGGGGACAGTCCCAGGAGTCGGGCACCTGCGCGTCGAGCGCGAAGCTCGGGCGCGTCTCGTGCGCATTGGCACACCAGTAGGTGACCCGCTGGCGCGGAGCAGTATCGCCGCGCTCGGCCTCTCCCATCGGACCGGCACCGACCCGGCTGCCTCGAATGGCGCTGCCACTTGCCACTGACGATCTCCCTCGTGAAAGACGGGCGGATGGGCCTTTCGTTCGCCGACTGGCTGGACTCGGGGTGGTGCGGGGCGAACCGTCGTCGCAGGCGGCGGGAGATGCCCGGGCGGCGGTCGGCGTCCCGACCTAGGGGGTGGTGAACTTGAGCAGCAGTCCGAGTCCAACGATGCAGGCGAACCAGATGATGCCCGCGCCGACCGTGATGCGGTCGAGGTTGCGCTCGGCGATGGAGGAACCACCCAGGCTGGAGGTCACGCCGCCGCCGAACAAGTCGGACAAGCCGCCTCCCCGCCCTTTGTGGAGCAGGACCAGCAGCACGAGCACCAGGCTCGTGAGGATCAGCAGGATCGAGAGCGTGATGACCACGGTCCGTTGAACCCCTTTGTCCGAGGACGTCTATTACCGGCTCTTGAGGACCCAAGGAACCCAAGAGCCCTAAGAGTACGACACACAGCGTAAGTCGAGCGCTCCCGGCACTGTAGCCTCGGCGCCATGCCGATCTTCGCAGTGGAGCTCCGGTTCACCGACAACGACCGCCGCCTCGAAGTGCGACCGGCCCACCGGGAGTATCTCGCGTCCTTGCACGCCTCCGGTCGCCTGGTCTCCGCCGGGCCGTGGGCCGACGAAACCGGAGCCATGCTGCTGTACGACGTGGCCGATGAGGCCGAGCTCCGCGACGTCATCGACAAGGACCCGTACACGCCGGCCAAGGTCGTCGAGATCACGGCGGTTCGGGAGTGGCGTCCGCTCTTCCCGTTCGGCTCTGCCTCGACCTGACCCGGCGCGCCCCCAGGCCAGTGCCGTCCAGGCGGGATCCGGCGGCCTACGGCGTGACGCCCACGCGACCCGCCTCGGCCGCGGCACGGGCTTCCCGGACCTGCCGTTCCGTTACGGCGTACTCGTCGGTGCGGGCGTCGTAAGCCCAGAACTCCCTCAGCCACGCCGCGACCACCGCGACGCCGACGACACACAGGACGCCGCCGCTCACGATCGACATCCGGACGGAGGTGGCGTCGGCGACGAGGCCGGCACGGGCCTGCCCGCTCATCGGCCCGAGCGAGTACGACAGCATCTCGATGCCAGCCAGCCGTCCCCGTCGCTCGTCCGGGATGGTCTGGTGCCAGATCACGTCGCGGAAGATCCCACTGATCATGTCCGCGGCTCCCGCGACCGCGAACGCGACGAGGGCCAGCCACACCGAGGGCGACACGCCGGCGAGCGCAACCGCCGCACCCCAGGTAACGGCAGCGAGGACGACCGCCCGTCCGTGGTGGTGTACCCGGCCCGCCCATCCGCTCGTCGCGGTGGCGACCAGGGACCCGACGGTGCCCGCGGAGTACAGCAGGCCGAGCACAGCGGGTTCCTCGAACACGTCGGCGGCGAACGCCGGGAAGAGCACGGTCGGCATCGCCATGAACATCGCCATCATGTCGACGACATAGGTGCCGAGCAGGTCCTTGCGCTTCACCGCGTACTGCAGGCCGTCCACGATCCCCCGCACCGCACCGGCCAGACCGGAGTGCACGCTCTCGGCCACCGGTCGGTACGGGCGGAGCCCGGCGGTCACCATCGTCGCGATCGCGATACCGACCACCGCGATGGCGTACGCCCACGGGGCCCCTGCCGTCGCCAGGATGACGCCGCCGACAGCCGGACTGGCGAGCATCCCGACCTGGACCCCGATCGAGGAGAGCGTCACGGCGGCCGGGAGCTCCTCGTGGCGGACGACGCGCGGGATGAGCGCCTCCCGGCTCGGACGTTGCAGCGACTGCGCGACGACGAGCAGGACTCCGAGGAGGTAGATCAGCCACACGGACGGCTCCCGTGCGGCGGCGTTGAGCAGCAGGCCGACGGTCACGAGGCACTGCGCGATCCCGGTGAGGACGAGGATCTTCCGCCGGTCGAACCGGTCGGCGAGCACGCCGCCGTAGAGGCCGCACACGATCAGCGGACCTAGCTCCACCAGGCCGAGGGCGCCGACGGCGAAGTTGGAGCGGGTGAGGTCGTACAGCTGGAACGGCAGGGCGACGTGGGTCATCATCCCGCCGAGGTAGAGGACGGTCCCGGCGATCCACAGCAACCGGAAGTCGCGGGACGTACGCAGGGGTGTGAGATCGGGTCGCAGGCGAGCAAGCGAGCGCCACCACCGCGACATCCAGGACCCGCCGGGTGGCCCCTCAGCAGGTCGAGGATGACTCACGAGGGTTCATTGTCGCCGCCCGCGCCCGATCCGGGCAAATCGGTTTGCGCCAGGGCACATGGCTGACAAATCGGCTCTTGGCTCGGCGTTCATGATCATGTGTCGAGGAACCGCCTCCGAATCGAAGAACGAGCCGGTTACCTGACGCATGATCATGAATCCACCGTGCCCGACCGGTCAGTGGCCGGTCCAGGTCGGGCGTTCCTTGGCGACGAAGGCCCGCACCCCTGCGGCGAAGTCGTCGCTGCCGTAGACCCGTCGCAGGATGTCCGCGTCGTCCGGCAGCTGGGCCGATCCCACGTGTGCCGATCCCACGTGTGCCGATCCCACCTGGGCCGATCCCGGGCGCGCAGATCGCAGCCGACGGACAGCCTCCTTGGCCGCCCACATGGTCAGCGGCGCGTGTGCGGCCAGCCGGTCGACCAGCGAACGCGCCGTTCCCTCGATGGCGTCGTCCTCGCAGACCTCGCTGAGGAACCCCGCCCCGTACGCTTCCTCGGCGTCCATCAGCCGCGCCCGCAGCAACAGGTCGAGAGTCCGTCCGGGGCCGAAGTGGTCGACCAGCAGCGAGGTCGTACCGATCGACAGGCAGTTGCCGAGCGTACGTGCGACCGGGACGCCGAACCTCGATCCATGCGTCGCGATGCGCAGGTCGCACGAGGCCGCCAGCGCCAGACCCGCACCCACGCAGTAACCCGTCACCACAGCGAGGGTGGGGACCGTCACCGCACCCAGCTCGTCCAGGAGCGCCGACATCCGCCGCTCGTAGTCGACGCCCGCGTCGCCACCCTCGAAGTCCGCGAACTGGGCGATGTCGGTGCCTGCCACGAATGCCTCGCCGCCGGCTCCCCGCAGCACCAGCACCCGCAGGTCGGGGTCGGTGGAGGCCTGTCGGCAGGCGGCCAGCAGCCCGTCGTACATCTCCCACGTCATCGCGTTGCGCTGATCCGGCCGGTTGAAGGTAACCCAGAGCACGGGTCCTTCCCGCCGCACGAGCAGCTCATCCCCCACGTCGTCCACCACATCCCCAATGTCGCCCACCACGTGCCCCCTTGTCGCTCACCGCAACTCGCATGTCGTTCACCACAACCCAGCCTCGTCGCCGTGCGTCGCCGTTCCGGAGGAGCCGACCGCCGTACCCCCGCCGGCGGAAGCGTCGACGTCCGCCGGCCAGACCGCGCCCGATGTGACGAGGCGGTCGACCTCCGCCTCCGACAGCCCAGTCTCGACCAGCACGGATCTCGTGTCGGCGCCCAGTCGCGGACCGGCGTACCGGCGAACCACGGGCGTGCCGGACATGCGCATCGGGGATCCGAGCTGGCGTACGTCACCGATGGACGGGTGCGGCGCGTCCCAGAAGTAGTCCCGCGCCGCCAGGTGATCGTCTGCGAACACGTCCGCGTAGTCGGCGATCGGGGCGCACGGAACGCCGGCGGCGTCGAGGGCGGCGAGCAGCGGACCGGTCTGCCAGCCGCTGGTTGCCTGCTCGATCACCGGAGCGAGCTCGTGGCGCAGCCTCTGGCGCTCGTACGCGTCGGTGTAGCGAGGGTCGGCATGCAGGTCCGGCAGGTTCAGCACGCCACACAGTCCAGCCCACGACTTCGGTGTCACGGCACCGAGGGTCACCCAACCGTCGACGGTACGGAACGCCTGGTAGGGAGCCGTGCTCTGATGCGCGGACCCCAGTCGGCCGCCGACCTCGCCGGCACCGAAGTAGCGTCCGGCCTCCCAGATCGCGAAGGACACGCCCGCCTCGAACAGGGACACGTCGACATGCTGGCCCTCACCTGTGGTCTCGCGGGCGCGGATCGCCGCGGTCGCCGCCAGCGCGGCGTACAGGCCGGAGACGAGGTCGCACATCGGCACGCCGATCTTGGCGGGGGGCCCGTCTGGCTCCCCGGTGATGCTCATCAGTCCGGCCCGGGCCTGCGCCATCACGTCCAGGCCGGGCAGTCCGGCCCGCGGGCCGTCCTGGCCCCACCCGGACACCGACACGTACACCAGTCGCGGATTGTGGGCGCGTACGTCGTCGTACCCGAGGCCCAGCCCGCTCATTGCCCCCGGTCGCAGGTTTTCCAGCAGGACGTCGGCGGACGCGGCCAGCCGGAGAAAGGCGGCCCTGCCGTCCGGGTGTTTCAGGTCGATGGCCACCGACCGCTTGTTGCGGTTCAGCCGGACGAACGGTGAGCTCTCGCCACTGACGAACGGACCGATCTGCCGGCTCGGATCGCCTCGACCGGGCGGCTCGACCTTCACCACGTCGGCGCCCAGGTCGGCGAGTTGCATCCCGGCGAACGGCGCCGCCATGAACACGCCGACCTCGAGCACCCTGAGTCCGGCCAGGCTCGACCGGTGCTCTCCCCCTGCTGGCATGGTTGGGCTCCTCCTCCATCGCGCCAGACCTTCGTCGACTACCTGAACTCCGTGGTCTATCTGCCTTGGATCCCGGTCATCACCACACCCCGGATGAACTGACGCTGCGCCACGAAGAACACGATCAGCACCGGTATCACCAGGAACATCGACGCCGCCATGCTGATGTTCCACGACGCGTCGGTCGGGCTGATGAACGCGCGCAGTCCCAACGCGAGGGTCTTGTTGCCCTCGCTCTGCAGGTAGATGAGCGGGAGCAGAAAGTCGTTCCAGTGATAGACGAAGGAGAAGATGCCGACCGCGATCAGCACCGGGCGCGACAGCGGCAGCATGATGTGCCACCAGATGCGCAGGTTGGACGCGCCGTCGATCCGGGCCGCCTCGTCGAAGTCGCGCGGGATCGTCAGGTAAAACTGCCGGACCAGGAAGATGTTGAACGCTCCCCCGCCCAGGAACGCCGGCACCGTCAACGGCAGGAACGTGTCGACCCAGCCCAGCGACCGGAACAGGATGAACTGCGGCACCAGGGTCACCACGTCCGGCAGCATCATCGTGCTCAGCAGCAGAACGAAGAGCACTCGCCGACCCGGAAACCGCAGCCGGGCAAAGCCGAACGCCACCAGTGAACTGGTAAGCAGCGTGCCGAGAAGGGCGAAGAACGTGATGACCACGGTGTTGGAAAGCCACACCAGCAACGGTGCGCGGCTCATCGCCTCGGCATAGTTGACCCACTGAACAGGGTCCGGCACCCATACCGGCGGATAGGCGAAGACCTGCCCCTGGGCCTTCAGCGACGTCGACGTCAGCCAGATCATCGGGACCAGGAAGACGATGCCGAGAAACGTCATCAGGAGGTAGAGCCCGATGCGGCGCGGCAGCCGCGACCACGGCCGCGGGCGGGGGTCCGGCACTCGTCGAGGCCGGGACGGTGGCGCCGCTACGTCCGAGGGCAGGGCGGTCGCGGGCTTGTCCACTGTCTTGCCATCTGTCTTGCCACCTGTCTTGTCTGGGGCCTCGTCCATCCGCCTCATCGCGCATCACCACCCTCGTAGTAGACCCACGACCGGGCGAGCCGGAGTTGCAGCAGCGAGAAGACCAGGATGACGAGGAAGATGACCCACGCGTACGCCGAGGCGTAGCCCATCCTGAACTGCTCGAAACCGAGCCGGTACAGGTACAGCACCGAGAAGAGCGTCGACTGCTCGGGCCCGCCGTCTCCGGCCAGCAGGTAGGCGCTCGTGAAGATCTGGAACGACGCGATGATCCCGAGGACGAGATTGAACAGGATGACCGGTGACAGCATCGGGACCGTCACGGCCCAGAACCTGTGCCACCAGTTGGCTCCGTCGACCTGTGCCGCGTCGTACAACATCTGTGGTATCCCCTGCAGCCCGGCCAGGAAGATCACCATCGTGTTGCCGATGGCCCAGAGGTTCATGATGATGAACGCCGGTTTGGAGGTCGTGGGGTCGTACAACCACTGCAGCTCGGGCAGACCCACCATCCGCAGCAGCGAGTTGGCCAGACCGACCTCAGGGTTGAGAATCCAGAACCACAGGATCGCGTTCGCCACCGCAGGCATCACGGCTGGCAGGTAGAACGCGGTCCGGAACACGGGGCGAAACCGCATCCGCAGGTTGAGGAGCATGGCGGCGCCCAACGCGGCGGCGAGATTCAACGGAACGCTGATCGCGGTGAAGAAAGCCGTGTTGTACAACGACAGCCCGACCAGGCGGTCCTGCAGGAGTGCACGGAAGTTGTCCAGCCCGACCCACCGGGGCGGGCTGAACAGGTCCCAACTCATGAAGGAGATCCCGAGCGAGGCGATCATCGGCCCGGCGACCAGGAAGACGAAACCGACCAGCCACGGGGCGATGAACAAGTACCCGTCGACGGCCTCCTTGCGGCGCATGGACCCCGGCACGGATCAGCCCTCGGCGAGGATCGCGTCGACCTGCTCCTTGGTCTTTCGGGCAGCGCCTTCGACGTCGGAGCTCTTGCAGGTCGTGAAGATCGGGTCGAAGTTGGCGGCGTAAGCCTCCTTGATCCGGGACTGGTTGGCCGGGAACTTCATCGAGATCACCGTTCGGTCGCTTCGCTCCCGCAGCGGATCGACGTGCACCTTGACGAAACCGTCGGTGGGATCGTCGCGGATCAGCGCGTCCATCGCCTCCTGGATGGACGGCGCCCAGCGCTTCTCCTCGGCTACCGAACGCTGTACCGCCTTGCTGGTCAGGTGCTTGAGGAGGTTCCAGGCACCGTCCTGGTCCTTGGCACCCGCGGCGACCGCCCAGCCGCTGCACCCGACCGCGACGTACTGCCCGCCCGGCCCACCAGGCGTGAACGTCACTCCCCAGGCGAACTTCGTCTTCTCCTCACGCAGGAAGAAGTCTGTCGAGTGGTGGCCGATCGTCATCGCCGTCAGTCCGGAACGGAACGGGTCACCCTGCCCCAGGTCGAGGGTGGGTGACGGCGTGCTCCCGTCGTCGCAGCGCATCGCCCGGAACATCTCGAACTGCTCGACGGCAGCCCGCTGGTCGATGTGCGTCGAGGTGTAGTCCTCGTCGTACCAGTCGCCACCGAGCGCACGTAGCAAGGCCCGCGCGTTCTCGGACTCCGTCGGCACCGGCTCCAGCCAGTTGAAGCCGTACTGCTTGATCTTCTTGGGGTTGAAGCCGGACTTGTCCGGGTCACGGCCCTGGTCGTCGCGGGTCAGAGCGCGAGCAGTGGCACGCAGGTCCTCCATCGTCCAGTCGTCGCTCGGATAGGGCACACCCGCGTCGTCGAACTTGTCCTTGTTGTAGTAGATCCCCCAGGCGGCGGAGTCCTTGGGGATGCCGTACACCTTGCCGCCGTCGGTGAACGCGTCGAGCAGCGAGGGTACGAAGGCCGAGCGGTCGACGCCGTCGCGTTCCATCAGTGGAGCGAGGTCGAGCAGCGCTCCGCGGTGGCCGTAGTCCTGCACGATGCTCATGTGCTGGTGGACGAGGTCAGGCGCGGCGCCGCCGGCGAACAGCGTCGGGAGCTTCGTCATGTAGTCGTCCCAGGCCTCGAAGGTGACCCTGACCTTCACCCCATCGTTCTGCTTCTCGAAGTCCCGCAGGAAGCCCGAGTAGAGCTCCCGTTCGAGGCCGACATCTGCCGGGGTGATGAAGCGCAGCGTGCCGCCGCCTCCCTTCGCGCCACTCCCGCTGCCGCCACCTTCGTCGACGGTGCCGCCGAACGGCGAGCAGGCCGCGAGCGATCCCGCGCCGACCGCTGCCGCGCCCGCGGAGAGGTGGGCCAGGAAGTGCCGGCGGGAGATAGGAGCATCGAGGCGGCTGGGACGATCGAAGCCACGACCCTCAAGATCACGACGATCGAAACTGGTGTGCACGGGGTCCACCTCTCTCAGGTGCGGGAACTCTTTGTCGGGTGCGGAAATACCTGGTCCAGGGTTGTTCTTCCGTACGCCCCCCGTCGCTCAGCGGTGCTGCATGTCCTCCTCGCTGCGGTGGTGCCGGGTGAACGACCGCTCCCCGTGCGCGGCCAACTCCTCGAGCACGGCTTTGGGATCGCCGGACTCGATCACGTCGAGGAGGACCTTGTGCCGCTCGACGTGACGCGCCAGGCCCTCGTAGTAGTGCTCACGGGCGTACAGGTTCATCGCCATGCACAGCAGCAGCTGCTGGTGCAGCGAGTCGTACAGGCCCTCCAACCGCCGGTGACCGGCCAGGCCCACGATCGAGCGGTGGAACGCGTAGCCGCACTCGACCAGATGGGCGCGGTCTTCGCGGCCGGCGCACGCCTCCATCTCCGCCAGCGCGTCACGGCAGCGCTGTAGCCGGTCGGGATCGGTGACCGGCACGCCGAGCTCGACTGCCAGGCGTTCCAGCCCGGACCTGAGGGTGAGGATCTCGAAGACGTCCCGGTCGGACAGGCTGGTCACGGTGGCACCGCGCCGCGGCTGGACGACGATGAGCCCCTCCTGTTGAAGGATGCGCATGGCCTCCCGCAGTGGCGGCCGGCTGATGCCGAGATGCTCGGTGAGACGTTCCTCGATCAGGCGCTCGCCAGGCTGCAGCTCGGCGGAGAGGATCATCCGGCGCAGCTCGTCCGCCGCCAGCTGCACCAGGCTCGGCGGATCGAGGCGGGGACGTACCACGAACTCTCCCAATGACCGGGTTGCTGGCACATTGACTGTTGTAGACAATAGTCAAATCCTGCGAATGGGGCCAGAGGAGGACGCATGACCCAGATCGACCGCGCGGCACCCCTCGGCTTCGTCGGACTCGGCAACCTCGGCCTGCCGATGGTGAGAGCTTTGGTCCGCTCCGGCTGGTCGGTGACCGCGTACGACGTACGCCCCGACGCCGTGCGTGCCGCCGTCGACACCGGCGCGACAGGCGCGCGCTCCCTCGCCGACCTCGCCGGCTGCCAGGTCCTGGCGCTCGCCGTGCCCGACGACGAGGCGGTGACGTCAACGCTGCGCACGCCCGGCGTTCTGGCCAACCTTGCTGACGACCCGCTGGTGGTCGTGCACAGCACGGTGCTTCCGGCGACTGCCGAGGCCCTCGCGACGCTGGCCGGGGACGTGCCTGCGGGCTTCGTCGACGGGCCGGTCAGCGGCGGCGCCGAACGCGCCGCCGAAGGCACCCTCACGGTGATGGCCGGCGCGGACCAGGCAGTCCTGTCCGCCGCCAAGCCGTACTTCGATTCGATCGCCGACCACGTGGTACACGTCGGGGCACCCGGGGCCGGGTCGGCGGTGAAGCTCGCCAACCAGCTGATGATGTTCGCGGCGTTAGCCGGTGCACACGAGGCACTCGACCTCGCCGGCGCCTACGGCGTCGACGCTGCGACGGTGCTGAAGGTAGCCGCCACCAGCACCGGCGACTCCTGGGTCGCCCGCAGCTGGGGCTTCTTCGACCAAGTGGCGGCCGCCTACGACGCCGCCGACGTTCCCGTGCGGATGCGTCCGTGGAGCAAGGACCTGTGGGACGTCGTCGCTGCCGCCAGAAACGCCGATATCCAACTTCCCGTCGCTGGCCTGCTCGCCCAGGTGTTGGCCGACTCGGTCGAACACCACCATCGGAAGGCGGCGAACTCGACACCGCAGACGTGACGAGTCGGCCCGCCTCAGTTTGCGCAGATCACCCACGCGGCCAGGTTCCAGGGCTGGCTCACCAGGTCGGGGGACGTCCCCCGGGCGTAGACGTGGCGCCAGTTGCTGACGACCAACTCCTCCAGGTGCGAATGCCCGTCCGGATCCTGCTTGGTGATGCCGGCCGAGTGCGCTCTCGTCCCGACCGGGCAGGTCGCGTACTGGAGCTTCGTCTTCTCGAACCCGGTGGAGGAGAGGCTGGAGACGATCGTCCAGCCGGCCGGCTTGAACGCACAGATCGCGTACGCGTGGACGCGGAAGTCGGGGATGCTCGCCCCGTCGATCGCGTCCTCGATGCCGGAGACCGACACCCGGGTACCGCCGGCTTCAGGGTTGATCGACTGGAACGACGCATGTCCGTTGAAGTAGGTGTCGCTGACGATGCCGCCCATGCCGATCACTACCTTGCCGGTCGGGCACTGCGCCTTGGCGGTCTTGAGTCGGCCGCGCCACGGCAGGTCACTGTAGCCACGGACCACCTCGAAGCCCGGGAGCGGACTCCCGCAGACCGCGAACGCCTGCACGTACCAGTCCGCAGAGTGACCGAGGATCGGGCGTTCGTACGCGAGCGCGAAGTACTCATCAGCCGCCCCGGTAGCATGGGTGACCGGCCTGCTCTGGACCAGCACGACCTTGCCCCCGCCGCCCTGGATCCTGGCGCCGCCACCCAGTACACGGGTTCCAGCCGGACACTTCGCCCGGACGCCCTTGGACTTCGCGGAGTCGACCGCCGAGGCGGCCGTACGGACCTGAGCGCCCGTTGACGTCGCTGCCGGGACCCCGAGTTTCAACCCGGGCAGGACCCCCACCGGCACCCGACCCGCACTGATCGGCTGGCGGTGGCCAGCACTGACCGCCTGGCGGCCTCCCAGCGGATCGATCGGAACCGCCTTCGCCGGAAGGCCGACACCAACCACAGTGCAGGCAACCGTCGCGGCCGCAGCCAATCGAGCGACCAACCTGAGTTTCACGCTCTGGACTCCTTCTGTCGTACCCGCCGCTCGAACGTTGCCGGCCGCCGACCCGCCGCGCCCCATGGCAGCGACGGGTTGGCGACCTCGGACGCGGTGGCGGTGACCGCGCTGCCATCGATACGTCCGCGGGGCCGCGACCGGTTCGGGTGGTGCCCAGAACCAACGAGCCTCAGGTCGGCGGGAAGAGGTGGACGTTGACCTCCCGGGCGTCGGCTGCCAAGTCGGGAATCTCCACGACCTGCACGCCGGACTCCTCCAGGCGTTCGACACCGCGGCCGTTGACGAACAGGTCAGGCTCACGCCACGCGAGTACGACCCGACCGATGCCCGCCTCGATGATGAGTTCGGCACATGGACGAGGCCGCGACGCCCTTGTGCTGCAGGGCTCCAGGCTGGTGTAGAGCGTCGCCGTCGCCAGCCGGGGATCGTCCCGAGCGACCTTCGCCAACGCGGCCTCCTCGGCATGATCGTGCGGATCACTCTCCCGGGAGTAGCCGCGCGCGATCTCCTGGCCGCCGGCATCGACGACGACCGCTCCGACCGCGAAAGCCGACGCCGACTCCGGACTCCGGCGGGAGAGTTCGATCGCCGCCTGCAACCAGAATCGATCCGCGCCGAGAAGGTAGCGGAGTAATACCAGGTCGTCGATCTGGCGCACCTCCACGAGGCGCATCGGATGCGCTTGGTCGTGAACGAAGCGCCCGGGCCCGACGAAGCGCGGCGCCGAGTCGTCACCGACGAAGAACGGCGCGACCACCAGCTGCAGTTCGTCGACCAGACCGGCGGTGAGGAACTCGGTGTGTGTGCGACCACCGCCCTCGATGAGCAACCGCTGGATTCCCCGCGTGGACAGGTCCGCCAGCACGACCCGCAGGTCGAGCGGTCTACCCGCGTCGACGACGGTGGCCAGCGCACCGAGCCGCTCCAGGCCCAGCTGGACCGAAGTGCTTCCGGCGTAGACGATCTTCTCGACATCGCCGGGCACGAAGAACCGGGACGCCGGGTCGAGGTCACCCGAATCGGTCAACGTGACCTTCGCCGGGCTCGCGCTCCGACCCGACGCAATCCGCGCTTGACGGCGTACATCCGAACGCACCAACAGGCTCGGATCATCACGACGGATCGTCTCCGCGCCCACGAGGATGGCGTCACTACCGGCCCGGACGTCGTCGACGCGATCGAGGTCGGCGGCATTGGACAGCACCAACCGCCGATCGCTGCTGTCGTCGAGGTAGCCGTCCATCGAAACGGCACAACTGGCGATGACGTACGGACGCTGGATCACGACCGCACCGGCCCTTCTAGACGGGCAGGACCGGCATGTCGTGGAAGCGGCAGATCGCGCCGAACTCCTCGGCGTCGAGGCTCGCACCACCGACGAGGCATCCGTCGACGTCTGGTTGCGCCATGATTCCGGCCACGTTGGCCGCCTTGACCGAGCCGCCGTAGAGCACCCGCACCTGCTGGGCCACCTCGGCGGAGTAGCGGTCGGCCACCGCCGCACGGATCGCGCCGCACACTTCCTGTGCGTCGTCGGGGGTCGCGACTTCACCGGTCCCGATCGCCCAGACGGGTTCGTAGGCGATCACGACGTCGCAGACCTGCTCCGGTTTCACACCGTCAAGGGCGGCTCGCACCTGCTCGACGGTGTGATCGACCTGGCGGCCCGCCTGGCGTACGGCCAGACCCTCACCCACACAGAGTATGGGCACCAGGCCGTGCCGGAAGGCGGCGTGCACCTTGGCACCCACGAGCTTGTCGTCCTCGCCGTGGTGCTCGCGTCGTTCGGAGTGACCCACCACGACGTAACTGCAACCCAGCTTGGCCAGCATCGCCCCACTGATGTCTCCGGTGTAGGCGCCGCCATCGTGCTGGCTCAGGTCCTGTGCGCCGTACCGGAGTCGCAGCCGGTCACCGTCCACCAGCGTCTGCACCGACCGGATGTCGGTGAAGGGTGGGAGAACCACCACGTCCACGGCTTCGAAGTCGTGCTTCTTGTCCTGCAGAATCCAGGCGAGCTTCTGCACCAGGTGGACGGCCTCGCGGTGGTCGAGGTTCATCTTCCAGTTGCCGGCCATCAACGACGTGCGACCGGCTCGTTTGGCAGCCACTCAGTCCTCCAGGACGGCGAGACCGGGCAATGTCTTTCCTTCGAGGTATTCCAGGCTGGCCCCACCGCCGGTGGAGATGTGACCGAACGCGTCCTCGGCGAAGCCGAGCTGGCGGACGGCCGCCGCCGAGTCACCGCCACCGACGACCGTGAGCCCGCCGACCTTGGTGAGGGCCTCGGCCACCGCCCGCGTCCCGGCGGCGAAGGCCGGGATCTCGGCGACGCCCATCGGCCCGTTCCAGAAGACCGTGCGGGTGCTGAGCAGCTTCTCGGCAAACAGACGCGCCGACGCCGGACCTATGTCGACTCCGATCCGGTCGGCGGGGATGGCGTCCACCGACACCACGGAATACTCGGCGTCGTCGCTGACGGCGGACGCGGCCACGACGTCGACCGGGAGGACGATCCGGTCGCCCGCCTGCGTCAGGTAGCCCTTGACGGTCTCGATCTGGTCGTCCTCGAGCAGGCTCCGGCCGATCTCGTGACCCTGCGCCGCCAGGAAGGTGAAGACCATGCCGCCGCCGATGAGCAGCAGATCGGCCTTGTCCAGCAGGTTGTCGATGACGCCGAGCTTGTCGGAGACCTTCGCCCCGCCGAGCACGACCGCGTACGGATGTGCCGGCGACTCGGTGAGCTTGCGGAGCACGTCGACCTCGGCCAGGACGAGGTTGCCGGCCGCATGCGGCAATCGCTGTGCCACGTCGTAGACGCTTGCGTGCTTGCGGTGGACGGCGCCGAAGCCGTCGGAGACGAACACGTCGGCCTGGCCGGCCAGATCGTCGGCGAACGCACCACGCTCGCCGTCGTCCTTGCTCGTCTCCCGCGGGTCGAAGCGAACGTTCTCCAGCACGGCCACGTCACCGTCGGACAGGGCGTCAACCGTTGCTTGCGCGCTCTTGCCCACCGTGTCGGAGGCCGACTGCACCGACCCGTCGAGCAGCTCGCCCAATCTCGCGGCCACCGGTGCGAGGGACAACGCCGGGTCGGGTCCGCCCTTCGGTCGGCCGAGGTGTGCGACCACGACGACCCGGGCCCCCTTGTCGGCGAGTTTGCGGATCGTCGGAACGCTCGCCCGGATACGTCCGTCGTCGAGGATCTTCCCGTCCTCGAGCGGAACGTTGAGGTCGGAGCGAACCAGAACCCGCTTGCCGCGCAGATTACCCAGGTCGTCGATCGTCTTCAGGCTCACCGTGTCGTGCCACCTCGTCCAGCGCCGCGGCATCCTGTCACAGGGAACGGCCGACCAGGTTGGCGACATCCACCAGCCGGTTGGAGTAGCCCCACTCGTTGTCGTACCAGCCGACGACCTTCACCTGGTTGCCGTTGGCCATCGTGAGCGACCCGTCGATCGTGCAGCTCGGCGGTGTGTTGACGATGTCGGACGACACGATCTCGTCCTCGGTGTAGACGAGCAGGCCCTTGAGCGGACCGTCCGCCGCCGCCTTGAACGCGTCGTTGACGTCGTCCTTGGTGACATCGCGTTCGAGGTCGACGACCAGGTTGGTCACCGAACCGGTCGGGACCGGGACCCGGAACGCCATCCCGTCGAGCTTCCCCTTGAGCTCGGGGATCACCAGGCTCGTCGCCTTGGCGGCGCCGGTGGTGGTCGGCACGATGTTGATCCCAGCCGCACGGGCCCGACGCAGGTTGACCGAACCCTTGCGGGTCACGGCGATCTGGTCGAGCAACTGCTGCTCGGTGGTGTAGGCGTGGATAGTCGTCATCAGACCCTTGACGATCCCGAAGCTGTCCAGCAGCACCTTCGCCATCGGGGCGACGCAGTTTGTGGTGCAGGAGGCGTTGGAGATGATCGTGTGCTTCGCCGGGTCGTACGCGTGGTCGTTGACGCCCAGCACGATGGTGAGATCCTCACCCGTCGCGGGCGCGGAGATGATGACCTTCTTGGCGCCGGCCTCGACGTGCTTGCTCGCGTCCTCGGCCTTGGTGAACCGGCCGGTGGACTCGATCACCACGTCTGCGCCGAGCTCTGCCCACGGAAGCTTGGCGGGGTCGGTCTCGGCGGTCGCGCGGAAGGACCGCCCGGCCACGGTGAGCGACTCGTCGTCGTAGGTGACGTCAGCGTCGAGCCTGCCCAGCACAGAGTCGTACTTCAGCATGTGGGCCAGAACGTCGTTGCTGGTGAGGTCGTTGACACCTACGACCTCGAGGTCGGCACCCTGGGCGAGGACCGCCCGGAAGAAGTTACGGCCGATCCGGCCGAAGCCATTGATTCCTACCCGAATGGTCACAAGGACGCTCCCTCGCATTTGGGTCGTTGCTGATCTTTCCTTGCCCTGCTTGGCGGGCCCTGCTTGGCGGCCGTGCTCGACGACCTTGTGCACAACGCCGCGGCCCCGTTGCCTGGCGGCGCCTCCCCTTTCGCGCGTAAGCACGGCTCGCAATGGAGACTATCTGGTCACCGGGCCTCAGGCGTGACCAGCCCTCACGGCCGGCCGACGCATCGCTCAGGTCGTCAGCATCTCCGCGGTGAGGTTGGCCTCCGTGCCGGCGACGCCGAGGTCGATGGCACGCTTGTCGGCCATCGCGAGCAGCCTGCGGATGCGCCCGGCGATGGCGTCCTTGGTGAGAGGCGGCTCATGGATCTGACCGAGTTCCTCCAGGCTGGCCTGCTTGTTGTCGACCCGCAGCTGGCCGGCGAGCTTGAGGTGGTCGGGTACGTCGTCGCCGAGGATCTCCAGTGCGCGTTCGACCCGGGCGCCGGCGGCGACCGCCGCGCGCGCCGAGCGGCGCAGGTTGGCGTCGTCGAAGTTGGCCAGTCGATTGGCCGTCGCGCGGACCTCCCGCCGCATCCGGCGTTCCTCCCACGCCATCAGACTCTCGTGTGCACCGAGCCTGGTAAGCAGCGCACCGATCGCGTCACCGTCGCGAATCACGACCCGGTCGATTCCCCGGACCTCACGGGCCTTGGCGGCGATCCCGATGCGTCGTGCCGCGCCGACAAGGGCGAGCGCCGCCTCCGGACCCGGGCAGGTCACCTCGAGTGCAGCGGAGCGACCCGGCTCGGTCAGCGATCCGTGCGCTAGGAACGCACCCCTCCACGCTGCGACTGCGTTGCAGGTGGATCCGTTGACGACCTGCGGTGGAAGCCCTCGTACGGGGCGCCCCCGGCCATCGAGGAGGCCGGTCTGGCGCGCGAGAGCTTCGCCCTCCTTCACGACGCGAAGCACGAACCGGTTGCTCTTGCGGAGGCCTCCGGGCGCGAGAACCAGAACATCGCTCGGATGTCCGAAGACCTCGGCGATCTCCCTGCGTAGTCGTCGCGCGGACGCTCCGGTGTCGAGCTCGGCTTCGATGACGATCCGGCCGCTCACGATATGGAGACCACCGGCAAACCGAAGAGTCGACGACACTTCCGCCTTGCGACAGCACGGTTTTGTCACGGTCGTGCTCGTGAGTTCTGCCTTCACCTGGGCCGTCATCGCCATGGAGCGATCCTGCCACGCATCGGGAATCCTTTGGGCGAAAGGGGCAACCCGGTGGCTCCGATCGTCAGACTTTTGGCCACGTAGAGTTAACCCGCTAGCACCTTGGCGTAGACCTGAGCCAACCGTCCCGGATCGTGGCGCGGTGAGCCGTCCTCGCATGCCACGTCGGCAACCACCAACTCCGCACCTAGTAGCGATGCTGCTGCCACCAGTGCCGGTTGGTCGGCGACGAACGCGTCGTCTGCCACGACTACGTTGATGCGCAGGTCAGGCGCATGCGCGGCCAGCACCTCGAGGTGGCGTTCGGGCGAGAACCCCCGCGTCTCCCCTACCTGGGGGGCGAGGTTGAGCGTCAGCACCCGCCGGGCCTTCGTCTCGTGCAGAGCCGCGGCAAGTCCGGGGACGAGCAGGTGGACGAGCACGCTGGTGAACCACGAACCCGGACCGAGTACGACGCCGTTGGCACAGCGAACCGCCTCGACCGCCTCGGGGCAGGCAGGTGGGTCCGGTGGCTCGAGCGCGACGCCGCGCACCTGGCCGGGCGTGGCAGCGACCTCCGCCTGGCCACGAAGTGTGCGCACGGCGGACGGGTCCGCGGGATCGAGGCCAGCCACCTGCGCCGTGATCTCCAGCGGCACCGAACACATCGGCAGGACCCGACCACGTGCGCCCAGCAGCCGGGCCACCCAGTCCAGGCCCTCGACGTGCCGGCCGAGACGTTCCCACACGGCCACGATCAGCAGGTTGCCGACGGCGTGGCCGGCGAGCTGGCCGTCGCTGGCGAACCGGTGCTGCAGGACCTCGGCCCAGGTTCGGCCCCACTCGTCGTCTCCGCACAGCGCCGCCAACGCCTGGCGCAGGTCGCCGGGCGGCAGCACGCCGAACTCCTTGCGCAACCGACCTGACGACCCGCCGTCGTCGGCGACGGTCACGACCGCGGTGAGATGCTCGGTGACCTGCCGCAGCGCCGACAACGACGCGGACAGCCCCTTGCCGCCGCCGAGAGCAACGATCTTCGGACCCGACGTCGGCCCATCGGTACTGCTGGACGGCAGTCCGCTCAACCCAGGGCTAGTCAACCCAGGGCTAGTCAAACCAGTGCCGCTCGACCCAGTGCTCGTCGACTGAGGCCCGCTCGTCACGGGGCCGCTCATTCGCGTCCCAGATCGCGGTGCAGGACAAGGTTGCCGATGCCGTGCGCACGCAACCTCGCACCGAGCTCCTCGGCCATGGCAACACTGCGGTGCTTGCCGCCCGTACATCCGACCGCGATCGTCACGAACCTCTTGCCCTCTCGTAGGTAACCCCTGGCCAGCAGGATCACGAGGTTCTCGTACTGATCCAGGAATGGCAAGGCGTCGTCCTGCTTGAAGACGTACTCACGGACGTCGGTGTCGAGACCGGTCTGTCCGCGCAGATCGGGCTGCCAGTACGGATTGGGAAGGAACCGGCAGTCGACCACGTGGTCGGCGTCGACGGGAATGCCGTACTTGTAACCGAACGACAGGATCGTCGCCTGCAGCGACTGGTCGTCGGCCTCCCCGAACGCGTTGACGATCTTCGCGGTGAGCTGGTGGACGTTGAGGTTGGACGTGTCGATGACGAGGTTGGCGTCGGCACGCAACTCCCGCAGGGCAACCCGCTCGCGTTCGATGCCGTCGAGGACCCGACCGCCCTCCCCCTGCAACGGGTGCGGCCGGCGGACGCTCTCATACCGGCGTACGAGCACCTCGTCGGACGCTTCGAGGAACAGCAGCATCGGCTTGACCGCCCGCGCCCGCAGTGCTTCGAGCGATCCCTGCAGGGCCGCGAAGAACGAACCGGAGCGCACGTCGACGACGACCGCGATCTTGCCGACACTGCGCTCGCCGCCGGCGACCAGCTTGACGATCGTGGGCAGTAGCTCGGGCGGGAGGTTGTCGACAACGAACCAGCCGAGGTCTTCCAGCACGTCGGCGGCAGAACTGCGACCCGCTCCGGACATGCCGGAGACGAGGACCAGCTCAGGAGGTGGACTCGTCGCCATCACTGACTCCGGGGGTGTCGTCGAGGATCTCACCGGTCGCGGTGTTGACCGCCGGACCGGTCGTGGTGGGCTGCTGCAACGCTGCCACAACGGACGCGGCCGTGCGGGCACCAATGCCAGGAACCTCTGCGATTTCGTCGACCGTGGCCGCGCGTAGCCGCTTCAACGAGCCGAACTTGCGCATCAGCGCCTTGCGCCGGGTCTCCCCCAACCCGGTGACTCCGTCCAGCAGGCTCTCGACCATCGACTTCGACCGCTTCTGCCGGTGGAACGTGATCGCGAACCGGTGCGCCTCGTCCCGTACGCGTTGCAGGAGATAGAGCCCCTCGCTGGTCCGCGGCATGATCACCGGGTCGTCCCGGTCCGGACGCCAGACCTCTTCCAGCCTCTTGGCCAGGCCGCTGACGGGCACGTCGTCGATGCCGAGTTCGTCGAGGGCACGTTGGGCCGCCGCGACCTGGGGCGGTCCGCCGTCGACGACCAGCAGGCCCGGGGCGTAGGCGAACTTGCGCTTCCGGCCGGTCTCGGGGTCGATCGCCGTGGGAGAGGCCTCCTCCCGGTCGTGGCCGTTGCCGACCTCGCCGGTCTCCGAACGCTCGTCGAGGTAGCGCTGGAACCGGCGGGTGATCACCTCGTGGATGGACGCCACGTCGTTGGCGCTCTCGCCGCGTCCCCTGCTCTTGACGATGAAGCGCCGGTAGTCGCTCTTGCGAGGCAACCCGTCCTCGAAGACCACCATCGATGCCACCACGTCGGATCCCTGCAGGTTGGAGACGTCGTAGCACTCGATACGCAGGGGCGCGTCCTCGAGCTCGAGGGCGTCCTGGATCTCCTGGAGCGCGATGCTGCGAGTGGTGAGGTCGCTGGCCCGCTTCGTCTTGTGCAGCGTGAGGGACTGCTTCGCGTTGCGGGCGACCGTTTCCATCAGGGACCGCTTGTCGCCGCGCTGGGGCACCCGCAGGTCGACCCGGGCCTGACGGCGATCCGCGAGCCAGGCGCCGAGCGCGTCGGCATCGGCGGGAACGGCCGGCACGAGTACCTCGCGGGGCACCCCGTCGGCGGACTCGGCGCCGTACAGCTGGATGAGAAGGCGCTCGACCAGCTCACCGGTGTCGGCGTCGTCTGTCTTGTCGGCGACCCAGCCGCGCTGGCCGCGGATGCGGCCACCACGTACGTGGAACACCTGCACGGCGACCTCGAGTTGATCCTCCGCCAACGCGACGACGTCGGCATCCGTTCCGTCCGGAAGCACGACGGCGTTCTTCTCCAGCGCCCGTTCGAGCGCCTTCAGGTCGTCGCGGAGCCGGGCCGCGCGTTCGAACTCGAGCTCGGCGGAGGCCGCCTTCATCTCGCGTTCGACCCGCTTGACGTAGGGCACGTAGTGGCCGGCCATGAACTCGCAGAAGTCGTCGACGATCGCGCGGTGCTCCTCGGGAGTCACGCTCCCCACACACGGTGCCGAGCACTTGCCGATGTAGCCCAGCAGGCACGGACGCCCGATCTGGGATGCCCGCTTGAACACGCCCTTGGAGCAGGTACGGGCCGGGAACACCCGCAACAGCAGGTCGAGCGTCTCGCGGATCGCCCAGGCATGGGCGTACGGACCGAAGTAGCGAACGCCCTTGCGCTTGGCCCCCCGCATCACCTGCAACCGCGGGAACTCCTCGTCGAGGGTGACGGCGAGCCAGGGATAGCTCTTGTCGTCGCGGTATTTGACGTTGAACCGCGGGTCGTACTCCTTGATCCAGGCGTACTCGAGCTGGAGCGCCTCGACCTCGTTGTTGACGACCGTCCACTCGACTCTGGCCGCGTGCTGCACCATCGCCTGCGTGCGCGAGTGGAGCGCGGCGAGATCCTGGAAGTACGAACCCAGCCGGGACCGCAGGCTCTTGGCCTTGCCGACGTAGACGACCCGACCCCGGCTGTCGGAGAAGCGGTAGACGCCAGGTGCGTCTGGTACCGAACCCGGTGCCGGTCGATAGGTCGCGGGATCTGCCACTTTCCTGAGCCTAGGCGACTCCACCGTCAACCGCGCGGGCACGTCCCCGCGCCGGAGCGTGCAGGTGCTCGGGCGCGGGTGATCTCAGCCGAGGGTGATCAGGCGGACGATCTCAGGCGAGGGTGATCAGGCGGACGATCTCAGGCGAGGACGATGGAGTCGCCGTCGACGTTGATCTGCTTCGCCGCCAGCGGGGAGCCGGCCGGGCCACCCTGGACGCTGCCGTCGGCCGCGCTGAACAAACTGCCGTGACACGGGCACTTGATCGTCCCGCTCTCGACCGCGTTGACGAGGCACCCGTTGTGGGTGCACACGGCGCTGAACGCCTTGAACGTCCCCTGTTCGGGCTGGGTGACGACCACCTTCTGGGCTTCGTCGACCTTGCCACCTCCGACCGGAATGTCAGCGGTCTTGGCGAGTGCGTTGGCCGGTGCCTTCTCTGCCGGGGGGTCCTCCGCCGGCTTCTCCTCCTCGGCCGGCTTCTCTTCAGCCGGCGGTTCCTCGGCCGGGGCTTCGCGGGCGGGCTCGTCCGACGCGGTGGACGAGGGGTCGGCACACGCGGCAAGGACCGGCATGGCCGCACCCGCCACGACGACCCCCTCCAGCACCCGCCGGCGCGTCATCGACGGCCGCGTCCCGGTGGATGACCGGGGGCCAGACAGGTCGGTCGTCGTAAGCTCCGTCTGCGGGTCGGTTGGCTCCACGGTGAAATCTCCCGTCGAAGGTTCGGGACCGGTTGACTCCCCTTATACGGAGCGCTCCGTCATCTGGTTCACCCGAGGCGAAAAAACCTGGATGTCCGGTTTCCTGACCGGCGATGATGACACATCGTGACAGCGCTGGCCCCAGCGGTTTCCGCTGGGGCCAGGAGACGTGCTCGCGCTTTCTACGCCGGCCAGGCCGGCAGGCTGCCTTCCGGTGTGCAGTCGAACGGCACGGAGTCACCGACGATCTCCAGCCGCGGATGTGCGTCGACCTCGTCGCGAAGGCTCTCCGACACCAGCAGCGAGACCGTGTCGAGGGTGTCGTGGATGCGGACGAGGCGTACGTTCTCCGGATCGTGCCGGCCGCACATGAGGATGGCGGCGGCGACGGTAGCGCGGTCTGTCGAGAGCGCGATCGGCAGCTTCGTCCGGCGAAGGCCGCCGATGCCGGAGGTCATGGAGTTGACGTAGACCGCGTGCAGGTCGATGTCCTCCAGGATCCGGAACGGGATGAAGTCGGCCAGACCAACCCCGACGCCGTTGCCGTACGAGGCCTTGCTGATCGCGTGCACGGTGATGGCGGTGATCCTTGGGCGCTCGGGTTCGGCGACGCCGGGGATCCACATCCGCCCGATCACATTGGTGTCCATGCCGGCGCCGGACTTGTCCTTGCCCATCTCGTCGATCACCAGCACGTCGAACTCGTCGAAGGGCAGCTGCCCGAGCAGGTCGCCGGCCTCCTTCAGGAGCGCCGTCTCCGCCGGGCCGGCGATCCCGTCCGGCGGGACGAAGCTGACCTTCGCGGTGCGTTCGTGCGCGTTCTCGACGATCGCGACACCGCCGAGGACCCTTCCGGTGTCGATGATGGTGCGCGCGGCGACCGGTATCCATCGGGCCAGTCCGGTCGAGCCATAGGCATGGATGCCCTCCGCGCCACGTTGCTTGCCGAGTCCGATGGCGGCGATCTTGGCCAGACCGCTCTCGATGTCGCCGTGGAAGTCGGTGTGCGGCTTGATCCGGTTGACCAGCAGGATGCCGTCGGCCTGTGCGGCGTTGGCGTCCAGGTGGACCGCCGGCCCGTCGGGGATGCGACCTAGGACGATCGTGTCCATCGTCGCCCGCAGCGGGACGCCCATGGTCTGCTCGGTGATGCCGTACGACTCGAGCACGGTGAGCTGGCCGGTCGCGTTCGCGTCCCCGTGCGATCCCATCGCCGGCACGATGAACGGCTCCGCACCTTGCTCACGCAGCCAGTCACAGGCCGCCTTGACCACGGTCGCGATGTCGTGGATGCCACGGCTGCCGGCGGTGACCGCGACCGACATACCGGGTCTGATCGAGCTGCCGAGCGGTGCCAGCTCACGACGGGTCGCGCCGGCGACGTCGGACTCGACGGGCGCGTCGTAGTGCTGCCGTACCGGCAGCAGGCGCGGGAGTGGTGCCTGTGGGCTGACGTCCCGGATCCGCTCGAACGGTCCGAGTCCAGTCGTGCCTGTCGAGCGTGTCGTACCTTCCGCCACGCCTGTCACCGCCCTTCCGTTGCGCCGCGGTATGTCACATCACCGCGCCGAGCTGCCAGGGTACGAACTCCTCGTCGCCGTAGCCGAGTTCCTCGCTCTTGGTCTTTTCCCCCGAGGCGACGCGGAGTACGAGGTCGAAGATCTGCTGACCCGACTCCGCCACCGACACGGAGCCGTCGGCGACCACGCCGCAGTTGAGGTCCATGTCGTCGGTCATGCGCTCGTACATCTGCGTGTTGGTGGCGAGCTTCAGCGACGGGGTGGGCTTGCAGCCGAACGCCGAGCCACGCCCGGTGGTGAAGCACATCACCTGTGCACCGCCGGCGACCATGCCGGTCGCGTTCACCGGGTCGTAGCCGGGTGTGTCCATGAAGACGAGGCCCTTCGCCGCGATCTCTTCGGCGAACTCCACGACGTCGACGAGGTTGGTGGTGCCGCCCTTGGCCGCCGCGCCGAGCGACTTCTCCAGGATCGTGGTGAGCCCGCCGGCCTTGTTGCCGGGCGAGGGGTTGTTGTCCATCGAGCCGCCGTGCTTCTCGGTGTAGGCCTCCCACCAACGGATCCGCTCGATGAGCTTCTCGCCGACCTTCTGGTTCACCGCACGGCGGGCGAGCAGATGCTCGGCTCCGTAGATCTCCGGCGTCTCGCCGAACACGGCCGTGCCGCCGTGGCGGACCAGGAGGTCGGCCGCCGCACCAAGCGCTGGGTTGGCGGTGATCCCGGAGTAGCCGTCGGACCCGCCGCACTCCATCGCGAGGACGAGCTCGCCGGCCGGGACGGCCTTGCGGGTGACGGCGTTGACGTCCGGCAGCATCTCCTTGATCCGGGCGATGCCCTCGGCCACGGTCTTCTTCGTGCCGCCGAGCTCCTGGATCGTCATCGGCACGGTGATCTTGTGGTCGGGGATCTGCCACTGCTCCACCAGCGAGGAGACCTGGTTGACCTCGCAGCCGAGGCCGAGGACGAGAAAGCCGGCGAAGTTCGGATGGTTGGCGTAGCCCGTGAGCGTCCGGCGTAGCACCTCGAAGCCCTCGCTGCCGGGCCCGGCCATGCCGCAACCGGTGTCGTGGGTCAGCGAGACCACACCGTCGACGTTCGGGAAGTCGTCGAGCACGTCGTACTTGAACCGCTCGGCGATCAGCTTCGCCGCGGTCGCCGAGCAGTTGACCGTGGTGAGGATGCCTATGTAGTTGCGCGTCGCCGGTCGACCCTCGGGCCGCACGATCCCCTGGAAGGTCGCGCGCGCCGACTCCGGCACGTACTCGGTGGGCCGGGTGTCGACGCCGAAGTCGTACGCCCGCTCGAACATCTGGAACGCGGTGTTGTGGATGTGTACGTGGTCGCCCGGGCCGATGGGGTCGCTGGCGAAGCCGATCACCTGGCCGTACTTGCGTACGGGGTCACCGGGTGCGACGTCGGCGACCGCGAGTTTGTGGCCGCGGGGAACGTCGTCGACCACCCGCAGGCTGCCTCCGGCCGGCAGCGGATAGGCCCCGGGCGCCAGGTCGCGCATCGCGATCACGACGTTGTCGTCTGCGTGCAGCCGCAGCGTGACCTCGGCAAGAGCCGCCTGCGCCGGATCGGCCATGGGTGCGCCACCCTTCCAGACATCTGATGTTTCCTGCAGGAATCGTACCCGTAGCATGACCGCCGCCAGACGTCGCCGCAGTACCCCGGGCCGTGGCAGTTTCGTCGCTGACACCTAGTCTTGGGCTCTCGTTCGCAGACAACGTCGTCCGAACGTGGTCACACAGGGGAGGCGCACCGCGATGGCGGAGCAGAAGTCGCGCGTGTTCATGACCGCGTTCGCGCCCATCGGGGGCGCGAACCCCGTCCGTCGTTCCGGTCTCGCGGACCAGCTCGCCGAGCAGCTCCTGGACGAGATCGTGGCCGGGCACTACCCACCCGAGAGTCGCCTACCACCCGAGCCGGTGCTGGCCGAGCGTGCGGGAGTCAGCCGGCTGACGCTCCGCGAGGCCATCAAGGACCTCCGTCAGCGAGGTGTGCTGCGGGTGCAGCAGGGGAGAGGAACCTTCGTCAATCCGCCGGCCAGCTGGGCGCCGTTCGACAGCACGGTGCTCAACGCCCGGGCTTCACTGGAACCCGGCTACGAGCTGGCGTACGAGCTCACCGAGCTACGCCGGATCGTCGAGCGCGGGATCGCCGAGCTGGCCGCGGTCCGGCGGACCGAGGCCGACCTCGACCGTATGGGCGCGGCGATCGAGACGATGCAGGAGGCCTGGGACCGGCGCGACCTGGACGCGTTCAGCTCCGCCGACGTCGACTTCCACGACGCGCTGCTCCGGGCGGCCGGCAACACGTTCGCGCTGACGCTGTTCCACTCGGTGGACGGTGCCCTGCGAAGCGTTCGGCGGCGGACGGTCGAGGAGAACACCGAGCTGGCCGCGCGGGCGATCGACTTCCACACCAAGATCATGCTTGCCGTACGCCGGAAGGCGCGGCGCGCGGCGGCGGCACTCATGGACGAGCACCTGCAGGAGACCGAGGACTTCACGGCGAGGCTGGCGGCCGCCTCTGCGGCGGTGCACCCCGATGTCGAGGTCGGTCGGGCCTGAGCTTCTGGGCTGCTTCGGCCACGTCATCGGGAAAGCTGCGGGGGCTCACAGCACCCCGGAGGCTTCACCTTCCTGGCAGTTGGAGGCTCTCGCCGACCGATCTGTGCCATAGTCGCGCGGTGCCCCCGTCCACTGCCTGCTGCGCTTGTCTCCCAGATCGCGGCCCAGGCCGGAGCTGTGGAGCGGAACCAGGCCTATGCGGCCGGCATGTCGAAGGACCAGGTGAGAGCACAGGTCGACGCGGGCCGGTGGCGTCGGGTGCTGCCGCGCGTCCCCTACGCTGGCCCGCCCGAACGCGCGACCGCGATGTGGGCGGCACTGCTGTACGCCGGTGAGGGCGCGACCATCAGTCACGACACGGCCGCCGAACTCTGGGGACTGCTTGCCTGGCAACCCACTGGACTGCTTGCCGGGCAACCCACTGGACTGCTTGCCGGGATACCCGTAGCGGGTTCGCAGATCCATGTCGCCGTCCCGGCCAGCCGTCGGGTGGCTGAGCAACCGGGCCTGCGGATCCACTACATCCGTCGCCTCGACGCCGCCCGACACCCCACCCGGCAACCGCCGCGCACACGGGTCGAGGCCACCGTGCTGGTTCTCGCCGACGCGGCAAACCGGGTCGACACGGTCATCGGCCTGGTGACCCGAGCGTGTCAGCGCGGTTGTACGACACCTGTACGGCTTGGGGAAGCGCTCGCGACCCGGCGGCGGTTCAGGTGGCGCGGTGAGGTCGCCGCGATCCTCGCCGACGTATCCAAAGGCGCGAACACACCGCTCGAGCTCGCATACCTGCGGCAGGTCGAGCGCGCGCACGGACTTCCGGCGGGTGAGCGGCAGAGGCACCGCCACGTCGGCAGGGGCAGCCAGTGGCTCGACGTCCGCTACGAGCCGTTCGGCCTGATCGTCGAGCTCGATGGACGGGTCGGCCATGTCGACGACGGGCCGTTCCACGACCGGCGCCGCGACAACTACTCGACTGAGACCGGATATCGAACGCTGCGCTACGGCTGGGCCGAGACTCTCGCCAACAGCTGCGGGGTCGCCGCACAGGTGGCTCGGGTCCTTCACGCGGGAGGCTGGCGGGGGTTGTTGAGGTCCTGCCCTACGTGCGCGTCGGTGCCGGCGAGATCCGCCGCGTAGCGACGATCGTGAAACCTGCGGGGCTCTCGGCACCCCGGAGGCTTCACGTTCCCGGCGTCCGGCCAGGCTCAGAGGATCTCGAGGGTGTCGTGGTCGGGAGCGGGTGGACCGGCGTACGACGTCTCCCGGCCGTAGAAGAACGCCATCGAGGAGATGTCGTCCTTGAGCGGCAGGTAGCGCCCATGGCCGCCCGCACCCGACCGCCAGCCGAGCGCCTGGACGGTGACCTGCAGGTCGGAACTGAACCGGATCGGGTCGAAGATGTGCCACCGGTACATGCCGAAACGCTGCTGGCTCTGGTAGAGCCCGTCCGGGCGCAGGATCTGGTGCAGGCCGAGGAATGGTGTCGAGAACGCCGTGTAGCCCTGCCCGGGAACGTCGAAGTTCCAGGCGCCGCCGAAGTAGTCCTCGGTGCCGGTGCCGCAGATCGTCGGGAACTCGTCGTCACCGTCGAGGTAGAACTTCAGCTCGCCCTCGCCCCACCACCCGCTGCTGTTGACTCCCCAGGCGAGGTAGGTGCCGACGTAGTGCCCGCCGCCCTCGATCCGGTCGAGGATGGTGTGCACCTCCTGGTACGGGAGGGGGTTGCTACGTCGCCAGGCGGCATGGAAGTGCGCGACGTCGGAGCCGACCTCGGTCAGCGTGTAGTCGACTTGGTAGTAGACGGTGGCCGTCTCCTCGCCGATGTTCTCCAGCGTGATGCGCGCCGAGCGCCCGAACGGCATGGTCCAGTAGCAGTTGAACCCTCCGTTCGGGTTGACGGCCACCGGCAGCGAGCTCAGCTGCGCGAACGTTCCCCAGCCCTGGCCGAAGAAGTCGCCGACGGGCACTTCGATCGCCGGGCGCGGGTCGTCGTCCCAGTAGAACCGCAGCAGCAGCCGCCGCCAGTTGGCGTTGTGCGTGGTGAGCCAGATGTGCTGGATCGCGCCGGGTCCTTCGATGCCGGCGAGGGTCGCCGTGGAACCGCCCTCGACCCGGATCGACGGTGAGACCTTCCAGCCGACTCCGAGGTCGCGCGATGCCGTCGAGCCAGTGCCCTCGGTTGCCGCGGCGCCCCTGCCCTTCTCACCGGTGGGGTTCTCCGCACTGATCAACCGGGTCACCGCGGTCGACAACCTCGCCAGGTCACCGAGTCCCGTGACCAGTCCGTTCGCGCCCGGTGTTGCACCGGGACCGCCGACCTCGTTCACGCGTCCTCCAAGAAATCGATGTCTCCCACGACCGTACCGGTGCCTCAGCAAGCTCCGGCCCGCGACGATGACCTGTCCCGGACAGCCGCGCCGTGGTGAATCAGGCTCGGGCCGGATCGGGGTAGGGCCAGTCGCGATCGGGCTAGCTCACGGCCGGGGCAGATCATGGCCGGGGTAGCAGCTCACGGTCGGGTCGGGAGTCGACTCCGGAGCGCGGATCGGGTGAGCGGAAGTGCCCGGTTGGATCAGCGGAAGTGCCCGGGTTGGATCAGCGGAAGTGTTCAGGGCAGTAGAAGACATCCGAGCTGTGGTCCCACACCCAGCCGGCATGGTCGGTCAGGTAAATCCGCACCTGCCGCGCCGAACCGACCCACAGGCCGTGGTCGGCGTGCTGCAGCTCCAACCGGGACTCGCATTCGGCGCAGCTAACCGTGGCGCGGTAGCCGGTCTCCTCGTCGCCGCGGATCTGGATCATCGACATCGCCTGTCCCTGCTGTATGACAAGTTCGCGATCCTACCCGTACCCCTCCTGCGGATCCCGACACCAGCCAAACCGGCGTACCCGATCGGGCAGCCCAGGCAGATTCCGGCCACCAGCTCACCGCGCATCAGGTTATGCCGGGCGGGCGCTGCGGTAGGAGTAGCGGCGTGGAGGTCTCCCACCGATGAGTACGCCGGTCACCGTCCAGGCCGGTCCGCCGTCGGCCGCCATCCAGCTGCCCGGCGACCTCGTTGTTCCGCGCCCGGCGTACGGGTGCGTCCTCTTCGCCCACGGCTCGGGCAGCTCCCGCCACAGCCCCCGCAACCGGGCGGTCGCCCGCACTCTGCAGGAACGAGGCTTCGCGACCGTCCTCCTCGACCTGCTCACCCCGGACGAGGAACGCCTCGACCAGCGGTCCGGCGAGCTCCGGTTCGACATCGGACTGCTCAGCGACCGGCTCGTCGCTGCCGTCGACCAGGTGCACCGCTGGGAGCTCACCGGCGAACTCCCGCTGGGCGTCTTCGGTGCCAGTACCGGCGCGGCGAGTGCGTTGGTCGCCGCGGCCGAGCGGCCCACCCTCGTCGGTGCGGTCGTGTCCCGGGGCGGGCGACCCGACCTCGCAGGAGCGGACGTGCTGCGGCGCGTGCAGGCGCCGACTCTCCTCGTCGTCGGCGGGGACGACCGGCAGGTCCTGACACTCAACGAGGAGGCGGCGGGAGAGCTGACCGCGGCGTACGAGATACAGATCGTGCCGGGCGCCTCGCACCTGTTCGAGGAACCCGGCACGCTGCAGACGGTGGCGGAGCTTGCCGCCGCCTGGTTCGAACGTCACCTCCGCGCGCGCACGACCTGACGCCCAGCGGCGTAGCCGCTCAGACGCCGCAGGTGGGCGCGTCCCACACGAAGCCGGTCCGGCCGTCGGTGTGGATGTGGTCGTCATGGCCCGGGTAGCCGGGACCGAACAGGCCGCCGAAGCCGTGCGAGCGCGACTGCTGGACGATCGTGCACAGCGACGCCGAGCCGGACACGACGTCGGCCGCATCCCCGTACAGGTGCCGACTGTTGGCTGCGCCACCCACCGCGTTGTTGCACGGCACGCTGCGGAATCCGGACGTCACGACCAGCGGGATGTCGCCGAGCGCGTGCCGTAGAGCCTCGAGCTTCCACATCTGGCGCAGGGCATTGGACTTGGCGGTCGCCGCCGACACGTTGCCGCCCTCCCAGGTGCTGTTGCAGTCGTTGAGCTCGGCGTAGGAGAAGTGGATCGGCGTGCAGTCGTCATCCTGGAGTGCGTAGATCGTGTTGAACGTCTGTGGCCCGGCAACGCCGTCCTGACCCAGACCGTAGGCCGCCTGGAACCGTCGCACCGCCGCCGTCGTCTCCGGGCCGTAGGCGCCGTCGATTGCGATCTGGTTCTGGAATCCTGGCCAGCCGGCCACCCTGATCTGCAGCTGGAGTACATCGTTGCCGCTCATGCCCTGGCTGAGCGTACGGTCCCAGGTGAAGCAACCATCGGCGTACGCGGCCGGGGTGGGAGCCGCGACGAACACGGCGGTCGCCATCAGTAATGCCAGGCCGGTCAACACGTGCATGAGCCACCGTCGCACCATGATGTCTCCAATGTGAGCAGGGGAACGCGGCTGCCGCCACCGCGCCCAAGTCAAGGCGTACCGATCAGGCGTACTGGTCAGCTGTACTGGACAGCCGTACCCTCTGGGTCCGCCTCGGCGGCGTCAATCGACGTGGCAGCTTGCTGCCCGTTGCGCCCGGCCTCTCGCGCCCGGCCAGTCGCGCGTCGGCGCACTCAGGTGCAGGCGGTGTCGGTCGCTCGGCGACGGGTCAAAGCTTCCGGTACATCACATGGAGGCCGACGTAGCCCTCGCTCGGATGGCGGAATGCCTCGGGAACAGTGGCGAGCACCTCGAAGCCGAGCGAACGCCACAACGCGACCGCACCGGTGTTTGACTCGGCGACCGCGTTGAACTGCATCGCGCGATAGCCGTCGTCCTTGGCACGCTGGAGGACGTGCTCGGCCAGGGCGCGCCCGATGCCGCGTCTGTGCTGCCCCGGGTCGACCATGAACCCGGCGTTCGCGATGTGCGCGCCAGGACCGCCGTAGTTGGGATGCAGCTCGGCCGTTCCCACGACCGTGCCGTCGGCGTCGACCGCGACCACGGTGCGACCGGGCGCAGGAGGCAGGTGCAACCACATGGCGCGGGCGTCGTTCTCGGCCGTGTCGCGGTCCCACACGAAAGTCTCGCCGGCCACGACGATGCGCTGCAGGAACGACCAGATCCCTGGCCAGTCGTCCGGACCCGCGTCCCGTATCTGCATGTGTCTCACGACTCCAGTTGGTCGACGGCCTTCCAGATCCGCTTGTCCGAGATCGGGGCGGGCGTGCCGAGCATCTGGGCGAAGTAACTGACGCGCAGCTCCTCGATCATCCATCGAACCTGCTCGACTTCGGCGGGCCGCGGTGCGCCGGCTCGGGCGGCGAGCTTCGCGTACGCCTGTTGCAGGAGCTGGACCTTCTCCATTCGTTCGGCGTCTCTGGCCGGTTCGGTCGGCAGCTTGTCGAGCCGACGGACGATCGCGCGCAGGTAACGGAGCAGGTGCGGGAGTCGATCGGACCCGAGCGCTGTCACGAACCCCGGGAACACCAGACCCGCCAGCTGGGCCCGGATGTCGGCCAGTGCCGGTGCGAGCGAGGGGCTGGGGATGTCCGCCAGGCGTCCGCCGATCTCGTGCGCAACCCCGAGGATCTCGGCCACCCTGGCCACGACGCCTCGTACGGTGTCGTGGAACTCCGACCGGACCGCCTCCCGAAGCTTGCCGAACCCGCTCTCGTCCCAGGCCGGACCACCGGCCGCGGCGACCAGGGTGTCGATCGCGGCCGCGGCGCAGTCGTCGAAGAGTGCGTGGGCGTCGGCATGTGGACCGTGGCTGAGGGCCAGCTTCTCGACATTGGTGAGGTGGCCCAGGACGAATTTCACCGGCGAGGGTAGGCCGAGAAGGAGTAGCCGGCGGGTGCCGCCGCGCATGGCCTGCTGCTGCTCGGCCGGAGTCTCGAACACGCGCACGGCGACGCTGTCCCGTTCGTCGGCCAGTGCGGGATAGGCCTTCACCTCGTATCCCGCCTGCTGCCTGCTCACCGACGTCGGCAGCGTACCGACCGTCCACGTCCGTAGCCCGCCGCGTTCGATGTCGTCGGCCGCGTCGGCCAGGGTCAGGGCCAGCTTGCTCCGTAGGCGACCCTTCAGTTCGTCGAGATCCTTGCCGTCGGCGAGCAGGCGGTCGTCGTCCTCGACGGCGAAGGTGACCTTCAGGTGGTCAGGCAGCCGGTCGAGCTGCCACGCCTCCCGGGGGACCGGGGTTCCGCTCATCGCCCGAAGTTCGCGTTCCAGGGTCTCCAGCAGTGGGCGCTCGTACGCGGCAACCTGATCGAGGACCGCCTGTGCGTACTCCGGCGCGGGAACGAACAGCCGGCGTAGCTGCTTCGGCAGCGACCGGATGAGGGTCGTGACGAGGTTGTGTCGGAGTCCCGGTACCTGCCAGTCGAACGCCGCTCCGTCGACCTGGTTGAGGATCGGCAGCGGGATGTGCACGGTGACGCCGTTGGCGCTACTGCCCGGCTCGAACTCGTACGACAGCCGCAGCTGGTGCTGGCCGTGCGGCCACACGTCGGGATAGTCGTCGTCGCTGACGTCTGCGGCAGCGTCGTTGACCAACATCGCGGCGGTGAACGTCAGCAGGTCGCGCTCGTCCCGGCGTACCTTCTTCCACCAGCTGTCGAAATGCGCGCCCGACACCACGTCGGCCGGGATCCGCTGGTCGTAGAACTCGTACAACGTCTCGTCGTCGACGACGATGTTGCGGCGCCGGGCCCGGTGCTCCAGGTCTTCTACCTCGTCCAGCAGGGCGCGGTTGTCGTGGAAGAACGCGTGGCGGGTCTCCCAGTCACCCTCGACCAGGGCGTGTCGGATGAACAGCTCGCGGGACATCTCCTGGTTGATCCGGCCGTAGTTGACGCTGCGTTGGGCGACCAGGGGTACGCCGTACAGAGTCACCCGTTCGTACGCCATCACCGCCGCGCGCTTCTTCGACCAGTGCGGTTCGCTGTAGTGGCGCCTGACCAGGTGCTGGGCCAGAGCCTCCGCCCACTCCGGCTCGATCCGCGCGACGATCCGTCCCCACAGGCGCGACGTCTCGACAAGCTCGGCGGCCATCACCCACTGCGGCGGCTTCTTGAACAGCACGGAACCCGGGAAGACCGCGAACCTGGCGCCCCTGGCACCGAGGTACTCGAAGGAGGCCCGGCGTCCGGGGACCCGCGAACCACGACCAGCATCCTTCTGCTCGTCCTTCAGGCCGACGTGCGAAAGGAGACCGGCCAGCAGTGACTGGTGTATCCGCTGCGGATCCGCCGGGGTCGAGTTCAACGTCATGCCCGCCGACTTGGCGATCTGGCGGAGCTGGCTGTCGATGTCCTGCCACTCGCGTACACGGAGGTAGTTGATGTACTCCGCCCTGCAGAGCTTGCGGAACTGGTTGGACGACAGTTCCTTCTGCTGCTGGCGAAGGTAGTTCCACAGGTTGAGGTAGGTGAGGAAGTCGGAGTCCTCGGCGGCGAAGCGGACATGCTGCTGGGTGGCAGCGTCCTCCTTGCCGGCAGGGCGCTCGCGCGGGTCCTGGATCGACAGGGCGGCGGCGATGATGGCGACGTCGCGTACGCACCCGTTGTCGCCGGCGGCGATCACCATTCGCGCGAGCCGGGGATCGAGGGGGAACTGTGCCAGCGTTCGTCCCAGCGGTGTCAGCCGGCGGGCGTCGCTGCCCTTCCCCTTGGTGTGCAGGGCTCCGAGCTCCTCCAGCAGCTGGACGCCGGCCTTGATGTTGCGGGCGTCCGGTGCGTCGATGAACGGAAAGCTCTGGATGTCGCCGAGTCCCGCGGCCGCCATCGCGAGAATCACCGAGGCGAGGTTGGTGCGGACGATCTCCGGTTCGGTGAACTCGGGCCGGCCGTCGAAGTCGGCCTCGGTGTACAGGCGGATGCAGATGCCGTCCGACGTACGACCACAGCGGCCCTTACGCTGGTTGGCCGAGGCCTGCGAGATGGCCTCGATCGGGAGTCGCTGCACTTTCAGGCGCTGGCTGTAGCGGGAGATGCGAGCCGTGCCCGGATCGATGACGTACTTGATACCGGGGACGGTCAGCGAGGTCTCGGCGACGTTGGTGGCGACCACGATGCGTCGTCCGGTGTGAGACTGGAAGACCCGGTGTTGGTCGGCCGCGGACAGGCGGGCGTAGAGCGGCAGGATCTCGGTGTTGCGCAGGCCCTGCCGGCCGAGGGCATCAGCGGTGTCGCGGATCTCGCGTTCACCACTGGCGAAGACGAGGATGTCGCCGGGCGCTTCGGCAATGAGCTCGTCGACCGCGTCGCAGATCGCCTGGATCTGGTCGCGGTCACGGTCGTCGGCCTCGTCGACGACCGGCCGGTAGCGCACCTCGACCGGATAGGTGCGACCGGAGACCTCGACCACCGGTGCGTCGCCGAAGTGGCGCGAGAACCGGTCGGGGTCGATGGTGGCCGAGGTGATGACGACCTTGAGGTCCGGGCGCCGAGGCAACAGTTGCTTGACGTAGCCGAGAATGAAGTCGATGTTGAGGCTGCGCTCGTGCGCCTCGTCGATGATGAGCGTGTCGTACTGGCGAAGCTGGCGGTCACTCTGGATCTCCGCCAGGAGGATGCCGTCGGTCATCACCTTGACGAGGGTGTCGTCGCGCACCTTGTCGGTGAAGCGGACCTTCCACCCGATCGTGGCACCGAGCGGCGTGTCGAGCTCGGACGCGATCCGCTCCGCGACCGTGCGCGCCGCGATCCGGCGAGGCTGCGTGTGGCCGATCATGCCGCGTACGCCACGGCCGAGTTCCAGGCAGATCTTCGGCAGCTGGGTGGTCTTGCCGGAACCTGTCTCGCCGGCGACGATCACGACCTGGTGGTCGCGGATCGCGGCGAGGATGTCGTCCTTGTGCTGGCTGACCGGGAGTTCGGGCGGGTAGTCGATCGTGGGCGTACTCGCTCTGCGCTGCTCGAGCCGCCGTTCGGCCGCGTCGATCTCGGCGGCGATCTCCTCGACGACGGCCGAGGAGTCGGCCGAGGTGCCGGCCGAGGTGCCGGGCCGGGCGCCCTTCTTCCGCCGACCGTTCCGGACGCCGTCGATCCTGCGTTCGAGGCGATGCCGGTCGCGGAGCATGAGGTCGGGCAGGCGTGCCCGCAACGTGGCGAGCGACAGGTGGTGGGGCGGCGTGTCCATACGCTGGCAAGGATAGGCAACGGTGGCGTAGGAGTCGCGGCGGTTTCAGGTGCCCGGTGCTCAGCCGGTCGGGAACCGGGGACGTTGGCCGGCCGGAGGACCCGGCTGGCCGGGCTGAGCCGACGGACCCGGCTACGCCGGCGGACTCGGCGGACCGATCGACAGGGAGCGCACGAGGAACGACGTCACCTCGGCGGCGAACTCCGCGGGCTTGACCCTGTGGACGCCGTGACCGGCGGGGATCGTGATGATCCGTCCGTGCGGGAGTCTTGCGGCCATGGTGGCGAGCTCCTGCTGCGGGAACGGGCTCTCCGGCCCGCCCACCACAACCAGTGTCGGCACCGCGATCTCGGGGATCCTGTCCCACCAGCTCGGGTCGGGCTCATTGACCTGAGCGAGCAGGGCCAGCCGTGCCGCCCAGTCGTAGGAGAGCGCTCCCGCCGGTCGCTCGGGGCGTGGCCGACGCTGCGGCAGCGGTGGCGGCACCTCCTCGAGGACAAGTGCCTCGACACACTCGGGGTGATTCTGTGCGACGAGGTACGCCGCGACGCCGCCCATAGAGTGACCGACGAGGATGGCTGGGCTGATGCCCAGCCCGGTAAGGAACGCACGCAGATCATCGCGCAGAAGCTCGAACGAGTAGCGCCCGGGCCAGTCGCTGCGGCCGTGGCCCCTGAAGTCCGGTGTATACACGCGCCAGCGGCGTGCCAACGCTGGCGCCACGTCGTCCCAACTGGACCGGTCCGAGGTGAGCCCGTGCAACAGCACGAGCGGCAGCGCGTCCGGGCTTCCTCTGACGTCGTATGACAGGCGTACGTCACCGACGTCGACGAAGCCAGAATCAGGCACCACGGAAAGCTAGCACCCGTTGCTTCTTCCATGGTTCGGCTGCGTGGTCAAGCAGTCGGACGAGCTGACTGTGCCGGTCGAGTGTGGCGCAAGTGCCTTGTTTTGTTGAGCTTTCGGGTCGGACGGTTGTCGGTGGTCGGGTCTAGGGTTGGATCATGGACGTGACCACGGGGTCTGGATCGCCGCACCAGCTGTCGGTGTTGGTGGCTCGGATGAGTGCCCGTCTTGGCGAGGAGTTGCCGCCGGTGCTGTGGTCGCTGCCCGACACCGAACTGACCGTTCTGCTGGGTGACCTGCAGGTGCTGATCGCCCAAGCTGAGGCGGCGTCGTTGGCGGCGGTCCGCGAGGCCGACCGGCGTGACCTCGGCAGGACGGCTGGGGCGACTTCGACCGGTAGCTGGTTGTCCGGGCGGCTGCGGATCCGTCCGGAAAACGCCGCGCGGACGGTCAAGCTTGCCCGCGATCTGGACACCTCCCTGCCGCTGACCGCGATGGCACTACGCGCGGGTGAGATCAGCGTCGACCACGCCAGCGTGATCGCCAGGTCCATCAACGACCTCCCCGACGAAGCCGGGACCGACGTCAGGCATCAGGCCGAGCAGGTGCTGGTCGCCGACGCCCGGGTGTTCCACCCCAAAGACCTGGCCGGGCTAGGCCGTTCCATCCTCAACGCCGTCGACCCCGACCTCGCGGACCGGATCCTCGCCAAGAAGCTCGCCGCGGACGAGGCGCGCGCCAACCGGCAGCGCGAACTCACCCTGACCGATGACCCGCACGGGCTGGGCACCTGGATCCGCGGCCGACTCGACCCGGTCACCGCCGACATGTTCCGCACCGCGCTCGAACCGCTCTCCAAGCCCATGCCCACCACCGCCGATGGCCCCGACCCCAGAACCGCCTCCCAGCGCCTCGGTGACGGCTTCGCGGAGTTGTTGCGCCGCTACCTGGCCTCCGGTGAGTCACCAACGCAGGGCGGGGAGAAGCCGCACCTGATCATCACGATCGACTGGGACGACCTCGTCAACGGCACCGGCGCAGGCTCGCTGCTGCGCACCGGCGCTCTCCTCTCGGCTCGGACAGCGCAGGAGTTCGCCTGCGACGCCACCATCACCTGGCACACGACCCGCGCAGGCTCGGCCACCGGCAGCGCCAGCGACAGCGAGGGCGGGCCGACGCTGGTCAACGGGCCGAGGCTGTTTACGGGCAAGACTCGCCGCCTCCTCGAACTCCGAGACCGCGGCTGCGCCTTCCCCGGCTGCGATCGTCCACCCTCCTGGTGTCACGGACATCACGTCACCGCCTGGATCGACGGCGGGCCTACGACCCTCGCGAACGGTGTGCTGCTCTGTGGCCACCACCATCGCCTTGTCCACCAAGGATCCTGGTCCGTACGCATAGCCGACGACGGGCTCCCCGACTTCATTCCGCCGGAATGGGTGGACGAGCGTCGCGATCCCATCCGCCACCACCGGCTGCGGCAGTAGGTGAAGGCGAAGTCTGCGAGCGCTGACGACGGTAGCTGGTGCGGCACCACGCAGGACGGGTCACCGGACCGCGCTGTCGCGCTGCATGCTGCGGACCCACCGGCTCAGCAGATAGGAAGCGCCGGTATTCCTGGCGATGCCGCGCGGCTGGTCTCCCTGCCCCCCGTCGAAGCGGAGCGTCGACACGATCAGCCGGCCACTCCCCCATGCGAGCTCGGTCGCGTAGTCGTGAACCTGCGCGGTCCGCGTATCGAGTCGGCGAAGGATCGGGCGGGCATCGTAGGCGGAGCTGACGTCGAGAGCCAGATCGGGCGCGCAGCCGGCGAACTGCAGATCTGCCCAACCCTCGTGCGGGAAGTCGCCCCAAGCCTCGTGCGGCTCGAAGACCTTGACCGCCTCGCGCCAGAACGGCATCGGCACGAGCCGCAGTGGACTGTTCGCGCACTCGTCGGCGAGCAGGATCGCGCGACCGCCCTGGCACACCCAGCGGTCGAGCATGGACGTCCAGCGGGTTGCCAGTACGACCTCGCCACGACACAGGTCGGCCCCGCCGGATGAGTCGCCGCACCCACCGTCCTCGCCCGCCACCTCTCGGGCGAGGCGGGCGACCCTGTGCAGGTCCGCGAGACGGGTGTTCGGATCGTCCAGGATCACCGGCCCGACGGCCGACCACGGCTCAGCCGGAAAGAACCAGAACCGCCATGTGTTCGTGGTGGACTCCCCGCCGACGGATGCCCGCGCACGGAGCGTCGCGGTACGCGGTCGGGTGACCGGTGGCACCTCGAACTCCGCCGCACACAGTTCCCGTACCGTTCCCGGGCCCAGCACCTCGTCCAGTGCGCACCGGCCAGCAGCGAAGGGCTCTTCTCCGTCGATCGCGACCGACCACACCACCGTCACCGCGCCGCTGGACGGGCCGTGATGGGCGAGCACGAGGTAGGGACGTACGACCGTGCCCGCCTCGTGGCACCAGGGATCGTCGTACGCGGGGCGATCTCCCCCGGCACGCCACACCCGCCGACGATCCCAACCAAGGCATACCACCATGTCGTCGTTGAACGCCCGGAACGCGGCCTCGTCCACCTTCAGCCGACCGTGGTCGTCCCAGAGACCGGCCGTGCTGATCGGCGTGTCCCGCTCCCCCGTGATGACGTAGCCGGAGGTGTCCGAGCGGACCCGTACCGCCTCCAGAGTCACCTTGCGGTGCAGCAGCGCCTGCTGGCGGGAACTCGCCTCGAGCTCGGGACCCCTGTCCCAGAAGCCGTTCCGCCGCAGCCGCTCCTCGTGCTCGTGGACGTCGAACTGCCAGCGGGCGCCCTGTGGGTTGACTTCCGGGTCACTGCTGAGCCACCACGGTCGGTCACAGGCGACCAACCCGCGTAGGTCCCGGAACGTGTCGAGGTCGCAGAACTCACCGAACAGCCACGGCTTGGCGAGCCGCCACCCCGGCGCGAAGTGCGTCAGCGTCTCGCGGAAGTGTTGCGGCTCGCAGTAGAGATGGTGGTCGTAGAAGTCGGCGTACGACGTGAGCAGCCCACCGTACGCCTCACCCGAACCGCTGTTGTCGCAGACGAGAGCGTCTCGGACCAGTGCCTTGACGTCGGCGTACAGCGGGCCGAGCACGTCGTCGCCGACCGCGGAGCCGAGTTCACATCCCAACGTGTACAGGATCACCGACGGGTGATCACGCGCCGCCCGCACGAGCCGATCGGTCTCGACCTGAAGCTGCGAACGGAAGTGGGCGGTCGGGTCCGGCAGCCACATCGGCAGCTCGACCCACAGCAGGATGCCCAGCTCGTCGGCGATCTCGAAGTAGTACGCCGGAGGGAACCACAGGCACAGCTTGACGCCGTTGAACCCCAACCGCCGCAGCTGTTCGAAGTCGGCGCGCACCCGGGCAGGCGATGGGCCGGGATAGAGGAGATCGGGGTACCAGCCCCAGGACAGCACCATGCGTGGATACAGCGGTTGACCGTTGAGCAACAGCTGACTGCCGGCTGTGGTGACCTCGCGAAGTCCCACGTGAACGACCCGCTCGGCTCCCTCGCCCCCCTCGCCGGCGCGTGCACCCGCAGATGAGAGCCGGATGGTGTAGAGGTCGGGATTCTCCGGCGACCAGGGCCGCGGGTCCGGCACCGTCAGCTCGAACCTCGCCGACGTGTCTGCCTCGCGCTCGTCCTGGAGCACGACCAGACCCGACGGGTCCGTCAAGGACACCTTGACGATCCCCGGCACCGGCACCTCGGCCACTACCGTCAGGTCACCGTCCGGCGTTCCCCAGGCGGTGACGTCGCCGAAGACCTCGGCGCCGGTGACCACCAGCTCAACGTCCTGCCAGATTCCGCCGTGCACATGGCCCCAGACGTACGGCAGGAAGCCGGCCAGAGTCTGCCGGGTGGGATACCTTCCCGGCACAGCCGCCGAGTCCGGCCCCGCCATCAGGCTGGCGGGTTTCTCGACCCGGACCCGAAGCGTCCTCACCCCGCCGCCGACCACCGACGTGATCTCCACGTCGAAGGCGTCCCACATGCCGACGTGTCGCCCGACCTCCAGGTCGTCGACGTAGACCGTGCAGGCGTAGCTCACCGCGCCGAACCGCAGCCAGACCCGCTCGGTGGGACCGACCTCCGGCACCTCGAACCTGGTCACGTAGTCGAACGGACCGGCCACGTCCTTGCGTATGCCGACGTCCTCCCAGCAACCGGGCACCTGGACCGGTCGCCCGTCCACCGTCCACGGCCCGCTCAGCCGGGTCCGGCGCACCCCAGCTCCTCCCAGCCCCAGCGGGCATCCTCGCCCCACTGGACCCACACCGTACGGCCGCCGACGTCGACCGCGGCACCGGCCGCGTCCGGGCGAACAGTGACGACGACCCGGGCCTCGCGCACGACCAGACGTACGCCGAAGCGGCGACCGGGCACCCGTAGGTCGACGGGCAGGTTGGGCCGGACGTGCAGACCGTCATGCCCCGGACGGATGCCGAGCAGGACACCGAGGACCAGGTGGGTGGTGAACGCGCCCCAGCCGTATCCCTCGCCGCCACACCGTCCGGAGAGGGGCCAGTATTCGCAGGCGATCCCCGGCAGCGTGTGCCCCTCCGCGTGGTCGCGCCGGTCCCAGAAGGCGTACGCACGCCCCACGATCGCGGCGGCGATCCGTCCGGCAGTGGCGTAGTCGCCCACCGCGTTCGCGGCATCGACCACGGTCCAGGCGAACATCGGCCACACCACCGCGTCGGCGTCGCTCGCGCGGATCGCCGGCCTGAGCGTCTCCCGTCGAGCAGGCGGTGCCAGCCCGAGTGCCACCGGGGCGAGCAGCATCACGTCGTCCACGCCGGTGAAGTCGGTCGGCGCACCTCGGCTGTCGGCGTAGCGTGCGCCGTTCCACAGCCGGTCGGTCCGCTGGTGGTAGTCGCGGGCGAGCAGGTTCCAGCGTTCGACGTCATGGTCGTAGCCAAGCTCGACCGCGAAGCCGGCCATCGACCTGGCCGCGTCGGCGAACGCCGCCTGCAGGTCGACCGGACGCGTGGACCAGGTCGGATGGCCGCCGCCGAGTGGCTGCTCGCCAAAGCGCGGCGACAGGTCCTGGCCGGACTCCCAGCTGCAGGCGTGCACCAGCCAACCATCGGCGTCGCGCCGGTGCGCGAGCCACCAGTCGAGGTAGCGGCCCAGATGCGGATAGAGCCGAGCCAGCCAGACCCGGTCCGGCCGCCATGCGTGGAGCAGGCGTACGACGAACCACGGGTACCCCCATTGCGGACCCGTCCCGCACACGGACCCGTCCGCGGACACCATGTTGTAGCTGCCGTCTTCGCGGGAACAGGGCACGTTTGGCATCGGCGCATCGGCGAACGTGCCGTAGATCAGCGCCTGGGCCGCCTCCGGATCGGCGTAGGCCAGCAGCAACGCATCGATCGCGGCCTCGCCCAGGACGACCCTGGGTGACTGGATCTGCATCGCGTCCCAGGGCTGGGAGTAGATGCCGGCCGGCGGCCGCACCATCATGCGTACGGTTTCCAGGTCGTAGACCAGGCCGCGTCGCCAGTGGTCGGGCCAGTCGCCTTCCAGCACGGGTGCCCGCGACCAGAACTGCTCGTCGTCGGCCAACAGTCCGGCGCGTACGACGGTTGCACTCCGACGCGCCTGCGCCAGGCGGGCGTGCGCCTCGTCGACCGTACGCCCACGGGCCAGGTAGGCCGCGCAGGTCACGGGTGTGGGCCCCGACGGCGTGACAATGAGCGCGCCCGATATGCCGACCTGCTCGCCGGGCCGTCCCAGCACCGTGACGAGATCCGCGGGGTCGGCGAGGTCCGCCGAGCCGACCGGGTGCGCCGAGTTACTGTCAACGTCTCCTTGCCCGGTCGACGACGCCGCGTCCTCGCCTGCCTGGACTACGAACTGAGGTTGGGCGCCTTCCACCTCCAGGACGAACGCTTCGCCGTCCTCGAAGCCCTGCAACACCAGCCGGTCGCCCCAGCGGCGCGCGACCAGCCCGGACTCGCCCCAGCCCTGGTCGGCCGCGACCAACCGCAGGTAGCCGGCGTGGAAACTGACTCGACGCACCGGAACCGCCTGAACGAAGGCGCACAGGACGTCGTCGTCGACGGCGAAGAACTCCACGTCCATCCGCGACGAAGCGCACGAGGCTTCGAATCGCACGATGTTCTTGGAGTGGTAGGGCGCGACCACCCGGTCGAAGTCGGCGAGCGTCACCGCGTCGTCGAGGCCGACCCGCAGCCCGGCCCGATAGGTCTCCCGACGGCCGCCATATCCGGTCGCGTACGCCGGAAAGTGCCACCGGAAGCCGACGTCGTGCGAACGCAGAACTCCCCTGGGCGACAGGTATCTCGTGTGCCCCGGCAGGTCGAGATAGCCGTAGGGGGTGTAGTCGTCCCCAGACATGTCCGCTGCCTGGCCACGCGCCATCGTCAGCCCTTCACGCCACTCAGCGCGATGCCCGCCACGAAGTAGCGCTGGGCAAACAGGTAGACGACCAGCACCGGCAGCAGGACCACCACCGACGCCGCCATCATCAGCGGCCAGTTGGGTTGTTGGAACGCCGATGAGGACGCGTTGAAGTAGGCCAGGCCGAGCTCGAGGGTGCGGTGCTCCTCGTCGCGGGACACCAGCAGCGGCCACAGCAGGTCGTTCCAGGTGCCCATGAACGCGAACACCGCGACGGTCGCGACCGCCGGCTTGGCCAGTGGCAGGAAGATCCGGAAGAACACGGTCCACTCCCGCGCACCGTCGATCCGCGCGGCATCCTGGTAGTCGCGGGGAATGGTGAGGAACGCCTGCCGCAGCAGGAAGATCCCGAACGCGCTGGAGATTCCCGGCGCGATCAGACCGGTGTACGTGTTGACCCAGCCCATCTTGAAGACCAGCAGGAACAACGGGATCATCGTGACCTGGAACGGGATCATCATGGTGGCGAGGAAGAGCACGAAGAACGCCTTCCGGCCGATGAACTGCAGGCGGGCGAACGCGTAGGCCGCGGTCGAACAGAACGCCACCTGACCCAGCACGGTGAGCACCGTCACCAGCACGGTGTTGACGAAGTACCGGCCGAACGGCACCAGCGTGAACAGCTGCTCGTAGTTGCGCAGGTCGAAGGTGGTCGGCAGGATCTGCGGCGGGTAGGAGAACGCCGTGCCCGGTGGCCTGAGCGAGGTGGAGACCATCCACAGGAAGGGCACGAGCATCCCGGCCGCGATGAAGACCAGCATGAGGTAGAAGAACGCCGTCCGTACCGGCGCCAGTGCGTCCCACAACCTGGTCATGGCGCCAGACCTCCCATCCCAGCCGGCCTCGGCGTCCCTCCGTGAGGGCTCCTCGCGCTCATGCGAGTGCCGACTCTCCGCGGCGGCGTACGTACCACAGCTGGAGCAGGGTGGCGACGAAGATCACCGCGAACAGCACCCACGCCTGCGCCGACGCGTATCCCATCGAGAACTCCTGGAACGCCCGCTTGTAGATGTGGTACACGGCCACGTCGGTGGCGCCGAGCGGCCCCCCCTCGGTGATGACGTACATCGGGGTGAAGACCTGGAACCCGCCGATCACGCCGGTCACCACGAGAAAGAACGTGGTGGGGAACAGCAGCGGCAGCGTGATGTGCCAGAAGACCCGAGCGCGACCCGCACCGTCGATCGCCGCTGCCTCGTGCAGCTCGGACGGAATGGACTGCAGTCCAGCCAGCCAGATCACCATCTGGAACCCGGCGCCCTTCCAGATGGTGATGACCACGATCGCGAACATCGCCCAGTGCGGGTTGTCAAGCCAGGCTTGCGGCGGGAGCCCGACCAGGCCGAACACGTAGTTGACCACGCCGGCGTTCGGTGACAGCAGAGTGATCCACACCACCGAGACGGCGACCCACGACGTGATCACCGGCAGGAAGAAGACAGCACGAAAGACGTTGATGCCCGGCAGGCGCCGGTTGACGGCGACCGCCATCGCCAAGCTCACCGCCATGCCGAGCGGTACGGACAACACCGTGTAGACCGCGGTGTTGCCCATCGCCCGCCAGAACGGCTCGTCGTCCAGCAGGTCGCGGTAGTTGTCCAGGCCGACGAACGGCGCGCTGAGAAAGGCCGGCGTACTCCATTCGTGGAACGAAAGGTACAGGCTGAAGGCGATCGGGATCAGCAGGAACAACGCCAGGTGCGCGGACGCGGGCAGGATGAACAGGTAGCCCGCGCGCTCGTTGGACCTGCCCCAGAAGCGTTGCCACGGGCCTGGCCGCGGTGCCCTCCGACGTGATGCTCGCCGCGTCTCCTTGCCTACGTCGGCGATCGACGTCACCTGGATTCCAGCTCCCGGTTGATCAGCTCGACGGACTTGCCCGCCTCGACCTCGACCGCGCCTCCGTTCAGGATGCGTTCCATCATCTCGTCGAGTAGTCCCTCGACCGTGGGGTACTTCGCCAACTGCGATCCCGACGGCGGGCGGCCCTTCGCCGTCGCCTCCACGAACACCGGGTCGAGCTTGGCGAACTGCGAGTCGGCGTTTTGCAGAGACGCCTGCGCGGCCTCCTGGTTGCCCGCGATCGCAATGCCGGTGACCGCCTTGGTGTCCTGGTAGCTGCGACCGGTCGCGGCTTCGACGAACTTGCCCGCCGCGACGATCTTGTCCTCCGGCAGGTCGTGCCGGAGGACGAAGCTGGACTCGTACAGCACGGTGGCGTCCGTCGCCTTCATCGGCTGCGGCACGACGCCGAGCGTCTCCGGCTGGTATCCCTCGGCTGCCTGCAGGCCGATCAGGGACCAGTGGCCGCTGTCGAACATCGCGAACCGGCCGCCGATGAACTCCGCCTCGAAGCTGGACTTCTCGGTGATGGAGTCGAGGACCGACGGCTTTGGAGCCACCTTGTGCCGGAGCACCAGGTCGGCGTACCACTGCAGGGCTTCCAGCGTCGCCGCCGAGTCGAGGAACCCGGTCGCTGTGGTGCGGTCGGGCGAGAGGACGTCGCCGCCGTTCTGCCAAGTGCGGTAGACCCACTGGTAGGCGTACTGCCCTGCGCGATAGCCGTACTGCTTGATGTCGCTCGCGTCGAACCCTGCGTCGGTGGCACTGCGTCCCTTGCCGTCACGGGTGAGCTGCTGGGCAAGGTGCAGTTGGTCGTCCCACGTCCACCCGGCCGAGGGAGCTTCCAGCTTCGCCTTGGCGACCAGGTCGCTGTTGTAGTAGACGACCATCGGCGTGAAGTCGTTGGGCAGGCCGAAGACGGCGCCGTCCTTCTGCTCGTGGATCGCCAGCACGGCGGGGAAGAACCGCTTGGTGTCGAGGGCCGGCACCTTCTCGACGCACCTGCGCATGTCGAGCAGGAGCTTGCGTTCGATCAGCGGGGCCAGGCTGGACGCGTCCTGCGACCACAGGTCGGGCGCCGTCCCCGACGCGAGATCGACGATGATCTTGGTGTCGAACTCCGGCGGCGTCGCGATCGAGTCGATCTTGATGTCCTTGTTGGCTGCCTCGAAGTCAGCGAGGAACTTCTTGTACGCCTTGTCGAGCGGTGTGCCCTTCTCCTCGGGGTTGACCTCGAAACCCATGACCTTCAGGGTGACCTGCTCGGATCCGCCGGCTCCCGATCCGGACCCGTCGCCCGAACCACCGCCACAGGCGCCCAGCGCCGGAGCGGCGGCGGACGCGGCGGCCGCGGTAACGCCCCACTGCAGCAGCGACCGGCGACTCGGTCGGCCACCCGGGCGGCTCTGGTCGATGGCGTCGTTCATCTCGCACTCCTGCCACGGCAACACCTGGGCTGGTATCGGCTGCTCGGTATCGGCTGCTTGGGGGTTGGGATGACCAGCGACGCTAGACCAGCCGGAGAACGGGCGTCAACGGTTCAACAGTTGAGAAAACTGTTTCCCAACCTGTCCACCGGGCCACCTGGCCAAGGTCTCTCAGGTCGGGATAGCCTTCGCCGGAACCGCAGGCAGGTAGTCGATAGCGCCGCACCGCCGTCCGTACGTCCAGTCCGTCGGCGAACGAGGCGAGTCTGCCAAACCGTTTGCTCACCCGCGTACCACGGAGGACTCGTGACCGTCACCATCCGCGACGTCGCGCGGGTCGCCGGTGTCTCGGTCGCGACGGCGTCCAAGGGCCTCAACGGCAAGGGCCGGATGCGCCCGGACACGCGGGAACGGATCGTGCAGAGCGCCCGCGACCTGGGCTTTCGGCCCAACCGCAACGCCAGCTCGCTCACCAGCGGCCGCACCTTCACCGTCGGCCTGCTGACCAGGGACGGCTACGGGCGGTTCACCCCGGCGCTGCTCGGCGGGGTCGAGGACGCGCTCTCGGCGGACATGTGCAGCCTGCTGCTGTGTGACGCCCGGCGCGATGCGGTCCGTGAACGCCACTACGTCGACGCCCTCACCGCCCGAAGGGTCGACGGGCTCATCGTCACCGGCCGGGCCACCGACCCTGCGCCGCGGGTCGGCCGCGACCTCCCGTTCCCGGTGGTCTACGCGTACACGACCTCGTCCGACGAGCGCGACATCAGCATCACCGTCGACGACGAGCACGGCGGCTGGCTGGCGGCACGGCAGCTGCTGCGCCATGGCTGCGAGACCGTCGGTTACCTCACCGGACCCGCGTCCTACGCCGCCGTGCGGCACCGGGTCGCCGGTGCCCGCCGTGCCCTCGCCGACCAGGGGATCGACCTTCCCGACACTGAGGTGACCTACGGCCGGTTCAGCGAAGAGGCCGGATACACCGGCGTCCAGCAACTCCTGGAGCGGCGGAACGGCGTACAGGGGATTCTGTGCGGCAACGACCAGATCGCCAGGGGTGCGGCAGATGCCCTGGCTCGGCTGGGGATCAGGGTCCCGGACGACATCGCGCTGGTCGGTTTCGACAACTGGACGCTGCTGGCCGCCGCCACCCGCCCACCCCTCACCTCGGTCGACATGAACCTCTACCCGCTCGGCCGAGCCGTCGGGGAGACCCTGCTGCAGGCGATCGACGGCACGCTCGAACCGGGCGTGCGCCGCCTGCCCTGCTCACTCGCGGTGCGTGGATCCTGTCCCGCGCCGACCGCCGACGACCCGGTCTCGGGTCGGAGACGCACCGCGGGTGCCGGACGCGTGACCTGCGAGGAGCCAGGATGAGAGAGCCAGCGAACACACCGGCGGACCCAGCCGCCTCGCCGGTCGTCGACACAACGGAGAGCCCGTACGCGCGGCTCCGACCGGTGGGCGTCGGGTCCGTTCGCGTCCACGACGGGTTCTGGCTCCCCCGCCTGGAGGCGAACCGTACCCAGTCACTGCCGGCCCAGCAGCGCCAGTGCGAGGCGACCGGCGCGTTGGACAACTTCAGGCGCGCCGCCGGCCTGATCGAAGGACCCTTCCACGGGCGCTACTACTCCGACTCCGACGTCTACAAGTGGGTGGAGGCGGCGGCGTGGAGCCTGGCGTCCGGGCCCGATCCGGCGCTCTCCGACCAGCTCGACGACCTGGCCAAGCTGTTCGCCGCGGCCCAGGACGAGGACGGCTACCTCAACACCTACTTCTGCGTCGACCGCACGGCCGAGCGCTGGACCGACCTCGAGGTCCTGCACGAGATGTACTGCCTGGGCCACCTCACCCAGGCGGCGGTCGCGCACCACCGCGCCACCGGGCGGCGCACGCTGCTCGACGTCGCCACCCGTGCCTGCGCGCACGTCTTCGCCAGGTTCACTCCTGGCGAGGTACCTGGTGCGTGCGGCCATCCGGGCCTGGAGATGGCCCTCGTCGAGCTCTACCGCGCCACCGGGGAGACGCGGTGGCTCCGGCTGGCCGCGTGGCAGCTGGAGTCGCGCGGCAAGGGTGTCCTCGGCGGTGGCGAGTACCTCCTCGACCACGCGCCACTCCGCGCCCAGGATTACGTCACCGGCCACGCGGTCCGCGCGCTGTATCTCTACGCCGCCGCGGCCGACCTCGTCCTGGAGACCGGCGACGCGGAGCTGCGCTCGGTGGTCGAACGGCTGTGGTCAGACCTGTCGCGGCACAAGACGGCGGTCACCGGGGGTGTCGGCGCCCGCTGGGACGGTGAGTCGTTCGGGGACGCCTACGAGCTGCCCGACCGCGCGTACAACGAGACCTGCGCGGCGATCGCCCACCTGTTCCTGGCCTGGCGGCTGCTGCTGCTGACCGGCGACGGAGCCTACCGCGATGCGGTGGAGACCGCGTTGTACAACGGCGTCCTGCCCGGGCTGTCGGCCTCGGGCACGGAGTTCTTCTACCAGAACCCGCTCGCCGACGCGGGCCGGCACCGTCGCCAGCCGTGGTTTCCGTGCGCGTGCTGCCCGCCGAACATCGCCCGGCTGCTCGCCTCGCTGCCCGGCTACGCGTACACGACCTCGGAGGAAGGCGTCTGGGTCCAGCTCTACCTCGCCAGCACGGCCGATGTGCGGCTCGCCGACGGCATGCGGGTCCGGCTCGACCTGCGCACCGATCTGCCGTGGCAAGGCGGGGTTGACATCACGGTCGACGTCGGCCAGCCGTGCGAGTTCACGCTCTTCCTGCCCGAACCTTCCTGGGCCGGCGAGATCACGGTGCGGGTGGGCGGCCAGCCGCTGGAACCCGAGCGCATCGACGGCTATCTCGCCGTGCGGCGGACCTGGCACTCCGGCGACACCGTGCGGGTGGACCTGAGCCTGCCGGTACGCCTGCTGTCGGCGCACCCGCGCGTCGCGTCCACACACGGCCGCGTCGCGGTCAGCCGGGGTCCGCTCGTCTACTGCGTCGAGCAGGCCGACCACGATCAGGTGGACGTCGCCGACCTCGGTCTCAGCGGTGAGGAGTACTGGACCGCCGTCTTCGACGACGACCTGGTGGGGGGCGCGGTCAGGCTCACAACGACGGGCCGGGCGGTGGAGTCGGTGGAGTTGGTGGACGGGCCGCTCTACCGTACGTACGACCCGGCCGCCAGCGTGCCTAGCCGCGAGACGGAGCTCACCGCGATCCCCTACTACGCATGGGCAAACCGCACACCGGGCGCCATGCGAGTCTTCCTTCCCCTGTTGCCGAGCTGACCGGCACCCGCGACCGGCGGGCAGGACACCCAGACTGTGTACTCGGACTGGCGCTCGATTTGCGCCACATTGGCCCGGCCACCCCTTACCATCGGCGTAACCGCCCGGCCGGAGGCGTGCGGCTCGAGCAGATGCCGGATCCGGCCGGTCGACTCCGCAGCAGTCTCACAAGGGGCGGTGGACCGATGACGCAGGCGCCAGCCACCAGGCAGCAGATCGTCCATCCCGACGGCCGGGTCGAGCTCGACGACCCGGTGGACGTCGCGAACAGCCGGTACGCGAACCCCGAACTGACGCCGACACCGGTGGCCGACCGCACCTGGTCCACGTACAACTACGCGGCGCTCTGGATGGGCATGGCGCACAACATCCCGTCCTACCTGCTCGCTTCGGGCCTGGTCGCGATCGGAATGAACTGGCTGCAGGCCTTCGTCACGATCACCCTCGCCAACCTCATCGTCCTGGCCCCGATGCTGCTCAACAGTCACGCGGGCACGAAGTACGGCATCCCTTTCCCCGTCTTCGCCCGGGCCTTCTACGGCGTACGCGGCGCCAACCTGCCCGCGCTGCTGAGGGCGTTCATCGCGTGCGGCTGGTTCGGTATCCAGACCTGGATCGGGGGCCAGGCGATCTTCGTGATCGTCGGCAAGCTGTTCGGCGAGAGCTGGCTGAGCGCGGCCGCATGGGCCGGCCAGCCCTGGACGCTCTGGCTGAGCTTCGCGTTCTTCTGGCTGGTGCAGATGATCCTCATCGCCCGAGGCATCGATGCCCTGCGCAGGTTCGAAAACTGGGCCGCTCCGCTCGTCACGGTCGCGTTCCTGGCTCTGCTCGTCTACATCGTCAGCGAGGCCGGAGGCTTCGGGCCGATCTTCTCCCAGCCGTCCCAGCTCGGCTGGGGCATCGACTTCTGGACCGTCTTCTGGCCTTCGCTGATGGGCATGATCGCCTTCTGGGCGACCCTGTCGCTCAACATGCCCGACTTCACCAGGTTCAGTCGGGGCCAGCGCCAGCAGGTGCTCGGTCAGGTACTCGGCCTGCCCACCACGATGGCGTTCATCTCCATCGTGTCGATCATCATCACCTCGGCCACGATCGTCGTCTACGGCGAGGCGATCTGGGACCCGGTCGAGGTGGCCCGCCGGTTCGACCATCCGGCGATCGTGATCATCGGGCTGGTCATGGCGATCCTCGCCACCATGTCGTGCAACGTGGCGGCCAACGTCGTCAGCCCGTCGTACGACTTCTCCAACGCCCTGCCACGCTGGCTCAACTTCCGCACGGCCGGGCTGCTGACCGGCGTGATCGGGATCCTGATCCAGCCGTGGCGGCTCATCTCCGACCCCAACGTCTACATCTTCGCCTGGCTGGGGTTCTACGGCGGCGTGCTCGCGTCGGTCGCCGGTGTCCTCATCGCCGGCTACTGGCTCGTCGACCGCACCCGGATCCAGCTTGCCGACCTCTACCAGGTCGGCGGCAGTTACTGGTACACGGGCGGCTGGAACTGGCGAGCCGTCGTCGCGACCGTCGTCGGCGCCGTCCTCGCGGTCGGTGGCGCCTACTCGGCACCCGGCAAGGGACCCTTCCCTGCCGACGGGCTGTTGCCGGTCCTGAAACCGTTGTACGACTACAGCTGGGCCGTGGGCATCGCCGCGGGTCTGGTTCTCTACCTCGCGTTGTCCACGGGCAACCAACGCCGCGGGAGAGAATCGGCAGACGTGACCCATCGAGCAGACGAGCGGGGCTGACATGGCAGACAGAACGCCAGGCGGACACGACACGGTGCGCGCGGGACTCGTCCAGCAGCGCTGGACCGGCGACAAGGAGTCCATGATCGCGGCCGCCGTCACCCACATCCAGACGGCGGCGTCGCAAGGAGCCCAGGTCGTCTGCCTGCAGGAGTTGTTCTACGGCCCGTACTTCTGCCAGGTGCAGGACGCGGACTACTACTCCTACACCGAACAGATCCCCGACGGGCCCACCACCCAGTTGATGTGCGAGCTCGCCCGGCAGCACGGCGTCGTGCTGATCGTCCCGATGTATGAGGAGGAGCAGCCGGGCGTCTACTACAACACCGCGGCGGTGATCGACGCCGACGGGCGCTACCTCGGCAAGCACCGCAAGAACCACATCCCGCAGATCCACGGGTTCTGGGAGAAGTTCTACTTCCGCCCCGGCAACCTCGGCTATCCGGTCTTCGACACCGCGGTCGGCAGGATCGGGGTCTACATCTGCTACGAGCGCCACTTTCCCGAAGGCTGGCGGGCCCTCGGGCTGGCCGGTGCACGCATCGTCTTCAACCCGTCGGCGACGAGCCGTGGCCTGTCGCAGTACCTCTGGCGGCTGGAGCAGCCTGCGGCGGCCGTGGCCAACGAGTACTTCATCGGTGCCATCAACCGGGTCGGAGTCGAACCGCTTGGTGACAACGACTTCTATGGCTCGTCCTACTTCGTCGACCCGCGTGGCCAGCTGGTCGGTGACGCGGCCGGCGACACCGACGACGAGGTGATCGTGCGCGATCTCGACATGAGCGTGCTGGCGCAGGTGCGCGACGTGTGGGCCTTCTACCGCGACCGGCGCCCGGAGACGTACGACTCCCTCGTGACCCCCTGAGGCCGAGGCACGGAAGACGGATTGGTTACCCGAGGAGCAGCTACATGACCACCATCGTCGTCCGCAACGGAACACTCGTCGGCGCCACCGGCGTCGCTCCCGCCGACGTGCTCGTCAGCGGTGAACGGGTCGCCGCCGTCGCCGGACCCGAGTCCGGGCTCGCCGACACGTGGACAGCGACCGCCGATCGGGTCATCGACGCGACCGGCCGGTACGTCCTGCCCGGTGGAATCGACGCGCACACGCACATGGAGATGCCGTTCGGTGGTACGCACTCCTCCGACACGTTCGAGACCGGGACCACGGCAGCCGCCTGGGGCGGAACCACCACCATCATCGACTTCGCCGTGCAGCCCAAGGGCGGGTCCCTTCTCTCCACCCTGGAGACCTGGCACCGCAAGGCCGGCGGGAACGCGGCGATCGACTACAGCTTCCACATGATCATCTCCGACGTGAACGACTCGACACTGAAGGAGATGGAGGCCTGCGTCGGCGCGGGCGTCAACAGCTTCAAGATGTTCATGGCCTACCCGGGTGTCTTCTACGCGACCGACGGGGAGATCCTGCGGGCGATGCAGAAGGGCCGCGAGTGCGGGGCGACGATCATGATGCACGCAGAGAACGGCATCGCGATCGACCAGCTCGTGGCCCAGGCGCTGGCCGAAGGGCGCACCGACCCGATCTACCACGGGCTCACCCGGCCACCGGAGCTGGAGGGCGAGGCGACCCATCGCGCGATCGCACTCGCCAAGGTCACCGGGGCGCCGCTCTACATCGTCCATCTGTCGGCCAGCCACGCCCTCGCGGCGGTGGCCGCTGCCCGCGACACCGGCCAGAACGTGTTCGCCGAGACCTGCCCGCAGTACCTCTTCCTGTCCCTCGAGCATCTCGGCAGGCCGGAGTTCGAGGGTTCGAAATATGTGTGCTCCCCACCGCTGCGGCCGGTCGAGCACCAGGACGTGCTCTGGCGGGGCCTGCGTACCAACGACCTCAGCGTGGTGTCTACCGACCACTGCCCCTTCTGCTTCAAGGACCAAAAGCAGCTCGGGCGCGGCGACTTTTCCAAGATCCCGAACGGTATTCCGGGTGTCGAGCACCGGATGGACCTGCTGCACCAGGGCGTCGTCGGGGAAGAGATCTCGCTCTCGCGCTGGGTGGAGGTCGCGTCCACGACGCCGGCGCGGATGTTCGGCCTCTATCCCCGCAAGGGCGTGATCGCGCCGGGCTCCGACGCCGACATCGTGGTCTACGACCCGCGGGCGCAGCAGACCCTCTCGGCCGAGACGCACCACATGAACGTCGACTACTCCGCCTACGAAGGTCTCGCGGTCACCGGACGGGTCGAGACGGTGCTGTCCCGGGGCCGGGTGGTCATCGACGGCGGAGCCTTCCACGGCGCCGCCGGCCACGGGCAGTTCCTCGCCCGCGAACTCAACCAGTACCTCGTCTGAAACGGGCTGAGAGGACGCAGCATGGAGTTCGGGGTGGTCCTGCAGACCGACCCGGCCGCGCAGGTCGTGATCGACCGGATGCGCGCCGCCGAGGGCAACGGCTTCTCCTACGGTTGGACGTTCGACTCCCACATCCTGTGGCAGGAGCCGTTCGTCATCTACCCGAGGATCCTCGAGGCGACGTCGACCATGACGGTCGGGCCGATGGTGACCAACCCGAGCACCCGCGACTGGTCTGTCATCGCCTCGATGTTCGCCACGATGAACGACATGTTCGGCAACCGTACGGTGTGCGGCATCGGTCGGGGCGACTCCGCCCGGCGCGTCATCGGGCAGCCACCGGCCGACCTCGCCACCGTTCGCGAAGCCATCCAGGTGATCAAGGGCCTGGCCGAGGGACGTGAGGTGATGCTGCACGGCGTGCCGGTGCGGATCCCGTGGGTGCGGGACGGGAAGCTGCCGGTGTGGCTGGCGGCGTACGGACCGAAGGCGCTGCGGCTCACCGGCGAGGTGGCCGACGGCTTCATCCTGCAGACCGCCGACCCCCACATCGCCCAGTGGACCATCGGAGCCGTGCGTCAAGCCGCGATTGACGTCGGCCGCGACCCGGCCGAGATCACCATCTGCGTGGCGGCGCCGGCGTACGTCGGATCGGACCTCGCACACCAGCGCGACCAGCTGCGCTGGTTCGGCGGCATGGTGGGCAACCACGTCGCAGATCTGGTCGCGCGGTACGGCGTCGACGGACCGATCCCGCACGAGCTCACCGACTACATCGCCCGCCGCGAGGGATACGACTACTCCCACCACGGGAAAGCCGACAATCCCTCGACGCACTTCGTACCGGACGGGATCGTCGACCGGTTCTGTCTGGTCGGCCCGGAGTCGGCCCACGTCGACCGGCTGCAGGAGCTCGCCGACATCGGCGTCGACCAGTTCGCGTTGTACCTCATGCACGACGATCCCGACCGCACGCTCGAAGCGTACGGCCGGGATGTCATCCCCAAGGCCAACGCGGCCCAGTCCTGACCACACTGGCCTGACGACACCGGCCTGACGACACAGTCCTGACGGCACTGTCCTGACCACACTGGCCTGACGACACTGGCCTGACGACACTGGCGTGACCACTCGGCATGGACAGTCGCCGGCGTCGTTCATGATCATGAGTCAAGAAGCCGGGTTGGACTCGACTCGGGAGACCGTTCTGTGACACATGATCATGGTTTGCCGCACCACTCGACGGACCTGTCAGAGGTATCTCGGCTTGGCGCGCGGCCCTCAGGGCGCCAGACCGTAAGCCCGCATGATGGTCTGGTCGACCGCGTTGCCCTCGGCGTCGGTCGCCTGGATGCGGAGCGAGACCGCACCCGACGTCTTGGCGGCCGCCGGATGCTGCAGCGTGGCCTCGAACCCACCGTTGCCGAGGTCGTGCAGGCCGATCCGTTTCCACGTACCACCGTCGTTGAACGACGCCCACGCCTTGACGCTGTCCACCTCGGCCTCGCCAGCCCCTGGTGCGTAGCGCGGACGGAACCGGAAGTCGTACGCCGACTGGTCCGGCGCCCGGTTCCACAGGTCGAGGTCGAGGTCGTAGTCGACCTGCAGCATCGGTAGGAACTCCCGACCCGACTCCGGTCGCTGTGACGTGAAGGTCCACGCCGTGTCGACCTCGGTCGAGTACCTCCACCAGGGAGCCGGACGCTTCAGCACCGACTCGAGCCGGTACGTGGCGGACCCGGCCAGCGGCACCGCGTACGTCTCCACCGGGTACGCGCTCTCCGCTAGCAGTTGGCTGCCCCGATACAGCTTCGTGCTCGCGACGTCTCCGGTGCTGCCCCAGCCGTAGTGCGAGTTGTCGGAATACGGGAACTCCGCGATGACCAGCTCGTCACCCTCGCGGTACGGCGGCGCCCCGAGGTCCTCCCAACCGGTGGGTCCCTCGGGGATCCCCGGCCGGACCGGCTGCAGGAAGGTGCTCTCGCTCCTGCGCTCCCCCGCCGCGTACTGGGTCACCAGGCCGTCGAACTCCCCGTCGAACGGATAGTTGGACCAGGCCAGGTGCCACCAGGTCGTGTCACCCGTCGACACCCACTCGGTGCGCTGCAGCGGCCGCGGCAGCTCGCGGGCGAACCCGAACGCGAAACTCGTCCACGGGCGAAGGCCGTGCATGACGTCCGTGCCGACCTGGCCGTTCACGTGGGCGTAGTAGTCGCTGTCGACGCGCGCCGTGTTCGTGTTGTCGATGACGTACGTCTGCGAGTCCGCGATGCGGTCAGGATTCGGCAGCATCAGTTCGTACGCGTACGGACTCACCGACGTGCCCGAATACGACAGCCGGACCTGTCCCTGTTGCAGCAGGTCGACCAGCATCTGGCCGGGATCCTGGTCGATCGAGAACGCCGGGATCGGTACCGTTCCGGCGTCACCTCCGTAGCCCAGCAGCAGGCCGGCACGGTTGTTGTAGATGAGCGCCACCGCGGCGCCCGCGTCCTCGGCGTTGTTGATCTGGGAGTTGAACGTCATCCCGGTCGTTCGCTGGATCAGCGCGATCTTGCCGCGTACGTCCCGTCCGGCGAAGTCCTGCGGCCGCCCTGAACCCACGTACACCAAAGGCAGGGTGTGTTTTCCGTCCACCTTCGGCGAGTTGGACATGAAGTACGGCTGCAGTCCGATCGCCCGCGGCTTCTTGACCGACATCTCGATCGGGGGCGCCGTGAGCGTCCAGCGGCTGTAGAACTCGAACTCGCCCTGGTCGACTGCGGTGCTGGGCACTGCGAACATCCGGTCGATCGGCGAGCTGAGCGTGAACGAGCTGGAGAAGCTGAGCTCGTCCAGGGCACGGTAGTAGCCGAGCTGCACCGTGCTCGGTGCCCGCGGCTTCGCCGTCTCCGCAACGATCTCCTCCGCCCCGCGCGCGTCCAGGTTCACCGTGGTGTCCGCATCGACGACAAGTTGCGGTTTGCCGACGACCGTTGCCTCCAGTGCGTAGGAGTTCGGCTCGTCCATCGTGAAGATGTAGCCCATCAGGCTGTAGGTGCCGGGCGGAACCCGGAACACCGGAGTGACGCCGCCTCGGTAATACTGCGTCTGGAACCCACCGATGGCAGGACCCCACAGCTCGGCCTGGCTGATGCCGTCGGCCTGCCGACCGTCCCGGGCGATCGCTGGCACGGCCACGTTGTACATCTCCGGTTCCTTGTACAGGCCGACCGACGTGTGGACCACGGTGTCGCCCGCGGTACCGGTGAGGTATCCGCCGTACAGGTCGGGCTCGCCGGCGTTCGGATCGGCTGTCACCGTCACCGCCGCCGTGCCACCGGCCGGGACGGTCACCGTCGACGCGCTGAGGGTGAACATGCCGCTGGGAGCGGCGCCGGTTTCCTTGCCGGACACGTCCAACGCCAGGTCGAGTGTCACGTCGGCGTCGCCGTCGTTGGCGTACGTCACGGTCTTGCTGACCGGTTCCTCGTCGGTGTGCGGCCACGGCAGGAAGCCGAGGTTCAGCGTGCCGGGGTCCGCGACGACCTGCTGGGACACGGCACGTGCCACGTCCAACCGCCCGCCACCCTGCTGGTAGACGCTGTAGTCGGGACTGGTCTCCGCACTGCTGATGAGCGCGTTCTTCAGCTGCCGATTGGTCCAGGTCGGGTGCTGCTGGGACAGGATCGCGGCGGCAGCCGCGGCGTGCGGCGCGGCCATCGACGTTCCGGACAGCTGCACGTACCGCTCGTCGACGATCGGGCCGAGTGCCGTGCCGTCCGCGCGGGCGGCGATGATGTCGACGCCGGGTGCGGTGAGGTCGGGCTTGATGCCGTAGTCGCCGAGTCGCGGTCCACGGCTGGAGAAGCTCGCCAGCACATCGTCCTTGTCCACGGCTCCCACGGTGAGGGCCTCGTCGGCCCAGCCCGGGCTGGTGATCGTCGAGTCCGCGGGCCCGATGTTGTCGGCCGCGATGGCGAACAGGATGCCGGTGGACTCGCTGATCTCGTCCACCGCCTGCACCAGCGGGTCGTCGCCGGAGCTCGGGCTGTGCGTACCGAGACTCATGTTCGCGACCTTCGCCCCCTGGGCGGCCGCCCACTCCATGCCCTCGATGATCTGGGCCTCGGTGCCGCTGCCGAACTGGTCGAGCACCTTCGCGTTGACGAGGCTCGCACCTGGAGCGACACCCTTGTACGTGCCGCCCGAAGCCGCGCCACTGCCCGCGACGATCGATGCCACGTGCGTACCGTGGCCGAACAGGTCGGTGGTCGTGCCGTCGGCGGTGAAGTCCTGGGCCGCGACGACCTTGTTGGCGAAGTCGGGGTGCGCGGCGTCGATGCCGGTGTCGAGTACGGCGACCTTTACACCCGTACCGTCGTAGCCGGCGGCCCACGCCGCGGGCGCGCCGATCTGCTCGTTGCTCTGGGCGTCGTCGACCTTCACCAGGTTGTCGAGCCAGACCTTCTGCACCGAGTCGGCGGCGGCTCGTTGCGCGGTCGTACGCGCCCGGCCATCCGGGGCAGCGGCCAGAAGCGTGCTCCACAGGGAGTCTGCCTGCCGCTTCGCCGCCCGGACCGCCCTCGCGTCGATGCTCTCCAACGTGAAGCGGGACGTCGTCCCGGGCAGAGTTGCGGGAGCCTTCGCCGTCGCGGACGCCTTCGCGTACTCGACGATCAGCGGTGTCGAGCCGACGCGTGAGTCGTCGTAGCCCTGGGCCACCAGCTGGGTGATGTCGAACAGCTCGCGGTCGAGCACGTCGGCGGCCAGCAACGGGATGGCGTCACTCGGGATCACGTACACGTCATCGCCCTGCTGCTGGGTGCTGAACGTGATGTGCGCGCGACCGGGGCCAGGTACCGCGGTGGCGACCTGCCGCCCGTCCGCCGATGTCTGCAGGCTCACCACATCGCCGGTAACCAACGTGACCTTGCGCCGGACCGGAGCGCCTGCCTTCCCGCCTGCAGGACCTGACTGTGCGACTGGCGTACCTGCCTGTGCGACTGGCGTACCTGACTGTGCGACTGGCGTACCTGACTGAACGACATGTGTACCTGACTGAATCGCAGGCGAGCCTGCCGGTGCGACACCGGCTGCGTTGGCCGCCGACGGCCCTACTGCCGCCATGGCCGCTGCTACCGAGACTGCGAGTGCTGCCGAACCACCGCGAATGAGCCCGTGAGCGAACATGGACCGACGCGCCATCTGGCCCTCCCAGGTACCAAAGCCGCATGGAAGCCGGACGGCTGGGAACTGGGCACAGACCCGCCGCCGGAATGATCATCGGGACGAGCGTCAGCCTGCAGGACCGCAAACAGCGCCGCTGGTCGTTGGTGGAGGTTGCCGGTACCGGTCAGTGCTCCCGACGTCGCTCAGTGGCGGGCTGCATGGAGCTGGTTCAGCTGTCTTCGTTGTTCGCCCACGGATGCCGTCCGGCGAGCAGGTCGTGAAGCCTGTCGACGTGGCGGCCGAACCACGGCTCGCCCCGCACCGCCTCACCCCGCTTCTCGTACGCGTTGGCAAGTCCCTGCGCCACGATCATCACCGCGGTACGGCACATCCGCTCCGGGTGGTCCGGCGGCAGTGGTGCCACCTCTGCATAGCCTTCTTCGAGCGGTCGCCGCGCCGCTGCCGCCAGGAGCGAGAACTGATCCGCGCTGGCAGGGTTTCTGCGGTCGGGCATGTGGATGAGGCCGAACATCGCCAGATCGAACGAGCCCTCGGTTCCGCGGACCTCGCCGAGATCGATGATCCCGGCATACCTGCCGCGGTGATGGAAGACGTGCGAGACGTCGAAGTCGCCGTGCGCCAGTCGCGCGGCCGCACCTGTTGGGCCTTCGGCCACCTGCTCGAACAGGAGCCCGCCCACCTGCTCGCAGGTGGTGCGCAGCATGCCGATCGCGTGCAACTGGCGGACGACCGCGTTCGGGCCGGACCCACTCGGTGTAGCGGCGACACTCACCGCGAAGCGGCCAGCCGGATCCGTCGCGCACGATCCAGCCGAAACCGTCGACGCCGACCTGGTTGACGCGGGCGAGATCGCGGCCGGCGGCTCGATAGATGTCCGCCAGGGCCGCCGGATCGGGCAGCGACACAGCCAGCACACGGCCGTTGTCGCCATGCTGCACCATCGGACGGCCCGGGATCTCGGACGTCACCAACACCGAACGCCCGAGCCCTTCGTCGAACGGTACGTAGTGCACGACCTCGGGGACCGCGACTCCCCGAGCCCGCAGCATCGTGTGCAGCGTGGCCTCCGGTGCAAGGCTCGCGCTCTCCGACTCCGCCACCCGAAGGTAGAACGTCTGAGCAGCGCGTCGGATCCGGTAGACCTGAGTGGAGACGCCGTTCGGGCGTACGTCGGCAGGTGATCTTCGCAGAACGGCCGAAGAGAGTGGCGAGCAACCGCCGCAGGGCTACGGCGTCGACGTCGGGCTTGCGCAAGGGGGAACCCTCCTGGAACCGGAGGGCACCCACACCGCGAAAGCTATGGGCCAGATGGGGTCTCGGTGAGCGCCCTCGCACGGATGTCAGCCACGACGCTCACCTCCTTTGACGTTCGTACTCTCGCGGCAGCCGAGACGCTAGAGGCTCGAACGGTACTACGCAAATCAGCGTGACACCCCGCCGATTGCGCTGGGCGTCCGTTCACCCGTGCTGCTTCTTCTCCCCCGGCTCCCCCGGCTCCCGCGGCTCGCCGGTGGACGCGCCCCCAGTCGACTTCTTGGTGCGACGCTGGCGCCGACCGCGGGCGAGCTCGGTGGCAAGGGCGTCGAGCGGCTGCGTCCAGAACTGCCGGTACCGGTCCAACCAGCCGTCTATCTCCTGCAGTGGCGCGGGATCGACGGAGTACAGCCGCCGCGCGCCGTCGACCCGGACGGTGGTGAAGCCGTTGTCGCGGAGCACCCGCAAGTGCTGTGAGACCCCAGGCTGGGAGATGCCGAACTCCTCCTGGACGATCGCGCCGACCTCCCCTGCTGCCAGCTCCCCATCGGCGAGCAGCTCGAGGATCCGGCGCCGGACCGGGTTGCCGAGGACGTCGAACGCATGCATGACTCAAGCCTGCCAGCGAGTGCTTATATAAGTCAAGTGTGATGAGCGCCGACGTCCAGCAAGGTCTTGCCCACGGTCGCGCGCGCCTGGATGGCCGCGTGTGCTTCAGCCGCGTTCTCCAGGGGAAACCGCTGGCCGATCACCGGTCGCAGCCGTCCGGCCACCGCCTCTCCCATCGCACGTTCGGTGAGGGTACGCGCCTGGCTAGGGCTGGGCCGGGGTGGTCGCAACAGCCGCACCCCGCGCCGGGCCGCATCCTCGTCGGACACGGCCGCCCATTCACCGCTGCTGAGACCGAAGCTCAGCATCCGACCGCCCTCGTCGAGAACCTCGAACGCGGACCGGCCGATGCTGCCGCCCACGCCGTCCATCACCACGTCGACCCCACCGAATGCCGCCCTGATGCGACGGGTCCAGTCTGGTTGGAGGTAGTCGATCGCAAGGTCGGCACCCAGCTGCCGTGCCAGGTCCACCTTGCGCGGCCCGCCGGCCGCCGCGACCACCGTGGCCCCCGCCGACCGGGCGAGCTGCACCAGCAACGTGCCCACCCCGCCTGCCGCCGCCTCGACCAGCACCCGGTCGCCGGCTCTCGGTCCGGCCGCGTCCACGAGCCACATCGCCGTCCTGCCGTCGGCGAGCAAGGCCACCGCGGCATCGAGCGGCAGAGTGGAAGGGACCGGGACGAGCGCGTCGGCGTCCACCGCCACGAACTCCGCGTAGCCACCCGACCCCCCGGTACTCGTGATCACCCGGCGACCCACCAGTGCCGGATCCACGCCGGTGCCCACACCTGAGACCGTGCCGCCGACGCCGTTGCCCGGGATCATCGGCAACGCGCCCGCACCGCCGAATGGTCCTGCGCCGCTGGCCCGGAACTGGGTTTCGACGAACGTGACATTGGCATATGCCACCTCGACCTTGACCTGCCCGTGGCCAGGGACCGGGTCCGGCGCCTCCCCCGCCACCAGCACTTCTGGTGCACCGAACTCGCTCAACCACACCACACGCATGACGCGCCTCCGTCCCGGACTGTCCCAGGACCAAGGCAACAACCTCAACCAATGTCGAGGTCAAGCGGCTCTGGACCGAGATCAGGAGTCGCGCGCCGGCCGGGCGAGATCGTCAGCGCGCCAAGACCGCCCCGACGAGGCACCCGAACGCGGCGGTGTTCGTGACCGTGCGGATGACGTTCCAACGCACCCAGGTCGCTTCGAAGGCCCTGCGTACTGCGCCGACATCGGACATCCGGTCGGGGTCCCCGGCGTCGTTCAGGGCGTTGTTCAGTGGAACGTTGACGACGAATGTGATGGCGAGGGTCGCGACGTACAGCGCGAGACCGGCCACGATCCACGGCAGGGCCGATCTGGTATCCGGACCAAGATGGAGCAACAGAGCCAGCACGGTCAGCACCAGGGCGCCGGCGAAGATGAGTGCGAACCAGCCGTTCAGGATCGCGACGTTGATCCGCTGCATGGCATGCACGAAGGTTCGGTCGTCGGTCGCCTTGAGCCCGGGCATGACCGAGCAGGCGAACGTGTAGAAGAGCCCGGCCATCAGGCCGGCGGCGAGCGTGGCAGCGAACAGCGCCACGACTCCGAGCACGTCCCACATCTGCGTCTCCCTGGGCTGCGGCCTGGCTGGGCTGGACGCAGACTACCGGCGCTCCCCCACAACCGCCGCTGCACACAGCGGCAAGAACTGTGCGCTCTACGACGAGCGGATCGGCCGGGTTGTGCCGACACTGGACGGGACCACCGTCATGCGCCGGGACGAAGATCCCAGCAGGAAGGATCAGCGTGTACGACTACATCGTCGTTGGAGCCGGCAGCGCGGGGTGCGTGCTTGCGGCTCGGTTGACCGACGACGCGGACAACCGGGTACTCGCACTCGAGGCGGGTGGACCAGACGACGCCGCCGAGATGCGCATACCCGCTGCCGCACCCATGCTCTGGAGCGGTCCGCCACACGCCTGGGCAGACATCACCGCGCCACAGGCCCATGCGACCGGCCGGCGGTTCGGCTGGCCGCACGGACGTACGCTCGGCGGCGGCTCGTCGATCAACGGCATGGTCTACGTACGGGGTGACCGTTCGGGCTACGACTCGTGGCGCGACGTGTACGGCTGCACCGGTTGGGGCTATGCCGACGTCCTCCCGTACTTCATCCGCGCCGAGGACCAGCAGCGGGGCGCCTCGACCCACCACGGGGTAGGCGGGCCACTGCGGGTGGAGGATCCTCGCTATGTCCATCCGCTCTCCCAGGCGTGGCTCGACGCGGCGACGGCCTACGGCCTGAAGCCCAACCCCGACTTCAACGGACCGGAGCAGGACGGCGTTGGTTACTACCAACTGAACCAGCGGAACGGTGAGCGCTGGTCGGCCGCCGACGCATACCTGCGGCCCGCCGCCCTGGAACGGAGCAACCTGGTCGTGCAGACCGACGTACTGGTGACGGGTCTGCTCATCGAGTGGGGCTGCGCGGTCGGAGTGACGTACGTGATGGCCGGTGTCGAGCACACCGCCCGCGCCGAGCGGGAAGTCATCCTGTCCGCGGGCGCGCTCAACAGCCCGCACCTCCTGATGCTCTCCGGCATCGGGCCGCCCGACCAGTTACGTGCGCACGGCATCGACGTACGCGTCGAGGCTCCGGCGGTGGGCGCGGGCCTGCAGGATCACCCGATGTGCATGCCGGCGTGGTACGCACCCGGGGTCCGTAGCCTGTGGCAGGAGGCAACTGATCCGGACAACCTCGCCCTGTGGCAACGGGAGCGACGGGGGCCGATGACCTCATCCGGGGCAGAGACCGGTGGCTTCGCGCGGTCCTCACCCGACAAGGTGGCTCCAGACCTGCAGTACGGTGCGCTGCCCGGTCCGCCGGTCGGTGGCGACGGCGCACTTCCGGACTGGCAGGGCGTCGCGGCCCTGGTCGGGGCGCTCGAGGTCAAGAGCCGGGGCCGGCTCACGTTGGCATCAGCTGATCCGCAGGATCGGCCGATCATCGACCCCGGCTACCTCTCCGACCCCGCTGACGTCGAGCTGCTGGTAGCCGGTGTTCGGCAGCTCAGGGAGATCGCCGCCGCTCCCCCGCTCGGCGACCTCATCGCCGGCGAGTTCGCACCTGGCGATGACGTCCGCGACGACGCTGACCTACGCCGGTGGATCCGCGCGACGATCGGCACGATGTACCACCCGACCGGCACCTGCGCGATGGGCGGGCCAGGCGCCACGGACGGGCCCGGCTCGGAGAACGGTGCGGGCGAAGCGGTGTGCGACCCCGATCTTCGGGTACGCGGCATCGAGGGGCTGCGCGTGGTCGACGCGTCGGTCTTCCCGGTGATCCCGCGAGGCAACACCCACGCACCTACGGTCGCGGTCGCGGAGCGCGCCGCCGACCTCATCCTGGGCAACCCGGCATTGACACCGGCCGGACTCGAACCTCATCGGGCAGCGACCGGGACGAGCTGACCGCCCCCCCGTAGGCGCGACAGCCGGCGGGCCTTTCGCGCCCGATCTCCACACCGCATGATCGTCGTTGTCGCCGTCGTCATGACCTCTAGTGTCCGCAGGCGGGATGGAAGTTCTCCACGCGCACGCCGCTTCGCCCGGTGGAGGTCGGATAGCGTGGCACCGGCCACCCGCACGACCGGCCAGCATGCGTCGAGGAGAGGAGCACGAATGTCCCGCGACCTTCAGATCCGGCGGCTCACCGTTGTCGAATACGAGTGGACGATGCCCGACCTCGGCGTCGACTACAACGGATTCAACCAGGTCTTCCAACGCGGAAGCACCGCCCGGCAGACCGGTCACGTACTCACGATCGAGACGAGTGCCGGCGTGACCGGAGAATATCTCGGCGGCAGTCGCGTCGCGTACGCCCAGGTGGGAATGGTGGCGCCCTACCTCATCGGCCGGAACGCGTTGGTCCGCGAGCTCATCTGGAACGATCTCAAACGCGCTCTCCGCAAGAACGACCGGTTCGGCATCGGGCCGATCGACATCGCGTTGTGGGACATCGCCGGCAAGGCCTACGACGCGCCGGTCTACGAACTCCTCGGCGGCTTCCGTACCAGCTTGCCGGCCTACGCATCCACCTACCACGGCGATGAGAACGGCGACGAGAAGGGTGGGCTGGGCAGCCCGGAGGCGTTCGCCGACTTCGCGGTGCAGTGTCAGGAGCTCGGCTATCCCGCGTTCAAGATCCACGGCTGGGGCAACGGCCCGATCGAGCGAGAGGTCGCCGCTGTGCTGGCGACCCGCACCGCCGTCGGCGACGGCATGGATCTGATGATCGACCCGGCGTGCGAGTACGACACGTTCGCCGATGCCCTGAAGGTTGGCCGGGCATGCGACGAAGCGAACTACTTCTGGTACGAGGACCCGTTCAAGGACGGGGGTGTCTCGTCGTTCGCCCACCGTAAGCTGCGCCAGCTGATCCGTACGCCGTTGCTGCTCGGCGAACACGTACGCGGGCTCGAGCCCCACGTCGACCAGATCGTTGCCGACGGCACCGACTACGTACGCGCCGACGCCGACTACGACGGCGGCATTACCGGCGTGATGAAGCTGGCGCACGCGGCGGAAGGGTTCGGCCTCGACTGCGAGGTCCACGCACCTGGTCCCGCGCACCGGCACTGCATGGCGGCCATGCGCAACACGAACTACTACGAGCTCGGTCTGGTAGCTCCCGGGCTGCCCGGACGCAGCGAACACTGCCAGGCGTACGCCGACGGCTACTCCGACGATCTCGAGTCGGTCGACAGTCAGGGCTGTGTGCCCGTTCCACAAGGAGCCGGACTGGGTGTGACGCTCGACTGGGAGTGGATCCGCGCACACGAGACGGGCACGGTGGTCTACGAGTAGCCCGAGGCGAAACTCCGGCGGGACACCTCACGTTCCCGGCCTCTGGTGCGTCTACGAGGTGATGGCGATGGTTTCGGGCTAGACAAGCCATACGGAGTACGTGGACAGATGACCACCAGCAGGCCGTTCGAACAGGTCGTCCGCGACCACGGCGCGACCGTTTTCCGAGTCTGCCGGGCGGTGGTCGGTCCGGTCGATGCCGAGGATGCCTGGTCGGAGACCTTCCTGGCCGCGCTGCGGGCATACCCCGACCTCGACGCCGACGCCAACATCGAGGCGTGGCTGGTCACGATCGCTCACCGCAAGGCGATCGACCTCACCCGCGTACGAAAGCGCGACCCGGTGCCCGTCGCCGAACTGCCCGAACGGCGCGCCCACACCGGAACGCCGGAACAGGCCGGACAGATCCTCGACCTGTGGGACGCCCTTCGGTCCCTGCCGACGAAGCAACGCCAGGCCGTCGCCTACCACCACCTCGCCGGGCTCCCCCACCGAGAGGTCGCCCGGATCCTCGGCGGGACCGTCGAGGCGGCCCGCCGAGCCGCATCGGACGGGATCAGAGCGCTGCGTACCACGTATGCGCAATCGTCTTCCTCGTAAGGAGAAACGCCGATGAACGCCACTCCAGAGGGCATCGGATCCCTGCTCGCACCACTGAACGCCGTCACCGCCGAGGCGATGGCGGGCCTGCGGGACCGGTTCACCGACGACGCGGACCGCGCCCACCTCCTGGACGTCGCCTACCGCACGGTCGAGACGCCGGTCGGGACGCTGCTGCTCGCCGCGACCGAGCTGGGGCTCGTCCGCATCGCGTACGACCGAGAAGATCACGACCAGGTTCTCGCCCGGATCGCCGGCAAGATCAGTCCACGCATCCTGGCCGCGCCGCGGCGGCTCGATCCGGCGGCTCGGCAGCTCGACGAGTATTTCGCGGGCCGGCGACGGAGCTTCGACCTGCCGCTCGACCTCACGCTGGCGCACGGGTTCCGCCGTCAGGTGCTTGGCCAGCTGACCGCCATCGCCTACGGGCACACGGCGAGCTACGCGACGATCGCCGCCGCGGCTGGTAGCCCGAAGGCCGTACGCGCCGTCGGCAGCGCGTGTGCGACCAACCCGCTCCCGGTCGTCGTGCCGTGCCACCGGGTGGTGCGTTCGGACGGCGCACTCGGCCAGTACGTCGGCGGGGCCACCGTCAAGCAGACCCTTCTCGCCCTGGAAGCCGCCGCATAGCCGTCGCGACCGGTACCGCCAGCGGGATCGGCGAAATCCGCTGGTCACGCTTGGCCCTCGGGCTGCCCGAGGCCCAGGGTTGTTGGAGGTTGCGCTGCTTAGAAGGCGCAAGACCTCCAACAACCCGGCGGTGCGGGCTGGCCCGGAGGGTTGTTGGAGGTTGCGCTGCTTAGAAGCCGCCAGACCTACAACAACCTGTCCTGGCACCATGGGCGGATGGGTGAGGGAGCACGTCTGATCGAGGTGGCTCTGTGGGATCCCGACCGGGATGCCGTCATGGTCTGTGCCAGCGGTGACGGTCCGCGGCTGCCCCGCCTCGATGTTCGCGATGACGGATTCGGGAGCGCCGTACCCGCCGCCCTGCAGAGGCTGCTCGGTGTCGACGCGGTCCTGCTGGAACCGCTGGGCATCGACACTTACGTCCTTGAACTCCGCACGGGAGCAATCTCGGCCCCCGTTGGCTACCGGTGGCTCGGCGTCGAGGACGCCCAGAACGCCGAGGACCTCGGCGGCGACACCGGGCGGCTTGCCGACTGGCTCGGGCGGCGGAGCAAACCCCTGCGTCCATGGTTCGAACCCGGCTGGTATTCCCGTGCGCTTGCCTTCGCCGACTCCGAGCTCGCTGGGCTTGGCCTGCGACGTGCGGGTCCGGTTCGCCAGATCAAGCACTGGGCCGTCTCCAGCGTGCTCCGGATCCCCACCGATCGTGGGCTCGTCTATCTGAAGGCATCACCGCCTGGCGGATTTGCGGAGCCCCGGCTGCTGCGGTTTCTTGCCCAGCGGTGGGCGCATGCGGTTCCTGACCTCCTCGCCTCCTCCGACACGGCGGAGATGTGGCTCACGGCCGACTTCGGCGACGTTGATGGTTGGAAGGTTGCCGAGCTCGAGCGTGTGGACGCGCTCAGCAATCTCGCCGAGATCCAGGTCTCCCTCAGCACCGATGTCGATGCCCTGGCAGAGCTCGGAGTTCCGCGCCTCGACCCACGCCAGTTGGCGGAGCGGATTCCTGGACTGCTCGGACGCGCCGATCTCTGGAACGCCATCCCTGGCCCGCGCGATCACTGGCGTGGGCTCACGGACCAGCAACGCTCGACGTGGTTGAGCCTTGGCCCGTGGTTGGCCGAACGCTGTCTGCTGTTGGCCGAGACGGTCGAGGACTCAATGGTGCCGCTGAGTCTGGTCCATGGCGACTTCCACCCAGGCAACACCGCCCGCCACTGTCAACGTTTCGTGCTGCACGACTGGAACTTTGCCGAGGTGTCGCATCCGTTCTTCGACCTTGCCCGCTGGTTGCACGACACCAGCGCGACCGCCGCGCACGCCTACCTGGCCCACTACCTTGCCCGCTGGGACAACCCGCAGGTGTGGCGGTTGGCCAAACCGGCGGCCGCGTTGTACGAAGTCGACAAGGTTGTTCGGATGACGGACGAGTTCACGTCAGCCCACGCGTTCAGCATGATCGCCGTCGTCTACGGCTGGGTACGACGGTTGCTTGGCGCGTTCGCCGATCCCGACTGTGCGACTCCGAACTGGCCCCAGATCCAATCCTGAACTCCAGTCGAACGGTCACGTGCTAGCGCAGCGGCACCTCGACCGCGGCGTCCAGCTTCTTGAAGTTCGCCCGCACCTGGTCGGCGCCGTACTTGTCGCGGAACTTGTCCACGATGTCGCCCACCTCGTCCGGATCGCGCACGACGGACGGATGAGTGGTGACTGCGGCACCCTTGGCCGCAAGGCGCATTGTCGGCGTCTTGCGGACGTTCTTGTACCAGTCGCCGTCGGTCCCGCTCACCGGGACCAGGTAAAGCCGCTCCCCTTCTCGGACGAACCACACCGGATTGGAGATCTCCTTCCCGGACCTGCGGCCGGTGACCGTGATCTCGATCTGGTCGGTGTCTGCCAGAGCGTTCGTGAACTCCTCCAGCGCCATCGTGCGCACCCCCCTGTGCTGCTGCCTCTCCCTTCTCCCCACGATAGGTCTGTCTGTACGGCCGCCCACCCCCACGCGGACCTCAGTCGATCGACGGCGGGCGGCGGGCGCGCTCGGCGGGTACTGACTGACGACGGGCGGAACCGCCGCGCCCCGACCGGTGTAGGACCAACGAGGTTGGCCTCAGGAGGGACCGCATCACCGATACCGCGGAAGCCGCCGAGCAGGCGGTCATCGCCCGCGTACGCGCCGGAGAACGGGACGCGTACGCGGACCTTGTGCGCCCGCACGCGGCCGTGGCCCTTCGCACCGCGGTTCTGCTGGGTGCGGGGGCGGACGCGGACGACGTGGTCCAGGTGGCCTTCGTCAAGGCCTACCGCGCACTCGGCGCCTTCCGGACCGGATCGTCGTTTCGTCCCTGGTTGCTGCGGATTGTGGCGAACGAGACGCGGAACGCGGCACGGGCGGCGAGACGACACAGAGACGCGACGGCGCGAACGGTGGGCCTCGGTGACGAACTGGTGCCGGACCCCGCGACCGAGGCGTTGTCCCAGGAGCGGCGGGCGGTGTTGCTGGCCGCGGTACGGGAGCTGCCGGAGGCGCAGCGCCTTGCGGTGGTCTGCCGGTACTTCCTGGAGCTGGACGAGGAGGAGACCGCAACCATGCTCGGGTGGCCCCGCGGAACGGTGAAGTCGCGGCTGCACCGTGCCCTGCGACGGCTCCGCACCCGGCTGGCTGCCCCGGTCCTTGACGCCGAAGGAGGTGGACCATGACCGAGCGACCGAACCCGGATCGACCGAACCCGGATCGACCGAACCCCGAGCGACCGAACCCTGGCGGACCGGACGACGAACTCGGGCTCGCGGCCGAGCTCAGAGCGCTCGGACGCACCATGGCCACGCCTCCCGTCGACGCCGACGCGCTCGCGACCGCCGTACTGGAGGGCCTCGAGCACGAGCCGCGTCCGGTCACGCCCCGGTGGCGAGCTCCGCTCTGGGTGGCAAGACTCGCGACCGTGCTCAGGCACCGGCGGCGGGCCGTCGCCGCCGTGGTCGCCGGCATCCTGCTCGCTCTCGTGTTGACGCCGCCGGTACGCGCGACCGTCGCCGACTGGTTCGGATTCGGCATCATCGTCCGACCTGGTCCGCAGGTGCCGTCGGCGTCCCCACCGCCACCCGCGATCGGCGATCTCACCCTGGAGGAGGCGGCCGCCCTCGTATCGTTCCCGCCGGTCGTTCCCCGTGCCCTCGGGATGCCTGACCGCGCGTCCGTGTCGGGCGATCGCCGCATCGTCTCGTTGAGCTGGGAACCAGCCGGCGACCACGGTCCCCTGCGGCTGGATGAGTTCGACGCCACCCTGGAACCCAGGTTCGTCAAGAACTCCATGATCGAGGGCGTGGAGTACATCGAGATCGACGGCCGCCCGGCGCTGTGGTTCGCCGAGCCACACACGCTCGAGCTTCTCGAGGACGACGGTACGGTCCGTACGGAGTCGGCTCGCCCGGCCGGGCCAACGCTGGTGTGGCAGAGCGGCGGCGTGACCCTTCGGCTGGAGGGAGCCGCCACGACGTCCGAGGCGGTGAAGATCGCCAGGTCGGGTCTGGACGGAACCCGTTAGCGCGCGGCGGTGTAGCTGAGGTGACGCCTACCGTTCGCTCGTTTCGGAGGTCACCATGCGCGACTCCCGGCAGTCACCGTCCCGACCCTTTCGCAGACACGCCGGGCTGGCACTCGCCTTCGTCGGCGCCATAGCCGCGTCGGTCCTGGCCGGCGCCGTTCCAGCCGCCGCCGGCGGACCGACCAGCGTGCTCGTCGCCTCCCCGCAGTCGCACGTCACTGCCTCGGCGTACAACTCCGACACCGAGTACGCCACCCTGGCGCGGGCGGTCGGCGAGAGCCCCGATGCGGAGGCTGGCGCTCCGGACCCGGTCATCGGACCCGGCGGTACGCAGATCAATGTCACCTGGCTGATGCACGACGTGTGGGTCTGGCGGGTCGACCGCATCGTGCTCGACGTCGAGGGTGGCCCGTGGATCTACACGCAGGTGGAGGTGGACGAGCCGATCGACTTCGACAAGCCAGGCGTCTGGCACCGCTCGCCCACGCCCGAGGAGTTGGTCGCCCTGCTGGAGCGCTGGGGCCTGACGAAGGAAGCTCCGGCCAAGGTCGAGCCGCTACCGGTTGCCGGAGACGACAGCAGTCGGTCCGACACTGGCTTGGCGGACGCCGCGGAGTCGGCTGCGGCTGCTCCGGCGGCTGGCGATACCGGCGTACGAATGGACTGGTGGTTGGCCGTCCCGCTGCTCGCGTTGGGACTCACCGGTGGCGCCCTGGCTCAGCCGGCCCTCGCCCGGCTCCGCGCCAGGGTGGCCCGGACCCGCGACCCGGCCCAGCGCGGCCGGTCCGCCCAGGAGCTGATCGACGCGTAGTCCCGTCCCTCACCAATCCGGCGCGCGACCGATCAGACCCAGTACCGATCAGACCCAGGACAAGTCAGAGGCAGAACCGATCGGCCACCAGATCGCCTAGTGTGCTGGGCATGGCGAGCTTCGATGCCGACGTGGCGGTCGTGGGACTCGGTGCGCTCGGCGCGTCGACCCTGTGGCGACTGTCGCTTCGCGGCGTCGACGCCATCGGCTTCGAACGCTTCGATCCCGGCCACCAGCTCGGGTCGACGCACGGTCGGACCCGGTTGTTCCGCACGGCCTGTATGGAACATCCCGAGCTGGTGCCGCTGGCGCAGATGTCGCTCTGGCTGTGGCGCGAACTGGAGTCGGTGTCGTCCCGCCGGCTACTGGACCTGTGCGGCGGACTCATGATCGGGGCACCCGCCAGTTCGGTGGTCGCTGGTACCCGCGCGGCGGCTGCGGCGCACGACCTTGACGTCGCGGAGTTGACCAGCCGTGAGCTCGCCGCGCGCTATCCCCAGCACGCCGACGTCCCGGCCGAGCACATCGCCGTCTGGGACCCCCTGGCGGGAGTGGGCAGGCCGGAGGACGCCGTTCTCGCTGCGGTGCGCGCGGCCGAGGTCGGCGGCGCCACGGTCTACACCGGCACCGCCGTCACCGCGGTCGAGCTCGTCGACCATGGTGTGCTGATCCGAACGCCCACCCGCGAGTTCCACGCCAGGCAGGCGGTGGTCACGGCCGGACCGTGGCTGGGCAAGCTCGTGCCCGACCTACCGCTGCAGCCGCTGCGTACGCCGATGACGTGGTTCGCCACCCGTGGAAGCGCCGACGACTACGACCTCCAGGCGTTTCCGGTCTTCATCCGTTCGCTGCCGGACGGCAGCCGGCTATGGGGCCATGGTGCGATCGACGGCTACCCGGTCAAGGTCGGGCCCTCCGACGACCCAGCGGTCCACCAGCCCACCGACCCCGACAGGTGTGAGCGAGGCATCTCCGCCGACGACTACCAACTCGTCAGCCGGCTGGTCGCCGCCGCGTTGCCCGGCCTCGATCCGGTCCCGGTGCGGACGACGACGTGCATGATCACCCGGTCCCCCGACGGGCAGTTCGTTCTGGGCCGGCCCCGCAGTGACCCACGCCTCGTCGTCGGTGGCGGATGCAGCGGACATGCCTTCAAGCACGCCACCGGCATCGGCGAGACCCTGGCCAGGATCGCCTGCGACGAGGAACCATTCCTCGACCTCGGCTTCGTCGACCCGGATCGCTTCGCGACGTGACCCCGGAGCCGGATCCGCTCACGGACCTCGCGACCCAGGGCATGGGCACGGCCTTGGCCTAGGCGTACTTCGTCCGGAAGTTCTGCTCGAGACCCTCGAGCGTGTAGTCCTTGGTCTCCGGCACATACCTCGTGCTGAACATGATCGCGGCGACGCCCAGCACGACGAAGCCGAGGAACGTCCAGGTCGGTCCCGCGGCGGCGGTGACGATCGGGAAGAGCAGCGAGATCGTGAAGTTGACCATCCAGAGCACGAACACCGCCACGCCCACCGCGAACCCGCGGATGCGCATCGGGAAGATCTCCGACAGCAGCAGCCACGTCACGGTGGAGATGAAGCACTGCTGGAAGAACACGAAGACCAACATGAAGAGCAGGATCACGTAGCTGCGGAGCGTCGACTCCGGGAGTTGGAAGCACATGGCCAGTGCCAGCAGCGACGACGTGGTCCCGACCTGGCCCGTGATCAGCAACGGTCGGCGGCGGACCCGGCCGAGCAGATACATGCCGATGCAGGTGCCGATCACGCCGACCGCGCCGACCGAGATCGACGCCGCCACCGAGGCATCCGCGGCCAGGCCGGTGTCCTCCAGAATCGTCGGCGCGTAGTAGATGACCGTGTTGATGCCGGTGATCTGCTGGCAGATCGCGATGCCGATGCCTACTCCGAACAGCACCCGGATCCATCGCGTCCGCAGGTAGACCCAGCCGCTGCGGCCCTCGTGTCCGTGCCGGTGTTCGGCGGTCTGCCGGATCATCTCGAACTCCGGAGCGACGTACTGGGGTTCGCGAATGGTCCTAAGCACCTGCTCGGCCTCCGCGTACCGCCCCTTCGTCGCGTACCACCGAGGTGTCTCGGGGACGAACATCATGCCTAGGAACAGCATCGCGGCCGGGATGACCGCCACGCCGAGCATCCAGCGCCAGGCGCCGTGCTGGTTCAGGATGTGGATGATGACCGTGTCTACCGAGAAGGCGATGAGCTGACCCGTCACGATCATCAGCTCGTTCTGGTTGACCAGTCGCCCGCGGCGCTCGACCGGTGAGATCTCGCCGATGTACATGGGGACCGTGGCCGAGACGCAGCCGACAGCGAGTCCGAGGACCAGTCGCGCTCCGACCAGGGCGGCGGCCGTAGGTGCCAACGCCGAGCCGAGGGTGCCCACGACAAACACCAGCGAGGCCAGTCGGATGGTCGCCTTACGGCCCAACCGATCGGACATCCTGCCGCCGAAGGTCGCACCGAACGCCGCACCGATCAGCAGGGAACTGACCACGATCCCCTGGGTCGTCGGGGTGAGGTTCAGGTCCTGACGGATGAACGGCAGCGCGCCGGAGATGACGCCGGTGTCGTACCCGAAGAGGAAGCCGCCCTGCGTGGCGAGGATGGCGATGGTCGTCTGGCGGTGCCTGACCTGACGGGGACCTGGCGACGGCGTGCCACGGGTCTCCTCGGTGACGATCGGCATGATCAGAAGTCTTCACCGCCGGAGGCGACCGAAAACTGCGGCCGACCGAAAACCGGAGTGGCACCGACAGAAAGGACGCGCTGGCCACCTGCGGGAGGTCTGCGTGTGGTGCGGAAAGCGGTCACTGCAAGGGTATTGACGCACCAAAGCCGGTGACGATGCGGCTCGGTCTCGTGCCCGACATGGACGTCTACGACGCGGCCGCCTGGACGGCGCCGACGCCGTCGAGCACCGAGTCGCCGGTCGGTCAGTGCCGGAACGTGACGAGCTGGGCGGTGCCGGCTGGGACGGTCAGCGTCGCCGAACCCTGGCGGACCGGAACCTCGGTCGACCGCGGCCAGCCGCTGAGGACTCCGTCCGGGGCGACCGTGCGACCGCCGAAGCTGATGCGGCTCGCGTCCAGCGAGGCCAGGCCTGCCGGGTCCGAGCTCTCCAACGTCACCGCTCGCGCGCTGCGGTACGACGAGGGCAGCCGGACGGTCACGACCTCGTCGCCACCCCCACTGGCGGGGTCCGCGACGTTCACGGCCACCAGACTCAGCGTGCCGTGGTCGCCGCGTACGCCGTGGACGCGCAGTCGGCCCGGATCGGCACCGGTGACGTCGAGCTCGACGAACTCGCCCGCAGGGACGCGGCGGAACGCCAAGATGCCGTAGTAGAGCGGGCTGGCCGACAGCTCGCCCGCGTCCAGCGCTACCTGGTCGGCCGCGCAGAACGCGCCGTAATAGCGGTAGGAGATGGGGTAGTCCGGAGACTCGCGCGGCTTGAAGTCGCCGCAGATCGCTGCGGTGTTGGTGTGGAACTGCAGGCGGTCGACCCCGCTCGCCGCCGCCTGCAACAGATAGTCGAGCGACCACAGGGCGGTGGCGTAGGAGTTGCTGACCTCCGGCATCCCACTGCACGAGGCGCTGTTCGACTCGTTCAGCGTCACCGGAATCCGGCCGGGGAACCGATCGGCCGCCGCCATGATGCCGGCCAGTTTGTCCGCGGTGGACACCGACGTCTCCGCCGACATCAGCTGCTCGATGGTCACCACCCGGTTCCCGCAGTGGCTCCACGGGTACCAGTGCGACGCGAGCTCGCCGAGCACCTCGGCCGGCCGGGTGGACTCGTCGGCCATGGCCGCTGTCACGAACTCGTCGAGCCTGGTGTTCGTGGGAGACGTGTTGGCCGACGGCCCGGAGATCCGCAGTCGCGCGTGCGGTAGCGCGGCCTCGATGGCGCTCCGGTACTGCTTGGCCGTCTCCCACAGCTCGGTCGCGGTCAGCGTGGTCACGTTGTCGTACTCGTTGCCCAGCTCGACCGCCAGGAGATCGTCGCCGAGGGTCTCGTGTGCCGCCTTCACCTCGGCGACCACCTGGTCGAGGCTGACGTCCGGCGCCGGGTCACGCGTCGGGTTCTTCACCTTCGACGGGTCGATGATCGACTTCAGCGGCGCACCGAGGGTCACCTTCCAGCCGGTGGCGTCGAGGAGTTCGGCCAGAGCGTCCAGGTCGGACTGGTCCACCGTGCCGCCGATGGCCTCGGCCGGGGCCGGCGTGTCACTCCAGCGCCCGAACGCGGGCCAGACGAGGTCCATCGAGTATCCGCCCAGCCGGATGACGCCGTGTCGCCCGAGCGTGCGGAGCCGCTGCGCCAGTCGCTGTCTGGTGAGGAAGCCGTGCGCGAAGTCGGCGGACTCGACGGAGAAGCCCTGGAAGCCGGGCCCGAGGCGTACGCCGTCGCCTCGTACGGACGCCGTGGTGGCGACCGAGACCGGCGGCTGGCCCGTAGCGGCCACACCCCCATCAGCCGGACCCGTAGCAGCCGGACCCGTAGCAGCCGGACCCGTAGCAGCCGGACCCGTCGCGGCCAGGGCCGTGCCGACCGGACCGGGCACCACGGTGAAGACAGCCAGCACGGCCACCAATGCGCCTACGGTCGACACGATCACCGCGGTCGGCATGGCCAGCGGCCGGCCCGCTCTGCCCCTGCCGGGACGGTGCCGTGCCGGAGACGGTTGACCAGCTTCGGCAGGCCGCGACAACCGTGTGCTCTGCTGACCCGAATCCATGGGTGCTCCCCTTGCCGGCATCGAGAAACCTCGCCACGAGACAGGACCCGAACGCGTGCTCGCCCCACAGCCCAGCACCTCGCGGGCCGGGATTCAAGGCCTCCACCGGTGTGAAACCGGTTTCTTACGGGCAATCGCGCTGCGTGGACTCCGCCGGGACAGGTCGTACGCCGGAAACCGCACAGCTCACCCGCGAGGTGGTGACAGCCCCGTGATCCCCGCGAACGGATGATCCCGACGCCCGCCTCCACCGCGTTCGCGGCGGCACCGGCCGGTCGGATCGCATCGGTACGCTGCGGAGCATGGGAGACCTCGAAGGGACCACGCACGCCGTCGTGGCCGTGCTGCGGCGAGGCGACCACATACTCGTCATCCGCCGTGGTCCGCAGACGAGGAACTCCGACTACTGGGCGCCGCTCAGCGGCCGGATCGAACCTGGCGAGAGCCAGCAGGCGGCTCTCGTGCGCGAGATCCGCGAGGAGGTCGGACTCGACGCGACCCCGGTCGCGAAGGTCTGGGAGTGCGACACCGACGACGGCGGTTTCCTGCTCCATTGGTGGACCGCCGAAGCCGACCAGGGCCCGCTGGTCCTCGATCCGGACGAGGTCAGCGAGGCCCGGTGGGTCACCGTCGAGGAGTTCCTCGCTCTCGAACCGACCTTCGCCGGAGACCGGGACTTCTTCGTCCGCGTGTTCCCCCGGTTGGGCCGACCGGACGGCAGCGCGGGTTCGTCGACCGAGCAGTCACCTGGAACGACCTGACAGTTTCGCAAACCACCTGACAGAGAGGTTGCCTCAATGGGCTTGGAGTCCTTCGCCCTCGACGGCAGGGTCGCGCTGGTTACCGGCGGCAACCGTGGCCTCGGACTGGTGATGGCGACCGCGCTCGCCGGCGCCGGTGCCGACGTGGCGGTGACCAGCAGGAGCCAGGAGCGGGTCGACAAGGCGGCCGCTGACATCGCCGCGACCACCGGCCGGCGTACGCTCGGAGTCGGCGCCGACGTCACCAGCGCGGCCGACGTCTCACACACGGTGGCCGCCGTCGTGGCCGAGTTCGGTCGGCTCGACATCCTGGTCAACAACGCCGGCATCAACATCCGCAAGCCGGTCGAGGACTTCGACGAGGAAAGCTGGGACCTCGTCCACGCCACCAACCTCAAGGCGCCTTACCTCTTCGCCCGGGCGGTCTCGCCGCACATGAAAGCCCAGAAGTACGGCCGGGTGATCAACGTGGGCTCGATGCTCGGTGTGTCCGCCCTCCCCGACCGCAGCGCCTACTGCTCGAGCAAGGCGGCCGTCATGCACCTGACCAAGGTGCTCGCCCTCGAATGGGCCCGCGACGGCATCACGGTCAACGCCCTGTGCCCGGGTCCCTTCGCCACCGACCTCAACATCCCGGTGATCGAAAACCCGGAGACCAACCAGTTCTTCACCGAGCGGATACCGCTCGGCCGCTGGGGCGACCCGCACGAACTGGGCGGTGCCGCGGTGTTCCTGGCCTCAGCCGCGTCGAGCTTCATGACGGGGTTGACCTTGGTGATCGACGGCGGCTGGACGGCACAATGACCAGCCTCGACGGACCAACGAACGGGCAGGCCCTGCGCATCGGACTCTCCGTGGCCGGGACGACGTTCAGCATGGGCCTGCACCCGAACGCCGGCCGCCCGCCGATCACCGCGCGGGAGCTGATGGACCAGACCGTCGCCCTCGGTCTGGCCGGCGTGGAGATCCCCGCCCGGATGCTCGAGGGGGACGACGCCGCCGCCGTCGGCCGACATGCCGCCGAGCGCGACCTGTTCATCACTCTCGACACCAGCGGGTACGACCCGGACGCGCTGCGGGACGTGATCGAGCTTGCCGTGACCCTCGGTGCCCCGACGGTACGCACGGTGGTCGGCGGCGCGAAGATCGGCGGCGACCGGCGCCCGTTGGCGGGACGCTGGCAGCCCTTCCTCGACCAGGTCCATGCCGGCCTGCGGGCAGCGGTGGTCTCGGCCGAAGCCGCCGGGATCACCCTCGCCGTCGAAAACCACCAGGACCTCGCATCGGAGGAACTCCTGTGGTTGTGCGAGTCGATCGACTCCGCCCACTTCGGCATCAACCTCGACACCGGCAACCCGCTCGCCACCGCCGAGGAGCCGGTCGACTACTTCCGCCGTGTCGCGCCGTACGTCAAGAACGTCCACCTCAAGGACTACTGGACGTGGTGGAGCGAGGAAGGCTACCGGTTGGTCCGCTGCCCGCTCGGCCAGGGCCTGACCGATTTCCCTGTCCTGCTGGACATTCTCGATGCCACCGTGCCCGGCGTCACCATGGCCGTCGAGCTCGGTGCCCTGCAGGCCAGGGACATCCGGGTACTCGCGCCGGACTTCTGGCCCGACTATCCCGCCTCCAGGACAGCCGCCCAGCTGGCCGAAGCGCTGCGGGTCGTGCACGCCAACGCCCGGCCCGACGGCGACTGGCGTACTCCGTTCGAACGCGACGAGCCGGCCGAGGCCGTCGTCGCCTACGAGCAAGAGCAGCTGAGCGAGAGTGTCGCCTACGTGCAGTCCCTGCGAACCTCACGTGGAGTACGGCGATGACCGGCGGGACGGCGAACAGCCCCGACCTCTCCGGCAAGGTCGCGCTGGTCACCGGTTCGAGCCGGGGGCTCGGGCGCCACTACGCACTCGAGCTCGCGCGCTGTGGCGCGGACGTGGCGATCCACGACATCGACGTGCTGGCGGCCGCTCAGTTCGGGGAAGCCGAGTCGGGCGACGCGGTGGCAGACGACGTCCGCGCTCTCGGGCGCCGGTCGGTGTTCCGGACGGCAGACCTCACCGACCCCGCGCAGGTCGAAAACCTGATGATCGAGGTCATCGAGTCGCTCGGCCGGATCGACATCCTCGTCAACAACGCCGGCGGAGACATCGGCGCTCTCACCCCGCGTCCGGAGCCGAACGACGCGCTCGACATCGATCCGGCCGACATCCGGTCCGTGGTCGAACGCAACCTGTTGACGACGATGTACGCCTGCAAGTACGCGGGCCTGCACATGCGGACGCGGCGTACCGGAAAGATCGTCAACGTGGGCTCGGTCGCCGGCCACGTCCCCGCGCGCAACGGGATCGTCTACGCCGCGGCGAAGGCGGCCAACTCCCACTACACCCGATGCCTGGCCGAACAGCTCCGGCCGTTCGACGTCAACGTCAACTGTCTCGCACCTGCTCCGACATTCACCGGACGGTTCCTCGCCACCCGCGAGGTTGCCGACCGGTCCGACAAGTCCCGACTGCAGCAGGTCGCCCAGCCCGCCGACATGGCGTCGATCATGCTGTTCCTCGTCGGCGGGGGCTCTGACCACCTGACCGGCGAGACGATCGTCTGCTGGTGATGGACGCAACCGCGGCCGCGAGCAACCTGGCGATGACTGTCGTGCCGGGTCGGCGTGACACGGCGACCGCGGCACCCGTGCCGGAACCGCCAGCCGACGAGGGGTCCGTGCTGGTACGCACCCTGCTCGTCGGCGTCTGCGGCACCGACCTGCACGTCGTTGGTGGCGGACACTCCAAAGCCTCCCGCCGTGACCGGACCTACGAACACCCGTTGGTACTCGGCCACGAGGCCGTCGGTCGGGTCGTGAGCGCTCCGCCGAGTTCCGGCTTCGTCCCCGACCAGCTGGTCACCGGCATCGTCCGGCGGCCGTGCCCGGACTGCCCCGCCTGTGCCCGGGACGACTGGGACTTCTGCAGCAGCGGCCGCTACACCGAGCGCGGGATCCTCGGCGCGGACGGCTTCGGTCGACGGCGCTGGCGGTGCGAGCCGTCGTACCTCGTCCGCGTACCCGAAGCGCTCGGCGAGCTCGGCGTTCTCGTCGAGCCGATGTCGGTGGTGTGCAAGGCACTCGAAGCCGCGTTCTACATCGCCCGGCGGGCACCGTCGCAACCGGTCCGGATGTTGGTCACGGGGGCGGGGCCGATCGGCCTGCTGGCGGCGGCCGCGGGTCGTGACGCCGGGTTGGAGGTCACCGTTCTCGACCGGATGCGCACCGGGGTCAAGCCCGATCTGGTGGCGGCCCTGGGTGAGTCGTACACCGACGACCTCGGCTCACTGGCCGGGGCTCCACGGTTCGACCTGGTGCTGGAGTGCTCGGGGGCGTCCGGCGTCATCGGATCCGCCGCGGCACTCCTTGGCCAAGCCGGGGTGATGGTGCTGATCGCCAGCACCGCCGCCGAGCCGGGACCGGTGGCCAACCTGCTGGTACGAGGGAACGCCGCGCTGGTGGGCACCGTCAACGCGGGCCGCCGGCACTACCACCAGGCGGTCGAGACGCTCGTACGCCTCGACCATTCCTGGCTGGCTCGGTTGATCACCCGCCGGGTGCCGTCGGAGTGTTGGCCGAACGCCCTCGACCGCGACGCCGACGACGTCAAGGTCGTCGTCGAGTTCGACGCACCGGGCCAGCGCCTGTGTGCGTCAGACCACGGACCAACCTGACCGACGGGAGGCGTCTAGCGCGGCGACGGGCTCATGCTGTCGGACGGTGACGCACTCGAGTGCGGTGCGACACCGCTTGGGGTGGCAACGTGCCAGGTGAGCTCGGTGCCGCTGCCCTCGTCGACGAAACCGTTGCCGCGCACCATTCCCGGAGAACGGTCCTCCACGAACGTGTAGAGCGGGTGCCCGTCAACGGCGAGTTGCTTCGTGCCGTCCGGTCGGGTCACGACACTGAACGTGCCGCTGACTCCGGCGAGCTTGCGGGCTACCGGGCCGCTCGGCACCTTCACCGGCGGCCATTCGGTCGCACACTCGCCGACACACTTGAAGGTGGTGCGGCTGTCGACGCTGTTGAAGTACAGGGCCATGCCGCGTCCGTTGACGAGGATCGTCCCCATGCCCGACACTTCTTGCGGCTTGACGGTGGGCGCACCCTGCGGGGTCACCGTCACCACCGGCTCACTGGTCGACTTCTCCGCAGGCGACGAACAACCCGCTGCCGCAATCGCCAACGCAGCGGCCGCTGTCACACAGATTGCGCGAGCCACTGTTGTCGTCAACACCGAGGTACCTGTCAACATCGAAGTTCTCGTCACCACTGCTGTCGCCCCCCGAACCGACAAAACACTCGACGAGGTTGTCGTCGAACCGCAGGACTGGTACCCGGTGCCTGCCGCCTTCAACCAGCACACGCCGTGGCCGGCACCATGGCGCGCGGCCTGCTGTGGTTGGTCTACGGTGCTGCCATGATCTTCATTACCGCCAAGTTCCGGGTGCGGCCCGACGACGCCGACCGGTGGCCCGAGATCGTTGCGGAGTTCACTCACGCCACCCGCAGCGAGCCGGGCTGCCTGTGGTTCGACTGGTCGCGCAGTGTGGACCACCCGGACGAATACGTTCTTGTCGAAGCCTTTCGTGACGACAGTGCCGGCGCCGCACACGTGCAGTCGGACCATTTCGCGAAGGCCCGCCAGACTCTGCCGCCGCACCTGGCCGAGACACCGAGGATCGTGAACATGACGATCCCGCAGGACGACTGGTCAGAGTTGGGCGAGATGGCCGTGCGGGATCCGGGCTGACCTGGCACGGGGCACCGCGCCGATCCACGCACCTACGTGCCCGGCCGGATCATGACCTCGAGCGCCGCCTGTGGCTCACCCGCGCGCGCCGTTGCGAGCCCACGCCGGCGCCAGCTCGGAGAACGTGAGCAGGCGCTCGGCCACATCGTCCACGACCGACTCGACGCCGGTCACGACATGGCGCCGGCTTTCTCCCACTCCGCGCTGGGCCTGGGCTACCTGGATCACCTGCCGGTAAGAAGCAGGGATCTCGGCCGGCTCCGGCGCGGTCCGGACCGCCTCGAGCACCTCCATGAACGCGCCAGTGCGTTCCAGCGGGGCGATCAGCGGCCTGGACCGGTCCCGGATGTGACGGGCAAGGTCGACCAACAGGTCGTCCCTGCCGTAGTCGGTGTCCGTCGTGCCGTCGGGTCCGGTCGTCTGCAGGTTGTGCCGTGTGTAGGAATAGACCGCGCGACCCCGGCTGCCGTGCACCACGACGTGCGGCTCGCGGTTTTCCGCAGCGCAGAGTGTCACGCCGACGGCGATGGTGGTACCGCGCCGCGACGTCACCCGCAGGCACGAGGTGTCGTCGGCCTGGATCGGGTTGGCGCGGTAAAGCTCGGTCTCGATGCGGGCGAGGTCGCCCAATCGGTCACTGCCGTCGATCCGGAGGGCGACGGCGGTCGCATGCGCGAACGGGTTGGTCAGGGCACCATCACAGACCGGCTGGCCATCGAGCTCCCGTCGGCCGGCCCAGCGCGCCCTCCCCCAGTAGGACTCGTCTCGTACCCATGCACCGACCGCACCGATACCGCGCAGGTCACCCAGTGAGCCACCGGCGATCAGGTCGCGTACGGCATCGACAGCCTCGCAGCCGAAGCTCTGGAAACCGACCTGGCAGGCGCGTCCGGCCGCGGCGACCAGCGAGGTCAGCTGGCGGTATGCGGCGAGCGAGCCGGCCGGAGGCTTCTCCAGCAGCAGGTCGGCTCCGGCCCGCAGGGCCTGCTCGGCGATGCTGACATGGGTCTGGATCGGCGTACATACGATCACCGCTTCGGGCCCCGTGCGAACCAGCAGATCGTCGAGGTCGTCGGACCACGGGACGCCTTCGGCCAGTGCACCGGGCTCGCCGGCCGCAGGCTGGGTGTCACACACGCCGGCCAGGCGGACGACACCGGACTCCTCGAGCCGGCGGATGTTTCGCAGGTGAGACCTGCCGTGGCCATGTGCCCCGACGACGAGCACTCGAACGGGCGACGACTTCGGCTGGGGCATCTCCACTCCCGACGACGGGCTCCGCGGTCGACAGCGGGCTCGGTGGTGACCGGTTTAGGGCCTGGCCGGAACGTAGCGAGCGCCGGAGACACGGTCAAGCCGACCGTTCCGCGCTCGAGTCACCGTTGGTTGACATGGAACGGCGTCCCAGGTTGTATCTGCCTGGCCCGCTGCCAGCGTCATGAGTCGACCTGGCACGCCCGACTGAACCCGCGGCTGCCGTTCCCGCGTACGACAGGTGACGCATCCGACCACGACCGCACACGTGCAGGAAACGGAGACGTATGGATGTCCGCGCACCTGCCGGCGGGAGCTAGGCGATGCCTGGTTTGCTGTCGAAGCTGTCCCGCCGGACCGATCCAGCGCCACTGATCTTCCCCGTCGGCCACCTGCTCGGCTCGCCGGTAGGCGACCAGCAGTCGATGCGGATCCGACGCGGTGTCCAGGTCACGACCCTCGCGCTGCCCGCGTACGCCGTCTGGCTGCTGATGCATGGTCCAGCCGACCCCTCCGCACAGCGCGGTCCGTGGACCCGTGCCGGGGTGGCCGAGCTTGCCCGGGCCCAGACCGGGCTGCGCGCCGACGATCTGATCGACCGGCTCCTCCTCGACGGCCACGGAGTGGAGATCCAGCCCGGCACACCGCAGGCCGTGGAGTTCGCCCAGAACCATCGCCTGGTGCCTCTGATGCCCGGGCTGGGCAACACTCCGCAGGAGCCGTGGTCGTACGGCATCGGCATGGTGGGCCAGCAGCCCCGGGTTCGGGTCACCCATCCGGTCTACGAGGTGTGGCAGTGGTCGACGGTCGAGGAGAGCCTCTGGCTGACCTGCCTCGGCATCGAGCAGGTCGCCCGCCGCGCCGGTTCGACGAACCCGGACGTGATCAACCCGGAGCGGCTTCTGAGCGGGTTCCTCGACGTGGCGCACGCCCTGCTCGCTGCCGGAGTCGCGTGCTGGGACGTCGGATTCCGGCTACGACGTCCGGACCAGTCGGCCGCGGAGGCACGCCATGGCTGACCAACTGACCGGATCCGACCAGGCGTTGATCTTCCCGGTCGGCCACTATCTCGGACCGTTCTATCCGGGCGCCGGAGCGGAGTTACGCCACCATGGCGTGCGCATCGGTACCAACCTCTACCGGCTCGACACCGATCAGGAACTGGCGGTGTGGGGGTTCGCGCATGGCGTTGCCGGCCAGTTCGGCCCGCCGACGAGGTGGACGCGGGCGGCAGTCGAGTCCGCCCACGGAGGTGGCGCCGAGACGGCGGCCACCCTCGACCGGCTGCTGGAGCGGGAGCTTGTCGTGGAGGTCATGCCGGGTACGCCGGACGCGGCCGAGTTCGCCGGTGACGTACGCCTGCGAGCACTGCTGATGGGTACCGGGCACTCGGCCCAGCATCCGGGCTTCTACGGCATCGGCCCGCTGCCCAACGAGACGGCGGTCCTGGTGCCGGCGGAACTCTTCGAGCTCTGGGAATGGGGACCGGGCTTCGACGACCTGTGGGCGGCGTGCGAGCTCTTCGCCGCCGTCAACCGCGACGCGGGCGCCACTGACGCCTCCAGGCCCGCCGAGCCGGCAGCCGTGTTGGACGCGCTGCTGCCCCAGCTGCACGTGTTGCTGGCCGCGGGTGCCGCCTATCTCGACGAGGCTGCCGAGAAGGCCTAACCGTCTCCCTGCCCACCTCGCGGCCCGTCGGCTGTCTCCGCGCGCCGCCATCCGGAGGCGGGTCTACGACCTGAGCTTGCCCTCGTGCCGCATCTGCTTGAGCACGTCGCGCGCGGCATCCAGGGTCCGGTCGACGTCGTCGGCGGTGTGTGCGCCGCAGATGTGGTTGCGCTTCAGGCTCATGGGCAGCATGAAGAAGCCCGCGTCGCTCATCCTCCGGTGGAACGTTGTGTAGGCCGCATGGTCGTTGCGGAGCAGGTCGCGGTAGCCGTGGACCGGACCGTCGAGGAAGTAGAGAACGAACACCGACCCGAGCCCGCGCACCTGTCCGGCGAAGCCCAACTCGTCCACGACCTCCCGGAGGCCGGCTCTCATCCGCTCCCCCAGCGCGTGCGTGTGCTGGTAGAACTCCGGATGGTCGCGCAGGTAGGTCAGCGTGGCGATGCCGGCGGCGGTCGACAGCGGATGTCCGTTGAACGTACCCATCAGCGCGACCTGGCCGCCGGCCGACCGGAACCCCTCCATCAGCGAACGCGGCCCGGCGACGCCGGCCAGCGGAAGTCCGTTCGCCACGCCCTTGCCGAACGTCGTGAGGTCGGGGGCCACTCCGCACACCGACTGGTAGCCGCCGAGGGCATGCCGGAAGCCGGTGATGATCTCGTCGAAGATGAGCAGCGATCCCTGGTCCCGGGTCAGCTGGCGCAGTCCGGTCACGAACTCCTGCGTCGGCACCACCGCACCGATGTTGTGGGGTACCGGCTCGAGGATGACGGCGCCGATCTGGTCCGGATGGGCGTCGAACAACGCCCGCACCGATTCGAGGTCGTTGAACTCTGCGATGAGCGTCGACCCGAGCGCCGCGTCGGGAATCCCGGCCGATATCGGGTCGAAGCCGTACGCCTTCTCCGGGGTCGAGATCACGTTGCGCGCAACCGCGTCGTGCCAGCCGTGGAAGCAGCCCTGGAACTTCACCACGAACGGCCGACCGGTCCTCGCGCGAGCCAGCCGCAGTGCGTACGCGACCGCCTCGGAGCCGCTCATCGAACTCGTCACGAGTTCCACGCCGGGGATGGCGTCACACACCAGGCGCGCGAACTCCACCTCGGCCGGCGACACACCCACGCCGGTGAGGTCGACGCCGGTGAGCGCAGCCCGGACCGCGTTGTTGACCACAGGTGCGTTGTGGCCGAGCAGGATGGCACCGAACGCCGCGTGGTAGTCGAGGTAGCGCGCGCCATCGGCGTCCACCAGATGCGCGCCCTCGGCCCCGACGAAGGCGTACGGTGCACCGACGAACCTGGTCTCGGAGTTCACCCCTCCGGGGATGACCCGTCTAGCCGCATCGTAGACCGCGCGGCCACGAGGCTTGTCCACATCAGTCGTCATCGATGCTCCCCACCGCACGAGGACGGGACCGGACGCTGGCCAACTACGCGGAACCCGATTTCATTTTGACCGTACGAGGCCGAGGTCGGCGCTGTCAATCCTTGACACGGGCCCTGTCTGACCCAATCATCGGCTGGCATGGAACGTAGTTCCGCATCGACGCTGGGAGTCCTGGTCGTCGGCACGGGAGCGGTCGCCGGCGAACACCTCGCAGCGTTGACCGACCGCACCGACGCCGCGCTGGTGGGCGTCGTCGACACCGATGCGGGGCGCGCGGTCGCGGCGGGGCGGGCCGGCGGCGGCGTTCCCACGACGACGGACCTCGCCGAGGCACTCGCCTGGCCGGAGGTGGACGCCTGCATCGTCTGTACGCCGAACGACACCCACGCGGAGATCGGTCTCGCGATCGCCCGTGCCGGCAAGCACCTGCTGGTCGAGAAGCCGCTCGCCACGACGGTTTCCGAAGCCGTCGCCCTCGCCGAGGCGTTCCGATCGAGCGGCACGACGCTGATGCCCGCGCACACGCACCGGCACTACGACTATGCGCGCTCGGTCAAGGAAGCGCTGACGGGCGGTCTTGTCGGTGACCCGCGCCTGGTCCGGATCGCGCTGCTCGGTGGCTGGATCTGGCCGGACTGGCACGGGTGGATGCTCGATTCCCGGCGGTCTGGCGGCCACGCGTTGCACAACGGCGTCCACCTGCTCGACCTCGTGCGCTGGTGGGTGGACCGGACCCCGGTGTCGGTGTACGCCCGGGGCCAACGCCAGACCGCGCCCGGCCTGGACATCCACGACTACCTGGAGATGGTCGTCGCGTTCGACGACGGAACTGTCGCCGTCTGCGAGATGAGCCGCGCGCACCGGCCGGCGTCGACGAACCTCCGCGACGTCATGGTGATCGGGTCGTCGGGTCGGCTCGACCTGACCTGGGACACCGAGGGGGTCGTGGTCATGGACGAACGCGGAACGTCCGCGTTGCCAGCCGCCGGCCGCAACGGCTTCGCGGTTCAGCTCGATGCCTGGCTGGCGGCGATCCGCGGCGAGGCGGCGGCACCGGTCACGGCTGACGACGGCATCGTCGCAGTGGCGATGGCCGAGGCGGCCGGACGCTCCCTGTCCCGCGGAGACCGCGTACTGCTCGCCGACGTCTCGGACAGGTCCGGTCCCGAACAGCCCATCGCGGAGAAACCACAGTGAACGAGACGACGCGCTGGCCCGCCGGCCGTTCGCAGCCACCCCCACTGGTAGCGGGGCGGTCCGCGCTGCGGGCGGGACGGATCGGCCTGCCGTGGAACGTCCAGGCCGACATGTTCGTCACCGACACGCCACGCGCCCTGGATAAGGCAGCCCTGGATAAGGCAGCCCTGGATAGGGCCGCCCTGGATAAGGCAGCACTGGATCACCTGGGCGTGCTGCTGGTGGACCAGGTGTGCGCCCTCGTTGGCCTGCCCGTACAGCGGGTCTTCGCCACCCCGCCCACCCCCCACGGCTGGGTACTCTGCCTCGACCACAGCCACGGCCTCACCAGCACGCTGGCCTTCGGCTTCGGCGCGTCCATCCTCCATCGGTTCCGGGTCAGCGGTTCGCACGGCACCTTGCTGGTCGACGCGACCGGACCAGGCATCCGGGTCCACACCGGCGACACGGTGATCCACCACTGGACGGACACCGGCGACCAGACCACCGGCGACCAGAACAGAGACGCCGAGACCGACCTGGCGGCTGCGCAAGGCGTGGTGGACGCCGCCCATCGGTCTGCTTCCGTCGGGACGCCGATCCCCCTCGCCCTCCACCAGGGCGCGACCACGAGTGACCAGGACGGGCGACCATGAGGCTGATCAGCTATCGGCGCGGCGGCGAGGTGCGGCACGGCGAACTCCGCGACGTCGACCAGGTCCACGAGATCGGAGCGGGTGACCTCGAGTCCTACCTCCGGTGCGACACCCCGCCGGACCCTGCCAGCGCGTCCCGTCCACTCGCCGACGTGGACCTGCTCGCCCCACTGACCCGTCCGGGCAAGCTGCTCGCGGTTGCCGCCAACTACCAGGACCACGTCACCGAGTCGGGCGCCGAGCCACTCGACCGCTCCCGCATCTCGCCGCGGCTCTTCCTCAAACCGCCGACCGCCCTGGTGCCCCCGGGTGGGGCCGTCCCGCTGCCGTCGGTGAGCCGTCAGGTCGACTGGGAGGGCGAGCTGGCGGTTGTGATCGGGCGTACGGTCAAGGATCTCGGCGTCGATCAGGCGCTCAGCGCCGTGGCCGGATACACCATCGCCAACGACGTCTCCGCCCGTTCGGTCGACTACGGCTACCCGCGCGACACCGACGACCATGCCGTGCGGTTCTTCGACTGGCTCGCCGGCAAGTGGCTCGACGGGTTCTGTCCGCTCGGTCCCTGCCTTGTCACCGCCGACGAGGTGGCTGACCCGCAGGACCTCGACATCGAGCTCCGCGTCAACGACGTCGTACGCCAGCACGCGTCCACCCGGCACATGATCTTCTCCGTCGCCGAGCTCGTCGCGTTCGCCTCCCGGCTGATGACGCTGGAGCCCGGCGACGTTCTTCTCACCGGTACGCCGTCGGGGGTCGGCGCCACCACCGGCGACTACCTGGGACCGGGCGACCGGGTGGCAATCACCATCAGTGGTCTCGGCACCCTCACCCACCACATCGAGCCAGCACCCACCACGTCATCGGAGGGGAAGCAATGAGCAGCAGACGAACGCGAAACGCCACCCGACCGAGGTCGGTGATCGCGGCCGCCGCACTTGCGGTGACGGTCGTCCTGGCCGGTGGCCTGGCGGCTTGCTCCGACCCCACCGGCGGGACCGGCCCGGGAACGGTCGGCAACGAGCCGGCTGAGGGCTCGGGCAAGGCCAAGCCGCTCAGCCTGTACCTCTACCAGAAGCCGACCACGTTCAACCCGACGGCACCTGCCGCCGGCGCCAACGGTCTCGTCATGCAGATGATCTTCGACAACCTGGTCGGGGTGGATGACAAGCACCAGTTGACGCCGGAGCTCGCCGAGCGGTGGGAGGTATCGCCCGACGCGACGACGTTCACCTTCCACCTCAGACCAGGCCTGACGTGGAGCGACGGCGAAGCCTTCACCTCAGCGGACGTCCTGTTCACCTACCAGCTGTTCGCCGACCCCAAGGCCGGCAGCGCCTACAGCGCCAACTTCGCCGGCATCGAGGGCATCGAGGAGTTCCAGGCCGGCAAGGCAGACACCGTGGCCGGGTTCAGCGCTCCGGACGCCGACACCTTCGTGATCGAGGCGAGCAAGGGGAACGTCGGGCTGGTCGCGCTCATCGGCGGCTACCACATCCTGCCCAGGCATGTGCTGAAGAAGTACGCGGGACCCGAGGCGTCGCTGAAGGACTTCGCGAAGGACCCGTTCTTCTCCAACCCGACCGTGGGGATGGGCCCGTACCGGTTCGTGACGTACAAGACCGACCAGTACGTCGAGCTCGAGGCGAACGACAACTACCGCAGCAAGGTCGCGGTCCCCCGGGTCTTCCTCCGACCGGTGACCTCCGACGTCGCCTCGGCATCGCTGGGTACCGCCGAGCTGGACCTCGCGCAGATCTCGCCCACCGACCTGCCCACGGTCGAGAAGATGAAGGACGTCGAGGTCGCGTCCGGGACAAGTCCCGGCTTCATCCGGATCGCACTCAACCTCGAGGAGAAGCGTTTCCAGGACAAGCGGGTCAGGCAGGCCATGCTGTACGCGATCGACCGCGCGTCGATCGTGGAGAAGGTCCTTGCCGGCAAGGGATCCGTACAGAACTCCATCTTCATGGGCGACGCGGTGCCCGACGGGCTCAACGACTACGCGTACGACCCCGCCAAGGCCAAGGCTCTGCTGAAGGCGGCGGGCTGGGACTCCAGCAAGCCGGTGGTCCTGGAGTGGATCCCCGGTCAGCGCGACCGGGACTCGACCGCCACCATCGTGGAGAGCCAGCTGAACGCAGTCGGTGTCAAGGTGCGGCTCAAGCAGACCCAGACCGTGCTCGAACCAGGGTGGCAGGCACTGCTCTACGGCGGCGGCAACTACGCTACCGACCCCTATGCCGACCGGATCATCGTGAGCTGCAAGACGTTCTATCCCGACGGCGGCAACCTCACGCACTACTGCAACGACAAGGTCGACCAGCTGATCGAGGAGGCCAACGCGACCAGCGACCGGGCCGAACGGATGGGCCTCTACCAGCAGGCGGCGAAGATCGAGAACGACGAGGTGAGCCACCTCTGGCTGTTCAACCCCGATGGCATCTGGGCGTACAACACCAGGCTGCAGGGACTCAAACCGACCGGCGACTTCAGCAACGGGTTCTGGAACGCCGCCGACTGGTCGGTCCGGTGACCACCCGAGCAGGTCAGGTGGCGCCGCCATGACCGCCCATCTCCTGCGCCGGATGCTGACGAACATCGTGGTGTTCCTCGTCATCTGCCTCGGGCTCTTCCTGCTGGTGCGGGCGGTCCCGGGCGACCCCGTGCGGCTGATGGTCCCGCCCGACCAGCTGGGCGCCGGGAGCCAGCAGTTCATCGACGCGAAGCGGCACGAGCTCGGACTCGACCGACCACTCGCCGGGCAGTTCGTCAGCTGGATCGGCGATGCCGTGACCGGCGACCTGGGCGCATCGTTTCGTACCAACCGTCCGGTGACCGGCATGCTCGCCGAGCGCATCCCGCCGACGGTGCTGTTGATGGGGACGGCGATGGCGCTCTCCTGGCTCATCGCCCTGCCACTCGGCATGCTGGCCGCGGTGCGACGCAACACGGCCGTCGACTACCTCGCGGCCGGTTTCAGCCTGGGCACGATCTCGGTGCCCACGTTCTTCCTCGGGATCGCGGCGATCTACGTGTTCGCCCTGCGATTGCAGGTGCTGCCGTCGGCGGGGATGAGTACGCCCGGCGAGGGTGGACCGGGTGACATCCTGCGACACCTCGTACTGCCCGCGGCGATCCTGGGACTCGCCGGTGCCGGGCCGTTCACCCGCTACGTACGCAGCGGGCTGCTCGGCGAGCTGCATGCCGACTACGTACGGACAGCGGAGGCGAAAGGCGCGGGCCAGGTGCGGGTCCTCGTCCAGCACGCGCTGCGCAACGCGCTGATCCCCCTCGTCACGATCGCTGCACTCTCGCTGCCGGCGCTGGTGGCCGGAGCCGTCGTGGTGGAGACGGTGTTCGCCTGGCCCGGGATGGGACAGCTCGCGGTCAGCGCCACCAACGACCAGGACTATCCGGTGATCATCGGGTTCGCTCTCGTTCTCTCGTTGCTGGTCATTGCCAGCAACCTCGCCGCGGACCTGCTCTACGCGGTCGTCGATCCCAGAGTGAGTTTGCGATGAGTGGCGTGAGCCCGCGATGACAAGCCCGGTCCCGGCCGGAACGGCGGCGACGGTGCCCGCCATACCGGCAGCCGTGCGCCGGCGATCGCCGCGCGGCCTCGCGCTGCGGCGGTTCGTGCGCAATCGGCTCTCCGTGGCCGGCGCGGGTGTGCTGCTGCTCGTCGTGGCGGCAGCCGTGTGCGCCCCGGCGATCACGGCGTACGACCCGACCGGTGTCGACCTGTCCGCGTTCCGGCAGCCGCCCTCGGGCGCGCACTGGCTCGGCACCGACTCCTCCGGAAGGGACGTCTTCGCCCGGTTGCTCCATGCCGGCCGGGTGTCGCTGGGCGTGGGCGTCTCGTCGGCCCTGGTGGCGATCGTTCTCGGCACCGTGCTGGGAGCGGTGGCCGGGCTCGCCGGCGGGTTGCTCGACGGCGCGATCATGCGGTGCGCCGACATCGTGCTCTCGTTCCCGTCCCTGGTCGTCATCCTGGTGGTCGCCGGGATCCTCGGGCCGAGCGTCACAACGCTGGTGCTGGCGATCGGTGTCTTCGGCTGGCCGACGGCCGGTCGCGTCGTGCGCGGTGTGACCCTGTCGCTGCGCGAGCAGGAGTTCGTGCACGCGGCACGGGCGGTCGGAGCCAGCAGCTGGTGGCTGATCAGGCGGCACATCGTGCCCGCGGCGATGGCTCCCGTCACCGTGGTCGGAACGCTGATGGTCGCCCAGGCAATCCTGCTCGAGGCCGCACTCTCCTTTCTCGGGCTCGGAGTCCAGCCGCCGCAGGCGAGCTGGGGCAACATGCTGAACGACGCCCAGAACCTCACCCTGGTGCAGACCATGCCGTGGCTGTGGCTCCCACCGGGCATCGCGATCGCGGTCACGGTGCTCGCAGTCAACTTCGTCGGCGACGGTCTGCGCGACGCCGTCGACCCGCGGGGGGCGTGAGGTGGTGCGACCGTGACGTCTCCCCCATCGGGCTCCCGCGTACTGCTGGAGGTCTGCGACCTCACCGTGGAGTTCGCCACCCTCGACGGGATCGTCCATGCCGTCGACGGCGTGACGTTCGACGTACGACCGGGCGAGGTCCTCGGCATCGTCGGGGAGTCGGGCTCGGGCAAGAGTGTCACCGCGATGACGATCCTCGGGCTCGTCCGCCAGCCACCAGGCCGGATCGTCCGCGGAAGCGTGCGCTACCAGGGCAAGGACCTGCTGCGGTTGTCGCGACGGGAGCTGCGCGCGATCCGCGGCGGCGAGATCGCGATGGTCTTCCAGGATCCGATGACCGCGATGAACCCGGTCATGACCGTCGGCCAGCAGATCACCGAGGCGGTGCGTCTCCACACCACGGGTACGAGCCGCGCAGCGGCGTGGCAGCGGGCGGTCGAGCTGCTCGCCTCCGTCGGCGTCCCCAACCCGGACGAGCGCTGCCGGCAGTATCCGCACGAGTTCTCCGGCGGCATGCGGCAGCGGGCCATGCTCGCCATGGCGATGGCGAACCGGCCGAGGCTGCTGATCGCCGACGAACCCACGACCGCACTCGACGTCACCATCCAGGCGCAGGTGCTGGACCTGATCCGCACGGCGGCCCGTCAGACCGGCGCGGCGACGTTGCTCATCACCCACGACCTCGGCGTGATCGCCGAGCTCGCCGACAGGGTGTTGGTGATGTACGCGGGCCGGGTCGTCGAGACGGGCGACATCGGCACGATCTTCGCGGCACCCCGGCACCCGTACACGGCCGGGCTGCTGGCGAGCCTGCCACGGCTGGACGAGGACGGAGACACTGCAGACGATGACACAGCCGGAGACGACACAGCCGGCGATGACTCGGCTGGCGACGAGGAGAGTCCGGGCGAGCTGGCAGCGATCGCGGGCAGTCCGCCGAGCCTGCTGAACGTCCCGCCGGGATGCCCGTTCCATCCCCGGTGCACGCTGGCCGCGGGCCGCACCGAGTGCCAGACCGTCGTTCCCCCTCTGGCCCTGGCGGGGCCGGGCCACCACTCGGCGTGCCACTTCCACGACGAGCTGGCGGTCGCCGACGAGCCCACCGAGCAGGTGGCGCGATGAACGCCCTGCCTGAGGAGGTTCGCCGCGAGGAGATGCGGCCCGAGGGGGTGCGGCCCGAGGAAGTCCTGCGCGCCGACGGTCTGGTCAAGCACTTCCCGGTGCGTGGTGGCGTGTTCCGGCGCCAGGTCGGTGCCGTCCGTGCCGTCGACGGGGTCGACCTCACACTTCGGCACGGCCGGACGTTGGGATTGGTCGGTGAGTCCGGCTGTGGGAAGTCGACCCTCGGGCGCCTCCTGGTCCGGCTCCTTGCGCCCAGTGCCGGCCGGATCGCCTTCCAGGGCAGGGACATCGCCGGCATGGCCCCCGGCGAGCTGCGGACGCTGCGCCGGGAGATCCAGATCGTCTTCCAGGACCCGTACGCCTCGCTGAGTCCGCGGCTGACCGTGCACGAGATCATCGCCGAGCCGCTTCGGGTGCACGGACGCTACCGCGCCGGCGGAGCCGCCCGGGTCGACGAGCTGCTCGACCTGGTGGGCCTGTCCCCCGAGCACGCCAACCGGTATGCCCACGAGTTCTCCGGCGGGCAGCGGCAGCGCATCGGTATCGCCCGCTCGCTGGCGCTCGCGCCGAAGGTGCTCGTGCTCGACGAGCCCGTCTCCGCGCTGGACGTCTCCGTGCAGGCCCAGATCGTCAACCAACTCAGGGCCCTGCAGCGCAGATTGCGGCTCTCGTACCTCTTCATCTCCCACGATCTCGCGGTCGTTCGCCACATCTGCGACGAGATCGCCGTGATGTACCTCGGGAGGATCGTCGAGGTCGGCTCCCGCTCGGCGATCTTTCGCCGGCCGACACATCCGTACACCCAGGCCCTGCTGTCCGCGGTGCCGGTGCCCCACCCGGAGGGTCGGGAGCAACGGAGGCGCATGGTCCTGCGGGGGGACGTCCCGAACCCGTCGGCGCCGCCGAGTGGATGCCGTTTTCGCACCCGCTGCCCGAAGGCCCAGGCACTCTGTGCGGAGGAGGAACCCGCGCTCATCGACCGCCTCGGCGTGGGCCATCCCAGCGCCTGCCACTTTCCCGAGCGGCTCGACGTGCTACACAACGGGAAGAGGACCCGATGAGCAGATCGGAGACAGTCGTGGCGCGAGCCAAGCACGCAACGGCACCCGCGGTCGATGTCGCCAAGCCGGCGTCGGCCAACTACCACGCCCACGCCCTGGCCCGTGGCCTGACCCTGCTGGAACTGCTGGCCCGCGGCCGGCAGCCGATGACCCTCACCGAGATCCATCGGCGTACCAAGATGCCCAAGAGCACCCTGGTCCGCCTCCTGGCGGTGCTGACCGAGGCTGAGTTCGCGGTACGGGTCGACGAGCGGCCGGCGTTCCGGCTGGGTCACAAGGTGCTCGGACTCAGCACCGCGTACGTGTCCAGTCTCGACGTCTCGGACACGGCCGGTCCCTACCTCGACGAGCTCGCCCGCCGCACCGGGCACACCGCCAACCTGGGGGCTCTTGATGGCGACCAGGTGCTGCACCTCGCCGTGCGCGAGCCCGACCGCCCGCTGCGGTTCACGGCGATGGCCGGCTCCCGCGACTCCACCTACTGCACCGGACTCGGCAAGATGCTGCTGGCCGGGCTCCCCGCCGACGAGCTAGGCGCCCATCTGCCCGACGAGCCGTTCCCGCGCCGCACGGATGCCACCATCACCGGGCGCGAGCAGCTGACCAAGGAGCTGCGCAGGATTCAGCGGCGCGGCTATGCGGTGGACGACAACGAGTGGAGCAACGGCGTACGCTGCCTCGCCGTTCCACTCGACGTGGACGGGCACCATCTCGCCGCACTCAGCATCGCGGGGCCGGCCGCGGAGTTTCCGGCCGACCGGCACGCCGACCACGTGGAGACCCTGCGGGCCACCGCCAAGGAGATGGCCGACGACCAGGACCTCGTCGCCGTCCTGCAGATCATGTATCGCTCCCTGGCCCCGGTCCGAGCGCGATCAGCCGCTCGTTGATCAACTGGAGGATCGACGTAGTGATCGACGTCCACACACACTGCCTGACCCACCGGCACTGGGGGCCTGAGTACGACGAACACTGGCGGCCCGTCTACGGCAAGCCCTGGACCGACGTGACGCCCGACGACTTCGACGCCGCGATGAAGGGTGTCAAGGCGGCATTCGTCTTCGGGCTGCGCGCGACGGCCGCCGGAGTGGCGACACCGAACGCGTTCGTCGAACAGTTCTGCGCCCGGACCAGCACCGAGACCGTCGGGTTCATGGCCCTCGACCCGACCGACGACGACGTGCTCGACCAGCTGACCGATGGTGTCAACCGCGGCTTGCGTGGGATCAAGCTCTACCCCGTGCTGGCGGGCTTCGACCCCCGCGATCCTGCCTACGACGGGTTCTACGCAGCGGCCGCCCAGCACGGGCTCGTCGTCCTCTGGCACATGGGCGCGACGCCCAGCCCGGTCGGTGACCTCGCCGTCAGCCAACCGCTCGTCGTCGACGCGGTCGCCCGTCGCCATCCCGAGCTCACCCAGATCATCGCCCATCTCGGCCATCCGTGGCAGCGCGAAACGATTGTCGTGCTCCGCAAGAACCGCCGGGTCTTCGCCGACGTGTCGGCGACCTGGGCACGTCCGCTCGACGGCTACTTCGCCCTGGTCCGGGCACAGGAATGGGGTGTGGTCGACAAGCTGCTGTTCGGTTCCGACTATCCGATCTGGACGCCGCGGGAGGCGGTCGATGGCCTGCGTTCGTTGGCCGGAATCGCGCCTGCCGGCCTGCCGGCCATTCGCTCCGAGACCCTGGAGCATCTCCTCGACTCCGACCCGCGGCCCGTGCTCGGCCTCGGGAGTGTCGCCTAGTGCGGTGACCTGGAGCATTCGCCCATGGCAGCAGGCCGGCTCTGGCCCGAAAGACGCTTCTGGTGAGGGGCGCTCTACTGTGGCGCGGTGACAACTCAGGTGATCGTGCTCAATGGCGGATCCAGCTCGGGCAAGTCCGGGATTGCGCGGTGTCTGCAGGCGGTCCTGCCGGATCCATGGCTGGCTCTGGGGGTCGACTCGCTGATCCAGGCGATGCCCGCGTCCATGCAGACATCGGATGCCGGGATCGAGTTCGGTCCGGATGGCGGGGTGAGTGTCGGGCCGGAGTTCCAGAGGCTGGAAGCGGCATGGACGGAGGGGGTCGCCGCGATGGTCCGCGCCGGCGCTCGGGTCGTTCTCGACGAGGTGTTCCTTGGTGGAGCGGCCTCCCAGCAGCGGTGGCAGAAGGCGCTTGCCGGACTGGACGTCCTGTGGGTCGGGGTGAGATGTGGGAGCGCGGTCGCCGCGAGTCGGGAGATCTCCCGGGGAGATCGGGTCGCAGGGATGGCCGCGTCGCAGGCGGAGGTGGTCCACGTGGGCGTGGACTATGACCTGGAGGTGGACACCACGCGTACCGAAGCTTTGGTGTGTGCCCGGACGATCGTCGCCCACCTCGGCTGATCGACGGCGGCCGGCCGGGGGCTTGTCGTCACCGGTAGTCGTGCACCGCGCTGTAGACGCCGACGATCTGGCCTGTGGTTCCGTTGAAGGTGAACGTCAGGAACCGTCGCGGCGCCACCTCCACCGACGACGGGTTCGCCTGGTCGGAGGTTGTCATCGCGTCGTACAGCAGGACCTCCGGATAGCCGTCCCAGCTGCCGCCCGGTTCGCGGACGAGCCGGCCCACGGTGGGTCGCCGGGGTCCGAACCGGCCGGAGCGCTCGCCGTAGGTGGCAAGCACCGAACCGTCACGGCGGACGAGGAGGTCCGCGGACTGGGCCGTCATGTCGGTGATCTCGGGGGTGCTCCAGGTGTGTCCCCCGTCATCGGACCGGCTGAGATAGGCCTCGCCCGTCGTACGCAGCAACACGACCAGGCTCCCGTCACGAAGCAGCGCGGGCACCGGCTCGAAGCTCACCAACGTGTCGGCGTCGGCGATCACGGACTCGTTCGAGGCTGGCCAGGTCAGGCCGCCGTCGGTGCTGCGTACGACGGTCGAGTGGTTGCGGGGTTCGTCCGGCCTCGTGCCGTAGATCGGTACCAGGAGATCGCCACCGGGAAGCTCGACGATCTGGCCGTGCGTGGCAGCACCCCCACTCTCGTAGATGCCGGACGGCAGATCGGACGGACCATCCAGTGCCGTGCCGACCTTGACCGGCGCGGACCAGTGGCGTCCCCCGTCGGCCGACCGGGTCACGAAGGTGCCCATCACCTTCGGCCGGCGCGGCTCGCGCCACCAGTCGGTCTGGAAGAAGCTCAGCAGCAGCGTGCCCGCACGGGTCTGCATGAGCATCGGGTCGCGGTCGTCGTTGGCGGTGTCCACGACCGTGCGCGGATCGGACCAGTGCCGGCCGCCGTCCCTGCTCTCCACGAGCATGATCCGGCCCTGCCCGACAATGTGGTCGGCGGCCGTCCTGAACACCACGAGGATCCGCCCGTCCCGCGTGCGCACCGCGCTCGGGAATCTCGCGAAGTCCTCCGGACCCGCAGGGTGGTTGAGTACCACGTCGGCCTCCGACGGATCCGAGACGCCTGCACTGGCCGCTCCTACACCGAGCAAGGCTGACCCGCACAGGGTCAACGAGCATGCCCCCGCCAGGAGCCGGACGCCCATCCGCATGACACCCTCCATCGCCACTCTGCTCGGACAGAGGACGTGAGCAGCGAACACGGACCAGCGTTCCATGTCAACCAACGGGGTCAACCACCGTCAACCACCACTGGGCGGCCGACCCTGTGATCCGGCAACGGGGCGCAGCCAGCCGGTCAGCCAGCCGACTGCCCCGGCCACGACGTACGCCAGCAGGACCGGCAGTCCGGCCAGCCCCACGTAGTATTCCGCCCGGCCGGTCATGGTGGTCCTGGCCCGGTCGCCGAATGCGCGTGCTTCGACCTCGTTCGGCGGCGGTGGCAGTGCCACCCCGAGGTTGTCGGTGACCGCGCCCGTACGACGTTGGCCGTCGACCTGCCAGGTGGCCACACAACTCGTTCCGGGCGAGCGCGTTCGTCGGGTGTACGCCCCCGACTCGCAGTCAGTCCCGTCGTACGCCGCCACCACGGGAGTTCCGAACTGGTAGGTGTAGGCCGGCCACGCCCAAAAGAGCGTCGACACGCCCGACACGACGAGCAGAACCACGGCAACGGCGACCCCGGCGAGGAGCACCCAGCCGCGCCAGACAGGTGTCGCACTCATCGGGTGCCCCCTCCGGTGCCGCCCGGCGTCTGCCCGCGCCGCGGCGATCCTTGGTTCAGGCTGAGCCAGCGGAGGTCGTCGAGCACCCGGATGGTGGCGCGCCAGTCGTGCTCGGGGACCGACCCGACGAAGATCGGCACGGCTGTCCGCACGTCCTCGTTGCGCGGCGGCACCGGCGTGGTCGGGACCAGGCAGACGACCACCGGAGGCACGTCCACGTCGAGGTAGGCCGCGAGGGAGTGGTGCCCGTCGAGGACATGGCCGACGACACTCTCCGGCGCGGCGAACACTGCCACCACGACGGGCCAGACCTCTCCCGCGGCCAGGATCCCGCGGCTGCGCGCCACGGCTTCGGTGTCGGTCGGTGGCCACGGCTCGGTCGCGACCAGCGCGAGGTCCTCGTGGTCGCCGAGCAGATCCCAGACGTGGGTCGCTGCCTTGCCGAGTCCGACGACATGGACCCGGGGTGGTACCCGGACCGACATCACGTAGCCGCCGCTGGGCAACAGTTGGAGCAGACGACGCATCCGGGAGGTGTGCAGTAGTTCGCCGACGCGCGGGCCCGGGACGCGATCGGGCCGGCGAACGCGCGACAACGCCAGGTCCACCTCCGCCGGCAGGTCGACCAACGCCTTCACCTCTGCCGAAGCTGGCCCCGACGCCGCTCGGGCGAACAGCCAGGACTCGTCGGCGGTACTCCCGTTCACCAGGGCCGGATCGCCTGCCAGCTTCAGCATGGCGGTCGCGTCGTCACCGCAGATCTCGATCAGGCCCAGGCCGTCGACGACCTCGACCGGGACGGCGGGGCGCGGCAGCCCGTCCAGGTCAGTTCACCTCCGCACGGATCCGGTCGAGCGCCTCGCGCACCAGTTCGGTCGTAGCTGCTCTGGTCTCGCCCGGAGTCGGCCGGTCGCCCGCCACTCCAGCCCGATCTGTTCTGGCCGAGGGGATGTGGACGTACTCGACGCGCAGCACGAGGTTGGCGTCTCGCGCTACGACCACAGTCCGGCTGGTCCGCGCCTCGTCGTCGGGCTCCAGGACCGGACGAAGGCTTGTGGTGACGTACGCCTGATCGCCCAGGTGGTCCAGGTCGGAGGCAGGCACCTTCTTCCGGTCACGCACGAAGGCGTCCTCCGCGTAGCGGTCACCGGTGTGGAAGACCGACACCTGCAGGACGAGTTCGCCGATGCCGCCGGAGCTCGACGTGCCGCCTCCGGGTGTGCCCCAGGAGCATCCGGCCACACTGAGTGCCCGGTCGCGTGGGCGGCCCGGATCTGGATGCCGACTGAACCCCGGCACCAGGCGCGCCGCCGCTTCGTCGGAGACCAGCCCGCACGGGTCCGGAGCCTTCTCGTACGTGCCCAACGGGATGCCGAGCCAGGCGACCACGGGTCTGAGCTGCCAGCCGAGCACGAAGGCCGCCACCACGAACAAGGCGATGGCCACGACGACCGACCCGCGTCTCGACTTCCTGCGCGGCTGGTCACCCCGCTGTGACGGAGAACGCTCGGCCTTTCCGGTGAAGGTCTTCATGACGCCAGCTCCCGGTCGATGTGACGTGCTGCGGTGAACAGGAGATCGTCGCTCCAACTCTTCGGCGTGTAGGAGATCTCCACGACCACGTTGGCCTTGCGGAACGCGAGGACGTCCGGCCCGCTCTCCCCCGGCGGCAGTGTGAGGCGGGCCTCGTCACCGATCGGCGGAGCGGTCGCGGTGGTGTCGGCGGCGATCATGTTCAAACCCTCCTGGGCGAGGTCGTCGGCGGAGGTGCCCAACCGGCCCTCGAACCACATGACCATGACCTGCAACTGTCCGGGTGAGACGAGGTGGCCCCACCGGCAGAAGTAGACGCCAGGGCTAGCCTCATCGCCGCCACGTCGAGCCATACCGGGCGCCATCCGCGCAGCGGTTGCTTCGTCCAGCAAGAAGCAGGGCTCGGGCGGGGCCCGGAACGTTCCAGAAGTGAGCGCATCGCGGGCCGCCGACAGCAGCGTGGGCGCGGCGACGACGAGCACCAACAGGGACGGCAGAAAGAGCAGCAGCGTGCGGCTCCGGTGCACCCCTTCAGGCGATCCGGCACCCATCGGTGACCTCCCCAGATCGTTGCGAGCACATGGCTTGCGTTCGTGGCGTGGTACGTGTCGGTAGGACGTACGCACCGAGGTTCGGGTGGGGTTCAATGCCGCGGGACGCTACCGCAATTGACATGGAACGGCGTGCTACGAAGACTGTACGCGCACTCCTGGAGGTGGAGCATGCGGCGACTCAGCACGCCAGTCCATACCCGTCGGGCGTTCCTCGGAGCCGCCGCCACGCTTTCGGCGGGGGCGGTCACGGGCGCAACACACACAGCATCAGCAGCGCCATCGGGAGCCCCATCGCCGGCCAGCGGCACGCTCACAGACCTGGACGTGTTCGAGACGAAACTGACCCGCTATGCACGCCTGGTACGCCGTTTCACCACCCCCTGGGGCGAGACCGTCGACGACTGGTATCCCGCGTTCCAGGCCGCCATCGTCGACCTCGAGGCGCATGGTGGCGGTCGACTCGTCGTTCCGGGCGGCCGGAAGTACCCCATCTCGGCCAGCGTCGCGTTCGACCTGCCCGCCGTGGTGGTGGAGCTGCAGCGCGGTTCGTACGTCGAGAAGGTCGGAACGCCCGACGTCTTTCTCGGTGCACCGCTGGGCTTCTACGGCAACGCCAAGCCAGGCGAGCCGATCGAAAACCGCATCCAGCGCGAATTTGCGGCGCTGATCGGTCCCGGTGCGGTCGGCTATCCCGGTCAGCATGTCGATCTTTTCCCGCACGAGAACGGCTGCGGCTTCAGCTACATCAAGACCGTGCTGGTCGACGGCATCAAGGTCCCTTACGCACCAGGCAAGCCGCTCACCGCGCAGTTCGGCTGCAACCGCGTGACGTTCCGCAACACGATCTGCGGGCCGAGTGGCCAGAACGACTCCGAGCGCGCCTGGCCTGGCCAGTCCGCGATCGTCATCCAGGGCAGCTGGGCGCCGAGCCGTCGTCCACCCGAATGGCCGCTGTTCGGCGAGATCGTCGTCGAGAACAACCGCATCGGTCCGTCGGTACGCGGGGTCTACATCGAGTTCGTCAGGAACCTCAGGCTCGTGGGTAACTCGTTCGGCGAGACCTGGGGCGGCGGGATCCAGCTCGCAGTGCTCGAACGCGCCACTCTCGCCCACAACGTGTTGGACGAGATCTCCACCGGGGTGCAGAAGAACGGGTACGAATACCACGCCGTACGCACGCCCGCCCTGATCTCCAACGTGCTACGCGGCCACGCACACAAGCACGCGGTGCTGTCCGGACAGCTGCCGCAGTACGGCATCCCCGCCGGAGTGATCAAGGCACGCGACAACCACCTGGCCCTCGGCACCGACACGCTCTTCGCCGGCGAGCCCGAGTGGGACGTACGGTGACGGCGTTGCCCAACCGGCCGAGCCGGCGCGACGTCTTCTCCCACCTGGCGGTTTCGGGTGGCACCGCCCTTGCTGTCGGGGTATGGGCGCCCGGGAAAGCCTCAGCAGCGGCCACGGCGCCATCGGCGGGACCGGCCAAGGAGCCAGCAAACCGACCTCACCTCGACATCGAGTCGTTCCCTCGCCAGCCTGGTGAGCACGACGACACCGCCCGGTTGAACCGCGCCCTCGACGCACTCCCCCGTGGCGGCACTCTCGCGCTGCGCGCGGCCACGTACACGATCTCGGCCAACCTGCGGTGGAAGAGCGACATCACCGTGGTCGGTACCGGTGATCCAACCGTCCTGCGAGTAGCGGCCACCAACGTCAACGGGATCAACCTGGTCGGGCTCACCAACGTCGAGATCCGGGCGCTCACGATCACCGGAACCGGACCGGGCAGCGGCACTGGCAGCGGCGTCATCCTCACCGACTGCACCCACTGCCGGCTCGACGACCTCACCGTCGACGGCTTCGAACACCAGGGGGTCGTGCTCGGCGGCCGGTCGACCCGCAACTACCTGCGGCGTATCCGTTCGCACAACACCCGCAAGTCCACCGCGGGCACCGGCGTTCTGCTCTACGGTCTGGCGGTTTCGCACAACTTCCTGGACGAGATCTATGCCACCGGCAATCGGATCGGCGTTTCGCTCAACGCGGCACACGACAACGAGATCGGTTCGGTCATCGCCCACGACAACGAGCAGATCGGTTTCACGATCGACGGCATCGGTCCGGGCGAAGGCGGCCGGCGCAACACGGTGCACTCGGTCATCGCGCACCGCAACAGCTCACCGGCCACCAACTGGCTGGGCGGTGTCTATCTCGGCAACGAGTCGAACGAGAACGTCATCGACTCGATCATCTGCGCCGACAACCGTGGCATCGGGGTCTACATCCGTGCCTCGCGTTGCCTTGTCGGCAAGGTCATCACGCTGTGCAGTCCGGTCGAGGGTCTGCGGATCTGGGGACACCACAACAGTGTCGAGCAGGTGATCTCGACCGACAACGGCGCCGACGGAGTGCGCCTGTACCAGTCGGACGACAACCTCCTCGGCAACGTGCAGTCGTCCGGCAACCGCGGCACCGGCATCCGCATCCTCGGACGCGCCAACACCATCTCCCACGCCAGCATCGGCGGGAACCCGATCGGCGTCGTCTGCGAACCCGACAGTCCGGGCAACTGCCTGGACGGGGTCGCCCTCACCGACAACGCCGTCGACATCCAGGACGGAACGCCTCTGGTCCTGCGCTCACCCGCGCTGCACCGGACCCCCGCCGACCGGCCGTACGTCGTCGAGGCATCCGCAGCAGCGCCAGGCCCGGCGTGGGTCGTCCAGACATCCGCGGCGGACTCCGCGCACCGGGACCGGCTGGTGGTCACCGGTGGCACCGACGTCGCACGCGTCGAGATCCACGATGCCCTTCTGCGGATCGCCGCGGTGCCCGAACTTCCGGAGCCGTCGGCGGACCTGCGTGGCTGCGTGATCCGCGTCGAAGGCGGCGCGGAGACTGCCGACCACCTCTACCTCTGCCGCAAGAACGCGGACGGCACCTATGTGTGGGTCGCCCTCGACGGTTGAACGGCTCAGCCGCCGAGCTGGGCACGAAGCGCCGCGATCTTGGGCGCCACGTCCCCCTCGATGCGCCGAGTCCAGCGCTGCAAGGACTGCAACAGCGCCCAGTGCACCAACCACGACTCGTCGGCAGCGAACACGGCCACCGCGGGATGGCCGAGCCCCCAGTCGGCGCGCTGCCCGAGTGCTTCGACCAGGGCCATCCGCATCCACTCGTCAGGGTCCACCAGCAGGGGTTGCGCCATCGCCGGCAGTGGCCACGTCAGGTCGACGTGGCGGGCGAGCACCCGCACGGCTTCCTGGCGTTCGCGCAACGCACGGTCGGCGGACGCCGCGGCACCGGCGACGGCCTCCAGCAGAGGCAGCGCGAGGTCGGGTCGGCGGCCGAGGTCCTGCAATGCCGTCAGCCGGAGGCCACTGAGATCGTGCGTCAGCGCCTCGTTCAACAACTCCTCGTCGGTGGCGCACCTGGCGACGATGCGGTCCAACCACGCCTCGTACCAGTCGAGAAACGTCAGCTCCGGATAGAACCGCGGTGGCCCGTTCATGTCGCGGTCGACCAGGGCCACCCGGCCGCGAGCCGCACCTGTGACGACGAGCACGACCTCGGAGGTGCACCCCCGATGGGAGACCGGGAGTGTCCCGTAGAAGGGCCATGTGCTTTCGCAGCCGGCTTCCTCGGTTTCGGCATCGAGGTCGTCGCCGTCGCCCTGGCTGTCTTCCAGGAGGCCCAGCCATTGGCGCCCGGCGGCGTCGTAGTCGACGTCGACGTCGAGCGGGAACGGGTGGTCCAGCCCGATGAGCCTGTCAGCGTGGTGACCGAGCGGGAACAGCTCATAGCCCGGCCCGGCCCCGCCGTCGGCTATCTCGAGCAGGTATGTGCGGTAGGACGACGGCAACCGGACCTCGTTACGACGCTCGAAGGCGAGCAGGTCCTGCTCCTGGATCGGTGGCCGGGCGGCGAACCGGTGCTTTTCTTCGCCGAGCTCATACCGCCGCTCGCGCATGCGTGGCACGTCGTGCAGCTTCCGCCTGATCCGCTCCACCTGGTCGTCAACCGGGTTTCCATCCAACACGGAACGAGATTCTACGTCAGCCGACCGCAAGCGGGCATCGTCGCCGAGACGTGCGTGGTCGAGGATGGAACCCCAGCGTCGTACGGAGGAGGTCACCGGTGGAGCACCTCGGAAGCTACGCGGACCTGGTTGAGGCGGCCGGGAGGCAGGCAACCCTGCGTCCCCCAGTCCGGCCTGGCCCGGCGTTGCGCCAGGCGATCGGGTCGGTTCTCGGCTTCGCCGGTCCGGCACTCACGCACGACGTCCGCCGTGAGACCGCCTGGGAGGACGACGACCTCGTCGGCGAGGAGGTGTCGTGGTCGGTGGGGTACGGGCCACGGACCCGGGCGTGGGTGCTGAAGCCACGCGGTGCCACCGGCCCGCTGCCCGGCATCGTCGCGCTGCACAGTCACGACGGCATGAAGACGTACGGCAAGGAGAAGATCGCCGACGGTCCGGCCGAGCCCGCCGAGAGCGTGGTCCGGGTGCGGGAGTTGGAGTACGGCGGACGCGCGTACGCCAATGCGCTCGCACGGGCGGGGTTCGTGGTCGTCGTGCCGGACGTCTTCTTGTGGAGCAGCCGCGGGATCCCGCTGGCCACGATGCCCGAACGGTTCCGGACCCTCGGGCGGTTGGCGGCCGGCGCGCCAACCGGGTCAGGACCAGCAGCCGATCAGGCCGTCGATCAGGCATCCGAGAAGGCGAACGAGCAGACCACGGAGCATGCGTACGAGGTCGCCGCACGCCTGCACGAGGACCTGGTCTCGAAGTACTGCGGGCTCCTGGGTACCAGCTTCGCCGGCGTCGTCGCGTACGAGGACCGGGCCGCCGTCACCTACCTGCGCTCACGTGCCGACGTCGCGCCCGGGCCGATCGGTTGCGTCGGGCTGTCCGGCGGCGGCTGTCGCGCCGCCCTGCTCCAGGCGACCAGCGACGAGATCGGTGCGGCCGTCGTGGTCGGCATGATGAGCACGCACGAAGCACTCCTCGACCGGCTGGTCGACGGGCACACCTGGATGTTCATGCCACCTGGACTTGCCCGCGTCTGCGACTGGCCCGACCTGGCCGCCAGCCGGGCGCCGTCGCCGCTGCTGGTGCAGTACGACACCGAGGACCCGCTCTTCACACTCCACGGCATGCAGGCCGCGGACGAGATGATCGCCGACCACTACCGTCACGCCGGCCGGCCGGACGCGTACACGGGTCAGTTCTACGAAGGCCCGCACAAGTTCGACCTGCCCATGCAGGAGGCCGCCTTCGGGTGGCTCGCCGACCAGCTCCGCTAGCCCCCACGCGCGAGAGGACCCGACATGCCCGAGTTGGATCAGCCCGGCTTGGATCAGCCCGGCTTGGATCAGTCCGGCTTGGATCAGCCCGGCTTGGATCAGATGGACGCGCCGCCGGTCACCGCCGAACGCGACGGCTACTTCCTGGTGCGAGGACTCCTCGACCCGTCCACCTGCCGCCGGTATGCGGAACGGCTGCAGGAGTACGCCGGCGGACGCCGCACCCCGCCGGACGGCATCACCCTGCAACGCGAGCCAGTTCTCGAGCGGGCGGGCACGACCCGCCAGGACGGCGGCGACATCCGCAAGGTCAGCTGGCTGTACGCCGACGATCTGTTCCGCGGGCTCATCTGCGACCCGGCAGTCATCCGGTACGTCGCCGCACTCATCGGGACGCCGATCCGGCTCTTCCGCGCCGACGCGCTGATGAAGCCGGCCGAGGTGGGTTCGGAGAAGGGCGTACACCAGGACGCGCCGTACTGGCCGGTCGCGCCGATGTCCATGTGGTCGATCTGGACCTCGTTCGACCCGGCCACGCTCGACAACGGTTGCCTGACTGTCCTGCCGGGAAGTCACCGGGGTGGACCGCTCCCCCACGTCCAGACCCAGGACGACTTCGTGGTGGCACCTCAGCACTACGACGCGGCCGACCTGGTGCCGTTGCCCATGGCACCCGGCGACGTGTTGTTCTTCCAAAGCCTGCTGGTGCACGGCAGCGCGGCCAACGTGAGCGGCCAGCCCCGCCGAGCGGTGACCGTGAGCTATCTCGGGCCCGACCACTCCTACAACGGCGCCGGTGAGCCGCCGCGCTACCCAACCGTCGACACGGCGACGGGATAGCGGATCGACCCGCGCGGGTCGGTCCAGCCCGCTAGTGTCCGGAGCCTGGAGTTCCGTACGACCCTAGGAGGGCCTGGTGGCATCTCGTCTCAATCCCTACATCAGCTTCGACGGCAACGCCCGCGAAGCCATGGACTACTACCAGAGCGTCTTCGGGGGCAACCTCTCGCTGAACACCTTCGGCGACCTCGGGGCGGCCGACGCGCCGGAGGCGAACAAGATCATGCACGGCCAGTTGGAGACCGAGAGTGGCTACACCCTCATGGGCTCGGACAACCCGCCGGGAACCAACCACCAGCCGGGCAACAACATCACCGTGAGTCTGAGCGGTGACGACGCCGAGCAGCTGCGCGGTTACTGGCAGAAGTTGTCCGGCGACGGCACCGTGGCGGTTCCGATGGAGAAGCAGATGTGGGGCGCCGAGTTCGGCATGTGCGAGGACAAGTTCGGCATCACCTGGATGGTCAACATCGGTCCGTAGGCGCGGGTCCGCCGGCAAGCGTGCCAGATGCCGCGCGGCACCCCACGTAGAGTCCGCGGGTGCCGTCACAGGGTGTGGCCCCGGATGGTGTCGCTCTGGCCCGAACCCGTCGTCGCGGTGCGGTACGCCGGAGGCGGCCGCGTCCGCACACCCGTGGAGCAGCAGGGTTCTGATGTTCGTATGCCGGTACCGGGCGGAGCGAACCACTCCGACGCTTCACCGCAAGCCAGCGCGCTCCTGGCGAGCTGCGAACAGAGCGCCCGGGTCTGAGTCAGGCAGGCGACGAAGCGCCCTCTCGGAAGTGCCGCCGGATGAGGTGTTCCGACCGGCTGAGGTGCTCGGCCAACCTCGTCTCGGCCAACTCCGCGTCTCGCGCGGCCACCGCGTCGTAGATGCCGCGGTGCTCCTTGGCGATGGCCTTCGGGCCGAGCAGGCGGTGGGTCTGCTTGACCACCATGCACAGGTGCGCCTCACCCATGATCGACTCGTACATCCGCAGCACCCGCGGGCTGCCGAGCTGCTCGACGAAGGCCTGGTGAAACGCGATGTCGGCGGCGATGATGCCCTGCACCGACCCCTCCCGAACGGCGAGGTCGAACTCGCGCAGCGCCTTCTTCGCCAGCTCCGGCGGTTTGCCCTCGGTGGCGAGCCGGGAAACGGCACGGCTCTCGATCACGAGCCGGCTGAAGTAGAGGTCACCCACATCGTCCTCGGTGAGCCGCGGGACCCGCGCCGACTTGTTCGCCGACCGGCGCAGCAGACCGGTGGTGACCAGCCGGTCGATCGCGGCCTTCGCGGTGGGTCGCGCGACGCCGTAGGCCTCGGCCGTGGCCTGCTCGTAGAGCACCTCCTCCGGATCGAGCTGGCCGGTGAGGATGCGTTCGCGAATCGCGTCGCAGACTGCATCGACCATCGAGACGGTCCGGAGCGTCTGTCTCATCGTGCCTCCAGGACGTGCGGTCCGGCCGGTTCCGGCAGCCGCCTCGCCGCAATGAGCCAGGCGTGCACTGGTGCCTGTCGTGTCTAGTTGACAGGCAAGTATGCCAACAGTACGTTCCCAGCCCATAGCGCGGCGCCTTACCCTCAGCAGCGTTCACACATGTCCGGCCACGAGGGGCTCCTGCAGCCGACCAGGTCGGAGTCAGGAGCCATGACGTGGCGGAAGAGCAGACTCCCAGCCGTCATCCCACGCGTGCTTCCAGCGGTGAACTCTCCCGCCGGCTCTCCCCTGGACTGAGCCGGCGACGGTTTGTCGGAGCAGGTGCCCTGGGGTTCGTCGCGTTGACCTCCGCCTCTGCCTGCGACGCACTCTCCACCCAGCCCAAACGCAAGAGCGGCGCGGGTCAGCGGCTGGCGGACAAGGAGGCACCCGCTCTCGCCAAGCTCGTGAAGAGCGGAGATCTCCCGCCGCTGAAGAAGCGCCTGCCCGCCAGTCCACTGGTCGTGCAGCCGGTCGACAGGCTCGGCACCTACGGCGGCTCGTGGCGGATGGGCGTCACCGGCGGGTCCGGATCGTTCTCCCAGTTGAACCGGTTCCAGGGATACGAGGGCCTGGTGCGCTGGACGCCGGACTGGAAGCCGGTGCCGATCCCCAACGTCGCGGAGTCGTTCGAGATCGGCGAAGGCGGCAAGGTCTACACGTTCAAGCTGCGCGCGGGTATGCGGTGGTCGGACGGAGAACTCTTCACCGCCGACGACGTGCTGTTCTGGTACGACGACGTGGTCCGCAACAAGGAGCTCACGCCCGTTCCGCCGAGCTGGATGCTCGCCGGCGGCAAACTCGGCAAGGTCGTGAAGGTCGACGACCACACCGTGTCCTTCGAGTTCGCCGAGCCGCACGGTCTCTTCCTGCAGGAACTGGCACAACCGGGCGCCGACGCGCCGGTGCGGTACGCGAAGCACTACCTGAGCCAGTTCCACCGTTCGTACAACAAGGACGTCGACTCTCTCGTCGAGGAGCACAAGGCCACCGACTGGGTGCAGCTCTTCCAGACCATGGGCGGCATCGACGACGACAACGTCCGCTACGCCGTCGGGGGGCAGCCCCTGTTGCATCCGTGGACCTTCGCCCGTCCACCCAGCGGCGGCTCGGCCCGCGCGATCGCCGAGCGCAACCCCTACTACTGGAAGGTCGACCCGAACGGCCGGCAGCTGCCGTACATCGACCGGCTCGACTACACGCTCATGCAGGGCGACAGCACGGACACGCTGACCCTCAAGGTGGTCAACGGCGAGATCGACATGGAGGACCAGTTCTTCGCCATCCCGGAGAACAAGCCGGTGATCGCGCGCGGCCGGAAAGAGGGTGGGTACGACTTCTACGCGACGACACCGGTCGAGCCCAACGTCGCGGTGATCCAGCTCAACCTGACCCACAAGGATGCGGCGAAGCGGCGGATGTTCCGCAGCAAGGACTTCCGGATCGGTCTCTCCCACGCCCTGAACCGCCAGGAGATCATCGACATCACGCTGCTGCGGCAGGGCAAGCCGTTCCAGGCCGCGCCCCTGCCCGACTCCGACTACTACCACGAGCAACTCGCGACTCAGTACACCGAGTACGACGTGGAGAAGGCGAACGCCCACCTCGACCGGGCCGGCCTCACCGAGCGCGACGGCGGCGGGCGCCGACTGGGCCCGGACGGCAAGCGCATCACCCTCGGCATCGACATCGACAACGGCCGGCCGATCTTCGTCGACATGGCAGAGCTCATCAAGGCGCACTGGGAAGCCGTCGGTATCGGCGTCAGCATCACGGCCATGGACCGGTCCCTGTGGGAGGAACGGGTCAGGGAGAGTGCGAACTTCGACGTTACGGTGCACCGGTTCGGCGGTGGAAGCGGCGAGGCCGTCGTACTCGACCCGCGCTATTACTTCCCGTTCGACGGCAACTCGATGTTCGCCCCCGCATGGCAGGCGTGGTACCAACGCCTGTCCGGACCCGACGCCACCGCAGGGGTCGAGACCCCACCGGCGCCGGCCCGGCGGCAGATGGAGCTCTACGACGAGCTCAAGCTCGCCACCGACGCCGAGCAACGTAAGACCCTGATGATGGAGATCCTCGACATCGCCGCCGACGAGTTCTATGTCCTCGGCGTGAGCCTTCCCGTCGACGGGTACGGCGTCGTCCGCAACGACTTCCACAACGTGCCCAAGGCGATGCCGAACTCCTACATCTATCCCAACCCCGGGCCGAGCAACCCCGAGCAGTTCTTCACCGAAGCATGACGCCCGAGCAGATGCGAACCGAGACGACCGACAGCCGGCCGTGGTTCGAGCGGGTGATGCGATGGGGACAGCTCACCCTGGTCGAGGACGACCCGGTGAAGTACGACGAGAACTTCTGGCTGGACTACTTCGAACGCACCAGGTGCGACGGCGTTCTGCCTGAGCGCCGGCGGGTACGTCGCCTACTACCCCACCGATGTCCCGCTGCATCACCGCAGTCGGTGGCTCGGTGATGACGACGCCTTCGGCTCACTCGTCGCGGGGTGCCGGGCAAGGGGAATGGCGGTCCTCGCCCGGACCGATCCACACGCCGTCCATCAGCCCGTGTTCGACGCGCACCCGGACTGGATCGCGGTCGACGCCGACGGTGCCCCGCGCCGCCACTGGTCCGCCACCGACGCGTGGGTGGCGTGCGCGCTCGGACCGTACAACTTCGACTACATGCCGGACGTCAACGCCGAGATCATGGCGCGCTACGACGTCGACGGCATCTTCAGCAACCGCTGGACCGGCTCGGGCATGTGCTACTGCGAGCACTGCAGCCGGAACTTCCGCGCAGCCTGCGGGATGGACCTACCCCGCTCCACCGATCCCCAGGACCCGGCCCGCAGGTCCTACATCGTCTGGCGGCAGCAACGCCTGTTCGACCTGTGCCGGCACTGGGACACCGCGATCCGGGAGGTGAACCCGCGCGCGAGGTTCGTTCCGAATTCCGGCGGCGGCGCGTTGAGCGACCTGGACATGGACGTGTTCGGCGAGATTGCCGACACGGCGTTCGCAGACCGGCAGGGGCGTTCGGGCATCGTCACACCGTGGGCGGCAGGAAAGAACGCGAAGGAATACCGCGCCACCATGGGCAAGAAGGCGGTCGGCGGGATCTTCAGCGTCGGTCTGGAAGGCGCGCACCGCTGGAAGGACTCGACGCAGAGCGGTGACGAGATCCGTGTCTGGGTGGCCGACAGCATCGCCAATGGCATGCGACCGTGGTTCACCAAGTTCGCCGGTGTCGTCCACGACGGTCGGTGGCTGCCGGTGGTCGAGGACATCTACCGATGGCATCACAAGTGGGAGCACTACTTCCGCGACCAGGTGCCACTCGCCCGGGTAGGCGTCGTCTACTCCCAACAGACCGCGAAGTTCTATGCCGGACCGGCGGCGCGGGACAAGGTCGAGGATCACCTCTGCGGTGTCTACCAGGCGCTGATCGAGGCTCGGATCCCGTTCGAGATGGTGCACGACGGGCGGCTGACGCCCGAAGCACTGGACGGGCTTTCGACGCTCGTCCTGCCGAACATCGCGGCACTGTCGACCTCCCAGTGTGACCAGATCCGCGCGTTTGTTGCCCGCGGCGGGAGTGTCGTGGCCACCCATGAAACGTCGATGTACGACGAGTGGGGCAAGCGGCGAGCCGACTTCGGCGTCGGTGACCTGTTCGGGGCGCGCGTCGCCGGCGACGTCGAGGACGACGTCAAGAACTCCTACCTTCTCCTGCGCGGCGACCCCCGCACCGGCCGGCGACACCCGTTGCTCGACGGTCTCGAGGACGCGACCCGGTTGATCAACGGCGTCCGGCGTGTGGTTGTGCAGGCGGTGGAGGAGTCGGCTCCCAGGCCGTTGACGCTCGTGCCCACCCACCCCGACCTGCCGATGGAGGAGGTCTACCCGCGGGAGACGGACGCCGACGAGCGCGCGGTCTATCTCCGCGATACCGGTGGCGGGCGGGTCGTCTACTTCCCGTGGGACGTCGACCGCACCTTCTGGGAGGTCCTGAATCCCGACCACGGCCGTCTGCTGCAAAACGCCGTCGCCTGGGCTACCCGTGCCGAACAGCCGGTCACGGTCACCGGCGCCGGCATCATGGACGTCACCGTCTGGCGGCAACCCACGTCGATGACAGTCCATCTGGTGAACCTCACCAACCCGATGCTGATGCGCGGGGCCTTCCGGGAGCTCATCCCACTCGGCGAGCAGCGGGTACGTATCCGGCTTCCCGAGGGCTCCCGCGTCGCCGGTGCCCGCCTGCTACGCCGCGACCTTCCGGTCGACCCGCAGGTGTCGGACGGCGTTGCCGAGGTGGTCGTTTCGGGCATCACCGATCACGAGGTGCTGGCGCTCGACCTCGACTGAGGTGTGCCCGACGACCGCGCCGAGGCGCGGTCTGGCTCCATCCCAGCCCGGATCGTCACGGCAGTGTGCCGGACACGACGGTTCCGCGGCTGACCACGGCATCGACCTGCAGGTCGTGGCTGAGGACCACGAGGTCCGCGTCCTTGCCGGGATGCAGGCTGCCGATGCGATCGGCCATGCCCAACAGCTTCGCCGGTGTGCCGGCCGTGGCGATCGACACCTGTGGGAGCGGGATGCCGACGCAGCGTACGGCGTGTCGGACGGCCGCATCCATCGTGAGGGTGCTGCCGGCCAGCGAACCGTCTGTCAACGTCACCTTGCCGTCGCGGGCGAACACCGGAACGGGACCCAGGCGGAACTCGCCGTCGCTCATTCCGGCCGCCGGCGTCGCGTCGGTGATGAATGCGACCCGATCCGCACCTGCCGCGTTCATCGCGATCCTTACCGCGTCGTCGTGCACGTGCATGCCATCGTTGATCAGCTCGCAGGTGACCGTGTCGTCGGCGAGGGCCGCGCCGGCCGGACCAGGATCGCGATGGTGAAAGCTTCGCATCGCGTTGAAGAGATGGGTGGCCAGCCTGGCACCGGCGGCGAACGCCAGTCGGGCCTGGGCGTACGTCGCATCGGTGTGGCCGACGGCGGCGATCCCACCGGTGGAGACGACCTCTCGGAGTAGGTCCATGCCACCGTCCAGCTCGGGGGCGAGCGTCACGACCCGTACGGTCCCGTCTCCACGTGCCAACAGGTGCCGCAGCGCCTGCAGGTCCGGTGCCAACAGATGGTCCCGGTGATGGCTCCCCCGCTTGGCCGGATTGAGGAAAGGGCCCTCCAGATGGACGCCGACGATGGAGCTTTGCGGACCCGCGTGGATGATGTCGGCGATCGTACGGACCGAAGCGGCCATCCGGTCGAGTTGGTCGGTGACGAGACTGGCGAGGGTACGCGTCGTGCCGTGGCGGCGATGGAAGGCCACCGCGGCCAGGATCTCCTCTGCATCGTCGGTGGTGATCTGCGCGCCACCTCCGCCGTGCATGTGCAGATCGATGAAGCCAGGCATGAGGTATCTGCCGTCGAGATCATGAACGTCGCCATCGCCGATGGGCGGATCGCCGGCGCCGACCCCCGCGATGGTGGCACCGTCCATGATCAGCCAACCCGGGTCCAGAACCCGCCGGGTCGTCACCACGCGGGCGTTGGCGAGAACGGTCATCGAACGGACCTCCAGTCCACCACAGGATGCCAGGCCCGCGGACTACGCTGGGTCACCACGCCGGCCGGCGTACGGCCGGGATGTGGCCCCGACGGTCCAGTACACCTGGAAACGCGATGAGCATCAGCTACTTCACACACGGGTCCCGCGACGACAACTACGTCGCCGTGACGTTCGACGACGGCCCGAACCCGCCGAGGACCGAGCAGGTCCTCGACATCCTTGCCGCCGAAAGCGCGCGCGCCACGTTCTTCCTGATCGGTGCCTGGGTCGAACGCTGGCCGGAGACTGTGCGGCGGATCATCCGGGCAGGTCACGTGATCGGCAACCACAGCCACACGCACGTGCTCGGCGTCGGCGACTACGACGAGGCGGAAGCGGCTCTGGCCCACGTCACTGGCACGGCGAGCACCTTTGCCCGCGCACCCGCCTTCGACTACGCGTCCTGCAGCCAGTCCCCACTGGTCCAGTCTGGTCACCTCACCCTCGTCGACGCCGACGTAAACCCCTCCGACTGGGACAAGACCAGCGCCAGCGACATCTGTGCGGCCATCCTGGACGACCCGCAGCTGCAGGCCGGCTCCATCATCGACCTGCATGACAGCTCCGAACGCGCCGACGCGGCCAGCCGGCTCGCCCGGCCACTTCCCATGATCGAAGCCCTGCCCACCGTCCTGCGTACCCTGCGCCAACGCGGTTACGAGTTGGTCGGCATCGACCGCCTGCGGTTGGTCGACCCGCAGACGTGGAACGCCGACTCCCAACCGCCCGCCCTGCATGTGGCCGCCCAGACGGCCATGACCAAGGAATGAGGCCCCGGACGCAGAGGTGCGTTCGGCTGGTCGCGACGATTGGGAAGATGTGGCTGTGAAGGTCATCGCGCTGGCAGCCGCCCATGTCGAGTCGGCCGCAGACGTCCTCGCAGACCTTCATGGTCTGCCGTCGGATGCGGGTCTGATCTCGTCGTTGGGTGACCGCAAGAACGCTCGGGAAGCAGTGGGGTCGGTCATCGGCAGCGGTCCTGGTGTCGTCGCCGTCGACGATTCCGGGGTCGTTGGCTTCATGGTCGCGCCACTCCCCCACGTCCCAGGCTCGTCGACCGCGCGGTTGCGGGCGGGGCACCACGCGGTGCGGCCCTCCCAGGCACGCCTCGCCTACCGCCAGATGTACCAGGCGCTCGCCGCAAGACTCGTCTCCGCCGGCTGCACCTATCACTCGCTGCCCGTACCGGCGAACATGCCTGCCGCACTGGAAACCTTCTTCGAGCTCGAGTTCGGGATCGACCAGGTCCATGGCACGGTGCCGGTAGGCAAGCCCGGGGACTCCTCTGCCACCGCGGTCACCGACGTACGCGTGGCCACCCGCGACGACATCGAGGAACTCCTCCAGCTGGCCATCGAGCTGACGAAGTTCCATTCCCGGCCGCCGATGTTCCAGCCGGCTCTCCTCGACGTGTCCGGCATCCGTCACAGCCTGATCCGCTCTATCGAGGACGACGCCTCGACCGTGCTCGTGATCGATGACGGTCAGCAGCTCGTGGCGATGATGCAGGCTCAACCCGACAGCGCCTACGCCGACTCGGTGGTGATCGGGATGAACGTCGTCACCGAGGCGGCGAGGTCGGCGGGCATGGGAACGGCCATGCTCGACGCCATGCTGGGCTGGGCAGCCCACCGCGCCTACCAGCACTGCACCGTCGGCTGGAACATCGTCCAATCTGATCAGCGACCCCTTCTACCGGACGCGTGGCTTCACACCGATTCGATACCGGCTGCACCGGCACATCGATCCCCGCGTCGCCTGGGCAAACGACAGCCTCGACTACGGCACCTTCGGATCGCGATAACACCGCACGCACACCACGGCAACGTCCGCGCTAGCCCTGACCCGGCCGCCATCCCGTCTCCGCCAGCTGCCAACTGCCGTGCGGCGGATCGAGGGCCGGCACGGGTTCGTCGCTGGGGATGACGGGGTCGCACTGTACGTCGACTCGTACGGACGAGCCGATCTCGACGTCCACAGCGGCGACCTCGAAGGGCGTCTCGACCAGCGCCGCGAAGCCGAGCTGGAGCCTGGCGCCGGCAGGTTGCCAGGCGCGCAGGTGCAGGTGCCCGTGCAGGAGGACTTCGGTCTGCGCAGGGGGCGGCGCGTCGTCGATGTCGGCGAGCTCGTCTCGATGTTGTGAGTACCGCAGGCCGGCGGCTCCACAGCGGTCTCGTAGCGAGACGACCGGGAAGTGCGCGAGCGTCACGGTGAGGCCGTCCGGTGGCGTCGGCACGAGCTCGGTGCACGAGGTACGCATGGGACGGTCGGCGCCCTTGACGTTGTACCCGGTGACCTCCCAGCACCGCAACCCAAGTCCCGCGGCGGCGAACGCCTCCGCAGCTGGACCCTTCTGGTTGGTGTAGGCACCGGTGACCGAACCGGGATCCACGCTCTGCAGGACCTGCGTCAGCCGCACGTCCGGTTCCCAGATGTCGTGGTTTCCGCCGATCATCAGGGTCGGCCGGCCACACGTCGCGAACGCCCGCACCACATGCTCGATCGAGGTGCGGTCGCCGAAATGGCTGAGGTCACCCAGCACCGCCACGACGTCCGCTGTCGTGACGAACTCGTGCCGGAGCGCTGCCGCCAGGCGGACATGCGCGTCGGCGAGCCGCAGTGGGTTGTGCCAGGTGATCTCCTCCGTTCGGGAGAGGGCCACGTGGGTGTCAGCTATCACCGCGATGCGCACAGGCTCGTCCTCATCATGTCGACAACCTCTTCGATCGAAGAGCGAACAGGGGCACCGGTCTCCGGATCGAACACGTGTGTGCGCCCCGGGTCCACGTGCACGGTGGCCTGCGGATCGGGCCGGCGACCGCCATCCCACGGCACCACGATGTCGAGCTCGATCCCGCTCGGCGCGCGCGTACTCGCGAGCCACGACCCGGCGAAGGGTTCGGCCGCCAGGATGTCGACAGGCACCTCGACCGACCCGGCGACGCTGTCCAGGCTCACGTCGGTGGGACGTACGCACAGCACCGCATTCTTCTGCGGCACGGTGACGACATTGACCCGCGGAACGCCCACGAACGTGGCAACGAACAGGTCGAGCGGCGACTCCAGAATCTCCGTCGGCGTGCCTGTCTGCAGGATGCGGCCGTCGCGCATGACGGCCACCCGGTCGGCGATCGCGGTCGCCTCGGTCTGGTCGTGGGTGACGAAGATGCCGTCGGCCACAGTCCCATCGACATGAAGGCGCCGAAACTCGCGTCGCAGCTCGGTGCGGAGCTCGGCGTCGAGATTGGACAGCGGCTCGTCGAACAGGACCAGGGCGGGGTCTCCGACGAGGGCGCGGGCCAGTCCGACGCGCTGGCGCTGGCCGCCCGAGAGCTGGTGCGGAAAGCGTTCGAGAAGCTCACCGATCCGCAGGAGCTGGGCGGTCGAGGAGATGCGCTCGTGGTGCCGGCGCGCGGCGCCACGGAGCCGGCCCGGGCAGCCGACCGCGATGTTGTCCCGGACCCGCAGGTGCGGGAACAGCGCGGCGTCCTGGAAGACCATGGTGATCCCGCGGTCGGCCGCCCGGGTATTCGCCAGGTTGCGTCCGTCGAGATGCACCGTGCCGGCGTCGAGTCGCTCGATCCCGGCGATCGCACGCAGCAACGTCGACTTTCCGCACCCTGACGGGCCCAGCAGGGCGACGATCTCCCCCGCCCGGACGTCGATGGACGCGTCGTCCAGGGCGACGACCGACCCGAACCGGCGCCGTGCACCGGAGACGACGAATCGTGCCGGCGACCGGGTGACCGGCTCCAGAGGTGTCGGAGTGGCCGTCATTCGCCGAGCAGCCCGCTGATCTCGTCGGCCGCTTCCTGCAGCGTTGCTACCGGGTCGGCGGACTTCTGCGCCGCATCGACCCACGCCTCCGTGAAGATCCTGGTGGCACGCGCGCTGTCCGCTCCGGGGAACGCGTACCAACGGTCGATGAGCGGCGCCTCACTCCACGCCGCTTCCCATGGCTCGGAGTCGAAGCGTCCGGGCAACGCCTCGACGCTCTCCGCGCGCACCGGCAGGTTGCCCTGCGCCTTGACGCGCATCGTGTCGATCTCCGGGCTCACCATGCAGGTCAGAACCTTCATGGCTGCCTCCTGGCGACCCTCCTCCGCGTACATGGCGAAGCCGTTGCCGCCGGCCGGCAGAGACACCTTCTGGTCGTCCGACGCTGCCGGGAACGGCGCGGTCGTCCAGTCGAACTCGGCCGCTTCGTCCATGCCGGGGATAGCGGACGAGGACCAGACGAGCGCTGCTACCTTGCCCTGCTCGAACGCCTCCTGGGACTGGTCCTGGTCACCGGGGAACGCCTGACCCTCGCGGTAGAGGCGGTTCCAGTGCTTGATCGCCTCGGCACCCGCGCCGTCGGCGAAGGTGGGCTGCAGATCGTCGGAGATCACGTTGCCGCCCGCCGACATCAGGTACGCCAGCGGGATGTACCCCTCCTGGATCCCGAAGGCGATGCCGTACCGGTCCTTGCCGCTCGCCGTCACGGCTGCGGCCATCTCCTCGACCTCGGCCCAGGTCTGCGGCAACGCCTTGGCGTCGAGACCGGCGGCGGCGAGGAGATCCTTGTTCACCAGGAGCACGGGTACCGAGACCGACCACGGCACCACCACCTGCTTGTCATCGATCCTGCCGACGTGCAGGAACGGCATGGACTTCTCGGTGAACGCCGGATCTGCCCCCATGAGGTCGTCCAGCGGCACCGTGAAGTCGGTCGTCCCCATGGCTATCACCTGGTTGAGGCCCTGGATCGCCAGGTCGGGGCCGTTCCCCGCCAGGACGTCGACCGCCAGCTTCAGTTGCAGCTCCGTGTAGTCGGCCTCGAAGCCGACCGGCTTGATCGGGACGCCTGTCTTCGTGGCGCATCGGTTGGTGAGGGGCGTGATGCTGTCGACGAAGTCCTTGCCGAACGGCAGCCATATCTCAACCGGGTCGTCGGCGCTCGGCTCCCGTACAGACGCGGTGTCGTTGCCGCCGTTGCACCCCGCGAGTACGACGGCGAGAGCGGCCAGGGTGGCCAGAGCCAGCCGGCGGACGCGACGCAGTTGGCCGGAGTGGAGTTCGATCATGCTTACTCCTCGGAATGGTCGACTTGAGAGCTCACGTGCCGAAGACCAGGGTCTTGGCGAAGTAGCGCTGAACGAGAACGAGCAGGACGGCGAGCGGTAGGAGTGCAAAGGCCGCGGCGGCCATCGCCGGACCCCAGTCGGGAAAGCCGTCGACCTGCTTCTGGTACCCGGCGATGGCGTACGGGAGGGTCGCGTGCGTGCTGTCCCGCAGCACGACCAGTGGCCAGAAGAAGCTGTTCCAGTGCGTGACGAAGCTGAACGCGCCGAACGCAGCCGCCATCGGGGCGATCCGGGGCAGCACGACATGACGGAAGGCCTCCCAGCGGGACAGCCCGAACAACGAGCTGGCCTGCAGCTGACTCTCCGGAACGCCCTTTGCCTGCTGGATGAGGACGAACGCGCCGACGGCCGACGCGCAGAACGGCAGGATGAGCGCCGGTTTGGAGTTCAGCGCACCGAGCGAGTCGAGGGTGAGGTAGTTCGGCACCGCGAGCGCCGGTCCGGGCACGGCGATCACGACCAGCAGGATCGCCTGCACGAGACCCCCGAACCTGGGTCGCAGATAGGCGATCGCAAATGCCGCCGCGGTCGCCGACACCAACTGGACCACCACGATGGCGACGGTCACCAGCACCGAGTTCGAGTAGAAGCGTACGAAGTCGAGGTCGACCAGGACCTGGCGGAAGTTGTCGAGCGACCACCCGCCACCGAAGGGCGAGAGCGGATCGGTCGCTATCGACTTGGTGGGACGGAAGGCCGCCGTGAGGATCAGGAAGTACGGAATCGCGAACCCCACCGCGGTCGCCCAGCAGACGGCGGTGACGGCCGTACGCCGGGCGTTCACGTCTTCCTCCGCGTCGGGTCGAGCGCCCGCCGCAACCAGGCGCCCTCGGCCACCGTGATCGCGAAGATCACGACGGACAGCACGGTGGCCGCGACCGCCCCCTCGCTCAGGTCGTAGAAGCGGAACGATCGCTCCCAGGCAAGAAAGGCGAGGGTGCGAGTTGCACCGCCCGGGCCGCCGTCGGTCAGCAGCAGGATGGCATCGAACGACTGCAACGCCGCGACGGTTGCCAGGACGACTGCGACCGCCACCGTCCGGTTGAGCAGGGGGACGAACAGCCGCAGCTTGTGGCCGAAACCGTGCCATCGTCCGAAGACCTGCGCAGCGTCGACGAGCGTACGCGGGAGTCGCGACAACGCCGCGGCGAAGAGGAGGAAGATCAGCCCCGCGTCGGCCCAGGCCCCGACGACGAGGACGACGACACGTGCCGGGAGCTCCTCATGCAGCCAGTTGGGCCCGCTGACTCCCATGAGGCCCGCGACCTGGTTGACCGGCCCGGATATCCCGAAGATCAACCGCCAGGCGACGGCCGCGATCGCCAGCGAGGTAGCGACCGGAAGCACCACCGCGGGTGCGACGAACTTCCTCACCAGCGGCCGGTCGTGCAGCGCCAACGCCAGCGACAGCGTCCCCGCGACGATGACAACCACGAGGATCGCCGTCACCACGAAGGTGAAGCGCGCCGCCGCCCACAGGTCCGGATCGCCGAGCACCTGACGCCAGTTCTCCAAGCCGATGTACGGCGAGGAGCGCATGGTCAGGCGTCGGTCGTACAGGGAGACGAAGACGTTCCCGACCAGCGGCCAGAGCACGAAGGTGGCCAGTACCGCCAGAGTCGGGACCACGAGGACACCGGCCACCAGCCAGTCGGGGAGCCGCCGCCGATGCGGCATCGCCGCGGGTCCACCTGCTGATGCCTGGGCCTGACGGTGGTCAGTAGCGGTGCGAATCGAGGACATCGGAGGTCACCTCCTGCGCCGCACTGGCACGCTGGCCGCGCCGAAGCGTCACAGCGACCACGACCGCGTCGAGAAGCGCGAGATGCACCAGGCGACTGGCCATCGCCTCGACCCGAACCGAGGTCTCCCCGCTGCCTGCAACGACGGCGACGTCGAGATGCTCCGTGAGCGGCGAGCGCAGGAAGCTGGTGACTCCCACCGTCGTGGCGCCGGCCAACCGGGCGGCCGCCGTCGCCGACACCGTCTCCTTCGTCGACCCGGTGTGGCTCACCGCTACACAGACGTCCTCGGGGCCGAGCAGGCGGGCGGTGACGTGCTGGACGTGGACGTCGGTGGGAGCCTCGGCCAACACACCGACGGTCTTCAGCCGGTAGGCAACATCCTGGGTGAGCGGCGCGGACGTACCCACCCCGACGACGAGGACCCGGCGCGCGTCGACGAGCAACGAAACGGCCTGCTCGAGCGGCCCACCCACCAGGGCCAGCGCGGTGGCGGACAGGCTCTCGGCGGCGTCGCGGAGGACGGCTCGGGCGATGTCGGTCGGCGCGTCGTCTGCGGCGACGTCGACGGCGAGAGGTTGCGACCTACCCGTGAGCTCCCGGGCCAGGGCGATCTTCATCGCCTGGAAGCCCCGGTAGCCCAGGGTCTGGCAGAAGCGCACCACCGTCGACAACGAGGTGCCCGCATCCGACGCCAGGTCCGACACGGACGAGTGCATGACCCGCTCGGGGTCGGCGGCGACGACCTCGGCCACCCGCCGCTCGGCCCCGGACAGATGAGGAAGGGAGGATCGAATGGCCTCGAGGACACCGCCCGGACCCAGGGACTGCCCACTGCTATCGGCTGGAGCGTGGTCCCTGTCCTGGACGGTGTTGGCTGACACGTTGGCCATGGCGGCGACGGTATGGGCGCGAGCTGAACCGACAGTGGCCATCGACCGAAGGTAGGACAAACTATTCCGACAGATCAAGCGATGCTGGAACGAATTTCCAGCAATCTGCCAGAGGCGCACAGCCATCCGCCTGCAAGGCGCATGCCTGCCCACCGCCGGAGCTAGGCAGAGCTGTCCTCCTCAGACTGGTTCAGCAGGGCCGAACCCGCTCGACCACTCGTCTCTGTCGATGACGTACGCATCAATATGGAAGGTGTTCGGGTGCTCGCGAAATCCTGGTGTCTGGCATGCCCGTTCGATTCGCGCCTCAGCCGCCGCCCGGCTCGAGTAGACGCCGAGCAGCTTGACGTCCTGTTCCTCCGTGTCGTCGAGCGATCTGCCCAGTCGGTCGGCTTCCTGAGCCGCACTGTGCGGATCGACTGATGTGAACCTCCAGTGGAAGAGCAGAAAGACCTTGGCCCCGTCTGACATCGCCTCCCTGTAGCGTTGATGAAGGTCGGGGTGAGGCAGGGGCTCGACGGGCAGATCCCTGTCGTTCTCGATGACGCTCCCGGCATGGCGAGCCAGGACACCCATCAGGATGTCGACGATGGCGGCCCGCACCCGCCACGGAACCTTCTCCTCTGGCTGAGGGGAAAGCTCTGCCCACAGCTCGCCACCGAGTTCGCGAATCGTTCGGTGTGGTTGGGTGCGACGTGTCATCGGTCAGCCAAGCCCTCCTGGCTCTAGCCGGAACGCCTTCTCGCCGGCATCCCTCCCGATACGGCGAAGCCGCCCTGTCGGTTCGCCATCACCCCACGCGTTGGTCCTCTCGCCGAGCGGGTCTTTGCGAGAACTGATCGCGGTCAGGACGCGAGGCTGGCGAGCAGGGTGCGGATCAGGGTGCCGGCACGCGCGATGCATGCCTGGTCGTCCTCATCCACACCGATCCCCAGGGAGGACAGCGCGATGATCAGCGTGTGTAGGTCTAACCGACGGCGGAACGTCTCGTCGGTCGGCGCACCGTAACCAGCCAGCAGCGGCGCCAGGTCCAGTTGCGGGCCGCGAACCCGGAGAACTGCAAGATCGTGCACCGGTGCGCCGGGCTTCCAGTCGCCGAAGTCGATGATCCCGCTGACTCGTACGGCCCCGCCGTCCGTACCGTCACCGCTGACGAAGATGTGCTTCGGGCTGAGATCGCCATGGCACAACACCCACCGCTCACAGGGAAAGTCGCGGACGTACCCCTCCAACATGTCCAGCATCCGGTCGACCTGCACGGCCGAGAATCCGCCCGCGATGAACTGATCTCGCTCCGCACGTCGGTCGGCCAGGTCGGCCGCCATCGCGGTCGTCCAGCCGCGTTCGTCATCGACCTCGACTCGGTTGAGTCGAGCGATCAGTCCGCCGATCTCGGCAAGCACAACGTGCCGTTGTCGCTCCGACAGGCGATCGACGACCTCCGCAAGCGGTCGGCCGGGCACCGTGCGCTGCACCATGACGGGAAAGTCCGAGCCGCCCAAGCGCACGGTTTCGTGAAGCAGGATCTCCGGTGCCGGTAAACCGGCGGCATGTGCCTGTTCGATAGCCCAAACCTCGGCCGCCGACCGCGTGGAATCGCCCGCGAACCGTCCGAACCGCAGGATCCGGATCACCACATCCTGTCGGTCGACGCACCGGACCCGGTAGACCTCGTTCTCGTACCCCTCCACGATCCGGTCCACCTGGTCGATCTCGACTCCAACCCCGCGACGTACGAGCTCGGACAGCACCGAACGCGGAGTGCTCACCTGAGCGTGCTGCCATTCCACGAACGAGCTTGGCTGCACCGGCATGCCGGCCATTCCAACAACGCGACGGTCGTGGAGCAAAGCGTTTTCACCAGTCAGCCGCTGGCGGAGTGCCACGTCCGTCAACCGCAGGTTGGCGGAGTGATGAGCTGGCGGCAGCCGACGCTCAGGAGTGGGACTCGCTGATCTTGCCCGCGGCGTGGCGCACCATGGTCGCCAGCTCTGTCGGTGCGACGACCATCGCGTCGCCGGCCTGGGCGAGTACGGCGGCGCACGCTTCGTTGGCGCTCTCGAGATCGGCTTCCACGACGGACCAGCCGTCGACGTCGGGCCGCACCGGGGCTGATGGCCTGAACCGCCCGACAGCGTGGTCGCGCACCCGCAACACGATCGGATATGAGGGCAGCGTCGCCCGGAAACTTCGCTGCGTCTCGGTCCAGTACTGGCTCAGGTCGAAGTCGCCCGGCCTCGTGAACGCCTCGTCGGTCAAGGAAGCCGAGGTCATTCTGCTCAGCCGGTAGGTGCGTACCGCCCGGTTCGGCCGCAGAGCGACCAGGTACCACGTCCGAGTCTTGGCGACCAGCCCAAGTGGCGCGACGCTGAAGGGCTTGGCCCGATCTCGGTAGTTGATCGTGATCCGCCGCTCCTCCCAGATCGCCTGTCGGCACAGATCTAGCCAGCACGGCACCTCGCGGCGGTCGTCCCAGTCGGCGTGATCGATCAGGAGTCGTTGCCGCGCGAACTCGGCGTCACGTCGGGTCCCCTCGGGCAGCGCAGCGACGAGTTTGGTCATCGCCTGGTCACTCGACGCGTCGATACCGAGGTCGGCGAGCACGTGCGCGGTCGCGCCGACGAACACCGACATCACCTCCAACGGCGTCAGTCCGGTGAGCCGGGTCCGATAGTCGGGAAGCAGCGCCCAGCCGCCGCCTCGGCCGCGCACGGAGTAGACCGGCACGCCGGCGAGGCTCAGGGCATCGAGATCACGCTGGACGGTACGCGGTGAGACCTCCAGGTGCCGCGCAAGCTGGTCCACGGTCGCCCGGCCGCTGGTCTGCAGGTGCAGCAGAAGCCGGAGGAGTCGCTCGGCACGCATGGTTCGACTATGCCAGGTAAATAAGCCGACGGGTGGCGTCTTTTCTTCCTACGGTCGCCCCATGAGTCCCTTCGACGCGCCACGCGTCACCCGCGAGCAGGCAGTGTCGTACAGACTTCGCGTGAATCACCTGGTTGATCGGCTCCCGGTTGGCTCGTACGAGGAGGCGGCGTACGTCGGCCTCCAGGACTCGGGACCTCGTGACGCGCTCCTTGGCCTGCACGCCCGCGTCTCCGAATGCGAGGCGTCTGACTGGCGAGACCCCTGCCTGATCCAGACGTACAGTCCACGCGCGGCTGTGTATGTCCTGCCTCGCAAGGACTTCGGCGTCTTCACCGTCGGCAGGCTTCCGCTCGCACCCGACGCCGCCCGAAGGATCGACGGGTTCGCCGACGGCGTGTGCCGGGCACTGGACGGACGTGAGCTCCGCGCCGGCTCCCTTCCGGGTCTGCGCGCCGCCTGCGCGAGTGGCCGGATAGCCCTGCGGTGGACTACCAGCGCTCTGTGGGTGCGCGAAGTCCCGAGGCCAGCGGTCGACCCCGACGAAGCACGCAAGGAGCTGTGCCGACGTCATGTTCACCGGTTTGCGCCGACCAGTCCGAGGACGTACGCCTGGTGGGCAGGTCTGTCCACCGCCGAGGCTCAGCAGGTCTGGAACTCACTGTCCGGGGAGCTGCTCGAAGTGGACTTCGAGGGCACTCCTGCGTGGATCCTGCGGGCCGACGAGGCTCAATTGGGGAACGTACGCCCGCCCCGCGGGACACGGTTTCTCGTGGCTCCGGACCTCCGGCTCCTCGGGCAAGACCGCGATGGACTCTTCATCGCGCCTAAACAGCGGCCGCTGACACCAGTCCTGGACTCGTTCCACCCCCACGGGATCCTCGTCGACGGCAGGATCGTCGGCGCCTGGGGCAGGAAGAGCGGCCGGGTCGACATCAGGTTGTCGGAACGCCTCACCTCCAGCCAGTACGACACACTCGCCGCCGAGGTCTCGACGTTTCCTATCAGGTTTGCGCGCCTGTCCTCATCCCGACCATGACGTAACCGCCTCCTAGACTGACTCTTCGTGCCCGCTTCGCGACCTCGGTCTCCAGGTGGCCTGTTGGTGCATCTCCGGCGGGCCAGAGACCACGCCGACCGTCACTACGCCGACCAGCTGGATCTCGACACGCTTGCCGCCGTGGCGGGCCTCAGCAAGTACCACTTTCAGCGCTTGTTCACCGCCACGTACGGCATCTCGCCGGCGGCACATCTCTCACAGCGGCGGGTCGAACGCGCGCAGGACCTTCTGCGTGCCACCAACCTCACTGTCACCGAGGTCTGCCACGCGGTCGGATTCTCCAGCCTCGGCTCGTTCAGCAGTCGGTTCCGGCACCTGGTCGGTGAGACCCCGAGCGAGTTCCAGCGCCGCTGGGCGCGACCGGTGCTCCGCGTATTCCAGGGTGTTTGTGCTCATGTGGGGGTTGGCCGAGCGGCGCGGCGCAAGCCAGGAGAAGCCACCGGATTGTGCCAGCTCCTAGCCTGGTCGCATGATCACAAAATACTTCGATCGCCAGCGTGTTCGTGAAGGACATCGACGCGTCCAAGGCGTTCTATATCGACGTCCTCGGTTTTGCCGAGCACACCGACATCACCCTTGCCGATGGCTCCTATCGGTGGTGCACAGTCAAGCATCCGATCCAACCTGAACTGCAGGTCCACCTGACCGTTCCTGGCCCGACGATCTCGACCGAGATGGTGACCGCGATCAATCGAGATCTCGACGAGGGCGCCATGTTGGTCTCGGCGTGGACGTGGACGACTGCCGTAAGACCTACGACGATCTGCGGGCCAAAGGTGTGGAATTATTCAAACTCCCGAGGAACGCCCTTATGGCCTGGAGGCCGTCGCATGCGACAACTCGGGCAACTGGATGGTGCTGGTGGAGCAGCGTGCGTTCACCAGCGGACTTCGCCTGATCATCAACGGGCCGACACCGGTGGAGGCTCGGCGGCCGATCGCGCCCCTACCACTGGCGACCACGGGGAGCCCGTACGCGGCCAGTTTCCTCACGGCCTCCGTGCCTCGGGAAGCCTGGGCACATCGATCAGCGCCCGGATTATGAATGTCCGGAATTCCTCCAGGAAGCGACGCAGAAACTCTGCGGTACTCACGTCCGTGACGTCGCCCGCATCGGTCAACAGGCCGGATGTGAAGTGGACGTATGCCTCCGGCTGGCTCATCTGTGGAGAGTTGCAATAGCTCAGCACCCCGCGCAGGTGCTGCTGTGCAACGGCCGTTCGGATGGCGCCCGGGGATGTGCCAATGACCGCGGATGGTTTGTGTGTGAACGAATTGTCTCCAGCGGGACGGCTCGCCCAGTCGATCGCGTTCTTCAGCCCGCCGGGGATCGACCGGTTGTACTCCGGGGTTATGAACAGGACGGCGTCGACGGAGGCGATAGCACGTTTGAGTGCTCTCCCTTCCGGTGGGTAGTCGGCGTCGTAGTCGTAGCTGTAGAGCGGGAGGTCCTTGATCGGGATCTCCGCAAACTCCAGGTCAGGCGGGGCCAGGCGCACCAACGCATGGGACAGTGCCCGGTTGATGGAAGCGGTTGCAAGGCTTCCGACGAAGTAGCCCACCTTGTACGTGGTCATGTACGAGTACTTCCCGTTCCGAGCGGAGGTCCAACGACCAGGTCCACCTGGAACAACTCGCGCGTCCCATCGCAGCGGTGGGTAGATCCCGAGCCAGTCAAATTGCCTGGAATCAAGATTCTTTTGAGTGGAGATCACTCCCGGCTGGCACAAGTGCCCCAGAATCGGTTCCCAACTCGTCAACTGTCCGTGCGCGCTATCGTGGCGCTCAGGGGTGAGTGTGGATGTCATCCACGTCAGAGCCGATGCACCTCAACAACCATCACCGCAACACGTTGCGGCAGATCTTCCAGCATCCCGCCGGTCACAACATCGAGTGGCATGCAGTGCTGTCGCTCTTGGAGGCGGTCGGCACGGTCACTGTGCACAGAGACGGCAAGGTGGAGCTCACCCTCGGCCCCGAAACCGAGTTTCTCGAGCCTCCGGCCCACAAGGACGTCGATACCCAGACGGTGGTCGATCTGCGCCGGATGCTGCGTAATGCGGGCTACGAAACCGCCCGCCACGGCCACCAAGGCCAATAGGCGGGCGAATCGGTCATTGACGAGCCCGCGCCTCCTCGACGGTGAGCTCTGCTGCAGGGTCGACCTCGAGGCGCTGGTCCGGTATCGGCAGACCGCTGCGGACGGAACGGCCGTACGTGCCGTCGTCAAGCCGTTGCAGGGCGCGGTCCAGCGTGCCCAGCCGATCGCGCAGGCTGGCGGCAACGGCGTCATCAGTCGCCTCGGCCGTAAGCGGTTGAGCTGAGTCTGCGAGGTCGCCTGTCTCGCGTTCTTCTTCGCGGTCCTGCTGTCCCGCCGCCTCGGTGCCCTCGACCAGTCTCCGCACCTCGGCACGCTCAGCCAGGAGCCGATGCCGTGCCTGGTTCTCGTCCATGTATCCCCCCGGCCATCCCCTGGCCTTCCCCTGGAACCTGTCCAGCCTACGTGCGCCGCCGCCGGGGACAGGCCCGAAGGAATCGGTCGTGGGCACGGTCCCATCAGCCAGCGTTGACATGTCGTCCAAACCGCGACCTTATGGAGATAGCTCGGCAAAGATGCGTGGACGAGGAGGACGCATGGGAGTCCGCGGCCTCATGGACGTGGCTGATGTACGCAGCCGCGTCGAGCGGTGCCTCAGTCAGTTCCTCGACTCGCGGCTGGCAGCCGTACCCGGGCAGACGTCGTCCGAACTCATGCTTCTCGAACCCGTGAAAGAACTGGTGGTCGATGGCGGCAAGCGCCTTCGGGCCGCATTCTGCTACTGGGGATGGCGGGGCGCCTGTGGGGTGGACGACGACCGCGCAGTGGCCGCTGGTGCTGCGATCGAGTTGTTGCACGCTGGCGGCCTCATTCATGACGATGTGATGGACTCGTCCTCGCTGCGCAGGGGGCGTCCGTCCATGCACCGAAGACTTGCCACCGAGCACGCGGCGAGGCACTGGAGAGGGTCCTCGACACACTTCGGGCTGTCGGCCGCGATCGTGGCAGGAGACCTGTGCTTCGTGTGGGCGGATGAGTTGCTCCGCTCGAGCGGGTTTGCACCGCCGGGACTGGAGCGGGCCGGCAAGGTGTACGACGAGATGCGTGCCGAGACCATCCGCGGACAGTTCCTCGACCTGTCCGCACAGGCCTCAGGTGCGCACGGCGTCGAGGAGGCGCTGTTGGTGGCCCGCACCAAGACGGCTACCGGGTCGGTCGCCGGTCCTCTCCAGTTCGGCGGAGCGCTGGCCGGCGCCGGTCAACCTCTCCTCGACGGCTACGCGACGTACGGGCTCTCGCTTGGCCTGGCATTCCAGTTGCAGGACGACCTCCTCGGTGCGTACGGCGACGCGCGGGTCACTGGCAAGCCGTCCGGCGACGACCTGCGGGACGGCAAATGCACTCTGCTCCTGGCGGAGGCAAGACGTCGCGCCGGACCGGCAGCGGCGGCCCGCATCGATGCGTTGATCGGCAACGGCACGGACAGCGACGTCGGGGAGGTGCGGCTGCTCATCGACGCCACCGGGGCCCGCGCCCATGTCGAGGACCTCATCCAGCGACTGGGTGCCGAAGCCCTCGGCGGGCTCGACAAGGCACCGTTGGAGGATCCGCTCGCACGGCAGGTCCTCCGCGACATCGCCGTCGGTCTGACGACGCTTGCCTGACGGGTCGTGCGCCGAGGCTCTGGTGCAGGCCTAGAGGGCACGCGTGAACAGCAACGCGATCGCTACCAGGGGGACGGCCCAGGACAGGTTGCGCAACGCACCTTCCAGTGGAGCCAACATGGCTGCTCTGTCCACGGAGACTGCCGTACCGTCGGCATAAGTGAGGGTTCCGGTGACGGTTCGGGCGCGACGGCGGAGCAGTCTGGCCGGCGTACTCAGCTGGCGCTGTGCGTACGACAAGGTGGTCGCAGCGCCGCATGCCGCCACCGCAGCGACGACGTGCGCGCCCCACGGCGGTGACTGGGCGACGAAGCCGACGGCGACTGGGAAGCCGCCCCACGCGAGAGCGAATCCGACGTCGGTGTGGAGGCGACCGCCGAACAGCTCCAGGTTGTAGCCGAGTACCAGCACGACGCCCGCCACGATGAACGGCACGAGCACGGGTCCGCCCGACGGCACCATCGCGACACCGACCACGGCCGCACCACCGAGCGCCGCGATCGCGACTATCCAGAGCACGGCGTCCGAGATCCGCGTACGTAGGGGCCGGCCATGGAGTTCGTCGAACGCGTGCGCGGCCAACCCCACAGCCAGGAAGAACGCCAGGACACTCGCGCCGAGCGTCCACCAGTCGAGCTCGGGACCAAGTGCCGCGCCGATCACCACGTAGGACAGGTGCCAGACGGTGTATGGCGGGTGGAGCAACGTCCACCAGTCGGCCCACCGGCCACCCCGCCGGGCGTAGTAGGCGGGTACGTCAGCCACCGGCCTTGTACCCCCACATGACCAGACCGCTGCCCATGCTCATGGGTCGCGCCGTCACCCGTTCGAGCCCCGCGGCCCGCCACGCGTCCATCGTCCAGGCCAGCGGATAGCGCCGGTAGTGCTCCCGGATGGATGGTCCGAGGAAGCGCCCGACCGAGTGCCACTCGCGGCCTCCCGTCAGGAATCCCGCCACCGGTAGCACCGCTTCGACGTAGGCGTTCCAGCCCAGCCGGACGATCGGGTGGGACGGGACGAAGAACTCCAACGAGGCCATCGCGCCTCCCGGACGGAGCACTCGCGCGAGCTCCCCCAGGGTCGCTGCAGGATCGGCGACGTAGCGCAACAGGTAGGTGAAGGAGACCGCGTCGAAGGAAGCGTCCGGAAACGGCAGCTGCTCGGCCCGGCCGAGCAGGAGGGCGACCCGGTCCTGACTCCCGGACCTGGCCACGCGCTGCCGGCCCCGGCGCAGCATCGACTCGGTGAGGTCGAGCCCAACGATCCTGGCCTGCGTCCGCTCGGCAAGCTGGAGGGCCACTCCGGCGGTGCCGGTCGCCACGTCGAGGATCCGGCCCGGCGGTGGCGACGTCGCCACGATGGCATCGACCATTGCCGTTCGCCAGCGAAGGTTCTGCCCGAACGACAGGACTTCGGCGAGTAGGTCGTAGCGCTCCGGAAGCATGGTGAACAGCGATCGGGCGAACACATTCGGCTCGCTGCGAGAACGTTGCACGCGGTGCACTGGTTGCTCCTCAGGCCGCGACAGGGTACGACCACGATATGCCGTCATTCGATGCCGTCGTGGTCGGCGCGGGCCCGGCGGGCAGTGTCGCCGCGCTCACCCTGGCCCGGTCCGGCGCCCGGGTCGCCCTCATCGACCGCCGACGCTTCCCCCGTGACAAGGCCTGTGGCGACCTGATCGGACCACGTGGCGTTCGACTGCTCGACCAACTCGGCGTCTCCTTTCCTGGTGCCCGCCGCCTCGGCGACATGATCGTCGTCGGGCCGTCTGGCCGCCCTACGCTCCTGCCAGCGTTGCCCGGGGTCGACTACGCCGACCACGCCATCGCCGTCGGCCGGGCGCGATTCGACGCGACGTTGTACGACGCCGCTGTCTCGGCCGGAGCCGTACCGCTGCAGGGCCGGGTCGCCTCCCTGCAGGTCGACCCGTCCACGTCGACGGGTGTGAGCCTTGCGAACGGCGAGTTCGTACCCGGTGACGTCATCATCGGCGCCGACGGCGCCAACAGCCAGGTCGCCGAACAGGCCGGACTGGTCGACGGCTCCGCCGCGTTGTGGGGATTCGCGCTCCGCGCGTACGTCGAGACCGACATCGACCTACCGCACATCGTGTTGTGGGAGCCCGAATCCTGGCGGATGTTTCCGGGCTACGGATGGGCGTTCCCCGCCGATGGCGGCGGCGCGAACGTCGGCCTCGGGCTGGCGTTCCGCCTCGTCGACCGCACGGCCAGCAGACAGGCGGCCGAGCGGTTCCCCGACTTCCTCGCACACCTGAACCGGCTCGGACCGCTGCCCGCGGCGCCTGGCGACGCAGCCTCGAAGTGGCTCGGCGGCTGGCTCAAGATGGGGATGGTGGGCACGATCCCCGCGACCGGACGGGTCCTGCTCGTCGGCGATGCCGCCGGAATGATCAATCCCTTGCAGGGCGAAGGGATCGGTTCGGCGATGGCGACCGGCCAGGCAGCCGCGGCCGGCGTCCTCGCGGAGGGCCCCGACGGTGCAGCCGCCCACTACCGGCGCTACCTTCGGACCACGACCCGCCACCACCGGATCAACGCCGCCGTCCAAGCGACGATGGTCGCCCATCCACGGACGGTCTCCGTGGTAGGACGCGCGCTCACCCTGCCCGGTGTCCGAACGGCCGTCGCCGGAGCATGGGGCCTCTACTGGAACGACCTCGTACAGGGAGCACTGCCTGGCAGACATCGTGCGATCGCCGCCGTGCTGACACGCGCGGTCGCCAAGGCAGTCGCGAGGCAACCCGCCACGACCTGGTTCTCCGAACAGCTGGGACCGTACCGGCCACTCTGAGGGCGAGGTGCCCAAGGATGCTGGTCGTCAGGGCCGCTCTGGGGTCAGGCCGAACTAAACGCATTGCGCGCTGGACCAGGGTGCTACAAGGTTCCCCACAGCGATCCGAAACGATCCCCACACCCCCGAGGGGCCGCATGAGTTCTGTCGTCCACAACATCGTCTTCGACTGCGACAACCCGTATGAGCTCGCCCAGTTCTGGAGCAAGGTCACCGGTCAGCCACTTGCAGCCGATGACTTCGCCGGCGACCCCGAGGCGTCCATCGCTCAGCCGGGCGGGGCAACTCTCTTCTTCTGCCGGGTTCCCGAGACCAAGGTCGTCAAGAACCGGGTACACATATGCCTTCGACCCGATGGGCCGCCGCACGCCGAGGTCGACCGCCTCCTGCAGGCCGGTGCCCGGCTCGTCGATGACCGGCGCCGAGCAGAGGACGAGGGCTGGGCGGTGCTCGCCGACCCCGAGGCGAACGAGTTCTGCGTACTCAGCCGCGGGGCGAGCGACCATTCCACGTCGGCCGAGAACGCCGCACTAGATCATCCGGGCGGACAGCCGAACGTGACCGCCCCGTGAGTGCCGCTCATTGCCCCGACTGACCGCCCGCTGTCACTGGTTGCACGTCGACATCGGCTGGTTGGGTTGCGTCACCTGCCGGCTCGTCCCAGACCTCCAAGGCTGTCTGAGTGATCCAGAACACGGCGAATCCGACAATGCCGCTGGACTCCAAGAAGAAGATCCAGTGGTCCAGCGCGCCCGCCCAGTGGGCAACTCCGATGGCCGCCATCGTCAGGATCATGAACAAGAAGCTGCCCCAGTACCAAAGACGCAGCCTTGCGCGTCGTCGAGCAGCGCCACCACTTTCACGCTGGAAGAGCCGTCCGCCAGAAAGGACCACCACGAACACCATGGCCACGAAGAGCGCGATAGCTGCCGAGTAGTGTCCAAACTGAAGGAACGTGGTCCGCGCGGCGAAGTAGACGATCAGGATCGAAGTGTAGCCCGCAGCAAGGACGTAGAAAGCGACCTTCGCCGGCTTGTCCACTGGCCGCAAATATCTGCCGCCTGCCTTGGGCAGAATCGAGACGAGAAACGCCACGGCAAGACCAAGGATGCCGACAAACAGCAACGCCTCGACGTTCGCTTCTATCGTGGTTGTCGGGATGTCGCAGAAAGCGCGCAGCGGGTCGCAGTCGGCCTCCCCGCGGCCGGTGGGAACAAAGGCGACGACAAACGCCAGAAATCCCGCCGCGTTCAGGGCAACGTCCTCGAGGTCGGTCCGCCCCCGATAGATGATGAGACACGCGCCTACAGCGCAGAGACAGGCGACGAAGACCGAGTGCACCGGCGTGTAGTAGTAGGCACTGATCGAGTCCAAGAGTGATCCGTACCGCCTACTCTCCATCACGACCGCCACGGCGAGCAGCACTACGAGCAGGATCATTCCAAGCCGCAGGTAGCGATAGGTACGCTGAACCACCTGCCGGTACGCGGCTACTTCCGAATCGACGCTCATCCCTATCCTCGGACGTCAGGGCCCAGCCCGCGCCCCACGCACGAGCCTCACATGTCCACGACCTCGAGCACTGTTTGTCAAGCCATCGCGCGCTACGGCACGACTTCCAGAACGTATACGCAACCCCGCGACGTGCCAAGATCCACCAACCTGGAAGTCTGGCACGTCGCCAACGGAACTGTCCGGCCGGCGGCGCATCGTCGGAGGTTGAACGTGACGCATCTGAAGGAACTCCTGGCCAGCCTCACCGGCGACATCTCCGTCGTCCGGCCAGCCGTCCTCAACGAGGTCGTGACCGACGTGCAACTGGACTCCCGGCGCGTCACGACGGGAGCCGTCCTCATCGCCGTAGCACGGACCGGGGAGGCGCGGGCCGCGCACATCGCCCAAGCTCGCGCGGCCGGTGCGATCGCCGTGATCGGGCCGCCTTCATCGGATGCGGACATTGTCGTCGGGGACGCCGCGGCCGCGGCCGCCGCGGTGGCCTGCGCGTTCTACCGACATCCAGCGCGGGACCTAGCCGTGGTTGCCATCACCGGCACCAACGGCAAGAGCTCGATCACCCACACGATGGGCGGTGTCCTTCAGACGCTAGGCCTGCGAGTCGGGATGATCGGCACGATCGGCATCACCCTGGACGGCATTCGAGTGGACGTCGAGCGTCGCACGCCGACCACTCCGGAATCGGTCGACCTGCAGCACATTCTGCGCCGGTTCGCCGATGGACAGGCGACGCACGTCGTGATGGAGGCATCCTCGATCGCGCTGGCCGAGCGGCGGTTGGACGGTACCGATGTGGCGGTCGGTTGTTTCACCAACCTGACCCACGACCATCTCGACGTGCACGGCTCGATGGCCGCGTACGAGGCGGCCAAGCTCCATCTGTTCGATCTGGCCCGGACGGCGGTGGCCAGTGTCGACGATCCGGTCGGCCGCCGCATCCAGCAGCGTTGGAACACCCGCTCGTTCGCACTGCACTCAGACGCGGATGTGATCGCCACCGATCTGCGGCGCACCTCCGACGGCACCGCATTCCTTGTGCATACGGATGGACGGTCGGTACCGGCGTCGGTACGCGGGTTCGGCGAGCTGAGCGTTTCGAACGCGCTGGCGGTGCTGACCACTGCGATTCAGCTCGACATATCGCTCGACGACGGCGTACGGGCCCTGGCCGCGCAGCCTGGACCGCCGGGTCGGATGCAGATCGTTCCGGTGGACCGGCCCTACACCGTGATGGTGGACTACGCGCACAGCCCGGACGCACTGGACCAGGTGCTCCGCACCCTGCGCACAGGCGCCACCGGCCGAATCGTGACCGTGTTCGGCTGCGGCGGTGACCGCGACCGCGCCAAGCGGCCGGTCATGGGCCGGATCGCAGCCGAGTTGTCCGACCAGGCCATCATCACCAGCGACAACCCACGCACCGAGGATCCGGCCCAGATCATCGCCGACATCCTCGCCGGCATCACGACGCACGCCGATCGTGTCCGCGCGATCCCCGATCGTGCGCATGCGATCGCGGAGGCGCTGGCCGCGGCCGCCCCGGGCGACCTGGTTCTCATCGCGGGCAAGGGCAGCGAGCAGTACCAGATCGTCGGCCACGCCAAGATCCCGTACAACGACGAGACAACGGTCCTCTCACTCACGGCCGACGGCGCCACCTGACGCCCGCAACCACGCCTGAGATGGTGCCCTAGTCGTGTCTGGTGATCAGGGTTCCTTCGGCCAACGCGGCTAGATCGACCTCGTCCAGCGAGGTGACGACGAGATCGGCGTCCGCCTTGCCGAGAAGGTCCGCGTCGTCTGCCCTCGCCACACCGATCGCGGACATTCCACCGGCCTTGGCGGCCTCGACGCCGGCCACCGCGTCCTCCACGACGAAGGCGTACTCGGGAAGCACTCCGAGCTCGGCAGCCGCGGCGAGAAACATCTCCGGATGTGGCTTGCCGTGCGCGAAGTCTCGACCCGAGACATCGGCGTCGAAGAAGTCCAGCAGCGTGAGGCCGGGGCGGACGGACGCCGACGAAAGGTGCTGCTGCGCGGCGAACGTGTCCAGCCGGATCTTGCGCAGGAACAGGTTCGCGTTCTTCGACGACGATGCGGCGGCCGTCCGAATCCCGGCGTCCTTGACACCGATGATGAACCGCAGCGCGTCGGGAAAGGCGGTGAACTCACCTGCCTCGATCAGACGTACCACCATCGCCTGTTTGCGGTCGGCGTACAGGCTCACCCGCGTGCCCTCCTCGTCGTCGGGGATGTCGAAGTACGCCAGCGCCGCCTGCGCACCGCTCATCCGTGGCTTTCCGGACATCTCCTCCTGGTAGACATGCGGCGTGAACGCCTCCGGCGACCAGCTCGTGCGGTCGCGGACCTCGCTCCACTCCGACTCCATCAGTTCGCGCAGCGACTCGCGCCACGCCTTCTCGTGCGGCGTGTCGACGAGTACCCCGTCGACGTCGAAGATCCCACCGTCAAACCGGGTCGGCATGTGTCGTCCCTCCTCCTTGGTCGGGTGCGGGTCCTGGGTCGTTTCGGAGCACGAACGTGCACGTTTCGCCCGGACACAGCTCACGAACGTCAGCGCCGACGCCCACCTGGACCGGCTGGCTCGAACCCTCCGGGTCGGCAGCCAGCGTCAGGCAGCCATCGTCGAAGGCCACATGGACCTGGGTTCCGCGGAACTGCATCGCGAAGCGCAGCCGCTCCAGGCGCTCGGGGAGCCTCGGGTCGAAGAGCAGGACCCCGTCGCGGATCCGGGTGCCCGCATATCCGCGCTGGACCAGGTCCAACGTTCCGGACATGACGCCCATGTGGATGCCCTCCTGGGTGGTTCCGCCTTGGATATCGCAGATATCGCCTTCCAATGCGACGCAGAAGCGCTCCCAGGAGCTCTTCGGGTCGTACGGCGCGAGCACTCCTGCGTGCGTGACGAAACTGAGCGTGGATCCGTGCGACGTGCGCTGGTCGTAGTAGGCGATGCTCTTTCGCGCGGTGTCGTGGTCGTACGGGTAGCCGAGCCGGTCGAAGATTTCCACCAGCTCCTCGCCGGAGAACAGGAAGAACAGCATCACCGTGTCGGCCTGCTTGGCGACCTTGTACCGGTTGGGGTCGTCACCTTCTGCCCGCAGGATCCGGTCCATCCGCTGGACGTTGCCGTACTTCGCGCGATAGGCGCCCCAGTCGAGTTCCTCGAGTTCCTCGTAGCCCTCGAACTGGCTGAGGACCCCGTCGGCGTGGAACGGGACGAACATCCGCCGGCTCATGTCCTCCCACCTGCTGAGCTCCTCGTCGGACAGCTCGAGACGCCCGCGGAGAGCCGCGACCCGACTCGCCGGCAGGAGGGCCAACACCTCCGGGGCGATCCTGCACAGCCACGCCACCATCACGTTGGTGTAGGCGTTGTTTCGCAAGCCGCCTTCGTCGGCGCCCGGATACTTCTCGTGGAACTCGTCCGGACCCATCACTCCATGAATCTCATAACGGGAGCGGGCGGGATTGAAATGGGCGGCCGAAGCCCAGAAGCGCGCGATCTCCAGCATCATCTCCGCGCCGTAGTCGGCGACGAACGCCAGATCGTCGCTGGCCTGGAAGTAGTGCCAGATGTTGTAGAAGATCGCGGCATTGACATGGCGCTGGCGGTGGCTGAGGTCGGGATCCCACCGGCCCGACACCGGGTTGAGGTGGATGTGCTGTGTCTCCTCCCGTCCGTCACTCCCGCTCTGCCACGGAAACATCGCGCCTCGCAGCCCGACGTTCCTCGCCGCCGCCTGGGCCTCCCCCAGTCGGCGGTGGCGGTACATCAGCAGTGCACGGGTGACTTCCGGCATCCTGAAGTAGAGGAACGGATACACATAGAGCTCGTCCCAGAAGACGTGTCCGCGGTACGCCTCGCCGTTGAGTCCGCGAGCCGGAACCCCGGCGTCGAGGCCGGCGGTTCGATGCGAGCAGACCTGCACGACGTGGGCGATGTGCAGGCGGAGCAGAAACTGCACCCAGTCGTCGCCCGGAACTTCTATGTCACAGTCACGCCACAACTCGTTCCACGCCGTGGCATGACGCTGCAGAGATTCGCCGAATCCGGTGTAGCGCAGCGCAGACGTACCCGCACGTTCCAACGTGTCGCTGGTCGCGGGGTCACGAGAGGTGAAGAAGGTCACCATCTTCTCGATCCGTACCGGCGACCCCTGGACGAGATCGAACGCGAGCATCTGCTGGATGTAGTCCTCCATCTGGTAGAGGCTGCGCTCGACGGGGACCGCCCCCTGCCCGTCGAAGACCTGCGTGCGCGCTCCCTCGCTGACATAGAGGTTCGACTGCCGAGTCTGGACCTTCAGCGCAATCACTTCGGGTCCGAACGTTCTCGGCGAGACCGGGTCGAGGTGGCGGCCCTCCAACTGCTGGTAGCGGGCCACACCCGCGTTCGTCACCCGGCCGTCGAGCGCCGACACGAGATCCACCCGCCCGGACCAGTTCTCGGCCGTGAGCGTCCATTCGATGCCCGCGTGGTGGACGTCGGCCATGCTGACGAACCGGCGGCTGCGCAGCGTTGTCTCCCGGCCGGCGTGGTCACAGAAGCGCAGTTCGCGGATGACCGTCGGGTGTCGGATGTCGAGCTCGTGGCGGTAGCTTCGCACCTCGACGTCGGCGAGCCGGATCGCGTCCTCGCCTTCGATGCGCAGCTTGAGCACCAGCCAGTTGGGTAGGTTCACCAGGTCCTCGTTGAGCACCGGCAGGCCACCCATGATCGTCGTCTCGCGGTTGTAACCGCCGTGCACGTAGGTGCCGGGATAATGCACGCCGTCGGCGTCTTCCCACTCCGCAGCGCCGCGCGCGCACATGTATCCGTTACCCGTCGACGTCAACGCCTCCCGGAGTCCCTCCGTGGAAGGATCGAAACCGTCGTAGGTGAGGGAGAAGCCCTTCACAGAAAGCCTCCTCGAATGCCGCATCGGCATGGGCGAAGGGGGCATCGGCCGTAATGGCCGTTATCCATACCAGCGCAAATTCCGGACGGGAACGGAGAAATGTCTGGTAGGTAATGCAATTCATCCAGAACCGCCACCATTTCGGTGCCGCCACATTCAGGCTACTCGCTCGCTGGTCGAAGTCGCCGCTCGCGCTGACGCGGGCGACTAGCTCTCCTCGACCGCGACCGGCTCACGACCGACGACGCCCGGCCGGTCGGCGCGGCGGCCCAGAACCGCGTACAGCAGGCCCGCCACGACCAGCGTCAACGGGAATGCGGTGCCGACGAGGAGACCGACTCGCAGGCCGGAACCGTCGTCCGCGGGGAGAATCCGGGCAAGGTCGTGCAGGAGGCCCTCGGTGCCGCTGGCGACCTCGGCCACGGCGCCGGTGATCCACGGCCCGCCCGCCCCTCCGGCGTCACCGAAGACAGCGAGGACACCGAACATCGCGGCTCCACCGAGCGGGAACCGCGCCGCCGCCAGACTGAACGTTCCCGGCCAGAGCAGGCTCACCGCCAGCCCGCAGACGGCGCAGCCGATCAGACTGAGGACCGGGTTGCCGGCGAGAGTGGCCAGCAGGTAGCACCCGGTGGCGAGCGTCCCGCAGCAGACCAGCGCAGGTAGCAGGGGAATCTTCTCCCCCCACAGCCCGTACGCGATGCGGCCGATACCCATCAGCACGGCGAACAGGCAGGGCCCAGCGAGGTCGCCCCAGACCTTCGACACGCCCAGGCCCTGTTCGGCGAACAGCGACGACCACTGCGACATGGTGAGCTCGGCCGCTCCGGCGGTCAGCATCAGAACCATTGCCACCAGGAAGGTGGGCGCGCCGAGCAGGGCGCGAAGCGACATGCGGTGCTCGTCAGGGACCGTTGCCGGCAGCGGGACCCGCAAGAACGCGACCAGGTTGACCAGGGGTACGACCGCCCAGACCAGCGGCAGGACCTGCCAGGAGCCCTGCCCGATCCCGGCCAGCAGGAGCGTCGTGACGGCGACGACCCCGACCTGGCCCCAGCAGTAGAACGAGTGCAACAGGCTCATCTGCGCGGCCTTGGCCTCACGCGGCGTGGGCAGCGCGTCGACGACCGGACTGACCAGGACCTCGAGCAGACCCCCGCCGATCGCGTACACGATCACGGCCAGGCTCAGACCGAGGTACGGCGACGGCGCCAGGCTCGGCCCGACCGACAGCAGGACGAGGCCCGCCACTGCCAGCAGGTGCGCGGCGACCAACGGTCCGCGGTAGCCGATGCGATCCACCAGTCTGATCGCCACCAGGTCGGTGATCAACTGGGTGGCGAAGTTCAGCAGCACCAGGCGGCCGAGCATCTCGATCGGGACGTCGTAGCGGGTCTGGAAGACGATGAACAGCAGGGGCGCGAGATTGTTGACGATCGCCTGCGTGACGTAGCCCGTGTAACACGCGCGACGGGTGGAGTCGAAGGTCATGGCGCCTTTCGTTCGTGCCTCGTCGCCTTGTCGACCCCCGACCACTTCCGCGCAGCGTACCGGCCTCAACTCATGGGAGGTCACCTGGTGAGCGTGAAGATCCGTACATCCTCGGCGGGAATGGTGGCCTCGAGGCGCTTCACGGCGCTTCCCCGGCTCGCGGTCCACAGCTCTGTCACGTCATAGGCGTCGTCAGGTAGGCCGAGTTGTGCCAGGTCCACCGAGAGTGCGCGAGGTGTGTCGCCGTAGTTGAACGCGGCAACGTAGGTCGTCCTGCGGTCGCGGAGGACGAACGTGTTGGCAGCCGTGAACGCGTCGGGTCCGGGCTCGACCGGGGCGAAGGACCTGCCGATCTCGGCGATCCGGTTGATGGCTGGGTTCTGCAGGAGTAACCGGGACCGCGCCTTGATCGTCGCGTCGCCCGTGGGGGTGAAGTCCTCGCTGACGAGGTAGACGCCGGTGATGACGGCCGAGGTGACACGGGCCCGGTTCTGACCCTCGGGCCACACGCTCGGATAGGGGTCGTCCAGCAGATAGGCGTTGGCATTGCTGTCGTACTCGTAGTTGCCAAACTGAATGTGGTCACCGTCGTTGTAGGCATAGACCTGGTCCAGCCACCAGCCGTAGGTGAGTGAATTCAGCAGGTACTCCGTGCTCTTCTGGAATCGATCAGGTTGGGTGGGGTGCCAATTGTTGAGCGCGCCGTGCACGTCGCAGGAGATGCGACGGGCATGGGCAAATGTCGAGGCGAACAGCGGGGAGATCGCCAGATCGATGAACGTATCCTCACCGACGTAGTCGTCGACCCTCCGCATCCCCTTGGCAAAGGCTTGCTGCCCGGTTCCGATGTCTGGGTCGTACCAGCGGTCTGCCTCTATGTATCCGTGGGTGAGGAAGTCCAGCTTGACGTAACGGACACCCATCTCGCGGAACTTGGTCAGCGCGATCCTTGCCCGGTTCTGCACGCCGGGGTTGGTCGGGTCGAGTGCCCACGCGCCGTCGATGTTGACGGGGACGCCATTGACCTTGAGCGCCAGCTGGCGCATCGTCTGGTTCGGACAGCCGTCGCAGAGCGCGGTCCCGCCGATCCGCTCGTCAAGTCCTTCCTTCCAGAAGTTCGCGAACGGCTGGAAGTACAGGGCCGGCTCCTGCCCCCGCGCCTTCACAGCCGCGACGTACTCCTCGAGCTGTGCCCATGACGTGTTGGGATCCTCGAACGCCCATTGAGGGCGGAGCATCTTGTCCCAGTACGAGTCGATGCCGACGTACGTTCCGACATTCGACGATTGGTTGGTGAACGCCGGCAACTCACTGGCCATGAATTCCGAAACATCGTCCATCACAGGCAGCTCGCCACCCCGCGCACCAAGGCCGCCCCAGCTGTTGAAGCCGAAGGGTGTTCCCTTGCTCCAGGTGCGTGACCCTGCGGACTGCGCCGCCTTTGCGCCGAAGGTCTCCATGCCTGTTCGCCAGTCGTCGAACATGCCGATGTAGAAGCGGGGTGAGGAGACGGTCGTACCTGTGACGGGGTTGTGCGGCATGAGTTCGCGGTCGAACTGGTATTTGTTCATGCCGTTGCCATAGTCGTAACTCCAGTCGGTGAGCCCGGCCGCTGCCTGAAGTCTGTCGAGTCCGCCCTGGGAGTTGCCCTTGGCGACGATGCCCGACTTCCACGTCGTGCGGTCGAGTGATCCCACCACGAGCCCGCGACGCGACCTGGCGTCGAAGAAGCTGGTCACCTCGAAGCTGCGTCGACCCGGGGATACTTCTGTGATGCGCGGTGTCTCGTAGCGGACCCAGTGGTCGTTGTCGAAGGGAACCAGGTTCATCCTGTTGTCGCCATTCACACCGAGTGAGACCGACCCCGGCCTGTCTGTCACGACGGGGACCATCATGGCGGTGGAGACGGGCTGACCGGATCGGGTGACCTCGAGGCGGAGGGTGAACCCTCGTCGACCGTCGAATTCGAAGACCTGCCTAAGAGTCGGCTGGCCCGGCGCCGCACACGTCACGACGGCCTTGTGGAGCCGGCACCGTCCGTCGTACTGCTTGGTGGTGACGAACCTGTCGCCGAGAACTGCCCCGCTGTACAGCCCACGGATGCCCGCATGCTTGGAGCCCGCCCAGCGCACGTTCGCCGTACCGCTGGCCAGCGAGTATTCAATGGTGACGTCGCCCCCGCGCAACGGCGTGACGCGGCCATCCGAAGTCTGGCTGGAATCGACGGGAACCGGGTCCTCGGCATGGGGGTCGACCAGCCGGTAGTCCCTCGCCGCAACGCCTTCGATCGTGAGCCTGTCGAGGTCGGGCCCGAGGCTCCCCTCCGGCGCATTGACGGTCAGGATGTTCTCCCCTTCGACCAGCGGCAGATCGAACGCCGCCGTACCAACGCGATCCCACCCCCCGGACGAGCCCACCGCGGAGACCACGGATTGACTCTCGTTGGCCTTCAACTGCAGAACGCGGCTGTCATCGCCGCTGAGATAGTGGACGGTGACTCGGTAGGCACCGGCGGCCCGGGCGATGATTCCGGGCACCATGAAGGTCCCGCTGGCTGAAAGGTTGCCCACCTTGGTGCCGCCGGAACACGCAGTACATCCTGAGCGGGTTGCGCCACCGCTGAGGACTACTTCCGGCGCTTCCGCTTCAAAGGAGGCACCAGGAGCGGGCTCCGCGGCGGAGACGCTCACCGAGGTGGCGGCTCCCAGAAGGGCAAACGTCACGCAAACCAGCAGGGCGATGCGCGGCAGATGCCGTCGAAGGCTTCGTCGACTGTTGATCATCTCAGACCGGCCGTTCCCACACGTTCCGGCTCGACTGCGTAGGCACCCGAAACACCTCCGACGACTAACCCTGCGGTTGCGGAGCATGCCGACGATCCCCGGCGACGCAAGGGACCGTAGTTCCGTTATTTTCGACCGTCAAGAAATGTGTCCGCTACCGCTCGGCGACGCCTTCTCGACGGTGGTCTCGGCTGCTCCCCGCACACGCGGTGTCCGAAGGCGGATACGTGTGCGGTCGGGGTAGTGACACGGTTCTGGCCTTGTGTTACCTAGTCGGCATGACATGTGAACCGGTTCGGATTGGTCGCCTGAAAAGCAGCACCATCCGCGTCGCGGCGATCGCCGCGACGGTTCTTGTCATACTCGGCGCCGGGCAGTTGGCTGCTGCGTCGCCGCTGCCCGCCTCCGCAACGCCGGCCTCCGCCACCGCCCAGGACGCTGGAGCCGACGTGACGCTGGCGCTAGCCGCACCCAGCCACGGGGCGACCGTCGCCGACACCACCCAACTGGACTTCACCGGCACGAACCTGCAGACCGTGAAGGTCTATCGGGGCGCCACGAAGGTAGCGACCGCGATCGTCACCGCGAACGGCACCGCAGCCACCGCGCAGCTCGACACGATGAAGTTCAAGGACGGACCGCTGTTGTTGCGTGCGGTCGGGCAGGGAGGCAGGTCGGGGAACTCGTCGGCCGTCGCGACACTGCGCGTTGTGGTCGGCAACGCACGGGCCGACCATCATCTCCCCGGCTACAAGCTGGTGTTCCGCGACGAGTTCGGTGGCACCGACCTCGACCGTTCGACCTGGTGCACGCGCTACCAGTTCGACGGCGGCGCTCCTGTTCAGATCCCCGACTCGACCTGCCTCGGCCGGGATCCCGTAACGGGAGCGACGCTCGGCACCCTCGACACCCTCGGCGGTGACGGCACGTCTCAGGGCCAGGAGTCCCAGGTCTACCGCGACTTCAACAAGGACGGCCGCAAGATGCACACCGTCCAGGACGGCTACCTCGCCCTGCACGCGACGGCGACGCGTCTGGACCAGCCGTTCCTGAAGTATGAGTCGGCGATGATCCGTAGCAAGGACGAGTTCAGGCCGACCGCCCACCATCCGCTGTACCTCACCGCACGGGTCAAGCAGCCCGACGTCCTCGGCACCTGGCCGGCGTTCTGGCTCGCGAGTGGCTACGGCGACGGCCACGTACGTCCGCCCTGGCCGCCGGAGATCGACATCCTCGAAGGTCCGCTCAACAACAGTGGCCAGTACGCGAACGTCCTGCACGTCGCGGTCCAGTCCTACGGCTGCGACGGCCCGTGCCCGCAGGGGCCCTTCGACTTCACCTTCGCCGACCCCGACTTCGACACCGAATGGAGCGACTACCACGCCGCCGAGTCGCTGAAGGAGAAGTGGATCGAGGTCGGCCTGGAGTGGCACCCCGACCACGTGTGCTGGTACCTCGACGGGCTCAAGTTTGCCTGCCAGCTCTACAAGTGGGTCGCGAACGCCGGTCCCGAGAGCACGACACCCGCGACCGTGCTCCTCAACCTCGCCGTCGGTGGTCCATGGGCCGGCGCCGACGGCGTGGACGACGCGAAGTTCCCCACCGAGTACGACATCGACCATGTCCGGGTCTACCGGGGTCAGGTCCTTGCAGCACAGGGCTCGGGCGAGCGTTACCGTCCTGGCCGCTCGTCGACGCTCAACGCTGAGGTGGCCGCAGGGACGTCCGAGGGGGCGGCTTGAATGTCGGGCGAGGGGATCGCGTCGAGGAGCCGCGTCGTGTAGTCATCCTTTGGGTTGCGGATGACCTCGAGCGACGGCCCGATCTCGACGACCCGACCCTGGTTGAGCACGATGACCTCATCGGACAGCATCCGGGCGCTCAGCAGGTCATGGGTGATGTAGAGGATGCCGACGTGACTGTCCTGGACAAGCTTGTTCAGCAGCTCGAGGATCTCGGCCCGGATCGAGACGTCGAGGCTCGAGATGGGCTCGTCGGCCACGATCAGCTCGGGCTCCACCGCGAGCGCTCGAGCGATGACGACGCGCTGACGCTGACCTCCCGAGAGTTCGTACGCGAAACGGTTGATGAACCGGTCCGGGGGGTTGAGGGCCACGGTCTCGAGTAGCTCGAGGACACGGTTGCGGGCTGCCTTGCCCTTGACTCCCTTGTAGTTCGCCAACGGCCGACTGAGGATGTATCCCAACGTCTTGGCTGGGTTGAGCGCCGAGTACGGGTCCTGGAAGACCATCTGCACGTGGCTGCGGTAATCGCGCAGGTGCCTGCCGCGGAACTTCGCGACCTCCTGGGCCCCGTTGGCGCCGTGGAATACGATCTTCCCGGACGTAGGGGTCTCGACTCCGGTGATCATCGCGGCGAGAGTCGACTTTCCGCTCCCGCTCTGGCCGACAAGTGCGGCGACCTCGCCGCGACGCAGGTCGAACGACACGTCCTGGACCGCCTGCACCCGGTGGACCCTCAAGCCGCGTCGCCGCGCAAAGACCTTCGAGACGTTGTCGACGGTCAGGAGCACCGCCCCGCGCATGGCTGCCTTCGACTCCTGTGCCGTCTTGACGAACCGCGGACCGGCAAATGCACGGGTTCGCGGGCCAGCGTCCTCGGCCCCCTTCCCACCGAGGCGTTGCAGCACGGCCACGTGGCAGGCGGCCTGGCCCGAACCGAGTCGGATGGGCCGTGGGTCGTCGGTCAGGCACCGGTCGATCCGCTCGGGGCACCGCGGAGCGAAGCTGCACCCGGCGGGCCGATGGCTGAGGTCCGGAGGGCGCCCCGGCACGTAGGTGATCTGCACCGTCTCCGTGCGCGGGTCTCCGTACGAGCCCATCAGGCCCTTGGAGTACGGGTGCAGCGGATCGTTGAGGATCGAGTCGGCGTCCTGTTCCTCGACGATTCGGCCCGCATACATGACGAGGATCCGGTCCGACAGGTCGAGTACGGTGCCGATGTCGTGGCTGATGAAGAGGACGGCGAACCCCTGCTCGCGCTGGAGACGGCGCACGTTCTCGAGAATCTCGTGCTGGACGACCACGTCCAGGCCGGTGGTCGGCTCATCGAGCACGACGAATTTCGGCTCCATCGCGAGCGCCATCGCGAGGTTGACCCGCTGCTTCATCCCGCCGGAGAGCTCGTGTGGGTACGCGTTGATGAACGTCGGGTCGATGAAGACCATTTCGAAGAGTTCACGGACCCGCTTCGTGACCGCCTCGCCACGAAGCTTCGTGTGGTATTCGATGACGTCTCGAAACTGCGCCTCGATTCGCACGACGGGATTGAGCGAGTTCATCGACGACTGGAAAACCGTCGAGATGTCCCGCCAACGCGTTGACCGGAGTTCGTCCTGAGTCAGGTGGGTGATGTCCCTGCCGTCGAAGAGAATCGATCCGTCGACGATCCTCCCTGGCGGCTCGAGCAGCCGCAGGAGAGCGATACCCAGGGTCGTCTTGCCGCTCCCCGACTCGCCGATGAGACCGACGAACTCGCCATCGTCGATGGTGAAGGACACGTCCTCGACAGCCGTGAGCGGGCGGTGCCGCCTCGACTCGTAGCGGACCGACAGATGCTGCATGTCGAGCAGTGGCATGTCAGTCCTCTCTCAGGTGGGGGTTGCTGAGTAGGTCCACGCCGAAGTTGATGAAGCTCATCGCCGTGATGAGGACTGCCAGCAGCAGACCGGGGGCGAACACCCAGATGAACAGGCCTTGTGCGATCGCGCCCTGCGCGTTGCTCTGATAGAGCATCGTGCCCCACGACACCTGGTTGTTGTCTCCGAGACCGAGAACCGCAAGGCCGGCCTCGGCGCCGATCGCACCGGTGGCCGCGGCGACGAAGCTCGCCGCGACGATGGAGGTCATGTTCGGCATGATTTCGCGGAAGACGATGCGCAGGTTGCCTTCGCCGGAGAACTTCGCAGCAGTGACGAAGTTGCGGTTGCGCAACGTGATGATCTGGGCCCGTTTGGACCGGGCGGCGGCCGCCCACGATGTGATCGCGATGACGAAGATGATGAGGCCGACCCCACGCGTCGACGAGTACGCGACGAGCGTGATGATCAGCGGCAGGGCTGGGATGACCAGGGCGACGTTGGTGACGAACGACAGGATGTCGTCGAGCAGAGTCCCCTCGGCATAACCCGAGATCATGCCGATGATCAGCGCGATCGCCGTGGCGAGTAAGCCTCCGAAGAGCCCGACGATCAGCGAGACCCGGGTGCCGTAGACCAGTTGCGAGGCGATGTCCTGCCCGGCCGTGTTGGTGCCGAGCCAGTTGGTTGCGCTCGGACCTGCCAGCGGGACGAACGAGGAGTCGGTCGGGTCGTGCGGCGCGATCCACGTCGCGAAGATCGCGATGAGGACGTAGACCCCGACCGTGACGACGCCGACGCGGGCCTTCTTGCTGCTCCAGATGACCGCGTACCACGCCTCGGGCTTCTCGGCCGCGGTGACCTCTACGTGCTCGGGGTCGATAGTGGCGGCGCCCGCCCGGTCCGGAGCGCCTTCGGAGGTGTAGCCCGTCGTCATGTCTGGGCCCTCCTAGCCCGCGGATCGAGCACACCGTAGAGCAGATCCGCGATGAGGTTGGCGATGAGGACACCGGTCGTCGTCAGGAGCATCAGGGTCTGCAGGAGCGGATAGTCCTTGTTCGCCACGGCCTCACCCATGAGCCGGCCGAGCCCGGGGTAGTCGAACGCCGTCTCCACAAGGATCGCCCCACCGAGCAGGCCACCGAGAGCAAGTGCGAAACCGGTGATGCTCGGCAGCAACGCGTTGCGCGCGGCATACCGGAGGGCGACCGTGCGGTCGGGCAGCCCCTTGGCCTTGGCGAGGCGGATGTAGTCCTCGCCAAGGTTCATGATCATCGTGTTGCGCATCCCGAGGATCCACCCGATCGGTGTGACGATCATCAAGGCGGTGGCCGGGAGGAATGCGTGCGATATCGCCTCCTCGATGAACGCGAAGTTCCAGCCAGGGGTGGAGGTCGAGTACCCGCCCGAGGTGGGGAACCAGCCGAGGGTGTAGGCGAACCCGTAGAGCAGGAGCAGAGCGATCCAGAACGGCTGAAGCGTCCCGAGGAACGTCGAGCCCAGCGTGACGATCGAGTCGAACCTCGAGTCGCGACGCCACGCCGCGTAGGCTCCGAGGATCACCCCGATGACGAATGACAGGATCTGCGTCACCGCCACGAGGATGAGCGTCCACCAGAGTCCCTGACCGATGACATCGGTGACCTTGTACGGGAAGTACGTGTAGGACAGGCCGAAGTCTCCGTGGAGCAGATGATTCATGTAGTCCCAGTACTGGCTCCACAGCGAACCGTCAGGGGTGCCGAGCATGGCGCGCATTGCCCTGACCTGAGCCAGGTTGAGCTGTGCGTCCTTGCCCGACAGCTTCTGGACCATGATCTCTGCCGGATCCCCCGGCTGGAGCCGGGGGATCAGGAAGTTGATCGTGATGACGGCCCAGAGTGTCAGCAGGAAGAAGCCAATCTTCCGTAGGAAGTACTTCATCGCTTCACCTGCCTCGTGAACATCACCTGCCTCGTGGGTGCAGTCACTGCGTGGGTGGCCTGAGGTGCGTCATTATCAGGAGGATGTTGTCCTGCGGGTTGGCATAGGGGTCCTCCTCCGTCGGCCACCCGACAGCCTTGTCCGTCCGGAAGATTCCCCGGGCCGGGGCGTACAGGATCGGCATGACCGGGTATTCGGTCATCATGGTCTCGGCCAGGACACCGACATGCTCCTTGACCTCGGCGGGCTCGGTAGCGCCCTGAAGGGCCTTCACAGCCTGGTCGACGGCGGGGTCGGAAAACCGCTCCACGTTGCCCTTGACCTCGGTCTTGGTCGGGAACTGGGCGGTTTCGAGCGTCGCGCCAAGCCCGTTCGCGTAGTCACAGCCGGAACCGACGAAGTTGACCATCATGTCGAACTCCCCGGTCTTCTTCAGCAGATCGACCGAGTCCGGTGGCGACTTGACCCCTTTGACGTTGAGACCAAGCTGCTTGAGGCTCGAGGTGATGGAGTCGGCCATGGCCTCGTAGTCGATCCAGCCCGCCTGCACGGCGAACTTGATGTTCAGCGGGCTGCCGTCCTTGTTGGTCCGGAAGCCGCCATTCCCCTTCTTGTATCCCGCCTCGTCGAGGATCTGCCCGGCCTTGGCAAGGTCGAACGGAAGCTCGGTGCTCTTCGCCGTGTACGGCTCGGGGAGCATGGACTCGCGCAGCGGCATGACCAGCCCGGACTGGCTGGCCACGTCCATGATGTCGTACGTCGCCTTGAGCGTGGCATCCTGCTTGTTGATCGCGTAGGCCAGCGCCTCGCGGAACTTCACGTCGTTGAAGGGGGCCTTCTTGAGGTTCGGCGCAAGGGCGGTGATGCCGTTCGGGGCATACCAGACGTGGTTCGTCTTGGGGTCTGAAGCGACGAACGCCTTCTCCGGGTTGGGGATCTCACCGCTGTAGAAGTCCAACTTCCCGGATCGCAGCTGGAGCAACGCCTGCGTCGCGTCGGGCTGACCCTCGAGGACAAGCTTCTGAACCTTGACCTTGGACGCCTGCCAGTAGTCTGTGCGGCGCACGAGTTCGAGCCGGCGGCCGTTGAAGCTGCCGACCTTGAAGGGTCCAGTCCCGTTCGGCGTCTTGTCGATGTACTTGGTCGGGTCACCCACTGAGCCGTACTGCTTCTCGGAGAGGATCTTCTGTCCGATGATCCCCGTGAACTTCGGCGCCGCGGGCCCGCTGAACTCGAAGGTGACCTTGTCGCCCTGCGCGGTCACCGAGTTGGCATGGCCGCCGAACGTGTCGTTCCACACGGCAGCGATGTCCATCGCGGGATACTTCTTGGTGAGGTTGAAGGTGAACGCGACATCTTTGGCTGAAAGTTCGGAGCCGTCGGAAAACTTCACGCCCTTGCGAATCGTGAAGACGAGCTTCTGGGCGCCCTCCCACGCGTAGCTGGTCGCGAGCCAGGGAGTGACCTTGCAGTCGAGACTGTTCTGCATCATGAGCGGCTCGTAGAGCCAGGTTACTGTTGCTGGCTTGGCCGAGTAGGGGTTGTAGTTGACGAGGCTCCCGACCGAGGCGTCGACCTCTGCCGACAGGAAGAGCTGCGGGATCATCCCCTGCCCACCTCCACCTCCCGTTGGTGAGCCATCTTTCGCACTCCCCGCGCATGCCGGCAGGAGCAACAGCGAGGCGGCTGCTCCGGCGACGAGGATCTTCCTCAACAACATGTTCACCGCTCCTCATGGTTGTCGACGAACCGTCTGGTTCGGGCTCGCTGGTCCTGCCGATCGCCTTCGTCGAGCTGCGCCCCGCTGCAGCTGACTCGGCCCGGGCGGCCAGCGCCGTAGTGTCCCCGCGGAACTCGCTCTGAGCCGGGCCACTCTGCGAATCCTGAAGCCAGCGGCTTCTACGTGCCGTTCAGATTCGCAGCAGACCTCTTCTATTTTGTGGCGAGCACATCCGCACCGCAGCCGCAGCTACCGCGGATAACGACCTCCGTTTCCAATACTCGGTCGAGCGAGATGTCCAGCTGCCCCTCGACGTGTCTCAACAATTGACGCGCGGTCTCCGCGCCGAGCTCGCGCATAGGTTGATGAACGGTGGTGAGCCCCGACGCCGCGAGCCCTGCCATGGAAATGTCGTCGAATCCTGTCACCGCCAGATCCTCGGGCACCCGTAGTCCGCGATCCATCAAGGCAACCACGGCGCCCAGCGCGATTTCGTCGTTGGCGCAGACGATCGCTTCCGGCGCCTCCTTCTCGTCGAGCAACCGAGTCACGGCGATGAATCCATGTGATTGCAGAAGCCCGACACGGACCGGGTGATCCGGTGGATCGACACCGAGTCGCCGATGTGCCCGTAAGAAGCCCTGCCAGCGATAGGTGGCGTCGGGCGAGCCGTCGGGATTTCCAAGGAAGACGAGACGGTTGTAGCCATGGTCGGCCAACAGATGCGTGGTGAGCCGCGCCATAGCTGCAAGGTTTTCCGTGCGAACCATCGGGACACCCATCAGGGGGCGGCCGGCCAGCAACACCACCCTTACACCTCGGTCAGTGAGGCCGCGCACCGCATCGTCAGGAATGACACCGCCCATCACCGCCATGCCATCGACCCGGTTGGCCATGTCCAGGACCATGTTGACCGACTGACGCAGGAAGTGCGTGCCCATGATGAGCACACTCACGTGCGCATTCACGGCTTCTTTCTCGAAGCCGTTGATGACATCGGAGTAATACGGTCCCGACAGTCCCGGAAAGACAATTCCGAGAGCGGCGTGTCGTCGCTTGACCAGAGCACGGCCGAAATGACTCGGGCGGAAGTTGTGCCGGTCAATGGCCTCCTGTACCTTCTGCCGAGTCGCGGGCGAGACCTGTCCAACACCCCGCGCCACGCGGGACACGGTCGCGATCGAGACACCAGCGTCTCGCGCGATCTCGTGCAGGGTAGGCCCTCTGCCCATTGCGTTCCCGTCAGAAGTAACCATTCAGTAAACGTTTGCAGCGGAAGTTTCCAGCAGCGTAACGACATCCGGCGCACATGCAACTCGCCCGTCCGGATCCGGACGAGATCGAGGAGCGCCATCTCAGCCGATGGGCCTTTGTACCCAGGTCGTGGCGTACTAGCACCGCAAAGTGTTGCGGACACCGCTAGCCAGCCTAGGACAGGAGTCATGATGGCCCGATGTGCGATGACGGCCCGGATCAAGCGTCGCGTGCCATGAGCGATTCACCGATCGAGTGCACGATCGACCTGGACGCGCCAGGCAAACAGATCGGGCACCTCGTCCTGCCACGCTCCACCAACGACGCCGGCTGGGCAAGCACTCTCGTGCCAATCGCCAGCGTGGCCGGAGGGTCCGGTCCGACCGTGCTCGTCCTCGCCGGCTGCCACGGCGACGAGTACGAGGGGCAACTTGCCGCGACCAGCCTCATCCGAACGCTCGCACCCGAACGCGTAACAGGCCGCGTCATCATCATTCCCCGGTTATCCGTCGAGGCCTCTGACGTCGGGACTCGACTGTGGCCATCCGGAGCAAACCTCAACCGGTCGTTCCCAGGCTCGCCGGACGGAGCACCAAACGAGCAGCTCGCCGACTTCCTCACCCGCGTACTCTTCCCACTCACCGATGTCGTGGTCGACATACACAGCGGCGGCCGATCCCTCGTCTTCCTCCCCGCCTCACACATGCACGTCGTGCCCGACCCAGTCCAGCGCCGGGCGATGCTCGACGCGATGCTCGCCTGGAACACCGACCACCATTTCCTCTATGTCGATGTCGCCGGCAGCGGTCTGCTCGGAGGCGAGGTCGAGCGGCAGGGCAAGACCTATGTCTCCACCGAGCTCGGCGGCAGCAACATGTCTGCGCGCGTACACCGGCTCGCCAGGCGCGGACTCGCGAACGTGCTCAGGCATGCTCAGGTGCTCGAGGGCGAGATCGAGACACGGGCATCACTTGGCCTGCCCGACGCGGTCATTCTCGACGCCCGCTCGCCCAACGACTACGTGCACGCGCCAGAGTCAGGGATCTGCGAGCTCCTCGCCGACCCAGGCGACAGCGTCCAGCCAGCTCAGCCGATCGCCCTGCTCCACCGACTCGAGCGGCCCGAGCACGGGCCGGAGCCGGTAGTCGCGCCAAACGGAGGAACCGTGCTCTGCGTCCGCGCCCTCCCACACGTGACGCAGGGAGACGTCCTCGCCGTCACCGGTCGACCCATCGACCCGGCCACACTCCGCGGCGACCTCCCCCCGCCTCCCCAGGCCGATACGGCGGTCCAATCGGGACCATCAGCTAGAGGCGGATCATGAGCCGCGACACCGCAGGCTGTTCGAAATGATCAGCCGGGCAGACTCCGGACGAAGTTGATGAGTGCTGTATTCACCTCGTCCGGCCGCTCTTGCTGGGTCCAATGTCCGCATCCGGGAATCATCTGGATGCCGCGAAGAGCCGGGACGAAGGACTTGAGGCTGGCCAGCAGTTGGTCCATGCCGGGAAACGACACCACGAGGTCGCGGTCACCCGCGAGATAGAGTGCGGGAACGGTGACTCGAACGCCTTGCAGGCTACCCTGCAGCTCCCAGTTGCGGTCGATGTTGCGATACCAGTTGAGCGCGCTGGTGAACCCAGTCCGCTGGAATTCGCCGGCGTAGAAGTCGATGTCATCCTCGGTGAGCCAGGACGGCAGTGTCGCCGGTGCGCTCGACCCCTGCAGGAAGCCGCCACCCCTTCGCACCATGCCGACTCCGGTCGATTCTCCAGTCGTAGCCGCAGCCCACTCGGCCGCGCCGTCGCCCGACGCGGCGTGCAGCATGGTGCGTATGGTCGCCGGTGGATCGTTGCCGAACTCGGCGTCGGCCGGACCGAGCTCCTGGAAGTACAGCTGATAGAACTGCGCGTCGGCGGTTCGTGGCATGACGCTGGTCGGGGGCACCTTCCCGCGTGGACGAAACGGCACGCTCAGTCCGGCGACACCGCGGAATCGGTCTGGCCGCATCTGTGCCGCCTGCCATGCAACTGGTGCGCCCCAGTCATGACCGACGATGACGGCTGTCTCGACCTCGAGCGCATCCAGGACGCCGACCATGTCTCCTACCAGATGGAACAGGGTGTATTGGTCGACCTCCTGTGGTGCGTCGCTCCTGCCGTATCCGCGCATGTCCGGGGCGACCGCATGAAAACCAGCCTCGGCAAGGGCGGTCAACTGGTGACGCCAGGAATACCAGCTCTCCGGAAAGCCGTGGCACAAGAGCACCAGAGGTCCCTCGCCCTGCTCGGCGATATTCAGCCGAATGCCGTTGGTCTCGATCATTCGCTGCGCCGGTCGGCTCATGTCTTGGTCCGCTCCGCGATGTCGGTGAGATTGAGTGAACTGCCCGGTCTACGCCTCCGTGGCTGCACTTCCGTCTTCGTAGCGCTGGTCCTCCGACGCGATGGTGATTACCACGTTGCCGGTCTTTTGTCCCGTCTCCACGTACCGGTAGGCGTCGACGATCTGGTCCAGCGGGTACCGTCGGTCGATCACCGGTCGGAAGTCCCCGGACTCGATCAGCTCTCGCAGGTGACGCACGATCGCCCGGTTGTCCTGCGGGTACGGGAACCTCACCTTCCTGCCGCGGAGTAGCGGGGTGACAAGTGCCAGGATCGGGTTCTGGGCCCAGGGACCCAGCTCGGAGGACACGTACACCCCGCCGGGCTTCAGCAGCCGTTTACAGCGGCCGAACGTGCTCTTGCCCACCGCGTCGAACACCGCGTCGTACGTCTGCTCGTCGTCGGTGAAGTCGCCAGCCGTGTAGTCGACGACCCGGTCGGCGCCCAAACCCTTCACCAGCGCCAGCTTTGCTGTGGCGCACACCGCGGTCACGGTGACGTCGAGACCCTTCAGCAGTTGTACGGCCGCCGAGCCGATCCCGCCGGTCGCTCCGTAGACGAGGACGCGCTGCCCGGGCCGAGTCCCTGCGTGCCTGATGAACGCGAGGGCGTAGTGCGCGCCCTCGGTTCCGGGAGCGACCTGCTCGAAGCTCACGCCCGCCGGCACGGTCGCGATCGACCCGTCCTCCGGAACCGCCAGGTATTCGGCGTGCGCGCCGAACGCGCCTTCGTTGTACCCGAACACCCGGTCCCCGACCGCGAAGGACCTGACGCCGCGGCCGACCGCCTCGACCTCGCCGGCGAACTCGGTCCCCATGATCGTCCGCCGGGGCCGCAGGATGCCGGTGAGGAGTCTCGCGAAGAAGGGCCTGGCCGCCCGGTAGGCACAGTCCGTCCGGTTCACCGTCGTCGCGTGCACCCGGATGAGCAGTTCCCGGTCCCCGACAGGGGGTCTGTCCACGTCGCGGATCCGAACGACTTCCGGCGCGCCGTACCTGGTGTGGACCGCAGCCTTCATGCCGGAAACATAGCGTCCGGCGACGGCATGCGCCGGGCACAAGGGGCCGAGCGCATGCAAGCAACCGAGCCGTACAGGTCAGGCGGGGTAGGGCGGGTGGGACTCGAACCCACGACCCAGGGATTATGAGAACCCCCGCCGACCACCACCGGGCCATCTACCTGCGACTTTGCCCCCAGACCACTCCCCCACAGCCACTCCAACCACACCGATCGCCAGCGTTTCGCACCACAACCCGCACCACGCGACGCGCCGCCAGGCCGACGTTCAAGCGCTCCAACGGTCGCTCTCCGTCAGCGCCCACCTAGCCGCTGGCGTCGCGAACGCCGTCCTAAAGAGAACGCCCGCAGGTGTGCACGCAAAATCCGCGCCGACGAGGCCGGCGGCCCTTCGCCCGGTGGTGATTGAGCACTCGACCGCAGAGCAGGTACCCTCACTCAGCCGAGCCGCCGTTGCGGGACCTAGGTCGGTGCCAAGGGACTGGCCACTCGGGTGCACGAGCAGACCTCCTCCGGTCGGGCGGCGTCAACCGCGACAAGTGGCCTGGCCGCTTTACCTCGGCCGAGCCGGTGGACTCCGGTAGGCCCAGCGGATACTTAGGCCGGGCGGGTAGACACCTAGCGTCAAGGCATGCGGTTGAGATGCTGTCACCATCGTCGACCATGGCCCATGCCGCTGGCTGGGAGTTCTACCAAGAGTGCCAGTGCCACGGCCTGTTCGTTCTAGTCGCGGCACCACGATCCTGCGCTCGGCCACGCCGCGAAAGCCCTCCACAAACTGCAAAAGACCCGGCTCCCCTACGAGACCAGCCGAGCCGCCTATGACGAATCAATCCTGGCCTTTCAAGATCTTTTGCATCAGGCGGGTTGCGGCGTGGGCGAGGGGGATGACTTCCTGCTCGATCCGGCGGAACGGGTAGGCCCCGCGGTTGCGATGGTGTTGTACGCGGTGGTCTCGGCTTCGGTGAGGTGCGGGAGGGTCGCTGCTGACGGCTTGATGGGGCGGCCTGCCTTGTCGTGGCTAACGCCGTGCTGGGCGAAGTGGTTCAGGTCGGTAGCGTCCATGAGGATGGAGATAACCGGCCTTGGCGGTGCGCCGTCCGATGCTGGCTCGGCCAGTGTGGCGCGGAACTGATCGAGGATCGTGTACCCGTCCGCGTCGATGTCGCCCCAGTAGACGACGTGGTCCGCCGCACGGATCCAGGGCACGTTCGCGAGCAAAGCGGCTGCGGCCTTGCCGCCGCCCTCCACCACGATCGTGTCCTTGACGGGCGGGAACCAGAGGCGGGAGTCGCGGTTCTCGACGACGAGGACGACTCGCGGCCGGTAGGCGATGTCGTGCACATCACCGGTGGTCCAGGCGTCGTGCCTGCGGCGGCCCGACACAGTGTGGTCAGGGTCGACATAGGTCAGGTGCATGACGGTCAGCCGGGGCCGGACTTCGTCCCGGACGTCGCGTCCGGCGACGTCGCGGAGCAGCGCGCCGTGGGTGTCAAGCCATTTGGTGTGCATTCCAGGGACCGGGAGTTGCCGCAGGGTCCAAGTGCCAGCGTCGGGGTGTCGGCGTAGCCAGGTCACGGCACTTGTCAATACGTCCACGTCGACGGGCCGAAGACGGTAGACGGCCCGGAGCGCCGCCGGGGTGAGGATCGCGCTGGCGGACCGCAGCGCCGAAGCGAGCGCATGGGCGCGGTCGACGTCCACGGTCGGAGGTTCAGCACCGGTACGGGTGTCGGCTATGAGCGAGACGGCGCCGTTTAGGTCCGCAATGAGCGTGGCGGGGAAATCGCCAGCGACTCCTCGGATGGTCACCGCCTTGCGGACGAGTTCCACACCGGTGGGGAGCTGGTTGGCGAACTCGCGCCAATGCATGTGCCACTCATGCCAGGCGGCGTGCCCGAACTGCTCGACGGCTTTGCCTGTCGATACGCCGGGGCGGAGCGGAATGGAGAACACGACCTGGTCGCCGACACCGAGGTCCGCGCATACGGCTTCCGCCCACTTCTGATCGATCTTGCCGCGGACAGCCACGACGGCGTCCTTCGGGGTGACGAGTGCGCTCATGCGTTTGGAACACCGACCAGGGGCTTCGCCCAGGATCGGCCCTGGGAGTTCTTGAGAATCAGGTACTCCGCGTCCACATGCGGCTCGATCGCACTGTGCTTGTCGTTGGGGGCGCCGATGACAAGCTGGAAACCGAGGCCGCGCCACGCGCCGATGGCCCGACCGGTGAAGTGCGCGTCCGCCTTGATCAGCGCCTCGTCGAGGAAGACAGGGGCGTAGCGGGGGCGGTCGGCCCCCGCGTCGCCCAACTGGTACCGCAATGCGGCTCCGACGATGAACGCGACCAGCTCCTGCGACTCGCCGCCGGACTTCTCGCCGATGTGGTCGTACACGGCGACGTGTCCACCCTCGAGATCGCGTTTCTCGGCGCTGATCCGAACGTGGTTGCGCACGTCGACGAGGTTGGCGAAATCGGGCGCGGTGCGTCGGATGCGGTCGATCACCTTGGACATCCGATGATAGGCGCGCTCCCGGTCCGCGTCCGTTGCCGCCTGGTCGATGAAGGCGCGTACTTCGCGCAGCTCCTTGCGGAACCGGGCGCGCACCGTGGAGTGGCTCTCCTGCGGGTCGATGCGCAGCCGGTGTTTGTCGTCAGCGAACGGCACTTCGGCGAGGATGCGGTTAACCGGGTCGATCCGGTCGCGGATCTCCCGGACAGCGGCGGCGAGCTCGCTATCGAGACCGGTCAGGTCGTTGCCGGACAGTTTGAGCAGGCTGTCCCGCCACTCGGTCTCCAGCTCGTGCAGGCCGCTGGTCTCCAGGTCGGTGAGCAGGCGATCGAAGTCGCGGTATGAGGCGTCCGCGTCTACGCCGAGGTTCGGGTTCGGCCAGCGCTCGACGAATGTCGAGAACGTGTCGAGCAGCACCTTCCTCGACCTGCCGATCGTCTCCGCCGCGGACTGCCGGTCGACGCGGAGCCGCTCGGTGGCCCGTTTCACCGCCGCGTCGAACTCCGCAAGCACCCCCGCCGGGTCGGTGCTGTCCGGGTCTCCGTCGAACAGCGCCTCCAGGCAAGCCCGGTGTTCCGGACGGACATCGACGCCTGACTCCGCGGCCGTGTCGAGTGCCACCTGGGCGCGGTCCACCTCGTCGACGGTCGACTCCCAGGACTCACCGAGTACCTTCACGTTGTCCTTCTGCTGGCCGACGCGCTCGGTCAGTTCGCTGACCCGCTTCTTGAGGTCGTCCAGTTGGCGCTGCAGCCGGTCGATCTCTCGGGTTGCCTGCGCGGACCTCGTCGACGACGCGGTTCCAGCGGTCCCGTTCCGCCTTGATGGACTCGACGTCCACCTGGTCCCAGGACAAGCTCGGTCAGGGTCTGGTAAGCCGTGCGTCTGGTTTCGAACGAGTTGAGGTTCCCCTCCGCCGTCGACACCCAGGCGACAGCATCGTCAAGGCGTTTCCGCGCAAGGCCAATCCGGTTCTCGAGGTCGGCAAGCAACCTGCTGTTGGTGAAACCGAGCAAGTTGGCCCGGCCGTGGCCGCCGTGCGCGCCCCGGCCGCCTTCCGACGTCTGGCCGGTGATCGTGAGCGCCTTGGAGTGCTGCGCAAGCAGCCTGGGCGTCTCGACACAGACGAAGTCGAACCGGCGGGCGAGCTCGCCCTTTAGCCAGGCGGTGAACGGCGACGGCCGGTAGTCGAGCCGGCCGGGGAGCGTTTTGCCGTCCAGCCCGACCTCGTCGCGCAGCCCGGTGCGCACGCCCTCGAACTGGATCCGCCGCGCGGTCGGCACCGAGTCGATCGCCTCGCGGAACGCGTTCAACCGGCCGATGTCGATCAGCATCCGGGTAGCGAATCCGCCGAGCGCCAGGTTGAACGCCTCGCGCCACGGCTCGAACTCCGTCCGCACCTCGATCAGCTCGCCGACGAACGGCAGGTCCTCGGGGGTGAGCCCGGCGGCCTCGGCCAGCGCGGCGCGGGCCGCGTGCAGCTCGGTCGGGATGTTGCCCCGGCGGGCCTTGACCGCCTTGCGCTCGGCGTGCAACCCTTCCAGCTCGCGTTCGGCGTCCTTCTTCTCCGCCATCGCCTCGGCGAACGCGTTCTGGGCGGTCCTCCTCGCGTCGGTGTCGGCCAGCGTCCGATGCGCCGTCTCGACCAGCGCGGCGAAGTCCTCCCCGGTCGAGACCGTGGCGCCGATCGTGGCCAGCGCCCGGTCCAGTCGCTCCCGCGAGCGTTCGACGTCGGCCAGCCGCTGCTCCACGCCGCGGATCTCCCGCTGCGCGGTCTCCAGGCGGTCGCCACCGGACGCGCGAAGGGTGTCGGCCACCCCGTCGCGCTGCGCCTCCGCCGCCGCGATCAGGGCGATGGTCTCCGGCAGTTCGTCCTGGCGCGGCGGTGCCGCTGGTCCAGGTCCTTCTCCGCCGCGCGCAGCAGGTCGAGCCGGCGTTCATGACGCCACAACGCGGCGGGCGACGCCGCGTCGGCGAAGGATCCGATCTCGTCGATCACGCGCAGCCGCTCCACCGCCTCGTCGATGGTGGCCGGTGTTCGCGGATCGGGGTCAACGCCTTCACCTGCTGGCGGGCGGTGATCATCCGGGTCACGGGTGCCGGACAGCTCGTCGAAGTGCTGCACCACCGCGTCCGCGGTGGCCAGGGTCGACGGCTCCTCGAGGACCATCGTCTTGTACAGAGCGTCCACCGTGGTGATCTGCTGACCGGCCTGGATCCGGCCCAGCAGCGCGACCGCCTTGTTGCCGTCGCCCGCGGCGCCGATGCCGAGCGTGGTGTGCAGACGCGCGGTGAACTCCCGGTCGGTTTCGAAGCAGGCCAGTCCGGTCGCCGTGACCTCGGTACGGGCGAACTTCTGGCCCGCCGGGTCCTCCAGCGCCCGCAGTTGGAATGCGCCGTCACAGGTGGCGCGCACGGCCACGACGTCTTCCAGGCTGCGGGCGGACGACGGGACGTACCAGGCGCGCAGCGCGGTGAACTCGGTACCGGAGTGGTCCGCCCACGTCATCGCGATCGCGGACCAGGTGTCCCGGCCGTCGCCGCGCAGCACCCGCAGCCTCGTCCCACCGTCGGTCCGGGACTCGTCGATCTTGCCGCGCGCGTACGAGAGGATGTTGCGCTGGTCCTTGCCCCGGGGCCGGCCGACCACGCCGCCGTTGGACGCGCCGTTGAACGGCGTCGTGTGCGGCATGAGCAGAGCGATGTAGGCGTCCATCAGCGTCGACTTGCCCGACCCGGAGCCGCCGGAGAGCAGGGTCGCGGTGGGCGCGAGGCGCACCCGGTGGTGGCCGTCGTAGCCGCCCCAGTTGACGAGCTGCAGGTCCCGCGCGACCCACTGCTGCCCCGTGGACGCCGCTGGGATCATCCCGAACAGGGTGTCGATCATCGTCATCGCCGTGGCCTCCTTCCGTTCAGCGTCTGTCCACTGGTTCTGCTCGGTGAGCCTTCTGAGGCGTGTTGCTCAGCACGATCTCGACCAGGGGTGTGACCCGGTACCGGCCCTCGGACTCCTCCGCGAGGAGCCTTCCTTCTCCAGCCTCCGCACGGCGTTACGAACCTCCGTCTGCCGCGGGCCAGGTTCTTGTCGTCAGGGTCGAAGTACGTCAGCACGCTCTGCTCGACCTCCTCGACGTCGACCCGGGCCGAGACTCCCCGCGCCCTGCTCGCGCTGGAAGACGGTCCGCAGGTGCACCAGGACGAGCGTCTCGGCGCGACTGTACGGGTCGTCCTTGAGCATGATCGGGACGTCGAGCTCGGCCGAGCGCACCTGCTTCTTGTAGGCGATCCCTCGGTCGTGGTCCACGACGAGGTGGACGAACAGGTCGTGCAACCGGGACTCGATCACCTGCTGGTTCTCCAGGAGCGTGCGCCACTGCGCGGGGTTCCGCTCGGCCATCAGGAACCTGCGCTGCAGCAGGCGGACCAGCACCCGGCGCACCTCGGCGTCGAGCGTCCCCGCGTCGCCGGCGAACAGCTCGGCCGGGTCCTCCTCCATCGGGACCGGGTCGATGAACCCGTCGCTGGGGCCCGTCCTCCCTGCGCCCCGCCCTGCCCCGGCCTCGGCCGGCACGTCTCCTCGGCCGGGACGTGCTCCTGACGGAGGCTCCTCCTGTTTCTCTCGTCCTACCACGCCGCCGAGAGCGAACTTCCTCCGGGACCCGTCGGGCCGGACGGCCTCGACGAGCGCTACCTGATCGGTCTCGGTCATCCCGTCCTGGTGTGCGATCTCCAGCAGCCCCAGCAGGTCGACGGGCCGCCGGATCCCTCGGCGCGCCGCTCGAACGCCGCCGCGAGGTCCGCGCTCGGCCGCACCGCCCGCGAACGACGCCAGGTGCTCGCGCAGCTCGGCGTACTGCGGGCCGCCCCACTCCCGGGCGCCGGCCTCCAGCTCGTCTCCGCGCCCTCGTCCCAGTCGCCGAGGGCGGCGCGGGCGGCTGCGGCGGGCTGAGGTCGCTCGTCGACTGACGCAGGTGCGCTACGTCGGCGACGGGCAACCGCCGCAGCGGGTCGACGTCCTGGCTGCGCCGCGTGAGTCGGGCATCCAGGTCTGGAACCCGATCATGACCTCGCGCAGCAGCTCGTCGACCTGCCGGTCGCGCAGCGGGTCGTGGTTGCGGACCTGCGTGGTGATGACGTGGGAGGCCTGGCGCTGGGCCTTGATGACCTCGGCGACACCCTGCTCGATCCGGCGCCCGACGTCGCGCAGCTCGGCGCCGCTGCTGCCCCGGCAGCAGATCGGTGAACCG